>NZ_CP009288.1:0-4800000 GCF_000756615.1 Paenibacillus durus
GATAATATTTCCCCATCACCTTATTTTCTTCGATATTTCCACTTCATGGCTTTAGCCACATTTGGAAGATTTAAAGGAGTGACAGTGTGTGGACAGCCATACTTCCGAACTATGGCAGCAGATTTTATCGATTATTCAGACCAAACTAAGCAAACCAAGCTTCGACACCTGGTTTAAGGCGACCAAAGCGATCTCGTTCAGTTCCCAATCGCTGGTTATTTCGGCGCCAACGACGTTTGCTGTCGAATGGCTTGAGAGCAGGTATACGAAGCTGGTCGGAGCTACGGTCCTTGAAATGACTGGAAAGCAGGTGGATGTCAAGTTTGTTATAGAAGAGAACAAACCTGCGGAGCCTGTCGTGCAGATTTCTTCCGGGCCGCCCGCTGTATCCCGTGAAGAAGCCCAGACGCATATGCTGAATCCCAAATATACGTTCGATACGTTCGTCATCGGTTCCGGTAACCGGTTTGCTCACGCGGCGTCGCTTGCCGTGGCGGAAGCGCCGGCCAAAGCTTACAATCCCTTGTTCTTATACGGAGGGGTGGGACTCGGCAAAACTCATCTGATGCATGCGATCGGTCATTATATTCTGGAACATAATCCGAGCAACAAGGTAATTTATATTTCATCAGAAAAATTTACCAACGAGTTCATCAATTCCATTCGCGACAACCGCGGCGAAAGCTTTCGCAATAAGTACCGCAATGTCGACATCCTGCTGATCGACGATATTCAATTCCTGGCCGGCAAAGAATCGACGCAGGAGGAATTTTTCCATACATTCAATGCGCTTCATGAGGAACGCAAGCAGATCATTATTTCCAGCGACCGGCCGCCAAAAGAAATTCCGACTCTGGAAGAGAGGCTGCGCTCCCGGTTTGAGTGGGGACTGATAACAGACATTCAGCCGCCGGATCTGGAAACGAGAATTGCGATTCTGCGCAAGAAGGCCAAAGCCGAGAACCTTGATATTCCAAATGAAGCGATGATGTATATCGCCAATCAGATCGATACGAACATCCGTGAGCTGGAAGGCGCTCTCATCCGGGTGGTTGCCTACTCATCCCTGACCAATCAGGACGTGACGACACATTTGGCGGCCGAAGCGCTGAAGGATATCATCCCGTCCAGCCGGCCGAAGATGATTACGATACAGGATATTCAACAAAAAGTAGGCGAATATTACAACTTGCGGCTGGAGGATTTCAAAGCGCGCAAGCGGACGAAAGCCGTCGCTTTTCCAAGACAGATTGCCATGTATCTCTCCCGTGAGCTCACTGATTACTCGCTGCCCAAGATTGGCGAAGCCTTCGGAGGCCGGGATCATACGACCGTTATTCATGCCCACGAAAAAATAAGTCAATCGCTCAAAATCGACCAAGAGCTGTACAAAGTGGTTAACAATATTTCAGAGAAAATTAAAAATCCTTCATAGCAGAAGGAATAAACAAGCCTATACACAATCTATTCACATGTGCGTAGGCTTAATTTTATGCGATTCGGGCCGCTTATCCACATATCCCGCGCCCCTACTACTAATACTATTTAAAATCTTTAAATAATCTTCATCTAACGCTTCCCCATTTTTCAGCTAGGAGTGAAACTATGAAAATCAGCATTCTTAAAAATGAACTCAACGAATCCATCCAACACGTATCTAAAGCGATATCCAGCAGAACAACGATCCCCATTCTGACAGGCATCAAATTGGAAGTCAGCTATCAGGGCGTTACGTTAACCGCAAGCGATACTGATATTTCTATCCAATCGTTCATTCCCGCGGAAAATGACAGCACACAGATCGTTAAAGTGGAGCAGCCGGGAAGCGTAGTGCTTCCAGCCAAATTTTTCGTTGAGATTATTAAGAAGCTTCCGTCCACAGAGATTCACATGGAGGTTAAGGAAGGCTTTCAGACTTTCATTTCTTCCGGAGCGGCAGAGATCCAAATGGTCGGTCTTGATCCGGAGGAATTTCCCGTCCTGCCGAATATTGAGGGAAATGAAACGATCACTTTGCCCGGCGATTTGCTGAAAGAAATGATCAAACAAACGGCTTTTTCCATCTCCAACCAGGAGACAACACCGATATTAACAGGTATACTATGGAATCTGTCCGATGGAGAGTTAAAATTTACGGCGACGGACCGCCACCGGCTGGCAACAAGAGCCGCCAGACTGGAAGGAACGGAAGATATCCATTTTACCAATGTCGTTATCGCCGGCAAAACGCTGAATGAACTGAGCAAAATCATTCCAGATCAGAACATGCTGGTTGATATCGTTGTGGCCGACAACCAGGTGCTCTTTAAGCTGGACCGGGTTCTTTTTTACACACGCATCCTGGACGGCATTTACCCTGATACTTCTAGAATTATTCCGAGCGCTTACAAAACAGAACTAACTTTGGACACAAAAAAATTAAGCGAATCGATCGACCGTGCTTATTTGCTGTCCCGCGAGGAAAAGACGAACATCGTCCGGCTTCAGACACTGGAACAGGGAGGCATCGAAATTTCCTCAAGTTCCTCAGAGCTCGGCAAAGTACGGGAAGAGCTTGAAGTGATAGATTTTAAAGGTGAAGCGCTGAAAATATCGTTTAACTCCAAATATATGCTGGATGTGCTGAAAGTTGTTGACAGCGAGCAGCTGACGATCGCTTTTACCGGCATGATGAGCCCGATTATTCTGAAGCCGCTGGATGCAAGTAAGGCTCTGTACGTCATTTTGCCTTATCGTACGACCAACTAACGCCAAAATTCCCTTTGTGGATAAATGGCGGAGAGGAAAGAAATCATGAAAAAAATAGTTATCCACAGTGGATATATCAAACTGGATCAATTTTTGAAGCTTTCGGACTGTGTATCCACAGGCGGGATGGCGAAGGCTCTGCTGCAGGAAGGCCATGTGCTCGTTAACGGAGAACGAGAGGATCGCCGGGGCAGAAAGCTGTATCCGGGTGATAAAGTCGAAGTAAAAGGGGAAGGCCTATTCGAAGTGGCCGGCGGAGAAGAACAAGCGTAGTTTGCTGTACGCTAAGTACGGAATTTATGAGTTTTCGGGGTTCCGCAAAGCACCTGAGCATGCTAGAGGCTAAGGCTGCACTTTGTGGCGCTATCTTGAAATATAAGGATTCGTATGCATGATGCATATTTTGGAGCTTATATTTCTATGAGAAACGATGCCGCTCTTAGAGGACGGCGAAGTCGTTTCTTCTTGGGAGGAACGCTTTCGTGTTTGTTAACAGAATCAGCCTGCGGCATTACCGCAACTACGGATCGCTGCTGCTTGGCGGCCTGGGAGATGTGAATCTGATCCTTGGACAAAATGCGCAGGGCAAGACGAATCTTGTTGAGGCGCTCTATTGCCTTGCGATGACCAAGAGCCACCGGACCTCCAAAGACCGCGAGCTGATCTCTTTTGATGCTCCGGACGGCGCAGCTCATATCGAGGCGGAGGTTCAGCGGAAGTAC
Organism: Paenibacillus durus; assembly: GCF_000756615.1. Lineage (NCBI taxonomy): Bacteria > Bacillati > Bacillota > Bacilli > Caryophanales > Paenibacillaceae > Paenibacillus > Paenibacillus durus. The sequence continues at coordinate 3,471 of NZ_CP009288.1, forward strand.
GGAAGTTTGAAGCTCGAGCTGTCACTGTCCCCGCAGGGGAAGAAAGCGAAAATTAACGGTCTGGAGCAGAGGCGCCTGAGCGAGTTTGTCGGCTCGCTGAATGTCGTAATGTTTGCGCCGGAGGACTTAGAGATCGTCAAAGGCACGCCCGGTGTGCGGCGCCGTTTTTTGGATATGGAAATCGGTCAGGTTCAGCCAAGCTACCTGTTTCATCTGCAGCAGTATCAGAAGGTGCTCCTCCAGAGAAGCAATCTGCTAAAACAGCTGTGGGCAAAAAATGGGTCAGGCGGGGATATGCTGGAAATATGGGATGCCCAGCTTGCGGAGCATGGTGTTAAAATCGTCAAAAAAAGGAAACAATTCATAAAGAAGCTGCAAATATGGGCTGAAGAGATTCATAAAGGGATTACAAACGGCGGTGAAGAACTGAAATTACGCTATGTTCCTTCTTTCGGAGAGCGGGAGGAGGAAGATGAAGCTGTCTTATTGGACAAATTTATGTTAAAGTTATCACAAACACGTGAACAGGAAATCCGGCGAGGAATGACGCTGACAGGTCCCCATCGGGACGATCTGTCCTTTTTTATCAACGGCAGAGAAGCTTCTGTCTACGGCTCGCAGGGGCAGCAGCGCACGACCGCCCTTTCGCTTAAGCTGGCCGAAATCGAATTGATCCATGAGGAAATTGGGGAATATCCCGTCCTGCTGCTTGACGATGTCCTGTCCGAGCTTGATCCGTACCGTCAAACGCAGCTGATCGAAACTTTTCAAAGCAAAGTGCAGACTTTCATAACGGCTACCGGAATTGAAAGCCTGAATGCCGATAAATTAAAAGGTGCAACCCAGTACCGGGTCCACAGCGGGATCATAGAGTCTTAAACGAGCGGAGGAAGACCATGTATATACATTTGGGCGGGGAAAAGGTTATCCGGTCTTCGGAACTGATTGCCATATTCGATATTTCGATTGAGAAATCCTCCAAACTGTCCAAAAAGTTCGTAGCCGCCGCTTTAAATGACAAAAGGCTGGAGCGTATCGGCGAAGAAGAAGCCAAATCTATAGTCGTTACTCAGAACGTTGTGTATTATTCCCCCATTTCTTCTTCCACACTCAAAAAACGATCCAGAATGCTGCTTGAAAGTTAAGGCCCCCGCGCGGGTACAAGTGATAATCTGAAAGAAGTAGGTGAAGGCATGTCAATGAATCAACCGACATATGATGAGAGCCAGATTCAGGTGCTTGAAGGGCTGGAAGCAGTCCGTAAGCGTCCGGGCATGTACATTGGTTCGACCAGCGTAAAGGGCTTGCACCATCTCGTATGGGAAGTTGTCGATAACAGTATTGACGAAGCGCTGGCCGGTTATTGCGACAAAATCCAGGTTATTGTGCATGAAGACAACAGCATTACCGTCATCGATAACGGACGGGGAATTCCTGTCGGAGAGAACCCGAAGCTGAAGAAATCGACGCTTGAAGTCGTCATGACTGTCCTGCATGCAGGCGGTAAGTTCGGCGGCGGCGGATATAAAGTCTCGGGCGGTCTGCACGGAGTAGGTATTTCGGTAGTAAATGCTCTCTCGGAAAAGGTTATTGTTACCGTCAAGCGCGAAGGACATGCGTACCAGCAGGAATACCGCCGGGGCGTGCCTCAGTATGATATTAGGACGGTTGGCGATACCGATGAAACGGGCACCAAGACGACCTTTCTTCCGGACCCGGAGATTTTTACCGAAACGACTGTGTATGACTATAATACGCTGCTTACCCGGATTCGCGAGCTGGCCTTCTTGAACAAGGGGATCGAAATCTCGCTTACGGATGAGCGGACCGGTACGTCGAGCTCGTTTAAATATGATGGCGGTATTATTGAATACGTGAAGTTTCTGAACGAGAAAAAAGAAGTGCTGCACGAGGAACCCATCTATGTTGGCGGTTCCCGCGACATGATTCAGGTCGAGGTTGCTCTTCAGTACAATGATTCATATACCGAGAATATTTATTCATTTGCCAATAATATTCATACCCATGAGGGCGGTACGCATGAATCCGGATTCAAGAGCGCCTTGACGCGGATTATCAACGATTATGCTCGCAAAAGCGGCATTATCAAGGATAGCAGCTCCAACCTGACCGGTGATGACGTTCGTGAGGGACTGACGGCAATCATTTCCGTGAAGATCCCCGAGCCGCAGTTCGAAGGCCAGACGAAGACCAAGCTCGGCAACAGCGAGGTCCGCGGGATTGTGGAATCGCTGTTCGGCGAGAAGCTGCAGGAGTTTCTTGAGGAGAATCCTGCGATCTCCCGGCGCGTGCTGGAGAAGTCGCTGCAGGCTTCCCGCGCACGGGAGGCGGCGCGCAAAGCCCGCGAGCTGACGCGTCGCAAGAGCGCTCTTGAAGTCAGCTCACTGCCAGGGAAGCTGGCGGACTGCTCGTCCAAAGACGCTTCCATCAGCGAACTGTTCATCGTCGAAGGCGACTCCGCCGGCGGTTCGGCCAAGCAGGGACGCGACCGGCATTTTCAGGCGATTTTGCCGCTGCGCGGTAAAATTCTGAATGTGGAGAAGGCGCGCCTGGACCGTATTCTGTCCAACGCAGAAATCCGCGCGATTATTACCGCTCTGGGGACGGGTATCGGAGACGACTTCGATTTATCCAAGGCCCGTTATCATAAGGTTGTCATCATGACGGATGCGGATGTCGACGGCGCCCATATCCGCACACTGCTGCTGACCTTCTTTTACCGGTACATGCGCAAAATCGTTGAAGCGGGCTTTATCTACATCGCCCAGCCGCCGCTGTTCAAGGTGGAGCGCAACAAGGTTGTCCGCTACGCCGGATCAGAGAAGGAACGGGATGAAATTATCGCCACCTTCGGCGAGAACGCCAAGTTTAATGTTCAGCGCTATAAAGGTCTTGGCGAGATGAATGCCACTCAGCTTTGGGAGACGACGATGGATCCCGAGAGCCGCAGCATGCTGCAGGTAACGATAGAAGACGCCATTCTTGCCGACAGCATTTTCGACACCCTGATGGGAGATAATGTGGAGCCGCGGCGCGATTTTATCCAAGAGCATGCCAAGTCAGTCAAAAATCTGGATATTTAGTCATTCTGTACTGGCCATGCCAGTATCCACTTGTTAGCAGCCTCCGGTTGCCGCCTAACGGGCGAGCGATTTCGGGGGCTGCTTTTTAAGTATGGTGGGCGATTATGGAGAGATCTAAGGATTAATGGCTGCGTGCAATCGGCTTGCGGCGTGAGGATATGCCTGGGCTGCCAAAGCCGGCACGGCCGTAGGCGGCGGCATAACGGCGGATTTTTCGGTAAATGGATTTGTCTTCAAACATTTTAAACACCACAAGAGAAGGCAGTGTATTAACCTCAAGAATCCATAGATCGTGATGATCGTCCATGGCGACATCCAGACCGATTTCTTTCATTCCGGGAAAAGCCGTCTCCAACTGACGTCCAGTATCTGCACCAAGATTTTTAAGATGGGTGATCATTGCCAAGCGCTCGTTATGCTTCATATGTTCCCCCAGCAGCGCTTCGACAGATAAAACCCGGCCTCCGTTATGATAGTTGGTCACAATTTTTTGCGGAGCCGCCACTCTGCCTAACAGTCCGGTCGTTTCCCAGCGTCCTTCGGGGCTTTTTTGGACAAGCACACGCAGATCGAACGGATGTTTCTTGTAACACAGCAGGCTGATCCCTTTTTGAATCAAATAGAAACGTCCCTGAGTTCTTTCGGCTATCGCTTGATGCAGTTCCTCAATGGAACGATACGCCTGTGCTTTTGTGCCATAACGGAGAATATACAGAATGCTGGAATGGGCGCCTTTCTCTTCGTTATTTCCGGACTGTTCCGTGCCGCTGGGGGTCAAGTGCAAGCTCCGCCGCTCAGCTCGCATAACCCCGCATCCGTAGGTTCCTCGGTCCGGTTTGATATAGACGGTTTCATACAGGCCGAGCATCTCGCTGAGCGCTGCAGGATCATATTTGCGGGTATCGGGAATATAAGGCGTCAAGGAGCGGTTAAGCAGAATGACTTCGGTCTTGGCCCATTTGCTGGGAACCCGTTGAATTCTCATGTTATTCCTCCTTTACACTGCTGAAATATAAGGACAAGTGTTCTAAACAATGGTATAATCAAAGGATATGGGATGATATCTTTGGCGGAGTTTTGGAGCGGTTAGGCAGTGTTACTCCATACAGTCTATGAGCCGTGATCATATGCGGACAGGGCTAATACCCGGGCACCAGGAAAGAAAATCTCTTATATGAATAGTTGAGCTAGTACGTTTAATTGTGCAGTTTTTGTGAAAGGAATATAATATAGGGTAGCGGTTTTTTAACTGAAGGAGGTCCAGCAACTCATGGCTGAACAAAATAACCCGCAAATCAGGGACCGGGACATCGGTGTGGAAATGCGCGATTCTTTCATGGATTACGCAATGAGCATCATTGTAAGCCGGGCTTTGCCGGACGTAAGGGACGGACTTAAGCCGGTGCACCGGCGCATTTTGTTTGCGATGTCGGAGCTTGGAATGTCACCGGATAAGCCGTATAAGAAATCGGCGAGAATCGTCGGTGAGGTAATCGGTAAGTACCATCCGCACGGCGACTCGGCCGTTTATGAAACGATGGTCCGGATGGCCCAAGATTTCTCCATGCGCTACATGCTGGTCGACGGGCATGGCAATTTCGGCTCGATTGACGGCGATATGGCCGCGGCGATGCGGTATACCGAAGCCAGACTTTCCAAGATTGCCATGGAAATGCTGCGCGATCTGAATAAAGAAACGGTCGATTTTATACCTAACTATGATGGTGAAGAGCATGAGCCCGCCGTTCTGCCTTCACGTTTCCCCAATCTGCTGATTAACGGGGTATCCGGTATCGCGGTAGGGATGGCTACCAATATTCCACCGCATAATTTGGGTGAAGTCATCGACGGCGTACAAGCGATGATCCGTAATCCCGAAATTACGCCGATGGAGCTCATGGAATATATCAAGGGCCCGGATTTTCCTACGGCCGGTTATATTTTGGGCCGCGAAGGCATCCGCCAGGCGTATCGTACGGGCCGCGGTTCGGTCACGATGCGCGCAAAGGCTTTGATTGAGGAAGAGAATAACGGCAAGGCACGGATCGTTGTTAACGAGCTGCCTTATCAGGTTAACAAAGCACGGTTGGTGGAGAAAATTGCCGAGCTGGTTCGTGAGAAACGGATTGAAGGCATCACCGATCTGCGGGATGAGTCGGACCGCAATGGAATGCGCATCGTTATCGAAGTCAGACGGGATGTTAACGCGAATGTAGTGCTTAATAATCTGTACAAGCACACCTCAATGCAGTCTTCATTCGGCATCAATATGCTGGCCATTGTCGGCAATGAGCCGAAGGTGCTGAATCTGCGCGACGTGCTGTACCACTATTTGCAGCATCAGATCGAGGTTATCCGCCGCCGGACGGAATTTGAACTGAAGAAGGCGGAAGCCCGGGCGCATATTTTGGAAGGATTGCGCATCGCGCTGGACAACCTGGATGAAGTCATCGCGCTGATCCGCGCTTCTCGTACGGTTGATATTGCGCGTGAAGGCTTGATTGAGACGTTTAGTCTCAGCGTGGAGCAGGCCCAGGCGATTCTGGACATGCGGATGCAGCGTCTGACCGGTCTAGAACGCGACAAGATCGAGAACGAGTACAACGAGCTGCTAGCCAAAATAGCAGAGTACAAGGCGATCCTGGCTGATGAATCGCTTGTGCTCGAAATTATCAGCAATGAATTGCAGGAGCTGCGGGACCGGTACGCCGACGAGCGGCGGACGGAGATTACCATCGGAGAAGAGAGCATTCTCGATGAGGATCTTATCCCGCGCGAAGAGGTTGTCATTACAGTTTCGCATACCGGCTACATTAAGCGGCTTCCGGTAAGCACTTACCGCAGTCAAAAACGCGGCGGACGCGGCGTAGTGGGCATGGACACGAAGGATGAGGATTTTGTCGAGCATCTCTTCGTCAGCAACTCCCATAATTATCTGATGTTCTTTACCGATAAAGGGAAGGTATACCGCATCAAGGCCTACGAGATTCCGGAGCTTGGACGGACGGCGCGCGGGACGCCGATTATTAATCTGCTCCAGATCGAGCAGGGTGAGAAGATCAGCGCCGTCATCCAGATCGAGGAAACGGACAGCGATAAATATCTGTTCTTTGCCACCCGCGAAGGAATTGTGAAGAAGACGCCGCTTGAGGATTACAACAATATCCGTAAAGGCGGACTCATCGCAATCAATCTGCGGGAAGAAGATGAGCTGATCGATGTGAAGCTTACCGACGGCAAGCAGAAGCTTATTTTGGGCACGGCGGACGGAATGTCTATTACCTTCTCCGAGGAGGATGTCCGTTCAATGGGCCGGAGTGCAACAGGAGTCAAAGGCATTACTTTGGACGAAGAGGATCATGTTATCGGCATGGATTGCATTGACCAAGATCTGGATGTGCTGATCGTCACGACCAAGGGTTACGGCAAACGTACGCCTGCCGGCGATTACCGTCTGCAGACCCGCGGAGGCAAGGGGATCAAGACCATCAATCTTACGGAGAAGAATGGCCCTGTGGTCAGCCTCAAGGTCGTTAAGCAGGAAGAGGACCTGATGATCATTACGACGGGCGGAACCTTGATCCGTATGAGTATGGACGGCATTTCGACCATGGGACGCTATGCGCAGGGCGTGAAGCTGATCAATATCCGCGATGAGGATGCCGTATCTACCGTCTGCCGTACCGACAAGAGCGAAGACGGGGATGAAAATACGCTGTCTGATGAGACTGCGGAAGTCAATGAGACTGCTGATTCTGCCGAGTCTAATACGGAGGATGACGGAGAAGCTTTGGAATAGTGTAATGTAAAGAGAGCGTGCCACTAGACTAATTTCTGGTGGGCGCTCTCTTTTTTATTCAAAAAAATATAAGTCTTATTGCTTTCATACTAGTCGCTTCTCCTTATCCATAATATAATTAGGTAAATAGTACCTATTTGTCATGAATAGGGGGAGAGTAAAGGAGTGAGCGTATGCCGAATATATCGGTGGCGGAAATAAGGCCGGGTTCAAAAGTGAGTAAGGATGTCATTACGCCTTTGGGAGGCATTTTATTTGCTAAAGGAAAAATACTGCTGCCGCGCGATATGGAGATTCTGGAGGCTTTTCTGATTCAGCAGGTGGATATTGAAGGCTCCGAGGAGGACGCCCAAGCCATGGAACCGTCCAAAACTCCTTCTAAGGGTGCGGTTAAAGCCGGATCGGTCATTACAGCTTCTGCGCTGGCCAAGAGCGGTTCTAGGCTGCATGAGGAATACGATCATATGCTGGTGCTCATCAAAAAGTGTTATAGTTCAGCCGACGCAGCGGTTCTGCCGATCTATGAACTGCGCAGCGGGCTGGAGGCCATGATCGCCCATATCAAGGATTATCATGTTCTCGATTTTTCCCCGCGTACGCTTAACGAGCAGGATTACATTTATCATAACGCCGTGCTCTCTGCGCTTACATCTTATAAGATTGCCCAGTGGTGTGGCTATCCGCAGAAAGAGTGGCTTCAAGTGGCTTTTGCCGGTTTGCTGCATGATATCGGAAATGCAAAGGTTGACAGCTCAATTATGCAGAAGCCTGAGCCGCTTACGCTTACCGAAAGAAATGAAGTGCGAAAGCATACAACGTATGGATATCAAATTTTGCGAAAAGTAACGGCCATTAACGAAGGGGTCCGGCTTGCAGCTTTGCAGCATCATGAAAAAATTGACGGTTCGGGTTATCCGCTTCGGCTGCGGGGGAGTCAAATTCATTTATACGCGAAAACTGTCGCTGTGGCGGATATTTTCCATGCAATGACGCTGGAGCGGATATACAAGAAGGCGCAGTCGCCATATCTCGTTTTGGAGGAAATTCAAAAAGAAGGGTTCGGCCAACTGGAACCATCCATTGTACAGACCTTCATACATAAGACGACGGAGCTGCACAACGGAACGAAGATACGTCTAAACGATGGCCGGCCTGGAGAAATCATCTTCTCTGATCGAAGCAACCCTACACGCCCATTGGTGAGCGTAGAGGGTAAAATCATCAATTTGGCACACTCGCGTCATCTCTATATCCAGGAGATCTTGACATAAGGCTTAAATTCAACAGTTAATAAAAAAAGTGTTGCATTAAAAAATAAAACATGATATATTCTAATTCCGGCCAAGAAATACGAGTTCTGGTTCAAAAGAAATTTTAAAAAAAGAGCTTGCATTAAACGGTCGGATATGATATATTATAAAAGTTGCTGATGATGAGAAGTTGAGCGACGGCAAAGAAGTTTGATCTTTGAAAACTGAACAACGAGTGAGTGGGAATTCGCTTCAAGCGAGTTCCAAAATTGAGAATGCAAATTCTCGTCAGATGTTTCAAATTGAGCTAATCGCTCTTTCAATACTTTATTGGAGAGTTTGATCCTGGCTCAGGACGAACGCTGGCGGCGTGCCTAATACATGCAAGTCGAGCGGAGTTTCATCGGAAGCTTGCTTCCGATGAGGCTTAGCGGCGGACGGGTGAGTAACACGTAGGCAACCTGCCCCTTGGACTGGGATAACTACCGGAAACGGTAGCTAATACCGGATAATTCCTCTTAGCTCCTGCTAGGAGGCTGAAAGGCGGAGCAATCTGTCACCAAGGGATGGGCCTGCGGCGCATTAGCTAGTTGGTGGGGTAACGGCTCACCAAGGCGACGATGCGTAGCCGACCTGAGAGGGTGAACGGCCACACTGGGACTGAGACACGGCCCAGACTCCTACGGGAGGCAGCAGTAGGGAATCTTCCGCAATGGGCGAAAGCCTGACGGAGCAACGCCGCGTGAGTGATGAAGGTTTTCGGATCGTAAAGCTCTGTTGCCAGGGAAGAACGTTCTTAAGAGTAACTGCTTAAGGAGTGACGGTACCTGAGAAGAAAGCCCCGGCTAACTACGTGCCAGCAGCCGCGGTAATACGTAGGGGGCAAGCGTTGTCCGGAATTATTGGGCGTAAAGCGCGCGCAGGCGGCTGTTTAAGTCTGGTGTTTAAACCATGGGCTCAACCTGTGGTCGCACTGGAAACTGGACAGCTTGAGTGCAGAAGAGGAAAGTGGAATTCCACGTGTAGCGGTGAAATGCGTAGAGATGTGGAGGAACACCAGTGGCGAAGGCGACTTTCTGGGCTGTAACTGACGCTGAGGCGCGAAAGCGTGGGGAGCAAACAGGATTAGATACCCTGGTAGTCCACGCCGTAAACGATGAGTGCTAGGTGTTAGGGGTTTCGATACCCTTGGTGCCGAAGTTAACACAGTAAGCACTCCGCCTGGGGAGTACGGTCGCAAGACTGAAACTCAAAGGAATTGACGGGGACCCGCACAAGCAGTGGAGTATGTGGTTTAATTCGAAGCAACGCGAAGAACCTTACCAGGTCTTGACATCCCTCTGAATCGTCTAGAGATAGGCGCGGCCTTCGGGACAGAGGAGACAGGTGGTGCATGGTTGTCGTCAGCTCGTGTCGTGAGATGTTGGGTTAAGTCCCGCAACGAGCGCAACCCTTGACTTTAGTTGCCAGCAGGTGAAGCTGGGCACTCTAGAGTGACTGCCGGTGACAAACCGGAGGAAGGTGGGGATGACGTCAAATCATCATGCCCCTTATGACCTGGGCTACACACGTACTACAATGGCCGGTACAACGGGAAGCGAAGCCGCGAGGCGGAGCCAATCTTAGAAAGCCGGTCTCAGTTCGGATTGCAGGCTGCAACTCGCCTGCATGAAGTCGGAATTGCTAGTAATCGCGGATCAGCATGCCGCGGTGAATACGTTCCCGGGTCTTGTACACACCGCCCGTCACACCACGAGAGTTTACAACACCCGAAGTCGGTGGGGTAACCGCAAGGAGCCAGCCGCCGAAGGTGGGGTAGATGATTGGGGTGAAGTCGTAACAAGGTAGCCGTATCGGAAGGTGCGGCTGGATCACCTCCTTTCTATGGAGAATCGTTTCCCGTAGCGGAAACATTCAAATCGGAAGCTTGACTTCCGGCAACACTCACTCGTTGCTCAGTTTTGAGAGTTCAATCTCTCAAATCTTGATCCTTGAAAACTGGATACCGAAACGAAAATTGCGTTTTAGAACATCTTTTAGCTGAACTTGTGTCCAAACAAGTTGAAATAGTTATTAGCTGAGAGCGAAGATTTTCGAATGAGAGCGACTTTTGGCTTGAAAGGCGAAAGCGAACGGAGACATCCGGAAGCGGCCTTTCAAACAAGACGGAGCGATCAGGCGGAAATTGGAGCGTTGGTTAAGCTAGTAAGAGCACACGGAGGATGCCTAGGCGCCAGGAGCCGATGAAGGACGTGGCGAACAACGAAAACGCCTCGGGGAGCTGTAAGCAAGCTTTGATCCGGGGGTGTCCGAATGGGGAAACCCGGCTGTGGTAATGCACAGTCACTTCTCTCTGAATTCATAGGAGAGGTAGAGGCAGACCAGGGGAACTGAAACATCTAAGTACCCTGAGGAAGAGAAAACAAGAGTGATTCCGTCAGTAGCGGCGAGCGAACGCGGAACAGCCTAAACCGAAGAGCTTGCTCTTCGGGGTTGTGGGACGTCTCATATGGAGTTACAAAGGAACGGTTTAAGCGAAGAGGTCTGGAAAGGCCCGCTGGAAAAGGTAAAAGCCCTGTAGCTGAAAAGTCGTTCCCTCCGAGACGGATCCCGAGTAGTGCGGGGCACGTGAAACCCCGTATGAATCCGGCAGGACCATCTGCCAAGGCTAAATACTCCCTGGCGACCGATAGTGAAACAGTACCGTGAGGGAAAGGTGAAAAGCACCCCGGAAGGGGAGTGAAACAGGTCCTGAAACCGTGTGCTTACAAGAAGTCAGAGCCCATTTTAGGGGTGATGGCGTGCCTTTTGTAGAATGAACCGGCGAGTTACGTTTAACGTGCAAGGTTAAGGCGAGGAGCCGGAGCCGCAGCGAAAGCGAGTCTGAATAGGGCGACTTAGTACGTGGGCGTAGACCCGAAACCGTGTGATCTACCCCTGTCCAGGGTGAAGGTGCGGTAACACGCACTGGAGGCCCGAACCCACGAACGTTGAAAAGTTCGGGGATGAGGTGGGGGTAGCGGAGAAATTCCAATCGAACTCGGAGATAGCTGGTTCTCCCCGAAATAGCTTTAGGGCTAGCCTCGGTGAATAAGAGTAATGGAGGTAGAGCACTGATTGGGTGCGGGGCCCGCAAGGGTTACCAAGCTCAGTCAAACTCCGAATGCCATCTACTTGTCGCCGGGAGTCAGACAGTGAGTGCTAAGATCCATTGTCAAAAGGGAAACAGCCCAGACCATCAGCTAAGGTCCCCAAGTGTGTGTTAAGTGGGAAAGGATGTGGAGTTGCACAGACAACCAGGATGTTGGCTTAGAAGCAGCCACCATTGAAAGAGTGCGTAATAGCTCACTGGTCGAGTGACTCTGCGCCGAAAATGTAACGGGGCTAAACACACCACCGAAGCTATGGCTTGATGCTTGCATCAGGGGTAGGGGAGCGTTGTGTATACATTGAAGGTTGACTGTAAGGACAGCTGGAGCGTACACAAGTGAGAATGCCGGTATGAGTAACGAAAAGATCAGTGAGAATCTGATCCGCCGAAAGCCCAAGGTTTCCTGAGGAAGGCTCGTCCGCTCAGGGTAAGTCGGGACCTAAGGCGAGGCCGACAGGCGTAGTCGAAGGACAACAGGTTGATATTCCTGTACCACCATAATCCGTTATGAGCAATGGGGGGACGCAGGAGGGTAGTGACGCGGACTGATGGATGTCCGTCCAAGCAGTGAGGCTGGTGTATAGGCAAATCCGTACACCGTAAGGCTGGGCTGTGATGGGGAGCGAAAATTGTAGTAGCGAAGGTCATGATCTCACACTGCCAAGAAAAGCCTCTAGCCAGGAGAAGGTGCCCGTACCGCAAACCGACACAGGTAGGCGAGAAGAGAATTCTAAGGCGCGCGGAAGAACTCTCGTTAAGGAACTCGGCAAAATGACCCCGTAACTTCGGGAGAAGGGGTGCCTCGGTAGGGTGAATAGCCCGAGGGGGCCGCAGTGAAAAGGCCCAAGCGACTGTTTAGCAAAAACACAGGTCTGTGCGAAGCCGCAAGGCGAAGTATACGGGCTGACGCCTGCCCGGTGCTGGAAGGTTAAGGGGAGCGGTTAGGAGTAATCCGAAGCTGTGAACCGAAGCCCCAGTAAACGGCGGCCGTAACTATAACGGTCCTAAGGTAGCGAAATTCCTTGTCAGGTAAATTCTGACCCGCACGAATGGCGTAACGACTTGGGCGCTGTCTCAACGAGAGATCCGGTGAAATTTTAATACCTGTGAAGATGCAGGTTACCCGCGACAAGACGGAAAGACCCCATGGAGCTTTACTGCAGCTTGATATTGAACTTGGGTACGATCTGTACAGGATAGGTGGGAGCCTTGGAAGCCGGAGCGCCAGCTTCGGTGGAGGCGCCGTTGGGATACCACCCTGATCGTATCTAGGTTCTAACCTGGTACCCTAAACGGGTACGGGGACCGTGTCAGGCGGGCAGTTTGACTGGGGCGGTCGCCTCCTAAAGTGTAACGGAGGCGTCCCAAGGTTCCCTCAGAATGGTTGGAAATCATTCGAAGAGTGCAAAGGCAGAAGGGAGCTTGACTGCGAGACCTACAAGTCGAGCAGGGACGAAAGTCGGGCTTAGTGATCCGGTGGTACCGCATGGAAGGGCCATCGCTCAACGGATAAAAGCTACCCTGGGGATAACAGGCTTATCTCCCCCAAGAGTCCACATCGACGGGGAGGTTTGGCACCTCGATGTCGGCTCATCGCATCCTGGGGCTGAAGTAGGTCCCAAGGGTTGGGCTGTTCGCCCATTAAAGCGGTACGCGAGCTGGGTTCAGAACGTCGTGAGACAGTTCGGTCCCTATCTGTCGTGGGCGTAGGAAATTTGAGAGGAGCTGTCCTTAGTACGAGAGGACCGGGATGGACGTACCGCTGGTGCACCAGTTGTTCCGCCAGGAGCATGGCTGGGTAGCTACGTACGGACGGGATAAGCGCTGAAAGCATCTAAGCGTGAAGCCCCCCTCAAGATGAGATTTCCCAGTATGTAAGACCCCTTGAAGACGACGAGGTAGATAGGTTGGAGGTGGAAGCACGGCAACGTGTGGAGCTGACCAATACTAATCGGTCGAGGGCTTATCCAAAACAACGCAATGTTTCGTTTCGATCCAGTTTTCAGGCGATCAAGCCTGCCGTTTGGTGGCGATGGCGGAGGGGTTCCACGCGTACCCATCCCGAACACGACCGTTAAGCCCTCCAGCGCCGATGGTACTTGGACCGAAGGGTCCTGGGAGAGTAGGACGCTGCCAAGCACATGAACCACTGCTGAAACTCAGCAGTGTTTTTTTTTCTTTTTAAATTATGGGTCACAATGAACACGAAGAGAACGTAAGGACCGATTGATCAGGTATATATGCGAAATCCGGAGCTTAATCTGATTGATACATTAGTGAAGAGATTGTGAAGACCGGCATCAATTGAATGACATTTTTGTTACCGACATGGCAATAGATATAAGTATAATAGAAAAGTGCAAATTTAAGCATAACCTTAATACGAATGAACTACTCATAAAATTCATATGTTGAATTTATTCCTGTGTCTTTAGTTGCAGGAAGGAGGGTAAGGAGGATTTAAGGTATGAAGCGAGCCCGAACGTTGTGGACGCTCCTTATTTTATGTATGGTAGCTGTATTGCTGGCCGGATGCGCCTCGAAGGAACCTTCTTGGGAATCGTTCGAGGGTGCCCTTAACGAGAAGAGCTTTCCCGTACCTAAGGAAGCAAACTCACCAGATCGGACGACAACGAACACGGCTATGGACTACGTGCGTTATTCCCTGCCCGGGTTAAAGGAGAACGACAATATTCCAGAGCCCTATTCTGAAGCCATACAATCTTGGGGCTGGAATGAACTGCCTGCAGAAAACACGGCTAGCTCGCATGTATTCCAGAAGGATCAGCTTATTGTTCATTTAACTATTCATGATGGCTATTTTATTATTATGGTCCCCAAGGATAAAAAGGCGGTCGCCAAAAGCCTTAATAGCCAATGACAATAAAATCGCCATCTTGATAGATGGCGATTTTATTGTTCAGGGACACAGGTGGCGTACAATACGGAACAGGATTCAATGATGAACAGAAGGGATATGCAAAGCTGCTACTGCGAATAACAGGAGACGTCAGCCGGATTAAATTTCAGCATGTCATCCTGTCTTTTCCAACCTGTCCGCAGCAGAGCGTAAAATTTCGGAAACAGCAGCCATAAATGCAGAAAGGCTAAGGAGAGAGTAAAAGCGTACGGCGATAATACGACAAATAATGCTGTGAAGGAAAGACCGATCCAGAGACTATGAAGCTGTACCCTGCGGAAAAGACTGCAGCTGATGTATTGATCCGGCATAAAGCCGAGCCACGGCAGCCTGAAGGAGTTGCGCCAACGTTTGGCGACCGGGTAACCCGCAATCAAGAGGACAGAGCGGGAGACGACATATTGAACCCAAAAGATAACCGGAACGGCAATTAGAAAAAATAATAAACTGGCATAGGAAACGAAAACGGTTTCCAATAGAATAAACAGAATAGGAATCGCTGCATAAATCCGTAAAGCATTGACGGGTATGCTTATTTTTTTGAGAAGTTTATATTGGTAAAAGGTAGCTCCTTTATTAGTCGGTTCCATAACTTCCCTCCAGGCTTTGGGCTTATCTCATATCCTATATCCATACTATCGGCATTCTTGATGAATTCATTAAATCATATAAGTCTAGATCGCCCGAGGCTGTATAAGCCGCGATGGAAAAGGGATTCAAGGATATGAAAAAACTATGAAAGGGTTTAAAATGATAGGAAGTGAAGCATACTGTTCTTAAAAGGGCCAAGGTGGGATTAGTATGGAACAAGATCATGCGAAAACTGAAGTCTGCATTATATGCGGGCAGGAAAAGGAAGAGGGAATTCGCATCGTTTCGCAGTTTATTTGCGAGGATTGCGAGGCGGAAATGGTAAGGACTGAGGCGGAGGATGCCAAATACCGCTTTTTTATCGGACGAATGAAAAAAATCGGTCTGCAAAAGAACGCTTGATAGACGCCAGATTGCCGTACAATTGTTTTGCCGTGATGGTATTACAAGTTTGTCTTCGCTTATACAGGTTTTTAACGCAGCGGCTTTTCCTTGCATAGAAGTAAGGGGGAGCCGTTTTGCTGCGCGTACAGGCGGTAAATTCAAGGCATAGGCGGAGGAGCGGTTATGGGTTAAAATAGAGTTAAGCCGGTGTGGAAGGAATTGCGATCAATGAAAGAGACAGAGCGTGCAGGCGCGCCATTATATGAAATGCTGGAACGTTACAAAGCGGAAGGAAAGAGCTCTTTTCATGTGCCGGGCCATAAGAATGGGCAGGCATATAAGATGGAAGGAAGCGCCGGCTTGTTGGATGAGGTCATGACGGCGGATATTACCGAGATTTCGGGGAGCGATGATCTGCATCATCCAGGCGGCGTCATTCTGGAAGCGCAGAAGCTTGCGGCGGATTGTTTCGGGGCCGAGGAAAGCTTCCTGCTCGTAGGCGGCAGTACGGCTGGGAACCTTGCGCTGATCCTGACGGTATGCGCCGAACCGGGCACCTTGCTCTTGGTGCAGCGTAACGTGCATAAATCGGTTATTCATGGGCTGATGCTGGCGGGAGCGCGTGCGGTGTTCCTTGAACCGCAGATGGATGACGTCAGCGGCCTGGCGGTCGCACCGTCCGTAGAAACGGTGCGCAAGGCACTGGCGGCCTGGCCGGAGGCCGCCGGCCTGCTCGTAACCATGCCGAACTACTACGGCATGGGAAGCGACCTCACGCCCCTCGCGTGGGCCTGTCACGACAGCGGCGTGCCGCTGCTGGTCGACGAGGCGCATGGGGCGCACTATGGGCAGCACCCGGAGCTGCCGCCGGGTGCCTTAAGCTGCGGCGCGGACGGCGTCGTGCAGTCCACGCACAAGATGCTTGCGGCGATGACCATGGGCGCCATGCTGCATGTCCAAGGGCCGCGGCTCGACCGCGCCCTGCTGCGGCAGCGGCTCGCCATGGTGCAGAGCTCCAGCCCATCATACCCCGTGATGGCTTCGCTCGATCTGGCGCGCCGGCTGCTCCACACGCGGCGCGCTGACGCCTTCACGGCGGGGTTGGCCGCCGTGGAAACGCTGCGGCGCGGCTTAGCGGAGCTGCCGCGCTTTAAGCGGCTGCGGCCGGAACTGCCGCAGCCCGAGGCCGGCGGAGGCGATGCGGAAGCCTCCGCCTCAGGGCTGGCGCCGCGAAGCACAAGCGGCGCCTACCGCTCACAGGACCCCTTCAAAGTCGTCATATATGACGACACCGGGGTCCTGAGCGGATTCGAGCTGCAGGCAGAGCTCGAGAAGAGAGACTGCGTGCCGGAAATGAGCGATGAACGGCATGTGGTGCTGCTGTTTAGCCTTGGCTCAAGGGTGGAAGATGCCGATCGGCTGCTTGCGGCGCTGCGGGAGATTGACAGGGAATTCCCTTCGGGGGCGATTTCCTCCGCTTCCGTCCATGTTTCCACGTGGAACAATTTTGCCAACAGCTTCATATCGGAACCGGTGCAGTTTTCTCTGAGACCCGTCCGGGAGGAAGAGACAGAACGTGTTAAGCTTGAGATGAGCGAAGGCAGAATCGCGGCGGAGATGGTTGTCCCTTATCCTCCGGGCATACCGCTGCTGTATCCAGGCGAAGTTATTACCGGGGAAATAAGCCTAAGGCTGCAGAGCTTGGCGGCTGCCGGCGCCAGGTTTCAGGCCGCGTCCGATCCGACTTTGCGGATGATACAAGTATATTCAAATCAAGAAGAGATCTAAAACAACTCCACAAAGTGAAGGTTTGGCTGACAAAAGTCTATTCAGGTACTTTACGTGGACCCCGAAGCACTATTGAATTTTGAATGAAAGAAAGGCGGAGAATCGTAATTGGGCCGGAAAGGATTTTTAATTACACTTGAAGGCGGAGAAGGATCGGGTAAAACGACGATTATGGGCAGGCTGGCTGCTTATTTGCAGAACCGCTCCCTCCCTTATCTGATTACCCGCGAGCCGGGCGGCATTGAGATCGCAGAGAAAATCCGCTCCATCATTCTGGACCCTGCTCATACGGCGATGGACGCGCGCACCGAAGCGCTGCTCTATGCAGCATCCAGAAGCCAGCATTTGGCCGAAAGAGTGGAGCCGGCGCTGAAGGAAGGACTTATCGTGCTGTGCGACCGCTTTGTGGACAGCAGCCTTGTATACCAGGGCTACGCCAGAGGATTAGGTATGGAAGAAGTACGGGCGATTAACCAGTTTGCCACCGGCGGCCGAATGCCGGATCTCACCTTCTATCTGGATATTGAGCCAGAGGTGGGCCTGGCAAGAATTTCGGCGAACGGAGAGCGGGAAATCAACCGGCTCGATATGGAGAGTCTGGCTTTTCATGAGAAAGTAAGAGAAGGATATCAGTTGATCGCAAAAGCTGACCCTGCACGAATTGTGACTTTGGATGCCAATCGGCCGCTGCATGTTGTAGAGCGTGAGCTTGTAAGTACACTTGAAGATAAGCTGTTAAAGGACTTCTAGGCTCTTTGTCTAATATAATGTATTACAGCAGCCGTTTTGCTGATTAACAATAACGCAAAGAGGAGATGGAAAGATGAAACTGATTGTTGCAATTATCCAAGACAAGGACAGCAACCGTCTGTCCAGCGAACTGGTCAAGGCCAATTTCCGCGCAACCAAGCTGGCAAGTACGGGCGGATTTTTGCGGGCGGGAAATACCACCTTTATGATCGGGGTGGAAGACAGTCAGGTTGAAGCCGTACTCGGCGTTATTCGCAACAGCTGCAAGGTTCGCGAACAATTGGTTACACCGGTAACCCCGATGAGCGGAACTACGGATTCCTATCTTCCGCTTCCTGTCGAGGTGCAAGTGGGCGGAGCGACCGTGTTTGTGCTTCCTGTCGACCGGTTCGAACATTATTAAAGAACAGAAGAAATGACCAGACCGTTTCGTAAGACGGGGCCGTTTCCTGTAATATTTTATGTCCATAGATTAAGAACTGTAAAGAAAGGCGGTGGGCGAACCATTGAAGATTAATCCGAACTTCAGGCCATTGAAGAATGAACTGCCTTTAAGCGACAATATGAACAAGCCGGTTCAGCAAAAAACGTTCTCCGATGTGTTTCAGCAGCATGGCGAACAGGCGAGCCGGGATGAAATCACCCGCCGAATTCAGGAGATCCAAGCTCAGGGTGAACGCCTCTCCAAATCCATGACGATACGCGAGCTGACGCTTTACCGGGTCATGGTCAAAAAATTCCTGGAAGAAACGGCGCGCCGGGGCGTAACGCTCAAAGAAACCAAGGGCTGGGACCGTAGAGGACGCGGTAAAAGATACAAGCTGCTTGAGGAAATCGATGCCGCTTTACTGACCCTTGCGGACGAACTGCTGGAGAGCGAGCAGGGGCGGATCGATCTGCTGAGTAAGGTTGGAGAAATCCGCGGGATGCTGATCAACCTTTCTTTTTGATGGCTATAGGAGGATATTATGCCTTTTGGTGATATATTGGGACAGACAACCGCCAAGCGTATACTGCAAAATTCGCTGCGAAATGATACGCTCGGTCATGCTTACTTGTTCAGCGGCCCCGCAGGCAGCGGTCAGATGAAGACGGCGCTTACGTTGGCCCAAGCGATTTTTTGCACGACCCTCAAGGATGACGCCTGCGGCGAGTGTCTGGAATGCCGCAAGGTGGAGCATGGCAACCATCCGGATCTCAAGATACTGTCGCCGGAAGGCAACAGCATCAAAATCGATCAGATCCGCGACCTGCAGCGGGTCTTTTCCTATCGGGCGGAGGGCGGCAATCCCAAGGTATACATTATAGACGAAGCGGGAAAAATGACCGTCCAAGCGGCCAACAGTTTGCTTAAATTTTTAGAAGAGCCTCCAGTACCTGCCGTAGCCGTTCTTATTGCCGATAACAACCAATCGCTGCTGCCAACTATTCAGTCGCGGACACAGCGCATCCCGTTTTCTCCGCTGCCGCCGGAGATGATGCTGCAGGAATTATCAAATGAGGGAGTCTCCGCTCCCCTTGCACGCTGCGCGGCATCTCTGACATCGGGACTAGAAGGATGTAGAGAGCTTTTAGCACAGAATTGGTTTGCAGAAATAAGAAATCTAGTGTTACAATTAGCGAAGGAGTCTCTGGGCAAGAATGGTTCGGCGGTGGCGACCGCGGGTCAGAAGCTGTTCAAGACCGGGCTCGGTGAGCATTTGGATACCTGTTTCAGTATGTTCCATCTATGGTTTAAAGACATGCTCTACTTCCTGTACCGAAAACATGAAAGCATCGTTTTTATAGATCAATTGGATTTTATTTCCAATCATGCTGGGACGCGTACTGCTTCTCAATGGGTAACCTATATGGATTATGCCGCTGAGAGCAAGAAGAAGCTGCGGTCCAATGTTAATGCCCAGCTATGTCTGGAGCAGTTTTTGATACGTCTGGAAAGCTGAAGAATGCCGTCTGTTTATGTTTTCTGCGAAGCAACCTTCAAGAAGCAAACTTTGGCCTGATTTGGCCTTATTTTTCTAACGGGAAACAAATGCCTATAAGCGATACAGTGTATCACTGCTGCGAAAGCATACGCTTTGCTAAAGTAGGAGCAGCCGTTTCTTCTTGCGCTAACGGTTAAGGAAGAACAAGCATGGAACATCATGGAGCGGACTTGCTGGGGGGTTCTTTCACCGGCAGACAAGGAGGTTAATTTTGTTATACAGCGTAGTCGGTGTCCGCTTCAAAAAGGCGGGTAAAATATATTATTTCGATCCTTTAGACTTTTCGATTGAATGTGAGCAGTGCGTGATCGTCGAGACGGCGCGGGGGGTTGAATATGGCAAGGTCGTTGTAGGCAAAAAAGAGGTTCAGGAAGCTGATGTTGTACTGCCGCTTAAGAAAGTCATGCGTATCGCCGGAGATGTAGACGCGCGCGTGGTAGAGGAGAATAAGCGGGCGGCAAAAGATGCTTTTTCAACCTGTTTAAATAAAATCCGCGATCATGGCCTCAAAATGAAGCTGGTGGACGTGGAATTTACGTTTGACCGCAACAAGATCATTTTCTACTTCACTGCGGAAGGCCGGGTTGATTTTCGGGAGTTGGTCAAGGATTTAGCCAGCATCTTCCGCACCCGTATCGAGCTTCGCCAAATCGGTGTCCGCGACGAAGCCAAGATGCTTGGCGGCCTCGGACCATGCGGAAGGGTGCTCTGCTGCTCTTCATGGCTTGGGGATTTCGATCCGGTGTCGATCAAGATGGCTAAGGATCAGAATCTATCGCTTAATCCGACCAAAATATCCGGGCTTTGCGGAAGATTGATGTGCTGTCTGAAATTTGAGCATGATAATTACGAAAGCGTTAAAGAAGAAATGCCTGCGGTAGGCAAGCTGGTAATCACTTCGCTGGGTGAAGGCAAGGTGGTCGGCATAAATGCGGGTAACCGCTCGGTGCATGTTCAGTTGTTTGAAATGGGCAAAGTAAAAGAACTTCCAATGGATGATGTTGTCGTCAAGTAGACCATTAAGGTTACTTTCGGGGTGGAAACTTGGAAAAGAAAAATATATTCGCACACATTCAGGAGATAGAAGCGCAAATGGAAACGATGCGCCTTAATCTTGGAGATTGGAAGCAGGCAGTTAAAGAATTAATGGAAGCGAACCAGCGACTGACACTGGAAAATGAGCAGCTGCGCAAGATTTTGAAGAAAAAAGCTCCGCCCGGTTCTTCTTCGGAGAAACGGAATCCCGGCAAGCTTCCCGTCCAGAACGAAAGCGGCCAAGATGAGATTGTCGGCGAGGGCTATGATAATCTGGCACGGCTGTATCATGAGGGCTTTCATATCTGCAATGTCAATTTTGGACATCTGCGTACGGAAGGTGACTGTCTGTTCTGTCTGTCTTTCCTTAATAAATGAGAATATTCAGCCGTAGGAGGACGCCACCTACGGTTTTTTTGAATACAAGGAGTTATATTCTTACGAGAAACGGATGCCTTCCATGAAGGAAGACGCCGCCGTTTCTTCTTAGAATTTTGGAATAGGGGACTAATTATGAGCAACCGTTTGAATGAGGTTCCGCTGCTTCCTTCGGAGCGCGTGGACGATCTGCTTACGCATAATCTGCATATTATTCAGAGTGATGAGGTATTCAGCTTTTCTATGGATGCCGTTTTGCTGGCCCGATTCGCCTCCATACCTCCCCGCGGTCGAATATTGGATTTATGTACAGGCAATGGAGTGATCCCGCTGCTGCTGACAACTCGTACGGCTGCAGTTATCGATGGAATCGAAATCCAGCCCCGTCTGGCCGATATGGCCCGCCGAAGCGTGGTGATGAATGCGCTTCAGGAGAAGATCACCATTCATGAAGGAGATTTGCGGATGCTGCATCTTACGGCAGGATATGGGGTATACGATGCGATTACAGTAAATCCGCCCTATATGCCGCTGAACGGCAGCGATCTCAAGCTGAACACTCATCAGGCAATGGCCCGCCATGAAATCGGCTGTACGCTGGAGGAGGTTATTCAGGCATGCGTCCGGCTTGTCCGCACCGGCGGGAAGGTCAGCATGGTTCACAGGCCGCAGCGGCTGGCCGATATCATCAGCTTGATGCGGCAGTACAAGCTGGAGCCGAAATCGATCCGCTTTGTGCATCCGCGTGCGCATCTGGAGGCGAACATGGTCTTGATAGAGGCCGCGCGGGACGGCAAGCCGGAAGTGCGGATACAGCCGCCGCTGATCGTATACAATGAAGATAATGAATATTGTCCGGAGATTCTGGACATCTATTACGGTTCAAAAGAGGTAAAGCCATGACGATTCAATGCCAAAGCAGCTTTCAAAATAAGGAAGCGGACAATCAGCAGAAGACAGGCACCTTATTTTTGGTGGCGACACCGATCGGCAACCTGGAGGATATGACGTTCCGGGCTGTCCGGACGTTGAAGGAATGCGATATTATCGCCGCTGAGGATACCCGGCAGACGCGCAAGCTGCTTAGCCATTTCGACATTTCTCCGGGCCAGCTGTACAGCTACCATGAGCATAATAAGGCTGCGAGCGGACCGGAATTAATTCGCTATATAATAGAAGGTAAAAATCTAGCGCTGGTTAGCGACGCCGGTCTGCCCGCCATTTCCGACCCGGGCGCCGATCTGGTAGCGCTCGCGGTGAGCGAAGGAATCCCGGTTGTGCCCGTACCCGGAGCTAACGCCGCATTGTCTGCACTGATCGCATCCGGCTTACCGACCACAACGTTTACCTTCATCGGTTTCCTCCCCCGTGAGCGTAAGGACATCCGCGCTGTGCTTACCCCGCTGCGCGCCGCCCAGGGTACGCTGCTCTTCTATGAGTCACCGCATCGGGTAGTGAAAACGTTGGCTCATTTGCAGGAGGCTTTCGGCAACCGGCGAATTGTTTTAGCCCGCGAGCTAACGAAACGTTACGAAGAATTCCTCCGCGGGACCATCCAGGAATGCACCGAGTGGCTGGCGGAACATCCGCCGCTGGGAGAATATGTGATCGTTGTCGAGGGAGAGAGTAAAGAAGAGGCGCAGGAAGCCGATTCCGCTTGGTGGCGAGCGCTCAGCATCGAGGAGCATGTGGCCCACTACGAGGCCGCCGGCTCCACCCGTAAGGATGCCATGAAAAAAGCCGCATCCGATCGTGGCATCGCCAAGCGCGATATTTATAACGCGCTGCTGGAGGAATAGTCGCACCAAGCACGGTGGAAAGCGTATCCCAAAGGGAGAGCGAGGACGCACACCGGAGCAGCAGTCTGCGCCAGTCGCATTAAGCGCCGAAGAGAAGCGAATCCCGAAGGGAGAGCCGGGGGAGAACGCTGAAGCAGCAGTCCGCGCCAAGTCGTACCAAGCACGGAGGAAAGCGAATCCCGAAGGGAGAGTCGGGGGAGAACGCTGAAGCAGCAGTCTGCGCCAAGTCGCACCAAGCACGGAGGAAGCAAATCCCAAAGGGAGAGCGTGGGAGAACACCGAAGCAGCAGTCCGCGCCAAGTCGCACCAAGCACGGAGGAAGCGAATCCCAAAGGGAGAGCGCGGGAGAACACCAAAGTAGCACCACGAGCCAGTCGCACCAAGCGCCGAAGTAAAGCGATTCCCGAAGGGAGAGCGACTGTCTCCGCCTTTCTTAAATTCGGAGCGCCGTCAGCACGCATGAAAGGCCCCGAGGCCGGTTCCGCCAGGAACCCTGCCGAGAAAGGGCCGCTCCACCCTCCCAAGCCGCTAGATCCCGCCAACGTTCCGCATCTATCCAACAATTGCGGGTGTCCAGAGGGCGCGGCCCTTGGGGTCCTCCCCTTTGGGGAGGATTTAGGAGGGGTCCCCCACATAAAAAAAGTTGCCCCCCGCATTCACGGGAGGCCAAGGAGATATAAAAAAGGTTAGAATTAACAATTTGATTAGTCCTATTATAACTTATTTATTTTAATTTGTCACAGGGGCAGGGATGGTTGAAATACATTCATTGCAAACAATTTTTCCTTTGAAGTAAGTAACGTTCTCAGCGTTGCCGCAGAAAATGCAGGCAGGCTCGTATTTTTTCAACATGATCCGTTCACCGTCGACATAAATCTCGAGAGCATCTTTCTCTCCAATACCCAGCGTGCGGCGCAGCTCGATCGGAATGACAACCCGTCCCAGTTCGTCTACTTTTCTTACAATGCCCGTTGATTTCATCATAACAATCGTTGCTCCTCTCAAATAATCAAAAAATGTCACGTTTCGACAATCTTCTCTGTTTTATGATACATATAATACCAACCATTCCCAAAACAGTCAACCTCTTTTTAGCGGGTGAATTATTTTTAAGCTGCAATTGGCTCTCAGGAAGGGTTGATCTTCAAACGGTTGGATAACTATTCATAATATATAATAAAAATGTCGAAATGGAAACCAAAAAATCTACTTTTTTCGACAAAATATGACGACATATCTTTTCCTCATATAAAAATATCAGAAAATTCGTTGTTAAGGACAAAGGAGTTGATTACATGCAGCAGCCGCTCACTGAAGAAAAAGTATTTAAAGACCCGGTTCACAATTATATTCACGTACAGGATTCGGTCATTTGGCGCTTGATTAATACACAGGAATTTCAGCGTCTGCGCCGCATCCGGCAGCTTGGGACGACCTACCTGACTTTCCATGGAGCCGAGCACAGCCGGTTCTCCCATTCGCTAGGGGTATATGAAATTACGCGGCGCATTATCTCCCAATTTGAACGCAGCGGTTATAAAGATTGGTTCCCTGAGGAAAGACTGGTTGCGCTGTGCGCGGCGCTTTTGCATGATCTGGGACACGGTCCGTTCTCCCATTCTATAGAAGAAGCTTTTCAAATGAATCATGAAGACTGGACCTGTCGCATTATATTGGAGAATACTGGAATTACTGAGATTTTGAAGGAAGTAGAGGAAGATTTTCCGCAAAAAGTGGCTTCGGTCATCCGCAAAAAGTATGAGCATGATATTGTTGTCAATTTGGTGTCGAGTCCGCTGGATGCCGACCGGATGGATTATCTGCTGCGCGACGCTTATTACACCGGGGTTAACTACGGCACGATCGACATCGACCGTATTTTGCGGGTGCTTCGTCCTTATCACGGGCGGGTAGTTGTGAAGGAATCGGGGATGCATGCGATTGAGGATTATTTAATGTCCCGGTACCAAATGTACTGGCAGGTCTATTTCCATCCGGTAACGCGCAGCTCGGAAATTATTTTGCGCCAAGTATTCCGGCGGGCCAAGCAGCTGTTTAAGGAGGGCTACTCCTTCCGGTTTATGGTTGAACCGCTGACTGATTTATTTCGCGGCGAGGTGAGTGTGCAGCAGTATTTGCAGCTGGATGAAGCACTCGTACAGGCAACGTTTATGCAGTGGACCTCGGAACAGGATGAACTGCTCAGCGACTTGTGCAGCCGCTTCATTCATCGTAAACTGTATAAATATGTAGAAATGGAAAGTCTCGATATGGAGACAATTGATGACATTCGCCGCAGTTTCGCCTCGGCTGGACTGAACCCGGAATACGACCTGGAAGTTGATTTTCCGACAGATTTGCCCTACGATGTATTTCGGCCGGAAGAGGGCTTTCACGGCAAGCAGATTCTCCTGCTCGATCGTCAGGAACGGCTGCGTGAAATCTCCGAGGTGTCGGACATCGTCCGCTCTATAAGCGGGATTCACCGCGGCCGTTACCATCTCTATTATCCGCAGGATAAGCTGGAAAAAGCGCTGCCAATGCTTCCTGAATCCATTAAGGAATTATTTGATTTACGCTAAGAAATGTAAGCCAAAAACCGCAAAAAGGGGGAAGCGGATATGCAGCTTTTCGACACTCATACCCATTTGGATGCATCACATTTCGACGGCGACCGTGAAGAGACGATTGCCCGCGCCCTAGAGGCGGGAGTCTCCAAAATGGTCAATGTCGGTTTTAACCGGGAAACGATTCCGTCCACAATGAAGCTCGCCGAATCCTATGATTTTATTTATGCGGCGGTAGGCTGGCATCCGACAGATGCCATTGACATGAAGGACGGAGATCTCGATTGGATTGCTTCGCTGTGCAGCCATGACAAAGTTGTCGCCATTGGAGAAATAGGGCTCGACTATTACTGGGATACTTCGCCCAAGGAGGTCCAGCATACAGTGTTCCGGCGTCAGATCGGCCTTGCAAGAGAGCTGAATATGCCGATTGTCATTCATAACCGGGATGCTCATGAGGATGTGGTCTGCATTCTCCGTGAAGAAAAGGCATCGGAAATCGGCGGGGTCATGCACTCCTTCTCGGGCAGCTGGGAGACAGCCAAAATGTGCCTGGATCTTGGCTTTCATCTTTCCTTTGGCGGACCGATTACGTTCAAGAACGCCCGGGTACCGAAAGAGGTGCTGGCGCAGGTTCCGCTGGACCGTCTGCTGATCGAAACGGACTCTCCTTACCTAACGCCACACCCTTACCGAGGCAAGCGAAATGAAAGTGCTCATGTCAGATTGGTGGCAGAAGCTGCAGCTGAAATTAAGGGCATGGAAGTGGAAAAATTGGCGGAAATTACGTATGCGAACGCACTGGAACTATTTGGCATTCGGTGAAAACGGGAGAAAACTAGCCAAAAAAGTGAGGATGAGCGAAGGATTAAAGTTTTTTAACGAAAAAACGGTTGTTTATTACAATAATTTAACCATTTTTTTGCGCAAATCTGGTTGATTGCTGCTTTACAACATGCATCGAAACAGGATATCATCTTTTCAGTGCAGTGAGCTGTTGTTACAGAGACAGACACTGATCATAAATCGTCTCGCTGAGTCTCCGTATGGAGAACGGGGGAACCAATATCGCCTTGCCGAATGCTTTTAGGCCGCACATTAGACACAACAAGTTGGCGTCGCAGGCTGTATTTGATTTCTTCACGTGGTCTTTGGGGTGAATTTGAAGGCAGCCGCCATGAGCGGTTGACCTAAGATAGGGCGTCTCTCTTTCGTCCAAACCCGACAGCTAACCCCGTAAGCGCAAGTAAGAGAGGAAACCTCGTGCGTTGGCCGTTTATTCGGACATTTCCGGAAGCCACGAAAGAGTCCTCTAATCAAGACTCTTTTTTAGGCTTCTTTTTGTTTGGAATAAACGAGTTCTGCCTGTGAACTGTTATATAACAGGCGGATGCATGCCATGCCGGGCAGGCGATTTATGAGCAGGATGCGAACCACTTGAATTGTATCGCGTTCTGTTACAATCTCTATTAGCTTCGCCGGGTACATTATTGCGATTTATAATTCAGGCGGACTATGTAAGGAGGATGTAGAAGATGGGCGTATTCCAACCAGAAGTATCCCATGATTCGCAATCATCCAGCAGGTCTAATGCATTTAGGTTATGGTGGGAGCAAGTGAATATACGCGCATGGTCTTTGCGCGCGTGGTCACTGGCGGGCGTGATCGGGATAGCAATCGCGCTGCTTATTACGTTGTATATCCGCTCTCAAAGCAGCAAACAAATCATTTTGGAGATAGACGGGAAAGTTCACGCTCTGGAGACGCGTGAAGCGCTTCTGGGAGAAGCCCTGGCCAAACAACCGATCCCGCTCAAACCGTATGACAAAATTTCGGCGGGCCTTAGCGATCGAATCGAAGACGGCGACAGGATCGTCATTGACCGGGCACAGGAATTAATTCTGACTGAAGGCGGAAAGACAAAGACGCTGTATACGACCGAAGATACAATCGGTCAGGCCATTAGCAGCCTGGGCATCTCCCTGGGTACCCACGATAAGGTATTTCCTTCGCTAGACACCGCAATTAACGCCAGAACGGAAGTCAAGGTTATCCGCATCAACAAGCAGGTTGTGAAGCGGACGAAAAGCTTGCCTTTCCGAGTGATTAAGACGGCGGACCCCTCCCTCATCACAGGGAAAGTACGAGTAGCGCAAGCCGGCAAGCCGGGTGCTATAATCCAGCATATTGAGAAAACCTATCAGGACGGTAAGTTGGTCTCAATGCGCATGGTCGGCAAAGAAGTGCAGACGGTGACCAAGGATAAGGTTATCGCCGTAGGCACGAAAGCCGTTCCCAAACCCGTCGCCGCGAAAATTTCTTCCTCCAGCAAAGCAGGCGTAAACTTCGAATACAAAAAAATGATCAAGAACGTTTCGATGACCGCATACTCTTCAGAAGAACCGGGAATCGGCACTAGAACAGCTTCCGGTACACGCGTAACAGAAGGCCGGACCATCGCAGTGGATCCTCGTGTGATTCCAATCGGCTGGTGGGTATATATCGAGGGACTGGGATTCCGCCGCGCTGAGGATACCGGAGGGGCTATCAAAGGCAATAAGATTGACGTCTATTATGATTCATTGAGCCATGCCCGCAGTTTCGGCCGCAAGTCGCGCGCCGTTTACGTCATCGGTCCGGTTAAACCGGAGCTGGATTAATAACGTATTTATTTTGCAAATTCAGCGGCAATACGCTATATTGATGAAAGCTCATCACTTATATAATTTCAGCAAAAAGAAGGGGAGCGAATCCTCTTCTTTTTGCTTTATTTTTGGGGTAAAGGCGGCCGTGCGGCCGCTGTGGGAGGAACGCTTAACAATGATTAAAGAATTGATTGTCGTGGAAGGCAAAAGCGATACCGCCGCCGTCAAAAGAGCGGTCGATGCCGATACGATTGAAACCGGCGGTTCGGCGGTGGATAAACGGGTAATCGCCAAGATCGCCCTTGCGATGGAGCGGCGGGGCGTCATTATCCTGACCGATCCGGATCATGCGGGAGAACGGATACGCAAGATTGTCTCATCGAAGGTGCCGGGATGCAAGCATGCCTTCATTCCGGAGGAGGACGCAACGTTAAAGGGTGATATCGGTGTCGAGAACGCCTCGCCGGAAGCGATCCGCTATGCGCTGGAGAATGTGCATACATCCTTCGAGGGAGCGCCGATTCTAATTGGGATGGAAGACCTCATGGCCGCTGGTATGATTATGCATCCTAAAGCTGCACAGCGGAGAATGGCGCTTGGCAATATACTTGGCATCGGTTACTGTAACGGCAAGCAGCTGTACAAGCGGTTGTCGATGTTCGGCATTACGCCTGAAGAGTTTGCAAAAGCGGTTGCCCAAATTGAGCAGGGAGGTCTATCCTCATGAGCGGAAGGGAAGAAATTTCGTCCCCGAGACGTACCAAGGAGATTATTGCGGCTCACGGATTTTCGTTCAAGAAAAGCTTGGGCCAGAACTTTTTGATCGACCAAAATATCTTAAATAAAATTGTAGACGCAGCCGGTCTCGATAAGAGTACCGGCGCTCTTGAGATCGGTCCCGGCATCGGCGCGCTTACTGAACGCCTGGCGCAGACAGCGGGGGCTGTCACGGCCGTAGAGATCGATCAGCGGCTGATTCCGATTCTGCAGGAGGTACTCTCTCCGTATCCGCATGTAAAGATACGCCATGCCGATGTGTTAAATGTGGACCTGCATGAACTGTTCGGCGAGGATTTCGCGGAAGTAGGCAAGGTCAGCGTAGTCGCTAATTTGCCTTACTATGTGACGACTCCGATTCTGATGAAGCTGCTGGAGGAAAAGCTGCCGCTAGCGAACATTGTCGTGATGATTCAAAAAGAGGTTGCCGAGCGGATGGCGGCGTCGCCGGGAGGCAAGGATTACGGCAGCCTGAGCATCGCCGTGCAGTATTACAGCGAGCCGGAGCTGATCTGCACCGTGCCGCACACCGTATTTATTCCCCAGCCGAATGTGGAATCGGCAGTCATCCGGCTGAAGGTCAGAGAGCGACCGCCCGTAGAGGTGAGGGATGAGCAGCATTTTTTTGAAGTGGTGCGTGCCTCCTTTACACAGCGGCGGAAAACCATATCCAATAATTTGAAATCCCGCTTTTTTCCCGGTGAGGGGAGGGAACGGCTGGAGGCGCTGCTGAGTGAGGCAGGCATTCAGCCTTCCCGCCGCGGCGAGACGCTGAGTCTGGCGGAATATGCGCGTTTAAGCGACGTACTGCTTGCAGCAGGTATTTCATAGAACTTAAACGGCCAAAAGATGAACCATCCGTGACCTTTGCCCATACGATGGGTTAGAGGTGATGTTCTGATGAATTTAGGAGACTTGGTCGTTCGAAGATCTTATGGCGGTGATGTGACTTTTCGGGTGGAGCATATAGTGCTAAATCAGGCCATCATCAAAGGAACCGAATTTCGGCTGCTCGCGGACTCTCCGCTAAGCGATCTGGTTCAGGTGCCTGCCGAGGCTATGACGGAGCGGGGACAACGCGCACGGATCAAAGCCGCCGAATCGCTAACAGAGCTTAGGAAGGACCGGCAGGAGCAGATCAGGTTTGGAGCCTTGAGTCCGGCTGGGACTTGGGAGCAGGCGGCAAAAGAAGCTTCTTACTTTGAGCTTCCCGGAAAAGTACTGCATCTTGACGGCGATCCGGCTTATTTGAATAAAAGCCTCAGCCTGTATGAGCAGCTGCGCATTCCGTCTGAAGGCCATCATGTGCGGGAAGCGGAGATGGCGTCCGTGCTGTATCGGCTGCTGCCGAGAGTCCGGCCCAATATTGTGGTGCTTACTGGTCATGACGGTGTGCTTAAGTCGCTGCCGTCTTACGATCTGCACAGCTTAAGCAGTTATAAAAATTCGCAAAATTTCGTTGCCGCCATTCGGGTGGCCAGAGATTACGAACGCCATTATGACGCGCTGACGGTTATCGCCGGCGCCTGTCAATCGCATTTCGAAGCGCTGCTTGGGGCCGGCGCGAATTTTGCCAGTTCTCCGGGACGCATTCTGATTCATGCGCTGGACCCCGTGTATATCGCGGCAAAGGCCGCTCTGACTTCCATAAGGGAAACGATCAACTTAAGCGACGTGCTGAATCATACGATCAGCGGCAGCCAGGGACTGGGCGGGATCGAAACCCGAGGGAGCTTGCGGATTGGCATGCCGCGGCTTCAGGATTTATCTACGCTGAAAGTAACACCTTCCGCCATTTAAAAGGCCCGGAGCCTGAGACCTCTTGCTTGTCCATTTGCCTCCTAAAAATATCGTTGACAAACATAACTGGCATCTACTATAATAATTTGTTTGATTTGACATATTGTAATAAAGAGGTTATAATGGACAAGGAAAGAGGTGGTCTTCAGGCAATGGCTAATAACGCGCTGTTGGAAATTAAACGCAGTCTCGAAGCTCATGTCGGTTCTAAGATTACGTTACGAGCAAACGGTGGCCGACGCAAGACGGTCGAGCGCACCGGTGTCCTGGAAGAAACGTACCCTTCTGTATTTATTGTCAAACTGGATCAGGAGCAGCAGTCATTGGGGCGCGTCTCCTACAGCTATGCCGATATTCTTACCGAGTCCGTGGAGATTACGGTATGTGAGGACGATGTGCGGATGCCGCTCATGCATGCCAAAGCATAACTCTTTATTCATAAACAGCCTTTCCTCGCTTAGGAAAGGCTGTTTTATTTTTCGGAGAGCGTCTTCTTAGGTGAAGCAGCGGAAAGCGTATGTTCAAGGGAGAGGCAATCCATACTAAGAGGGCATTAACTCATCATTACTACCCACAAGGAGGATGCCGCATGAGCCGCAGAAGACGTAGCATGATGTCCGAGGAGCTGAAGACGGAGCTGGCAAAAGAGCTCGGCTTCTACGACACCGTGGAGCGCGAGGGCTGGGGAGGAATCCGGGCGAAGGATGCCGGGAACATGGTGAAAAGAGCGATTCAGCTTGCCGAGCAGGCTGCACGCAAATCTTAGGGCTAGAAATAGCCGAAAAGCGGTAAGGAAGGCGGGGGCTCCCAAGCAGGGCGTCCCCGTTTTGCCTTAAAATATAAGAATCTATAAGTTTACGCTTATGGATGTCCTTATATTTCTACGAGAAACAGATGCCCTCCTCCTACGGGGACGGCGCAGCCGTTTCTTCTTGATTATAGCGCTTTCTCCTTAGGAATTAACTCGGAATGGACTTCGTTACAAGATTTTCATATAATATGTTAAGTTATTTTAGGGGAAAAATGAGAGTAGGGTGAACGCCTTGAAAATGTATGAGAAAGCGCCGGCCAAAATCAATCTAATGCTCGATGTACTTCACAAGCGGCCGGATGGATTTCACGAGGTGGAAATGATTATGACTATGGTGGACCTTGCGGATCGGCTGGAGATGTCCGAACTGCGGCGGGATACCATTATTATATCAAGCCAGGCAGGTTATATTCCGCTGGATGAGAAGAACCTGGCGTTTCAGGCGGCAAAGCTGTTGAAAGAGCGTTACAAAGTGGGGCAGGGCGTACATATTCATCTGGATAAAAAAATACCGGTTGCTGCCGGGCTCGCCGGCGGGAGCAGCGACGCTGCGGCTGCGCTGCGCGGCCTGAACCGGCTCTGGCAGCTCGGCTTGTCAAGCGAAGAGCTGCAGGAGCTTGGCGCTGAGCTCGGCTCGGACGTACCCTTCTGCGTCACCGGAGGAACTGCCCTGGCAACGGGCAGAGGGGAGAAGCTTACGCCCATCGCAAGCATGCCCCAGTGCTGGGTGATGCTGGCGAAGCCGCCGATCAATGTATCGACGGCAGAGGTCTATGGCAAGCTCCGGGCGGACCGCATTGCCGTTCATCCTTCCGCGCGGCTTATGCGGGAGGCGGTCGAAGCCGGGGATTTCCAGGCGGTGTGCGGCCGGCTCGGCAACGTGCTGGAAGAGGTAACCTTGAAGCTGCATCCTGAGGTGCAGCAGCTCAAACAAGCGATGATCCGGCTCGGTGCAGACGGCGTGCTGATGTCCGGCAGCGGCCCGACTGTATTCGGGCTTGTGTCCAAGCAGTCCAAGGTGGCTAGAATTTATAACGGGCTGCGCGGATTTTGCAAGGAAGTCTATGCCGTACGTTCGCTGACTTGACAGGGTTAGAATTAATTATAACCGCTTCCCTTGTGTAAACCCGTACAAAAGTGATATATTTCTCTATAAATATTCGGTTTTGACGAGGAGCCTCCCGTGAAGAAACTTAAAAGAAGTCAGCGTTTAGTGGATATGACCCAATTTTTACTTGAAAAGCCGCATGATCTTCTGCCGCTGTCCACCTTTGCCGAGCGGTATGGAGCGGCCAAGTCCTCAATCAGCGAGGACCTGGCGATTATCAAAGAGGTATTCGAGGGCGAAGGCATGGGCGAGCTGCAGACTCATGCGGGAGCGGCGGGAGGAGTGAAGTTCATCCCCCGTATGCCTATGGAGATGGCGCTGTCTTTTGTCCGCGGGCTTATCAGCGAGCTGGAGCATAGCGACCGGATTCTGCCTGGAGGATATTTATATATGTCGGACCTGCTCGGACAACCGTCCCTTATGGAGCAGGCGGGCAAGATTATTGCCACCGCATTTTACGGCGTGCCGATCGATACCGTGATGACGGTGGAAACGAAAGGGATTCCGCTCGCTTACGCGACGGCCGCGCAGCTGGGGCTGCCGGTGGTGCTGGTGCGCCGGGACCATAAAGTAACGGAAGGCTCGGCGGTCAGCATCAATTATGTGTCGGGCTCGCATAAGAGTATTCATACGATGTCACTGTCCAGGCGGGCGCTTAAGGAGAAGTCGCGTGTACTTATCGTCGACGATTTCATGAAAGCGGGCGGAACGGTTGGCGGAATGGTTGATCTGCTTGGTGAATTCAACGCGGAAGTGGCCGGCGTAGGGGTTCTGGTGGAATCCGATGCGGTAGGGTCCGAAGAACGTCTGCTGCATGATTATGTCTCCTTGGTCAGACTGGGCGAGGTCGATCCGAAAGAGCGGCGCATATCGGCGTATCCGGGTAATTTTTTTACCGTTTAAGAACCGGGAAATATGTCGATTTCGTGAGAAAACCATGGGAATTCGGCAGAAAAGCGTAGAAAACACTGTTTTGTCAAATTTATCTACTATGTAGGGGATTTTATCGCGAGGAAAAGAAGGAGTTTGCGTAACTGTGTGGAATTATACACCCAAGTCTTTGATGGAAAAAGGTGGTGAACACACACATGCAAATTACGGATGTCAGACTCCGCCGCGTAAACTCTGAGGGGAGAATGAAAGCAATCGCATCCATTACCATCGACAACGAGTTTGTTGTTCATGACATTCGCGTCATTGATGGCAACAATGGAATGTTCGTTGCAATGCCCAGCAAACGCACGCCGGATGGGGAATTCCGTGATATCGCGCATCCGATTTCTTCCGGAACGCGTGAGAAGATCCAAACCGCGGTTCTTGCAGAATATGATCGCGCAGCAACGGAAGAAGAAGTGATTGAAGAAGGAGCATAAGAATCGGCTCCTTGGTTTGACCTCTCTCATTATTTTGGGCATAGGTGTCGGATATGCAATTCGAATTGGGGTTCGAAGAAAAGAGAACGATCCTTTGGATGGTTCTCTTTTCTTTTTGCCCGGAATGAGATATATTCAGTAATGAGTTTAGAGTAGGAGGTTGGCATTCTTGAAAAGAATGGCTGTTGTTCTAGCCGCAGGCCAGGGCAAGCGCATGAAATCAAAGTTATACAAAGTGCTGCA
The DNA here is from genome assembly GCF_000756615.1 of Paenibacillus durus. Classification (NCBI taxonomy): domain Bacteria; kingdom Bacillati; phylum Bacillota; class Bacilli; order Caryophanales; family Paenibacillaceae; genus Paenibacillus; species Paenibacillus durus. The sequence goes on from NZ_CP009288.1 coordinate 37,729, forward strand.
TCCCGTTTGCGGAAAGCCTATGGTTGGGCACGTGCTTGATACTGTAAAAGCAACCGGCTGCGAGCGGAGCATTGTCGTTGTCGGACATGGCGCTGAGGCGGTCCAAGCTTATTTGGGCGATTCTGCGGAATATGTGCTGCAGGAAGCTCAGCTCGGAACGGGCCACGCCGTGAAGCAGGCCAAGGATTTGCTGGGCGGGGAAGAAGGTACGCTGGTTGTCGCATACGGTGATACGCCGCTCATTACCCCGGAAACACTGACCAAGCTGATGACGCTGCACGAGGAACGCAAGGCGGCGGCTACTATTTTGACGGCCGTTATGGAAAACCCTGCGGGACTTGGACGGATTATACGCACTGAGGACGGAGAGCTGCTAAAGATTGTGGAGCAGAAGGATTGCACGCCCGCCGAAGATGCCATACGTGAAATCAATACCGGAATTTATTGCTTTGACAATGCCAAGATGTTCGCTGCCTTGGACAAGGTCACGAACCATAATGCCCAGCAGGAGTACTATCTGACCGACGTCATCGGTATTCTGCGTGAGCAGGGAGAGCTTGTGCTCGCCTTCCAAACGGACGATGCCATAGAATCAATCGGTGTGAATGACCGCGTAGCGTTGTCCGAGGCCGAGTACTATATGCGCCATCGCATTGCCCGCCGTCATATGCTCGGAGGCGTAACGATTATAGATCCATCATCAACTTATATAGGAGCCGAAGTCACCATCGGAGCGGACACGGTAATTTATCCGGGAACGCTGCTTAAGGGCAGTACCGCAATTGGGGAAAATTGCATCATCGGCCCCTCCAGTGAAATTGAAGACAGCCGGATTATGGACGGAGCCCAGGTCAAGCATTCCGTACTTAACGGCGCTGAGGTCGGCGCACGGACTTCCGTTGGGCCTTTTGCCTATTTGCGTCCGGGAAGCGTGCTTGGTGAAGACGTGAAGATCGGCGATTTTGTGGAAATCAAGAAAGCTACCATCGGCGACGGCTCTAAAGTTTCGCATTTAAGCTATGTCGGAGACGCTTCTGTCGGCAAGAACGTGAATATCGGCTGCGGGGCGATCACGGTCAACTACGACGGATTTAATAAATCGGTAACCGAAATCGGAGACGAAGCTTTTATCGGCAGTAATGTCAACCTGATTGCTCCCGTCACGGTGGGCAAAGGCGCCTATGTTGTGGCTGGTTCCACCATTACCAAGTCCGTCTCTGAGGGGGATTTGGCCATTGCCAGACAGCGTCAGGAGAACAAGCCGGGCTATGCTGATAAAATCCGGTCCCGGGCAAAAGCGAAAAAGGGTCAATCTCATCCATCGTAAGTGCGTATGATGCGCCTGGCGCCGGACTTTTTCCGTGCCACGGCGCATTTGACAGATAAATTCAATTGAACCGATCACGGAGGGTTTAACTTTTATGGCTTATCTTGATTCCAAGTTGAAGATTTTTACCTGTAACTCCAATCCCAAGGTCGCGCATCAAATTGCCGACTATATCGGGATTCCGATGGGCGAGTCGCATACGACAAGCTTCAGCGATGGAGAAATTCAGGTCAGATTGTCGGAGAGTGTACGGGGCTGCCACGTCTACATTGTTCAATCCACGTGCGGTCCTGTGAATGATAACCTGATGGAAATGCTGGTCATGATCGACGCGCTGAAGCGCGCCTCAGCCAAGAGTATTAACGTGGTTATCCCGTATTACGGCTATGCCCGTCAGGATCGCAAGGCCCGTTCGCGTGATCCGATTACGGCGAAGCTTGTGGCGGACCTGATCGAGACTGCGGGTGCGCACCGCGTAATTACCATGGATCTGCATGCCATGCAGATTCAGGGCTTCTTCAACATTCCGGTTGATCATATGCTCGGCGTACCGATTCTGGCGCAATATTTCCGCTCCATGCAGATCCCGAATCCGGTCGTTGTATCTCCGGACCACGGCGGTGTGGTTCGGGCGAGAAAGCTTGCCGATTTCCTGAACGCTCCGCTCGCTATTATTGACAAGCGCCGCCCGGAACCGAATGTCAGTGAGGTTATGAATATTATCGGGAACATCGAAGGGAAGACGGCGATCGTTATCGACGATATTATTGATACGGCGGGCACGATCGTGCTTGGCGCCAATGCTCTAATGGAAGGCGGAGCCAAAGAGGTGTACGCTTGCTGTACGCATCCGGTCCTTTCCGGCCCGGCGCATCAGCGGCTGGAAAATTCGCCGATTAAAGAGGTTGTCGTTACCGATACGATTCCTATTCGCAACGAGAACCCGACTTCCAAGCTGAAGGTGCTTTCCGTGGCTCCTCTGCTTGGCGAAGCGATTATCCGGGTGCATGAAGAGCTGTCCATCAGTAAGCTGTTCGAGATTGAATAGAGATATGCAGGAAATATAAGGCGATGGACAAGCGCGCAGCTTATGTCTTATATTTCGAAAGAAGGGTTACAGCTCCTTTTCAGGAGATGTAACCCTTGTCGGCTTGCTGGCTGCGGGTTCGGTCATTCAGAATCCCGGCCGCGAGATAAAGGTGAACAGGCTGCGATTGTAGAGCGTCCCCTGCAGCTCCGCAAAGCTTGCGTCTACGGCGGTAAGCACGCCGATGTCAACATGTACATCGCCGCGGTACACCTCGACAGGTATGGCATATTGTAGATGATACTGAAAATGGCGGTGAAGCGTCAGAGGCTCGCCCTGCTGCAGCATATTAACATCACCTGTCTTTGGAATGGGATGGACGTTTCTATAGAATTAGAATAGACATTTCGGGAACGCTTATGCTTCTATTGTATCAAGAAAGGGAAGGTTTACAAATGAAATGGATCGTCGGTTTGGGCAACCCTGGACCGGAGTACGCCAAGACAAGGCATAATGTCGGATTTATGGCTCTGGATGAACTGGCGCGCAGATACGGGATCGTCTTTAATCAGAGCAAGTGCAAATCGGTTATTGGAGAAGGCGTCATCGGCGGAATCAAGACCGTGCTGATCAAACCGATGACGTATATGAATTTGTCCGGGGAAGCGGTGCGCACCTATATGGACTACTACAAAGTCCCCTTGGAAGATATGATTGTAGTTTACGACGACCTCGACACCGAGGTTGGCAAAATCCGGCTGCGGTATCAAGGCAGCGCCGGGGGGCACAACGGAATCAAATCGATCATTCAGCATACGGGCACTCAGACCTTCAATAGAGTAAGGATGGGTATTTCACGGCCCGAGCCCGGATACGCGATTGTCGATTATGTGCTCGGCAAGTTTCCCAAGAAGGATAGCGACAAGCTTGGATTGATGATCGGCGGCGCCTGCGACGCACTTGAGTATAGTCTGGACCACACCTTTGAACAGACGATGGCTAAATTCAACGGGTAAAAAGACGCAGAGGACCATGCTTCCGGAGATACCCCGGGCAACAACTATGATTCTACGGGGCTAACCGAAGTCTGAACGGGACATACTGAAGGTATACTTTACCTTCAGGAGGCATATATATGGCAATACACTACGTATGTAGACACTGCCGGACTTTTCTCGGAAGCATCCGCAGAAGCGCTGCTACCGAGATGCAGCTCGGCCTTCATTCCTTGACCCCTGCGGAACGCAGAGATATAATAGCGTATGATTCAGACGGCGAAATTACGGTTAAGGTTACCTGCAATTACTGCAAGGAGGCCTTGGACAACAATCCGGAACTTAGCCTTCTGGCCAGTCCGCTTCAATAGGTGAAGCGGCGCTGCGTCTATCGTCATCCGCAAGCCTTGGCCTCAAAAGCTGAGGCTTATTTTAAAATATGAGACTTTATAATTTATGAGCTGCGATTACCGTTAGTCTTATATTTCTACGAGAAACGGTACCGTCCTTGAAGCAGGGCGGCGCAGCCGTTTTGTCTTGAAATAGATTACTATTTTGTGCTTCTAAAGCGTTAAGGAAAATTTCGCCAGAAGCGATTCAGTAAGTGAGGTGCGCCTTTTGTTACAAGGTCTTATTGAGGCTTTTTCCAAAGATTCCGATTTTCAGTCGGTAACCCGAGGCATCGCCGCCGGAATGAAAGAGCAGCTGATCTCCGGATTATCCGGTTCAGCCAGGCAGATTATGCTGGCCGCGCTTCACGAGGAGACATCCCGCCCTATATTAATCGTGACGCACAACATGTTTTCGGCACAAAAAATTGCCGATGATCTACAGGAAGCGCTTTCTCCAGATCGGGTACTGCTGTATCCTGCCAATGAATTGGTCGCAGCCGAAACGGCCGTATCCAGTCCGGAGACGGTTGCTCAGCGTATCGAGGTGCTGAACAAATGCTCGCGGGGCTTCCGCGGCATTGTGGTCGCGCCTTATTCTGGCGTTCGCCGGCTGCTGCCCGCGCCGCAGGCTATGGCGGCAGCTCAGATAATCGTCTCCCAGGACGGGAGCATCCAGCTTGAACATTTCTTGAACACGATGATCGAAATGGGTTACGAGCGCGTCGAACGGGTGGAGAACCGCGGTGAACTCAGCGTTCGCGGCGGCATTCTCGATTTCTATCCCATGAATACCGAACTGGCATACCGGGTGGAGCTGTTCGACGACGAGATCGACTCCATCCGGACATTCGATCCGTCCGATCAGCGCTCCATCGACAAGGTTCGGAGCGTGACCATTACGCCTGCCAAAGAAATCATCGCGGGTAAGGCGCAGCTGGAGGCTGCGGCGGACAAGGCGTCGATCATGCTGGAGCGCCAAATGGAGAAGACGACCGACCGGCAGGCTAAAATACGTCTGCACGAGGAAATCGGCCGGGAGATTGAACATTTGCGCGAAGGAACTTATTTTTCCGAGATTTATAAATATATTTCGCTGCTTTATCCGGAACGCTCGCATCTATACGATTATATGGAGCGGGATACCCTGTTGATTCTCGACGAACCGGCCCGTCTGCTGGAAACGGCCAAGCAGCTGGAACGTGACGAATCGGAATGGAACCTTCATCTGCTGCAGAACGGGAAGACGCTGCCTGACCTGCATTTGTCCGTCGACAGCGACACGGTCATGTACCAACGTCCTTTTCAAAGCGTGTTCATGTCCATCTTTCTGCGCCAGGTACCGCATGTTCAGCCGCAGAATATTGTCGGCTTTATCAGCCGGAGCATGCAGGATTTCCATGGGCAGATGAATGTGCTGAAATCGGAAATGGAGCGCTGGCATAAGTCCGGCGTCCAAGTCGTCATGCTCGCCGGCAGCGAGGACCGCATGGAGCGGATTCGCCGGGTGCTGCTCGACTATGGGATTGAAGAACCGGCCATTGTCCAAGGGAGCTTGGGGTCGGGCTTTGAACTGCCTTCTGTTCATCTTGCGGTCATATCGGAAGGCGAGCTGTTCTCACAGAAGCAGCGCAAAGCGCGTAAAACGTCCAAAAATATGGACAACGCGGAGCGCATCAAAAGCTATACCGAGCTGAAAATCGGCGATTACGTCGTTCATCAGAATCACGGCATCGGCAAATATATGGGCATCGGCACGTTGGAAGTCAGCGGCATCCACCGTGATTACATGCACATTATGTATGCCGGCGGCGACAAGCTCTCGGTGCCGATTGAGCAAATTGATCTTATTCAGAAGTATGTCGGTTCGGAAGACAAGGAGCCGAAAATATACAAGCTTGGCGGGAATGAATGGACACGGGTAACGAATAAGGTCCGTTCTTCGGTGCAGGATATTGCGGATGACCTGATCAAGCTGTATGCTGAACGGCAGAGCGCTCCGGGCTATGGATTTGATAAAGACACGCCGGAGCAGCAGGAATTTGAGGAAATGTTCCCTTACGAAGAGACGCGCGACCAGGTTCGGGCCATCGGCGAAATCAAGAAGGACATGGAGCAGAACCGCCCCATGGACCGGCTGCTCTGCGGCGATGTCGGCTACGGCAAGACCGAAGTAGCGATCCGCGCTGCCTTTAAGGCGGCGATCGAGGGCAAGCAGGTAGCGGTGCTGGTGCCGACAACGATACTCGCCCAGCAGCATTACGAGACGTTCCGGGAACGCTTCTCCTCGTATCCGATCAACATTCAGGTGCTCAGCCGTTTCCGCAGCCGCAAGGAGCAGAACGAGACGATCAAGGGTGTCCGGCAGGGAACAGTGGACATTGTAATCGGTACACACCGGCTGCTGTCCCAGGATCTTGTGTTCAAGGATCTTGGTCTTCTTATTGTCGATGAGGAGCAGCGTTTCGGCGTTACGCATAAGGAGAAATTGAAGAAGCTGAAGACCAATGTGGACGTGCTCACCCTGACGGCGACGCCGATCCCCCGCACCCTGCATATGTCCATGCTGGGCGTTCGTGATCTGTCGGTTATTGAGACGCCGCCGGAGAACCGCTTTCCTGTGCAAACCTATGTTGTTGAATACAGCCAGACGCTCGTACGTGAAGCGGTGGAACGCGAGCTTGGGCGCGGCGGACAGGTCTATTACCTGTACAACCGGGTGCAGGGCATCCAGGAAATGGCGTCCCAGATTCAGATGCTCGTTCCCGAGGCTCGGGTCGGTATCGGACATGGCCAGATGTCGGAATCGGAGCTGGAGAAGACGATTCTCGATTTCCTGGACGGCGAGTATGACGTGCTGGTAAGCACCAGCATTATCGAGACCGGCGTGGATATTCCGAACGTCAATACGCTCATCGTGCATGACGCGGACAAAATGGGCCTATCCCAGCTGTACCAGCTGCGCGGCCGGGTCGGACGGTCCAACCGGATCGCATATGCCTATTTTACTTACCAGCGCGATAAAGTGCTGACCGAGGTGGCCGAGAAGCGTCTGCAGTCGATCAAGGAGTTCACGGAGCTTGGGTCCGGCTTCAAAATCGCTATGCGCGATCTTTCGATCCGGGGCGCTGGCAATCTGCTGGGTGCGGAGCAGCACGGATTCATCGCATCGGTGGGCTTTGATCTGTACTCGCAAATGCTCGCGGAGGAAATCCGCAAGCGAAAGGTCAGCGTCCTGGGCGAGGAAGACCATTCTCTAAAAGAAGGAAATACTGTCATTGATTTGGCAATTGACGCGTACCTGCCTTCCGAGTATATTTACGACAGTGTGCAAAAGATTGAAATCTATAAGAAGGTGGCGTCGGTCTCTACTTTCGAGGATGCGGCAGAGCTGGAAGACGAGCTTCTCGACCGGTTCGGCGAGCTTCCCGAGGCGGTCGTCAATCTTTTATCCGTGGCGCGGCTTAAAATATACGGTAAAATGTTCGGGATTGACTCCTTGAACCGGCGCGGCGACGAAGTGCTGCTGAATTTTTACGAGGACCGGATAGCATTGATCGATACAGGCAAGCTCGCCAAGATTGGAAAAGGCTTTGAAAGACGTGTACAATTTGATAAGGACGCCAAAGCGGCTATTCGCATAAAGACCAAAGACCTTGACGATAAGGAACTGCTTGGCTTGCTTGAGCGATTCCTGGAAGAAGTCAAGCCGTCTTTTAAATCGAAGGGAGAATTACACAATGCGGTCAAGTAAATCATGGAAGGTGCTGTTTGTCTCGTTGACGGCGGCCCTTTCATTCTCCATGCTTGCAGGGTGCAGCAGCAATAATAAGAACGGCGATGAAGATAACAGCAAGGCTATTGCCACTTACAAAGGCGGGGCGGTAACGCAGAAGGAATTCGACACCGATGTGAAGGTGATGAAATTCCTCTCGCCGGAACAGGCGCAGTACCTGGAGCTGGATGGTTTTAAAGAGACGGTCCTCAAGCAGGAAGTTGCTTTCGAATATTTGGCCGGACAAGCTTCCGATAAGGCAGAAGAAGAAGCGAAAAAGCAGGCGGATAAGCAGCTTGATACCTATAAGCAGGGACTTGGCGATACCTATGCAAGCTCGCTAAAGGAACAGGGCATTACGGAGGATCAAATCCACAGCTATATGGTACGCGTGCTGACGGTGTATCAGGACATGCTGCTTAAAGTGACGGACAATGAAGTCAAGAAGCAGTTTGAAGCGACAAAGGGAGACTTCACGGTCGCTACGCTGCGCCATGTGCTGGTTGGCTTTACCGACGCTAACAAGAAAGAGCGCAGTAAAGAGGACGCGCTGAAGCGTGCCAAAGAAGTGCAGGCGAAGCTGAAAGGCGGAGCCGACTTCGCGGCAGTAGCCAAGGAGTACTCGGATGATCCCGGTTCCAAGGATAGCGGCGGACTGTATGCTGACAAGACGCTCGGAACCTATGTGGAAGAGTTCAAAAAAGCCGCTCAGACGCTGCCGCTGAACACGATCAGCGATCCGGTCGAGACGACTTACGGCTACCATATCATGAAGGTGGAGTCACGGACGGAGAAGACATTCGACAAATTGACGGACGAAGAGAAGGAAACGCTCAAGAGCACGCTTGCTTCGAACAAGCTGCAGGAGTTCATGGAGAAGGACCTGGGTGGCATTATTGAAAAAATCGATCTGCCGAAGAGCAGTGCCTCTCCGGCTGCGAGCGCAGGGGCTTCTCCAAACGCATCTGCTCCGGCGGCACCGCCTAGCGCTAAGTAAAACCAATAATCCCGTTATCCTAGAAATAAAGCAGGATAACGGATTTAACGATACCGCCTCCAGCCGGACGGTATCGTTTTTTTTCTGCTGCTGCCGGTTCGCTGGAGCGGTGCATACGGCAAGAAATGGGAAATGCTGCAAATCAGGCGGATAGCGGTCGGCATCATGTATAAGGAACTGGGAACAGATGAATACTATGGTCAGACAATCACGATAGATCGCAGGGATTATCCGATCCCTTACCGAGCAGTAGTTGGCAAAATACTTCTTAAGAAAGCGGGGCAACATGTGAATGAAAGCTACTGGTATTGTACGACGCATTGATGACCTTGGACGGGTTGTCATTCCCAAAGAAATAAGACGGACTCTCCGCATCCGTGAGGGAGATCCGCTGGAGATTTTTGTGGACCGGGATGGCGAGGTTATACTGAAAAAGTACTCGCCGATCGGCGAGCTGGGGGACTTTGCGAAGGAGTATGCGGAATCACTGTATGAGAGTACGGGCCATATTACGCTTATTTCTGACCGCGACACCTTCATTGCACTGGCCGGAGGCTCCAAGAAGGATTATCTGGACAAGCAGGTCGGCGCTCTGCTGGAGAAATGCATGGACAGCCGCAAGACGATACTCGAAGCGGACAGCGGCTTGTACGAAATAACGAAAGATCATCAGGATGCGCTTTCTTCCTATGTGATCTCGCCCATTATTTCAGGCGGCGATCCGATTGGAGCCGTTGTCCTGATGAATAAGGACGAATCAGTGAAAATGTCGCAGTTGGAAATTAAAATGGCTGAAACGGCCGCCGGTTTTTTGGGCAAACAGATGGAGCAGTAATCACGCTCTCCCTTAAAAATCCCGCTTTCCATTTCGCCGCAGGGCGAAGCCGAGAGCGGGATTTTGTTGTGCGGGGCTATGTTGCGGTATAATATAGAAATTCATTCTATCCAAACCTTATGAAGCAGGTATCTCATGAAATCACAAGCGACGGGTTCAAAACTGCTGCAGGGCGCTTTTATCCTAAGCGCCGCCGCTCTGCTGTCCAAGCTGATTGGGGCACTGCAAAAAATCCCGCTGCAAAACTTGGGCGGAGATGCCGTATTTGGCATTTACAACACGGTCTACCCGATCTATACTCTGCTCGTAACTGTTGCGATGCTTGGACTTCCGTCCGCCATATCCAAAAGTGTGGCAGAGACGGAAGCCGAGGGAAGCCCGGGCAAGGGCCGGGCGGTGCTGCTTCGGGCATCGCTTGTCAGCAGCGCGGCAGGGCTGCTCCTGGCCGCCGCGACATATGCGGGCGCGCCGCTGATTGCCGGCTTCATCGGCAGCGGCCATGTCGTCACAGCGCTGCGGACGGCCGTCTGGGGACTTGCCATTGTGCCGTTACTGGCCGCATTCCGGGGGTATTTTCAGGGGCTGCACGACATGATGCCAACCGCAGTGTCGCAGCTGTTCGAGCAATCGGCCCGGGTCGCCGTAATGATTGCACTGCTGCTCTTTCTAAGCAGCCATGGGGCAAATGCGGAGATCATTGCGGCAGGAGCAATGCTGGGATCGGCCGGCGGGGCCTTAGCCGGACTTGCCGTCATGCTGCTGTACTGGCGCCGCCACCGCAAAGCCCTTGTGGACGCGGCGGCGGAAATCTCGGCGGCGTCGGAAGCCGCGCAGGCGGGGCCTGGCTTTCCCTTTCATGGAGCCTCTTCTACGATACAAAGGGCAGAGGGCCGCAGCATACGGAAGCTGCTCGCTTACGGTGTGCCGGTCATGCTGGGGACACTTGCGGCGCCGCTGATCAGCCTGGTGGATGTCTTCACCATGCCCCGCCTGCTGGCTTCCGCCGGCAGCGAGGCACAGGCCATGGTGCAGTTCGGCGTCTACAACCGCGGCCTTCCGTTGGTCCAGCTTGTAACGATGCTAGCGGGCTCGCTCTCCGTTCTGTTCATTCCCGCCTTGGCCGAGTCCAAGTTCCGCGGGAACTTAAGCGAGATCGAGAGCCGATGCCGCCTGTCGCTGCGCTGGTTCTGGCTGCTCGGCCTCGCCGCTGCAGTCGGCCTTGCCGTACTCGCCGTGCCGGTCAACATCGCCTTGTACGGCGACGCTTCCGGCAGCGGCACGATCCGCTGGCTGGCCTTCACCGCAGCCGGCGGCACGGTCGCCATCATCTCCGCCGCGCTGCTCCAGGGCCTGGGCTGCGTGCGCGCCCCGGCGCTGCACTTCCTGGCCGCCGCTGCGCTGAAGGCGGCCCTCAACCTGCTGCTCATCCCGCAGCAGGGCATTGCCGGCGCGGCCATCGCCGCCGTCGCCGCGCAATTCCTCGCAGCCGCGCTGAACGTCCGGCTGCTCTGCAAGACCGCCGGTCTGCGGCTTCGCCCCGCAGACTGGCTGGCGCGGCCCGCGCTCCTGCTCGCGGGCCTTGCGGCCGCGGCAGCCGCCGCCGGATGGGGCGGCGGCGCTCTGCTGGGTGCGGCTGGGGTAACCGGCCGCACCCTGGCGCTGGCGCAGAGCCTGCTCGGTGTGGCCGCAGGCTGCCTCGTCTTTGCCGCGCTCGCCGTGCGGCTGCGGCTGCTGGACGAGGACGAGCTGCGCCAGCTTCCCGGATTCGGCCCGAAGCTGGCCCGGGCGATCCGGAAGCTGGGCCTGTTCCCGTAAGGCCCGGGCCCCGGGATTGATACACTAAACCTTAATTATTCAAGGTTTGAAAATTATATAGCCGCCTTCTCGAGAAGCGGCGGATCAGAAATGACATCTGCCGTCTGCCGTTTCGGGTATGTACCGGGTAATCTGACAGGCAAACTGCCTCTATTCCCGGCTTTAAGTATTCCCATATAGAGAGCGGTACAAGGAGAGGAAAGGAATGAGCGCAATATTAACAGTAGTCGGCCTTGGCTCCGGCAATCCGGACCGGCTGACGCTTGGCATAGTGAACAAGCTGCGGACGGCTTCCAAAGTCTACGTACGCACCAAAGAGCATCCCGTGATGCAGGCTTTGGAGGAGCTCGGTGTGGATTCGCAGTCCTTCGACACGCTGTACGAGTCCTTCTCCTCTTTTCCCGAAGTCTATGAAGCGATAACCAAGAAACTGCTCGAAGAAGCGCGTTTAGGTAATGAGGATACGGAAATCGTCTACGCCGTACCCGGACACCCGATGGTTGCGGAATCCGCTGTTTCCAAGCTTCGCCTGCTCTGCGCAGAGGAGGGAATCCGCTTAGACATTCTTGGAGGAGAGAGCTTTCTTGACGAGGCATTCGTCCGCCTTGGCTTCGATCCGATCGAAGGCTTCCAATTGCTGGACGCTTCGGGGATCACGCGCTCGCAGCTTCGTCCCGAACTGCATACGCTGATTGGACAGGTGTACGACACCTTTACCGCCTCCGAGGCAAAGCTGTGCTTAATGGAGCTGTATCCGCCTGAATACGAGGTGACGATCGGCCATGCGCTCGGCGTGGAGGGTGAGGAGCGAATCGTCAAAGTGCCGCTGTATGAACTGGACCGGCAGGAGGGTTACGGTAACCTCTCGCTCATCTACATTCCGGCAGACCGCTCCGAAAGCTTACGGAACCGCACCTTTGACCGCCTGCATGAAATTGTCGGCATCCTGCGCAGTCCGGGGGGCTGTCCGTGGGACCGCGAGCAGACCCATGATTCGCTCCGCAAAAATCTGATCGAAGAAACCTACGAGGTGCTTGAAACGATTGACGAGGACGACCCCGAGCATATGAAGGAGGAGCTGGGCGACCTGCTGCTGCAAATTATGCTGCATTCCCAGATGGAGGAAGAGCTTGGCACGTTCACTGTGTTCGATGTCATTGAAGGGCTTAGCGGCAAGCTGATCTTCCGCCATCCGCATGTCTTCGGCGACAAGGACGCCAAGGATGCGGAGTCCGCGCTGCAGAACTGGGAAGGCATGAAGGCTGAAGAGAAGCGGCGCAAAGGCATTAAGCCGGAAGCGGAATCGGCGCTCAGCGGCGTTCCCCGCGATTTGCCGGCGCTCATGAAGGCGTACAAGCTGCAGAAAAAAGCGTCCAAAGTCGGCTTCGACTGGGACAATACCCAGGATGTGCTCGCCAAGATCGCCGAGGAGCTGGACGAGCTGAAGGAAGCGATTAATGCCGGTGCTCCAGCGGAGGAGCAGATGCTCGAACTCGGTGATCTGCTGTTCGCTGCGACCAACGCCGCCCGGTTTATCGAAGCCGATCCGGAGGAAGCGCTGACCCGCACCAACCGCAAATTTGTCGAACGGTTCCAGTACATCGAACGCCGTCTGCAGGACAAAGGAGTCTCCCCAAAGGACAGCAGTCTGGAGGAAATGGAAGCTTTATGGCAGGAAGCCAAGGTTGAAGAACGGGCGAAGCAGTAGCCTGTTCAGCCCTTAGTCGCGTCATATTAAAACGGCGGCACAGCAGGGATTTGACAACGTATCCAGAATACCAGTAAGATGAAACGGCGGTTTCGCGGAAAATATTGTCTGCCGGAACGCGTTTCATTACTTTTCTTATTCCCGGGAGGAACTACTGACAATGAACAAAACAGACCTGATCAACAACATATCCGAGAAGCACGGATTGGCCAAAAAGGACGTGGAGCTTGTGCTGAGCGGACTTCTTGGCGAAATTACCGAGGCGCTGGCCAGCGGCGACAAAGTACAGCTGATCGGCTTCGGCACCTTCGAAACGCGCAAGCGCTCCGGACGCACCGGCCGCAATCCGCAAACGGGCACAACCATCGAAATTCCAGAATCGACTGTTCCGGCTTTCAAAGCGGGCAACAAGCTTAAAGAAGCTGTCAACTAATGCGTCTGGACAAATTTTTGAAAGTGTCCCGCCTGATCAAGCGCCGTACGGTGGCCAAGGATGTGTCCGAACAAGGCCGGGTGCTGATTAACGGGAAGGAATCGAAGCCGAGCAGCAATGTAAAAATCGGCGACGAAATTACGGTTCAATTCGGCCAGAAGCTGGTAACGGTCCGCGTGGAGAAGCTGGTCGAAACGACCCGCAAGGACGAAGCGGCCGGTATGTATACGCTGCTTCGCGAAGAGCCGATTGCCAAGAGCAATGGTCTTGATTGGTAAGCGACGACTTAACTTTGTTATCAGAGCGTTCTCTCGCATCCTGCGGGAGAGCGCCTTTTTTGTTAAACCAGCTCCCGGTGATGTTCTAAAGCTTCCGTCCCCGCCATAGATTAGGACTAGAAGGAGGGGTACATGCCATGATCGAACCTGGAAAAAACGTAAAGCAGCATGATTTGCATATGCGCAGCCGTAAGGCGGTGGATTTAACGGGCGTGCAAAATGTGGAGAGCTTTGACAGCGAGGAGTTTAAGCTGCAGACAGAGCTTGGAACTTTGGTCATTCGCGGAACCCATTTACATATCAAGAACCTCAGTCTGGAAAACGGGCTGTTGTCGGTGGAGGGCAACGTCCATTCCCTGATTTATCTTGATCCGGGGGCGAAGGGGAATAATAAAGGGCTGCTCGGCAAGCTGTTCAAATGAATCCGGCCGTCCAGTGGATCACGCTGCTGTACATGATCGTGGCCGGGGCAGCAATGGGACTGGCTTTTGACGGCTACCGGGTGCTGTCGCTGAAGCTGCGGTTTCCTGGATGGCTGAACGCGGTTCTCGATCTTCTCTATTGGCTGGCGTCCGCTCTCATCGTGTTTCGTTTGCTGTACGCGGGTAACCAGGGACAGCTGCGCTTTTACGCTTTTCTTGGATTATTTGTGGGCGTGTGGGCATATTTTTTAATCTTCAGTGTCACGGTGCAGAAATTTGTGGTAATGTTAATTCATACGGTGGAATGGATATGGAAGCTGCTGATGAAGCTGCTGGGAATACTGATTGGAATGCCGCTGCTGTGGTTATGGAAGCTGGCGTGGGGAATTCTGCGTCTGCTTGGCCGTATCTTGGGCTTTATGCTGAAGCTTCTGCTTCGGCTGACCAAGCCGCTCTGGATTTTTCCCGTCAGATGGTTGTCCCCGGCCTATCATCGGCTGCTGCGCAGCGCTCCATTTACCAAACTCGCCAATTTTATTGCCGCAAGAAGAAAACGCTGACCGTGAAACGGGAGGAACGCTTGCATGAACAGATTTTCCCCGGAAGAGAAACAGGCTGGCGGAAGGTTCGCTGCCGCGGGCGCAAAGAGAAGAAAGCTGATCTGGGTCGCCCTAATGGCGATATTCTTCAGCTGGGCGGGATATATTTTCTTCGCTCAAAGCGCCTTGATTTCGGACAAGAGTCAGGAACTGGCCCGGAAGCAGCAGAGCAGCAAGCAAGTGAATGACTCAGTGAACCAGCTGAAATACGAGGTGTCCCGTCTGAACGACAACGAGTATATCGGACAGCTCGCCCGCAAATGGTTTAACATATACCCTAAAGGCGAAGTTCCTATCCGAACAGAGCAACCCTGAGCAGTAGGCCGGCAAAAAAGAGGCTTTTCACTCTGTTGCCTTGCTTTGCTCTTTACTGTATAATCAAATCACCGCAGACTGGATTTTGACATCTTTGTCTGTATATTTTTAAGGGAGGATCATTTTATTCTATGGCAATTGAAGTGGGCACCAAGTTAGAGGGCAAGGTGACAGGCATTACGCATTTCGGAGCGTTTGTAGATCTGTCAGGAGGTGTCACAGGTCTCGTTCACATCTCGGAAATCGCCGATAATTACGTCAAGGATGTCAACGATCATCTGAAGATTAATGATGTGGTAACTGTTAAGGTGATCAATGTCGACAAGGACGGCAAGATCGGACTTTCCATCAAGCAGGCTGTCGACAAGCCCGCATCGGAAGTTCGTCCGCCAAGAGCGCCAAGACCGGATCGTCCAAGCGGTGGAGACCGTTTCGGCGGTGGTGGCGGCGGGGGCTACAATCGTGAACGGGGAGGGCGACCATTCAAGCCTGCAGCCGGTAAACCTTCATTTGAGGATAAAATGTCACGCTTCCTTAAAGACAGCGAAGAACGTATCTCTTCTCTCAAGAAGAATACGGAAGGCAAGCGCGGCGGCCGTGGAGCCAAACGCGTATAATATCATACTACAACCGTTCAAATAACCGCAGGGGCCGAACCTCATGCGGTTTTTTTCTATGTCTGCCCGGCCGCACCCTGGGTCAAGCCGCCGCAGTATTCCTCCCAAAGGGATGTTTTTTGCAGATTATTGAAAGCGCATCCTTGGCTTGCCCCGGTATATCTAATATTTTGTCGGGCCGATAGAAATTTGCGACAACATCTTTAAGATTTCCGCTAAAGCTTGGAGCATTCGCTGACGAATCGAAACGGACTGATTGTGGAAAAATTTGGGTGGTTAACCGGTTTACAGACCGCTGCACAAGGGAATAAACGATTTTGCGGCTGCTTGGGCGGGAGCCTTTTTTTGTCGGAAATTTCTTATGACCTGCCCTCTTGTTCTGACAAACTTTCTACTTTGGCCGCGCTTATAATGAGTACCACAAGAAGAAACGGCTTCACCTCCTTTCAAAGCTTATGCTTTTGAGGTCAGCGATAGACGTATCGCTTGTAGGCAGCTGTTTCTCGTGGAAATATAAGGCCAATGATAAGAGCGCAGCTTATATGGTCTTATGTTTTAAATTTATACGGGTGGTGCTAATCATTATGGGTAAAAGCAATGTGGTGAATTTTCCAGAGTGGACAAGAGTGGAAGATGGCGCTGAGGAAGAGAAGGCACCATGGGGAGAGAGGTTCAAGGCCTGGGGAAAGCGTCAGCGTATTCTTCGTATGCTGGACACGAGAAAATGGATGCTGCTGCTGAGTATCATGGGCTTTCTGCTGGGAAGAGCGATGATATTGGACGAGCTGTCCCCGTTTGCCGCCGCTTTTTTCGCCATTATTGTTTTTATGCGCAAAGATTGCACCCTTCCGGTCGGAGCGGCGATTCTTGCGGGCAGCCTGTATACTCCGTTCCCCGGTGTACTGATGATTATGGCCGAACTCATCGTCTTTATTCTTCTCTATAAAGGGATGGAGGCCTTCCAGCGAGTCGATCTGGCCTATGCGCCGGTCATGGTGTTCGTATCCTCTTTTATGGTCGGGCTCTTTCAGACGATTATCGGTCCAACGCTTTCCTGGTATCCGCTAATGATGACAACGCTGAACGCACTGCTCTCCTTTGTGCTGACGCTCGTCTTCCTGCAGGCTCTGCCTGTGCTCACCTATAAACAAAAAAGCCGCGTACTGCGAAATGAGGAGATCTTATGTCTTATCATTATGCTGGCTTCCATTATGACCGGTCTGGTTGGCTGGAAAGCGGGCGGGTTATCGCTGGAACATATTCTGTCGCGCTACCTGATTCTGCTGTTCGCCATGGCAGGCGGGGCTCCCCTGGGAGCTGCGGTCGGAGTCGTGACGGGCCTGATTCTCAGTTTGGCCGATATCGGGGCGATCTATCAGATGAGTCTGCTGGCGTTCTCCGGCATGCTGGCGGGTATGCTGCAGGGCGGGCGTAAAGGCGCGGTTTCTCTAGGTATGCTGCTCGGCTCCAGCATTCTGTCCGTCTATTTCAGCGGTCCGGGCGATATGATGACCTCTACTTGGGAGACTTGCGCGGCGGTGGTGCTGTTCCTCGCAACCCCTCGAGGCATCATTAAGGCGATCGCCAAATATGTGCCCGGCACGACGGATCACAGCCGTTCCCAGCATGAGTATGCGCGGAGGGTGCGCGACATTACTGCGGACCGGGTGACCCAGTTCTCCCAGGTATTCCGGCAGCTCTCCACCAGCTTCGGACAGATTCCGTCCGCCGGCGAAGCGGGCAAATCGAACCGGGAAATGGAGCATTTCATGAATGCGGTCACAGAGGAGACCTGCGCGAACTGCATCCGCCGCTCCCACTGCTGGGATTCGAAGTTCTACCAGACGTACAAATATATGACCGATATGATGACCGCCGTCGAGGAGAATCCGGACATTCAGGCGTCGAGGCTGCCTGCGGAATGGGCCCGGATCTGCGGCAATACGGATGAAGTACTCGAAGTAATGCGAAGCCAATATTATCTTTACGAGCATGATATGCGCTGGAAACGGCAAATATACGACAGCCGCAAATTTGTGGCTGAGCAGCTTTCCGGCGTATCGCAGGTCATGGAGGATCTGGCACGGGAAATCAAACGCGAAGGGCAGGCGCTCTACCGGCAGGAAGCGCAAATTCGCGAAGCACTGGAAAAGCTCGGCCTCTCCATCCACAGCATCGATATTGTCAGCCTCGATCCGGGCCGTGTGGAAATCGAAGTCGTCCACGCCTACAACCGTGGCTTTGACGAATCCCGCAAAATGATTGCCCCGCTGCTGTCCGACATATTGGAGGAAAATATTTCGGTGAAGAGCGAGACGGCGATGCACAGCCGCGATGGACTGTCGACAGTTGTCTTCGGCTCGGCGAAGGCTTTCGAAATCAGCACGGGCATATCCGGCGCGGCCAAAGGCGGGAATATGATGTCGGGAGACAGCTTCAGTACGGCAGAGCTGGGCAACGGAACATTCGCCGTCTCGATAAGTGACGGAATGGGCAACGGGGAGCGGGCCCGGATGGAGAGCAGCGCCGCGCTTGGCATGCTGGAGAAGCTGCTGCAATCCGGCATGGACGAGAAGCTGGCGGTGAAGTCCGTGAACTCGATTCTGCTGCTGCGCTCGCCTGAGGAATTCTATGCTACCGTGGACATGGCGCTGATTGACCAATATTCGGCGCAGACCACCTTTATGAAGATTGCCTCGGCGCCCAGCTTTATCAAACGAGGAAGCGAGGTTATACCGATTACGGCAAGCAATCTGCCAATCGGCATCATTCAGGATATCGAGGTCGAATTCGTAACGATGCAGCTGCAAGCGGGCGATATTCTGATCATGATGACCGACGGTATTTACGATGCGCCCGGCTATGCCGTCAACAAGGAAATATGGATGAAACGGATGATCCAGGAGCTGGAAACCAGCGATCCGCAGGAGATTGCCGACAATCTCTTGGAGAAGGTCATTCGCTACCAAGGCAATGAGATTCATGACGACATGACCATTGTGGTCAGCCGTGTCGATCACTTCCAGCCGGAATGGTCCACGCTGCATGTACCGGGACTCTCGCGAATGGAACGGCCGCGCACGGTGAGCTGACCGCTACTTTCCTTTTTTTCATCGGCTTCTGCCACGTTTGGAATCTCTCAATCCGGATCATACTAGGGAAGAGAGAATTCATTTACGAGGCGGGAGGAAAAAGAAATGAAGCAAATTTTACTCATAACGGACGGATGCTCCAATGTAGGAGAAAGCCCGGTAATGGCGGCTGCGCATGCTCGTCAGGACGGGATAACGGTGAATGTGATCGGGGTCGTCGACTATGGGACGATCGGCGAGCTGGGGAGCAGGGAGATCGATGATATCGCCAAAGCGGGCGGCGGACTCAGCCGGATCGTCGGCACGCCGCAGCTGGCGCAGACCATGCAGATGATGACCCGCAAGACGGTGGTTCAGACGATTCAGCAGGCGGTTAATAAGGAGGTAAAAAAAATTCTGGGCGAAGGCTCCCTGGAGGATCTGCCTCCAGCCAAACGCTCGCAGGTCGTAACGGTGGTGGATGAACTCAGCGAGACGGCGCCGCTGCGCCTGGCGCTTCTGATCGACGCCAGCGCAAGCATGAAGCCGAAGCTCGCGGCGGTGGAGGATGCGATCCGTGATCTGGCGCTCAGCCTTGAAGCGCGGGAGGGCATCAGCGAGATTTCCGTGTTCCATTTTCCGGGCTCTTCCAGTGAGCCGGCCGTGCTCGATATGGACTGGAGCACAAATGTGTCAAACATTCGTACGCTGTTCAGCAAAATCCGCATGAAGGGGGCGACGCCGACCGGCCCGGCGATTTTCAAGGTGCTTGAACATTTCGGGTATGATACACTAAATGAACATCAAGGCCGCCTGGCGGCTCACTCAGATGAAGGAGAAGGGATGCCTGGTGGGTACGTCGTCTAATCCGCCCCGTTCTCCGGGGGAAGTCATTGTCGGCAAGTGGCGGGGCAACCGTTATGTCGTGAACCGGCTGCTTGGAAAAGGCGCGAACGGTACGGTATATCTGGTCAACCGGCAGGGGAGAAGGGAGAAGTATGCGCTCAAAATCGGATACGATGCGCTCGATCTTCAGTCAGAGATCAACGTGCTGACCTCGCTTCAATCCTGCCGCGTGCGGCGGGATCATCGAACCAGGGGGGCGTCGCCGATGTCTGCCTACTTTCTGGAGGCGGACGATGCTTCGGAAGGCGGGTTTCCTTTTTACGTCATGCGCTATGTTCAAGGTACGCCGCTCCAATATTTTCTGTCCCGTAAAGGTTCCTCCTGGCTTGGTCTGATCGGACTGCAGCTGCTGGACAGACTATGCGGACTCCATGAATGCGGGTTTATCTTCGGTGATCTGAAGCCGGAAAATGTCATAGTATCGGAGTATGGCATCGCTGAGCTGATCGATTTCGGAGGAGCGGGTCCTATCGGCCGCAGCGTGAAACAGTTTACGGAATGGCATGACCGCGGCTACTGGAATGCCGGCAGCCGGATCGGGGATGAAAGCTATGATCTGTTCGCCTTCGCCGTGCTCTGCTTGCGGCTTCTTGACGAGACCGGACTTCAGAATGCGTCGCGGCAGCTTCCGCAGACAAGAAGCGGAGATGATCTGATCAAGCTTGCGGGCCAGCTTCCCGATAAGAAGCTCGCTTCTTGGCTGAGGCTCGCGCTGAAGGGCGGATTTTCCACGTCGGCTGAAGCCAGGGACATGTGGAAGAGCCATGTTTACACATTACGTCTCCGCAAGCCGGAGCCAATCGCAACTCCGGGCTGGCTGACCGGCGCCTTTGCGCTGTCGCTGTGCCTGCTGGCTTTTACCGTCTACTGGATTTATCATTTTTAATATTCTATGATTATACATACGGATGGCATGCCGATTCATGCCGTCATCAAGCTGCGGACAGACCGCGGCCGGGCAGGAAAGGAAGCCGGATATGGCCATATGGAATGAACTGGTGGATTCGGTGATGGATGCCGCGGCAGAACACAGGCTGTGGGGGCCGGGAGACGCCATCGTAGTCGCAGTGTCCGGAGGGCCGGATTCTGTGGCTCTTTTGCATGTTCTGCATGAAATATCCCAGAGCCGGATGCCGCTTACACTGATTTGCGCTCATGTGAACCACGGTTTCCGCGCCGAATCGGCGCAGGAAGCCGAGCTTGTGCGCCGGACGGCCAAAGAGCTCGGAATCCCCTTTGAACTCGCCGAGTTTGATATTCCTTCCTTTATGAAGGAAAGCGGGCTTGGCCCGCAGGAAGCAGCCAGGGAGAAGCGTTACCGCTTTCTAATTGATACGGCGAAGCGCCGGGGCGCTCGTTCCGTCGCGCTCGCCCATCATGCCGACGACCAGGCCGAGACGGTTCTGATGCGTCTCTTGCGGGGCAGCGGCCTGTCGGGGCTTGCCGGAATGCGCTGGAGAAGAACTGAAAAAAACGTGGAACTTATCCGACCGTTCCTTCGTATTAACAAAGCGGCGCTTGTTGATGTATGCCGGCGGCGAGGCTTTCTTTATGCCGAAGATCCCAGCAACGCGCAGACCAAGTACCGGCGCAACGCGGTCAGACTGAAAGTGCTTCCTTTTCTGACGCGTTACAGTCCGAAACTGAGCCGCTCGCTGACGCAGCTGGCGGAAATTGCCGGCGCCGAGGATGATTTTATGGAAGATGCGGCCGCTAAGTGCTTCGCTGATATCGTCTTGCAGGAACAAGGTAAATGCACCCTGGACAGAGCGGCTTTTGCCGTCGTGCCCTCCGCTTTACAACGGCGTTTGATTAAACTAATATTAAATTATCTGTCGGCGGATACGCCGGAAACCGATTTTCCGAAGATTGAAGCTGTGCGGCGGGGAATACTGCAAGATATGCCCACTGCGTGGAGTCTCGATTTGGGGCGCGGCATAACCTGTATCCGGCAGTATAATACCATTTATTTCTTGTCCGCTCCTTTGGATCATCAGGCAAGCTACGCCTATCGTCTGCCTAAGCCCCAGCCTCGTCTTGAGCTTAGCGAGATTAACAAGGCGCTCGTAATGACGCTGGCGGAGCGAGGGAATATAGCCGCTCTGAAGGGAGAAGGCAGCAGGATGTCAGCCCGGTTCGATTATAAAGAGCTGGTCTTCCCGCTCACGATTCGTTCCCGATTGCCTGGAGATACCATTAAAGTCATGGGATTAAACGGAAGCAAAAAGGTAAAAGATATTTACATTGATGACAAAATACCTTCTACCGAGCGTTCACGCATTCCCCTTGTATGCGACGGACTCGGAAACATTGTCTGGATTCCGGGCATTCGCCGTTCGGTTCATGCCGCCGTCGGGGATCATACGGCTTCGGTTCTGCTGCTGTCGATTGAAGACTTGTAGAGGATAGCCGTAATGGCCGCAGGCAGTTTTTCATAGTATAACTTAGGAGGTTCGCAGGTTGCAGAACGATATCCAGGAGATTTTGATCAGCGAAGAGGAGATTCAACAGAGGATCAAAGAGCTCGGCGCCAAGCTGAGCGATGCATATGAGGGGCGCAACCCGCTGGTCATTTGCGTGCTGAAAGGTGCGTTTATTTTTATGGCCGATTTGGTCAAAGTCATAACGGTGCCGGTCGAGATGGACTTCATGGCCGTATCCAGCTATGGCGCGACAACCAAATCTTCGGGCGTAGTGAAAATTATCAAGGATCTGGACGTTCCGGTCGATGGCCGCCACGTGCTGATCGTTGAGGATATTATCGACAGCGGTCTTACGCTGAGTTATCTGATTGAGCTGCTTCGCAACCGCAACGCCGCATCGGTTTCCGTCGTGACTCTGTTCGATAAACCGGCGGGTCGTACTGTAAGCCTTGAGGCAGATTATACCGGTTTTGTCATTCCTGACGAATTTATTGTAGGATACGGACTTGACTATGCCGAAAAGTATCGGAATCTCCCTTACATCGGGGTATTGAAGCCGGAGGTCTACTCTAAATAATTCATTCACAGCCTTGGTCTTCCGGATTATTTACCTGAAGCCGCCTCGCGTTTGAGGTGCTCCGACAGGCTATGGTACAATAACTTAAGTGTTGCGAGAGGAGGTAGGGGATGAATCGGTTCATCCGAAATTCTGGTTTTTATTTGATTTTATTTCTAGTCGTGGTGGGCATTGTCCAATTCGTCAGCAATGGAAATGAAGCCGCCGATTTCCCCAGATATGACCAGTTACGGCAGGAGCTTAAGAGTAACAATGTGAAGGATTTGACGGTTCAGTTCGAAGGCAACGCCTTTAATGTAACCGGCTCTTATAAAGAGAAGCCGGAATGGGCTAAATCGCAAAGCTTCTCCACATATATTCCTCCTACGGACGCGGCTATCGAAGAATTGACTGCAGCCAGTCAGGCCAACAACATACCATTCGTCCAGAAGAAAATGGAGGGCGACAGCATTTGGCTGACCTTCCTGTCTTCGATCATTCCGCTTGTTATTATGTTCATCCTGTTCTTCTTCCTGTTCAATCAGGCGCAGGGCGGGGGCGGGAAAGTGATGAATTTCGGTAAGAGCAAGGCCCGTCTCTACAATGAAGAGAAGAAGCGGGTCACTTTTGAAGACGTGGCAGGGGCCGACGAAGAGAAGCAGGAGCTTGTCGAAGTCGTGGAATTCCTGAAAGACCCGCGGAAATTCGCTGCGGTGGGCGCGCGCATCCCTAAAGGGGTCTTGCTCGTAGGTCCTCCGGGTACAGGTAAAACGCTGCTTGCCCGCGCGGTGGCAGGCGAAGCCGGGGTTCCGTTCTTCAGCATCTCCGGTTCCGACTTCGTTGAAATGTTCGTCGGCGTCGGTGCTTCGCGGGTACGCGACCTGTTCGAGAACGCGAAGAAGAATGCGCCTTGCATCATCTTTATCGACGAAATCGACGCTGTCGGCCGTCAGCGCGGCGCCGGACTTGGCGGCGGGCATGATGAACGCGAGCAGACGCTTAACCAATTGCTCGTTGAGATGGACGGTTTCGGCGGCAACGAAGGCATTATCATCGTCGCGGCTACCAACCGCGCCGATATTCTTGACCCCGCTCTGCTCCGT
This sequence comes from Paenibacillus durus, assembly GCF_000756615.1. Classification (NCBI taxonomy): domain Bacteria; kingdom Bacillati; phylum Bacillota; class Bacilli; order Caryophanales; family Paenibacillaceae; genus Paenibacillus; species Paenibacillus durus. The sequence continues at coordinate 61,320 of NZ_CP009288.1, forward strand.
CCGGGACGCTTTGACCGTCAGATTACGGTTGACCGCCCTGACGTGAAGGGACGCGAGGCCGTACTGAAGGTTCACTCCCGCAATAAGCCGCTGACCAAGGACGTGAAGCTTGACGTTATCGCCAAGCGTACAACCGGGTTTACCGGCGCGGATCTTGAGAACCTGCTGAACGAAGCGGCGCTGCTCGCCGCCCGCCGCAACCGCAAGGATATCTCCATGCGGGAAGTGGATGAGGCAATCGACCGCGTCATCGTCGGCACCGAGAAGCGCAGCCGCGTGATCAGCGACCGCGAGAAGCGGATCGTCGCTTATCACGAAGCAGGGCATACGATCGCCGGATATTTCCTGGAGCATGCCGATATGGTTCACAAGGTGACGATCATCCCGCGCGGACGCGCAGGCGGATATGTCATCATGCTTCCGAAGGAAGACCGCATGCTCGTTACGAAGCAGGAGCTGCTTGATAAGGTAACCGGGCTGCTCGGCGGCCGGGTAGCCGAGGAAATGTTCATCGGCGAGATTGGCACAGGCGCATACAGCGACTTCCAGCAAGCAACGCGGATCGTACGCAGCATGATTATGGAATACGGTATGAGCGAGAAGCTCGGTCCGATGCAGTTCGGCACTTCCCAAGGCCAGGTATTCCTGGGCCGCGATATCGGGCACGAGCAGAATTACAGTGATTCGATCGCTTATGAGATTGATCAGGAAATGCAGCGTTTCATCAGCGAATGCTATGAGCGATGCAGAGAGCTGCTGAAGAAGCACTCGAAGGAAATGCATCTCATCGCAGGTACGCTGCTGGAGAAAGAGACGCTTGAGCTTGAGCAGATCAAAGAGCTGATCGAGCAGGGCTATCTGACTGAAGACGGCAAGCCGGTTGACGGCCAAAGTCTTGCGAATGAAGGTGCGGAGCCGGTTATTGATTCGATCGGCGATGTAAAAGTCCGCATTCAGGGCAAGACTGATGAGCCTCAGGCTACGCTGGGAGATTCGCCCAAAGATATTCCGAACAATCCACAGCAAGATGGAGAGAGTGGAAATGACGAGAACAAGGGCGGCGGAGCAAGCTTGAGCTAATCCGATATTCCGCCGCAGGGCAGGGATCAATAAAATCCGGAGAACGAATTTGTTCTCCGGATTTTTTTTAATCGTCGAGAGGTAAGCTGCCGGAAATAGCCGCTTCTGTAAGAGCGTATCCATTAGATTGACACGGCAAGGAACGTTGTGTACATTAGTGATAAATATTACGAACTATATACCGTTTACATGATGCTGAATATCTTCTTACAATCTGCCTCATTTCAGATTTGATATGCCGGTGAATATGCCGTTAAATATAAGGGGGAACGTATACCGTGGAAGCTCTGGCGCTGGAGCGCAAGCAAGAACAAAACCGTCAACTGCGTGAACGTCTCGAACAGCTTAAGAAGGAACGGAATGCCATCATTTTGGCTCACTATTATCAGCGCGATGAAATTCAGGAAGTTGCCGATTTTCGCGGCGACTCTTTTTTGCTGGCTCAAAAGGCCGCCGCAACGGAAGCGGAAGTGATCGTATTCTGCGGCGTTCATTTTATGGGTGAAAGCGCCAAGATCTTGGCCCCGGACAAGACGGTTCTTATCCCTGACGAGCGTGCCGGCTGCCCCATGGCCGACATGGTTAACGTAGAGGGCCTTCGCAAGCTGAAGGCTAAGCATCCGAATGCCAAGGTGGTTACCTATATCAATTCCTCCGCCGAAATTAAAGCGGAGACGGATATATGCTGTACCTCCGCCAATGCCGTCCGGGTCATCGAGTCGCTGGATGCGGAGGAGATCATTTGGGTTCCGGATAAGAATCTGGGGCACTATGTGCAGGAGAAGACCGGCAAAAAGCTGATTATTTGGGAAGGTTACTGCAACACGCATGATATGCTTACCGTCAAAGATGTCGTCGAAATGAAGGCCAAATACCCGAATGCCCAGTTTGTGGTTCATCCCGAATGCCGTCCGGAGGTCGTGGCTATGGGTGATTTTGTCGGCAGCACTACCGCCATTATCGATTACTGCAAAAAATCGGACGTCCAGGAATTTATCGTGGGAACCGAGGACGGGACAGGCTACCAACTGCGAAAGGACAGTCCGGAGAAGGACTTCCATTTCGCTTCCAAATTCCTGGTTTGTCCCAATATGAAAGTCAACAATCTCAAAAAATTGGTAAAATGCCTGGAGACGATGAAGCCGCAAATTTATGTGCCGCCAACTGTCGCAGACAAAGCCAGACAATCTCTAGAGCGCATGCTACAAGTCAAGTAGCATGCGCTACTCTTTCATTGAAACAGGTGAAAAGTGGTCATGATTCCACAGTATTTGGTTGATTTCGACCTGCGGGAGCTTCCCACCGTAGAAACGGATTGCATTGTCATCGGCTCTGGTATCGCCGGACTGTTCACAGCCATCAAGGTAAGCGAGGATCGGCGGGTCATAATGATTACGAAGAAATCGCTGATGGAGAGCAACACGCGTTATGCTCAGGGAGGCATCGCCGCCGTAATCGCGGAAGACGATTCTCCGCTGTACCATCGGCAGGATACTCTGATGGCCGGGGCCGGACTGTGTTCCTCGGCTGCTGTAGATGCACTCGTCAATGAAGGGCCGTATGGTGTTCGTGAACTAATCCGGCTTGGAACGCTTTTTGATAAGGAGAACGGTGTATTGGCGCTGACGCAGGAAGGAGCGCATAGCCACCGGCGGATTCTGCATGCCAACGGAGACGCTACCGGCTATGAAATTGTGCGCGCGCTGGTGCAGCAGGTACTCGAACACCACAATATTGAGGTGTGGGATGATCACTATGTGATCGACCTGGTTACGGAAGATGGTGAGTGCGTCGGAGCGCTTGTACAAAAACCGAACGGTGAGCGACTCTTTCTGAAGGGGTCAGCGACGGTCCTCTGTTCAGGCGGAGCGGGTCAGCTGTACCGCTATACGACCAATCCCGAGGTCGCGACAGGCGACGGAGTGGCGATTGCTTACCGTGCGGGAGCGCATATCCGCGATATGGAATTTATTCAGTTCCACCCGACGGCGCTCAGTTATCCCGGAGCCCCCCGGTTTCTGATTTCAGAGGCGGTTCGGGGTGAAGGAGCTGTGCTGCGTAATATACGGGGCGAACGTTTTATGGAGCGGTATCATGAGCTGCTGGAGCTTGCGCCGCGCGATATCGTTGCCCGGGCGATTGTCAGCGAAATGGAAGAGACGAAATCGACTTTTGTATACCTAGACATTACTCATGAATCGGCGGAAATGGTGAAGCGCCGGTTCCCGACGATATATCAGACCTGCATCGGCTACGGCCTGGACATCACAAGCGACTGGATTCCGGTGGCTCCGGCTGCTCACTATATGATGGGCGGCATCAAGACCGATCTGAACGGGGAGAGCAGCATTCGAAGACTCTTTGCTTGTGGGGAAGTATCCTCTACAGGCGTGCACGGCGCTAACCGCCTTGCCAGCAATTCGCTCTCGGAAGCAGTCGTATTCGGACACCGCATTGTTGAGCGGATCCGCAGCCTGCCGAAATTGGACAAGAGAGATCTATCCGCTGGCTGTGATATGGGCCGCCATGAGCATTCGACGCAAGCCATTGTGGAACGCCGCCTGAAGCTGCAGAAGATCATGGTCCGCTATGTCGGACTGCGGCGGAATGAGGAGATGCTGTCCAAAGGACTCGAAGAGCTGAAGCGGCAGCTGCCGATTTTTGGGGGGGCGCTAACCAAGCGCGAAGAATATGAATTTGCCAATATGCTGACCTGCAGCCTGCTTGTGACGGAATCGGCGTTGACGCGCGAGGAGAGCAGAGGAGCCCATTACCGCGAAGATTTTCCGCAGCGGGATGATGAGCATTGGCGCAAGCATTTGCTCCAGATTCGCGAACTGGGCATAGTGGAGGAGACAAGCGATGATGTTTAACGGATATAACGAACAGCTGGTGCAATCCATCAAGAACTGGCTGAAGGAAGATGTCGGCTCCGGTGATGTGACCACGTTGACGACGATTGCGCCCGGACATCAGTCCAAAGGAATTATTCATGCAAAAGAAGAAGGCGTGGTCTGCGGCATTCCCGTCGCGGAGCTGGTATTCGAGGTCGTCGATCCCAGCCTGTCCTTTACCCTATTCGTGAAGGAAGGCGAGCGTGTGGCCAAGGGAACCGTGATTGCAGAAGTAGAGGGCAGCACCCACGCGATTTTAACAGGCGAGCGGCTTGCTCTGAATCTGATGCAGCGGCTTTCGGGAGTGGCGACGCGGACAGCCTCGTTCGTGCAGGCGCTGGACGGACTGCCGGCGAAGCTGGTAGATACACGCAAGACTACGCCGGGACACCGGATGCTGGAGAAGTACGCGGTTCGAATTGGCGGGGGCGCCAATCACCGGTTCGGCTTATACGATGCCGTTATGATCAAGGATAACCATATAAAAGGCGCAGGGGGCATTCAGAAGGCCGTCAGCAGAGCCCGGGCCAACATTCCGCATACTATGACGATTGAAGTGGAAACGGAAAGCTTGGAACAGGTTGAGGAGGCGCTGGCCGCAGGGGCGGACATTATTATGCTGGATAACATGTCTCTTGAATTAATGACAGAGGCTGTGCGCAAAATTAAGACGAAGGCGCCGCATGTGAAGACGGAGGCTTCGGGAAACGTTTCGCTGGAAACGGTGCGCGGCATCGCAGAAACGGGCGTCGATGTGATCTCCGTCGGACGGCTCACTTACTCCTTTTCCAGTTTGGATATCAGTCTGGATCTGAATGAGAAGAAGGAGGGCGCTTTGTCATGATGCTGGCCGTGGATATCGGCAATACGAATATTGTGCTTGGGGTTTACCGGCAGCGGGAACTCCTGCACCATTTCCGGCTGAGCACGGCGCGGCAATCGACTGCGGATGAGTACGGGATTTTGATTCACAATTTATTTAATATGTCGGGTCTATCCGTTAAAAATGTGGAAGGAGTCATCATTTCTTCCGTCGTACCTCCGCTCGTGCATGTAATCGTGGAAATGTGTGTCAAATATATCGGCAAAGAGCCGCTGGTAGTCGGGCCCGGAATCAAGACCGGGCTAAACTTACGTTACGAGAATCCCCGGGAGGTCGGCGCGGACCGTATTGTGAACGCCGTGGCCGCCATTGAGCGTTATCAATGTCCGCTTGTCGTCGTCGACTTTGGAACCGCCACAACATTTGACTGTATCGACGGAAACGCCAATTATCTTGGAGGCGCCATTGTGCCGGGCATCGGCATTTCCACCGAGGCCTTATATGAGCGAGCGTCCAAGCTGCCGAGAATCGAACTGGAGAAGCCCAAGAAAGTAATCGGCCGAAATACCGTGCATGCGATGCAGGCCGGGATTATTTTTGGCTACGCGGGACAAGTGGAAGGTATTGTAAGGCGCATTAAGGCCGAGATGAACGCTCCCAGACTGAAGGTCATCGCGACGGGAGGATTGGCGCCCCTGATTGCGGGCGAGACGGACTGCATTGATGAAATCGATTCGCTGCTTACGCTGGAGGGGCTGCGCATTATTTATGACCGCAATCAATAACATCGGGATTCAATTTATGACAGGAGGGCTGATCACCCATGCAAAATAAAAAAGACAAGTTGGTACGGGGAACGGCACTTAACGGGAGGGTACGGACTTTTGCGGTTCGCACGACGGAGCTTACTGCCGAGCTTCAGCGCAGGCATGATACGTATCCGACGGCTACGGCCGCGCTCGGACGTACGGTTACCGCAGCCGCCATGATGGGCGCCATGCTCAAAGGCAAGGAAATGATCAATATCCAGATCAAAGGCGGCGGTCCGATCGGGCAGATTGTCGCAGAGGCAAATGCCGAGGGAGAGGTCCGCGGCTATGTCCAGAATCCTCATGTCCATCTGCCGAGTAACAGTTTAGGCAAGCTGGACGTGGCAGGGGCAGTCGGAACCGATGGCTTTATCCATGTCATCAAGGATCTCGGTCTGAAGGAGCCTTACCGCGGCAGTGTGCCGATTGTTTCCGGCGAGCTCGGCGACGATTTTACATATTACTTTGCCGTTTCCGAGCAGACGAACTCCGCAGTGGGATTAGGTGTGCTGGTTGAGGCAGATAACAGCGTCAAGGTGGCTGGCGGATTTATTATTCAACTGCTGCCGGGCCTGACCGATGAAGAGATTACGGAAATCGAACAAAACTTAAGCTCGACTCCTTCGGTTACGGCGCTGCTGGATCAGGGTATGGAGCCGGAGGAAATGCTGCGCCGCATTTTACCCGATACGGAAGTGCTGGACGAAACGGAAATTAGATTTAAGTGTCATTGCTCCCGCGAGAAAGTGGAGCAGACTCTGGTCAGCCTCGGCGCGTATGAATTGGAGCAGATAATCGAGGAAGACGGTCAGGCAGAAGTGGTATGCCATTTCTGCAACGAAGCCTATTCTTTTAACAAGGCGGAGCTGCAGGAAATTCTCAATCAAGCGAAATAGGATCGTGTAGGAATGACAAGACAGGAACGCGCTTTGCGCAAATCCGTTCTCGTTCTGGCCGGATTCGTTCTGCTTCTTTCCGTCCTTCTCATATGGGAATGGCGCAGGGGAAAAGAGACCGCTGGGAACGACGAAGACGGAAAAAGAATAGCGAAGGTGGCCGGCCAATCCGTCTCACTGCGGCAGTGGAGAGATGAGCTCCAAAAGAGATATGGCGACGAAGTGCTGCTAGCCATGCTTAACCGGATCGCGGTAGAGACCGAAGCCAAGAAGCTTGGAATCTCCGTCCCGGAGCAGGAGATCGACCGGGAATTGCAAACGGCGGCTTCCGGTTACGGCTCGGAGGAACAGTATTACTTGCAAATGGAAACAGAGCTTGGCATGACCAAGGAGGAAGTCCGGGAAGAAACCAGGTACAGGCTTATGCTCCAAGCGGTGGCAACGACAGGAATTGTAATCGGAGAAAAGGAGATCGATGCGTATTTACAGCAGGATCCGAGCCTCCTTCGCCCGGTTAAGGAGATCGAGCTGTCAATCATTAAGGTAATCTCCGAAAGGGAAGCGGAAAAGGTGCTGGACCGTCTGGAAGACGGTGAGGATTTTACAGATTTGGCAGAGCAGCTTTCGATTGATGAGGATAGCAGGGTACGAGGGGGCCGGGTTGGTACAGTGGAGGAGGATAATCCTTATTGGCCGCAGGATCTGCTGGAGGCAGCGGCGGAGCTGGACCCTGGCGCTGTTGCCGGTCCGTTTCAGGTAGATGGCGGTTATGCCGTGATTCGGACAGACAAAGTAACCGTCCCGAAGATGCCGAGCGAACGGGAAATAAGAGAGCAGGTCCGCATGGAGCTTGCCCTCGAACAGGCTCCTCCGCTGCAGAAGGTCGAGAATGATCTGCGCGCCAAATATGATGCCGCAATAGATATTGACAAGGGACTTCAAGATTGATAAGATGGGATTAACGTAAAACCTACTGATTTAGTCGGAATAGCACGGCAGCTTGCATTAGGCCTATGCAGCGCGCGGCTTAGCGTGCGGCGTTTCCTGAACTTTCGGGGACAGATCCGGTATGACCATGTTAAATTGAAGGCGGCCGCTGATGACCCAAGGGGCAAATGCTGAAGACTTATGTCACAAAGTTACGCAATCTTTCATCGTTCATTATTCTAAGGGGGTTTTTGCTCATGTCTAAAGTGGTCAACAATGTAACCGAACTAATTGGAGGTACCCCGCTTGTACGCCTGAACCGGATCGTGCCGGAAGGTGCTGCGGAAATCTATGTGAAGCTTGAATATCAGAACCCGGGCTCCAGCGTTAAGGACCGGATTGCGATCAGCATTGTGGAAGAAGCTGAGAAGCAAGGCCGCCTGAAACCGGGAGATACGATCCTGGAGGCAACCAGCGGCAATACGGGTATCGGTCTGGCAATGGTAGCGGCGGCTAAAGGATACAAAGCCATTATCGTTATGCCTGAGACGATGAGCTTGGAGCGCCGTAACCTGCTTCGCGCTTATGGTGCGGAATTGGTTCTGACACCGGGATCGGAAGGCATGAACGGCGCGGTCAAGAAGGCCGAAGCTATTCTGGCTGAGAACCCGAGCTACTTTGTTGCCGAGCAGTTCAAGAATCCGGCCAATGTGAAGATTCACCGTGAAACAACGGGACCGGAAATCGTCGAAGCGATCGATTCGATCGGCGGATCGCTGGACGCTTTCATCGCGGGTATTGGCACAGGCGGAACGATTACAGGCGCCGGCGAAGTGCTGAAAGAGAAATATCCGGACATCAAGATTTACGCGGTAGAGCCTGCGGCTTCGCCAATTCTTGCGGGAGGTAAACCGGGACCTCACAAAATTCAAGGTATCGGAGCCAACTTTATCCCTGATATTCTGAATCAAAATGTTTACGATGAAATTATTCATGTTGAAAATGACGAAGCGTTTGATACAGCGCGCCGCGTAGCGAAAGAAGAGGGCATCCTGTCCGGTATTTCTTCGGGAGCCGCGATTTTTGCAGCGATCAAAGTGGCCAAGGAACTGGGCGCCGGCAAACGTGTGGTTGCAATCGTTCCGAGTAACGGCGAACGTTACCTCAGCACACCTCTGTACAACTACGAAGCCTAAACCTTATTCTATAGTAATAATATTTTAATTGTACGGAAAAGAGCCTTTGACTTCCGCCTTTACGCGGTTGCCCAAGGCTCTTTGAATTTGACAGACATCCTTTCCAGGCAAAAATAAGCGCTTCTTGTCGGATAGACTTTTCAAAATTGCTGAAAATAAAGTATACTGACAGGCAAATAGCTATTGAGGCGTTTAGGAGGATGAACTTGGAGATCGTTACGGGTTGGAAGGAATGGGAGAAGTGGGCCGGTGAAGGCTGGAATATCCTGCCTCTGATCATACGGTCGCAGCTCGGCCCGGGCGGATTGCCGAGCTCTTGGAAAAAGGCGTGGGAAATGGCAACGCCTTATTCTGTGGTGCTGGAAAGCGGAAAGGGCGGGCGTTATACGTACGTTGGACTTCGCCCTTCATCCGTGTTGACAGGCAAGGAGAGACATGCCGAGGTACTGCGGATTGCCGCCGGAAGCGCGTCAAATGCTGACAGTGCGGCCGGAGATGGGGCCGTGACGCTGGAAGACGCGCCGCTTGAGGTGCTGCGTGAATGGATGGCGCCCTTTAAGGCGCCACGGCCTGAGGATTCCGGGCTTCCGCCGTTTACGGGGGGCTGCGTCGGCTTCCTGTCGTATGATGTAGTCCGCTCGCTTGAACGGCTGCCTTCTTCCTCGGAGGATCATCCGGGATTCCCTGATTATCTCTGGATGCGGCTGGATGAGATGTGGATCTACGACCACGAGCAGCACCAGTTGTACTGCGCACTGCATCCTTCGATCCCAGCCAACGTCTCAGCCGCCGTTTCCGCCGCAGAACTTAAAGTGCTCTATGAAGAGACGTTGGAAAAAGCAGAGGAGATGCTGGAAAAGTGGCGGCAGATTTGCGAAGTAGCGGAAGCTGCTGAGGAAGCTGAATCGTACACTCCCAGTGTTCCCGATATCCCCGCAGCAGCCGAATCCGGTGAATGGCCGGGGATGACCTCGGCCTTCACCAGAGAGAAGTTCCAGCAGGCGGTGCTGGATATCCAGGAATACATTCGCCAAGGCGATGTATTCCAGGTGAACCTGTCGCTGCGGCAGGAAGCGGCGCTTACCTCCTCCCCGGAGGAGGTATACGAGTGGCTGCGCAGGCTCAACCCGTCCCCGTACATGGGCCTGCTGCGCTCGCCCGGCTTTGCGCTGTCCAGCGCTTCGCCGGAGCTGCTGGTTAAGCTGCACGGGGACAAAGTGAGCGCGCGGCCGATCGCCGGAACCCGGCGCCGGGGCCTGACTCCCGCGGAGGACGCCGCCATGGAGGCGGAACTGCGCGGGAGCGCCAAAGAGACGGCCGAGCATATTATGCTCGTCGATCTGGAGCGCAACGACATCGGCCGCGTCTCCGTTTATGGTACGGTCAAGGTACCGGAGCTTATGACCGTGGAACGCTACTCGCATGTCATGCACCTCGTTTCCCAGGTCAACGGGCGGATTGCGGAGGGTAAGGATGCTTACGATGTGATCGCGGCCCTATTTCCAGGGGGGACTATTACCGGTGCACCTAAGGTAAGGACGATGGAGATCATTGAGGAATTGGAACCTGTCCGGCGCGGTCCGTACACCGGTTCAATGGGCTGGATTGACTACGGCGGCAATATGGAATTAAATATTATTATACGAACGTTGGTTGTCAAGGACGGAACCGGCTATATTCAGACGGGCGCGGGCATTGTGATCGACTCCGATCCTTACCGCGAATACCGGGAATGCCATAATAAAGCCAAGGCCATCGTAAAAGCGGTTCTTTGCAGTGAAGCGATTCGGGAATCGCAGCCTGGCGGCGGCGCGGAGGGAGCAAAATAAACATGATTTTGGTTATCGACAACTATGACTCTTTTACGTATAATCTCGTGCAGTATTTGGGGGAACTCGGTGAAGAGGTCAAGGTTTATCGCAACGATGAAATCAGCATCGCAGAGATTGAACAGCTGGCACCGGATCATATCCTGATCTCTCCGGGACCGTGCACACCGAATGAGGCGGGCATTAGTCTCGAACTGATCAACCATTTTAAGGGAGTGATCCCGATCTTCGGCGTTTGCCTTGGCCATCAGGCGATCGGACAGGCATTTGGCGGCAATGTCATCCGCGCGGAGCGGCTGATGCATGGCAAAACCTCGCCGATCCACCATAAAGGCGGGTCTGTCTTTGAAGGGCTGGAATCACCGTTTACGGCCACCCGGTATCATTCCCTGCTAGTGGAGCGCGAGAGCCTGCCGGGTTGTCTGGAAATCACCGCTGAAACGGCGGAAGGTGAAATTATGGGGCTCCGTCACAAGGAATATCCAATCGAGGGAGTTCAGTTCCATCCGGAGTCGATTATCACCGATCACGGCCATACGATGCTCCGTAATTTCCTCAAGCGAAAAGCCGGGAAGACGGTATGAATTATATAGGAATTAATAGCGGCGTCGTAGACGCCGGAGATGCCGTGGTTTCCGTCAGGGATCACGGCTTTTTGTATGGCATCGGCTTATTCGAGACGTTCCGGACGTACGTGGGCAGGCCGTTTTTGCTGGAACGGCATCTGAAGAGGATGGCGGAGGGCTGCCGTCAGCTCGGCATTCCTTTTAAGCCCGACCCTGCCGGCCTAACGGAATGGATCGCGGAGCTGATGAAGCGTAACGGGCTGCAAGAAGCCTACATCCGTCACACCGTAACCGCCGGCGAGGATGTTCTCGGCCTTCCGGCGGGAGACTATACCTGTCCCAATCAAGTGCTGTTCACCAAAGCGCTGCCGCAGCGGCCTGTCAAATTAGATATAAATGGTAAAGAGCTGCAACTGCTTAAGCTGCCCCGGAATACGCCGGAAGGCCCGGTACGATTCAAGTCACTGCATTATATGAACAATATTTTGGCCAAAAGAGAACTGTCGCTCTACACGTCCGCGGCCCGCGGCGCTGAAGGATTGATGTTAACCGAGCGCGGAGAGGTTGCGGAAGGCATTGTCAGCAATGTGTTTTTCATAAAAGAGGGGCGTTTATTCACACCGGATGAGTCGGCCGGTATCCTACCGGGAATTACCCGGGAAATGGTCATGGAGCTTGCGCGAAGCGAAGGTCTTGAAGCCCAAACCGGACTGTACCCTTGGGAAACGCTGAAGGAAGCGGACGAAGTTTTTTTGACCAACTCCATTCAGGAAATTGTGCCAGTGACGATTCTATGGGAAGAGAATGAAGGGACGGTAGTTGGAAGCGGATTGGCGGGTCCCGTCACTTCCTTACTCCTAAAGAAATACAGACAGAGAGCGGGAGTCGAGCAATGAAGCCTATACTGTATACGCGAAAATATACCAGCGGTCCTATGGAGCTTACCTTAGGTACGCGGACATTGATTATGGGCATCCTGAATGTGACACCCGATTCGTTCTCCGACGGCGGATTATGGGACAAGCCCGAAGCGGCGGTCCGCCATGCCTTGCAGATGGTGGAGGAAGGCGCCGACATGATCGATATCGGAGGCGAATCGACACGTCCCGGTCACGAACCGGTGAGCGCTGACGAGGAGCTGTCACGCATTCTTCCCGTTATTGAGGCGATTCACCGCGCCGCGCCGCAAATTCCGCTATCGATCGACACCTATAAGGCGGAGGTGGCGAAGCAGGCGATTGCCGCCGGAGCGCATATCATCAACGACATTTGGGGGTGCAAGGCCGATTCCTTAATGGCAACGGTCGCCGCTGAAGCCAATTGCCCAATCATTTTGATGCATAACCGGGAAGAGCGGAATTACACCGATTTGCAGGCCGATATGATCGCAGATCTGCGTGAGAGCATCGATTTAGCTTTACTGGCGGGAGTCCGGGCGGAGCATATCATCCTCGATCCTGGCATTGGCTTTGCCAAGGACTATCATGAGAATTTACGGGCAATGATGTCGCTGGACGCTTTGACAGAGCTCGGCTATCCGGTGCTGCTAGCCACATCGCGCAAACGGTTTATCCGCACGGCGCTTGACCTGCCGGTGGACGATATTGTCGAAGGGACGGCGGCAACCGTAGCGTTTGGCATCGCCCAGGGCTGTCAGATCGTGCGCGTTCACGATGTGCGGCTGATCAAGCGGACGGTTACGATGTGCGACGCTATGCTCTACTCCGATGTTAAATAATGAAAGGTGGCATCGCCCATGGACAAAATGAAGCTTCACCGCATGGAATACTACGGCTATCATGGCGTTTTTGAAGAGGAGCGCAGGCTGGGCCAGCGTTATTACATTGATCTCGAGTTCGAGCTTGACTTAAGCGGGGCAGGGCGAAGCGACGATCTGCAGCAGACGGTAAACTACGCCGAAGCCCATGCTCTGGTTAAAAATATTGTCGAACAGGAGTCCTATAAGCTGATTGAAGCTTTGGGTGAACGTATTGCATCTGCGATACTTCACACTTATACTATTATCAACGCGGTAACGGTCAAGGTGACCAAACCGCATCCGCCGTTCGACGTTCATTTCCAGGGAGTGACCGTAGAACTGCATAGAGCGAGAAAGTGAGAACCGATCTATGAGTAATCATTCCACCTCTGAGCAGTCAGAGGCTTATATTGCTTTAGGGGCTAATTTGGGGGATCGCGAAAAAAGTCTTTATGATGCCCTTACCCTGCTCAATGCTCATGCCGATATTGAAGTCTTGCGCTGTTCCGGCGTATACGAGACCGAGCCTGTCGGTTATGCGGACCAGCCCAATTTTTTAAATATGACGGCGGCTGTACGCACATCGCTGATGCCAGAAGCGCTGCTGAGTGTGATGCTGGAGATTGAGGACCGGCTGGGGCGGGTGAGGACTATACGTAATGGCCCCCGGACGGTAGATTTGGATTTGCTGTGGATGGATGGCAAGGTGCTGCACACTCCGCATTTGATTCTGCCGCATCCCCGTATGCAGGAACGCGCATTCGTGCTTTTTCCGCTCCGTGATATAGTGCCGAAGGACGAAACGTCCGGCCTGCTGGAGTTAATGACGAAAGCGCTGGGCAAGTTAGACGGAAGGGAAGGAATCAAGTTGTGGACAACAAGCGTATGGGAAGACGGATCCGGGCGTACCGAAAGCTAAAAGGCTACACACAGCAGGAACTGGCGGACCGCACGGGCATTTCACTCGCTGTGCTTGGGGCGGTGGAGCGGGGAAACCGATGTTTGGAAGATCAAATTTTAGATAAAATTGCGATAGTTTTGGAAGTCGGGGTCAAGGAATTGACCGACTCATCCTCAATATAACATCCTCAATATAAAAGGAAGTGAATCGTATGCTTAAAATCGGCAACATCGAAATGAAAAATCAGATAGTGCTTGCTCCTATGGCCGGTGTATGCAACCCGGCTTTCCGGCTTATCGCCAAGGAGTTCGGAACCGGCCTCGTCTGCGCCGAAATGGTTAGCGACAAGGCGATTGTGCACGGCAACAAGCGAACGCGCGAAATGCTGTTTGTCGACGATCGGGAGAAACCGCTCAGCCTGCAAATTTTTGGGGGAGACCGCGAGTCTTTGGTGGAAGCCGCGAAGGTAGTCGATAAAGAAACGAACGCCGATATCATTGATATCAACATGGGCTGTCCGGTGCCGAAAGTTACAAAATGCGACGCTGGAGCGCGCTGGCTGCTTGAGCCTGACAAAATCTACGAAATGGTCGCCGCAGTTGTCGACGCCGTCGACAAGCCGGTTACCGTCAAAATGCGGATCGGCTGGGACAGCGAGCATATTTACGTCGTCGATAACGCGCGCGCGGTGGAACGGGCCGGAGGCCAGGCCATCAGTGTGCACGGGCGTACTCGCGAGCAGCTATACACCGGCCATGCCGACTGGAGTTACATCCGCCAAGCTAAGGAAGCGGTCTCGATTCCGGTTATCGGCAACGGCGATGTACAGACCCCGCAGGATGCCCGGGCTATGCTCGATCAGACCGGATGCGACGGAGTAATGATTGGGCGCGGCGCGCTCGGCAATCCGTGGATGCTGTACCGCACCGTCCAGTACCTCAGCACTGGAGAGCTGCTGCCCGATCCTTCACCGAAGGAGAAAATCGCGGTTGCCATTTTGCATATGGACCGTCTGGTCGATTTGAAAGGTGAAGCGGTTGCCGTCCGCGAAATGCGCAAGCATCTGGCCTGGTATTTGAAAGGTCTGAAAGGCGCGGCCCGCGTAAAAGATGTCATTATGGAAGAAACGAAACGTGACGAAATGGTACGGATTTTAAATGATTTTGTCGACCGGGTTACAGTAGAAGAAACAGGTGATACGGTGGGCGCTGAAGCGTCTGTTTCCGCGGTATAACGCCTGCTGTCGCGCTTGATTTGAATCCACCTGGCGATACGAAGGCTGTCATTGACATTTTGTAACGGTTCCCATATAATTTCACAGTATAAATTCGCCGTTCCAAATTTTGAAGCAATGCAGCGAAGGGTTCTTATCCCTTTGGATTCGCATATAGTTATGGTGTTTTCAATAAATGTATACGACAGGAGAATCGGTTAAGATGAGCGACAAAGAAGTCATTCTCACTCCGGATGGTTTGAAGCGTCTGGAAGAGGAACTGGAGAACCTCAAATCCGTCAAACGCCGCGAAGTGGCCGAGCGGATCAAAGTGGCTATCGGATATGGAGATATAAGCGAGAACTCGGAGTACGAGGATGCTAAGAATGAACAGGCTTTTATCGAGGGCCGCATCATTACCTTGGAGAAAATGCTCCGTAACGCCCGCATCATTAACAGCGATGAAATTGACACCGAGAGCGTCAGTGTCGGGGTAACCGTTACTGTTGAAGATATGGAGTTCGGGGATATTATGGAGTACACGATCGTCGGCACGGCCGAATCGGACCCGCTCAATAATAAGATTTCCAACGAAAGCCCGGTGGGCAAAGCCATTATCGGAAAGAAAAAAGGTACTGTCGTAGACGTTACCGTGCCCGCAGGCGTTATTCAATATAAAATCATTGATATTAAAATGAAATAAGATTGGACCT
Source organism: Paenibacillus durus (assembly GCF_000756615.1). Classification (NCBI taxonomy): domain Bacteria; kingdom Bacillati; phylum Bacillota; class Bacilli; order Caryophanales; family Paenibacillaceae; genus Paenibacillus; species Paenibacillus durus. The sequence goes on from NZ_CP009288.1 coordinate 76,926, forward strand.
TAAGCAGTTAAGGTCGCATCACACTGCGCAGCCGGCCAGGATTAACCATGCCGGATCTTGCAGGCGGGGAACCGTTTGAAAAAGCTTCCTTAGGGAAGCTTTTTTCAAAATATAAGAATTTATAAGTTACACGCTTATAAATGGTCTTATATTTCTACGAGAAACGTAATTGCGTCCTTCAAGGACGCCGTCAGGCGTTTCTTCTTGGGATATAAGAAAGTATAACTGTGCGCTTAGCTGTGGCCTTAGATTTCTTTAGGGAAACGAACGCTTCGGCCAATTATACGGGCATGACCCGCAGTGTAACTATCGTTATATGTTCAAAGGAACGGTACTGTCAGAGCGGTAGGGTGACAGCCGTTTCTTCTTACGTCTAAAGAGGTTCAAATCTGTTTTGAAGGGATGACACGCAATGAGTGAAGAAATCAGCAATCAAGAGGCTACGGAAAGCGAGCTTAGCGAGCTGTTGCAGATCCGACGTGCCAAATTGGACGAGCTTCGCGGGCTCGGGATCGATCCATTCGGCAAAAAGTACCAGCGTACGCATAACGCCGGAAATATTTTGGCCAAATATGATGGAATGACCAAGGAAGAGCTGGACGAGCAGGCTGTGCGAGTAAACATCGCAGGTCGGATCATGGCCAAACGGACGATGGGTAAAGCCAGCTTCGCCCACATTCAGGATCTTAGCGGAAAAATTCAAATTTACGTCCGTCAGGACAGCGTGCCGGAAGTCCAATATGCGGCTTTCAGCGTGCTTGATCTCGGGGATATTATCGGCGTGACCGGCACCGTCTTCAAGACGAAGACCGGAGAGACTACCATTAAGGTAAGCGAGCTTGAGGTGCTGTCCAAATCGCTGCTCCCGCTTCCTGATAAATATAATGGTCTTAAGGATGTCGAACTGCGCTACCGTCAGCGTTATGTTGATCTGATCATCAACCCTGAGGTTCAGCAGACGTTTATCACCCGTTCGCGGATTATCCAGTCGATGCGCCGTTATCTTGATTCGCTCGGTTATCTGGAAGTTGAGACGCCGACTCTTCACGCCATTGCAGGCGGTGCCGCGGCCCGGCCGTTCATTACTTTCCACAACACGCTGGAGATGGAACTGTACATGCGGATCGCTATCGAACTGCATTTGAAGCGGCTCATCGTCGGCGGTCTGGAAAAAGTATATGAAATCGGCCGCGTCTATCGCAACGAGGGGATTTCTACCCGCCACAACCCTGAGTTCACCATGATCGAACTTTATGAGGCTTATGCCGATTACACGGATATCATGCGTTTGACCGAGAGTTTGATTGCCCATATTGCCCAGGAAGTGCTCGGTACGCAAAAAATCAACTATCAAGGCCATGAAGTCGACTTGACTCCGGAGTGGCGCCGCGTATCGATGGTCGATGCGGTCAAGGAAGTAACCGGTGTCGATTTCGGCGTGCATATGACTGACGAAGAAGCCCATCGTCTGGCTAAGGAACACCGTGTGCCGGTAGAGAAGCATATGACTTTCGGTCATATTCTTAATGCTTTCTTTGAACAATTTGTCGAAGAGACGCTGATTCAGCCTACATTTGTAACGGGCCACCCTGTCGAAATTTCGCCGCTTGCCAAGAAGAACGATCATGATCCCCGGTTTACCGACCGGTTCGAGCTGTTTATCGTGGCTCGCGAGCATGCCAATGCGTTCAGCGAGCTGAACGACCCGATTGACCAGCGCCAGCGGTTTGAAGCTCAGCTTCAAGAGAAGGAGCAGGGTAATGATGAAGCGCATGAAATGGATGAGGACTTCATCCGTGCGCTTGAATATGGCATGCCTCCAACCGGCGGCCTTGGAATTGGCGTCGACCGTCTGGTTATGCTGCTGACCGACTCGGCATCTATCCGTGATGTACTGCTGTTCCCGCATATGCGCAACCGCGCGGGAGAATAAGGCAGCGCATTTTCTCATCTTTTAGAAGCTTTATAACCCGGGAGGGAAGTGAAAGCCTGCATTCCCGGGTTTGTTTTTAAATATTTTAAAAATACTATTGCAATATATAAATAGATATGATATATTCTAATTCCGGCCAAGAAATACGAGTTCTGGTTTGAAAGAAATTTAAAAAAAAGAGCTTGCATTAAACGGTCGGATATGATATATTATAAAAGTTGCTGATGATGAGAAGTTGAGCGACGGCAAAGAAGTTTGATCTTTGAAAACTGAACAACGAGTGAGTGGGAATTCGCTTCAAGCGAGTTCCAAAATTGAGAATGCAAATTCTCGTCAGATGTTTCAAATTGAGCTAATCGCTCTTTCAATACTTTATTGGAGAGTTTGATCCTGGCTCAGGACGAACGCTGGCGGCGTGCCTAATACATGCAAGTCGAGCGGAGTTGTGAGAGAGCTTGCTCTCGATCAACTTAGCGGCGGACGGGTGAGTAACACGTAGGCAACCTGCCCCTTGGACTGGGATAACTACCGGAAACGGTAGCTAATACCGGATAATTCCTCTTAGCTCCTGCTAAGAGGCTGAAAGGCGGAGCAATCTGTCACCAAGGGATGGGCCTGCGGCGCATTAGCTAGTTGGTGGGGTAACGGCTCACCAAGGCGACGATGCGTAGCCGACCTGAGAGGGTGAACGGCCACACTGGGACTGAGACACGGCCCAGACTCCTACGGGAGGCAGCAGTAGGGAATCTTCCGCAATGGGCGAAAGCCTGACGGAGCAACGCCGCGTGAGTGATGAAGGTTTTCGGATCGTAAAGCTCTGTTGCCAGGGAAGAACGTCTTGTAGAGTAACTGCTACAAGAGTGACGGTACCTGAGAAGAAAGCCCCGGCTAACTACGTGCCAGCAGCCGCGGTAATACGTAGGGGGCAAGCGTTGTCCGGAATTATTGGGCGTAAAGCGCGCGCAGGCGGCTGTTTAAGTCTGGTGTTTAAACCATGGGCTCAACCTGTGGTCGCACTGGAAACTGGACAGCTTGAGTGCAGAAGAGGAAAGTGGAATTCCACGTGTAGCGGTGAAATGCGTAGAGATGTGGAGGAACACCAGTGGCGAAGGCGACTTTCTGGGCTGTAACTGACGCTGAGGCGCGAAAGCGTGGGGAGCAAACAGGATTAGATACCCTGGTAGTCCACGCCGTAAACGATGAGTGCTAGGTGTTAGGGGTTTCGATACCCTTGGTGCCGAAGTTAACACAGTAAGCACTCCGCCTGGGGAGTACGGTCGCAAGACTGAAACTCAAAGGAATTGACGGGGACCCGCACAAGCAGTGGAGTATGTGGTTTAATTCGAAGCAACGCGAAGAACCTTACCAGGTCTTGACATCCCTCTGAATCGTCTAGAGATAGGCGCGGCCTTCGGGACAGAGGAGACAGGTGGTGCATGGTTGTCGTCAGCTCGTGTCGTGAGATGTTGGGTTAAGTCCCGCAACGAGCGCAACCCTTGACTTTAGTTGCCAGCAGGTGAAGCTGGGCACTCTAGAGTGACTGCCGGTGACAAACCGGAGGAAGGTGGGGATGACGTCAAATCATCATGCCCCTTATGACCTGGGCTACACACGTACTACAATGGCCGGTACAACGGGAAGCGAAGCCGCGAGGCGGAGCCAATCTTAGAAAGCCGGTCTCAGTTCGGATTGCAGGCTGCAACTCGCCTGCATGAAGTCGGAATTGCTAGTAATCGCGGATCAGCATGCCGCGGTGAATACGTTCCCGGGTCTTGTACACACCGCCCGTCACACCACGAGAGTTTACAACACCCGAAGTCGGTGGGGTAACCGCAAGGAGCCAGCCGCCGAAGGTGGGGTAGATGATTGGGGTGAAGTCGTAACAAGGTAGCCGTATCGGAAGGTGCGGCTGGATCACCTCCTTTCTATGGAGAATCGTTTCCCGTAGCGGAAACATTCAAATCGGAAGCTTGACTTCCGGCAACACTCACTCGTTGCTCAGTTTTGAGAGTTCAATCTCTCAAATCTTGATCCTTGAAAACTGGATACCGAAACGAAAATTGCGTTTTAGAACATCTTTTAGCTGAACTTGTGTCCAAACAAGTTGAAATAGTTATTAGCTGAGAGCGAAGATTTTCGAATGAGAGCGACTTTTGGCTTGAAAGGCGAAAGCGAACGGAGACATCCGGAAGCGGCCTTTCAAACAAGACGGAGCGATCAGGCGGAAATTGGAGCGTTGGTTAAGCTAGTAAGAGCACACGGAGGATGCCTAGGCGCCAGGAGCCGATGAAGGACGTGGCGAACAACGAAAACGCCTCGGGGAGCTGTAAGCAAGCTTTGATCCGGGGGTGTCCGAATGGGGAAACCCGGCTGTGGTAATGCACAGTCACTTCTCTCTGAATTCATAGGAGAGGTAGAGGCAGACCAGGGGAACTGAAACATCTAAGTACCCTGAGGAAGAGAAAACAAGAGTGATTCCGTCAGTAGCGGCGAGCGAACGCGGAACAGCCTAAACCGAAGAGCTTGCTCTTCGGGGTTGTGGGACGTCTCATATGGAGTTACAAAGGAACGGTTTAAGCGAAGAGGTCTGGAAAGGCCCGCTGGAAAAGGTAAAAGCCCTGTAGCTGAAAAGTCGTTCCCTCCGAGACGGATCCCGAGTAGTGCGGGGCACGTGAAACCCCGTATGAATCCGGCAGGACCATCTGCCAAGGCTAAATACTCCCTGGCGACCGATAGTGAAACAGTACCGTGAGGGAAAGGTGAAAAGCACCCCGGAAGGGGAGTGAAACAGGTCCTGAAACCGTGTGCTTACAAGAAGTCAGAGCCCATTTTAGGGGTGATGGCGTGCCTTTTGTAGAATGAACCGGCGAGTTACGTTTAACGTGCAAGGTTAAGGCGAGGAGCCGGAGCCGCAGCGAAAGCGAGTCTGAATAGGGCGACTTAGTACGTGGGCGTAGACCCGAAACCGTGTGATCTACCCCTGTCCAGGGTGAAGGTGCGGTAACACGCACTGGAGGCCCGAACCCACGAACGTTGAAAAGTTCGGGGATGAGGTGGGGGTAGCGGAGAAATTCCAATCGAACTCGGAGATAGCTGGTTCTCCCCGAAATAGCTTTAGGGCTAGCCTCGGTGAATAAGAGTAATGGAGGTAGAGCACTGATTGGGTGCGGGGCCCGCAAGGGTTACCAAGCTCAGTCAAACTCCGAATGCCATCTACTTGTCGCCGGGAGTCAGACAGTGAGTGCTAAGATCCATTGTCAAAAGGGAAACAGCCCAGACCATCAGCTAAGGTCCCCAAGTGTGTGTTAAGTGGGAAAGGATGTGGAGTTGCACAGACAACCAGGATGTTGGCTTAGAAGCAGCCACCATTGAAAGAGTGCGTAATAGCTCACTGGTCGAGTGACTCTGCGCCGAAAATGTAACGGGGCTAAACACACCACCGAAGCTATGGCTTGATGCTTGCATCAGGGGTAGGGGAGCGTTGTGTATACATTGAAGGTTGACTGTAAGGACAGCTGGAGCGTACACAAGTGAGAATGCCGGTATGAGTAACGAAAAGATCAGTGAGAATCTGATCCGCCGAAAGCCCAAGGTTTCCTGAGGAAGGCTCGTCCGCTCAGGGTAAGTCGGGACCTAAGGCGAGGCCGACAGGCGTAGTCGAAGGACAACAGGTTGATATTCCTGTACCACCATAATCCGTTATGAGCAATGGGGGGACGCAGGAGGGTAGTGACGCGGACTGATGGATGTCCGTCCAAGCAGTGAGGCTGGTGTATAGGCAAATCCGTACACCGTAAGGCTGGGCTGTGATGGGGAGCGAAAATTGTAGTAGCGAAGGTCATGATCTCACACTGCCAAGAAAAGCCTCTAGCCAGGAGAAGGTGCCCGTACCGCAAACCGACACAGGTAGGCGAGAAGAGAATTCTAAGGCGCGCGGAAGAACTCTCGTTAAGGAACTCGGCAAAATGACCCCGTAACTTCGGGAGAAGGGGTGCCTCGGTAGGGTGAATAGCCCGAGGGGGCCGCAGTGAAAAGGCCCAAGCGACTGTTTAGCAAAAACACAGGTCTGTGCGAAGCCGCAAGGCGAAGTATACGGGCTGACGCCTGCCCGGTGCTGGAAGGTTAAGGGGAGCGGTTAGGAGTAATCCGAAGCTGTGAACCGAAGCCCCAGTAAACGGCGGCCGTAACTATAACGGTCCTAAGGTAGCGAAATTCCTTGTCAGGTAAATTCTGACCCGCACGAATGGCGTAACGACTTGGGCGCTGTCTCAACGAGAGATCCGGTGAAATTTTAATACCTGTGAAGATGCAGGTTACCCGCGACAAGACGGAAAGACCCCATGGAGCTTTACTGCAGCTTGATATTGAACTTGGGTACGATCTGTACAGGATAGGTGGGAGCCTTAGAAGCCGGAGCGCCAGCTTCGGTGGAGGCGACGTTGGGATACCACCCTGATCGTATCTAGGTTCTAACCTGGTACCCTCATCGGGTACGGGGACCGTGTCAGGCGGGCAGTTTGACTGGGGCGGTCGCCTCCTAAAGAGTAACGGAGGCGTCCCAAGGTTCCCTCAGAATGGTTGGAAATCATTCGAAGAGTGCAAAGGCAGAAGGGAGCTTGACTGCGAGACCTACAAGTCGAGCAGGGACGAAAGTCGGGCTTAGTGATCCGGTGGTACCGCATGGAAGGGCCATCGCTCAACGGATAAAAGCTACCCTGGGGATAACAGGCTTATCTCCCCCAAGAGTCCACATCGACGGGGAGGTTTGGCACCTCGATGTCGGCTCATCGCATCCTGGGGCTGAAGTAGGTCCCAAGGGTTGGGCTGTTCGCCCATTAAAGCGGTACGCGAGCTGGGTTCAGAACGTCGTGAGACAGTTCGGTCCCTATCTGTCGTGGGCGCAGGAAATTTGAGAGGAGCTGTCCTTAGTACGAGAGGACCGGGATGGACGTACCGCTGGTGCACCAGTTGTTCCGCCAGGAGCATGGCTGGGTAGCTACGTACGGACGGGATAAGCGCTGAAAGCATCTAAGCGTGAAGCCCCCCTCAAGATGAGATTTCCCAATTAGTAAGACCCCTTGAAGACGACGAGGTAGATAGGTTGGAGGTGGAAGCACGGCAACGTGTGGAGCTGACCAATACTAATCGGTCGAGGGCTTATCCAAATTCACCCCACAAAGTGAAGATGAGGCTGACGAAGCTGAATCCGAGTACTTTGCGGGGACCCCGGAATGGGGAAGACGCAATGTTTCGTTTCGATCCAGTTTTCAGGCGATCAAGCCTGCCGTTTGGTGGCGATGGCGGAGGGGTTCCACGCGTACCCATCCCGAACACGACCGTTAAGCCCTCCAGCGCCGATGGTACTTGGACCGAAGGGTCCTGGGAGAGTAGGACGCTGCCAAGCACATGAACCACTGCTGAAACTCAGCAGTGGTTTTTTTGTATATTGTATACGCTCTGTGTAAACCCTAAATTCCTATCCTATAAAAGATGAATTTGTGCGCTGTTGATGGACAAATGTCTAGGGATTTATTTGTGACGAAACCCTTTTTTTCAGGAGAATTCTTGCTCATGTTATGTTCTTGACAGTATATAAACCCTTTGCTAAGATGGCAATAATATATTTTTGGGCATGCTGCTCCTACCTACTTTGAAGATAAGAACCGTTATACTGCCATCTCAGAACATCTGTCTTCCATGGATGGACTGAGATGAAGGTTGTTCTTTTTTATAAAGTTTGCGGGCCGTAAGAACAAAGAATACAAGGAGGAATGACTCAGGTGTGGGAAGATAAGTTTGGTAAAGAGGGACTGACTTTTGATGATGTGCTGCTGGTGCCGCGCAAATCGGAAGTGCTGCCCAAGGAAGTTGACCTGTCCACAGTGTTAAGCAAGAATGTAAAGCTGAATATTCCGCTCATCAGCGCCGGTATGGATACGGTCACTGAGGCAGCTATGGCGATTGCCATGGCGCGCGAAGGCGGTATTGGTATTATTCATAAAAATATGTCGGTTGAGCAGCAAGCGGAAGAGGTTGACCGCGTTAAGCGTTCTGAGAGCGGCGTTATTACGAATCCTTTTTCACTTACCGCGACTCACATGGTTTCCGATGCTGAACGTTTAATGGGCAAATACCGTATTTCCGGCGTTCCGATTGTGGATGATAACAACAAACTGGTAGGAATTATTACGAATCGGGATTTGCGGTTTATCCATGATTTTAATATACCGATCAGCGAAGTCATGACTAAGGAAAATCTGGTCACTGCTCCTGTCGGCACAACGCTTACGGAGGCAGCGGTTGTACTGCAGCGCCATAAGATTGAGAAGCTTCCGCTTGTTGATGATAACTACATTTTAAAGGGTCTCATTACTATTAAAGATATCGAAAAGGCGATTCAGTTCCCTAACGGTGCGAAGGACGCTCAAGGCCGTCTGCTGGTTGGTGCAGCCATCGGTATTTCTAAAGATACCTTTGAACGGGCTGAAGCGTTGGTTAACGCCGGAGTCGATCTGATTGTCGTCGATTCGGCTCACGGCCATCACATCAATATCATTGAAGCTGTGCGCAAACTGCGCGGGCTGTATCCGGATTTGACGATCGTGGCGGGGAATGTAGCGACTGGCGAGGCTACGCGCGATCTTATCGAAGCGGGGGCTTCCGTGGTCAAAGTTGGCATCGGACCTGGCTCGATCTGTACAACACGGGTCATAGCGGGCATCGGAGTTCCACAGGTTACGGCCATTTACGACTGTGCAGCTGTTGCGCGTGAATACGGAGTGCCGATTATCGCCGATGGCGGTATCAAATACTCCGGTGAGATTACAAAAGCTATCGCAGCCGGCGCACATGCCGTTATGCTGGGAAGCCTCTTTGCAGGTACGGAGGAGAGCCCTGGGGAGTCCGAGATTTATCAGGGCCGTAAGTTCAAAGTATACCGCGGCATGGGCAGCATGAGCGCCATGAAGCAAGGCAGTAAAGATCGCTACTTCCAGGACGACGACAAAAAGCTCGTACCGGAAGGTATCGAAGGCCGTGTCGCTTTCAAGGGTCCGATGTCTGATACGGTGCATCAGTTGATCGGAGGTTTGCGTTCCGGTATGGGTTACTGCGGAACAGGAACGCTCTCCGAACTGCGCGATGACACATCCTTTATCCGGATTACCGGAGCAGGACTTCGTGAAAGCCATCCTCATGATGTGCAGATTACGAAGGAAGCCCCTAACTATTCGGTATAAGCGGCATATAATTTAAAATATGGACGGACAGGATGAATTTCGCCTGGTCCGTCTTTTTTTGGAGGTACCCCTGTGTTAGAATAGAACAAGCAAATGAGATGATGTTTATAAGGAGAGTTTAAATCCATTGAAGTTCAAGCGTAAATCCAGTGTGAAACAGATGGCAGTGAAGACAGTAACAGCGGGTTTGCTTTTAAATATGCTTGTGTTATCTCCAATTCCGGCGATGGCCGAAAGTGTGCAGACACCGGCTCCTGCAGGGGCGAGTACAGCCACGGCGACGCCTGCCACATCGGGAACGGCAGTAACCATTCCTTCTATCCAATCGCTCGGTTTGAATCTGAAATCGGCTGTATTGCTTGAGCCTACCACTGGGAAGGTGCTGTTGTCCCTGAATGCCGATCAGCCGCTTCCTCCGGCCAGTATGACGAAAATGATGACGGAATATCTGATCGCCGATGCGGTCAAGAATGGCAAGCTGTCCTGGGATCAGAAAGTGACCGTTGCCGAAAATGCCGCCGAGCAGATTGGCTCGCGCATTTTTTTGGCCGTGGGAGATCAACATACCATTGAAGAACTGTACATAGCCATGGCTGTTGGCTCAGCGAATGATGCCACGGTTGCCCTGGCTGAAACTCTCTCCGGGTCGGAACAGGAATTCGTTAAATTAATGAATGAGACGGCCCGGAAGATGGGGATGAAGACCGCCTATTTTATCAACTCCACGGGACTTAGCCGAGATGACATGCCGGCCAAATACCGTCCGGATACGGATAAAGAAACGGTAATGTCGGCGATGGATGCAGCGATTCTCGCCCAGCATATCGTTACAGATCATCCGGATTTCTCGAAGTATACGACCATTCAATCCTATAAGTTCCGCGAACGTGATGCAGCGCCAATGATAAACTACAACTGGATGCTCGAAGCGAATAAGAATATCGCCAACTTCAAAGCTTATGCTTATCCGGGCCTCGACGGGTTGAAGACGGGACATACCTCTAGTGCGGGCAACTGCTTTACGGGTACTGCCGTACGGGACGGCATGCGTCTGATCAGCGTGGTCATGGGTGCGAACTCCGAAGCCCACCGCTTTACGGAGACGAGGAAGGTGCTTGATTTCGGATTTAACAATTTTGAAGTCAAGCAGGTGGTTTCAGCCAAGGCGACTGTTGCCGGCAATGAAACGGTTCCGGTTGAGAAGGGCAAGAAGAGTGAAGTGCCGGTGGTGACTGACGCAGGCGCTACGTTCGTCGTTCCCAAGGGAACAGCCTCTCCGCAGATTACGACAGCGGTACAGATCAATGACCCGTCGACGTTGGTTGCGCCAATCGCCCAAGGTACGAAGGTGGGGAAAGTAACCTATACTTATAAAGTTAACGGCTTAAACCCCCAGCAAAAAACGGTCAATCTGATTACATCCGAGGAAGCGGAGAAAGCCGGATGGTTCAAACTGCTCTTCAGGGCAATTGGAAACTTTTTTAGGGATATTTTTTCGGGAATTAAAAATTTATTCTAAAATTAACGGATAAGCACTTAATTCCGAGTAAATGGCTTGTATATTTATCCGCCATGCGGTAAAATAAAAAGTTAGATTAAGATAGATTATCGGGAGGCTTGAAGATATGGAAACAGGAACATCTAGAGTTAAAAGAGGTATGGCCGAAATGCAAAAAGGCGGCGTCATCATGGACGTCATGAATGCGGAGCAGGCAAAAATTGCCGAAGCCGCAGGCGCTGTGGCTGTAATGGCACTGGAGCGTGTACCTTCTGATATTCGTGCGGCAGGCGGCGTAGCCCGTATGGCCGATCCTACCATCGTGGAAGAGGTCATCAAGGTTGTAAGCATTCCCGTTATGGCAAAGGCCCGTATCGGCCACTATGTAGAAGCAAAGGTGCTGGAATCCCTGGGTGTTGACTACTTGGACGAAAGTGAAGTGCTGACGCCGGCGGATGAAGTGTTCCATATTGACAAACGTGAATTCACCGTGCCTTTCGTTTGCGGAGCGAAGGATCTGGGAGAAGCGCTGCGCCGCATCAGCGAAGGCGCGTCCATGATCCGTACCAAGGGCGAGCCGGGAACCGGCAACATCGTAGAAGCGGTGCGCCATATGCGTTATATCAACAGCCAAATCCGCAAGGTTCAAAATTTGTCGAAGGACGAGCTGTATGCCGAAGCCAAAAATCTTGGCGTGTCTTATGACCTGCTGCTTGAAGTTCATGAGCTCGGCAAGCTGCCTGTCGTTAACTTTGCTGCCGGCGGTGTGGCTACTCCGGCCGATGCCGCACTGATGATGCATCTGGGGGCAGACGGCGTATTCGTAGGCTCCGGTATTTTCAAATCGGACAACCCTGAGAAATTCGCCCGGGCTATTGTTGAGGCGACTACTCACTACACGGATTATAAGCTGATCGCTGAAGTGTCCAAGAACCTTGGTACGCCGATGAAAGGCATTGATATTGCAACTCTGACCGCTGCCGAACGGATGTCCGAGCGCGGCTGGTAATAGAGAGAAGGGCTTTGGAATGAAGATAGGTGTATTAGCGCTTCAGGGCGCTGTAACAGAACATATTGCGAGCATCGGCAAGACGGGAGCCGAAGGAACGCCAATCAAGCGTGTTGAGGAGCTGGCCGAGGTGGATGGACTGATCATCCCTGGAGGCGAGAGCACGACCATCGGCAAGCTGATGCGTAAATACGGCTTTATTGATGCGATTCGCGAGTTTGCAGGCGAGGGCAAGCCGATCTTCGGCACCTGTGCCGGACTTATTGTACTGGCCAAAGAAATTACGGGCGGAGAGCCAGCGCATCTTGAGCTGATGAACATTACCGTGGCGCGGAATGCCTTTGGAAGACAGCGGGAGAGCTTTGAATGTGATCTGGATGTAAAAGGGATCGAGGAGCCGATTCGGGCGGTATTCATTCGGGCTCCGCTCATTGAGAAGGTGGGCCCGGGCGTTGAGGTGCTGTCAGTCTATAACGGAGAGATTGTTACCGCGCGCGAGGGCAACCTGCTCGTATCTTCTTTTCACCCGGAATTAACGGATGATTACCGGCTTCACCAGTACTTTGCGGATATGGTGCAGACCACCCGGACAGCCGAACAATAGAACTGTATATATAACATCCTGACTCTTTCAAAGCCTTCACCGGCTGCTTGAAAGAGTTAAGGCTGTTTCAGGAGGGAAATGTCGTGTTAGATGTTAAAATATTGCGCACCGATTATGCTAAGGTGGAGCAGGCGCTCGACAAGCGGGGCAAATCGCAGGATTTGATCTCCGGATTTCCGGTGCTGGATCTTCGCCGCCGCGAATTGCTACAGGAAACCGAAAGCCTGAAGAACCGCCGGAATACTGTCTCGGGCGAGGTTGCCAAGCGGAAGAAGAGCGGAGAGCCGGCTGACGAGCTAATCGCCGAAATGCGAAATGTATCCGATCGGATCAAAGAATTGGATGATGAAGTGCGCGAACTGGAAAATCAAATCTCCGAGCTGATGCTGAGCATTCCGAACATTCCTCATGAATCGGTGCCGGTCGGCAAATCCGAAGAAGAGAATAAAGAGGTTCGCCGCTGGTCGCAGCCGCGTGAGTTCGGCTTTGCACCCAAGTCACATTGGGAGCTGGCGCAGAACCTGGATATCCTTGATTTTGAGGCTGCAGCGAAGGTAACGGGATCGCGTTTCGTTTTTTATAAAGGTCTTGGAGCCCGTCTGGAACGCGCGGTGATTAATTTTATGATGGACCTGCACAGCGGAGAGCATCATTACGAGGAAATGCTGCCGCCGTATATTGTCAATAAGGACAGCCTGTACGGCACGGGACAGCTTCCTAAATTCGAAGAAGACCTATTCAAGCTGCGCGACACGGAATATTATCTGATTCCAACGGCCGAGGTTCCAGTTACGAACTATTATCGGGAAGAGATTCTGAATGCATCCGATTTGCCGAAATATTTTGTCGCTTATAGCTCCTGCTTCCGTTCGGAAGCCGGCTCGGCGGGACGGGATACCCGAGGGCTGATCCGCCAGCATCAATTCAATAAGGTAGAGCTGGTCAAGCTGACATCGCCGGAATCCTCGTACGAAGAGCTTGAGAAAATGACGGCTGACGCCGAAAGCGTACTGCAGCTGCTGGAACTGCCTTACCGTGTGCTTGCGCTCTGTACGGGCGATATGGGCTTTACGGCAGCGAAAACCTACGACCTGGAAGTATGGCTGCCGGAAAGCGGCATGTACCGGGAAATCTCGTCCTGCTCGAACACCGAGGACTTCCAAGCCCGGCGGGCCAATATCCGGTTCCGCAAGGAACCGAAAGCCAAGCCAGAATTCGTGCACACGCTCAATGGCTCGGCTTTGGCGGTAGGGCGCACGGTTGCCGCGATTCTGGAGAATTATCAGCAGGAGGACGGCAGCGTCCTTATTCCGGAGCGTCTTCAGCCTTATATGGGCAATATTAAAATGATCCGGCCAAAAGCGAACCAATAAATGGAGTTGCTTCCGTAGAGGTAAATATGGTACAATCTCTAATGCATGTGATATTTGCTGCATATGGAGAGGTACCGAAGCGGTCATAACGGGGCGGTCTTGAAAACCGTTAGAGTGCAAGCTCACATGGGTTCGAATCCCATCCTCTCCGCCATTTCCTTTTATCCTTGAATAATTGAGTATATAAGCCGTTTCCTTCGGGGAGCGGCTTTTTTATATGCAGCGGCAGCTTTGTTAAAGCAGACATGGATAGCAGGAAGCAGAGAATAAAAAGCCCTCTTTCTCCGCAATGTATTAGGGAAGGAGGAGGATCACATTTATGGATCAACAACTACAACTGGACCAGCAGCAGCTCGTATCCGCTTGGCAGGAACGTCTTCCCTCTTTTATGGATGATGGAGACAGCTATACCGTACAGGCTGATGAAGGCGACAAGAAGAGCCTGCTTATTCACTTCAACGCCGCGGGACGCCAGAACTACACACTGGACTTCCGCTGCATGTATGTAGACAGCCGGGAGGTAGCGGTAGACCTGATTGACGTCGAGCGGGCCGGTCTGCATACCGATGAACGCACCGACGCCGTGCAGCAGCTGGCGCAGCGGTACACGCGGAAGATACACGAGTGCGCCCAAGCGCTGAAACCCTTGACCAATCACTAATCATAAGGAGGAAGTGACATGAGCAAGCCGAAGACGATCCAGGTTCCCGGAACACAGCCGTCTGGGGATAGAGAACAGCAGCGTTATGACCAAGAAGGTCCCGAGCCGCTTTCCGGCTCCAAAAAGGTAAAGCAAGCCAATCACGTCAGTCATAATAATCCGCAAGGATAACATTTTACTGAAAATGGTTTATCTGTGAAAGTAAATCGTTTATCATGGGGAAGGGGGAGTATTTCTTCAATTGGGAGAGGAGAGAAAAAATGTTTAAAAAGTGGGGCCTTTCCGCAGCGGCGATGCTGCTTGCGGCAGCCGTAGTTTTGCCTGGTTGCGGAAGCAAGCAGCAAGAGCCAAAGGAAGCGCTGCAGGGTGCTGCCAGCAAGATGGCTACGATGACTTCATATGAAATGAAGAGCAAGGTGGTTATCAACAATCTGACGATCGATGCGTCAACTGAAGCATCCGATGCAATGACCACGCAGGTGCTCAGCATGCTCAAGAACGCGGAGATTACGGTCGATGGCGTGTACCAAGCAGATCCGATGCAGACGGAATTGACGCTGGTGCTGAATTTAAAAGGCGATATGGCGATGAGCTTTACCGTTCCGATGGTGATGACGGCGGAGAAGCTGTATGTGAAGATTCCAAGCATTCCGTTCCTTCCTATTCCGGAAAATATTGTTGGCAAGTTCGTGATGCTTGATCTGAAGAAGCTTGCCGAACAGGAAGGCGCCGAATTTAATCCCGGTATGCTGGATACGCAGAAGACCCAAAAGCTATCCAACGAGATTTTGAGCGCACTGCTGGCGGAATATGACGAGAGCAAGTATTTTAAAGACATCGATGCCAAAGATGCGAAACTTCCAGAAGGTGTTGACGCCAAACAGGTGATCCAGTTCCAGATTACCAATGATAATGTGAAGGAAGCCACTACTATCTTTGTGAATAATGTGCTTCCGAAAATTCTTGATATTCTGTCCAAGGAGGAGTATAAGAGCGCGCTCCAAATCGACCAGAAGCAGTTGGACGAAGTAAAATCTGAACTGCAGAACGGCGAGAAGAAAGCGGAGTTCGACAAAGAACTGGCTAAGCTGGATCAATATCTGACCATAAATCAGTTCAATTTCAACACCGCGATCAACAAGGATGATTTTCCGGTATATCAGGATCTGACCGTTGACGTTAACGTAAACAATCCGGATGACGGCACGAAGGTAGGGCTGTCGCTGACCGGCAGCACTCAATACAGCAAGATCAACGAGAAGCCGACATTCAAAATCGGTATCCCGCAAGGCGACAATGTTATTACCGAGGAAGAGCTGCAGCAGCAGTTCAGCACACTGGGTACCAACTAAGCAAGAAGCACTGAACCCCCAACAGCCCCGTCAAAGCGTAAGAGCTTTGTACGGGGCTGTTTTAAGATTAAGGAATTTATAAGTTTCAACTTCTTCGATTATATCGGCCGATTTCCCTGGGAGGTTACCTCGTCTGCCAAAAGGGCGTAGGTCCGGTGGTCCTGCCACTGTCCATCAATCTTAAGAAAACGGCGGGCTATCCCTTCCACCTGGAAGCCGTTCTTCTCCAAGACTCTTCTGGAGGCATCATTTTGTAAGAGAATGGCAGCTTGCAGCCGGTGCAGACCGAGTGACTGAAAGGCATAGTTCGCCGCCAGGCCGACAGCCCCTGTCATGTAGCCCCGTCCTTGCTGGGCATGATCGATAAAATAGCCAAGATCGGCGAATTGGCCCACCCCGCGCACAATATTGTTGATTGTAATCTGTCCGATCAAACGTTTCTCTTCAGAGGAATAGATGCCGAACATGTACGCTCTGTCCAGCTCCTCTTCCTCCATTCGCTGAAGAATGAGACGCTTCTGTCCCGTTAGTGTAAAGAAGCTTTCTTCCCTCTTAGGCTCGTAGCGGCTGTGGACGCTGCGGTTGCGTAAGCGCAGTTCCAGCAGGCTCTCCGCGTTCTGAGGCCGAATCGGGGCCAGATAAATACCTACCGATTGATTAGTTAAATTGAAAGACATTGCCGCTTATTCCTCCCTGGCGCTCTTTTGTAGGCGTACCTGCCGCAGCCGGCGGAAGAAGGATGTGAGGAGTTCTGCGCATTCTTCCCGCATGATGCCGGATATGACTTCGGTCCGGTGATTGAACCGCGGTTCCTCCAGCAGATTCATTAATGTGCCTGCGCAGCCCGCCTTGGGATCAGGCGTGCCGTACACGGTGAGCGGAACCCTCGATTGTACGATTGCTCCAGCGCACATCGGACATGGTTCGAGTGTAACGTATAAGGTGCATTCCAGCAGGCGCCAAGAGTTCAGCGCGGCGCTGGCTTCCCGAATCGCCACCATTTCCGCATGCGCGGTGGAATCCATTGTCGTTTCGCGCAAATTATACCCTCTTCCGATAATTTCGCCCCGCCGGACGATGACCGCACCGATCGGAACTTCGCCCAGCGCCTCCGCTTTGCGCGCTTCCGCGATTGCCTCGCTCATCCAGCGCTCATGTTCTTTCTGCTGCCCAAGGCATGTTCCGTTCTCGCAATTGTCCAAGATACTCTTCCTTTCCGCTCCGGGCCGGATTGTTCTACGAACGAGCATTCGTTCTTAACAAATTGTGAATAACTCTGTGGAAAACCCGGTTGTTGTCCACAGTTTTATACACATGAGGGATGTTGATTTTGTTCATATGTGAATAACCTGTGGACGGTTTCTATCCTATTGTAGAGAAAGAGTCGGCGGTTTTCAATATTCGATAAACGGAAAGCTTCATATAAATCCTTTTCAAATGGGTGGGCAAAAGGTATGATATTTATTGAATGATCGGTTGATTTACCAGTCCTTTAAGAGGTGAATAAGAAGTTTGTCCATAAAAACGAAGCTTTCGGCAATTATTTTTGGCTCCGTGCTGCTCATTTTGGCGTTGAATTTGACCCTTAATTCCTATGCAACTCGCAATAATATGCGAAGCGAGATCGAGAGAAATATGAAGACGGCGGCCATGCAGATTGCGGTTTCCGTAGAACAGAGTAATTACAGCTCCAAATATGCAGAACATTTGCTGGCGCAAAACTTGCGGATAGCTGCTATTTTAATATCCCAAGAATTGGACCCGGATATCGTAAACGTTTCGAATGCCGAGTTGAAGGCTCTGGCCTCGAAAGTGGGCGTTTCCAATATATCGCTGCTTGTCAGAACCAAGGATAACATTGTAGTTAAGAAATCTTCCGACCCCAAAGAACGCGACTTACCCACAAAAGGCTGGGGATATTGGTATACGGCTTTTGTCGACCTGTTCGAAGGACGGGAAGTATCGGTAGCCAAAGGGCAGAGGATGGAGCATTTCTGGTCCGGTCCTTTTGAATACTCTTCCTCGAACCCCGAGTTCATCGAGAAATGGGGCTATTACTTTGACGGGCGAAGCAATTACATTATCGACCCGTATATTCGCAGCACTTCAATCAGCGACTATGTTAGAATAATGAGTCCGGAAGAAATTGTGAAGCAGACCATGAAGGTTAACCCTGATATTTTGGAGATTACGGGCATCAATCCCTCCACATTCGGCTCTTCCACCATGGCTCCGGACGGAACAGACAGCGTAAATGTCAAACTGCGCAATCGGCCGATCATGTACGGCACCTATCGTTTCGGTAACGTAGAGCAGGATAAACATGCGGTGCAGCAAGCTTTGGCTAAACAAGAGCCCGTCATGATGGATACGATGGTGCGCGGAGCAAGGGTGCTCAAGAGCTTTATTCCTGTTACCCTGCCGGATTCAGGCGCCTATGTCATTAGCGTGGTGATCGACTACTCGGTTATCTCTTCGGTTATTAAGGAACAATTGTGGAATAACATCCGGATTTCTCTCCTGCTGCTTGCGGTCTTCCTGGGGGGAAGCTACATCGTGGCAGGCTTTATTATTCGGCCCATTCAGGCAATACTTGCCAAAGTTCAGGATGTGTCCCGTGGAAAGTTCGAGCCGCCGCTTGAGGTAGGAAGCAGAGATGAACTGGGGCAGCTGGCGCTGCGGATCAACGCGATGACGCGGAATCTTGCCCTGCACACAAGCCGGCTCAGGCAGACAGTGGAGGAGAACCGGAAGGTAAAAGAGCATCTGGAGTCGGTAATTAACGGCACTTCCGATGCGATTCATACGGCGGATATGAGCGGAACAGTGATAAGCGTGAACCGGGCTTTTGAAGAGCTGTATGGTTGGAAGGAGCGGGAGGTCGTGGGAAGCACCATCCGTCTCGTCCCTGACTCCGTGCTGAAAGAAGAGGAGACCCGGCTTCAGTGGCTAATCAAGGGGGCACATCTGGCTCCGACCGAGACGCTTCGATTGAAACGGGACGGGAGCGTAGTTGAAGTCAGCGTAAGCACCTCGGTTATACGGGACGAAGAGGGCAAGCCGGTGTCCTTCGTGCATGTTTCCCGCGACATGACGGAGCGCAACCGGATGGAAGAGCTATTGAGACAATCCGAGAAGCTTACTACCGTCGGCCAGCTTGCCGCCGGTGTGGCGCATGAAATCCGGAATCCGCTGACGACGCTCCGGGGATTTTTACAGCTGCAGAGGGAGAAAAATATGCTTGTCCCCCTGCATGTGGATTTGATGCTCTCTGAGCTGGAGCGGATCAATCTGATCGTCAGCGAATTTCTTATATTGGCCAAGCCGCAGGCGGTGCGGTTTCAGCAAAAGGACGTCCGCCATGTTCTGCATGATGTGATCTCCTTGCTGGACAGTCAGGCTCATTTGCATAATATCGAGGTTAAGGACCGGTTTGAAGTAAGTCCGGCAATGGTACACTGTGAAGAGAACCAGTTGAAGCAGGTATTTATCAATATTATCAAAAACGGGATTGAGTCGATGTCTTCGGGTGGAACGATAACGCTCGAGCAGAAACGGATCGGAGATTCCATCGTTATTGTCATTACCGATGAGGGGGAAGGCATACCCGAGAATATTTTGCCGAAGCTGGGTCAGCCGTTCTTTTCCAATAAGGAGACGGGCACGGGACTTGGCCTGATGATCAGCCAGCGGATTATCCAAGCGCATAAAGGAATGATGGAGATTGAAAGTCAGGTCGGGCGGGGAACCTCGGTAACGATTGTGCTGCCGGCAGCCAAAGAGAGTGCGGAACCTATCAATGAGGAGACGGGCGATGGAAAAGAAACGGAGTGACAAATACCAGCATGAGAATTAACAAGTTTATCAGCGAGACCGGCTTCTGCTCACGGCGTGAGGCGGACAAACTGGTGGAAAGCGGCCGGGTGACCATTAATGGCGAACGGGCCGTGCTCGGCAGCCAGGCTGAGGCGGGAGATGATGTGCGCATAGATGGAAAAAGACTATTGAGTGAATCCAAGACCGTCTATATCGCCCTGAACAAGCCGGTAGGCATAA
The DNA here is from genome assembly GCF_000756615.1 of Paenibacillus durus. Taxonomy (NCBI): domain Bacteria; kingdom Bacillati; phylum Bacillota; class Bacilli; order Caryophanales; family Paenibacillaceae; genus Paenibacillus; species Paenibacillus durus. The sequence goes on from NZ_CP009288.1 coordinate 96,650, forward strand.
CCTCCACGACAGAGAGTCATATTAAAGGGAATATCGTTGATTTTGTCGGGCATCATGAGCGGATCTTCCCAATCGGACGGCTGGATAAGGATTCGGAAGGACTGATCCTGCTGACCAACGACGGGGATATTGTCAACAAAATACTGCGTGCTGAAGGCCGGCATGAGAAGGAATATGTCGTCACCGTCGACCGCCCGATTACACCTTCCTTTATCGCCGGAATGTCCAGCGGGGTAAAGATTCTCGGAGCGAAGACACTGCCCTGCCAGGTTACCCGGATAACGGAGCGGGTATTCCGCATTGTTCTGACCGAAGGCAAGAACCGGCAGATCCGCCGGATGTGCAGTGCTTTCGGGTATGAAGTCCGGCGGCTGCAGCGCATCCGAATCATGAATATCCGCTTAGGCAGCCTGCAGGTAGGCGCATGGCGCGATCTGACAACAGCGGAGAAGGCGGAGCTTGGAGATATGCTAAGCTACAAGCTTCTGTAAAAGAACGGAGTGCCGCTGCTGCAAGCGATATCCTGCACACAAATAAAGAGCTGTTTTCAACCCTAATGCAGGCGGTTGAGAACAGCTCTTTTTAGTGAACGAATTCCTCGTAATTGATCATCATTTGGCGGATGGCGGGTTTCCCTTATTTTCCTGATACTTACGGATAACAGCCACTTCTACCCGGCGGTTCTTGGCCCGTCCCGCCGCGGTTGAGTTGGTGGCAATCGGATGGTATTCCCCATAACCAATCACGCTGAATTTCTCCGGATTCAGATAAGGATTCACCAGCAAAATCTTCATGAACTGCAGGGCGCGGTTAGCACTGAGGTCCCAGTTGGAAGAGTATTCGCTGTTGGAGATCGGAATATTATCCGTAAATCCTTGAACGATCACATCATAATTGGGGAACTGCTGCAGCATTTGTGAGATGGCTCTTGCGAGCTGCTGCGATTCCGGCTTGACTCTAGCTTGTCCGGAGGCGAATAGAGCATTGTCACTGATCGTAATCGTGAGCTGTGATTGATTCAGCTTCGTGCTTAGCAAATTGGTAAGGCCGTTATTCTGGATATACTGGTCGAACTGCTGCTTGAGCTTCTCCAGATCTTCCTGCTCCTTTTGACGCAGCTTGGCAATTTCCGATTCGCCGAGGCTCTTATCGACAACATTATCCATTTTATCAGCTTTGCCCGCATCCAGGTTGCCGTTGGTAGGAGACATTGACGAATAATCCAGCACGCCAGACCCTCCGTTAAGGGCACTGCTGAAGGCTTGGGCCATCTCCTCGAATTTCTTCGCGTCCGTCGCACTCATGGCATACAGCACAAGAAACAGGGCGACCAAGAGCGTCATCAGGTCGGAATAGGGAAGGAGCCATGATTCGTCGGCATGCTCCTCATGCTCCTCGTGTCTGGCCTTTTTAGTCACCCGAAGCACCTTCCTTCTTGTTCAGCTTGTCGCGCTCCAAAGGTGTCAGAAACACGGAAAGCTTCTGGTTAATCGCAATGGTGGATACTCCCGACTGGATAGACAGGAGACCCTCAAGCATCATCATTCTGATTTGAATTTCCTGTTTAGAGAGCCGCTTGAGCTTATTGGACATCGGATGCCACAGCACATAACCGGTAAAGATACCGAGCAGCGTTGCGATAAAGGCCGCGCCGATCGCATGCGCCAGTTTCTCCATCGCGCTCATGTCCGCCAGAGCGGCGATCAGGCCGATAACGGCGCCAAGCACCCCGAGAGTAGGAGCATACATGCCGGCCTGGGAGAAGATAAGCGCGCCGACTTTATGACGCTCTTCGGTCGCATGGATATCCTCAAGCAGCACATCTCTGACAAACTCCTGGTCGTTGCCGTCGATAATCATCCGCATGCCGCTCCGCAGAAAATCATCCTGAATCTCTTCCACTTTGGACTCCAGCGCCAGCAGGCCCTCCCGCCGGGTAATGGAGGCCCAATCCATGAACATGGAGATGACCTCGCCTTTATCAATCAGCTTCTTCCCGCCGAAAAACAAAATTTTGAACAGTTTCGGAACTTTTTTGATTTCCGACATTGGAAAGGCCATAAATACGGAAGCGGCGGTACCTACCAAAATAATCGTAAAGGCGGCGTAGTTTTTGAGGGCGATTATCGGCGCTCCTTTGAGATACATACCAAAAACGACTGCTACGATACCAAGCACTAATCCAATAATTGATGAAATTTGCATTGATACACCTCGTCCATGAGTTTTAATGATCTCGCCATGCCGCGTCTATCATCCATGAATGGCGGCGGGCCAATAGGCGAAGAACAATAAGGTCTATTCTTATTTATCGACAGCCCACCCTTTTTTGTGAAGGCATTTCGGCTATAATGGATGAGGAAAGGAAATATTCATATGTCTATGAAGCGGAGTGATGGCGATATGGGCGTGAAGCACGGAAGAGATTATGGGGATATATTGCGCGATCTGACGAGAGCGGTGGAGAGTATACCGGACAGTTATCTGTTTTTTGAGATGGAACCAGAAGAATGGCGGGAGCTGCCGAAGGAGTCGAAGCTGGAGGTATGGGAGGCGCTGGCTGAGGATTTATTCTTCGCTTTGGGGAATGAGCCGGTCATCCATGTCGGCAGCGGTGTCGTCATTTACGACAAGGAGGCGCACCGTATCAATATTTTAGTCGGCGACGAGGATATGGAATCGGTCGAACTTATCTAATCCGATAAACGGATGGAAAACCCGCCGCATTTGCCCGGAGTCTGCGGTCCATGGTAAAATTGATTGTGCCCAAGGTTATAATTGCCGGGATTCAAGAATACATTAAACCGAAAAATAAACCTTTATCCTGGCGCATCCCTTGGACGAAAGAACCTGAGGGATGTTTTGTTTAGCGAACGGGCTAAGGTAACGCGGGGGCTGTTTATCAAGGGAGGAAACATACAGTGCTATTAACCGATGGAGAACTGCGTGAGCAGGTAGGCAAGCTGGAAGGCTGGAAGCTGGAAAGTGGGGCCATGGTGCGCAAATATATGTTTAGCGATTTCATGAAAGGCATTGCGTTCGTGGACGAGGTCGCCACCATCTCGGAAGCGTTCGACCATCATCCGCATATTACAATCAATTATAAAACGGTAATCCTGCGGCTTGCGACAAGTGAGGAAGACGGCATCGGCATTACCGCGCTCGACGTACGCGAAGCCCACGAGTTTAACGAAGCATTTGAGAAGACCCGTTAATTTTTGACAGCGGCAATAAGGGAAGATTTTTTTGAAAAATACGCCTCTGCGCCAGGAAAGCTTTAGCCTTCCTTCGCAGAGGCGTATTGTCTGTCATGGTCACTTTTTCTCGGACAGCCACATGGCGACGTTGGCGATTTCATCAGGGGCCAGCTTATCCTTAAAGGAAGGCATTTGCCCCCGTCCTTTGGTAACGATGCTGTAAATCTGCTCGGCATTATGATTGTTTCCTTCTTGCTGCAGGCTCGGTCCGACCCCGCCCTGAAGCTGATCGCCGTGGCAGCTGATACAGTTGGCTTTTACTGTCTGTTCCGCTTTGGCAGGATTCGCCTCAACAGTCGGCATAGTCGGACTATTCTGCTCGGCAACCTGCTCCCGGCCCGGCAGTGTGAACATCAGGATAACCGCGAAGGCGCAGGCAGCGAAAAACAAACCGCTCATGATCCATTTTTGCATCCCTTTCGTCCCCCCTGTATAAGCTACTGCACTTATTATAACGGATGGTGAAGCGTTATCATAGGGTTTGTGTCAAAAAAATGAACGTCGGTCAGCTCAGTTCAAATTTTAGCAGAGGACTTATCATAGACCATACAGTAAAAGGGTTTTTCGCCATTTGGCGTACGGCGTTCATACGTATCGGTGATCGTGAAACCGCATTTGCGGTAAGCGCGAATCGCTCTTTGATTCCAAGTCAGAACTTCCAAATCCACCTCACGGCTAGGGTAACGCTTCAGCGCTTCCCTCACTATCGCTCCCACAAACAAATGGCCTAGGCCATGACCGCATAGATCGGGACGCATGCCGATGCCGAGCCGGACTGTCCCCTCCATCGGAAAGAGCTGTGCAAACCCGCAGAGATTGTCCTTTTGATCCAGTACGGAAACGTACTGCTCTCTTCGGATCCGCGGATCACCGAATTCAATGCCAAGGGCCTCCATCTTATCCCACGCCAGCCAGCCGTAAATATTATAGGGAGCCTTGTAATGCCACCCGCAAATGTCCTTGGCATGCGCAGCTGTCATAGGTACGACGTGAAAGATAACGGGAGAGCTAATCATACGTTCAGCGACCTCCTTTCCTCGCAAGGAACCTTAATACTTAAATTATATACATAAAAAGGGGAGAGCGACGCAAAAACTTTTCCGGAAAATGGGCGCAGGCGCTGCGGGTGTGTTTAGCAAATTTCGGAGGGGGTAAAATAAGGATAAACGAACAAACCCCCTCGCCGGAACGTATTATCCGGGAAGGGGTCTCATATAAAAGTGCTATTGCACATCATCATTATCTTGAGAATCAACGGTCGCATCTTGATAAGCGTCGGAGCTCATAACTCGTTTGGCGCCAACATAACGGTTAACGTAGTAGCTGTCGCTCAGGGAACTGATCGTAACGCCTTTCGAAGAGGAAGCATGGGCAAATTTGCCGTCACCGACATAAATGCCGACATGGGAAACGCCTCGTCCGGAAGTGTTAAAGAATACAAGATCCCCGGATCTCAAATCACTGCGTGATACCGATTTTCCCATTTTATATTGGGAGCCTGACTGATGCGGAAGATTAATGCCGACCTTGTCGAACACATACATCGTAAATCCAGAACAGTCAAATCCGTTGGTACTCGTACCACCAGATACATATTTCGTTCCAATCGTGCGGTCGATTACTTTATCCATTTTGGAATCAGCGAATGCGCTGCCTGCTCCGAGCGTGAGAACAATGGACAAACTCAGGAATGCTGCTGCCAACTTCTTCTTCAAGGGACTAGACTCCTTCCATATGCCTACGAGGTTAGCTTAAGGATTCGGTAGAAGGTCCCCTATGACCCCTCTTGAAATAGGAGGTCAATTCACCCAAAGATGGTTCCCCCGCTTCCCTATCGTTAGGGAATTCGGCATTTGCTGTATAGTTCGAATTATAGTAACTAATCATGACAATTTTTATGTTAAAACGGGGGTACTGATTACAAAAATGTTACTGAAAACTCATTGCGAATATTGTAACAAACCTTTTGTTGCTTGGCAATCACTTTTAATATAGTAAAAAGACTCTCTTTCAGTGATTACATTTATAGAGTAGCAATAGATTCAATCATGGAACATAGGTAAAAGCCTTTTTTTGCAGTTAATAGATTAAATTTTCTTTTTTCATTTTTAAAAAAAAGTGTTTCAGGCTGTCGAAACTTGTGTACAGCTTAACTATAGGGAAAAGAAAAACCCGGAGCTTGATTACACATGTAATCATTCTCCGGGCGGCTGTTAAAATTAATCGTAAGCTACGGATTGATATGCTTTTGTGCTCATGACCCGCTTGGCGCCAACATAACGATTGGCCCAGTAGGACTGGCTCATTGAACTGATAGTTACGCCGCGCGAAGAAGAGGAATTCGCGAATTTGCCGTTACCGACATAAATGCCGACATGGGAGACGCCGTTTCCGAACGTATTGAAGAACACGAGATCTCCTGCACGCAGTTTGCTGCGTGATACGGCGGTTCCTACTTTGTATTGCGCTTTGGAAGTACGAGGCAGGGTAAATCCCATCTTTTTATAAACGTATTTGGTGAATCCGGAACAATCAAAGCCGGCCGTGCTCATTCCGCCGGTTTTATATGAGGTTCCTAATGTTTTTGCAATAACCGTATCCATTTTGGAGTCTGCGAAAGCGCTTCCGGACCCTAAAGTGAAAGCCATCACAAGGCTCAATGCAGCAGCTGCAAGTTTTTTCTTTATGTGTCGACTTCTCAAAGCTTATGTTCTCCTTCCAATGCCTGCGTGGTTAGCTTAAGGATTCGGTTTGAAGGTTCCCTATGATCTCTTTGCTGCTAGATCAATTCACCCAAAAAATGGTTCCCCCGCTCCCCGGTGCCCGGGGATTTGGCTTGTTGTGCACCAGTATGTCGATTCGATTCAACATCATATGACAAAATAACAAAATAATTTGAAAGATTACAAACTTGTTACCTCAACACAAACCTCATTTTATCAGAGGCATTACAGTTTTGCAACTTTTTTCAGCGGGCAGGCCGCCCGGAGATTAAGAAACAAAAAAAGAGTTCAGATTCCTGTCACGGAATTTGAACTCTTTTTGCCGTTTTTTTGCAAATAAAAGGGTTTTCTTGTTATGGATCAGCTGTTTTACTATGCCATAAATGATACTGTGCCGACAATCCCCACATATCAAACAGAGTAGAGGGAAGGGGCGCTAGCTGCCTTATGAACAGCGCGGGCAATCCGGGCCATAGCCAGCCTGTTACTGCGCAGATCAGAGAGATCAGGAAACCGCCTGCCCCCAGCAGAGCCTGTAGTACAGAAGCGTGGAAGATGCAGCGTAAGGCAATAAGTAAAGAAGCGAATACTCCGGTGCCGCCAGTATAACCGAACTGCATATAAAGCAGGACCAGACGGATAATAAATACATACAGCAGCCATGCGAGAAGCCAGGGAAGAATCCGAAAGAGCAGCGCCGGTTCCCAGTAGGACGACAGAATTAGCCTATAAACTTTTGGCAGGAGCCAGTACAGGGGGAGAAGGGTCAGGACCCACTCGGTGACGCTGAAGAGCAGAATGGGCAGCCCGTACTTTTTCATTCCGGGAAAAAAGAACAGCCCGCGCTCTCCCCTGCTCTCCTGATGCAGCTCATTCAGCAGCCCGGCGCGGATGAACGGCGCAGCCAGCAGGCGCGCGGCGACCAGAATCAGCAGTGTCCAGAGCCAGCGCCGCACGTCGGGATTGGCAGACAGACTCAATTGAGCCTCGATATAGTACAGCATCCTGCCTATCGCGCTGCCGCCGGCATTTTCGGAAGGGTAGCGCAGCAGCGCCGGGACAACCGCCGATCTTACAAAACGGTACATCAAGTACCCCCATAGCAGCCGGTAGATGAATAGCAGGATCAGAATATACAATTGTTCCTTGACGCTGCCCCAGCCGCGGGTTATCCAAATTCTCATTTGATCTCACCTCACCAGACGAAAGTTCCGAGCACAGTTTCGATTGCATTTGTCAGACTGAGGGTCCAGCGGGAGACGAAGGCGGCGGGGAGAGATGCTTTTCTGAAGTTGTTCATATGCTTGTTCTCCAGCAGTATTTCGTGACCCGGGTCCACTTCGGCCGAAACAAGAGGAGCCGTAGAAGTAAGCCGGAACGTGGTTTTGCCCCCTTGGCCATTCCATGTTTTCTGCAGCGTCCGGCCGTCAGCGAAGGTGAACTCGACGTTTACGCCAGGGTATAGGCTGCCCTTATTAGTGATGGTTGTCAGCGACTCGTAACCGCCGTTTTTGTTCTTGCTTACTGTAATGCTCTCAACAGAGAAGTCGGGAGCATCCCCGCCGTATACGTAATGTTCGAAGTAAGCTTGCCACGACTTTTTGGTCGCCTTTTCCACCATTTTTTGAAAATCGGCAGTGGCAGGATGGTGGAAGCGATATTTGCGGGCATAGGTGGACATAATGGAATCCATCGTCTTCACGCCGACCTGTCTTTCGATATCCTTGAGCACCAGCTTGCCCCGCACGTAGACGTTCTGGGTGTAGGCGTTGGCTCCGCCGTATTTCCAGGCATTCAGAGTCAGCGGCTTGGGGGCAGTGACGAGACTGGCCTGCAGCGGAAGATTGGAGGCGATCCCATACTCCTGTTCCATCAGCCTGTCCTCGGCATAGGAGGTAAAGCTTTCATCAAGCCAGGCTTCCTCGAATTCATTGCTTGCAACCATGCCGTAAAAATACTGGTGTCCGATCTCGTGAATCACCGTCCGCTCCAGCGAGGTGTCGGCAGAGTCTCTATTCGCGGCGAAGGCAGTAATCAGAGTGGGATATTCCATGCCTCCTGCTCCGTTGCCCTCTTTGGGCGGCACGACGATAGACAGCGTTGTATAGGGATACGGGCCGTACCATTTGCTGAAAGCGGTCAATGCGGCTTTGGCGGCTTGGAAATAGCGCTCCTTCAGATCTTTGTGCAGAGGGTCCAAATACAGCTTGATCCGCACGCCGGGCACTTCAGCCGTAGAGAACGCTTCCTCCGCATAGATAAAGTTAGGGGAAGCAGCCCAGGCGAAATCATGGACATCGTCGGCATAAAACTGATAGATTTTGCGTCCTTCTATGATTCTGGGGTTTTTGACAGGGAATCCGGTTGCGGCCACCGTATAATTTGCAGGAACCGAAATAGCTACGCTGTATATGCCGAAGTCGCTGTAAAATTCAGAATTGCCGTGATACTGGTGAAGGTTCCAGCCTTCTTCCTTCACGCCGCGCGTTCCAACCGGTTCGTAGACGCTAAGCTTGGGGAACCACTGGCCGGCCATGACAAAATCCCCGGATTCGCCCATACGGGCGAAGATTTTCGGCAGCTGCACTTCATACTGGAGCCTGAGCGTAACGCTTTCCCCGCCGTTTACCGGCTGCGGGAGATGGATTTTGATCAGCGTCCGGTCGCCCGGATTGCCATCGTCGGGCTGAACGTACTGCATCCGGTGCAGAAGGGACACGCCGTCTTCCGTGCGCACATCGGTCAGCGTCATGGAGCCGAATCCGTCCTCAGGCATGCGGTCGCTGCGCAGCTTCCCGCCGGATTCTTTCATGAATGTCGTCTTGTCCGAGGCAAAAGCATTGGGATAGAGATGAAAATACAGATCGCTCACCGGTTTCTTGCCGGGATGGATCCATGTTACTGTCTCGGCGGCGGTCAGCTGTTTTTCATCCGGAGCAAGCTGCACGCTGAGGTGATACTCCGCTACTCTCCGGCTGAGCGCCTGGGTGGACGGCGTTACCGGCGGGGCTGGCGGAGCGGGCTTTACAGCCGGCCCCTGGCGGGTACTGGCCGGGGACTTGGCCGTTTCCGGGGCGGCGGCGGACCGGGAGACCGCAGGAGATCCGGATAACGCCCATAGCACTCCTCCCAGCAGACAGAGGGCGGCCAGGGCGGCGAAGAGAAAGGTTGTGCGGAATCGTCGCATCATACTGTAATTCCTCCCGTTGACAAGCTTCTACGGGATGTATATGTTGGCATCGGCCGTATTATTAGCTAAAATTAAATTATTCAAGAAGAAACGCCTGACGGCCTATAAATCACTGAAATTGTACAAGGGAAGGGAGTGCGGCATGGACAATAAGCAGCCGGACAGCAAGAAACAGATTGCCTTGAATATTGTGAACGCTAAGAGCAAGCATAAAGGCTTCGGAGCAGGCTCAATCGACTTGAACAATGTGTCGCCTGTGATTATCGACGGCGGCGAAGCAGTCATCGACATTGGTGCCATGCATGCCAAGAGCAAGGTGGAGAAGGGCATCAAGTTCTCCGCGAATCGCGAGGATGCGCCGGGAGGCAGACAGGTGTGGGTTGTGTGGGTGGCGGTTGAACGCACGCCGGAAGGACAGCACTATGCCGGCCTGACCGCCTGCGAGATGTGGATTGACAGCGAAGCGAAACGCGGCTGGAAGATCCTTGCCGATCATGTGAATAAGCTGGATTCAGCGCTTAAACGGCGTATCATTGTAGAAGGGCTTGGCGCACAGGAGAAGGCGGCACTCAAATCGTTGCTCGTCTCGCATAATGCGGACTGGTGGAATGCGTCGCCCGAGGAATTAAAGCAGGCTCTCGAAGGCTAGAGCGCGTCGGGAGGTTAGGGGTTTACGGGTTTGGATACCCGCTGCAGGCATAGCAAGGCTTCGCTTTTCCTTGGTTTAAGGAAGAGCGGAGCCTTTTTTTTACGGGAAGTGGATACTGTTGCTCTTTTAAGGATAGACAGCGCGGTCGGATACAGGTTGTTCAAGCAAAGCCGTTGTACAAGCCCCCTTGGTTCTTAGTCCACGTCTGAAATGCTCTGTACAATGCTTGTTCTTCTCATCCGCGCAAGCGGAGGCAGGGCTGAGAGCAGGCACAGAGCCAGAGCGCATAGTGCGGCCAAGAGAGACTCCACGACCGGAGGACTCCAATATTCAATTCCGCGGGTAACCGTCATTATGAATGCGGACAGGCCAATTCCCGCAGGAAGTCCGATCAGCAGCGCCCGGAATCCGTAGTGCAGGCTTTCAAGCACAATCATCACGCTCATCTGCACGCCGCTCATGCCGATGGCTTGCAGTGTGCCGAATTCCACCCGGCGGGTATGCAGTCCGGTCAGCGTGGTGTTGATGATACCCAGCGCACCGATTATTGTAATCAGCGCGATTAATCCATAGCCGATACTGCGGATGCCGGCCAGAGACTGTTCAACTTCCGTTTTGGCTTCCTCAAGGGATGTCAGAGTACTTCCCGGCGTGTCCTTCTTGATGGATGCAAGCAGCTTTTCAAGCGCTTCCCGTTGCCCGGGCGTCATCCCGCTCTTCACAAATACGTCGGCATAGGTAATGCCGCTCTCCGGGGAGATTGCTTTAACCTGATCCTCATGCATGAGCAGCGTCGTTCCGAGTGGTGTGAAATACCGGTGGATGCCGATGATGTCCGAAACGCCCGCTATATCCACCGCAGCGTTCCCGAATGATACCCTTGTTCCGGGTTCGGGCGGTTTCCAGTTCGGGTCAAAACGCTGATTAACGTCGTTGTTCCATACCAGCGCAAGTGATTGCTTCCTCATCTCCTGGAGAGATGGCGACTGTACGCCCGCTCTGGCGAGCAGCAGCCGCAGTGTTTCATCGTCATAGCCGATAGCTTCAAAAGTATGTGCAAGCAGCCATGCGCTGGATTCGGCTTTGTTTTGAATGTTGGCCGCTTTGTGTGCCTTAAGGTCGTAGGGCGGCTTGTAGACCCTCGCGGTTCGAACCCTTTCGACTCCGGGCATTGAACGGATGGAGGCAATGTCTTTGACCGCAATCGGGCTCTCGGCGGAGAGGGAAAAGGCGCTGTCCATGTTTTCGGTCAGCATGTCGGTGGTATTGAACGATAGCACAAAGGATTGGAGCGCCACAAACATCGTGGCGGACATGGCGAGCGACACGACGGTGACGACGGTTCGTCTCCGATTCCGTTTCAGATTCAGCCTGGCTGTCTCCCACAAGAAGAAACGTCCGATGGCTCGGGTACGTGCCCGCCGTCGAATTTTGACTACGCTCTCTCCGTTAAATCCAGACAGGGCGATAACTGGCGGTACACGGGAGGCTGCGCGCGCCGGCATCCAGACGGAAACCAGCGTGGCCGCAAGTCCCACAGCGGCCGCGAGGACGGCGGCGGTCCAGGGAAACCGGAGGTGGTTCTGCAGGACATCAATGGTCTGGGCCGCGCTTTCGACTCCGAGTGTATCAGGATTTATATTCGCCGCAACGGCCCGGGTGACGGCTCCTGAGGACAGTATTCCGATCAGCAACCCGGCTGGAATGCCTGCCGTGCACAGCAGCAGCGCTTCCGATAGTACGCTCCGGCGCACCTGGGACGGAGCGGCACCAACGGCGCGAAGCATGCCGAACTGACGTGTCCTCTGAACGATCGAGACCTGGAATATATTGTAGATCACTAGGCAGGCTGCCAGCAGCACCAGCCCTCCGATAAGCAGACTGGCTCTAGTCAAATCCCCGCCGCTCCCGTTGTCGTCGCCCTGATAGCCCATAGCGGACAGCAGCATATCATTGTCGTTCGTCTGCCACTCCTGCAGTTTAAGCTGTTCTCGCCACATCCCGGCGGCCGCTTGAGGATTCACGCCGTCTTGGAAGCGGACGAACACATTCACTGTTTCCTCCGGCGAAGATGAATCAAGTCCCGTAAATCCCATTCCGTAACGGCCGGCCACAGTTGCGGGATGGTTACGCATAATGCCCACGAGGGTATAAACAGTGTCTTGAACCTTTTTGTTCCGCAGGGAGCCGTCCGCCGCCAAGCGTGAAGCTTCCAGGGAAAGCGTTACGGGCTTCCCGGCGGCAAAGTCAATTCCCAGCTTATCCGCTGTCTGTTCATCGAGCAGGATTTCCGAGGAGCTCTCCGGCAATCGGCCCTGCAGCAGCTTGACTCCAAGCAGGGCAAAGCTGTTCTTGTCGAACCGTTCCAGATTGAGGGTGAAATTCTCGCCCGGAATCCGGGCGTTGCCAAGTATTTGACCAACGCCAAGCTTTTGCACATCTTTGTCTTTCATCAAGGCATTGGCATCGGCGGGCTTGATGTTCTTAAATTCAACATGAAAGCTGCCCGCGAGCGATTCCGCCTGGTCGATCCGGGCACGGTCAAGAGCGTCTCCGAGCGCGACGAGAACGGCGACCAGAGCGACCGAGAGGGCAATGGCGGCAACCGTTAGCAGCGTGAGCGTTTTTTGTCTTCGCAGGGAACGAAGGCTTGCCCCCAGATAATGGTTCATTCAGCCCCATCCTCCTTCAGCCGGCCGTTGACGATATGTATTCTCCGTTCCGCCAGAGCGGCAATTCCGGGATCGTGGGTGATCATGACAACGGTACTCCCAAGCGCCCGGGACGAGGAACGGAGCAGCGAAAGCACTTCGGTGCCCGTGTCCGTATCAAGATTGCCGGTGGGTTCGTCGGCAAAGATGACGCGCGGCTTTGCGATCAGCGCTCTTGCGATGGCGACCCGCTGCTGTTGTCCTCCCGAAAGCTGGCCAGGGAGATGCTTCAGGCGGTCCGAGATGCCCAGCAGACAAGTAAGCTCCTGGAACCAGGCTTCGTCTTTGCGGCGTTTGTCGAGCAGCAGGGGCATCAGAATATTCTCTTCGGCCGTCAGAACGGGCATCAGATTGAAAGCCTGAAAGACGAAGCCGAACGTCCGGCGGCGAAAGACGGCCCGCCTTTTCTCTGGCATCCCGTACAAATCTTCGCCACCGATCAGGATTTGGCCTTCGTCGGGAAGATCCAGTCCGCCGCACAGGTGCAGAAGCGTCGACTTCCCGCTTCCGCTCGGCCCCGTAAACACCGTAAATTGCCCTTCGGGAATGTCGAAGGTGGCGTCCGATAACGCCGTGACCCGGGCTTCGCCTTGACCATAAACGCGGGATACATGCCGGCAGGATAAAATTGACATCAAAACTCCTCCTTAAACTGTATTGTCAAGGAGGAGTGTATCACTCAATTCTATAGTAACCCTATACAGCCTAACATTCGGCCGAAAGCGCCGGATACAGCCGACAGGGTACGCGGAGCAGGACCGAGGCGCCGGCCTCTATATTCCGCAGACTCATATTCCCGCCGTGTCGCTTCGTCAGGCTGCGGGCGATGGTTAGCCCGAGCCCCAGCCCCGTTCCGCGCGCCGCATCCGCCCGGTAGAACGGTTCGAATCCCCGCCGCAGGCTTTCCGGCGAGAAACCAGGCCCATCATCTTCGACTTTGATCTGTAGCCCGGCATCGCGAAGGTCCAGGGTGATGTCCACGCGTGAAGAAGCATAGCGGAGCGCATTTCCGGCCACATTGTCGAGAACCCGCCCCAGGAGCGCGGAATCGACTTCGGCATAGCCGCCGCCGCGGCAAATCACCGCTAAGCGTATTCTGGCCGGTTTGGCGAGCAGGGTCCACTGCGACTCCAGCTTACGGCACCATTCCGTCAGGCCGACGGTTTCCGGTTTGAGCTCCCACTCTTCATAGGAGCGCATCTCCCGTAGTGAATCGGCATACCGTTCCATACGCAGAATATTTTCTTTCATAAGCTGAGTGTTGCGCTTTACGGTTTCGAGACTGAGGGAGCCCTTATCGGTCTGCAGGCCAATAAGGTCGGAGCAGCCTTTCAGTACGGTCAGCGGAGTGCGCAGATCATGAGCAAAGGCTTGGATCATCCTGCGCTGGCTTTCCTGCGCGTCCCACAGCTCTTTGAAGGCGGCATCAAGTTGTCCCCGCATTTCTTCGAATGCCGCGCATAAATCACCCAATTCGTCACCGCTGCGGTACCGGATCGTAAAATCCAGATCCTGCCGCCGCAGCCGCTCTATACCGCTGCGCAGCTCCAGCAGCGGCCGGCGCAGCTTCAGTCGGTAGAACAGAACCGCCAATCCGAACAGGGACAGTCCGGTCAGGACGATGGAGATAACCGGAAAGAGGCGATTCATCATACGGTATCCCCAGGTATCCGCCCCGATTTGCCGCATCCGCTTCATTGTCATGCCTGATGCCGGATCTCCAGACCAAGTTACATACGTCACATCGCCGGGTGAGCCGTTTGTTCCTTCCTGGACGGTGACGAGAGGGTAAAAGCGCGACTCGTAAGCTGTCCAAACTTGCTGCACCAGCGAAAACACACTGAATACGCATAGCAAGGAGACAGGGAGCAGCAGGGTAATCCAGACCTTGAGCGACAGTCTGCGAATCCGTCCGGTCAACCGTCCACTAGTAAGACCCGGCATGAAAGGCCTCCGGTCCCATTTTCCGGTACTTCTTCGAGACGGGGATTTGTCTATTTTCGCCAACGGTACCCCACCCCCCAGACCGTTTCAATTCGCTGCTCTTCGCCGGAGTCTGCAAGTTTGGCGCGCAGCCGCTTGATATGCTCAGTCACGGCCTGCGCGTCGCCTTCCGCGTCGTATCCCCAGATCCGCTCGTACATCCTTTCACGGGAGAAGGTCAGGCCGGGATTCAGGGTCAGCAGTTCAAGTATCTCGTATTCCTTGCGTGCAAGCCCAATCGCCGTATCCCCGTATCCCGCTTCCCGCGAAGCGTAATCGATCCAAATATTACCATACTTTGACCGTTTTGGCGGCGCTGCCCTGCGCCGTTCACGCCGGAGATGGGCCTGAATCCGGGCACCCAGTTCCCCGATGCTGAACGGTTTAAGAATGTAGTCGTCTCCTCCAAGTGATAAGCCGAGGATGCGGTCGGCTTCCTCCACCCTGGCGCTTAGAAAAAGGATTGGACATTGGACCGCCTCGCGGATTTCCCGGCAGATGGAAAAGCCGTCCAGTCCCGGCATCATCACATCAAGCAGAATCAGATCGGGGTCTTTCAAGGCAAGCTCCAGCGCGTCCGTGCCGTTCTCCGCTTCCCATACCTCATAGCCTTCTGTCATCAAATATTCCGAGACCATCGAGACAATATCCCGCTCGTCATCAGCGACAAGCACAACAGGCTTCATCCGGATCAGCACCTCTTTAAAATATAAAGGATATGCTGTGCGCGTATCATTTATTGTTATTTTTACGAGAAACACGGATGCCATCCTGAAGGGTAGGCTTAACCGTTTTTCTTATGTCCAGCTTATGGTCAAATTCTATACTAAGTGTAAACCTGAAATGGCATAAAACTGTACGTAAACGGGAAAAAGACCAGGGCAATGGCTGGTCAGCTGATCATATGTACGCCGCTGGAACTCTTTTTGCAAAAACAGCACGGGTTTCGCACATTTCGAGAAAAATTTTCGGCATTTCGGCGAGGATCGCATGTCTAGATAAATTTGAAGGCCGTTCGGCCGTGCGGAGAGAATTGCAAGCCATTCATATTTCTTGGAGTAATGGCGAATAAACACGGCCGTAAGTTGGGTTCTTAAGATATATGCAATTAGGAGCGCCGGAGCCGCATCTACCGGCCGCTTGAGAACTTTCGCTTAAGCTGGCTGACTCTTGCCTGGCTGATACCGAGCATCCCGGCAAGTTCCTTCTGATTGGCACCCGGATGTTCCAGCATCGTTTGCTCCAGCCGCTCGCGAAGTTCGTCTGATTTGGTTTTCTTTTTGCCTGCGCCAAGATCCGAAGAGGGAACATGAATTTCCTCACCCGGCTCCTGCTCCGCTTCGTCATCGCCCTGATCGTGATTCACAAGCTCCTGAAGACAACTGTTGCAGATGAATTGGTCCTTAAAATAAGTGACATTGTCTAGACTCCTGCAGAAAGTGCATTCCGTTGAAGTGTATTTGCGCAGGACAATAATGTGATCGTCCAAAATGAAAAACTCAATCGGATCCCCAATATCTATATTGCGCGTCATACGGATTTCTACGGGAACCACAATGCGTCCAAGATTGTCCAAACTCCGGATCATACCTGTATCCTTCATTTCATGTCCCTCATTTATATCTTCAGATTTGGTTGTATTTAATTATTATAACAGTAAATGTATTTTAAGATAAAGGGGAAAGCGTGTACGTAAAATGAACCTTTTGCCCTCCAGTGAAGGATGTCCATTCAAAAGAAAGCGTGTCTCCCGAGCGTCCGGTAAACTCAAGATTGTCGCCGGGATAGTCGATTTCGGTGTCGGGATATGCCTCTAGCCAGGCCTGGTCGTCCGCGCTGAGCAGCTGCTTATACAGCTGAACGCTCTGGCCGCTGCGGCGGTCGATTAGATTGAGCGTGCCTTTTTGGAAGGGCCGTACCAGCAGAAAGTCGGTATCCACAAATTCCACCGCGAAGGCGTCATTAATGCCGGTAATCTCCAGCAGATCATAGGTTTTAAAAATATGCCCGTCCGGATTCACAAGCGTCAGTGTCTGCCCGTCGACCATGACCACATTGCCCTGAAAAGCAAAAACATCCCGCTTCATTCCGAGCATCCGGGGATTCCAGTAATGGGTCATCGCCTGGCGCACCAGGGAACCGCCTGAAACAAGCGCGCGCCAGCGGGTGTTGTTGATATGCGGCTCGCCGCGCGCATTCTCGATCTCAACTGCATAGCTAGCCGAGTTGATCCTGCGGGCGGACATACTCACCCAATCGAGACCGGCAACCCGGATTATACCTGCGCGCAGGGGTACTGTACCGCTCTGTCCGCTGTACAGGACGCCATGCTCCCGGTTCAGCCAGAACAGCTCGCGTCCCGTTGACGTCTTGATATACTTTGTCGCATAAGGGACCGCAAATCGATTATCGCCTTTCCAGACCACCGGCACGCCAAAAGCTTTGGAGAACAGCTTCTCCGGCACATAGGTCACTCCGCCCCGGATCAGCGTCTCTGCCCCCAGCATAATCACCTTCCCTGCTGCGGTATAGGCTTTGGGCTGGCCCGCTTTCAGGCTGACGGCCTGATAAAGTCCCGTCACTTCGAGGCTGGATTTATCAGAATTCCAGAGCAGCTGAAGATCCAGTAAGGATGAAATGTCTTTCAATGGCACGTATGTGGTTCCGTTCTCCTGAAAGCCGGAATGCTCCAAGGACAGATCGTTTAGGATGGCCGATTCTGCTGCGGACGGGACGGTGGGCGGAGTGGAAGCACCGGAGGCGAAAGCTGCCTCAATCGGCGCAGCGGCAAACAGCAGGGTGGTGAGAGTGGAAGCGGCTAACAGAGCGGCGGTTCGTCTGGAGGCTTTGCTTCGCGTATTCATGACACAACCTCTTTCTCTTTAAAATAGCGATAATTCACTTTAACATCAAATTATTGGAAGTGCTGTGCGATAATGACGTATGTCGGACTAAAAAGGTTGCAAAATGAAAAGCCCCTCCATTTGTTCACACAATAAGGAGAGGCTTACTCGGTATTTATAATATTACGGCCGGTTCTCTGTCCAGATAAAGGGCTCGGCCTTGCTATCATGAGCGGAAACATAAGGGTTATCCCTAATGTAGAAGCGCCAAGGAAGGCCGGCATACTCCTCCGCGTAGGGGATGTTGATGCGCGCAGCCTGAACAATCGGAAGGCTGCGGGGATCGTCGCCGCTCTCCAGCCGGAGCGGACCGCCAGGCTGGTCAAGACGCAGCCCGTTAAGGCTTCGGTCGATGCGCAGCGCCCGGCACAGCTTGCCCGGTCCGCCTGACAGGTCGGACGGCTTGCGGATGGCGGTTCCCCGGTAGGCAGCCATAAGCTGCGCATCCCGGGGAGTCAGCGGCTCCACCGCGCGGATCAGCACCGCGTGGGGATCATTCTTCTCTGCTGTAACTATATTGAAGCAGTGATGCATTCCGTAGATAAGATAGACGTAAGCGGTACCGCCGGTGTGAAACATGACGTCGGTGCGGTTCGTCCGCCTCCCGCCATAGGCATGACTGCCCTTGTCCTCCGCTCCCCCGTAACTCTCTGCCTCCACGATCCGGCAGCGTATCTCCCCGTCCTCCGTAAGGCGGACGAGGTGCTGGCCGAGCAGCAGCGGGGCCGCCTTGATCGCGGGCAAGGCCAAGAGGGAAGAGAGCGGCTTTAACGGAGTGTGGCCGTCATTTCCATTCACAGGTACCACGGGTGGAGAACACCTCCCTCACGAGAGCGGATAGAAGCCGCTGCTTGCTTGATGAGTATTATCGTACCGGTCCTTGGCCCGCTGTGCAAGCACGGGAATTAATTGAGCCACCAACGCTTAATATCGCTCCACCAGGAACGGTCCTTGTCGGAGCCGCCGCCCTGTTTTACCTCCAGCCCCCCGGCCTGTCCCGCTCCTTGGCCGTTTCCGTGCAAATCGCAGTATGCGGTCGGTTCGGTTCCGCTGATAAAAGTCTCCAGTACCTTGTCGGGGCAGGCCGCAGTCGCCAGCTTGCCGGATTCCGGATTGATATACACGCTGACGACGCCGTCCGGAATCGGGAAAATTTTCGGTGGAACGTTCTCTAGCGCCTTTTCCGTGTACTGCGCAAAAATTGGCGCCGCCCGTCTCCCTTCGGTTGTCGTAATATCGCGGCCTTTGTCGTAGCCGACCCAGACGGCGGTAGACAGCTCCGGGGTGAAGCCGACCATCCAGGCGTCGGTATCGGTGGTTCCGGTCTTGCCGGCGACCGGGCGTTTGATAAACGAGGCCACCCGGTTGCCCGTCCCTCCCGTCTCGAACACGCCTTCCATCAGCCGGGTTAGTACATAAGCCGATGCCGGCGAGACGACGTTTTCCCCTTCCGCCTTGGGAGCTTCGTATAGTACGTTCCCTCGGGCGTCTACGATCTTAAGAATAGCGGTTGTCGGCATCTTGACGCCACCGCCCGCAATAACCGAGAAAGCCCCGGCCATTTCCAGCGGGCTGACAGGCGAGGTGCCAAGCGCCAGCGAAGGCACATTGGAAAGCGGGCTGATAACGCCCATCTTGCGCGCCATTTCGATTACCTTTTCCGGCCCCACCTTCATAATCGTGTTAACCGCGTAAATATTGTCCGAGGCCGCTATCGCCTGCCGCATGTTGATCTCACCGAGGTATTTGTCCCCGAAGTTCCGGGGCTGGTACGTCTTGCGGTTATTATCATAGTGGAACAGGGTCGGCTGGCTGTTGAAGACCGAAAGCCCTGTCATTTCCTTCTCGGACAGCGCGGTCAGGTACATAATCGGCTTGAAGGAGGAACCGGGCTGCCGGGTGGTTGCAAGTGCATGATTGAACTGGTTCGCCCGGTAATTGACGCCGCCGACCATAGCCTTGATATAACCCGTGCGGGGATCGATAGAGACGAGCGCCGTCTCCAGGCCGCCTGCGCCGGCCATCCCTTGCGCCACCGCCTGTTCCGCCGCCTGCTGCATGTCCGGATCAAGCGTCGTATACACGCTCAGTCCTTCCAGCTCCAGCTCATCGGTGCTGATGCCGAGCAGCTTTGCCGCTGCGGCGCCGACATAGTCGCGGAAGTAAGGCGCGGTCAGTGCGGCCGTCTGCTCCTCGCGGGGCTTCAAAGCAAGTGTTTCCCCGGCTGCCCGGTCGGCCTCCGCCTGCGTGATCTCGCCCATCTCCACCATGGAGGACAGAATGATCTTCTGGCGTTTTTTGGCGTTGTCCAGATGATTGTATGGCGAATAATACGTCGGCCCCTTCGGAATACCGGCCAGGAGCGTGCTTTCCGCGAGGTCAAGCGAAGCGGCGGATTTGCCGAAATACATCCGGGAAGCTGCCTCGATGCCGTATGCGCCGTGTCCGTAATAAATCTCATTAAGGTACATGCGCAAAATGTCATCCTTGCTGTACTTCATTTCCAACTGCAAGGTGTACATCGCTTCTTTCGCTTTGCGCGTCCACGTTTTTTCATGGGAAAGGTACAGATTTCGCGCCAATTGTTGGGTCAGCGTGCTGGCGCCTTGGGCGCGGCTGCCATTTTCCAGATTGACCAGCACCGCCCGGCCCATGCTTCTAATATTAAAGCCCGCATGCTCGTAGAATTTACGGTCTTCCACCGCTAGCGTCGCCTGAATCAGCAGAGGCGATATATCCTTTAATCCCACCGGATCATGGCTGCGCCCATCGGCAGAGAAGACAGCGATCACATTTCCACGGGAGTCCATCAGTCTGGAGCGGGCATCTTCCGGAATCGGCGGCAGATCCTTCTGGTATAAATAGCCGAGCAGCGCGCCTGTGGAGATTAGCAGCAGGACCACCAGGCCGGTCAGAAGCAGGAGGACCCTGCGCCAGCGGTTTTTTTTCCGTACAGGCTTGTCAGAAGATTGTAACGCCATGATACCATGCTCCTTTATCGTAAATGGGTTCTTCTTCTCATTATGGGGAAGGAAGAGTTCGGATATTCAGACAGGAACAGAATAAGGGTAATATATAGAAGAGGACCCAATACGGCAACAAATCACGGAGGTGTGATCATGAATTTGACAAGAACAATTAGCCGAAAAAAAATACGCACGAAAGTGCTTCTTCTTCTCTTCGCTGCAATATTGGCGGTATCCGGCTGGAGCACGGGGGGAACACCGGCTTTGGCGGCTTCCGCTCCCGTCTGCAGGACGGGCGATCACGGGCTGCTGAAGGAGCTTCAGCAAAAGCATATGGATGCTGACAGCTCGCCGCTTTCCTTTGCCGATATTCAGTTTCTTAGCGCAGCAACCGGCCGCGCGGCGGGGAACGGCTTTATGATCGGAACTTCGGATGGCGGCTGCACGTTCCAGACGATTTATGAAGGCCAGTGGTCGTTTCGGACAATCGACTTTCCCGATAACGTGTACGGTTGGGCGCTTGCGTCCGTCCAGGAAGGACAGCCGGTCTATTTGATCCAGACGGCGGACGGCGGCTCGCATTGGAAACGGCTGTTAAGCGGGCCTGTATCCTACACGAAGATTCAGTTTACGGACCGCAGGCACGGCTTCGCGTATGACCAGGCATTTGCCTACTACACGGCGGACGGAGGAGAGAGCTGGAGCAAAATTCCGACGCCGCCCAACACCCGAGGCGCCGTGTTCACCAGCCGGAGCAGCGGCTGGGCCGTAACGGTTGCTCCGGGAGCCGGATACCGGATAATGAAGACCACGGATGGGGGCAAGAGCTGGGTGCTCAAGCTGAAATCGGCCTTCAGCTACCCGATCGGCGCCGAGATTTATGCGGACGGCAGTCAGGTGTGGGCGGTTCTGTACGGTGAATCCGGCATGTCCCAGACGTCATATTCCCTGTACGCCAGCGCGGACGGCGGCGGGAAATGGCGGCGCGTCATCGCCCAATCGACGGCGGGCGGAGGGCCTGCGCCGGGCAGCGGCAGCGAGGTGCTGGCCAAGGGCCCGGTCTCCGGCAAGCCCGGCAATATGCAGCTTGCGGGCGGCGCAGTCTTCCTGCTCGGCTACTCGCCGGCTGGAGAACAGGTCGGCGTGGGCCGCTCCTATACGGGCGGCAAGAAGTGGCGTAATCTGCCGGGCATACCGGGGTTTGACGGCGTGATTTCTTTCACCGGCGCGAAGGAAGGCTGGCTTGCCGTCAGGGGATTGGAACGGTCCTCGCTGTATGCAACGCATGACGGAGGCTCCACCTGGAAGCTGAAGCTCTCTTTTAAGACGAAATAAGACAGCATTGGGGGGCGGAATACGGGCGACAATGTGATTTTGCCCCCCGGTGTGTTAAACTTCTACATAAATACAGCGATTGAATTGGCCCAGCGAACTGGATATAGTAGTACAATGGGAAAGATACCGGAATTTAAGGCCCAAACGAAGAAGGCAGAACGGGAGGTGCCAGGTTGCCTGATAACCTTACGCATAAATACGGCGTCTCCGTTACACTCATAAGCCGGCACGAAGGAGAGACAAGCATTCTTAACGTAAGCGGCGAGGCCACGCAAAAGGGACCGCAGCTTTATATTCGTTTTGAGGAACCCGGTCAGGGACCGGATGGCGCCGAAGCGGCCGTTCGGACGACGGTTAAGATTTTGGATGACGAGCTGCGGATTATCCGCCACGGCGGCGTCCAGTCGGAGCAATCTTTCCGGAGCGGCGCGCGTTTGCCCGGATTTTACCGGTCTCCCTATACCCAGTTTAATCTGTCCACCGAGACAAGGATGCTGGGGATCTCACGGCAAGAACGCTCCCTGACAGTGAAATGGGAATACGATTTATACGTATACGACGAGTTGTCGGGACAGTTCGCCATTAGTTTGCATATACAGGAGGAACCTTTAGTATGACAAAAAGTCCAAATCCGCTTGCCCTCATTAATGAAAGGGTGAAAGAGGCCATCGCTGATGCGGTTGTCGCAGCAGGCCTGGTTCAGCGGGAAGAGCTTCCGGCTATCGTGCTGGAAGTCCCCAAAGACAAAACCCATGGCGATCTGGCGACCAACGCGGCCATGCAGCTTACCAAAATTGCCAAGCGTAATCCGCGCCAGATCGCCGAGGCGATCGTGGAGCATCTGGATCTAAGCCAAGCCTCAATTGAAAAAGCGGAAATCGCCGGTCCCGGCTTCATAAACTTTACGCTGTCCAAATCGTACCTTTATCCGGTCATTGCTCTTGCTCTGGAGCAGGGCGCCGATTACGGCCGCACGGACGCGGGCCAAGGACAAAAGGTCGAGGTTGAGTTCGTTAGCGCTAACCCGACGGGAAGCCTGCATCTGGGCCATGCCCGGGGAGCGGCCGTTGGCGATGCGCTCTGCAATGTGCTGGATTTCGCCGGTTACAAGGTCACGCGCGAATACTATATCAATGATGCGGGCAATCAGGTTTCCAACCTGAGCCAATCGATTGAGGTCCGGTATTTGCAGGAGCTTGGCCAACAGGCCGAAATGCCCGAGGACGGCTATTACGGCGAAGATATCAAGGGCTTTGCCAAAGAGCTTGTCGCAGATAAAAGCGATTCGCTTCTGGAGCTGTCGCCCGGCGACCGCGCCGCCTTTTTCCGTGCCTACGGGCTGGAGAAGGAACTGGACAAAATCAAACGCGATCTTGGACGCTTCCGCGTCGCCTTCGACATCTGGTACAGCGAGACCTCGCTGTATGAGACCGGGGAAGTGCTGCGGGCGCTTGACGAGCTGCGGGACCGCGGGGAAGTGTACGAGCAGGACGGCGCCACATGGCTGCGGACGACGAAATATGGTGACGATAAGGACCGCGTGCTGATCAAGAATGACGGCACCTATACGTACCTGACGCCGGATATCGCTTATCACAGCGATAAATTCGGCCGCGGCTACGATAAAATGATCAATATTTGGGGAGCTGACCACCATGGCTATATTCCGCGGATGAAAGCCGCAATGGCGTCGCTTGGCAATGATCCGGACAAGCTGGTTGTGCTGATTGCCCAAATGGTCAGCCTGTTCCAGGACGGCGAGAAGGTGAAAATGTCCAAGCGGACCGGTAAAGCGGTCACCATGGAGGATCTGATGGACGAAGTTGGCGTCGATGCGATCCGCTATTTCTTCACCATGCGCAGCATGGATTCCCACCTCGACTTCGATATGGATCTCGCCGTTTCGACTTCGAACGAAAATCCGGTGTTCTATGTACAATATGCGCACGCGCGTATTTGTAGCGTATTCCGTCAAGCCGAGGAGCAGGGCATCGTCCTGCCGGATCTCGCCGGAATTGATTATTCCAAGCTGACGGCAGAGCATGAATACGCTCTGCTGCGCAAAGTCGGCGAGCTTCCGGCCGAGATTGATCTGGCCGTGGAAGGGTATGCTCCGCACCGCCTGATCCGCTATGTGTACGAACTGGCGTCCCTCTTCCACAGCTACTACAAGGCTGAGCGTGTAATCACCGAGGACGCCGCCCAGACGCTGGCGCGTCTCGCGCTGCTGGGCGCCGTTCGCCAAGCGATTGCGAACGTGCTGCGCCTTGTTGGCGTGACGGCGCCGGAACGGATGTAGCGTCCGGAAGGGCCGCTGCCCGCGTCGGTCTGCCGCGCAATCATAAGCTTGATGCCGTCCTGCGGGGCGGCATCTTTTAATTACCGGGGAAATTTTTGGCGGATTGCCGGGAAAATTTCTGCAGTTTCAATCGCCGGAGGCGGTTACACTGGGGGCCGGAGGGGAGGGTTTTGACCCTGCGCGGCACAGCCGGAGCCTGGGGCCGCCTCATCCGGGATGCAATCGGTGCCGTGAAGCCCCTTATCCCGTAGAGGCTGGGCCTTCGCCCGCCGCTATCCGGCGGACCCGCGTCCGTGCCCGCAATAGGCGCATTGCGTCCACGGCGCCGCCGCCCAGCGCCGCCCGGCGCTGGCCCTTGCGCAGCCGCAGAGGCGATGAGGTGCGGCGCAGCAGCAGCTTGAGCTGCCGGGGCGTAAGACCCGGGCACAGAGCGAGCAGCAGGGCGGCGGCTCCCGTCACATGCGAGGTCGCCATGGAGGTGCCGCTCATTTCCCTGTAGCCTTCCTTGGGCCAGCAGGAAGGCACATTCTCTCCCGGCCCGTATACGTCGATATATGAGCCGCGGTTGCTGAAAGAGGCGACCCGGCGCTTGTTATCGATAGCTCCGACGGCGATTGTTTCGCTGTACCGGGCCGGATAATCGCCTCCACGTTTGCCGTCATTGCCCGACGAGGCGATAATCGGGATGCCGGCGCGGTATGCTTTGACGACAACATCATGCAGCGCTTTGCTGCGGGTCTTCATTCCGAAGCTCATATTGATGAGGTCGATCCGGTTCTGGACGCACCAGTCAATGCCGAGGACAATGTCGGACACATAGGCGGAACCTGTATGATCGAAGGCTTTGACGGGGTAGATCAGGGAACGCGGCGCCACGCCCATCATACCCCGTGTACCGCCCGCCGCGGCGAGCGTTCCGGCGATATGCGTGCCGTGCCCGTTGTCGTCGAGCGGCAGAATGCCCCGGTGCAGCAGATTTACCCCGGAGGCGAGCGAAGCTTTAAGGTCGGGATGAAGGAAATCCGCGCCGGTATCAATGACGCCAATTTTAATATGAACGCCGGTCGATCTTGACCATGCTTGAGGAGCGCGGATCGCCTTTACGCCCCAAGGCAGGTAATGGGAAGTCTTACGCGTGGTGGGGGATGCGGCTGACGAATGGATCTGTATGCGCAAATCTTCTTCAATAGTGAGAGCACCGGCGTATTTATGCATCAGATTCACGGCGCTGGCGGCAGGCACAACAAACGCTCGGATCAGCGGAGAAATTTTGACTTTACGCAGTCCGGGCCGGCTGGGCTTCAGAGACTTCCACTGCGACAGCGCTCCGGCATACTGTCGGGGATCGTGAAAGGTGACGATGCGGCGTTCTTCGTTTGCGGGGGCGGTCGCTATTTCTTTAATTACCGCTTGCCAAAATTCGTAATAGTCCATTTTTTTCGCCATCCCCTCCTGTTGCCGTGCTCCGATATCTTATGAAGGAGCGGAGGAGCCCGCATGGGAACTTGCCCTTTTTTGCCGAAATAGGCCGTCTGGCGTGTCAAAAGAGTGCGGAACACATAAAATATCGAAAGAGGCAAAAGCCCTCTTTGAAACAAACGCCGCCGGAGCCAATCCTTGGCGTGGATACAGTCAGGTGCGGAGGAACTTCCTCCGCCTTTTTTCATATCCGCCTATACCCGCCGTCCGACTGGACAAGCTTTCTGGAGCTGCCGGTAAATACCCGGGAAATCTCTGCCAAACGCCGATATCGTTCTATACGGAGCAGGGTTTGCCGTATGCGCCGAATTGACTTGCATTTTGTTCCCAAATAGGTTTTACTTAGGTTTGTCAATGGATATTAATGATATAACGCCCGAATAAAGCCATAGCGTGAACAATGCGTGAGAGGAAGTGTCCCTGAGAAGTGAGTACGCCACTTAATTTGAAGCTTGATCCTGAGAAAATCAAAGAAATGCCAATGGTAGACTTGGCTTTTCTAATTCTGAAGGCGGCCAATACGCCGTTCTATTACCGTGATCTGATGGCCGAGGTGGCCAAGCTGCGCGGAATGTCCGATAAAGAAATCAACGATACGATCGCCCAGTTATATACCGAAATTAACATCGACGGGCGTTTTGCCTGTGTCGGAACGAATCTGTGGGGCCTGAAACGCTGGTATCCGCTGGAACGCTCCGACGATCCGATCGCCAATTCCAAACGTCCGCGCATCATTAATGATGACGACGATGATATGGAGGATGACGATTTTACCGAGGAAGAAGATGTCTACTCCGGCGACGAAGAAGACTTCGACGTGATCGACGAGGACCGCGACGACCTGTATTCCGACGATGACAGCGACGAGGAAGTCGATGAAGAGGTCGTTATGGATGATGAAGATCTGGACGACGAGGATTTGGACGATGAGGATTCCGAGGAAGAGGCCGACGAAGAAGGCTTGGATGAGGAAGATGACGAGAAATTTTAAGGGAACTTCCATTCAATAATTCTTCCTTGACATCAATAAAGCCGACAGAGTAAACTATTTGATGGGCTTATGGTGAAAGGTAATTCTATATTTCAAAAATAAAAAGTGCCCCGGCTCTACGGGTGTCACTTTTTTGTTTTTTAGATGGCATTTTGATGCCGGATAAACGCCGTTTTGAAGGCCATTCGAATTACGGCGGGAAGCTTTCCCGAAAGGACTCAGCGACTTTTGAATTTCTTCGTTTTGACGGTCTGAAAACGGGTTACGATAACATCATACGTCGCCTGAATCACACGGATTTTATTTAGGAGGGTTATGCAGTGACAAAGTATATTTTTGTAACAGGTGGCGTGGTATCCTCCCTGGGTAAGGGAATCACGGCCGCTTCTCTGGGCAGACTGCTCAAAAACAGGGGTCTCAAGGTGACGATTCAAAAATTCGATCCGTACATTAATGTGGACCCGGGAACGATGAGTCCTTATCAGCACGGCGAGGTATTCGTTACGGATGACGGAGCGGAGACCGACCTCGACCTTGGACACTACGAGCGGTTCATCGACATCAACCTGTCCAAGAACAGCAACGTGACGACAGGTAAAGTCTACTCCTCCGTGATCAGCAAAGAAAGACGCGGCGAGTACTTGGGCGGTACCGTTCAGGTCATCCCCCATATTACGAACGAAATCAAGGAGCGCGTATTCCGCGCTGGCCGTGAGACCGGTTCGGACGTCGTCATTACGGAGATCGGCGGCACCGTCGGCGACATCGAAAGCTTGCCATTCCTAGAGGCTATCCGTCAGATCAAGAGCGATATCGGCCGTGAAAATGTAATGTATATCCATGTAACCCTCATTCCTTATATCAAGGCTGCGGGCGAAGTGAAGACGAAACCGACCCAGCACAGCGTCAAGGAGCTGCGCAGCATCGGAATCCAGCCGAATGTGATTGTCTGCCGTACGGAATATGAGCTTTCTGCGGACATGAAGGCTAAGATTGCGCTGTTCTGCGACATCGACGCAAATGCGGTTGTGGAATGCCGCGATGCATCGACACTGTACGAGGTTCCGCTTAATCTGCGCGACGAAGGACTTGACGAGATTGTCGTCAACCATCTGAAGCTGACTACGCCGGCGCCGGATATGCGCGAATGGGAAGCCATGCTTGCGCGCATCAACAAGCTGGAGCGCAATGTGGAGATCGCGATTGTCGGCAAATACGTGGCGCTGCATGACGCGTACCTCAGCGTAGTGGAGTCCCTCTCCCATGCAGGGTTTGACGCTAACTCCGAAGTCAGCATCCGCTGGGTGAACGCTGAGGAAATAACGGACGAGAATGTGGCCGAAATGCTGCGCGGCGTCGGCGGAATCCTCGTTCCGGGCGGCTTTGGCGACCGGGGCATCGAGGGCAAAATTTCCGCGATTCGCTATGCCCGCGAGCAGGGTGTTCCGTTCTTCGGCATCTGTCTGGGAATGCAGGTATCCGTTATTGAATATGGCCGTTCCATCCTGGGACTCACGGGAGCCAACAGCTCGGAGATCGATTCGGCAACACCGCATCCGGTCATCGACCTGCTGCCGGAGCAGAAGGATATCGAGGATCTTGGGGGCACCATGCGCCTGGGTCTTTATCCCTGCAAGCTTCAGCCCAATTCCCTGGCTATGTCCTGTTACGGGGAAGAGCTGGTATATGAACGTCACCGTCATCGGTACGAGTTCAACAATTCTTACCGCGATCAAATTGAAAAAGCCGGCTTGCTGATTTCCGGGGCTTCCCCGGATGGGCGTCTTGTCGAAATCGTAGAGCTTCCGGGGCATCCGTGGTTCCTGGCGGTACAGTTCCATCCGGAGTTTACCTCCCGTCCGAACCGTCCGCAGCCGCTGTTCCGTGAATTTGTCAAAGCCTCGCTCACCCATGCGGAGCAATTATAAGAAGCAGTCTAAACTTTCCCTATCCGGACCTCCGGAACATAAAATAGCTTCCCTTGCGGAGGCTTTTTTACGTTTACGGAGTATTCGGGAGCCCCTCCAGAAGGACTCGAGTGGACTTTAAGTCATGCTTCGGATGTCCGGGGCACGCTTTGCAGGGCTATTTTTGGCTTGGGCTCGGCAACCCTCATTTGTACTGTTTTAGGACGCGCAATTACGCATTTTTACCAGTTAGCAGGATTTTGGCGGTCAAGCACGAATTATAGTTCTTCGTAACGGATTTATGAGAAGGACCGTCGGAGCGGTGTGGTGAATCTGCGTTATACTCAGGGAGGGTTACGAATGGAGAAAAAGAAAGTATTAATTGTCGATGACCAAAATGGGATTCGAATCCTGCTTATGGAGGTTTTTAATAGCGAAGGATACACGACTTTACAGGCAGCTAACGGAAAAGCGGCTTTAGACATCGTACGCAGCGACTGCCCCGACCTGGTCCTCCTCG
Organism: Paenibacillus durus; assembly: GCF_000756615.1. Lineage (NCBI taxonomy): Bacteria > Bacillati > Bacillota > Bacilli > Caryophanales > Paenibacillaceae > Paenibacillus > Paenibacillus durus. Next base: position 125,563 of record NZ_CP009288.1, read on the forward strand.
ATATGAAAATCCCTGGAATGGACGGACTGGAAATTCTGAAACATATCAAAGAGATCAATTCGGGGGTTAAAGTAATCATGATGACCGCATACGGCGAACTGGACATGATCAAGGAAGCGACGAAGCTGGGAGCGCTTATGCATTTCACGAAACCCTTCGATATTGATGAAATGAGGGTAGCGGTTAATCTGCATTTACGTACCGGATCTATCGACCAGTGCAGCTAAAGTGGGGACTCTGCGGTGAGCGGAGTCCCTTTTTAGGGGGAGTGCCGTTTACTCCGGCTCGGCAGACAGAGTCATAATATTAAGGGGTGTGGACGAATTTAGTCCCGCCGGGACATTTTTTTATCAACCCTATTTAGTATTTGAGACAGGTTGTGCTATAATAGGCCTGTATGTGATGTCGGCTTCATTAAAATAGCTATAAACTATCTTTAGGAGGATGAATTATGCCATTGGTATCAATGACAGACATGTTGAACAAAGCTCTTGCAGGAAAATATGCGGTTGGTCAGTACAACATCAACAACCTGGAGTGGACCCAAGCGATTTTGGGTGCTGCTGAAGAAGAGAAGTCCCCGGTTATCCTGGGTGTATCCGAAGGCGCAGCTCGTCATATGGGCGGATTCAACACCGTGGTGAAAATGGTAGAGGGTCTGATTCAAGATATGAAAATTACCGTTCCGGTAACTATTCACCTCGACCATGGTTCGAGCTTCGACAAGTGTAAAGAAGCCATCGACGCCGGATTTACTTCCGTCATGATCGACGGCTCCCACCATCCGATTGAAGAAAATATTGAAATGACCAAGAAGGTCGTTGATTACGCTCATTCCAAAGGCGCTTCCGTAGAAGCTGAAGTTGGTACGGTTGGCGGTCAGGAAGATGACGTTATTGGCGGCATTATGTACGCCAAACTGGAAGAATGCGTAGCTATCGTAAAAGAAACCGGCGTCGATGCCCTGGCTCCTGCGCTTGGTTCCGTACATGGACCTTACCTCGGCGAGCCTAACCTTGGATTCAAGGAAATGGAAGAAGTTCGCGACGCGGTTAAAATTCCGCTTGTTCTTCATGGCGGTACAGGCATCCCGAAACATGACATTGACAAAGCAATCTCCCTGGGAACTTCCAAAATCAACGTGAACACCGAGAACCAAATCGCATTCGCCAAGGTTGTCCGTGAAGTGCTGGCCGCTAAACCGGAAGCCTATGATCCTCGTACATTTATCGCACCAGGCCGCGAAGCTATCAAACAAACAGTAATCGGCAAAATCCGCGAATTCGGTTCCAACAACAAAGCGTAAATCGTGTATAATAGGCAAGTCCGCTTGATTCGGTTATAATGAACTGAATAGCGTCAAATGGAGAGCACACCGCTTAGCCGGTGTCTTTCCGTTTAATTACAGAAAATTAATGTCCTACACCCTTTCGGTTTAATCCTATGGCGGGCAGCGGGACCGTGTTACAGGCGGCTATGCCGCGCTCTCCTGTCATTATTCAACATGCCGCAGTTCGTATTGCCAACAGTAACTGCAATACATCTAGGGGGAACCAGATATTCGATGGAAAAATTAATGATTGGCGGTGGGCGTCCGCTGCAAGGCATGGTGACAATCAGCGGTGCAAAGAACAGCGCGATTGCGCTCATTCCTGCGGCGATTTTGGCTGAATCGGAAGTTATTCTGGATAATTTGCCCTCCCTTAGCGATGTGGCCGTCTATTCTGAAATCTTGCAAGAGCTTGGCGCTGAAGTATCATGGTCGGGCAGCCAGATGCGAATAGATCCTTCACGGATTGTTTCAATTCCTATGCCTAACGGGCCTGTCAAGAAGCTTCGGGCGTCTTATTACATGATGGGTGCCCTCCTGGGACGCTTCAAAGAAGCGACCATCGGACTTCCCGGAGGCTGCAATTTCGAGCCAAGACCTATCGACCAGCATATCAAAGGATTCGAGGCGCTAGGCGCGAGCGTAACCAACGAACATGGCGCCATTCATTTATATGCCAAAGAGCTGCGCGGCGCAAAGATATATCTGGATGTATCCAGTGTAGGCGCGACTATTAATATTATGCTGGCGGCTTCCCGGGCCAAAGGCTCTACCATTATCGAAAATGCGGCTAAAGAGCCTGAGATTATAGATGTAGCGACTTTACTTAACTCCATGGGCGCTGTCATTAAGGGCGCCGGAACCGAAACCATCCGGATCGAAGGCGTAACGGAGATGCACGGCTGCCGCCACTCCATTATTCCCGACCGGATTCAGGCAGGAACTTACATGATCGCGGCGGCAGCTACACGCGGCGATGTGCTGATAGACAACGTTATTCCCAAGCATCTGGAGGCGCTAACGGCGAAGCTGCTGGAAATGGGCGTTGAAGTCGAGGAACTGGATGAGAGCATCCGGGTGATTGGCAAGATGGCTTACGAGCCGGCTGATGTTAAGGCGCTTATCTACCCCGGGTTTGCTACCGATTTGCAATCGCCGATGACCAGTATGCTGACGCAGGCAAAAGGCGTAAGCGTGCTTAGCGACTTCGTCTACAGCAACCGCTTCAAGCATGTCCCGGAGCTGCTGCGAATGGGAGCGAAGATACGCGTTGAAGGAAGATCGGCCATTATTGAAGGCAGCAGGCTGAATGCGGCCAAAGTTAAAGCGGCGGATCTTAGGGCCGGTGCTGCGCTGGTTATCGCCGGACTGACCGTAGAAGACGGCATTACGGAAGTGACCGGCGTCGAGTATATCGACCGCGGTTATGATAATCTCGTACCCAACCTTCGTGAATTGGGTGCTGAGGTGTGGCGGGAGAAAGAGTAATCCTCGAGAGCTTTTACACCTGAAGCGGAGCGCACGGTGGTCCGCCAATAACTAATTGTTATTGGCCGGCGCCGTGCCGACCCGTTAAGGAATCCCCCGATTTTTCATAAAATTTTCGACAACCTGCATATCTTCTTCCGTTTTGGGTAATGCTATCCTAATGAGGATTTTTGCCATACAACTGCAGTTATTTAAGCGAAATCAAATATTTCAGCCAAATCAGCTATGCTATGATGTTGTGCAACCGATTCCTCGCTTCTGAATTCAGACATTTGCTAGTAGACAGCATAATGTCCTTGCGGTCACCCACCGGCGCCTATCGCGTCCAGTTGCCGCTCACCCACCCTCTTGCATTTTGTCACCTATTTTTTCTGAAATGCCAGGATTGCTTCGTTATTATTTTTGAGGTATACACTTTTTTCGAACTTATCTAAATTGAATAGGTGGTTATTATATGGATCTTCAAATTTCCGACTTGGAAGAAATGAAGCTGACCGACTTATACAAGTTGGCAAAGAAATATCAGATTCCCTATTATGGGCAGATGAAGAAAAGGGAGCTGATCTTTGCTATTCTGCGCGCACAGGCGGAGCAGAGCGGTCTGATGTTTATGGAAGGCGTTCTGGAGATATTGCCGGAGGGCTACGGTTTTCTTAGACCGATCAACTACTTGCCAAGCGCTGAGGATATTTATATTTCGGCTTCGCAAATCCGCAAATTTGATCTCCGTACCGGAGATTTGGTATCCGGCAAATGCCGTACCCCTAAAGAGAATGAACGTTATTTCGGGCTGCTTCAGGTTAATGCCGTCAACGGCGAGAATCCGGCCAGTGCGGCCGAGCGCCTTCATTTTCCAGCTCTTACGCCGTTATATCCCCAGGACAAGCTTTCGCTTGAAGCCTCGCCTACTCATTTGTCCACCCGGATCATGGATTTGCTCGCACCTGTCGGCCTTGGACAGCGCGGTTTGATCGTCGCTCCACCCAAAGCCGGCAAGACGCTCCTTCTCAAAGAGATTGCCAACAGCATCTCCACGAACAACCCTGAGATCGAACTGTTTGTACTGCTGATTGACGAACGCCCCGAGGAAGTAACCGATATGCAGCGTTCCGTAAAAGGCGAAGTGGTCGCCTCGACGTTCGACGAGCTACCCGAAAATCATATCAAGGTGGCTGAACTGGTGCTTCAGCGGGCGCTTCGTCTCGTCGAGCACAAAAAAGACGTCGTTATTCTGCTGGACAGCATCACCCGCCTTGCGCGCGCCTACAATCTCGTCGTTCCTCCTTCGGGCCGGACGCTTAGCGGCGGGATTGACCCGGCGGCATTCCACCGGCCTAAGCGGTTCTTCGGTTCGGCGCGGAATGTTGAGGAAGGCGGAAGTCTGACCATTCTCGCGACGGCGCTGATTGATACCGGCTCACGGATGGATGATATTATTTATGAAGAGTTCAAGGGTACGGGCAATATGGAGCTTCATCTCGACCGGAAGCTTGCGGAGCGCCGCATTTTTCCGGCTATCGATATCCGCCGTTCCGGTACGCGCCGCGAAGAAGTGCTGCTGAGCAAGGAAGAGCTGGATACCATTTGGGCGATCCGCAAAAGTATGAACGACTCTTACGACTTTGTAGAGAGCTTTATTAAGAAGCTGCGCGACAGCAAGACGAACGCCGAGTTCCTTGCTTCCTTCGATGTTTCGGGCAGCAAAGATTCGGCCGCCGCTACCGCAAGCAGCGGAGGCACATCGAACAGCGGGGCTTCCGCTCGGCGTCCGATACGCACCAAGACCGCTTCCGTAACGACTACCACCTAAGAAATAAGTTCAAGAGGAGAATACTATGCATCTGGTATATGCCGACGGGCAAGGAAACGTATATGATCATCCCGAACTGCACGGGCTGGCCCGCAGCGGAGATATGATTGTCGAACTGTTGGAGGAAGAATTGATTCCGCTGCCTGAAGGGGCAACGCTTTCTCTACTGCCGAATACGAGAGCCGTCGGAATGAATCCGTTTACCGGCGAGATGCTGCCGCTGCCTGAAGGATCGCATGCGGTAGGAGCGCTGCTTCCGCAGGGCTTTACCCGTCTCTGTTTGCCGGGATATATCAAGACTGATAAATCGTACAAGCTCCCGCTGTTCGGTTATTCAGCTGTTGTATGGAAAGACGGAGGCTTCTACGTGGCCGCCGAACAGACCGATGATCCTTACAAATGGAATCCGCTCAACTGCGACCGCGATGCGGTGCGCAGCGGGGCGAACAGCCTGACTAGCAAATATCCCGAGAATCGTCTGTACGGACATCTCTCCAATTGTGCGCTCGGCTATGAATGTCTGACTTCCTCCAATACCTTTCTGAGCCGCTGGGAGGGAGGCGTTCCGGTATCCTATTCGTGCAATGCGGGCTGTTTCGGCTGCATTTCCGAACAGCCGGATGACAGCGGCTTTGTCTCGCCGCAGACTCGGATGAATTTCAAGCCGAGAGTAGAAGAGATTGTTGAAGTCATGCTGGAGCACTTGAAGACACCGGAATCCATTATCAGCTTCGGGCAAGGCTGCGAGGGAGAGCCATCGACGCAGGCGAAGCTGATCATTGAAGCGGTCCGTGAAGTCCGCTCCGTTACCGATATGGGTTATATCAATATTAACACGAACGCCGGACTCAGCGATCATATCCGGGGGATTGTCGACGCCGGACTCGATTTGATGCGCGTCAGCACCATCAGTGCGCTGGATGAGCACTACAATGCCTATTACAAGCCTCGCGGCTACACGCTGGCCAATGTGGAGAAATCGCTAAAGTATGCGGCGTCGGAGGGTGTTTACGCTTCCATCAATTATTTGGTATTTCCGGGGGTCACCGACCGGGAGGAAGAGGTTGAAGCGATGGTGGAGTTTGTGAAGCGTACCGGCCTCAAGCTTATCCAGATGCGCAATCTTAATATTGACCCGGAGAGCTATCTTGAGCTGATCCCGCCAGCCCGGGGCGAGCTCCTGGGAATGAAGACAATGCTTGAGATTTTTCGTGAGGAACTTCCGGGAGTGGTGATCGGCTCGTATACACATGTTCCTCCGGCTGGGGAGGCCCGGCCCAAGAAGGCTATTGCACGAGTCTTGCCTCAAAGCCGTAATATTTAATCCAAGGGCAAATCTATTGCTTCTCTGCATTGTTCGTGATAAACTGTGTCTATGTGTCTTATATTAACTCTGGGTCCGCCTGAGGCTCAGGGCAAAAGAGGTGAAATCTAAATGCAAACTGCAATTCAACCGAAATATAATCTTGTAACTGTAACTTGCGCCTGCGGTAACACGTTCGAAGCTGGTTCTGTGAAACAGGATCTGCGCGTCGAAATTTGCTCCGCATGCCATCCGTTCTTTACTGGCAAGCAGAAGTTCCTGGATGCCGGCGGCCGCGTCGACAGATTCAAGAAGAAATACGGAATCTAATCCGGTTTGCCGCTGGTCGGCAATGATCGGTAGGAAGCCCTCCGCCTTATGGCGGAGGGTTTTGTTTTTTCTTTAATGAAGACTTGGGAGCTGCCCTCTTATAAGGATGACAACATCGGTTTTCTTATCCAGTTGATTTTTGCTTTGGCGTAGGCTATACTTATCTTCGCCGTGCTAGACGGGGAGGTAGCGGTGCCCTGTAACTCGCAATCCGCTATAGCGAGGTTGAATTCCTGTTAGAGGTGCTGTCGATGTGAGGTTTGGTCCCTACGCGCTGTGTTGACGGTTGGGTCCTCCGCAATGAGCGCTTGTGAACCTGGTCAGGTCCGGAAGGAAGCAGCCATAAGCAAGTTTGCTCTTGTGCCGGAGGGCAGCCTAGCCCGAGCAGCCGCGTAGGGTTGCCGCTCGGATCGCAGTCATCAATAACAGGTGCGCGGTTTAAATTATGAGCATATCAGCATCTTTGCGACAAGCGAAGATGCTTTTTGTTTTTGGTCTTGAGGCGGAGAATATAGTATAATAATGAAGCGATAAACGCCCGGGAAGCGGCGGTTGAAAGAGGGTAATGTTTAATTGGAACACATCGCGTTGTACCGTGCCTGGCGGCCTCAGGCGTTCCAGGACATGGTCGGACAACAGCACATTATCCAGACGCTTCAGAACGCGATTCGCGAGCAGCGGGTTTCACACGCCTATCTGTTCAGCGGCCCTCGGGGCACCGGGAAGACGAGTGCCGCCAAAGTATTGGCCAAAGCGGTCAATTGCGAGCGGGGACCGGGACCGGAACCGTGCAATGAATGTCCTTCGTGCTTACGGATTGCTTCGGGCGCGGTGATGGATGTGCAGGAAATCGACGCTGCATCCAACCGGGGCGTGGAGGAAATTCGCGACCTGCGGGATAAAGTGAAGTACGCTCCTACCGAGGTGCGGCGTAAAGTGTATATTATTGACGAAGTGCATATGCTGACTACGGAGGCGTTTAATGCCCTTCTGAAGACGCTGGAGGAGCCGCCTGCACATGTCATGTTCATTTTGGCGACAACAGAGCCCCATAAACTGCCGGCGACGATTATATCACGCTGTCAGCGCTTTGATTTCCGCAGAGTTTCGCTGGAGGAACAGACGAACCGGCTGAAGGTTATTTGCGAGAAGGAGGGCATTTCCGCCGAGGATGATGCGCTGCAGTACATTGCCCGCCTGTCGGACGGAGGGATGCGCGATGCGCTCAGTGTCCTGGATCAAATCTCTTCCTTTACCGACGGACATGTAACCTATCAGCAGGTACTCGGGATGACCGGCGGTATACCGGCGGAGCAATTTGCCCGCCTGGCTAAAGCCATTTTGGAGAGCGATATGGGGAGGCTGCTTGAATTGGTCGAGCAGCTGATGCATGAAGGGAAGAGCGCCGACAAATGCCTCGAAAATTTGCTGTATTACTTCCGCGATCTGCTTATGATCAAGATGGTGCCGGGTTCGGCCGCGCTGACTGACCGTGTGCTGAGTCCGGAGGAATTCCGGGACATGGCTGCGGCCTTCTCGCGTGAGCGGCTGTTCGACATTGTAGACACGCTGAACCGTTATTTAGGTGAGATGAAATATGCCACGCATCCGCAGACGTTGTTTGAGGTGGCGCTTATGAAGCTCTGCAGTCCACAGGAGAAGGAGAGCAGCTCTGGGATGCAGGCACATATTAGCGGCGGTGCTATACCGGTCGATCATGGAGAGCTGGATGTGCTCAAGCGGCAAATTGCCGCTCTGGAGAAGAAGCTGGAGCAAGCGCTTCAGGCCGGGGGTGTGTCTGGAACTGGCAGGGAGAGTGCTCATTCGAAGTCGGCGGGTAGCCGTGCTTCCGCCGCTCCGCGCGTATCCTCCACCTCTAAGCTTCCGCCGCAAATGGATAAATTCATAGCAGGCAAGGACAGCGGGGATTTTGCAAACGCATATAAACAATGGAGTCAGGTGCTTCAGGCGGTTAAGGAAGAGAAGGTAACGGTTCACGCCTGGTTTGTCGACGGTGAACCCGTATCAATGACCGACGACGCAGTTCTCGTGGCGTTTAAGAATACGATACACCGGGAAACCACCGAGAAGCCGGCTAACAAGCAGGTTATCGAACGTGTACTGGAGACTCGTCTGGGCAAGCCGTACCGTTTAGTCACTGTCATGCTTCGGGATTGGAATGAAGCCTCCGCGAAATCGGCGCAGCCTGCGCCTAAGGAAGAGCTTCGCCTGGAACATGAACATGAGGCCGGAGAAGCCGCCAAGGAACCCTGGATTGACGAGGCCATTCAGCTTTTTGGTGAAGACCTCATTGTCATCAAAGATTAACCCGCAGCATATCAAGCGCGCAGGTTGCGCGCATTTACAAGGAGAGATAACAAATGAACAATATGAACCAAATGATGAAGCAAGTCAAAAAAATGCAGGAGCAGATGCTGAAAGCCCAAGAAGAGCTTGGCAACAAAACGGTGGAAGGCTCCTCCGGCGGCGGAGTCGTAACCGTTCAGGTTAACGGACACAAGAAATTGCTATCCATCGAAATCAAGCCGGAAGCGGTAGACCCGGAAGATGTGGAAATGCTCCAGGATTTGGTTCTTACGGCCGTGAATGACGCTCTGACCAAAGCGGAAGAACTGGCTAGCTCGGATATGGGCAAATTTACCGGAGGCATGAAAATTCCCGGCCTGTTCTAATAACGTTGAAGGCTTAAGTTAAACATAAAGGAGATATCTTATTGTATTACCCCGAACCGCTTGCCAAGCTGATCGATGCTTTTACGCGTTTGCCGGGAATCGGCCCTAAGACGGCCGCGCGGCTTGCATTTCATGTGTTGAACATGAAAGAAGACGAGACGATTGATTTTGCCAAAGCGCTCGTCAGCGTAAAACGCAATCTTCACTATTGCTCGGTCTGCTGCAATATTACCGATACCGACCCGTGCCGGATTTGCCAAGACAAAGCGCGCGACGCCTCGGTCATTTGCGTGGTGCAGGATTCCAAGGATCTTGTCGCTATGGAGCGGACCAAAGAATTCAACGGATATTATCATGTGCTGCAGGGCGCTATCTCCCCAATGGAAGGCGTCGGACCCGACGATATTCGGTTAAAGGAACTGCTCACAAGGCTCAGTGATGAAAGAGTGCAGGAACTTATTCTTGCTACAAATCCCAATATTGAGGGAGAAGCGACGGCGATGTATATTTCCCGGCTCGTCCGTCCGTTTGAAGTTAAAGTAACAAGGATCGCCCATGGTTTGCCTGTTGGCGGCGATCTCGAATATGCAGATGAGGTGACCTTGTCCAAGGCGCTGGAAGGCCGGCGCGAGCTTTTTTAATGAAATAGCTGCATTTAGAGACAGAAGTCCGTCAAGGGCTTCTTTTTTTAATGCAATTTTTAAGACGGGCTTATCTCAATAGGCAATTATATTCCTGTATGCATCAAATATCCCTCGATGAGAATGCGCTACTTCCTGGTTCTAAGTTTGTCCTTATTCCGATATGAATTAGAATGTACGGCAATCAACTTTATCCGTCATAGACAATTCATTACAAAGGAGGAATGAAGATGGGCTGGTGGAGCGAGTGGCGCCGGAAGGCCGGCAACGAACCGGGGGAGGATCAAGATGAGAGTTGGGATGTGTTTACCGATGTGAGGAAGGCTCAAATGGAATGGGAAAGAGCTCATCTGATGTTTGACGAAGCCGTCGGCCAAGATCAGATTGATTATGCCATTTTTATTTTGCAAGCCGCAGAGCGAAAATATCAAATTCACCTGAAGCATGCCAAAAGAGTTGGCTTGAAGCGTAACCAGTTATAAGAATCGTTCGAAGGTAAGGAGGCAATGGCAATGAAAGCAATAGCGGCAGGCATACTGATTCTATCCGTAGTGTTACTTGTGGCAGTCGTATTTAAAAAAAGACTAGGCTGGGGGTGGCTGGGCCTTTTCGGCTCCCACCTGATTCTGGCCGCAGTGGGGCTATACATCGTCGATTTCACTCAATTGGCGGGAACGGTGTACATTCCGCTGAACCCGGCAACGATAGGAACCGTATCCGTTCTCGGTCTTCCGGGAGTGGTCATGCTTGTAGGTTTAAAAATTACCTTATTTGGGTAGTTGACGGCGAATCGCGTTATGTGATACATTAATATTCGGCTCTTCGGACAAGATATGAAGCGGCCAATTATCGAAAAGCGTTTGAAAAATAAAATTAAAAAAATGCTTGACGATAATGAACAACCTGTGATATATTATAAAGGTCGCTGCGTGAGACGCGGTGATGCACTGAGAGAGACATTGATCTTTGAAAACTGAACAACGAGTGAGTGGGAATTCGCTTCAAGCGAGTTCCAAAATTGAGAATGCAAATTCTCGTCAGATGTTTCAAATTGAGCTAATCGCTCTTTCAATACTTTATTGGAGAGTTTGATCCTGGCTCAGGACGAACGCTGGCGGCGTGCCTAATACATGCAAGTCGAGCGGAGTCTTTTGGAGAGCTTGCTCTTCAAAAGACTTAGCGGCGGACGGGTGAGTAACACGTAGGCAACCTGCCCCTTGGACTGGGATAACTACCGGAAACGGTAGCTAATACCGGATAATTCCTCTTAGCTCCTGCTAAGAGGCTGAAAGGCGGAGCAATCTGTCACCAAGGGATGGGCCTGCGGCGCATTAGCTAGTTGGTGGGGTAACGGCTCACCAAGGCGACGATGCGTAGCCGACCTGAGAGGGTGAACGGCCACACTGGGACTGAGACACGGCCCAGACTCCTACGGGAGGCAGCAGTAGGGAATCTTCCGCAATGGGCGAAAGCCTGACGGAGCAACGCCGCGTGAGTGATGAAGGTTTTCGGATCGTAAAGCTCTGTTGCCAGGGAAGAACGTCTTGTAGAGTAACTGCTACAAGAGTGACGGTACCTGAGAAGAAAGCCCCGGCTAACTACGTGCCAGCAGCCGCGGTAATACGTAGGGGGCAAGCGTTGTCCGGAATTATTGGGCGTAAAGCGCGCGCAGGCGGCTGTTTAAGTCTGGTGTTTAAACCATGGGCTCAACCTGTGGTCGCACTGGAAACTGGACAGCTTGAGTGCAGAAGAGGAAAGTGGAATTCCACGTGTAGCGGTGAAATGCGTAGAGATGTGGAGGAACACCAGTGGCGAAGGCGACTTTCTGGGCTGTAACTGACGCTGAGGCGCGAAAGCGTGGGGAGCAAACAGGATTAGATACCCTGGTAGTCCACGCCGTAAACGATGAGTGCTAGGTGTTAGGGGTTTCGATACCCTTGGTGCCGAAGTTAACACAGTAAGCACTCCGCCTGGGGAGTACGGTCGCAAGACTGAAACTCAAAGGAATTGACGGGGACCCGCACAAGCAGTGGAGTATGTGGTTTAATTCGAAGCAACGCGAAGAACCTTACCAGGTCTTGACATCCCTCTGAATCGTCTAGAGATAGGCGCGGCCTTCGGGACAGAGGAGACAGGTGGTGCATGGTTGTCGTCAGCTCGTGTCGTGAGATGTTGGGTTAAGTCCCGCAACGAGCGCAACCCTTGACTTTAGTTGCCAGCAGGTCAAGCTGGGCACTCTAGAGTGACTGCCGGTGACAAACCGGAGGAAGGTGGGGATGACGTCAAATCATCATGCCCCTTATGACCTGGGCTACACACGTACTACAATGGCCGGTACAACGGGAAGCGAAGCCGCGAGGCGGAGCCAATCTTAGAAAGCCGGTCTCAGTTCGGATTGCAGGCTGCAACTCGCCTGCATGAAGTCGGAATTGCTAGTAATCGCGGATCAGCATGCCGCGGTGAATACGTTCCCGGGTCTTGTACACACCGCCCGTCACACCACGAGAGTTTACAACACCCGAAGTCGGTGGGGTAACCGCAAGGAGCCAGCCGCCGAAGGTGGGGTAGATGATTGGGGTGAAGTCGTAACAAGGTAGCCGTATCGGAAGGTGCGGCTGGATCACCTCCTTTCTATGGAGAATCGTTTCCCGCAGCGGAAACATTCAAATGCGGAAGCTTGACTTCCGGCAACGCTCACTCGTTGCTCAGTTTTGAGAGAGCAAACCTCTTTCAAGCGTTTGGTGGCGATGGCGGAGGGGTTCCACGCGTACCCATCCCGAACACGACCGTTAAGCCCTCCAGCGCCGATGGTACTTGGACCGAAGGGTCCTGGGAGAGTAGGACGCTGCCAAGCGCAACCTTATGGGTTTCCCATAAGAGTATATGCAAGACTAAGGGCCTTTAGCTCAGCTGGTTAGAGCGCACCCCTGATAAGGGTGAGGTCGGTGGTTCGAGTCCACTAAGGCCCACCACTAATAATTCCATACCCTTTTATGGGGCCATAGCTCAGCTGGGAGAGCGCCTGCCTTGCAAGCAGGAGGTCAGGAGTTCGATCCTCCTTGGCTCCACCAACAAATTTCATCTATTTGTTATGTCTTGATCCTTGAAAACTGGATACCGAAACGAAAATTGCGTTTTAGAACATCTTTTAGCTGAACTTGTGTCCAAACAAGTTGAAATAGTTATTAGCTGAGAGCGAAGATTTTCGAATGAGAGCGACTTTTGGCTTGAAAGGCGAAAGCGAACGGAGATATCCGGAAGCAGCCTTTCAAACAAGACGGAGCGATCAGGCGAAAATTGGAGCGTTGGTTAAGCTAGTAAGAGCACACGGAGGATGCCTAGGCGCCAGGAGCCGATGAAGGACGTGGCGAACAACGAAAAGGCCTCGGGGAGCTGTAAGCAAGCGTGGATCCGGGGGTGTCCGAATGGGGAAACCCGGCTGTGGTAATGCACAGTCACTTCTCTCTGAATTCATAGGAGAGCTAGAGGCAGACCAGGGGAACTGAAACATCTAAGTACCCTGAGGAAGAGAAAACAAGAGTGATTCCGTCAGTAGCGGCGAGCGAACGCGGAACAGCCTAAACCGAAGAGCTTGCTCTTCGGGGTTGTGGGACGTCTCACATGGAGTTACAAAGGAACGGTTTAAGCGAAGAGGTCTGGAAAGGCCCGCTGGAAAAGGTAAAAGCCCTGTAGCTGAAAAGTCGTTCCCTCCGAGACGGATCCCGAGTAGTGCGGGGCACGTGAAACCCCGTATGAATCCGGCAGGACCATCTGCCAAGGCTAAATACTCCCTGGCGACCGATAGTGAAACAGTACCGTGAGGGAAAGGTGAAAAGCACCCCGGAAGGGGAGTGAAACAGGTCCTGAAACCGTGTGCTTACAAGAAGTCAGAGCCCATTTTAGGGGTGATGGCGTGCCTTTTGTAGAATGAACCGGCGAGTTACGTTTAACGTGCAAGGTTAAGGCGAGGAGCCGGAGCCGCAGCGAAAGCGAGTCTGAATAGGGCGACTTAGTACGTGGGCGTAGACCCGAAACCGTGTGATCTACCCCTGTCCAGGGTGAAGGTGCGGTAACACGCACTGGAGGCCCGAACCCACGAACGTTGAAAAGTTCGGGGATGAGGTGGGGGTAGCGGAGAAATTCCAATCGAACTCGGAGATAGCTGGTTCTCCCCGAAATAGCTTTAGGGCTAGCCTCGGTGATTAAGAGTAATGGAGGTAGAGCACTGATTGGGTGCGGGGCCCGCAAGGGTTACCAAGCTCAGTCAAACTCCGAATGCCATCTACTTGTCGCCGGGAGTCAGACAGTGAGTGCTAAGATCCATTGTCAAAAGGGAAACAGCCCAGACCATCAGCTAAGGTCCCCAAGTGTGTGTTAAGTGGGAAAGGATGTGGAGTTGCACAGACAACCAGGATGTTGGCTTAGAAGCAGCCACCATTGAAAGAGTGCGTAATAGCTCACTGGTCGAGTGACTCTGCGCCGAAAATGTAACGGGGCTAAACACACCACCGAAGCTATGGCTTGATGCTTTGCATCAGGGGTAGGGGAGCGTTGTATGCGGGTTGAAGGTTGACTGTAAGGACAGCTGGACTGCATACAAGTGAGAATGCCGGTATGAGTAACGAAAAGATCAGTGAGAATCTGATCCGCCGAAAGCCCAAGGTTTCCTGAGGAAGGCTCGTCCGCTCAGGGTAAGTCGGGACCTAAGGCGAGGCCGACAGGCGTAGTCGAAGGACAACAGGTTGATATTCCTGTACCACCATAATCCGTTATGAGCAATGGGGGGACGCAGGAGGGTAGTGACGCGGACTGATGGATGTCCGTCCAAGCAGTGAGGCTGGTGTATAGGCAAATCCGTACACCGTAAGGCTGGGCTGTGATGGGGAGCGAAAATTGTAGTAGCGAAGGTCATGATCTCACACTGCCAAGAAAAGCCTCTAGCCAGGAGAAGGTGCCCGTACCGCAAACCGACACAGGTAGGCGAGAAGAGAATTCTAAGGCGCGCGGAAGAACTCTCGTTAAGGAACTCGGCAAAATGACCCCGTAACTTCGGGAGAAGGGGTGCCTCGGTAGGGTGAATAGCCCGAGGGGGCCGCAGTGAAAAGGCCCAAGCGACTGTTTAGCAAAAACACAGGTCTGTGCGAAGCCGCAAGGCGAAGTATACGGGCTGACGCCTGCCCGGTGCTGGAAGGTTAAGGGGAGCGGTTAGGAGCAATCCGAAGCTGTGAACCGAAGCCCCAGTAAACGGCGGCCGTAACTATAACGGTCCTAAGGTAGCGAAATTCCTTGTCAGGTAAATTCTGACCCGCACGAATGGCGTAACGACTTGGGCGCTGTCTCAACGAGAGATCCGGTGAAATTTTAATACCTGTGAAGATGCAGGTTACCCGCGACAAGACGGAAAGACCCCATGGAGCTTTACTGCAGCTTGATATTGAACTTGGGTACGATCTGTACAGGATAGGTGGGAGCCTGAGAAGCCGGAGCGCCAGCTTCGGTGGAGGCGCCGTTGGGATACCACCCTGATCGTATCTAGGTTCTAACCTGGTACCCTCATCGGGTACGGGGACCGTGTCAGGCGGGCAGTTTGACTGGGGCGGTCGCCTCCTAAAGTGTAACGGAGGCGTCCCAAGGTTCCCTCAGAATGGTTGGAAATCATTCGAAGAGTGCAAAGGCAGAAGGGAGCTTGACTGCGAGACCTACAAGTCGAGCAGGGACGAAAGTCGGGCTTAGTGATCCGGTGGTACCGCATGGAAGGGCCATCGCTCAACGGATAAAAGCTACCCTGGGGATAACAGGCTTATCTCCCCCAAGAGTCCACATCGACGGGGAGGTTTGGCACCTCGATGTCGGCTCATCGCATCCTGGGGCTGAAGTAGGTCCCAAGGGTTGGGCTGTTCGCCCATTAAAGCGGTACGCGAGCTGGGTTCAGAACGTCGTGAGACAGTTCGGTCCCTATCTGTCGTGGGCGCAGGAAATTTGAGAGGAGCTGTCCTTAGTACGAGAGGACCGGGATGGACGTACCGCTGGTGCACCAGTTGTTCCGCCAGGAGCATGGCTGGGTAGCTACGTACGGACGGGATAAGCGCTGAAAGCATCTAAGCGTGAAGCCCCCCTCAAGATGAGATTTCCCAGTATGTAAGACCCCTTGAAGACGACGAGGTAGATAGGTTGGAGGTGGAAGCACGGCAACGTGTGGAGCTGACCAATACTAATCGGTCGAGGGCTTATCCAAAACAACGCAATGTTTCGTTTCGAATCCAGTTTTCAGGTGATCAAGCCTGAATGAGTTTGGAAGACCCATCTTTAACGGTTCACTAGTAAGAAGCGTAAAGATTTGTTTGGAGAGATACCCAAGTGGCTATAAGGGGACCCTCTGCTAAGGGGTTAGACTGCGTAAGCGGTGCGAGGGTTCGAATCCCTCTCTCTCCGCCATTTCAAATTCATTAATATTAGTATGGCGGCGTAGCTCAGCTGGCTAGAGCGTACGGTTCATACCCGTGAGGTCGGGGGTTCGATCCCCTCCGCCGCTACCATACATACGGAGGCTTAGCTCAGCTGGGAGAGCATCTGCCTTACAAGCAGAGGGTCGGGGGTTCGATCCCCTCAGCCTCCACCATTTGACAATTTAATAATGACATATGACATCTTGCCGGTGTAGCTCAATTGGTAGAGCAACTGACTTGTAATCAGTAGGTTGGGGGTTCAAGTCCTCTCGCCGGCACCATTGTCACAAACGCGGAACCGTGGTGTAGAGGCCTAACATGCCTGCCTGTCACGCAGGAGATCGCGGGTTCGAATCCCGTCGGTTCCGCCATTTTTATGTCAACTTATGGCTCGGTAGCTCAGTCGGTAGAGCAGAGGACTGAAAATCCTCGTGTCGGCGGTTCGATTCCGTCCCGAGCCACTTTCTTGGAGGCTTAGCGAAGTGGCCAAACGCAGCAGACTGTAAATCTGTTCTCTTACGAGTTCGGTGGTTCGAATCCATCAGCCTCCACCAGTATTTGAGCCATTAGCTCAGTTGGTAGAGCACCTGACTTTTAATCAGGGTGTCGAAGGTTCGAGTCCTTCATGGCTCATTCTGATTCAAGCTAACCATCACCTTAGGGTGATGGTTTTTGCTATTTGAGAGTATCGAAAGTTGCAAAAAAAAGCACTTTTTTCCGGAGCGCTGTAAATATGATAGAATAGGCGAAAAGAGCAAAGTGGTGGAGTAGGTTGACAATGGACACTGAAACGTTGCGGCAAAAATTGGAGCAGCTCACCGGTAACAAGACAGGAATCAAGCAATTTGGGAGGCAGCAGTCGGCTTCCCTTTTTGGTGCTGGACAGGAAGCGCAAGAGCAGTCGGTAATATATGAGGGGAGTCTCTGGGTTCCCTTATATGAAAGCGAAGGGAGGGTTACCGCCCTTTGGATCGAGAAGAAGGGGCTTTCCCCGATAGAGCTGCAACTAGCGCAGTTCGCCGCCGAGAATTATGCCGCCGTGCTGAAGGCTTCGGGCTTCAAGGAGGAAGGAGAAAAGGAAGCGCGGCAGCTTAGCGCATGGTTGAACACTCAGCTTGAGCTGGATGATGACGCCGGCGAAATTCCCGATGATATTACTTTAAAAAGCAGACTGTTCACCGATATGATTCCTTTCCTGCTAATCAGCGAAAATACACATGGTTCCGAAATTGCATACCGGCCGCTGCTGAAATTGGTACGAAGTTATTTCGATAGTTCGGCGTTGCTTATCCCTTTGCAGGAAAAGGAATGGCTGATCCTGACCCGTAAAGAGCTGCTAACCGGCACGGAAGACAAGGACGAGCTTGAGGAGAGCGATGACGAGGAGCTATTGGCGCAGGCCTGTATGGGGCTTCACGAATTGATCGCCTCTGAGTGGGTCGGAGTATTTCATGTAAGCGTGTCCTCCTCGATCATTCCAGTCAAAGGCTTGGCGGGAGTGATCACGCTGCTCAGGGAGACGATCAGCCTTGGGCGTATTTTTCAGGTGGGGGAATACATTCATTTGCCTTGGGGGCTTCAGTTGGAGCGGCTGGTCAACAGCATTCCCGACGGGCGGCGCCGGCAGCTGCTTGGACAATTTGGCGATTATACAGCCGTGCTGGCCGAAAAGGAGATGCTGCTGACACTGGAGACTTTTTTTCAGATGGATTGCAATGTCAGTGAAACCGCGAAGAAATTGTACATTCATCGTAACACTCTGCTCTATCGTTTGGACAAGATTAAACAGGAGACGGGAGCGGACGTACGGAGCTTTGGAGACGCGGCGATTATGAAGCTGACCATGCTATTGTATAAAGTGACGAAAAGGAAATAGGTTTTTTGTGAACGTTACAAATAGCCAGCTTGGGTGGACTGGGGTAAGATAGTGACAGGAATTATTTCCGAACTCTATTACGAATCCGAGGGGGAAATTCAAATGGCAGGCGTACGTTTAGAGCATGTATTCAAAAAATATCCAGGTTCCGATAAAGCAACGGTAATCGATGTCAATCTTGACATTAAAGATAAGGAATTTCTCGTACTGGTCGGACCTTCCGGCTGCGGTAAATCTACGACTTTGCGAATGATCGCAGGGCTGGAAGAAATCTCTGAAGGCAAGCTGTTCATCGGCGAACGCGTCGTCAACGACGTGGCTCCTAAAGACCGCGACATCGCGATGGTATTCCAATCCTACGCCCTGTATCCTCATATGAGTGTATACCAGAACATGGCGTTTGGTCTGAAGCTGCGCAAGGTGAAAAAAGACGAAATCGACAGAAAAGTGCGTGAAGCCGCAAAAATTCTCGATATCGAGCATCTGCTTGAACGCAAACCGAAGGCGCTTTCCGGCGGCCAACGTCAGCGTGTCGCTCTGGGCCGCGCGATCGTCCGTGATCCTCAAGTGTTCCTGATGGACGAACCGCTCTCCAACCTTGACGCCAAGCTGCGCGGACAGATGCGCGCCGAAATCACGAAGCTGGTTAAACGTCTTGAAACCACTTGCATCTACGTAACACATGACCAAACTGAAGCTATGACAATGGGCGACCGTATTGTCGTTATGCAAGCTGGCATCATCCAACAAGCTGCTTCTCCTGAAGAATTGTACAACAATCCGGAGAACCTGTTCGTGGCCGGATTTATCGGTTCCCCGACTATGAATTTTATTTCGGGCACTTTGTCCGAAGTTAACGGTACTATTCGTTTCCTTGCGGAGAATCTGGATGTCGAAGTTCCAGGGGGCAAAGCTCAACTGCTCCGCAGCAAAGGTTACATTGGCAAGGAAATCATCTTGGGCATTCGCCCGGAGGACATCCACGAAGAGCCGGTATTCCTGGAAGCTTCGCCGAACACAATTTTTACCGCATTGGTAGACGTAACCGAGAACCTCGGTCATGAAATGCTGCTGTACCTGAGCGGTGTAGGCAAAGATTCCGTAATCGCCCGCGTGGACGGACGTTCGACAACCCGCGAAGGAAGCAAAGCGAAACTGGCTATCGACATGAACAAAGTTCATCTGTTTGACAAGGAATCCGAACTGAACATTCTGCTGGGATAAGAGCCAGCTTCGGTCCTTTGAGGAGCCGCCCTTTTGGGCGGCTTTTTTCATTAGATACAGGTTCGGCAAGCGCCGCTCTTATGAAAAAGTAAATTCAGGAAAACTCTGGAAAACTCTCGGGTCCAGATTATGCAGAGTCTTCAAGGTCTCGATATTGGCAAAAAGACTGTGCCTCTAGACCCGCCTTACCCGGCATAATGATTGCAATCGACTCCGTTATCCTTTAAGATAGCAGGAGAATTACCTGCCGGAAGGAAGGATTATACAACCCTGCCGGTCAAGGGAAGCAGGATAAGCGGGAATATACCGCAGGCGATGAAAGGAAGAAACAGATATGGCCAAGAAGGTAAAAGTATCGGAATTGGTACAGCATTTTCAACTGGAAGTCATTTCCGGACAAGAGGGCCTGAAAAGGCTGATTACGGTCGATGACCTGAACCGCCCCGGCCTCGAAATGGCCGGATATTTCGAATATTATCCTGAAGACCGGGTACAACTGTTGGGTAAAACGGAGTTGGCCTTCTTCTCAATGCTCCCTGAAGAGGAACGGATCAGCCGGATTCGCCGCATTTTTGACGACCAGACGCCCTGCATTGTGATCACACGCAGTCTGGATGTTCCTCAAGAGCTGATTGACGTGAGTAATGAAAAAGGACTACCCGTATTGCGCAGCTCAATGGCGACGACGATCTTTTCCAGCCGTTTGACCAGTTTTTTGGAAGGAAGACTGGCTCCAACGGCGACCATTCATGGGGTTCTGTGTGATGTATATGGCGTGGGCATGCTGATTACCGGCAGCAGCGGCATCGGCAAGAGCGAGACGGCCCTGGAACTGGTTAAGCGCGGACATCGGTTGATTGCCGACGATGCGGTGGAAATCCGGCAGACGTCGGATAACCAACTGCATGGAACCGCACCGGAACTGATTCGGCACCTGCTGGAAATCCGCGGGGTCGGTATTATTAATGTTATGACGCTGTTCGGCGCCGGAGCGATTCGCAACCACAAGCGGATTACGCTTGTCGTCCGGTTGGAAGCATGGCAGCAGGACAAGCAATATGACCGGCTTGGACTGGACGAGGAAACGACGCGTATTATCGACACCGATGTTCCGCTGGTAACCATTCCGGTGCGCCCTGGCCGGAACCTTGCCGTTATTATCGAAGTGGCGGCGATGAATTACCGGTTGAAGCAGATGGGCTTCAATGCCGCACTGCAATTCACCCACAAGCTTACGGCTACTATATCCGAAGACATGGATGATCTGGACTAGGAGGATGAGAGTATGTTTCCGTTGGCTTTAAATCCGATCGCCTTTTCAATCGGTGCTTTAAGTGTACACTGGTACGGCCTGATTCTTGGATTCGGCGCTTTGGCCGGGCTGTATCTTGCAATCCGCGAAGGTAAACGCTTCGGCATACCGCAAGAATTCTTTATGGATATGCTGCTGCTTGGAGTTCCTTCGGCGATTATCGGCGCGCGTATTTATTTTGTAGCTTTTAAGTGGGGTGAATACAGAAATAATCTCTTGGATGTCTTCAAAATATGGAACGGTGGTATCGCTATCTACGGTGCGCTGATCGGTGCCATTATTTGCGGCATCATTTATTTCCGCTATAAAGGCTATTCTTTCTGGCGTATTGCCGATATCTGCGCTCCTTCACTGCTGGCAGGGCAAATGATCGGACGATGGGGCAACTTTGTGAACCAGGAGGCCTATGGCGGCCCTGTTCAGGAGACTTTTCTGCGGAACAATCTGCATCTGCCGGACTTTATTGTAAATCAGATGTACATAGAAGCGAATCAAGCCTATCATCACCCGACATTTTTATATGAGTCTGTCTGGAGCTTGGTGGGCATTGTCCTGCTTATGGTGCTTCGAAGACAACGGTTTATGCGCGCCGGAGAATTATTTCTGTCGTATTTCATTTGGTATTCCGTTGGGCGATTCTTTATTGAAGGGCTGCGGACGGATAGTTTAGCTTTCAAAGGGGGCAGCGGCCTTGCCTCGTTCATCAACGGTTTATGGAGCCCGATGAAGGGACTTGGCTTCGAGCAGGGTTATCTCGACCCGAATTACGGGAACATTCGCATATCCCAGCTGCTGTCGCTGCTAATTATCGTTGCTGCGGTGCTGCTCATTATTATCCGCCGGACAACAGGAGCAGCCAAAGATCATTACTCGGACCCGATTGTGTCCTCCAAGACGCATGCAGCCGATCCTGTAGTAATGGAACAACCTGATACCCCGGAGCAGAATGTCTCCGTTCCTCCATCTGATCCAAACCATCCGACGTTGGAGGAAGATAAAAAGGAGTAGTCACTTATGATTGAATGTGTTCTATTTGATTTGGACGGCACGATCGTCAATACGAATGAGCTGATTATCAGCTCTTTTATGTACGCACTGCAGCAGCATGCTCAGCCAGCAATTACCCGCGAGCAGATGATCCCCCATATGGGAACCAGTCTCCCGGACCAGCTTAAGGCGTTCACCAATCTCGAAGATGTCTCGGCTCTGGAGGCGTCCTACCGTCACTACCAAGTTGAGTACCACGACGAGCTGATTCGGTCTTTTCCAAATGTGAATGAAACGCTGGAAGAGTTGCGCCGCCGGGAGATCAAGCTAGGGGTTGTAACCACCAAGATCCGGCCCACGACGATTCGGGCGCTGGAGATGTTCGATTTGCAGCAATACATGGATACGGTTGTAACACTTAACGATGTCACTAAGCTTAAGCCCGACCCGGAGCCGGTGCTGACTGCGGTACGCAATCTGGGCGTAAACCCGGAGAAGACGCTGATGGTCGGCGACAGCGGAGTCGATATTCAATCGGCCAAAGCTGCGGGCGTGCTGGCAGCCGGGGTGGCATGGTCGCTGAAGGGTGAGGATACCCTTCGTAAATATGGGCCGGATTTTATTCTTCAGGATATGACCGACCTGTATGAGATTGTTAGCGGGGGAACAGTGAAACCGTGAGCAGAAAGGTGACCAGCTATCCGGTGGAAGGGCATAATTCGCTATGGTACATTTACCGGACGGTCAGCCCGTGGAAGGGTATCAGAAATTTTATTTTTATTCAGATCGCCCGCTATTGTCCGATTCTTCCGCTTAAGAACTGGATCTACCGCCGTGTGCTCGGAATGAAAGTAGGCAAGCATACAGCTTTCGGGCTGATGGCTATGGTGGATGTGTTTTTTCCGGAACTGATTACCGTGGGTGAAAATTCGGTTATTGGCTACAATACGACCATTCTGGCGCATGAATATCTGATCAAGGAGTATCGTCTGGGTAAGGTTGTTATCGGCGAGAATGTGATGATTGGGGCCAATACGACGATTCTTCCTGGTGTAACCATCGGCGACGGAGCGGTTGTGGCCGCAGGCTCGGTCGTTCACAAGGATGTGGCGGCGGGAATGTTTGTCGGCGGAAATCCGCTTCGTGAATTAAAGGGAAGCCGTTGTCCGGAGACGGAGGAGGAGCAACAAGAACCGCGCTAAGCTGGGAGAAAGACGAATCGAAGGAAGATTGTCTTGTATTGGCGGGAGGAGTTACAGGAGGAGAATATGGAACAAAAAGAACGTATTCCGCAGTTGGATATTTTCAGGGCAATCTCCATCCTTGCTGTACTGGCGATCCATGCGACTTCGCGTACCCTCGCGGAAACATTGAATACACCGCTGTTTCACCCATTTTTGTTTATGAATAAATTCAGCCAGTTTGCCGTGCCTTCCTTTGTGTTTTTAAGCGGCTTTGTGCTGTTCTACAATTATATCGACCGGCCGCTGACCGGAAAGACACTGGGCAAATTCTACGGCAGAAGACTGATCTACATTATCGTGCCTTATGTCGTATTCTCAGTGCTTTATTTTGGGCTTAAGCTGTATGCGGGGAATCAGTGGAGCATGCCGCCTCAGGAAATGGCAGCGAAGCTGTCCAAATATTTGCTTACCGGAACGGCTTATACGCATTTATACTACGTTATTATCATTATCCAGTTCTATGTGCTGTTTCCGCTGCTGTTGTGGTGCCTGCAAAAAAGCCGCCCTCTGGCGGCCTGGGCGCCGCTTATCGGGCTGGCGCTTCAGTGGGGGTTCGTGGTGCTCAACAAGTACATGGTCAATCACGGTTACTGGCACGTCTCCAAAGGAAGTCTGGCGATCACCTATTTCTCGTATTTTCTGTTTGGGGCGTCGATCGCGGTCTTTTATTCTTCGCTGAAGCCGTGGCTCATTCCGTCACGTGAAGGATTACGGTCTGGCAAGTGGCTGGTGTGGGCGCTTGTGTGGGTGCTTTGGATTGCCGCAGGGACCGCTCACGTGGAGCTGTGGAACAGCAATTATACGCAAAAAACGGTGATCAACAGTTTCTGGTTCGAAGGAGCGGCGAATGCTCATGCGCTACTGTCCTGTCTGGTGGTCTTCCAGCTTTCCTTTTTGTTATATGGTACGGGCCTAAGGCTCTGGTCCAGATTGTTGGTCTCAGCCGGCGTTTGCTCGTTCGGTATTTACCTGATTCATCCGGTAGTTCTCTATTTATACCGGAAGATCGACTTTCACGGCGGCTATCTTGCCTATGCGCTGGCGATTGCCGGCGGCTGGCTTGCCGCGCTGATTCTATCCTGGATTATTGTGGCGATAGCTTTCCGGTACATCAAGTACGCCTGGGTTCTGTTCGGCTCGGCCCCGCGGCGTCCTGTGAAGCAGCCGCAGAATCTGCCGCAGGAGTATAGGGCAATGGATTGAATGGAAAAAAAGAAGGGGTGTTCACAGTCATGATTGGTGACTGTGGACGCCCCTTTTTGGGTATTTAGGAACGTGATGCTGCTACTTGGATAAGAGATCTTATTCCCCAGCCTGTTCGCGTTGGAATTTGGCAATCGCCTCATAGTTGCTTTCCAGGGTACGGAACAGCGAGATAAAAATAGGCAGCAGTTGTTTATACACGCTTGCGTTAGCCTTATTCGGCAAATGTCGATGGGTTGTGCCAATCATGCCAAATACGGCGCTCAGGGAATCGATTCGCCCGATCGCGTACAGACCGAGAACGGCTGAGCCCAGGCAGGAGCTTTCAAAGCTCTCCGGAACGACAACCTCCTGGTCGAAAATATCGGCCATCATCTGCCGCCACAGGGCGGAGCGGGCAAAACCGCCCGTCGCCATAATCCGCTGCGGGCGCCCCATTTGTTCCTCCACCGCCAGCATAACGGTGTACAGATTGAAGATGACGCCTTCCAGCACGGAACGGATCATATGCTCCTTGCGGTGGTTCATGGTGAGTCCGAAAAAGGAGCCTCTGGCATCGGCGTTCCAGAGCGGAGCGCGCTCCCCGGTAAGGTAAGGATGGAACAGCAGTCCTTCGCTTCCCGCCGGCACATGCTCGGCAATCCGGGTGAGCACATCGTAAGGATCAATGCCCAGCCGTTTGGCCGTCTCTACCTCGGATGCAGCAAATTCATCCCTGACCCAGCGGAAGAGCATGCCGCCATTATTGACTGGACCGCCGATAACCCAGTGCTTCTCGGTCAGGGCGTAACAGAAGATCCGCCCTTTCGGATCGACTACCGGCCGATCGGCTACTGTACGGATCGCTCCGCTCGTGCCGATGGTGGCGGCCACGACGCCCGGCTCAATGGCGCCTACACCGAGATTGGAGAGAACGCCGTCGCTGGCGCCGACGATAAAGGGAGTATCCGGCAAGAGCCCGATTTCTTTGGCAGCTTCCGGCAGCAGTCCGCGGGCGGCATAGGTTGTCGGCACAAGGCGGGATAAGCGGCTTTCATCAATGCCGGCAATATTCAGCGCTTCTTTATCCCATTCCAGCCGTTCCAGATTCATCATGCCGGTGGAAGAGGCAATAGAGTGATCCACGATATAGTCCCCGAACAGCTTCAAGAAGATATATTCCTTGATCGAGATGAATTTATACGTCGCCTCGAACACCTCGGGCTGCTCCTCGCGCAGCCACATTAGCTTCGTGATCGGCGACATCGGATGAATCGGCGTACCTGTGCGCAGATAAATCTCATGTCCGCCAAGCTCGTTCTTCAATCGCAGCGTCTGCTCGGCGCTGCGATTGTCGGCCCATGTAATGCATTTCGTCAGCGGATGGCCGTCTTTGTCAACGGCAATGACGCTGTGCATGGCGGAGCTGAATGAGACGAACAGGATATCCTTGGCCTCCACCCCGCTCTGCCGCATAACGGCCGAAAGGGTGTGCATGACGGACCGAAAGATTTGCTCGGGGTCCTGCTCGGCGATGGATGGTGAGGGGGTATATAGCGGATAGCCTTGATCCGCCTTGGTTACGATGGTTCCGTTCTCCGCGAACAGCACAGACTTGGTGCTCGTAGTTCCCATATCGACACCAATCATATATTGAGTGCTCATAACTTAAACCTTCTTTCCAAAAATGATGCGAAGGGGGCCGGACTGATTCTCCGCCTCTAAAGAAGGATCAGGGCGACGTCTTCGCATAACCATCCATATGTGCTTTTCTTAAAATATCAGAAAGTATAAGCTTCGCGCTTATCCTTGGCCTGATATTTTTACGAGAAACGGATGCCTTCCTCTTCCAGAGGACGGCGAAGCCGTTTATTCTTATATTGAATTATATGAAGACGCTCAAAATCAAGATAAAGATGAGGCCAACGACAGACAAGAGTGTTTCCATAACTGTCCAGCTTTTCAAAGTCTGAACGACGGACATGCCGAAGAATTCCTTGATCATCCAGAAGCCGGCGTCATTAACATGTGAGAGGATGAGTGAGCCGGCGCCGGTCGCCAGAACGACAAGCTCGATAGGAGCGCCGGAGCTTACAGCAAGAACCGGGGCGACGATTCCGGCCGCCGTCGTCATCGCTACGGTTGCGGAGCCGGTAGCGACGCGGATCAACGCGGCCACAAGCCAACCGAAGAAGATCAGATTCACATGAGTCTGCGTTGCAAGCGAAGCGATGGCTCCGCCGACGCCGCTGTCGATCAGCACCTGCTTGAACGCTCCGCCGCCGCCGATAATCAGGATAATCGAAGCGGTTGGCGCGAGACATTCGCTTGTGAAGCGGGAGATATCCTCTTTCTTGAAGCCGCGGGCAAAGCCGAGGGAGAAGAAGGAGAAGACAGCCGAGATCAGCAGGGCAATGACTTCATGTCCGATGAATTTAGCGAATGGCGTAAATACGTGTACAGCTTCGGGATCAAGAATGTCGGCAATGGAGCCGATCAGCATCAGAATAACAGGCATCAGGATTGTCACGAGTGTAATTCCAAAGTTTGGAAGAGTCTTTACGCTTTTAGTGGCAAACTGTTCGGCCAACTCCGTTGGCGGCTGCACCTGAATGCGTTTACCGATAAATTTGCCGAACAGCGGTCCGGCGATCACAGCGGTGGGCAGGCCGACGATTAAGGCATACAGAATCGTTTTGCCCAAATTAGCGCCGTAAGCGTCAATGGCAATCATCGGCGCGGGATGCGGCGGCACAAGACCATGTACGGTGGACAGACCGGCGAGTACCGGAATTCCAATTTGCAGCAGAGACATTTTGGTTTTGCGGGCGACCATGAAGACGACTGGAATAAGCAGGATGAGACCAACTTCGAAGAATACGGGAATCCCAACGACAAAGCCGACGAGCATCATGGCCCAGTGAACCCTTTTTTCCCCGAACCGGTCCACGAGTGTTGTGGCGATGCGCTCGGCGCCGCCGGATTCGGCCATCATTTTCCCCAGCATGGTTCCTAGGCCGATGACGATGGCGATTGTGCCGAGGGTGCCGCCGAGACCGCCGGTAATTGATTTGATCAGCTTCTGATACTCCATACCGGCAAGCAGACCCAGAGCCAGCGCGGAAAGGAGCAGGGTGACGAACGGATTCCATTTGTATTTGGCAATCAGTGTAACCAGAAATACAATAACGAGCAGTGTCCATACCAGCAGCGTCGCATTATGGCTAAGCCCGAACAAACTGTTCATGATAATCCCCCTTTAAGTAGTGGATGCCAGGGAAGTGGAACGGCATCGGATATTTTCCATTTTTTGCTGTACAGCGTTTTCAACAAGCAGTTTTATTCATTGGTATACTTGTCGACAAGAAAAAGCGTACATTGGACAGAGTTCGGCAGATGATTTTTTAAGGTTATGGAAGAGCGTGCCCGAGCGTCAGCATTGAATCGGCAAAATAGTTCTGAACCACCTGGCGGATCGTTTCCGCATTCTGCGACCGCAGTCCTTCAACGATGCTTCGGTGTTTGTCTGCGACCCAATTCATTCTCTCCTCGCCTTCGGCGAAGCCCTGTTCGGTTGTCACCAGGATAACGGTCATAACAATCTGGCGGATGCTGTTCCATAAATGAAGAATCCGGGTATGACGGGCCTGAAGGACAATCGCCTCATGGAAAGAAAAATCCTGATAGGCAAACTCCACGTAGTCGTTATATTTGACGGCCAGCTTCATCCGGTCAATCGTCTGCTCAAGCTGCTGTATCAGCGCATCCTGAGGGCTTCCCGCAAGCCGCTGCTGGGCAAAGCTCTCGATAAGATAGCGTACGTCGTATAGCTCTTTTACATTCTCAAGATTCAAACCGACAATTACGGCGCCCATCCGTTCCAATCGGATCAATCCTTCGGCGGCCAGAGATTTAAGCGCTTCCCGGACTGGGGAACGGCTTGTTCCGAATTCCTCGGCGATCCGGTTCTCCGAGAGAACTTCTCCAGCTTTAAGTTGTTCATTTATAATTTGAAGCCTCAGACGGCAGGCGATAGACTCTCCAAGCGAGACACCCTGCAGCCAGGCGGTAGGATACTGCATTTCACACGACTCCTCTGCGGACGATTTTGCTGTATGCCAACATTCGTTATTTACGATAATAGCACACATGCGCATCCGGGTTCTATGTATGAAATGCAGGACTTGGGTCAGGCTTCAGCCTCAGGGAGAACGTTACTCCTCTTTTACAACGGCATGGCCGCCAAATTCATTGCGCAGAGCGGCGACTACTTTGCCGTGGAACGTATTCTCCTCAAGTGAACGATAGCGCATCAGCAGGGAAAGCGCGATTACCGGCGTGCTGGCCTCAAGGTCAAGCGCTGTCTGCACCGTCCATTTGCCCTCACCGGAGCTCTGCATGACTCCACGAATGCCGGAAAGCTTCGGATCTTTGGAAAAAGCGCTTTCGGTAAGCTCCATCAGCCAGCCCCGAATAACGGAACCGTTCGACCATACCCGGGCAACATCCTCATAGTTGAAATCGAAGGGGCTCTTCTCCAGAAGCTCAAAGCCTTCGGCAATCGCCTGCATCATACCGTATTCAATGCCATTATGGATCATTTTTAAAAAGTGGCCGCTGCCGCTTGGACCAGCGTACAAATATCCGTTCTCTACGGCAAGATCGCGGAACAGCGGTTCGATGGTGCCGAAAATCTCGGGATTGCCTCCGATCATAAAGCAGGCGCCATGGGCCGCGCCCTCGGTTCCGCCTGAAGTTCCCGCATCGAAGAAATGAATACCGGACTCGCCCAGCTTCTCAGCTCTGGCAATGGAATCCTTGTAATGAGAGTTGCCTCCTTCGATGACAATGTCGCCTTCATCCAGCAGACCGGAAAGAGTATTAATAAGGCTGTCGACCGGCGCTCCTGCGGGAACCATTACCCATAGGATGCGCGGGCGAGGAAGCTGTGCGGTAAGTTCGGCTATGCTGGGGGCCGCGATGGCTCCAAGCCCTTCAAGCTGGCGGACAGGCTCCGGATTGAGATCGCTTACAACAACCTCATGACCATGGTTCAACAAATTCAAAGTCAGATTGTAGCCCATCTTGCCGAGTCCTATCAGACCCAATTTCATCTCTAATCACCCCTTTAACCGGTTTCATTAATGCAAGTATACCTGTATACAACTTCTGTTTGTATCATACGCCCGAGGCAAAAATTTGTAAAGAGAAATTTGTAAGCGATTACTGATGCTCTTTTTTAAAGTAGGTAGGCCGATCGAAAAAAAGATATAATGGACTATAATAAGGGGACAATAGTCGATTTAAAGGCTTTAATTGACGAAAAATAACATGTCATGGTACGATATCAGAAATGCTTTACTTTACTACCACTTTACCATGGTAAAGGATCAGGAGCATCTTTTACGAAATATCTATTGTTTTGACTTTCTACTAACCGATGAGGTGAATTTCAATATGTCCAAACCGAAGGGCTTTGAGAAGCCCATTGGCTTTCGGGACTATCTCCCGCATGCCGTGAGCAAATTGCGCAAAATTGAGAATGATGTACTGAATTGCATGAATCAATGGGGCTATCGCCAGATTATGACACCCACGCTGGAATATTACGATACGGTTGGGGTTGCCAGTTCGACCTCGGACCAGAAGCTGTATAAGCTGCTGAATAACCGCGGCCAGGCGCTGGTGCTGCGTTCGGAGATGACGGCTCCGGTGGCGCGCGTTGTCTCTTCGCTGCTTAAGGACGAGCCGCTGCCGCTGCGGTTGTCCTACCATGCCAATGTATTTCGGGCGATTGAGGAGGAGGCCGGACGCGAGGCTGAATTTTACCAGACCGGTGTCGAGCTGGTGGGCGACGATTCTCCGGAAGCCGATGCGGAGGTTGTGGCTCTGGCCATTGCTTCACTGCAGGCGGCGGGAGTGGGAACGTTCAAGATTGCCATGGGCCATGTCGGTTTCCTGAACGGACTGTTCCAGGAGGTGGCTCCGGGGCTGCCGGAAGTGCAGGAGGAGCTTAAGAGCCATTTGCTGGGCCGCGATTATGTCGCTTTCCGTGATGCACTCGGCCGCCTAACTCTGACTGAAGAGCAGAAAGAAGAGATGGACGGGCTTCTGCGGCTGCGCGGCGGCAAGGAAATCTGCGGTCAAGCGCTGGAGCTTAGCCGGCATCCGCTCGCCCGCGCCTCGATTGAGCATCTGTGCAAGGTGTGGGAGGTGCTGGAGGCTTATGAAGTATCCCAGCATGTGCTGATCGATCTGACCATGGTCGGTGATTTCACCTATTATACGGGCATGACGTTCGAAGGCTATGCCGCCGAACTCGGGTTCCCGGTGTGCAGCGGCGGACGTTACGACAATCTGCTGCAGCAGTTCGGGCGATCGGTTCCTTCAACGGGCTTCTCGCTGAAGACGAACCGTATTCTCGACGGCGTTCGGGGAACGGAAGAAAGGCAAGAGCTGCCGACTCTCGTTCAATATGATGCGCTGCGGCGCAGGGAGGGACTTGAGGAGTCGATGCGGCTGCGGGCCAAAGGCCATGTGGTGGTAACGCGGCTGGTATCGGAGCCTGGAGATCTAACAACAGCCGATGCTAAGGCCGGAGCAGGTACGGAGGACGGCAAGCGGTATGGAGAGATTTACACCTTTGTTTCATTTGTCAAAGAGCGCAGCTAAAGACGAATCGTGCAAAGGCGTAACGGATATATAAAACAATAATTTACGAACTGAAAGGCGGACATAAGCAAATGGCGGAGATACTTAAAGTGGCTATGCCGAAGGGCCGCATTTATGACAAGGCGGCGGAGCTGTTCCGCGCTGCGGGACTGCCGATTCCTCCGGAGGGCGAGGCCTCGCGCAAGCTGGTCATTCCGCTGCCTGAGGCGGGAATGGAATTTATTTTGGCGAAGCCGGTGGATGTGCCCACCTACGTGGAGTACGGAGCGGCGGATATCGGCATCGTCGGCAAGGATGTTCTGCTGGAAGAGAACCGGGATGTGTACGAGCTGCTGGACCTTGGCATCGCCCGCTGCCGGATGTCGATCATCGGATTGCCAAACTGGGAGCCGGGTATTCACCAGCGCGTGGCGACGAAGTACCCGAATGTCGCTTCCCGGTATTTCCGGGAGCAAGGCCAGCAGGTGGAAGTCATCAAGCTGAACGGGTCTATAGAACTGGCGCCGCTGATCGGGCTGGCCGAACGGATCGTCGATATGGTGGAGACGGGACAGACCTTGCGCGAGAACGGACTGGTCGAACAGCAGAGCATCTTCGAGATTACGAGCCGGCTGGTGGCCAATCGGGTCAGCTACCGGATGAAAAATGCGGAAATCCAGCAGCTGTGCGACCGGCTGCAGAGCGTTATTGCCGAGCCGGCCCGGTAATTGCGTTAATGTTGCTGTTCCGGTGTACATCAGGGATACGATGACAGCCGGGCAGTCTGGTCACCATCTAATGCGCAATGAACGGCGGCTGTCAGCCGGCCGTTCCCTGGCAATTTTTTGAGAAGAAACGAAAGGCGTAAACGGGTGGCCCAAAGGAGGGCAATCCGGCGATATATAAGGAGGAAAACCAGTGAAGGTGCAATCCAGCAGGGATTTCAAGCTGCAGCGGGATGTCGATTATGGTACCCCTGAGCAAAATAAGGCCGTTAAGCAAATTGTGGCCGACATCAAGCAGGAGGGCGACGCCGCCCTTTTCCGCTATACGGAAAAATTCGACGGAGCCCGGCTCAGCCGTGACAATGTGCGTGTAACCCAGGAAGAGCTTCAGGCCGCTTACGGGCATGTTGAAGAATCCTTTGTCTCGGCGATCCGGGCCGCAGCGGACAACATCCGTGCCTTCCATGCCAGACAGAAGCGCAACTCCTGGATGGATCTGCAGCCCGACGGCACAATCCTCGGACAGATCATCCGGCCGCTGCAGCGTGTGGGCGTATATGTTCCCGGAGGCAAGGCATCCTATCCTTCTTCCGTACTGATGAACGTGATTCCCGCCCAGATTGCTGGCGTTCCGGAGATCGTTATGGTAACGCCGCCGGCAACAGGCGGGAAGGAGGGCATCGACCCTTATATTCTGGTCGCCGCCGCTGAGGCTGGCGTGAATGAAATCTATCGTGTCGGCGGCGCTCAGGCGGTCGCCGCGCTGGCCTTCGGCACGGAATCGATAGCTCCGGTCGATAAAATTTGCGGACCGGGCAATATTTACGTCGCGCTGGCCAAGCGCGAGGTGTACGGCGCCGTCGATATCGACAGCATCGCCGGTCCGAGCGAGATCGTCGTGCTGGCGGACGACACCGCCGAACCGGCTTATGTCGCCGCAGACCTCTTGTCGCAGGCGGAGCATGACGAGATGGCTTCGGCCATTCTCGTGACGCCTTCGCAGACGTTAGCCGAGGCGGTCGCCGCCGAGGTGGAGCGGCAGCTTCGGGAGCTGCCGCGTGAGGCAATTGCCCGGGCTTCCGTGGAAAATTACGGCGCTATTATCGTAGTCGAGACGCTGGAAGAAGGGATTTCCGTAGTCAATCGGCTTGCGCCGGAGCATCTGGAAATCGTGGCGCAGGACCCGATGGCGCTGACCGGGGCGGTTCGGAACGCCGGGGCGATTTTCCTCGGGCCTTACAGTTCGGAGCCGGTAGGAGATTATTTTGCCGGGCCGAATCATATTATTCCGACGAACGGCACGGCACGGTTCTCGTCGCCGGTAGATGTGGACGATTTCATTAAGAAATCGAGCCTGATTTATTACAGCAAAGAGGCGCTCTTACGCGACGGCAAGACGATCATTGAACTGGCTCGCCGCGAAGGACTGGAAGCTCATGCCAGAGCGGTGGAAATCAGGCTGGAGAACGAAGCGAAGGGTGGAGAAGCGGATGGAGAATAACGGGCAGCAAACCAGGCAGGCGGGTCTTTCCCGCAAAACGAATGAAACGGACATTAAGCTGTCGCTGACAGTGGATGGAAGCGGTCAAGCGGAGCTTGAGACCGATGTCCCTTTTCTGAACCATATGCTCGATCTGTTCACGAAGCACGGCCAGTTCGATCTGTCTGTTCAGGCGCGCGGCGATATCGAGATTGATGATCACCACACGGTAGAAGACATCGGCATCTGTCTCGGCCAGGCTCTGCGCGAAGCGCTCGGCGACAAGAAGGGCATCAAGCGCTATGCGAGCGTATTTGTGCCGATGGACGAAGCGCTGGCGCAGGTTATCATCGACATCAGCAACCGTCCGCATTTTGAATACCGCGCGGAGTATCCTTCACAGCAGGTCGGCAGCTTCTCCACGGAGATGGTGCATGAATTCCTGTGGAAATTTGCGCTGGAAGCGCGGCTGACCCTGCATGTCATCGTGCATTACGGCTTCAATACGCATCACATGATTGAGGCGGTATTTAAGGCGCTCGGGCGTGCACTGGACGAGGCGACAGCAATTGATCCCCGGGTGAAGGGCGTTCCATCCACGAAAGGAGTGCTGTAGCCTATGACCGTTGCTATCGTCGATTACGGGATCGGCAACCTGCACAGCGTCAGCAAGGCGATTGAGCGTTTGGGCCATGAGCCGCTTGTAACCGGGGAAGCCGGCGAGATTCTGGCTGCGGATCGCGTTATTCTGCCCGGCGTCGGCGCGTTTGGAGACGCGATGGATCATCTGCGGCAGAACGGACTGGACAAGGTTGTCAAAGAGGTTGCTGCTGCGGGACGGCAGCCGCTGCTTGGGATCTGCCTCGGCATGCAGCTTCTGTTCACCCGAGGCGAGGAATACGGCAGCCATGAGGGGCTAGATCTTCTGCCGGGAACAGTGGTGCGCTTCGAGCCGAGAGAAGGCTATAAAGTGCCCCATATGGGCTGGAACAAGCTGCAGTACCTTCAACCGGAGAATCCGCTGCTAAAGGCGCTGGAGGATGGACATGTCTATTTTGTTCACTCTTATCATGCGCTGGTCGAGCAGAAAAGCGATTTGCTGGCCGTGACGGATTACGGACACCCAGTTACGGCCATCGTCGGGCGGGGCAATGTATTCGGCATGCAGTTTCATCCTGAGAAGAGCGGGGAGCTGGGAAGGAAGCTGCTGGAGCAGTTTTTGAAGCTCGAAATCTAACCGGGCGTTATCCAATTAACAAATGATATGCGGGAGTCATCGGCATACCGCAAACATCATAAATGAACTTAGTAACGGGAAAGCGGGGAACGGCGAAATGTCTTCTTTTATCTTGTATCCGGCGATTGATATCCGGAACGGAAAATGCGTCAGGCTGCTGCAGGGCGACTATAATCAGGAAACGGTCTACGGCGACAGCCCGCTCGATATGGCCAAATCATGGGAAGAGCAGGGCGGAGAGTTCATTCATCTTGTCGACCTGGACGGCGCGAAAGCCGGGCATCCCGTCAATGTTGACATTATCGGATCCATCGCCGCTGGCGTGAACGTGCCGGTTCAGGTTGGCGGGGGGCTGCGCACGCTGGAGGATGTGGAGAAGCTGCTGGCGCTCGGCGTCAGCCGGGTCATCATCGGTACCGCTGCCATCAATGACCGTGAATTCACCGAAACCGTATTGGCAAAATACGGCGATAAAGTCGCGATCGGCATCGATGCACGGAACGGCTATGTCGCTACTCATGGCTGGCTGAACACGTCCGAGGTGCTGGCTACGGATTTGGCAAAGGAACTCGCATCCAAGGGTGCGGAAACGTTTATCTATACGGATATCTCCCGTGACGGAATGATGCAGGGCCCGAACGTGGAGGGCATTCTCGCCATGGCGCAGGCCAGTGGCAAGAGCGTCATCGCCTCCGGCGGGGTTACCGTCCAGGACGATCTGCTTCGCCTCAGTGCGCATAAGAACAGCGGTATCGGCGGCGCCATCGTTGGCAAGGCGCTGTATACCGGCAACATCAAGCTTGCCGAAGCTTTGGCGGCGCTGAAGTAATCTGGTCCGGAGGGCCAGACCCGCGGCACGCGAAGGTTTTAAGGTTTTGAAGGTTGTTTCGCAGGCGGAGCAGAGCCCGCCGCCCCGAAGGGGCGAAGACCGCGGTACGCGAAGGTTTAGGGTCTTAGCTGTTAGCAGGCGGAGCGGAGCCCGCCGCCCCGAAGGGGCCAGAGCCGCGGCACGCGAAGGTTTTAAGGTTTTGAAGGTTGTTTCGCAGGCGGAGCAGAGCCCGCCGCCCCGAAGGGGCCAGACCCGCGGCACGCGAAGGTTTTAAGGTTTTGAAGGTTGTTTCGCAGGCGGAGCAGAGCCCGCCACCCCGTAGGGGCCAGACCCGCGGCACGCGAAGGTTTAGGTTTTGAAGTTTTTGCCCTTAACAGCAGGAGCGCCGCAGTCCAAGCGGTCCCGCAGGGATAAGCGGTCGCAACACAAAAATAAACTAAGGAGCGCCTTCGCCCCTGACCCCGCCAAGCTTCCGGGTGTCCAGAGGGCGGAGCCCTTGGGGTCCCCCTTGGCTAAGGGGGATTTAGGGGGATCGAAAAAGGAGGTATAACCAATGCTGGCCAAACGCATCATACCCTGCCTGGACGTTAAGGACGGACGGGTAGTAAAAGGCGTTAACTTTGTAAACCTGCGGGATGCCGGCGATCCGGTGGAACTCGCGGCGATTTACGACCGGGAAGGCGCGGATGAGCTGGTGTTCCTGGATATTTCCGCATCGGTGGAAGGACGGGCGACCATGGTCGAGGTCGTCCGCAGAACGGCGGGCGAGATCTCCATCCCGTTCACGGTGGGAGGAGGCATATCGGCCCCCGAGCATATGAAGACGATCTTACGCGCCGGAGCCGACAAGATCGGCATTAACACTGCGGCCGTAAACAATCCTCAGCTCATTCTCGAAGGAGCGCGGCGGTTCGGTTCCCAGTGTATTGTAGTGGCGGTAGATGCCAAATATAATGAAAATTGGGGCGAGTGGGAAGTGTACACCCACGGAGGACGCAAGCCTTCCGGAATCAAGGCGCTGGAGTGGGTGAAACAGGCCGAGAAGCTGGGAGCGGGTGAGATTTTGCTCACCAGCATGGATGCCGACGGTACCAAGGACGGCTTTGATATAAAACTCACATCTGCTGTCAGTGATCTGGTGGATATTCCGGTGATCGCCTCGGGTGGAGCGGGAAAGATTGAGCATTTTTACGATGTGTTCACTGCGGGCAAGGCGGATGCCGGGCTTGCGGCGACCATTTTTCATTATAAGGAAATTGGGATCGGTGATTTGAAGGCCGACTTAAAACAAAAGGGTGTGGAGATCCGATGAACGAACAGCAAAATAAGGCGACATCTGAGCAGCAGGAAATTTTGGAAGGAATACGCTGGAATGAAACCGGGCTTCTTCCGGCTATCGTGCAGGACGACACCACCCTGGAAGTGCTTATGTTCGCGTACATGAACCCGGAATCGCTGAAGCTGTCTCTGGAGAGCGGACAGACCTGGTTCTGGAGCCGTTCACGGGGGGAGCTGTGGCATAAGGGCGGCACTTCGGGCAACACACAGGCGATTACCTCGATACACTACGATTGTGACAGCGACACACTGCTTGTGAAGGTTAAACCGGAAGGGCCGGCCTGCCATACAGGCAAGGTGTCATGCTTCTACCGCGAGCTTCCGCTCGGGAGCAAAGCTGGGGCAGCCAACCCGCAGACGGATGAATTACATAGCGGCGGCAGTCAGTCAACAGAGGCACGGTTTGCCGTGCTGGCCGAACTGGAGCGTGTTATCGCCGAGAGAGAGGCGGAGCGTCCGGAAGGAGCTTACACCACGTATCTGTTCGACAAGGGCGTTGACAAGATCCTGAAGAAGGTCGGCGAAGAAACGGCGGAAACGATTATTGCGGCCAAAAACAAGGATAATGCCGAGCTCCGGCTGGAAGTCAGCGATTTGATCTACCATCTGCTCGTCCTGTTGCAGGAGCGCAAGCTTCCGCTCGACGACATTATGGCAGAGCTCAGCGCGCGCCACGAGCGGCCCCGCCGCGATTAGTACAGAAGGGAGCCTCCCATGCATATCGATTATCATACCCATCACGAGCGCTGCGGACATGCCGTAGGCAAGCTCGAAGATTACGTTCGCCGGGGCATCGAACTCGGCCTTAAGCAGCTCGGCCTGTCGGATCATCTGCCGCTGGTTCATGTCGACCCGGCGCAGTATTATCCGGAGATGGCTATGCCGCTTGAGGAGCTTCCCCGCTATGTCGAGGAATGTCTGGCCCTGAAGGAGCGTTACCGGGGAGTCATTGATATCCGGGTAGGGCTTGAAGCCGATTATATCGAAGGCTATGAAGAGGAGATCCGCGAACTTCTCGCTCCTTACCCTTGGGATTACCTGATCGGCTCGGTGCATTTTCTGGGCGAGTGGGATATTACCGACTTCCGGCAGGTTCACGGCTGGGAAGGCCAAGATCCCCTTGCGGTCTACCGGCGTTATTATCAAGCCATAAGCAAGGCTGCATCTTCGGGGATATACGATATAATAGGGCATATGGATGTCATCAAAAGATTCGGCTATGGACCGGATACACCAGAAGGGCAGGCGGAAGTGAAGGAGCTTGAGCTGAGCGCGCTGCGGAGAATAGCGGATGCGGGAATCGCGATGGAACTGAACGCTTCCGGCCTGTTCAAGCCGTGTGCGGAGATGTTTCCGGCTCCGCATGTGCTGAAGCAAGCGCTTGAGCTGGGCATCCCGCTGACGCTGGGCTCGGACGCCCATGATCCGGCCAAGCTTGGTGAAGGCCTTGCGGAGGCTCGCAAGCTGCTGTGGGATACGGGATTCCGTGAACTCGCGGTGTTTGAAGGCCGCTGCCGGGAAATGGTCTCTTTTGAAGGATAATGAATGAATTAAGGAGGGCGCTATGCAGCACCATACATTGCGTATTTTTTCCGGGTCGTCCAATCCGAAGCTGGCTGCGGATATTGCCTCAAGGCTTGGCGCGGAGCTGGGGAAGATTAAGCTGACCCGCTTCAAGAGTGGCGAGATTTATGTGCATTACGAAGAAAGCATCCGGAATTGCGATGTCTTTTTGGTGCAATCTCTCTCCCATCCCATCAATGAGCTGTTTGTCGAGCTATTGGTAATGATAGACGCCGCGAAACGGGCGTCGGCGCGAACGGTCAATATTATCGTTCCGTACTACGGCTATGCCCGTCAAGAGCGCAAGTCCGCACCAAGAGAGCCAATCTCCGCCAAAATGGTTGCCGACGTGCTGACGACAGCCGGGGCTACGCGCGTACTGACCATTGATCTGCATGCGGCGGCGATCCAGGGCTTCTTCAACATTCCGGTGGATCACCTGACGGCGCTTGACCTGATCAGCGGCTATCTGAAGGCAAAGAACTTGTCCGATGTGGTGGTTGTTTCGCCTGATGCCGGGCGTGCTTCCACGGCCGAGAAGCTGGCAAGCAAGCTGGATTCGCCATTTGCCATTATGATCAAGAAGCGTCCGGCCCATAACGAATCGGTCATAACCCACGTCATTGGCGATGTGGAGGGACGGACTCCGGTCATTATCGAAGACCTGATCGATACGGGAACTACTATTGTCAATGTTGTCGAAGGACTGAAGGAGAGAGGGGCCAAGGACAGCATCGTCTGCGCCACGCATGGATTGTTCTCGGGTCCGGCGATCGAACGGCTGGATCACCCCGGAATTGAGGAAGTGGTGGTAACTGATTCCATCGAGCTGCCTGCCGACCATTCCGACTGCTTCACCGTTCTCTCGGTCGCTCCAATGCTGGCGAGGGCCATAAGTATTATTATCGAGGGCGGTTCTATAGACAAATTGTTTGGAGACGCGGGAATATAACATTCCCCGTCTTTTTTCATCTCTAGAATGAAATAAGATACGGTTTCAGGCTCCCGTTCAACTTGAAAACCTCTTTCGGTTTTATGGTATACTGTGTGAAGACAGCCGGGGCCGACCCTGGTAACGGCAAACGTGAAGTTTGGAGAACCGCTCGGGCAAAGCGAGTCTTCTGTTGGAAAGAGGGTTAGGGAGCTTACAAGGAGGTGCCAGCTTCCATGATAGAAAAGATTTCAGAGATTGATGACGGGACAGGAAACGTTATCCCCGTCGCTCTGAACGCTAACTTTTTCTTTGAAAGAGCCGTCCGTTCGCTGGATCGCTTTCAATATGAAAAAGCACTGAAAAATTTCCGCAAAGCGGCTGAATATGAACCGGAAAATCCGGTTAATCATTGCAATATGGCGGGTATACTGTCGGAGATGGGAGATTACGAGGCGTCTAACGCCATTCTGGCCCATGTACTGGAACAGGTGGACCCGTCAATGACGGAATGCCATTTTTATATGGCCAATAACTTTGCCAATATGGAAAGCTTCGAGGAAGCGGAGCGCTCGCTCGTGACATATCTTGAGGAGGATGCGAACGGGGAGTTCCTAGCGGAATCGGAGGAGCTGATGGAGCTGCTGCACTACGAGCTCGACCGTCCTGTTTCGCTGAACCGGATCCGCAGCCGGGAAGGGGCGGTAGAACATGACCGTGCCCGGGGCCTGCTGGAAGAAGGGAAATTTCCGGAGGCGGTTCGTCTCTTGGAACAGATCACTGAGGGAACTCCCGATTTTTTGGCGGCGCATAATAATCTGGCTTTGGCGCATTTTTATATGGGCCGGTTTGCCAAGGCGAAGGAATGTATTGCGCGGGTGCTGGAGAAGGAGCCAGGAAATTTGCATGCGCTCTGCAATCTGGCGATTTTCCTGCAATACGAAGGGGACCGGAGCGCGCTGGATGGGCTGCTGCGCACGTTGGAGGTCACCGTTCCATTCCACCGGGAGCATGTCTTCAAGCTTGCGACGACGATGGGCATTCTGGGACGGCACAGAGTTGCTTATGGTCATTTCCGCCGTCTGCTGAAAGACGAGGAGATCAGCGGTGACGCTGGGCTGTATCATTACTGTGCAGCCGCAGCCTGCAACAGCGGACTGCGGCTGGAGGCCGAGCGCTGCTGGCGGCAGGCCGCCAAGCTCGACCCGGAGTCGGAGGTGCCCCGGTTCTTCTTGAACCTGCTGCATCAGTCGACGGCGGAGGGTTCGGAACTGCCAGCCGTTAGCTATAACTATCAGCTCCCATTTCAGGAGCAGCTTAAGCTGTGGAAGGCCAATAAAGGCAGCTTTGTTGAGCAGGTTAGGGTAAATCCGCTGCTGCGCTCGTCCTTCTTCTGGGCGCTGCGGTACGGAGATGCCAGCTTGAAGCGGCAGGTCACCGAAGCGCTGACTTGGATCGGCGACGAAGAGATGGCCGGAGCCCTCAAGGAACTGCTTAACGAGCCGGTACAGGACGGAAAGCAGGAGGAATCCGGTCTTCTCCGCCTGCAGAAGCTTATTGGTATGGAGACGGACAAGGAACCGCGCCCCGAAGAAAAAGAAAGGCTTCCGCGCGGCTAGCAGTCCGGGTGCGGAGCCCCGGGATTGTCCCCTTTAGGCATAATAGGGATAACATGCTTGGCATACAGCCAAACTTTATAATAATCCGTTTGCGAGGAGGGCTTAAGATGTATAAATCTATTGTAATTGGAACCGGTCCAGCCGGTCTAACCGCCGCCATTTATTTGGCGCGCGCGAATTTGAATCCGCTGGTGATTGAAGGCTTGCAGCCGGGCGGACAGCTGACAACGACGACGGAAGTGGAGAACTTTCCCGGATTCCCGGAAGGCATTCTCGGACCGGATCTTATGGACAATATGCGCAAGCAAGCGGAACGCTTCGGGGCTGAATTCAAGAGCGCCTGGGTTGAGTCCGTCGATTTCTCGCAGCGGCCCTTTAAAGTGAATGTGGACGGCCTTGGCGTGCTGGAAGCGGAAACGGTCATTATCTCAACGGGCGCTTCGGCCAGGTATCTCGGCATCCCCGGAGAGCAGGACAATGTGGGGCGCGGAGTCAGCACCTGCGCTACCTGCGACGGCTTCTTCTTCCGCGGGAAGAAGATCATTGTCGTAGGAGGCGGCGACTCCGCGATGGAGGAAGCGGGCTTCCTGACGCGGTTTGCAAGCAATGTAACGCTGGTGCACCGCCGCGAGGAGCTGCGGGCGTCCAAGATTATGCAGGACCGCGCAAAAGAAAACAGCAAAGTTTCATGGGCGCTGAACCGCACTCCGCTGGAAGTTGTGACCGGCGAGACCGGAGTGAAAGGACTGCTTGTCCGCGATAACGAGAGTGGTAAGGAAGAACTCATTGAATCCGACGGCGTCTTCGTGGCGATTGGCCATACGCCGAATACCGCTTTTCTCGGCGGCCAGATCACAACCGACGCGAACGGCTATATCGTGGTCCGTCCGGGCACAACAGAGACGAACATCCCAGGTGTATTTGCCTGCGGTGACGTTCAGGATACCCGGTATCGTCAGGCCATTTCAGCAGCGGGTTCGGGCTGTATGGCGGCGATGGACGCCGAGAAGTATCTTGAAGGCTCGATGGTGCACGACTGGAGCGAGACACTGGATAAATAATAAGGCCGGGAGCCTTCAAGCGGCGATAATCCGAAACTTATAAAGAAGCCAAGCTTCACCTGAAACGGGAAGCTTGGCTTCTTTGCGTGAAATCATTCTATCCAAGCCGAATGCCTTTACTCCCTAATTCCCCGAGGGAATGCGGCTGGAACCAGACGGTGCGGAAGTCGAGCCAGCCGCATGAATTCAGATTGATTCCCTGGATGGAGGAATGGAACCGGGTGTTACTCTTCTTATGGAGCAGAAAGAGAACGCTGCATGATTGACGCAGCAGCTCTTCCAGCTCATAGAGTCTGTGCCAGCGGCTGTGCGGGTCGGAGTCGGACATCACCGCACGAGCCGAAGCTTCTACAGTCTCCCGCATGCCGTCCGCCAAGGCTGAAGGAAAAAATCCTTTTTGCAAGTATAATTCCAGATCCTGGATTTCGTCATTGCCGAGAACGACCTCATATAGCTGGCAATCATCCTCTGGCGAAAAGCCCGGACCCGCCATATCCTCCGCCTTGCGCACCTTAATTTCCATGCGGATGCCGAGATCGCGGCAGCGCTGCTGAATCCACTGTGCGTCGGTGACATGGCGGCTTCGGGTTGACAACAGTATCGTCTCTCCCCGGTAACCGCTTTGCTCTAACAGCCGGTAAATATCCGCTGCATCCGGCGACGGTTCCATTCTTTCCACCTCGTCAGCCGCTCCGCTGCGGTGAGTGCGAAATCCTCGCGCTGGGTAAATTCGGTTCTCCCCAAGATCTGCAATCATCCGCTTACGGTCAATGATCAGATCAAGCGCCCGCCGGAAGGCGAGGCTGCTCTGGGGTCCTTCCTTGCGCTGGTTAAAGACCAGCATGCTGCAGCCCGGAGAAATCGTCTCCACCTCACGCCATTCGGCGTCCGGGCCGGCGCTTTTTCGCAAATATCCATTGTAAACATTCTGTTCCGTGCAGGAGGCGCGGGACCAGTCCGGCTCCTTTAGCATCCCCGCATCCTGCTCGGACAGGTGTATGATTTCTACCCGGTCGATGTGCGGCCTGCCCCGAAAATGGGATGAAAAAGCCTCCAATACGCAGATGCTTTCATCATGCCGGACCAGCTTGAACGACCCGGTTCCCACCGGCTGTCTCATAAAGGCGGCTTCATCGGCTCCGCACAGGTCTGCGGGAAGGATGGAGGACGCTTTGACGGAAAGAAGGTGGAGAAAGAGATAATTGGGTCCTGTGAGCGTAATGTGGACCGTTTTGCGGTCCAGCATGCGGATATCG
Source organism: Paenibacillus durus (assembly GCF_000756615.1). Taxonomy (NCBI): domain Bacteria; kingdom Bacillati; phylum Bacillota; class Bacilli; order Caryophanales; family Paenibacillaceae; genus Paenibacillus; species Paenibacillus durus. The sequence goes on from NZ_CP009288.1 coordinate 168,119, forward strand.
GATATTCCCGTAAACATCCAGCTCTGCTCATAGCGCTCCGGATTCAGCCGCAGCCGGTCGAAGGTATAGATGACATCCTGGGCCGTCACTTCCCTGCCGTGATGGAAGCTTACGCCTTTTCTCAGGTGGATGATCCATTCGCTGCAGTCGGGCGAGCTTTCCCAGAAATGGGCAATGGAAGGCCGAAAGGTTTCGCTAATCGGATCGAAATCAACCAGCGTATCGTAAATATGCCCAATAATATGCGAGTCGAAAGCAAAATAAATCGCAGCGGGGTCGAGCGTTACAATGGAGCGCTGCACCGGGAACCGGAGCGCATCCAGCACGGTGTCGGTACCCAAAGTCCGGGTAAAGCCCATGCCCCCTGAGAGCCACTCCAGGAATCCGTTCTTGACCTGCGCGGACTCGCCGAAGCGGTCGATCAGTTCGAGCGCTCCTTTGACATCGCCTTTTTTCGTTTGAGCTATGGCTTCTTCAAGCAGTATATCCTGCGCGTCGGCGAGAAAAGTGAGCATGGAGGAATTCCCCCGCCCAAGCCCGGGCTGCCAGCTAATCCATCCAAGATCGGAAAGTTTGCGGAGGACGATCTTAACGTTGCGCGGAGTACAATGCCATATCTCGGTCAGCGTTTGAACCGTGGCGGGAAAGGGAATATTCAGTTCGCGGTCGGCGTAAGACGATCGAAGCTCAAGAAATTGCAGAGTGGCCAGCAAAGGGACAACCTCCTTCATTCAGCAAAAAAGGTGAAGCGAATAATTCGGATTATACCCTTTTTACCCCTTTTGGAAAAGGTATACTAAAAATAACATCCGGATGTGAGATACGGCAAAGAAAGGGGCAGGATCATTGTGATTGTGATTCATCCTGCAATAGCGGAAATGTTGATGGAGAAGAACCGGGAAGAGCTTGATTGTCTGGCAGACAGACAGTGGAGAATACAGGCTGCCGAGAACGTTAAGAGCAGGCAATTGAAGCGAGAGAGAGGGAACCTATGGTCCTTGGCTTTAAAAAGAATTCGCAGAACGTTGTGATGCGGCCGGAAAAGGTCGGTTCACCGCTTTTGCTGCCGGAAATATCCCTTTATTTAAAATGTAGAAAAATCGCAACCCTGTGACCCACGTCATAAAATATTCTTTTCCCCTTGTGATACGATGAGAACAATTCTCAATTAGATAAGGCAGATCATTCGACAAGTCCCGCTCTGGTGAGCAGATATATAGCATCGGATAACCTATTAGCACTTTTTTAAAAAGGGGAGAGAAACATGAACAGACGGATAATCCGGCAGGTATCTGGGGTATTGCATGAAAGCCGCCGCCGGGAAATGCTGAAAGAGGTTATCAAGGAACTGCATGCGGGCAAGTCGGTGGATGAGGTGAAGGACCGGTTCGAGCAGGCGGTAGCCGGAATTAACGTATCCGAGATTGCGGCCATGGAGAATGCGCTAATTAACGAGGAGGGAGTTCCTGCGGCGGAGATTCGGCGTCTGTGCGCCGTGCATGAGGCTGTATTTCAGGGTACGATCCAGGAAATTCACCGTTTCTCGAAGCCGGAGGATCAGCCGGGGCATCCTGTGCATACATTCAAGCGGGAGAACCGGGATGTCGAGCGTCTCGTCAATTTCAAGCTGAAGCTTCACGCGAGTAAATTTCAAAAGAACGACAGTCCTGAAAACGCCCGGAAGCTTCAGGATGATCTTGCTCTGCTGTTTGATCTCGACAAGCATTACAGACGCAAGGAGGATCTGCTGTTTCCTTATTTGAAAAAGCACGGCGCATACGGCCCGTCCAGCGTCATGTGGGGCGCAGACGACAGCATCCGCAGCATGATTAAGAGCGCCAGAGCTTTGCTTATGCCTTACCGGGGCAACAAGACAGAGGTCGGCGAGGCACTTTCCCGCATCATCCTGGAGGTCAACCAAATGATCTATAAGGAAGAGCATGTGCTGCTGCCGGCCGCGCTTGAGAAGCTGACTGAGGAAGAGTGGTTTACAATAGCTAAGGAAAGTGCGGAAATCGGCTACTGTCTGTCGGTGCCGGAGGAGGACTGGGTTCCGGAACACAAGATTGATGAGGCGGCGGCAGCGGGTCAAAGTTCCCATTCGGCGGTGACCTCTCCCCGCGGCTATGTCCGTTTCGGAACGGGAAGTCTTGCAGTGGATCAGCTGGAACTGATTTTGAACCATTTGCCGGTGGATTTGACGTTTATTGACGAGAATGATGTAATTCGTTATTTCTCACAGGGAAAAGAGAGCCTCTTTACCAGGTCCGGGGCGATTCTGGGATGTCCGGTACAGGACAGCAATCCGCCGCAAGGGGAATCTGCCATCGAAAAGCTTCTGGAGGACTTCAAAGCCGGACGCAAGGAGAGCGAGGAGTTCTGGATTCATATCCGGGACCAGTTCATTCATATTCGTTACTTTGCCGTGCGCGACGGCAGCGGCCGTTACATGGGAGCGCTGGAATTCACGCAGAATATCGCGCCTCTTCGGGCGCTGGAAGGCCAGAAGCGGATGCTGTCGGGATCATATATAAAAATGGAATAATCAAGAGCTGGCATACTCTCCCTAAAATTAGGGACAGCCCGAATCATCCGCCCCGGCGGGTGTTTTTTTATGGGCTGATTTCATAACCCTTTGATGAATAATAATGAATTTAAGTCTGTATTCACACGTTATCCCGATGTGGAAATGGAGGAGGACGAGTACTATCCTGAAGGCTTTTTTTCCTTTTGAGCACAACTCCAAGAACTTTCGGCGGCGCATCTTACCCGGGTGTACCGTCTTGCCTTGACCGCAGGGAAGGCTTCTATTATAGTGGGTATCGTGGGATTTACTATTTTAGCATAGGAAAAGGTGGCTTGTTACATGTCGGAAAATATCTACGTAGGCGTGGATTTGGGCGGAACCGCCATTAAGGTGGGCATCTGTAATAGTGAAGGCCATTTGCTGCATACCTATGAAGGGCCTACTGGAACTGAGACCGGTGCGGATACTGTCATTGACAACATCGAGAAATACGTGCGTCAAATTGTAGCTGATTCGCCATATGAATGGGACCAGCTAGCCGGTGTTGGAGCGGGAGTCGCCGGTTTCACGAACATTCGTGAAGGCATCATTATTCTTGCGCCTAACATTGGATTCAGAGACGTGCCAATCCGCGCCATTCTGGAGAGTCGATTGAACAAGCCGGTCAAAATAGATAACGACGCCAATGTGGCGGCGCTTGGAGAAGCTTGGAGCGGGGCCGGGCGCGGTGTGGACAACTGTGTCTGCTACACGCTGGGAACGGGCGTCGGCGGCGGCATTATTATTAACGGCAAAGTTTATCAAGGTTTCTCCGGTCTTGCCGGTGAGCTCGGCCATATTTGCGTGGTTCCCGATCTGGAAGCGATTCAGTGCGGGTGCGGGAAGATGGGCTGTTTGGAAACCGTTTCCTCGGCAACGGGCATCATTCGCATGGCAAATGACGCGGTAGCGCGGGGCGACCGGACAACGCTTGCTACGGTGGAGAAGATCGCCGCGAAGGAAGTATTCGATGCGGCCAAGGCCGGCGATGAAGTAGCGCTGCGGATCGTGAACCGGGCGGCATTTTACCTCGGTAAATCTATGGCGGCAGTTGCGGCTGTACTGAACCCTGAGGTATTCATTATCGGCGGCGGCGTATCCAAAGCCGGTGAAATTCTGTTCGAAGAAATCCGCCGTGTATACGCTCAGGTTACTCCTGAACCGCTGCAGAAGGATGTAAAGATCATTCCCGCACTGCTCGGCAACGATGCAGGTATTGTCGGCGCAGCCGGCCTTTTGCTGCGTTCTTAAGAAACGGAAAACGGAAATCATTCATACACTAATACTAGGGAGGGGGAAGCTTGATGACCGAAGAGGAGAATATTCCGTCGGCGGCCACCCTGATCATAATTACCGGAATGTCGGGAGCAGGCAAGACCATTGCCGTGCAAAGTCTCGAAGACCTCGGATTTTTCTGTGTTGACAATCTTCCGCCCGTTCTTATTCCCAAGTTCGCGGAGCTGATTGAGCAGTCCAAGGGGAAAATTGCGAAGGTAGCGCTTGTTATTGACCTGCGGGGCCGCGAGTTTTTTACCGCTTTGTCGGAATCGCTCAGCTTTATCAAGGATCACTTTACGATCGGCTGCGAGATTCTGTTTCTTGATGCTACCGATTCCGTACTGGTGCAGCGTTACAAAGAAAGCCGGCGGCGGCATCCGCTCGCTCCGAAGGGCCTGCCGCTTGATGGTATCCGGCTCGAACGCAAAATGCTGGAGGAGCTCAAGAATTCGGCTACGCAGGTTATTGATACGAGCAATATGAAGCCGGCCCAGCTTAAGGAGAAGATTGTCTCCCGCTACTCTCATCTTGGAAAAAGCACGCTCTCCGTCAACATCACCTCATTTGGCTTCAAATATGGCATTCCGATTGATGCGGACCTCGTGTTTGATGTGCGCTTTTTGCCTAATCCGCATTATGTGGATCATCTCCGGCCTCATACGGGACAGGATAGCGATGTTTACGAATATGTAATGAAGTGGCCCGAGACGCAGGCATTTCTGAAGAAGCTGCTGGATATGCTTCAATTTCTGATTCCCCAATACCGTAAGGAAGGCAAGGCTCAGATCATTATCGGCATCGGCTGCACAGGCGGCAAGCATCGCTCGGTGGCCATTTCGGAGTATTTGGGCAAAATGTTGGGGGTCAGCGAGACGGAAACGGTATCGGTCAGCCACCGGGATGCCGAACGCGACCGGCATTAGGAGAGAAGGGGTATAATCGTGGCTGTACAATCGGGACAGCGTCCGCGGATCGTCGTTATGGGCGGCGGAACCGGACTGTCCGTTATGCTTCGCGGCTTGAAAGAGATGCCGCTTGATATTACGGCTATCGTAACAGTGGCCGATGATGGGGGAAGCTCAGGCATACTCCGCAGCGAGCTGCAGATGCCGCCGCCGGGTGATATCCGCAACGTGCTGACGGCGATGGCCGATGTCGAACCGTTGATGGCGGACATTATGAGGTATCGCTTCAGCAGCGGGGAGGGTCTTGCCGGACACAGTCTGGGCAATCTGATTTTGGCCGCGCTTACCGATATATCGGGCGATTTCGTCACAGCCGTCCGCGAGCTGAGTCGGGTATTCGCCGTAAGGGGTAGGGTGCTTCCGGCGGCCGGGGAAGCGGTCGTGCTAAATGCGGAAATGACGGATGGCCGCATTGTGACCGGAGAATCTAAAATTCCGGAAGCAGGCGGCAAGATTAAGCGGGTCTTTCTGGAGCCGCCCGAAGTTGAGCCGCTGCCTGAGGCGCTGGAGGCGATCAGGTCTGCTGATGCGATACTGCTCGGTCCAGGCAGCCTGTATACCAGCATTCTGCCTAATCTGCTTGTGCCGAAGCTGGCGCAGGCGGTTGTCGCCTCCTGTGCGGTCAAGATGTTTATCTGCAACGTGATGACCCAGCCTGGGGAAACCGACGACTATACGGTAAGCGATCATTTGCAGGCGGTGTACGATCATATCGGGATGCATTTGTTCGATTATGTCATCGTTAATAATGGTGAAATTCCGCCCGAAGTGCAGCGCAAATACGCCGAACAAGGGGCGCGCCCAGTCGAACTGGACACGAAAGCCATAGAAGATCAGCGCTATAAGCTGATTGCCGACAAGCTGGTGTTATTCCGCACCTATTTGCGGCATGATACGGATAAGCTGAGCCATCATATTTATCAGTTGGTTCAGGATCGGATAACACGAAAGAGGTGAGAACCTTGTCTTTTGCGGCGCTAACCAAAAAGGAACTGACGATGGTCGAGAGCGGGCCCTGCTGCGAGAAGGCGGAAATGTCGGCGCTGATTCGGATGAACGGATCGGTGCAGCTTTCTAACAAAAGGATTGTTCTCGACATCTCAACGGAGAATGCCGCGATTGCAAGGCGGATTTATTCCTTGCTTAAGAAATATTACCACGCTCATACGGAGCTTCTCGTGCGTAAAAAAATGCGTTTGAAGAAAAATAACGTATATATCGTCCGAATCCCCGCTGGCGTTGAAGAGATTCTGAAAGATCTCAAAATCGTCTCGGAAGGCTTTATGTTTACAGACGGAATTGACGAGAGCATTGTCCATAAGAACTGCTGCAAACGCGCGTACCTGCGCGGCGCCTTCATGGCGGGAGGGTCGGTGAACAATCCGGAAGGTTCGTCCTACCATCTGGAGATCGCCTCGATGTATGAGGAGCACTGCAAAGCACTGGTTGAGCTGGCCGGGGAGTTTCATCTTAACGCCCGCTGCATCGAGCGCAAGAAGGGGTTCATCCTTTACATCAAGGAAGGCGAGAAGATTATCGAGTTCCTGAGTCTGATCGGCGCCCATCAGGCGCTGTTCAAATTTGAAGATGTTCGGATTATGCGGGATATGCGGAACTCCGTCAATCGGATCGTCAACTGCGAGACCGCCAATCTTAACAAAACAATCAGCGCGGCGGTACGTCAGATTGAGAACATCAAGTTTCTGGAGAAGGAAATCGGCCTCGACAACCTGCCAGACAAGCTGCGGGAAGTAGCGGAAGTCCGGCTTGCTCATCCCGATATCAATCTGAAGGAAGTCGGCGAGATGCTAAAGGGAAACGTTAGTAAATCCGGCGTTAACCATCGGCTCCGCAAAATCGACGAGCTGGCGGAGAAGCTGCGCGGCGAATGATATTTTTTTCTAGTGTCGTTTAGGTTATAATGATATAATATGATAAAATTTACTGTGAAATTTTTTGGCACATCTTAATTAGGGGGTAAGCGTTTCATGACAAAGCACCCGGTAGTCGTCCGGTTAAAGACGGGGCTCCATGCTCGGCCGGCAGCACTGTTCGTACAGGAAGCGAACAAATTCTCATCAGAGATTTTCGTTGAAAAAGACGATAAAAAGGTTAACGCCAAAAGCATCATGGGGATTATGAGCCTTGCAATCAGCTCCGGCACGGAGATTTATATCAGCGCAGAAGGCGCGGACGCCGATCAGGCCGTAACCGCTTTGACGAGTCTTGTCAGCAAGGAAGAGCTGGAGAATCAATAACAATATCCGCAGCACAGCCCTATTTATGGTATGGCCAAAAAAGCCCTTAAGGGCTTTTTTATTTTGGGTACCGATGCAACATTTGCCATGCCGGCCCGTCTAGTAGGTATATTGATATCATGCAAAACCTATAGAGGAGGATGGAGCAAATGAAGGGATGGGTCAAGCCGGCCATGGCGGTGTTCGTTGCGGGAAGCTTAATGGCAGGAGGGATGACGCTGAGCGGTTCATTGGATAAGCCCCAGAAGGCCTATGCTGAAGAGGTGCAGAAAAATACAGTCAGTGTCGTAGGAAAGGGAGAATTGTCGATGAAGCCGGATATCGTCTATCTGTCGATCGGAGTCGATACATCGGCGTCAACCGCCCAGGAAGCCCAGAAGACCAATGGAGCGAAAATTCAAAAATTGACGGCCCTGCTCAAGAATACGTGGAGCATTAGTGAGAAGGACATCCAAACCGCTGAGTTCTACGTCCAGCCGAATTACACGTATAGCGAGAAGGAGGGCCAGCAGGTAAAAGGCTATAACGCGCATCATGTTCTGCGGGTCGGCTACCGCGATCTGGCCAAGGTAGGAGCGCTGCTGGACGCAGCTTCTGAAGCAGGCGCCAATAATATCGGCAATGCCCGTTTTGCGGTAGAGGATACCTCGGCCTTTGAAGCGCAAGTCATTGAAAAAGCGATGGCCAACGCCGACGTGAAAGCAGCCGCGATTGCCAAAGCTGCCAAGAGAACACTGGGACAGGTGCTGACGGTCAGCCAGAACGACGGGGGCATAAGCCCAGTACGTTATGAAGAGAACGTCAAAGCGATGGCCAGCGTAGCCGACAACGCAGGCGGTACCGCGGTTCAGCCAGGAGAGGTAAAGATTACGACGCAGCTTAGTGTTATGTATCAATTAAACTAGCAGGGACGCGTACTCAAAGATGAATGCAGAGAGGCTTTTACCCGCAAGCTTGCGGGCGGAGAAGGCCTCTTTTTTCTTCAACTATTGTCAACTATATAATGGAAATCGTGAACAATGTAAGCCGATCATTTTAGAGCAGAAAGGAAGTAACATGCAATGAAGAATAAACTTGCACATAAATGGGGAGCCGGAATGATCGCGTTGGGACTGCTGCTGGGAGGGACGCTTCTTCCTGGAGGAACGGGTTTGGCGGCATCGGTTAAGGCACAGGCTGATTATTCCCTAGTTACTTTGAAATTGAACGGAACCGTTACCCCGCAGCAAGGCATTTACCGAGAGGGAAGAGTATGGATTCCTATAACATTTCTGAAGAGTGTACTGGGTAAGCCGATCGTTTACAGCAAGGCGGAAAACACCTATACGATTGGGCAGGGACTGCGTCAAACGAAGCTGATGGTCTCTGAATACGGAATTTCTCTTGCAGTTAACGGCTATTACATCAACGAGTATGAAGGCCGCAATTTTAATAATCATCTCTACGTTCCATTCGGTCTGCTCAGCGACTATTTGGGCTACCGTGGAGACTTTAACGCCTCATCCGGCAGACTGAACGTAATGAACAGGACGCTGAACCCGCTGACGGTAATGACGGAGACATACGCCAAGGAGACGGACGGAGCAGCCATCAAGCTGGATTACCCGCAAATTTCGGGACTTGTGAGCGCGTCTGCGCAGCAGAGCATCAATGATACGCTAAAAAAGGCCGCTATGAGCTTTGCAGCCGACGCCGGACGGGCGATTGCCGAAAAAAGCGAACAGGACCGTCCGTACGAATTCGACTCGAATTACGTGGTGACCTATAACCAGGATGGCGTACTTAGCCTGGTCATGAGCCAATACGGCTATACCGGAGGCGCCCACGGAATGACGGTACGCCAGGCGTTTACTTTCTCGATTAAGGACGGTAAGCGCCTGCTGCTCGGCGATTTGTTCGGAGCCAATCCGAACTACAAAAAGCTGCTAAATGAGAAGATCGGCAAGCAGCTCAAGGCGGATGAAGGTTATTTTGGCGGCTTTAACGGCCTGAATACCGAGAAATATTTCTATCTTAAAGATGGCCGGGTAGTGCTCTTCTTCCAGTTATATGAATATACGCCATATGCCGCAGGCTTCCCGGAGTTCACCTTCGCCTTTAAAGAACTGCTCCCGAATGGAAGCAGCCCGTTCGCCGGCATGAAATAGTTTTCTGATACCGGATATTTCCCCGTTGCGCGCGCCACATGCCGTTCATATGCTGAATGGTGACCGAGCTATATAGCGCGAGAGGGGGGGATGCCATGGTTTACAACTATACGGCGATCGGCGATTCACTGACGACCGGCTTCGGAGCGATGCCCGGAAGCGGCTTTGTTCCCGTGTATAGGCGAATGTCGGAGGTTTCGCTCTGTAATTTTGTCGCCTATACGAATCTGGGGATCAACGGCATGACTACAGCCGAACTGGAGCAGCGTGTCCGGTATAACGCGCTCTTTCGCCAGTCGCTTCGCGAGGCGGATATTATTACGATTTCAATCGGCGGCAACGATTTGATCCATGCCGCCAAAGCGGCGGCTGGACACTCTAATCCGCCATCTTCCATTTTCCAGACTGCCCTGAGGGAATCCAGGCAGCATTTTGCCGGCATCATGGGGCAGATTTATAAGGCGAAGGCCGGGTCGGGCAAGCCTTACATTATCCGGATCGTCGGATTATACAATCCGTATCCTCAGATGGCAGAGGCTTCGGTATGGGTACGGCAGTTCAACCGTCAAATGGCTCAGTATAATAACCGGGTATGCGGCTTTGCCGATATTTACGGAGCGTTTGCCGGACATGAGCGGGAACTGCTCTCTATCGATGATCTTCATCCGAACGGAAAAGGCTACCGTACTATAGCCGAGCGGCTGCACAAGCTTGGATATGGCAATCTGATCCGGACTTAAGGACGAAAAACACCCCTTGCTCACGATCATGGGCAAGGGGTGTTTGTGTGTTTGTGAAGGTTTACCAGGCAGGTTATACGCTGACAGACTGCGGTTTTTCGATAACTTTATCAACGAGTCCGTATTCAGCGGCATCCGCGGCACTCATGAAGTAGTCGCGGTCCGTGTCCTTCTCGATGCGCTCAAGCGGTTGACCGGTGCGGTCTGCCAAAATACGGTTCAGTTTGTCGCGCATTTTCAGGATGCGGCGGGCACGAATTTCAATATCCGTAGCTTGCCCTTGGGCACCGCCCAGCGGTTGATGAATCATAATTTCACTGTTCGGCAGCGCATAGCGCTTGCCCTTCGCTCCGGCGTTAAGCAGGAAGGCGCCCATGGAAGCGGCAAGTCCGACGCAAATCGTGGAGACATCCGGTTTGATGAACTGCATCGTATCAAAAATCGCCATGCCGGCGGTGATGGACCCGCCCGGGCTGTTAATGTACAAAGAAATATCTTTTTCCGGGTCCTCGGCGGCCAGGAAGAGCATTTGTGCGATGATGGAATTGGCTACCACGTCATTAACCTCAGTTCCAAGGAAAATGATGCGGTCCTTCAACAAGCGGGAATAAATGTCATAAGCCCGCTCGCCTCGGCTGCTTTGTTCTACGACCATAGGAATATAACTCACGTGGAAAACCTCCTTAAATTAGAACTTCAAAAATGGATTTCGTTATAGCATTTTTACTTAACTGTTACCGTATTACCCACATGATAAACAAATTCAAACAAAAAGTCAAAGAAAGTCAAACGAAAAGTCAAAGAAAGTCAAACTCATCATAAAAAAAAAGCGCCAATCCATGGCGCTCTGTGTTAAATAATCGAGGTTTGGTTAAACAAATAATGTGGCGCGCCCGCCAAGAATCGAACTTGGATCTCAGGCTTCGGAGGCCTACGTCATATCCATTGGACCACGGGCGCAACAGAAATTATTATAATATAAAATTTCGGCTAATGCAACTCTTATTCATGATATAGGTTATAGGGACCTGCTCTTGGCCTCCGAAATGTACAGGATCATGTATAAGAAGAAAAGAGAGGGCGAATTCTACTTTCGGAGCCCTTGCGTTTAGAGGAATATTTGGGTAAAATACTTAGTGGGACTTAAAAAGTTATCCCGGGACGTTTTAAGACCATAGAGAAGGGGTTAGAAGAGAAAGACGAAGTTGCAGGAGTGAAAGCATGCGTGACTTATTAGAAATCCAAAAGCAGCTTCTGCCTGATCTCATGGAAACCCTCAAACGACGATATACGATTCTTCACCAGATCCTGTTATCCGATATTATCGGCCGCAGAACGCTCGCCGCTTCACTTGATATGACCGAACGGGTGCTGCGCGCGGAAACGGACCTACTGAAATCGCAGGGGCTCATCGAGATCGAGAGTGTTGGCATGCGCATCAGCGATGCCGGACGGAAACTGCTTGACTTGCTGGAGCCTGTGGCCAAGAGCCTGTTTGGCTTGGATGACCTGGAAGAGGAAATCCGTTCGAGCTACGGTTTAAAGAAAGTCATCGTGGTTCCGGGCGATTGCGAAGCCTCGACATTTGCCAAGAGAGAGCTTGGGAGGGCTGGAGCGAAAGCGCTTCTCAGCGTACTTAGTGCAGATGATACGGTTGCCGTCACCGGCGGCTCGACGCTGTATGAATTAGCGGAGCAGATGACCGCTCCTCTATCTGCGTCCTACCGCGATGCCTTGATTGTGCCTGCTCGCGGGGGCCTTGGAGAAAGCGTTGAGTTTCAGGCTAATACGATTGCTTCGACGATGGCAAAGCGGATTGGAGCTCACTATAGGCTGCTGCATGTGCCGGATTTGCTCAGCGAGGAAGCCTATCAATCTTTGGCCCATGAACCGAACATTTCGGAGATCGTACAGATTATCCGCCGTTCTCGAATTATCGTGCATGGTATCGGAGATGCCATGGAAATGACCCGCCGCCGGATGCTCGACGAGGGGACTGTGTCCAAGATCAAGGACGCGGGCGCTGTTGCCGAATCCTTCGGCCACTACTTTAACGAGCAGGGCGAAGTGGTGCATTCCATGCTTACGATGGGGCTGCGCCTCGAGGATATCGTGCGGACGGAAATTGTAATCGGCATAGCCGGAGGCAAGCGGAAGGCGAAGGCCATTCACGCTGTGCTGCGGTTCGGCCAGGAGGACATACTTGTCATAGATGAAGCCGCTGCGGTTGAGATCGTCAAGCAAATAGACGAACAGAACGCCTCAGCCAAGCAATCTTCTCATTATGACGGGCACTAGCATGATTATGCTTCATACTTACAGTGTTGTCTTGACAAACCCCATGGTTTGTCTTGAATAAATAAAAACGAATTTTAGGAGGAACTATTCAATGACTGTAAAAGTAGGTATTAACGGATTTGGACGTATTGGCCGCCTCGCATTCCGCCGTATTCAAGACGTGGAAGGAATCGAAGTTGTAGCGATCAATGACCTTACCGATGCCAAGATGCTGGCGCACTTGTTGAAATATGATACATCGCAAGGCAAATTCCAAGGCGACGTTGAAGTTCACGACGGATTCTTCAAAGTGAACGGCAAGGAAGTTAAAGTTCTGGCTAACCGCAACCCTGAAGAACTGCCTTGGGGAGACCTGGGCGTAGATATCGTTCTGGAGTGCACAGGCTTCTTCACTTCCAAAGAAAAAGCTGAGCTTCACCTGAAAGGCGGAGCGAAAAAAGTCGTTATCTCCGCTCCGGCTACAGGCGACATGAAGACTGTCGTTTACAACGTTAACCATGACATTCTCGACGGCTCCGAAACTGTTATTTCCGGCGCTTCCTGCACAACGAACTGCCTGGCTCCAATGGCTAAAGTCCTGAACGACAAGTTCGGTATTGTTGAAGGCCTGATGACTACAATCCACGCTTACACTGGCGACCAAAACACGCTGGACGCTCCGCATGCTAAAGGCGACTTCAGACGCGCCCGCGCCGCTGCTGAGAACATCGTTCCTAACACGACTGGCGCTGCTAAAGCGATCGGTCTGGTTATTCCTGAGCTGAAAGGCAAACTCGACGGTGCTGCTCAACGCGTACCGGTTCCTACTGGTTCCCTGACCGAGCTGGTTACTGTTCTGAACAAGACTGTAACGGCTGACGAAATCAACGCGGCAATGAAAGAAGCTTCCGATCCGGATACTTACGGATACACTGAAGACGAAATCGTATCCTCCGATATCAAGGGTCTGACTTTCGGATCCCTGTTCGACGCTACACTGACCAAAGTACTTACTGTTGGCGACAAGCAGCTCGTTAAGACTGTTGCTTGGTACGACAATGAAATGTCCTACACTGCTCAACTCGTTCGTACGCTCGAACACTTCGCAAAACTGGCTAAATAATAATTCGGGATTTTATATAGCATCATCCATAGAGCGGAAACAGCAGTTTATTGTTTCCGCTCTTTTCCGAAATATTAGACGATCGCAGCTATTAACAATTCCTATGATATAAGCCTTTTCGGAAAAACGGATGCCGTTCCTACTAGAATGACGCAGCCGTTTCTTCTTAATGCAAACTCTGTGTGTTTGCCCAGAATTCCAAAAGTGGAACAATTTCGGGTATGGAGGGAAATAGTCATGAGCAAAAAGAGTGTCCGTGATGTAGAAGTAACAGGCAAACGCGTATTTGTCCGCGTGGATTTTAATGTGCCGCTCGAAGACGGCAAAATTACCGACGATACGCGTATTCGCGAAACGCTTCCTACGGTTAAATATTTGATCGAAAATGGAGCCAAAATTATTCTGGCGAGCCATATGGGCCGTCCGAAAGGCCAGTTTGTCGATTCCATGCGACTGACCCCAGCCGCAGAACGCCTGTCCCAACTGCTCGGCAAACCGGTTGCCAAAGCAGACGAAGCGGTTGGCGACGCTGTCAAAGCAAAAATTGCCGAACTGAAAGACGGCGACGTTCTGGTTCTTGAGAATGTCCGTTTCTATCCGGGCGAAGAGAAGAACGATCCGGAGCTTGCGAAGCAGTTCGCCGAGCTGGCCGATCTGTTCGTTAACGACGCATTCGGTGCGGCGCACCGTGCGCATGCTTCGACTGAAGGCATCGCTCATTATCTGCCGGCTGTATCCGGACTTCTGATGGAGAAGGAATTGAACGTACTGGGCAAAGCCCTCTCCAATCCGGAGCGTCCGTTCACCGCGATTATCGGCGGTTCGAAGGTTAAAGACAAAATCGACGTTATCGACAACCTGCTGACTCTGGCAGACAACGTGCTGATCGGCGGAGGCTTGTCTTACACGTTCTCCAAAGCTCAAGGCTACGAAGTCGGAAAATCTCTGCTCGACGAAGAAAAAATCGATACTGCTCTTGGCTTTATCGAAAAAGCGAAAAAACTCGGCAAGAACTTCCTGCTGCCGGTTGACGCTGTGGTAGCCGATAAGTTCGGCGCCGACGCCAACACCAAGACTGTTGACATTAGCGAAATCCCTGCGGACTGGCTCGGTCTGGATATCGGTCCAAAAACGGCTGCACTCTATGCGGACGTTATCAAGAATTCCAAGCTTGTTGTATGGAATGGACCGATGGGCGTATTTGAAATCGACATTTTCGCTGAAGGTACGAAAGCGGTGGCTGAAGCCTGCGCGAAGACTGAAGGATATACCGTTATCGGTGGCGGCGACTCCGCTGCTGCAGCCGAAAAATTCAAGCTCGCTGACCAAATGGACCATATCTCCACCGGCGGCGGAGCATCGCTTGAATTCATGGAAGGTAAAGCTCTTCCTGGCGTAGTAGCGCTGAACGACAAGTAAGACAATAGAGGGAGGCAAGCTTTGCAATGAGTAGAACACCAATTATTGCTGGCAACTGGAAGATGTTCAAGACTGTTCCGGAAGCAGAAGGCTTTTTCGCCGAAGTTAAAGGCAAGGCCGAAGTGGATGGCGTGGAAACGGTAATCTGCGCTCCATTCACTAATCTGCCGGCTCTGACAAAGGCCGCTCAAGGCACAAGCATCAAAATCGGCGCACAGAACCTGCACTTCGAGGACAACGGCGCTTATACGGGTGAAATCAGCGGTGTTATGCTGAAGGATCTCGGTGTAGATTATGTCATTCTCGGACACTCCGAGCGCCGCGCTTATTTCGGCGAAACGGATGAAATCGTGAACAAAAAAATGCACGCGGCATTCCGCCACGGCATCACTCCAATCGTATGCGTAGGCGAGAAGCTCGAAGAGCGTGAAGCCGACCAAACGAAAGAAGTTTGCAAAGTGCAAACCGAAGGCGCGTTCCAAGGTCTCAGTGCGGAGCAGGCAGCTCAAACCGTTATTGCCTATGAGCCAATCTGGGCGATCGGTACCGGCAAATCCTCCACTTCGGCGGATGCCAATGAGGTTATCGCTTACATCCGCAGCCTGATCAAGGACTTGTATGACGAAGCGACTGCTGAGGTCATCCGCATTCAATATGGCGGAAGCGTTAAGCCGGAGAACGTTACCGAATATATGGGCCAAAGCGACATCGACGGTGCTCTCGTCGGCGGTGCAAGCCTGCAGCCTGGTTCCTTCGTTCAACTTGTTGAGGGGGCGAAGTAATGTCAGCACCAAAACCAGTAGCACTGATTATCCTGGACGGTTTCGGACTGCGCGATACCGTGGAAGGCAACGCCGTTGCTCAGGCGAAGAAGCCTAACATCGACCGCTACCTGAAGCAGTACCCGCACACGACGCTTAGAGCTGCCGGAGAAGCCGTAGGACTTCCGGATGGCCAAATGGGCAACTCCGAAGTGGGACATCTTAACATTGGTTCGGGCCGGGTTGTATATCAGGACTTGACCCGCATTGATAAATCCATTCGCGAAGGAGATTTCTTCGAGAATGAAACGCTGGTGGGAGCGGTGAGACACGCCAAATCTACCGGCAAGAAGCTTCACCTGTACGCGCTGGTATCCGACGGAGGGGTACACAGCCATATCAATCATCTGTACGCCATGCTGGAGCTGGCCAAAAAGGAAGGGCTGAACGATGTATTCATTCACGCCTTCATGGACGGCCGAGACGTACCGCCAAGCAGCGGTCAGAAATTCATCGAAGTTCTTCTTGCCAAGATCGAGGAAATTGGCATAGGCAAGATTGCTACGGTGTCCGGACGTTACTTCGCGATGGACCGCGACAAACGCTGGGACCGCGTGGAGAAGACGTACCGCGCCATGGTTTATGGCGAAGGACCGAAGTTTTCGGACGCGTTGCAGGCGATCACAGCTTCGTACCAGAATTCCGTGTATGATGAATTCATTGAGCCTTGCGTTATCGTGGACAGTGAAGACAAGCCGGTAACGACCGTTGAAAGCGGCGATTCCGTCGTGTTCCTGAACTTCCGCCCGGACCGTGCCATTCAGCTGTCCCAGGTGTTCACGAACGCCGATTTCCGCGGCTTTGATCGCGGACCGCTGTTCCCGAAAGATCTGTATTTCGTCTGCCTGACCACATTCAGTGAAACGGTTCAGGGCTATGTCGCCTACAAACCGAAGAATCTGGATAACACGCTGGGCGAGGTGCTCGTACAGAATAACAAGAGGCAGCTGCGCATTGCGGAGACCGAGAAATATCCGCACGTAACCTTCTTCTTCAGCGGCGGACGCGACGTGGAACTGCCGGGAGAGACCCGTATTCTCATCAACTCCCCGAAAGTCGCGACTTATGACCTGCAGCCTGAGATGAGCGCTTACGAGGTGACTGCGGCTTGTGTGGCCGAGATCGAAGCGGACAAACACGATGCGATTATTCTGAACTTCGCCAATCCCGATATGGTTGGACATTCCGGCTTACTGGAACCGACGATCAAGGCGGTTGAAGTGACAGACGAATGTGTTGGCAAAGTGGTAGACGCCGTTCTGGCCAAAGGCGGGGTAGCTATCATCCTTGCCGACCACGGCAACGCGGACATGGTATTCGATGAAGAAGGCAAACCGTTTACAGCCCATACAACCAATCCGGTTCCGTTCATTGTAACCGCTGAGAACGTTGTCCTTCGTGATGGAGGCATTCTCGCGGATGTGGCGCCGACGATTCTCGATCTGATGGGAATTCCGCAGCCTGCGGAAATGACCGGACAATCCATGATCGCAAGCCGCAAGTAATTGGGCAAGACTATATGGTGCAAGATCAAAGTGTTAAGCAAGACCAAATTTTTGTTAAAAAAGGAGAATGAACTCAAATGACTATTATTTCCGACGTATATGCACGCGAGGTACTTGACTCCCGCGGTAATCCTACTGTAGAGGTTGACGTTTACCTGGAATCCGGCGCTAAAGGCCGCGCTATCGTTCCTTCCGGCGCTTCCACCGGCGCTCACGAAGCCGTTGAGCTTCGCGACGATGACAAATCCCGTTACCTGGGCAAAGGCGTTCTGAACGCAGTGAAGAACGTTAACGAAATCATCGCTCCTGAAGTGATCGGCATGGACGCTCTGGACCAACTGGGCATCGACAAAGCCATGATCGCTCTGGACGGAACGCATAACAAGGGCAAACTGGGCGCCAACGCTATTCTGGCTGTTTCCATGGCTGTAGCCCGCGCTGCAGCTGACGATCTGGACGTGCCTCTGTACACTTACCTTGGCGGATTCAACGCTAAGCAGCTTCCGGTTCCGATGATGAACATCGTAAACGGCGGCGCTCATGCCGACAACAACGTTGACGTGCAAGAGTTCATGGTCCTGCCTGTAGGCGCACCAAGCTTCAAAGAAGCTCTGCGTACCGGCGCCGAAATCTTCCACAACCTGAAATCCGTACTGAAAGGCAAAGGCCTGAACACTGCGGTTGGCGACGAAGGCGGATTCGCTCCTAACTTCACTTCCAACGAAGATGCACTGTCCTCCATCATGGAAGCCATTGAAAAAGCTGGCTACAAACCGGGCGTTGACGTATTCCTGGGCATGGACGTTGCTTCTACCGAGTTCTTCAAAGATGGAAAATACCACCTGGAAGGCGAAGGAAAATCCTTCACTCCTGCGGAATTCGTAGACCTGCTCTCTTCCTGGGTTGACAAATACCCGATCATCACAATCGAAGACGGCTGCTCCGAAGACGACTGGGAAGGTTGGAAGCTGCTCACCGAGAAACTGGGCAACAAAATCCAACTGGTTGGCGACGACCTGTTTGTAACCAACACCGAGCGTCTGGGCAAAGGTATCGAAGAAGGCATCGGCAACTCCATCCTGATCAAAGTTAACCAAATCGGTACGCTGACTGAAACTTTCGACGCGATCGAAATGGCAAAACGCGCAGGCTACACTGCTGTTGTATCCCACCGTTCCGGTGAGTCCGAAGACAGCACGATCGCCGATATCGCCGTAGCTACCAACGCCGGCCAAATCAAAACGGGCGCACCTTCCCGTACAGACCGTATCGCCAAGTACAACCAACTGCTTCGCATCGAAGACGAACTGGGCGAACTGGCTCAATACAACGGCCTGAAATCCTTCTATAACCTGAAAAGATAATGAGATTCGCTTGAATCTTATGAACAGCTAGGGAATAGAGACTGCTTCCCGGTCATTAAATGATCGAGGGAGCAGTCTTTTTCTATAGGGTATGCCTGGGTATTGCAGCTGAATTAAGTTGTATTGCAGGGTTCTGTATGATACAATAAAAATGCTGTTTATGAATCGTGAGTATTAACTTTCTATAGATAGTGATGCTTTGCGTAGGAGGTGGAATGAATGGAAATTTTTCTGAAGGTGCTGCTTTTGATTTTTTCTATCGGTCTGATTACGGTGGTACTGCTGCAAAAAGGCAAAAGCGCAGGCCTTGCGGGCGCCATCTCCGGCGGAGCTGAGCATCTGTTCGGTAAGACGAAAGCGCGCGGTATGGAGCTGGTGCTCCAGCGTGTAACGGTAGGACTCGCGGCGGGATTCTTTATTCTGTCCATTATTGTTGCAGTTGTGATTGACTAAAATAGACGAATCGAACCTTCGCTCTTCTTCCGATGGAGCGGAGGTTTTTTTGTAATCGGCGGAAAGGGATGCCGAGGATTGATTTCGTGTATACTAGGGTATGAAGTATTATAGACGACAGCATACATATCAGCCGGCGGCCTGCGCCGCGGTGGGCCGAGGTGACGAAGATGATAACGCAAGAGAACTTACTGGACTTCATGCGGGAAACCGCTTATAAACCCATGACTTATGAGGAACTGATTGATCACTTTCATTTTACGGGAGAAGAGGAGCTAAAAGCATATAGCGTTCTGCTAAGCACCCTGGAGCAGGAAGGGCGGATCGTACTGACACGTACCGGACGCTACGGTGTGCCGGAGCGTATGGACCTGCTGCGCGGCCGCCTGCAGGCTCATGCAAAGGGCTTTGCTTTTCTGATTCCCGATGACCGGGAACATCCCGACGTATATATCCATGCCAACGATATCAAAAGCGCCATGAACGGCGACATCGTGCTTGTCCGCGTGACTTCGAGAAGCCATGGCGGGGGCCGGATGGAAGGTGAAGTCGTGCGCATCGTCCGGAGGGGCGTGCTGCAGACCGTTGGCGTGTTTCAGAATCTGGAGGCTTACGGCTTTGTGCTGCCGGATGATAAGCGGATTAACCGCGATATTTTTATCCCGAAGGAATCATTTAACGGTGCGGTGGACGGGGAAAAAGTCGTTGTCCGTATCGTAAACTATCCGGAGGGACGCGCGGCGGCGGAAGGGGAGATTATCGAGATCCTGGGACATAAAGACGATCCCGGCGTCGATATTTTGTCTGTCATCCGCAAGCATCAGCTGCCGGAGGTTTTTCCCGAAGAAGTCATGGAAGAAGCGAACGGCGCGCCGGACTCCATTACGGAAGAGGAAATTGTGAAGCAGGGCCGCCGCGACCTGCGGGGCTTAAATATTGTTACCATCGACGGTGAAGATGCCAAAGACTTGGATGACGCGGTCAACGTCGCCCGTCTGGAGAACGGTCATTACAAGCTTGGCGTGCATATTGCCGACGTCAGCTATTATGTGCGCGAGAACTCGGCGCTGGATAAAGAAGCGTACGACCGGGGGTGCAGCGTCTATCTTGTCGACCGGGTTATTCCGATGCTGCCGCACCGCCTGTCGAACGGCATCTGTTCTTTGAATCCGCAGGTGGACAGGCTGACGATGTCCTGTGAGATGGAATTCGACGAGAATATGAAGGTCGTGAAGCATGATATTTTTACCAGTGTAATTCGTACCAAGGAACGGATGACCTACACCAACGTCCGCAAAATTCTGCTGGATGAAGAGCCCGAGCTGCTGAAGCGCTACGCTTCGCTGATTGAAGACTTTCGGCTGATGCGCGAAATTGCGATGAAATTACGGGATGCGCGGATGAAGCGGGGGGCCGTTGACTTCGATTTTCAGGAAAGCAAAATCATTGTTGACGAGAACGGCAAAGCCGTTGATATCGTAAAAAGAGAGCGTTCGATCGCCGAGCAGATCATTGAGGAATTCATGCTGGCGGCGAACGAGACGGTGGCTGAGCATTTCCACTGGCTGAAGGTGCCTTTCCTGTACCGGATTCATGAGGACCCGGACCCCGAGAAGCTGCAAAATTTCATGGCATTCGCGGCCAACTTTGGCTACCACGTCAAGGGCCGGGGCAATTCCGTGCATCCCCGCGCGCTGCAAAAGCTGTTGGAGGATATCCAGGGAACGAAGGAGCAGACGGTGATCAGCACGATGATGCTCCGCTCCATGAAGCAGGCGAAATACGACGCGGAGAGCACGGGCCACTTTGGGCTGGCGGCGGAGTATTATTCTCACTTCACTTCACCGATCCGGCGGTATCCCGACCTGGTTATTCACCGGGTCATCCGCGAGGTGCTGGAGAGCGGCGGAGCGCTCAGCGAGAAGCGTCATGAATATCTGGCGAGCCGAATGCCGGACATCGCCCAGCAGTCGTCCGAGCGGGAACGTGTCGCGGTGGAAGCGGAACGGGATACGGACCAGCTCAAAAAAGCGGAATATATGTTGGACAAGGTCGGCGAGGAGTTCGAGGCGATGGTCAGCAGCGTGACCAGCTTCGGCATGTTCGTCGAGCTGGAAAATACCGTCGAAGGGCTGATCCGTCTGAGCCATCTGACGGATGATTATTACCATTTCGACGAGGGTCATATGGCGCTCATCGGCGAGCGCACCTCGAAGGTATTCCGCATTGGCGACGAGGTGAAGATCCGAGTCGCCAAGGTGAATATGGACGACCATACGATCGACTTCGAGCTGGTCGATATGAAGCCGCGCGCGGCAGGGGAGCGCCGCAGCGGGGGCTTTGGCGGCGGCGGCCGGAACGGTAAAGGCGGCCGCGATCGCAGAGGCGGCCATGGCGCGGCGGCCGGAGGCGGCAAGGGCCGCAGCGGCGGTAAGGGCGGAGCCGCCGCCAGTGCTGGAGGCCGCGGCAAGCGCGGTCGCGGCGGGCGCGTGCACGGCGGCGGCCAGGCCGGAGGCGGCGCGGCATCCGGCGGCGCCGAGCGTGGCGGCCGGGGGCGCAGCGACGACGCGAAGGCTGGCCGCGGCGATGGCGCTATCGCCGCCGGTAGCGAGCCGGGCGCTGGCGCGCGCAGCCGGAAGGGCGAAGCCGGAGATGCCGGCGGTTCACGCGGCATCAGCTTCAGCTTCGGCTCCGGCAAGGGCGGCTACGGCGCGCCGCCTAGCGGGCCGAACGGGCGCGGCGACGTGTACACCGGCGTCGGCGGCGACACGAAGTTCCGCGCCCGCGAGGACCTTGGCGGCGACTACGGCGGCAGTAAAGCCGCCGGTAGCAAAGGCCGCCGGAAAAGAAAGTCCAAAAGCGGCATCTTCATCGGCGAGTCGGTGGCCCCTGGCAACGTGGAGCTGTCGGCTCCGCTCGGCGAGAAGCGGAAGAAAAAGAAGAAAAAGCAAAAGTAACCTGAACATAAAAGCGGAAGCGTCAAGCTCCGCATGAGACCCCGGAACGATTGCACGCCTCTTGGATAATGACCGCCGCCGAGGGAGGCGGGCGAGTTATCGGCCGCGAAAGACCCCATTGCCGTCGCAAGATGGACAATGGGGTCTTTGTTTTTGCTGTCATCCGATGTGGGATAGCGGACGACAGCCGTACAACATGATGTTTTTTAGAGTATGTACAACGTTTTATGGCGCTGCTCCGTCTTATCTGTAGAAAGCTGGAGAGGAGAGGGGGAGGCTATGTTCAGTGCGGAGATGACAAAGGTCACTTTGGCCGGCGTGGGGACCGAGGTGCAGTTTAGCGATGCGGTCAGGCTGCACCGGGAGCTGCTGTATGGAATTGCCTGCAGCTACCTGCGCAACCGAAGCGACACGCTGGAAGCGGTCCAGGAGGCGATCTGCCGGGCTTGGATCAAACGGGCAACGCTGAAAGATCCCAAGGCGTTCAAATCATGGATCATTCGGATTCTAATCTACGTCTGCATCGACGAGCAGCGGCGTAGGAAGCGCACGGTTCCGCTGGAGGACAAGGATCTGGCCGGACAGGTGACGGATATCGGACACGGGCGGCTGGAGATGCTGTCGGTGCTGGAGCGTATCAAGCCCAAGTACCGCCATGTGCTGCTGCTCAAATATTATAATGACCTGACGATCCCGGATATAGCGGCGATTCTGCAGAAACCGGAAGGA
This sequence comes from Paenibacillus durus, assembly GCF_000756615.1. Taxonomy (NCBI): domain Bacteria; kingdom Bacillati; phylum Bacillota; class Bacilli; order Caryophanales; family Paenibacillaceae; genus Paenibacillus; species Paenibacillus durus. The sequence continues at coordinate 190,721 of NZ_CP009288.1, forward strand.
ACGGTGAAGACCTGGCAGCATAAAGGACTGAAGCAGCTGCGTGCGATTATGGAAGAGGAGGAACGAGCATGACGATGAGCCGGGAAGAGCGGGCGATGCTCGCGGAGGCGGCGGACCTGCATGGAAGCAGGCCGCATGGGGACGACGCGATTCAGATGCGGGACATCGAGGAAGCCATCGGGCGTGCCGAAGGCAGAGTGAGGAAACGGAGGCGTGCCGGGGGGGTTGCGGCGGCGGTCGTCGCGGCAGCTGTGGCGGTTGGGCTGTTCGCAGGGCCCGGTAGCCTTATGCCCGCAGTGTTCCAGGCTACGGAGGCCGGTCCGGTTAGTGATGTGCCGAAGGGGCTAGCGCCATTTTTCTCGTGGAGTCCGGATATCTTTCCGGATACGCTGAATTATGCCTGGAGGCATCGCTATGTTCAGCCGCTTGACGTAAAAGCCAGTCGGGACGGATACGGCATTGTCGTGAATGGTGTGATTGCCGACCGCAATCAGATCATGCTGCTGTATACGGCGATGTCTGCGCCCAATCGGGAGATCTACGGCATCTCTGATCTGAAGCTGAGCAGCAGTTCTACCGGAGCGGCGATGGACAACGGGAACTATGGCTCTTACAGCAATCAGCGGGAGCGGAGCAGTCTGCAGTCTTACCGGGGCATTAGCAAAATCAGCCTCGATCCCGCCGCCATCGCCGACCGGCCGAGCCGGATTTGGGCCGATTTTCAGATCGGGGCGGTGCCGGCCGGACGGACAAAGGGCTGGAACCACTCGGACATGTCCATCGTCAAATTCTCGCCGAGGCTGAAGGTGGCGATCGACCTCGATCCGAGGTTCTGGCAGGCCGAGCCGGTGACGGCGCTGTCGGAGCAAACCGTGACCATTCAGGGTCACGCCCTCCGGGTCAAACTGGAGGCGTATCCGATCAGCACCAAGGTGACCTTCCTGATGGATGACACGCTGCTTGAGGATACCGATTTCAAACAGTCCTTCCTGCTCTCACACGAGCTCCAGTTCTCGATATATACCCGAGATAAGGGGAGTAGGGAAGTGCAGCAGCAGATCGGGTCCTCGGTCGGAGGCTGGACGGAGGAAGGATTCCAATTCGTCATGGACAGCCGTTTTTCCATGGATAAGCCAAAGTTGGTCCGACTGAACTTCCCGAAGGCGCCGGGAACGCCGGATCTGATCTTTAACCTTAGTCCATAAACCGGCGCTGCTTGCTGTGGTGAGGCATTCATGCTGAAGTAAATGTTGCCATTACCTGAGGCGAGGCAAGCCCATGCTCCCTGTAATCCGGATGCTGTCCGGATATCGCTAGCGGGCTAGGGCTTTCCTTGCGTTTATGGGAACGCTTTTGATACAATATAAGTCTAGTGCCTACGGTCCTGAACGCATCAAGAAGCGGCTGGATGCGGTGGTGTCTTGTTTAATATTCGAGTTAAGGAGTGATTGTCATGGGTAAAAAAGCAGACGGGAAAGTGCTCGCCCAGAACAAAAAGGCTTCCCATGATTATTTTATCGAGGACACCTACGAGGCGGGCATGGTGCTGACGGGAACGGAGATCAAATCGCTGCGCAATGGCCGTGCGAATATCGGGGATGCGTTCGCCACGATTCGCGGCGGCGAGATTTTTGTGCATAACATGCATATCAGTCCATTCGAGCAGGGCAATCGCGCCAACCCGGACGACCCGACACGCACGCGCAAGCTGCTGCTGCATAAAGAACAGATCAGCAAGCTGCTCGGGCATTCCAAGCAGGAAGGCTACACGATAGTGCCTCTGAAAGTATACGTCCGCAACGGCTATGCCAAGCTGCTGCTCGGCATCGGCAAAGGGAAGAAACAGTACGACAAACGCGACTCCGCCGCCAAACGCGACGCACAGCGCGATATCCAGCGGGCGCTGCGGGAGAAGCAGAAGGTCGCAAGATAAACGGTGAATTTGGGAAAATCGTCCCGGCTAACCGGGTGCTGTCACTCAGAGGCATTATTCTGGCATACAACGCGGAATGGAACCTCGGGCGCTCTCATTGTTCGGGCAGCTTCGGTGGCAATCTTCGCCTAAGTTTCCTGCAAGATCTATGTGATTAAGCTGCAAAATGTGATATACTCTTTTATGTAAGACTTAATGCTTCAGATTATCTTTTCGCCTTATGGCGCGAAGGATAATGGATACGGATCGCTCTTGCCGGCGGTTCCCTTGATCCAGGAAGCCCTTTTAATGAGGGGCCGTTTTTGGATTCGACGGGGGTAGTTCGAGCATGGGTAGCGAGTAGTGGGGACGCGTCCGCTTCATCAACGCTAAAGCCAATTAAACGGCAAACAAAACAACAACTTAGCTTTCGCAGCTTAATAACCTGTGAGCTAGCTCCTACCTTCCATCGCCCATGTGGCGGGCTAGGGGCTCAACTTTAGTGGGATACGCCGCTTGGTCTCCGCCTGGGGTCAACGGAAGAAGATAATCAGGCTGACCCAAAGGGGATCCGGTGACAGGGAGTCTCTAGGGTGACATCAAATCTGTCACTACACTCGTAGAAGCTTATGTGGCGTTATCTTCGGACAGGGGTTCGACTCCCCTCGGCTCCATATGGAGTATCAGTGAAAGACACCCTCAAAGGGTGTCTTTTGCTATTTCTAGAATGGGAGCGACCCCAAGTGTGTAGAAGAAGGGTTCAGTTCTCGTGGGCTGTACCGGAGTATAGGGAGTACGCCATCGAATCTACCGCTAAATTTTGCTCGTCGTCTCCGCTTCATTAGCAATTTAAATCAGGATTTCTATACTCACCATACCCCCTTTGTTGTAAAATCATATGATAAACCACCCTAAATCAGAAGGTGAAGAAGATGAATCAACCTCTATATATTCCTGTGCAAGCACATTCCCCATATATGAGCATATCCGGCCGGTATTGCGAATGGAAGCCCAGCCATAAGCTTAGGAAATATATTTATTGTTACTGGGTATCACCCTTCACCAACCATCCCAAGCCGGAATGTCAGCTTACAGATAACATCGAGATGATTGTTCCCGATGGGTGTATCGATATGGTATTTCGAATAGATAGAACATTGCCTGATATCCAAAACCTCGTCGTAGGTACAACGGATCGGGCGATTTTCGTTGATATGGAATATGATCGAATCGATACTTTTGGCATTCGTTTCTATCCGGGGGGATTGCAGCCTTTTATAAAGGAGCCTTCCTATTTATTTACCAATCAAATCATTAACTTTGAAGATGTAATTAAGGGGTTTTCAAGCGAGCTGAAGGAACAGCTCTATTTATCACCTTCCTTTAACAATACCGTCTACAGTATTAATAAGTACCTTCTCTCTAAATTATCCAATGACTTGGGCTGGGAAGACACGTTTCAAAACGCCCTAATGCACATCTATCAAGCAAATGGGAATCTTTCTGTGAAAGAGATTGCAAGAAAAGAGGTAATTAGTGAAAAGCAGCTTACGAGAATATTCTATGAACGAGCGGGCGTAGGGACAAAAACTTTCTTAAGAATCATGAGGCTCCAACAATTACTTACGATCCTGCATGGTAGAGAGAAAACGACTTTGACGGATGCTGCAATCCAAAGTGGTTATTATGATCAAGCCCATTGTATCCGGGAATTTCAGGACTTCTGTGGCATTCTTCCTTCTGACTATATCAAATTCAGAAACTAATTTTGTCTGTTTTATACAATCGGAATGGTGTCATGGATGGTATCATGAGGAGATAAAAAAGGAGAGGATATGATGGAGAATATCCAACGGAAGCTGGAGAAATACATGGATGCATGGTTGGATTCGAATCGATTTAGCGGAACCGTACTTATAACCCAAGGAGATCGTCATATTTTGAGAAAAGGGTACGGTTATGCGAACCATGAGTATCAAATACCAAACACAGCCTCCACAATTTACAACATAGGTAGCATTACAAAGCAGTTTACAGCCGCGGCAATACTGCAGCAGGTTGAACAAGGAAACTTGGGGCTGGATGATCGGGTTGGGACATTTATTAAAGAGTATCAACATGCCGGTGATATTACAATTCATCATCTGATGTCATCTGCATCGGGCATACCAGATTATACGGAGCTGTCGGAATATAATACGAGAGATAGGTTGTCGGTCGATAGGATTATCGAATGGCTAAATAGCAAACCGCTGCATTTCACACCTGGCCAAAGTGTACAGAAGAGCAACTCAAACTTTTTGTTGCTTGCCAGAATTGTTGAAATCGTTTCGGGAATGGAAATCGAAGCATACTACAAGAAATATATATTTAAACTGGCTCAACTCGAATACACGGGAGTATGCCGAAACGAGGATGTTATTTCTAATAAAGCTTATGGATACTCTTATTCAGGGGAGGGTGTTGTCCAAGCGGAATATTATGAGATGACCGGTGCTTATGGAAGTGGTTTTCTATACTCCAATGCAGATGACTTATTGAGATGGGTTATAGCATTGACTGATGGTACCATTATAAGCAAAGAATCTTATCAAAAGATGATTACTCCGTACGGTTTTTTGTGGTATATAGGGGCTTCGGTAGGTTATGGCTGTTCCGTAAAGGGCGATCCTGCAGAGGAGGTGTCTGTGGATGGAAATATTTATGGTTATACCTGTTGTACTCAAAGATACATGAACGGTGAATTTACCGTTATTGTGCTAAGCAATAACGATGCAGTACCGACGGGTAGAATCGTACAAGGGATAAAGAGCATTTTGTTCTTACAAGAACCACAAGTCATAATAAAACCGGATATACAAGAAGTCAGGGATTATACAAAATATAAACACTTTACCGGAGAATATTACTTTCCTCCAACAGGGTGGTTTTTTACCATTAGCTTTGAAAATGGAAGTTTGAATGTAGATCGACTTTTCATTCAGGAATCAAAAAGAAAGAAATTCCCGATTAAACTAGTCTCTGAAGACGCTAACCTTTGTGTTTTTACATGTGAGGTTTGCGACAGCATGTTTTCCTTCCATACTGATTCAGAGGGATTGGTCAACAAAGTACTTTATGTTTGGGATACGCTAGAACTACCTTATGAACGAAAGGCTGGTGCCTGGCCAGATGAGGTGGGTTAGGGCTAACAAGTAGTGGGATACGCTGTCTCATCTCCGCCTGCGGTGAGCTGAAGAAGACAATCAGGCTGACCCAACGTATAGCCGGTGACAGGGAGTCTCTAGGGTGACATCAAACCTGTCACTACACTCGTAGAAGCTTATGTGCCGTTATCCTCGGACAGGGGTTCGACTCCCCTCGGCTCCATATGGAGTAAAGTAGAAGACACCTGAAAAGGTGTCTTTTTTCGTATTGACAGAGAGTAGCAATTTTTTGTAGGGTGACTTAACGGTGATACACTAAATTCTTTACAACTATCGGGAACCTTTTCAGAGCAAGACCAATGTGGAATATATTAGTAGACAAGTATGCCGCCGTATGTTTTATTTAATATTATAAGATTTATTATGCAGGAAAAAGGGGCTAGCACCATGGTAAGTCTGTTTATTTTTACATTAAGTACATTAAACCAAGCAGATCTGTTTGTATCTAAAGCAGATGGTAAATTCGATATTACTAAATTAAGGGCTACCAGAGATTGAGGTTATAAAATTCAAAGAAATATGTTTTTTATGGAGGATTTTGAACGATGCTTGATATCAATGAAATAGTTATGAAGTGGCCTCAAGTTCTTGGCGTTGTAAAAGCAAAGAAGATTACTGTTCATGCTTGGCTTATGGATGGTAGCCCTTTTAAGTTTGAAAACCACATATTATATCTTTTGTTTAAAAGCACAATACATATGGAGACCACAAAAAAGCCCAATAATGTTAGAGTTATCGAAGATGTTCTTAAGGAGGTTTTTAGTGAGAACATTAAAATTGAATGTTTAAGCAATGAAGATTCCTTAAAAGAAACGTTTGCTAGAAGCCAAACGATATTTAGTACCGAATTACTCTTTGTTCTAGAAAACGGCACCAGGCTTTCAAGATTCGATACCTTAGTCAATCTTTTAAATGTTGATGATGAGTTTATCATTCAAATTCATGAACAAAATATAGATAAATTCAAGGGAGAGGTGCTGAAAAATGGAAAATCCATTCGCCTCGATATACAAATTAACAGATATATAACTAATGAAGAACATGATCTAGTTTATAAAATTATCCTCTATGGAAGCAATGTGGAAGAGGTTGAAGATTACACAAATCATATGATTGACCTTGTTCATAATAGAAAAGAAGTTAAAAACAAATATCTTCTTTGGGATGGTATATCCCAATATTACTGTACCCAAGCATATAATTATATCAATCAAGTAGAAAATCGTATGAGATCTTTCATAATGGAGTTTTTATGTAGAAAGATAGGACAACATGCCTTTCAGAAAACGCTATCAAATGAAATTAAGGGGAGCATTGATAATAATAATCAAAAAACCCCCTACGTTGGTTTTAACACCTCTCTTTTTAATGTAGAGTTTCGTGAACTTGGGGATTTTTTATTTAAAGAATTTGATGAATTTAAAGATAAGGAAGAACTTATTCGTGAAATAAGAGGTTGTAATAATATAGCAGATTTAAATAAACTAAAAGCAAAACTACCCAATTCTAATTGGAACAAATACTTTAAAGATACTGTTAATAATGCTAATCTACACACAAAGTGGAACAACTTAATTAAGTACAGAAATATTGTAGCTCATAATAAAATATTAACAAGGAAGGAATATGAGCAATTAAGAATGCTTGCTGATGAAATTTTAAGTGATATAGAGAATGCTATTGAAAGTCTTGACGACATGAAGCTAAACATTGATGAACAGGAGAAAATATCGTCTAATTTAGACCAAATCCAACTCACATTAGATTGTGATAAATGCGGAAGAACCATCTCATTCGATGAAGCGAATTTTAGCTATGAAGATAATGAATTGTTGTTTAAATGTGTGGAATGTATTCAATAAGTCATTTTAAATAAAATCATTCTTAATTAAGATCAAGAAGAAGACAACCAGGCTGACCCTTTCGAGATCCGGTGACGGGGAGCTTGATCGGGTGACATCAAATCTGTCACTACACTCATAGCAGCTTATATGGCATTACCTTCGCGCATACGTTAGCCCCACCTCGCCCCATACGAAACCCCGCTCCCAGAGCGGGGTTTTTACATGTAGGGCCTTAAATTACAGCCGAATGGTTGCAGGCTTACCAATCATGGATTCCTCCCCTTAACCTGCTTTAACTCCGCCACTGCAAGAAAACTAACAATCACTAATAAAAGCCATGAACTCACCTTTCCTAGATGAACGAGACTCCATGCATCGGTTTGGTTTGGATATTGCCAAGCTCCAAAGAACGTTGCGATATTTTCGGCGATCCATATAAAAAATCCGATAAGCACAAAAGAAAGTGCAAGCGGCATACGGTAACGGGTTCCACCAACCTCATATGTGACCCATGATTGCCAAAAGACGATAATCACAAGTCCAGATAACCAAAAGCGGACGTCCATCCAATAATGGTGGGTAAAAAAGTTCAAATAAATCGCTGCTGCAAGAGGTACAACAACCCAAAACCGTGGCCACTTCACCAGTTCAACTTTAAACCTCCTCCACGCCTGGCAAAGATAACTCGCTACGCTTGCGTACATGAATCCGCTGTACAAAGGCACTCCAAAAACTTTGAAGTATCCTTCTTCCGGATAAGACCAGGAGCCCATATGTACCTTGAAAAGTTCAAGCGCGAGTCCAATCAGGTGGAACAATGTGATCACCTTTAGTTCATCCCGTGTTTCAAGCCCGGAGCGCACCATCCACCACTGCATCAGAAGGCAGATAATGAGCAACCAGTCATACCGTGGCAGGAAGGGGAGCGGTAGGATTTGGGTCAAAGCCAAAGAGGAAAAAATAACAACAGGAAACAAACAAGATAGGGCCTGCTCCCAACCAAAACGAACGAGTTGTTTTAATGCTCTCATTTTGGTGCCTCCAAAGGTTTTTCTGAATACATGTAAGTTCAGCTTATTCGGTGTCTTCATCACTTCTGTATTCTAAAAGATCTCCGGGTTGACATGCCAAAGCCTCACAAATCGCCTCTAAAGTGGATAATCGAATCGCCTTCGCCTTTCCATTTTTCAATATCGAAAGGTTAGCCATCGTAATTCCAACCCTCTCCGAAAGTTCAGTAACGCTCATTTTCCTTTTAGCCAGCATCACGTCAATATTGATGATAATCGCCATTGTTTTCACCTCAGACCGTTAAATCATTTTCTGATTTTATATCTATGGCATTTGTTAAAAGCTTTTGAAGAACGGCAGCAAAGACCGCAACCACAATGGAGGCAAAAACAATAACCATTCCGAGTACGATGAGACCTGGAGCGTCGTCTTCCTCCGCTATGAGATATAAGAGTGGCATGCCTGCCGCATACAAGATGCTGATTGTGATTGCACAGGTTTTGATAATCTTTAAAGCTCTTACGGATCGTTCCGAGAAAGCTTTGTTCTTGTCAATATAGCTTAAAAGTCTTAAAGCCTGAACCAATGCAATGAAAAACGGTATCGCCGATACATACATAACGGTTAAAAGGGGATATACCCAATAAGCCGGATAAGTTTCTACCGCTTCCTTCGCTATGGCAGGCAGTCCCCATACGCACAAAGCAAGAATAGGCAGTCCAATAAGAAACACAGCTAGCTTTAAAAAGAGTGTTTCCCGTTTCATAAAAAGCACCTCACTAGTTTATTGTCAAATAGGACTTTAACACATTATTTATCGTTTTACAATAAATAATTATTGATTTTAATTACATTATTGTTGTTATTAAATAGTTTGGACGACAGCAAGACCCCATATTAAATGGAGGGGTGTAGCGGAATAGGGCGGGGCTTTGTGGGATACGCTGTCTAGTCTCCACCTGGGGCTAGAGGAAGAAGACAAGCAGGCTGACCCTTTCAAGATCCGGTGCGTTTAGGCCTAGCTTGTTCATTCTGAGGTTGGGCTTTTGTGCTATACTGGAAGTAGGTGTAAGTGAGATTATCCGAGGTGATGAGGATGCGATGGGAAGAGGTTCGCGAGCAGTTCCCAGATGAGTGGGTGGTCTGTGAGGCATTAAAGTCTCGTTCGGAAAATGGATACTGGCTCATTGATGAAGTCGCACTTATTGATCGATTCGACGATTCAACGGATGCCATGAAACGCTACTATGAATTGCATCGAGAACAGCCATATCGCGAATACGGCTTTTTTCATACATCCCGCGAAGAACTGAAGCTTCGGGAAAAATGGGCGGGGGTACGGGGGCTAAGATGAGGATTGACGTGAGGTACGGGCTGCCTTTTATCGAAGTGATCATTTGTTACCGCGGTGAAGAGCTTCATTTGAAAAATGTTTTGCTGGACACAGGTTCGGCAGGAACAATTTTTAACGCTGATGTGGTCGATCCATTGGTGTGAAAATTGAACCAGGTGACTTCCTCAACAAGATCAGAGGTGTAGGTGGAGTAGAGGTCGTCTATTCCAAGCAGTTTGATTTTGTGAGTACAGGAGAGGCTTCTCTAGAAGGTTTTGAAGTTGAAATTGGGGAAATGGACTACGGCATGGAGATTGATGGCATTCTTGGCTTTGACTTTATCCAGTCTGCTGGGTTAGTGATAGATTCTAAAGAGTTGCTAGTGGCAGCAAAATGAGATCACTTACGATGTAGCCGAAATCATATTAAGCGTGTAAATCATGACTGAGCGTAAGTTGCTAAATGAACTCATGTTCTTAAAAACGAGACCGTTTTTAGAACATGGGTTCATTTTATTAAAGGGATATTGATTAGCCTGTGTTCTTTTCTGGATGCACCATCTTCTGTATCAATTCTTGATAAGGTTTAATTTCATCAATCCTCAGCGAGACTCTACTTTAGCGGTCTTGTGAACTTCTTTTGTATTTGTATTCATCTATATAGGTCGCCATAATGAACCTCCCTTCGATTAGTATTCTTTAATATATTTCCGGGAAGAAAGAACATATGTTATCAGTTAATCATTGTAATTTAAGCTCATCATTTCCTATTATTATCGTGCAATAAATTCAGCTATTAAGGACACACTGTAATAGAATCGAAAGGGGGAGAATAATGGGAGTTTTTCGTATTTCAATGGTTAAAATGGATACATTGGGGAAGTATTTTCCCAAGAAAAGAGAGACGTTGTCAGAGCTTGAAGCACTAGAAAATGCTTATTTGGATGGGATGAAAGAAGTGCTTACTGAAGTTGCAGCTAAGAGACACCTTGAAATCGGTGGAATGTTATCTGATAATCCCCGGATCAGGAAAGCTAACGATCTCTCTCATTACGCGATTGAAAACCTGCACAATAGCTTAAACGATGAGCAACGCAAATTGTATGGACAAATGGAGGAAGCGGTTAATTCGGAGAGAGGACTTGAAGATGAGGAAAGTTTTATAATGGGATTTCTGGAAGGTTATCGCTTCATAAAAGAGCTTCAAAGATCTGGTGGTGGTCTTACACTGCTGTGATGATTCTGCCAATGTATTAAAGTAGCACATTGGGTTGAATGAGAGTGGGGAGCGGGAATAATACCTGGAAATTATAAGGCCCAGGATAAACATTATTGAACATTGGGGAAAAAGAGCTAAAAACCGGTGGCTGTTAACCGGCCACTGCGCACAGTTCTAACAGCGGCCCGCGACAAATTGTGGCTCTGCACGTCCACGCCTCAGCTCCATATGGAGATGAAAAGACACCTTGAGGGCAATGTCATTAAGATAAGCTCAAAGATAAGACTGGGAATAAAAATGGAATCCAAAACGGCATGGGGAAAAGCCCTGTGCCGTTTGTTTTTTGGTGCAAGCCAAAAAAAGTGCACAGCAAACAAAGCGGAGGGAATATCCGCTTAAAAAAGTGTTCATGTGAAACGAATTATGCTACTCTGTAGACGAAGCTAACGACTGATTTCCAGCGGATTTTGCGCGTATTCTTCTGTCCTGGGCGAAGGGATCGAATCGGCAAAATGTTTTTGCGAATCAGGGCTTCGACATCGGGCGGGGGTTCATCGTCCCGTGAGCGCAGGAAATGTCTACACACATGAACGGCAACCGTAAAGTTGACTTGGTAGGGGTGCCGTTTATCCATTTGGGAAATGACGACGTGCGAGGTCATCATTTCAGCGAAATTGTACAGGATCATTCTTGCGAAAATCTCTTGGGTGATGGACTCTTGTCTCTTTGCGTGAAAATTCGTCAGACCGACGGTGTATTTTAATGCCCGGAAAGAGGTTTCAATGCCCCATCGCATGTTGTAAATGGACTTGATTTCACCCGGTGGGAAATCAGCAGCAGAAAGATTCGTAATGACGGTTTCATAAGCGCCACTGGGCAGGACGAAACGAACAATCCGAAAGGAAATCGGGTAAAACAAGTTCTCCTGCAAATCTAAAAAATCAAAGGTAGACGTGGAAGGGACGAACTTGTACATCTCGGGATGAGCCTTGACCTCTTTGGTTTGTTTTTTGGTGAGTGTCAGATGAGCGTCCCGATCAAACGCTCCGCCAGAGGGCAGACGCAGGCCCGAAAGAATACCATTCGAATCTAAATCCTTAACCCGTATGACATAGCTCCACCCTTTGCGTTCCAGATGCGCGAAATTGTTGTAACTTTCGTAACCTCGATCGGCTATAACAATGGTTTTGCCTTGGATGGGCGAACGATCAACCATAGTCGCCAGCGCCCTTCCCTCGTTGCACCACCTTCGCGGCTGAACAAGGGCATCCACGTAAAGTCTGTTGTACAAGTCATAGGCTGCGTTCAAATGCAGAAGGTTATAGCCTTTCGTGCTCGGTTGACTTTGAAAATAGGTGTCCGTGTCCGCAGAGTCCGTTGCGATATGCAAATCCGAACCGTCAACGGCAAGTAGTCGATACCCTCGGTAGTCCTTGATATCCGTATAGGATTACGTAAATGCGTGAAACAAGAATTCTACAGCAGACGGTAGAATTTTATTCCTCTGCTGGACAAAAGCAGAAGTAGTAGCGGTGTTTACGTCATAGCCCTGCGATTCCAAGAGTTCCTTATATAGGCTGTTTCCTCCCATGGAAATCAGGAGCTGCATGACCGTTTCAAAAGGCAGCTTTTTCTTTCGAGTAAAATCCTTTTCCGGGTTTTTGACATAAGGTGCGGGTGTGGCTGACATTTCTCGAATGAGGGATGTCAGCTTGTTTTTTAGCGAATTTGCGTACTCATTCATTGGCGTAGCCTCCTCATTTGTTCAAGGGGCTTCGCCACACATTTCCATCTGAATGTCAATCCTTTTTTTCTTTTTTCGTGCAAAAAAAGAGCGGGGCTATCTTTTCGATAACCTGCTCTTTTTCTTGATTTTTGGCCCTGCGCCTTAACTTAATGACATTGACCTTGAGGGGTGTCTTTTTTGTTGATTTGAGTCAAGAGAAATCGGTAACGAAGCGTTACTCCAGAAAAATAGGCTGAATGCGAAATAGCCTTGGGGTGAGTTTGCCCAAAAGGATAGATGGTTCAGGACTTTACGGTCATCATCTTCATAACCCAGTTGATCTAAATAAGCTTTTATTTTAGGCTCAACATGGAATTGATTAAAATGGGATGGGCTAAGTTCTTCGAACATTCTATACATGCATCCCTCCCAGTCATAATGCTTAAAATTATAAGTACCATATTCCGCATAGTAAATGCTGCTATCTGTTCTCCCCTCATTTTTGAGTGTATATTTTAGTTTATAAGAGTTACTCCCCCATAAATCAAACCAAAATTCTTGAAGGGCTTCATCTGACTGCTCGTCCATAAAATCCATACACAGGATAAAGGCATAACTAAAAATAAAACATGGTATATGGAGAAAACGCACCCACTGTTTTTAGGGACAGGGGTTCAACACGCCCATAGCAATTTACATAAACTTTGTTACAATTCCGCGCCCTTATAACCCATCTTCCGATAACCCTTCACTCTTTTCTTGAACATCGTCATCAACATAGGGACCTGAAGGTCAATATAATCATATATTTTCACTTCTTCCTTATTCACATGACTTCGGTGCAATCTACCTGCGTATTGCTGCAAGGTGCCTGACCAAGATATGGGATGGACAAGAAACAAAGTATCCAATCTGGCATCATCAAAGCCTTCGCCAATCAGTTTTCCGGTTGCTATAACTACCCGTTCTTGATGGTCAGGGATAGATGCAATTTGTGCGCGAATCGCCTCTCTTTGCTTTTTTCCCATTCTGCCGCTGAGCATAATCACGTTTTTGGCGAAAGACTGTAGTCTTTCTGCAAAATATTCGGCATGAGCGGTCCGTTCAACCAGTAGCAGAGGAGAGCGGCCTTCATCCAGGCAGGTAAGCAAATCGTCAAAAATAAGTGTGTTACGCTCCTCGTTATCTACGAGCTGCTGATAGATGTTTTGAATACCCAAAGCTGCTTCCACCGGCTTGATTTGAAATGAAGTATAACGGGGGACTATCCTTAATGAGAATCCTCTGGAACTGCTCAAGGTTTTGGTGTCTATCTTCATTAGGACCGGTCCCAGCTGGAATCGTACGATTGCTTCTTGCCCGTCCTGACGTTTCGGAGTGGCAGTTAAGCCAAATACATACTTTGCTTTTACTTCTCTCAGAACCTGTTCGAAGCTATAGGCTGACACGTGGTGGCATTCATCGACAATGACTTGGCCGTACTCACTTACGAAGGGCTTAACAGTCCCTTTGTAGTTAAGACTCTGAATGACAGCAATATCGATGATACCGGTTCTTTTGTTTTTGCCGCCGCCGATTACACCGATAGCATGTTTAGGGACTTCGAGAAAGGTTTGCAAACGTTCCTGCCATTGTTCCATAAGCTCCCGGCGATGCACCAGAATAAGGGTGTTCGTCTTTCTTGAAGCGATGATGCAGGCTGCTACAACGGTTTTACCGAATGCGGTTGCCGCTGAGAGAACGCCTATATCTCGGTTTAGAACCGCTCTGGCTGCTGTATCCTGAAGAGTGGTCAGCGTACCGGTGAACTCTGCCTCTATCGAAGTTCCAGACGAACGTTGATCATCAAGGGATACTTTGACATGATTACGCTCGAAAAAGGATAGCAACGCCTGCAAGCATCCCCTTGGAAGAGCCACGTAACTCTCCAGATCTTCTGCGCATGAGATAACCCGGGGTTTACCATATGTAGAGAGCCGCATAGCTTGTGTTCTATAAAAATCGGGATTGGAGAACGAAGCCAATTTAATCAGAGCATAGATTGCACTTGAAGGGAGTCCAGGCTTAGGAATATAAAGGCGGTCTGAATGTAGAATCTGTATTTCAGCAGGCAAAGACTCCATCAAAATCTGTTCCTCCTGAACGCAGTTCTCCTGTACCCAAGCTAATCCACCCTCCTCATCGCTAGATGCTGCTATAAGACCGTCATTATTAAAAAGCCCGCGTTCCCCGTGCTTGTATATAAATTGCTTTACCTCGTCTTCGGTCATCTTGCCAAGCCCGGATAATATACTCCATTGGTCTGCGTAAGGCTCGAAGTGCTCATCAATAAAGGCGCTGTTTCCATGTTTACGAGGTCCACCTTGGAGGGGAAGGGCAATTAGATTGCCGAACCCGCCTTTTGGAAGCGTGTCTTGATTGGGAAACAGACGATCATAGGATTTGAGGCCGATTTGATATCTTTTTTTCATGGTTAAGCTCAGCAAAGTCATTCCAAATCTTCTGGCCGTAGCAGCTTCAATATTGTGACTGAAGAAAATCCAGATGTGACCGCCATTGCCGGAACGTGACCTTTCTAGTGCGGTCGGTATCCCATGATTTTTGCATATCTGCATTACGGCAGTCACGTCTTGCTTCCAATCATGTTTGTCAAAATCCATAGCCAGAAACCAGCAGGTTTCGTCCGGAAGCATTGGGTATATGCCAATGGTTCTGTCTTGCCGTGCATCTAAATGGGCTGAGAGGACTTCATTTGTAAGAGGCATGAAGCTCTGATGTTTGCATGCGGAACATTTCACTTTGGGTTTTTCGCAGACGGATGTCCACTCATTGGCGCAGGCGGGTGAGTATCCGGATTTGCCTTGTTTGTTGCTCCAACGAATCGGGTATACATCCTCTCTGCCGCGAAAATAACTTTTATACAGGGCAAGCTTGTCCCCTACGGTAGAGTACTGATGAATATTAGATTCTCCGATGGCTGATTCTTTGTTGATTCTTGCTAAAGGGTTGGAAGGAGACGCTATTTCATCATACGTAATTATATTATCGTTTATGGGAAGCTTCAGCAGATGTCTCAATCGGATAATTTCTTGCTTAAGTTCTTCGATATGCTCCAGAGCCGCGTTATATTTGTCCTCGATATTGTCCATTGATTGGTCCTCGTGTTTTACTTATATTATACCTTGTAAACTACAGAGTTATAGTCTTGGAAGTTATTACTCGAACAAGGAGATAATAATGCTGAAATTAAAAAATTCAACCCTAAGAATCTTACGAGAGAGGAACTAGAGGCTGAAATATTAAATTTGACTAAGAAACACCCAATCATTCAGGAGCATTTTTTTGCAATGTTATTTCCTGATAATGGGGAGGTCTTAGCCAAGTACAAGAAAATTATTGAGAATGAAAGTTGAATGTGGAGTGGACTTCACACTTTCATTTGGAGACATTGATCAAAAATTTTATCATACTATAGCAAGTATATATGAACAAGCCTTAAAGTATATTGTAGACAATCAATTAGAAGACAAGTTTATAGATCGATGCAACCGATTAATGCTGAGCAGTCAGGATATTGATTGGGGTTTTGGATTTGATATGGTGGATTTGTATAATGACTATTTGGGACACATGGATGAAGAAGAAGACCTTGAGTAGCCTATGCAGACGAATTAATTAACCGTAAGGAATGTGTTATAATATTATAAATAAAAACGGAAATCTGAGTGAGGTGCTATAATCATGCTGCCCCAAAGAGAAGAATTGCAACGGTTATTGAAAAAGGCCAATCAGCATGCAGTCGCAGAGGCCAAAAAGGCTGGAGCCTCCATCTATTATATAAAAGACGGCAAGCGAATACGTGAAGATGCCACTGGGCAAAAATTTGAGATTACTTACGATATAGCCGGAAATCGCACTGAGTTTGTAAGTCATGACTGAACGTGAGTCTGTAATGACTGTTTTCGCTGGCACCAATGGAGCTGGGAAAAGCACAATCAGCCTTCAAATGAGGGATTATGTCAGAACAATTATTGATCCTGACCAGATTGCCAAAAAGATAAACCCGGACGATCCCAGATCCGCCGATTTGTCTGCCGGACGAGAGGCTGTAAAGAAAATACGGGAATTAATCAGGCGTAAGGACAACTTCGCTATAGAAACAACCCTTTCAGGAAGTTTCGCTTTGCGGCATATGAAGACGGCTAAGGAACAGGGCTATAAAGTTGTCATATATTATATTGGTTTGCAGGATGTACAAATGCATATTGATCGGGTAGCTTCAAGAGTGGAACAGGGAGGGCACTGGATTGCCGAAAAAGATATCCGGTGGAGATATGGTCAATCTTTAAGTAACCTGAAGCCTGCTTTGGAGATTTCAGATGAAGTTACCATTATCGATAACACCAGTGAACCTGAGGTTGTGGCGGAGATAAAACGTTCACAGATCAGCTTTTGCAGACAAGAGATTCCTACGTGGGCTAGGGGAGCTTTGGAATTGTACTTACACTGATTCTAATGGGGCCAGCCCTGTAATAAGATGGTCCAGGTCAGGGCCCATTACGCCAAAGCAAGGGGATTTGAAACGCGTTTACTAAACAGCGTTTGCGTACACCACCAGCAGCGGCTCGCCCCGAATTGTGGCTCTGCACGTTCAAGCCTCGGCTCCATATGGAGAAACAGAAAAAGACACCCGGAAGGGCGGAAGGGTGTCTTTTTCATTCTACCATCTGTTTTGTTCTGTAAAGGGAGCCCATCCTCCTTAAGTGTCTTAATCCTCTCCCGCAGCCGCCAAGATTCGCTTGGCCAACTCATCCCCTCGCTGTTCCAGGATCTCGATGGAATGCAGTAAATCCGCTTGCTGCTGCCGTTGCTCCTTCGTCCAGGCTTTTTTGGGGGAGTCGTAGGTGTCCAAGGATTTCGCATCTGTCAAACTCGCGAAGAAAGGTTGAAGCCGGGAATGCATTTGCTCGTAGACGTCGGCCATTTCGCCTAGGTATTCGGTTAGGGAGGACGCCGGGAATGAAAGCATATATTTTAAATAGATAGCCGCACTTCTTCTGGAATCTGTGAGAGCCATTAGGCAAAAGTGGTTGACGCTGAGTCTTCGGGCAAAATCCTGCTGGTTCGCTATTTGATACCATTGTTCATCCAGCAATCCTTCCCGCCATGCTTGCAGGGCTTGATAACCCAGCTTATATCCTCTACTTTCCTCGGCATGCATCGAGTCTAATTTGACCTGAAGCGAAGCGTAGAGATTGTCCAGAGCGGATGGTTTGGCGACTTCGCCGTTAAAACGAATGAGGATGAAAGGCCATTGATCCACATTCAGGTATCCTTTGCTTATGTTCATGTACTCTTGAAATTCCGGGTCATCTTTATGATCTTCAAAGGTCTCATCGTCAAAATAACTGCGGCACAGCAAGGTTTCTCCACCGTTTAGATAGCCTGTGATGATTCCCCACTCGGGAGCAACCCGCAGATTAATGGCAATCGGCAAGTGGTGTTTTTTGATGCTTTCCTTGATGTGCTGCATTTCCAATTCGCGTTCTTTGGGTGCGATCCGGTCTGTCCAGCTGACCTGAAGGCCATAGGCTTTAAATGCCGGAGCGGCATAGTCGTAAGCTACCAGAGCATCCGCGGAGCTATAATCCCAAACGGGGGTAAAAGCGACTCTCCAGCACGCCCCGGACACGCCCATTACGGTTTCATAAGCGGTTTCCTGTCCCGTGGTTTTTAGTGAAAGATAAAGAGCGCCTGCCCATGAACAATCCATGCCTTGACCAAAACCCAGATGGCCGACATCCTGAACAATATAGCAATCATTCACGGAGTCACTTCTAAAAAGTTGCGTCCGGTCCGGGGTGTAATGGATCGTATCTCCTTCCGGGCAGCTTATGGCGTGTATGCCGGTGGCGTTTACATAAACAAGCAAAAGATAATCTTCACCCTGATTGTCGATAAGGCTTGGGAACAGCTCATGAGTTACGGTGAAACGCTCCCACTTAAAATATTGATAATGTTTCATTTTATTCATGACATTTTGATGCTTTCGCTCATTGCCGTATGCAGAAAATACAAATTCCAGTTCTCCAGAGGGTAAGCTGCAGCCCTCGCTATCGAGATTGATAACTAGCAGGTTATCCTGTAAAACATAAGTTGCATAGGTGCCCGAAGGGATCTGGTATTTGATAAGCAGCAGCTTTATCCGATTGCTTTGAATGCGATGGGGAAGGGCCTGATCATTCAGGAAAAATGTCAAATGATTGTCGATAACGAACTGGTTTACAAAATGAGTGACATCGTAGCTTTCACAACCATCAGTGTAGATGGCTTGGAGAATAACCAATTGTTGTGGCATCAAAATACGGTCGATCGATTGACGCAATATATGTGATAGTAAAGGAAGTGTAGAGGTTTCGGGCAAAGATTTTCCCGTTTCCCACTTGGAAACGGCTTGGGCGCTGATATTTAATTGTTCAGCCAATTGTTCTTGCGACAATTGTTTTTCTTTGCGAAGTATAGAAATCCGTTTCCCGACTGCGTCAGCACTTATCATTAATCACATCTCCTACGATTGGATTACGACGTCGTTGCTTTTATTATAGTAGCTCGAAAACGGCAATACCATTTATCCAAAGATGAGTGTAGCTGATATTCTGCAACTGCGGGTTGAGTGGTAGATACGTAGGGACTATGCGGTATAGCTGGAAGGTGAATTTTGGGTTACATATTCCTTCGGCGTTTATCGCAGAGGCCTAGCATTATTGGGAACGAAATAATTAGCGTTTGAAAGCGTTTGGAAAAGGCAATCAGGCATTCTAATTATCCGTTTCACCGTAATGGTGAAATGTTGTTTTGAGGTGGAATTTCAAATAATTATGAAGTGTAATTTCAATTGTACCTTATCTTATCATGAAGTCAGCGGCTTTAGGACGAGGAAAGGCGAAAGATGCTTATGATATTTATTTTTGTATTAAAAACTTTGAAGGAGGAGTGGACTCCCTAGCAGTGCTTTTTCATCCTTATCTTAATCACAGACTTGTTAAAGATATGCTGCAAAAGCGGCTCAATCTAAAAATTAGCGGTTGAACTTTTCAACCAGACGAACGGTGACGATTACATTCGATTAAAATGCCATCTTTGTAACACTTGCGATTGCGTGTAAAATAGTGTCGGCGTTGATAAGCCTTGATCCGATTATGCCGGCCTTCGACCGTTGCATTGGTCCAGCGGCATCGATGGTAGTTCACGATTTCGTCTTCCCAATTACGCACCGTTTTCAAGGTGCTTCGCACCGCATCATGGTCAATACACTCGCCTTGCTGACACCAACGGTTAAAGCCGAGGCTGGCGACATGGACATTTGGTGAATAATCATACCAGCGAGAGAACGCTTCTTTCCATTCCCAAACCTTGCGTAGTAGCGGAGAGAAGCTAAGTAGTAGGTCTAACTGGGCTTTGCTCTGTTCAGGCAGAAGATCAGCTGGCGGATTGAGCAGTCGATGATGACTTTTCAGGATGGCTTTAGCCCGAGGCGCAAGGGTGGACTGAACCGACTTGCGTACCGCCTGGACACTTTCAATGATATAACCGTGAACATGGAAACGATCGGCAATGCGGATGGCACGCGGAAAGCATTCGCTAATCCATGTGTGATACGCCTGAGCTAGATCCATAACCACCGCTTTGGGGTTCAGTGCCAGAAAGTCAGGATGCTGGCGGGCATAGGTCCGCAAGGCTTCAAGTTTGCGACCAGGCAGCAAGTCCAGCATGGTTTCGCCCCTAAGATTGTGAATGCCGGTATTGTAAGAGTGTCCCTTTTTAATTGCAAAGTCGTCGATACCCAGTACCAGACCCTCAGTGGTTTTGGCTTTGCGCCAAGCCTGCTCCGTGAGGCGTTCGCTCTCGGCAGGAAGGGCTTCCTGATGCATTCGCTGTACCGTACTGGCAGGCGCTTCTTGCATCCTTGCGCTATGCGCCGCAGTAGAGCCCAGGGCCTGCTCTACCGTTTGCAAGCGGAACAGGCGACTGTAACGCTGCTTAGGACCCACAAATTCATAAGACCAAACGAAGCCGACACTGCACCGTGAGCAGGCTAACCGAAGGGAGGGCACATGCAAGTAGCTCTTTCTGCCAAAGACCGCCAAATGCCGAATCTTCCGCAGTTTGTTGCGGCCATCACGCTTGACATATTGTTCCGAGTGACATACGGGACAGGGCTGTTTGTCGGTCGCAGGCGATGCCTCCAGATGAACTTGATGAGCGTCCATATAGACGATTTTATGAAGTTGTAGCTCTGGTAATCCGAGCATCTCATTGATATACTGGAGTGGCATCTGTCATTTCCTTTTGTTGTTTGGTGGGACTTACAACAATACAGGATTTGCAGATGTTTTTCCATTTTTAGCCTCGTTTCACGTTCGTATCGATTCGTCAACCGCTAATTTCGGTTTTGAGCCGCAAAAGCTAAAGGAGAAATTTGAATCTCCTGAGCATGCAGGTCCTGTGGATATTGTATCTTTTCTTGAAGTGTATGATGATGAAGAAATAGATATGGTTAAGCGAGATTCCTTTGAACAGGTTAATCGTCTACTTGGCTTGATCGGATAACATCAAAACTGTCACTACACTCGTAGAAGCTTATATGGCGTTATCTTCGGACAGGAGTGCGATTCCCCTTGGCTCCATAGGAAAAATATGAGAGTACCTTAATCGGTGCTCTCTTTTACTATACTTCTTACTTCTGATCATCCACCAAATCAATAATTTCGCGAATATCCCGAATTTTTAAGGCTTGTACAATTCTTTCAATATGGCTGAAGCTAATGCTTTCTCTTTTTCCGTTAGCCAGCTCGCTCAGTGCGGCATGTCGGACATCGGAGAGTCTGGATAACTCCCGTAGGGAAATTTTATGTGCCTGGTCAACTTTTTGTTTTTTATCTTGAACTATACGTATAGGCGTACCACCTATTGCTTTTAAATATGATAGGCTTATTCATACGGCAGTCTCATTCCCGACGAGAGGGTTATTTCCAATGATCCAAAATATCGCTCTTTAAGCAGACAAATATCCGAATCCATGGAAGCTTGGAAAAAGAAGCTCTCCGAAGATGATTTTAAAGACCTTGAGGCTTTGGCGGATTTATATCACCAGGTTCAAGGGATGGACATGGCCGCTTCGTTTACGTGCGGGTTCAAGCTTGGGGCGGCGATGATGATCGAAGTCTTAGCTGGGTCTAATGATCCGGCTTGGTGAACAAGAGGAACACAAGTTAAGGTGAAGATGCTTTGATATAAGTCATAAAATTACCGTTAAGGGCACCGGAAGAACGTGAAACTTGGTGTCTTTTTTACTTGCGTAAAGGTGCACGAGAAAGGCTAAACGAAGTTGTGCAAAACAGTTACTATCCCTCTAAAGGCAGCACTATCATTCTCCTTTCCTTCCTTAAAAATCCACCCCCTTAGGAGGAATATCCTTCCAATGTATCGAAGTTTCTTTCTAACACCCCTAACCACCTATATAAGCTAGCATCAGAAACTGAATAATTTTTGATTTCATAATATGCATCAGGGATAAAAGACAAAACGGTGCAAATTGACTCGTATGAATATAGAGATTCAACTGTGTGAGGTCACTTATCAGAAAGTCCTTTAAAGGAGTTGAACGAAATGAGTCATGAGGATAAAAATGAATTTTATGTAGATGAACAATTAAGACCTATGCAGCAGATAGAAGGGGGCGGGGGACCTAAGAAAGTCTATTTGCAAAATATGCCTAAGCCGGTAAGATATTTTGGGTATTTCTTTGTTATTGGTGTGCCTATTTTGTTGCTCGTATTAGTGATTATTAGTTTTTTTAAGTAAATTGTATAAAAAGTGAGATCAACAAGTGGGCTTTGCCGATTTTCTGCCGATGTGAATCCGTTAGTTTGAATATTCTGCTAAACTGTGTATAAATTAAGAACTAGTGTTCCTGTCCGTTGAGGGCTCCAAAGAAAGGATGTTATAATAAATTGCTCCAAAAAATACTAGAATTAATATATTAAGGTTAAATTGACTGATGTATTTCATTTTTACTCTTGAGGAGGAGAGAAGAAGTGAAACAACGGAAAATTAAGCTATTTCCTTATCGGATCGATGCGCAGGTTGAGCAGGTAAGCGAAATTCCGAAAGGTATCGAGATGATTCAGGCGCCGGCGATGTGGAACCAGACAAAGGGCAACGGCATTACGGTAGCCATTTTGGATACGGGCTGCGAGGCTTCGCATCCGGATTTGAAGGGGCGGGTCGTAGGCGGGCGGAATTTTACCGATGATGATAACAGCAACCCGGATGTATTCGTGGATTACAACGGGCATGGCACGCATGTAGCTGGCACGATTGCGGCCGTCAGCAATGGTACCGGTGTGGTCGGTGCGGCGCCGGAGGCAAATCTGCTGATCCTGAAGGTGCTGAACAAGGATGGCTCAGGCCAATATGAGTGGATTATCAATGGGATCAATTACGCAGTTGAGCAAAAGGCGGATATCATCTCCATGTCGCTCGGCGGACCGGAAGATGTGCCGGAAATGCATGCAGCGATCAAGCGGGCAGTGGCGGCGAATATTTTGGTAGTTTGCGCGGCGGGGAATGAAGGCGACGGCAATTACGCTACCGATGAATTCGGCTATCCCGGCTCCTACAACGAAGTCATCAGCGTGGGGGCCGTCGATTTGCAGCGGAACTCGGCCAATTTTACGAATTCGAACAATGAAGTGGACCTTGTCGCGCCGGGCGCGGGAATTCTATCAACCTACCTGAATAAAAGCTACGCGACGCTCAGCGGCACCTCCATGGCGACGCCGCACGTATCGGGTGCGATGGCACTGATCAAGCGGATCGCGAACGAGAGCTTCGGCCGTGGCCTGAATGAAACCGAGCTGTATGCGCAGCTGATCAAGCGGACGATCCCGCTTGGCAACTCGCCGCGGCTGGAAGGCAACGGACTGCTGTATTTAACGGCTCAGGAGGAACTGGCCAAAGTCTTTACGCCTGCTGTCGTCGCGAAGGTATTAAGTCCATGACGCGAATGATGCAGAAGCTGGCGCTTGAGCTTGACACGGCCAGGAAAATACACCTCGCGATGGCCGGCGAGCGTCCTTACTACGACGAAATACGGGATAACGAGCTGAAAAAAAGCTACTACAGCAGTGGCGCCATGAATAGAAATGAACTCCAGCAGCTCCTGGAGCGGACTCATGACCATCGGCTGCCTTACAAACCTTACCGCTATGTATATCCGTGGGTCGATCTGCAAGAGGATGAACAGCTGAAAAGCTTGTATTCAGGTCGGGGCATGTCCCCTCTTAAAGTAATTGAAGCGGATATCCGGCTGCTCGAAGCGGCGGCCCGTCAGGGCAAGGGTGCGAACGACACACCTTCGGAACCTGACGGCGTTGTGCAGAAAGGGCAGTCTGGGGCACAGCAGGATGTTTCCGCTGCGGAAGCGGAGGATGATGTGGGCCTGGCGGGCGAGGGTCTGCTGAACTGCGAGCATGTCGTGCCGCAGTCATGGTTCGGGAAGCAAGAACCGATGCGGGGCGACCTGCATCATCTGTTTGCCTGCGAGCCGGGATGTAACAGTCGGCGCGGGAATCATCCGTATTATGATTTTTTGGATTATACGCCGGAAGTGAGGACGCAGAATGTAATTGCGGGCTGCGGCAAGCAGGAGGACGACCGGTTTGAGCCTGAATACGGCAAAGGCATTGTTGCCCGCGCAACGCTCTATTTCCTGCTGCGCTATCCGGGTGTTATCGGCAGCAGCCATGTGGATGAAACGCTACTGCTGGAATGGCATCATAGGTTTCCGGTTTCGCTTTATGAAATGCACCGGAATTTGGCGATTTTCGAGCTGCAGGGCAATCGCAACCCGTTTATCGACTTTCCGGAGGCAGCAGAGCAGTGGGCGGGAAGCAAGCGGTGACTAGGTTTGTTTCAAACTACGGATTGGTATTCAACAATGATACACTGACAGCAAACTGCAAAACGCTTAACGGGAGCTTAGCTCCATATAAAAACCCGCTCCCGGAGCGGGTTTTTTAAGTTATACGTCAAAACCTTTAGTCCCCCAAAATAATCCAGCTTTTTTGGTCTTTGCCCATACAACAAAGCTTAGCGTGTGTTAGGAGAAGCAGGAATCTCACGGAATATGCGCATAACGATGTGCATGGAATTTCTAATGATAAATCATATTGACACATTCATTGATAATGATTATCATTACATCAACATTGATAATGATTATCATTTAGATAATCTCAGAAATACAGTGGAATAGGGGAGACTGGATAAAATGAAGAGGTCGTTAATTGTATTAAGTTGTTTCTTGTTATTAATGGTTCTTGTCGCCGGTTGCGGAGGGCAATCGGAGAATGCCGGTAATCAGCCGGAAGCTGCAAAGCCAGATGTTCGTATCATTAAACATGCTATGGGTGAAACAAAGATCGAGGGCACTCCTCAACGAATCGTGACTTTATACCAAGGCGCAACAGATGCAGCAGTAGCTTTAGGCATTGTACCTGTGGGTGCAGTGGAATCTTGGACCCAGCAGCCTATGTATGAATACTTAAGAGATGAGTTGAAGGATGCGGCTATTGTTGGTTTGGAGACTCAGCCAAACTTGGAGGAGATTGCCAAGCTAAAACCTGATTTGATTATCGCTTCCAAGCTTCGTAACGAAAAAGTGTACCAACAGCTTTCAGCAATCGCTCCTACAGTAACGCATGAAACGGTTTATAAATTTAAGGATACCGTTAAGTTGATCGGGCAAGCGGCCAATAAGGAAGAGAAGGCTGATGAACTGCTTGAACAATGGAATCAAAGAACGGCCGACTTTAAAGCTAAAATATCCGCAAAATTAGGCGCTGAATGGCCTGTTGAAGCTTCTGTGCTTAACTTCAGATCCGATCATGCCAGAATCTATGTTACAGGTTTTGCAGGCGATATTTTAAGTGAACTAGGTTTTGTACGTTCTGCAATTCAACAAAAAGCAGCGGATGAAGGAAATGTGGTGCTCAAGTTAACGGACAAGGAAAGCATTCCATCAATGAATGCGGATGTATTCTTTGTTTTTAATGCCGATGGGCACAGTCCTGATGCAGCGATGATACAAAAAACTTATGACGAATGGACAAATCATCCTTTGTGGAAGAACTTGGATGCCGTTAAAAAGGGTCAGGTAACGGTCGTTGACGAAGTGCCGTGGAATATGGGCGGCGGCTATATAGCTGCGAATACTATGCTGGATCAAATTTACGATTATTACAAATTGGAAAAATAAGCTTCAAGGAATAGGGGGATATCCCCCTATTTTTACATATTTAAATTCATCTTGAAAAGAGTGACTTTTATGGACCCGTTACTTCCCCGGACTTCACTTAAGATACTTGGCCTTTGGATCGGACTATGTATCTTAATGTTATCTTTTATGTCCAGTATGGTATTTGGCCAGACACCGACACCTATTAAAAAGGTAATCGAGGCATTTACACAATTTGATGAAACCTCAACGGAACATATCATCATTACGACTACTCGTCTTTCCAGGGCAGTCATTGCAGCAGTCATTGGAGCCAGTCTTGCCATTGCCGGTGCGCTGCTGCAGGCGCTAACAAGAAATCCGCTGGCTTCTCCAAGTATATTTGGAATCAATGCGGGTGCTTTATTTTTTGTAGTATTGGCTACAGTTTTGTTCTCAGTCAGTTCTCTTATTCATTTAATGTGGATGGCATTTCTGGGGGCAAGCCTGGCGTGCATCCTGGTTTTTTTGCTTGGTTCTCTTGGAAGAGATGGGTTATCACCGATTAAGATTGTATTGGCGGGAGCCGCACTAACTGCTCTATTTAGTTCATTCACTCAAGGTTTATTGGTTCTTAATGAACAGAGCTTAGAGGGCATTCTATTCTGGCTGGGGGGTTCTGTTTCGGGGAGATCCCTGGATATGCTTCAGCCGGTTTTGCCGTTTATGATAGGGGCAGGTGTTTTGTCTCTGTTTCTGGGGAATTCCATTAATATTTTAACTTCAGGGGAAGACATAGCTAAAGGATTGGGACAGCAGGTGATATTAGTTAAACTTTTAATGGGAACGGCTATTGTGATGTTAGCTGGAGGATCAGTTGCGGTGGGCGGTTTCATCGGATTTATAGGTTTAATTGTTCCTCATATTGTTCGTTTTCTTGTCGGTATCGATTATCGATGGATTATCCCTTACAGTGCCATTTACGGTGCCAGCTTATTATTATTGGCTGATGTAGGAGCAAGATTTGTCATAATGCCTGAGGAAATGCCGATTGGTGTGATGACAGCTATGCTTGGCGCTCCATTTTTCATCTATATGGCACGGAGGGGGGGCACTAAGTAATGAAGAAACATACGACGATACGCAATCGTTCAGGTACCATTTCTTTTTTAATTGATCATAAATCAGTTCTGGTTATCATCGGATTGTTTTGTGTATGGCTGTTATTAGTTGTTATAGGTTTATCCGTTGGGAGCACCCTGATCAATCCTTTGGAAGTCATTCAACATCTTCTGGGGATGGGAAATGAGGAGCATGCTTTTGTTATTGAGACGCTTAGACTCCCTAGAATCGTTCTTTCATTTCTTGTAGGAATTTCCTTGGGTGTTTCGGGACTAATTTTACAAGGGATTGTACGAAATCCGCTGGCATCTCCCGATATTATCGGAATAACTGGCGGAGCGGCAGTAGCTGCCATTTTGGTGATTACCTTCTTTTCAGAGCTAAGTATTCATTGGATACCGGTAGCAGCAATAGTAGGCGCTGGATTGACTTCTCTCATGATTTATTTTTTGGCTTGGAAAAAGGGGGTTACCCCCATTCGGCTTGTACTGATTGGAATTGGAGTCCAGGCGGCAACGGGTGGAATTGTAACGATGATGATCGTTTTAAGCCCTTCCTACTCTACGAGTGAAGCGTATATTTGGATGACCGGGAGTGTCTATGGAGCGAATTGGAACAATGTTAAATCAATGCTGCCTTGGGTATTGGTATTTGTTCCGCTTTCATTGATCTTGTCCCGAAAAGTAAATGTACAGGAACTGGGAGATGAAGTGGCTCTTGGATTAGGGACAAAGGTGCAAACGGATCGCTTTATATTGCTCTTTGTTAGTGTAGCTTTAGCCGGTTCTGCCGTAGCATTTGCAGGCGGGATAGGCTTCGTCGGATTGATTGCGCCTCATATCGCAAGAAAACTGGTGGGCCGGTCATTTGCCAGTTTGGTGCCTGTGTCGGCTCTTATTGGAGGACTCATCGTGGTTTTGGCCGATGTTGTTGCCAGAACAGCTTTTCTCCCGCTCGATTTGCCTGCCGGAGTTTTTGTGTCGGGGATAGGAGCTCCGTTTTTTATATTTTTGCTGTATCGCAATCGCCATGTTTAAGAAGGAGTGAAGACGAAAATGACTGCTTTGGAAACGAAGGATTTAACATTGGCATATAGAGAAAAACCGATTATAAACGACTTGAATTTAAAACTGCCCAAAGGTGAAATCACTGTATTTGTTGGCAGCAACGGTTGCGGCAAGTCTACGCTGCTTCGATCCTTGGCTCGTTTATTGAAGCCGCTAAGGGGCGCGATCGTGTTGGACGGACAGAAGATCTCCTCCATGCCAACCAAAGAAGTGGCCAAGCGATTGGCTATTCTCCCCCAAGGGCCTATTGCGCCGGAGGGATTAACCGTGCATCAGCTCGTTAGGCAAGGGCGGTATCCGCATCAGAATTGGCTGAAACAGTGGTCTCAAGAGGATGAGCAGAAAGTACAGAAGGCATTGGAGGATACAAATTTAACAGCCTTCGCCGATCGTTCCGTTGATTCGCTGTCGGGGGGACAGCGGCAGAGAGCCTGGATTGCGATGACCCTTGCACAAGAAACCGACATCATTTTGCTGGATGAGCCTACAACCTATTTGGATATGACGCATCAAATCGAAATCTTAGACCTGCTGTATGATCTGAATGAGGAGGAACACCGGACGATCATCATGGTTCTACACGACTTGAATCTGGCTTGCCGATATGCTCATAACATTGTAGCTATTAAGGATCAGCAAGTGTATGCACAAGGTCAGCCGGAACATGTGATTACAGAAGCGCTGGTCAAAGATGTGTTTCAATTAAATTGTGAAATCGTGCAGGATCCTCTTTACGGATCGCCTATGTGCATCCCTCATGGCAAAGGCAGAATAAAAAAATCCAATGAGTCTATTGAACCTCAGAGAAACTTTTATTAAGTAAGGAACAGAAAAAGACACCGAGATGAGTGTCTTTTTCGCAAATAAAGGTTAGGCAACGATGTGATCACGCCGTATGCTCAATTAGCAATTGAGCGGTCTCGCGGGCATGCTGCGCCGCATGAAGATCGGTCTGCAGCATGGCAATCGTAATAGCGCCTTCCACGAGCAAGTACAGTCCGTTGGTCAAGGCGTCGGGCTTTGCGGCTCCGGCCTCTTTTACCAGTGTCCCGAGAAAATCCCGCATGTAGGTCTTATACTGCTGAGCCGCCTCATAGTAAGGGTGGGAGTGTTCCGCATACTCCGAGGCCGTCTTGATAAACGCGCACCCGTTGAAGTTCGGTTCCACAAACCATTCGCCCAGCACGTCGAATACGGCGAGCAGTTTTTCTATGGGAGTTGCCCCCCGCTTGTTGACGCTGCGCTCGAACCATTCCCGCCATTGCTCATCCTGTCGCATCAGATAGGCCAAGACCAGCTCTTCCTTGGATGGAAAATGGTTATACAGTGTCATTTTGGCTACTTGCGACTCGGCGACGACTTGGTCTACACCGGTTGCGCGGATTCCTTGTTTATTGAAAAGGTCGGAGGCAACTTGGAGAATATGTTCTTTTTTGCTTTTTCTCATGCTGCTGTGTCCTCCATTCTGGGATTTGATACAAATTATACAGGTCAGTCTAATTATAGTCCGTTTCATGCTGATTCGCAAACTTATGACTATATAAGCTGAACTTAAGATTTTCCCATCAGATACCAGTCGCAACTACGAGGAACGTTTGGACTTCCGGCCGCTGTTGTCTCCAGATTTCTTGATTCAATCCACTCTTCGCGGTTGAAATCTGGAGACAAAGGCGATCGCTATCGCTCCTACAGTTCCAAACTTCCCCTTCGTTACTCCTTACCCTGATGTCATTTTTTCAAGTTCATCTTATATAAATAAAAAAATCAAAAAAAGGACTTGAAAATAGACAGACCTGTATGTATAATAACAATTGTCGATGCGGATCGTTAGAGATGTTGCCGCACTTAATATATACAGACCTGTATGTATAAAATTTATGATGAGGTGAGATTAATGAGTGTTAAACACAGGTATGCAGCGGTTGATGGCATTAATATTTTTTATCGTGAGGCTGGAGATGAGGAGCATCCGACGATTCTGCTGCTTCACGGCTTTCCTTCCTCGTCCCACATGTACCGTAACTTGATTGTGCGGCTCGCGGATCAATACCACATCATTGCCCCTGACTATCCCGGCTTTGGCAACAGCGATCAGCCGTCTGTGTCTGAGTTTGAATACACCTTTGATAATCTTGCGAAGTTGATGAATTCCTTTGTGGAACAGCTCAACTTGCAAAAATACAGCATCTACGTCCACGACTACGGCGCGCCCGTCGGCTTCCGGCTCGCGGTAATGCATCCCGAACGAATTGAGGCCATCATCTCGCAAAATGGCAACGCCTATGAAGAAGGGCTATTGTCCGCGTGGGACCCGATCCGGGCCTATTGGCAGAATCCCGCCGATGAGACGAATCGAAACAACATCCTCGGCTTGCTGACGCCTGAAATCACGAAATATCAATATGTGAACGGCACCCGGAATCCTGAGGCGATCAGCCCGGATACGTGGAATGTAGATCAATTCGTGCTGGATCGCCCCGGCAACAGCGACATCCAGCTGGCGCTCTTTTATGATTACCAGAACAATTTGAAGCAGTATCCGAGCTGGCATGAATTTTTCCGTACCTATCAACCGCCGGCGCTGGTGGCCTGGGGGAAAAACGATATTTTCTTCGGCCCGGACGGTGCACTCGCTTACCAACAGGATTTGGACGATGTTGAAGTTCATCTGCTCAATACCGGGCATTTTCCGCTCGAAGAGGATTTGGATGTCAGCGTCAGCTTGATCAAGCATTTTTTGGAAGAAAGATTGATGAATAACTAGAGGGGGACTAACCAATGAATGCTCAAGGAAAAGCAGCAGGAAAAGTAGTCGTAATTACGGGCGGCAGCAGCGGGATCGGGAAAGCAACGGCCATAGAATTCGTGAAACAGGGAGCGAACGTCGTCATCAATGGCCGCCGCGAACAGGCGCTGGCTGAGGCTGCGAGGGAAATCGACCCAACCGGAAAGCATGTGCTAAGTGTAGCTGGCGATATTGCGGACCCTGAAACGGCCGGGCGCGTGATTGCCGAAGGGTTGGCCCGTTTTGGACGTATCGACACGCTGATCAACAATGCCGGGGTCTTTGTGGCCAAGCCGTTCACGGAATACTCCGAAGCGGATTTTGCCTCGGTCATGTCGATCAATGTCGCAGGCTTCTTTCATGTCACTCAAAGTGCGGTAACCGAGATGCTGAAGCAGGGCTCGGGCCACATCGTTAACATTACGACCAGCCTGGTTGACCAGCCGATCGCTGGGGTGCCGGCCGTACTCGCCTCCTTGACCAAAGGCGGTCTGAACTCCGCGACAAAAGAGCTGGCGATCGAGTATGCGGCTAATGGCATTCGCGTAAATGCGGTCTCGCCGGGGGTCATCAAAACGCCGATGCATCCGGTGGAAGCTCATGATTTTCTGAATAAGCTGCATCCTGTGGGCCGTATGGGCGAGGTTCAAGAGATCGTCGAAGCGATCCTGTATCTGGACTCGGCCAGCTTCGTGACCGGAGAGATTCTTCACGTCGATGGCGGCCAAAACGCCGGACACTGGTGAAATCTGAAACAGGAGGAGAATGAACATGCCTATCGTGACCATTCAGGTGACCCGTGAGGGTACCGCGCCGGACCGGCAGTCGGTTACAGCCGAAGAAAAGGCCGCGCTCATCAAGGGCGCCAGCGAGCTTTTGCTTAATGTGCTGAACAAGCCGCTTGACTCCACCTACGTCATTATCGAAGAGGTTGAGCCGGAGAATTGGGGATGGGGCGGGCTGCCCGCCCTGGAATACCGGCGGCAGCGCGCCGCCAAGACAACTTAACTTTTGCCAATCCTATTTAACGGGCTGCAGCTCGCAGGCAATTGGCGGGCTAGCCATCCCGATAATATAAAAACAAACCCAGTGCCGTCATGGTACTGGGTTTGCTGTGTGCTCATATTCCCTGATATAGCGAATCCTGGAGCTGCTTGACATCGCTTTTAGGAGGCAGGCCGAACATACGTGTATACTCGCGGCTGAACTGGGAAGGGCTTTCGTAACCGACTTTGTAGGCGGCGTGCGTCGCATCCATGGATTCGGAGATGAGCAGGCGGCGGGCCTCCTGCAAGCGAAGCTGCTTCTGGTATTGGATCGGACTCATGGCCGTCACCTTTTTAAAATATTGATGAAGCGAAGAGGGACTCATGTTGACCTCCTTGGCCAGATCTTCAATCCGCAGAGGCTGATCATAGCCGGAGTGGATAAGCTGGATGACTCTGGCCACGCATTGCGCATGGCTGCCGATGACGGCGAATTGTCTGACGAGATCACCCTGTTCATCCTGCAGAACCCGATACAGAATTTCACGGATGATCAGCGGCGCAATCACAGGAATATCCTGCGGCATTTCCAGCAGGCGAACCAATCTTATAATGGCGTCAAGCAGCAGCGGCTTGGTTTTGCTGACCGAAATTCCACGTCCGGAGTTGATTTTTCCGCGCCATGCCGAGCTTGTTTCTTTCATCATATCGAGAACCTGATCGGTGCTTATGCCAAGCTGGATGCCTAGAAAGGGAGAATCCTCGGAAGCCTGAATAATCTGGCCGCACACCGGAAGATGCACGGAGGCAATCATGTAGGATGCCGGATCGTATTGAAAGGTTTCCTGCGCCAGTGCAACAAATTTCGACCCCTGCGCGATCACGCATAAAGATGGCTCATGGACGGTATGCAGCGGTTCGGACACGGTCGACGTGCGAATCAAACGCAAGGATGGAATGGCTGTCGGATGCGTTCCGTCTGTATGCACCAGCCGATCGATGCATCTCGCCAGTTCCTGCTGCTTCTCTTTTACCTCGCTATCTGTCTCCTGCACGCTCATTCACATCCTCTTTTCTATTTAGGTATCGTTCGTAACTTCGAGGAATGTTTGGACTTCCGGCCGCTGTTGTCTCCAGATTTCTTAATTGAAACCGCTATTCGCGGATGAAATCCGGAGACAAAGGCGATCGCTGTCGCTCCTACAGTTCCAAACTTCCCCTTCGTTACTCCTTAACCTGATGTCGTTTTTTCGAATTAAACTTATACAATTATATTGAATCGTGAAGGAATAGGCAATAAATAACGAGTATTATGCTACGGAACATGAGGTTATTTCTTTTATAATTAAGGTGTAATTGGACGCTGAACAAACGTTGCAGGTTTTAGATCATATAGCATCAGGCAAATATTATCCGGAAGGAGCAGCGAATATCGACGATGAAAACCCTGTTCGATGAGACCCGCATTAACGGCATCAAACTGAAAAACCGGCTGATCCGGTCCGCTACTCATGAGGGGTTGGCGGATAAGTCCGGTCACCTGACGGATGAAGTCCTGAAGGTATATCAAGATCTCGCCGAGGGAGGCGTCGGTCTGATTATTACGGGGGTTGCTTATATTACCGAAGACTCGAAGTATTTGCACGGAATGATGGGGTTCTACGATGACTCTCTTATTCCGGAGTACCGGAAAATGACGGATGTCGCGCATGACAATGACTGCCCGATCATCATACAGCTTGCGTATGCCGCCAAAGACGGTGAAATGTGGACGGCGGATGCCCCGTCGAACGAAGAAATCAAAGCTATTGTTGAGCCCTTTGGGGAGAGTGCCCTGCGAGCGAAACGGGCCGGCTTTGACGGTGTGCAAATTCATGCAGGCCACAGGTATTTTCTAAGCCAGCTTCTTAGTCCAAGCAAGAACGGTCGGCAGGATGAATACGGCGGGAGCCTGGAGAACAGATCGAGACTGATTATAGAGATTTACGATGAAATAAGGAGACGGGCGGGCGAAGACTTCGGTGTGTTTATCAAGCTGAACAGTACCGATTTGGATGGTGACGATGAGGTGTTCACGTCATGCCGATATTTGTGCAAGCAGCTCGCTGACCGAGGCATAGACGGAATTGAAATCAGCGGGGGATACGGTCCGTTCATGCCAGGCCGAGCGTTTCCCTACAAGGAATCCGTGCTTCGAGACGATGCGGTGCTCATTGCTAAGGATGTTCAGGTTCCCGTTATATTGGTTGGGCTGAACCGAACACCGGCCGTGATGGAAGAAATACTGGGTACGACGGACATCGAATATTTTGCCATCTCGCGGCCCCTGATCCATCAGCCGGATCTTCCAAATCTGTGGCGGGAGCAGGCCAGCCAGCATACTTGAACATATCAATGGAAAGGATGTCGATCCTATGAACAAAATTACGGATACCGTAACGCTCCATAACGGCGTCAAAATGCCGCGGCTGGGGTTTGGCGTATATCAGGTTGAGGACGGTCGCCAGGTGGAGCAGTCGGTGCTGTCCGCACTGCGCGCGGGCTATCGAAGCATCGACACGGCAGAAGCCTATTTTAATGAAGACGGAGTGGGAAGAGCGATTAGGGCAAGCGGCGTACCTCGGGAAGAGCTATTCGTCACGACAAAAGTCTGGAATACCAACCAGGGCTACGAAACGACGCTTCAAGCGTTTGAGAACAGCAGAAAAAGGCTCGGTCTTGAGTATATTGATCTCTATCTGATCCACTGGCCCGCGAGAGGAAAGTATCTGGAAGCCTGGAGGGCTTTTGAAAAATTATACCGGGAAGGCTATGTGCGCGCCATCGGGGTGTGCAACTGCCATGAGCAGCATTTAAACGTGATTATGCAAAATTATGAGACCGTGCCGATGGTCAATCAGGTGGAGTTGCATCCGCTGCTGTCGCAGGAACGGCTGCGCGCTTTTTGCCGGGACAACGGCATTCAAATCGAGGCCTGGGCCCCGCTGATCCGGGGGCAGTTAAACATCCCCGTGCTGTGGGAACTGGGAAGAAAATACGGCAAGACGCCTGCGCAAATTGTTCTCCGCTGGGATTTGCAGCACGGAATCATCACCATTCCCAAGTCGGTTCATGACAGCCGGATTCGGGAGAATGCCGACATTTTTGATTTTGAACTTGCCGAGGAAGATATGAGAGCCATCGATGCGTTAAACCGTAATGCCCGCTGGGGGCCGGACCCCGACAACTTCAACTTTTGAGGCAATGGGAAGCCTGAAGTACGCTACGGATGGAGTTCGCCCAGCGGAAACTCCTCGTGCGAGAGCCTCCAATTGTCCACCCATAGCTTAGTTAGTTCGATGAATTTGCTTGTCGCAGGGGAAGCATGCTTCATGGAGGGGATGACGATTCCGAGCGACCGGGAGTTGGGAGCCTCAAGTTCCAGCATGGAGACCTGGTGGTCCCGGCTGCTTAGAATCATCTCCGAGATAATACTGATGCCGAGTCCATTCTCCACCATGGCGATAATGGCATAATCGTCCCCTGCCTCGAACTGAACTCGCGGCTGATGTGGCAGTGTGCGTAATACGCGTCTGACGTCCTGGTCGCAGCCCTTCGTCGGCATGATGAACGACTCTTGCTCGATCTGAGCATAAGATATGTGCTTGCATCCGCTAAGCGGATGCTGCTTGGGAACGATACAGACCATTCGGTCCATCCACAGAGGAATGGCCTCGAAGCTGTCCGAAGTCGGCAAGGACATGAAGCCGAAGTCGATCTCCCCGTTTTTTAGCCAGCCTTCGATCTCATCGTAATCGCCGTTAATAAGCTTTACTTCGATGAGCGGATGCTCCTGCCGGAAGCTGCGGATGATTCCCGGCAGCCAGTTGATAGAGACGCTGGAGAAGGTGCCGATGCGGATGGTTCCGGCTTCCACCCCCTTAATCGCATCGATCTCCTGTTTAAGCTGTTCGTCACAGTTCAGCAGATTCCGAATATGCCTCAGCACCCGCTCACCGTTCAATGTCAATCGGACGCCCGTTCGATTGCGGATCAGCAGAACGAAGCCGAACTCATCTTCAAGGCTGCTGATGGCATGACTGACCGCGGACTGAGTAAGTCCCAGCGCTTCAGCTGCACGGGTGAGACTCCCAAGCTCAACAATTTTCTGAAAGACTTCGTATTTGATCAAGCTCATAATTTCCGCCTCTTTTTCATGAATATTATTCAACTATATAGTTATAAACATTCATTTTATTTATCCTTTGTTCAGTTATATACTAACCTTAGATCCGGGATACGTCCAGTGCCGGTTTAGGAAAGCGGACTTCCCTCGCGATTTCACCAGAACACAAAGGGGAGAGAATGAATGAAAGCCAGAAACGCCGATTTGCTGATGATGCTCGTAACGATGAGCTGGGGCTCGTCTTATCTATTTATGAAGACCGGACTGGATTCCGTATCCCCGTTCAACCTGGTCGCACTTCGATTCGGTTTGGCGTTTGTGCTATGTGCGGCCATATGGTTCAAACGGTTGCGTTCGACGGATAAAATGACGCTAATGTATGCCTTCGTACTAGGGTTTATCCTGTTTGCCGTATCTGCCTCCATTATCTTCGGTCTCGGAAGCACTTCGACGTCCAATGCAGGATTTCTTGCCAGCTTGACGGTAATCTTCGTTCCGGCATTGTCTGCGATTGTACTGAAGCAGAAGCCGGAAGCGAAGCTGATCGCGGGCGCTTGCTCGGCGCTTATCGGTATCGGGCTGCTCACGATCAGCGGTCCGATGAGCATAAAGCCTGGGGATTTATTGTGCATCCTGGCTGCGCTGCTGTACGCTGCCCATATTCTGGTGACGGGAGCGGCGGCGAAGACTGCGGACACTCTGAATCTGGGAATTCTGCAATTAGGATTCGCGGCCGGCTTCGGCTTGGTATTCTCGTTCATGTTCGAACATCCCCGCCTTCCTGAATCAACTGGGGGATGGGTATCGATCCTGATACTAAGCGTCGTATGCAGCGCAATCGGCTATATCGTTCAGTCCATCGCGCAAAAATATACCACACCAGCGCATACGGGACTTGTTTTCTCGCTGGAGCCCGTTTTTGCCGCGATATTCGCTTACCTGTTCGCGAACGAACTGCTGCCCCTGAGAGGTTACGTTGGAGCCGCATTGATTCTACTTGGGGTGCTGATGGCCGAGGTGAAGCGGAAGAGCGTTACTCCGGATCGGGTTGGATACGGCAATGGTAAGGGAGTGTCATGAGTATTTGATTAATAAAGTATAAGAGGGTAAGGTCCTTCTAATTAAGAAGCAACATTCTGATAGGTTTATGCCTTTTGATTCGTATTACATAGTAGGTACCGAACAATAGTGTGAGGGAGGGCAGCATTTGTGAAAATAACAGAAGATAATGTTGTACAACAAACTAAAAACCGCAACGAGAAGGCCATTGCATTCATCATTCAAAGTTACGGGGGATTACTCACGGCGATTATTAAACGTCATATACAGAACAGTCAGCTGGATTATGAAGAATGTTTAGATGATGTGCTGCTGGCCATTTGGCATAATATCGACGCATTCGATGAAAGGAAAAATACATTTAAGCAGTGGATTGCCGCCATTGCAAAGTACCGCGCAATTGATTACCAGCGAAGAATGATGAGAAACCGGCAGCAATTTATCAGTGCGGAAATATCCGATCATCTATACCAAAAGCAGCCGATATCCCCGAAACAAGATGTGGAGGAAGTGTTAGCTCACTTATCTTCCAAAGAACGGGCCATTTTTGAGAAGTACTATTTAGAGGGGGTATCATCTCGTGAAATAGCACTGCAAATGAATGTGAAGGCGTCCTGGATTCATAACAAGCTCTCACGCGGGCGCAAGAAGCTGAAACAGATTTTTATTCCTAAGAATGAGGTGTGAATCCATGTCAATGTATACAGAGTTAAATGATTTGCAGCTTGATGTATCAGAATATGAGGAAATGCCTTTAACAGAGATTGAACGAAAAAAATGGGAAAAACGTGTATTAATAAAGCTTCATAAACGCAAACATAACTACTCAAAAAAATGGATAGGGCTAGCTGCCGCCCTCCTTCTGGCAATAGGTGTAACCATTCCTCTTGGAAAAGTATCGCTCGCACAGATGCCATTTGTGGCGGGACTCATCGAACATTTTATTAATGGAGATAAACCAGCCAATTATTCAGCCTATAAAACAGCAATCGGTGAAACGGCTGAAAATGCATATGGCAAGCTGACACTGAATGAAGTGCTAGTCGATGCGGACAGGCTCCTCATAAGCTCGACATTTGAGCCGGCTAAAGGTGTCTCTTTTGATTATCAAACTTTTCTGTCTCCACATGTCCTTGTCAACGGAGAAGACCTTCAAAAATCAGGAGGAGCACAGTCGATTAAAGTAAATGATGGCATGTATACGATTTATGGGGATATAAAGATGAGTCATTTACCGAATGATGGTCCGCTTCAAATCAAAATTACTTATGATACAATCAGTAAACGTAAAAGGATTGCGATTGAAGAGCCGTGGGTATTTAATATAACGGTGTCAACAAGTCAGTTAGAGAAAGATACAAAAACCTTTACTATCGACAAGACCATCACACTCAATAATGGACAAAAAATAACGCTTAAAAAGGTGATTGTCACCCCCGTTTCGACATTAATCTATTATGATACGACAGAGGCATCGGAATCGACTCGTTTCAAACTTATTTCCTCTGATGGCAAGGAAGTTCCTTTTAGTGAAGGCTATGGCTCTAGCGATATTGGAGACACTTCATATACCCGTTATGTACCGATTGATTTAGAGAAAGAGACCTATTCGCTTATCCCTGTTAATGAGAATAATGAAGAGGTAGGGCCTGAAGTTCAAATTCGATAATGAGAAGCGAACGCCGATACATCCTATTGGGAGGTGCTGAAGATGAATGAGCCTGGGTTGGAGAAGGCGATGGACACCCTGCAATATTTGAGCCAGGATTCGGAGGCCAGACGATTGTATGAGGCTAGACAGAAATATTTACATGATGAAGCTTCCATGGTTGAGGGGGCGAAGTCGGCGGGTATTATCGAGGGCAAAATGCAAGTAGCTCGAAATATG
The DNA here is from genome assembly GCF_000756615.1 of Paenibacillus durus. Lineage (NCBI taxonomy): Bacteria > Bacillati > Bacillota > Bacilli > Caryophanales > Paenibacillaceae > Paenibacillus > Paenibacillus durus. The sequence goes on from NZ_CP009288.1 coordinate 229,322, forward strand.
CTCGCTATGGGCTTGGACATTGCTACAATTGCCAAAGCAACCGGTCTCACTGAAGACGAGATTAAGTCTATAAAGCTTTAAATAATGTAACCTCTTGTTGAATTTGTGCGTTTATGAGGGGGCGGATCTAACGAGCCTTCATTGTCCGCGTTTCTTGGGATAATGGAGGTTATCTTAAAATTATGGTTGTCCTCTCAATCAATCCATGGTATATTACTTTTTGTGGCTGTATTATTTTTGTATTCATACGCGGTCGTGGCGGAATTGGCAGACGCGCACGGTTCAGGTCCGTGTGGGCTAACCCCCCGTGGAGGTTCGAGTCCTCTCGACCGCATACAAGATAGATAAATGACGATGCAGTCCAAGTTACTTAGCAACAGCTCTTCAATTATGAAGAGCCTTTTTCTTTTTTTGGGGACAAAGTTTTTATTTGGAAGAGAAGTGAAGACATATGATACAGCCTAATGTGAACGTGAAGCAGGGCTTACTTGAAAAATATTTCTCCGGGCAGTCTATGGACTACCGCCAGATGATCGCGCTATTTATTCCGATTCTGATTGACCAGGCCTTCGTGGTGGGGCTTAATCTCGTGAACACGGCCATGATCAGCTCGGCTGGAGTGGCGGCGATCAGTGCGGTGAATATGATCGACTCCATTAACATTTTTTTGCTTAGTGTATTTATCGCCGTTGCGACAGGCGGAACGGTTGTAGTAGCCCAGTATAAAGGGAGCGGCAACAATGCTATGGTCTCGAAAGCGACAGCCGGTGCGGTATCTTCCGTGTCTCTGTTGGCGCTTTGCGTCGGGTTGTTCGGGGTGCTGTTTCACGGCCCTCTGCTTAACCTGCTGTTCGGCGCCGCGGCGCCGGATGTTATGGCCAATGGCAGGACCTATTTGATCGGCAGCAGCATCTCATTCTTAGGCATTGCGGTTGTGGAAGCGGTGTGCGGGGCCCTTCGGGGGATCGGCAGTACGCGGGCTTCGCTCTTTCTGTCGCTGATCATGAATCTGATTTACGTCCTCTTAAATCTCGTATTTATTAATTTGCTGAATATGGGCGTTCTCGGTATGAGCATATCCATTAATATAGCCCGGTATTTAGCGGCTTTTTGCGCCCTGTACTATTTGTTCCGGCTGGACAGCAATCTGCAAATCAAGCTCCGCGACATCCTGTCACTGAATCTATCCATGTTGAAAAAAATTATGTTCATCGGCTTTCCGTTTGCGGCGGAGCAAATGTTTTTTAACGGGGGCAAGATTTTGACCCAAATCTTTATCGTAAGCATAGGCACGTACGCGATTGCCGCCAATGCGATTGGCGCCGCTTTTGCCGGAGTTATGCAAATTCCCGCGAATGCGCTGGCTTTGACTATTATTACGGTGGTCGGTCAATGCATGGGGCGGGGGGATGTTAAAGATGCGAGAAAGTTCATCAAGTCCTTTATTGTGGCGTCGTCGCTGTCCTTTGTGCTCATGGGGTTGTTGATTTTGCCGTTCTTCAAGCCGCTCGTCTCGCTGTTTCATCCTCCTGCAGAAATTGTGGACGATATTTTCTTGATTGTACTTATCAATACGATTCTCCAAGTTCCACTCTGGTCTATTAGCTTTATTGTTCCTTCGGGGCTTCGGGCGGCGGGCGACTCCAAGTTTACCTCGATCGTTTCCATGCTGTCCATGTGGCTGTTCCGCGTCGTGCTTGGTTATATTTTGGGCATTGTTCTGGACTTAGGCGTTCTTGGCGTCTGGCTTGCGATGGACTGTGAATGGGCAGTACGGGGCGGGATTTTTCTCAAACGGTTCCTCGGAAAAAAATGGTACCAGCACCGCCTTATCTAATAGGCAGACTGTCAGGTCTGGTGCCAGCTGGGTGTTCCCTTCTATTTATGTTGTAAAGAGATTCATTGCCAGCATAGAGGGATTGCCTTATTATGGATTTAAACATTCCATCTTAAGGAGGTACATGAATGGCGCATATCATTTTCTATACCAAGCCCGGTTGTATGGGAGCGGTCCGCCAAAAGTCGCTGCTGGAAAGTTACGGTCATACGCTGGAGGAACGGTCGCTGCTGAGTACGGAGTGGACACCCGAGACGCTGCAGCCCTATCTTGCAGACTTGGAGCTGAAAGATTGGTTCAACCCGAACGCCCCTGCGGTCAAATCGGGTCAGGTCATTCCGGGAGCCCTTTCCCGGGAGGAGACGCTGGAGTTGTTATGCAGCGATCCCATCCTGATTAAGCGCCCGCTCATGAATATCGGCGGTCAGGTTCTTGCAGGTTTCGATGCGGAACATCTGAAGGAGATTGGCCTCTGTGAAGTTCCCTCCGGTTACAATACAGGCTGCCATAGCCAGGATCAGGGCGGCGCCTGCGCTTCCGGGTCGTGAACAAGCTTTGCCGGATTTAATAGTGACGCTGTGGTGAGAGTAGAGTGCCTTAACAGGCGCTCTTTTTTAGTTTTGCCGCCTGATTCCCGTTGCATTACCGTAGCCTAGCCTGCTATTCCAATGTTAACTTAGCTCCCGCAGTTTCCAAATGTTTAATGAACAGCCTTGGTATTCTTTCAGGCAGGCAGTATAGTGTTGTTAATATGCCGGCACTTACAGTAGGAGGGGGATACGAATGTCGAGCAGGATTGCGATAGGCAGCAGCGATGGGCAATGGATTGACCAGCATTTCGGCAGCTGCGAACAGTTTATGGTTTATGATGTATCCGCGGAGGGCGAGTGGACACTGGCGGAAGTCCGCAAGACAGGAAATGACGGCCTCACCGGCAGACACAGCCAGGAGCAGTTGAACAAAATAATAGGCCTTTTATCCGATTGCAGCACAGTGCTTGTCAGCCGGATCGGCATGGGGGTCGGCGAGGAGCTTAAGGAGCGCGGGATAGCGTTCAGCACCGATTATATCTCGCTTAAGCATGCTCAGGAGAAGCTTATTACCACCTGATCCTTCGCTGCTGGAGCTGTTAACAATACACTTGGGATGCTATCAAAAAGTTGGTCAGTAACGAAACCAACCCGCTGTAGCAGCGGGTTGGTTGTTTTTCACTCTCTAACTCATTCCTCACTTGTTACCCGCAGCCCCTGCGAGCACAGACGTTCCAAACAGCAGTTCATCGTAAACCCCAAGCATTTCTTCCGCCACGCGCCCCACGCGGTAATAGTCCAGTCCTGCCCCGGCCTGGGTGCGGTAGTGCTGGCGCTTTGCCTCATTGGAGAGAAACTCCCCAATTGCTGCGGAGAGCGCCTTGGCGTCCCGGGGAGGAACCAGAATTCCCGCTTCTCCATAATCCAGTGCTTCGGGGATGCCGTCCACATCGGTGGCTACGATGGCGCAGCCCGATTCCCGGGCCTCGATCAGGACAAGCCCGAACGGTTCCTTATGGGAAGCCAGGACGAATACATCTGCGGCTTTCATCCAGCGGCGGCTCTCGGCCTGGAAGCCTGCGAACCGGATTCTGCCGGAAAAAGGCGAGGCCGCAGCCCGCTCCTCGAACTTGGCACGGTCCGGCCCGTCGCCTACGATATAGAGCCTTGCTTGCGGATGGTCGCCCGCAAGAAGATCGAAGGCGTCGATGAGATCGGAGATCCCCTTACGCTCGTACATACCGGCAACCGTGATGATAGCCTGCCCTTCCAAGGGGATAGGACCGGAATCAGAATCGCGCGGGCTTCCAATGGTGCCGTTCAGAATGACGCGAAGCTTGTCCTTGCCGACACCCCGGCCAGCCATGGCCTTGGAAACTGCCTGGCTAACGGCGATCACTCTGTCGCCAACCTTCATGTAGTCCGCGCTTTTTTGAAACTCGTTATGAACATGAGTCACGACCTTATATTTACGGAAGCCTTTCAGATAGCGGGCGAGTATCGCTCCGGTCATCATGTGCGCATGAATGATATCGGGTGAGAAGTCTGCGACTACCCGTCTGAAATTAAAAACAGCCCGCATCAGCTGAGCGGGCCTTCTTGTCTGGTCCAGATAGTAATGCCGGATGTTGTACCTGGCAATAAGCTCTTCATACTGTCCGCCCGCCGATACGATGCACACCTGATGATTTCTTGCTGCCTGTTCGCAAGCCAGGTCGACCATAACGTTAACGATTCCGTTACCCGTTTCCTTCACATGATTGGCGATATGAAGAATACGCACGAGGTTCCCTCCTTTAAACTGGGCGTTTCTCGCTTTCGATGACATAGACCGGCTTCTCACGTTTTTTTTCCCGGCCGTAAAGTTCATAGAGTTTGATTTCCTTGAGAAACTCATAATACATCCAGAAAAAGGCGACGCTGAAACCGGCAACTCCTTTCGTAATCATTTTGCGGACGAACAGGGTATAGATCAGCTTGGCGGGGGGTCTGAACAGAAGTCTCATCAGACTGAAGGCTTTTCTTCGATCATAATCTTTTCGGGCTTCGAGATCGGTGTACTTGTTAAAGCGCTGTACATGGTCCTGAATGCTGCGGTAGCCGTGATGCCAGAGTGTTCCATCCAAACAAGGGACTGCGGAGGGATCGACATCCGGGCCTTCGTGAACGAGGACGTCCTTCATCCGCACTTCATCTTTTTTGTACAGCCTCACGAGATGCTCGCCCTTTGGCATCCACTTGCCGAGAAAATCGCCGATCCGGTACACTGTATAGGCTTTCACCTTATTCTCCGGCTCCTTTTTCCAGTCCATCAGCGACTTCTGGAGCTCTTCGCTTACCTCCTCATCTGAGTCGATAAAAAAGATCCAGTTGCTGGGCGCATGATCCGCCCCGAATATTCGCTGTTTGGCATATCCCGGCCAGGGATTATGGTAGACGGTGCAGCCGAGCCGCTTCGCAATGAGGACCGTTCCGTCGGTGCTGCCTCCATCGACGACGACGATATCGTCCGCAAAGGGACGGCAGGAGAGAATGGCCTGCTCAATCTTCTCTTCCTCGTTCTGTGTGATAATCACAACGGACAATCGTTTGCTGTCAGTCAATGTTTAGTTCACCTCTTTTTTGGCGGTTACCGCTATGTTAAGTTGTCCGGGTCTAACGCTTCACTTCTTATAATTCCAGAGAATAATAGGTTTTAGGTTTAGTTTAATCCCAAAGTTAAACTAGTGTATATACCTCAATAGTTCACCTTATATTCATCCTTTTGAATGAGTGCGTGAATGGCGGATACGCCGGCCGGATTGCGAGGCCAAACCGAAACACAAAATTGTAACAATGTGATAGAAATATTCAGGATTTTTAAACAAGAATATTGACGTAATAAAAGCAAAACAATATAATCCTATCAAGTAACTCGGAATTGTAAGTTTTGGCGAAATCAAAGGCAATTCTTAAATAAAGTCGAGCGGACAGCCGCAGGCCGTATTCTTTCTTCTCCCGGAAGAAAGAAGCGGCCTTTTGTGTTTAACGAAAGGCCTGCGCCGCAGCTTTATCTTAATTTAACGAGAGGAGTAATGCAGATGTCCCGCTATCCATTGATCTCCACGGACGCGATAACCGATGCTTCCCCAGAGGAGAATACTAAGCAGTCGATCATTTCGATCCGGAAGCTCGGCAAATCTTTTGTATCCGGCAGCGGCAAGGGGGCAGTTCGCTATCAGGTGCTGAAAGATGTCGATCTGAACATTCAGAGGGGGGAGTTTTTTATCCTTCTGGGTCCTAGCGGTTGCGGCAAGTCCACATTGCTTAACCTGATCGCCGGTTTTGAGAAGCAGACCGAAGGCGAATTGCTCGTGGACGGACAGACCATTGACCGGCCTGGAAAAGAGCGGGCCATGGTTTTCCAGCATCCGGATGCTTCCCTGTTCCCTTGGCTGAATGTCCGGGAGAACATCGAATTCGGCCTGCGTATGCAGGGGGTGAGCCGCGGGGAACGCAAGGCTGTCTCCGACCGGTATATCGAACTGGCGGGCCTAACGGGGCATGAGCGTAAATTTCCTCGTGAGCTGTCGGGCGGCATGAAGCAGCGGGTTCAGATCGCAAGGGTACTCGCGAATGACCCGGAGCTTTTGCTGATGGATGAACCGCTGGGGGCCCTGGATGCGTTCACCCGCAGAATAATGCAGGATGAACTGGTGCGGATATGGACGGAGACCAAGAAGACGGTCATTTTTGTAACGCATGATATTCAGGAGGCGGTGCTGCTCGGGGGCCGCATCGGCATTATGTCCATAGGTCCGGACTCGCGCGTGTTCGAAATTATGGATAACCGTCTTGAGTATCCCCGTGACATCACCTCGCGGGAGTTCAATTTAATGCAGAAAAAGCTCCAAAGCATCTTCCAGGACGATCTGTATTTTCATTTATAAGCCACTCTGAAAGGAGGCAAAAATACGATGCGTTATGTTCGGAAAGGATTGAAGGCCGGCCTTATTTCCTGGCTGCTGTTCCTGATCGTGTGGCAGCTGGTGGCCATGAACTCAAATCCGGACTATTTCCCCACTCCGATCCAGACTTTGCAGGGGGCGGTGGAACTGTTCACGGACAATTCACTGGTCTCTTACGTCTTAATCAGCTTTAAGCGGGTGGTGCTCGGATGGCTGCTGGGCAGTCTGCTGGGCATTCCGGCCGGCCTCTTGATCGGCAGGTTCAGATGGCTGCGGGAACTGGTCGAGCCTTATCTGAACTTCTTCCGGTTCATTCCGGCGCTGGCCTTTATTACCCTGTTTATACTGTGGTTTGGGATCGGAGAGCAGTCAAAAGTCATTCTTATCATGTATGCGACGCTGTTCATTGTCGTGTTGAACACGGCTGCGGGTGTAGTGAATGTGGAGGATGACAAAATCCGGTCGGCACGGTCGCTGGGAGCCTCGGAGCGGCAGATTTTGATTCATGTGATTATTCCCGCTGTCGTTCCCGCCTTTTTCAACGGGGTCCGGCTGGCTATGGGGAACTCATTCATGGCCATTGTCGGGGCGGAGATGATAGCAGCCAATGAGGGAGTCGGTTATCTGATCTGGACCTCGCGGCTGTATTCCAAGACGGACTGGATTTTCGTCGGCCTTCTGCTGCTGGGATTGATGGGCTTTGCCGGGGACCAGCTGCTGCGCTGGATGGGGAAGACGACGCTGGGGCGCTATGGAATTGCCAAAGAGACTAGATTTGGAAAGTAAAAAGGTTTGGGAAGTAAACTTGAACTGTAATCATGGGGGGACAAGACAAGTGAAAAGCAAGCAAAGCCAGGTATGGAAAGCAGTCGCCGCAGCAGTTTTGTTAATGGGAATCGTGATTTCATTGTCAGGCTGCGGAGACGCCAAGGCGAAGTCGGAAGAGACGGCGGATGGCGCCAAGCTGCAGAAAGTGCGAATCGGGGGAGATTCCTCTTTGTTCTCGCTGCAATTTCGGGTAGCCAAAGAGCAGGGCCTGTTCGAGAAAAATGGAATCGATGCTGAAATATCGACATTTTCCTTCGGTATTGACACACTCAATGCGGTACTGACCGACCGGGTGGATGTCGGGGAAGCGATGGATTATGCGGCGCTCAGCGCGCTGTCGAAGGGAGATTTAAAGGTGCTGTCCCTGTTCTCCTCGCCGAAAGAGACCAGTTCGAAGCTGTTCGCCAGAGACGGAATCAGTAAGCCCGAGGATCTGATCGGCAAGAAGCTGGGCGTACAAAAGGGGACGGTGAACGAATACATCTGGGGCAAGTATTTTGAGACGTTCCATATCGACAAGAAGGATGTTACTCTCGTTCCGCTGCAATCCACGGCAGAGATCCTGGCGGCTTACGACAGAGGCGACATTCAGGCCGCCTGGTTCGGCACCGCGTTCTTCGACAAGGCGGAAAAGGTAGAGGGCTCCAAAGCGCTTAACGATCTATCCGCAATCAACATCCGAACAAAGGGATTTTTGGTCGCAAAAGCAGCTCTGATCAAGGATAATCCTCAAATCTCGGAGGGACTGAACAAGGCGCTGGCGGAGGCTTCCCAGTATATTGCCGATCATCCGGAAGAGGCCGCCGAGCTGGCCTTCAAAGAGGTGAAAATTCCAAAGGATAACGCGCTGCGGGAAATTAAGAATGAATGGGAATTCGACATCCGTTTCTCCCAGGAAGATTTGAACCAACTGGAAGAGATTAAGAAATGGAGCGTTGACAACGGCTATATCGAGCAGGATTTCAAGCTTGACGACAAGCTGGCGCTGGAAGGATTAAAGGAAGCTTTTCCGGATAAAGTGACTGCTAAATAAAAATAAGGGAGATGCATACAATGAGCGATTTGAAAAATCGGCTGCATGAGGAGCTTGCCATCAAGAATGCGTGCCAGGTTGAGGGGATAAACGCCGATCCCGCCATTTTTGAAGGGGCAGGGCTGGGTGACCAATACCAGGAACAAATCCAAACGCTGTTCGATTACAATCTGCATAATCATACGGGTGTTGTTCTGCCGGTGTGCTTCTATACTCCAGGAGGACTGCGGGTGGGCTACCGCTGGAACGACCGGTCTCCTTACAAGCTGCGCAAAGAGGGGAACCATTTCATCCTGTACCATGAGCGCAAGGAACTGTTTCCGGTAAGCTTGAAAAAGCGCCCCAAGTACTACAGCCTGAAGACGTCGGACGGCGCCAATATGAATCAGGTTGCGACTCACAACGGGGAAGGCGCCATCTTCGTCTCCTACAGCAACGAGTGCTTTCTGAAGGAAACCGGGCATGACTGCAAATATTGCAACATCAACTATACGCATGATACGTATGGGGAAGAGCATGGCGTAAGCTGGAAATACCCGCGCCAGATTGGCGAAACCGCTGCGGTCGCTTACCAAGAGGGAGCGAAGCATATTACCATCAGCGGAGGATTTATCCCTGAGCGGCGGGAGATTGATTACTACTTCGACGTGGCCGAGGCGATTCAAGAGCATACTGGGCTTGAGGACTTCAACGGTACAGCCGTAATCGGCGCGCCGCTGGATCTTAGCATCCTTGAGCGTTACAAAGATGCCGGCTACCGTACAATAGCCATGAATCTGGAGATATGGGACAAAAATATTTTTAATTCGGTCTGCCCCGGAAAGGTGATTCACTGCGGCGGCTGGGATCATTGGGTGAAAGCGCTGGAACGGGCTGCGGTCGTCTTCGGCCATGGCCGTGTCCGCTCCAATTTTGTCGGCGGCATGGAGACCAAGAAATCAACGCTGGAAGGCGTGAAATATCTTGCCTCCCAAGGGGTAATCGCCTATGCCGGAGCCTGGATTCCGAATCTCGGTTCGGAATATGAGGGCCATCGGTCGCCGCTTCCGGAGTGGCATCTGGACGTTGCGTATAAAATCGTCGATATTTTCCGCGGCGCCGGGTTTACCTATGAGCAGCTGTATGATTCCAGCGCCTCTGCAGACGGATTATGGAATGATATTTACAAAATTGAGGAGGAGCGGCTGCCGGTATTCAAGGGCGAACCTTCGGTTGTCTGATTTTTGCAGGAATAAGGGAGTAGGGATCATGATACCGGCATGAGGCCGGGCGAACATAAAAGCCAAGAGGCAGCCGAACCAATAGGTTCGGCTGCTCCCCTTGCACTTTGGTACATATGGATTGTTCTCTAAGGCGTACTGTCTTTTCGGCAGTATGCCTTATTTTTCGGCTATTTATGAATCAAGTAACATAATGGCGTTTCCCATGCAAAGATATTAAATAGTAGCCGGGGGGGGGGGGAGACGGGGGACCGACCGTTATTCAGAGAATCCAGGTGCGACCATGAAGCGGATCATGCAGAAAGCCTGAAATTATGCATCTTTTGGCCGCGTGAGAAAACCCGTTGTATCACACACCTGCGGATATACAGTTTTTTCCTATGTTCAGTCTTGTATTCAGCTGATACGGCCTTAAATTCCTGCATAAATTCAGGATTTCTCTATGTATGAAAGATTTGGATTTGAAAAACCTGCACTTTTAGCCCATTTGCCAGACGCTGAACTTCAATTACAGCGCGTGGCCTCATCCCTTGATTTTGGAGCGTCAAGAAGTACGCACCATGCCCGCAGCAGTACATCTCAACAGCGGGGCGTCCCGAACGGGAGTATCCCAAAAGGTAATGAAGTGACCTGGGAGGCTGCCTCAATTTTTTAGCTCTGGGAAAACAAAAAGATAGGATGAAGACACCGCTATCACCCTAGACTTCTCAACAAATCATCCTCTACGCCTATATCCGGCGCATCTACTTTTACTGAAGAATTATACGGTTGACCCAAATGCCAAGCCGGCCGGTCAAGGATGAATCCCTTGACCGGCCGGCTTGCTTTTTTTACATAATGGTTGTGTCCTTGAGACTTAAAATCCACTTCTGGAGCACCCTCATTTTGTCAACGGCTTCTCTTATCCAGCGAGCTGCTTGCCGTCGTACATATACGTCTTTTCCTGTCCGTCCACGATGGTCCGCAAATGCACGTTCCGGCCCCACAGCCGGTGAACGAGCGGAAGGGTGCGTTCGACGTATTTCCGGTCGAGCTCCAGTCCTTCATACCGGTTGTCGAGCAGCAGCTCGCCCCGGCCGTGCAGGTCGTCGTCCTTGACGGTCAAGTAGGGGAAGCCGCCGTTGGTCCGCGAACGGATCAGATTATCCTTGATTTCGGCGACGTCCTTGGCCGTTACTTTGTATACCCGCTCCTCCTGCTTGAAGACGAACAGATCCATCTCTTCCGCCAGCTCTTTCGTCAGATAGTTGCGGATGAACGACACGTCCGATTCCGTCTCCCGGATTTCAAACAGCGCTTTAAGTCCTTCCTTCTTCTCGATATGCCGCAGCATCATGAGGCCCAGATAGTACGGGTTGATCCGTCCCGGGGAAGGCTGGATGACGCCTGCATTCATTTTGGCAAATTCGACAATTTCCGAATCGCTGAGGTCAAGCTCGCGGACGAGCTTCAGATGCCAGTAGCTGGCCCAGCCCTCGTTCATAATCTTCGTCTCCATCTGCGGCCAGAAATAGAGCATTTCGGCACGGAGCATATACAGAATTTCCCTCTGCCATTCCTCAAGATACCGGCTATGGCCCGCGATATAGCCGATAACATCCTTCACTCCGCCGTCCGCTTCCCGGAAGCCTTCGGCTCGGCCGAACCGCACGAACGGATCAACATGCTCCTGAATGGCGATGCCCGCGTCCAGAAAGGCTTCGACCTCGTCCGAGCCGTATTCATGGCTGAACCGCTCGATGCGGTCGGCGAATACGGCCATGCGTTCAACCATCTGCCGGTCGGTGCCCGCGAACATGGCGTTATTTTTGAAGAAATCGCTGTGCCCCAGTACATGCGCCACAATCAGCTTATTCTGAAGCAGTGTATTGCTGTCCAGCAGAAACGCGTAGCAGGGATCGGAGTTAATCACCAGCTCGTAAATTTTGCTCAGTCCATGGTCGTATTCCGTCTTCATGCGCTGGTAGGCTTTACCGAAGCTCCAATGCGCAAAACGGGTTGGCATGCCGTATGCGCCGATGGAGTACAGCACCTCGGCCGGGCATACCTGGTAGCGCATCGGAAAGAAATCGAGCCCATGCTCCAGCGCAAGCTCCGTCAGGCGCTCCGCCGCCTGTTCCAGCTGTTCCGCTTCTTGATCGATCATAAGTGCCGCCTCCTCCTGACGTAAGAGATTGCCATGCCTTTAGCTTGCCGCCACCTCGTCGCCGAAGAACGCCTTCAGCGTCTTAAATACATCTTCCTTTTCCTTCAGAACCGCCTGTACAAAGGCGGGAGAATTCAAGCTCGCCAGCGACTCCCAGAGCCGCTTGCTGCCGTAGATATGCTGCCGGATTTCACCATAGCCCAGCATGTTGACCTTCTCCAGCAGGTCGCCCGCCAGCTTCACGGTTGCCGGATTATCGCTGTCGAGATTATCCCCGTCCGAGAAGTGGAAGGCGTAGGCGTTGAACTGGCCCGGTGGATAGTCCGCATCCAAAATCGTATGCGCAAGTTCATATACCGAGGAACATTTCGTTCCGCCGCTCTCTCCTTTGCGGAAGAAGGAATCCTCGTCCACTTCTTTCGCCTCCGTGCAGTGAGACAGGAACCGGATCTGCACATTCTCGTACTTGGTCCGCAGGAAACGGACCATCCAGAAGAAAAAGCTGCGGGCCACGTACTTCTCGAAGCTGCCCATCGATCCCGACGTATCCATCATGGCAAGCACGACGGCCGAGGACTGCGGCTTCCGGATATCCTCCCATGTCTTGAACCGCAGATCGTCGCCGATGATCGGGCCAAGGACCGGAACGGACGCGCCGGAATCCGGAATATACCCTGCGCTTTCCGCCGAGTGCAGCCCAAGGGTCAGTCCGAGCCGCGCCGCCGTTCCGGCGAGATCATTCGTGCCCGGAGCTGGAACGGCTCCGGCAGCTCCGCCCATGGCATCCGCGTCATAGCCGCCATAATCGGCGGTGGATTCCGACCACGCCGCCGCGCCTGCCGCTCCCGGCAGTCCTCCGCTTAGCGCCTGACGCTTGATCGCCTCGAACAGCGTGCGCTTTTTGTCCACGTTCGAGATCATGCCCTGCTTGCGGACGTCCTCGAACCGGACGTCTTCAACAGTCAGATCGGGAGCGGCCTTAGGCTTCAGCTTCGGCAGCTTCAAATCCTCGAACACGAGCTCGGCGAGCTCGTCGATCGTCAGCTCCGCCTCGTAATAGTCGGCGCCCGGCTGATCGCCCGCTTCGCGTCCCTTGCCAGGTCCCGCCGCCTCGCCGTCTCCCGCCTTGCCGATAATATCACCGACTTGCGTGCCGCCCTGTCCCTGTCCAACCTGCGGCTTGTCCTGGGTATTGTAGCGGAACTTCGGCTCATCCAGGCTGCGGATCGGAACTTTGATCACTTTATCGCCCTGGGGCATTATAATCGACTCTTCGCTGACAAGGTCGGCGAGATTTTCACGTATCGCTTCCTTTACTTTGCGCTTGTGACGCTCCTGGTCGATTTCTCCCTTGCGGTGCAGCGACCAGTCGTCGCGCGCGATCACGAACAATCGCTTGTCCATGCCGCCCACCTCCTGGAATAAATGGATTCTTCACTGAAAATGCAGTTGATCCGGCGTGCAATCGTACAGAAGAGGAACAAGGAAAAGGGGCGTACGGCCTTCATGGCCGTCACCCACAGGTTGATGCGGGAGGGAGTTCCAGCAGGACTGCTCCTTCCCGCTCTTTAAAGAGAAACGCTGCTGTAACGGCGAACACGTCCGCTGCCAAGGCTTGTCTGTTCCCCGTTACCGCTTCAGCAAGCTAAATACGATACGGGCAATTGCCCCTGACTATCGATTCAGCAGACTTCAACGCTCTGAGGCGGACCCGCCTCGTAACCGGTTCTTCAATCTGAATACGATACCGGGCAAACCCGCCTCGTCACCGATTCAGCAGACTGCCGACGTATTTCATCAGCTCATTGGCGCAAGTGGCGCAGTAGCCGTGATGGTCGATCAGGCGCCGGGAGACCTCGTTCATGCGCTTGAGCTGGCTCTCGTCCGGGTTGATCGTCGAGGTTGTAATTTTGATGACGTCTTTCAGATCGGCGAACAATTTTTTCTCAATGGCATCTTTAAGCGGCTCATGCGAGGTGTACTCGAACTGCCGGCCGCGGCGTGCGAACGACGAGATTTTGATCAGAATTTCTTCGCGGAACGCCCGCTTCTGGTTCTCGGTCACGCCAATCTGCTCCTCAATGGAGCGCATCAGCTTCTCGTCCGGATCATGCTCTTCGGAGGTGATCGGGTCCTTTATCTTGTGACCGCTGCAGTACGCCTCGACATTGTCCAGATAATTGTTGAGCATCGTATGGGCCGATTCCTCGAACGAGTAGACAAAAGCGCGCTGCACCTCGGTCTTCGCTTTATGATCGTACTCCTTGCGGGCCTGCGTAATCAGATTCATCAGCCGCTCGCGTTCTTCCTTGGAGATCGAAGGGTGCTGGTCGAGCCCCTCTTTGAGGGAGCGGAGCACATCCAGTGCGTTGATGCAGGACTTGCCGCCTTTGATCAGCGCGCTGGAAATGCGGTTGATGACATAACGGGGGTCGACCCCGGACATGCCCTCGTCGGGATGCTCCCGCCGCAGCTCGTCCACATCGCCCTTCTTCACGCCGTCGACTTCGACGCCGTCGTAGAGGTACATTTTTTTGACAAGATCAATGCCGGGCTTTCTTGGTTCTTTGAGACGGGACATCACGGTGAAGACAGAGGCGGCAAAGAGTGCTCCGGGTGCCAGATGCACCTGATTGTTCAGGCCCGAGGCGTCAACAAGCTTGCGGTAAATCCGTTCTTCCTGGCTGGCTTTCAGATTATAGGGTATACGCATGACAATCATGCGGGAGTGGAGGGCTTCATTCTTCTTATTGGAGATAAATGCGCGGTATTCGGTTTCGTTCGTATGGGCTATGATCAGTTCGTCGGCGGAGATGAGCGCAAATCGTCCCGCTTTAAAATTGCCTTCCTGCGTCAATGAAAGCAAATTCCACAGAAACTTTTCATCGCATTTCAGAATTTCTTGAAATTCCATCAGGCCGCGGTTGGCCTTGTTAAGTTCGCCGTCAAAACGGTAGGCCCTGGGGTCGGATTCGGAACCGTAACGGGTAATGGTTGAAAAATCAATGCTGCCCGTCAGATCGGCAATATCCTGCGATTTGGGGTCCGACGGAGCGAAGGTTCCGATTCCTGTCCGGTCGCTCTCCGAGAACAGAACCCTCATAACGGGCATGTCCTCAATCCGGCCTCCGTATTCACTTTCGAGCCTCATCCGGCAGACCGGGCAGAGATCGCCTTCGATATGCACCCCGTACTCCTTGCGGAATTCCTCGCGCAGCTCGCGGGGGATAAGATGGAGAGGCTCCTCCTGCATCGGGCAGCCTTTAATGGCGTAGAGCGCGCCTTCGGGCGTGCGTGTAAAAGATTCGAGACCGTTCTTCAGCAGGGTGACAAGTGTTGATTTACCGCCGCTGACCGGACCCATGAGGAGCAAAAGACGCTTGCGGACATCAAGCCGCTGGGCCGAAGGACGGAAATATTCTTCCACGAGCAGCTGAACGGCATCCTCAAGCCCGAACAGGGTTCCGCTGAAAAAAGCGTACTCCCGCCGGCCGTCCCCCAGCTCGGTTATACCTGCCGCCTCGATCATCCGGTAGACCAGTTCGTGCGCTGTCCCGGCGATTCGCGGATTCTCTCTAACAAGCTGCAGGTAATCGAGAAAGGAGCCTTCCCAGAAGAGATCATTCTCCTTGTCCCGATACGTTAGTAATTTTTCCAAGAACGTCATGCTTACCGCCTCCCTCTTTTAATGTCATTCGTGAAAGGATCAAGGTGACAGATGCAGCGCAAGTGTATAAAGACAGCGCGTCCATTCCGACAGAGCAGTAGAGACATAGTTCTTGCTTATTTAGTTGTCTATAAAGTGTAGCATAAACTCTATCATCTAGCGACAACAAAAATGTTATACGGGAAGTAGAAACAGGGAGTAAACAGGAATATTCACAAAAATTTTAAACAATTTTAAGGTTTCTTTGATATGTAAATTGACATTTTGATGAAAAATTTAGAAAAAGAGTCTTCATACGCCTGTGTTGTGTTATGTAAAATGACAAAGAGTGCGCCGCCCCTATGAGTTTCTTCATTTGTTCAATACGGAATAACGAATACAATTAGCGCCATATTCATTTAAAAATATTAAGGTTGGCGAATGAGCTGTTCGAGGCAGTATAGGCGGACATAGATGAGGGGCTCTCGTCTGAACAGGAGGATGAAGCTATGATTTACATTTCCGATGAAGCGATCGACCGGATGATCGGGGAAGATGTTCCGTACGTCGATCTGACGACCTGGGCGTTAGATATCGGCGAGAAGCCGGGAACCATCGAGTACTTCTCGAGAGAAGCTGCGGTGCTGTGTGGAACCGAGGAGGTGCTGCGCATGTTCGCCAAACTGGGGGTAACCCCGGTATTCAGCCTTCCGTCGGGAACGAAGGTTGAGCCCGGGCAGATATATCTGTCAGGTAAAGGCACGGCCCGTTCGCTGCATATGGCCTGGAAAGTAACGCAAAATTTGCTGGAATGCTGCTCCGGCATTGCAACCAAGACAAGACGGATTGTGGACAAAGTGAAGTCGGTCAATCCGAACGTTTCCGTGGTGAGTACGAGAAAAAGCTTTCCCGGAACCAAGGCGATGAGCGTCAAAGCGATTTTGTGCGGCGGCGCAGCACCCCATCGCCTGGGGCTGTCTGAGACGGTGCTGGTCTTCAAGGAGCATGCAAGCTTCTGCGGCGGACCGGATGCTTTCGTTGAGCGGATCAGTGAGCTGAAGTCCAAGGTCCCGGAGAAGAAGCTGGTCGTCGAGACGGATTCCATTGAATATGGTCTCCGTCTGTGCCGCGCCGGGGTGGACTGCCTGCAGTTCGACAAGCTGCCGCCGGATGTGCTGCTTGCGGGAAGTGCGGAGCTTCGGGCCGCGAATCCGAATGTGGTGCTGCTGGCGGCAGGAGGCATCGACGAGCATAATGCTGAAGCTTACGCGGCTTCCGGCGTGGATGTGCTGGTGACCACGAGCCTGTTCTTCGCGAAGCCGCTCGATATGAGCGTCCGGCTGCTGCCGGACGGGGAGTGAGCGGGCGACTGCATGCTGCCGCGAGTTCGCGGCAAGCGAGTGTATGTGTACAGGGAAAATAAAATAATGGACTGACCTCAAAAGGAAACAGCGGCGAACTAGGACTCAAAAAATGAAAGTCTTAGACTCCGCTGTTTTTTAGCTATAGTTTCCCCGTTAGCTTAACGTGCTTCTAGTGTACAAAATCCGGGAGCTAGGGTGTTTTTTTAAAAAAATGTAATCATTTTTATGTAAGTGTATATGTTTTGTTGAAAACAAACGAGTAATTGAAGTATATTTTTCAAGTAAACGTCTACACTTAACTGTATATGATTACATATTTTAAAATAGGTGGGGGGTGTCTTAACTTGGGGGATCTAGATTTTGATTATATAAAAAAGGGTTTTTTGAATGTTATTCAACAGTTAGGCTTGCACGAAGAAGAATTTTTTAATCTGGTTCGTCGTTATCCCAATATCAATAAACTAGACGATCTTATAGCAGTTATTAAAACTGAATGCGAAAGTAAGAAAGAGGCGGCAATCTATCCGGATATCATAGAGCTGTTTAGGGACTATAATGGGATTGTCAATACGAACATTCTTAAAGAAAAACAGATAAATTACTATCAGCTCAACAAGCTTGAAGCATTGGGTAAGATTGTTAAACTTAAACGTGGACTCTATGCTCTTAAAGATATCAATTACATGGTTGATGAGATTGTAGAAGCCGCTCTTTTTGTGCCTAAAGGTGTCCTATGCCTATACTCTGCCCTTGCCCATCATGAGCTAACTACTTATACTCCGAGTGAGTACCATTTTGCAGTATCCCGAAAAGAGAGAAAACCTGCTCTCCCAGACTATCCGCCGATCCGGTTATTTTCTTATGATGACGATACTTTTGACATGGGGATTGAAAAGATAGAGAAGGATGGTCATGTTATAAAAGTATACGATATGGAGCGAACAATTTGTGACACTGTAAAATACAGGAACAAACTTGATGCCAATGTCGTTAAGGAAAGTTTAAATAACTTCTCTAACAGCAGGAAGAGGAATTATACCCAACTGCTTAAATATGCAGAGAAGTTGAGAGTAAAGTCTATCCTGAATAATTACCTTGAGGTGTTATAGATGGTTTCAAATGTTGCTGCTTCAGTCATTGACAAACTAAAGAACGTTGCCAGAGCTAATAAAAAAGCGTTCAATGTCATCTCCATCCTTTATTACCAGGAGCGTTTCCTAAAACGATTATCGCTGTCCAATTATAAGGATAATTTTATTCTTAAGGGTGGCTTATACTTATATTCCGTAACACAGTTCAAATCCAGGCCAACGAGAGATATGGATTTCTCAGGCCGTAGAATGAACAATGATGCCTCAGTATTGGTCAATATCGTTATTGCTATATGCCAGTTGCACCCTGGCGATGAGCTTAGAGCATTGTACATAAGAATTGACCTAAAATAAAGCTTACTTATTATTTTCGTGTGGAACAAGCTGTCCAAATTCATAATTCATCACAATCGTAATAAATAAAACTTGCCCTTCCAGTACAAAATGTACGATAAACATCTGTTATCTTAGATGCTGATGCCGTTACAATTGTCGGTTAGGAATAGTAGTGCTGAACGTCAGGCTCATATTTGTCTCACTTAGGAATATCACTGATTTTTTCAATAATCCCCATTCAATTCAGGCATACTGATTTTGCTGTTATGTCGTCTTTCCTCAGAACATGGCATGAGATTTCCTAGGGATTATCTTGAAAATATTATCATGTAAGTAGTGGAAATCATAAATCACCCATCGAATTCTTGCGAATAGCAATGATCATCTTCAAGTCACTGTTATCTCTATCTACATCTCCATAAAAAGAATATGCAGTGTTATCGAGCATTCTTCTTTCCCTGACTGGTAAGGTTATGTCTTTACTTACGGGAGTCCCGTCGAGAACATGCTTGTCAATAGTCGTTAAGGTCGCAATTTCACCATCATTCGCAGTCTCTTGAGCAATGAACCAATGAATGTGCTTATTAAATGGTATCGCAAGTAACCAAAGATCCGTCCAATATTCTTGATATCCGGCGCGGGGAAACAGGCGTATTTTTCCTTCTTCAGAACATTCTCGAACTCGTTTATGATATCTTCGTGCTGCAACGAACTGATATAAATTAAGCTGCCATGCATTAAGTTGGTCACTCCTTAAACATACAGACTATTTACTTAATATTACCACATCTATGTATCTTGCGGAGTGGGGTGAGTGGGTAGAGTAGTCGAGGATGGGGACATATATCCTTGGAAGGCCTTGTATTTATGTAGTTCAATGTAAGGTTGCTTTCGCTTGAGGATAAGTAGGCCATAGACAAAATGCTGTGAGCTATGGTAACCGTAGCACGGTTAGCTACCCAGCGTGCTGCAAGTTGACGGTTTTGACTGAATAGATAAGCATATCTTCGTTCGAACTACGCTTTGGTAGCTTCGACGAGCGTACTTCGCAAATTTTTATTCCCTTTGCGTGTTTTTCCGGAGATTCGTTTTCCGACGCTTTCATTCTGACCCGGGCACAGCCCTGCCCAAGAGCATAACTGAGCGGCAGAGGGATATTGATTCATATCCAGACCGATTTCGGCCGCGATAGTCTCTGCCGTTCGTCTTGCTACGCCGGGAATAGTGTCAAGCAGTTCCAGGTCTTCCTCAAATGGGTGCATGCGCTTCTTAATCTCTTCATCTAGTCTACTTATTTCTTCATCTAAATAATCAATGTGCCGGAGTTGGGCGCCCAGCAAAATCTTCTGATGAGGACCCATCAAGCCGTTCAGTGCACGCTTTAAATCCGCTTTCTTGCTTTTTAGCTTTCGTTTCGCCAGTTCGGACAAGATGCCCGAATCCGTTTCGCCGTCAAATCATTACTTTAATCATGGCGCGTCCCGACTTTCCAAGCATATTGCTGGCAACCGACGAGAGCTTGATATTAGCGCCTTCCAGCACTTTTTGAATGCGGCTGACTTCTCGAGCACGCTCTTCAATAAAGGCTTCTTTGCGGTACCTGACTAATGCCCTTGAGACTCCTTTCCCGGGGATCTGATGGGCGAATATAAGCCGACATCGTCCAGAAGCATCAAAAGAATGTGACCGGAATCTAAGATTGATTATTTCCTTCTACTCCAAACCTTAGTAATCATATTTAAAAATAACCTGATCTTTTGAATCTCGTCCTTCAATGTTCCTAATTTTCATTTCTCCACCTATTACAACATCTAAAAATGTTTTGTTGTCAGACTTTAATCTAACTGAATTAGTTATATCATTAAAATCTTCTTGATAATTCAATCTTACTTCTGAAATAGACTTGTCGTTTATAAATCCCAAAAACGCAGTAAAGTTCCTCTTTCCATCTGACATTTTACTAGATAAATTAATTACACTAAAAGGTTTACTTTCATCGATGGGATAAAGATCAATAAATTGTAACACATATTGATCCTCTTTCCAGTCAGCATAAATAACTCCAATTGCATTATTTTCACCGGTAATATAAAAAGTAGAAAATATAGAATTACTATTATAATATGGATAATCAAGATTGATATACTTACTATCAATATTTTTATTAAGTCTTTTCTCAATCCCATCCTTGACTAATTTTTTAAGATCCGTAGCGCTCACAGCGTAATTTTCTGCTTTATATACCGTTCCTTTACCACTTCCTTGGAAGTTGATATTTTGATTCGAGGAACTATTATCTTTAAATAGGCCACAACTCGAAAGCAAAACTACCACGGTTAATATTACAAAGCATTTAATAATATTTGTTTTCATTTATTTTACTCCTTAAACAGTTGATCTAATTCTAAGATGCGAACAAGCCTATCGGTATTTTTCCAATGCGCCATGTATGTTTCTGTATGTTCATAAAGATATTTAGTTATCTCAGAGCTTGGTAAATTTGGATACATAGCCTTAGTTAAGGCAACGATAGATGTTATAAAAGGAACCGCAACAGACGATCCTGAGTAAGAACTAATTTGATTTTCACCTTCTCCTATAGATAGAATATCTTCTCCAGGGAAGAACAAGTCAATATTTTTATTAAAGGTCGAATAACTCGATATATTATAATGATTATCTAATGAACCAACTGAGATTATTCCAGGAATTTTGTATGAAGCCGGATATAATTCTTGCTCTAACCCCGAGTTTCCAGCTGAAGCAACAAATACAATATTTTGGGAGATGGCATACTCTATAGTATCTTTTAATTCTTGATTATACTTTTTTGTGCTTACCGATAAACTAATAACATCGACATCTTTTTTAAGCATTGCTTTTATGCCATTGATTAATTTTTCCGCGGTAAAATTTTCCTCAAGGTTGTACGAATACATTTGTATACCGGGAATTAATCCTTTATATTTGTTTGTCTTCGTCGGTTTAGCACCAATTATTGCAGATACAATTGAACCATGCCCAATTTCTTTACTCCATGAGTTGGATAAATTAATTATATTAAGGTTTGGATGTTTCGTAATCCCAACATCAATAATTCCTATCTTAATTTTTTTTATTTTTTTTGATTTTATCGGTATAATTAAATAATTGGTCCCGAGCATTTTAAGTTGTGACCCGTTATAGACGCTCGTTAATACAAACGTCTTTTCTTGTGGGAATGCTATAGTAATTAAACACATCACGATTAATAATAAAGTAATTCTCATTTCTTACCCCTTGTTAAATAGAGAAGGAAGCAAAAGTGCTCCCTTCTCATTACAGTTATTTGAAGTAAGCTTCCCAGAAAAGTACCACTGCGGCTCCACATACTTCAACAATAGCGTATTCGTTCCAGGAGTCACCTCCGCTAACACTGAAGTTTAGTGCAATACCATAAAAACCAATCTCCCCACCTACTGACGAGCTTATGGTAAATTTTGCAGCAGTATATCCTTGGATATAATCATCACCAGTAGCTGATTCTCCTTGATGTGTAGCAGAGTCAGTGACAGTAATAAAACCACTACTAGATGAAGCACCTTGACTATTTATGTAGTGTACTGACCACTTCTGATGATCCGTATAACCGTTATTCTTAATTTGATAGGTAAATGTGTTATTTACCTTTGCCCAATACGAACTACTTTCAAATTTAATGTCGTTAGTATCGTAATAGTATCCAGATGATGTCAGATTTACTTCTTGATACATATCATCCTCACCAAATGCACCACTCCAAGGTCCAGGATACCAAGTATCTGTAGTATAGCTTTCATCAGTTTCTGGTTTAATTTTAACAACTTCGCCTGTTCTTGTAACAGAACTACCGTCGGGGTATTTTATCGTGGCATTATTTAAACTAGTTATTGACTTGTTACTTTTTTGAAGCTCTTGCATGTCTTTTGTTCCTCTTGCAATAACAGAACTATGTTCAAAAATGGTTTTTATTGCTCTTTCATCTAAGTTTAATGCCTTACTTCTGATTTCAAACATATTAAAATTTGTATCTTCATCACTATAAGATGAAATTTCATCGAAATTGATTTTTTTACTCTCTTTTTCTAATTTTGCTGCAAGGATATCTAATTTTGCGTAATAATCGGCATCTTCAGAATTAACTCCTTCGTTTACCATTCCATCAATGAGTTCTTGTTTTGACTTATTATTATGACCCTTATCCAAGTTATAGTTAATTTTCAAACTTTGAATTTCAGTCTTATCATTTTGAGGAATACTACCTGAGGCATACGCACTCATGGAAAGGGAAGTAACTATTGTAAATACAATTGGAATACTAATAATTTTTTTAAACATATTTCCTCCTAATGTCATAAATTAATAATTGGCCAATTATTAAACTTAGAATCTTAAGGATCCATTAAGGTTTTTTTAATATAACACTAATATTCAATAATTGGAATATATAAGCAAATATTTTTTATTATTTTACTAAATGTACAATTAATTCCATGATTATAAATATTATTCCATCACGAATCTTACTCTGGAGTATACACTGTAACAGCACGTGATAGAATTGTAGAGTATTACGCTATCGACTGACAAAAGCGTGTGAAAAGGGGGCGAGCAATCCGCATGTTTCGGGATGAAGCCTGTCAGCGAGCATGGTGATGCCCATAGCGAAGACGAGATTCGTCTCTGAGGACGGCATTGTTTTTCATACGGATCAAATTGTTTCCGAAATCATTAAAGAAGATGCAGAATATGAAGGCGTACGGATAAAGATACCTTGCTCGCTTGGAAAAATGAGGGAAGTGTTGCAGCTCGATATTGGTTTTGGAGATGTGATAGCACCAAGTCCGCAAACGATAGACTTCCCTGTTCTCTTATCTAGCATGGAGAGGCCGGAAATCTTGGTATACACGAACGATTCCGTCATTGCAGAAAAATTTGAAGCCATGATATCTCTTTCCCTGGCGAACAGTCGGATGAAGGATTTTTTTGATATCTACATATTGGCCTGTACAACCCCATTTGAAGGGCTTCGCTTGTACGAGGCCGTGTCTGAGACATTTAAGGGAAGGGCAACCCATACCGAAAGAGAGCATGTCATTTTCACAGCTGAGTTCTATACGGACAGGCGTAGAGTTGCTATGTGGGATGCATTTATTAGGAATTTATATCTGGATCATTCGCCAACATTCCAGGAGGTTATGGAACTCATTCATACCTTCCTCAAACCGATCTATGATCATGTGCTGGATGAAAACGAGTATTTTTGTGACTGGGACCGTCAATCATTGAGTTGGAACAGTAGTCAGACCGCTGCCCTCTAATATAGTTAATCTATGGATCGTGGTTTTGCTATGCTATTGTCAAATTTGAAGGTATTTTATGGTTCCGGCTTTGGAATACCTTTTTGTGCTGCGTGCCGGATAAACGTGCAGAGAAAACTGAAATCCAGAGAATTTGTCCGCTGGACGAGATCAACCGAACGTACATTGAGAAGGAAGAGGGGTTCCTTGTCGATTTTCTGTCAAAAGCCAAACGCCCCCGTCAGATGACCGGGAAACCTTTCTACTATTCCTGGAAATTGTTTGCCTGCATGCACCGGATCGGGAGCGCCTTGCCCTCCGATTCCGTATACCGGAAATATGTGCGGCTGTAATTTGGCGGCTTATTCACGGGATTTTCAATTTCACAGGATTTTCAATTTAACAAGCCGGAAGCCCGCTTATTTGCCCCGCCCCCCTTTTAATAGATATAATGAGAGGAGTATAATATAAGGGACTGCGTTTAATCACTGTTGAAAGAGAGCGATAAAGTATGGGCCGTAAGTGGAATAATATCAAGGAAAAGAAGGCGTCCAAGGATGCCAACACAAGTCGCATATATGCAAGATTCGGGCGTGAGATTTATGTAGTGGCCAAGCAGGGCGAGCCTGATCCGGAATCGAACCGGGCACTGAAGGTCGTGCTGGAGCGCGCCAAGACCTACAATGTGCCGAAAGCGATCATTGACCGCGCGCTTGAGAAAGCGAAAGGCAATTCGGATGAGACTTACGATGAGCTTCGCTATGAGGGCTTCGGACCGAACGGTTCGATGATTATCGTCGACGCGCTCACCAACAATGTCAACCGCACCGCCTCCGAAGTGCGCGCCGCATTCAGCAAGAACGGCGGCAGCCTGGGCGTTAGCGGATCGGTCAGCTATATGTTCGATTCGACGGCGGTCATCGGTCTGGTCGGCAAGAGTGCGGATGATGTGCTGGAAATTCTGATGGAAGCGGATGTGGACGCGCGCGATATTCTGGAAGAAGACGAAGCCGTCATCGTCTACGCCGAGCCGGACCAGTTCCATGCCGTGCAGGAAGCGTTCAAGAATGCAGGCGTATCCGAATTTACGGTAGCCGAGCTGACTATGCTTCCCCAGAACTATGTTGCGATTCCGGAGGATTCTGAGGCTCAGTTCGAGAAGCTGATTGATGTTTTGGAGGATTTGGAAGACGTGCAGCAGGTGTATCATAACGTGGATTCCGAAGAATAGTCTGTTGTTGCTAACAGAAACGGCTGCCGTCCTTAACAGGGTGTGGCAGCCGTTTCTTTTTGTATCCGCGAAATCGCAGGGCGGCAAATCATTCGTGTCGTGATTGTTGCATGATAGCGCTAGGCGCCGGTCCAGTTAGCGCCGGTCAAATATTTTTCGGTCAGAACGGACAGCAGCTGAATGCCGACCTCGTTCTGCCCGCCTTCGGGAATAATCAGGTCGGCGTATTTCTTGGATGGCTCGATAAACGCTTCATGCATCGGTTTGACTGTCGTTAAATACTGCTGGTGAATCGACTGGATGGTGCGGCCGCGTTCCTCGATATCCCGCAGGACCCGGCGCAGAATGCGGACGTCAGGGTCAGTGTCAACGAACACTTTGATGTCGAGCAGCGCGCGCAGGTTCTCGTCGGACAGCACATGCAGCCCTTCGATAATGACGATATTGTTTGGCAGCAGCTCAACCGTCAGTTCCGTGGAGCGGGTATGAACGGTAAAATCGTACACCGGAGCCTGAGCGGGCTGCCCCGTTCTCAGCAGCTTCAGATGCTCGATCAAGAGCTCGTTATCGAAGGCGAACGGATGGTCATAATTGATCGCCTCGCGCTCGGCAAGGCTGAGATGCGAATGGTCTTTGTAATAATTGTCCTGAGAGATAAAAGTGACTTTGCCCGGACCGAGACGGTCGATGACGGAGCGGGCCACCGTTGTTTTGCCGGAGCCTGTTCCGCCGGCAATTCCTATAATAAGCATAGCGTTTTCGTAAACCTCCCTAACGTGTTCCCTTTGTCAATTCAAGTATTGTAGCACAGCGGCCTTAATTTTTCACCATGTCCCGTCCGGAAAAACTCTTAGGCCGTTTCATGCCATTATGCATATCGGCCAATTCAGAGATTGTTATATACTATTTATACCAACGTAGAGCGCAACAAGCGCATACATTCCGCTGTACAACCCAGTATTTTACATAATGCTCAAATAAGAAAGGATGAAGAAGATGAATCGAAAAATTATTTTTCTTACGACTGACAGCATGGGCAACGGGGACACTCGGCTTGGAGAACAGCTATTGGAGTCCTACTTTACGCTTTTGAAGCAGCAGGAGCAGCTTCCGGCCGCAGTGTTCTGCGTCAATCGGGGCGTGCTCGCACTAACGGGCAAATCGATGGCCTCCCTTCACTTAAAAGAACTGGCCGATCGCGGTGTTCCGGTATTGGCCTGTGCCACTTGCGTGAACTACTACGGAGTGGGCGATCAGCTGTATGCGGGAGAAGTATCGAGCATGGGACATTTTATTGAGCTGTCGGCGCAGTATGAAGTGATCACGTTATCCTAGAATATTGGCCCGAGGGACAGCGGCGGCCAGAGCCATTTGAAAGGAGAAATACATCATATGAACGGCAAACCGCTTCATGAGGCGTTTAACCGGACCGCGTACCCGATAACCGGCCACGGCAAACGGAATATTGGAGTATTGAAGGATGCGCTGAACGCGTATGATGGCGATCTAGACAGCGACATATACGGCGAGGGCAGCATAATCGAGGGTTTTCAAGGCAAAATGGCCGGGATTCTCGGAAAAGATAAAGCCGTCTTCTTCCCCAGCGGCACGATGGCGCAGCAGATTGCGCTGCGGATCTGGTGTGACCGGAAAGGCGTCAAGAGAGTGGCGTACCACCCGCTATGTCATCTGGAGATTCACGAGCAGCGGGGGCTTCACGAGCTTCACGGAATTGAGCCGGTGCTGCTTGGCGGCAAGGATAGGCTGATCAGTCTCGGCGATGTGCAGGAGCTGTATGGCAAAGTCGCATGCCTGCTGCTTGAACTGCCCCAGCGTGAGATCGGCGGGCAACTGCCGGATTTCGGCGAGCTGGAAGCGATATCGGCCTGCTGCCGCGAGCGGGGAATTGCTCTTCACCTGGACGGAGCAAGACTGTTCGAGGTTCTGCCCTACTATCAGAAATCTGCGGCTGAAGTCTGCGCGTTATTTGATAGCGTATACATCTCTTTTTATAAAGGGATTGGCGGGATTGCCGGAGCGATTCTCGCAGGCGATGCCGGACTTGCGGAAGAGTCTAAGATATGGAAAAGACGGCACGGCGGGGATTTGATCAGCCTGTACCCGTACATTCTATCCGCCGATTACTATTTTGAAGAGAGATTACCTAACATGGGGCGGTACTATGAGGAGGCGGTGGAACTGGCCGGTCTGTTTAACAAATGCCAACAAATCTCCACTCTTCCGGCGGAGCCTGTCTCGAATATGTTCCATGTTCACGCGGCGCTGTCTAAAGAACGGCTGGAGCCTTTGCTGATCGAATTATATGAGGAAACGGGCGTCGGATTAACGCATTATTTAAGGGAAACTGGCGAAACTTCCTGCTATTTCGAGATTAGTGTCGGCGACCGCTATGCCCTTATTCCTAAGGAAGAGCTTCACCGGGCGTTTGCCATATTGGATGAAAAACTGGCCGCTGTATTGTGATAAAACACAATCATGATAGATAAACTTTTGAATTTTCACCAAATGGCAAGCCTGCAATGTATGTTATCATTCTTTACATAGAAAACATTCACCAGACAGGAGATGTTAAGAATGATCATCGGAATTCCAAAGGAAATCAAAAATAATGAAAATCGTGTAGCCATTACCCCTGCCGGAGTAGTTAGCTTTGTTAAAGAAGGTCACACGGTATTAATTGAGAAGGGTGCGGGCCTGGGCAGCGGATTCCTGGATGAAGAATATGCGAAAGCCGGAGCGGAATTGATCGACGGAGCCGCCGAGGTGTGGAGCAGCGCCGAAATGGTAATGAAGGTTAAAGAACCGCTGGAGAGCGAATACGGCTATTTCCGTCCCGGTCTTGTACTGTTCACTTACCTGCATCTGGCTCCGGAGCCTGCCCTGGCAAAGGCGCTGCAAGAAAAAGGCGTATTCGCCATCGGCTATGAGACGGTTACCGAAGGCCGCACACTGCCGCTGCTGACGCCGATGAGCGAAGTGGCTGGCCGGATGTCCGTTCAATTGGGCGCTCAATTCCTGCAAAGAAACTATGGCGGCCAAGGCATTCTGCTGGCTGGCGTTCCCGGCGTGAGCAGAGGCAAGGTCAGCATCATCGGCGGTGGCGTTGTCGGCACGAATGCGGCCAAGATGGCCATCGGACTCGGAGCGGACGTTACGATTGTCGACCTGAGCGCTGACAGACTGCGCCAGCTTGACGATATTTTTGGCGCACAAATCAACACGCTGATCTCGAATCCGTACAACATTGCCAAGGCCGTTGCTGAAGCGGACGTGCTGGTAGGCGCGGTGCTCATCCCGGGTGCGAAAGCTCCGAAGCTCGTCACGGAAGAAATGGTGAAGACGATGAAACCGGGCTCTGTAATCGTTGACGTGGCCATCGACCAAGGCGGTATCGTAGAGACGATCGACAAGGTGACGACACATGACAATCCGGTATTCGAAAAACACGGCGTGCTGCACTATTCCGTAGCCAACATGCCGGGTGCTGTCGCCAAAACGTCGACGATTGCTCTGACGAACGTTACCGTTCCTTACGCGCTGCAAATCGCCGGCAAGGGCGCACTGAAGGCCGTACAAGAAAATGAAGGTCTGCTGAACGGCGTCAATATCGCAAACGGTAAAATCACCTGCAAAGCTGTGGCCGAAGCGCTCGGCGAAGAATACTTCACGGTAGCCCAAGCCATGTCCCAAGAGTCTACGCTGATCTAAATTATAGAAAGAAAACAGAAAAGATAAGTCGGCTGATAGAGATACGACGTTTCCCAATGAAGAAGAGGAACCCCAATGATGGAACAGTGCCCGTTAAATACGGGACTGTTCTTTTTTTAGCTTTAATTTTCCTGTGCCGTTCTTACGAGGCGGGTCTCTGATGGCAGGTTTTCTGTCATAACTTTCCGCTACCTATAGTCAGCGAAGATGAAGCATAATATAATGAAAAAACCTTATGAATAATAATAACCTGTAAACTTGTATGACTCGGCTATTCTGAAGGTTGGAGTGGAAAAAATGGTAGAAACAGGATCGATCTTTGACCGTTTTTTTGACAGTATGGAGTCTCTGGCGGATACGATCAGCGAATCGCTGCAATCCCAAGTGACGATTGAAGATGACAAGCATCATGTCATCGGCTACAGTTCCCATCAATTTGAAAGCGATCCTGCCCGGATCTCAACGATCATCGGTAAGCGTGTGCCCGACTCCGTCATTATCGGTTTGCGCAAAAAGGGCATCATGCGCCAGTTGGAGAATACACCGCATCCTATCCGGATATCGGGTGTAATGGAGGTGGGGCTGGGGCCCCGCCTGGCGATGTGCATCAAGCACCAGAAGGAAGTTCTCGGCTATATTTGGGTCGTGGATGCGGGCAATCTGTCGGAGGGATACGCGGAAAGCGTCGTGGAAAAAGCGGCGCAAATCGCCGCGCGGTATCTGCTCAAGCAGCGGGGCTGGAAGACGAAGCAGACGCGGGCGCAGGAGGATTTTTTCTGGAAGCTGCTGACCTCGCATTACGGGACGGAGCAGGATATTAAGCGGGATGCGGAGCTGGATAACATCATGCTGCCGCCTGGATATTTTCTCGGCGTATTTGAACCCGACCGGACGGTGGACGACCATTTTCTGCTCAAATTCCGCCAGACCGCCGAAAGCTATTCCGGTGTCTCGTTAGTGTTCCTAACCACGGAGCATAACCGGATTATTATCCTGTTTTCTTTTCTCTATTCAATAGAAGGGACGCAGACGCTGTCCTCCTTTATGACGCTGCTCACAGATCAGCTGAACAAGAGCGAAGGCTGCCGGATATCGGGGGGATGCAGTCTGTATTACGGGGAATATCTCTCTGCGGCCGTTGCCTATACGGAGGCGGTGTCCATTGTCGAAATCAAGCGGCTGCTGCCTTTTCAAGCCCGTGAGCTGCTGCTCTACGAGGATATGGGGTTTTGGGCGCATATTCCGGCGATTATCGAGCAGAAGCGAAGCCGGGGCCGCAGAAGTCCATTGCTTAATCCGCTGAAGGAGCATGACCGGGTACACAAGACCGACTTTGTCAAGACCATTGCCGCCTACCTTACATTCAATGGTAATCTGAAGGAGTCGGCCGCTTTTTTGCATATTCATACGAATACCTTAATGTACAGATTGAACCGGATTGCCGAAATTACGGGGAAAAATCTAAAGGATACCCATTACCGCTTCTCGATCTATATGGATATTTTGACGGAAGAGACCCGGCAGTTGAATCAGTGGTTTGCGGAAGATTGATGGAAGGTATGGCGGTTGAGCGAATTGAATGGCAGAAAACATATACATGGATGTAACATAAACCGGGTATTACTGCGCCAATCTTATTACACTCTGTACAATGAAAAGTGAGGATACGGGTCGTAACATAGTGTTTAGGAATGACCAGATCATGGACGGAGGGATAGGAATGCAGACGCAAAACATATTCGTTAACGGAGCCCGGCTGAAGGATACCATCGAGGCATTCGCCGATTTCGGACGTACGCCTGCGAATGGCGTTACCCGGCTGAGCTTAAGCGAAGAGGACATTAAGGTGCGGGAATACTTCCGTTCCTGCTGCGAAGAGCTGGGAATGACCGTCAAAGTGGACGATATGGGCTGTATGTACGCGACGCTGGAAGGCACCGAGGATAAGCCCCCAATCGTAATGGGCTCCCACCTGGATAGCGTAGTGAAAGGCGGACGTTTCGACGGCGTTCTGGGCGTAATCACGGGTCTTGAGGTTGTACGAACCCTTGTGGACCATGGCATTAAGCCGCGGATTCCGGTAACGGTCATGAACTTCACGAATGAGGAAGGCGCTCGGTTCGAGCCTTCGATGATGGCGTCCGGCGTGCTGTCGGGCAAATTCGATAAAGAGGTCATGCTGAAGAGCAAGGACCCGAAAGGCGTCACCTTCGGGGAAGCGCTGAAGGCCAGCGGATACGAAGGCGAAATCGACAACCGCATCAAGGAAGCGTCCGCTTATTTGGAACTGCATATCGAACAAGGTCCCGTGCTTGAAAAAGAAGGCCTAACGATCGGACTCGTAGACTGTGTAGTCGGTATGGTCTGTTATGAAATTGAAGTTACTGGGGAATCCAATCACGCCGGAACGACGCCGATGGGCATGCGGAACGACGCCTTTTTCGCCGCAACCGATTTGGTGGCGGAGCTGCGGAGCAAGTTGGGCGAGCTGGACCCTGAACTGGTCTATACGATGGGACGGGTCAATGTGTACCCAAACATCCACACGGTAATCCCTAATAAAGTCGTCTTCACCGTCGAGGCGCGGCATAAGAATGAAGAGGTTATCGCCGAAGTGGTGTCGGTCATTAACTCGCTTCCGGAGATGCAGGCGGGCTGCTCCGTTTCCAAGAAGAAGCTTTGGGGACGCGATACCGTCTGGTTCGACGAGCGGGTATGCGGCGCGATTGAAAGCTCGGTGAAGTCGCTCGGCTATTCCCATAAAAAAATAGCCAGCGGCGCCGGACACGACGCCCAGTTCGTCGCAAGCTACCTGCCGTCAGCGATGATTTTTGTTCCGAGTGTGAAGGGCAAGAGCCACTGCGAAGAAGAACTGACCTCGTACGAGGATTGCGAAAAAGGCGTAAATGTGATGCTGGAAACGGTGCTGACGCTGCTGGGAGATGGCGGGGAGTAAGGTTTCAAAGAAACCGCGGCTTACGCGTGAGGTTAAATAGTAGAAGGCTGTTCCGTTATGGGTCTGTGGGACCCTCGGGACAGCCTTTTGTTTGGGTTGTGGTAGACTAGCGAGGTTACCAAGCAATACCCAGAACTCCATTCCATGCCGATCGCGGACGCGTCTGACGTCGTTTTAGACGGTGATTTTAAAAAAGCTCAGAAAACAGTTGATTTTGACAACTATTTTAACTATAATTTTAAAAAAGTTGATTTTGGCAACTAATTTATTTTGAAGGAGCTTTTTTAGCATGCCACAACCTAATCTTTCTATAATCAAAGGAATCAGAAAATTTAATCATTTTTATTTCAACTACCAATCTTTATTTAATCAACATGTATATGATGACTCTTTATCTTTAACAGAGATTAGAATGTTATATGAAATTAATAAAATAAATACTTGTACAGCAAGAGTACTACAAGAACAATTAAAATTAGATAAGGGATATGTCAGTAGAGTATTAAAAAGTTTTGAAAATAAAAATATTATCTATAAGGAAAAATGCGAAAATGATAGTCGTGTTTTCTTCCTCCATTTGACTTCAGAAGGAAAAGATATTTATCAGAGTCTAGAAAATAAAGCTAATCAACAAGTAATGAAGCTTTTCGAAGATATTAGTTTGAGAGATCAACAAAAACTTTTGGAATCAATGGTGACAATTGAAAATATATTAACCAAACAACATAATGAAGATGAATCGGTTGTTACTATACGAGATCATTATACAGATGATGATAAGGAAATAATGATTGAGAAACAAAGAGAATTTTTTATAGACAACTATGGATTTGATGAAAAGTTTTTAGAGTATCTCCGTAGTACTTTTGAAGCAGAAATCGAAAAGATATGGATTGCAGAAGTAGATTGGGAATTTGCTGGATGCATAGGTTTAGTCAAAAAAGATGATAAAACAGCTCAATTAAGATGGTTCATTGTTGATACGTCTGCTCGTGGAAAAGGTGTAGGAACGAAATTAATCCAAACATTAATTAATTATTGCCAAAAAACGCAATATGAAAAAATATCTTTAGAAACGGTAAGTCAACTGAAAACAGCTCGAAGATTATATAGTAAATTCGGATTTGAGCTAACTAAAGCAAATGAGCAATTCATGTGGGGGCTAGATCTTGTGGAGGAACATTGGGAACTAAAGTTGGATAACTTGCCTCGTTAAACTCTAACGGAGAA
The DNA here is from genome assembly GCF_000756615.1 of Paenibacillus durus. Taxonomy (NCBI): domain Bacteria; kingdom Bacillati; phylum Bacillota; class Bacilli; order Caryophanales; family Paenibacillaceae; genus Paenibacillus; species Paenibacillus durus. The sequence goes on from NZ_CP009288.1 coordinate 261,764, forward strand.
CGATAGTTTAATCAGTGCCGCTATGTGAAAAAAAACGGGCCGGTCAAGGAGCAATCCTTGACCGGCCCGTTACTATTATTAAGTGTTATTCAGCCAGTCCAGCTTTGACCAGCAATTGATGAAGTGTTACAGCAATCGTCTCGCGGGTTGCCGGTGCGGTAGGATTGAATACCGAACCGGAATCGCTGGTTAGGATGCCTGCGGCGGACAGAGACTGTACGCTGTCCTTCGCATAGCCTGCGATCTTGGCGTTATCGGTATAGGCGGTGAAGGACGGATTGGCTGGGGTCAGTTCGATACCGGCCAGCTTCACGGCTCTATCCAGAATAACGGCCACTTCCTGACGGGAGACCTTGGCCTTCGGTGCGAACTTGCCATTACCAACACCCAGAATCAATCCGGCCTTCGTAGCGGCTGCAACATCGGCTGCATACCAATCGGTCGCCTTCACATCAGAGAAGGTTGCCGCTGCGTCGGTGCGCAGACCGAGCGTACGTACGAGCAATGCCGTAAATTCGGCGCGGGTCAGGTTGCTCTTCGGCGAGAAGGTCGTTGCCGAAGTGCCTTTGAAGATCAGCTTGTTAGCGAGGGCTGTAATGTCCGATGCCGCAGGCGATCCCGCGATATCGGTGAACGTTACCGGACGGCTTACAGCGGCGTAAGTCGAGAAGCCCGGACGGTTAACGGTAACGAGTGTTGTTCCGCCCGCTTGTGTCTTGAATACGGAAGATACCGGAGTGATCTTGCCGTTCTCTTCGAAGAGAACGCCGGCCGTATTCGCGGCGATGCTTCCAGGAACGGTGAAGGATCTCTTGATGAACGTATTGCTTGGCACGGTCAGATACGTGCTGCCGGTTACCGTTGTCCAGCTTCCTTCAAAGGATACCGGAGCTCCGATAACAGACGAACCGGCTGCGCCTGCCGTGAATTTGCCCGCTTCTTCCGAAGCCGGCTTAATCGACAGATCGAAGCTTGCACCTGCAGGAGCGCCGCTCAGCAGCGTTACCGGCAGGGAAACCGCGGAATCTTTCGTGCTAAGAATTACCTTGGTAGCGGAAGAGAGAGCTGCCAGCAGCTTCACTTGATCCGCAGTCAGGGTGATCTTGGCGGCGGAACCGCTAACTGAAGGAGCCGAGATGATGACAGCGTTTTGGTTAGCAGTGATGTTAGCCAAAGCAGCCTTCAGGTCGCTATCCGATACTGTGATGGTGGTAACGCCGTTTTGCACAGTCGTTGCTGGCGTAACGATCACTTGCTTGGAGCCTTGATTGATCAAAATAGCAGCCGCTTCAGGAATCGTTGGTGCAGGTGGTGTAGTCGGTGTAACTGCGCCGCCTCCACCGCCGCCAGCCGAACCGCCTCCGCTGCTGATGCTTGTGGAGTTGTCAACACGCAGCGAGATAAAGCCGTCGTAATAGTCTGTTAATTTTTCGGTCGATGCATCGTAATATCCATAGAAGATGTTCAGCTTGTAAGTTCCGTCTGTAAGATGCCCGATAACCGGTTCGCCATTTTCGTCAAATACGACATGGCCGTCGGCATCATACTTGATGTAGGAGCCATCAATGCCTTCGACAGTGTGAACGCCTGTTTCAAGATAGGTAGCGCTGGTCACTGTGTCGTCGTAATCCATGAATCCGATAAGCTCATCGTCCAGGTTGTAAACGTCAAGCTCATAAACATTTGTTTTGTCCGCTGTCAGCTTATAGCTCAGATCGCTTGTAACCGGCGTTGGCAGATTTGGATAAATCACCGGTTTCGTCAGAGCGATTTCCTGAATGCCCACTGGGCTGTCAGGCAGCTCAGTGCCTACATATACTGAGAAAGGAAGGTGAAGTGCAGGCAGATTAGAACCGCTAGGAGGAGTCAAAGTAACCTGTCCTTCATAGAAGCCGGATTCTGCATCATTACCGACATTCACATTCAAAGAGAATGTTTTGGTCTGGTACCCTACAACTGCCAATTCAGTTTGACTTAAATCGGCTGTAATTCCGGCTGGAGCGTCACCATGCCATTTTACGGCAGCGGTATAAGTTAAGCTGGAGCTGTCCGTGTTTTTAATTTGCAGATTTTCAATCTTGGATGCGCCAGGAGCGACGACACCAAAGTTGGCGGAATCGTTATAGTTGATGACATTTTGCGGATTGAAGTTTTTGTCGAGAATCGTGATCGGTTCAATAGATTCAAGGACCGCCGGTGTATCAATGGCGCTGGCAACATTTACGCGGCCGGCTCCTTGTTGATAAACGTTATAATGGCCAAGTACATCAGCCGTGTTGGCAAGTGCCGCCCGAATCTCAAACGGCCCCCAGGTCGGATGGGCTTGCTTCAGAAGCAGAGCGAGACCGGCCACATGCGGCGTAGCCATGCTTGTTCCGCTGATGCGGTTGTAGGCAAAGTCATAGGAAGCGCCATTAAACTCATCGTATTTTTGGTAAGCAGGCCAGGTTGACAGAATGCCAACGCCCGGAGCAACGAAGTCCGGTTTAATGCTTAAATTCGCATCGACGTTAGGTCCTTCGGAAGAGAAGCTGGCAAGAGTGTCTCCCGCAAAATCAGTTTCATTGTAGTTATCTCCAAAGGTAAAAGTAACATTGGGGTTGGCAATGATTGTTTTGGCGAGCAGCCGCCCCTCGGTCCCTTTCATGTCAAACGTTGGAATGCTGTTATAGACGTCGCCGATATTGTTGCTGATGTAATCGTCGCGACCCGGAATGCTTTCGCTCAAATCGACTACGGATGTGTTATCTTCCGAAATTGTACCGATACCGTTAAAGATAACAATCGCTGCGGCGCCATATTTTTTGGCGTTGGCGATCTTGGTGGTAAAGGCGAGCTCACCGCGTGAAACGAATGCAATGTATGGCTCGTTTTCTTGCAGGTCGAGTTGAGAAAGGAGGTTGTTAAAATCGGCTTCCGTGCCCAAGCCCGCAAATCCCGCTTTTACAGGCGCCGTTCCGATGATGTCCTTAAAATTGCTTTTTCCAAATTCCCAAGACATGACATTCAAGTCACTGTAAGTGGTATAAGTAACGCTCGTCACCGTTCCAGGGTCAAATGTCGGTTGGAAATTAACATGGAAGTTCTTCGCCGGGCTTGTAGCTGCACCGACCGAAATACCTAATTGTGAGGTTGCGGGCGAGCCAAGTGTGTATTCACCCGGTCCAGCATTGCCGTTGGCAATAACCGCAGTGACGCCTGAAAGGACAGCGTTATTGATCGCTATAGCGTCCGGAGAATTAACGTCCTTCTCAGCGTCGGAGCCGAGCGAGAGGTTGATTACGTCCATGCCGTCTTTGACCGCATGCTCGATTCCGTCGATAACCTGAGCGGAAGAACCGCTGTCGGAATTGGTGTCGGCGTTATAACCGAGTACTTTGTATGCATACAGATCAGCTTCATAAGCAACGCCTTTTTGCACAATCTCGCTTGTAGGATTGGCGAATCTGCCGATAATGGTGCCGGCTACGTGAGTGCCGTGATAAGAACCTTCATAACCCGCTTCCGGATTGGGAGCTTCTTCATAAGGATCATCGTTGTTGTAGAAGGAATTCCAGCCGCCTTTATAAGCGGGAGCGATATCGGGATGCTTATAATCGACGCCAGTATCGATTACACCTACTTTAAGACCCTTGCCGGTGTACCCTTTTTCCCAAGCAGCATCCGCCCCGATTTGGTGCAGAGGAGCTGCGCCGTACTGAAACGTTCCGTTAATCGTAGCGTCAGCCTCATCAACAGGAATCGGATACCAGGTGCTGTTCTCATAGATCGACTTGACGCCGGGAATTTCGGCAAGCTCCGGAATCTCGTTGGCGGGAACAGTTACTTCGAAGCCATTAAATACGGTGTTGTATCGATAGTTGACTTCAAGGTCCAGGCCCTCGTCCTCGGCTTTGTCCAGAACTGTCGACTGCTCGCTCGCGACAGCCGCTTCAGTAGCGGATTTAGCCAGGGAGGAAATGCCCTGCTTCGCCGCGTATTTGCCTACGGCCGCCGGTTGGCCGCTAAGCTGTACGATAACGCGGACTTCCGCAGATGATTTGGTGTTGATTTTGGGTGAAATATACGTTCCTTTCGAGCTTTGAAGCAAAGAGGTGCTTTTAGGAGATAACTGCGATAAGTGCGATTGTAAGCTGTCGGCCGCGAATGCCGCGCCCGGAATAGTCCCGGCTGTTAGTCCCAAAGCCAGAGAAACGATGGACAGCTTGCGTGTTAATTTGACCAACTTCAAATAAAATCCCTCCCAAATGTTCTGTATAATGTTGATTTCCCCTGCCGCTTGGGTGAAGCTTATGTAGAATTCTCCTTTCCTAGTAATTCTCTCTTTATTTCCACCTAGATTAGTAGGGAAAAAGATTAAGAAGATTCTACCACCGGTAAATTGGAAAATCCAGAGAAAAATTCATTTTTTACGCAAGTTCAGCGTGAAAATGAATGAATCTACTAGATTTTTATCGTCAATCTGTAGACGATTGTGTATCCTTTTGCAGAATTTTGAAGAAAAATGGGCTGAGTGGGTAAAGTAATATTGGAGCCCGAGGGAAAGCAATAAGGAGGTAGAGGCTATGAGTAACAAGGAAACCGATGAAATCGGCATTATCTACAAGGAGCGCAACGCCTTCGTTGTCCGTACGGACGAGGGGCCGATCGGAGAAATTACCTACGTGCCAAAAGACGAGCATACCTGGGTAGCCGATCATACGTATGTGTCGCCTCATTACCGGGGAGGAAATATAGCCAAAAGGCTGTTAAATAGGCTTGCGGAGGAAGCGAGAGAGAAGGGGGTCAAAATTATACCCCAGTGCTCATATGTTGGTGTCCAGTTTAGAAGAAATCCGGAATATGAGGATGTATGGAAGCATTAGAAGTGAGCTTGAAATCAGGCAAATGCTACAGCGCAGTGGTAGGGTTAAAAAAGAAGCCATCTTTCCGCACTTAAGCGGAGGATGGCTTTCTGGCGCTTCGGGCCGGGAGCCGTCAGGCTTCCGACCATTCGCGCCGCAGGGTGAACAGATCCTTCAGGGCTTCGGTGGACAGTTCGGTAATCCAGCCCTCTGAGCTGGTAATGATACTGTCGCTAAGCTGCTGCTTGCTCTCCAGCATCTCGTCGATCCGCTCTTCCAATGTTCCGAGGGCAATGAATTTATGCACCTGAACATCCCGAGTCTGGCCCATCCGGTAGGCGCGGTCCGTAGCCTGATTCTCCACGGCGGGGTTCCACCAGCGGTCAAAATGAAACACATGGTTGGCTGCCGTCAGATTCAGGCCGACGCCGCCGGCCTTCAGGGACAGGATAAACACGGCGGGCCGCTGCGCCGTAAGTGAAGAAGGCGGATGCGGGCCGTCCGGAAAAGTGTCTTGCAGCTGTCCGTTCAGCGAAGAGGACGCGCGCATGATCGGCTGATCTCCGCCTGCGGAAGCGGGTGTTGCTATGCCTGACGGGATCAGAGGCGTTTCGCGTCCGGACTGAAAGTCTTCGATCATGCGGTCCCGCGCTGTTTTGGAGGTGCTTCCGTTCAGGTAGAGCACAGGCTCCCGCAGTTCCTCCCGCAGCACGCGCTGAAGCATCTGGCCCATGCCGACATATTGGGTGAAAATCAGGCAGCGCTCTCCCTCTTCGCGCAGCTCCCTGACCATGGCGAGCAGCCGTTCAAGCTTGGCGGAGCGCTCGATCAGCAGGCCGGTATCCGCCGGTTCGTCAGCCGCTCCTTCGTGCGGCGCCGCTTCCTTGGTGATAAGCAGCGGGTGATCGCACAGCTGCTTGAGCCGGGTAAGCGCGCCGAGAATGGCGCCTTTGCGCTCGATGCCCTCGAGCTTGCGGATTTTATCCATCAGCTCGTTCACCGTCTGGTCGTAAAGTGCGGCCTGCTCGGCTGTCAGATGGACATAAGTCTTCATCTCGTTCTTGTCGGGCAGGTCGAGCTGAATGGACGGATCTTTCTTCTTGCGGCGCAGCATAAACGGCTTGATCAGCTTCCTGAGATCGGCTGTCCGCTTGGCGTCGCCGTCCTTCTCGATCGGATGGATGAACCGCTCCTGAAATGCGCGCAGCGGTCCGAGAAAGCCCGGCGTTATGAAATCGTATATCGACCACAGCTCCGCCAGCCGGTTCTCGATCGGCGTTCCGGTGAGCGCGATCCGGTGCAAGGCGGGAAAGCTGCGGACGGCTAGCGACTGCTTGGTCTGGGCATTCTTGATGTTCTGCGCTTCATCCAGGCATAACGCCGACCAGGTGAAGCTTGCCAGCAGCTCCTGATCCAGCGCCGCCGTTGCATAGGACGTGAGCACAACGTCGGACCCGGCTGCGGCGGCTTGGAAGCTTTCCCCGCCAGGGCGGCTGCTCCCGTAATGGAGCATGACCGAGAGAGAAGGGGCGAACCGCTGCAGTTCCTTCTGCCAGTTGCCGAGCACCGAGGTTGGGCAGACGATGAGCGACGGCCTTAGGCCCTCCGGCCGCTCCATGAATTCCTCCTTCACGTGGAGCAAATAAGAGATCAGTTGGACGGTCTTGCCAAGACCCATATCGTCGGCAAGGCAGGCGCCCAGCCCGAAGCGGCGCAGGAAGGTGAGCCAGGCATAGCCCTCCAGCTGATACGAGCGCAGCTCGGCGTGCAGACCGGCGGGCGGTCCGGGCAGCGGCAGGGCCTCGCTGCCGCCAAGCTGCCCCATAAGCTTGACGAACTGCTCGTTCAGTTCGACCTCAAGCTGCAACCGGTTCGCCTCTTCGGAAACCGGGTCCGACGCTTCATCCCCGGCTTCCTCTTGTGTATTCAGCAGATGCAGCTGCAGGACGTCCTGGAAGGACAATCCCTGACGCTTGTCCATGCCATCCATCGCCCTGCGGATTTGGGCGAGCAGCGCGGGATCAAGCGGTACCCACTGGCCGTGGAAACGCACCAGACGTTCGCCCCGGGCGACCAGTGCCGCGAACTCTTCCTCCGTGAGGTCGGCGTCCCCTATTGAGATGCGCCAATCGAAGTCGATGATCGCATCCAGGCCCATCAGCGAGCGGCCGCTCCGGTTCTCGCTCTCCGGGCGGAGCTTCGCCCGCAGGCGCGGCTTCCTGCGGCTCGCCGCTTCCCACCAGGCCGGCAGCAGCACAAGCCAGCCTGCATCCAGCAGACGGCGGCTGTCCGCCGTCAGAAAGGTCCAGGCGGCCGCGCTGTCCAGCGGCCGGCCCAGCACGTCGCCGCCGCTGTCAAAGCGCCCTTCCGGCAGGCAGGCGCGCAGGCGCTCCAGCCAGCCGGAAGAGCGGCCAGCTACATGCGGCGACCACGCCGCGGGCCAGGCGCCATGGGCGGCGCCGTCCGCCGCCAGCTTCACAGGGACAAGCGCCGAAGCGTCGGCCTTGTCCTGCAGGACGAGCCGAATCCGCCAGGAGGATTCGGCTTTCCACGGCTCCAGCAGCTGGAGCGCGGGGCGGAACGGCGATACATCGGCCTTCCAGCCGATGGAGACAAGCCAGGCTTCCGCGTCCATGCCGGCTGCCGCCAGGCGCTTATGCTCGAAGAGCATCGGGTACTCGCGCCGCAGATCGGCGGCCTGTTCTTCCGTGCCGTAACAGCGCGCGGATACGGCGGCGGAGAAGGCCGCCCGGACGCCTGCCATGAGGCCGGTGTCATTCTTCAGCAGGTGAAGCGCGGCAAGCGCGTCCGGTGTGGCAATAGCCGCTCCGCCGCTCCACGCCCTGGCGCGGCCCGCGTCGTCAGCAGTATCCTGCGGCATGACTTCCGCCGCTTCCCGCACTCCAGTTTCCCGAGCGGACGCTTTCCGGCCCGCCGCTTCCGCCGCAGCCCGAAGAGCTCGGTCATCCCAGATCCACTCCAGCCGCCCCTCACGGTATGCGGCAAGACTTGGCACATACTGCCCTTCCTCGAGACAAAATTCCAGACTTGGGGCCAGATCGGCGAGCGGTGCCGCTTCGCCGTCCCATGACCAGCCGATATGCGACAGCAGCTGCCCGTCGGCGAAGAAGGACAGGACCTGTTCGGCGGGCAGAACGACCAGTTCGATCTCTCCGGCTTTGTGAATAGCCAGCTCGGTACCGTAGAACGACTCCTCGTGCCAGGCAAAGAGCAGCTGCTTCAAAGTCATACCAGGAAGGCCGTATCCGTCATCCGTCAAGCCGTACAACAGCGCGTCTCCGTATTCGCTCAGTCCGATCCGGACCGCAATATTCCGCAATTGTCCGTTCATGGTGTCAGCTTTCCTTTCCGAAGCTCTTCTTGCAGCGCTCTAAGCCGGCTGTGGCGGGCAGTGAAAGAGCCGAGAAAATGCTCAAAGCGCTCCTCTGCTTTCATTTTCTTATACAGCTTGTTTAGCCGCTTCAGCAGCTTTACCGCCGCTTTGTAGCTGCTTCTGTTCTTCTCCGAGACATGCCGCTCGACCGCCTGATGATAGAAGGGAAGCAGCAGCTCCGGCGCATTCTTCTCTATCGGCTGAAGCTCCCGCACCCGGAAGTCCGCAGGGTCCCTGCCGGAGCTGAGCTGGTAATCCATCCACTCGCGCCAGCGGCCGTGAGCCAGCAGCATCTCTTCGTAAATGCCGCCGCTTAAAGGAAGCATGTCTGCCAGTACACGCCACATTTGCGGCTCGGCGCCCGGCAGAAGCCGGATAGCCTCCTCCCAGTGCCGCGCGTAGCTGTCAAGGCTATGACGGCGATGTCCTTGCAGCAGTTCGCCAGCCTCCGTAAGCCAGCTCACAAGCCGCTGCGCTTCCCCGGCTTCCGATAAAGGCTCCCAGAAAATATCCAGCCCTTCCGGAAGGAATCCCGGCCGTTTAGCCGCTTCCCGAAGCAGGCTTAGGGCCTCGCCGTCTTCGGACAGGCAGAAATGCATCCAGGCCCGGGCGGTCAGCAGGGGCTGCCGGGACGGAGCCGCCGCCCGATTGTCTTCCTCCCCTTCCAGCCGCCGCAGTTCTTCTTCGAACAGCGCAGTATTGCGCATTTCTGGAATAATCCATTTTCTCCACAGCAAATAATAAAGAGTAGAATAGAAGGCCTGCTCCTTTGATTCTGCTAGCAGCGCCCGCCGGAGAACCCCCAGCGTGTCCAATATGCGGTTCCACTGCTCCGGCTTGGAGGGGGGGGACGGTTCCGTATTAAAGAAGTGCTCGATATCATCCTGAAGCTCCGTTACGGCCAGGTGGGTGTAGTATCCGAGCGAAGGCGTGAACGTCCCGGTCTTTCCAGCCACCCGGGCGGTCAGCGTTTCCAGAACAAAGAGACGGGCATGCAAGCCGAACAGCTTCTCGAGTTCTGGGGACAAGGGCGGCTTGATACGAAGGATTGCCGCGAGCGCTTCATCTGCATATTGCGGGTTCCGGGTCTCTCCGGCCAGAGGGGATACACAACGGGCGAACAGTTCATGCCACTCGGCGACGTTCATGACCGGGACGAGGCGGCCTTGCTCCTTCAAGGCATCCAGGCGGCTGCGCAGGGCTTCGCCTTCCGCTCCGCTGCTGCCAGGCCTGCCGCTGCTTCTGTCACCGCCCATTCTATTGTCCATTCTTCCGCTACGGACCGATCCTCCGGGATACCCTGCTTCCCCTCTATCAGGATAGCTTTCCCCTCTATCGTCAGCGTTCGTCACGTTACTGCTTTTTGAACCGCCACCGCTATCTGGCTCGCTGTTTCCGGCGGCCAGGGTACCGGAAGCCGAGCTGTCGTGCTGTATGCCGCTTGATCTGCTCCCGGCGTCAGGTACGGCGCGAGCGGAGTTCATTACCGCCCTAACCTGGGCGGACGACTTGGCGTTAGCCAGCAGTTGAACTGGCCGGCCCTGTGCTCCGGCGTAGTCCATCAGGACGGCCGCCATATGCTTGCAAGGCCCGAGGACGGGGCAGCTGCAGCTGCTGATCGGGAGAGCGCCGAGAATAATCTCGACACTGTAACGTTCTTTTCCGTCAACGAAGGCCGTGACGAGTCCGGGAGATGCGGCTGTCAATCCGGAAACCCGGTTTTGCTTATAATATTGGAATCCCCGTTTAAGGGTCAGGTCGTCAAAATAATACGCCGTATCTTGGATGAGCCTAGCCCACCCGGCGTCATCGAGGGCAGGTATCGATGGCATGTCGGTTATTCTCCTGTAAGCCTATAGTGAATTAATTATATCATTTCTGCTTCTGCGAGTCAGACCCAAGAAGAAACGGCTTCGCCGTCCCCGCAGGAGGAGGGCATCCATTTCTCGTAGAAATATAAGACAAAATAATAAGCGCTCAGCTTATAAATTCTTATATTTGGGCAAAAAGACACCCGCGAAGGTGTCCTTGGTTTGAAATATATATCCGCCCCGAAAAAGCTCTAAGCGAAGTTCTCCGTGATTCCAAATTCCTTCACACAGTTTCGGCCGCTCTCTTTGGCTTTGTACAGCGCTTGATCCGCCTGATCGATAAGCAATGTAATGCCGCTTGTGTCCGGTGAGGCCGATGCGACGCCTAAGCTGATCGTGTACCGGATGCTGCCCGCTTGCTCGAGCTGGACGGGAGACGCCGAGATGCTTTTCCGCATAATCTCTGCCAAGCGGTACGCCTGATCGGCTGCGGTACCGGGAAGCAGGATTACGAATTCCTCGCCTCCGTACCGGCCGATAATGCCGCGGGGCTGAGCCAATTCGGCGAGCAGTCTCGCCGTTTCCTGAATAACCTTGTCACCCGCAAAATGGCCATACCGGTCATTGATGCTCTTAAAGTGGTCGATATCGACCATGATCAGCGACAAAGGCTTGTCCATGCTCCAGCATTGGGACAAGTGCCTGTTGGCCAGACTCATAAAATAGCTGCGGTTATACACCCCTGTCAGACCGTCCGTTGAGGCCATCCGGTTGATCTCCGAGAACAGGCGGGCATTTTCAATGGAGATGCCGACCTGCCCGGCAAAATCGCGGAGGATTTCTCTTTCGCTCTCAGCAAAGTTCCTGAAGGAATAGCTGTACAGCACGATCAGACCCAGCACACGGTCGCGGTACAGGACCGGGATTCCGATACAGGTTTTGAAGCCTGGGCTCAGGCGGCGGGAGGATACACCCGGATCGGAGTGGAGCACCGGCCTTTTTTCACGGATCAACGCGCCGAAGAACGGTTCCGTTTCAAGCTCCGTCAGGTGCAGACCTTCCCACATTCCGCTGCCAACCGAGGTATTCAGTACGTACCCCTCCCCGTTCTTTAACAGAATAAAGCCGTTCTCGCAGTCTGTTATATCGGAAAGGCTGATCAGAGTGTAATGAAGAAGCTTGTCTAAATCATAAGTAGAAGTCAGCTTTTTCGTCGTTTCATGCAGGCTCTTGAGCAGAATTCCCTGCTTCTCTTCCAGAAGTTTTTCTTGCTTGATAAGGTTAAACCGGTCCGCCAGTGCTACTGACAGGAGAATGGTCTCGGCCACCGAGCCGAACCGTACAGAATACAGCGACAGAAAGTTCAAGGGAAGCAGCTTGTAAGCAGCCAAAATATTTAGTGTGGAGCCCGCAAACAGAACCAGCCATGAAAAAATATAGAAAAAGACAGACCGCATCCGAAACCGCACGGCAGCTATCGCCGACAGGCAGAGCAAAATGCTGGCGGACGCAAGGTAGACGGCTAATTTGGTGCATAAGCCCGGCGGCATAAATATCATACTAGGCAGCGTCAGAACAAGTCCGGTAATAAAGGCGCAAATCACTTTGTCCACTCGCGGCGAATATTTAGGAACCGACAGAAAGGTTCGTGAGAACGCGCATGTGAACAGACAGGTCAACACGATAAAGACGGGATTGGACTTCAGCTCCCAAGCGGGATGCCCCGGCCATAAATATTGGTAGGCGAATCCGTCCCAAACGGCCTGCATGATTGCAAAAGAAACGATAAAGAGCACATAGTACAGATAAACCCTGTCCCTAATCGACACAAAAAGAAAGCTGTTGTAAAGCGCCATTGCGAACATAATCCCATAATACATGCCAAGCAGAAGACCCGAGCGCTGCTCCCTTTCGATAAAGCTCTGTGTCTCCCACAGCTTCATTGGAAGCTGAAGATAACTGTCGGTTTGAATCTGAAAATACAGCCGCTGCCCGGATTCGGGGGGGAACGAAAGTTCGAAAATAAAATTTCGATGGTTGAAGGTTCGCTCATTAAAAGGCAGACTTCTTCCTGTTCGGGTCTGGCGCAAAAAATGGCGTTCATCATCGAACTGGTACAGGGTCACCCGGCTGAGCTGGGGTTTACTGAGTTCAAGCAGAAGCTCTCTTGCCTTGGAAGAGGCATTGAACAGGTCCAGCTTGACCCAATAGGTTGAACCTTTAATCGAGCCGCTGAGTCCGCTGGTCTTGTACGGCATGAATAACGAATCCATTGCCGGACTTGCAACATCCTTGATCGTGAGCTGTCCGTCTTTGTCCTCCCATATTTTTAAATCGTCCTGAAGATCCGTATTTGTACGGAGGCTGCCGGTTCCGGCGACCTCTTCCATACGGGCCGACTCCACCGTCTGGCTCAGCATAAGCAGAGCGATGACCAGTCCGAACACGAGCAATCCCATCCGGCCTATACGGAATTTTGAAGCTGCCGAAGATGCAGTTAATGTGGCCTTCATTTTCTTCGGTCAGGTGGACGATTTGATGCCGGTGAGATCGATTTCGATTTCTTCCCTGAATGAGCCTTTAAGCAGCGGCAGATGTCCGTCCGAGGAGAAATCGCTCGGCATAAATCCGTTGATAACGGCATTTGGATCGAGCAGGCCCATCTTGATGTAAGACTCGGCAACAAGCTCGCTGCAGGTATAGTTATCCAGTTTGGAACGAATCTTGAAGATCCGCCCTTCAAGGACCTCCAGTATCATTTCCCATTCGCCGGGGTTCGGGATGCCATGCAGCTCCGTAAACAGGGCGAGCAGGCTCGAAATCATCTCTTCGCTCCGCTCAACTTCGAGCGGTCTTACGGCGTATCGGGGCGGAACATAAGGGGTGACATCGCTTCCATAGGTTTCCAGCCTTTTCTGCAAATCAACCAGCTTCGGCCCCGTGAGATGATCGTTCATTAAGACGTCCGGCAGATTCGTCAAAGCCGTAGATTCCCACAAGAGCGGAGCCTCAAGCTCGGGAATCCGCACAACCATGGCGACATGGGACCAGAGGCTGCCTTCCAGTTTTTCGACAAGCTTGCTGATTTCATATTGTCCGCTGAACAGAATCAAATCGCCCGTCCGCAGCTCCGATTGTATTTCCAAATATGGTATTTTTTGCATGTTATCTCTCCCAGAGTAGGTTTGATCCTTTGTTCTTTCATAAGAACGTATTCGACGGCATGGAACAATAATCCTGTTAGATTGTAAGAAAAACGAGATTTTTATCACAGTGCCCCGTCGAATCGGATCGAATTTTGCTGCCTGTGAAGCCTCAGGATGAGAACGTTTTTACGCGAAACGGCTGCGCCCCCAACATTTGGGCGGCGCAGCCGTTTTTTGCGCAATGCTATGGCTATGGGAAGACTACAGGGTTTCGGGGATCGTCTTTGCGATGGTCTCGGTGGAATCCTCTTTCTTTGGAGAGAGCACCTCTTTTTTAAGGAACCAGCAGATGAAGAAAGTAAGAATTACAAAAACCAGCGAAATGGAGAACACATTCTGGAAGGCTTGCGTGAACACCGTTTTCACTTCAGTCAGCAGCTGCGGCGAGATGCCTGGCGGGATGCCGCCCGCTGCCAGATTCTCCGATGTGCCGGGAGGCAGCTGACTGCTAAGCGGTTCAACGCCTTTACTAATGTGGCCGGAGAGCAGGCTGCCGAACACGCTGAGCCCGATGGTCGCCCCGAGCGATTGGAACAGCTGAACCGTGGACAAGGCGATGCCGCTGTGTTTTTTATCCACCGATTCCTGAACGATCAGCGTATTTCCGCCGAACATCGCCCCCATGCCGACGCCCAGGATCACAAAGCAGACGATGATGTAGAGAACGCTTGTATGAATACTGATGCGCGACAGCAGGAAAAAGCCGGCAATAGGCAGCGTGAAGAACAGGATAAACAGGTTCCGGTAAGCGACGCGCGTGATCAGGGAACCGAACACAATGCTGGCCGGGATCACACCCGCCATGAACGCCAGCGACAGATAGCCGGAGGCGGTCGGCGTCAGGCCCATGACATTTTGCGAGAAGAACGGGAAGAGGGCAATCCCGCCCATAATGCCCAGCATCAGGATGAACACAAGAATGGAGAGAACGACGACATTCCGGTTCTTAAATAAATGCATGGGAATGACCGGTTCTTCCGCCCGGCGCTCGATATTGATGAACAGGGCGATCAGAAGGGCGGAGGCCGCAAGCAGCCCGATAATGACGGGAGAGAACCACCCGTAACCCTGATTGTCAATCAGTACAGGCGCAAGCAGCAGGGACAAGAGCGCCAGCATTAGCGTGCCGGCCCCGGCCCAGTCGATGGCCCGTTTCTCTTCGCTCCGCGATTCGTTCAGCCCCTTGGCCAGCAGGAGTGCGGAGAGGACGCCGACCGGGAGATTGATCAGGAACACCCAGTGCCAGCTGAAGTGTCCGACGATATAGCCGCCGAGTGTCGGGCCGAGCAGCTGCGGAATAATCATCATCGGGCCGGCCAGGCTCTGGATTTTGGCGCGCTGCTCCAGCGGGAAAATTTCGCCGATAATGACAAGCGCAAGCGGCATCAGGCCGCCCGCGCCGACGCCCTGAATGCCCCGGCCGACAAGCAGCATCGTCATGGACTGCGCGAATCCGCTGACGATGGAGCCGCCGATAAAGAGCGCCATGCAGCTTAAATACACCCGCTTGCGTCCGTACAGATCGGCCAGCTTGCCGAGAATGGGCATGAACATCGTGACGGCCAGCATATAGATGCCCGCCACCCAGCCGTAGAGGGCAAGGCCGTGCAGCTGGCGGATAATCGTGGGCATCGCCGTCGCCACAATCGTCTCGTCCAGCTCCGTAAAGATCAGGCCGATCATCAGCGCGGCCAACACCAGATACTTGTTGTTGCCAAGAACATTGGTATTAATGGGAACTCACCTCGAATGAAAAGAATGGTCTTACACCTAATGAAGCTACTGCCAAATTACAGCAATACTTTAAACGGAATATAAACAGCTTTCCTTAGACCGGCTTCCGATGAATCTCCTAAGGCCGCCGGCAGCCCTCAATCGGCGTCACCTTCGCCTTGAAGTCTCCGCCGTCTCCGCGAGTCGCGGCATCGGTACCCCTCCTGATAGCTTCCGTCTCTCTAAACTTCGACTTTATTATAAGCCGGGGCCGAAACAGCCCAAACCGTCCGCTGGCCGATTCTGCGCTCGGTCTGGGGATGTATATGGGAAGAGGTTGCCCGCTCCGGTATTCAGGTTAAGTACGGATGAATATTCTTGGTCTTGTTTATTTAGGGTAACGGCTGCCTCCTCCTGTGAGAACGGCGCAGCCGTCTCTTCTTGAAAAAGACACTGTCGTATTCTTGCTCTCTTATCCGTCAAGCCTGCCCCGCGGAAGGGCAATCGGGTATAATGGCGGTGTGGAGGGATGCATCATGGATCAGGCATTATTCAATCTTGTCTATCAGGCTGTCATCCAGCGCGATGCGCGGTATGACGGGGTTTACTATACCGGGGTCGGGACCACCGGCATCGTATGCCGGCCATCCTGCCGGGCCAGAACTCCCAAGCCGGACAATGTGACGTTCTATCCGTCGCTGGAGGAGGCGCTTCAGGCGGGCTTCCGCCCATGCAAAAGATGCCGTCCCGAAGAGGGCGGGCCGCTGCGCCCGGACGCTGTTCTGGCGGCTCAGGCCGATGCCGTAATCAGCGCCGGGTACGGAGAGCGGCTGACGTTAAGCAGCCTGGCCGAGCGGCTGAAGGTTAGCGCTTCCCATCTTCACCGGGTATACAAGGAAGTGACAGGCCTCACACCGGCGGCCAAGCTGGAACGGGTGCGGCTGGACAAGGCCCGCGGGCTTCTACGGCGTGGCCGGATGCCCGTGTCCGAAATCGGCAGGGCGGTCGGCTTTCGCGGCGCTTCCCATTTTGCCGCCTGGTTTCATCGGCATACGGGAGCGTCGCCCACGGAATACAGAGAACGGGTTCAAGGAGGTACGGCGGATGAGCCAGAAGACAATATACCGGCACACCCTTAGCTTTGGGGGCCGGACATGGACGCTGTGGGGCGGCGCGGATGGGCTGTGCCGCCTGTCCTTTCAGCATGATACGGAGCAGACGGCGAAGGCCTGGCTGGACCGCTACGCTCCGGGCAGCGGCGTGGCTGACGATATGCGGCCGTTTGAGGAATGGGGAGTAATTCGCAGGCTGGAGGACTACTTTGCCGGGCGGCGGCCGGACTTCCGGGAGCTGCCGCTCGATCTCAGGGGAACGGCGTTTCAGCGGCAGGTATGGACGGCGCTGGCAGATATCCCGTATGGCGCGGTCATCACGTATGCGGAGCTGGCCGAGAGGATCGGCAGGCCCAAAGCGATGCGCGCCGTAGGCGCGGCGAACGGCCGAAACCCGCTGCCGGTGTTTCTTCCCTGCCATCGGGTGATCGGGGCGAACGGTACGTTGACGGGCTATGCCGGAGGGCTTCGGCTCAAGCAGGAGCTGCTCGAACTGGAGGGAATCGCCCATGTGGCGGCGGGCGGACATGAACGATTTGCTTTTTGAGCTGCCGCTTCCAGAGCTGTTCAGTTGGGAAGCCTGCCTGGAATATATGGCGCGCTCACCGCTGGAATGTCTGTACAGGACGGACAATGAAGGGGTGACCCGCCTGATTTGGGCGGACGGGCATCAGCTGCTGGTCCGGCTGACGGCACCGGAGCCAGGGCGGCTCCGGGCGGAGCTGCTGGAAGGAGAGTATCCCGTGGAAGCGGCAAAGGTGAGCCTGACGCGCTATATCCGCGACTGGTTCGACCTGGACCGTGACTTACGGCCGTTCTATAAGCTGTCTGCGGGCGATCCCTTGCTTGGTCCGCTAGCGGAACGCTTTTGCGGCCTGCGCATAGTCGGCATCCCCGACTTGTTCGAGGCCCTGTGCTGGGCGATTCTCGGGCAGCAGGTCAACCTCGCCTTCGCGTACAAGCTGAAGGCGCGGCTTGCGGAGAGCTACGGCGATTCCGTCCAGTGGGCCGGACACCGGTATCATCTGTTCCCGACGCCGGAGTCGCTGCTTGGAGCGGCGGAGGCGGATTTGTGCGCTCTCCAGCTTAGCCGGAGCAAGGCGCGGACGATTATTGTCGTCGCCGGTCTCATCGCCGGGGGCGATCTGAGCCGGGAGGAGCTGCTGGCCCTCGGCTCGCCGGAGGAAGCCGAGGCGAGGCTTACGGCGGTGCGGGGCATCGGCCCCTGGACCGCCCAATATGTGAGGATGCGCTGCCTGCGCGACGCCTCCTCTTTTCCCATCGGGGATGTCGGCCTGCACAATGCCGTTAAGTCCGCGCTTGGGATGGACCGGAAGCCGACGCTTCCCGAATTGCGGGACCAGTTCGCGGCCTGGCAGGGCTGGGAAGCATATGCGACCTTTTATTTGTGGCGGGTGCTGTATTGATAGAGGGAAAGGCGCCTTATCTGTGCTGCGGGGAAGAGAGCGGAACTGGAAAAGACAAATAAACTTCGGCAAAGGCCGAAGCTTGAGGGCGCCCGAGTAATATTCTGTTTCACTGTTTGGACTGTGTGGGGCTGGTATTGGCTACCGCAGGGAGCATTTTCTCGCCTTTTTCCATCGGTGAGTTACACAAGGAGCAGGTGGGCTGAACTAAAAAGACAAAATTGTCTCTCATCCAACCGTTGCAGCTTTCGTTCGTACAGGACCATATAGCCGTGAGTTCTTCTGGAATATCATCCAGAGGCCTTTTCCGTGAATAGTACAAGAAGCATCCCTCTTTCTCTCCCGGAATGATTGCAGCCAAAAAACAAACGCCCCAAACGCTAGGTTCGGGGCGTGTTTTCTGATTTACAGCTTAACTACGTTCTCGGCTTGCGGACCGCGGTTGCCTTGAACAATATTGAACTCGACGCGTTGACCTTCATCAAGGGTCTTGAAGCCTTCGCTTACGATTGCGCTGAAATGCACGAATACGTCGCTGCCGCCTTCAACTTCGATAAAGCCAAAGCCTTTGTCTGCGTTAAACCATTTAACTGTTCCTGTTTCCATTGTAGAAAACCTCCTCATTTTTGAACATGACCTTATTATTTCCTTAAAAATAAAAAATCACATATTGCGCAAGGTTATGCACTCAAATCATAACCCTCTGCAATATGTGAGTTCAGGTCAAAATTCCAATGAATTAACCATATCATACTCCATTAAATAATGCAACACCATATTTAAACTTAATTTAAATGCTTTCATAACGAGGGGGTGACCAGATCTGTTCATTCCAGCCACGCTTCTTTCAGCGCCTTGATGCCGTCGTCAATGCGCTCCTCAAGTATTCCTCCGAAGCCAAGAATAAACGATGGCTCCGTACAGGCTGGCTGGTTCCACCAGGTATAGCCCATCGGAGCGATCCGGACATTGGCCTCCCTCGCCGCCGCTGCAAGCTCCTCCTCTGCGCCGCTGCTCTTGACGGTAAGCAGCAGGTGAAACCCGGCGTTCCTGCCGGACAGTGACGCCGTTTCTCCGAAATGGCGTTTCACCGACCGGATGACGGCGTCGTGCTTGCGCTCGTAGAGCTGGCGCATCCGGCGCAGATGCCTGCCGAAATGTCCCCGCTCCATAAAATCATGCAGCGCCATTTGATTCAGCCTGGAAGCCGAGTGCTCCAGGTACAGTTCGTTCTTCAGGCGGTAATAGGCCGGAAGGAGAGCTTCGGGCAGAACCATATAATGCAGGCAGAGCGCAGGCGACACAGATTGCGCGAAGCTGCCCATATAAACGACGGGACTGTGCTCCGCCAGTCCCTGCATGGAAGGAACCGGCCTTCCATGATAGCGGAATTCACCGTCGTAGTCATCCTCGATCAGAATGCCGCCGCTGTTCATCGCCCACTCCAGCAGCTGCATCCGGCGCGCAATCGGCATCGTCATCCCGCAGGGAAATTGATGAGAAGGCGAGACATACAGGACTTGCGCTCCGCTCCCGATCAGGTGCTCCACATTCAAGCCGTCCTTGTCCAGCGGCAGCGGCACGGTGCGAAACCCATGTCTTTGAAAGGTGGAAGGGACCAGATGATAGCCGGGGTCCTCGAACCCTAGACTGTCCGAACGCTCGCTAAGCATCAGGGCGAGCAGGGAGGACAGCGTATACTGGTCACCGCCGATCACAATTTGTTCCGGAGTGCAGCGAAGCCCGCGGAATTGGCGCAGATAAGAGGAGATGCTGTCCCGCAGGGCGGGTTCGCCCTGCGGATCGCCGTAATGCAGAATATCTCCCCGCCCTACCTGCTCCTGCAGCAGATTTCTCCAGATTTTATGCGGGAATAGGGTAAAGTCATTTTTGGATTGGTGAAAATCATAGGTATACTCCCGGTCATCCCGGGCTGTGACCCGATAGGACACCGGAGCGGCCCTTCGCGGTTCCGCTGAATCATAGGTGTGCATGGCCCGCACATAATAGCCGCTCTTAGGCCTGCTGGTGATAAAGCCTTCGGCGAGGAGCTGCTGGTAGGAGGTTTCGATCGGCGTGGCGCTGATATGAAGCTGGGCAGCGGCCGACCGGATCGAGGGGAGCCGCGCGCCTCCGGGAAGGCTGCCGTTCATAATTTCCCCCTTGAGGAATTCGTAGAGCTGAATATAGAGGGGTTCGTTTCCAGGATCATTCAAGCTGGGGAAGATCAGCATATCTTTTTCTCCTTCATCTGTCCTTTAAAATTTATCGGATTTGTACATTTTAAGGGATGCAGTTATGTAATACCATAGCATTATCTTAGAAAATGGGAGATGAACTTAATGCATGCGGCAGCCAGATTTTTGACGGGAGAACGGGTTTATTTACGCCCGATTAATGCGGAAGACGCGGAGTGGTACTATCATCAGCTAGAAGGCAGTGAGACGAGAAGACTGACGGGGACGCAGAAGATGTACACCAAGGAGCAGATCGAACGCTATGTTCTGGAAAAAGCGGATGATGCCTCCGCCGTGCTGCTGCTCATCGCTCTGAACGAAAATGACAAGACGATCGGCGATATCGCGATTCAGGACATCGACCGGATGAACCGGAACGCAAATATCCGCATTGCCGTAAGCGAAGAGCACCAGCAGGGCAAGGGCTATGGGAGGGAAGCGCTGCTGCTAATGCTGGAATACGGCTTCGGCATTTTGAATCTGCACCGGATTGAGCTTGAAGCATATTCGTACAACGAACGCGTGCTCCATGTGTACGAGAGACTCGGTTTTACGAAAGAGGGCGTGCGCCGAGAAGCTCTGTATTATGATCATGAATACCATGACATCATTACGATGAGCCTGCTGGAAGATGAATACAGGAAGAAGTTCCGCACTAAAGGTCAAAAAAGGTCAAATCAATCAATACACTAAAATTTTGCATTAAAAATGCCTGAAGACGCCGGAATTCGGCGTTTTTTGCGTTGAAATCGGTTTTGAGCATCAGAGGGGCAGGGTCTATAATAAAGGCATAAGGTCAAATAAAGTCAAAGTCAAGAAAGGGGAATGAAAGATGTTTGATTTGGTTCCTTTTGGTAAACGGCGTGAAGAGGCTTTTGGCCAACTGACCAAGTCCTTGAATGACATGTTCGGGGATGACTTTTTTGCTCCGTTCAAGAATTCCACTTTGTCTTTCCGTACCGATATCCGCGAAAGCGACAATGCCTACCATATCGAAGCTGAGCTGCCGGGCTTTGCCAAAGAAGATATCGCGATTGATTACACAGCGCCGTATATGACGATTAAGGCTGTGCGGAAGGAAGAAACCTCCGAGGAAAATCAAGGACGGCAGATTGTCCGCAAAGAACGCCGGTACGGCGAGTATGTGCGTAGATTTTATGTGCAGGACATCGAAGAAGGGGGCATCCGCGCTTCGCTGAAGGACGGATTGCTGATGCTTGAAGTGCCGAAGCGGCAGAAACCGCAGGGCAGACACATTGAGATTCAGGACGGCGAATAATGCCGAAAGCGGTAATGAAAGACATGTAAAGTGTTGAATAATATATACGAGGAGCGCATTGTAGATGGATTTCCGGCTATAATGCGCTTTTTTTAAAATATAAGACTGTATAAGCTCCGCGCCTATCGTTTGGTCTTATATTTCTACGAGAAACGGATGCCCTCCTCTCTTGCGAGGACGGCGCCGCCGTTTCTTCTTGGGAAGCGGTTCGAGCATTGACGCGGATTCGGATTACAGTGCCGGGAAAACGGGGAAATAATGAATAGAGGAGAAGGGAGGGGGCCCGGATGGCGGAATCCGATTTCTATAGTGTGCTTGGCGTCAGCAAGGATTCGCCCAAACAGGAGATCAAAAAGGCGTACCAGAAGCTCGCCAAGCAGTGGCATCCCGATGTGAACAAGGACCCGAAAGCGGAGGAACGGTTCAAAAAAATAGCCGAGGCGTATGAAACGCTTGGGAACGAGGAGAAGCGGAAAGCCTACGACGAAGCTCTAAAATACGGCTTCGGGCGCGGACCATCGGGCGGAGGAGCCGGGTGGGAATCGCCGTTCGGCGAGGGCTGGAACGGCAGCTATTCTTTCAGCGGCGAGGACATTCCGGGCGGCGATCTGTTTGAGATGTTCTTCGGCGGCAGGGGAGCGGACAGCCGGGCGGGCTTCGACTTTTTCTCGGGCGGAAGAGGTCCGGGAGCCAGCGGCATGGGCGCTATGGAAGGTATGGGCGGCATGATGGAAGCCCAGCTCGACATTACGCTGGAGCAGGCCTATAAAGGCGGCAGCGTCACCGTTCAGGCCGGAGGGCGGACGGTGACCGTGAACATCCCGCCGCGCTCGGGTGACGGTTCAGCGGTTCCTGTACCTGGAAGCGGAGAACGCGAACGCCAAGGAGTAGCCGATATACTGATCGTCCTGCATATCCGCGCCCATGACACTTATGAAGTAAGCGGCGGGGACCTGCGGGGAATCCTGCAAATTGCTCCATGGCAGGCCGTACTTGGCGGTGGAGCGAAGGTATCTTTGCCGGACGGAAGCGCGGTTAAGCTGAAGATTCCGGCAGGCATCCGGAGCGGCAGGACGCTGCGGATACCGGGTAAAGGGCTGAAGCGGGAGAACGGAACGAATGGCGATGTGCTGTTTGATATCGAGATCACGGTTCCCGAATCGGTAAGCGAGGCGGAGAAGCAGCTGTACCGGCAGCTTGAGCAGACCTCCGGTTTTCAGGCAGGGGCCAAGAAGCGGAGTACGGATTCCAGGCGCGGAAGGACAGCGGCCGGGTGAACGGATACAGCAGGCGGACTGAAGAACAACGATCCAAGAAGGGAATGAGGCAGAATGGACTTCAATAAATTAACGCAAAAGCTGCAGGAAGCGGTCGCTTCTGCGCAGTCGTTGGCTGCGGGGGCAGGTCACCAGGAAATCGATAACCCGCATCTGCTTAAAGAGCTGCTTGAACAGCATGAGGGGCTTCTTCCCCGGCTGCTGCAAAAGATGAACGTGCCGGTGAACGAACTGCTCCGCCGCACGGATGAGCTGCTCCGGCGCAGGGCCTCTGTCGGCGGCGCGGGTGCCGGAACGGTGCGGCGGTACGCCTCACCCGCGCTGATCGCCACGCTGGAACAGGCCGAGAAGGAAGCGGCGGCTATGCAGGATGAATTCGTGGCGGTGGAGCATGCCGTGCTGGCGATGGTATCCGGCAGCGGCGGGAATGCGGATATCCGCCGTATATTCGAAGCCCAGGGCGTGACGCGCGAGAAGCTGCTTCAGGTTCTGGCGGAAATTCGCGGCCACCAGCGGGTGACGAGCCGGGAGCCGGAAGCGACCTACGAGGTGCTGGAGAAATACGGCCGCGACCTCGTGGCCGAAGTGCGCGCGGGCAAGGTTGATCCCGTCATTGGCCGTGACGGCGAGATCCGCCGGGTCATCCGGATTCTCTCCCGGAAGACGAAGAACAATCCGGTGCTCATCGGCGAGCCGGGCGTCGGCAAGACGGCGATCGTGGAAGGCCTGGCCCACCGGATCGTCCGCCGCGACGTGCCGGAGGGATTGAAGGACAAGACGATTTTCTCCCTCGACATGAGCGCGCTTGTCGCTGGAGCGAAGTACCGGGGCGAGTTCGAGGAGCGGCTTCAGGCTGTCTTGAAGGAGATCAAGGAAAGCGACGGCCGGATCATCCTGTTCATCGACGAGCTGCACACGATTGTCGGCGCGGGCAAGACCGAAGGCGCGATGGATGCGGGCAACATGCTGAAGCCGATGCTGGCCCGGGGCGAGCTGCACTGTATCGGCGCGACGACGCTCGACGAATACCGCAAGTACATCGAGAAGGACCCGGCGCTGGAACGCCGGTTCCAGCAGGTCATGGTCAGCGAGCCAGACGTCGAGGATACGATCTCAATACTGCGCGGCCTGAAAGAGCGGTTCGAGGTGCATCACGGCGTCAAAATCCACGACAGTGCGCTGGTCGCGGCGGGTGTATTGTCGAACCGCTACATTACCGACCGCTTCCTGCCCGACAAGGCGATTGACCTTGTTGACGAGGCCTGCGCGATGATCCGGACGGAGATTGACTCCATGCCGGGCGAAATGGATGAAGTGACGCGGCGGCTGATGCAGATGGAGATTGAAGAAGCGGCGCTCAAAAAAGAGACCGACGACGCCAGTGGGCGCCGTCTGGAGTCACTCCAGCGGGAGCTGGCCGATCTCAAAGAGAAGCACCTTGAAATGACAGCCCGCTGGGAGAAGGAGAAGTCGGCCATTTCCGGCGTCCGCGAGCTGAAGAAAAAGCTGGAGCAGGCGCGCATGGATCTGGAGCGTGCCCAGGAAGAATATGACCTGAACAAATCGGCCGAGCTGAGCTACGGCATCATCCCGGGTCTTGAGCGGCAGGTAAAGGCGGCGGAGGAAGCGGCGCAGCAGGACGGCGAGTCACGGCTGCTGCGCGAGGCGGTAACCGAGGACGAAATCGCCGATATCGTCTCGCGCTGGACCGGCGTTCCCGTCAGCAGGCTCGTCGAGGGCGAACGAGATAAGCTGCTGCGGCTGGAAGAGACGCTGCATCAGCGCGTCGTCGGCCAGGACGAAGCGGTGTCGCTCGTGTCCGATGCCGTGCTGCGGGCGAGAGCGGGCATCAAGGACCCGAACCGGCCGATCGGTTCATTCCTGTTCCTCGGCCCGACCGGCGTCGGCAAGACCGAGCTGGCCAAGGCGCTGGCGGCGGCGCTGTTCGACCGCGAGGACGGCATGATCCGCATCGACATGTCGGAGTACATGGAGAAGCACAGCGTGTCCCGTCTCGTCGGCGCGCCTCCGGGATATGTCGGCTACGAGGAGGGCGGCCAGCTTACGGAAGCGGTGCGGCGCCAGCCTTACACGGTCGTCCTGCTGGACGAAGTGGAGAAGGCCCACCCGGACGTGTTCAACATCCTGCTGCAGTTGCTCGATGACGGCCGCCTGACCGACTCGCAAGGGCGGATCGTCGATTTCAAGAATACGATTGTCATCATGACCTCGAACATCGGCTCGCCTCATCTGATTCAGGGCACCGACGACAACGGCGATCTCACGCCTGCGGTCAAGGAGCGCGTCATGCGCGAGCTGCGCGGTCATTTCCGCCCCGAGTTCCTGAACCGGGTGGACGACATCGTCATGTTTAAGCCGCTGTCGCTTGATGAAATCCGGCAGATCGTCGGCAAGCTGGTGGACGGCCTGCGGGGACGTCTGGCCGAGCGCCAGGTCGGCCTTGTCCTGACGGACGAAGCGGTGCGCTTTATCGCGAAGGAGGGCTTCGATCCCGTGTACGGCGCAAGACCGTTGAAGCGGTTCATCCAGCGCAGCCTGGAGACCCGGGTCGCCCGGGCGCTGATCTCCGGCGAAGCGGGCGAAGGCTCCGTACTGAAGGTCGGCGAGTCGGACGGAGAACTGACGGTCGTAATCGAGAAGCCGGAAGCGGCGCCGATTGGCAAAGCGTAACACCGGCTCAGACATATCCTCAAACGAACAGGGACTTCCCGAAACCTTCAAGGTAAAAGGGAGGGCCCTGTTTTTTTGTGTGGTATATTATTTAACATCATATGAAATGAAATGAGAGGAAATCGCCGGATTTTATCCTCACAGGACAAGAAACCCCATTCGCTTTTGGTAAGAGGGCACATTGTCCGGGTTCTTTCTCCTGCGGTACCATGGGTTAAACTCATTATTCCGTTGCTTTCAGATGGAAATCGACTGCTATAACGGTGAACAAAAAATGGGATACTAACCAGGAGCATAGGAGGAACCCTCATGGCATTAATGCAGACATTGACTGTGCTTGAAGCGCTCGACAGTGCATTCGTGAACGGGGAGGCGGTGGGCAGACTGTTCGCCGGTTTCCCGGGAGTTTCCGTTAGCGTAACCACGGTGAAAGGCGACAAAGGCAGCACCGATTTTATTAAAATATTGATTCCGGGTAAGGATGGCAAAAGCAAGGGCGGCAGCGCCCCGACATTCGGTATTGTGGGCCGTCTCGGGGGAATCGGCGCGCGGCCGAGCCGGATTGGTATTGTCTCCGATGCGGACGGCGCGGTCGCGGCGGTCGCGTCCGCTTTGAAGCTAGCGGCCATGCAGGCTAAAGGAGATTCGCTGCCCGGAGATGTAATCATCACGACGCATATTTGTCCGGATGCCCCTACGCTGCCGCATGAACCCGTTGATTTCATGGATTCTCCGGTAGATATTCTTGTGATGAACCGCTATGAAATCATGCCGGAGATGGAAGCGATTTTGTCCATTGACACGACCAAAGGCAATCGGGTCGTCAATCATAAAGGTATTGCCATCTCACCGACGGTGAAGGAGGGTTATATTCTTCGCGTCAGTGAGGATCTTTTGCGTATTATGGAGATGACCACGGGCATTCCGCCCGTCACTTTCCCTGTAACGACTCAGGACATTACGCCTTACGGGAACGGATTGTATCATATCAACTCGATTCTTCAGCCGGCGGTTGCCACGGATGCTCCAGTGGTTGGAGTGGCTGTTACGGCGCAGTCTGTTGTTCCGGGATGCGGAACCGGCGCCAGCCATGAGGTCGATATCGCCTCGGCCGTACGTTTTGCGGTGGAGACGGCCAAGGAAGTGACGTCCGGCACTTGCAGCTTCTATAATCCGGAAGAGTTCAGCCGCATTACGGCGCTGTACGGTTCCATGAAGAAGCTTCAGACTCAGGGAGAAGGGACGCAGGTCGGCTGATGATACGCACGGGATTCGAAGCATCCGCCGCGCTGGGGATGATTACGATTGGACAGGCGCCAAGAAACGATGTCGCTCCCTACCTGTTGCGGCAGCTTGAAGGCAGAGCCAGGCTCATTCAGGCGGGAGTGCTTGACGGATGGAGCGAGGAGGAGATCAAGGACAGGCTTGCGCCCGGCCCGGGGGATTACGCTCTAACGTCCAGACTGGCGGATGGCGGTGCAGCCGTCGTTGCCCGCGACAAGGTGCTTCCCATCCTTCAAGAGAAGATTGACATTATGGAGGCAGAAGGCATCCGCCAGATTCTTCTGCTCTGCACCGGCGTATTTCCCGGACTGCGGACCCGTTCGTCCTTTCTGATCGAACCGGACCGGATACTTACCCCGGCGGTGGCCGCTCTTGCCGGCGGACGGCGTCTTGGCGTGATTTGTCCGCTGGAAGAGCAGGCGGACAGCCTGATGGACAAATTCGGCGAGTACGGGCTCCGACCCGTCTTCGCCGCCGCCTCGCCCTATACCGGAGTGGAAGAGGACTTCGAAAGGGCTGCTGGGGCCCTTCAAGGAAGAGCGGATGTTCTGCTGCTGGATTGCATGGGATATACGGAGCGGCACAGGGAGAGCATAGCCCACGCCTCCGGGCTGCCGGTTATTCTCTCCAACACGCTGATGAGCAAGCTCGTCTCCGAAATTTTGGTATAAAGGATGGCTTGGGATGAATGATAAAATTGCAGCGGCAAGCCGGAAGATGCTGGCCGATTGTTTAGGGCTGCGCGGCGGCGAATCTTTGCTGGTCGTTGCCGACGATGGCAAGCAAATGCTGGGCGAAGCGGTCCGCGCCGCCGGCGCTTTCCTTGGCGCGGAAGCGGTGCTGATGGTGATGAGTGAGCGGTCAAGGTCGGGAGAGGAGCCGCCGGCGGCTGTCGCTGCGGCAATGGAAGCGGCAAGCGCCGTTGTCTGCATCACCGAGTATTCGCTTACCCATACCGCAGCGCGCAAACGTGCTGCGGCTGCGGGGGCGAGGGTGGCGACGATGCCCGGCGTGACGGAGGATATGTTCCTGAACGGCGCCATCACGGCCGATTACCTGAAGGTCAAGGCCTTGACGGACACGCTTACGGCTAAGCTGAGCGAAAGCCGGAGCGTCCGCATTGAAAAGGCGGGGCATGCCTTAAGCTTCTCGATTGAGGGAAGGAACGGTGTGCCCAGCACGGGATTGTATCTGCTGCCGGGCGAATCCGGCAATCTTCCGTCCGGCGAGGCGTATATCGCTCCGGTGGAAGGAACCGCAGCCGGTTCTCTTCTGGCCGACGGCTCCGTGGCGGGCTACGGACCGCTGGCTTCTCTGCTGCTGCTGACGGTGGAGCAGGGGCGGCTGATAGCCGCAGAGGGAGACGGCGCGGATGCGCTGCTGTCGATGCTTGGCGAAGGAGACGGCCGTCTGCTCGGCGAGTTCGGAATCGGCACCAATGACAAAGCGCGGATCACCGGAGTGGTGCTGGAAGATGAGAAGGTATACGGAACCATTCATGTCGCCTTTGGCAATAATCATACCTTCGGCGGCCAGATTTCAGCAGGAGTGCATATTGATGTTGTCGTGAAAGAGCCGGATGTCTATCTGGACGACCAGCTAGTCATTGCGGCAGGCAATCTCGTTAGATGAACACGCCGCATGAAGGAGGAAGACCGCTGTGCTTGGAATAATCAGAGTAATCACGCTGCCGGATCAAAGGGACGCCGATTTGCACGGCGAGCTGATCCGGCGCAGATATGGGCTTGAAGTGACAAGCGCCTGTATTGAAGACCAGCCGGAAGGCGTCTTCGACGAGCGGACCGAGGAACTCGCCATCCCCAAGATCGTCCTGCTTGCCGGTGAGCTGGAGAAGAGGGGCTGCCGGGCCATCGGCATCAGCTGCGCCGCCGACCCCGCCCTGGCCGAATGCAGGCAGGCGGTGAACGTGCCGGTGCTTGGCGCGGGCTCCTGTGCGGCTCATCTCGGGCTTGCCAGCGTGGACAAACTGGGCGTGCTGACTATTCTGGAGGAGACGCCGCCGCTTATCCGCTCCATTCTGGGCGATGCGTATGTCGGGATGGAGCGGCCGGAAGGCGTTATGACCACGCTGGACCTCCGTACGGAAGCGGGCCGGGAAGCTTCCTTCCGCTCGGCGGTCAAGCTGGCCGAACAGGGAGCTGAAGGGATTGTGCTTGCCTGTACGGGCTTCGCCACGATCGGATTCGCGGAGGAACTGGAGCGGCGGCTTGGACTGCGGGCCTTCGATCCCATTTATTCGCTGGGAGCCGCGGCAGCCGTCTGTCTGTGAACCTGAGACTGCTGCCATATATGGAGTCTTCGCGTTCGCCTGGGGAACGCGCGTCATCCTGCCAACGCAACAAATAACGCGGAGTCATGCGCCTGTACTTGCGGGAAACCGCAATGTATGGGCGTATTTTTTTCAGCTTGAAAATCATTCCATTTTCCTTGCCCGTTATCTTTGTTAAACTAGCTCTCAAAAAGTTGCACTGCGGATCGCATTAAAACTTACGGGGAGGCCGACCACCATGGATAAAACAGGGATTACGATCGAGGAAGTGCTGGCAATTCCTATTTTACGGAATGCCAGAGTGCTTGCAGGAAGCCAGGGATTGAACCGGGTGGTTCAATTCATCGATGTAATGGAAGTACCCGATTTGAAAGGCTGGGTCAAGGAAGGGGTCCTGATGCTGACCACCGCTTATGCCATTCGCGACAATCCTTCGGAGCTCGCGGGATTGATCCGGGTACTGGACCAAGGAGGAGGAGCAGCTCTGGCCATCAAGCCCGCCCGATTTCTGAAGGGCATTCCGCAGGATGCGCTGGATGCCAGCGACGAGACGGGCCTGCCGCTCATCGAGGTCCCTTCTGAAATCCCATACACGGATATTACGAGGCCGATCATGGAGCGGGTGCTGGACCGCCAGGCGGCGCTCTTAAGGCGCTCGGAAGAGGTGTACCGGACACTGACCACGATGGTGCTTCAGAACAGTGGCATTCAAGCGGTCAGCGACAATGTGGCAGGTCTTCTCCGGGCGCCTGTTGCGGTGATCGACAACGAGGGGGAGCTTATCGTCTCCTCGCCAGCAGGCCAAGCGTGGGATCTGTCCCGGACGCCGCTCGAATGGGCCATTAACGTAGACCGCCGCAATGTCGCGAGGCTTCTGGTGGACAAGAAGGAGCTGGACGAGATGGAACTGGTCGGAATCGAACAGGCCAGGCTGGTGCTCGCGCTTGAACTGATGCGCAACAAAATTGTAGCGGATACGGAAATGCGCCTGCGCGGAAATTTCATCGACGAGCTGCTGACGCCTCCGGTTCCACCAAGGCATGAAGTCGAGCAGCGGGCCCGCAAGCTGGGCCTCAATGTGGAGCATTTATGGGAAGTGGCCGTGATTGAAGGCGAATGGGCAGCGGGTGAGGAGGAACTGCTGACTAGGCGCCTTGAGGAAGAAGCCAGAATCCGGCGCGTGTCCCCCCATGTGGAGTTTCGCTCCAACCGGGCCGTTCTTTTTTTGCCGAGTATGGAAATCAAACGGGTGGAGGACAACCGGAACCGGTTGATGCCATGGGCGGACACGCTGGAGGGATGGGCTTCGGACAAATTACCGGGGCTTACGGGAAGCCGGATTGGCCTGGGAGGACAAAAGCGTCTGTGGGAGATCTACGACAGCTACAACGAAGCCCGCAAGGCGCTTAACGTGTCCCGGCGGATCGGGCAAGGCAGATTTGTCATTCGCTATGAGGAAGTGGAGATCTACGATCTGCTCGGGAACGCGATGGAGGGCCCCGAATTCGCTGAGCTGTTCAATCGCAAACTGGGTAAACTCCGGCAGTACGATGAGGAGCATAACGGTGATCTTATGCGTACTTTTTTGTACTATCTGGAAAGCCGGGGGAGCCTCATCGATACGTCCAACCGCCTGTTTATCCACCGCAATTCCGTAAAATACAGATTGGAGCGAATTCGGGATATTACGGGTTTTGATTTGAACGATTCCAGGGAGCAGCTGGTCTGCCAGCTCTGCCTGATTTATTACTATATGCGCGTAAATCCGGTGGAGTAATCTGCCGTTTCCGGGATATAGTTTGTCGTTTTTTATATAAAAAAGAGGATTTTAAAATTTTATGTGTTATAAAATATGACACGACAGTGCCACATTCGTCCGCAGCAACCAAACAAACTGCTGCTTTTTTAGTTAAAGGGGACGTAGTGACTTGTCCGTAATCTTTGTAAAATGAGCACAATTACCTCGTAAGACAATTAACTTGACAGGCTGGGTCCTGCCGGCCGTGCAAAGGGGTTGATCCATTGTTAGTCTATTCGGTCCGCAGGCTCGGGCAGATGATCCCTGCGCTGCTGGGGATTATCCTGATAACCTTCATACTGTCCCGCGTGCTTCCTGGAGACCCGGCGGTGATGCTTGCCGGCGAGCAGGCGACCCCGGATGTTATTGAGAAAATCAGGCAGGATATGGGCCTGGACAAGCCGCTTTACAGCCAATTTATTGATTACCTCGGCATGCTCGCGCGTGGGGATCTCGGTGACGCTTACCATACCGGACATTCGGTCGCCAGCGATTTTGCCTCGCGGTTCCCGGCAACCGTCGAATTAACCCTGTTCAGCATCCTGATCGCCATTCTTGTAGCCATCCCTGTCGGCATTATCGCCGCAACCCGCAAAGAATCCGTGATCGACCATATTTCCAGGGTGTTCTCCCTGATCGGAGCCTGTGTTCCGATTTTCTGGCTCGGTCTGATTCTGATCTACATTTTCTATTCGAAGCTCGGCTGGGCGCCGCCCCCGATGGGACGGATCAGCGGGGACCTCAATCCGCCGACGGACATCACCGGATTGTATGTTCTGGACAGCCTGCTGTCAGCGGACTTCGTCGCTCTAAAGAGCAGTATTATCCACCTTCTGCTTCCGGCCATCTGCCTCAGCACCGGGACAATGGCCATAGTGGCCCGGATGACCCGCTCCAGCATGCTGGAAGTGATCGGCCAGGATTTTATCCGGACGGCCAGAGCGAAGGGGCTGCGGGAGTCGATTGTCATCTGCAAGCATGCGCTGATCAACGCCCTGATTCCGACGCTGACCGTGCTCGGTCTTCAGTTCGGTTATCTGCTGGGCGGCGCGGTGATTACGGAAACAATCTTCTCCTGGCCCGGGGTCGGCGGCTATATCACCGATTCCATCCTGGCGGCTGATTATGCGCCCATTCAAGCCTTCACGCTGGTTAGCGCGGTGCTGTACTGCTTGATTAATCTGGCGGTGGATTTGATTTACGGGCTGGTCGATCCGCGTATCCGTTATGAATAATTCTTACAGAAGGAGGTGCTGCGGCAGTGACAGTCATGTCAACGACAAGTTCTCAGGGGCAGTCGGACTCGGCTCCTAAACCGGCGGGATTCCTTCGGCTGCTGCTTAGGAACCGCCTCGCGGCGATCGGGCTAAGCTTTATCGTGCTGTGGACGATCGCCGCTATCGTCGCCCCGTGGATCGCTCCATATAATCCTTACGTCCCCGATATGGCCGCCAAGCTGCAGCCTCCGGGCGGAGCGCATTTGCTGGGCACGGACAATTTCGGCAGAGATATTTTGAGCAGGGTGCTGTATGGAGCGCGCATCAGCATTTGGACGGGGCTTATCGCCGTGAGCATTTCGTTTGTCATCGGCGTGCCGCTCGGCGGCATAGCCGCTTATTACGGAGGCAGAACGGAAACCATCATTATGCGTCTGCTCGACGTATTGCTGTCCTTCCCTTCACTGGTGCTCTCCATGGCGATCGCCGCTTCCATCGGTGCGGGCTTGTTCAGCGCGATGATTGCGGTGGGCGTGGTGGGCATCCCCGAATTCGGGCGGCTGATGTACGGCCAGACGATATCGCTGCGGGAAAAAGAATATGTGGAGGCCAGCCGGTCCATCGGCGTTAAAGACAGCGTCATTCTGCTGCGCCACATCCTCCCCAATGCGCTGGCTCCGCTGCTGGTTCAGGCTACACTCGGAATGGGCTTTGCCATTCTGACCGCATCCAGTCTCAGCTTTCTGGGCCTTGGCGTCAAACCGCCGACCGCCGAATGGGGCGCCATGATCGCGGAAGGCCGGGAATATATCATTTCCGGGGAATGGTGGCTCGTGACCTTTCCGGGGCTTTCCATCGCAACGGCTATTTTGGGCTTCAACCTGCTTGGCGACGGACTCCGTGACGTCATGGACCCGCGGCTCCGTTCCGGCAGATAAAAGAAAGCGGGTGCCGCCTCACCGGCGGGCCGTCCCGCGAAAGAGAAATATCCTTCGGTTATCAGCAATGCAAATGATTGATAAAGGGGAAATTCGAATGAAAAAAATGACCAAACATCTTACCCTGCTGCTGGTTCTGTGCGTCGTTCTGGCCGGCTGTGCCCCCAAATCCAATCCGCCGGCCTCAAGCGCGAGCCAGAGCCCCGGCGCGGATAGCGGCGCAACCGCGCAGCCGGCAGCCGCTTCATCGACTCTTACCGTAGCGTTCTCCGAAGGAGGAACGACACTCGATCCCGCCGAGGCGAGCGACCTGACCTCCGACACCTTCGTCATCGCCGCTTACGACCAGCTCGTGACCTATGGAGTCAAAACCGTGGATGGCGCCGACGTCGCCAACACGGATGAGATCAAGCCGATGCTGGCGGAAAGCTGGAGTGTATCGGACGATAACCTGACCTATACTTTCAAGCTCCGCAGTGGCGTTAAGTTCCAAAGCGGCAACACGGTGACGGCGGATTCGGTCGTATACACGTTCGACCGCGTGAAGAACTCGAAATCCGGCAGCTTCCTGTACGGGATGGCCGATATTAAGACGGTCACCGCCAAAGACCCTTCCACCGTTGAAATTGCTGTGAACAAGCCGAACCATATGTTTATGCAGATTATCGCCCTCTACAATTTCTCTATTGTTGACGATGTTGCCATGAAGGGCAAAAGCGCGGATTACCTTAAAACTAATACCGCAGGCTCCGGTCCGTTCGCAGTGGAGAAATGGGACCCGGCGAGTGAAGCCGTGCTTACCGCCAACGCCGACTACTGGCAGGGGGCGCCGAAGCTCAGCAAGGTTACGCTGAAATTCACCAAGGAAGCCTCCAACCGTGTGCTGCTGCTGGATAAAGGCGATGTGGACATGGCCATCGAAATTCCGGCCAAGGATGTTTCCTCCCTGCAGGCGAACAGCGCCCTCAGCGTGAAATCCAATGCCAGCAACCGCATCCTGTTCCTTGCGCTCAATAACAAAGTCAAGCCTTTTGACAACGTAAAGGTCCGTCAGGCGATTGCTTACGCGATTCCTTATGATCAGCTGATCAACGATGTTATGCACGGTCAAGCGAAACAGATGAAGAGCGCCGTTGCCAGCAACACGCCGGGATACACCGACAAGGGCTACACGTACGAGCATAACCTGGATAAAGCGAAGCAGCTGCTTCAGGAGGCAGGTTACGGAAACGGGTTCAGCTTTGACCTGACACTGGGTTCGGGCTTCCAGGATTGGGAAGACGACGCGGTGCTCATTCAGGCCGAGCTTGCCAAAGTCGGAGTGACGATGAACATCAACAAGGTAGCCCGGGCTCAGTTCCTGGAGATGCAAAAGAAGAAAAATCTGACCGCCTATATCTCGAAATGGACCTCCTTCGTTAACGATCCCGGCTATCACCTCGGATTTTTGATGTACGGCAAAGGTTCGTCCAACTATAACAATTACAGCAACGCCGAAGTAGACAAGCTTTGGGAGCAGGCCAGCGCGGAACCAAATGCGGATGCGCGCAAGCAGCTGTATGAGAAAGCCCAGGAGATTATTACAACCGAAGCGCCATGGAGCTATCTCTACGAATACAACCGGATCGTCGGCATGAACGCCAAAGTCAGCGGTTATGTCTATTACCCGGATGAGATTATCCGCTTCTACCCGCTGTCCAAGAACTGATAATTATAGGGAATCCTTCACGGTTTCTTAAAAATAGAGCGGCCGAGCCGGATGCAAATGCCGGTCCGGCCCTCTTTTCCATAGCAAAAGCCTGAGCAGTCGCAGGCAATCATTCAAAGGAGTTGTAGCCGGTTATGAACTGGAGACAAAAGGTGCTTGATGAAATCGATGCCCGTCAGGAGGAGCTTCTTGAACTTTGCTCGAAATTTATTCAGTTTCCAACGGAGAACCCGCCCGGGGATTCGAGAGACATCAGCGATTTTATCATAGAGTATTTGGCGAAATCCGGGATCGGGACGACGGTTCACGCCGCCACTCCGGAAATGCTGAATTTGGTATCAACCTATAAAGGAAGCGGCAGAACGGGCTCCGGCAAAAAGCTGATCTTCTGCGGCCACACCGATGTCGTTCCCGCCGGCGATTTGGACCGCTGGGATTTCGATCCCTTCTGCGGGGAAATCCGGGACGGCTACCTGCTGGGACGCGGAGCCTCCGACATGAAGGCGGGGCTGGCCGGGGTGCTGTTCGCCGCATCTCTGCTGGCGAAGCTTGGCGTTCCGCTGGGAGGCGACCTGACGCTGCTTGTTGTACCGGACGAAGAGACCGGCGGGCATCTCGGCGTTCCTTGGGTACTGGAGCGGGGACTGGTGGAGGGTACGGCCGCGGTTATCGCCGAGCCGTCCGGTCCGCTGAACCCGACGATTGGGCAAAAAGGAAGCTGCTGGTTCGAATTTACCGTCGAGGGGACGCCGGGACACGGCAGCCTGTCGCCGGTCGTCGGCGAGAGCGCCATCGTGAAGGCCGCAAAAGGGATCGAAGCGCTTCAGC
The DNA here is from genome assembly GCF_000756615.1 of Paenibacillus durus. NCBI lineage: Bacteria > Bacillati > Bacillota > Bacilli > Caryophanales > Paenibacillaceae > Paenibacillus > Paenibacillus durus. The sequence goes on from NZ_CP009288.1 coordinate 296,818, forward strand.
GCTTGTGGGATATCGAACCGAATATCCCCGAAGAGGTCAAGAGCATTATCGCGATTTCCCAGCAGTATGCCAAGGAACGCGAGCCGGAAGGTCTGGCTTACCAGGTGTTCGATCATGTTAGCGTCAATATCGGCACCATTCAGGGCGGCACTAAAGTCAACGTGGTCGCCGACCGCTGCACGGTTCAGGTGGACTCGCGCGTTCCGTTCGGCGTTGACTATCGTCAGGTGATGGACCGCGCGGGATCGCTGCTGCTGGAGGCGGGCATCGAGACCGATATTAAGCCGTTTGGTTTTCAGGGCAATGCCAACTGGACGCCACCGGAAGAGCCTGTGGTGAAACATCTTGTGGACAGCATCTCCGAGGTCAGCGGCGAGGAGGCATACGGAGTTCTGCAGTGGGCATCCAGCGATGCGCGCCATTTCCGTACGCATAACATTCCCGTGCTTCAGTACGGCCCGGCCGAGCTGTCCACTATCCATTCGTTTAACGAAAAAGCGCCGGTCTGGCAGATTATCCGGTCCGCCAAGGTTTATGCGCTGACGGCGCTGAAATATTTGGGCGTGGAGGAAACGCCGAACGCGTAGGGGAACCGTACTGCTCCCGAAGCCCGGCGGATTATGAAACTAAGACCTGTCATAACGATCAGAGCAACAAGAAGGAGGGGGAGTCATGCCCGAACTGCTGGAAGTATCCGGACTGAGAACGGAATTTAAGACCTCCGGAGGGATGATCCGGGCGGTAGACGGCGTCGATCTTCGCATCAAAAAAGGCGAGACGCTCGGCATTGTAGGCGAATCGGGCTGCGGCAAGAGCATCACTTCGCTGTCGATCATGCAGCTGCTTCCCCTGAAAATCGGCCGGATTTCGGCCGGAGAGATCCGGTTTGAGGGCAGGGATCTCCTGAAAGCCAGCCGCCGGGAGATGCGCGGCATTCGGGGCAACCGGATTGCGATGATCTTTCAGGAGCCGATGACCTCGCTGAATCCCGTCTTCAAGATCGGCAAGCAAATCTCCGAGGCCGCCAGGTACCATTTGAAGATCGGCAAAAAAGAAGCCTGGAAGCGCTCGGTGGAGATGCTGACCAAGGTGGGCATCCCACGGCCGGAGAAAATTGCGGATCAGTATCCGCACCAGCTGTCCGGCGGCATGCGCCAGCGCGTTATGATTGCCATGGCGATGATCTGTAACCCGACGCTGCTGATTGCCGACGAGCCTACAACCGCGCTGGATGTCACCATTCAGGCTCAAATTCTCGATCTGATGCGAGAATTGCAGGAAAAGGAAGGGACCTCGATCCTGATGATTACCCATGATCTAGGCGTGGTCGCCGAAATGTGCGACCGTGTCGTGATTATGTACGCCGGTCAGGTGGTGGAAGAGACGGATGTCGCCACGTTGTTCAGTGATCCGAAGCATCCGTATACCCAGGGGCTGCTGGCTTCGCTGCCGCAGCTTGCGGGAGACGCGGATCGTCTGCAGTCCATCCCGGGACAGGTTCCGAATCCGCTGCATATGCCTTCCGGCTGCCGGTTTGCCCCGCGCTGTCCTCACCGGTTCGAGCGGTGCGAACAGGCTGAACCGCAGCTGCTTGAGGACGAAACGGGACATTCCTGCCGGTGTTTCCTATATGAGAAGCGGGAGGTGTTGTCATGAGCACGCTCTTGGAAGTTCGCGATTTAAAGAAGCACTACCCGATCCGCAAAGGTCTGTTCTCCAAGCAGACCGGGGCCGTAAAGGCGGTGGACGGCGTCAACCTGACCGTGCTGCGGGGCGAGACGCTGGCCGTGGTCGGCGAGTCGGGCTGCGGCAAGTCTACGACCGGCCGGGCAATTCTGCGGCTGATCGAGCCGACAGACGGTTCAATTTTGTTCGATGGCACCGATGTGCGCTCGCTCGGACCGGAAGCGCTCCGGAAAATGCGTACGCAAATGCAGATGGTATTCCAAGACCCGTATGCCTCATTGGACCCGCGCTGGACCGTCAGGCAGACACTGGAGGAGCCGTTCGCAACGCATATGCCGGAGCTGGCCGGGGCGGAACTGAAGGGCCGCGTCGCGGAGCTGATGGAGGTGGTGGGGCTTTCCCCTTACCATGCCCATAGGTACCCCCATGAGTTCTCGGGCGGGCAGCGCCAGCGGATCGGCATTGCCCGGGCGCTGGCCATGAACCCGAAGTTTGTAGTCTGCGACGAGCCGGTGTCCGCGCTGGACGTGTCGATTCAGGCGCAGGTGCTAGGCCTTATGCAGGATTTGCAGGAACGGTTCGGACTGACCTATATGTTCATCTCGCATGACTTGTCTGTCGTCAAGTTCATTAGCGACCGGGTGGCCGTTATGTATCTGGGCAAAGTGGTGGAGCTTGCGCCGACCAAGGAGTTGTTCGCGAACCCGCTGCATCCGTATACGAAAGCGCTGATGTCGGCGGTTCCGGTGCCGGACCCGGCCCAAAGACGAGAGCGTGTGATTCTGCGGGGGGATGTTCCAAGCCCCGAGAATCCGCCGCCGGGCTGCGCTTTTCATACCCGCTGCCCGGTAGCGACGGATATTTGCAGACAGGAGGTTCCGGCGCTCCGGGAGATTTCTCCCGGGACGCAGGCGGCTTGCCATCATGTGTGAAGCCAGCGCATAATTGGGATAAGACAGGATTAAGGGGTTGCCCCATAAGTAGTTTTGAGACTACTGAGGGGCAGCCCCTTCTAATATTTCCCGCTAAACATGCTTCATTAACTGTTTCTTAAACCCTCTCTGGTCAGTGGAATAACCGATGGATTCATAAAATTTATGCGAGGATTCACGTTTGCTTTCGGATACCAGTATGACATATTTGCAATGTTGGATTTCCCCAAAATCCTCAAGCGCTTGCATAAGCAGCTTTCCTACCCCTTGACCCCGGTACTGAGGCAGTACGACTACGTTTTCGATCAGCAGAAAAGAATTGCAATCACCAACAAGGTCGTAACAAGCAATTCCCATCGCAGTGCCGATCACTCTGTCTCCGTCGCAGGCGACGGCAACATAATAGTCAGGATTAGCGGATATAACTTCAAGCTGTTTTTTCATTGCGGTTAGATTAGACTCTTTGCCATTAAAGTCAACGAATAACTCGGAAAGTCCTGCAATATCATCGATTTCGGCTTTTCTAACTGTAATATGCTTCAAAGATAGCACCTCCCATGATTTTCTGAATTATATTACCATATTATAGGAGGGTGGTTGGACAATCTTTAGCTAGGGAGAAAAAGATGTTCGGCGATCATCCCCTTGAAATGGAGTTCGGCGCTGCCATTCGCACAGAAATACAGGGTTTTCCCTAGGACGGTAAGGCAGTGGGATAGCCCTGTTTTGTTGCTCGAAAGAAACCTTTAACGCCGTTCATCGTCTAATCAGATGGGATATTTTTGAAATTATTTGGGGAGGCAAGTATATGACGGTTAAAAAAATGCCGAAACCGGCAGTATGGCTGGCAGCGTTCGCTTTCTTGGCGGCAACGGTTATCATTCCGGTCCGGGATGTCAAAATTTCTGCCGCCGGCGCGGAAGCCGTCGTGCCAGCCGCTTCGGCACTAACGGCATCCGGCGCCGTGAGTTCCACGGATGCGGTCCGGTTGAACTTGATCAAGCATGAGATGAGAATTAATCTATCTGGCGGCGAAGCGTCGCTGGATGGAAAGGCTGTCAAGGCGGCTACGCCTGTAAAGCGAAACGGCCGATTGTATGTACCGCTGCGCGCGCTGGGCGAATCGGGAGCGGTATCCTCCGTTGACTGGAATTCCGCGAAACGGCAGGTTCGGGTCGTTTCGCGGCGGGCAGAGCTGAATTTCCGCATCGGCTCGATCCGGGTATATGATAGGCAGGGCAAGGCTCTGCCGGCGGAGAACTTTACGATTCCGGCGCCGCTGTTAGTAGGCGGCACGGCCTATGTTCCAGTGCACGCGCTGGCCTTCTTCGGTCTGTCGGCAGGTACGGAGAACGGCCAGCTTTTCTGGAGATGGAGCGAGAAGAAGACGCAGGTACTGCAGCCGTACTGGGAGACGGGAGAAGATCAGGCAGTGTTTACTGTACTCTACGCCAAAGAGCTGTATGCGCCGGGAGCCGGATCTCCAATCGGCTCGGGGGTCTGGTTCAGCTCGGTAGGGAAGATTGTGGGGAAGGACATCTCTCTGGACGGATCGCTCTATAACCGTATCCAGCTGTCCATGCCGCTGGAGCCGGGCATCAACCCGGTCGAGATCAGTTCCATAGGGATGGCAGCGGCAGGAATCCGGATCAGACGCAATGTAAGCGACCCGTCCGCGATTCCGGTGAATATTACAGAGGAAGGGAAAGAATTTTTGACTCTGGAATCTCCGGCAGGCGGCTACCTTAAACTTAAGTCCGGAGACTCGTTCACGATTTCGGGCAAATTGATCAATCCGCCCAATCTGGCTATCAATAAATTGACGGTTACGATTCAGCGCTATGTACCGGATGCGAGGGATATAAGAAAGGATTTTACAACGGTTTCCACAAAGGAAATTCCGGTGAAAAACGGGATGTTCAGCAGGAGCGTAACCTTCTCTCAGTCCGGTTCATATCGGATTTATGTAAACGGCTTGTCCTATACGACCTTCCTCGGATATGGCCCGGATTCCGTTACCTGGGCGAACCTGTCGGCGGAAGTGGCGGAATAAGGGCAGTAAATAGCTCGGAGGCCGGATCTGCTAATCAATCGCTCCAAGAAACCACTGGCCCTGAGCATTTTTGACAAAATAGAAGTATAGATATTGGTCGCTTACCCCGGCATCCTGCTTGACTTTGTCAATGATTTGAACCTCTATACGGCTCGCATGATCCTGCCTAACGGTGCCGAGCTGATTGAGAGCATAGTCACGGTTTAACAAATATAGCTGGGCGCTGCCCGATCGGTCGTCGGCAAACACGTTGCGGAACGCTTCCGTGTCCTTATTGGCCATGGAGGTTAGCGCCGTTTGCAGCAGTCTTTTTATCTCTTCGTTTAATAATGGTTCACTGCTCTTCTCCACGTTGACAAATATTCCAGCTTTAAAAAAATCGGGCGGCTCCTTTTGGACAGGGGTAGAATTTGGGCTGGGGCCGCTGCTCTCTTGTATGCCGGTAACATCCGGGAGGTCAGTATAACGTCAGCCAGCAATCCGACAAAGCCGGATAAGAACCATTTTCTCATTGGTCTACACTCCCTCGTCGATTCTAGCCCCTACAACAGCTCCCCCCGCTTTTTCAAGTACCTGTACAGCGGCACGGCGGACAAGGCGCAGAGCAGGGCGCACAAGCCGATGAACACATAGCCCGCTTGAAGCCCGAGCAGCAGGCCGTTCTCGGCACCCCGGCTTGAAGCGACAATGTCCTTGATGCCGGTAATGATTGCGCCGATCAGATAATTGCCGATGACGCTGGACACGCCCATCAAGGTGACAATGAACGTAATGGCGGTGTCGCTGCCCTTACGGTAGCGCTGTGCGATCAGCGCCATCACGGTAGGATAGATCGGTGCGATGCCGATGCCCGCCGCCGCGAACAGGAACGCCCCCGGTTCACCAGCCGCGATGGCGGCGAAGGTGAGCAGACCGGACAGGGCGGAGAAGACGATAACCGACAGCGTAAAGCCGATTTTATCGGTGACGGGACCGAGAAACAGCCGGGCGAAGGTGAAGCAGAGGAAGAAGACGGACAGCATGCCCGCCGCAGCGGTTCCGCTCCAGCCGTAGGCTTTTTCCAGGAAGTTGACCAGCCAGCCTCCTACCGCCATTTCGGAAATGACGCCGAAGGACAGAATAGCGATCAGCATCCAGATCACGGGATCGGCAGCGATCGTTCGCAGCGGAATCCGGTCATCCTCTGTATTACCGCCGCTTGGGAATTTGCCCGCAATCGCCGGAATCATCGGCAGGACGGCCAGCGACAGAATGAGCAGGTAAACATCCCGCCAATCGATAGCCCGGCCGCCAATCGACAGCGTCATCAGCCCCGATGCGATCATCGGCGCCACGGTCGAGCTGAGCCCGTAGAAGAAATGGGACAGGTTCATCATCGTCCCGGTATTGCGGACAAAAATCCGCGCGCCGAGCACGGCCAGCCCGATTTCCAGCATTCCGTTGCCGATGTACATCAGGAAGAAGGAGCCGGAGAGCGCCGGATAGCTACGGGACAAGAAGATCAGCACGCCGGATACGACCATGGAGCCGAACGACAGCAGGCAGACGGCCTTGATACCGATTTTGCGGATCAGGTAGGCGGTGAAGGAGCAGGCCAGTAAATAGCCGAGCGAGTTCAGTGACAGCAGCGTGCCGATGCGCATCTCGTCAAGACCCATTTCGAGCTGGATGCGGGGAATGGCCGGGCCTTTGATATTTTCTGAGAAGCCGAAGATCAGAAATCCGATAAAGACGGTGAGCAGCTGAAAAATATATATGCGTTTGGACGAAGCGCTTGGAGGCGCTTTGGTTTGACTGAGTTCTTTTGGCAGAGTATCCAATGAATTCCTCCATACAGAAGTAATCCGGCCGGCCGCAAGGCGGGGCAGCCAATCTTTAGTATTATACACGGCACCGCCTGTCCGGGGAAAGCGCCGACTCTAACTTGAACCGATTTAGTGTCGCAGTCCCCCACCTCTAAGCCAACAGTGAAGGTGGGGGTTAGACACGTTCGCTTCACCAAACATACGTTCTTGTGTTATACTAGATCCATCAAACTTGTGATGGAGGCGCATCTCATGAAGGTGGTTAAAACACTCAAACATCCAATCACGTCTCACCACCGCATGCTGGATGCGACTCTCCATGTGTATCAAGAGGCGCTGTCGTTTTTGATTGCGGTCATTCAAGAGCAGTTTATGGCTTTAGAATCGTTATCCACCCAAGCGGTGGTGACGGCGGTAGAACGGCTGACTCACCGTACCAGGCATAATCCGAATCCGTTCTACGCCGAGTTCGATCAACGCTTTTACAAGTTTCCTTCGTACTTCCGCAGGAGTGCCATTGCAGAAGCGTTTGGCATTGTGAAAAGTCATAACTCCCGCTTTCAGCTTTGGCAAGCCGAGCGGCAACACGCCCAGCAAAAAGGGAAACGCTTTTCGAAGAAACCGCCGACACTTGAGGCTCAGCATCAGGCGTTCCCTTGCTTCTATAGAGGCAATATGTTCATCAGAACCTCCGATCGGGCAGCCAACATCAAGGTGATTTGGTATGGCTCCCCATTACCTTTAAGGGGCAAGACCTATTTAAACGTAACGTGTGGAGCATGAAAGAATGCAGCCCCACATTAGTCCGAAAAGGAAAACGCTATGCCCTTCATATCGCCTATGAAGGGGATGTGAAGTTGACTCAGGCGGAACGTTCCAAGCAGCGGGTGTGTGCCGTTGATTTGGGATTAACGAATTCTGCAGTCTGTTCCGTGATGGATGCTAGCGGCACTGTCTTGGCGAGGACATTTATCAACCAAGCCAAAGAAAAAGACCGGATGCGCCAAATCACAGGCAAACTGAAACAAGCCCAGCGTCAATCCGGCATAGGCGCAAAGCCGAATTTCTGGCGGCGGATGAACGGCTTACAGACGCATATCGTCCACGATACCGCGCATCAAATCCTCGCCTTTGCCCAAAAGCACAGCGCAGATGTCATTGTCATGGAGTATTTAGGCAAGATGCGTCTGCCTAAAGGAACGTGGGGAGCCAAGCGGCTTCGAGCCAAAGTCCAGTTTTGGGCCAAACGGCGCATCCAAAAGAAAGTGACCGAAATGGCGCATTTCCTGGGGATGCGGGTTTCCATGGTCAACCCTGCGAATACGAGTGCGCTTGCTTTTGATGGCAGTGGATTTGTACAACGAAACACGAAGCGTGATGTTGCTGTATTCCAAACAGGTAAAACGTATAACGCGGACCTTAATGCCTCGTATAACATCGGCGCACGGTACGTGCTGCGCAACCTACACAAAGCCACATCTGAAAAGATGTGGTTGTCCTTGGAGGCAAAAGACCCTTCATTGGCAAAACGAACGTATTGGACGTTGGCTTCCCTCATTCGGGTGCAATAGGCGCTGAGCCTTCAATCATGAAGCTCGCAGCGTGTGCAACCCTGTATCGATGCCAACAGAAGCCCCCACTTCATGCGTAAGCTAAGTGGGGGAGAGTTCACTATTTCGATAATCATGAAACATGAAACCGATTAGGCCGTATAAGCTGATCATAAGGCGAAATGGCTGCTGTGGCCATTATTCGCAGGTTGCGTTCATCGTTTTTGTTAAGGTAGACTATACTAAGTGTCAAATGCAGGTGAATGGAGAGAGACAATGGAATCTTTTAAGCGCTTTTTTACGGATCTAACCTTCCGCAGGTTTGGAATTTTGCTGCTGGTAATTTTGTTGCTGTACGGAATCAGGGATATGCTCAACCTGGTGCTGCTGACCTTTCTGATCGCTTATATCATGAACAGCTTTCAGGTGCTGCTGTCTAAGAGGATCGGCAAGTACATACGGGTTAACAGCAAGGTCATCATCATTATCCTTTATCTGGCGATGATTTCTACGCTGGTGCTGGCGCTGATTCACTATTTGCCCAAAATATTCGTCCAGGTCAGACAGTTGACCAACTTCCTCACTTCGTTAACCCCGGAAAATATTCCGCAGAACGAGATTGTTCAATATTTATTCAGCACCGTCAAGGATTTGAATTATGAAAAATACATGCAGAGCGGCCTCAATTATGTAACGACGATCGGCAACTGGGGCACCACGTTCGTCCTGGCCATTATTCTAAGCTTTGTCTTCATTCTGGAGAAGAACCGGATTGTCGCGTTCACGTCGCGGATGAAGCAGAGCAAGATTGCCTGGTTCTATAATGAACTCGAGTTTTTCGGCAACAAGTTTACTTTGTCTTTCGGTAAAGTCATTGAGGCGCAGATTTTGATCGCGCTGTTCAATACCGCTTTTACTGTGGTCGGATTGACGATTCTCGGCTTTCCGTATCTGTTCGCGCTTGGGGTTATGATCTTCCTGCTCAGCCTTATTCCGGTGGCGGGCTTTCTCATCTCGCTCATTCCGCTCTGCATCATCGGCTACAATATCGGCGGGCTGATGATGGTGATTTACGTGCTGGCGATGATCGCCGTGCTGCATTTCGTCGAAGGCTACTTCCTGAATCCGAAGCTGATGTCTTCCAAAATGAATCTGCCGATGTTCTATACGTTCATTGTGCTGCTGTTCTCTGAGCATTATCTCGGCGTATGGGGACTCATCCTGGGCATTCCGATCTTTGTATTCGCGCTGGATATTCTGGAGATCCGGCGGACAAAGCTCGGTGACGAGCTTCCGGCCGACCGCCCGGAGAAACAGCCGTAAAACCGGAACCAAGACGCAATACCCATATTCCTCGGGAATTTAGGCTCCTTTTAAGTAGCTCCCTGTTAATCTTAAGCTAGTGCGCGGAGGCGCTCTTGAAGGGGGCCTTTTATTTTTTAAGCCTTTATAACGAAAAAAATCCCCAGAAGGGCCGTAAGCCGTCCTTTTGGGGATTTTCGCCTCAGCAGAGCCAATCGTTCAAGAGTCTATGCTGCGCTCTTATCGAATTCGGAAGCCCGGAAGCCGAGGCGAATTAGAGACTGTACACGCTGCTCCGAATAATATCCGGCACTTCCGCCATGTAAGCCTCATACTGCTCCGGTGTAATGCTTCTGGAAGCAAGGCGCTGATCCAACTGCCGGGTAAGCTGCTTTGTCTGCAGGTCAATGACCTGCTGAGCGTCCACGCTATTCTCCGAGGCGATCTCGGCAAGCGACTTGCCTTCATACAAGGAATAGTACAGATCCTCGCCGGAAGGCTGCTTCAAGGCCTCCAGCAAATCATCACGCTCCATCGACGCGGCGGATAAGGAAAGCTTAGCGACCGGACTCGCGCTCACCGTACCGCTTCTCCATGTATTTCCTCCAAATGATATCGCTACGATCATTGTACCGACGATCATCACCCGTTTAATATTCCGTTTGATATTCATATGTAGTCCCTCATTTCATAGTTCGTTTACGTATTTGGCGGAGCAAAAGATTCATTAATCGCGAGAAAGTTGAAGCTTAAGCGGACCGGCGGCATTGTTCTTCGGCCAGGCTCCCAGCAGGAGTTGTTCTTATTGTAACCGCCCAATGTGACAGCAGCCTTAAGGGGATTTTAAAATAACCTTAAAATTCCTTATCAAATTCATACTTGACAGGTAAGATTAATAGGTTTATGATTCGTTCATAACCTTTCAACACTGAATAAATGAACAGTGAAATAACACTTCGAGCCGATTGGATCGCCAAAGGCTCCCGCAGCGTTACCCTTCTCGATGGGCCGCTCCGGGGGCCTTTTTTGATGCCTTGCGGCGAATGTAAGGAGCAAAGGGTCTATGGAGAATTTGGATTGGGATGTGCTGGAGGAGGCTGACTGGCTGTTCCGCAAGATGGTCAGAAGGTTCGTGAAGGAGCGGGACCGGATTAACATTGAGGGCGTCGCGCTGCCGGGCATGATGATTCTGCATAAAATCATCCGCGAGGGCGAGCAGCGGCTCAGCGATTTGGCGGAGCAGCTGGATCTCACATCGGGAGCGATCACTGCGCTGTGCGACAAGCTGGATGCGGCCGGGTATACCGTCCGGCGGCGCAAGGAGGGAGACCGCAGGACGGTGCTGCTGGGCATTACGGATAAGGGGCGGGCCATGTTCGAGCGCAACCGCAGCGTCGGTGCAAGGTGTATCACACTTCTGTTCGAAGGCTTCGAACAGGAGGAGCTGACCGCCCAGAACCGGGCGTTCGAGAAAGTCATCGGCAATCTTGAAGGGTTCTCGGAAGCCATCCTGGATCTTGCCAAGCAGAATGCCGACGAGGCTCCCGCGCCGGGCGTCTCTGAACGGAAGCAGAGCCGGGTATCGACGCAGAGCCGTTATTTGACCTATTAGCATTCATTCATTTAATAACAAGGGAGACATGAACAATGGGATTTCCAACTGTATATCCGACAGGCGCAACCATCTATAACCCGAGCAAGGCATGGAGCGGCTATACCGTGTATCAGGCAGGCGAAGAGGGCGTCGTTCTGATCGACATGAACGGCCGTGAAGTTCATCTGTGGAAAGGGCTGATCGGCTTTCCGGCCAAGGCGCTTCCAGGCGGATATGTGCTGGGCAGCACGGGCCGCAGAGATCCGAAATTCGGCATTCAGGACAATGTCGATCTGGTGCAGGTGGATTGGGACGGCAATATCGTCTGGAGATACAACGGCTACGAGCATATCGAAGATCCCGGCTATGAGCCGCTGTGGTATGCTCGGCAGCATCACGATTACCAGCGCGAAGGCAATCCGGTCGGCTACTATGCCCCTGGCCTTGAACCCGAGGTTTCCAGAGGCACGACGCTGATCCTCGCTCATAAAAATGTGAATAACCCGGCCATTTCCGACAAGCAGCTGCTGGATGATGTCATTATCGAGGTTGACTGGGAGGGCAATGTGAAGTGGGAATGGAAAGCGAGCGACCATTTCGAGGAGCTGGGCTTTGACGAGTCGGCCCGCAACGTGCTGTTCCGCGACCCCAACACTCGGTCCTTCGGCCACCTCGGCGGCGGCGTAGGCGATTGGCTGCATATCAACTCGGCGTCCTATGTGGGACCGAACCGCTTCTACGACGAGGGCGACGAGCGGTTTCATCCGGACAATATTATCTGGGACGCCCGGGAAGCCAACATTATCGCGATCACGGACCGAAGAACCGGCAGTATCGTCTGGCGGCTTGGCCCGGATTACTCCCTGCCGGAAGTGAAGCATATCGGCTGGATCATCGGCCAGCATCACGCCCATATCATACCGAAGGGTCTGCCGGGCGAAGGCAATCTGCTCGTGTTCGACAACGGCGGCTGGGGAGGTTACGGTCTGCCGAATCCCGCATCCCCGTTCGGCCAGAAGAATGCAATCCGCGATCATTCGCGGGTTCTGGAGATCAACCCCGTGACGCTGGAAATTGAATGGCAGTACACTGGAGCGGAAGCGGGCTTCTCGGTTCCGACTGACTCCTATAAATTTTACAGTCCGTATATCAGCTCGGCGCAGCGGCTTCCGAACGGCAACACCTTGATTACGGAAGGCTCCAACGGCCGGCTGTTCGAAGTGACGGAGGATCATGAGATCGTCTGGGAGTACATTTCTCCTTACACCGACAGAAGAAACACGAATATGGTGTACCGCTCCTACCGGCTGCCCTATGAATGGGTACCGCAGCTTGCGAAGCCGGAAGAGAGAGCCATCGAGCCGATCTCTGCCGCACAGTTCAGAGTGCCTGGAGCCGCGCCGAAGGGCAGCGATTCCGTTGTCAGTGTGGCCACTACGCTGCCTTTCGTGGAGGGTGCGGCCTGCGTAGCGACCTCGGATGAAGCCCGGCGCAGCGCCAAATAGATAGAGCTTAAGACCATTTTTGTAAAAAGAAACGACTAATTTACGGGGATTGGATGCCGGGTAGCTAGTGCTTGCCAACGCTGGCCTTAAAAGCATAGACTTTTAAGTCGCACAGCGCAGCCGTTTCTCTAGAGAGGTGTATAAACATGAAAAAATCCCGTGTTACTGTTCTGCTGCTGCTCTTGTCCGCTCTGCTCGTTCTCGCAGGGTGCGGCGCCAAAGGAGAGGCATCGTCTTCATCCGGCACATCGGGCAAGGAATTGCTTAAGCTGAAAATCGCCGACACCGGCACAAATCCGGTCTTCCGCACGGCTTTGGCCAAAGGCTTCTTCAAAGACAACGGCATCGACGCCGAGATCGTTAACTTCGGCACGCCGGCCGAAGGTGTAAACGCCTTGTTCATCAAGCAGGTCGATGTGGCGTATGGAGCCGATTTCCCGCTGCTGAACGCCGTCGCCAAAGGTGATTATTCGATCATTGCTTCAGCGGGACAGGCTACCGATGAAGCGGCTGCGCAATGGAAGCTGTTCGTTCGCGATGATATCCAGAAGCCCGAGGACCTCAAGGGCAAGAAGCTGAGCTTTTTGCGCGGGACCTTTCTGCCCTATCTGTGGGACGAGTATTTGAAGGAGCATAATGTGAACCTTGCGGATACCAAGACGGTTGGCCAAGGCGCTTTTGACGAGGCGTTTATCGCCTTGAAGCAGGGGGACGTCGACGCGGCCTGGTTCACCGGTTCGGCGCTGGTCGATAAATTCGAGGGACTTGCCGGGGTGCATCAGCTCAGCGACATGTCCAAGACGAAGGTGCGGCTGGGCATGGGTATCGTGACGGGCAATGCGCTGGTGAAGGAGCATCCCGAAGCGGTCGAAGGCTTCCTGAAGGCGGTCGATGAAGCGGCTGTCTACACCCAGGAACATCCCGAAGAGACAGCGGACATTATGTACAAGGAATTGAAGCAGCCGAAAGAAGCGACGCTGAAGGATTTGCCGAAGAACCCGTGGAAGGTCGGTTTCACGCAGGCGGCCTTCGACAGTCTGGAGAGCCAGAAGAAATACATGGTCGAGAGCGGAATCATCGAGAAGGATTTCGATCTGGCGGGCAAAATCAGTCTGGAACCTCTTCGCAAGGTGCTGCCGGATAAAGTCACATACAATCAATAGGAGGTGCTTCGCCCATGTCCTTGCCCGTAAAGCAAAACACTATTCATATCGAAGCTCTGCGCAAAAGCTACAACGAGCAGGCTTCCGGAGATGTCCGCTATATTATCAAGGATGTAAATCTGGTTATCAAGGGCGGTGAATTCTTCATCCTGCTCGGCCCAAGCGGCTGCGGCAAATCGACGCTGCTGAACATTATCGCCGGATTTGTCTCCAAATCGGGGGGCCGTCTGCGGATTGACGATGTGGAGGTGCAAGAGCCGGGCAAGGACCGGGCGGTTGTGTTCCAGCAAGCTGATTCCTCCCTGTTCCCTTGGCTGACCGTTCGCGAGAACGTGGAGTTCGGCCTGCGGATGAAGAAGACGCCGAAGGCCGAGCGCCGGCGCATTTCGGACCGCTTCATCGGACTGGTCGGCCTCACGGGACATGAGAACAAGTTCCCGAAGGAGCTGTCCGGCGGCATGAAGCAGCGTGTCCAGCTTGCGAGAGTGCTCGCCAATGATCCGGCAATTCTGCTGATGGACGAGCCGTTCGGGGCGCTGGACGCCATGACCCGGCGGACGATGCAGAGGGAGCTGATCCGGATCTGGCGGGAAACGCACAAGACGGTCATTTTCGTGACGCACGACATTCAGGAGGCGCTGCTGCTGGGCCAGCGCATCGGCATTATGTCAGTCGGTCCGTCTTCGAATATTACGGATATTTACGATAATCCGCTCTCCTTTCCAAGAGATGAGGCGTCGCCGGAGTTTGGTGAGCTGTATAACAAAATTCAAAGCCATTTTGAGAAATAGGGGGACCGGATAGATGAAATGGATAGAGCGCAAATGGGTCTCCGTGACCATTCTCTGGGTGGCGGCGATTCTGCTTTGGCAGCTTGGGGCGCTTATATACGGGCCGGACGTTATTCCGGGTCCGTGGAGGACGCTTCAGGGCGGCCGCGAACTGGTGATGGACGGCACGCTAATGCAGTACATCGGCATCAGCTTTATCCGCGTGCTCGTTGGCTGGACGCTGGGCAGCCTGCTGGCGATTCCCGTAGGCCTTGCCATCGGCAGGGTGCGGCTGATCCGGATTTTTGCCGAGCCGTTCCTCAATTTTATCCGGTTTATCCCGCCGATCGCCTTCATCACGCTGTTTCTCGTCTGGTTCGGTATCGGGGAGCAGTCCAAAATCGCGCTGATCATGTACGCGACCTTCTTCATCGTTGTGCTGAATACGCTGACCGGCGTCCTGGCCGTAGAGGAGGATAAACTCCGTTCGGCCCGCAGCATGGGCGCAAGCGAGTGGCAGATCCTGCTGCATGTCATCATTCCGGCAACAACGCCGTACATTTACACGGGTGTGCGCCTGGCGATGGGTACGTCGTACATGGCTATAATCGGCGCGGAAATGATTGCCTCGAACGAAGGCGTAGGCTACCTCATCTGGAATTCCCGGTTATTTTTCCGCACGGACTGGATTTTTGTGGGATTGTTCTGCCTGGGCTTCATGGGCTTTTTCACGGACAGGCTGTTCGGGTGGTTCGGACGCAAGGTGCTGTACCGTTACGGTGTGGCCGGATCGGCGGTTCGACGGGGATAGACAATTTCATACAGGACGGGCAAAAGATAAATAGGGACAAGTACGCATTACAAATTTAGAAAAACCTGGTATAATTCTTTGGAAAAAGGAAACGAAGGGAAGGTATGCTTGTGCTCCCCGATAACCTGAATGCCAAAGAAGCTCCCGAGTGGGAGGAAGCTCCCGGCAGTGAAGACGCTCCGCAGGAGTACCAAGGAAGAAGCGCAAGGATCGCCGAGGAGTCCCGTCAGGGCTCGTCATTGAACTTTTTTAACGCTTTTGTCGCGCTTGGCACGACCGTCTCCGTCATAATGCTGTTTCTTTGGCTGATGAATCTGATAAGATAGACATAACTATATAAGATGAACTTGAAAAAAATCACATCAGGTAAGGAGTAACGAAGGGGAATTTTGGAACTGTAAGAGCGATAGCGACCGCCCGAAAGCTTTCCGAAGGAAAGCTCGCTTCGAAAGCATAAGCTGTCTCCGGATTTCATCCGCGAAGAACGGTTTCAATCAAGAAATCTGGGGATGGGCAGCGGCCGGAAGTCCAAACATTCCTTGCAGTTACGAGTAATACCCGAATGGGAAAATCTCAAGTTCATGTTATATAAGCCACAAGAAAAGAGGAGCCAAGTGGAACCGACAGCCCAGGATGTGGCGGAGTGGATGGTGAAGGAGATCCGTTTTACGGGGACCTTGTACCAGACCGACGCAATTGATTATGTAAAAAGAAATTTCGGCGAGCATTTCGTCTTTGTGAATGAGAACGGCAACGCTTCGCTGTCGAAGGAAGTCAAAAAAGCGTTCCGTAAGCTGCATGGCGGACGGATCGCCTGGGACCGGGACGGCTTTTTGTGGGCCTGGACCTAAGGGATGCGGCCGATTAGCCGGACAGCGAGTGGCGGAAGAAGGGGCTGCGGGTCACCTTTGCAATGGCAACCTATGGCAAGGGCAACGGGCATCGTGTGCCAGTAACCGCTGTGGCAATCAGTGCCGGAACCAGCTGCGTCTGAGCTTCTGGGCATAGCGCGATCTGCGCGTAGACCTTCTGCACTAAAGGGAACCGGCGGCAAAGGCCGCAGTGATATGAAAATCTCCAGCTGTACCTCCTTGAAAGGATGCGGCTGGAGATTTTTGCGTGTTTAGGCGCTGCTTGCGATATCATCTAATGGATAAGCCGGAATTTCTCCCGGTTATTCATGGGATAAAGGCTTGTTTTTTAATTAAGCTGGAATTTCTCCCTCTTATTCTTGTGATTTTGCTGAAAACAGAGGGAAACGCGCTATTAAAGTGGAGAAAATCCCTTTCGTAACCGGTAAAGCTTCATTTGCCCAGAAATAAAAGGGAGGAATTCCGTTTGACGCCGGTCTACACAGAAGGGAAGTGATGGTTGGCGGTACGTACCGGATGGCGATGGTCCAGACCGGATGCCGTCGGTCTACACCGGAACATCCCGGGTGCCCCTCTCCATCGGCGTGCCGCACAGCGGGCAGGGCTTATGCGCCAGATGGTCCTCGGCGCCGCCGGCTTTGACGCGCATCCAGCCTGGGCAGGCAGCGGCCGGGCAGCTCCAGACCGCGACCGTGCGCGTGCGGCCGGAGGGGGCGGCTGCATGGGCTACGCCGCCCGAGCGGCGGAGGCCCCCGAAGCTGCCGGCGCCGCCTATGCCGGCGCCAGTGCGCCCATCGCGGGCTGCGCCATATCCGCTGCCCGCGCCGCTTCCGCGCGCAGCACCGGCACTTGCCGCGCGGCCACCCCTGCCGCCGGAGCCGCTGCCTGGCTCGGTCGCGGTCCCGCCGCTTCCGCGCGCGGCACTGGCGTTTGCCGCGCCGAAGCCGCTGCCGCCGGAGCCGCTGCCCGGCCCGGACGCGGTCCCGCCGCCGGGCCGGGCCCCTTGCCGCCCGCCGCGTACGCCAGCGTCAGCTGCGTCCGCCGCGCCGACGCCGAACGCCGCCAACATGAAGCGGGAGACCGGGGCCTTCCGGCCCCGGTGCATCGCGGGCGAGCTGATGAACAGCTCTTCCTTGGCGCGGGTGACCGCAACATACGCCAGGCGGCGCTCCTCTTCCAGCAGCGCAAGCGCTTCTCCGCCGCCTTCCGCCGTCTGGCGGTCCTTCAGGCGGCCCGCTTCGAGCGCCGAGCTGTGCGGCAGGATGCCTTCGGACGCGCCGAGCAGCATGACGACGGGGAATTCGAGCCCTTTGGACTTATGAATCGTCATCAGGGCGACTTGGGTCTCCTGCTCTGTACCGCCAGGAGTCCGGTGCTGCTCGTTCCTTGACGTTATCTCGTCCAGAAAATCAAGAAAAAGAGGGATGCTCCCGAAGCGTCCCGCCGACAGCTCCAGCTCGTCCAGCATCTCCTTCAGCGTCTCCCGGTGCAGCGTCGCCTGATGGCGCTCGTCCGCCAGGACGAATTGATCGTAGAACCGGCTGCGGATCTGCCGGATTGCCTGAAGCGGCGTAAGCTCCCGCAGATGGCGGAGCATGTCCAGCCGCTCCCGAATGGAAGCTTGGCGGAATTCCGCCAGTCCCGGCAGGCTCAGCAGATGGATCAGCGGCCCCCGCTTCGGCTGAACCGCTTCCATCCGCTGGATATGCCCCATCCCCTGTTCCCGGCTTACATAGAGCGTGGGCAGCATGTCCTCAATGGCGGCAAAATCGCGCCGGTTCACGGTCAGCCGCAAGTGGCTGATGACCGGCGCGATGAGCCAATGCTCGTACAGCAGCTGCCCTTCGCCGTAATCGATGTAGGGAATATCTCGCAGCAGCAGCCGCTCCAGCACGGCGCGGCTGCTGCTGGATGCCCGGTACAGCACGGCGAAATCGCCATAGCTCCGCGCTCCCTGCTCTACGGCGGAAGCGATATACTCCACGATGGCTTCCGCTTCCTCGTCGGCGGTGTAAGGGCGAAGATACCGGGGCTGGCTGCCGCCTTGCGCCGCCGCGCGCAGCGTTTTGGAACGCCGCCGCGTGTTGCCCCGGATAATACCGTTGCCAAGGCCGATGATGGCGGGCCCGGAACGGTAGTTGATGTCGAGTGTAATCACTTTTGCCTCCGGGTACAGCTTCTCGAACTCCAGAATAAACTCGCTCCTCGCCCCGTTAAACGAATAGATCGTCTGATCGTCGTCGCCGACCACCATCAGATTGTTCAGGGGACGGGCGATCATGCGGATCAGCTCATACTGCAGCATATTCGTATCCTGAAATTCATCGACCATAATATATGTGTATTTTCTTTGCAGTTCAGCAAGCAGCTCCGGCCGTTCCAGCAGCATTCGGTAGGCATGCAGCAGCACATCGTCGAAATCGATTTTGCCATTATCCTGCTTCCACTGCTCGTAGCGCTGTAGAATCTCCTTGATTTCCTTATCCGCGTTCGTAAGCTGGGGAAGGGTGTCTACGCCGCCCATGTTCATTTTGCAGGACGAGAGGAGAGAAAGCAGGCTTTCCGGCGGATACGCGTCTTTGGGCAGGCCCAGCTCGCGCATAATCGCTTTAAGCAGAATATGCTGGCGGCGCGTATCGTGGAATATCTCCTGGCTGGCCCCCTGTCTTCGTAGAAAATACAGAAAAAAAGAATGAAACGTGCGTGCCTGCAGCCCCGAAATATCCCGCCCGCCGATTCCCGGCAGTCTGCCGATCCGCTCCCGCATTTCCGCCGCCGCCCTGCTGGAGAACGTCAGCAGCAGCAGACGTCCAGAAGGAACGCGGCGAACGGACAGT
The DNA here is from genome assembly GCF_000756615.1 of Paenibacillus durus. Classification (NCBI taxonomy): domain Bacteria; kingdom Bacillati; phylum Bacillota; class Bacilli; order Caryophanales; family Paenibacillaceae; genus Paenibacillus; species Paenibacillus durus. The sequence continues at coordinate 315,698 of NZ_CP009288.1, forward strand.
AAATAGCCGGTCCGGCATACCAATACGCTTGTCTTGCCGGACCCGGCCCCCGCCAGCGTCAGCAGCGGGCCGTCGCCATGCCGTACCGCCGCGATCTGCGAAGCGTTCAGCAGAATGCCTTCCTGCTCCAGCGTCCGGAAATAACCGGCGTCCGGCTCATCTCCGCGCACCAGTTCCCGGCTCGTCTTGGCGGAAGCTGCCGCCGCCTGCGGCACGCGGGTTCCGGAAGCTCCCTTCGGAACAGGATGATACAGCAGTTTGTCCATAATGAGTGTCACCTTCACCTAACGTTCGAATTCCATTTTTGCCAACCTATACTATACCATCTCAGGAGAAAGCCGGCTATCTTCCTCCCAGAACCTGGAGCAGCCGCTGATTGAACAGCTCCAGTTCGTCATAGAAAACGGCATGCCCGCTTTGTTCAAAGGTCAGCAGCTGCGAGCCCCGAATCCCCTGATGCATCAGGCGGGCCAACTCGTAGGGACAAATCTGGTCGAGAAGGCCGTGAAAAATCGTGGTGGGTACCTGAACCCGGGGGAGATCGGCGCGCAGATCCTCGTCCCGCAGCATCCGCGCGCCTTCGGCGGTTCCGTGATTGGAGGCAGTTAGGTTCATCGATTGGAACCAATCGCGAAAGGCGGGTGACACCGGCTTGGCAAAAAACCTCTCTCCAAAGGAGGCAACCGTCTGCGGACGGTCGGCATAAGTTCCGGCGATCAGTTGATTGAAGGCCGATACAGGCATCCCGTACGGATAACCTTCTCCTTGGGCGAGCTTGGGAGCTGCGGCAGCCAGCAGAAGCAGCTGCGAAAGGCGGAAACCCTGGTGCCGGGCTGCATAGTGTAAGGCGATGGCGCCGCCCATGGAGAAGCCGGCCAGCCGGACGCCTGTAAGCCGCAGAGTATCCAGCACCGCCCGGATATCGTCGGCCATCCGGTCATAGGTGTATCCTTCCCAGGGCCGGTCGGATTGACCGAAGCCGCGAAGATCAATCGAAATGCAGCGATAGCCGTATTTGGGCAGATGCGTCACCTGGTATTCGTACATTTCATGATTCAGCGGCCAGCCATGCACCAAGACGACCGGTATACCGCTTCCGATGTCCTCTACAAACAGCTTAACGCCCGGTTCCGTTTCAATATAATAATGCACAGCCTTATCCCGCCTTCCCGTATCGTTAATAATCCGAATAAAAAAGTGACAGCACGCAGACTGCCGCATGATTCTGCTATACGATGTATACGTGAAGACCGATGGCGCTATGATCAAATAACCGGGTCAAGAAGGTTGATTTTAATCGGACGCTGCTGAAGGCCGGGGTGCTTGAGGTGGCCGAAGAGAACAAGGTGCGCGGCGCGGTAGAGAAAGTATACTACTTGTCCCAGGGGGGTGAAGACGCCACGCCCTCCGATACGACGGAGAAATCGGCAGGCGAGCACATGGCGCTTTTTCAGAAATTCGTCTCGTCGCTTGCCGGCGACTTCAGCGTTTATTTACAGCAAGAGAACTATGACTTGAAAAAGGACGGCGTCTCCATGCGCCAGGTTCAGCTTCATTTGACTGATGACGAATATGCGCAGCTTTTGGCGGAAATGAGACAGTCCATGCAGAAATATGCCGGGAACGAAGCCGGAAGCGGACGCAGGCGGCGGATGATCTCCACCATCGTAATTCCGGGGGCGCTCTCCGGTTCATCCGAAGGTGTAAACGAAGAGGAGGGGGAGGAAGAGCACTGAATATTCGAACAGAAGCGGGAGAGATGGAAGTCATGAGTACAGCCGAAAAGGACCCGTTTGCGGGAGTATCGGAAAGAACGCTGAAATATGTGCCGCTATACATTCTGGTGCCGGTCATGTACGGGGCTGTGTTCAGCGCGGCGGGCCACGCCATAGAGTGGACGATCTTCGGGCTGGGGGCGCTTGGCTGGCTGGCGGCGTTATTCCTGCGGGGGCCGCTCGCCGCGCTTGTCCGGGGTTGGCCGCAGGAGCGGGCCAAGCTGATCGTCGGCGGAAGCTCCGGCGTACTGGAGGAAGGCGTAAGGCTCGCGCTGCTCTCCCTCCTAGCCGCTTCATTCCCGCAGGCGCTGTCGCTCGGCCAAGGCTGGGCGGCCATTGAAGTGCTGTTCGTCATCGTTAACGCAATCATTATCATATCGCTGATCAAACGGACCGATGAGAAGGCCATGCAGGCGAAACAAATCCTCCAGGCGCAGGGCAATCTGCAGGCAAGTCCGCTGTGGGGCATCCTGGAGCGGATCTGGGCTTCGGCTTTTCATATCGGAGCCGCGCTGATTATCGCCCGTACCCCGTGGTCGGCGGCGCTTCTCATTCCGCTTCACAGCAGCTTTAATCTGGTGGCGGTGCGGCTTGCAAGAACCGCCGCTCTGCCGCTGGTCAGCCTTTTTGCCGCCGCAGTCGGTCTGCTGACGCTTATGATGGGTCTGCTGGTCTGGTAAGGCGGCGAACAGCCGCTTTACCGCCCATTCCCTTTGCCCCGAACGTTCATATTCTAATAGAAATTGATGAGTGGAGATGAACGTATGTCCCAAGCCCTTGAAGGACCTGCCATAGATGTGCTGATTCCGGCAATTGAGAAGGATCTGGCCACTCTGCCGCATGTGGTTGACGCTGTAAGGAAGCATGTTAAGCATCCGATCCGCAGTATTATGGTCGTTGCCCCCCGCAAGCCGCGTATCCTCGATTTTTGCCGCAGGAAAGGCTGTACCTTCGTTGATGAAAATACGGTGCTGCCTATCACCAAGAAGGATATTCACTACCGCTCGCGCACCTGGGAGCGCTCGGGCTGGCTGTTTCAGCAGCTGCTGAAGCTGGGCGGCGACAAGCTGTGCACGGCGGATTATTTTTTGGTCATTGACGCCGATACGGTTCTGATCACGCCGCACCGGTTCCGTTTAAGCGGCAAGACAGTGTTCTACTGCCGGAACTGGAGCCAGCCGGAATATTTTGTGACCTACCGGAAGCTGATGGGCAAGAAGGCAGTCCGCCCGTCCTCTTTTGTAACCCATTACATGCTGTTTGAACGCAGCCGGCTTGCCCGCATGAAACGGGAAATCGAGGCCAGACACGGGACTTCATGGTATTCCGCCATCCTGCGCAGCATCAACCGCTCCCGGCAGTTTGGGTTCTCCGAGTTCGAAACCTACGGCAACTATCTGTATGCTAAGGACCCCGGAGGGATGGTTCTAAAGAAAGCCCGCAACAAAAGCCTGAATATGAGCGGCTCGCAAATCTCCACGGCCACGGCCCAAAAGTACGCCCGGACCTATCGGTCACTTTCTTTTCACAAGCGAAAAGGTTACGTTCGGACGCCGAAATGATGCGCTCCTTGAAAGGTTCCTCCTCTCGCTCCCGGCTTGCGGGGGGGCCCTTACGCGATTAGACAAGCGCCCCAAACAGCATTATAGTTAGTGGATATACGCGTAAACGATGGGAGTAGAGAACATTGGTCAGAGCGACAATCGGGGACGTGGCTGCAAGGGCCGGTGTATCCAAAAGCACGGTATCCCAATATTTGAATAAACGGTATCAGCATATGGGGGTGGAAACCCGCGCCAAGATCGCAGAGGCCATTGAAGCGTTGGATTACCAGCCGAATGTGCTCGCAAGGGGACTGAAGCAGAAGCGGACTTCAACGGTTGGCGTCATTGTGGCGAATATCATGCACAGGCTCTCCACCGAAATTTGCCGGGGCATCGAGGATTACTGCCAGGAGCAGGACATCAATGTCATTTTGTGCAACAGCGACGAGGACGGGGAGAAGGAGAAGAAGTACGCTGAAATGCTTCAGGCCAAGCAGGTGGACGGCATGATCCTGCTTCCTACGGGGAAGAATGCTTCCCTGTATAAAAAGCTTTCCCGGCACGGGCAACACATTCTGTTCATGGACCGGCGGGTGGAAAGCGTCAAGGCCGACACCATTGTCGTCAACAACCGAGAGTCGGTCTATGAAGCGGTGTCGCATCTGAAGGAGCGGGGACACCGGAGAATTGCGCTCGCTACGGCGCCGCTGACGATCAGCACCCGGCTTGAGCGGACGGAAGGCTTCCGGAAGGCGATGGACGATTTCGGACTAACGTACGGCAGCAGCAGCATTATTAATGCGGAAATCTCCGCCCTGCGGGGAAGATTCGGCAAGCTGTTTGACGGCCCGGAGCCGCCGACGGCGCTCATTGCGGGCAATGACCTGGTGCTGCTTGAGGCGCTGGCCTTTGTGAAGGAGCGGAATCTCCGGGTGCCGGAGGATCTGGCGCTGGTCGCCTTCGACAACATTCCTTTTGCCCACCTGCTTACGCCGACGCTTACCACCATCAATCAGCCTTCGCTCGAAATGGGAAGAAAGGCGGCTGAGCGGATCATCAGCCGCATCCGATCAGAGGAGGATCTACCGCCCGCAGAATACGTCTTCAAATGCGAACTGGCGGTGCGGCAGTCCTCGGAGATGAAGCGGGTCACGGATTAAACCGTGAGTCTTTGCGATTCCCGCAGGGCCAAGCCGAAAGAGGCTTATCAAGGCATCGCACTGACCGAAGGAAGGACATATGAAAAATTCCATAATCCCGGGAACACCTCCGTGAATCGCAGGGAACGATTCGGCGGAGGTGTTCTTCATTTTGGCTGGGATATTTCCGGGCTAATCTGCGGCTATTTGATCCGGAACGTTCTGGGCGCGTATTTGTATACGGCTGCCAGCGCCACGGCGATGTATAAGACTGTAGCGGCGATGACGAAGGCCGTAAACGGAACGGGGTCGCTTGAAAGGGACAAGCTGAAGAAGCAAATGCCGGATACAATCGAATTGACAACGATAAAGAACGGATTTCGAATATTCAGCTCCGTGGAGTAAGGCTGCAACAGGTAATACATAAATAGGTGATGTACCGAGAAAAACAAGGAAAGGCAGACGATAAACACCAGAAACAGAAGCATGTCTGCCATGGGCCAATCTGCTCCTGCAAGGCGGGCGAGTATGGCTGCGGCCGCGCAGAGCGCGGCTGCCGGAATCAGATTAAGCGACGAGATGCGAAGCAGCCGATCCCGGAAATTGGACAGAACCGCCCCGGGTTTCCTATAAAATCCGTAGCGCAGCAGATGGACGTCACAATGGTAGAACAACGCTTTACATAACCGGTCGCTGATGGATATAAAGAACATGACCGGAAGAAAGTATCTCGGTGAGGTGATCAACCGCTCCACATATGTTCCGGCTCTATCGGGACTAAGAAGCGTAATGGCGGCGCCCGCGGCTGTCAGCAGGCCGATGATCCACAGCCGCTTGATTACCGGCTCCGAGATAAACCGCTTGTGCCTTTCGAAAAAGATAGCGTTCAAGTAAGCATAGCCCTTTTTCTTGGCATGCTTCCCGGAAGAGATGGCGGCGGAATCCTCGGAATCGGGCATTTTCATATCCGCTTTTTGCGCCTCGCTCATCATCCGGCTGTAGTCCAGCAGCGGGTCGTCCCGATGGGTAGCCGCATCCACCGCCGCCCGGTAGCGCGGATAGCGTTTAAGGTACAAGGCTCCGGCTATTCCGGCTGCGGTAATGATCAGGCCGCCGGGCAGGCTTAGCACCGCCGCGCCGGTTGCCGGCGTTCCGTCCAGCACAAGAGGCAGGTACGCTGCGGCCAAGCTCAGCCCGATACCGCACCAGACGATCCCATTTTTTTTGATCAGCACGGTCCCGGTCCGGTCGAACACATAAAGATGCAGCGCTTCGCAGGCTACCCGCCACAGGGTAATCAGCAGCGCGAAGCGGATTCCCAGGGTGACGGAAGCGCCCAGCAAGCGGAAGAACACGATAGAAGCGGGCACAAAATAAAGAAAAAAGGTCAAATACCGAAAGCTGAGGGTGGCGTGCATATATTGGCGGGCGTTCAGCCGCATCAGCTTGACCGCGATATATTTTTCTCGTTTGGGCTCTAGCACTTTAATGTTGGAGAAGGCCGCCGCCGCAAAGCTCAGAAGCACGAAGACATGCAGAAACCGCCCGAACCGCTCCGCCGCAGGAAGTTCCGTACCCGTGACCGATACCGGCCAATAAATCATCAGGCCCGTATATAAAAAATTGGAGCCGAACCCGATGAGTACAGCCGCCAGCAGCGCGATAACGGATGCGATTTTTTTAAGAGGGAGATTGGCGTAAGCACTGTCCTTGACCGCTTGGCCGACGAGAGGGAGCCGACGCAAATAGTAAATCAGACAGTTGGCAAAAACGGATACCCGGATGCCGAGTATAAACTTAAGAGTTCTGTACATCAGGCTCATCTCCCAACAGCGTAACAATCTTCTCTTCAAAATCCGGACTGCGGAGAAGCTCGGGCGGTACCGCCTCGATTCGGCCATGCCGGAGCAGCACCAATTCATCACACAGGTCTTGGGCGAGCTGCAAAATGTGGGTGGAGAAGACGAGAATATGATCCTGCTTCATTTCCCGCAGCAGCTTCTTCATTTCCAGCGCCGCGATGACATCAAAAGAGGTCAACGGTTCATCCAGCAAAATCAGCGGCGGACGCGTGATGAGGAAACAGAGCATCTGAATTTTGTTCTTCATGCCGTGGGAATAGCCTTTGATCAGCCGGTGGCGGTCCTCGCCGTCAATTTTAACCATTTCCAGATAGTCGTCGACGGTCAGCCCTTGGGGAACTTTGTCCCGGTTGATATCGGTAAAAAACTTCAGAAATTCATATCCCGTCAGAAATTCAGGCAGGATCGGGAGGGAAAAAACATAGCCTACGTCCTCGTCCCGCAGCGGCCTTAAGCCTTTCTCCCCCTCCAAATGCACCTGTCCTTCGTCCGCCTCGAGCTCTCCGCTCAGACAGTTGAACAGAGTTGTTTTTCCCGCGCCGTTCCGGCCGAGCAGACCGTAAATCTTGCCCTTCTCAAAGGTAAAATCAATCCCTTGAAGCACCTTTTTCCCGTCAAAGTCTTTCCTGAGGTTCTTCAATGTTAATTGCATGAGCTCGCATTCCTCCTTAAGATAAAATCACTTTGGAAAGTTCTGGTTAAATACGGTTAACTTCCCCCTTTCGTTTCTGTTCTAATGGCCTTCACATAACCTTGCTGTATTTGACGAGGTAATAATAACGGATACCGAAAGAGAATATATAGAACGCAATCACGGCAAACGTGGTCCATATAGGCAAATCTGAGAAGATAAGCGCAAAGGGAATCAGCATCATGGCTCTTACGGTAATATCAAAGGCTTTGGCTTTCGACAGGTTGTTGATCGAGATGCTCCGCTCATCCCCCGCTTCAATGTCCTGCCGTCTCTTGAGTGCCGGATGCTTGGCATAATAGCGGATCATGATAAGATTGGCAGTGCTCATGCCGATTAGCCCTGAGCCTATACCTATGCACAGCCCGGATACGTTCCTGGCCATGTCACCAACCTCCAACAGACCGATAGCCAGCAGCAGAATCCCTATCACCAGTAAAATAACATTGCGCGCAGCAGAGCTTTTTTTCACAAGCTATTCCTCCTCATAGATAAAAATCTCTTCAATCGGCAGCTTGAAATAGCGGGCGATCTTAAACGCCAAAATAATCGAGGGATTGTAGCGCCCGTTCTCCAGCGACCCTATCGTCTGCCTGGAAACCGCCAAAGCCTCGGCCAATTCCTCCTGCTTGATTCCGTGTTGTTTTCGGATCTCCTCCAGACGGTTTTTCAACATCACACCTCTGTTCAAATGGAAAGTAAGCTTTACATTTACAATATAACATCCGCAGCCAAAAAATGTAAAGCCTACTTTCCGTAACAGGTATTCTATATACAGAATCCCAGGTAATGCAGTTGGCGAATGGATGTAAACAAAAAAATGATAGCGCTTTAAAGAAAGGGCTTGCAAAGAACTTAAGGCTGGATTATAATTTGATAATAAATAGTAAACCGATTTACTAAACCGATTTACAAGCGACAATAATCGACGTTAGGATACAGCAGAATCGATGGTCAGACTTAGGCATAGCCCGATGGTCAGGATGCAGCATAATCCGATATACAGGGTCTGCATTTTAAGTTAAGGGGGACGTTACGATGAATGCGGTTTTTGTTCCAACTTCCGTATTTGGAAGCGCTTGCGAAAGGCAGTATGGACTGACGGAGCTTATACGCTCCGGGGGAGCGGTCGGCATTGAAATTCGGCGCGAGCTATTTGCGCCCGGGGCTCTTCCGCTGGCCGAGTGCCGGGAGGCGATCCTGCGCAGCGGCCTGCGCTGTGTATACTCCGTTCCGATGGAGCTGTGGAATCCGGAAGGGACACTTAATGAGGAGAAGCTGTCGCACATTCTTGCGGAAGCGGCGGTCTTAAGGCCTGAAATGCTGAAAGTGTCGCTCGGGCATTATGCGGCGATTCCTGGATTTGCATCGGAGGATGAGCTGAGAGGCACCGAACATGAACGGCTCGGCCAGCTTGAGCGGCTGCTTCAAGGGTACCGAGAGACAGCAGGAGCGCTGACGCTGCTGATCGAGAATGATCAGACTTCGTACGGAGGCGGAGCCGAGAATTTGAAAGCGTTTTTCCAGGCGGTGGAGCACTGCGGACTTAGCGGTGTAAAGATGACGTTCGATACGGGCAACTGGTTGTACAGCGGGGAAGACCCGCTGAAGGCAGCGGAAACCTTCGCCCCTTATGTGGCCTATATTCACTGCAAGCACGTCATCCGTTCGGACGGGATGTGGGTCACGCTGCCGCTGCCGCAGGATGAGGATGCACTCTGGCGGAAGCTGCTTGGGCTGCTGCCGGGCAATGTGCCCCGCGCAATCGAGTTCGGGCTTCCGGGGGAAGGATGCCTTAAAGGATATATCGAGATGCTGCGCGAAGGCTGTTCTGGAACGATAAGGACAGGAACCGCAGAAATCGCCGCAGAAATAGGAAAGGGGATTGCGTAATGAGCCTGAAGGATGTAGTTACTTTTGGAGAAGCGATGGTCATGTTCGTTGCCGAGCAACCAGGGGCCTTGAAGGATATTGACAAGTTCTGCCGGCGCCTGGCCGGAGCGGAAGTGAATACGGCGGTCGGCTTCGCCCGGCTGGGACTTTCGGCCGGATGGGTCAGCCGATTGGGCGCCGACGTATTCGGTGAGTATATCCGTGAGTATCTGGACAGAGAGAATATCGACATCTCCGGCGTAACGAGCGATTCCCGGCATCCAACTGGCTTTCAGCTCAAGTCGAAGGTGCTTGAAGGCGATCCGCAGGTGCAGTATTTCCGCAAAAATTCGGCGGCAAGCACGCTTTCGGGCACGGACGTGGACGTTGGTTATTTGACGGGCTTCCGCCATCTGCACATGACCGGCATCCCGCCGGCACTGACGAAAAATACCCGCGAGTTCGCTTATGGGGCGCTGGAAGCGATGAAGGCCGCGGGACGCAGCGTTTCCTTCGATCCGAATTTGCGGCCTGCGCTCTGGTCTTCCCGTGAAGAGATGGTGTCTGTCATCAACGATCTGGCCTGCCGCGCCGACTGGGTGCTGCCGGGAATCCAGGAGGGTGAGATTTTGACCGGTTCCAGGGACCCGCGCGCAATCGCCGAATTTTATCTGAACAAGGGCGTGTCGCTCGTTGCAGTCAAGCTGGGGCCGGAGGGCGCGTACTTCCGCACACAGACGGATGAAGGCACGGTACAGGGCTTCAAAGTGGAAGAGGTTGTGGACACGGTAGGCGCCGGAGACGGCTTTGCCGTCGGACTCGTAAGCGGCATGCTGGAAGGTCTTACCGTGCCGCAGGCGGTGCAGCGGGGGAACGCGATTGGCGCGCTGGCCGTACAGTCGGAGGGCGACCATGACGGCTATCCGACAAACCTTAAGCTTGAAACCTATCTCCAATATCAACTTACGGGAGTGAAATAATGATGAATAACAAGAAAAGCAGCGGCTTCGTCGCCGCGCGCTGGCTGCGGTTGATGCCCATCGTATTCATTACGTACAGTCTGGCTTATCTCGACCGGGCGAACTACAGCTTTGGTGCGGCGGCCGGCATGGCGAAGGATTTGCAGATCACGGCTTCGATGTCTTCGCTGCTGGGCGCGCTCTTTTTCCTCGGCTACTTCTTCTTTCAAGTGCCTGGCGCGCATTACGCCGAGAACAAGAGCGCCAAGAAGCTCGTCTTCTGGTCCCTCATTCTATGGGGCTTTCTGGCGGCGGCCACCGGCGTAGTCCATAACGTCCATTTTTTGATCGTCATCCGGTTCTGCCTCGGCGTGGTCGAGAGCGCGGTTATGCCGGCGATGCTGGTCTTCCTAAGCCACTGGTTTACGAAAAAAGAGCGCTCCCGCGCCAACACGTTCCTGATCCTCGGCAATCCCGTAACCGTGCTGTGGATGTCCATTGTATCCGGCTATCTCGTATCCTCCGTCGGCTGGAGATGGATGTTCATTATTGAAGGACTGCCGCCGGTTATCTGGGCATTCTTCTGGTGGAAGCTCGTCAACGATAAGCCTTCCGATGCGAAATGGCTGAACGATGAAGACAAGAAGGCGCTTGATGGCGCTCTTCAGGAAGAGCAAAAAGGGCTCAAGCCTGTAAAAAACTACGGCGAAGCATTCAAGTCCCCGCTCGTCATCAAGCTCTGCCTGCAGTATTTCTTCTGGAGCATCGGCGTGTACGGATTCGTCATGTGGCTGCCTTCGATTATCAAGTCGGCTCCCGACATGAATATGGTAACAACCGGCTGGCTGTCGTCCGTTCCTTACGTGCTGGCGGTTATCGGCATGCTGACGGCTTCCTATTTCTCCGACAAGACGCTTAACCGGAAAATATTCGTCTGGCCTTTCCTGATGATCGGCGCCATCGCTTTCTACGCTTCGTATCTGCTGGGCGCGGATCACTTCTGGCTTTCGTTTATCCTGCTCGTGATCGCGGGCGGCGCCATGTACACTCCGTATGGGCCGTTCTTTGCCATCATGCCGGAAATTCTGCCCCGCAACGTGGCGGGCGGCGCGATCGCGCTCGTTAACAGCATGGGCGCGCTCGGTTCTTTTGCCGGCTCGTATATCGTCGGCTACCTGAACGGCTCCACCGGCGGCTTCGGCGCTTCCTACATCTTCATGGCCGGTTCGCTGCTGCTGTCGGCGATTCTGACGATGACGGTCGGCAAATCCCGCAAGGCGTCTAAGCAGCGGCCTGAGCCGAAGCTGGAGGTGTCCACGCGGTGAAGATCCAATTGGCGCTCGACCGGATGAGCATAGAGGAAGCGGCAGCTATGGTCCGGCGTACGGAGCCCTATATCGACTGGATCGAGGTGGGTACCTCGCTGATCAAGGAATTCGGCATGGCGTCCGTAGAAGCGCTGAAGCGTGAATTTCCGCATAAAGTCATTGTGGCGGACATGAAGACCTTCGACAACGCCAAGTACGAATTCGAGTTGTGCTTTAGCGCAGGGGCGGATGTCGCGACTGTCATGGGCGCGGCACCGCCGGTTACCGTGGCGCTGTGCGTGGAGACGGCGCGGCGGATGGAGAAGCAGGTCATGATCGACCTGCTTCATACTTCGCCGGAGCAGCAGCGGGAATTGGCGCAGCACCCCGGAGCGATCCACTGCCTGCATGTCAGCAAGGACCAGCAGGAAGGCGGCGGCCGCAGGCTGGAAGTGGCAGGCGGCGCGGACGCCGGGCATGGAAGCGATCCCGGGGCGCATGGCGCTGCGGGAGGCCCAAGCGGCTGCCGGGCCGAAGCGTATGGCGCTGCCGGAGGCCCAAGCGGCGACCGAGCCGGAGTGCAAGGGTCTGCCGGGGTTCGGGAGGGCAGCGGTGAAGGCGCATACGGCGGCGATCCGGGCGCCGAAGGTGTGGCAGGCCTTAGGATTGCCGCTGCCGGAGGCATTACGCTGGAGTCGCTGCCGGGTCTGATGGCGCTGAAGCCGGAGGTCATTATCGTCGGCTCGGCGATTACGAAGGCGCCCGATCCGGCGCAGGCGGCCCGCGAGTTCAAGGAGCGTATTCGGGAATATAGCGGAAAGAGCCAGAAGGGCAGCAGTTCGAACTGAAAAGTACAACACACGAAATGAATAGAGGGAGCATATCCGGGACAAGAAGCAGATTCAGCCTATTCAAAAGCAGATAAGGAGTGACCGCCAAGATGAGCAAGCTGAAGGAAATTCTCTCGGAAGCTAGTGAAGTGCTGGAACGTGTGGATGAAGCGGATGTGACGGAAACGGCTGTGCTGCTGGCAGGAGGGCAGCGGATCTTTGTTGTGGGCGAGGGCAGGTCGGGCCTTGTGGCGAAATCATTCGCCATGCGGATGATGCATTTGGGCGCGACCGTGTATGTCATCGGCGAGACGATTACTCCGTCCATCTCCCCAGGCGACATCCTGGTGGCCGTATCCGGATCGGGAACGACGCACGGCGTCGTCTGGACGGCGCAGAAGGCCCGCGAACTGGGCGCGTTCATGATCGCCCTGACGACGGACGGCGATTCACCGCTTGGCAAATGCGCCTCCCGGCTCTTAATGATCCCGGCGGCGACCAAGCAGCGCCGCGAGGGTGAACGCCGAAGCGTCCAGCCGCTCGGCTCCCTGTTCGACCAGTGCGTCCATCTCGTGCTGGACAGCGTCTGCCTGAGCTATGCAGAGCTGCGGGGCGTCGATCATTTGGCGGCATACAAGCTGCACAGCAATGTTGAATAGCGGCGGCTCTACCGCCGCTATAGAATTTTAGCAGTCCCTCGCGCCTATGCGGCGGGGGGCTGCTTTTTGTGATTCAAGAATATAGAAAATGACCCTCCGCAAGTGACCGTTCCCGCAGCCCGAACACGATTGCCGCTCTGGAGAATCCCTGCTCAGAGAGGCCCGATCTTGCGCCAGATAAGCCCTTGTCCGGTGTCTGGCCCAGCCGGCGGCAGGCTTTCTGGCTCAGCCGGATTTTTTCCGGGAGTGTGAATTTCCGAAACGGGGATTATTCATGGTACAATATTTTTTAGTATTTAAGCTTGTCGATAGAACGTGGGAGGCATTATTTGATATGAAATCCAGAAACTTGGCTGCAATTTCACTTGTGGCAATGGCGTGCGGCTTTCTGCTGACGCTGTTTTTGCCTGAGAATACGGCGGTAAAGCTGCTCCGGGGCGGCTTTGAGGCCGGACTGGTCGGCGGCATAGCCGACTGGTTTGCGGTTACGGCGCTGTTCCGCCATCCGCTCGGCCTTCCTATTCCGCATACTTCCTTACTGCTGAAGAACCGGAATAAGATCGTAGAGTCCCTGATTTCGGCAATGGAGAACGAACTGCTGAACAAGGAGAGCATCCAGAACAAGCTGCGCGGAATCAAGTTCATCTCGCTGGGGTCTTCGATGCTCACAAAGTTCTTCAGCCGCAAGCAGACGAGAGTGGAAATTTTGGCTCGCCTGAGTGTCCTTGTGAGCCAGATCCCAGGAGAAAAGGCGCTGCCGTATCTTCAGTCGGCGCTCGCGGGTTATGTCCGGAACGCGGACCTCAAGCAGACCGCCGATACGGTCCTTACGAGGCTGCTCCATGACGGCAGGGACAAGGAAGCCCTCGATTACGGGCTCGAACAGGCCGAGGTCTGGCTCAGCCGTCCGGAGACGAAGGCTATGCTCGGCCAACTCGCGTCTTCCAAGCTTGCCGAGGTGAAGCTGGGCGGACTGAAAGGAGTGGCTTTTCAGGCTTTTGTCGGCTTCGTCGATGAAGAGATGCTGGGCGAGCTGCTGCAGAACATGCTGCGGTCCGCTATCCGCGATATTCAGGATGAGGACAACGTCTACCGCGAGGACATTATCCGGGAGATCCGTGTCGCCCTGTTCCAGCTGGTGAATGACGAGGAGCGGATGAAAGCTCTGGCGGACTGGGCTTCGGCCGAACTTGAGGGCCAGGAGGCGGGAGCCTTTCTGCTGGCCCGGCTTGAGGAGATTCGCGGCAGGGTACTCGCTCTGCTGGAAGAAGACCGCGTCCGCGGGGGGCGGGGGCTGTTCGCTGCGTATGCCCTGCTCGCCCGCCGCATCGCCGGGGAGAAGGAATGGGTCTTCGAATGGGAGGGCAAAATCCGTTCCTCGCTAATCGCGTTCGCGGAGGCGAACCATTACCGGATCGGCGTGCTGGTGAAGGAAAACCTCGACAAAATGGACGACGCCAGCCTGGTCGCCATGCTGGAGCAGAAGGTCGGGAAGGACCTGCAATGGATCCGCGTCAACGGCGCGGTGTGCGGGTTCGTGGTTGGTCTGGCGCTTACCCTAATCCAATGGATCCCGTTAACTTAAACGGGACGCGCTAATGTTTAAAGGGCAAGGCTGCCGGAGCTCATGTGAGCATCCGGGGCCTTGCCCTTTTTCTTTTAGTCTATCTCTCTTAAGAAAAATAAAGCCGACACATCCGTACAGTCGTAGCAGGGTTTGGGGTTCGGGGTTCCTGCCATGAGGGGGTTCCGCCGCTGACTCGCAGTGAATTACAATTCTTTTTTGCCGGTACTGACTGTATACGCTTCCAGAACGGGGAGTACGAAAATTTTGCCGTCCCCGAAAGAGCCGTGATCGCCGGTTCTTGCCGTCCGCTTCACAATGTCGATGACTTCCTCCTTGTCATCCTCAGGAATAACCATCATCAGCATTTTTTTCGAAATCTGGTTGTAGTGGTTCGTGCCGACTTGAATTCCTTTTTGCTTACCGCGTCCCAATATATCCATTTTACTGATGGAAGGAAAACCTGCGGCCAGCAGTTCCGCCATCACTTCATCGGCCTTCTCCGGTCTTACGATAATTTCGAGCATCAACATAACAATCCACCCTTTCCACGGACAAAAGATATGCAGGGTGTTGCCGACTAGGGGGCTAAGATGATTAATTCGGCATGGCAACGCTTACACCGTTATTATACATCGGATAAGAATGCCTAAAAGTGAATATTGTCATTGCATAACAATTAATTTCATTTCCGGCGCTGACAGAGTCCAGAGTATAGAAGCTCCAACCGATCAGCCGTTCTCGCCCAATCGAAAGTCTGAAACGCGTCCCGCCGCCCTTGCATTCCGATGGCGGCGGCCCGCTTCGGGCTGCGGGCAAGCGGCAGCATCATTCGGGCAAAAGAAGCGGCCTCCCGGTAGCGCTCCACGAGGAAGCCGTTGCGGCCGGATGATATGATTTCGCGGATACCGCCGTTATTGGAGGCGATGACCGGCAGTCCGGCGGCCATGGCTTCCACATTGACCAGGCCGAATGATTCATGCCGCTGCGAAGGGCAGACCAGACAGTCGGCAATCTGGTACATCCGGTGAATTTCCTCGTGCGGAACGCCGCCGATAAAAGAAACGGACAGGCGCAGACGCCGGGCGAGCTGATTGAGCTTCCGCATATAGGCTGGCTTCCCCGTGCCGGCGATTACGAGATGCACGGGCAGCCGCCTATTCAGCATAGCCGCCGCCCGCATCAGGATGGGCACGCCTTTGCGGGGAATAAGCCGGCCGACGAATAGAACGGTAAAGCGGCGGGGCAGCCCATATTCCCGGCGGAGCAGCTTCCGCTGATCGTCTGGAAGCGGTGTGAACCGGGACAGGTCGGCGCCCAGCGGCACAACTGCAACCGGGAGGCGGGCAGAGGTGAATCGGCGGTCCAGCCTGCCGCGCAGCGACTGGCTGTTGACGGCGATAAGATCCGCGTGGCCAAGGCTCAGAGCGACCTTCGGGTCGCTGGGCACAAAGGTCAGGGAGTGCAGGAATAACACGACCGGAATGTGAGGGAAGGCCCGCTTCACGGCAGCCGCCAAATGCGGACGGTTGTCAACTTGAATAAGCTCATACGGTTCCTCCCGGAGGGCATCCAGCGTTTCGGCAAGGTAGAGGCCGGGAGTATCCGCAGGCAGGCGGATCAGCCTGACTCCTTCGCGCTCTTCAAGCCCGGGAAGTCCCGGCATTCTCCGGCTGATTACGGTGGTGCTGTGGCGGCGGGCGAGCAGTCTGGCCGTCTCCCAGATACAGATTTCCACGGAACCGCTGCCCGGAAGCGGAAACCGTCCCGGCGCTATCATACAGATCTTCATCGTTAGGCTCCTTTCCCAAGCAGCGGATTTTCTTCTTGTTTGCACTATATGCTCATGTCTCTCGGGGAGTCACTTTCTTTACTGGAGAGCGGCGTCTATCCAATGCGAAAGCTTTCGCCGAAGCATAGTTTACCTTGTATGAGTATCATGCTTCGACAGGACCTAGTGAACGGGAGTGTGGAATGGAAGGATGAAAGCAAAATCGACACTGACAAGCAAATGGATCAAGACGAAGGTGCTGCTCCGCAGTCCGGAAATATCGCCGTTGATTCCGGAGACGGCAAGACTGACCCGCGAGAATGCCAAGAGAATGTTGGACAAATACGGAATGGTGTATATCAAGCCGGAGGTAGGCACTTACGGAAACGGAGTCATTCGGGCCGAGCGCCGATCGGGTGAAAAGGGGGCCGCGTACTGGTATCAGAGCGGGACCAAGCAGAGAACCTTCGGCACCTTTGAGGCATTCTATACCTCACTTAAAGGGAAGACGGGCAGCCGCAAGTACCTGATTCAAAAAGGAATCGACCTGCTGAAAGCGGGTGGCAAGCGCTTCGATATCCGCGTCATGGTTCAGCGCAGTCCCAGCGGAATCTGGGAAACGACGGGGCTGATCGGCAGAGTGGCCGGGGTGGGAAAGATCGTTACGAACTACCATGCCGGCGGCAAGCCGACGGCGGTGGAGAAGCTGCTCGCCCCGCATACGAGCGATGCGCTTCGGGCTGAGACGATGAAGCGTCTGCGGAAGCTCGGCAAAGATGTCGGGCAATTTTACAAGAAAAAATACCCGGGGTTCAAGCAGCTTGGGGTCGATGTCGGCCTCGACCGTTCCCTGACTCCATGGATCATTGAAGTCAACACCAATCCCGATCCGTACATTTTTAATCAGCTTTCGGATAAAACCATGTACCGCAAGGTTATGGCCTACCGCCGGGCGCAGCAGACAACCCGTCCCAAGCGTTAGAACCTGCACTCTTTTCTTTCTGAAAATGAATTAAATCTAAGAAAAACTTGCATATTGCGTTTCATCCTGCAAAATAAAGGGTAAATACAAAAAAACTGTGGAAAAGATCGAATTTCGTCAGGAGCAGTAACAACGCAGTCTGTAGAACAGTTCGTCTATTATTCATTTTTGGAAAAAGGGGTGGGAGTTTGAACGGATCGATGACGTTGTCGATAGCCATTTGCACCCGGAACAGACATGAGGATTTAAGGAAATGCCTGAAGTCGATATTTAGCCAGAGGGATATTGCAGGCGCGGTGATTGAAATTCTGATCATTGACGACGGCGATACGCAGGAATCCTGGTTGGATGAGGTCAGGAGGGAACTGCCTCCCGGTATGGAACTGGGCTACCACCGGAAGAATCGGGAGGAAGCGGGCCTGCTTAAATCACGGATTTATGCGACCCATGCCTCTAAATATGAGACCCTTCTGTTCCTGGATGACGATGTAGAGCTGGAAGCGGATTATCTGGCCGTACTTCTGCGGACATTTGAACGCTATCCTGATGCCGTCGGCGTTGGCGGAGTAGACCAGAGCTTCTCCTGCTCCCTGAAGGGCAGACTGCTCATGCTGATAAGCGGCCGAAGCCGTTTCGACCCCGGGAAGCTGTCTTACAGCGGATTTGCTTCCGCCATGAATTTGTGGAACCGGCAGAAACGGGTCTTCCGGACCGAATTCCTGCACGGATGCAATATGTGCTTCCGCAAGTCGGCGCTGCGGGATGTAAAAGTGGTTGAATGGCTGAACGGCTACAGCCTTGGCGAAGACCTGTATCTGTCCTATCTGGCAGGGCTGCACGGGCCGATGATTATAAATCCGGAGCTCAAGCTGGTGCACCACGGGTCGCCGGCTTCCAGAGACAAGGAGGAACAGGTCGCCTATACCAAAGTTATCAACCACTATGAGCTGCTGAAGCTCAGAACCGGCATAACGCCTTTCCGCTATGCCATGCTGCTGTGGACAGCCGGATTTTTATACGCGGAAACGGCCCTCCGGCGCCGGAAGGAGGCAAGCAGCGGCTATCTCAGAGGCATACGGGAGCTCAGAGGGGCGCAGACCCGAAGCTAATCCTCTGGTGTCTGATTTACGGCTTCTGCACCGGAGTCGATACCCCGAAACCGGACTTATATCCGCTTTTTACAAAGTATACAGAGCACCCGAACCATGGGCGAAAGAAGCCTTGGCGGGTGCTTTTCGTTTTGAATAATAGCCTTTGAGTCCCCTCGTGTGTTAGCTTCTCTGTTATCGTATACTGGTATGGCAGAGTTCTTCGTATATCATCGGCTTTACGCTACTCAGAAAGGGGCCTTAATGGAATGAACTGCTTGGCGGTACCGGCATACATTAGCAGAGAAGACCGCGAGGGTGGACTGCGGGATTTCATCAACGAGCCTCCTCTTTGCCCGAACACTAGGAGGGTCCGGCTTTGGCGGCAGAACGCTGTTGCTTTATGACGAGTACCGTTACCGGAAAAAAGCTTAATCTGGAGCCTTACACCCAGTGGGCGCCGGGCGTCCGGTCTGCTTCGTCCGCCTGCGGGCCCGCCACGATGGCCGCGATTACGGAGTATTGGGGCAAGAAGCTGGGGAGGCCGGACCTTATCGGCAAGGAGCGTTTCCGCTCTAAGGCGGAGCATATCAATCATTTGTACGGGAGATACGGCGGAAGGCCGTGGGGGATGAGCGCGCGCGGTTTCGCCAAGGGGATTAAGGCGTATCTCAGGGCATCTCTCGGAAACGAACCCGCGATTCGGCTGTGGAGCTTCAATGATTTCGCCTTGTACAAGGCGGAAATCGACGCGGGCCGGCCGGTGGCGGTGAAGTTCGACAAATGGTTCTCCCTGCACTGGTTCGGGAACTACGCGTACAACTATCACTGGACGGTGGGAACGGGCTATGAGATGACGGAGTCCGGTCTCTGGCTGATTATCCAGGATAACGGATCGAAACGGGCGAACGGAGCGTTTGCTGCAAGCCGGGAGCGCCGAATTGAATATGCTGGCAATCGCGAGGTAATAACGATGATGTCGGTGAATTTGTAGTATTTTACAGAAAATCGGGTAATTTGCTTACAAAAAACGGAAATCTAGCAGTTTGACACCAGATTGGGCGCATTGTATAATCCCGGGGAATACAACAAAAAACGGCGTGCCCGTCCTTTCAGAGACCGCATCCGTTATAATAACAAATCAAACGTTTGCTCTGCGCGCGATCTTGGCAGATCGCCAAGAGTGAGAGAATAAAGGAGCCATGATCGATTTGTCGGTACAAGGGGGAAAAGGTGAGCCGATTGATTACGGCGATCCTGCGGTCGTAGGGGGAGTCCCCGTCCATGTTGGCGGCTTTGACGATTTGCCCGGTTACGAGGGCGACGATTTGGGCGTGAGCTACATGCCGGAGCGCTCTGCGTTCCGGCTATGGGCGCCGACCTCCCAGCAGGCGGAGCTGGTACTGTACGATTCCTGGCAGGGAGATGCTTCAGCCGTTCTGCCAATGACCCGCGATATCGGGGGAACCTGGATATTGACGGTAAAGGGCGATTTGGAAGGCAAATTCTATACGTATCGCGTATGGTTCGAAGACCGGTGGAACGAGGCGGTCGATCCCTACGCCAGAGCCGTCGGCGTGAATGGCGACCGTGGGGCCATTCTCGATCTGAGGAAGACGGACCCGCTGCGCTGGACCGAAGACAAACCGCCTTTTGGCGATCCCGTGGATGCCGTCATCTATGAGCTGCACCTGCGGGACTTGTCGATCCATCCGGCCGGTGGCATCCGTCAGAAAGGGAAGTTTGCCGGCCTTTCGGAGAGCGGCACGCGGGGACCGGAGGGGATTCTTACCGGGCTGGACTATATCGCGGATCTTGGCGTTACCCATGTGCAGCTGCAGCCGATTGCGGATTACGCGACCGAAAGCGTGGATGAAACGAAGCTCGATCAGCCGCACTATAATTGGGGCTACGACCCGAAGAACTATAATGTCCCCGAAGGCTCCTATGCGACCGATCCTTACGTTCCGGGGGTACGGATACAAGAGCTTAAGTATCTGATTCAGACGCTGCATGACCGCGGCCTGCGGGTTATCATGGACGTTGTATATAACCATGTTTATGACAGCTTCCGTATGAGTCTCACCAAGCTTGTTCCGGGCTACTACTTGCGTTACAAAGCGGACGGTACGCTGTCGAACGGATCGGGCTGCGGCAATGATTGCGCCACCGAGCGCAAGATGATGTCCCGCTATATTGCCGATTCTGTGCTGTATTGGGCTGGGGAGTACCATATCGACGGCTTCCGCTTCGATCTGATGGGCCTCATGGACATCGGAACCATGACGGAGATCCGCCGGCGGCTCGACGAGCTGGACCCTTCCATCCTTACGATCGGGGAGGGCTGGGTGATGGACACGGAGCTTGCGCCTTCGCAGCGGGCGAACCAGCAGAACAGCGCCTTATTGCAAAGGTTCGGGCAGTTTAACGACGGGTTCCGTGACGCGGTTAAGGGAAGCATTTTTCTGCATAACCGCAAAGGCTTCATCAGCGGAGGAGCCGGAACTGAGAACGGGGTCATGGCCGGAATCGCCGGAGGCATTACTTACGGGCCGGGGATCTGGCAGTTCGCCCAGGAGCCGCAGCAATCGGTTAACTTTGTGGAATGCCATGACAATCATTCGCTGTGGGATAAACTGCTGTTGTCTACGGAAGGGGCGACGGATGAGGAACGCCGGGCTATGCACCGGCTTGCTTCTGCAATGGTGCTGACGAGCCAGGGTATTCCGTTTCTGCATGCCGGCCAGGAGTTCATGCGGACGAAGAACGGCATTGAGAACAGTTATAACGGTCCGGAAGAAATCAATTGGCTCGATTGGCAGCGGTGCGCCGCCCATCAGGATGATGTTGAATATATGAAGAAATTGATTGCGCTTCGCAAGGAGCATCCGGCGTTCCGGTTGCGGAGCGCGGAGGAGATTCGCCGGGGGCTTTTCTTTGAGCGGGCCCCTGGCGGAGCGGTAGCCTTTACGCTGCGGAATCACGCCGGAGGAGATTCGGCGAGTCACTTGTACGTCGTTTATAAAGTGAATAAAGAAGAGATGTCGCTGGCGCTTCCGAAGCTGGGAGAATGGCAGCCGCTGCTCGGCGGAGAACAAATCACCCGTCTGACCAAAGAACAGGCCATTATCCGGGGCATCGGAATGACGGTGCTGGCGGTGCAGTGATTGTTTTTGGATCTATAGACCCTTTGGGGTCTTTTTTTTGTGAAGAGTCTTCCGGCTGCGCCTCCACGATTAAAGACGAATTGATTTAAATTTGAAATTTCTGTGATAATGGCAAAATGATGTTCTCGATTTCAACAAAAGGTGACATTGCTCACGTTCGGATACGGAAAGCGGATGGTACTATGTAGTCACTTATTACTTCTAATTTTAAATGTGGCGGACAACCGTACAGCCGGCGTCAATCGCCCGGATGCGGCCTGCTGCTTTGCTGCTTTACAGCGTCATACGAGCTGGCGCTTGGAAGGGACTGAAGTCCTTAGTGTAAGCGGCATCTAGAATACATTGCCGGCGGTCCGCCGGAAATCCAAGAAGACACGGAGGATGACAGGGATGGGCAAATCTACGGGATTTATGGAATATCAGCGTGTAACGCCTTCGGAATGCGAAGCACTGGAGCGAATTAAGAATTGGAATGAGTTTTCGATACCGTTGGAGGAGGAGCAGCTGCGGGATCAGGCCGCGCGATGTATGGACTGTGGGACGCCTTTTTGCCATGTGGGCCGGCTGCTGTCGGGAATGGCTTCCGGCTGTCCGCTGCATAATCTGATTCCAGAATGGAATGATATGGTATATAAAGGGAACTGGGAAGTAGCCTTGAAACGTCTCCAGAAGAGTAATAACTTCCCTGAATTCACAAGCCGGGTATGTCCTTCGCCTTGCGAAGGCGCGTGTACGGTGGGAATGAACGGTCAGCCCGTGACCATCCGTTCGATCGAGAAAGCGATTGTGGATAAAGGCTTCGAAGAAGGCTGGATCAAGCCGGAGCCCCCGCTTGCGCGCACCGGCAAAAGCGTGGCCGTCGTCGGCTCCGGGCCGGCGGGTCTAGCCTGCGCGGCGCAGCTTAACAAAGCGGGCCACACGGTCACCGTCTATGAACGGGCTGACCGGGTCGGCGGCCTGCTGACCTATGGCATTCCGAATATGAAGCTCGACAAGAAGAAGGTGCAGCGCCGGGCTGATCTGCTTGAGGCCGAAGGGGTTAACTTTATAACCGGAACGGAAATCGGCAAGGATATTTCGGCCGAGGAGCTGAAGGCCCAGTATGATGCGGTTGTGCTCTGCGCGGGTTCGACGAAGACTCGTGATCTTCCAATCGAAGGAAGAGAGCTGTCCGGCATTTACCAGGCGATGGAATTCCTGACCCTGAATACGAAGAGCCTGCTTGATTCGGAGCTTCAGAACGGGGAGTACCTGTCCGCAGCCGGCAAAGATGTTGTCGTTATCGGCGGCGGCGATACCGGCACCGACTGCGTGGCGACCTCCATCCGTCATGGCTGCAAGAGCGTCATCCAACTGGAGATCATGCCGCAAGCGCCGCTCACCCGTGAGCCAAGCAATCCTTGGCCAGAATTTCCGAAGGTGCTTAAGGTGGACTACGGACAGGTAGAAGCGAAGGCTTTGTATCAGGAAGATCCGCGCCGCTATCTTGTATCGACGAAGCGGTTCGCCGGGGATGAGAACGGACATGTGAAGGAACTGCACACAGTACGTATCGAATGGGTGCGCAACGAAGATGGCCGTATGGTGCCAAAAGAAGTTCCGGGCAGTGAAGAAGTCATTCCGGCGCAGCTCGTGCTGCTGGCGCTGGGCTTTACCGGACCGGAGGAGACGCTGCCAAGCCAGCTTGGTCTGGAGCGCGACGAACGTTCCAACATCAAGGCGGAATACGGAGTGCATACGACCAATGTGGAGGGCGTCTTTGCCGCCGGCGACATGCGCCGCGGACAGAGCCTTATCGTGTGGGCGATCAGCGAAGGTCGTCAGGCTGCACGGGAAGTGGACCGTTATCTGATGGGCTCCTCGAATCTGCCTTAACGCCTAAGCGGGTCGAAAGACACGAAGCAAGCGCGATAGAAACAGCGGGGCGTCGGCTAAGGAGCCGGCCCCCTTTACCTGATTTATTTTCGAGGTCCGGGCACAATATCTGACCAACATCAATGAAAGGCCTCACTTTGTGGGGCTTTTTGCGTGATAATAGTACATATCCAAAACAGGAAAGGGCGGGAAATGCATGAAGCTGATGTTTATTTCCGATATTCACGGTTCGTTGCACTGGTTAAAGAAAGCGCTGGAGAAATACGCCGAGGAGAAGGCGGACGGCCTAGTCATTCTGGGGGATTTCATGTACCACGGTCCCCGCAATCCGCTGCCGGATGGTTACGATCCTAAGGGAGTGGCGCAGGAGCTCAATGCGATCAAGCGGCATATTACAGCCGTGCGGGGCAACTGCGACTCCGAGGTGGATCAGATGCTGCTCGATTTTCCGATGATGGGAGACTATACGCAAATTCTGTACGAAGGCAGACGCATTTACGTCACGCATGGACATGGCTTCAGCATTGAGAATCTGCCGGAGCTCAGCGAAGGGGATATCTTCATTCAGGGACATACCCATGTTCCGGTGGCCGGCGTCAAGGAAGGCATTTACGTGCTTAACCCCGGCTCCATCTCGCTCCCCAAAGAAAACAATCCCAATTCCTATGGCGTACTGGAGGGCGGGGAGTTTACGGTAAAGAGCTTTGCGGGGGAGACGGTGAAGTCGATCCGGATTTCCTGATTCGTAAAAAGAATACGCCCGCCGCTGCGGGCATAAATGAAGACCGGGCGCGTGCGTCCAGTTTTTTCGCTTGGCCGGTCATCCGTCTGCTGGAAAATGCCGGATTTCAGCCTTCCAGACGGAATTGAGCCCGGGTTGATAATATTGTATGATGGGTAAGGAATGCCGGGAAAAGTGTATTCCGGAGACTAATGTAAAGTGAGCTAAAATGATGAATCCTAAAGCTTTGAATTATAGCATGCCGCCCGAATGGGCGAAGCATGAACGGACGTTTATATCCTGGCCGGTGCAGGCGTCCATGTGCTTTCCGGACGACCATGAATCCGTATGCCAAGGCTATGCCGATATTATCCGGGCCATCGCCGAATTCGAGCCGGTGACGGTCGTTGTGGGTCCGGACGAGCAGGAGGAGGTTATGCGCCTGGTAAGCGGGCCCGGAATTACCTTCTTGCCGATTGAACACAGCGACGCCTGGCTGCGGGATAACGGGCCGACCTTTGTCATGAACACTGGCGGGCAGCTTGCCGGTATCAACTGGAAGTTCAACGCCTGGGGCGGCAAATACTCGCCATGGGATCTCGACGACAAGGTTGCTCCGCAAATTATCGAGACAGTGAAGGTTGCCCGGTTCGACGCGCCGATTGTGATGGAAGGAGGTTCCTTTCATACCGACGGCGAAGGCACGATGATTACGACCGAGGAATGTCTGCTGAATCCGAACCGCAATCCCGGACTTGGACGGGGTGATATTGAGGAGGTTCTTCGCCAGTACACCGGCGCGGACAAGATTATCTGGCTGAAGCGCGGCCTGAGCGGCGACGAGACCGACGGACATGTCGATAATATCGCCTGCTTTGCCGCTCCGGGCAAGGTTATCATTCAGGTGTGCGAGGACCCGCAGGATGAGAATTATGAGATCACGGCCGAGAATCTGCACATTCTGGAGAATATGGCGGACGCCAAGGGCAGGAAGCTGGAGATCGTCAAAATCCAGCAGCCGCCGCGCGCCGACCATGAGGGAAATCGGTTGACGCTCAGCTACCTGAATTTCTATTTCGTCAACGGCGGGATTATCCTGCCTGTATTCGGCGCGCCCGAGAGCGATGCGCTCGCGGAGGAGACGCTAAAGCGTCTGTTCCCGGACCGGCGAATCCGCACGGTGAATGGAATGGCGGTCATCCGTGAGGGCGGCAACGTACACTGCACAACGCAGCAAATGCCGGCCCCGGAAGTTCATACATTTTGATTTCAGTCATAGCAAGGAGGAACAAGCTTGAGAAACGTAAAAGTAGCCGCAACGCAGATGAGCTGCTCCGGCAGCATTGATGAGAATATTGCCAAGGCCGACAAGCTGGTTCGGGAGGCGGCGGCGCAGGGAGCGCAGATTATTCTGCTGCAGGAGCTGTTCGAGACGCCCTATTTCTGCCAGAAGGAAAAGTCGGATTACTATGAGTACGCGACGGAACTGGAACAGAATAAAGCCGTGAACCATTTTAAAGAGGTGGCAAAAGAGCTGAAGGTCGTGCTGCCGATCAGCTTCTATGAGAAGAAGAACTATGCGCGCTACAATTCGCTGGCTGTCATCGACGCCGATGGAAGCATCCTTGGCAAATACCGCAAGAGCCATATTCCGGACGGCCCCGGTTATGAGGAGAAGTTCTATTTCAATCCCGGGGACACCGGTTTTAAAGTATGGAACACCCGTTACGCCAAAATCGGGGTAGGCGTATGCTGGGATCAATGGTATCCGGAAGCGGCGCGCGTCATGACGCTGATGGGAGCGGAGCTTCTGTTCTATCCGACGGCCATCGGCTCGGAGCCGCAGGACAGCTCCATTGATTCGAAGGATCACTGGCAGATGTGCATGCTCGGCCATGCTGCAGCGAATCTGATTCCCGTTGTAGCTTCCAATCGCATCGGCCGCGAAGAGGACGAAGAATCGAGCATCAATTTCTACGGGTCCTCGTTTATCGCCGGTCCGCAGGGCAACAAGATTGCCGAAGCCGGACGGGATGAAGAGACAGTGCTGGTCGGCGAGTTCGATCTGGACGCGCTGGAGACCCTCCGGATCGAGTGGGGCATCTTCCGCGACCGCCGTCCGGAGCTGTATCGCCTGATCGCCTCCTATGACGGAGATTTGACTTTTTAACAAAATATTACAGATTTAATGCCGTGGGCACTGACCAAGATGTTAAACTCTTGGCAGTGCTCTTTTTAAAACACAAATTGTTACAAACTTCCGATAATGTGTGATGTAACATAACATCATGAGGAAATGATAATTGTCATCCGCACTTTAATCTGTTAAAATCTCTTTGTATTATAGATAATTTCTCAGGGGGATTGAGAGAGTGGAGACTAGAAAAGAGACGAAGACCCGAAATAAATGGATTTTGTCAGCTTTAATTGCAATTCTGGTATTGGCTATTGCGGGCTGCGGATCGGATAACGCAAATAATGCAAGCAGCGCAAGTAATGCAGGCAGCACAAACTCCGGCGGCAGCGCCCCAGAAACAAGCGCCCCAGAAACAGTCGTCAAGTTCGCGAGCGACGCTTCCTATGCGCCGATGGAATACATGGACAAGGATACGATCAAGGGCTTCGACATCGACTTTATCGCTGCGGTCATGGAAGAAGCGGGAATGAAGTACGAAGTGGTGAACACCGGCTGGGATACGATGCTTCAGAGTGTGAAGCAGGGCACGGAATATCAGGCAGGCCTGTCTGCGGTGTCCATTACCGATGATCGCAAACAGACCTATGATTTCTCTGTTCCTTACTTTGAATCGACCAATATGATTTTGGTCAAGGAAGGCAGCGACATCAAGAGCGCGCTGGACCTGAAAGACAAGAAGGTTGCCGTACAGACCGCCACTACCGCCGATGAACTGATGAGCAAGATTATGGGTGTGGGCAACACGAAGCTGAAGCGCTTTGACAGCAACGCTGTAGCGATGATGGAACTGGACAATGGCGGTGCGGACGCGGTTGTGGCCGATATCGCGATCGTTCGCGAGTATATTAAGAACAACCCGAAAATGAAGCTGGTCGGCATTACGGATACGCCGAATTTCGGCTCCGAGTTTTACGGGATTCTGTATCCGAAGGGCAGCGAGCTGAAAGCGAAGCTGGACCCTGCGATCCAAAAGGTAATTGAGAACGGCAAGTACGAGGAAATCTACAAGAAATGGTTCGGAGAAGCTCCCGATCTGACTAATTTGAAGAATGCGAAGTAAGCGGTGCAAGGCGACAACAAGCATGCGTAATGAACACTATTGCGCGTGCTTGTTTTTTTGACAGAGAAGCCATGGGGAACGGCGGCATGCCGTCTACCCGCGAAAAGAAGAGAAGGGGAAGAGAAAGATGGATTTCAATTTCGACATCATTTGGGGGTACATGCCATTATTTTTACGGGGAACCTTGTATACGATCGGTTTTTCAATCGCTTCCATTATACTCGGGTCCCTTCTCGGGCTGGGTATCGGATTCGGCAGAATGCTGAAGAGCCCGCTTTGGCGTTGGCCTTTTGACACCTATGTTAATATCTTTCGGGGTACTCCGCTGTACGTGCAGATTCTGATCGTACATTTCGGGGTTGTGCCTTTCTTTTATGGAAGCACGAACGCGCTGATTTCCGGTGTTGTCGCGCTGTCGCTCAATTCGGCGGCCTATGCGGGGGAAATCTTCCGGGCAGGCATTCAGTCGGTCGATTCCGGTCAGTCGGAGGCGGCATTGTCGCTGGGCATGACCAGGCTGCAGTCGATGCGGTTCGTGGTGCTGCCACAGGCCATCAAGCGAATGGTGCCGGCTTTCGGCAATGAGTTCATCGTGCTGGTCAAGGATTCTTCACTGCTGGCGCTCGTCGCTGCGCCGGAAATCATGTACTGGGGAAATACGATGAAAGGCCAGTATATGCGGATTTGGGAACCGTATTTGACGGCGGCGGTTATTTATTTTATTCTCACCTATTCGCTGAACAAGTTGCTCGGCTATATCGAACGGAGGATGTAAGAAGCTATGGAGCCGATTATTTCAGTCAGACATCTTCGCAAGTCGTTTGGGAACCATACGGTGCTGGGCGATATCAGCATCGACATTAACAGCCGGGAGGTTGTCGTCGTAATCGGGCCTTCAGGATCGGGCAAATCGACCTTTCTCCGCTGTCTGAACCTGCTGGAGCAGCCGCAGGGTGGCGAGATCGTTATCGAGGGCGTCAATCTGATGGACAAGAAGACGCGGATCAACGAGGTCCGGACCGAGGTTGGGATGGTGTTCCAGCAGTTCAATCTGTTTCCGCACAAAAAGGTGATTGAGAATATTATGCTGGCACCGATTCAGGTTCGCAAATGGCCGGAGGATAAGGCCCGTCAGAAGGCGCTGGAGCTGCTGAAGAAGGTCGGGCTCGCCGAGAAGGCCGAGGTATATCCCCCTTCCCTGTCCGGAGGACAGGCCCAGCGTGTAGCTATTGCCAGGGCGCTGGCCATGGAGCCGAAAATTATACTGTTCGACGAGCCAACATCGGCGCTCGATCCGGAGATGGTCGGCGAGGTGCTGGCCGTCATGAAGGATCTCGCCCGCGAAGGGATGACGATGGTCGTCGTCACGCATGAGATGGGCTTTGCGCGCGAGGTGGGCGACCGGGTGCTGTTCATGGAGCAGGGCGCCATTGTGGAAGAAGGGCCGCCTGAGGTGCTGTTCGGAAATCCGCAGCATGTGCGGACCCGGGGATTTTTGTCGAAGGTACTGTAGGCGGCGGGGATTTTCCGCTGCTTTTTTCTGCGCGGGAGGGACCGGCAGCATTGCTGCTATATGCCATATTGAAACATATTCAATTTCTAAGCGTATGACTTTGTATATGCATTTTTTGAAAGTGAGGGATCACGCTTGGCTGGAATTCATTTGGCAAAGGGCCAGAACATTGATCTGACCAAAGGCAATTCGGGTCTGAAGAACGTGATCGTTGGTTTGGGCTGGGACCCTGCAGAGAACGAGGAGTTGTTCGGCTCCAGGCAGAAGGCCAATATCGACTGCGACGCCTCGGCCCTGCTGCTGAATGCTGACGGGAAATTGACGAAGAAGACCAATCTGGTCTGCTTCCATAACATGCAGAGCTCCTGTAATTCGGTCGTTCATTCCGGCGATAATCTGACAGGCGATGATGACGGGGATGATGAGCAAATCAGGGTGAACCTGGACGCTGTCCCGTTCGATGTGCATCGGATACTGGTTGTCGTCAACATCTACGACGCCGTGCTCCGCGGACAGGATTTCGGCATGATTAAGTCGGCGTATATCCGTGTGAAGAATGCTTCGGGCGGAGCCGAGCTGGTGAAATATAACCTGTCGGACAACTACTCCGGGTTCACCGCTCTGATCAGCGGAGAGCTGTACAGGCACGAATCGGAATGGAAGTTTGCGGCGATCGGCGAAGGCAGCCACGCGGCGCATATCAGCCAGTTGGCCGAGCGGTATGTATAACCTGGGACGAGAATAAATAATAATATGATTTTACCGGAGGCAAGTGAAGATGGAAGGGTTATCAAATTTTTTTAGGAGCATGAGCGACAGCTATGGCCATTTTTTCTCATGGCATGATGTAATCGCTACGCTGTCGGACCCCGTAAGCTGGGGCATTATCGCAAGTCTGGTCCTGCTAGAAGGACTGCTCTCGGCGGATAACGCGCTCGTGCTTGCCGTAATGGTTAAGCATTTGCCTAAAGAGCAGCAGAAGAAGGCGCTCTTTTACGGGATTCTGGGAGCTTATCTATTCCGGTTCTTGGCCATCGGTCTAGGCACTTATCTGATCAAGTTCACATTGGTTAAGGTTCTTGGCGCCCTCTATCTCTTCTACATCGCCTATAAAGGAATCTTCAAGGGCGGCGGGAACGAAAAGGTAGAGAATAAGGGAGCCTCCTTCTGGAGAACGGTGCTGCTCGTCGAGCTGATGGACATTGCCTTCAGTATCGACAGCGTCATTGCCGCCTTCGGCCTAAGCAGCGAAGTATGGGTGCTGTTCATGGGCGGTATTCTGGGCGTGCTGATGATGCGCGGCGTGGCACAGATCTTCCTGAAGCTGATCGAGAAATTCCCTGAACTGGAGCAGATGGCTTTCCTGCTGATTGCCATTATTGCCGGTAAAATGATGGCCGGCGCTTTCGGATACGAAATGCCCCATGTTATCTTCTTTGCCGTCATCATCTCGGTCTTTGTTGGAACGATTCTGTACAGCTCCGGACGTAAACAACGTGAAGCGGAGAACGAAGTTCGCCATTAAACCGTCGACTACCGGGCAGCGTCAGGCGCTGAAAGCGGCGGACCATGGGCTGGGCAGTTTTCTAAACCGGGACAACCCTCTCTTATTGAATAATCGCTAGGCCTGTCCGATTTGATCGGCAGGTCTTTTTTGCCGCTGCAATCATAATCCCTCTCTCCCGCACATACATTGCCACAGGGCGCGGCTATTACGGGGAAGGGGGCTGTCTAATGATCCTGGGAGTCCTGATTCTCTTGCTTCTTGTGGCAGCAAGCAGTAAGAAAGCGGATGGTATCGCCGAGCTCAATAATGACAGGAATCCCTAGCAATAGAGATTTTTCGCCAACCTTCGCGGATTGTTGTTTCAAGCGGTTTTTTGCGGTTTAATTGGGTATAATAAGTCCGAAGCTCGCGTTATCCCAAAGGCTGCTGAAAATACGACAACCCACGGAGGAACTATGGAGAATGAAGCACTCTTAAAAGTCGAGCAGTTGGCGCTCAAGAAGCAAAAAGTATACCGCAACAGTATATTCCGCTACATTGCCCGCGCGATGCTGGCCAGTATGTTTATCGGGTTCGGGGTTATCGTGGCATTTAAGACCGGAAACTTTTTTTACATGGAGCATTCTCCAATGACCTATCCTATGGCCGCCGTCACATTCGGAGCTGCTATCATCCTTATTTCTTATGGAGGGGGCGACCTGTTTACCGGCGATACGTTCTATTACACCTATGCGGCGCTTCGCAAGAAGATGCAGTGGACGGATGTCGGACGGATGTGGGTGTGGAGCTACATCGGAAATATTCTTGGAGCAACGGCGTTTGCGCTGCTCATTTATTTGACCGGTCTATTCTATGACTCGAATGTAAACGGGTTCCTCCTGAATGTCGTTGCTCACAAAATGGAAGCCCCGGCAATCCAGCTGTTCTGGCGGGCGATTCTATGTAACTGGCTCGTCTGTCTCGCCTTTTTCGTGCCGCTGTCGATGAAGGCTGACGGCGCCAAATTGTTTGCTATGGTATTGTTTGTGTTCTGCTTCTTTATTTCGGGCTATGAGCACAGTATTGCCAATATGTGTACGTTCGCGATTGCGCTTGTGCTGGATCACCCCGGAACGATCTCGTGGGCCGGTGTCGTACACAACCTGGTTCCGGTTACCCTCGGCAATTTGATTGGCGGCGGCGTGCTGATGGGCGTCATGTATTATTATGTGAACAAGCCTTTCCTGGACGATGAAGCGCATTAAAAATAGGGACGGGAAGCTCGCGGTCTGCATGCTGCGGGTTTCCATAACAAGAAAGAGCTTCGGTTGCATCCAGCATAGAGGCATCTATTTATCAGCGAGGAAAAACTCCGGGGATGTTCTCATCATTTATTTTGCACTTATTAGAGCAGGGTCTGATGTTAATTCGATACCCTGCCACTTTCCGTTTAGTTTGCACCCTAAACTTTGCATGTCCAATGTTCCAACTGCACTGTATGCTTGTCTTTATTCCAAAGCAGACCCGTGACAGTAAAAGGCTGATTAATTATGACCTCTACAGGTGCTTTTACTTCAGAAACAGTGGCTTATTATTCGCGTCGTTAAACGAACATCCTGAAATAATATGGCAATCATCTTTAGTTTGCCCGGAGTACTCATCTTCACAACCCATTCATATGGAAGTAGATGGAAATAGGGAAAAACGCGAAATCAGGAAAAAGAAACCAGTTTAACGGTTGCATCCTCCGGCGTCGTTTGTTTCGGATGGGCTATCAGCGAGGGCTAGCCTTGGCTTCTGTGATAACCGGATTTTCGGAATGGCTAGAGGAATATTTGACGACATTCTGTTTGACTTCGCCTAACAGCGTGGAAACATAGGTATAGGTTTTTGGAGCGCTGTTTATTGTGACCATTTGAATACGGTCTTGATCATTCAGTTCCTTTTAAATATCTCAATAGAATTTACAGTCTATGTAAAACAGCAGCAGCACGGTCTGATAATCAGAGTGGAGTTCGTTAGTCGTCTGATGAAGCAGCTTGCCTTTTTCCCTGGTTTCGACTTCGCTTGCAACACTCGTTTCGTTTAGAATGGCTTCAACTATATTAACGCAGGAAATGCTGACAATTGCGGTGTTTCGCGCGGTTATTCTAGTCCAACTCGGAATATTGATATCCGAACGCCGACTAGGGCCTTTAGCCGTAGCTTTGAGAAACGCTTCCTGGATAATATCTTCGGTAAGCATCCGGGCATTCGTCATAAAGAATACGCAGTTATATACGAACCGATAAAAGGAGTGGTAAGCCCACTTTTGTGTGTCGGCATCCAGGCTGTGAAATGGGCCGCGCAGCAGAACATAATGGAATTTATTGATTTTTATTTAATTATACAATAAAATTGGAAATATACAGAATGACTTAAGTATTCTCTCGAACAAAAATTTTAGAACATACCGTCAGATTATATGTGTTCGATAGGTTATGAGAGATAGACAGCCAGATTTGCATACGAGAAAATTTGTTCCTCTCCACATGGGGAACAGGGCCTCGCTAAACCTAAAACAAGGAGACTGATGTCCTATGATTTAAACATTACGGTTGATTTTTATGGTTAGGGTGTGAAGGGAATGCTTTCGTGTTGTAGATTTGCTATCACTTTAATATGCCCAGACCGGGAATCACTTTCTGTCTGCTCTTATCTACCAGCCTCCGGCCTCTAGAAGCGCAGATGAGGAGAGCGGTTGGTGTCCATTCGTTTCTTTTTAAAATGCAAAGTCGTGATCTTGCTACGCCCAGGAATACCCTGAAAAAAATGTCACAAGGAGTTTTCTAAGAATGAAAAGAAAGTTGCTCTCAATGGCTACAATTCTTACCATTTCAATTATGCTTTTATCTGTCTCTGCTTTTGCGAAAGATCTTGGGGGTATGGGAATACCGGACCCTGTTCCAAATTCAAATTTTGACATACCCATTGACCCGGGCCCTGCTCCAGTTAACGCGGTAGCGATATCTCAGGAATCCGAGGACAAGGAGTTTTCCCAATTACAAGATGATCGTGTTCAATTGCAAGAATATATGACTGCCCATTTTAAAGATTCTTATGCCGGTGCATATACTGAAAAAAATGGAAGTAATGTGATACTCTTAACTAGCAAAGTCAACTCTAATAACCTTGAAACTTTATTAAAGGAAAAAAGCAAACGGAAAGATAAACTGAAATTCAAATATGTGAAATACTCCGAGGATGAACTTTACAAGGGAAAGGAAAAAATTTTAAAAGCTGCAGAGTCTTTAAACCTTGAAGGCGTCGGAATTGATAACGAACAGAATAAAGTCAATGTTTATATTACGCAGGAGAATTTGGATAGCAAAAAGAAGGAGATTTTGAAATATTTAGACGAAGACCTAATTAACTGGATTGTTGGCGATATAGAAATTAAAAATAATGCCTATAATTTATACCCAGGTGAACAGATTGAAAGATACATTGATGGATCTATATGGGGAAATTGCAGTCTTGGTTTCAATGGAAGAGCCAACGGCAATGATGTGGGTGTTACAGCAGGACATTGCTTAAACGGAACGTACTATGATTTGTCCGATGGAGTTATTTCCATTGGCTCAATGTCAAACGCGAATAGTAGTTCGGCTTCGAGTTATGATGCAGGGTATGTTACATATAATTCTGGACTTAATCCAAGTGTATATCTTAATGGAAGTACAATGACCATTGGTACTACTGATTATTCCGGACAGTATCGCCAAGTGGGTAATTACGTGAAAATTCATGCAACATCTTTAGGCGGTACTGGCACTCCTCTTTTAAAAATATTAGATAGTGATTTAAGTCTTCCTGGAGTCACTATGCATTTAGTGAGAACAGAATATGGCGGACTTACTCCTGGTGATAGTGGAGGTTTGGTCTATTCGATCGCAAATAATGGGGTAAAGAATTATGCTCGCGTAGAAGGCATCTATAAAGGAAGTTATACTTCTGGCGGGACCCCGGTAGGTGAAGTTTTTTCCAAATATAGTTATGTCTTTGATGGCTTAGGTCTGTCTGGAGTTTATACTGATAATACTTATTAGACCCAAATCAATCATTTATGGTTCTGTTTTAAAATAATTGCCACCAATAAAGCAGCCCTCATGCGACTCATGCGGCTGCTTTTTTGGTACGCCCGGCATGGGCGCTATCTAACCTTTATATTAGGTCGAGAAGACCGGATTTAAACCTGCGGCGGCATTGGCGGCATATGCCAGCAGAGCGGCGCTTCCTCCCGAAGTGTGCCTTCCAGCGGGCCGCCTTCCCGCCGCCAATACTCGATGCCGCCGAGCATCTCTTTGACCCGGTAGCCCTGCGCGGCCAGCCGGGCGGCCGCTTTGGTAGCTCCGTTGCAGGCCGGACCCCAGCAGTACAGGACCAGTACTTTGTCCTGCGGAAGCGCCGCAAGTCCACCGCTGCCAAGATGTCCCGAGGGGAGAGAAACGGCGCCGGGCAGATGCGCTTCTTCATAGGAGCGGGCATCGCGGACATCAACCAGAATAAAGCTTTGGATTCCTTCGCGGATATCGTAAGCAACGTCGGCCACATCGGTCTCAAACCTTCCTTTTGCGGCAAAATAGGCCGTGGCTTCGTCAGGGGAGGCAGCCGGGGCGGCCAGCACCTGCGATTTGGGCTTGAAATTCATGCTGTCATCCTCCTTGAAATGGTGATATGGCTGTTTTCTTTATTTTAGCTTGATTTGGTCATTGCAGTTATCTATAGTATTGGATAACAACTATCGAAATAAATGATATTTAAATAGGAGAGATGCGGGATGGAGCTTACCTATTTGCGTACCTTTTGCGAGGTTGCCGCCAGCGGCAGCCATACACGGGCGGCGGAAAACCTGGGGTACGCGCAGTCCAGCGTCACGGCTCAGATCGCCAAGCTGGAGGAAATGTATGGGGCGAAGCTGCTGGAGCGTTCGGGGAGGGGGATGGCCCCGACCTTTGCCGGCAGAACGCTGCTCCGTTATGCCCGCCAAATGCTGGCGCTGAGCGAGGAAGCGAAGGAGGTCATCGCCGAAGGGCAGACGGGAGAGCTGGCGATCGGTTCGATTGAGACGCTTGCCGCCTATTTTTTGCCGCAGCGGCTGCATCAGTACCGTAAGCAGTATCCGGATATCCGCATCCGTGTCCTGCCAGGCTCTGAAACTGACATTATTGCCGCCGTACGGAATAAATCCGCCGATTTCGGCCTGATTTTTGACATGCCCTATGCATCGGATGAGCTTCAAGTCTTGGCTTTGCAGCCGGAGGAACTGTTCATCATCGTCCATCCCGGACACCCGCTCGCGGGCCATGGTTCGGCAGAGTTGTCCATGCTTGCCGCCGAGCCGCTCGTTCTGACCGAGGATACGTGTACGTACCGGAATTTTTTGCTGCAAAAAATGAGAGGTTTGGGAATGACGCCGAGAGTGGAGCTGGAGTTCGGCAACCTGGAGGGGATCAAGCAGGCCGTCAAGCATGAATGGGGCGTTGCTTTTCTTCCGGGCTATACGGTCTTGGAAGAATTGCGGCGGGGGGAGCTAAGGGCGATTCCAGTGTCGGAAGACGGCGGCAAAGGCTTCTTCATCCAGCTGATATACCGCAAAGACCGCTGGCTGTCCGCTTCCTTCAAGCGATTTATCGAAATGATGCAGGCAGGCGGGTAGAGTAACAAAGCTAAGCCCTTGGAGATACGAGCATGCGGGTGATGCAGGGATACGGCAGCGCAAGCAGAAAGATCAAAAAAGCCGCATTCCGGCAATTCGGTATGCGGCTGTTCAAGTGTATGTCATCAGTTCTTGCACGTTATGAACTGCAGGCGGGATTTGATTTCTTTTTGCCATTTCAAATCTCCTACCTTGACGGCAAGATTAAACAGATCCAGGTAATCATCAACCTTCAGTGACGTCCGGGCAGCGGCTGCGTTCATAAGCATTCAGTCTCCTTAAAATAAATTTAACAATAGTCTTTAATAATGATAATCATTATCACCAAAACCATTATTGTTATTATCCACATACTACGTCGAAAAATCAATATGAAAAGTGAGATATCTCACTTTTAAATGTTACAATTTTAAGCAATGTGACAAGAGAAGGAATATTTAAAATGGGTATGAGGGCTGATAGATACGCTGGGAACGGGTGTTTTATATTGATGTAAGCAGGATATATCCCAATATTTGTCGAAAGATCTTATATAGTTAATAAGTATTCGAAAAGGAGAAATTGTATGAGGCGGTTCAAAGTCATTCTCCTGTTTTTTATTCTGTTTATCCTTTTGCCGGATGCCGCTTACGCTGCAAAAAAACATGTCGTCTACAAGGCGGAACTGGACTATCCTCCCTACAAATACATACAGAATGAATATTTGACCGGCTTTGACATTGATCTCACCAATATGATTTTCGGGAAGCAGGACTACCTGGTTCAGTACGGCAGCGACTCATGGAGCAGGGTATACCGGCAGCTTCGTGACGGAGAGATTGACACAGCGGGAATGATGGCTGTAACCGAGGAGCGGAAAGAGGATGTTCTCTTTTCAAGTCCTGTCATGAAGATCCGTATTTCCGTGTACGCCCGGCAGGATTTAAAGGATGATATCGGTCCGGAACACTTGGGCAATTATAAAGTCGGCGTAGGCGAGGGGCAGTATACCGAAGGCATCCTCCAGCAGAGGCTGGGGGTTTCCGGCTATACGGTTTATCCGACGGTTGCGGAAGCATTAGACGCTCTGCGCAGGGGCGATATTGATCTCCTGTTCGAGAACCAGGCGGTCGTAGATTATCTGATTGTGGAAGAAGGATTGACCGGCAGCATCATACATAAAATGAGAAATCTTTATCCGGCTGACGTGGCTTACGGAATCAGTAAAACTTCACCGGAGCTTGTGCCTTATATTAATGACCGTCTGAAGCAGTTAAAGCGGAGCGGGGCGTTTGAGGAGCTGTACCAGCAGTATTTTTTCAAGCATTCCGAAGATTACCGCAACAGGCTGCAACTAAAGACCATCGCCTGGATCGTCATCGGGTGCTGTCTGCTGGCCGTAGGCGCTTTCCTTCTCAGAATGTATATTAATCATTTGCGCCGGATTATTCAGGCCGAGCAGCAGTTTTTCGAGGATATGATCGAGCATACGGGCGTTTTGGTCTGGGCGGTTTATGAGGACAGGACGGTTCTGCGTCTGAACAAGTACGGTGAAAAAGTCATCGGCCTTAAGGAAAAGGAAATCATCGGAAAAAGCCTGGAGGATGTTGAGGTGAAAGTGCCCGGCGGAAACAGGATGAAGGAGCTGCTGTGCCGGGCGGCCTCGCAGGATTTTGTCAGTCATGTGGAATTTCAGATCCCGGACGGAGTTTCCAAGGGACGATACTTTACGTTTCGGACGACGCTGATTAAGGGACTTGAGGGCAGCAATTCAAAAGCTTTTGTACTGATCGGCATAG
Organism: Paenibacillus durus; assembly: GCF_000756615.1. NCBI lineage: Bacteria > Bacillati > Bacillota > Bacilli > Caryophanales > Paenibacillaceae > Paenibacillus > Paenibacillus durus. The sequence goes on from NZ_CP009288.1 coordinate 353,236, forward strand.
ATATCGACGAGTCCAAGCGGAATGAACTGGAGCTTCAGTCCAGTTATAGGAAGCTGGAAGCCACTCATTTGGAGCTGGCGGCCGCAAAGGAGAAACTGCAGGATCAGAACGGCAAGTTAAGCTACAGCGAGCAAAGATTCCGCCTGGCTGTGGAAGCCTCCGGCGCCTTTTTGTGGGAATACGATTCCGAGAAGCAGTGGCATTGGGTATCAGAACGCTGGTATGAGGTCATGGGCTATAAACAAGAGGATATGGATCTTTCTGTGGAAGCGGTGCTTAATTTGATCCATCCCGATGACCGGGAGCGGGCAAGAAAGGCCCGGGAGGAGCATTTGGCGGGTCTGACGCCGGTGTACGAAAGTGAATACCGGATGCGGACCAAGGACGGGCATTACTTCTGGTTTGAAGTCAGAGGCAAGGCGACTTACGACAAGCGGAAAGGAATCCAGCTGTTCCTTGGTTCCCTGATTGACATAAGCAACCGGAAACAAATGGAGCTGAAGCTTAGCGGCAGCTATCAGGAGCTTGAAGCGACCTATGAGCAGCTTGCGGCAACGCAGCAGGAGCTTGTAGACCAGTATGATACTCTGCTGGAGAATCAGAGAAAGATGCATCATCTCGCCTATTTCGATTCTTTGAGCCATTTGCCCAACCGTCTATGTCTGCTGGAGACGATGGAGAAGTACTTCCAGCTCCCCGGCCGCAGTGCTGCACTGCTGTTCGTGGATACGGATAATTTCAAATACATCAATGATACGATGGGACATAAGTTCGGCGATATTCTCATCTGCCAGGTCAGCGAAAGACTGCAGTCGATCATTGTCCGTGGCGGCAGCATGCTCTCAAGATTGGGCGGCGATGAATTTGTCATCTTCTTAAAAGATATTGAAGAGCATAAGGAAGTGCTGGCGTTGGCGGAACAGCTGCTCTCCGAGTTCAGGAGGCCGTTCGAGATCGGTGAGAGCAGCGTTTATGTCTCCGCCAGCATCGGGATATCCTTCTACCCGAAAGACGGAAATACGACAGAGGAAATTCTCAAAAATGCGGATGTAGCGATGTACCGTGCCAAAGAAGCGGGTAAAGGCGTTTATGCCGTATACGACAGGGGGATGCACACCGAGTTTAACGAGCGGATGATGATCGAGAAGCATCTGCGCAGCGCGCTGGACAATGAAGAGTTTGAACTGTTCTACCAGCCGCAGGTCGATCTCCGTACAGGCGCTATCTCCGGCTTCGAAGCACTGATCCGCTGGAACAGCCCCGATCTCGGCTTCGTCTCGCCTCTGTCGTTCATCAAGATTGCTGAAGATTCCCGGCTGATTATCCCTATCGGGGAATGGGTGCTCCGGAAGGCCTGCCAGTTCATGTCGGGGTTGTGCCGGCAGAACAATAATTGCTGTAAAATTGCGGTCAATATCTCGGTTATTCAACTGCTGCAGGACGATTTTATCCAAACTGTGCTGAATGTCCTGTCCGAAAGCGGAATCTCCCCCGGGTGCCTTGAACTGGAGATTACGGAGACGGTCTTCATCGAATCGTTCGAGCGGATCGTCGGCAAGCTGGAGTATTTAAAAATGCAGGGCATCCGCATCGCGCTTGACGACTTCGGAACGGGTTATTCATCGCTTAGCTACCTCCAGCAGCTGCCGATTACTACACTCAAGATGGATAAGGTCTTTATTGATCAGCTGTCGGATGATTCATACAGCCAGTCGTTTATCCGGACGATGGTGTCGCTGGGTCATGAAATGGGGCTGGAGGTCGTGGCGGAAGGCGTGGAAGACAGCAGCCAGCTGGTCATTCTTGAGGAGGCCGGATGCGACAAGGTGCAGGGCTACCTGTTCAGCAGACCGCTCTCGCAGCGGAACACGGAGGAACTGCTGCGGCGCCATAAGCTTGATTAGGCCGGGCTTAATGCGGAATGTTGCAAGCGGGAGCAAGCCTTTAGTCATTCATATTCTGTAAAAAATTAGGGATGTCCAGTCCAGCCTCAAGCTGGTGCGGACATCCCTTTCGCTGTTTGCCTGCCATTATAAAATGACAATTCGGTTCTTTCCCGTCTTCTTGGCCTCGTACAGAGCGTCGTCCGCCTTCTGGAAGACGAGGCTTTTGGAGCCGGAACCCTGAAAATCATGCATGCCGATGCTTACCGTTACCGATTTCCCTTCCATTTCGGCAATAGGCAGACCGGCGATGCTTGTCCTGACCCGTTCCATGATTTCATGGGCGGCCTCAAGCGGCTTGGCGGTCAGAATGACGACGAACTCTTCGCCCCCGTAGCGGGCGGCAAAGTCATCGGCACCGATATGCTTAAGTATTGTAGCGGCCACCTGCTTAAGCGCAATATCCCCTACCGAATGCCCGTAGGTATCGTTGACCTTTTTAAAATTATCGATATCGAGTATGGCCAGCTGCATCGGAAAAGGATTCGACTCCTGGTGTTCGATCAGCCAGCCAAAATATTCGTGAAAGGTCTTGTGATTGTACAGATCCGTCAGCGGGTCGATCTTGGACAGACGGTCCATAATAATATTCTGGATACGCAGATCCTGCTCCGATTTCTCCGAGCTTTCCAGCGAGCGGATCAAGTCCCGTCCCCGGCGGATTACGGCAAGCCCTGTCAGCAAGGTTGCCACAATAATGCTTATTGTCAGAATCATTTCAATCCGCATGTCTTCGTTGCCAACTCTTCTCCCGAACACCACTGCGGTATACAGCAGGGCAGCTGTCGATGACAGAATCAGGTACAGGGTCTCCAGATAGATCATAGATACCAGAAGCGGGAGGAGCAGGAAGAACGGTTTTACATGAATATTCTCCGAAAGAAACGCAATGATCAGGCTGGAAATAAAGTAGCTTCCAATGGTGATAGAGATTTCGCTAAGCACAGTCTTCCATTTATAAATGCACTCAAGCAGAAGAATGACACCCAAAATCATTAAATCGGGCAGCAAGCTATGGGAGTTAAGCATTTGATTTAATAAATGGACCAGGAGCATAATCCAGAAGGCATTCAGCAGTACACGGTTCCAATTTAATTGACGAGGAGTATACAAAGAATTAAACATAAGGTGATCCTCATTTCCAGTCGCGATGCCTATATATTCGACAGAAATCCCCATTTTCCTCCCTTCCGATGGAGTGGCTGAAATGTTCGGATTTTATCTATATTTATTACAAAAATCTTAAAATTAATGCGAATCACTCTTTAAAACACGAATAATATTTAATATTTGAATTGACATATTCGTTTATTTTCGATAAAATTCTATTGGCTTCAAAAATATTTCCTGCTGTTCGTATATCCTCAAAGATAAGGTTTGGGGGTTTCTACAGGGAACCGTAAATTCCTGGCTACGGATGGGTGCCTTTGGCCTACCCTGACACCGGCCGGGATTTTTGTTTTGCCGACCTTACTTTGCATGGATAAATTCGATTTCTGGAGGAACAGATGAGTAAATATGATGTAATCGTCGTTGGCGCCGGCCCTGCCGGTATTTTTACCTGTTATGAGCTGACCCGGAAGGCCCCGCATTGGAAAGTGCTGTTGATAGACAAGGGACATGACATCTATAAGCGAAGCTGCCCGATTATGGAGGAGAAGATTCAGTTCTGTCCGCCCGCTGCGGGACGCAAGGAATTTGCCGGATGTCTGCCGGCCTGTTCCATTACCGCAGGCTTTGGAGGGGCGGGGGCGTACAGCGACGGAAAGTTCAATATTACGACGGAATTCGGGGGATGGATGACGGATTATCTGCCTCCCTCCAAAGTGTTGGAGCTGATCCGCTATGTCGATGCCATTAATTTGGAGCATGGAGCGACGGAGACGATCACCGATCCTACAACCGACCCGATCCGCCGCATTGAGCAGCGCGGGTATGCAGCCGGACTCAAGCTGCTGCGGGCGCAGGTGCGGCATCTTGGAACAGAGCAGAACCTGGAAATCCTGAAGTCGATTTACGAATATTTACGCACCCGGATTGATATGATGTTCAAGACGGAAGTGCAGGACATTGAGACGGTTAATGATAACGGCACACACCGGGTTACGGGCGTTACTCTGAAGAACGGGGAGACTTACGAGACGGAACTAGCCATGGTCGCTCCGGGACGCGACGGTTCCGCCTGGCTTACGGATGTGCTGAAGAAGCATCGGCTGAAGATGTACAATAACCAAGTGGATGTCGGCGTTCGGGTGGAGACCTCGGATGTCGTGATGCAGGAGATCAACGAGCATCTCTATGAAGGCAAATTCATTTTTAATACCTCGGTCGGAACCCGGGTCCGCACATTCTGCAGCAATCCTTCCGGACATGTTGTCGTGGAGAACCACAGCGGGGTTATGGCTGCGAACGGACACTCGTACAAGGACCCTGCGCTCGGTTCCGTCAATACCAACTTTGCGCTGCTCGTTTCCCATAAATTCACCGAGCCATTCGATAAGCCCAATGAATATGCGCGCGAAATTTGCAAACGGGCGAATGACCTGTCGAGCGGCGGAGTGATCGTGCAGAAATACGGGGATATTTTGCGGGGACGCCGTTCCACCGGGACGAGAATCGCCGAAGGTTTCGTCGAGCCTACGCTTAAAGAGGCGGTTCCGGGCGACCTTGGACTTGTGCTGCCTTACAATACGATGAAGAGTCTCATCGAAATGGTCGAGGCGCTGGAAAAGGTAACGCCAGGCATCGCTTCCGAGCATACACTCTTCTACGGAGTGGAAGCCAAATTCTATTCGGCCCGTCCGAAGCTTACGGAGACGTTCGAGACGGAAATTTCCGGCCTCTACTGCGGCGGAGATGGCGCGGGCATCACGCGCGGGCTGGCCCAGGCGGGCGCGGCGGGGATTTGGGTGGCACGGGGCATGCTTGACCGGGCCTAGCCGTTTGAGCCGCACGCGCGGATCAACAGGTCTCTCAATTAACAATCAAGGGAAGCTGCTTGTTCTCCTCAATTAGTAAGGAGCTGGTGGCTTTCCTTTTTTTCGTGGACATTTCATGGTTCATCTGTCTATAATGACCGATATATTTTAATTATGGGGGCAAGAAAGCGATGCAGTATACGTTCGTCATCCTGCTGCAGCTGCTGGAACGCGCGGCGCTGCTGCTTATGACTCTGTTTGTATTGACCCGGGTGCCGCGCTTCAAGGAGATTTTTCAAAAAAGGGCCTACACTCGGCAGGAGCTGTTTATTGCAACCGTCATTTTCAGCCTGTTCGCCATATTCAGCACGTACAGCGGAATTAAGGTGGAAGGCTCTCTCGTCAATGTGCGGATCGTGGCGATCATGGCCGGCGGCATTCTGTTCGGACCCTGGGTAGGGCTGATTACCGGCCTGATCTCCGGCGTTCACCGGTTTCTGATCGATATCGGCGGCGTCACCTCGGTGCCCTGTCTGATTACTAGCATCATAACCGGTATCGTCTCGGGGATCATCTACCGGCGCACATCCGTCGAGCGCCGCTGGCAGGCCGGAATTCTGGCAGGCATGGGCTGCGAAGCGCTGACGATGCTGCTGATTCTCGTCATGGCGCAACCGGCGTCGCTTGGCGTAGAGATCGTATCGAAGATTGCCTTTCCGATGATTGTGAGCCAGGTCAGCGTTGGACTCATCGTCATGCTCGTTCAGAGCGTGGAAGGAGAGAAGGAGCGGATCGCCGCAAGGCAGTCCAAGTTAGCGCTGGATATTGCGAACAAGACGCTTCCCTATTTTCGGAGCATCAATCCGCAGTCTCTACGCAAAATATGCACGATTATCAAGGAAGACATCGGCGCGGATGCGGTCGCGATTACGGATACCCGGTGGATTCGCGCCTACGTCGGCATCGGTGAAGAGTATTACGCCGAGAAGAACGAGATTATCAGCGAGGAAACGAAGATCACGTTGTCCAGCGGGGAGATTACGATCCGTGATAATGATACCGACTACAATAATCAGCACATCAAATCGCTCATCATCATTCCGCTCAAGGAAAAGGGCATCGTTACCGGCGCGCTCAAAATTTATTATACGAAAGCCCACAAAATTACGTATTCCCTGCAGGCGATGGCCATCGGCCTGTCGCAGATGATCTCTACGCTGATGGAGGTCTCGCGGGTGGAAGACATCAAGGAGATGGCGAACAAGGCGGAGCTGAAGGCGCTGCAGACCCGCATTAATCCTCATTTTCTGTTCAACGCGCTGAACGCCATCGTTTCTTCTATCCGAATTGATCCGGACAAGGCCAGGGAGCTTATCATTAATCTGTCGGGTTATATGCGGTACAATCTGGAGCTGACGGACGATTTCATCGATATCCGCAAGGAGCTTCAGCAGGTCCGGCATTATGTGGAGATCGAGAAAGCGCGCTTCGGAAGACGCCTTAAGGTACTCTACGATATCGACGACGAGACGGAAGTGCGCATCCCGAGCCTGATTATCCAGCCCTTGGTGGAAAATGCGATTGTACATGGCATACTAAAAGGCCGGGGCGCGGGAACGGTGGTGATTTCGGTCAAGGACCGGGGGGATTGCGTGAGGATCGGCATCCGTGACACTGGGGTTGGCATCGGCGAAGAGACGATACAGAAGGTGTATGATGGCAGCATGCCGGAGAACAAGATCGGACTGTTCAACGTGCATCAGCGGGTGAAGCTGATCTACGGCGAGGGACTGAAGATTACGAGGCTGGATAAAGGGACGGATATTACTTTTGATGTCAAAAAGGAGAGCCGATGAAAGCGATAATCGTAGAAGATGAAGAGCTGGCCAGACAGGAGCTTGCCTATCTGATCCAGGCGAACAGCGGCATCGAGATCGTCGCTCAGTTCGAGGATGGTCTGGACGCGCTGAAATTTTTGCAGACCCAGGAAGTCGATGTGCTGTTTCTTGATATCAATATTCCTTCTGTGGACGGCGTGTTGCTGGCCCAGAATATCAGCAGATTTTCCGTGAAGCCCTATATTGTGTTCATCACCGCCTATAAGGAGCATGCAGCCGAAGCGTTCGAGATCGAGGCATTCGATTACATCCTGAAGCCGTACAGCGAAACAAGGATTAAGGGAATGCTGGGCAAGCTGGAAGCGGCCTTTGCGCAGCGACCCGGCGGGGAAGAGGAGCGAAGTCCGGTCAGCAACAAGATCAATTTGTGGAAAAATGAAAAAATTATCGTGGTCGACGCCGATGACATTTACTATGCCTCAGCCCAAGAGAAGACGACGAGCGTCTTTACGCGAAGCGAAGAATACTCCATGGGAGTCAGCATCAGCGAGTTTCACGGCCGGCTGCCGCAGGAACGTTTTTTCCGCTGCCACCGGTCTTTTGTCGTCAACCTGTCCAAAATCAAGGAAATCATTCCCTGGTTCAATAACACGTATCTGCTGAGGCTGCGCGATCTCGACTTCGAGGTACCTGTCAGCCGGAGCAAGGTTAAAGAATTCAGGCAGATTATGCGGCTGTAGAGGCAGTTCATTCCTTCTTTCCGTCATTTCGTTCCGTATTTGATCCGCATTGTTGCAAGCGAGTTACAATAAAGAGGCAAAAGGCGCTCATGAACGCGGCAATAACGGATGAAAGAAGGAAATGACCATGTCGGTAGGAACTAAAGCAAACAACCGCTTCCTCATTGTACTGGGAACAATCATTATGCAGATGGGACTGGGTACCATTTATACATGGAGCTTGTTCAACCAGCCTCTCGTGACCAAATTTGGCTGGCAGCTAAGCTCGGTATCCACTACCTTTTCTATAACGAGCTTTGCGCTAGCATTCGCGACACTCTTCGCGGGTAAGCTTCAGGATAAAATCGGGCTTCGCCGCCTGACAGCGGTGGCTGGAGTTATGCTCGGTCTCGGTCTAATGTTCAGCTCGCAGGCAAGCTCGCTGCCTATGCTTTACCTACTGGCAGGGGTCATTGCCGGGTATGCGGACGGAACGGCTTACATCACTTCGCTGTCGAACCTGATTAAATGGTTCCCTAACCGCAAAGGACTTATTTCGGGAGTCTCAGTCGGCGCTTACGGAACAGGAAGCCTGGTCTTCAAATATGTGAACGCCCACCTGATCGGCTCGGTCGGAGTCTCCCGTACGTTTCTGTACTGGGGCATGATCGTCATGGCAATGGTTGTCATTGGCTCTCTGCTTGTGCGTGAGGCTTCGGTTGTCAAAGCTTCCCCGTCTCCCTCGGCGGCCGATGCCGGAAACGGAGTCAAGGATTATACGGTCGGTGAAATGCTGCGTACCAAGCAAGCCTATCTGCTGTTTGTCATTTTCTTTACCGCCTGCATGAGCGGCCTTTATTTGATTGGTATCGTTAAGGATATCGGCGTGAAGCTGGCAGGACTTGATGTGCAGACCGCGGCCAACGCGGTGGCGATGATCGCTATCTTCAACACGGCGGGACGCCTTATCCTCGGGGCGCTGTCTGACAAAGTGAGCCGCCTGAAGCTGGTTGGCGTAACAATGGCCATTACCGCCGTCGCCGCGCTGACTCTGAGCTTCGCGCATCTGAACTTCGGACTGTTCTTCGCCTGTGTGGCCGCTATCGCTTTCTGCTTCGGCGGCAATATTACCGTCTTCCCGGCTATTGCCAGCGACTTCTTCGGCCTGAAGAACCACAGCAAGAATTATGGCATCATCTATCAAGGCTTTGGCCTTGGGGCATTGTCCGGCTCGATCATCGCCGCCTTCCTTGGCGGATTCAAACCGACCTTCGTCACCATTGGGGTGCTGTGCGCGATTGCCTGCGTGATCGCCGTATCCCTGAAACCGCCGATTGGAGCACGCAAGGAACGCAAACGGAGTACGGAGATATCCCGCCGCACCGCGTACGGACGGATCTCCTAAAGGCAGCAGTAAGTTTCAAGTGATGTCGGAACTCGGCAAGACCGCCCAAACTAGATTTCAATAATCTCCTAAAAGAATAGAAAAAGGGCGGCAAACATGTAAAGAGACTGTTCCTTGAGGGTCTATCAGACCTGACGGGAACGGTCTTTTTTCGTGCGGGAACATGTTATTGTAATCAGATACATTGTATAATCTGCGGCTGTTAACGGGAGGTTTGGAGAATGAATCAATGGGGAACAAGAAAAGAAACTCTGAAAGGTAAAGAAACAGGCAGAGAATATTAATAGCTCAAAGGGGCCAACCCAAAAGTGCTCGTATCATAGGGGGAATAACCAAAAAATGACCTCAAAATCCACGGTAAAGTGGAAGATGAGGTCATTTTTTGGATACAATTACAAATATAATGTGAGGGACTAAAAATCAAAAAATGGCTTTTGGGATCATAACATGTTATAGCCTTGCGGTGTATCCCGTGTATGTTCCATCCCCTTTAATGCTAAGGGTCAACTTGATATTGATAGGTTGAATATTGCTTCCTTCCCAAATGTCCCAGCTAAGCTTGACAGTTCCGGTTGCCCAAATTCCACCGGGGTAACCGGGATTATCTGTTACACTGAGGGTTTCACTATCGACCCCCCAGAGACTATACCATACTTTATCGAATGTGCCATAAGGAGAAGCTTCATGCCATGTAATTTTGGAACCATCTGTTTTATATGTCTGGTTAAGAGTATAAACCCACATATTTCCTCCGGTAATAACACTTTCACCACTCATCGTTACACTGGCTGTATATGGTGTATTAGTTGGGACCGAACTGGTAGTTACCAAAGATTGGTCTTTAGAAGTCAACGTCGGGGTAACATTTATACTAACCACAATTGCACTACCATCTTCAAATTCATGCCTTACAACAGGGTTATCTTTACTTACTTCAATATTATCTAAGACTTCTGCGATCTTTTCCAAGTTGTTGGCGTCAAGGTTTTTAATCTTTTCAAGTTCTTGAACGTTTTGAACTTTTTTGCCCAGTTCTAAATTTGGATTCTTTGTAGCGCTCTCATTGCCATTTGCAGCAAAAGCAGAAGTACCAAGAGAAAACATAAGTGCAGCAGCGACTATACTACTAACCAGATACTTCTTCAAAAACATCTTCCTCCCAATAATTGAAATATTTTTAAAATATATATAATCTTATCATTGAAGACGATCCATATCCATGAAATAAATGGAAATTTTTTAAAGGGGGTGAGGACTAGAATGTTTAAATTTAGAATTATGGATTATATTATTGTATTTATCTTGATTTCGCTTATAGGTGCCGTCAACATAGTCAAGACTGACGATTATTTCCCTGTAATTGTTAAGCTTTTGATCTATGCATTGATTTTCAGCATAGTGGTAGGTACAATCACGAATTTGATATTTAAATCCCGAAAGGATTAAACTCGAAAAGCAGCCTGTTTCCTGCCAGGCTGCTTTTTACTGGTACACGCATGAAACCTTATTAGAACAATTAAAGCGCTAAGATGATCGATAGCTTAATAAAGAGGATGGAACCCATAGATTTCTCAATTAATGTTACTTTTTTTGTAGGTGAAAATGGTTCAGGTAAATCTACACTACTAGAAGCGATTGCTTATCAATGCGGGTTTAACACAGCAGGTGGGGGAAGAAACATTACCTATTGTGTAGAGTCGTCTGAAGCTGCGCTTGGGAATTTCGTGAGATTATCCTGGTTCCCTAAAATAACTACGGGCTTTTTTTTGAGAGCAGAGTCTTTTTATGAATTCGCTACACACAATGACCACATAGGGGGACATAATTCGTATGGTGGTCGTTCACTTCACAGCCAGTCTCCCGGCGAGTCATTTCTAAGTTTGTTCAAACACAGATTCAAAGACAAGGGGATATATTTGTTAGATGAGCCAGAAGCAGCACTTTCACCGGCAAGACAATTGTCACTGCTTCGGATAATTAAGGATCTATCCGATTCGTCACAATTTATTATAGCAACTCATTCACCTATTTTAATGGGTTACCCAAACGCCCAGATCATAAATTTTGATAGTAACCCTATATCACAGATTGCTTATGAAGACACAGATCATTATCAGATTACCCGAAGGTTTTTAGAGAATCAGCAGATTGTACTTAGGCATTTATTTGATGATTAAAGGACCGACGGTTATCGGTCCCTTTGTATTTCTGCATTTTCTATTTCCCAATGAAATTTAAGGCCTTCAATGCATCAACAAGCCCATGTCCATACAGTTTTTCTTCACCCATTTCAGTAGCGGTCTTATCCAAAATCTCACGTATGTCTTTGTTTTCAAGATAAGGTTTAGCCTGCCAAATCAGAGCGGCTACGCCTGCCACATGCGATGAGGCCATTGAGGTGCCTAGGCTCATCGAGTATTGGTTATTCAGTGATTGCTATAAATACTTGCTCCAGGGGCCATCAATTCTAGGTCTTTTCCTGAGCTTGAATAAAATGTTCGTTCATTTCTACTGTTTATTGCTCCTACGGCAATAACCTCTTTATAGGCGGCTGGGTAAGCAATGGTATCGCCTTCGTTGAATCCACTATTTCCTGCAGCTGATACCAGTAATAGGCCTTTTTTGTAAGCTTCTTTCACAGCTTTCTTAAGTGTTTTGCTGTCCGTAGTCATCAATATAATCAGGGCTTCCTTGTACGAAACTTATACCACCGAACACCAGTAGATCGTCATGTGTATAATCAATTCCAGAATCAACTATTCCAATCTTAATCCCTTTGCCGGTAGAACCTTTCTCCTGTACTTTCAACGCATTTACTTTTTCAATTCCCCAAGGAATTTCCTGTTCTGATTGCAACAGGGAGAGGTCTATCCCTTCAGAGCTTAGGCTAGGTTCAGCAAGAGCTTCGATTTCAGGTGCAGCTTTGATTTTGAGGTCGGGTTCGTAAAATTCTATTTGGGAATATTCGTTTAATTTTAAAGCCTTGCTCTCAGAAATCTCCACCACTACAACAGGCATATACTGATACTCTCTTACTATCTTACCTTCCAAAGTATTAATTAGATTGTGATCAATTGAAGTTTGAAATGAAATTAAGTATCTTGTTTTAGCCCCTTGTGCTGATGTAGATTCTCTGTCAAAGTAAAAGATGTAACCACGAAACATATAAAAACGAGAAGACCGATTTTTCTCATAAACCGTCACAACCAATCCATATCGAAATGAATAGCTATTTACGCTTGGGAAAGTAGGTAATCACAAATCTGAATCTGTATTCCTTGCTCTTTCATTGCTTTTACCAAAGACAATGGCAGATCATCATCTGTGACAGGCCAGATGTTTGTGATAGCATTTTTTACATCATCCAATTGGATTGGTTTGTCACTAAACAAAAAGTCAGTGGAATAGCTCTCTTCCTTGAGACCAAAGGGTAGTGTATTGCCAGCGAGCCTTTCGGATAATGCCATAAACAATCTGTTGATCCGAGTTTGTTGGTCAGGTGTGATGCCGTATGACAAAATAAAGTCGTAGTAAGGATAGTTTCCATTGGAGCTTTTACAGATAGACAGACGTAATACCCTGTCTTCCAATGAAATTATTTTCTGTTGCATCTCGAGAATTTGATTACTTTGCTTTCTAACTAGTTCAATTAACTCCGCAATTCGTTGTTCCATCATTCAATTCACTCTTTCAAGTTTAGGATTTAAATAAAGAGGGAGGAACATATAGCTTCCCCCAAATTTTAGATTTAAATTACAGTAGAAGCCAGTCAACTGTCATAGCAATTGCGTCAGCAATACCTACGCCGTAAGTATCAGGAACACCTGCAAGGCGAAGGCCATCAAGCACGATGGTTCTGATCGTTCCTGTAGCATATTCCCCCAACTCGTCGAATTTGGCTATCGCATTGTCGATACCACTAGCAATTTTGGTGGTGTTGTTAGAAAGATACTTAGCAGTATCTGCATCAAGCCATTTTACAACATACTCGAGTGCTTCACCACCATATTTAATAGCACCCTTAATTACAGCAAGGGCACCTCTAACCAACCATCCCCATTTTCCAGAGGCCTCCACCTGTCCATCAGTTACTATTGTTTCAGTGGCCTCCACCTTTTCAGTAGTATCTTTTGTTTCGGTAGCAGTAGCAGTGGTAGGTTTTGCAGCAAAAGCTTGTGTAGCGGGTAGTACCGTACTAAAAGATAGTACAGCGGTCAGTGCAGCGAGCATTAGTGATTTCTTGAACAATTAGAACCCTCCTAAAAATGAGTAATGTATAATGGAATAAATTCCCATAACATCTACCACTATATCACCCCTTAAAATTGATTTTAAGGTAATAATTTACTGTTTTTTTTGCATACTTTGATAGTTGATTGATGTAGGTCAAATACGTTTGATTGTCGAATAAAGACGGAGACAAAAAAAGCTATCACGAAAGCCATCTGCGATGACTTTTTAAAGATAGCCCCCCAAGTTTTCTCCTATTAAAAATCATTTCCACATAATATCAATAACTCATTTGCTGGAAAGCGCAAAACGTGAATCGTTCCCCGGAAAAGACGCCGTTTACCGTTTTCTGAATCACAGCGGCTATGCCTGGCGGAGATTTCTGTCCTCGCTCAGCAGCGATACAGTGCGGCGTGTGGCCAAGTTGACCTCGAATCAGCGCCGGGCCGTGTTCATTGTGGATGATTGGCGTAGACAAACGTTCCTGCGGTTATAAGCGCCGCAAGGAAGCGCTGCTTCCAGCTCCGCGCGTCATCCCAGAGCAGCTGGACCGGGCGCTTTCCTCCGGGACCGTGGCCGAATATGTCTTAATGGACAGTTGGTTCACCCATGCCCCACTCATTCAGGATTTGCTCGGGCGCGGCTTGCAAGTTATTGGCATAGTGAAGAACGACAATAAGCGGTATCTCGTGCAAGACAAACGGTTAAACCTGAAGGAACTGTACGCCGCTGCTTGCCTACTCGAAAGCCCAAACCGCCATGTTTTGCGCCAGATCCGCACGGAACTTGCTCCTGGAATTCCGATTGCGGTGGTGTTCATCCGCAATCGCTCTAAAAAGAAGGAGTGGCTCGCGATCCTTCGACCGACCGGACCCTCACCGCTGCCGAAATCATTGGAACCTATGGCCTTCGCTGGGACATTGAGGTCTTCTTTAAATGCGTCAAATCCTTGCTGCGCCTGCAAAAAGAGTTCCAGAGCCGCTCCTACGATTTGCTCATTAGCCATACGACGATTGTCTTTTCCCGCTATATTCTGCTAGTATGGCGGCATTGGCAAAGTACGAACCAACGCACGCTCGGCGGATTGTTTACTTTGCGATGAAGTCAGCACCCTGGACTGGGTCGTTTCCTTGACTCAACTCGTGGAACTGCTGAACGAAATCGCGACTCAGGCAGGGAAGACGCTCTCTACCCTGATCCGAAGTCAACTCCAGCACTGGATCTCCGGTTTGCCCAGTTATATCAAGGCTTATCTGCCGCTTTTAGACTGCGAAAGTTGAGTCTATAAGTTTCACGCCTATAATTGGCATTATATTTCTACGAGAAACGGATGCCCTACTCCTGCGAGGATGACGCAGCCGTTTCTTTTTATATGCGAACATACTTTCGATATCAGGGATATAGTGGTAAGATAATAGGGTCTGGAAAGGGGAGGGAGCGAAATATGCCATACTGTCAAACCGGGAAAGCGGAGTTATATTATGAAGATTGGGGCGAAGGCAGACCTATAGTGATGATCCACGGTTTCAGTCCCGACCATCGGCTGATGAGCGGTTGTATGGAGCCTGTATTTAGGGAGAGAAAAGGCTGGAGACGGTTGTACATCGATCTGCCGGGAATGGGGAAGTCACGCCATTATCAGGATATCGGCAGCTCGGACGAGATGCTCGAAACGGTGCTGTCATTTCTGGATACCGTGCTTCCGGATGAGACCTATTGTCTCGCGGGGGAATCTTATGGCGGTTATATCGTCAGGGGAATCATTGCGGGTCGACCGGAGCAAGTGGATGGCGCAGCTTTGATTTGTCCGATGATTATACCGGAAAAAGAGGACAGGAAGCTTCCCGCACATTCCGCTGTTTATACGGACGTCAATTTTGTGGAGAAGCTTACAAAGGAACAGCGGGACGATTTCCGTTCAATCGGAGTCGTCCTTGACGAATATACCTGGAATCGCTACAACGAAGAGATATTATCCGGCATCCGGTTGGCCGACGAAGATTTTCTGGCTGCCATCAAAGCCCGGTATGGCTTCTCTTTCCCGGTGGATCAGGACGAATTTCATAAACCGGGACTCTTTGTCACGGGAAGGCAGGATTCTATGACGGGCTACATCGATGCTTTTTCCATCCTGGATAAATATACAAGGACTTCATTTGCGGTGCTGGACCGGGCGGGCCATAACCTGCAAATCGAGCAGCCGGAACTGTTCAACGCCTTGATGCAGGAATGGCTGGACAGGGTGGAAGAAGACGGGATAAAGTAACCGGCGGAGAGCTTTCGTGCGGATCTCAACAAATCCGAATTCGAAGTCTGCATGGCGGAAGTCGAAACCGGTCATTTTACAAGAAATGACTGGTTTCGATAAACTGCCTCTCCAGTGGCGACAGCTCATAGTTTAGACGGGTAACGATATATTTGTCGATGTACCGGTACTCGGGTGGAAGCTGCATATAATGTTTAACTTTATACTGCTGCGCAATGCGCTTGGAAATCACGGAAATTCCCATGCCCAATCCGGCAAATTGAAGCAGTGTCTCGAACATGCCAACCTCGATTGCATTGCCCTTCTGATAGCCATAAACCGAATACATTTGCTCCAGAATCGAAGTGTACAAGCAGTCTTCGGACAGAATGATCCGGTTTTCTTTGTGCAGACAGTACTCCAGACTAACGCCTTCCGCTGCCTTTCGGCCGATCAGGACCAATTCTTCTGTTCCAATTTTGCGGTAAGCAAGCTGCGCGGCAGCAGTCTTTCCAATGGTATAAGCCAGATCGATATTGCCTTGAATCAGTTCCTGTTCCATTTTTTCCGTTGTTCCGGTCTTTAGCGTTACTGAAAGATCGGGGTATTTATCATATAGATTCGTGAGCGCCGAAGTGATCTCTCCGCTGATGACGGATTGCATGGTGCCGAGCCGAAGCTTGGCCTCTCGCCGATTCATCGCTTGCTCCGTTTCTTCCCAAAGGATAAGCATCTTCTTGTACTGGCGGTACAGCTTCGTTCCTTCCTCTGTTAGTTCCATCCCTCTTACGCTGCGTATAAATAATTGCTGCCGATAGTGTGCTTCCAGCTTTTTGATTTTGGCCGTCATATTGGATTGAAGATGATTCATTCTGGCGGCGGCGGCAGAGACGCTTTTTAATTCGGCTACCGCAACGAAAGCCCGGATAATGTCAATGTCCAACCTTCTCTCTCTCCTTTTTTCATCAAAAAAAATGATACTACTATGCTAAATCAGCATTATTCTAAATGGTTTAGGTTCAGTATACTTGCTCTGTACAATCATTTCACCCCCGTAAATGGAGGAATTATCATGAGCAATGAAAGTATTCGAACGGGCATCATCGGCGGCTCGCTCAATCATCAATGGGCAAGCCAGACACATATTCCTGCGCTTAGCAGCAGCTCCTTGCATCAAATTACCGCTATAGCCACCTCCAAAATGGAGAGCGCCTTACAGAGCGCTGACGTCTTGGATGTCCCTCTTGCTTTTGCAGGACATCAAGAGCTAAGCCAATCCTCTGAGGTGGAATTGGTTGTAGTGAGCATCCGGGTTCCTTTCCATTATGAAGCGGTCAAGACCGCTATTCTGGCCGGAAAGCATGTGTATTGTGAGTGGCCTTTGGCCGTTACCGCCAGTCAGGCTGAAGAATTGGCCGAGCTTGCCGATCAGGCCGGGATTCATCATGCGATCGGTTTTCAGGCACGGCTTGACAATGCCGTACTTGAAGCAAAGCGGAGAATGGACAGCGGCGAAATAGGCAGGATTCTATCCTGCACCATGCAAGTATCCACTCAAGGCAAAGGCGGCGTGACGGATCGAAAGGGTGCATACCTCCTGATGGAGGAAAATGGCGCTACGCTGCTCACGATTAACGGGGGCCATTCTCTGGACGTTCTGTGCTACTTGCTGGGGGATTTCAAGGAATTGTCCGCAGTAATGAACAGTAACTACTCACAAGCCATTTTTACGGATACAGGAGAACCAGCAGCCAAGAATACAGCAGATCAGATTATGATTCACGGCACATTGAACAGCGCAGCATCCGTTTCCGTTCATATTCAAGGAGGCGCCTATCCGGGGTTCACTATGGATATTCAGGGAGAGAAAGGGATCATCCGGCTCAGTCAGCGGCATTCCTTGGGACATGTGCAGTTTGGAAATTTGCAGCTCCAGCAGGCGGTATATGCACCGGGCAGCTCGGCGGCAAGCAGCATGGATGACTTTAAGACCGTTCTCCCTGAGAAGAAGGAGACCAGATCCCCCGTGCAAAATGTTCTAGAGGCTCACATCCTACTTGCCCGGGACATTCTTGATCATACCTACCAGTCAGCCAATTTTCATGATGCGCTTCGCCTCCATCGCCTGTTGGATACCATCAGGCAAGCAGCAACAACGGGACAACGGCAGAAGCTGAGCTGATCCAAGTTTTCGCAGAATGGCAGAATGACGGGATGCAGAATGATGGGATTTTAAAAAAGCTTGCTTTGGGCTTGTTCAGCCGGAGTAAGCTTTTAATATATTAGCGGACTTTTGATATTTTAGCAGACAAGTGTAATATGATAGTTCGTAGAGCATTATCCAACGGAGGATGTCGAAGAATGGTGAGCTATGGATGGCTAACGGATAGACAACGGTCTTTTTTTGCAAGCGGGGCAACAAAAGAATTAAGCTATCGGATCGACGCGCTTCGCCGTCTTAAAGCAGGTATACAGGAGCGCGAAAGACAGCTGATCAACGCCTTAAAAGCGGATCTGAACAAATCTGAATTCGAAGCTTACATGGCGGAAATCGGAATTGTTCTTGAGGAAATCAGCTTTACGCTGAAGCATTTGCGGACATGGGCCAAGCCTCGTAAGGTAAGAACGCCGATCACTCATTTTGGCGCCAGAGGGTACATTTATTCCGAGCCGTACGGCTTGGCCTTGATCCTCGCTCCCTGGAATTATCCGTTCCAACTGGCCGCCGCTCCATTGATCGGCGCAATCGCGGCAGGAAACTGCGCGGTCCTGAAGCCGTCGGAATTGACCCCAAGAACTTCGGAGACTATCGCAGAGATCATCCGCACGAGCTTTCAGGAAGATTATATTTCTGTCATTCAGGGCGGGATTGAAACGAGCGAGGCGCTGCTGAGGGAGAAGTTCGACTATATCTTTTTTACCGGGAGTGTTCCGGTCGGGAAGATTGTTATGATTGCTGCCGCCAAGCATCTGACACCGGTGACTCTGGAGCTTGGAGGAAAAAGCCCCTGCATCGTTCATGAAGACGCCAATCTCAAGCTGGCCGCGAGGCGTATCGCCTGGGGGAAGTTCATGAACGCCGGACAAACCTGCGTAGCGCCGGATTATATCTATGTCCATCAGAGCATCAAGGAGCGTTTCCTTAGGGAGCTGGAGAGCGCGGTAAAGGAATTGTACGGGGAACGGCCTCTGCTGAATCCGGACTATACGCGGATTGTCGGCAGGAAGCATTTTGACCGGATTGAGGCGTTTCTGGACAATGGAACACGGGTATTCGGCGGAGGAACGGACCAAGAGAAATTAACGATCGAACCGACCGTTCTAACGGATATTGGCTGGGAAGATCCTGTGATGCAGGAAGAGATATTCGGGCCGCTTCTGCCGGTGCTGGAATACGGTGATCTGCCGGAGGCGATCAGAGAGATTGGCAGCCAGCCGAAGCCGCTTGCACTGTATTTGTTCACGGAAAGCAAAAGTGTGCAGGAGGATGTGAGGAAGAAAGTTTCTTTCGGCGGAGGCTGCATCAATGATACGGTGTATCATATTACTTCTCCATACCTGCCGTTTGGCGGAGTAGGCAGCAGCGGGATGGGGGCGTATCACGGACAAGCGAGCTTCGATACGTTCTCGCACAGCAAGAGCGTTCTGAAGCAGACGACACGGTTCGATCTCCCGTTCCGGTACCCGAACCGCAGGAATGGGCTGAAGCAGATCAAGCGGTTTCTGAGATGACGGCAGCGGCCGGGTTGTACCGGCTGATCGGGGGTGTCTCCGCAAAAGTGGTGTGAATATCCGGTTGACCGCAAAATGGATGTCTCCGTAAAGGCTGCATGAAGAACGGGATGACCGGAAAATGAACAGGATGGGTTACCTATGAGCCGCCATGGACGGGTTCACTTTAAAGTCTGGACAGGGGGGAGGAGTCGGAGTTCGGGCAGGCGCGTGTATGAAATGGAAAACCTCCCTTTTATTTAAGGAGAAAGGGACGTTATGCGGCGATATAAGGGAAAAGCGCCGGCTTATTGGCTGGGGTTTCAAGTATTTCTGCAAAAACGCCTAAATAAGAGGGAGGTATTCCCTCTCAGGTTAGGCATAAGCCCTCTAGTTGAAAAATAAGAGGGAGGAATTCCGTTTCAGCTCACGATTAGCGCGGGCGAGGTGGTTGACCACCGTCATGTGACGCCAAACACCACGCGCGAGGAGCTTCGTGCTGTGCGGCTTTCACGCCATCCGTCCGGCGGTGAGTGAATCCGGGACCTGAGCTGCGGTTATAGAGCGGAAGCATGCGGGACTGTGCCAAAGTATTCGAATTAGATAGGGACGATTCAAAAATGACCTCAAACTCCACGGGCACGTGGAAGATGAGGTCATTTAGGGTAACGACATTCCATTTAAAGTGGGGGACCCGGCATCCCGAAATAACTTTTGGGATAGCCTTAAAGAGAGTTAAGGCATCCTTGTCGGACTTCTTTAGCCTTCCAGCAGCAGCGCCTCAGGATCCTCCAGCAGCTCTTTGACCTTGACGAGAAAGCTTACCGCTTCGGCTCCGTCGACGATCCGGTGATCGTAGGACAGGGCGATGTACATCATCGGCTTGTTGACGGTTGTCACTTCATCGATGGCGATCGGGCGGAGCTGGATTTTATGCATGCCCAGAATGCCGACCTGCGGAGCATTCAGGATCGGCGTCGACAGCAGGGAACCGAATACGCCGCCGTTAGTAATCGTGAAGGTGCCGCCCTGAAGATCGGAGAGGGCGAGCGTGTTGGCGCGGGCTTTGGCGGCAAGCTCGGAGATCTGCCGCTCGATCTGCGGGAAGCTGAGCCGGTCGGCCTCCCGGACCACCGGCACGACCAGTCCTTCCTTGGCGGACACGGCGATGCCGATATCGTAATATTTCTTGATAATAAGGTCCTCGCCGTCAATCTCGGCATTGAGCAGCGGATACGCCTTGAGCGCGCCGACCACCGCTTTGGTGAAGAAGGACATGAAGCCGAGGCCGATGTCATGCTTCTCCTTGAAGGTATCCTTGCGCCGCTTGCGGATATCCAGGATCGCGGTCATGTCCACCTCGTTGAAGGTGGTCAGCATGGCCGCCGTATGCTGCGCCTCCACGAGGCGGCTGGCAATCGTGAGCCGTCTGCGCGACATGCGCTTGCGCTCGGTCTCCTTGCCGTCCGCCGCCTTGGCCCCAGGCGGCGGGCTGCCGGCCGGCGCGCCCTGCGTTGGCGCGGCCGGCTTCGGCGCAGCGGGTACCGCTGCTGCGCCGAAGGTCTTCACATCGGCCTGGCCAATCCGGCCGATGGGATCGCGCGCGCCGACCTCGCCGAGGTCGATGCCGCGCTCGCGCGCGAGCTTGCGCGCACCCGGCGAAGCCAGGTACGCGGCGCCGTTCTCGGCGGCCGGGCCTTCCGGGGCGGCCGCCAGGGTCCCTGCACCGGCGGGAGGCGCCGCCGGCTGCTGCGCCGCAGGCGCTTCCGGCGCTTCCGGCGCGGCAGGCTTGACGCTGTCCGCCGCCGAAGCCTCTCCGGCTACTCCGCTACCGCCGCCGCCGATCAAGCCGATCACTTCGCCGACCGCGACGTTGTCTCCGTCTTTGCGCAAGATGGCGGAAATGACGCCGCTCTCCTCCGCGCTGATTTCCAGGTTCACCTTATCCGTCTCAAGCTCTGCCAGCACATCCCCCTGGCCGACATGGTCGCCTTCTTTTACAATCCACTTGTAGATCGTTCCTTCTGTAATGGATTCGCCCAGATCGGGCACTTTAATTTCGGACACTGGCCGCTACCTCCCCAAATTGTGATTAATGCTATCGTGACACCGTCCCGGAAGGAGACGGTACAGCCGCTTTCGTTTGCGAGTTCAAGTTCAGTGCTTCCGTGACGATTCTGCGTTGTTCAAAGGTGTGGATGTCCGCATACCCGCTGGCCGGGCTTGAGCGTTCCGGACGGCCGATATACCGTACAGCGGTGTTGCCTGGCGCAATGGCGCGAAGCCTTGGTTCGATATAGCTCCAGGCGCCCATGTTCTTCGGTTCTTCCTGCACCCAGACGATCTCCTGCAGAGAAGTGAAAGCGTTCAGGTAGACGGCCAATTCGCGCGCCGGGAACGGGTAGAGCTGTTCGAGGCGCAGGATATGCAGCCAGGACAAGTCCTGGCCCGGGGCCGCTTCCAGTTCGGCTTGCAGGTCAATGGCGATCTTTCCGCTGCATACGACCAGACGTGTCACTGTGCCGGGAGTCTGCCCGAGCAGCGGTTCCGGGAGCACGGGCTGAAATTGGCCGGATGCCAGCTCTAAGCCGGAAGAAGCGCTGCGCGGGTTGCGGAGCAGACTCTTCGGCGTCATGATCACGAGCGGCCTTGCGTCCGCCTGTCCGCCCAGAGAAGCCTGGCGGCGCAGCAGATGGAAGTACTGCGCGGCGCTGGTAAGATTCGCAACCGTCCAGTTTTCCTCAGCGGATAGCTGCAAATACCGTTCCAATCGGCCGCTGGAGTGTTCCGGCCCTTGGCCTTCGTAGCCATGGGGCAGCAGGATGGCCAGGTTGCTGCGCTGCGTCCATTTGGCGCGTCCGGCAGAAATGAACTGGTCGATAATCACCTGCGCGGCATTGGCGAAATCGCCGTACTGCGCTTCCCACAGCACGAATGTCTCCGGCGCAAATACATTGTAGCCGTACTCGTAGCCGATCACCGAGGCCTCCGATAGCGGGCTGTTGTAGACGCCGAAGGAAGCCTTGGCATCCTCAAGCTGGTGAAGCGGGTAGTAGAGCTCTCCCGATTCACTGTCGTGAAGCACGAGATGCCGCTGGGAGAAAGTGCCGCGCTGCGCGTCCTGGCCGCTCAGACGGATGGGCGTTCCGTCCTGTAGAATGGTCGCGAAAGCCAGTGTTTCGGCCAGCGCCCAATCCACCTTTTCCCCGTCATTCAGCAGATCCTTGCGCCGCTGCAGAATCCGCTGCAGCTTCGGATACACCTTGAAGCCTTCGGGGAAGGACAGCAGCTGGCGGTTAATGCTCTGCAGCCTGCCGAGCGGCACGGCCGTAGGCGCAGAGCTTTCTTCATCCGTCTGCAAGGCGACGGCCGTCTTCGTTTCGCCGCTTTTTTGCTTGCCCTCTTTCATCCGCTCGTAGGCCTGCTGAAGCACATTGTCCGCTTCGGCGCTCATCTTCGCCAGTTCATCCTTGGTAATCACCTTCTCGCGCTCCAGCCTTTCGGCATATATCCGGAAGACGGTAGGATGATTTTTTACCTTGCCGTAGACAATCGGCTGGGTCATTTCGGGATCATCCATTTCATTGTGTCCGTGTCTGCGGTAACCGATAAGATCGATCAGGAAATCCTTTTTAAACAGGTTGCGGTAAGCGCTGGCCAGGCGGACGGCAGCAATGCAGGCCTCCGGATCGTCGGCATTGACATGGACAATCGGAATTT
Organism: Paenibacillus durus; assembly: GCF_000756615.1. Classification (NCBI taxonomy): domain Bacteria; kingdom Bacillati; phylum Bacillota; class Bacilli; order Caryophanales; family Paenibacillaceae; genus Paenibacillus; species Paenibacillus durus. Next base: position 375,965 of record NZ_CP009288.1, read on the forward strand.
CATACCCTTTGGCAAGATCGCTCGCATAGTGCGTGGAACGGGAATCCTCGCTCTCCGTCGTGAAGCCAATCCGGTTATTGACGATGATGTGGATCGTTCCGCCATTCTGGTACCCCTGAAGCTGGCCGATATTCAGCGTCTCCGCCACGATGCCTTCGCCCGGGAAAGCGGCGTCTCCGTGCATCAGTACGGCCATGGCTTTGTTCGTATCAAGCACAGGCAGCCCCGGAGCGCTTCGGACTTCCTGGGCCGCGCGTGCAAAGCCCTCCACTACAGGGTTGACGAATTCAAGATGGCTCGGGTTGTTGGCAAGCGTCAGACGGGCGCGCACTGTCTCGCCTTCATGGAACGCACGGTCGGCGCCCAAATGGTATTTTACATCTCCGGTCCAGCCGTAGTTGATGCCCATGGACCCTTCGGACGGGAACAGCTCCTTGTTCGGAGAATGGTGGAATTCGGAAAAAATAATATCGTACGGTTTGCCCAAAATATGCGCGAGCACATTCAAACGGCCCCGGTGGGCCATGCCCATCAGGATATGCTCCGCGCCGTCATGCGCGGCCGCCCGGACAATTTCGTCCAGCATAGGAACAAGCGCATCATTGCCTTCCAGACTGAACCGCTTCTGGCCGACAAATGTCTTATGCAGGAATGTCTCGAACTGCTCCACCTGGATGAGCCGGCCCAGCAGCCCTTTGCGTTCCGCCGGCGTGAGCGGAGCGGGCGAGGTGGCCGATTCGGCCTGACTGTTCAGCCAGCGAAGCTCCTGTTCGTCGTGGACATGGCTGAATTCGTAGGCAATCGTCTTGGTATAGGTTTGGCGCATCCGGTGATAAGCGTCCCAGCCGGTCAGCACATCCTGCGGAGCGTTCTCCCAGATGAGCGAAGCCGGCAGGGCAAGCAAATCTTCGCGCGTAAGCTCATAAGTCTCGGGGTCCAGCCATTTGGCCATGGAGGTATGACCCTGTCCCAGCGGGTCGATGTCGGCTGCCAGATGGCCAAAAATGCGGATGCTTGCGATCAGCTTGGAAGCTCTAACCGCTTTGCGAAGCCAATCGGTATCGGCGGGCAAGGCCGGTCCGGGAGTCCTTGCAGCCTCGGATGTCAGCGGAGGAGAACCGTAGATGGTGAATAGTTCGCGGTAGTGGGCTTCCACTGAAAAAGGATCTTCGGCGAAATGTTCGTACTTTTCCTGAATGTAGCCCAGATTGGGACCGTAATACTTGCTCCAGACGGATTCGTTGTAGGACTCTTTGGCTGACATGAAACATCCTCCTAACGGTTAAGCTCCAAAGGTGGCGCTGATTAAGGAGGCCCTCTGTTGGAGCTGCGGTGGTTACGTTTACATTCTATAACAAAGACAAACCATTATAAAGCTAATGCCTCATCCTATTGTGCTCCTTTCAACATTTGTAATCAATTCAAGCTTTCGTCCAATCCGTTCGAAAAAAGGCATAATTATGTACAGGACCAAATAACCAAACAAATGATTCGCTATTTCCAAAAAATTTTGGTTAACAGACTTGAAAAATGGGTATTTGTCGTATATAGTTCATTCATACTACTAAGATCATACATATGTTCAAATTATTTCTACTGCCGGGTGCCGTTTGATCAACTCTATTTTTTCTCCGCGCATACTTACTTATTTCCAAAATTCGACACACTTTAGGACGAACTTCTTGTATAATATTCTTGCAAGACTCATTGTGATGAGAATCAATATCAGATCCTTGAATGCAAGGGTCCAGTAAAAGGTAAACCTGCTGAAAGGCAGGGGCACAAAGTCACGGGTCTAAGGTTATTTTTATATACTACGACGGCCGGACTGCCTGGGGACAAAAATCTTAGGAGGAGATTTTTTGGACAAGTCCAACCAGGGGAACATCGGAGAGCTGCAGACGTTAGAGCTTGATATGGAATGGGTGTATTTGCTTCTGAAAGCCAAGAAGCAAGGGCTTCAAGTGGATGAGATTCGTCGGTTCTTCAATGACAGGACACTTAAGGCAATGTAGCAAGAGGGGTCTGAAAGGGCATTATCAATTGATATTTGAAAGAGGACATGGCGGCGCGGCGTCATGTCCTCTTTATGTTTGTGGGCTTTACTGGATTACTGGTCCTTCTGTTCAAGACGCCATTTCTGGTAATCCAGAAACTCCTTAAACTCGCGCTTGCTGACGCCTGAAGCCATAGCCTCCTGCACTAGCTTGAACCATTCGGAATCCAGCATTTCCTCCTGCGTATCGGAGTTCTCTCCATAGAGAAGAACGTGAACGGGAACGTCCAGAGCCTCGGCAATTTTTTCAATGAATTGGATAGAGGGGTTGGATTGAATGTTGCGTTCAACATTGCTCAAGTATGATTTGGCCACATCAGCCTTGCTGGCCAGCTCGGATAAAGACAAGCCCTTCTCCAGACGAAGATGCTGAATGTGTTGTCCTATATTATCTGGCACGATGAGTTACGCCCCCCTCCTTGTTTTTTTGGTACTAGTATAGCAAAGGTCTGCATACAAGGCAAAGCAGGCATTTTCCAGAATTTCTAACGAATCCGAAAGCTATAATCCGGCTGGACGCTATTCTATCCCTTCGATTTCTGCGGCGGCGCGCCGATGAATCGTCAAGGTAACCGCACGCCCCGGGAGCTGACGTACAGGTCATACCATTCCTTACGGGTAAGCGTAAGCTTGTCCGCGCCTTCGCAGGCTGCGATGCGCTTCGGACTTACCGTTCCGATAACGGGCTGAATCGCGGCCGGATGCGTCATCAGCCAGGAGAGGACTATCGCTTCCGGGGTCGTCCCTTTCTCATCGGCCAGCGTACGGACAAGGCGCGCGGTGCTGCGGACCGTTTCGGATTCTCCGTCCAGCGGGCGTCCGCTGTATTTGCCCTGGGCCAGCGGCCCCCACGCCTGAAGCTGGATATTCTCCAGCCTGCAGTGCTCGATCGTTCCTTCGGGCATGCCTTGCTCTCTCCAGGCTTGCTGATTGACGCTTACGACCGAATCGAGCCAGTAGATCTTCTCAAGGCTCATCTCCAACTGATTGACGATAAACGGCTCTTCGCTGTATGCCTGAAGCAGCTTGATTTGCCCCTGGCTCATATTGGAGACGCCGAAATGCCGCACCTTGCCGGATTGCTTAAGCAGGTGAAGCGCTTCGCCCACCTCTTCAGGGTCCATCAGCGGATCGGGCCGGTGAAGCAGCAGAATATCCAGGTATTCTACTCCCAGACGAGACAGGATGCCGTCCACACTGCTTAGGATATGGCTCTTGGAGAAATCGAACACGTTGGAGCTTTCGCCGGGTTCGGCCAGCTTAATGCCGCACTTCGATTGAAGAATGATCCGTTCACGCAGCTCCGGCCGTTCTTTAAGGACGGTGCCGAATACTTGCTCCGCTTTGCCGCGGGTATAAATATCAGCGTGATCGAACATATTGATGCCGATGGAGAGCGCCGCTTCGACAGCCTCATGTCCTTCCTTGATTTGCTCTTTAGTAATCGCCTCGCGGTCCCAGCCTCCGCCAAGGCCCATACAGCCCAGGACAAGCCGGCTTGCGGGAATTCCGCGCTTGTTAAGCGGTAACGTTTTCAATTCAATCCCTCCGTCATAGTGGTAGATGATTTCAGAGATATTGTACAACTTTGGAAGCCGGTATGATACTTTTAATCGCTTAAGAAGCGGTGCCAGGCGGCATACAAGGGGGTTACTCCTTCAGATCCAAGGGCTTCCCGATATCGCCGAGCTTGTGCGCCCGTACGTCAGCGTACAGGCGCTTCAGCCATTTCAGTTCCGTCAGGCTGTGCTCATATTTGCCGTACATGAGATGCAACGCGGCGCGGGGAACGGTGGAAACATGCTCTTCATAGACCTGATAAGCGAGATTGACCTGATGCTCGGTCTCTCGGATGCGCTCCTCCAGCAGTTTCGCAATCTTGTCCGGATCAACATGCCGGGAGAAGGCGAGCGCGAGGTACATCGGATGATAGAGGGTGTCGTTCTGCTTGAACAGCTGCAGCAGGAGCTGCTCGAACAGGGCCTTTCCCGAATCTGTAATTCGGTATATGGTTTTGTCCGGCCGGTCGCTGCTGCGGATAATCTCAACCTGCGTAATCTGTCCGTTCTTGGCCAACTGGTCGACGGCGTAGTACAGGGAGCCCATTTGCAGCTTCGTAATCTGATCGATCGCGCGGTCTTTCATCACCAGCATCATTTCATAGGGATGCATGTCCCGTTCCAGCAGCAGTCCGAGAATAGCCAGCTTCATTGACATGGCAGCTCTAATCCTTGCTTGTCGCCGGCTGCGGAGCATTACTGCGGGTGAAGAGGCGGTCCTTCGGCATGAGCAGCACGGCCGCGAGCCCTAGCACCGCCGGAATAAGCGCCCACAGGAACGTATGCGCAATGGAGGAAGACAGCGCGGCTGAGATTTTCTCAAGCACGGGAGCCGGAATCTGAGCTCTTGCTTCCGGGGTCAGCGCGGCTCGCGGATCGCCGAAGGCGGAGGACTGGGCGCTGCCGCCGAACGCGGCGCTTAGTTGGTCCGTGAACAAATTGCGCTGGATGATGCCGAAGATGGTGATCCCGAGCGTCATGCCAAGCGAACGCATAAAGGTGCATGTCGACGTGGCCGAACCGCGCTGGCGGACATCAAAATGATGGACAGAGGACATGTTGAGCACCGAGAAGGAGAATCCGACGCCAAATCCGGTTACAGCCATAAAGGCGTTGACCTGCAGGCGGGTAGTATCCGGCGACAGGGTCCCAAGCAGAGCAACGCCTGCGACGAAGAAGACAGTGGACAGCAGCATGATGTTCCGGAAGCTGGCCCGGGCTGTCAGCTGTCCGCCAAGCTGGGCGCCGGCGACCGAACCGATCATCATCGGCATCAGAATCAGGCCGGAATTCGTAGCGGAGCCGCCGAATACGCCCTGCACGAAGATCGGGATGTAGACGGTTGCCACAATGAAAGCTGAGCCGTAGAAGAGAGCGGCCAGAGCGCTTGTCGCGAACAGCCTGTTCCGGAACATGCTGAAGGTGATCACGGGTTCAGCCACGCGCCGTTCAATGAACAGAAAGGCGATCAGAAGCACCGCGAAGCCCGCGAACAAGCCTAGAATGGCTGAGGAGCCCCAGGCATATTCCTGTCCGCCCAGCTCCAGAGCGAACATGAGGCAGATAATCGCGCCGACCAGCGTAAAGGCGCCGCCCCAGTCGATCCGCTGCTTGGAGTGAGTCACCGATTCTTTGTAGGCCAGAGCGATCATGATGAAGGCGATCACCCCGAGAGGGAGATTGATGTAGAATATCCAGCGCCAGCCGACATAATCGGTGATATAAGCGCCGAGCAGCGGACCGAGCACGCTTGAGATGCCGAAGACCGCGCCGAACAGTCCTGTCATCTTGCCGCGCTTCTCCGGTGGAAAGATATCGAATATAATCGTGAACGCGATCGGCATCAGCGCGCCGCCGCCCACACCCTGGATTGCCCGGTAGATGCTGAGCTGGGTAATGCTGCCCGCGGTGCCGCAGAGGGCCGAGCCGATCAGGAACAGCAGCAGTCCGAGCATGAAGAAGCGTTTGCGTCCGTACATATCGGACAGCTTGCCGAAGACGGGAGTACCGGCCATCACCATAACCATATACGCCGAGGTTACCCATACGAGCTTGTCCATCCCTCCGAGGTCGGAGACAATGGTTCCCAGAGCGTCCCTGCGGAAAACAACAGGTCTATACCGCCGCTTCCTTGGTGCGCAGCTGTCTGGATTCGATATAACTGATGAAGAACTCCGTAAGCACCGGATCGAATTGGCTGCCCGAACACGCTCTGAGCTCGACAATCGCCTCTTCCACGGATTTGGTCTGCTGATAAGGACGTTCCGTCGTCATGGCATCAAAGGAATCGATAATGGTCAGCATCCGGCACAGCCTCGGAATCTCCTCGCCCTTGAAGCCGTGCGGGTAGCCTTTGCCGTCGTACCTTTCGTGGTGCAGCTCGATGTAAGGGGCCAAATCCTTGAACTTGTCGCCCATCAGCGCCATTTGCTTCCCCCAGGTTACATGCCATTTTACCATTTCCCACTCCTCGGGCGTGAGCTTCTCCTTCTTGTTCAGTATGCCCCAGGGAATTTCGAGCTTGCCGATGTCATGGATTAGCGAACCCAGCGTGAACTGGCGCTTCGACAGGCTGTCCAGCATGAGCAGCTCGCTGACGTCCATAGCGTACCGGAATACCCGTTTGGAATGTTTAAACGTTTCCAGGTCCTTGTACATGAACAGGTTGAGCTGCTGCTCGATATCCCGTACGTCCTGGCTGAAATCGATATCCCGCTCTTGCGGCGATTGGTGGCCGTAGACATGGACCATATTCTTGCCCTGCTTCTTGGCGTAGTACAATGCCTGGTCGGCCTGATCGACAAGCTCCGATTTGTCGTGAATGTCGCTGCGATAGCCCGCAATTCCAGAAGAAAAGGACAAGCAGCCTTGAGGGAAAATTTCAGCCCCTTCAAAATAAGAGTTGTTCAGCGTTTTGCGCAGGCGGTCGAGAAAGCTTTTAGCCTGTTCGGTGTCATGTGAGGGCATCAGGATCGTGAATTCTTCCCCGCCGTAGCGGGAGACGACCATTTCCGCGCCGCCGCATTCCTTTTTCAGCAATTCCGCCAAAAAAACGATCAGCCCGTCACCCTTAAGATGGCCGAAGTGGTCATTATATTTCTTGAAATCGTCGATATCGATCATGGCCAGCGACAAGGAGGAGCCCGTGCTCCGGGATTTGCGCATTTCCACTTCCAGCGTCAGCTCGAAATAGCTGTGGTTGAACAGACCTGTCCGCGGGTCCCGGTTGGCACGTTCCTCAATGTCCCGGTACATCGCGAACATCTGCTTGAACGCATAAGACAGCAGAACGCTGAGGCAGAGAAACAGAGCCAGCCCGAAAATGTGATTATGGTATAAAAGGATGACCAGCACAAGCGCCAGCACCAGGGTGCTGAGGTAGGCAATAATCGTATCCTTCAGCATTCCTTTTAGCGTTTCGTACAGGTTCTCATTATAGAAGACATAGTAGTAAAAGACGATCAGCATCGTATTCAGCACAAAGTATATGGCCATGCCTCCGGCATACGCCAGGAGATGGTCGTCCATTAGCGGTCCCCGTACCCCTCCCAGGGCAGTAAAGGAGAAGGAAGCCGAGGCGATAATGATCGAGTATATGGCAAAGTTGATCAGGTGCTTCCACCAGACAGTCTTGCGTTCAATCAGAAAAATAACCGCGGACGAGACCAGAAGCACGGTTAAGCTGAATGAGGGGCCAAATACGAAAATACAGGCCAGATAAACGGAAGAGTCGAGGGATAACCCGTTGCCCTGCGGAGGAAGCTGGAATGTAAAGATCGTTAATACGGCAGCCGCTCCGGATAGCGCATACACCCACACCCAAGTTGAAGTTGTATAGTGAATTAAAGCGCCCTGATTATATATCGTGAACAGACCGAGTCCCGTCAGACAAATCGCAAATGCGTAAAGGTGACCCAGGTTCAGCTTGGCCACGGCCGTTTTCCACTTTGGCAAAAGTCACCCTCCTCTCGCAAGTATCGTGATTGTCCCATTTATTTTAAGGGAATTACAAGGAATTTCATAGATGCCGACTGGCAAAATACGCGAATACAAGGAGAAATACAAGAAAGGATAAGCGTGAAGCTTAGTATTAGAAAAAAGGCTGCTTAGGCTTTGGGGTTGGAGCTTCTTGGTATGCTAAAAAGCAGGCTGAACGTCAGCCTGCCCTCTGTTTCATTCAATTAACGGCCGCCGCCGATGAGTCTGAATCCGGAGGTCAAAGCCATAACTACGGAAGCAACGATAACCGTATTGATGATAATGCGCGAATACAGCATGCCGTCCCATTTTTTTTTCACAATTGTTCCCCCCTTTCGGCAATGGATCGTCAAGACTGCTTGGCTTCCATCTCCTGTGTCTGAATCTGTCTTCTGTCTGGAACAAGGATGTGCTGAAGATAGAGGAAAATCCCTACATTCATCACAATATCGCCGATGCTGATGACCTGAGTGCGCGGATAAGGCTTGGACAGCGGAATAATATCCCCAAGGAACGACAGCCTGGTCGCGGAGTCCATCAGAAAATGCTTCGTAACAACGGCTCCCGACTGCAGAAGATGTACGTAATAAGGGTCCAGAACCTTCGCCGCCTCCAGAGAGACTGGCATCTTGCCGCCATTGACGGACATGACGAGAAAGTTCAGAAAGACTCCGGCAAAAATGAACAAGAAGCCCGGAGTGTTCCGGTTCAACCACAGGATGTAAAGCCCTGCCGCGTACACACCGGCAAAAACGATACCGCTGTACGCCGCAAAGGCAGACGACCGGTCATTCAGTTCAAATACGGCAAACTGCAGCAGTAAAAGCAGGGGAAACCATAACCCGCCTCTGATGCGCAGGCTGCCGAACTGCCTCAAGCCGTAACGAAATCCGCCCCGGAGCAGGCCGACAACCAAGCCGAGCACAATACCGTCGTATACCATGGTTGAATGCTCCTATACCTATGAATTAAAAAAGGGATGCTATTTATATCAGGAATATTCGACCCTAATTATGGAAATCCTTCTGACCATGACAATATTCCTCAAATTTCTTCGAGAATATGTGTCGAAAAAACTAAAAAGTTCGCTAATAGATTTTTGTTGGTTGACATACCCCAGTGGGGTATATTATAGTGATGTTGAGGAGGTTGATGCATGGCGGCACATGAAAAGCATGATGAAGGTGTTGTTCCGCATGACTGCTGCGGCAGCGATTGCCATTCTTCCGAAGAGCGCAAAAGCCATCATACCCAGGAATTCAAGAACGGGCTGAATACCCGGCTTAACCGCATAGAAGGGCAGATCCGGGGGATTAAAGGCATGATTGAGCGCGACACCTACTGCGATGATGTCCTGACCCAGCTTGCGGCGGTTCAGTCGGCGCTTGGAAGCGTCGGGAAGCTGCTGCTTGAGGGCCATATGAAGAGCTGTATCATTGACAGAATTGAAGCCGGAGAACATGAGGTTGTCGACGAACTGCTGGTTACAATCGGCAGATTAATGAAATAAGGAGAGGATTAATAATGGCGAACGTTGTATTGAATGTAGAGGGAATGTCCTGCGGACATTGCGTAAGCTCGGTAGAGAAAGCGGTAAGCAATCTGGGAGCATCCGCAATCGTGGATCTGGCATCCAAGACGGTAGCGGTCGATTATGACGACAACAAGCTCAGCGTCGGAGCCATCAAGGAAGCGATTGAAGAGCAGGGCTATGACGTAGTTCAATAAGCTGAATGAGGCAGTAAACCAAGGCATGGAGTATTAGGGACAAGAAGTCCTGTTACAACGCTCCGCGCCTTCTCTTTTTTATAATTCGCATACCCCCTGTGGGTATCTAAAAGGATGTGATCTTATGGAGGAAACAGCAGTGGCACCCGTAGAGGAACAGGCGACCTTGCAGATTACGGGCATGACCTGCTCCGCCTGCGCGGCGCGGATCGAGAAAGGGATTGCCCGCATGGAAGGCGTCTCCCGGGCGAATGTCAATCTAGCGCTGGAGCAGGCGTCCGTGGGCTTCGATCCGAAGGTTGTCAGCATGCCTAAGATTGAGGAGAAGATCCGCTCGCTCGGCTACGACACGGTGAAGGAAGCGGCGGACTTCGATATTTCCGGTATGACCTGCGCCGCCTGCTCGGCCCGGATTGAGAAGGTGCTCGGCAAGATGCCGGGCATTGCCGGAGTCAATGTTAACCTTGCGCTTGAAACGGCGCATGTGGAATATACCCCGGGGATGATTACTCTCCAGGACATCATTGCCAAGGTCGACTCGATCGGTTATAAAGCCTCGCTCAAGGAAGACCGGAAGGAAACCGCTGACCGGCGGGAGCTTGAAATCAGCCGCAAGCGGACCAAATGGATGATTTCGGCGCTATTGTCTCTGCCGCTTCTGTGGGCGATGGTCGGGCATTTCTCGTTCACTTCCTGGATTCCCGTGCCGGAGATGTTCATGAATCCGTGGTTCCAGCTTGCTCTGGCTACCCCGGTGCAGTTCATAATCGGCTGGCAGTTCTATGTCGGCGCCTACAAGGCGCTCCGCAACGGAAGCGCCAATATGGATGTTCTGGTGGCGCTGGGCACGTCGGCCGCTTATTTTTACAGCTTGTACCTAACGCTCGATTCCCTGCGTATGAATGGCATGAATCATACGGTTGAAATGTACTATGAGACCGGAGCTGTGCTGATCACGCTCATTCTGGTCGGCAAATGGTTCGAGGCGCTGGCGAAGGGCCGCTCCTCTAACGCCATCCGCAGCCTGATGGGCCTGCAGGCCAAGACGGCGCTTGTGATCCGTGAAGGAACGGAGATTAGCGTTCCCGTTGAGGAAGTCGTTATCGGGGATATCGTACTCGTGAAGCCGGGCACCAAGATTCCCGTCGACGGCGAAGTGACTGAAGGCTTGTCATCCGTAGATGAATCCATGCTTACGGGCGAGAGTATTCCGGTGGAGAAGAAGCCGGGCGACCCTGTAATCGGAGCGACGTTGAACAAGAACGGTATGCTGAAGATCAAAGCCCGCAAGGTTGGACGTGATACGGCGCTTGCCCAGATTATCCGCGTGGTCGAGGAAGCGCAGGGTTCCAAGGCGCCGATTCAGCGGGTGGCGGATGTCATTTCCGGCATCTTCGTGCCGATTGTGGTGGCCATCGCCGTGCTGACATTCCTGATCTGGTATCTGTGGGCGGCTCCGGGACAGTTCGCCGAAGCCTTGGAGAAAGGGATTGCCGTGCTCGTTATCGCCTGTCCCTGCGCGCTGGGCTTGGCTACGCCGACCTCGATTATGGCCGGCTCCGGAAGGGCTGCGGAGCTTGGCATCCTGTTCAAGGGCGGCGAGCATCTGGAAGCCGCGCAGGGCATTCAGCTCGTCGTGCTCGACAAGACGGGCACTGTGACGAGCGGCAAGCCGGTGCTTACAGACGTGCTGGTATCGCCGGACTTTAAGGGTACGCCGGAACTGGCTCCGGAAGACGCTCTGCTGTCGCTTGCCGCCGCCGCCGAGAAGCTGTCGGAGCATCCGCTGGCCGAGGCGGTAGCCGCAGGCGCGGCGGAGAAGGGGCTCGCGTTAGGCGACGCCGGAAGCTTCGTCAATGTACCCGGACGGGGTATCAAGGCGGCCATCCAGGGCAGGGAGATCATCGTCGGCACGCGCCGGATGATGGAGGAGAACGGCGTCGACGCCGCCCGCTGGCTTGACGCCATGAATGATCTGGAGCAGCAGGGCAAGACGGCGATGCTGGTTGCGGTGGACGGCGAGTGCGCAGGAGTCGTAGCCGTCGCGGATACGATTAAGCCGACCTCGCGCGAAGCCGTGGCGGCTCTGCGGGGCATGGGGATCGATGTCGTGATGATCACCGGCGACAATGAGCGGACGGCACGGGCCATCGCGGCCGAGGCCGGTATTGACCGGGTGATGGCCGAAGTGCTGCCCGAAGGCAAAGCCGAGGTGGTGCGGAAGCTTCAGGCGGACGGCGTGAAGGTGGCGATGGTCGGCGACGGCATCAACGATGCGCCGGCGCTGGCGACCGCCGATATCGGCATGGCGGTCGGCACCGGGACCGACGTGGCGATGGAAGCGGCGGATATTACGCTGATGCGCGGCGATCTCAAGGCCATCGCCGACGCCATCAAGATGAGCCGCAAGACGATGGGCAACATCAAGCAGAATCTGTTCTGGGCGCTCGGCTACAATACGATCGGCATTCCGGTAGCCGCGCTGGGATTCCTCGCGCCCTGGCTGGCGGGCGCGGCGATGGCGTTCAGTTCGGTTTCGGTCGTGCTGAATGCGCTGCGGCTGCAGCGGGTAAAGTTATAGAAAATAATCATCCTTTTATATAAAGTATATTGAATTCAAAAAGACTGCCCTTATCATTTTTGATTTGAGGCAGTCTTTGACTTTTATTACATATTTATTTTTGTATCTATTACTTTCATTTCTTTGACCATTCGATCCGCAAAGTCTTCAATTTGCGTTAGCGATCTGGCTTGAAAAGTTATTGTTTCCTCGTTTAATATGTCCAGGGCAATTTTTATGTTTTTAGTTAAATCTTTAACGTAAATTAAAGTTGTAAGATCTATATTATGCGTATCGAATTGTTTCTCTAATTTAGATGCTTCTTTTATCTTACTAAAATTGTATGCCCATTCTTTCGCTACTTGAGAAGCTTGTTTACTTCCTCTTTGAGTGTAGTCAAAAGAAAAGGTTTTAACTATTTTTACTCGTTCTTTTCTTGTAACATAGGCGTAATCCAATTCAATCAGTTCATCTCCCAAATCTACTTTTAAGTTTTTCTCTAGGATCGCGTTAGTGGGTTTGTTCTTAATAACTTTATTCATAATTGACTTCACTTCTTGTTCCGTGAGCCTTGATTTTTTCTGAACTTCAAAATGCACATAAGTTTTAAAGAGATTATTCAGGTCGGTTTCAAAGTCTGCTGATCTGAATAATTGTATTTTGGAAAACTGAAGTTGATTTACATAGATTGAAGTAGCTTTTTCCAAATAATTTAAGTTGGCGATATCTTCATAGGAGGGGCCGGTTACTGTAGAGTTTTTTGAGAAATCCTCCTTAACACCGCTTAAAATTATTTTTAGAAAAGGTATATCAATTTCGTCGTCAAAAGTAGAAACTCTGGAAAGATTGCTTGTAATTAAACAGTCAATGTATTTGTCCCCTGGAGAATGCATAACTACCCCAATATTTATGAATTCTTCCCTGTTCTCGTCCGGAACATAGCGAAGGACTGCAAATTTACAAATTTTCTCCACGTTAACCCCCTCCTTTCCATTGTGGCAAGATCGGTTTAAGAATTGGTAAAGCATCTTTTATTCTATGCAGACGGTCACACAAATATGCATGTAGCGCGATTTTGTCAGCATCAGTTATTAACCATTCTTCTGGTATAGTTTTAATAATATGCCACAAATCACGATCTGTCATTCCCGACATTTTCCCGATTATGTTATCAAACGGGTTATACCCTCTGACATGCGGTACTAATTTTCTGAATATGTATCCGTTTTGAGTAAATGGTTGAAAGTCAGCGCCGATTCTAATGTCAAGTTGTTGTGCATCCCAAAGCGCTCCTATTTCAAAAACATGAGAATGATCAATAACAACTATTTTCATTTGCGATTGATCGAACAGGAGATTCCCGCCGTTGCAGTCTCTGTCATTATTACGGATAAGTTGGTCAAATAGTATGATTTCAGGAACTATGGTCACGTTCAAGGCGCGTTCAAGCATTTTAGCGTTAGCTATTGGAAAGGTTTTGTTAATCCGTTTCGTTCCAAAATGAACCCCTGGATGAATTTCCCTTTCGCACTCAATATGATCTGCAATTATTTGCTCATAAAGATTTAGAAAGTCTTTATCAACATTTATTAAAGTAGGAGAGGCCAGAGGAAGTTTAAGCTGATGAGCAATTTTGGCGCAAACATACTCATTGGCCAAAACCCTTGGACCCTCAGGATTTTGTTGGAACTTTGTGTAATATGTATTTCCATCATCACAAAGAATGATGAACGGCTTAGTTACCCCATTAGTAACTGGTTTTATCGGTCTTACCGCATTTACAATTTGCAATTTTGGCACCTACTTTTAACGTATGCTTAGAGCTCGTTATTCTTTATTCTAGTAATATATGAATATATTACAAGACAATTTTTTGCAGCAATAGCTTTACGTTAAGCGGAAAATTAAATCATTTAAATTGAAAAGTAGCAGCTTTCGCATACCAGAAAGTACGGTGCCATTCTGGTAGATTACAACGAAATCAGAAAAAGATGATGGTCATATTTCGAGAGTTCGGAGAAAGCTCTAGGGGTAATGAAGAGCACAAGTGAAGCAGGAGTTGGTTGAGACACAGGTTGGGTAAAATCATCCGCAAAGAGATAATGGTTTTTAGAACAGCAAGATTCTTTGCGGGGGAGTTTTTTGTATTTTAGAATTGAGTCTTCTTACACTTGAGTATTATTGGGCGTCAACCCGGATTACCGCCCTTGGCCTGTTCTTCCCGCATCCACCCGGACAGCTGCCGTTTCAGCCGTAAGAACTCGGGATGCTCCGTCATTTCCTCCCGGCGCGGCCGGGGGAAAGGCACTTCGACCGTATGCAGCAGCGTGCCCGGCCGCCCCGAGAACACATAGATGCGGCTGGAGAGCAGCAGCGCTTCTTCAATGCTGTGCGTGATGAACAGCACGGAGCGGCGGTTCTCCTCCCACAGCTCCAGCAGCCAGCGCTGCATCTCGCTGCGGGTAAGGGCGTCGAGCGCGCTGAACGGCTCGTCCAGGAGCATCAGCTCCTGGGGAGCGAGCAGCGCGCGCAGGAAGGCGGCGCGCTGCTGCATGCCGCCGGACAGCATATGCGGATACGCCTTCTCGAATCCGCCAAGTCCGGCCTTCGCGAGCCAGCGCCGCGCTTCCTCGCGAGCTTCGCTTCGCGCCGCGCCCTTCAGCTCGCGGGCAAGAATCACGTTATCCTCGATGCTGCGCCAAGGAAACAGTGCCGGCTGCTGCGGCATGTAGCTCACGCTGCCCCGCTGCCCGGTAACCGGAGCGCCGTTCATGCGCACGGCGCCCGCATCCGGCTTAACCAGTCCGCCGATGATGTGGAAGAGCGTGCTCTTGCCGCAGCCCGACGGGCCAATGATGGATACGAACTCCTGCCGCTTCACCGTCAGCGACACCTGCTCCAGCACCGGAATGCTCAGCCCGCGCCGGGAGAATGATTTGAAGATGCCGGAGACCTCCAGTGCGGGTGCATCGCGGTCCGGCTCCGGTGATGGCGCGCCGGAAACAGGGGGGTGTCCGCCTCCAGGGGACGGCCCTTCCTCCAAGTCTCCCTCTGAAGACGAAAAGATCTTACGCGTCAACTTCAGCAGCCTCCTTCTATAACTCTTTTTCATACAGCTTGTCTATACACGTTCTGTGCGACCGTTTCTATGCGTCCCGCCGCGGCTTCCAGCGGACCAGCCATTTCTCCAGCAGGACAACGGCGGCGAATAGCAAGAGGCTCAGCAGCACGCTTAGAATAATGGCGACGAACATCCGGTCTGTACGGTACGCCGATTTCTGTATCTGCATATAGTAGCCAAGCCCGTTGTTTCCGCCGATCAGCTCCGCCACCACGGCGCCCGTTACAGCGTAGGCGGCGGATATTTTAATGCCGGAGAACAGGGAGGGCAGCGCATGGGGCAGCTCCAGCTTGGTGAAGATTTGCCGCCTCGTGGCGCCCGCCATCTTCATGAATTGAAGCATCATGCGGTCGGTCTGGGCCAGCCCGCCCATGCCCGCGACGGCCACGGGGAAGAAGCACACGAGAACAATGAGAATAATCTTCGGCAGCTGGCCGAAGCCGAACCAGATCACCAGCAGCGGACCCAGCGCGATAACCGGCACGTTCTGGCTTAAGATCAGCAGCGGGTAGAGCGCGCGCGCCGTCCAGGGCACAATATGCAGAAGTACGGCGCAGATCAGGCCCGCAGCCACGCCGAGCGGAAAGCCGATCATCGTCAGCCGCAGCGTCGCCAGCGTATGCCCTTTAAGGGATGAGGCGCTGGCAATGCCTTCCCGCCAAATGTCCGTGGGAGCGGGCAGCATCCATTTTTCCACATGGAACCAGGAGACCGACACCTGCCACAGCGCCAAAAACAAGATGACCGCCACAAGGGGCGGCCAGATTTGTCTCCACCTGGAACTCACGGGCGGTATTTCTCCGTCAGCTTGTCCATGCTGATTCCGCCCGGGTTATGGGCGATCTTGACTTGCGAGATGACGCTCGGGCAGCCCGCTTCGATCAGCGCCTCCTGCATCTCCCGGACAATTTCGAGCAGGTCGGCGAGTTCGCCCTCCATCGTCGTCTCCAGCGCATTGACCTGATGCTTCACGCCGGAGCGCTGAATGACCTCAATCGCCTTGTCCACATAAGGAATTACATCTTCGCCTCCCGGCGTTTTCGGAATCACCTGAATGCTCAGCAGCGTACTTGCCATTCCCTATCATCCTTTCATGTCATTAATTGTGAACCCCGTGAATCAAGATTTTAATTCTATTAAACTTACTGCCCGTCCGGCAAAAACTCATTCGTGAACGCCTTATCGGCCGCAAGCGGCTTGTCCAGCAGCTTCAGTCCGTACATCCAGTCGGCGTAATTTTTCCATACTTCGGTCTTCTGCTCGCCCCACCGTGCGGCGTCGTCCTTGTATTTCGGGCTGAGCCATTCCTGGCTGGCCTGAACGAGCTTCGCGTCAAGATCGGGAACCGCCTTGATCAGAATATCCGCAGCCTCTTTCGGATGGTCGATCGCATATTGATAACCCTTGGACGTCGCCTTCAAAAAGGCTTTGACCACCTCTGGATTCTCGGCGATTTCCTTCTCGCTCGTCGTCAGCACCGGCGTATAGTAATCGAGCTGCGGCGCGTAATCCTTCAAATAGAGCATATCCAGTGGCTCGCCGCGCAGCTTCGCTTCAATACCGGTCCAGGCGTAGAAAATCCAGGCAAAGTCAATGTCACGCTTAACGGCCGTAAAATAATCGGCTTCCCCGATCGTCACCTGCTTGACCTTCTTCACGTCGCCGCCGACCGGGTCCATAATGGCCTTCATGGAAGCTTCTTCGACCGGTGATCCCCAGCCGCCGTATGTTTTGCCTTCAAAATCCTTCGGCGACTTGATGCCCCGGTCAACCGGAGCCGCGAAGCCGGACGTGTTATGCTGGATAATCGCCGCGATGGATACGAGCGGAACACCCTGAATGCGCGCCATCGTCAGAGAGTCCTGTGCACCGACGCCAAAGGCGGCTTCTCCCGAAGTGACCATCGTATCCGCGCCCGCCGCTCCCGGCTGCACAATATCGACGTCAAGGCCCTCCTCCGAATAGTAGCCGAGCTCTTTGGCGACATACAGTCCGGTGTGATTCGTGTTCGGCGTCCAGTCGAGCGCGACCTTTACCGGCGTCGCCGCTTTGGGCGAGCTTTCGGCGGAAGCGGAAGCCCCCGGCGATGCGGAAGCAGGGGTTCCCTGAGCGCCGCCGGCATTTCCTCCCGAATTATTGCCGCCGCATCCCGCCGCCGTCAGTATGAACAGGCAGGTCAGGGACAGTGTTAACCATTTTTTTACTCCCATTATATCGTCTCTCCTTTGTCTTGCCGCCCCGAAGCCCGATGCCGGAAACGGCAGGTGTTCCCGTCTTCATTAAAGCTTACCCGCAAATCACGAAGCCGCTTGGCGGACCACGGGAGTTTGCGCAAATCTGAAAAAGCCAAAAAAGCGCCCCTGAACATTCGGGACGCGGCGGAGTGCATGACGGCGGCAGTCCTTCAGGACCACGCGCTTAAGGCTTTCCTACGCTGGCATTATCCAGATCAGGTATAAGGGTCAGTATCTTGCGGGATACACTCTCAGCCGGCCGTAATTCCAGCACCCCAAGGTTTATGAAGTTTCGGGTATTCTTTGCTGTTTACGCTGTAATTATAGACGCAAGGCTCTGAAGTTGTCCAGTGCCCCGGCCCATCCTGAAGCCGTCATTTATAATACCGTTGTCCATGCAGCAGGGAACAGTGAATGGCAGAAGCATCGGTGCGAAGGATTAGAGAAAAGCGCAGCTTTTGCCGGGAAATAATCTGGGAAATTAAAAAATCGGGATTTGGAAAAAAATTACGCGAAATGTGGCGGTTATTTGGGGTGAATTTCCGTCTTTTCCAGAAAAACATGCTATAATGACCTCAGGTTGCTGCATTTTTGTAGGCCCAAAGGAGGGTGTTCATGAACTGTATTCATTGTTCCCCTATTGAACCCATTGAAGACAAGGGAATCCTAAAAATTCGGCGCGCATCTCCCTCACTTGCATCCGCTGTTCAAGCGTCCGGTTTTAAAATTAAATCTTATCAGGAAGAAGTATGCGAGATTTCTTACAGCACCCGGGAACAGCTGCTGAATGTGATGAAACTGATCGAATCCGCGAAGGAAGCGGCGCTTCTGACCATATCCATAATCGGAACAGAACCTCCAAGCGAGTTGGAACGGTGGATGTCGCTCTCCCAGCTTCAGGTCCGCTTTAGCAATCATTCACTCATCGATATTATCGCCAATAAAGAATTTTGCAGTTATTTGCAGCCGATTGTCGATTCTTCCGAGCGGATTGTCGGCTTTGAGTTTTTGCTGCGGCCGCTGCCGCAAGGTACTCCGTTTCAGCCGCATATCCTTTTTGAGGTGGCAAGAGAAAGCGGATTTCATTCCTTTCTGGACCGGGCCGCGCGCATTTCCGCCATTGAAGCCAGCGCCAGGCTGCTGCCTCACGGAATTAAACGGTTCATCAATTTTCTGCCCTCTTCCATTTACGATCCCGAGTACTGTCTGACCCATACGTTTGAGGCGATTCAGCAGCAGGGCCTGAGACCGGAGGATTTTGTGCTTGAGGTGGTGGAAACGGAGGAAATCGGCGATATTTCGCATCTCACCCATATTTTTGCCGAGTGCCGCAGCCATGGCATTCTTGTTGCGCTTGACGATGTCGGCGCGGGCTACTCTACGGTAGAGGTGATGTCCAGCCTGCAGCCGGATTATGTGAAGATTGACCGGGGGCTGATCAGCTTTTGCGATCAGGATGCAAGCAAGCAGAAGGCCGTTAAGGAGATTATGGAGCGGGCCGGAGAGTTTGGCGGTAAAGTGCTGGCCGAAGGAATCGAGCGGCGGGAGGAATTTCAGTTCTGCCGGGAGCTCGGTATTCATTTGGCTCAGGGCTATCTGTTTGGCAAGCCAGCTCCGACTCCGCCGATCCATTTTCTGCATGCAGCCAGGATAAGTTAATATAGAATAATAACGCCTTCCCGCGCCGGAGCCGTTTGATTAAGTCCGGCCGGTACGAGGCATAAGGAGGGGGTGCTGCCATGAGCGGCACTTTGCTGTATATCGAGGATGATCGGCAAATTGCCGGCCCCGTTGCCCGAGACCTGAAGGACCGCGGCTATGCCGTCCGTTGGCTGCAGACGGGAGAGCGGGCCGTGGAAGAGGCGGAAGGATGCCAACTGGTTATTCTGGATGTCATGCTGCCGGGATTGGACGGATTCACCGTGGGCCAGCGGCTAAAGAAGGTTTTTCCTGACATTCCCATCCTGATGCTCTCAGCGAGAACGTCCATTGACGACAAGCTCCAGGGTCTGGGGTTCGCCGACGACTATTTAACCAAACCGTTTCATCCGGATGAGCTGGCCGCGAGAATCGGGGTTTTGCTGCGCCGTGCGGGCAGTGTGTCATCTTCGCCGCTAACTCTTGGGCATCTGACCGTCTATGAAGAGGAGAACCGGATTGTTCAGGCGGAGAGCGGGGAGGAAATACCGCTGACGGGCAAGCAGTTTCAGATTTTCTTTTACCTCTTGCGCCATCTCGGCCAGATTATGACCAAGGAGCAAATTTATGAAGCGGTCTGGGGTGAGCCCTATATGGAAGGGGACAAGACCCTGATGGTACATATCCGTTATTTGCGCGAAAAGCTGGAGAAGGACCCGGGAGCGCCGGAAATTATTGAGACCGTCCGGGGCATCGGATACAGGGTCAAGGCATGATAAAAAAGAACAGAACCCGAGGGCGTCTTCCTGGATTCCGCAGGTCACTAATGTCACGGTATCTGCTGATTATCGCGGCCGCCGTAATGTTCTTGCCCGTTATCATTTCTCTTAATATCATCTTTGTTTCCCTTTCCAGCAACTGGATTGAGCTACGGATGGATGACAGAACAAAGTCCGAGCTGGCGCTCTACTCCAGCACTTCCAATTTGGAGAACAGCTGGCATGAAGCGGCTCGTCTGCTGGCGGGCAAGTCTCCCCGGGAGATTGACACGCGCATAAGGGAACTAAGCGGGAGTTACAAGTACGCTTCTATGTTCTGGGTGGACGGAAGCGGGGTTACCCGGCTGTCGCTCCCTGCGCAGAAGAAGGCGCGAGGGAGCGCCTCCGACAAGGAGACCTCCGTCCCGGAGACATGGACGGTTTCTTCGTCGATCACTTTTATGAAAGAAAGCATCAACCGTGATCCGCTGACTATTGTCGCTTTTATCGGCGACCGTTCCGATGCCGGTGAAGGCTTCATGGTCATGACGGTTCCGAGGTCCGTGCTGCGGAGAGACATAAGCAGTTTTCCGACTTTGGGGTATGTTGCGGTGCTGCTCGTCCTGTTCATCGGGTTCGCGGCGGTATCCTGGCTGTTCTTCGCCAGAATCCGCAGGCGGCTGCTGCGGCTGCAGACCGCGATGACCCTTGACGGTAGGGACGGCCTCCCGGCAGCAATTCCCAAGGGCAAGCCCGATGAGGTGGGTCTGCTGGAAGAGGCGTTCAATACGATGGTTGCGGAGCTTAAGGACAGCCGGCGCAGAGAGTGGGAGGAAGAGGAGCTGCGCAAGCGGCTGATCGCCGATCTGTCCCATGATCTGCGCACACCGCTTACGGTTGTGCGCAGTCATTTGTTCGAGGTCGGCAAGGAACCGCTGTCCTTGCAGGGAAGAGAATCGCTCAATCTGATGGATGAGCGCATCGCCGACCTTGGCGTTCTGATCGACAACCTGCTGAGTTATAATCTGCTGGCAAGCGGCAGGGTGAAGCTGTCGCCGGAGCGCAAGGATATTCTCAGGCTGCTGCGGGAAAACGCCGCAGCGTGGTACCCGATATGGACCAAGGAAGGCATGGAGGTAGACATTGAACTGGAGGACGAACCCTTATACTGGGAGGTCGATGAGATCTGGTTCAAGCGTGTGCTGGACAATCTGCATCAGAACATCATGCGCCATGCCAAGGACGGTGGTTACGTCGGGATTGCCGCCGAGGACCGCAGCGGCACACGCACTGTCGTCATCCGCGACCGCGGACGGGGCATGGGCGAAGATTCTCCGGTGAAAGGAGCGGGTCTCGGACTCGCCATAGTCGATATGCTGCTGTCCCGCATGGGGCTTGCGTGGACGGCGGACAGCACTCCGGACGGCACCTCGGTCTTCATTTTTCCGAAAGAGCGGAATAATTTAAACGAAACTTAAACTTCGCGGGCAGTCTTCTTTAACCTTGGGGCGGTATGCTGGTTACCGAGGTGAAGAATTGACATGGAAACGATTATACAAACGACGGAACTGGTGAAAAAATATCGCGGCCGGACGGCGGTGGATCACCTGGATCTGAGCATCGGGAGAGGAGAAATTTACGGATTTCTCGGGCCGAACGGCGCGGGCAAGACGACGACGATCCGTATGCTGCTCGGTTTGATCGCGCCGACGGAGGGGCGCGTCGAAATCTTCGGCAAGGATCTCCGCAAGGAGAGACTGGACATTCTGCGGAGAGTTGGCTCGCTTGTCGAATCACCTTCCTACTACGGCCATTTGTCGGCGGTGGAGAACCTGGAGGCGATCCGCCGCATTCTCGGCGCGCCGAAACGCCGCATCGCCGAGGTGCTGGATATCGTCTCCCTGACCGGAGAGGAGAAGCGTCCGGTCAAGGGGTTCTCGCTCGGGATGAAGCAGCGGCTCGGCATCGCCGCCGCGCTGCTCGGCAGCCCCGAGCTGCTCATTCTGGATGAGCCGACGAACGGGCTCGACCCGTCCGGCATTCAGGAGATCCGCAGCCTGATCATGTCGCTGCCACAGGAGCACGGCATTACCGTGCTCGTGTCCAGCCATCTGCTGAGCGAAATCGAGCACATGGCTGGAACGGTCGGCATCATCCGCCAAGGCCGGATGATCTACCAGGACACGATTGCCCATCTCCGCCAGCGCTCGGCGGGAGAGATGCGGCTGGTCGTGTCGGAGCCGGAGGCCGCTTTGGAGGAAGCCTGCCGCAGAGGATATGACGGCATGCTGCGGACAGGCGAGCTCCGCTTCTCCGGAATGAACGATGCGCAGGTCGCCTTGCTGGTCAAGGCTCTGGTAGAGCAAGGGCACGCCATATACCGGGTAGAGGAGCAGCGGCAGTCTCTTGAGGAATTCTTTCTGCAGGTTGTGGAAAGGGAGGGGCTGTGATGAGCAGGCTGCTCGCAGCCGATTGGCTGAAAATCCGGGGCAAGGGCCTCTGGCTTCTGGTGCTTGTGGGACCCCTCGGCGTTACAGCGCTGCAGGCGCTCAATTTCGGACTCCGCTTCGATTATATGAAGAAGACATATGCCGGGGACTTGTGGGGCGGACTGCTGGATAACACCGTGCAGTTTGTACCTGTGGCGCTTTTTCTTGGCGGTACGCTGGTCTGTTCCCTAATGTCCAATATTGAGCACCAGACCAGCGCGTGGAAGCAGCTTCTCGCCCTGCCGGTCTCGCGCATAGCGGTGTTCGTATCCAAGCTTCTGCTATGCCTGCTGCTGCTGGCCGTGTCCTGTCTGCTGCTCTCCGGCTTCGTCACGGCGCTCGGTCTCATTTTCGGCTTTGGGGCTTCCGCAATTCCGGTCTATGACATTCTGCGCATCGGCTTTCTGTCCTGCGCCGCCGTTATGCCCTTTATCGCGCTTCAGCTGTGGCTGTCGCTGGCCTTCCGGAACCAGGCGCTGCCGGTTTCAATCGGCGTGATTTGCGCTATTGTGTCGCCTTTTACGACCACCCTATCGGAGTGGCTGCCGATTAACTGGCCGTACCTCGCGTGGAGCGGTCCGAACCGTCTTTATTTTGCGGGGGCGGGACTTGCGCTGGGCCTGCTGGTACTGCTGCCGGGAGCGGCGCATTTCGCAAGGAAGGATGTGAGCTGACAGTATGAAGATGTTTCTAAGAATTCTGTCAGCCGAAAGACTGAAGCTGTCCGGCTCCTATATATGGCTGCTTGTACTGGCCAGTCCAGCCGCTGCGGTGCTGATGGGGCTGTTCGCCGCCTCTCCGAAGGGCGGAAAGCTGGATTGGACGATACTGCTTACGGTTATGTCGATGCTTCACGCTGCATTGTTTCTGCCGATCCTGTCCGGGCTGTACGCCGCCATGCTGTGCCGTCACGAGCATCTGGACGGCGGCTGGAAGGCGCTGCTGGCGCTGCCGGTCTCGCGGACGGCTGTATACATCGCCAAGTTTACGATGGCTGCTCTGCTGCTCGCAGCGACCCAGGCCGTCTTCATGGCCGCGGTCATCGGAACGGGATTATTCCGAGGAATCGGGGCTCCCATTCCTTGGGAACTGCTCGTCAGAAGCATTACTGCCAGCTTTGTAGCCTGCCTGCCGCTTGCGGCGCTCCAAATGACCGTTTCCCAGGCGTGGAGCAGCTTCGCCGCTCCGCTTGCGCTGAACGTCAGCTTTACGCTGCCCAATATTTTAATTGCGAACTCGGCCACCTACGGCCCTTATTATCCATGGGTACAGCCGCTGCTAGCCATGCTTCCCCATGGGCAGGCGGACCGTGGAGCGTTCAATCTGCCGCTTGAGAGCCTGCTAATCGTCGTGCTGGGCAGCTTTGTCATCTTTTTCGCAGCAGGTCTGCTGTCTTTCCGCCGCAAGGCGGTATGAACCGGTTAGAACAGTCTGCCGGATGACGGCAAATCCGGAGCTTTTGCCATTCGCCGCCGTTCTCCCAGGCTTTAAGAATGGGCGGAGTTATGGCCGGTCAGGTCTCATTAATGGACATTCGCCCTCTTTTTTTCTTATAATGGTCTAAGAGCGGCGGCTGGCCAGACCGGACCTCGCTGCAAGGAGGTTAAGCAGATGAAACCGGCGGCTATCGAAGAATGCGACAATACCTGTAACGGCTCGGAGGTTTCTCCCGAGAATATCCGGTTAACCCTGCCGGAAAGGGCGACGACCGACAAGATGGCGGAACTGTTCAAGGCGCTCGGCGATCCGACAAGGGTTAGGCTGATTTACGCATTATCCCGCCAGGAGCTTTGTGTGCATGATCTGTCAGCTATTTTGGACATGGGCCAGTCGGCGGTGTCCCACCAGCTTCGCTATTTGCGGAACTTGCGGATCGTGAAGCGGCGTAAAGAAGGCAAGACCGTATTTTATTCGCTGAATGACGCGCATGTCGAGCAGATCTTTTTGCAGACGCATGAGCATATCAGACACGAATAGGAACAGGAATAAGGGTGCGGATTGTACCTTCTAAAATAAGCAAGCAAAACGGCAGGAGACCCTTTCGGTCTGCTGCCGTTTTTTGCTGGTGTGCCAGCTAGTTGAAGCTGTGTTCCGCCGATTGTGAGATGGCCGTTTTTTTCAAGTTCAGCGCAAGCAGGATGCACGAAATTTTCATCCCCGTCAAGCTCGTTACCGATTGACACCGGAAATGGGATAGGAATATAATGAGGTTAACAACATATGAACAGTTGCTCATATATTAATCGTAAGCGTTACGGAAGGGGCTGGGGAGAGTGAATACGGTAGAGCCAACGGTCAAACGCCAATGGATATTGGAAGGTCTGCACTGCGCCAACTGCGCGATGAAAATTGAGAACCGGGTGAGCAAGATGGACGGGGTCGCTTCCTGTTCGGTCAATTTTGCAACCAAGACGCTGACGATGGAAACGGACAGCAGCTTTCCGGAGACAGGGGTTTCTCAGGTTGAGCAGACGGTGGTCTCGATTGAACCGCATGTGCGGCT
The DNA here is from genome assembly GCF_000756615.1 of Paenibacillus durus. Taxonomy (NCBI): domain Bacteria; kingdom Bacillati; phylum Bacillota; class Bacilli; order Caryophanales; family Paenibacillaceae; genus Paenibacillus; species Paenibacillus durus. The sequence continues at coordinate 400,589 of NZ_CP009288.1, forward strand.
GCTGGAGAAGAGAGCCGCAGCGGTCTCCCGGTCTGCCGCTTATACCGGAACGGTTCGCGGAAACGTTCAAGTTCGGAGCCACCGCGAAGCGCATGGGCATGAACACGGAGATGAACATGAACACGAGGATGGGCATGAACACGAGGACGAACATGAACACGCACATGCCGGAGAAGAAGGCCACACGCACGGACATTCGCACAGCCATGGCGAGGGAGAGACGCGGCGGACATTGCTGCGCCTCGGGGTCGGGGCGGCACTGGCCGCAGCCGGTTACCTCATTCCATTCGGAGGTTACTGGGAGCTTGCTCTCTTCCTGCTGGCTTACCTTGCGGCAGGCGGAAATGTCGTATGGCAGGCCGTGAGAAATATCGCACGGGGACAAGTGTTTGACGAGAACTTTCTGATGGCGCTGGCGACCATCGGCGCATTCGCGATTGGCCAGTACCCGGAAGGCGTCGCCGTCATGCTGTTCTATCAGGTTGGCGAGCTGTTCCAGGGCCTTGCGGTCAACCGTTCCCGGCGCTCCATCACGGCGCTGATGGATATCCGGCCCGAAACGGCGCGCCTGCGGACCGGGGAAGAGACGAAAATCGTCTCTCCGGAGCGGGTAAATATCGGGGATATCATCGTCGTGCAGCCGGGCGAGAAGGTTCCGCTTGACGGAACGGTCATCGAAGGCCGCGCGATGATGGATACCTCGGCGCTGACCGGCGAATCGGTTCCGCGGTCGGCAGAACCGGGAAGCGCGGTGCTGAGCGGATTCATTAACAAGAACGGCGTTATCACCGTGGAGGTAACTCAGACGTTTGCGGAATCGGCGGTTTCCAAAATTCTGGAGCTGGTACAGAATGCGTCGAATAACAAGGCCAAGACCGAGAACTTCATTACCCGGTTCGCCCGGGGCTACACGCCTGTTGTCGTCATTACGGCCGCGCTGCTGGCCGTGGTACCTCCTCTGTTCAGCGGAGCGACGTTCTCCGACTGGATTTACCGGGCGCTGGTCTTCCTCGTAATCTCCTGCCCATGCGCCCTCGTCGTATCGATTCCGCTCGGCTTCTTCGGCGGCATCGGGGCGGCATCGCGCAGCGGTATCCTGATTAAAGGCAGCAACTACCTGGAGGCGCTGAACGATGTCAAGACCGTAGTCTTTGACAAAACGGGCACGCTGACCAAGGGACAGTTCAAGGTGACGGGTATTCATCCGGCAGAAGGCGTGACGGAGAGCGAGCTGCTGCGGCTGGCCGCGTACGCGGAGAGCCATTCGGGCCATCCGATTGCGGAGTCCATTGTCGCGGCTTACGGTCAGCGCATCGAAGCAAGCACTATTACCGACTACAATGAAATTTCCGGCCACGGTATCCGGGCATCTGTTGAAGGCCGCATAGTCCTCGCGGGGAACGCGCGTCTTATGGAGCGGGAAGGCATCGCATTCTGGCAGCCTGCCGGAACCGGAACAATCGTGCATTTGGCCGTGGACGGCCAATATGCCGGCAGTCTTGTCATCGCCGACGAAGTGAAGGAGGATGCGGCCCGGGCGATTTCCGCTCTCCGCAAAATCGGCGTAGCCAAGACAGTGATGTTGACCGGCGATGCATCAGCGGTGGCCGAGGATGTAGGGAAGCGGCTGGGCATCGGCGAAATCCATGCCGAGCTTCTGCCCCAGCATAAGGTGGAGCAGATCGAACGCCTGGAATCCCAAAAGGCGGGCCGGGAAAAAATCGCCTTTGTCGGCGACGGCATCAACGATACGCCTGTTCTGGCGCGAGCGGATGTTGGGATCGCGATGGGGGGACTGGGATCGGATGCCGCCATCGAGGCGGCGGACATCGTCATTATGACCGATGAGCCGTCCAAGATTGCATCGGCGATCGGTATCGCCCGCCGCACCCGGACGATTGTGTGGCAGAATATTATATTCGCGCTTGGGGTTAAGGTGGTCTTTCTGCAGCTTGGAGCGTTCGGCATCGCGACGATGTGGGAAGCGGTCTTCTCCGATGTCGGCGTGACGGTGCTTGCGGTGCTCAACAGCATGCGGGCGCTTCGCGCACCCTCTGTGCAGGGTTAAGTTCCAGACTAAGACTGATCAAAATCATTAAAAGAACCACCGGAATGGCTATCAATATGGATGCCATTTCCGGTGGTTCTTTTACTTAATGCCCCAAGAATCGCCCTATCTTTCGCGAGGTCATCAGCTAGGGCTGAGACTGTCGATGCCGCGGCGGATAATATCGCACGAAGCGGTAAACTTGGCGGACTCTTCCTCGTTTAGATTCAGCTCGATCAACTCTTGTATGCCTTCTCCCCCAATGATGGCGGGCACGCCGGTACAGATGCCCTTCTGTCCGTATTCTCCGTCCAGGATGGCGGACACGGCGATGATTTTATGCTCGTCGTTCAGGATGGAGCGGGCGATATACGCCAGCGCGCTGCCGATTCCAAAATGCGTTGAGCCCTTGCGGGTGTAAATCTCCCAGCCGGCATCCCTGGTCTTGCGGGCGAGATCACCGAGGTCCAGATGCTTGAACCGTTCGCGATGCTGATCCAGAATATGCAGGATCGGCTTGCCGCCGATGGTCACATGCGACCAGGCCACAAACTGTGATTCGCCATGCTCGCCGAGCGCATAGCCGTTCACACTGCGGGGATCGATGGAGAATACCTCGGACAGCAGCGTCTTCAGTCTGGACGAATCGATGGATGTCCCTGTTCCGATTACCCTGTGGCGCGGCAGGCCGGAGATTTGCCAGACGAGATAAGTCACAATATCTACGGGATTGGCGGCGATGACAAAAATACCGTCGAACCCGCTCTCCACAATCGGCGTAACGATGCTTCGGGTAATGGTCTTCGCGTCGTCGAGCACATCAAGCCGGGTCTGCCCGGGCTTCGGATTAGCTCCTGCCGTTAAGATTACAATATCCATGCCGGCGCAATCGCTTGTAGTTCCGGCGTATACTTTGGTCCGCGTACCCATAAAATCCGTACAATGCGAAAGATCAAGCGCCTGCGCCATTGCGCGGTCATATGTGCGGTCGACCATCATAATTTCATCACAAATCGCCTGATTGACCATGGAATAGGCGCAGCTGGAGCCGACCAATCCGGAACCGACGATCGCTACTTTTCTTGATTTTCTTTTCATCTGCCTATCCTCGCTCTCTTATAAAAGATGGCTAAAGATTCGTTAATCCGAAAAACTCGGTCTATGACTTCATTTTACCCTAAATACCCGTAAGTTACCTGACATGAGTGAAAAAAGGTACATGCTCCTCTTGCCGCATTAGCGCGCAAACCGGACCTCTATAGGAACTATGCTTACATGCGCAATTAACCGCATGGAAGCCATGCGGAAGGTAAATGGCGGATGCCAGTCACAGCTCATTGCGGACAAAGGGAACTTTCTGGCCTACGTTGCCGGGAATGCCTCATGGAGACAACCTGGGTCTGCTACCGCGAAACAAGCGTATCTTGCGGAACGAGCTTGCGGTAGGTTCGAAACATAAAGACCCTCCAATGCAGAATCATGCCGAATGCCAGAATAAAGAATAGACCGCCTGACTGCGGAATGGATATGTAGCGGTCGATGAATTCATGCAGCAGCGTGCGGACCAGAAGCAATCCGAGCAGAACAAGAATGAAGCTCTTGGAGCGTTTGGCGTAAATCAGCCCCTCCTTTTCGTGGAAGGTGGTCGTTTTAATAAGCGGATAAGCAAAAACAAACCATCCCGCAAGAAAAGCGGCAAGCGCCCACCATAGAGGAACCCTGACCTCGGGAACGGCAAACATGATGAAGCCGGTCGACATGCCCAGCGGCGGGATAAGGATTTTGCGGAGGGTAACGGGGCGGTCGCTTGCTTTTAATCGGATAAAAATAACCATCAGCGCCATCAGCAGCGCGCCCAAGGTGGAGCCGATATGCAGTAACGACGGATTGATGCTGCCCATGATTCACGTTCCTCTCTGAATTAAAAGTGGAGTATGTACATTATAGCAAAAAATGCCTTCGGCACCTAAACGTCTGCGCCCAGCCGATCCTCGCACCGCTGCCAAATGTAAACGAAAAAAACCGCCAAGCGGCCAGCCAGGCGATTATATTGCTCAGCATATTGTTTGTAAATAGGCTGCTGCAGGGTAAAGTAATTAGGAACGGGTTCGCCGTCCACCCATCGAATGCATGACCAAGCTGACGATTGCAATAAGAACGATCGCGCCGATCAAAGACGGCAGGACGTAGAATTCACTGACACGCGGACCCCAGTCACCCAGAAAACTGCCCAGCCAGGAGCCCAGAATACCGGCGATAATGTTGCCGATAATGCCTCCCGGAATATCTCTTCCCATGATCAGGCCTGCCAACCAACCAATAATACCGCCAACAATCAGCATCCATATGAGACTCATCATGCTTCAGCTCCTTTAGGGTATTAGTATTGGATGCTAACTATTAACCTAAAATGGAAGGTTTCAATCAGGTGTCATATTTTGCCGAAATATCAGAATCCTACTACCTTTTGTTAAAGGAGACGCTTAGTATGAAACGCTCAGATGAAGTATTGTTTTATATCGGAACGTACAGTCCCGAAGAGCAGCCGTCCATTTATTTTTGCGGATTGAATACAGGAAATGGAGAGATGAGAATCATTCAACAAACCTCGGGAATCGAGAATCCATCCTACATAACGCTGAACCGTGCAGGGAATGTGCTGTATGCCGTCAGCGAGAAGGAAGCCGGGGAGGTCAGCGCTTATTCCGTCGATCCCGGGACAAATAAGCTGTCCATGCTGGGCGCGCGGCGGACAGAGGGAGGAGCCCCCTGCTACGTTTCTATCTCTCCGGAGGGGGACTATGTATTTGTCTCCAACTATTCGGGAGGCAATGTCAATGCTTTCCCGGTTAATGAAGACGGCTCGCTCGGGGAGATGTCCTCCCAGGTCCTTCATGCCGGCAAGGGCTTTCGCGAAGACCGGCAGGAAGCGCCGCATCCGCATTCCGTAATCTCAGACGCAAGCGGGAAGCGGGTACTGGTATGCGATCTCGGCCTCGACCGGATTATGCTCTACCGTCACGAAGACGGCAAGCTCACCCGGTATGGCGAAGTGGTGCTGCCTGACGGCTCGGGACCGCGCCATTTGGCATTCCATCCGAGCGGAAAGTGGCTGTACTGCGTCAACGAACTGAATTGTACGGTATCGGTCCTTGGGGCGGGAGAGCCATCCGGGAATCTTGAAGTCCGGCAGCATCTGTCCACACTGCCGGAGCAGTACGGCGCGGGAAGCGACGATACGGCGGCCGATATTCACACCTCCCCTTGCGGCCGGTTCCTGTATGTATCCAACCGCGGGCATGACAGCATCGCCCTGTTCCACGTTGATAAAGGAACCGGCTTGCTGAAGGCGATGGATTGGCAGAGCACCGGCGGCCATACGCCGCGCAACTTCGCCATTGCCGGAGGAATGCTGCTTGCCGCCAATCAGAACAGCGGCAATATTACGTCGTTTACGATCGACAGCGAGAACGGCAGGCTGATTCCAACGGGCAATGAACTGGAAGTGCCGAAGCCGGTCTGTATTGCCATTCTGAGTTGAATGAGCTCAGTATTTTCATAAAATTTATAGTTCTCCAAAAATATAGAAGGAATTGGTAATGGAAACTCGAATAGATATCGTTGATACGCATTTTTGTCACATTCCTTAACCGAAATGGGGGATAGGATGGAGGATATTGCGGAATCAGTGGGTAAGGAAATCAAGGAAGGCGTGCGGACTTATTTCGCTTTGCCGCACTTGTACGAGCAAGCGGTTGCCTGTATAGATGAGAAGCTGAGAGGGAATCTGCCGTTCGCTAATCTTACGGTGCTTCACTACCGGGCTTTTGGAGGAGCGGGTCCTTCCATATTTCGGGCTGCCGGAGCGGTTGAGCTCATGATTCTAAGCGCGGATATTGTCGACGACCTTCAGGATAAGGACAACAGCTTGACGGCATGGAGCCGGATGAGCCCCGAAATTGCGCTTAACATTGCCTTTGGGCTCACGTTCATTTCCGGGCAGATGCTGCTTACCTGCGAATTCCCCTTGGAACGGATTCACGGGGCTGTACAATTTATGAACACCCAGACCCTCGCGGCTATTAACGGGCAAACGGCGGATCTGCTGAACGATATTAGGACCGAGGAGGATTACCTCCGCATGATCAAGCAAAAGTCGGCTGCATTCGTGGTCGCCGCCTGCATGATCGGCACGTTCCTGGCTACCGGCGAGTGGAACAGTCAAGTAAGAGACTATGCCGAAGAACTCGGAATCGCCGATCAGATCAAGAACGACATCCGCGATCTGCTGGATTGGGAAAGGGGGGATTTCAAGAACCGTAAAAAAACGCTGTCCACGCTGTATCTACTTCAGTTTATCGCCGAGGAGGATAAATGGATCGCCGATTACTTTGAAGGACGCCTCCGGATGGAGGAGATCAGCCACCGCAGGGAGGAATTCGAACGAGCCGTCGAACGGACGGGAACCTTTCTCTATACCTCTGTACGGATGAGAATGCATTGCTATAATTACTTGCAGATCGTAGACAAGCTGGATATCGACGCTCACTGGAAGAACCGTATCACCGCCTTGGCCGAATAGACCTTGGCACAATAATCGATTGGGGGAATTGTCCATGTTAAAGGAAATCATTCAAAGCTTGATGAAAGATCCCGCAGCAGCCCATCGTTTAAAGAACGGCCAGTATGAACTTGTTGGAATCAGCGAAGTTGAGCGAAGAGCGCTGCTGGAAGCGCTGGATGACAAGAACCGGGTTGCCAAAGCCGGGGAACTGGGAGCCTGGGACACCGTCAAAGCGGCAGCAGCACTATAACCTGAAGATGCAAAAACAGCCTTAATCTGAATCAACGGATTAAGGCTGTTTGTATAGGAGAAGGATGCGACCCGCCGGAATAAAAGCCGATATCATCAAGCATGACGGCGTCTCCATCGCCGAGAAGATAGAAGGTAATCTGCGCCGCATGCGCCGGATCGAAGGAAGGATTCTGCTTATGGAACAGATCGAATGAAAGCTCATAGGTCTGAAAGACCGCTTCGGTAAGATCGCCGTACTTGCCTCCGCTGATGCGCTGCTCCAGCCAGGGTATCCGGGCGAAGCGCGTCTGCGGCAGCGGCAGGGGCGTCATGACCGCCGAGAGCGGCAGACGCGCCTTGACGCCGAGGCGATCGGCCAGCTCAACCTCTATTTGCGGCGGCAGGCCGGAGACTGAACCGGCACCAAGGTTGGCCATGGAGAAGGACAGGCCGTCCGCTCCGTAGAGCGCGGCATCGGCAGCCGGTCCGTTCCCCAGCGCAATGCGGTAGAATGCTTCCCCCGCTTCGCCGGCTCTGCGTTCCAGCAACGCTCCGTATGTCCCTTTGCCTCCTCCCTCCCGGTCTTTGGCCATTTCCTCGGTCCAGCTTACTCCTGAAGCTGTAATTAAGCCGCCGGTTTCTGGCGTCGCCCTGTTCCGATCCTCTTCGTAGCCCGCTATGATCCTGAATCCGCCGTCCTGATAGCGGTTGAAATAAGCCGTCGAAGCGGGCAGCCACTGCAGGCCGCTCCGGTAATCCCGGAACAGGCCGGTATACTCGCTGCTGCCATGCAGCGCCTGTTCCAGAAAGGCCGAAATGTACACTTTGGCAATTTGCCGCTGCTCCTCCTCTTTCATTATGCCGCTGCGGTTTAGGAACAGCCCGGCCGGCGGCGGAAGATCAAGGAGGCCCCAGTCGCTGTTGAACTGGCTGTGATTCGCGCCGCCGATATACAGCGAGGTCTTGAAGGCGTCCGTGTAAGCAGAATAGAATGAGCGAATATACTGCCGGTCTCCGTAGAAATCATGCACATCACCGTCCCGCGCGCCATGGAGGGCCATATAGCTTACATCATGAAGCTGGGCCAACCGGCCGTCGACCGTCTGGTCGGTGGGAGCCATCGCGGCCACCGCCGAAATATGGAATCTGCTGGCAGGCTTAAGGACGGGATCGTCCTTAAACCAGCGCTGCGCGTCCGCCGCCATGGCGGCCGCCTGCCCGCCGCGGCTGTGCCCGATCAGGGCTGTTTTTGCAAAATCGATCTTGCCGTAAAAAGGATTATCCGGTGCATACGAAAAGGAAGCGAGCTGCTCCAAATGCTTCAGAATGATCCAGGCGCGCAGCTTGTAGTCGCCCTCCGGAATGCCTGACCAGGCCGAATAATTCAGGAAATTCTCATCCAGGGAGATGGCGATGAACCCGCGGCTCGCAAGCAGTTCACCGAGATAAGCGTAACCTCCGTCCGAAAAATCCTCCATCATATGGTTGCCGTGTACGATAAGCACAAGCGGAAAAGGACCGTCTCCCTCCGGCATCCATACCCGTCCGTTCAGCGGCAGCGATTCCGGGTCGAAGCCCCAGAACAGTGTGCGGAGCGCAGACCATTTCTTCATATAGGAAGAAGCGTTCACGGAAGAGGAGCGGACAGCCGCCCCGCTCCCGTATTCGGCCCGGCGCCGGTCGCTTCCGCTGCCATAGGTGAAGCTCCGGTATGCATATCCGCCCGGCATTCCCGGATTGGCCGCGGTCAGAGAGCCAGCGGCAGCGGCGCTATTTGCCGGGGGTGAATCCGCTGCCTTGTCAGGAGCGCCTCCCTGTTGAAGCTGCAATCCGCCTGCCGGAATGAACGGAAGGGACAGCAGCGCTGCCATGATCAGCAGACCGGGAACGATTTTGCCTCTCCCCAGGAGTCCGATGGCAATGCCTGCAAGCGCTCCGAGCGCGGCGGCTGCTGCGGCGACAGCGGCGGAAGCTTCAGCGGTAAGATCAGCGCTATAGAGAATAACCATGACAATTCCGGCGCTGCCGGCTAGACATCCCGTGAACAGCCGCGGGAGACGTAAAGATGCCAGTGCGAGCAGCACAGCTGTCAGATGGCCCGCCGCAGCCAGCATGGCCGTTCCAAATCCCGCGGCCAGCATCAGATCCGCCGGCCTTCCGAGGCCGGTGGGAATCCCCAGCATGAGGGCTGAACAAGCCGCAAAGCTTACTAACCACGGCCCGGCAATCCCCAAGCGCCATATACGGGTATCATAGCGGTATGTTTCGCGGATTCGGTTGACCAAAATTTCCGCAATGCGCCTGTACCGCCCGGGTCTTTCCGGCACGGGCGGCTGTCCCAGTTCCAGGTCCATTTTTAATCCTCCGGCTTCGCTGCTAAGCGGATTCCTCAGCAAGATGTAGCAATAATAGTCTTTTGCCGCATGTCTGACAAGTGGTACTTGCAGGAGCGAAAAAAATAGCGGCTTTCCTTAAAGAGCTGCAAATCTATCACGTCCGCGTTAGAAAGAATTCCGGTTGTTGGATAAATCCTTGTATTCCACTCGAAAATAAATGATTGACAAGAGTGGGGGAGCCTATTATTATATTTTCATAACCTACTAATTTGGTAGGAATAATAAATATTTTCTTACCGTACAGACGGCGAAACCCATGTCTAGGAACGCATTGGCCGCTTTGCCGGTCTGAGTGCCAGCGGGGTTCCACTGTCTGTTTTTGCAAAAAATACAGGTACATCAAATGGGGGAGAGATTGAAATGAAAAAAAGGCTGAAAAAGGGACTATTGACAGGATTTGCGCTGCTGCTGACGGCGGGTCTTACGGCTTGCGGAAGTAACAGCGGCGCAGAGAGCGGATCTTCTGCTTCGCCGGAGTCTGCGGCTGCAGGCAGCGCATCGCCAACGGCGGCGGCGTCGCCCGCACAATCGAAAGAGCCGGTGGAACTGCTGAACGTCTCCTATGATCCTACTCGTGAATTGTATGAGAACTATAACAAAGCCTTCTCCGCTTATTGGGAGAAAGAGGCCGGACAGAAAGTGACAATTAAACAGTCGCATGGCGGTTCCGGCAAGCAAAGCCGCGCCGTGCAGGATGGTCTGGAAGCGGACGTCGTAACCCTGGCGCTCGGCTACGATATTGACGCCTTGCAAAAGGCTGGCCTGATTAATGAAGGCTGGCAGAGCAAATATGAACATAACAGCTCCCCTTACACCTCGACCATCGTGTTCCTGGTTCGCAAGGGTAATCCGAAAGGCATCAAGGATTGGCCGGATCTGCTGAAGGACGGCGTAGAGGTTATCACCCCGAATCCGAAGACATCGGGCGGCGCCCGCTGGAATTACCTGGCGGCTTGGGGTTACGCGCTGGATCATAACAATAATGACGAGGCCAAGGCTCAGGAATTCCTCAAGAACCTGTTTACGCATGTGCCTGTGCTTGATACCGGGGCGCGCGGCGCGACCACAACCTTTGTGGAACGCGGAATCGGCGATGTGTTGCTTGCTTGGGAGAACGAGGCCTACCTGTCCGTGAATGAGCTGGGCAAGGATAAATTCGATATTGTGTATCCTTCGGAAAGTATTCTGGCTGAGCCTCCGGTAGCTATAGTCGATAAAGTGGTCGATAAGAAAGGAACCCGCGAGGTTGCGGATGCTTACCTGAAATATCTGTATAGCGAAGAGGGCCAAAAGATCGCTGCAGAGAACTACTACCGTCCGACGCTTGACAGCGTTAAGGAAGAGTACAAGTCCAAGTTCCCGGATATCAAGCTCTTCACGCTCGCTGATAAATTTGGAACGTGGCAAGAAACGCAGCAGAAGCATTTTAACGACGGCGGTGTCTTTGACCAGATCTATGTGCCTGGCAAATAAGGAAATCTTGGGATAGAAGCAGGAAATACGGTGGGGCTGATCGGCTGAACGGTGCCGAAGGCGGAGAAAGGATGAACAATCGATGAATGTCACTGCTAAGGCGACGCGGCGGGGGGTGCTGCCGGGATTCGGTCTGACCATGGGGTACAGCATTTTATACTTGAGTCTTGTCGTGCTTATTCCACTGGCTGCGCTGCTGTTCAATTCAACGGGACTGACCTTTGCGAAGTTCTGGTCGGTGGCTACGGACCCTCGGGTTCTGGCCTCATACCGGGTCAGTCTGACCACGTCGGCGGCGGCCGCATTGGTGGACGGTCTGCTGGGACTGCTGCTGGCATGGGTGCTGGTACGCTACCGATTCCCGGGAAAAAGAATCTTCGATGCCCTGATCGACCTGCCGTTCGCGCTGCCGACGGCGGTGGCAGGCGTGTCGCTGACGGCGCTGTATTCCGGCAATGGCTGGATCGGCTCGCTGCTTGAGCCGCTCGGCATCAAAGTGGCGTTTACGCCGCTGGGCATTTCCTTGGCGCTAATGTTCATCGGTATTCCTTTTGTCGTACGCACCGTTCAGCCGGTGCTGGAGGATTTGGAGCGGGATACGGAGGAAGCGGCAGCCACGCTGGGGGCAGGACGCTGGCGTATCTTCCGCAAGGTGCTGCTGCCGGAGCTGATTCCGCCCCTGATCACCGGCTTTGCCTTGGCCTTTGCCCGGGGAATCGGCGAATACGGCTCGGTTGTGTTCATCTCGGGCAACATGCCCATGCGGACAGAGATCGCTCCGCTCCTCATCATGTCGAAGCTGGAGCAGTACGATTACGCTGGAGCAACGGCAGTGGCGCTGCTGCTTCTCCTTATTTCCTTCCTGATGCTTCTTGTGATCAATATGCTTCAGCGATGGACCCGCAAGGCATCACGCTAAGGCCCCCACTATTTAAACTAAAGGAGGAATAAGGATGGCTGGAACTGTCCCGCTTCGCGGCAGACGGCCGAAGGCGGCCGTACCCGCAGCGGCTGTGAACGAATCGTCCGCGGTCAAATGGCTGCTTATCGGAGCTGCCGGGCTGGTGCTGCTCTGGCTGATTGTGCTCCCGCTGAGCATTGTGCTGACCGAGGCGCTTAAGCAGGGCTGGAATGTATACTGGGCCGCGCTGAAAGATCCCGACGCCGCTTCCGCACTGCGGATGACTCTTTTGGTGGCGGGCATTAGCGTGCCGCTGAATACGATATTCGGCGTAGCGGCCGCCTGGGCCATAGCGAAGTTCAAATTTCGCGGCAAAGGAATGCTCATTACGCTTATTGATCTTCCCTTTGCCGTCTCGCCGGTTATCGGCGGTCTCGTGTATGTCCTGGTCTTCGGTGCGCACGGTTGGTTTGGCCCGTGGCTTGACGCGCATGATATCAAAATCGTGTTCGCCGTTCCGGGAATCGTACTCGCCACGATGTTCGTAACCTTTCCATTTGTAGCTCGTGAATTGATCCCGCTGATGGAAGATCAAGGAACGCAGGAGGAGGAAGCGGCGCTAACGCTTGGCGCAAAGGGCTGGCAGATCTTTTTCCGCGTAACGCTTCCCAATATTAAATGGGGCCTGCTGTACGGCATTATTCTATGCAACGCGCGGGCGATGGGTGAATTCGGCGCAGTATCTGTTGTCTCGGGCCACATTCGCGGGGAGACCAACACGCTCCCGCTGCATGTGGAGATTCTCTACAACGAGTATCAGTTCTCGGCTTCCTTCGCGGTTGCATCCCTGCTTCTTCTGCTGGCGCTCGTGACCATGCTGATCAAAAGTTGGCTGCAGCGTAAAAGTAGTCATTGACAGAAGATAGGCAGCATGCTAATTTAAACCATAGTATACAGGTTGGAAATTACGGTATTTAGTGGGGCGGTTAACCCGCTGCGGAATGAGAAGGAGGGCTAGTGAATTGGCTAAACCGCTGAAAGTGGATGAAATTTGGCTGGAGAGGATTGCGGGACTTCTGGACAGTATGGAATTCGGCTCATTGCATATTGTTGTGCATGAAGGCCAGATCGTGCAGATGGAGCGGACGGAACGCAAGCGGTTCGAGAACGCCACACGGCACAGCGGAGAAGCCGTAACCCGGCGTCCTGATTCTCGTGCTGCGGGACGGTAATGACCCGCAAGCTATCGCTAAGAATCGGATATGGAATCATTTATTAATTTATGGATCAGCAGACAGCGGCCCGCTCCCGGGATAACCCGGAGGCGGGCCGCTGTCTGTGTTTCCCGGATCTTACGGCTTAGTACCGGGGTGTCCGCCGTGCGGACGAAATACCCTCAATCAGCAGAACCAGGGCGGTTATGGCATGCATGATCCAGCCTACGATTGGAATGATGGCGATAATAGAAGTAACGACTCCGATAATGTTGCCGGTGACGGGCCCCCGCTCATTATACAGCACGGCAATAGCGATGGCATGCAGCAGAAAAGCGACCCCGAGCGGCAGCCAAGCGTTGGCCACAACGAATGCGCCGCCGATGAACGGAAGCGCCAGAAAAGCCTCGTAAGCAAAAGTGCCCCATTTAAACAGTTTTCCCCAAGGAGACATCTCCTTCACCAACCTTTCCTTAATATTAATATTCCATAGAACGTGCGGTGATACAAGGTATGCAAGCCCTTAACGGTCCCCTGACTATTTTTTAACTGCTTTGCGGATTGGGTAATATTCGTTGTGGCTCATTAACGATTGCAGGAGGAACGTATGATGGACTATAAATTAATTACGATCAAGCGGGTCACCGGTTTCGTCGGTTTATGGATCATGGCGCGGCTGCTCGGGAAAAAGAGGATTTCCCAGCTGACTCCCTTCGATTTTGTCTCTGCGATGATGCTGAGTGAAATTGTGGGCAATATGAAGGAAATGAAGCGGGGCCTTGATTTCGGCCAACTGCGGATGATGCTGCGCCAGATTGAAAGCTACAGTGTAGATCGATGGCGTAACGAGAAACTGGAATATTAAATCCGTGAGGCCCAGCAATTGCGGTTCAAAGATTAATGATTCCTTGTTAACAGGCTAGGCTACAGAGATATTGTTAAACTCTCGTGGGAACGTAAGTTTAATTAAAGGCAGCGGCAGTATAAGACTATATTTTTATGTCTTAGTCTGCCGCTGTTTCGTTTATTGGAACAGTCTATAACTTTATTTTCTTTGAACATCAATGAAGATGGATAGAACCGGAGTGTCACCTATCTGTTCCCAAACCCATTCTACACGGAGATCAACCGACGGGAAGAACCCACCGGGAAGAACCCGCCGATCGGGCGCCAGTTATCGTTGATCCCGGACCAGTCCGTGCCCTCAACCCACCAACTGGTGTAGACCCGACCGTCGTTGCCCACGACGAAGAGATCGAGGATGTCTGGCCTCCGCGACACTGCCCTCACAGGAGCGCCCACCGGGAAGAACCCACCGATCGAGCGCCAGTTATCGTTGATCCCGGACCAGTCCATGCCTTCAACCCACCAACTGGTGTAGACCCGACCGTCGTTGCCCACGACGAAGAGGTCGAGGATGCCTGACCTCCGCGCCACCGCGCTCACAGGAGCGCCCACTGGGAAGAACCCACCGATCGAGCGCCAGTTATCGTTGATCCCGGACCAGTCCGTGCCTTCAACCCACCAACTGGTGTAGACCCGACCGTCGTTGCCCACGACGAAGAGGTCGAGGATGCCTGACCTCCGCGCCACCGCGCTCACAGGAGCGCCTACCGGGAAGAACCCACCGATCGAGCGCCAGTTATCGTTGATCCCGGACCAGTCTGCACCCTCAACCCACCAACTGGTGTAGACCCGACCGTCGTTGCCCGTGACGAAGAGGTCGAGGATGTTTGGCCTCCGCGCCACCGCGCTCACAGGAGCGCCCACCGGGAAGAACCCACCGATCGGGCGCCAGTTATCGTTGATCCCGGACCAGTCCGTGCCTTCAACCCACCAACTGGTGTAGACCCGACCGTCGTTGCCCGTGACGAAGAGGTCGAGGATGCCTGGCCTCCGCGCCACCGCGCTCACAGGAGCGCCCACCGGGAAGAACCCACCGATCGAGCGCCAGTTATCGTTGATCCCGGACCAGTCCGTGCCTTCAACCCACCAACTGGTGTAGACCCGACCGTCGTTGCCCACGACGAAGAGGTCGAGGATGCCTGGCCTCCGCGCCACTGTGCTTACAGGAGCGCCCACCGGGAAGAACCCACCGATCGAGCGCCAGTTATCGTTGATCCCGGACCAGTCACTACCCTCGTGCCACCAACTGGTATAGACCCGACCATCATTACCCATTACGAAAAGATCTAAGTGCCCTGTCGACCGAGCAATAGCGGTTGGACTCCATGCCGGTTGCCAAACAGCCTGAGAGAGACTGATTTCGGTAACCGAGTTCCCACTGATGCGCAAGCCGGTGTAGATGGTGTTGTCTGCGTAGGTATCTTCCGGAATGATTCGCCGGGCATTGGTCGTACTAACCAGGGTGTAGTCGCCATCCGGCACTCCATCCAGTACGATGAATTGGCAGGCGAGCGATTTATTGTAAAGATCCGCCCACCCGGCTGAGATTCCCTGATTGGTGTTACAGTCTCTGAACCTGGCCTGAGCTGGCCCCCAAGCACTCCTGTGCTCAACGTCGATCAAACAGAAGGCCTGTTTGTAGCCGCTTGTCACCTGGTTGCCCCATCGATCCAGCAGGATGAATTCGTTGAAATCTTTCAGGTGATAGTGACCGTGAGCGCCGGAGTATACGAACCATTCGGGGTGGTCCGCAGGTGCTCCAACCACAAGGTCTGCATCACCAATGTTGTGTGACAGAAAGTCGAAGCGCATGACCCTGTGGGTTCCGGGTGTTACACAACCGTCCTGAATACTGTGATCATTCACGGCAAATGTCTCCGTATGAATCGAGAAATTCCTTACAATTGGAACAAGATTGGCGCCCATACTGTATCCTCCTTTTGCCTAATAAAATGATTGTCTAACATTGATTCTACTGGTGTGCAGCCCATAACCGTCTCAATCCAGCCAGGGAAGGATCGGTCACGGTAATAGCCTAACGGCCGTGTAGCTGATCAGACGTCTTTCGGACCGTGGTTCAAATGGTAATTACCCTAACACTTTCATTGAGCTGGAAACGAAAATTCCTTCCGCAAGTATTTTCACCGACCAAAAACCGATTTATGTAACACTAATTCCCTCAAATTTCTAATCACGGTGTTTGTTCTAAAGTACTGTGCTAATTCTGAAGGTCTTTTCTGTTTATAAAGGTATGCTTTTCAAAACGAAGCAGCACGTAATCTAGACTAACGCGAGCTCGCGCAACTCTTCCATTCGACCCAATAGCTGCGGTATGCGAATGTCCGAAGAAAATAAAGCTGTAGACCGAATCGGGACGGGCAGATATGTTGAATGACAGAGATGTAATTCAAGAGGTTACATGTAAAAAAGACTTCAAAATATAATTCGAAGTCTTTTTTAGCTGCAACACATGGCATATCGAATTGTGCGGATCTATTAAACCAACCAAAACTGTTATAAAGTGGATTAATGATCTTGCAAAGACTTACAATGCCTAACCGAGGTGAACGCTAGTGGAGTTTGTAACAATCGGCAGAGCAGTGCATTCTGGATATCGTCTCACTTTCGCATCATAAAAATAACACAATCAACATTGTTTAATTTGGCAAATGTGATGATGCTGCCATTTTTGTTTAATTCATCTATTTTTTTGTTAAAATAGTATAAATGAGTAACCTTTGAGCTTATATTTTCTTTATAAACTTTCCGTTTGGGTATATTTTAATATGGTTACTTCTTCTGGTGTCTGCAAAGTGAGAGCATTAACCATGAAGCGGTGCGGTGCACGTTGAAAACGATGTACAATTGGGAAGATGAAATCGTGAACTACCATCACTGCCGATGGACCAATGCAACTGTGGAAGGACGACATAATTGCATCAAAGCGTATCAAGTCGACACTATTTTACACGCAATCGTCGATGTTACAAAATCGGTATTCTAGAAAGTAGGGGAAAAGGATATGAAAACGGTGCTGTTCGGCACATCGGGAACGATCGGGCGCGCAATTCTGGAGGAAGCGCTGAAGCGGGGGCATGAAGTGACGGCCCAGTTTCAGCACCCGGAGGCAATAGAGATTCAGCATGGAGGTCTGCTTACGCTGCCCATCGACCTGCTTAGACCGGAAGAGGTGGCCCAGGCAACTAAAGGCTGCGAGGCTGTTATTAGCGCTTACGAGCCTGAGTTCGGCGCGGAGGGCGAGCTGCTGGAAGTTGCCCGTTCGCTCGTGGAAGGACTGAAGACTGCCGGGGTTAACCGGCTGATTATAGTCGGCGGAGCGGGAAGCCTGAAGACGGATTCGGGCGACCGGCTGATGGATACGCCGGAGTTCCCGGAGGAGGTAAAGCCGCTTGCGGCGGCTCATGCCGATGCCTATGAAATCTATGCGCACTCCGGCCTGGATTATACATATGCCAGTCCTGCCGCGATTATCTCGCCGGGGCGGCGTACGGGACAGTTCCGTATCGGATTGGACCGGCTGGTTGTAGACGAGAACGGAAGAAGCGAGATCAGCGTGGAGGATTACGCTGCTGCGGTGATTGATGAACTGGAGGAAGGCAACTTCATCAAGGCGCGGTTCACGGTGGGATATTGACGCGGCCCGTGAAATAAAGAAAGGGGAACAAGGGATGCATATAGTTACGGCGGAGGAAATGCGGCGGCTGGACCGCATCACAATTGAACGGCTGGGCATTCCTGCGGTTGCCCTGATGGAAAATGCCGGGCGCGCCATCGCGGAGGAGATTATTGCTCTGTGCCGGCGGCGCGGAGTGGGCCGCGCGCCGCTGCCAGCCCGGGCGGCGCGGGATGGCGGCGCGCCGCATAGTGCCGGAGCGTGGGCGGCGGGCGCAGCCCACGAAGAAGCGGCCGCGCCGGGAGCAGGCGCGGCATGGAATACCGCCGCGGGGCGTGCGCTGCGCGGCGGCAACCCCAGCGGCGGCGCGCTAGCGGGCGCGCCGAAGCTTCACATCAGCGGGGACGCCGCGCTGATGGCGGAGCATGCCGAAGACGAGCACTGGCTCGTGCTCGTCGGCAAGGGCAACAACGGCGGCGACGGACTGGTTGCCGCCCGGTACTTGCGCGAGGCGGGCATCGCCGTCTCGCTGCTGTACGCGGTCCCGCCGGAGTCGCTGACCGGCGAGGCCGCCCTGCAGCGCGATGCCGCTGCAGCAATGGGTCTGCCTGCCGCCGTACATGGCGGCGGCAGTCCCGGCTTTGCCGGGTACAGCGGCGTCCTGGATGCGCTGCTGGGAACGGGCGCAGCGGGCGCGCCGCGCGGCGCCTACGCGGAGCTGATTGCCGCAGTGAACGGCAGCGGCAAGCCGGTCGTGTCCGCTGACATTCCAAGCGGACTGAACGCGGACACAGGCGAGACGCATGAGCCGTGCATTCAGGCGTCGCTTACGGTCTGTCTCGCCTTTCTCAAGCGCGGCCTGCTCCAGTATCCCGGTTCGGGCGCAGCGGGCCGCATCGTTGTCCGGTCGATCGGCATCCCGGCCGGACTCGCCCGGGAAGAGGGCTTGTCCGCCTACTGGCTTACGCCAGCTGTGCTGGAAGGCGTGCTGGGCGTCGATGTCTCGCGCCGGCGCGTGCCTGACGGGCATAAAGGCACCTACGGCCATGTGCTGGTGGCCGCCGGGTCCTTGCGCATGAGCGGCGCCGGTCTGATCGCAGCCCGCGCCTCGCTGCGGGCGGGCTGCGGGCTTGCGACCTGGGCGGTGCCGGGCAAGCTGCTGCCTCTTCTCGTAGGCGCGGCTCCCGAACTGATGCTGGCGGACGCCGGCGGTCAAGCGGACGGAACCTGGAATGCCGAGGCGGCGGAAGAGGTGCTGAATCTTGCCGAGAAGAAGGATGTGCTGGCCGTCGGCCCGGGAATCGGGCGGTTCCAAGAGGACAAGGAATGGCTCAAAAGAATTTGGGAAGGCGCGGAATGTCCGCTTGTCGTGGATGCCGACGCGCTGAACATTCTGGCGGAGTGTGACTACAGGTCATGGAAGAGCCGCCGGGAGCCTGTAATTCTGACGCCGCATCCCGGCGAAATGGCCCGGCTGGCTGGTGTGAGCACGATGGAAATTCAGCGTGACCGGATCGGACTGGCGCTAAGCTATGCCCGGGAGCGCGGTGTGATCCTTGTGCTTAAAGGAGCGCATACGGTAATTGCCTCGCCGGATGGCCGGATTTTTGTCAACACGACCGGACATCCGGGGATGGCCACCGGCGGCGCAGGCGACTGCCTGACCGGTATCATCGCCGGTCTGCTGGCGCAGGGGCTGGAGGGTGTCCAGGCTGCGGCGTTCGGGGTCTATTTGCATGGACTGGCCGGCGAAAAGGCGGCTCTTCTCCGGGACGATCCGGCGTCGGTTATCGCTTCGGACATTATCGAGGCGCTCTGACTTTAGAGCAGCAGGCAGAGCAGCGGAACGAACAGGGCGAACATGGGAAGCAGCTCTGGAATGTGTTCACCGGCTAACTGGTTCAAGCGGAACAGGAGCAGTACCGCTATTCCGGTGGACGCGTTGGCTGCCCATCCGCTTCCCTGGTCGTGAGCGAGCCACAGGCCTGCGCCGAACCCGGCAAGGACATATATGATCAAGAGGAAGGCTCTTGACCTGGTTCCCGTCAGTCTAAGCAGTCCGTCAGCCAGCAGCGAGACGGTAAGAGCATAGGAGTATACATTGTATGCCGGCGAAGCCAGCCAGCCTGCGGCAGCATCAGGCGCGGCCAGTGAGATCAGGCCCAGCAGCGTGAAGGTCAATCCGGCAGCGGACAGCTTGCTCAGCGCATACATGCCCGCCGTCAGGCGGACGGACGGGAAATTCTCGGAGTGGTTAGGTTTCATATACCGACTCTCCTTTGGCGAAATAGGCTGTAGGTCTGCGTCTATATAAAGACGGCGCAGCGGTTTCTTCTGGAAATATAAGAATTTATAGAGAAACGGTACCGTCCCTAACAGGACAGCGAAGCCGTTTCTTCTTGGGTGGTATATTTCTATGCGTAGGCCCAGGGAAGGGTGACCGCCTGAACGTCGGATCGCCTGGCAACCAGCGGTAACAGAGGGGGAGCCGCATGACGGCATTCGATTATTGGAAAGACCTTTCATATTTAAAAAATGGCTCGGCGGTCCAGCGGGAGGTACATGCCCTGCTCGAAGATTTAAAGCTGATGGCTACCCTCGCGGATTGGGACCCCGTTCTGGCCGGGACGGTCCCGCTGGGGCTGCAGGTGCAGGGCAGCGATCTCGATATTTTATGCGAAGTGCATGATATTGGCACATTTCGTGGCGCCGTTGAACGCTGCTACGGCGGGACGGCGGACTATCGCTGCTCCAGCCGGGAGGTTAACGGAAAGCCGCGCGTCGTTGCGCGTTTTACGGCAGGGAAGTGGCCTGTGGAGATCTTTGGACAGCCGGTACCGGTAAGCAGGCAGAACGGCTATATTCATATGGTTGTCGAAGCCCGGATTCTAGACATATTGGGCGAGGGCTTTCGGGAACGGGTGCGGCTGCTGAAAGCGGATGGGATCAAGACGGAGCCTGCCTTCGCGCAGCTTCTGGCACTGGAAGGCGATCCTTATGAAGCGCTGCTTCAGCTTGAACGGCTGGATGAACCGGCGCTTGATGCGCTGTGCCGGAAGTCCTGGTCAAAACGGCAGTGCATAGAAATGAAAACGGAAATGAAAATTCATGACAATGATGATAAAAGTGTAGGAGGTGACGGCATACGTGGGAATGATGATCCGCAAGGCGGTGCAAGAGGATGCTCCGGCCCTGGCCGGGCTGATGGAGCAGCTTGACGGCAAATCACATTCTGTGCGGGATCTCGAGCTTCGGCTGGATTTTATTCGGATGAGTCCGATTGAAGAGCTTTTTGTATGCGAAAGCCCAGCGTCATCGGAGGAGGGCGAGGGATCGGTTTTGCCCGAACGAGAAACGAATGCCACTGCAAGAAAGGGGGCGCCGCTCCTCCTTGGCTGTCTGGGATTTCGGCTGAGGGAAAATATAGAGGACCTGACCCGTTATGGGGAAATTTCACTGCTGGTGACGGACAAGGCTGCCCGGAGGCAGGGCGTCGGCAGCAGGCTGATGGCGTTTGCGGAACAAATGGCGGCGGAACGAGGCTGCAAGGGCACCTGGCTTGTCAGCGGAACCGCCCGGGAAGAGGCACATCGTTTCTACCGGGAGCTGGGCTATGAGATAACAGGCTACCGTTTCGTAAAGCGGGGAAGGGGAACGGAGAACTGATTATTTTGCATGGGGAAATTGGGGGAGAATAATGATTTACAGAGAGATGACGAAGGAAGATTACGACGCGGCCTATAGGCTGTGGGAGAATACCGCAGGCATGGGACTCAGTGCGGCGGATTCGCGGGAGGAGATTGTCCGATTTCTGGAGAGAAACGGCGGTCTCAGCCATGTATGCATCGCTCCGGACGGCGGGATTGCCGGTACGGCGCTGTGCGGGCATGATGGACGGCGCGGCTTTTTGTACCATGTGGCCGTAGGCGGCCAGTACCGGGGAAAAGGCATCGGGCGCAAGCTGGTCGCCCGATGCCTTGAGCGGCTGCGCGCGGAAGGAATTGCCAAATGCCACCTGATGGTCATTGAGAGCAATGCGGACGGGCAGCGGTTCTGGAGCGGAATCGGCTGGGAGCTCAGGGACAGCATTCTGCTGTACTCGCACAGCACCTGATGTGCCGGTTCTTTTTTAAGGAATGGGACTGCTTATTTGGTATTGCGTGGTGTCCGGGGTCCGATGAATAGTCTGCAATCCGTTGTTCGACAAATTTCACAGTTTTTCCAATGTTGAAGTATAATAATTAGGCAATGATTCTCTTTGCTCTTAAATGAACGAAGCGGCGGGAAACCGAATGCGGCATTGTGAGATTTGGAAGAAAGCGGAGGCTTAAGCATGCGGTTTAAGGATGTATTTTCTATTATAGGGCCGGCGATGGTCGGGCCATCGAGTTCCCATACGGCGGGCGCGGCCCGCATTGGTCGGGCGGCCAGACAGCTGCTGGGAGAAATGCCGCGAAAGGCTGAGGTTGTCTTCTTCGGGTCGTTTGCGGCTACGTATCAGGGACATGGTACGGACCGGGCGATTGCCGGAGGGCTGCTGGGTTACTTAACCGACGATCTGCGGCTGCCGGACTCCATCGAAATCGCTGAAAGCAGCGGCATGGAAATTTCGTTCAGACAGGGAACCGGATTATTCCCTCATCCCAATACGGTGCGGCTGCAGTTGACCGGAAGCGCCGGGGGGCTGACGCTTACAGGCATATCCATCGGCGGCGGGAATATCGAAATTATCGATATCGACGGATTCAGCGTCAGACTGTCCGGAATGTATCCGACCGTTCTGATTCATCATATGGATTATCTCGGCGTGCTGGCAAGCGTAACCGATACGATGCGCCGGGGACAGGTGAAATCGGGCATATGTCTTTGGACCGCAAGAACCGCAGCGGAGCGGCGCTGACCGTGCTGGAGCTGGATGAAGCTCTGTCTCCGGAGCTGCTGCGGGAGCTTGAAGAACTGCCTGCGGTAAAATCGGTAAAGCTGATCCACCTGGACGAAAGCCTGAAGGATGAGAATGGGGAGGGGCGGAGCTTATGAATTTTCAGACGTTAAGCCAGCTCACCGTTCTGGCGGAACAACGGGCTCTAAGCATTGGCGGCCTTATGGTGGAAGAGCAAAGCGCCGAATCCGGACGGCCAATGGAACATGAATTTGCCAAAATGAAGGAATATTACGGGGTAATGAAAGAGGCTGTTCGGCGGGGAATGCAGGAGGATACGACCTCGCGCAGCGGACTTACGGGACTCGATGCCCAGCGCGTCGGCGCCTATAACGCCGCGAGTGAATCCTGCCTTGGCGGCCCCGCTGGGCAGGCGATGGCCTATGCACTAGCCGTCTCGGAGGTGAACGCCTCGATGGGGCGCATCATCGCCACGCCGACGGCCGGGTCCTGCGGCATTATTCCCGGCGTGTTCCTAAGCTGCCAGGAGCGATTCGGCTGGGATGACGATTACATGACGTACGGTCTGTTTGCCGCCGGAGCTATTGGCTATGTCATCGCCAATAACTCCTTCGTCTCCGGCGCGGAAGGAGGCTGCCAGGCCGAGGTCGGCTCGGCGATCGGGATGGCGGCGGGAGCGCTGACCGAACTGCGCGGCGGTACTCCGGCTCAGGCGGTGCATGCCGTGGGTCTGGCGCTGAAGAATACGCTCGGGCTGATCTGTGACCCGGTCGGGGGACTGGTTGAAATTCCCTGCATCGTCCGCAACGGATTCGGCGCCGTGACAGCGCTGGCCGCGGCGGATATGGCGCTGGCGGGAGTGCGCAGCGTCATTCCGTCCGATGAGGTCATCAAGGTTATGCTTGAGGTGGGCTCGGCCATGCCGGAGATTCACCGCGAGACGGCCGGCGGAGGGCTCGCCCAGACGCCGACCGGCCGCAAAATCATGGACGATTTGCGGCGCAAGTAGAGCGGAATTACAGCAAATTGAAGCGGCGGAGCTGCTCCCATTGCCCCTCCAGCCTTAGGATTTCCGGCTGTCTTGGGCCGATGAGATCGAAATGGGGGAACGGAGGCCGGTTGTGAATACGCTCCGGCGGCAGTCCGTGAACCCTGCACCAGTCGGCAAGGCGATGCAGGTCGCTGCAGCCGACTTTGGTCACGGTCGTCATGCCGGGGAACCTCGGATCGAGCCAAAAATGGGTCAGGAAGGCGATCTCCCCTTCGGAGACCGCTTTTTTCCATCGGTTTAATTCTTCGCGTTTAATGCCAAAAGCCATAGCGGGTTCATCCTTATCTATGTGTAGAGTCATAATGAAAGGAGGACAAATGATGAATGGACAAAGCAGATCGGATATCCGCCCGGGGCTTGAAGTGGATATCGTGCTGAAACAGGATCAGGCCACGGGCAAGCTGACCCGGGGTACGGTCAAGGATATTTTGACGAATTCGCCCCGTCATCCGCACGGCATCAAGGTAAGGCTGACGAGCGGCCAGGTGGGCCGGGTCAAGCATATCTTGGGGCCATAGCATGTCCGAAGCTGCCGGACAAGCGACCTCCTTGCGAATTGGGCAGCGTCCGGCTAGCCTGTCAGAGCAGCTTCGATTCCGGGCGATGCGGCGCTCAGGACGCTCGGGTGAATTAATCGGCAAGCGCGGCGAGGGCCAGGGAGGCTTCCGCTGTCACTGCCGCAAAACGCCCCGTTCTACGGCGTCAGGGTGCCAGACCCTGCCCGTCGGACGGGGCGTTTCGTAAATTTACAGATGTTTACGGATTATTACCCATAAATTCATCCGCGTACTGGTCCGCTTTAGCCTGGTTGCACAGATTGCAGGCGCAGACGCAGTTCATCGGCGTGGTATGTCCGCCTTTGGCGCGGGGCAGCAGGTGGTCGATCGTATCCCCGTACAAACCGCAGAAATAACATGTATAGTTGTCCCGGGTCAATATATATCGGCGAAAGTCCTTGTTGCTGTACAGCCGGCGGATCGTCCGCTTGTTGACCACCACGGCGGCCTGTTCCCGGACCAGCGTAACGGCGAGATCAAGATCAATCTCCTGATGCCAGCGCCGTCCTTTGTCGCTGTGTCCCCGCATCAGAATCATTCCCCGCTTGGAGGGAATGAGCGCAGAGACATCATCCGGAGCGGGCCTCGGCCCGCGCTGGCGATTCAGTGACGCTGTCTGCTCCGCCGCGCGCGGGCGTGGCTTGGGCTTGGCGGAGCCATCCGCGCTGGAGCCATACAGCTTCCGCTCGGCAGAGTCCGGGCGCCGGGAACGCTTACGCTTGCGTTCGCCGGCCGGGCGCGCCTCTCCGGGGGCGCTTGGCGCGGCAGCGCCCGGTACAGGCGCCTGCGCGAGCGCACCGCCCGGCGCGGGCGCCTTCCGCGCAGGCGCTTCCGCCTGGCGGCGCAGGCTGGCCCTGCCGGTTCCGGCAGGCACCGGGGCGAAGCCGCTCGCCGGAACCGGCGCTGCTTGGCGGCCGGGCACTTCGGCGGCCCGGACTGCTGCTGCCGAGCGGGCCGCCGCTGGCGCCGCCGCGCTGGATTCTGGCGGCATCGCCCGGGAACCTGGCGGCGCTGCCTCGGAAAGCACGGCTTTACCGGCCGCTTCGGCTTCGCGGCGTTTACGGCATTCCCGGCAGGCGCCGCGGCGTGACTCCAACTTGGAGCGCTTGCCGGTGCGTCTGCGGAATTCCGAGAGCGGTTTATACTGATGACAATAAGCGCACTGTTTGGTTGTATGCGGATCAACTAATAGTATGGACATACTCAAAAGCGACGGCTGAAAGCCGCCGCTCTCTGTCACCTCGTTTTTTGAAATATATGAATTCATATTCCGTCTACGGAGCTAAAGTTATTAAATGTGGGGGTTCAAGAATCATTTACACCCTTCGTTTAAGTATAACGCAAAGTGCGGATAATCACACTGTCTGCTGCTCCCGGCGCTTTTTGCACAGGGTGTAATCCGTGTCTCATACCGGTGAGGGAGGCTTTGGTATAATGAGAACAGCCGATGACCGCTCGTTCCTGAGCCGCCTAATTCAAGAATGGAAGCGGGGAAGCATGGATGAATCAAAAAGTAAAGGAAACGATTGAGCCTAGCGCGGGAGCAGGAACGGCAAAGGCCGGAAAACGGCCGTCCGCCGTACTGTTTCTTTACGTTTTGCAGGTTTTTTTGAGTGTGTGGGCGACCTTCGGCGGGCTAGCTCTCATTATCGATCCAAGTGGAGACATGATGGGAATGTCGGCAGATACGGTGCTGCTGCGTTCTCCTTTTTCCAGCTTTTTGTTCCCGGGTATTTTGCTGCTGGCGGTATTCGGAGTGTTTCCGCTCTTTGTGCTGTATGGTATGGTCAAAAGACCGCGCTGGGCATGGGCCGACGCGCTTAATCCTTTTAAAGAGCTGCATTCCGCGTGGACATTATCATTATATGTGGGATTCGGACAAATTATCTGGATTATGGTGGAAACTTATATCATGAATGCGGTCAGCTTCGTTCACGTATTTTACATGAGTCTTGGGCTGCTCATTCAGATCGTGACTCTGCTGCCTTCGGTCCAGCGGTTCTTTCTGCTGCCTCACGGGCCGGAGAGCCATGGGGGAGATGATGAAAAGGGTGGGCGCCGTCTCAAGGTAAAGATAAACAGCCCAGGGCGGCTGTAAGAAGATACGGTTTTGGCTGCCTGAAGTATGTTACAAGATCGGAGATCATCATATGAGAGAAATACAGGGGAATTTGATTACGGTAGAGACGCTGGCGGAGGACCTTCGGCGGCTTGGCCTGCTGGAAGGCATGACGGTGCTGCTGCACTCCTCCTTCAAATCGCTTGGCGAATGGGTGGCTGGCGGGCCGGCCGCTGTTATTCTGGCGCTTGAACAAGTGCTGGGCGAAGCGGGCACGCTCATCATGCCGACGCATACGACAGATCTGACCGACCCTTCGGGCTGGTGCAATCCCCCGGTTCCGAAAGAGTGGTGGGACACGATACGGGAGCAGATGCCGCCCTACGCCCCGGACTTGACGCTTACGCGCGGGATGGGCATTATCCCGGAAGCTTTTCGCAAGCAGCAGGGAGTAAGGCGCAGTGAGCATCCGCTGTATTCCTTCGCCGCTTGGGGCAAGCATGCCGATACGGTCACTGCCGGACATGAGCTGTCGTACGGTCTTGGCGAGGGATCGCCGCTTGGGCGCCTGTATGATCTGGACGGCATGGTGCTGCTGCTGGGTGTGGGGCATTTGAACAATACCTCTATGCACCTCGCGGAATACCGTGCAAGCTATCCCGGCAGAAAAGAAGTGACCGCCGGCGCTCCGGTCTCCGAGGACGGAGTCAGAAGGTGGGCGCGGTTTGCGGATTTGGAATGGAATTCGGATGATTTTGGTGAAATCGGCGAGGACTTTGAAGGGGAGAAGGGGCTGATCCGGCACGGTCTTGTCGCGGCGGCTCCCGCGCAGCTCATGTCCCAGCGGGCCATCGTCGATTATGCTGTACATTGGATGGAACGCCGGCGCTAAGCGGGTAAAGCGAATCCCATCAACACGCAAAAGAACCTTCAGAACCACTATACAAGTGGAACTGAAGGTTCTTTGTTTATCCAATACGGTTACACCAGGCGGAGCTTAATTAATGAATTTCAGCACCTTGAGCGTCTTCTCCAGCATGACCGCCGCTTCCGCGCGGGTTGCCGTCTGCCACGGAGCGAAGAAGCCGTTCGGAGTGCCCTGGATGATGCCGGCCGCGGCCAGCTCGGCTGCAGCCCTTCTGGACCATACCGCGATTGCTGTCTGATCTTTGAACCTTCCCAGCGCTTCCCTATCGTCAGGCAACCACGTTCCGGTAAATCTCGTCGCCATGGACAGGATGGCCGCTATTTCCTGGCGGGTAATTGGGCTGTCCGGATGGAAGGTACCGTCTGGATAACCGGAGATCAAACCTGCCGCCGAGGCTGTCCGAATCGCTCCCGCATACCATTTGGACGGGTTGACATCTTTAAAGTCCGCCGTGCCGTCTACCGCTTCGAGACCCAGCGCCCGTGTGATCAGCGCCGCGAATTCTGCGCGGGTCACAGATTTCGACGGCGAGAACGCTCCCGTGTCATTTCCGTTGACAATCAGCTTGGAGGCCAGCAGGTCAATGGACGATTTGGCCCAGTGGCCCGTAATGTCACCGAAGGTCTTGGAAGATTCAACGACGGTGTAATAGCTGTTGCTGGCTCGTTTAATGGTAACTTTTGCCGTGCCGTCCGCATTTGCCGTAAAGACGGAAGGGACGAAGGAAAGCACGCCCGTGTCCGGATCGTACACGACGCCCGTAGCCGTCTTGCTATCCAGCGAACGGCCAGCTTGGATCGTTCTTTCCACATACTTGCTGTCGAAACGGTTAATCGGGACGCTGCGGTTTCCGGCTTTGGCCGTGATGGAGAACTGGATGACCGGCGCGGCCAGTGTGAGCGAGCCTTGCTTCGCGGCGGCCTGGTTAACTCCGGCGGTTGTGGCCGCATCTGCGGGCTTGATGGCGATGGTAACTGTAAAGTCGCCCGTTCCAAGCTGAGTCGTTATCGCCGTACCGTTAAGTACGCTCAGCGGCAGCGAGTAGGAGGCCTGTCCTGTGTCAAAGGTCAGTACGAGCTCAGGTGTTGCGGCAGCCTGCTGGAGCAGGGCGCTGCCCGGAAGCACGACTTCCGCGCCGCCTGCGGAGGCGGCAACCGGGATGACCAGCTCGCTGATGCCTGCAAGCAGAGCTGCCAGACGCTTCGTCAAATCTTCGGCTGTCAGGGTCGTTACCTGAGCCTGAGCCGGTGCCGGCGAAACCGAAGGCGTCGGGGTTGGCGCGGTTACGGTTCCGCCGCCGCTTCCGGGCGCAGGCGAAGCCTCAGCGCCTTTCAAATTGGTGATCCGGCCTTCAAGGCCGATGTTCACCTGGCCGATTTTGCCCAAATATTCATCGAACACTTCATAGTCAGGCACGTACAGTTCATAATAGCGTCCATCCGCCTTGGCCCCCGCCAGCGCCCGGTAGAAGTCGCCGCCTCCGGCCATGAAGGAATTCGTGGACAAAATATAATAGCCTTCCGGGTCGACCGGAGCGTAGCTGCCGTCCGGCTGCTTGATCTCCACCGATACGATCCGCTTGCCTTCCTGTTTAACCTGATTGGTAGCGGGATCGACGATTTCCGGTTGTTTCGCTGAATCGAAAGTGTACCGCATTCCGGATACATGCGGGAACCGTCCCTGATCGGCTTCCAGGCCGCTGACGCCGTTTTCCAGAGACGAAATGATTTCCTTGCCGGTAACCTTGAGGGCTACAAGGCTGTTGTTGAACGGAAGGGTGGTCAGCACTTCGCCGAGAGTAATGTCGCCCTGGTTAATCGGAGCCCGGATGCCGCCGCCGTTTTGAATGGCTACAAAGCCCTTAATGGAAGACAATTCGGACGGGGTGAGCAGTTTGCTGACCAGTTCCGCCGATTTGCTGTTGATGCTGTCGGCGATCAGGTTGCCGAGCGGTATTTCTTCCTGCCGCGCCACGCGCACCATTTTACCGTCGATCATACGATGAGTGTACAGATCCGTGTAGGTATAGCCGACAACGGTCTGACGGACGGTTTCAAGCTGCGCGTCATACGGGGCAAGCATCGTTTTGGCTTCGGTGTCTTCCGCGTATTTGGCGACGTCCAGCAGCCTGCCGGAGAAGCTTGTGAGCTGGCCGCCCGTGTTAAAAGAGACATCGAGCTCCCCGAGATTTTGTCCGTATTCGCCCGTCTGCACAATGAGTGTGGTGTCTCCGGTGCTTCCATGCGGAACCTCTACTGGAACATCCAGCTTCGTATGGGTATGGCCTCCAACGATAATGTCGATTGCAGGCACTTCCACCGCAAGCTGTTGGTCAATGTTATACCCGAGGTGGGAAAGGGCGATAATCTTGTTAATGCCTTTCGCTTGCAGCATGCTTACTGCCTTTTCTGCGCTTGTCTTGTAATTCTCGAAAGTGATTTTGTCGCCCGGAGACGAGAGTCCGACGGTTTCTTCCGTGGTCAGGCCGATAATGCCGACTTTCTCGCCGTAGACATCCTTGATGACAGTGGGGTAAATATTGCCGTTCTTGGCAGGGGTGCCGGGGCCATCAATCAGGCCGGTTTCATTGTGATACAGCCCGGCAAGCTCGCTGTTATGCGTTGTAAAATCGATGTTGGCGCTGACGAACGGGAATGAGGCCCCATCCATGAAGGTTTTTAACGTGGGCAGTCCTTTGTCGAATTCATGGTTGCCGAACGTCATGGCGTCGTAGCCGATGTAGTTCATGAACTCCAGGTCAGCCAGACCCTCGAATTTTGTAAAATAGAGCGTTCCTGAGAAAACGTCGCCCGCGTCCAGCAGGATCGAATTGCCGGTCCGTTCGCTCTTAATCGCCGAAATTCGTTTGGCGACGTTTTCAAGATGGCTGTGCGTGTCATTCGTGTGCAGCACGCGCAGTTTGAAATCCTGGTCTGTGTAGGTGGCCAGCTGCACGGTTGCCGCATCCGGAACAGCGGCGGAATGATCCGCCTGCGCCGCTTCAGCCGCATAGGCTTGTCCGCTGCCGTAATTGACGGCTGGGAACAGAGCGGTCAGCAGCAGGGCGGCTGTCAGCAGGAGACTGTGTGATCTCTTACACTGGGAAGATAAGTTCATGTAATCTCAACCTCCTGTAGAATAGTAAGAATATATTAAATTATAATAGGGACAATTCGGATGGTTGGCAATTTTTCGCAAAAAATTGTTAGCCGAGCACAAATTGATAGAGAGATTTGCCAAAAAAAGTAGCACAGCGGCCCCGCTCTTCGCTGTACAAGCAAAGAGCGGGGCCGCTGTGCTTATCCGCCGTCACTCATGAGCGGCATCCGAACGGGGAGCGGGAATAACCTCCCGTCCATCCATGTATTTGCGCAATGCCTGCGGAATATAAATCGAGCCGTCCTCCCGCTGATGGTTCTCCAGCAGCGGAATAAGGATGCGCGGCGTGGCGGCTGCCGTATTGTTCAGCGTATGGCAGTACCGCAGCTTGCCGTCCGCGCCGCGATAGCGGATATTCGAGCGGCGCGCCTGGAAATCGAGCAGATTCGACGCCGAATGCGTCTCCCCGTAAGCGTTCCGCCCCGGCATCCAGGTCTCGATGTCGTACTGCTTGTGCGTCTTCAGCGACATGTCGCCGGTGCAGACGGCCACGACGCGGTAAGGCAGCTCCAGCAGCTGCAAAATATGCTCGGCGTTCGCCAGAATCTCCTGCAGCATGCGCTCCGATACCTCCGGGTCGTTCTCGCACAGGACGACCTGCTCGATCTTCGAGAACTGATGCACCCGGTACAGCCCACGCACATCCCGTCCCGCCGAACCGACCTCGCGGCGGAAGCAGGCCGACATTCCGGCAAGCCTTATCGGCTCCTTCAAGTCGAGGGTCTCGTCGCTGTACAGCGAGACGAGCGGAACTTCCGAAGTTCCGGCAAGCCAGCGGTTCTCGCCGCTTAGTTCATAAGTCTGATCCTCTCCGCTGGGGAAGAATCCGGTCCGCACCAGCGTCTCCGGGCGGACGATTGCCGGCACGTCCATGACCGTAAACCCTCTGGCGGTCAGCACATCAAGCGCGAGCCGCTGCACGGCGAGATGCAGATACAGTCCGGTTCCCTTCAGCGTGTAGCTGCGCGGTCCGCCCGCCTTCACGCCGCGCGGAATGTCGATAATGTCATGCAGCTCGCCGAGCTCCACATGATCCCGGAGCGCGAAGCCGAACGCGGGCGGCTCCCCGCAGCGCCGGACCTCCACGTTGTCCTTGTCGCTCTCACCGATAGGCGTATCCTCCGATACGGGATTCGGCGCCCGCAGCATCAGCTCCCGGCATTTGGTCTCGGATTCTCCGAGCCGCGCTTCCACCTCAGTCAGACGGCCGCCCAGTTCCCTGACCTGTTCCTTAACCGCTTCGCTCTCCGCAGGATTTCCCTGCCGCAGCAGCGCCTCAATTTCCTTGGTAAGCGCATTGCGCCGCGCCCGCAGCTCTTCAGTCTCTTGGCGCAGGCCGCGCCGGCGGTCGTCCCATTCCAGCAGCTCATCTAGCGGGAAGTCCACCTTTTTCCACTTGGCCGTCTGTCTGACAAGCTCCGCATTTTCCCTGATCCAAACCATGTCCAGCATAACCGTTCGCTCCTTTTTGTAAAAAAATACAAAAAACGCCCTCATCCATGGGACGAGGAGCGTCAGCTCGCGGTGCCACCCAGGTTGACCGAAGCCCGGCCTGAAACGGCGGTATTCGATCCTCTTTGGTCTTCGCGGTAACGGGCGAAACCCGGTAAACTTAGAGAGCGGTCTTGATGCCGCCCCGGTCGCAAACGCCTCACGGTTGGATGCCGGTCATGGGCCTGATCAGGATGTGATGTTGCCGCTAGTATAGCGCAGGAAGGTGCTAATGGCAAGGTAACAGAGCGGAAATTGGCAGAGCGAAGTATTGGCGGGTCCTAATTCTTTCTCATCCGTCAGGATTGTCCGTACAGATGGCTTGGGTTTAACACTAAAATGAGCGCATGACCAATATAGATTCCCATGTTCAATCTGGCGCGTTAGGGCATATTTGTTTGGGACCGTCCGTTTGGGAGCGTCCGTTTGGCTGGCAAAACAGCTCAAGTGCAGTTTTTTTCATCGAAAGCGTCGGTTATCAGGAAGTTCCTGAAATTGTGCAGGAATTTCAACTGTGCGGGATGAGTTTGAGGTTCACCAAGCCCCAAAAAATGCACATTTACAGGCGTGTTACCCCGTGGCTGCTTCAAATGGAAAAAAAGATGCGCTATTTCAGGTTTTCTGCCCTATCCTGCTCACCCGCGTCTCATTGAAGTTCGTATCACATGGGTAGGTTTGCCCGCCGCTCCGATTGAAGCCGTAAACCTTTCATTCATTCATTCTTTCCTTCTTGCGGAGTACGATTCCAGAAGAGGGGTTGCCGAATTCGAACAGCTGTGCGGTGATTGATGCTTAAGGGAGCCTCTAACCAAGATCTCATTATTTGCAGGCGCCTTCCCTATGCCCTTCGCAGGCCCGTCCGCGTTGACATGGGCAGGCTCCCTTTGTTACGATAATTTAAATTTAAGTTATTTGTCGGGTTCTCGGGGCCCTTTGCTCCCTGACTGACAGAAGAGGTGGAAAGTGGCTAAGATTGTAGTGATTAATGGAACGCCGTCGCTTGTATCGCGCATCAATGCGGTGATTGAGTATGCAGAGAAAGCGCTTGGCAGCAAAGGATTTGAGGTTGAGCGGATCAATGTGGCGGAGCTGCCGCCGGAAGATCTGATTCATACGAAGTTCGAGAGCGAAGCGATTGTCAAAGCGAACGGCCTCGTGGCGGAAGCGGACGCTCTGATCGTTGTAAGTCCGGTATACAAGGCTTCCTATACGGGGGTTCTTAAGACGTTCCTGGATCTGGTTCCCCAAAAAGGACTTGCCGGAAAAATCGTGCTTCCGCTCTTTATGGGCGGCAGCCTTGCGCATCTGCTTACGATTGATTATGCGCTGAAGCCGGTATTGTCCGTGCTGGGCGCGCGCCATATCCTTGGCGGCGTGTACGCGGTGGACTCCCAGGTCGTGCGTAATGATGCCGGAGCGGTGGAGATTGCCGAAGAACTGCGGCTGCGGCTGGACAGCGCACTGGGTGAGTTCGCGGAAGAGACGGAGCTGAAAGCAGGCCGCAAGGCGCGGGACTAGCCGATTAGGATAACCGAACTCCGGGATGAAAGAACTACAACTGAAAAAAAGATTATGCGGCGAAAAAAGCAGTCTATCCTCACCGAGGACGGACTGCTTTTGCACTTTCAGCCTAAGCCATACCGTGAATCTTCATTGACATAAGAAAATAATCATGCTAAATTTCATAGTAATTTAGTAGGAATAGTATACTTTTGAAGATTGAAAAGGGGTAAAGGTCATGGGTTCATTGGTTAGAGCGCTTAAAGCGAGAAGTAGATGGAGATTTTTGGGACTGCAGCCGGGAATCGCTTTGTTGAACAGGTTATCTTTTCTCGGAAAGTTTACTCTAATCGGGATAGCGGTGCTGGTTCCGGTGCTTGTATTGGCCGGGCAATCCGCAGTTGAATCACGAAGCTCGGTCGCGGTCGTTAGAGGCCAGATTGACGGGTTGAAGGCTGTTCAGATATCGGGCGGACTTTTGCGGCTGTTGGAGCGGCATTCCATTTTGCAGGCAGGGACCTATGCGGGGCTACCGGATACCGGAGAGCTAAAGACGGTTGAAGCCGAGATCGACCAAACGATAAAGTCCCTTGAGGCCAATCTGGCTGCATTGCCAAACGATGCTTCACTGCATGAGAAATGGAACGCCTACAAAGACCAGTGGAATAATGTTAAAACACAAGGGCCGGACTTAAGACGCTTGGAAAGCCTTGACGTACATATGAAACTGTTAACTCAGACCGTGGATCTGATCGACCTTCTGGGGGTAAAATCGGAGCTTTTGCTGGAGAATGATCCGGGGCTGTTCCTAATTAAAGAGGAAACTCTCCGTAAATTCCCTTCGTTCCTGCTTCAGCTTGGACTGTTCCAAACCGACACGCTGACTGCGGTAACGCAGACCACGATCGACGATGTTATCAAGAACACGATAGCCGCGGATTGGGATTCTGTGAAGAGCGGGTGGGGGAGTATTTATACGCCGTCTGCGGGCTCTGCCGATCAGGAAGACCCTGCGCTCAAGAAGGTGAGAGCGGCGGATGCGAAAACGCAGGAGAGTGTCGGGCTTGCACTTGAAAAAGTGGAATCCGGGGTGCTGATGCCGCTGAAAGTGGCGATGAATCAGGAGGAATGGCTGCAGCTGTCGGAGGATGCGCTGGACAGTTCTTTTGCGCAGTGGAATGAACGAATAGGCTGGGTCAACGATAGATTGGTACGGGAGGTCCAGGACGGCAGCCGGCAGGTCTTCTGGACTCAATTGATCGGAGGAGGGGCGATTCTGCTCTCGCTGTATTTGTTCACGGCGCTTTACCGCTCGATTACCCGCGTAGTGACCGAGATCAAGCAGACGGCCTCCCAGATGGCCGGCGGGGATCTATCCGCCCGGTTTCACGTCGACACCAAAGACGAGCTAAGGGTTGTAGCCGACAGCTTTAATCATATTGCCGAATCGTTCAAATCCGTTCTAACGGAAATCGGTTACTCCTCCAGTCAATTGGCGGATTCTGCCGGGCAGTTGTCCCTTAGCGCCCAGCAAACCTCCAAAGCGTCCGGGCATATCGCGGGAATTACGGAGAAAATCGCCGACGGCGCCGGTCTCCAGGTGCTTAAGGTGGAAGAAAGCGTACATACCATTCATGAGGTCGCAGCGCAAATTCAGCAAATCTCCGAACGCGCATTATCGGTTGCGGAGACGACTACCACAGCCTCCGACAAATCGTCCAAAGGGGGAGAGGCGGTCCGGACTGTATCAGAACAGATGAAATCCATCAGCGGCTCTGTTGACAGAGTAGGAAAAGTAATTGTCCGGCTGTCATCCATTTCTCAGGAAGTCGGACAAATGAATGAGGTCATTACGCAATTGTCGCAGCAGACCCACTTATTGTCGCTTAACGCCGCCATCGAAGCGGCCAGGGCGGGAGAGCACGGACGGGGCTTCTCGGTAGTCGCCGAGGAGGTGAAAAATCTTGCCGAGCAGTCCTCCCAATCAGCCGAGCAGATCGCCGGCCTCATTCAGACCATTCGCTCCGATATCGGCAATGCAGCGTATTCCATGCAGGGGGCCACGAAGGAAGTGGAGCTTGGGATGGAGCTTGTCCATACGGCGGGCAGCTTATTCACCGAGATTGAACATTATGTCGATGAGGTGAAGAGCCAGGTTCAGGAAGTATCGGCGGCCACTCAGCATATTTCAGCCGGTACAGGCCATGTCGTGCAGGCGTTTAAAGGCATTTCCGCCGTAGCGCATACCACGGCATCCGGAACCCAGGAGGTCTCCGCCGCAGCCGAGGAGCAGCTGGCTTCGATGGAAGAGATGTCTTCCTCCTTCCATGCTGTAACCCATATGGCGGAAGGGATGCAGGAGCTTGTAAGCCGCTTCCGGGTGTAGAATCCGCTATTTTCCGGCCGCGCCCTGAAAAGAAATGCGTGCAGTATCAGCAAACGAATCCATTCTTTCGCTTTTAGCGGGAATGGATTCGTTTTTAGGTTTGAGACGTTTTGCGGCTGCATGTTTTAGTCCGAGGGTTCCGTTGTTTGCCTTGTTCCGGTATCGGCGGCTTTTTGTACCGTGTCGATCAATGTATGGGCGGCCAGTGCCGTATGGAAATCGGGGGCCAGGCGGGTGTTCCCCTCCAGATCGCTGTAAATCTGCCTGTACAGCCCGGCCAGATTGAACGCGGGTCCGGCTGTCAGGCCCGAAGGCTGCAAAATATACTGCGGCGGAATGGGGAGTTCGCCGATGGCTTTGCCCGGCTGCGCTCCCTTCAGCGTGAAAGAGTCGATTTGAAACATGAAGTTCTCGTTCGATTGCAGGACCAAGTCGCCTTCCTTCCCGTTTATTTCAATCGAAAAATGTCCAATGTGGGTGTTGCGGATGTGGGTATTCATAATCGCTCCGCCCGCCAATTTTCCGGTGATGACCACATGGTCGGGCGATGTGGATTTAACAATCTCGCCTGTTTCCATAATGGGTATCCGGTCCGCTTGCGTCTCGAGAATGGCCGACAGTTCTGAGAAGGGGCCCAGCAGATATGTTATTCCATCAAGCAAATGCCCGGCGGCAATGGTCAGATGGTTCGCTCCGTTTGTCTTGTCCAGCAAATAGACTCGGGATTGAGGGATCTGCTTTGACCGCGAAGGGAACAGCGGCAGTGCGTAGTTGCAGTGTACGGCCCGGACTTCCCCGATATATCCCTCGGCAATCAAGTCTTTCAGGTAGCGGACAGCCGGGTTGGCCCGGGACTGTAATCCGGTAAAATGACGGACGCTCTTTTCTTCGGATGCATGGAGCAAGTGAGCCGCCTCAGCGGACGTTCGCCCGAGCGGAAACTCGCAAAAGACGGATTTTCCGGCGTCCAGAGCGGTTTGTACCAGCTTTTCATGTTCCGGGACTTTAACCGCGATCGTAACCAGATCGACATCCGGATGGATGGCAAGCTCATAGGGATCGGTAAAAGCGTAGGGTATGCCAAAACGCTTCGCCGTTTCATCAGCGCTGTCTTGACGGGTTGTGCAGACGGCGGCCGCCTGAAATTCAGGAAGCGCGAGCAATGCCGGAAGGTGGGCAAGCCCTCCCCAGGAACCGTTCATATTCGCACCAATGACCCCGACGCCCCGCTTGTTTACTTTCATAACACCCAACTCCTTATGCATAGAATGTTTGTTGGTTTAAAATGCGGCTATAACGTTACGATAATACAAGGACTGAGTTAATGTAAGTGGGCACTTTTTTGTTCCCCGGGCGGGAATGCCGAGTCAAGTGGGCGGTTCTTGTCATCGTTGCTTTGTCGAACGGGACGGCCTTGTCAACCGGTAGGTCAGCGAGTCCGCGCCCTTGATTACCCGATATGAACTGACCGAGATCGGGGAGTCGGTGCTTCCGCATATGATCCAGATGAGGCAGTGGGTTAATGAGTATTATTCGCGGATTGAAGAATCCAGGCGGGAGTATGTCGGGAAACATAATCGGGTATAGGGCACAGGTGTGGGGGAGCTGCCCAGGCAGTAAGATGGGGCGAGGAGCGTTTCATGAAAAATTAGGACCCTGACGGCGGTTGTCAGGGTCCATTTTTTTCAAAATCGAAGTCTATACATGCCGAGCGGGTTTCGGCTTACAGATCGTCAAACCCGTTGTCGTCGCCCACCTTGCCGTAGTTGCGGGACTTGGCTTCGAAGAAGTCGGTCTTCGTCGCATTCAGCGCTTCGTCGGAGAAAGGCTTGATCCACGGCATGCAGTTCACATCCACACCCGGGTACGCTTTGTCCAGCCCCATCAGGGTGAGGCGTTTGTTAGCAATATATTTGATGTAGTCGCTCAGCTCGTGAAGGTCGATACCGCGCACCTCTTGCAGCGTATAATGCGCCCAGTTCGTCTCAAGGGCAACGGCCCGGTCGATTGTCCGGTACACATAGTCCATATTTTCCTTGGTGTTCAGCTCCGGGAAGTCTTCAAGCAGCTGTTTGAACACTTCAGCGAAGAAGTAGCAGTGCTGGTTCTCGTCACGCTGGATGTAGGAGATCATCTGGCTGGTCGCCATCATTTTCTGGTCGCGGGCCAGGTTGTAGAAGAAGGCGAACGTGCTGTAGAAGAAAATACCCTCGAGAATCAGGTCGGCGACCAGCGCCTGGAAAAAGCTCTGTCTCGACGGATTATCGCGGAACTCCTGGTAAATCTCCGAAATGAACTGGTTGCGTTCCAGCAGGACGGGGTCATGCTTCCAGTATTCGAATATCTCCTTCTGCTCCCGCTCGGAAACGATCGAGGAGAGGACGTAGGAATACGACTGGTTGTGAACGACCTCCTGCTGCCCGATGATCGCTGAAATAGCCTCCAATGAAGAGTCGGTAAAATACCGCTTCACGTCGCCGATGAACATCGTCTGCATCGAATCGAGCACGGCGAGCAGGGAGATGTTGATCTTGAATACGCGCTGCTCTTCCGCATCCAAGAGCGGGAACTGCTGAGCGTCTTTGGACATCGGAATTTCGTCGGCGATCCAGTGGTTCAGCAGCAGCACCTTGTACAGCTTGTACATGTGCGGCATGCGGATATCGTTCCAGTTCAGAATGCCGGAGCATTCGCCTTCGATAATGCGGGTGGATTGGTTGGGGGCTTCGGTGTTGAATATTTTTTGCAGCTGCATGGCTGGTCACTCCTTTAATGCGTTTATCTTCTGCGAAGCTAAAATGGCCGCTCGCAGAGTGGATTAGATGCTCGGCACCCGGCACCGGAGGGGAAGCTTGAAGCTGGAGAAGCGTCAGCGGTCGCCTTTATCCTCGGATTTCAACCGCTAAGCGGTTAAATCAGGAAATCCGAGGATAACAGCGATCGGAAGCTCAAGCATTCCCTGTAGGTGCGAAGCTGTGCCGAGTTTTGCTTGAACGGTTTGCTGCAACGGTTTACTGAATTTTCAGCTTGCACAGGACTCGCATTCCTCGATAGTCAGCGCGCGGCTGCGCACATAATAGGTCGATTTGAGTCCGCCCTTCCAGGCGTTCAGGTGCAGATCCAGGAACTCGGTCGCCTTGATGTCCGGGCGCACGTACAGGTTGAAGCTTTGGCCCTGGTCGACATGGCGCTGGCGGGCCGAAGCCATGCGGATCGACCAGTTCTGGTCGATCAGGAACGCCGTCTTGTAATACCAGATCGTCTTCTCGGACAGGTCGGGCGCCGGGTTGGCGATTTTGTATGTCGTCTTCTCCTCATAGGAGAGCAGATCATAGAGCGGGTCGATGCTGGCCGTTGAGCCGGCGATAATCGATGTCGAGCCGTTCGGCGCGATCGCGAACATCCAGGCGTTGCGGACGCCGTCAGTGGCGACCTCTTCCTTCAGAGCGCGCCAATGCTCGGCCGTCACGAATTTGCCTTCGCGCTCGCCGCTGGTGTAGCCGCGCAGTTCGAAGTACGCGCCCGTCTCCCAGTCGGAACCGGCGAACTTCGGATAGCGGCCCTTCTCGCGGGCCAGCTCCATGCTGGAGCGGACAAGCAGGTAGTTGATATGCTCGTACAGATGGTCGTTGTACTCCACCGCTTCCTCGGACTCCCAGCGGATGCCTTCCAGCGCGAGCAGGTGATGCAGGCCGAAGGTGCCGAGGCCGACGGCGCGGTACTGGCTGTTCGTATACTGCGCCTGGAGTACTTCAATATTGTTAATGTCGATGACGTTGTCCAGCATGCGAACCTGAATCGGAATGAGGCGTTCCAGCACCCCTGCCGGAACTGCACGGGCGAGATGGATCGAGTTCAGGTTGCAGACAACGAAGTCACCGGGGATTTTGGAGATGACGATCCGGGTCTGGCCGTCCTTCGTCACAAGCTCCTCCTGCTCGACCACAGTAGCGGATTGATTTTGCATAATTTCCGTACAGAGGTTGGAGGAGAACACCATGCCCTTGTGACGGTTCGGATTGGCCCGGTTGACCGTGTCGCGGTAGAACATGTACGGCGTTCCGGTCTCCAGCTGTGATTTCATGATCCGCTTCATAATGTCGATAGCCGGAACGGTGATGCGGGTCAGCTCCGGATGAGCGGACGCTTCGGCATATTTCTCGCGGAAGGCTCCTTGCCCGAACTTCTCGTCATAGAAGTCTTCCAGGCCGAGGGCGCGGCCTTTCCCGTCCTTCCAGCCCATGACCTTCTTCACTTCATGCGGGCAGAACAGATTCCACTGCCCCCGCGCTTCCACGGCTTCCATGAACAGGTCGGGCAGGCAGACGCCGTGGAAGACGTCATGGGCGCGCATGCGCTCGTCGCCGTTGTTGAGCTTAAGGTCCAGGAAGGCGAGGATGTCCTTGTGGAACACGTCGAGATAGACGGCGATCGCTCCCTTGCGGGTGCCGAGCTGGTCGACGCTGACGGCGGTGTTGTTCAGCTGGCGAATCCAGGGGATGACGCCGGAGCTTGTGTTCTTGTGGCCGCGGATGTCAGAGCCGCGGGCGCGCACCTTGCCAAGGTAGACGCCGATACCGCCGCCCATTTTGCTGA
The DNA here is from genome assembly GCF_000756615.1 of Paenibacillus durus. NCBI lineage: Bacteria > Bacillati > Bacillota > Bacilli > Caryophanales > Paenibacillaceae > Paenibacillus > Paenibacillus durus. Next base: position 440,582 of record NZ_CP009288.1, read on the forward strand.
GACGGGCCACGTCCGTATTGGAATCGAAGATGCCTTCCAGCGAGTCGTCGACGGTGTCGATGAAGCAGCTGGACAACTGGCCCGCGACTTTTTTGCCCGCATTGGACATCGTCGGGGTGGCGGCGGTCATATAGATGTTGCTCATCGCCCAGTAGGCTTCCTTCGCTAGCTCCAGGCGCTTCTCCGTGGGCTCCTGATGCATCAGGTACATGGCGATGACCATGTAGCGCTCCTGCGGAAGCTCCATGACCCGACCGTCGAAGTCACGGGCCAGATAGCGGTCGGACAACGTGAGCAGCCCGATGTAATCGAACAGCAGGTCGCGAGAAGGATCGATGCAGGCTCCCAGCTCCTCGATCTGCTCTTTCGTGTAGGCGGTCAGCAGTTCCTCGCGGTAGACGCCTTTTTTGACGAGGCCTGCAATCAGCGGATACAGCGCGCCGTATGGCTCGTCCGGGTACGCTTTGTAGCGGCGGTTGACCGCCGCTTTTTTGTAGAGGGAGGTCAGCAGGGAGCGGGCGGCAGCGAATTTCCAGTCCGGCTCTTCCTTGGTAACCAGTTCCAGCGCGCTCATCGTAAAAGCACTGCTGATCTCCTCGCCGCTGACCTCATCGCGCCGCAGCTTGGCATTCACGCCGCGCAGCAGCGTTTCCTTATTCAGATTGTCCAGTCCGCTTAAGACTCGGTCGGCATAAACGGAGAGGCGCATATGATCAAAGGCAAGCTGGCGGTTGTCGGGTTTCACTACGAGTTGTGGCATTCGGATCGCTTCCTTTCACTGCATAAAATTTTTATGGGATAAAGGGTAAAGGGTGTGAATGAATAAGGGACATAATAAGTATGAATACGGCCTCTCTATGGATAGCCGAAGTATATATATTTAATTTTCAATATCAAAAATTGATATATTTAAGCGCATAATGGGGCCCGGATCCAGGCTGCTCAACGGGAATTTCTCCCGCTTAAAAGGCCTGAAACGAGCATGATATTTAGTTGAACTGGAAATCCTCCCTCATAATTTGCCGTTTGCGTCCAAAAGGCGGGAAAACGGACAAATAAGCTGGAGAATTTCCGTCTTAATTACTTGAATACAGTTATATGCTAAAAATAGACGGGAGAAATTCCCGCATATTCGCTATAGAATTGCCCAAGAAGGGTCTAGGAAGGGTCCAAGAAGGGTCCAAGGGCCGATAATCCGATTTAAGGCGAAAATCCGGTTTAATTGATGACACAGTAATTCCAGCCAAAGAGATCGGAGGGCTGCTTCATATGAAGGACTGGCCCAATGCAGAGCCCGGCCTATTCAGAGGGCATTGGTCAATCCAGGCTCTGGCTCATCAAGAGCTTCCGGTCTATCCATAGCTCCGGTTCAATTCGTGCCCCGGCCTATACGCTTGTCCCGTCGGTTCAGCTTCCGTCACAGACCCGCCGGAAGTTTCGGCGCTCCGCTCAAGAAGCCCCGGATTACAGCATAACCGCTGGCTGCCACAGCACGGTCTCCGCGCTGACAAGGCTGGCCTGAACGTCGATAATCCGTTGATTGGAGCTGCCCCGGAACCGAAGGGTGGTATCCTTCAAGGCTTCCACGAAGCGTCCGTCAATCAGCACCTGGCAGAGCGACAGCAGTGTCCATTCCGGCGATCCCGGCATAGCCGTGAGCTCTTCATAAGTGTAGCCGGTGTAGATCCACACCGGGAACTCCGGCAGCGCCGCGCGCACCTCGCGGATGAATTCCGCCGCTTCCTCGGCGGAGAAAAAAGGATCGCCGCCCGCCAGCGTCAGACCTTCCAGCAGCGGATTGGCCGCCATTTCGCTGATGATCTGCCGCTTGCGCTCCGGCGTGAAGGATTCGCCGTAACCGAAATTCCAGGTTTCGGGGTTGAAGCAACCCGGGCAGCGGTGGCGGCACCCGCTGATGAAGACGACGGCGCGCAGGCCTTCGCCTTCGTTAATCGACTCCGGGTAGTAGCCGCAAATATTCATAGATGCTTGACCCGGTCCCTAACCTCGGCTTGCTTGGCCGCATTGAAGCGGGTCTGATAATCTCCGGTCAAGTAGCCGGTAACCCGGCGCAGGCGGCGGATGTGAACCTCCTGCTCATGAGCGCCGCAGGAAGGGCAGTTCGTGCCGATCACGCCTTCGTATCCGCAGTCGGAGCAGCGGTCGACAGGGTGGTTGATGCTGAAATAGCTGATATTTTGCTCCAGGGCGTAACGGATGATTTTGACAAAAGCCGCCGGATTGCTGCGTGCATTGCCGTCCAGCTCAACATAGGAGATCGCACCGGCGTTGCAGTAATCGTGAAACGGCGCTTCCACCTTGATCTTGTTCGCCGCCCCCGTTTGGTAATAGACCGGAACGTGGAACGAGTTCGTATAATACTCGCGGTCGGTAACGCCTTCTATTGCGCCGAATTCCTTGCGGTCGATCTTGGTGAACTTGCCGGACAGGCCTTCTGCTGGAGTGGCGAACAAGGTAATGTTCAGATCAAGCTCTTCGCTCTTGCGGTCGCAGAACTCGCGCATATGCCGCACGATGGCAAGCGCCTTGCCATACACTTCCGTGTCTTCAGCGTGATGCTTGCCGTACATCGCTTTCATGCATTCTGCCATTCCGATGAAGCCGAGCGACAGGCTGCCGTGCTTCAGCAGTTCCCTCACCGGTTCTTCCGGTCCAAGGGTCTCTCCGCCTTCCCATACGCCCTCGCGCATCATGAAGTCGGATGCTTTCGCTTTTTGCGTTCCCTGGATACGGAAACGGTGGAGCAGGCCGTCCAGGGCAATCTCCATATAATGATCAAGATCATCATAGAAGCCTCCCTCATCCGCTGCTTGGCGCAGGCCCGTTACCGTTCCGTTCTGGATGCCGAGCCGGACGAGATTCAGCGTATTGAACGACAGATTGCCTTTGCCGGAGCAGTGATTGCGTCCGAAGCGGTCTCCCAGCACCCGGGTGCGGCAGCCCATCGTCGCGAATTCGGTATCCGGGTCCGCCGGATCGTAATACATCAGGTTCAGCGGAGCATCCAGATTCGCAAAGTTCGGATACAGCCGCCGCGCCGAGCATTCCGCTGCTTTCAGGAACAGCTCGTAGTTGGGATCGCCCGGCTGTTGGTTCACATCTTTTTTACATTTAAAAATCTGAATCGGGAACACCGGCGTCTCGCCGCTTCCCAGTCCTTTCATCGTCGCCGTCAGCAGGCAGTTGATCACAAGCTGTCCTTCGGGTGAAGTGCAGGTACCGTAATTGATGCTCGTGAACGGAATTTGCCCGCCCGCTCTGGAGGACATCGTGTTGAGATTATGTATGAGGCTCTCGGCCGCCTGGAGCGTCTCGCTCTCCGTTTCCTTCATCGCGTAGCGGTAAGTCCTTGGATACTGTTCCTTCAGATCGGTTCGGCTCATTGTAATTTCCCCGAGATCTTCCCCGGCTTGTCTTTCTTCGAAATAATCCAGGCCCTTGCGGAACAGCTTGGCAAAAGACTTGGCCACATAGGGGGCGAGATCATGATCGAGCTTGCTTCCCGATACGCCGCCGTACTGCGCATTTTGCTGGGATTGAAAAATAATCGCCGTAAGCGCCATGGCCGTCATAATGGAGTTCGGAGGGCGGACGCTGCCGTTGCCGGTGTTGAAGCCCTGCCGGAGCAGCTTGTCGAACGGGATGAAAATGCAGTTCGTCGTTCCGATGGCATATTGGTCCAGATCATGCACATATACGACATTATCCTTGATGGCTTTCACAAGCTGAGGCGGCATGGTGAAGCTGCGGGCATACCATTTGGAATACTCGCTGCCGAATTTGCTCATCTTGCCGGAGAAGCTTTCCCCGTTCAGATTGGCGTTCTCCCTCAGCAGATCCATATCTCGGCTGTCGATAATATCGCGTCCTAGACCGATGACTTCCTCCAACAGAATTTCGTTCGTGCTTTGCCCGTCGGCATGCCGTTTGTCCAGCAGCGTCATTGCGCAGTTCTCCTCTCTATTACATCCCAGGCCTGAATTTGAACAATCTTGCATCTTTATAATTTAAAAAAGCATCTCCCGCATGAAGAACGCAGGAAATGCCCGTATGCGAGTGCGAGTGGGGCATTCCAAAAATGCCCGCCATTAGTTGCAAGCTGCATGCGGTCACCGCTCCCGTTCCTCGCAGGGGCTTTGAGTTAATGGTGTCGCTGGAAACAGGCAGGTCTCCTGGCTTCCGTCTGTTCTTCCGGCGCCTTCCCAAGAGCCGCTTCCCGCGCTCCAAGTGGCCTTATGCCGGAAGATGCCGCCCGTATCCTGCTGAGGAGGGGCATCCGGTTACAGTGGCGGGACCGCAGCGGATTCGCACCGCGCTTCCCTATTAAGCTTGGATTCTCCGTCTGAGAGTCAAGCACCTGATTCCACTATATTTTGTTGTCGTTTATTTAAGATAACCCAATATATTGTATCTGTAAACATATTTTTTGAGATTCTGATATCCACAGAACATCCACAAACGGTCCACAGGTAATCCACAAATTCATCCACAAATGCCCTGCTAGAGTGGGGGTGAGAGGGGGGCTAAGGGGCAGTTGATTCTCCGATTTACCGTAAGTCTGATAACAAGAACTCTGTCCCGGGCCTGCCGTCCGGATGAAAAGGAAGAAAGCTATTTGTAGCCCGGCGTCCCAGTTGCTACAATATAGGAAAGCTGTATATTGACATTTTCAAAAAGTGCAGCATGGAAAGGGAGGGTATTCAAATGGCTATTGCCGAAATTACCGTTATACCGATCGGAACCGGCAGCACCAGTCTCAGCAGTTATGTCGCAGGCATGCATCGCGCGCTGGAGGGTGTGGAGGGCATAACCTTTGAGCTTACATCCATGGGTACGATTATCGAAGGGCCGCTGCCGCGCATTCTGGCCGCTGCCCAGGTCCTGCATGAAGCGCCATTCGCCAATGGCGCCCAGCGCGTGTCCACCTCGCTCAAAATCGACGACCGCCGCGACAAGGCGGCCAGCAGCCGGCAGAAGCTGGAGTCGGTGGAGCGTAAGCTGAAAGAGGAGTAGGGGAAGGCCAGTCGGCGCTGGGACGCATGGCTGCTGCCCGGCGCGGTTCTGCCGGAACGGCAGGGTGCCGCTGCTGCGCGGATAATTGCCGCTCCCGAGCGATGGCAATTCGTCATGGCGGGCTGCCAGCCGAGAGGAGCAGCGGTCCGGCAGGCCAAGCAGCCGGGCTGCGGCGTGCAGAAGGGCAGTGGTTACGGGCGACGGCTGCTGCAAGCACCGCTGCCAGGTGACGGGAGCGAACGCCGAGATGCCTTCCCGGTTACGGCGGGAAGGCATCTCTTGCGCTCGTAAAATGCGGATGCTTAGCAAAGCGGGGGCGAAATAAAAGTTGCTTTTTTCGTCAAACGAGGTATAATAGTTTCTGTTGTGACGGAAAATTCACATCATGCTGGTGTAGCTCAGGGGTAGAGCAACGCACTCGTAATGCGTAGGCCGGGGGTTCAATTCCCTTCACCAGCATCCTATAAGACTTGATATAGCGCGGTTTCCCGGATTATCGGGAGCTGCGCTTTTTGATTTCTTCTTCCGAAATCATTGGATTCTGGTTCCGACCTAAGAGTTCATTGTATTGACTTTAGTGAGTTTTCCCAATTCCGATATATAATGGTTGTTACAGAGCGAAAGGGTGGTTTCATGATGAAAAGGTTAGGGACATGCTTGATACTATGGATAGTTATCTTTGGACTAATGTTACCGACAAATGTTTTTGCCGCAGATAAAAGCATGTTAGATGTAGCTACTTTCACATTCTCTAGTAAAAAGTTAGGTGTTGGAGAAACTGCAACTTTGAAGGTTAATATCGTGGCAGAACTCACTACTCTTACATATGGGCAACTGGTGCCTAAATCATCGGACGAATCCGTGCTAACGGTGGAGAGCGACGGTTATTTTAATTATGTTATCACGGGAGTAAAGGAGGGCACAGCCGATATAATATTCAGTGCGCCGGGATGGGCTGAAGAAAGATATTCGATCACTGTAAAAAATCCGAGTCAGGAAGAAAAGGATTATTTGACTTATAAAGATCAGATGAGCGCTCTATTTGAGTACGATTCGATAGTTCATGAGGCTTACAATAAGAATAGAATGGACATTAGTGCTGCGAGCAGAAAAGAGCGTTTTATCGTTTTTAACAATGTTATTGTGCCAACCTATACAAAGTTAGTAATAGGAGCGAAAAAAATCAAAGCGCCCAATGCAGAACTGCAAGCTGCGCATAATATCTTTTTGAAAAGTGTTAAGTTGCAGTTGGAAGCATTTATGTTAATGAAGCAGCATCTATCCAGAGGAACGCTGACAGACGCTGGATTTAAAGTCGCTAATAAAAAAATGAGTGAGGGAGTGAAATATGATACACAGTTCGGTGAAATGCTCGATCTATATAAGAAAAAGTATGAAATAGAAGATTAGTTAGCCCTAAATAATGGGGATCAATCCTGTCTGGCGTTAGTGCCCGGCGGGATTTTTTTACATTGCATAAAGAACGAATGTTCGCATATAATACAAACAAACGTTCCTATTTTGGAGGCGAACAATGTGAAGATGAGTGTTGGTCAAACCATCGAAATTGTATATATGGACCGGTCCGGAAAGATTACGCAGCGGAAAATCGAGGTCAAGGGTATCCACGACGGCCGGATTCGGGCGACCTGCCTTACCACCGGCGCGCCGCGCGTATTTTTGGCGAGCAGCATCCTTGCCTGGCAGCCGGCGGGGACGCGGCATGCTGTAGGATAGTGTACGTAAAACGATAAATCCATGATTTTATACCCAAGACAATATTCCCAATACCCGAAAATATGGTGAAGTATCTGATTCTTATTAACTATTTCCGACAGATATCCGATTAATTAATAGAAAGGGAAAAATAGGATAGTTGCTTTTTATCTGCAATTATGCTGTGAAAGTTGAGTTACATAAGTTCAAAATTATGTTAAGGTGGGGTTGTAGTGAATAAGTTATTCAAGTCTGTTATGTGTTTGGTTGTGATGGTAGTACTGTTATTCCCTGCAAGTGCGTTTGCGGCTGATGAGAAGCTGGAGTCGGTTGTGGATTTTACCGGCTTTAATACTACTTTGACTGTCGGTGAGACCGCTGGTTTTAGCGCGCTTATTCATGTTTCAAGTATGTCGGAGATTGGAGATTATGACTTTGTTCCGGTGTCTTCCGATACTTCGGTGCTTCAGGTGGAGTCGGTATCAACGTATTATTCACATATTCATGCGGTTGGAACCGGTACAGCGACTTTAACGGTTGATATAGGGCATGGGTATACACCGTACACGGTAACGATCAAAGTGGTGGATTCCCAGGATAGCGTAAATAACTCTGCCGAGGACAGTACCAATAATGATCCCGTGGACTATACCGCCTCGGACGATTACTATGGGACAGATGAAGATTATACGGATGATGACGCTAATGATGTGATGCTTGATGCCTTGATTGAATATGTTGACCAAATGGCACCGTTGGAGAAATATGAGAATTCAGCATTATCGGCGTACAACAAGTATCGGGTAGTGACTCCGTCCAACCGTAAGAAAGCTTATTTGGCGTTCAACAACGTGATCGTCCCCAATTACACCAAGCTTGTCGTAGGCTTGAAAAAGATTGAGCCGTTGAATGAAGAATTGAATGTAATTCATAGCCACCTTCTCTCTGGCTCCAAGCTACAGCTCGAAGGATTTACCATAATGAAGACTTCGTTGTACAGTACGAAAATTGACTATAAAAAGCTTACAAATGCCAATAAGAAGTTGGCTGCGGGCCGCGCGTTATTTGACAAGGCTAAGACAGAAATAAATGAATACACCACCAAATATGGCGGTTAATCAAACCGTCTCTTCCTGAGTATTCTTGTTAGGCCAAATATGCGCGGATTCCCGAAGTTTGGGGCCGCGTTTTTTGTTCTTTGGTCAGGTCCGACGGCCATGGCGGAAATTCCTTGTATTGTAGGAATATCCCTAAAATTTGTATATCAGCAGTTTCGGAAATTAGGCCGGATAGCTTTATTAAGCGTAACGGGAGGTACCGGACATGTTTGAATTCGCCAAAAAGAAAAAATCCGCCAGGCTTATCGAGCTTGAGGCTCCGTTAAAAGGAAAGACGCTGACCCTGGAAGAAGTGCCGGACCCGGCATTCTCGAGCGGCACCATAGGGAAAGGGAGAGCGATCCTGCCCTCGGAAGGTAAAGTAACGGCGCCTTGTCCGGGCACGGTCGTTCATATCATGGAGAAGAGCAAGCACGCGCTGCTGCTCGAACATGAAACCGGCATTCTGATATTGATTCATGTCGGCATTGAAACGGTATCGTTAAAGGGAGAAGGCTTCTACCCCTGTGTGAGTGCAGGCGATAAGGTAAGCACCGGCCAGACGCTGCTGGAGTTCGACCTGGAGGCAATTGCAAAAGCGGGGTTGTCCCCGGTCACGCCAATTATCATACCTGGTGGTCAGGACTTGATCGAGAGCGTGGAGTTTAAGGGTGGCACGGCCTCCCATGAGGATAAACCTTTTATCCGGATTTTGCTGAAGAATCTGTAAAAACAAAAGGCAGGATGAACATCCTGGCCTATCCACATTGCAACGCGGTTTTCCTGGTGGGGACTGTGTTTTTTATTTTTCCAGCATTCACCGGCGCGCTTAGCGGATTGCAAGGCTCTTGGCGGATTGCAAGGCTTTTGATTGATTAATTCCTCATTTTTCTGTACAATTTTCAAGATTATTGTGAAATCTTTGCGGCAGCTTATCCTAAAATAATATTCTGGCGTGGTGAAGGAATGAGAATAAAGGACTTTGTAAATTCGTCCGATGCTTCCATACATAGGCAGACCAAATGGATCAAACGTTTTTTGGAGACTTATTGGGTCGTCATTGCGCTGCATTTTGCCGCTCAGTTGTATGCATACTTATATCTTCCGTATGAGATCGAAGCCGGGATTTTCTATTATAAGGTTCTTTTGGGGCCGACGCTGCTGATGGGCGGAAGTGTCGCGGCGGCCCAACTGGTCGACCGGTTTGCGGCCAAATACTCTTTCATCTCCTTGTTTGCGGCGGGCACATTTGTTTCGATGGTGATTATCCATCTGAATATGGATATTCGCATTATAGGGGCCGTTATGCTGCTGCCCATTATGGCTTCGGCTATTTTCTTCCGGCTTGATTTAACATTGTATACGGCAGTCTTGCAGATTGTCGCCTTCTGTATTATGTACAATTGGGATTCCCGGTTCAAGGCCTTTCTGGGTCCGTTCGATCTGATAGCCATTCCCATCTTTATTCTTGTCGGCACGCTGGTGGCTGGCATTATTATCGTCAACGGACGCGAGCTTCTGTACGATCTGGAGACGACAATGACCGCCAAGCAGAGTCTCATGGCCGAGAACGCCACGATGCTGAAGATATCCAAAACGGATGCCCTGACCGGATTGTTCAACCATATGTCGTTTCATGAATATTATGAAAAAGCGCTGGAATACGGGGAATTGGGAGTTCCCTTTCATCTGGCTCTGATCGACATTGACAATTTCAAGGGAATTAACGATAAATTCGGGCACCGGACAGGTGATCTCGTCTTATCCAGAGTGGCGTGCACCATTCAGGAGAATATTCCATCCACCGATATTGCTACCCGCTACGGCGGTGAGGAATTTGCCATACTGCTGTTTGAGCAGACGTTTGAAGAGGCGCTCTGCCTGATGGAGCAGGTTCGGACGGCGTTCTCCGAGACGCGGCATGCGGAACTGGGCGGACTTGCCGTAACCGTAAGCATTGGCCTCAAAAGCTATGAGAGGGGAACGACAAAGGAACGATTGTTTGAAGATACGGACGCCCTGCTGTATACCGCGAAACGCTCCGGTAAAAATAAAGTCGTTACGCCCCTTCAAACTGTGGACGAAGGCAGCGCAGTGTTATAGATGAGATGAGATCGGCGGCTTCCCGTGAGTGAAGCATGGGAATTTTTGGGCTCTGACGATAATTTAAGGTTATTTTCAGGTTCTGGTCAGGTTCTTTTCAGGTTTGGGGTGTATATTGAACTTACCAAACACCCCCCAGTGTTTTGTAATATATTCTTTTACGGTCCTGTCGACTCCCAAGGCAGGGCCGCTTTTTTTAGAGAAGGATGATTTAGGAAGAGAGAATGTGATCTATTTCACAACATAATGCAACAAAATAATTTATATTAAATTTAAGTAATAAAAATTATTGTATAATATGAACTTAAAAAATGACATCAAGATAGGAGTAACGAAGGGGAAGTTTGGAACTGGAGGAGCGATAGCGACCGCCCGAAAGCTTTCCGAAGGAAAGCTCGCTTCGAAAGCATAAGCTGTCTCCGGATTTCATCCGCGAAGAGCGGTTTAATCAAGAAATCTGGGGATGGGCAGCGGCCGGAAGTCCAAACATTTCTCGTAGTTACGACTGACATCTGATGGGAAAATCTAAGTTCATGTTATATAGATCGGGAAAGAGGAATGAAGGATGAAAGTAGAAGGCAGTTTCCGTCGCGGATTGGCTTTTGGCGTAATGTTGAGTGTTCCTTTGTGGATGTCCCTGGCAGGCTGGCTGCATGTTCTATAAAATGGACAGCGCCCGATATCCGCATGCAGCGGTTACCGAGCGCTTAGTTATGCTATGCGGAAACGCCTGTGTCCGTACGACAAGCCGGCCGTTTCCGTTCATGTATATTTAATCTTCCCGCCGTTCGTGAGCAACGGGCGTATGCTCCTCTTTATTCCAGCAGCCGTATGGGGATAATAGCTCTGCATCCAAAACGACAAAAGCCCTGCCTCTCTTTTATCCTTGCGGCTCCAATGACCGCTCCAGTGTGAGTCGGAAAACCAGTTTGAATATCATCTCATATAAATAAGGAAGAGTCGCGCTAGAAAATGTGGAAACTTCTTTGGCGAATTCCATAAACTCGGAAAAATCAAATATTATCAAATTTTAACATATTATTATCCGGGATGCAACAAGGTTTCAGCGTTTTCTTCCGGCGGCGCAGTTTATGGCTTGCCTGGGACGGAATATCCCAAAAAAACCGGACCATCCTTTTTTTTCTAGCGATTAATATACATTTTGTGAAGTCCGATTAAATACGGTGAATAAACTTTTGCTTTCATTGAAGGATTTCCAGGAGGCCGTTATAATTATTAAGTCTGGTTGGCATTTGATTAAAAAATAAGGGAGAATTTTATGAAACGCGCAGATATGCTGCTGATTGCCGTCATATTGATTGCAGCGCTGGCTTTTCTCGTGCCCCGTTATTTCTCCGGCAATGAGGCCAAAGGGGGACAAGGGAAAGAACTGGTAGCCAATGTCACGGTGGATGGCAAGCATTACCGTACCATTAAGCTCACTAAAGAGGAACAGACCATCGATATCCGTACGGAACGCGGCTATAACATTCTTAAAGTGCATGATTACGGAGTAGAGATGTACGAAGCGGACTGCCCGGACCAAGTATGCCTCGGCTTCGGTTTTATTACCCTGCCTAAACAGACGATCGTCTGTCTGCCGCATCGGGTCCTGGTGGAAATCGCAAGTGGGGCGGGGGAGGATGAAATTGATGGGTTTGTCCAATAGCGAATCAAGCCAGGCGCTGAAGAGAACGGTGATTATCGCTATTTTTTCAGCGGTGGCTGTGGTGCTCGGCATTGTAGAGGCGCAGATTCCGCTGTCCGCGATGGGACTTATGCCGGGGGCGAAGCTGGGCTTTGCCAACATTATGATTTTGACCTGCATCTATTTTTTGCGCGGGCGCGACGCCTTAATGCTTGTTATTCTGAAAACGCTTCTTACCGCATTCATCCTGGGTACCTTCTCCAGTCTGCTGTTCAGCCTGTTTGGCTCGCTGCTCAGCTTCATCGTCATGTTCCTGCTGATGAAGGGAGGACGTATGCAGCTGAGCCTGATCGGGGTAAGTATTGCGGGAAGCATTGCTCATAACATCGGGCAACTGGCGGCGGCGTCCATGGTGATGGGGACCACGAGCATTATGTATTATTTGCCGATCCTGCTTGTGACCGGGATTGTCACCGGGATTGCCGTCGGTTATGCGGTCCGCTATCTGGTGTCCTCGTTGTCCCAAATATCGCTGTTCGAGGAATTTTTACGCTAAGCTTGAGCGAGCCGCGGGGAGGATGAATACAGCATGAATGAAGTGAACGGAAAGTGGAATTCCGTAGAGCACAGCCCGGACGCCATTGTGCTGAAGGATGTATCTTTTGGCTATGACCCGGAGAATCCGATCCTGCACGGAGTCTCGCTTCGCATCCCGCAGGGGCAATGGGTTGGCCTGGTGGGCGCGAGCGGATCGGGCAAATCGACGCTGGTGAAGCTGCTGAATGCGCTGCTTCCCGCAAGCGCCGGCGAAATTGCCGTGTGCGGCGAGGTGCTGAGTGAAGAAAGCGTCCTAAGCATCCGCCGGAAGATCGGCATGGTGTTTCAGAATCCGGACAACCAGTTCGTCGGAGAGACGGTGGAGGAGGATATCCTGTTCGGCCTGGAAGGGCTGTGTTTGTCCCGGGAGGAGATGGAACGGCGTCTGCATCTGTACGCAGGCAAGCTCGGGGTTTCCGGACTGCTGGCCAAGCACCCCGGAGAGCTGTCCGGAGGGCAGAAGCAGCGGGTCGCGATTGCATCCATTCTTGCCATGGAGCCGGGCGTCGTCATTTTTGACGAGGCCTCTTCCATGTTGGATGAAGAGAGCCGGAACGGGCTGCTGAGTATTTTGCGGGACATGCATGCCGAAGGGTACACCATTCTCATGATTACGCATGATGCTGATGAGATTATGGCTTCAGAGCGTGTGCTCGCGCTGAGCGGAGGCGGACTGGCGGGGGATATGACGCCGGCCGAGCTGTTCCGCAGCCGCGAGCTGATGGAGGAGTGCCGCTTGCGCGCGCCGTATGCCTGGGAGCTGAGCCGCGAGCTTGAGGCGCGGGGCCTGACAATCGGCGTTCCCGCCAGTGAAAAGGAGCTTGTAGATACGCTATGGCCATACAACTGCAGCAAGTAAGCTATACCTATGAGCAGCAGAGCTTGTGGCGGCAAGCTGCGCTGCACGGCATCGATCTCGACCTTCCCCAAGGGTCCATAGTCGGCGTCGCCGGATCGACGGGGTCAGGCAAATCGACGCTGCTTCAATTATTCAATGGAATCTTGAGGCCGACGGAGGGGAAGGTGTCGGTTCTGGATATTACGCTCCGCGCCGGAGAGAAGACGCCAAAGCTGCTGCCGCTGCGGCGGCGGGTCGGGCTCGTCTTCCAATTCCCGGAGCAGCAGATGTTCGCGGAGACGGTGGAGAAGGATCTGTGCTTCGGCCCGCTCAATTTCGGCATGAGCCCGGATGAGGCGCGGGAGCGAGCGCGCCAGGCGATGCTGGATATGGGGCTGGACCTTGCGCTGCTTGGACGCAATCCGTTCCGCCTCAGCGGCGGACAGATGCGCAAGGCGGCCATCGCTTCGGTGCTGGCCGCAGACCCGGAGATTGTCGTGCTGGACGAACCGACAGCGTCGCTGGACCCGGTCAGCCGCAAGGAACTGATCGGACTGCTTACGCGTCTGTGCAGGGAGCGCGGGCGCACCATCATTGTCGTCACTCACCGGATGGATGAGCTTCTGCCTTATGCCGACCGGTGGGTGATTCTTAGCCAGGGCCGCGCCGTCTTCCAGGGCGGAGTGAAGGAACTGGCTGCGGACCCTTCCGTGCTTACGCGCTGCGGTCTGGCGGTGCCGGACTCGCTGCGCTACTGGCGGGCGGTTGCGTACCGGCTTGGCCTTGATGACGAAGCTCCAAGGCTGACGGCAGAGGGGCTGGCGGAGCTGATTGCCTCCAGAAGCGGGAAAAGTGCCGCCCGCGCTGGTGAAGAGGGGGCCGGCCATGAATGAGCGTTTGCTGCTCGGCAGAACCATTGCGACCGGCTCCTGGGTACATAAGCTGGACCCCCGTTCTAAGCTCATCGGGATGCTGCTGTACGCCGCCGCCATTTTGCTGTCCCGGTCCTGGCCGGCCATGGCGCTGCTGGCCCTGTTCTCGGTAACGGTGGCGGCTTCAACGCGGATTCCACTGAAGTATTATTTGAAGGCGGCTAAGCCGCTGCGATATTTAATGCTGTTTATTTTTATCGTTCAACTGATATCGGTCAAGGAAGGGGAGGTATGGCTGACGCTAGGTTCTTACTCCCTGCACGAGGAGGGGCTCAGGCTCGGCGCGTTCGCGGTCATCCGCACGTTCTTGCTGGTCGCCTTTACCGCTCTGCTGACGTTCACGACCACTCCGGCCCGTCTGAACCAGGGGATGGAGGGGATCTTGTCGCCGCTCAGGTTCACCGGACTTTCTCCGGGCCGTTTTACGCTGATGGTCAGCCTCGCCCTGCGGTTCATACCGACCATTCTGGACGAGGCGCAGATTATTCTGAAGGCTCAGGCCTCGCGGGGCGCCGATCTCAGTGAGCTGCCGCTTAAAGAGAAGGGCCGGATGCTGGTAACGCTGCTTGTGCCCGTCATTGCCGGAGCGTTTCGGCGCGCCCAGGATCTGGTCTACTCCATGGAAGCGCGCGGCTTCCAAATGGATGCCCTCCGCTCGCGGTATCACCGCCTAAGGTGGGGCTGGGCCGATACTTTTTTTATCGCTATGTTCATTCTGCTGGGCGTTGCCGCAGCTATCCTGTAAATGGTCAGGTCATCAGGGGAGTCACTTAAGGAGGAAACACGCATGACGCGTTATTTTAATGGAAAAGAAATTGAATTGCTGGCGCCCGCCGGCACCTTCGAGATTTTCAAAGAGATTGTTGAGTCCCGCTGCGATGCGGTCTATTTCGGCGGACCCGTGCTCAATATGAGAATGATGCGCAAGGGTTACAATTTATCCCATGAAGAGATAGCGGAGGCGCTGTCTATCGCCCATGATCTTGGCAAAAAAGTGTACATTACCGTCAACAACCTGTTCAGCGAACAGGAGACCGAGGAAGCCCGCGAATATCTCAATTTTCTGGAGAGCGTCCGTCCGGATGCGCTGATCGTGCAGGACATGGCGGTGCTGGAGCTGATTCGGGAGATGGGGCTTACCCTGCCTATCCATGCCTCGGTCATGATGAATGTGCATAATTTGGAGATGATCTACGCGCTGCGCGATCTTGGCGTAAGCCGCGTCGTCACTTCGCGGGAGATGGACCTGCAGACGGCGAAGCTGCTGGGCGCAAGGAGCGGAATGGAACTGGAGTATTTTGTCCACGGCGACATGTGCTCGGTTCACGGGGCGAACTGCTACTACAGCTCCCATGTATTCGGAATGAGCAGCAACCGGGGCAAATGCATGAAGCCCTGCCGGTGGAATTACCGGATTAAAAAGGACGGCTATGTCTTCCCGGCGGATTACCCGCTCGCGGTCAAGGATATGTTCATGTACGAGAATTTGCCGGAGCTGATCGAATCGGGAATTACCTCTTTCAAAATCGAAGGCCGCATGCGCGACAAGGATTTTATGGTCATGCTCGTCAACAGCTACGGCGAGGCGATCGACCGGTACATCGAAGACCCGATAGGGTTCGACCGGACGGTTGATTCGAAGCTGCTGTACAATAACCGCAAGCGCGATTTCTCGACTGCCTACGCGTTCGGCAAGCCGGGTCTGCGGAACATTAACCGCCGGTATGAAGGTACAGGCAAGTTCTACAGTACGGGCAAGGTGTTCAGCACGCCGACGGCGGAGCGTGAGCTGTCCGAAGACCGTGTAATGCAGCTGAAGGGACGGCTGGCCCAGGAGGCACGGCCCGAAGAGGCTCGGGTAAGACCGGAGCTTGCGGTTCGCGTCAACAACATGGCGCAGGCCAAGGCCGCGCTGGATGCCAAGGTGGGGCATCTATACCTGTCCGGCGACGTCTATGAGCCCGACCGTCCGTTCACGAAGCGCGACATTATGGAGCTGGGCGCGGTTAAAGGAGAGACGAAACTCTATCTGGGATTGCCGCGTATGATGACGGAGCTGCATTTTGACCAATACGACCAGCTGCTGATTCATGGTGAACGCCTGCCGATTGACGGCCTGCTCGTAACGAATCTCGGCGCGATCCGCCGCTATAACACATCCGGATACCCTATGATCGGGGACGCCAGCCTCAATATCTACAACAGTCTGGCCGCCGGAGTCTATGCAGGGCTTGGGCTTAAGCGGATTACCGTATCGCCGGAGATGACGCTGGAGCATTTTGCAGCCTTTGCCTCCCGCAACTCGCTGCCGCTGGAAATGGTGGTGCACGGCACGCCTGCGCTGATGTATATGGAGCATGATTTATATGAGAATGCCGAAGTGATGGAGCCGATCGGGGAGGAAGATAACCGCTATGTTGGAAACGATGTGCTTGTTCTGATGACCGACAAAGGGGAGAATCCGGTGTACCGGGATCAGCATGGGCGTTGTCATCTGGTGTTCTCCAAAGAGCTGTGCTATCTGCCGATGCTGGATGAGCTGAATGCGGCGGGCATCTCCGCTTTCCGGATTGAGGGATCGACTTATACGCCGGACCAGCTCCGTGAAATCATTACCGCGTATCAGCAGGCAATGAAAGGGACGTCGCAGCAAGATCTGACCTCCGGCATGCAGCCCGTTTATGCGGGATATACACTAGGGTCGCTGCAATTTGATTGAATTTTAAATATCGGCTCAGAAAAGAGGGACCGGCTGTGAACGAGAACAACATGATTGGAAGAGAGGCCGTCACGGCCAAGCGTAAGCAGTATTTCTACCCATGTACGCAGCATTTTTACCGGAATTCGCCGCAGCTTGTTCGCGGGTCGATGCAGTATGTCTACGATGAGAACGGCAAGGAATACACTGATTTCTTCGCCGGGGTGTCGGTAGTAGCTTGCGGCCACTGCAACCCGGCGATTACAGAACGGACGATTCATCAGCTGCAGCAGCTGCAGCATACGACGACCGTGTATCTGACTCAGCCAAACGCTGATCTGGCGGAGCGGCTGGCGAAAGTGCTTCCCGGGAATTTAAGACGCACCTTCTTCGTGAACAGCGGCTCGGAGGCGAACGAGGGAGCGATGCTGCTGGCAAGGCTCCATACCGGACGCAAAGGATTTATTGCGCTGGAGAGCGGGCTGCATGGGCGGACCAATCTGACGATGAGCGTAACGGGGCTGCCTATGTGGCGGACCGATAAATATCTGGACGAGGATGTAACCTTTATCCGGCGTCCCTACGATCCGGATTTGACGCCGGAACAGGCGGCGGAGCGTTCATTGGAGGATCTGAAAAAGGTGCTGGAGGAGAAGGGCGAATCGATTGCCACCATGATCGCTGAGCCGATTCAGGGCAATGGCGGAATGATTATGCCGGAGCTCTCGTACTTCCGCTCGGTGAAGCCGCTGCTGGAGCATTTCGGCGTCCTGCTGATTGCGGATGAAATCCAGACTGGCTTCGGGCGCACGGGCGCGATGTTCGCGATGGAGCATTTCGGCGTCGTACCGGACATGATCACGATGGCCAAGGCGCTCGGCAACGGCGTGCCGGTGGCCGCTTTTGCAGCAGGGGACGAAATTGCAAGTTCGCTCAATACGCCGTCCGCTTCCACCTTCGGTGGGAACCCGGTGTCGGCGGCCACAGCGCTTGCCGTGCTGGATTACATCGAGTCGGAGCGGCTTCCCGAGAGGGCACAACAGTTGGGCGCAAGACTGAAGGAAGGGCTTTGGGACCTTCAGAGACGCTATCCGGAGCGAATCGCCGATGTGAGAGGAACGGGACTTATGCTGGGCATGGAGCTGCGCGGCGGAAATGCGGCGGACGCCGCAGCCTTTACGGATGATGTACTGGAGGAAATGAAAGACCGGGGATATTTGATCGGGAAAAACGGAGTAGGCCGCAATGTCCTGGCCTTTCAACCCCCGCTTGTTATTGTGGAGCAAGATATCGACGGTATGCTGGGGGCGCTGGCCCATATTCTCGTAGGTGCGTAGCATAAGGTGAGGCGACAAGAGAAGAATGGGGAAGTCAAAATATGGTCATTATTAACGCCTGCAAAATCGCGGCGCATAAATTTAAACTGTTCAGCGAGCTGGTCATGTTCTCGCATACGCTGTTCTCGCTGCCCTTTGCCATAATATCTATGGTGTGGGCGGCTGGCGGCTGGCCTTCGGGCCGTATTATGCTGTGGGGGCTGATCGCCCTTATCGGCGCACGTAACGGCGCCAATGCTTTCAACCGGCTCGTTGACCGGACCTTTGACGGCCAGAATCCGCGCACGGCGCACCGGCATCTTCCGCAGCGGCTGCTGGCCGAGAAGGAAGTCGCCGTATTTATCGTCGTCAACTATATGATTTTCATCGTCGCGTCGGGCATGCTGAATCTGTTGTGCCTGATCCTTTCGCCGGTGGCGATTGTGCTGATCTCATCTTACTCGTATACGAAACGATTCACCTATCTCAGCCATCTGTACCTTGGATTCGTCATCGCTTCGGCTCCGATCGGCGCGTGGTTTGCGGTAACCGGACAAATCGCGTTTACGCCTTTTGTCATCGGGACGGTCGTTATGCTGTGGATCGCCGGCTTCGACATTATATACGGCACCCAGGATATCGAATTCGACCGCCGCATCGGGCTGTGGTCCATTCCCAGCTATTTCGGGCTTCAGAACGCGCTGCGTATTGCGGCGGCGCTGCATTTCATCATGATTATGCTACTGCTTTTTCTATACCAGTGGCGCGGTCTCGGCTGGATGTATCTTGCCGGCATCGGCATAGCGATGCTGCTTCTGATGACGGAGCATAAAATCATCAAGCCTTCGAACCGGCAGCTGATGAAGGTTGCTTCTTATAATTTGAATCAGGTGATTAGCACAGTTATTTTGGCTTGTACGCTGGTTGATTATTTCCTGCTTTAGTCTGCTTCGAAGTTAGACAAGGACTGTCCTTAAGGTCAATCTTTAGACCTAGGGGTGGTTCTTTTTTGTTCCAATCTAAGGGGAATTTACCGGAGACAATACAGCTTCCAGTAGTTTGTTTTCTTTGACGTTAGTTGTCTCTCAAATTTAATGCTATGAAACAAGACTTGTTTCTAGATAGGGAGTGTATGCAAACTTAAGCGCCAGATCGTAATAGAAGCCAGCGTAAAAAGGCATTTGCCACATTCAGGGCGTTAATACTTCCGTAATTATTTTGAAAGGTTGGAAGGAAAGTTTTTTAGATGTGGATATCGACAAACGTGTAGAGTTACTGCTTATTTCAGCGTGTCAAAAATCCAGTAATAGCACGCCTGTTGATTATAAGTTTCTGGAATTTGTAGGCGCGACAAATAGACATTCTTATCTGAAATTTTAGAGATGCCCAAATGACGTTTCCTTGCCCGGTTATAGTTTGATGGAAGTCGATGAAACAAATACTTGAACGATTCTTAGGGACCTTGCTGGCTTTGGTAGAAAAAGTAGAATAACAAACAGGGATTAAGCCGCTTGTTACCACTTGTCCAATGCCCGAAAGGTAACTGTCCACTAACCTAAAGCCGCATGCCAAAAAGAGCAGAAGTTGGCTTTGTGTAAACTTGGTCATCGCTTCAGTCAATAAGGTTTAAACTAAGAGATAGCGAACGTGGTAGACTTTTTCAAAAGGTCGTCTCTTTCAAATCAACTTCTGTGCTGGAATTGATTTTAACAGAAGCCACTGGCTAAGCCGGTGGTTGGGGCTTTGAAGCAATTAAAAAATGTAAAAAAATAACTGAAAATTAAAGATATTGACATGTTTTGTTGGAATATATATCCTGAAATAGATAAGAGCTTATCAAATAACCATTTAAAGGAGAGATTGAGAATGGCAATTGATTGTAGTGGAGTTGGATGCACGGTTTCATGTGCTGGAGGTTGTGCGGTCGGATGTATTATCACTGCCGGTGCCGGAACCGCAATTGGAGCTTTGGGCGGTACTTTCGGTGGCGGTGGTACAGGCATAGCGTTGGGATCTTAATAATCATTTTCTTTTAAAGAAAGGGTATGACATTACATTTTTATTATTAAAGATGTATATGTCATACCCGATTGTATTCAAGGGAGAGTGGAAGAATGAAAATCTTGCTGGCGGAAAAATTTACAACAGAGAGTGGAAACAACTATATCTATGATGGAATCACAAGTATTGTAATTCCAACAAATGAGGTCATGGAAAAGGCAATAGAGCTTCTGAAAAAAGAAAATGAACAAGAAACAATAAAACAGTTGTCTCAGGAATTCGATTTGCATGAAGTAATTAGTGCAGTGAAATTTGTAAGCAGATGGACTAATGTTTTCAAAGGTTTTTATAGAGAAAGCGGTAACGGTAAAGTTAGAGATACGTCTGCTAATATAGATGAGATTAAAAACGCGCTTGCTAATGATACCTATCTCATGGTGTTAAATTTGACCGAGAACTGTAATTTTCGATGTAAGTACTGTTATGTCACGGAAACATATGATTTCACTAGAAATAGAACAGGAAGATCAATGGATTTCGCAACTGGAAAAAAGTCTATTGATTTTTATTTTCAAAATTTAAAAGAAATATTAAAAAAAGTGCCTAATAAAAAGGCTGGAATAACCTTTTATGGCGGGGAGCCTTTGCTGAATTTTGATTTGATTAAGAAATTGGTTGAATATGCAGAGGAGCATTCTCCCGTTCCTTTAATTTACAATATGACATCCAATGGATCATTATTGGATGAAGAGATTATGGATTTTATTGTACGTTATAATATTAATATAGCTATCAGTCTTGATGGAAGCAGTAAAAATCATGACAAGAATAGAGTCACCTTGAGGCATGATTCTACATATAACAAAGTGTATGAAAATTTGAAACTATTTATGAAAAAGTATCCTAATTATACTAAATTAGGTATAATGGGGGTTTATGATATTGCTACCGATTTAATTGAAAATACAGATTATTTTGAAGAAGAGTCTTTGCCTCACATATTAATGCTTAATAGAGTGGCGAGTAAAAATACCGATTATTACAATCAATTTTCAAAAGAGGACTTTGAAGCTTATAACAGTCAAATAAATACTTTAAGAAAGACTTACATAAAAAAGAAACAAAATAACGAAAAGATCTCCAACTATTTAGAGATGCTTTTTGATATGCAGTTGGGTCCATTTTTAATGAGACGCAGGATACAAGATATCAGACCATCAATAATGCCATTTACCAATAGTTGTATTCCGGGAATCAGAATGTTTGTTAGGGTAGATGGTACTATAGACATGTGTGAAAGAATTAATGAAACTTTTCCAGTTGGTCATATTGATAAGGGCTTCAACTATAAAAATATTGAAAAGATAATAACACAATACAATAAGGAAATATGTAGTAAATGCGAGAGCTGCAGTGTGGAAAAAACTTGCCCTTTATGCTTTGCTTCTTGTAACGAGGACTCCGGCTTTAATTATCCAGAGAAAGATTTCTGCTCCAGATGGAAAAAAGAATGCAAGGATGCATTATCCGTCATATATACAGTTCTTGAAAAAAATAATCAGGCCTACGATAGATTTTGGAAACAAGTTGAAAAATCATTCGAATTTAGAGGGTGAGGAGTGAATGGCAGTGGGTTATTTTAAATTGTATCCGGACGTAAAATATAGCAAGGGGAAATTAAGATCAACCCTATATTTGTTGGGCCATGGAAGAACCATTCATTTAACAAAAACTGAGACAGAAATTCTGGAGGTGTTTTTAACAAAAAGCATAGAAGAAGTACAAGAGAAGCTCGGAGAACAGCAAACGAAGGAGATATTAAACTACTTATTATTAAATTCTATTGGAATTTTATATAAAAATAACGTTTATGTTGAAGGATATAGTCAGAATGCTAATTTTAATTTAAGTGGGTATTTTGAGCCTCCTTTTGAAATTGATAATTTATATATTCAATTAACTAATCAATGTTCAATGAATTGTGGATTTTGTGGTAAAGAAGATAGAATTGAATTTCAAGGATGTAATTCTTGTGCAGTCTGGAATGCTAATAATAGCAATGATCATAACATAACAGATTTAATTGATGGACTGGATCAATTTTCGAATTTTAAAATAAAAAATATAATA
The DNA here is from genome assembly GCF_000756615.1 of Paenibacillus durus. Classification (NCBI taxonomy): domain Bacteria; kingdom Bacillati; phylum Bacillota; class Bacilli; order Caryophanales; family Paenibacillaceae; genus Paenibacillus; species Paenibacillus durus. Next base: position 462,692 of record NZ_CP009288.1, read on the forward strand.
TTCTCCGGAGGAAATCCTTTTCAAGAATGGAATCATCTGTTATCCGCGATTGAACGAATCCACAAGTTTAACGGCTCCAATATCTTTATTCATTGTCCTCCAACTACAATAGATGAGAAAAAGCTTGAATCGTTACTCAAATATAATATTACACTAATATTCAATGTTTTTGATTCCAATTCCGGAAAAGAAGAGAGTAATGAAGCTCTGCAAAAAGCTGTCTCTATTTCCGAAAAGTATAACATAAATTATCAATTTAATTTATTTATTACATCCCCAGATGTTAAAGATTATGAGAGTAAATTGGATTTAATGAACAAATTTAATGCTTCAAAAATTCACAATACCGAAATGATTAACTATGGTCAAAAGTTACCCAAACTCATCAGTTCGATCACAGGGCAAGACCGGGTAGAAGATATAAGCCATTTTGAATATTTCTATAGAGACAATTTTAATTCCTGTTTAAATAAGAAATTAGCTATTGCATTTAATGGTGATATTTTGCCTTGCCCGTTCATTAACAAAAAATTAGGAAATATATATGATGATGAAGGCATTAATGGGGTTGTGAAGAATAACCTGCATAAAGAATATTGGGAACGAACCAAATCGTCTGCTTCTTTGTGTGCAAATTGCGAAAATAGATATGGTTGTATCGATTGTGTAAATCTGGAATTGAAGATTGAGGAAAATGAAGATTTAAAAGAGTATATGTGTACATATGATCCCGAGCTTTCCCGTTGGATAAATGAAAAGGAAAGAAGTGATTTTGCTTGGAACTTGTAAGAATTGAATCATTGACAAAAAACTACGGAAACCTAACCGCTTTAGATAATGTATCATTTGAGATTAAAAGAGGAGAAATTGTAGGATACTTAGGGCCAAATGGTTCCGGTAAAACAACTACACTTCAGGCTATAACAGATCTTATATCCATTGATGAAGGAAATGTGTATATCAATCAAAAAAATATAGCAAGTAATAAAGAAAAAAATATAAGTGCTGTTTTTGATGCAAATGGGTTATACCCACGGTTAACGGTCCAAGAAAATCTGGAATTCTTCACACGTTTAAAAGGAGTTGGTAAAAAAAAAGGAAATGAATTAATAGATTATTTTTTATCTGAATTTCAATTGGAGTCAAGAAGAAATTCTATTGTGAAATCCTTGTCAAAAGGAATGCAAAGAAAGTTGGCCATTGCGAGGGCTTTGCTTTTTAAACCGGAACTCTTGCTACTTGATGAACCCTTTGATGGAATAGATATAGAAAGCAGAGATAAAATCATAAAATTAATCAAAAAAATTTCAAAGGAGAGCCAAATCGCAGTTTTTCTTACGTCTCATGTAATGGCTGATATAGAAGAACTGGCAGATAAAATCATTATTATCAACGGGGGAAGGATTATAAAAAATGACTTGAGAGATAATTTATTGAGAGAACCAAAGATACAATGTGTCCATGTTAGGCTGGCAAAAGCATATGAAGAAAAGTACCTATCGGAAATTTTGGCGAAATTTATTGATCCTCAATATTTTTCTGTATTTCCGAATGAGATCATTATAAAGCTAAATGAAGAAGATGCAGACCTGGACATTCCAGGGCTATTATTTGAAAATAATATAAAATTCGTTGAGATATATAATAATAAACAGAATTTAACAGAGACATATCTCAACTATATTAAATAAACAAGCCTATTAACTGTTAATCAAAGGATTGAATCAGGAGAGGAGCAATATGAATATTACCGATCTTAAAGCAGTGATTTGGAAGGAAAATAAAGAGATTTTACGATCCATGAAAGGAGTATTTCTCTTAACTATTGTAACTACCAACGTGCTTCAGTATATTACCGTTTCACCTCTCCTTAATAGAACTGATATTAGCGGCGAGATGAAAGCGACACAATTTGGAGCTTTAACAATGTATTTATCGGTTCTTGTAGTTCTTTTCCTAGGTCATACATTTATAAACCGATTTCTTAATGATGAAAGAAAAGACAAAACGATACAAATTTTATTGGCTAATGGTATAGATAAGAGATCATTGTGGTTTGGAAAGATGACAATTACAGTCCTATATACGTTTATCGCACTAATTTTTACCGTTTTATTGCATATTTTATTTATGAAAATTGCTTTTAACGTAGACTTTAAATACACATTACTTACATTTTTTCTTACATTTGTTAGTATGCCAATGCTTGGATTTGGGACCTTAGCCTTATTATCGATTGTATATTGGTATTTTAATAAAGTGGATATTATAAGCTTTCTGTTTCCTTTGATTTCGTACCTAGGAATATGGAATTTGTCAATTAAACTGATATATAATTTTCCCTCGTTGATCGTTTGTTTAATTTCAACAGCAATAGGCATACTCGCAATATTTACGGCATCTATCGTGGTAAATCGTATACCCAAAGAGCGAATCATAGGAAAGTGAGACTGACAGGAGGAATTATATTGAATTCGGCATATAGTAAATTTAAGAATGAATTTTACAATATAACCTTTGACTATCCCCAAGAATGGATTGTGAATGAAAATCAATATAATACAGTAGTTACTATTCAAGCAAAACAAGCCATATTAAAAGAATCTGATCCCAACCAATTTGGTTTTTTTCCAAATATCAATTTAATGATATATTCTGTACAGAATTCCAGAAATCATATTCAAAAGATAATGAATAAGACAATAGATGATCTTAGTAAATATCTGAGTAAACCAAAAATCAAAAGCAAGAAAATTGTTGAAGCAAATAATGATATGACTATGGTGGAACTGATATATTCCGGGTTGGTGAATAACGATATCACTCTGATTTTTAAACAATATATATATTTTAAAAATAATAAAGTATATTCCATAACATGTACAAGTGAAGAAAGCTCATACTCATATGTTGTAAATGATTTCAATAAAGTAAAAGAGAGCTTTAGAATAATGAACGAGGAGTGATTATAATGGGAAAAAAGAAACTTAGCCTAACATCAAAAATAATATTAGGATTTAGTGCATGTCTTCTCAGTATATTGTTCGCATTAGTTTGGAAAGGATTATTTTGAAATGAGTAAGAAAGAAAGGAATTTCGCAATAATTTGCGCATTTTTCGTGATGTTCTCTGCGCTTATTAAACCAATGGTTTCTTTAATATTATGTGGAGTTCTTTTGATTATTTTTATATATAGTCGTTTGAGAAAATAAGCGAAAATTAGGGTGGACAAAAGAACGATTTCTGGTTGGATTGACCGAAATCGTTCTTTTGTTCAATATCAGTGGTTCCTGGACGCAAAGAATGCAATCAGCGTCTCCAGATCCGCATGCGCAGGATAGGAGGACAGCCGCTTAGCAATGGCCGCCGCCTGTTCCAGGTAACGGCGGCTCGTTTCTTCCGTGCGGGCGAGCGCATCGCTGCCGGAGATTGCCGCCAGAGCATCCTTGACATCGGCATCCGAAGAGCCGGGGCCGATGCGGCGGATGCGGGCTGCAAGCTCAGGGTCCTGCAGCGCGTAAATTACGGGCAGGGTGACCTGACCGTGGCGGAGATCGCTGCCGGCAGGCTTCCCGAGGGTCTCTGACGATTGGGTGAAGTCCAGCAGATCGTCCTGAATCTGAAAGGCGATGCCAAGCGCCTCGCCGAATGCGTACAGAGCCTCGGCCGTCTCTTTCGTGCTTGCGGCCGACAGCGCTCCCACACGAAGGCAGGTGGCCATTAGCAGAGCCGTCTTGTTGAGTGATTTCTCCAGATATTCGTCCATGGTAATATCGTAATCGTAGGCGTGCTCCATCTGCTGATATTCCCCGATGCACAACTGGGTGGTGGCGACAGCTGACAGATCATGCACATAACGGTTTTTATCCTTTGCCTGCTTGCTTAACAGTTCGATCACCCGTGCCGACATGTAATTGCCGATATGGACGGCGGAGAGGACGCCCGTCTTGGTATGCAGGGCGGGACTGCCGCGCCGCAGCTTGGCGTCGTCGATGATATCATCATGGACGAGCGAGGCGGCATGGATGAACTCGGCCGCAGCGGCCAGTTGTAACGTTCGGCGGCTGGTTCTCTTCCGGCCGAACCGGCTTCCGACAATCACCATAAGCGGCCGAAGCCGTTTACCGCCGGAGGCGATGAGCTCCAAGATGCTTGTCGCCAGCGGTGAGCCTACGGGGACATCCTTGTCGCTCGTTACGAGACGTTCAATTTCACGGTTAACTTCTGCAATATCGATATTCAAGGCTTCGTGAAGTTTCATGTTGGTGCGATCCCACCTGTTCTAACACTTTTTCCGATTTGCCGTGTTCTTTGATTCGGCGTTCAGGAACTGTCCGATTTGGGCCGTGAGGTTCAGCTCGGCATAGTCCCCGTTCGACCTCCTGATCTGCTGCTGCTTAATAAAAGGCGCCAGATGGACTACGAGATCCAGTTCACGATACTTTATGGCGAATTGAAGGTAGAAGCTGTATAAATAATCTCCATCCAGCACATTGCGGATCAAGCCCGGATGATTTGCAGTGCATTCCATATGATACCGGGCAGCCTCGGAAAGAATGATATAAATACCCATCAGATGCAGTTTGCGGCTGTATTCCAGATTGAAGCCTTCCATTACCGAGAGAAGATCTTCGCCTTCCCCGGGAGAGAGAGAAAGCTGAATTCCGGCGATGGGCGACAATTCAGCCTGGAGCAGCCGAATGGTATCCCCAATGAGTTGCCTGTTCACGGGATTCTCTCCTTCGTTTCGGTTTTGCTGAGAAGCGGTCAAAGCCGAATCCTCCTGCAAAACCACTCTTAAATAAGGAGAGTAATGTGCCTGAAGGACACATTACTCCATAAAGTTTGGTTATTAAGCTTGTATGATTACACAGAAAACACATAAATCACTTATATAATGTTTGTAACGAATGGCTATTTTATGATGACGGGCAGATGAACCGATGAATTCAGAGCGTTCAGTCGGTATACAAATACCAGCGCCTTACAAACGGAACTTTCTTCCATTGCTTCTTAAGCCAAGGGAGAACATAGTAATCGAGACCGAAGACGCTGCCGGAACCGCCGATGCAGGCGATTGCCGCCGCAACATACCACAGCATTTCTGTGGCTGCCATCTTGGTTGTCCAGATCATGACGGCCATGCCTATCGTCGCTATTGAAGCGATCGCAGTGAACAGGCCGACGATGAGCATGATACCAAAGATGATTTCGGCGCATACCATACCGAGCTGGAACCACTTGGCAAGGAACGTATAGTTGCCGTCCGGTTGATAGAACAAGAGGTCCATGAACCAGTTCGAAATGTTGTAGATGAACTTTGGAACCGGAAGGGCGGAAACCGCTTCTTTGGCGGTATCGACCGCCGATGCCGCCGATTGAGCGTCGACCGTTTCCTTGACGTTACTTACCGCTTCGCTGGCCGCTGATGTCGCATCTTTAAGATAAGGGGCTACCGGGATCAGGAAGATCTTGCTCCAGCCTTGGTCGATAATCTTCTGCAGCTTGTCAATGCCTTCATACAGCCACATGCCGCCGAGCAGCATGCGGAGCGGAACGAGCCAGAAGTTAGGCGAACGCTTGGAGAAATATCCGCCGACGAAGCTTCTGCGGTTCTCCACGTGGAAGAACTCGTGCATCATGTAAGTCCATACTTTGTTGAAGCCGGCGACACCGGACAAATAGTAGATATTGATCATATGCTTAGCGAACATGGCCAAAAATCCGGTGAGCATGAACATTTTGTTCGGAAGGCCGACATTGGCTACGCCGTAGCGGCTTCCGATCGATACCATCGTACCGTGGAAGGCCGGTTTGTATCCTTTTTTCGCGGTTCCGTTAATATCGGCTACAATGTTGCCGGCAATCAGCGGAGCGGCAAGCTCGGCATTCTCAACCATCTGCGGAACCGGACGCTGCTCTCCTTCGACAATGTAGAAGATGTTGTCGCCGACAATATATACGTTCTTGTGGTCGACGCTTTCCAGATGCTCGTTGGTTACGATGCGTTTGCGGCCTTGCTGCTGGACATCAAGCTTGCCCACAAGCTCGGAGCCTTCGACGCCTGCCGTCCAGACGATAGTATGCGCGCTCACCACGTTGTTCTCGCCGAGAGAGACGCTGCCTTTGCCCACTTCGGTAATCTTAGCGCCGGTGACGATCTCTACGTTCAGCTTGCGCAAATGCGCCTCGGCTTTACGGATCAGCTTATCCGGCAGGATCGGCAGGATCTTCGGAGCCATGTCGGCAACGATCAGCCGTACTTCTTTTGGATCGATAAAGAATTCTTTGCACAGCTCTTCGCGGTATTCCGCCATTTCGCCTACCAGCTCAACACCGGTAAAGCCGGCGCCGACAATGACAAAGGTCAGCATGGAACGGCGGACTTCCGGTTTCTTCTCTTTAGCTGCCTGCGTGAACATGTCGCGGATTTGGCGCTTCAGCGCCACAGCGTCGTCATAGGACCAGAAAGAGAAGGTGTTCTCTTCAGCGCCGGGAATACCGAAGAAGGTCGGCTTGCTGCCTGTGCCGATAACGAGATAATCATACTCATAGACGGCTTTTTCGGATGTCAGCTTCTTGCCTTTGAAGTCAATATCGCTGATCTCGTCGAGAACAACGTCTACCTTGAGGCCGGCAAAAATTTTCTTCAGGTCGATCTTGATCGAATCCTCGGGAGCGCGGTTTGCCGAAACCTCATGCAGCTCAGTCAGCAGCGTATGGTAGGGGTTCCGGTCGATCAGCTTGATCTCTACGTCTTTATTGTTTTTTAATTTCTTTGCGAGTTTTTTGGCTGTGAGTACGCCGCCGTAGCCACCGCCAAGTATCACGATTCTTTTCAAAAGACATTCACCTCGTTCATCTGATTAACTGTAAGAAAGCTGCATGCGGCAAGCAAGCCGGGGAGCAGGGCGCTGGATACTACTGCTGCTGCCTTTCTCATGATGGTATAACCCCCAGAAAGTTTAAAATATATATATTAAAATGTAAAACATTGAAACAACAAAAAAATGTGATGAATATCACTATGTAATTGATCTATGTCACTGAGGAGCTAGGACTTTAGACTTCTTAATCCCATCAGTGTATGAACGATTGAAATTAATAGATAAAATTTTATATATTTGCTTAATTAGCGAAAGAATCTTAGCATAATTTTTCCAATACATTTGTGAAAACAATCACTTTATAGAATAACGCTCTATTTTATAGGTCGATTATATCGAAGTTTTGAATAGATTAATAGATTAATCAACCAAAAAATGTGACAAAATCCGACCCGATTCGTTTCAGCGAAGAATGATGAGGAATTCATCCTAAATAATTTAGAAGATTCATCCTAAATATGGAAGGGTAATTCTACTGTAGAAAAGCCATGGCCCCTGCATTTTATCCAGTAACCAGTATGAAATCACTGTTTATTAAAGGAAGGCGATGTCTATGTATAATTCCCATGTGATTGCCGGGAGGATTATCGAGATCCGCAATGACCGCGTGCTTACCCAGCAGGGAGACACCACCTGCACTTATCACTTTAGGTATTACATGCTGCCGGATGAAGAGACATGGACAGAAACGCCGAATATTTCCAGGGACGCACCCGAAACGCCACAGGAGCCTGCTAGTTCCAAGCAGCATCGCTTCTTGGGGCTTGGCAGACACTGGCATTTAGCCTGGCCCCGTTTTTTCCATATGAAGAAGAGCGCAAATTGAATCTGATTTGCGCTCTTTTTCCGCTTAGGCCTGAAAGCGCCAAAATGATTAAAATTAATTATTTTATGTGATAGTATAATATTGATAGATCATTTGGCGTTTTTTGGGAGTGAATGCATGGAGTACATAAAAATATTTTTCGTTAATACGGCGCTGCTGATAACTTTGGCTTATCTGGCCAATCTGCTGTTCAAGCATACTATTACCCGTGTTCCTGAACAGCTCAAGCAGGTAATATGGGTTATTATGGCTATTTTTGCTGGCTGGCTCAGTTCTTTCTTCGGTTACAGGCTCGATGAGCAGGTTATTTTCGATCTGCGCTATGTTCCGCTAATTATCTCCGCCATAGCTTTCCCGGAGCCCTTACTGCTGATTTTGATCGGGGTGGGGACCGGCCTGATGCGATTTACGTTCGGCATTAATTTGGCTGCGGCTGCGGGTGTGCTCAATCTCTCCATTCTGGGTTTCATTTGCGCTGCCATTTCCCCCTGGATTCGCCGTTCATCCATGTCTATGACTTCTAAGGGCCTGATTATTATTCTGGCGGTCAACTTCTTCAATGCGGTCAACATCAGTCTATTCGGAGTCATCTCCTTCTATGAATATATATCGAAGATTATGCCGATCACCTTCCCGGCGGGTATAGCACTTAGCGTTCTGTTTGCGCTGATTGCCCGCGATTTTCATCTGGAGCGTGAGCGAATTCGGCAGATTGAAGGGGCCAATGCGCTGCTCTCCAAACAGACGGAGGAACTTTATAAGAATAGAATCGTTCTGGAAGAACGGGCGAAGCAGCTTCTGCTGGCATCGCAATATAAGTCGGAATTTTTGGCCAATATGTCGCATGAGCTGCGCACTCCCCTAAACGGCATTCTCAATCTGTCCGAGCTTATTGCGGAGATTGACGATTCGACCGCCAGAGAGGAGATTCAGGCTTACGGAAACCTTATTCACCGTTCTGGCGAGGATTTGCTTCTATTGATCAACGATGTCCTGGATTTGTCCAAGGTGGAGGCCGGCAAGCTGGAAATCGTCCATGAAGAGGTCAACATCAGCGAGATTTCCATGCTGCTCTACCAGCAGTTTGAGGTGATCGCCAAGCAGAGAGGACTGGATTTCACTGTTAAGCTGGAAGAAGGCCTGCCGGAGACGCTGGTCACCGATCCGCAGCGGGTGCAGCAGATTCTGCGCAATCTTCTCTCGAACGCGTTCAAGTTCACCCATCAGGGCGGCGTTTCGCTGACGGTCCAGCAGGAGAAGCGGCGGCAGGGGGCGCGTGAAACCTCCTGGATCGAGTGGGCGGTGTCGGACAGCGGCATCGGCATCCCGAAGGACAAGCAGCTAACGATCTTCGAGGCGTTTCAGCAGGCGGACGGGACGATCAGCCGGCAGTACGGAGGGACCGGCCTGGGCTTGTCCATCAGCCGGGATCTGGCCCGGCTTCTCGGCGGGATGATTACGCTGCAGAGCCAGGAGGGCCAAGGCAGCACGTTCTCTCTTTACCTGCCGGCAGCCGGAGAGGAGAAGGCATAAAAACTCCAATTATATTTGTAACTCTGACGTATTGACGCTGGGGCGGCGCGGAGTAAAATGAAGCACAAAGCCGCGCCAAAGGAGTGTTTATACTGCCATGCAGATCATGAGAAGCCGCCCCGGAGCCTATTCCCGAAAAAGAGGTCGCAAATTTTCGACATCCCGCAGGAACCTGCATATGGCCACATGGGAAGGCGTGCCTGCGACCATTTTTCAGGTGCTGCTTCAGGGGCCGTTTCTGACCGGATTTCTGCTGTATCTGGGCGCCTCATCCGGACAAATCGGCCTTGTGATAGCGCTTACTACATTGGTGAATGTCGCGCAGGTCGGCGTGGCCTTTCTGATTCAGAGGCTGCCGAGCCGCAAGTGGGCGCTCGTTACCTTTGTCGGTCTTCACCGGCTGCTGTGGTCATCGACCGGACTTGTCCCGTTCCTTTTTCCACGTCCATTTTGGGTGACCGCTTTCATTATACTGTACGCCCTTGCTTTTATTGTGAATACCGCTGGAGCGGTGCTGTGGAGTTCGGTCATCAGCGATCTGGTCCCTCCGCGTGTGCGGGGGCGTTATTTTGGTATCCGCAACACGCTGCTGAACGCTTTGGGAAGTCTTGTCCTGTATGGAGGCGGCGTTGTTCTGGATCACTACCCGGGCGGGCAGGGATTTCTGATCTTGTATATTGTGGTATGGATATTTTCCACGGCCAATGTTGTCGTATTTTTCTTCTATCCCGATGTGCCTTTTGAGAAATCAGACGAAAGAAAGTTTATGCCGATGTTGAAGAAACCGCTTCACGACGGACTGTTTATGAAATCGACGCTGTTTCTTTCGCTCTGGCTGCTGCTGCAAAATGTGACCGTGCCGCTGTATTCCTATGTGATGCTGCAGCTGCTGCACATCAATTACCAAACGTTATCACTTCTTACCGTGTTCCAGACCGTATTCATGATGGTGAGCTTCTATTTCTGGGGCAATCTGAACGCGAAGTACAGCAACAAGCGCCTTCTCTTCTGGACACTGCCCATCATCGCTGCCTCATCGCTGCTGTGGGGGCTGCTGTCTGTCTTTCCGGTGCTTCTGGTGCTGGTGGCCGTGCATATTGTGTTCGGAGTGGGAGTGGGCGGATTTAACCAGCTGGCGTTCAATTTCATCATCGGGGATACGCCGAAAAAAGAGCGCCCGATGTATATGGCGATGTATGCGGCGCTTACGGGACTCGCGTCGTTCTTCGGTCCGCTGGTCGGCGGTAAAGTATATGAGTGGATCGAAAATTGGCCGCACGCAGTTCAGGTATACGGGATGCAGCTTATCATTGGGGGGCTGATGATCGTTCTGATCATGCTGCTGGGGCACCGAATATTGAAGGATGTCTAGACCTTGCGCGGGGGAATTCCCGGTCTAAAATTTATCGAAGGAGAATATCCATGGACAAAAAGGCAGTGGTGCTTGGCGCCACCGGGCTTGTAGGAAAGGCGGTGACGGAGGAGCTTCTGCACGGAGCTTGGAAGGAAGTGAGGACGCTTGTGCGCAGACCGCTTGATATCCGTCATGATAGGCTGAAGCAGCATGTGATCGATTGGGAGCAGCTGGAGCGGTACGGAGGGTTGTTCGAAGGAGCGGACGCCGTGTTCTGCTGCCTCGGGACGACAATTAAACAGGCCGGATCGCAGAAAAATTTCGAGCGCGTCGATCTGGAATATCCTATGCAGGCCGCAAAGCTTGCCAGGGAAGCCGGAGCGGGGCAATTCTTAGCGGTATCCTCCATGGGGGCCAATCCGCATTCGCGCAATTTTTACAGCCGGACCAAAGGCCGGATGGAAGAGGGCTTAAGCCGCGCGGGCTTTCCGGGGCTGCATCTGTTCCGCCCGTCTCTCCTGCTGGGAGAGAGGGAGGAGTACAGGCGGGGAGAGCGCATCGCCTCCTGGCTCATGACGAAGCTGGAGTTCTTGCTGGCCGGTAAAGCCGCAAAATACCGCGCCATCAAGGGAGAGGCCGTCGCACGGGCCATGGTCCATATTGCGGCGGCTGATCCGAAGGGGATGCATATCTACCCGAATGATGTTATTCAAGTGCTTGGAAGGGACTTTGCTGCGGATTCCGAACAGGTCCGGGGCGATACGGAATGTTTGCAATAAAGAGAGAGAAGGCTTTACAATGGGGACGTAAATAGATGATGGGAGGAAATTAAGATATGAGCAAAAAACAGGTAGCCACGTCTAAAGCACCGGGGGCCATCGGTCCGTACAGCCAGGCCATTACCGCCGGGAATTGGGTATACACCTCCGGCCAACTGGGACTTGACCCAGCCACGGGCGAGCTGGCGGGAGATGTACAGGCTCAGGCGCGCCAGTCGCTGGCGAACGTACAGGCCATTCTGGAAGAGGCGGGAACTTCCCTGGACCTCGTAGTGAAGACGACGGTATTCCTGAAGGATATGAATGATTTTGCGGCCGTGAACGAGGTGTACAGCTCTTTCTTTAAAGAGCCGTATCCGGCGCGCAGCGCGGTCGAGGTCGCCCGTCTGCCCAAAGACGGACTCGTGGAGATCGAAGTGGTGGCGCGCAGAAAATAACTGCGGCACTCTATGTATTGAAATCCGGAATCCAGCCTTATAGGGTGACCGGATTCGCATAAACCCTTTCCCGGCAGGACTGCAGACAATGTGCAGGATAGCGGGAAAGGGTTTTTTTAAAAAAAGAATTTCGGCTGTTGACATTCTACCTACTAGTAGGTATACTGAGTTCAAGAGGTGAAGGACATGAACCGATCCGATCATATAATAAACGTGGCAAACCGCCTGATACTGGAGAAAGGGTACAGTGCTTTCAGCTATGCGGATGTAGCTGCTGAGATCGGTATCCAGAAGGCGAGCATTCATTACCACTTCCCCTCCAAAGCCAATCTGGTGCAAAATGTGGTGGGCAGATACCGGCAGGAAGTTCGGGCAAATCTGTCGAAGCTCGATTCTCTGACCAATGATCCGCGGGAGAAGCTTGAACAGTACTTGTCTTATTGGGAGGCGTCTTTGCAAAGCAAGGCTACAGATATTTGCCTTTGTGCGCAGCTTGCCTCCGAGATTCCGATTCTGCCTGAAGAGGTTACCCGCGAGATTCGGGGTCATTTCCGGGATATAACGGATTGGCTGGTACGGCTGCTGCGAGACGCGGCTGCGGAGAACCGATTCGCCGGCGGGGAAGCTCCCATTAATGAAATGGCTCATTCCATTCTGGCTAGTATACACGGGGGGCTGCTGGCTTCAAGGGCATTTAACGATGCGCGGCAGTTCAGTATGGTGAAGAATCGCCTGATGTCACTGATTAATGGTAAGACAACTGTAGCGAAATGATCCGCAAGTAGAGAGACAAATTTTTTTTCGGTTGACCTACCTACTAGTAGGTAACTAATAAACAAATCAAAGGAGAAGAGTACAATGAAAAAACCGACGATCGTATTTATTCACGGAGCCTTTGTCACACCGGCAAGCTTTGAGCCGCTGATGGGGTATTTCAAGGACAGAGGTTTTGATGTATTGGCGCCGGCCTGGCCTTTTCACGGTCAGTCAGTACCCGAGCTGCGGGACCGTCCTGAAGCCAAACTAGGCAAGCTGGGGCTTGAGAATCTAATCGATTACTATGCCGGAATTATCCGGGCGCTGCCGGAGAAGCCGATTATTATCGGCCATTCCTTCGGCGGACTGCTGACGCAGCTGATGATGGACCGCGGGCTGGGGCTGGCGGGAATCGCGATTAATTCCGCCAGCCCCAAAGGCGTTGTCGCGGCTGCTTATCCGACCACGATACGATCAATCTCCCGCATTCTGTCCAAGCCTTGGCGTAAAACCTTCACGATGTCCCTCAGGGACTTTAAGTACGCCTTTGTCCATACGCTTGGCAAGGCCGAGCAGGAACGGGCTTTTCGGGAACATGTGGTGCCGGAGACGACGCGAATATTTTTTCAGGGAGCAGCCGCCCCGTTCGCTTCGAACAGCCCGTTCAAAGTGGACTTTAACAATGGCAAACGCGGACCGCTGCTGATGATAGCGGGAGAGCTTGACCGGATCGTTCCCGCCAAAGCGGTCCACAAAAACTACGGCCTCTACAATCAGCGGTCTGGAGCCGTAACGGAATACAAGGAATTTCCCGGCCGCAGCCACTGGATTATCGCGCAGCCGGGCTGGGAAGAGGTGGCGGACTTCATTGAACATTGGCTGAAGGAACAGCTGCCTGCTGAGATCGGATGAAATATTCAAGCAAGTCGGCGCCAAGAACAGGGTGAATCCACCTAAGCGCCGGCTTTTTTTTACATACATATGATTTAAGATCATTGATCCAGCCGGGCTGTCTGACCCATAAGTCACGGGAATGAAGAGCAGCCGGCGTCCATATTTGTCGAAAGTTAGGTAGGCGGTGCAAATTCGAGATCGTAAATGTGCAGAAATAATTTTAAATCCCGGCTTTTTCGTATAAGATGGAGATAAAACCTTTTTTGGAAATTCAGGAGCTGTGCCACTGGCAGAGATAGACCGGCTTGATTTTCCTCGCTGAAACGGCTGCCGCTTATTCCTTGGTGCGGGCTGCTTCGTTTTGGCTTGTTCAAAAAGACAGGAGATCACGATGACTAAGCATCTGTATGCAATGTGGTTAGGGGATGTTTTATTTTGCTTCTCCGGTGAGACTTCGGAACCCAAAGTAGATGCATGGACTCGCGTGGTCAAGCGGCTTGAGCTTGGCGGGCGTCGTCCTTTCGCGGGCGCGGCGCTTCGGTTGGCGGAAGTGAAATATCCCGTAGCCAGAAATGAAGGCAGGACGGCGCGGCGTTCGCTTGCCGGGAGAATGCTTGAAGGACTGGCCCTTTCTCCGAAAGACGCGTTTGAGCTGCTGCTGTCCTGGGACGAGGCGCTCTGCGAACGGCAGGGTATTGAGCCCGGGGGAGAGATGGGCTACTGGGCGGCTGCGGCCCGCTTTGCGCTTGAGCTGATCGCTACGGGAGGCATCGCTCCGGGCGCCGCGCCGCCGCGAACGGCCGGCTCGCGGCGGCGCGGCGGAGAGCTGGCGGCGGAGACCTGCTGGGTTCCCGTCTGCAGGGAGCCGGGTCAGCGGGAAGCCTTCCTGCGGTTCTCCGCCTCCATACCGGTGCTGGCGCTTGGTTCGCCAGTCATGCAGGGGGACGAACCGGCTTCCCGGGAGGAGGCCGGGGCAGCCGTGCTGTATTCCTTCCTTCAGGCTGTAATCAGCGCGGAGGTCAAAGGAGTTGTGGCCGGAATGGAGCAGGAGCTCCTCCCGTTCAAGGCCAATTACCGCCGGGGGCGGTCGCCATTGACCGAGCTGTGGTGGAACAGCCTGCTTACGGGCAGCCGCGACATCCCCGTTCAAGGCACTCCCGCCGAGGTAACGGAGCTGCTGGCGGAGGTGAACTCCGCAGCGGACAACGATATTCCGCGCTTCGGAGCGGCGGAGGAACAGAGCGGACAGCTCGGCCTCGGACTAAGGCTGGAGCCGCCGGGAGAAGACGGTGAGATATGGCGGTTGTCCTTCTGGGCAGAGGGGCGGGAAGAGAGCGGATTCTGGCTTCCCGCAGCCTCTGTCTGGAGCAGTGGTGAACGGGAATTTATGCTTTGGGGCAAACGCTATAAGGGAATCCAGGAACAGCTGCTTGCGGCGCTGGGGCGGGCGGCGGAATTGTCGCCGGATATTTCACGGGCGCTCGAATTCCCCGCTCCGACCGGCGTGGATCTTGGGCCGGAACGGCTGTATTATTTCCTTAAGGAGACCGTACAGGAGCTGACTAATCGGGGAATTACCGTCCAGCTTCCGTCGCGCTGGAGCAAAGAGGGACGCCGCCGTATCGGCATGAGACTCAAGATGCGGCTGCCGGAGATGCCAAGCGGTTCCCAGCCGCTTGCGCTCGGTATGGAGACGCTCGTTTCCTTCAGGATCGAGGCTTCGCTTGGCGACAGTTCCGTCAGCGCGGAGGAACTGAGCGCGCTGCTGGTAGCCGGAGTGCCTTTCATCAAGTTCCGCGGAGAATGGATTGAAGTGGACCCGAAGGAAATCCGCCAGGTGCTCCGGTACATGAAGCGCCATGAGAGCGGAGAAATGTCCGCATCCGACTGGATGCGTCTTGAGGCGGAGGAAGGGGAAGAGCGGCTGTGGAAGGGAATGCCCGTTACGGGCATGGAAACCATCGGCCTGCTCGCCTCACTCATGCGCGGAGACGCCGCGCGGAGTCTGCCCGCGCGTCCTGTTCCTCTGGAGCTGAAGGGGACGCTGCGCCCTTATCAGGAGCGGGGCTATCAATGGCTGAGCGCTATGAGCGAGCTGGGCTTTGGAGTCTGTCTCGCCGACGATATGGGTCTCGGGAAGACGGTTCAGGTGATTGCCTGTCTGCTGGGCCGTGAGACGGCGGCCGATGGTGAAGCCGCAGCCGGCCGGAACCCAGCGCTCATCTTGTGTCCGACCTCACTGCTTGGCAACTGGCAGCGGGAGCTGCTGCGCTTCTCGCCTTCACTGAGCGTCTATATTCATCACGGAAGCCGCAGATTGCGGGGCGAAGACTTCCGGGAGCAGGCCGCAGGGCATGATATCGTGCTGACCTCGTACCATTTGGCCGGCAGGGACAGCGAGGACCTTGCCTCGGTGTCATGGTCGTCCGTTGTGCTGGACGAGGCTCAATACATCAAAAATTACCGGACCAAGCAGGCGCAGAGCGTCATGCGGCTCACTTCTCCCCACCGGGTTGCCATGACCGGAACGCCGGTGGAGAACAGGCTTGGGGAGCTTTGGTCGATTTTTCATTTTCTGAACCCGGGCTATCTCGGAACTTATCATTCCTTCCGCGAGCGTTACGGGAGCGGCGAAGGGGCGGATCGGCTAAGAGAGCTGCACCGGCTCGTGTCGCCTTTTCTGCTGCGGAGACTGAAGAGCGACCCCGATATTTCCAAGGATCTTCCGGAGAAGCTGGAGCTGAAGAACTACTGCACGCTGACGGAGCACCAGGCATTGCTGTATCAGAGCGTTGTGAACGATATGCTGGATACTCTCGGAGGAAGCTCGGGCATGGCGCGGCGGGGGCTGGTTCTGTCTTCGCTGACGAAGCTGAAGCAAATCTGCGATCATCCGCAGCTCTTCCGCAAGGAGGAAGTCCGGCAGGGCCGACATGATCAGTCCGGCAAAATGGAGACCATGTTCGAGGTGCTGGACAGCATCGCGGAGCTTGGGGAATCGGCGCTCATTTTTACCCAGTATGTGTCGATGGGCGAGCTGCTGGTGAACAGACTGGCCAAGCGCTACGGTAAGATGCCGCTGTTTCTGCACGGGGGCGTTCCAAAAAGGGATCGTGACGAAATGGTCCGCTCTTTCCAGGAAGGGGAGGGAACGGCGTTCTTCGTCCTTTCGCTGAAAGCGGGCGGAGTGGGGCTGAACCTGACAAGGGCCAATCACGTCGTGCATTACGACCGCTGGTGGAACCCCGCAGTGGAGAATCAGGCGACAGACCGTGCGTTCCGGATCGGACAGCATAAGAACGTGCAGGTCCACAAGCTGATCTGCCAAGGAACGCTGGAAGAGCGGATCGACGAACTTATCGAACGGAAAAAGAATCTGTCCGAGCAGGTCGTCGGTTCCGGAGAGAATTGGCTCACCGAAATGCCCGATCACGAGCTGAAGGAACTGATTGAGCTGCAAAACCAGGATTGGATGTAGCGATTTCGATCCGGGTAAATAAAACGAGGGAAGCAAGCGGTGGAGGGAAGGTATGACGGAGACGATGAACATGCAGATCGAAGCCGCACCGGGAAGACTCACGGCGGTATGGACACCCGTATCCGGCACGGCCGCCAAGGGTCATACGGATGGAGAGGGGGCCATGGACTCGCAGCAGGCTTCCCCGAAATTCCGGCATGTGCTGAAGATGGAGGTATGGACGCCGTCCCGGCGCAGGGAGGTAGTGGAACGGCTGGCGGAGAGTCCGCAAGAATTATACGGACTGCTCAAAGGATGCCTGCCCGCCTGGCTGGCCGAACTTGGGCTGTGGCCGGACGACTCGGAGCTTTCGGCCCCTGCGGACCCGGATGCGGACGAAGGGGACGGAGACAAGGCGGCATTGGCGAAGGTGAGAGAACGGCTTGCGAAGGAGCCGCTGGAGGCGCTCGCCCTGCGGGGTCTGCCGAAGGGCGAGCTGACGGATGCGGTCTTCGCTCTCTGGGCTGGGGGCGGCTCCCCATCGGCGGAAGAAGCCGGGGCGGGGCCTGCGTCAGCATCATTGTCTGCGGAGCTGGCAAGGCTGGAGAAGAAGGGGACGGCGATTTCCGCCGGGGAGTGGCTGGCGGACGCCGCCGCCGAGGGCTCGCTTCATCAGCCGGGTCCCCTGTTTTCGGAAGTCCGGTCCCGGCCTGTTCCCGTCTCTCCTTCCCTGCCGCCACCTGGGGAGGGCTGGCGGCCGCTTCTGCCCAATGTCCCCCGGGCGAACGAAGGGCTTGAGCTTATTATGCAGCGGGCGGCGGAGGCTGCCGCCCGCCGGGCGAAAGGCTTGGCGAAATGATTTATTTTATGGAGTATGCCGCGCACTATATTTGAAGCGCGAATAGGTGAAAAAGAAGGGCCCCGTGGCGGATTGTGAAGATGCCTAGGGGCCTTTCGTTATTTCTGCTTTTTAGTATTCTCCGCTCCTTCCGACAGCTCCAGAATCTCCCTGCGCAGACGCAGCATTTTCTTGTCCAGTTCGTCGGCGGCGCGTGCGGCGTTCTTCAGCTCTTCCGCAACATGGGGAGGAAGCTGCTGGTCGAATTTGTAGTAGAGAATATGCTCCATGCTCGCCCAGAAATCCATCGCTAGTGTGCGCAGCTGGATCTCGGCTTTTACCCAGCGGGTTCCTTCCAAAAGAATGAGCGGCACGGCGACAATCACATGCAGGCTCTGATACCCGTTTGGCTTCGGGTGGGCGATGTAATCCTTGATTTCCAGCACGCGAATATCTTCCCGGCTGCTCAAATGATCGGCAAGCCGGTATATATCTTTGACAAAGGCGCATACAATCCGCATACCGGCGATATCGTGAATATGTTTTTCAATATTTTCGAAGCTGAAGGCGTGGCCTTTGCGCTCCAATTTTTGCAGGATGCTCTTCGGCTCCTTGATCCGGCGCTTGATATGTTCGATCGGACTGTAACCGTCCCGCATTTCCCATTCGGTCTTCAGTGTTTCCATTTTATTCTCCAGCTCATTCAGGGCAAGACGGTAGAGGGCGGGCATTTTTTTGAATTCGCCAAGCTGTCTGGACAGGTCTTCAGTTAATTCCCAGTGGCCCAAATCCTGTACATGAACCTGCAGTTGCTCTAGTGTCAGCGATCGGCTATTTTGCTCTTTCACGGATACTCTCCCGAATGTACGTATTTATAATCCCCTTTCATTTTAACCGAAGTGAAGGGCTGGAAGCAAAAAATACCATCTGTATCCAATGGGTCTGCTGCCGGATAAATCTAGTTATTTCATTATTATACATAAGGCGACAAATAATGAATCTGACCGTCACATTTGGTATGATAGAGTTATAGTTTCAGGCGGCGCCGCATGCGTCTACCTAATTTGACATAAGTCTTAGTGGAAACGGATACCCTCCTTATGGGCGGTGAAGCCGTTTCTGCGAAATGTAAGACTTTATAAGCTTCGCGTCTATCGTTTGGCCTTATATTTTTACGAGAAACGTACCTGCGTCTTAAAAAGACGCCGTCAGGCGTTTCTTCTTAACAAGCGGTGCTTGTGTTTTGGCTCACCCATGAGAAGGAGGAACTATCGATGAATCTGTTGCAGCGCATTAAAGACGGAGCCAACCGGGTTAGCGAAAAAGCGCAGAACTCTGTGGAGATCGGCAAGCTGAACAGCGGGATTTCCGATATTGAACGTGAAATGGAAATGGAATTTATGAAGATGGGCAAGCTCTTTTATGAAGGCTACCGTTCCAGGGATTTAACGCTGGCTGAAAGTCAAATGATTGAGCACTCCCGTTCCTGCCTTAGACTTCAGGATAAAATCGACGCTCTGCGCTCGCGCATTGCCGAACTTAGAAATGAACGGCTCTGCAAATGCGGATATATTGTAGGGCTGGACGCGAACTTCTGCCCGCACTGCGGACAAAAGCTGGAACAGACTGCGAAGACTTCGGCCCAGGCTTACCACCAGGAGCCGGAAGCGGCCCTGCCGGACGAACCGGAGGCAGCCCCGGAACAGAGACCGGAGGAGCCCTACGGCTATATGTATATGGAGAGCGAGGAGGAGGAGCTGCCGATCCCGCTGGAAGAATACGCCGGGAACGTGCAAGGCCCAAAGACTGAACGACGGATTGCCGATGAACTAGAGCGGGAGCGGGAAAGGCAGCTTGAGCTCGACCGGCGTATCCGGGATTGGCAGTCGAAGGAACGGGAAGAGACGGAAGGCGATACCGGCCCCCGCGAGATGGTAAAATGCCAGATCTGCCGGGCGGACCTGCCCAAAGGCTCCATGTGGTGCCCGCGCTGCGGATCGGAACAGATTTAGTCTAACATTGAGCCGGTCTTGGGGGGGAGGATAGGAATGGAACAATTGCTGCTGCATCTGCGCAGTCTGGGCTTTACGGAAATGGAGTCCAAAATCATGGTGGAGCTGGCGGCGATCGGACAATCTTCCGGATACGAGGTGGCGAAACGGCTTGGCGTCTCCAGGTCGAATGTGTATGCCGCGCTCCAGCGCCTGACCCAGCAGGGCTATGTGCGCTGCGGCGACGGAGAGCCCGCGCGGTACAGCGTTCTGGCTCCGGAAGAGCTGGCAAAGATGATTTCCGGCCGGGTTCAGGCGTCGCTGGCCTTCGTCGAGAACGAAATGCCGCGCGGCGGCTCGGTCAGCACCACCTTTTATAATGTGGAAGGCGAACGCAATGTGATGGATGCGCTGATCCGTCAGCTGAACGAGGCGGAACACGAGATCATCGTCGATGTGTGGCGGGAGGAAGCCTCGCTGCTGCGCAGTGAGCTGGAACAGGCCGAGCGCCGCGGTGTTCGGCTGCTCTGGGCGTTCGATGGCGGCAATGCCGCAAGCCCTTACCTTCAGTGGCCGCCTCTAGAAGAGCAGGAGGAATCCGAGGGACGGAAATTCTCCTTTGTGGTCGACCGCCGGTGGTGTATGCTCGGTATGCGTGGCGGTGATGGAACGGCTCAGGCCGTCGTTACGGAGCACCGGGTGCTGGTGGAGCTGCTGCTGGGCCATTTTACTCAGGAAATGGTACTGTTTGAGCTGGAACAGGATATGGGGCCCGAATTGGAACGGCGCTACGGCCACCGCTACGGGAGCATATACCGTAAATACATTGGAAGTGACGAAGAAGACGAAGAGGACCTTATGGAGGTCCAAACTCCGGGGAACACTCGGGATGACAGCTAGCGTATACTGGAATAGCCCAAACCATGCCAGGGGGGTGAAGAAGAATGGAGTGTATCGTCCATTTTGAGGTGCTGCATTCAAGCGGTCCGAAATCGCTGCGGGGTCTGCTGTTCATTGAAGAGGGAACGGTCCCGGACGAGAAACAGCTGATCGACATGTTCAAGGAGATGAAATTCGACGTAAGGTTGGACGACCGGGAGAAGTTGATATTCAAGCCAGTGGACCCGGGCGCCGGCTATTCCCAAATCCGGATTACGGAGTATGACGCCGGTGGCGGGAAGTCCGGGGAGGATCATGATTTGAAATCCATCATTGGCAACCTCCTGCCGCAGAAGCCGTCAGGTCTTTAATGCGGCTGCGAAAGACCCGTTCTCTCCTCCTGGAACCTCGAGGAAGAATGGGTCTTTCCTACAGCTGAGTTTTACGGGATAGGAGAAGGAGGATTACATATGGAATTGTTGAAGCAAAAGGTAATAAGCGAAGGCATTGTGCTCGCCAAGGGTGTTCTGAAGGTGGACTCTTTTCTCAATCACCAGATGGACCCGTTCCTGATGCGTGAAATCGGACGCGAGTTCAAGGAGCTGTTCGCTGAGGAAGGGATTACGAAGGTGCTGACCATTGAATCCTCGGGCATTGCTCCGGGTATTATGGCGGCGCTGGAGTTCGGGGTTCCGCTTATCTTCGCACGCAAGCAGAAATCGCTGACCTTGACGGAGGATATTTTCGTGGAGAAGGTCTATTCTTTCACCAAAAGAGAGACCAATGAAATCACCGTCTCCAAAAAGTTCTTCGCTCCGGGCGAGCGTGTGCTGATCATCGATGATTTCCTGGCCAACGGCGAGGCCGCATTCGGCCTGACGCGGATTGTGGAGCAGGCGGGCGCTTCGGTGGCCGGCATCGGCATCGTGATTGAGAAATCATTTCAGCCCGGCCGGAAGCTGCTTCTGGAAGCGGGCTACCGGGTGGAGTCGCTCGTGCGTATCGCATCGCTGGAGGACGGGAAGGTTACCTTCGTCGAAGAGGAGTAGGCGGCTATTGCCGTGAGGACCGCCGAATCGTCTTTGAGTGGATCGGGGGCCAGTAATGAACAAAAGCAGCCGTTATGGAGGGTGAACTGGCCCGGGTCATAACGGCTGCTTTTCTGTTATCGCTTGCGGGAAGGGAATGGAGGGCTTAGGGGCGGCTAATCCGCCTTCCGGAGCAGCCTCTGGGGGCCTTGGCGTATGTCAGCGCCGGCCTCGTCAGGCCGGCCCGGGGTCTGCGCCCCGAGGCGCCAGCACGCGCAGCGCCCCCGGCTCGCAGCGCACGGCCAGTGCGCCGCGGCCAAGGCTCTCGCCGTCGCCGATCGCGGGCTGCTCGCGATCGAAGCGGATCGCTGCGCTTGTCCCGCGCAGCATCGTCACGAAGGGCAGCGAGACATGGCTGCCCGTAAGCACCGTCGGGAACAGCCGCAGCAGCTGCATGCGGCTGCACCCGTGGACGACGCAGACGTCGAGCCTGCCGTCGTCCGGTCTCGCCTGCGGCGCGATGAGCAGCCCGCCGCCGTAGCTTGGCAGGTTGCAGACTGACGCCAGCCAGACGTCCTCGAAGTGCTGCTCCTGTCCGCCCAAGACAACGCTGGCCCGGCACGGCTTAAAGGTGATCAGCGTCTCTAGAACGCCGATGAGATAGGCCAGCGGCCCCGCGTGCAGGGCATTGCACACCCGTTTGTACCGGCTGGCGTTGACATTCTCCGCAACCTGGGCGTCGAATCCGCTGGCGACGGCGGTCAGCGTATAACTGTCCCCGGCCAGCAGCAGATCGGCCGGGACGCTGGCGCCGTCAAGCACGGCATCAAGCGCGGCCTCCGGCTCCAGCGGAATGCCGAAGCCGCGAGCGGTGTCATTGCCGGAGCCAGCGGGCAGGATGCCAAGCGGAACGCCGCTTGCCAGGAGCGCCGAGAGAACGCTGTGAATCGTTCCGTCGCCGCCGACCACCACGCAGGCGCTCCATTTCTCACGGCGCGCCAGCGCCTGCATCACATCGCGCCCAGCGCCGGAGGCGCTTTCTGTGTGCAGCGCCTCGTACTCGACCGCCCGCTCCTTCAGCCGCTTCTCGGCCCGCAGCCAGGCGCGCCGTCCGGCTCCGCCGCCGGAGCGCGGATTGATCACAAACAGGTACATTCTTTTTCCCCCAGGTCCAAAATCATGCTGTTGTTCTCCATCATTGTACCGAAGAGCAGAGGCAAAAGGGAATCCCTTTCATGAACCAGCGGGACTCACAGCCGCCGCAGCTGCCGCTCTGCGATATCGCCGGCCCACGGCAGTTTATACCAGCTGCCTCTGAGCGCATGATACGACATCAGCAGCCAAACGCCGAAGCTGATTAGGAAGATGAGCGCTGCCAGCAGCGGGCCGATGAATGGCAGCAGAGTGGCCAGCACATGGCCGACCATAAGCGCGCCGTAGGCTAACAGCGATTGAAGAGAGTGGAAGAGCACGAACCGGCTGCGCTTCTCAAGAGCGAGAAAGACGATGCCTCCGGCAAAGGGGAACAGATAGCACAGTGCAGCCGCAATATAATCTGGCAAGCCGACGGATGAACGAAAAGGGGACAAGGGCTTCACTCTCCTGTCATATGAACCAAGCACCCTGTGGCTTTGGCCGTTTTCGGGCGCTTCTCTATAACAAGATTATGAGCGGTCTGGACAAAGTATGAGCTCTGCCGGCTTGTCTTAATTAAGGAATGTTTCTGAAAATTTTCATGAATGGCTTGACCGATGGTCTAAAAACTATGGTATAATAGAACGTGTGTTCCGGGATATTCTGTCAATAAAGTTTTTCATGTGGACATTTTACAGGAAAGGTGTAAGTTGGACCGGAATATGCTACAATAAAACGATAAAGCCCGAAAGGAGTGATTTAGAGAGACTTGGCTTTTCGGGTAATCACAATGTCAAGGTGTTAATTAATCGACACCGGAAGCTCTCAGCCCAAATCGCGACGAACCTGCTTCACCGGTCCCTAAATACGCTGGCTTGGCTTTTCGCCCGGCTAATTAGCGAATGGATCGATAAATGCAAGCGGCTTTCGAGCTTTTAACATCTAGAACTAGCCCTTGCATTTCGAAGTAACGGCGGACTTTTCATCATGCATTCTCTACAACGGAGCATTCATTTCAATGTTTTGGGAGGGAACTGATCATGGCAAGTAAAGGTCACAACGAAGTCAAGGAAAGTCTGCGGGAAATGACACGTATTTTCCGACCCAAGGATCCCAAGAAATTCGTCAAAGATTATGTCCGTAAATACCGGATTACAGGAGGCTATGAGGAAGAACTCACCATGGTCGTAGAGCATGAGCTGGTAAAGTTAAATTCGTCAGTCTCTTAACTGTCTGTCTTTTCATCCGTAAGGATTTTATAAACCGTGATTTGCGATATCCGCAGAGAACGGTTTTTTTGTGCATTCTTGCATGTAATGGATTCAAACGATGAAAATTTGTCAAATGGATAATAGAGGGGGGATGTCATTGTAAGCGATTTATGTGCTTATTAATTATAATAGCGCTTTACGAAAGCGATTGCAAACGTTGATTTGACAAGCTTTTTTGACTTTGTGAAATAAATGTGAATGATTGACAAAACAGGGGTTGAAAATTATATTAATAGTGATTGTTATAATTGACAGCGCAGGGCATGTAATCGATGAAATCGGAAAAAGCGGGGTTGATCGATGATGAGAACGTGGCAGTCTGCAAGGCGGCTTCTTCCCCTGATCGCGGTTTTCGGAATGGTTCTCGCCGGCTGCGGCCGTGAAGACCTGTCGGTGCTTAGGCCGCAGGGTCCGGCTGCGGAAAGCTCGCTGGGACTGATGAAGCTCGCGATTTCCATCATGATTGTCGTACTGCTGATCGTATTTTCCATCGCGGCTTACGTGATGATCCGCTTCCGAAGGAAGCCGGGACAGAATGGAATTCCAGAGCAGACCCATGGCAGCTTCAAGCTGGAAGTGCTCTGGACGGTAATTCCGCTCATTCTCGTTATCGTGCTGGCGGTTCCGACGGTGAGGACGGTGTTCGCCCTGGGGGACAATCATTCAGGCGACAAGAACGCGATCAAAGTCAAAGTGACCGGCCACCAATACTGGTGGGAATTTGAATACCCTGATTACGGCATCAAGACGGCGCAGGATCTCATTATTCCCGCCGGCAAGGACATTGCCTTTGAACTGACGACAAATGATGTGCTGCACTCCTTCTGGGTACCTTCACTTTCCGGCAAAATAGACACCAACCCGACCGGAGCGACCAACCGATTCAGCTTCAGTGCGCCGAAGGAGGGCGTGTTCCGTGGCAAATGCGCCGAGCTGTGCGGACCTTCTCACGGATTCATGGAATTTAAAGTGAAAGCGGTTAGCAATGATGAATTT
Source organism: Paenibacillus durus (assembly GCF_000756615.1). Taxonomy (NCBI): domain Bacteria; kingdom Bacillati; phylum Bacillota; class Bacilli; order Caryophanales; family Paenibacillaceae; genus Paenibacillus; species Paenibacillus durus. Next base: position 487,752 of record NZ_CP009288.1, read on the forward strand.
AATCAGTGGATAGAGGCGCAAAAAGCACCTGCGGTGCTTCCCGAAGATCCGGCGCTTGCTAAGACCTTTAAGGAGCAGTGCCTGAAGTGCCACGCGGTCGGCGATCAGGGTCTGTCGGTGGGACCGAACCTGACCGGCATCGGCTCCCGTGAATCGGTGGCCGGTATTCTGCTCAATGATGATACCCGCCAGGACGGCGCTCCCGTGGAGGAGAATTTGAAGACGTGGCTGCATGACACGCAAGGCGTAAAGCCGGGTAATCTAATGCCCGACCCCAAACAGGATATGGGCCTGAGTGACGACGAAATCGACCGGATCGCCGAATATCTGGCCGGCTATAAATTGAACTAGTTACGGCAGCCCATACGGAAGCGGATCACTGAAAAGGGGGTACGAACCTTGGCTCAAGCAGCGCATACCTTGAAATCTCCGAAGCCTGCCGCGCACGGCGTCAAGCGGTATACCGGGCTGATGGACTGGATTATGACCGTCGATCATAAAAAAATCGCCATTCTGTACCTGTGGGCGGGAGGATTATTTTTTGGCATCGGCGGGATTGAAGCGCTCCTGATCCGGTGGCAGCTCATTAAGCCCATGAATGATTTTGTCGACGCCCAGACCTTCAACGAACTGATTACGATGCACGGCACCACGATGATCTTTCTCGGCGTCATGCCGATTATCTTCGCGCTGATGAACGCGGTCATTCCGCTGCAGATCGGAGCGCGCGACGTTGCCTTCCCCTTTCTGAATGCGCTCGGCTTCTGGACGTTCCTGTTCGGCGGCCTGCTGCTTAACCTCAGCTGGATGATGGGCGGCGCGCCCGACGCGGGCTGGACGTCATACACGCCTCTGTCCGGTACCGCTTACAGTGGAACGCACGGCGTCGATTTTTACACAATTGGCCTGCAAATCGCTGGCCTGGGCACCCTGATCGGCGGCATTAACTTCTTGGCGACCATCATTACGATGCGCGCGCCGGGCATGTCATTTATGCGGATGCCGATGTTCGCCTGGACGACGTTTATCACATCCGCCATTATTCTGTTCGCTTTTCCCGCAATCACCGTCGGCCTTGTGCTGCTGACCTTCGACCGGATTCTCGGCGCGAATTTCTTTGTGCCTGGAGGGGGCGGAAGCCCCGTGCTCTGGCAGCATATCTTCTGGATCTTCGGCCATCCCGAGGTGTATATTCTGATTCTGCCAGCCTTCGGCATCATCTCCGAGGTTATTCCGACCTTTGCGCGCAAGCGGCTGTTCGGCTACAGCTCCATGGTGTTCGCAACCATCCTGATCGCGTTCCTCGGCTTCATGGTCTGGGCGCATCATATGTTCACGACCGGTCTCGGCCCTGTTGCGAACGCTCTCTTCGCTGTATCGACGATGCTGATCGCGGTCCCGACGGGAATCAAAATCTTCAACTGGCTGTTTACATTATGGGGCGGTTCGGTGCGCTTTGCTACGCCCAACCTGTTCGCCTCCGGCTTCATTCCGACATTCACCATGGGCGGCGTAACCGGCGTAATGCTAGCATCCGCGCCCGCGGATTTCCAGTTCCATGATACGTACTTCGTCGTGGCGCATTTCCACTACGTGATCGTCGGGGGGCTGGTGATGGGCCTGTTCGCGGGTCTGCACTACTGGTGGCCCAAAATGTTCGGCCGCATGCTGAGTGAAACTTTGGGCAAATGGACCTTCTGGACGTTCATCACCGGATTTCACCTGACCTTCTTCGTTCAGCATTTCCTCGGGCTGATGGGCATGCAGCGCCGGGTGTTCACCTATCTGCCGAATCAGCATTTCGATCTGCTCAATCTGGTCAGTACGATCGGGGCCGGGCTGATGGGTGCCGGCATGCTGCTCTTTCTGGCCAATGTCTGGATTACTTCAAGAAAGCCGATGGACGCTGGCGGCGATCCCTGGGAAGACGGCCGCACGCTTGAATGGAGCATCCCGTCGCCGCCGCCGGAATACAATTTCAAGCAGACGCCGCTTGTGCGCGGCCTTGATGCTTTCTGGAAGGAAAAGATGGCGGGGAACAAGGGGATGACCCCGGCCGAGCCCATTGGATCGATTCATATGCCTTCGGCGACGCCGCTGCCGTTCATCATGTCGGTGGGGATCTTTATCGCCGGTCTCGGGTTTATGTTCAGCCGGGACCAATTCGTCAGCGGGTTCGTCAGCTTTTTGTTCAACAACTATATTGTGACCGCTCTCGGTCTGCTCATTACTTTCGGAGCCATGCTGGTGCGTTCGCTGTACGACGATCATGGTTGGCATATTGAGCCGGAAGAGCTGGAAGGAAGGTGAACCGGAAATGACAACGACGCATGCAGAATCGGTCCACAGCGGGCTGCCCCATGAACCGGAAAAAGCGACCGCCGAAGGCCGAAACAAAGTGCTGGCCTTTTGGCTGTTTCTCGGCGGCGAGGCCGTGCTGTTCGGCACTTTGTTCGCCACCTTCCTGGCGCTGCGGAATCAGACGAATGAAGGTCCGGCAGCTAATGATCTGTTTCATCTGCCGCTTGTTGCGGCGGCGACCTTCCTTCTGCTCGTCAGCAGCCTGACCAGCGTCTTCGCCATTCAGGCGATGCACCGGAACCGCCCGGCGCTGCTCCGGAATTGGCTGCTTATTACCGTGGTGCTGGGACTGGGCTTTCTCGGACTGGAAATTTATGAATTCAGCGAGTATGTAAGGCATGAAGAGTTCGGTATGACGACAAGCGCGTTCAGTTCGGCGTTCTATACGCTGGTCGGCTTCCACGGCGCGCATGTCGCGTTCGGCATTTTGTGGATCTCATTGCTGATCGGACAGCTGGCCTATAAAGGGCTGACCGCAGTAACCGCGCCGAAGATTTATGTATCCGCCATGTACTGGCATTTTATCGACGTGGTATGGGTCTTCATCTTTACGGTTGTCTATCTGCTCGGAAAGGTGGGCTAGGATATGGCCGCTGAACAGCATACCCGGGACCATGGCGTGAAGCGCCGCCACCGTCAGGAGGGCCCGCAGAAGCATATTTTGATATTCATCCTTTCGGCTGTGCTGACGCTTATCGCTTTTGCGGCGGTGGCGGCCGGAGAGGTCAATGTGGCCTTTGCAGTCATTTTGCTGCTGGTCATGGCCGTCATTCAGGTCTTTGTGCAGCTGGGCTACTGGATGCATTTGAAGGATAAGGGGCATATGATGCCGATCATTTTCATTCTGGGCGGTTTCCTGATCGCCGGAACCTGTATCATCATGGCTATGTACTGGGTTTGGTGGGAATGAAGGGGGATTGGCGGGCGAAGGAGCCGGCTCTTTTTTTCGGAGTGCAGCTCTGTCCGGGCTCTGCCGTCAAAGGAGTTAAACAAGCTTGCGAAAACAATAGGCGGGGCACGGAAAAGTGCATTTCGTAACCAGAGCTTAGAGGCTTTGCTGAGTCCGCAGGAGCCGGCAGTGGCCGGCAGGGGCCATAGTTCGGGAAAGCCTGAGCGATGACGATGACGATGACGCGATACGTGAAAACTGTTGCCCGGTTCGGCTGAACTGGAAATTCTCCGTCTTAATTGAGGTCGACGGAGCTGGGATTTTGGATTATAGCGGAAAACCTCCGGTTTATTTCACTGGAAATCGAAGGTTTGGCCGTTTTCGCTTGAATGAGAGGGAGGAATTCCCGTTTAATAGCGGAAATCGTTCGAGAAGGCGAAATAAGCAGGAGGTTTTCCCTGATATTCGAAAGTAGCTTGGGGAATGAGGTCGGCAGCTACGACAGAGGTAGCAGGTATGCTGCGAATACGGGGAGTCGTGGCAGAGGTGGCGGGTATGCTGCGAATACGGCGTACGGCGGTAGAGTTAGGCGGGCGTATATGGGGAGCGGCGGCAGAGGTAGCGGGTATGCAGTCAATGAGGGAGTGGGTGTGCTACGGATTCGGCGAGCGGCGGCAGAGGTAAGTGAGGACGCTGCGCATACGAGGGGGCGGTAGAGGTAAGCTGGTGTGGTGCGCATACGGGGAGTTGTGGCAGAGGTAGCGGGTATGCAGTCAATGAGGGAGTGGGTGTGCTGCGGATTCGGCGAGCGGCGGCAGAGGTAAGTGAGGACGCTGCGCATAGCTGCGCATACGAGGGGGCGGCAGAGGTAAGCTGGTGTGGTGCGCATACGGGGAGTCGTGGTAGAGGTAGCGGGTATGCAGTCGATGAGGGAATGGGTGTGCTGCGGATTCGGCGAGCGGCGGCAGAGGCGGCGATTATGAAGCGAATAAGAGGGAGCGTCGAGGTAAGTGGATATGCTGCGTATTCGGCGAGCGCCCACTAAGCCATGTACTGGCTTCGGGTATCCGCCAGCGCCGGGACAGGCGAATCATTGACGTACATCCTAACGCGGGGAGGCTTGAACGATGCTCGGACTGAACGTGTTCAGCTTGGCCGATGTATGGAGCCCGTTGTTTCTGGCGGCGGTGCTGGTTGCGGTCTCCGGTTATTTTGTGCTGATCGGACCGTTGGCTGGCCGACTCGGGATGACGGCCCCAGCGACTATAAGGCAGCGGATCTTCTTCGTCGCCGGGATGGCGGCGCTTTATTTGGCCCAGGGCGGGCCGGTCAGTCTGCTGGGCCATCTGATGTTCTCTTTTCATATGCTCAGCATGGCGCTCTCCTATTACGTTAGCGTCCCGCTCATTATGCTCGGTATTCCGGCGGAGATGTGGCGGGCGGCGCTGCGAATCAATCCCTTCCGCCGCCTGTCCTTTCTGGCCCATCCGGTCACGGCGGCGGTGCTGTTCAACGGCCTGTTCTCTCTGTACCATATTCCGGCGGTCCATGACTATGTGATGCTGCATTTTGCCGTTCACCGGCTGTATTACTTTATTTTGTTCGCCGCTTCGGCCTTGATGTGGTGGACGCTGATCCATCCGCTGCCGGAGCGTGACCGCTGGGGCGGCCTGGCCAAGGTGGGATTTATCTTCCTTAATATGGTGCTGCTGACGCCCGCGTGCGGGCTGATTATTTTTGCGGGCGAGCCGCTTTATGCCACGTACAGCGACCCGAGCGCCTGGGCCAGAGCGATGGGCTACTGCGTTTCGGGCGGAAGCGCGGAGCTGCTGCGTTCTTTTGGCGGACCGGCTTTCTTTGAAGTGATGTCCCCGAGAGTGGACCAGCAGGTCGGCGGTATCGGGATGAAGTTCATTCAGGAAGTTATTTTTGCCTCCATGCTTGCTTCTGTCTTCTATCACTGGTATAAAAAAGAGAACGGGCAGGACGGCGACGAGGAGCTTCCGGAGTTTTCCGGGGTGAAAGCGGCGAACTGACCTGTGCATCTGCCGGTGAGGTCTAGGAGGACGAACATGGATATATTCACAGTGTTTCCAACGATCAGCACATCGTTCATCGTCATCAGCGCGGTGCTTGTGGCAATCGGCTGGGGACTCATCATTAAAGGCAAACGCGAGGCGCATAAGAAGACGATGATTGCCGCCGCGATTTTTGCGGTGCTGTTCTTTCTTGTGTATGCGTCGAGAACGGTATTTGTGGGCAATACGTCATGGGGCGGGCCGGAGAGCCTGTCGGGGCTGTACCATGTGTTTCTTATTTTTCACATTGTGCTTGCAACCGTCGCTGCCGTATTCGGCATTACGACGCTGACGCTGGGCTTCAAGGAGAAATACGCCAAGCACCGCAGGTGGGGAAGAGTCACCTCTGTGATCTGGTTCATCACGGCCATAACGGGCGTGGCAGTGTATGTGCTGCTGTATTTGATGTACCCGGGCGGGCATACGAAGCCGGTGTGGGAAGTGATTTTGGGCGCGTAAAGGCGTCCCGCGGGGAAAGCTGTCCAAGAAGAAGAGGGTGTCTTAGAAGCCGTGTGAATGGCAGCTAAGGCACCCTTTTGATTGGTGGCTTATACCTTGAATTTGTTGACCATTCCAATGAGCTCTTCGGACATCTTGGCGAGCGCCGAGGCGGAGCTGGTGATTTCCTCCATCGTGGCGAGTTGCTCCTGGCTGGCGGCGGAGACGCTTTCTGTGCCTGCGGCAGTGTTGTCGGCCACAGCTGAGATATGCTCGAAGGTGGAGACCAGCTGCTGCGTGCTCTTCGAAATATCCTGTGAGGTATCTGTTACTTTAGCCATCTGCACCGCAACACCCTGGATGGACGAATAGATCGTGTCAAAAGAATTGCCCGCCGCGAGCACCGCATCCATGCCGGAACTTACAACGTGGGTACCGACTGCCACTTTCTGCACGGTGGTCATGGTGTGTTCTTGAATGTTCTCAACCAGACCGGCAATATTCTGCGCAGAAGCGGCGGATTGCTCTGCAAGCTTGCGGACTTCCGCCGCGACCACAGCGAAGCCGCGGCCAGCGTCCCCGGCCCGGGCCGCTTCAATCGCGGCATTCAGGGCAAGCAGGTTTGTTTTGCCTGCAATTTCAGAGATTACGTTAACCAACTGGTTGATATCCTGAGAGCGCTCACCCAGAACTGTGACCTCGCGAGAGATGTCGCTCACCGTTTCTTCGATGTTGCGCATGGTTTCAATGGCAGTGCGGATACTCAGACTTCCTTCCTGGGCGAGATGTGAAGAGCTATCCGCCTCTTTAGACACGGCTTTGGCTTCGGTGGACAGCATCTCGGCTTCTTCCGACATATAATGGATGGCCTTGAGTCCGTCCCTGACCGTGCTGAGCTGTCGTTCAGCCCCGGTCGTAACATCTCCCGTAATCTCCACGACTTGCTCTGTCGCCTTGGTGGTCTGCTCGGCCCCGGCCGTCAGCTCCTGGGAGGCTGCCGCTACCTGCTCGGCATTAATGCCGACTTCCTGAATGAGCCGGCGCAGATGGTCGACCATGATATTGAAGGAAGCCGCCAATGTGCCGATTTCATCCTTTCTGGAAATCTTGAACTGCTGCATCGTCAGATCGCCGCCGGAGATGACCTTTGCAGCGTTGGAAAGCAATAGCACCGGTCTCGAAATCGACCGGCTGATCCAGAGGGCTACGGTTAACCCGATGATGATAGCCAGCACAGAAATCGCCAGCGAAAGCTTCTGGGTAGCCGCAGTCTGTGTTTCTGCGTTGGCAATTCCCTCCTTCAGCAGGCTCTCTTGAATACCCGTCAATTTCTGGGCTGCTTCATAGAATTTCTTGGAGATGGGCTCAATATTTGTTGAGCCGATTGCCATATAATCGGCTGTCTTGTTCTGCGCTTTCAGATCAAGCATTTGCTCAGCGTAGTTGGTGTACTGAATCTGCAGCAGGTTTAGGCCTTGCAGCAGCAGCCACTCATCGGGATCATTAATAATGGCCTCAAGCTGATGGCTAAGCTTCTTGTAACGGGCAATTGCGGCCGTATATTGTTCCAGAGATGCCTCGTCCGCGTACAACAAGTAGGAGTTCGTCGCTATTTTCTCATCATTGATCGCAATACTCAGGTCTTTAATCAGGCTGACGGCAGTGGAACGCCCGTCTATTAATTGTTTGTAGGTGCTCTCGATGCTGTTCATCTGGAAAAAGTTGATCGTTCCTACGACCACCAGAAAAATGAGTATCAGTGAAAAGCTGCCCAGCAGCTTTGATTTGATAGAATGCAGGATTGTCATCGCTTCACCTCCTTAGGAATTCATTTCTGCAAGCGTTGCCGTTGCCTCTTTGCGGAACTGCTGCGAGGCTGCCTCCGGCGTCTTCAGTCCATCGTTGACTTGTTTGCCGAGGCGAAGCAGCAGGTTGTTTACCTTGCTGGCTCCGCGCGGAGGCGGAGGATCAATCGGCTTGTTGTGGTTCGAGACGTACTCGATATAGTTGTACTGCTCTTTACCGCTTTCGTTCGCTTGTTCCGATAACAGCTTCCGAATTTTTCCGGCAATCGGCACCCCACGCTCTCCTTGCAGAATTTCGTTTGCCGCAGTGTCATTGGTGAAGAAATCGATGAACTCGGCAGCGGCTTCCTTATGCTTGCTGTAGGACGAAATGGAGAAGAATTGCGACGGTTTCAGATAATTCCCTTCCTCTCCGCCTTGCAGGGTCGGCATTGGCATCATGCGGATCGTGCTTCCCTTAAGCTGGTTATAAAGAATGATCCGGTTGCTCGTAATCGGGCTAAAAGCGGAATCGCCTTTAACGATCAACGAATCCTTCTCTTCCTTAGTACCGGAAAAACCCATTATGCCTTCGTTCACCAGTGTCTTTTGCAGTGTGAAAAAATCAGTCAGATCCTGGTCGTTCTCATATCCCAGCGCTTTGCCGTCGGTGCTGAACAGCGTCGCTCCTTTTTGCCGGATGTAATAGCTGAAGTCCAGCGTCTCCGCATCCAGCGGATAGAAATCTTCGCCAAGCTCGGCTTTGAGCTGTTTGCCTATCTCAATCAATTGATCATAGGTGATTTCCTGCCCGGGTCCTTTGATGCCCGTCTGCTGGAATACCTTGGGATCATAAATCAATGCAGGTGCGTTAACGCCGAGTGAAATACCGTACAGCGCATTGTTGATTTTGCCTGGATCGGCGTACACGCTGTCCACATCGCTCAAATTGATCGTACCCTTCTTCACAAAAGCATCCAGTGGTTCAAGCAGCTTGCGCATGGAATAATCGGCAATCATACTGTAGTCCATCTGAAGCACGTCAGGAAAATCCTGGTCTGCCGCTTTCATGGCCAATTGATCCCAATACCCCGATAACGGTACGGTGGAGCCTTCGATTTTAATTTCGGGATGCTGCTCTTCGAACAGCTTGATGACCGCTTCTGTTCTTTTCTGCCGATCTTCCGACCCCCACCAGAAGACTTTCAGTGTGATGCTGGTATCCTCCGTCTTGTGTTCTTCAACGGTTTTGTTGGAACATCCTGCGACAATTAAAGCCAGGCTAGCCAAAATCATTATGAAGATGCGTGTCCATGCATACTTCTTCACCCGTTTACCCCCCAAAAAGATAAATGACAAACTGTTATATATATCGGAATCCGCCAGGCTAAATTGTATCAAGCATAATTTGGAAAATGGCGATGGAGGATATCATGACGTGCATGGCCGTGTACACTGTGAAGGGAAGTGAGAGGTTCAGTGTTCAGGCGGATTTTACTCGTAGAGAGTAGGGGCTCAGTGCGGTAAAAGCAGGGCGGCCCGCCGCCGGTTAAACACCGGGAGCAGGCCGCCGAATGATGTCATATGAGGTTAATCCGAGTGTTCAATTACTAACCAGCTTACGGTACCTATATATATCGCCGCCAGATTTACTAACATGATAAAACGGCTCAAAGCCTCTTTTTATTAATTCTTCATCGGCTTCTCTTTTCCTATTATCTTCCCCGATGCAATCAATAATGTAACCACCGTTCTTAACAACTCTTGACAGTTCAGCAATCTCAAGGTCATAATTGTCGCCCACTACATGCCCCGACATAACAATATCGAAGGAATTATCCTCATAAGGGATTTGCTCGATCGTGCCATCTACGACTACAACATTATTAATATTCTCACGTTTGATTTTATCCCGCATGTACTCCCTCAGCATATCGGTAGGTTCGCTTGCATAAACACGCTTCGCCTTTTCTGCTGCGGCAAAAGCAAGCCTTCCTGTACCGCTTCCCAGATCGAGAACTACCTTGTCCGTAAAATCTGCAAGTTCAAATAGTAACTGTTTGTCCCAGTCGTAAATATAATCGCAATTTTGGTTCATAATGCCGGGATAAACATAAACGACCGAAGTTTCCATTGCGTGAATTACAAATACCTCTGCTTTTCGAATTTCATGAGGTGTAAGATTTTTGGGCGCCTTTGCAATCATTTGTTCAATCGAAGGCTTGCTTTCAGGACTTTTATGAGCAAAGTACCACGCTACTGAGGGGTTATATGCTAAAGCTATGCCCAAGTTATCGCAAAACTCATCCCATCCAACATACTTGTTGCATATCATTCGAACAATCCATCTGTCCATTAATAAAAAGCTGTTAAAAGAAAACTCCTCTGCGTTGATCCAGTTAAATGACATAGTAAACTAATCCTCCATTTTTTGGGAGAGTTAAAGTATAGTCACCCTCCAAGAAATTATGCGAGCGGACAATTTTGTATTTATCATCTGACATCATCCTTTCATCAGTATTTAATGGAGCTGGAAAATAACTAAAAATCAAGAAAAAGTTGTTCACTATGATTATAAATGGCACAAATTTTATTATCAATGAAAGTTCTTTTATAACTATGCTGCCCGTTAACGTAATAAAGGTGCCGATAATTATCTTCTGGAGAATTTATAGAGAAGGTGTCCCTTTGGGCTCGCTTCGTTTGTGAACAAGAGGCGGAAGACGCCGTTCAGGACATTCTGGTCAAGGCATTTGAGAAAATCAACATGTACAAGCCGACTGTCAGTTTCTCCTCTTGGCTGTATAAAATGGCTTATCATCACTGCCTGAACTTGATCCACCGAAAGAAATTGCAACAAAAATTTAAGGTCGGTCTGTTCACCCCAAACATGACCACTGACAGCGCTGCACAGGTTATAGAGCGTCAACTTTTCAGTGAACCGCTCAGCCGGGCGCTGGACAAACTGACAGCGGAGGAGCGGACCCTGCTGGTGCTGCGAATTTTTGAGGAAAAGTCTTTTGATGAGATCGGTGAAATAATGAACAAAAGCCAGGAAGCAGTCAAGAAAAAATACGGCAGAACGAAAACAAAGCTCAAAAAAATAATGGACCATATGAAGGAGGAAGAAAAATGCGTGAGTTACAACACACTCTTCAAGACAAAAGCCTGAAAAAATGGATTTGCTTCCGGAAAAAGCGTTAAGAATCCAAGCTTTTGATGTCACGGACAAAGTTATGGACCAGGTCTATCAGAAGGGACAACGAAAAGCAGGATTGACTGCCAAGATGCGCCTGCGGCCAGGTATCTCCGCCCCCGTTATGATCACGTTCTTTGTTTTGAGTGCCTCTGTGACCGGATACGCGGCTTCGAAATACCTTGAATTCCGCAACAGCAAGGGCGATGTCGTATTAAATACGGCTAAAGCTGAGGAACCAACGGATTTCTCTAAACAATATACACAATTGTATTGGATGTACAGCCAGCAGGTAAAAGACCGGCTTCAGCCGGGAGTATGCCGCCTATTACGTTAAGGATGATTTTTTTAATAACGCAGATCAGTGGCATCCGGTCAAATTCGAATACAAATGGGTTGAATTCTCAAGCTTCAGCAGCCTGCAGGATGAAATCAAACGAACGCAGGCGCCGCTCTTGAATAATCCTTCTCATCTGCCGGATGGCTACCACTTTGATTACGGATATGTATCTCCTGCTTATGGCATCATTTTCCCTGGACCTCTGAAAAATGCGGAGTACCGTACTTTAGCGGATGAACTCATCCGGAAATCCGAATCCGCTCCAGCAAGTGAAAAGCTGTTTATGAAGAAGCTGAACTGGAAGAAGGCGGACTTCACTTTAGCCCGATATGCAAAAGGGAAGGACTATGTGAATATTGCCGTCAGAACAGTCAACCCGGATTCCAAGCTGACGACTGTCATCCAGAATGATCAAAGTACGGCTGAAAAGCTGACGATTAAGGGAACCGAAGTATTTTACATCAACTCGAGTGAGACCAACCAGTCCACAAATGCACGCAAAAACTGGCTTGGATGGAAAGATGACAACAATCATTTACTCTACGAAATTTATGATAACCAGGATAGTCAGCTGTCCAAGCAGGACCTGGTAAAAATTGCTGAGGATGTACTCACATCCCATTGATCCAGCCTGAATGAGCGGGTCGAGGAACCAAATTTGGACCAAACCGAACATATTTCAAAATTGAAGCCTCGGAAGGCTTCTTTTTTGTGGGCAGTATTTTTTGACCGTATCCCCTTGACGTTGGAAAAATAAGGACATATACTGTGTATATAGATATATACAGTAAGCACACGTAATCAACATTTAAAGCGAGGTTAACCTTAATGCAAACACTCAAAGATTCGTGGTTTATGATACGGGGGGATTACCGAGGGGATAAGCTGAGGATTCTGTTTCAGCTGCTGTTCTCCATCGTCTTCATGGGCTATCTCGGCGGGCTGACGGGCATGGTCATCAATGACTCCATCGGTAATCATGAAAGAAAGGTGATCGCCGATTATTTGCTGCTTGCTTTGACACCGTTGCTCGGATTCACGTACTGCCGGCAGCACGCGATGAAATACTGGAGCGGAGATACGTATACGAAAATGCTGGCTTACCACTCAAGCCTGCCGATTCCAGCGAGCGTCATCCTATGTAAAAGAAAGCTGCAGTCCCTTACTTCATTCGGATTGAACGGAGTGCTGTTCTTCGGACTGGTGTACGCCATCAGCAATCATCTCAGGGACGATCTTTCGCCGCTCGGTTATATCGTTTTTGCCTTAACCTGGATTGGTTTCGGGTTTCTGCTGACAGGGCTGTACATTTTCATTGAATTCTCGTGCAGCGGCAGAACGTATTTCTGGTTTATTATGCTGATGATGCTGCTCGCGTTCGGGACGGCCATGCTGGTAAAGTGGGCGGGCGGGAATCTGCTGTTATACAGCTTCGCCTGCTCGAAAGAATGGGGACTGCTGTCACCCCTGATGTGGGGCACGCTGCTGGCGGGAACGCTCTCCGTACAACTGTTCTCCAAATGGACCATTCACAAGTTGAAGAGCCGTGATCTTGCATGATAAGGGCGGCTTGCAGGCGGAAGGCGGTGTAAGCGGTGTGGATACCGATTCAAATTGATGAAAAAAGCGCGGAGCCGCTGTACCACCAGATTGAAACGCAGCTCAGGTCACTGATTATCAGCGGCAATCTCATAGAAGGAACGCTGCTGCCTTCCATCCGGGAATTCGCCGGGGATTTGAAATGCAGCGTGATTACGGTTCGCCGGGTGTATCAGGACCTGGAGGGAGAAGGGCTGCTGCGGACGAAGCAGGGAACGGGAACCTTTGTCTCCCATGTCGGAGACGGGGCGAGGGAAGAATACAGGCGGGCGACGGTCCGCAAGGCGCTGGAAGCGGCGGTGGATGCCGGGCGCTCGGTACAGTTCGGCGAGGCGGAACTGAGTGCGCTTTTTCGGGAGATTGTGAAGCTTAAATACGGAGAAGAGGACGTAAAGGGGGAGTAAGCCTGTGGCGCAAATGGTGGTTGAACTGCGGAATGTCAGCAAAAAACGGAAGAGCAAAACGATAGGTCCGCTTGATCTGACGCTGCCAGAGGGACATATTATCGCGCTGGTGGGACAGAATGGCTCCGGCAAAAGCACGCTGCTGCACATGCTGATGAAGCTTGCGTATCCGGACGAAGGGACTATTCTCTGGTTCGGCGGTAGCTTTGATGGAGGCCTGCCGCTGGAAGTCCGCCGGACCATCGCCTATGTGGCTGAAGCTCCGGCTCACGAAGAGGACCACTGGACGCCGGAAGAGGCCGCCTCTTTCCGCAGCCACTGGTATCCGGAGTGGGACGGCGGCTTTTTCCAGGAAATGCTGGATAAATTCGAGGTACCGCGAGGGTCTAGGCTCGGTAAAATGTCCAAAGGCGAGCGCCGGAAGTTCGAGATCGCGGCCGCGCTGGCCGCCGGGCCGAAGCTGCTGCTGCTCGACGAGCCTTCATCGGGGCTGGACCCTTTTGCCTGGAAAATAATGATTGAGACGTTCCAGCGCTACATGGATGAACGGCAGGCAACGATCATCATTTCTACGCATATTGTTGAAGAAGTGCGCCGGCTGGCCGATTATATCGTCCTTCTGCATCATGGGAAGCTGCTCGGCATGGCGGAGAAAGACAGCCTGCTTGGCATGTGGAACGAAGTGTGGGTAGATGCGAAGGACGAAGAAGAACTGGCGGAGCTTGCGGCTGAGCTGCCGGAGGCGCTGGAACTGAGTATGCAGGCTCCCGGCATGGCGTCGATGATTACCTCCCGTTTGCCGGATTTAGAGAAACGCTTCGCACATCTGGGCGTAAAGAAGATCAAGAGCCGCAGTCTGGATTTGGAGGAGATTTTGAGCTTGTGGACCATGGGACACCGTCCCGATCTTGTCGATCTAAGGAGAGGAGACTAGAGAATGGAAGCACTAAAGCTGGAAGGTGTTGTGAAGCAGTACGGAGACAAAACGGCGGTGAATGGAATTACCCTAGGTGTCGAGCCGGGGGAGATCTACGGTTTGCTGGGGGCCAACGGCGCGGGCAAGACGACGACGATGCGCATGGTGCTTGGCCTGATTTATCCTGACGGAGGGAATATCCGGTATAACGGCAAGCCGTTCAGCAGCGAGCTTCAGTCCATCATGGGCTACCTCCCCGAAGAGCGGGGACTGTATCCCAAAGTGAAAGTCAGCGAACAGATTATCTACCTTGCGCGACTTCGCGGCATGTCCGCTAGCGATGCCGACAAGAGCCTGCGTTACTGGCTGGACCGCTTCGAGGTGCCGGAGTACTATAACAAAAAAATTGAGGAGCTATCCAAAGGCAATCAGCAAAAAATGGGGTTTATTGCAGCCGTTGTACATAAGCCGCAGATTCTGATTCTTGACGAAGCCTTCAGCGGCCTTGATCCGGTCAACGTCGAGCTGCTTAAAGATACGGTCAGGGATCTTCGCGACCAGGGAACGAGCATCTTGTTCTCTACGCACCGGATGGAGCATGTTGAGGAGCTGTGCCGCCATATTACGATTTTGGACCGTTCCAATACGGTCGTTCAAGGCGATATCCGCGAGATCAAGAAAGGCTATCCGCGGGAAGAGGTGCTGCTGCGCACCCCGGGTGAAGTGACCGGGCTTGACCGCATTTCCGGCGTGACCGCCGTGGAGCAGCAGGAGAGAGGATATCTCGTTCGGATATCCGAAATCGGCGCGGCTCAGCGCATTTTGCGGCAAGCGATGGAGCAGGGCGAAGTGGAGCATTTTGAACTTAAGGAACCGACGTTAAACCAAATCTTTATCAGAGTGGTGGGTGAATCTCATGAATAAGATGGGAACGATTATCGGATTTACGTTCAAGAACAAGGTAAGAACGAAATCATTTCTTATAACAACGCTGATTTTGGTTCTGCTGCTCAGCATCGGAATGAATATCCCTTATTTTATCAAAGTGTTCAAGGGCGAGGATGGAAGCGGCAGCGCTCAAAGCCCGGGCGTTCACATTGCGGTCATCGCGGAGAATGGCAGCCGCGCGGCACAGCTTCTGCAGACTTACGCGCAGCAGTCGGGAACGGGAGCGACGGTCGTTCCGTACGCTTCGGAGAATGACCCCAGTCTGAAGCAGGCTTTGTCGGACGGTAAGGTGGATGGATATCTTACCTTAACGGAGCAGAAAGGTACGGGGCTCGGTTCGGTCGTCTACCATTCCAAGGACGACAGTTCAGAGGAGCAGAGCTTTCTCCAGTCCGCTCTCCAGCAGGTTAACGCGCAGCTGATCGCTGGCGACCGGCTGACGCCGCAGCAGATTGCGGCCATGAATGCGCCGGTGCAGCTTGGCACAGAGAAGATCAGCGCCGACGGGGAATCGGCTGAAGGCAAATCCCATTCGTTAATCAATTATGTTATTGTCTACGTTCTGCTTATTCTGTTCTTTATGTCGATTATGATGACCGGCAATATGATCGCGGCCGAAGTCACTTCGGAGAAGAGCTCGCGCATCATGGAGATCCTGATTACAAGCGCCTCGCCGCTGGCGCAAATGTTCGGCAAGGTGATCGGCATCTTCCTGGTCGGTCTGCTTCAGATCGCCATTATCGCGGCCGCCATCGCAGCTAACCTGATGCTGCCGCATAATTCGGGCGTTCTGCAGGATTTCAATCTCGACCTGGGACAGCTCAGCGTCAGCCTGCTGGTGTTCGGAATCATTCTTTATATTCTCGGCTACTTCCTGTACGCCCTGATGTACGCCGCCGTCGGCTCCATCGTCAGCCGCACCGAGGATCTCGGGCAGGCCGTAATGCCGATCATGATGCTCGGCTTCGTGAACTTCTACGTACCCCTGTTCAGCATCTCAAACGCGAACACGATGCTGGTCAAGGTTACGAGCTATGTACCGTTCACCTCGCCCCTTAGCATGCTTCTGCGAATCGGTGTCGGCGACGTCGCCGTCTGGGAAATTATCCTGTCGCTGCTGATTCTGCTGGCCACAATCTTCGGCATGGGCTGGCTGGCCGCGAAGATCTACCGCACCGGCGTGCTGATGTACGGCAAGCGGCCGAGCATCAAGGAGCTGCGCAAGGCGATGAAGGCTTATAAGATTTAAAATACATGTTTGATACAATTAAGAACCCTTGATACGTCAAAAACACTGATGTATCAAGGGTTTTATATATTGGTGAACAGAGTATGTCGGCGCGCCGAGTTCTTCGTCGGCTTTGTTTAGGTTTCCAGATATTCTTTTAAAATCGCCAATCCTTTTTCGAGTTTGCTCATACTGCCTGCATCAGAAAGAGAGACCCGAAGGAATGGTTTATCCGTTGGATTTCTGACAATAAATCGATCCGAGTGGTAGACTCTGATACCGGCATGTTCTAATTCTTTTTCCACTTGGGAGGAAGGTTTAGTGTTTAGAATCGGCAGCCAGCGATAAAAACAGTATGGTGTTGCTGGCGGAGGACACTCTGGAAAATATCGTTCAAAAATTGCACCTGCTTTTGCAGCGAGTTCACGTTTTTTTTCAACAATAGCATAGGCATTTCCATTTAAAATTAATTCTGTAATAATCTCGGCATCTAAAGAAGAAGTCTTGATATTGCTATTGAATAGACCATGTAATATTTTCTCGCGGAAATTCTCGGTGAATGCAAGGAAAGCGATACGGATACCACTACAAAGAGTTTTGCTTGTACTGCTTATATAGAGAGTCTGCTCAGGAACCAAACTGAACAGGGGTATTGTTTCAAATTTATCTAGGCCAGTAATCATGCATGCGAAAATTTCATCTTCAATCAAAATCAGTTTGTGGCGTCTGATGACCTCGGCCAGTTCTCTTTTTCTGGACAATGAAATTTTAATGGTGGTCGGATTTGCGCAGCTTGGCATTAAATAAATGCCGTTAATTTTCTTCTGTTTACACTGTAGTTCCAATAAATCAGCCCGCATACCATTGTGATCACCGGGAATAGGAACTAATTGAATGTGTAATAGTTTAGCCAGTTCAACAAAATTGGAGTAGGTATATTCATCTGTGGCAATTTTATCTCCTGGTTCGAATAAGGAAATAAGTGCAACCGTTAAAGTGTTTTGGGCACCTGAGAAAATGGCAATGTGGCTGCTGTCAACATGGACACCCATTTGTTCCAGCCAGCGGATTGCCGCAGCCAGTTGGTGGGGATGGCCAGTTGGATAGGAGTATCCATAAAGACTGTTTAGGTAACCTTTTTCTACGACTGATTTTGTTGCCTGCGCCACCAGTTCATTGTATTGTTCAAAACCGCTTACCATGCCCATTTCAATACAACTAGGAGAAAGGTCAGCACCGGTAATGGTTATGGATTCATTTACGTGAGGGGAAACAAATGTACCCCTGCCGGTTGTACCGTATATCAACCCCTTTTTTTTACAGAGATTATATGCACGGGTAATGGTCGTAAAGTTTAAGTCAAGATAATCCGCAAGTTCACGTTGTGGCGGTAGTTTGGTTCCAGGAGCCAGACTGCCATTTTTTATATCATGTTCCAACTGATCTGCTAAAGACGTAAAATAAGGTTGTTTCATAAGGGATTTATTAGGTTTCCAAGACATCGGGAAATTGTCGAATGAATTAATTGGCATAGCGTTACCTCCAACAACATTGTCGTACATACAATTGAATGATTGTATGCATAATAACATGACTATATAATGAATACAAATTTAAAATTGTATGGAGGAGGATAAACTAATGAAACAGTATGTAGTTGATGCGTTCACAGATAAAGTTTTTGGAGGCAATCCGGCAGCGGTATGCGTTATGGATGAATGGCTTCCGGAAGAACTGATGCTGAAAATCACTGCTGAAAATAATCTTTCCGAAACAGCTTTTGCAGTGAAAGAAGGAGGTGAATACCGGCTTAGATGGTTTACACCGGGCGGGGAAATTGACCTTTGCGGCCATGCAACATTGGCAACAGCGTATGTTATTGCTAACTATTATGAAAAAAATGTGGAGAGAATCACGTTTCAGACAATGAGCGGGGAGCTTGTTGTGGTGAAAAAAGATGATTTATTTGAAATGGACCTTCCGTCATATGATTTGAAAAAGGTAGACGTCACCGATGAAATGGCAGAGGCCATAGGTGTAATACCGCTAGAGGCATATATGGGAAGAGACCTGGTATGTATTCTGGAAACAGAAGAACAAGTCTGTAACGTAAATCCTGACCAAGATAAGGTAAAAAAACTGGATGGACTTTTATTGCATGTTACAGCTGAAGGAAAAGATTATAACTGTGTATCCAGATCATTTGCACCTAAATGCAGTGTACCTGAAGATCCTGTATGCGGTAGTGGACACTGTCATATCATTCCGTTCTGGGCAGACCGGTTAAATCAAAAATCAATAGTTGCTTATCAGGCATCAGCTCGTGGAGGAGTCCTATATTGTGATTATGAAGGACCACGTACGAAATTAAGCGGTAAGGCTGCTTTATATTCCATAGCAGAACTATATATTTAAATTTTAATAATGACAAAGGATTTAAACAATGAAAAAAGGAACTTTCTTATTAGTTGTAGCTACTTTTTTTTGGGCTAGGTCCACATCATTCATCCCGCCCTAGTAATGTTCTTACTTGGCAGTATTGACTATTTCTCTACTAAGCAGACATCAGGCATCCACTATAGCGACGAAGCAGTTTTATGAATACGGATTGGTTTGACATTAAAAAAGACAAAATTATTTTAGTAGGGCCAAATGAACCAGGATGAAAAATAACGGTATTACAAGCTCTTCAAAAGCTGCTCCCTCTGAAGAAGTAAAGCCTTTCGATTCACTTAGGGATTATCCAAGATCTAAATATAATGATATTACAACATATCTCCAGAAGTGTTTGGTTCTTTTCAAGTACAAATATTTAACCTGATTTCAGTATGCAAAATCTTTCCCGAATTGCTTTTCGCATAATTCCTTGTAAATGCCGTTTTTTTTCAAAAGTTCATCATGTGTCCCTTCCCCAATAATCGACCCTTCCTTTATAACAAGGATATTAGAAGCATTTTTAATGGTTGAGAGGCGATGTGCTATAACTATACTTGTTTTTTCTTTAAGTAGATAATTCATCGCTTTTTGAATATAGTATTCCGACAGTGTATCTAGAGAAGAAGTGGCCTCATCCATAATTATGATCGGTGGATTTTTCAAGAGGACTCTAGCTATAGAGATTCTTTGTTTTTCTCCCCCTGACAACTTAATTCCACGATTTCCCACCAAAGTCTCATAGCCTTCTGGCAAACTCATAATAAACTGATGAATATAAGCAGCTTCACAAGCTGTAATTATTTCCTGATCAGTAGCTTCACTTTTTGCGTATAATAGGTTTTCTTTAATCGTTCCGTTAAACAAATATGTTTCTTGAGTAACGAGTCCAATCTTTGAACGAAGTGATGGAAGATTTAATGAACAGATATCTTCATCTCCTATGTTAATACTGCCTGAATTGATTTCATATAAGCGAGGAATTAGATTAACAATTGTTGTCTTTCCTGACCCACTTGGACCAACTAATGCAGTCACTTTACCTGAATAAGCAGTAAATGAGATGTTTTTTAAAACAGGTTTATTCATTTGATATGCAAAGTTAACGTTATTAAATACGATGTCGTGAGTAGCAACATTCCAGGGAGATAATGAGATAGAAGCCGTAGTTTGAGGTTTCATGTCAAAATACTCAAAGATACGTTCAAATAAGGCCTCAGAACGAACAATGTCCACATATAAATTCGATAATTGCCCAACAGGGGCATAAAGCCTTGCCAGTAATGTTACAAAGGCAACAATAGCTCCAATAGATATTTCACCTTGAATAAATAAAAAGCCACCATATAAATAGATAAGCAAAGGACCGAAACTAGTGAAAACAGTCATAATCATTACAAACCAACGACCCGCTGTAAATTCCTTGATCTGTAACCTTGAGGTATTAAAGGATACTGTTTGGAGTGCCTCTGATTCTTTTATTTCTTGATTAAATATTTTCATCAGTTTAAATCCACTAATGCTAAGTGTCTCGTTAATAATTTGATTTTCCAAGGATAATTGTTGTTGCGTCTGTTTTGCTAATTTCAATCGAATATTCCCCACTTTTTTAGTGGGAAATACAAATAAAGGTAAGGCAAACATTCCAAGTAATGCAAGCTTCCAGTCCATAAGCATTAAAGTTATAAATGTACTCATTAATATAAGAGTATTACTAACAAAATTAACGATTGTACCATTAAATACACCTTGAATTCCCGATAAATCACTACTCATACGGGTGATTATCTCACCTTGATTAACTGTAGTAAAAAAATGATAGGGCATTTCTTGTAAATGGCGATACATTTTGTTTTTTAAATTATAAATTATATTTTGAGAAATAGAGGTGCTTAAATAACTTTGCCATACACTTAATAAGCTTGAAATTACGGTTGAAATTAATGAACACGAAACAAGTAGAACAAGTAGATTAAAGTCTTTCCCAGGGAGAGCCCGATCGATAATCTGTTGCACTATTATTGATGGTAGTACACCTAGCAAGGAGGTAATACATAAAATAATTATTGTAAACAGTGTTTGTCTCCAATAAGGTTTTATACATTCAAATATCCGCTTGAATATCGCTTTTTTAGTTCCAGTTCTACTCTCTTTATTTGTCCTTATATTCATACTGATGACTCATCCCTAAATCTTATTCAATTAAATATTTTTTGAAATTTGATCAACATTTCCAAAAAATATAGATAATATACTATGTTATTTTATAGTAAAAAATATAAAAATAAAGGAAAAATGATATTGACAAGATTCGAAGTAAAATATTACTATTGTGCATGCTTACATATACTGGATTACTGGATTCGGGGTGCATTGACTTGAAACTAAATCTTTTTACTACAAATGCATGTAATTTGAATTGTACTTATTGTTATGAAAAGAATAAAAACAGTCTCCAAATGTCAGAAGAAACTGGTATTAAGGCTATTGATCACTTTTGGAATAAAGATAAAGATGGTATTTTCAATATTAATTTTCATGGCGGAGAACCACTGCTGAAATTCGATTTGATAAAGAAAATAGTTGGCCATGTCAATGATAAATGTCAAAATGATCCCCCTAAATTTACCGTCGACTTTTCCCTGACAACGAATGGAACTTTAATATCTAAAGAGATAGGAGAGTTTTTTAAGCAGAATAACTTCAATGTTCGGCTAAGTTTGGATGGAAAACTCGAAGCGCATGACTTACATCGAAGAACCTATGGTAATAAAGGTACTTTTAACAAGGTGCTCTCTGGTGCTTTTTTGCTTAAAGAGGCCAAGGTTGATTTTACAACGAGAATGACTGTAACACCTGAGAATGTATATTATCTTGTTGAAAGTGTAGAATGGCTTCTTAATAATGACTTTTTGAAAATAAATATTGTGACAGACACTTTTTCTAATTGGAATGAAAAATTTGAATTTCTTAGACAAGCATTCTGGAAAATCAAGGAGCTATATATAGACGCCAGGAATAACAAGCAAGTCCGGATTAATTTATTTGACGGCAAATTCTCTTCTTACATACTTGATTCTCCCCCACTGTTTTGTAATGCGGGCTTTGGTAGTTTTTCAATCAGCACATCAGGATTGATTTATCCATGTGTTTATGTGGTTGATCTAGAGGAGTTTTGTATTGGTGATGTTAACACTGGAATTTCTTCACTGAGGAGAAAAGAATGCATCGAGAGTTGTCTTAAAAGAGAAGATAGCTGCGGTGATTGCAATATTCAAGGCTTTTGCCAAGCACGCAAATGTGGTTTCCTAAATTACCTAAGTAACGGGTATCTAGATCAACCCAATCCATTCCTTTGTAAACGGGAGCAACTTTTATATAGTCTGACAACTGAGGTTTTTGATAGGCTCTACCATCGAAACGATTCACAAATAAATTGGATGATAAAACGATTGAAATCATTTCCTCATTTGACAGTTAACAAAGATATTAAACAATATTTATCTTGAGAGGATTAGACATGGACCAAACAGTAAGGTATAAAGTCGCCTTGGTTGTCCCATTATTTTATGAAACGCAAGAATTTGATGATATGATCGTTGAGTATTTAGGATTTGGATACATTGCATCTTATTTGCGTAAACATGGAATAATGGTGGAAATAATTGATCCATTTGTAGAGAGTCTAAGACTTGAGGATGTAGTAATAAAACTGATAGATGGATGCTATGATTTGCTCGGATTCACGCTCATGACATCGGATCATTTTAATGGAATGAAAAACATTTTAAATCAACTTCCGGTGAACATGCTGGATCATATACATATTCTGGTTGGAGGATACTATGCTACTTTTCAAAGGGGAAAATTATTTAAAGAAGAAGCCCGGATTAACTCTTTAGTAGTCGGGGAAGGCGAGATTACCATAAGTGAATTAGTAAGTAAATTGGAAAGAAAACAGGAACTCAAAGATATAAAAGGCTTGATATATAAGGAATCAGGAAAAATTATTACTAACGAAAAGCGTCCATTTATGTCTGCTGAGGAATTAGATCGGCTTCCTTTTCCAGCGAGAGATCACATTGATATTATCATTAAGAAAAAAGGGAGAATTCAAGTCAATTCTAGTAGAGGATGTTTTGGTCAGTGCTCCTTTTGCGCGGTCCACTCTTTTTACGCGGATCAAAAGGGCAAGAAGTGGAGAGGAAGAAGTCCGGAGAATGTAGTGAAGGAAATTGAAGATTTGGTTACTACATATAATATTAAATACATACATTTTTCTGATGAAGAATTTATCGGCCCTGGTAGATGGGGGAGAGAACGAGCAAAACAAATTGCTAGGCTTCTATTGGAACGCAATTTAAACATTAGATTTAGTTTATATTGTAGAGCTGACAGCGTGGATGAAGAAACCTTTCAAGCTTTGAAAAAAGCTGGACTGAATAGCGTCTTTCTTGGAGTAGAGTTTGGCGTCCAGAGTTCACTCGATTTTTATCGAAAGGGGATTACCATACCCCAAATAAAAAATGCAATAACTATTCTAGACAGATTAAAGATACGAATTAATGTGGGCTATATGATGTTTGAACCTATGATTAATTTGGAGTCATTTAGAGAGAATCTTTATTTTTGTGTCAAATACACAAAATTTACATTAAAAAGAGCTATTAGTCGTATGGCCATTTATCCTAACTCAGATGCTTATGTAAAGTTACTTCCCAAAATCAAAATGGATGAACAGTTATCATTTGATAACATGTATGGTGATTATTATAATTACCAATTTGTTGATAGAAGAGTCGATTTTTTATATAAGCTGCTTAATAAAAGCTTAATCGTCATATCTCCATCAAAAAAATATTTGAAAATAAAAAGAGAAACCATGCCCGAGGATAAAGATAATTTATTAGCGAATTGGACATATGAACTTTACCGATTGATTGATTCGTTAGCTGTGCGACTACTAGCAGAAACCGATTTCTCTAATGAAAGTTTAACTGTATATATTCAGGCATTTAAAGAGGAACTATTAGCCTGGGATTCTGACGAAAAAGTAAGTTGTCTTAATAAAGAACATTTGAATTAGCAGATCGAATTGTGATGATTATGTAAAGGAGGTGAATTTAATGGAGAACGAAATCCAAAAGAACTCGTCTGCAGAAACGGAAGAAGAGTTTGAAGTTGAAGGTTATTACTCATGTTCTTCAGCTGCTGCAATGTGTTATCATGATTGCCTTTTCTCTTCGCCAATGATGTCTGAGTCTGACTAATTGTCAAAAATGTTAAAAGTGCCGTTCTGATCTATTTAAGAGAAGAGCGGTATCTTTATTTAGTTGATCTAAAAAACCTAACTCGTTGAATATTACCCACTGTATTCCCGCTATTTCCGCTATTCCTAATCCCCTTTAAAAACTTATTAGTTTGGATATACGCCTTGAGAGGTTAGATAATGAATAAAATTAAAGTTGCTATAATCGATAGCGGAATTGATATGAATCATCCTTGTTTGTCTTATAGAGAGGTAACTGGAATAAAACTTATTGAAGAGGATGGAAATATACTTTTTAAAAATTGCATTATTGATTCACATGGACATGGAACTGCTGTTGCTGGAATTATTTTTGAAAAATGTTCTGAAGTAGATTTGTTAAGTATTGGCATTTTGGATGGAGATCTCAAATGCAAATTTACCTATCTTAAAGCAGCTTTGCAATTTGCTATTAACGCAGATGTGCAGATTATTAATTTAAGTTTAGGCACTGTTATGGAGAAGTATAAGGAAGTATTAAAATCTTTGTGTGATGAGGCCGAAAGAAAAGGAATATTCATTGTAGCAGCGGTTAACAACGATACAAATTCCAGTTATCCAGCAGACTTTCCGAATGTTTTTGGAGTTAGAAGTAAATACATTATTTATAAACATGGTTTTGTATTTAATCCTAATGGACTTCATGTGTACGCTAACGGTTTTCAACAGAAAGTTTGTTCAAAAGACGGGGCTCATTTATATGTTTCTGGTAATAGTTTTGCTGCAGCTCATTTTACGGGAATATTAGCAAATATCATCTATTCAATGGGATGCCAAAAAAGAGATTCTATTATAGAACAGCTTATAAAGGCAAGATTAGATTTAACAAAATTAGAGAATGAAGAAGATTACAACCATTTTCCAAAAATTAATAAGGGACTATTATTTCCTATTAATGAAGAAAATATAGAACGGATACGCCTACACCAGAAAGGAGATCCTGAAATCATAGGTTTTTATGATTATAGAACTTTTTACTTTGATTACTATCAAGTTAAAACACCCGATGGTAACAAGGAAGTTAGAATATATAGCAGTCTTGAAGAAGGTCTGGAGAAAGCGGATACGTTACTTATAGGTGATGTCAGTTTTATATCCTATCAGCAAAAAAAAGATTTATTGCAGAACTTAATAAAGAAGGCGATAACATTGGGGAAAAATGTACTTGTTAAAGATGCTTTTCATCCTGACGAACATAAGGAACTATATGAATTGGCGAAAAAAAAAGGGAAATTTATTAAGTCCAAGTATATTTAGAGAAATAATTTTATGATTACTATTTGGGGGCCGTATATGTATAAGATAGCATTGGAACTTACAAAAAACTGCAATTTACAATGTGAATATTGTTATCAAACACATTTACGCGAAAACATGGATATAAAGATAGCCAAAAACGCAATTGAAATAGGAGTAAGCAACGCAATTTCTTTAAGAATGGATAAAGTGTTGATCAGCTTTTTTGGTGGAGAACCGCTATTGCGGTTCAGTGAAATCTTGGAATTAACTAAGTATGCACAACTTTTAGCAGCGAACAAAGATTTAGATCTTTCTTTTGAGATAACCACAAATGGAACTTTATTAAGATCAGATATTCTAGATTTTTTCGCGGATAATCAATTCTATTTAAAGATAAGTTTAGATGGTACACCTTATTATCATGATTTAAACAGACTGACATCGGACGGAAAAGGGAGCTATGAATTAATAGCAAGAAATTTTGATTCTATTATTTCATATCAAAAAAGACTAAAAATGCCGGTTCAAATTAGTATGGTAATCACCCAAAACAATTATAAAGATCTTTTTTTAAATATAAAGCACCTGCTAACACTTGGATTCAGAATGTTTGATACTGCCTTAAATTCAGAGGATAATTGGACTATTTCAGAACTATCGGAGTTGAAAAAAGAACTTGGAAAAGTAGTGGATTATTATTTCGAGAGAGCCAAGATAGGGAAAGGGTTTGCTTGGACATTCATTGATAACGGAATTATACCTCAGATGAAAAAGAGAAAGAACTATTTTTGTGGAGCAGGGGTAACCAGTATTTTTGTTAATACTGCTGGAGAGATTTTTCCTTGTTTTGCATGTTTTCAAAATGAAGCGTTAATCGGTTCTCTAGATATGGGTTTCTTTGAAGAAAAGTTAGAACGATTTAAAAAATATAAGCGAAATCTAAATAGACAATGCACCCAGTGTGAAATAAATTCCTATTGTGCGGCCTGTGATTGCTTAATGGTTAATCTGGAGCATTCGGGAGATTATTATACTGTTCCAATGATGTTTTGCGAACTAGCAAAGCTCCGCTATGAATTAACAAATAAATTATTTCTCAACACCGAATGGAATGAGATTCTAGAGAAAGCAAAAGTAAGAAATTAGGGGGAACTTCACAGAATGAATTACTTATGGAATGAAAAAATAGAGGTACAGTATCAAGATGAGCAGTATTTATTTGTAAATCCGGATTATGGAAGTTGGTTAAGAGTTAAAAGAAACACAAAACAATTGCTTGATGATATGGTTGGCGGTATTGAACGAAATGATGTACCAGATAATGTTAGAAAAACAGTGTTTCATACGTTTTTACAATCTGGAATGATTCGCTCTGAGCGATCTGAAGAATCTCTACCCGGTAAGGACAGAATAAAATCGATATATCTAATTGTAACCAAAACATGCAATCTATCATGCAATTTTTGTTCAATGGGCTCCTTTCCGCAGAAGTTCGAACAATTGAGTACTGAGGAATTAAAGGAGAGTATTGATAAGCTCACAGCATACAATGTTGGCCGAATTGTTATTACAGGTGGAGAACCGTTTGTCAGAGAGGATATTCATGAAATAATAAATTATATAAATGAAAAACTCTTTTGTAAGATCATTGTTTGTTCTAATGGATTACTACTTACACCAGAGAAAATTCAGAAGATGAGAGGCAAAGTATCACGAATTGATATGAGCGTAGAAAATATTTTTTCAAGTAACATGAAAAATGAGTTTAAAAAGTTAGAAAGTATAACTAAACATCTTCGTGAAAATGGGATTAATCTCTCCTTATCTTATGTACTTACCAAAGGAAACTGGAAAAATGTTTTTAATTTTTTTGATTTTGTAAATCAGAATGATACGGGTATGTCTTTAAAAATAGTAGGACCTGTAGGAAATGCCAGAAAACATAAAGACTTGTTTAATTCCGAAATTTCCTTCACTGAAATATATATCAAATTATTTAATTATATTCATCAAAAAGGTTATAGTGGAAGGGCATTTCAAGACTACTTTTTCCAAAAGTTAATCCCTGCCTATAGCTGTTCAGCAAAAAATAGAATACTGAGTATTAACATAGACGGGAATGTATACTCCTGTCATTCACTCCCGTATCCCGAGTTCGTAGTGGGAAATATCCGCGATGAAGGTATGTCAAATATACTTAAATTTAGTACGGATATGGCTAGCACACCACTATATCAAAAATCTTTTGATGTGGATCAAAGAAATATTTGTAGTGATTGCCAAGCGAGATATTTCTGCCAAGGATCATGTTTCGCGGAGATATACGATAATGAAGAAAGAATAGATATGTTACCTCCTGAATGTGAAATAAAGAAAGCAATTATTCTTTTTAATCTGTGGCATTATGATCAAAGAAGGAGTTTTTTGGAGAATCTAGGACAGCTTATTAATTATTTTGAATCTACTGAGAAGTTCTCTAATGAAGTATATACCTAAAACTTTTTTCTATAAAATCAGGAGGGCATATGGACAGAGGAACAACAGAGATATCTATTTCCAATATATAGAATACCTATAAAAATAAAATCAGCTAATGTTTGTTACGAAACCGGTCTTGGATATTTTAAATTTGCTGGTATAGTTGTTTTGAAGCACAGCAAAGAAACCTCCATTGGCGTGGAGAGTTGTTGGGTGATATGGAATTAGACTTTTGTAAGGCTGGCCTTTCTTTAGGATCCATAAATGTGATGAAGCAGCTTGTTGGCGCAAGCTATCACCGCGACCTTGTAGGGCTTGCCTTCTTTCTTTTACTTGTCGTAATAAGGTTTTAGCTTGGAGCAATCACCTTGTCTGAGACTGCATTGTACGGCTAAAAACAAGGCTCTCTTCAGGCGTTTTAAGCCCCGCTTGGTAATTCGGTTGCTGGATGCTGTAAATTTCCCTGAACTAAACACATCCGAGTCCAGTCGGGTATAGACCACCAATTGTTTCGGGTTCTCAAACTGCCGAATGTCTCCAAGTTCTGCCACGAGCGTAGCTGCCAGCTTCTCTCCAACTCCGGGAATGGTACGTAGCAACTCCGCTTCCGGCAACTCTGCCGAAAGTTCCTGCATCCGCTTCTCCAAGCACTTTAGCTGTTCCTGAAAGGAAAGAAGCAAGGAGAGCATCCCCTCCAGAATGTAGACCATAGACAAAACTCACTTGGACCTGGTGCCATTCTTGCAGTGCCTCTTCCAACAAAACACCGAATTTTTTCTTCTATCCACGATTTGGCATGTGACCATCCGGCCGTCTTCCCTACAGTCTCCCGTATCCGATTTTCTTCCCCCATAAGCCACACGCCAGTACCCGCAGCGCCGTTTCGGAATACAGATCGTGAAAGATTCCCTCGAAGCCAGAAAACACCTGATCCAGCAGAGCCCGGGCTTGGTCCGTATATATAAACCGGATACAAATTCATGCTGCCTGGTGACGTGCTGAAGCTCGGTGTAGACTTTCTTCCGAAATCTGGTGGGGATGGACTTCACCCCGGTAATACATCTCAGCTAGATGCCAGGAATCCGCCGCGTCCGTCTTGACTTTGCGCAGTTTAGTTCCTCTCGCTCTCTTGAACAGCAAGGGATTGATTGACGATGTAGTACGGAATCCCCTCCTCCTGAACCAAGAGGGTTACGAACCCTTTGTAATAGTGCCCGGTCGCTTCCAGAATAACCATGGGCATTTGGTCGCTCTGTTCTGCAACAGCCCTACGCATAGACTTTATCAGTAAAGTGGACGGACATGTCTTTGAGAAATGTCTAGATACTTGTGATGAGCTGATACGGTTAAAGCAGGAATTTGCGGTGATCTCAATGTAGCAAACCCAAAAAAGGTACGGTCGTTCGTTTTATCGGCAATGAATCCAAAATAGACGACTTGAGCCAAAAGGTTGATTCTAATTTGGAAGACGCCTATATGTATCATCTTGAGAATCTACGAAAGGAGAAGTAGGTGGGCTCTAATAATGTAACTTTTGCCTATATTGAGTTTAACCGGCTGAGAAAAGGCTGGGTCTTTTGGTGTGCTCTACTGACGGTGCCCTTGTTCGTTGATATAATACCACTTGATAACGGTCTGTAAAGAACTGACTTATCGGCAGCATACAGCTATGCCTACGATACAAGCTTGACTTGCAGTAACGTGGAAAATGAAAAACGTTATGAGCTACAGTTCTAGTGGCGGTGGGTTACCTAATAAGTTGTTCATCTCTAAAGGCTAATTTTAATTGATTACTTTATCTTTTCGTTTGAAAATATAGACTGCATTCTCATCCGAAGGAGGTAAAACTAAAGATGATAAACGTTCATTTATTTCCATAGAAAACTTATCAGCGTTATAGTAAGAATCAAAATCCCCAGTATAAGTTGCACTTTTTGTCCCAATTACTATATATAGTTCAACCGAGTTTGTCTTGAAAACATGTTTTTCATATGAGTTTTTTGGAACAGGCCAAGAACAAATGACTACTTTAGGATTGTATTTGTTTAGAGCAGTTTTAGCATCAGCTTTTTCTACAAAATCGGGGTAGGTAATATAGTGTTCCCAACTGTAGTCATCTGTTGCTTTACAATTATTATTATGTTCGTTTAAAAACTTAGTTAAAGTTCCATCTCCCGCACCTATCTCAAGGCAATTATTTTCCCTAATTAAAATAGAAAGTTCTTTTATTAAATCTTTAGAGTAGAAACAGTAAATGCCGTGTTTATTAACAAGTGGCATCAACATTTTTTTGTTTATAATAAATCTCCAGAAAAATCTGAATAAACTTATGGACACCGGCTTTCTTTCAAGCCCTTTTTTAAACAGAAGTTTTTGTAATATAGTCCCATCCCAAAAATTAAACCGTACATTAAATGTAGGAGAGTTAGAAGATACAGCAAGATTTAATTGTTCCAATAAATAAATAGCAAAGCGCGCCTTAATTATATCTGGCAAAAACACCTCTATTGTTTTTTCATTGAGCCCACTTTTATAAATCTTATTTCCGGCAATTCTTGCACTAACTGTATATTTATCAATAATGGCTTTGATTAAATTTGATTTTTTCGAATTTTTAAGTGCATTGATTTCTTGTAGTACTTCTTCTCGGTATTCTGGATACTCGGTTAATAGAACTTCCACACTTATTTTATTAACCAATATTTTTTTTGCCATGTCGTTCGTAAAATTTCTCATATAATTCTCCAATATGTAAGAATAGTAAGGTTTTTCTAAGTGTATTCTACCTCAATAAGGAGTAAAGGAATGTGATATTAATCTTCTAAATAGGGGGGAGTGAATTGGAACAAATTTATAAGTTGCTTTTAATACTGGCTCAAAACCGAAATTAGCGGTTGAAAATAAAACAAGGATAAAAATGGAAAAAACATCTGCAAATCCTGTATTGTTGTAAGTCCTACCCAACAACAAAGAAGGAAATGACAGATGCCACTCCAGTATATCAACGAAATTCTCGGATTACCAGAGCTACAACTTCATAAAATGATTTCCATAGATGCCAAAGAGGTTCATCTGGAGGCGGTGCCTGTAACCTACAAGCAACCCTGTCCAGTGTGCCAGTCGGAACAAGATGTGAAGCGTGACGGCCGCAATAAACCGCGTAGGATTCGGCATCTGAATCTCTTTGGAAAAAAAGCCATTTGTATGTTCCATCTCTTCGTTTGGCTTGTACGCGTTGCAGAGTCGGTTTTGTTTGGACCTACGAATTTGTGGGTCCTAAAGAGCGGTATAGCAGACTCTTTCGCCTACAGACCGTAGAGCAAGCCCTTGGCTCCACGGCGGCGCATAGAGCGAGAATGCAAGAAACACCTGTCAGTACGGTACAGCGGATGCATCAAGAAGCCATCCCAACAGAGAACGAACGCCTCACGAAACAAGCCCGGAACGAAGCCAAGGACACCACAGGTTTGGTACTGGGCATCGACGACTTTGCCATTAAAAAAGGACACACGTACAATATGGGCATTCACAATCTTCGGGGCGAAACCATGCTGGATTTGCTGGCTGGACGCAAGCTGGAAGACCTGCGTGCCTATGCTCGCCAGCACCCCGACTTTCTTACGCTGAAGCCTAAAGCCGTTGTCATAGATCTGGCCACACGTGGATCAGCGAATGTGTTTATGATAATAGAAATATTTGGGATAATATATAATCATGTAGGAGCTTTATGGTTTATATTAACGATTGATATTTTCCGTAAAAGGAGTAGAGAGATGGATTGGGGTTCTAAAACATGGGAGCTTGAGGACAACGTATATGCACCAAAAAGGAAGGTTATCCAATTCTATTCCTTATACAGAAAGTTGTTTTGCAGGACTATACATATAGTTTCTTAGTAAAATGGTTACCGAACTCAGTACCAATGATAGGATTCCCACCAATACGACATATTGTATACCCATTTCTGATATAAATAACCCGCCTACAGCTGCACCCAATGTTGTGCCTACGTTACAGGATGATATAAATAATCCATTGGCAAAATCAGGGGCTTCTGGAGCGGAAGATGCAATCAAATACTGATTAATATTTGCCATTATTCCTCCAGCCAAGACTCCCCAAATAAAAGTTATAATTTCCATAGGTACGGTAAACTGCCCTGTGAAGAATAAAATGAGGTAAACAGCACCCAATAACACAGGAAAAGATACTACAGATTTGGTGGCACTATGAGTAAGTAACCTTCCTGCGACAATGTTTCCAATAATATTGGCTCCACCGAAGATGAATAACGTTAAACTTGTGGTATTCGGAGACATATTTGTTACTGTTTTTAGATATTCGGTAATATAACTATAAACCCCAAATACAGCTGAGTTTAATAAAATGACAGTCACGATGGAAAGCCATATAATAGGTTTTTTTAATACGGAAAATTGTGTGCCATAAGAAAGTCTTTCTTCAACAGGCATAGAGGGTACAAATAGTAAAGTAGCAATGAATACAATGGCATTTACAATAGCAAAGAATGCCATCGCCATTTCATACGAAACGGCACTATCAATAAAACTTGCGATCGGTACGCCGGCTACCATACCCGCAGATACTCCTATAAAGACTTTAGAAACAGCTTTTGGAGCTTCTTCTTTACTTACTGAGGAAGCAGCTACTGTAAATGCCAAAGAGCAATAAATGGGATGAAAAAGGGCTGGAATGATACGAGCAATTAATAGAATGGTAAAGTTAGATGTATATAAGGATACAATGTTTCCCAGAACGAAAACTCCTAATACAAGTAGCATGACCTTTTTGCGATTTATTCCTGAAAATAATAACGGCAGGATTGGACCAGATATGGCAATACCAAGCGCAAAAAGACTCACCAGCAGCCCAGCTTGAGTTACACTGACATGATAGTGTTCAGCAAGGGAGGGTAATATCCCAATAACGCCCATTTCGGTATTTAGAATGCCGAACACTCCTATGGTCAATATGAAAATCAGTAAATTATTTTGTTTAGCCAAAAAAGACAACTCCTAATCTTCATTCATCGGTTGAATTTTCTGTAAATTCGTTAACATTAACGTGAAGCGATTGTTACTTTAAATTCCCGGTAAAGAATGCTTCCAACTTGTCGAAAGGAATCAAATCCGTCTTGTCGTACAGATCAACGTGTCCTGCATTTGGAACGATGTACAGCTCTTTTGGTTCTGCCGCCAATTGGTAAGCATCTTCACTAAAGTATCGTGAGTGAGCGTGCTCGCCAATGATGAATAAAATCGTTCGCGGCGAAATCGATTTAATGTACGTAAGGAGAGGGAAGTTCATAAATGACATGCTGCTTGTCACGGTGAATTGAGTAATTGAATTTGGGTGATACCCGCGAGGCGCAGAATAGAACTCGCCAAACTCGCGACCAATAGGATCTGTATTTTCGTCGAATCCAATAGGTGCTCCTCGATCGGTCAGCGCTGGCGGGTTGCCCTCAAAGTCTACGTACCGTTGCTCGGCAATGGCATCGAGTATTCTGTTGCGATCTTCTTCGGTGAACGAGTCTTTAAAGCCGCTCGCTTGCGCACGGGATATATCGTACATGCTTACCGTGGCGACGGCCTTGATGCGTCTATCAACCTGCGCTGCACTAATCGCAAAACCACCGCTGCCACACATACCGATTGCACCAATTTGATTTCGATCTACAAATGGACGCGTACCTACATAATCAACGGCTGCGCTGAAATCTTCTACGAACAGATCAGGCGAAGAAAGGTGCCGCGGCTCACCGCCACTGTATCCGTTGAACGATGGGTCAAATGCAAGAGCCACAAAACCACGCTCTGCCATATTTTGAGCATAAATACCCGAACCCTGTTCTTTCACACCACCATATGGCGCACCTATAATAACGGCTGCGTGTTTCTTGGACTCATCAAAGTCTTTAGGCAAGTAGAGATCTGCCGCAATTTTGATTCCAAATCTGTTGTTATACGAAACCGATCTTCTTGTTACCTTATCGCTTAGTTCAAAGATATAATTTGGCATATTAAATAACATCCTTTCATGTAAAATTAAACTACAATTGATGTTTTCTCGACGTCTGCCTATAATTTATAATATTAGAATAATGAAAACAAGGCATGCAAATCGTTGATTTTATCCGTTTTATTGTTTAAACAACAAATCAATAAAAATTGTCGACTATCTCTTGAAAGGTATGGGTTAAAACAATGGCAAAAGTGGATAGAAGAATTATTAAAACTCAAAAATCAATAAAAAAAGCATTTCTTGAATTGATGGCAGAAAAAAATTTTGATCACATTACCATTCAGAATATTTCTGACAGGGCAAATATTAACCGTGCAACGGTTTATCTTCATTACTTGGATAAATTCGATCTGTTGGATAAGATCATGGAAGAACATATCAATAACATGAGTAATCTTTGTGAGTTAGAAGCTGAAATGGATTGGATCGAATCGACTGTGCACTGTATGGAATATCTGGAGAATAACTATTTGTTTTTTTCGACAATGTTGGCGAGTGAAGGAGCTGCGTATTTTCGGAGCCGGTTTGTTCAACATAATATCGAAGAGTTCAAAAAAGATGTGGATATAACAAAAGGCAAAAATTCAGGTCAAAGCGAAGATGTAGTTGTTGAATTTGTAGCAAATGCTTACGTAGGTGTAGTGGAATGGTGGCTAAAAAATAAGATGCCTTATCCAGCGAAGGAAATGGCAGAAAAAGTGGGGGATCTATTAGAGAGGATTATATAGATCTATCGCATAAAAGCTCTCTCTTCAATAAAAATGCAAATTTCATAGAGGAAAATCCTCCATCAGAGTTTTTAATACGTGCAGGTTATTGTTTACTTCGCGTTGGATATTCCCTTTTAGCAGCTTAAGCAGAATACCGTTGACACCGGAAGGTCTCATGATGATATGATTGGCAAGTATGGTTTTATTTTCAAATGTTTTAAGCTCATATTTAGAGTCGTAATCAAATCTGCCGCCGGCTGCTTGCAAATGGAGGAATTGGTCTGTCCGAGCCTCAATGACCGTAACGGTTTCTATTTCTTGCGAGTGGACTAAATCTCTTGTCAATCTATAGGTATCTTTACGATCTCCCGTCGGCTCAACGGTCATGACAGCATAATTCCAAGATGAAAAGTTCTCCACATTTCTTAAAAATTCATAAACCCGTGCCACAGTGCAGTCAATGATTAACTCATTGCTAAATGAAATATCCATTGTTGTTCTCTCCTCCAAATTAGATGATACATCATTTATATGTTTAGAATAGATGATGTGTCATCTATTGTCAAGAACAAATCTGCTGCGCAAAGCAGGGATACATGACCAAGTGGTTATAGCCGAAAGGAATAATATCATAATTAATATCAAACACAAGAC
This sequence comes from Paenibacillus durus, assembly GCF_000756615.1. Lineage (NCBI taxonomy): Bacteria > Bacillati > Bacillota > Bacilli > Caryophanales > Paenibacillaceae > Paenibacillus > Paenibacillus durus. Next base: position 522,800 of record NZ_CP009288.1, read on the forward strand.
TGCAAATGATTTTGTATACTCAGCCAGCAGTTGGCCGAGACTAGCTCCAACGAATGCGCAAAATGCATTTATGGCAAGAGCGCTCCCTCTAGATTCTCCTCCCAGCTGACCAATTACAACAATGATACTCGGATTTGCTATTGAAATACCTGTAACAAAGATAATACTCGCAATAACCAATGGAATTAGTGATCCGGATAAGGCTTCAACTCCTAAGCCAATTCCAGCAGTCGCCAATCCGGCGATAAAAACCCGCTTTGCTTCGAAACGTTTCAATAACGGCCCGGCAAAAAGTGACATCACAATACCGGGTATACCTCCAATACGAATCCACATTAACCCCTGTTCATGAAGGTGGAATCGCTCCGAAACATAAGTGCCCAATCCTGAGTACATCGTCACAAAGCTGAATAATACGGTCGCTGAGACGGCAAAAGACACTAAAAGGGAAGGGATGGTTACGAGCTTTATCGTTCGTCCAATCACATGAGAAAGCGATAATTCAGCATGACTGAGCTCGCCTGCAGGAAGCCGATTGATGAAGAATGCGATTACTAGATAACTAATAGCTAAAATTTCGAATACACCGCTCCAACCCAGCCAATTTCCGATTGCTTGTGCATAAAGTTGACCCAAAATTCCGGACAAAAGAAAACTGCTGCTTAAGATCGAAATGGCTATAGGACGATAACGGGAGGAAAGCACATCCCCGATATAGGCAAGCGCGACTGTTGGAAAAGATGCAGCGATTAATCCTTGTATGATCCGCAATATAATCAACCATGCCAAAGTTGGACTCCAACCGACTGCTACAGTGCTGAGTGCCAAGGTAACAAGACCGATTCCTAAAATCGTTTTTCTGTGAAAACGGTCTGAAAAAATGCCGATGATGAGATTCCCCACAGCATATGCAAAACCATAAGCACTTCCTGCCCATATTGTTTGACCGGGACTCGCATGAAATTCACTTCCCAGTACAGGCATCAAGGGAATGGTGACATACAACAATGAAACTACTAAGATAGATCCCGTTCCCAGCGTGAGCACAATCCCGAAAAAATCGTAAAATTCTCTGCGATCTTTCAAAATCATCTCTCCAATGCATATAAATTTGCTGTCGGCAGCTGCTATAACAGAATTATGTATAATTTCCTCCTCCTCGAACAGAGGGCACTTTTATGTAATATGGAAACCTTAAGGTGCCCAATAAACCCAAAAGTGCCCTCTTCCCTCGGCCTATACAATCCTGCATAATGCTCTTAACCGTTCAGAAATACAACTCTATAGCTTGGGAGGAGAGAGGTATGGAGAAGTTTGTAAAAGTACATGTGATGCATACCGGAGATCTAAAATACGATCGGGCATTAGCTTTTAAGGAACTTGATGTGATTCCGCCCGTTAATCAAAGGGGTGAAGAGTATCAAGAGTTAGTACCCGTATCCAGTTACTTAATTGAACACCCGAACGGACGAATTGTCGTCGATGCCGGATGGCATGAAGATATTCGTACTCAGCCCAAAGAACATTTTGGCGAAGATTTGTATCAGTTTATTGAGTACAGACTTCCTGAGGGAAGTTCGGTAAGAGAGCAGCTTGCTTCAAAAAATATATCTCCTCAAGATCTGGAAGCTGTTGTTATGACACATCTGGATGAAGATCATATCAGTGGGCTTCAACTTTTAAGCGGGGCTAAGAGATTTCTTGTCAGCGAACCCGAGTGGAAGAATGTGGCAGGTTATAAAGAAAAATGGTATAAAGGAATTTCGTTCGAAGCTTTTGAACTTGAATCCATTCCTTTCGGACCCTACAAGCTGGGAAAAGATTTATTTGGAGATGGACTCGTTTATCTCGTATTTACACCAGGACATACCGCCGGACATGTATCGGTTCTTGCGCGTGTGGAAAACGGGTGGTTATTACTCGTGTCCGACGCCGGCTATGCTGAAAGATCATGGAAAGATCTCATTTTGCCTGGCAATACAGTTGATGAACAAGACGCTTTAAAATCATTACAATGGGTTCAGCAGTTTGCGCAAAAAACGGATTGTGTAGCCGCCATTGCGAATCATGATCCGTCTGTTCGGCCGGGTTCCTATTAAATGCATAACCGCTGAATTGATCTTTGCTCTTATACACAAGCTTTTTTAGTAATCATTGATGAGGGGCGGGCCACCCCTCTTTTTTTGCGTTTCGTTGCAGTTGTTCCAATCGAAGGTGGTTCTGAACGATGTCGTATGAACCCGATGGCCAAATCGATCGTAAAATATCAAGTTTAGGAGTTTTCGGTGGAGCAGCACTTGCAGCCGGAATAACTGGGGGGGAGCTCTTTGCTCAGGAAATGATCGGAACAGACAGTCTGGCAGGTATCCTCATCGCCTTATTCACTTGGTTCGGCTACTGGCGACTGCTTGTTGGACGACTCTCTCAACGATTCGGACGTCACTGGGGACTTACGACAGGATTCCTACAATAATTTCGCTCTATTTATGATACGGTGAACCGTACCATAAGTAGCGAGGTCGAGTGGTGCCGCTATTCACTAAAAGAAAATAGGTCACATCGTTGATGAATATGCATCTCAGGTAGAGGTGTTTTTTTCATTACAGCAAGATTTGGAAAGTGCATTTTACGCCATTATGTTATCTTATGTTCATCAAATAATTACTGAAACGGAATGGAGGCACATAAAGAAGATTATGATTACCATATGGCGATATTAATAATCTGAGTCAATCGTTAGTTTTTTGATAGGTGCGTAGATGTGGTAGGCCGAATCAAGATTATGGATGTCATCAAAAAATTGAATAAGTTCGATGTGAGAATCGTCAGCTTCCTGCCTGGAAATCTTCAAAAATCTTGCATAATCAGTTATGAAAACATCACCTATATCAAGGAGATCACCAAAATATTTAAACTTGGCACAGAAGAGCTGCGGTAAATCAACGGAAAAATAAAAAGGTTTCTCTATTTGAATATCATTTGGGATCCCGAACAAGACCTTAAAGCGGGTTGAGTTGGGTTGGCAATTCGAATAAATGACATAACATGAGCCAGTTACTGTTTCATCAATGTCATTTAACAGCTTGTTTGAATGAGACCGAATCTTCGTCTTGTAATCATCAGTTGCCAAGTCAACTTCAAAGGCTATGCCGCTCAACCGGATTGGTTTAAGCTCCGTTAGGGTAAAATCGGTGACAATATCACCATTGATGTTTTTAATGGGTCTTTTAACGACAGATGGCACTGGACTTTGAAGTATGTTCAAATTTTTTACTCTTAGAGAGCTTGGAGCAATACCGTATTGGCGTTTGAAAGCGCGGGTGAAAGATGATTGTGTTCCAAAGTTTAGCATGTAGGCTATATCTGTTAGTGGTAAATGATCGGTTTGAATGAATGGTAGTGATGCGTTCAATCTTCTGGATAGTATGTAGTTGTTTAAAGAACAACCCATCATGGCAGAAAAAAGTCTGTGAAAGTAATATTTGGACATGTTAAAGGTATTAGCCACAGACTCTAGTGATAAAGACTGGTCTAAATTGTTCTCAATATGGATTAAAGAACTCTCTATGACTTCATAATGGTCCATAATAACCCCCAATCATTTTTTTCAGAATATTCTATGATTATTATTACAATGGTGATCAGCCAAAGGAGGTAAGGTTAATGACGCAAGACAGAATAAATGGGATCATAATCGGCATTTTTTATATTGTAGCTGCGGTCACATCAGTCATCGCTGTTATCTTATATGAGCCGGTATTGTCAGAACAATGGTATATGTCCGTGGCAAATGGATTTAAAACAAAGGTTTTGCTCGGTGTCATTAACGATCTCTTGCTCGTTCTGACAGCAGTAGGTACAGCGGTTATGCTGTTTCCTTATCTCCGTCGTTGGAATGAACAACTAGCACTAGGATATCTATGCTTTCGATTTATGGAAGCTGTTCTTATTGCAATAGGTGTGGTGAGTATATTAGGTTTATTGCAGCTTAGTATACATTATGAAGCAAACAGCTTAGCAAGTGAAGAAAATCTTCACGAGATCGGTTACATGCTGCAAGCTTTCCACCGTTGGACTTCGATGTTAGGTCCCAATTTTATGCTGGGTATCAATACGACATTGTATAGCTATTTGCTTTTTAAAACAGGTTTAGTGCCAAGACCGTTAGCGCTGTTTGGTATGATTACAGCTGTACTCGTATTCATAGCCGGTCTATTAGAAATGTTCGGTATCATAGAACCTCTCTCTGCAGCAAAAGGACTTATTGCTCTACCTGTGGGCGTTTATGAATTGAGTTTGGCAGTCTGGTTGATTGTGAAGGGATTTCACAAGCAAAACCTCGAAAAACTAAAAGCATCTTAGATTGTTTGCCCTATTAAACAAATAGAGATAGATTAATAAAAGAGAAGTATATCCGAAGAAACCACTCCATTGTCAAAGGAGTGGCTTTGTCTTTATATACTGATGTAAATTTTATGGTCAAAATGTACTTTGTGCTTGGATACATTACGGTGAACCGTATCATAAATAGAAGCAAGTTTTTCGTAAACACCCACACGAAACCTGGAAAGGGTGCTTTTGTTTGCATTGGGTTCAGGTTCGGCAGGTCTTCGTTAGCCTAACTTTGACTGCTTAAATTAAGCTATGTCTGAGCTAGGAGAGTCAATTTGGCTGCTCTGATTTTGTTAATTATTAACTAATTTTGGAGTAAAGCAGGGTTAAGAAAAACTTGCCGTTACAGACAACGCGGTGAACTGTATCATAAATGACGTGAATTTTTAGCTTTTCGGCTAAAAGCCCTGGATAGCCTTCTCTATGTAGGCGATGTCCAAGCAGTTTCCACATCTGGAATGACCTTAGGTACATGGAAAAACTAATTGTACATGTTTGCGACACTACATGCCCCTGATTCGTCAGAAATACTGATGGATCAGGGGTTTTTCTATGTAATTTTGGTTTGTGTTTCTTATCCATTTAATCTTTGCGCCTGCCCGCTTGGAGAACCACGGGAATTTTCCCTTACATCTGATACTTTTCCCGGTTTGACAAGCGCTTTCCTAACTTCCTCCAAACGTATTGTTAGCGTTTTCTCATGGTGATATCCTCTGTTCATGGCCATAAAGAAAACACTTACAAAAGGAGATTAGAGATATGGGTATCGTACTGGCGCGAATTGATCAACGTTTGATTCATGGAATTGTGGTGACTCAATGGGCAGGACATACAAGAGCCAAACGGTTGATGGTAGTGGATGATGTTGCGAGTAAAGATGAAGTCCAAAAAACAGCGATGCGTATGAGCAAGCCTGCCGGAACCGGGATGTCGATCATTGATACGGATACGGCCATTACCAACTTCAGAGCCGGAAAATATGACGATCATAATGTTTTGCTGGTTGTCCGGGAACCTGAAACGCTGCTGAAGCTTACTGCGGGCGGCGTTCACATTCCGAAAGTCAATGTCGGGATCATTTTTGACGGTGAAGGTAAAACAACGGTAAAGAAGATGGTTTCGGTAAATGAAAAGGAAGTAGCCGATTTAAAAGCTTTAAAAGAAAAAGGAATTCCAGTCACCTTTCACTTTGTGCCGGGAGATGCCGAAGAACCACTGGAAACCTATATCAAATAACCAAGCAGGAAGAGGATAAAACATGGAGATTATACAAGCGATACTCATTGTTGCATTAGCTTTCTGGATGGTTCTAGACCAGCAGGGTTTTGTTATCACTACCTGGTTCCCATCCATTATCGGAATGATTGCCGGACTTATTATGGGCGATGTCCCTACGGCCATGGTCATAGCCGGGACCTTTCAATTGATGGCCCTGGGGGTAGCCAATATAGGCGGATCCTCGGTGCCCAATTACGGTCTTGCGACACTTGTCGGGATTTATGTAGCCCTCCGCACAACCAGTGATATTGAACATGCGAAAGCCATTGCCCTTGCGGTCGGGGTACCTGTCGGAATGCTTGGCATTCAATTGGATGTTCTGGGCAAGATCCTCAATTCCTATGTGTCTCATGCGGCTCAAAAAGCGCTGAACGAAGGAAAATTCGCCAAAATGAATCGTATTTTTTGGATCGGCCCCCTTATTTTTGGTTTAACCACAGCGATTCCAACCTTACTTTGTGTGATATTCGGGGATAAAATCGTAAGGTTGCTGCTCGATGTTGTACCGAAATGGTTTACAGACGGATTATCCATAGCCGGATCTATGCTGCCGGTAGTCGGGATTGCATTATTGCTTCAGTATATGCCAGTCAAGAAATACCTGACGATGCTCTTGATTGGCTTTGTGATTTCCGCGTATCTGGGCTTACCGATCTTGGGAATTGCCATTTTAGGCTTCGCCTTTGCCTATTATTTCTTCACACAAAAAATGAGCGGTACACCCGCAGCGGCTGGAGCAGGGACCGGCAATACCTCAGTTGAAGGAGACGAATTCGATGAGTAATACAGAGCCGGCAACAAATCAGGTAACGAAAAGAGACATTCGGTCGGCGGCTATCCGGTATATGTTCATGGCCTGCAACACCTTTAATTACGAGAACCAGCAGGCTCCGGCGGTTGTGTTTGGACTGAACAAGGTTTTACGCAAAATCCATAAAAATGATGAGGATTATAAAGCATCTTTAAATAATCATTTCAATTACTTCAATACTACCACCTGGATGGCCAATCTCCTGTTGGGGGCCTCGGTGGCGATGGAACAGAAAGATGGCATCAAATCCAAAGAGGCGGTTCAAGCCTTCAAAACAGGGATGATGGGACCGCTTGCCGGTGTTGGAGATACGCTTGTTTGGGTACTGTACCCGACCATTATGGGGTCAATTGCCGGATATATGGGCTTACAGGGAAATCCGACCGGTGCGATTATTTGGCTGCTGCTCAACATTGTCTTTTTCTTTTTCCGGATTAAATTGTTCGATGTGGGCCACACCTCCGGATTGAAATTAATCACGGCCCTTGGAGACAGATTAAATGTCTTTACTGAAGCCGCCTCCATCATGGGGTTAACCGTAGTTGGCGCATTAATTCCAGCCGTTGTAAAAATGAATGTTCAGCTTAAATATCAAGCGGGGGAAGTCACGCTACCCATTCAAACGGAGATCTTGGACAAAATTATGCCTGCCTTGCTACCGGCTGCTTTAACCATTGTCGTCTATAAATTGATCGGATCGAAGAAGCTAAGCCTCACAAGCATCATATTTTTGATCATTGGTTTAGCGTTAGTCTGCTCTTACTTTGGAATTTTGGGTGTTTAATTGATAAAGAAAGAGGAAGGAAACGAAACGTATGCGAAAAATTATCATAGCCAGCCACGATCGAATGGCGGAAGGCGTAAAAGAAACTTTGAATTATATCACTAAAGGTATCGGTAATGTTCATGCCCTTTCAGCATATCTGACCAACACACCGGTTAAGGAGGAAGTCAAGGGATTGCTGGAGGATGTAGGAGAAGATGATGAAGTAGTGGTGTTCACGGACCTGCTCGGGGGATCGGTGAATCAGGCATTTGCAGCGTATTTAAGCCGTCCGCATTTTCATATCATAGCAGGAATAAATTTGCCGGTTATCATTGCGGTACTGGTGCAGCCGGAGGATGAATATTTAACAGCGGATCAAATTCTTAATGCCGTGAATGAAGCAAGGCAGCAGTTAGTATATGTGAATGACTTCGTTGCCAATATGCCGAAAGATGATGAAGAAGATGAATAATATGGCGAACGAAAAAGATTGGTGGAAAAAAGGTGTCGTTTACCAGGTTTATCCGCAAAGTTTTAAAGATACAACCGGAAGCGGTATAGGCGATTTAAACGGAATAATTGAAAAGCTCCCGTATTTGGCGGATTTGGGCATCAGCGTGATCTGGTTGAATCCGATTTATCAATCACCGCTGGTGGATAATGGGTATGACATCTCCGATTATTACAGCGTCAATCCCGAATATGGAACGATGGATGATTTTAAACGACTGTTGGATCAAGCGCATCGCTTGGATATCAAGATTATTATGGACCTGGTAGTTAATCATACAAGCGATCAGCATGAATGGTTTAAGAAGTCCTGTGAATCGCGGGACAATGAGTTTTCAGACTTTTATATTTGGAAAGATCCCAAGGAAGATGGAAGCCCGCCCACGAATTGGGGCTCGACCTTTGGCGGTCCGGCCTGGGAGTATGCCAAAAGCCGCGGACAATATTATCTGCATCTGTTTGCTAAAGAACAGCCGGATTTGAACTGGGAGAATCCCAAAGTTCGTGAAACGATTTATGATATGATGAAGTTCTGGTTCGAGACGGGAATCGACGGTTTCCGGATGGATGTAATCAGTTTGATTAGTAAACGTCAGGATTGGCCGGATGCACCGGATGACGCGATCTATACCAAATCTTATTATATCGGTGCCTCTAACGGGCCGCGAGTTCACGAATTTCTCCATGAAATGAATCAAGAGGTATTGAGCAAATATAACATTTTGACCGTGGGCGAGACAGCCAATACCAATAGTGACCAAGCGATTTTATACACAGACCCGGAACGGGAAGAATTGAATATGGTCTTCCATTTCGATCACATGCACCTGGACTACGGACCTTACGGAAAGTTCTCGGACATCCGTTTTAAGCTGAGCGATTTGCGAGACGTCATGACAGAGTGGCAGGACAAACTGGAAGGCAGGGGGTGGAACTCCCTTTATTGGAGCAATCATGATCAGCCGCGTGCGGTTACCCGTTTTGGGAACGACACGAACTATCGGGTAGAATCCGCAAAAATGCTAGGAACCCTCCTTCATATGATGAAAGGCACGCCTTATATTTATCAGGGAGAAGAGCTGGGAATGCGCAATGTCCGCTTCGCTTCTTCAGATCAGTATAAGGATATTGAGACCTATGGTGTGAAGAAAGAATTTGAGGAAAGAGGACTTCTGGAAGCGTACATTAAAGAGTCCATTTTCTTGAAATCCCGTGATAATGCGCGCACACCGATGCCGTGGAATGGAAAGGAAAAGTATGGATTTACAAACGGAACACCATGGATTGATTTCAGCCCGGATAATGATTGGATCAATGTGGAGGATTGTTTGGCAGATCCAAACTCGGTGTACTACCATTACAAAGAATTAATTCGTCTTCGGAAAGAGCTGCCGGTCGTGGTTGACGGAGTGTATGAACTGATCAATCCGGGCGATTCCGCTGTCTACGGGTATACGCGTACCCTGGCAGAGCAGAAGCTAGTCGTCATCTGTTCCTTCTCCGAGAGCAAAGTCAATTATAAATTGCCTGAGGAGCTGAAGCGCTCATCCGGCAGACTGTTGCTATCCAATTATCCGGATACCCGGAAAGAGCTGGGCAATCTGGAGCTTCGCCCGTATGAAGCGGTAATTTATTATATTGAAGCATAAAGAACTGACAATAGGATTAGACTAGTAGAGCATCTCCTCTCACTAGTCTTTTTTTGCAGTATACTATTTGAATAAATGATTACTTAGTAATATTACATAACGGGGAGCAGCTATATGGATTTTGACTTGCGTGTAAAGATAAATTATGACGATTTGACCGACTCTGAAAAAGAAATGGTAAGATTCATAACCAATCGGCCCCAAGATGTCATAAGCATGAATATTGTCGAATTAGGCGAGGCATTGCTTAGTTCGAAAAGTTCGGTGCTTCGCTTGGCCAAAAAGCTGGGATATCATGGATTTTCAGAATTAAAGTATGCTCTCAGGTCGGACATGACCCTATCCTCACTAGAGCCCAGTGATTTGACTCTATTATTAAAACAGGATTTGGACCGGATTTTCCGATATATCGAGCAAACGAATTTTCAGCCCTTTCTGGAGAAGCTGAAAGCTGCCCGAATGGTCTTTTTATACGCCACCGGTTTCTCACAGAATAATTTCACAAAGGAATTTTCCAAGGATTTAATGATTGCGAATCGTCAAAATATATTGATTTCAGGCGAGACAAATTTGGCAATTAACAGCTCGATTATAACGGAAGAGGATTTGGTTATACTTACTTCGTTCAGCGGCGAAACCGAAATGATAAAGGATGTCGTTCGGGAGTTAAAAATAAAAAATGTAACGATTGCAGCTATTACGAAATTTGGCAGTAACTTTTTAAGCGGGCATGCTGACTATTCGTTCTTTTATGAAGCAACCCCATTGCCGAGTTATCAAAAGCAAGGGGTTCATTCGTTGATTGGGTTAGAAGTGATACTGGATGTCATTGCACGAAAATATCGTGAGTTTATTCTCTTTGATGAATAATCATCTTGCAGAACATGTTAGGACAGAAGGGGGCCCTTGATTCACCTGCATGAGTGACGAATCAAGGGCTTTTAGATTTTACGCCAAACGGCTGCCCACAGGCGCTCGGGGACAACGGGGATCTGGAGCATAGTGCTGATCCAATCCATAAGCTTTAAGAGCTTCCCTGACACATCTTCCGAGACCTTCATGACACTGCTGGAAATCAGAGCAATCTCGGCAAGGTCCATTGGAAACCGCTGACTGATCCGGGTAAGCAAGCTCCAGGGCTTTTGGCGAATTCCACACTTCCAGCAACGTCTGTTTCGTTAAATCGCCGATAATGAAATGTTCGTGATTGTACAGCTCTTCGCAGATGGTTACCTTCCCGTCAGGCAGCACAACAACACCGCGCCGGTTAGCCGTACAATAAGCTCTTTCCCAAAAGTTGTTCTTCCTTACCGATTCCTCTCCGGCGTAGGGATTATCATTGGCGCCGCTGAAATTTACTCTGTCCGGAAATTCCTCTTTAATCTTGCTGAATTTTTTCTCGAAAATCTCTATATCCTCCGGCGAACAGAACAGGCTGTCGTCATGGCGATACAAGGAACGTCCGTAGCAAGTAAAATTGCTCCTCAGCACATAAGGCTTGTCCATCAAATACCGCGCAAGGGATACGGCATTCTTGATGTTAACCGGGGTCAGCACTGTGTTGGTCCGGACCTTGATTCCCACTTCACCCAGATAATCGAGGGTTTGCAGTATTTTCTCCCCATAGCCGGTACGACCCATAAGCTGGTCAATAATTGCCGGGTCAAGACCGTCAATACTAACCTGGATGGTGGATAGTCCAGTTGCCTTGAGCTGCTGGGCCATACTTCTGGATAAAGGATATTTCGTGGGGATATTGAGATACAGACCTGCAGACAGAGTGCTTTCAATGAAATCCAGAGCATCCTCCCGGCAAAAAAAATCTCCCCCCGAGAACTCGACGGTTTCGATACCGCAATCACGGGCCTCTTTCAACAGGCGGCGGTACAGGGTTAAATCCAATTCCTGCTTTCCTTGAAAACCCTCACGATCAGCATAGCAATACCTGCAATTGGTTACACAACGCATGGTCGGAAGCACCAGCAAGGTGTAGGGCATCTTGCACCGGGTATCATCCATATCAATCATCTCTTCGGGAACGATAAAAGCCTTGGGATCGTATATCCGTGCCTGATCCGGGTTGATATCTGAAGCTTCGATGATCAAGGATTCCATGGTCTGTTCGTCATTTACCTGAATGGCCAGCAGGGCATCCACTTGCCGGGAGGCAGCTTCCATATCCAGATCGAAGAGATAGGCCACGGCTTCACGAACGGCAGTCAGGTCCCGTTTTCCGTCGAATAAGGAGAGGATGACAGCCTGCTGCGGGTAGAGAAATTTAAACACTTCCTGCGAGCTATCCCCCGGATTCGCGGTAAACAAGATTGACCTTCCCCCGTCAGGCCGCAGCTTCACCTCGGGGCTTAGAAGAAGTCCCATAACTATAACCCCCATTTCATTTAGCTACTCCTCCGTTGGAGCATCCTGGGGAACATGACGTACAGCGCATGGAACATCCCATTGTACATCTTGCGATATCCTCCTCATCCTCCGATACAGCATCGATAATAAGCTCTCTTAAAAGCTCACGCTTCGAGAGACCTGTTCCGGCAAGAAGAGCCCTGATTTCATTTAACGTATTCATTAGTGTCACCTCATCCTCAATGATTTGAAGTCCTTAAACCAGCGCGTCACTGTGCTGTAGGTCCATTATTGCAGCCCGTTTGACAATTGATACACCCTGCGTCACACTGTCCGCACATTGCCCTATTGTCCGTGGCAGCATCAACCAGTTCTTTTAGAAACTGACGCTTGGAGAGACCGCATTCGCACAGAAGAGCCTTGAGTTCCTGTAATTCACTCATCACTTTCACCTCGTCTTTAGCTATATTGTATATTTTTTCACATAAGCGGGATTTTCATACCCTTTTTCTGGAAAAAGAAAACTCAGGTATTCCGCTGCCCTCTGAAATAGTCCTTGGCATTCCTCCATCAAACCAAGTTAGGAATTAGGGCAATCGTTCTAACATCAAGGGACAGGTCAGGTTGATTATGATTTTAGTTCAGCATCATTGCAAAACAGCTAAAGTGCAGCTTTTTTCGATCAAAAACGTTTTTTCTCAAAGAAAACCTGCAATTATACAGGGATTTGAGGCTGTGCTGACTGAATTTGAGGCTGAATGGGAACAAACCTGCATTTTCGCAGGCGTATTATACAAGAGGTGTTCTTAGTCGACCAAAAGATGCAGAATTTCAGGTTTTCTGATCTCCGGTTTCATAAGTTTTTTGCCTTCCTCCGGCCTCTAAATAGTCCTTGGCAAATGCGCATATTTTTCTCTGCTGAACAAATCGTTCATTTGTAAGGTAAGGGCAACAAGGAAATGTAATCACGGGTCGTTTCGTTGTTAAGCATAGTGGCTGTAAGTACCACCCGAGGGCAGGATTCCAGAAAAAAAGATGGGTCAACCCGCCTAAGCGGGCTAACCCATCTTTCATCAGAGCAAAATTACAAGGTGGACACGTCAATAACAAACCGATAACGCACATCGCTGCGGAGGACGCGCTGATACGCTTCGTCTACCTGGTCCGCGCGAATCACCTCGATTTTGGGGGCAATGCCGTGCTCCGCGGAGAAATCGAGCATCTCTTGCGTTTCCCGGATTCCGCCAACGAGTGAACCTGCGATGCTGCGGCGGCCCATGATCAGGGAAAAGACCTGGTACTTATCCGGTTCGGCCGGCGCACCGACATTGACAAGCGTTCCATCGATGCGAAGCAGCGATAAATACGCATCAACGTCAAGATTTGCAGACACGGTATTTAAGATGAGATCGAATTGACTGGCCAATGTTGTGAATGTAGCGGGATCGCTGGTTGCAAAATAATGATCGGCGCCAAAGCTCAGGGCTTCCTCTTTTTTACCGATAGACCGGCTCAGGACGGTGACTTCAGCACCCATGGCATGCGCATATTGGATCGCCAGGTGGCCAAGGCCCCCCACTCCCACAATAGCAACTTTTTTGCCTGGGCCGGCGTTCCAATGCTTCAAAGGAGAGTATGTCGTGATGCCTGCGCACAGCAGCGGGCTTGCCACATTTAGCTCCAGACTGTCCGGAATCCGGACAACGAATCGTTCTGTTACTACTATTTTTTGGCTGTATCCGCCGTATGTCGGATTGCCGTCATAGTCCAGGGAGTTGTAGGTGGCGACAAAGCCTTTCGTACAATATTGCTCCTCACCCTTAAGGCAGTATTCGCACTCTCCGCAGGAGTCAACAAAGCAGCCGACGCCAACGCGATCGCCAACCACAAATTTGGTAACTTCTGTTCCTACGGCCGATACAATACCGGCGATTTCGTGACCGGGAACCATGGGAAAAATTCCGCCGCCCCATTCATCGAATGCGCTGTGGATGTCAGAGTGGCAAATTCCACTAAATTGAATATCGATCAGGACGTCATGCGGCCGTAATGCTCTCCGCTCAATCGTGGTTTTTTCGAATGGCGCTTTGGCGCTGGAGACACTTAAAACTCGAGTTTGGCACATGTTTGTTCTCTACTCCTTTTCTCTTGAAGATAAAAAACATGGATACTTTAATGCACACCTGTTTAGTATTATAAACGTATCCATACAGCATGCAATTGTTAAATCCGCCGTATTTGTTCATTAATGAACAGATTATACATTTCTATCTAATAAAGCCCCCAGTTGTCTGGCCAAGACATCATGCGGGAAAGGTTTATCATTCATGAACCACCATTCCACCACCCCGACGTAAGCCGACGCAACGAACCTGACGATGAGCTCTTCATTTAACCCCTGGTTTTTTCCTCCGTTTATGTCCACTTCTTTCCGGAACTCCTCAATAAGAAAGTTAAGGAACCGATTGCGGAAATAAGGAGCCCCTTTGCTTGCCAACATCAGCGAAAAGAATGAATAATGGCTTTCGAAGTATTCGCAGAAGATCAGCGTCGCCTCGATAAAATCCAATTGACATGCCGATTCGCACAGCTTCCGCAGCTCGTCAATATGTTCTTCAATCAGCTTATCCAGCAGATCAAATTTATCCATGTAATGAAGATATATGGTTCCGCGGCTCACGTTCGCCCTGTCGGAAAGATCCTGTATCGTAATGTCATCAAAATTCTTTTCGGACATCAATTCAATTACAGCCTTTTTTAACGCTTCTTGCGTTTTGAGTATTCTTCGATCCACTTTGGACATTGGAGGGCCACCATTCTTTCTTAAAAAATAATTTACACCTGTCGAGTATCTGTTCAGTAATGAACAAATTGCGCTCGATTAACAATTGAAGATATTCTGTATCCATTTATAATTATAGACGAGTGTCCATTAATGTATCAATAATCATTATATCAGAAAACTAATGAGAAGAAGGGATAGCAAATGTCAAAAGAAAAAGAACTTACAGGTGCACAAAAAGCGATCGGAGATTTTGCCCCGAAACTCGTGGAGCTTACCGACAATGTTCTGTTTGGCGATGTATGGGAACGCAAGGAGCTGGCTCCGCGCGACCGCAGCCTGATTACCGTAGCCAGCCTGATCGCTGGCGGGAACACGGAACAACTGGGATTTCATTTGAACAAAGCCAGGGAGAACGGGCTATCGGAAGAAGAGCTTAAAGAAGTCATCATTCATCTTGCTTTTTACGCGGGGTGGCCAAAAGCCATGTCAGCTATTATGGTTGCCAAAGAAGTGTTCTCAAAAGGGAAGTAGGGAGGTTTTATCATGAAATACCGTACAGTAGGAAAAACGGGGATTCAAGTCTCGAATTTATGTTTCGGTACAATGTCTTTTGGCGGCAACGCGGATGAAGAAACGTCCAAAGCCATGTTCAAGCGCTGCCGGGAAGCCGGGATTAACTTTTTTGACACGGCGAACGTTTATAGCGGGGGGCGTTCTGAAGAAATCCTGGGAGAGTGTATCGCGGATTGCCGGGATGAAATTGTACTGAGCACCAAAGTGTTCTATCCTATGGGAAAAGATATCAATGCAGGTGGACTCTCCCGCCGTCATATCCTGCTTGAAGTTGAAAATAGCCTGCGGCGGTTGAAGACGGACCGCATCGATTTTTACTTTGTGCATATGTTCGATGAGAAGACTCCGATGGAAGAAACGCTCCGCGCGCTTGACGACCTTCAGGCACAGGGCAAAATTCTCTATCCGGCGGTAAGCAACTGGGCAGCTTGGCAAATTGCCAAGGCACTGGGGATATCCGCAAAAGAGCAGCTTGCCCGTTTTGAGTTGATTCAGCCGATGTATAACCTGGTCAAACGTCAAGCCGAGGTCGAAATTTTGCCGCTCGCCGCTTCGGAACATTTGGGCGTGATTTCCTACAGCCCGCTCGGAGCCGGGCTTCTTACGGGCAAATATGGAGTGAACAAACGGCCGGAGCAAGGGCGGCTCGTTGAAGAGAAGAGATATACGGACCGCTACGCGGATGAAATGAATTTTGCCATAGCCGACCGGTTTAATGCCTATGCTGCGGAGCGTGGTATAAAGCCCTCAACGCTGGCCGTCGCCTGGGCGTTGTCGCATCCTGTGGTAACGGCGCCGATTATCGGAGCAAGGAACCTGGAGCAGCTTGAGGATTCGCTCGCTGCGGCCGATGTGGACATGACTCCGGAATGGCGCGATGAAATCTCTTCGCTTTCGGTTACTCCTGCACCCGCGACGGATCGCGGTGAAACACTGCTGCCGATTTGGACCTAACCCCAACAGTGGAGAACAAAATATGAACAACACCTGGAAAATTTACTTGCTGGCCTTCATTACCTTCATGACTGCTACATCGGAGTTCATCATTGCAGGCATTTTGGACAAAGTAGCGGCCTCCGCCCATATTTCGGTATCGTCGGCAGGACAGCTGATCACGGTATTCGCGATTGCCAACGCGATCGGCACGCCTGTTGTGATGATGGCGATGGCGAAAATGGATCGGCGTAAGCTATTAATGCTTTCTCTGGGCGTCATTGCGCTCGGCAGCGTTTTGACAGTCGTCCTTCCCGGCTTCGGTTTTCTCATCTTCTCTCGCGTTCTGCTTGCTATAGGAAGTGGGGTTTTTGCCACCATCGCCAAGACGCTCGCGTCAAAGCTGGCGCCGCCTGAACGCCGGGCCGGGGCGATTGCCACCGTTATAACGGGGGCCAGTGCCGCCCTCATTGCTGGCGTTCCCATTGGCCGTGTTGTGGCCGCCGCTTACGATTGGAAGGTCATCTTCTGGGGGATCGGTATTCTCAGCCTGCTGGCCATCTTCACTGTGGCTCGAATGCTCCCGGCCACAAATGGCGAGGAGGCCGTCCCTCTGGGCAAGCAGCTCGCTCTTATGAAGAATCCGAAAATCGTAATTGGCCTTGGTGTAATATTCTTCTGGCAATTAGGATATGCCGTGCTTTTTTCATATATCGCCCCCTTCCTGTTAACCGTTCCACGAATGAGCGAACGAGAAGTGAGTGCTACGCTCTTTGCCTTCGGTATCGCTACGTTGATAGGCTCCAAGTTCGGCGGATTCCTGACGGACCGGATCGGTATCCCCCGGACGCTTGTGGGCGGCATGGTTATCCATGTCATCGCTCTTGTGCTGCTGTCTACAATAGCCGGATCAGCCTCTGTTGCCATTCCGCTCTTGATGCTGTGGGCTTTCTCGGCTTGGTCATCCGGCCCAGGTATGCAGTATAATCTGGTCTTGCTCGCTCCGGAGGCATCGGGAATCATGCTCAGCTTGTACGGTTCCATCTTGCAGCTCAGCATTGCCGCAGCCGCCGGAATCGGGGGAATTGCCGTGAGAAGCGCATCGATGCCGGCGGTCAGCTGGATCGGGGCTGCATCCGTCGCGGTTGCTGTCTGTATTGCGGCGGTCTCGTTTAGCTTTGCGCGTTCGTCCAGCAATAGTATAGCGATGAAGTGATGGGGGGATTTTCCCGTGCTGTTACTGGTTATTGCCCCAAATGAGTTCCATTCATTTGGGGCAGTTTTTTTATATCCAAATGTTGTGGAGGACGAATTTGCCCTTACTGGTAGGAGGGTCATGCGTCTAGCACGTGGTCATATTTTTCCTTCAGACGCTTGATGTCTGCTCTGGGAGGAGCGCCGAACATACGGGCATATTCCCGGCTGAATTGGGATGCGCTTTCGTAGCCTACCCGGAAGGCGACCTCGGCGGCGTCCGCCGACTCGGATAGCAGAAGGCGCCGGGCTTTCTGCAAGCGCAGCTGTTTTTGAAACTGAATCGGGCTCATCGCGGTGACCTCTTTGAAGTGCCGGTGAAACGTAGAAGTACTCATATTGGCTGTTTCGGCAAGCTTTTCAATGCGCAAAAGCTTGTTACAGTTATTAATAATTTGCTCGATTGCGTCCCGGATTCGGTACGTGCTGCTTCCTTCCATGGCGATTTGGGCGAGCGTCGCGCCATACGGCCCTTGCAGAAGCCTGTATAGAATTTCTTTGGTGTAAATGGGAGCAAGGAACGGAATGTCTTTCGGATCGTCCAGCAGACGGGTTAACCGGAGTATCGCATCCAGTATTGAACGCTCTATCTTACCGACAAACAATGCCCGCTTGGCATTTTCTTTCGAAGCGATTTGAATGTCGGAGTCATTGATAACCTCCAGAATCTGACTCTGCGTAAATTCAAGCCTGAAGCTCAAATACGGAATGAGGGGAGAAGCTTTGATGACCTGGCTGGTCACCGGCAGATTCATGGATGAAATCAGGTAGTTTGCCGGACCGTATTCGAACCGCTCCTGTGCCAGCAGTACTTCTTTTAAACCTTGAGCGATGAAGCACAGGGAAGGGTTGTACACTCTGTGGGCCGGCTTGGTCAAATTAGAGTTGTGGAAAAAATATAAAGAGGGAATTGCGGTCTTGTGAGCTCCGTCCCGGCCGGTATGACGTTCGATCCGTTTGACGAGTTCATCCCTCTGGTCTCGCATTTCCTCAGACATAGGCTCCTCCTTGTTGGTGTTCTCTTGCTCAATTATAAAGCATCTGCGCCGGTGGCGTTAATGGGAATGAGAGGATTAGGCAAGCATTTGAGACGAATGGGATAACGGCCCTTTTTTATTTATTGGATAATAAGGGTATGCCCTGCCTTGGCGGAATGAGGCCTATACCAACAAAGGAGTTGTGCCATTTATGGATTATGTCAAACTTGGCCGTACTGGTCTGGAAGTCTCGAAAATTTGTCTTGGCTGCATGAGTTATGGGGTGCCCGAACGCGGAATGGCTCCCTGGTCGCTGAATGAAGAGGAGAGCCGACCCTTCATTAAAAGGGCGCTGGAGCTCGGGATTAACTTCTTCGATACGGCGAATGTGTACTCCGATGGAACAAGCGAAGAATTTGTCGGACGCGCCCTGAAGGAATATACCCGCCGGGATGAGGTAGTCATCGCGACAAAGGTATTTTTCCGCATGCGTCCGGGTCCCAACGGCGCGGGACTTTCCCGTAAAGCGATCATGACCGAAATCGATAACAGCCTGAAACGGCTGGGTACGGATTACGTCGATTTGTACCAAATTCACCGCTTCGATAACACTACGCCTATTGAAGAGACAATGGAGGCGCTCCATGACGTCGTGAAAGCAGGGAAGGCCAGATATATCGGAGCGTCTTCCATGTACGCCTGGCAGTTCCTGAAAGCCCAGCATACTGCTGAACGCAACGGATGGACCAAGTTTGTCTCCATGCAGAATTTCTACAATTTATTGTATCGGGAAGAAGAGCGGGAAATGCTGCCGCTTTGCCTTGAAGAGGGAATCGGCGTTATTCCGTGGAGTCCGCTTGCCAGAGGCAAGCTAACCCGGGATTGGGAGGAACAGACCGCCCGTTCGGAGAAGGACGCGGCCGGACAAGCATTTTATTCGAAAATGGCCGATGCCGATCGCAAGATTGTTGAGAAAGTAGCTGAAATTGCCGCCAAACGGGGCATTCCGCGCGCGCAGGTTGCCCTTGCATGGGTTCTACAAAAGGAGCCGGTAACCGCCCCGATCATTGGCGCAACTAAGCCCCATCATCTGGAGGACGCCGTTGCAGCGCTTTCGGTGAAGCTGGATGCTGATGAAATGGCGAGCCTAGAGGAGCCTTATGTGCCTCATCCGGTGACGGGGAATCTCAGCTAGGGCAAGCGCTATTTACGTTGCCTTAGTTAATTTCAATTCAGAGAGGCTTGCCGCCCCAAGGTCATTATTGATCTTGGGGTTATTTTTTTAACGGGAACCCAAAAATATTGAACATCTGACAAAGAACTTAGAATTTAAAGCGCTTTCAAACCCTTCTATAATCAAGTTAAGATACAAGAAAGGGGCCGCATACCATGTCGAACCTGTTTTACAAGCCGGAGGGGGCTTGGGTGGGAGATCTCATTCCCTTTTACAAAAACGGTACATTCCGGTTGTTCTATCTCCATGATTGGAGGGAGAACAAGAATATTCACGGAGAGGGAACCTCCTGGTTCGAGCTCCGCACAAGCGATTTCGTGCACTACGAGGAAAAAGGCGAAATGCTGAAGCATGGAAGCGTCAGCGAGCAAGACTTGAACTGTTACACTGGCTCGATCATTGAAGCCGAAGGCGAATTTCATCTGTTCTACACGGGCCTGAATCCGTACCCGGACTTCACGGAGGACGGAGAGCCGCTCCAATGCGTTATGCACGCCGTGAGCAGGGATATGGAATCGTGGCGAAAAATTCCCGAGGATACCTTCTACTCGGACGGGATTCAATATGAAAGGCATGACTGGCGCGATCCCTTCGTGTTCTGGAACGAAGAGGCGGAAGAATACTGGATGCTGCTCGCCGCAAGGAATAAGGAAGGCCCGTCCCGGCGCCGGGGGAGCATCGCATTGTGCGCTTCCAAGGATCTTAAGCAATGGGAAATCCGCAAGCCGTTCTGGGACCCGAAAATGTACGTGACCCACGAATGCCCGGACTTGTTCCGGATCGGGGAATGGTGGTATCTGGTATACTCCACGTTCTCGGACCGGTTCGTCACCCATTACCGCATGAGCAAATCGCTCAGCGGGCCTTGGACGGCGCCAAGGAACGACGCGTTTGACGCCAGAGCGTTCTATGCCGCGAAGACATGGAGCGACGGAAACCGGCGGTACGCGTTTGGCTGGGACCCCAGCAAGGAGAACGAGGACGATTACGGGGATTGGCAGTGGGCCGGCAATCTGGTTGTGCATGAGGTCATTCAGGAACCGGACGGAACGTTAACGGTGCGCATACCGGAGACCGTATCCCGGCATTTTGCAAACAGGCAGGCTGCGGAGTGGGGCTCACGGCTCGGGGAGTGGAAGGTGTCCGGGGAAAGCATCTCTGCGGCGGCTGACGAAACCTTCTCGTGCATTGCGGCCGGCTCCATGCCAGAAACGTGCATGATTTCAGCCCGGCTATCCTTCTCCGAAGGGACGAGAAGCTGTGGCATCATGCTCCGGGCCAGCGAAGACCTGGATGAAGCCTACTACGTTCGCCTTGAACCGCTTCATAACCGGCTCGTCTTCGACATGTGGCCCCGGCGGGTGAAGGGCGAAGCGCAATGGCATATCGACGGTGACCGCCCCCACGCGGTCGAACTGGAAGTGCCGATTGAATTGCAAGCGGATACGGTTTATGATATCCGGATCGTGGTGGAGAATTCCGTATGCGTCGTGTACTTGGCCGACCGGGTCGCCATGACGACACGCCTTTATAATCTGAAAACTGGAGACTGGGGCTGCTTTGTCCAGGAAGGCCGGGTGCAATTCGAACAGGCAGCTTTATCCGTTCCAAGCGAACAGGAGGTCAAATAGATGAAACGATACGTCAAATGGCTGGTTCTAACGTTATCGCTTGTCGTTGTAACAGCATTGGTAAGCGCTTGCGGAGGCAGCAGCAATACGGGCAGCACTGCGGAAAATGGTTCAGGAACTTCCGCAAACTCGGGGCAGAAAGCGGAAAAGAAAACCTACAAATGGTTCGTGGCCCGGGGCGTAGACAGCCCTCCGGCTGTTACCGTGAAGGAAATTGCCGACGAGTTCTCCAAGACACATCCGGAATTCGAGCTGGTTCTGGAAGGTACGGGCGATCGCCCGTCCTATTTGCAGAAGCTGCGGACATTGATCGCGAGCAACGAGATGCCCGCCATGTTCGACACCGATCCCGACGCCTATGCTTCCAAGCTGGTGGAGAAAGGCAAGCTCGTGGATATGAAGAAGCTGCTGCAGGACCTTGGAAAATACGACGCGTTCCGTCCGGTTGCCCTGCAATATCAGCAGTTCGCGGACGGCAGCATGTACACGCTCCCGATTGAATACGGGATTGAAGTATTTTGGTACAACATCAAGATGTTTAAGGATCTCGGCCTTGAACCGCCGAAGACGTTTGACGAGTTCCTTAAGGTTGCCGAGACGCTCAAGCAAAACGGGATTACGCCGATTGCCGTCGACGGCAAGGACAAATGGCCGGTGCTCCGATACCTGGCGTTCGAGCCTTTCCGCATGACCGGGAATGATTTTATCGAGAACGTCAAGCAGGGCAAGGCCTCCTTCAAGGACCCGGCGGGCATGGCAGGCATTAAACTCGTTCACGAGCTCGGCACCAAAGGGTACTTCCAGCAGGGCTTCTCATCAACGGATTACACGGCGGCGCGCGACTTGTTCCTCGCAGGCAAGACCGGAATCTATTACATGGGCTCATGGGAAACGATGAATTTCGCCAACGATAAATTAAGCGCGGATATGAAGGACAATATCGGATTTTTCCGCCTTCCCATGATGGATGGTGCCAAGACAGCGGAGAACGATTATTTCATCAACTCGGGTATCGGCGTTGCGTTCAACCAGGAGACCTTCGACGATACGATGAAGGAATTCGTCAAATTCCTCCTGGAGAAATACCCGGAAGCCTATACGAAAAAAGGCCAGTTCTCGCCTTTCAACTATTCGCTGGATCAGGCGCAAGGAATGCCGGAGGTGTTCTATAAAATCCAGGATGAAATCGCAAAATCGGGAAGCGTCTTCGCCGTCCCGTGGGATACACGCCTCGACCCAGCCACCAATGAACTGCTCGGCAACGAGCTGAATGCCTTGGCGCTCGGAGCGCATACACCGGATGATTTTGCCGACCTCATGGATCAGGCGATTAAAGAGAACGCACCGAAATATTTTAAATAACCGCGCTAAAGCAGCCGGCCAGCCGTACCTTCGGTTGGCCGGGCATGCAGCACAAAAATAATAAATGGGGAATGAGCAGGGTATGGATAAAATCCTCCGCAATCGCAAAGCCGTTCTCGTCTTCCTGCTGCCGGCATTGCTGGTGTATGTGTTCACCGTTCTGGCTCCCATCCTTTGGTCGATGTACTTCAGCTTTTTTTCCTGGGATGGGGTTTCCGACATGGTCTATATCGGGCTCGATAATTACACCAAAATGTTTGGCGGCGACAAGACATTCTGGAAGGCATTCGGCAACAACCTGATCTATGTTTTCATTATTGTGGCCATGCAGGTGTTTCTCGGTTTGGTGGTTGCCATACTGCTGACCAGCATCACCAAAGGCAGGGAATTATTTAAAACGCTGTACTTCGCCCCCGCGATTATCACTTCGGTAGCCATAGCGCAGCTGTTCACAAGCGTATACTCATTCGAGCCGGTCGGCATGTTGAACTTTATTCTGCAGCAGCTCGGTTTGGGAGCGTGGAGCAAGCCCTGGCTGTCCGACCTGAAGTGGGCGCTTGGCGCCGTATCGGTACCCGAAGGCTGGCGCTATATCGGCCTATATATGATCATTTTGTATACCGCGCTGCTGTCCATCCCTTCCGATATCGAGGAGGCGGCGAGAATTGACGGGGCTTCTTCCTGGGACCTGTTCTGGTCGATTAAAATGCCGCTGATCAAGCCGGTGCTGACGGTTTCGATCATTATGGCTACTACCGGCGCGCTAAAAGGGTTCGATATCCCGTATCTCATGACGAACGGGGGACCGGGCCGGGTGACGGAGCTGCTGCCGACTTATATGTACAAAACTGCTTTCTCCAGTCTGGACTTCGGCTACGGCAGCGCGATGGCCGTATTTATCGTCATAGAAAGCCTCATTGCCGTCGCCTTTATCAGACGGATGATGGAGAGTAAGGAGACCTGACAATGAACTATTCCCGCTATTCCAAGGCGATTCTTGCGATCATTTCTTTCGCTTTGCTTATCATTCAAGTGTATCCGCTCGTATGGGTGTTCATCTCCAGTTTCAAGGCGCCCACCGATTTTTCAAGCAGTAATCCGCTCAGCCTGCCCAGCAAGTTCACCTTCGAAAATTATCTCAGCGTATGGCGCAAAGGGAATTTGGGCACTTATTTTTCCAACAGCCTCATCGTCGCCGTGACGACCATCGCTCTGGTGATTCTGTTCAGCGCCATGGCCGCTTTCGTGATTGAGAAGATGCGTTTTAAATGGACTCAAAGCGTGCTGTTCCTGTTCCTGTGCGGCATCATGATCCCGATCCAGGTCGTGCTTATCCCGCTGTTCATTCTGTATAATAAAACGGGGATTATCAACACGCTCACTTCCCTCATTTTGCCCCAGGTAGGATTTGCGCTGCCGATCTCGATCTATTTGTTCGTCAGCTTCTACAAATACATCTCGAACGAGATTATGGAGGCCGCCGTCATGGACGGCTGCGGGATTTACCAGGTGTTCTGGCGAATGATTTTCCCGCTGTCGCGCAATACGATCGTCACGGTTGTCGTCATGAATCTGATTTTCATCTGGAATGAGTTTATTTTCGCCAATACGTTCATTCACGACCTGAGCTCGCGGACCCTTCCGGTTGGTCTGATGGATTACATCGGCCAGTACGGCTTGACGGATTGGGGAGCGACTTACGCGGCAATCAGCATCACGACCATCCCGACCATGCTGGTCTACTTCATTTTTAACAAAAGCGTGATTTCCGGCATGACCGCGGGAGCAACCAAAGGTTGATCTACCGTCTGCCCCCAGGCAAAGGTATACTGAAAGTACAGGTATTATACTTTTCTTCGGACAGAGGGACTTTTTCATGAAAATAACCCGGCCGTTCCTGTCGATCAGCATTCGGAGCAAAATCATCATTTTGTCCATAGGCTGTTCCCTGCTGCCGCTTGTCCTGATTGCCTCCTTGACCTTTGTCTATTTGAGCAAAGTGGCTGAGAACAAGGTGTCCGACACCACCTCCAATTTGCTCGGCTCCATCAACTGGAATATCCAGACTTTCGTCAACGACGTTGAGACCATTTCGAAGCTGATGCTGTCTTCCCGCGATGTTCAGAACTTCCTTTCTTATGACAAGCACGATTTCAAAAAAATCTACGACCTCCAGAATGACACCCGGAACCTGATCGTCAATATTTCCAACAACAAATCGTATATCCGTTACGTGTATGTCGGCAGTGAGCAAAGGGAACTGATCATCACGAACCAGTGGGACCGCTTCACTTACGATCATATCTACCAGGCGGTCTCCCGGTCAAAATGGTACCAGCAGGTGGGCGACTTGGGCGGCCGGGGGTTGTGGCTGAACAGCGATGAGGTCCGTCTCGTCAAAAATAGCCCGGATTTGCTGCTGTACGGCAAACGGTTAAACAACCTGGATACGCTCGAACCGATTGGCGTACTGATTATTTCGATCGACAGACGGGTCTTCGACGAAATGTTCAAGGACATTACGAATGCGGAGAACGGGCAGCTGATGATTTTGGATCAGAATCAAGTGATCTTTTACAACTCCCGGACCGCCGATTTACAGCAGATTCCGCAAAAGGAACTGAACCTGCTCTATGATCTTCCTGAACGGGGCACCCGCATTGATACAATCAATGGAGAACGGTATGTCGTTACCTTCGATACGAATCCGGGGACAAGGTGGAAGGTGGTCAGCATGATTCCCTATTCCAACATCAATTCGGAAGTCGTCCTGATTCGCAATGTTACGCTCACCTTGACGCTCGTGGCTTTTCTGCTCGCCGCCTATGGTTCGTATCTGATCTCCAAACGGATCACCAAGCAGCTGACCCTACTCTCTTCCGTCGCCCGAAAGGCGGCCAAACGGGAGGGAATCGAAGGCATCCTCTTTGAGGAGAAGGATGAAATCGGGAAGATCGGCAACCAATTCCTGCGGACCTTCCGCACCAACAGCGAATTGTCGGATAAGCTGATCGAAGCCAAGCTGAAGGAGAAGGAGGCGGAGCTGCATGCGCTGCAGAGTCAGATCAACCCTCATTTCCTGTACAATACGCTGAATTCCATCTATCTGATGGCGGAGCGAATCGGGGCCAAAAACATTTCCAAAATGGTGATGTCTCTTTCCAATTTTTTTAAATTGAGCCTCAACAACGGGGATTATATTACGACTGTCGGCAATGAAATCGATCAGGTGAAAAATTATCTGGAGATTCAAAATGTCCGCTACAACGGAAAATTTGAGGTGGCTATCGACCTCGAACCGGGAATCGAGCGAATCCGCATGCTGAAGCTCCTGATCCAGCCGCTGGTGGAGAACGCGATCTTTCATGGCATCGAGCTAAAAGAGGACAAAGGGAACATCGCCATTCGGGGCCGGAGGGAAGGGGAAACGCTGGTATTCGAGGTCGAGGATGACGGAGTCGGGTTTGATGCCGCGGGTGCGGGTTCGCGGCCAAGGGGATATGCTTTAAGGAATATACAGGAGAGAATCCAACTGCATTACGGCCAAGACCGCGGGATTCGCATAGACAGCGTTCCGGGCACGGGAACCAAAGTTACCCTTGAGATCGGCATCATCGATTAACATCTGGCTATGAAGGGGGAACAGGTCATGTATAAGCTATTTATTGTGGATGATGAACAGCTTGTGGTGGAAACGCTATCAACCATGATCGACTGGAACGCATCCGGGGTGCGGATTGCGGGAACGGCCAACAACGGCAAGCAGGCGCTGGAGCGGATTCTGGAGTCCGACCCGGACGTTATCCTGACGGATATTCGTATGCCCGGGATGAGCGGGCTGGAGCTGATCCGCGCCTTGAAGGAGAAAGGCTGCCAAGCTGAATGCATTATCGTGAGCGGATATTCCGAGTTTGAATACGCCAAAGAAGCGATTGAGCTGGAGGCGGTGGATTATCTGATCAAGCCGGCCGAGCTTGAGGAAGTGTCCCGGACCGTCCTAAGAGCGATTGAGCGTCTGGAACGTAAAAGGGACCCGGCGGGAAACCGCCCGGAGCTGCGGATTGCCAAAGCGTTGGACCGGGCGGTGTTTACCGATCTTATCGTTCATGCCAAACGTCCGTCGTTCGATAGGGTGCCGTACGAACGGTATGGCCAGTTTGCGGCCATCGTGATCGGAAGCCCGGCGGCGCTCTGGCTCGAACGGATGAAGAGCAGCGGTGTTACGGATGCGCTTCTTGGTTTTTTGGCGAATCAAGGAATCGAAGTGGAACTGCTCTATGAGCAGCAGAAAATCATCTTGTTATGCATGGCGGCTATGGAAGAGTCCGAGTCATTATCGGAAATTCTGATGGCTGCGGCAGCGGCGTTTTCGGATGACGGCTCCCCGGCCTCGGACAATCTGGCCTTGTCGTTTGGAATCGGCCCGGTTGTAAGCGGAATCATGGATGCGCATCGCTCTTTTTTGGCGGCGGATCAGGCCTGTCAGATGGGGCTGTTCTTTGGCGTTCCGGTAACGGACGGCAACGCTTGGCCGGAGATCGCCCGCGCTTCCGAAAGATGGCTCTCCGAATGGTCTGAGCGGATCGAATCTTTTACCCGTTACGAACAGAAACCGTTTGAAGAGCTGCTCGAATGCTGGACGGAGTGGGGGAGAAGGCGATGGATGGCTCCCGTTTTCCTGAAGAAGACCGGCATCCAGTGGGTGAATCGGCTGCTCGATCTGGTTGAGCGGGATTATGGAATCAAGATCGGGAGCGTGATCGAAGACCGTTCGCTGCTGATCGAAGGGCTGCTGGAAGCGCCGGATTGGGCGTCGTTGCAGAAGCAGTGCCACGATTGCGCGCAGGGTGTGCAGTTTTTTTTGAACGTGACGAAGACTTCTTTAAAAGAAAAGGTGGTTCAAGAAATCAAGACTTATCTGGAATCCCACTATCATGAAAATATCCAGCTCGACCAATTGGCGGAGCGGTTCGACCTTAACGCTTCCTATGTAAGCCACCTGTATTCCAAATCGACCGGGCAGACGATACTCGAATACGTCACGCTGCTGCGCATTCAGCAGGCGAAACGGATGCTGAGGGAGAGCAGCTTCAAAATCTCCAAAATCTCGCAGAACGTCGGATATGATAACCAGCGGTATTTCTGCCAAGTGTTCAAGAAGCATGTGGGCGTAAGCCCCGGCCAATATAGAGAAGATCATATGATCAAAATTGAAGAAAGCTGTTCGTCATGAATTCATATCAACACTTAAGAAGGCTTCTTAAGGACCGAAAAAAGGCCTGCGGCCTCCGTTCGCTAATCAAGCGGACGCGGTCTGCAGGCTTGTATTCTGATTGGTTGAAGGTGGCCAGCCCTGCCGGCAATAGTGCTCCGGCTTTCAGACGAATCTGGCTCCTCCGTCCACGGTCAGCGTAATCCCGGTCGTATACGTATTTTGCATCAAGAACAGGATCGCGCCCGCAATGTCGTCCGCCGAAGCAATGCGTCGTACCGGCAGGGTGGCTGCGGTTTGTTCAAACCAGGCTTTCTTTTGCTCCGGGGGCATTCCGTCATGCATAGGCGTATCGACATAACCGGGGGAGACGACGTTCACTCTTACCGGAGCAAGCTCGGTGGCCAGCACCCGGCCCAAATTCTCCAGAGCGCCATGCACGGCGGACGGCACCGCCGCTCCCGGAACCGCCTTATCGCCAAACACTCCGCTCGTCAGTGTAATCGATCCGGTTTCCCGGATAGCGGGCGCGCCGTAACGAATGGCGAGGTAGGGTCCCCAAAAGCGGCTCTCAAACTGTTCTCTGGCGCTTGCCGCATCTATGTCCAGAACCTTACCCAATCCGTGCTTCACTTCCCCGGCCGTAATAACCAGGTGATCGAAATTCCCGATTTCCGCAAAAAACGAGCGGAGATCGTCCTCACTCCGCATATCGAGCGCCCTTGTCCACACCTTTCCCTCCAGGCTTGCGGCCGCGTGCTTAAGCCGTTCCTCGGAACGACTGGCCATGATAACCTCCGCTCCAAGCTCCGCCGCTTGCTTCGCTGCCGCCAAACCGATTCCGGAGCTGCCTCCGATTACAACCATGCGTTGTCCCTGCATTTCGATTCATCTCCTCCTTAAGAATTTACTGCATTCAGACGTTCATCGTTCGCCGATGGTTTGGCGCTCCACGCGGAAACGGCCGCCGCAAGCATAATGACGGACAGCGTCCCGCATAAAGCGGCGAATCCGAAGGGCATCAGCGCAGCGGCCAGGATGGGTCCCAGACTTGCGCCAACGAAGACGAAAAATCCGTAGAGCGCCAGAGCCATGCCGCGTGCGGCCGAGCCCAGCAGGCCGATCCGGGAAATGATCGACGGAACGGCCGCTGCGATTCCCGCGACAAAGACAACCGTCGCGGCGATAAACAGCGCCATATTGACGCCGGACAGCGCCGCTTCCCCGGCCAATCCGGCCGCAGCGGTAAGAAAGCCCGCCACGAGGACTCGAACAGGCCCGAAGCGGCGAATCCAGGAACCGCAAAACAATGCGGCTACCATTCCGATCATGCTGATTAGTCTGAGCCAAAGAATACGATCGGGAGACAGATGCAGCTGCTGCACCGCAAATTCGTTCAACCCGAAGAACATGGCGACAAAGCTCATTAAAATCGTTACTGCCGCCCCATAAGCGACAAGCAGCGCCGGAATCCGGACCAAAGCGCGGAATGCTTCGAACACGCCGGGGCCATTCGCGGGCCGTTCGGCATTCGGGAGGTCTTTCGGCAGCCGCAAGGAGATGACGATCAAAATGACGTAGATGACGCTTAAACTGGCGAACACCGCTTTCATTCCCCAGCTTGCCGCCACTTCGGCGGAGAAGATTTGCCCGGCTACTCCGGCAAGCAAAAATCCGCAGCTCAGGTAAGAAATCACACTGGGACGCTGCGCCGGGGGGATGACTTCACTGACATAAGCGAGCGCGACCGGAGGAAACGAAGCGGCAAGAAAGCCTTGTGCCGCCCGCAGCACGAGGAACGGGGTAAAGGAAGAGGCCAACTCTACGGACAAAGTGCATATGACAAGCAGAATGAGACCGGTGAGAATCAATCGCTTCTTCGGCACTCTGTCGGACAAAGTGCCGAAGAACAAATTCCCCAGGGCAAAAGCCATGCTGAAGATGCTGCTCGCCCAGACCGCATGAATCGGGCTTACGGAAAATTCCGAGATCACGTATGGCGTCAGCGGAATCATCACGTAAAGCAGCGAAACGATAGCAATCCCTGACACGGTTAACAGCGCCGCCGTATAAGCGAGGCGAGATTTACTCATTTCAATCATTAGACATTAAACCTCCTTTTCCAACAATAACAGTTACGTTAACGTAATGGTTTGGGGATAAAAACACGGATCGGACGCCGCTTAATTTGACAGTTCGTCAATCATAAGCTGTATCTGGGCCATGTTGCTCAGGATCTCTTGCCTGAACTGATCCAGAGCCTCCATCTTTTTGTCGGTTTCCTCCAGATGCTTCGATAGAATCTCGAGAACCTTCTGCTTGCCTTTAATCATGGACGGCTCTTCAAAGTACAGACCGATAACGGATTGAATTTCCTCCAGACTGAGACCGAGTTTTTTCAAAACGTCGATTTTGTTCAGCCGCTGCAGCGATTCATCCGAGTAATAGTGATATCCGTTGCTTTCCTGCTCGACATTCCCCAGCAATCCGAGCTCTTGATAGTGGCGAATGGTCCGGGGCGTCACCCCGGCTCTTCGAGCCAGTTCTCCGATCAACATTTTGGATTCCATTTGCACCCTCCAACCATTACGTTAACGTTATGGTAAGTATAATGAACAGGGCGGCAGATGTCAAACGTATTTACGTTACTTGATAACACTAATGTTCCCTTCACCCCGAGTACTCACTTTAATTTAATCAATCCGCTTTTAACAAGTGTTGACTTTAGAGGTCTTATCTTTATTAAAATTTTTATTAAAACAGGGATTTGCAGAATATTTAATTCAGCATACTTTTTGCTTTTTTTACTGATCGTGCCTTTTGTAGCTAAATCTCTTCCAGCCTGACGAAATGCATTGAGGATTATAGCCTTTTTAGGAACGGATTTTTCATCCATACTTCTTAGTAAAAAGCTGGACTTTCTTACAAGGATACCAACCAGTGGTGCATCCATAAATCTAGAATAAGTTTTAAAATAGGATATTAAACTTTTGGATGTTTCATTCTCAATATTTCCACAACTAGTCAATAAGACAAACGGTTTTGAGCAAATATCGGCATTTATATGATGAAAAAATATTCCCTTTTTAGATACAGTAACCTTGCTTATATCCCCTGTAGAGTTAAACCTGTCAATAAAGTTTTTCATTAATCCCGACATATTGAAAACATGAATAGGTGTGGCATATATAATAATATCTGACTTAGAAATCTTCTCCAAAATACCTTTCATCTCATCTTTATCTTCATAAATACACTTCAAGTAACTTTTTTCTGTGTGGCACAATTCACAACCTAAACATTGATTAATTTTATATTTATTAAGAACTATTGTTTCAAATTCAGATCCTGCACCAATAACTCCACTTTTAATTTGATTGATTAAAAACTGAGTAAATCCTTTTTCTCCCCTATGACTTGCATTTATTGCTAATACTTTCATAACCGTATCATTCCTTTCACCTATTTAAGAATCTTTAGATATATAATAAGTCGCCTAACTAAATGATTAAAAAAATGTAGACAAAATTATACCATTAATTTACTATTATAATAAGGCGGCTAACTAATTTTGTCAATATACTTATGTGGAGGATATTATGGGAAACTTTAATTTCGATTTAAAAGACATACCTAAAAAAGAAGATTTGCTAAAATATTCAAATGAAAACAACCCTTTAAATATAAATGCTATTCAGGCATGTTTATATTTAATTAAAACTACAGATGAAATTTTAAAGATAGTGGATAGTCAATTTCAAAAATATGGGGTATCTGATGGTAAATTTTCTATACTTATGACTTTGTATAACAAGGAGAATCATCAATTAATACCATCTGAATTAAGCAGTAAATTAAATGTTACAAGAGCAACAATTAGTGGACTTTTAGATGGTCTAGAAAAAGATATGCTTGTAGAAAGATGTAAACATCCTTCTGATGGGAGAATGCTGACCATTAAAATAACTGAAAAGGGTGTAAAACTTATGGATGAGCTATGTCCAAAGCATTTCGCTTTATTAAGCAGACTGCTGGGATCTTTGGAAAGTGAAAGCTTAAAATCTTTTATAGAAAATTTAAAACATATAAGAATTGGAATCAAAGAATAATTTTTTTATCATAGACAAAGAGTCATCTTTCTATGTCTCTCGGCCAAGACCGGACTGACCGGTATCCAAAGTGGCGTAGACACAGAAGGTTGCCCGAATCCATGAAAAGATCGTCAACGGCCGCCATGATTTTTTGTATCAACTCACCACGAAGCTGATTCGTGAAAACCAAACGATCAGCATTGAAAATCTGAGAGTGGCGAACATGCTCAAAAATCACCGGCTGGCCAAATCCATCGCCGATGCGTCCTGGAGTGAATTTGAACGTCAGCTTTCGTATAAAGCGAAATGGTATGGACGTACGGTGAAGGTGGCTGACACGTTCGCCCCAACGAGCCAAAGGTGTCATGTATGCGGCTATATCAACTCCGAAGCAAAGAAATTGTCTATGCGGCAATGGGAATGTCCATCGTGCCATACTCTTCATGATCGAGATGAAAATGCCGCACATAACATCAAAAGCCTTGGTATTAAACGTCAAGAGTACATTTCCTTTAGATATTTTGCCAAGGCAAAAATCTTAAAACTGTGGGAAGATCGGTACAGATTTTCCTTTGGAAAACTGCGGGAACCGCAGGGATCGCTTGGTATACGATTTTTCGTTGAGAAAATATCGATATGAATTTCCCTCAGTAGAAGGGATTACCCAAGAATCCCCCACTTCAAGTGTTAGCTAAGTGGGAGTGTTCAAAATCGCCCTCTAACAAGTTGTAGAGTTAGATTGTATTGGCTTTTCGGAAGTAAGAAATAGATAAATTAGATAGTAAAAATCACAAAAAAGCTAAAGGCACAATACCAATTGTTCAGAGGGTGGTATTGTGCCTTTTTAAAAATTCAGTTATGCTCACGGCCGCAAGCCTATCCTAAAACACCCGCCGCGCCGTCACGAACCGTTTCTTCCAATAGTCGCTGAAGGCTTCGGTGCGGACGCCGTATTTCACCGAATAGGTATGCAGCAGCTGGTTGTCCCCCGCATAAATGGCAACATGCCCGATGTTCAAATCACGCGCGCTGAAGAATAGCAGGTCGCCCTTGCGCAGCTCGTCCAGCCCGATCTCCGTGCCTGCCTTGGCCTGGTCGTAGGACACGCGGGGAAGGTCAACCGCGAGTGTATCCTGGAAGACGCGCTTCACAAAGGAAGAGCAGTCGAAGCTGGCTGTCTGGTCCGGTGAAGCTCCGAATACATACGGTGTGCCGAGAAAGGTCTCGCCGTAGGCGATCAGCTCGTCCGCCTGCTTGCCGGTCAGGGACGGGCTGGTATAGTCGGTGTACTTCGGTTTCGCGGATATGTATCCCGTCTGGTTGTCCGGGGTCCGCACCTCCAGCCAGAAGGCGTCTACTTCGCGCACGACATGGACTTTTGATCCCGTGGGCAGCAGCCCCAGGATGTCTGCGCCGCCGCCCGCATCCGGCGAACCGGCAGCTGAAGCTGGTGAACGGCCGCCCGCAACCGCTGAACGGCTAACCAGCTTCAGCGAAGGGCCTGGTGCTTCCGGCAAGCCGCTGCCTGAGCCCGGCGAGCTGCGCAGATTGACGCCCCACCGGATGGTCGTCTCGAAGGTCATCGTGGAGATTTGGACGGAGCGGGCCGCCTGGTCCCAGGCAACGGTGCTGCCAAGAGCTTCGCTGACGAAGCGCAGCGGAACCATCGTATATCCCCCGGATATTTGCCCGGGCGCATTCAGCTGCACTGTCCGGTCGTTCACTGTAGCGGTAAGATCCCCGATGCGGTAGGTCAGAGTCGTGCCGTCCTTCGTTGCCGTAACCGTCTTGTCTGTATTGCTCCAGGACAGCTTGGCCCCCTGCCCCTCAAACAAGCGGCGCATGGGAACGAGCAGTGTGCCATTCACATTAACTGGCTCTGCCTCGGTCTGAAGCAGCGAGCCGTCCAAATAGATGGATATCGGCCCGGGAGCCGTCTGGGACGGCAGGGCAGTCTCGGCATCCGGAGCAGCCTGAACGGTCCCGGCAGCCTGATCGGTTTCGGCCGGACGAGAGACTGTTTCAGCCGGCTGGCTGCCCGGCTTGGCCGCATTCTCCGCGTGGGCGGAGGATGAATATAGCAGGGACAGGGCCAGGATGGAAAGAAGCGCTTTTCTAAAATATAAGAATTTATAAGCTGAGTGCTTATCATTTTGTCTTATATTTCTACGAGAAACGGTACCGTCCCTAAAAGGACGGTGAAGCTGTTTCTTCTTGCGTATCGTCATCAGTTCATCACCTTGTAAATGGATTCTTTATGTATAGTTAGACTGAGAAAAAGCGAAATGGTTTTGCTGTGCGTATAAGTTCTATTATAACTTATCTCATTGACGATCTCCCGAAAATGAATTAGAATCGACCTAACTAATACGGGGCGATGGAGTTCGCCGTAACCGCCGCGAGGCTGATGACTCCTACCAGAGGATTTTCATTTCCCTGGTAGGAGTCTGTTTTTTTGTGATTATCTTTAAATAAGAAAGGAAAGAAGAAGATGAATGCTGCAAGACAAAAGTGGGCGCTGTGGAGTGAAAAATGGAGGTTTGCCGCTCTTGCGGGCACGCTGCTGAAATGGGTGGTTCTCGGGAGCGGTGTGGGCATACTTTCCGGCACGGCCTCCGCGTTTTTTCTAAAAAGTCTGGACCATGTAACCGAACTGAGAATGGCTAACCCCTGGCTGCTGTTTCTGCTGCCGCTCGGCGGGGCGCTGGTCAGCTTCCTTTATCTGAAGGTCGGCAAGAATAGCGGGAAGGGAAACAACCTGATTCTTGAACAAATCAACAATGGCAATGAGACCGTTCCGCTGCGGATGGCGCCGCTCGTCTTATTCGGAACCTTGGTCACGCATTTGTTCGGAGGGTCTGCGGGCCGCGAGGGTACAGCCGTGCAGATGGGCGGAAGCCTGGCCGAATGGTTCGGCAGAATACTCCGCGTCCGGTCCCTCGACCGTAAAATCCTGCTGATCTGCGGCATAAGCGGCGGGTTCGGCTCAATTTTCGGGACACCTTTGGCGGGTACGGTGTTTGGCCTTGAGGTGCTTGCGATCGGCTTGATCAGTCATGAAGCGCTGATTCCGGCTTTTGTGGCCGCTTTTACGGGCAATCTGGTTACGACATCGTTCTGGGGCGTTTCCCATACTCATTACCATATCGGCGAAGTGCCCGGTTTAACGTGGATCGTCGTCCTTAAGGTCGTAGTCGCTGCGATCCTGTTCGGGTTGACCAGTCATGTATTTAGTGAATTGACTCATGCGCTGAAAAAAGGGTACACCAGACTGTTCAAGAACCCTATGCTGAAAAGCGCGGCGGGCGGCGTAGTCATCATCGGTCTGGTCTATTTGCTGGGAACCCGCGATTATTTGGGTCTGGGCATTCCGCTCATTCAGAGCTCTTTTACGGAGAGTGTTTCTCCGTTCGCTTTTTTGGGCAAGCTGATCTTTACTTCTCTTACCTTGGGAGCCGGATTTCAGGGAGGCGAGGTGACTCCGTTGTTCGCAATCGGGGCCACTCTGGGGAACGCGCTGTCCGGATTTTTAAATCTATATGGTCCTTTTTTGGCGGGGCTCGGGTTTATTTCTGTATTTTGCGGCGCAGCCAACACTCCGATTGCATGCTTTCTGATGGGAATTGAGCTGTTCGGGTCGGACGCGGCGATTTACATGTTTATTGCCTGTCTGGTTAGCTATCTGTTCTCAGGCCATTCGGGCATTTACACCTCTCAGTTAATCGGGACATCCAAGAGCTATCTCCTGCCGATCCCTCAAGGGACAACCCTGGCGGGCGTGAAAGATTTGAGGAAGCAGAAGGACAAGGGAACTCCCGATTCGGTCAAAAGATAGAGAACCGCATACGCCGTGTGAAAAGAATGCGCGGATGATATAATAAAGTTAGCCTTAGATGAAAGGGAATTTACTATATGGAATTTGCGGAATCGAACGGACTTATGGCCGGCTGGCTGGCGCTGACCCATATTCAGTCGAATACGGCGGGCAAGCTGGAGCAAGCGCTGCAAGAAAGGCATCGGATGTCCCTGAAGGAATTTTATTTGCTGTTGTTTTTGTCCGAAGCACCCGGGAAAAAGCTGCGTCTTCAGCAGCTCGAATCGATGGTTGGCCTGAGCCAGAGCGCGATGTCGCGGTTAGTCAGCCGGTTCGAGGCCAAAGGCTGCGGGGCGCTGAAAAGACATATTTGCGAGGAGGACCGCAGAAGCGTCTATACTTCATTGACTTCGATTGGCCAAGAGAAGGTGGACCGGGCGTACACCACCGTTCAATCCGTCCTTCTGGATGCTCTGCCGGGGCGGGAACTTGAGAACCTGCTGAATCAGCTTCTTGAGGCCAAAGGAAGCTCGGCGGATTCTTAGACTGTGACTTAAACCCTTGATTCATCAATCTAATGATGGATTAAGGGGTTTAATAA
Source organism: Paenibacillus durus (assembly GCF_000756615.1). Classification (NCBI taxonomy): domain Bacteria; kingdom Bacillati; phylum Bacillota; class Bacilli; order Caryophanales; family Paenibacillaceae; genus Paenibacillus; species Paenibacillus durus. The sequence continues at coordinate 559,034 of NZ_CP009288.1, forward strand.
TTTAGGGGATGAAGAATGTGACGCCGCAGGAAAATGAATCGGAATCGAAATACACACAGCAGCATCTGGCGAACGAGCGGACGTATCTGGCCTGGATTCGCACCGCAGTCGCCTTGGTGGGTCTCGGATTTCTGGCGGCCGGTCTCGTGTTCGGGGATAACCGGTACAGCGGAGTCGGCCACATGGTCGCGGCCATCGCGGGCATTTCCGCAGTGCTGCTTGGCGGCGGCGTGGTAGCCGGGGCTACCTGGGATTATTTGCGAAAAAGAGACGGGATCAACAAGGAGCAGTTCCGCTCGTCCTCTCTGCTCATCCGGCTGGTGTTCTTTTCCCTGACTGCCATTGAACTGCTGCTTATCGTGCTGGTCGTGTTAATGCTCTACAGAAGCCCATTTTGAGGAGGGTCACAGTGAAGAACAGAACCGGCATCATGGTTGCCGTCTCCATTATACTCATAATTATCAGCAGCCAGATTCCTTCATATGAATCAAAAGCGCTCGGCGCCTTGCAGCAGCTCCTGCTCGGACTTGGACTGGTTGGCTGCCTGCTAGCGATGTGGAAATTTATGAAGAGCGGCGGCAAGAAAAAGAATAACTGACTTGATGAAAAAATCGCGGATTACAGAGGGCGCTCTCCGGTATGGAGCAGCGCCCTTTGTATTTCCGCGTTTTTTACGTTCGGGGGCCCGTCCTGCCTGACGCTTCCGCATTTTAGGTTGTTCGGGCGCTTGGATGGGCATCTTCCGTTCCTGCTGCTTCCCGGCTCGCCTTCTGCGCCCGGTGATGGAGGAAGTAGTAAAGGATCAGCGCCAGGGCTGTAATCATTCCGGCGGAGAAATACATCGTATTGTAAGCCGTATGAGCGGCGACAAAGCCCAGAACATAAGAGCCAAGGCCGAACCCGAGATCGAACAGAACGTAATAGGTGCTGGTGGCAAGCGCCTGGCGGTGGCTAGGGGCCGCTTGGATGGCTAATGTCTGAAAGCTTGGGAGTATGGCGCCGTAGCCGAGTCCGATCAGGCCCGCCGTGGCCAGAAACGCCGGAGCGGAGGACACCCAGCTGAGCCAGAGCATGCCCGCCATGAACAACAGGATGCCCGGATAGACGAGGACATGAGCTCCTCTGCGGTCGAACAGCCGGCCGGTAAAGGGCCGGGAGACCAGTACAAGAGCCGCGAATACGATGAAGAAGTAACTGGCGGCGTTCCCGAGTCCGATCGATTTGGCATAGACGGAGATGAATGTCGACAGCGAACTGTAAGCGAAGGCCAGAACAAACCCGGACAGGGACACCGGCAGGGCTTTGAACTCGAAATAACGCTCGATATTCCAGTTGCCAAGCGTCTGGGCTTGCGGCTTATGGGAAGGAACGGGTGTCAGAATGCCGAAGATGCAGGCGAGCAGGGCGAAGACGCTAACGATGATGAACAGCATCCGGAAGCCGGCGTGATCGGTGACCGTAAGGCCGATGAACGGGCCAATAACCATCGCAAGGCTCATGAACAGAGTGAAATAGCCGATCCCCTCGCCTTTTCGGCGCTCCGGTATGACGTCAAGCACGATGGCCGAGGTAGCCGTGGCGGCAACGCCGAAAGCAAATCCGTGAATACAGCGCAGCAGTAGCAGAGCGGCATAGCCTTGAATGAACAGATACAGCAAGGAGCAGGCGGCAAACAGCAGCAGCGAGCCGACCATCAGCGCTTTTCGGTTAACCTCGTCGAGCCATCTGCCTGTGAGCGGCCGGATGATAACGGCGGCAATGACGAATAGGGTGGTTACCAATCCGATATTTTGCTTGCTCCCGTGCAGATCTTCCAGAACGAACGCGGGCAGCGTCACCATTAGAATATAGAAGGTCATGAAAATAAAAAAACTGCTAAAGCAGATAGTCAAAAAATGACGGTTCCATAAACGTTCCTCATTCTCCAAATCCGATCTCTTCTTTCTGCAAATAATAGTTATAACAACAATATGGGCGTATTGCTGCTTTGTCAATTTGACAAACATCTATTTGGATGAAAATCTCTGTTTAAATATGTCAGCAGCGTGAGCGGACGGCAAGCAAAAAAACTACGGCTGATTTTTTCGCTAAACGTTATGCCTGTGCGGAGTAGCGATGAGGAGAGCGAAGGGAAATTAGAGGGAAAAAGCGAAACTAATTAATCCCAAAACCGAGGTGCAGAGCGGATCAGAGGGAAATGCTCCAGCTAAATGGAGGAAAATCATCGGAATATGCTCCTATGTCAGAAAAGAGAGGGAGCTTTTCCGTCTAATGCCCGGAATGAGTCCCCAATCCGAAGGATAAGGGGAGTTTTTCCCTTTACTTCGTGGCGGGACACTTGCGGCTTGATTCGCGAAGGATTAGTCGTCCGCTTCTGCGCATCGATTCACCCGGTTAGCCCAAAGATCAACGGTAGAAAAAAGGTATTGACCTTGACACCAGTGTCAGGGTCTATAATGAACCTAAACATTCTCATAATCCGGAGAGAAATGCAATGAAAATAGGCGAGCTTGCCAAACTGACGGGCGTTAGCGTCCGGTCGCTTCGATATTACGAGTCACAAGGTTTGATTTCGCCGGTCCGTCTGGCCAACGGCTACCGCGAATATTCTCCGCTTGCTGCGGAGACAGTGAAGACGATCAAGCTGTACTTAAACTTAGGACTGACGACAGAGGAAATCGCGGGGTTTCTACACTGCGTGCTGAAGAACAAGGAGGCTTTCTGCGCGGAGGTGATGCCGCTGTATGAATCCAAGCTGGAGGAGATTGAACGTCAGCTGCATCAGCTGACTCAGATCAAGCTTAATTTGGAGGAAAGGATGGCTTCCATCCGCCGGGAGCGGGAAGGGTCTGGCGCTGAAACTCAAGCTAAAGCAGGAGAGGAATGATTCTAATGGCGATTAAACATGCGGAAACACCTGAGGGTCTGAGGGAAGAGGTAGCAGGGGGCGGTTTGGTGCTTGTCGATTACGGAGCAGCATGGTGCCCGCCTTGCAGGAATCTGCTGCCGATACTGGATGAACTGGACCGGGATTACGGAGACGCGGTATCCGTCGTGAAGGTTGACTGCGACGAGCTGCCTGAACTGGCTGCGGAAGCCGGCGTCATGAGCATGCCGACCGTAATCGTCTATAAGGGCGGACAGCCGGTGGAGAAGCTGATCGGCCTAAGCCCGAAATCGGTATATACGGGCGTTCTGAGCAGACATCTATCATAATTAGGCGAAGCGAAGGCTCGCGGACTAATGGCCGGTTGGTCATCCGCGAGTCTTTTTCATGCTTAGGAAGGTAGCCGGGATCACCCATTTGATATATTCCCTCTATCGGGAATCATCGCGCTTGACAATTGACTAAGGGTCATTTATTATTGACCCAAGGTCACTGACCTAAGGTCATTTCGTGAGGGGGGATGAATTAAATTCCAATTCTGTTTTAAGAATTCTTTCAAGAAAGTTAAACGAAGTTTAGCGGTTAAGCTTTTTTTAAAATTACGAACAGAATAGGGGAAATGGATTATGGCGAACAATGTAATTGTAATAACGGGCGCATCGTCTGGTATCGGCAAGGAGACGGCTAAGTACTTTGCTGAAAAAGGATGGACAGTCGCGGCGACTATGCGTACTCCAGATAAGGAAACCGAACTGACTGAGATTGAAAACGTTAAAATCTATCCATTGGATGTTACGGATTTTGAGAGTATAGAGTCTGCAAAAAACGCAATTATCAATGATTTCGGGAAAGTCGATGTCGTGTTGAACAATGCAGGGTACGGATTGATGGGAGCTTTTGAGTTCGCCAGTTATGAGCAGATCAAACATCAATACGATGTCAATGTTTTTGGACTATTTGCAGTAACCAAGGCTTTCTTGCCTCATTTCAGAGAAAACAAAAAGGGTCTGTTTATCAACATTTCTTCGGTTGCCGGAAAGATGGCCTTTCCGTATATGAGTATGTACCATTCAACGAAATGGGCGGTTGAAGGCTTCACCGAGTCACTAGGATTTGAATTGGGCCGATTAGGGATCAAGGCCAAGCTCGTTGAACCGGGCGGGGTTGCCACCGATTTTAGCGGCCGTTCATTGGTTATCACTGCATCTGAAACTGTGGAAGATTATAATGAAGGTTTTGATACGTTCCAACAAGCCATCCGATCGATGATGATCGAAAGTGAACCCATTGTCATTGCTAAAGTTATTTATGAAGCGGCTACGGATGGTAAGGATCAAGTACGATATATAGCAGGAGAAGATGCAGTCCAGGCCATTGGCGCCAGAGCACAAATGGGTGATGAAGCATATATCCAAATGGTAAAGGAACGTTCATTCAGTAAATAACGGGAGAAAAACGGAATAGACCCCTTTGAGTTGAATGATTCAAGGGGTCTTATCATTGAACTGCTGCCTTATGAGAAATAGAAACTTAGCGTATAATGAAGCTAGTTCAATGATTTGGGGTGTTTGGATGAAAAGGGCCATGACAGAAAGCGCTAAAGCAGAAAAAGCCAAGCTAATATTAGATACAGCATATGAACTGTTTAAGAAAAGCACATTTAACGATATCAAAATGATGGATATTGCCAAAGCGGCGAATGTTTCAAAAGGGACGTTGTTTAATTACTACAGCACTAAGGAAGTCCTTTTTATGGAAATGTTATATATCGAATACGGGAAGCATTTGAATAATCTGATGAATTTAATCTCTCAGTATGAAACGATGAGTCATGAGGAATTCAAACATTTCTTTTTAAGCTGGATGGAAAGCATTCTTGATCCGGATTCGGTTCTGATTCGATTGAACGCCATAAAGAATACCATTCTAGAAAAGAATATTGATTATGAAACAGCCATCAAAGATAAGGTAGATATGTACGCTTCGTTAGAAAAAATAGGGGAGATGCTGGCGGAAAGAGTTGAGTATTTAACCGCAGAAGTTTCAATTGATTTGCTGATGGCACAGAATGCAATTATCGTAGGGTATGTAAATATGGCCAGTGTTCCTGATGTCATCCGTAAGGCCATAGATGAGAATGAGCTTGAAGGATTCAAAGTGGATTTTAAGAAAAATGCTTTAGCTGCAATGGAGTATTATCTCGACGGATTATATGTTCAAAAGAAGGGGGAAGTATAATCGCTATTAACGTTATAACCTCCCCTATATTATAGTGTTTTAGATTCAGCCCCACTATTACTATGGGGTAGCCGGCACGTCTACAACCGTGTTCCGGCGAAGCGCATCCTCCAGCTCGGCTTGAAGACTTTCCATAAAGGCGTTCCACGTTGCGCGGCTCGCGTCCAGCTCCTTGCGTCCGATGTCTTCCATGGTATCCAGCCATACCCGCTTATCGGTGATGTCCCCAAGCTCCGACTGAATCTCTTTGTATATCGCTTCATGCGCGTGAAACTTCTGGTCCAGCGCGAAGGCTGCCGCGTTTGCGGTATAACGGATACGCTTGGCCGATATCCGCAGCTTATGCAGTTCATCCAGAGCTTTTCGGGAACCGGGGGGCTCTTGCTTGAACATCTCCTTGCACCGCTTTTTCTGCTGCTCGAAAGCGGTCTCAAGCTCGCGCATCGACATATTGACGTCGATTTCGGCAACAAGAGCCGGCAGCCGTTCCTTAATAAATTCATCCCATTTACCCTGCAGTTCGCCATTCATCAGCGCAGGCAGCGCATCCGCCAGCTTCGCGCGCTGCTGTTTGCGCTGCGCTTTCTGATGCCGGATTACTGCTCCCAGCAGCTTGGCGGTCTTCTTGCCGCCGCTCAGCTTGGCCGTTTTGCGTCTTTCCTTGAAGGACTGAATGAGCACATCGGCGTCCCTTACCTTCCCCAGCCGCTTCTGGGCCTGCTTGAAATTGGCGGTTAGGCCGGAGGAATGTCTGGGGTCCAGAACCGACAGAAGCGTCAGCAGCTTGCGGCTGCTTACCCTCGCCTGATGAACGGCCTCATCGTCAAACTCCTTTAATGCCTCTGTTCCGTAATCGATAAAGCTTGTGTACAGCTTCGTCATTGCCTGTTCCCATTGCTGCACTCCGCTTGTCTCGGAACTATGAACTGCCATATCGGTTGTCATTCGTCATCACTCCCAATTTATGATCGCCTCAGGGACCGTTCTGTGGAAATTGAACCCAAGCAGTAGTGATAGCGCAACCATTTATGTGTTTAGAGCGTCTTAAATTTTGAATAGCTATATTTTAATTCTATCACAATTATCTGCTGCAGAAAGGGTGAGACGAATGTTCAAAAAAATAACAGCCGTCTGTGTCTGCCTTGGATTAGCCGTATCGATTACAGGTACCGACGGAACGCCTTCCGCGCAGGCAGCTTCCCCGGCCAGGATGACCTCCGTGACGGTTAATGGTGTAAAGCTTACGCTTGAATCTCAGGCTTACGTAAAGCAAGGAAGAGTCATGGCTCCGCTCCGGGACATGGCGAAAGGGCTGGGTGCGCAGCTGTATTGGGATGCGGCTTCCCGCACGGCGACCATCAAGAGAGCTTCGCATCAAGCGGAGATTAAGGCGGGCAGCAGCCGGGCGCTAAGGGACGGAGGGACCGTCATTCTGGATGTTCCTGCCGAAATCCGCAGCGGCCGTGTGTATGTTCCCCTGCGTTTTGTAGTGGAAAGCGTGGACGCGACCATATCCTGGAACGTGAAGACAGGCACGGCTCATATTATACTGCCGCTTGACCCGGCCAGCGCGGAGAAGGTCATTGCGGAGCGGGCCGCTGCTGCGGTACAGGCGCTGAAGGCGAAGGATTGGGCCGCTCTTTCTTCCATGGTTCACTCCTCCCGGGGCGTCCGCTTCTCGCCGTATGGCTATGTGGACACCGCAAAAGACATCGTACTGAGCAGCGGCGAAATCGCGGCGATTGGCGCGGACGGGACCGTCCGAACCTGGGGCGCCTACGATGGAACGGGTGACCCGATCAAGCTGACGTTTGCGCAGTATTACGATAAATTCATATACAGCGCCGATTTTGCGGAAGCACCGGAAATGGGCTACAATCAGACCATCGGCACCGGCAATTCGCTGAATAATGCGCGGGGTGTGTACCCGGATGCCATTGTGGTTGAATACCATTACGACGGGTTCGATCCGCAGTATGCCGGCATGGACTGGCAGAGCCTGCGGCTTGTGTTCGTTAAGGAAGGCGGGCAGTGGATGCTTGTAGGCATCATACATGATCAATGGACCATATGAGCGAAAGCAATATAACAAGCGGAATGAACGGGCTGAAATCCGGTCCGGCCGGAACGCTGCCGGGGCGCATGGCGCTCTTTGAGCATTTGGCCGGGGGCGCGGCGGAAGGAGAAGGGGGCGGCGATATGCTGATCCCCTTCGCCTTTGAAGAGACGCTGTGCCGGGATGTCGGCGCGGGGCTTGTGCCGCCGTCGCTGCACTTGTGGAGCCACCCCGGCGGAGTGGCTCTCGGGCTCAGGGACAGCCGCCTGCCGTGCGCCGGGCAGGCGATGCAGAGCCTGGAAGCGCGCGGCATACGCACGGCGGTCAGACATTCCGGCGGCGCGGCGGTTCCCCTGGATGCGGGAGTCGTCAACGTCTCCCTAATCCTGCCCAAGAGCCGGGGAACACTCGATTTCCACCGGGATTTCCGTCTCCTTGCCGCCTTGATTGCGGAGGCGGCGGGCGTCTCCCACCCGGCTGCCGCTGCGCAGATCGTTGCGGCAGAGGTTGCCGGATCTTACTGCCCCGGCGATTACGACCTGTCCATCGGGGGCAGGAAGTTTTGCGGAATCGCCCAGCGGCGGCAGAGCCAGGCCTACTTTGTGCATGCTTTCGTCGTGGTGAGCGGCTCCGGACGGGAGCGCGGCGAGTTGGTGCGCCGCTTCTACGAGGAGGCGGTCTGCGGCGGGGCGGGCCTGGACTATCCGAAGGTGCGGCCGGAGACGATCGGCGGACTCGGTGAGCTGGGCGGCCCGGATTCGGCGGCCGTGTTCGCGGACGGAGTCCGGCAGGCGGTGGCAGCCCGGGGCACGGAGCTGGTGAGGGCTTCCGAGTTGGAGGCGGAGACCGGCTACCGCCTTGGATACGGCGATCCAAGGGTGCTGGAAGCGGCGAAGATGCTGCGCGAGCGGTATGCCCAGTGAACGGCGACCGGCGAACGGCGCTATAGGTATGCGGGCTGTCCCGTTCACGCAAATAAAAGTTAAGAAGCCAGCAGGTCTTCCGGTTATTCGAGACCTGCTGGCTGCTGTTGCTGGATGCGTCAATTCCTACATGGGACCAGGTTAGAAAGTCAGAGTAGTCGCTCTAACACCAATTGACTTGGGCAATCGCGCCAACATCAGGTAACGAGGTTAGGCTGCGTGTGATTTTAGCCCAGCGTTCTGCAAAACAGCTAAGATGCAGTTTTTTTAGCCCAAAGCACTTATTCAACAGAAAATCCTGCTGTCATACAGGAATTTGAGGCTGTGAGGACTGAATTTGAGGCTGAGCGAGGAAATGCCTGTATTTTCGCAGGCATGTGATACAGTAGCCGTTCTCAGGTGACCCAAAGATGCACAATTTCAGGTTTTTGCATTATTTGCTTCATCATTTCCCTCTAAATTGGCGAAGAACGTCCCAATTCCATTCGGGAGGATGCATCGGGATGTTCTCCAAATAATAATTTCTAATTTAGTGATTGACCAATCAATAACTAGATGATATCATGAAGTTAAGTTAGTAATTGATCAATAACTAATCACGAAATGAGGTCGATGAAAATGGAAAAAGCGATTGTAATTGGAGCAACGGGCGGAACGGGAGCAGCGATCACGGAAGAACTGGTCAAACGGGGGATACGTACCATTGCTTTTGGGCGTTCGCGTCAGAAATTGGAGCACTTTGCAGGAAAGCTTGGAAATCCCGCACATTTGACGCTTGCCGTAGGGGACGCAATGCGCCCTGATGATATTGTAGCTCAAGCAGGCGGCGCGGACGTATTGTTCCATTGCGCGAACGTACCCTATAACGAGATGGTGAACAAGCTGATACCGCTAGGCGAATCGGTGATGGAGGCGGCAGAACGGCTTGCGATTAAAGTTGTAGCGATTGACGGGATCTATCCTTATGGGAGAAAACAGATGGATCTTGTCACAGAAGAGCATCCCAAGCAGCCTCATACGAAAAAAGGAAAAGTCCGCCTGGACTATGAACGGATGCTGTTCAGCAAGCGGTGGAGCAAGGCCAAAGTTATGATTGTTCGCTTGCCCGATTATTATGGACCTACGGCTAATGAAGCCTCGTATTTAGGTTCAACCCTTGAAGCGATCGCTGCTGGGAAAATGGCTTTTTTCGTCGGCAACATGCATGTTCCCCGCGAATTCGTCTATTTGCCGGATGCGGCTGCCATGGTTGCCGAGCTGGCAGGCAAAGACTTCGCTTATGGACAGAACTGGAATATACCGGGGGCTGGAATCATATCGGGACGGGAGATCGTACGGATTGCGCAAGCGGCAAGTGGCCAAGTTAAACCGGTCATTCCACTGAAAAAATTAGGTTTATCGATGCTGGGTATGAGCGTGCCCGTCATGAAAGAAGTCATTGAGATGCTTTATTTAACCGAAGATCCGCTGACACTAAGCGGAGACAAATACAAACGGCTAATCGGACCGATCACCGCGACGCCATTCCAGGAAGGTATTACTTCGACTGTTTTGGCATTGAAGAGCAAGGCATCTTTTGCACAATAGTTATTGATTGATCAATTAAATAATGGGAAGTTGTAACATGCCTTTGACCGTTTATGAAATTAATCACGAGGAGAGATGAAATATGTTGAAAAAATTGTTTAAGTCAAAAGCATTCACGATGAGCTTTCTTTTACTGATATTCATTCTGATTGGCGGGGTGATTTATGGTGCGAGGCACTCCGATGATTCCCAACGGACCCACGTCGATGTTGACCGAAACGCCCAGGTCATAGTCGACCTTTCCATCGAAATCGAAGCTTCGCAGCAGACCGTATGGCGGATACAGACTGGTATTGACCAGTGGCCAACTTGGCAGAAAAACGTCTCCCAGGCCCGGTTATCCGGTCCACTCGCGGTGGGAAGCACCTTTCAGTGGGAGACCCACGGGCTACCCATCGTCTCCACCATTCGCGAGGTCGACCCTATGCGGCGTATCGTTTGGGGGGGGCCAGCACAAGGCATCGAGGGCGTCCACGTGTGGACTATCACTCCCACCTCCAAAGGAGTCGTCGTGCATACCACTGAGTCCTGGGACGGTCCGCCAGTGGCGGCTGACCCCGACGGCATGCGCGCGGCACTAACGTCCTCGCTCAATGCCTGGCTTGCCGATCTCAAGGCAACTGCTGAGGCGGCCAACTGAAAAGCAGCCTTTACGCGACGGGGATTGTTACGCTCCCTCGGTACCTTCGGATGAGTCAATCCCAATTATAATGACACCTCCAAAACCACTAAAGAAGTGGGAATGGAAGCATCTTTGCACATATGGGGGTTAGTCAATGTATTATTGTGAAGCATCACAAAAAGCAGGCCAAAACTGGTGGCCTGCTTTTTGTGTTTCGGTATGACCAAATATCGAATAGCTCTTGCGGCATTATTGGAACAAGTAGATCAACTAAGCTTAAGAGTAAGAAAAATCTTAGTAACGATTCCCGCTGAAAGCAGCGGAGAGAACGGAATGATTGCGGAGAAGCGGCAGCGTCCGCCCCGTACACCCGCCTTAATCCTACCTCGAAAAAAAGGATGCCGCCGCAGCCATTTCCATGGTTTATTGGACACTCCCGCTAAAAAACAAAGGAATGCTCCTGAACTCAGTAAGCTCCTAATTGTCATGTGTACGAACCTTAAGGCAGGGTCACTGTGAAACTGTCAAATTTGGTTTTTCCTGATGCTTGATGAGGAGTGAATTCGACCGGTGTCTCTGTGCCGTCTTGGTCAATCGCAACCCCGCCGCCCATGCTAGGCAAAGATACATGAGGAGTGAATGTTAAGGTTTTTGTGCCGGCTGGAAGCGGATTAAACAGCTGGGTGCCGGTGGAATAATATTTACCATCCCGGAATTGACTTCTGGTTCCACCCGATTGGGAACCCAGTTCATGTCCCGCTTCATCCACCGCTCTGACTGATAGATAGTCGACGGAGTCTTGGTCTTCGGATACGGCGCTAAAGGTAAGCCGCATTCCCGCCGGTCCAATAACCAGGTCGGATACCGTCAGGTCAACTCCGCCGGATTGCTGCTTATGGCCGATCGCGATGAGCTTGGTACCAGCCTGCTTGCTCACAGGTATGGCGAAGTCCCATTTCTTTTGTCTGTCCTCGGTGCTAAGGGCCAGTCCAAGCTCGAACTGATCCGTCAAATCCACCGAAGAGTTAATTTCCAAAATGCCCGTACGATAGGTCGGGGTGACTTCCGTTTGTTTATCGCTTCCTGAGAACGCCGCTGCGGTTCCGTTGACAGCAAAATCTGTTCTTAACATGGTAAAGGCCTCTCCCATCGGCTTCTCCGTTTCCAGCGAGTATCCGATACTTAAACGTGTCCCGTCGTAGAACACCTCGTTGATCGTAAGCGAGTCGCCCCCGGAAATCTTGGTCATGCCTATCGCTGAAGTTAATCCGTGTTCGCTGACGTTCTTCAAACCGCTGTCCCCGATCTGGATGAATACTGACCCAATGACCGGAATTTTGGACACAATGCTTGCCATTGCCGGAGACAAAGCCGCCGAACCGATCAGCAGACCGCAAGCAACGGCCGCCGCCCCCGCCGTATACCCCATTTTTCTAAGTATCTTCGTCCTCTTGCCTACACCGGTTTCCTGAACCGTCTTCATAATAATAGCGTCCAGCTTGTCATAGGGCACGGGAATGCTGTCGATTTCTTTTTTAAAGGTATGAATTTCTTGAATCATCGCAAGCGGCTCCTTTCAGCTTTTTTCGCAGAATCGCTAGGCCCCGGTGAATGTTCGTCTTGACCGTTCCTTCCGGGTAGTCGAGAATTTCGGAAATCTGCTTAACCGAATAATCCTTGTAGTAGCGAAGCAGCAGCACCGTCCTATACTTCTCCTCTAGCGTCTCCATGGCCTGAAGAAGATCGAGCTGATCCTCCAGCTGAAACTGATAAGAATCCCCGATATGTTCAAGCACCTCCGGACTCATTGCGGTAACTTTGCGGTTCTTTTTTAAGTGGGCGATAGCCGTATTAATTAGAATCCGTGTGAGCCAGGTGGAAAAATAACGGCTGTCCTGCAGCAAGGATATCGATTTGAACGCCTTATACACGGTCTCCTGAAAAACCTCCAGCGCATCCGTCTCATTTTTCATGTACACATAGGCCATCCTGTAGAGCTTCTCTTTCTCTGCATGAATGAGCGATTGAAAAGCGTCCGGATCGCCGCGCATGGCGCGAGGGACCAAATCTGTTGTTGAACTCACTCAACTAACCTCCTTTTCTCCTCTATTAGAGATATCCGGCCCAAGAAACGTTTCAACTTCCCTCTTTCTAGCATAATCGCCCATGGGTGAATGAACGGCTTGTAACATAAATCATATAAAAATTAATCTTTTACAATTTATATAGAATAAGAGCTTCCCAGATTGAACGAATGTGAATTGAAATTTTTTTTATAAAGAGGAGAGATCTACTGATGAACAAGACCCTGAACAATGATTTTACCGAGGTCCTTACCGGCCGGCGCTCCATTCGCAAATATGACCCTTCTGTAAAAATCAGCAAAGAGGAAATGACGCAAATTCTTACGGAAGCGACGTTTGCGCCTTCTACGGTCAACATGCAGCCTTGGCGTTTCCTTGTGATTGACAGCCCGGAAGGAAAGGCGGCTCTGGCGCCGCTGGCCCGCTACAACAAGCAGCAGGTGGAGACTTCTTCGGCGGTGATTGCGGTATTCGGGGACATGAACAGCTTCGACTATGCCGAGGAAATTTACAGCACCGCCGTTGAGCGCGGATGGATGCCGGCTGAAGTGAAGGAAAAACAACTGGCGGGTATAAATAACCATATTGCCGTTCTGCCGCCGGAGGTTAAACGGGAAATCCTGCTGATTGACACGGGACTGGTCTCGATGCAGCTTATGCTGGTGGCCCGGGCCCACGGTTACGACACGAATCCGATTGGCGGTTATGACAAGGACAAGGTCGCGGAAGCCTTCGGCTGGGACAAGGAGCGGTACGTGCCCGTCATGCTGCTCTCGATCGGCAAAGCTGCGGAGGAAGGCTTCTCTTCGGTCCGTCTGCCTATTGATAAAATCGCTGAATGGAAATAAATAGATTTAGGGCGTAAAATATAGAGGAATAAGATAAGGAGGGAAAGAGAAATCATGATTATTATCCATGCTACGTTTTATGTGAATCCGGAAAAAAGAGATGCCTTTCTGACCGAAATCAAGCCGCTGCTCGCGGGAAGCAAGGCGGAAGAGGGCAACGTGTACTACGATCTATACGAACATACGGAGAAAAAGAATGTGTTCATTATGGTCGAAGCCTGGCGCGATTCCGCAGCCGTCGATACCCATAACGCTACTCCTCACTTTACCGGTTTCGTAGGCAAAGCGGAAGAATTCCTTGCCGCTCCACTGGATATCAAGGTGTATAACGCGGAACAGGCATAAGGGGAAGGGCGTAGACCTTTTCACTCCCAGCAGTTATGTATCCGAACCTCCCGCCTCACGGTCATCGTTACGCGGGAGGTTCTTTTTTGCACAAAAAAGGGGGCCTTGGCGCTTACTTGTACATCTCGGGTCTCCGGTCGGTAAATACCGGGATTTGCCCGCGCGCTTCCCGCACTTTGACCAGATCAAGCTCACCGGATACAATCTCCTCCCCTTCGCCCGCCTCACAGACGATTTCTCCCCAGGGATCGATAATCATGGAATGCCCCGCAAAAACATTAGCGGGATCTGACCCCGCCCGGTTGCAGGCGGCAACATAGCACTGGTTCTCTATCGCCCGGCTGACGAGCAGCGCGCGCCAGTGGGCGAGGCGCGGCAGCGGCCATTCCGCAGAGACGAACAGCACCTCCGCTCCGGAGACCATATGGGCGCGTATCCATTCCGGAAACCGGATATCATAGCAGATGACGCCGGCGCAGGGTGTGCCGTCCAGACGGAACAGCCCTTTGGACGACCCCGGCTGGAGATACAGATGCTCATCCATGAGCCGGAACAGATGCAGCTTGCTGTATTCCAAGGCAGGAACTCCTTCGCGGTCCGCGGCGAACATGGTGTTGGTTACACCTTCCGCGCGCTGCCAGGCGGTGGAGCCTGCGATAATGTTAATACCGTATTCCTTGGCTAAGCCGCCGATAAACGCTGCTGCGGCCTTGCCGTTCGCGTCGGCCATTTCGTCAAGACGCGTCAAGTCATAGCCGGTCGTCCACAGCTCGGGCAGCAGGATGCAGTCCGGCTGTCCTTGCGCGGCAAGGCGGATGGCGCGCTCCGCCGCGGCGTAATTGGCCTTCGGATTGCCGAAAGCGATGTCGAGTTGAAGCAGGGAAACTTTCATTCAGCGGTTCGCCTCCTTATGTATAGCACTATACGGCTATCCGCCGTTCAAGGCAATATGGCTGTCCGGCGATCTTCTCAAGACGACAGCACCTATTGACAAAACCGGCTGGCCGAAGTAAAAAAGTAGGATATACCGGAAGGAGGAGCGAAAGATGAGAATCACGATAACCCGCGCCGGAGAGCGCCATGGCGAGGTATATTTCTCCTCGGCTTACGGCGAGGGCAAGGGGCAATGGCTCGGCTCCTCCCTGGTACCCGGACAGGAATATGAGGCGGAACTGGAGCTGCCCGAGCTTTTTATCAAATGGGTAGACCTCGTTCCGGCTCCCGGGAAGCCGCCGGCGATCTCCATGAAGCCAGGTAAGAATGTTCTGACCGGAACACTGGAAGATATTGAAGAGGACGGAACGGCTTATATGCGGCTCGGGGAGTCGCTGATTATGTTCGAATGTCTAGGCGAGCCTATGGCGATTGGCGGCACGGTGGAGCTTACAGCCGGAATCATCCGCATCTATCCGGCGGCTTATTAGCGCAGGGCGGGTTCCCGCGTTCTTAGCGATTCGGCGCTTGTCAGCGCGGCAGCCGGAGGCGGCGATGGCGAACCGGGGTTGTGCGCGGCTTATTTCGCGGGTATGCTTAAAATAACAAGCGGAAAGTTTGAAGTGAAGAATAGAAAGAAGCTGTAAGGAGCACGGGCGAAATGAACAGTGATATTCAGCAATTTAAAAGCGAATTTTTCAAGGCGTTGGCTCATCCGATGCGCATCCGTATTTTGGAGCTGCTCAGCGAAGGGGAGAAGACCGTTAACGAGATGCAATCGATTCTAGGGTCGGAAGGCTCTGCCGTATCGCAGCAGCTCGCCGTTCTGCGGGCGAAGAACGTGGTGAACAGTGTGAAGGAAGGCACCTCTGTTATCTATTCGCTTCGCGATCCGCTGATCAAGGATCTGCTGGCCGTGGCCAAGCAAATTTTCGATAACCATCTGGTGAATGCCATCTCTCTGCTGGAGGAGATCCGCAGCGAATAAAGGCTGCGGCTCCGTTGCGTTTCGATTGAAGGCGTTCTCAGGGGGGGGCAGGCTGGGGGGATCAGGCTTAAGTGAGCTTTGACTTTAGGATTGACATTAGAAAAATACAGGAGTAATGTGTCATATATATTCAAATAATCAGATATTCAAAGAAAAGAAGGTTATAGTATGATAGGATGGGGCCGATTTCAGGGTTATGGCATGAGCTCTCTGCGAAAGGATCTTGTTTCCGGCACAATTGTCGGCGTTATTGCCATTCCTCTGGGAATGGCTTTTGCTATTGCCTCGGGTGTCAAACCTGAATACGGCATTTACACGACGATTGTCGCAGGCATTCTGATCTCACTGTTCGGCGGTTCGAGGTTTCAGATCGGAGGCCCGACCGGCGCTTTTATCCCGATTCTGTTCGCTATCGGGGCGCAGTACGGCTACGAGAATCTGCTCATCGCGGGCATGATGGCCGGTATTATGCTTGTCCTGATGGGTGCGCTCCGGCTTGGCGTGCTGATTCAATTCATTCCGAAGCCGGTCACGATCGGATTTACCGCCGGAATCGCCGTCATCATCTTTACCGGGCAAATCGCCAGCTTCCTTGGCCTGAAGGGTATCCAGCGGCATGAGAAGTTCGTGGACAACATGCGCGAGATCGGCATTCATATCTCAACAATGAATCCATACAGCATTCTGACGGCGGCAGTCTGCCTGGCGATCGTGCTGCTGGCGCTCCGGTTCGCTCCCCGGGTGCCGGGCTCCTTGATCGGACTGATCGCTGCCAGCATAATAGCGGCGCTGTTCTTCAGCGGCAAGGTGGCGACAATCGGCTCGGCTTACGGAGACATTCCGAGCACGCTGCCGAGCTTTCACTTCCCGGTCATTACCTGGGAGCGCATCCGGCTGCTGATTCGGCCCGCCTTCCTGATCGCCATGCTGGGCGCGATCGAATCGCTGCTGTCGGCCGTCGTAGCCGATGGTATGAGCGGCAGCCGGCATGACAGCAACCGCGAGCTGATCGGACAAGGCATCGCCAATATCGCGGCTCCGCTGCTTGGCGGAATTCCCGCGACCGGCGCGATTGCCCGGACCGCCGCCAATATTAAGAGCGGGGCGGTTTCCCCGCTCTCCGGCGTAATTCACAGCGTTGTCGTATTCCTGATTCTGCTGCTGTTCGCACCGTATGCCTCAAGTATTCCACTGGCGGCGATGTCACCGATCCTGATGGTGGTCGCCTGGAATATGAGCGAACGGAGAGCATTTCTTCATCTGCTCAAGACGAGAACGGGAGATTCGCTGGTGCTGCTGATTACCTTCCTGCTTACGGTCTTCGCCGATCTGACGATGGCCGTGGAAGTGGGGCTCGTGCTGGCCGTCATCCTGTTCGTCAAGCGGATGGGCGAGGCTCATCTCGTGTCCAAGGTGC
The DNA here is from genome assembly GCF_000756615.1 of Paenibacillus durus. Taxonomy (NCBI): domain Bacteria; kingdom Bacillati; phylum Bacillota; class Bacilli; order Caryophanales; family Paenibacillaceae; genus Paenibacillus; species Paenibacillus durus. The sequence goes on from NZ_CP009288.1 coordinate 575,962, forward strand.
TGCCCGATCCGGAATCGGTTAAAGTAGGACCGCATATGGTCTCGAAGGAGCATGATTGCCCGCAGATCGGCATTTACAACGTGGAAGGCCCGCTGTTCTTCGGGGCGGCCTACCGCTTCGAGAACACAATGCCCGGAGCCGGGCCTGATCAGCCAAGGGTGGTTCTGCTAAGGATGGGCAAGGTGCCGTTCATGGATACAACGGGGGAGAGCAACCTGGCGGGGCTCGTCAAGCATTTGGAGAGTTCGGGCGGGAAGCTGCTCATCTCCTCTTTACAGCCCCAGCCGCTTGAGCTGCTCCGGAAGACGGGTCTCTATGAACGGATCGGCGCTGCCCGGTTCTACGATCATACCGGGGAAGCCATCAATGAAGCTCTCCGCACCGTCTCAAGGGAGCAGTGCATCGGCTGCCGCCACTCCGCCTTCCGGGAGTGCGCCGCCCTGTCCGGCTATGAAGAAGCACAGAACCTTCTTGGCTTCAAAGCACGCTCCAAGCCGGAAATCGCCCGCTGACGAAGCGCGGAAGGTATGTGAAGAGAAACTGAATAAAAGCCCGGGTGACAGCGCCCGGGCTTTTATTTATCAGAAATAGGAGAAAAGGCCGCTTCCTCTGCAGGCAGGGGTTGAAGGCCGAACGGACAAGTACGCAGGTCATGCCGGGTGGACTCGGGTTCTCCTTCTTTGTACAATGGGATAATATATGGAAATATTGCTGATAAGGAGAAGGTTGCTGATGAAGGAGCTGAATTATCCGAAGGTATTTCTGATGCTTGCCGGACTCACTCTGGCAACGCTGGCCGTATATGGCATCGTTTCGCTGAGGACCAATGATTTCTACAAGTTTTTGATCTGGAATCTGTTTTTGGCCTGGCTGCCATTTCTTTTCTCGCTGGCGGCGCATGCGCTGTACAAACGGGATGCGCATAGTCTGCTGCTGCTTCCGCTGGGAGCGGCCTGGCTGGTCTTTTTCCCCAATGCCCCTTATATCATGACCGATCTGCTTCATTTAACAAATCGCAGCGGTATTTATATTATTGGCGGAGTCGTCCAGAGCCGGTTCTGGTATGACCTGGCTTTGCTGCTGCTGTTCACCTGGACCGCCTGGCTGACCGGGTTCTTCTCACTGTACCAGTTCCAGACGGTGATCTGGCGCAAATCGAATCTGCTGCTGTCCTGGGTCTTTGTGCTCGCCGCTTGCATTCTGGGCGGGTATGGGGTACTGCTGGGCCGGGTATACCGCCTCAACAGCTGGGATGTGCTGACCGATAGGCACCGGCTGTATCAGCTTATGGTGGACAGCGTGAACCGCCAGTCCGTCTTTTTCACCTTGTTCATTGCCCTTGTGCTGCTGGTCATCTATGCGACGCTGTACAGTCTGCTGAATGCGCGCGGCAGTGGAAGCCAAGGTTCTGAGATTGGCGGATTCCAGTCCAGACGCGGGTCTTGGTAAGCGGGTATGAGGTGCAGGGCGTAAAATGTGAATTGTAAGCTGCGATGCTGCGATTAGAGAAATGGAGCTGTCCCATAAGTGAATATACCTGCGGTACGGCCGCCTTCCTAAAAAAGTTAAGAAGCCAGCAAGTCTTTCCGTTATTGGATACTTGCTGGCTTTTGCTTTTCTATTGGGCAATCGCTCTAACATCAAGGAACAGGTCAGGTTGGTTATGATTTTAGTTCAGCATCATTGCAAAACAGCTAAAGTGCAGCTTTTTTCGATCAAAAACGTTTTTTCTCAAAGAAAACCTGCAATTATACAGGGATTTGAGGTTATTCTGACTGAATTTGAGGCTGAATGGGAACAAACCTGCATTTTTGCAGGCGTGTTATACATAGCTATTCTCAGGCGAGCAAAAGATGCAGAATTTCAGGTTTTCTGCATTATTTACTCCACCCCCCCTAAATTGAAGAAGAATCCCCCGCTTCCATTCGGGTGGCCCCGTCTATCTACCTAAACCCCACCTAAAAAAAGGGCATCCCATTATGGGACACCCTCATTTGAGGTTTAATTTGACGGTTATTTCAAGCCGCAGGTCGTATAACCCGGGATCGTGATTTCCAGTTGATCGCCGGACTTCTTGACTTTTACGCTATTTGAAGTAGTGAAATCGAGCTTACGCCCCTGCCATTGTTCACCGGACAGTTCGATGGTTACCGTGTCACCGCTCAGATTATGCAGAACGAGTACGGAATCATCCTCGAAGGTTCGGGTGTACCCCATAATGCGGCTGTCTCCGGTTGGCATCTCCTGGATGTCGCCCTTCATTAAGGCTGGGCTCTCATGACGGATGCGGATCAGCTCCTTGTAATGGGAGAGGAGGGAGTCCTTATCCTTCGCCTGCGCCTCTACGGAGACGGCGTCCGGACCTGAATTATCACGGGAGGGCTCCCAAGTGGTTTGCCCTTCTCCGTTTCCCGGGTACCACCGGAAAGGCTCGCGGATATTCTCATCCGGTTTCTCCCCGAGCATGCCGATTTCCTCTCCATAATAAATGAACGGGTTGCCCGGCAGGGTGAGCAGGATGGAGGCAGCGGTTTTAGCTTTATTCACATCCCCGTTCAGTAAGGACATCGTACGAACCTGGTCGTGATTGGTAAGGAACGGGGCATCGATAGGGTTATCGGCGTATTGGCTGTACAATTCAAGGGTACTCGAAGCAAAAGAAGCCAGCCCGTTATCCGAGCCGTTCTGCACGGCGTCCAAAATCTTCGAGGACACGTCGAAGTTGAACGAAGAATCCAGCGCTTTGTAGTAAGGCGCAATATTGTGCGGGCGGTCCCACACCTCGCCGACCAGATAAACATCCGGCTTCACTTCGGCAAGTCCCCGCTTGAATTCATCCCACCATGCGACATTCTTATCCGCTTCATCAGGCTTGCTGTAGATGTGCATGGCTGCATCGAGGCGGAAGCCGTCGGCTCCCTGATTTAGCCAATGCTTGCCGACATTGATCATCTCTTCGCGCACTTTAGGATTGTCAAAGTTCAAATCCGGCATGAAATCTATGAACAAAGCGTAGTAATAGTCCCCGGAACCCGGATACGACTCGTACCAGAGCTGCTGTCCCCACGGTCCTTTTTCATTCAAATCGGTGTTCTCGTCGGCCCAGATATAGTAATCCCGGTACGGGCTGTTCTTGTCCTTGGCGGCTTCCAGGAACCACGGGTGCTTGTTGCTCGTGTGGTTGAGCGCAAGGTCGATCGTTACTTTCATTCCCCGTTTATGCGCTTCCTGCGTCAAGCTCCGGAAGTCTTCCATACTGCCGTACGCCGGATCTACACTGTAGAAATCGGTCGTATCATACTTATGGTAGCTGGGAGAAGGACCGATCGGCATTAACCACAGCGAATCGACGCCCAAATCTTTCTTGGTATGCGGGTTTCCGTCATTCAGATAGTCCAGCTTTTGCAGGATGCCGTTCAGGTCGCCTTTTCCGTCGTTGTTGGAATCAGAGAAGGAATTGACATAAATCTCGTAATAGACGCCAAGGCTGGAGTCGCTCTGAATCTGCGGTTTAGCAAGAGCACCGCTGGCGAAGCTGAACAGTAAGGGCAGGGTTAAGGCCATGGATGTAACTTTTTTCATCTTTGAAACCTCTCTTCCTTAAAAATAATGGGGTTATGAATCTTAATTTACGGAACCGTAATCGGCATCAATGATCGAATCCATGGAATGTCCGCTTTCCGTCAATGTTTCGACAACCGGACCCAAGTACAGATCGGACTGCCAATACCCGGATTCCGGCAGGTTGACTTGCACGGTATGCGTTCCCGGTCCATAGGTTCGGGTCACATTATCGCACACATGCTGATTCTCGTAAGGCTTGCCGTCTTCCTGAGGAATGACGCCTTCCGGATAGACATAGCTGGAGAAGCTGATCTCTACTTTCCCGATGCCTTCAGGAACCGTAAATGTTGCCGTTCCTCCTTGAACATCCGAGTTGAAATACTGGTCGAACGGACGCTCGGGCTGGTTCGTTCCGTCAGCTTCATGGGTTTCCTTAACGGAAATGGAATCGCTCCACAATACACCCGTTCCCGGATGACCCGGCCGCTGATAGGCTTTGAACATATAATTTCCCTGTTCCAGCACAGCCGGCGTGAAGGTCAGTTTCTGCGATTCACCGGGAGCGAGTGTCCCGATTACGCCTGAGGCTACGACTTCGCCGTTCTTTGGATTGCCGGTGTCGCTGCGGAATACCTCATAGACCGTTTCGCCCTGCATCCCGGAGCCGCCATTTATAACGGTTGCCGAAATTCCGGCGTAGGTCGTTTCTACCACGGTAAAGCGCAAAGAGCTCTTGTCCCATGCCGCTTTAGCCGGCTGGTTCTTGTTGCTTTTTTGGCGTTCCATCTGTCCGTTGGTGACTTTTTCAGCAAATGCAGTATGTACAGGTTGGACAAGCGGAAGGGCCAATAACGATAGGGAAAGAACTGTGGCAGTGATGGTTTTGGTATGCTTCATATCGGACACGCTCAATTCTGCAGATTCTGGTTAGATGGGTACGGGATCGCCTTAAGGAAAGGAAAACGGGTGAAGCCGAAGATGCTTACCCGTTTTCCGTTCTTCCGGCAATAGCCGTGAATCGTATTATTGAATTTTTACACTGCGGTCTTCATCGGCTGGGATCTTGACATACAGAACGTGTTCAGCCGAATCGAAATAGTAGCCACTTTCCTGCTGGTTCAATTGCTCCAAGCTGTCCACTTGGTCATATTTGTGTTTAGCCGCCTGAATTTTCTTCGGCTGCTCGGCATCGTGCAGCTTCAGCGTGTAGGACTTGATGTCGGAAGCGTAATTTTGAGCTTTCTTGTCCTGCTCGAACTCGATGTGGTTGCCTTTCTTGTCCACCTTGAATTCCGTGATATTGAATTCACCATTCTTGTAATCCATAGTCGCGGCATCGTCTTCGTAGAAGCTGTAGCTGGCTGTATCGTCCAGATACGTGTCAAGAATCAGATTTTCCAGCTTCTTCTCATCGGTGGATTGCTCCACTTCCTGACGAGGGATGATCGAATTGTTTTTCACGAAAATAGGCAGTGTTCCAAGATCAGCTTTAACCGTGATCGTCTGGTTGCCTTCGTACGATTTGCCTGTCCAGTAATCGACCCATGTCTCGCCGGCAGGCAGATAAACTTCACGGCTCGTTTGGCCTTCTTTGACAACAGGCGCAAGCATTACCGAATCACCGAACATAAACTGGTCTTCGATGTTATACGTCTTCGCATCGTCCTGGAACTGGTAAACGAGCGGTTGTTGCACCGGTTGACCGTTCTCCGCGGATTCCTTGAACTGGTTGTACAGGTAAGGCAGCAGCTCATAACGCATGGAGATGTATTTGCGGCTGATATCTTCAACCTCTTTGCCGAAATTCCAAGGCTCTTGCCCGCCTGCCAGTCCGGATTTCGCGCTGTTATCGTAGTGGTCGCGGGCAAATGGCAGGAAGGCGCCGACTTCGATCCATCTTGCGAACAGCTCAGGCGTCGGAACATTGCCCGGCGATTTCGCAAAGCCGCCGATATCATTGCCGACAAACGGAACACCGGACAATCCAACATTGGCGTTCATCGGAATCGACATTTGCAGATGCTCCCAGTTACTTACGTTGTCACCAGTCCAGAGCGCCGCGTAACGCTGCGTTCCTGCGTACATGTCGCGGGTTAACACAAATGGACGGGTGTTCGGTTTGTTTTTCAGGAAGCCGTTATATGTCGCTTCGGTTTCAAGATGTCCATAAAGATTGTGGACTTCCGTATGCAGCTTCTTCTCCCCGTTGTCGCTTTCAAACACGGTATCCAGCGGCGCTGTATGGAAAGGACCGTCAAATACGGCAGGTTCGTTCATATCATTCCAGATGCCGTCAACGCCTTCATTCAAGAGGGTTCCGAGATTGCCGGCCCACCAATTGCGGACATCCGACTTCAGGAAGTTCGGGAAGGCGGATCTGCCCGGCCACACATCGCCGAAGAAGGTGGAGCCGTCCGGATTTTTCGCCCAGTAATCGTTAGCGGTTCCTTCCTGATACATGCGGTAGTTCTCATCCTGCTTGACGGCTGGATCGTTGATCGTGATGGCGTGGAAGCCTTCATTCTTCAGCGTCTTCAGCGCTTGTTTGTACTGGTCGTTCCAGGTGAACACGCGGTATCCGTCCATGTAGTCGATGTCAAAATGCATCGTATCGAGCGGGATTTTTTTCTCGCGGTAGGTTTTGGCCACATCCACGAGTTCTTCCGGCGTATAGCCCCATTTACTTTGATGGAAGCCCAGGGACCACATTGGAGGCGTCTCCGATTTGCCTGTCAGCTCGGTGTACCGGTCGATAACGTCGCCGATTTCCGGACCGTTGATGAAGTAGTAAGTCAGAGTGCCGCCGTTGGCGTAGAAGTAGTAGTAATCGTCTTTTTCACTGGCCATTTCATAATAAGAGCGGAACGTATTGTCGAAGAAAATGCCATATGCTTTCTTGTCCTTCAACCCGATGAAGAATGGAATGGACGTATACAGATATTTGGTGTTTTTGTTATAGGAATAAGCGTCGGTATTCCACATGCCAAGGCTTTTGCCGCGCTTGTTCAGCCCGCCGGATTGCTCGCCGAAACCGTAGAAATTTTCAGTGGAATCCGTCTTTTTAAACGCATACGGCTTGCCGTTCTCATAGCCGACACCTTGCGCCGCGTCTTCGTTGATGACGTTCCCTTGCTTGTCCAAAAATTTAACGCCGAACGGTTGTTTGTTAATTTTTACAGTAAGCTCGCTGGTGGAAAGGATGTATTCTTTATCCGTTTCCTTGGACGTGAATTTAGGTGTCTTCCAATCCTTCTTGGCGATTCCAGGGGAGATAAACTCGTCTTCGCCGTTTTTAACGACCGAGATTTTAGCCATGTCCTCCGAGAAGAGCCGGATAAAGCCTTGGTAGTCGCCCAGGTTCAATTTCACTCCATTGTCCAAAGATTCTAACGATTGTACGGATAACGGCTGAAGATTCTGTTTGTTTAACGGGGTATCCGCCTCAGGCTGGGTTTCCGCAAACGCTACAGTTGCCGGAAGCACGCCCGCAGCCGTTCCTGTCAGCAAGCTTAGGCAGATGGTAGCCCTCGCCAGTTTTTTAGAAAGGCTTAAAGACTTTCCCTTTTTACGCATACATTACTCTCTCCTTCTCCGATTCAGTTTGTAAATCGAACCGTCAGCCGGCGTTTATCCGGCTTCCCGCTCACTACCAAGTTAGCAAGCACCTGGGGGCTGCAACAATGGGGAGAACCTCCTACGGGATGGATAAGCAGGCTCTAATAACAGAAAGGAAAACGTTTGCAAAAATAGGGTGAATCATCGCCAAACCAGCGCCACGCCTAGGATTCAATCTTTTAATCTTTATCTGTTTTTGCATCCTGAACTCTAACAAGTAATTACCATTTAATTGTGAATATGAGGGAAATAATAGTTCCCGGGGTCTATTAAACCGCTTTATTCATAAATGGAGAGCGCCGAAGTCAACCTTTTATTTTACTGTGTATCGAAAAATAGAACACTTTTTCCGGCAAATTTCTGGAAAATCTATGTTTCTGGAAGAAAAACTAGTCATTTAAACCCGAATATTGTAAATATTAAAAAAGTGTAATATCTTTCTCTCTTCCGCAAAAATAAGACACTCTACCATATGATAGCGGTTACAAGAGTCTCTGGGCCATAGAAATTATGCGATACGGGACTCTAAAATAGGTACGTGTTCCAATTGATCATATGGGGTTTTTCTCAGATAATGAACTGAACCAGGGATAGGAGTGAGACAACATGAGACACGTCAGGATGATACGGATAGCCGCTGCTGCTCTGCTCTGGGTGACGGTTTGGCTGATATCGGCTTGCGAGAATGCTTCTGAGATCGTCTCTGATCCGCAAAAGGTTGACCGAATAGAGCGTGGCATCCTGCTTGAGAAGCTGGTTACCGATAAGGCGGCTTACCGGCCGGGAGAGAATGTCCGATTTGATCTAAAGCTGAGGCGTCCGGCGTTCGGAGGGACGATACATATCCGTTATTTGCATATGGACCAGATCGTAGAGGAAGAAACCTTAAAGGCGCAAGGGGAGGAGATGACCTGGAACTGGACCCCTCCGAAGGAAGACGGCAGGGGTTACTTCGCCGAAGTGTTCTATATAAAGAACAACAAGCCGGTCGATCAAATGAATATTGCCGTCGACGTTTCCTCTGACTGGGGGAAATTTCCCCGTTACGGCTACCTGGCTGATTTTCCGCAAATGAGTAATGAAGAGAGGTCCCGGGTGATCGAGCGCTTAAACCGGTTTCACATCAACGGCATACAATTCTACGATTGGCAGTACAAGCATCAGGAGCCGATCCGTTTCGAAGACGGCCACCCCGCGGCGGATTGGACCGACATTGCGGGCCGTCCGGTATCCTTTGACACCGTGAAAAGCTATATCGGCCTTGCTCACAGCCGGGGCATGAAGGCCATGAATTACAACTTACTCTTCGGAGCCTATGAGGGCGCGGAAAATGACGGTGTGAAGAAAGAGTGGGGAATGTTCAAGGACCCCGCCCACGGCGAGCAGGATAAGCATCCTCTTCCGGATCATTGGGCGAGCGATATTTATATGTATGATCCCGCCAATCCGGAATGGCAGAATTATCTGGCCGGGAAGGAAATCGAGACGTTTAAGACGCTTCCCTTTGACGGCTGGCATGTGGACCAATTGGGCGACAGAGGTCCGCTCTGGACCTATGAAGGCAATCCGGTTGACCTGGCCTGGACCTATCAGGCTTTCCTGAAGGCGGCCAAGGAGAAATTGAACGTCGATTATGTCATGAACGCGGTGGGCCAGTTCGGCCAGGAGCATATTGCCCGCGAGGCTCCCGTGAAATTTCTCTATACCGAGGTATGGGGCAACCATCCGGGCTACGAGAATTTAAAGGAAGTGATTGACCAGAACTCCGCATACAGCGGGAACCGGCTGAATACGGTCCTAGCGGCATATATGAATTATCATTATTCCGATTCTCCCGGTGAGTTCAACACGCCAGGGGTCCTGCTGACGGATGCGGTGATCTTTGCCTCGGGCGGTTCACATCTGGAGCTGGGAGAAAACATGCTGTCCAAAGAGTACTTTCCCCATAAAAATCTGAGCATCTCCCCGGCGCTCGAAGCGCAGCTGATTAACTACTACGACTTTCTGGCTGCTTATCAGAATCTCCTTCGGGACGGGACGGTAGAATCCGGGCTAAAGGCCGAAGGGACAGGGGAGCTTGCGATTTCGGACCAGGCTTCGCAGGGGAAAGTGTGGTCTTTTTCCAAGCGGAAGGATTGTAAAGATATTTTCCATTTCATTAATTTCACGGACGCTTCCACGATGAACTGGAATGACGACCAGGGAAGCCAAAGGGAACCCGTGGAGAGGCAAGATGTTTCCGTATCAGTGAGAACCGACCGGCCAGTGGCCAAAGTATGGTTCGCTTCTCCCGATGTCAGGGGCGGCTCGCCCCAAGCTTTAGAGTTCACGCAGCAGGATGGCAGGCTTGAATGGAAGCTGCCCAAGCTGAAATATTGGGACATGGTGGTAGTTGAATATGAGGAGTAAAGGACTGTTTTCCTCTAAATACCATTGGTATCCAGCTTTGTATCCTGTACACTTTTATTAACGAACATAACAATAGGAGAGGCCGTATGCTGCATAAATTGCGAATATCCAATCGTTTTACCGCCAAGATTATACTGGTCCTCCTGCTGGTTATTATCATTCCAACTCTCTTTACCAGCTTGTCCTACTATTGGCTGTCCGACTCTATTTTGAAAAAGAACGTGCGTGAGTCAACGATTCAAATCGCGAAACAAACGGCGGAGTCGCTCTCTTTTATTCTCGATGTTGGGATCGACACCTCCGATTTTGTCTCCAGTGATATGAACATTCAGCGGGCGGCCATGGAGCTGGGCAACAGTCCATCTTACGAAGAGAGCTGGAATTTTCAATATATAAATACGCTGCTCAACAATTATGTCTATTCCAATTCCTTTGTCAAAATCGTCTATCTGCTGAAAGAGGAGGGGAGAGGCTGGGGGAGCGGCACCTTTTCCGACCAGAAGCTGAAGGAGATCCAGCTGTCCGACCAGGACTGGGTCAAAGAAGCCAAACGTAAAGACGGAGAGCTGGTTTGGCAGGGCCTACAGTATGATCATTTCAGCGGAGGCGGCGTCAATACGGATTTGGTTCTGCCGGTAGCAAGAGTCCTTAAGGATTTTAATACCATGCGCAATATCGGACTGGTGCAGATTAATTTGGACGGGCAGTCGGTTGTGGGTACGATCCGGCAGCTGCAGCTCGGGAAGACGGGCAAGTTCTTCGTGGTCGATTCCGGAGGGAGGATCATGATCGACTCCAATCTCGATATGATCAACAAGAGAGTGGAGAACCCTGATTTGTATGAGCGGATTGTCGGTGATAACGCCGTGGAGTTCGAGTTTCACATGAATGGAGTCCCTTATTATGGGGTTAAGCAGCTGCTCAGCAACGGCTGGATGATTGTCGGCACCGTTCCGGTTGCGGAAATCAGCGGGCCGCTGGAGCGTCTTCAGACCTGGATTTTGCTCTCTTCGGCCGCTTTCTCCCTGGTCGCTATCGGTATCGGACTTTTTATCGCCAGGTGGGTGACCCAGCCTGTAAAGCAGCTGACCCAGAGCATGCTTTCCGTTCAGAACGGAGACCTTCAGGTCAGGGCGGCTGTCCGAACATCCGATGAAATCGGCTTTTTGAGTAAACAGTTTAATAAGATGCTTCTCAAAATCGAAAATTTAATGCGGCAAGTGGAGGACGAGCAGAGCGAGAAATATCATGCTGAGCTCCGCGCGGTCATGCACCGGATTCACCCCCACTTCTTATATAACACGCTCAGCACGCTCAGGTGGCTAATTGACTCTAAACAGAATGACCGCGCATCCGAGGTGTTGTCGGCCCTGAACCATCTGCTTGAGGCGAACATGGGCAAAAGCGGCAGCCGGATTACGGTGGAAGAGGAACTGGATATTATCCGAAAATATTTGATTATCTTGGCGCTTCGGTACGAAAAAGTCTTTCAACTGGACCTGGATGTCGAACCGGGTACGGAGAAAGTGATCATTCCCCGGATGCTGCTGCAGCCGCTGGTGGAAAACGCTATCTTTCATGGGATCGTGCCGAAAAATACAGACGGGCGGATATCGATCCGAATTCGAAAGTATGACAAATACCTGGAATTTCTAGTGGAAGATGACGGGTTAGGCATCGGGGAGGATAAGCTGAAGGTGCTGAACAATCTGGAAACGGCAGTAGAAAATGGCGAGATCGGTATCGGCCTGCGCCATATTTACGACACACTGCGGCTCTATTACGCTCAAAATTGGAATTGTTCGATTACAAGCACGTCCGGACAGGGAACCACGGTACACATTTTGTTAAAAGCACTTTCCGAAACATCCTCTAAGAACTGATAGATCGGAGGAAACACCCATGTACAGAGTACTTATCGTTGATGACGAGCCTATCATCCGCAACGGGATCAGCGCATTTATCGACTGGGAAAAGGAAGGGGCTTCGGTTGAAGAATACGCGAATGGCGCAGAGGCATTGGCCCAATTAGAAAGCCGGGCCTACGATATTCTGATCACGGATATCAAAATGCCTCTAATGGACGGCATCGAGCTGATGAAGCAAGCCTTGGTGCTTTGCCCTTGGCTGAAGGTAATTCTAATCAGTAATTACAGTGATTTTAATTACGTAAAAGAAGGCTTGAAGCTTGGCGCCGTCGATTATTTGCTCAAGCTAACGCTCAAGCAGGAAGATCTGCTTGCCGTTCTTCGCCGCAGTATTAGCATGCTTGAGGAGGAACGGAAAAAGGTCTTTGAACTGAAATCGTATCAGCAAGGCGCCGTGTATCTGGAACGAAAGCGCGCAGAGCAGGAAATCAAAAGACTGATCGTACAAGAGCAGGCTCTATCCGCTTCAACCGTCTGGATTCCATCATGGCTGGAACATTCCTACGCCTGTGTGTATCTTATGCTCGATGGGGCTGAGGAATGGAAAGAAAATCACGGATACTTATATGTTCAGCTGCTGCTGGAGGAGCTGCAGGAAGCGTTCTATGAGCGTTCGGAGGAAGGAAGCGCGCTGCTCGCCGCTGAAAGCAGCCTGTTCCTGATCTTTCCCGGCCCGGAGGAGGAGGCCCGGCAGTGGCTTCTTCAGTGGAAGGAGCGGCTTCAAGCGGAGTGGGGAATTTCATCGTCGGCCGGCTTTGCTGTGAAGCGGGGAGCAAGCCGCATACTGTCTGGATATTTCGCCAGCCGTTCGGCCTGTCAAAGGCGGTTCTTCGAAGGGGTTGGCGGATTATATGCGGCAAGAGAGGCGGAAACCAGCTCCAGAGTAAAAGACACCGGGCTTGACTATGATTGGGAACCCTTCTTCGAGATGATCCGCAGCGGCGAACCGGTTTCATTCGCGGTTGATCTTGCGGTGGAACGCTGGAAGAGCATGGTTTTGAGTCCGGAAACGGTGCAGCAGGAGGCGATTGCTCTTCTTACCGAAGCCTGCCGGCTCCATGCCGATAACGGCGCCTTGTTTCCCGAACGGTATGAGCAGCTCCGCAAGACAGAGACATTGGAGCAGGTCGCGGCATTCATGGTTAATGAGCTGGAGGAAATCGGCAAAGCGTTTATTCCCAAATTGCTCGATAACGGGTATGGCGGACAACTGATCACAAAGGCGCTGGAATATATAACCTCTCATTATACCGAGAATTTGACGCTGCAAAGCGTAGCGGATACCGTTCATCTCAGTAAAAGTTATTTCAGTCTGCTGTTTAAAAAGCAAACCGACCGAACCTTTATCGACTATCTGATCGAGCTGCGGGTTCGGGAAGCGAAGCGGCTGCTGACGCAGAATGAAAGCCGGATTTCCGATGTAGCCAAAGCCGCCGGGTTTAAAGACGTGAAATATTTCAGCAAGGTATTCAAAAAAAGTACGGGATCTACTCCCATGGAATATAGGGACAGCACAAAGGTGTCAACTATCGTATAACGAATAAAGGAGGAATCTTCGATTGGCCACGCGCTGGATATCCTTTATTCTGATCCTGCTGTTAACGGCCGGATGTGGAGGTACTTCCATGATCTCGAATCCGGAGAGCGTACAGACCCTTCAAGGGAATGATAAAACCGTTCTTATTTTCTGGCATACGTATAACGATAAGGAGACCCGGCTGCTGATGCAGGAGTTGATACCTGCTTTTGAGCGGGATCATCCGGACATCCGGATCAAGTGCATAAACTTAGCCAACAACAACGAATTAAAATACAATTTGATTGCGCGCGCTTCTTCGGGCCGCGGTCCGGATGTCGTAAGGATGGACATTGCCTGGGTACCCGAGTTTTCGCATAAAGGGCTGCTTGAGCCGTTAAACGGTTTTCCGGGCTTCAACGATGTGAGGGATGCTTTTCATCAAAAGGTCATGAATGCAGGCCATTATAATGACCAGTATTACTCCCTTCCGCTCAACCTGTTTACGAAGCTGACCATATTTAACCGGGAGTTACTTGCGCGATCCGGATATTCGGAGCCTCCGCACACCATGGACGAAATTTTGGAGCTGGTCCGTAAGCAGCATTTTGTAATCGGTCTAGGGGGCTTGGAACCTTGGGATACCCTTCCATACCTGTATAGTCTGGGAGGCTCATTTATGGACCGGGACTTTACGAGGGCTTCCGGATATTTGAATAGTGACCGTACCGTCCGGGCGGTGGAGAAGCTGGCGAAGCTCTATAAGGACAAGCTCATTCATCTCTCGGCGGTGACCCAGAACAGAGATAACTGGGCGGGAGTACGGAACGGAAACCTGTTGTTAACGGATGAAGCGCCGTGGTTCTTCAGCTTGTTGAAAGAGTCCGACAAGAGACTGGCTCTTAAACAAACTCTATCTGTACCGTTTCCTAAGAGGAATGGAACGGGCTCCATTATTGGCGGCGAGAATTTGGTCATTATGAAAGGCAGCAGGCATCCGGTGGAGGCATGGGTTTTTATGAAATGGATGACTGGCCTCGAAGGGCAGCTGATTATGGCCAAGGCCGGGTTAATTCCGACTAATAAGGAAGCGGTTAAAGCGCTGAACGTTAGCAGTCATTCCTACCTCTATCCTTACGTTGAAGAGGTTGATGACTCTTTCCTGCGGCCGCCTGTGAAGAACTGGAGCAAGATCGAAGAGCTGTATACCGTGTACCTGCATCAAATCTTTCTGGGCCATCTCTCCGCGAGGGAAGGATTGGACCAAGCGGCCGAGGGAATTGACAAGCTGCTTAAATATTAATGAAGGAAAATTTCTCCTGGATGTAGAACTGAGGAATAGGTTTAAGAACAAAAACAGGGGGGAGTGTAATCGAAAATAGAGAAGTTGCGCTAACTGTTTCCAATATGCTCATGGAGATCATTGATCAACAAATCCCCTATCACTGGGTAAGGACAAAAGAGCCATTCCTGCATCCATACAAAGATAAGGTTTGCTACGACTATTCAGGTGAAGTAAAGCTTATGACGGAGGATGAGTTTCAAGCTGTCATTGCCGGTCTTGGAAATAGAGTGTGTTACTCGTCAGACTTGGAAGAATTATTAGACACAATCTACATCAACCAATGGTACCCTACTTATGAATCTAATTGCGGCAAACATTGGCTTAGCTACAAAAACTTGCTGGAACAAAGATTCAATGATTGGAAATGCAATAACTTTGAGCTATACGATGACGATGGGAACGAATTAAATGAAGCTTTGAATTTAGAGCTTGACCAGCAGTTATATGACTTCTTGGAGCATATGTCCGGTGAGATCTATGTAAGGAAAATCTTGAGGAAATGGCGGTGAAATACAAACGGGGTCAGCGATTCATTTATGCACGCGATGTCCCGTTTGTTTAATCCGCATGAAAAAGGGGGAGTAACGCGGCGGGCCGCTTCAGTCCTGCGGACCTGGATCATAACCGAACCGCTTCAGGTCGATGGCTCCCTGCTCATCGAACTCGACGCCTTCCCCTATGAGGTACAGCCGCTGAATCTCGCCGGATTCCCCATCCGCCAGCGAGATTCTTCCCTGCGCATTGATGATCCGGTGCCAGGGAAGCTTGTGGCTCCGGCTCATGGAATGCAGAATCCGGACAATTTGCCTAGCCCCACGCGGGCTTCCGGCTGCGGCGGCGACTCCCCCGTAAGTCATTACCTTCCCTTCAGGGATGGATTGTATGATGCGAATGGCTTTTTCCGTAAACGGCGTCACTTTTAGGGCTCCCTTCCTAAGCTGTGTCTTTTGATTATAGCAGAGAACGAAAGAGCTGCCTAAACCCATGTTCCCTTGTCGAAGGGTAAGATAGGAACGCTGATGGGCATTTACGGTGATGCAGCTTAAACCATTATTTGCGTACAGTCGGTTACTCGCGAGAAGCGGGGGCCGGCTTTTTGATTTCCACCTCCTGTTAATAAAAGGTATAATGAGAAGCAATCAGGGCAAAAGGCCTGATTCATCAAAGGATCATTCGTTTCGGGAGGTGACCGGGAACATGGCGGATAAGGTGATGAAATACATAACGATGCCCTCGCATTGGGGGCGGGACGTCAGACATAAACACTACTCACAGGGATCAGATACGCTGGCGGTTATTTTTCCGGGAAAAAATTATCCGGCTGAGCTTCCCCTGCTGCATTATGCGGGCAAGAACGCACTGGAGCATAGCTGCGATCTGCTGGTGCTGGAATATGGTTACCAAAGCGCGCGAACCGAGCTGAAGCGTGAGGAAATGGGTATCATTGAGGAAGAATGCGCACAGGCGCTCTCATCAGTGCCGGGCTATAAGCGGCTGCTGTTCATCGGCAAAAGCATCGGCACGGTCATCGCAGGCAGTCTCGCAGCGACTTCTTCTGTGAAGGCGGAGTGTCTGTATCTGACGCCATTACGGGAATCGGTTCCTTACATCAAACGTTCGGGGGGCACCGTGATATACGGCGGAAGCGACCCTTTGTTCAGCGAAGAGGACGCGGCGGGAATCAGTGGTCTAACGAACGTAGCGCTGTACACAATCGATGAAGCCAATCATTCGCTTGAAGTCGGCAGCGTCAACGAGTCTTTGGCCGTTCTTATTGTGGTTAATAATTTAGTGCATGAATTTTTCAGAGGAGCGCTGGGTCAGTGAGGGGTGAACGCGACTATGCGGATGGACATTGAACGGATTGTTGACAGCCACCACGTATCGCCCCACCGCGTGCTGAGAGCTGCACGCGGTGCAGGCCGGGAAATCACGAATAGTTGAAAGGCGGATAACCATGATACTGGAGGCGGCTATGCTGCACATCAAGCAGGGAATGACGGAGGCGTTCGAAGAGAGCTTCAAGAAGGCTTCGCCACTCATTTCCTCCATTGAAGGGTATTTGGGCCACGAACTGCAAAAAGGCTTGGAAGACGATCACAAATACCTGCTGCTGGTGCGCTGGCGGAATCTTGAAGATCATACGGTCGGATTCAGGGAATCCACCCAGTATCTGGAATGGAAGGCGCTGCTTCATCACTACTACAGCCCGTTTCCGGTGGTCGAGCATTTTACGCGTATCAAGCTGATATAAGCGAAAGACAGAAAAGGAGGCCTTCCCGTGGAAAAATTTATCGCCCTGATTCGCGGCATCAACGTCGGAGGGAATAAGATCGTCAAGATGCAGGACCTGAGGACGATGCTGCAATCCCTCGGCTTTCAGAACGTAAAGACCTATATTCAGAGCGGAAACGTGGTGTTCGATGGCCGGGATGGCGGGGGTGAGACGCTTGGGGGAGCCATTGAACAAGGCATTAGCGAGACTTTCGGCTTTGACGCATCTGTAATCATCCGCACCGCGAAAGAACTGGAGGCGGCCATCGCGAACAATCCGTTCGAGCTGACCGGGGCGGAGGAGTTCAAGCGGTTATATGTTTCTTTTCTGGCCGGAGAGCTTACGGATGAAGCCTTGGAGCGGCTGCGCCCTTATGAAGACGGAGAGGACAAGCTGCGCGTCGTTGGCAAGGAAATGTACATTCTCTACAAGACCAAAGTAAGTGACTCCCCGCTGTTCAAGGTCCCTCTGGAAAAAATAATGGGCGTGTCCGCCACATCCCGCAACTGGAACACGGTGAACAAGCTTGCGGCGATGGTGCGGGAACAGTAACGCGATGGCGCGGGAACAGTAATATGAAGAAAAAAAATCTTGTTCGTGAGTACCTGGATTTAGAAAATAATGGGCGTTAAAATCATGAATGACTGGCGCGCCCATTGATCAGGTGAACATGATTTCAAGCATTAACATGCATTGAACCGGCATTCAGGAACATGAAACGCTCCCCGGATGCCCCTGGTTCAGGTTGAACCATAAGCTGCTTCCGGTACTCTGCCGGCGGCAGCTTATTTGCTTTGCAGTACGAGTTGATAATGAGGCTTATGCCTTGATGCGGCAACAAGCGGGACAGCCGTTTCGCCCCAAGAACGGCCTACAGCGGCGGAAGTTTTCGAAAAATTGCTACGTTGATACATCTTTTTACTCGTAGAACCCTCTCCTCAAACCAATTCCTGCAAATGCGCAGGTACTTGGCATCCAATCTCCCCATAGTGGCGTTCAAGCATCAAATTGATGCACAATCGCATCCATTTCTTTTTTCCTGGGCGAAATTCATCACGAAGCCTGCAGATTTGCAGGAAATGCCGCCTGTGCTGCCTGGCGCCGCCAGTGCCGCCAGTGCCGCCAGTGCGGCCTGCGCTGCCTGCGCCGCCAGTGCGGCCTGCGCTGCCTGCGCCGCCAGTGCCGCCGGAACAGACGAGAACAAACCGAACAAAACGGACCAAACGAACAAAGCGATGGGCTGTTCCCCTTATCCCTTTTCTGCACAACGATGGTCGATATGACTTGCCAGCAGCCGATCTGCTCCTTCAGAAAACATTCAGCGGGCACTCATTATGAGTTAAGGTACGGATGCAATAATACAGTACGGAAGAGGAAGCGGCGGTCTACAGGCAGCCGGAGAAACAATGAACGGGTGGAGAGTGATTAAGATGAGACTAATCAGGAAGCTGGGTTCGGATCTCGTTCTGGCGGCTATATTGCTGCTTGCGACATTTCTGTACGGCTACGGGATCTGGAACGACAAGTATGTCAATCTGTACTATACAACTGCGGTAGGAAGCATGCTGCAGAACTGGCATAATTTCTTCTATGCTTCGCTGGACTCGGCGGGTTCGGTAACGGTGGATAAACCGCCGGTGGTGTTCTGGATACAGACACTGTTCGCCTGGATATTTGGGCTGAAGGGCTGGAGCGTCATTCTGCCCCAGGCGTTGGCCGGAGTGGGGTCGGTGCTGCTGGTCTATCTGCTGGTGAAACCGGCTTTTGGCAAAATGGCGGCCCGTATCGCTGCGCTGGCAATGGCTCTTACGCCGGTGGCGGCGGCCGTCAGCAGAACGAATAATATCGACGCCATGCTCGTGTTCACGTTGCTGCTGGCGGCGTGGTTCTTGTTCAGGGGAACCAAGAGCAGCAAGATCGGCAGCCTGATTGCCGCATTCGCGTTAATCGGCGTGGCGTTCAACGAGAAGATGCTGCAGGCTTACATGGTGGTTCCGGCTTTCTATCTCTTTTATTGGCTGGCGTTAAAGATGAACTGGAAGAAAAAAGCGGGCGTGCTGACCGCATGCACTGCCGTCATGCTGGCCGTCTCTGTATCCTGGGCCGTTATCGTGGATTCCGTCCCGGCCAGCCAGCGCCCATTTATCGGCAGCAGCACGACCAACTCGGTCATGAAGCTGGCCTTCGGCTATAACGGCGTATCGCGTCTGACCGGAGACCGGGGCAATGCGGGGCGCGGCGCCTTCCCGCAGGGTATGAACGGAGAGATGCCGTCATGGAACGGCGGTGAAGGTCAGGGCATGCCCGGAATGGGCGGCGCAATGCCGGGAATGAACAGCGGTGGCTTCGGAGGCGGACAGGGCGGCGCGGATGGAGCATCGGGGGCTTCGGTGAACCCGAACGGGAACGCCACGGGCACACAGAGCGCCGATGCGGCATCCGGTGCGCAGGACGGAACAGCCTCGGGCGAAAGACGGCAGAACGGAACGTTCGGGCAGTTCCGCGGAAACGGAGCGGATGACGGCGGCTGGCGGGAATTCGGACAAATGGGCGAAGGCCGCAGCGGCATGAACGGCGGAGCGGGCGGCATGTTCAATACCGGCACAGCGGGTCCGCTGCGGCTGTTCCAATCGGAGCTGTCGGGTCAGGCCAGCTGGCTGATTCCCTTCATCCTTTTGGGCTGCGTTGGCATCTTCTCCGGTCTGCGCAGAAGACATTTTACGCAGAAGCATAAGGAGGCCGTCTTCTGGCTGGCGTGGCTGATTCCGGTCGCGGGGTTCTTCAGTATTGCGGGCTTTTTCCATCAATATTATCTCATTATGATGGCTCCGCCGCTCGCGGCGCTGGCCGGGGCGGGCTTCGTCAAGCTGTGGAGCTTGTACCGCGAGCGTACGGACTGGCTCTCCTGGCTGCTTCCGGTGGCTATTCTGATAACAGCAGGCTTTCAGTGGTATATACTGCATCCTTATCAAGAAACGATCGGAGTAGGCTGGTCCATCGGCATTTTGGCCGGAGGCATTGCGGCTGCCGGGCTGCTGGCGCTTTTCAAAATCGGCAAGAAGCCGCTGCCTCGAATCACGGCGATTGCCGGACTGTTCGTGCTGCTGATCGGCCCGCTCTACTGGTCACTTACGCCGATTGCCTACGGCTTGAACAGCATGATTCCGGCCGCGGGTCCTGACAGCCGGAGCAGCATGGGCGAAAGGATGAACAGAGTCATCGGCGGCTCCGAAGATGGGGGTACGATGGGCCTGCCGGGCGGCAATACGCCGGATGCAGCGGATGCCCAGAGCGGAGCAAGCTCCCAGAACGGTACAAATCCGAACGGTGGCAGCGCCCCGAATAGCGCAAACGCCCAGAACGGCGCAAATACCCAGAACGGTGCAAATGCCCAGAATGTTACGGACGCCTCAAGCGATAACAGCGCGCGGGACAGCCGTTCCGGCGAAGGTCAATTCGGTTTCGGCGGCAACGTGAGCGAGAATGTTAACGAATCGCTGGTCGCTTATCTGAAAGAGCATAATACGGGGCAGGAATACTTATTCGCCACTATGAATTACAACACAGGCGGGCCTTATATCATCGAAGGCAATAAGGTCGTCATCCTTAACGGCTTCTCCGGTTCAGATGTGGTGTACACGGAGGATACCCTTCAGGCGCTGGTCCAGAGCGGCAAGGTTAAATACTTCTATATTTCCGGCGGCGGCATGGGCGGTGGACGCGAGGGGAATTCGGAATTGACGACATGGATCACTGAGCATGGCACGGAAATTCCGTCCTCGGAATGGCAGGGCGCAAGCGGCGGTGCAGGAGGCACATTGTACGAGGTTACGTTGAACTAACCGTAAGAGCCTTTGGTTATAACAAGCGGGCGTACTGATAGCCTATAACCGGCGCGCCTGCCACCCTATTTTTAATGAGGAGGAGCTGCTCATGGATTCGAACGTGCGCTATTCCGTGATTATACCGATGTACAACGAGGAAGAGGTTATTGAGGAGACCTACCGGCGTATCAAAAAAGTGATGGGAACGACGGGAGAGACATATGAGCTGATTTTCGTCAATGACGGCAGCGCAGATAGCTGCGCTCAAATGGTCGAGGAGTACAGCTGCTGGGACGAGAGCGTGAAGCTCATCGACCTTTCCCGCAACTTCGGGCATCAGGTAGCGATAACTGCAGGCATGGACTACGCCCAGGGCGATGCCATTATCATTATCGACGCTGATTTGCAGGACCCGCCGGAGCTGATTTTGCAGATGATCGAGGAGTGGAAGAGCGGCTATGAGGTCGTGTATGCCAAACGCGTGAAGCGAAACGGCGAATCCCTGTTCAAAAAATGGACGGCAAGCCTGTTTTACCGGGTGCTGGCGTATTCAACCGATATTAATATTCCGGTAGATACGGGGGATTTTCGCCTGATCGACCGGAAGGTATGCGACGAGCTGAAGCGCCTGCCGGAGAAAAACCGTTTTGTTCGCGGACTAGTCAGCTGGGTGGGCTTTCGCCAAAAGGCGATCGAATACGAACGGGACGAACGGCTCGCGGGAGAAACAAAATATCCGCTGAAGCGGATGGTTAAGCTGTCGCTGGACGGCATCACCTCTTTTTCGTATAAGCCGCTGAAGCTGGCCGGTTACCTTGGTGCGCTGTTGTCGGCGTCGGGCTTTCTGTATCTGCTGTACGTGCTGTATCTCGCGATTTTTACGGATTCGGTGGTTAAGGGCTGGGCTTCCGTCATCGGGATTACCCTTACCTTCAACGGCTTCGTGCTGCTGATGCTCGGAATTATGGGCGAATATATCGGGCGGATCTACGATGAATCCAAGGGACGTCCGCTGTATATCGTGCAGGAAGTGTATCAGGGGAAAAAACAGCAGCCACCGCTCAGAATGACAACGGCCCGCTATGAGTCTAAATGATACGGTCAAACCTGGGTGAGTGATTTTAATTTTTTATTAAATTTTAATAGTTTGTTCATCTTTTCCAAGTACAATGAGTGCAACTCCATTTAATCGAGGTGCATCCCATGAAAACGAAAAAGACCATCTGGATTCCGGCAATCTTGGCAGCTGTAGCCGCCGTACTGCTAGTCGCTTATTATTTTTATGTGTCTCCTTTCCAGGGAAGCGGAAGGCCGGCAGACGGCGCTGGGGTAATGCGTCCTCTCGGAGGAGAAGGACCTGAGGGCGGCGGGGAAATCTTTAAGACGCTCGGCACCATTTCCGTGTTCCTCGGAGCTTGCAGCTTTTCCTGGTTCTGGTTCAAAAGGAAGCTGAAATCGCCGTCGATGCTGGTACGGAGAACCGGGAAGTTTCTGCGTTCCGTGCACAAGCTGCTTGGCTGGGCGACCTTGGCCGTTATTGCAATTCATGGCATCTATTTTTTGTTTGCCAAACCGGAAGAGAACAAAATTTACACCGGTCTTGCGGGATTCGCCATTTTGCTCGCAATCGCCGGGTACGGCTTCTTCATTAATAAGGTTCGTAACAAGTGGATGCGTACGGTGCATCGTTCACTTGGGCTGCTCTGGGTTCCTATACTGCTGCTGCACGCAGGCGGATCGGCAATCGTAGCGGTCATCGCTAGCCTTGCGGTCTGGGTTCTTGTCCGGGTACTCGAAAGAAAAGGGAAAGAGCCCCTGAAAACCGTCTAGCCAACAACAGTTGATTATGTAGCGAAGGGACGGTCCCATAAGTCATGAAAGATGACCGAAGGGACCGTCCCTTTTTTGCTGAAGCTTAAAAAGCCGCTATCCTTAAACCATTCCGTACAACTATTTGCGATACGCTAATCCACAATACAGACGATGTATTCCCCGCGATTGTCTCCCGACTTTATAACGCCTAAATCTTTAAGTTTTGCAATATTTTTGGCAATACTCGAGGAAGAAGCATCTAGGGTATCATCAAACAATTGTCTGTGAAATATCTCTCCATCGTTCATTCTGCTGATTAGTTCGAACATTGTTTTTGAATGCCCTCTACCCAGTAGTTCACGAATATGTTTTATTCTATCGTAACGCTGCAATTCCTTGAGAACTTTGGTAAGCGATGCGTTGACACACTCAAGATAGAAAACAATGAATGGTTTTAGATTACCTTTGGTTGCGGCCATAAGCGTATCATAATAATCCTCGATTCTTTTATCAAAGAATTCCTCTACACTAAATGCATCCTTAATCGTGGCAAGGTCGTTGTGTATTAAGCCCACTAACGTAGAAAATGCTCGAGCTGTTCTTCCGTTGCCATCAGGAAATGGATGGATATAACCTATGAAATGATGAGTGATCCCGGAAATGATCAGAGGGTGCACTTTTTTTTCAGGATTAACGATTGTTGTCTCATATGGATTCATATATCCGGTTACACTAGTGTAAAGCCAAGAGAAATACGCTCGCATGAGGCTAGGAACCTCGTTAAATGCTGGTGGTTGGTAACTGACATGCCCATCACCATCTTGAAGAGCTACTGGTATATTCCTATAACCTTCTGGATAGCTAGTCAAGCCATTCATTAAAGTATATTGTATTTTCTTGAGTACAGGTTCATCCATATCTGAAAAATCCTTGTTTGGATCTAAACTATAAATAAACCCATAGGTCTCAAAGACATTTTTTACTTCTATTTGCGCTTTTTGTTTTATAGTTAGTGGGTTTCTTTTGTAATCTTGATATAATTTCTCTACCTCTTTAAACTCGAGTTTATTCTGTTCAATTTTGGTGGTGAAATGTGCTGTTCTAACCAGTGAGTTACGTAAAATAGTAGGTTTTAAGGGGTGACTTTTTAAGCCAAGTCGAGCTAGTGCCCCAATATTTCTCTCTGCCTCAAGAATGAGTTGATTTATCTCATAATCAAATAGATTCAAGTTTGGATGGAAAACCAATCTATTCTCCACAGTATCAAAATGCTCATAATTAAATAAATACGTCAATTATTACACCGCCTTTTACACGTATAAATCCAATTAAATCAATGCTTTCGTCCTGATTTTAGTATACTCAATTACACTTATTATGTACAACAATTATAACTATTAAACTGCCTAATTATTATGATTGAGGCTAAACAATTTCTCCAAGCATCCGTTGGGGTGCCCTTTAAATTTCGCTCTACAGATGTTACGGTGAACTGTATCACAAGTGATGGTAAAGGAAAAGTTTGAATTAACGATACCGTATAAATTGACGTGTAGTACTGTGTTATAAAAATTAAACAGACATCGGACTGAAATATCGGCGATATCTGTTTGTATATCAAAATGAACAGTTAAACTTATATGGTTATAACATTACAAAGTTATGCCGCTCCAGTATCATTATTTAGAATAACCTCATTAATACTATGGACTAGCTTACATATGGTGCGCTGCTGTTGGCGTCGGGCTTTCTGTATCTGCTGTACGTGCTGTATCTCGCGATTTTTACGGATTCGGCGGTTAAGGGCTGGGCTTCCGTCATCGGGATTACGCTTACCTTCAACGGCTTCGTGCTGCTGATGCTCGGAATCATGGGCGAATACGTCGGCCGCATCTACGATGAGTCCAAGGGACGTCCGCTGTATATCGTGCAGGAAGTGTATCAGGGGAAAAAGAAGCCGCAGCCGGTCGGACTGCAAACGGCCAAATATGAGTCGAAGTAACGTTTTGGCCAGCTCGGGTGGGTACTCCTTATAATGTCTGAACCGTTCCTTAGGGTGCGGTTTTTTATTTTGAAAAATAAAACGCACTGCCGTTCATCCGTAACAGACCCCGCTTGCAAGTCAATTCAGTAATTTTCCAATTATATCCACCCATTGCCTTGTATCTCTTGTTTTATAATAGACCGTGACGGAAACCACGGAAAGGAACATCCATCTCATGAAAAGCAGCATTCGTAACCGCTTATTGGTCATGCTTCTCGTATTTATTATCGTGCCCTATTTCATTTCGGTACTGGTCATCTATTTTCATACTAAACAAAAGGTAGAGCAGCACGAATATCGGATCAGCGAGGTACAGCTTCAAAAGGGCAGTGAAGAGCTCGGGCAATACTTTCAGGATATGGTCAATTTGCCGTATATTTTATACCTTAATCCCGGTTTATTCCGGATATTCGAAAGAGGCTTTGATAAAGAAATTTACTCGAATCAGCTTGAAGTTGATAAATGGTTTCAAGCCTTTTATCTGATGCGCAGAGAAATTCATCAAGTTCGGTTTTTTATGGTGAAAGACGGGGATTCTTTTACCGTTTACGATGCCAAGGTGAGCGCCCGTATGAAGCGGCCTGATCTATCAGAAAGTCCTCCCATTCAGAAGTTGATTCAATCCGGCTCCAATTTTTTGATTGAACCGCCGCATTTGATCCGGAATTATAATGGAGCTGCCGTGATGCCAATGTCGGATCGGACGCTGGTGATGACGATTCATCATAAAATCAAGAATATACTCTCCAACGAATTTTTAGGTGTTGTCACTATGGATATCGACCTAAGCCGCCTTTCTACCATTTCCAACCGTTTTCTGAAGGAAGGTGAGTTGGTTATCCTTACGGATGGGAATGGAGCTGTCGTCTATTCAACCGATCAAACGATGATAGGTAAAAAGTGGAGACCTGGTTCCGGATTGTCTCTCACGAGTGGAAGATCAGGCGATATTACGATGTCCAAACCGCTTCCGGGTGAATTTGGGGATTGGCATTTGATCAAGGTGACTTCGAGCGGCAACTTATACCGCGATGTGAGGCAAACGGCGTATATCAGCGCCTTTTTTGGTGTAGGTGTCGTTTTTTTGGGGCTTATTATGGTCCATTTTATTTCAAATAAGATCACTCGACCTATTCAATTATTAAGTAAGAAAGTCCGAAAGATTGAAGGAGGGCATACGAATATATGGTTTAATGATAACGGCCGTGACGAAATCGGTCATTTGGAGAGGCACATTAAGGAAATGATGGAACGAATCAATTTGTATATTGATAGGGAATATCGGCTCGAACTCGAGAACAAAACGAACCAATACCGGGCGATTCAATCGCAAATCAACCCGCATTTTCTGCATAATGCTTTACAATCCATCGGTGCGGTTGCCCTTCGTTCTCAAACTCCGCAAATTTATCAATTGGTGACTTCCTTGTCGAAAATGATGCGGTATACGATCCGAATGGATAATTGGGCTTCGATACGCAGTGAAGTGGATTACGTGAAAGCATACTTGGATCTGCAAAAAGAACGTTTTCGGGTGGAATTACGCCACTCCATCTCTATAGAAGAGTCCATAATGGATATGTCGGTCCCGGTCATGATTTTACAGCCGCTCGTTGAGAACTTCTTCAAGCATTGTTTTGAGGAAGGGCATTACGGTTCGCATCTCAGCATTCGGGGATGGCTTGATGACGGAGATGTGAAACTGGTTGTGGCGAATGATGGCCCCGGCTTGTCACTCGAAGAGTTGAATGAACTGAGAAGGAAATTAAACGCAGTAGGTCATGATGCAGCATCACCCGATAACCGGATCGGTCTGAAAAATATACATGATCGGTTAATCTTGAACTACGGTTCTCGCGGAGGCCTGGAGGTGGATTCGAATCCCAGCGGAGGATTTACCGTCCTTATTACGATTCCAACCCAATCAAAGGAGGACGATAATCATGAAAGCTCTTATTGTGGATGATGAATTCAATGTGCGCGATGTGATCCGGTATTTGGGACAATGGGATCAACTGGGCGTGACGGAAATATGGGAAGCCGGCAATGGGGAAGAGGCCCAAACCATTATCGAAAGGGAGCGGCCCGAAATCATATTTGCCGACATCAAAATGCCCAAAGTTACCGGTATCCAGCTTTTGGAGTGGTTAAACCAGCAAGATTACCCGGGAAAAGTGATTATTGTCTCGGGATATGATGACTACTCTTATATGCGCAAAGCCATACAATGCTCCAGCTTTGATTATTTATTGAAGCCTGTTGAAGCAGATGCCTTAAATACGGTCTTGGAGGGCGCCATATTGGCCTGGAACCGTGAGGAAGCCGAACGGCGAAGCGACTCTGTCGTTGCCCGAGAAGCCGAAAGGCTGCACAGTAACCGGTTAATTACGGCAGCTTGTGAAGGAGCGCCTTGGAATAGGGAGGATCTGGCGGGGTACCTTCCGAAGGCGGATGCCTATGATCTGACCCTAGTCTATTTTTACCATGCTCACCCTGCCGAAACTTACATCAATCGGCTCGCCGAGGAGATGACGGCACAGGAGTGGGGCAATGCGTTTGTTCTGCAAAATGAGGATTGCACCGGTCTGTTGATCAGTCCGCGAGGCAGCAAGTTCCCGGTAGAGCAGTGGATTTCCAACCATTTTGATATTCCCGTACGATTGGCCGGCGGCGATCCGCTAACGTCCTTAAACGATCTTCCGAATGCGTATCAATCGGCCAAAAAAGCGATGGAGCTGCAGAATTTCAGGACCATTCATCGGCTAAGCGATTTGGATGACGCGCGGCGAATGAATGACATCGTCACCTATTTGGAGGAGCATTACACGGAGGAGCTTTCTTTGGATAAATTGGCCAATCGTTTCTTTCTAAGCCGGGAGCATATTTGCCGCCGGTTTAAACAAGAGCAAGGGATCAACCTTTCCAATTATTTAATCCAATTAAGAATTGAACAAGCCAGACGATGGCTTAGTCAAACGGAAGAAAGAATGTACTCGATTGCGGTGAACCTCGGGTATCAGAATGAAAAGTATTTTTCAAAATTATTTAAGAAAGAAGTAGGCATGACCCCGGCCCAATATCGCAGCCTTTACGGAAAACAAAATAAAAAGAAGGGAGGGGAAATTGGTGAACAAAGTTACGAAAATAATGTTGATAGCGGTGATGGTAGTATCGCTTGCAGCGTGCGGGGAAAGGAATGAGGAAGGGCAAACCGGTCAACAAAAAGTTCACAAGATCGTTCTGAGCGTATTCAATCCCAAGGTGGAGATTGCCTCCCAGTTTGAGCGGCTGGTCAAAGAATACGAGAGGGAACACCCTGAAGTGGATATTCACATTCGGACGGTTGGCGGGGGCGCTGATGACCGTGCAATGCTGATGACCCAATTTGCTGCCGGGAAAGGTCCGGATATTTATACAAACGGCGGATATGAGGAAGCCAGACTGTGGAAAGATTACCTGGAGGATTTGTCCGATCAGCCTTGGGTCCGACATGCGTATAAACACGCATTAGAACCGATGGAAATGGACGGTAAGATCTACGGCATGCCGATGAATGTGGAGGGCTACGGCTTTATTTACAATAAAGAATTGTTAGCGAAAGCGGGTATTAAGGAAGCACCGAGAACACTGAGCGAATTAAAGGATATGTCGGAAAAGCTTAAGGCCATGAATATTACTCCTTTCTCGATCGGGTACGCGGAAAAATGGCTCCTTGGCGTATTCATGTTAAACATCGCATTTGCGCATCAGGACAACCCAGATGCTTTTATTAAGGGATTGACGGACGGAACGCAAAAGTTTAAAGGAAACGAACCATTTATAGGAATGCTCCGACTGCTTGATCTAACCGTACAATATGGCAGCAAGAATTCGCTGACCATAGATTACAATGCGGCAGTCACCGGATTTGCAAAGGGTAAAACTGCGATGATCCTGCAAGGAAACTGGGTACAGCCGATGTTGGACAAAATCTCACCGAACATGAATATAGGATTTTTCCCAATGCCGATTAGCGACGATGCGGCGAAAAACGATGCACTCGCGATCGGCATTCCCAACAATTGGGTCGTAAACAAAAAAACAACCGCTGTGAAGAAAGCGGAGGCTAAAAAGTTCTTAAACTGGATGGTTTCTTCGGAACAAGGTCAAAGATTTATGACCGAGCAATTCAAGTTTGTTCCCGCCTTTTCCAATATAGAGATCAAAAATTCGGGTCCGCTTGCCGCTGATATTATCAAATACGTAAAGGAAGGCAAAACATTATCATGGAACTGGTTCAAATACCCTGCCGGAGTGAGCGATGAGTTTGGGCCTGCCATGCAAGCTTATATCAATAAACAAATGAACAGGGATGAACTTCTGCAGGAATTCCAAAAATCGTGGAACAGATATTCAGAAAAATAAGTTGAAACGGGCTGAGAATTAACAAATTCTTAAGCCTTTTTTATTTGTAAAATAACACCATTTCAAGCATGAAGTTGGATTCCCTTATCCAAGACCTATATTTATATTGATGCAGCTTCACTTGTTCGCATGGAGGTTAAAAGCCTTGATTTCGCGTTCATGTTGGCCCTTTTACCGGATGATTTGTGATGTCCATATAGAGGACAATATCAATTTAGATACGTCCCGCCGCTCCTGTAACATGCGTTGACGATTTGAGTCCTTGTCGCTATTGCTCGAAATCCGCTCGTTAACCTAACATGAAACATGAAATCCGGAAGAGGATTAGCCTTTAGCGGAGAGGGGGAGAGCTTAAGAAAGGGCAAAGCATGACCAATTCATTAACAAGGAGAGAAACCTAATGAAACGAAAAAGAACGAAAAAAGCGGTAACCGCACTATTAGCAACTGCTGTTCTACTTTCAGGCAATGCCGTTTCACAGTTCTATCTCGCTCAACCTGTATTTGCGGACGATTTGGTTTTCCCGGTAGAAGCATTTAGACCGACCGATGACAGGCCGCTTGATAAAAGCCATCTGCAACAACCTATGACGGTGCAAAGCTTCGAGCAGTTGGACAATGGCGTAAAGCTTAATTTAGGCGCACAGGAGGCTTACATACGGATGCTTACATCCGATATGGCCAAAGTGTCGCTCTTGAACAAAGGAGACAAGGAATATACCTCTGTGGGGATCGCTAAGACGGATTGGTCCGCTCCTAAATTCAAAGTGAAGGAAGACGACAAGAGAATCGTCATTACTACCGACAGCTTAACCGTAGACATCAAGAAAAGCCCGTTTGGAATCAAATATATGGATAAAGACGGAAACGTCATTAACGAGGACGGGGATCAAGGGATAGGTTACGAAAACGGGAAGCCTTACGTGTTCAAAAAGACCGATAACAACGAGAATTTCTACGGATTAGGCGAGAAAACCGACGGTCTGAACAAACGCGGCAAGGAAGAAGGCATATGGCATCAGGACCCGTTCCCGTATGAGTCGAAATATATTTACCAATCGGTTCCATTCTTTATCGGCTTGAAAGATAAAAAGGCGTACGGCATTTTATTCGACAATACGTACCGCACTTACTACAACTTCGCCAAGGAAAGCGATGATTACTATTACTTCTATGCCGACGGCGGCAAACTGACCTACTATTTCTTCAATGGGCCGCAGATCAAAGATGTCGTAGACCGTTATACCGATTTGACCGGTAAAATCCCCCTGCCGCCTGAATGGTCTTTGGGCTTCCATCAATCCAGCTGGGCGTATTCCCAAAACGACATGGAAGAAGTAGCCGCAGGGTATCGCGAAAAGAAAATTCCGGCGGACGGATTGTTTTTTGATATCGAATATATGGACGACTATAAAGCCTTTACGTGGGGGAAAAAAGTTCCCGATCCTGCAGGGCTGGGCAAACGTATGGAAGAGCAGGGTTTCCATCAAGTGAATATCTTCGATCCCGCGATCAGGGCCTTGCCAGGCTACAGTGTTTATGATGAAGGGACCGCGAAGGATCTCTGGGTGAAAAACCCCGATGGCACCAACTTCCTTGGCAAGCTTTGGCCTTGGAACCCTTCGGCACCGCCTTCTTCCGTTTATCCCAATTTCCTGAAAAAGGAAACCCGTGATTGGTGGTCGATGCAGTACAAGCCGTTCTTTGACACAGGCATAGACGGTATTTGGAACGACGTGAACGAACCGGTCAGTTTTATAGCTAAAGACCACTGGACGCTGCCGCTGGATGCTGTGCATGAGGATGATAACGGAGTCAAACATGCTCATGAAGAGGTCCATAACATTTATGCGCATTTGGAGGAAGAAGCGTCTTACAACGCATTCAAAAAACTCAAACCGAACGTCCGTCCGTTCGTGTTGACGCGTGCCGGATACACGGGAACTCAGCGTTACGCTGCAACCTGGACCGGTGATAACCACAGCACTTGGGAACATCTCAGAATGTCGATTCCTATGAATTCCAATGTCGGATTGGCCGGTCACCCGTTTGTGGGCAATGACATCGGCGGATTCACCAAAAATAAACAATTGGGCGAAATCTGCACGCCGGAACTGTTCGCACGCTGGGTTGAGCTTGGCGCCTTCCTTCCGTTCTCTCGGGACCACTACAATAATGACGGTGACAGCCCGTCGGTTAAACAGAACATTAATAGACAAGAACCGTGGCAATTCGGCAAGGAAGTTGAGGATATCAGCCGCAAGTACATTTCCATGCGTTACGAACTGATGCCTTACCTGCAGAACGCGTTCAAACAAGCGCATGAAACCGGAAACCTGATTCAGCAGCCGCTCGTGTTCCAGTTCCAGGATGACCCGAATACCTATAACAACGAAGATCAATTCATGTTCGGCGATTCTCTGATGATTGCACCGGTTGTGGAGAAGGGCGCAACGTCCCGCAGCGTGTATTTGCCAGCCGGGGTAAAATGGATCGACTACTGGACCGGCGAAGAGTTTGAGGGCGGACAAACGATCACAAAACAAGCCGATCTTGGCACGCTTCCGCTTTACGTGAAGCAAGACTCGATCATTCCGCGCCGCGAAGTCCAGCAGTATGCCGGCGAGAAAAAGCTGACGAATCTAACTCTCGACACCTATCTTAACGGCAAGGCTTCCTACAGCTACTATCAGGATGATGCGACTACAGAGGATTACACGAGAGGCGAATTCAACGTAACCGACTTCCATGTGGAAAACAAAGGAAACCACGTCGAATTCGATCAGGACAAAAAAGTTCAGAACTACACTTCCGACATTCAGTCCTACACGCTGAAGCTTCATGACGCTGTAGAACCGAAGAAAGTACAAGCCGCTAACAACAAGTATGCCGAAGCAGGCAGCATCGAAGAATTGAATGGGCAGGAAAGAGCTTACTACTTCGATGCGAATGAACATGTGCTGTATGTCAAAATCCCGGTAGACGAGAAACAGAAAGTGAAGATTCAAACTCAAGACGATATAGATGGAAGCAAATAATATCGCTGCTGGAATTGCAACTATCAATTACCGGGTTGGAGACTCTTGTCTCCAACCCGTGTTTACAATGTCATTATGAAGGAGAGAAACCAAATGAAGCCGAAAAAGAAATGGGTGCCATTAATTTTAGCAGGTGCAGTCCTTCTCTCAGGCAATGCTCTTTCCCAGCTTTATTCTCCCCAAACCGCCTATGCGGAAGTACAGCAGCCGGCTCCCGATACACCTTTGGATAAAAACAAACTGCAGCAGCCGATGGCCGTGCAAAGCTTCCGGCAGCTCGACAATGGCGTAAAGCTTGATTTGGGCGTTGAGGAAGCTTATATCCGTTTGCTCACTTCCGATATGGCCAAGGTGTCGATCTTAAACAAAGGTGAGGAAGAGTTTGTCTCTCCTGGGATTGCTAAGACGGATTGGGGAGCTCCCAAATTCAAAGTGAAGGAAGACGACAAGAGAATCGTCATCACTACCGACAGCTTAACGGTAGACATCAATAAAAGCCCGTTTGGAATCAAATATCTGGATAAAAGCGGGAATGTTATTAATGAAGACGACATTAAAGGTTCCGGTTATGAAGACGGAAAGCCATACGTGTTCAAAAAAACGGACAAGACCGAGAACTTTTACGGTTTCGGCGAGCAAACCGGCGGTTTGAACAAACGCGGCTATGATATCGGTATGTGGAACACGGACGCATACTCCTATACGAAAGACACGAAATATGTGTATGCCACCATTCCGTTTTTTATCGGTTTGAAGGATCAAAAGGCCTACGGTCTCTTCTTCGATAATACGTACCGTTCCCATTTCAACATGGCTAAGGAAAGCGACGATTACTATTATTACTACGCCGATGGCGGAAAACTGACCTATTATTTTATCAATGGTCCGGAAATTAAAGACGTCGTTGACCGGTATACCGATTTGACCGGCAAGATCAATTTGCCGCCGGAATGGTCTCTCGGTTTCCAGCAAAGCAAATGGGGGTATTGGCAGGATGATCTGGTCAGGGTGGCCAAAACATTCCGCGACAAGCAAATCCCCGCCGATGCGATGTACGCGGACATCGATTATATGAATGACTACCGTGTATTTACCTGGGGGCCGAAGTATCCCGATCCGGACAAGCTGAAGGCAGATATGGATAACCTGAATTTCAGATATGTTACGATCAACGATCCGGGTGTCAAAGTTGACGAAAGCTTCGATACCTATCAGGAAGGAACCAAGAACAACTTCTGGGTTAAAAATGCCGACGGCAGCCCCTATGTCGGTTATGTATGGCCGGGTAACTCTGTTTTCCCGAACTTCCTGAAGACCGATGTCCGCGACTGGTGGGCGAAAAAACACAAAGCGCTGTTTGACAAAGGCGTATCCGGCATTTGGAATGACATGAACGAACCGGCCGTGTTTGGCGGTCCGGGCTGGTCCATGCCGCTCGATACCGTTTATGAGGCGGACGACGGAAGTAAGAAACAGAACAAAGAGATTCATAATATCTTTGCCCATCTGGAAAATGAAGCGACGTACGAAGGATTCAAAGTGAACAAGCCGAACATTCGCCCGTTCGTGCTTACTCGTGCTGCGTATGCGGGAACCCAGCGTTACGCCGCCATCTGGACCGGCGATAATACGAGCAACTGGGATCATCTCCGCATGACAATCCCGATGAATTCGAATCTCGGATTATCAGGCGCAGCATTTGTCGGCAACGACATCGGCGGCTTTGCCAAACCGACTTCGCAGGACGTGCCGACGCCCGAACTGTTTGCCCGATGGATCGAAGTCGGCGCCTTTGTGCCTTTCTCCAGGGACCATTACAGTTGGGATAAGGAGCAGGAGCCGTGGGCATTCGGTAAGGAAGTAGAGGACATCAGCCGGAAATATATTTCCTTGCGCTACGAATTACTGCCTTACCTGTACAACCAGTTCAAGCGTGCGCAGGAAAGCGGTCAGCCTGTACAGCAGCCGCTCGTCTATCATTTTCAGTATGATTCAAATACCTATAACAACGACAATCAGTACATGTTCGGCGATTCGCTAATGATCGCACCTGTAGTGAATCAAGGAGCAACGTCCCGCAGTGTGTACTTGCCGGCTGGCGTGAAATGGGTCGATTACTGGACAGGTGAAGAGTTTGAGGGCGGCCAAACCATCACGAAACAAGCCGATCTCGGCACGCTTCCTATCTATGTGAAACAGGACTCGATCATTCCTCGCCGCGAAGTTCAGCAGTACACCGGCGAGAAAAAGCTGACAAATCTGATTCTAGACACTTACCTTGCAGGCCAGGCTTCCTACAGCTTCTATGAAGACGATGCAAATACAGAGGATTACACGAGAGGCGAATTCAATGTTACCGACTTCCGTGTAGAGCAGAAAGGAAATCACATCGAATTCGAGCAGGACAAAAAGACGGAAAGCTATGAAT
The DNA here is from genome assembly GCF_000756615.1 of Paenibacillus durus. Taxonomy (NCBI): domain Bacteria; kingdom Bacillati; phylum Bacillota; class Bacilli; order Caryophanales; family Paenibacillaceae; genus Paenibacillus; species Paenibacillus durus. The sequence continues at coordinate 610,163 of NZ_CP009288.1, forward strand.
CCGACATCCAGTCCTATACGCTAAAGCTGCATGATGCCAAAGAGCCGAACAAAGTGCAGGCGGCTGAGAACAAATACGGCAAAGCAAGCAGCCTTGACGAACTGAACCAACAAGCAAGCGGCTATTACTTCGATGCGTCAGCGAAAGTTCTGTATGTTAAAATCCCTGCAAACGAAAGCCACAAAGTAAAAATCGATTAATCGACTATCAACGTTCAAGCGAAGTAAACCATGATATCGAATGAAATGAAAAACGGGTTGGAGACATTGTCGCTCCAACCCGTTTTTTATGTTAAGCCTAACTTGGTAACGAAAGAGCTGAAAAGATTACTCTCTCGATATCGCGTTATCAATTTCGGCTTCAGAACTGAAAGAATTGGATACACCCTTCCAGAAGTATTTGAACGGCTGTCTCCGTACGTACCGCGCGTTTAAGATTCAACGCGGTGAACCGTATCACAAATAGTGGTAAAGCAAAGAATTGAGTTGAAAGTCGATGCCACTATGCTTAGTTTGCAAGCGGTAGGTGCTTAAAATAGAGAAAAGGCATTATTTTGAGGCAAAGGGGAGCTTAAGCTAATAGGTAGCTTGAGCTTTTTTCATTAGCGTGCCCAGAAGCACGCACCCTTCTAGCCGGTGAAAGTCCGGTCACGGGAGGGGTCAAGCCCTCCTGTAGCTAGGATGCCTGCGTTTCCGATGGCCTGAAAATGCTGCCCCCTTTTACCCCGGCTCCTATGATCCCAGATTCACGCTTATTGCCAACGGCGGAAACGGCTTTAGGCCGAGGACCACGAGCCGTAATATTCCGGCAAATCCCGCCAAGGGGCCCCGGTGCGAGCCACCCAAAGCATGGCGTTCAACATAATACAATGGTCTTTAGGAGGTCGCCCTCCCTGGGGTTTGCGGTCCGGCGCGCAACAAGTCTTTGATTTAATCCCATTGATCATCACGTGTTTCGTATAGTCTCTTCATGTACTTAATTTACCATGAGTTATCTTACTTTAGTAGTTGGCATACTGACCCTAAAGTAGTTATTGGCATGAGATAAATGTATTTAACCGCGACAGGAAGGAAGAGAACAGATCTATTGACAGGTGAAAAAATCGGGATATAATGAATACATAATGACTGGATGGTATTAATTCATTATCAAACGCCACAAGGAGTGATTCAATGAGCGATAATACAAAAGAAAAAATTAAAAACGCCGCTGAGGAACTGATAACCCGGAAGGGATACAAGGATACCAGCGTAAAGGACATTGCAAAAAGCGCGGAAGTGGCTGTGGGAACGATTTATCGTTATTACAAAAGCAAGGATGAAATTCTTACGGATATGGGTAGATTGGACTTGAAAGATGTTTCTTATTCTCAAGATAGGCGGAGAAAGCAAATTATGGAGGCTGCTCTTGATGTGTTTGGAACAAAGGGCTACACCCGCACTAATATGGAGGACATTGCAAGAGAAATAGGCATGTCAAAAGGCTCGATATATCAATATTTTGAGAGTAAGGACAAGCTCTTTATCTCCATGATTAAGGAATCTGCCCAAATGCAGACGATTTTTAACCGGACTGAAAATGGGACTGAACAGGCAACGATCGAAGACGTGTTGACAGGAATCGGAATGACGTTCTTATCCATATTCAAAGATCCGCAGAAGATAAAACTTGTTAGGGTCATCATTGGAGAATCGCCGAATTTTCCGGAAATAGGAGAACTGTTTTTACATGGGGTAGTCGAAGAAGCGGCAGAAAGGTTGGGCAAACTGCTAAAACTTCATGTGCCAAGCGGAATGGACCCTGTCCTTGTCGTCAGATTGTTCATTGGTTCCCTCTGGTCTTTCGTCATGTTGCAAGAAATGATTCCTGCGAAAAGCAAGAAGTATGATTATCAGGACGTTGTTAAGAACGCCGTCCGAATTTTTCGGTACGGAGCATTTTCCAAAGAATAACCAACATGTAAAGGAGAATATTTGTGAAAAGAGAAGACGAAATCAACATTCCCGTGATCTATCGTGAAGGCCTCGATGTCTCCAATCCGGATGTGCACTATCCTGGTTTTCAGCCGGGCCGAACTGTCATCAAGGCGGGGACGGTCGTGAAGGAAGGCGCACCTGCGATTACTCACGATCTCCTACTCGATCGTGACGTGGCGGTGCAGCTTCGCGATGGCACGATAATCTATACTGATGTGTACCGCCCGGCCGACGCCGCGGGGCCGCTTCCGGCGATTATTGGCTGGAGCCCGTACGGCAAGCGCGACGGTTTCATCACTTTCGACAATTTCCCCTTCCGCTCAGGAGTTCCCCAGCGTCTCATATCGGGATTGGACAAGTTTGAGGGTATAGACCCCAATTGGTGGTGCCCACAAGGCTACGTCGTTGTAAGTCCAGATGCACGCGGCGCGTATCGCTCTGATGGCAAGACACAGATTTGGAACGCGCAGGAAGGCAAGGACGGGGCCGATTTGGTGGAGTGGGTTGCAGTGCAAAGCTGGTGCAATGGCAAGGTAGGAATGGCAGGCACTTCGTGGCTTGGCATCGCCCAGTGGTTCGTTGCAGCCGAGCGTCCGCCGCATCTTGCCGCAATCGCTCCCTGGGAGGGGATGGCCGACGCTTACCGCTTCTGTTTCTTTGATGGAGGAATTCCTTACGCCGGATTCATCAACTGGCTGTTGGGGAACGCCCCATCGGAGGGTGGCATCGAGGACGTCGCGACAATGCTTGACAAGTATCCTGAATTCAATTCGTACTGGGCGGCTAAGCGTGCTGCAGTCGAGAAGATCAATATACCAACTTATGTTGTACAGAGCTGGGGAGGCAAGCTCCATCACAAGGGAACGATGGAAGGCTGGCACCGCCTAACTGTGGAGGATCGCTGGCTCCGGCTCAACAATGGCCTTGAGTGGCCTGATTTCTACAATAACGTTTACCAGGAAGACCTTCGCCGCTTCTTCGACTACTTTCTGCGTGGGGAGGATAATGGTTGGCGCGATACCCCCCGTGTGCGCCTGACCGTGTGCGATTTCGGCAACCGCGACCTCTTCGACCGGGCGGAGAACGAATTTCCACCGGCCCGGACGAAAGACTATGTGTTCCATCTTGACGGTGCGACCGGGAGGATGGCGGAACATGCGCCTGCCGCTGCACAAGCAGCCTATGATGCCGAAAGCGGACAGACTGCTTTTGAGATCACCTTCGATAAGACGACCGAATTGACAGGTTACGTTCAGGCGCATCTTTGGATCGAGGCTGATGGTTCCGATGACGCTGATATCTTCGTCAAACTGGTCAAGCTTGATAGTAACGGAGAGGTTTTGGGGCGCGTGTTGATTCCCAAGGACGAACCTGAATATGAAAAGGAATGGGATGACATCGTGGAACTCGCCGAAGGTTTTGGCCGCGCAGGCTTCCTCTATGACGGTCCGTGGGGGCGCATGCGCGCCTCGCGCCGCAGCATGACGACCGATCCCCGGAAGCAGCCCGTCTATGCTTCCGAGCAGCGGCTGTCAAAGGGCGAGGTGGTTGAACTCGTCATCACCTTCTCTGCAACGGCAATGCTTGTCCATCCTGGCGAGACTCTGCGCCTGATCATATCCGGCACCAATCTTACGCCGTTTGCCTTCCCAGGAGCGGCACCGCTGACTCTTCGCAACACGGGTCGGCATGTAATCCACACGGGCGGCGAATATCCAACCAGGCTGATCCTGCCGTTAATGACCGCACCAAGTGTCATCGTTCCAAAGGCCGGCAGCGTTCAGTCGGGCTTGGATAACGCAGCCGAGACATCGGATTCCACAGCGGGCCCTGGGCTTGCCGCAGAGTCCACTATCGAATATGCATCGCGTCCTGTCCCCCAAACCGCGTTATCGGTTGAAGGTACATGGGACTTCACCATCAAGACGCCTATTGGGAAACAGCATCCTGTAATCGAATTCTCCACTGTCGGAGGTATGCTGAAGGGCATTAGCCGTAATCCGGCAAACGGAGAGGAGACACCGCTTGTCGATCTTCAGCTCGACGGCAATCGGCTAACATGGTCTCAAACGGTCACCCAGCCCATCCGTACGAACTCCCGATTCGACATGATTCTTGACGGTGACTCGATGACAGGCAAAGTCAAGGTGGGAGCGATGCCGATGAAAGCAGAAGTCACTGCCAAACGGCACACAAAGTGAAATGCCCGGGCTGTATGTCATGCTGCACCGTGAAGGCTTGGTCCAGAACCATAAACGCATAGAGAGAAATGAAGGTTTCTCAATAACAGAAGGCGTCCAATAGGGCGCCCTTAAATTTTGCCCTACAGATGATATGCTGAACCGTATCATAAGTAGGGGCATGTTTTTTCGGAAAATCACGCAGCAGGTTTGGAAAGGCGCTTTACCAGGCATGGGCTATAACAATAGACTTGGATGATAAGTATTAGAATAATCCCAATGAAAGAAAATGCGGCAGCCATGGACGAGAAAATAAAGTCCTAGGCTGCCGCTGTTTTTATTGAACTATTGCTTCCTGTTAATAATTAATACATTACGGATAAATGGTTATCTCCAAAATGTAATCTTGTCAGAACTTAATCGAACTGACTCATACCCTTCTTCCTTGGCTTTTCCTATTGAAATAATCATTACTGGAGCATAGCGTTCTTCATCTAGATCAAATGCTCGTGCAACCTGGTCAACTTCAAAGCCTGCCATTGGATTCGTATCATACCCGTGTGCACGAGCTACTAACATTAACTGCATTGCAAAAAGGCTGCTATCGACCTTTGCAACTTCAACTTTCATTTCTTTTGGTAGAGTTGGATACATTGATAGAATGGTTTCGAGTTGACTATCTCGTACTTCAGCTGGCATTTTTCCTTGTTCCACGGCTGTATTGTAAATTTCTTCAACATATAAATAGCTTTGGATATCACCAAAAATTAATAACATGGCAGAGGAAGTATCGTTCTGTAATGTATTGAAACGCACAAGAGGTCTTAGTTTCTCTTTTCCTTCCGGAGTATCAACCACAATTACGCGCCAAGGCTGCATATTTGCAGAGGACGGAGCCAGACTGGCTTCCGAAATGATTTCGCTTATCTCTTCTTTCGATATTTTAATGTTCTCATCATAATTACGCACAGAACGTCGTCCCTTGACTATACCGGCGAAATCGTTATTTAGAATATGGTTAAACATAGAATCTCTCCTTTTGATAACGTAAGATTTTTTTGACATTGTGTATGTCGTTCGTTATCATAGTCGTATTATGAACTATAAACCGAGGTTTATAGCAAATAAATAAAGAGAGGCTATATGATGAAAATAAATGATGTTTCAAAATTAACGGGTCTGCCAATATCAACATTGAGATTCTATGAACGTAAACACCTGATTCCGGACACATTTGTTAAAAGAGATGTAAATAATTATCGCATTTACTCTGAAGAGATTGTTGAATTTCTAGAAGATGTGAAGGCACTTTTATCCGTAGGCTTTTCTGTAGAAGAGTTAAGTTTATTAGTAAATCAACAACTTAATTTATCATACGAGGTAAAGAAAAAAATAGTTGAACAAAAAATCAAAGAAATTGAAGATATCCAGAAGCGATTGAAAAAGTCGAAGAAATTCTTGCATGCAATCTTGGAAGGAAAAGCAAATTTTCAAACAAAGTGTTAATACTTGCCGTTACAGACAGCGCGGAGAGCCTTATCATAAGTAGCGGCAAGTTTTAATGATTGCTGTAAGAAAACAGCGAAATAACAAGGAGACGTTCGTTTATGAGGGTTTCATGAATTGTTAAAGAAGGGCTGCTAATCGTTCGATAATCTATGAATGGAATAAATATGATCTTTTGCTAATCGAATATTTTCTACAATAACTTTCGTTGTCAGCCATTTCATCCGATATTTCATTTCATCAGTTATCGTCCTAAAAACGACTGCTTCATTATGGAATCTACCTTCTAGAAATAATATGACTTTAATGTCTACAGTTTTTGTTTTCAATTTCATATCCGCTGAAGTTTTTAACTTCAATGAAATATAAAGTTTCATTATCGAATACTATAAAATCCACACCTTTGGAACCTTGGAGAGTATTAAATCGATTCGTATAAAAACTGGTTTCATCGAATTTAATTGGCAAGAGGCCCTCTTTAAATTGAAAACGAAGATTGCTCTCATCTAGGCTAAGTATGGTCATAGAATAGTTCCTGCTCCCTATTATATAAATCCATAAATTCTTGTTGTATTGGATTGTGTAGTAAATCTGAAATGAGTTTTTGCGATTCAAAATTAATGTTGCCTTCCTCCTGATACAAGGTAATAAAGCGAATATCAAGATCATCGTTAGTATTATATTGGGCATAAAGAGAAAGTTCTTGTTGAAGAAAATAGCTGTGAGTCGTAATAAATATCTGAACACCCATTTTAGCAAGAGCTACTAACATTTCTTTAAGAGCAGGAATCATTTTGGGATTAATATTCGACTCAGGCTCATCCCAAAAAAGAATAGTGGTTTCGCTTAATGTTTCATTAGAAATAAGCTGCAATAGAGTGGAAAGCTTGCGGTATCCCTCAGCAAGAAGACCCATTTCAATATTACCTAATTCTTTAGTTTTCAAGTAGAATTTTTGGCTTTCTAGAGTAACTTTCCCATCAATTATCTTTTCCAAGGTTTTAATTAATTTTTTTGGTTGGAATTTAAAGGGCCTTTTCTCGTGGGAAGCAACAAGAGCTTGCTGAGATCGTAATAGGTTTCTTCAAAAGCAATATGATATTTTTCGTACAAAGCAGAGAAATTTTCAGTAGATGAGATTATTTCTTTAGCTGGTATGTAGACAAATCGGGGCCAATTCTCTGTAGTTTGGTAACCCTCAAGTTTAATGTTTTTGACGGCTAAATTTGTAAATGATAATTTTATATCATGATCTTTATCAAAGGAGATTTTGCATATAGCTGTTCCTCTTCCCCTATTTCTTTTTACCAGTCTACCAATCTTTCTATCATCTGGTCGAAAGACACCAAGGAATTTTGAAGCGATCATTTCGCTAATTCTTTCAACTGAGATCGGGTCGTGCAAATCATTAACTTCGTTTATCGTTTTTCCATAGCTGTAGAGTGCCTTCATAATGTTGGTTTTACCAACACTAGTTTCTCCGCTAATTATATTAATATGTCTAGCAAAGGGAATTGTGATATCTGAAAACAATGTGAAATCGGTAAATTCAATTTCTGTAATACTTCGATTATCTGACATATCAAGCCCCCCATTAAATTAATTGTATACCTCTAGTGTATCCAACTTTAATTGTGATTAAGCAAAAAGATTCAGATAAATTCTATTATAAACCACAGAATGAGAGTTTGCATTCATTCAGGGGGCGTGTCGGGCATGTCTTATCTTAGAACGGGTAGAATTAAAACTTGCCGTTTCAGACAGCGCGGAGAACCGTACCACAAGTAGAGCAAGGTTTTTTAGAAACGGCGTATTTGCTCGATCATTTATCAAGCTTACTTAATTATGTAAGGGGAAATATTAGTACCCACCGCTTCCCAAAACGGCTGATAGCCAATTGGGTATATCATCAATATCTATATTCCTACCTGGATTTATGTTTGGCTTTAACTTTGGTTTAGGTTTAGGAGTGAATGGTAGAGTTCCGCAGGAAAGTATCCTTTAGATATGAGATAGGGTAAGGTTAAACTCATTTGACGGGCCATAATTAACTTCCGTTCTCTATATGGGTAAGTTTATTTTAGAAGTTATTTTGATAATATTCCACAAAAAGTTACATACTCCTTCACGATACTATTTTCCCTACTGCTAAAGAAAAAATAGACTTTTTTTTCTCTCCCATTCTCTTCTCTTAAGAGGGGGCCTCTGGTGACCCATGCTTGGGGTAAAGAAAAACGGACGTCTTGGCAATGCAGCCTCGAGGGGAGCTCTATCAAATGCGAAAAGAATCACGTGGAGTAAACTTTATGCAGAGAAACATGGATTAGTTGTATTGCTATTTACCGTTAACAGCGATATAGCTTATGGTCTGAATTTCAGTATTTAGGGCATCCAATAAGGTGCAATATAAACTCGCCGTTACAGACAGCGCGCTAAACAGTATCACAAACAGTGGCAAGTTTTTGGATGGGAAACTTCGCAAAAATCGTGGAAAAGGCTTCGGAGGAAGGGGTCTACCTAAGCCTCCCTCCGAAAGCATCTAGTTTCGATGGCATCCACCTACATAAAATCAAAAAAATAACGGATCACGTGGAAAAAGACCGGCGTGGTGTAGGTCAGGCTATCGACCCGGCTTAAGTAGCTCTTTTTCAACGCATCGAACTTATCGCCATCGCCGATTAGCAAATCCCGCTTCAGTACAGAAACGGTTAAGCTGCCGAAGAAACCGCTCAAGCTAATCAGCATACCGGAAAAGATACCAAATGTCAGGTCAAACGGCGTCAGGTAGGGGTAGATCAGATACGATGCCCCTGTCGTTACGAGAAATGCGGATGCGAAGCCTTCCCAGGTTAAATTCGGGTTGGCGGTCGGGACCACCTTCCGCTTGCCGAAATAGATGGATGCGAGATAGTGTACAGCATCGCCAAGCTGCGTCAGCACCACCAGAAAAAGCACAAGACCGGCTCCGTACTGCGGCGAAGCAATTTGGAAATAGGCCAGGTGGCTAAGTCCGAAGACCATCAGCATGAGTCCCCACTGGGCCCGGCTGACGCTTCGCAGAAATCCGACCGTTCCTTTGTTGATCAATCTCGGGAGCGGCAGGAACAAGAATACATAGATAGGAATGAAGACAATAAACATCCCGTACCACCCGATATAAATCCAATAGAACTGCACGGGAATCGACAAATACGCCCATAGAAACAGCCTGCGGTCGGCTTTTTTCGACTTGATCATGGAAAAGTATTCTTTGAGCGCGAAGAAGGCAAGCACCATAAGGGAAAGGAGCGAAACGACCGGATTGAAAAAGGTGGCGAAGCAAAAAATGAGAAACATGCCCCACCAGGTTTTGATGCGAAAGCCAAGGCCCGAATAGTCTTTGTCCGGCTGTATTCTGCCCATTACATAATACAGGAGATGGATGACGGATAAGACTGCAAAAATAAGGACCATCGTTAATAGCGAACTGTTCATTGCCAATCACCAACTTATATTGCAGGGTAGGATTCCAGTAAAGGGATCTTATGCTATTATGAAGGAAACGTTCACACTTGATAAGGGGAAAATTTGTAAATGGCAGCTGATCAATCGGTTTATATCCTGCTAACGAATACCGGAACACTTTTTACGAAACTCATTCAAGGCTACACGAAAGCACCCTACAATCACGCCTCGATTTCCTTCAACCGGGAGCTTTCGGAGCTGTACAGCTTCGGGAGAAAGCATCCGAGCAACCCCCTGAATGGCGGATTTGTGAAGGAGGATCTCAAGACAGGCACATTCAGCAAGTATCCGAATACGACGTGCGTTATCTACGAGCTTCAAGTAACAAGCCGGGAAGTTGAGAAAATGAAGCGGGTTCTGCAAATCTTTATCCGAAGCCGCCAAAAGTACCTCTATAACATTCTGGGCGTGATCGGCATCGCGCTAAAAGAACCGGTCGAATTCAGCAACTCCTACTTTTGTTCGCAATTCGTCGCGGAAATTCTGGAACGGTCCGGTATAAAGCTATGGAATAAGCTGCCTGCGCTCGTTACACCGGACGATTTTCGGCAAAACGACCGGCTGCATTTGATCTACGAAGGGAAATTAAGCGAGTACGAGCCGGGGCTCTGAGGAGGGGAGAAAATGGTTCATGCGAAGGATGTCCTTAGCAATCAATTATTAGCCAATGCTAATGACCCGAGCTGGTATATCCCGTTCATGCAGACGGCTCGGGACATTATGGAGGAAGAAGCCTTTTGGAAGCCTGACCCAAACAGCAGCAGTATCGCTGAGCTTACCCAGCATCTGCTGTATTGGAATGAAACGTGGCAGATCAGGTACCAGCAGCGCCGGATGGACGCTGTGCCCGCTGTTGGAGATAACAACGACAGCTTTGTCATACCGGAGAACACTACATTTCGCGACTTGAGTGCAGAGCTACTGAAGGTGCTTTTAGGGTGGCAGGAGCTGCTGACCGATGAAAGCCTCGAAACCGGGGTGACAGGATTTCCAGCGCCGGCTAAATGGTGGGAGATCATCAGCAATGCAGCAACCCACAATGCCTATCATATTGGGCAAATGGTCTATATCCGTAAGCTGTGGAAGGCGAATATGAGGGAATAGGGTGCGGGGTAGTGATTGCGGACCGTGTAACCTAGTTATCCGTACCGGGTTATGGGCTCACGAAAAAGCAGATCCGGCCTCGCTTGAATTTCTGGCCGGATCTGCTGTTTTTAACTACTCTTTCGAATGCGCCGCTTCGTCCTTCACTTCTTCCCGGAAGCCTTTAATGCTTTCTTTACGGCGCTCATTCTTGTCTTCGATTTGCTTACGTTCCTCGCTGCTGATTTCCGAGGCAAATTCATTTAAATAGTCCTCAGCTTCATGAAGATTTCTCTGTGTATTCTGAATACTTTGCTGTAAATGCTCGACATTATCCGCCCGATTATCCGGTTTTGCCATTCGTTATCGCCTCCTGGAGTTTAAAGTGCTTATTGGAGCACTAACAGGTAGCTTGATCGCGATTGGAGGATTTTATGCAAATCACAGGTATCCAGATAAGAGAAGAAGATTGTGGGGGAGGTTAATGATATGATCATTGGTTCATTACAAATGAATGTAGAAAAAAAGGATAAGATAAAAAACTTAAACACAATTGAGAAGCTAATCAATCATTCGGTAGATTCGGTTGATTTGGTTGTCATGCCTGAGCTATTCTCAACAGGTTATTTTTTTGACTCAGCAAGCGAATTGATGGAAATCGCAGAAGAAATTCCTAACGGATATACAACAAACAGGCTTAGTGGAATTGCTAAAAGTTCAAATTGTCATTTCGTTGGAGCTATTGTAGAAAAAGAAAAGAGTCATCTTTATATTACTGCAATCGTAGTAGGCCCATCAGGTTATATTGGAAAGCAAAGGAAGAGACATCTTACAGATCATGAATTAGAATTTTTCTCTTGTGGAGAGGACTCGAATGTCTTTGATATCAATGGTTGTAAGATAGGAGTTGTAATATGTTTCGAAGGGTGGTTCCCGGAAAGCTCAAGAGAATTAATGCTAAAAGGGGCACAAATCATTTGTCATTCCGCATTAACCTGTCAGGAAAGAACACTGGATATCATGAGAATCCGGGCGATTGAAAACAAAGCGTATTTGATTTTAGCCAATAGTATAAGCACCGAGTATCTTAATAAGGAGGCCATCACCTTTAGAGGAGACAGCAGAGTAATCGATTATGATGGAAATATTTTGGTCAATGCAGGACAAGAAGAGAAACTAATCACAGTAGAAGTAAATGAAGAACATACGATTCGTAAAGATTTGGATGACTGTAAGGATTTGATTGCGGAAGTTAAAAAGCATACATACTAATATATAAACCGACAATTTTTGGTATTTACTTATTTCCTGCTTATCCATTACTTACACTTCCAGAATAATGGTAATTTCGCGGATTATTTTTATTTACTATGTTAGTATAATCTTTGTAATTTTCTTCATAACCTTTTCTTTTCCTCCAGATTTGGGTGATCTGGAGGTTTTTTTGTTCTAAACTTGGGGACAGTGCTTTAGCAGCTGAACGCCAGACGATGAACCAGATCGACCTGTTCGTCGTGGAAATCAGGGTTATGTAAATGTGATGTGGACCGGACCGCAGCATTGGGAAGGGCCGATTGATTTATAGGGCTGTTAGAACAAGGCGAGCTCCTCGAATTGGGTCGCTTTGAGAAAATCTGGGCGGGAAAAATCCGCTCATTGTACACTCTTGGCGAGACAATTGGGAGGAGCTTGCGGCCTTTTTAATAGCTAAAGAAGCTTAGCCTCGGGATACAAATTTTCTAATGTTTTTCACTTTCAGCACTTTAACATTTCTTGTTAAGAGAGATTTATCGCTTACGATCCAGGTATGATCTATAGAGTTCCTTCTGCGGATCGCGTAGAAGTTGTGTGGACTTCCTGAATAAATCTTAAAGCCTTTTGCCCGGCTGTCGGAACAAAACTTTACACATTCGCCCCGATTTCGATTGGGAAAATGAACCTTGCTGAACACATGCCGTTTTACGAGCAGGGTCGCTCCTTGAACAAGGGGAACATGCTTATTAGCCATATTAAAGTAACGAAGCAGAAGAGTTTTTTTACCATTCAAATACATATAGTGGGCTCGTTTGCCTGCAATATCGGCGTTTGTCTTTAACAAGATTCGCACACTATCTGTTAAATAGCCTGGAGCATAATAATCGTCATCATCGAATTTGGCTATTAGGCTGTATTTAGATATTTTAACTCCGTAATTCAGGCATTGACCAAGCGATACATGCTCCGGCAAGCTGTAAATCCTTACGTTCTTATATGATTTTGCCGCATTTATATACTCGTTCATCTTCAGGTTGTTATGATTTAATATGACGATAAGCTCTTTATTCCGATAATTCTGTCTGCTGTAGTTATGAAAAAGGGTGTCCATGCATTGCCGCCGTTTGGTGCAAGTAATGATGGAAACCGCATTCTGAGTACGGGAGATATCGGGTCCCGCCATTAGAGAACGCCCTTTGGCTTTCTTTGTGCAAATCGCTTGTAATTCTTAACATTAGGGATTGTTCTATGGTGGGCGATCAGTTCTTTGTCGCTGATGATCCAGGTATGGTTGGATGAATTTTTCCTGCGGATGGCCACAAAGTTAAATCTTCCTGCAGAATACACCTTGTATCCTTTCCTCTTGCTTCTTACGCAAAACAGATCATCCTCACCAACGCTTTGATTGGGAAACCTCACCTTGTTTAATACGTCCCGCTTAATAACGAGCGTCGCGCCTGGAAGCTTGGTTGCGGGCCGATTTTCATCTTGGGGAAACCGAAGAATAAGAGTCTTTGATCCACGCAGATACATATAATGTGCGCGCTTTCCTATGATATCCGCTTTAGTTCTTTTAAATGCCTGCAAGCTGTCGGTCAAATAATAGGGGGCGTAATAATCGTCGTCATCGAACTTGGCAATGTAGCTGTTTTTCGCTTTCCGGACGGCATAGTTTAAACAAGCACCGAGAGATTGATGTCCCGGAACGCGGAAAACTTGTATGTTTTTATGCTTTTTCGCTAAGCGCTGATAGGGTGCAAGCGGTATTTTATCGTTGTTGACAATAATGATGAGTTCTTTCCGTGGATGACGCTGTCTAATGTAATTATTAATAATGTTTCCTATATAACCTTGGCGATTCGTGCAGGTAATAATGGAAACTCCCTGCTGTTTGATAGATTTTCTTGGGCTGGCTTCCATCACATCGCTCCCCTTATCCGTGATACTAGAATATCTCACTATACAATATGTAATTGCTAGACGAGGGTAACGGCATATCCACCATGGCGTATAAGCACAAAAATAGACGGTACAGGCAGCGGCTGCGAGGCGCCGATATTAAAGCCGAACTGCTCGGCTATGCCTACTGTTCGGACGCTTATCCTGTCACATTACCCGTGCCAGCGTTCTACCATACTTTTGACCATTTCTCGCGATAGCAAACGGTTTCGAAGCCAATACTGGTGTAGAACTCGGGAGCACCGCCAAAACAATATGTGGCTCCAAATTTGTGTGTGTGCTTCATCGATTCGGTTATTGCAATGGTTGCAAGCCCCATTCTGCGGTACCGCGGATCAGTCACAAGCGGCTCGATATAAGCAAAATCATTAACCTCGTCCATCCACATGCCTGCAAAACAGGCATATTCTCCGTTTGGCGCCTTAATAATGGTGGTGAGGTCTTTTCGGAAATGGGGTGCGCTCTGCATGAGCATTCTGCAATCCAAATCATCATCAGGTTCATCCTCATGATCGAAACCCCGCCATAACACATCATGGATTTTGCGAAAATCATTTTCATCCTCTAAGGTTATGATTGAAAATCCCTCCGGCAATACCCTTTCATGAAATCCATTTTCATATTTGAAGACCGTAATGGGCGCGCTCCAATCTTTGCCGTATCCTTTTTGTAAGAGTGCTTTCTTTAGCTGATCTTCATAGTCAAATACATAAATATCAAGGCTTTTTTGATGATTGGCGACTTTGGACAGCTCTTTTTCCGCATAATCGATCATGCCCGGCTTCATATACTCGTATCCGGTTTTGGTTAGAAAGTAACATTCCCCTAGATCCAGTTCATAACAGGCGACAGCAGCGATCTCCCCGTTATCCTCCCAAATGCCAAATCGGTGTGTCAGATTATGATTAAAGTAAGGATGGGTATGAGCATATTCCCAGAACGGTTGCGGGATATTGCCGCCCAGTTGGTATCGCTGAAAGTTGCGCCGAATGAATTCATTGACACGCTCAAAATCCGACAGCAATTTATATCTCCTAAATGTGATGCTCAATTCGTTATCCTCCCAATACGCGTATTGTTGACCGGTTCAGCTTTCTTTCCTTGGCATTTCAGATATGCCTATCCCGTTAGGGCTGCCTGAAGAACAAAAAAACTGCAAGAAGGCAGTGCCTTCTTACAGTCCTTTATTTCAACTTGGCCTCGGACATGACAGTACAAATAAAACGAATGTTGTTTATCCGTCATCCGAAATCGGCCGTATGAAATTCCAGTTCTATAAGCTGACTCTTCTACCTGCTAAAAGAGCACACCAAGCAACCTAACAAGATAGGCATGGTACCCTTCTTTGTATCCTTTTTGATGTACGAATATCAATGGATTAGCAAGTAGTAATTATCAACTTATATTACCTCCCTCAGCGGTTATATAGAAATAATATCCAAAAAAGCCCCGGGAATCAAATTCCTTGGGCTTTTCATATGGCTATTTTTGCAAAGACCTTATTCAACATCATAACAAATCGCCAAGAAACAGTCTATACTTTTTTTTCCAAATCACCTATATTGATCATGCAATAATTCAATAGAAGGAGAGTGGAATATGGACGGATGGAGTCATTTATTACAGGGAAAACTCGGGGTTTGGGTAAAAAGGATTTTTGGAAGGGGTTATCATCCGGAAGAGGTAGTGCAGCTGCGCGGCGGAGCGCAGAAAGTCGTTTATTTGGTTCGTTGTTCGAACGGCTTTCGTTTTATTCTGTATGTTTGGGATTTGCGGATGAACTACTTTCGGGAAGAGCTGGAGCAAGAGGAACAATCGGAACCCATATCCGGTTACGGGGGGAAACAATTTCAAACGGTTAACGCCTATCTGAGGAACCTTCAGGTTCGTACACCGGAACTCTATCACTTTGCACCGGGAGGTCTTGAGGGCGAGGCGGATTTCGCATTTGTCGAGTACATCGATGGAAAAGAAGCCTCGGATTTCTTTCAAGCTGATCCCGAAATTCAAGATCAAGTATTCGAACCTCTTTCCGGGATGTTGAACCGAATGCATCAACAAACTAGGGGACATTGGGGGAAACTACATGAACCGATACCGGAAGCGCCTTCCGGGTGTCATTTACCCATGTTGACAAATGCTTACCGGCAGCTGGAATATTTGTCCGCTAATATTTCGGAATTTCAGAATCATCACGGCAAGTTTGTTCAAGTAATAGAAGATTTAGCTGCAAAAATCGTAACAAGATCGTGTTACAGCTTTATCCATGCTGAGCTGGGACCGAACCATGTTCTCGTGGACGATCAGTTGCGTCCGTGGCTGATCGATATCGAAGGTGCCTTGTTTTTCGATCCTGAATATGAACACAGCTTCATGGAGTTCCGGTTCGACAACTACAGACGTTACTTGAAGCATACTCAGCTGGACCCCCATAGAATGGCTTTCTATAAGCTGTATCATCATATTTCCTACAGTGCCGGTCCCCACCGGTTGCTTCAAAGAGGATATCCGGACGCAGAATTAGTTAAACAAATCATGGAGTTTAATACGCAGAGTGCCTTTCAGATTCTTACAGATTATTTATAGGAGAAGCAAGGCCATTGGTGAAGCCCAACTTGTCGTTCATTTTGAAAAGAGAGGACCATCCATCCGGATGGCCTCTAATAAACTTGCCGTTACAGACAGCGCGATGAACCGTATCATAAGTAACGGCAAGTTCCGGATGTTGATGAGCACTTTGCCGGACAGAAATGAAAATAACCCCTTTATTAAGGGGTTGGTCACTAAGCGTGACTCATAAAAAAAGAACCTGCTTTATCAGGTTCTTTTATATTGCCTATATACAGACACAATGATATAATCAAATTGCAATTTTTTTGATAAAAATATTCAGAATTAACTCATCTTACAATTTAATTGTACCATGCCCCTAAACTCTTGTCAAATGCTTTTCTCAATTTAATTTTAGGAGAGATGTTGAATGAGTTGTTTGGTTCTTGATTTTCAGGAAATGGATGAAACGCAGCTTTTGCTCATTGGCGGGAAAGGGCTGCATTTAGGGGAGTTATCAAAAATGGAAGGAATACAAGTACCAGAAGGCTTCTGTGTTACAACGGCGGCATATCAAGAAGCCATCGAACATAACGAAACTTATTATGCTTTGCTCAATCGACTAACCCCGCTAAAAGTGGAGGATCGAGATCAAATTGGCGAAATCAGCAGGGAAATCCGACAAATCATTATGGAAGCAACAATTCCTTCCGATGTTGTGGAAGCAGTTACTCAATATCTCTCCCGGTTTGGTGATGAACATGCTTATGCGGTGCGTTCTAGTGCGACTGCCGAAGATCTGCCGCATGCCTCTTTTGCCGGTCAACAAGACACCTATTTAAATATCATCGGCAAAGAATCAATTATGCAGCATATCAGTAAATGTTGGGCTTCCCTGTTCACGGAGCGCGCGGTAATCTACCGTATGCAGAATGGATTCGACCACAGCCAGGTTTATTTATCCGTTATCGTTCAAAGGATGGTTTTCCCGCAGGCCTCAGGGATTTTATATACCGCTGATCCGATTAACTCCAACCGAAAGCTGCTGTCCATCAATGCCAGTTTTGGGCTTGGAGAAGCACTGGTCTCCGGCTTGGTATCTGCCGATTGTTATAAAGTGCGGGAAGAGGAAATCGTCGAGAAGAGGATCGCAACCAAAAAATTGGCTATCTATGGACTAAAGGAAGGCGGAACCGAGACCCGGCAGATCGATCCCGATCGGCAAAAGATTCAAACCCTTTCTAAGCAGCAAATTTTACAACTGGCACACATCGGAAGACAAATCGAAGCTTATTTTGGCTGCCCGCAAGATATCGAATGGTGTTTGGCTGATGATACCTTTTATATTGTCCAGAGTCGGCCAATCACTACTTTATACCCGATCCCTGAAGCGAATGATCAAGAAAATCACGTCTATATCTCTGTTGGTCATCAACAAATGATGGCAGATCCCATAAAACCATTGGGATTGTCTTTTTACCTGTTAATTACTCCTGCACCTATGCGTAAAGCCGGTGGGAGGTTGTTTGTTGATGTTGCACCTAGGCTGGCTACATCTGTCGGCCGGGAAGCTTTATTAAATACCCTGGCATCCGATCCGCTCATAAAAGGCGCACTCATGACCATAATAGAGCGAGATTTTATAAAATTGTTACCAAATGATCAAACAGCACAGATTCTGGGCAGAAGTAATACAGATATGCTGGCACAATTCGAGAACGATCCGACAATCGTTTCTGATTTGATTAAGCGTAGTCAAGCATCGATAGAAGAGTTAAAACAAAACATCCAAGCGAAATCGGGATCCGATTTATTTGATTTTATTCTGGAAGATATCCAGCAATTAAAGAAGATCTTATTTGACCCGCAAAGTACGGCTGTGTTTATGGCTGCTATAAATGCTACATCATGGATCAATGAAAACATGAACGAGTGGTTAGGCGAAAAAAACGCAGCAGATACGCTTTCTCAATCTGTATCAAACAATATTACTTCAGAAATGGGTCTGGCGCTACTGGGGGTCGCGGATGTGATTCGTCCATACCCGGAAGTCATTGACTATTTGCAGCATGCAAAAGAAGATAACTTTCTGGATGAACTGGTTAAGTTTGATGGAGGAAGTGAAGCCCAAGACGCTATCTATGATTATCTCAGCAAATACGGAATGCGATGTGCCGGAGAAATCGATATTACGAAAACTCGTTGGAGTGAAAAACCAATCACACTTGTTCCCATGATTCTTGGTAACATCAAAAACTTTGAGCCAAATGCCGGCAATCGGAAATTTGAGCAAGGGCGGCGCGTTGCTTTAGAAAAAGAACAAGAGTTAATCGATCGATTGAAGCAATTACCGGATGGTGAACAAAAAGCCAAAGAAACCAAACGAATGATCGACCTCATCCGGAATTTCATCGGCTACCGGGAATATCCAAAATACGGCAAAGTAAGTCGCTACTTCGTTTATAAGCAGGCTTTACTGAAAGAAGCCGAACAACTCGTTCAAGCTGGCGTTATCCATGACAAAGAAGATATATACTATCTCACTTTTGAAGAACTTCACGAAGCCGTACGCACCAATAAAGTGGATTATCAGATCATCACCAAACGAATAGACGAGTACAAATTGTATGAAAAGCTAACTCCTCCACGTATTATCACGTCTGACGGTGAAATCATTACGGGTGAGTACAATCGAGAAAATTTGCCGGCTAATGCGATTGTAGGTCTACCTGTTTCTTCCGGAGTGATAGAAGGAAGAGCGCGTGTCATTTTAAACATGGAAAATGCCGATCTGGAAGATGGAGATATATTAGTCACCTCCTTTACTGACCCGGGCTGGACACCCTTATTTGTATCCATAAAAGGTCTAGTCACCGAAGTTGGCGGACTGATGACCCATGGAGCAGTTATCGCGCGTGAGTATGGCTTGCCGGCAGTTGTCGGAGTGGAGAATGCAACCAAACTGATCAAAGACGGGCAACGAATTCGCGTGAATGGAACAGAAGGGTATATCGAAATTTTAGAACGGCATTGAGCAAAATGAGGTTGAAGAAGGGCCATCCTACAAAGGGCGGCCCTAAAACTTGCTGTTACGGAAGCCGCAGACTTCTTCGTAACGGGAAACACAGTGCTGCTAATTCACGGGATTGACAATAAGCGGGAAAAGTTATACTTTAATAATGAGTGAGTTACTCACTCACTCATTAAATTCAGCCTCTGAAGGAGTTGCAAAAGATGAGTAAAAAGAACATCCTGCCGGATTTATTACTGCGAAAACACAATCGGCGTAAGAACACCAGGCTGCTTCAGATTCATACGCCGAATCGAATCGTTGAAAGTCGTTACGTGAAAATCGGCGGTATCGACCAATGGGTAACTATACGGGGAGAGGATTACCATAACCCCGTTCTATTGTTCATCCATGGCGGACCAGCTTCCCCGTATTCCATTTTCAGCCCGTTATTGCGTTCGTGGGAGAAGCATTTCACAATCGTTCAATGGGATCAGCGAGGCGCTGGCAAAACCTTCACCAGGAACGGAAAAGACGGAAGCGGTACGATCACCTTCGACCGCCTTGCTCAGGACGGCATCGAGTTGGCGGAATATCTGTGCAGCAAACTCCGGCATCAGAAAGTGATTCTCATCGGCAGTTCAGTAGGCAGTCTGATTGGAATTATGATGGCTAAACAGCGTCCCGACCTGTTTTACGCGTATGTCGGTACAGATCAAAATGCTCCGGATCCTCAGCATCAAACGTACAAAGTGACGCTAGGTGCTTTCCGCAATGCTGGCCATGCGAAGGGAGTTCATTTGGTCGAGAAAATGGGGCCGGATCCCACGCAATGGAGCCGCAAAGATTTCGAACGGAGGAATCAGTATCTGGTTAAAGTGATCAACGATGTGCCAAATATGATTATGGACCTCATACTGCCGTCTATGCTCTCTTCCCCGGAACACAAGTTCAGTGATCTCATCCATATTTTTAAAGGGATGAATTACACCCTTGGCCACCTGTTTGACGAGTTAGTGGCTTTTGACTTCGACAAGGTTGGACTGTGCTTTGAATTGCCTTTCTTTATTATGCATGGCGATCAAGATATCATAACGCCAACTGCAACGGCAAAAGCATACTTCGCCAAGATTGAAGCTCCTTTCAAAGAATATGTTCGGATTCGGAATGCCGGTCATCTTGCTTGTTTTGCCCGGCCGGAGCAATTCTTAGAGGAACTTATGAAGCGGGTACGTCCTCTAGCGGCCGGAACAGAGAACGAATTGCAGATGGTATAAATGTAGAGATTTCGTGGTACTATGAGGATAATTTCTTAATAAGATTGGAGATTGAGGCTCATTGTCCCCATTAAATAAACACCAGCTGAATCTGATCCGCGACGAGCGCAGAGAACAGATTAAGCAAGCGGCGCTTAAACTATTTGCCCGGCGCGGATACCCGGGAACGAAGACGAGTATGATCGCTGCGGAAGCTGGTATCAGCGAAGGCCTTATTTTCCGGTATTTCAAATCCAAAGAAGAGCTGTTCACTACGCTCGTTCAAGAGTTAATGGAAGAAGCGGAGAAGGAAACCGAGAACCTTCAATATTTGTCCGGCTCTCCCTATGAACAAATCAAGACTTTAACCCAAGGCATGCTGGACGAGAGCAGTAAATATGCATTTATGTTCATTCTAAGGGCACGTAAGACGGGTGAAATTCCAGAGGCTGCAGCACGGATTCTGGAACAACATTCAGTGGATGTTGTACTCGACAGGCTGATTCCAATCTTTGTTCAAGGGCAGCAAGCTGGAGAATTCTCCTCGGGAGATCCACGGAAGCTGTTGGCCTGGTACTTTTACATCATCAATTGTCTTATTTTGGAGGAAGTTGAGATGGAAGAGTACGGGTTACCGGATGTGGACTTCTTAATGCGATTATTGACAAACGGGAAAAGCTAGCTCAATCTTTCAAATTAAACCCCCTCCTCAAAGTAAAAGGAAGGGGCTGGGGCACCTGTCCATTTTATTCAACATATTGTGCCAGACCGCAACCAAGCGACCAATTCTCTTTTTTGATCTCAATGAGACTTATGAAGACGTCTTCTGGCCGAATTCCCGGTTCCAACTGCAGGAGTTTGGTAATCCGGGAATAAAGCGTTCGTTTTTGCTCCATTGTACGCGTATCGTTTGCTGTAATTTGAATGATAACCAAATCGTCGGTACGTTCAATGTTCCAGTAATTTTTTCCGTAGACAAATCCATCGGGTTCATGTTCGTGAATGACCATAAAGTCGTTGCCATCCGGTACGTCAAAAACCTCACGCATGGCAGTGTACAGATTTTTAAGTATCGCTTGCTTGTACTCAGCGGATTTTCCTTTCAGTAAAGAAACTCTTGTCAGCGCCATGATTATGCCTCCCTGCAATGAAAGTGTATTTTGAATCGATGATGATGTGCTGTATTAATTATATAGTTCTGATATTATTAATAATAATGAATATAATTGATTATTATAATCACTAATAGAGATGGTGCTGCGAATGGATTTACGACAATTGACTATATTTCGAGCGGTAGCTGCAAATCTGAGTTTTACCAAGGCGGCCTCCAGCTTAAACTATGTCCAATCCAATGTCACAACACAGATTCATGCTCTGGAGAAGGAACTGGGCGTGCCCTTATTCGACCGTCTGGGGGGCAAACAGGTAGTCTTGACCGACGCGGGATGCAGGCTTTTGCAATATGCAGAGCAATTGCTATTACTTGCGGAAGAGGCACAGGCAACGGTCTCAGTGAAGGGAGAGCCGCAGGGAACGCTGAGGATTGGAGCAACGGAAACGCTCTGCATTTATCGTCTCCCTTCTCTATTACGTAGATTTCGGACTATGTATCCTGGGGTTCAGGTTGTTTTTCGTCCCAGTCCCGTAACGGAACTTCGGCGTCTCGTTCATTCAGGTGAGCTTGATGTGGCCTTTGTATTCGATGAGGCAGATCATAGTGGGGGGCCGGGGGATGAACTGCTTGCACATGAGCCCGTTTGGGTAGTGGCTGCTCCTGATCATCTTCTGGCAAATAATCAGACGGTTGTTCCGGCGGATATTTCGAAGATGGATCTGCTCTTAACGGAGGCTGGCTGCTGCTACCGCAGCCATTTTGAGCGGATATTAAACCGGAAGGGTGTTTACCCGAGGACGGTGCTCGAGTTTAATAGTATCGAGGCTGTCAAGCAATGCGTCATAAATGGATTAGGGGTAACACTGCTGACGGCTGTTTCCGTCTCCGCAGAAATCTCTCGTGGACAACTCGTAAAGCTGCCCTGGAGAGGTCCTGATCTTACGGTTAAGACGCATCTGGTCTGGCACAAAGATAAATGGTTGTCTCCATCTCTTGAAGCGTTCTTGACTCTTGCTCGTGAGATGCTTGCAAATACTGAGAATATGAACGTTGCCTATACAGACAGCAATTAACAAAATGACCGGACAAGTATCAACTTGTTCGGTCATTTTTATTTTGATTGGCTTAAAATCATCCGTAAGCATGACTCCTTGACGACGATTGCGGGTTAAAAGAGTTACCCCAGGCTCGGACTCAAGCGCGGACGGCACGGCTTACTGCTGGCGAGTATATGTTTTATACATAACAATTTTGTTATGACAACCATTATATATATTCATTTTACTTATGTTAAACCCTGTTGTATCATCTGATTATGGCAAGCAACGGATCAATCAAGCAAAGCCAATTAAACTTGAATTTCCTGCTGTATGGACAGCTTTTCTAAGATGGGTTGTTGCATTGATTCTCCTTATTCCCATTGCCCAAATTGTGGAGAAACCTTCGTGGTTACAAATATGGAAAAAAACCGGGGGATTATCATTTCGTTAGCTGTTTTAGCCATTGTCGTCTATAGCTATCTCATGTATGCTTCACTACAGTTCACATCTGCAGCGAACGGTGCACTAATTAACACGCTCACCCCAGCCTTGATTATGCTCTTTTCGTTGATATTCCTTAGAGAAAAAGTAAGTACCTTTCAGTTCTTGGGATTAATCACTTCATTTATTGGTGTCCTGATTGTTTTGACTAAAGGAAACCTGCTTCAATTGTTTTTGACCCATTATAACAAGGGCGATGCACTCATGTTTTTGGCCGTGTTATGCTGGACTGCCTATTCATTGGTTGTAAAAAAAGCAAAGGGTATCCCACCCATTACATTGGTAGCGATGATAGCGATTGTTGGCACTATTCTGTTGATTCCTTTTTTATTCATGCAACCTCTTCAGTATAAGGAAGTAACTTCTTTCGGTATTATAGGAATTGTTTATTTGGGTGTGTTCCCGGCAGTCGGCTCGTTTATCTTTTGGAATCAAGGCATTAAGATGCTGGGAGCGGGTAAAGCTGGCATAACCATGAATTTGCTGCCTGTCTTTACAGCTATAATTGCCGTTATCTTGGGTCAGGGTCTGGTGATTTCACAAATTGTCGGGGGACTCCTTACGATTGCCGGTATGATATTAACTTCATTAAAACGGAAACAAGTTTCTCCCGAAAAGAGTATGGCGCCTCAGTTGAATGTATAAGTCATGTCTATACTTAGCAGGCGAGCAATCAACACAATGACCGAACAAGCTTCTACTTGCTCGGTCATTTTTATGTGTGGATGGATTAGCTTAGAAATTCTCCAGAACAATCTTTCCTATCGATCTTCCGGTCTCCATTTTTTCATGGGCTAGACGCAGGTTTACCGCATTGATTGGTTCCAAGCGTTCGGCCAGAGTCGTCTTCAGCTTGCCATTATCGATTAGTTCAGCGAGTTGTTTCAGGATATCGTGCTGCTTGCTCATATCTTTGGTTTGGAACATGGCTCGGGTGAACATGAGCTCCCATACAAACGTGACACTTTTATAAAAAAGCAGGTCCATATCCAAACTTCCCGCCTGGGAAGCCTTCGCTACAGGAACGATTGAGCAAATTTTGCCCTGGGGGGCGATAACTTCCGTCATATTCGCAAAATGCTGTACCGTATCATTCAGGCAAAATATATAATCTACGGTCTCAAACCCAATTTCCTTGAGCTGCGGTGCAAAAGGGCTGTTGTGGTTGATTGTAAAATCCGCACCGTGATCTTTGGCCCACTGTACGGATTCCGGACGCGAAGCGGTACCAATTACAGTTAGTCCTGCTAATTTGGCAAGCTGCACAGCTATTGATCCTACTCCTCCTGCGGCCCCGATAATGAGTATGCTTTCGTTTTCCTCTGAGCTATGACTGATTCCCAAACGATCAAATAAGCCCTCCCAAGCAGTAAGCGAGGTTAGCGGCAGGGCGGCGGCTTGGGCGAAATCCAAACTCTTCGGCTTGTATCCCGCAATTCGTTCATCAACCAGGTGAAATTCACTGTTGCCACCTGAACGAGTGACACTGCCCGCATAAAACACCTCGTCTCCTGGCTTGAACAATTGGCACTCAGGTCCAACCTGCTCCACGATCCCGGATACATCCCAACCCAAAATTTTGGGTGATTCTGCCTCATAGTTATTTTTCTCACGAATATCCAGGTCGGCAGGGTTAACAGAGATGGCTTTGACTTTGACAAGCAGATCGCGGCCTGTAGGCACCGGCTTTTCTATATACAGATCAACAAGGCTTTCCGGATCGGTCAAAGGGAGATATCGGTAAGAGCCGACTGCTTTCATTTTTTGGAGATTGCTCATTTCTTTCTCCTTTCAAAATGGTTTATCGTACATCCGAATTATATATTGTATACTTACATTAAATAAGTACGCATATTTTTATTATATAGTATTAAAAATCATACCATTGGAGGAGATGCTTAATGGGAGACCGGAGAAACAAGTACGGGGCTAAGCCAAACATGGAATGCTGTCCTGTGGAAACCACTCTCGATGTCATCGGCGGCAAATGGAAAGGGATTATTCTCTACCAGCTCATTGGCAGAACAAGAAGATTTAATGAATTCCGGCGTCTCAATCCGGGGATTACGCAGTTTATGCTTACCTTGCAGCTCCGGGAGCTTGAGCGGGACGGCATCGTTCACAGAGAAGTGTATAAAGAGGTTCCGCCAAAAGTGGAATACTCTCTGACCGATTTTGGCAGGACGCTTGAGCCGATTATCGTATCTATGAAAGCATGGGGGGAGTCCTACAAAATCAGGCTTAACGATATTAGAGCAGGGCAAGAGGAAGATAAGTGAGTATTCAGACGGAAGACCTGTCGAAATCAATATCCTCAATAAACTCGATCACTTCACCGTTGGGACTGTAAACCAAGGCATTTTTCACCACAAGCGGCGGTTCGCCAAGAGACATCTGACTCGGTTCTACACAGGCCTTTGCTCCATGAGCAATGGCTTTTTGATATGTATCGTCTACATCACTCACATAGAAAGCAAAATGCAGCAGCGCTCCGTAAGCTACATCCTCCTCAGACGAGGCTTTTTTGCCTTGGGCTGGAATGACGGCTTCATTATCAAAAACTTCGATGCAGGTTCTTCGATCGGGCGAAACGAGCATGGAAGCTTCTTTGATATGAAAGGAAGGCAGACTCCAAGAGTGCCCTACCTTAAATCCTAAAACCTCAGTATAAAAGGCAATAGTCCCTTCATAATCTTTGGCCTGGATCGCCACATGGGAAAGACCTTTTACGCTCATTCAATATCGCTCCTTATCTGTAAGTTGTTCATATATAAGCTGAACTAAAGATTTTCCCATCAGATACCAGTCGCAACTACGAGGAACGTTTGGACTTCCGGCCGCTGTTGTCTCCAGATTTCTTGATTTATTCCACTCTTCGCGGTTGAAATCCGGAGACAAAGGCGATCGCTATCGCTCCTACAGTTCCAAACTTCCCCTTCGTTACTCCTTACACTGATTACATTTTTCAAGTTCATCTTATATAGTATAGAAATTTAAATGTGTTAAATACATATGATAAATAAGAGTATATTGATAAAATAGTTATGAAATATAAGTTAATTCGATAGATATGGCTTAATTTATTTACATAATTGAATCAAGGGGGCTTACGGATATGGATCATCCGATCGATGATATTGACAGGAAGATTTTGCAGCTGCTTCAGCACAATGCGCGAATGACCATTTCGCAAATCAGTAAAGAAATCAGCATGTCCCAGCCGTCTGTTAAAGAAAGGATTTTGAAGCTGGAAGACAAAAAGATTATTACCGGGTATTCCACAGAACTTAATTTAAGCAATCTGAATCGGGGAACGACGACTTTTATCCTGCTAAAAACTGAACATTGCCAGGAACTCGTTGATTTTTGCAGCAAGGCTAGGGAAGTAACCGATTTATATCGAATCAGCGGGGAATATAATTATCTGCTTAAAGTGCAAACTGCATCGATCGAAGAGCTTGCCGAATTCCAAGACTCTCTTATTAAACTCGGACCTTCCAAGTCGCATATCAGCATGAAAAATATATTGGAAAATAGGGTTTTACTCTAAATCTGCGAGGTTTGGTAACAGGTCCTTTACTTCCCAACTGTGAATAAAACTAAAGAATACTATGTAAATATTTGTGAATATTTAGAAAATTCCATAACAAACAGCGAATATCTGCGTCTATAAATAGTATAAAAGGGGGACCCCAAACGACATTTGTCGCACAAATCATTGAGAGGTGAATTATGAAAAAGCTCGTTATGGCTCTTGCCTGTATAACGTTTTTGTTTTTGTTCGCAAGTGTGAGCGTTGGACAGGCCAATGCAGATACTGCCATTCGCCTTTACTTGGACAACAAATTACTTCAGCCGGAAGTTCCACCCCGGTTGGTGGGGAACACTACAATGGTTCCATTGCGGATCGTATCGGAAGAGCTTGGCGCAAAGGTGTCTTGGAATCAGGCTGACAAGCGGATAACCGTGAAAAAGGATGAACGGGTGCTTCGGCTTTACATTGATAAAACCAAAGCCTTTGTGAACGGAGATTCTTATCTATTGGAGACAGCTCCGTTGCTGGTAAAGGGAAGTACGTTGATTCCGGTTCGTTTTGTCACTGAAAATCTGGGGCTGAAGGTTATCTGGGATAAATCAACTCGCTCTGTCAGTCTCATCAATACAGGGGAAGTCGCCGTTTCGGGGAACCTTCCTGATAAAACGTCTTCGCCGGTTCCTGCCGGAGCAGCCCAGGCGCCCGGCCTGTCAAGCTCTGCGGCAGCTTCCACTAGTCCCAGTTCCCCCAAGCCGACTCCAAGCCCAAGCGCTGGAATGTTCTCCTCTCAGCCTTCGGAGACAACAAAGCCGGGAATTTCCTCAAGCCCTTCTGCATCGCCAGCAGATGACGGCACTAACGGGAATCTTCCGGTGGTCAACCGGATTGAACGGAGCGAAGACGGGCTGAAGATTGCGGCAGAGGGAGGCAGCATCAAACCTGAGGTTAGCGGCTTGTCCGATCCTGAGCGGCTTGTAATTGATGTTCCCGGAGCAACCCTGGGTCTAATGATGAATGGAGAGAACATGGTACAGAACGGAGAAATTCCTGTCAACGATTCGTACATAAACCAAATCCGGTACACTCTCTTCCAGGGCAATTCTTCCGGCGTCAGGATCATAGTCGACCTGAAGCAAAAGATACAGTACAATTTGCTGGAAAGCCAAGAATCGGGAGAATGGACATTACAATTAGGTCCAATGTATACAGATACGAAGCAATATCAGGTTGTTCTTGATGCTGGTCACGGGGGAACAGATCCAGGAAATACGTCGGTGGGAGGACGCTACGAGAAGGAATTTAATCTCGCCATAGTTTTGAAGCTGGCCAAGGTTCTGGAGGAAGACCCCAACATTTCCGTCTTTTTGACCAGACAAGACGACACTGCTGTGAAACGGGCAGATCGTGCAACTTTTGCCAATAATCTTAAAGCGGATATATTCATCTCTATTCACGGTAACAGTTATAGGAAGCAGTCTGCTTCCGGAACGGAAACTCACTATACGCGAGACGACAGCAAGGAACTGGCTGATGTGCTCCATCGGCATATTGTACCGGCTACCGGTTTCATTGACCGAAAAGTACGCAAGTCGAACTTTCAGGTGACCAGGGAGACAGTTATGCCCGCGGTGCTGTGTGAAATTGGATTTATGTCCAACCCGCAGGAAGAACGGACGATGTGGGATGAACAATTCCAATTGCGGGTGGCTGAGGCTATAGCAGCCGGGATTAAAGAATATCTGCAGGTTCCATGAGGAGGGGTCCACAATGCGTATGATTAAAATCATTTTGCTGTGCTTCGCCGTTGGTTTGACCTTAAGCGTAACGGGTTGTGGGGATAGAAAAACAGGTACCGGCGGTTCTCACGATCCGGCAGCTTCTTCTTCCGCTACGGCGGCTCCTTCAGCTTCACCTACTGAAGCTGCTGAGAAGGAAGAAACGATTGCAACGTATTACGGGAACGCCGATGCGACTGGTCTCGTCCCAAAGGAGTCGGTTATTCGTTATTCCAGGGAAACGGATAAATATTTGGCTGCTTTGAATGCTCTTAAAACAAGCCCGGAGGATAATATTGTTTCGTTATGCCCCAATACTACCTTCCTGTCTGCCGGACTGAACTCCGGCAATTTGACTGTTGATTTGCATTTACCGGACGAGGATCGGCTGGGGGCTTCCGGAGAAGAATTGTTGCTGGAAGCTTTACGTAATACATTGTTCCAATTTAAAGAGGTCGAAACCTTTGAAGTGCTGGTGGATGGAAATCAAGTCGAATCACTGATGGGGCATTTTGATTTGCCTTCTCCGTTTACACGCAGCGAGAATTAAAAGAAGAGAGCAATATGGGAATAAACGACTAATGAACTCATTTTGCAGACTTGGACCGCTGGGAAATCCATTAAAGCGCAAAAGAACGTCGCTATGGCAAAAAGGCCCGAGGACGTTCTTTTTGTCAACCTAATGTATCTATTGATTCTGCGGGGCTCTTGGTCCCGAGAGCTTTTCACTCAGGCCTTCAGTACATCATGGTCCACATATCTCGCGCCGTTCAGCTCGCTGATGACGTTAATCGCCACCTTCGCGCCGTCGCCTGCCGTAATGACGGCATGCACGCTGACTCCGGCAACGGTGCCTGCGGCCCAGATGCCTTCAACGTTGGTCTTGCCGGAAGCGTCCACGGCGACAACGGTCTTGATTCTCGGCTCCGTGCCGTCCTTCGTTTCAACGCCTGCTTTGGCGGCAAGATCCGTCAGCACACCGGTAGCCAGAATCACATGCTTCGCTTCATAGGCCGCGCCGCTTTCGGTTTCAATGGTAAAGCCTTCGCCGCTTTTAGCGATGGAAACGGCCTGTCCCGCGATCAGCTCCGCTCCGAACTTCACCGCCTGCTTGTGCCCGGTCTCCACGAGGTCGGGTCCGCCAATCTCGGAAATGCCGTAATAATTCTCATACCAGCCTCTGCGGGTCATCCCTTTGTCATTGTCGATAAGCAGCGTTTTCTTACCCGCCTTGGCAGTGAACAGCGCAGCGCTTGCACCGGCAGGGCCGGCTCCGATTACAGCGACATCGTACATATGATTTACCTCCTAAAAGTTTTGCGGAGCATAAGCTCCTTGAATGGCAACGCAGCAAAACTCGCATCGAAAGCGTGGGCTAAGTTTTGCGGAGCATAGGCTCCTTGAAATGTCGGCGCAGCATAAGCTGATTTGTATTCTATTGCTGCTATCTATTATATCGTTAGTTACTGGTCCTTTGCCAATGCCTGCAAGCAGGGCAGGAACACCCGGAAGGCCGTGCCTATGCCCGGCGTGCTAGTAACGCCGATTTCTCCGCCATGCGCCTCAGCTATCGATTTCGATATGGACAGTCCGAGCCCTGAACCGCCGTACCTGCGGGCGCGGGAAGGGTCGCTGCGGTAAAATCGGTCGAACACATGGGGGATATGCTCCGCAGGGATGCCGATTCCGTTATCCCGCACGGTCAGCTCCGCGCGGGAGCCGATAGGCTGCAAGGAGACAGTCACTCTGCCTGTCTTGGGGTCGGTATACTGTACCGCATTCTGGAACAGATTAAGAACCACCTGCTTGATCTTGTCAGGATCGTAAATACCGATTATGCCGCAGGAGATATCGAAGACAAGCTCGCGGTCTCCGGCAAGCATCTCTAGCTGTGGATGCATCTCGCCAATCACTTCGTCCAATCGAAGCTCTTTGGCTTGAAGCTGCGGGGCGCCGTCCATTCGGGCGAGCAGCAGCAGATCCTCCACGAGCTTGTTGATTCGCTTCGATTCGCCGTGCATGCTGCGCAGCGCGTGATACAGCTGCTCCTTGTTCTCCGCGGCTCCCCGCAGCAGCACCTCCAGAAAACCGTGAATGGAGGTCAGCGGCGTCCGAAGCTCATGAGAGGCGTCAGCCGCAAATCTGCGCATCTGCTCCTTGGCTTCCCGCTCGTTCTTAAACGATGTCTCAAGCCGCTCCAGCATGGCATTGAAGGAATGGGACAACTGGTCGATTTCGGTCTGGCCCTGCGAGGCCAGGAACCGGACATCGAGATTTCCGGCGTCGATCACCTGGGCGGTCCTGCCCATATTGGACAGCGGCCCAAGTGTCTTGCGGAGCGCGGGCAGATACAAGAGAGAGCCGCCCAGCAGAGCTGCCGCGGACAGAGCGGCATAAATCAACAGCTGACGCATAATAACGTCGCGCAGCGAAGCCGTATCCGTCGTCATTTGCAGGACGCCTGTCGGATGAAAAGGACGGCCGAGAATCATGAACACGGCCAGATGCTCGGTTCCGTCCTCTGCGGTCAGGAGCTTGTAATCGCGAGTCACTCTATACACGGGATGCGCAAGCAGCTGATTGTATTCTTCATCGGTCATACGGGGAGCAGATGCTTCGTCCGCCGTTTCCGCCTGCAGATCGGTGAAGGTACCGTCGGACCTATAAAGGGCGATCATCGTATGGGCATCCAGCAGCAGGGGGCGCCGTCCTTCACCCCGTATGACACCCGGACCGCCTCCGCCGCTGGCTTGGCCCGATGCAGCGCTGCCGTTGTCGGAAATGGCGCCAGGGGACACTAGACTTCCGCCTTCGGGATCTGCGCCGCTCACACCCGGACCGCTACCGTCCTGCGGGCCTTCCGCAGCGGCTCCCGGGAATGGAGGGGCAATGCTGCCTTCGCGGTCTTCCGCAAGCTCGGAATAGAACTCGCGCGGCACCGACATGATCTGTGCATGCATGGCTTCCGCTCTGCTGGCATAGAGGAAGTTCCGCATTAACACATATTGAAGTACGCCAATGAGCAGAAGCAGCCCTGACAAAATCAGCAGCGAGACGGCGAGCAGCCGCCCCCGGAGCGAGCGCGGAGGATGCAGCCGCCGCCGGAAGAAGGGCAAGCCGGGAGTCATATCAGGTCCAACCGGTAGCCCGCGCCGCGCAGCGTGCGTATGATGCGGTGCTCTTTATCGCCCAGCTTCTCCCGCAGAGAACGGATGTATACTTCCACGATATTCTCTTCTCCCCCGAAGTCGTATCCCCAGACTTTATCAAGGATCATGGGCTTGCTCAGCACAAGCCCGTGATTGATGACCATGTGCTGCAACAGCTCGTATTCGGTTGGAGACAGCTCAAGGACCGTTTCCTTGAAGCGGATTTCCTTGCGCCGGCTGTCGATGACGAAGGGACCGCAGCGCACCTCGCCGAGCAGCCCCGGGAACTGGTTGCGCAGACGCGCCTGAATCCGCGCCAGCAGCTCGTCGAAGCTGAAGGGCTTAACCATATAATCGTCGGCCCCGATAGACAGGCCCTTGACGCGGTCGTTGATTTCATCCTTGGCCGTCAGCATAATCACGGCGACTTCCGCCTCCTCATTCCTGAAATGCCTGCACACTTCAAAGCCATTCATGCCGGGCATCATAATATCGAGGATGGCTACATGAGGTTTAAATTCGTCGGCAACCGCCAGAGCGGATAATCCGTCCGGCGCCGTTCTTACGTCAAATCCTTCGTTAATGAGGCCAAGCTCAAGAAACTGGAGGATGTGTGGCTCATCGTCTACCAGCAGCAGACGGACGCCTTGGTGAGCTTTCATGGATATCCCTCCATGCCATATATTTAACATGCTTTTTTTATGAATTTCGGGGTCCCCGCACAGTAATTGGAATAAGCTGCGAAGGCAAGGCTTCACTTTGTGGGGCTCGTTATATTATGCCATAGGAACTTGAACGTTTGCTGAAAATTACCTTACATATTTAATCCGAAAAAATCTTTCACAGGCCCTCAAAATGGTTAATCTAAAGTATGGAGGACATTTTCGTTTTCCATCCCTTATGCCGACAGAACGGTGATAAGGAAACGATTACAAAAAAAGGGGTGGCGACGAGAAGGGATGGCGGAAAGCTGCGGTGTTCCAACTGTTTTTTTATTTAGGAAAGGGTTTTGACGAAGGGTATCCGAACACTTACAATAAGGATATAAAGCCGGAACCGAAGTGTTCCCCGTTTAGCTCCGGCTGCATAGATCCATTCAAGACTTCCCCCGTTTTCAAGACTTTTTCAAGCTTCCAACTCTATTCAAAAAGTTCAGTAACACCCGGTTTAAAATGCCCTGTCATCCCGTATTATTCATTAGAGCGTTTTTACACGCTGTCTTTGCTACGCACCAATCATTTTATCTTATTTATGGAAGAAGCTTTACTACCCTATGTCAAGGAGGCTTTTCCAATGAAGAAAAAAGAAATGGTAGCCATGCTTTTGGCTGGTGGTCAAGGAAAAAGATTGAAGGGCCTGACCAAATCGATTGCCAAGCCCGCTGTCTATTTCGGGGGCACCTACCGGATCATTGATTTTCCGCTCAGCAACTGCACGAACTCCGGAATAGACACTGTTGGTGTGTTAACTCAATACGAACCACTTGTGCTGAGTTCTTATATCGGCATTGGCAGCGACTGGGACCTCAACCGCAAGAATGGGGGCGTATTCGTACTCCCTCCTCATGAACGCGAAGACGGCAGCAACTGGTACCGGGGAACGGCTGATGCGATCTACCGGAATCTTAAATTTGTCGATCAATTCGATCCTGAGCATGTGCTCATTCTTTCCGGCGATCATATTTACAAAATGAACTATAACGCCATGCTTCAATATCATTTGGAAAGAAAGGCCGACTGCACCATTTCGGTCATAGACGTTCCGCTTGAGGAAGCAAGCCGTTTCGGCATACTGAATACGGAAGAAAATCTCAGAATTTATGAATTCGAGGAGAAACCCGCAAAGCCTAAGAGCACTTTAGCTTCCATGGGGGTTTATATTTTCAAATGGGATGTTCTTCGTCGTGCGCTTTTGGATGATGGAGAGGAATCGGATTCTTCCCATGACTTCGGCAAAGACATCATTCCGACGCTGCTGTCGAAGGGCAAATCCTTGTATGCTTATCCGTTCGAGGGCTACTGGAGAGACGTCGGCACGGTGACCAGTTTGTGGGAAGCCAATATGGACCTTCTCAGCGACAATCCGCCGCTTAACCTTAATGATCCTTCGTGGAGAATCTTTACCCGCAACCCGAACCAGCCGGCACAGTATGTGGCTCCGGGTGCGAAAGTATCGGGCTCCCTTATCAATGAGGGCTGCATCGTTCGCGGGGAAGTGAAGCATTCCGTACTCTTCTATGGAGTCGAAATTGGCGAGGGCAGCGTAATCACGGATTCCGTCATCATGCCCAAGGTAAAAATCGGCAAAAATGTCCGTATCCACAAAGCCATCATCAGTGAGAATACGGTAATCGAGGATTATATGGAAATCGGTACGGACCGGGAAAACGAGGACGAAATATTGTTAATCGATAATCGCAGCAAAAAACGGAAATCGGTCCCGGCGAAAACCATATAATCTTAAAGAGGACGGTGTAACTCGATGAAACAGCTCATGGGAGTAATCAATCTTGATCATGAATTGGACCATTTAAATGAACTAACGTATTTCCGCTGCGGTGCGGCCGTGCCTTTTGCCAGCCGCTACCGTCTGATCGATTTTGTCCTGTCCAATATGATGCGCGCGGAGCTTGAAAGCGTGGGTCTGTTCGTCCGCCGCAAATACCGTTCTCTGATGGACCATCTTGGAGATGGGAAATCATGGGATATGAACCGCAAGCATGGCGGACTGTTTATCCTGCCTCCCGATTGGAATGATCCGACAGATACGTCTCTTGGGGATTTGCAGCATTTTCACAATAACCTGGATTTCTTCAAACGGTCATCCGCCAAATACATCGTCCATTCCGGAAGCCAGCATATCAACACGATCGATTTTCAAGAGCTGTACAGCTATCACTTGGAAAAGGGGGCCGATGTCACCCTTGTATACAAAAAAATCGACCATCTCGAGCCGGAGCATGATCCCTGCCTGCGCCTTGAAGTGGATGAGGATGGCCATGTGCTGAATATTCATCATGAGAAGAACCATCCGAATATCTATATGGAAATGTTTATTATGGAAAAAGAGCTGTTTCTGGAACAGGTGGAATACTGCATTGCCCATGGGGAGAGCTTCTTTTTCCGGGACGCTATTCAAAAAAGACGCGACAAGCTCAAAATTGCCGCTTTTGAATACACGGGCTATCATGCCGTCATTAACTCTGTGGCCAGCTATTACAAGAGCAGCATGAAGCTTCTGAATCATGATGAGTATACCGACCTGTTCCACGACAACCAGGTTCAGACCAAAATTAAGTACGAAGCCCCGACCCGCTATCTGGAAAGCGCCAATGTCAGCAATTCGCTGGTGGCGAACGGCTGCATCATCGCCGGCACGGTGGAGAACAGCGTCATATTCCGCGGTGTCCAGATCCGTAAGGGAGCAAGGGTTGTGAACTCCGTCGTCATGCAGAAGTGCGTCATTGAAGAAGATGCTGTTATTGAGAATGTTATATTGGATAAGGACGTACAGCTCAGCCGGGAGCGGATTCTCGTCGGCGACAGCAAGCGGCCGTTCGTCATTGCCAAGAGCAGCAAAATGTAAAACGGTTTTAACCGAAAACGTTATTGTCAGGAGGAACCTGTTTGTTGTTTACCGATAAAGAAGCATTCAAAAAAGCATTTGTCGAAGATTTGGTCGGGAAGCTGGGTAAGCCGCTGGAGGAAGCCTCTAATGCCGACATTTACCACATTCTAGGCAGTATGGTCCGCGCACAGGCCGGTAAGAACTGGGCGAATACCAACTTGAAATACAAAGACGGCAAGGAAAAGCAGGTCTACTACTTCTCGATGGAGTTCCTTATCGGCAGGCTTCTGGGCAATAATCTGCTGAATATGGGCGTTCTGGAGATGGTGCGGGACGGTCTTAATGAGCTGGGCTTCTCCCTTCAGGAGGTCGAGGAGGAGGAGGCGGACGCAGGTCTCGGCAACGGCGGATTAGGGCGGCTTGCGGCCTGCTTTCTCGATTCCCTGGCCTCCCTGCAATATGCGGGACATGGCTGCGGCATACGCTACAAATATGGCTTGTTCGAGCAGAAGATCGTTGACGGATACCAGGTGGAGCTGCCCGATTACTGGCTGCAAAAAGACAACGTGTGGGAAGTGCGCCGTGAGGACAAGAGTGTGGAGGTAAGGTTCTGGGGACGCGTCGAGACTGAAACTGTAGGCGAAAAGCTCGTGTTCCGGCACAAGGATTACGAGACGGTCCGTGCGGTGCCGTACGATGTGCCGATCATCGGCGCCGATCGGCGGCATGTCAATACGCTGCGCAATTGGAGCGCCGAGTCGATTCTCCAGCCGAACAGGGATTTTGGCCCGAACACGGGCACCGATTATCACAAATTTCTCGAGTACAAGCGGGCTGTGGAATCCATCTCGGAATTCCTCTACCCGGATGATTCCGAGTACGAGGGCAAGCTGCTCCGCCTGAAACAGCAGTATTTCCTCTGCAGCGCCGGCTTGCAGAGCATCCTGCGCTTTTACTGGAAACTCGGGCTTCCGCTGTCGGAGCTTCCGAATAAGGTGGCGCTGCATATTAACGATACGCATCCAACGCTGGTGATTCCGGAGCTGATGCGGATTCTCATGGATGACAGAGGTCTGGAATGGGATGAAGCTTGGGACTTAACCACGCGCATGGTTTCCTATACCAACCATACGATTCTTAGCGAGGCGCTGGAGAAGTGGCCGGTGAATATGGTGCGGGATTTGGTGCCCCGGGTCTATCTCATCATCGAAGAGATTAACGCAAGGTTCTGCGGCGAGCTAATGAAGCGGTATCCCGAAGACCATAACCGGATCGCGCAAATGGCGATTATTTATGACGACCAGGTCCGGATGGCGCATCTGGCGATTGTGGGCAGCCACAGTGTCAACGGCGTAGCCGCGCTGCATACGGAAATTTTGCGGAAGCGGGAAATGAGATTGTTCGACGAGATGTACCCGAACCGGTTCAACAACAAGACGAACGGGATCACTCATCGCCGCTGGCTGATGCATGCCAACCGGGATTTGGCCGGTCTAATCACTGAGGCGATCGGTCCGCGCTGGATAACCCATCCGCAGGAAATGATCGGCCTGATCAAATACTGCGAGGATGCTTCGTTCCAGCAAAAGGTATCCGATATCAAACGGAAGAACAAGCTGCGTCTGGCGGAATACATCAAGAGCAAGCATAACGTCATGATCGATCCGGACTCCATTTTCGATGTCCAGGTCAAACGTCTGCATGCTTATAAGCGCCAACTGCTTAATATTTTGCACATTATGCATTTGTACAATCAGATTAAGGCGAGTCCGAATCTCGACATGGTGCCCCGCACGTTTATTTTCGGCGCTAAAGCGGCTCCGAGCTATCATTTGGCGAAACGGATTATCAAGCTCATCAATACCGTTGCCGATATCGTGGCCAAAGACCCTGACGTGAAGGGCAAAATCCGTATCTTCTTCTTGGAGAACTATTCAGTATCCCTGGCAGAGAAGATTATCCCGGCGGCTGATGTCAGCGAGCAGATCTCGACGGCGAGCAAGGAAGCTTCCGGCACCGGAAATATGAAGTTTATGATGAACGGCGCGCTGACCATCGGAACGATGGACGGAGCCAATGTCGAGATGAATGAAATGATCGGCAACGATAATATGTTCCTGTTCGGACTGCGCGCAGAGCAGGTAATGGATTATTACCAGTACGGCGGATATTATGCCCGCGATATGTACAACAGCGACAGCCGGTTGAAAGAAGTTCTGGACCAGCTTATTACACCGGGGCCGATCTGCTGCTACCATCAGGATTTCGAGAATATTTTCCATTCACTGCTCGATAATAACGACGAATTCTTCGTGCTTAAGGATTTTCCGAGTTATGTGGAGACGCATGTGGAAATCGACCGCGCTTACCGCAACCGGAGCGAATGGCTGAAGAAGTCCATTATCAATATCGGCCATTCCGGCAAGTTCTCAAGCGACAATACGATTAGCCGTTACGCGTCCGAAATTTGGAATATCCGGTCTGTACCGCTCTGAAGCCATATGAAACGAACGGCAGCAGAAAAAGAAATATAACGGCAAGCGGCTGTGCCCCGAAGATTCGGAGCGCAGCCGCTTTTGCTCATGTATGAATACGGAATATCGCCATGCGGCAGGCACAATTGAATATGGTTAAAGAACCTCGGAGACCATGGTTGCAAAGCGCTCCAGAAACCGTCGTTCCTCGTCGTCGAACCGGTGTTTGAGCGGGCTGTCAACATCAAGCACGCCCAGAAGCCGTTCGTCCTTAATCAGCGGAACGACAACTTCGCTGTTGGAGGCGAGATCGCAGGCGATATGTCCCGGAAAGGCATGCACATCGTCCACGACTAGTGTCCGGCGTTCGTTAGCCGCCGTGCCGCAGACGCCCCGGCCCAGCGGGATGCGGATGCAGGCGGGCAGACCCTGGAAAGGGCCGAGCACAAGCTCCTTGCCGTCATAAAGATAGAATCCGACCCAGTTCGTGTCCGTGAGAGAGAGCTTAAGCAGCGCCGCAGCATTGGCCAAATTCGCTATTGCATTCGGTTCGTCTTTCATCAAGGCCCCAAGCTGAATTAGAACGGATTCAAACCGCTCGCTGCGCGTTCCGTCATAGGGCATAGCCTGAAACATGGAGCATCACCTTCCTATACATGAAGTCAATCTTGAATGAGCAACTGTTGTATCTAACAACATAGTACAGCCGCCAAGCAGTCGTCAAGCCTTGGCGCAGTATTGTCAAATTTATACAACCGGTTGCTGTTGCCTCCCCCGAACCCATGCGTGTTTCCGCCCGAGGGTTAGGGGGTAATAACTCTATAGACCAAGGAAGGCTTAATGGCCGGAAGGAGTGAAACATGCGAGCCGATGTACAGAATATGTTCATAGGAATCCACATGCTTTATAATGCCCGCGAGCGGGACCTGACGGTGACCGATATGCAGACTAAGCTTGAGAATTACGGATACAGGATAGGTGAGCGTGAAGTCAAGCAAGAGCTGGAGCGTTTGACGCAGGATAACTTCCTGACCGCCCATGGCGAGGAGTACAGCATTACGGGTACGGGAATCGAGGAGTACAAGGAAATTCTGGCCAAGCTGGAGCTGCTGCTTAGCGAGGCTAGGAAACCATTTAAGACTGCCGATACGGCGGGCTGAACCAAGGGAGCGGGCTTCGCCCGAGCCCATACCCAAATGGAATGAATTATTATTTTGGCGCCAGTAGGGATGCATTCCGCGTCCTGTACGGGCGCTATTTTTGTTGGCTTCAAAATAAGGTATAATGGACGGATTACAAGGGGGCGAGGGGATGGAGGAGCACAGCGAAACAGCGCCCGAACTGGCTGGCCGCAGACTGAAGCTGCGGGCTTTAAGACAGGAGGATTCCGGCGCGCTTCTTCACTGCTGGTCCCATCCGGAGGCGGCTTATTGGCTTGGAATCAAGCCGCTGGTCTCCAAGGCGGAAGCGGAAGAACTCATCCGGCTGCTCCTGGAAATGGAGCGTGAAGAGGAGAGCCTGCGCTGGAGCATTGAGCTCACCAGCGGGGAGGTGATCGGCAGCTGCGGTTATAACAACTGGCAGCTGACGGGAGCCTTCCGCGGCGAGGTGGGCTGCGAGTTATCGCCGGCATTTTGGGGCCAGGGGTATATGCGCGAAGCGCTGACGCTGGCGCTTCGGTATGGCTTCGAAGAGATGAAGCTGAACCGGGTGGAGGCGCAGTGCCTTCCGGCCAACCTCCGGTCTGGCCGGATGTTTGCCTCGCTCGGGTTCCGCAGGGAGGGAACGCTGCGCGAGTACCGCCATACACCGTCCGGGTTTCAGGACGTAGATTTATATGCGCTGCTGCGCCGGGATTGGCGCGATTTATAATCCTAGAGAGAGAAGGATAATCATTCATGATGCTGCGAGGAACGTCAGAACGCGGGCTGATCTTGACGGGGGTGCTGCTGGCAACCTTTCTGGCCGCGATTGAAGGCACTGTTACCGGACCTGCCGGGCCGGCCATAGCCGGTGATTTTAAAGGCATGCAGTGGCTCAGCTGGATCTTCACCGCTTATTTGCTGGCAATGGCGGTAACTACGCCGATTTTTGGCAAAATCAGCGATCTGTTCGGCCGGAAGCCCGTATTCTTAGGGGGGACTGCCGTATTTCTCGCCGGCTCGCTGCTGTGCGCAGTGTCTCAGAGTATGGAGCAGCTTGTGGCCTTTCGCGCGCTGCAGGGGATGGGTGCAGGAGCTCTGATTCCAGTTACATTTACGATCATTGGGGATATATACAGCATTGAAGAGCGGGCCAAGACTCAAGGCATGCTGAGTTCGGTATGGGGAATTTCTTCGCTGGTCGGCCCGCTGCTTGGCGGTTATGTGGTCGATTATTTGAGCTGGCGCTGGGTCTTTGTCTTTAATCTGCCGTTTGGCCTGCTGGCGATTGTCTTTATCGCCCGGTACTTGAAGGAAGACCGGATACGCCGCAAGACGGAGATCGATATATTCGGCGTCCTGCTGTTCGCGGCAGGAATGGGCGCGCTGCTGTTCGGCTTGTCCACCGGCGGACAGAACTTTTCATGGAATTCGCCGCTGCTGATCGCCACGCTTGCGGCATCTGTACTGCTGCTGGCCGCCTTTTGGGCAGTGGAACGGCGCGTCCTGGAGCCGATGCTTCCGCTCGGTCTGTTCCGGGTCCGCAACATCGCCTTCTCGACGGGCTCCAACCTGTTAATCAGCACGCTGGTTATCGGGCTGTCTACATATGTGCCGCTCTGGGTACAGGGGGTGAACGGAGGCAGCGCGGCATTGTCCGGCCTACTGATTGCTCCGCTGTCGGTCGGCTGGATATTCGGCTCCGTGGCTGGCGGACGCCTAATCCTGCGCGCGGGCTCGCGCCGAACAGCGATGCTGGGCCTTGCGCTGATCTTCGCCGGAGCCTTAGGCCTTGCGCTACTGTCCCGAGGCTCACACTCTTTACCTTTGCTTGCCCTGATGCTGCTCTGCGGCATAGGCTTTGGCTACTGCTCGACCGTCTTTACGATTATCGCCCAGTCTTCTGTGGGACATAGCATGCGCGGCGCTTCAACGGCACTGAACACGTTCACCCGCTCGCTGGGGCAGACGGTCGGGGTAGCCGTGTTCGGTTCATGGCTGAATCTGCGGATCGACCAGCTGCTGAAGGGCTTATCTTCGGGCGGGATTACAGGAGAGGATATTAATAAGCTGCTCGATCCCCAGGCCGGAGCTGAGCTATCCGGTACCGCTGGCGGCGTTCTGCGGACCGCGCTCGAAGGCGGGCTGCATTCGCTCTTTATCGTTATGGCGGTTATCGCCGCGCTGTCCCTGCTGATTTCGGCGGGCCTCCGCAGCGGCGTTCCGGTGGCGGAACAGGAGAGCATCGCTTTTAAGAAAGCGCAATAAGGGGCTGTACGGTTACGGCGGAGATGGATGCAGCCGGACAGCGCGCGAGAAACTTGGAGCGGGAAATGAAATTGCAAAAAAACGGCTGCGCGCCCTCTATGGGCTGTGCAGCCGTTTTTGTTGAAATATAAGGCTCTATTAGCTTCGCGCCAAATTAAAGAAGCCTGTGAGGCAAAACCGGTTACCTTTAAATATCGCCTGTGGTCCCTAAACTGCAGGGAGCTATTTCCGAGGAAGGGGAGACAGCTTCTCAGCCTGCAGCCCCATCTTTTTCAGCAGAACGATCATCTGTTCTTTCTCCTCGTCATTCAGTCCGCTGAATGCAAGGTGGATACGCTCCGAATATTTCGGATACATATCGTTCATCAGACGCTCGCCCTCTGCAGTCAGCTCCGCAAAAATAACGCGGCGGTCGGTAGGGCAGGGCTTCCGCTGCAAGTAACCGCGCTCTTCGAGCTTGTCGATGACGTAAGTAACATTCCCGCTCTGCAGCAGCAGCTTGGCGCCGATCTGCTGGATTGGCTGCGGTCCTTTATAATAAAGCACTTCCATGACGGCAAAGGCCGTCGGATTGAACCCTTCGATCTTGCTTCCGATTACGGCATGTTCATTGATACTCTTGAAAGACTTGGCGAACACCCGGTACAAGTGCAGCGTCAACTGGGTATCGCGTTCATAGGATTGTATCATGCATCTCTCACCCTTTGTTATTAATTCTTCTTGCGGGCCGCCCGCAGGGTTGAACAATCTCATCCTGAAAGCAAGGGACCTGTGCAGCGAACCTGTATATATTCTTACAATACGTGAATAAATGGCAGAAAAACATGTGATTTGTCACAATGAGTACACTTTTAATTATTAAAAATCAAAATGCTTTCAGTCCCTATACCGAGACCTAAATCAGCCTGGGCGGGTAGCGGCGATTACATCCCGGGACGGATGGATAAAGTTTCCTGTTATCTTAATATGGCTTTATGAAGCAAAGGGACGATGGGAGTGGTATAGCAATGAGTAATCAGAAT
This sequence comes from Paenibacillus durus, assembly GCF_000756615.1. NCBI lineage: Bacteria > Bacillati > Bacillota > Bacilli > Caryophanales > Paenibacillaceae > Paenibacillus > Paenibacillus durus. The sequence continues at coordinate 652,031 of NZ_CP009288.1, forward strand.
TCTGACAATGAAGAAAAAAGCAAACTGACACTGAGCCGCCCGCTGGTGCTGCTGCTCTCGGCGCAGCTCATATCCAATATAGGCGATTGGCTCCATGTGCTCGCGCTGCTGACGATGGTCGGATTGAAATGGAACGCGACGCCTTGGGAGATTACCGCCATCTCGCTCTGTATGGCTGCTCCGATGCTGCTCGGCGGACCTTTCGCCGGCGTGGCTGCCGACAGGCTGAACCGCAAGGCGCTGATGATCGGATCGGATATAGCCCGTACGGTTATTGTGGCCTTGCTCGTATTCGCCGGATCGCTGACTCAGGTTTATGTGCTGCTGCTGCTCAAGGGAACGATGGATGTGATCTTCTCACCGGCCAAGAGCGGCAAGCTCAAGGAGCTGGTTCCTGTCTCCCAAATGGATGCCGCAGTTGCGATGAGTTCTTCCATAGAGCAGATCACGAAGATTCTTGGCCCCGCCCTCGGCGGTCTGCTTGTGGCATTGTTCGGCATCTCCGCCTGTTATCTGATTGACGCGGCAACATTTCTGGTATCGGCCGCGATTCTGATCGCTCTGCCGCGGGACCGCAGAGCGGGGGCTTCGGCCCGGACGGAAGGACGCCCCGGAGATCGGCGGTCTTTCCGCCGGGAAATGGCCGAAGGCCTGCGGATGATTGCCGGAATGCCCGCCGTGCTCAGTGGCATTCTCATGCTCATATTGGTGCTGCTCGTGCTGAATATCGCCGATTCGCAGCTCGTGACGCTGTTCCGGATCATTCCCGGCGTCAGCGGCGATCTGCTCGGCTGGTGCGTAGGGGCAAGCGGGCTCGGCACGCTGATCGCTGCGCTGCTGGCAAGGCGGATGGGCAGCTCCCGGCATCCGCTTCTATTCATGGGCCTTGGCGCGGTATTGATGGGAGCGGTATTTGCCGGCGCGGCCGTGGCGACCGCTAACGGCAGACCGGGGGCAGTGATTTATATTATTTTGTTTTCCGCTTTTCTTGTGGCGGGAGCCGGAGCCGGGTTTGTCTTCATTCCGTTTCAGTCGATGCTGCAGAAACGGACGCCTGAAGCCTACACCGGCCGGGTCTTCGGAACAGTAAACAGTCTGACCAGCACGTCCGTCATTTTGGGACCGGTGGCCGGCGGAGCGCTGGTTACGGCGTCAGGTCCGGTAGTTGCCTTTATCGTCTCCGGCTTGCTTACCCTGCTGCTAGGCACAGCGATGCTGGCGCTGCGGGGATTGATCGAACGCAGGGATCACGGGGCTGAAGCGGGAAGCTCCAAAGAGCCGGCTGCCGTGTAATCTTAAAGAATCGCTGCAAAAGCCGTGATCGGATGGTAAGATATGTATTAGTGTCTGGAGCGGGATTGTAATCATAGAGTAGAAGATATGAAACCGATATTAGACCTTATCTATAATGTTTTTGGGAGATGGAACGAATGGTAGAGCCGGAAGCGGTAATAGATTTACCGGAACGGGAAATGGAGCAGGAGCAGGAACGGGAAATGCCGGAGCGGGATGATATTGTACTGGATGTTTCCATAGCCGAGGCGGGGTATGAGGAAGGGGATGTCCGCATCGCCGATATTTCGTTTGAGGTCCGGCGCGGTCAGCTGCTTGGGCTGATCGGTCCGAACGGAGCCGGTAAAAGTACGACAATCAAGACGCTGCTCGGGCTGCTGAAGCATGCGAAGGCTAAGGTTGCGATCGGCGGTTCGGGGGGCGGTTCTTACGCCTATGTGCCGGAGCAGCCGGTCTTTTATGAGGATCTGACGCTGTGGGAGCATCTTGACCTGTCGGCTGCCGCTTACGGACTGGACTACGGGAGCTTCAAGGAGGCGGCGGAGCGGCTGCTCCGCCAGTTCGGCATGGAGCATGTGCGCGACGATCTGCCGGCGGGCTTCTCCAAAGGGATGAAGCAGAAAATGATGCTGATGCTTGGATTTCTTGTACAGCCCGACGTCTATATCGTAGACGAGCCGTTTATCGGACTCGACCCCCGTGCGACCAAAGACTTCCTGCGTCTGCTGGAGACGGAGCGGCGGCGGGGGGCGGGAGTGCTGATGTCAACGCATGTTCTGGATACGGCGGAAAAGATCTGCGATTCGTTTGTACTCATATCCTCCGGTCGCGTAGCGGCCTCCGGCACGCTGGAAAATATACGCGCGGCAGCGGGACTGCCGGAAGCCTCGCTGTTCGACTGCTTCGATGCGCTGGCATGATGGGAGGGAGACGTTAGCCATGAGCAACTTAGACGAAACCCGCCGGGGCTATGACATCCGGACTCCCGGCAGCCTGCTGAGAAGGCGGCTTGGCCACCATTGGAAAGAACAATGGGGCATCATCCGCACCGCTGCGGACTGGACGGTATTTTTATACATCCTTATCCCGGGCGGGCTGCTTGGCGGAAGATTTTATTACGGGTTCTGGAATGAGCCGCTTCCGGCATGGGTTACGCTGCTTCCCTATGCCGTCCTGCCGGCGCTGTTGGCCTTTCTGATGCAGGGCGGCATTCTGCTGCTGCTGCATGAAGGTGACCTGCTATTTTTGCGGCAGCGCAAGAATTGGATACGCACGGTTATGCTTGGCGGAATTTTGTACAGCCTGTTGGTGACGGCGCTGAAAATTACGGCAGGCTTTCTGCTTCTGCTGCCGTTTCTCGTTCGCGGCTACGGGCTAAGCGGGATGGGCGCGGGAGCGCTGCTGGTTCTGAGTCTATGCTGCGGGACATGCGTCAAGCTGCTTGCGCACAATGTAAAGGTACAGAAGCAGGGCTGGCGCAGGTGGCTATGGATGCTGCTCGCCGCATGGCTGCCCAGCGGGCTGTACATTCGCGCCGCCGTCGCCTGGAGCGCCCATCCGGCGCTGCTGCTGCTTGCCGCTGCCGTGTATGCGGCGGTGGCGGCTGCCGGGCTGCGGTCAAGGCTGGCCTTGCGCGGCACGTTCCTTGGCGACGTGCGCGAGGATTTCAAGCAGCGGATGAAGATAGCCGGACTGCTGCTGAGAGGCGTCATCGATAAGCCGCGTCCGACCCGGCATAAGCCCTGGATCTTCCGTAAATCCCGGCCGCTGCTGCGCCCCAGTTCCCCGGAAAGCCGGCTGGCCGGAGCTTCCATTAAGGCGTTTATACGTAATCCGGGACATTTAAAGCTGTATCTTCAGTTTTCTGGAGTGGGTGCCGTGGCCGTTCTGATCGTTCCGGGAATGCTGAAATGGGCTATCTGTGTTGTGCTGGTCTTTTTGATGGCCTCGTGGCTGGTCTCTTACTGGAAAGTATTCGCCGGCGATGAATTTATCGCGCTGCTCCCGTTCAGCAAAGACCGGAAAGCGGACGCGGGGAGTCTGGCGGTTCCGATTCTGCTGCTTCCTTTCTCCATATTATGCGCGGCGGTCGTCTCGATGCCGCTGTACGGCTGGTGGGGGCTTGCGGTATTTATACCCGCTGGCGCAGCGATCGGCATTATGGCTGCCAGAGTGTTTACAGCCTTTCGGCTGGCCCGGTAAATTCGCATAGAATCGAAAACCAGCGTGAACGCCGAGGGGCTCTTCGTTCGCGCTGGTTTTGATTTACGGAAAATGCTGTTTCATTTTTCGTTTGATGGGGTAAGTGGAATTGCTCTCAAAAATTGGGAGAACCACCTTCAGGTTCCTGCTGCGCGGCATGCATTCCGGCCGTATACCCTGTTGAGAAAGCTGCGGTAATATTGTACCCGCCCGTATATCCGTGTATATCCAGAATTTCACCGCAGAAATACAGGCCGCTCATCAATTTGGATTCCATTGTCTTAGGGTCAATTTCCTTTAAATTAACTCCACCTCCTGTAACAAAGGCTTCTTCAATGGATAGTGTTCCGCTTATCTGAATAGGGAACTCTTTAGAAATTCTGCTCAAGTCAATCCAATTTTGTTTAGGAATATTATCATATGTTAGATATTCATCTAACTCCGATTTTTGAAGCAGTATAGTAATCAGACGTTCTGGAAAGTATGCCTTCAACACATTTTTTATAGATTTCTTTGGTTCTATCTTACATAAAGAAAGGGTTTCTTCAAAGACAGTATCTATTGTCTTATCTGGGAAGAGGTCTATGGTTGTTTTTACTTGATGAGTAGGGCTTTTTAACAATTCTTTCACAACAAACTGACTACATCTTAAAGCAATAGGTCCAGATATTCCAATATGTGTAAATATCATATCTCCTTGATGCGAAATTATACGTTTTCCTTTGGTGTTCCAAACAGAAAGCGAAACATCCCGTAAAGACAACCCTTGCAACTCACGACTTCTAATTAATGGTTCATCTGAAGTTAAAGGCACTTCGGTAGGAAATAAAGGTGTAATTGAATGTCCTGCCTGTTCTGCCCATCGATACCCATCCCCTGTCGAGCCTGTTTGAGGCACAGACTTACCCCCAGAAGCTATAATAACGGATTTACATGGCAAAATCTTGTCAGCTTTCAACCTGACCCCAGTGACATGCCCATCGCTGTAGAGAACCTCTGAGACAGGGCTATTGACCATTACTTCAACGCCTTGTTTTCTAACCTGTTTTACAAGAGTATCAACAACCGTTTTTGCTTTGTCTGAGACAGGAAACATACGTCCGTTGTCCTCTTCCTTTAAATGTATTCCAAGGTTCTCAAAAAAGGCGATAATATCTTTGTTGCTGAAGTTCGCAAATGCACTATAAAGAAAACGACCATTCCCAGGAATATGCCTGATAAGTTCGTCCACTTCTTTATTGTTGGTCACATTGCAGCGTCCACCACCAGAGATGCCCAGCTTGCGTCCAAGCTTGTCTCCCTTGTCAATCAGCAAAGTAGTTGCGCCATGTTCGCTTGCCGCCACGCTTGCCATTAGACCTGCTGAACCACCGCCTATTACGATTACATCAAACATAGGTCAAAACTCCCATACTTTTTTTTTATTATAACCCAAAATACGAGCCAATATGACAATATTCACATTTGAATAGGTATAATATGGTATAATTAGTAACCGGAATTTAGTATACATATAGAAAGAGGGTATAAACTGTGCAAGTTAAAAATGATCCAAAGCCTGACATACTTCGCATTGAAGAATTGGTTTTAAAAGTTAAAACAGGGGATATCAAGCTTCCGAAATTCCAACGACCATTTGTCTGGAAAAAAGATGATATACTTGCATTGTTAGATAGTATATATAATAGTTACCCAATAGGAAGCATTCTCTTATGGCTTACCAAGGAAAAGTTGGCAAGCGAGAGAAAAATTGGGGATTTAGATATAAATGAACGACCAGAGGAATATCCAACGAACTACTTATTAGATGGTCAACAAAGATTATCTACTTTGTGCGGTGCCCTTTATTGGAATGGGGATAACCCAAAAAGCATGTGGAATATTTCTTTTGATTTAGAAAGAGAGGAATTCATATATCCTAATGGTGAAGAAAAACCTCATTATTTTCCTTTGAATAAGCTATTAGGAACGTTTGATTTTATAGGTCAATGCAAGAAATTTGAATATCATCAAAACAAAGATAAGTATGAGGCAAATGCAGGAAGGTTACTGCAAACCATCAAAGATTACAAAATCGCAGCAGTTAGCATTGGTGACATGAGTATAGACGAGGTTGCTCCAATTTTTGAACGTATCAATTCAACCGGAAGAAGATTAACTATGGTTGATCTTATGAGAGCTGCAACTTGGAGTGGAGAATTCGATTTAAATGATACGATTAATTCGGTAAGAGACTCTTTGTCAAACAAGAGATTTGAGGATGTTTCAGAGACTGAAATATTAAGAAATATATCCTCCTGTTCTGGAGTAGGTATTAATCGAGAGGATATCGACAAACTAAGAAAGAAGGTACCAACAGACTTAATAGAGGCAAGTGAAAAGTGCAAAAAAGCGTATGAACTTGCGGTCGATTTTATAACGACTGAACTCCCTGTTTGTTCCTATAATTACTTACCGTATTCACTTCAGATTGCCTTTTTGGTTGATTTTTTCAACGTATGTCCTAAACCAAATATTCATCAAAGAGATGAATTAAAGAAATGGTTTTGGCGGACTGCAATTGGAAAGAGCTTTGCATCATTCAATTCTGCTCAGTTATCTCTCGATCTTAGTGATTTTCGAGATTTTGCAAATGGTCTACTCATAGAACCAAGATTTGAGAAAAGTATACACTTTGAAGGCTTTGCATTCGATGATTTTAGATTAAATAAAGCGAGTAGTAAGACATTGGGACTCTTGTTAGCTAATAAAAAACCTAAAAGTTTATTGGATGGAACTCCTGTAAACATTGAGTCGGCTTTATCTGTAGTAAATCGACATGAGTACCATCATATTTTTCCTAAAGCTTTTTTAAGAGTCATGGGTACAAAATCGAGTTTAATAAACAGTCATTCAAACATATGTTTGTTGAATCTTGGAAACAACAGAGAAATATCGGATACTAAACCTTCACTTTATTTTTCTGAGCTAACAGAAAGACTTGGAGATAAGTTAGAAAGTGTTTTACAGACTCATTTAATTGATGAGGAAGCTTACAATGCTGCTTTAAGAAATGACTATGAAACTTTTATAAGATCAAGATCAGCAAAGATTATAGAACAAGCCAAGTTGAATTGTGGAATATAAATAAAAACTTACACTGGAGACGAGAAAGAGGTCTCCTTCTTTTTGCTGCATTCTGTTAAATTATACACAAAGCCAAGATTGTATACCCCGCAGCGTCGAGGGAGTATCTACGGTCGCGTAGGCGCGTCAAGTAATAGAAGGTGAGTTCCCACCCACTTGTACAAGTGTTGCTTACTGAACCCGGCCGTTAAATTTCCGCATTTAAGGACGGTGAAGCTGTTTCTTCTTATCCTTCCTTATTGTCAGCAAACGGAGTATGCTTAATTCTAAGTTTGCAGAGCAATTTACGAGTCGGACGGTGATCACAATTACAACTGCGGTGAAAGAAATTTTATTGCAAATGGCTGCTGCCTCCTCATTTTTAGTGCTGTTTCAGTGGAGACTGAATCAAATTCATATACCGCGCAGGAATCTCCGGTGTTCGGATGATTATGCCTTTCTCGTGATGGCCTGCGGGCTGAGTCTTGTTCTTTGCTCTTTGCTGTCTTGCAGCCTGTTCGGGATGATCTATTTAAACTGGGGAATACTGCCCGCCTTTATCGGTATGTTGTATGGAAGCTTCCGCTCCCGCGCCTTGCTTGCCGTAATGCTGCCGGTATGCACTTATGTATTCTCCTATCCGGCGGCGCAAAGCCATGTGCTGCTTGATTCCGGGCTATTCATGTATCCGCTGGTATTTGGCATGGCCAATAGGTTCAAGCTTGGAACGGTCGTGAAAAAGATCGCCATACTCTGGATCGTACTGGTGCCGTCTATGTTATTTATAGCGCTTACACCGTTGTTTGACGGGAATGATTTCTCCCGATTGCAGGATGACAAAATGGCGCTTATCCTCTGCATGCTGTTCTTAAACCCATTGCTTGGCGGCGTATTGATTTATATGCTTGAATCAGCTTGGAACAAGCGCGAGATTGAGGAGCGCATCGCTAATATGTCGGAGAAATTCAAACGGGAAATAGACGATCTTCAGCAGATTACCGATATGGTGCCGTTAAGCATTATTTCCATTGATGATAACGGAAGGATTACCAGTATTAACGAAACGTCGATGAAAAAGCTGGAAATTGTAATTCCGCATATAACGAGGACCGATGTTCTAAACTGTACATTATTCGACCTGGCGCATCGGCTGAAGTTGAACGATAACCAGGAATTGGATCACTTGCTGGACAGCATTATCCTTAAGCAAAGGTTTATGGGAAAAGTAACTTGCCTCGGGAAAGTTCTGTATGTTCTGGCCGCCCCTCTGGTTCACAAAGAACAGGGACAGCAACAGGGAATGGTTCTCATCATCCAGGATATGACGGAGGAAGAGAATATCCGAAGCGAGCTGGGCCATGTCGAGCGGTTGACGCTGGTAGGCCGGATGGCGGCGGGAATTACCCATGAGATCCGCAATCCGATGGCGGTGGTGCGCGGCTTCCTGCAGCTGATGAGAGAAAAGAGTCCTTCGGACATGGAGTCCTACTACCGGATTGTCATGGATGAACTGGATCGGGCCAACAGTATTATTAACGACTTTTTGTCGCTTGCGCAGAGCGGGCTCTCCGGCAAGGAGGACAGCAATCTCCACGATGTGATTGAAGATCTGGCTCCGCTGCTGTGGGCCGACGCGAATCTTCGCGGGCAAAGCGTCGAGATCAGGCTGTGCGACAAGCTGCCCGTACTGCGGCTCAATATTAAAGAAATCAAGCAGCTTGTGCTGAACCTCGGACGCAATGCCATGGAAGCGATGGAGCCGAAGGGAGTGCTTACGCTGGAGACCCGTTGTGTCCCCGAAAAGGTAGAGCTGCTGGTAAAGGATACGGGAAGCGGAATGTCGGACATAGAGCTGGAAAAATTATTTATCCCATTCTTTACCACTAAAGAACAGGGAACCGGGCTGGGCCTTCCGCTCTGTCTCAGCATCGCCGAACGGCACGGCGGATCGATTGCCGTCGATTCCCGCCTGGGAGCGGGGACAGTGTTCACCGTCTCCTTTCCATATGAGAAGGAGGAGAAAGAAACGGCCGTCTGTTAAAGATTTCAAAGCTGGCGGCGGCTTGCTTTCATCGAGTTGGAATGTATAATAAAGTTAGTAAGTTTCGCTATTAAGCTATCTAACACCTAGGTGAAAAGGAGAGTGTTGAACCATGTCCATGTCTTTTGAGCAGTATATGAGGGATTCGATTCAACCGATGCGCGACGATCTGACCAGTATCGGCTTCACGGAGCTGAAAACTCCGGAGGAAGTAGAGACCGCGCTGCCTAACGCCAAGGGAACCACGCTTGTCGTTGTCAACTCCGTATGCGGGTGTGCCGCCGGCCAGTGCCGTCCCGGTGTTGCCCAGGCCCTTAAGAACGAAGTCCTGCCGGATCAGTTATTCACAGTCTTTGCCGGCCAGGAAAAGGAAGCGACTGCCAAAGCGCGCGAGTATTTCGCTCCTTACCCGCCCTCTTCGCCTTCGATTGCTCTGATGAAGGACGGGGAACTGGTGCATTTTATCGAGCGCCAAGGCGTGGAGAACCGTTCGGCTGGGGAAATCGCGGACGAGTTGAAGGAAATATTCGATCGTTACTGTAAATAAGGCTAAATAATCTAATATGCGATTACGTCCCGCCGTGCCGTTCTTTTGGGTGCTGCGGGATTATTTTTGATAAAAGATGCTAAAGCGATGAAAGTGAGTGAGCTGCATTGAGCATACAGGAAGAGATCATTGCCGCCCTCGGCGTAAAACCGGCGATTGCGGCGGAAGCTGAAGTGCGGCAGAGAGCCGATTTTCTGAAAGCGTATATCTTGGAATCGGGAACCAGGGGACTGCTGATCGCTATAAGCGGGAGTGTGGAGAGCGTGGTGGCTGCGGGCCTGTGCAAGCGCGCGACGGATGAGCTGAGCACTGAGCAAGGCAAGGAATATATCACGCTCGGCGTATTCCAGCCTTATGGGGAGCAGGAGGATATCGGGCACACCTACGAGGCGGCCGAAGCGTTCGGGCTTAAGTATACGGTGGAGACGAATATCGGGGATGCGGTTGACGAGATTGCGCTTGAAACAGAGTATGCATTGAAGGCTATCGGACAGCACCGCCATATGACGCATCAGGGCAAGGGAGAGATTAAAGCGGGAGCACGGATGGTGTTCCAGCATGCGCTCGCCTTGGAGAACAACCTGCTGGTGGCCGGTACCGGCCATGCATCTGAAGCAATTACCGGCAGCTGCACCAAATGGGAAGGCGGAGCCGCCTATATTGAGCCGCTCCGTTCCCTGAATCATCGGCAGATTCGCGAGCTGGCCTCTTATCTCGGCGTGCCGGACGGAATCATCACAGCAGCGAAGGCAGCAGACCAGGGGGCGGGACAGACAGATGAAGCCAAGCGGGGCATTACAGAAGAAGCAATCAGTGATTACCTGGAAGGGAAAAAGGTAGAGCCTGCAGCGGCGGAGCTGCTGGAGAGCTTCTACCGCAAAGGGTCGCATAAGCGGAGCGCCATTCCCGGAATCTGAATCGGCCCACGTGCGATGTTAACCGCACCGCCGCGGCGTCCCTGCGCTAGATGCGCGGGCGGCCCGCAGCGGTATTAGCTCTATCGGTCACAAGGCCGCTAGGAGCGCAGCACTTGGCCGATAAAGGCTTCGGTCGCGGCGATTGCCTGCTCCGATTGCGGAGTAGGCCCGGCGAACGGATGGACCGTTCCGAAGGTGTGATCTCCCCCCGGAATCTGCACCCAGTCGATGTCCGGCCTTAGGGCGGTCAGCTTCTCCGATCCCTGCCGCAGGCGGGCGACGTCGTTGCTTCCTTGAATGAGCGTAACCGGAAATTTGGCCGTCCGCATCCGTTCGATAATATTGTAACGCTCTTTCTGCCGCTCCAAGTCCTCCAAAATGACGGCGTCCAGCGGCATTTGCTGTCCGGTCCGGCCGTTCAGGACATAGGCGCGGCCTTTTTCACGCATGTCCTGTTTCTGATCCTCTGTGAACAGGTCCAGATCGGTGACGCCGTTCCAGGAAATGACGCCGGCGACTTCGCCAGGAGAATCAAGGGCATGCAGCAGACAGACGCCTCCGCCCCGGCTGTGCCCCAGAAGGAAGAGCGGCAGTCCGCCGAGCTTGGGATGCTGGCTGAGATAGGAGAGCAGAACATTCAGGTCTTTTAGCTCACGGTGGTATGTATTGCGGGCGAACTTCTCAAGCTCGGTGAAATTCTGAAGATCTGCGCCGATTCCGCCATGAGAGAAATTGAATGTCACGACCTCATGCTTGCCGCTTAGCGATTCCGCGACATAAGGAAACATTCCCCAATCCTTGAACCCTTTATAGCCGTGTGCGATTACGATCAGGCTGTCTGCCTCCCCCCGGGAAGGGAAGCGGGTGCAGCGCAGAACGGAGTCATCCCCTGCGGGGATTTCAAAATTGATGCTTCGACTCATCAGAAAATGTCTCCTCTCTGTATGCCAGGTGGCAAGTCCATTGCGTGTGCCGAAGCTGCTGGCGGGAACAGCGCATGGACTTCGGCGCTGTTTTCTTTTAAAATATAAGAATTTATAAGCGCGGCAAAAGCTGTTTCTTCTTAAGATAGCAGAAAGGCTGCCTCAAAACTATACCATCTATATCATTTCCCATATGAATTTGCGGGAAAAGAAGAATTGAGGAGCGTGTACCCTTGATATACGGAATCGGGCATGATGTGCTGGAGATTAACCGGATCACCGTTCTGCTGGAAGGGCGGCTCGTCGGCAGGTTTGCGCGCCGAATTCTGACCGAAGGCGAGCTTTCCGTGGCGGGAAGCCGGGGCGGTCTCACAGCGGAGTATGCCGCCGGCAGGTTTGCGGCCAAGGAGGCCATCGTCAAGGCATTCGGCTGCGGAATCGGGGCGGCGCTGGGATTTACGGATATTGAAATACTCCCGGGGAAGCTGGGCAGGCCGGAAGCGGCCATTTCGGACGAAGCCTGGGCGAGGCTGAATCTGCCGGAAGGATACGATTACATGATTCATCTTACGATCACGCATACCCGGGATTTGGCATCGGCCTTTGCCGTTGTTGAACAGCGGGCGCATTAGCCTATTCAGAATTTGGACAGCAAGGAGCGTAAACATGGCACAGGATGAAGAACGGCGGGACATGGAGAGGCGGGAGGACATGGTGTTCTTCAGCCGCCATTTGCTGGAGTGGTACCACGGGCAGAAGCGCGATTTGCCGTGGCGGCGCTCCCGCGACCCGTATCATATATGGGTATCGGAAATTATGCTGCAGCAGACCCGGGTGGATACGGTCATCCCGTATTTCAACCGCTTTATCGGGAAGTTTCCCACGATTGAGGCTTTGGCCGATGCGCCGGAGGAAGAGGTGCTGAAATGCTGGGAAGGACTCGGTTATTACTCCAGAGCCCGGAATTTGCAGCATGCCGCAAGGCAGGTGAAGGAATCCTACGGCGGCAAGGTCCCGGACGACCGCGAAGCGGTATTCGGGTTGAAGGGCGTAGGTCCTTATACGGCGGGGGCGATTCTCAGCATCGCTTTTAACCGGCCGGAGCCGGCGGTGGACGGGAATGTCATGCGGGTGCTGTCCCGCTTCTTTCTGATCGAAGACGATATCGCCAAGGCCAAGACCCGGGTCAAAATGGAAGTTTTGGCGAAGGAGCTTATTCCTAGCGGCGAAGCGTCCCATTTCAATCAGGCGCTGATGGAACACGGAGCGCTGGTCTGTACGCCGAAATCGCCGCGCTGCCTCGTCTGCCCGGTGATGGAACGCTGCGCCGGGCGGCTCGCGGGCCGCGAGACCTCGCTGCCCGTCAAGACCAAGGCCAAGCCGCCGCGCCCGGAAACGCGGCTCACGGCCTTGGTGGAGGGCCGCGGCGAGCACGCGGGCCGGGTGCTCATCCGGCAGCGGCCGTCCAGCGGGCTTCTGGCCCGCATGTGGGAGCTGCCGCACTGGCCGGCGCCGGAGGCTCCCGGCGCCGGCGCCGCGCGGCCGGGAGACGCGGCCGCGCTGGACCGGCTGCGCCGGTCCCTGACCGAGGCCGGGATCGCCGCCCGGCCGGAGGAGCATTTTATGGCTGCCGAGCATACGTTCAGCCATATCCATTGGACCCTGCAGGTGTACCGCTGCAGGGAGGAGGCGCTTCCGCTGCCTGTGGCGGCGGAAGCGCAGGCGCCGTACGCTGCGCAGCGTACAGCCGCAGCGGAGCCCGGCTCAGGCGCGGCGGACGAGGCGCCTGAGCTCTTCGCCGACGAGAGCGGGCAATCCGCGGAACGGGCGGAAATGCGCTGGATCGGGCGCGGGGACATGGCGCAGTACGCTTTTCCGAACATCTTTCTTAAGCTGCTGAATGCTTATTTCGATGGAAGGGATGCCGAAGCATCCGGCCGGTAGGATGCCTAGCCAGAATGTTCTGCCGCCACAGGGCGGCTTTAGTGAGATTGCCAAGGCCCGGTTCGCTGGTGCATATGCGCCGTTTCGGCAGAATGAGGGAGCAAAGTGAACGCACAAAAAAGGGATTGCCCGCGCAGGGCAATCCCTTTTTCCATATGGTTCCAATTATGCGGTACAAAGAATATAAGCCGCTGCCATTACACGGGATCGGCAAAGCTGTTCAGCGGTTTACTTCGCGCTGTCGTAGAGTTTGCCGACAACTTCCCAGTTTACAACGTTCCAGAACGCTTTGATGTAGTCAGGGCGTTTGTTTTGATATTTCAGGTAGTAGGCATGCTCCCATACGTCAAGTCCGAGCAGCGGAGTCGCGCCTTCCATCAATGGGCTGTCTTGGTTAGGCGTGCTGGTTACAACCAGTTTGCCGTCCTTGAGCGAAAGCCAAGCCCAGCCGCTGCCGAAGCGGGTTGTTGCAGCCGCAGCGAAGTCTTCCTTGAATTTCTCGAATCCGCCCAGTTCGCTGTCGATAGCGCTGGCCAATGCTCCGGTTGGAGCGCCGCCGGCATTCGGTCCAATCGTTTCCCAGAACAGGGAGTGGTTGGCGTGGCCGCCGCCGTTATTGCGTACTGCGGTGCGGATCGCTTCCGGTACGGCATCCAGATTGGAAATCAGTTCTTCAAGACCTTTGCCTTGCAGTTCGGGTGCCTTTTCCAGTGCGGCGTTGAGGTTGGTCACATATGTGTTGTGGTGTCTGTCATGATGAATCTCCATCGTTGTAGCATCGATGTGCGGTTCGAGAGCGTCATTTGGATAAGGAAGTGCCGGTAATTCAAATGCCATGGAAAAATCCCTCCTGAATTGTAATTGGAATTTGTATAGATAAAAGACTCTGCCGCTTACGTGGCGCCATAATCTTTTATGTCAATGTCAATTATAGGGCCTGCTTCCAAGCTCACATTAATATTAAACCGTATATGATACGAATGCAACACTAAACAAACTAAATAGTTTATAAAGTGAATCAGTTGCAATTCCCGACCTAAAATAGCCATAGTTTGTGTAAACCCGATGTTAACTACGTTAATTTTTCCTGAAAAAAGAAACCTATACACTAAATTTTTCCTGAAAGATGAACAATTTGCATAAAGTGCGATGTATCCGCTTACTTACAAGCGCTTACACGATAAAAGTAATGATATCGCCCGAAATATGTGCTTTAATAGAAATAAAAGCAGGCATTCCTCGTTAGTTGATGCTTTTTATGCCCTCCGGATTATAAAGGGAACTCCTTCTTTTTGTAAAATCCAAAGCTAAAGAAAAGGGAGACTGTAAAGAATGCACGTTCGTTCCTTTCAATTAAGCGACGTAAGTCCAGTGACTGAACTGCTGCAAGCCGCCTTATCTGAAGAATGTTTCGAGAACACCATCGAACCCTTGTCCAGACAGCTTTCATGGGATTCCAATCTCATTGTTGTTGCGGAGGATGAAGGGGAAATTGTCGGAGCGCTGATTGGCACGATTGAGAGAAATTATGGTTGTTATTTCCGTATTGCCGTTCATCCCAGTTATCGCCGCAGAGGAATCGGCAGAAGTCTTGTATCCGCTATGGAGAGTAGATTTCAAGCGCGCAAGGTCAACGGAATTTACGTTGTCGGCGACGAGCATAACGAGGCTGCCCTCCCGCTGTACGAAGCGATGGGTTATGGCGAGAACCAGATCTTTAAATCGGTGCGAAAGCTGAGCATCGTCGGGTGATAAAGGACAGGTTAGCCGGCATTGCGAAAGCGGAAACATTAACCATATAAGAGCAGCACCACCGGAGCCGGCAGACGGTTCCTTTTCCACTTCAGCATATCATCCCTATCGCCTGCAAACGGCCGGGAGATATGCTTTTCTATTGTCAGGGCGTTAACCGATCACAGGATCAGGGGTAAACTATGAGATTGGCTGTACACGCTGACCTGAAAGGAGGCGGAGGTAATGAACACCCCGGAATACACATCTTATGCACCCCCGTCCCCAAGGTGGGAGAGCCTGAAGAAAGAAATCAAGGAGGCGGCGCAGGCGCTAGGTATTGACGATATCGGGTTTGCGACGGCGGAGCCGTTTCTTTTTTTGAAAAATCTGCTGCAGGAGCACCGGGACAAGGGTTATGATTCCGGCTTTGAGGAGCCCGATTTGGACAAGCGGACGATTCCCGCTCTGCGGGAAGGACAGCCGAAGTCAATCATCGCCATCGCGGTGGCCTATCCGTCCAAAATGGATAATCCTCCAAAGTCCGAGCCGGGCGAGCGCAGGGGCATTCTGGCGAGATCCGCCTGGGGCCGGGATTATCATTTCGTGCTCCGCGAGGCGCTGGAACGTCTGGAAGCGTTTATCCGGCAGCGGGTGCCGGATGCGGTAATGGAGAGTATGGTGGATACCGGCGTTCTGGTGGACCGGGCGGTAGCGGAGCGGGCGGGTATCGGCTTCAGCGGCAAAAACTGCTCGGTCATTTCTCCGAAATGGGGCTCGTGGATTTACCTCGGCGAGATGGTCACGAATATTCCCTTTCCGCCCGACACGCCTGTAACTGAAGGCTGCGGCACATGCACGAAATGCATCGACGCCTGCCCTACGGGGGCGCTTGTCGGGCCCGGAGAGCTTAACGCCCAGGCTTGTATCTCTTACCTGACGCAGACCAAAGGCTTTTTGGACGAGACGTACATGGCCAAAATCGGCAATCGCCTGTACGGCTGCGATACTTGCCAGATTGTCTGCCCCCACAACCGGGGAAAGAACTGGGACCACCGTCAAGAGCTGCTGCCCGATCCCGAGCAGGCAAAACCGCTGCTGCTGCCGATTCTTGACCTTAGCAACCGCGAGTTCAAGGAGAAATTCGGGAGCAGCGCCGCCGCCTGGAGAGGGAAAAAGCCCATCCAGCGCAACGCCGTCATCGCGCTCGGCAATTTCAAAGACGCGGCTGCCGTGCCGAAGCTGACCGAAGTGCTGCTCAAGGACCCGCGTCCCGAGCTGCGCGGCGCGGCTGCCTGGGCGCTTGGCGCCATCGGCGGCGAAGCGGCGCTTGCGGCTGTGGAGCTTGCGCTTGAAAGTGAGCAGGACGAGGAAGTCACCCGACGTTTGCGCCGGGCTAAGGCCAGGCTGGCAGACCCTAAGGAGTCATAAGAATGAAGAGGGCAGACAGTTTGGGATTTCCAATTGCTGTCCAGTTCTTGAAATGCTATGATAGATGCGCGTGCGTTAAGCTGCGCGCCATATTACAACTCAGAGGTGGGTTTTTGGATGAATATTGCACTTCCTATTATTACGCTGGTTGTGGGGCTGCTCGGCGGCTTTTTTATCGGTGTATATTATCTGCGCAGGCAAATGACCAACATGCAGAATGATCCGGAGATGCTGCAAAAGGTTGCCAAGCAGATGGGATATAATTTGAACAGTAAGCAAATGCAGCGCGCCCAGCAAATGATGAAGAACCAGAACATGCCGGGACGTGGTCCGTCCGGCGGAAATAAAGGACCCAAAAGAAAGAGCAAGTAACCGGACCGGGCTTCCGCTTGTTAGCGGGGACGGTCTGAAGGAGGAAGTTTCATGGGCGGAGTCAAAGATTATGTGAACGGCAGCGTGTCGGCCAACCGTGAGAAGATAGAGTATCATGTTCAGAAAATATTGGAGCTGATCGGCGAGGATACCGGAAGGGAAGGGCTGCTGGAGACGCCTGCCCGGGTAACGCGGATGTACGAGGAGATTTTCGCCGGATATTCCGTCGACCCTAGAGAAGTTCTTGGTGTTACCTTCGATGAGTCCCATGAAGAGCTCGTTATTGTCAAGGACATCGTCTATTACAGCCAGTGCGAACACCATATGGCTCCTTTCTTCGGCAAGGTGCATATCGGGTACATTCCAAGCGGACGCATTGCGGGGCTAAGCAAGCTGGCGCGGCTGGTGGAAGCCGTGACGCGCCGCCTGCAGGTGCAGGAGCGCATCACCTCGCAAATCGCCGATATCATGACCGAAGTGCTGGATCCGAATGGTGTAATGGTGGTTGTTGAAGGAGAGCATCTGTGCATGTGCGCCCGGGGCGTCAAGAAGCCTGGCAGCAAGACGGTTACCTCGGCTGTTAGGGGGATCTTCCGTGAGAACCCGGCCACCCGGGCGGAATTTCTGTCATTAATCAAGGAATAACGGTTCCTGGACCAACCGGCCCCCTGAAGCTATTCAGGGGGCCGGTTTATTTAAGTATCGGGGTCCCCGCAAAGTACTTGGAATAAGCTTCGAAGTTAAGGCTTCAATTTGTGGGGGATTTCTAGAAAGGTTTCCAGGTGAGCTTGGTTGCTTGAGCATATCTCTCGGATACATAAGGCCAGTTGACGACTTTCCACCAGTCCTGGATATAATCACCGCGCTTGTTCTGGTGCTTCAAATAGTAGGCATGCTCCCACACATCGAGAGCAAGGAGCGGGACAACATCCCATTGGGACAGGTTCTGATGCTTCTCCGCCGTCAGGATTTCCAGCCTATGGCTGCGCGGGCTCCAGACGAGTATGGCCCAGCCGCCGCCCTCCACTTTCTCGGCGGCTTCGCTGAACTGCTTCTTGAAGGCGTTGTAGCTTCCGAAGTCCCGCTCTATGGCCGCCAGGAGAGCTCCCGTAGGGCGTCCGCCGCCACTCGGGGACATTTCGTCCCAGAATATCGTGTGCAGATAATGGCCGGCGCCGTTAAAGGCTAGCTCCCGTTCCCAGTGCTTGACCAGATCGAAATCTCCGCTCTTTCGGGCGTCCGCCAGCTTTTTCTCCGCTTTGTTCAAGCCGTCCACATAGCTCTTGTGATGTATGTCGTGATGAATCCGCATCGTCTTCTCATCGATGTACGGTTCAAGAGCGTTGTAGGGATACGGCAGCGGCGGGAGCTTATGCCCTCCAATCGGTACGGGAGCCAGATCCCGGTGGGCGGGGGGAGGCGCTAGTTCTTGATCGCCCGTATCAGAGGGGGGGAACTCAGGGGACGCTCCTTCAGCAAGTCTTGCGGAAGCATCCCTGGCAGTCCCGAAGAGCGCGCCGGAATACCCCGGCCGGTTAAGAACACCGAGGAAATATTCCGTCTCGCGGATAACATGGGGCAGGAAGGCTTCCTCCGCATCTCCTCTGAGAGCGGGGTTCTGCTCATGAATGGCATTGAGCTGGCGGATAAATTCCCGGGATTGCTCGCAAGCAGCTGCCGCCAGACGGTCAACCTCGGCCAGATCCGCGCCGCTCGGCACAGCTGTGGATGGCGGTGTCTCAAGCAGGCTCCGGGCAGCATTCCCGGTCGCAGCGAAGACGGCGGCCCAATCATCCATCAGCTTCACATAAGGCGCTTCCAGTTCAGGAAAGGCGAATTTGATAAGCGTTGTATTCTCTTTCTCCTGATTTTTCCAAAACCTGACTTCCTCCAATATTCGTACTGATGATGGTGGCCCATATGGATACAGCATGGCGTACAACCCTCCCGTAATATGTCTTTCTCTATAGGGTATGAGCGGAGAGGGTTGTACTATGTGAGGTGTTAGTTGATCTGCCGTTTCTTCTCAGCGGCTTTCGCCAGCGGAACATTGCTTAGGAAAGCGGAAACCCGGCGCAGGTATTCGCGGGGGTGCTCGCGGAACAGCAGCTCATGATGGGCGCCTTCCACAATCCAGGAGCCGGAATACGGATTGGTTTGATTGGCGGCCAGCTTCTCGGCGATCGGATAAGGCGCTTTGTCATCCTGCGTTCCATGCATAAACAGAATCGGATAAGGATAATCTTCGGCCTGCACTTTGGCATAAGGAATCTGATTCAGGCCTGTGCCGTTCAGAACCGGAAAGAGCATTTCCATAATCTCAAGGGAAGGATGGCGCGGAAGATCAATGTTCTGCCGGATGTTGTGGTACAGCGTGTCCGGCTCCAGCAGGAAGGTGCTGTCGAGAATTATCGCATCCACATCTTTGGTAACGAGCCCTGTCTGCAGAGCGGTGCCCGCGCCCATGGAGAAGCCCCACACAACGATCTCCTTCGCTCCGCGCTGCTTGGCAAGCTGGATGGCTCCGAGCAGCTCGCGGGACTCTTTTTTGCCGCCTGTCGCAACGTCTTTGTTGTTGTGGGAAGCGAAGCCGTAATCGAACATTATGACATTAAAATTCAGGCGGTGCGCAAAATGGGCGAGATCGTACATCGGAACCCAGGATTCCTCGCGGTTGGCGCCATAGCCGTGGCTGAACACGATCGTCTTGGCCGAGTTCTTGGAGGGAATGTACCAGCCCTGGATATTGCGGCTCCCGTCGCTCGCCGGAAAGGTCACATCCTCGTATTTCAGACCTTTGGACAATGCCGGATTGGAGAACAGCGGGGCGACCGTCGGATTGGACAGCACCCAGGTAATATAAGCATGCAGCGAGATAAAGCAGAACACGAGAAAAAAGAAAACGGACAGCAGCAGCGCCACAATAACATGCTTTATGCGAATCTTCCACAGCGATAGCTGCGTCGTCGTACCAGGATGACGGTCTTGCGGCCTTGGGGAGACCGTCGTGCCGGCGCGTGGATGTGTAAGATCCATGTGGTCCCCTCCTCAAAGTTTTGTGAGTCATTTTGGATAAGTGAATTCGTTTGCACTTGTAATCTATCGTATGGTGATGTTACCGCAAAGTCAACGAATCAGGTCCTTTTGTAATGTAACTGTAAAGTACCGCCCAGCTCTGCCTGACGGGGTGAATCTGCTGGACTTTTCACAGACTTTTGCTAAGATATAAATGACTGAAAATATTGTAACCGTGTTTCATTTGGTGAAACATGAAAGGAAGAGACCCGTGGATGACGACCGTAAACTGACGGTGCGCGCCGTGGAGCGTGCGCTCGATATTCTGTTGTGCTTTACAAGAGACAGTGATCTAAGCCTGACTGAGATTGCCGCGGGCATTGGCCTGCACAAGAGCACGGTGCATCGGCTGCTGACTACGCTTGAGGATAGAAGATTCATCACCCGCAACCCGGCTACGGAAAAATACAGGCTAGGCATTCGAGTCTGGGAGTTATCGACCCATCTGCCGGTCTCGGAGAACCCGGGCACGCTGCTGCTGCCGGCAATGGAGCGGCTGCGCGACCGGCTCGGGGAGACGGTCAGCCTGTACCTCCGGGATGGACTGGAGCGGGTGCGGATTCAGGCGGTGCAGAGCAACCAGGCCATCCGGCGCGTGGCGCAGATCGGCGCAAGGCTGCCGCTGTCGGTCGGAGCTTCCAGTAAGGTGCTGGCGGCCTACGCTCCTCCAGAGGTCCAAAAGGAACTGCTGAAAGGGGAGGACTGGCCGCAGGCGATTGACCGCCAGCGGTACGCGGATCAATTGGGAGAAGTGCTGCGTGCCGGCTATGCGACCAGCTTTGAGGAACGCGAGCCAGGCGCGGCTGCTGTCGCCGTACCCGTCATCGGGCGAAGCGGCGAGGTGGCCGCAGCCCTGTCGCTGTCCGGGCCGGTCAGCAGGCTGTCCCGCGAGACGCTGGTTGAATACGCGGATGTGCTGAAGGAAGCGGCAGTGGAAATGGGACTTATGGTAAGCTGATTCATCTAATATAAAAGCCGGCGGCAGTCATGGACGTGAATGTAAAGTCCTGGAATGCCGCCGGCTTTTTTAAAATCTAGCAAGTTCTTATCAGCTATATTCTCACATATGCAGCGTTATATAGTGCATTTGCGTCGTATTATCAAATCATTAATGTGGATAAGGGAATCAAGAGCAAGGTGCTGGAAGGAGTTTTTGCCGACAAGGGCGATCACTCGGGGTGGCGGACGGATCTCATTAATAATCAGTTATTTGTAGGAGACTTGGCGGAGCATACCTGGTCATTGTATTCGGCAAATGGAGCGGCGATTGTAACGAAACAAGCCTGGCCGGGCAATAGCGATTCCAAGTTTGCAGGTTATAACGCGGCGGCGGGGATAAGCTACTTTTTGGAATATCACTCAGGCAAAGCCTCAATTGCTGCTTATCCGGTTCATTAATATATGTCACTTAAAAAAGAAAGGCGTGGGTCCGAACATCGGAATCCCGCGCCTTTTTGTGTGCGATGCTTTATCTTGGCCCTTGACATCAAGCAGCGGAGGATTCCGGCCGTGACAGATCAATTCAACAGGAGAGGTGTGCAGCTTGTCTATTCCAAGGAGAAAATGTCTTTTTTTAAAGAAGCGGCTAGACAGAAAAATGTCGAACTGCTATAATGAAATCAAGTTATTCCTACAATATTGCTCGGAATAGTTGGACATGATGTTGTTGTGTAAAAACTGGCGAAAGTGCCAGCAGGTTAGGGGACTTCACATTGGCAAATAACCAATACGGGATTATTGATTCTATCGGCAATACACCGCTTATACGTCTTGTGAATGTGACGAAGGATTTGGGGCGAACCGACGTGAGCGTGTATGTGAAGGCCGAGCAGCTTAATCCGAGCGGTTCGGTCAAGGATCGCGCCGCAAAGGCCATGATTTTGCAGGGAATCCAGTCGGGGCAGTTGACCAAGGAGAAATCCATCATCGACGGGACGAGCGGCAATACCGGCATTGCCTACGCAATGATCGGCGCGGCTCTAGGGTACAAAGTGACCCTTTGCCTTCCGGGTAACGCGAATATCGAACGCAAGCGGATTCTACGGGCTTATCATGCGGAAATTATCGAGACAGACCCGCTGCAAAGCTCGGATGGCGCGCAGCTTGAAGCCAAGCGGATAGCGGAGCTTGAGGCCGACCGGTATTTTTATCCCGATCAATACAACAATGATGCGAACTGGAAAGCGCACTACAAGACGACCGCACCGGAAATCTGGGAACAGACAGATCATAAGGTCACTCATTATATCGCCGGCATGGGTACGTCGGGAACCTTTATCGGAACCTCCAGAAGATTGAAGGAATTGAATCCCGCGATCCAAACCGTTGCGATGCAGCCGGATTCGCCTCTGCACGGCTTGGAGGGGATGAAGCATCTGGCAACGACGCTTAAGCCGGGGATTTACGACCAGACGGTAGCCGACGGGCTGATTGAGGTTGAAACTGAGGAAGCGTACGCCATGACGCGCAGGCTGGCGCGGGAAGAAGGGCTGCTGGTCGGAATCAGCTCCGGGGCCAATGTGCATGCCGCGCTGAAGCTGGCTGCGACCGTCCCTCCCGGATCTGTCGTCGTTACCATTTTATGCGACAGCGGGCTTCGGTAT
Source organism: Paenibacillus durus (assembly GCF_000756615.1). Classification (NCBI taxonomy): domain Bacteria; kingdom Bacillati; phylum Bacillota; class Bacilli; order Caryophanales; family Paenibacillaceae; genus Paenibacillus; species Paenibacillus durus. The sequence goes on from NZ_CP009288.1 coordinate 674,215, forward strand.
TTAAGCGACGAGCTGTGGACAAGGGGAGATGCCACATGATCCATCTGAAGCAGGAGCATATTGACCAAATCAATAAACACGCCGAGGAGGATTACCCGCATGAATGCTGTGGGATTGTGTTCGGGAGATTGGGCGAGGACCAGTCGAAGGCAGTGAGCGAACTGCTTCCGATTTCCAACTCGCGGGAAGAGCAGGCCAGGCATAACCGCTTCCTGATCACCTCGGAGGATATTATGAGAAGCGAGCTGTACGCCCGAAAGCATAAGCTGGATGTTCTCGGCTTCTATCATTCTCATCCCGATCATCCCGCGCGTCCTTCCGCGTTCGACTTGGAGCATGCCTGGCCGACCTACTCCTATCTGATTGTCGCGGTTGCACAAAGGCGGGCGGGAGAATTGACTTCCTGGGAGCTGAACAGTGACCGTTCCGCGTTCCATTCTGAAACCATTAATAGGGAGGATTAGCCGTATGACAGTAAGTTTACTTATTCCTACCGCCCTGCGCTCTTTTACGGACGGTTTGTCGGAAGTTGGTGTGGAAGCGGCCACGGTTGAAGAGGCATTGGCTGCTCTAACCGAACAATTTGTCGATCTTCGGAGGCATTTGTTTAATGATCAGGGCCAGCTGCGCAGCTATGTGAACATCTATGTGAATGAAGAGGATATCCGGCAAAAGAACGGCCTGCAGACGGTCTTGTCGGATGGAGACGACGTAATGCTTGTGCCTTCCATTGCCGGCGGCTCGCCGACTGAAACGGAAGGAGCCCAGAGCCCGGACCTTAACGGGCTTCCCGAACTGACCAAAGACGAAATTACCCGGTACAGCCGACACCTTATTTTGCCGGAGGTCGGCGTGGAAGGGCAGCGCATCCTCAAAAAGAGCCGGGTTCTGCTGATCGGAACCGGAGGACTTGGCGCGCCGATCGCTATGTATTTGGCCGCTGCCGGTGTCGGGACGCTCGGCATTGTCGATTTTGACTTCGTGGATGAGACGAATTTGCAGCGCCAGATCATTCACGGCACGCGCGATATCGGCAGACCGAAGATCGCGTCCGCAAAGGACCGGATCAAGAGCATTAACCCGAAAGTAAACGTCATTGCCATCGAACAGAGACTGACTAGTCAGAACGCCCTCGACATTATCAAGGATTACGATGTGGTCGTGGATGGCACGGATAATTTCCCGACACGATATTTAGTCAATGACGCCTGCGTTTTATTGGGCAAGCCGAACGTGTACGGCTCCGTATTCCGGTTTGAGGGGCAGGTCAGCGTGTTCTATGCGCAGGAAGGGGCCTGTTACCGCTGTCTGTATCCGGAGCCGCCTCCAGCCGGACTTGTCCCCACTTGCTCGGAAGGCGGGATACTCGGCGTTCTTCCCGGTATCATCGGCTGCATTCAGGCGAATGAAACGATCAAACTGCTCCTTGGCAAAGGTGAACCTCTAGTCAATCGGCTGCTGCTGTTCGATGCGTTGAAGATGAAGTTTCGGGAGCTTAAGCTCAGCAAGGACACGAACTGCCCCATTTGCGGAACACATCCTACAATTACATCCCCTATTGACTATGAAGAATTTTGCGGTTTGAAGAAGCCTGATGAAGAAGAGCCAATCGAGGTGATTACGGCTGCCGAGCTGAAAAGACGCTTTGATAACGGGGAAGAGGTGCAAATCCTTGATATCCGGGAGCCTCATGAGCTTGCGATTGGGAAGCTGCCCGGAACAAAAGCCATTCCTTTCGGCCAGATCGTTCGCCGCAAAGCGGAGCTTGATCCAGGGCGCGATACGGTTGTCATATGCAAAATCGGGCAGCGCAGCGTAATGGCGATTCGTACTTTACGGGATTCCGGTTATACCGGCAAACTGCTGAATTTAAAAGACGGCATGAACGCATGGGCTCAGGAAATAGATCCCCGGATTGCGCAGTACTGATGCATGTCTGACTTATAAACCTCATTATAGTAGGCCCATTGCCGAACCGCTACCGCATGATGCACGCGAGCATGGAAGGTCACCGGACCGGGTGGTTTGGCGCGGACTTTGCCGCATCGCTTATGAAGATAAGTACATATCGTTCCGGCGATGGGCCTTATTATATATTTTTCACCATTATATTACTTAAGGGGGATTTACTATGGCCGAACAAGACAATGGCAATCTGGCCGTACCGGCGCTCGGTTCGTCGGCAGCTTATCAACTGGCAAATGTTACTAAATCTGCACCGCAATTCGATTCACTTACACCGCGCTGGATCACAAGGCTGTTCGAATGGAAGGGACTTGAAACCGGGATTTACCGGCTTAACAAAGTACAGGAAGGCGATACGCCGCTTGATATTTTGTGCAGCACCGGCGATACGTCGAATATTACCGAAGGCTTTGTCGATTATAGTACAAGCCCGCGCGAATACGTGCTGAACTCCATTTCGACGATTATCAACGTCAATACTCGCGTATCGGACATATACAGCAGCCCCTTCAACCAGATTCAAGAACAATTGCGCCTTGCTATTGAGAGTGTCAAGGAAAGACAGGAAAGCCAGCTCATCAACAGCGATGACTACGGTCTTTTGAAAAATGCGGCGCCTTCCCAACGCATCCAGACACGCAACGGTGCGCCGACGCCGGATGATCTGGATGAATTGATCTCCAAGGTATGGAAAGAGCCTTCCTATTTCCTGGCTCATCCGCGGGCCATCGCTGCCATCGGCCGGGAGTGCACAAGACGCGGCGTTCCGCCGCAAACGGTGCAAATCTTTGGTTCACACTTTTTAACCTGGAGAGGCATCCCTATTATTCCTACGGACAAGCTGTTCGTCGACGGTCATAAGAACCCGAAAGGCCAGGCGGGCAAAACAAATATTCTGCTTGTGCGCACAGGAGAAAATAAGCAAGGTGTTCTCGGTTTGTACCAAACCGGTCTTCCGGGCGAGCAGTCACGCGGGCTTTCGGTCCGGTTTACGGGCATCGACAAGCAGGGCATCGGCTCGTATCTCCTCTCCCTGTACTGCTCCGTGGCGATTCTTGCGGATGATGCGGTAGGCGTACTGGAAGATGTGGATGTAGGTAACTACTATGACTACGAATAGCAGCCATCCATCCCTTCCGGACCCATCCGTCTTGGCGGCGCTGGCGAGTGCATATTTTCCGGAATTTTCATCTGGGGAAGCGGCTGAAGCCGCTTCCGCCGTTCCGGAATTTGCACCATCCGTTCAGAACACGGTTCCTTCGCCTCCAGCCTTTGCACCGTCCGTACTACAGGAGACTCCTCCGGCGGCGCAATCGTACAATGGATTATGGACCGAGGCGGACTTTCTGCGGGCGATTCCGGGTGCTTTTGAATTAGACAATCTAGGGACAAGCTCTTTGCCGGGCAGTTATGCACCGTCGGTCGAGTTCTTGCCCAGCAGCCAAGTTCCTTCCGCCGTTTCGGCACCTTCGCTATCCTTCGGGTCGTTTGATGTAAACGCCGCTAGGAATGATTTTCCGATTTTGGCGGAGAAGGTGAACGGCAAAAATCTGGTGTGGCTGGACAATGCCGCGACGACCCACAAGCCCCGGCAGGTTATCGAGCGGATCAAGTACTATTATGAGCATGAGAATTCCAATGTGCACCGCGCCGCTCACGAGCTGGCTGCGCGCTCTACGGACGCTTACGAGGGCGCCCGCGAGAAGGCAGCCCGGTTCCTGAACGCCCCTTCGGCGCAGGAAATCGTGTTCGTCCGGGGAGCGACCGAGGGAATCAATCTGGTCGCAAGCAGCTACGCCAGACATCATTTGCAGAAAGATGATGAAATTCTCATTACGTGGCTGGAGCATCACGCCAACATCGTACCGTGGCAGTTGGTCTGCGAGGAGACCGGGGCGAAGCTCCGTGTCGCGCCTGTCGATGAGAGCGGACAAATCCTGCTGGACGAATATGCGAAGCTGCTGAGTTCCCGGACGAAGTTCGTCTCCCTGACCCAAGTGTCCAACGCGCTTGGTACGGTTACTCCGGTGGCGGAGATGGTCAGTCTGGCCCACCGTTACGGCGCCAAAGTGCTGGTCGACGGCGCGCAGGCCGTCTCCCACTTGAAAGTGGACGTGCAGGCGCTGGATGCCGATTTTTACGTGTTCTCGGGTCATAAAGTATTTGGTCCCACGGGAATCGGCGTTCTTTACGGCAAACCTGAAGCGCTCGAAGCCATGCGTCCCTACCAGGGCGGAGGCAATATGATCGTGGATGTAACATTCGAGAAGACCATTGTTCACCCGGCCCCGGCCCGTTTTGAAGCGGGAACCGGTAATATTGCGGACGCGGTCGGGCTTGGCGCGGCGCTGGACTACGTTTCCTCGATCGGTCTGGATGTTATTAACCGCTATGAGCATTTCCTGCTGGAGTACGGCATAGAATCGCTTTCACGCGTCCCTGGCCTTCGGCTCATCGGTACGGCAAAGGAAAAAGCGGGCGTGCTGTCCTTCATTCTCTCAGGGTTTACGACGGAGGAGGTCGGCAAGGCCCTTAGCCATGAAGGGATCGCCGTTCGTTCCGGCCATCATTGCGCCCAGCCAATTCTCCGCAGATTCGGGCTTGAGAGCGCGGTAAGACCATCGCTGGCACTCTATAACACCTGCGGGGAAATTGACGCCTTGACGTCAGTGCTTTTGAAGCTGAAGCATAGCTGAAGCGTACCGGGAAACGGGGGACAACCGGAGTCAAACCCCTATCATTTCCGGCGCAGTACGATGCCATTGAAGCAGGGGTAAAGGAGGGTGAGTCTTGAGCAGCATTAATGACAACCGAATGAATCGTCTCGTTGCGGAGATTGCGGCCAGCTACCGGGAACGGCCGATTAATCCTTTGCTGGATTATTCGCTGCTTCCGAGCCGCAAGCGGGTGATTGAGAGCATACATTTGGTTTGGGAACTGCTGTTTCCCGGTTATTTCGGCAAGCAGGACTTGAATGACGAGACGATGGAGTATCATATTGGCTCTGTTCTCATACAGATTCAGGAGAAGCTGTCCGACCAGATTGGCCGCTCTTTGCTGTACCGAAGAGGGCAGGATTCCCATTCCTCCCAAGAGGTAAAGCCGGAGGCGGAGGAAATCATTCATCAATTTTTGGCGGAAATTCCGCGGATAAGGAACGTGCTCGCCACCGATGCCCAAATCGCTTTCGACGGAGATCCGGCGGCCAATGATTTGAGCGAGATCATTTTCTCCTATCCCGGCTTATTCGCGGTGGGGATCTACCGTATGGCCCATGAACTGGAAGTGCTGTCTGTGCCGCTCATTCCCAGAATTATGACCGAATATGCGCACAGCGTCACAGGTATTGATATCCATCCCGGGGCGAAGATCGGCAGTTCCTTTTTTATCGACCATGGTACCGGGGTGGTGATCGGAGAAACGACGGAGATCGGGAATCGGGTGAAGATTTACCACGGGGTGACGCTGGGAGCCTTATCGCTCAGGGAGGGTCATTCGATGTATGGGAAAAAGCGCCATCCGACGCTTGAGGATGATGTGACGGTGTATTCCGGCGCATCCATTCTGGGCGGAGATACCGTTATCGGCAAAGGGGTCGTGATCGGCAGCAATGTTTCCATCTTTAAGTCCGTGCCTGCCGGCGCGAAAGTAACTGTAAAGAACCCGGAACTTATCATCAAAGGCCAAGCGCCGCAAGAGTTCCCGCAGGAATTTACCTGGGATTGGGTGATTTGAAGTCCTGTTGCTCAAAAAAATGAACCCGGCTTCCACTTAATAATCGGTGGAAGGACGGGTTCATTTCTTAAAATATTAGAAATTATAAGTTGAGCGCTTATTATTTTGTCTTATATTTCTACGAGAAACGGTGCCGTCCCTAAAAGGACGGCGAAGCCGTTTCTTCTTGTTTAGCAGCTAAAGCGGGTTATGCCCGGAATGGCCTCACGGGATATGCCCCGCGCCGTTCCTTATATTATTCCGCAGTCGTAGCAGTAGGAGACGCGTCCGCCAGCATTTGGCGGAGCACCGTTTGCAGGATGCCGCCGTTGCGATAGTAATCGACATCGACCATGCTGTCGAGCCGTGCGGTAACCCGGAATTCGAACTGGGTGCCGTCCTCGCGGGTGGCAGTAACTGTCAGCTCCTGGCCGGGCTGCACGTCATTGCTGAGGCCGGTGAAGTCGAAGATTTCGCGGCCCGTCAGTCCAAGGCTGCTCCAGCTCTGACCTTCCTGGAACTGAAGCGGCAGCACGCCCATGCCGACAAGATTGCTGCGATGAATCCGCTCGAAGCTTTCGGCGATGACGGCTTTGACGCCCAGCAGGAACGTGCCCTTGGCTGCCCAGTCGCGCGAGCTGCCCGTGCCGTATTCCTTGCCTGCAATGACGACCAGATTCTGCTTAGCCGCCTGATAGCGCATGGAAGCGTCATAGATCGGCATAACTTCGTTGCTCGGCAGGTAGGTGGTGACGCCGCCTTCCGTTCCCGGAGCGACCGCGTTGCGGATCCGGATGTTGGCGAACGTTCCGCGCATCATAACTTCATGGTTGCCGCGGCGGGAACCGTAAGAGTTGAAGTCCTTGCGCTCCACGCCATGTTCGCTCAGGTACTTGCCGGCGGGGCCGGATGTCGTAATATTGCCCGCAGGCGAGATATGGTCGGTGGTTACGGAATCGCCCAGCAGGGCAAGTACGCGCGCGCCGTCGATATTCTCGATGTCGCCTAGACCGTCCGCCAGATTCTCGAAGAACGGCGGGTTCTGGATATACGTCGAATTCTCGTCCCATTCGTACAATTCGCCTTCCGGCACGGGAATCGCGTTCCAGCGCTCATTGGCCGTAAACACATGCTCGTATTTGCGGCGGAACATTTCCGGGCTGACGGACAATTTAATCGCTTCGCTGATCTCGGCGCTGGTCGGCCAGATGTCTTTCAGGTATACAGGCTCTCCCTGAGGATCGTAACCGAGCGGATCGTTTTGCAGGTCGATATTGACCGTCCCGGCGATCGCATAAGCTACAACCAGCGGCGGGGAAGCGAGATAGTTCGCCTTAACCTGGGCGTGCACACGTCCTTCAAAGTTCCGGTTGCCGGAAATGACGGACGCAACGGTCATATCGTTTACGGCAACCGCCTGGGCAACCTCATCCGGCAGCGGGCCGGAGTTGCCGATACAAGTGGCGCAGCCGTAGCCGGCCACGTAGAAACCGAGCGCTTCCAGCGGCTTCAGCAGGTCCGCCTTCTCCAGATATTCCGTGACGACCAGCGAACCCGGCGTCAGGCTGCTCTTGACATAGCCCGGCTTGGTCAGGCCGCGTTCCACAGCCTTCTTCGCGAGCAGGCCCGCGCCAAGCATAACGCTTGGATTGGAAGTGTTCGTACAGCTTGTGATCGCCGCGATGACGACTGCGCCCGTGCTGAGCTCGCTTTTGCTGCCGTCTTTGTGAACAAGCTCGACCTTTTGCGCAATTTTCTCGTCGCTGAGGCCGTAGCCGCCCTTGTCTACAGGGGTGCGGATAATGCCTTCAAAGTTCTCTTTCATATGAGTAAGCTCGATCCGGTCCTGCGGACGCTTCGGTCCAGCTAAGCTCGGCACAACCGAGGCAAGATCCAGCTCGATCGTATCGCTGAATACCGGGTCCGGCGTTTCCGCCGTACGGAACATGCCTTGGGCTTTGTAATACGTCTCAACCAGATCCACCAGCTCATCGGGACGTCCCGTGCTGCGCAGATAGGAAAGCGTTTCGTCGTCGACCGGGAAGAAGCCGATCGTCGCGCCGTATTCAGGCGCCATATTGGCGACCGTCGCCCGGTCGGCCAGGCTGATATTGGCAAGGCCAGGGCCGTAGAATTCGACGAATTTGCCGACCACGCCTTTTTTACGCAGCAATTGGGTAACGGTCAGCGCCAGATCGGTTGCCGTAGCGCCTTCCACCAGACTGCCCGTCAGCTTGAAGCCGATAACGTCAGGGGTTACAAAATAGAGCGGCTGCCCCAGCATGCCGGCTTCCGCTTCGATACCGCCGACGCCCCAGCCTACGACGCCTAGACCGTTGATCATCGTCGTATGGGAGTCCGTGCCTACCAGCGAATCCGGATACACGGTCGTCTCTCCGTCAGCCGTCTTCGTGGCTGCTACCGAAGCGAGATACTCCAGGTTGACCTGATGCACGATGCCGGTCGCCGGAGGAACGGCGCGGAAATTGTTGAATGCCGTCTGCGCCCAGCGCAGGAAGCGGTAGCGTTCCTCGTTGCGTTCGAATTCAACGTTCATATTGTATTCCAGCGCATCCTTGGTGCCGAAGGCGTCGACCATAACCGAGTGGTCGATAACGAGGTCGACCGGCACGAGCGGGTTGATCTGCTTCGGATCGCCGCCGGCTTTTTTCACGGTATCCCGCATGGCCGCAAGGTCTACAACCACCGGTACGCCGGTGAAATCCTGCAGCACGATCCGCGCCGGAATGAATGGGATTTCCTTGCCGCGGTCGATGTCGCCGGCCCATCCGGCCAGCTGTTTGACATGCTCTTCCGTAATAGCTCTTCCGTCGAACTGGCGGACGGCGGCCTCAAGCAGCACTTTAATGGAAAAAGGAAGGGAAGAGATGCTGCCGAGTCCTTGCTGTTCAAGGGATTGAAGATCGTAATAACGGTACGTTTGGCCGCCCGATGTGAACGAGCGAACCAGATTGAAATTATCCTTGCTTGGCATGAATGTGCCTCCTTGTTTCATCTGTTGAAACTCCATTTCATATTCAACTCTGTCTATTTAGTATAACGGTTACAGGAGGTCGAGTAAAGTTTTTTCCTTCATTTTATTCGAAAAATCCGCTCCTCTTCCGGCCCTGAATCCCAAGTCAAATATTTGAATTAAACTTCAAGGCCAACACAGCACTTTGCGGAGTTATTGTCCGTATAGCCGCCCGCTCTGCCTCATATACATAGTACAGCAGCATATTGTCCTGGCGAAGCGCAGCCTTTGGCCCGGGAATTTGCTTTAGGCGATTTTCTTGCGGGTAACGCGTAAGTTCGGCAGATTCATGTATCTGTGCGGGAAGGGGCGAAAATGGGCAATGGATCAGAAATGGAAGCAAAGCCTGTATGTATATGTCGATTCATGCAACAAGAGCCGGGTGGTTCCCGAAGAGGAAGTCTTCACCGGCGCTTTGAGCGAACCGGACATCCGGCTCGGGCAGCAGCAGCACGGCCGGAGGATTACGAAATGGTACAGCGATAGAGGGATCACGCCCCGGCGCTGCGAGACGGGGGTCAAGGTGCTGCGGACGGCGCAGCGAGATTCGGGGGACGTTGTAGCGGAAGTTGCCCTGCACAGCGCATTTTATTATGAAAAAGGCGGGGTCACGCACCGCGAAGACAAAGTGGAGCGGGAGCGCCTGACCTTTGCGAATGCTAACGGGAATGCCGGGTGGGCTGTCGCCGGTGTGGAGCGGGATATTGCGGAGAAGGTTCCCCGGAAAGGTGCCGGAGTGTCTCCGGCGGAACTCTCCGGCCTTGAAGCGCCGCCTTTTCCGGGGCCGCTGCTAAGCCGCAGGGTGATAGGCCCTTCCGTCCGCGATGTCCGGTACCGCCGGGAAGATGCGGCGGCGTACGCGGACCGGTGGTGGAATGAGAACAATCCGGAATTTGAAACATTCGCCGTGGACTGCACGAATTATGTCTCCCAATGTCTCTTTGCAGGGGGGGCACCGATCAACTATACTGGTAAAAGAGAAACGGGCTGGTGGTATAAAGGCTACGTCGGCAAGCAGGAGGAGTGGAGCTTCAGTTGGGCTGTCTCGGACAGTCTGCGCCGCTATCTGGACGGGGAACGCCGCTACGGCCTTCGCGCGGAAACCGTGGAGCGGCCCGAACAGCTGATGCTTGGTGACGTCATCCAGTACGACTGGGACGGAGACGGACGCTTTCAGCACAGCACGATCGTTACGGCCTTTGACGCAGGCGGCATGCCGCTTGTCAATGCGCATACGGTGCCAAGCCGCCATCGCTACTGGGATTATCGCGATTCCTATGCCTGGACCGACAGGACGGCGTACCGTTTTTTTCACATTTACGATTATCTATAATCCGGAAAGAGGTTAAGGAATGGACAATGCAAAACTGACAGTGGGTCTGGTGTACGGCGGCAAATCGGGAGAACATGAAATATCGCTGCAGACTGCTTTTGCCGTGATGAACGCTTTCGACTACGATAAATATGAAATCCTCCCTTTTTATATTACGAAACAGGGGCTGTGGAAGATCGGTGAGAAGCTTGAAGCTCCGTTCAGCCATCTGGAGCAGCTTAAGCTGGAAGGAGTGTCCGCAGACACGGGCAAGGCGCTGAACGCCGTATTCAGCGGTCTCGGCGGTGAAAGCGTGGTCGACGTGATGTTCCCGCTGCTTCACGGCACGAATGGTGAAGACGGAACGATTCAAGGCTTGTTCGAGATGGCTAATATTCCTTATATCGGCGCGGGCGTGCTGGCCTCGGCTGTGGGCATGGACAAAGTCGTCATGAAGAAGCTGTTCGCGGAAATGAGGCTTGAGCAGTGCCGGTACGGTTATTTTAATGCCGCCATCTGGAAGAGCAAGAGCCATGATCTGATTGTCGGAATTGAAGATAAGCTCGGCTATCCGGTATTCGTGAAGCCGGCCAACCTGGGCTCCAGCGTCGGTATCTCCAAAGCCGTAGATAAGGAGAGCCTGATCAAAGCGGTTGAGACCGCCTTCCGTTACGATACCAAGGTTCTTGTCGAGGAATTCATTGAAGGGCGCGAACTGGAGGTCAGCGTGCTTGGCAACGACGAGCCGGAAGCATCCGTTCCCGGCGAAATCGTCTCCTCCGGAGAATATTACGATTACGCGGCCAAGTATATCGACGGCAAATCGCAGATGCTGATTCCGGCTTCCGTCGATCCCGAAACGGCCGACCGTCTGCGGGAGCTGGCACTGGCTGCTTACCGGGCTATTCAGGGCAGCGGCATTGCGCGGGTCGACTTCTTCCTTCGTAAATCCGACGGCAGAATTTTGATCAACGAGGTCAACACGATGCCCGGCTTCACGCCGTTCAGCATGTATCCGCTCTTGTGGCGCGAGACGGGCCTATCCTACCAGGCGCTGCTGGACCGCATGATCGCGCTTGCCTTCGAGCGTTATCAGCTCAAGCAGGGCTTGAAATACGATAACGAGCAATAATAAACAATAGGCGGATCATCCGGCCGGAAAGGAGAAGGGATTATGGGATTTCAAACGGAGTTTAATTCGGTATGCAAATTCAAGAATGAGCAGGAGCTGTACGAACTGCTGGAATACGGACGCTGTAAAATGCTGAAGCAGGGGTTCCGCATCTTTCCGACCGGACAGAAGGTTATTGCCTATACGCCGGACAACATTGCCGTGGCTATCGTGAAAATCTCGGCGTCTATCGCGGAGATCAACTTCCAGGGCCATGAAGTCACCGCGGTCGAGATGGAGCTTGTCCGCAAGCTGAACGACGAAGAATCCAGAGTACAGACGGCGCTGGCTGACGAGATGTTCTTCGGGGAACGGGAATGATCGTCCGCTTCGGCTATGTCGCGATGTCCACCGTCATTAAAAATTGTTCACCATCCAAGACGATGACGATGGCTTCATTCAGCAAGCTGCAAGACCGCGAGGCGGCGATTCGCCGCCTTGAGTCGATTGCCAGAGGCAATTTGCATAATACGCTCAGGCTGCTGAGACATAACCGGGCGTCCGGCATAAAGGTGTACCGGATGACCTCGAAGCTGGTCCCTCTGGCTACCCACCCGGAGCTGCGGGACTGGAATCCGTTTGCCGCGCTGGCCGATGATTTTGCCGAGGTTGGCCGTTATATCAAGGAGAACGGGATAAGGGTGTCTTTCCATCCCGATCATTTTACTGTGCTGAGTACTCCTCGTCCCGAGGTGCTTGCCAGTTCCGTCCGAGACCTGCGGCATCATACGGACATGCTCTTCGCAATGAATCTTCCGGCCACGGCCAAGAACAATATTCATATTGGAGGAGCCTACGGGGACAAATCTTCTGCGGCGGCGCGGTTCGCGGAGCACTTCCGGGAGCTCGTGCCGGAAATGCAGGAACGAATCACGCTTGAGAACGACGACAAGACGTTCAATGCAGTGGAGACGCTTCAGGTCTGCAAGACGCTCGGCCTGCCGATGGTGCTGGATATCCATCATCAATGGGTGAATAACGAGGGGGAATCTCCCTGGGAGCTGTGGCCGGAAGTCAGCCGGACCTGGCAGACGCCGCTGGCCCAGAAGGACGCTGCAACAGATAAGCCGCTTCCGCCCAAGATCCACGTGTCCAGTCCCCGCAGCCCTTCCGATCCCCGGAGCCATGCCGATGGCGTTGAGCCGGGGCCGCTGCTTGCTTTTCTGAAACGGATCGCGCCTTGTACGCCGGCGGTGGATGTGATGATTGAAGCTAAGGCGAAGGACGGGGCGCTGTTTGAGCTGATGGAGACGCTGAAAGGACAGGAAGGCACAGAAAGCGGAATCGCTGTATTGGACGGAGCGAGCATCGGTATCGAGGCATAAATTATAGCCTGTCTGACTTGATAAGTGGCCGCAAATGAGGTACTTTGAAGGAAACTTTGGTTTACCCGCAAAACTTAACAATTAAAGGAGCATATAAAATGGGAGAACTGCTGACCGGAAAAAACATTGTTGTGATGGGTGTGGCGAACGATCGCAGCATCGCCTGGGCGATTGCCAAAAGCCTGTCGGAACAGGGAGCGCGCCTTGCCTTTACATATGAGAGCGAACGTGTGGAAGGACGGGTGCGCAAGCTGGCCGAGACCATTCCCGGTTCAGTGATTCTGCCATGCAACGTTACGGTTGATGAGGAAATCGACAAGCTGGCAGAGGAACTGAAAGAGAGCTTTGGCGTGCTGCACGGCATTGTTCACAGCATCGCCTTCGCCAAAGGGGAGGACCTCGAAGGCCGCTTTGCCGACACCTCACGCTCGGGCTTTGCGCTGGCGCATGATATCAGCGCCTACTCGCTGGTTGCGGTCGCCCAGCGGCTGCATCCGCTCATGACCGAGGGCGGCTCCATTATCACTATGACGTATATGGGCTCGGAGCGCGTCATGCGCAATTATAACGTAATGGGTGTGGCAAAAGCGGCGCTTGAGGCTTCGGTGCGCTATCTGGCGAGTGACCTGGGTCCGGATAACATCCGGGTAAACGCCGTTTCGGCCGGACCGATCCGCACCTTGGCTGCCAAAGGCATCAGCGATTTCAACTCGATTCTGCGTATCGTGGAAGAGAAGGCGCCGCTTCGGCGCAGTACGGATTCCGCCGAGGTCGGCGATACGGCGATGTTCCTGATGAGTCATCTGTCACGCGGGATTACCGGAGAAGTAATTTATGTGGACGGTGGATATCACATCATCGGAGGTTAGCAAGCGGGCCGGACGGCAGGTCCCCGCGAGCTGCGAAGGATCGCTGGACCCGGCTATCAAGTTGAAGAAAGCGGAGTGAAGAGATGAGTTCTTTAAATCCTAATGGCAGTAAAGAGCGGGAACCTTATGTCGTATCCGGCAAAGGTTATACGGCGGTAGCCATCAATGCGGCTGCCAAAGCCGGAGAATATATCAAGAGCAGACAAGGGACGGTAAAGGAACTGGGAACGAAGTCATCGGCGCGTGATCTGGTGACGGAAGTGGATAAAGGCGCAGAGCAGATGATCCGCAGACTTGTGATGACGCACTATCCCGATCATGCTTTTCTGGGTGAGGAAGGAGTCGAACCGGGAGCCAATGCCGTAACCGCCGCACTGGAGGAGCTGAAAGACAACGAGTATCTCTGGATCGTCGACCCGGTGGACGGAACAACCAACTTCGTCCACGGTTTTCCCTTCTACACGGTATCCATCGCACTTGCCGTACGCGGCGAATTGACGGTTGGCGTTATTTACGATCCGGTGCGCGATGAAATGTTTGTGGCTGAAAAAGGAAAAGGCGCTTACGTGCATGGCGTCAAGACTGCCGTCTCTTCGGAAGCCGCGCTTGACGATAGTTTGATTGCTATTGGCTTTCCGCCGGACCGGCAGTTTGCCCAACCGACTAATCTGGCTGCCTTCCAGAACATCCTGCCGAAAGTACGCGGCGTCCGCGCCGGGGGCTCCGCCGCTCTGCATCTGGCTTATGTGGCCGCAGGAAGGGTCAGCGCTTACTATGAAGCGGGTCTAAGCCCTTGGGACTGCGCCGCCGGTGTGCTGCTGGTCAAGGAATCGGGCGGAGTGGTTACCGATATGCGGGGTGAGCCGTATCATATCGGCACACGCCACATTGTGGCTTCCAACGGGCATATTCACGAAGACATTCTATCTTCCCTGAAAGAAGCGGGAGCGACCGGATTCTAGCATATACAGAAGGAGGCAGGGCTTAGGATGAACGGGAAGGAAGACCTGGAACGTCGCTTAAGCGAAATGCTGACCGAAGGCGAACTAGAGCAAAGCAGCCGCGAAGCGGGACAGCGCCATTCCATATCGCCGAAATACGAAATACGCATTCAGACCGCGCTTGATCCGATTGTGGAGGAGACTTACCGTTATCGGGAAATGGCCCGGGAACTGGACGACAGATATGACAAATATCTGGAACGGGCGCGGACAAAAGAACGGAAGGATGCCTCTTCCGATCCGATTTCCAGCACGGCTTCCGATACGCCGGCGGACGGGAAGGAGCTTTCCGAAGGCGGCGGATAGAATGGCCGGAACCACGGCGGTGAACGGATATGCGGGACCTTAGCCGGTGCATTTATAACATAACAGGAGTCCAGGGACGTGTTGCAGCGGACCCGGGCTCTTTTTAACATACAGAGTTCTGGTAGAAGCGTCCTGTGAAGCCGAAGCTCGCTTGCGGCATATTTGGAGCGGGGGTGCCAAGTATACCTTTATGGGTATCCGAATGAATGATAGAATGAAATAAATGGAAGAATCAATACATACTTGGAGGGATATAATGATTGATTTGCGGAACAAATGGACAGCCGCCGTAATCTGCTTACTGCTCGTAACCATGCTGCTTGGCTCGGGAGTCCAAGACGCTTCGGCAGCCGCTGTGGAAGCGGCGCAGCCGGATGTTGTCAGCATCGTGACGCTGGGGGACTCCATCACAGCCGGCTATGAGCCGGGCATGAATCTGAGTTCCCAGCCTTACGGTTACGCGGAACGCCTGCTGGAGCAGGCGTGGTTTCACGGCAAGCGCGCCACGCTGGGCAACTATGGCATCTTAGGGCTGACGACTGCCGGACTTCGAAATTACACGGCAGCGATCAAGGACGGCACATCCATTACCGCTGACAGCATCCAGCCCGGCATTGCCGATCCGCGCCTGGATTCGTTTGCGGCCAAAGCCGAGCAGGCCAAGGCCGATATTGCCGCAGCGAAACTGATTATGATCACCATCGGCGGCAATGATGTGAGCAGTCTGCTGCAGCAGGCCAAGGATATGTCGGATGCCGATCTAAAGGCCCGCGTGCAAGAGCTGCTGGACGCTTATACAGCTAATGCCACCGCTGCGCTGGAGAACATAAGAGCGATGAATCCGAACGCGACGATTATCATTGCCGACCAATATCAGCCCGTTCCGCAGCTTTATGCCGGCCAGAGCTATGCGAAGCTGATGGGCGCTGCCGCAAGCTTTACGCAGGCCACCGACAGTTTGGCCGCTAACGTAACGCGCGCAGACGCCCCCGTATTGGTCGCTCATGCGGCCTCGCGGTTTGCGGGCCAGGAGGGGTCATTGACGCATATTATCTCAGACTCCGATTTCCATCCGACCCAGCTTGGCTACGAGACAATTGCCAAGGTGTTCTCTGAAATGGTATGGGGCGATTACCGTGTGCCGAGCACGTTCCTGACCCCCTCCGCCTCGCAGCGGCCGATGACGATTGTCGTTAACAGCACGGAGCTGAATACGCCCAACAAGCCAATCGTCCGCAGCAGCCAGAATTTCCTTGCGCTGGCGGATGTGCTGAAGGCGATGGGAGCAAGCGGCAAATGGGACAACAAGACCGCAAGCGCGACGATTGTTTACGGAGACCGGACAGTGGTCATTACGATCGGCTCCAAGACGATACAGGTGAACGGGCAAAAGATCGCGATAGACAACCCGGCCTTTTTACAGAAGACAGGCAAGGAAGTCAAGACGTATTTGCCGCTGGCCGCGCTGGCCACGGGTCTGGGCTTCGATGTGGAGTACAGTGCGCAGCTGCGTACCGCTTTTATCAATCCTTAAATATAATAATAATTAAGCAAGCGCGTATTAAAATTTCATCAAGTGAAGCAAAGGTGGAGAATACGGTGTCCGAAGCAAAGTTTACGCAAGATTATGTGATTACGATGGATGATATTGTAAGAGAGGGGCATCCGGCGCTTCGGACTGTCACGGAGCCGATTAAGCTGCCTTTGACAGAGGAAGACCGCGAAACGCTGCTGTGCATGCTACAGTTCCTGAAGAACAGCCAGGATGAGGAGGCGGCGGCCAAGTATAAGCTGCGCTCAGGAGTGGGGCTCTCTGCCAATCAGATTGGGCTGAGTAAGCGGATGTTCGTCATGTTTACCCAGGATGAGCATGGCGCCCTGATCGAGCATGCCCTCGTCAATCCCAAAACCGTCAGCCATTCTGTGGCGATGGTCTATTTGCCGGACTGCGAAGGCTGCCTGTCGGTCGACCGTCCGGTTCAGGGCTTTGTTCCAAGATATGAATCGGTCAAGGTAAAAGCTTATGATTTTGCGGCGGGCAAAGAGGTCCAGCTTCGCTTCAAGGGCTATACGGCGATTGTCTTTCAGCATGAGATGGACCATCTGGACGGAATCATGTTCTACGACCGGATCGATAAAGAGAATCCGTTCAAGCTGCCGCAGGGCGTTCCGATCCGTAGTCTGTATGACCGGGACGGGGAATAACACTGAAACAAATGATCTGGAAATGAATGATTTTCTGCAAACAAGCGTACATTATGAATCAAGGCGGCTGCAGCTTGCGTAACCGAAAGCGTCGGCCGCTTTTCTTCTGCGTTATTTCGGCGGAAAAAAAGGGCTGCTTGCAAGGATATCCCCATCGGATCATCCGCTTCAACAAGACTGTCCCCGGCCTTGTGAGCCGTTAGCGGTGCGCTGGCTTAGGACTGACTACCCCACCGCACGCCAAAAAGCCGTTCAAGGACGACAGTGTCTGTCTTTGAACGGCGTATATTCTTGAAATATAAGACTGTATAAGCTTCGCGTCAGCTTATCTTTCTTCCTTCATCGCACGGAAGGAGGCTTCCGCCGCTTCCAGGGTAGCATCGATGTCTTCATCGGTGTGCGCCGTGGTCAGGAACCACGCTTCGAACTTCGAAGGCGCCAGATTGATGCCGCGGTTCAGCATATGGCGGAAGAAGCTGCCGAATGCTTCGCCGTCGGTAGCTTGAGCCTCGTCGTAGTTGGTGACAGGATGATCGCAGAAATGGGTGGAGAAGGCGCCACGGATGCGGTTGATTGTCAGCGGAATGTCGTGACGGTCCGCCGATTCTTTCAGTCCGTCCGTCAAGCGGATCGCCAGCCGCTCCATTTCCTCGTATACGCCTGCACCCTGCAGAACTTCCAGGCAGGCGATGCCTGCCGAAATGGATGCGGGATTGCCCGCCATCGTGCCGGCCTGATAAGCCGGTCCGAGCGGCGCGACCTGATCCATAATTTCCTTGCGGCCCCCGTAAGCGCCGATCGGCAGGCCGCCGCCGAAGATTTTGCCCATCGCCGTCAGATCGGGGATGATCTGATCATGGTTGGCAAGTCCGGCGTAGGTCTGCGCGCCGCCGTAATGGAAGCGGAAATTGGTAATTACCTCGTCGTAAATGACGAGCGAGCCATTGTCATGCGCCAGCTTGCACATGCCTTCAAGAAACCCGGGCTTCGGCATAACCATGCCGAAGTTGCCGACGATCGGCTCGACCATGACGGCGGCGACATCACCGCCCCATTTGTTCAGCGCCTCGCGCAGCCCGTCCAGATTGTTGAACGGCACGGTAATGACTTCGTGCGCGATGCTTACCGGAATGCCGGCGCTGTCCGGGATGCCCAGCGTGGACGGGCCGGAGCCTGCGGCGACCAGCACCAGGTCGGAATGGCCGTGGTAGCAGCCGGCGAACTTGATGATCTTGGTCCGGCCGGTGAACGCCCGCGCGACCCGGATCGTCGACATGACGGCTTCGGTGCCGGAATTGACGAACCGGACTTTGTCCAGCGAAGGAATGGCTTCCTTGATCATTTTGGCGAGGGTAATCTCGAGCGCCGTCGGGGTTCCGTACAGCACACCGTTCTCCGCGGCCTTCGTAATGGCGGCGGTAATATGCGGATGGGCGAACCCGGTAATAACGGGACCGAAGGCCGCGAGATAATCGATGTAGCGATTGCCGTCCTCGTCCCAGAAATGGGCGCCGGAGGCGCGCTTCATGAAGACGGGCGCTCCGCCGCCTACTGCCTTGAAGGATCTGGAGGGGCTATTTACGCCTCCAACGATGTGCTGGAGCGCTTCCTGGTACAGCTGTTCTGAGGTGGAACGATTCATAAATGGGTCATCCTTTCGGCTCGGTGTTCTTGCTGAGCTCATATTTGGGTGCACGCGCGTCAACGGGCGGAAGGCGCCGATCCGCCGTCCGCCCGTGAGGGGCAATGCCTGTTATGCTGTCTGTCATGTAACGACTTATGCGTTCTTTCTGAAGCTGCGCCGCCATAGCGGGGCGCACAGCTCCGAAGTAAAATCTACTGTCCGGCCCCGGCGGCGGATGAAGCGGAAGGAGAAGCCCCCGGCGACGGCTCCGGTTCGTTCAGCGTCTCCTGTACGAACTCTTTCAGTCTATCCGGGTCGCGGATGTCGAGCACGGAACCGAGCTTGCCGGCATTTCTTTCTTCCAGCAGGTTGTTCGGCGGGATCTGTTCACTGCCGGCCACGCTGCTGTCATACCCTACGCTCGCCAGCTTCCACATATCGTTCACTGACAGGTTCGTGTCGATATAGGGGCTGACCTGCGACAGTATGCCGGGAAGCTTGACGAGCGAAGTGGTGCTCTTGAGCTTGTCCGCTACGGCGCTAAGAAAAGCGCGCTGACGCTGCGTGCGCGTATAGTCCGAGGTGGCGTCGTGGCGGAAACGGACATACTGGAGCGCCTTGCTGCCGTCAAGGTGCTGATAGCCTTGTTTAAGATTGATATCGTACTCGGGGCCGTCAGCTATGGTCTTGTAGACCATGTCCTTCTCGACCGTATAGTCAATGCCGCCGACCGCATCTATAAGCTTGATAAAGCCCTGAAAGTCGGTGTAGACGTAATATTGAATCGGAATCCCGAGCAGATCGCCGACGGTCTTCATCGCCGTATTGGGGCCGTGGATTATGGCGGTATTCACGCGATTTTTGTCATAACCTTCAATCGATACGTAAGTATCCCGGAGGATGGAGAAGACGTGAGCCTTCTTCTTCACCGGGTCGAGAGAGACCACCAGCATCGTGTCCGATCGGGGGATTTCGCCCTTTTTTACGCCGCGCGCATCGACACCCATCAGCAGGATATTAACGGGTTCCGTTCCCTCCCATTTCGGAGGATCGGGCGTATCAGCGTCTACCGTTTCCACATTTGCGAATGGAGAATCTTCGCCCTGCTTCTGCATGCTGTTAAGACCTTGGTAGATGGATGTGAAGTAATATACGGCTCCTCCGGCCAGAAGCAGAAGGAGGATTATCAGGCTCCGAACCAGAGTTTTCTTGGATTTTCCCTTCTTGGCGTGTCTTTTCGACCTTGGCGGCATTCTCGCTCTTCCTTTCACATTTGCATTCCCTACATTATAATTTCTTTTATGGATACAATCAATTGTACACCCCGCGGGCCATATAACGCCCCGAAGAGCCATAAACCTAATTAGAGGAGTGCATGAATTATGGAAGAGCTGTCCATTGGACAAGAGGCGCCGGACTTTACGCTGCCCGCCTCGGACGGAAGCGAAGTCACCTTAAGCCAGTATAGAGGACGGAAGGTGCTGCTTTATTTTTATCCGAAAAATATGACGCCGGGCTGCACCCAGGAAGCCTGCGAATTTCGAGACGTCAATGACCGGATTACGGCCAAGGGAGCCGTTATTCTGGGCGTCAGCCCCGATAGTCTCCAGTCGCACGCCAAATTTATCGCAAAGAATGAACTGCCCTTTCTGCTGCTCTCCGACGAGGACCATAAGGTAAGCGAGCAGTACGGCGTATGGCAGCTTAAGAAACTGTACGGCAAGGAATTTATGGGCATTGTGCGTTCCACCTTCCTGATCGATGAGCAGGGCGTCGTGTCCGACATATGGAAAAAGGTGCGGGTAAAGGGCCACGCGGAGGCGGTTGCGGCGACCCTTGACGGGGAATAGTGTAGGTATTTGAAGCTCCAGGCGTTCCGTTAAATTTTTTACTGTTACATTTTTAACAGCTTTTAGCAGTCTGTTATGTGATATTTTTCCTATAGTTAAAATTTTCAATAAGGCGTGGTGATAGCAGGATGCAGCTGAAGATCGGACTGGATGTGGGGTCGACTACGGCTAAATTGGTTGTCATGGAGCGGAACCTGGTCGTTCATGAGGATTATGTAAGACACTATAGTGATATAAAAAAAGCGGTTCTCTCTTTGCTTGATAAAGTGATATCCCTGTTTCCGGATAGGGAAGCGGCGCTCGCGGTAAGCGGTTCTTCCGGCTTGTCTCTGTCCAAGATAGGGAACGTACCCTTCGTTCAGGAGGTTATCGCTTGTACAAAAGCGATCAGCGAACTGCTTCCCTCCTGCGATACCGCGATTGAGCTTGGTGGAGAGGACGCCAAAATCATTTACCTCAGCGGCGGCATTGAGCAGCGGATGAACAACGCATGCGCGGGCGGGACAGGCGCTTTCATCGACCAGATGGCGGCGCTGCTGCAGACCGATCCCACCGGACTTGACAGACTCGCGGCGGATCATCAGCGGATTTATCCTATCGCCTCCCGCTGCGGTGTATTCGCCAAGAGCGACATTCAGCCGCTGCTTAACGAAGGGGCGCGCCGGGAGGATGTTGCGGCCTCGATCTTCCAAAGCATCGTGAATCAGACGATCGCCGGTCTGGCCTGCGGGCGTAAGATCCGCGGCCGGGTCGCTTTTCTGGGCGGTCCGCTGACTTATTTGTCTGAGCTTCGGGCCCGGTTCGCAGAAACGCTGGAGCTCGCGGAAGAAGACATTCTGTTTCCGGAGAGATCGCAGTATTTCGTGGCGATCGGCTCGGCGTTATCCGATGGCGGCAGTTCCGCCGCGCCGCTTGCGGAGTGGCGGAACCGGATTGCCGCGATCGATTTCGCGTCCGAGCGTTCCGAGGACGGCGAACTGCCGCCGCTCTTTGAGTCGGAGGCCGACCTTGCGGAATTTAGACGGCGCCATTCGGAAGCGGCGGCAGTTCGGGCAGATCTGTCCTCTTACCGAGGCCCTTGCTACCTCGGCATTGACGCGGGTTCAACGACAACGAAGCTTGTGCTGACGGGCGCAAGCGACGAAATTCTGTATACATATTACGGAAGCAATCGAGGGAATCCGCTGCAATCGGTAAGCGACGCACTGAAGGATATATACCGGCAGCTGCCGGAAGGCTGCCATATCGCCGGCTCCTACGCGACCGGCTACGGCGAGGGGCTGATCAAGGCAGCGCTGAAGACCGACGGCGGCGAAGTGGAGACGGTCGCCCACTACAGGGCCGCTGCCAAATTTATGCCAAAAGTCGACTTCATTCTCGATATTGGCGGCCAGGATATGAAATGCATCAAAATCCGCGGCGGCGTCATCGACAGCCTCATGTTGAACGAAGCCTGCTCGGCGGGCTGCGGTTCCTTTCTGGAGAGCTTCGCCTCGGCGCTCGGCCTGGGCGTCGCCGAGTTCGCCGAGGCCGCGCTGCAGTCGAAGGACCCGGTCAATCTCGGCTCGCGCTGCACCGTATTCATGAATTCCAAGGTTAAGCAGGCGCAGAAGGAAGGGGCGTCCTTGTCCGGCCTGTCTGCCGGTTTAGCCTACTCCGTCATTAAGAATGCCTTGCAGAAGGTTATCAAAATCCGCAGGTTTGATGAACTTGGAGAACATATCATCGTGCAGGGCGGCACGTTTTACAACGAAGCGGTGCTGCGCGCATTTGAGCAGCTGACGGGAAGAACCGTCATCCGCCCGGATATCGCCGGTGTAATGGGGGCCTACGGCTGCGCTCTGCTCGCCAGAGAGAACGCGGCCGAGAGCGGCGTCAGCACGCTGCTCGGCCCGCAGGAGCTGGAGAGCTTTACTTACGAGGTGACCCAGGGCCGGTGCGGACGCTGCGGCAATAATTGCCCGCTGACCATCAGCCGGTTCCCGGACCGCAGCTTCCATGTGACCGGCAACCGCTGCGAGCGCGGCGCCGGAGGGAAGAAGGAGAAGAACGCGCTGCCGAACCTGATGCAGTATAAATATGACCGGTTCTTTGATTACGAGCCTTTGCAGGGTGCGGAGGCGGCACGGGGCGTTGTCGGGCTGCCGCGCGCCATGAACCTGTTCGAGAACTATCCGTTCTGGCACACGTTCTTTACCGCGCTTCGCTACAAGGTGGTGCTGTCCCCGAAATCGGACAAAAAGCTGTACGAAAGCGGAATGGACACCATTCCGTCCGAAGCGGTCTGCTATCCGGCCAAGATGGCCCACGGCCATGTGCAGAGCCTGCTTGGCCAGGGCGTTGATTTTATCTTCTACCCTGCCATCGTGTACGAGAAGAAAGAGGATCAAAGTGCCGACAACCATTATAACTGTCCGGTCGTCGCCTCTTATCCGGAGGTCATCCGCAACAATATGGACGGCCTCAAGGAGAAGGGGATCCCGCTCGTCAGCCCGTTCCTGACCTTTGACGACACTCAGGCGCTGATCAAAGGACTGGCGCGGACCTTCCCTTATATCCCGAGGGAGGAAATTGCCGCCGCCGTGAAGGCCGGTCAGGCGGAAGCGGAACGGGCCAAGAGCGATTTGCGGCGAAAAGGCGAGGAGACGCTGGCATTCCTTGAGGAAACCGGAACCAAAGGCATCCTGCTCTGCGGGCATCCGTACCACGCCGACCCGGAAATTAACCACGGAATCGCGGAGCTCATCACGGGAATGGGGCTGGCGGTTCTTACCGAAGATGCGATCTTCCACCTGGGGAGCGAAGAAAGCGACATCAGCATCGTCAACCAATGGACCTATCACGCCCGCATATACAGAGCCGCGCGGCTCGCGGCGTCACGCAGCGATCTTGAACTGGTGCAGCTCACCTCGTTCGGCTGCGGCATCGACGCGATCACCTGCGACGCGGTGCAGGAGATTATGGAACGGCAGGGCAAGGTGTACACGCTGATCAAGATCGACGAGATCAGCAATTTGGGCGCGGCCCGCATCCGGCTGCGCTCGCTGCTCGCGGCGATGCGCGAGCGCGAGCAAGGAGAAGCCGCACCTCGTGCAGCGAAGGAAGACGAGCAGAGAGTGACTTTTACGAAGGACATGAAGTCGGCGTATACGATTCTGGCGCCGCAAATGTCGCCGATCCACTTCGAGCTGTTCGAGCGGGTGTTCCAGGATTTCGGCTACCGTCTCAAGGTGCTTGAGAAGTCCGGTCCCGAGGAGACGGAGGAAGGACTGAAGTATGTCAACAATGATGCCTGCTACCCGGCGATTGTGACAATCGGCCAGATTCTGTCGGCGCTGCAGAGCGGCGATTACGATCCGGACCGGACGGCGGTCATTATGTCGCAGACGGGCGGAGGCTGCCGGGCAACGAATTATATTTCCCTGCTGCGCAAAGCGCTGAAGGATGCGGGGCTTGGAAAGATTCCGGTTCTGTCGCTGAACGCCTCGGGTCTTGAGAGCCAGCCGGGCTTCCGGATCGGGTTCAAGATGATCAACCGGATGTTCGCCGCCGCCTGCTACGGCGACCTGCTAATGCGGCTGCTATACCGCTTCAGACCTTACGAGAAGGTTCCGGGAAGCGCAGAAGCCCTGTTCCGCCAGGGAATGGAGCGCTGCAAGGACAGCTTATCCTCCTTCTCGTTCCGTGAATATAAGCGGCTATCCCGCGAGATTGCGTCAAGCTTCAGCCGTCTGTCGGTGACGACGGAGGTTAAGCCGCGGGTAGGCGTGGTCGGCGAGATTTTGATCAAGTTCCATCCCGACGCCAACAACCGGCTTGCTGATCTGATCGAGGCCGAGGGCGGGGAAGTGGTAATGCCCGATTTTCTCGATTTCTTCTTCTACTGTGTGTACAATCCGATTTACGGGGCGGAGCAGTTCGGGAAGAGCAAGACGCTCGGGCTGATCAACCCGCTGCTCATTACGTATATACAGATGTACCGCAAGCCGATCACAGCGGCGCTTGAAGGTCTGGGACTCGCCCATAAAGACAAGAACATCTACCGTCTTGCCGAAAAAGCCGAAAGACTTGTGTCGGTAGGCAACCAGATGGGTGAGGGCTGGTTCCTGACCGCCGAGATGATGGACCTGCTTGATCATGGAGTGAACAATATCGTCTGCATCCAGCCGTTCGCCTGCCTTCCGAACCATATTACCGGACGCGGGACGATGAAAGGGCTGAAAGAATTGTATCCAAGCGCCAATATTGCCGCCATCGACTACGATGCGGGCGTCAGTGCGGTGAACCAGACGAATCGGATCAAGCTGATGATGTCGATCGCCAAGGAACTGGAAAGCGGCGGAGCGCTTTTCCAAGAGTCAGCCGGGACCACGGCGGGGACAAAGCTGGAGACGGCGCAGGCTTAGACGAAAAGCGGTGTGGCCGCCGGCTCGTCTAACCGCCGTATAGGCTGGTTACCCAAAAGTCTTGGCCTTGTTTTGCGAATTAAATTAAAGAGATGATTCCAATCGGGATATCATCTCTTTTTTTGTTTTTCAGAAATTTCCAGAAATACATTGACGCGCAATTTAGTAAGCAGTAAAATATTTCGTATGCGAAATATATAGATTTAAAACAGATGGAGGCAAAAATAGATGGAGGGCAGAGAACAGCTTGGCGAGATCGTATCTTCTTTTCGGCGCATCAGCCATTCTTTTCAGCAATTGCTCGGGAAGGAGGCGGAGCAGCTTGGCATTACTCCCACCCAGTTTATGGTGCTGCGCAGGCTCTCCCAGTATCCCGATATGTCAGTTACCGAACTGGCGGAAAAGCTTTACCTTGGCAACAGCGCGGTAAGCGGCATCGTTGAACGAATGGTGAAGGCGGGATTGATTACCAGGCGGCGTTCGGAGGAAGACCGCCGGATCTATCGGATCGCTTTTACGGAGAAGGGCAGGGAAATCAAGGAGAAGACCGATGTGTCACTGAGACAGCATCTGCTTCCGCTGACTCAAATTCCGCCGGAAGATGCGCAGGAGCTGCTGAGGATTCACGGCCAAATCATTCAAATATTAGAACGAGGGAGAGAAACATTAGAACAATGAGTACGATCACGGCAACTGCTGCATCGGCAGCAAAACATATTCGCAGAGGCCCGATTATCGCGGCGCTGCTGATCGGCGCCTTCGTCGCGCTGCTGAATCAGACGCTAATGAACGTCGCCCTGCCGCAAATGATGAACAGTCTGGGGATTGAGTTCAATATGGCGCAGTGGCTTACCACCGGCTTTATGCTGGTGAACGGGGTGTGTGTTCCGGTGAGCGCCTATCTGGTCGAGAAGTTTACGACGCGTACGCTGTTTATAACGGCAATGGCCTTATTTTCATTCGGTACGCTGATATGCGCTCTGGGTACCGGCTTTGAGATGATTATGGTCGGCCGGGTCATCCAGGCAGCCGGAGCCGGTATCCTGATGCCGCTGATGAACATCGTATTTCTGATCATCTACCCGATTGAGGAGCGCGGCAAAGCGATGGGGCTGATGGCGGTCGCCATGATTCTCGCTCCGGCTGTAGGCCCGACTCTCTCCGGCTGGGTGGTGCAGAACTATTCGTGGCGGGTACTGTTCTATATCGTGCTGCCGCTGGCCGTGCTCACTACGCTGCTGGGCGTTAAGTTTATGCAGAATGTAACGGTCAAAACATCACCTAAGCTGGATAAGCTGGGGATTATTTTCTCGACGCTCGGCTTTGGCGGGCTGTTGTATGGCTTCAGCGAAGCCGGAATGGGCGGCTGGGACAGTGAAACAGTGATGGGCGCCCTGATCGTAGGCGCCGTCGGACTCGGTCTGCTCGTGTGGAGAGAATTGGTTGCGAAGAAGCCCATGCTTGAGTTCCGCATCTTCCGCTACAACATGTATTCACTCACGACAGTCATTAATATTATCGTAACGATGACGCTGTACTCAGGCATGATCCTGCTGCCGCTGTACCTGCAAAATATCCGCGGCTTCACTCCGCTGGATTCCGGCCTGCTGCTGCTGCCCGGAGCGATCCTGATGGGGATCATGTCACCGGTGACCGGCATTATTTTCGATAAAATCGGCGCCAGATGGCTCGCGATCACCGGATTGATCATTACGGTTATTACGACATGGGAGTTCAGCCAGTTGACCGATTCGACCACGTATACGCATTTGATTCTGACATACACGGCGCGGATGTTCGGCTTGTCGATGCTGATGATGCCGATTACGACCGCCGGGCTTAACCAGCTGCCGCAGCGACTCAGCTCACATGGCACGGCTATGGCCAATACGCTGCGGGCGGTAGCGGGGGCGCTCGGGATGGCGTTGTTCGTCAGCCTGATGACGAACAACACGAAGAGCGAAATTAGGGACGCCGTCATGAGCGGCCAGGTATCGCAAACCGACAAGGCCGCTTTTGCGAAGTTCTCGCAGGAAGCGATGATTCACGGCGTTACCCACGCCTTTATCGTCGCGACATGGGTGACGGTGATCGGCCTGGTGCTGGCCTTCTTCATCCGCAAGACATCGCCGGAGGCGGATTTTCTGGAGACCGGGAACGCAGTCACTCCGGGAACGGAATAACGGCATAAGCCCGTATAGCCGATATTATAAAAGGGACATATCCCAGGTTGTCTTAAACCGGGATGTGTCCCTTTTTTCGAATCCCGGAAGGGCTAGGGATTGCCATCCTCTATACATTCGATTATTATCTAATTAGATATTTATTTAATTTTGTAATAGTGAGGATGAACGTTATGACACAACAAAGCACCGCCAAGGGCGGCATAAGCGGCGGTTATTACCGATTGTTTGCTGCCGGCATCATCAACGGGATCGGGGATCGTTTCAGTCAGGTTGCCATGCTGTCGCTGATTCTCCAGCTTACCGGGTCGGGCATGGCCGTCGGCCTGTCGCTCGGGGTTAAGCTCATACCTTATTTGGCGCTCGCGCCGCTGGGCGGCTTTCTGGGAGGGAAGCTGCCGCGCAAGACGGTTATGATGGCAGCCGATATCGCGCGGGTTCCGTTCGCCTTGTCTTTTTTGTGGGTTACGGGGGAGGATCGGCTGTGGCTGCTGTACGTCGGCAGCTTTATGCTGGCTGCGGGAGAGGCGATCTATGCCCCGGTGCGGAAATCGTCCATACCGCTCCTTGCGCAGAGGGACGCTCTGCTGAGGACTAACGGCATGGAGCAGATGCTGACCGGCTGCGTGCTCATTCTGGGTGCTTTGACAGGCGGCTTCGTCTCCCACTGGTTCGGTCCGCAGATTGCGTTCGTTCTGAATGCCGTCTCCTTCCTGGGCGCGGCGCTCATCATCTCGGGGATTTCATTCCCCCGTACCCCGCCGGAAGGGCAGGAAGATGAAGCTAAAGAGGGGACGGACCCGGCGGCAAAACCCGGGGTGGCCGAACGCTCCTCACGGTCCAAAGGCCTGGCTGCTTTCATCGCCGGAAGCGTATGCTTGCAAATTGTGCTGGGCTATGAGCTGCTTGTTTCGCTTGTGAGCGGACTCGACAATGTGCTGATCAGCGTGTATGCCATCCGTGTATTTCACGCGGGAGATATTGGTGTGGGGGCTTTTTACGCATCGCTCGGCGCCGGGCTTACACTGAGCTTTTGGGCCGGGAGCCTGGTTAAGCGGAACCTGTTGGCGGCGGCGCTGGGCGGGCTGCTGCTGGAAGGGCTGCTTCACATCGGCATCAGCGCGGCAGGGAGCTTTGCGGCAGTCTGCGGATTGTATATTCTTGCGTCTCTGGTGTCGGGGATCGGGTCCGCCTCTCTCGATACGCTGCTAATGCGGGAGACGCCCGCCAGGTGGCAGCCTCTTCTGTTCGGGCTGATGACGGCGGCGGGCAGTACGGTACTCGGCTTGTCCATGCTGCTGGCCGGTTATCTGCTAGCCAGAGTGGAGCCCCGCTTAATGGGGCTTGCGGGAGGTGTCTGTTTTGCCGCAATTGCCGTTCTTCTGGGGGTGTACGCATGGGTGAAGGACAGAAAGGGTAGGAAAGTCAGCGTTCTTTCGAGGACTCCTTAACCGTGCCCATTACGCTTAGAGCTTTGGGTCTGCGGCTGAAACGGAAGCGGTAGACGACAATCATCGCGGCCAGCAGGACGGCGGCCAGCACGATCCATGGGGCGTAAGCCTCAAACAGATGGAATACAGCCGTCCACTGGGGTCCGAACAGCCGGCCGATCCCGAGAAACAGAATGACCCAGAACAGCGCGCCGCCATAGGCGTAGAGGGCGAACTTGCGGAAAGGAAGAGCGATAATGCCGGAGAAATAACCGGTAAAATGGCGCACGCCGGGAATAAAATACCCGATTGTAATCAGACCGCTGCCGTACCGCTCGAACCAGCGCTGCGTTTTTTCAAGCTTGGCAGGAGAGAACAAAAACCACCGTCCGTACCGCTGAATAAACGGCATTCCAGCTTTGAGGCCGATGAAATAGGTGATAGTCATCCCAATTGTCGTTCCGAAAAAGGCGACGATAATCAATATCATAAAGTCGAGCCGCCCTGTATAGGACAGGTATCCGGCGAACGCCATCGTTGTCTCCCCGGGGAAGGGCAATGCGATAAATTCCAGCAGCAGCCCGAAGAACAGCACGTTATACCCATACTTCCCGAATAATTCCTGTATCCAATTCAGCATTTCCATAGTTGATGTCACTCTCCAAAAAGATGGGCATATGCCGCTTCAAGTTTTTTATTCTTACTTCCGGCACCGGCTGCTTACTGGCGGGAAGACATGTCTAATTTCCGGCTTGTCCTCATATAAATCCAACAGAAGGCTGTAGCAGCCAATAGAATGCTGGAGGTAGAGAATATGGTTCGGAAAAAGCGCGGAATCAGTCGCCGTACGGCTGTCCGGCTTGTGCTTGCCGCTGTGGTCCTCATGGCCGCTCTGATTTACCGTGAAGCAGGGCCTCCCCCTTTAGAAAAATCATCCGGGAAGCTTGATGCCGCTGACAGCGGCGGAGCAGCCGAAGGAAGGGACGGCGCATCGCCTCATTCGGCAATCTCCGGTGCTCTGAGCGGACAAGCACACCCTGGCTTGGTGGTGCGCGGCAGCAGTCAACCGATGCCATTTGTCGGCCTGCCGCCGGCTTCTCCGGAAGGCCGGGCGCCTGTATCCCGCATCTCCGGGGCTGGCGTAAGCAAGGCTAAAGCCATGCCGGCGCCCGCTAAGAATAGAGCCGCACAAAAGACAGTCTATCTCACTTTCGACGACGGTCCCAGCGCCGTTACCCCCAAAGTGCTTGAGATTCTGCGGCGGGAGCAGGTGAAGGCGACGTTCTTTGTGATCGGAGACCAGGCGGAAACCCGTCCTGAGCTGATTAACGCGATTTGGGAACAGGGGAATGCCATCGGCAATCATACCTATGATCATAATTATAAAGATTTATACAGCGGATTTACATATTTCTGGAGTCAAATCAAAAAAACGGAAGAAATCGTCCGCCAGATTACCGGAGTGCGGCCGCAGCTTGTCCGTGCCCCTGGCGGAACATACGGACATTTTGATGATACCTACTTCCATCTGATGAAGCAAGCGGGCTACCTGGCTGCGGACTGGACGGTGGACAGCGGTGATTCGGTACGGAGGGGAGTACCGGCCGCGGAAATACTGAAGAACTCCGTTCAGGATACCCAATCTTCCAGAGTCGTCCTGCTGCTTCATGACGGAGCGGGACATCAGGAAAGCGCAAAGGCGCTGCCGGAAATCATTAAAAAGTACAAAGCAGCGGGTTATGTCTTCAAGACGCTGGACAGCAGCAGTGAGCCGGTTCAATTCAAGCCTCATCCGGACAAGCGAGCCGCTGAAAGAACTAAGCCTAACGAAGCATGGATCGCTGCCAATATAACCCCGAATGCCGCCTTGTTTGCGCCCGGAAAACCGCTGGCGGTCGAAGCCGGAACGCTGCAAACTTCGCTGCAGCCGGGGGAATACCGGATTGAGAACGGTCAGTATATCGTTCCGCTGCGGGCCGTAGTCGAGCGGCTTGGCGGACAAGTGAGCTGGGATACCGGCACTCACAGCGGCCTGGCGGTGCTGAATGGGCGGACAATAACAGCGGATACGGATGTCGGTGAACTCGCCTTTACCGCTGGGGACGGGAACCGGGGAGCAATCGCCTCGGAAGTTACGCTTAGAGGAGGCGCCATCTGGCTGCCGCTGAGGGATTTACTGAAGTCCGCCGGACATCGCCTGATTGGAGCGACATCGGTTCCGGAAGAACGGAGGGTAAAAGCATCCTAAAGCCGCACACACGAACACGGGAATATCGTAAGGTCTGTCTTTTCCTTTTCATGGGAATAATAATGACAAATCCCTAAGGAAAAGGAAGGATGTCCATTGATGAAACCAATCCGCAGGCCCGATAGCCCTGCCGTTTCTCCAAATCCGAATCTGCCCGGTCAATGGGCGCGGGCGCTGGGCGCAATGGGCATCATCGCAGGGCTGTACGGCTGGCTTGGCGGCTCTGCCCTCCTGTTTCTCCTAATATTTATCGGGCTGGTGATGCTTGGCGGGCTCTTGCTGCAGGTGCTCGGCCCTAGTCAATTTGAGCTCGTCCGGACGCTCTCTCCGGTTCAGCCGACGGCAGGGAACAGCGTGATGGTAACGGTCGATCTCAGCTTCCGCTGCCGTCTGCCGATTCCCTGGATGATGATTGAAGAGCATTGGACCTGCGGGGACCACCGTCTGCTGCTGTTCCCCGGATTCCAGCGTTCATTTCAATACACCTATAATCTGGAATGGCTGCCCCGGGGCCGCCAGCAGCTGCGTTCCTGCCGCGTCAGCTGGGGAGATTTGCCGGGCTGGTTCACTGGAACAAGCGCTCCCGAGGGGAACCGGGAATTTAAAGTGATGCCGGCTCCGCTGTATTGCGGAGAGGTCTGCGCCGATTCCGGCGCCGGACCAGGGGTAGCCTCAGCCAAGAGCCGGAGGCGTAAGGGAGCGGAGGAAGAGTCGGATATCCGAAATTATCAGCCGGGAGATCCGATGAACCGGGTGGACTGGAAAAATACGGCCCGGCGCGGTTCTCTGCAAAGCCGCGTTCCCGAGAGGGAGAAAGGCCGCATGTTCTGCGTCGTCCTGGACAACTGCCCCGCTTCCTATGAAACGCCGTGGGAATCGCTCCCTCCCCGGGGAAGTTGTTTGCAGGGAACTCCGGCCTTTGAACTGGCCGTCTCGGCTGCCCTGGGCTTGCTGCTTGCTGCGGAACGCACAGGCTCTTACGCCCAATTGTTCACTGGCGGCTGGCCCGAAGGAATGGCGAGATACGAAGGAATGGGCATTATCCCGGCCAGAGTGCTGGATACGCTTGCCGAGGTGGCGCCGGATGGAACGCGCACGCTGGCAAGGCTGCTGGAAGATGCCTCCCGGCAGTGCATTCCGGGGATGAGCATTGCGGTGATCACCGGCCGCCCGGACCGGGAAGCCGCATTAACCATCTCTCGGCTGCTCGCTCAGGGGATCAAGGTGGATCTGTATTATGTATGGGATAGAGCGGCTTCGGTTTCAAACGCTAAGTATGCCGCTTTGTATGAAGAGGCGGACGGCCGACTCTCCGCAGCCCCTGAACACATGCGGCATTTGAATGGGCAGCATACGGTAGTCTCTGCGCGTTCCGCGCCCGCCGAGACAATTTGCGGCAGTCTGGGCCGTCTGGGAGCGGGACTGTACTGCCTTGAGCATGCGCAGCCCTACAGGGGCAGGGAGGGGACAGCGGATGAATTATCCCGCAAGCCGTCGGCGCGTTAAGCCGCCTGCTTCCTCCCCCGCAGCCTCATCTGGGATGACGTCCGGAACGGATGAAGCAGAGCGGAACAACCCGGATGGGCCGAACAAAATCGTTAAGCGGGAGAGATTGGACAAGCAGAACACGCCGGGCGGCGGAAGGAAGAAAGTCGGAGAGAAATTGCGCAGCGGCCGAGGCTCTGCGTCCATGTCCCGGATTTGGAAGCGGCAGTCCGGCAAATCGGGAACTATGCCCGATTCTACGCATCCTCATATTGCCGGGTCCGGGTATAGGAACGGGACGGCTCGGATGAATCGGACCGCTGCCCTAACGGACCACAGAGACGGAGGTGCCCCTGAATCACTGTCTTTAAGCTACCGGGCTCTGTTCTCCCTGTCCCTGTTCGGATTATTCGCGGACTGGCTGCATCCGCTGTACCGGATGGATTTGGGGGCGGAGACGGAAAGGCTGCTGGGAGTTCTGGCATTAATGGCCGCAGCGCTGCTTATCGCCGGGGTGTTTCGGGCATCTCCCTGGCATACGTTTCCGGTCCAACTGGCTATTTTTGCGCTGTCATGGTTCTATCTATGCTCGTCGTCCGCGAGAGCGGCTTGGCCTGATGGTCTTCTCCAGACTATGGGGCATGACGGCATCCTTCTTCTTTCCGGCAAAATCGCTGAAATGAGCGCCGCAAGCCGCCTTCTTCTCCTGCTGGCAGGCTGGAGCCTGCTCGTCTTATCGGTGCAGCATCTTGCGCTGTTCAGGGGAAGCACAATGCTGTTCACATCCGTGACGCTGATTTATCTGTTGATCCTGGATAAGGGTCTCGGAAGCGATACAACCGCCGAGATCATACTGGCGGGAGCGCTCATTGCGTGGATGCAAGGAATGAGCGGCCTGCCGCGCCTGCTGGAAAGGGCCGGCGCCGCAGCCCGAGTCCCGTTCCTCCGCTGGACCGGCGCCGCTTGTCTGCTGGCGGGGAGTCTGACGGCCGCAGCCTGGACCGGAGCAGAGCTGCCGGGCGGACAGCCGGACCGGGTTCAGCCGCTGAAGTCGGCTGCCCAGCAGCTGCGGGACTGGGCATTCGATGGACTGCGCAGCCGCGCGGCCGAGATTGCGGGCACCGCAGGGATCACGGGATACGGCTCAGGCGGCGAGCTGGGCGGGCCGCTCACGCGAAGCGGCGACCCGGTCTTCACGGTGGAAAGCTCCCGATCCACCTACTTGCGCGGAGAAAGCTTGGACCGGTATGACGGGCGCCGCTGGACGAAGTCGGCTGCTCCAGCCTCACCGCTAAGTCTGACCGCCCTTTCTTCCGGGGATGCCAAGTCTGCGGGCGGACGTGTTCTTCGTCAGCGGTTCCGTTTCGCGTCTCCGTCCGCTGGCGGCATTCCCGTGTTTGGCGCCGGCAAGGTGCTATCCGTCTCGGATGTCAGACAGCTTGACGGGAGCCTGCTCGGCTATATTCTGGCAGGCGGAGAGAAGGGCAGCTTCGCTCTGCCCGACCTGGCAGGCTCCTCCAAAGTGACCGAGTATACGGTGGATTCGCTGCTGCCCGAGAGTGATCCCGCCGTGCTGCGGAAGCTGGCGGGCAGCGACCCTCCTGAGATTGCAGCAGCCGGTCTGGAACTTCCGTCCTCTCTGCCGCAGCGGGTCCGGATGCTGGCCGCTCGCCTTACGGACTCCGCAGGCAGCCGGTACGACGCGGCCTTGGCTGTCCGCGATTATTTGCAAGTAACGTATCCTTATACGCTGGATACGCGAGTGCCGCCGGAAGGGGCCGACTTTGTCGACGATTTTCTGTTCACGGAAAAGAAGGGGTACTGCGTCCATTTCGCCTCCGCGATGACTGTCCTGCTGCGCAGCTCCGGCATTCCGGCCCGGTATGTCCAGGGCTATGCACCTGGCCGGAAGGAAGCGGGACCCGGGCCGCAGCGGTATATGGTGACCCAGGGCGATGCCCATGCCTGGGTCGAGGTGTATTTTGCCGGCGCGGGCTGGGTCCCCTTCGACCCGACGCCGGCCTCGGCAGCGGGCTCCGCGCTGCCAGACAGCCCCCCGGCGGCTGCGCCCGCGCCGCCGGGGCACCCCGCGCCTGCCGCTGCCGGCGCGGGAATGCCGTCCGCCCCGGTTCCCGGGGGCGGACAGGCTCCGGCGCCGCCCGCAGCAGCGGCGGCGCTGCTTGCCACCGCCGCGTGGCGCTGGCGGCGGAGCCTGGCGCTGCTGCGCCTCGGGCGCAGCGCCCTGGGCAGGGAGCGGCTGCTGCTGGCCGCGTCCCTGGTCTGGCGGGTGCTGGCCGCGCGCTACGGCCCGCCCCCGCCGGGGATGACGGGCAGGGAGTACGCCGCGTCCCTGCCCATTAACGATGCCGGACTGCGCGCAGCCGTCCGGCGGTTCGTCCGCCGCTGGGAGGCGCTGGCGTACGGCGGCGCGGGCGGCCCTGATCTGCGCAGGGCCGGTCCCGGTCCGCTTGGGCGGCATCAGCCCGGCGTTCCCGGACCGGCCCTCGCTCCGCCTGAACGGCGTCAGCCCGGCGTTCCCGGACCGGCCCCCGCTCCGCCTGAACGGCGTCAGCCCGCCGTCTCCGGACCGGACCTCGCTCCGCCTGAACGGCGTCAGCCCGGCGTTCCCGGACCGGACCTCGCTCCGCTTGAACGGCGTCAGCCCGGCGTTCCCGGTCCGCTTGGACGGCATCAGCCCGCCGTCTCCGGACCGGACCCCGCTCCGGCTGGCAACTGCTTGCCGGGCTCCGGCCCTGCGCGCAGCCTCCCGCAGCGCATCCGCCGCTTAGCCAGCGGCTCCGCCATTCCGGCGGTATTCCCGGAACCTTCACCGCCTTCAGAGACTTACGGATTCCCGGAGACGCCGGCTCTCGGGAGCATAAGAGCATTCCTGCGCGATTGTCTGCGGATCGCTTTCTATTTGAGCTAAAGAGGCAGCCGTTCGGACGGCCGCCTCTCGCTTTTTTGCAGATAACCTGCGATTGTACATCTTTTGTCATCTTGATAGTCGCCACTGCACAATATGCCTGATAAAATGCAGTTTTTTACCCGTTCAACCTCATATGCAGCCGGTATAGCCTCAAAATACCTGCACAATTGTAGGAATTTCCTGCAGGCATACGCATTCGCTGGAAAAACCTGCACTTTAGTAGTTTTTGTAAGACGCAGAACTAAATCACAGCCAACTTGACTTGGGCCCCCATGGTGTTGCCGGTGCCACAGAGGCCATAGCCCATGCCTGCAATAATAAAGTTCAACGTTTGGCGGTCCCAAATGGCGCTTTCGGGTCCATCTCGAATTCATATACCCCGGGGGGAGTGCTCGCGAAATGATTGACTTCAATTATTAACTTCCTTATACAGGTCAGCATACGGGTCAGCCGAAGCTATATTTTTCGATTGCGAAAGCACATTATGCATCTGTGAAAACTTTCCGCTAAAAGAATCCGTAAGCGATTACTTCGCAGCCTGTCCGCCTTTCCTTGACGGTGCGAATTACGTTCTCGTATAATGAATCCAACAATCAAGGGAGGCAAGTAATGAACAAGCCAAATGAAATTATCGTTGTTCTCGATTTCGGTGGACAATATAACCAATTAATCGCGCGCAGAATTCGGGATTTAGGAGTATACAGCGAGCTTCTGCCGTACAATACGCCGATCGAACGGATCAAGGAACTTTCGCCTAAAGGCATCGTATTCTCCGGCGGCCCGATGAGCGTTTATGCCGAGGATGCTCCGCATGTTGATCCGGCGATTTATGATCTTGGATTGCCGATTTTCGGCATTTGCTACGGCATGCAGCTGATGGCCCATCAGCTCAGCGGCAAGGTCGAACGCGCCTCCAAGCGGGAATACGGCAAGGCGGATCTGAATTTTGAACCCGGCGCCATCCTGGTTAAAGGGCTGGAAGGCAGCCAGACCGTATGGATGAGCCACGGCGACCATGTATCACTGCTTCCGGAAGGCTTCAAACTCGATGCCGGTACCGAGAGCGCGCCGATTGCGGCGATGAGCCATGAAGGACGGAAGCTGTACGCGGTGCAGTTCCATCCCGAAGTGCGTCACTCCGTACACGGCAACGAGATGATCTCGAATTTCCTGTACGAAATCTGCGGCTGCGAGGGCAACTGGACGATGGAATCCTTTATCGAGGATGCTGTCCAGGATATCCGCGCCAAGGTTGGCGACAAGAAGGTGCTGTGCGCTCTGAGCGGCGGCGTTGATTCTTCCGTTGTCGCCATGCTGATTCACCGTGCCATTGGCGACCAGCTGACCTGTATGTTCATCGACCACGGTCTGCTGCGCAAAGGCGAAGCCGAGAGCGTCATGGAGACGTTCGTCGGTAAATTCGACATTCACGTCATCAAAATCGACGCCCGTGAGCGTTTCCTCGGCAAATTGACCGGCGTAGACGACCCCGAGCAGAAGCGCAAGATTATCGGCAACGAATTTATCTATTGCTTCGATGAGGAATCGGCGAAGCTCGGCGATTTCGATTTCCTTGCACAGGGAACGCTGTACACGGATATCGTAGAGAGCGGAACCGCCACGGCGCAGACGATCAAATCACATCATAACGTCGGCGGACTGCCGGAGGACATGAAGTTCAGCCTGATCGAGCCGCTGAATACACTGTTTAAGGATGAGGTGCGCAAGGTAGGCGAGGAGCTCGGCCTGCCGCATGCTATTGTATGGCGCCAGCCGTTCCCGGGACCGGGCCTTGCCATCCGCGTGCTGGGCGAAGTTACGGAAGACAAGCTGACGATCGTCCGGGATTCGGACTATATTCTGCGTGAGGAAATCGCCAAGGCCGGACTGGAGAGCGAAATCTGGCAGTATTTCACCGCGCTGCCGAACATGAAGAGCGTGGGTGTTATGGGTGATGCCCGGACCTACTCCTACACCGTAGGCATTCGCGCCGTAACCTCCATCGACGGCATGACCGCAGACTGGGCACGTATTCCGTGGGATGTGCTGGAGAAAATCTCCGTGCGGATTGTCAACGAAGTCGAGAACGTCAACCGCGTCGTTTACGACATCACTTCCAAGCCGCCAGCTACGATTGAGTGGGAGTAACCTAGTAACATAAATTGAAGCGTGAACATTGATTTAACAAGTGGTTCCCCACCAAAATCCCCACCAAGAAATTTTCTTGATGGGGATTTTCTTTCTTCATTTAGAGATCTTAAGATGAAAACGAGAGAGTATTAGTGAAAAATCAAATCCTGTTTGTTTTTCTGGAAATTTGTCGGTGAAACGCCAAACGCATTTTTAAATGCTCTCGAAAAGGAGTCCACATTTGAATATCCTACTTCCTCAGCAATTTCATAAACGGTTTTTTCACTGGTTTTCAATAGAATACTTGCTTGTTGCAGGCGGTGAGTTTTTAAATATTGAACAGGAGAAACACCTATTTCTTCTTTAATAACCTGACTGAGATAAGCTGGAGTAAGGTTTATTGACTCAGCGATTTTCTGAATCGAAAGGTCGAGGCACGAATAATTATTGTGAACAAAAAGAAAAAATAATTCACTATACTTTTTCTGCTTTATATTCGTTGGATTGAGCAGATAATAGTTCTTTTCGATTTTGAAATGAGCAAAAATCGTATAAAACAATGCCTGTACACTCATTTTTTCCTTTATATCAAATAAATCCATTTTCATCATTCTTTCGAATAGCTTCTGTAACTCATTATCGGGTGAAACGGTTCCAACTGAATCATGGTCATTGATGCCATTGCATAACAACAATTCCGGTACTCGACTTCCGTTAAACCCAAGCCAGTAATATTCCCATGGATTTGTTTCATCTGCTTGATAGAAATTCACCTCGTTGGGACGAATAACAAAAAAATCTCCTTTTTTTAAATGCTTCTTTCCTCCATTTCTTTCAAAGATTCCCTCTCCTGATACTATGTAATGCACAACATAATTTTCCCTCATGGTTGGACCATAGTGCAGTGGCGCACAAATTTCATGACCTACATTAAAAAAATAGAAATCAGAAAAATAATCTTCCTTAATAAATACATCCCAATATTTACGTTTGTTCATCGTTAATCCTCCTTTGCTCAAATCTTCCAAATAAAATTATACTTTAGTTTTACTCGAAATTCGGAATCATCTAAAAAAATGTAGGATTTAACAAAATTTATTCCATTCTAAAATGAAAGCGTTACCCTTACTATTGAGGTGTAAAGAAATCGGATAAATGCAAAGGGGATTTTTAGGATGGAAAATTCAAAAGGAAACATCGTTTCACGGTTGTCTTATAGCTTTGGTGCTTTTGGGAATGACTTGCTGTTTGGATTACTCAGTACTTATTTCATCATGTTTGTGACAACTCACTTGTTTAACAGTGGAAATAAGGCGCAGGATGCGAAAATGATTGGATTTATTACACTTATTATTTTCTTCTTACGGTTTGTAGAATTAGCCATTGATCCATTTATTGGGAATGCCATTGACAACACCCATACGCGTTGGGGGAAATTCAAGCCTTGGGTTGTAGTGGGTGGTGTCTTAGGACCAGCGGCTTTAGTCATATTATTCACAGATTTTGGCGGACTGACGAAAAGCAATCCAATGCTCTATCTTATCTTGTTTGCCATTCTTTATATTGCGATGGATATTTTATACAGTTTCAAAGATATTGCATTTTGGTCTATGATTCCTGCATTGTCATTTGACTCACGTGAACGTGAAAAAACAGCCACATTTGCTCGAATCGGGTCAAATATTGGTGGAGGAACAATTGGTATTGTGGTCATGCCTTTAGTGCTGCTGTTCTCACTCAATGCCAATCAAGGAACAGGTGATTCTCGTGGATGGTTCTGGTTTGCGCTGATTATTGGTTGTGCCGCAGCTCTATCAGCAGTCGTAGTTGGATTAGGGACAAAAGAAGTAGAATCTGATTTGCGAAAGAACAAGGAAGCAACAACTTTTAAAGGAGTCTTTCGCGTTCTTATGCACAACGATCAGCTAATGTGGTTATCGTTAGCGTATGGTCTTTATGCCATTGGTATGTCTTTAACCAACTCATTTGAACTCTACTACTTCACATTTATTTTGGGAGATGCATCGAAATTTTCAATTTTGGCACTAATAAATACAATCGTTGGCTTAGCTGCCATTTCGATTTTTCCCGCATTGGCGAAGAAATGGAATCGCCGAAATGTATTTCTAGTAGCCATTGCCTTAATGTTGATAGGCTTAATGGTATTCAGTCTTGCGAACAGCTCTCTTATTCTAGTGCTTGTCGCAGCGGAGTTATTTTTCATTCCACAACCACTAATCTTTTTAGTGGCTTTGATGACTATTACTGACTCAGTAGAATATGGTCAATTAAAATTAGGACATCGCGATGAATCGCTGACTTTATCTGTTCGCCCATTGTTGGATAAGCTTGCAGGAGCGATTTCAAACTTAGTTGTTGGGATCACGGCTGTAGCAGCCAGTATGACAGCAGGAGCCACAGCTGCAACGATCACGAACCACGGCCGCTTTATCTTTAAATTCGTTATGCTTGGTGTCCCGGCAGTATCCATTTTAGTTGGTGCTCTTGTCTTTTTCAAAAAAGTGAAACTCGATGAAAAAATGCATGCTTCAATCGTTGACGAGCTTGAGAGAACATGGGCAAAGGACTTTGATAGTGATGATGAAAGTGAGTCAACTGGAAGTCAACCGAGTTCCAAAGCTGAACTATCTTATTATGCCCCAGTTGCTGGTGAAGTGATTCCCCTTGAACAAGTTTCAGATGCAGTATTTTCGACTGGATCAATGGGGAGAGGGTTCGCAATTAAACCAAGTGATGGGAGAGTTTACGCGCCATTTGATGGCATAATTGAGGCAACATTCTCAACGCGTCATACTGTTGGTCTTGTCTCCGAAAATAAAATTGCAACATTGATTCATATTGGGATTGGAACAGTTAAGATGAAGGGAAATGGTTTTATCACTTATTTCGAACCAGGGCAACGTGTTTCACAAGGGGAGCTTCTAATTGAATTCTGGTCTCCAGCCATTAAGAAAGCTGGATTAGATGATACTGTTATTGCTGTAATCACGAATTCTGATAATTTATCTGAATTTGAAATCGAAAATAAAGGTGAAGTTACAAAAAATGACGTTGTTTTGACTTTAGAAAAAAAATAGCGTTCTTCTTAATTCACTCCTTTTCTTACCAAACTGTTTAAAAAGTCTGTCAATAAATTCGGGCAGAAGGAGCGCGAATTCCGCCAATTTCGCCAATCAAGGCAGGTTACAATGCCAAAAACATGACAAAGTTTGTTCGTTTTCGTCATTGACAACCCATGTCATGTCCACCTAAAATGAGAAAGCATCAGCAGCATGAGTATTCGTATAATCTCGGGAATGGGCCCGGGAGTCTCTACGAGGTCACCGTAATGACCTGGCTACGATTAAAACAAGCTGTCCCTACGTGAAGATTTGGTCCCGTGCCGAACCCTTCGGGGATGGCTCTTTTTCAGGCCGGGGTCCGCCAAGACTCCGGCCTTTTGTTGCTGCCTCATTTCAAAACATCTTAGGGGGAGAACATTTTGGAACGCTTTTTCAAGTTGAAAGAGAACGGCACCACAGTACGCACTGAAATTATGGCTGGTCTAACGACCTTCATGGCAATGGCGTATATTCTATCGGTAAATCCCGGGACGTTGACTGCATTCGGCCGGATCGATATGGGCTGGTATTCCGTATTTTTGGCGACTGCGCTGGCGGCGGGCATTTTTACGATTGCCATGGGGCTGTTCATTAATTTCCCGGTTGCCCTTGCGCCCGGTATGGGCCTTAACGCGTATTTCGCATCGGTTGTATTGTCGTCGGCTACAACGGATCATCCGTTTACCTGGCAAATGGGTTTGACGGCGGTGTTCATCTCCGGGCTGATCTTTATTCTGCTGACCATCACCCGGATTCGCCAGATTCTGCTGGATGCGATTCCGGACAGTCTGAAGCATGCGATTACGGTCGGTATTGGACTCTTCATCGCCATTATCGGCCTGAAGAACAGCGGCCTGATGACGGTCGGCGTGGAAGCGGGCAATGCAATTCCGGCAAACACCTTTACCGATGTGCTGTACTTTGAAACGGTCTTCCATCTCGGAAGCCTCGAGAACACGAATGTCCAGCTTGCTATCATCGGCCTGCTGCTGATCGGCATTCTGATGGTGCTGCGGGTAAAAGGCGCGATTCTGTTCGGCATTCTTGGCACCACGGTAATCGGCATGCTGATGGGCGCGGTTGATTTCTCCACACTGTCCAATCCGTCCACCCCATGGGTGCCGGATTTCACGAAGCTTAACTTGCTGGAGTTTGACTGGAAAGGCATTATGCATACCGGTATTATTTCTGCGGTCGCGACATTCACCTTCGTCGAGTTGTTCGACACCTTCGGCACTCTGGTCGGAACGGCGGAGCGCGCGGGAATTATGGATGATCCCGAGGAAGGCAAAAGACGCGTCGGCAAAGCCATGCTCGTTGACGCGGCTGCGGTTGCAGGCGGCGCGATGCTGGGTACTTCCACCACAACGGCTTATGTGGAAAGCGCGGCGGGCGTGGCCGAAGGAGGACGTACTGGACTTACCGCCGTTACGACGGGCGTGTGCTTCCTGCTTGCCCTGTTCCTGGCGCCGGTTGCCGCTCTGATTCCCGGCTCCGCCACGGCGGCGGCCCTGATCATCGTCGGCGTGCTGATGGCACAGTCCGTCCGCCAGATTGATTTTAACGATATGGTTATCGCCATTCCGTCGTTCCTGACCCTTGCGATCATGCCTTTCACCTACAATATCGCGAACGGTATCTCCTTCGGTATCGTCACCTACGTTATTTTGGCGTTTGTGGCTAACCTTGCGGGTAAAAAGAAATACGACATCCACTGGATGATGTGGCTTTTGGCTGTTCTGGTGGTACTTCGCTACCTGATGATTGGCAGCCAGGGCTAAGCCTTGGCCGCTCTTTTACGGCTCCTTCTCAATCGGAAGGAGTCTTTTTTTAAAGATAAGAATGTATAAGCTGAGCGCTTATCATTTTGTCTTATATTTCTACGAGAAACGGATGCCCTCCTCCTGCAAGGACGGCGAAGCCGTTTCTTCTTGCTAGCGAACAAGATACTTGGCGGTGTTATCGGAAAAGAGCGCCGGACTTTTCTTAACCCGGCAATTCGATTATATTGAAATGAGGGAAAAAATGAAGCGAACTTCATATACATAGATTCGGACGATAAGACGAAGGTGGTAACGATGATGAAGAAGTGGCGTATTGCTGCGAAACTGATGTTTATGCTGCTGCTGTGCATGCTAGTTATCCCTCCGGGAACCATGTTTGCAGCAGGAAATCTTTTGCAAAATCCGGGGTTTGAGGAAACGGCATCGGACGCTCCCGCCTCCTGGACGAGAGATGTATGGGTACAGGGCGATCAGGCAAGCCTGCTGTTCGTGGAATCCGCAGACGTCCATTCCGGAAATGCTGCGGCCGCTGTAGAGAATATGCAGCAGAATCATGCAAAATGGATTCAGACCATCGCCGTAAAGCCGGACACCCATTACCGGATTTCCGGCTGGGTTAAAGTGGTGGACGCTGGAGCGGAAGGCATCGGGGCCAATATTTTCGTTGTCGGTGTTGGCGGGGGGTATCCGAGCACCAAAGACACCGGCGGAGGCTGGCAGCAGCTTCAGTTCATAGGCAAGACGGGCTCCGAGCAAAAGGAAATAGGCATCGGCGCCGCCCTTGGCGGATATGGGAATTTGTCTGCGGGCAAGGCGTATTTTGACGATCTATCCGTGGAGGAGCTTGATTCCGCCCCTGCGGGCGTTCCGGTAATCTCGCTTGATCCGGGGGGCGCTCAGGCCGTAGCGGCAGGGAAGCCGGTGAAGATATCATCCAAAAATATATTGTTCTTTTCCGCATTGTTCGCCTGCCTCTTCGCCTGGGTTTACCGGACCGCGCTGCGCAGCAAGCGTCTGCTCAGACGGGAGAGCTATGATTACGGCGCGTGGCTGTGGATTGTCCTTTCTGCGGCTTTTCTGCTGCGTCTGTGGCTTGGCTGGACCTCGCAGGGTTACATGAACGACATGAAGACCTTTATGTACTGGGGCCAGCGGCTGGCGGAGGTTGGTCCGGGACGCTTTTATCAGGAAGGCATTTTTGCGGATTACCCTCCAGGGTATATTTATATATTGTATCTTCTTCATCTCATCCATCAGGGCCTCGGTTTACATCCGGATTCTCCTGGGGAGATGCTGCTGTTTAAGCTGCCGGCGATCCTGTCGGATATCGCTCTCGGTTGGCTGATTTACCGGATCGGAAGCAAAAAGCTGGGCGGCGGCATTGCGCTCGGCCTTGTCATTCTATATTCATTTAATCCGGCTGTACTGACGGATTCGGCGGTGTGGGGGCAGGCGGATGCCTTTTTCGTGATGTTCCTGCTTCTCAGTATTTTGGCCGTCTCGGATAAACGCCTTGCCGCTTCCGCGGTCTGGTTTACTGTGGCTGCGGCGGTGAAGCCGCAGGCGCTGATTTTTACGCCGGTACTGCTGTTCGCCTTCATTCATTACCGCGCGTGGAAAGAGCTGCTGAAAGGAGCGGTGTACGGGCTTATCGCTTTTACCCTGATTACACTGCCGTTCTTTTGGGGCAACGGAGGGATTGGCGGTCTAATTGATTTGTACAAAAGCACGCTGTCTTCCTATCCTTATTCCACCGTCAACGCTTTTAACCTCTACACGCTCATCGCTCCGTCCTGGTCGCCGATTGACCAAATGTGGCTCGGTATTCCTTACCGCGCTTGGGGCAATATTTTTATTATAGCCGCAGTAGCTTTGGCCGCGTTGTTCTCGTTCCGGAAAGACCGAAAAGACCTGTCCAAGTCCTTCTTTATCGGTCTCGTTTTAATTGTGGTCATGTTTGTGGTTGGAACCAAAATGCATGAACGGTATATGTTCCCGGCGCTTGCCTTGAGCTTGTTCGCCTTTATGGAGATTAAGGACCGGAGGCTGCTGACGCTGTTCTTCGGCCTGAGCCTGACCCAATTTGCCAATGTGGAGTATGTACTGCTGCATCTGAATGCGGGGCGGAATCCCGGTTCGGACGGCATCATCCTTGT
This sequence comes from Paenibacillus durus, assembly GCF_000756615.1. NCBI lineage: Bacteria > Bacillati > Bacillota > Bacilli > Caryophanales > Paenibacillaceae > Paenibacillus > Paenibacillus durus. The sequence goes on from NZ_CP009288.1 coordinate 718,464, forward strand.
TACATCCATCACCAACGTCGGGCTGCTGCTGTACATGCTGTATATCGGCTGGGATTTATATTTCAGGGGGAGGGTGCTGACGCTGGCTCCTGCGTATACCGATAAGCAAAAACGGGAAACCGATCTGGCGCTCGTCGGTGAACTCCGTCCGGTTAATTTCCTGCAAGGAAGTGCTGTTCCCCGGATGATGCGCAGAGACTGGCTGTGGATGGCGGCTATTACGCTCCTTTATGGAGCGCTAGCTATGGTCAATCTCGGTTCGGTCCGTTCTCCGGAAACGGTATGGGCGCCTTCGGCTGCGAGCGAAAGCTTCTATGTCGATTTGGGCGCCGCGAAGCAGCTCGACAAGGTGAGAATATTCGGCGGCGTAGGCACTGGTGAATTTACGCTGGATTTTGGCAATTCGCCGCAAAGCTGGTCCGGACCTGTCAAGATTAACGAGGATGTCGGCAACGTCTTTATCTGGAAAAGCCAGCAGCTTAACGCCACGGCGCGGTATGTCCGAGTTTTTGTGAATAAGCCGGGCTTTTATCTGCATGAGATCGCCTTTTATGAGAAAGGAAACGCGTCACCGCTGGCTGTTGCCGAAGTGTCGCCCGATACGGGAGGAACTCCCAAAAAAGGAGATCCGGCTAACCTGTTCGACGAGCAGCAGCTTATTCCAGCCAATTCGGGCTATATGAACAGCACCTATTTTGATGAAATCTATCATGCACGCACCGCGTATGAATACGCCCATGGCATCGTTCCGTACGAGAATACGCATCCGCCGCTCGGGAAGCTGCTGATTTCCGTCGGAATGGCGTTGCTCGGCGTTGATCCTTTCGGCTGGCGGATCGTCGGCACGGTATTTGGCATCGCCATGCTGCCTGTTATGTATGTGATGGCGCTGCGGCTGTTTGGGCGGACTCGCTATGCCGCGCTTGCGGCGGGGCTGTTCGCGCTGGATTTCATGCATTTTACGCAGACCCGGATTTCTACTATTGATGTGTACGGCGTCTTCTTCATCATGCTGATGTTCTACTTCATGCAGCGTTACGCGGCAATGAATTTCTACCGCCTTCCGCTGCGCAAGACGCTTTGGCCGCTGTTCTGGTCGGGCCTGTTCTTTGGCATCGGAGTTGCCTCCAAATGGATTGTGCTGTATGGAGGGGCGGGGCTCGCCGTTATGCTCGGTATATCGCTCTTTGACCGGTACCGGCAGCACCTGGCGGCCCGGCGAGTGCTTGCCCTCGGCAAGCGTGCCGACCCGGAACTGTCAGCCGCTTGCCAAGAGGCCGCAGGAACATTCTGGAGCAGAGCCGTTATCACTCTGGCCTCCTGCATTATCTTCTTTATTGTTATTCCGGCTGCGATTTACAGCTTATCGTTTATTCCCGTGCTGTCCGTCACACCGGAAGGCTATACGATTAAAGGATTGCTCGAAGCGCAGAAGAATATGTACGATTACCACAGCCAGCTTGTGGCTACCCATCCGTTCTCATCCCAGTGGTGGCAATGGCCCTTTATGAAGCGTCCGGTATGGTTCTTCAGCGGGGGAGAAGGATTGCCGGCAGGCCAGACCAGCAGCATTGTAACGATGGGCAACCCGCTGATCTGGTGGACAGGGGTTTTTGCCATCCTAGCTGTCCTGTGGCTGACGCTGAAACGCCGGGAAAAGCCGCAATACGTCATTTGGATCGGCTATTTTTCCCAATACATTCCCTGGATGCTCGTTCCGCGCGAGACGTTCCTTTACCATTATTTCGCCATGGTTCCGTTCATGATTCTGGCGCTGGTCTATATGCTGAAGCTGTCGGACAGCGTGTTCCCCGAATCCCGGTCGAGAGTCATCCGTTATGTGTACGTCGCTGCGGCGGCGCTGCTATTTATCATGTTCTATCCCGTCTTGTCGGGCATGCAGGTTAGCGGGGATTACGTGACAGGCTTCCTGCGCTGGTTCCCGACTTGGGTCTTTTAGAGTTACGGCCGTCTATAATTTAGGAGGAAAAGAAATGAAAGCCAGATACAGCGTGATCGTCCCGATGTATAATGAAGAAGAAGTGATTTCCCATACTTACGAGCGTCTAAAAGAAGTCATGGACCGCAGCGGAGACGCGTACGAGCTGATCTTCGTGAACGATGGAAGCCGGGACCGCTCAGCCGATATGATCCGGGAGATTGCAGACCAGGACGGTCATGTGAAGCTGATTGACTTCTCGCGGAATTTCGGCCACCAAATCGCGATTACCGCAGGCATGGATTATGCCCGGGGGGAAGCGGTCGTCGTTATCGACGCAGATCTACAGGACCCGCCCGAAGTCATACTTGAGCTGATTGCCAAGTGGAAGCAGGGATATGAAGTGGTGTATGCCAAACGGATGAAGCGCCACGGTGAAACATTTTTCAAAAAAATCACCGCCAAGCTGTTTTACCGTCTGCTGAGCAGGTTGACGAGCGTGGATATTCCCACCGATACAGGTGACTTCCGCCTGATCGACCGCAAGGTGTGCGACGTTTTGCGCGAACTGAAGGAGAAGAACCGCTATGTCAGAGGGCTTGTCAGTTGGGTCGGCTTCCGCCAGACGATGGTGGAATATGTCCGCGAGGAGCGCTTTGCCGGGGAGACCAAATATCCGCTCAAAAAAATGATCCGGTTTGCGCTCGACGGCATCACGTCCTTTTCGCACAAACCGCTCAAAATTGCGTCTTACCTTGGGTTTTTGCTTTCGTTTTCCAGCTTTGTCTTCTTGTTCTTCGTGCTGATGCAGAAGTGGTTTACGTCCCGTACGGTACCCGGCTGGGCTTCCATCGTCGGCGTGAACCTGCTGTTTAACGGAATTGTGCTTATGATCCTCGGAGTAATCGGCGAATATATCGGCCGGATATACGATGAATCGAAGGACCGGCCGCTATACATTGTCCGCGAAGCGGTAGGCTGCAGAAACCTGAAGGAAGAGGAAGCCGAGCTTTTTCGGGAGGAAGCCGGACAACCACGGAAGGGTGTACCCCATGAATAACAAAAATGTGCGAGGCGATTTCCTTCAGTTCGTTAAATTTAATATTGTCGGCCTGCTGAATACGCTGGTAGATATGGCCGTGTTCGCGCTGCTGAACTCGCTCGGGCTGTTCTATGTCGTCGCCCAGGTCATCTCCTATGCCGCAGGAACGGCCAACAGCTTTATTTTGAACAGTAAAATAACGTTCAAGGACCGGCAGCGGAGCAAGGAAGAAGGATTTGATCATAGGCAGCTTCTGAGGTTTATAGCATTGAATCTGTTTGTGCTGTGCATATCCCTGCTGCTCATGAGCGTTCTAATCGGCCGTCTGAGATTGCAGGAACTGTCGTCGAAGGTATTGGTTACGTTTGTTACGGTCATCATCAATTTTTTTGGCAGCAGAAAATGGGTGTTTGTGAAGCCGAAGCAGTCTCTGCCTGTCTCCGGTGAGGCGATCTCAGGAGCAGATGCGGAGCGACGATAGAGGGTGAAGATATTGCGCAAGCTTTCTTATATCATAATTATCGCCGGCGTTCTGCTTATCCTTTATCCGAAGGCCAGCGAATGGTTTGAAGATTGGCAGCAGCAGAAGCTGCTGAAGGAAGCGGAGCAGAGCTTTGAACAAAGTGCGGAGACGGCTCAGAATTCGGCCGATCCCGATCTGCGGCTCAAATACGCCAAAGTGACACAGCTGCTTGCCGAAGAATCGGCCTTGGACGAGCAGTCGCAGCTCGCGGCGGATAAAGGCGGTTCAGACGTAGACGAGAAGGCGATCGCGCTGATTGAGATCGATAAAATCAACGTTAAGCTTCCCGTGCTTGAAGGAGCCACCAAAGCCAATATGCGGCATGCGGCCGTGCATTTGACCGAGACCGCTCCGCTTGGAGAAATTGGAAATGCGGCTATCGCCGCTCACCGCGCCCATACCAAGGGAAGACTGTTCAACCGCCTGAATGAGGTGGAGATTGGCGATACGATTTCTGTTAAGACCAAAGGGAAGGTCTATAACTATACGGTCTACGATATCTCGATTGTCGAGCCTACTGACGTGTCCGTGCTGGAAGGCAATAACAAAGACCGCATCCTTACGCTCATCACATGCGATCCGCTGATTAATCCGACACATCGGTTAATTGTACACGCAAAGCTCCCGTGACTGTCGCGGAAATATGGGAAAATAGGCAATTGACCAGGTATATTTTCCTAGTTTCCTATTGATAATTTATATAAATATGGTAATCTGATATTAGAAAAGCTAACCACGATAACGGCAAACCTATCGAAAGATAGGGACGCAAAGCTAGAGGGCCTTCCCGCAAGGATGGCAGCCAGCTACCGAATGAAGAGGCTTTTTTATTTATTCATTTTTAAAAAATAATGGCATTTATACCATATATTCAAAAGAGATGGAACTTGTACGATAATGGCAAACCTATCGAAAGGTAGGGACGCAAAGCTAAAGGGCCTTCCCGGGAGGATGGCAGCCAGCTACCGAAAGGAGTTTTATCTATGAAGAAGTTTTATTTCATACTTCTCATATTATTTACATTAGCCACCTCCGTTCCAGTTATCCCGGCAGCCGCCGCGAGCGGCAGTTCCGAATGGCTCGACACTTCGAATTTAAGCCAAGGCGTTGTTGGCATTCAATATAACGCTCCTCAGGGCAAGCGCACGAAACTGATGATTACGAAGAACGGCAGCAGTTATACTTACAACCTCTTCGCATCAGAGCCCAACGAGTCCTTCCCGCTGCAGCTAGGCAGCGGCTCCTATAAAGTTTCCATCCTTGAGAATACCAGCGGCAACAAGTATAAAATCATATATTCCGATTCTATCGACCTTTCGGTAAGCGACCCTAACGCCGTATATCTGAGCTCTGTGCAGAATGTTAAATGGAGTCCGTCCGACAAAGCGATCCAAAAAGCGAAACAACTCACCCAGAATGCCAACACCGACAAAGAAAAAGTAACCGCCATCTATAACTATATCGTCTCCAATGTAAAATACGACTACGCATTGGCAGCCAACGTATCCACCGACTATGTGCCGGACATCGACAGAACGCTTACCAGCAAAAAAGGAATTTGCTACGACTATGCTTCCCTCTTTGCCGCTATGCTCCGCAGTGTGAACGTTCCCGCTAAGCTAGTGATGGGTGAAAGCAGCTATGTATCTCAATACCATGCATGGAATGAAGTCCTCATTGATGGGCAGTGGGTGACTATTGACACGACGGTAGACGCCGGCTTGGGTAAGAGTAATAAATCGGTCTCCCTGATTAAAAACGCCAGCAAATATACCGGTGTGAAATATTATTAAGCAACTGAAAGCTTCATGAATGAAATGTACAATCCGCTTAAATAATAAGTGGATTGTTTTTTTGTATTTAGGGGTTGCCATATTCCCAAAGAAGAGGTATTATAGGTAAGTCGTCCTCGGGGGACACAAGCTTTTATCGACAAGATAAAATAAACTTTCAAAAAAAGCTTGCGTTTCTGTAGAGTGTATGATATATTATAAAAGTTGCTGCTGAGGCAAAGTTGAGCGGCGGCAAAGAAGTTTGATCTTTGAAAACTGAACAACGAGTGAGTGGGAATTCGCTTTTAGCGAGTTCCAAAAATAAGATGAATTTCACAGCGTGTTTCACGCTTTTGAAATGCCATCCTTGAGAATGCAAATTCTCGTCAGATGTTTCAAATTGAGCTAATCGCTCTTTCAATACTTTATTGGAGAGTTTGATCCTGGCTCAGGACGAACGCTGGCGGCGTGCCTAATACATGCAAGTCGAGCGGAGTCTTTTGGAGAGCTTGCTCTTCAAAAGACTTAGCGGCGGACGGGTGAGTAACACGTAGGCAATCTGCCCCTTGGACTGGGATAACTACCGGAAACGGTAGCTAATACCGGATAATTCCTCTTAGCTCCTGCTAAGAGGCTGAAAGGCGGAGCAATCTGTCACCAAGGGATGGGCCTGCGGCGCATTAGCTAGTTGGTGGGGTAACGGCTCACCAAGGCGACGATGCGTAGCCGACCTGAGAGGGTGAACGGCCACACTGGGACTGAGACACGGCCCAGACTCCTACGGGAGGCAGCAGTAGGGAATCTTCCGCAATGGGCGAAAGCCTGACGGAGCAACGCCGCGTGAGTGATGAAGGTTTTCGGATCGTAAAGCTCTGTTGCCAGGGAAGAACGTCTTGTAGAGTAACTGCTACAAGAGTGACGGTACCTGAGAAGAAAGCCCCGGCTAACTACGTGCCAGCAGCCGCGGTAATACGTAGGGGGCAAGCGTTGTCCGGAATTATTGGGCGTAAAGCGCGCGCAGGCGGCTGTTTAAGTCTGGTGTTTAAACCATGGGCTCAACCTGTGGTCGCACTGGAAACTGGGCAGCTTGAGTGCAGAAGAGGAAAGTGGAATTCCACGTGTAGCGGTGAAATGCGTAGAGATGTGGAGGAACACCAGTGGCGAAGGCGACTTTCTGGGCTGTAACTGACGCTGAGGCGCGAAAGCGTGGGGAGCAAACAGGATTAGATACCCTGGTAGTCCACGCCGTAAACGATGAGTGCTAGGTGTTAGGGGTTTCGATACCCTTGGTGCCGAAGTTAACACAGTAAGCACTCCGCCTGGGGAGTACGGTCGCAAGACTGAAACTCAAAGGAATTGACGGGGACCCGCACAAGCAGTGGAGTATGTGGTTTAATTCGAAGCAACGCGAAGAACCTTACCAGGTCTTGACATCCCTCTGAATCCTCTAGAGATAGAGGCGGCCTTCGGGACAGAGGAGACAGGTGGTGCATGGTTGTCGTCAGCTCGTGTCGTGAGATGTTGGGTTAAGTCCCGCAACGAGCGCAACCCTTGACTTTAGTTGCCAGCAGGTCAAGCTGGGCACTCTAGAGTGACTGCCGGTGACAAACCGGAGGAAGGTGGGGATGACGTCAAATCATCATGCCCCTTATGACCTGGGCTACACACGTACTACAATGGCCGGTACAACGGGAAGCGAAGCCGCGAGGCGGAGCCAATCTTAGAAAGCCGGTCTCAGTTCGGATTGCAGGCTGCAACTCGCCTGCATGAAGTCGGAATTGCTAGTAATCGCGGATCAGCATGCCGCGGTGAATACGTTCCCGGGTCTTGTACACACCGCCCGTCACACCACGAGAGTTTACAACACCCGAAGTCGGTGGGGTAACCGCAAGGAGCCAGCCGCCGAAGGTGGGGTAGATGATTGGGGTGAAGTCGTAACAAGGTAGCCGTATCGGAAGGTGCGGCTGGATCACCTCCTTTCTATGGAGAATCGTTTCCCGTAGCGGAAACATTCAAATGCGGAAGTTTGACTTCCGGCAACGCTCACTCGTTGCTCAGTTTTGAGAGTTCAAGCTCTCAAATCTTGATCCTTGAAAACTGGATACCGAAACGAAAATTGCGTTTTAGAACATCTTTTAGCTGAACTTGTGTCCAAACAAGTTGAAATAGTTATTAGCTGAGAGCGAAGATTTTCGAATGAGAGCGACTTTTGGCTTGAAAGGCGAAAGCGAACGGAGACATCCGGAAGCGGCCTTTCAAACAAGACGGAGCGATCAGGCGGAAATTGGAGCGTTGGTTAAGCTAGTAAGAGCACACGGAGGATGCCTAGGCGCCAGGAGCCGATGAAGGACGTGGCGAACAACGAAAAGGCCTCGGGGAGCTGTAAGCAAGCTTTGATCCGGGGGTGTCCGAATGGGGAAACCCGGCTGTGGTAATGCACAGTCACTTCTCTCTGAATTCATAGGAGAGCTAGAGGCAGACCAGGGGAACTGAAACATCTAAGTACCCTGAGGAAGAGAAAACAAGAGTGATTCCGTCAGTAGCGGCGAGCGAACGCGGAACAGCCTAAACCGAAGAGCTTGCTCTTCGGGGTTGTGGGACGTCTCACATGGAGTTACAAAGGAACGGTTTAAGCGAAGAGGTCTGGAAAGGCCCGCTAGAAGAGGTAAAAGCCCTGTAGCTGAAAAGTCGTTCCCTCCGAGACGGATCCCGAGTAGTGCGGGGCACGTGAAACCCCGTATGAATCCGGCAGGACCATCTGCCAAGGCTAAATACTCCCTGGCGACCGATAGTGAAACAGTACCGTGAGGGAAAGGTGAAAAGCACCCCGGAAGGGGAGTGAAACAGGTCCTGAAACCGTGTGCTTACAAGAAGTCAGAGCCCGTTATCTGGGTGATGGCGTGCCTTTTGTAGAATGAACCGGCGAGTTACGTTTAACGTGCAAGGTTAAGGCGAGGAGCCGGAGCCGCAGCGAAAGCGAGTCTGAATAGGGCGACTTAGTACGTGGGCGTAGACCCGAAACCGTGTGATCTACCCCTGTCCAGGGTGAAGGTGCGGTAACACGCACTGGAGGCCCGAACCCACGAACGTTGAAAAGTTCGGGGATGAGGTGGGGGTAGCGGAGAAATTCCAATCGAACTCGGAGATAGCTGGTTCTCCCCGAAATAGCTTTAGGGCTAGCCTCGGTGAATGAGAGTAATGGAGGTAGAGCACTGATTGGGTGCGGGGCCCGCAAGGGTTACCAAGCTCAGTCAAACTCCGAATGCCATCTACTTGTCGCCGGGAGTCAGACAGTGAGTGCTAAGATCCATTGTCAAAAGGGAAACAGCCCAGACCATCAGCTAAGGTCCCCAAGTGTGTGTTAAGTGGGAAAGGATGTGGAGTTGCACAGACAACCAGGATGTTGGCTTAGAAGCAGCCACCATTGAAAGAGTGCGTAATAGCTCACTGGTCGAGTGACTCTGCGCCGAAAATGTAACGGGGCTAAACACACCACCGAAGCTATGGCTTGATGCTTGCATCAGGGGTAGGGGAGCGTTGTGTATACATTGAAGGTTGACTGTAAGGACAGCTGGAGCGTACACAAGTGAGAATGCCGGTATGAGTAACGAAAAGATCAGTGAGAATCTGATCCGCCGAAAGCCCAAGGTTTCCTGAGGAAGGCTCGTCCGCTCAGGGTAAGTCGGGACCTAAGGCGAGGCCGACAGGCGTAGTCGAAGGACAACAGGTTGATATTCCTGTACCACCATAATCCGTTATGAGCAATGGGGGGACGCAGGAGGGTAGTGACGCGGACTGATGGATGTCCGTCCAAGCAGTGAGGCTGGTGTATAGGCAAATCCGTACACCGTAAGGCTGGGCTGTGATGGGGAGCGAAAATTGTAGTAGCGAAGGTCATGATCTCACACTGCCAAGAAAAGCCTCTAGCCAGGAGAAGGTGCCCGTACCGCAAACCGACACAGGTAGGCGAGAAGAGAATTCTAAGGCGCGCGGAAGAACTCTCGTTAAGGAACTCGGCAAAATGACCCCGTAACTTCGGGAGAAGGGGTGCCTCGGTAGGGTGAATAGCCCGAGGGGGCCGCAGTGAAAAGGCCCAAGCGACTGTTTAGCAAAAACACAGGTCTGTGCGAAGCCGCAAGGCGAAGTATACGGGCTGACGCCTGCCCGGTGCTGGAAGGTTAAGGGGAGCGGTTAGGAGTAATCCGAAGCTGTGAACCGAAGCCCCAGTAAACGGCGGCCGTAACTATAACGGTCCTAAGGTAGCGAAATTCCTTGTCAGGTAAATTCTGACCCGCACGAATGGCGTAACGACTTGGGCGCTGTCTCAACGAGAGATCCGGTGAAATTTTAATACCTGTGAAGATGCAGGTTACCCGCGACAAGACGGAAAGACCCCATGGAGCTTTACTGCAGCTTGATATTGAACTTGGGTACGATCTGTACAGGATAGGTGGGAGCCTTAGAAGCCGGAGCGCCAGCTTCGGTGGAGGCGACGTTGGGATACCACCCTGATCGTATCTAGGTTCTAACCTGGTACCCTCATCGGGTACGGGGACCGTGTCAGGCGGGCAGTTTGACTGGGGCGGTCGCCTCCTAAAGAGTAACGGAGGCGTCCCAAGGTTCCCTCAGAATGGTTGGAAATCATTCGAAGAGTGCAAAGGCAGAAGGGAGCTTGACTGCGAGACCTACAAGTCGAGCAGGGACGAAAGTCGGGCTTAGTGATCCGGTGGTACCGCATGGAAGGGCCATCGCTCAACGGATAAAAGCTACCCTGGGGATAACAGGCTTATCTCCCCCAAGAGTCCACATCGACGGGGAGGTTTGGCACCTCGATGTCGGCTCATCGCATCCTGGGGCTGAAGTAGGTCCCAAGGGTTGGGCTGTTCGCCCATTAAAGCGGTACGCGAGCTGGGTTCAGAACGTCGTGAGACAGTTCGGTCCCTATCTGTCGTGGGCGCAGGAAATTTGAGAGGAGCTGTCCTTAGTACGAGAGGACCGGGATGGACGTACCGCTGGTGCACCAGTTGTTCCGCCAGGAGCATGGCTGGGTAGCTACGTACGGACGGGATAAGCGCTGAAAGCATCTAAGCGTGAAGCCCCCCTCAAGATGAGATTTCCCAGTATGTAAGACCCCTTGAAGACGACGAGGTAGATAGGTTGGAGGTGGAAGCACGGCAACGTGTGGAGCTGACCAATACTAATCGGTCGAGGGCTTATCCAAATTCACCCCACAAAGTGAAGATGAGGCTGACGAAGCTGAATCCGAGTACTTTGCGGGGACCCCGGAATGGGGAAGACGCAATGTTTCGTTTCGAATCCAGTTTTCAGGCGATCAAGCCTGAAGAACGCTGCAACATTCATCCGCACCGGAAGGTGAAGGACCGAATGTTTCGCGGCAGCATTTGTTTCACAAATGCCCGTTTGGTGGCGATGGCGGAGGGGTTCCACGCGTACCCATCCCGAACACGACCGTTAAGCCCTCCAGCGCCGATGGTACTTGGACCGAAGGGTCCTGGGAGAGTAGGACGCTGCCAAGCACATGAACCACTGCTGAAACTAAGCAGTGGTTTTTTGTTTTTACTCGAAAGCACGAATATCCGAATGGACGAGCCAGCGTGGAACATTCTATTACCGGGACTTGAATGCAAGATTGAACATCCTCGCTAAGGCAAATGCTCCCTAGCTGAACATTTGCCTGCAAACCTGCAGGGGTTTCCAGCTGAATTTTGCGCTGGGAGGAAGAAATGGATGTTCAAGTCGTCATCTATTACAGAATCAGCTTGTCTGAGCAGTAAGGAATTTAACATGCTGTCGTTATGTTCTGAAGTTCCTGGAACCTACACTGTTTTTCTTTGTTATAATGGTTCAAGACGGAAAGGAGCATCCAATGAAAGCATTGATATTAGCGGAGAAGCCGTCAGTAGCGCGCGAGATTGCGCGGGTGATGGGCTGCCGTGAGAAGCAGAAGAGCTATATGGAAGGACCGGGGTATATTGTAACCTGGGCGCTCGGCCATCTGGTGGGTCTGGCGGAGCCTGAGGATTATGATCATAAATTTGCGACATGGGCGCTCGAGGATTTGCCGATTCTGCCGGACCGGATGAAGCTGAAGGTGCTGCGGGAGACGGGCGGACAGTTCAAGGCGGTTCAGCATTTGATGAAGCGCCAGGATGTTGGCGAGCTCATTATCGCGACGGATGCGGCGCGCGAAGGAGAACTGCTGGCGCGTTGGATCATGACCATGGCTCAGTGGAAAAAGCCGTTCCGGCGGCTATGGATCTCTTCCCAGACGGATAAAGCGATCAAGGAAGGCTTTGCGTCGCTTAAGCCGGGCCGGGAGTTCGACCGGCTGTACGAGTCGGCGCGCTGCCGCGCCGAGGCTGACTGGATGGTTGGCCTGAATGTGACGCGGGCGCTGACCACCAAGTTCGGCGCGCCGCTCTCGGCGGGCCGGGTACAGACGCCGACGCTCGGCATGATTATGGACCGGGAACGGGAAATCATGAATTTTCGGTCGCAGGAATTTGATACGCTGACGGCTGACTTCGGGAATTTCCAGGCGCAGTGGAGAGCAAGCGGAGGAGACGGCAGGATTTTTGATAAGGAAAAGAGTACCGCGCTTGCGCAACGGCTCGAAGGGCGGAGCGGTACGCTGGTCAAGGTCCAAAAGAGCGAGAAGAGCGAGCCGCATCCGCTCGCTTACGAATTGACGGAGCTGCAGCGGGATGCGAACCGCAAATTCGGGTTTTCGGCAAAGCAGACGTCGAGCGTGCTTCAGCGGCTGTATGAGCAGCATAAGCTGGTCACGTATCCCCGCACGGATAGCCGGTATTTGACGGCGGACATGACGGGACGCTGAAGGAGCGTCTGGACAGCGTGGCGGTGGGCCCGTACGCGCCCTTGGCGCGGCCACTACTGCGAAAGCCGCTGAACATTACGAAGCGGATTGTCGACGATAGCAAGGTAAGCGATCACCATGCGATTATCCCGACGGAGCAGACTGTACTGCTGAATCAGCTCAGCGCGGAGGAGCGGAAGCTGTACGATCTGATAGTTCGCCGGTTCATCAGCCTGTTCTATCCGCCTGCAAGGTACGACGCTGTAGCGGTGACGGTTACGGTAGACGGGGAAACCTTTACGGCGAAGGGAACGACCGTTAAGGATGCCGGCTGGCGGGAAGTCTACGGCGGCGATCTCAGTACGGACGAAGACGGGGAATCCGAGTCCGGAGGAGGAGAGGCGGAAGGCCACGAGGTGACGCTGCCGGAGCTGCGGCAGGGCGATACGGTATCGATCCGCCGCTGCATGCTGCGCGGCGGACGGACGCAGCCTCCGGGACGCTACAGCGAGGCGGCGCTGCTAACGCAGATGGAGAAGTACGGCCTTGGCACGCCGGCGACCCGCGCCGACATTATCGAGAAGCTCGTATCGTCGGATACGATCGAGCGGCAGGGCAATGTCTTGCATCCGACAGGCAAGGGCAAGCAACTGATCGAGCTGGTTTCCCCGCAGCTGCGCACTCCGGACTTGACGGCCCGCTGGGAGGCCGAACTGGAACGGATTGCCCGCGGCCAAGGAAAGCCGGAGCCATTCCTCCAGGGCATACGCGGCATGGCGAAGGAACTCGTCGCAGAGGTGAAGAACAGCGGCGCCGAATATAAGCCGCATAACGTCTCGAACAGCCACTGCCCGCAGTGCGGCACGCGGCTGCTGGAGAAGAAGTCGAAGCGCGGCAAGCTGCTTGTATGCCCGGCGGATGACTGCGGGTATACCCGCGCCGGAGAGAAGCGGCTGTCGAACCGCCGCTGCCCGCAGTGCCACAAGAAGATGGAATTGAAAGAAGGCAAGGCCGGACTATTCGTGCAGTGCCTTGGCTGCGGCATTACGGAGACGGTGAACAAGGATAGCAAGCATTTGAATAAGCGTGAGCAGCAGAAACTTGTGCAGCAGTACAGCAAGCCGGAAAGCTTAGGCACCAATCTGGGGGATCTGCTAAAAGCCGCTATGGAAGGTAAAAAAGACGGGGAATAATGGCGCCGATAAGCGGTAAAGGCCGAAGCGAAAGTAAAAGTGAAGCTTAGGAGTCAAGAAGAGGCCTAGGACGGAAATCCGTTCATGGCCTCTTTGCACTAAGAACGCATCGGAGCTATAAGCTCCAGGTAAAGAGTGGGGCGTGAGGGAGCATCCAAGCCCTTCTTAAGGAGGGTTATTCAAAATGCTCCAGCACGATCTTTTCTATGGTTCGGCCCATGTGATCTTGCTTAGAAGCTTCGTAAGATTAAGCGGTTCATATGTCCTCCATCTCCCTAAATTTTTTGTGTGCCAATAGAAGAAATGTCCTATAATTAATTTAAATATTCGGCTGCAAAATAATAAGTACACACATTAATGTTATGTAGTATCCATATTGATACCTAGGGGGATTTGTATGCGGAACCGTAAAGTTGGATATGGCGAATGTCCGAATGATCTGGGTTGTCCGGTAGAATATACGCTGGATGTGATCGGAGGCAAATGGAAGGGCGTTCTGCTCTACCACCTGATCGAAGGGGCCAAGCGGTTTAACGAGTTCAGACGGATATGCCCCGCGATTACCCAAAGAATGCTGACCCTGCAGCTGAGAGAACTGGAAGAGGACGGCGTGATCCATCGCGAAGTGTATCATCAGGTGCCGCCCAAGGTCGAATACTCGCTAACGGAGTTTGGCCATACGCTGGTTCCGATTATTCTGTTGATGCGCGATTGGGGCGAGGTGTATAAAAAAAGACCCGGCTCCAGTAACGGACAGCTTCCCTCCACGAAATAACGAATTAGGAATCAAATCAGTACCCGGACGAAGCATCACCCGAAATTTTTTCGAAGGATGTGAACTCGTCACGGTATTAATAAGGAAAGCAGCAAAACGTCCGTGAATACAGCGGAAAGATTGATGAGGCAGGTCATTAAACGAGGGATTGGGTGATTCCAAGTGGCGTTAAGTCAAGCGAGAGTGTCAACACAGGCGGATCCAGCTCCAGAGGGCAGCCGAAGCGGCCGCTTGTTTTTTCTGGTGATTGTTTATTTATTCTGGTTCTCCTCCTATATTTACGTTCCAGTGCTTTCTCCTTATGTGGAGCATCTAGGCGCTTCCTACTTCATGGTAGGCATGGTGCTGGGTGTTTACGGCCTGATGCAGATTTTATTCCGGATGCCTATCGGGATCGGTTCGGACTATCTTAACCGGAGGCGGCCGTTCATATGGCTGGGGCTGATCGCAAGCGGTGCCAGCTGCCTGCTGTTTCTGCTGGGGCCTTATCCCGGCTGGGCGCTTGCGGGACGCGCCGTATCCGGCATTGCGGCAAGCGCATGGGTCGTGTACAGCGTAATGTACGCCGGGTATTTTCCAAAGGAGGAGGCCGGCAGGGCGATGGGAATGCTGCAGTTCACGATGGTAATCGCCCAACTAACCAGCATGATGCTCAGCGGTTACATGGTGGAGCATTGGGGCTGGAATGCCCCGTTCTGGACCGGAGCCGTCGTTGCTGCGCTGGCGCTTCTGATCGGACTGCGTCTGCCTGAGAAGCATGAAGTACGCGGAGAAACCGCGATTAAGCTCGGCGAACTGGTGCCGGTCATGCGGGAACCGGTGCTGGTAAAAGTATCCCTGCTGTCGGTGCTGGCCCACTGCGTGCTGTTCATTACGATGTTCGGATACACGCCCAATCAGGCGCTGAGTCTCGGAGCCGACAAAGAAAGCCTGGGCTGGCTCACACTGGCGTTCATGCTGCCCCACGCGGCGGCGACGCTGTACGGGGCGCGGGTGCTCGGAAGATGGCTGGGCGACCGTGGCACGCTCGTCCTCGGTTTTGCCGGAAGTGCATTATTCACGCTGCTTATCCCGGCAATGCCGAGTTTCGGGACGCTGTGCGCCACCCAGATCGGGAACGGGTTTATGCAGGGGCTGATTTTCCCGCTGCTGCTTGGTAAGTCGGTGTCGGATATCCATCCGCACAAGCGGGCGACGGCGATGGGATTCTATCAGGCGGTGTATGCGCTGGGAATGTCGGGCGGTCCTTTTGTCGCGGGCTGGATGAGTGCGCTGTATGGATTGAGGGGAGGATTTTGGCTAGGGGGGATTGCCGCTGGCTTCGCTGCGCTGCTCTCTTTCATTTGGCTTAGGCAAAAAGATCAGGCAAGCGTCAAAATAAGCGCCTGAGTCCGGCTGTGAATGAAGAGCAGCGCATGTCTGTCTGCAAAAGGAGATAGCGTCAGGAAAGACGGGAAAACAGGCGATTAGAGGCGAAGGTCTTGTTGGTTTTTTGCCTGAAAGGAGAATATAATAAAGATATAGGACGGCAGGGGAAGGGAGCCTGGAATGGTCAAGCTTGTGACGTTGTGGTTTGCGGTCATCAATATTATCGGTTATATGGTCATGTCGGAGGACAAGGATAAAGCCCGAAGCAGACGGGAGCGGGTCCCTGAGAAAACGCTGTTTCTGCTGGCGGCGATCGGCGGGGCTCTCGGCGTGCTTACAGCCATGTACCGCAGACGCCACAAGACGCGGCATATGTCCTTTGTAATCGGCATTCCGCTGCTGCTGCTCCTGAACGTCCTGATATACGGCTATTTTTTGCAATAACTATTTCATCGGCAGGCCAAAACAAAAAAAGAGGTGGCGCACATGTTATTCTCTAAAATCTTGCTCGCCTATGACGGTTCGAAAGCCGCCAACAAAGCGTTGGATCGCGCGGTCGAATTAGCCAAGGTAACGCCGGGGTCCTCCCTGCATGTCGTACACGCATTTGAATTTCCGCGGTTTTTTATCGGGGAAGCTCTCGCGCCTCTACCGGCTTCGGTTAACAAGGATTACTATGATTTGGCGGTACAGACGACGGAAGAAGTGAAGAAACGGCTTGAAACGGAAGGGCTTAACGCAAAAGTTGAGCTGCTGCAAGGTTCGCCTGCAGAGACCATTCTGAAATATGCCAAGGATAACGTCGCGGATATTATCGTGATCGGCAGCAGGGGGCTTGGCGGCATCCGCGAATTCGTGCTCGGGAGCGTCAGCCATAATGTGGTGCAAAGTGCGAAAATTCCGGTGCTGGTCGTAAAATAATAGCTTTGGTGACAAGAAACGACAAGGAACGCTTCGGCGTTCCTTTTTTAATAATGAAGAGGGTATGAAATTCGCGTTAGGGTTCTATGGGACAATTTAAAAATTAATGATGATGTCCTCGAGTTTTCGCTTCGGCACATGGTGAACGCCTTGTTCGTCGCGCCAGTATTTAATATTCTGCGGCTCCGTTACTTCTTCCAGGACAACAACTTCCTTCGGTTTGCCAAGCGCAATAACCAGAATAAGCTCGTACCGCTCCGGAATATCAAGCGCCTCTACTAAAGCCTGTTTATTGCTTGCACCGAACATGCAGCCCCCTAGTCCCTTCTCGCAAGCGCCGAGCAGGATGCTTTGGCAAGCGATTCCATGGTCCCAGAAATGGTTAGCGCTTATCTCTTTGTCGCCCAGCACTACGATGTAAGCCGAAGGTCTCTCGCCCTCCTCCGGTCCGTCCCAATCCGTCAAATAACCCGCCCATCTCAGATGCGGAAAGATCAGGCTGTTCTTCTCTTCATCATGGGAAAGGATGTACTTCAGGGATTGCAAATTGCCTCCGCTGGAAGAAAGGCGCGCCAGATCAATCAGCTCCTCCAAAGTTTCTCGCTCAATTTTAACATCCTCATAAAATCTTCTGTATGTTCGGTTTTTCTTGACAAGCTCTTTAATCACACTCGACTACCTCCATTAATCGGCTTCATGTTCAGCCTGAATAATCAACGGCCTTTAGCCGTTCTTCCTCGTACAGCACATTTCATACCCTCAGTATTTCTATCAGTATACCATGTCTGACTTAGACGGGAATCTATTTCCTCACAGACCTTTTTAGATGCTCAATCCGCCCCTCAATGGAGATGCCTCGGCGGAATAAGCGAATCTCCCCTCCTGCTCTATTCATTACGGTTCATTATACAATGCAAGCTATGAAAAAAATATTAACATTCGGAGTTACTGAACTGGCTGCCATTGAGTGGTTGCAACGGAGAAAAAGGTTAGAGTGTTATATTATATGACTTAATATGTAGTGCTATGTTACGCATCTTCGACAAAACATTCTATGTAATGACACAATTATATTCAATTATACCTTGGTATAATCAAATATAATAAAACATACACAATGAGTTCAAAAACAATGTTAACACGTATGACATTTATATTTAATTATCTCCAAATAGAGAAATGTGTGGTGACAAAGTTGTGAATACGAGATCTTTGAAAATACGAATCTTGATAGGGTTGTTATTCATTGCGCTGATTCTTCCTTCAGCCTACTTATTGGAAAAGCTGTCCCGGGAAAAAGGGCTCGAGTCAGGCGCGATCATCAAGGTGCAGGACAAGCTTTCCGGTTCGCTGGTGTCGCTTATGGGGGTGGATGTGCTGGAATCGCTGATGAATCAGCAATATCCCGGCGATCCAGGTGCCAAGGGACCGACGCTGCTCTATGCGATCGGCGCGTCGGGATTAAGCGGCTATAGACAGGTGGAAATAAAGGGCTTGAAAGAGGAAAAAGTGTTTCTGGCGGACGAACAAAGCTTGAGTCAATCCTATGTGCTGGCCTTTAATGAACACGGAACTGTCGACCTGATCGATCTGAAATCTCAGGGTCCGCCAATTGTTCAAGATGTAAGAGAAATTAACAAGATTGAATAGAGGGGTGGAGAAAATGGAGGATAATCCGGGGCAAGCGCATGATGAGAAGCTTTCGGGAAGATTAGCCGGGGTGCAGAGTCGGTTTCTGTTCAAGCTCGGCTTGGCGGACGTGCTTCGGTTTACGATGTTCGGCACGATGATTGTCGTGGTCAACGATGTGACGCGGCTCCCGCTGCAGATTCCGGGACACACAAGCATCTTCTGGATGGCGATTATGCTGCTGGGAGCAGGGCTGATTCCCAAATTTGGAGGCGGAATGATTATGGGGTCTGTCTCCGGCGTACTGGCGGTGGTGCTTGGACTTGGCAAAGAAGGAATCTTCATTTTCTTCAAATACTTTGTTCCGGGCCTTGTAGTGGACCTGCTTGCGCCTGTGTTTTTTTATCAAATGGCCAATCCCTTCGTCGGTGTCATCTGTGGAGCTTTGGCTAGTCTGTCGAAGCTGTTCATATCTTTGCTCTTGGGTCTTCTGCTGCAGCTGCCGATGGGCTTTCTCGCTTTGGGCTTAGGATATACTTCCCTGACCCATGTTGCATTCGGGGCCGCAGGGGGACTGGTTGCCGTCTTCCTCATTAATCGGCTGAAGCCCAGACTGGTCAGATGGGAATAGAGCATGATTCAGGTGAGGGGAGTTTCCAAAACCGTTCATTCCGCAACCGGTGAGGCTGTTCCTATTTTGCAGGATGTATCCTTTCAAATTGGCGGAGGTGAGTTTGTCGGTCTGGCAGGCAGAAACGGGTCGGGCAAGACCACACTGGCCCGTATGTTGAACGGACTGCAGCAGCCCACTCGCGGCACGGTGCTGATTGATGGGTTTGATACAGCGGATTACTCTTGTCTGATGGATGTCCGGCGGCTGACGGGGATGGTTTTTCAACATCCGGACAATCAGATCGTCAGCTCCATAGTCGAGGAGGACGTCGCATTCGGTCCGGAAAATTTGGGGCTGTCACAAGGTGAGGTGAAGGAACGCACCGACTGGGCGCTGCAGGCAACGGGTCTGACGGAGCTCCGTCACCGAAATCCGAATTTGCTGTCGGGGGGGCAGAAGCAGCGGGTGGCGATTGCCGGAGCTCTTGCGATGAGGCCGTCCCATCTCATCCTTGATGAACCGACCTCGATGCTTGATCCATGGGGCAGGGATGAACTGATGGAAACTTTACATAAGGTAAACCGCGAGCTTGGCGTAACCGTGCTGCTCATCTCCCACCATGTGGAAGATCTGTTGTGTACAGACCGCCTGATTGTACTGGAGCGGGGAAGGGTGGCGATTGATGACACGCCGGAAGTCGTTTTTGCACAGGAAGAGTCTCTTGCGGATTGGGGGATTGCTATGCCGGATGTCCCGTTCCTGATGCGCAGGCTTGCAGCCAGAGGGATACCGGCCGATGCATCGGTCGTTAGGGTTGAAGGAATGGTGGAGTGGATATGCCGATTATTGAATTCCAGCATGTAAGTTACCGGTACGGCCGAGGCTCCTTGGATGAAAGACAAGCGCTGAACGATATAACGTTCGCGGTGGAGCCGGGTGAGTTCATCGGCATAGTCGGTTCGAATGGCTCCGGCAAATCGACGCTTGTTCAGCATATAAACGGGCTTCTATGCCCGGATGAGGGATATGTAACGGTTTTGGGGAAGAAGACATCGGACAGGCAGCACCGAAATGGACTTTGGCGGAAAGTGGGCCTGCTATTCCAATATCCGGAGCAGCAGTTATTTGAAGCGACTGTGATCGATGATGTTGCTTACGGACTGCGGAACATGGGGATGAAGCAGGCGGATGCGGCGGCAAGAGCGAGAGAGGCGCTGTCTCTTGTCGGCCTTAACCCGGATGAGGTTGGGGCTGTTCCTCCTCTGTCATTAAGCGGAGGGCAGCGGCGCAGGGCGGCTATCGCCGGTGTGCTTGCCATGAAGCCGGATATCCTCATTCTTGATGAAGCGACGGCCGGACTTGACGGACCGGGGAAGACCGATATTTTGTCTCTGGTCAAGCGGCTTCAGCAAGAGATGGGCATGACGGTTCTCATGATTTCCCACAGTATGCGGGAGGTGATGGCGCTTGCTGATAAGATCGCCGTACTTGCCGATGGGCGGCTCGCGGCATGGGGCAGCACCCGTGATGTGATGCGTGAAGAAATGATGAGCAGCAGCCCCGGTTTGTTTTTTTCGGAATATGCCCTGGTGTTGATCAAGCTTGCGGAGCTAGGGTACCCGGTAAATACAGGTGTACGGTCACGGGAAGAAGCGCTCGAAGAATTGCTTACTTTGATAGGGAGGAAGGGACATGAAAGGCGTGAAGCTCGGGCAGTTCATGCAGGGAGATACGGTCATCCACAGGCTTGATCCGCGAACGAAGATTATAGGCTGTCTCGCATTGACGTTCACCGTACTGCTCAAGGCGGATGCATTCATCGTCTTGATTGATGCGGCGCTGCTCGTGCTTGGTTTTCAACTGGCGCAAGTCCCTCTGAACCGGATGCTCCGGCGGCTTCGCGGCTTGTGGCTGCTGCTCGGGCTATCGTTCGTGCTTCAGGCGGTGATTACGGACGGGCAAGCGCTTCTTGCAGTGCATGGAGTGACAGTTACCAGGGAGGGAGTTATACAGGGCGGGCTGACGGTCTTTCGGCTCGCGGCGCTTCTGCTCAGTTCATGCCTTCTGACAATGACGACGTCTCCCATTCAGCTTGCCTCGGGTCTTGAGAAGCTGCTGTCTCCTTTGTCCCGGATTGGTATACCCGTACATAAATTTGCGATGTTGATCAGCATTTCCTTGAGGTTCATTCCGGTGATGAGCGAGGAGGCGGAAATTGTGGCGCGCGCCCAGCGATCCCGCGGCGCTCCGCTTCACTCGAGCCGGTTGTTGATCCGCATCAAAAGTGTGGCGGCCGTGCTGCTTCCTCTGCTGGCTGCTTCCCTGCAGCGGGCGGGAGATCTGGCGGTGGCTATGGAAAGCCGCTGCTACTGGGGAGGCGCGCATTTAAGCAGAGTACAAAGATTGCGATACGGCCATAAGGATTGCGTCATGTTTGGAATTCTCGGGCTGCTGATTCTGTTGTCAGCTTGCCGGTAATAGGGGGATGTATGGTTATGCGATATAACGTAATGAAGCGGTACATAGTGGCGGTCTTACTGCTTATGTGGATGGTACTAACGGTACAGCCGGTCTACGCCGGTGATGGCGACGGTACCGGGTCTGGCGGGGGAACTTCCGGGGCGAAGCCGCTGAAGTTCGTCTCGGCAACGCTTGTAGACGAAAAGACGAGCATCGTCGATGCTTCGGATATTCCGCTGAAGCCGAAATTTCGGTTGTTGTTTGACAAGAACGTAGTCAACAGCACGGTATGGGGAATTAACCGGGAGTGCTTCACGCTGTCTTCAGACAATGGAGCAGTATCAATTGAAGTGACCAAAGTGGACGATACGATTGATCCTTCCCAGCGGCAGGCCGTATTTGTGGAGCCGGTCAGTGCTCTGGCTCCCGGAGTAAGCTACAGTCTGAAGGTTGGTCCTGAACTGGTCGCCAAAAACGGGGTCTCCACCTTGGGCGGCACGACTTCGGGCCATGGCGTAACGATTGCTTTTACAACGAAGCGGGAGGAACAGGCAAAAGCGCCAAGCGTTCCTGCTAAGGCGGAGACGACTGCTGCTCCAAGCCCTAAGGCGCCAAGCGTCCCCGCTGGGCAGAAGGTGCAGAGTGCCGCAAAACCGAAGGCGGCAAGCGTAAGTACCGCTCCTAAAGAAGCGTCCGGGCAGAAGGCTAAGGCGACTGCAGCGGGCGCAGCGGAAGGGTCGGGGGAGAGCAAGAAGACAAAGAGCGATCAGGCGCCTGCCGCCAGCAAGCCGGCAGGAAGTGGTGCTGCAGGGACCGATATTGCTGCGAGCGCGGCTCCCGCCAATAAGACTGCCGCCAGTGCGGCTCCCGCCAATAAAGCTGCTGAAAGCACGGCTGCCCCTAGCTCCCCTGCGCAGACGGCAAAACCGGCGGCGCAGGAGAGCCAGACCCCGGCTAGCGGGACCCAAGCGACAGCTGCCGCTACGGCTTCTCCGCAAAGGCCGGAGGCCACTGAAGCGCCTGCGGCTGCACAGGCTCAACCGGGAAATATGCCGGAGCCTTCCGCAAAGGCCGGGGCAGGAGAGGCGGCTTCGGCTGAGCCGGAAGCGGCAGCAACTCTTTCCGATACAGGAAGTACCGATCCCCACTGGCGTCTGATGATGATTGTCCTGGTCGTGCTGCTCGCGGGATGGGCAGCCGCGGAATTGCTGTATTTCCGGCGCAGACGGGCCGGTAAGCGGTCGGGCAACCAGAATGATTCCTAGATTGGCAGAATACGAGCAATGAATCCAAAGGGGAGGAATGCGGGGGAGAAAGACATATATAGCCAGTACTGTACTTAATCATTAACAGGATAGGGGGCAATTCCATGCAACAAGTTTGGAGGAAGCGGAGAAGTTCAATTTTTAAGATGTTAATGGCATTTGTGCTTGCGTTTGTGAGTTTGGTTCCTTCAGGAGCGGTGTTTGCAGCTGGGCTTAGTCTAACAAGCTTTAAGCTGAATAATTCAACTACTATGCAAGCATCAGCGGACCCGGGCGCTAATGTAGACATTCCGCTGAGCGGCTATTTTTCAGCTGCTTTTTCAAATGCAGTATTAGGATACGGCACGCCGCCGAACAAGAATTACACAATAGACAATAGATCAAAGGTAAAGCTGGAAAGGGTTGTTAATGGAAGCCGTGTTCCGGCGGAGATCAAGGTTGAGGACGGTCTAATGGGCCAGCCGTTAACATTGACATTCAATGGACTGGCGGCAGGAAGCCAATATATCTTAACGCTAATTGGAGATCATGGCGGAGTTAAAGGGATCACAGCTAATAATAATACCAATTCACTGGGCGCTGATATTGAAATCGGGTTTACAACGGTCGGGCCAGTAGCACCGTCCATACCATCGTTTACGGCGGCGACGCTGCTTGGAAATGAACTGACGCTCAGAGGACTGCCGAATAACGCGGCTAATCTGGAATATTCGTATGCCAAAGATGGAATGAGCTACGGCGCATGGTCTGATCTGGCGGTAACGGGTACAACGGCAACGCTGCAGGTAGTGAACGAATCGGACAACAGTTCCGTAACCAACTCAGTGTACGCCCCGGTAACTCCGGAAGTAAGCAAAGTGCAGGTGCGTGTCAAGGCTAATCCTGAGCTGAATACCCCTGAGGGGGAGAGTGCCGTCCAAACGGTAACGACGACTCCTCCAACACCGGGCGCTCCATCTCTTATCGCAGCGGCTCTCACCGGGACGCAATTAATCTTGAAAGGTCTTCCCGAGGGAGCGGCGAATCTGGAATACAGCCTGGCTGAAGATGGAAGCGGCTTTGGTTCATGGAACACTCTGGACGTGCCGCACACGGTTAGCGGAGTGACATATGCTTATATCGATGCTTCAACGCTAAGCCTCACTTCTGGCGTAAGCCAAGTTAAAGTTCGCGCCAAGGCGGATGACGCCGCCAATGTTCCGTCTGGCGAGATTGCTTCGGCGACGGTTCTGCTGGCGTTACAGGTAGAGACGCCGATTGAGGAAGGGAAGACGTATATTTTTGAGTCCGGATTGAAAGTACAAGCGGAAAAGCTGAATCCGGGTGTAAATACGATTACCGTCGAGGATGCCAGACCGAAGGTCCATCCTTATAATGATGATCCGGTATTTCCGCAGATTGATGGAATAGGGCCGGTATATGGCGTTCTTCTCAAAGGCCCTGGCGAGCGCGGTACCAAAAAAGTAACGATGACCGTTCCGATCTCGAATGTCATTCCGGACAACATGCTTGCGAAGAGTGGGGTGTACGACGGAAGAAACCAGTTGATGCCTAACGGAATCGACGAGAATGGGCAGTCGGAGGCATGGACATATCAGAACGATACGGACCGCTCCAAGGTGGACAATCGGATCTTTACCTTCTCCACCGATGACTTCACTGAAGCAGGCAAATACCATATGTACACTGAATTATATGACCCCCAGATCGCTAATCTTCCAGAGATTTATCCGCAGGGTTATGTACAGGGGCCTGACGGAAGAATGGCCATCAAGCTTCAAATAAATCCAGGCGAGGACGGTACCGGGATATCCGAATGGAACCTTTACAGGGATGGCAAATTCATTGCTCAAATCGGTGACCGGACATCTTATATAGGGTTAAAGAGAGAAGATTTTGTCTATTACGATTACAATGTGGAGGCAGGGAAGGTCTACGAATATAAGGCAAGAAATTATGATGTCTATAATAATACCGAGCCCATTATCGAGCTGTCACACCCGTTTCTTGCCGCTGCAATGACGGATGAGGAAATTACCAATAAATTAAAAACGGATATTGAAAGCGGGGCGCTGCCGTTCCAGTATACGGACGGGGATTCCAGGCAATCCGTTACACAGGGGTTTCTTCTGAATTTTAGAGCTCCTTCTGACTATAAGTATGATGATCTTGTAAATGTTGAATGGACGAGCGACCGGCCTGATATCATCCGGACAGATAATGTAATTGCGCATGTATTCAAGCCTCTTGATGCATCGGAAGTCGTAGTACATTTAACCGGAACTGTAAAAATTGCGGGAAGAGAGTCGGCTACGAAGCTTACTGTTCCTGTTACGGTCAAATGGACCGAGGAGGCTGTCATCGGGGGGATCGCGAATTTCACTGACGAAGATGCGGACCGGTACAGGGAAGAACTGATGGCTGCCATTGAGCGGCCGGAAGTGAAGACGATTATTCTGAAAAATAGGGTTAATTTGAATTCGGATGTTAGTCCAATAATAGACATTGATTTTAAAGGAAAAGCAGTGAAGCTTGCTTCTTATCATAGTCAACCTGGGGATTCTCTGGGTGCGTATACAGGACTCTATTTTACTATGGGTGACGGCAGCGCCATTCGAAATGTTGTCATTGATGCAAACGGAATGGAGTCAAATGCTATAATAGAGGCTGCAGGGAAGGGCTCTTTGCTGGACAACGTAACATTAACCGGTATGGAAAATACATTGTATGGTGTCAGAACATCACGGTATGACAGCCCCACCATTCGAAACAGCACGTTCGGTCCAGCCAAGCTAGCGGGCGTGTATGTAAAGCAGTGGCCGGAAATCTCTTCCCCGGACGGTATGCTGACGATTGAAAATAGTACATTTGACGGTGCAGGGAAGCCCGGTTATGGTGTACTGGTGACTGGCGGCAAGACTGTCATTCGTGACAGCGAGATCAAAGGCTATCGGGGACAATTTGTAACCGGCTGGAACAGCGATAATGAGTTTGACGGATATATTTGGAACTATAAGAAAATTCGTGACGGGTTTATGTCAGCAGGTGTATCCGTGCGGGAGCGGGGACAGATTGAAATGCACGGTAACCGGGTCTCGGATTCGGATACGGGAATTCAAGTGTGGACCGGCGAGCAGTATCGCTATCAGAAATGGGACAATAAGCAACAACAAAACGTGATTATAGGTCCCGAAACGGTGTACGCAACGGTACATGGAACCCGGGTAACCGATGAGTCAACAGCGGCTGCGGCGG
Source organism: Paenibacillus durus (assembly GCF_000756615.1). Classification (NCBI taxonomy): domain Bacteria; kingdom Bacillati; phylum Bacillota; class Bacilli; order Caryophanales; family Paenibacillaceae; genus Paenibacillus; species Paenibacillus durus. The sequence goes on from NZ_CP009288.1 coordinate 744,057, forward strand.
TTGAAGCGCTGCAGGCGGATAATGATACGTCGGCCAGCAGCAAGGGGATCACTATCAGCAATGCCCCCGACATGGATCATCCTGTCCTGTGGGCGCAGGCCAAAGATACCGCGTTCCGCATTCTAGACCAACAGCCGGCTCCGTATGCCAAGAGAGTACCGATAGACGGCAGCCTCTCGTTCAGTTTCTCCGAAGATATGAATCCGGCGACAGTTAGCGGCGATACGGTGAAGTTAACAAAATCCGGAAAAGTCGTTCCGGCTGAGGTTGCTTACGATCCGGCAGCACGAAAGGTTACACTTAAGCCAAAGAGCAAGTTAGGGTATGGAACAACATACGTCTTAACGGTAACTAATGCCGTAGCAGATAGCGAAGGTCGCCATCTCCCAGTGAATTACAGTTGGAGCTTCGCGACCGCTCCGCTGGTTACTTTCCTGACACCAGCGGTTGGAAAAGATATTTCGTACGAGGTGGGTACGGATGCTGAACTGAAGATCAGCTTTGCCGCGCCTGTCAAACCGGGCAGCCTTTCGAACGGAGCGGATGTCATTCTGGAGCAGATCGGCACGGCTTCCAATCCATCGGGCGGCAGCAAACGTATCCCGGCCGGTTATACGTTCAGCAGCGATGGAACCGGACTTGTGCTGAAGCCGTCCAAACCGCTTGACGGTGGCGCATATTATAAGCTGACCGTACCAGGAAAGGTTACGGATGCGGACAAAAATGTGATGGGTACGGATTCAAGTGTGACTTTCTATACGAAGCCGGCAGCCTTTACCGATGAGATCAGCTTCACACGAAGCGATGTGCTTAACGCTCCGGTTACAGACAAGCTGGAGCCGGGCAAAGAATACTTGGTTACGGTCAAAGCAAAGAACATGAGCGACGCAATACTTCATGACGCGGCTGTCTACCTTATTGCCCGGGGCGGGAAGGGGGCACGCCTGGAACATGGCGGAGAAGTCATTGCAACAAAGAGTATAAATACCGGCTCCTACCCAGGACCCGACAGATATCTACCGAATTTCACTTTCCTTATTAAAGTGCCTGAAGATATCGAAGGAGACGTCTATGTCGATGTCATGATGCGTGAAAGCTCGAGCTACCGGAACAAGCCAAGAGTGCTGGCGGAGACGAAGCATTTAGTGCTTGGAGTCAACCACGAGGAAGGAAGGTAGCCCATGAAAAAAGTAGCCAGTGCTATTCTTGCCTTATGGATGACCTGTTTCCTGCTGGTTCAGCCGGTATGGGCCGATCCTACTGTGGAAATTGTCACCAACGGCGGGATTACGGCGTACAGCCCCGGCTATGTCATGGTCATTTCAGGAAAGGTAGCGGATGAAGACCTCCCGATGCCTAATACCGATGTGTTCATCCAGGTCTATCCGGAAGGTAAGGAGAACAATGTCATCTTCTACTCGGGAACCAAGACGGATAGTAAAGGGTATTACAAGGCCATCTTCACCTTGCCATCAGGAAGCTCGCTTCCTGATGGCAAGTACAAGATAGCGGTGAACACGGCTCAGGCATCGGCCGAGCAATTGTTCTCAGTTCCCTTAGCCGCTCAAGGGCTGGAGTATATGGGAAGTTCGATCAAGGGAGCGGAGAACGGGTTTGTGGAGCCCGTCCCGGTGGATACCGATCAGATCGCCCTTGTATTTAACAGCAACGTGAACTTTTTTTACAACAAGAATTATCCCGATTTCGTGATCGGGAAGAATGACAATAACGAAGATTCGATCAAGCTCTTTAAGGGGAACACTCCGGTAGCCGTGGATGTGAACTTGATTGACAGCATTGCCAATAGCCCGGCGGTGGATTTGAGTTACTATCAAAAAGGCTCTCAGATCGTATTGCAAGAGACGGACAGCAAGAAAGTTATCCTGCTTTCCCCGGAAAGCGGACTTGAGCCCAATACGGAATACCGGATTTTTATCAGTAAAGACCTGTGTTCCAACAATGGCAGCAAGCTCGGGCAGGATGTGACGCTTTCGTTCAAGACGGGAGAGAGCAAAGCGGTGAACCCGGGTTCCGGCGGTCCGTCAGGCGATAACCCGGGTCCCGCCGATCCGTCAGGTAACAATCCCGGGGCCCCCGAACCGGGCACTCCGGCCGTTCCCGAGAAGGTCGTTCCTGCACCCGATTTAGGGAACATCGTCAAGGACAACGACACGGTCACCCTGGACGTAGATGTGAAGAAAGCAACTGATATACTCAAGGATATCGGCGAAGCCTCTCTTGTAATCGATGTTTCTCAAGAAGCCGGAAAGGACAAAACGGTAAGCCTTCCCGCAGAGGTCGTGAACTTGCTCAAGCAAATGAACAAGCTGACGATCATCAGAGACGGTGAGTTGTCGTTAACGATTCCTCCGGAGGCGCTAATCCAGGGGAAGAAGATGACGTTTAGCAGCTTGCAAGTCTCCGGAGAGGCTCTAACGACGTCTCCTGCGGCAGCCAGACAAAAGGCGGTCTACTCGTTCAGCGCTTCGTCTGACGGGGTCCCGCTTCATAATTTCAACAAAGAGATCCGGGTGACGCTGCCCATTCCCGCAGGAACAGCCGATCGGGATAAATTGGGCGTGTACTACCTGAATGAAGCGTCCGGGCAGTGGGAATATGTCGGCGGCCGGATTAAAGAGGGTAAATTGACCTTTGCAACCAGCCATTTCTCCACCTTCATGGTGGCGGAATCCGAGAAGACCTTTGCGGATATTCAATCCCACTGGGCCAAGAAGGAGATCGAAGTGATGGTGGCGCGTCATGTCATCAAGGGAATCAACGAAACCTCCTTTGCCCCTAAAAGCAATATCACCCGTGCGGAGTTCGCTTCCCTGCTGTCCAGAGTACTAAACCTTGCGGATGCGGACGCAGGCAACGCCTTTAAGGATGTTGCAGCCGGCGCGTGGTATGCAAGCGATGTGAACAAAGCTGTCAAGGCGGGAATCATTAAAGGCTCGGACGGACGTTTCCGCCCTAGCGACAAGATTTCCCGGCAGGAAATGGCTGTAATGATTGACCGGGCGTACACTTATGCCGGAGGTAAGGTAAGCACTCTGAGCAATACGGCATTTACCGATAACGAACGCATTGGCGCATGGGCGAGTGATGCGGTGAAGAGCGTCTACACTCTGGGGATCATTAAAGGACGCCCGAACGGCAGCTTCGGCCCCGCGGATAATGCAAGCCGCGCCGAAGGCGCAGTCATGCTGAAATCACTGATGGACAAGCGCGGTCTGTAAAATAGCAGAGAACTGAAGGTTAAGAGTGAAAATGGATGGTGGCCTGACGGTTAAGAGGGCCCCTTCCATGACAAAGAACCCTGCCACTGCTGAAAGTAGCTTGGCAGGGTTCTTTGTATTCATATAATCCGGATGAAAAGTTATGTCTGCTCCTGATCAAGAACCTGATTCCTGTTCCTTCGCCAGACGTTCAGCTCGATGACGGCAGGCTCTTTTTTTCAACTTTCTTCAATTGCTCGTGTTTAAAAAGCACCATATTCATGATAAAGTCTTTATCTTCCCTGGAGAAATCCCTGTACATTAGAATGAGCTGTTCTTCTTCTTTCGTGGCGTTCATATATAGCGCTTTCTTAAATTCTTCACCCAGATTAATAACACCCGGCTCCTGAACGGAAGAAATATCAGTTCTGCCTGCATCCCCAGGAACATGGTCTTGACCGGTCAGCAGCCAGTCGGCAGACACGGCGAAAAAGGAGCATAACGCTACAATTGTATCGGCGGCCGGCGAGACTCTGTCTTTCTCGTAGTTGCTGATATTCCCTCTTGAAACCCCGGTTTCATTCGCGACATGCTGCTGCGATAAATCAAGAGTTTCCCTCAAGTATTTAAGTCTTTGTCCTATGGTTTCCATCGAATCACTCCCGGAAATGAAACTTATCAATGTACTAAATATCATTAAATAGTGCTAATTATAATAGAATAGCTTTAATTTAAGCGAAAAGCATTGAAAAAGCTTAATATTAAGCGTATAATAGCAATATAAGCTTAATCAACGCTCTGTATACATACTGGTTACGCTGAAATGTTCTTTGAAAGCTGAATATTGTACAAAATCAGTTCCTCATGCCATATCCGGTGCAGGAGAGGCGAAATATATCCAATCAAAACGATATATAGGAGGAACAATATATTATGTTAATCTTTAATAAAAATAAAGTAAAACGCAAAGTGGCAACACTCATGCTTGCAGCCATTGGCACAGTTACGATATTTTCCCAGACGTCGTTTGCTCTTAACGCCCAGAGTAACGCGAACTTTTTGTTCAGAGGTGTCCAGGTTCTCGATGACGATGAAGTTGTCGTCTATCTGGACAAAGGAACTTCGTCCATAACCAAGGATATGTTTAAAATCTATGAAGGAATCGGCACCGGCGGAACGCCAATCAGCATCACGGGAATTTCGTCCTACTCTACTCCGTACAATCTGAGCGTTTCCGGCTATGCTCCGGGATCAAGCTATATTCTCACTGCCGCCAGCGGCACTTTTGACGAAAAAGAAGCGTACACCATTGAAGCAAGCTCTACGGTTCGCGCGGGCAACGGGCTGACCCTGGGAGATGCATTGCAACGGAAAAATCCGGTCATCTCTTTCGTTCGTCCTGATTCCAGCAGCGATTACGGTACCGGCAATGTGAACATGTGGACATTCATGGACTCGCAGAACAACGGAAATATTGCAAGAGATGGCGGCTTGTATATCTCCCTCAGCAAGCCTGCCAGCAATGCAAGCGCGGTGCTAAGCGGTTTGAAATTGTATAAAAATACAGGCAGCGGCTACACTGAAGTCACTTATGACAATCCGAGCAGTCCGACAACGACTACTGATGTATTTCAGCCGGTAAAATCGAATCAAGACGATTTCTTCTACATCCCGCTGAGCATAGCCGGAAACGGAACAGGCGCCCAGAAAAATCTGCTATCTAATACAGCCTACAGACTCGATATTCCTGAAATCCCTCTGCAGGGTGGCGGAGAAATTACAAATAGTCTTGATCCTAATGGAATCACCAGTATTTATTTTACAACGATGAACGGAATAGGTCCGACAAAAATGAATTCTGCGCCAACAGCATCAGTTACAGGCAGCAGTGTTGACCTGTCCTGGACAGCTACCAGCGATCTGGGTACCAGTCCCAATATTGTAGGCGCTGCCGCTACCGGATACAACGTTTACCACAGCACCGACAAATACTTCGGATTCACGAAGGTGAACTCGTCGGCTATTACCGGCACGAGCTACAGCGCGGGCAGCTATGCTTCCGGTACGCATTACTTCCGGATTACTCCAATCGCCAACAGCTATGAAGGCGGGTATTCCAACGACGTTGTGGTTACCATCCCTTAAGTTCCGAAAGTGAATAAAAAAATATCCCCGTAAGCATTCGCACTGCTTTTGGGGAAGCTTAGAAAAATTATTATTCTGCTGTATAGTATAGCAAAATTATGGCCTGATGTTAATATTCCGCATGATGAAAATCACGCATGAAGATCATTAACAGCCTGCACCGGATATGTCATGAGCAACTGATGATTGCTGATCTTGCGCAACGCTTTTTGAACTGATGACATCTGTGCCGGTTCCCAGAATACCGGCGATCAGCACCTCTCCGGCTCTGACGGGTGCGTTCACCCGGAGATTCTTGACCAGCCGCATCCATTCGCTTATCCGCTCCTTCGGCAGCGGCCCGCTGGAGCGAATGGGAAGGCGTTTACAGACACCGCCCTCGATTGGAACCGTAGTTGTCACAATGCGGGAGGGGCAGAGGATTTCATCATGTGCATACTGCCTTCCCCGCTCGCAGGAATACCCGGAGATGTAGGTTATGACCTCATCCAGCGTATAGACGTCCAGGGTGCATTCCTTGGGGCAGACAATGCATGTAAGAGTGCTCTGATTCATCATCTGGCGATATGCCTCCCGTCTTGATGATCTGAATCAATCCCCGTCCGGCGGCACTCGTCAAGGATGAAGCTGGCTGCGGAACGCCCTGCCAATCTTCCCTGGATGGTGACATAATCGGCCAGACTGTGGATGGACACTGCGTTCCCGCAAGCAAAGATTCCCTCAGCGCTTGTGAGCATTCGCTCGTCAACGGCCAGTCCGTAATTGTCTTCGTTAATGGCAATCCCGGCTTGAAGAGCCAGCTCATTCTCCGGAATGAGGCCTACGGAGACGAGCAGCGCGTCGCACTGGACAAATGTCTCCGTCCCCGCAATTGGCTGCATTCGGCTGTCCACTTGCGCAAGCTGGACACCCTCCAGCCGGTCCTTCCCGATCGTGGAAGTGACGGTATGGCCGAGAAGGAGAGGGATGCCGAAGTCATCCAGGCATTGTATTACATTGCGGCCCAGACCGGAAGGAGCAGGCATAGCTTCGACAACAGCTATAACTTCGCTTCCTTCAAGCGTCAGCCGGCGGGCCATAATCAGCCCGACATCGCCCGATCCGAGGATGACGACGCGCTTGCCGATGCGATAGCCTTCCAGATTCATGAAACGCTGGGCGCTGCCCGCTGTGAAAATCCCGGCCGGGCGGTCGCCCGGAATGCCAATGGCCTCCCGCGTCCGCTCCCGGCAGCCGGTTGCAATAACGAGCGCCTCCGCCCCAATTTCCATGAACCCGTCGACGGCATTAACTGCTTTGACGCTTCGCTTCTCCGATATTTCAAGCACGGTTGTATCGGTCTTGCACACAATATCCGACTGCCGAATGGATTCGATAAAGCGTTCGGCATATTCGGGCCCTGTGAGTTCCTCCTTGAAGAGATGCAGGCCGAATCCGCTGTGGACGCATTGCTGCAGAATTCCGCCTAATTCCCGTTCTCGTTCCAACAGGATAATGCGCCCTATTCCACTCTTTCTCGCTTCCAGCGCGGCAGCCAATCCCGCAGGGCCGCCGCCGATGACCGCAAGCTCAAACCGTTCCATCTATTGCCTCCTGTCCGCCTGTCAAGGCATTGAATCAGACAAAAGCTCCGACCCGTTATTTTCGTATAATACTTGTTCCATGCGCCGTCCCAGCTCCTCAGACAACAAGCTTGTAACCTTCGGACCGCAGAAGCCGCCCTGACATCTGCCCATCCCGGCTCTCGTCCGGAGCTTAACGCCATTAACGGAACATGCTCCCGGTACACGGCTGATGGATTCGCGGATTTCCCCTTCAGTGACCTGCTCGCATCTGCATACGATACGTCCGTAGCCGGGATGCTGCCCAATCCATTGGTTCCTCTCGCCGTCCGGTATGGACTTAAATGAAACGATGCTGCCGCGACTCGGAACAAAGGCGGGGTTGCGTTCCAGGGAAAGCCCCATTCTGCCGTATATGGAAGCGATCATGTCCGCGATGTGGACAGCGATTGCCGGAGAACAGGTCAGGCCGGGGTTATTGATGCCGGCGGCATGGATCAGCCCGTTCAACTGTTCCGATTCCTGGATCAGGAAATCGCCTGCGCTGCATTTGGCCTTTAGTCCCGCAAAAGAACGGATAACCAAGTGCTCCGGAATGCGCCGAGAGATTTTATGAGCCGATTTCATCAGCTTGTCCATTTGTTCGGCCGTCGTTTTTTTGCTCGTGCGGTCTTCGGCTGGCTCCATGCTTGGCCCGATCATCACGTTGCCGTGCTGAGTGGGGATGAGGAAGACGCTTTTTTCTTTCTCGGACTTGCAGTGGGCTACGATGTGGCTGATCTGAAGCTTGGCGCTGCGGTCAAGCACGGCGTATTGTCCGCGCTTCGGCAGGATGGAGAAAGACTCTGAACCCGCCATGCGGTTAATAAGGTCCGTATTGATTCCGGCACAATTGATGACAGCCTTCGCTTCCAGCGTGCCGCCCGCAGTTTCAACCGCGATTCCGCTCTGCAGCGGCGCAAGTCCGGTTACTTCCGTATTCAGCTTAAATTCTACACCGTTCGCGGCGGCGTTCTCCGCAAGAGCGAAGCACAGCTCCCACGGATCAACGATTCCGCATCCCGGATTAAGTAGAGCCGACCTTACTTCTTCATTCAGGGAGGGCTCGCGCTGCAAGGCTTCTTCTCCGCCGAGGATGCGAACGCCGTCAATGCCGTTGGCAGCAGCCCTTTTGCGAAGCTCCTCGATGGCGGCATCGTCTTCCTCGTCGAAACCGGCAATCAGCATGTCGACGGGCTTGAACGTAACATCAAGCTCCCGGCACAGCGCCTCGAACATTTGCCTGCCCTGAAGGGTCAGACGACCCTTCAGCTTGTCCGGACGGGCGGTGTGCCCATTGTAGACGATGCCGCTGTTGGCCTTCGTCGCCCCGCAGGCAATCTCATTATTTTTCTCAAGCACGGCGATGCGAAGCTTATATTTGGACAGTTCTCTGGCAACCGCGGTTCCTACAATTCCAGCGCCTATGATGATGATATCGAACAAGGGTCATTCCTCCTTCCGTGAGCTAATTGGTTGCTTCCGCCTTGCCCGCCATACAATGATAAGAATCGCTTGTCCAGCGCCGAAAATAACAGTTTAGGCAGGATACGGGATCGTCGGTCACCCATTCCTCTTCCACATCGGGGCGGAAGGAGCCGCAGCGCGATGCTTGTTCCACAGCCTGAAGCTTTACGGATAAAAAGGGGTCACGCTCGCTCCCGGTCATTGGCCTGTCCTCTGAAGCAGGTGAACCTGCTCTTTGGAGCATGTTCTCCAGACGAGCGCTTGGTCCTCAGTTTCCAGCGGCTGAACAGGAATGACCGCTTTGCCTTCGGATAAAATGGATTTCACCATATTTCCAAGGACCACCGTTTCTTCCCCGCCCAGAACCGTACCGCCAAGGCTGATGATCCGGTCTACTTTGGCAAGCGCGCAAAGCTCGGCTGCTGTAAGGATGGTTCCCGGCTCTCCGACCTTATGCTTATCTTTGAACGACCCGTCGTTGCCCCCGAGACGCAGTCCCGCTCCGGCCATCGCCCCGATTACGCCTTGCCCGGTTCCGCCGTGTTCCGACAAGTGAATGCCAAGCTCAGACGCTAAGGTGTAAGCACTATTCTTGTCCAGCACCTCCCGCTTGGCGAGATAACTATAGTCGATTAACCGCACAGGGTCTGCAAGCAGATCCGGGACGACGACGCAAAGGCCGGGATCAGCTTCCGGTTCGCTCTCCGTTTCCAAATGCCGGCCGCTGAAATCAATGACAGCCTGAAGATACTGAGGATCGATATCCGCTTCAAAACACATGGAGCTGTTGTGTGAGGTATAAGGAATGTCCTCATGGAGCAGGAGCTGATGCCGGGTAATTCTGCTTGATGTGCCCCAGCCGTTCGACTTAATGGCTCGTGATATATTTTTTGCCAAATCGCCGGTCCCCTTTATTCCTTTGGTCGTAAAACTATCCGTATCGTCAATGCTCACCAATATTCGCATAAGGTTCTTTCCTTCCATAACTTTATTATTAAAGATATATAAATATATTTAGATATATTTAGGTATGAATTATATCAGCAAACCCGAACACCAGAAGTGATAAGTTGCAACCGACACAATAATGTAAAAAATAATGCAAATTCCAATGTGATAATTCAGATAATCTGATAATTATTCAAGAGTCTGTATAGGAAACGACCAAAGACTTGCTGTAATTTTAATAAGGAAATTTCTATAATTTATTTTTCGGGATATGGACAAACTTCGGAGATAAGGAATTCCTATAAGGATGGAGAGGATTGTCAAAAAACGAACATTTGAACGAGACGGTATGATAATGTTCGTGTTTAAGTTGACATACGGTGTAGGGGGTTGTTAAACTGAAGGCATCGACAGCTCGTATAAATCCGGAAATAAGGTCCGGAAGTTTCTACCTGGAAACCGTAAATTTCCGGACTACGGGGAATTGAAAGACATAAGGCGACATCGCTTGCGGCTTGTCCGTAAGAATCGATGCTGTCCTTTTTCCTGTCTCGCCCCGAGGCGAGTGCCTGGAAATGTTCTTGGTTCCCGTGTGGTAGTCCGAATTTCCCGCAAAATTTGTAAGGGAATCGGGCTTTTTTTGTGCGAATTATGGAAAACTATAGCGAAATGGGTCAAGATAGGAACTGGAGCTGAAATATCATTCCATTGAACGGAAGGCAGGTTGAATCATGTCGGTGCAGGTAGCTGTTATTATGGGCAGCAAATCGGACTGGGAAACAATGAAGCATGCATGCGAGGTGCTGGAGGAACTGGAGATCCCTTATGAGAAAAAGGTCGTATCCGCACACCGCACGCCGGATCTCATGTTCCAATTTGCGGAGGAGGCTGCGGAGCGGGGCATTCGCGTCATTATCGCGGGCGCCGGAGGCGCGGCGCATCTGCCGGGCATGGTAGCCGCGAAGACGATCCTGCCCGTTATCGGTGTGCCGGTGCAATCGAAGGCGCTGAATGGACTCGATTCGCTGCTCTCGATCGTGCAGATGCCGGGAGGCATACCGGTTGCGACGGTAGCGATCGGCAAGGCGGGCGCGGTGAACGCCGGGCTGCTGGCCGCCCAGATCATCGGCGCGTTCGATCCCGAGGTGCAGCGCAGGGCGCAGAATCGCCGGGATGCGATTCGTGACGAAGTGCTGGAAGGCAGCGACGATCTATGAGCGGCGGCGGAATCGGCGGCGGAGCGGATATGCCGGATTGTAAGACGCAGCCGCGGATGCTGCGCCCGGGAGCGACCGTCGGCGTGCTCGGCGGCGGCCAGCTCGGGCGCATGATGGCGCTGGCCGGCAGCGCCATGGGCTACCGTTTCGTGGCGCTCGACCCCGCGCCGGATGCGCCCTGCGGGCAGGTATCGCCGCAGATCGTCGCGGCGTACGACGACATCAACGCGGCGCGTGAGCTTGCGCGCCGCGCGGATGTGATCACGTACGAGTTCGAGAACGTCGACGCGGGCGTAGCCGCGCTGCTGGCGGAGGAATCGTACGTGCCCCAGGGCAGCGCGCTGCTGTACACGACGCAGCACCGGCTGCGCGAGAAGGCCGCCATCGAAGCTGCGGGCGTCCCGGTGGCCCCGTACCGCAAGGTGGCGAGCCTTGCGGACCTTACGGCGGCGGCTGCGGAGCTCGGCCTGCCGGCGGTGCTGAAGACCGTCACCGGCGGATATGACGGTAAGGGACAGGCCGTCCTCCGCCGGGAGGACGAGCTGGAGGAAGCGTTCCGGCGGCTCGCGCCGGAAGGCGCGTTCCCAGCAGGAACGGTGCCGGGAGAAACTGCTCCGGCGGCCGAAACCGCCTCGGCGCAGGCTCCCGCGGTGGAGGACGCCCCGCTGGTGTTGGAGAAATTCGTGCCGTTCCGGTGCGAAATCTCGGTTATTGCCGCCCGCAGCTCGCGGGGTGAGGTGAAAAGCTTTCCAGCGGCGGAGAATATTCATGTAGATAACATTCTCCACCTGTCCATCGTTCCTGCCAGGGTGCCGGAGGAGATCCGGCAAAGAGCCTGCGAACTGGCGGAGCAGCTGATTGCGGGGCTTAACGCCGTCGGGCTGCTGGCGGTGGAGATGTTCGTGACGGAGGATGGCGAACTGTTCGTTAACGAGCTGGCGCCCCGCCCGCACAATTCTGGCCATTACACGATGGACGCCTGCGCCACCTCGCAGTTCGAGCAGCATGTGCGCGCGGTATGCAACCTGCCGCTTGGAAGTACGGACCTGCTGACCCCGGCCGTTATGGTCAATGTGCTGGGTCAGCATTTGGAAGGGGCGGTCGGCCGCTTTTGTGAGGACGATGAAGAGGCCAATCGGCTTGGAGTAATCCCCAAGCTTCATATATATGGCAAGACCGAAAGCAAGACGGGCCGCAAAATGGGCCATATCAATCTGCTCTGCAAGGATACGGCGGATGCGCTCGCCTGGGTGGAGCAAACTAACCTTTGGAGGAACTGAAATCACATGATCGAACGTTACAGCAGACCGGAAATGCGTGCTATCTGGACCGAAGAGAATAAATTCAAAGCCTGGCTCGAAGTGGAGCTGTGCGCCTGCGAGGCGTGGGCGGAGCTTGGCGTCATCCCGAAAGAGGATACGGTCAAGCTGCGGGAGAACGCAGAGTTCAATATTGACCGCATCTACGAAATCGAGCAGGAGACGCGCCATGACGTTATCGCGTTTACGCGCGCGGTATCGGAGAGCCTTGGGGCGGAGCGCAAATGGGTGCATTACGGCCTGACCTCCACCGATGTCGTTGATACGGCGCTTGGTTACCTGCTGCGCCAGGCCAACGAGATTTTGGAGAAGGACATCGTGAATTTCATTGAAATTTTAAAAGACAAGGCGATTGCCTACAAAGATACGCCGATGATGGGCCGTACGCACGGCGTACACGCCGAGCCGACTACGTTCGGACTGAAGATGGCGCTGTGGTATGAGGAAATGAAGCGCAATCTGGAGCGGTTCCGCCATGCCGCAAACGGCGTGCAGTTCGGCAAAATCTCCGGCGCGGTCGGTACCTACGCCAACATCGACCCGTTCGTGGAGGAGTTCGTCTGCCGCAAGCTGGGCACTAGCCCCGCGCCGATCTCGACGCAGACGCTTCAGCGCGACCGTCATGCCGAGTACATGGCAACGCTGGCGCTGATCGCCACTTCGCTTGACAAGTTCGCGACCGAAATCCGCGCGCTGCAAAAGAGCGAGGTACGCGAGGTTGAGGAAGCTTTTGCCAAAGGACAAAAAGGCTCGTCGGCGATGCCGCACAAGCGCAACCCGATCGGCTGCGAGAATATTTCCGGCCTGTCCCGGGTTATCCGCGGACATATGATCACCGCCTACGAGAACGTGCCGCTCTGGCATGAACGCGATATCTCGCATTCCTCGGTGGAACGGGTAATCCTCCCGGATGCGACGATGCTGCTGAACTATATGCTGAACCGCTTCGGCAACATTGTGAAGAACCTGACCGTATTCCCGGAAAATATGAAGCGCAACATGGAGCGTACCTTCGGCGTACCGTTCTCCGGCCGCGTTATGACGAAGCTGATCGACAAGGGCTTCAGCCGCGAGCAGGCTTACGATACGGTGCAGCCGCGCGCTATGCAGGCTTGGGAGACGCAGCAGCATTTCCGCGAGATTGTTGAGAATACACCGGAAATCACGGCAGTTCTCAGCCCGGAAGAGATTGCAGACGCGTTCAATCCTTCTTGGCATCTCAAGAATGTGGATACGATTTTCCGGAAGCTGGGCTTGATCTAAACTCATTTCTGCAAGGGAGGAAAGGCCATGACACATCCTGCCGTATCGACTGCGGTGGATCTGATCGACGCTCCGCTGCTGTACAAAGGCAAAGTGCGCGAGCTGTACGATTTGGGAGAAAATATGCTGATCGTCGTGACGGACCGGATTTCCGCGTTCGACTATGTGCTGGAACCGGCGGTGCCGGACAAAGGCAATGTGCTGAACCGCCTAAGCGCATTCTGGTTCGGGCAGACGAAAGAGCAGTTGGACAATCATGTCGTCCATATCGATGTGGACCGTCTGGGCGGTATCGTCAAGGACCCTGAGCTGCTGAGAAACCGCATCATGGTTGTACGCAAGGCTCAGCGGATCGACATGGAATGCGTGGTGCGCGGATACATTACCGGCGGCGGCTGGCGGCAGTATAAGGAGACCGGCAAGGTGAACGGCATCGAGCTGCCTAAGGGTCTGCGCAAAAATGCGAAGCTGGCGGAACCGATCTTCACCCCGGCTGCTAAAAATGACGTCGGGCACGACGAGGACATTCCTTTTGCCAAAATGCAGGAATTGATCGGCGAGGAGCTCGCGAACGAGCTTAAAAAGAAGAGTCTGAAGCTGTATGCTTTCGCACGCGATTACTGCGCGGAGCGCGGCATTTTGCTGGCCGACTGCAAATTCGAGTTCGGTATTCTGGACGGCAAGGTCATCCTGATCGACGAAATTTTTACGCCGGATGCTTCCCGTTTCTGGGCGAAAGACAAGTACGCTCTGGATATTGAAATCGACAGCATGGACAAAGAGCCGGTGCGGGCTTATCTCGCTTCCTCTTCCTGGGACAAGAACAGTACCCCTGACCCGCTTCCGGAGGAGGTCGTCAATGAGACGAGCCGCCGCTACCTGGATATTTACCACCGGATTACCGGTCATTCGCTGAACTGATTTTTTTTCAACGGTTGAAGTCCGATTTATATAAAAATGTATTGTCCGCCTGCCTTTCATTATTTATTCGGAGGCCTTTCGGGCATGAATATTTAGGAGGAACGACAAAGCTATGTTAAAAGCGAAGGTATATGTCACCATTAAAAAGAGTGTGCTTGATCCTCAGGGAGTAGCTGTACAAGGGGCTCTGCATTCCGTAGGCTTCCAAGAAGTCGAAAGCCTGCGCATCGGCAAGTATATGGAACTGACTCTGGATACGAACGACCGCGAAGAGGCCGGCAAGCGTCTTAAGGAAATGTGCGAGAAGCTGCTCGCGAATACGGTGATCGAGGATTACCGCTACGAATTGGAGGCTTAAAGTCATGAAATTTGCTGTACTTGTCTTTCCCGGCTCCAATTGCGATATCGACTGCTACAAGGCGGTGGAGGATACGGTTGGCGAGCCTGTCGATTATGTGTGGCATACGGCGACCGACCTGTCGGCTTATGACTGCATTCTCGTTCCGGGCGGTTTCTCTTACGGCGATTACTTGCGCTGCGGCGCGATTTCCCGTTTTGCCCCGGTGATGAACGAGGTGGCCAAGGCGGCTGAGCAGGGCAAGTTCGTGCTCGGTATTTGCAACGGATTCCAGATTCTTACTGAAGCAGGACTGCTGCCGGGCGCGCTGCGCCGGAATATGTCGATGAAATTCCGATGTCATGACACGACGCTTAAGGTCGTTAATAATACAACGCCGTTCACAACGGACTACGCTGCAGGCGAAGAAATCATCATTCCGATCGCCCACGGCGAAGGCAATTATTACTGCGATGAAGAGACGCTGGCTGCGCTTAAAGCGAATAACCAGATCGTATTCACTTATACGGACAATCCGAACGGCTCTGTCGCCGATATTGCGGGCATCTGCAATGAGCGGGGCAATGTGGTCGGCATGATGCCGCATCCGGAGCGGGCGGTTAATTCACTGCTTGGCTCGGAAGACGGTAAACGGATGTTCAGTTCCATTTTGAAGACATGGAGGGATACTCATGGCACAGCAAGTGTCCGCTAAGGAACCGACCGCGGAGCAAATTAAGGATCAGAAAATTTACAGCCAGTTCGGCGTGTCGGACAGCGAATACGAGCTGATCTGCTCGTTCATGGGACGCCTTCCCAATTATACCGAAATCGGCGTGTTCAGCGTGATGTGGTCCGAACACTGCGCGTACAAGAATTCGAAGCCGCTGCTGCGGCGCTTCCCGGTAAGCGGCCCCCGCGTTCTGATGGGACCGGGTGAAGGCGCAGGGATCGTGGACATCGGCGACAACCAGGCCGTTGTGTTCAAAATCGAAAGCCATAACCATCCGTCGGCGGTAGAGCCTTATCAAGGCGCGGCTACGGGCGTGGGCGGGATTATCCGCGATATTTTCTCGATGGGCGCAAGACCGGTAGCCGTACTGAACTCCCTTCGTTTCGGCAAGCTCGGAAGCGACCGGGTCAAATATCTATTCGAGCATGTCGTGTCCGGGATCGCCGGCTATGGCAACTGTATCGGCATCCCGACTGTTGGCGGCGAAGTGATGTTCGACAACAGCTATGACGGCAATCCGCTCGTCAACGCCATGTGCGTCGGTCTCATTGACCACGACAAAATCCAGCGCGGCGTCGCCAAAGGCGTCGGCAACCCGGTATTCTACGTCGGACCGCCTACGGGACGCGACGGCATCCACGGCGCGACCTTCGCGTCGGTGGAGCTGAGCGAGGAGTCGGAAGCGAAGAAGACGGCGGTGCAGGTCGGTGATCCGTTCATGGAGAAGCTGGTTATGGAAGCCTGCCTTGAGCTGATCGATACCGGCATCGTCCTCGGTATTCAGGACATGGGCGCAGCGGGCCTGACCTGCTCCAGCTCGGAAATGGCGAGCAAGGCGGGCAACGGTCTGGAGCTGTATCTCGACCAAGTGCCGCAGCGCGAGGAAGGCATGACGCCTTACGAAATGATGCTGTCGGAATCGCAGGAGCGGATGCTGTTCGTTGTTGAGCCGAAGGATGAGGCGCAGGCGCAGGAGATTTTCGACCGCTGGGGCGTTATTTGCTGCAAAGTCGGCAAAGTAACGGACGACGGCCGCCTGAAGCTGTTCCATCACGGCGAAATCGTCGGCGATATGCCGGTAACCGCGCTGGTGGATGAGTGTCCGGTATATGACAAGCCGTCTTCCGTACCGGCTTATTACGAGGAGAACGCGGCGGTTGACACGCTACGCTATGAAGAAGTGACCGACCTTGGCGGCGCGCTGAAGAAGGTGCTGGCTTCCCCGACGGTGGCAAGCAAGGCATGGGTCTACAACCAATATGACTATATGGTCCGCACCAGTACGGCGGTTCGCCCTGGCTCGGATGCCGCGGTCGTGACGATTCACGGCACGCGCAAAGGACTTGCGATGACGACGGATTGCAATGGCCGTTACGTGTACCTGGACCCTGAGGTCGGCGGCAAAATCGCGGTCGGTGAAGCGGCGCGGAACATCGTCTGCTCCGGCGCGCAGCCGCTGGCGATTACGGACAACCTGAACTTCGGCAGTCCGGAGAAGCCGGATATTTTCTGGCAGATGGAGCGCGCCGTTGACGGCATGGCGGAAGCCTGCCGCGTGCTGGACACGCCGGTTATCGGCGGTAATGTCAGCTTGTACAACGAGAATGCCACAGGCGCCATCTATCCGACTCCGGTAGTCGGCATGGTGGGACTGGTGGAAGATACGGATCATATTACAACGCAAGCGTTCAAGAGTGAAGGCGACGCCATTCTGCTGCTCGGCGAGACGCGTGCGGAGCTTGGCGGCAGCGAGTTCCAGTACGCCGTGCACGGCGTAACGGAAGGACGTCCGCCGCAGCTAGACCTTGCGGTAGAGCGCAAGCTGCTTGACGCCGTGCTCGGCGCCATTCGCAGCGGCCTTGTCCGCTCGGCCCATGACCTGTCCGAAGGCGGCCTGGCGGCCGCGCTGGCCGAGAGCTGTATCAGCGGCCGGATCGGCGCGAACGTCGAGCTGGCTTCGAACGGACTGCGCCGCGATGTGGCGCTGTTCAGCGAGAGCCAGTCGCGCATTCTGCTTACCGCTTCGAGTGACAAGGCTGAGGAACTGAGCGCGTATATCGCTGCGGCCGGTGTGCCCGTTCAGGTCATCGGCAGCGTAGGCGGCGAACGTCTGCGTGTAAATCTTGACGGTTCTTCCGCCCTGGACGAACCGGTGGCGGAGCTTACAACCATTTGGGAGGATGCTATTCCATGTCTTATGAAATAAAGACCGGGAACAAGCAGGCGGAACCCCTCCTGTGGACCGGCGACTTTTACAACGAAGGAACGGGCTCGGGAGATATATTTGATACATTAAAAGAAGAATGCGGCGTTTTCGGGGTCTTCGGACACCCAGAAGCCGCTTCCATGTCTTATTACGGCCTTCACGCGCTTCAGCACCGCGGCGAGGAAAGCGCGGGCATCTGCGTGGCGAACGGCCGGAACTTCAATTACCATCGCGGTATGGGACTGGTCAAGGAAGTATTTGACAAGGATAAAATCCAGTCGCTGGTCGGCGACATGTCCATCGGGCATGTTCGTTATTCCACCAGCGGCGACAGCCGGCTGACGAACGCTCAGCCGCTCGTCTTCAAGTACCGGGACGGCGATCTGGCGATTGCGACGAACGGCAACATCGTGAATGAGCCGCTGATCCGGCGGGAGCTGGAGAGCAGCGGTTCGATCTTCCAGACGACAAGCGATACCGAGGTGCTGGCGCATCTGATCGCGCGTTCGCCGAAGGATTTTGTGGACGCGGCTAAGGAAGCCCTGCAGAAGCTCGTTGGCGGATTCGCTTTTCTGCTGATGACCAATGACAAGATGCTTGTTGCTTCCGATCCGAACGGCCTGCGGCCGCTTGTGATGGGACGCGTCGGGGAAGCGTATATTTTCGCTTCGGAATCCTGCGCGCTGGAGACAATCGGCGCGGAGCTTGTCCGCGATATCCAGCCGGGCGAGCTGCTGATTCTTGATAAGGACGGGCTGACCGAGGACCGGTTCGCCGAGCCGCAGCGCAAGGCGCTGTGCGCGATGGAGTATATTTATTTCGCCCGGCCCGACAGCGACATGAACGGCGCGAACCTGCACGCCGCCCGCAAGCGGATGGGCAGCCGGCTCGCGCTTGAAGGCTTTGTCGACGCCGACATCGTGACGGGTGTGCCGGATTCCAGTATCTCCGCCGCGATCGGCTACGCGGAGCAGACCGGCATCCCTTACGAGCTTGGGCTGATCAAGAATAAGTACACTGGCCGGACATTCATCCAGCCGAGCCAGGAACTGCGCGAGCAGGGCGTCAAAATGAAGCTCAGCGCCGTCCGCCGCGTAGTGGAAGGCCAGCGCGTCGTCATGATCGACGACTCCATCGTGCGGGGCACGACCTCGCGCCGGATCGTCAATCTGCTCCGCGAAGCGGGAGCGACCGAGGTGCATGTGCGCATCACTTCGCCGCCTTTCAAGAATCCATGCTTCTACGGCATCGACACGCCGGACCGCCGCGAACTGATCGCTTCGCATCAGTCGATTGAAGAAATCCGCCGCGAGATCAATGCGGATTCGCTGGCGTTCCTGTCGCCGGAAGGACTGATTCAGTCCATCGGCGGTCTGAGCGGAGGGGAATACAAAGGCGGGCTGTGCCTGTCCTGCTTCGATAACGATTATCCGACGGAGGTTGACTTTGGCGGGGCGGAGAAGGAAGGGTGCGGCTGCTAGCGTTTTCGATCCCCCTAAATCCCCCTTGCCAAGGGGGACCCCGGAGGGCGCCGCCCTCCGGCCACCCGAAAGCTCGGCGTAACGGAGTTTAGTGTGAACTTGCTAAGCGGGGGTTGGCGCAGGCAGCCGCTTATCGTCCCTTCCGCTTGCGCGGACTAGCGGGACACGCTTTACGTCCCTGCGGCTCCCGGCATCCGGCCTGCAGCCGCCGCCGGGGCGCAGGAGCACCGCTGCTTCGCATAGCGGTGTTAGGGCTTGTCCAGCCCCAGCCTGTTCGCTTCGCGAATGCGCTGGCTGGACTCGCCGCAGGCGAGGCTGACCGCCGCTACGCCCGGCGGTCCCAAGGGCTCGACCGCCCCGTGCTGTTCGCTTCGCGAAGTCGCGGCTGGTCTCGCCCCGGGCACGGGCGCCGATTCTATAGGCGCCCGGCCCTTACTGCTCCCCTACCCTGCGATTGGGGAGGCTGTCATGAAGAGAAAATTTGGAGCTGGAGAAGCGACAGCGTTCGCCTTTATGCTCGGATTTCAACCGCTAAGCGGTTCAATCAGGAAATCTGAGCATAACAGCGATCGGAAGCCCAAATGTTTATCGTAATGACAGCCGGTCCCAATCCCCAGGGTTTCAACTACATGAAAAGAGGTGTCCAAGTGTCCGAAGCTTACAAAAACGCCGGTGTCGATATTGCGGCGGGCAATGAAGCGGTAGAACGAATGAAGAAACATGTGAAGCGCACGTTTCGCCCCGAGGTTATGACGGAGCTCGGCGGATTCGGTGCGCTGTTTGGCTTGAATAAAGATAAATACGAGGAGCCTGTGCTGGTATCCGGAACGGACGGTGTCGGTACGAAGCTGAAAATCGCCTTCGCGGCGGACCGTCATGACACGATCGGTATCGACGCGGTTGCCATGTGCGTGAACGATATTGTCGTGCAGGGGGCGGAGCCGCTCTTTTTCCTCGATTATCTGGCCTGCGACAAGGTCGTTCCGGAGAAGATCGAAGCCATCGTTTCGGGGATCGCGGAAGGCTGCCATCAGGCGGGCTGTGCGCTGATCGGCGGAGAGACTGCGGAAATGCCGGGTATGTACGCGGAAGGCGAGTACGATATCGCTGGGTTTACAGTAGGCGTTGCCGATAAGGCCAAGCTGGTAACCGGAGAGCAGATCGCGCCTGGCGATACGGTGATCGGACTAGCTTCGAGCGGTGTGCACAGCAACGGATTCTCGCTGGTGCGGAAGCTTTTACTGGACGGAGAAGGCGGTTATAGCCTTGATGAAGTACTGCCGGAACTGGGAGCGCCGCTTGCGGATGTACTGCTGGCGCCGACCAAAATTTACGTCAAGCCGCTTCTTGGGCTGCTGGAGCAGCTTCCGGTGAAGGGCATGGCGCATATTACAGGCGGCGGCTTCATCGAGAACATTCCGCGTGTGCTGCCGGATGGCGTCAATGTGGACATCAATTACGGCTCGTGGCCGATTTTGCCGATTTTTGAACTTCTTCAGCAAAAAGGCAATGTGACCAACCGTGACATGTTTACCACCTTCAATATGGGAATCGGCCTGGTGCTTGTGGTAAGCGCGGACGACGCGGCCAAAGCGCTGCAGTTGCTGAAGGACAGCGGCGAGGAAGCCTATGTGATTGGCAAGGTGACAGAGGGAGAGCGTAAGGTTACCTTTACGGGAGCGGATGTATGATGGATTACAGCCGGATCGCCGTGTTTGCCTCGGGGCAGGGCAGTAATTTTGCCGCGCTGGTGCAGGCGCAGCGGGAAGGACGGCTGGGCGGCGGCGCCATCGAGCTATTGGTGTCCGACAGACCGGAAGCGCCTGTGGCGCAGCGGGCTCAGGAGGCCGGGATTCCTTCCCTGCTGCTGCGGCCCAAGGATTTTGACAGCCGTGAGCAGTACGAGAAGCGGATTATAGAGGAGCTTCAGCGGCGCGAGATCGGGCTCATTGTGCTGGCCGGATATATGCGGCTCATTACACCGGTGCTGCTGTCGCCTTATGAGGGACGCATCATTAATATTCATCCGTCGCTTCTGCCGGCCTTCGCCGGCAAGGATGCGATCGGACAGGCGCTGGCTTACGGCGTGAAGCTGACGGGAGTCACGGTGCATTTTGTCGATGGAGGCATGGATACCGGTCCTGTCATTGCCCAGCGTGCGCTCGCGGTGGAAGACGGCGATACGGCTGATACTCTGGCGGAACGCATTCACCAGGTGGAGTACGAGCTGTATCCCGAGGTCGTTGCCGCTTTTGCAGCCGGAAAAATCGAACTGGATGGAAGAATAGTGAAGGTTCGCAAATAGCAGTACACCGGTTCTATTTACTCATTCGACAAGCGGTTCCAGGGATTTGATATTTCTCGGGAAATAATGCACAAGCGGCGAGAAGTGTTGAATAAACGGGCGGATGAGCCGTGAAAATAGTATGTACCATCTGGGTATACGGAAATCGGTCGATTCGAGTGGCTTTTGCGGATATTGCAAGAGCGTCCGGGCAACCCCCTTAACTATTTATGCAGTCAATGTTTCACCCATTAAACTACAAGACAACACGGAGGAGGACTATACAAAGTGAGTATCAAAAGAGCGCTGGTCAGCGTATCGGATAAACGGGGCATCGTGGATTTTTGCCGCGAGCTGTCGGCATTGGGCGTAGAAATCATCTCCACAGGCGGAACGAGCACCCTTTTGGCCAAAGAAGGCGTGCCGGTGATCGGAATCTCCGACGTGACGGGCTTTCCCGAAATCATGGACGGACGCGTTAAAACGCTGCATCCTGCTGTTCACAGCGGCCTGCTGGCGGTCCGGGACAACGAAGAGCATACGCGCCAGATGACCGAGCTGGGCCTGGATTACATCGACCTGGTGGTCGTGAATCTGTATCCGTTCGCGGAGACAATCGCCAAGCCCGATGTGAGTTACGAGGAAGCGATTGAGAACATCGATATCGGCGGACCGACCATGCTGCGTTCGGCGGCGAAGAACCATGCGTTTGTGAGCGTAGTGGTGGATGCCGACGATTACGCCAAGGTGCTTGAAGAAGTGCGCGCGGGCGGTGACACGACGCTTGAAACCCGCAAACGGCTTGCGGCAAAAGTATTCCGCCATACGGCGGCTTACGACGCTCTGATTTCCGACTATCTGTCCAATGTGACCGGTGAACCGCTGCCGGAGCGCTACACGGTAACTTACGAGAAGATTCAGGATCTGCGCTACGGCGAGAACCCGCATCAGAAGGCGGCTTTCTACCGCACACCGCTGGCGGCTCAGGACACGCTGACAGGCGCCGAGCAGCTGCACGGCAAGGAATTGTCCTACAACAATATCAACGACGCCAACGCAGCGCTGCAAATCGTCAAGGAATTCGATGAACCGGCGGTTGTAGCGGTGAAGCATATGAATCCGTGCGGCGTCGGCGTCGGCGAGAGCATCTTTGAGGCTTATCAAAAAGCCTACAACGCCGATCCGGTCTCCATCTTCGGCGGCATCGTGGCGGCGAACCGGTATATTGATTCCGATACAGCGAATCTGCTGAAGGAAGTTTTCCTGGAAATTATTCTCGCTCCGGGCTTTACGGATGAAGCGCTGGAGATCCTCACGAAGAAGAAGAACATCCGCCTGCTCAAAATCGGAGGGCTTGGCGCGGCCGCAGCTCGGAAGAGCAGCTTTGTCGTCACGACGGTTGAAGGCGGCATGGTCGTGCAGGAAAGTGACGTTCACTCCATTGATCCGGATGAACTCAAAGTCGTAACGGACCGTAAGCCGACCGAGGAAGAGCTGAAGCAGCTGCTGTTCGGCTGGAAGGTCGTCAAGCATGTGAAGTCGAACGCTATCGTGCTTGCGGCGGATGACATGACAGTCGGCGTGGGCGCGGGACAAATGAACCGCGTAGGCGCTGCGAAGATCGCCATCGAACAGGCCGGAGAGAAAGCTAAAGGTGCGGTGCTGGCGTCCGATGCGTTCTTCCCGATGGGCGATACGCTGGAGATCGCAGCTAAAGCGGGCATTACGGCGGTCATTCAACCGGGCGGCTCCGTACGGGACGAGGAATCGATCAAGGTCGCGAATGAGCACGGAATCGCCATGGTCTTCACTGGCGTCCGTCATTTCAAACACTAGAACCGACCGGAGGTTTTATTAGGAATGGATATATTGGTAATCGGCGGCGGAGGACGGGAGCATGCAATATGCTGGAGCCTGTCCAAAAGCCCCAAAGCGGATAAAATTTACTGCGCGCCCGGCAACGCCGGGATCGCGCAGGTGGCGGAGTGCGTGCCGATCGGCGTGTTCGAGTTCGACAAGCTGGCTGCGTTCGCCAAGGAAAAAGAGGTCGGGCTCGTCGTCGTGGGACCGGACGATCCGCTGGCTGCGGGCATTGTAGACGTTCTTGAGGCAGAAGGCCTCAAGGTGTTCGGACCGCGCAAGAACGCGGCCGAGATCGAGGGCAGCAAAGCGTTCATGAAAGACCTGCTGCATAAATACAATATTCCGACGGCGGCTTACCGGAAGTTTACCGACTACGCCGAAGCTTCAGCTTATTTGAAGGAGCAGGCGCTGCCGATCGTCATCAAGGCGGATGGTCTTGCGGCGGGCAAGGGCGTAACCGTGGCCTACTCCCGCGAGGAAGCGGAGAAGGCGCTGGAGGACATGATGGTGTCCCGCATATTCGGCGAGTCCGGCAGCCAGGTTGTGATCGAGGAATTTCTGGCGGGACAGGAAATGTCGATTCTGGCCTTCGTGGACGGCGAGACGGTGCGTCCGATGCCTGCGGCGCAGGACCATAAGCCAGTCTTTGACGGCGATAAAGGCCCTAATACCGGCGGGATGGGCACCTATTCCCCGCTGCCGCATATCGACGACGCCATCATCCGCCAAGCGATTGAGACGATTGTCGAGCCAACGGCTAAAGCGATGGTTGCCGAGGGCCGGCCTTTCCGTGGGGTCCTGTTCGCAGGACTGATGATTTCACCGGACGGCACACCCAAAACTGTCGAATTCAACGCCCGTTTCGGCGACCCGGAGACTCAAGTCGTGCTGCCAAGGCTGAAGAGCGATCTGCTGGAGATCTTCCTTGCGGCGGTGGAAGGCCAACTTGCCGGGATCGATATTGAATGGAGCGCCGAGGCTGCGGTATGCGTTGTGCTGGCTTCACAGGGATACCCGGGCTCTTACCCCAAAGGCGTGCCGATCGGCGGGCTGGCCGAGGCCGATGAAGAGGGGCTCATTTTTCATGCCGGTACGGCGTTTGGATCTGATGGGAGCATCGTGACCAGCGGCGGCCGGGTGCTTGGCGTTGTCGGGCTCGGTGCAGGAATTGCTGAAGCACGGAATGCCGCTTACGTGAATGCGAATCGGATTTCCTTTGACGGCAAGCAGAACCGCACCGACATCGCGGCCAAAGCGCTGCAATAAGCTGGAATCAGACTTTCGTTCGGGATAATTCACAAATTTTTATGTTAAATGTCCTAAAAAAGGACTGACAGGCTGTGAAAGAAGTGCTATAATACAACTCGTACGGGGGAACATGTACGGATATAGACAGAATAAAAGGGTCTTTCCAATAGTGGAAAGGCCCTTTTTAAATGTTGAAAAATGCTATAATACCGACATGGACAGTCTGGCGGTGCATACTGCCCGTATGCGGACAGGCTGTTTACTATGGGTGTGCTGCAGATTTAAGGAGGAATAGGTTTTGATCAAGATCGGAAGAAATGACTTGTGCCCATGCGGGAGCGGCAAAAAATATAAAAAGTGTTGTATCGGAAAAGAACGCGGAGCTGAGGCTCCCGCGCTTAGCCTGGTGGGTTCGTTAACTGGAACAACGGTGCCCGGAACGATTGTGCAGTCCTCTACGGAGAATCATGCCGCCTCCGAGGAGAAACCGGCTTCCAAAGGAAGCAAGCTGACGCTTCCCAAGCTGAGAAAATTAGTCACGCGCGACTTGCAGTGGGAGAGCCCGGTGCATGAGCAGCTCGGCCTAACGCTGATCGAGCGGATGAGATACGAATTCGACAAGGAGCTGATCGCGGAAGCGCTGGTGCTGTGGAATGGCTTTTCACGGACGATGAAGCCGACGGTGAAGAAAGAAGGAGCCTTCTGCGCGGCGATAGAATATTTTTTATCCGAGGAATACGGCTTCATGCTGACCCAGGGAGAGCTTGCCGGGAAATATGAAGTAACCCAAGCCACGATTGCCCGCAGATACAAGGAGCTATGCGCCTATTTCGATGAGCATGCGGCCGGAGGAACGGGGGAAATGCTTCCGCTCGAAGTTATCATCGGGTCGCTCAAGGGCAGCGATAAGGAGAAGGCGGAAGAACTGGTATTCAGAGCGATGGCGGCCGGTTCGCCTAAGTCAAGATCGCAGTTGGCCAAAGCCGCGCTTGAATTTGATCCGGACAGCGCAGGCGCGTATCTTGTACTGGCCAATGAGGCGGAAGATGAGGATGAGGCGAGAGCTCTGTTAAAGGCGGGGATGGAAGCCGGCAGGCGGGAGCTGGGCAGTGCCTTCTTCACCGAGAATAAAGGGCACTTCTGGCTGATTCCCGAGACCCGTCCTTATATGCGGCTGTGTACAGGCTATGCGAATTCATGCTGGTTCGCCGGGGAGGCGGACGAAGCTGCCGGAGTCCTGGAGCATATTCTGGAGCTCAATCCAAATGATAATACAGGCGCGCGTTATCTGCTGCTTGGCGTCTATCTGTACATAGACCGGCTGACGGATGCGGATAAGCTGTTGAAAGCATATGGTGAGGAAGACGGCACCGCTTCGTTTGCCTATGACCGGATGGTGCTGGAATTCAAACGGCATGGCGTTACCTCCCGCCTGAAAATGCTGTATCGCGTAGCCAAGGGCGTGAACAAGCATGTGCCGGATTATCTGCTGGGCGCCAAAATGCTTCCGCACAATCTGCCCGATTATATCGGCATGGGCGATGCCAATGAGGCGATCGAGTACGTCATCATGCACTCGCGGCTGTGGGCGAGTGTGCCGGAACTGCTGAAGTGGATGCTTAAGCAGTAGGGTGTGCCTAAGATTTAAGTCAAAGCCTTTATTCCTCGAAAACAGGGGAATAAGGGCTTTTTTGCTGCAAAAACGGTCAAATTTCGACACTATAAATAAAAAAATCTGTTTTTACGACATGAAACCTTACATTCCCTAAAGAACTCCAAGCTGAAATCCGATAGCATGATTAAAGGTATATTCATATTGAAGGCGGGATCATCATGGTACAGAAGTTGACACCTAATGAAGAATTCGAGGCGGAGACCGTACAGGGGGGCGAAGGTGCGGAAGTAAAGACAAGTTTAACGAGCTTTGCCGGGAAATTGCTGCACCGCCTCTCGGATATGGGAATCAAGGGCAAGCTGTTTCTGTTTGTCATCGTGTCCATTGTTATTATTTTTTCCATCATGGCCGGTGTCATTTACAGTAATACTAAGAAGCTTATCGTCGATGATTTGCGTCAGGCGCTCGATTATGAGAAACGGCAGATTTCTTCGGAAGTGAACGAACTGCTCATGCCGGCTGGCGGCAGTGTGGAGCAGTTAGATGCAAACGCTTTTGTAAGGGACTTCATTACAAGCGTATCCTCTCCGGATGCTATTAAGATGACGGATGGATACAGCGAACTCATTCGCACACTTAATCTGACCAAGGACAACAATAAAAATCTGCAGAACGTATATATCGGCCTGGATTCTGTTAACAAAATCATTACCCAGGGTGAGTTCGAACCCCCGGCCGACTACAACATGAAGGAACGCGCTTGGTATGCCGCAGCGGTTAAGAATAACCGGCTTACTGTGACCGACCCTTATATTGACGCCGACTCCGGCAAAATGGTTGTTACGCTCAGCGCTCCGATTCTGGACGACAGCGGCAAGCTGATCGGCGTGGCGGGTGCGGACATTTCGACGGAGCAAATTACGCAGGCGCTGAAGGGCTTCAACTACAAGGGCAGCGGATTTGCGCTGCTGGTCAATAAGGACGGCACTTTCATTTACCACCCGAACAGCGACTATATTTTGCTTAAGAAGATCGGCGAGCTCGGTGAGGAATGGAAGACGGTCGGCGATAAAATGCTGAAGTGGGACTCAGGTGTCGTCAAGGCAAATATTGACGGTCAGTCCAGCTACGTCTCCTATGCGCCTGCCGTCGACAATCAATGGGCGGAAGCGCTCGTCGTTCCGGCAAAAGCTGCGGAGGGCGCCCTGCGCTCCTTCCAGTTAATTTTCATCCTGTCCACCGTAGCGGCGATCATCATCATAGGCTTAGTGCTGTATTTCGTCGCTGCGAGTATCCTGAGACCGATTCCGGTGCTGACGGAAGCTTTCCGAACCGCGATGGCCGGGGACCTGTCGGTCCGCGCCAACGTCAAGGCTAAAGGTGAAATCGGCATTTTGGCCAAAGGCTTCAATGAGATGATTTCCTCCCAGCAGAACATGATTAGGGAAATCATGCGCACCTCGCGCAGCATTTCGAACCATGTCGAAAATACGGAGAAAAATGTATTCGCTCTGGACGAGAACATTGCCGATGTGTCCGCCACAACCGAGGAGCTGTCGGCGGGAATGCAGCAGACCGCCGCCGCAATGGAAGAGATGAACGCCAGCACGCTGGAGATTGAAGGCGCGATCAACAATATCGCCTTGAAGGCGCAGGGCGGCGCTGGGTCGGCCAAGGAAATCAATGAGCGCGCCGAGCGGCTCAAGCAGTCGGCCATCGAGTCCCGGCGGGCTGCCGAACAGATCTATGGCCAAAGCGAGGAGAAGCTTCGCAGCGCGATCGAGCAGTCCCGGTCGATTGAACAGATCAAGGTGCTGACAACTTCCATCATGGAGATTGCTTCGCAGACGAATCTGCTGTCCCTGAACGCCTCGATCGAGGCGGCGCGGGCTGGCGAGGCGGGTAGAGGATTTGCCGTAGTCGCCGAGGAAATCCGCAAGCTGGCGGAGAATTCGCGCCTCGCTGTAAATGAAATTATGCAGGTAACCGGATTGGTTGTTACGGCTGTGGGCAGCCTCGTTGAAGGAGCGGAGGATATCCTGCAATTTATGGATAAGCATGTCCTGCAGGATTACGACGCTATGCAGAAGACAGGCTCCCAGTATAGCGAAGACGCCAAGTATGTAGAAGACCTGGTGACGGATTTCAGCGCGACTACGGAAGAACTGCTCGCATCCATCCAGAGTATGCTGCATGCCATCAGCGAAACGGCCATTGCCACGAATGAAGGCGCTGAAGGCGCGGGCAGTATTGCTGAAAGAACGGAGCAGATTATCGAGAAATCCGGCAGCATTGTGACGGAGATGGAAGAGATCCGGACCAGCGCGTCGGCGCTGCTGGAAACGGTGTCCCGTTTCAAGGCGTAAGCCGGCTTAGGCCTTAGTCATAAGTCACGGCCCCTACGGTTCATTACTAATCGCAGGGGCCGTTTTGTTGACGGCATAAATGACCTGAAGCGAACCCTGGACGTTCATGATGGGAAGCCCTATTTTGGCGAAAATTTGCCGGTTTTGCCGGTTGCTGCAACCCGCAGTGCTTGAAAAAAAGCCGCTGGGGGAGTATGTTACAAGAAGCGGCTTTTTGTTCATTTCAAAAACGGCAAGTTTCGGATACGAAACGCTATCAAGACAGTGAAGCGAGGAGAATTCATGAAAGAAAGCGACAACCGGATCGTGGGTTTGGAAGACATCGTGCGAGCGCATCATATGCTGCGGGAAGTCATTGTTCGGACTCCGCTGCAGCGCGACGAGGTGCTGTCGGCCAAATACGATTGCAATGTATATCTAAAGCGCGAGGACCTTCAGGTCGTGCGCTCTTTTAAGATCCGTGGAGCTTATAATATGATCCGCAGTCTCTCTGAGGAGGAGAGAAACCGGGGAATCGTCTGCGCCAGCGCGGGCAATCATGCGCAGGGCGTCGCTTTCTCCTGCCGTGCGCTCGGGATTCACGGCAAAGTCTATATGCCAAGCACCACTCCCAGCCAGAAGGTGAAGCAGGTTCGGCGTTTCGGCGGAGATTATGTTGAGGTAGTGCTCAAGGGAGATACGTTCGACGACGCTTACGAAGAAGCGATGCAGGCCTGCGTTGAGTACGGAATGACACTCATTCATCCGTTCGACGAGCCGAAGATCATCGCAGGCAACGGAACGATTGCGATGGAGGTTATGGAGAGCCTGGCCGATCCTGCCGATTTTGTATTTGTGACTATCGGCGGCGGCGGGCTTGCGGCGGGCGTGGGAAGTTATGTGAAGACGGTCAGCCCGTCGACCAAGGTCATCGGCGTGGAACCGCTCGGTGCGGCTTCCATGAGCGAAGCGTTCAAGCTGGGCAAGGTCGTTACGCTTTCGGAGATCGACAAGTTCGTCGATGGTGCAGCGGTAAAGCGGGTGGGCGGACTTACCTACGATATTTGCGCCCGCACGCTTGATGACATCGTTAAGGTACCGGAGGGCAAAGCCTGTACGGCTATATTGGAACTGTACAACGAGAACGCTATCGTGGTGGAACCGGCGGGTTCGCTGCCGATCGCGGCACTGGACCTGTACCGCGAGCAGATTCGCGGCAAGACGGTCGTCTGCATCGTGAGCGGCGGCAACAATGATATCGACCGGATGCAGGAGATTAAAGAACGCTCGCTGATTTATGAAGGGCTGAAGTATTACTTCATGATTAATTTTCCGCAGCGGGCGGGCGCGCTGCGCGAATTTGTGTCGGAGGTGCTTGGTCCTGACGACGATATTACCCGGTTCGAATATACGAAGAAGAACAACAAGGAGGACGGCCCGGCCCTTGTCGGTATCGAGCTGCTGTCCAAGGATGCCTATGAACCGCTCGTTGAGCGGATGAAGCTTAAAGGCCTGGACTATGTCGAACTGAACAAGGACTTGAATCTGTTCAATATGCTGATCTGACCCGGACGGCATAAATAAGGCTGGCGCAGGCATTAACCCTGCGCCAGCCTTTTATTGTTCTCTCTTCGAAGCGGCGAGCGGCTGCGATGAGGCGGGGATGTCTGGAGGCGCCGCCTGCTTGCGGTATTCCTCGATTTCATCGGTAAGCTTGTAATCATGCTCTTTCAGCAGCTTCATGAAGCCGTCCAGCTTCTCCAGGTACGGGCTATCGCCGTTATTTTTGGCCAGAACTGCGGTATAGGCTTTGCTCGCTTCCAGATCCATCTCCAGGTTGTCGTAATGGAACAGCGGCGTATTGTTCAGACCGTAGAACGTGTCGATTTCATACATCCGGTATAACGATTTTACCGTCTCGATCCGGTTCGAACGCGGGTAGGCAGCGATGAAGGATTCCTGGGCCAGCGCACGGGACGCAACCTCCGCCCAAGCGATCGTAAGGCCGTTGTCCTTGCTTGAGGGGAGGTCCGATTCCACGGCCATGATGGAAATATAGTCGCGGATGTCGCTCATTACATACATCTTGTATTTTCGGTAAGCGGCATAATCAATCACCGGGAAGAACGATCCTTCGGCCGTCTCCAGTTTGTATCCGTTCCCCGCAGCTCCCCGCAGCAGCAAGCGCAAATTTGCGTTATCTGTCTTGTCCGCGAGCTTCGCGAGGCTATCTCCATGCTCGTAAAGGTCCGTCAGTTCGCGCTGAAATCCATCTGCATAGAATCTATCCTGCCATGCGGGCAGCGCCGCCTTTTGGACATTTTCAAGCCTTAGCGTCATAATCGTGGCGCGGTATGATCCGACGGCGTAAATATTGGCGTTCAAATAGCCGATTGCCTGCGGCAGCTTGGCGGAAGAGGACAACAGCGGCAGATAGGCTCTATAGACCGCCTCGGCGTGGCTGGAACTGGCTGATGAGGCCGATGCGCGTCCGGCAGCGGCAGCCTTCTGCGCGGAAGCCGGACGCGTCCACAGCGCCGGCAAGACGAGGAGCAGCGCGGCCGTTGCGGCGATAATGGCGGTTTTGTTCATGGATTGGACCTCCCTGGCTATTATTTGCGAAAGAAGATAAACTTTAGGCCGATAAGTCCGCAGGCGAAGATCAGCAGACAGTGCCAGGGAGACAGCGTAAATACCGGGAACAGCTGTCTGAAATACAGTCCGGCGAACACAACGGCGACTACGGCGCCAATGTATACGCCCAGCGCTTTTAAGTTGAACCCGCCTATTCTGGGAACATCGTCCTCGGACAGGGACGAGAGCCATTTCATCAGCAGCTCGATGCCGGCAATGGAGCCCAGGCCTACGGCGATCATTGTGAACAGGCTGATGCGGCCGAACGGTCCGGCCGTCCCCTGGCTCCATATAGTGATAAGTCCGGCAATCCCCTGCATGCCGAACAACAGGATGAGCGCCGTCCACGAGATCATGGCGTAGTGGCGGGCCTTGCCGCGCTCGGGACGGGCCGGCGCGCGCTCGATGGCTTCCCGGAAATATTCTTCCGGATCGCTGCCGAAGATTTGCTGGGCGGTCCTGCCTTTGGCCTGCTCGCGCAGCAGCTTGTCGGCTGCCTCTAACAGCAGCTCCTCCGTTCGCACGGCGTCCACCCGGCTGGCCCGTAGCGCTAATATCATATCCTCAAAGAAAGAGCGATTGCCCGGCGTCATCTTTTCCCTGAGGCGGTTGTTTTCCTTGATCATGTCCCTGACATTCATCTTGTAAGCATTGCCCTCCAGTAACCGCAAGCGGATATTCTCTACGAAGAGTATACGTTTGCCCGGCCGTTCCGTGCAAGGATAAGCGTCCGGGCGCTGCCGCCGCATAATATTTTTCCCGAAGGTAAATATTTATAAGGTAATTTCCGGTAAGGAAATTTCCGGCTTTTATTTTGAAAAAGAAAGGGGCAGCGCTCTATGGGACGCAAAGACGAACGGGAAACGGAATATTCAGCGGAAGGCGGCACATCCCGCGTTTCCGGCAGCGGGGTTTGCGACTGGGGCGGCTCGGACGGCTTCAGTCTTTCGGACAGCGCCGCGGAAACTCCTAAGGAATGGATGAAAGACCTGGAAGATCGAGAGGAAACGGGCGAAACTTTTCAATAACTGCGTTAACTTCACCGGCGGCTGCATAGCTGCAATATGACAAATTCAATGACCTGCAGGCAGGATAACCATACCTTCGGCGGGTCATTGTTCTTTTTTAGAAAGTTTGTTACTACAACGAGGTGAGATGAGCCAAATGATGCAGAAAGCCTGAAATTGTGCATCTTTTCATCGCTATAGAAGCCCTGCGGTATAACATGCCTACCAAAATGCAGTTTTTTACCCGTTCAACCTCAGTTTCAGCTGGCACACCGTCAAATTCCTGTACAATTTCAGGTCTTCCCTGCTAACAGACATTTTCGATTTAAAAACCTGCATCTGAGCTGTTTTGCAAGGCGCTGAACGAACAACCATCACCGGCTTGACCTCGCCCCTTTACGTTGGAGCTTTTTGAGATCGACAGCATGCTTATCCCGTAAAACTTTCCGCCAATTCATCCGCAGCCGATGCCCCGGTGTAAAGCGGCGTTATGATGATAAAGCGGCGTTATGATTGACAAAATGATTGAGGAGGGATATTATAAAGATATAAATCATAGTAATTTAATCGGAATAATAATATATTTGAATTAGCGATTAATGACAGGAGGTACAGACATGGAACGGGCGATCACCATCCGGCATAGAGGAGAGGAACTGACAGCCAGCATACATTATCCGGGAAAGGAAGGGAAGTCCGGCCGCTGCAAAAACCGGGTGCCGCTCGTGGTCATCTGCCACGGGTTTATCGGAAGCCGAATCGGCGTGGACCGTCTGTTCGTCAAGGCCGCCCGCGAACTGGCCGGCGACGGATACATGGTCATCCGTTTCGACTATATCGGCTGCGGCGAGAGCAGCGGCAATTACGGAGCTCAGGATGTGGAATCGATGATCGCCCAGACGCGGACGGTGCTTGATTACGGTCTGAGCTGCGCCGATGTCGATCCCACCCAGGTAACGCTGATCGGCCACAGTCTGGGGGGAGCCGTTGCCCTGCTTACAGCGGTAAGAGACCGCCGGGTGAAGAATCTCGTGTTATGGGCGGCCGTCGGCTATCCCTTTAATGATATCGTGAAAATCGTCGGACGGGAGGCGTACGATCAGGCGGTGCAGACCGGTTCTGCCGATCATGCCGGATACAGCTTCACACCGGTGTATTTTAACTCGCTGGCCGATTTTCAGCCCTTTCAGGAGGCGGGCAAATTTGGCGGCGACGTGCTCGTGATTCATGGAACCTCGGATGATGTGATTCCGGTAGACTACGCTTTTTTATATCAAAAGCTGTTCTGGACGCGCCCCGACGGACGCTGCGATAAGGAGATTATTTTTCAGGCCGATCATACCTTCTCTTCGGGCCCGGCCCAGCAGCAGCTGCTGAAGCGGACCAAAGAGTGGATGAACGAACAGGAGCGTGTGCAGGAAGAATGGCAAAATTGGATGATCTAGGAGGACTGCTTTACTCGCAATACCAGGCTGGAAACGTTAAAATATAGATGCACACCAAAAACCAAGCGTTTGGAGGTTGCATCAATGAAAATTCCGGCATTTTTTATCGCACACGGCTCCCCTCTGCTTGCGATTGAGGATAATGACTACACCGCTTTTCTGGAAAAGCTTGGCCGGGAACTGCCGCGCCCGCGCGGTATCGCCGTCTTCTCGGCGCATTGGGACAGCCCGGAGCAGCTGGTTACGGTAGATGAACGCCATGAGACGCTGCATGATTTCTACGGATTCCCTGAAGAGATGTACCGGCTTACCTATCCGGCTCCCGGAGATGCCAGCCTCAGCCGCCGGATCGGCGAGCTGTTCGCCGCAGGCAACCTTTCCTATCAGCCTTCTCGGGGCCGGGGTATCGATCATGGCGTCTGGGTTATTCTGCGGCGAATGTTTCCGGATGCCGATATTCCGGTCGTGGCGCTGTCCGTCGATTCGCTTAGGTCCCCGGCGGAGCAGTATGCAATCGGACGCATGCTCTCGCCGCTGAGGGATGAAGGTATACTCTTCATTGGCAGCGGGGGCCTGGTCCACAATTTAAGGATGCTCGAAGACGGCGGCAACCCGGCGGAATGGGCGGTGGACTTCGATAGTTGGATTGCGGAGAAGCTGGAGGCCGGAGAGCTTGAGGCGCTGTTCGCCTATGACAAACAGGCTCCTCATGCCCGCGACGCCGTTCCTTCCTACGGGAAAGAGCATTTTGTCCCGCTGTTCTATGCGATGGGAACGGCAGCCAAAGGGACGAAGGCGCAGCGGATGTTCCAGGCGTACCAATACGGAACGCTCAGCCTGAACTGCTGGAAATTCGAATAATTTAATAGATGACAGAAGGGTTGACCTTTAAAGGTCAGCCTTTTTTTAAGTTGAAATGGCGGCCTTTAAAGGTCATTTGCAGGCGCACTTTAGAGCCTCCCCTTGCTGGAATTTTTTACTTCCGCGCTTTACAAAGCTTGAACCCCCAGTTAATTTACGCTAAACAATCGGACTGTAAAGTAAAGCTTGTGGGACCGATCCCAGAATCCCTTAAGTGAGAGGAGGCATAGGATGCTGCTGTTGAACGTCACAGGACAGCTTGCCCCTTCTGATTCCAAACGCCATATCACATACGGATTTCAGTTAGACAAGCCTGCCGCAGTTATCCGGCTCAGGTTCACCTACTGGCCCAAGCTGCTGGAAGACGAGGGGCAGGCGATGGGTTTAATTATGAAATCCATCGATTCCTATGTTGCCCCGGAGCATCAGAGTCCGGTCCGGGAAGGCTGGAGGCGGTATTTACCGCTCAAAAATCTCCTTACCTTGTCAATGGACGACCCTATCGGATATAGGGGAGCATGCCATAGGCACGATGCGGAGCAAAGCCTGTTCCTGTCGGAACAGGAAGCGTCCGAAGGGCTGATGCCCGGTAAGCTGGCTTTAGGAGAGTGGAATGTAACAATCAGCGCTCACTCTGTCATAACGGAGCGGTGTTCTTATGAGTTGTCCATATGGACGGAAGGGGCGGAAACCGCATGCGATGGCTAGCTTCCGAACTGCATACGCATACCTTTCACAGCGATGGCAGGCAGTCTCTGCGGGAACTGGCCGCAGGTGCGGCGAAGCTGGGCTTCGACTGCATCGCGCTTACCGATCATAATACGATGTCGGGACTTGGGGATTGTGAGCAAGTCCAGCAGGAAACGGGCGTCGTCATTATTCCGGGCATGGAGTGGACGACCTTCCATGGGCATATGGTGACGATTGGATTGCAAAATTTTGTGGATTGGCGCAAAGCGGGACAATCTGACATTCACGAAGGAATCTCCATGGTGCATGGGCAGGGCGGGCTTGCCGGAATGGCGCATCCTTTTCGGATCGGAAGTCCCGTCTGTACCGGATGTTTCTGGGAATATGAAATCAGGGACTGGAATGACCTTGATTACATCGAAGTGTGGTCGGGAACGTTCGCACCCGTCAAGCCAGAGAATCGGCGGGCCTTCGCCTTATGGACGGACCGGCTGAACGCCGGCATCCGCATCGCGGCCACGTCCGGACGGGATTGGCATGAACAGACGGCTACGGATGATCCGGTCTCGGTCACTTATCTGGGGCTGGATGACGGGCCGGGAACGATTTCGCAACAAGCGGTTCGGGCGCTTGCGCAGGGGCGGGCCGCGGTAACGACCGGTCCGCTGGTAACGATGGAGGCAGAGGCCGACGGCACATGGTACGGCATCGGCGAATCCGTCCCTGTGGAAAATGGAGCAGACTTGATCAATCTCCATGTGAAGATCGACTTTTCCGTTAGGCAGACGCTGTGGGAACTGCCGGCTCAGGATTTTGCGTTAAAAATTACAGGTAATTCGGGAACTCTTGCACAGTTTGCCGCCCGATCGGCCGACCAGATCCACAGATTCAGCATCCCGGCAGACGGATTGATCTGGGCGAGGGCCGAATTATGGGGAATTGTAAAAGGCATGCGAACGATGGTCGCTTTTACGAATGCCATCTATATAAGCTGAACTTGAGATTTTTCCCATCAGATATCAGTCGTAATTACGAGGAATGTTTGGACTTTCCGCCGCTGTTGTCCCCAGATTTCTTAATTAAACCGCTATCAGCGGGTGAAATCCGGAGACAAAGGCGATCGCTGTCGCTCCTACAGTTCCAAACTTCCCCTTCGTTACTCCTTACCCTGATGCCATTTTACAAGTTCATCCTATATATTTCGCCCTCGCCGATGAATAAGGAGGAAAAATAGTGAACGCAGTTCCACTTATTACCGCGCATACCGGATGTATGAATACGCCCGATAACTCCCTGCTCTCGATCGAAACGGGCCTTGCGAACGGGGCGGATATTATTGAAGACGACATTCGGGTTACCCGTGACGGCATCCCCGTCCTCAGCCATGATGATGCGGTCCGCCTGGCGGACGGGTCTATGGGCAGGCTATCGCAAATGACGATTTCGGAATTAAATGAAGGTCTGTCCATTCCGATCGTTAAGCTGGAGCAGGCACTGCATCTGGTGCGGAATTCAGGCAAGACGATGAATCTCGACCTCAAGGCGGATGAATGTATTGAGCCGGTATCCGAATTGGCCAAGAAGCTCGACATGCTGGGCCGCGTATTTCTGTCGGGCTGCGAGGCGGACAGGGCCCGTAAAGCCAAGCATAGCAGCCCTGGATTGCGTAAGCTTCTCAATGTGAATGCCAGTCTGTTTCTTGCCAGCAGCTATGCGGAAGCCGTCCTGCAGACACTTCAAGATGCTGGAAGCGCCGGCTGTTTCGGAATTAATGTGCCTTACCGTTTAGTCGAACCGTATCTGCTGGAGCAGGCGGCTGAATCCGGGTTTCAAATCTACATTTGGACCGTTGACGAGGAAAAGGAAATGAGATTATACGCGGGTATGGGCGTGCATTCCATCACTACAAGAAATGTTGCCGACCTCGTTCGGATTAAAAAGGAAATGTTGGCGGAAGGAAGTTGAGCGGTGGGCTATAACATTAAAGAAATCGCCTCATTGGCAGGCGTCTCTAAATCGACAGTGTCCAGAGTAATCTCGGGCTCCGGCTACGCCAGTCAAGAAGCGCGTGAACGCGTGATGAAGGTTATTGAAACGCTTCAATACAAGCCGAGCGCGGTGGCGAGAGCGATGGTAGCGCAGCGGACGTACAATATCGGCGTCATCATTTTTCGTGAGCAGCAGCCAATCGTGTCCCATCCGCTGTACGGCAAAATTGTTGACGCCATCCTGATGGCGGCCGGGGCTAAAGGTTATTCCGTATTTCTGACTACGGACCGTGAGATGTCGCTGCGTTCCACTGATTTTATGCTGGAAAAAAGGGTGGACGGATTAATTCTGATCAGCCGGCTTCGGCAAAATGTCATCGATTACGTAAAATCATTTAATATTCCATATTTGATGGTCAATGGATCGACCGACGATCCGGAAGTCGTTCAGATCGTAAGCAAGGACGAAGAAGGCGGGGAACGGGCCGCGTCTTACCTGTACCAGCTCGGGCATCGCAAAATCTTCATTATCGCCGGTCCGCAGGAGCACAGAAGCCATAATTTACGCCTGAAAGGCTTTTGCAGCAGTATGGAAAGACTGGGCAACGAAGAAGGGCTGTCCGTAGTTTCCTCGCCGGAATCCAGCTCTGATATGGGATACCGGGTCATGCTGGAGAATTGGGATCTTTTCATGCAGGGAGCTTTCACGTCTTTGTTCGCAACGAATGACATGCTCGCTCTCGGAGCAATGAAGCTTCTGGCCGAGAGGTCGGTTCGTGTACCTGAACAAGTCGCCGTTATGGGCTTTGACGATATCGATTTCGCCTCCATGTACTCCCCTTCGCTTACAACCGTGAGGGTAGAGAAGGAGAAAATGGGACATGATGCGGTTTGGATGCTGGACCGGTTAATCCGGAAAGAAGACAGCCTCCCCAAGCTGAACGAGTACGCGAGCGAACTGATTATTCGCCAGTCTACCTAAAGTATCCTTTTTACGATTCATGTAATCTCAGATAATACTGTTCAAATATTAAGATATTAAAATAAAAATAATGATGTGGGAACGGTCTCATAGTTGAGGCATTTATCCCGGAAAGGAGCTTTACAGGCGCATGAGTTGGTATTTCAGAGCCATCGGTTTTCGGAAAATATTCGAGTTCCTGCTGCTTGTCGCCTTTGTCGTGTTCTTTGTCGGCCCGCTCTTGAATCTTGCCGTGCTTGCTTTCAGCAGCAAATGGAGTTATCCCGACCTGCTGCCCCGTCAGTGGTCCTTGCAGTGGTGGCATTTCGTGCTCAAGGAGGAGGATATCGCCAAATCCATTGGGCTTTCGTTTCTGATCGCCGCGTTAGTCACGGTATTGTCCATCGTCATTTGCATCCCGGCCGC
This sequence comes from Paenibacillus durus, assembly GCF_000756615.1. Classification (NCBI taxonomy): domain Bacteria; kingdom Bacillati; phylum Bacillota; class Bacilli; order Caryophanales; family Paenibacillaceae; genus Paenibacillus; species Paenibacillus durus. Next base: position 782,280 of record NZ_CP009288.1, read on the forward strand.
TTATGCCTTTGCCCGGATACGATTTCCGCTGAGCCGTTTCTTTCTATTCTCTTTTCTGCTTACGCACGCTTTTCCAAAAATGGGGCTGTATGTCTCGATTGCCGTCCTCTTTTATAAACTGGGGCTGATGAATACGCTGCTCGGCGTGGTCCTGGTTCATATGATCAACGTCCTGATGTTTATGACCTGGATTCCGACGGCCGCCTTCCGCAATGTTCACACGGCGCAGGAGGAATCGGCGAGGGATGTGGGCGCAACGCCGTTCCGCGTATTCCGCAGCATTACGCTGCCGATGGCGATGCCGGGTATTCTGGTCGCTTCCATCTTCACCTTTCTGAACTCTTTGGACGAGGCCCAGGGCACTTTTCTGGTCGGAATTCCCGATTTCAAGACGATGCCGATCGTGATGTACTCGATTATCGCTGATTTTCCGAGCAACGCCGGCGCCGTATTCTCAATCATTCTTACTGCTCCGACCATTATTCTGCTGTTAGCCGCCCAGCGTCTGGTCAGCGCGGATATTATGGCCAGCGGTTTCCAAGTTAAATAACGTAGTCCCGGGACATTAACCGGATCATTTCCGGATCACGGAGGAATTTCATGAGTGTACAGCTTTCGATTCGCAATTTGACCAAACGTTACAAGACGGGAGAAGGCGTAACCGATATTTCGCTCGATGTGAAAAAAGGTGAATTGGTCACCCTGCTTGGCCCTTCCGGCTGCGGCAAAACGACGGTGCTCCGAAGCATCGGCGGCTTTCTTGAGCCGGATTCGGGCGAGATTATGATCGCGAGCCGGAGCGTGGTTAAGCTTCCGCCGGAGAAACGGCCGACCTCGATGGTCTTTCAAGGGTACAATCTGTGGCCGCATATGTCCATCTATGACAATCTGGCCTTCGGGCTCAAGATTCGCAAGACGCCGAAGGCAGAAATCAAGAAAGCCGTCGAGGATGCGCTTCGGCTTGTGCGGCTCCCAGGCGTGGAGAAGAAGTTCCCCAGCCAGCTGTCTGGCGGACAGCAGCAGCGAATCGCCGTCGCCAGATCCCTTTTGCTGAAGCCGGAGGTATTGCTGCTGGACGAGCCTTTCTCCGCGCTTGACGCCAAGCTTCGCCACGAGATGAGGGAGGAGCTGCGCGAGATTCAGACGGAGACTGGCCTGACCATGGTGTTCGTCACCCATGATCAGGAGGAAGCCCTTTCCTTGTCGGACCGGATCATCGTGATGAACCAGGGGAATATCGAGCAAATCGCGGCGCCACAGGATATATACGATTCGCCGGATACGCTGTTTGTCGCCCAGTTTATCGGCAAAATGAACTTTTTGGAGGGGGTGGTGGAAGAGGACAAGCTGCGTGTGGGAGGTCTGGTGTTTCCGAATACGAAGCGTCTTGCGGGGTCAATCGTCGTCGCCGTCAGGCCGGAGGATGTCATGATCGGTCCGGATTCCGGAGAAAAAGACGGCTTGTATGGAACAATCAAGCAAGTGATGGTGCTCGGCCATTATGCCGAGGTATCGGTTGAACTTGACGGGTACGGCCCGATTCGGGCGTTTCAGCCGAGAGATACCGTGAAGGAACTTTCGTTGGGTCAGCGTGTAACCGTCGCTTTTGCCAAAGTGATTGCTTATCCGAACAAGTAGGGACAAACAAGGAGGAAATTTTACATGTTTCGTATGAAAAAACGTTTTACTGTACTGACAGCTCTGGCGTTGTCTTTCTCGATTCTGGCTGGCTGCGGTACAGCGAATAACAATTCAGCAGGCTCCGCCGCCGCAGGCGGTTCCGCATCCCCGGCAGCAAGCAATTCCGCCTCTTCCAGCGCACCGGTCGAAATTCAGTTTTATTTTACAGGCTCCCAGAACGTAAAGAACTTGTGGGATCAGCTTACGCCCATGTTTGAAGAAAAAAATCCGGACGTCAAAGTGAAACTCGTGTATATTCCTTCCGGCACCGGCGCTCAACCGACCTATGACCGTATTTTGGCCGCCAAGCAAGCGGGCAAGGGCTCTGGCGGTATTGACCTTTATGAAGATGGTCTGCCCGTTGTCACCCAAGGTCAAAAAGACGATGTCTGGGATTCGCTGAGCACAAGCTCCGTACCGAATCTCGCCAAAGTCGATGCTAAAACGATGCAGGATGTCGCCAATCTGGCGGTGCCTTACCGTTCGTCCGCCGTCGTGCTCGCGTATAACAGTGAGAAGGTGACACAGCCTCCGCGTACGCTGGACGAGGTGTTCGACTGGATTAAGAAGAATCCTGAACGTTTTGCTTATAACGACCCGTCCACCGGCGGCTCCGGCAGCTCTTTCGTAACGACGACTCTCTATAAAGATTTGCCTGAAGAGGCGATTCACAGCGACGATCCGGCCATCGAGAAGGACTGGGCCAAAGGCTTTGCGACGCTGAAGGAACTGGGACCTTACCTGTACGGCAAAGGCATTTATCCGAAAAAGAATCAAGGCACGCTTGATCTGCTAACGAGCGGAGAGGTCGACATGATTCCGTCCTGGTCGGACATGGTGCTTGAACAGCTCGATAAAGGCCAGCTTCCGGCCACGATCAAAATGCAGCAAATTACACCGGGCTTCAACGGCGGACCGACTTATCTGATGGTACCGAAGCTGTCCGAGAAGAAAGAAGCCGTCTATAAATTCCTGGACTTCGTCCTGTCGCCGGAAGCGCAGGCTGTCATGGTGAAGACGATGCATGGCTTCCCGGGAATTCAGCTGACGAACATGCCGCAGGACATTCAGGATTCGTTTAAAGGCGTGTCGGAAGGCTTCCGTAATTTCAATGTCGGCGAACTGAGCAAAGAGATCAACAAACGCTGGCAGAGCGACGTGGCGGCCCAATGAGGAAGGAAGTGAAAATGGGGATATTCGGACTTGGTCTGGTTATCCCCTCCTTTCTCTTGTTGTCTGTGATCGTAATCATTCCGATTATATTGTCTTTTTTTGAAAGTCTTCGTAACGAAACCGGCGGGTACGACCTCAGCCGTTATGTGTATTTGTTTACGGATGAGGGGATGCGCGCGAATATCGTGTTTACTCTTCAGGTGACGATTGTTTCCTGTGTGATTGTGCTCGCTGTCAGCTACGCACTTGCGGTATACATGCGCTTCAGCACCGGCAGGCTGGTAGATTTAATCCGCAAAACGTATATGATTCCGATCTTTATTCCCGGGGTGATCGCGACCTACGGCCTGATCAACCTGCTGGGGAACCACGGCTGGCTGTCCCGCTGGCTGCTGTTGTTCGGGGGAACGCTTCCGCGCATTATTTTTGATCAAAAGGGCATTATCATTGCGAATCTCTGGTTCAATATCCCGTTTACGACGATGCTGCTCAGCTCGGCACTGGCGGGAATCCCGAACGCGGTCATTGAGAGCGCCAAAGATATCGGAGCCAGCCGGTTGCGCATCTTTTTCCGTATCATCCTGCCGCTATCCTACAAAACATTTCTCGTCGCGGTTACCTTCGTGTTCATGGGTGTCATCGGTTCATTTACCGCTCCGTTTCTGGTCGGTCCGAATGCGCCCCAAATGCTCGGCGTGTCGATGGAGCAGGTGTTCAGCGTCTTCCAGGAGCGCGAGCAGGCTGCGGCGATTTCCTTCTTTACGTTCCTGCTGTGCTCGGTGCTCGGGTTCTTCTACATCCGTACAATGGTGAAAGAAGAGACGGCCAGGCCATGATTGAAATCTATACGCATGAATGGAAGACGGTTGGAGTGAAATTGGCCGAAGCGATGCGGGACGGAAAAGTGTCCGTAGAGGAAACATGCGCAGCCATTATCCCCGTGCTCGATCTGCTGCGCAGCGTATTTCCGGATGACGCCGAATTCCCGGCAAGGCAGGGAGAGTACTACCATCTGGACGGGCAGCTCCGCCGGGCGGGACAGGCTTACCAGAGGGCGCTGGAGCTTGACCCTCCGCTTGCGCTTACGGAACGGGAAGCCGCCGCGATCCGCCGACATTGCCCGTTGCTGCTCACAACCGAGACGGAATGCTTTCCCCTGAAGGATATCGCAGCCGTCCATCATCCGACGCTGCCGCTCATTGGCTATCATCTGTTCTGGGAGGACGACTTCGACTTTCCGGACGATTACGAGCCCTGCGACCATGAGGAGATATGGGTGGAGTACGATCCTGACAAGGAGACGGTCACCCGGGTCATGACGTTCTTCCACAGCTCGGTGATCTCCTCGGAGGATGCTGTTCGGGAAGCCAGGGAGAATGGGGAACGGCCTCTCGTCCGAATCGAGTGGGGGAAGCACGGATCGCTGCTAAATGGCTGGGAAAACATCGACATTCCGATGAAGAACATGAGTATGCAGGATTGGATGCGGCAAACGTACGAGCATGTAAAGGCGGGCGGACGTCTGCCGGAGCACCCGCTGAAGCGCTTTTGGCCTCGGGGATACGAAGGCTCCTATGAGTCGTATATCAACTTCTCCGATCCGGTCGATCCGCTGCTTTATCTGGAGCGCAAGCCGCTTATGTTCAAGTCGCTCCATGCGAATGCGATTTTGTTTACACAGGCAATCCCCTACAATTTTCACCCGAAAATGGAATGGCCGGACCGGTTCGCCCGGGCATTGCTTGATTAGGGAAATATCGCACACTTGTACAGGCACTGCCGTGCCGCCCGCAGACGATGCCATTCAGGCATCGCGGGAGGATGACGGCAGTGCCTGTTTGCTGGCGGCAAGACAAAAAGGTCCGGCTGTGCTTAAATGGAAGGATAGTTCAAGAACCGTTAAGGAGGACGTTTACCCTTATGATGCCAATCCGTTCCAGTTCCAGGCTGGCGGCAGGAATACTGCTGTCCTCGCTTGCTCTTTCCGCCTGCGGTCCGCAACCTGCGGAACCCCCCGCCGTTTCCAGCGCACCGCCGCTATCCTCGGCTGCCCCGGCGCTTGCGACGCCCGTTCCAGCGCCGTCGCCCGCCCCGTCCCCGGTGTCCGTGTCCGGACTAACCGGGCTCCCTGTCACGGAAACGCTGCTTCCCCGGCCGCTTGCCGTGATGATCAACAACGCGCCGGCCGCCCGTCCCCAGTCGGGACTGACTAAGGCCGATCTTCTATACGAGGTGCTGGCCGAAGGGGGGATTACGCGGCTGATCGCGATTTACCAGAGCCAACCCGGCATCCCCAAAATCGGGCCGGTCCGCAGCATTCGTCCGTACCTGATCGACATCGGCGAGTCTTATGGCGGTGTTACCGTGCATGCGGGCGGAAGTCCCGCGGCCTATGCCATTTTGCAGAGACAGCATAAAGAGGACATGGACGAAATCGGAAGGGCCGGGGCCTACTTCTGGCGGGATAAGAGCCGCAAAGCGCCCCACAATTTATATACAAGCGAAGATAAGCTTCGGGCCGGAGCGGAGAAGCTCGGATACGGCGGGGCGGTGGAAGTGCAGGGATATTCTTTTACCAATCCGGATGATGTCCCGGCGGGCGGGGAACCCGCGAGCGAGTTCAAGGTCCGCTTCTTGCTCCAAAGCTATACAGTCGATTACAAGTATGATTCCGCTTCGCGCACCTATGCAAGATGGGTTAATGGTAAGCAGCATCTGGACAAGGACAGCGGCGAGCCGGTCGAAGCAGCCAACATAATCGTCATGGGGGCAGACCACAAGGTGCTTGACGAGGCAGGCAGATTGTCCGTCAACCTGGAGCTTGGAGGAGAAGCTATGCTGTTCCAGCGGGGAGAGGTCACGCGAGGCAGATGGGTCCGCAAACCCGGCGACATCATAAGGTTCGTCCAGGACGGTAAGGAGGCGGCGCTGTACCCGGGAGTCACCCATTTTTTGATTGTGCCGAACACGCCCTCTTTTGCAAGCCATGTAGCCGTTACGCCTTCGTAAAGCCGTGGCAAAAGGACGATAAATTGGTTACCGGATGCGAACAGTATATAATGTCCATATAATTACATAAATTACTAAGATGGCGGATTCTTTCTTCTCATTCGACAAATTGTGATTTCATTGTAAAAAGTTCGGTTGTTTTTACTTTCTATCTTTCAAGGCGGTATGTTAAGATAACAAAGGTCGTCATTTAATTTTATACTGTCATTACAATTGGATGCTTCCGCCGTTCCAAGGAACATTATGCAAAGGAGTTTACAATAATGAGGCTGAGAAAAAAGGACATTTTCTTCGAGACGCTTGAAAATATGGCCGATGCGATCGTCCAGGCTGCGGATTATTTCGCCCAGCACCTTTCCGATTTGAGCGATCTGGAAGTGTTTGCCGGAGAAATGAAGAAATATGAATCCCTGTGTGATACATATACGCACACGGTTATTAAAGAGCTGAACAAGACGTTCATTACCCCGCTGGAGCGCGACGATATCATGGCGCTGATCACAAGCATGGACGATGTCATCGACGGACTTGAGGCTTCCGCTACCCGTTTCTATATGTACAACATGACCCAGACAGACGAATACATCGGCCAATTTGCCGAAATTCTCCGCCAGTCTTCTTATGAGATTCAGAAGGCGGTTCATCTGGTGTCGCAGAAGAAGCTTCTGGCTGTCCGCGAACATACGATTCGGCTGAACGACCTGGAGAATCAGGGCGATGAAGTGCTGCGCAACTGTACTAAGGCATTGTTCGCGCAGGTCAAGGATCCGATTGAACTGATTAAGCGCAAGGAGCTGTACGAGCGTTTGGAGACGACGACGGACAAATGCGAAGACGTAGCCAACATACTTGAATCAATTATTATGCGTAACTCATAAGGGGCAAGTAACTATGGATACATCATCTTTATTGGTTCTAGGCATCGTCATCATACTCGCACTCGGCTTTGACTTCATCAACGGCTTCCACGATACGGCGAATGCGATTGCGACTTCCGTATCGACCCGGGCGCTGTCACCGCGTACGGCAATTATTATGGCCGCGTGCATGAACTTTATCGGAGCGATGCTGTTTACCGGCGTAGCCAAGACCATCGGCGACAGTATAGCCGATCCGACGAAGCTGGACAACGGAATCGAAGTCGTTATTGCTACGCTTCTGGCGGCGATTATCTGGAACCTGATCACCTGGTGGTTCGGGATTCCTTCTTCTTCATCCCATGCGCTGATCGGAGCGCTCGCCGGAGCGGTCTACGTGGGGGCGGGTTCGGATCATATCAAATGGAGCGGATTCAGAGACATTGTAGAAGGGCTTATTTTCTCTCCGATTATCGCTTTCGTCATCGGTTATATTGTCATGACCATACTCAAATGGATATTTGCGAAGCAAAGTCCGCATACGGTCAACAAAGGTTTCCGCACGATGCAGATCATAACGGCCGCTTTCCAGTCGTTCACTCACGGAACGAATGACGCGCAGAAAGCGATGGGGATCATTACGTTTGCGCTTGTCACCTCCGGCCATCTGGATACGATGGAGGTTCCGATTTGGGTTAAAATTTCGGCCGCGACCGCTATGGCGCTCGGCACCTCAATCGGCGGCTGGAAGATTATCAAGACGATGGGTACGAAAATATTCAAAATCGAACCGATCAACGGGTTTGCCGCCGACGTTTCGGCAGCTTCCGTTATTTTTTCGGCGACGCTGCTGCATTTGCCGGTGAGTACGACCCATGCGATCACGTCAGCCATTCTCGGCGTCGGCTCGGCGAAGCGCTTCTCCGCAGTCAAATGGGGCGTAGCGGGCCGGATTGTCGTCACCTGGTTTATTACGATACCGATCAGCGCTGCGCTGGCAGGCATTATTTTTAAAATTCTATTTTAGCTCTGAAGCGGTAATGCGCGGGGCCGGATCGACAACGTCGATTCGGCTTCTTTTTTTTCATAATAGGGGATACGGGAAACGCAGCAGGCGTTTTTTTGTTTAATAGTATTAGTGAAGGCAAGAGATTTATGTCACAAAAAGTTACAGCAAAACGATAAAAAACATTAATCAATGGGAAAAGAAAATAAAATACCTCACAATTCGCGAGGGAAATTGCGGTTTTAATATGAAAACCCTTGTAGGAAAATGTAGTTTTGTATAGTGGTTAAAGTAAGGTTGTTCTCAAGTGTTACCATAGCTGACAGGAGAGCATTTTTAGAAGATTTAGAATGTCAGGGCAAATATAGAGCGAGGGGGGACAGTCGTTGATCGATTTTCAGCAGGTAGATAAACATTACGGACATTTCCATGTACTCAAGAGCATCAATCTGCATGTTGAGGAGGGGGAAGTGGTCGTTGTGGTCGGTCCGTCCGGCTCGGGCAAGAGTACGATGCTACGCTGCATCAATCGTCTGGAGACGATCACGAGCGGGCAGCTTGCCGTAAACGGCGTCGCCATTAATGACAAGAAGACGGATATCAACAAAGTCCGGCGGGATATCGGCATGGTGTTTCAGCATTTCAACCTGTATCCGCATAAAAAAGTGATCGATAACATCACGCTGGCGCCTGTCAAGGTGCTGGGAGTATCGAAGGCGGAGGCCGAACAGACGGCGATGTATTATCTGGAGAAGGTCGGCATCGCCGGCAAGGCGCAGGCCTATCCGAGTCAGCTCTCCGGCGGGCAGCAGCAGCGTGTGGCGATCGCCAGAGGACTTGCGATGAAGCCCAAAATCATGCTGTTCGACGAACCGACGTCGGCGCTGGACCCGGAAATGGTCGGCGAGGTGCTTGACGTTATGCGGACACTGGCCAAAGAAGGAATGACGATGGTCGTCGTTACCCACGAGATGGGCTTTGCCCGCGAGGTGGCGGATCGCGTAATCTTCATGGACCAGGGGCAGATCGTGGAGGAAGCCGCTCCGGAGCAATTCTTCGCAAATCCGCGCGAGGAGCGCACACGAACTTTTCTCAGCAGGGTATTAAGCCACTAAAAAATATATAAGAATTGGGGAGAAGCAAATATGAAAAAGAATTGGAAGCTGTTAAGCGTATTGATGATCGCCATGCTGCTCATTCTGGCAGGATGCGGCAGCAACAATGAGGGTGGAGGCAACGCCGCTAAGGGAGAGAGCGGATCGGACGGAATTGCGACGATCAAAGAGCGCGGCAAGCTGCTGGTCGGCGTAAAATTCGACACGAAGCTGTTCGGTCTGAAGGACCCTGCGAGCGGCCAGGTTGAAGGCTTTGACATCGATATTTCCAAAGCGATCGCGAAGCATATCCTTGGCGACGAAAATGCGATCGAGCTGAAGGAAGTAACCTCCAAGACGCGGATTCCGATGCTGAACAACGGCGAAATCGATATGGTCGTAGCGACGATGACGATTACGGAAGAGCGCAAGAAAGAAGTCGATTTCTCCGACGTCTACTTCCAAGCCGGACAATCGCTGCTCGTTAAGAAAGGAAGCCCGGTTAAAGGCATCGCGGACATTACGAAAGACTCCACAGTGCTCGGCTCCAAAGGCTCCACTTCGGTTAAAAATATCAAAGAAAAAGTTCCGGGCGTAACCGTGCTCGAATTCGACAACTACCAGGATGCTTTCACTGCACTGAAAACCGGCAAGGGCGACGCGCTGACAACGGACGACGCGATTCTGTACGGTATGGCAGCTCAGGACCCGAACTATGAAGTGGTAGGCGAACCGTTCACCGATGAGCCTTACGGCATTGCCGTACAAAAAGGTAACAGCGCAGTGGTAAAAGCGATCAACGATACGCTGGCCGAGCTGAAATCGAGCGGCGAGTACGACAAAATCTATGAAAAATGGATCGGCAAAGCGCCGGCCAAGTAAGTTTAAATAAGCGGCAGGTTCATTGCTTAATGTGCATGGGGATGCACAAAGAGGGGAATAAAGAAAAATCGGCTAAAAGTCGGCATCAGCGAAAGGATGGGACGGGCGATTTCCGCTGGCCATCCTTTCGTGCTTGTCAGAGGACGACCATGAAGAGAGCACAGGGGACAAAATAAATATAGAGAGTTAGAAGTGCATGATTATGCCAATCGCTATTAGAGAATAAAAGGCAGGTGATCAAGATGCAGTTTTCCATTTTGACGGACTATTTCGGCACTTATATGGAAGGATTCCGCGGTACGATTCTTTCCAGCTTGCTGGCGCTGGCAGGGAGCTTTCTGCTGGGTACCCTAATCGCGGTATTCCGTATTTCTACTGTAAGAGCGCTGAGATGGTTCGGGACGGGATACACCGAGTTTATCCGCAATATCCCGCTGCTGCTCGTCGTATATATTTTTTACTACGGCCCATCGGCATTCGGCTCGTCTCTGGATGGATTTACGGCCGGCACTATCGGCTTGACGGTATACACATCGGCCTTTATTGCCGAAGCCATCCGGGCGGGCATTGCGGCCGTTCCAAAAGGACAGACCGAAGCGGCGCGCTCATCGGGCCTGACCTATGTTCAGACGATGTTCCATGTCGTGCTGCCGCAGGCAATCAAGCTGGTTATTCCGCCGCTTGGCAACCAGTTCATCAATCTGATCAAGAACTCGTCGGTGCTGACGGTCGTGGCCGGTCTTGATCTGATGTATTTTGCGGATATCGTCAACACCGATACGTTCCGTACGTTCGATACTTATGTATTCGTAGCGCTGTTCTATCTGGTGCTGACTCTGCCGCTCAGCTACGGCATGCGGGTGTGGGAACGCCGGCTACAGCGCAAATACTGAAAAACCCCACAAAGTGATGATAACGCTCCGAAGCGAATTCCGAGTACTTTGCGGGGACCCCGGAAAAGAAGACGATCCCCACAAAGTGAGGAGGACGCTCCGAAGCGAATTCCGAGTACTTTGCGGGATTGAAAGGAGGATTAACGATGGATTTTGTCGGCGCTTATTCGGCGGATAATCTCAAGTTCTTGTTGGATGGTCTGTATGTCACACTGATTGTCGCTTTTTCGGCGATTGCTCTCAGCTTCCTGCTTGGTTGCATCCTTGGTGTGATCCGCTACACGAACATTCCGGTGTTGTCACAGATCACCTTCGTGTTTGTAGAACTGTTCCGCAATTTGCCGCTGCTGCTCATCATCTTCTTCATGCGCTTTGCGCTGCCGGAGGTCGGTATCAAGCTTGGTCTGATCACGGCGGCGGTTGCGGCGCTGACGATTTTTGAGGGGGCCATGATTTCGGAGATTGTGCGCGGCGGACTGTCCTCGGTTGACAAAGGGCAGATTGAGGCGGGACGCTCATCGGGACTTACGGGAATGCAGACGCTGTGGCATATCGTGCTTCCCCAAGGTCTCCGGCGGATGGTTCCGCCGTTAGTGAGCCAGTTTATCTCGCTGCTGAAGGATACGTCGCTGGCGGTGATAATTTCTCTGCCCGAACTGATGCATAACGCCGGAATCATTATCGGACACGGCTATAACTATACGATTCCGACGCTGCTGCTCGTAGCGCTGATCTATTTTACAGTCAACTACCTGCTGTCCCGGCTGTCCAAACGCCTGGAGACGAAGAATGCCTAACGTCATGATGAAGTCGTTTTTCGTAGTATTTTATAGGAATTCACAGCGGTTTATGGTACTATAATGGCTAATACTAGCACGCGGGAGTATTGGCTAATGGGGCAGCCGCTTAACCGACATCCATATATTCAGATTCTGCTGGTCGCGGTCGTAACGGCGATTGCCGGGGAGTTCAAGATCAATCCCTACGCTGGCGACATCTTCAGAATCGGCTTAGGCAGCAGTGCATTTCTGCTGTTTTTGCTTTTGTTTCGGCATCTTCCGTTTATACTCACCGGCGTGGTTACGGGCGTATCCGTGCTGCTGTTCCGGACAGGCCTCGATCTGGCGGGAACGGATTTTACCATACTTGAGATTGTGACCAGACATTGCTCCGCGATGGTGTATTACATAGTTTTTGCCGTGCTGATGCGTGTAATCAAAGAACGGATGGACGGTTTTCATCCGCTGGTGCTGGGGGCTGTGGCGGCGGTCATCGATCTGCTCTCCAACGAGATGGAACTGCTGACCCGGCTGCTTGTGCTGGGAACGACCTCGTTCCGCCTGAATGAATGGACGTATCTGATGGCGATTGCCATGCTGAGGACCTATTTTACAACCGGGCTGTACAGCAGCATATCCGTCAGTCAGCTTCGGCTGGTGCAGAAGGAACAGAACCGCCGGATGGAGCAGATGCTCGGTTTCGGATCGGGCCTGTACGGGGAAGTGTTCTATCTGCAAAAATCAATCGGCACGTTGGAACAGGCTACGCTGGACAGTTATGATTTGTATCGCAGTCTCAAAGACGGCGGAGAGCTGGCTAACAGCCGCCAGGTGCTCCATATCACGCAGCAGATTCATGAGGTGAAGAAGGATTCGCAGCGGATTCTGGCGGGTCTGACGAAGCTGGTGGACCGCGAAGTAACCGGCGATATGCCGCTGTCTGGCCTTCTGCGTTTTACCGTGAAGAGCAACCAGAAGTATGCCGACATGCTTGGCAAGAATATCACGATCATTCAGCAGACCACCTCCGATTATGCCACCGCAAGCTACATCCCTCTGCTCACGCTGCTCAATAACCTTACAGCTAATGCCGTCGAGGCGATCAAGGATACGGGAATCATTTATCTGAACATCTATGAAAAAGAGGATATGACCGTGTTCACGGTCACCGACAGCGGCGGCGGTGTGAACGACCGCGACCGCGAGCTGCTGTTCGAGCCGGGTTTCACAACCAAATTCGATGATGAGGGCGTGGCGGCGACAGGAATCGGACTTTCGCATGTGCAGGATATCGTCAGGTTATTCGAGGGCAAGATTACGGTCAGTAACGCCCCCTATGCGGGCGGGGCTATGTTCAAGATCGCCATTCCCACGAAGAATCTGCGAAAGGAGGAGTAGAGCATGCCGCTATCTTTCTGTATTGTTGACGATGACCGGAGCGCCAGAAGAATGCTGCAGCATATTATCGAGGACAGCGGGCTTGGCGAAGTGACGGGGACAGCCGAAGGCGGCCAGGAAGGCGTCAGGCTTATTCTGGAAGAGTCGCCCGACATTGTGCTGATGGATCTGCTCATGCCCGACCAGGACGGGATCGAGACGATCCGCTCCCTGCAGGCGCAGGGCTGCAAGTCCAAGTTCGTCATGATTTCGCAGATCGAGAATCAGGATATGGTCGGAAGGGCGTATGAGAGCGGCATCGAATTCTTCATCCGCAAGCCGATTAACCGGATTGAGGTGGAGACCGTGCTGCGCAGGGTGAACGAGCGTTATGCCATGAGCCGCTATCTGGACGAAATCAAATCGAGTCTGGAGAAGCTGGAAGGGCTTCAGTTTGGAGGGGCTCCTGTTATTCCGGCCCGGCGCACGGTCAAGGATGCCGTTCAGCCGATACTGATGAACATGGGCATGATCGGCGAGAGCGGCAGCCGCGATATTACAGCGATCATGGAAATTCTGATGGAACGGGAGGATGCGGGAACGCTGCCTCCACTTAAGGAACTGTACGAGTCAGTGGCCGCCCGTTACAAAGAGGGCACAAGCGACATCGCCAAAGAAACGAAGGCCATCGAGCAGCGGCTGCGGCGGGCGCTGGCGACCGGGCTGACGCATCTGGCCTCCATCGGTCTGACCGATTACAGCCATCCCAAATTCGAATACTACGCGCCGCTTTACTTCGATTTCGAAGACGTGCGCGCTAAGATGAAGGAAATTGACCAGGGCCGGGAATCCGGCAAGGCCAAAGTGAATATCCGCAAATTTTTGCAGGTTATGGCTCTGGAGCTTCAGGAAGGACTGGGGCGCTAAGATCCCCTCCCGAATTTGGGCAGGGGCTATTCCTGCTGTACAATGATGAAAGCAGGGCACCTTAAGGAGGACAGGAGGATTATGATACGGACACTGGCGGTTTCCCATCAGGGGGAAGTGCTGATGGATAAGCCGCTCTTTGAAATCAACTTGGAGGATTACAAATGGATATGGGCGGATTTTTCGGAACCGACTTCGGACGAGACGCTGCTTCTGGATACCTATTTTCACTTTCATCCGCTGGCGATTGAGGATTGTATGCATGTGCTTCAGCGGCCGAAGCTTGATTACTACGAGGATGTGCATTTTTTTGTGCTGCATGCGCTGAATGAGACGACGCTGAAAGCGGAAGAGGTGGATTTGTTTGTCGGCAAATCGTTGTTCGTGACCTATCATCTTCAAGAGCAGGCGGGGATGGAAGAAGCCTGGGATCGGGTTGTAAAGGAAATACACAGCCGGAAGGGTTGGTCCGGCGGTCCGATCCTGGCGGCTTATACGGTGATGGACAAGCTGGTGGACAACTATTTTCCAAGCCTATATATGATTGAGGACGAGCTGGCGGAGCTGGATAGCAGAGGGAGCAGCGAATCGGTGGAGGATCTGATGTCTCAAGTATTCGACGTTCGCGGGCGTCTCTTGAAGCTGCGCCGGACGATTGTGCCGATGCGCGATTTGATGTACCGGATTCTCAATTCCCAGCACATCCAGAGCAATGCGGAAGAACGCAGGTATTTCGGCGATATTTACGATCACCTGCTCAAACTGACGGATATGATCGAGGCCGACAGGGAAATGACGGCGGACCTGCGCGACAGCTACATATCGCTGAATTCCAACCGGATGAACTCGATTATGAAGACGCTGACGGTAATCACAACCATCTTTATGCCCTTGACGCTGATTGCCGGCATTTACGGCATGAATTTCGATGTAATGCCTGAACTGAACTTTGCCTACGGATACCCCCTTGTCTTGCTCATCATGCTGCTGCTCGGGGGAAGTATGGTGCTGTGGTTTCAAAGACGGGGCTGGTTTAAGTAAGCGGGGTAGTAGGGGACAGGCGCTCGTAAGAAAAGCAACGCTTGGTGCCCTTTCGAAGACGCCGCCGACTCCTTCATTAGCGCCTTCTCTTCAATTACATATGGGGTTCTGGCGGCTGCGGTCAGAATAACGATCCCTGCCGCCAGAGCTTAAGGTGGCGCCGCTTACTTGCGGCGCCGTCTGCCTGAGGACGAACCGGAACGCCGCCGCCCCGAAGAGCCTGAACTGCGGCGCTTTGGGGCGCTTCTTTTGCTGCGCCGGCGAGGCTTGTAGGCTGCGGAATCTTCTTCCGCCGCGAGCAGGCCGGTCGCAGCGCCTAGCGCACCCGCCCCTTTACCTTTTCCTATGCTGCCCATAACGAGCTTGAACATTGGAGCCATCTGCTGAAAGCCCTGCATGACCTTCTGTACTTTGCCTACGGAACTAACGATCCCGTCGATTCCCCCCATGCGGTCGATAATGCCCTTGATCTGCTCCATATTCCCCAGGTTGGCGAGTCCGCCGAGGTTTCCGAGCAGTCCGCCGCTTTTAGCAGCCGTCTCTGCTGCTGCCGGAGCCGCAAGCGCGGTTTCGGCTGCTTCCGCTCCCAAAGAAGAGAGTGCGCCTGCTCCTCCAGGTCCCGGCACCTGCACGTAAGTATTGATGCCGGGGTAGGGGGACGAATTGAACGGGTCAGCCAGCGCGCGGCTGCTGCGATGGGAATGATTATAGTAATGCTGAGGCATGATATCACATTCCTTTGTCGGTTATTTTTGCTATACTGTATGTCATGGGCGAACATAAGGTATGGACGGATGCCCGGGGTTACAGGGATAAAAGCGGAAAAGGGCAGACGCCCAACAGCCGGGGAAATCTTGAATAATCCTTGTCCGGCTTTGTTTTTGATGCCCTGATGCAGTAAGATAGGAATGGTGCTGATAGATGGGAGAGCGGAACAGGGAGCAGCAGATATTAACGTTTTGTACATATGGAGTGGACAGTTGTCCGTGATTTTCATTCTTTACAGCGTGAAATCGTTAATGCTTGAAAAAAGCGCTCTGGTGCAATATAGTAAAGGCAGTAAGCCACATTAGGGGATGATTATATTATGCAGCTGAAGAAGCTGAACGATAAAAGTATCGATCAACTGTTTGAGGCCATTTTAACTTTAAAAAATATGGAAGAATGCTATGTGTTTTTTGACGACCTGTGCACGGTGAACGAGATTCAGTCGCTTTCGCAGCGCCTTGAAGTTGCGCGTATGCTGGGCAAAGGCTGCACTTATAACCAGATTGAAGCGGAGACCGGTGCGAGCACGGCGACCATCTCGCGGGTTAAACGGTGCCTTAACTATGGTAATGACGGCTATAAGCTGACGCTGGAACGCTTGGGGCGCTGACACCGATGAACCCGGGCGTGCTCATCATCAGTCACGGTTCGCGCGATACGTCCTGGGTGGCTATCGTCGATGAAGGGGTAAGTGAATTATCGCTGCGGGAAGATCTTCCCGTGGCGGTTTCTTTTTTGGAGCTGGTGGAAGGGCGTTCCATTCAGGACGGGATCGATGCATTGGAAGGGCAGGGCGTTACAGATATTCTGGTCATTCCGCTGTTCGTCTCGTCGGGCAGCACCCATGTTGATGAGATAGCCTATGCGCTCGGAGCCAAGGATGAACCGGAAAAAGAGACCGATCTTCAGCCGTTTAGAGTAACAGCCCGCGTTCACTATGGCGACCCCGTTGACGACGATCCGGATATCGCGGTCATGGTCTGGGATAAGATCCGGGAGCTGTCGGTTAATCCCGCCAGGGAGACTATTCTGCTGGTCGGCCACGGGAGTGTGCATGCCGGCTTCCGGCAGCGCTGGGAGCGCGGAATGTCGTCGCTGGCGGAATGCGTCCGCAGGGTCAGCGGCATTGCGGCGGCGGATTATGCGCTGCTGAGTCCGGACAGTGTAGGCGATAAGGTACGGTACTGGCGGGAACAGGGACATGAGGTGCTGGTCGCGCCGATTTTTTTAAGTGAAGGCTACTTTACCAAGAATGTCATTCCGGGGAGGCTCCAAGGATTAATCTATAAATATACCGGAAAAACACTGCTGCCACACCCGCTGCTGCCGCACTTTATCGCGGCTCAAGTGGTGGAGATGCTGAAAAGGCTGCGCGCAGGAGAAAGTGAAGCGGGCCGGTAATCCGTACCTGATCCGTAAATCGTGCTGCGGGTATAACCGCAATCCTCATGTGCTTTTTCCTCTATTACCCACATATATTGATTGTGCCCTTCAGAATTGGGTATAATCAGTTAAGTTGTTCAATAAAGAAACGGGTGGAGTTCCGGTAATGAAAACTGCGAGATTAATATATAATCCAACTTCTGGACGGGAAGAAATGAGGAGAAGGCTTGCCGATATTCTGGACCGTCTCGACCAGGGCGGCATTGAGGCTACCACTCATGCGACGACGGGAGAAGGCGATGCGACAGCGGCGGCGGCCGATGCGGTGAATCGCGGATACGATCTCATTATTGCGGCCGGCGGCGACGGTACGCTGAATGAGGTAGTTAACGGGATGGCGGAGAAGCCGAATCTTCCTCCTCTTGGGGTGCTCCCGCTGGGAACCACAAATGATTTTGCGCGCGCTATGGGTATTCCGAAGCACTGGGAAGAATCCTGCGATCTGATTATTCAGCAGCAATCGCGTCTTATTGACCTTGGCAAAGCCAATGACCGCTATTTTATCAATATTGCCGGCGGCGGCACGCTGACCGAGCTGACATACGAAGTACCCAGCAGGCTGAAGACGATGATGGGGCAGCTCGCCTATTATTTAAAAGGAATCGAGAAAATGGCCAGCCTGTCTCCGACAGAGCTGGTGATCCGCGCAAGCGGACAGGAGTTGATCCATGACGAATTCATGCTGTTCCTGATTGCCAACACGAATTCCGTCGGAGGGTTCGAGAAGCTCGCTCCTGATGCGCGGATTGACGATGGGCTGTTCGATGTGATCGCCCTGAAAAAATGCAACCTCGCCGAGTTAATCCGCCTGGTTACCCTGGCGCTGCGCGGCGAGCATCTGCAGGATAAAAAAGTTGTGTATTTCCGTACGAATGAAATGGAAGTCACCTCTCCCGGTTATGTCCAGCTCAATCTGGACGGAGAGCTGGGCGGGACCCTTCCGGGCCATTTTCGTATCCTGCCACAGCATTTGCGGATATTCGCGCAGAATTCGTAAGCAGTATGAAGGCGAAATGCGATACACACCATGAATAATGAAGATCATGAAAGAAGTGAAACCAAGCGAATGAATAATAACCGCAGCGGCCGCCGTCAAGGCCGCCTGGACAGTAAGGCGGCGGGAGTCGCCGCCGGGCTGCCTGTAAATAAAAACGATGAGGTCGTGCTGGATATCATCGGCATGACGCATGAAGGCGAAGGGGTAGGCCGGGTAGAGGGCTATACCCTTTTTGTGCAGGGGGCGCTTCCCGGAGAGAAAGTCCAGGCCAAGGTGCTCAAGACGAAGAAGCAGTACGGATACGCCAAGCTGCTTGAGCTTGTAGAGGCAAGCGCTTCCCGCATCGCGCCGCCCTGCCCGATCTATGACCAATGCGGCGGCTGCCAGCTGCAGCATATGGACTATGCTGCGCAGCTCAAGTGGAAGCGGCAGCTTGTAGTGGACAACCTGGAGCGGATTGGGAAGTTGGATGTGGCGGGGGATGAAGCGAACGGAGAGCCGCGGGGCGAACGGGAGCCGAGCGGGGAGCCGGGTGAGCGTGATGGTGAAGCTCAGGCGGGAGCGCCGCAGGGAGGGAATTCGCTGGAAGGCGATGAAGCGATCGCCAACTCCGGCGAGCCCCTCCGGAGCGGCGGAATTGTGGTGCGGCCGACGCTCGGTATGGACGAGCCCTGGCGCTACCGCAATAAAGCGCAGGTGCCGATCGGCGTTACCGACGGTGGACTAGTCGGCGGCTTTTACGCGCGCGGCAGCCACCGGATTATCGACATGGAGACCTGTCTGATTCAGCATGAGCATAACGACGCCGTCGTATCGGCCGTCAAGCGAATCGGCCAGGAGCTCGGCATCTCCGCATATAATGAAGAAACCGGCCGCGGCCTGCTGCGGCATGTCATCGTCAAGAAGGCGTTCCGTACCGGAGAGATGATGCTGGTGCTGGTGACGAACGGACGGGATATCCCGCATTTTGACGCCTGGATCGGCAGCATCCGGGAGGAACTCCCGGATGTCGTGAGCATCTGCCAGAACGTCAATACGCAGCGGACGAACGTTATTTTTGGCGGCGAGACCCGCGTATTGTGGGGCAGAGACGTCATCTATGATTATATCGGCGATGTGCAGTTCGCCATTTCGGCGCGGTCTTTTTACCAGGTGAACCCGGCGCAGACCGAAGTGTTGTACGGCAAAACGGTCGAATACGCCGGACTGACCGGCCGCGAAACCGTCATCGACGCTTACTGCGGCATCGGCACGATTTCCCTGTTCCTCGCGCAGCATGCGGACAAGGTATACGGTGTCGAAATCGTCCGCGAAGCCATCGAGGATGCGCGGTCGAACGCAAAGCTTAACAACATGAACAATGTAGTGTTCGAGGTCGGCGCATCCGAAGACGTCATTCCAAACTGGAAAGAGCAGGGCATCACTGCCGATGTCATCGTCGTCGATCCCCCACGCAAAGGCTGCGATCCCCGCCTGCTGGAGACGATCCTGGAAATGAAGCCCGAGCGGGTGGTGTATGTGTCCTGTAATCCGTCCACCCTGGCAAGGGATTTGCGGGTGTTGGAGGATGGTGGGTATCGGACCGTCGAGGTGCAGCCGGTGGATATGTTTCCGTGGACGGTGCATGTGGAATCAGTTGCTTTATTAGTATGGAATGAAACAGAGAACTGATAAGCTTTGATATAAAGGTTTTTTTGTTGAAGCTTCAAAGCAGACAACTTATTTGAAGCTATAACAAGAGAAAGCCGCGCAGCTGGGTGTATCCAGTCCTACACGGATTTTGTTTATTTATCCTACTCTACGGTCTTTTTGGCGGCGGCAATATGGCTTTGGATAAGGTGCCTTTCGACGGTTCTCTTGTTATATGGCGCTACAACCGACCCAATGAGTTCTTCTACAACTATGATTAAAGCGGGGTGTCCTTCTATCTTACCGTTCTTGTACGATACCCCAGCTTCGAAGTCTTCCCTGCTTATTTCAATTCCGTTGTTTCTTTTGAACAATTCGTAGTTATCCATTGTCTACAACACCTTTTTAATAAGAGTACAGCAAGCCAACGTAAGGCGCTAGATTTATCTCTAGGTAACATCTATTACCTAGAGATAGCAATATGACGGTATAGAGAATTGCATATATAATTGTAAAGACCTCTTTACTTATACAGGCCGTTATCCAAGGTGCTTCGAAATGAGATATACAGTCGCAGGCCAAGTAGGCGGTCAGGACGCTAAGATAGAGTTGCAAGACGGAACGGTAAGCGGAGCCCTTTCGCGGTACAGCTTGTACTGCTAGAAGCTGCGAACCTGGAAGGCGAACTGGTAGGTCCGATAGGTCAGCAGACCAGCACGAAGCACTTACGCAGCGCCCTTATCGGCCATGCTAGTTATCGACCGAGTACTAAACGACGTGGTTTATACAGGCGACGTACCCAAACCTGGTAAGGGTGCCCCCAGGGGCTATTATCTAAATAGCCAGGCATACAGTCGGCCGACTAATTGGCGAATATCTTGCACAATATCTGGACAACAGCTGTAGTAAGAGCACAAAGTAAAAAAGAGGTCATTCCGGGATCCCTAGTTATCATAAATAATGGTTTCAAAAACATTAACTGTGACCCATAAGAAGGACACTTTGAAAAAAGTGACCCTCTTATGGGTCACAGTTCAATCTTGATCAAAGGAGTTCTCGTCTTCTGTTTTTGATTTTATATTATGATTAACTGTCGAATAAAGGGGTTTCCTGTTGGGTTGTAGAATAATTTTAAGAGCTAAATTGCTGGAATATGAAATGCATTCTTAAATAATCTACTGTATCATTCCTAAATATTGATTGCAGAAAGGACTAAATTTTTATGGAAAACTGGAAATTGATGGTAGAAAATAAACTCAAAAAAGAGAAAAATAGTGTAGCAAGCATAAATATAGAAAAAGAAAGTGTTAGCTATGCGGAAGAAATTAAACATAACAGGAACCTTAGAATACTGACAGGCGATGAGGAAGTTGTAAGAGCATTTGTAATTGATCGTTTGGTTAACGAACTTGACTATAAACCTGAAAATCTTGAAGTTGAAAAAGAGTACACAATAAAGGGTGGGCACAGCAAGATTAATCCAAGAGTTGATGTGTTGGTTAAAGATGAAAGTGGTAACCCTTTCTTTTTTATTGAAGTAAAAGCACCAAACAAGTATGAGAAGGATAAATCGGAAATTGAAGGGCAACTATTCGCACTTGCTCAAGCAGAAGAACGTGATTTTAAGACAAAGGTGAAGTATTTGGTTTATTACACAACCGAATTACTAGATGAGGAAGTTGTAGATAGATCAATAATTATTGATTTTGAAAAATATAAGACCTATGTGGATTGGGAAAATGACGGCTTTATATCTATAGGAACGGAGTTAACTGCTGGTTATGGAGAGCCTAAGAAGCAACCACTGACTAAAGGTGATGAAAAAAACGACTTGAGGGTTAGAATAAATCGTGAAGAAATTGCAGCTCTCGGAAAAAACTTGCATAATGTTCTATGGGGTGGGGGAGGAACTAACGATAGTGAAATATTTTATTCACTTGTAAATATTATTCTAGCTAAAATTCAAGATGAATACGAGAAAGAAGATGCAAAAGAATATGATTTTCAGGTATATCAATATGGTAATAACATTGAAAGTCAAAATAAAATTTATGAACGTATAAATGCCCTTTATAAAAGAGCTTTAAAGCAACAACTTAATGTATCAGAGCAACAAAAGATTGATGACGATAACGTTATTAATCGCAACAAGTTCCCATTAAATAAGCTGGTTTATACTGTTCAGTCTTTGGAGTCATTTTCCTTTTTGGAAGGGCGAAGTTCCCTAGATGGAAAAGATGTTTTAGGTGATTTTTTCGAAAGTATTACCAGAGATGGATTTAAACAAAATAAAGGACAGTTTTTTACACCAACTCCAATTGTTAAATTCATACTTTATGCTTTACAACTCGATAACCTTGCAATTGAAAGGTTAAATAATGCAAGAGAATTACCATTAATCATTGACCCTTCTGCTGGAAGCGGAACATATTTGGTAGAAGCTATGAAACTTATCACTAAAGAAATAAAATACAAGCAAAAGAATAAAGTGAAATCGAGCCGTCAAATTAAACAACGCTTTGAAGAGCTGTTTGCTCCTGACAATAACGAGAATAAATGGGCGAGGGAATATTTATATGGTTCTGAGATCAATTTCGATTTAGGAACCGCATCCAAAGTGAATATGATCTTACACGGGGACGGTTCTACAAATATTTTTGTGAAGGATGGGTTGTTACCTTTCCGAAATTACATTAAAGAAACTTCACCAAACTATTTGGAAACAGCGTATGCAGAATCTATTTACAACGATAAAGATGTAAATGGTAAATTTGATGTTGTTGTAAGTAACCCACCATTTAGTGTTGATTTGGACACGCAAACTCAAAGACAAATAAAGAATACTTTCCTTTTTGGTAACAAGAAAAACTCTGAAAACCTTTTTATTGAACGATACTATCAGCTTCTTAAAGAAGGTGGACGTTTGGGGGTAGTTTTACCAGAAAGTATATTTGATACAACTGAAAACAAATATATTCGACTTTTCTTATTCAAATATTTCAATATCAAAGCTGTGATTAGTTTGCCAAATTCAACTTTTGAACCTTTTACTTCTACAAAAACAAGCCTGCTTTTTGCACAGAAAAAAAATAAGAAAGAAGTTGAAAAATGGAATGAACTCTGGGAAAAGTACGGAAAAGAATGGAGTTTATTGCTAACAAGAATTAATGACTACAATTCGTACTTTGTTGAAGGTAAAGAACTCAATAAAAAGTGGGCTAAAGATGTTATAACCGACATTGAGGAAGGTAATATAGGAAATATCACTAAAAATATCAAACGTTTTTTGAAAGACTACATTTCAAAAGAAGATGAGGAACTTAGTATTAAAGAGCTTCTGACTAAATTCAAAATGGAAATTATAAATTTATCTAAGTACGAAAAAGAAACTAATGTTTTTGGATTTTATAATGCTTGGTGGGTATTTGGAGAGGTATCAAAAGAATTAAACTACACTATATTTATGGCTGAAGCTGAAAATATTGGATACAAACGAACAAAAAGGGGCGAATCACTAATGCCCAATGATCTATATGATCTTGAGTATGCACCTAATGAGCTTAAATATAGTGATGTGATAAATAGTTATGTTGGAGAAATTAATGATTTAACGGGAAATTTGGAACAATTAGAAGCTGAAAAGAAGGACTTAGAAGATAGGGAAAAACAAAATGTAGTCACTCAGAAGAAAACTGATAAACTGACGGAAGCTGTAAATGCATTAAATTCACTATTAGAAACTATTGCAGCTGAAAAAGAAGAAGTTGAAAATATACTAACTACTTTTTATGCTAATGATTTATTGAAAGAAGAATATGAAGAACGGACAGATATGGAATTAATAAGTCAATTCAAAAATGGTTTGCTTTCTCGTTATAGAAGTGATGACATATTACTTCGAAAAACTACTGTTCAAACTATCTTAGATGCCATAAGGCAGGAGGTAGTTTGGAAGTGAAGAAAGCAATAGTAAACTTATTTTCGTTAGCGAACAGTGACAGCTTACGTCTTTGTTACACAGAGGAATTACCTGTAACAAAGCACCCACTAGTTAAGTTGATGGATTGCCTTGAGTCTTTTGAATCAGGTAGTAGACCTGAAGGAGGTATAGTTTATCTAGAGGACGAAGACTGTGCACTGAGTCTGGGTGGTGAGCAAATTGGTATCGATGGGAGTGTTGATTTATCGAGGATGCCTTTGGTTCCACTTCATTTTTATGAAAATTCAGATAAAGGAAAAGTATTAACTAGGGATATCTTGATCTGTAAAGATGGAGCTTTAACAGGGAAGTCTTGTTTTGTTACCGATGTATTTCCAGTAAAAGAGGTAATGGTTAACGAACATGTTTATATCTTTAGGGGGAATGGACGACTAAATCAAAAAATACTTTTTCATCTAATCAGAAGTCAATTTGTCCAGCTTCAAATAAAGGATCTCGCATACCGTAAGAAGGGTCAACCAGGATTGAACACAGACCATCTAACAAAAATTGTGCTACCTGATTTAAATCCAAATCTTCAAGATAAATTATTGAAGTTCATTGAATCTTTAGAGTATTCTATAAACCAATTAAAATCTACTAAGTGCAGCAAATACGAAGTGATAAATAAAGTTTTTTCAACAAAGTTTAATCTTAACACTGAGGAACAGTTATCAATAGATAGTGGTAAAAAATTAAATGTGAATCTAAGCAACATTTGTATTAATAATGATAACCTACGTGTTAGTTTTAGATGGAATAAAATGCAGAATATACAAAGAAATCTTTATAAAAACATTAATTGTATTGATTTGCTTGGGAACTATATCATAAATACGAATAATGGATGGAGTCCTGAATCAATTGAAGGTGGGGAAGGTATTCCAGTACTAGGTCAAGAACATTTTAGTTTTGAGGGTAGATTGAATATTGACCCAACAAAATCAACGATAGAGACAAAAAAAAATATTGACAGTTTCTTTATTCGTCAAGGGGATTTTTTTGTAAGTAGAGGAAATACTGTTGATTTAGTTGCTCTCGCAAGTATAGTTGAATCTGAAGTAAACCAGGATATTATTTACCCGGATTTATATATTAAGGTAGAATTAAACGAAAAATTGATAAATAAAAAGTATTTGGCGCTGGTATTTAACTCTTTTATAGGGCGACTTTATTTTAAATACGTTTCAAAAGGTAAGAATCAAACTATGGTAAAGATTTCTTCAAGTGAACTATCAAATTTTTTATTACCAATCCCTCAGCATGATATACAAATCGAAATTGTAAATAGTATTGAAAAGCAAATAGATGCTCAGAGAGAGATTGAAAAGAAAATAGAAGATAAGAAAAAAGAGCTAAGTCAGCTAATAGAAAAAGTAATTCTTAATTAGCGAATGTATATTAGAGAGAATTCCGAGGTGATTAAACTTAAATAGAGGACAATAAAAAATATTCAGTTTAGGGTTAACCAGTACAGAGAGTTAAAATAATTCTTTTCAAATGGAAGTAAAGCATCACGTAAATAAATCAAGACTCATAGATCGGAATATTGATTTCTGGAAAACGCTGAAAAATTGGCTGAAGGAGTTTGAAAGACTAAATGATGTTAAACGATTGATTTTGTTTACAACATCTGATATAGATTCTGCCTCGTCTTTATATAATTGGAATGAAAAAAATGAAGATGAAAGATTGGCCATATTAAAAAAAATTGGCGCTTCGGTGAAAAGTAAAGAAACTACTTTCTATGGTGCTACAAGATGTCAAGACAGAGATTTGAATATATTTAAGGTGTGAAAAAAAGTGCAAAGTGAAAAGTAGAGCTGTTGTAGGTGGAGGACAAGGCCCAAGCGAAGGCGCGGGAGGGGAACAAAGTTCCCTTCACCTTATTCCTATGTGGATGAAAGCATGACCTCCTGGTTATACACAGCAGCCGGCGTATGGTTTTGCAGGGACTGATGAGGCAGGTAGTGATTATGCAAATGGATATATCCTCCTACACCCTGCCGGGTCTCTCTTGGACTGCCATACTCGTTGATGTAAATTTCGTTGTACTTTAGGCTGCGCCAAAAGCGCTCAATGACAATATTGTCTGTCGCTCGGCCCTTCCCGTCCATGCTGATCCGAATCTCCTTTTCCTTGAGCAGATCAATGTACTTGGGACTGGTGAAGTGGCTGCCCTGGTCGCTGTTCACGATGGACGGAACACGACGGGCCAAGGCGCGTTTCATGGTTTCCAGGACAAAGTCAATTTCCAGACTTTGATCCAGTTGCCAGTCCACAATGAAGCGCGAATACCAGTCCATGACGGCATACAGATACATCCAGCCCTGTTTCATGCGGATATAGGTAATATCGACACTCCAGACCTGATCCGGCGCTGTAATCGGCAGCTTACGCAGCAGGTACGGGTAGATCCGGTGCTGTAGGTCTCGCTTACTCAGGTTAGGACCGGGGAAGATCGCCATGATCCCCATTTCCCGCATATACCGCCGTACGGTGTTGGGATGAATAGCATCCCCTTCCCGGTTCATGATGGCCGCAATCGTCCGGTAACCCATAAACGAATGGCGGGTGTAAAGCTCGTCAATCCGGTGCTTGAGGCGAATTTCCTCCGGGGAGGGAGGGACCGGCTTGTAATACAGGCTGGAACGATTCAGGCTGAGCAAGTCCGCCTGCGTTTGAATGGAAAGTTCAGCGTTCCCATACTCGACGAGGAGCAACCGTTCGGCACGGCTGAGATTATCGGCCAGATTTTTTTTTGAGCCACGACAATTGGGTGGTCAGTTTACCCACTTCGGCGTAGAGGTCTTCGATCTGCTGCTCGTATTCTTTTTTCATCTTCGTGATCCCTTTCCGGTCGTCTACAAAGAGCTGAGCCAGATTTTGAGTCGCTTCATTCTTCCAGCGATTTAACACATTGGGATGGATTCCTTCTTCCGAAGCCAGCTGCGAAATGGACTTTTCTTCTCTTAGAATCTCCAGTACAATTCGTGCTTTTTCTTCCGGCGTGAATGTTCGTCTTGATGTTGGCACAACTAAGAATCTCCTTTTTTGCTGTCTAGATTCTATGTAGCATTATATTCCGCCCATTATATAATGCTATCTTTTTGAAGGAAAATTATAATGAACATAATCTAAGGTCAATTTTAATCGCTGGCGTAACGCTTCCAGAAACCAATTCGGCCAATTTGACATATTGTACTCCCCCTCCCGTGGTTGGAATGTGTGCATGTTAACTCTGATGGGGAGGGATGGCAAGTTATTGTTTTTGTGTAGTGAGCTGTTAAATTATCTTAAAAAAATATTATTCATTAAGAAAATTGGGTTTATATGTAAATATAAAAATTGAAAAATATCCTATTTAAGTAATAAGGATAACAAAAAACAGGTCGATTATGGTGGTATCTGACCATAATCGACCTGTTCAATGTAACGTTATACGTTAAATAGGGTACATTTTTGTAGCTTTTGTACGTACATCATAATTCGCGAAAACTTCTTACAGGTAGAATAAAGGTTGCATTGGTAATGATGAGGTAGAGTTCATTCGGCACTGGGCAGTCCACCTATTCACCCTTAAAAGTCTTCATCCCAGTTCTCTTTAGCTTCACTGAGTCTATTGGATAAGAAATCATAAAAGTTATCTGCTCGTTTCCCACTGAATCCTGCCACTCTATCCCATGATATAATTGGACAATCACCATCCAATAAAGTCCCTGCATCAATGCAATAAAAGAATTCTTCACAGTTTTCAATGACAATGTATTCAGGTGGTAGTCCGAGATTACGAAGCCTTTCAGTATTTGAAACTACAGAAGGAATTGAAGATTTCCCATAACCTAGTATATCTACACCGAACAAGCCACCCGAGCCATAGTTGTTCAAGAACCATTTATAGCTTTGCGGAAACTCAACCTTTAGTTCCCGTTCGATTTTTTCGATGTCCGCATCGGGGATTCCACCAGTAAAATCAGTATCGTCAGAGTGTTCATGAATAAAAGCTATCAGTTCGTCAAGTTCCAATTTTTATCCCTCCTGAAAAAGAAATTATCTTACTCTTTCCCTTCAAGTTGCTTGGCTCTCCATCTCCAGTACTTTGATCTGAAATTGTTGTACTGTTTTTCTAATGCAGGATTATTCCTGAAACTACCACCATTTTCAACTAACCCATGTAATATTTTACTATATTCATCGTGTAAACTAGCAGGTAATTCTACCATTGGTCCTGGTTCTAATTGGATGGTATGGTGAAGTTCTACTTTAGTACCATCTTTCCAATACGGCGGTCTGCCTTTTTTCATTAATTCAAGGTTAGTTAGCCCAGTTTCTGGGTCAACTTGATTCCAATCAATATCGCTCCTCTGATAAACACGCCTACTTATATCTTTCGTCTGTCCATCGACCTTTGTTTTACCTTGGTATTCGACAGGTGTGTAAGTATTACCCGCTCCCCCAGAACTTCTACCCGTATACTCCCCTGATTCTAGCGCATTTTTTTGCTTTTGTCTTTCCGGTGAGAGATCACCCGAACCCTTGGAGGTCGGATGAGGGTCAGGACCCTGACCGTGGAAAGACCAATGTCCACCGGCTGTTGCAGGAGTAAAGGAGCCAAACCCCAGGTTCATCTTTTGGGCTATGCTTTGTAGAAAGCGTTCCAAGGATGCGGGACTGTTCGGGATGCTGATGGCATGGGTTTTCAATTTTCCATCTCCGGCCTTGGCTAGAGCGGAGTCTGCTTTCGCTGTGTCCCCGAGTAATGCAGCGGGGCCGCTTTTTCCGCCGCTTTGTTCCTCCACATCCTTGTGTCCTTTAGACAGAGAGGCTTCTTCTTTGCCCAGCTTTCCTAGATTCCTAGCGAGTTTAGCTCCTCCCTTAGCAACCGTAAATATATCTACTGCACGTTCTACAGCTTTTACACTGTCATATCCCGCATCGTAACTTTCCTGTTTGGTATCGGTCAACGGGTTGGGGATGAAGTTATCCCATTTTTTTGCGAAAGGCTCTGTCACGCTATCCCATACATAATTAGCGTCATTTTTAGCTTCATTTCCAACGTTGATAAATCCTTGTTTTACGTCAGGTGCGTTCTTAATGATTTCGACATACCGAGCACCTTTCTCAACGCCTTTCTCAATCCCCTGCTTAATCCCTTCTACTGTCTCGTTACGTTCCAGAAAACCTTTGCCTGTGACGTTACCAGGCATAACCAAGGGAGTCATGACCATGACCCCGATGTCTGCTGCATCGACAGCCGAGTTCCAGACTCCTTTCACAAAATCGACAGATGCATCCCATTCTCCCTTCAGCGTTTGACCTACATTACCAACAACAATACTTGCCATAACCGCTTGGATTCCCTTTTCAGCCACCTGCTTCTCAAAATCAGATAAGAGCGGCTCCGGATAGTACTGATGCATCGAGGCCTTAAGCAAAATTTCCGAGCTAAGGTTGTTCACGCCTTCTTCAAGGTCCAGCGCGTCGGTTGTTGTATTTAGATGCAAGCTGTCGGTCCCCTTGAGCAAGATGCTTCCGGCGGAGAGACTCAGGCTGCCTGTCGCTTGAATCAACATATTCTGTGTGCTCTGAAGAGTCACGCCGTGACCGGTATTCATAGATATGTACAGCGAACCTTCCTGAGCGCTTATGTTCAGCTCCGAGTTCCCTAAGGACACTTCTTTACCCTGCGGATTCGCAAAGGATTTGACTCCGGGATCGGCCATTTTACGGTTGTGCCGTTTGGCAGGCGTTTCCGTCGCTGCTCCTTGGATCGTGTGGGAAGGAGGGGAAGGGAGAGCAGCAGCATGTGACGGTGTTGTGCGTACCGATTGAATAACCATGGCATCGTCTTCGTCCGCGGTGGGAAAATACAGCTTCACCTGCGCGCCTTTTTCCGGCATAAGATACCACACCTGATTGCCTTCGGCGGAGTAGGGGAACCACTGGGCATCTGTAGGGTCCTGCTGGTCATCCATATCCAAATGCAGCCGAACCTGATTGCGGCTCACTTCCAGTATTTTGCCTTCAATCGCCGCTCCAATGAGGGTCTGATTATAGGTTTTGGCAACGGTCACGCCTTGAGGCAAGGCGCATTCATACAACCAGGTCATGACGCCGCTTGTCATCGTGCCGGTCCGTTTAGTAATGACGTAGGTGAGGTTAGAGCGCTTGATTTCATCGCCCGGCTGCAAGATTTCAGGCCATTCGAAGGTATACCCTGTATAGTCGCTGGCCGAGGTAGGGGTCCTTCCGTTAGCCGCATGGTTGAAATAGGATGAAATCCGCCGCCACATCCGAAACGGCGCATCCTCTAAAGCGATCTGGCGCCGTGCTTCCGGAATCCCGATCCAGATTTGAATCCGGTGAGCGGTGATATTGGGCAGAAGCATAGCTCCGGCATGGGAAGCCAGACGTTGTAGAAAGCTCCAGTCCGTCTCCTGATACTGCATGATGAATTGGTTCGTCGTTTGGTTTCCAAACGCTTCATCCAACTTATCCGAGCCGGAATAATCGGCCAGCATCGCATCAATGATATCAACGTATTGTTGGTTCACTTGCTGAAAGGACCTGTTCTTGAGTTCGGTATCCAGCTTGAAGCTATGGGAGATGACCTGGATCGTGACTTGTATTTCCTGATGAAGATGCTCGATTTCTACACTGTACAACTGCCCCAGGAATAAGGGATGCTGACCGCGGGTGTCTGTATACCAGAGTTCAATTTCATCTGTACTGCTCGCCCTGGAGATTATTGCCTCTTCCTGATCGGGCTGAATGCGGCCTGTAATCCACAATTTGGCGTGTTCTCCAAGCTCGTGGGTCATTTCAATCTGATTTAAGCGCACGTCGCCGTAGGGCCAGACAAAGTTCAGATGCTGATAGGTTAAGAGAGCTGTTGGTGATACGTTCATACCTTGGACTCCTCGCTTCGTAAACTAACTATCTTGTCCGTCATCCAGAATCGAGATGATGCCGCCGCCTCCTGGACAAGAACATATTAAAGTGGACTTGCTGAGTAAGGCGTGTTCCCCCTCGATCAGCACATTTTCTTTGCCCTGAGTCCATTTGGTCCCAAAAGCAATTTCGGGTTTACAGGGAAGACCATACTTCCGCTCACATAAGCCAAAGGCGTATTCCTTACTGATATGCGCTCCGGGTATGGCATCGGCAACGTTTAGGACCGGTTTATCCTTGATGTAAATTCCATGGCTGTACATGGCATTCAGCACCCCTGGGTCTGTACCTTGACTGCATTGTAAAGTGGCTCCTCTCACCACATAGGAATATTCTTCGCCAAGTACACCAAGTACCAACGCGCGGAGCAGTATGGGCAGCAGCATGTGATTTCCTCCTTAGATAAAGGTATACAATCAAGAATGCTCCGACCATGTCGCGGTGTACAGCATGGCATAGGTTAAGGGAACCCATAGGGGAGCATCCTCCAATTTAAATTGACAACTCCCGATCAAAGCCTTGCCACGCCAGGAACGCACAAAGGCAATCTGGTAATAGGGAGAGGGGGAGACTAGAAAAATAGATTCATAACAGCCGATGATAGCGTCCTGAATGGAAAGAGCTTTTTCATCTACCAGCTTCATACTCGGTTGAACACGACTCATTTGCTCTATCATCTGTTGTTGATAGATTTCCACTTGCGCAGGCTCCAGTTCGTGCTTGCTTTGGTGAAGACCAAACAGGATTCCGTTAGGCTTGTCCTGAACGACGTAGCTTCCCCGTTGATCTTTCGTCTGCTCAGCCCGAGGTTCTGGAATCCAAGAACTCGGCAGGGACATCGTAAGCTGATGGTCGTAGAGATGAAGGGTTTGGAATTGTATTTCCTTTTCATCTGGCAGTGTCAAACAGCCTGTAGGAATTTTCTCTATCGCTTCTTCAATGGATATCATCATCCAGTCCTCATCACTCTCAGCCGCGTCTAGCTGCTCTTTCAAGGCTTGTTGATTATGCAGCTTCAAAAAAAATTCATCCCAATACTCTGTCAATGCCCAGCCTCCTTAGGAAAGTTCTACCTTTTGCAACCGGAAGCCGCTCAAACCACGGCGAAGCAAGCTTTCGGCAGCATCCAGGCTAACAATGTAATAAGGTTCCCTTACGTTGGATAGCCGAAAAAAATGGTGTCCTCTGACCTTTTGACTATCCAGCACAAGGTGTTTCAGGGTTTGATCGTGCGGATAAAACTCGGTATGCCCCGAAATTACGTCTATATCAGGGACATGCGGAATCCAATATAGCTCCTGACGGCTTTGTTCCCGGTTCACGATATACAACTGTTTAAAACGTGCTTGTGTATTGTAGAGCTCTAAAATCCGTTTCATGGGATCGGAAAGCAGTAGTTGTGAGGCTGAAAAAGGCAGCCAATCCGTATACTCGGCCTCTGCCTTCGCATGAACATCCAAAACCTGAGCCGGGACCATGCGAACAAATGGTGTTTTTAAAAGGTCGGTATTCACAGGTGCAATGTTACGGGAAATACGGCTGTCATCGAGCAGCACATAATAATGGCGCATGCACATTCCTCCTTACTCCGTCCACACGATGGACTTACGCTGTTCATCACTGAGATTCCATAGCTGTTGGTATTTTCGCGGGACTTTGGTTCCGTACATTGAGGCTCCCTCAAAGGAGACGTACTCAAAACCATGCACATCCGTGAAATCCGCCTCGTCCAGATTGGCGAAGTCAAAGCGTATGCCACACAGGCCGGGTACACGGTGACCTTGTTCCCGATAAGCTTGTCCGCTGGCTTCTCTGAAATCGGCTCCCTGCAAATGACTGTACCTAAAATCGGCATCGCTGAGCAGAGAGCCGCGAAAGCTGCCCCCTTCGATATGTGCTTCTTGCCACTGGCTTCCCATCAATACGCAGGAAAGAAATTGGCTTCCCCGCAAATCACTTTGGCTGAAATCGTTATATCTCAGGTCTTTTTCAACGACGCGCAGATGAGGAAGAAAAAGATTTCTTAAATTTTCATAGATATATGGCTCTTCATTCGTCTGCATCAGTAGTTCTCTTACTTCGTCCGTATTGGGCATTTCTTGATCCTCAACATATACACATTCGCTGATATCCTTATATTCGCCAGTACGAATGAACAAACGTTTCGCCTTATGAATGGCCTTGTACTCTGGGAGCTGCACGGCTTCTGTAATCGCCAAGTGAATGATGGAACTCACAAATTGGTGGAAAAAGGGTGTGGCTTTCAGCATCAGTCGTTCGATATCGGCCGCATGGAGTACACCCATGTATTTCTTCCGATCTTGTTCAAGGGCTTCCAGCATGGTCGTAAAATGGGTATAGACCCAGGAGGCGTCATAGGATAACCGACAGTCGGCTTGATCTTCATACCATTTGCCAGAATAAGCCTCAACCATGTACAAGCAGGATTGCTCCAGGATCTGAGTTCGCAAAAAAGAATAGTGTATATAGGCAATGGGTTCTGTTTCCCCTTGCTGCTGCATCCTCAGAATATGAGAGCATAGCTTCTGAAAGGATGCCGTAAAATTCGAAATAAATTGAGCCTTGCCATGGTGAAACTCTGCCTCCAATGTCTCCATTTGTATTTCCAGCAAGGGCATGTAATGATGCTCGTAAAAATGCTGAAGCGCTTGTTGTTTATCCATATGGCTGATCCCTCCTCCAATTAGTTCATTTTGATTTCAGTCCCGGAGAAGGTTGTCGTTTTATCCAGCGTAATGCTGTTGCCATTGCCGGAAAGCTCGATTTTCCCGGCAGACAGCTGAAGAGTGCCTGATGACATCGAGAGCTGGGAGGTTGCGCTGATATTGATATTTTTTCCACTTACAATATCAATTCCACTTTGGTCGCTGATCGTAATGGACATATCACTAGCGGAAATCACGATTTTATCCGGAGCCAGCATAATTTCCTTACCATATTTGGTCCGCAGCGTCTTAATGGCAGGGTCAGCCATTCGATCTGGCGCAGGAGCTGCTGCCGGCAGAGATGAAGAAGAGTTTGATCCGTCAGTCGAAGCAGATGCAGTCGGATGCGCTGAGATTGTTGTTCGATGTCCAGAAGTCGGAGCCGATTCTCCTGACGAATGCTGCGGTTCCCTTTTGACTGAGCTGATGGCGTAGCCTTCTTCCTCCTTGTAGCTGGGGAAATAGATGCGGATACTGTCGTTTTCCTCTGGCATGCAGTACCAGCCCGTGTTATCTGCAGACGCATAGATAGTAGAGTAGGGGAACCAATAGTCGGTGTTCGGGTCCTGCTGATCGTCCATGTCCAGCTTGGCGCGGATTTTATCCCGGTGAACGCTGAGTACCTTGCCTTGAATGGAAGCCCCGATGATCGAGCGGTTATACTCTTTAATGGGACGTATTCCGCTTCGCGGGGACAGCTTGCACGTATGCGTCAATACACTGTCCTTCATTTCCATCAACACTTCGGCCACCAGCAGGTGATGACCCTTAAAGGTAACTTCATAGCCGGGTTCCAGCAAAGCTTCCGTCTTCACCTCATACTGGATAAAATCCTCATCCCGCACGCCGGGAATATGATTGTCCGAGGCGGTCTGGAAATCCGCAATCCGTTTGGACATCTTATATTGGGCCGCTGTGATTTCTCCTTTGCTCAGACCCATGGGCAGGCCAACATAAAACTTGGGCACTCCATAACCCACCGCAGGAATGAGCGGAGAATAGAAGTGGGAAGCCATCCGTTTTAGAAATTGCCAGTCAGTTTCATCGTATTGCATAATAAACGTGCCTATGGGTGTATTGTGGGTTACGACATCCAGCGCTTCCGCTTTGGGGTAAGCAGACAAAAGGCTCTCAATAAGGCCGTTATAGGTAAGCTTGGGATTTTGAAAAGACCGCTTATGCCGCTTGATGTCAAGCTCGTATGTATGAGATATTGCTTCAAAGGTCAGGTAATGGACGCCGTGAACCACGTTCTCCTCCACATCCAAGACAATGCCCCGAAAGAGGGGATGGCGGTTGCCGGAGTTGTCCGTGACAAAGGCTTTGACCTGAGTCTCTTCATCCGAAGCTCGTATGTAGCTCTCGCGTCTTTCATCGGAAATAATTCCCGTACAGATCATGCGGGCGTGGTCGTTTACGGTTTTCACAATTTTAAGCTCCTGAAGATGAGTAAATTCATAGGGCATGATTTCGATATGACCGTAAGTTATGGTGTCTTTCATGGGGATCTGTCTCCTTATTTAAAGGTTTATCTGTACTACCGGTTTGGAAAATCCAGTATATGCATATATCGGTTAAAACAGAGCTTCAGTTTACAAAATGACCCACTAATTGAGGGATTTTCAATGTGTATTTTTGGAAGGTGAGTATAATTTGCGGAATCGACAAGGGAGGAGGAGGCATATATCCTTTTCACCGTCTCGACACATGTGGAGTGCGTGGCTTTGTTGGTGAGGTCTTAGTAGTAAAAAAGCAATTAAAGTAATATCAGAGCTAAAAAGCTAAAATTCACCAAAAGCTGAGCGAGAATCAAGAGTGTCCTCTTGTTTCCCTCAGCTTTTTTCTCCTCCTCTTAATTGCATTTTTGCCGCTCTTCCCCCTCTTCTGATCCTGTGTTTCTACTTTTTCTTATGCAAACTTACCCAAAACAAATAATTTTGTAGTTTTTGACGGGCTTGTTCCCCGGCTCCCACCGGAGTTTGGTCGCTTTTTTGTATAAGGGGAGGAAGCTTTTTCCACTCTGTCGAATTAACTTATTAATTGTCAAAATGATCAGAATGGAGTCCCGACATGATTAAGAACTTATTTTCATTTCTCAAGAAAAACGCTACCTCAAATCCGCTCCAAAAGGTGAGTAAGCCTCAACCATCCAAGACTCGCCCAAAGGTAGAGCCCGCTCGTATTGGGGAATTAGGAGAGCATAAGATCAATATCCAACTCGACCAACTACCCAAGGAATGCAAATCTTTAAGCGATCTATTGGTCCTGAACCCCAAGTCTCGTACCGGCTACTCCCAAATCGATCATCTCGTTATCTCTCCATATTGCCTGTTTGTCATCGAAACCAAAAACTACAACGGTGAAATCAAAGGTGGGCGTTCCGATAAACAATGGACGGTGAGCAACCGTTATAAAATGTATAATCCACTCAAGCAAAACTACGGTCATATTAAGGCGATTGAGAATTTGCTGAAGGATGTCCCTACAGTGAGGTTCATTTCGATGATTTCGTTCACGATGAGATGCCGATTTAGTATAGATCCAGAACTTCGCAAAATTCATTCGGACGAGCTTATCGTCTATGATGTGGAACTAAGCGAGTTCATTTCCAGAAAGCTGCTACGATTGAAGACAGAAAATCCCGAGCCCCTATTTACTCAGGAACAGGTCCAAGGAATCTATGACCAACTGCTTCAGGCTAATATCACCGATCCAGAGATTCGCAAACTTCATGTAGAGAAGATCACAGCAAACAAAGGGAAAACAGCGACGAAATAATTAATATTATTTGCACTAAAGGAGTTATCTGAAATGATCAAACAACTTAGAAGTTGGTGGAAGGACACAGAGATACCAGATCTAATCGGTCGGAAGAAAGTTGACTTTTCTGTCTTTCGTGATGGTACCCATATCCCAGTAGAGTTCCACTCGGATTTTTTGGATGCAAATCAAGGGCAATTACCGAACTTAGGTGAAAGTCGGAAGGTTAAGTTGATCTATAAAGATCATAGCTTTGAAGCTACCTTAGTCAAGATAGATCAAGTATCTGCAGGGAGGGAGGCTCTTCAGCTTCGCTATAATGGAAATCAAACGTTGAAGGATTTTTTAGCTCAAACATTCTCTCGTTCCTATTCCTACATAATGCAAGAAAGAACGAATCAACAAGCAGGGGATGCGAAAAAGCCACAGGTTGTCGTACCGGAGGATCAAGCGGAGTACATAGATTTCTTTGCGACTGAGGTACCTTACGAATACCGTTTAGAATTCTTAACCTATCAAGCGAAGCCTAATGTCTGGTGGGTCAACCAAGGGTCAACCATTCAGGCAGAGAAGGAAGAGGGAATCTTATGGGCGCCTTTAGTAAATTCACAAGGCCGAAAGCTGTATCATTGGGAAACCATGAAGGAAGTCAAGCAAGGAGATATCATTCTTCATTATTCGAATAAAGCCATCCGCTACATAAGTCAGGTAACGGATGCCGCGATAGACGCACCGAAGCCAGGGTCCATGGCAAATACGAACTGGCAAGAAGAAGGCCGATTAGTTCGGACCAAGTACGAGGAGCTTGTTCCCCCTATTATGCTTCAGCAGTTTAATCAGCAAATTATGCGACTAAATATTATCCAAGGTCCACTTCATTCTGGAGGCGGGGTTAATCAAGGATATTTGTTTCGTTTTTCAAGACAAGGTCTTCAAGTTCTTCAGGCCCTCACACCAGACGTTAATTGGCCTGATTTCACAATCCTAGATCAAGATGAGTCTACTTCCTCTTCGGAGAGCTCATATGAGGTGATTCCTATTCTACCGCCGCCAGATTCTAGTATTTCAACATTCCTTCACCAAATCCAATCCTACATCATCCAAAAAGGCTTCTTCTTCCCTGAACACCTCATTGAGAACTTTTACCTCTCCCTCAAAACCAAGCCCTTTGTAATCTTGGCAGGGATTTCGGGTACGGGGAAGACTCGTCTGGTTAAGCTTTTTGCTGAGGCCCTTGGGGCAACAGGGGACAATGGTCAGTTTACTTTAATTCCGGTCCGGCCCGATTGGAGCGACCCTTCTGATCTGCTCGGGTACAAAGACCTTTCGGGCAGGTTCAAACCCGGCCCTCTTACCGAGGTGTTAGTGGAGGCACGGAAGCCAGAGAATCAGCATAGGCCTTATTTTATCTGTCTAGATGAAATGAACTTGGCTCGAGTGGAGCATTATTTTAGCGACTTGTTAAGCGTGTTGGAAACGCAAGATTGGCAGGAGGGAAAGATTCGAACGCAAGGCCTCTTATCTCCTACAATGCTCGATACTCTTGAGGATCAAGCCAAGTACGGGAACCTTTCTATACCGGAGAATGTCTTCTTGATTGGAACGGTTAACATGGATGAAACGACGCATCCTTTTAGCAAAAAAGTACTGGATCGAGCCAATACATTAGAGTTCAACTATATTAATTTACAACAGTATCCGGAGTTCAATGAGCCGGAGAATCTGAGTGAAAGCAACGATCTCTCTGAACTGAACCACCTTTTTCTACGATCGGATTATTTGCAGTTGATTGACGCTTACGATGCTAATAAAAAGCTGATTATCCGGACAACGGAAAGATTGGTTAAGATCAACGCATTACTTGAGGATATCCACGCTCATGTGGGCTTTCGGGTACGCGATGCGATTTGCTTCTATATGATCTATAACGAACGGTACAAGCTTATGAGTGAAGAAGAGGCCTTTGATTGGCAACTGCTTCAAAAGATTTTGCCGCGAATCCAAGGGAGCCACTCCTCGGTTCGTCGAGTTTTGTTGAACTTGATTAAAGGAGCGCTAGGCAATGGAAGTGGCGTTACGGTAAATATTCAAGAGTTGATGGAGGACGCCTCCCCACTTTACTCGAGATGGAACGCAGGTCAAACACCACCCATGGCTAAGCATCCGCAAAGTGCACGTAAATTGGCTTTTATGCTTAGGAGGCTGGAGGAAGATGGATTCACCTCATACTGGCTCTCTTAATCAGGCCGTTGAATTGCTCCGTGTAGACACGGAGCTTTTCACACTATACCTTCAAGGTCGCCCTTATCATCCTACAGTGGAGACGCTACAGCTGCATCGTTCTTCTGATCAGGAGTGGGTGAACGCTCAGCTTGGTCTCTTTAGTTCCGAAAAAGTTGGCGAAGCTCAGATTAAAGTCTTTTCGCCTAACGTAGGAGGGATGGTGGATTGGCAGCCGGGAGAGTCTACCTTTCCATGTTTTTATGAGACCCAATCGTATGAGTTGGTTATTCAGAAGAAGGCGCCTGGCAATCTTTCTTTTTATCATGAAAATGTATTGCTTCGGCAAGCCATCAAGCCTTTAGGCGAATCTATTCTTGCGGGTGTCCTGAATTTTGGGAATGAGGTCGGCCTAACAGAATGGGAAATAAGAAGCGAGGGGCAGACTTTGCTACGGGTTGAAATGGAAATTTTCCCCTCGAAGATGGATTATAAGCAGGATTATCAGAATATTTTGAATGAAGTGAATGAGCAGATATACAATTTAGCGTTTGATTTTTTGCGTAAAACCTACCAAATGACAGGGCTTCGGGAGACGCAGCATCAGAGTTTGACGGAGTTTTTTACCATTTTGCAGCATGTATTTAGGCAGCTCTTAGATGCAGTTGAGCGAATTAAAAACAATCCCAATCATGCGCTTCTTCAGGATCGCCGTCTAGTTGATGCCAATCGGGTGAAGAAAGCAGGAAGAGAGAATGTCCGAGAATTAGCGAGGCATCCTGAACGCTTAAGAGAAGACATGACTTATGGATTCCTGTCTATTGGGGATCGAAAATACACAGCTACTCATTTAATGGAGACGCGTAGACGTCTCTCCTATGATACGAATGAGAACCGGTTCATCCGCTGGATGCTGGAACGAATTCATGGGAAGCTGAAGGAACTGAGGGCCCGCTGGAAGGAGAAAAGCCGCACTCAAGACCCACTGCTGATGAAGAGGATAGACACGATGATCGCCCAGTTGGAGCGGTTAATGAAAGTGGATTTTTTGCAAGAAGTTGGGGCACTCAAACAGATGTCCGTCACGCTTGTTCTCCAAATGGCACCGGGATATCGGGAAGTGTATCGGTGTTATTTGATGCTCTTAAAGGGCTTATCTATCCAAAGTGATTTATTCCGCTTATCCATGAAGGATGTGGCTCAGCTCTATGAGTATTGGTGCTTTTTGAAGCTGAATCAATTGTTAGGACAGAAGTATAAGCTGGTAAAGCAGGACATCATCAAGGTGAATCGCAATGGAATTTTCGTGACTTTGGATCGCTCGCGGAGTGCTCAGATGGTCTATGAGAATCCTGCGAACGGAGAACAGTTTATTTTGTACTATAACGCGATTCCTAGCTCGGAACAGACCCCGACTCTGAGTCAGCGCCCGGATAATGTCCTTACTCTGAAGAAGAAGGATGCTGGCAAAGTCAAAGAATACAAGTATGTGTTCGATGCGAAATACCGACTGAATCCAGCGTATGAGGGAACCCCATACCACAAAGTTTACGGTCAGCCTGGACCTGAAGAAGACGATATTAATACGATGCACAGGTACCGAGACGCCATTGTCTATCAGGAGAAAGGCTCAGGGGAATATGA
Source organism: Paenibacillus durus (assembly GCF_000756615.1). Taxonomy (NCBI): domain Bacteria; kingdom Bacillati; phylum Bacillota; class Bacilli; order Caryophanales; family Paenibacillaceae; genus Paenibacillus; species Paenibacillus durus. The sequence continues at coordinate 822,115 of NZ_CP009288.1, forward strand.
ACGAAGCATGTTTGGGGCCTACGTGTTATTTCCTTATCCTGACGAAGAGCGGTTTAAGAGCCACCGATTATATAAAAGCATCGAACTTTTGAATATTGGAGCTTTGCCATTTTTGCCTAATTCTACAAACTTGGTTGAGCAATTCTTAGATGAAATTATCCAAGATAGTCCGGAAAAAGCCTTTGAACGCTCAACCCGGCCGCGCGGAACTAAAGAGTACTATGCTAACAAGCTCACAGGTAAAAATGTTTTAGTTGGTTCTGTCCGAGGACCCGAGCAAGTGAAGACTGCTTTGGAGCACTCCTTCTATCATGTACCATTAGAGAATCTTTCTGACGAAAAGATACTAACCCAAATTGAATATGTAGCCATGTGCCAATCCAGAAAAAAGTTTAATGATCCTGCAAAAACGGGAATTCACTGGGTAGGTAAAATAGCGGATTGGAAGGTGCTGCGGCGTAAAGAGATAAGGGAAATCCCATCTAAGCCCGATAAGGAAGATAAACTTTATGTGAGATTTACGGTTGAGAAATGGATGAGGAGAGAGACCCCCATTGCGCTAGGAGGACAAAGGGTATACACGGTCTTGTTTACGAGTAAATATATTCTAGATCGAGCACTTGAAATCGCTGAGCTTCGCCTAGAAACGGAGGAAAACCTTCGCGAATGGCGTGAAAAGCGCAGAAGAGGCAAAGTGAAAGTGAAATTAGATCATGCGCAGTTTGTGGATTTAGGCAAGGTGGTGGAGGTTCAATATACTCAAGGTGAGTGAGCCTATAGATATCTGCACAAGTCAGGGTGCCAAAATCGTAATGCTGGCGTAGGATACCAAAATCAAAGACCCCCACATTCTGGCGCAGTTGAAGGCGGGTATGTAAATGAGATAAGAGCGGGTTTCCTCAAACCCGCTCTTAATCCATCCTAAACACCTTCCCCTTAGGCACAAACGGCAGGTGCTGGCCCTTGGGGATCAGGAACGCGTGCTCCCGGTGGATTCTTAACCGGTCGCAGTCGCCGTCCGTTATAATCAATAACGGTCCGCTCTTCGGGAAATCCTCGGCATGCTCCAGCAGATCGATGGCCGGCTGGAGGATGGTGCCGCCTCGGCCTTTGACGGACACGCGGTCCGCGATGACTTCCGGTGCGAGGTAGCCTTGATCGTAAATGGCCGCATCGCAGAAGATCACGCGTACAAGCGGGACATCTCTGGACATGCTGTAGCTTGCAATGGCCCCAAGCGCTTTGCCCAACAGCTTGGTATCCATGGAACCGGAAGTGTCCAATACGACGCCGAAGGTTCGCCCGTCTTCGTCGCCGGAATCTGGCACCCATCGGGGTCTCGGGATATCGGGGGTAGAAGATTGTCTGCGGCTGATTCTGGAATAGGTGCGGACCTTCTCCACAGGCGAGAAGTAGTGATCGAACCATTTCGCCAGCTCCACATCCCAGAGAATCGGCGGCTGGGACAGAGCACGGATTTCTTCAACCAGGCCTGCGGGAAGCAGGCCGCGATTTTGCTCGTAGTGGTAATCCAGTCCCTGACTTAAGCAGTTCCGGTAAAATTCATCGAGTGTCAGGCCGTCATTCCGGTCCCACCAATCGGGAACGCGCGGGGGCAGAATATCTCCCAGCCCGACTCCCCGGAATGTGGCAACCTTACGATACAGCCGCATATCGGTGACGATACGGTCATAGATCGATTCCGCCGACAACCCCTTCATGTCGGGATCGTGGAGCCCTCCTATTCTCGGGAAAGCCCCCAGTCCCATTTCCATTAACCACTGATTGATGACATAATCGCAAGCGACATTCCAAAGGTAAGGGTCACGTCCCTCGGCGCGGGCATGATGCCTTAAGCCCACATGCAGAAATTCGTGAGCGAGCACGAATCGGCATTCCTGCTCGTCGAGGCCGGCTGCCGGATTCATGTAGATCTCTTTGGCCTCCGCGTCGACGGCGGCTACCGAAATCGAGAGCCGGTTGCACAGCGCAGGGTCCTCGATGATTTTGAAGTCGGCTGCCATCGCCCCCATAAGAGGATAGCTGCTGATAAACCAGTTGCGGGCTTTCATTGCCGGCGTCAGGACGTCCGGGTTAGCCCCCAGGTACTCTTCATAGCCCGCTGTAACATTCACTGCGCTGGTTACAGCCAAGGTCAGCCCCTTGCCCAGGCAGTCCTGCCAATTCACATCGGTGTTGTTCCAGTAGGAAGGGCCCGATGACCGGGGGTTCAAGATCATATCCTGAAAGCCGTGTCCGGCTGTGCCCAGGTTATGAAACGAAGCCGGGAGCCCTCTCTCCATAAAGCTCCGGTATAGTTCCTCTTCGCTTTTGGCGGCAATCTCCACGCGGCCATCCATTTCCGCAGGAGGCTGTCCAAGCTTCATATCATACAGAAATTTGGCAATAAAAGAGTCGCATGCCGCATTCCACAGATCCTGCCGCTCCACTGCCCGGAAATGGCCGAATCCGAGATGAAGCAGACCATGAGCCAAAATATAGATCCATTCCTCCGGCAGTCCTCTTCGTTTGGGGTGAACATGAATATGTCCATGGCTTGTGGTGACGGCCCAGCCTTTCTCCGGACACAGATTCCCCTCTTGCCTTACAAACCGCGCATGATAGGCGAGGGGAGCAAACATCGGATGTTTACAGATGTATTGAAGACCTTCTGAATAGGCTTTGGTGGCTGGATCAAGTTCTCTCGATTTAGGTTTGGCCATAATCAGGCTTCCTTCTTCTGTACTAGTCTCGGCAGATCACGGACAATCTCCACGAGGAACCAGTCGGGAAGACTTTCGCCGGTCTCGCTCTTCGCAACGGAGAGCTGGGCGATTTCAAGACTGATGGTGCTTAAGCTTTTGATCAGCGCCTTGGCGCGGTGGGCCAGCCTTTTATGATGCTCCGTCAGATTGTCTTTGGTTTCCGGCAGTTCTTTTATCAGCTGCGCGCGGAAGGACTGCGCCATAAAGTACAGCACATCCCGGTCCTCCGGCTCATGAGGCCATCCCGTTTCACCCTCCAGAATGGCTTTTAGCTTATATTTGTTGCTGGTTTGTTTATAAAAGGCTTTGAGCTGCCCGGCATGATGGGGAGACAGACACCCTGTCGCCAGAACATCCAGCGTTTCGGGCTGAAGCCGGTCGCCGTATTCCTTTAAGGCATCGCTTAGCATGTGCCAAGAGCGGGGAGTAGAGAAAGACTCCTCATGCTTCGGAGGCTGCACCCAGAGATGGTCCGGGCGGGTTTCGATGTAGGAGATGACTAAGGGGTGGATATCATTCTCGTAAGCCCACTCCAGCCACTCCCGGTGGGATACCCTCAACTGGACATGGAACATGCGGTTAATCAGTGCGGATGACATGGGCTTCACAATGGCGCTGTCCTGCGCCCGGTTCCCTGCGCCGATAACGACAGAGCCTTCGGGCAGGACGTATTCCCCTATGCGTTTTTCGAGGATCAGGCTGTAGAAGGCCTTCTGCACCTCATGCGTACAAGCATTCAGTTCATCCAGGAACAGACAGTAGGGTTCATTGCGGGCAATCATGCTGGGAGGACAGAACCGGCTTGTTCCATCAATAATCTGCGGGACCCCGATGAGGTCTTCCGGAGCCAGCTGGCTGCCCAGCAGGGAGACGCAGGGTAATCCCACCAGATCGGCGAACTGCTGCACGAGCGACGATTTTCCGATTCCCGGAGGGCCCCAAATAAAAACCGGACGTACCACCGCGATGTTGAGCAGCACATCCATCAATTGCTTAGACGTAACAGAAGCAGATAAATTCATGCATCGATTCCTTCCATAAATTAACGTTAAAGAAATAATACCATAGATGTGTGAGGCATTTGGATTATTTTCGGGACTCGTAATACTTTCGCCCTGTTCGGAAGTCCTAACTTTACCGATAATACAGACAGAAATGATGATTTGCAATTTAGAGTTTAGGAGTAGATGGATATGGCGATTGTCCAGGTGAGTTCCACCAATCCGCAGTTCTCTTTTTTGATCAAGAAAAATCCGAATTCCGGCATGATGCTTCGCTCGATTCGCAAGGGCATGGCCTACGGCTGGTATACGGGTGAACAGACCTATAACGTGTATTTTAAGGATGCGGACAATGAAATCTCCTATAAGCAGCATGAGCAGGAGAATTTCGAGTATTTGAATGTATCGAGGTACAACACGCCTTTGTTTCCGCTGAATGCGATTAACGAATTCTTCTCCGCTCCCCTTAAAGTACAGGATGAGCGGGACTTGGAAGGCTGCGAGCATACCTTTTTTATCAACATGATTCATATCGAGCTGGTTCGGTACATCGAGGTTTTCGAGAAGCATTTGAAGGATTTCTCCTTTGAAACGGTGCATCAGACTCATAAGAGCTATTCGCTTTCCATCAAGACGAGGAAGAGTCTGTACCACCTTCTCCACACCGTGAGCGTATTATGTTTATTCCTCTCCATGTTCGGCAACGAGTATATCGATATTTCGGACAATGTGCTGGATAAGTACATCAAGAGCATGAATGTGATCGACGCGCCGTTCTATATTCGCAGCTTGTTTGTGCGGAACTTTTTATCATCCAGGGACCGGTTTCGGAAGTACAAGGCGGAGCTTGAAAAAACAGATCGCTATGACATTCAATTCGCCTACGGCGGTACGGCACTCCAGCGGAGAAACCATATCGGGAGCGCGCTGGCTTTTGACAAGTCGATCCTGGATGTGGGCTGCGGCGAGGGATTTTATGCGATTCCTTTTGCCGGCAAAATCGAGGGCAGCTACTATGCGGTCGATATCAATGAGGAACTGCTGGAAAAGGTAAGACGAAAAGCGGAGGCCAAAGAGCTCGACAACATCGTTGCTTTGGGCTCAATCGATCAGTTCTTGGAGAGCTACAACGGGGAACGGGTCGATGTCATTTTAACCGAGGTCATTGAACACATGCCCGAGGATGAGGCCAAGCAGCTGATCCGCCAAATCTGCGAGCGCGTCGATTTTGACAAATTCATTATTACAACGCCGAACGCCGATTTTAACCGCTACTACGAGCTGAACGAGTTTCGCCATGACGACCACAAGTGGGAGATGGGCGAAGCCTCTTTCCGGCAGTGGATGCATGATGTGATCAAGGAAGCCAATCTGCATGCCGAATTTATAGCCGTCGGGGACGGCGTCAATCACATCCAAACCACACAAGGCGTCATTCTTGGAAAAAAGGGGGCCTGATCCATGGATATCCAAACCAAAATACACACCATTTTTATGCTGATCGGGTCTACGGAATGCGGCAAGACGACTTTTGCGAAGGAAGTGCTCATTCCCGGGCTGCGTTTTGAAGCGCCTGAACAGAATATAAGGGCCAATATTCAATATCTGTCTTCCGACCAGATCCGCCAGGAAGTGCTGGGCTATGAGTACGACAAGTATGACCGGGTAATGCTGGAAGCCAGCGAGCAGGCCTTTCACCTGCTGTTTGAACGTTTGAAGATGGCGACCTCTTTTCCAATCAATGCGGAGTTTGTGGTCGTGGATACAACCGGGTTATCCGAAGATTTCCGGGCCGAGGTGAAGGAGACTGCGTTTCAGAATAACTATAACCTCGAGGTTATTGTCTTCGATTACCGGAAGAGGGAGGATTATTATGCATCGGAACGCTCCAAGAAGCTGATCTCGAACCATATTAACCGGTTAAAAAAAGAGGTGCTCGGCTCGCTATCCCGCGAAGGATATGCCAAGGTCCATAAGGTGCGGGCCAAAGACTTCTATCTGCCCGAAGAAGGAACAGCCAACCCCGAATATCACATCGTCATAGAGGACTTGGATGCTTACTTGGCGACCATCCTTCCGCAGGACCAACGGTATCTCATGATTGGCGACGTTCATGAATGTGTTGACGATCTGAAAGGCCTACTGATGGACTATGGTTATAAGATCGAAGCAGGCAGGCTGGTTGCGGGGGATAAGCTCAAGCAGACGAAGCTGGTGCTGGCGGGGGACTGGATTGATAAGGGCAGACGGACGAAGGAAATCATCGAATTTCTGTACGCCAATCAGGAGCATTTCTACTTCGTGCTGGGCAATCATGAGAACTTCGTCGACAAGTACATGAAGGGCGAAGTGGACGGCGTCGATCCGGAACTCCTGCATTCCTATTTCGACTCCACGCAAGTGTTGAAGAATGACTCGGAGCTGCTGGAGAAGTTTCAAGCTCTCGTGTCAAAGTCGAAGCCTTTTTACCGCTGCATGGGGATGACAGGTCCGTCGTTCTATGTCACACATGCGCCATGCCGGAATAAGTACATTGGCAAGCTGGATAAGAATTCGGCCCGGCACCAGCGTATTTTCAGGATAGACCGGGAAGCTCCCGTGGAGAAACAGTTGGCTTTTCTGAAGGAGGAAGCGGTCAACAATCACCCGTACCATGTGTTCGGACACGTTGCGGCCAGTCAGGCGTTTCGAATCGGCAACAAAATCCATATCGATACCGGCTGCGTGGGCGGCAATGCGCTAACTTCGGTTAGTATTTTGAACAGACCGTACTTCAAAGCGCACAAGTCAAGCCGGGCGATGATTGCCGAGGAGCTGCCGACCCTGTTCAAACAAGAGCGGAAAGTATCGGTTCGGGATCTTGGAGAAGATGAGGTGCGCAGGCTTCATTATTGTTCCCGGCATAAAATCAATTTTATCTCAGGCACCATGTCTCCGGCTGACAAGAATGAAGAGACTCAGGAGCTGGAATCTTTGAAGCGCGGTCTCGGTTATTTCAAGGAACAGGGCGTCTTGCAGGTTGTCCTTCAGCCCAAATATATGGGATCGAGATGCAATGTTTATCTGCACCAGGACCCCGAGCAGTGCTTTGCGGTCAGCCGTAACGGCTACAAGATCAACCATGTGGATTTATCGGAAATTTACGGGAAGCTCTTGGCCAAGTTTGGCGGGTATATGGCGGATCGGGAGATTACACTGCTGATCCTGGATGGAGAACTCCTCCCTTGGAAGGTGCTGGGTGAGGGGCTGATCGACAAACAGTTCAAGCCCATTGAGAAAGCGCTGGAGACGGAACTGTCATTCCTGAAGGACAATGGCTTTGAAGATGCCTTTAGGAAACTCATTGCTGATTATGAGGCGAGCGGGTTTGAACAGGACCAGTATCATCTGTCCAAATCGGTACTAAGCGACAAGTATGGTTCAAGTCTGTACCAGAACTACAAGCATCTTCACGACGTGCGGGAAGCCTATATGCCTTTATTCGATCACCTGGCTGCTTATCAAACGTACAAAAGACAACTGGAGCTATACGCAGAAGATGAGCTCATGGAGTATAAGCCGTTCGCCGTGCTGAAGATCGTATATGAGGACGGACATGAGGAAATCCCGGACTGGAAGACCTCTGAAATGTATGCTTTCCTGTCGGAGGACGAGGCGCTTGCGCTGGATCTGTCCGAGCCGGACTGCCTGGAGAAGGCCGAGCAGTATTTTTCCAAGCTGACGCTGGAGAACGGTATGGAAGGGATCGTGATCAAGCCGGAAGTCTGGAACGGAACAACTGTGCCTTATATGAAGGTGCGCAATCCGGATTATTTGTCCATCATCTACGGCTATGATTACAAGTTCCCGCACAAATACCGGAAGCTGCTCAAGCAAAAGAACGTGGGTCCGAAGCTTCGCACCTCGCTGAGCGAATATCAGCTTGGGATGCGGATGCTGGCGGTTCCGTTTGATGAAATTACGGCGGAGCACGACGCTTATAAAGAGATTGCGGCCAATCTGTTGTTTGAGGTAGCGAAAGAGCGGGAAATCGATCCGCGGCTGTAGCCATTAGATCAGGTGTCTGAATCTTACTGTGGATTCGGGCACCTTTTTTCGAGGATAATGGGTTATAGGCAATGAATGGAAGATCAAGATCAGGATTAGGAAGTGAAAGTAATGTTAAATCAAGCGGCGGAAAAAAGCTTAAGCAAAATGATGACCAAGCTTCTCCGGCACACACCCGAGGAGTTTGGGGTTGTCCTGGACCCTGGGGACGGTTCATGTCCGGTAAGTGTTCTATTGGAAGCCATCCAGGCCCAATCCAAGTGGTCGTGGGTGAAGCAGGAAGATATCGAGCAGGTGGTTCGCAACTCGGATAAGCAGCGTTTTGAAATCGGGGACGGCTGCATTAGAGCAAGATACGGTCACAGTCATGATAAAGTCGGGTATGCTCTGGGCGAGCCCCCGGCCATCCTCTACCATGGCACGAACAAGAAAGCCCTCCAATCGATCCTGAAGGAAGGGCTAAGTCCGATGAGCCGGCAGTATGTTCATTTGTCAGAAGGCATCCATTTCGCAACGATGGCGGGGAGCCGCAGGGGAGAACTGGTGATTTTGAAGATCGATACGCTGCGTGCCAAGCAGTCGGGGGTTAGCTTTTACTATGCGGGTAACGAAGTGTGGTTGGCTGATCGTGTGCCGGCTGAGAGCTGCTCGGTGATGGAGTCTAAGCAACAGGAACGCTCGAATCAATGGAGAAGAGAAGAGGAATTCAAATGAAAGATGACCGATTATATGATCGAATCAAAGGCGGATTGTACGGGGTTGCTGTAGGAGATGCTTTGGGAGGAACGACGGAATTTATGACTCCGACGGAAATCCGGGTAAAATACGGCTATTTGAAAGAAATCATTGGCGGCGGAGTATGGCAGCTGGAGCCTGGGGAAGTAACGGATGATACGATGATGACCCTTGGTGTAGCGGAAGGCATTCTGGAGAACCCGGCAGCTCCGATGGAGCCGATCGGACGGAAGTTTATGGAATGGTATGAGACTAAGCCCAAAGACATCGGCAACATTATTCGCCACGTATTTGAGTATTACAAGGAGGACTGGTTTGAAGCGGCTCTTCGAACCGATCGAGATTTGGGCCGGAGCGGAGGGAACGGGTCTTTAATGAGATGTCTTCCCGCTGCGTTAGCTTACTCCAATTTGTCCGAGATAGAGCGGGTAACCCGAATGCAGTCTGACATGACTCACTACGACGAGAGATGCAGTGAAGCATGCGTAATTTATAATCGAATCGCTGACCGGCTTCTTCGCGGTGAGGAAATCCGAAGCGCTGTCCGAACTGAAGTCTCGGGGACGGAATATGAAGGTTATATCCGGGAGAAGCCGGATTGCGAACCGAGCGGTTATGTCGTACATACCTTCAGGTGGGTACTGTACCTGCTGCTTCATGCTGCGGATTTTAGCGAGGTTGTGCAGCAAGCCGCCAATTTAGGCGGAGATTCCGACACCATAGGAGCGATTGCCGGAGGCCTTGCGGGTATTTATTCCGGTTATCAGGCGATTCCCTCGGCCTATTCGAAGGCTATTTTGATCAAAGACCGCCTGGATGATGTCTCGCTGCGGCTGTATCGTCTGCGGGTCGGCGAGTAACGCCAGCTGTGGCGGCGGCACACTCCAATTTGAAAAAAAGTCACCGCTGCCTCGTGAATCTGAATTGCGGCGGTGACGGTAATGCCGGTCAACCCGGATTATGAGGATAACTCCTCACCCTCCGAAATAACCCCATATCGCTCCAAAGCCTTCGTCGAGGCTTCCAGCATGCGTCTTTTTAAATAATCGCCCTCGACTACCCGTACCCGTTTGCCTAGGAAACGGATTTTGGAGAGCAGATACTCGAAATCATCTCCCAGCAAGTAGACTCTGACTTTGTAAGTATCCTTCTCCGAATCATACTCCACATCTTTTTCGAAGCTGGAGAAGGCATACAGGATGCGGGACAGCTCTTCATTATAATCGCGGACAATTTCGATAACCGCTTCGGATTTGCGGGAATCCAGCATCCTTCCAATCTTTCGAAAAATGCTGTCGGCCATCGAAGGTTCAATAGGCTCCGCCGTGACGGAGTGGATGTTCTTCAGTCTGGTGGTCATGACGGCGCGATGCCGGAGATGATACCAGAGCAGGTACCATTCTCTTTTAACCATGGAATATTCCAGTTTGTAAGGAACGCCCGATTGATCGCTGTTCACGCGCCCGCTCTTAATTACGTAGGTTAAACGAACCCCGGTCTTATTTAAAATGTGCCGGCGCAGCGTTCGCAGGAGCGGGTGATAGACCTGCTTCTCCATACTGCGGGCTTTTTCAATCAAATGGCTAGAGATGTCCATCAGCGGGTCGGGCCCTAAGATCGTATGCAGCTTGTTCAAGGTGTCCGGGGTGAAAGCCTCGGCTGCGGCCGGATGCTCCAGCATGGTCTTCAGCCAGGCCCGCTCGTGCGAGGTGACCATGAAGGTGCCGGAATCTTCCAGGCGGGAGATGATCTGGTGATTAAAGATTTTCTCAAACAGATTCATAGTAAGACTGGATCTCCTTCCATTCGGCTATCATTTCCCGGCGGAATCGAATGGGCTCAAGGACCTCGCAGCTGGACCCGAAACTTCGCAGCCACGGCTTGATCTCGGTCGTCCCGTTTATCGTAATTTCATAAATAAAAGAATACTCGTCCTCAGATACAATCTGGCCCCACTGTCCCTGCAGCAGGACACGTTCTTTTACGAAATTGGGCTCGGAATCTCCGGGATTGTAAAATCTCACCCGCACCGTCACCGGCTTGCCCGTATCGATCAGCCAACTGTACCGCAGCTTTTCTTGCAGCTCGTTCTTCTTCTCCTCATGCCAAACCTCGTCCACAGATTCATCCTCTTCAATTTGAGTGATCCCTTCCATCCGGTATTTCCGGATTCCCTCTCTGCTATGGGAAAGCAGATACCATCTTCCGTATTGATGATCATACACAATCTTCAGCGGAAGCGTCTTATGAGCTTTACCCGCCGTATCCCGTTCAAATAAGGGATTGGTGTTTTTGGAGGCGTAGCTTTTTTCGGACTTAGGCGAGAAATAGAGAAACCGGACTCTGCGGCGGTGACGGATGGCATGAAGGAGCGTGAATAGATGCGCTTCATCCAAAATCCGGGAGTAATAGTGATACTTATATAAAAATGGCTCGATCGCGTGCTGCTCGAATTGACCCCGCAGAAGGTGTTTCTTCAGTCCGTCCCGCAGCAGATAGCCTTGAACGGAAGGCACCTGCGTGTTCGCCATCACATCCACAAAATCATACAAATCAATAAGCTCGTCATTCGACAAGCTCCGGACCAGGTCATCTTGTATGCGATACCGGTAGGGGCGGGGGCCCGGCTCTTTAAGGATGACGCCAACCTCTTCCAGGTATTTCAGGTCCGACCGAATGGTCTTCTCGTCAGGCAGCGGAAGGCCAGGTGACAGACTGTCGCAGCACATATCCAGCAGCTCCATGGCGGATCTCGCCTGTTCATTCATCGCGCCTAACAGCAGCGAAATTCTCTGGCTTTCGGATTCTTTGACCGATTTGGCCCGAAACAGAAACAGCAGCAGTGGATCGGTGGAGTCGTAATAGCTGAAGCGAATCGTCTCGGATAATTCGGCGCTCTGTTCCTGCGGCAAATGCTGGTGCATGGAACTTATCACGTCCTTGAGCCGCCGGATCGTTTTATCAAAGGTATGTACGGAAATGCCCAGTCGTTCTGCGAATTGCTGTCTGCTAAATGCGCCGCTTGTCAGCACAAGCATACGCAGGAATTGGATCTCTTTATCAAAGCTCTCTTTAGCCAAAATAATCCCCCGTTCAAATGAGACCTCTTCATTCATTGTAACAGGGGTGGGATTTGGGTCAAATGGAAAAGTTTATGTTCGGTCGTAATACTTTTACCATGTTCGTTCTGGTTGAAATGAGCGATTATAGAACCTGTATTCATCATACATCGGTTCTTATTCGGACGATCGTAACGAGGCGGGGATATCAGGTTATCCCGCAGTGCCGTGCATGGTATGCTTCGGTATCCTGGACGATCGGATCGGTAGGAAACCACTATTTGGGGTTCGATTCCCCAATCGCCTGTGACGCGATTCTGGCAGAATACTCGACTTTCAATCGAGCGAGAACTTGTACTAAGACCAAAGGATAGAATCCCTGGCGGCTAGTTTGAGCGCACTGCAGTAAGGCTTTGCAATCCGTGGATACCGATAGTGCGAAACTCCGGGAGGCTTTTTAGGATGGAAGAGGAAGAAGGTTGGCTGAAGCAGGGTCACTCTCCTGAATTAAATGTCCTAAAAAATCACTGGCAGATCGCTTATCTAAAACGAGATTCCGCCGGAACCGCAGTGGGATTCTAAATCCAATGGTCGAACCATTAAGGGGGTAACGAATATGTTTAAAAAAGTAACGATTCAAGCTGACCAGCGTGGTTTGCTCTTTCATAAAGGAAGTTATGTAAAAAAGCTGATTCCGGGGACCTATCACTATTTATTATGGTCACAACCCACAGTTGTGGTGTTGAATATCGCGAAACCGTTCGTTGTAGAGGGTAAAGATTTGCAGTTGTTCCTTCAGGATGAAGACCTCTTGCGAGAGCTCGATATCGTACGAGTGCAAGACCACGAATACGTTCTGCATTACGAGGACGGGCAATTCGTACAGCTGCTTAAGCCTGGTGTCTACGCCTATTGGAGCATACTCAAGAAACATACTTTTTTACATATGGATATCAGAAAACCTGAATTGCCTGCCGAGGTAGACCGGTCGATCTTACCGAAGCTCACAGCCAATGTGCAGTCCTATGAGATCGCGAGTTATGAATCCGGATTTTTGTTTTATGATCACGTCTTACAACGAGAGCTTTCTCCTGGCAAGTACTACTTCTGGAGAGGTCCCGTTTCGGTTATGGTAAAGACGATTGATCTAAGACAACAACAAATGGACCTCATCGGCCAAGAAATCATGACGGAAGACAAAGTTACGCTGCGGTTGAACTTCGTCTGCCAATACAAGATCGTAAATCCATTACGTGCGTTGGAAATGAAATCGTTCGACGAGCAAATTCATATCCAGCTTCAGCTCATGCTTCGGGAATATGTCGGAACTCTTAAATTAGACGATCTTTTGAAACGGAAAGAGGACGTTGCGTCATTCATCCTGTCCCGTTTACGTGAGAAGGGTGAAGAGTTCGGAGTACAATTCCTTAGTGCAGGGGTTAAGGATGTTATTTTACCGGGTGAAATGAAAGATATCCTAAACACCGTCCTGCTGGCGGAGAAGAAGGCACAGGCGAATCTAATCACTCGTCGGGAAGAAACGGCATCGACCCGAAGTTTGCTTAATACCGCGAAGCTGATGGACGAGAATCAGACGTTATTCCGTCTTAAAGAGCTGGAATTCCTTGAGAAAATTTGCGAGAAAATCGGGTCCATCTCTTTAACGGGCGGCGGAGATCTGTTGGAACGGTTGAGCTCTCTTATTGGTGAGAAAAAGGCAGCAGGCAAATAACGAACCGTGCCCTATACGAGGAGGGTTTCATATGAGCAGTTACCATCAACAAATCTTGACTGTGCTTGAGCGCATCGAGCGCGAAGAAAATGTTCAGATCCTGTACGCTTGCGAATCGGGCAGCCGTGCAGGGGGGTTCCCTTCAAAGGATAGCGACTACGACGTAAGATTTATTTATATAAGACCGGTAGATTGGTATTTATCGATTTTTGAGAAGCGGGATGTGATTGAACGGCCCATCAGCGATATGCTGGATATCAACGGGTGGGATCTGAGAAAGGCCTTGAACCTGTTCCGCAAGTCGAACCCGCCTCTGCTGGAGTGGCTCCAATCTCCGATTGTATATAGGGAGAATCATACGATTGCAGACCAAATTCGCCGGATCTCGCCCTTAACCTTTTCTCCAAGATCATGTATCTATCACTATCTGCATATGGCCAAGGGAAACTACCGCGACTACCTCCAGGGGGAACAGGTCGAAATCAAAAAGTATTTCTATGTCCTCCGCCCGATCTTGGCCTGTGAATGGATCGAGAAGCACAACACTATGCCGCCTATTGAATTTGATCGGCTGGTCGATTATGTTGTGCCAAAGGGAAGCGATAAGGCGGTGATTCTCGATTTGCTGGCCCGTAAAAAAGCAGGCGACGAAATGGATTACGAACCGAGGATCAACCCGATCAATGATTATTTGGAAGAAAAAATAGCGTATTACGAGCGGACGGCACCGGGGTTACGGCCCGGCGATGGTAACCAGGATCAGCGGCTTGACGGTTTGTTCAGATCGGCGTTGAAAGAAGTTTGGGGAAAAAGGTGAGTACGATTCGAAAGACAGTCTCTATAACAGGAGTGAACTAATGTAATGGCTTATCAGAATATAAACGGCGTGCTTGTCTGGGGCACCCCCGACGCGGGGGCTCTTACTCAAGCGAAAATGTGCGCAGAAACAGGGAATGTGGTCCAAACTCTGCTGATGGCGGATCATCATAAAGGATACAGTCAGCCGATCGGAGGGGTTGTTGTTTATGACAGGCAAATCTCCCCTTCCGGCGTTGGATACGATATCGCCTGCGGAAATAAAGCGGTGCGAACCAAGCCATGGTGATATCGAACACATATTACCGAAAAGCAAACGCCCGGATTTAACATATAATTGGGATAACCTTGTGTGTTTGATAAACATGATAAAGGGTACTTAACCCGAAATAAATTAGATTTAAACAGACCATCATTAAGCGTCAACAAACAATCAAACTTAACCAAATAGAACAATATGTCATGGTTAAAACCCTTATAAATCAAGGGTTTTAACCAACTAACACAGATTCCAAACAACTCCAATATGCTGTCGTATACGGTTCATGTAGAGAGCGTTGCGTGGTTAACACAGATGTAGTTTTTAAAGTGGCAGGCCGCAGGCTCTTCCGGAGCAGCGGCTTTTTGTTGTCTCTTGGATAAGAAGACCCAAAGGCTTGTGTTAAAATTGTCCTTGCTTAACATATTCAGGGTCATACTAAATGGAGGTGTGCCTTGTGAATAAAACCGGAGGGAAGGGAATCCATGCGATTCAGCATATTGGTGGTTGAAGATGATGCGGATATTAACCGTTTGCTATGCACTCTATTGAACAAACAGGGATACCGGACGGAGTCGGCGTTTTCCGGTAGTGAGGCGAAGCTGCTTTTATCCATGCAGGGGTATGATTTGGTCGTGCTGGATTTGATGCTTCCTGGAATGTCCGGGGAAGAATTAATTAAAGATATCCGCAGCCACTCCTTTGTGCCGGTCATCGTCATCTCGGCCAAGACGGCAACGAAAGGGAAAATCGAAACACTCAAAAACGGTGCGGATGACTATATAACGAAGCCTTTTGACAAGGAAGAGGTTCTGGCCCGGATTGAAGCGCAGCTGCGGCGTTATAAAGATTTCAGTGCAGCGGAGCAGATAGTAAAGCCGTTGGTTTATCAAGACCTTGTTCTGGACATAGCTTCAAGAACCGCTAAAGTAGCGGATAAGCCAATGACGCTTACATCCAAAGAATTTGAGCTGCTGGTTATTCTGGTACGGTCTCCCGGCAAAGTGTTCACCCGGGAAGATTTGTACCAAGCGGTGTGGCATGAAAGGCATGCCGTAGAAGATAACACCATTAACGTGCATATTAGCAACCTGCGCAGCAAGCTTTCCAAAAACGCCCCGGGCCAGACCTACATTGAAACGGTGTGGGGCATCGGTTTTAAAATGGCCTGACTTTATACTTTCTTTACGTTTCTTTACGCTTTGTTAAGGACTTGCTGCTTGCCGATCCGGTAAAGTGAAGGTACGAGGTGATCTAACAATGCCAAAGAACAAAATTATGGCTGCAAAATCATTGTCTAAAACGTACGGGTCCTTAACCGCCCTCTTTCCCACTACCCTGTCTATAACTAAGGGAGAAATTCTGGGGTTGGTTGGCAAAAACGGAGCCGGCAAGACAACCCTGTTAAAATTAATCACGGGACAGTCTCTGCCCACGGGCGGGGAACTGGAGCTGTTTTCGGCGGCCACCCCGGAAGGGCTGCGGCAGGCGAGGCAACGGATGGGGGCCATCGTGGAGACGCCCGCCTTTTACCGTGACATGACGGCCCGGCAAAATCTGGAGTATTATCGGATTCAGAGAGGAATTCCCGGCAAGGGGACGGTGGAGGCCGCTCTGCATGAAGTGGGTTTGACAGATACCGGCTGCAAGAAATTCAAAGATTTCTCGCTGGGGATGAAGCAGCGGCTGGGACTTGCCCTTGCGCTTATGAATCATCCCGATTTTCTTGTGCTGGATGAACCGATCAACGGTCTTGATCCGCTGGGTATTGTAGAGATCCGCGAAATGCTGTTGAAATTGAACCGGGAAAAACAGATTACGATGCTCATTTCCTGTCATATGCTGGCGGAAATGCAAAATCTGGCAACGGCTTATGCTTTTATTGACCGCGGTAAAATCGTAAAAACGATGACGGCGCAGCAGCTCAAAGAAAATTGCAATCAATTTCTTAGGCTGGTGGTCGATAGCGAAACTAGAGCGGCTGCCCTTCTCGAAAAACATTTCCAGGACATTCGTTACAGCGTACAGCCGGACAAGTCGATCCACATTTATAATTTGCATGGCAAGGCGGATGAAGTGGCCCGGGTATTGCTGGGAAACGACATCCGGCTCTTCTCACTGGAACCGAGAGGAATGAATTTGGAGGATTACTTTGTTTCTTTAGTGGGGAGGGAAACAGATGACTAATTATTTGAAAAGCGAGTTGTACCGGCTGGCTCACAAAAAGGCGCTGTATGTTTTTTTGGCAGCCTGCGTACTTGTGCCTCTCTTCATGACGTTGCTTACGGCGGCTACGGGAACGGAACGCTATGCCAACACGGAGTTTGTGTTCAAGTCCGCTTCGAATATGTGGGGCTTGTTGTTTTTTATTGTTCCGCTTATGGTCAGCTTGATCGTAGCGGATGATTTTACGGATGGAACGCTAAAAAACACGGTGACTTACGGCATTACCCGAAGCACTGTTTTTTACGGAAAATGGATCATGGAGCTTCTGTTTTGGGCAATCGCCTGGGCAGTGACCTATATTGTACTTGCGTTAGGTGTGTTTCTGCTTTTGCCCAACAACGGAACGTCCAGCTTTATTGGATTTACATCTTCCATCGCTGGTGTGCTGCCGTTGACTCTGGCCGCTTTGGCTGTTTCCCATTGTCTTTGTTTTCTGACCGGTAAGCTTTTGACCCACCTGGTGTCTTATGCCGTCATTATCATTGTCCTGCCCGAGATGTATTACATGTTTGCCAATGGAGTATCCGCATTAAGAGAGGTTGTGAACACCGTGCCGCTGTTCCCCTATGCCGCAGCCCATGACTTCGCCTGGCTGAAGCCGAACGGATTGATCCTCTGCTGGACAATCGGAATGGCGTATGTACTCGTTGCGTTCATGGTCAGCTCCATACGGGTGGAGACGAAAGAATTCAAATAAACCGAAGGAGCGTAACAGAGATGGGGTCCGTCGTGTTCGCAGGTGCGGCTATCCTTTTTGCCGCGCTCTATTTATTGCTCCGCAGATCCGTTAAACTGGCGGCAGAGCAAATCCGACACATTCAGTTCGATCTACGTACGAACCGGCTTATCCACTTTCGTTCGCCGGACAAGCAACTGGAAGCGCTGTTGGTTGAAGTTAACCGTCTTCTTTCCGCCAGGCAGGCCGAGCGGATCCTCCATGAAAGAAAGGAACGGCAAATTCGCAAGCAGATTGCCAACATAACTCATGACTTGCGCACCCCGCTAACTTCGATGCTCGGATATATCGAGCTGTTGCAGGAGGATAACATTTCTGCCGAAGAGGCTCAGGAATATTTAACTGTTGTGGAGAACCGCGCCAAGGCCTTGCGGTCGCTAATCGGCGGTTTTTATGATTTATCCCGAATTGAAGCAGGCGACTATCCTGTCCTTTTGCATAAAGTCAATCTGCAAGTTTTGCTGAAACGGGCTTTGTTCGATTTTTACCCGGAAATTACTGCTGCGGGTTTTCAAGTCACCCTTGACCTTTCGGAAGGGAATTGCTCCGTGATAGCGGATGAAGAGATCGTGATGCGAATTTATATGAACTTGCTGCAAAATGTTCTGAAGCACGGCCATCGTTCCTTGCACCTGTTTCAAGGAGTGAAAGAGGGCAAATGTGTAACGATCCTTTCCAATGAAACGTCATCCTTGCAGGAAGAGGATCTCCCGAATTTGTTTGAACGAAGCTTCACTGCGGACCGGGCGCGGACGGAGCACAACACCGGATTGGGGTTGGCGGTTGTGAAGGGATTGATGCAGCAAATGGGCTATCGCGTACATGCGGAATATAACGTACCCCTATTTACGATTTATTTGGAATGGGATAAATAGAAAAGGAACAATTTGCGCCTGACTAAGAGTCGGCTTGTTTACAGGTAAATATACGAAGACGATACCATCATGGTTGACGTTATCGTCCCCGAAGCCAAGCGCCCGGAACAGATTGAGCACAATATCCAAACCCTGAACGTTCATTTGACGGAAGAAGAGCTGCTGAGGGTTATGGAGTTGTTATGAGATGAAATCGAATGGATAAAAATGACGCATTTCCTTTCAGTATTGAAAGGGAGGGGTGTCGTTTTTTTCTGCTCTTTCGACTCAAGTCCATTTTGGAACAATATACGGAGTTGCTTAACCGTTCTTTTTTCCTGCTACATGTGATATGACAATTTGCACGACATGACACTTGTCTATAAACATCTCTATTACCTTGTCCCCCTGAGCGAGGTAGTCCGGGCTGTATTTTTCCACAAATTTCCTCATAACATGTAGTTTTTTCAGCCCAACAACTACAACGGCTTTACCGAAGACGATTACACTTTCATAATGCGATGTAAAAGATTTAGCCACTACTTCAGATTTGCCGATCACCGTAAAACAAACGCGAGTATTCTCGGCAATATTATTCAGCTTATGTCCTTCCAATGCGCAGTGAAAATAAATGGAATTATCGCTGTATATATAATTTATAGGCGTTCCGTAAGGCTGCCCATCTTTATCGGCAGTTGCTAGCAGCCCCATTTGTGAGCCAGCCAATATTTCAATTGCTTCCTCGTGAGTAAGCTGCTTCTCTTTGCTTATCATGGTTCGCATTCGCTTATACCTTCTCCCTATCTGTTTAAAGTGCCTGATTTTAATACTATTGGATCACTCGGTGTTTATTGTGATTTCTGTTAATTTAACGGCTGCGTTTTTTATCAATGGCGCTATGAAAATAACAATGGGCACTGCTAAACAAAAAGCAATCATCCAGCTCTTAATCCAGTGAGATATAAAATCAGTCAAACCATTATTTACCATTGTCAAGACGAATGACACTACAAACGAGGTAAACCCACCCATCATTAAGCCAAACAATATATTCGTAGACTTTTTAATCAATTACAGACTCTCCCTTCAGCTTGAATTGCTAATCAAATTGATTTCCATTACCATAAAACCATTACAAGTTTTCCGCAAGTAAGCACTATTTTGTAAGATACGAACCGAATGGTAAGAATTGAATATAGACGGGAGAGAGTACAATGCCATGTGGAGATTCATGTCCTATTGAACATACAGTTAATCTAATAGGTCATAAATGGAAGGTGCTTATTCTGAGGAATTTACACAACATGGGAACGCAACGATTTGGCGACCTTAGTAAAGAAATCCGAGGCATAAGTCAGAAGATGCTAACACAACAGCTTCGCCAAATGGAGATTGATGGATTAATTATTCGAAAAGTGTATCCCGAGGTTCCGCCTAAAGTCGAATATTCCCTTACGGAGCTTGGAGAAACGCTAAAACCCGTTTTGGACTCTATGAACCTATGGGGAATAAACCATATGAAGATGAGTACTCCCAAGGATGTAGAGCAATAACAACATATCCAAGGCTCTAGAGAGATAAGTGCTATTGAGCTCCAATTCAAGAAGGCAACAAAACGATGACTGCTATAAAAATGGGTCTGTCAATAGTTTTGTGCAAACTCACTTAAAAAGACTTCATCCCGAGGGGAGAAAAAATGTTTAACGTAAATGCTGAACGACCCGATCCGGAAAGAAAATGAGTAGGTTTGTAGTATTCGTTTGTCCGAGTATTCAATCGGATGTATGAGAATAAAGAAGTATTTGTCCAGACGTTGAACACGAACATTGAATCGGTACTTACTAGAAGGGCAGGGCAAGAACCATTATGGAAATCGAGCGACATATGGAACTTTATTATCGCGGCCTTAAGGAATTCTGTTTAGAAAAAGGGTACTTAATGGATACCTGTCTGTCCGCACAAGATCGCTACGAGGCGCTGGTTGATTATTTCTTTCCGGAATTGAAGAGGTCTGCGCCGGAGTCTCATCCAGGTATGGACCAGTCGTTGTAGAAATAATAGAACATGTATCGGGTTACCATACGATAAATCTATCAGGATTTAATAGAATCCCCATCCGTGATAGCTGCTCAAGGTACGTGGAAACTGTTGTGAAATTATTACGGATGGACTTTAAAGCAGCAGGCCGCTGATTCAAAGCAGCGGCCTGCTGTGCTCTAAGTTTAATATCGCCGAGAGTATGATCATGAGCGGTCCCGCAAGCATCAAGCAATATAAGGCGGGAGCTCACTCTACCCGGAGTCTCCGAACCAAATAACAAAACAAAACGCTTGGACCATGATGGCCCAAGCGTTTGTTGTTTTCTCAGTAAAATAGAGAAAGCGAATATCTTATTTCCCTTTTACGAACTCAGCCGCTTTAATCCCCGCTTGGCGGCCGAAAATAATGATTTCGGCTACGGAGTTACCGCCGATCCGGTTTTGGCCGTGCAGGCCGCCGGTGACTTCGCCTGCTGCAAAAAGGCCCGGAATCGGTTTGCCTTCTTTATTGAGCACTTCGGTGTTCGTGTTGATCTTCACGCCGCCCATGGTGTAGTGAACGCCAGGGCCGATCTTAATCGCGTAGTATGGCGCTGCGGACAGATCGTTGTCCATTCCTGTAGTTCTGCCGAATTCGGCATCCTTTTTATTTTTCACACTGCTGTTCCATGTATCCAGTGTCGCTTTCAGTTGATCCGCCGGAACGCCGATTTCTTTGGCCAGAGCCTCGATGGTATCGGCTGTTTTCACAAAGCCCATTTTTTCATACTGCTGAATCGCTTTAGCGCGGGATTTCACGCCGGAATCAAATACCAGATAAGCGGATTTTTCGGTAAGGGCATTGATGGCTGCCGTAACATTGTCACGGGTGTCCAGCTCGTTAACGAAACGTTTGCCGTCTTGGGCAACGAGGATGGACCCTTCGCCGCGAACCGCTTCCCCGATGAGATAGGATTTTTCCTGCTGCACGGTCGGGTGAACCTGGATTTGATCCATATCCACGGTTGTGCCGCCAACGTTAAGAATCATCTTAATGCCGTCGCCGGTGCTGCCTACTTGGTTCGTGGTCACATAACCTTTGAGATCCGGTCTAACTTCTTCAATCATTTCCTTGTTGGCCCCGAATCCGCCTGTCGTCACAATGACAGCATCGGCAGTAATGGTTTTTTCGTCGGCTTGGTTGAAGAGGACCTTCACGCCGTTAACTTTGCCGTTTGCTTGCGTAAGCTCCTTCACGTCGGCGTTAACAAAAAGCGGAATGCCTTGTTCTCTTACATTCTTCACCAATCCTTTGACCAGGTAACCTCCGATCGCGGAGCCGTCTTCAGGACGGTGTGTGCGCTTTTCGTTCATTCCGCCGGTAATCGTGAGATTGTTCAATCTGATGCCGATGGAGTCCAGCCAATCGATCGCACTTGCGGAATTGTCAACGAAGAAACGAAGCATCTCTTTGTCGTTGGTGCCATGGCCGCCTTTTAATGTCTCTTCATAAAATAAATCATTGCTGTCTTGAATGCCTTGCTCTTTTTGGAATTTCGTCTGCGAAGCGTTCATCCCCGAAGAGGATTTGGTTGTATTCCCGCCGGCAACCGGCATTTTTTCAAAAATTACCGGGTTTTTGCCATTTGCTTTGGCCTCAAGTGCGGCAGACATACCGGCACCGCCTGCGCCGACAATGATGATATCGTATTTATCTTTCAGTTGATCGATCGGCGTGTACTCAACTGTAGACGCTCCCGAAGTGGCTTCCGCAGTTGCTCCCGCTGTCGGTCCCGCAGTTGCTCCAGCCGCTTCTTTGTTCCCCGTGTTGTTGCCCGCATTCCCGCCGCCGCATCCCGCGATAACGAGCAGGAGCGAGAGAACGAGAGTAA
This sequence comes from Paenibacillus durus, assembly GCF_000756615.1. Taxonomy (NCBI): domain Bacteria; kingdom Bacillati; phylum Bacillota; class Bacilli; order Caryophanales; family Paenibacillaceae; genus Paenibacillus; species Paenibacillus durus. Next base: position 844,255 of record NZ_CP009288.1, read on the forward strand.
GAGCCGGTAATACTTTCTTTTTCATTGTGTAACCCCCCAGTTTTAAATCTCTTTAATTAAGATGAAAGAAAGAACCAAACAAAAAAAGAAGAGAGTAACAGACGAAATTGGAAGTGAAGGAGTACGAGTGTGGCCTTACTCTCGGAACTTCAAATCTGTTTTCGCGGTTACGTCCCCGGTCTCCATCGTTATCCTCTTTAGTTCATCACATTAAGTATAGCATTAACTCTAATTGTTTGTGAAGTATTTCACAATTATGTTGAAGTATGTCCTTGATAATGTCACAGTACAAATTTCAATGGGGCGTGAACTGGAGGCTTTGATGATAGAGGATACTTTAAGCCGGGCTCCGTTAACATTCATATACATGATGACGCTGGTTAGGTATGATAGGAATTAATCCAATCAGCAGGGGGAGATTTATGAGTATGGCTATAGAGAAAAATGAGTTTGATTCAGAATTTAGTCATGTGAAATATATGTCGGAAGACAATATAGTATTTCTTACATGGAAAAAGTTCTGCTGTAATGATGACTATAGAACCCCAACAACATTTGCTCTGGAACTGCTTAAGAAATACCCAAACAGTAATTTTGTTGTAGATGCGAGAAACGGATTTGAAGATGAACCAGAAGATATAGAATGGGGATTTTCTGTCTTGCTTCCAGCTATGGCAAATACAGATTGTAAAAATGTTGTATTCATCATGAATGAAGTAAACGAAATAGAAGAAGAAATGGATATGTGGACGAAAGAATTCATGAAGTATTTTACGGTGAAGAAAGTTAACAGCTATGAAGATGCGGTCGAGTTTGGCTTAGACGCAGGTAAATAGTGATAATTCAAAAAAAGAAGACGCTCGGAGCCGTTTAGCCCAGCGTCTTTTTGCATCAGATCCGTTCAAAAAGGAACGACTGCTGCGTCGGATTGCCCAATCAACTCAAAATCCGCCCCAGCGTCTCATCACTGCGAAGCATTTGCAGCGCCTTCTCGCGCATCTCCGGCAGATGCAGATACGTCCGGCGGGACGGCTTAATGGATGGGGCCAGGTCGATCGCCCGTGCAAAATCCTCGCGCTTCATCCCGAGCGTCGCGACGAAATCGAAGAATCCGGTTTCACCGAGGAATTTACGAACCCGCTCCACCCGATGCTCCTGCACGAGACACATCAGGTAAGAGGCCACTCCGACCTGAATCCCGTGAAGCTGCGGCCGCTCTACAATCTGGTCCAGGGCATGAGAAATCAGGTGCTCGCTGCCGCTTGCGGGGGCGCTGCTGCCGGCAATCTCCATGGCAATCCCGGAAAGCGTAAGGGAATCCACAATCTCTTTAATAAAAAAGAACTCGCGAATATCGGTATAGGGCATGCGCACAATGCTGTTCACCGATTTTTTGGCCATCATCACCGCGAAGTCGTTCACACGGGTAGCGCCAAGCGATTCCTCAAACCGCCAGTCGAAAATCGCCGGGATTTTAGAGAGGATATCGCCCAGTCCGCTGTAAAGGAACTGAACCGGCGAATTCCGGACAAGTCCAAGATCGACCAAAATGCCGTAAGGCATCCGGGCGGGAACCGACGTGCGGCGGCCCCCCACATAAAGGGAACAGCCGGAGCTGGCAAAGCCGTCGTGGGCGACCGAAGTCGGTACGCTGATAAACGGCAGACCGTTTAAAAACGCGATATATTTCGCAATATCCAGCCCCTTTCCTCCCCCGATACCGACAATGGCTTCTGTACGGGCAGGAAGCGTAAAGGCAATACTGGCAATAGATTCGAGGCTGTTGTCCAGAACATCCCGGTTGTCCAGAACTTCAATCTGCGGTTGCTCGATCAACGATTGCACAATTTGCGGCTCGCATAAAGGGCGAATGCCTTCGCCAAAGCAGAGCACAATGCGCGAGAACCCGGCCTTGCCAAGCAGTTCCCCAAAATGGGAAAGTACCTGGTCGCCAACCTCCAGAAGCGCAGGGATTGCTACTTCGTGGGCCTGCCGCTTCATGTCGGCCACCCGTTCTCATTCAGATAGCCGGAAATGGCATGATAATCTTCAACCGGCACACAACTGACTCCGTCCCGCGTCAGCAGATCGCGGAGTTCGCCACGGGCGAAGGCGATGTCGGCCGCTTTGGCCGCTTCCAGGTCCGGCTCGCTGTCCCCGGCAAATAGAACCGTCCGGTAGCGTCCCCGGATATCCTCAAGCACCTTACGTTTATCCAGCCCGAAAACCTTCGAGAAAAAAGGGTTTGCGGTGTCTGGAACAATCCGCAGCGCGCCGTTCTCGTGTACGGCCGGCATAGAAATGACCGTTACATTCGGGATTTCCAGCGCCTGCATAAGCCGTTCGATATACCATGACGTACCCGCACTTACGATATAAAAGTCTCCACCGCGCGCCTGAACCTCATGAACAAAATCAATCGCCCCCGGAGTGAGCGGGATTTTGCGGATCTCGTCGAGCAGCTGCTCTTCCGTAAGATTAAGCTTGCCGAAAATATGGTTAAGGAACTCCACATCAATCTTCTTTGTTTTCTTCCAGTCCTGGTAAAATTGATGTCCCCATTCCGGGAAAAAACGGTCAATCATCAAGTGGTAAAAATCGCGCTGCGAAAGCGTGCCGTCAAAGTCGGAGAGAAAAGCAAATGGTTTCATTGTTATGGACCCCCCAGGAATAAAAGTATTTCACAGTTTAAGATTACCATACTTTGTTTAAAATATAAGGCTATTTATAAGCTTCACGCTCATAAAAATCTGATCATAGGGGCTGAAATTTTTTCTGAAAATTAATTAAAATTTGATTGAATAATAGCAATCCCTGCTTTATAATGACGTCATAGAACTTGTATACAGGTTGGGATTCGAGATCCGCATGCTCAATTTTGCTGTAAGTTATAGGGAGGGACGGGGCAATGGATGGATGAGCTGTCGTTTACAAGTGTCGGCATCGACATTGGAACCAGCACGACGAAACTGATTGTCAGCAGGCTTCGGCTCGGGCGGGTGTCGGGGGCCTTCCATTTGCCCCGCTATGAAATTGTAGAACGGGAACTGCAGTATGCCAGCCCGATTTACTCCACGCCGCTGCTGTCCCAGGATGAAATCGATATGGATGAAGTTGCCCGGATTTTGCGGAATGAATACGATCATATCGGTTTGAGCCTGTCCGAGGTCAAATCGGGGGCCGTCATTATCACCGGGGAAACGGCAACCAAGACGAATGCCCGGCGGGTCGTGCATTACCTGGCGGAGCGTTCCGGGGATTTCGTCGTAGCTGCCGCCGGAGCGGATCTGGAAGGCCTGCTCGCCGGTAAAGGTTCCGGCGCCGAACAACGGTCCAGGGACTTTCCGGGAGTTGTGGCGAATATCGATATTGGGGGCGGTACAGCGAATGTCGCTTATTTTCGGCAGGGGAGAGCGATCGGCACTATCACCTTCCATGTCGGGGGGCGGTTGATCAGACTGGATGAGCAGGGTAATGTTCATTCGGTTTCTCCGCATATGCTGAAATGGCTGCAAGAACGCCGGATTCCGCTTGCGGCAGGCAGGAAGACGACTCCAGAGCAGCTCAGAGCGATTGCTTCTGCGATGTGCAGCGGAATGTTGGCTTATTTGGCCAAGGAAGCGGTTGATCCTTCTTTTCGGCATCTGATCGCCGGGTCGCCGCCCGCCGGACCTTTGCCGGAGATTGACGAGCTCATGATTTCCGGCGGGATCAGCACCTTAATGGAGAATCGGGAAGTCCCGGAATCCATGGCCGCCATTGCCAGGTACGGAGACATTGGCCCGCTTCTGGCCAGCTCGCTGCGGCAGCAAGAAGACCGGTGGCCGTTCCGGATCGTCACCTCCGCTCAAACCGTACGGGCGACCGTCATCGGCGCAGGTATGCAAAGCGTCGAAATCAGCGGCTCCACCGTACATATCGATCCGGCGGTGCTGCCGCTCCGAAATCTCCCGGTCCTCCATCTGGAGTACACGGGGGGAAGGCCCGAGGACTGGACCCGGGAGGCCGATGATGCGATGCTTGAGGCCGCAAGGTATGCTCTGCCGGAAGCCGAAGCTCCTTGCGCCATCGCTTTAAGCGGAGCCGTTATCCATTCGTACTCTACACTGCAGACGGTGGCCGGGGCGCTGCTTGATACATTCACCAGACATTTTCCCGATGCGAAAATAATGACGGTTGTCTGCGAGCATGACATGGCCAAGGCGCTGGGTCAGGCTTTATCGATCCGCTGCGGGAAGCGCCTGAACATCGTCAGTATCGATCAAATTCGGGTGGAGCGCGGCGACTACATCGATATCGGGGAACCGCTGCCCGGCTTTCTCGTTCCTGTTGTGATCAAGACACTGGCCTTTTCATAACTCATAATCCATAACCGATGCGGAAAGGAGGCGAATGGATGATCAAGAGCATGAACATGCTCGGGCAGACCTACCATTTTAACAGTCTCAAAGAAATTCTGGCCAAAGCGAATGAGGAGAAGTCAGGCGACCAGTTGGCCGGAATTGGAGCAGCGGATGCCCGCGAACGGATCGCCGCCAAGTTTGTGCTGGCCGACCTGACGCTGAGTGAAATCAGAAGTGATCCGCTGCTGCCGCCCGAAGAAGATGAAGTATCGCGGGTGATTGAAGAAACGATCGACGAGACGGTGTATAACGGGATTCGGAACTGGAGCATCGCCGAGCTTCGCGAGTATATCTTGTCCCATAAGGCCGGGCCGGATGATCTGAAGCGAATCGGTTCCGGCATGACCAGTGAAATGATTGCCGCCGTCGCCAAAGTGATGTCCAATCTCGATTTGATTACAGCAGCTTTCAAAATCCGCACGGTTACCCGGTGCAACACCGAAATCGGGCAGCGGGGCGTGCTGGCCACAAGGGCGCAGCCGAATCATCCCTCGGACAGCATTCCCGGTATTTTGGCGGCTACGTACGAAGCGCTCAGCTACGGCGTCGGAGACGCGGTCATCGGGATCAACCCGGTGATTGATTCGGCGGAGAGCGTCCGGGCGATTTTGTCGGCAACCAAAGAAGTGATGGACAGGTGGAGCATCCCGACCCAGAATTGTGTCCTTGCGCATGTAACGACCCAAATGAGAGCGATCGAGCAAGGGGCTCCGATGGATTTGCTGTTCCAAAGCTTGGCCGGAACGGAGCAGGGCAATAAAGGCTTCGGCGTGGATATCCGGCTGCTGGACGAAGCGGATGGGCTGATGCGGTTGAAGGGCGCTTCGCAGGGGCCGAATTACTGGTATTTTGAAACTGGGCAGGGCTCGGAGCTGTCCTCCTACGCTCATTTCGGGATTGACCAAGTGACGCTCGAAGCGAGATGCTACGGGCTGGCCCGAAAATACAAGCCGTTTCTCGTCAACACGGTCGTCGGCTTTATCGGACCGGAATACCTGTACGACAGCAAGCAGGTCATTCGTGCCGGATTGGAAGACCATTTTATGGGCAAAATGCATGGGCTTCCGATGGGCGTGGATGTATGCTATACGAACCACATGATGGCGGAGCAGAACGATATGGAGAACCTTGGCGTGCTGCTGACATCGGCGGGTGTTAACTTTCTCATCGGCGTGGCGATGGCGGACGATTGTATGCTCAATTACCAGTCCCTCAGCTTTCACGATCTCGCCGCGCTGCGGGAAACCTTTGGTTTGCGGCCGGCACCGGCGTTTGAGGAATGGCTGGTCAAGATGGGGATTATGGCCGATGGCAAGCTGACGGATGCGGCCGGTGATCCGACCCTTTTCATGGGATAAATTACACTTGCGGAGGTGCAGCATGAAAGATCACGAGAAATTGGAGGAGCTAAAAAAGAGTACTCCGGCACGCATCGGGGTAGGGCGCGCGGGAGCCAGGCCGCTGACCCATACGATGCTGCAACTTCGGAAGGATCACGCCGCCGCCGTGGATGCCGTGTACGGGGAAGTGGATGAATCGATCCTGCAGCAGCTCGGATTGTTTACAGTGGAGACCTGCTACGGGAACAAGGTAACCTATTTGAAACGCCCGGATCTCGGACGCATCATTACAGACGAGGGCATGGCGGTTATTCGCGAAAGATGCGTCAAGCAGCCGCAAATCCAGATTGTCGTGTCAGACGGTTTAAGCGCCGATGCGATCACCGCGAACATCCTCGATGTGTATCCGGCCCTGCTCGATTCCTTGAGAGCCAATGATCTGACCCCGGGAACCTCATTTTATGTGAAAGGGGGGAGAGTTGCCTGCATGGACCACATTGGGGAGGTGCTGCAGCCGGATGCGCTGGTGCTCCTGATCGGCGAACGGCCCGGCCTCGTAACCGCCCAATCCATGAGCGCTTATATGTGTTACAAGCCCCGCAAAGGCACGATCGAATCGGACCGGAATGTCATCTCGAACATTCACAGGGGCGGGACGCCTCCTTTGGAGGCGGCAGCGCATATCGGCACGATGCTTAAAGGGATGCTGGAGCGTCAGACGAGCGGCACGAATTTTTTCTAAAAAGGGAGGGGAAGTCGCATGCATGTGGTGGAGCGTGACCAATTCGTATTCAGTTTCTCAGGCAATCACGCGCCGGTATTGACCGTGCAGAGCGGAGACCGCGTTGTTTTACGGACGAACGACTGCTTCTCGGGACAAATCCGGGGGGATCAGGATCTTGTGACTTCCATTGACTATGGAAAAATCAATCCGGCGACCGGCCCGATCTTCGTGGAAGGTGCGCTGCCGGGAGACGTATTGAAGGCGGAGATTATCCGCATTTCGCTTGACGGTCAAGGCGTTATCACGACGCTTCCGGACATCGGGACGTTAATTCACCATTCGGAAATCCGGTCGAAATTGGTGCAGATCAGAGAAGGAAGGCGCGTGCAGTTCTCAGGCAGGATTGAGTTCGAGTGCGCCCCGATGGTTGGTGTCATAGGCGTGGCTCCTTCGGAAGGCGAGGTCGCTTGCGGGCATCCCGGCCGGCATGGCGGGAATCTGGACTCGAGCTGCATCGCTGAAGGATCGAGTGTGTATCTGCCCGTATTCGTTCCCGGCGCGTTGTTCGGGCTTGGCGATCTCCACGCCTCCATGGGCGACGGGGAAATATGCGGAACCGGAGTGGAAATCGCCGGAGAAGTCGAGGTTCGCTTAACTGTCCTGAAGGGCGCGCAGCTTGCCGCTCCTGTAGTCGAAACGAAGGATTCCTGGCATTCGATCGCAAGCGATCACGATGTCCTGGCTGCGATCCGGCAAGCGAGCGAAGACATGCAGAACATGATCGTCCAGCGCTGGGAGCTGACGCCGACGGATGCTTACTTGCTAATGGGCGCGGTAGGCGACGTGCAAATGAGCCAATGCTGCAAGCCTTGTCCGGTAGAGACGGTCGTTCGTGTACGCATGCCCAAGCTGGAAGGAATGCCCGGATTGGCCGAATAAATAAAATTTTAAATACCCCATTGAAAAGGAGGGGCATTTATTTTATATTAAACCTGTATACAACTTAGTATACAAGTAACGCATGCAAGAGCGCATGCCGCAAAGGGTGAGTTCAGTTGATAGAGAAAAGTGAAAAAGTTCTTTTAAAAGATACCGCATACGACAAGATCAAAGAAAAAATGATCCGGGGGGATGAGGAATATACCTCGGAAAATAATCTGGTTCAGGAGTTAAGCATGAGCCGAACCCCGATCCGCGAAGCATTAAACCGTCTTCAATACGAAGGGTTCCTGAAAATATTGCCCAATCGGGGCATCGTCTTCACGGAATTGTCCGCCGAGGAACGCAACGAGCTGATCGATATGAGGATCGCCATTGAGACGTATTCGCTGAAGCAAGCCGCTGATCGTATTACTGACAACGACATTAAGGAGCTTACCCGCATCATCGGCATGCAGGAAGAAGCTTACCGCGCCGGAGATTTTGCCGACCTGGTTGAGAAAGACGCGTTGTTCCATCATTACTTGCTGGAAATCGTCGGGAACTCGCAATTCATCAAGATGTACCGCCAGGCGAGGGAACGGCAGTTCACGGTACGGGCCGGAAAATGGCTCAAAAATCAGCCGGATGTGCTGCAGACCTTTATTGAAGAACACAGAACCATATTGAACGCGATTATCCAAAAGGATATCCCCGCTGCGGTTCAACATTTGGTGGAGCATTTGGAAAAAGGAAAGCTGTAACGCTTGAAACGACAGGAGGCGGCATTGCGATGAAATTTCGTGTAGTCATGGCGCAGTTGGAATCGACTTCGGATAAGCACGTGAACTATGAAAAAGCGGTATCGGCAGTCCGGGACGCCGTTCGTGACTACTCGGCCCAGATGGTTGTTTTCCCCGAAATCTTTATGAGCTTCTTCCCCGCACATACTCCAAAGCCTGTCATCGTGGATGACGCCGAGACATTGGATGGTCCTTTCGTCACCGGCATGAGGAAGCTGGCGGCTGAGTACGGCACATGGCTGATATTCGGAATGAAGGAATTGGTGGATGAGCGCGAGGCGGACCGGGTGTACAACACGGTAGTCATTGTTGATAGCGGCGGCTCGATCGCCGGATCATACCGAAAGACCCATCTGTATGACGCGTTCGGGCTGAAGGAATCCGACACGATTATGCCCGGCGACCGTCTCTTCGAGCCGATTCAGACCCCTTTCGGCAAGCTCGGATTGTTCGTCTGTTACGAGCTGCGCTTTCCCGAGATCGCCCGCTATCAGGCGGCCCGGGGGGCGGAAATCATTATTGTCCCTTCCGGCTGGGTTCGCGGGCCGATGAAGGAGCAGCATTGGAGCCATTTGATCACGGTTCGGGCATTGGAAAATACGGTGTTCATGGTTGCCTGCAACCAGGTGAGCGATTTCTACAGCGGACAAAGCCTTGTCGCCGATCCGATGGGCGTCCTGATGGCCGCCGGTCCGGAGACGGAGGCGCTGATGCCTTGCGAAATCGACCTGTCCCGAATCGGAAGCGTACGTTCCAAGCTGCCATCGTATGAACAGCGAAGACCTGAGCTGTATACATCCCTGATTTGATCCCGGAAGGAGCTGATTCTAATGAACAAATTGAGCAATCTGCTGCATAATCAACAGTCCGCTTACGGGATGATCGTAACGCTGAAGGACCCTGCCGTCGTGGAGATGCTGGGACATGCCGGGTATGATTTTGCCATTATTGATATGGAGCATACGACGATGGACTTCGGGCTGGTGGAGCATATGATCCGGGCAGCGGAATGCGTGCAGGTGTCCTCAGTGGTCCGTACCCCCCAGAATGACTATGGCGCCATGCTGCGTGTGCTCGAAGCGGGAGCCGACGCCATCATGGTTCCTCATCTCACCACGCGGGAACAAGCCGAGCGAATCGTCGGCACCGCCAAATACCGTCCGATCGGCTCCCGGGGACTCGACGGCTCCTCAAGAGCCGCGCAGTATGGCACGACTCCTTTCCAGCAGCATATAGAGCGGCAAAATGAACGGGTCACCGTGATCGGCATGATTGAAGATGAATCGGCTTTAACCAATCTGGACGATATTGTCAGTGTCCCCGGACTGGATTTGCTCTTTATCGGTCCCGCAGATTTGGCTTCCTCGCTTGGATACCAAGAGCAATTCGATCATCCCATCGTCATGAAGGCCATCGAAGAGATTATCAGAACGGCGAGCGAGGTCGGGCTTGGCGTCGGCATTCCGGCTTTTACGGCAGAGGAGGTGGACAAGTATTCCAAATGGGGAGCCAATTTTTTCACAGTTCCTCCTATTGATACGCTCCTCTTCAGCCGGGCAATGACCGCCCATCTAAGCGGCGTGAAGCACAATGAAAGGTTATCCATGATGTAGGCTCAAAAGACGTCTTGTCGTTCATATGACCAAACTTAAGGAGGAAATGAAGTATGCGATGGAATCAGGCGGGGAAGGCAGTAGGATTGATGTTGATTGTGTTGGCTATGATTTTGTCCGCATGCGGTTCGAATCAGGGAGCGGCCGAAGTGACGGAAGGCAAGGGCATGGTGATCACCTTGAAAGGAGACCCTGTCGGCTTCGACCCTCAAAATACGACCGATACCATTTCCAGCCTGATCAATTATCAAATCTACGACAGGCTGGTTACCTTCAACGAGAAGATGGAGGTTGTTCCTCAATTGGCCAAAAGCTGGACAACCTCAGAGGATGGCAAAACCTGGACCTTCGAGCTTAACACGGGGATCACCTTTACCGATGGCACTCCGTTTAATGCGGAAGCGGTAAAGACGAGCTTCGAACGGGTTGCCGACGAAGGGGAAAACTTGAGTCAGCATTCGCTGGTAGGCTCCTTTATCGATAACATAACCACGAACGGCGAGAACGAGGTTGTCTTCCATTTGAAAGCCCCGCAGGGAGCCTTCCTGGGTAACCTGGCTTCCGTTGCCAGCAGTATTCTCAGTCCCAAGTCCATTAAAGAGAACGAAGAGGGAATTGCCAAAAACCCGGTTGGAACCGGCCCGTTCAAATTAAAAGAGTTTGTGACCGGAGATGCGGTCGTGCTTGAAGCCAATAAGGATTATTGGGCCGGGGCGCCAAAGATCAGCAGTGTGACCTTCAAAAATGTTCCCGAAACCGCCTCCCGCGTAATTATGCTTGAAAATGGGGAATCCGACCTGATGGAAGGCGTTCCGATTACGGAAATCGAACGGCTGAGTCAGAATAGTGAGTTGGTTATCAATCCGATCAAGGCCAACCGGATCGCGTACATCGGGTTCAATACGACGGTCAAGCCTTTTGACCAACCGGCGGTGCGTCAGGCGCTGAACTATGCGATTGATAAAGAAACGCTGGTGAACAAGCTGTATGACGGCCGGGTTACCGTGGCCACCTCCGCCATCGCGTCGAGAACGATCGGGTACAGCAATGTAGGCTCTTATCCTTTTGATATGGACAAAGCGAAGCAAATGCTGAAAGACGCGGGAGTCGTGCCGGGAAATTACAAGTTCAGATTAATTCTGGCCGCCAACGTCGTTCAGGACAAACCGGCCGCCGAATTTGTTCAGAACAGCCTGCAGCAGTTGGGATTCAACATTGAGCTGCAAACGCTAGAGCTTGGCACCTACTTGGAGACGCTTAAAGCCCCCGGCAAATACGATTTGTTCGTCAGAGGCGCGCTTGCGACCACCGGCGATGCCGACCCGCTGTTCCGGGATGCCCTATTATCGACCAGCGCCACGAATTATGCCCATTACAACAATCCGGAGGTCGACAAATTGATACTCGCTGGGCAAGCGCAATTTGAACCGAAGCAGCGTCTGGAGAGCTACGCGAAGGTGCTGGAGCTGGTCAAGGAAGATGCGCCATGGATTTTCCTCCATGAGGATATGGCACGCTACGGAATATCCAAGAAGGTCGAAGGAATCACCTTCCTCCCTACTTATATCTATGATTTGCGCAAGGCGGTCAAGAATTGAACGAAAATCAATCGTAAGGAGGAATCCTTTTGTTAAGCTATGTCGTAAAGCGTGTGCTGCAAATGATTCCGACCTTGTTCGGCGTATCTCTCCTCTGTTTCATCATCATCCATTCGGTTCCGGGGGACCCGGCGCATTTAATTGCGGGAGTCGATGCGACGGAGGAGCAGGTGCAGAGCGTCAAGGAACGTCTGGGCCTGGACCGACCGTTATACGAGCAGTATTTCAGCTACGTGACCAATTTGCTTCAGGGTAATCTGGGCGAGTCGCTGCAATCCGAGAGACCTGTTCTGCAGGAAATTATGACGAGGTTCCCTAAAACGATCCTGCTGACGGTGTTCTCCGTTGTTATTATGGTGATCGTCGGTCTGTTTGCGGGCATCCTCTCCGCGACGAAGCCGAACAGCATCAGGGATAATGTGACGATGATGTTCTCCCTGTTCGGCATATCGATGCCGGTGTTCTGGTTCGGAACGATGCTCATTCTGTTATTCTCCTACTATTTGCCCCTGCTTCCTTCCGGAGGAAGCAGCGGGTTCCAGCATTTCATTCTTCCGTCCGTCGTCTTGGGCTTGTCGTCCTCCGGCGTGCTGGCAAGGTTAACCCGCTCCAGCATTCTGGAGGTTATTCATCAAGATTTTATCCGTACCGCGCGGGCCAAAGGGGTCAAGGAAAGGCTCGTTATCTACAAGCACACATTGAAAAATGCGCTCATACCGATCATTACGATTATCGGCCTGGAGTTCGGCACTTTGCTCGGCGGCGCCGTTCTGACGGAGACCGTATTCTCAATGAACGGACTTGGCCGGTTCATTATCCAATCCATCGAGTTTCGGGATTATCCGGCTGTTCAGGGCTGTATTTTGTTCGTAGCCACGATCTTCGTCGTTGTTAATCTCTTAGTTGACCTGTGTTACAGCGCAGTAGACCCCAGAATCAGGTATGAGTAGAAGGGAGCGTACGCAATGAGTAAGACCTCAATCCTTCTGATGAGCCGAGAAACAGAGGACCCGGTATATCATCGGCGCTCGCCGTGGACATTGATGATTCAGAGGTTCAAAAAAAATAAACGCGCCATCGTAGGATTATGGATGGTTATCATCTTTGTATGTATCGCGATTTTCGCGAGATGGTTAGCGCCGTATGATCCGATTGCGCAAAATATGCAGATCATCTTGAACCCGCCTTCGTTAAGCCATCCGTTCGGTACGGATGAATACGGCCGGGACATTTTATCGCGGGTCATTTACGGAGCGCAAATCTCCTTGATGGTTGGAGTTGTCGGGGTGCTGATTTCCATCGTATTCGGTGTGGCTCTCGGCACAATTTCGGGTTACTTCGGCGGAAAAGCCGACATCTTGATTATGCGGATTATGGATGTGTTTATGGCGTTTCCAAGCTTCCTGCTTGCGCTCGCTATTGTCAGCGTACTCGGCCCGGGCATGGTGAACGTGATGATCGCGATCGGCATCTTCTCGATTCCCGCTTTTGCGAGGATTTCCCGCAGCTCCGTCATGTCCGTAAACAACAAGGAATATATCGAGGCGGCGAAATCGATGGGCTCCGGCCATGTGCGCATCATATTCAAGCATGTGATTCCGAACAGCATTGCGCCGATTATCGTCTTATCCACGATGCGCATAGCGACTGCCATTCTTACAGCCTCCGGACTAAGCTTTCTCGGAATGGGCGCCCAGCCGCCGACGCCGGAGCTGGGGGCGATGCTGAGCTCGGGAAGGGATTATTTAAGATCCGATCCTCATGTCAGCACGATACCCGGCTTGGCCATTATGTTCATGGTCCTAGCCTTTAATATGCTGGGTGACGGTATTCGGGACGCGCTTGATCCGAAAATGAAGCTGTAAATGCCGTACACAAGGGGGAGGGTAAGCTTTGGAACGCGAACTGCTGGCGATAAAAGGGCTCAAGACTTATTTTTATACGGATGAAGGGGTTGTCCCGGCCGTTGACGGTGTGGACATCACCATCCGGGAAGGGCAGACCGTAGGAGTTGTCGGAGAGTCCGGCTCCGGAAAAAGCGTCACCTCCTTAACGGCGATGCGATTGACCCCGGGTAAAGTGATGGAAGGTTCCATTTTATTTGACGGCAAAGATCTCTTGGCTCTGTCCGAGCAGCAAATGCAGGATGTCCGGGGCAATGAAATGGCGATGATCTTTCAGGAGCCAATGACTTCGCTAAATCCGGTATTTACGGTCGGGCAGCAGATTGGAGAAGCGGTTCGGATTCATTTAAAGTACAGCAAGAAGCAGGCTAGAGCCCGTTCCATCGAGATGCTGAAGCTTGTCGGCATCCCTAGACCGGAACAGATTGTCGACGAGTATCCCCATCGTTTATCGGGAGGGATGAGGCAGAGGGTGATGATTGCGATGGCCATGGCGTGTAATCCCAAGCTGCTGATTGCCGATGAGCCGACAACTGCACTGGATGTAACGATTCAGGCGCAGATTCTGGATTTAATGAAAGAACTGAAATCGGCGCATGGTACGGCAATCCTGCTCATTACGCATGATCTTGGCGTTGTAGCGGAAATGTGCGACCGCGTGGTGGTCATGTACGGAGGCAAGGTTGTGGAAGAAAGCGACGTAATTACGCTCTTTACCGAACCGAAGCATCCGTATACGCAAGGGCTGATGAAGTCGATGCCGACGCTGGACTCGGAAGAGAAGCGGCTATATTCCATCAAGGGAAGCGTACCGGTTCCCGGCAGCTTGCGGGAAGGGTGTTATTTTGCGCCCCGCTGTGAATTCGCGATGGATGTCTGCCGCAGACAAGCGCCGCAGCTTACGGAAATCGGACCTGGACATTTCACAAGATGCTGGCTCCATGCATCCGAGGAAGGGGAGCAATCACAATGAAGCAGCCTTTGGTTGAGATCAGAAATTTAAAAAAGTATTTCCCGATAAAAAAAGGAATCTTTGGCCGGACTGCCGGCCATGTCAGAGCGGTTGACGGACTGGATTTTACGATTTATAAGGGAGAAACGCTTGGATTAGTAGGGGAAAGCGGCTGCGGAAAATCGACAACGGGAAGAACGCTTCTCCAACTGCTCCATCCGACGGAGGGCCAGGTCTATTATAAGGGAAAGAATCTCGTGGGACTGCCTCCAGCCGAGCTCAGGAAGGTCCGAAAGGATATGCAGATGGTCTTCCAGGACCCGTATGCTTCCCTCGATCCACGCCTCACGGTCTTCGATATTATCGCCGAACCGCTGGAGATCCACAACGTTGCCCAAGGTAAGGAAAAAATACGGCGAGTCGAGGAACTGCTGAATACTGTCGGCTTAAGCAGCTACCATGCCAAGCGGTATGTGCATGAGTTCAGCGGCGGACAGCGGCAGCGGATCGGGATTGCCCGGGCGCTCGCGCTAAACCCCATGCTGATTGTCGCCGACGAGCCGGTATCCGCCCTGGACGTATCCATCCAGTCCCAGGTCATCAATCTGATGCAGGATCTGCAGGAGCAATTTCATTTGACGTATTTATTTATCGCCCATGATTTAAGTGTGGTGAAGCATATCAGCAGCCGGATTGGCGTGATGTATTTGGGACGAATGGTAGAGCTGGCGGATAAGCGGGATCTGTTCGATTCCCCGAAGCATCCGTATACCCGGGCCTTATTATCAGCCGTCCCGACCCCGAGCCCGCTAATCAAGAAGGAGCGGATTGTGCTGCAAGGGGATGTGCCAAGTCCGGCCAATCCGCCTGCGGGCTGTGCGTTCCACCCGAGATGCAGCGAATGCATGGCGATTTGCAAGACGGACAGGCCGGCGCTGAGGCAAGTGGATGGGCGTTACGTCGCCTGCCATTTGTACAATTAAGTGTCGAATGAGGCGGACAAGCCGGGCCCGGAGTGTACCGGACGATATCAACGTAAGCGGAGGAGAACAGGGCATGAGAGTGAACGGAAGATCACCGTTAACGCCGGTAACCGGCGCGACTTCGTTATATGCATGCCAATACGATCAAAGGTTTTCTTACTGTGCCTATATTCCAAACCCAGTTACCGAAACCGGTCCGCAGCGGCGCCCGCTGCTCGTCGTGATTCACGGGACGGACCGTTCCGCTCAGCGGTACAGGGACGAGTTTCAGGATTTTGCCGACAGCACCGGCGCCGTTGTCCTGGCGCCGCTCTTTCCGGCAGGCATCGGAGAACCGGGAGAACTGAACTCATACAAGATGATTAAATACCGTGATATTCGTTTCGACCGCGTATTGCTGGCGATCATTGAAGAGTTTACGGCCCGATATGGAATTTCGGAGCGGCAATTCCTGCTGTTTGGCTTTTCCGGCGGCGGACAATTTGTTCACCGTTTCTTTTACCTTCATCCTGACCGGCTGCTGGGAGTATCGGTTGCCGCCCCGGGTAACGTCACGCTGCTTGATCCATCTATGGATTGGTTTACGGGAACCCGCGACTTTAAGGAACAATTCGGCACGGAGCTCCGGATGGAGGAGCTGCGCCGTGTTCCAGCCCAATTGGTGATTGGAAGCGAAGATAACAGCATACTCCCAAGCGGCAAGGAGAATCCCTTTTGGCTTCCGGGCGTGGAGATTGCCGGGAATACGCGGCTGGAACGAATCCGGTCGCTGAGGGATAATTGGACATCAAGCGGGATTCGCGTCCGGTATGATGAAGTTCCGGGTGCCGCCCATGAAGGCATCAAGCTGTTGTCTCCTGTGAAAGATTTTCTGGCGGACACATTGAATGCGAATGACAACTATCTCAAATGAAGAAGGAAGGGATTATATGCAGTTTAGAAAAGTAATCCTCAACATTCATCTGACTCTAAGCTTATTGGCCGGGCTATTCATTGTCGTTCTCTCCTTGACAGGCAGCGTTCTCGTTTTTAAAAACGAGCTCACCCAGGCCATGTATCCGGAGCTGTTTAAAGTGACCCAAGGGGAGCGGATTTCTTACCAAGATGCTCAAAAGTCCATTTTGTCCCAATATCCCGAAGCGCAGTTTCTGAGAATTTATACCCCCGATGAGCCGGTTACAGGCGGCGCATTCCAGTTCTGGATCAATAATGACGGGAAGAGAGAGTATGTGTATGTGGACCCTGCCACCGGGAACATACTCGGAACGCTGGATGAGAGCGCCTTTCCCAATAAGCTAAGCGTGTTTCATCGCAATTTACTGCTGGAAAAGTATCACGGGTTTGAGATTGTCGGGATCGTCGGTTTCATGTTCACGTTCATTCTCATATCGGGTCTTTACTTGTGGTGGCCGGGAATCAAAAGTATGGCGCAGGGCTTCAAACGAAGAAAGGCCTCGAATCCGTATATTAAAAAGAATGACCTTCACCGGCTAATCGGGATTTATTCCATCCCTGTGCTCTTGATCATCGCATTTACCGGAGCCGTTTATCCGTTTAGCGAGAAGATATTAGGCTGGTTCGGCACAGGCTGGACCCCGCCGGCTCAAAAGCTTGCCGTTCAGGTGAAGCCGGAAGGCAGGCTGCCTGTGGACGAGCTGGTCCGGCTTGCCGAACAGACCACGCCAAGCAGCAAAGCAACCTTGATTATTCTGCCTACCAAGCCGGAAAAGAACATCGATATCCGTCTAACCCGTTCCTATGATCCCGGCGCCGGACATACCGGAAATGTGAAGGTGTGGATGGACCCGTACAACGGACAGGTGCTGGAAAAATGGGACCCCAAAACCAATAACGTGTTTTACCAAACGTGGGTATTTCCTCTGCACGTCGGCGCTTATGGAGGAATTATCACCAAAGTCTTGTATTCCATCGTCGGTTTGATGCCTTCCATACTGATGTTTACCGGTATTTATATCTGGCAGTATAAAAAAAGACGGCGGAAAAAACAGCAGGCCGAGGTTCAACTGAATGCTTCGTAAAGCAACGAGATCGGAAACGTACATGACATTGGCTGAAAGGAGCGGAATCCATGTTTCGATTAAATCCGAGAGTCCAGGGGGTCACCCCTGATCTGTTATCCGTTTATGAGCAAGTGATGCCTTCGACCATCGGCCATATGACCGATTTCGGTTTTATGAAAGGTCTGGAGCCGCTGTTTCGGCCCATACGTTTCGTAGGCAATGCGGTAACCGTTCGTATTCCCCACATGGATTCTTCCGCCGTACATAAAGCGCTGGATATCGTCATGCCGGGCGATGTGCTGGTGATTGACATGTCCGGCGACACGGAACGTTCCTGTTGGGGAGGGATTTGCTCCTATATCGCCAAGGCCAAGCAGCTCGCCGGTGTGATCGTAGCAGGCTGCGTTAATGATGCTCAGGAGATTCTCGAATTGGGGCTCCCCGTATTCTCGATTGGCGTAAGTCCCCTGACGACACGGATTTTGGGGCTTGAGGGAGAGATCAATACGTCGATCAGTGTATGCGGAGTCGCCGTGCGTCCGGGTGACTTAATTGCAGCCGATGGCGATGGAGTGTTCGTCATCGATCCGAATGACGCCATGAAGTATGGCCTCGAAGCCATTGAGATTCAGAATGCCGAAACCGGGCTTAAGCGAAAATTGGACGAAGGCATTACACTAGCCTCGATAAGCGGAGCTGACCAATGGTTCTGAGTGAAAAGAAGCCATATACGGCTTGATAAACTTTTAAAAGCTTATTCCAACTTGAATGATAAGTCGGGATGAGCTTTTTCTATTAGACCATATTCCTTTATTTTGAATTTAAGGAGTTATATTAAAAAATTATTGAAAAAAGTCGATATATAGTAAATTAATGAATTTACAAGGAGATGACTGAATGGCAATATCGGCGGTTAGCTATGAACATTTGCAAATCCTTCCTTTTGAAATGACATTGCATCATGTGATGTTGGTCAAGAAAATCAATGATCACGCGAAATTGACGTTCACGGGCATTATTTCGGAAGAACAGGAAGATCATTATGTACGAATGGCAGATGAGGATACGCCTGTGGAGCTTCTGTATGCCGATGAAAATGGACAGAGCAAGCGGTTGTTCCACGGTACAATTCTCAAGCTCCATGTCAAGGTGGAGCACAACGTATACTGGCTGGAAGCGGAGGCCATATCCCATACGCATGCGATGGACCTCAAGCCGGAAACACGGTCTTTCCAGAATAAATCGATGCTCATCCACGACTTAATGCAGAAGATCAGCGGTTACTACCCGAAAGGGCAAACCTTTAATACGTTTGAGGAAGATAGTCAGCTGGGTGCTTATACGCTGCAATATCAGGAGACGGACTGGCAGTTTCTAAAGAGGTTGGCTTCCCGTTATCATGCGGTGCTAGTTCCTGTATCAACGGAAGATAGCGTACGCGTGTATTTGGGCATTCCGGATCACCGGGACGCAGGCGAGCTCGAAGCTACACACTACCGGATGTATAAGGATATGTTGGCCTACAAGAAAGAGGCGGCTGCCGGAAAGAGCGGGCTTAGCGAACAGGATTATATTTGTTACGAAGTGATGCTGCACGATCAGGTGCTTGAACTTGGAGACAAGGTTACCTTCAAAGGCCAGCAGCTTCATGTGTTCGAGGTGCGGACCGAAATGAAGCAGGGTCTGCTTACTCATCATTACACCCTCGGTTTGAAACGGGCAGCTTACAGGCGAACGAGAACCAATTCCAAGCTGGTTGGCGCTTCTATTTCAGGCAAAGTCATGGAAGTGGTCCGGGATGAGGTCAAGGTGCGGCTCGATTACGATCAGGACTGGAGTCTTGGGACCGCAATTCCATTCCCGTATTCCACCATGTATGCGTCGGATGATCAGACAGGCTGGTACTGCATGCCGGAGAAAGGAGATAGTGTCCGGATTTATTTTCCAAATGCGAAGGAAGCGGAGGGCATTGCGCTCAGCTCCGTGCGGAAGAAGCTGCCGGAAGAAGCGATGGCTCCCGCATCCAGTCCGGGCAGTACATCCGGCGCTGCAGGGGGACACAGCCAAAATGTGACGACGACCGTTGTTCAGCAAGAACAGCTGCAGCCCATCATTAATTACGACAAGGATTTAAAGGAAGATTTAATGGCCAATCCGAACACGAAGTTTCTGCTGACGCCGACCGGCCAGAAAATCACTTTCGAGGAAGATAAAATCACCATTACCGGTGCGGTCGGGGGCGCAACCATTACTTTAACGAGCGCCGGCACGATTATTCTGAATTGTGAAAATAAAATTATGCTGCAGGCAAGCAAGCAAATCGAAATGGTGTCGGAATCCATTATGATGGTTGCCAACCAGATTGAAATGTCTACGAAGGACGCAAAAGGCGGCCTTACGATGGATCAGGGGCAGGTCGTGATTAAAGGCATCGAAGTGCTGATGAATCAATAAAACGCACCGGAGAGAGGAGCGCGGGGATGCACGACATGGAGATATGGAACCTTTTTATTGAAGAAGATGTCATGCCGCAGCGAAATCAGCAGATTAAATCTTTACATAACTATTATGTCCGGCATAAAAAGCAGATTGTAGACCAGCTCGTCCCGCTGTTCGACCGGTTCTGCCAGAATGTACAGCTCCTGCAGCAAGAAGGGCATGTACAGAAATGTACCTGCATTCATATTTCCCTGCTGCGGACGAGCCTGAACGAAGGAAGGCCCGTCTATATGCTGGAGGCCAGCGGCAGGGACACGGACAGCAGCGTGCAGCTGACGCCTTTCCGATATGACGCGGGATGGATTTATGGATTCGCAGACGCTTGGGATCAAGCGTGCGAGGAGAAACGCAAGCGTTATATGAGCCGCATTCAGCGCCATTCGTTCGAAGCCTGGAAGACAGAGCAGCTGTATCCGTTTCACGTCTATATGGTACACGCTGTCCGTTATGCGATGGATACGATCCGGCAGCTTGTTTCATTCCAAAGCATAGAGAAAGACAGTCATTTTGAAGTGCGCGTCGGCGAATATCGGGATCATGAGGTCAGTGAATCGGTGTATCGCGTCAATGAGAGACAACGAACCTCCATTACGTGCAAAGGATGGCTGGAAAACCGGTTAGATCAGGAATACATCTATGAACATATTGCCAGAGTTGATTTGTCTCATGGTCATTACGAAGGTATTGACCTGAATTATGCCAGGTTCGAAGAGGTGACGCTGACAGGAAGTCATTTCGCGGGCAGCCGAATGCTGGGTACCCGCTTCGAGCGCTGCGTATGCGATCAGGCTGATTTCACCGAGAGTCTTCTAGTTGATGCGGATTTTCGCGATTGTGACCTGACCTATGCGAAGTTCGACCGTGTACTGGGCGATCGGGATATGGTTATAGAGGCGCATGGCCTTGTGTTTGGCCTGAACGGCGTACAGTTTCAACGGGCCAACCTGACTCGTGCCAGCTTTCGGGATGCGAAAATTGCGGGGGATTTTACAGAGGCGGAGCTCGAAGAGGCTGATTTCACAGGGGCAGACTTGACCGGCAGCCGAATGCTGGAGCGGGACGCTTTCCGGGTTGCGCTGACGAAGGAACAGCGTGAAACGATCACTTGGGTGGAGGATCTGCGGCATGAGTAGGATGGAATATTATGTGCTGGAGCATGATCGGCGCTTGCCGGCGAACGGAGCGAATCTGGCGTTTCCGGAACGTATGCTCAGGGGCTACGGCCACGCGGAGCAGCAGGAGATCGTCTATGTTAAGCCGGGCAATAGCCTGACTTCCAGCAGTCTGATTGAACATCCCATCCTGCTGGTTAGCGAGGAGCTTCGGGCCATTATAAATAAGCAAATACCGGAGATCGCTTATAAAAGCGTAATCGTGATGGACCTGAAGCAGCAGGGGCAATTCGATTATGCATGGATGGATTTCCAGGAAATCGCTTGTCTTGCGCCTGACCGCACGGAGACGGACAACGGACAGGTTCACACCATTTGGGTAGACCCGGAAGCTTTGAGGGAGGCTGCCATTTTCCAAATTCCGTACTACCGGAGCCGTGTGCTGGTTGCGCGTGTGGACGTAGCGGAGAGCTTGCTTAGAAAAAGCCTGTACGGCTTAAGGATCAGACCCATCCGGTTGACAGGAGGAGAAGCTTGATATGGGAGTTACAGATACGATATTAAAGAAAGACACGCTTGCCAAGCTGCTGGCATCCCCGTGGCGGAGCGAGGATACCTATGTAACGGCAGGGGCGTATATGCATTGTACGTTTGGCACGCATGAAGAAGTGCTGAACAAGCAGGACCCGAATGGAGTGTATATTAACGGAAACCCGATGCTGACGGTAGAGGATTGCGTGGTATCCGCGTCGGAGCCAGGGACGATTCAAGGGATTCCCTATGACAAAATGGGCCAGGAGCTTGATGGCAACTTTTATTCATTTGGCTTTTGCCGGAGTGAGATGCTTCCGATGAAGGTGGCTGAAAAAAATTCGGGTATGCCGGACTCTTCATATATTTTTGACCCCGATCCAACGGAGCCGACCTTTAATCAGTATATTTATCCGTGTGCGCCCAAATTGCTGCCAACGGTATCGGCATCCGCCCCTGCGGGCCCGCCATTCAAGCCTCAGACAGAGTCACGGCCCGGGCTGTTAGGTGCACTATCTGCGCTTACTACGATGCTGGAGAAACTGGCAGGAGCTCAGACCCAGTGGACGAACGGCAGCCCGAATGTATCCATTCAGGGAGTGCCTGCACTGACCAGCAAGTCCTGTTTATTTTGTCAGTATGGGGGGAAGATCCGGTTGCTTACGAATGGGATGGACCCAGCGCCTCCCGAGTTCTTAGTGAGATAAAGAAAGGAGGTCAAGGTGAAGGCATGGGAGCAGGGTATCAAGGGGATGGCTATGAGCTTACGTGGCCGTATGGGCTGAAAGCCATTCGCAGTTTTCGGATTGAACGGAAATTTAATACACATGCGCGGTGTACATTTACGGCGGTAATGACAGAAGAGGAAGCGGAACTTTGCATCCAACGAAGCAGCTTTGAGGACAGCCTGGTCCTCCGGAGGCCTGCCGAGCCGAAGGCGGAGAACTGGTTCGCCGGGGGCATTACGGGTATCGATATTCACATGGAAGACGGGATTCCGCATGTGCAAGTCGAGGCGATCTCGCGCACGTATGCGATGGATATGGAGCCGAAAAGCCGGTCGTATCAGAACAAGCATTTGACCTATTCGGACGCCATAGAGCAGCTCGTCGCTGATTACCCCGGAGGGGCTGCGCAAAATATGGCGACAAGCGAGGAGGCGGCGATCGGCGCGTTAATGGTCCAATTTGGAGAGACCGACTGGCAGTTTATGAAGCGGCTGGCCTCCCGGGTCGGGACCGTTATTTTGCCGGATGTGGCGCTGGATGCGCCTCGCGTCTATTTCGGCGTGCCGGATTTGTCATGGGGCGAGGAGCTGAAGTCCAAGCGTTACACGGCCGTAAAGGACCGGGCCGCCTATGAAGAGCTGAAGGCGCATGCGGAAGGAAACGAAGGGGATTCGCTTCACGAGGCGGATTTTGTCCATTACCGGGTCATCAGCGAGCAATATTGCGAGGTCGGAGATGATGTTCTTTTTAAAAATCAGATGTGGGTCGTATCCGAATCGGTGATCAGCTATGCATCGGGGCTGCTGCAATATGAATATGTACTGGTGAAACGGCAGACGCTGAGAATGAAGCTGCGGCGGAATGAGGGAATTCAAGGCGTCTCCCTCGAAGGCCGGGTCGTAAAACGGGCGAACAATATGGTGAAGGTTCATCTGGACATCGATGCGGAGCATGACGCGCAAGGGAACTGGTGGTTCCCCTACTCGGGGGAAGGGAACAATATCTTCCACTGTCTGCCGGAGGAAGGCGCGCGGATTAAGGTGTATTTTCCAAGCGGTACCGAGAAGCAGGCGATGGCAATCAACTCGGTTCGCGGGGGAAGCGAGGAGATGAAGAGCCGGACGGTGTTCCAGAAGCCCACGACGAAAGTGTTCGAGATGCCGGGAGCGGCCAAAATGCAGCTGGGAGACGACGGGGTGCTGTTCGAGAAAGGGACGGTCAGCCTGCATCTGGATGGCGGGAACATTACGGTTAAGGCAAGCGAGGATCTGTTGCTGGTCGCAGGCAACCGGATGGAGCTGGGGAGCGGAAGCGGGAAGGGCGTGCTCGAGTCCATTCGGATGCGCGCTGCGCAGCAGATTGCGCTACAAACGAACGCAACCCATTATATGGTCATCCAAGAAAACCGGGTGGGCATCAAGAGCAGCAAGCTGGACTTCCAGAAAGTCGAAGCGGATTTCATGGAGCTGCTGACGGATGAAGAACTCAAGCAGATGTATATCGATGAACAGGCCGAAGCGAAAATTTGGCAAGAAGAACTGGATTTCAACAAGAATGTCCCCGTTCCGATGTCCGGAATGCCTGTGACCGTACCCTTGCCGGAAGGCAATAAGGCGGACATTCGTGCGAAAGTGGCAGCCGAAGTGAACAGCAATCCGAATGGAATCGCTGCGGCGCGAAGCTGGCTGAGCGGGAAATCGGCGGAAGAGCAGCAGAGCGCCTACCAGAAGAGCTACGCCCAGCCAGTTGAACCGAAGAAGAGTAAGAAAGAGAAACAAGCGGAGCTGGCAGAGAGTCAGAAGGAATATGAGCAGGAAGACCGGGACCGGACAGCGGTGTATGAGTGGAATCAAAGCGCGAAGAAGATCATGGAGCAAGGAGCACGGGAAGGCAAGTCGCCAGCGGAGATTCAGGCGATGCTTCCACCGCAACCTATACTTTCGCGAAGGGCGCCGCAGGAAAGCCATGAGCCGGGTATAATCGAGCAGATGCTGGATTTTACGGGGATCGGGAAACTGGTGGATCAACTGGGACCTGTCCTGGACGCGCTGCAACTGGAGCACATCATCCCGCAGAAACCGGATTATCTCAGCAAGCATACGGAAAAAAAGGTATACTTATCCCGGTATACCTTCCAAGTGTTAGTCATCGATCCCCAAGTTCTGATCGCGGAGATCAATATCTTATTCGGAGCGGTGGCAATCATCGGGGCATTTACGACGGGAGGGGGATCGTTGTATCTCCTGGCGCTCGCAGATGGGGTCATAGGCGCAGGCATGGTTGCTGTCAACATTGAGAAGCTAATCGATCTCAAGAACGGAAATGGGAATACGAATCCGAGCCTCCTCGGTATAGACCAGAAGATGCTGGATGATATGGGGCTCGCTATCGCGTTTGTGAATCTAGCGTTCTTGATGAAGCACGGCTTGTACAAGGCGGCGGATAAACTAGCGAATGGCAGGAATATTGCGGCGCTGGAAGAGCTGGAAGATGCTTCGAAGGCTTTGAAGGCAGGGGGGACGGGTGAACTTCCACCTCTTAAACCTGTTGAACCACGAGGCGAGCCGATTGAATTTGTTCCTGCATTCAAACAAGAAGAGATAGCTTTAAAAACGTATGAAAGATTGAGGGCTACAGGTTTAGATATGCAAGAGATTGAAGTTTTTGCTCGAAATACTGGACTTAGTGTGGAGGAAGCTAAGCAATTAAAAACGCACTTATTTTTGACAAAACACGTAAATATGCCGGATCATGTAGGTGGAAAGTATTACTACGAGGGGTACTTTGATCCTGATATTGGCATAGCATATGGATGGGAAAAAGCACTAAAAGGAGAATTACCTCCAGATGAAAAAGCATGGTTTAGGCAATTAGCAGATCACGAATTGGCAGAAAGTAAGTTAATGCAAGAGGGTGTTGTTTATCGTAAAATTGAGTCCTGGGATCCTGTTGATAATTTGACTGGAGATCCACCAGGTGCTCATGATTTAGCGCCTCCTCCACCAGATGAGTTATATCCAGGTATGATTGTAAAGTATTAAACCATATTAGTGAGGCGAAAAAATGAAAAAAAACTTTGAAGAAGCTAGAACACGTATTAAAAATATAAATTGGGAGTATAAGGTAAGAAATAAGCCCTCTCATCCTGTTTTGGTAACTGAGTTTATAAGAAGCGGTAATATGTTTTTAGATTACAATGATTATGATCCAAATAATAGACGAGCTATTTTTAGTGCATCTTTGATTTGTAAAATTGACTTACCAATAGATATTAATGGTGTTTGCACAGAATTAAATGAAGTAAAAGATGGTTGGGCTAAAATGATCTGTACTTTTTATTTAGAATGGTCATATTTGGTTGATCAGGAATTTCCCCCAGCACTTCGATTCAAAGATTTATATGATCCAATCATTAAATTGTATGAGCGTGGAGGAAGAATAAGCTATCATCATCATGAGCTGGTCTGTGGAAAGTATGGCTGGTCACGTAATTCAGCTTTAATTTTAAGAAATACACCCCCACTGGATATCCATGATGAAATATTGGATGAAATGGATAATGCATGGTACTATAATCAAAGACTAGATAGGGATTATTTGGATAATTTGAACATAGAACAGAATAGTCCCGAGGAAGTTGCTGGGATCATACTGGAGAGATTAAGGGCTTGCAACAATACCTTAGGGGAGAATATTATTATTCAAACTACATTAGGTGAGTTACTATTAAACAATGGAATACTTGCCTATGAGCATCTAAAAATTATAAAAAATAAACTTGAACAATTTAAGATGAGTGACTTGAGCGTATTATTGCCTGATGCAGAAAAGGAAGATTTATCTTTTCGGATTAAGGAAGTTTTAGCTAGGCTTAAAGAAATATAAAAATAACCAAAGCCCCACCTAATGAAGGGGGCATAAGTAATCTTAAGTCATCTTGTACAGGTACCAGCTAAAGATCGTACAATAAAACCAACAACCAAATACTAATTAAATTGACAAACACTTGTTAAACTTTCAAAAGCTTATTCCAACTTGAACGATAAGTAGGAATGAGCTTTTTTTATGCTCTAAATTAAAGGAGGAATAAAACAATGGCAGAGCAGATTGTTACTGCTAACCCATAATGACCGGAGGTTGACGGTGTAAGCTGTCCTGCTATTGACGGCCATGCTGTCCGCAGTAGGATAGAAAAGCAGGGAGAATCATGACAATTCTCCCTGGATCACGCGCTTTACCATATGGTCGTCCACAATCCGGTGCTTGTTCTGTGCGCCGTAGATCAACGCGTGGGTACAGAGCTTGTTCACCAGCCGGGCGGCTCCGCTGGAAAAACGGTAGATTTCATCCATCGCCGCCTCCGTAAACAGTTCATGCTCGGCACCTGCTGCACTCAGATGCCTCTTCATATAGGCCCCCACTTCCGCCCGGTCCATATGCGGAAGATAACACTGCATATCAATTCGCTGGCGGATCGCCGCATAGGCTTGCAGCCCCAGCCGGTCCCACAGTTCGCTTTGCCCCACCAGAATCAGGGCCATCGGACTCTGTGAATCCATTTTCAGATTTAGTAGAAATCGCAGTTCCTCCAGCATCTCCCGGTCCAGCAGATGGGCTTCATCGACCACGACCACGGGCTGTAGCCGGTGAATCCCACGCATGAGTTCAATCTCCCGGTGTAACTGCCGTTTTGCATCCCCCCGGTAAAATTTCGACTCACAGCCGAGCTGCTCCAGCAGCCCTTTGTAGAAGTGGCGCGGGGTCAGTTTCGAATCGGACAGGTAGAGTAGCTTAAAGCGCGCCTCGTCCAGTTCCTTGGCTAACCGCCGGATCGTAGTCGTTTTCCCGGTCCCGCAGTCCCCTGTGAGCACGGCAAACCACTGGCGTTCCGCGACATAGGCCAGACGCCCGAGCATTTCTTCCTGCGACGCAGACGCATATAACTCGTCTACCGCAAGATCTCTGGAGAACGGAGCACGGTGCAACTCGTAGAAGGACTCAAACATGGCCATCCTCCGCCTGCACTCTGCGGTACGTCACCGCAGGTGCTTCCCGCTGTTTGCGCTGCTGGTGTCGCTGCTCTGCCGCCTCCAGCAGTCTCGACGTGTCGGTCATAGATGCGCCCAGGTGCTCCGGCAACGCCGGACGGGTTCCCGCCCGCTGACCGATTTCCATCTCGCGCACCCGCCACGGCGCTCGTCCCTCATACTCAATCGTCAGTTCCGTGGGGTCTGCCGGGTCATAAACCACCTCGACCGTACAGCCAATGACCGTCAGGCCCACTTCGTACTTTCGGTTCATGAAGCTAATGCAGCCCGACTTGTCGACCTTCCGCTTTTCACTATGCAAGAACGCGTCCGCCAAGGTATCCGGGTCCATGAACCGCAGCGCTTTCTTGTCACTCCGAAACGCCGTTTCCGGGCTTTGCTTGTCCGGCAGGGCGGAGTGGGGCTTGTGCTGGTAGCACTCCGAGAGCCATACCTCGAAGCGCTCATTCAACTGCTCGAGTGTCTTCGGCTTCTCCAAGGCGACTTCGCTCAGAAACGAATCGACGATTTGGTTAAACCGTTCGACCTTGCCTTTGGATTCAGGCGAGTAGGGCTTCGCATAGAGCAGCCGGGTTCCGAGCTTGGAACATATCCGGGTCATGGCTTGGGTACGGTACTGCTTGCCGTTGTCAAAATAGACCGCTTCTGGTACCCCATACTTCTGGATCGCTTGGCGAAACGCCGATTCGACCAGCCGCTGGTCCATGACCGGCACAAACTCCCCATGCAGAATAAACCTTGTAGCGTCGTCAATGAACACGACCAGATACACCTGTTTCATCGTCCCGCTTTCGCCAAGGGGCAAATACGGTCCGTATTTGAGGTCTGACTGCCACAGCTGGTTCCGGTGGCGCTGCTGGAAGCGTCTGGCGGCAACCCCGGATTCGGCGTACATCCGCAGATGGCGCGAGCTGTAGCCACAGGCAGTCAGTCTCTCCTGCAGGGTACTACGCTTAATTTGGCCCGGCGAAATCCGCCCTTCCCATTCTAAAATCTGAATGAGCTGTGCGACGCTGCGGCCGGGGACCTCCCGGCGCAAGAGAATCGCTTGCTCGAGCACGGCGGTAGGAAGAATCTCTTCGGAGGGCTGCCGCCCTTTGCCTTTGGGCTTCAGGCCGGTAAATCCTTCGCTCCGGTAACTCGCCAAATACCGGCGCAAGGTACGTTCGGAGAGTCCGGTTTGCTTACAAATCTGCGCTTTCATCTCCCGGGCTTTGGCCGGGTCCAGCCCTTCGGCAAGCAGGGGAGCGAGAAGCTGCATCCGCTCTGCGGCGAGGGCTTCGGCTTTCTTTTGGTCTTTCATGGGTCGGTAAACTCCTTCCTGAAATGAACTCAAGGAGAGTCTACCGTAGAGCCGGGGCGGACAGATAGGCAAAACGGGTATGTACCCACAAATGAGCGTTTGCGACGGGGCGGACAAGTCTGGCCAGCCAGCCGGGTCCTTGCTGACGAAAGGCGGGGGCGGAGGTCATACGCAGGTGATCCGAAGCTTCGGGGGACCCGGGAGCGAGGCCGGACATCCGAGCCTCCAGCGCCTGCAGAACGAGGATGAAGTAGATAGAGAGCACGCGAAACCAGACCTTCCAACGCCGTAACGTAGAGGTTTCCGCGCAGGCGGTCACGGACGCCTCCGGCTCCGTGACCGCCTGTTCGATACAACGGGAATCGTACCGTTTATAGGGAATGAGTAGATCCGGGAGCTCATGGTGAATCCTGCGGCATCCCACACACCGGAGTCTGCGAATCACCAGTTGGCGCAGCTCACCACCCCCACCCCGGACCTTCCGCTCCCGGCTACCGATAATCTCCAGGTTCTCTGTGCAGCACGGGCAGGGCACCTCCTCCGCACCCCTGACGAAAAACACCAGGGATCTTTTCAACCAGCGCATACTCTGTTACAATGACCATGTCTAATGATGAAGGATATTTCCGGTGCGGCCTGTGCTAGCAGGCATACACGCGATGGAAGTATCCTTTTTCCTTTGCTAGAATACGGTCATTATATCTGGCAACTTCCGGACAGGCAATCCCGCCAGCTTCGCGGCGTTATGCTTTAGCAGAAACAGCAGATATAGGCAGTAGAAAAAGCAGGTTTGATTGCTCAGGCCCAAGCAGAGTATGAGGCATTATTATTAGGAAGAATTACGAGTATTTGAGATGCCGGGAGCGGCCAAAATGCAGGTTTTGGACGGGAGGGGGATCGTTGTATCTCCTGGCGCTCGCAGATGGGGTTATAGGCGCAGGCATGGTCGCCGTCAACATTGAGAAGCTAATCGATCTCAAGAACGGAAATGGAAATACGAATCCGAGCATCCTCGGTATAGACCAGGCGATGCTGGATAATATGGGACTCGCCATCGCGTTTGTGAACCTGGCGTTCTTGATGAAGCACGGCTTGTATAAGGCGGCGGATAAACTAGCGAATAGCAGGAATATTGCGGCGCTGGATGATGCTTGGAAGGCTTGGAGGGCAGGGGGGACGGGTGAAGTTAGTAAGACAGAAAGCATAATTGATGATCTTTACAATAGAACTAAAAATGTGAGGGATCAAATAAAGCAAAAAGCAGATGAAATAAGAAATTCAGATGCATATAAAAATCTTTCAAGTAAAAATAGAAGAATTTTAGAGCAAAAACTAAGAAGATTAGAAAAAGGAAATTTAGCTGCCGCAAGAGTTAATATTCCTGGTATTAAAGAAGATCATATTTCTCATAGTCAAATTAATACACTGAACGATTTATTTGCCGACCTTGACAATTTTACCCATGAAACTAATAATAAAAACTTCGAAACTATATAGAGGATGGTTTTCCTCGATATCAAGACACTGAAGCCAAGATTTTAGAGGACATCGCTTCAAAAATTAAAGATCCAAATGTAGCGGGTGAAATTGATCTGTTTACAAATTTTGACACGTGCCAAAGTTGCACTAATTTGATATTTGAATTTAGACGTAAATTTCCTAATATTAAATTGAACATTTACACTAATAGCATGAGATAAAAGGATGTGTATTATGAGTACTTATGAAGAAATTAAAGATTCTGTGGATTTTGGTTTTGAAGAATATATTGGTAATAACAAGTACAATAGTGCTCAGGCTTCTGCAAGAATTTTAGAGGAGGACTGGTGGCTATTAAACGAAGGCACATTCAGTAAAACAGCATTTTTTATATGCTTGGCCTTAGAAAGTCTCAAAATGAATGAAATTGCAGACTTTATAATGTTAAAATTAGATACCTTCTTAAGAAATTTAGATTTCGAAGATTATATTGAAAAAGATGATGTAAAGCAACTTCTTCATGATATCAATTTGTACAAAGAATTTATAGAAAAGGATGATTATAAAATATTAAAGACAGATGAAACTTGGAAAGGTAGACTTGAATATATTTTGAGTTTAAAACAAGAAGATTTATAAGAACTGTTTATGCGAGTTGAATTCCCCATCGTCCCTAGTGTGATTGAAGTTTATAAAATTGATCTAATCAAAAAAGGGTCTGTCAAGATTTTCGTATAAACTCACTTTACAACTAGAACAACCAAGATCGTACAATTCAATCAACAAACCAAACATTAAACATTACACTTGGTTAACTTTCAAAGGCTTATTCCAACTTGACTATGAGTTAGGAATGAGCCTTTTTTGCATGCTCAAAATCAAAGAAGGAAGAAAGGTGAAGAAAAACAATTGCAAAGAAGGCACAAGCACAGAAAGTGAGCTTCAAACCCAACTCACCTGTTCACAATCTCAAGACCGTGCAAAAAAGGTCAAAGTGCTGATAAATTAATAAAAGCACCTAAGAGAGGCGCGCGGATTAAGGTGTATTTTCCAAGCGGTACCGAGAAGCAGGCGATCGCAATCAACTCGGTTCGCGGCGGAAGCGAGGAGATGAAGAGCCGGACGGTGTTCCAGAAGCCCACGACGAAAGTGTTCGAGATGCCGGGAGCGGCTAAAATGCAGCTGGGAGACGACGGCGTCCTGTTCGAGAAAGGGACGGTCAGCCTGCATCTGGATGGCGGGAACATTACGGTTAATGCAAGCGAGGATCTGCTGCTGGTCGTAGGCAACCGGATGGAGCTGGGGAGCGGGAGCGAGAAGGGAGTGCTCGAGTCCATCCGCATGCGCGCTGCGCAGCAGATTGCACTGCAAACGAACGCTGCCCATTATATGGTCATCCAAGAAAACCGGGTGGGCATCAAGAGCAGCAAGCTGGACTTCCAGAAAGTCGAAGCGGATTTCATGGAGCTGCTGACGGATGAAGAACTCAAGCAGATGTATATCGATGAACAGGCCGAAGCGAAAATCTGGCAAGAAGAACTGGATTTCAACAAAAATATCCCCGTGCCGATGTCCGGAGTGCCTGTGACCGTACCCTTGCCGGAAGGCCACAAGTCGGACATTCGTGCGAAAGTGGCAGCCGAAGTGAACAGCAATCCGAATGGAGTCGATACGGCGCGAAGCTGGCTGAGCGGGAAATCAGCGGAAGAGCAGCAGAACGCCTACCAGAAGAGCTACGTCCCGCCAGCTGAACCGAAGAAGAGTAAGAAAGAGAAACAAGCGGAGCTGGCAGAGCGGCAGAAGGAATATGAGCAGGAAGACCAGGACCGGACCGCGGTGTATGAGTGGAATCAAAGCGCGAAGAAGATCATGGAGCAGGGAGCACAGGAAGGCAAGTCGCCAGCGGAGATCCGGGCGATGCTCCCCCCGCAGCCTGCACTTACACCAAGAGCGCCGCAGGAAAGCCATTGGCCGGGTATGATACAAAAGATGCTGGATTTCACGGGGATCGGGAAAATGATGGAAAAGATGGGTCCTGCTCTAGACGCGTGGCAGCTCGAGCATGTCATCCCGCAGAAGCCGGACTATCTCAGCAAGCATACAGAAAAAAAGGTATACTTATCCCGTTATACGTTCCAAGTATTAGTCATCGATCCCCAAGTTCTGATTGCGGAGATCAATCTCTTATTCGGAGCGGTGGCGATCATCGGGGCGTTTTGGACGGGAGGGGGATCGTTGTATCTCCTGGCGCTCGCAGATGGGGTCATAGGCGCAGGTATGGTTGCCGTCAACATTGAGAAGCTAATCGATCTCAAGAACGGAAATGGAAATACGAATCCGAACCTCCTCGGTATAGACCAGGCGATGCTGGATAAAATGGGACTCGCTATCGCATTTGTGAATCTGGCGTTCTTGATGAAGCACGGCTTGTACAAGGCGGCGGATAAACTAGCGAATGGCAGGAATATCGCGGCGCTGGAAGAGCTGGAAGATGCTTTGAAGGCAGGGGGGACGGGTGAAGGTGTTATTGGGAAAACTGGTGAGGGAATACCAATTGAAGAAGTAAGACCAGATATACTTGAACAGATTTATCGGGATGACGCAGGTGTATATGGATACTTACCTAAAGAGAGAACGCCATATGCAAAATATGATTTCACGGATGTTGAAAAGGTTAAGCAGAACAGGGCTATTAGAGAAGAGTATTTACAACAATCTAAAAAAATTCAAGAAGAAATTGATAGGATGGTGCAACAAGGTACCCCAATTGATGAAATAGCAAATAGAGTTGTTAATATGCGAAATCAAGATAAAGTTTCAGCGAGAGCAAAAATGGCACCTGAAGAATTGGCTCCAATAGAGGAAAGGAACATGAAACTATATGGTAATCCGATAGGGCCTGATGCAAAGTGGCTTTTTGATAGTAAGAAACAAAAAATGCTTGAACAGGGATTAAATCCTACAGATTATGAAATATGGCAATCAATAATTAAAAGCTCAATGAAAAAAGATGATGTGTTGAATACATTATTGGGATTAAAGCATTAGAAAAACATTAAGTGTATAGCGATGTGAAAACAATATTTGTTTAAAAGGAGTATACTCAAATGATAACATTGCGCAATTATCCAAAGCTGGGATCGTACATTTTAATTGATAATAATACTTATTCAATCGAAGAAGCTGAGGATAGGTATAAAGTAATACAAGGGATTGGGGGAATAAGTGAAGATGGACAGGTAGTTGGTATCTATGTTAAAAATAACAAACTATTTTTTTTCTACAATGGACAATCATTTGAGGCACCCATAAGCGACCTGAATTGTACAAATAATTATGTTTCCAAATTAAAAAGATGTTTTAGTGTAACAATAGGGGGGCAAGATATCTGTAATATAATTTATGAGCCTTTTATCGACCCTGGAATGATTTATTACGATGCAGACCCTGAAGAGTTTGATGCTTTGTTATATATAAGTGAGTTATTAAAGAGTGAGGATTCTATTAAGAAATTTATGAAGGGGATGGAAATAATTAAAGAGCAGTATAGAGCTTAATGTTTTAGATACAGAAATTTGAGCGTATAGCAGTCTGTATAGATGAGTAAAACTAGTTTGTAAATATATGGGTTTAAAATAACTTATAGAGAATGGAATGAAAGAGGAGAATTAATAAAAGAAAAATTGGAGCCAACCCAATTTGAGAAAGATACCATAAAAAAATGGGCGGATCAAGATGAAAAGTAAAATTATGGAAGTTTTTGATGGAATTCAATCCGACTTATCTCATAAAATAAGATTAAAGAATAGCTTTGCTAGAGAAGATATACGCCTAATAGCAGGAGTCGATTTAGCTTATTGGGAGGAAGGAGAGGCCACAGTCGCATGTTGCTGTATTTGCGTCCTAGATTTTTCAACAAAAAAAATAATCGAAATAAAATCTTTAATAGACGAAGTTAATGTGGCGTATATGCCAGGCTATTTATCATTTAGAGAACTACCCTTAATTATGCAAACTTTTAAAAAATTAAGTAATGATCCTGATCTTGTGATGTTTGATGGTAATGGTTATTTACATCCCAGAAATATGGGTATTGCAACACATGCTTCATTTCATTTAAATAAATCAACAATAGGAATCGCCAAAAGCTATTTAAAAATCAATTCTGTTGACTTCATTATGCCAAGTAATAATGTCGGAGCGTTTACTGATATTGTAATAAACAGAATAGTATATGGAAGGGCACTGCGAACACATAAAAATGTGAAACCCATTTTTGTATCGTGTGGAAACTGGATTGATATAGATACGGCCACTGAAATTACGCTAGAGTTAATCAATAATGAGAGCCGACTACCTATACCAGTAAGACAAGCCGATTTAGAAACGAAAAAAATTAAAAGAAGAAAATCTCTCCTGTTCTAAACTAGACTTATGATGAGGACCGTCTAGTAGTTTATCAAACGAAGTTAATATTTTTGCTTAGAATGAACAAGGTTAATCACCCTTTGTTTATAATGTGGTTGGTCTACGGTTGATGATCAGATCAGTAAATAGGGTATGTCAAGAATTTTGTGTAAACTCACTTTACAACCGAACAACAAGATCGCACTATTAACCAATAAACCAAACAGTAAACAACTTAAATAAAAACTTGATAATCTATTAAAAGCTTATTCCAACTTGAATTATGAGTAGGAATGAGCTTTTTTTGCATACCCAAAATTAAAGAAGGAAGAGTGAAGAGGAAGCGGAACTCTGCATCCAACGAAGCAGCTTTGAGGACAGTGTATAATGCTACATAGAATCTAGACAGCAAAAAAGGAGATTCTTAGTTGTGCCAACATCAAGACGAACATTCACGCCGGAAGAAAAAGCACGAATTGTACTGGAGATTCTAAGAGAAGAAAAGTCCATTTCGCAGCTGGCTTCGGAAGAAGGAATCCATCCCAATGTGTTAAATCGCTGGAAGAATGAAGCGACTCAAAATCTGGCTCAGCTCTTTGTAGACGACCGGAAAGGGATCACGAAGATGAAAAAAGAATACGAGCAGCAGATCGAAGACCTCTACGCCGAAGTGGGTAAACTGACCACCCAATTGTCGTGGCTCAAAAAAAAATCTGGCCGATAATCTCAGCCGTGCCGAACGGTTGCTCCTCGTCGAGTATGGGAACGCTGAACTTTCCATTCAAACGCAGGCGGACTTGCTCAGCCTGAATCGTTCCAGCCTGTATTACAAGCCGGTCCCTCCCTCCCCGGAGGAAATTCGCCTCAAGCACCGGATTGACGAGCTTTACACCCGCCATTCGTTTATGGGTTACCGGACGATTGCGGCCATCATGAACCGGGAAGGGGATGCTATTCATCCCAACACCGTACGGCGGTATATGCGGGAAATGGGGATCATGGCGATCTTCCCCGGTCCTAACCTGAGTAAGCGAGACCTACAGCACCGGATCTACCCGTACCTGCTGCGTAAGCTGCCGATTACAGCGCCGGATCAGGTCTGGAGTGTCGATATTACCTATAGTACGCCCAGCTAACAAGTTCCTGTAATGGAACAAGTTACTCGAGCATGTTTGGAATGCATGTTGAGATTTTTTTTTTACAGACATGCCCTTCTTCTGCTGTGAGAAGAAGTGAGCCGAAGCGGCGGTGACTTGCCGACACTGGCAAGGTGACGTAGTCCGCGGGAAACGGGGCTTGCGGCGAAGCGATTACGCCAAGATGAGTCTCTAGGCTGAGCATGGGAAGGCTGAGGAACACAAACCTATTAAACCGCATCTGAGGGTTGAAATGTCACCCCTGCCTACATCGCTTAACAGGCAGGTCACGGACTGAACTGCCGTTAGCCGCATTGACGGCATTCACGAAATCCGGTCAAACATGTAAGTTGACCGGATGGGATTCACGGAGAGTGCATAGCTAGACCGCGATGTCCGCGACGACTTGCAGAATGCAAGGATAAAGACTGCGATACGCAGCCTAACCCATGTGTGGAGTCCAGCATGTGAACTGGGGAAAGTCTGCATAGATGCCAAGGGAGTGAGTTCCCCGATGCTATGCAGAATGACGGAGCCTCCGTAGTAGTCTGAGATCGGGAAAGCCGGTTACATGGCGAAGGGAGGCAGTTTAAGTGGTTTGCTTGGCTCATTAACTGACCCTAGTGAGGTGAAGACCTTTGATAATCAGTGAAATGCAAAGCAAACTGGCGACATGGTCAACAGAAAACAAGGATCGTAAGTTCGACCGACTAATCAGACTAATTGCTGACAGGTCTTGGTTAAGTGAAGCGGCTCGTATCACTCTCGCTTCAAGCGGCGCTCGAACACCGGGCGTAGACGGCGTAGACAGGCGTAAGATGGAAGGAAAGCTCGATCTAGAACTGGAAATGTTACACTATGAACTGCTGAGCGGAAGATACTGTCCGCAACCTGCCCGACGAGTATATATCCCTAAAGCCAATGGCAAACTCAGACCGCTAGGTATTCCATGTCTTCGAGATCGTATCGTGCAAAGGGCAATGCTGATGGTAATGGAGCCGATATGGGAAAGTGATTTCCATCCGGTATCCTATGGTTTCAGACCTGCACGGAGCGTACATCATGCAATTCGTACTGTCAAAATGCAATTGCAAGATGGAAATGAACAACTGAACGCAACCGCCGGTCGCTGGGTCATTGAAGGAGACTTGGCGAGTTATTTCGATACCGTACACCATCGGCTGCTCATGAAGGCTGTCCGTAAACGTATCTCTGACCAGAGATTCCTTTCCTTGATATGGAAGATGATCAAGGCAGGATGCGTAGACCACGGTTTATTTCGCGCCTCAAGCGAGGGAGTTCCGCAAGGTGGGGTTATCTCGCCCCTCCTATCCAATATAATGTTACACGAATTTGATCAATGGATGGAAGCGAAATTTCTGAGTAAGAAGGTACGAAAAGATCGCTGGGCTTGGAACTTCGGCATTCAGAAAGAGCGCCCTATCGCGATACGTGAAAATCGGCAGTGGAAGCCAGCTATTTCGTACTGCCGCTATGCGGATGATTTTGTGGTGATTGTCAAAGGAACCAAGGCACATGCAGAAGAAGTTCGTGAAGCATGTCGGGAGTTTCTCGAAGATAAGTTGAAACTCACGCTCAACATGCAGAAAACGCATATCACGCACGTCAATGACGGTTTTGTCTTCCTCGGACATCGTATCATTCGCAAACGTGGGGCTCGGGGACGAATGCGCCCTGTCTCATCCATTCCATGGGAGAAATACCGCCGCTTCACGGAAAAACTTGTCAAGCAATTGTCGGGAAATTACAGCATGAACGTTATGGACTTGGTCGAAAGCCTAAACCGACAACTTGCAGGATGGGCAAACTTTTATCAATACACAGACCATACAGCGACGATATTCGGTAAAGTAGATCGCGCGGTGTTCTGGAAACTCGGCTACTGGCTGGCAAGAAAGTACAAGCGTGGCTTCCGAGCTTTGATGCGAGATTATGTCCGCTCACCAGAAAAAGGAAAGGCTAAAATCTGGGTACTGCAGGGTCAGAACAGTCGCGGATTCTATGGTGAACTAGCACTGAGAAGGCTAATCACTAGCCGCAAAGGTTGGTTCACATGGCGAAACCCTACCGAAAATCCATATATCCTACGTTCAGACAAACGACGAACTATTGAATCCTATTATGATGATGTCGCCTTTGCTATGAGCAACACTTAAATGGAGAGCCGGATGCGCTGAGAGGTGCATGTCCGGTTCGGGAAGGAGAAACGGGGAAATAGTTCGACTACGCCCCGTCTCTTACTTCACTCCGCATGAAACAGGGCTGGATGTATCTGTATGCCGTCATGGACTGGTATTCGCGCTTCATTGTGGACTGGCAACTGGATCAAAGTCTGGAAATTGACTTTGTCCTGGAAACCATGAAACGCGCCTTGGCCCGTCGTGTTCCGTCCATCGTGAACAGCGACCAGGGCAGCCACTTCACCAGTCCCAAGTACATTGATCTGCTCAAGGAAAAGGAGATTCGGATCAGCATGGACGGGAAGGGCCGAGCGACAGACAATATTGTCATTGAGCGCTTTTGGCGCAGCCTAAAGTACAACGAAATTTACATCAACGAGTATGGCAGTCCAAGAGAGACCCGGCAGGGTGTAGGAGGATATATCCATTTGCATAATCACTACCTGCCTCATCAGTCCCTGCAAAACCATACGCCGGCTGCTGTGTATAACCAGGAGGTCATGCTTTCATCCACATAGGAATAAGGTGAAGGGAACTTTGTTCCCCTCCCGCGCCTTCGCTTGGGCCTTGTCCTCCACCTACAACAGCTCTACTTTTCACTTTGCACTTTTTTTCACACCTTAAATATATTCAAATCTCTGTCTTGACATCTTGTAGCACCATAGTGTGGTCCTCTGGAGGCCTGCCGAGCCGAAAGCGGAGAGGTGGTTCGCCGGGGGCATTACGGGTATCGATATTCGCATGGAAGACGGGATTCCGCATGTGCAAGTCGAGGCGATCTCGCGCACGTATGCCATGGATATGGAGCCGAAAAACCGGTCGTATCAGAACAAGCATTTGACCTATTCGGACGCCATAGCGCAGCTCGTCGCTGATTACCCCGGAGGGGCTGCGCAAAATATGGCGACAAGCGAGGAAGCGGCAATCGGCGCGTTAATGGTTCAATTTGGAGAGACCGACTGGCAATTTATGAAGCGGCTAGCCTCCCGGGTCGGGACCGTTATTTTGCCGGATGTGGCGCTGGATGCGCCGCGCGTCTATTTCGGCGTGCCGGATTTGTCATGGGGCGAGGAGCTGAAGTCCAAGCGTTACACCGCCGTGAAGGACCGGGCCCGCTATGAAGAGCTGAAGGCGCATGCGGAAGGAAATGAAGCGGACCTCCTTCAGGAGGCGGATTTTGTCCACTACCGGGTCATCAGCGAGCAATATTGCGAGGTCGGAGATGATGTGCTTTTTAAAAACCAGATGTGGGTCGTCTCCGAATCGGTGATCAGCTATGCATCGGGGCTGCTGCAATATGAATATGTGCTGGTGAAGCGTCAGACGCTGAGAATGAAGCTGCGGCAAAATGAGCGGATTCAAGGCGTCTCCCTCGAAGGCCGGGTCGTGAAACGGGCGAACAATATGGTGAAGGTTCATCTGGACATCGATGCGGAGCATGACGCGCAAGGGAACTGGTGGTTCCCCTACTCGGGGGAAGGGAACAATATCTTCCACTGTCTGCCGGAGGAAGGCGCGCGGATTAAGGTGTATTTTCCAAGCGGTACCGAGAAGCAGGCGATGGCAATCAACTCGGTTCGCGGCGGAAGTGAGGAGATGAAGAGCCGGACGGTGTTCCAAAAGCCCACGACGAAAGTGTTCGAGATGCCGGGAGCGGCCAAGATGCAGCTGGGAGACGACGGCGTCCTGTTCGAGAAAGGGACGGTCAGCCTGCATCTGGATGGCGGGAACATTACGGTTAATGCAAGCGAGGATTTGTTGCTGGTGGCAGGCAACCGGATGGAGGTGGGGAGCGGGAGCGAGAAGGGAGTGCTCGAGTCCATCCGCATGCGCGCCGCGAAGCAGATTGCGCTGCAAACGAACGCTGCCCATTATATGGTCATCCAAGAAAACCGGGTGGGCATCAAGAGCAGCAAGCTGGACTTCCAGAAAGTCGAAGCGGATTTCATGGAGCTGCTGACGGATGAAGAACTCAAGCAGATGTATATCGATGAACAGGCCGAAGCGAAAATTTGGAAAGAAGAACTGGATTTCAACAAGAATGTCCCCGTTCCGATGTCCGGAGTGCCTGTGACCGTACCCTTGCCGGAAGGCAATAAGGCGGACATTCGTGCGAAAGTGGCAGCCGAAGTGAACAGCAATCCGAATGGAATCGCTGCGGCGCGAAGCTGGCTGAACGGGAAATCGGCGGAAGAGCAGCAGAACGCCTACCAGAAGAGCTACGCCCAGCCAGTTGAACCGAAGAAGAGTAAGAAAGAGAAACAAGCGGAACTGGCAGAGAGTCAGAAGGAATATGAGCAGGAAGACCGGGACCGGACAGCGGTATATGAGTGGAATCAAAGCGCGAAGAAGATCATGGAGCAAGGAGCACGGGAAGGCAAGTCGCCAGCGGAGATCCGGGCGATGCTTCCCCCACAGCCTGTACCTACGCGAAGGGCGCCGCAGGAAAGCCATGAGCCGGGTATAATCGAGCAGATGCTGGATTTCACGGGGATCGGGAAACTGTTAGAAAAAATGGGTCCTGCTCTAGACGCGTGGCAGCTCGAGCATGTCATCCCGCAGAAGCCGGACTATCTCAGCAAGCATACAGAAAAAAAGGTATACTTATCCCGTTATACGTTCCAAGTATTAGTCATCGATCCTCAAGTTCTGATCGCGGAGATCAATCTCTTATTTGGAGCGGTGGCGATCATCGGGGCGTTTGCGACAGGAGGGGGATCGCTATATCTCCTGGCGCTCGCAGATGGGGTTATAGGCGCAGGCATGGTTGCCGTCAACATTGAGAAGCTAATCGATCTCAAGAACGGAAATGGAAATACGAATCCGAACCTCCTCGGTATAGACCAGGCGATGCTGGATAAAATGGGGCTCGCTATCGCGTTTGTGAATCTGGCGTTTTTGATGAAGCACGGCTTGTACAAGGCGGCGGATAAACTGGCGAATGGCAGGAATATCGCGGCGCTGGATGATTGGAAGGCTTGGAGGGACAAGCCGGGAACATCTCCTAAACCAAAAACAGAACTTCACTTGGAAGAGCCAGAAAAAGTTGGTTCAGGTATCAATAGGGCGATGGATGAATTTGATGATACTGATATTTATCATGCAGCAGGTAGGGAGAGAACAGAAGGATTGGAACCTCCGCATTCAACGAGAGGGTCGCATGATGAGGGTAAGGGAAAACCCAAAACAGAAACGAAAACTAAACCAAAGGATAAAGAGGAACATAAAAGAAGGGAAAGAGAGGAAGAGCGTAAAAGAAGAGAAAGCGAGCATACTAAGGGGACGGGTGAAATTGAATATTTAACCGATCCTGCGGAAATGAGACCACATATCGTACCTCCTAAAGATGGATTTGATGCGTTTGTAGAAAGAAAATATATTGAAATAAGAAAAATAGGCTTGGAAGATGTATCAACGGTTGCTAAAAATACAGGACTAACTGAGGAACAAGTTGCAAATATGAAAAAACACTTATTTTTAGAGATTCACGATTTATCGGTAGATGGTAAGCCTTATGAAAAATTATATTTTCAGGCGGATCCTGATATCGCTTATGCTTGGCAACTAGCACAAAAGAGAGAGCTTACAGATATTGAAAAAGATTGGTTTAAGAGACTGGCAAATCATGAATTAAAAGAACAAGATATCATGAAGAACGGGTACGTGGATGGAAATGGTAACAAAATAGAACCTTTACCTTTAAGAGATCCATCTACTTGGAACGGAAGAAGTTATGATCCAGACCCTACAAAAAATGCCCATGATGCAGCAAATGCTCTAAAGGCCGTACAACCATCAGATCCATTCCCGGGATATGACTACCCAACTGATTATATGAAATATTCCGATAAAGATATTGA
Organism: Paenibacillus durus; assembly: GCF_000756615.1. Taxonomy (NCBI): domain Bacteria; kingdom Bacillati; phylum Bacillota; class Bacilli; order Caryophanales; family Paenibacillaceae; genus Paenibacillus; species Paenibacillus durus. Next base: position 885,818 of record NZ_CP009288.1, read on the forward strand.
CTATTAATGTTAGAGGTGAGAAAAATGTATCTGACTAAGACAGTAGAAAGAATAAATAATATACAATGGGATGTAGTGGGTAAAAGTACATCGAGAGCAGATGTTGATTTAGGTTATGAATTTTTAAGGAGATTGGCTCATTTTTTTAAGGAGCAATCTTTAAAAATACTTCCCCCATTGCTTGCAAACATAGCAAAATTACTTGGTGACAATGAGGAAGAAGTAGCTATTTCAGATTATTGTAACTCAGAGGTTATACAATTTTTAGGTGGAAATATATATATTAAAAAAATAGTTGAGTACTATATTCAATTATCTAAGTATGCTGATAAATATCCAGATGCTAGTAAATATCTTAGTGTATATGAGCCGTTAATCAAAATTTTTGAACGGGGAGGTTTGTATATTCTTAGACCAAGGTCGCTAGATGTAATAGATGGTGGACACATCCCATTGAATAATTGGTATGAAAATTTTGTGGATATGGAACCTATTGACATAAGTAATCTGTAATTATTACGCACAGAATTGATGAACGAGTCTGTAAACTAGCTTGTGTAAACTCGTTTACAACAACACTATTAACTAAATCGTACAATGCAACCAACAAATAACTAACAATTTGACAAACTTTCAAAAGCTTATTCCAACTTGAAACATAAGTAGGAATGGGCTTTTTTTCATGCCTAAAATCAAAGGAGGAAGAAAAGATGTAAAGGAGGACAGGCAGCATAAAAAGCAGATTCAATTGCTTAAGCCAAGCAGAGTATGTGTGCTTTTTAAAAACCAGATGTGGGTCGTATCCGAATCGGTCATCAGCTATGCATCGGGGCTGCTGCAATATGAATATGTGTTGGTGAAGCGTCAGGCGCTGAGAATGAAGCTGCGGCGGAATGAACGGATTCAAGGCGTCTCCCTCGAAGGCCGGGTCGTGAAACGGGCGAACAATATGGTAAAGGTGCATTTGGACATCGATGCGGAGCATGATACGCAAGGGAACTGGTGGTTCCCCTATTCGGGGGAAGGGAATAATATCTTTCACTGTCTGCCGGAGGAAGGCGCGCGGATTAAGGTGTATTTTCCAAGCGGTACCGAGAAGCAGGCGATCGCGATCAACTCGGTTCGCGGCGGAAGCGAGGAGATGAAGAGCCGGACGGTGTTCCAGAAGCCCACGACGAAAGTGTTCGAGATGCCGGGAGCGGCGAAAATGCAGCTAGGAGACGACGGGGTGCTGTTCGAGAAAGGGACGGTCAGCCTGCATCTGGATGGCGGGAACATTACGGTTAAGGCAAGCGAGGATCTGTTGCTGGTCGCAGGCAACCGGATGGAGCTGGGGAGCGGAAGCGGGAAGGGCGTGCTCGAGTCCATTCGGATGCGCGCTGCGCAGCAGATTGCGCTACAAACGAACGCAACCCATTATATGGTCATCCAAGAAAACCGGGTGGGCATCAAGAGCAGCAAGCTGGACTTCCAGAAAGTCGAAGCGGACTTTATGGAGCTGCTGACGGATGAAGAACTCAAGCAGATGTATATCGATGAACAGGCCGAAGCGAAAATTTGGAAAGAAGAACTGGATTTCAACAAAAATGTCCCCGTGCCGATGTCCGGCGTGCCGGTGACCGTATCCTTGCCGGAAGGCCACAAGGCGGACATTCGTGCGAAAGTGGCAGCCGAAGTGAACAGCAGTCCGAATGGAGTCGCTGCGGCGCGAAGCTGGCTGAACGGGAAATCGGCGGAAGAGCAGCAGAACGCCTACCAGAAGAGCTACACCCCGCCAGCAAGCGAACCGAAGAAGAGTAAGAAAGAGAAACAAGCGGAGCTAGAGCAGAACCAGAAAATCTACGATCAGGAAGACCGGGACCGGACAGCGGTGTATGAGTGGAATCAAAGCGCAAAGAAGATTATGGAGCAGGGAGCACAGGAAGGCAAGTCGCCAGCGGAGATCCGGGCGATGCTCCCACCGCAGCCCGTACTATCGCAAAGAGCGCCGCAGGAGAGCCATGGGCCGGGTATAATCGAGCAGGTGCTGGACTTTACGGGAATCGGGAAACTGTTAGAAAAGATGGGTCCTGCTCTAGACGCGTGGCAGCTCGAGCATGTCATCCCGCAGAAGCCGGACTATCTCAGCAAGCATACGGAAAAAAAGGTATACTTATCCCGGTATACCTTCCAAGTGTTAGTCATTGATCCTCAAGTTCTGATCGCGGAGATCAATCTCTTATTCGGAGCGGTGGCGATCATCGGGGCGTTTTGGACGGGAGGGGGATCGTTGTATCTCCTGGCGCTCGCAGATGGGGTCATAGGCGCAGGCATGGTCGCCGTCAACATTGAGAAGCTAATTGATCTTAAGAACGGAAATGGGAATACGAATCCGAACCTCCTCGGTATAGACCAGAAGATGCTGGATAATATGGGACTCGCTATCGCATTTGTGAATCTGGCGTTCTTGATGAAGCACGGCTTATACAAGGCGGCGGATAAACTAGCGAACAGGAGGAATATCGCGGCGCTGGATGAGCTGGAAGATGCTTTGAAGGCAGGGGGGACGGGGAAAGGTGTTATTGGGAAAACTGGTGAGGGAATACCAATTGAAGAAGTAAGACCAGATATACTTGAACAGATTTATCGGGATGACGCAGGTGTATATGGATACTTACCTAAAGAGAGAACGCCATATGCAAAATATGATTTCACGGATGTTGAAAAGGTTAAGCAGAACAGGGCTATTAGAGAAGAGTATTTACAACAATCTAAAAAAATTCAAGAAGAAATTGATAGGATGGTGCAACAAGGTACCCCAATTGATGAAATAGCAAATAGAGTTGTTAATATGCGAAATCAAGATAAAGTTTCAGCGAGAGCAAAAATGGCACCTGAAGAATTGGCTCCAATAGAGGAAAGGAACATGAAACTATATGGTAATCCGATAGGGCCTGATGCAAAGTGGCTTTTTGATAGTAAGAAACAAAAAATGCTTGAACAGGGATTAAATCCTACAGATTATGAAATATGGCAATCAATAATTAAAAGCTCAATGAAAAAAGATGATGTGTTGAATACATTATTAGGATTAAAGCATTAGAAAAACATTAAGTGTATAGCGATGTGAAAACAATATTTGTTTAAAAGGAGTATACTCAAATGATAACATTGCGCAATTATCCAAAGCTGGGATCGTACATTTTAATTGATAATAATACTTATTCAATCGAAGAAGCTGAGGATAGGTATAAAGTAATACAAGGGATTGGGGGAATAAGTGAAGATGGACAGGTTATAATGCTACATAGAATCTAGACAGCAAAAAAGGAGATTCTTAGTTGTGCCAACATCAAGACGAACATTCACGCCGGAAGAAAAAGCACGAATTGTACTGGAGATTCTAAGAGAAGAAAAGTCCATTTCGCAGCTGGCTTCGGAAGAAGGAATCCATCCCAATGTGTTAAATCGCTGGAAGAATGAAGCGACTCAAAATCTGGCTCAGCTCTTTGTAGACGACCGGAAAGGGATCACGAAGATGAAAAAAGAATACGAGCAGCAGATCGAAGACCTCTACGCCGAAGTGGGTAAACTGACCACCCAATTGTCGTGGCTCAAAAAAAAATCTGGCCGATAATCTCAGCCGTGCCGAACGGTTGCTCCTCGTCGAGTATGGGAACGCTGAACTTTCCATTCAAACGCAGGCGGACTTGCTCAGCCTGAATCGTTCCAGCCTGTATTACAAGCCGGTCCCTCCCTCCCCGGAGGAAATTCGCCTCAAGCACCGGATTGACGAGCTTTACACCCGCCATTCGTTTATGGGTTACCGGACGATTGCGGCCATCATGAACCGGGAAGGGGATGCTATTCATCCCAACACCGTACGGCGGTATATGCGGGAAATGGGGATCATGGCGATCTTCCCCGGTCCTAACCTGAGTAAGCGAGACCTACAGCACCGGATCTACCCGTACCTGCTGCGTAAGCTGCCGATTACAGCGCCGGATCAGGTCTGGAGTGTCGATATTACCTATATCCGCATGAAACAGGGCTGGATGTATCTGTATGCCGTCATGGACTGGTATTCGCGCTTCATTGTGGACTGGCAACTGGATCAAAGTCTGGAAATTGACTTTGTCCTGGAAACCATGAAACGCGCCTTGGCCCGTCGTGTTCCGTCCATCGTGAACAGCGACCAGGGCAGCCACTTCACCAGTCCCAAGTACATTGATCTGCTCAAGGAAAAGGAGATTCGGATCAGCATGGACGGGAAGGGCCGAGCGACAGACAATATTGTCATTGAGCGCTTTTGGCGCAGCCTAAAGTACAACGAAATTTACATCAACGAGTATGGCAGTCCAAGAGAGACCCGGCAGGGTGTAGGAGGATATATCCATTTGCATAATCACTACCTGCCTCATCAGTCCCTGCAAAACCATACGCCGGCTGCTGTGTATAACCAGGAGGTCATGCTTTCATCCACATAGGAATAAGGTGAAGGGAACTTTGTTCCCCTCCCGCGCCTTCGCTTGGGCCTTGTCCTCCACCTACAACAGCTCTACTTTTCACTTTGCACTTTTTTTCACACCTTAAATATATTCAAATCTCTGTCTTGACATCTTGTAGCACCATAGGTAGTTGGTATCTATGTTAAAAATAACAAACTATTTTTTTTCTACAATGGACAATCATTTGAGGCACCCATAAGCGACCTGAATTGTACAAATAATTATGTTTCCAAATTAAAAAGATGTTTTAGTGTAACAATAGGGGGGCAAGATATCTGTAATATAATTTATGAGCCTTTTATCGACCCTGGAATGATTTATTACGATGCAGACCCTGAAGAGTTTGATGCTTTGTTATATATAAGTGAGTTATTAAAGAGTGAGGATTCTATTAAGAAATTTATGAAGGGGATGGAAATAATTAAAGAGCAGTATAGAGCTTAATGTTTTAGATACAGAAATTTGAGCGTATAGCAGTCTTTATAGATAAGTGAAACTAGTTTGTAAATATATGGGTTTAAAATAACTTATAGAGAATGGAATGAAAGAGGAGAATTAATAAAAGAAAAATTGGAGCCAACCCAATTTGAGAAAGATACCATAAAAAATGGGCGGATCAAGATGGAAAGTAAAATTACGGAAGTTTTTGATGGAATTCAATCCGACTTATCTCATAAAATTAGATTAAAGAATAGCTTTGCTAGAGAAGATATACGCCTAATAGCAGGAGTCGATTTAGCTTATTGGGAGGAAGGAGAGGCCACAGTCGCATGTTGCTGTATTTGCGTCCTAGATTTTTCAACAAAAAAAATAATCGAAATAAAATCTTTAATAGACGAAGTTAATGTGGCGTATATGCCAGGATATTTATCATTTAGAGAACTACCCTTAATTATGCAAACTTTTAAAAAATTAAGTAATGATCCTGATCTTGTGATGTTTGATGGTAATGGTTATTTACATCCCAGAAATATGGGTATTGCAACACATGCTTCATTTCATTTAAATAAATCAACAATAGGAATCGCCAAAAGCTATTTAAAAATCAATTCTGTTGACTTCATTATGCCAAGTAATAATGTCGGAGCGTTTACTGATATTGTAATAAACAGAATAGTATATGGAAGGGCACTGCGAACACATAAAAATGTGAAACCCATTTTTGTATCGTGTGGAAACTGGATTGATATAGATACGGCCACTGAAATTACGCTAGAGTTAATCAATAATGAGAGCCGACTACCTATACCAGTAAGACAAGCCGATTTAGAAACGAAAAAAATTAAAAGAAGAAAATCTCTCCTGTTCTAAACTAGACTTATGATGAGGACCGTCTAGTAGTTTATCAAACGAAGTTAATATTTTTGCTTAGAATGAACAAGGTTAATCACCCTTTGTTTATAATGTGGTTGGTCTACGGTTGATAATCAGATCAGTAAATAGGGTATGTCAAGAATTTTGTGTAAACTCACTTTACAACCGAACAACAAGATCGCACAATTAACCAATAAACCAAACAGTAAACAACTTAAATAAAAACTTGATAACCTATTAAAAGCTTATTCCAACTTGAATTATGAGTAGGAATGAGCTTTTTTTGCATACCCAAAATTAAAGAAGGAAGAGTGAAGAGGAAGCGGAACTCTGCATACAACGAAGCAGCTTTGAGGACAGTGTGGTCCTCTGGAAGCCTGCCGAGCCGAAAGCGGAGAGGTGGTTCGCCGGGGGCATTACGGGTATCGATATTCACATGGAAGATGGGATTCCGCATGTGCAAGTCGAGGCGATCTCGCGCACGTATGCCATGGATATGGAGCCGAAAAACCGGTCGTATCAGAACAAGCATTTGACCTATTCGGACGCCATAGCGCAGCTCGTCGCTGACTACCCCGGAGGGGCTGCACAAAATATGGCGACAAACGAGGAAGCGGCAATCGGGTCGCTCATGGTTCAATTTGCAGAGACCGACTGGCAGTTTATGAAACGGCTGGCCTCCCGGATCGGGACCGTTATTTTGCCGGATGTGGCCCTGGATGCGCCGCGCGTCTATTTCGGCGTGCCGGATTTGTCATGGGGCGAGGAGCTGAAGTCCAAGCGTTACACCGCCGTGAAGGACCGGGCCCGCTATGAAGAGCTGAAGGCGCATGCGGAAGGAAACGAAGAGGATTCGCTTCAGGAGGCGGATTTTGTCCATTACCGGGTCATCAGCGAGCAATATTGCGAGGTCGGAGATGATGTCCTGTTTAAAAACCAGATGTGGGTCGTATCCGAATCGGTGATCAGCTATGCCTCCGGGCTGCTGCAATATGAATATGTGCTGGTGAAACGGCAGACGCTGAGAATGAAGCTGCGGCGGAATGAGCGGATTCAAGGCGTCTCCCTCGAAGGCCGGGTCGTGAAACGGGCGAACAATATGGTAAAGGTTCATCTGGACATCGATGCGGAGCATGACGCGCAAGGGAACTGGTGGTTCCCCTACTCGGGGGAAGGGAACAATATCTTTCACTGTCTGCCGGAGGAAGGCGCGCGGATCAAGGTGTATTTTCCAAGCGGTACCGAGAAGCAGGCGATGGCAATCAACTCGGTTCGCGGCGGAAGTGAGGAGATGAAGAGCCGGACGGTGTTCCAAAGCCCACGACGAAAGTGTTCGAGATGCCGGGAGCGGCCAAGATGCAGCTGGGAGACGACGGAGTGCTGTTCGAGAAAGGGACGGTCAGCCTGCATCTGGATGGCGGGAACATTACGGTTAATGCAAGCGAGGATTTGTTGCTGGTGGCAGGCAACCGGATGGAGGTGGGGAGCGGGAGCGAGAAGGGAGTGCTCGAGTCCATCCGCATGCGCGCCGCGAAGCAGATTGCGCTGCAAACGAACGCTGCCCATTATATGGTCATCCAAGAAAACCGGGTGGGCATCAAGAGCAGCAAGCTGGACTTCCAGAAAGTCGAAGCGGATTTCATGGAGTTGCTGACGGATGAAGAACTCAAGCAGATGTATATCGATGAACAGGCCGAAGCGAAAATCTGGCAGGAAGAACTGGATTTCAACAAGAATGTCGCCGTTCCGATGTCCGGAGTGCCAGTGTCCGTACCCTTACGGAAGGCAACAAGGCGGACATTCGTGCGAAAGTGGCAGCCGAAGTGAACAGCAATCCGAATGGAGTAGCTACGGCGCGAAGCTGGATGAGCGGGAAATCAGCGGAAGAGCAGCAGAGCGCCTACCAGAAGAGCTACGCCCAGCCGGCAAGCGAACCGAAGAAGAAGAGTAAGAAAGAGAAACAAGCGGAGCTGGCAGAGAGTCAGAAGGAATATGAGCAAGAGGACCGGGACCGGACAGCGGTATATGAGTGGAATCAAAGCGCGAAGAAGATCATGGAGCAAGGAGCACGGGAAGGCAAGTCGCCAGCGGAGATCCGGGCGATGCTCCCACCGGAACCTGTACTTATGCGAAGAGCGCCGCAGGAAAGCCATTGGCCGGATATGATACAAAAAATGCTGGATTTCACGGGGATCAGGAAAATGATGGAAAAGATGGGTCCTGCTCTAGACGCGTGGCAGCTGGAGCATGTCATCCCGCAGAAGCCGGATTATCTCAGCAAGCATACGGAAAAAAAGGTATACTTATCCCGGTATACGTTCCAAGTGTTAGTCATCGATCCCCAGATGGTGATCGCGGAGTTAAATATCTTATTTGGAGCGGTGGCGATCATCACGGCAATTCCGACGGGAGGGGGATCGTTGTATCTCCTGATGGCCGCAGATATAGCCATAGGCGCAGCCACGATCATCGTCAACGGGATGAAACTGTACGATCTCAAGAACGGAAATGGGAATACGAATCCGAACATTTTCGGTCTAGACCAGGCGATGCTGGATAACCTGGGCATTGCCATCACGGTTGTAAGCCTGGCGAGCTTATTGAAGCACGGCTTATACAAGACGGCGGATAAACTGGCGAACAGCAGGAATATTGCGGCGCTGGAAGAGCTGGAAGATGCTTCGAGAGCAGGGGGGACGGGTAATGGTGCTAATACACCAAGAACAGGACCAGAATGGGATGAGTATTTCCGTTCAAAATATGGTGATGAAAATGTAGACTGGAAAACTAGTTCTGAGTACTCTCTATATCCTCCTAAATATATTCCTTATACACCTAAAATCAGGCCAAATGAAACAATTACGAAGCCTTCGTTACCTGAGGGAGGGAAACCAGAAGGAGATTATGCTAAAGCTACAGGTAAAGATACTCGAGGAATAGATAGACAAAATGAAGCCGCAGATGTGCTGGCGGAAAATGGATATCGCACGATAATGCTTGACGAAGTCCCCAATGGAAATGGTTTTGGTGGAAACGGCTATGGTATTAATCCTGATAAAAGTCCGGACTTCATAATAGAGCGGCAGGTGTTTGATTGTTATGCTCCTGAATCAACTAATCTAAAGAACATTCTTAAAATGCTCAGAGATAAAACTACGGATCAAGCAAGAAGAATAGTGTTAAATTTAAATGATTATCCTATTGAAAAAAGGGCTGAACTTATTGAGTTTATATTAAGTCAAACCCACAAGGATTTAAAACATTTAAATGAACTATTAGTCATTGAAGGTCGTCAAGTAACTAGAGCGTATTGGAGGTATGAGTAAAATGGATTATTCGTTATGTATTGGTTCTAATTTGCCTAAAGAAGAATTGGGGAATTTTCTCTACAATATGATATGCGAAGTATTATTTGTAGAATTAATTGATCATGAGGCAGAAGTATGGGATAGGTCTTATACTCAACGCGTAAGTGTCGGTTGCACATATTTTTCAATGAGCATTAATTTAGATGATGAGGATGACTATACAGAACGTTATCGGAAGGCAAATCTCGAAGCATATGGTGTAGATACGAATGTTTTTATTAGTATTCAATTTATAACGCGTACATTTGATTTAGGATGGTTAAAGCTACTTGGAATAATTGGAAAAATATTGAATATGAACGATCGAGATTTGATTTTAGAGGATGATTCCACATATCCATTACTAAAAAGAATTAAAGGGTCTTTACTTATCAACAGTAATTTGGATGAATATCGAACATGGTATATGACAAAAGAAAATCTAGCACTACTGAATTATCCATATGAAGAGAGGATTTTTTAAAGATGGGGAGTATAGAAGGTAATCTCTTCCTATTTGTTGAGTAATAAAATGATATCAGCGCTTGTAAATATTTTCGAGGTATGTCAATAATTTTGTGTAACCAGTCGTTCAATACCACAATACGAGATCGCCGCCCATATTGTGGTCTTTGTTGTCATTATCCTCTGATCGTTGATTTATTATGAGTAGACCCCACCCAGTGCCGAATGAATCGGGCGGCGGAGTTCAAGTAGACTTAACCCAAGTAATACCCGTATAAATATTTTGTAACTACTTAGGTACAACATCATGATTTCCATCTCTTTAAAGGAACCACATATTGTGTTTTCTTAGTCCCAGTTGAGTAATTACTTTTCGCTATTTGTGTTCTTTTGAAGGGTGAATTCAATATATAATAGCTCAAGTAATAACTTTTCAGGATTTATACCATATAGATACCTGAGTAGTTACAATATTTTTCCACCCCCTTTAATACGCACATCAAATGCTTTAATTTTATAACCTAAATAACGCTATTCCCTTACGTTAAACAGGTCGATTTTGGTCAGAAACTACCATGATTGACCTGTTTTTTGTTATGTACGCTTTCTACAGGTTTTTGAAACAATCGCAACGGGGAAATCCTAAAAGAAGAACTGGATTTAAGCTGTCGCGTTAAAGCGGCTGTGCAATTAACGGAAGGCCAAAAGGCGGACATTCGTGCGAAAGTGGCAGCTGAAGTGAACAGTAATCCGAATGGAATCGCTGCGGCGCGAAGCTGGCTGAGCGGGAAATCGGCGGAAGAGCAGCAGAACGCCTACCAGAAGAAGTACGCCCCGCCAGCTGAACCGAAGAAGGGTAAGAAAGAGAAACAAGCGGAGCTAGAGCAGAACCAGAACATCTACGATCAGGAAGACCGGGATCGGACAGCGGTATATGAGTGGAATCAAAGTGCGAAGAAGATCATGGAGCAAGGAGCACGGGAAGGCAAGTCGCCAGCGGAGATCCGGGCGATGCTTCCCCCGCAGCCCGTACTTTCGCAAAGAGCGCCGCAGGAAAGCCACGGGCCGGGTATAATCGAGCAGATGCTGGATTTTACGGGGATCGGGAAACTGGTGGATCAACTGGGACCTGTCCTGGACGCGTTGCAACTGGAGCACATCATTCCGCAGAAGCCGGATTATCTCAGCAAGCATACAGAAAAAAAGGTATACTTATCCCGGTATACCTTCCAAGTGCTAGTCATCGATCCCCAAGTTCTGATCGCGGAGATCAATCTCTTATTTGGAGCGGTGGCAATCATCGGGGCGTTTTGGACGGGAGGGGGATCGTTGTATCTCCTGGCGCTCGCAGATGGGGTCATAGGCGCAGGCATGGTTGCCGTCAACATTGAGAAGCTAATCGATCTCAAGAACGGAAATGCGAATACGAATCCGAGCATCCTCGGCATAGACCAGAAGATGCTGGATGATATGGGGCTCGCCATCGCGTTTGTGAACCTGGCGTTCTTGATGAAGCACGGCTTGTACAAGGCGGCGGATAAACTAGCGAATGGCAGGAATATCGCGGCGCTGGAAGAACTGGAAGATGCATCGAAGGCTTGGAGGGCAAAGGGGACGGGAAATGGTGGTTGCATGTTAGTGTAGCTGATGAAGCAAATACTGTAAAGTATTACAGAGTGCAAACCAAGGGCGAACATGGCAGCTTTGAAAGAATGGTTGTAAATGATGACGGAACTATTTCAATAGTCACTAAAAATAGCAATTTAAATGTGAGTGCCGAAACAGCAGAACATGCAGAATATTTCATGCAAAAAAAAGGAGAAGGATCTTACATTATTGAGTTTGAAGTTGATAGTTGGTTTCATGATATGATAATGGAGTATGCAATCCCTCAGAAAAAATATAGAACGAACCTTTTAAATCAAGGCAGAACAGCGCCTAAAATAGTTGACCCTCATCAGCCAGGATTGTATCTTGAGCTGCCACCCGTCTGGCTCGATTGGATTGAAGAAATTGCTAAAAATGCTAAAACACTTGAGTAGGGGTTGTAACAGCTTTGAAAGTGGAACCAAATTTTCCTGATACAGTCGTAGTTTTAGTGAAACATGAAGAGAAATATACTTGGTATGTGAGTGAAAAAGAATTATGGATTATGGATTTGCTAGAATTAGACAACGCCTTCCGAAGAAAATTCAATCAACCTGAAGTAACTGAAACAGAGGCTGATTATGAAGAACGTGTAGGATGTGAAATACTATCTGAAAAAAATATAGAACAGTTTCAAGAAGCTATGAAAGACTTTAAAGTAAGCTATACAGAATTGATTGATTACTTTAATTTATATTCTGAAGTATACTTGGGTGGAGTGAATTCCGAAGTTGAAACTTCGTTTTATTTAGATTTTGATAACAAAATTTTTTACTCCTTTTTTAAAGAACCTGGATCTTATGAGGATTTTGTTCCAACTGGATGGAGGGGTGTTTTTGAAAAAGATACAAAAAAAATAATTCCGGAGAATGCCAAAGTGAAAGGGTGAGTTTCTTTGAAAAACCAGGTTCAAATATTTGAAGATGAATTTCTAAATGAAAACTCTGGAGAAGCTGTAAAAGGGGTTACTGTAGTTGTGGATGGGTATTTCAAACAAGTTTTAGACACAATACTTCAAAACGAAAAATCCTATGGCGGATACACAAATCTTATAGCAAATGCCCTAGCTAGGGGAATTAATAAGACCATAAAATAGGAGATAGTATTATGGATAATTTTACAATTGTTGAAGATGATTTGCAAAACGGCGATACTGGAGAATTAGTAAAAGGAGTTAGAATTATGGTTGAAGGAAAGTTCAAAAATTTACTTGATTCGATAATAGAAAAAACTCCTTCATTTAATAATTATTCAGAGGTCATTGGTTCTGCAATCACAAGTGGAATTACAGAGATTATTTCTGATTTAAAAAGCAAAAGATCTTAGATTGTTCCTTTCTTTTTTGAATATTTATAGATATACCAATTAGGGTCTGTCAAGGTTTTTCGTATTATAAGGTCAACTAGTACAAATACAACCAAAAAACCAAACACTAAAGAACGTAAACAAACACTTGATAACCTTTCAAAAGCTTATTCCAACTTGAATTATGAGTAGGAATGAGCTTTTTTTCATGCCCAAAATCAGAAGAAAGTTAAGAAAGAGAATAGCAAAACAGGCACAAGCAGTAGAAAAATGAACGTCAAACCCCAACCCACCTGTTTACAAGCTCAAGATCATGCGAAAAGGTCGATCGGATTATCTCAGCAAGCATACGGAAAAAAAGGTATACTTATCCCGGTATACGTTCCAAGTGTTAGTCATCGATCCCCAAGTTCTGATTGCGGAGATCAATCTCTTATTTGGAGCGGTGGCGATCATCGGGGCGTTTGCGACAGGAGGGGGATCGTTGTATCTCCTGGCGCTCGCAGATGGGGTCATAGGCGCAGGCATGGTCGCCGTCAACATTGAGAAGCTAATCGATCTCAAGAACGGAAATGGGAATACGAATCCGAGCATCCTCGGTATAGACCAGGCGATGCTGGATGATATGGGGTCGCCCTCGCGTTTGTGAATCTGGCGTTCTTGATGAAGCACGGCTTGTACAAGGCGGCGGATAAACTAGCGAATGGCAGGAATATCGCGGCGCTGGATGAGCTGGAAGATGCTTTGAAGGCAGGGGGGACGGGTGAAGTTAAATATTTAACTGATCCTGCAGCAATGAGGCAGTATAGCGTACCTCCAAAAGATGGGTTTGATGCGCTTGTGGAGAGAAAATATATTGAGATTAGAAAAGTAGGTTTAGAAGATGTAAAAACGGTTGCTAAAAATACAGGATTAACTGAAGAACAAGTTGCCAAGATGAAAGAACACTTATTTTTAACTATTCATGATCTATCTGTAGAGGGTCAACCATATAATAAGTTATATTTCCAAGCAGATTCTGATGTCGTTTATGCATGGCAATTGGCACAAAAGAGAGAGCTTACAAAAAAGATTGGTTTAAGAGACTGGCAGATCATGAATTAAAAGAACAAGATATCATGAAGAATGGGTACATTGATGGAAATGGTAGCAAAATAGAACCTTTACCTTTAAGAGATCCATCTACTTGGGATATGAAAAATGGGTATAAACCGGATCCGACAAAAAATGCCCATGATGCAGCAAATGCTCAAGGAGCTGAGCAGCCGTCTGAGGATTTTCCAGGATATGATAAATTTAATGAGTATCTTAAGTATGCCGATAAAGATATATATATCCGGCATTTAATATTTAGAATTGGAGACATAACCGTTCAACTGTAGCGGCAGGCGTTTCATTAATTAATCGGATGAATCCTTGAACAGCTTTACGAATTTTTTGTACCGAGTCAAAGAAGACATTATGAATCACGGATGATTTTAGCCAGGCCCATAATTCTTCAATCATGTTCAAATTCGGACTATACGGAGGCAAGTAAACCAAGGTGAGCTTGGCTTGATGTTCTTTTAAAAAAGGCTGGATGAGGTCGGCATGATGGATTCGTGCATTATCCAAAATCATCACGATTCGATCCCCTTCATATTTTTCCAAGAGACGTTCCAGAAAGGACAAGAATTCTTTGGCGGTGTACTGTTCTTCTTGTACGCAAAATACTTCACCGGATTCATAATCCAGCGTTCCAATCAGCTTCGCTCCCCAATGCTTGCCGTAGGTGGGAATGATTTTTTGCTGCCCCTTGGGAAACCAGGTACGAGAAAGCGCTTGGTAATCCCGGATCATGGACTCATCTTCAAACAGAATCCGGTTGATGCGCCCAGCGAGGAGTTTTTTTTAACTCCTGAAAGTGTTCTTTGAATTCTTCTTGTTTCTGTGGGTCTGCTTTAGCCAGTGTGTAGGTCGGCTTCGTAAAGCTAAGCTTCAAACGGTACAACAGGTCTCGTGTTCCTCGATCCGAATACCGAATATTCCACTTTTGTTCGATCCATTTCCGAACGAGTGGAGAAGTCCAGTTCATCTGGGAAGGAAATCCTTGATCCTCGGGCGTTTGATTCGTTACCACTTCATACACTTGTTGCTCTTGTTCAGCTGTTAACAAGCGATGTCGTCCTGGAGGACGTCCGATTTGTAGCCCCTGCATCCCTTGTTCTCGGTAAGCTTCGCTGTAGTTATATAAGGTCGATATAGTCCGTCCTGTCACTTCGGAAATCCGTTCGTAAGATTCACCAAGTAACAGCATGAGGATCGTCTGATACCTTTCATGCATACGTACATCTTTGTTTATTTTCATCGCGGCTTTGATTTCCTGAATGGCTACTGCTTTGTGTTCTTCTGCCACACCAACTCGTACGCTCATTTGTATCGTCTCCAATGATTATATGATGGAAGACTATTATACTGGAATTTATTTCTTTTGGGTTTTCTACGTCCACATTATTCCATTTGTTTTTCACCGAATATATAGATTATTAATTTTGAGGTGAGAATATGTATCTGAATAAGGCAATAGAAAAAATTAATAATGTTAAATGGGATGAAGTGGGTACAATTGTATCGGAAGAAGATGCCGATTTAGGTCGTGAATTTTTGAGAAGAGCAGCTCAATTTTACAAAGAAGAGTCTATAAAGCCACTGAAGCCTATGTTTACACATATAGCAAAATTGCTTGGTGACACTGAGGAAGGGGTAGATATCTCGAAATATTGCAGTTCAAAAGCATTAGAATTGTTAGTTAAAAATACGAGTGCAAAAAGGATATTCGAATTTTATATACAATTGGCGAAATATGTTGATGAAAATCCAGAATATCAAAAATATTTAAGTGTATACGAACCATTAATTAGAATCTTTGAAAAGGGAGGATTATTTGTTTTTAGAATGCATGAGCTAGAGATAAAAAATGTTGCATACATCTCCATGAATGGATGGTATGAAAGATTTGTAGAAATGGAACCTATTGACATAGACGAACTGTGATTTTACAAACACACTTGATAACCTTTCGAAAGCTTATTCCAACTTGAACTGTGAAATAGGAGTAAGCTTTTTTTGTATGCCGCTGAAATATATGAAGCGCAACGATACATTTTCAAAGTAAGGAATAGAGCATGGCATTTATCTGATTGGAAGGGATATTAGGAATAATGGGAGGAAATATGAATACTAAATTAACAGCTAGCCAAGCTATGGAAATTGCCCGGGAATATAAACAAAAGTAGTGTTTTGGTGTGGTTACCAAAAAACTTCTCTAAGTTGGGATGAAGTCCTTTTTTATGCTCAAAATCTCCTTGCCCAGCAAGGGCTCAGTTTAATGTAAAATGCTCACCTTATAAAGATATAATTAAGGACGCTACTATTACACATAATCATCCAACAAATGGTATGTTTAGTTGGCAAGACTTTGAAACTGCTCTTGCATTTGATGCGACGGAAATACGTGCGACACTTCCTAACGGGGTTACACTTAGTATGAAAAGGGGAACTGGCGGTTGGAGTGTTCCTTATAATGATATAAAAGATATCTATATAGATACTATAGACACTCAAAATTCATTTAGAAATAATCCTGAAATGATGCAAATTTTGAGAGAAGAGGGATATGCTAAAATAAACGATATGTTAATGGAAGCCATAGCTAATAAAATTGGAGGTAAGTATAGTGTGTACAAATAAAGACGAAGTTGGTTTGAAGAGAAATTTATATGAACAATCAAAGCCTGGGGTGATTGATACTTCAGCGGTAAGCCCAAATTGGTTTACTTTTATAGATCATGAATGGAATGCATTACAAAGAGATTTCTTTGAAAAATCTTTTGATAGCTTGGTAGTTGATTTAGTTTCAATATTTAGAAAAGGGAATCCGAATTACATCAATTTAGGTAGCTTATTCGGTTCTGAAAAAAAGAAAGAGGATGACAACGAAAAGATTATCTACAGTATTAATCAGGTGAACCGAAAAGATAACGATATAACTAAGGTAGAAATGTTCCTTGATCCTGACAGTTATAAAATTACAGAACTTTGTTTATATATGCAAGTGTTCCCCTCTATGAATGAACTTAAATACAAGATAGAAAAGAACTATTCTGATTTACTTGTTAGTATTAGCAATGAATTTGTGATTTTTGATAATGAATTTAAATTAACTATAAAAAAGTAAGTTTTCTTAATTTGTAAGCGAAAAACGGATCTGTCAAGATTTTGTGTAAACTCACTCTATAACCGAACAACAAGATCGTACAATACAACCAACCAACAAACTAACCACGAAACAATTTGACAAACACTTGACAAAAATTTCAAAAGCTTATTCCAACTTAAGCCATGAGTTAGGAATAAGCTTTTTTTCACATTTTACGGTAAATTTCAATTTTTCATTTTAAGGACTTCATAATGTTCTTGAAGCCTCTCAATCTGTTCCGCTAACTCTTCTTGTGATTATACATCTTCTTCCATGGAGCGATATCACATCTTAGAGTGTGCTCTAAGTCAAGATTGTGAAGGCACGGTTTCATCCGACTCATAAAAACTAAATTCCAACGGGTTTCTATCCACTAATCTTGGATAACGGTACTTTGGGGAGCCTACCATAACGGCGCCTGTTATTTTCTTTCCTTCAGGAATATTGAATAATTTCAGCATGGGAGAATGATCCTGGAGTGCAATCTTCTCAAATATTCCAGCCCAACATGAACCTAATCCAAGCGTTGGCGCATACAGCTCCAAATAGGCCAAGGAAAGAATGGAGTTTTCTCTGCCTCTGGGGAAATTCTCATCAGCAATGGCCAGTACAAGAGCGGGGGCTCCCCGTAAAATAGTGTCGATCCCTTGCTCATGATAAGGTTTAAAAAAGTTATTCCGTCCTTGACTGAGCCCGGCATCATTTTCCAATCCTTCCACTGCAATTGCAACAGCCCGGTTAATGACATCCTTATTGTCTATTATTTTATAGGACACGCCCTGCAGATTGCTTCCGGTAGGGGCATAATGCGCAATATTAACAAGCTGTATTAGCTTTTCTCTTGGAACGGGAGCGTTTCTGTAAGACCGGATGGAACGTCTGGAACGAAGGAAGTTTTCTGCCTCCTCGGGGCTTAATTTTGGCAGATTTCTTGAACTCGTTTGATCAGCAAGCGGTGTTTTCTTATTATCAATAGCTTCTCTGGGACAGACGGCTACACAATGACCGCAGGCAATACAGTTCTGCGGATACACTTCTTCCGGACCATTGTCTCCAAGCTTTAATGCCTGTTCCGGACACTCGTTTATGCAAATCCCGCACTTCGCACATTTCGCTTGATCTACAGTTATCAAATTCATATTTATCCTCCCCGATCGCTATTTTCTAATTTTATGGCTAATCATGGCTGCATCTTCTCTTTCTTACTTGCCGTTTGCTCTGATCCGATGATACAATACAATCAGATATAAATAAAATGAATATTACTCATAGGAGGCATACCAAAACTGATATGAATCATGCACAATTGCAGTTAATCGTCAAAATTGCAGATACGGGAAGCTTTACTAGAGCCGGACAGGAGCTGAATATGACACAGCCTGCTGTAAGCCGTGCCATATCCTCACTTGAAGCTGAGCTTGATGTGGTCCTGTTCATTCGTAACCGTCGTAATGGGGTAATGCTTACGGACATCGGGAAGCGTATCCTCCGGATTTTCAGGGAGATTTTGCAGGGGTTTGAGAAAGTTGATCAGGAGATTGCCAAGGAAAAGGGACTGGAAATAGGGACGATTCGAATCGGAGCATTTCCGGTAGCCTCCGCCCATTTTATTCCCAAGATTATCCGCTGTATTTCTGAAAAATATCCGAATATTGAATTTTCGATCTATGAAGGGACCATAGCCGAAATTAAGGAGTGGCTGGAAACCCGCTTCATTGACGTGGGATTGCTTATTCCGCCGGTTCATGAGCTTGAGACGTTTGTGTTATACCGTGAAAAAATGTTCGCCGTTTTAAGAGACGACCACCCATTATTTAACCAGTCCGTAATACGAGTACAGGATTTGCAGGACGAACCGATGATTATATGCAGAGCAGGCTTCGAACCGCCGGTTATCGATTGGTTCAATAAAGCCGGTATGAATCCTCGGGAGAAATTTGTGGTCTACAACTACAATACAGGCTTAAACATGGTGCAAGAAGGACTGGGAATGGCGATCATGTCTGAGCTGTCATTGTTCAATCTGCCTCCAAATGTTGGCGTTCGTGAGATTGATCCGGAAGGATACCGGGATATTCATATCGCAGTTCACTCGTTAGAGGAATCTTCAATCGCTGTAAAATTATTTATTGAGACGGCACTTCAGTTATTTGCTTAACTGCTATGGGAATCTCTTCGGGTAAAAAGGCAAAAAAAATCCGCATGATCTGCGGATTTCTAATGAAGCTTCTTTACTTAAGAAAGCTCAAGGAAGTATTAATAATATGATCAAGCATTTGCCGGTCTGATGTTACTGCGGTGACAGAGATGCCGTGCATAACATTTACGAGGTACTGGGACATGGCTCTTAAATCAACGTTTTCTTTCAGTTCGCCATTAGCATGCGCACGTTCCAAGAGCTGGTAGAATGCTTGTTCATTTCGGATCATATTCGTGTGAACCCGGTGGGCCACATCGGGATGCGCAGTCATCTCCAGAGAAGCATTGACCATAAAGCAGCTCCGGCGATGTGTATGTTCAACCACTGTGTTAAAAAAACGAACCAACAATTCCTGGGCTGTGCCTTCTTCATAAAGAATTGCCGATAAGCGAGTCTTCGTTTGTGCTTCGTATCGGTCCAATGTTAAGAGGTATAAGGCCTTTTTGTTCCCGAATGTCTCATAAATGCTGCTGCGGCTAAGCTCGAGTTCATTAACAAGGTCCTGCATTGAGCAGCCTTCATATCCTTTTTCCCAAAAAACTTCTAATGCCTTATCAATCACCTCATTGATCTCAAAGGCTTTCTGTCTGGACAATGATAGTACCCCCTTGCTGGCATGCGGAACGGGCAACTGCATACCTTACGATTGAACAAATTTAAGAATTTCCTCGTTAAACTTATCTTTCTCTTCATACCACAGACCATGCCCGCTATTTTCAAATCGAATAACCTGGGCGTTCTCTATCCCTTTCTCCTGAGGTTCAAAAGGAATCATTTGATCGTGCATACCCTGGAAGATTCGGGTTGGAACTTTGATTGCGGCCAAGTCTTCCCGTGAATCTTCGGCACCTAAAGCTTCCAAGCATTTAAAGGTTGCAATGGCATCCGTTTCAAGGGACAAACGGTTATACCAATCCATAAACTCCTGACTTGGTTTGTTATGGAACAGGGTACTGTTGAATGCAGCTATCATTTGAGGACGGTCTTCATAGCCTGATGCAATAATTGAGTCAATGACCTCGATGGGCAGACCAAATGGATAGTCAGGTTTTTGCGAAAATAGCGGGGTTGCCGCAGCAGCCAAAATTAATTTCGAAACGCCGTGGCCATTATGTCTTGCCATGTAACGGACGGCAATGGCCCCGCCCATAGAATATCCAACCAGTGTTACCTGATCCAGGTTCAGTTGATCGATGACCTCTCGAATATCGTCACTCAATCTATTGTAATCATAACCAGTTATCGGACGATCGGATTTACCAAAGCCACGAAGATCGATTCCAATAAACCGAATGCCTTTGAATGGAAGCACATTCCTTTGATACTCATACATTCTGTGGTCTACCGGCAGCCCGTGCAGGAACACAACCGGCGCTCCTTCACCAACATCTTCTACATAGATATTAACATTTTTGTCCACAGTCACATAGTGCCCGTTGCTTGTCGATACAACTCTGCTTTGCGGGTTCTTGGTTTGATCCATCATAATCCTGCCTCCAAAATAATAGTTTTTTCTTTTTTGAATTTACCGGAACGACCGTTCCGAATCGGTCAAAAAAAATTAAAAATAGCCAACAAAACTTTAAAGCCTCATTTACCGGAACGATCGTTCCGGACTCATGAAAGTAAGTTTACTTTAAAAAAATTCGGTTGTCAATTCACATCTGTTACGGAAAACGTGTCCATCATGCTGACGAGTCATTTCCTCATATTCCATTAATTTGGATAAATGTATGGAATACGACACATGCTATAAACAGTAAAAGTTGTGTACGGAGGTGCTACGGATAATGATCTGGCGACGAAAACGGCTGAGCAGCAGCACCCCGGCTATGGAAGATCCTGTTGCCACAGAAGAAACGTTGTCTGCCGAGATCAGTCAGAATGAAGCTTTTGTGAAGCAAGCGTTTCACAGGTGCTCGGATTTGGTGTGCCGCAAAATTTATCATCAAGACGGGACACTTCGGCAGCTTATTGTTTATTTAGAAACCTTGGCAGATGACAAGAAAGTGAGCGAGCAGCTCGTGAAGCCGTTAACGGCCGATCAGGAGAACCGGGCAGCCGTTGAGACGGAAACATGGGAAGGCGAATCGATGCCGGTTGACAAAAAGGTGGTAACGTCCAGATGGTCGGAAGTTATCCGGCTCATTCTGCGCGGGCATGCTGCCGTGTTCACCGAAGGCGAAGATCACGCTGTTTGCTTTGCAGTGAATGCCACGATCCAAAGATCGATCGAGGAGCCATCGTCGGAACAGGTCATTCGAGGCGGCAAAGAAGGGTTCATTGAAAGACAGTCCGTCAATGTTGGGCTGCTGCGCAATTATCTTCGTACTCCGCGTCTGAAAATGGAGGCTTATAGCGTAGGCGAGTTGACGGAAACGAAGGTGCTGGTTGCTTATATCGAAGGACTTGCCGATGTTACCGTCATCGATCAGGTGCAAAACAAAATCGCTTCGATCCGAATCGACGGCGTATTGGAATCCGGCACCATCGAGGAACTGATCGTAGACGATCCGTTTCCTATTTTTCCCCATGTACAAATAACGGAACGGCCGGACGTCGTTGCAGGGAGCTTGCTGGAAGGAAGAGTTGCTATTCTGGTCGATAACACTCCCTTCGTTATGATCGTACCCACCACGTTCTGGGCTGGATTACAGGCAAGCGAAGATTATTATCTTAACTCCCCCGTAGCCACTTTCACGAGATGGGTCCGGTTTATTTTTTTGTTTGTGGCTATTTTCGCCCCTTCCTTCTTTGTTGCCGTGACGTCTTATCATCAGGAAATGATCCCGACCAGCTTGCTGCTGAGCATCGCTTCTGCGCGGGAACCGGTGCCTTTTCCGGTCATGATCGAAGCGTTGCTCATGGAAATTATGTTTGAGGCGCTGCGGGAAGCCGGTATTCGCTTGCCAAGGGCTATAGGCCAGACAGTAAGCATCGTCGGCGGTCTTGTCATCGGACAGGCGGCCGTGCTGGCGGGTATTATTTCGGCGCCCATCCTTATCGTCGTATCGACGACAGGCATAGCGGCATTTCTCATTCCACGGTTTAATTTCGCCAACGGGGTCCGCCTGCTGCGGTTTCCCATCATCCTTCTGGCGGGATCGCTGGGATTATACGGGATGGCGCTCGGATTCTTGGGCATTTTGCTCTATGTCGTCCATTTAAAATCGTTTGGGGTTCCTTATTTTACGCCGGTAGCTCCCTTTTCTCTGAGAGCCTTCAAGGATGTCTGGATCCGGGCGCCCAGAAACAATGGCAGCGGCCTTTCCGCCCCCTCTTACGAAAGAGCCGTAAAAGCACCGCGGCCGGAAGGAGGAGAGTAGCTTGAAGCGAGTGATGCGAATCTGGCTTGTGCTGTTAATTCTGCTAATCCATACCGGTTGTTGGGACCGGAAAGAAATCAACGATATCGGTTTGGTTATGGCAACCGCGATTGATTTGGCGGAAGACGGGCAACTACAGGCAACCCTTCAGGTCGCCGTTCCGTCGCCTTCCTCGCAAACGACCGGCGCCTCGAAGGAAACGGAGCGATTCTTTTTGATTTCGGATGTTGGAAAAAACGGAATTGAAATTGACCAAAAGCTTCAACAAAAAATGTCCAGAACGTTATTCTTTTCGCACCGCAGCGTGATCCTGGTCGGAGAGGATTTGGCCATAAAAGGACTGAATGATATATTGGATACCTTCACCCGCAATCCGCGAAACCGTTTGAAAGCCTATATACTGGTCGTCAAAGGGAAAAAAGCGGGGGATCTTCTTCAAGTTGAATACCCTTATGAGCTAGCCCCCTCCGAAGCGTTGAAGGAAATGGAGCTGCTTCAGGGAAAAGGAACGGTCGCTACGCTGCGTGATTATATGATTGCATCTGCAAGCGAGGGGACGAGCCCGACAACCGGTGTATTGGAGCCAACCGTTTATCGCAGCTCGGGGAAAAAAGGCGAAAAGCCACTCTTCCGTATAACCGGAACGGCCATTTTTAAATCTTCAAAATTGGTCGGGTTTTTAAATAATACGGAGACGCACGAATTTCTCTGGTTCAAGGGAAATAAAAAGGGGGATGGCATCGCTGCCGGCCTGCCAAAAGGCATAGGAAATGTGGCTTTTACCATAACCTCCAGCAAGACAAAAATCAAGACCGATTGGCAAAGCAATCCGCTCAAATTTCATATTGATCTAGCAGCAAAAGGAGATTTGGTTGAGAACGATTCCCCGCTTGACGTAACCGACTCGAAGAATCTTAGCATGGTGAAAAAGGCGCTTGAGAAACAGGTAATCCAGAATATGGAGGCCTTTTTACGCAAAATCCAAACCGAGTATCATGCGGATATTGTCGGCTTCAGCCAGCAATTGCAAAGAAATAACCCGAAGAAGTGGCGCGCCGTAGAGAAGGAGTGGGACCGCTATTTTGCGGAGGCCGATATTTCTGTAACGGTAAATCTCGCCATCAACAATACCGGTGAAATTGGACCTGCCTTACAGTTTAAAGACAAGGAGATCTTGAATTGATGTTTATACTGCCGACTCTATATATCTTTTGTCTGGGTGCTTTCACTTTCATCCAAATCCGCCGGTTGTGGAGCCGGAACGAGAAGCGGGAAGCCTGGATCTATGGGTTATCCATGACCGTTTCCGCCGCCGCCGGCTCGCTTTTGATCGCGGGTATCGAGTTCCCGACCTTTGTCCTGCCGTACAAAATTGTGTTTGAATCTATTGGGAAATCGATTTTATCCCGTTAATGGCTTACAAGCTTTGCTTTGATCGTATCAATGGCAAGCAGCAGACAAGGGAGCAAGCTTTGCATGAAGAGAGCCAGAATCGGATAAGTGAACGTAATCCAAATTTGAAATCCGGCGGCATTTTTGAAAATCCAAACGGAACCGACGGCAGATAACACCGTGATCGGAACGACGGTTTTTCGGTAATTATTCGCGCCAAACAGTTGGGTTGCGCTTATGCAGAGCATATACAGCAGCATGGCCACTTTGATGAAAATACCGAGAATCCAGATCATAATGGCGATGGCTTCGAGCCTCTCCAAAGGCCCGATTATATCGGTGTATTTGATGACATTTAGAAAAGCGAAATTCATCCGCGGCGTGATCGGACCGAACACCATGATGGTCAGGGCGTCGATGGCCATAATCAGCAGAACGATACCGCAGAGCGCCGTAAGCAATTTTTTGCGGACCTGCTGCGGCTTCTCGTTCAAGTGCGGAAGGAACCAGCCCAAGAAGAAGAATTGGCTCATCCAGGCGGACGGAACGACCGAACCTTTGATGACCGGAACGAGCCCCTCCGCGAGCACAGGAAACAGCCTTGCGGGGTCCGCATCCCGGATGGAAAAGATGAAGATGGGGAGCAGCAGCATAACGACGATCAGTACGATGATCTCATTGCATCTGCCGATTGTCTCGACTCCGGCCAGTACGGCGAGGCCGCACAGTAACAGCAGCGTTATGATCAATACGAGCGAAGGCGTATTCATCAGGAGAACGTTGTTTAGAAATCGCGCGTGTTCGTTTACAGTGCTGGAAATAAAGAAGAACAAATAGTAAGTGAAAAAAACTCCGACAAGTTTACCGCCCCATTTCCCGCAAATCACGGCCGTATACTGCATGATGGATTGACCGGGGTAGCGCCTGGACAGTGCCGTCAGTACATAGATGTTCACGATCCCTGTTAATGAAGCCGGAAGTATCGACAGCCAGGCATTTTGCTTGGCGAAGGCCACCATGATTCCCGGAACAGACAAGATCAGAGTAGAAACGATAAAGGTGAAAAAAAGCAGGCTGAGCTGATAACCGGATATTTTGCCGCTGGATTGCACGCTTACTCTCACATCTCTTCATAGGTTGGTATCCTTCTATTTTTTCCATTACAATCTGGTTTAAACATGATCACATCATAACTCGGCTTCGCCTAATAAGCCTCTGCATTTAAATGAATAACCAACAAGAAATATTACGATTATTGTCGCAATTACGTTCAAAATAATCAGGGAGTGAAATAAGCCAAAAGACAAACTCAGCGAACCCACGCCAACAATCGGGATGATGAATCCGGAGTAGGATGCGGAGTAATACGTTGAAATGACGCCCGCCCGATCTTCAGGCTTAGGTACGGTTCCAGCCATCTGCAGGCTTGCTTGAAATGCCCATCCGCCGCCGATCGCTTGAATGAATATTCCGGTCCACAGGAACCCAAGGTTTGCCGTCTCCCCGGAAATAATCATCAACCATGCGCCCATTAATAGAAAAAGGATGCCGAGCCGAAGCCGGGTGACAAGCTCCCCAGGCCAGGAAATCCGCTGGGCTAATCCGCCCCCGCCGAGAAGAAGCAAGATTAACAATCCGGAAACGGAAAGATTAGAGGTATGAATTATATTTTTGGCAAAAGAAGGTATTAGGGATAGCACGATGCCATTCAGAGAGAACACGATAAATCCGGACAGGGCAATAAATGACCAGAATACGGGCCGGATACTCTTGGGGATACTGATTTTCATTGAGCTTGTCTTGTTTTTTTTCGAATGATTGTCAGGGATTGACCACAGAGCAACGGCCGCGCTGATTAACAAAACTAAGAGCAGCATATACGGCAAACGAAGCGGCTGGAAATGGACATATTGAATGAGCAAACCGCTAATCGCCGGTCCCAGTCCAAATCCGAGCATGACGGCCATACTGGATAAAGACAATGCCTTGACCGCTTTGGCTTGTGGAGTCTGCTGCAACAACAAGGTTGTGGCGGTTCCCATGAATGTACCAAACCCGACGCCCTCACAAATTCTGGCCAGGTAAAGTGTCCAGGCCTGATTGTTTGCCATGAACAGGAAGGCTGATACCATCGAAGCAACAACACCGGTCATCGTCACTTTTTTTAATCCCCAGACGTTCGCAATTGGCCCCGCTATTAATAACGCAGGCAAGAGAAACGCGGCATAAACGGCAAATAATAACGTGATCCCGAGGCTGCTCAGGTGAAATCGTTCCTGGTATAAAGGGTACAGCGGCGAAGAGAGCGTAGCTCCAATAGCCATAATCAAAATGGTCCATAGCATTCTTTTCATATCGATAACCTCCTAAGATCAAAAACAGACTAAAACGTATGTACACTACGGGAGTCCGGGCGGCGGGAGAAACTTTTAACATAGTATAATAGGAACAGAAGAGTAGCCAGAGAAGGGCGAATCAGGGGATTGGCTCTCCTACCTTATTTTGATTGGAGGATCGTATGATAGATATGGATTTGGCACGTAATAAGCAGCTTGGGGATTTTTTGAAAATAAGACGGGCCCGGCTGAATCCGGAGAAGGTTGGATTACCACTGGGAAGAAGAAGGCGCACGGCGGGTCTGAGGCGTGAAGAAGTGGCTCTGTTAGCGGGGGTGAGCGTGGATTGGTATACCTGGTTGGAGCAAGGCAGGGACATACGTGTGTCGTCTCGGGTTCTTGAGGAACTGGCGAGGGTATTGCAACTGAGTTCTACCGAGAGAAGACACCTGTTCCTACTGGCCGAGCAGACCATTCCATTAGACAACAAGCATGACCAGCTTCACTTAAGTCCGTCGGTACAGCAATTTCTTGACTATCAGAATCCAAGTCCGGCTTATGTGACGAATCCCAGATGGGATTTTATTGCTTGGAACAGGGCCGCATGCGCGGTGTTTGGAGATTATAATGAGATGTCGGAGCTTGAGCGCAATTCTGTTTGGCGCATATTCACATCATCGTACATGAGGGAGCTGCTCGATTGTTGGGAAGAGCATGGGCAAAGGCGGCTAGCCCAATTCCGCGCCTCCTATGGAAGGTTTATCGATGACCCGTGGTGGCCCGAAATGATCGCTAGACTATCCAAGGAGAGCGAGGAATTTAAGGAATGGTGGCCGCGGCATGACGTTCTGAATACACCGGAGGGAAGAAAGGTTCTCCATCATCCCGGTGTGGGAGAGCTTATTCTCGGCCACCTTTCATTTCAGGTTAGCGACGCGCCGGACTTGTTGGTGACGGTGCATATGCCCGAGACGGAGGAGACGCTGGAGAAGCTGCGGAGCTTGCTGGCGGACTGATAAGGGCGTGAAGCTGTACCTACTATTTTCGCGCATATACCATGAACAGCGAGGAGGTCACGCTCCGGGAAATGGTGGAGTATCTCGCGTCGGTGTTGGCCTCGTCTCTGATCCGCCGGATAATATCCAGATCCATCTCGATATAGTTCATGCCGAGCGAGAGCAGCACCTCCGCATCCCACTGCGGGCGCGTCTTCTCACAGATGTACAAGGACTTGGCAATGGCATTGCGTTCCCTGAGCTGTTCGGCGGTTTGGGTGGGATGGCACAGCTGCTCTCCTTTCTCGTCGGCCTCCTTGAAGGTTTGACCATAGTTGGCGTCAAAATTTAATACCCCGCCTCCGGGAGCAAGTACGCGGCACATTTCGCTATACGCCTTGTAAGGATCGGGGAGCGTCCAGGTGACATTGCGGGTGATGATGAAATCAAAGCTCTCATCCGGGAAGAGCAGGTCCTGGGCGTCCATTTGCCGGAATACGATCCCGGTATACCCCAGATTGGCGGCGTTGGCTTCGGCCTTTTCCAGCATCGCGCTTGAATAATCAATGCCGGTTACGCTGCAACCCAGATCCGTCATAATAAAAGAAAAGAAGCCGGCGCCTGTACCCAGATCCAATACTCTCGGCGAGTCCAATTTCGGCAAATGCTCCTTGATCACTTCGGTATATTTCCCGCGCAGACCGCTATTAAAGTCATGCAGCCGCAGCTCGCTGAAATCATCGGCCCGATCCGTCCAATAGTTGTTAATTCGTTCTTGCATTACTTACTCAGCTCCTTTTATAGTAACTTTCTAAAAAAATCACTGCCCCGAAATGCGCTAACATGTCGAAGCAGTGATCGGTAATGTACTATTCTTTGTACTCAATGCCGTAGAAGGTTTGGTAGAAATGCTGGACCATTGCGTTCAGGTCCACATCTTTAAATGCATCCGGATATAAAGTTTTGGCCAGCCAAATTTCGCCGAGGGCCATGGATTCCGGCGTAGGATTGCCCCAAGGCTTGGTATAATCGGGCGCGATAATCAGCTTGCCATTCTTCACAGCATCAATTGAGGCCCATGCTTTGTCCTTTCGTATTTCCTCCAGTACGGATGCATAGCGGCTCTGTACAAAAATCACTTCCGGATTCCACGCTGTAACCTGCTCAACACTGACCTGTTTGTACCCTTTAATCGTTTCCGCCACGTTGCGGGCGCCTGCTTTGGCCATGGCCACACCGACATATTTGCCTGTACCGTAAGTGTACATATTCTCGTTAGCCATATAGACCTTGATTCTGTCCTGTTCGGGAATCGCGCTCAAGTGTTCGGATACGATGGCCCGGTTGCTGACGACATAATTCCATAGATCTGCCGCTTTATTTTCTGTTCCTGTAATTTGGCCGATCAGGTTGATCGCCTGCTTGAGTCCTTCGGTGTAAGCCTCATCCGGATTAACAAGGCTAGGGTTTATCGTTGAAGCCTGCTCTTTATCCGCCACATACAAAGTGATTCCAACAACAGGTATGCCAAGCTGTTCAAGCTGCGCAAGGGTCTCTTTCGGAATCTGGTTGGACACGAATACGACATCCGGCTTCAGGCTGGCGACAGCCTCAACATTCAATTCGGAGATCGACCCCGGAGTTTCCAAATCCCGTATCCCCGGATACACATCGGCCGCATAGCTTCCAAGCAAGCTCTCCCAATCGCGCAACACGCCTACCAGCTTGTCCTGAGCCTGAAGCTCCAGCATAATATCCAATGTGTGGTGCTGCAGAGCAACGATTCTGTCCACTTTCCCCGGAATTTCCACCGTGCGGCCTAATTGATCGACAATGGTATAGGACGCTTTAGCGGATGGAGCGGGCTGCTGCTCCCCGGCCTGAGTATTGTCCGCCGCCGTGTTCGTTCCATTCCCGCAGCCGTAGAGCGGAAGCATCAGCAGAAGCATACACAGTAATAGAGTTAATAAGACTCGCCTGTTTTTCATCACAATTCCCCCTGATTCTAATAGCGTTTGAAACATAATTTGAAACATAATTTGATATGTTTCGACAATGTTAGTGACCATTATATAAGAGCAATATTCATAAAGCAATGTACTAAATATGTCTAAATTATATTAATTTATATTCATATGCACTAAATATGATTATTGAAATTCAAGAGATTAGTTAAGTAAATGGAACAATCCCCTGCTTCCTTGACCGAACAAATAGAGCAGCGGTAAAATGGTTATACCAGTATTGGTATAACCATTTTGTTTTGCAGAGGAGCAACCCTATGCCGTCGGTGGAGAAACAGAACATCAGAGAATACGTGATTCAGTATATTTTGCAAAAAATTGAGAACGGGGAACTGAAATCCGGCGATAAGCTGACCAATGAGCGCGAGTTGTCCGACAGGCTTGGAGTGAGCCGGGTTCCGCTGCGTGAAGCGATTTCCGCGTTGTCGACGCTGGGCATTCTGGAGGCACGCCAGGGAGAAGGCACGTTCGTCAGCGAGTATAATCCCGGCGTGATCGGCAAGATCATCCGGACTTACCGCTTGTTTGACCGTTCCCTGATCGAGGAGATTTTTGAAGCGAGGGTCCTGCTGGAGGCCGATGCGGCCAGACTGGCCGCGATGAACCGTACGGACGAGGATTTGGACAAGATCAAAGAGGCGATGAGCAGGCACGAAGAGACGGTGCTCCGTTATTCAGAGAAAGAGGCGGATATCGTAACCGTGCTGGAACGCGACAACGAGGTTCATTTGGGAATCGCCGCCGCCGCTCATAATAACTTCTTTCTGCAGATCATCGATACTGTCCGCCACGCAGGGCAGAGCCGTCATATTTTCGATGAAAAATACACGGTGAACCCGCTCCACGTCGAGGAATCGGTCGCTTATCACGATAGCATTGTCCGTGCCATCGAGCAGCGTGACGGCGAAGCCGCCTACCGGGCGATGAGAGAGCATATTCTGCACATTCGGGCTGCTCTCAACGTGGACAAGCTGAAGGAGGATTTCGACGGCAAAAGGGAATAAACAGCGGAGCATTGTCCGCGCTTTGCGGGGCTATCTAACGAAAGGAGTTACTCTGTCATGAAAATGATCAAGGGCGCCGGACTGTTATCTACGGCGCTTCTGCTTGTGCTGCTGGGGGCGGCTTGCGGCGGGGACGGCCCGGAGGGAGCAAGCAGCCAGCCGGCACTTTCGGGTGCGGCAGTCAGCCCATTGCCAGCTGCTTCTCCGGGCGGTTCTTCTGACGCCGCAGAGCAGGGTCAGGCCGCAGGTTCTGCACAGCCGGGGGATGCGCACCGAACGCTGGAGATTTCATTTCCTTTCGTCCGCCAGGACGGACTAGCGTCCAATCAGTTCGCCGTATGGGTTGAGGACGGCAAAGGCCGATTTGTCAAAACGCTCTATGCTACCCGGTTTATCGCTACCGGAGGGTATAAGCTGCGGCCGGAGGCCATTCCGACTTGGGTGGAACATTCGGGACTGGCGCAGACCTCGCCGGAAGAGGCGGACGCGGTCTCGGGAGCGACTCTTTCCAGCGGTCCGTTGAAGTTTGCCTGGGACTGTAAGGATCAGGATGGCCGCCCCGTTCCAGAGGGGAGTTACCGGTTCTATGTGGAGGGAACGACCCATTGGGAGAATCGGATCTTGTACGAGGGAACGATTGCAGTCGGCAAAGAGCGGACCAAGTCGGATGCCGCTGTGAAATATACGACCGAAGAAGCAACACAGAGCGGCATGATTGGCCAAGTGACCGCCGTGTATACGCCTTAAAATAAGGAGGAAGATGACCAGATGGGAAAGAATTACCGTTCGGAGCTTGTGGGAGCCTTCGGCTGCCCGATTGATGAGAATCCTACCGGTCAATGCCACTTCGGTGGGGCTGTATCTGAATGTCAACGATAAACCTGATGTGAACTACGATACGATCAAGCCGAACATGACGGTCAGCGACGTTATTTTTAATGATCCCCACACCGTCTTTTTGCAGGAAGCCGAGCGCCGCGGCGCGAAGACGATCAACGGACTCGGAATGCTGGTTAATCAAGGGGCGGTTAATTTTACATTATGGACGGGAGTGGAAGCTCCTATCGACATTATGACGCAAACGTTGAAAAATGAGTTTGGGCTATCTTGAAGTAAATCCCGGGCAAGCCGTAACCGGCAGGCTCGGGATTTTTTTATAAAACATTGATTGAAAACGATTTCTTTGATATATTAGGAATATGAAGTTTACTAAGTATTAAGTAAATTTATTAGTAAATTAGTGGGGTTGTGAACAATATGACGAGAATTAAGGATATTGCGGAATCCGCAAATGTTTCAACGGCTACGGTATCCAGAATATTGAACAATGACCCTTCGCTTTCCGTCTCGGGTGAAACGAGGAAGAGGGTTCTGGAAGTTGTGAATGAGCTGAACTATAAGCCTGGAAGAAGAAAGAGAACCAAAGCCGTTCAGGGGCAGGAAGCCTTTAACATAGGCTTGATTCTGACTAATGATGAGGCTATTGACCCTTACTTCATGTCCATGAGACAAGGCGTCGAGAGTGTGTGTGATCAATATTCGGTCAAGATTGCCTCGGTCTTCAATATTGGCAAAAGCGATTTTTCTCCAGGGAAAATGGCTGGCCTTGACGGGCTTATTGTTCTGGGAGACGTAAACAGCGAGGAGCTTAAAGACGTTTATGTCCAGAATCGCAGCATTGTATTTGTTGACTTCTTACCCGAGGAGGAGAATTATGATGTCGTGATTTCCGACTTTGAAACCGCTACTCGTAAGATTTTAAACTACCTGTTCAGCGCTGGCCACAGTCAAATCGCTTACATCGGCGGTAAAGGTTTAATCCGCAGCATCCATAATGGAAGAGTGATTGAAAAAGAGGATATCCGGCTCAGCACCTATGAGAGAGTGATGAAGGAAGAGGGACTTTTTCAAGCGGATAACGTTCTGGTAGGGGAATTTGGACCGATGAGCGGATATACCCTGATGAAGCAGCTCATAGGGATGAAGCCTTTTCCGAGCGCGGTCGTGGTTGCCAGTGACCCTATGGCCATAGGGGCCATGAAAGCACTGCATGAAGCAGGCATTAAAGTTCCCGGTGATATTTCCATTTTTAGTTTTGATGATATCGATGCCTCCGCCTTTTTGAATCCGACGTTGTCCACGGTCAAGATCCACACGGAAGAGATGGGAAGAACCGCGGTGAAGCTTTTGGTTGACCGCCTGAAGAACGGAAGAGAAGTGCCGCTCAAAGTAATTTTGCCGACCGAACTTGTTGTAAGAGACAGCACAGGGCCGAAACTATAATAATCATGGGAGTGATAAGATCGATGGGAATTCGATTTGATGCAGAGAACAGACTTTTTCATTTGCAAGCCAAGGATACCAGTTATGTGATCGGAATTGTTCGTGATGAATTCCTGCTTCATCTTTATTGGGGTAGAAAAATCAATGAATACCATCATTCCAACCGGATTCAGCTGCTCGACCGGGGATTTTCCGGAAATCCATATAAGGAAGACCGCGCCTTCTCTCTCGATACGCTTCCACAGGAGTATCCTCAATACGGGAATACGGATTACCGGAAGCCCGCTTACCAGGTCCAGCTTGAGAACGGATCGACGGTATCCGATTTGCGCTACGTGTCACATGCCATTTTTAAGGGGAAACCTGCTTTGGAAGGCCTTCCTGCTACATATGTGGAGAATGAACAGGAAGCGGAAACGCTTGAGATCGTAACGGAAGATAAAGTGTCCGGGCTGCAGGTTATTTTAAGCTATACCGTGTTTGAACAGTTCAATGTCATCACAAGATCGGTGCGGTTCGCGAATAAGGGTTCGGAGTCCCTAAAGCTGCTGCGGGCATTGAGTCTAAGCGTGGATTTCCAGGATGCCGACTTCGATTTCCTTCATTTGTATGGAGCCCATGTAAAAGAGAGACATATCGAAAGACGGCCGCTCAGACATGGAATCCAGTCCATCGAGAGTAGCCGTGGCGCCAGCAGCCACCAGCATAACCCTTTCATTGCCCTGCTCAGACCAGGCGCGAATGAAACCTCCGGCGAGGTATACGCCTTTAACTTCGTATACAGCGGTAATTTCCTGGCCCAGGCTGAAGTGGATCAATTTAATAATACAAGAGTGACGCTGGGGATTAATCCTTTTGACTTTAGCTGGAAGCTTGAACCCGGCGAAGAATTCCAGGCGCCCGAAGCGGTTATGGTGTACTCATCCGAAGGCCTTGGAGATATGTCGAGAACCTTCCACGCTTTATATCGCACTCGGCTGACAAGAGGACTCCACCGTGACAAAGAACGGCCTATTCTGGTGAACAACTGGGAAGCGACGTACTTCGATTTTAATGCCGAGAAAATACTCGATATCGCGAGCGCCGGCAAGGAGCTAGGAATCGAGCTGTTTGTCCTGGACGACGGTTGGTTTGAAAAAAGAAATGACGACAAATCCTCGCTCGGCGACTGGTTCGTGGACCGGGAGAAGCTGCCGGAAGGGCTGGATACCCTGGCAGAGCGTGTGAAAGGAATGGGGATGCAGTTCGGACTGTGGTTCGAGCCCGAGATGATCTCGGTGGACAGCGATCTGTACCGCAAGCATCCGGATTGGTGCCTGCATGTGCCGAATCGTCTCCGTTCCGAGAGCCGGAATCAGTTGATTCTTGATTTTTCGAGGGAAGAGGTTTGTGAAGAAATTATCAGACAAGTAAGCGCGATACTTGGCACGGTTCCGATTTCCTATGTGAAATGGGATATGAACCGGCATATGACGGAGATCGGGTCGGCGTCCCTGCCTGCGGACAGACAGAGGGAGACGGCGCATCGTTACATGCTCGGGTTATACAAAGTCATGGATGCCATCACATCTTCCTTTCCCGAGGTCCTGTTTGAGAGCTGCTCCGGCGGGGGAGGAAGATTCGATCCCGGTATTCTCTACTATATGCCGCAGACGTGGACGAGCGATAACACCGACGCCGTTTCCCGCTTGAAAATCCAGTATGGCACAAGCCTCGTGTACCCGATCATTACGATGGGCTCCCATGTATCCGCAGTCCCGAATCACCAGGTGCACCGGATTACTTCCATGGAGATGCGGGGCGACGTGGCGATGTCCGGCAACCTGGGCTATGAACTGGATCTGACCAAGCTGACGGATGAGGAGAAAGAGACGGTCAAGCAGCAGGTAGCCAAGTACAAGGAGATTAGAAGCTTAATTCAATTCGGGGATTTCTACCGCCTGCTCAGCCCGTTTGAAGGAAACGATACGGCCTGGCTGTTTGCCGATCAAGATAAGAAAGAAGCCATCGCCTTCTATTTCAATGTTCTGGCCGAGCCTGCGGCTCCGCTCAAGTTCCTGAAGCTGGACGGAATTGATGTAACCAAGAAATACCGGCTGGCCGGAACGGATGAGGTATACGGCGGGGATGAGCTTGCTTTTGTCGGCTTGAGTATTCCTACAGAGGCCGAGCGGGATTTCCACAGTTACGTTTGGCATTTTACTGAAGTTTAATTAAAAAAATGAAGTAAACTTACGGTCTTTCCCTTAGGGAAGGGCCGTTTTACTGTCTTTAGAACTATTTTTCAGGTAATGCAAACGTTCTATTGAATGTATGCGCTATCTTTGGTATACTCATTTTAGTAAAAACAACCGGCATTTAACTAGTTACGTTATAGAAAGCGTTTTACTTGAAATATCAGAAAGTATGAGCTTTGCGCTTAT
The DNA here is from genome assembly GCF_000756615.1 of Paenibacillus durus. Classification (NCBI taxonomy): domain Bacteria; kingdom Bacillati; phylum Bacillota; class Bacilli; order Caryophanales; family Paenibacillaceae; genus Paenibacillus; species Paenibacillus durus. The sequence goes on from NZ_CP009288.1 coordinate 920,603, forward strand.
CCTTAACCTGATATTTTTACGAGAAACGAATGCCTTCCTCTTCCAGAGGACGGCGAAGCTGTTTCTTCTTATTTGGAAGCCTTATCATGTTGAAGGAGGAGAATTAATGAGAACGCTTAACAGAAATTATTGGATTTTTGGGGTATTCTTTATGCTTTACTTCTTTATCTGGGCTGCTTGTACGATGTTTTTATCTCTATGGCTGACCCAAGAAGGCGGCCTGAATTCCACCAAGACAGGCGTAATTTTCTCGGCAATATCGATTGCAGCGATTTGCTTTCAACCTTTTTTCGGAATCGTGTCAGATAAGCTCGGCCTGAAAAAGAATTTACTCTGGCTGTTTATCGGACTATTGGTGTTTATCGGACCGTTCTTCGTTTACTTATTTCCTGCCTTGCTCAAGGGAAATATTATACTGGCGGCTGTAATTGGCGGCGCTTACCTGGGAGCCATTTTCAATGGCGGAGTTGGCGCAATCGAAGCTTATATTGAGAGAGTCAGTCATCTGAACGGGTTTGAATACGGACGGGTCAGAGTGTTCGGGAACATTGGCGCTGCGGCAAGTACTTTTGTTACTGGGCATTTGTTCAATACGAATCCCGATTTGATCTTCTGGATCGGCACTGGCATGGCTCTCCTGCTGGCCGTTGTGTTCTCCTTCGCCAAGATGGGAAATTCCGAGGCTCACGCAGCAAATGCAGACAAAATAGCGGCGCCTCCCAAAGGATCTACTCTCGAGCTTTTTAAGAACAGAAAGTTCTGGATGTTCGTGCTGTATGTCCTTGGCGTTGGCTGCATATACGATGTTTATGATCAGCAGTTTGCCGTATATTTTACCCATTTCTTTGCCACACCGGAGAAGGGAACCCAAGTCTTTGGCAACCTCGTAACCTTACAGATTTTTTTGGAAGCGATTGTAATGATCCTGGCGCCGTTCATTATTAATAAAATCGGAGCGAAAAATGCTCTGCTGTATGCGGGTTTCATTATGTCTATCCGGATCTTGGGATCAAGTGTGGCGGACGGAGCGGTTGCGATCAGCTTGTTAAAATTAATGCACGCCCTGGAAGTTCCGATCCTGCTGGTGGCCGTCTTCAAATACATCTCGGCGAATTTTGATATGAGATTGTCAGCGACGATTTATCTGATCGGATTCCAGTTCTCCAAGCAAGTAGGAGCTATCTTCCTGTCGACCATCGCGGGGAACATGTATGATACGGTTGGATTTAAAAGCGCATACTTGCTGCTTGGTTCCATTGCTCTCATCTTCACTGCCATTTCAATCTTCACATTATCCGGCAAAAAAATGGTTCTTGTGAAAAATGTAAGCGCTCAAGAAGCGAGTTGAATAGAGCGGCAAAAGCGATAAATAAATTGAGAGAACCTGGACGGCAGTCCGGGTTCTTTGTGCTATTGAGTGGAAATTTATAGGTATTAATATTTACAACCTGATGATACAGCGTTGACAGACTTTTTACAGTTGATTGTTATTTTAAGATTTAGGTATTTGGCAGCTGGTGAGTAGATGTTGGCCACTTCATCACTGAGGAAATCAAGACATTACTATGAGAACGGAGAGTGCGGAGCCATTGAAAAGAGGAGTGCTTAAAAAGCTGGCGTTACATGCTTCAATTGCCGGCTTGCTGTCGGGTCTGCTGACACCATACGGCGCAAGTAAGGCACGTGCGAATGAAATTGGGGATACGTTGGATTACATGAAAATTCCCAAGCTGTTGATCACGGAGCTTACGCCGGACAGTTCGAACGTGTCGGGGAAATCGGTAGACGCCTATGAGTTTATCGAGGTGTATAACAATTCAAGCCAAGCGGTTTCGTTAAAAGATTACAGTCTGCAATACCACTATCTGAATGCGAGCAATTCGGATGTGGATGCGGTCTGGCCGTTGGCTTCTTCGGCTGATAATCCGGTAATCGGAGCCCAGCAATCGGTAGTGTTATGGGTGATGAACAACGATAATACTGGGCTTACCGCCGCCGACTTTAACGGCAATTACGGCACCTCGCTGACCGAAGGCATGAACCTATTCCGTGTATCGGGTGGAGGAGGCATGAGCAACAGCGCCCCGCGAGATTTAATTCTTAAGGATGGCAGCGGGAATATTGTCGTCTCGGCTTCCTACCAAAACGATGACCAGACCCAGAAAGACAAAGGCATCTTTTATTCCTATCCGACGGGCGGAAGTACGGCCATGCTGATGGTGACGACAGGCGATTATGCGGCCGGTGCGCACGGGGCGACGCCGGGAACGGTTGAAAGCCAATTTATGCCGGAACAACCATCCGGCGAATCCGGCATAACGCTGGCCATTCAACATGTCCCTGTTATGGAAGCTGTCTATGACAGCAATCTGGAGCTTACCGCCGACGTTACGGCGAATGTATATGGCGACCCGACGAATGTAACCGCAGCCGTGTACTACAAGCTGGACTCCGAAGCTGTGTTTACCCGGCTGCCGATGAGCATTAACGCGGATAGGTCGGCGAACGATAATGTTGCTTTTGAGGCTGCGATTCCAAAGGAAAGGCTGACAGAGGACAAGCTGCAGTATTACATAGAGGCTAATGACGGATGGAGCACGAAGGATACCGATGTCTACACGGTCCAGGTGAACCTACCCGATTTTGATCCGTCCAAGGTACCGCCGCTGCTGGTAACCGAGCTTGCTCCAAATACAACCAATGTGAACAGAGCGGACGGGTACGAATTTATCGAAATTTACAACAATACGGACAAGACCATCAATCTGAAGGATTACAAAATCTATTACCGGTACACGGACTCGGGACCGGATGCGGATCTCGTCTGGCCGACCGACCGGGAGGACATGATGATCGGCCCTGGCAAGACGCTTGTCTTTTGGGTCATTAACAACGGCAATGGCAGCAAGACGGTTGCCGACTTCAACGCGAATTTCCATACTAATCTGACCCAAAATCAGGATATCTATAAAATCTATTCGGACGGTATGGCCAATGGCTCCAAGCGCGGTGTAGCGATCGGCACCAACACGCATGCGGACATTTCCGCCGCTTATTACGACGGGTCTTTGACCAATGAAACGGCCGATAACAAAGGTATTCAGTATAAGTATCCGGCCAACGGCAGCAATACCATGATTAAGCTGAGTTCCGGTACGGAGAACGCGTCCCCGGGCAGCGTTAGTTCGGGTCAAGTGCCTGAAGTGCCGGTAACGGTACCGGATGACACCGAGCCGCCGACGATTGCGGATATGACGGGCAAGAGCAGTATCGACCAGTCACAGAACCTTGCGATCGTGGGCGACGCCGGGGACAATCAAAGCGTCAAATCGGTGAAGCTGTATTATAAGACCGGCGAGCAAAATGATTATTCCAGCCGCTACCTGTATGTGGATTACAATGACACAATGTATCATTTTACTCTCTATTCACCGGATTTGATCGGCAAGTCCTCCGTGCAATACTACTACGTGGTATCGGACGGAACGCATGAGGTCACTTCGAATGTTTACACAGTCCATATAACCGGCGGGCCGGACCGGGGCGCGCTTCGGCTTAATATCAAGGACGGCGATTTGATTCGCGGCACCAAGACGGTCAAAGGAACGGCGGAGCAGGCCGGGCCGGACACCCTGCAGCTTGACATCGACGGCAAGCCGCTGACAAGCGGAACGTATCACGCAGTCGAGCAGGACGCGTTCTTCGCTTTTGACGCCAATTCGGTCAACTATTATTTCAAGAACGGCGTAACGATCGGCGATGAAATTTTATATACGTTTATGGACCCGATCAATACGTATACGACACTCTCCGTGCCGATTGCCGCCACCCGGCTGAAGGCAGGTGACAATGTGATCTCGGTCCGCGCGGGAACGAAATCCTCGCCGTTCGACGATCGTCCGGAAGAGAATAAAGACGATTTCACGGTGAAGAATATCCGGCTTGTTTTTGCGGAAGGCACCGTTGTCTATGATCCGGCCTACGCGAACCCAGCTAAAGAGATCAAAATGGGTGACAGCGCGGGCAGATTCCCGGCGGTGGATTTTCATTTCAATCTACCGGACGGGCAGTTGAAATCCAAGGCCTATGACCTAGATACGACCAAGCTGCCGGATGGCCCGCATCAAGTCACCGTTCAGAGCGCGGAATATGGACACAAGACGGTTGATTTTACGGTAGATAATATAGCTCCAGCCATTGTTCCGACCGTCGAGGACGGCAAAACGTATCGCGGCGAATTTACGCTAAATGCCGAAATTACGGATGCCCTCGCGGGCATCGAATCCACGGAAGCGGCTCTGGACGGGGAAAAGATCGAGATGCCTTATGCAACCTCTTCATCCAAGCTGAAACCGGGTAATCACACCTTGACCATCAAGGCGGCCGACAAGATCGGCAATGCCGCGGACAAGATCATTACCTTCAATGTGCCGAATGAAAATCCGCTGAAGCCGGAGCTTGTATCTCCTGTGAGTGAGCAGTCCGGCGCCGCAGGCGACCTGACGGTGAAGGTGCAGGACCCGACGAACGATTCGATGAAGGTGAGCTTCTATAAAGGCTACCTCTTCGATGGCGCGCATCGCGCGGGATTCACCGCTTACAAGAACGCATCGGAAGTGGAGCCTCCGGGGCAGCTGAAGCCGGAAGGCGAGCAGGCCTTTACGCAGGAAGAGTACAGCCTGATCGGCACCGCCGACGGGCAATATCTGAACAATGATTCGGACGAGAAATTTCCGTATCACCGGTTTGAAGTAAAGCTTGATCCTTCCATCAAAGCCACAGATTCGGTTGAGATCGACTGGCAGGGGAAATCGCTGGAGGGACGTCAGGTCAGCATGTATGCCTGGAGCCCAGTATCGAGTACGTGGGAAAAGCTGGACGGCAGGGTTGCGGGCAGCGAAGATTTTGCCTTAACCGCTGAGGTGCAGGCTGGCGACTATGCCGTGGACGGGACCATTCATGTCATTGTTCAGGACCAGATTCCGGTTAGCCAGGACCCTTACGATTTCAGCTTTGTCTGGATGTCGGATACGCAGTATTACTCTGAGAGTTATCCCGATATTTATAGAGGCAATGTGAAGTGGATTGTGGACCATAAGGATGATATGAACATCAAATATGTCATTCATACCGGAGACGTTGTTGACGAGGCCGATAAGGAATATCAATGGCAGGAAGCCGACAAGGACATGAAGGTGCTGGAGGATGCCCAAATTCCTTATGGCGTGCTCGCAGGCAACCATGACGTGTCACATCAGAGTTCCGACTACACCAAATTCTATCAATATTTTGGTGAGCAGCGTTTCAAGAGCCAGCCAACTTTTGGAGGTTCCTATCTCAATAACAGAGGCCACTACGATCTGATTTCAGCAGGCGGGAATGATTTTGTCGTTGTCTATATGGGGTGGGATATTCGCGACGAGGACATTGAGTGGGTGAACGATGTGGTGAAAATGTACCCGGATCGTAAGGCGATCCTCAATTTCCACGAGTATTTGCTTGTATCCGGGAACCGCGCTCCGATTGCGGACAAAATTTATGAACGTGTCGTTGTGCCTAACCCGAATGTCATTGCCGTATTGAGCGGGCATTATCACGACGCCGAAGAACTAGTCGATCAAATTGATGACAACGGGGACGGCGTGGCGGACCGCAAGGTGTACCAAATGCTGGCCGACTATCAAGGAGCCGAAATGGGCGGCCTCGGCTACATTCGTCTCCTGCAGTTCGATCTCAAGAATAACAAGATTCATGTGAAGACCTACTCGCCTTATTTGGACGATTATAATTTCTATGAACCCGGTGAACATCCGGGCAAGGATGAATTCGATCTGGATGCCGACCTTCAGCCGATGAAGAAACGGGTAGCCACCGACTATTTTGGAGTGAAGGTGTATACTGGAGACAAGATTGGCGAACAGAGTGATATCGCCAGCGGAAGCAACGCCACCATTCATTGGAGCGGTTTGCAAAAGGGAATGTACTACCAATGGTATGCAGTGGCCCAAGACGCATACAGCGGTTCGGCCCGCTCCGACATTTGGGGCTTCACGGCAGGCGATACCTCAAATTCGGGGCAGTCGCCAACGCCAACACCGACACCGAGCGCATCACCAACGCCGAGCGAAGCGCCGACACAGCTTCCGGTGCAGTCGACGGAGATCCCAAAACCAACAGCGACACCAACACCAACACCGACACCGATACCAACGCCTACGTCAACACCGACGCCTATTGTACAGTCTTCAACGGTTCCGGCTGCGGTTCCTTTCAAAGATGTGGACGCTAAATACGATTGGGCGAAGGAGGCAATTGGAGCGCTTACTGAGAAAGGAATTATTCATGGCACTTCCAGCACCGCATTTGAACCGGGCAAACCCGTGACGAGAGCCGATTTCATGGTGCTGCTGGTTCGGATGCTCGATCTGAAGGCCGATTTCAATTCCAACTTCAGCGATGTCCGCGCCGCCGATTATTATTATGAGGCTTTAGGCATTGTCAGACAGCTTGGCATCGCCAAAGGCGCGGGTGATGGGAAATTTAATCCTAAAGAGACCATATCGAGACAGGATATGATGGTGTTGATTATGCGCGCATTGGAAGTAACGGGCAGTCTTAAGATTTCGGGTACGGCAGCCGATCTTAACCGGTTCCGCGATCAATCCAAGATCGCCTCTTACGCGAAGGCTGCGGTGGCCGCTATGGTCAATGCCGGAATCGTTCAAGGAAGCGGCTCGGGCTTGAATCCGACCGGTACGGCAACGAGAGCGGAAACCGCACAGATTCTCTACCGGGTATACAATAAATTGAAGTAATGTATGGAAACGAGTCATAGTCAGCAGCCGCTTCCCGACTTGGGGAGCGGTTGTCTCGTTTTCCGGATGTAGAGCCTTCCCGCATCAACAGCCTTGGTTTCCAATAGCTGGATTGAATAGTTCACTATCTTTCAGTAATGTATTCTTTATACAGGAGGAGGCGGCCTAAATTGCAATCTAACACTCCGCAAATGTACTGGAATCAAGTGTTTAACCGGATACAAGACAATGAGAATCAGAATGCCCCATCATGGCTTCAGAGATACGAACCGTACCTCCAAGCGCTGCCAGGCAAGCGGGTTCTTGAAATTGGCTGCGGAAACTGAAGCGATACGCGGGTTCTTGGGGAGTATGGCTATCAAGTGACCGCCACCGATTTCTCGGAAACTGCCCTTTCCATAGTCAGGCAAAAGGCGCCGGGGGCGACCCTTGTTTTGCATGACACGCAGCAACCGATTGAGCGTTATTATTACAGCCTGGACTCCTGCAGAGAACTGTTCACGGATTGGAATGAGAGGAGTCTGTGGGAATCTGCCGATGCTTACTATGGAAAATTGAAAGTCATCATTGAAGGAATGTTCGAGCGCGTTCCATCAAAGATGAATACTGGACCGTCAGCAACCGATATAAAATGTATGACCCGATTAGAAAGCTACAACTAACAGAGGTGCGGTATGAATAATCATCAACCGGAACGCGCTGGGCTGGAGCGGCTGGAGTCGCAGGAACGGTTAAGCGGGATGCCCCCGGAGAAGCTGCTTAGTTTGGCGGGCCTTGGGAACGATGAAGATGTGCTGGACATTGGAGCAGGGGGAGGGTATTTTGCATTCTCCGCCGCGGAGCGGACGAAGGGACGCGTGTACGCGGTGGATTCCTCGCCCTTTATGCTGGATGTGCTGCGCGGCCGCGCCAAGGAAGCGGACAGAACCAACGTCGAAGTGGCCGAAGGCACTGCGGAACATCTTCCGCTGGCAGATAGCGTTGTCGATTTAGCCATTGCGTCGCTCGTATTGCATATTCTGAGTGCTCCCGAAGAAGGGATAAAGGAAATGCTCCGGGTGCTGAAGCCCGGCGGTAGAGGTCTGATTGTAGAGTGGCTGCATCCCCGCCCTGATGGGAAGCCCGGTCACCGCATTCCTCTTGAGACGATGAGACATGATCTGGAGGCCGGGGGCGCACATATAGTCAGCGTGGATTTTTGGGCCGATACGTATTACTCCATAGTTTTCCGGGCGCCTTTGCCCGCATCTTAAAGCAGGATACTTTATTCCTTGAACTTGGATTTTTGCAAATGGATGTATAATAGTTCCAAACAACCTACTGTCCAGCAAGGAGCAGGTCGGTCCTCGGGGCCAAATCATATGCATGTGTATAGCAGAAAACGGAGTTGATAAAAAAGATGTCTTTTGAACATTTATCGGGTAAAAAAGTGAAATTTGATATTGTAAATAAAAATGGCGCCGTGTTAGTGCCTGCCGACTCCGTCCTCAATGGGGATACTCTCCGTTTGCTTCAGCAGCATGAGATCAACCCCCTCGATGTTCTCGTTCAAGCTTCTGAGGTTGGAACGCCGGGTGCGGAGGTTCGAACGCCGGGTACTGCTCCTACGAAGCTGATACAGGGGGCTGCAAACTATTCCAAAGCTCTGTTCGACCGGCTTCAATTCGACCGCAAGGTGCCCCTGATTGAAATCAAGAACGGGCTGATCCCCATTGTACGCCAAATTTCCAGGCATCCCGATTTGTTGGAGCTGTTAGAGTCCGTCAAAGCCAAGGATGAATACACGCATCAGCATAATATCGGCGTAGGTGTAATATCCACCCTGATCGGGCAGTGGCTGGATCTGGAAGAGTCGGAGCTTGCGCTGCTGTCGCTGGCGGCCACCATGCATGACATCGGCAAGGTCCGGATTCCGCAAGAGCTATTGTCAAAGCCGGGAAAGCTGACGAAAGAAGAGCTGGTTGAAATGAAGCGGCACACCATCTACGGCTACGAAATACTTAAAGGAACCGTCGGGCTAAGCCCGCGTGTTATGCTTGTCGCCTTGCAGCATCATGAACGGCTGGACGGAAGCGGATATCCCTTGCATTTGAAAAAAGGGGAAATTGATTTCTGGAGCCAGATTGTCGCGGTTGCGGATGTGTTCCATGCGATTTCGTCCAAGCGGCCGCATCAGGATCCAATGCCTTTTTACAAGGTCGTAACCTTGATGCGCCAAGGCTCGTTTGGAGAACTGAATCCGGAAATTGTCTCGCTGCTTCTGGATAAATTAATTCATGGGCTGCTAGGTAAAAAAGTTGTGCTGACGGACGGGAGTTTGGCCGAAGTGGTTCACATTAACGCGCTCGACGACCTGCATCCCCTGGTTAAGATTGAGGATTCTTTGCTAGATTTAAGCCGGAACAGAGATATTCATATCCAGCAAATCCTGAGCTAGGGAATCAAGAGTACTGTATTAATAGAAACGGCTGCCTTCATGGGAAGAGGCGCGGCCGTTTCTTTTTTGTATAGGGTGGTTATCCGGCGGGGCGTGCAAGAAGAGAGCGTGTTAGAACGAGCGGTTGGTTACCATATGGCTGGCGATGGCTTTCCTTCCTGCATCATGGTATAGTGGACACGAAAAAAGCAAACAGAATGGAGAAACTTCATGAATGAACGTAAGCGTCCCGCCAAGGGAAACGCATCATATAGCAGACCTCCCGGGGCTAAAGGCTCCGGGTATAAACCGCGCTCAGAGCGGACATCGGCAGCCGCGAGTAGGGAGCATGCAGAAGAGCTCCGCACCGGAGACCGTATCGTTGTCACAGTGAAGCGGCTTGGAATTAACGGCGAAGGCATCGGATATTACCGGCGCAAGGCTGTGTTTATTGACGGGGCGCTGCCGGAAGAAGTCGTAAAAGCCGAGGTAACGCAGCTTCAGCCGAAATTCATCAAGGCCCGGCTGCTGGAGGTGGAGAAACGGTCTCCCGACCGAATCGAACCTCCCTGTCCGGTGTTCGGGATCTGCGGCGGCTGCCAGATTCAGCATATTTCCTACGAAGGCCAACTGCGGGCCAAGATGGAGCTTGTGCGTGAGGCATTTTCCCGTTATGCTGGTCTGGAAGACGTGAAGATCAAGCCGATGCTCGGAATGGAGCATCCGTGGGATTACCGCAACAAGGCCCAGCTTCAACTGAAGCGAAAGGGAAATGAAATTATCGCCGGTCTGTACGAGGCGGGAAGCCACGAGATTGTCGACATCAGCGGCTGTCCGATCCAGCACCCCAAGGTCAACAGCGCGGTGGAAAAAGTAAAATCCGTGCTGGAAGAGCTGCAGATTCCGCTTCACAAGGAGAACAGCGCCAAAGACGGCGTACGGACGATCGTCGTCCGGTACGGCTTTCAGTCCGGCCACCTGCAGGTAACGCTTGTCGCGGCTAGTGCGAGGCTGCCCCGCCAGGACGACCTGGTCCGTATGCTTCGATTGACGCTGCCGGAAGTAACCGGGATCGCCCTGAATGTCAATCCGAAGAAGACCCCGCTCATCTTCGGAGAGCGGACGTTGACGCTGTGGGGCGAAGACACGATGGAGGAATCGCTGGGCGATTTGGAATTTTCGCTGTCGCCGCGCGCCTTCTTCCAGCTTAACCCGCAAGCGACGGTCAAGCTGTACGAATCAGTACGAGCCGCCGCGGGCTTGACCGGCAGGGAGACGGTGGTCGATGCCTACTGCGGCACCGGTACGATCGGGCTGTGGCTTGCGCCTTACGCCAAGGAAGTGCGCGGCATCGAGACGATCCCGGAAGCGGTGGAGGACGCGAAGCAGAACGCGGCGCGTAACGGCCGCAGCAATGTCAGCTTCCACACCGGAGCCGCAGAAGAGCTGCTGCCCCGCTGGGCCAAGGCCGGCCTGACCCCGGACGTCATCGTCGCCGACCCGCCCCGGACGGGGCTAGATCCCCGGTTCCTGGAAGCGGTGCTGCGCACCAAGCCGAACCGGTTCGTCTATGTCTCCTGCAACCCTTCGACCCTGGCGAAGGATTGCAAGGTGCTGCTGGACGGCGGCTATGCCATCGAGTGGGTCCAGCCCGTCGATATGTTCCCGCAGACGAGTCACGTGGAGTGCGTGGTAAGGATATATCGGGAGGATGTAAAAGAATCAGGAAGATAATATACTGACTTACAATACCTCCTTCGGGAGGTTTTTTTGTGGGGGAGTATGCATTGATGTCTTATATATAAAACAAAATGTTGTGTTTAGTTTACATTATGTTTGTTTTATATTACAATGAATTCAAAGGAGGATTCCTAAGTATGCATTATTTTGGAATTGTAAATAACAAGGTTTATTTACTTCGAGCAGAGAAAAGGTGGACACAAACCGAGTTAGCAAAAGAACTAGGCGTAACGAGACAAACAATCGCTGCGATTGAAAATAACAAATTTATTCCTTCGCTTGAGCTTGCATTTGCAATAGCACATATATTTGAAAAAAACATTAATGAAGTCTTTTATTTTGAACCTTATGAAGAAGACGAGGAGGATAACAAAGATGAGTAGTTTGATATCGGTGATTATTATGTTTGGTATGTTGATAAATCTCATACTTCTTATCAGAGAAGGAAAGGATGAACGCTGGAATCGTATTACAAATAGACCGCTTAATTATGCTTTTTCTTTGCTATTTATAGGTTATACTGGTATCACATTAGTTGATACCAAGTATAACTTTAGCGTATCTACTTATAGGATGGTCTATGATTATCTTTTCGCCGGAGTATTAATAATCTATGTTATTTCGTTAATTATAGAAAAGAGAAAATTGTCTTAGATACAATAGGATTTTTAAAAATATTTGTTTGGTGTCATTCTCCCTCCCTATAATAACATGGTGGAGGTTTTTTCATGTGAAGGCACGCTTGCTGATAAACCAGTGTTGTTGAGAGGTGTTACGTATCTCTTCTCAAAATGAACTCCGGCTTCATCATATAGTCCAATGGATATATATCGTCTCTTGAAGATATCGGCACTTTGAATAAAGCTATTGGTCGTTTCTGATCTTTCTCATCTGTGTAATGAAACCCAAGCTTTTCAGGCTCTATAAGCTCAACAATAACATGATTCTTCACTCCTTCAACCATTGTATCGTGTTAGAGGCAAATCTTGTGGAAAGGTTTTATAAATGTAAAGTGCGAACATGCGATTGCTGACAGATCAATGTCATTGGAGTATTATATGACGATGGAGAAGTTCTGTCGAATAAAGGAATTTCCAGTTGGATTGTGGAATAAGTCTGATGGACTATTAGGCTGGTATTAAGGAGTGATTTTGCATGAAGTTTTATGTCGGTGTAAAGATAGTAATTGGTTTCAATACTTAGGTAGCATAAGTGGAGTAGTGAATTTGGCAAGAAACTAAAGGTGGAAGGAAAACTTCAAACCTATTTAGAAGTACTTCTATAATTAATGTATAAGAAGAAAAAATGGAGGTATACAAATGTCAAGCGCAGCACAACGTGCCGAATTACAATCTCAAATCTGGAAAATAGCCAATGATGTTCGTGGATCTGTAGATGGATGGGATTTTAAGCAATATGTTTTAGGAACGTTATTTTATCGTTTTATTAGCGAGAATTTTTCTAGCTATATTGAAGCAGGAGACGAAAGCATCAAGTATGCAGACCTTCTTGATGATATTATAACGAAAGAAATTAAAGAGGATGCCATTAAAACAAAAGGTTATTTCATATATCCGACTCAGCTGTTTGCTAATATTGCAAAAACCGCCAACACAAATGAAAGTTTGAATACAGATTTAGCTACTATATTTTCTGATATTGAAAGTTCAGCAAATGGTTATCCATCTGAACTAGATATTAAAGGATTATTTGCTGATTTTGACACAACAAGCAATAGATTAGGAAATACAGTGAAAGATAAAAACAGTCGTTTAGCTGCTGTCATTAAAGGCGTTGAAGGGCTTAATTTTGGTAATTTTGAAGATAGTCAAATTGACCTTTTTGGTGATGCTTATGAGTATTTAATCTCTAATTATGCTGCCAATGCAGGAAAATCCGGAGGAGAATTCTTCACACCGCAGTCTGTATCTAAACTTATTGCTCAATTAGCGATACACAAGCAAACAACCATTAATAAAATTTATGACCCGGCAGCTGGTTCAGGTTCACTTTTATTACAAGCAAAAAAACAGTTTGATGCTCATATTATTGAAGATGGTTTTTATGGACAGGAAATTAATCATACAACTTATAACCTTGCTCGCATGAATATGTTTTTACACAATATAAACTACGACAAGTTTAATATTGCTTTAGGAAATACGCTTTTAGATCCTCACTTTGGTGACGAAAAGCCTTTTGATGCTATTGTATCTAATCCACCTTATTCCGTAAATTGGATTGGTAGTGATGACCCAACGCTTATTAATGATGAAAGATATGCTCCTGCAGGCGTATTAGCCCCAAAATCTAAAGCCGATTTTGCCTTTGTACTTCATACGCTAAGTTACCTTTCAAGTAAAGGTCGTGCTGCTATCGTTTGTTTTCCTGGTATTTTTTACCGTGGTGGTGCAGAACTGAAAATCAGAAAGTATCTGATTGACAACAACTTTGTTGAAACGGTTATTTCATTAGCGCCTAACCTTTTTTATGGGACTTCAATAGCAGTTAATATCTTGGTTCTTTCTAAGCATAAAACCGATAATAAAACCCAATTCATTGATGCAAGTGGAATAGATTTCTATAAAAAAGCAACCAATAATAACATACTTACAGATGAACACATTGAGCAAATTATGAAAATGTTTGACAGCAAAGAGGATGTTGACCATGTTGCAAAATCCGTTGATTATGATGCAATCGTTCAACATGATTACAACCTATCTGTGAGTTCCTATGTGGAAGCAAAAGACACAAGGGAAGTCATTGATATAAATGAGCTGAATGCAGAAATAAAAACGATTGTAGCAAAGATCGACCAACTTCGTGCCGAAATTGATGACATTATTGAGGCGATTGAATCATGATTAAGCCGAATTTTATGGAGAAACTCCTTGAGGGGGTTGAGGTTGAGTGGAAGGCATTGGGGGAGGTGGCGGAACTTTATGGAGGTCTTTCAGGCAAAAATAAGGAAGACTTTGATAATGGAAACGCTCTATACATTTCATATAAAAACATATTTGATAATATAGAAATAAATTTTGATAAGCTGGAATCTGTAAAAGTGTCTGATTCAGAAAATCAACATGAAGTAAAATATGGTGATATTTTGTTTACAGGCTCATCAGAGACGGCAGAAGAAGCAGGGATGTCTTCGTCTGTTACAACAAAGTTTGAAGATAAAGTTTATTTAAATAGTTTTTCATTTGGCGTAAGATTTAATGATAATATTCTTATAATACCACAATTTTCAAAATATTTATTTCGCAGTCATTTTATGCGGACTGAAATTGCAAAGACAGCTAGTGGTGTTACGCGTTTTAACATATCTAAAGCAAGATTTAAAAAACTCCTAATCCCCATCCCACCCATTAAAGTGCAAGAAGAAATCGTCCGTATTTTGGACGCCTTTACAGAACTTACAGCAGAGCTTACAGTAGAGCTTACAGCTCGTAAAAAACAATATGATTATTACCGTGATAAGTTGTTGACTTTTGACGACGGTGAAGTTGAGTGGAAGACGTTGGGGGAAATAATAATTAAAGCATATTCTGGTGCAACACCGCTTGCAAATAATACAGAATACTATAATAACGGGAGTATTCCTTGGTTAAGAACACAAGAAGTTCGTTTTGTTGATATATATGAAACAGATATGAAAATAACAGAAAGTGCATTGATAAAAACTGCTGTTAAATGGGTTCCTGAAAATTGTGTTATCATAGCAATTTCTGGTGCTACTGCTGGTCGATCTGCAATTAATAAAATTCCACTTACAACAAACCAACATTGTCTTTGTCTAGAAATTAACGCAGAGAAAGCAAATTATAGATATGTGTTTCATTGGGTTAGCAGTCAGTACGAATATATAAAAAACCTTGGGCAAGGTGCAAGAGGAGACTTGAATGCTGGAATTATAAAATCTTTAAAAATCCCCCTCCCACCTCTTCCAGAACAAGAGCGTATTGCATCTATGTTAGATAAATTCGATGCCTTGACATCCTCTATTACCGAGGGCTTACCTCGTGAAATAGAATTGCGTCAAAAGCAATACGAGTATTACCGTAATATGCTACTTTCATTTCCGAAAAGTGAGGTAGAGGCGTAATATGGGTGTTTCATTAATTGATATTGCACAACAGTTAAAAGATAATGATAAAAAAGTTCAACTGATTTATGCTTTTAACGGAACAGGTAAAACTAGGCTTTCACGGGCATTCAAATTGTTAGTAGCACCGAAAGTAGATGGTGATACGGAGTTAGAGGAATTAGAAGTAGTTACTAAAAAAATTCTTTATTATAATGCTTTTACAGAAGATTTATTTTATTGGGATAATGATTTAGAGTTTGATGCTGAGCCAAAACTTAAAATCCATCCCAACTCATTTACAAAATGGATTTTTGAAGAGCAAGGACAAGACAGGAATATTATTTCTAATTTTCAACATTATACTGACGAAAAATTAACGCCACATTTTAATGAAGAATATTCTGTTAAAGATAAGGATGGGAATAATGTAACAGTAGGGGCTTTTACAGAAATAACCTTTTCATATGAACGTGGTAATGATGAGCGTTCCAATAACATTAAAATTTCAAAAGGTGAAGAGAGTAATTTTGTATGGTGTGTCTTCTATTCTCTGCTTGAACAAGTTACTGATGTATTAAATGTAGCTGAACCAAGTGAGAGAGAAACAAATCAGTTTGATCAACTTGAATATGTATTCATAGATGACCCAGTAAGCTCATTAGATGATAATCGCTTGATTGAGTTAGCTGTAAATTTGGCACACTTGATTAAGTCAAGTCAGTCACACCTTAAATTTATTATAACCACACATAATCCTTTATTTTATAATGTGCTACATAATGAGTTTAACAAGGGTACATTTAAAAAATATTTTCTTAAAAAAAATGAAGATGGCGAGTATGATTTAATTACCCAAAGTAATGATTCTCCTTTTTCCTATCATCTTTTTTTAAAAACCGAAATTGAAAAAGCTATTGAAACAGGTCAGTTAAAAAAGTATCATTTTAATTTCTTTAGAAATATTTTGGAAAAGACATCTACATTTTTAGGTTATGACAACTGGGGAGAGCTTCTGCCTAAAGATACAAATGGGAATATTAATCCTTATGAGACAAGAATTATTAATATATCAAGTCATTCAAAACATTCAGGGGACGAGATGGTTGATCTGACAGACGATGATAAACGTGTATTAAAATATTTAATGAATAACATTAAAGAAATGTATCGATTTAAATAAGATGAAAGAAAAGAAATATTATATAGGGGGGAAATAAATGAGCGATTTCAAACCTATCGCAGAATCAAACAACTTCATCGTTCTAGATAAATATACGAAGATAGATCAGCAAGGAACTAATTATCAAACAGAAGCTGATTTAGAACGAGAACTGATTCAAGATTTAGTGAATCAAGGTTATGAACATCTACCAAGCTTAATTACTCCTGAAAAAATGCTTGCTAATGTTCATGTGCAACTGCAAAACCTTAACAATGTACAATTTTCAGAAGCAGAGTGGACTAGATTCTGTGAGCAGTTTTTAGATAAACCCAGTGACAACCATATTGATAAAACCCGTAAAATTCATAACGATTATATTTACGACTTTGTTTTTGATGATGGGCATATTCAAAACATCTACCTAGTAGACAAAAAGAATATTGCCAACAATAAAATGCAGGTAATTTCGCAATTTGAACAAAAAGGAACGCAAGCCAATAGATATGATGTTACCATTTTAGTCAATGGCTTACCTCTAGTACAAGTAGAGCTTAAAAAACGTGGGATTGCCATTCGTGAAGCCTTTAATCAGGTTCATCGATATAGTAAAGAGAGCTTTAATTCAGAAAACTCTCTGTTTAAGTATTTACAGATTTCCGTGATTTCTAATGGGACAGATAGCCGTTATTTTGCTAATACGACTAAACGTGATAAAAACAGTTTTGATTTTACTATGAATTGGGCTAGATCAGATAATACCCTGATTAAAGATTTGAAAGATTTCACAGCTACATTTTTTCAGAAAAATACTTTATTGAATATACTACTGAAATATTCAGTTTTTGATGTGAGCGATAACCTGCTGATTATGCGTCCTTATCAAATTGCTGCCACAGAAAGAATTTTATGGAAAATTAAAAGTTCTTATCTAGCCAAAAATTGGAAAACCACTGAAAGTGGAGGTTATATTTGGCATACAACAGGTTCGGGGAAAACGCTTACGAGTTTTAAAGCAGCTCGGTTGGCTACTGAACTGGATTTTATAGATAAAGTATTTTTTGTTGTAGATAGGAAAGACTTAGATTTTCAGACGATAAAAGAGTATCAGCGTTTTTCTCCTGATAGTGTTAATGGTTCAGAAAGTACCGCAGGATTAAAGCGTAACATTGAAAAAGATGATAATAAAATTATTGTGACGACGATTCAAAAACTGAATAACCTAATTAAAAGCGAAACAGAGTTACCTATATATAATAAGCAAGTGGTATTTATTTTTGATGAAGCCCACCGTTCACAATTTGGTGAAGCTCAAAAAAATATTAATAAAAAGTTTAAGAAGTTCTATCAATTTGGATTTACAGGTACGCCTATTTTCCCAGAAAATGCATTAGGTTCTGAAACGACTGCTTCTGTATTTGGTCGAGAGTTACACACTTATGTAATTACGGATGCCATTAGAGATGAAAAAGTTTTAAAGTTCAAAGTAGATTATAACGATGTACGTCCCAAGTTCAAAACGATTGAAAAAGAACAGGACGAGAAGAAGCTATCGGCAGCAGAAAATAAAGAAGCATTACTACATCCTGAACGGATTAAAGAAATTTCTCAATATATTCTTAATAATTTTAAAATAAAAACCCATCGTTTAAATGCGAATGGAAAAGGATTTAATGCCATGTTTGCTGTGAGCAATGTTGACGCAGCCAAACTCTACTATGAATCATTAAATAACTTGCAAAAGGAAAGCAGTAAACCCCTTAAGATTGCGACAATCTTCTCCTTTGCTGCTAATGAAGAGCAAAATGCTATAGGTGAAATTCTTGATGAAACTTTTGAACCTTCAGCAATGGATAGTAGTGCAAAAGAGTTTTTAAGTTTAGCCATTAAAGACTATAATGCCATGTTTAAAACTAATTATGGAGTAGAAAGTAAGGAATTTCAAAATTATTATCGTGACCTTGCTAAACGAGTAAAAAACAAAGAGATTGATTTATTGATTGTTGTAGGAATGTTTTTAACTGGTTTTGATGCACCTACATTAAATACTTTATTTGTTGATAAAAATCTTAGGTATCATGGTTTAATGCAAGCTTTTTCGAGAACAAATCGTATCTATGATTCGACTAAAACCTTTGGAAATATTGTTACTTTCCGGGATTTAGAACAAGCCACTATTGATGCGATTAAATGTTTTGGGGATGACAACACTAAAAATGTGGTGCTGGAAAAAAGTTATAGAGAGTATATGGAAGGATTCACTGATGTGGCAACGGGTGAAGCCCGCCGTGGATATGTAGACGTAGTAAAAGAACTACAAGAGCGTTTTCCTAAAGTTGAAGATATTACTACTGAGAAGGATAAGAAAGAGTTTGTTAAGCTTTTTGGTGAATATATGCGTATTGAAAATATCTTACAGAATTATGATGAATACTCAGATCTAAAAGCTTTACAAACAATAGATATCAGTGACCCTAAGGCTTTAGAGAATTTTAAATCTACTCACTATGTAAGTGATGAAGATATAGCTGCTATGCAAGAGATTAAAGTACTTGAAGAAAGAACGATTCAGGATTATCGTTCATCATATAATGATATTCGTGATTGGCTTCGTCGTGAAAAAACAGGAAAAGAAAAAGATAATTCCTCTATTGATTGGGATGATGTTGTCTTTGAAGTAGATCTCTTAAAATCCCAAGAGATCAATTTAGATTACATTCTTGAACTTATTTTTGAAAAAAACAAAAAAGTAAAAGATAAGGGATTATTGGTTGAAGAGGTACGTCGTTTAATTCGTTCTAGTGTGGGGAACCGTGCGAAAGAAAGTTTAGTAGTCGATTTTATCAATCAAACAGATTTAGACAATTTTCAAGATAAAGCAAGTATTATTGATGCCTTCTTCTCATTTGCTCAAACTGAGCAAAAACGTGAAGCAGAAGAATTGATTAATACTGAAAATCTTAATGAAGAGGCTGCAAAAAGATATATTTTAACTTCATTAAAAAGAGAATTTGCCAGTGAAAATGGAACGGAGCTTAATGAAATTCTTCCTAAAATGAGTCCTCTTAATCCTCAGTATTTAACAAAAAAGCAGAGCGTTTTTCAGAAAATATCTGCCTTTGTAGATAAGTTTAAGGGAGTAGGTGGAAAGATTTAATAAATCTAAAATAGAAAGTACAATGTGAAGAAATGGCAGAATTCAAATATAAAGTAACTCAAATACACGGCAGATTGTCGGAATCTTCAAAGGGTTGGACAAAGGAACTGAGAAGTATAAGCTGGAACGATAAAGAAGCTAAGTATGATATCCGTGAATGGTCGCTGGATCATGAGAAAATGGGCAAAGGTGTCACGTTGTCTAAGGAAGGGATTGTTACGCTGCGGGATTTGTTGAATGGGTTGGAGTTGTAGCTCGATACACACTACAAAGACATAGAAATTGTCGCATCTTTCCGAATATTGTAAGATGGAACTGAAGGCATGATTGCCCTCGGTTCTTTTTTATTCTCACTCTTCTCGGAGGTCACATAAGATGAAGCAAAGACAAATTCGCATGTACAGTTTCAGACGGGAGTGTATTTCCGAAGGGAGAATCACTGCCGAAAAAATAGAAGATCAAATCATTTCCCTATCAGATAGTTTTCTGATGTTTGCTTGGGAGTGTTATAAGAACGAGAAGATGGTCGATCAGCAACTCATCACTGAGATCATAAAAGTGATGCTGCCCAATTCAGAAGATGCTGCCAAGTCAGAGTGGGAAAACGGACTAACGTTCAATGGTCATAAGTACTTGGCTTGGTTTGCAACGACTGGCGGCATGAAAATAGAGGATTCCGGCAAATGCGAGACATTTTTTATTCGCGAGGATTGCAGAGAATTTGCTTCCGAGTTTGAAGAGTTAATTTCCTTCGGGAAGTTTAAGGAAATCGAAGAAAGTAGAGCGAAGGTCTGTATCAACAAGGATATTCTCAGCCGGATTTCGCTTGGAGTTAGCAGTTCTAGTATGGCAGGGGACATGCCCGATATCATTGTACTGCCCCAGCCGCATTTTAGGATAACAAAGGATTATAAGACTGTTGAGAAGATTACCAAGGAAGTGGACGGTAAGAATCAGGTTGATTATGAGGTGGTTAACCATCCATTTGATGATGAGATCGATGTGTTCGATGGTGGAGCGATTGCAACTCCAGAGGTATTCTCACAAATTCAGAAATCATTGCAATTAAACTATCCCGTTGAGTTTGCCATCATCAGAGGATATGGGATCGGTATTAAAGGGATGATTACTAGGTTTGACATCATTGGATATTTGGACGATACCTATACAACAGATACGGAATATTGCCGTAAAGTGGATGGCTCCTATCAGCTAAAGGATATGTGGAACGAATGGCAAACTGTAACGGACAATACGATGTTGCTCAACGAGAGCATGGTCAAGCTTGCTAAATATTATAAAACCGAAAACGGCGAGAACTGGAGTACATACCAAGAAAGACTTGCCTCGGTTGACTCTAAGTATCAGGACATCATTGGCAAGCTGTATATTACAAAAGTAAATAAGCGTGATGAGGATATTGAAAATTACAGAAGAACAAGCTACCAATTAATCAATGCGCTTGCACTAAGCAAGGCAGATTACTATGAGTTATTAAAGGATGAAGTGAAGTCCTACAAGAAAATACTGAAACCATTCGACAAGGCTAGTGACGCAGATGAATGGATCATCAATATGGATGCAATTCGGCTGTTTTTCAAAAATATCATCCATTCAAATCATGAAGATGAAACCGAACTTCAAGAGGAAGTAAAACGTTTGAGCCAGAATGTCGCTACCAAATGCGAAGAATTGCTTCATATCTCGGAAGATTTTATTAAGCTGCGTTATGTTCGAACCACACTCGCAAGATTGATTGAAAAGCGATGCCGAGAACTCGCAAGTGGTAAATTCACAGTGAAAGCAAAGTATCAGTATATCGCTGTTTGTCCGATATCCTATCTTCATTGGGCAATGTATCGTAATCAAGGTGTGGACGGACTTCAAGCTGGACAGTTTTACAGTGCAGACTGTGAGCATGGAGATGTAAGAACGATCAACAGGAATCCGTTATGTGCATACTCAGAAGTCCATAACGTTACCTTTGTCAGGAATGCTAAGCTCGATAAGTGGCTGAGTCCTTGCAGAGAGTTGATATATTTCAATCAGCAATCGGATATTTTAGCTTTGATGTCGTCAGCAGATACTGATGGAGATGCATGTACGGTCATCGACAATGAGATGATCCGAAATGCAGTCGTTGTGCCGAAAGATGGCAAGTATTTTATCAATAAAGATGATGGTCATAAAGAGGAAATGGAGTATACGCCAAGCAACCGATTTTTGGCAACCTATAAAGCCAGTGGAAACTTGATCGGCAAGATCAGTCTTAAGGCTGCGAGTATTAATTCAGACAGTCAGCAAACGCCGGATTATTATGATACTTTGAATCGTAAATTTATCTTTTGGTATGAGGTAAAGGACTTTGAGAATAGCCAAGAGTTTGTAAAAGGCAAATTAGATAACGGCGAATGGCTCACAACCTACAAGGCCAGTGATCAGCTTAGAGAGTATATCAGGCAGCGGTTCTATGCAAATGAGAAGGATATTTATACGGTGCTTTATAATGCGATGGTGAGCATCGATGCTCCCAAGACGCTTTATTTTCCAAGCGCAGCGGATATGGAAGTATTGAATGGCAAATACGGTAGAAAGGCATATTTTTTACAGTACCGCGAGAATAAAGAAGATGTTGTTGAGAATCAGTATGAGTATACGTTTGGACTTCTGGATTGGTTTACTGGGGAGATCAAGAAGCACTTATTGGATGAAATTGAAAAAAGGCGAACAGAATTTCAAAATCGTGAGGATCTCATTCAAGGTAAATTGGTCAATGGCGATTACATTGTTGATGAATATGACGCATGTTTAAAGTCCGTTAGTGGACTTTATAGCAACTATACAGACGCTAGACAGCAAGCTGAAAATTCTTATCTCAGTCATAAGAGAAAGGAACAGAAGGCGAAGGAATACGAACAGAACAATGGTTCTTGGGATCAATTTAAGGACGATGAATATGATGCCAAAATCACAGGATTGAAAGTATTGAGGTATCAGAGATATAAAGAAATCGATGCTGAATATATTGTCCAAGCCGATACTTTGTTGAACAAATATGACATAACTACGATTGCCAATGCGATCGGTAACTTGCAGAATTGTACGGAGCATTTCATCATCAATCTCTTTTATCCCGTTTTTGAGTACCTGAACCGAAAATTACAGAGTAACAGATACGGTTATAGGAAAGATGCTGATGGAGATATTTCATTTTTGGGAGAACGATATGTGAAGGTTCCCATCGGTGCTGTAGTTAATAGCGATATCGTGCAATCGCATCATCTCGAAGAAAAGAAGCGGCTTAAGGTCATTCAGGTTAAGGCTGACATTCGAGCGCGAGTGCTGGATCATACCGTTATCGGCCTGATTAAATCAGAGTTGAAGAATCAGAAATATATCACCTTTGCGATCAAATTGGAAGATGGCAAAGTAATCTTGTCGAGAGATGAAAAGCCTATGCTGGAAGTATTTGAGGACTGGCTCCAGATCAATCAATATAATTTGCTCATGTGTAGCAGTGTTAGAGTTGAACTGTTAGTCGATGTCGCTAAAAATATGAAAAGTTTAAAATTAACGGTGACTGAAATCAATGTATAGGTGGGCAAGCTTGCGCTAAGGCTCACTAGCCCTACGTGCTAGTTCCCTTAGTGCAAGTCGTCCCGACCCACTTTTGTGGAATAGTGGATAACTATTACTATAAATTTGATGGAGGTCACAATGGACAATACAATTGTCATCACTCAGTCTCGGATGGCTGGATGGTTGATGTTTAATGGATTCGGGAAAGTAAATGAACGCTTAGATTTGAAAGATAAGAATCGGGTAATTTATATTTTCAACGACTCACCCAAATTAAGGGAAACAATGAGAAAGTATAACCAAGTCAAAGTGAATTTGATTTAGGTATAGGCAGGTGATCATAACGAATGGAGCAGCCGACACAGAAGCAGATATATCAGCATATTCCCTATGCTAAGAAGAAGGAAATCAATGGCCAGTATTCAGAATTTGTATTTAGTCTCGATATTAATTCTTACAAAATAGATGATTTAGTTGTTGATAATGAAGAGGTTAATCGACTGGCTACAGACATATCAAATCATTTCATTGCAACATTTCAACAGTCGTATGAGAAAGATGTGTCGGAAAAACAGAAACAATTCTCATATGATTGTGCGCGACTCATTTTTAGCGAATTAAAGCAGCCTGATAAAACAACAGTAATTCCGGCTAAAGCTGGGTTTGGAAAATCTACGCTAATTCTGTCCATACTCGAAACCGTCATCAATAGTCTAGGTGCATTTCGTGAAAACGAAAGCGCAGTGGATTTGGGCATGATTATCGTAAGTGATCGAATTGAAGATCTCAAAAAAACGCAGTCAAAAATCCGTGAGCGATTTGGCTACTATGATACATTCAATCAAGAGGATTGGGTTTATGTCATGGAAGGCTGGAATAAAGAAAAATGTGAAAACGGTGTGGTCGAATATTATTCGGGTTGCTGTACGACTAGTAATTGCTCGTTATATAAGGATTGCTGGGTGTATAAACAACGGTTCGAGCAAAATGATAGCCCGATTGTTGCAATGACTAACGAGAGATTCTCATATTACCGAACTGAAAAAATGGATACTCTAAACTCATACAACACGTTTCATGGAACACTTCCTCGAAAAATAATTATTATTGACGAGAAGCCTGTCCTCGAAAAGCATGTTACCGTAGATGAAACAATTTTGCTTATACTATCTGAAGCAATCAATAACATTAATGTGCGCGATCCTATTGAGGATAGTAATAACAAGATGTATTTGAAGAATGTTCTTCACGAAATTCATGGGAGACTGTTGGAACTTCAAAAAAAGCATGCCATACATCGCAGTAGGATCATCCTTAATGATGAGGATATATTTGACGAGAAGTTTTTGCAGACGTTCTCTCGCTATTTTAAATATCAATTCACAGAAGAAATAACAGCAATCCAATTGCTATTTAAATCAGGTGGACTATTTTGTCATACATCGAAACGGACGTTTTTTAAAGCGATCTTTCCGAAAGAGAAATTTCAAATTGAGAATTTTAGAACCTATATATTCGATGCTACAGGTGAAGGTGATCCTAGCTATACGGATGAGTTTATTCACTTCAACATTGATGATTACAAGGAATACTCGAATTTAACGTTTTATATTAATCTTGAAAATATGAGTAGAAACAGCATTGAATCATCGCGTAATAAATTAGACATTGCAGCCAGATGGATTAATAATAAATTTCAGGAAGCTACTTATGTAGTTTCATATAAGACTTGTGGGAAGATGAATGCTAGTCAACGTTTGACCAAGCTGCTAAAAAGCAATAAACATGTAGTTTTAGATAAGGATAAGAACGGCAAAAATGTTGTCCCGTACTTTGGCAATACAAAAGGTAAAAATCTATTTCAAAACTGCCGAAACATGGTTCAAATTGGATGGCCTCGATTACCCTCAGATGAAACAGTAGCTGCCTACATGTATACATTTGTTAATATGGAAAAGTTGAAACAACTCAGTGAGAGTGAAATGGATCAAGTACAGGGATATATTAAGTTCAATCCAACAAGCAGCAAATTTGGTCTTGATAACATCAATATTTTTGAGTTAAAGAGAATGATGGTTGATCTGGAACAAGAAGTTTTTCGAACTAAGGTGAGGGATTTTAGTTCAAACGAGCCAGTTAATATTTATCTATTCGGTGGAGATTATCGAATAAAGGAAATGATAGCTCAACGGTTTAAGGGGTGTAAATTTAGAGTTGAAGAAATTCCCGAATTTGCATTGGAGAAAAACAAGCAGAACGGCGAGGACAAAAAGGAAAAGAAGCTGTATAACTTTATAAATGAAAATTGGGATGGCCAGCCTATACTTCTGAAACAATTGCGCGATGATTTTAAGATCACTGAAACGTATTGGAGCAAGCTCATGAAAAAGAAGTTGATTAAAAATTTATTTGAAGCAAGGGGAATTAAAGCCTCAAAGTTAAAGGGCAAGGGGAAGGATAAGTATTTGCATCGTATTATCGATTCTTAACTTATACAGTTTTCTATAATAATATATATAGGAAACAGTGCAAGTTAAGGAATCCGTAATAAGCCGCATTGGGGTTGGGTGTGGGAGGGGAAACGGCGGCGAAAAACAATTCTCCGTAGTGTAGCAGCGCGAAACGTAGGAAATTGTTCGAGAGTTTCCCCTATCCCATGACTTATACAGTGCTATATATTAATAACACAGATGATGAGCCGTATTCGTATGGCTCTTTTTTGTTGTCATTTTACTGTTTCAAATTTGCACTTTTTGCAGCTGAATTTATCCTGTTCAAAACAAATCAAAGGGGAGAGATTTTAATTTGGAAATTGTAACAATTGAAGATTGGAAGAAGTTTAGGAATTTAGAGACATTGCCACAGAAGGCTGGTGTCAGCCCGAATCAGTTGGCAAAATTAGTCGCCAAGGAACTGGCTGATAACGCACTCGATCACTGTGGTCAATGTGAAGTGGGATTGCTTGAACCGAACGGATTTTATGTGAAGGATAACGGTAACGGAATTGATCCTGAACTATTGCCGGATTTATTCTCAATTAATCGTTCGTTTATGTCCAGCAAAATATTACGGATGCCAACTCGCGGTGCATTAGGAAATGGATTACGAGTCGTTGCTGGATCAGTAATTGCTTCAGGTGGTTCAATGTTTGTTTCGATCAGAGGGAAAAAGTATCAAATCCAGTTTCAGCCGAATGGGACATCTTCAGTAGAGGTTATTGGTGACTATTCGGATAATGGAACGTTGATTGAAATTCAATTCGGAAAGTCACTCACGCCTAACTTGGAATGGGCTGAGTCGGCTATTCATTATAATCGCGGCGATGAATATAAAGGAAAGTCATCGGGCTATTGGTATACATCTGAAGCGTTCTATGAATTGTGTCAAGGGTATTCAGGCAGTGTTCGTGATTTGGTTTCGGAATTTGACGGATGCACTGGTGCTAAAGCTGGAAAGGTTTCAAGCGACTATAAAGGTCAACGGGCAAACTCCCTAACGTTTGAAGATGCTGAAAAGTTGCTTGGAACGATTCGAATTAGCAGCAGACAAGTGAACCCTGATCGATTCGGTGGTATTGGTGAACTCGATGATTACGGATACTACAAGTCAGAGGGTGCTTTTACGGTTTCATCCGGTAAAGGCCAAGTTGCTGCTCAGATACCCTTCACGGTAGAAGCTTGGGTGGACTATGATACGCGAGTAGGACTTGATTTTCTTATTAACAAATCTCCAACTACGGGTCAGATGAATCTGTATCGTGGGAAGAAAGAGTTGACGCTTTCAGGTTGCGGCTTATATGAAGATATTAAAATGAAGCATGCTAATATTGTAGTCAATATCATCACGCCATATATGCCGATTGTCAGTGACGGTAAAGAACCTGATCTGAAACCAATGAAGGTTGAAATTGTAGATGCGATCAAAAAGGCGGCTAATCGTGCAAATAAGTTTACTGCAAAATTGGAAAAGAAACCGTCACAGAAGAATGTTATCTTGGACAACCTTCAAGCTGCCATTGATAAATCTAGCGGCAATGGTCGATTCCCATTCAGTCTTCGTCAATTGTATTATGCTATTCGTCCCTATGTGATTACAGAATTAGGTAAGCAGCTAGAATATAATAACTTTACTACGGTGATTACGAATTATGAGAATGAACAGGGTGATATTGCTGGACTGTATAGAGATAATCGCGGTGTACTATATCATCCTCATACGGGACAGGAGATTCCAATTGGAACGTTAACCGTTAAGGAATATAAGCGGCCTGAATGGACGTTTAATAAAATTTTGTACTGTGAAAAGGAAGGTCTGTTTCCTCTTTTGAAACAAGCTCAATTTCCTGAACGATTTGATTGTGCATTGGTTACTTCCAAAGGATATGCGAGTCGAGCGGTAAAGGATTTGCTGGATATGCTTGGTGATACAGATGAAGAATTGCAGTTTTTCTGTATCCACGATGCAGATGCTGCTGGAACTAAAATTTATGAGACGCTGGTTGAGGAAACGAAAGCTCGTCCCGGACGAAAAGTTAATGTCATCAATCTTGGACTTGATCCAGAGGAAGCCGTTGCAATGGGATTAGAAATTGAGGAGTTAGAAGCGAAAAAGGACGAGAAACCTGTTGCAGCTTATGTGCCTGAGAAATGGAAACGGTGGCTACAAACGAATCGGATTGAACTCAATGCTATGGCTTCCGATCAATTTGTATCATGGTTGGAAGGTAAAATGGAGACATATGATCAGGGGAAACTTGTACCTGATACGAATACGTTAAAACAGAAAATGGAATTAACCGTTCGCAGACGACTTGAATTAGAGATTCGAGAACGTATTCTTCGAGAAGCCAGATATGAGAAACAGGTTCAAGAGCAGATGCAATTTCTAATCCCTGCTTTACATGAGCGATATGACACATTGGCAGATGAAGTTTCAAATGTGCTGAATAATCAACGTGAACTTTTTTGGACGAATGTGGTGGAGCATATCGGAAATGATATACAACTGTGATGTGAGTAGGTAGTGCTGATTTTAAAATTTGGATTTTTCATATCAAAAAAGAGCAAGTTAAATTTCGGCTCATATTTGCAAAATTTTAAAATCAAATAGTAAATGTACAGGAACTCTGGCTACGTGCTAGGGTTCCTTTTTAATTTGAGAGGAGCAACAGGAATGCTATTAATTTTACAAGCAATAATCATAGAAATATTACGAGTTGTCACTGCGGTTGGTGTGTTTTTCACCTGGATGTGGATTGCAGTCTTTTTAAAAATGAAGTAGAAAGGGGGATCAAGTGGATTGGAAATCAAATTCGTAGACGTAGAAGTTTTAATTCCGTACATAAAAAACGCCAGAAATAATGAGAAAGCTGTAGAATATGTAGCAACGAGTATTCAGAGTTATGGATTTAAGAATCCCATTCTGATTGACAGTAATCATGAAATCATAGCAGGACATACTCGGCTGTTAGCAGCTAAGAAGCTTGGACTGAAGGAAGTTCCAACAATACTGGTGGATGATCTAACGCCAGAGCAGGTCAAAGCTTTCAGAATAGCCGATAACAAAACGGCTGAGTATGCAGATTGGAATTTTGAATTGTTGGCGCAGGAACTGGAAGAGTTAAAACTGGCTGATTATGATCTTTCTCTAACTGGATTTGATATGAGTGAGTGTGAGAAGTTGCTGGATACATTGTATGAAAATACAGCTCAAGACGAAGATGATTTTAATGTAGAAGAAGCATTACCTGAACATCCGATAACTCGTAAAGGTGACATTTGGCTACTTGGGAAGCATAGGCTAATTTGCGGTGACTCGACTAATCCGCAGGATATTACAACATTGATGGAGGGTAAGAAGGCTCGGCTTATTGTGACTGATCCGCCCTACAATGTGGACTATACAGGCAAGACCAAAGATGCTTTAACAATTCAAAATGACAAAATGGACGATGGTCAATTTTATGAGTTTCTGTTGGCAGCTTATACAAGAATGTATGAAGTGGCTGATGACGGAGCAAGTATTTATGTGTTCCACGCCGATAGTGAAGGTTTGAATTTTAGGAAGGCATTTATCGAAGCTGGATTCAAACTGGCACAGTGTTGCATATGGGCTAAGCAAGCGATGGTAATGGGTAGACAAGATTATCACTGGATGCACGAACCCGTATTATATGGTTGGAAACCGACAGGTAGACACTATTGGAACAGTGATCGTAAGCAAACAACCTTATGGCAATTTGATCGTCCCTTCCGGAATGAATATCATCCCACGATGAAGCCGATTCCCTTAATTAGCTACCCAATTAAAAATTCGAGCAAGCTCGGTGATATCGTATTTGATCCATTTGGTGGTTCAGGTTCAACGTTGATTGCTTGTGAGGAAACGGATCGGATTTGCTATACGAGTGAGCTTGATCTCAAATATGTAGATGTGATTGTGAAACGGTATATTACCCACGTTGGCGACAATAGCAGTGTGTATTTGATTAGGGACGGGAAGCGGTATAGCTATCAGGAAGTTGGTGCTGAGTTGGAAAGGTAATATTGGATTACTGTAGGGATGGCTGACGAGGGCTGTCCCTATATTTATGTTGAAACGGAGTTGAGGTGAATATGGCAGCAGAAAAGAAACCAAAGAAGCCGACCAAGTATGAATTAAATGTTGAGCCACGTTTTGATGAGATTCGGCAATGGATTAAGGATGGAGTCATTGATGATGAGATTGCGATTCGATTAGAAATACATATTACCACGTTGTACGAATATGTTAAAATCCATCCTGAATTTAAAAAGTTAATGGAACGTCCATCAAAATATGAAACCCATATCGTACCAAGGTTTAACGAGATTCGAGATTGGTGTCGAGAGGGATTAACGAATGAGCAAATGGCTGAAAAACTCGGCATCCATCCTGCCACTTGGTATGAATATGCAAATAAGTACCCAACCTTCAACGAGCTTATTAATTGGAGCAAATCCGTTGCTATAGATCGTGTGGAAAGTTCACTTTTTAAATTAGCAATGGGGTATGAATATGAAGAAATCAAAACAATTGTGGAAGAAGATAAAAATGGAAAAAAGAAGACTCGAATTGAGAAGGTCAAACGGCATCAGCCCCCGAATCCGACAGCGATAAGCTTCTACTTAAAGAATCGTGCGCCGAATGAATGGAATGACCGTCGTGAGCTGATCATTGACACGAAGGCCGCTGAGTTGGAACGGAAACAGCTATTCCTTGATATGATTGAGGAAGATGTAATTGAAGCTGAATATGAAGCCATAGAGGAATCCAGCCATGCTGAGGAAGGCTTCGAAGAGTCGGATTCATAAGGTTATGTCGTTAGTAATTCGATAGATAAACGCCAGTTTCAGCCCGAATAATGCTTCCAAATAGGCCATTTAGACTGCATAAGATAAGTTATGTATTGAGTTGACTGTCTCCCCTACCAACGGTATGATGTGACACACAAGCGAAGGGTGGGGGCGAATATGGAGTATATTCAAGGGTTTGAAGCACATTTACGGAGCAAGGATCGAAGCAAGAATACAGTATCTTGCTACATACGGGACGTACTACAGTTTATGGCTTGGTATCGGGGTAAGACGGAGTATGGGTTGGACAAGTGGATTGAACTGGATGGCGTGGAATACAAAAAGGTTCTGCAAAGCACCAACCAAGCGATACTAACCATCAACCGAAAGATCGCCAGCGTCAACGTATTTGCACAGTGGATGCACCAGCAAGGCTATATAAAGGAAGAAATACATATCGAAGCTATCAGGAACAAGGATGTCCGCCAGTATAAAGGGCTTGAGGATACAGATTTGTGGAAGCTACGTAATGAAATTCATCGTACGGGCAATAGAATGCATATCTGTATGATCGAATTGTTACTGGGAACGGGTATACGGGTAAGCGAATTGGTTGGTATCAAGCTGAAGGATATTGAGATAAGTGAACGCAAAGGAATATTGAAGGTACTCGGTAAGGGGAACTCCTTTCGCACAATACCATTGAATAAGGATGTGCGAAAAGCCATTACCCGATATCTTGAAGTCAGGCCACAAGTGGAATTAGAGTATCTATGTATTGGGCAGCGTGGAGCTTTAGAACGGAATGCGGTCAACCTGATTCTGAACAAATACGGCAATCGGATCAATGTAAAGGTTACACCACATATGCTGAGACATACACTTGGCTATAAGCTGGTAAAAACGACTCCTTTGACGACCATTCAGCAAATCCTTGGACATGATCACGTAGCGACAACCAATATCTATACACTAACAACGCAGCAGGATATGGCTGAAGCCTTGGCAAATATCGAGTGGTGAGGAGCCACTCTTTTTGTCGTGGATGGAGGGGGTCTTCTATCTAGATAAACGGAGCCGCCAGCAAAGGGTACAGAAATTTTTGTAATGATTTTATAGTAAAAGTCAGAAAGGAGCTATTACAATTGAAACAATAAAGCAAGAAGAGCAACGACAAGCTGAGCTGCTTAAACAGTATATGGAGAAGCATTTTAAACCACCCAAAATAAAACAACTGATCGAAACCTTCTCCTTCTCCGAACTTCGTAAATTAATCGGTGAAATGGACATTGAGTTTTTTGCCCTATGTTATTTCCCTAAATATTTTGATCGAGAGTTCGGAAGGTTTCACAAAGAGCTATTTGAGGAATTAAAACATATGCTTGCTAATACAGGACTGATTACGGCTTTCGGACTCCCCAGGGAGCATGGGAAGTCCACGATCAGTTCTTTTTTATTCCCGCTATATGCCACGCTTTATGATCAATCGCAGTTTACACTAATCATATCGGCAACAGAGCAGATCGCTCTTCCCTTCCTTGATATGATCAAAGATGAACTTGAGACGAATACAATGCTGATTGAGGATTTTGGTATCCGTAAGGGGAATCGCTGGAATAACAATGAAATATGGCTACGGAGTAGAAGTGGACTCGATTCCTGCATTATGATTCGTGGAATAGACGGTTCTCTTCGGGGCATCCATTATAAGCATCACAGGCCAACGCTGGTTCTTATGGACGACCTGCTAAAGGAAGATACGGCACGATCAGAAGCTAAGCGAGATCAGATCAAGAATACATTCACCGATGTTATACTCCCCATCGGAACACGGGATACTAATATTTTGATCTGTGGCACAATTCTGAATGAAGAAGACCTGATGGCTGATCTGCTCAAAGGGAAGATACCTGGTGTTCGAAGTATCCGCAAATCAGCTGTCATTCAATTTTCAGATCGAGATGATTTGTGGTCTGAATGGGAACGACTATACAACAACCTTCAAGACGAGGACAGGGTCAATTCGGCTCTGTCTTTTTTTATGTCCAATAAAGATGAGATGCTTGAGGGTACGCTAATATTATGGAGCGAATATCTGGATTATTACTATTTGATGTGTAAAAAGCAAGCGATGGGTGAGAAGTCATTTTATAAGGAGTTACAAAATGATCCCCGATCTACGGATGATTACATGTTCCAAAATATCATATATTGGGATCGGCTGCCTGAGTTTGATGAGATGGAGCTTGCGATGTATATCGATCCTGCGATCAAAGCTGGTAAGAAAAACGATTTTTCAGCTATCTCGATTATTGGTCAGCATCGGAAGACAAAACAGCTATATGTGATCGACGGGAATATTTATAAGTTGCTACCAGATGATTTGTTCCAAGTGGCTGTTGAAAAGTTGAAACTTTACCCCGTGGATAAGATCGGTTTTGAAGTTAATCAGGCCCAGAGCTATATGAAGCAGAAATTTGAGGAAGAGTTATGGAAGGCGGAAATATATACGTCAGTTGAGAGTGTAAATTCCAAGGGTCAGAAACATGAACGGATTATTAGCTTAGAGCCGGAAATCAAGAAAGGGCATATCCTATTCAATGCTGCGAATATTCGATATAACAATCAGGTGATGGATTATAACCGAAATTGCAAATTTGATGATGCTCCAGACAGTTTATATGGGGCTATACAGCTTATTCAGTCAGTTAAGAATTTGAAATTTTATGATCTGAGTCTGCTATTTTGAACCAGTACCATTAACGCATTATTATTGGAAAAAGGTCTCTTTCTCCGACTTTTTAAGTCCTTTAAAAACCAGCTCATAGGAATGATCAATCATTTTGAATAATTCTGACTCAGAAATAGAGCCGTCCATGATAATTGTATTCCAGTGAGTTTTGTTTAAGTGGTAGCCGGGAGTAATAGACGAATACTGCTGTCTTAAGCTTTCGGCTATAATAGGATCACATTTCAAGCTGATATTTAGTTGATTGTTTCGCTCCGATAAAAGAGCAAACATTTTTGAGGCCACTTTTATTACTAAAACACCGTCACCAAAAGGGTATTCCTCAATGGCTCCTTTTTTGGATAAACAGTAACTGGCTAATGTTTTGTTGAGCATAACTTATTTCCTCCAACAAGGTTTTATAATTTCCAACTCTATGAAAAAAGGAAGTGAATGAATGCAAATAACCGAACCCATCATATTAGAATGTCTCAACGAACTGAATCAAGACGCGCTAACAAAACAGAAATACTTCGATTATTATAACGGCAATCACGCGATTCTCAAGGACTACGCGATGCAGGAAAGTCGAAGTAACCGAAAGCTTATTTTTAACTTCCCACGTAAATTCGTAGATAATGAAGTGGGCTATCTGCTCGGCAAGCCAGTAAACTATGTGTCCAAGTCAGAACAGGACACGGCTATACATAATATAGATGTACATATGAGTCATTGGGATAAGGAGCATAATCTACAGCTTCGGAAACAATCTGAAATATTCGGTGAGAGCTACGAATTGAATTATATCGACTCCGATGGCCAGTTTTCAGCTACGGTTTTGTCTCCTTTGAATGCGTATGTGTTGGAAGATGGAACGGCAGAACGAAATGTATTACTTGGCTTACATAAATTTACCCGTCGATTCGATGAGCAAGTATATTTGGACGTGTACACTGATAATGAAATTTTACATTACGAAATGATCAGCAGCGACAATTACAACAGTAAATCTCCAGAGCTAAAATATCTCGGTAAACACAATCACATCTTTGGAAGAGTTCCTCTTATCTCTTGTCCGGCAAATACGGAGAAGAAAAGCGGCTTCCAAGATGTGATTTCTTTATTTGATGCTTATAATGCCCTGAACTCAGATTTGGTCAACGAAATTGCAGACCATCGCAATGCTTATCTGGTCATTGAAAATGCCAAGTTGGAAGCAGAGGATTTGCTCAACATGAAAAAGATGGGGATCATACAAGTCCCTGCGAACGGAAAGGTAAGCTGGCTGACGAAAGAGATCAACGACTCCTTTGTGAAAAACGAACTGGACAACATCGAGCGCAAAATTTTCGACATGATGGATCAGGTCAATTTTAATGAAAATTGGGCCAGTAATACATCCTCCCTTGCTCTCCGAAATAAGCTGCTCAATCTGGAGAATCGTGTGGCGATGCGGGAGGCGTTAATGGAAAAGGCAATCAAGCAACGTCTGCGTAACTTCTTTACCTTTCTGCACATTAAAGAGGGCGTGCAATATGATTTCCGGGATATCGCTGTAAAATTCACAAGAAACTTGCCAACAGACTTGGTAGGGATGGCCGATGTGATCGTCAAATTGCAGCAAGTGGTATCTCAGGAAACGTTGCTAACACTTCTCCCTTTCGTGGAGAATCCAAAGCTGGAGTTGAATAAATTTTGTGCGGAACAGCAACGAATAATTGAAACAAATAGGCTCAATGTTACGCTTTAGAGTGCTGAGAGGCTATATATATCTAGGGTGAAAAATAGCCAAAAGTGAGGAGTCGGTATGTTTGTACCTTTTCCTCGTTTTCTCCATTTAATGCGTAACATTATTGTCCTGAGCATGACGTTAAACTGTTCAATCAAATAAAAATATGCGTGTTCGGTTCATAGAGTCGAGTGGGCTACGAAGGAGTTTAATGAAATTGAACATTAATGAAGTAAAACAATTTATCGAATCAAACAATACGGATGAGGAGTTGCAATCGTACCTTCAGGGCTTCAATCCTTATAGCGTTGAAGGTATCGATCAATTTCTTCAGACCGATAAGGAAGCAAAAAGTTGGTTCGATAGCATGGTGGATAAGCGTACCACGAAGTCGCTGGAAACATGGAAGACGAATCATCTGGAAAGTCTGCTCAATGAGGAGATCAAGAAGCGTTTCCCTGCTAAAGATGAAAAGGAAATCGAAATGGAAAAGCTTCGTGCTGAAGTTGAAAACATGAAGCTGGAGAAACAACGTGAACGATTAACGAGTCAAGCCATCAAAATAGCCAGTGAAAAGAAACTTCCACTACAATTAGTGGATTTTTTTATTGGAGCAGATGAGTTTACTACGACAGCTAATTTGACTACGTTTGAACAGTCGCTTCAATTGGCGGTACAGCAGCAAGTCGAACAACGACTCAAGGGAGATGGCTATACGCCTCCTGCTAATTCAACAGATAAAACGTTCACATTGGATGCTATTAAGGGAATGTCTCAAGACGAAATAAACAAGAATTGGGATCAAGTCAAACAAGTATTACAAAGCAAATAAAAACGAAAAGGATATGGTGAATACCTATGTCAGTACAAAATTTTATTCCTACAATTTGGAGTGCCCGTTTAAATGAAAGTTTCAAGAAGAATCTGGTTTATGGGAATATCGTGAATACCGATTACGAAGGTGAAATTAAAGGCCAAGGATCAACAGTCAAGATTAACTCAATTGGCGCAGTAACGATTGGAACCTATGATAAGGCAGCAGGAATCGGCAATCCACAGGAGTTGGATTCCTCTCAAACAAATCTGATTATCGATCAAGCGAAGTATTTTAACTTCTCCGTAAATGATATCGATGCTGCCCAAGCCAATGTGAATTTACTCGATGGTGGCATTGTTGAAGCTGCATATGGATTGGCTGATGTGGTCGATCAGTATATTGCCGGATTTTATACAGAGGTAAAAGCCGAGAATGTGATAGGAACAGCAGCTACTCCAGTGACTCCGGCAGTCAATTCCGCATATGATTACTTGGTCGATCTTGGTGTCATTCTCGATGAGAACGATGTTCCTGAGACGGATCGCTTCTTGGTCATTCCACCTTGGTATTACGGACTACTTCTGAAAGATCCACGTTTTACAAAAGATGCAGCAGTCATTCGTACCGGCTATGTTGGGGATATCGATAATATGCGTGTTTACAAATCGAATAACGTTCCGATCAGCTCCAGCACCAAATATCACATTATGGCTGGACATAAGAGTGCGATTTCCTTTGCTGGACAAGTCGATTCTGTTGAGGCATTCCGTCCAGAGAAACAATTTTCCGATGCGATTAAAGGTTTACAGGTGTTTGGGGCAAAATGTATCAAGCCGGAAGGATTGGCAGTCTTAACAGCAAGTCGCTCGTAATCAAAACACATTATTATTGAAGAAACATGTTCGGGTGTCCATTTTAGGATGCCCTCTTTTATTTTTTGGAGGTGCAATATGTGGCTATTGAATAAAGAGACAGGATTAACTTGGAAGATTGATGATCCTGAATTACTCAGACGCTTGCAAGCCAATGTACAATATGAAGAAATAAACAAGCCGGATCAACAAGAATCCGTCGAAGTTAAGGCAGATGAAATGAAGCCGAAGACAAAGACCAACGTTAAGAGGAAGCCATCATGAGTGAGCAATTGGATTTAATGAAACAGTTGCTTGGCGTTGAACTGACCGACATATCCAAGGACGATATCCTCACGCACTATTTGAACAAAGCAAGGAACAACATTCTCGGATACTGTAATATCGATGTTCTTTCGAATACTTACGATGATACGGTTGTCGATTATGCTGTATATCTTTATAAAAATAAGGATTCAGTGGGCTTAACCCAAAAGCAAGAAGGCGAACGCTCGGCAAGCTATGAACCAGGTATCCCTCAAAGCATTCGACTTGCTCTTCCCCTGCCAAGAATAAAAGTGGGGTATTGAATATGTTTTACAAAACAAAATTGGATCTATTGGATTCGCTTGATTTGACGGTGATGAAAACAATCTATGCCGATATTCAGCCATACATAAAAAGTTATTCGTTCGAGGACGGAATTACGTTGGAAATAACCCATCGCGCTTTCTGTGATAAAGAAGCCAACATGGAGAAGAACCACTATGTACGGATAGACGATTCTATTTTCATCATCTTGGATTTGAAGGAATGGAGCGATTATCTGGAATTGTATTTGTATCAGTGTAAGCCGGATTTTGCATCGGGGGCGAGTTCATGACGAGAAGCATAGAACCATTGCTCGACTTTTTTCTTCGAGAGAAAGGCGAATTTTTGCAAATCAACGGTATGCAGCAGAAAGCTCTCATTCATGATGCGGTTGATAAAATCCAGTCGGCAGATGAAAAAATAATCCGCGCAGTAGTTCCTCTACATACTGGCGATTTTATTGATTATCGAGATGAACGCTATATTATCACAAGCCAGATTGATATCAACGAATATTCGTATCGCGGCAGAATGCGGAAGTGTAACTTTCAGATCGCTTTCAACTGGAATGGCAATGTAAAATGGTTTGATGCAATTGTAGAAGGTAAGTCGTTTTCAATTGATACAGGAAGTGTAATTTCTTTGCCCGATGGCAGTATTAACATATCTTTGCAGGACAATGCCGATACAAGAGACATCGCGCTGAACCAGCGATTTTATAATACGAATCAACCGTTTAAAGTCAAGGGTATCAATCGGACTTTAAAAGGTATCATCCAGTTAAGCTGCACATTGGATAGCATGAATACAGCTTATGATGACGTGGAAAATAATATCGCGGACAGATGGAAATACGAAATTGCTCATACATATGCTTTAACCATAGACAACGGAACGGAAGCCAACGTGCTGCTTAATGATATGTTACAGTTAAATGTTACGGCTACCGACAATGGAAGCTCTATTGCGAATCCGGCGATCACGTTTTTTTCAAGCGACCCTAATGTGGTCAGCGTGGATAATGAAGGCAAAGTTATGGGGATTCAACTAGGACAAGCCATAATTACCGCAAAGCTAACCTATCATTCAAGCATTGTGGATACGATTCAAATTACTACCGTTGAGACACTCACACATAATTATTCGATTACCATTACCGGCAATGCAACCATAAAAGTGGGGCAGAGCGCTTCATACGTCAGTCATATCTATGATAATGGAACTGAAGTATTTGATCAATCGGTGCAATGGAGTTTGCGGAATCAGGATAATACGACTCCAGTCATGGGAAGCATCACAGCTAGCGCGGGAAATAGTTCCACAGTAAAAGCTGGCAGCAGTAGTAGTTACATCAATAAATACATCGTATTATCCGCCGCGTTAACGAGCGATCCTACGAATACAATTGAAAAGACAATTCAGCTTAAAAGCTTATACTAACATTCATACATATCGGTCTATCCACTCGGGTAGGCCATTTTTATTTTTCATTTAAAAGGAGCCTATTACATATGAAAAAATCTATTGATTACATACTCAGCGTGAGCCTATTAAAGCAACTGAAATCACAAAAGTTAATTACCGAAGAAGAGTTTTCTGAGATCGATTTGTTGAATAAAAAGTCATTCAAATAGCCTGTGAAATGGATGGGAAATGACTTGATGATGTCTAGAAGTAATCGTAACATGTGACAGTAAAAGAAATATAGTTGAGGGGGAGCTGTATGGCTAAAGTATTAAAAAAGGTTGTTGTCGTACCAGTAAGAACAATAGATTCAGTTGATGGGATTCCACAAATACAAAAGAAACGAGTAGCAGCTTACTGCCGTGTGAGCACGGACTCCGAGGAACAAAAGGAAAGCTACACGAATCAGGTAAACTACTATACAAGTCACATCTATAACAACGCGGAATGGGAAATGGGTGAGATCTACGCCGACGAGGGAATCACAGGAACGAATACGAAAAATCGAACACAGTTCAATCGCATGATACAGGATGCCCGAAACGGAAAGATCGATCTCATATTGGTCAAATCAATATCGCGGTTTTCACGTAATACGCTGGATTTACTAAAATATGTGCGTGAGTTGAAAGGTCTCGGTGTGGCGGTATTATTCGAACGCGAGAATATTAATACACTCGATACAACGGGTGAAGTATTGCTGACCATCTTGAGTTCTCTTGCCCAA
Source organism: Paenibacillus durus (assembly GCF_000756615.1). Lineage (NCBI taxonomy): Bacteria > Bacillati > Bacillota > Bacilli > Caryophanales > Paenibacillaceae > Paenibacillus > Paenibacillus durus. The sequence continues at coordinate 959,779 of NZ_CP009288.1, forward strand.
GATGAGAGCCGAAATATTTCCGAAAACAGTCGCTGGGGGATATTGCGGGGCTTCCAAAATGGCAAAGTCTTCTGCAACACAACCCGCTTCCTGGGCTACGATAAAGACGAACATGGCGAATTGGTCATCAATGAGCAGGAAGCTGAGATTGTGCGGCGCATCTATGAAGAGTATTTGGACGGCAAAAGCTATCAGGCGATTGCGGACGGTCTTATGCGAGACCAGATTAAAACGGCTACGGGAGGCGATACATGGTGGGATTCTTCGATCACGCTGATCCTGACCAATGAGAAATATTACGGAGCCTTACTTCAGCAGAAAACCGTTACCGTGGATTTTCTGACGCACAAGCGGATTAAAAATCGGGGACAGGAACAGCAATACTTGATCGAGGATAACCATGAGCCGATTGTGTCGAAGGAAATGTTCGATTCGGTACAGAAGGAAAAAGATCGACGTGCAAGGCTGAAAGGAAATGTTATAGGGGATCGCAAAAAATACTCCAGCAAATATCCGCTCAGCAGTAAAGTATTCTGCGGATGCTGCGGAGCCAATTTCAAACGCCGAACCTGGAACAGCAATAATCCATCCAAAAAGGTAGTATGGCAATGCCGAACGTATGTGAATGAAGGAAAAGAAGTATGCGATGCCAAGTCGGTTGATGAGCAAGGTTTGCAGAATGCGTTTGTCCGAGTATTCAATCGAATGTATGAGAATAAGGAAGCATTTATCCAAACGTTGAAAGCGAACATTGAATCGGTACTTACTAAAAGGGCAGGGCAAGAACCATTATTGGAAATCGCGCGACATATAGAACAGTTTAAATCGGACTTGAAGGGACTGGTGAATCTCAAGTTAAGAAATCAGATTGATGAGGCCGTATACAATGAAGAAAACGTGAGAATCTCAGGTGAACTGAACGAACTTCGGCAACAGAAAATCCTGCTGGAGAAGGATAACGACCGAAAGACACAAATCAAGGATCGTGTAGATGAAATGATTCAGGTATTAAGTTTACGGCAAGATGTACTGATACAATTTGATGATAACCTATTCAATGCGTTGGTGGAGAAGATAACCATTCTCTCACCAGCGCATTTTATTTTTACCATGAAGAGCGGCTTGAACATAGACGAAATCTTGGACTAACGAAACATAGGCTAACGAACATTTGCGGGTTGCATGACGGGAAGGATTAAGCGAATCCCGTCTTTGACTCCTTCGATATAGATCGACTGCTTGTGCTGGCTTTGCTGATATCCCATCACTTCTTCCCATTCCGATAACAAATGCTGAATTTCATCACTTTGGCGACTTTTGAATTGATTCATTTGCGTGAATAGATTCTTGACCTCTGTTGAATATGAGGCTTGTTGCTCACTGGAAAGTTCTAATTGATAAAATCGCTGGCGTAACGCTTCCTGAAGCCAATCCGGCCAATCTGACATATTGTACTCCCCCTCCTGTGGTTGGAATGTGTGCATGTTAACTCTGATGGGGAGGGATGGCAAGTTATTGTTTTTATGTAGTGAGCTGTTAAATTATCTTTAAAAATATATTATTCATTAAGAAATTTGGGTTTATATGTAAGTATAAATATGGAAAATATCCTATTTAAGTAATAAGGATAACAAAAAACAGGTCAATCATGGTGGTATCTGACCATAATCGACCTGTTCGATGTAACGGAACAGCGTTATTTAGGTTATGAAATTAAAGCATTTGATGTGCGTACAAGCAAAATGACGAAATCTCTACACGGGTATTACGTGGGCTATATGTGTTATTGGTTGAATGATGGGTTCATTCGGTACTGGGTGGGTCTTTCATCGACCGCCACCACATAGGCAACAAGTAGCGGCTAACTAATATTTTATTTCGTCAAATCTAAACAATGCTACTGGCTAGTTTTTTCTTTAATATACTTATCAAATACTTTTCTTGAATAGATCCCATCATTTGGAATAAATCCAAATGTTTCATAAGCCCATACAATTTCTCTCTTTAGCTGACCACCATCATCTTCATTCATAATATCATAAAGAAAATCAATGTTAAACTTTCCGTCACTGCTTAGCATCAAACTTACTTGCTCCCATAATTGTTGATCGTTTTGCTGAAAACAATTATACAAATTTAGGAGCAATTCATCTAATTCAGAGAGTAATTCATCATAAATTTGCTGTGAAACACCGTATTTTGTTGGTATTTCATGAGATTTAATAAAATACGTACTACCCGATTCAACAAAGTAAAATACGGATGACCAACTCATTTTTCCCTTTTCCACTTCTCCCAGGTAATACAATTCAATCCAATCTATTGGAATCATAGAATTAATTTTGTTGGCTATTTTTTTATATAATTCAGCTAATTGATTATCCATGTTTTTACCTCTATTCTTCTATGGATTTACTATTGTTTTTGTGAATTTCTCTCCATCAATCCAGTAGTTTATCTTAAAACTGTCAGGTCTCATTGAATTCCCAGAATAGTTAGGGGTGATATCTACTTTTACACTACTGCCTTCTTTTAAAGCATTAGCCCAGTCCTTCTCCATTTTATACCATTCCCCGCCACTTCTATTAATTCCACTATTCTGAGGAACGAGATTATCAATTTCTCCTGAACCCTTAAATTGATTTCCTATCAAATGTCCACCATCATCATTAGGAAGTCTGTCAGTCCCTCCAACTGTTCTTTGTGCATATGGATTTCTTTCACCTTCTCCTAATTTTAGTTGACCTTGTGCATTAGAAATCCGACCATTGCCGTCTGTAGAATATTTATAGCCGTTACCATCAGTATATTCAACATCGGATTTCAGTACCTTCTTATTTCCTATTTTATCATATTGGTCTCCGTAATTTAATGCTGTTTTACCCGTCCCCTCAGCACTTCTCCCCGTATACTCCCCTGATTCTAACGCATTTTTTTGCCTTTGTCTTTCCGGCGAGAGATCACCCGAACCTTTGGAGGTCGGATGAAGGTCAGGACCCTGACCGTGGAAATTCCAATGTCCACCGGCTGTTGCAGGAGTAAGGGAGCCAGACCCCAGGTTCATTTTTTTAGCTATGCTTTGTAGAAAGTCTTCCAGGGATGCGGGACTGTTCGGGATGCTGATGGCATGGGTTTTTAATTTCCCATCTCCTGCTGCGAGTTCCAGAAGACCTTCCTTTTTTCCCAGTCGTCCAAGCATTGCGGATATTCCTGATTTTTCGGCTCGTTCACCGACTTGTTTACCGACTCGTTCACCGAACTTTCCTGGTTTCAGCTTCCCCGGTTTCAACTTACGGGAAAACTTCATTGGTGCTGTAAACGCTTGTCCTCCAGGAATCAACATGGTTGCGAGATCAAACTCGGCAAATGCAGCTTGTACTGCTGTCTGTCCCGCCTGGTAATTTTCTTCCGGTGTGCTGGTTAACGGATTTAACCATTTGTTCCGCTCTCTTTCCATAAGAAGCTCCATGGTGTCCTTGACATGATCTAAAGCATCGTTCTTCATTTCCCTCATGGATGTATTTCTAAAGTAGCTGACGGTATCTACTATTCCTTTAAAGGTAGCATTTCGCTCTTCAAGAGGGGCGACCTCTTTTCCATGATTCAGGATGGAGTAAGTTCTTCGCATGTTCTCATCGTTTTGTCCCGTTAAGACTATATCGCCTATATCGACGACAGAGTTCCATAGTCCCTTCGCAATAACAAGCAAGTCATGCTTCGCTCCTTGTGCATAGCTATCCTCATTCGTCAGCGTGCGTTGATCTAAGACTGCGTCGATTCCGAGTTCCGCGACTTGCTGCTCAAAGTTCGAAAGGAGCGGCTCCGGATAGGACTGATGCACCGAGGCTTGAAGCAAAATTTCCGAGCTAAGGTTGTTCACTCCTTCTTCAAGGTCCAGTGTATCGGTCATCGTATGGAGGTGCAGACCATCTGTCCCCTTGAGCAGGATGCTTCCGGCAGAGAGACTAAGGCTGCCTGTCGCTTGAATCCACATATTCTGTGTGCTCTGAAGACTCACGCCGTAATCGGTATTCATGGATATGTACAGCGAGCCTTCCTGAGCGCTTATGTTCAGCTCGGAGTTCCCTAAGGACACTTCTTTTCCCTGCGGATTCGCGAAGGATTTGACCCCGGGATCGGCCATTTTACGATTGTGCCGTTCGGCAGGCGTTTCCGTCGCTGCTCCTTGGATCGTGTCGGATGCAGGGGGAGGGGGAGCAGCAGGTGACGAGGTTGTGCGCACCGATTGAATGACCAAGGCATCGTCTTCGTCCGCAGTGGGAAAATACAGCTTCACCTGCGCGCCTTGTTCCGGCATAAGATACCACACCTGATTGCCTTCGGCAGAGTAGGGGAACCACTGGGCATCTGTGGGGTCCTGCTGGTCGTCCATATCCAAATGCAGCCGAACCTGATTGCGGCTCACTTCCAGTATTTTGCCTTCAATCGCCGCTCCAATGATGGTCCTATTATAGGTTTTGGCAATAGTCACGCCTTCAGGCAAGGCGCATTCATACGACCAGGTCATTACGCCGCTTGTCATCGCGCCTGTCCGTTTAGTAATGACGTAGGTGAGGTTAGAGCGCTTGATTTCATCGCCCGGCTGCAAGATTTCAGGCCATTCGAAGGTGTACCCTGTATAGTCGCAGGCCGAGGTATTCGCCCTTCCGTTAGCCGCATAGTTTAAATACGATGCAATTCGCCGCCGCATTCGAAACGGCACATCTTCTAAAGCGACCTGGCGCCTTGCTTCCGGAATCCCGATCCAGATTTGAATCCGGTGAGCCGTGATATTCGGCACAAGCATAGCTCCGGCATGGGAGGCCAGACGTTTTAGAAAGATCCAGTCCGTTTCCTGATACTGCATGATGAATTGGTTCGTCGGTCGACTCCCGAACGCTTCATCCAACTTATCGGAGCCGGAATAATCGGCCAGCACATCGTCAATGATATCAACGTATTGTTGGTTCACTTGCTGAAAGGAACGGTTCTTGAGTTCGGTATCCAGCTTGAAGCTATGGGAAATGACCTGGATCGTGACTTGTAATTCCTGATGAAAATGCCCGATATCTACCCCGTACAACTGCCCCATGAACAAGGGATGCTGCTGACCGTGGGTGTCTGTATACGAGAGTTCGATTTCATCTGTACTGCTCGCCCTGGAGATTATTGCCTCTTCTTGATCGGGCTGAATGCGGCCTGTAATCCACAATCTGGCGTGTTCTCCAAGCTCCTGGGTCATTTCAACCTGATTTAGGCGCACGTCGCCGTAAGGCCAGATGAAGTTCAGATGCTGATAGGTTAAGAGAGCTGTTGGTGATACGTTCATACCTTGGACTCCTCGCTTCATAAACTAACTATTTTGTCCGTCATCCAGAATCGAGATGATGCCACCGCCTCCTGGACAAGTACATATTAATGTGGACTTGCTGAGTAAGGCGTGTTCCCCCTCGATCAGCACATTTTCTTTGCCGTGAGTCCATTTGGTCCCAAAAGCAATTTCAGGTTTACAGGGAAGAATCTGCCGTTCACATACGCCAAAGGCGTATTCCTTACTGATATGCGCTCCGGGTATGGCATCGGCAACGTTTAGGACCGGTTTCTCCTTGATGTAAATTCCATGGCTGTACATGGCATTCAGCACCCCCGGGTCTGTACCTTGACTGCATTGTAAAGTGGCTCCTCTCACCACATAGGAATATTCTTCGCCAAGCGCACCAAGCGCCAATGCTCGCAGCAGTATGGGCAGCAGCATGTAATTTCCTCCTTGGATATAGGTATAAAATCAAGAATGCTCCGACCATGTCGCGGTGTGCAGCATGGCATAGGTTAAGGGAACCCATAAGGGGGCGTCCTCCAGCTTAAATTGACAGCTCCCGATCAAAGCCTTGCCACGCCAGGAACGCACAAAGGCAATCTGGTAATAGGGAGAGGGTGAGACTAGAAAAATAGATTCATAACAGCCGATGATAGCGTCCTGAATGGGAAGGGCTTTTTCATCCACCAACTTCATATTCGGTTGAACACGACTCATTTGCTCTATCATCTGTTGTTGATAGATTTCTACCTGCGCAGGCTCCAGTTCATGCTCGCTTTGGTGAAGACCAAACAGGATTCCGTTAGGCTTGTCCTGAAAGACGTAGCTTCCCGGTTGATCTTTCGTCTGCTCAGTCCGAGGCTCTGGAATCCAAGAACTCGGCTGGGATATCGTGAGTTGATTATCGTAGAGATGAAGGGTTTGGAATTGTATTTCCTTTCCATCTGGCAGTGTCAAACAGCCTTTGGAAATTCTCTCTATCGCTTCTTCAATGGATATCATCATCCAGTCCTCATCGCTCTCAGCCGCGTCTAACTGCTCTTTCAAGGCTTGTTGATTATGCAGCTTCAAAAAAAATTCATCCCAATACTCTGTCAATGCCCAGCCTCCTTAGGAAAGTTCTACCTTTTGCAACTGAAAGCCGCTCAAGCTACGCCGAAGCAAACTTTCTGCAGCCTCCAAGCTAACAATGAAATAAGGTTCCCTCACGTTGGACAGTCGGAAAAAATGGTGCCCTCTGACTTTTTGGCTATCCAGCACAAGGTGTTTCAGGGTTTGATCGTGCGGATAAAACTCGGTATGCCCCGAAATTACGTCTATATCAGGGACATGCGGAATCCAATATAGCTCCTGACGGCTTTGTTCCCGGTTCACGATATACAACTGTTTAAAACGTGCTTGTGTATTGTACAGCTCTAAAATCCGTTTCATGGGATCGGAAAGCAGTCGTTGTGAGGCTGAAAAAGGCAGCCAGTCCGTATACTCGGCATCCGCCGCCGCATGAACATCCAAAACCTGAGCCGGGACCATGCGAACAAATGGTGTTTTTAAAAGGTCGGTATTCACAGGTTCAATGCTACGGGAAATACGGCTGTCATCGAGCAGTACATAATAATGGCGCATATACATTCCTCCTTACTCCGTCCACACGATGGACTGACGCTGTGTATCACTGAGCTTCCATTGCTGTTGGTACTTTAAAGGAATTTTGGCCCCATGCATCGAAGCTCCCTCAAAATAGGCATGTTCAAAGGAATGTATATCCGTAAAATCAGCCTCATCCAGATTTGCGTGTTCAAAACGCAGCCCACATAGCCCCGGCACCCGGAGTCCATGATCCCGATATGCTTGTCCGCTGGCCCCTCTGAAATTGGCCCCCTTTAGATCGCTATACCGAAAATCAGCATCGCTCAGTAGACAACCCTGAAAGCTACCCCCTTCTACATTTGTTTGTTGCCAGCGGCTTCCGATCAATACGCAGGCATGAAACTGGCTTCCCCGCAAATCACTGTAGCTAAAATCGTTGTAACGGAGGTCTTTTTCTATAAGGTGCAGATGGGGGAGAGAGAGATTCTTTATATTTTCGTATATATATGACTCTTCTTCACCCGCTTGCGTCAGTTGTTCTCTCACCGCATCCGTATTAGCATTTTTTTGATCCTCGACATACAAATTTTCGCTGATATCCCTAAACTCACCCGTCCGTATTAGCAAACGCCCAGCCTTATGAATGGCTTGATACTCAGGGGTTTGAACAGCTTCTGTAATCGCCAGGCGCATGATGGAACTCACAAATTGGTGGAAAAGAGGTGTGGATTCCAGCATCAGTCGTTCGATGTCCGCAGGGTTGAGTGCCCCCATATATTTTTTCCGTTCTTGCTCCAATGCTTCCAGCATGGTACTCATCGAAGTATAGGCCCATGAAGCGTCGTAGGTTAACCTACATTCCGAGTCATCTTCGTACCATTGCGCAGAATAAGCCTCGACCATATAAAGGTAGGACTGATCAAGAATCTGAGTACGCAAGAAAGAGTAGTGGATATATCCAATAGGTTCTATTTGGCCTTGTTGCTGCATGCTTAGAATATGTAAGCACAAATCCCTGAACGAATCCTTGAAGCTGGAAATAAATTGCTGTTGGCAACGGTGGAACTTGGCCTCCAATGTGTCCAACTGTATGTCAAGTAAGGGGATAAAATGCTGATCTTTAAAATGGTTTAACGCCGCTTGTCTATCCATTCGTTGATCCCCCTTTCTGTTAGTTCATTTTGATTTCAGTCCCGGAGAAGGTTGTCGTTTTATCCAGCGTAATGCTGTTGCCATTGCCGGAAAGCTCGATTTTCCCGGCAGACAGCTGAAGAGTGCCTGATGACATCGAGAGCTGGGAGGTGGCGCTGATATTGATATTTTTTCCACTTACAATATCAATTCCACTTTGGTCGCTGATCGTAATGGACATATCACTAGCGGAAATCACGATTTTATCCGGGGCCAGCATGATTTCCTTGCCATATTTGGTCCGCAGCGTCTTAATGGCAGGGTCAGCCATACGATCTGGCGCAGGAGCTGCTGCCGACAGAGACGAAGAGGAATTTGATCCGTCAGACGAAGCAGATACAGTCGAATGCGTTGAGGTTACTGTCCCATGTCCAGAAGTCTCAGACGATTTTCCTGACGAATGTTGCGGTTCTCTTTTGACCGAGCTGATAGCGTATCCTTCTTCCTCCTTATAGCTGGGGAAATAGATGCGGATACTGTCGTTTTCCTCCGGCATGCAGTACCAGCCCGTGTTATCTGCAGACGCATAGATGGTAGAGTAGGGGAACCAGTAATCGGTGTTCGGGTCCTGCTGATCGTCCATGTCCAGCTTGGCGCGGATGGTGTCCCGGTGAACGCTGAGTACCTTGCCTTGAATGGAAGCCCCGATGATCGAGCGGTTATACTCTTTGATAGGACGTAATCCGCTACGTGGGGACAGCTTGCACGTATGCGTTAATACACTATCCTTCATTTCCATCAACACTTCGGCCACAAGCAAGTTATGCCCCTTAAAGGTGACTTCATAGCCGGGCTCCAGTAAAGCTTCCGTCTTCACCTCATACTGGATAAAATCCTCATCCTGCACGCCGGGAATATGATTGTCCGAGGCGGTTTGGAAATCCGCGATCCGTTTGGACACCTTATATTGGGTCGCTGTGATTTCTCCCTTGCTCAGACCCATGGGCAGGCCAACATAAAATTTGGGTACTCCATAACCCACCGCAGGAATGAGCGGAGAATAGAAGTGGGAAGCTATCCGTTTTAGAAATTGCCAGTCGGTTTCGTCGTATTGCATAATAAACGTGCCAATGGGTGTCTTGTCGGTCACGACATCCAGCGCTTCCGCTTTGGGGTAGGCGGATAAAATGCTTTCAATAAGGCCGTTATAGGTAAGGTTGGGATTTTGAAAAGATCGTTTATGCCGCTTGATGTCGAGCTCGTATGTATGGGATATCGCTTCAAAGGTCAGGTAATGAACGCCGTGAACCACGTTCTCCTCCACATCCAAGACAATGCCCCGAAAGAGGGGATGGCGGTTACCGGAGTTGTCCATGACAAAGGCTTTGACCTGAGTCTCCTCATCCGAAGCACGAATGTAGCTCTCGCGTCTTTCATCGGAAATAATTCCCGTACAGATCATGCGGGCGTGGTCGTTTACGGTTTTCACAATTTTAAGCTCTTGAAGATGAGTAAATTCATAGGGCATGATTTCGATATGACCGTAAGTTATGGTATCTTTCATGGGGGCTGTCTCCTTTTGGGATAGTTTGTATCCGTTTTGCCGATTTGGAAAATCCAATATATGCATATATCGGTTGAAACAGAGCTTTATTTTACAAAATGACCCACTAATTGAGGGATTTTCAATGTGCATTACTGGAAGGTGAGTATAATTTGCGGAATCGACAAGGGAGGAGGAACATATATCCCTTTCACCGTCTCGACACATGTGGAGTGTGTGGTAAGGATATATCGGGAGGATGTGTTGGAGAAGCTAGTTAAACCATCAGCAATTCTATAGAATTAAATATTGTTACAAAATTGAATAGCATTAGTCTTACTCTAGATTTAGAGATGAATTAGGTCCTTGGTATTATCCGAGGGCTTTTTTTGTTCCATATATCCCATTAAATATGCTATAGTGTAAGAAAAAAAGGAGATTTATGCAGATTTTAGTGAAATAATGAGCCGAAGTGTCTCTTATTATTGGGTGTATAGTTTCATGTAAGTGGTAATATTTTAAAAAACATATCTGTCGCTAGCATTGTTATAGTTCATATTCATTAAAGTTATAAAATAATATGAGAGTTTATTTCGCATAACTGTATTGAACTCGGCATCTGGCTTCTTGTACCAAGATATTGTAGCAATCCGCTGAACCTGGTGGAGAAACGTGTAGGACATGTACTCAATACTTCTTTTGCTGACTTTAAGCGTGGATTGGATAAATCAGGTTTATATATGCAGCTTAAATAATATGCCTGAAGAGGAGAACGGGACCCATGAAAGACGATAAAGCGGTAGTAATCTCGATATTAAATATGAAAGGTGGAGTTGGTAAGACCACCCTTACTAGTAATTTAGCACTTGAACTATCTGAGCAAGGGAATAAAGTATTAATCTTGGATTTAGATCCGCAATTTAATACCACTCAAAGTCTTTTTAAGTATAGATACGACTCTATGAATAAATATTTTGAAATGAAAGAAGGATTATTAACTATTAGCACACTATTTATGGATACGACCTCTGGTGTAGCTAGGCAACTATTTGCTAAAGTAGAGCTACAAAATATTATACATAAGCTAAAAAATAATTTGCATATAATACCTGGTGATTTAAGTTTAATTGCTGAAGTTAATGATTCATCCATTAATAGATTAACCAGACATCTGAATGGCTGGAGAGTTTTTGAGATTTATGATTATATTTTAATTGACTGCCCACCAACTTGGGGGAAATTCACAACTACAGCTTTAGATTTGTCTAATTACTATTTAATACCAACCCGTTTAGATGAATTTTCAACAATCGGAATTACTATACTGGCTGATAAACTCGAAGAGTTGGTTTTGTCAGGTAGGACATCAATTAAGTGCTTAGGGGTTGTTTATATGATGCTGGGCAAAACGCCCCGTAAGTTAGGAGTGAGTAGAGATCAGGAAGGATATAAAAAAGATATAGAAAAGTTTTTTAATGATAATGTGAATGATCAAAAATCAATGTCAGAACGTGTGAAATCCAAAGTCGAGCCTTTCGAAACTAAAATTTATAATTATCAAAAAGTAAGTCATAACTCTTCAATATATAAAACATATGATAATTATCCTCAATTGATGTTATCAATCAGAGATTTAGTCAATGAAATTACTTCACGGATAAGCAAATCCGGGTACTTTGAAATAGGGGATGAATAGCATGGATATAATTGAGGTGAAGATGTTAGAAAAGACTCTAACTGATAAATCGATCAGTGTAAGTCAAAAACAACTTTATTTTTTTGGCTCAGTTACTACGACAATACTCTCTACTACTATTTTCCCCAGAAACGTTGATTTGAAAGAGTATATAAAACTTTTCGAAGAAGGCGCCTCTAAAAGTATTGAATTTAAAAATTATTTATATGTTTCTAGAACTTTATTGTTATCAAGAGTTCTTCGTTTGATTAGTGATAAAAATGAGTTTCTTTCAATGAACAATTTCATAGATGGTCATGTAAATTTCTTGAGAAAAAAATTATCTCTAAATTCTAATAATGTTAAAAAGATCAATGATAATAAGAAAAATAGTTTGTTGTCTGACATGATGAGTAAAGGAAAAAAGGATTAAGTTGTATGACTAAAATATTAAATACTTTATATCAGCAGATCAAGTATGATTACGACATGTTTATTGATTTACTTGGTCTTAAACAATCTTCGTTAAGTCTTTGCAATGAACTAGAACTTGTGCACCGAAAAATGTACCTGCTTAGGGAATTAGTATTATTAAAAACAGATTATCTTTCGGTAGAATCGCTCCTTTATTTCAATGAAACTATAGCAGATCTGGCCGAAGGAATAATGATTCTTTCGAAAGGCAGGATTAAGACATCAAAGATGTTATTGCGCTCATCATTGGAAACTTTTATGAAATCCATATGCTATAGTTTGAATATAAGTGTTAATAGTAATTTTTCGAGCAACATAGAATTTATAAGAAAAAATGTGGTGAATATCCAGTATGGTTATCGAGGAAAAAAACAAAGAGATATTCAAAATTATTTCATTGAAAAATTAGAAAATGTTTTTAAACAAGAATTTTATTGGCCTATATGTAATTATGTTCATTCTAATAATTCTAGTCTACTTTCAACTGAAAAGTTCTTGATAGATATTCTAAATTTAACAATAAACAAAAGTACATTCATTGAACATGCAAAAGTATTTGATAAGGTTTTAGAATATTTAATTTTATTATTACTTTTATCGAGTAGAAAATTTTATATTGGACTTGACTCGGAAAAAGTTTCCTTATCAATAAAAAATCTATCGGAATTCAATCAGGCGGTATTGTTTTATGAGGGGTAAATGTTCATCCAGTTTATGGTTTATAAAATGTTAAAAAAGCTTCCCCGCTACTCGACATGGGTAAAATAGAATGCGATTTTTTATATGGAGGGCGGGTATGATAAGCTGGCTAGCTTCGCGAAGTCTCTATGATTCGTGGCTTTCGCAGGTATCCACATCGTAGTATAGATCGTTATTTTTTGCTGGAACCGTACAGCGAGAAGGAATAAGGACTCATAAAGATAGCATGAACAACACTATATAAAAAATCCTATTTTAAAATGAAAGGAGTACTGTTTTGGGAATCCTAAAATCAGATTATATGACTATTTTGGCGATTATTGTTATTATAATATGGACTGTGTTTTATATAAGGCATCGAAAGAAAGTAAAATTATTTATTAAAAATGAAGTTGAGGCTTTAGACTTTAATCCTGATGTTATATTTAAATATAAAGATACTCTATTACTTTTAAATTGTAATGAAGGGAGACTAGCAGATATACAGTATGGAAATAAAACAGGATTGTACAACTTCTATACTGAACATTATCTGGCTGATCGAAATAGGAGTAAGATACTTTTACTAAATGAAGAAAATAATCTGATTATAATTTTTTATAGGGACACCAAAGAAAACTTCCTTTATAATTTATCAGATATTAAAGAAGTTGGAATAATGTTAAATCAAAGTTCTGATGATAAAGGAAATGGAATGGTTCGTCCTTCTTTAAGGCTAACAATATCTGATGTATCAAATCCTCATCACGAATTTGATTGGTTTAAGTTTAACATTAATTTGAATGATGAATTTTTCCAAGCGGAATTTAGAGAGCTCGAAAAAGAAGTAGCGATACTTAGAGTTTACGCGGAACAGGCCAAGAATAAGTTTAGAGAGGAAAAGCCCACTTTCTATATTGAAAATGCACCTGGTTCTATTATAGGTAACCAATCAAACTCTGTAATAAATTACCAAAGTTTAAATGAAGAAGTTTTAGAAGATAATCAAATTTTCTATGATTTTATTTTAAATGAAGTACAGGAATTGTTGGATAACAATAGTAAAATTAATCAAGGAGAACTTAAAAAATATTCTCAAAATCTAAAAGAGGATACAGAGTTAAAAAAGTATGTTGCTGATCTAGTAATTGATTGGTTGATATACAAGTAAGTTCTAACATTTAAAATGTTAGGACACTCTTAATTTTTAATTAATATCAAGGAGAAATCACCTATGTTAAAAAATTTCATGAAGTTATCCGGAGAAAAATTTAATATTATTAGAAATCACCAAATTGTTGGTACAGCAAAAGGATTAAGAAATACTGAAAATAATACTCAAAAAAAATATATTGCTTTTGATCAGAATACTGACATTAAACCTCAAGATGTCATTATAGGAGTAGTCTCTAGCGATGAATTTTATATTGAGGACGTCCAAAGTCATATTTATAAAGGGACAGTACTGCAAAGAAAAGCTTACTATATAACTAAAAATCAATACGATAGAATGCAACATGAAAAACAGTCAAATTCTACTTCTTTTCATATCGAGAATGCCCATAATTCGATAATAGGTAGTCAACAAACTGCTTCTATGACAAATATGTTTAATTTTAGGGAAATTGAAAAAGAAATTGAGCAAAGAGGTGGAGAAGATAAAGTAGAATTAAAAAAAATGGTGGCTGAAATACAAGAAATGTTTGAAGATTCTGAAAAAATGAAAAAAGGTTCACTTTCTAAATTTTCTGAAATGATGCAGAAACATAGTTGGATAACTAGTTCTATAGCTAAAATGGGGTTGGACTTTTTATTGGGTGTTGTTAAAAGTAAATAAGAGGATTAAAGTTTCCATGTAGTCTTTCTTAATAGCAAAAAATGTTCGCCTTTTTTGTAGAAACGTTTGACTACTTAACTCATTCAAGGGAAAAATAACCATGAAAAATTTGGGTCTAAAGTGCAGTAAAATGGTTTGTATAAACTCCCAGTAAGATGGAAATAATGAAAGTTTGGAAGAGCTCAGGGGAGTTTGATAAAAAGCAACTATAAGAGTTCATCAAGGAGAATAAGCTGGTGTCTGTGATTACAGATTACCGGCTTTTTTTCTATGCTTAAATATCCATTTGATAATGTGACGTAAATTACGGCGTTAACTATTGACTCCATTATTATCCATATGATATGATTGCTTCAGAAATAAAAGACGTATATTCGTGCGAACGGAGGTTCTTGTGAACGGGTTTGAATTTATTGCTAAGGCATTTAATGCAACGTACACAGATATTGCAAAAAGGCTAAATTTAACTACTTCCACAGTTGCAGATTGGGCAAGCGGTAGAAGGCCGATCCCAAAGAATAAGCTTCCATTACTATCTAAATTGTTCAAGATTGATGAAGAGTACTTTAAGAAGAAAGAGTTAACACAAGTCGAAAAGATCGAGATTGAAATTAACTATCTCAAAAGAGCATCAAAGAGGGACTCTGAACAGATACCTGAAACGATTATTGACGAAGATGGCAATCAACTAGAAGTGTATAGTTGGTTTGATCCACATGAAGGTGACTTGAGATATAAATATGAAGAACTTGAGTATGAAAAATTGAACGAAAGACTGAGAAAAATTCTTGAGTATGATTTCAATTTGGAATTTCAATTTCAACGCTCAAAAAATCATTTCCATGTAGTCAGACACCTTGCTGATTTGCTTGAAGAAGATGAAGGAGGTGAGGGAATTGAAGATCATGAGGAAATAACCGACGAAGAAGCCGAACGCAGAAAAAAAATCCATGTAAAAATTGATGTACTTAACACATTGTTGCAATTCTTAAATGGGGGAAAACTTTTTGCTTTTGGGGAAAATGATAAATTTGATGTGGAATTATTTCATCTGCTCCGAAGATATGAAGTGATTGAAACCGAAGCACCGGAAATCGAAGAAAATGAAGAACCGTTTGATCGGGTCGATCCTAATCTAAGAATTGATAAATCTAATAACTAATCAGGAGGCTAAAGTTTGTCCAAAAATCAAAAACGCAATCAGCATAAAATCAAACTGTTCCAATTCCATGAGATTACAGAAAGCTCTGGTCAACTCCTCGCTCCAGAAGCCACGCAAAGAACCATCACCGTATCCGACAGCATGTATCTGCATCATCTCAAACAAGTGGTTGCTGAAATTGATCAAATTGCCGATTTCACAGATGCCATCTTTATGCTAAAGGCAGACAATATCGCTGAAGATGATCCAGCCCAGTTTAACCTATTCGAACGCATGCTCTGTGAGGGTATTTATTATCAAGGTGAACGGTATATCCGCTCTATAAAAAGTCCTGCGATGGGGCGAACGCAGCGAACTGAATTTATTCGTAAAACACTTTACGATTCACTTTACAATCGCATCACGTTAGGCAAGTATCCTAACCTAACCAACATCAACAAGTGGGAAGCTGCCCTTGGGGTCAGTCGTTCTACAGCAATCCCAATTCCGTTTATCCCACGCATTGTTGTCATTCCGGATTATAAGAAAGATGAAATCATAGAGGACGTTTGGAAAATTGAAGAATGCGGATTGGATTCTGAAGCACAGAATCTGGTTCAAGCCGAAAAGAGAAAGCAGAGTGCATACTTCAAGGCGAAGAAAGAACTCAAGCCATCTGCTGAAAAGTTAAAACAGTTAAAGTCGGTTCCTGTTAAATATATCGAGGCTAAAGGTGAGCTTAAGCATGTTCCCGACCAATCAATCTATAAGACGTTCAATGGTTGGGATAAAGAGGGTCGCCGCGTAGAACTAGATCAGATTGCTTTGCCAGTGCGTTCTGCGGAATATAGCGGGAAATTATATCCTTGCTATTTCATTGAACAAACAGAAGAAATTCCGGTGATCCCGATTAGCCAAGAGTCCATTGGCCTGAAGCGAGTCGAATACCCGAAATATAAAAACAAAGATGTCCAGTTTTTCGATGGACAGGGACTGATGAGCTTTGAGTTTGCTGAGATCATTCAGCAGCACTTGGAACTCAAACATCCAGTTAATGCTGTTCAAGGACGCTTGCCATACATAAAAGGTAACTTTATTCGTTTTGACATACATAAATGGTTTAAAGAACATCACATAACTGAAATGATCGATATATTTAATCAGCCAAAACCGCTTATTGATGAAGAAGGTCGTCCCATTGATCTCATAATCACAAAATCCTGCTTCAAAGCATGGCATCGGTACATTGAAGGGCAAGAAAAGCCGGAATGCATATTTGAAAATATAGCCGAATATGAGAAACTTCTGACCCACCATCATCACACTCATTTTTGGATCGCCAATTATGCCAAGCCATCCTATCAGATCAATCCATATACACCGCTGACGTATCAATATATTCATGCGCTGAATCTTACGCTGGATGATTTATATAAATTGGCAAGTCCCATATTGGATGTACTCAAGCGAATATTACATGGTAAAAATATAATGCTACATAGAATCTAGACAGCAAAAAAGGAGATTCTTAGTTGTGCCAACATCAAGACGAACATTCACGCCGGAAGAAAAAGCACGAATTGTACTGGAGATTCTAAGAGAAGAAAAGTCCATTTCGCAGCTGGCTTCGGAAGAAGGAATCCATCCCAATGTGTTAAATCGCTGGAAGAATGAAGCGACTCAAAATCTGGCTCAGCTCTTTGTAGACGACCGGAAAGGGATCACGAAGATGAAAAAAGAATACGAGCAGCAGATCGAAGACCTCTACGCCGAAGTGGGTAAACTGACCACCCAATTGTCGTGGCTCAAAAAAAAATCTGGCCGATAATCTCAGCCGTGCCGAACGGTTGCTCCTCGTCGAGTATGGGAACGCTGAACTTTCCATTCAAACGCAGGCGGACTTGCTCAGCCTGAATCGTTCCAGCCTGTATTACAAGCCGGTCCCTCCCTCCCCGGAGGAAATTCGCCTCAAGCACCGGATTGACGAGCTTTACACCCGCCATTCGTTTATGGGTTACCGGACGATTGCGGCCATCATGAACCGGGAAGGGGATGCTATTCATCCCAACACCGTACGGCGGTATATGCGGGAAATGGGGATCATGGCGATCTTCCCCGGTCCTAACCTGAGTAAGCGAGACCTACAGCACCGGATCTACCCGTACCTGCTGCGTAAGCTGCCGATTACAGCGCCGGATCAGGTCTGGAGTGTCGATATTACCTATATCCGCATGAAACAGGGCTGGATGTATCTGTATGCCGTCATGGACTGGTATTCGCGCTTCATTGTGGACTGGCAACTGGATCAAAGTCTGGAAATTGACTTTGTCCTGGAAACCATGAAACGCGCCTTGGCCCGTCGTGTTCCGTCCATCGTGAACAGCGACCAGGGCAGCCACTTCACCAGTCCCAAGTACATTGATCTGCTCAAGGAAAAGGAGATTCGGATCAGCATGGACGGGAAGGGCCGAGCGACAGACAATATTGTCATTGAGCGCTTTTGGCGCAGCCTAAAGTACAACGAAATTTACATCAACGAGTATGGCAGTCCAAGAGAGACCCGGCAGGGTGTAGGAGGATATATCCATTTGCATAATCACTACCTGCCTCATCAGTCCCTGCAAAACCATACGCCGGCTGCTGTGTATAACCAGGAGGTCATGCTTTCATCCACATAGGAATAAGGTGAAGGGAACTTTGTTCCCCTCCCGCGCCTTCGCTTGGGCCTTGTCCTCCACCTACAACAGCTCTACTTTTCACTTTGCACTTTTTTTCACACCTTAAATATATTCAAATCTCTGTCTTGACATCTTGTAGCACCATAAAAAGACGATTCCTCCGGTAAGTGGCTTCTGGATATCGCATATACGAAGGCGTTCCTGAACATGCTCGTCCAAGAAGATGATACGACAGATGAAGATCAGTCTGATGAGAGCGAAGCAGAGAATGAAGAGGATCAGCAGCAGAAAAAGAAATTTGTGAGTGAGATCATCAAGGCAATCGACATCAACGAACTTATGCTGTATGACGGTAATGTTCGCAAATTTATCGTAAAGCAAGCCATGCTGAAAGTACAGGATATGTTGAAAGGTCGCATCCCGATTCGTGGCAGCTACTTTTATCTAACCGATGATCCAATAGCTTTTATGGAGCATGCCGCTGGAAATGCAGTAACAGGTGTGTTGAAGAAGAACCAGGCTTTTATGAATCGGAAACAGGGAATGCATGCGTTGTTTCGCTCACCACTAACCATATTTAATGAAGTTGCCAAGCTGGATTTTGTACAAGTACATAACCGATATATGCGTCATTTGGACAACGTGATTGTGCTGAACTGTCATGATCTGAATCTGATGAGACTTGGAGGAGCAGATGTGGATGGTGACACGGCTCTTTGCACGAGTGACCCTACCATTCTCGCGGCAGTCATTGATGCTCCGACGATTATTAATGAAGATGATAAAAAAGTAGCTGACCCTGTACCAAATAACATTAATAGCATCGTAGATATGGAACTCAAGAGCCTACATAACCTGACTGGCAGATGTACCAATGTGAACAGCTATTTTCAAAATCTCGCTCTGGAGGAAGGAAGCCTTCAATCGCGTGTGCTGGAGAATGCATGCCTGAAATTCCTTCAAGGTCAAATTATCGATGCAACGAAGAATGGTCGCGATGTTGAGATTCCCTATGTGCTGGATCGTTTTGCTTATAAGATGCCTTATTTTTTTCGCTTCATCAATGGCGGAACAGAAAAGGAATATCAGCTTACAACGAAAACCCCATTCAGTCAGTTCTGTGTAAAGGCAGAGAAATACATCAAGAAAACTTTTAATGAAAAAGATGGGAAACTGGATCGGACGATACTTGGCATCGAAAGCACCAAGCAACTGTTGCAGGATTTCAGCAAAGTGAGCCAGAGCAAGTTTATGGAATACGTGGATCTGATTGAACCACTTTATACAGATTACAATGCGGAGAAAAACCGTATCGATTATCGCCGGAAGCAATTCAATGAAAAGAAAAAATGGGAGCGGGATAATGATACTCGGAAATCCATCAGCGCAGAATATGCAGAGATGAAGGCAAAATTTAAGGCCAAATGTGAAGCGATTTGTCCTTATCCATCCATACTCGCGAGTGTTGCCGTTGAGATTGCGTATTATAAATTTGGCACTCACTCCTTCGCATGGTTGTTCATTGATGGACTGCTGGAGAATTTAAAGAAGAATGAAAAGGTCATGAAGAAGGAAGTACATAGATTGAACCGGCTTACCAATCGAATTATAGATGACAATCAGATCACCGTTCAAGAAGGTAGAGCGAGCATTGGTGATGTAACGTTTGAATTTAATGCGCCAGATGGAAACTACTGCTTGATTGAAATTATGGGTCAATATTTCGTTTGGCATGAAGTGAAGAGGGAGTCCGATGTAGAGGTTAGCAACACTCCTGCCTTATTGGGCGGAAGCAGCACAAGAAAACCGCTGCAGTCGTATAAGCTGGGGATCAGCACCCTGAAAAAATCAAAAGAAGAATCCCAATCGGTTGCTGATGAAGTGGTCGGAAGAAAATTTACGATTCAAGTAGTCGATAATCGTTTCGTCAATATTGTTGATTCGAACGGTGAAATCAAATGTTGTGTGCCAAGAAATCAGATTATCAATCAGGAAGAGAAGGTATCGTTATTCGATTATGATGGTGCGGTAATCGAGTTTGTAAAAGTGGATGAAGTATATAAGTCCAGTTTTGCGGCTGTCGTAAATATTGCTTAGTTTACTGGTTATTGACTGTCATATTGTGCGCTCGCTAACGCTTGCGCTCGGGTGACACGTGATAAGTTTCTGTATCCATATTATATATAAAAAAGGGAGAAATGAATTTGAATTTAACTCTAAAATTGAGCGATATTTTGACCAATCCGAATCAGCCACGCAAATATTTTAATGAGGAATCACTGAATGAGCTGTCTAAATCTATTTTAAATGATGGATTACAGGAGGCTATATTAGTCAGACCGCACGGAGACAAATATGAAATTGTTCAAGGTGAGCGTAGAAATCGTGCAAGTCAAATAGCTGGACTAGGTACGATTGCAGTGAAAGTAAAGGAATTGAGCGATGAAGAAGTTTTTCATCTATCTGTCATTGAAAATATCCAACGGGAACAAATGACTCCTATTGAAGAAGCTCATGCCTTTTATGAGTATGTACAAAGAGGATACACGCATGACCAAATTGCTAAAAAAGTGAGCAAAAACAGAGCTTTTGTTACAAGCCGTTTAAGACTATTGAAACTATTACCTTTTATTCATGATTGGATTGCAGAAGGATATATTTCGGACGGTCATGCCAAGCAATTATTGAAAATGGAATCGTTTTTGAACAGATTGCTAAAAAACAAACCGACCTTAAAAGTCCTTCATGAAGACGGTTCAAAGAGAGAAGAAAGTCATTTTGAAAATTATCAATTGAAATTTCATAGTTCGTTTTGGGAGAAGCATGACATAAAAAAAGAAAAACTAACCGTAAACGAAGTCAAGAGTTGGGTGGATGATTGGCATTACGGTTTAATCATCTCGCCTATTTTGAATTATAAGGGACTTGGCTCTATGGTTGTTTCTAAAATTAGAGGGTTCGCTTTAACCGCTCAAATGGATTGTATTATCAACCATCTTCATATCTCTAACATTACAGAAGAAGATATTGATTTTGCAGTTGATTATGATTTGAAAAAAAATAAAGATGATTTTGATTCCAAATTCAGGCCGTGGATGATTGGGAAATTTTGGGATGAGCTGCGAAATGAACTATTTTACTCTGAGATCAGCATCGAAGAAAAATGGAGTTTACATAGCTTTCAAGACGAATTGAATAGATGTAAAAATTAAAGCGATGCTGTAGAGGGGAATAATTGGACGTTAACGAAAGAAATCAAATTGTATAAGCAAAAATTAGGATCATATTGCGAAAGCAATAAATAGTTCAACTGATGACATACTGGATGACTTGTAGGCCATGGAGTAAATGGTGTCACGTGACACATTGTTTAGGTCATACTATGCGCCTGTTAACACGGGCGCTTGGGTGACACCTGCTATATGGGTGAAATTCAACAATGACAGGAGTGAATCTGAATGAGCTACTTTTATTGTTATGATGGTCAGATGATGCGGAAATTACAGGATAAAAATATCCGTTACATTACTCGTGCTTTGACGATTGATAAGCATCAAAAGTTTTGGCTGTACGCTATTAATGAAGAATTTCAACAGGCATTAGAGGAAATTAGGAATACGAAAATATAAGGAGTGAATCTGATCTGGCAGTGAATCGGGATTGTGAAATTGAGCAAATGTATAATTATTTAACAGAAGAACATAAACAAAATGTACATAAGGGAGCATTTCAGGATATTGCAGACGTATTTCTAGATTTATATAACGAGTACACAAAACAGTCTAGTCAATATATAGAATTCAAAAATAATAACCGGGGGGTAGAAAAGCCTGAGTCAGCTGTAAAATGGCTCTGCAACGCTAGTATGGGGCATGGGAAAACAACCGTATTAATTTGCTTCTTGAAGTGGCTTGTATCTGAAATTCATTTGAAGAAGAAGGTCCCAGTTCTATTAGTCATTCGGGAGAATGGGATGGCTGAAGAAGTGTTCAATGAATTGAAGAAATTTGATGAGCATTGTATTGTCAGTGTGAGAGCTGCCAATAAAGAAGATATTGAACAATATGTTTGTTATCATCAAATTGTCATTATTACTCATAGTAGACTCGATAATCTGGCTCTTGGATATGGAAATACTCAAATGTATACGAGTTGGAAACAATATCGCATGAATGGGTTTAGTAGCTACGATGCTCTTGATACTCACAATTATGTATGCACTCGAAAACGATTATTGATCGTTGATGAGAAACCTTCCTTTGTCAACGCATCGATTTTTGGAATTGACAGTTGGGATAATGCATTAGATTGGTTTAATACGTTGTCCTTTGTTCTAAAAATGCAGCCTTTTCAAGCTCAAGTCTTAAAAACGTATATTCTTCATTTAATTGCAAACCAACTCGTCGAAAACACCTCAGATGTAACAACGGCTCTTATGACGAAAACCAAAGATGACAAAATGAAAAGTATTCTAAATGCCATTCAATATATAAAAGCTAATGCTGAATCCAAAAGTAAAATTGAAGCGTACAAGAAAATGATTCACTTTGAAAAGTTGTGTAAGAGATCCAAATTTGGAAGAATTGACGACTATGAGCAAAATGGTTTGACAGGTAGAAAAATTATAGTTGCAGAACGTATCCACTATGGCAAACTGAAGTTGAACATACTTGTTCTAGATGGAACTGCTAAAATGAACAGTAGACAATATATAGGTTTTAAAGCAAAGATCATTCAGAATTATAATCATTACGCTCGGCTAAATATGTGCCAAGATCTCATCAACACTTCAAAAAATAGTCGTTTGAAGAAGGGACATACTACTCAAAAAGCAATTACGGAACGGATACTTGAGTTAAAGCAGAAGCATTTAGATTTATTCATATTGCCAACGAAATTTGACATTCCAATCTACAAAAAATTAGGAGCTATTGGAACAGAGCAGCAGGATTCCTTTGAAGAAAAAGCAAGTGATCATACTCGGCCTATTAACTTAATGAATACAACAGGGAAAAATCAGCTTAAAGATAAGACAGCGTTGTATTTAACCAGTCTGCCTCGAATGAATCCCGATTACTATAAAATCATTGCAATATCGCTTTATGGAGACAAGGTTTCACTAAAAATGAGCGAGGAAGATGATTGGAATTGGTTTGAAGATGAAAAGTTAGAGATGGTGTATCGAGGAGAACTGTATGCTGAGTTTTTGCAAATTGTGCATCGGACAGCGTTAAGAAAAATTAATGAAGATACGCCTATCCACATATATGTTGCATTTAACCAAAATGAAAAGGACATAGCTGTAGTTCAACCGATGTTTTGGGAGATTAACAGTTGGTATATGCAAGGAAAAATGAACTTTATCTATCACTACGTCAATGATGAATCCTTATATGGCCGGGGAGATACCATCCGAAACTTTGCTGAGGAAATACATCATTGGATTTGGGAGAATTCTACCTATTTTAATCAGTTGCCGATGCCCGTCAGTAATATTCAAAAAGGTGCAGATAGTATTGGGGAGAAATTTAGGAAATGGCTGTCCAAAAACAACAATTGGATAAACAAGAAAGAGATGATCAATAAAGTTTTTGCACAATACGGATATATTATTTATGAGCAAAAAGACAGATATAGCTCAAACACCAAGTACATCTCAACGATTAGCAAATATTACGAATATCAGATATTTGGTTCGTAAATAGACGTGACCCCACTTCTCTATATATAGGGGAAACTGGGGTCAGTTCATAATTTTAGCTTTAGGGAAAAGGCTTATGTAGCTGGTGTTGTTCTTTAAAAGGAAGGTTTCCAGTTGAGTACCTCCATATCCAAGATGGTTTTCCTTGGATTGGGGGGACAAGCAAGCAACAGGTCCATCGTTGCGCGGTAGGCACTTGAACTCAGAATTTAAATTTGCACAATTCAGAGTCATATTTGAAGTGCTCTCTTGTTACCCCATTTACGTTTTATAATTTCAATTTACAGATTGAATAATCTTGTTGAATCCCGACTACTATTTGCAAAATATCAAACCAATATGAATTGGAGAATGGGGTTCACTAGTTTGAAGTATATTCACGTGACACAATGTTGAAAAATTAAAAGTACATATTATACACGGGAACTCTAGCTACGAGGCAGGGTTCCTTTTTGATTTGGAGAGGAGAAATCAGGATGATTATATTGTTACAAGCATTAGCCGTAGAAATCTGTATTTGGATTAGCATATTCTGCATTGTAACTATGAGTGAAAGGGGGATCAAGTGGATTGGAAATCAAATTCGTAAACGTAGAAGTTTTAATTCCGTACATAAAAAACGCTAGAAATAATGAGAAAGCTGTAGAATATGTAGCAGCAAGCATACAGAATTATGGATTTAAGAATCCCATTCTGATTGACAGTAATCATGAAATCATAGCAGGACATACTCGGCTGTTAGCAGCCAAGAAGCTTGGACTGAAGGAAGTCCCAACAATACTGGTGGATGATTTAACGCCTGAGCAGGTCAAAGCTTTCAGAATAGCCGATAACAAAACGGCTGAGTATGCAGATTGGAATTTTGAATTGTTGGCGCAGGAACTAGAAGAGTTAAAACTGGCTGATTATGATCTTTCTCTAACTGGATTTGATATGAGTGAGTGTGAAAAGTTGCTGGATACATTGTATGAAGATACAGCTCAAGACGAAGATGATTTTAATGTAGAAGAAGCATTACCTGAACATCCAATAACTCGTAAAGGTGACATTTGGCTACTTGGGAAGCATAGGCTAATTTGCGGTGACTCGACTAATCCGCAGGATATTACAACATTGATGGAGGGTAAGAAGGCTCGGCTTATTGTGACTGATCCGCCATATAACGTAGATTACACTGGCAAAACGAAAGATGCTTTAACAATTCAAAATGACAAAATGGACGATGGTCAATTTTATGAGTTTCTGTTGGCTGCTTATACAAGAATGTATGAAGTAGCTGATGACGGAGCAAGTATTTATGTGTTCCACGCCGATAGTGAAGGTTTGAATTTTAGGAAGGCATTTATCGAAGCTGGATTCAAACTGGCTCAGTGTTGCATATGGGCTAAGCAAGCGATGGTAATGGGGAGACAAGATTATCACTGGATGCACGAACCCGTATTATATGGTTGGAAACCGACAGGTGGACACTATTGGAACAGTGATCGTAAGCAAACAACCTTATGGCAATTTGATCGTCCCTTCCGGAATGAATATCATCCCACGATGAAGCCGATTCCCTTAATTAGCTACCCAATTAAAAATTCGAGCAAGCTTGGTGATATCGTACTCGATTCATTTGGTGGCAGCGGATCAACCCTGATAGCTTGCGAGGAGACGGAACGTGTTTGCTATATGATGGAGTTAGATGAGAAGTACATAGATGTAATTGTGAATCGGTATATAGCCTACGTGGGGGCAGACAGTGGGGTGTGGTTGATTAGGAATGGGAAGAAGTATAGCTATCAAGAAGTGGTTGATGAGTTGGTAATATGCTGACCTAAGGTGATACATGTAATGGTGAACTCAGTCGATAAGGGGGTAACTGATGATTAACTCCCCCCCTTATACGAGCTCCCCAAATTGTGCTGTGTTTTCTTTATATGCATTCATTATTTCATCTCGGGTTCTAAAATCGCCAGGCATATAATAATTAACTGGTAGTATCGGAAGCTTTAAGTAGAAAATATCGAAATAGTTAAACTCGTATCTTGCAAAGTAGCTAATATCTACAAGTCTATCATCAGGTGGAAATGAGTCTAGAGTCATAATGAAACCAAATGGTGCGAAAGAAATCTCACTAAACAGTTTAATTCTACCATCGGTTATAGCAGACGTTATACCACTTTGTCTCGATAAGGTTGAAGTGGTCAAATAAGCGTAGATATTGATTCTTGGATCAATGTACATTGTTTCCTTATTCAGAAGAAACTTTCTTAATTCGGGATTTTTCCCGATAAAACCTGGATTATTTGCTGAACAAAACATAGCAATTACTTGTTTAATGAAACGAAGCGGAAAAACTCTGAATGGATAATAAAGGGATAAAACCCCTTTTCCTGTATGAAGTAAATTCGCAGCTTGGTAAACCATGTCAACATATGAGGGAACATACCAAGATCCAGTCGAGTTATTACAGTAGCCACATAGGGTATAGTCCCCGGCCCCTCTTTGTTCAATTCTAGCTTGAGGTGGAAAATAATCAGGTCCTTTGTCAACATAGTCTTTGAATTCGGGTTTGCGAACCCTTCGATCATTGAATGCTGCTTCAGGAGGGATATGTTCAAAGGTGAGCACTCCAAATTCACCGCAGATGTGACAAACGCCCTCCACTTTCTTTTTAGCCACGGTTTAATCAGCTCCTTATATTTAGATATTATAGCAAATAAAAACAGGATATACGAAAAACTAGAGTTGGATATCAATTGAACGGAGGTGAGGTGAATGGCTAAGGAAAACAAACCAAAGAAGCCAACTAAGTATGAATTAAATGTGGAACCACGTTTTGATGAAATTAGGCAATGGATTAAGGATGCCGTAACTGATGATGAGATCGCAGTGCGATTAGAAATACATATTACCACGTTGTACGAGTATGTGAAAATACATCCTAAATTCACAAAGTTAATGGAACGTCCATCAAAATATGAAACCCATATCGTACCAAGGCTTAACGAGATTCGAGACTGGTGTCGAGAGGGATTAACAAATGAACAAATGGCTGAAAAACTCGGCATCCATCCTGCCACTTGGTATGAGTATGCAAAGAAGTACCCAACCTTCAACGAGCTTATTAATTGGAGCAAATCCGTTGCTATAAATCGCGTGGAAAGTTCACTTTTTAAATTAGCAATGGGATATGATTATGAAGAAATCAAAACAATTGTGGAAGAAGATAAAAATGGAAAAAAGAAAACTCGAATTGAGAAGGTCAAACGGCATCAACCCCCGAACCCGACAGCGATAAGCTTCTACTTGAAGAATCGTGCGCCCAATGAATGGAACGACCGCCGTGAGCTGATCATTGATACGAAGGCCGCTGAGTTGGAACGGAAACAGCTATTCCTTGATATGATTGAGGCAGATGTAATTGAAGCTGAATATGAAGCCATAGAGGAATCCAGCCATGCTGAGGAAGGCTTCGAGGAGTCAGATGCATAAGGTTATGTCGTCAGTAATTCGATAGATAAACGCCAGTTTCAGCCCTAATAATGCCCCAAAATAGGCCGTTTAGACTGCATAAGATAAGTTATGTATTGAGTTGACTGTCTCCCCCACCAACGGTATGATGTGACACACAAGCGAAGGGTGGGGGTAAAGTGGACTATTTACAGGGGTTTGAGGCGCACTTACGCAGTAAGGATCGAAGCGAGAATACAGTATCTTGCTACATACGGGACGTACTTCAGTTTATGGCTTGGTATCGGGGCAAGACGGAGTATGGACTGGACAAGTGGATTGAACTGGATGGCGTGGAATACAAAAAGGTTCTGCAAAGCACCAACCAAGCGATACTAACCATCAACCGAAAGATCGCCAGCGTCAACGTATTTGCACAGTGGATGCACCAGCAAGGCTATATAAAGGAAGAAATACATATCGAAGCTATCAGGAACAAGGATGTCCGCCAGTATAAAGGGCTTGAGGATACAGATTTGTGGAAGCTACGTAATGAAATTCATCGTACGGGCAATAGAATGCATATCTGTATGATCGAATTGTTACTGGGAACGGGGATACGGGTAAGCGAATTGGTTGGTATCAAGCTGAAGGATATTGAGATAAGTGAACGCAAAGGAATATTGAAGGTACTCGGTAAGGGGAACTCCTTTCGCACAATACCATTGAATAAGGATGTGCGAAAAGCCATTACCCGATATCTTGAAGTCAGGCCACAAGTGGAATCAGAGTATCTATGTATTGGGCAGCGTGGAGCTTTAGAACGGAATGCGGTCAACCTGATTCTGAACAAATACGGCAATCGGATCAATGTAAAGGTTACACCACATATGCTGAGACATACACTTGGCTATAAGCTGGTAAAAACGACTCCTTTGACGACCATCCAGCAAATCCTTGGACATGATCACGTAGCGACAACCAATATCTATACACTAACAACGCAGCAGGATATGGCTGAAGCCTTAGCAAATATCGAGTGGTGAGGAGCCACTCTTTTTGTCGTGGATAGAGGGGGGCTTCTATGTAGATAAACGAAGCCGCCAGCAAAGGTTGCAGAAATTTTTGTGATTATTTTACGGTAAATATGAGAAAGGGGATATACCAATTGAAACGATAAAGCAAGAAGCTGAGCGTCAAGCTGAGCTGCTTAAACAGTATATGGAGAAGCATTTTAAACCACCCAAAATAAAACAACTGATCGAAACCTTCTCCTTCTCCGAGCTTCGTAAACTAATCGGTGAAATGGACATTGAGTTTTTTGCCCTATGTTATTTCCCTAAATATTTTGATCGAGAGTTCGGAAGGTTTCACAAAGAGCTATTTGCAGAATTAAAACATATGCTTGCTAATATAGGACTGATTACGGCTTTCGGACTCCCCAGGGAGCATGGTAAAAGCACAATCAGTTCTTTTTTATTCCCGCTATATGCCACGCTTTATGATCAATCCCAGTTTACACTAATCATATCGGCAACAGAGCAGATCGCTCTTCCCTTCCTTGATATGATCAAAGATGAACTTGAGACGAATACAATGCTGATTGAGGATTTTGGTATCCGTAAGGGGAATCGCTGGAATAACAATGAAATATGGCTACGGAGTAGAAGTGGACTCGATTCCTGCATTATGATTCGTGGAATAGATGGTTCTCTTCGGGGTATCCATTATAAGCATCACAGGCCAACGCTGGTTCTTATGGACGACCTGCTAAAGGAAGATACGGCACGATCAGAAGCTAAGCGAGATCAGATCAAGAATACATTCACCGATGTCATCCTTCCCATTGGTACAAGGGATACCAACATCCTAATCTGCGGCACTATTCTAAATGAAGAAGATCTGATGGCTGATTTGCTCAAAGGGAAAATACCTGGAGTTAGAAGTATAAGGAAATCGGCAGTCATTCAATTTTCCGAACGAGATGATTTGTGGTCTGAATGGGAACGACTATACAACAACCTTCAAGACGAGGACAGGGTCAATTCGGCTCTGTCTTTTTTTATGTCCAATAAAGATGAGATGCTTGAGGGTACGGTAATATTATGGAGCGAATATCTGGATTATTATTATTTGATGTGCAAGAAGCAAGCGATGGGTGAAAAGTCATTTTATAAGGAATTACAAAATGATCCCCGTTCAACCGACGAGTACATTTTCCAGAATATCATGTATTGGGACAGGTTGCCTGAATTTGAAGAAATGGAAATCGCCATGTATATTGATCCAGCGATCAAAGCCGGTAAAAAGAACGACTACTCTGCCATCTCAATCATTGGGCAACATCGGAAGACGAAACAGATTTATGTGATTGATGGCAACGTGTATAAACTTTTGCCGGATAACTTGTTTCAAGTGGCAATCGAAAAGTTGACCACCTACCCTATTGATAAGATTGGATTTGAAGTCAATCAGGCTCAGAGTTATATGAAGCAAAAGTTCGAGGAAGCATTGTGGAAGGCAAAGATTTTCACGCCAGTTGATAGTGTAAATTCCAAGGGGCAGAAGCATGAGCGAATTATCAGTTTAGAGCCAGATGTGAAAAAGGGACACATTCTGTTCAGCTCTTCCAATATTAGGTATAATAATCAGGTAAGAGATTACAACCGAAACTGCAAGTTTGACGATGCACCGGATAGTTTATATGGGGCTGTGCAATTGATTCAGTCAGTGAAGAGTCTGAAGTTTTATGATCGCAATTTGTTGTTTTGAATCAGTTAATCAGTATGTGTACGAAAGTTATTTAGTCACAATTGCAGGAGGCAGCTGAATGAGTAAATTCTATATTGATGAAGCAAATAGGGCAAAGAGTTTCATTATTTCTTCTAATGAATTATTTAGGTTTGCTTTTCCTTTGAACTTTGTTGTAGATTTAAGTGAGAATGATGATCTTGTAGAAAATGGAGCGGATAAATCTATAGAGAAGGAAATCCGAAATACATTATTCATCTACTTTAAATTATTCAAGTTATTCAATGAGTTTTTGGAGAATGAGCAACTATATCATCAATTGATCAAAAGTGAAGTCGAATATTTCTT
Organism: Paenibacillus durus; assembly: GCF_000756615.1. NCBI lineage: Bacteria > Bacillati > Bacillota > Bacilli > Caryophanales > Paenibacillaceae > Paenibacillus > Paenibacillus durus. The sequence goes on from NZ_CP009288.1 coordinate 990,078, forward strand.
GATGAGATACCGTATTGTTTTTGATATTATTGATAAGCACTTGATCAAAAGTATAAACATAGATAGAAAGAAAATAGAAACCACAATTTATAACAGTGATGAATTTTTACAACTTAAAAGTATTCGCAACAAATTAGCTCATGAAGGATTAAGATGCCATATTTTTCAATTTGGTAAAGACCCACAATTATCATTTCAAATTTATGATGCTGGCACATTAGAGGATAATATAATTTTACCCGAAATTTTTATGGATAAAAGAGGGTCTCACATTTATTTTTTACAGCACTATATTACCTGGTTGATAGCAATTATGTTTAATTTCTTACAGAAATATTTTATTGAGATACAAGAAATTAGACTAAATGGAGGAACACCTTCTCAAGATACTCTTGAAACAATTCAGTTTCTTGAACGCGGGAATAACCACCCACTTTCTCGGATAACATTTTTATTTGGAGAGTTATTAACACTACAAGAAGGATTAGATAAATTCATTGCTTACGTTGAACAAGATACATAGACGCTTCACCCAAAATAATATTTGAGCCCTTACCAGAGAGGTAAGGGTATTTTTTTGTCCATTTGAAAGGATGCGATGCAATGCAAATAACCGAATCAATTATTCAAGAATGTTTGAACGAACTCAATCAAGCCGCAATAACCAAACAGAAGTATTTCGACTATTACAATGCTCAGCATTCAATCTTGAAAGACTATGCCATGCAGGAGAGCAGAAGCAACCGAAAGCTCATTTTCAACTTCCCACGCAAGTTCGTGGATAACGAAGTCGGTTATCTGCTCGGAAAGCCAGTTAACTATGTATCGAAGTCAGACAATGATGATGTCATCCACAAAATTGACTTGAACATGAGCCATTGGGATAAGGAGCATAACATCAATCTTCGGAAGCAGAGTGAAATCTACGGGGAGAGCTTCGAGTTGAATTATCTCGATTCAGAAGGACAGTTCTCAGCAGCGGTATTATCTCCGCTTAATGCGTATGTGTTGGAAGATGGAACGGCAGAACGAAATGTATTACTTGGCTTACATAAATTTACCCGTCGATTCGATGAGCAAGTATATTTGGACGTGTACACTGATAATGAAATTTTACATTACGAAATGATCAGCAGCGACAATTACAACAGTAAATCTCCAGAGCTAAAATATCTCGGCAAACACAATCACATCTTTGGAAGAGCTCCTCTTATCTCTTGTCCGGCAAATACGGAGAAGAAAAGCGGCTTCCAAGATGTGATTTCTTTATTTGATGCTTACAATGCCCTGAACTCAGATTTGGTCAACGAAATTGCAGACCATCGCAATGCTTATCTGGTCATTGAAAATGCCAAGTTGGAAGCAGAGGATTTGCTCAACATGAAAAAGATGGGGATCATACAAGTCCCTGCGAACGGAAAGGTAAGCTGGCTGACGAAAGAGATCAACGACTCCTTTGTGAAAAACGAACTGGACAACATCGAGCGCAAAATTTTCGACATGATGGATCAGGTCAATTTTAATGAAAATTGGGCAAGTAATACATCCTCCCTTGCTCTCAGAAATAAGCTGCTCAATCTGGAGAATCGTGTGGCGATGCGGGAAGCGTTAATGGAAAAGGCAATCAAGCAACGTCTGCGTAACTTCTTTACCTTTCTGCACATTAAAGAGGGCGTGCAATATGATTTCCGGGATATCGCTGTAAAATTCACAAGAAACTTGCCAACAGACTTGGTAGGAATGGCCGATGTGATCGTCAAATTGCAGCAAGTGGTATCTCAGGAAACGTTGCTAACACTTCTCCCTTTCGTGGAGAATCCAAAACTGGAGTTGAATAAATTTTATGCGGAACAGCAACGATTAATTGAAACAAATAGGCTCAATGTTACGCTTTAGAGTGCTGAGAGGCTATATATATCTAGGGTGAAAAATAGCCAAAAGTGAGGAGTCGGTATGTTTGTACCTCTTCCTCGTTTTTTCCATTTCTAATGCGTAACATCATTGTCCTGAGCATGACGTTAAACTGTCCAATCAAATAAAAATATGCGTGTTCGGTTCAGTGGTGTCGGATGGGCAATAGAGGAGATTAACAAAAATGAAATTGGAACAAGTGAAGCAGTTGATTGAGGAAAACCAAACAAATGAGGAATGGCGGACATATCTTCAGGATTTGAATCCGTATAGCGTAGAGGGGATAGAGCAATTTATTCAGTCCAACAAGGATGCGAAAAGTTGGTTCGATAGCACGATAGACAAACGATCCACCAAGTCGTTGGAAACATGGAAGGCCAATCATCTGGAAAGTGTGGTGGACGCTGAAATCAAGAAGCGATTCCCGACGAAGGATGAGAAAGATATCGAGGTCGAAAAGCTACGTGCTGAAGTTGAAAATATGAAGCTGGAGAAGCAACGTGAACGATTAACGAGTCAAGCCATCAAAATAGCCAGTGAAAAGAAACTTCCACTTCCGTTAGTGGATTTTTTTATTGGTGCGGATGAAGAAGCTACGACAGCGAATTTGGCTATGTTAGAACAATCGCTGCAATTGGCTATACAACAGCAAGTCGAACAACGGCTTAAAGGGGAAGGCTACACCCCTCCGGCTAGTTCAACGAGTAGCACATTTACATTAGAAGCGATTAAAGGCATGTCGCCAAACGAGATCAATCAGCATTGGGATCAAGTCAAACAAGTATTACAAAACAAATAAAAACGAAAAGGATATGGTGAATACCTATGTCAGTACAAAATTTTATTCCTACAATTTGGAGTGCCCGTTTAAATGAAAGTTTCAAGAAGAATCTGGTTTATGGGAATATCGTGAATACCGATTACGAAGGTGAAATTAAAGGCCAAGGATCAACAGTCAAGATTAACTCAATTGGCGCAGTAACGATTGGAACCTATGATAAGGCAGCAGGAATCGGCAATCCACAGGAGTTGGATTCCTCTCAAACAAATCTGATTATCGATCAAGCTAAGTTTTATAATTTTACCGTCGATGATGTGGATGCGGCTCAAGCCAATGTGGATTTGCTAAGTGGAGGGATTGTAGAAGCATCCTATGGTTTGGCAAATGTAGTGGATCAGTACATAGCAGGATTTTATACAGAAGTAAAAGCAGAAAATACAATCGGAAACGATACAACGCCTATTGTTCCGTCTTCAGCTACAGCTTATGATTTGCTTGTGGATTTGGGAGTCATCTTAGATGAAAATGATGTACCTGAAGGGGATCGCTTTGTCGTTGTTCCTGCTTTCTTTTATGGACTGCTCGTCAAAGATCCTCGATATACTAAAGATGCTAATGTTATGCGGACAGGATTTGTGGGTAGTATCGATAATATGTCGGTCTACAAATCGAATAATGTGCCGAACACGACAGGAGCAAAGTATAAAATCATTGCTGGGCATAAGAGTGCCATCTCATTTGCTGGTCAAGTGGACTCCGTTGAAGCCTATAGACCAGAGAAGCAATTCTCCGATGCGATCAAAGGATTACAAGTTTATGGTGCAAAGTGTATCAAACCTGAAGCCATTGCTGTATTGACCGTTAACAAGTCCTAAATCAGAGATCATTATAATAGAATAAACATATTGGGGGTGTCCACTTTGGATGCCCTTATTTTAATTTTAGGAGGTCCAAAATATGTGGTTTTTGAATACAGAAACAGGATGTATATGGGAAGTAGTAGATCAGGAGTTGATTCAGCGGTTACGGGCAAATGCAATTTATGAGCAGGTGGACGAACCGAAAAAAGAAGTACCGAAAACGCCTGAGGTGAAGAATACGAAGCGTAACGATAAGGAGCCAACTTAATGGATGAGCAAGTGGAGTTGTTGAAACGGTTGTTAGGCGTGGATTTAGCGGATGTATCCAAGGACGATATCTATACACATTATTTGAACAAAGCTAGAAACAACATCATCGGTTATTGTAACGTTGACAGTCTTCTGGTGGCCTATGATGAAGTGGTTATCGATTATGCCATGTACCTCTACAAAAATAAAGATTCGGTAGGACTCATGCAAAAGCAAGAAGGCGAACGCTCAGCCAGTTATGAACCAGGTATCCCACAAAGCATTCGACTGGCTCTTCCTCTGCCAAGAATCAAAGTGGGGTATTAGCCATGTTCAACGATACAAAACTTGAGATTTTAGATCCTATGAATTTGACGGCTATACAAACGATTTATGCTGATGTTCAGCCATACATAAAAAATTATTCGTTTGAGGATGATATCTCGCTGGAAGTTACGCATAGGGCCTTCTGCGATCAGCACTCCGAGCTGGAACTATGCCGGTACATAAGAATGGATAATCAAATTTACATCATCGTGGATTTGAAGGAATGGAGCGACCATATGGAGCTATATCTGTATCGTTGTAAGACCGATTTTAAATAGGAGGGAGTAGTGATGACACGAAGTATAAACTTGATGCTGGACTTCTTCCTTCGGGAGAAGGGTCAACCTATCCATTTAAACGGAGTGCTGCAAAATGTTATCATTCGAGAGGCAGTCGATAAGATACAAGCAACAGATGAAAAAATAGTACGTGCAGCAACTCCGATATATACTGGTGATTTAGTTGATTACCAAAATGAACGCTATTTGATAACAAGCGAAATTGACCAAAATGATCAATCATATCGGGGAAGGATGAGGAAATGCAATTACGCTATCGCTTTTAACTGGAATGGCAATGTGAAATGGTTTGATGCCATTGTGGAGGGTAAAAGCTTTTCGATTGATGTAGGCAATGTCATTTCAATACCTGATGGTAGTATTAACATATTTTTGCAGGACAATGCCGATACAAGAGACATCGCGTTGAACCAGCGATTTTATAATACGCATCAACCGTTTAAAGTCAAGGGTATCAATTGGACTTTAAAAGGTATCATCCAGTTAAGCTGCACATTGGATAGCATGAATACAGCTTATGATGACGTGGAAAATAATATCGCGGACAGATGGAAGTACGAAATTGCTCATACATACGCATTACATATACATCAGGGAACGATAGCTCATGTGCTGCTCAACGAAACGTTATCATTGAATGTGACCGCTACGGATAATGGGAATGAGATAGCCAATCCGGCGATCACCTATACATCCAGTGATCCGAGTGTAATTAACGTAGACCAACAAGGTCAGGTTATGGGCATCTCTTTGGGACAAGCGAGTATTACTGCGAAATTAACGTATCACCCAACAGTATGGAGTACCATTGAAATAAGAGTTGCCGAAACAGGAACACATTTTTATTCGATAGCCATTATTGGCAATCCATTTCTAAAAACAGGCCAGAGTGCCTCATACGTCAGCAATATCTATGATCTTGGAACGGATGTGTTTGACCAGTCGGTACAGTGGAGCCTACGAAATCAAGATGATTCAACTCCTATCATGGGGAGCCTGACAGCGAGTACAGGAAATAGTGTAACCATAAAAGCAGGAAGCAGTAGTGGGGCGAACAATAAAGCCCTTGTACTGACTGCCACCTTAGTAAGCGATCCTAGCATTATCGCAGAAAAGAACATTAGCCTTAAGAATTTATTCTAAGCTTTGGCTTGCCCAAAAGGTGAGCCATTTTTATTTTAAAGGAGCACATACATATGCAACGAAAATCTATTGATTATCTACTTAGTCTAAGCCTATTGAAGCAATTGAGATCACAAAATGTAATTACAGAAGAAGAGTTTATAGCGATCAATGAGCTTAATAAAAAGTCTTTTAAGTAGCTATAACATGGGCAGAAATGGACTTGATGATGTGCCACAAGCATTATAACATGTGACCGTATACAGAAGATATCGAAGGGAGAAACAACTATGGCACAGGCCGCAACCGCAAAAAAAGTCGTCGTCGTTCCGATTAAAACGATGGACATCGTAGAGGGAATTCAATTTATTCAAAAGAAGAAAGTCGCTGCCTATTGTCGGGTCAGTACGGATTCCGAGGAGCAAAAGGAAAGCTATTCCAATCAGGTAAATCATTATACCCAATACATTCAAAACAACTTGGAATGGGAAATGGCGGATATTTACGCTGATGAAGGGATCACCGGAACCAGCACCAAAAATAGAACGCAATTTAATCGGATGATCCAGGATGCCCGAAATGGTAAACTGGATCTTATTCTGGTCAAGTCGATTTCGAGATTTGCTAGGAATACACTGGATTTATTGAAATATGTACGGGAACTCAAAAGTCTCGGCGTTGCTGTATTTTTTGAACGAGAGAACATTAATACACTTGATACAACAGGTGAAGTATTACTGACCATCTTGAGTTCTCTTGCCCAAGATGAGAGCCGAAATATTTCCGAAAACAGCCGATGGGGAATACTGCGTGGCTTCCAGAACGGCAAAGTCTTCTGCAACACAACCCGCTTCCTGGGCTATGATAAGGACGAACATGGTGAACTGGTCATCAATGAGCAGGAAGCTGAGATTGTGCGGCGCATCTATGAAGAGTATTTGGACGGCAAAAGCTATCAGGCGATTGCGGACGGTCTTATGCGAGACCAGATTAAAACGGCTACGGAAGGCGATACATGGTGGGATTCTTCGATCACGCTGATCCTGACCAATGAGAAATATTACGGAGCCTTACTTCAGCAGAAAACCGTTACCGTGGATTTTCTGACGCACAAGCGGATTAAAAATCGGGGACAGGAACAACAATATTTGATCGAGGATAACCATGAACCGATTGTATCCAAGGAAATATTCGATGCGGTACAAAAAGAGAAGGAACGGCGTGCAAAGCTGAAAGGCAATGTTATGGGGGATCGCAAAAAATACTCCAGCAAATATCCGCTCAGCAGCAAAGTATTCTGCGGATGCTGTGGTTCCAATTTCAAACGCCGAACCTGGAACAGTAATAATCCATCCAAAAAGGTAGTATGGCAATGCCGAACGTATGTGAATGAAGGAAAAGAAGCATGCGATGCCAAGTCGGTTGATGAGCAAGGTTTGCAGAATGCGTTTGTCCGAGTATTCAATCGAATGTATGAGAATAAGGAAGCATTTATCCAAACGTTGAAAGCGAACATTGAATCGGTACTTACTAAAAGGGCAGGGCAAGAACCATTATTGGAAATCGCGCGACATATAGAACAGTTTAAATCGGACTTGAAGGGACTGGTGAATCTCAAGTTAAGAAATCAGATCGATGAGGCCGTATACAATGAAGAAAACGTGAGAATCTCAGGTGAACTAAACGAACTTCGGCAACAGAAAATCCTGCTGGAGAAGGATAACGACCAAAAGACACAAATCAAGGATCGTGTAGATGAAATAATTCAGGTATTAAGTTTACGGCAAGGTGTACTGATACAATTTGATGATAACCTATTCAATGCGTTGGTGGAGAAGATAACCATTCTCTCACCAGCGCATTTTATTTTTACCATGAAGAGCGGAATTAGCATAGACGAAATCTTGGACTAACGAAGCATAGGCTAACGAACATTTGCGGGTTGCATGACGGGAAGGATTAAGCGAATCCCGTCTTTGACTCCTTCGATATAGATCGCCTGCTTGTGCTTGCTTTGCTGATATCCCATCACTTCTTCCCATTCCGATAACAGATGCTGAATTTCATCACTCTGGCGACTTTTGAATTGCTCGAATTGAGTTAATAGAAGCTCGTCTTCTGGCGAACATGAAGCCTGTTGCTTCTTCGCTAATTCCAACTGATAAAATCGCTGGCGTAACGCTTCCAGAAACCAATACGGCCAATCTATAATGCTACATAGAATCTAGACAGCAAAAAAGGAGATTCTTAGTTGTGCCAACATCAAGACGAACATTCACGCCGGAAGAAAAAGCACGAATTGTACTGGAGATTCTAAGAGAAGAAAAGTCCATTTCGCAGCTGGCTTCGGAAGAAGGAATCCATCCCAATGTGTTAAATCGCTGGAAGAATGAAGCGACTCAAAATCTGGCTCAGCTCTTTGTAGACGACCGGAAAGGGATCACGAAGATGAAAAAAGAATACGAGCAGCAGATCGAAGACCTCTACGCCGAAGTGGGTAAACTGACCACCCAATTGTCGTGGCTCAAAAAAAAATCTGGCCGATAATCTCAGCCGTGCCGAACGGTTGCTCCTCGTCGAGTATGGGAACGCTGAACTTTCCATTCAAACGCAGGCGGACTTGCTCAGCCTGAATCGTTCCAGCCTGTATTACAAGCCGGTCCCTCCCTCCCCGGAGGAAATTCGCCTCAAGCACCGGATTGACGAGCTTTACACCCGCCATTCGTTTATGGGTTACCGGACGATTGCGGCCATCATGAACCGGGAAGGGGATGCTATTCATCCCAACACCGTACGGCGGTATATGCGGGAAATGGGGATCATGGCGATCTTCCCCGGTCCTAACCTGAGTAAGCGAGACCTACAGCACCGGATCTACCCGTACCTGCTGCGTAAGCTGCCGATTACAGCGCCGGATCAGGTCTGGAGTGTCGATATTACCTATATCCGCATGAAACAGGGCTGGATGTATCTGTATGCCGTCATGGACTGGTATTCGCGCTTCATTGTGGACTGGCAACTGGATCAAAGTCTGGAAATTGACTTTGTCCTGGAAACCATGAAACGCGCCTTGGCCCGTCGTGTTCCGTCCATCGTGAACAGCGACCAGGGCAGCCACTTCACCAGTCCCAAGTACATTGATCTGCTCAAGGAAAAGGAGATTCGGATCAGCATGGACGGGAAGGGCCGAGCGACAGACAATATTGTCATTGAGCGCTTTTGGCGCAGCCTAAAGTACAACGAAATTTACATCAACGAGTATGGCAGTCCAAGAGAGACCCGGCAGGGTGTAGGAGGATATATCCATTTGCATAATCACTACCTGCCTCATCAGTCCCTGCAAAACCATACGCCGGCTGCTGTGTATAACCAGGAGGTCATGCTTTCATCCACATAGGAATAAGGTGAAGGGAACTTTGTTCCCCTCCCGCGCCTTCGCTTGGGCCTTGTCCTCCACCTACAACAGCTCTACTTTTCACTTTGCACTTTTTTTCACACCTTAAATATATTCAAATCTCTGTCTTGACATCTTGTAGCACCATAATCTGACATGTTGTGCTTCCCCTCCCGTGATTTAAGTGTGTGTATGTTAACTCTGATGGGGAGGGATGGCAAGTTATTGTTTTTGTGTAGTGAGCTGTTAAATTATCTTTAAAAAATATTATTCATTAAGAAAATTTGGATTTATATGTAAATATAAATATTGGAAAATATCCTATTTAAGTAATAAGGATAACAAAAAAACAGGTCAATCATGGTGGTATCTGACCATAATTGACCTGCTTCATGTAACGCTATTACGTTAAGTAGGGATACTTTTTCCAGACCTCTGTACGTACATCAAAATTCGTGAAATCTTCCTACAGGTAGAACAAAGGTTAGGTTGGTATGATGAGGTAAAGTGTTTTATTCGGCACTGGGTAGCCCCACCACGAGTTGTTAATTAAAACGATGTTCTCAATGTAGCTATCTTATTTATTTCATATTGATAATTACATTTTCCTTTGAAATAAGTCTCCATGTTTTTAAAAAATTCATCTGCTCCGTCTAATAATGTTTCAATTAATTCTTTCTTCGGAAGTACGACTTTAATATGGTCATTAGCCTCAATCTCATAAAGCACTAAATCTCCAGATATTGATTTTAAATATAGCTTTACAGGTTGGTCTGGAAAGTAAGACTCCCCTTCTCCAGTATTTAACAAACTCTCAATAACATTTAAAATATATCCCCATAATTGGTCAACCAAATCCCACAACGTAACATCAAGTAAAGTTTGTTCGCAATACTCTAATGTAATTGCTCCATTTAGATAATCAAAATCCAATAAATTTTCAAGATTTAGTACCTCATGAGTATTATTAATCTGAACAAAATAATCTTGGGTGTTAGATTTCAATAGTGATAGGTCACTAATTTTTCTATCTGGTCTACTAATTAAGGTATTTACATAAAACAATTTGCTCACCTACTATTCAGGATAAAATTGACCGACTCGTCCTTTGTTAAAACCAACCACATATTCTACACCATTATATGTTCCCTTTATTTGATAACTAAAGGTTGTACCATTTTTCAATAAGGTGTCCCGATTTTGCATCATAATAGATTCTATAGCATTTGCTACTTCATCAATTGACATATCTTTATTTAGGAAGGTCTGTTTTGTTTTTATTGAGCCATCCCAATATTCAGGATGATGCCTTTCAAGAATGTGCTTCATTCCCCGTTTGTCTAATAGGAAGTTTTGATTTCCAAATATGAATTTTTTGCTTTGGAAATTGTCGAGAGCATTCACCACTTTACTAGGTTCAGCTTTACCTGTCCCCTCAGCACTTCTCCCCGTATACTCCCCTGATTCTAACGCATTTTTTTGCCTTTGTCTTTCCGGCGAGAGATTTCCACCCGAACCTTTGGAATTCGTATGAGGCTCGGGGCCATGATCATGGAAACTCCAGCGTCCTCCAGCTGTTGCAGGAGTAAGGGAGCCAAACCCCAGGTTCATCTTTTGGGCTATGCTTTGTAGGAAGCCTTCCAGGGATGTGGGACTGTTCGGGATGCGGATGGCATTGGTTTTTAATTTTCCATCTCCGGCCTTGGCTAGAGCGGAGTCCGCTTTCGCTGTGTCCCCGAGTAATGCAGCGGGGCCGCTTTTTCCGCCGCTTTGTTCCTCCACATCCTTGTGTCCTTTAGACAGAGAGGCTTCTTCTTTGCCTAGCTTTCCTAGATTCCTAGCGAGTTTAGCTCCTCCCTTAGCAACCGTAATTATATCTACTGCACGTTCTACAGCTTTTACACTGTCATATCCCGCATCGTAACTTTCCTGTTTGGTATCGGTCAACGGGTTGGGGATGAAGTTATCCCATTTTTTTGCGAAAGGCTCTGTCACGCTATCCCATACATAATTAGCGTCATTTTTAGCTTCATTTCCAACGTTGATAAATCCTTGTTTTACGTCAGGTGCGTTCTTAATGATTTCGACATACCGAGCACCTTTCTCAACGCCTTTCTCAATACCCTGCTTAATCCCTTCTACTGTCTCGTTGCGTTCCAGAAAACCTTTGCCCGTGACGTTACCAGGCATGACCAAAGGAGTCATGATCATGACCCCGATGTCTGCTGCATCGACAGCCGAGTTCCAGACTCCTTTTACAAAATCGACAGATGCATCCCATTCTCCCTTCAGCGTTTGACCTACATTACCAACAACAATACTTGCCATAACCGCTTGGATTCCCTTTTCAGCCACCTGCTTCTCAAAATCAGATAAGAGCGGCTCCGGATAGGACTGGTGCACCGAGGCTTGAAGCAAAATCTCCGAGCTAAGGTTGTTCACGCCTTCTTCAAGGTCCAGCGCGTCGGTTGTTGTATTCAGGTGCAGACCATCGGTCCCCTTGAGCAGGATGCTTCCGGCAGAGAGACTCAGGCTGCCTGTCGCTTGAATCTGCATATTCTGTGTACTTTGAAGAGTCACGCCGTGATCGGTATTCATGGATATGTACAATGAGCCTTCCTGAGCGCTTATGTTCAGCTCCGAGTTCCCTAAGGCCACTTCTTTACCCTGCGGATTAGCGAAGGATTTGACCCCGGGATCGGCCATTTTACGATGGTGCCGTTCGGCAGGCGTTTCCGCTGCGGCTCCCTGAATCGTGTCGGATGCAGGGGGAGGGAGAGCAGCACCAGATGGTTTCGTACGCACCGATTGAATAACCATGGCATCGTCTTCGTCCGCAGTGGGAAAATACAGCTTCACCTGCGCGCCTTTTTCAGGCATAAGATACCAGACCTGATTGCCTTCAGCGGAGTAGGGGAACCACTGGGCATCTGTGGGGTCCTGCTGGTCGTCCATATCCAAATGCAGCCGAACCTGATTCCGGCTCACTTCCAGTATTTTGCCTTCAATCGCTGCACCAATGATGGTCTGATTATAAGTTTTGGCAACGGTCACGCCTTGAGGCAAGGCGCATTCATACGACCAGGTCATTACGCCGCTTGTCATTGTGCCGGTCCGTTTGGTAATGACGTAGGTGAGGCCAGACCGCTTGACTTCATCTCCCGGCTGCAAGATTTCCTGCATTTCGAAGGTGTACCCTGTATAGTCACTGGCCGAGGTATTCGTCCTCCCGTTAGCCGCATGGTTTAAATAGGGTGCAATCCGCCGCCGCATTCGAAACGGCACATCCTCTAAAGCGATCTGGCGCCTGGCTTCCGGAATTCCGATCCAGATTTGAATCTGGTGAGCGGTGATATTGGGCAGAAGCCTGGCTCCAGCATGGGAAGCCAGACGCTGTAAAAAGCTCCAATCCGTTTCCTGATACTGCATGATGAATTGGTTCGTCGGTCGATTCCCGAACGCTTCATCCAACTTATCGGAGCCGGAATAATCGGACAGCACCGCGTCAATGATATCAACGTATTGTTGGTTCACTTGCTGGAAGGAACGGTTATTGAGTTCGGTATCCAGCTTGAAGCTGTGGGAGATAACCTGGATCGTGACTTGTATTTCCTGATGAAGATGCACGATATCTACACTGTACAACTGCCCCATGAATAAGGGATGCTGACCGCCTGTGTCTGTATACCAGAGTTCGATTTCATCCATACTGCTCGCCCTGGCTACTATCGCATCTTCCTGATTGGGCTGAATACGGCCTGTAATCCACAATCTGGCGTGTTCTCCAAGCTCGTGGGTCATTTTAACCTGATTTAAGCGCACGTCGCCGTAGGGCCAGATGAAGTTGAGATGTTGATAGGTTAAGAGAGCTGTTGGTGATACGTTCATACCTTGGACTCCTCGCTTCGTAAACTAACTATTTTGTCCGTCATCCAGAATCGAGATGATGCCGCCGCCTCCTGGACAAGAACATATTAATGTGGACTTGCTGAGTAAGGCGTGTTCCCCCTCGATCAGCACATTTTCTTTGCCGTGAGTCCATTTGGTCCCAAAAGCAATTTCGGGTTTACAGGGAAGACCATACTTCCGCTCACATAAGCCAAAGGCGTATTCCTTACTGATATGCGCTCCGGGTATGGCATCGGCAACGTTTAAGACTGGTTTATCCTTGATGTAAATTCCATGGCTGTACATGGCATTCAGCACCCCTGGGTATGTACCTTGACTGCATTGTAAAGTGGCTCCTCTCACCACGTAGGAATATTCTTCGCCAAGTACACCAAGCACTAATGCGCGCAGCAGTATGGGCAGCAGCATGTGATTTCCTCCTTAGATAAAGGTATACAATCAAGAATGCTCCGACCATGTCGCGGTGTGCAGCATGGCATAGGTTAAGGGAACCCATAAGGGAGCATCCTCCAACTTAAATTGACAACTCCCGATTACAGCCTTGCCCCGCCAGGAACGCACAAAGGCAATCTGGTAATAGGGAGAGGGTGAGACTAGAAAAATAGATTCATAACAGCCGATTATAGCGTCCTGAATGGAAAGGGCTTTTTCATCTACCAGCTTCATACTCGGTTGAACACGACTCATTTGCTCTATCATCTGTTGTTGATAGATTTCCACTTGCGAAGGGTTTAGTTCTTGCTCGCTTTGGTGAAGACCAAACAGGATTCCGTTAGGCTTGTCCTGAATGACGTAGCTTCCCGGTTGATCTTTCGTCTGTTCAGCCCGAGGCTCTGGAATCCAAGAACTCGGCAGGAATATCGTAAGTTGATTATCGTAGAGATGAAGAGCTTGGAATTGTATTTCCTTTCCATCTGGCAGTGTCAAACAGCCTGTAGGAATTTTCTCTATCGCTTCTTCAATGGATATCATCATCCAGTCCTCATCGCTCTCAGCCGCGTCTAACTGCTCTTTCAAGGCTTGTTGATTATGCAGCTTTAAAAAAAATTCATCCCAATACTCTGTCAATGTCCAGCCTCCTTAGGAAAGTTCTACCTTTTGCAACTGAAAGCCGCTCAAGCTACGGCGAAGCAAGCTTTCGGCAGCCTCCAAGCTAACAATAAAATAAGGTTCCCTCACGTTGGACAGTCGGAAAAAATGGTGTCCTCTGACCTTTTGGCTATCCAGCACAAGGTGTTTCAGGGTTTGGTTATGCGGATAAAACTCGGTATGCTCCGAAATCACGTCTAGATCAGGGACATGTGGAATCCAATATAGCTCCTGACGGCTTTGTTCCCGGTTCACGATATACAACTGTTTAAAACGTGCCTGTGTATTGTATAGTTCTAAAATCCGTTTCATGGGATCGGAAAGCAGTGGTTGTGATGCTGAAAAAGGCTGCCAATCCGTATACTCTGCATCCGCCGCCGCATGAACATCCAAAACCTGAGCCGGGACCATGCGAACAAATGGTGTTTTTAAAAGGTCGATATTCACAGGTTCAATGCTACAGGAAATACGGCTGTCATCGAGCAGTACATAATAATGGCGCATATACATTCCTTACTCCGTCCACACGATGGACTGACGCTGTATATCACTGAGCTTCCATTGCTGTTGGTACTTTAAAGGGATTTTGGTCCCATGCATCGAAGCTCCCTCAAAATAGGCATGTTCAAAGGAATGTATATCCGTAAAATCAGCCTCATCCAGATTTGCGTGTTCAAAACGTAGCCCACACAGCCCCGGCACCCGGAGTCCATGATCCCGATATGCTTGTCCGCTGGCCCCTCTGAAATTGGCCCCCTTTAGATCGCTATACCGAAAATCAGCATCGCTCAGTAGACAACCCTGAAAGCTACCCCCTTCTACATTTGTTTGTTGCCAGCGGCTTCCGATCAATACACAGGCATGAAACTGGCTTCCCCGCAAATCACTGTAGCTAAAATCGTTGTAACGGAGGTCTTTTTCTATAAGGTGCAGATGGGGGAGAGAGAGATTCTTTATATTTTCGTATATATATGACTCTTCTTTACCCGCTTGCGTCAGTTGTTCTCTCACCGCATCCGTATTAGCATTTTTTTGATCCTCGACATACAAATTTTCGCTGATATCCCTAAACTCACCCGTCCGTATTAGCAAACGCCCAGCCTTATGAATGGCTTGATACTCAGGGGTTTGAACAGCTTCTGTAATCGCCAGGCGCATGATGGAACTCACAAATTGGTGAAAGAAAGGTGTGGATTCCAGCATCAGTCGTTCGATGTCCGCAGGGCTGAGTACCCCCATATATTTTTTTCGTTCTTGCTCCAATGCTTCCAGCATGGTAGTAAAATGGGTATAAACCCAGGAGGCATCATAGGATAATCGACAGTCGGCTTGATCTTCATACCATTTGCCAGAATAAGCCTCAACCATGTACAAGCAGGATTGTTCCAGAATCTGAGTTCGCAAAAAAGAATAGTGTATATAGGCAATGGGTTCTTTTTCCCCTTGCTGTTGCATCCTCAGAATATGAGAGCATAGCTTTTGAAAGGATGCCGTAAAATTCGAAATAAATTGAGCCTTGCCATGGTGAAACTCCGCCTCCAATGTCTCCATCTGTATTTCCAGCAAGGGCAGGTAATGGTGTTCGTAAAAATGTTGAAGCGCCTGTTGTTTATCCATTGGCTGTTTCCCTCCTCCAATTAGTTCATTTTGATCTCAGTCCCGGAGAAGGTTGTCGTTTTATCCAGCGTAATGCTGTTGCCATTGCCGGAAAGCTCGATTTTCCCGGCAGACAGCTGAAGAGTGCCTGATGACATCGAGAGCTGGGAGGTGGCGCTGATATTGATATTTTTTCCACTTACAATATCAATTCCACTTTGGTCGCTGATCGTAATGGACATATCACTAGCGGAAATCACGATTTTATCCGGGGCCAGCATGATTTCCTTGCCATATTTGGTCCGCAGCGTCTTAATGGCGGGATCAGCCATACGATCTCGATCTGGCTCAGGAGCTGCTGCCGGCAGAGACGAAGAAGAGTTTGATCCGTCAGACGAAGCAGATGCAATCGAATGCGTTGAGGTTGCTGTTCCATGTCCAGAAGTCGCAGACGATTTTCCTGACGAATGCTGCGGTTCCCTTTTGACCGAGCTGATGGCGTATCCTTCTTCCTCCTTATAGCTGGGGAAATAGATGCGGATGCTGTCGTTTTCCTCTGGCATGCAGTACCAGCCGGTGTTATCTGCAGACGCATAGATGGTAGAGTAGGGGAACCAGTAATCGGTGTTCGGGTCCTGCTGATCGTCCATGTCCAGCTTGGCGCGGATTTTGTCCCGGTGAACGCTGAGTACCTTGCCTTGAATGGAAGCCCCGATGATCGAGCGGTTGTATTCTTTAATAGGACGTAATCCGCTTCGTGGGGACAGCTTGCACGTATGCGCCAATATACTATCCTTCATTTCCGTCAACACTTCGGCCACCAGCAGGTGATGCCCCTTAAAGGTGACTTCATAGCCGGGCTCCAGTAAAGTTTCCGTCTTCACCTCATACTGGATAAAATCCTCATCCCGCACGCCGGGAATATGATTATCCGAGGCGGTTTGGAAATCCGCGATCCGTTTGGACACCTTATATTGGGCCGCTGTGATTTCTCCCTTGCTTAGACCCGTGGGCAGGCCAACATAAAACTTGGGCACTCCATAACCTACCGCAGGAATGAGCGGAGAATAGAAGTGGGAAGCTATCCGTTTTAGAAATTGCCAGTCGGTTTCGTCGTATTGCATAATAAACGTGCCTATGGGTGTATTATGGGTCGCGACATCCAGCGCTTCCGCTTTGGGGTAGGCGGACAAGATGCTCTCAATAAGGCCGTTATAGGTGAGCTTGGGATTTTGAAAAGATCGTTTATGCCGCTTGATGTCGAGCTCGTATGTATGGGATATCGCTTCAAAGGTCAGGTAATGAACGCCGTGGACCACGTTCTCCTCCACATCCAAGACAATGCCCCGAAAGAGGGGATGGCGGTTGCCGGAGTTGTCCATGACAAAGGCTTTGACCTGAGTCTCTTCATCCGAAGCACGAATGTAGCTCTCGCGTCTTTCATCGGAAATAATTCCGGTACAGACCATGCGGGCGTGGTCGTTTACGGTTTTCACAATTTTAAGCTCTTGAAGATGAGTAAATTCATAGGGCATGATTTCGATATGACCGTAAGTTATGGTATCTTTCATGGGATCTGTCTCCTTTTGGGATAGTTTGTATCCGTTTTGCCGCTTTGGAAAATCCAGTATATGCATATATCGGTTAAAATAGAGCTGCATTTTACAAAAAGACCCACTAGTTAGGAAATTTTTAATGTTTATTTTTGGAAGGTGGGTATAATTTGCGGAATCGACAAGGGGCAGGAAGCTTACCTGATCTGAGGCTGTTAAGAGGGGAAAGTGTTCCTTGGTGATGGAGTTTTCTATAGGAGGACCATATATCCTTTTCACCGTCTCGACACATGTGGAGTGTTGCTCACTGTTGGTCAGGAGAGACTAATAGTTGAGATGTATTGGCGGAAATAGCAAAGAGGGGGTGAACCCCTCTTTTTTTGTTGTTGAGTCTGCAATCGTAATATGTCAAGTCATGAACAAAAATATGACCGCCATTTAGGTATAGGCGGTCATGAGATTATTACTCTATTATTCTATTAGTTCAATAAAAATTTAAGGCTACAAATCTGAAGGCAAACCATAAAGATACATCGTAGTACAATCTGAATTTTGAAGTAATACGGTGGTTGTTTTTATGTTTGGTGTCGTGTAAATCACAGGATAATCCATTTCATCGTATACATCACGTATAGGAAAAGCCAATTTCTCTTCTTCTAGTGAGAACTGAGCATCTACCCCCAATTTATTTCCACGTGCATCTAAACGAATCCATTTTCCAATTGACCTGAGGTAAACGGCATTTAACGCATGGATAACGTAACCTGTATCAGGAGTATCTCCTAAAGTTAGACGTTGGTAACAGAAACCAGTTGGTATTCCTTGGCACCTTAATAAAGCACACAATAGATTCGATTTTGCATAACAAATTCCTTCTTTGAAGAAAAGGACTTCAGATGCTCTGCATGTAATGCGTGAACTTTGAATATCCCACGAATGAGATATGTTATCACGAACAAATTCAAAAGCGGATTTAACAAATTCAATTTCATTTAACGATTGGCTATATAATTCTGCTGTTATATCTTTTATCGAGAAATGACTATAATCAACTTCTTCAGTTTCTTCTAAATAATCATCTAGGTTACTGGATTCACATGTTAGTTCCATTCTTTTCCTCCCTCAAACGTTTATTTGCATTGCAATTTCATCACATGACTTGATTTTTGAACAATTAATACAATCCTTCCATATTTTTTGTGGCAATTTGTCTTTATCTACAATAAAAAATCCACATTTATGAAAGAAAGCATCTTGATAAGTTAATGATATTAATCTTTTTATTTCCAGTTTTCTTGTTTCTTCAATAATTTTATTTACTAATAACTTGCCAATTCCTCAGAGTGCTAGATTAGGGTTTACAACCAATGAACGTATTTCTACTAAGTCAAAATCTAATATATGTAAACTGGTCACTCCGACTATTTTAGTATTTTTAACTGCCACATAGAAGCATTGTAAGTGTTCGTAAATAGATGCACGAGTACGATGTAATAGTTGTCCCTGAACTGCGGACTGTTCTATTAATTTATATATCGCCTCTGAATCACTCATTACTGCCTTTCTTATCAGCATGTATAAACCCCCTCTGCTAAAATGGAAACTATTTGAAACGACATTAATAATTATGCAACACAATGGATATTTATTCAATACAAATTTTAGTTTAAAGTACGGTCATAAATCTAGGATTTCTTGCTCTCTTCAAGGCGCTTATCTTACATCTATCGAATATTCAAAAAATTTCAGGAGTGTCAAACAGCCATAAACTCTGTTGTAGCCTGCATTTGTCGATGGCTAGGCAATGGGAGGGGGTACACAGTACATTGCTCAGAAGCTAAATATGAACGTCTGAGCGATGTATGCTGGACGAACTAACCGAGTTGACAGACAGCTCGAGGTCACGGAGATGGCACTGGCCGGCGTTCCTTGGAGGGAGCGGCAGATCATCCGGCAGGTGTTCTTCAGCCTGGACGATGAGGCCGCTAGCACCACCGCCCTGGAGCTTTCAGTACGGCGACTGCAGCAGGAGGTTCAACAACACTGTGGACGCGTTCTCCGGGGCGCTGGAGCGCGTCAGGCAAAATCAAATCAGAAATGTAGCCTCTCCGATCCGCTGACGTGGCTATTATTATTTCAAATTCTGTAGGTAATCAATCATTTCGTAATCGCCATTCTGTTCCAGTGA
Source organism: Paenibacillus durus (assembly GCF_000756615.1). Lineage (NCBI taxonomy): Bacteria > Bacillati > Bacillota > Bacilli > Caryophanales > Paenibacillaceae > Paenibacillus > Paenibacillus durus. The sequence goes on from NZ_CP009288.1 coordinate 1,009,356, forward strand.
GGATAGAACAATTTCAGGAGATCTCAAATATGAAAGTATCACATATTCAACAGTTAATTGCTTATATTTCTCTAACGAGATGTCAAGCAACTTTACTGCTTCGGAGTGTTTCTCTTCATCGAGTTGGCCTTTTTTATACTCGGTTATAAAATCCCCGTTCGCCTCATAGATGAATTCGATCATTTGTCTCATTGAATTTAAAAGCATTAGAAAAAATTGATCAACCTCTTGGGGAACAAAGATTCCCCCTATAAAGTTTGTAGCAGCTTTATTAGTATGGGCGTAGTTACTTAATTTGCTATACATTGCTTGAGAGGTTGTATTTCCATCAACAGCTATCCGTCTCTCCTTGGGTTTGATGCGGCCTGGACTCTCTCCTTTTAGCCAAGCTGATATCTTGTTTGGCTCATCTACAAAAAATTTAAGCAATGATGATAACTCTGTATTATGCCTGAACAGAACGAGAAATTCATACTCCAATCCAAGGCATATCATTTTGTAGCAGCCGACCGAACTATTTAAGAATCGTTCTGTTAGATCCGTATTTGCTAACTCTAATTCAGTTGAAATATTAGGAGATTTGATACAGCTTGTTAAATAAACAAGGTTGATTGTATCCCAGAATAACTGATCCCGATCTCCGAGATATTCAAGGATCTCTGCATGTTTAGATTCGTCTTTGTATAATCCACTCACTTCAAATTTTTCAGGTATTTCTCTCAATTGATATTAGCCCGCCTCTTTGCAGATTTTTATATGGAACTAAGTAACTGGTATAATATACCTATCACATGGGAAATGAGGATTGCTATGCAAAATGATGAAAAAGTTTTAAACATAGGACTGGTTATGCCCATCGCTGCTATTGATGATTACTCAGCCGAACACTGGAAAGATGTAAAAAGCATCTTGGTGGAAGCTGTTTCAAACCTTCCAGGATATATTACAGAAACCAAAATTGTAAGTGAAGGTGAAAGCATTGGACTAATACATAAAAGAATAGTTCAAGGTTTGTATAATTCGGATATAGTAATTTGTGATGTTAGCTGTAAGAATCCTAATGTTATGTTTGAACTTGGATTAAGATTGGCGTTCGATAAGCCGACGATTATTGTTAAGGATGATAGAACACCTTATTCATTCGACACAGGTGTTATTGAACATTTAGAATATCCTAGAGATTTAAGGTTTAATAGAATTCTAGATTTTAAAGCACAATTAGCAAATAGAGTTCTTGCAACATACGAGAATTCTAAATCCGATTCAGAATATTCCCCCTTTCTTAAAAGTTTTGGTACTTTTAAGATTGCAACAATTGAGCAGACGGAAACATCCGCTGACAGGCTGATATTAGAGACTGTTCTCGATGTTCAGACCCAAATTGCAGGGTTAAAATCAGAAATAAAATCAGAAATAAAAGTGGAAAGACAGGCAAGTAAAATTGTAAGTATTGATTTGGCTTCTCTTGCACTCGCCCTTCAATCCGAAGTATATATAGTTATGAGAGACACGAACAAAAACTGGAGGGATTTTTCTTATACAGACTTGAGGAATATGATCTTAAGCCGAACTAAAATCGATATTGTGCTAAAAGCCAGTGAGCAGAATTTCCGAACCGCGATGTTGACGGTCTTGGAGTATATGGATGATGTTTTGAGTTATGAAAAAAATTAAAACCTGATACACTGTTTGAACAATTATTGATGTGAATCTGATGTAAAAAATGATGTGAAATGCACCTAACAGCCGACAACGTAGCACACTCCTCAATGAAAATCATTGATTCTGCGCGGTTTCTTGGCACTATAACAGAAGCCCTAATAATGGGGCAGTTACCCGCAGACGAGTCATGTGGAGAGTGTGGTGTTGATGTCAAGAAAAGATTAAGTTATATATGAAGAAAACTTATATTAGGTGGCGTTTGGTTATGATAAAAGATTGGCACTTTAGAGACGAAACTTCCGTATGTCTTTTCAGAACAGTTGGTGTATTATTACGAAATAACAAAATTCTTGTTCAATGCGATGATGGTATATATGCCTTACCTGGAGGGCATGTAAAAATTGGTGAAACGTCAGAAGAAACACTTATAAGAGAATACAAAGAGGAAACAGGGGCAAAAATTATATGTAACCGCCTTCTTTGGGTGGAAGAAACATTTTGGGCATGGGGCAATAAAGATGCTCATGGAATCGTTTTCTATTATCTAATTTCATTAGAAAACAACGCCGATATACCTGATGACTATTTTATATCGCAAAAAGACAACTGCAATATTATGCTAAAATGGGTTTCGATAGAGGAAATGAAACAGCTACAAATTTATCCAACTTTCATCAAAGAAAAAATCGATAATATTCCAGATGGCATAGAACGCATTATTAGTTTTGAATAGCGTAAAACATCGGCGCACGATAGGTGCTACGTAATAAACAAAAATCCACATCTGAAAAGATGTGGTTATCCTTGGAGGCAAAAGGCCCTTCATTGGCAAAACGAACGTATTAGACGTTGGCTTCCCTCATTCGGGTGCAACAGGCGTTGAGCCTTTAGATCATGAAGCTCGCAGCGTGTGCAACCCTGTATCGATGCCAACAGAAGCCCTCACTTCATGCGTAAGCTAAGTGGGGGAGAGTTCACCCTATAAATCATGGAACAATTTAAATCGGACTTGAAGGGACTGGTGAATCTCAAGTTAAGAAATCAGATTGATGAGGCCGTATACAGTGAAGAAAACGTGAGAATCTCAAGTGAGCTGAACGAACTTCGGCAACAGAAAATCCTGCTGAAGAAGGATAACGACCACAAGATACAAATCAAGGATCGTGTAGATGAAATAATTCAGGTATTAAGTTTACGGCAAGATGTACTGATACAATTTGATGATAACCTATTCAATGCGTTGGTGGAGAAGATAACCATTCTCTCACCAGCGCTTTATTTTTTTACCAAGAAGAGCGGCTTGAACATAGACGAAATCTTGAACTAACGAAGTATAGGCTAACGAACATTTGCGGGTTGCATGACGGGAAGGATTAAGCGAATCCCGTACTTGACTCCTTCGATATAGATCGACTGCTTGTGCTGGCTTTGCTGATATCCCATCACTTCTTCCCATTCCGATAACAAATGCTGAATTTCATCACTTTGGCGATTTTTGAATTGCTCGAATTGAGTAAATAGGAGCTCGTCATCTGGCGAACATGAAGCCTGTTGTTCACTAGCGAGTTCTAATTCGTAAAATCGCTTGCGTAACGCTTCCTGAAGCCAATCCGGCCAATCTGACATATTGTACTCCCCCTCCTGTGGTTGGAATGTGTGAATGTTAACTCTGATGGGAGTAGATGGCAAGTTGTGTTTTGTTTAAAGACCTGTTGGTACTGTGTAATTTTTAAAATGAATATTGTTGGCTTGTTCGCTATTACCTTACTCTTTAATTTTGGGCATGCAAAAAAGCTCATTCCTAACTCATGATTCAAGTTGGAATAAGCCTTTGAAAGTTTATCAAGTGGTTGTCAAGTTGTTTTGTGTTTGGTTTGTTGTTGTATTGTACGATCTTGTTGTTAGGCCTGTAAACAGGTTTATACTAAAAAATCTCCTACTGACACTAATATTAAGTGAAAACTCTACTCCATCCATATTTTTTTGTATTAAGCATATATTCTTTGACAGGTATAAAATTAGCACTGTTTAATTCAATAGATACATTCGATCTGGTTACTATAGATAAGTCACATCTACCGTAGGGCCATGCGAGAGTTCCCTCTACTTCATAAATATTTTTATCATCCCGTTGATATACATCACCCCAGGTTTTGTTTATTTTCATTAAGCTTTTATCTGGCCAACTTAGTTTGGGGTAAGGAGGCTCCTTACTAAATAATTCGACTTCTATGTTTCCACCAGTAACATCATGAAATGTGAGCCTAGAGTAGCCTGAAACATAAATATCATCATTGAAGGGTTTAGTATATTCAGTTAATCCATACGCTTCTAAACCATATACACTAATAGGTAGAGTTATCCCCCAGACATCTAGTACCAACTTAGTAGAAGACATTGAAGGGTAATCAATGTTTATTGTGGATTCACCCAAATAAATCAACTCAAATCTTTCATTGGAAATATTTAATATCAAGTTTATTTCAACCTCCTTAAAATTACTTCTAATTGTTTACTTAATGCCTTCTCACTGAAAGCATCACCGCTAGTTGTTTTCTGAGTTCCAAACATTAAATCATCTGAAGCCTTCCCTTTGCTTACCAATTCAAAACCGTATTTCGAAAGCTCCTCATCATTCATTTTATATATTTTGCTGAAATAAGGGTTTTTCTCTCCACCTACTATTTTCAGTAAGCCTCCTGGCTCGATTACTCGTGGAATATCACCTTCAAGAGCATTATAACCATGTGGATTTTGCACAATTACCTCTGCCTGTGAACCTGTTTTGATTCCAACCAAGTTATTGGCATCCATTACTTCAACACCCTCAGCTCGTGGATCAATATCCCCATTCCTGTATCCTGGTCGAGGGTTATCTCCTGCACCTACATTTAGCCTATTACTTTCATCAAGTTTTCCCATCCTCTAAGTAGTAATCTTAAACTCTACAAAAGGAAAGGCGGCAACTGTTTTACCAATTACCACCATTATATCAGCTTGCTTGACGCTCTGTTAGAATTGCCGCCGCCCGATACTCTGTCTTGTTCTTCATCATGCTGTAGATGATGTTTACAAGCCTTCTCATGACGCATATGAGGGCATGCTTCTTTGTCTTGCCTTCTGCTAGCTTCCGTTGGTAGAACTCGTAGAACAAGGGATTACGCTGTCCCTTGTTCTTTCCTTTTGCAACTTGGATTTGCTGTACGGCTAGGTTATGGAAAATGCCGTTCAGCACTCGGTTTCCTTGACCGCTTGCTTGGTCTTTGCCCTTGCCGCCCGAACTAAACCGGACAGGGGCGATTCCTGCAAAACGGGCTAACTTGTCGGCATTGGAGAATCGACGAATATCTCCGATTTCAGCGACCAGTTCTCCCGCTGTAACGGTGCTAATTCCATCCATCGACTCTAGCTTGTAATCAGTCTGTTCCAATACCTTCCGAAGCTGTTCCTCGATTTGCTTGATGAGTTCCCGACTTCTCCGCATATCCTTAACCATGTTGACGATGAGGAAATCCCTGTATTCTTGGAAGTTCCTCTTTGTCTCGCCATCCTGCTTCACCAATTCCAGTATTTCTCCTGCCTTTCGGGTTGAGCAGGTGTTATGACTCGCTTTGCGTAGACGTTCTACTGATTTGGAACTGCATCCAACATTTCGGGCAATCATCTCAATGGTGGGGTAGCACTGGCTCTGGTCGCTCATATACGCGACAATATCGACGAGAATCAACTTTTCGTATTGGCTTAAGCCGTAACAGCGATGGATTTTATGCGGCAGAATTGTATATCCTTTGTGATGTCCTGTAAAGTTGCTTTCCTTGGCAACTTCGTCCATGTACGCATTAGCGGCTTTGTTATTCTTAGTCAACCAGAAGTCGTTGTACTTCGTTTTCATATGCAATCCCTTCCTTCTTGTGTAGTTATGCCGCCCTCGGCGGCTGTGGAGTAAGGAAGGCGGCTAGCCTGAACGTATCCTTACCTGTTTTCTATATCAACTGGTCGTCACCAGATTGTTCGTTCACGATAACCATCGCGGCAAGTAGCCAGATTGTTGCGGACAATTTGCAGATAAGTCCTGACAATATTATTAGTCGGGCTATCCTAACTTTTTGTTGCGATGGCTTAGACAGCTTATCTATCGGGGCGGCGTATTCTACAATTGCTTAGCATTTTGAAAAACCGCAAGATAACGAAGATAACAAAAAACAGGTCAATCATGGTGGTATCTGACCATAATCGACCTGTTTTATGTAACGCTTTAGCGTTAATTAGGTTATGAAATTAAAGCATTTGATGTGCGTACAAACAAAATGACGAAATCTTCATACGGGTATTGCATGGGTTAGATGTGTTATTGGTTGAATGATGGGTTCATTCGTCACTGGGTAGCCCCCACATGATTATGTTCGTAGCAACCACCTATACAACACTAAAATTAATCAACTTTCAAACCTAAGATGTATTCTACTCTTGATTTAGTAGAATCGCTTGTCTCCCTGATTTTGTATTCATCTTTATTATTAATTAATTTTTTACAGATTTGAATGTCTTGCAACAGCTTTTCAATGTCATTTTTATCTATATACTCTTCAAATTTAGTGTTTTCCAGATAACCATCCAATTTAGAATATATAAAATCAGCAATTTCTTTATATTTTAAACTCTCTATTGCAATAGAAACAAAATATAATGTTTTAGTAAACAAACTATCGTTTACTATTCTCCAATCTTCTTCCAAAGTTTTTGCTGAAACCTGCGCCACATTTAAACCTTCTTCTTCAATATATTCCTCAAAGTCTAACACTATAGATGATTTTATTGATTCATAACTTGTCATGTTCATATCATCAGTCCTTATCTCATATTTTTAGAATATACATTTAACTGAATATTTGGGAACTTACGTCTAAATTCCATAATTAAATTTGAACAACTTTGACATGCATCTAGTTCTGTAAACAAATCTATTCGCCCTTTAACATTAGGGTCTTTTATTTGAGAAGCAATATCTTCAAGAATCTTTGCCTCCGTGTCATTAAATCTTGGAAATTCATCATCAACATAGGTTTCCAATGACTTATCAACTTTAGAATAACTGAAATCTCCAACATTACTACCAACGCTATCAGAGGAATGAATCTGACTGTGTGCTTGAAATTCTTTATTAATACCAGGAATGCTTACATCTGCCACTGCGACATTTCCACTACTTAACTTTCTTAGTTTTCTATCAAGTTTATCTCTCTGTGTTTTTGAGAGATTTTTGTATTCGTCGGAATTTCTTATTTTTTCTATTTCTCTGTTAATATCGCCTCTAACATTTTGAGTTTTCTCATATAAGCTATCTATTGTCCGATTAGGTAATCTATTTTCACCCGTCCCCTCAGCCTCTTTCACAGGCTTCGAATTTAAAGCTTGGGATGACTCTGCTGTTTGGATTTCGGGGACAGTGTCTTTCCATAGAGATTTAGGATTAAAGAATAAGCTGCCTCCCTCTATGATCCCTAATGTATTAATAATATTCGACCAATGCTCGGGTGACCAAGCATCTTCAGGAAACATGGCTTCTCGAATGGTGCCGTGGAATCCGAGGGTCAGCCAATTGGCTGTGTCATTTGGTGAATCAAATGCCTTATTTGCTCTTTCCACATAACTTAGATACATCCCTTTAGGGATGCCTAACGACAAATAATCCAAAAATGCGTCAACTGAATCGAATTTTTTTTGATTCCTTTCTGCTGCGGCATAATAAACTCCTTTTCCTAATTGGATTAGGCTGTCTCCGGATTCCTTAAACATATCGCGTAATATGTCTGCTTGTTCTATGGCTACTTGCCCGTTTATTATTGCACTGCGCCCCGTTTCTTGCAGATAGCGTTCCCACCAAGACTTAGGCGCCTCTGCTTCTGGCTTCGCTTGCTGAGCCATATAGCGGTCATAATTGGCTTTCCAGCGGCTTCTCACCTCAGCAGGGATCTGGCGATAGGCATGTTGTAGGGCATTCGCCTCGTTTAGCAGGTTTTTCACCAGCTCTAGTGGGCCGCCGGAATGGGCGATGTGACGCGCACTCGTAAATACCTTTCCCCAAATCCATTTGCTGTAGTAGGCTTGTTTGGCCTTCTCATGCTCATAGTGGCTGATGAGTCCCTGTAGCGCCAGGCCCGCCAAGTGTTTCAGCGGATGCGGGCCTCCTTTGGCGCCGCCTCCGGCACGGCTTGTTCCCGTGCTTCGAACAGGGATCGCACCGGTGACTTGCAACACCGTTGCGGCTACTTTACCTGCAGGTCCGCCAAGCGTATTTAAGAGCACTCCTGCCACTTTCCCGACGACCGGAATGGAGCCTAAGAGCTTGGACACCGCACCGAGCAAACCATCGGCTTGCTTTTGCGCGGCCGGGCTGGTGACCTTCGCCGCAGGAGTAGGAGCAGGGGCCGGGCTGCTGGATGACGCCTGAGCGGCTGCTGCAGCTTGTGCCGCCTGATATGCCTGGATGCTCATTAACGGCGGTTCCGGAATCGGAGGGAGGTCGGCTACAAAGACCGGAGCTTTGACCGTCCCTTCCTGCTGAATCACCGGGGCTTTGAAATCCGTTTCACCATCCAGCACCATGCTGCTAGCGCCGCCTTTCAGATACAGGGCGGTTCCAGCTTCTAGCGACAGTTGCTGACCCGCCTTAAGGTTCACGTGACCCCCTTGAATCTGTACATTCCCCAGACTGCTGACCGTAATGCCGCTCTCCTCGTTCAACATAATAGAAAGTTCACCCGAGGTGGAAAGGGTCAGCTCTTGCCCGGACATCTCTACACCGCTTCCTTGCGCGTGCTGCCACACCTTTACATCCGGTGGGCCATGGACGTGGCGCTGTTGGCGGAGGGAATCGGTCACATAAGCATCCTGCTCCCGGTTTGTCGGCAGATACAAGTTCACTCGTTCCCCGATTTCGGGCATATCGTACCAGCCGCTGTGTTCTTCCGCGGCATAGCGGGTTGCTGCCGGAAACCAGCAGGCTTTGGTTGGGTCTTGCTTAGGATCAATATCCAGTTGAAGCTGCATAAAATCCTGCTGGACCTTTAGCACCGTTCCCGTTAGCGAAATCCCGGTGACCCGGTCGTTCTCATACCGGGCATAGCGGATATCCGTCTCGGCTTGCAGATCGTAACGGGTACGCAGTAAGCCATCTGCTAACGTGGTGACCGCCCGCACGACGGCCAGCTCCTTGCCTTGCCCGACCGGTAATATTTGTGAATAATGCAAGAAAACGAACATAATAAAACAGGTCAATTATGGTGGTGCCTGACCATAATCGACCTGTCCAATGTAACGCTATTACGTTAGATAGGGTTATACTTCTTTCAGTTTTTATGTGCGTATAGCTCAAATCGTAAAAACTTCCTACAGGTAAAATAAAGTTTCTTAGTAATGCTGAGGTAAGGCGCTCATTCTGGACTGGGTAGCCCCCTAAAGGTCAATCCATATAATCTATGACATTCAATATTGTATCTCTCAAGGCAATATAGTTCGTTCCTTCATAAGGCAATATTTCCTCGTATATTTTTGTAAATAATTTTTTTAACTCTGTTTCTTCGATTTGAGCAACTTCATTTTCCATCATTTCTACTAATTCAAGAAAAAGGCTTAATTTCAGGGAGAAGTCAGGTTCAACAGTTCCCCTCTCCTCAACAAAGTGAATGCTATCAGAAACAACATGCTTACTAGCATTTACAAGAACAAATCCAACCATTTCATCATTTTGCAGAACAAAAGAAAAGTTCTCAGTCATGTCCACTAAAACAACTCGCTCTAATTTATCCCATTTCTCTGAATAAGAAATTATCTTATCCTCTCTAGGATAATATTCTGTTATATAGGACAATTGACTGTTGAAATTTTTCTTTTCTCTTAATTTAATGCTCCCGTGTTTTACCTCAATCTGTTTTATATCCGATTCTTCTTTGATAATATTTATGGGTTCTGTTAGTTTTATTACAGCCCCAGAAAACTTTAAATCATCTTTATTGAATAAAATAGTATCCGCATCAGACCACAACCAATCAAAACTTCCATATGAATTTTTTTTTAGTTCTTCTATGTCTTTGTAATCTTTTGCCTTACCAATCCAGATGATTTGACTGGATAAATACCATCTTATCTCTTCATTAATAATGGTTTGAATGTTATCAATTATTAATTTCATAATTTTCATGGCATTATTTGAGTCGCAGGCGGCATAGTTCCTCCACTAGGAGTGGGAATAGTTCCTTTTACTATTGAGTCATGTGTGACGGGCATACCAGGATCTGTCGGTTTTCCACCAAAAATAGCAGCACCACTTTCACCCCTTGCCCCATCTGGTCCATAACTAGTAATTACATTCCCTTTGGAACTACCTTTACTCTCAACTATTACCACATTGTCCCCTTTCCTATATATCAAATTTTGAGAATTGTTGCCTGAAACATATACTGCGTCAGGCTTTGATAAAATCTCTAGCTCTTTCTCTTTTCCAAGTCTACCGTGGTAGTTACTTGCATATTTAATTTTTCCGTCCTTGGCTTTACCACTAATATCGGATGCAGATTTAGCCTGCTTCTCGAACCCTTTAGGTTCACCTTCAGCTTTCCCCGTCCCCTCAGCCTTAGGCGGTTTCTCCTTTGGTTTGCTCGGCTTGGAAGAACCAGGTTTCCCTTCACCTTGTATCATTTGCCAAAGCTCCGCCGAGCTTTGTCCGGTGTTGGAGGCTCCGCTGTAGGCCAGCTTCCCTCCATGGGTCATAAGGCCAGCGGATGCGGCTGCCGTAAGTAAGGCTGCTGGCGTTAATACGCCCGTAGGAGTCATTGCCACGGAAAGGCCTTCTCCTCCCGCACCAGCGATGAATTCCAAACCGCCTTGCACAGTGGTGACTACGTTACCTGCAACTTCTCCTGCCTTGCCCGCTATGGGATGCTTAGGGTGATAATCGCGTTGCTGGTATAACCCCATGAACATGTTGACCCTAATGGTTTCATTCGCTCCCTGGGCAAAATCCCAGAGGATTTCCCCTTGAAGCTGCGCGGCTTCTCTCTGGGCCTCGGTGTTTCTGCTAAAGCATAACGCCGCGAAGCTGGCGGGATTGCCTGTCCGGAAGTTGCCAGATATAATGACCGTATTCTAGCAAAGGAAAAAGGATACTTCCATCGCGTGTATGCCTGCTAGCACAGGCCGCACCGGAAATATCCTTCATCATTAGACATGGTCATTGTAACAGAGTATGCGCTGGTTGAAAAGATCCCTGGTGTTTTTCGTCAGGGGTGCGGAGGAGGTGCCCTGCCCGTGCTGCACAGAGAACCTGGAGATTATCGGTAGCCGGGAGCGGAAGGTCCGGGGTGGGGGTGGTGAGCTGCGCCAACTGGTGATTCGCAGACTCCGGTGTGCGGGATGCCGCAGGATTCACCATGAGCTCCCGGATCTACTCATTCCCTATAAACGGTACGATTCCCGTTGTATCGAACAGGCGGTCACGGAGCCGGAGGCGTCCGTGACCGCCTGCGCGGAAACCTCTACGTTACGGCGTTGGAAGGTCTGGTTTCGCGTGCTCTCTATCTACTTCATCCTCGTTCTGCAGGCGCTGGAGGCTCGGATGTCCGGCCTCGCTCCCGGGTCCCCCGAAGCTTCGGATCACCTGCGTATGACCTCCGCCCCCGCCTTTCGTCAGCAAGGACCCGGCTGGCTGGCCAGACTTGTCCGCCCCGTCGCAAACGCTCATTTGTGGGTACATACCCGTTTTGCCTATCTGTCCGCCCCGGCTCTACGGTAGACTCTCCTTGAGTTCATTTCAGGAAGGAGTTTACCGACCCATGAAAGACCAAAAGAAAGCCGAAGCCCTCGCCGCAGAGCGGATGCAGCTTCTCGCTCCCCTGCTTGCCGAAGGGCTGGACCCGGCCAAAGCCCGGGAGATGAAAGCGCAGATTTGTAAGCAAACCGGACTCTCCGAACGTACCTTGCGCCGGTATTTGGCGAGTTACCGGAGCGAAGGATTTACCGGCCTGAAGCCCAAAGGCAAAGGGCGGCAGCCCTCCGAAGAGATTCTTCCTACCGCCGTGCTCGAGCAAGCGATTCTCTTGCGCCGGGAGGTCCCCGGCCGCAGCGTCGCACAGCTCATTCAGATTTTAGAATGGGAAGGGCGGATTTCGCCGGGCCAAATTAAGCGTAGTACCCTGCAGGAGAGACTGACTGCCTGTGGCTACAGCTCGCGCCATCTGCGGATGTACGCCGAATCCGGGGTTGCCGCCAGACGCTTCCAGCAGCGCCACCGGAACCAGCTGTGGCAGTCAGACCTCAAATACGGACCGTATTTGCCCCTTGGCGAAAGCGGGACGATGAAACAGGTGTATCTGGTCGTGTTCATTGACGACGCTACAAGGTTTATTCTGCATGGGGAGTTTGTGCCGGTCATGGACCAGCGGCTGGTCGAATCGGCGTTTCGCCAAGCGATCCAGAAGTATGGGGTACCAGAAGCGGTCTATTTTGACAACGGCAAGCAGTACCGTACCCAAGCCATGACCCGGATATGTTCCAAGCTCGGAACCCGGCTGCTCTATGCGAAGCCCTACTCGCCTGAATCCAAAGGCAAGGTCGAACGGTTTAACCAAATCGTCGATTCGTTTCTGAGCGAAGTCGCCTTGGAGAAGCCGAAGACACTCGAGCAGTTGAATGAGCGCTTCGAGGTATGGCTCTCGGAGTGCTACCAGCACAAGCCCCACTCCGCCCTGCCGGACAAGCAAAGCCCGGAAACGGCGTTTCGGAGTGACAAGAAAGCACTGCGGTTCATGGACCCGGATACCTTGGCGGACGCGTTCTTGCATAGTGAAAAGCGGAAGGTCGACAAGTCGGGCTGCATTAGCTTCATGAACCGAAAGTACGAAGTGGGCCTGACGGTCATTGGCTGTACGGTCGAGGTGGTTTATGACCCGGCAGACCCCACGGAACTGACGATTGAGTATGAGGGACGAGCGCCGTGGCGGGTGCGCGAGATGGAAATCGGTCAGCGGGCGGGAACCCGTCCGGCGTTGCCGGAGCACCTGGGCGCATCTATGACCGACACGTCGAGACTGCTGGAGGCGGCAGAGCAGCGACACCAGCAGCGCAAACAGCGGGAAGCACCTGCGGTGACGTACCGCAGAGTGCAGGCGGAGGATGGCCATGTTTGAGTCCTTCTACGAGTTGCACCGTGCTCCGTTCTCCAGAGATCTTGCGGTAGACGAGTTATATGCGTCTGCGTCGCAGGAAGAAATGCTCGGGCGTCTGGCCTATGTCGCGGAACGCCAGTGGTTTGCCGTGCTCACAGGGGACTGCGGGACCGGGAAAACGACTACGATCCGGCGGTTAGCCAAGGAACTGGACGAGGCGCGCTTTAAGCTACTCTACCTGTCCGATTCGAAACTGACCCCGCGCCACTTCTACAAAGGGCTGCTGGAGCAGCTCGGCTGTGAGTCGAAATTTTACCGGGGGGATGCAAAACGGCAGTTACACCGGGAGATTGAACTCATGCGTGGGATTCACCGGCTACAGCCCGTGGTCGTGGTCGATGAAGCCCATCTGCTGGACCGGGAGATGCTGGAGGAACTGCGATTTCTACTAAATCTGAAAATGGATTCACAGAGTCCGATGGCCCTGATTCTGGTGGGGCAAAGCGAACTGTGGGACCGGCTGGGGCTGCAAGCCTATGCGGCGATCCGCCAGCGAATTGATATGCAGTGTTATCTTCCGCATATGGACCGGGCGGAAGTGGGGGCCTATATGAAGAGGCATCTGAGTGCAGCAGGTGCCGAGCATGAACTGTTTACGGAGGCGGCGATGGATGAAATCTACCGTTTTTCCAGCGGAGCCGCCCGGCTGGTGAACAAGCTCTGTACCCACGCGTTGATCTACGGCGCACAGAACAAGCACCGGATTGTGGACGACCATATGGTAAAGCGCGTGATCCAGGGAGAATTGTCATGATTCTCCCTGCTTTTCTATCCTACTGCGGACAGCATGGCCGTCAATAGCAGGACAGCTTACACCGTCAACCTCCGGTCATTATGGGTTAGCAGTAACACCTCGGCCGCCATGATTTGACTTTCTCCAGTTTGTTCAAGTATTCTTTCCCACCAGGACTTAGGTTTCTCCGCTTGTGGCTTCGGCTGCTGTGCCATATAGCGGTCATAATTGGCCTTCCAGCGGCTTCTTACCTCTGCAGGGATCTGGTGATAGGCATGTTGCAGGGCATTTGCCTCGTTCAGCAGGTTTTTCATAAGCTCCAGTGGGCCGCCGGAATGGGCGATGTGACGCGCACTCGTAAATACCTTTCCCCAAATCCATTTGCTGTAGTAGGCTTGTTTGGCCTTCTCATGCTCGTAGTGGCTGATGAGTCCCTGTAGCGCCAGGCCCGCCAAGTGTTTCAGCGGATGCGGGCCTCCTTTGGCGCCGCCTCCGGCACGGCTTGTTCCCGTGCTTCGAACAGGGATCGCACCGGTGACTTGCAACACCGTTGCGGCTACTTTACCTGCAGGTCCGCCAAGCGTATTTAAGAGCACTCCTGCCACTTTCCCGACGACCGGAATGGAGCCTAAGAGCTTGGACACCGCACCGAGCAAACCATCGGCTTGCTTTTGCGCGGCCGGGCTGGTGACCTTCGCCGCAGGAGTAGGAGCAGGGGCCGGGCTGCTGGATGACGCCTGAGCGGCTGCTGCAGCTTGTGCCGCCTGATATGCCTGGATGCTCATTAACGGCGGTTCCGGAATCGGAGGGAGGTCGGCTACGAAGACCGGAGCTTTGACCGTCCCTTCCTGCTGAATCACCGGGGCTTTGAAATCCGTTTCACCATCCAGCACCATGCTGCTGGCTCCGCCTTTCAGATACAGGGCGGTTCCAGCTTCTAGCGACAGTTGCTGACCCGCCTTAAGGTTCACGTGACCCCCTTGAATCTGTACATTCCCCGGACTGCTGACCGTAATGCCGCTATCCTCGTGCAAAATAATGGAAAGTTCACCCGAGGTGGAAAGGGTCAGCTCTTGCCCGGACATCTCTACACCGCTTCCTTGCGCGTGCTGCCACACCTTTACATCCGGTGGGCCATGGACGTGGCGCTGTTGGCGGAGGGAATCGGTCACATAAGCATCCTGCTCCCGGTTTGTCGGCAGATACAAGTTCACTCGTTCCCCGATTTCCGGCATATCGTACCAGCCGCTGTGTTCTTCTGCGGCATAGCGGGTTGCTGCTGGAAACCAGCAGGCTTTGGCAGGGTCTTGCTTAGGATCAATGTCCAGTTGAAGCTGCATAAAATCCAGCCCGACCTTTAACACCGTTCCCGATAGCGAAATCCCGGTGACCCGATCGTTCTCATACCGGGCGTAGCGGATATCCAACTCGGCTTGCAGATCATAACGGGTACGCAGCAAGCCATCCGCTAACGTGGTGACCGCCCGTACGACGACCAGCTCTTTGCCTTGCCCGATCGGTAACGTAAGGAGGTCGCCTAGCGCATAATATTGCAGACTTTCAATGGTATAGGTGACATACGAACCGGCGCGTTCTCCCGGTTTTCCTGCGCCGGGTTCATGAAACGTATTGCGTACCTGATAAAAGATATCCCCTTCGACTTTGTGCGGCTGACCATCCGGCATCCCAAAGAAAATTTTAGGTGATGCGGCGGTCACCTCCGGCACCAGTACGGAACCGAAGCGGGAGGCGAGACGCTTTAAAAAGGCCCAGTCTGTCTCCTCATATTGTAGAACAAATGCATCCAGCTTGGCATCCTGGGTCAGGGTATCAATCAGATCTCCGTACGCATACTTACGTACCAGCGCGGTGACCAGATCCTCATAGGTACGGTGAGCATCCTGATAGGAACGTTTTTTCACCTGGATATCCATCTGATACGAATGCGAGGCGGCCTCCAGTTCAAAGGTATAGACTCCCCGTTCACAATGAACGGACATGCGTATGATGATCCCGTGGAACAGTCTTCTTAGCAGCCCTCCTTGTCCATCCAGCTGAAGAATGGCAATCGGCTCTTGCTCCATGGATTGTCCAATCCATGCGGCCCCTTGTTCTTCGGACAGGAGGCCTGTCATCTGTAAATAAGCATGCTCGTTAATGGCTCTGTTGATTTGGAGCTGCTCAATATGCTGCGGCTGAAAAGGCCCGAACAAGCGGAGGCTTTCATAGCCAATCTCGGCTAACTGTAGGCTCAAATAACTTCGTGTCTCCTTTCTGGCATTGCAGGGCTAGTATCCGGTTCAGCGGTTAGTCCAGCTCCTGCCCGTCATTTTCAATGCGGATCTGTCCGTTATACAAGCAATGATGGGTACAATTTAGCGTCAAAGCCGGTTGACCTTCGATCCTCATATCGCTTTTTCCATTCAGCCACGGCATGGTGAGGACAGGAATGCATGGAGCTTTTTTGACTCCATAGATATCGACCATCTGACTGGCTTGTACAGCAGGATTGAGCGGACTGGAGCAGTTTCCAAAAGGCGGGATGTTCACTCCCGGCACATAATCCCCGATACTCATTTGCGCTTTGTTTTTGACGTATACTCCGTGGCTAATAGGACGCTTTAAACGGACAGGCTGGGTACCGTAGCTGCAGCTTAAAATCGCGCCTGCTACCACGTAGCTCTTTTTGGCGCCCGTTCCTGGTTGCACGTTCGCTTCTTTCACTTGACATCATTCCTCCTTCGTTGCCATCTCCACCCGTTGTACGCGTACCCCTATAAATGGACGGCGCAGCAGACACTCCGCCACGGCAAGGTCGATGTAGACGTAAGGTTCCATCAGGCCGGCAATCCGGAAAATAGGAGATTCGATATTCCCGTATTTGAGCACCAAATGCTTCAAGGTATGATTGGGATACCACTCGGTTTGTGAAGAAAGACAATCCTTCTTCGGAGGACGAAGCACCCAATACACCTCTTGTCTGGCTCGTTGGAAATCAGTGAGGATAGCTGCTTTCCATTCCAGCCCGGGAACAACCTTTTCCAATAATTCTTTCATAGGATCGGATACGAGCGGGACAGGGAATTCCAGAAAATCCGGAAATACGGTCTGTGAATCTGTATGTACAGTTAAGAACAGGGGTGAGTCCTCCGTTTGAGATCGGTGATCCGACATGATGCTCTCGATCTGTAAAGGAGACATAGAAGCCGGTTCCACCCGATGCTGAACACGCTCGTCCGTCATGAGACGAAAGTATCTCATGGCACTTGTCCCACCTTTACTGGTCACATCGGCCACGCTTATATCCGAAGGCCGAAGCAGGGAGTGGGAGGACGTGGTCGTTTCTGTCAAGCCAATAGCCTCGCTGAGCTGTTCCTCCGTAAAACGCACACCCTGTACCTTTGCCCCTGTAAAATCGGCTTTTGCCAAGCGGGCACCTTCAAAGGAAGCGCCTCTGACATCGGCTCCGGCAAAGCAGGCACCCGTTAGATCGGCCTCAATAAATGAAGCGTTTTGCAGTGAGGCAGCTTGGAAGACAGCCCCTTGTAACTGAGCCACTTTAAAAGAAGCTCCTTGCAAGTCCGCTCCCGTAAAATCCACACCACTAAATCCTAATGGCTCCCAATCGAGCCAAGCATTTGAACCGTCTCCCGTATAGCCTATAACGACGTCGAATATGGCATTCTTCATGGAACAACCTCTAAAATCAGCTCCGTGAAGCAAGCTGTAAGTAAAATCGGTTTCTTCCAATCGACAATCTCGCCAGACGCTTCCCACCAAGACACAAGCATGAAGGCGGCTGCGTTCCATTCCAACCTGACGAAAAGCGGTATAACGAAAATCTAACTGGCTGTAATCTCCATCCGGTAGTTGAACTCGGGTCAAAGCTTGGTAGCTGTACGCATGTTCTTCTTTTTCCTCCAGCCAATCCCGAATTACGTTCGATTCCACCCGTCTGCGATCTTCTTTATACACAGATTCACTTTGATCGAGGTACTCTGCGACAAATTTCAAATGTTCGCCATCTCGTTAGTTAAAAGCTGCTCTGTTTCTTGCACTCGTTCTTCTGCTCGCTGTACCATTGCCTCCGCTTCTTCCTTTGCTTCCTCCAGCTCCTTCTACTGACGGGCTAGTACGGCTTGAGTGTGCTGTACAGTTCCCCTCAATGCCAATGCTTCACGCTGTAAATCTTCGATGTACCGAAGTGCTTCCAGTCTTGGGTATCCGTCCTTCTGATCGGCTAGCATTTCAAGTTGTTCAGCTTGATCTAATAGCTGCCGCATTTCTGCCCCTACATGCGAATCCGTCCGTCCCGACCATCTCAACTCTGCCACCTGCTCCCGCAAGTCCTTAGCTCGCTGACAATAGTCCCGAATCTCATCCATAAGCTTTTCATAGCCTGCTTGTGCCTGAGCAATCGAACGCACCGTTTCCTCTACTACCTATTCACGTTTTGCCATTTTGTTTCGTCCTCCTTTGATTTTTGGGCATGCAAAAAAGCTCATTCCTACTCATTGTTCAAGTGGAATAAGCCTTTGAAAGTTTATCAAGCTTGGTTGTCAAGTTTTTTGTGTTTGGTTTGTACGATCTTGCTCTTAGGATTGTAAACATAAAAAATTCACATTTCAATTACTCTCAATATCAACGTTATCTAAATTTTCGTCTGAAATATCAATAGCATGTAACTTTGAATATCGTTCACGCCAATTATCTATAGGAAATGCACCGAACCCATAATCCAAATAGATACCCTGATCAAGTCTAAGAGTTCCCCCCCTTTCAAAATACTTAATCAATGGCTCGTAAATATCTTGATATTCACCATTTATTATTTTTCCTTCCCCAACTAAAGAGACCCATTCAAGATAACGTAAACAAATTGTTTTACATAATAGATTTGGTTTACCTGATTCAGAAAAAATACTAGTTATATAATCCTCTAAATCCAGATTAGAACCCAACACTTTTGCAGGACTAAAAAAAGGTCCCGATTCAAATGAATACCCCTCTAAAAATAGTGAACTTCTCCTCAAATACTCGGCAATTAAAAATTCACTTGATTTCTTTTTTGTTTCAGAAGTTCCCCAAGCAATTTTTGAAATACGTGTTATTGCCTTTTCCAAGAAATCAATCATACAGTTCACTCCATTTGAGATTATAAAATTTAGCGACATTTTCCTCATACCCTGGGAATGAGCCAAAATCGGGTTGCTTAGGTGCCAAGTCATGAGCACCAGGTGGATCATTTGTAAATTTCGTGCCATCCCATGAGTCGGGATGTCGATAATTAAGACCACTCTCCATTAGTTTTTTTTCTGCTAATTCATGTGCTGCTAACTGTTTGAACCATTCCTTACCTTGAGGAGTTAGTTCTCCAGCTTGCGCTTTAGTAAACGCATATACAACTTCTGAGTCAGGGGTGAGTCTTGATTTATAATAATAAAGCCCTTGTTGATCATAATGACACAATTCATATTCATTTAAAAACATATGGGATTTTAGATTTTTAGCTTCCTCAATACTAAGGCCTGTGTTTTTAGCAAATTCCTCAATATTATCCAATCCACTTGCTCTTATCAATTCTGCCTTCTTTTCTGTCGCTATATCAATTTTTAGTTTTGTTTCAACAGGAGGCTCCCCAAATCTTTCAGGAGCTTTTGGCGTCCCCTCAGCCTCTTTCACAGGCTTCGAATTTAAAGCTTGGGATGACTCTGCTGTTTGGATTTCGGGGACAGTGTCTTTCAATAGAGATTTAGGATTAAAGAATAAGCTGCCTCCCTCTATGATCCCTAATGTATTAATGATATTCGACCAATGCTCGGGTGACCAAGCATCTTCAGGAAACATGGCTTCTCGAATGGTGCCGTGGAATCCGAGGGTCAGCCAATTGGCTGTGTCAATTGGTGAATCAAATGCCTTATTGGCTCTTTCCACATAACTTAGATACATCCCTTTAGGGATGCCTAACGACAAGTAATCCAAAAATGCGCTAACTGAATCGAATTTTTTTTGATTCCTTTCTGCTGCGGCATAATAAACTCCTTTTCCTAATTGGATTAGGCTGTCTCCGGATTCCTTAAACACATCACGTAATATGTCTCCCTGATCTATGGCTACTTGTCCTTCTATTATTGCGCTGCGCCCCATTTCTTCCAGATAGCGTTCCCACCAGGACTTAGGTTTCTCCGCTTGTGGCTTCGGCTGCTGTGCCATATAGCGGTCATAGCTGGCTTTCCAGCGGCTTCTCACCTCAGCAGGGATCTGGTGATAGGCTTGTTGCAGGGCATTTGCCTCGTTCAGCAGGTTTTTCATAAGCTCCAGCGGGCCGCCGGAATGGGCGATGTGACGCGCACTCGTAAACACCTTTCCCCAAATCCATTTGCTGTAGTAGGCTTGTTTGGCCTTCTCATGCTCGTAGTGGCCGATGAGTCCCTGTAGCGCCAGGCCCGCCAAGTGTTTCAGCGGATGCGAGCCTCCTTTTGCGCCGCCTCCTGCACGACTCGTTCCCGTGCTTCGAACAGGGATCGCACCGGTGACTTGCAACACCGTTGCGGCTACTTTACCCGCAGGTCCGCCAAGCGTATTTAAGAGCACTCCTGCCACTTTCCCGACGACCGGAATGGAGCCTAAGAGCTTGGACACCGCACCGAGCAAACCATCGGCTTGCTTTTGCGCGGCCGGGCTGGTGACCTTCGCCGCAGGAGTAGGAGCAGGGGCCGGGCTGCCGGATGACGCCTGAGCGGCTGCTGCAGCTTGTGCCGCCTGATAGGCCTGGATGCTCATTAACGGCGGTTCCGGAATCGGAGGGAGGTCGGCTACGAAGACCGGAGCTTTGACCGTCCCTTCCTGATGAATCACCGGAGCTTTGAAATCCGTTTCACCATCCAGCACCATGCTGCTGGAACCGCCTGTCAGATACAGGGCGGTTCCAGCTTCTAGCGACAGCTGCTGACCCGCCTTAAGGTTCACGTGCCCCCCTTGAATCTGTACATTCCCCGGACTGCTGACCGTGATGCCGCTATCCTCGTTCAAAATAATGGAAAGTTCACCCGAGGTGGAAAGGGTCAGCTCTTGCCCGGACATCTCCACACCGCTTCCTTGCGCGTGCTGCCACACCTTTACATCCGGTGGGCCATGGACGTGGCGCTGTTGGCGGAGGGAATCGGTCACATAAGCATCCTGCTCCCGGTTTGTCGGCAGATACAAGTTCACTCGTTCCCCGATTTCGGGCATATCGTACCAGCCGCTATGCTCTTCCGCGGCATAGCGGGTTGCTGCCGGAAACCAGCAGGCTTTGGTTGGGTCTTGCTTAGGATCAATATCCAGTTGAAGCTGCATAAAATCCTGCTGGACCTTTAACACCGTTCCCGTTAGCGAAATCCCGGTGATCCGGTCGTTCTCGTACCGGGCATAGCGGATATCCCGCTCGGCTTGCAGATCGTAACGGGTACGCAGTAAGCCATCTGCTAACGTGGTGACCGCCCGCACGACGGCCAGCTCCTTGCCCTGCCCGATCGGTAACGCAAGGAGGTCGCCTAACGCATAATATTGCAGACTTTCAAAGGTATAGGTGACATACGAGCCAGCGCGTTCCCCCGGTTTTCCTGCGCCGGGTTCATGAAACGTTATGCGTACCTGATAAGAGATTTCCTCTTCTACTTTGTGCGGCTCACCTTCCGGCATTCCGAAGAAAACCTTGGGTGACGCGGCGGTCACCTCCGGCACCAGCACGGAACCGAAGCGGGAGGCGAGACGCTTTAAAAAGGCCCAGTCTGTCTCTTCATATTGTAAAACAAATGCATCCAGCTTGGCATCATGGGTCAGGGTATCAATCAGATCTCCGTACGCATACTTACGTACCAGCGCGGTGACCAGATCCTCATAGGTACGGTGAGCATTCGGATAGGAACGCTTTTTCACCCGGATATCCATCTGATACGAATGCGAGGCGGCCTCCAGTTCAAAGGTATAGACTCCCCGTACACAATGTACGGACATGCGTGTGATGATCCCGTGGAACAGTATTCTTAGCGATTGTCCTTGCCCATCCAACTGGCGAATGACAATCGGCTCTTGCTCCATAGCTTGTCCGATCCATGCGGCTCCTTGTTCCTCGGACAGGAGGCCTGTCATCTGTAAATAAGCATGCTCGTTGATGGCTCTGTGGATTTGGAGTTGCTCGATACGTTGCGGCTGAAAGGGGCCGTAAAAGCGGAGGCTTTCATAGCCAATCTCGGCTAACAATAGGCTCAAATAAGTTCGTGTCTCCTTTCTGGCATTGCAGGGCTATTGTCCGGTTCAGCGGTTAGTCCAGCTCCTGCCCGTCATTTTCAATGCGGATCTGTCCGTTATACAAGCAATGGTGTGTACAATTTAGCGTCAACGCAGGCTGGCCTTCGATCCTCATGTCGCTTTTTCCGTTCAGCCAGGGCATGGTGAGGACAGGGACGCACGGGGCTTTCTTGACCCCATAGATATCGACCATCTGACTGGCTTGTACAGCAGGATTGAGCAGACTGGAGCAGTTTCCAAAAGGCGGGATGTTCACTCCCGGCACATAATCCCCGATATTCATTTGCGCTTTGTTTTTGACGTATACTCCGTGACTAATAGGACGCTTTAAACGGACAGGCTGGGTACCGTAGCTGCAGCTTAAAATCGCGCCTGCTACCACGTAGCTCTTTTTGGCGCCCGTTCCTGGTTGCACGTTCGCTTCTTTCACTTGAGATCATTCCTCCTTCGTTGCCATCTCCACCCGTTGTACGCGTACCCCTATAAATGGACGGCGCAGCAGACACTCCGCTACGGCAAGGTCGATGTAGACGTAAGGCTCCATCAGGCCGGCAATCCGGAAAATAGGAGATTCGATATTCCCGTATTGGAGCACCAGATGCTTCAAGGTGTGATTGGGATGCCACTCGGTCTGTGAGGAAAGGCAATCCAGCCTCGGAGGACGAGGCACCCAATACACCTCTTGTCTGGCTCGTTGGAAATCAGTGAGGATAGCTGCTTTCCATTCCAGCCCCGGAACAACCTTTTCCAATAATTCTTTCATAGGATCGGATACGAGCGGGACAGGGAATTCCAGAAAATCCGGAAATACGGTCTGTGAATCTGTATGTACAGTTAAAAACAGGGGGGAGTCCTCCGTTTGAGATCGGTGATCCGACATGATGCTCTCGATCTGTAAAGGAGACAGAGAAGCCGGTTCCACCCGATGCTGAACACGCTCGTCCGTCATGAGACGAAAGTATCTCATGGCAGTTGTCCCACCTTTACTGGTCACATCGGCCACGCTTATATCCGCAGGCCGAAGCAGGGAGGGGGAGGACGTGGTCGTTTCTGTCAAGCCAATGGCCTCGCCTAGCTGCTCCTCCGTAAAACGCACACCCTGTACCTTTGCCCCTGTAAAATCGGCTTTTGCCAAACGAGCACCTGCAAAAGAAGCTCCGGTAACATCGGCTTCGGCAAAACTGGCACCCGTTAGATCGGCCCCAATAAATGAAGCGTTTTGCAGTAAGGCAGTTTGAAAAACAGCTCCTTGTAACTGAGCCTCTCTAAAAGAAGCTCCTTGCAAGCTCGCTCCCGAAAAATCCACACCACTAAATCCTAATGGCTCCCAATCGAGCCAAGAAGTTGAACCGTCTCCCGTATCGCCTATAACGACGTCTAATATGGCATTATTCATGGAACAACCTCTAAAATCACCTCCGTGAAGCAAGCTGTAAGTAAAATCGGTTTCTTCCAATCGACAATCTCGCCAGACGCTTCCCACTAAGACACAAGCATGAAGGCGGCTGCGTTCCATTCCAACCTGACGAAAAGCGGTATAACGAAAATCCAGCTGGCTGTAATCTCCATCCGGCAGTTGAACTTGGGTCAATGCCTGGTAGCTGTACGCATGCTCTTCTTTTTCCTCCAGCCAATCCCGAATGACATTCGATTCCATCGGTCTGCGATCTTCTTTATACACGGACACACTTTGATCGAGATACTCTGCCACACGAATTTCGAATGTTTCTTCCCGCTGCAGTTCCTGAAATTCCGGCAAACACACGGCCTGCTTCATCGCCCGACGCATCAAATTCACAACGAGCGCATGGATATGCACTGCTGCCTCCAGCATGAGCCGCTCAAGTGCATAAGCCGATAGAGAAACTTGCTGTTTCTCTGCCTCGGTTCGCACAAGCTGCTGCAATTCGCGCCAATAGGAGAAGGCCCACTGTGTACCGTATTCAAACCGGACGGGTTCAGGATCAAGCAGCCATAAGACATCCGAAGTCTCAACGAGATAGGCGGGCCGCTCTTCGAGCCATGTGGTACGCAGCATAGAGTAGGTGATGTAACCGATTTTTCCCTTTCGTCCTTGAAGCTGCTCTTGCCGAATGTCTACACAGTACCTTCGAAACTCCTCTACACAGACTTGAATCCGTTGTTCTAGCGTTGCTTTTAACTTCAATGCCCAGTCTCTGCGGGTCAGTGACCATGCCTGATTTAAGATGGCTTGTTGTTGCTCCAACTCATCGATAGGCTGTTCCATCTGTATTCAATCACCCCCTAAAGCTAATTGGATTTGACTTCGCTGCCCTTCATATCTGCCGAGCCGCTTAATTGAATATGACTGCCGTTGCAATCCATACGAAGCTCACTGCCTGCGGACAGGCTCATCGTTTTACCCGCAGACAGGCTCAGGTTACCGCCTGCCGAGATACTCACCTGCTTGCTGCTCACAATATGAATCCCTTCCCGGTCGTCCAGCTTGATAAAAATGGAACCATCCTTACCTGTAACAACCAGTTCATCCGGCCCCAGCCGAATTTCCTTGCCATGCGGGGTTCGCCATATTTTCATCTGCGGATTGTTAAACTTGTTATGCGTATTGTTACGGTCAGCCCGTCTGACGGCACTGGCTGCAATCCCATCTTCTTCACGGCTACCTGGGAAATAGAGAGAGACGGGGTCACCCCTTTCCGGCATGACATACCAGCCCGTAAGCCCGCCGCCGCTATACACGGTTGAATAGTTGAACCAATGCGCCTTGTCCACATCCTGCTTATCATCACAATCCAGATGGATGCGTACCTGATCCTGGCGAACGTCCAGCACGATACCGCTTAACGAAGCGCCTGCCAGCTTTTCCTGGTAGTAGCTTCTTTGCCGCAAGCCCTGGTACGAAGCAAGCACATATTGATGCCGAAGTTGTCCCTGGCTCATGTCGGTGTAGGCTTCCACCACATACAGGCTGTGCCCTTGAAAGGTCATCTGAGCCCCTAAATCCAGAACTTCATCCGTCTCCACCTCATAAAAAATAAAATCATTTTCACTCAGCTTCGCCTGATCATTCTCCTGAAAATAACGAAATGGCAGCATCTGCTTACGCACGGTATAACGGGTATGATCCAGTACCTTCTGTGCAGGGCTATCCTCAATGCCCAAATAAAATTTAGGACTGTCAAAACGGGCCACAGGCATTAAGCTCGTATGATAACGGGAAGCCATGCGTCTCAGAAAGGCCCAGTCCGTCTCCTGATACTGGATGGCAATCTTCTCTATACCTTCTCCGCCTGTCGCTCCATCGATGACATCAAGGCCTTCGTAATCTTTTCCGATCTGCTCCAGCATTTGAGGGATTGTCAATTTGGTATTTTGAAAAGAACGGGTACGCCGCTTGATATCCATCCGGTACGTATGGGAGATAGCTTCCACCTCCAGAAAGTATACACCCCGCACGACCTTGACCTCGACCGACAGCGGAATGCCACTGAAAAGAGGCTTGCTTCCCCCAGATTCATCCCGTTGGCTTAACTCGATGACCGTATTTTTCTCCGTGCTTTCCACATAGCTGTCCTGAACATCTTCCGGGATCATCCCGGTAAAATAAAGCCGGGTATGCTCGTTGATTTTTTTGGTAAGGGTAAGCTGCTCCAGAACAACCCGCTCATACGGGTGAATTTGAATATTGTCGTAGCCTAAACTCATAATGAAGCCACTCCTTTATTAGACGCGGGATGGGAAGAAGGCGGAAGAATACGGAGGGATTGCACAATGTGTTCCGTTACAGGCAGCCAAGCGTCCATGTCAGATTCCATACAGTTGAAGCTACCAAGATTTAAGCATCCCTCTTGGATAAACAGCAGCATTTCGTTGTATAGATTACCGTCTACACCTGCTGATACGAAACGTACCACCCCGATGGTAAGACCGGAACGATTGACGATCAACTCTGTACCGATCCAGTTGCGAATCGGTTGCACGGACCGTAGAACGTCCGCCATTTGCTCCATAAACTCAGGAAGCTCCTCGAGTTCCAAGGACGTTTCTGTAGGATTAAAGGTGATATTGATTGTCCCCTCTGGGGAGGTGAAAATAACCTTGGGGCGATGCTCCGAAGGATATTTGAAGGTGGCCTCTTCTAATGGCATGAGGTTAAACGATTTGGGAATGTGTACGGCAATTTGCCCATCCAGAATCGTTCTTGGCTCCAATATGAAATGATCATTTCCAATATGAAACAGTTTGGCTTCTTCAGAGAGTGAGCCGTTCTGTTCGGATTCCAGAGGTTGAAATAGAATGGATTGCAAATCATCGTTATTGGCTTTCGCCTGATCCATAACTTTAGCTTTGAGACTAAGAATCTGCTCGTCCAGGTAGTTCATAGAAAGCCCCCTTTTTATTAAGACGTTAGGTTCTGCTTGAATATTTGGAGACAAGAGGAAATCTTTAAATAAGAGTCCAGCATATGTATATATCGGTTGAAATTGATTATTAATTTACAAAATGACCCATTACATGGGGTGTTTTCAATGTGTATATATGGAAGATTGTATAAGAGTGGGGGATTTAAACATAATTGCAATTGTAAGTGTTAGGATTGGAGAGGGGAGGCATATATCCTTTTCACCGTCTCAACACATGTGGAGGCTGTCGTTTTAATGGTTCGTAACGGATAGGCGATCCCGAGAATGATGCAAAATGAAGGGGTGTCCCATAAGTCATGATCATGACGATGGGACACCCCCTTTTTGTCCGGGCTAAACAGCAGTCTGCGCATTAATTGTTCTTTCGAACCGTACATTACATGGGGAATATAGCTTACTTTAAAGCAAATGTCCGCCAGACACTTCAATGTCCTGGGCTGTAACCCAGCCGAAGTCATCGGACAATAAGCTCACAATGACCTTCGCCAGATCTTCGGGTTGGCCGATTCTGCCAAATACAGATTGCTCAGCCAGCGGCTTAATGAATTCAGGATGTTTATCGAATACTCCGTCGCCAAAATTGCTGTGCGTAGGGCCGGGCGAAACTGCGTTTACCCGAATTTGGCGAGGGGCAAGTTCTTTGGCAATGTAGCGAGTCCAAGTTGAGAATGCTGCTTTTAACGAGCCGTAGACGGAATAGCCCGGAAATGACTGATTTTTAGATGAGCTCGTGGTATTTACAATAGCTCCAGCATCCTCCATGAATCCGACAAGTTGTTGTGTTAGAAAAACCGGTCCTTTGAAGTTCGTATTAAGAATCATGTCGAAGTATTCTTCGCTCATCTCAGTGAACATCATGGGCCCACCGACACCGCCATTATTAACTAAGTAATCAAAAGTGTTTCTGTTCCAAATGTCTTGGAGGCTCTTTTTCACTTCTAGAATAAAGCCTTCGAATGTTGATTTTCGAGTCAGATCCAGCTTCAGTGCGAGTGCCCGGACGCCTGCATTCTTCTCAATTTCCTTTACGACATCTTCTGCCCGGTCCTTATAGGAATGGTATGTGAGAATGACGCTAATTCCGCGCTTGCCAAGCTCAAGTGCCGTCGCTTTTCCAATGCCATTACTTCCACCTGTTACAATCGCAATTTTCATAAGATCCTCCTTATTTTGTGTTCGATCTGACTTAAATTTTAGTCGCATCTGTGGCAATAAAATAGACCTGAAAATGCCTTTGGATTGCCTAAAAACACCATGATACTTTTCAAGTTGCACGAATTATTCTTTATATTCGACATGGGAGTAACCCAAAAATACCGATTTATATAACGCCCTGTTGAGGGATAAGAAGTCGTATGATAAACTAAATGCATGAATAACGTCCTTGATGAAATCATTGATCTGATGAAAGACGCAGGCACTAGGCAGAGTGAGACCGGAGTACCGGGGCTAAGTATGATTAAGGGAGACATCCCCGCTCATCAACTCGCAGCGCTCTACGAGCCGATGATTGGTTTCACGGTTCAAGGAACAAAGATTCTCTCCATCGGGGAGCGTAGCACTGACCTGGAAGGGCCATCATATTACGTGTTGCCGATGCATGTTCCTGCAACGGCGAGTGTACATCCAGACCGTTATGGCCGTCCTTACATGTCACTTGGTCTCAAGTTGAATCAGAATGTTCTTCAGAGTTTATTAAGAGATCTCCCTGAGAATCTACTACCGACTGCTTCCGGGCATTTCGCAGCCTGTGCCATGGATATTGAACTTATGGAGGCATGGCTGCGCTTATTGCGATTATCGAAGACATCAAGAGATATTCCAGCTCTTGCGCCAGCTTATGAGCGCGAAATCCTTTACCGCGTTCTGATGGGACCACAAGGATGGTATCTGAGGCAATTTGGTCTGCGGGAAAGTAATTTATCAAGAATTTACCAAGTTGTAAAATGGTTTCGCGGTAATTTTATGAGTCCAATAGACATTGGCGAGATGGCATCAAAATCCGGTATGGCTATAAATACCTTTCACCGTCAGTTTAAAAGGGCAACGGGTTTAAGTCCTATTCAATTTCAAAAGCAATTAAGGCTTTTGGAGGCCAGGAACCTCATTGCATTTGAGGGCTATCCAGTAGCAAGTGCCGCATATCATGTTGGCTATCAAAGCCCCTCACAGTTCAATCGGGAGTACTCTCGCTTCTTCGGTTCATCTCCAGCTCGGGACACTGAGAACCTAAGACGAATCGAAAACACGAGGGATTAGAAAGTTATGCCAAGAGCCGCGAGAAGTTCAGGTATTCACTCCTGAGATCAAGCGGCTTTTTAGGAGGATTTAATATGGTGTTTCTCAAAAAATGCGTCCAGGTTGCCCCCATTAATTGTTATTATTTATGTTGACTCTGCTTACTCTACACATGTGGAGTGCTGTGCGTTGCTGGTGAGGGAGTAGTAGGGCCAAGATTAATCTAATTGAATACATTTCAGAACTCAAGTTCACCTTTACTTGAGTTTTTTTACGAAATTTTTCTGGACGGTCTGACGAACTTCCTGAACACTTTCGCCTCGTTATGCATGAATTGGACGTGCCGACGGGAGCTTGCTGTATCCGGGCGCTAAGGGCCACTGTAGACCCTAGCGCCTATATGGAAATTTGTTGGCATCCGACTTTTTCAAGCAGTTTTGATCCTATAAATCATGGAACAATTTCATATACAGTACCTTGGTTAAAATCAGCCACCTTCATAGAGCCATAAACCCCTAAATATAGTCTGGTTTGATCCAGATTCGTTCCCAAACTGACATAATAAGCGGATTGAGACCCAAAATTATAATCGGTTTCTATAACGCTAAAATCATTTAGTTTACAATCTGTTCGTACTCTGGTGTAAGCTAAAACTCCTCTAACCGGAGGTTGGGATTCTTCATTCCGAGCCAGATCGGTAAACACAACGCTTCCTGTTAATTCTGGGATTTGGTTCCCCATATATGGCTGGACTCCTGTAAGTGCAGTTGCTCCAAACTTATCAGACCTGGGATCTTTATGAAAATAACTAATTAGAGGCTGAAGACGCTGTACGGAAGTTATTACTGCTTCATCGTAATAAGCAATTGTTTTCTCATCCAAAGTCGAATTTGCAGAGCAGCTCCTTATTAGCGAAGTAGGAAAAGCACCTTCCCATCCCCGCCAGCCAAAGTTAATAAATCCTTCCTGGTCAGGTTCAGAGTTCATTAAAATACCCTGAACAAGCCGGGTAACCGGTATTGGTTTATAATGAACGAATGAAAAAATGGACTCTACCAGATCCTGTCCGACATTTCCCACATATTTGATATACTGATTATAATACCGTTGAAACGAAATACCTGGTATATTGCGAACCCCTTTGGCAATCACCGTAAGCGTTTCCTGAATGGGTACGGGAAGTTCATTAAAACGTGTAACTACGGGAGGATTATCGATATATGTATTCTTAGCTACATCAATTTCAATTATTTTGCCGGCCATTTCCATATCATCCTGGCTTAAATTAAATGGATCATAGCCTGACCCGCCATCTCCGGTTGTTACAACAAGCTTTCCTGTTTCAGGTGAAAAGTTTAAGCTATTGACACCATTATGATTTAAAAATGGTCTTCTTAAATAAAGTAGTGTCCGTCGTTTTTGAGGCTGACCATTCGATTGTAAAATCCATTCTTCAACTGTATCAATATGATCATATTGAATATCCCTATTTATCCACTTTAGGTTTAAGGTATTGGGGTCACACGGGTTAGGTTTAAACGATTCAAAAGCACCTGGAAGAGCACCTGATCCTTGTGTTCCAGCTACTGAATAATGAAGATAAAACAGGCCATTATAATAAAATTGGGGATGAAACGCTAGTCCTAATAGTCCCCGTTCATCATATCCACCACTAGAGATGCCTAATTTTAGGATTCGCGGGCGAATATCCAAAAAAGTCCTTATTACTCCATTTCCTATGCAAAAGATCTCTCCTACCTGGGTTGCAATAAATAATCTTTCGATTGAGTCACCCGGAAGTATAGTTGTTTTCAAAACAGTGGGCAAATTTATCTTACTAACAATGGGCCGTAATCTAACTTTAACTTTTATCAACTAACTTAACCTCCTTCTTATGGTTTTCTTTTATAAAAATATGATTAGGACTGCTCTATTATTACCAAGCTAAGGCCGGGGAATCTGATGATCAATATTGAATAATAACTCGTTTTAGTGCATAATTATTCTTGCCATCTGGTGGATTTGTCAGAGTTGAAAAAGAAACTTTTGCTATACAAATAAACATTTGAAGGTGAGCGGGAGATGAACTTGTCATTTGATTCGAATTCATTAGAAGATTATTTAACAGAAACAGAGGAAGTTGATTATAGTCATCTATCTATTAAAGAAAAAGCATCGGAATTATATTCAACATCGACTGACGAAGACCATTTTGTGAAAAAGGCTTACGAATTTGTTCGCGACGAAATATCGCATTCATGGGATATTCAAAGTTCACGAATAACATGTAAAGCCTCGGAAGTATTGTTTTTTAAAGAAGGGATTTGTTATGCTAAGTCTAATTTGTTATGTGCTATTTTAAGAAACAAAGGGATTCCGACTGGTTTTTGTTATCAAAGACTTACAATAGGAGATACACCGGATACGGGATACTGCATTCATGCTTTAAATGCGGTTTATCTTAAATCTATCCGAAGATGGATTCGCTTGGATGCTCGTGGAAATAAGCTAGGTGTTAATTCCGAATTCTCTTTAGACAAAGAAAAACTAGCTTTCTCGGTACGGAGAGAATACGATGAGTTGGATTATCCTGTTGTATATAAACAGCCACACCCAAAAACAATAGACGCATTAAAAACAAATAAAGATTGTATTATGATGTATCTTAATGCTTTGCCATCCAGCTTATAATCAACTACGGTTCAACTGTAGTTTAGCCTTCATACATTCGTTTTCAAACAAAACCCACACGGTTAGTGATTAGAGGCAAACACCAATCTGTGGACACAATTTTGAATTGTTGTCACTGTCTACTCGTCACATGTGGAGTCCATAGTCCTGTTGCAAAGAGAAACAGCTGAAAAATAGTTATGGTAGAGTATGGTTGAATGGAATATATTGGGGTTAGGGCGTGAGAGTGATTACTATCATGCCTTTTCTTTTTGAAAGTTGAAACATTAAAAAGCCAAGGAGGTGTGAAGATTGAAAATACTTGCAATAATCGGGAGTCCTAAATCAAATGGAAATACGTATAGGACTGTTAATCAAATAGAAAGAGAATTGAATGAAAAGAATGATGAAATTGAATTTGAGTATATCCAACTAAGCAGGATCAGGCTTGAACCCTGTAAAGGATGTTATGTATGCATCGAAAGGGGAGAAGAAAAGTGTCCGTTAAAGGATGATAGAGACAGCCTGGAAATAAAAATGAAACAGGCTGATGCAGTTATATTTGCAACGCCGGTGTATACATATAATGTATCATGGATAATGAAGAACTTTCTGGACCGCTTTGCTTACCGCTGCCATCGACCAGATTTCCATGAAAAAAAAGCAATGATAGTAGTGTCAACGGGAGCAGTTGGTCTTAGCTTCGTTGCTTCGTATTTGTCTTTTATGCTTGGTACAATGGGATTTATAACCTGTGCAAAAGTAGGAGTAACCTTTGCTCCGCCACATGAAAAAAATGAGAAGAAATTGAAGAAGGAAACGAATAAATTAATTAGGCAAACTGAGGTATTCTATAAAAAATTAATTGATACAAAGCCTGTAAAGCCATCGTTTTTAAAACTTTTAGCATTTAAAATGCAGCAAAAAGCATTTTCAAGTGCACCTCAAGACTTGGCTGATTTTAAATTCTGGAAGGACAAAGGTTGGCTGCAGAAAAAAGAAGATTATTATTATAAAGTACATGTAGGAAAAGTTAATAAAATAATAGTATCCCTTATTTCCAAATTCATAGCTTAAGAAATTAGATTTTGCGATTCACAAAGCTAATAATTTAGTGAGATCTTTAATAAAAGATGAGGGTTCATGTTATGCCAAAAAACGATAATATGCTGGCAATTCTATGGATGCTGAATTCGGGCGTAAAAATGACTGCAAAACAAATATCCGAAAAGTTAGAAATAAATATAAGGACAGTTTATCGGTATATTGATGCACTATGTGCCAGTGGAGTGCCTATAATATCCGACACAGGTCATAATGGCGGGTATAGCTTGCTGAATAATTTTATCAGAGCACCTCTGCTATTTGATATTGAGGAAAAAAAGGCACTCCTTCATGCTGCTGTTTTTGCAAAAGAAGCCGGATACCCTTTGAGTGAGGCATTAGGCAATGCGACATCAAAATTGAAAATGTATTCGAATCAGGAGCAGGAAAGTATACTTAGCCGTCATTTAGCCGGATTTGAAGTTATAAACCGCAGGGGAGGCACTTCTGTTCAGCCGGTATTGGCGGAATTGGAGCAGGCTGTAGCAAACGAATTCTCTGTAGAAATTGATTATCGCACAAGCCATGAAGAACAACCCAAGAATAGGGTGATCGACCCCTATGGCATGGTTTACTGGAATAATAAATGGTATACTGTTGCATTTTGCCACCTAAGGAATGAGATCCGCAGCTTTCGGGCAGACCGGATTCTACAAATCAAGCGTACTCAAATAATATTTAAGCGTTCCGAAGCTTTTTCGGCCCGTGAATTTTTCATGCAAAATCTGTTACCCGATTTAGCGGGCAAGGACGGGTTAATTTCTTTAATTATCGAAGGCAGGTCAGAGGCATTGGATGACTTATGCCTGCATTGGTTTTTGGGGCATCATCTGAAAGAGCGGACATCAAATCAAGCAATCTTTTTACTTGAGGAAAAATCAATTCATGCATATGTCCCTTATTTTCTCCTATCCTACGGGAAATCCATTCAAGTCATCGAACCACAGAGTTTGAAGGAAAAACTTGTTGCTGTTGCGTCGGAGTTAATGGAATATTATCAACTTTAATAGCTTCACTGACAGCGGATGTCAGTGAAGCTATTTTATAATGATGATAATCATTGATTACCGATGAATGGTTGGTATCACTTGATGAATTGTAAAATGAGGAGAACTTGCAAATGAATAATACGGTATATCTTTATGTGTTTGACACCATGTCAGACTGGGAAATAGGTTACTTAACTGCCGAACTGAACTCGGGAAGATATTATAAGAAGGGGCTGGCCCCATCAAAAATAGTTACCGTGGGAATTGAAAAAACTCCTGTGACTACAATGGGCGGATTGAAAATACTGCCTGACATCAAACTGGATGAGTGCAGCATTGAAAGCACAGATACATTGATTTTGCCCGGTGGAGATACATGGACAGAAACAATTCACCAACCCATCTTAAAAGTCGTTGAGAAGTGTTTAAAGGAAGGTGTATTGGTTGCAGCGATTTGTGGTGCTACAATGGCACTTGCCCAGACAGGATTGCTGAATTCACGTTGGCATACAAGCAATGATCTGGAATACCTTAAAATGATCTGTCCCACTTACACGGGCGAAAAGTATTACAAAATGGAGTCTGCTGTAACTGAAGGAAAACTGATCACTGCATCTGGAATAGCTCCGTTGGAATTTTCTGTGCACGTCTTGAAAGCTCTGGATGTGTTTTCTTCAAAAACATTAGATGCTTGGTATAGTCTTAATAAGACTCATGAATCCAAATATTTCTATGAGCTGATGAATTCAATCCAATGAAGGTATAAGCATAAAATTGATATGTGATCATTTAAAGGAGGAGTAAAAATGACTGAAAGCATAAAATATACGGGAGTGTCAGGTAAATATACAAAGAATGGAATACCCAATGGCTTTACAACTATTACCCCGTTTATAACAGTGAAGAATCCTTCGGAAGCAATAGAGTTCTATAAAACTGTTTTCAATGCAAGGGCTAAGGATATAACTGAATATCCTGATGGAAATGGCAATAAAATAATTGTTCATGCGGAATTAGATTTTGGAAATGGTTTTTTGCAGCTGGGAGCAGCGAATCCGGCATATAAATTGGTCTTGCCGCCAGATGAAGACAATGCGTGTTATTCTTTAAGAATTTACGTAATTAATGTTGATCAGGTATTTAAAAATGCGGTAGCAAGAGGAGCAAAAGTAAGGGAACCGGTTGCAAGCTTTGTTTCAGGTGATCGATTCGGAAGTATATTGGATCCGTTTGGAGTAAGATGGTCTATTATGACTAGGATTGAGGATTTGTCAGAAGAAGAAAGTAGTCGGAGAGTTGCTGAATGGGCCAAAAGCTTAAGTGGAGAATAAATGCAATCTTTCGAAAATAAACCTGCAATAATATACTATAGGCCATTTCATTTTAAGATGTATAGTCATGGGAGAATACCTTGAAAGGAGTTTCCCTCATGAATATTACATCTTTTTTATTATACTGTATTATTATCACTATAACGCCGGGGCCTACTAATATCGTCATATTATCCACAGTGCATAATTTTGGGACAAAAAAGGCAATGGAATATACGTATGGAGCTACTATTGCTTTTGGTCTATTGCTTGTCATTTCTGCTATGTTGAATACTATGCTTATAACGGCAATGCCTAAAATTTTAATTGTTATGCAGATCATCGGAAGCTTTTATATGTGCTATCTTGCTTATCAAATTTACAAAATGGATACATCAAAACCAACTGTAAACCAAACGGGTACCTTTGTGTCAGGCTTCCTTATGCAGTTTTTAAATCCCAAGGTGCTACTATTTACAATGACTGTAATCCCTAGCTTTATTCTGCCCTACTATACCGCCATGCCTGCGGTAACAATAAGTGTTATAACTATAACTCTTATTGGATTTTTAGCCTTTATTACATGGGTTCTTTTCGGTACAATCTTCAAGGCGTTTTTACAAAAGCATACAAGGGCTGTTAATGTAATGATGGCTTTATTTTTAGCTTATGCTGCAGTAATGATATGGGTGTAGGTAAGCTATGAAGAGGTGAATGAAGTGGACAAATTTATCTATAAAAAATCGGCAGGTATTACTGCGTTGTCAGCAAGCATGACTGATTTTACGTATAAAAAGCACTCTCACAAGGAGTATGCAATAGGTGTAACATTACGTGGTATTCAAGAGTATAACCTGGATGGCAGTTTGCAATTATCCTATCAAAATGGGGTTATGCTTTTTAATCCGGAACAGGCGCATGACGGAATGGCACATGATGAGGCCGGCCTTGATTATGTAATGCTATATATTGAGCCGCAATTGCTTTTGGAGGTTATTGAGAAAAAGGATATCGTACGTTTTTCAACGCCTATTGTGTATGATTATACACTTGAACAAAAAATATTAAGTCTTTCTAATGCAATATTAAGCGAAAAAGATGCGGCTTTGTGCAGCGAGTTACTCTTATCCCTTACAGATAGCCTTATTCAAACGAATCTTTCAACAGAATATAAGAAAGATAACGCTCTAATTAGAAAAGCAAAGGATATGGTTCATACCAACTTGGAAACTGTGCTTAAACTTGATGAGATATGTAACGAGCTTGATTTATCGAAATTTCAGTTTATCCGATTATTCAAGGCTCATACTGGAATTTCACCATACCAATACTTTCTTAACTGCAAGATCGAACGTGCAAAGCAGTTGATAGAAAAAAACGGAGATATTTATTCAGCAGTAGCTGAATGTGGTTTTGTTGATTTAACCCATTTGAATAAACACTTTAAAAGCGTATATGGAACAACAGCATTTGAATACAGGTCGCATATAAATTGAGGAGTGGAATCGGCGGTCCAATGAAACAGACTACGAAAGTCCTTTTGGCCAGTCTTATTGGCAGTACGATTGAGTGGTATGACTTTTTCCTCCTTATCTTTTGCCAGAATTGAATGAATAAGGAAGTCCCACTTTTCAAGCAAAAGAACCTTCAAATCCACACATGAAGTGGAGCTGAAGGTTCTTTTTCATGCGTGAGGATGATCCAATCCATTAAATTTTCTGAGCATCGTAATGAACGCTTCGAGCTGATCATTGTCCCAATTGGAAATTCGCTCATAGAATGCGTTCTCTTTCTCTTTAAGGGCATGAATGGTCATTTGGTGCCCAAGCTCAGTGAGAGACAGAAGGACCCCTCGTCCATCATCAGGCGAATTTTCTCTATTCACATAACCCAAAGTCTCAAGCTGTTTAATAAGGCGGCTAACGGAGCTGCGGTCCATGGCTGTGGATTCCGCGAGAGCGGCAGCGCTTGTTGGTCCGTAGGAATAGAGCCAACGAATAATATGGAAGGCCGCAGGCTGGATGGAAGGATCGAAACGTCCTGCAGTTCTGACACTTAGCGCATGGGAGGCGCTGATAAGCGCATGAAGCTGTTCGCCAAGCTGAAGTTCCAATTGCTCTCTTATCTCATTTTTGCCTAGGTCATGATCTTGATTATGTTCCACTGCTTTGCCCACATCCTCTATCGATAAGATTAAATCCGCGTAAGTAGTTGATATATATCCATTAAATCAATATAGTTGACATATGTCAATCAAATATTGACCATAGCCATTTTTCTAAAGCTTAGGAATTATTGCACAAAAAAGTATACCACACAGAGGAGAATTATTATGACTAAACCCATCGTCGTCATCACTGGAGCAACCAGCGGGCTGGGGCGAATTGTTGCCATGGATTTGGCGAAACGCGGTGCTCACCTTGTCATGACGGCCAGAAGTAAGGAGAAGGCTGAGGCAACAAGGCAATGGATCAAAGGAAGCTCACCTTCAACAAAAGTAGATTTCTTTTACGGGGACTTGTCCCTGATGAAGGATGTGAAACGTGTTGGACAGGAAATTACAGCTGCTTTTCCCAAGATTGATGTGCTGGTGAACAATGCGGGGCTCCATGCCTTTGAACAGCGGAGTACCTCTGAGGGGTTTCCTGAAATGATTGCGGTGAACTACTTGGCCCCATGGTTATTGACACAAGTGCTGGAACCATCCTTAAGAAACGCGGGAACGGCCAGAATTGTAAATGTGGCTTCAGAAGCCTCGCGAAATCACGGGACTTTAAAGCTGCCGGGTGATTTAACCGATACCACTCCATTTACAGCCAGAGGCTCATCTGCCATCTACGGAAAAACCAAGCTCCTCAATATTATGTTCACAGCTGAACTGGGCCGCCGGTTAACCGGAACCGGAATCAGTGTAAATGCATTGAACCCCGGGTTCAATGTTACAGGACTTGGACGTGAGCTTTGGTTCGCGCCCATACTTGAACGCATCTTAAAATTACTCCATATTGGCGATCCGCGAAAAGGAGCTGAAATCATCACCCGGCTGGTTGTGGACCCGAAGTACCAGAAGGTGACAGGAGGATATTTTAACGTTGGCACCGGGGATTCCATTAAACCTGTGCACCCGGGCGGGGATACCGAAATGCAGAACAAGCTATGGAGGGCAACCGCAGATCTTTTGGAACAAAAAGGAGTGCTGAATTAAATGAACAAGATTAATAAAGGACCTCTGTTGTTCATCATGATATTGGGCGCTTTCATAGCCGTTCTGAATCAGACGATTATGAGTGTGGCTATTCCAGAATTAATAACAGATTTTAACATCGCGGCCACAACGGCTCAATGGCTGACAACAGGGTACATGCTGGTAAATGGAGTTTTTATCTTATAAAGCCGAGAAGACTCCTTCCTCTATAGGGAGGAGATGAATCGGCGGTTTTTTTGTCCTGAAGCGAACATATGTGCTATAATTGAAATATCCTACACTTAAGGAGGCCCCGTGGCATGTTGGTGCATAAAGCTTACAAATATCGCATCTATCCCAATCCCAAGCAACGGCAACTCATCCTTCAAATGTTTGGCTGTTGCCGCTTTGTCTTCAATCATTTCTTAGTCAAATGGAACGAAACCTATGCGGCAACAGGCAAAGGGTTATCCTATAACACCTGTGCCACACAGCTTCCTGCACTCAAACAGCAATTTGAATGGTTGAAATCGGTTGATAGCATTGCTTTGCAATCGGCTGTGCGGAACGTGGCAGACAGCTTTGAACGTTTCTTCAAGAAACAAAATCAGGCTCCACGCTTCAAAAGCCGTAAGCATCCTGTGCAAAGCTACACCACCAAATACACCAATGACAACATTGCTATTGACGGAAACCGGCTTAAACTTCCGAAGCTTAGCTGGATTCGTTTTGCCAACTCCAGAGCGTGTGAAGGTCGCATTCTTTCGGCTACCCTGCGGCGAAATGCGGCAGGTAAGTATTTTGTATCCATCCTCTGTGAAGTGGAAATAAAACCTCTGCCGCAGACCGATAAGGAGATCGGCATTGACCTTGGACTCAAGGAATTAGCGGTCTGCTCTGATGGGTTGCGGGTTGCCAATCCCAAAGTGTTTCGCAAATATGAACAAAAACTTGCATTTTGGCAACGCCGCATGGCTCGCCGTAACAAAGGGGGCTCCAATTGGCAGAAAGCCAAACAGAAGGTTGCCCAAATCCATGAAAAGATCGTCAGCAGCCGCCATGATTTTTTGCATCAACTCACTACGAAGCTGATTCGTGAAAACCAAACGATCAGCATCGAAAATCTGAGCGTGGCGAACATGCTTAAAAATCACCGGCTGGCCAAATCCATTGCTGATGCGTCCTGGAGTGAATTTGAACGTCAGCTTTCGTATAAAGCGGAATGGTATGGACGAACGGTGAAGATTGCCGATACGTTCGCCCCAACGAGTCAAAGGTGTCATGTATGCGGCTATATCCATCCCGAAGTAAAGAAATTGTCTGTGCGGCAATGGGAATGTCCATCGTGCCATACTCTTCATGATCGAGATGGAAATGCGGCACAGAACATCAAAAGCCTTGCTGTTTAAACGTCAAGACCTCCTTTCCTTTAGATATTTTCCTAAGGTAAAAATCTTAAAACTCTGGGAAGATCAGTATAGATTTTCCTTTGGAAAACTGCGGGAACCGCAGGGATCGCTTGGTATACGATTTTTCGTGAGAAAATATCGATATGAATTCCCCTCGGTAGAAGGGATTACCCAAGAATCCCCCACTTCAAGTGTATGCTAAGTGGGGGAGTGTTCAATCCTATAACAGCCTATCTGATGCAGCGTTTTACGACCCGTGAATTATTCCTTTCAGCTATGCTTGCGTTTCTTGCCGGATCTGTGGTATCTGGAGTAGCTCCTGGCTTTGAACTGCTGCTCATCGGCCGTCTTGTGCAGGCTGCGGGAGCAGGCATCATTATGCCGCTGTTGATGAATGTTGTGCTTGCCATCTATCCTGAGGAGAAGCGTGGAGGCGCAATGGGGCTCATTGGAGTAGCCATTATCTTTGCTCCTGCAATCGGTCCGGCCTATGCCGGATATATGCTGGACCATTACGTCTGGCGCTCCCTGTTCTATGTCATTATTCCGTTTGCGGCGCTGGTTATCCTTCTGGCCTTTTTTTTCTTGAAAAATGTAACGGAGCGGGCCTATCCCAAGCTGGATATTGCCGGCATGATTTTGTCCACTGTTGGATTCGGCACTTTACTATATGGATTCAGCAGAGCAGGCGCAATCGGCTGGACAGCGACCGAAGTTATTGTAACCTTGCTCGTTGGCTTGATTTCGCTGGTTCTGTTCTCAGTAACCCAGCTTAAGAGCAAAAATCCTTTGCTGGAACTGAAAGCATTCAAATACAACATGTTTACGCTGACTACCCTTATTAATGTTGTTGTGACGGTGGTCATGTATGCGGATATGATGCTGCTTCCAATCTATTTGCAGAACATGAGGCACTATACGGCATTTGAAGCCGGAATTTTGATGCTGCCGGGCGCCTTGCTTATGGGCTTGCTTATGCCCGTTGCGGGCCGACTGTTCGACAGGTTTGGAGCAAGATGGCTGTCGGTCATCGGCATCGCCATTACGATTGTGACAACGATCGGCTTTACTTCGTTAACGGACTCCACAAGCTATACCTATCTTCTGCTATTGTCCACCGGCAGACGAATCGGAATGGCAATGTTCATGATGCCGATTACAACCGCGGGGCTTAACCAGCTTCCGGCTTCGTACCATGCTCACGGAACCGCCATTTCCAATACGGTCAAGCAGGTGTCGGGCGCCATTGGCACAGCGCTTCTGGTCACGATTCTGACCAACCGTGCACAGTTTCATGCGGTTAGGAATAGCTGCCGAAGGAGTGATTCACGATCAGGCGCAATTGCTGCAGAAGGCCTCTATAGCGGGGATGAACGATGCCTATTTAACCGTTATTATTTTTGGAGCAATCGGGCTGGCGATGTCCTTCTTCATTAAGAAAACAAAGCAGCGTGAAGTCGCTCTGCAAGGTGAGTTGATACAGGCTGGAACTGGTAGGAAGGCTTGAATTGCCAGCAGATCATGTATGGGGTCGCGGAGAGTTATTTTCGCATGCTGCTGAATGAATAAATGAGATATGTGATTGTATAATGCAAACAACCGATCCTAAGATAGGGTCGGTTGTTTGCATTTGGTATCCCGAAAAGGGATTATCTTTTTATCTCCAGAATTTCGGATACTGACGATGTTCATCCAGGTTATTGATCAAAAGGGCAATGATCACGATAATCAAAGAGCCGATGAGAACCGGATTAATCAAGAAAGACCATGGACTTCCTGCCATAATAACGACAATTGGATTTGCTCCCGCAGGCGGATGAGTCGTTCGGGTTACATGCATTAAGGCAATAGCTAATCCTACTCCTAGAGCAAGTACCCAAAACCCGTTGCCGAATATATGAAATAGCAGTAATCCAACCGCAGTGGATATCAGATGTCCTCCGACAATATTTCTGGGCTGAGATAAAGGGGCGTCCCAAACACCGAAAGCCAGAACGCAGCTAGCTCCAAACGGAGCCATTAGCCATACAGCCGATGTCAGGCCAGTCAATAAAGCCAATAGGCCGATCGCGACAAACCCTCCAATAAATCCGATAAGTGCAGTCTTGAACGAAACGCTCAGCGGGTTTTTTCCCGATCCTGCCATTTTGACAATGAAACGATACCATGCAGATGTCTGTTCCAAAAAAATTACTCCTTTCTGGTATTAAATTAATAGTTAACTATGAATATGTGTAAATAATATCAGGGGCTTATGTCAATGTCAATCTGTATATTTGAAGCTCGGCACGTGAAATATACAAATGTATAGTAATATAGTAAAATTAAATATGCAGATCAGAACCTTTTCTAAGAACGGAGAATCCCTATGAGTACAGAATTACTGTTAAAAGCTGATTCAAGATTGAACTTTAGCGTGAATACGCAGATTAAAGAACAATTGAAATGGCTAATCGGGCTTGGCCGGATTATTCCGGGCGACATGCTTCCATCCGCGAATCAAATGGCCGATTTATTGGGGTTGAATAGGAATACAGTGAATTTAGTTTACACGCAATTGCGCGATGAAGGTTTGTTATCCATGCATAAAGGCCGGGGCACACAGGTCTTGGATAACGCCAAAGTCGATGAGCTGAGAAAGAGCCGCGAAACGATGCAGCAGCTTGCGATGAAGACGATTGAACAGGCGGACGCGCAGCGAATCCCTCTGGCAGATATTTTTATCGCCGGATTGGCCTATGTTCTGCTGAATGATGCGGATGTATCCGAACGCATGCGGATCGCGTTCATTGAATGCAAAGAGCATGATCATCTCTTTTACCGCAAAGAAATCGAACGAATTACACACGCTGAAGTCACAACCGTCTTTTTGGAGGACCTTGCATCAACGGAAAGCTCGATAACGGATGCACTTGAACAATCGGATGTGATCATCACCACTTTGAATCATGCCGATGAGGTTAAAAAATTGTTTTCTCCATATAAGAAAATCATTCATGTGATAGGCGCAACGATCGAAATGCCCTTGTTATTAGAGATTTCCAAGCTGAAGTCCGGAAGTAAGGTAAGTTTTGTATGTCTCGGAAAGGCAGGCGGACAATGG
Organism: Paenibacillus durus; assembly: GCF_000756615.1. Taxonomy (NCBI): domain Bacteria; kingdom Bacillati; phylum Bacillota; class Bacilli; order Caryophanales; family Paenibacillaceae; genus Paenibacillus; species Paenibacillus durus. Next base: position 1,051,678 of record NZ_CP009288.1, read on the forward strand.
ATGGCTCGCAATATTCACGACGCTGGCATTACACAAATCGAATCCCAAGCAATCGGCATTGATCATCGCGATCAATTGCTTAAAACCATCGAATATTCGGACAAGGTTTACGCATCTGCCGCCGTATTTAAGGAACTAAAATCACTGGCTCCCGATAAAGTGGAAATGTATCCAATGGTGTTGGAAAAAAGCAGTGAAAACATACTGACAGAAATCTCTGAAAAAGAATGAAGTTGATCGAAGCGCACCCTGCGTTCGTCAAGGACGGCGCAGCCGTTTCTTCTTAGCCGACTAAACATGTACTAGATGCACCTCCAAGAATGGACGTTGGAATAACCGCCTTGGTTTATCCGATGGAGTTCTTGCGGGTGCATTTTTCTTTTCTTTAAGCGGGTATGAGCTAAATGAACAAATAGATCGGACCTTACAGAAAAGCGAGAAGCACCAAATATACGTTAAAGTTAATTCATCAACAGGAATTCAAAATACGAATTTCGAGAATGGGAGGGATTATCGTGAAAACATTGGTGCTTGTCGCTCATCCTAATTTGGACAAATCCCGAGTGAACAAGACTTGGTTGGAGGAAGTAAAAAAGGTTCCGGATCAGATCACCGTGCATGATTTATACGCTTCTTATCCGGATTGGCGGATTGATGTGCAAAAAGAACAAGAACTCGCCATGAAGCATGATCGGATCATTTTCCAATTTCCGTTCTATTGGTATAGTTCACCTCCGCTGCTAAAGAAGTGGTTGGATGATGTCCTGACTTACGGCTGGGGCTATACGTCGAAAGGAGGAAAGCTGCGAGCAATTTAATCGGAACTGAATTGTTGATGCCGTTCACGATCTTTGATACGGATGATAAAAGCGAGGAAGATTTAGTTTCGAGCGCTCGTTAATATGCAGAATTTCTGCTTGCTGATGAGATTACCAGGTTTCCAAGTAGATAATGTACAACAAAAAATAAAACAAAAGGATGGGATTCAATATGACTAATCAGAAAGTTTGGTTCATTACCGGGGCGGCAAGAGGCATTGGTTTGGAAATTCTCAAGGCTGTGTTGGAAACCGGGGATAACGTAGTTGCGACAGTCCGGAAATCGGCAGACTCTTTAGCCGATCAATTAGGAAACCCGGAGAATCTTCAAGTTGTTCTGCTGGATATTACCGATGAGCAACAGGCGGTTGAGGCTGCGAATCAAGCCATTGAGAAGTTTGGCAAAATTGATGTCCTTGTGAATAATGCAGGATATGGGCTTCTGAGTGCGGTTGAAGAAGCCACTGCGGATGAGGTGCGGAACAACTTCGAAACGAACGTCTTCGGCTTGTTGAATGTGACCCGGGCGGTCCTGCCTCACATGCGTCACAAGCGTTCCGGACACATCATCAATATCTCGTCCGTTGGAGGATTGAGCGGATATATCGGATGGGGCGTATACGGTTCAACCAAGTTCGCCGTTGAAGGATTGACGGAGGCCCTTGCGTTGGAATTGGCTCCGCTTGGAATTCATGCAACCGTAGTAGCCCCGGGCTTCTTCCGTACGGAATTTCTGGATACTTCGTCGCTGACGCGGTCAGGTAACATCATTCCGGATTATGAGGAAACGGTGGGAGAAATAAGAAAAATTGCGACCCAGGCAAATAAGAAACAGCCGGGCGATCCCGTCAAGTTGGCCAAGGCAATCGTGCAGGTCGCAAACGCGGAGAAGCCGCCGGTCCACTTGCCACTTGGCAAGGATTCGCTGCAAAGATACCGGGAAAAGACGGCAAATTTTGAAAAGGATATTGAAGCTTGGCATGACGTGATTACAGGCACTGATCATGATGATGTCTAATTCGTAGGACAAAAACTGGCGCTGCCGCTGGCGGCCGTTTCTAAACTAAGGTATTTGTTCGGGTAGATTTCGCAGTCTTCGGATCGGAAATATCAAAATAACTATCATTTTAAGGAGGAATTTCTGATGATTTCAGCATTATTAAATTCAAAAAAGGTACCCGTTTATAAAACTTATATTAATGGAGAATGGAAAGAAAGCAAATCGGGTCAGACCCTTGACATCTACTCGCCCTATTCTCGTGACGTAATCGGTAAAGTGCAGGCTGTTACGGAAGAAGAGGTGAATGAAGCTATTTATTTCGCACACGAGGCACAGAAAAGCTGGAGAGAAGTTTCGCTTCAAGAGCGCGCAAAATATTTATACAAGTGGGCAGATGAATTAGTCAACATGCAGGATGAAATTGCTGAAATTATTATGAAAGAAGTCGGCAAAAGCCTAAAGGATTCGGGGAACGAAGTATTACGCACAGCGGATTTCATTCGTTACACAATTGAAGAAGCGCTTCATATGCACGGAGAAAGCATGAAGGGAGACAGCTTTCCGGGTGGTTCAAAATCTAAATTAGCGATTATTGAACGTGTTCCACTAGGAGTAATATTGGCCATTCCTCCATTCAACTACCCAGTAAACTTGGCTGCGGCAAAAGTAGCTCCAGCATTAATGGCAGGAAACGCTGTTATTTTCAAACCTGCTACACAAGGGGCGATTAGCGGTATTAAAATGATCGAAGCTCTTCATAAGGCAGAACTTCCAAAAGGTCTTATTCATATCATGACAGGCCGGGGTTCCGTCATTGGTGATTACCTAGTTGAGCATAAAGGAATTAACATGATTTCCTTTACAGGCGGAACCAACACAGGAACTCGTTTGGCGAAAAAAGCAGGAATGATTCCACTTGTCCTTGAGTTGGGCGGAAAAGATCCTGGTATTGTGCGTGAAGATGCGGATTTGCAGGAAGCAGCCAAACATATCATCAGCGGTGCATTTTCATATTCGGGCCAACGCTGTACAGCAATTAAGCGTGTACTGGTACATGAAAACGTGGCGGACGAGCTTGTCAGAATTTTAAAAGAGGAAGTAGAAAAATTGTCTGTAGGCTCTCCGGAGGACGGCAGTACAGTCGTTCCATTGATTGATGATCAATCTGCTGATTTTGTTCAAGCTTTAATTGACGATGCGCTAGAAAAAGGTGCTGCAGTTGTAATAGGGAACAAGCGTGAGCATAATCTAATTTACCCTACGCTGCTTGATTATGTTACAGGTGAAATGCGCGTAGCTTGGGAAGAGCCATTTGGACCTGTACTGCCGATTATCCGTGTATCATCTGATGAAGAAGCAATCCAAATTGCAAATGAATCCGAATTTGGTCTGCAAGCCAGTATCTTTACAAAAGACATTAATAAAGCATTTGCGATTGCAGGTAAAATTGAAACAGGTTCCGTTCAAATTAATGGACGTACAGAACGCGGTCCGGATCATTTCCCCTTTATCGGTGTGAAAGGGTCTGGTATGGGGGCACAAGGAATCCGTAAGAGCCTTGAGTCGATGACACGTGAAAAAGTGACAGTTTTAAACCTGTACTAAGGCATGCAGAGGAGGGATCTATCGTTTTTGCAGTTGAAACTGTGGCGGACGATCCAACTCATCAATATCCGTAAGCAATAAAACAAAAGGATGGGATTTAATATGACTAATCAGAAAGTTTGGTTCATTACCGGGGCGGCAAGAGGCATTGGTTTGGAAATTCTCAAGGCTGTGTTGGAAACCGGGGATAACGTAGTTGCGACAGTCCGGAAATCGGCAGACTCTTTAGCCGATCAATTAGGAAACCCGGAGAATCTTCAAGTTGTTCTGCTGGATATTACCGATGAGCAACAGGCGGTTTCGGCTGCGAATCAAGCCATTGAGAAGTTTGGCAAAATTGATGTCCTTGTGAATAATGCAGGATATGGGCTTCTGAGTGCGGTTGAAGAAGCCACTGCGGATGAGGTGCGGAACAACTTCGAAACGAACGTCTTCGGCTTGTTGAATGTGACCCGGGCGGTCCTGCCTCACATGCGTCACAAGCGTTCCGGACACATCATCAATATCTCGTCCGTTGGAGGATTGAGCGGATATATCGGATGGGGCGTATACGGTTCAACCAAGTTCGCCGTTGAAGGATTGACGGAGGCCCTTGCGTTGGAATTGGCTCCGCTTGGAATTCATGCAACCGTAGTAGCCCCGGGCTTCTTCCGTACGGAATTTCTGGATACTTCGTCGCTGACGCGGTCAGGTAACATCATTCCGGATTATGAGGAAACGGTGGGAGAAATAAGAAAAATTGCGACCCAGGCAAATAAGAAACAGCCGGGCGATCCCGTCAAGTTGGCCAAGGCAATCGTGCAGGTCGCAAACGCGGAGAAGCCGCCGGTCCACTTGCCACTTGGCAAGGATTCGCTGCAAAGATACCGGGAAAAGACGGCAAATTTTGAAAAGGATATTGAAGCTTGGCATGACGTGATTACAGGCACAGACCATGATGATGTCTAATTTCAAAGTCGAATAAGATTCAATTGAACCGGGGGCGTTTGCACTCCGGTTTTTTTAGTTCCACATGTTGTACGCCAAGGTGGATTTTTTGTTATGATGAAGATAATCTTCGCTGTATTTACATAAGCATTTGCAAAATGCTCACATGACTGTTTGGATCTCTTTTATAGGAGGAAGTACAGATGTTTTTGCAAACCGCAAAAGTAGCAAAGGTTCCTCACGATCTGGCTAGAGAACCGTATAATCAAGGGATCTTGAAGATGAAAGGGCTATCCGTTGTTGAGTCTTGTACCTTTACAAAAGGTTTAAAGGGAACGATGTTTTTGGAGGACCATCTGCTTTTGTTTGTACTGGATGGAAGCTACACGGTAAGATTCGGCAGTCAGGAATATATCGTACGGAAGAATGAAATGGTCCTGCTGCAGAAATCGATCGTGATTGAATATGAGAAATCGGGAGAAGAAGGTTCTGGCTATGTTTTGGACTATATGATGTTCTTTCTTAAAGAAGAGCTGCTCACCGAATTTATCAAAATGGCAGATCTCGAAAGTAACCATCCATCAGCGTTAGTACCCGTATCTGTCAAAGCGGTCAATGAACGATTAATTAATTACATCTATTCAATGAAACCGTATTTCAAGGAAACCGATAACATCAGGGATGGATTGATTAAAGTAAAATTGTTGGAATTATTGTTTGATGTTGCGGATGCTGACGAACAGTTTTTATACCAGTTTTTACAGCTCAAACGTACAAAGAGGAAGAGCATAACCGAGGTGGTGGAGGAGAATATAACCAACCCTGTTTCGCTAAATGATCTTGCTTACCTGTCAGGCAGAAGTTTGTCAGCTTTCAAACGAGATTTCCAAGCGATCTACAATACATCACCGTTACGATGGATCCGTAGTCGCCGGTTGGATATCGCGAAAGAGATGCTGCTTCTTACCTCTTTATCCGTTACGGATGTTTGTTTTTCAACTGGATTTGAGAGCGTGGCTCATTTTTCCAAGGTGTTTAAAGAGAGGTTTGGCGTGGCTCCATCCACATGCAAGCAGCCCCTGCAAAAGCCCAATCAGGAGCCTACCCCTTGAAATGCTCCTACCAAGTCTATCCTCTCAGTGTACATGCATGACTTGATACGAATGGCAGGAGATAAATATGCAAAAAGATGTATTTGTGCATCCATACCTGGAAAGATTGAAGCTGCACGATAATTTACTTCCTGATATAAGCGCTCTTCGGAGGATTCATAAGCAGCACTTGCTTAACATCCCCTTTGAAAGGGAGATAAGCCTTGAGATAACTGGGCAAACCGGCGATCCATTGTTGGAGTTGACTTTTACGCTGAGGGAGGAGAGGAACTGTCGCCACGCGAATCGGCTATGATTTAAGAACCGATAAACGGCGTCTTTGCCGGGAAACGATTCTGCTTTATCACTTTCGAGCAACCGAAACCAGTTCTTCTGATGAAACAACAGGACGAATACGAGTTGGAACAGATAGGCTGCGGTATAGCCAAATTTTTTATTGATTTTCCCGTTTCATAATTATTATAGCACGCTCAGTTCTTTGAAGGCAGGTTATTTCTTGGGGGAGTTGATTGCACACAATCACTATATCAAACAGAAGCGGTGTTTTCTATTTTGTAAAGCATCTTATTTTATCAGCCGATTTGCTTCTTCCACCAAGGGTTTACGCTTATTTTGGCTCTGCGAAGTTTGAGTTTGTATTTATAATTCAGTTAAACATTTACACATGGAAAAAATAGGTATAGATTATAGACGGGAGTAAAAAATAAGGTAATTGTTGGAGGTGAAAAGGCTCGCCAGTTTTGCTCTCAAAATAATAAAAATAGGAGAGAAAGAAAATGAAGCAATCCGTTATGAAAAAAATGACCGTTTTTTTCATCGCAATTTCCATGCTAAGTGTATCTTTCCTGGGCACCGCATCCGCTTCGACCGCACCCGCTTCGGCACCCATTCGGAATATTATGAACGGGAACTTTGAAACGGGGGACTTTACCTTCTGGACCGTAACCGGAAACGCCTTTTCGGTCGTCAGCGACACGAATTGGGGCTGGGGCGGGGATTTCAACCAAAAAGGCAAATACCATGTTTGGGGTTACAAAAATGCCGGAGATGCGGGAACAGGAACGCTGCAATCCAAAGGCTTCACCATATGGGGCGGCAAATATATAGACTTCCTGATCAGCGGCGGCAACGATTTGGACAACCTGTATGTAGCCCTGGTAGATGGAACCAACGGCCAAATTCTGGCGAAGGCTACCGGCAACAACGACGAATCCTACCGCAGGGTGATTTTTGATGTCACTCCCTTTCAATACAAAAGCGTCTACTTTAAAATCGTAGATAATTCCACAACTCCCTGGGGGCATATCAATGTGGACGATATCCATACGACCGCAGATACCCCTTTCTCGGATTCCTACAGCACGCTGCCGAACCATGATTTTGAAGACGGGAATTTGAATGGGTGGATCGTGAACAGCGGTAACGCGTTCAGCGCGGAAGATGTGACTTCCGACAGCACTTATTGGGATGGACAACCCTTCAACCAAAGCGGGACTTATCATTTATGGAGCTATAAAGTCGGCGGAGACGCGGATACCGGCGTTATGCAATCCAACTTCTTCAGAATCGGCGGTCAAGGTAAAATCGATTTCCTGATCTCCGGAGGAAATGATATCAATAACGAGTATGTGGCGTTGGTAAGAGGTTCCGACGGAAAAGAATTGTTTAAAGCGACCGGGTCCAATTCGGAACAATACACCCGCGTCTCTTGGGACGCCTCGGTCTATGGCGGCGACTATGTATACGTGAAAATCGTAGATAAAGCGACAGGCGACTGGGGCCATATTAACCTGGATGATCTGAATGTACAGGCAGTAAACTATTCTGTTAAAAACGATATTACCCCTCCGACGGCGCCAACGAATCTTGTGGTCACCAATAGGACCAGCACAAGCGTGACCGTCTCCTGGACAGCTTCAACGGACAACATCGGCGTAACTGGCTACAACTTTAAAAACAACGGCTCTTCTACTCCTACCTACAGCACTGAAACAAGCCGTACGTTCAACGGCATGAGTCCGGGGGGTACGTATAACATCTCGGTCAGCGCAATCGATGCGGCCGGCAACGAATCCGCAGATAGCAACACGGTCGTCGTTCAGAACTAGCCTAAACTCTACTCTATAAAACGGGAAGCTCAAACGCGCAGAGGCGTTGGGTTTCCCTGATTTTCCCAGACATGCTGGATGACGGATTAGCTCTGCGAATGATTAACGCTATCCTGTGTATCTCGAAAGAGTTTTTCAAGTTTCATGTCCAGGAAAACCGAATCTCTTCCAATTATTTCCTCAGACATCAAACCGTTTAGAATCGAGCAGGAACTTGTGCATACTTTTTCCAACAGATACCTTAGATAGTATTCTTATATAGTAACGGTCCACCCTGCTCGATTCGGACAGCTGTTCCTTTGTAAGGCGCTTTACCTTTCTAATTTTGCGTAACGCCCGGCCAAAAGCAAGCAATTCCGTTTTCTTTTCCTCGTGCAAAGCGCGAACTCCTTTTTTGTGACGTTGTTACCCTCATCATAAGGAGTATTGACACATTTTTCTGTAGGCTATTGCCAACATTTTTCTGATAAAATATTGTCTATAGACAACAAAAAAATCCCGATATGGGGATGGTTAGGTGAAAGAAATCCAGGCTTTTTATGAAAATCTTATCCTCGAAGAAGATGAACTGGTTGCAAAAGTCCGCCTGTGGGAAGATTGTCAGTGGACTCTTTTCCAATTCTTTGGTCAACAGGGAGAAGCCGGGCGGGGGAATTAGTGAGGAAATCCTTACTGCCATCCACATTATTGAACAAGATTTGCGTACAGAGCTACTGCATCTGAGAATGGAGAAAAGTCTACTGGCAGGAAAAATGTCTGGAGGATTCTACTTAATGTGACGTAAACCCTTTAAAGTATATAAAGACTGTTAAAATTTGTTGTTTAGCTCAAGCATAAGAACTATACTTTGGAGTATGTGAAGGGGGATGAACAACATGGAGTTAAAAATTATCGAACGCCCCCCAACTGTTGTGGAACATAAAACTTTATGGGAAGCGGTTGGATGGGGAAAAGTTAATATAGAAATGACTGAACAGTCCATTGCTAATTCAGTCTATGGCGTAGTTGCAATAAGTGATGGAAACGTAATCGGTATGGGACGGATAGTTGGCGATGGAGCAATGTACTATTATATCCAAGATGTAGCTGTATTGCCTGAGCATCAAAATAGGGGAATAGGCAAGAAAATTATCGACAAGCTGCTGAACTATATCAATGTTAATTGTGCTGGAGCTGCTTTTGTCGGTCTATTCGCATCACACGGAAAAGATAAATTTTATGAAAAATTCGGATTCAAAGACCATTCGCCCGGAATGACCGGGATGTTCATGGTATTGGACGAATAGTTGTCATGGAAATAAGCACAAGGCGGGTATGATAAGTCACCCTTCAAATTGAGCAGAGAGAGGGACAAAGTTCCCTCTTTTTTATGTCAAGGTAATGGTATTGACTGGCCTGATGGAAAAATTCATAATGTTGTTCCTGAACACATTTGATTCGGAGGTGTTTTATGAATAAAAGCTTGCTAGACCCAAGAACCCACCCGGATTGGTTACGCCCTCATTCTATTGAATGGTATGCGCAGCTTGGGAAAATGAAAGGACAGTATTCTTATCCGTGGAGCTCCACAATATCCCAACCGAATGGTGAAACCATATTTACAGAAAAAGTATCACAGGTGGTTCGGAATAAAAAAGTGTTAGACATCGGATGTGGACATGGAGAGTTCACCATCCATTGGAGTCCACTAGTTAAACAAATCATTGGTTTGGATATTACAAATGATTTCATTCAAACGGGGAATGAAGCTAGCCCATCAAATGTGACCTTTATTACAGGAAATTCAAAAAACAGGCTGCCATTCAAGTCAGAGGAATTTGATGCTGCATATAACCGTAGAGGCCCGACTTCTTCTTATCTGGATGTTAGACGAGTGGTTAAAAAAGGAGGTCAGATTCTCGGATTACATCCCGGTGATGGTATGACGGCAGAACTCTCTGAGTGGTTCCCAAACTTGTTTGAGCCGATTTCAAGTGAAACTTTCGTATTAGACAATCTCAAACAAAGACTTAAACAAGGTGGCTTGGTACATGCTGAGATTGAATCAGTGAGGGGTATTGAATACTTGCATGAGCCAATTGATGTTATTAAGATGCGTTGTTTTGGCCAGACGCCCTCTATTCACGAATGGGTTATAGAGAACTGCCTTTCCGAAGTTGAGCGAATATTTAAAATGAACGCTACAACAAATGGCTTACCTATAGCATTTGAACGCTATCTAGTACATGTGACGGTCTAAATATATTAACTCCTGTCCCATATGCGTTTTACTTCAATAAGCCTCAGATTATCAAAACTTAACTTGTATATATCAGGCATATCTAACTGCTTCACATTAAAACCATGATATTGCCATGTGTCCCGATTGCTATATTTTTGCCTTCGTATCGTTCAAATACATCTTCGAGTGCCCGAACGCCTCTTTTTTGGGCAACCATGTTGGATTCTCCACCCTCCCAAGAAAAAGAATCATCCTCCCATACCTTTGCTATAGCATTTTCAAAGTCATCGACAGGATTTTCAGCTATCTAAGTTGAATTAAAGTTTTTAGAAAAGTATGGCAAGGACCAGCTTGTCGAATAAGAAAATAAAATAACACGGACAAGCAGGCCCGTTCTGATAGGAGTTAATCTCCCTCTTTCCATTTTTCCGATTATTTTCCATAATGGTAATTGGAGGGGATAATATGGACGTACAAAAGGAGCCAATTAAGCTCAAAGCGACCGATAAACGAGTTCAACCTTGCGGTGAGGGGGATTCTCCAAAAGTTAATGATTCATGGCTTCATCTAGAAGTTGCCGAAGAGGAAAATTTCAACAAGAAAGTACATGCGCTCATCCGATCAATCGCGAGCAAGCAGGACTTTCCATCCGTAAATAACTTCTATGCGGAATCTGTTCATTGCCGAACTAATCTCGCCAAATATTTTAATGCACTGTTTTGGTCGAAGCCGAAGGTTATTTTTATCGGAGAAGCCCCGGGAGTACGTGGCTGTGCGTTGACTGGCACTCCGTTTACATCTGAACGTATTCTCCGTGGGGGTCGCTTAAACCGTCATTTTCCTAGGACTAGCTTTTATGTTGAAGGAAATTCGTATGAGGGGTCGGCACATTACTTTTGGGAGACTATCGACTTGATGACAGCCCCACCAGTCTTGTGGAACGTATTCCCACTCCATCCCTATAAAATAGTTCAGGGTGTAATGAAAAACCGTACTCCAAAGAGCGCAGAAAAGAAGTGGGGCCGTGAGATCCTGCAACAAGTAATGGATTTATTCCCCAATGTACAGGTTGTATCAGTAGGTAACAATGCCAAAGATGCCTGTGCAACCTTGGGTATCATCACTACAGGTCATATTATCCATCCAGCCTATCATGCCAATGAATTTCGGGAACAAATGCGGAGTTTCATAACGGGGTAGGCATTATTAGTAGATAGCGTAATAAAACAACCAGGTTTTTATTGGTAGCCTTGGTGAAGTGTAACTTATGGGAGAAGGGCAACAAATAAGGGAGGATTGTCAAATGAATGATAAGTATTGTGCTTTTTTGGGGCATAATTTTGATGATATTGAGGCAATTACCATAATAAATATACTTAGGCGTTCTGATATTGTCTTGGATGTTTATGGTATTGATGAAGAATTAATAAAAAGTTTTACCGGTGTACAGTATAAGGTTGATCAGGTGTTTAAAAAGTGTTCAGATATAGATGTGTCTGAGTATAAAGGATTATTATTGCCTGGTGGTCCTGGTGTTGAACGCTTACTGCAAAATAATGAAATTATAGATCTTGTGCATCAGTTTAATAGTGAAAATAAGCTAGTGTTTGCAATTTGCGGTGCTCCAATTATATTAGACAGGGCTGGGGTACTGGAAAACAGGAATTATACTTGTCTTCCAGCGGTGAGTTCTTTGATCAAGTCGGGTTCTCGAGTAGATGATAAAGTTGTAGTTGATGGGAATGTAATTACATCTAAGGCCTTAGGAACATCTATGGATGCTGCATTAAAGCTTGTTGAAATTATTAAATCGAAAGAAAAAGCAATTGAAACAGCAGAAAATTATTACATAAATCTGGATCATCACCAAAGTTAGTGCTTGATTGAATGGGGGGGTGAGGAGATGAAGTCCTGATTTATTTATTTCGAGGAGAATTTTCTATTCTTTTCTTCCATGTTCGCCAGTCAACAAACATATTCCGGGGACGCTTGCTGCAGATCCTAATGACCACCATACAGGAGAAACTCGATATGCACGACATTAACCAGGGTATGGATAAGGAATTGATTATCCAATTTACGGCTTCAGCCTTCGTTGGAACGGTGGAGTGTTGGATTCTGAATCAGATGCCGCATTCCCTGGAGTTTATGGCAGAGCAGGTGTGGAAATTGTTTAAAAGGTATAATATTGCTTGAATTAAACAATAGACCAACCTAACTTGATGGATAGCGGGGGATAAATTTGCAAAAAGATGTATTTGTGTTTGTGCATCCATACCAGGAAAGATTGAAGCTGCACGATCATTTACTTCCTGATATAAGCACTCTTCGGAGAATTCATAAGCAGCACTTGTTTAACCTCCCCTTTGAAAACCTTGATATCATGGCCGGCAAAAGAATTGAATTCGATGTCAAGAAGCTGTGGATGAAAATTGTGGAGCAGAAAAGAGGGGGAATTTGCTACGAGCTGAATGGATTACTTTATCACCTGCTCATGCATCTTGGCTTCGAAGTGAAGTATATAGCTGCACAGGTTTTAGAGGACGGAAATGAATTTGACCATGTTTTATTGCTCGTGCGTATAAAAGAGGAGAGTTGGCTTGTAGATGTTGGATTTGGAGATCATTTTCTTGAGCCTGTAAAATTTGTGCTTGATACGATCCAAACGGATCTTAACGGCTACTTTAAAATAGTGGAATCTGGAAGCGGCACGTATCAATTGTTAAAATCGTCAAATGGATTAGAGTATTCCGTGGGAATATACGTTTTCCTTGCAAGAAAGAAGTCTGGACGACTTCAAGGAAAGATGTTTATATTTCGAAACATCCTCAGATTCGAGATTTAGAACAAACAGACTGTGCTCGCTAGAAAGGGAGAACGGCAGGATATCGTTAAAGGATGACAAATTGATTCTAACAGTAGATGGGATCAGAATAGAAAAGAGAATTGAAACCGAACAAGAGTTTCGTAGCAGCCTAAGGAAAGTATTTGGTATAGTTTGAAAGGAGAATGGTTCCCATGAAAGAAAAAATCACTTACTCGTCGATCGACGAGTATATTGCAGCGTGTACTCCCGAGGTTCAGGACGTTCTTCAGACGTTAAGGAAAGTGATCCAAGAGTCGGCGCCGGACGCGAAGGAAAAGATCAGCTACCAGATGCCTACATTCGAGCTCCACGGAAATCTTGTGCATTTTGCGGCTTTTAAGAAGCACATCGGTTTTTACCCGGCCCCCAGCGGAATCGAAGCGTTCCAAGAGGAAGTGAAGGAATATCACAAGTCGAAAGGGACATTACAATTCCCCCTAGATAAGCCGCTGCCCTATGACCTCATCAGCAGAATCGTTAAATACAGAGTTGCAAGCAACATAGAGAAAGCGGAAGCGAAATCGAAGAAGAAGAGCTAATTATCGGGGGGATGAAGATGAGAAGCGAGAAAGAAATATTCGATTTGATAGTAGGAATAGCTCAAAAAGATGAACGAATTCGTGCGGTGTATATGAACGGTTCGCGTACTAATCCGAATGCCCCCAAGGACATTTTTCAGGATTATGATATTGTTTATGTAGTGACGGAGACAGCCTCTTTTATTAACGATGAACAATGGACAACTATGTTTGGTGATATGCTTATGATGCAAGAGCCGGATAAGAATGACCAATCTTTAGGCATGGAGATGGATTTTTCCCGGTCTTACGGATATCTTATGCTGTTTACAGATGGAAATCGTATTGATCTTCATATTGAAACCAAAGAATCGATGCTGGAAGGGTATGTTAGCGATAAACTCACACTTCCCTTATTAGATAAGGACAACTGCCTGCCGATCATCCCTCCTCCTACAGATATTGACTATCACGTACAAAAGCCCACGAAGCCACTATTCATGAGCTGCTGCAATGATTTTTGGTGGTGTCTGCAAAACGTTGCCAAAGGAATTTGGCGTGATGAATTGCCGTATGCGAAACAGATGTTTGAATGCGTCATTAGACGTCGCTTGGATGAGATGATTTCATGGTGGGTTGGCACAAAATATGATTTTCAAGTTTCCATAGGAAAAATGGGGAAATATATGAAGAAGTATCTCCCCGAATCCTACTGGGATATGTACAAAGAAACCTACTCGGACAGCAACGATCATAATATGTGGAATTCAGTCTTCACAGCCTGCGAATTATTTCGGATTCTGGCCAAAGATGTCGCCGAGCATTTTCAGTATACATATGAGATCAAAGATGACGTGAACATGACTAATTATCTAAGGCGTGTTAGCGAATTGACCGTTGATGCCGAAGGAATATTTTGAACTGTTACTTTGTGTAATCTGCCTCAAGATTTTTTTATATAGATCATATCCCAATATTGAAGTGTCGGGACTATAAAGGTAATGTAATTGCCTTGGTCATCTGATCCTGTTGTAAAAGAAGTGGTGTACGATTTTCCATTTTCATAATCAGGGGAAGCCCAATTTACTGATTCTACAGTTCCAGAGCCAAAATAGTATTTAACCGTCACGTTTGATTGAAAAGTCGGTACTGGATACGTTGCATCAGCATCTCTCCAATGATTAGATGGAATTCCTAGAAGATTGATCAGATGAATGAGATCATATCCGTTTCCTGATTTTGTGAATTTCCAAATGGTGTTCGGGTTTCCCTCTGTACTTGTGCTCGAGTCAATGTCGTGAAGATACACAATGTTATGAGTATTCGATAACCCTCCGCGTAGAAGATTTTCGTAAGCTACCATAAAATCATAATAATTTCTCAATTGTTTTTTCAGCTCACCGCTCATAATTAGATGTTTATTCGGAAAGTATTCAAGAGAAAGCATATTCAAGTCGTCCCCCAACTCGATATGACTCCCACCACTGGCGAAAATGGTTGCATCTGTCAGAAGAATGCTTGGGTTGTTAAAATAACCTTGATTAAATTCACTGAAATTCTTTTGATAATTACGATTCATATAAGCAGCAAGAACGGTTGATTTACTTCCTCCACTTAGTGAATTGCCTGCTTCAATCGAATTTTTTAAATCATTATATGTTACTTGTCCGCTGCCCTCCCACATCTCGGAGTAAAGGATGTCTGCATTACTGTTTGCTGACTCTTTTTGACCGTAATTACCAACGCTATTAAATACAACCGATTTTCCTAAAGACGCCTTAGCATTATTGATAAAACCTTGAAAAGTCTGATCTAAATCTATCTTATTTCCACTAAAATCATATAAAGTTCCTCCACCTAAAGAGTCAATATGCCAACCATCAAAAGGGAATACAGAAAGTACATCTTTCTCTCGATTAAATATATAGTTCTGCCATTCCAGATTTCCTGGATTAAAGCTGTAAATAGAAGGAGATGCCCAATTTTCCGGTAAAGGAGTACTTACTTGCTGTTGATCGTTGAACAGTCCCCAATGATTTTGAACACCGCTTCCATCTTCTTCATATCCACTATAAGCACCATTCATAAGGTTATAATTCAATGCAAGGATGTTATAATCATGAGATCCATTTATGTAGTCCAACAAAGTCTGTTTGTAAATTTTTCGGTTGGCAACATCATTCCAAGAGGTAGGAGGATTTTCAACTGAACCCGCTAGTGGAATATGGTGCTTCCAGTGAAAATCATAGAATTGAATCGCATTAATGTGGTAGTTTTTCAATTTCCATACCATGTTTTGCGAAGTGCTTAATGATTGATCATCATATGTTGAGATATATCCATATCTCGGAAACCTTTCCCAAGTAGATGATACGTCAACAGCAGTATTCATACTGTCGATAATATTGTTCGAGTCATCCCTTGCCCAAATTTCTACTGAATAACCTTGATAATCCGTTAAAGGGGGATTCCAATAGAATTGAATATTTGTTGTAGAATCTTCGTCAAGATTAATATTCTTATATTGCGGAGGAGCTACATCAACACCCAAATGTTTGAAATAAACCGTTATTGTTCCGTTGTTAATAGTTGTCCCTGTATTATTTAGCAAGTTCGCGTAAATGGTTACTGTAGACCCAGGGCTATATCTTGCCATATCTGTATTCAATTCAGTAATTAGTTTGCCCGTACTCTCTGCTTGAACGGACAAATTCCCTGAGAACCACAGTATTGTTGCAAAGATTACAGCAAATAATCCTCTTTTAAAGTTACGAAATCGAAACTCCACGTAATAGCCCTCCTTTTATCATAATATCGGTTAACCACCTGAAATTATTAGTTTGGTAAAAATTGATTTGTAGCAGCTACTTAACATGAGGTATAAGTTAGTGACACATTGTAACCGATAATAATATTTAATAAAAGAACACATCATGAAGGGAATTATTGAACTTTGAAGACAAGGATTAAAGCAGCTTTTTCGATCATACTGCCATTTATTTTAATTGCTCTAGCCTATATTTTTTACACCAAGACTAACACAATGTCCAAACCGCAACTGGATATTATACAGCTGTCTCCTTATGTAATATTTCTTATAGGGGCCGCCATTTCTTGGAAATTTAACCGCAGCCGAGAATTTTTCATTCTAATCATTCTTGCTCTATGTATAGCTTTAATTAAATATTTTCCGGGGACTATTGGTAAATCAACGCAAATTGCTGATATCTATTCGATCATTTGTTTGGTGATTCCTATAAACATTGCGTTTTTTTCTTTTTTAAAAGAACGAGGTATATTCAGTTTATGGGGGTTTATTCGTATAGGTGTTATTCTTTCCCAATTCTTATTCATATTCTGGCTAATTAACTCGGGACAAAGAGAGTTTCTTGATCTGTTTCATAAAGACATATTACCTGCGAACCTTGATTCAATAACTCCAGTATCGCAAGTGTCAATAATAGCCTTTTTGGCAGCTTTAATCATACTCATCATTAGGCAAATTTCATACAAATCCTCGCAGGATATTTCCTTTGCAGGTGTGCTATTTGCATTGTTTTTTGCGCTGCACCATAGTGGTAATCCCATATTTTATGCCATATTTTTCGCGGCTTCAGGAATAATTCTTATAACTTCAATCATACAGGATTCGTATTCCATGGCATTTTCTGATGAACTTACAGGTCTGCCGTCGCGAAGGGCCCTCAAGCAAGATATGATGAAACTGGGCATGAACTATGTGATTGCTATGTTGGACATTGATTTTTTTAAAAAGTTCAATGACACTTATGGACATGATACGGGAGATGAGGTTTTAAAGCTGGTTGCTTCGATAATAAAGGATGTTACGGGTGGGGGAAAATCTTTCCGTTATGGCGGAGAGGAATTCACCATTCTTTTCCCAGGCAAAAGCATCAATGATGTGCTTCCTCATCTCGAAGAACTGAGAGAAAAAGTTTCCAAAAGGGGTTTTACACTGCGTGGGAAGGGCAGATCCAAAAAAAATTCAAAAAGCAGATCTAAAAGCGCAAAACCATCCAAACAAATCTACATAACCGTAAGTATCGGCGTCTCCCAAAAAAGTGAAAAGTACAAAACTCCAGATGCTGTTATGAAATCGGCCGATACAGCTTTATATCGTGCAAAGAAGAAAGGTAGAAATTGTGTTAGTAAATAAGGGACAGTTTGAAATGCACCCCTTAGAATAGACATTGGAACCCCCCGGGTTAATCCGATGAAATTCTAGGAGGTGCATCTTAAATTAAGTTGCAAATAAAAAAAGAATCCCGAACACAGCAGCAACGAAAGAGCAATACTCCATTCTGATGAAGAAAAAACTATGTACGTTTCCTACCATAAACTCTTGACCGGTTTCCTTGTCGATCATAACCCTTTGGGATCGGTTATTAAGCAGTTTCCCTATAAACCAGATCGGAACTGCGGAGAGGACAAGACCAAGTCCCAGGATAGCATTTTCTGCAAGCGAGTCTACGCTTACAAATAAGCCTAGAGCAAAATTAGATAGAAATATCGCCGCAACCACAATTGGGAGTACGAGAATCCCCCAACCTTTCCAAATAATCATCAAATTCACCTCCTTAAAGTACTAAAGTTACAATAGATGGGCATTTAAAAGAGTCCTCCCAGCACTCCAAAAAACATTCCGATTGATTCTCCTTTATAATCCCCCCATATGCAGCTAAATAATTTTTTTCTGTATTCAACAGTTATATATCGGCTATTTGGATTTGACATTATATTAGCTTCGAAAAAATTACAAAATTGTTCAAATTTAAGGTGTGGACCCAAGGTGGAACCTTGCTCACGACAGCCGGCTTGTGAACATAGGAAGCCATTCTAAATGAATAATATTTGAGGAGGGCTGGCTGATTAACAAAATACGAGGTTTTGGAGACTTATATCTACCCTATGACCCGGAGATCCCACTCATCTGTATGGATAACAAAGAAGAAAGGGGAAATTATGTTAGTAAATAACTTGAATGAGCGATACATACGATGTATTTTGACAGGCAATGTGGTAATGCAGCATTAGGATGCGCTGTTGATGTAAATTCGCAGGCACAGAGAAAGCAGTGGTGCAAAAGTACAAATCCGGGATCTTTCTAATGCTTGGAGATCATCTCAGAAGGATTTGCCTTTAACCGATTAAAATATATCTTGGATCGTTTGTTTATCATCATAACCATTAGGATTATAAGATACAGAATCGCCACTATGGTTTCTTTGCCCAAATAGATTAAAATCATTAAGATGATACAGACAATAGAGGACTTATATCTCTTCATTTTTATGAAGATAAAGATTAATGAAGTTAAGATCAATGGAATCATCAGCTCTACCTGAATGACTCCTAATATATAGCTTTGTATTGACATATCTTGAGGCATATTATCGATCATACTGTAAACGATTTTGTTCGCCCAATAACCTGAGAAACGCATCGGATCCACCTGCGAAACCACAAAATAAGAAATCCCTAGCGGAAATATTTGCAAGATCATTAAACCTTGGATTATTTTGATAGATAATGGCATTTTCATAGAATGAGTATCCTCCGTAAAGCATATTTTTTTCTACAGATTATTGTAATTATGAGGTGTGGTACCTAGTAGAGAGTTATCGCAATAGATAAAAAGCAATCAATACCACACTGCCGTGGCCAACTCGCATTGTGGCAAATAAGACTAAACCCCCTGTATACGTGTATATGCATATATCGGCTAAAACAGGGATTCAGTTTACAAAATGACCCACTAATTGGGGAGATTTGATGTAGCATAGTACTTAAGAATGTTGATGGAAACCAATTAACCGCCAAGAGAAAGAGGGAGCATAAGCCCCCTCCAGTTTTGTTTACAAATTCAAGGTAACCGTGTTCGAATAAGCTGACAGTCCTGCCTCATTTACGGCCGCTACCCGGTAGGTGTAACGATTGCCGCGCATGACTGTTCTATCCGTGAAGTTGACGTTGCCCGAAAATCTCAGTCCAACTGGGAAGAAGGCTCCGCCATTATCAGAGCGCTCGATCACAAAACCAGTTTCATTACTGGAATTGTCTCTCCAGGTCAGACGAACCCGTGGTCCGGTTAGCCGTCTTGCAGTCAAATTAGTTGGAGCCGCCGGCGGCTGGACCTGATTGGGATCAACCATCACGACATTGGAAAAGTCAGAGTCGACGGTCATGGTTGGGAAGCCGGGAGTCGCGGTATCGCCGACAGTGTTGGAGGCAAATACCCGGTAGTAGTAAATGTTGATAGTGATGCCGATTGGATCGGTGTATGAAGTTGAATTAGCGGGCAGCGTTGCTATGGTAGTCCATGGACCAGAACTGCTGGCTGCCCGCTGGACAGTGAAGCCAGTATCGTTCGCGGAATTGTCCGTCCAGGTTAATACTACACGCTTGTTGACGAAGGAACCGGTAAGATTAGCAGCGAGACTGGAAGGCGCTTTCGGCGGAACGGCAAACGCCACAGCATGCATCATATCCATCTCTTCATGAGCCAAAATATGGCAGTGATACACGTATTCCCACCCAAAGTTTACATAATGGTTAGTAACTTGGTTAATTGGATTTCCTAACGGATCGGTCCATCCTGCAGGTGGCGGCGGTGTCAGTACAGCGCCCTCGGGCATTGTCGGGTCGATCAGACGAACACTGTTTGGCACCTCGAATGGCACCTGCGCATGGGAAGGAATTCTAGGTCGGAGAGCAATAATTGTGTGCTCGAGCGGGTTTACTCTAAAGGTTTCCTTCCAGCCCAGTTCATTAGGATCAGGTGGTAACATGGCTCCGTCCCAGGCGACACGGTTAATGAGCTGCGCAGAGAACAGGTGAGTATGAATGGTATGGGTATCCACGCCGTTGTGAGTGATCTTCCAGATCTGGGTTCCATCATCCAGTGAGCCAATCGGAGTCGCATTAAGATTTGCTGTGCCTTTAATAATTTCAACGGGGGGACTGGTATAGCTGTAGACTACAAATTGATTGAAGTTAGAGCTCGTGACAGGGAATTCTAATCCAAGCATGCCGCTCATCCGTCCATACCTCGTGTCGTAGACTTCACCCATTTCATCTTGTAAAGCCTTCGGTTCGATCTGCAGGGTAACAGGCGGCAGAAGAACTCCGCTCGCGTCTATCGGACTAAAGGTTTTGGAAAACTCAAAAAGTCGCACGTAGGCGCTTGAAGCGTTTGCAGGTAAATTATTAACGTTATAGGCGGAGTTGTAGGCAGCCTGCGGGATAATGATCGGATCTTGGGCCGCTTCTAAGACGCCTCTTTTTGTATCTGTTTTAGAAAAAGCTGTTTCCAGCGCAGTAACGTCATACGCAGGTGCGGGAGCGGAAGCCGCCACTCTGATCTGCATGATCGTGCGGATATTGGGGCCGTAGCCAGGCTGCGTGGAAGGCGCGCCGCCCTCGGCAGTTAGGTCCGGGTTGCCGGTGTAATAGTCATAGCGTGTGTCGGCAGCGGGGAAAGCTGCAGGAGCATCGTTGTAAAGAATGAGTGTCTTTCCGGCATATTGGGAAAAGTCAACGATGACATCTGCCCGTTCGGCGGTTCCCAGCAGGAGCGAGTGCTGATCGACATTTCCGAAGTTGAAGTTTGTCGCATTCAGATTCCATGTGATCGGCTGGCTGGGAATCACCACAGGTGCCGGCAGGAAACCGCTCTCGGTGCCGATCTGAATCCAATCCGGTCCTTTTAAGACAGGATCGGGCACGCCGCTTGGCCAGTCTGCAGGAATGCCCGGAGTTCCACTAGCGGGTACCATCTTGACTTCTGTAGCATATCCCGTGTCAGGCGAGATATAGCCGGCGGGATCAGCTACATACAATTGCAAATTAAAGAAACGGTCATCGGCGGCATTCAGGATGCGGAAACGATAAGCCTGGGGCTCCACTTCCAGGTAGGGGTAGGCGGTACCATTGACAAGTGGAGTGTCCATAAACGCTTCACCCGGCATGGAAGGGTTCGGCGTCGCAGGCATCATTGGCGGAAGCTCGGGCGCATTTACGGGATCGTAGTAGGGGTTCGGAACCGGCCCATGTTCTATATTCGTTGTGGGCGGCCAGAACCACGGACCATACATCCATCGGCCAAATGCGTTTGCCCCGCTGGGGTCCCAAGGATTCTGGGCCGGGCTGTAGACATGAGGATACCAAAGGTCGCCGGTATTGGGTGTACCTGGCGTTGTGCCCCATGCCCAAGTGGGATCCGTGTTAAGGATAGTGTTGGTATCAACGAAGGTTTTGTCTTGGATAACGAGGGGAATTCCAAGGTCGGGAAGAATCTTTTGCAAGCCCGGATTTACCCCGGTTGTGTTGGTGCCGTTGATAAGATCCTGTTCGACCTGGTCTGTCAATAGATACGCTGCGGCTTCTCCGGCGTAGACATTAAGCCGAGTGATGCCATAGGAGTGATCATGATAGAACATCAGCCTTGCACTTTGTGCATTGGTGTAGTACAGGGTCTGTATACATCGCGGGGGTCGTCTACATTCTCCATATCAGGGACATTTACTACACTGACGCCCTGGGGATAGGGAGTGTCTTCTCCCGCCGGGGTAATCCACTGATGAGGCGTTCCATCGCTAATCCAGATCGTATTATTGCCATGGAGATGGATGTTGGCGCGATTTTGTGTATAATCCATCGGCACGGCATCCATTCCTAGAGGTCCCATCCCTGCCCCCATAACGGTTGTATCTACCGGAATGAAGAGACCGCCGCCAGCGCCGGTAGGAAGCAGATTATAGAATTTGATGCGCACCGGTACGTCACGAGTGGCGATAATAGCAGGCCCCATATAATGTGGGGCATCCACTCCATAAGCCGGAGTACCATCACCTTTTACAATCGGCGCCCCATTATGGGTCAAAGTAATTTGCGCACCGGGAACGGCTGTTGTAGACAATTGCACATAGCCTCGGAGCGTGGTGGGCGGCAGATCCGAGTGCATCTGTTCTGTAAACTCTACTACGGCGATTTCATAGTAGTCAGAACCCGGATAAGTCGTCGTATCAGGGGCGGCAATCGGGATATACTGGCCTAAAGCGTTTGTGCTGCTAGGTCCAAGCCCTGGCATTGCATCAACGAATTTTCTCAGCGGCGGGCTGTAGGCCCAGTTAGCTGTACCGAAATAGTCCGGAATCAAATATCCAGTATTCGGATCTGGTACGAGAGCCGCCCGGTCTATAGATTTTTTTGTCTGCATCTTTCTCATCCTCATAAGTTTATTTATGCAGGAACCTATTAATAATCTTTTACTTCTCTATATATTATTCGTTATGTAAACTGGGGTTTGTGCGTGAATCATCATATATGATGATTAGTTCACTAACTCGATTTGATAGACGGGTATAGTAAAGAGGACATCACGTTTAATAGAAAATGCTGCCGAATTGCTTGAACGTTGATATTCGTATATAATGGGTTGAATAATTGATGAATCACTAACCTAATTGAGGGGGCGGCAATTCGATGACAAAATCCGAGACGAGATCGGTTAATCGCAAATCGGACATCATTTCGGCGGCGATCGAAGTATTCGCGGAGACAGGGTACTTTCGGGCAACGACGGCACAAGTCGCGGAACGAGCCAAAATATCGCAGCCATATATTTTTCGTTTTTTCTCGACCAAAGAAGCTTTGCTGCTGACGGCGCTGGAAGTATCCTGGACGCGAGTGATCGATTCCTTCCGCAAGGTCGTGGAGTCCGCGTCGCCGGAACAGCTGGAGACCGAGCTAATCCAGGCCTACGTGGTTATTTTGGAATCCTATCGGAATGAAGTGCTGCTTCAAATGCAGGCTCAGACGATCCAGGAAGACTCGATCCGGGAAGCGATGCGGGATGGATTCGGGGAAGTCCGCCGAATGGTTCTGGATGCCTTCCGCTCAGCCGGTATTCCGGATGCCGAGGAACGGACGATGCTATTCCTGGCCCGGGGCATGCTATGCAACATTTCGGCAGCGCTGGCTATGCCCGAGTTGATGGAAATATGAGGAGTGCAAGAGCTTTTTAAAAGTGGTGATCGACTAATCAATCACCACATGATACATTGTCATTAAGTTAGTGATTGATCAATCACCATATTAGGGAGAGGTGATTCAATTGGAAAAAGCGATTGTCGTAGGAGCAACTGGAGGTACTGGCGCTTCGGTTACGGAGGAACTGGTTAAGCGAGGCATACGGACAGTGGCCTTCGGGAGATCTCGCGAGAAGCTGGAGCAGCTTAGGGATAGGCTGGGTAATCCGCAGAATTTATCAATTGCAGTAGGTGACGCTTTTCGTCCAAATGACATCGTGACCGCCTCAGAAGGTGCGAACGTCCTGTTCCACTGCGCGAACGTTCCGTATCACGAGATGGTAAGCAAGCTGATTCCTTTAGGCGAATCCGTGATGGAGGCCGCCGAGCGGCTGAGTTTGAAGGTGGTCGTGATCGACGGCATCTATCCCTATGGAAGAAGACAGATGGCCCGGGCAACAGAGGAACATCCGAAGCAGCCGCATACCAGGAAGGGCAAGATTAGGCTGGCCTACGAGAAGATGCTGTTTGGCGACCGATGGAGCCGGGCCAAGGTTATGATCGTCCGCTTGCCGGATTATTTCGGCCCTACAGCGAACGAAGCTTCTTATCTAGGCTCTACTCTCGAAGCAATCGCAGCCGGTAAGATGGCTTTTTTCATTGGCAATATGCGTATCCCTAGAGAGTTCGTCTACTTGCCGGACGCGGCGTTTATGATTGCGGAGCTCGCTGCCAGGAATGATGCTTATGGCGAGAACTGGCATATTCCGGGCGCAGGCTTGATCTCGGGAAGGGAGATTGTACGAATCGCCCGGAAGGCAAGCGGAGGCACCAAGCCGGTTATTCCGCTTGGAAGAGTTGGGCTATCTTTGCTCGGTATGGCCGTGCCGGTAATGAAGGAGGTAGTGGAGATGCTCTATCTAACCGAAGAGCCGCTAGTCTTGAGCGGGGATAAATACGAGCGGTTGATCGGACCGGTACGGGCGACAGCCTTTGAAGAGGGAATTACAGTTACGGTTCGCGCGCTGCAAAGAAAAAATGACCCTTTTAAGGGTTTGGAGTAATTGATTAATCACTAACTGTGATGGAGGAGGCAGGAATGAAGCACCTGAGCCTCTTGGACAGCGGGAACATTCAGGTAGGCGTCAGACAACGCAATGTGGGGGAGGGGGAATCTATACGATGCCGCTCCACGCAGCGCAGTCTGGATTTTCCTGCGAAAACGCAGGTCAAAGATATGTGCGGCGGAGTCTATACGATGCCGCTCCACGCAGCGCAGTCTGGATTTTCCTGCGAAAACGCAGGTCAAAGATATGTGCGGCGGAATCTATACGATGCCGCTCGACGCAGCGCAGTCTGGATTTTCCTGCGAAAACGCAGGTTCTTTCGGCGAATAGCGGCAAGAAATGATGAAATTCCTGCGAAAGTGCGGGAATTTAAAGCCTGAACCGCCAAGACGGATGATTGGTGCCGGAGAGCCTGCACTTTTTGCACGAATTAGGGAGAGGCCAAGCTTTTACGAGGAAAAAGATGCAGCGCTGCAGGCTTTTCCATTACGGCGAGTTTAGATGTGAACAGGCGAGCTTGGAGCGCTGTTATAATGGGCTGGTGGAATATATGGTTTTGGAGTTTGCGCTTGCGAACAAGCCGATTATTTGAGTAAACCTCTAATTTGTCCGTTATGAATAATCTGGTATAACCATCTTCCAGAGATTAATCCGGCAGATCAATGGGAGCTACTCTTGCTGTACCTTCCGTAATCATAACAAGCACATGAGCGGTCATTTCTTCCACGGTAAAATCACTTTTTCCCCTGCTCCACTGGGCTGCGGCTCCAAAGATCGACCAACTGATCATGAGGGCCATCGTTTCGATGGGAACCTTCCACTCCGCTTGAGAGGCTTGAAGCTGTTCAAGCCACCGTGATAACAGCGCCGCAAGCTCTTCCTGCACCGTTCGTTCGAACAACTGATTTACCGTATCAACGGGACTGCAGCGGCCGTATAACGATCTGAAGTGCTCCAACACGGTATGAATGAGAATACGTAAATTGTTGTTATCCCAGCCGGAGGCTGACGGCAGCTTGTCGTTCAAGAGGCTTCGGAATTTCTGGCGAATGGATAGTTCCAAAAGGGCGTATTTGTCGGGAAAATGTGCATAGAACGTGCCTCTGTTAACATCCGCCCGGTCGGTAATGTCCTGAATCGTTATCGCGGTAAAGCCCTTTTCTCTCATCAGCTCCATAAAGGATTGCTTCAATAATTGCTGTGATCGCTTGCTGCGCCGGTCGATCTTTTTTCTTTGCGATTCCATCCGCTTTACTCTCCTCCCAAGCAGGGCTATGTGATCTTCAACATTATTCGGTTATTGTCGGGTATCCAACGAAAGAAGCGGACTGTGCATTGTTCCTTTTCTTCCGGCTGCTCTACTATTGTAATAAGTGAACAAAACTCAATCAATGGTATACAGGAGGGGGAAGGCTCTATGCAAGTTGAATCTGCCGGGAAGATGAAAGCTATCCGGTATCATGTCCACGGAGGGCCTGAGGTACTGCGCTATGAGGATGTGCCTGTTCCGAAGGAAGGCGAAGGTGAAGTGCTGGTTCGTATCCATGCCGCAGGCGTAAACCCGGGTGATTGGCAAATCCGTTCGGGACTCGCCGGCGACCGG
Source organism: Paenibacillus durus (assembly GCF_000756615.1). Taxonomy (NCBI): domain Bacteria; kingdom Bacillati; phylum Bacillota; class Bacilli; order Caryophanales; family Paenibacillaceae; genus Paenibacillus; species Paenibacillus durus. Next base: position 1,077,572 of record NZ_CP009288.1, read on the forward strand.
TTTCCGCTCCCCTATATTCCAGGCTGGGATATTTCAGGGATTGTTCAGTCTGTCGGAGCGGGAGTTGATGGATTTCGGCAAGGGGATGCCGTTTACGGGATGACCCGCGACAGTTCGGGATGTGCGGAATATGTCGCTATACCTGCCAGGCAGCTTGCGAACAAGCCCAAGTCCGTCAGCTATGTCGAGGCGGCAGGGATGCCGATGTCCGCGTTTACCGCTTGGCATGCTTTGTTCGAGCAAGGAGGGCTAAAAGCCGGTCAGACGGTATTAATCAATGGCGCCTCCGGCGGCGTCGGCCATTTTGCGGTACAGTTGGCCAAATGGAAGGGAGCGAAAGTGATCGGCGTCGCATCCGGGAGAAATGAAACATTTTTGCAGGGACTGGGCGTTGATCAATTCGTAGATTATTCTGTTGCTCCCCCCGGGCAGGCGGTGCGGAACGTTGATCTTGTCTTGGATACGGTAGGCGGCATGGAGGGGGATCAGCTTCTGGACGTTATCAAGCCGGGCGGTACGCTGGTTCCGATTACTTGGGGACAATATTCGTCCGAGAAGGCTGCCAATATGTCAGTAACGGTACAAGACGTAAAGCTGCTGCAGATTGAAAGCGCCTATTTGGATGAGCTTGCTCGTCTGGCCGATAACGGTGTTTTGCGCATAGCGATCGATTCGGTGTTCCCGCTGGAGGAGACGGCTAAGGCGCATGAAATCAGTGAGAGCCGCAGGGCGCGTGGGAAAATTATTATACAAGTGACGGAATGAGAAGCTTGACAGCGCTGTTATTATTTTGCCGCTGTGGAGGATTCAAACCGTGTGTGTGAGCGCTTAGAGGTATTGCCGAAATTAGTAAAGGGGGGCGGCGAACCCCTCTTTTTTGTTATTGTTCCTGCAATTGTCATAAATAATTGAGGTGCAAGGTCTTTTAGGGGATCTGTAACACCGATAAATAACCAAGAGACCCATATCCATTTGATTTACGATTTAAGAAGAGGAGATGACAAGAATGCTGCAATCGTTTTTGAGAAAAAAAAGGAGGTTAAGTCTAACCCTTTGCTTCATGCTTCTACTCACCCTGCTACCCGTTGCACCACCTGTATTGGCTGCCAATCTCTTGAGTGACGACTTCGAATCGTACTCCGGATTTCCTTCCGGTTCATGGTTAAGCGGCAACGGAAGCTGGAGCATCGTCACAGACGGAACCAAGGTAGCCAAGCAATCATCAACGGGCAACACGTTTATCGCAACAGCCGGTCAATCTTCCTGGACGGATTATACATACTCGGCTAAGGTCAAGGTCGGGGCGACGAATGTGCGCAACGGAATCGTCGGTCGTTATGTAGATAGCAACAACTACTATTTCTTGCTTCTCTACAACGGGAATGTGCTGTTGAACAAGAAGCAATCCGGCTCGACAAGCACACTCCAGCAGGCCGCTTTTACCGCGGATACTTCGACCTTCTATGAGCTAAAGCTGGAAATCAGCGGCACATCGGTGAAAGGCTATGTTGACGGCGTTCTGAAGGTGCAGGCGACGGACAGCGGTCTGACAGCCGGTAAAGTAGGACTTTACGCCAACGGAGCCGCTTCCTTTGACGACGTGCTGGTGACAGGCAGCGCCCCGGTCAGCGGCGATACGACCGCTCCGTCTGCGGTGTCCAATCTGGCGGCAAGCTCACCTGCTTCCTCGTCCGTAACGCTGACATGGACGGCTCCTGGCGATGACGGCACATCCGGTACGGCAGCGTCCAATGACATTCGTTACAGCACGGCTGTAATTACCCCTTCGAACTTCAGCAGCGCTTCCCAGGCGGCAGGCGAACCTGTTCCCGCAGCAGCCGGAACAAGCCAATCCATGGTGGTAGGAGGATTGAAGCCTTCCACAACATACTATTTCGCAATGAGAATGACGGACGAAGCCAACAACGCATCTGCCATCTCGAACGTGGCAAGTGCGGCGACTACATCGGGCAGCGGCGGCAGCGTGGTGAATGTTTCTACGTCCGAGGATCTGGACAGTGCCCTCTCCAGCGCAGCCCCCGGCACGACAATCATCCTTACGGACGGTACATACAAGAAGAGCGGGTCATTCGCCATTAGCGGCAAGAATGGCACGGCTGCCAATCCGATCACAATTAAAGCGGCCAATCGTGATCAAGCAGTGATCAGCGGCGGCGCCAATATAACGGCGACCAAATCTTCCTATATTGTCATCGAAGGTCTGAAATTTACCAATACCGGAAACTCGGCAATCAAGCTCACGAGCTCCAACAATATTCGAATCACGCGCAACCATTTCCGTTTGACAGAGGACGGCAACTCCTTGAGATGGCTCTATATCGGCGGCGCGAACAGCCATCACAATCGGATTGATCACAATCTGTTCGAGGATAAGCATGACCTTGGCAACTTCATTACGTTCGACGGTTCTGATACACAGGTGTCGCAGTATGATATCGTCGAGTATAACCACTTCCGCAATATCGGCCCGCGTGCGACAAATGAGATGGAAGCGATTCGCGTCGGATGGAGCAATATATCAATGTCGGACGGCTACATTACCCTGCAGTACAACCTGTTCGAAGACTGCGACGGAGATCCGGAGATCGTATCGTTTAAGAGTGGAAAGAACATCTTCCGTTACAATACGATTCGCAATTCGCAAGGCGTCGTTTCTTCGCGCCATGGCAATGGGAACAGCTTCTATGGCAACTTCTTTCTTGGCGACGGTTCAAAACCGGACCTTGGCGGCATCCGTATCTATGGTCAGGATCATAAGGTCTACAACAACTACTTCGAAGGTTTAACAGGCTCCGGATATGATGCAACCATTGCCGTCGATGGCGGGGATGTTGACACAAGCGGGGCGCTCAACTCGCATTTTCGCGTGTATCGGGCAGAGATTGTCAATAACACGCTTGTGAATAACGTGACAGGAATTGAGATTGGTAAGAACTACTCGCTTGCCCCGAAAGACAGCAAGATCGCCAACAATGTTATCACAGGCTCCAGCAAAAAGCTGATCAACGAGTACAAGATGCCGGATAATATGACATATGAAGGCAATATCGTTTATCCTACCGGCAGCGGGGCCGTAGGCATCACCGCTTCCGCTTCGCAGGCGGCAGTTGCGGACCCGCTCTTCACCACGGTGAACGGATTACAGAAGCTTTCAGCGTCCAGCCCTGCCATTAACGCGTCGTCCGGCAGCTATACTTATGTAACGGATGACATGGACAGGCTGCCAAGAAGCGATGTGAATGATGTCGGCGCAGACGAATACTCGACCGCTTCTATTTTAAACGCGCCGCTGGTTTCGGAGGATGTGGGTATAAACGCTCCGTAACCTCCTCGGCGAGTAAACATGAAATAAAGCAACAGTGACAAAAAGCAGATGTCTCAGCTTGGAGAGTCTGCTTTTGTCATTTGTGCGGCTGTAAATGAATTATATTGACTGTCACCCTGGGGGTAGGTTTAGAATTGTGCCTGAGGTGATCGCATGCGAATTCATGAAATTTGCAAAGAATGTAACGTGACTAAAAAGGCAGTAGAATACTATGAAAAGCAAGGCCTGATTAAACCCCGGTATGACAGCAGCAACTATAGATCCTTTAATCATGACGACGTGATCCTGATAAAAGAAATTGCCATGTTACGAAAGCTGAACATCAGCATTGCCGATATTAAAATCATTATTGCAAGTGATGACAGGCACGAAGCCTTATCCAACTATAAAATGAAGAAAGAACTCCAGATGCAGCAAATGAGAGCGCAATATGACTGTTTGATTGATTTTTTGGAGAATGGCTATAACCTTGACCAGGCAATAGATACAGTTAGTCGTAGATTAGATAGTAATATGTTGATCAAAGACAGACTGCTTCAAGCTTTCCCTGGAACCTATGGAATGTACCTGTATGTGCATTTTGGCAGATTCCTGAATGAGAAGCTTAACAGTGATGAACAGAAATTAGCATACTACAAGATGGTTGAATTTCTTGACCATGTCAATGAAATGGAATTTCCGAGTGGGTTAGAGCAATTTCTAACAGAAGCCTTTGTATCAATGAGTGAAACGGATTTACAGCAGATTGATGACTCGATGAATAGGGCTGTCAAAGATTATAGTAATTTTATTGCTGAAAATAGGAAGAGCATTGAAGAATATTTAGCCTACCGGAATTCTGAAGAGTACAAATCAAGCTCTGTCTATAAAATGGAGCAACTGTTAATTGAATTCCAACAAAGCAGCGGATATTACGATGTTTTTATTCATAATTTACAAATTTTAAGCAGTTCCTATCGAAAATATCAAGAGCAGCTGAGGCAGGCAGATAAAGAGTTCCTTAACCAATACCCTGATGCGGAGAACAGGTTTGGAAACAAGTGATGCTTTCTATCCGCCATTGGCCCGGGTTACGGCAGCAAAACCTGAACAGGTATGCTGCTTTTTTTGCTGCTCTTTTTAGACAAAGTGAATATCGCCCTATCCAGCATATGGTATAGTAATAATTAACGATTATGGATCTTAAGAACTGGGGGATTTTGGGGGGAGAAGGGTGTATTGTCATCAATGCGGGGCCAAGAACGCTCCGAAACACAAAGTATGCGCCAAGTGCGGGGCAAGATTGCTGACGGCGGAAGAACGGCAGGTCCTGCTGGAAGTGGCTGCGGGGGCCGAGGCGATTCAGCAGCCGGTGACGGCGGCCTATCGGCGGGGGGGACAGGGACCGTATACCAGACTTACCGGATGAGCTATTCGATAGGGTATGAGAACGGCAATCTGAAGATTTTGCATGGCAAGGGCAAGAAGGTGGATTAAAAAAGGGCCATAGCCCCGCTGTTTCAGGTGTGAACAGGCGGGCTATGGCTTTAAGTGTTAGCATGGTCGGTATTGAAAGTTACATATTGCAACGGCTCTTAGTAAGAGCCTTCAGCAATCATAATGTCGCGCTCCAGGTCGGCTACGGATAAATCCTGCTTGAGATAAGCGTTATCCTGCGGGAGCGCAAGTTGAAAATCAGTGCAGGTGCAAATGGAAATTGTACCCTGTTCGAGCACGAAATCCATCACATGTCCTCCTCCGTCGCGTGCTTCATTGATAAAATGCAAATGATATCCGGCCACGGCGATCCCTTGTGCGAAAGCGGGAGTCCAGAAACCGGCGATGACGCCGTCCACATCGGCAAAATCAAATGACGGCTGGGACTTTGTAACCTCCACAAATGGCGGATACGGCTTATCCTGATGCGGGACGGTGCGGGTGTGAACCTCCCGGAAATGACCGTCGATTCGGATCGCATGGAACAGATTCGGGCTGGGAACCAGATCGTCCAGCACCTTCTCCAGCTCTTGACGGGTTACCGCCCTATTCAGCGGGACGGTCTGCTGTTGTTCAAAAAAGGTCACGGAGGAGAACGGCGTACTTTCGTCGAGACTGACTTTTTGGGCGGTTCCGTCAGGGTATAAATGAAAGAATTCCCCGTCAAAGGCGATCATCTCGCCATCCAGCTGATGAAAGGTTCCGATGCCGAAATCGCCGTGCTTTTTCAATTCTCCAAATGTGACTGTCCCATCATACAGACCGCTGAGCAGCGCAACCATGGTCGAGGCTTGATAGATGACGTGACTATCCATTTATCCTCATCTCCTTTTTAGTGGATGATATACATAATAATATCAGTTTGCCTTATCCGGCAGCAGCTTTTCCCCGAGCTTGCCGCTGTCTCTGTAGTCAATCGGGATCTCGACGACCACGGGACCTATTTGATCGAGAGCGCAGCGCAGCACTTCTTCCAGTTCCTCCGGCCGATTGACCCGTAAGCCTACTGCGCCGAAGCTCTCGGCATATTGGACAATATCAATGCTGCCAAAGTCTACGCCCGAGGTTCTTCCGTATTTACCCATTTGCTGAAATGCGACCATATTATAGGTGCCGTCGCTCCACACAATATGAACGAGCGGAAGCTTCAGGCGGACCGCCGTTTCCAGTTCCATCGAGGAGAACAGGAACCCGCCGTCCCCGGATATGGAAATGACTTTCTCGCCTGGACGCACCAGCGCGGCGGCAATGGCCCAAGGCATAGCTACACCGAGGGTTTGCATGCCATTGCTGAAGAGCAACCGGCGGGGTTCATAGCAGCGGAAATAACGAGCCATCCAGATATAGTGTGAACCGACGTCACAGGTGACCGTCACCTGATCATCAATCAGCCTTCGCAAGGTGGAAATAAAATCCAGCGGGTGAACCAGTTCGGAGTGGGAAGAGTAGACGTCATTTCCGTCCTGATCCAGCTTCTGGTGCAGCTCTTTCAGCACGGAGAGCGATTCGGGGGGGAATAGAAGGCCTTGTAAATGCGAAGCTAACGTTTCGACGGTTAAGACAATGTCGCCGATTAACTCGATTCGCGGCTGGTAATCCTGGTCAAAGTCCGCCTGCCGGTTATCCAGATGATACACTTCCCGGACGCCTTCACGATTCCAAAGACGAGCATCGTACTCGATCGGATCATAACCAATAGTCAGGACGACATCGGCTTCTTTCAGCAGAAGATCGCCCGGCTGGTTGCTGAACAAACCGACTCTGCCCATAAAATGTTCTTCCAAATCACGTGAGATTACGCCGGCAGCCTGAAAAGTCTCAACAACCGGAATGTCGGTGCCGCGGATGAGATCCCGGATCGCCGAGGTCACTTCCGGCGAACTTGCTTTCATGCCGAGCAGAATAACCGGGAGTTTGGCCTTTCGTATATTGGCGGCGACCGCTTCAACAAGGTCAGAGGGGGCCGGGCCAAGCTGAGGAGTGGTCAGAGGCCCAAAGTTGAAGGGTACCGCTTTGTCGAGCAGCACATCCATCGGGAGGCTGACAAATGCCGCTCCCGGCTGGCCGGTGGAAGCCTCACGGAACGCATTCGTAATCGCTTCGGCGACATTATTCGGATGTTCAACTTCCACACTGTATTTCGTGACTGGTTTAAATAAACCGGCATTATCCATGGATTGATGCGTATGTTTCAACCGGTCTGCCCGAGAGACGGCCCCTGCGAGCGCCACGACCGGGTCGCTTTCGGAGTTGGCCGTCACGAGTCCCGTAACCAGGTTGGAGGCGCCAGGACCGGAAGTTACCAGGCATACCCCCGGCTTTCCGGTTAAGCGGCCCACAGCTGCCGCCATAAATGCGGCGTTCTGCTCATGCCGGCAAACAATAAGCTCCGGACCCCGTTCCCGCAAAACATCAAATACAGAATCGATTTTGGCTCCGGGAATTCCGAAAATGTACGGAACCCCTTGCGATATCAAACTGTCAACAACCAGATTGGCACCCGTTGTCGTTGTGGCGATTGCTGAAGAGATATTAAAATTTGTTTCCGTAGTCATCCTATCCATCTCCTTGTCTCTGAAATCTCTGAAAATTCATTTCATTTTCTTTATTTCCATGTATATACAGAAAGTGCAATGCCAACACCTATTATATTCCCATAAAAAGTAAAATCAAGAGGAAAAATTCAAATGCACCTTATCGCCTATGTCTGTGGTATAGTGAAAGCATGAGTCACAGGACAAAGGGGGCTTAGTATGACTATTGCAACAACGATGATTATCCGGCTGGATATCGAGAAATCGGTCGCTTCTTTCGGAGATGTTGCTTCCGGCATTGCCGTAGCGGGCGGGGATATTGTCGCCATAGACGTTATCCGCGCGGGCAGGGAGATAACGACCCGGGATATTACGGTGAATGTGCTGGACGCCGGCAATGAGGATATTATCCGCGTATTGTCGGATATGCCGGGAATTAAAGTGGTCAATGTATCCGACCGGACGTTCCTGGCCCATCTTGGCGGCAAAATCGAGGTTATCCCGAAGATGCCGATCAAAAACCGCGAGGATTTATCCCAGGTCTACACGCCCGGGGTGGCGCGTGTAAGTATGGCTATCGCGGAAGATAATTCGAAAGCGTATACATTAACGATGAAACGCAATACGGTTGCGGTTGTTACCGATGGGACAGCTGTGCTGGGCCTGGGGGACATCGGACCGGAAGCCGCCATGCCGGTAATGGAAGGCAAAGCGATGCTGTTCAAGCAGTTGGCCGGAATCGACGCTTTCCCGCTGTGTCTCGATACGAAAGATCCGGATGAGATCATTAGAATCGTCAAGGCGGTCTCGCCCGGCTTTGGCGGCATTAATCTGGAGGATATCTCCTCGCCGCGCTGCTTCGACATCGAACGGAAGCTTGCGGAGGAGCTTGATATTCCCGTATTCCATGACGATCAGCACGGTACGGCGGTCGTTGCTTTGGCAGGATTATTGAATGCGCTTACAGTTGTTGGCAAGACACTGAAGACGGCCAAAATCGTCGTCGCCGGCATCGGCGCGGCGGGAGTTTCCATCTGCAATCTGCTGCTGGCTGCAGGCGCCGGGCATGTGTGCGCGGTTGACAAGGAAGGTATTCTTTGCAAGGGTGTGCCCTACACCAACGAGGAATGGCGGAAGCTTGCCTTCTCTACCAATCCCGAGGGTATTCAGGGGCTGCTGGGAGAAGCGGTAAAGGGGGCGGATGTGTTCATTGGAGTTGCCGGAGGCGGTATCCTGAACGTCGAGCATGTCCAAAGTATGGCTCAGGACAGCATCGTCTTCGCGATGGCGAATCCCATTCCGGAAATCCAGCCGGAGCTGGCAGAGCCGCATGTGCGTGTACTGGCGACGGGCAGAAGCGATTATCCGAACCAGATCAATAATGTGCTGTGCTTTCCCGGCTTGTTCCGGGGGGCTCTCGACTGCAGGGCCAGAACCGTCAATCTGGAGATGAAGCTGGCGGCGGCCCATGCGATCGCGGCGGTGGTTCAGCCGGATGAAATCAACGAGCTGTACATTATCCCGAGTATTTTCAATGAGAAAGTGGTAGAGCACGTGCGAGGCGCGGTTATCGAGGCGGCGATCCGAACCGGCTCGGCGCGCAGAATACCTCCGGATTTTACGGGGTGGCAGGAGAAATGAGGAACGGTCAGCTTTTTCATTTACAGAATTAACCACAACGGGTACACTTAATGAAAATTGCTTACGCAAAGGAGATGAAGATCCCTTGCATCAACCAGGTGTATTTTATGGAGGAGGGTTTGTCCTTTTAACTTTTGTTGGGTGGCTTATATCCATTGGATTGGGGATCTATGCGTTTGTTCTGTTCGTTAAACTTGCCCGCAGAGGAATCGAAGCCTTGGATTTGTATATATACGCTAAAAACCGGGAGATACGCGATCGTTATGAATCCGTTAATCCGAGGGAATAACATGGATAGCCCCGCCAGGCCTGATGCCTGACGGGGCTGTTGGTTTAAGAATTGAAATCGACCGGACCTTATGCTTTAGCCGCAAACTCCCTCGCCCGCAGCTCGACGCGGCGGATCTTGCCCGAGCTTGTCTTCGGGAGGTCGGAGATGAACTCGATTTTGCGCGGGTATTTATAAGGGGCCGTAATTTTCTTGGTATGGGCCTGCAGCTCTTTCGCAAGTTCCGGTGAGCCGGTGATTCCGTCTTTGAGCACGACAAAAGCTTTGACCACATGGCCCCGAATTGCATCGGGACTGGCTACGACCGCGCATTCTTTAACCAGCGGATGCTTCATCAGGGCTTCCTCCACTTCGAAGGGCCCAATCGTATAGCCGGCGCTGATAATGATGTCATCGCCGCGTCCCTCAAACCAGAAATAGCCGTCCTCATCCTTGGCTGCCCGGTCGCCGGTAATAAAGTATTCGCCACGAATGCAGCCGGCTTTGCGTTCCGGATCTTTGTAATACGTCTGGAACAAGGCCGGCATGCCTACATGAACGGCAATATCGCCGACTTCACCCGGAGGAAGGGGAATGCCGTTCTCGTCCACGACATCGATCATCCCCTGAGCGGTTGCCCGGCCCATGGAGCCGACCCGGATCGGCGTATCCTTGAGCGTACCGATCAGCAGCGTGCTTTCCGTCTGACCGTAGCCGTCACGGATGGTAATATCGAAATGGCGGTTGAATTCGTTGATGACCTCCTGGTTCAGAGGCTCCCCGGCGGATACGGCGCAGCGCAGGCGGGAAAGATCATACCGGCCGAGTCCGTCAATTTTGGCCATAAGCCGGTATTCCGTTGGCGTACAGCACATGACCTGGATCTCCCGGTCCTGGATCAGCTGCAAATAGCGGTTGGGCTGAAAAGCGCCGTTATAGACAAAGCCGGTGGCGCCGTTGCCGAGCACGGACAGAAACGGACTCCATATCCATTTCTGCCAGCCGGGAGCGGCCGTTGCCCATACCGTGTCCGATTCATGAATGTCGAGCCACTGCGAAGTGATGCGCAGATGCGCATAACCCCATCCATGGCTGTGAACGACCGCCTTCGGATTGCCGGTGGTGCCGGAAGTGTAAGCGAGAATCGCCATATCGTCCCGGGTGGTGGGAGCCGCGGCCAATGTATCCGGCTGCCCTTCCATCAGCCCCTCCAGTGCCAGCCAGCCGGATTCGGCTTCCCCGCCTGCGGCGGAAACCGAGAGGAGGAGCTCGAGCGCGGGCAGGTCATCCGCGATTTTATTTACTTCTCCCGTAACCTCTGACCAGGATATGACCGCTCTGGCTTCGGAGTGGCGGAGCCGATAGTCGAGATCCTTCGCACGCAGCATTTCCGAAGAAGGAATGATGACGAGCCCAAGCTTCAAGCAGGCCAGATATATAACATAGGCGATGATTCGGCGCGGAACCATAACGAGAACCCGGTCGCCCTGACGCAGTCCCAGCCCCGCCAGGCCTCCGGCCAGCCGGTTGGCCCGCTTGATCAGCTCGCCGTACGTTATTTCCTCGTATTCCCCTTTATCGCTCAACCATTTAAGCGCAAGCTTGCCGGATGGATGGCGTTCCATCTCCGACGTCATATTGTAGCGTTCCGGGGCTATCCATTGCTCGTTCATCAACTAATCCATCTCCCATATATGAAAGGTAGTAGCAATTACGATGCTATTATAGCATGAACTATTAGTACCAGGTACTAATTAGTGTTACGAATATATTAACATTCCAATGTATGAAGGCGGCCGAAGCTCGTTTCGTAAGGCGGGATAAATGGGTACTCTCTTTTTGCGGGGAATGATAGTTTGTTCTTTATAAAGTACAACAAAGATGATAAATTAAATACATACTGCAATCTTCAGCTGCAAGGAGACGAAATTTCGGAGGGGACAGGATGGGTGCAATTAGCGGAGTATATAGGTTTGGAAGCGATGCGGATGCTGCCCCGGCCGGATCGGCTATTTTTAGAAAATTGAAAGTCTGTTCTTTTCAGCGCACAGGAGAATGGGCCGATCACTCCGTACATTTGGGCTGCGGAATTATTTATAACACGCCTGAGTCCAAAATGGAACAATTACCGCGCTGCAATGAGAATCAGACCCTGGCCATAACAGCGGACGCGATCATTGACAACCGTGCTGAATTGCTGGAGAAATTCAAGCTGGAACCCGGGGAATCACCCGTTATCACTGACAGTGAGCTTATTCTCCGGGCCTACGAGACGTGGGGATGTTCATGCCCTGAGCACTTGATTGGCGATTATGCTTTTGCCATTTGGGATGCTGGGAAAGAGGAGCTTTTTCTCGCCCGCGACGCTATGGGATCAAGGACGCTGTACTACACCTGTGAGCGTGATTTTGTTGCTTTCTGTACTATCGAAACTCCGTTATTGGAGCTGTTCGGTGAGCGGGCCGAGCTGAATGAGAAATGGATTGCGGACTTTCTGGCGATAGACGGAATTCAGCATGAATTGGAATGTGAGGAAACGGTATACCGGCGTATTTACCAGCTCCCGCCTGCGCATTATGGAATAGTAAGTGCCGAAGGTTTTTCCAAGAAGAAGTATTGGGAGCCGTTAAGGGACATCAAGCCGATCCGATTCAAGACAGATGATGAATATGTGGAAGCTTTCAACCGCTGCTTCTCCGAAGCGGTAGCCTGCCGGCTGAGAAGTGCGGGCGAGACAGGAATTTTCCTGAGCGGGGGGATGGATTCCGGATCGATTGCCTGTGTTGCGGCTCCCAAGCTGGCTGAACAGGGCAAGAAGCTGTACGGCTTCACATCCATTCCGGTTCCGGAGTTCAACGAACGGCCGCCCAGAATGACCATTTATAACGAATCCCGTGAAGTGGGGCTCATCGCCGAGGCGTATCCTAACATTGATATCACTTACAGCAGTTTTGCGGACAAAAATTGCTTAACCGATATCGACGAGCTGATTCGGATCTTTGAACAGCCGTATAAGATTTTTCAAAATATGACCTGGTATCATTCATTTTTAAAAATGGCCGCCTCAAGAAACTGTACCATTATGCTGAACGGACAGACAGGCAACAATACGATCTCGTATGGTAATTTCGCGGTTCATCTGGTAACGCTGTCCAGACAAGGGAGGATCGTCTCGGCCGCGCGGGAGCTCTATGGATTCAGCAGATTGGTGAATGAGCCGGTAACGAAGGTGCTGAGGAGTGCGATTCCGGTAGTGCTGCCGCACCGTTTGAAATTATGGAAGAACCGGACACGGCTGCGGGAGTTCGATCGTTTTACTAATGTGGTCGTCAAAAGATCGCTCGTTAACAAATGGAATGTAGCTAACAGGCTGGATCAGATTGAAGCCAATACGCCGATCGGCCGTTTTCCGGATTATGAAGAAGACAGGAAGGCTAGGACCAGTCCGCTGCCGTTCACGCACATAGGGGCTGTGGAAACCAAGCTGTCATTAGCCAATGGAATTACGATTCGCGACCCTTCCCGGGATAAACGCGTGTTTGAGTTCTGCATGGCGATTCCTTCCGGACAATTTGTACGAAGCGGCCAAGAACGGTATTTGCTGCGCAGGGCGATGGAGGGGGTACTCCCGGACCCGATCCGGCTGAACATTATTGCCAAAGGGCTTCAGAGCGCGGATTGGATATACAGGCTCGCCCCGATCTGGCCCGAGGTTCTGGCCGAAGTCGGGCAGGCTTTGGAACAAGGGAGCTTAGAGCCCTACGTAGAAGTCGATAAGCTAAAGGAGAAGCTTGCCAAGGCAAGCGGGGATGTGCGCAAGGCGGAGGACAGTCTGGTCAGATCCATTTTGACGGCCGTTATTTTCTCCAGATTCATCGAAGATTTCAAGCGGCGGTATTCATAACATTCGATAATATATCCATGGTCTGAGGTGGGGTAAAATGAGCGATTATGACTTCGAGTTTCGTTACAAAGCATTTGGGTTTAATATAGCGTCAAACTTTCTGCTTGAAGGCCTGCTCCCGGCGGAAGGGCCGCCTGAAGTGTATATCCAAGAGGGGAAAGTGCCTGTAGAGGTGCCCGGTCCACAAGATTCCCATGCGTATACGGTCCTTGAAGGCGACGGTTTTGCCTTTCGCGTTAAAGATATCGGCACGTTTCTGGTCTTGGGCGGCACGCATATCATCGCGGAGAAAAATGAAAGCTGCGAGCCGGAGGCTCATGTGCTGTTCATCCTTGGCACCTGTATGGGCGTACTCTTGATGCAGCGCGGCCTGCTTCCGGTTCATGGCAGCGCTCTGGCGCTGGAGGATAAGCATATTATCATCACCGGACAATCGGGCGCGGGCAAATCGACGCTGGCGGCGGCGCTGAACAGGCGAGGCTGTTCTTTTTTGGCGGATGATATTGCGGCACTCCAAGAAGATGAGAAGGGAGAATCGTGGATTGTTCCCTCGTTTCCAAGGCAGAAGCTGTGGCGGGATACGGCTGAGAAGATCTTTGGCAGCGTAAATTCCTTGAACCGAATTCCGGGTGTCCGGGACAAGTATCATGTGCAGATGGACGGGGAGTTTATTAAGGCTCCGAAAAGGCTGGACGCGCTCTTTGAACTGACAACGCATTCAGGTTCAGAAGTAGCAGTCTCCGAAATAAAAGGTCCGGAAAAATTGATGGTCATATTACGGAATATCTATCGTCCGGAGATTATCGAATTTATGGGAAAACAGAAAGAACACTTTATGCGCTGCTCCAGGCTTGCTTCAAGCCTACCTGTTTTTCATATCGAACGCCCTGAGTCAGGTTTTACAGTTGATGAACAAATCAAGGGCATAATTCATAGCTTGAAGCAGCTTTACCACCATAACAACTAATATTTTCAATATATTTTCGGATTTTTAATAGTTTTACGTGGAAAAAATGTTCGTAATAACGATCAAAATTCTTGATTTCAGGGAAAAAGTAGTGTATTCTAGATAAAAATATTGCTAATTTCCTTCACGGTAAACATGTTTTTTAAGGACAAGTGGCAATATTTTTACAATATCAGGAGGTGAAGTGCATGAGCAAGAAAGTTTGGGAAAAGCCGGAGGTAAAAGAGCTTAAAGTAAGCAGCACAGAGTATGGTAATCTCCTTAAAACCACACCTGATGCCAGTTACTCTGACGGTGTGCACACCTGGTATTCTTTCTCTTAAGACCGAAACAAAAAGAGACTTCGGACGGTTTTAAAAGTTTGAGGTCTCTTTTATTTATAAAGAAGAGCCTGCTACTCTCAGTGAGTAACAAGCTCTTTTTTTTGTTCGAGCAATTGGCCTTTGGACAAGCGGTAGATGTGGTCGCACACATCAAATACGGATAAACGGTGGGTGATGGCGATGCATGTTCGCGGGGGCTGTAAATTCCGGATATTTTGCAGGACAGTCCACTCCGTATCCATGTCAAGCGCAGATGTCGCTTCATCAAGAAGCAGGATCGGCGCCGGTCTCAGCAGCGCGCGGGCGATCGCGATTCGTTGGGCCTGGCCTTCGGATAAGCCGGAGCCGTGTTCGCCGATAACCGTATCAATGCCTTGGGGAAGCTTCTCGATAAAGCCCCGGGCGCAAGCGGCCTGGGTGGCTGCGTTGATCTCCTCCTCGGTAGCCGACGGATGACCGATCCGCAGATTGTCCGCAATTGTGCCGGAGAATAAAGTATTGCCCTGCGGAACATAGGAAAAATAAGACCTTGTATCAGCGGAAAGGCTGATCCGTTCATGATCTTTGCCGATAATGCAGACATCGCCGGTCTGGGGCTTGATTAACGCGAGCAGAAGCCGAAGCAGGGTTGTTTTGCCTTCGCCCGAGGTACCGATAAGAGCGATCAGCTCGCCGGGCTGAATGCGGAGAGAAACACCGGTAAGAATCGGCTTATTCGCCTCATAGCCGTATACCACATGCTCCATTTGCAGACCGGATATGCCGTCCCGAATGGCAGGAAGGCTCTCCCTCTTGTTCTCCGACTCCAATTTTTGAAAGACAATCAGCCGCTCAGCTGATGTAATCATAGCGATTAGAACGGGGAACGAACGGGCCAAACCTTCAAGCGGTCCCTGAATTTGTCCCACAAGCTGCAAAAAAGCGGTAAACATGCCAAAGCTGGCAGCTCCGATAGATATGCGGTATGCTCCCCAAATGAAAGCAAGAAAAAAACCGAGCCGGTATCCGATCCCCATAGTCAAATCTGCGGCAACATTAAACCGGGTGCGTTTAAGAATCCAGAACAGCCGGTTCGCTTGAGAGGCTTGCACCTTTTGCAGGCTGTCTTGTTCATGCTCGAAAGTCTTCACGATCAGCAGATTTTGGACGCATTCATGCAGCAGGGAACGATAGCGGCTTTCGGCGGCCTGAATCTGATGCTGCATCTTCTTCAGCCTGCTGCCTATATACCAGCTGATGAGAACGGATACAGGCCCAAGCAGAAAGGCGAACAGAGCCAGCGTCTTGTCAAAATACAGCAGAGTAATGAAGGCCGCCGCAAACTGGGCAATCAGGGAGATGATGCTTGGCAGGGTGTTGACCAAGCCGTCGGTGACATTGGCAACATCGTTGGTCAGATGCGTCAACAGATCGCCGCTGTGGTATTTTCCGGCCGCGCTCCACTCCGCTCTATACAGCCGGTCCATAAAGTTCCGCTGCAAATCATTGTTCATTGCCTCTCTCAGCTTCACGGTTCTCAGGGTTAGTATTGAAGAAAGTGCTAACTGAAGGATCAGAATCAGGGCAAAAGCAATCGCGTATATGCCGCTGACGCGCATGCTGTTCTGCACGGCGTGATCAATCACCTGCTTCGAGACAATGGCAAGAACGGCGCCGCTTAGTGAAATAATTACATTTAGAATAATGATAACGGACAGCGCGCCCCATTTTCCCGTCATACACTGTTTCAGCCAGCGGTAAATATCGGTGTTTAAGAGATGTCTTAGTTTTTTCATATGGAATGATCTCCAATCTGCCGGATTAATGAACAACTATTAGAGTGAGCAGGCAAGTCTGTAATGCGGGAGAGTTCGCTAGAAGAAACAACATCTGCTAGTTGGGGGTGTCTGTAGTCTTAAGGTGAGTCTTTGAACCTCTCATGACTAAAGTCACGAGATTCTTGGGTAGTCCCTTCAACGAAGAGAAATTTACCAAGCTAACCCTGTCGTTCCGACAGTTCGTGTAAGGATTACACAGCAAGAAGTCTTTTGCCTTCGGCAAGAATGTTCAGGCTTGCGTTAAAGTCTCGGTCGTGGTGCGCTCCACATTCTGGGCAGTCCCATTCACGCAACTTTAAGTCTTTTACATCTTTGTGCTTATAGCCACAGCAGGAGCATAGCTGCGAAGATGCGAATGTTTTACCCACAGCCACAACTATGCGACCATACCACTTCGCTTTGTACTCTAGCATGGAGCGAAACATCGACCAGGAAACCTCGCTAATTGCCTTGGCTAACTTATGATTCTTGACCATATTGGCTACCTGTAAATCTTCAATCGCAATGATGTCGTGGTTTTTGACAATATGCGTTGAAATCTTTTGCAAGTAGTCCGTACGAGCATTCGTGATTTTCTCGTGAATTCGCGCTACTTTGATGCGTTGCTTGTTCCAATTGCTGCTGCCTTTCATCATGCGTGAAAGTTTACGCTGTGCCCTTGCCAGTTTTTCTTCCAGTCTGCGAAAGAATCTAGGGTTGCCAACTACTACGCCATTGGATAAAATTACAAAATCTTTCAAGCCAACATCGATGCCAACTTCTTTGCCTGTTTTGGGCAATTCTTGGATGTTGGCTTCTACAAGCACAGATACAAAGTATTTGCCGCTTGGATGGCGTCTAATCGTAGCGTTCAGGATACGTCCTTCAACTTCACGGCTTTTAGCAAATTTCACAAGTCCAAGTTTAGGTAACTTGATCTGATTGTCTACAATTTCAATATTTCCATTCGTGTAGTTTGTTTGGTAAGACTGTACAGGATTCTTTTTACTCTTAAACTTAGGCGCATCGTTTTGTTTTTTGAAAAAGCGATGGTATGCGTCACTCAAATTCCTCAGTGCATTTTGTAAAGAGAATTTGTCCGGTTCTTTCAACCAGTCTATTTCTTGTTTTAGTTTTGTGAGTTCAGCAGAACATGCACCATAAGATAAGCCTTTTCCTGTTTCTTTATATGTGTCACTCCATAGGGCTAGAAAACGATTAAACACAAATCGAGCGCATCCAATCGTCTTGTTAATGAGTGTTGCTTGTTCTGGCGTGGGGTAAATGCGAAATTTGTAAGCTTTATTCACTACCATTGCTTTTCACTTCACTTTCTGATTTTGAATATACGTTCTTATCTGTGCTTCTGTATGTTCACTTACTGTTGCAACAAAATAAGAAGGATTCCAAAGATTGCCTCCCCACAATTTCTGTCTAATCTTTGGAAACTCTTTAAACAAAAGTCTTGCGGAAACACCTTTTAATGCTTTTATCATACCAGGTATCGAATGCTGTGGTGTACAATCCACTAAAAGATGAATGTGATCGGAGTCACTTTCAATTTCAGATATTGTGAAGTTGTTATCGGATGCAATCTGAACAAGAATTTCTTTTAGTCTTACGTCTATTTCTTCGACAAGAATCTTGTGTCGGTACTTTACGCACCATACGATGTGGTACTGAATGGCATAGACATAACCACGACCATGCTTTATTTCGGACATATCATCACCTCTGGCTACAGAATAACATATGTCAGTGTTATTTTTCTATAGAAACCTTGACACTAAAGGGATTGTTATAATAGTCACCTAAACATGTGTCGGATAGTTAACGTGGCATATGCCACGCCCTATCCGAAGTTTTCTAACTCACGACTGAAGTCACGAGTTTGCGAAAACTATGCATCAAAAAGGCGGTCCGGGGAGAAATCCCGGGCCGCCTCAGATTATCGACAACCCCCGCCTTTGTGAGACGTGGGCAGCGCCATGACGAGAGCTATGCGCTGGCGCTTATAGCGGCAGTGAATATTTTCTCAATAAGCTGCAGTGCGCCTCTGTATCCGATGTAGCTTTTGTTCAGAACCACTTCATAGGACGCCGGAAATCCGACCTCGACAATTTTGCCCTTCAGTTCCTTGGCCGTGTCTCTTTCCCATGTTGTTCCAAAAATAATCGGAGGCTTATGCCCGAAATCAGTCTCTCTCAATAATTTGCCGACGATATAGCCATCTTCAACAAAATCGACAGTGGTGGCGACATCATGAGCGAGCTGTTGATATTCTTGAGCGATGGCTTCTCTATATTTTTCCGGTGTATTATCGGTGATGATTTGTCTCTTGGGAATTAAGCCGAGCTGATTCACCAGAAACTTGTTTAAGGCCAGATTGTACGTACTGTCCCCGACTACGGCATAGGTTGCCGGCAGCCCCCACCAATATTCGGAGTAGAAATCATTGAAATGCTCCAGGTAATAATAGTATTCTTGTTCTTCCTGCTCGATAAAAGACTCGGCTGTTGCAGGGTCAATGCCCGCGTACTCAACGACCTGTCTAATAAATGCCGCTGTTTGCTGCGCACCGATCGGTAACACAGGGATGTGCAAATACGGCTGATTGTACTTTTGTTCCAGATGCTTGGCCGTTTTCAGCCCGAGCCATGGTGACACGACCAGATTAAACTGGGCATGGGGGATCGTCTTCCATTCCTCGACTCCGCCCGATTTACCGCCGAACAAAATATTGACTTTGAAACCGGCGCCCTCAAGAATTCGCTTCAGCTCGGACAGGTCCCCGCGCCAAAATGTATTCTGATACGGCAGTTCCGACCAGACATTAATCAGCCCTTTTTCCCTGTGGTCCTTGTTAAGCGTATATTTATCAACGTATTGATCAATGATGGCTGTTGTTATAATCTCATGGCCGACAAAGTTATTGCCCTTAAAGCCGCCGGTTTCAGCATACACAATGGGGACTCCCTGCTTCTGATATTTACTGACGACCGCTCCGACATCATCCCCGACCAATTCTCCGATGCACCCGTTCAGCACAACAAACAAGTCGCCCTCTATGATCTTAAGAGTGGATTTAATTAATTCGTCCAAGCGCTTCTCGCCGCCGAACACCACTTCTTTCTCACCGGCATTGACGCTTGGAGAGACTGAGCCTCCCGAATACCCGCTGCCCTGAAAGCCGTTGTAAAAGGCCAGGCTTGTGTATTGCTTGTCCATGCAGCCCGGTCCGCAGTGGCCGATGGGAACGGCGCCCGGAATGGATACGACGCTGTACAAGGCTCCAACGGCACAGCCGTAGCGCACTTGATTGATTGAATTGGTCTGCCCGTGCTCATTTTTGGTAACAGCCATGGTAGTTCTCCTTTTCTATGAAAATCATTGTTTACGCATCAATCAATTCCGGGTGCTTGGCGAGAATGTAGGGGTCTTTTTGTTCAAGCCACCACTGCTTGTAGGGGAGTTTTGCGTGCTTTTTCAGATCATCGTGAAATTTCTTATGGGCGAGAATGTTCAAAATAGCTTCACCCAGATTAACGATGCCTTCGTAGCCGATTGCGATATGTTCATCGCCCAGCGGGGCTGCGGGGATACCGAGCTTGGAAGCCAGCGGCGCGAGACCGTTATGTCTGATCAGGATAAAATCGGGCTTAACCTCCTGCAGCAAACCGTAAAATTGATACTGCTGCCTGTTGCTCACATTAAACGACGGGACCTCGCCGTAATGTTCAATCAGGTGCCCCAATGAATCCTCCCTGGCATCGCCGCTGTCATAAACGGGATCATGGTGGAACACCAGCGAGCCGTCTACCTGAATATCCAGCTCTCTCAATACTTGAATCAATCCGTGGGCGTAAGCGGAGCCTGTAGCTACGTATCCTTTTAAGCCCTGAAGCTTCTTTTTGAGCTCGGCGATCTTCGGTTTCACTCTGGCGTGTTCCTTCGCGATGTACTGCTCTACAAGCTCTTCCCGATGGGTGACTTTGCCGAGCTCGCGAAGCCATGCATCGGTTCCGGCGAAGCCGTAGGGCATCGGAGCTTTGACTTCGGGCACGCCAAATTCCTGCTCCAGCGCCGCCGCCATATACGAAGAGAGCGTATAGCAGAAGCCCACGGTTGCCGCCGCTTCAGACAATTGCTCAAGATCGGAGACGGAAGCCATATCCACAACATAATTGACTCTTAGATTAAACTCTTTAAACATAGGGGTAAAAATATCCGAACCCCAAAGACTGATGACATTGACGAGATCCTCTTGCTTTTTCGTGCTTTTTTTCACAATCTGTCGCAAAATGCCATGCTGGGTCGCGTCAAAGCCCGTACTCCAATGCTTCGACCGGAAGCCTTCGCAGAACAGGGGAATGACGGGAATCCCCAGCTCCTCTTGTTTCTTCCGTGCAACACTTTCAATATCTTCGCCAATGATCCCGGTAGGGCAAGAGGTTCCGATGAAAATGGCTTTGGGTGAATACCTTTCCCAAGCATCGTCAATGGATTGCTTGAGTTTGCCAAGCGCGCCAAACACCATATCCGTCTCCTGCAGGTTTGTATTGATAATTCGAATATTTTCGACTTTATGGCCTCTCATGGCCAATCCATTGCGGTAGATTGAATTGTAGGGAACTTGCCCGGCGCCGCAGCCGATAGGTGAATGCTGGATCAGAACGGCGTCTCTCACATTGCCTGCCTGACATTCAACCATTTGCTCACTGCACACCGAGCCTTGAGTGAATGGTCCTTTGGCTTCACACAGCCGGCATCCATCCTTATTTGTTTTACATCCGCTTCCTCTTTGCTGATAACTTGATTGCGTGTGCAGATCCGATGCTGTTCCATTCCAGGCGATGATGGTGCCGAGCCGCCGCTCGCGATTCTGAACTTCAGCCATCCGCAAATTGATCTTGCCCATTCTCTATCCATCCTCTCTTATCCTATTTGATCTCCGGTGATTTGTAATGGCAGCAGTCACAGCAATATTTCATACTAAATAGCTAGGAATTATATGCGATGACCAAAGTATATATTTAGGCACATATTCTGTCAATATATTCTATCTTTATCGACAAGCAAAAGCGGCCCGGGGAGAAATCCCAGGCCGCTCTTTTTTTAAAACATGATAACGCTGCGCGCTTTACCGCTGAATATTTCCGCTCTGCACATCATTGCTTTTGAGAGCAAGCACAGCTTTGTTAAGGATATTATTCGTTACGGTATAGGGCGGCGCTCCGACCCCCGCATAGATCGTGGAAATGCCGACGGCGGCGATATTGGATGTAACCGTATTGCCGGTAATCGTCGCATTTAAGACATCGGCCGGATCATTTCTTTTCCAGTAATCATTAATTTTGATAAGTTCTGTGGCGGTACGAGTAAGGTTCATGGCGGTGACTGTGTTGTTTGCCAGCACGATTTTATTGGCCGTTTCAACATTAATCGCTGAAGCATCCCCTTTAACATTGAACCTTGAGTTCGTGATCTTCAGGTCCAGATTGGCATGGCTTGCGATAAGCGCCGCGTTGCCTGTGGTGTTGGACGTGAAGGTACAATTGTCGAAGCTGTATTTGCCATTTGCGACGATCGTCTGACCGAATCTGCTGCCGTCCGCCGCTTCAAATGCGGAATTCGTGTAAGTGCCTTGCGGCAAGGTCATGTTATAGGCAGAGTTAAAGCCCAGCACCTTGATATTATTGAACACACTGCTCTCCGTGGTGCTTCCCTTAAAGCTGGCGAGCGCTCCTTTTCCCGTAATCGTAACATTGGAAACTTCGATGCCTTTTCCATAGAGAGCAAAGCCCGCATCCACGTTCTTCGTAATGTTGATATTGACATTGGAGACTTTGACTCCATTCGTAGTTCTGGCGCTGACAGACAGTGTGCCGTTGGTGATTTCCATTCCATCGATTTTAATGTTAGGCCCTGCAAAGTAGGTGTAGGAATCATTCATTCGGTTATTTAAAAATGTGGCGTCGTGATAAGCAACGATCCGGCTTCCGTCAAAATGGTTGTTTACGGCCATGGCATTTCTGAACGAATCGGAGACGGCAAGTCCGATAACTCCCTTGGAAGCAAGATGGTTGCCTTCAACGGTGACATCATGTCCGTCGTACAGAATGACATCATAGGCTGCATTATTATAGAAATCATTGTTCCTGATATAAATATTAGTGTTCAGGCTTCCGTTCTGGCCGAATCCCCCTTCGACGTCGATGCCCGATTGAGGCGCTGTTCCCTTCATATCATGCAGGCTGTTGTTGATAATCTGCGCATTGTTAGCGCCGCCTACCGTAATCCCTTGACGGCGGTTGAATGCGAACTCGGAATTCTTAACCACCGTATTCTGGCAGACGACCCGGTTCCAGGCTTCCAGGTAAGCGCCCGCCGACGAGGCTTTGTTGAACACAAGATGGAAGTAGGCGGCGCCGCCGGGTATGGTCAGGGTCTGTCTGGCGGTTGCCGGCTGGCTCATCATGAAAGTTCCGTCCGCACGATAGAAATAAACGGTAAAGCCGCCAGGCAGATTGATTAAATTGGAAATTTCGAAGGTCCGCTCCGTGTTGAAGATAGAATGGTTGAAATAAATGCCTTCTTTGGTCCGGATTTTTGTGCTATCGGTGCGCGGTTGACCGCTGCCGTCGATCCCACCGGATACGAAACTGGCGGCATACAGATCCTTGAACATCGTTCCGTAGCCTCCAAGCACCAGGCCATCTCCGGTGAAATTCATCGCTTTAACTCCATCAATCGTTGTGTTCGCCGCGCCTTCGACAAAGATGCCGTAGCCGCCTTCGTGAGTGCCTGAATTATGAGGCTCCCTCTGGGAATAGTCATGAGTCAGCTTGTCGCCAAGGTAAGTTCCGCCGCGAAGTGTTACATTGCTCGCGCCGTATCCGACATACATGACATCGTATCTTTCTTTGCCGTTGGTTTCTTTCTGAAGGATGGCATCCATCGGCAGGTCGAACAGCATATTGCCAACCATGGAGATCCGGCTGTCCTTGTCGATCAGATAGGTTCCGGATGGAAGCATTGTTGCCGTAATGCCATTCTGATGCGCCCAAGCCAGCGCCTGATTAATACCTCTAACGGTTTCCACCGGATGGGTTCCATCGTTATAGATTCCCCACCGGGCCAGATCAATCAAATAATGTGTGGGCGATGCCGACGCGGTACCGCTTAAGGGTGAGCGGTTTCCGCTAGTGTCCACGGCCTCCACTTGGATGTTGTAGTTTGTGCCAAAATCGAGGCCGGCGGCCACGTAAAAATTCTGAATGAGAGGCTCCGTATTGATTTGTTGTCCATTAAAATATACATTGTAACCGGCCAGATCGATCTCCGTACCGGCCGCCCATGAGACGGAAACTTTGCTTGGACCGCCCGCTGCGGATACCTGTACAGGGGCTGCCGGCGGGGTAATATCCTTGGTTCGGATGGAAAGAGTAATGCCTTGTGATGCATTGCCGCTTCTGTCCACCGTTCGGAGAGTGAAGGAATAGTCCGTTTCCTCCAAGAGTCCATCGGCTTTGTAGCTTCCGCTTGAGGAAGAGCCGATCCGCACGCCATTTAGGTAAATATCGACATGGTCAAAGCCGGGAGAAGCTGGATTATTCCAGGTCAGTGTTACCGATTTGCCATCATCCACGGCGCTCGCCTGACTGATTTCTTCTGGAGCCGGGCTGTCCACGGCCTGCGGGGTGACATCAACCGTAACCGATGGCTCCGATTCAAGCTCGTTATCGTTTACGGCGGTCACATACAGACTATAATTCTGGCCGTTATTCAGCCCGTCCAGCGTGTAAGTGGCGTCAGTTACCGTATCCGTATTGTATTGGCGGCCGTCCAGGTAGACATTGTAGCCGATGATGCCGCTCTCGTCATTCTCCGTCCAATGCAGCAGCGCAGCGCCATCCGAAGCGGCAGCGGACAGTTCGGACGGAGGAGACGGGAGGCTGGCAGGAGCCATGGTCACTTGCAGCTCTGTGCCGCTGGATTCAAGGCCGGACATATTCACGCTTTTTAATACATACTTGTAGACCGAGCCTGGAAGAAGACCGGCTTCCTGATAGAACGCATCGGTTGTGGTTGCCTTCAGGATTCCTTCCTTATAAATGTTTACCGACTTAAAGTCCGGATAGGACGGGTTGATCCAGGTAAACGATAGCCGGGTATCATCGCTGAACGATTTCAAGCCGGAAATTTCCTGCAGGACTGGCGCTTTGTCCGGAGCGGGAGTTGGATCGGGAGCAGGAGCCAGGCTTGGTTCCGGCGCCGGCACAGGCTCCGGTTCAGGAGCAGGCGCACCCGTGACCGGCTCAGGCGAGGCGGAAGGCAGCGGCGATGGCGAAGGAGCAGGCGCAGCCCCTCCGCCGCCTCCGCCGCCGATCGGCGCTCCGGCTCCAGCGCCGGCGGGAGAGCCGGAACCCCCATCCGCCGATCCGCCTGCTGAGACGTCCGCTGAATTCGCTGCGGACGGGCTGGCCGATGGCTGCGCCGATTCCTCCGGCGTGCCGGAGGCGCCGATCCGCAGCTCCTTGTAGAGCGCTCTCGCGAGCATGGCGGTAAATTCGGCGCGGGTCACCTTCCTGGACGGCTGAAATCTGCCGTTCTCGTCTCCGATCGCAATGCCGCTGGCGATTAGCTTGGAAATGGAAGGAGCGGCCCAGTGGCTGCCGATATCCGAAACGCGGCTGGCGGCGTCTATGCCCAGGCTGTTAAGCTCAAAGGCGCGCGCGATCAGAACGGCGCTGTCGGCCCGGGTCAGCGTATCACCGGGGCGGAATGATCCGTCCAAATATCCCGTAATGAGTCCATGCTTCTTCGCAGCCTGGATGTAAGGATAAGCCCAATACGCCCGGGGCACATCGGGAGGAGCCTGCTGCGAATGCGCATCCGCATCCGCATTCCCATTCGCGTCAACCGCGATATGGCTTGCCTGCACAATAAGCTTTACGGCTTCTGCCCGGGTAATCGGCTTGTCTGGACGAAAGGTTCCGTCATTATAGCCCGCGATAAGCTGCTGCTCTTTTAACCGCGATATTTCTTTCAGGGCCCAATGTGTGGGCGAAATATCGGAGAACAGCACCGGACTTGCAGCCTTCGCTTGGGGAGACGCCGGCGCCAGAGTGGCCGCAATAAGAAACATAATGAGGAGAACTACTGTCTTCTTCATAAGGATTCCTCTCTTAATATTAGAAATTTTATCATTGGAAATCGTTGCCTGAATTAGTTTATCGGTATTTGCAATTGCGCTTTTAAGACAAAAAACGGCAGAATTAAGGGAAAAATGGGGGGCTAAAGAACCGTTTTTTAAAGATAGGACTTAAGCCTTTCCATCCGAAAAAAAACATGATAGTCTAAAATAGATAGTTCGTTTTAAAGAACGAAGGATATACGGATTGAATCTTGAACAGGAGGAAGGGACAGAAATGTACAAGCAATTGCGGAAGTTCATTCTGCCTTTAACCGTTGTGCTGATCGGATTGCTGCCGCTGGAGATATATGGCCAGGATTCCCTGAACCCGCCGGAAGCGACGATTAATTTAGCTAAATGGAATATCTACAATGACGGAACTCATCCCGTGGAAACGACCAAAGGCATTAATGAAGCGATAAGAAGCCTGCATAACGACGGGGTTACAGCGGTGACGCTGCCATCCGGAACGTACCTGATCGATAAGGACAGCCGGATCAACATGGTCAGCGACATGACGTTTATTATGCCGGATGACGCGGTGCTGCAAAAGGAAGCGAACGGAAAAGAACGATACGAAACGATGTTCCTGGGCTACGGGGTTAACAATGTAACGCTAAAGGGCGGAACTTACAGCGGCGATAAGCAGCAGCATGATTTTTCTAAAAAAGACAATCCCCATAGCGCGGGCACGCATGAGAACGGTTACGGCATTTTGCTTGAAGGTGCGTCAAATGTTGTGATCGACGGCGTCAAGACTATTAATTTTACTGGAGACGGGATGGCGATTGGCGGCGTTGGTAAATTGATTAAGGACCTGTATGAGGGAGGGTTTGTTTCCGGAGCGCTGGATGCAAAAGGAAATGCAGTGAGCAATAAGAACAAAGTCCGCACCAAAGCGCCGATTCCGCTTACCGCGCCTATCCTGCAATCGGAGAAGCTCTTTGAAATTTCCAATGTCCAAAAGCTGGGGCCTTTATTCGAGGTCTATTTCTACCAAAAGAGCGGGAAGTTGATCAAGAAGATATCGGCCAAGGTCCGGGATCAAATGGCTATTCCAAACGGGGCTGCTTACTGTCATCTGGTGTTTAATAAGGCCTCGTCCAAGGGCGGTTACCTGGAAGTGTGGAATCGTGTCGTCTGCCGGAATATTACCGTCCGGAACTCGGAGTCGGCATTCAACCGCCGTCAGGGAATTACAATCGGCGGGGCGGACAACGTTATCATTACTGGAAATCTGCTTCATGACATAAAGGGGACAGCGCCGCAATCCGGCATTGATGTGGAAGGAGGATATGGGGAGAATGGCTACCTGAATACAAACATCACGATTAAAAACAACCAATTCTATAACAACGCCGTGTACGATGTCATTCTTTATGACGGCCGGAACGCATGGGTGGACGGTAATCATTTTGCTTCCAAGGAAGCCATCGGGCTAGCAGTCTCCCCGCCATTTACAAACGCCTGGGTATCCGATAACCATTTCGACGGGGCGCGCATTTATGCTTATCATGACGTCACCTTGCGGAACAATGAACTGAATGATTCCATCACCTATTTCGAAGGGCCGAATATCGTCATTGATGGAATGGAGATCACGAACGGCACACTCGCTCTGAGCGCAAAGGATGCTTTCGGAATCAAAGTCTCCAATATCAATATCAACATTACGAAAAAAGTGGAAGCGGGCCTAAGCATCAGCAAAAATCCTCTGCGTCTGTCCAATGTCACGATAACCGGGGAGCCGGCTCTGCGGAGCTTTACCGGAAATACGGTTTCCGGAAGCGTGTTCGATCATCTGAAGATCATCCGCTATAACTCCGCTTACGGGCTTTCTCTGCCGCCGGGAACGTATAAAGATTGCCAGTTTGAAGCATCCGAAGAAGGGAAGTTCGGCACGCTTTCAGCGGTTCTGGCCGGAAATTATGTGTTTGACGGCTGTACCTTCAAAGGCAATATCCAAGGTGCGGGCCTGCTGTACGCAGAGAATAAGCAATTAAACCTGACGGTGAAGAACTCCACTTTTGAACTGCCCGGCAGCGCGCAGGCGGTCAGTATCCAGGCGGCTCGAAGCGCCGTTGTGGAGAATAATGTGGTGAATGCCAATAACCTTGCCTCAAGCAGCACGGAGCTCATCAAAATCAACGATTACTGGAAGCGGAACGATCCATACGATGTGCTAAGCGCGGTGATCCGGAAGAACAAAATTACAACCAATCTTCCGGCAAAAGGAATCTCGACTGAGTATGCGGGAGTGGGGGCACCTCCTTATACGATTGAGGATAACATTCTGGTTAAAGCGAAGCTCTCGCTAAAGGCAAATGATAGATTCAATAATAATATATTGCAATAATGTCTATATTGATCGGGCGAAGGAACTGCTCTATTTGTCATGAAATTGACATATGGGGCGGTTTCTTTCTGGTTTGAAAAATAAGGAAAAAAGCGGTATACTCATGAAGCGGAGTACGTTTGTTCATCATTTGAACATTTGTACATTGGGTGAATTGAGTATGAAGGGATGTGCATGCCCGCATTATGACGGAGAAGAATCAGGATCGCTTCCGATTATTAGTGAAGATTTGCCAGCTGTATTACGAGGAAGGGCTGAACCAAATGGAAATCGCCAAACGACTGGGGATATCCCGTCCTCATGTAAGCCGAATGCTGACAGCCGCCAAGAATGAAGGGATTGTACGTATTTCGATCAATAATCCATTTTCAGCCGAGCAGGAGCTTGAAAAGTCACTCATCGATGCCTTCGGCATTCAAGACGCGCTGGTTGTCGATTCTTCTGATACGGAACCTGCCGGGCTGCCTGCCCTGCTGGGCCGAGCCGGCGCCGCTCTGATCGAATCCGTATTGAGGGATGGCGATATAGTCGGGATTATGGCAGGGCATACGATAGGCTGCGCAGCCGAGGAGATGGATTACTTTGCACGGGACGGAATGCAATTTGTCCCCCTGGTTGGAGGGTGGGGATCGGATGGCGCCGCCTGGCATGCAAGCACCAATGCCATGGCCTTTGCGAACAAGCTGAAATCCAAATACTCGATGTTTCATGCGCCTGCATTGGTGGCCAACGAAGAGACCGGCATGCTGTTGCGCCAAGAGCCGGAGATTGCAAAGGTGCTTGAGCTTGCCCGGAGCAGCCGCGTAGCGGTTGTAAGCATTGGTGAAGTAAGCGAAGAAAGTACTATGGTCAAATCGGGGAGCTTCAGCGAGGAGGATATGACGGTTCTGAAAAAGCTGGGCGCCGCTGCCAATCTGTGCGCTTCCTTTCTGGATGAAAGAGGCCAGGTGATTGACTTTCCGGTCAGCAATCGGCTAATTGGCCTCGATGCCCGGGAGCTTCGCTCGATACCCACGGTCATCGGAATTGCCGGGGGCGCAGCTAAAGTCACGGCTATTACAGCGGCACTCAAGGGGAAATGGATTGATATCCTGGTGACGGATTCGGAAACGGCGCGGGATATTGTTGCCATATCATCACCCAACGAATGAAACGGGAAAGGAGAATAGTGATGTCCGAGTATAAAACGACATTTCAAACGATATCCGCTGCGGCTGAAGCATTGGTAAAAGACGATGGTTACTATGGGAATTACGGAGGCTCGTTTATACCCGAGATCCTTGTCCCTGCCTTTGCGGAAATCAAGGAGTATTTTGAAGCTATTAAACAGGATGAAGCGTTCTGGCAAGAATATTGCTCACTGCTGGCAGATTACTCGGGGCGCCCTACTCCGCTTACCTATGCGGATCGGCTAACCGAATATTTCGGCCGCGCCAAGATTTATATTAAACGCGAGGATTTGAATCATACCGGCGCCCACAAGCTGAACAACGCGCTCGGTCAAGTCCTGCTGGCGAAGAAAATGGGAAAAACGCGCGTCATAGCCGAAACGGGGGCGGGACAGCATGGGGTGGCTACCGCTACCGCAGCGGCGAAGCTGGGGCTCTCGGCTACCATATATATGGGCCGGGAAGATATGGAACGTCAGTATTCCAATGTTTTTTGGATGAAACGGCTGGGGGCTGAAGTCATCGCGGTCGATTACGGTTCAAGGACGTTGAAGGATGCGATCAACGAAGCGCTGAGAGATTGGGTCTCCAGCTTTGAAACGACGCATTACGTTCTGGGAACCGCATCGGGTGCGCATCCTTTCCCCGCCATTGTATCTTACTTTCAGGCTGTGATCGGCATAGAAGCCAAGGAACAGATTTTGCGGGTGGAAGGCCGGCTGCCAAGCTGGGTCTATGCCTGTGTGGGCGGCGGGTCAAATGCCCTCGGTGTGTTTCAAGCGTTCTATCCGCATGAGAATGTTGGACTCGTGGGGGTGGAAGCAGGCGGGCAGGGCAAGGGTTCCGGCAGGCATGCGGCCCGGATTGCCTACGGCGAGGGCAAGGCCGGTGTCGCTCAAGGCTTTAAGACCCTTTTTCTGCAAAATAACGACGGGCAAATGAATGATACGTACAGCCTTGCCGCGGGTCTGGATTATGTGGGCGTATCTCCGATATTGGCCGACTTGTCCGAGCGGGGCAGGGTGCGGTTCACGGCCGCAACCGATACGGAGGTAGTGGAAGCGCTGGAGATTATCATGAAGACGGAAGGGCTGATTCCCGCGCTGGAGTCTACGCATGCTTTTGCGGGAGCGTTTAACGATATCACGGAATCTTCGGGGTCTGATATCTTCATAATTAATATGTCCGGACGCGGGGATAAAGACATTTTTAATGTAGCGGAGGGATTGCATGATGATGAATGGAAAGCATTTATCCGGAGAAAAGCCCGGCAGTTCGAAAATTCGGCTCGCTGAACAGATTACAGGCGGACCATCCGGGCAGCCGATACAGATAATGACTCACCAAATTCTCGGCTATCCGGACTTTGATACGAATTATGAAATGATTCGTTTGTTTCAAGAGAGCGGCGCCCGCCTTGTCGAGCTTCAATTGCCCTTCTCGGAGCCTATTGCGGATGGACCTGTGTTCTTACATGCCAATCAAGCATCGCTGGCGAGTGGAACAACTACGAAACAATGCCTGGAATTCGCGGAGCGTGTGGTCACGGATTTTCCCGGCCTCTCCTTTTTGTTCATGACCTATTATAATGTTGTCATTCAGTATGGAATTGAAGAGTTCGTTAAAGCGTGCGCCGCAATAGGCATTCAGGGTCTGATTGTGCCGGATGCTTATCCTGAGGAGAGCCAGGAATTTATGGAGGCTTGCCGTAAGCATACGGTGGAGCCTATCCTGATCGTTACGCCGTATACATCCAGCGAGCGGCTTGCTTATCTGTCGGCAGAAACCGGCGGCTTTCTGTACTGTGCGGCGCGAAAGGGAGTGACCGGGACGAAGACCTCATTTGGCAAGGAGACAGAGGCATTTATCACTCGTGTCCGCAGCATAGCTAAAACCCCGATCGCTGTAGGATTCGGCATCCAGAGCGGTCAAGATGTGCGTTTTTTGGAGGGCAAAAGCGATATAGCGATCATCGGGACACAGCTCCTTACCGTACTGGAGCAAGAGGGGCTCTCCGGTGTTAGGCGCTTCTTAAAGACGATCATCCCGGCCTGACCCCCGTTTCGCTATAGGCCGAACAGCAAAAGAGGCATCTCTAGAAGCAATACAAATTGCTTTTGGAGATGCTTTTTTTTGTGCGTGTAAACGAACAGTTGACCGATCGTAAAAACGAACAATATCCATAGAATAAAGAGGCAAATAGTTGACATGTTCTATATAAAGAACTAAAATTAATGAATAATGTTCTTTATTAAAGTCATTCTTTGAAGTGGGTGAACATATGGAAGATGAGAACGAGGTATACGAAAAGGAGCCTTCATCCAAAGTTCCGGTCAAGGAAATTAATCTGAAGGAATGGGCAGCGGTTATCAGACGGAGATTATGGATTATTGTACTAACGACCGTCCTTCTCGCCGTGCTGGGCGGTCTGTACAGCTCGCAGCCGGAAGTGCCCCTGTACTCTTCTTCGGCAAGAATTATGATTCCCGCAGCTACTCCGGAACAGCTGAGCACAATCAAGGTGTTCATCCGCGAACCTGTGGTTCTGGAACGTGTGATCAAGGAGTCGGGTATCCCAAGGTCGGCTGGAGGCTTGCGCAATCAGATCAGTGTAGGAAGCGTTGACAATTCCATTATTACAATCATTTCGGTTGTTGACCCGGACCCTGCCGTCGCGCCGCAAATCGTCAATGCCGTCGTGCGCGTGTTCACCGAGGAAGTGAGTAAGCGTATGGGCTTTAACGGAATCAGCGTTCTTACTGCAGCGGTGGAATCGCCAAATCCCGCGCCCATCAATCCGCCGAGCAATCGTGCGCTGATCGCAGGCATAATAGCCGGTCTTGTCATTGGTCTGGGTCTAGCTCTTTTGCTCGAATCACTGGATGATACCCTCCGCTCAGAAAGAGAGCTTGAACGGATATTGGGCGTAGATTCACTGGGAGTCGTCCCCAAGCTGCAGCGCAAAGATTCTCTCGGCAATTCAAGGCGGAAAAATGAGTATGTGCGGGGTGAAGCCATTGGCTCATAGGGAGAAAAAGTTGGATTCACGGGTGATATACGGCTGCTTTATTGTTCATAACAGTCCCACAGCGGCCGCTGCCGAGCAGTACAGAAGGATACGAAATAACATTCGGATTGCAGCGGGAAAAAAGGAGCAGATCTCCCTCGTCATCACCTCTCCTTCGCCGGGAGAAGGGAAGACGACCTCCGCCGTAAATTTGGCGGTCAGCTTCGCTCAGCGGGGAGATAAGGTACTCCTGGTGGACGCCAATGTCAGGAACCCCGTTCTGGGTCAGGTATTCAGCATCAAACAATGGCCCGGACTCTCCGATGGATTAGCTTCCAACATGGATTTTGCGGAAACCGTATATCCCACGGATGTGGAGAGACTATCCATCATACCGGGCGGGTCGCATCTGCCGGGCGCGGCGGATCTGCTCGATTCGCAGGCGATGTCGGAATTTTTGGACCGGGCAAGAAATGAATACTCCGTTATTCTGTTTGATTGCTCTGCGGTATTGGAAACACCCGATGCTATCGCGCTGGCGGGCCGGTGCGATGGGGTCGTATTGGTTGTCAGCAGCGGGAAGACGCAGCAGAAGCAAGCTCTTAAGGCCAAGCGCCTATTGGATTTCGGGAAGGTCAGGATATTAGGCAGCCTGCTGAATCGGGGTTAGGAACAGTGACAGCCGCAGGATTGATTCGTTTTGGGAGGGAGTGGACGAACGTTGTTTCGTAAGCATCGGCTAACTATTTTGATGTTGTTGGATTCGTTTATTGTGTTGACGGCTATTTTCGCGGGGAGCTTCCTGGTGAACGCCTCTTTTAATGTATTTACACACCCGGTGATTATCAGTTCGGTCGCATTGCTCCTGAGTCATCATCTCTTTGCCTTTGTGTACCATTTGTACAAGAAAGCCTGGGAATATGCCAGCGTTGAAGAAATTATCCTCATCACCAAAGTGGTCACATTCTCCATGGTTGCCGCAGCTACCGTTCAACTCGTTCTCTCGGGCAACATTCAATACCGTTTGCTGCTGGTGACATGGCTGCTGCATATGCTGCTGATCGGCGGGTCGCGCTTTTGCTGGCGGATGATCAGGGCCGCTCATGACAAGCAGGAGACGCAGAGCGAGCCGGATAACGCCAAGCGGACGCTGATCATCGGTGCGGGCGCGGCCGGAACGATGGTTGCAAGACAGCTGCTGTCCGGTCCGAATAAGGCGCTGAAGCCGGTCGCTTTTATTGATGACAATTTGAATAAGCTCGGTCTCGATATCATGGGAATTCCCGTTGCGGGCGGAACAACAGATATCGTAGAGCTGGCCGAACGGTTTCAAATTGAACATATTGTCATCGCGATTCCTTCGCTTTCCAAGAACCGGCTAAAAACCATTTATGACGAATGCACCAAGACCTCCGCTAAGACACAAACCATTCCCATGCTTGAGGATATAGCGAGCGGCAAGGTCGCCGTCAGCCAATTCAGGGACATTCAGGTTGAGGATCTCCTGGGCCGGGAAGCAGTTCAGCTTGACCTTGACCGAATTTCCGATTATGTCACGGGAAAGGTTGTCCTCGTCACGGGAGCAGGCGGCTCCATCGGTTCGGAGGTGTGCAGGCAAATCTCCAGATTCCGGCCGAAAAAACTGGTGCTGCTCGGTCACGGAGAGAACAGCATCTATACGATTGAAATCGAGCTGAAAGCGAAATTCAGGGATTCCGGCATCCAGTTCTATACCGAAATCGCGGATTTGCAGGATGAAAGCAAGATTATCAGCTTAATGGAGCTGCATCGTCCGGACGTTGTCTATCATGCCGCAGCTCACAAGCATGTGCCGCTTATGCAGCGCAATCCGGAGGAAGCGGTCAAGAATAATATTATCGGCACGATGAATGTCGCGCAGGCCGCCAGTCTGGTGGGAGTCGGCACGTTTGTCATGATCTCAACGGACAAGGCGGTCAATCCGACCAGTGTGATGGGATCAACCAAGCGGATTGCCGAGATGATCATTCAGCATCAGGACCGGTTCAGCTCTACCAAATTTGTCGCCGTTCGTTTCGGTAATGTACTCGGCAGCCGAGGCAGCGTAATTCCGCTGTTCCGGAAGCAAATTGAGCAGGGCGGACCGGTAACCGTCACGCATCCGGATATGGTCCGGTATTTCATGACGATTCCCGAGGCGTCCCGGCTGGTCATTCAGGCAGGCGCTCTGGCGCGCGGAGGGGAAATCTTCGTGCTGGATATGGGCGAGCCGGTCAAGATTGTGGATTTGGCCAAAAATCTGATCCGCATGTCGGGCTATACCACCGAGGAAATCGGCATTGAGTTCACGGGTATGAGACCGGGAGAGAAGCTGTATGAAGAGCTGCTGCGGGACACGGAAGTTCATGAAATGCAGGTCTATCCCAAGATCTATGTAGGCAAATCGTATGAGGTGAACTTTGAGTCCATTAATCATCTGCTCAAGGTCTACGATTCCCTATCCATCGAAGAACTGAGAAGCATGCTGCTTGATATTGCCAACAACCGCTTTGAAATGGCTCTGCTTAAGAAAGCGACGGTCGTCTAGACGCTATGGAAAGGAAGACGGCTTATGTCCCGAAAAGTGTTGTTTTGCGCAACGGTAGATTACCATTTCAGCGCCTTTCATTTACCAGTGCTCGAATGGTTCAAGCAGCACGGCTGGGAGGTTCATATCGCGGCTAAGGGAGGGCTTGACCTGCCTTATGTGGACAAGAAATTTAATATCTCCATAGAGCGGTCGCCGCTTCGCCGGGGTAACTTGGAAGCTTATCGTCAGCTGAAGGAAATTATGCGGCAGAATGACTACGGGATTATTCATGCCCATACGCCGATGGGCGGCGTTCTGGCCCGGCTTGCCGCAGTGAGTTCCCGTAACAATGGGACTCGGGTGATCTATACCGCCCATGGCTTTCATTTCTGCCAAGGGTCTTCGCTTACGAGCTGGCTGCTGTATTACCCGATCGAGAAGGGTCTTTCCCGGCTGACGGATTGTCTGATTACGATTAACAACGAAGATTATCGCTTGGCTGCCCGGCGGAGGTTCAAAGCGCGGCAGATTGAGCATGTGCATGGCGTAGGCGTCAATACGGACAGATTCAAGCCGGTGACACAGGCGGAGAAGGCAAGGCTCAGGCAGGATTCTTCCTACGGGCCGGATGATTTCCTGATGTTCTATGCTGCGGAATTCAACGGAAATAAAAATCATCAGCTGCTCATTCGCGCCTTGGCCCGGGTTCAAGCTCAAGAACCGGGGATCAAGCTTCTGCTCGCGGGAGAAGGCCCGCTGCAGGAACAATGCCGCAGGCTGGCGGCGGAGCTCGGGATTGCGGACAAAGTGGATTTTCTCGGTTACCGGAAAGACATTGACCGGCTGCTGCCCATGTGCGATGCAGCAGTTTCGGCAAGTCTGCGGGAGGGGCTGCCGGTCAATATTATGGAAGCGATGGCCTGCGGCCTTCCTGTTATCGCGACAAGAAACAGGGGGCATGCGGAACTCGTGAAGCATGGGGAGAACGGATACATCGTTGAGCCTGATCAGGAGGAGCTGCTCGCCGAGCATATGATTCGCCTGTGCCGATCCATGGAGTTACGGAGCAGGCTGGGCAAGAGAAGCCTGGAGCTAACCGAAGCTTATAAATTGTCATCGGTCGTAGAGGAGCTTGCGTCAATCTACTTAAGGCATATGAGGGAGGAGGGGGGATATGAAGCCGGAAATCAGCATTATCATGCCCATATATAACATGGAAGCCTATTTGCCCAGATGTCTGGACAGTCTGATCAGCCAAAGCTTCGGCGATCTGGAGATTATCGCGGTTAACGACGGTTCGACGGACGGCAGTCTCCCCATTCTCGAACAATATGCCGGAAGAGACGACCGTATAGTTCTCATCAACCGGAGCAACGGCGGCGTATCTTCCGCCCGTAATGAAGGCATGGGGCACGCGGCCGGAAGGTACATCGCCTTTGTCGATCCGGATGATTGGGTGGACCGGGAGATGTTTATGGCGATGCGCCAAGCGGCGGAGGACGAGGATGCGGATATCGTCATGTGCACGTATTTGCGCGAGTTCGGTACGCACGCGAAAGAGAAAATATTCCGGCTGCCGGATGTGCAGGTATACCGGGGTGAAGAGGTTCAGGAGCATATTACGAGAAGGCTGTTTGGTCCGCTGAGAGAGGAACTGGCGCAGCCTGATTATTTGGACGCCTGGGGACCCGTGTGGGGCAAGCTGTACCGGGCGGATCTGATTCACAGAGCGGCCGCCTCTTTTATCGATCTGGATATCATCGGAACCAATGAGGACTCACTCTTCAACATCCATGTATGTCACTATGCACGCTCCTTCGTCTTTCTAAATCGTCCGTTCTATCATTACTGGAAATCCAATACTTCGTCCATTACCTCCTGTTACAACCCCTTGTTGGAGAGTAAGTTCAGCAAGCTGTACGGTTATATGAACTCTTTTATTGCAGAGCATGAACTGCCGGCGGAATATACTCGGGCGCTTCGCAACCGGGTGTGCATCAATATACTGGGGCTCGGTCTCAACATTGTTAGTGAAGATTACAAGGCATCGCCATTTATCAAAATTAAGAATATTCATTCGCTTGTCTCAAAGCGGGAAGTGGTCTCGGCGTTTGCCGGATTTGAGCTGAGGTACTGCACCAAAGCCTGGAGAGTCTTTTTCCTGCTCGGAAAATGGAGATTGGCTGCGGGGCTCTATCTGATGCTGAAGGCAATTAACTACTTGCGAATCAAGAATACGAGAGGTGTGGACAATGGAACCCGTTCGAATTCTTCAGGTCGTCACCATGATGAATCGGGGCGGACTGGAAACTATGCTCATGAACTACTACCGTCAGATGGATCGCGGCAAAATTCAGTTTGATTTTATCGTTCACCGGCTGGAGCGAGGCCACTATGATGACGAAATCGAATCGCTTGGCGGAGTCATCTACCGCATGCCGCCGATCAGACCGGGAAATTACCGGCTTTACTTTAAAAAATTGGCGGAGTTCTTTGGCGCACACTCGGAATACCGCGTCGTTCATTCCCATATCAACGAGAACAGCAGCTTTGTTCTGCGTGCAGCGAAGCAGGCCGGAATTCCGTGCCGGATCGCGCACAGCCATTTAAGCGATCTGAAGCTGGATTTGAAGTTCCCTTTCCGCGTATACGCGAAAGCGGTCATGAAGGATAATCCAACCCGGTATTTTGCCTGCTCGAAGAACGCGGGACGCTGGCTGTTCGGCAAAGGGATTGAGAAGACAGACAATTTGATTGTCATGAATAACGCCATCAACCTTCGGGAGTTCGCATTAGACCTTTCTGCGCGCGAACAGGTGCGAGATGAGCTTCAGGCGGGCGAGCGTTTGGTCATTGGCCATGTCGGCCGGTTTAACGAGCAGAAGAACCACTCGTTTCTGATTGACATCTTTCACAGCATCTACCGAAGAAATCCCAATGTGCTTCTCGTTCTGGTTGGGGCGGGACATCTGGAGCCGGCGATCCGGCGTAAAGTCGAAAAGCTGGGATTAAGCGGCAATGTCGCCTTCCTGGGCGTCCGTTCGGATATTTCCAGGCTGATGCAGGGCATGGATTTGTTCCTGTTCCCTTCCCTGTACGAAGGGCTGCCTGTCGTTCTCGTCGAAGCGCAGGCCGCAGGACTAAGATGCATCGCCTCTAGCGCAATTACCAAGGAGGCGGATTTAACGGGCAGGGTGCGGTTTATCGGTCTTCAGGAATCCCCTGACCATTGGGCGCTGGCGGTGCTGGATTCCTCCTATGAGCATGCGGATACATCGAAGCAGCTGCGCGAAAGCGGATACGACTCCGCGCAGACCGCCGAATGGCTGGCCTCCTTCTACCATTCAGCGTGGCGGCCAATTCTTAACCCGAGGTGATCACAATGGTTCCTTCGCTTACGGTCTTTACCCCGACTTACAATAGAGCGCATACCCTCCATCTATGCTATGAGAGCCTGCTTAGGCAGTCCTGCCAGGATTTTGTCTGGCTGATCATCGACGACGGCTCCACGGACCGGACCAGGGAACTGGTAGAGGGCTGGATAAGCGAAGGCAGGATAGCCATCCGTTATCACTATCAGGACAATCAGGGGATGCACGGCGGGCATAATGCGGCCTACGAACGGATCGATACGGAGCTTAACGTCTGCATCGATTCGGATGATTATTTGGCCGATGATGCGGTGGATAAAATCCTCTCCTTCTGGAAGGAGCACGGAAGCGAGCAGTATGCCGGTATCGTGGGCCTGGACGCTTCGCCGGACGGGGAAATGATCGGAACGGGCATGCCGGAGGGGCTGAAAGCGTCGACGCTCAGCGGCCTGTATGCCAAGTGGAAGGTCAAGGGCGACAAGAAGCTGGTGTACCGTACCGCCATGACAAGCAGCGTTCCGCCGTACCCGATTTTTCCGGGAGAAAAATACGTTCCGCTCTCCTATAAATATCTGCTGATCGATCAGCAGCTTCCGTTATTGGTCATGAACGAGGTGCTCTGCCATGTGGAATACAGAGCCGACGGCTCCAGCCTGAACATGATGAATCAGTACCGCAAAAATCCGCAGGGCTTCGCTTTTTTTCGGAAAGTGGCGATGGTTTATGCGTCTTCGTTCAAGGAAAGGCTTCGCGAAGCGGTCCATTACGTGTCCAGCAGCTTGATCATGGGCAACCGGAAGTTTATTGCGGAGTCCCCCCGGAAGGGAATGACCGTGCTGGCGCTTCCGCTGGGAGGCTTGCTGTACCTGTACATTCGGCGGACACAGCGCGCAGCGCCGATTTCAGCGAAGGAAACGCCGAGGAACATCAGGCAGGTTCAGGAGAGTGACTCCCAATGACCGTATTATGGATACTCCTGGCTTTTGCCTATCTATTTTCGCTTTCGGCCAGGTACTTTTCCACGCCGGACGCATCTCTTCCTGCAACCGTCAGACCGAATCCTGTCCTGTTCCTCATTACGGCCGTCTTGTTCTGTCTCGTTTCCGGGCTTCGGAATAATATCGGCGATACGGAGATGTATATCCATTCATATCTCACCGATGATTTCACCTGGCAGTATGTGTGGACCAACGACGACATCGGCTTTAATATTTTTCAAAAAATCTTGAAGCTGTACACGAACGATCCGCAGTACATGATTGTGATTACGGCGTTTATCACCAACATGCTCATTATTGTGATGCTGTATAAATATGCACGGCTGTTCGAGTTGGGCGTGTATATCTACATTACTTCGGGCGCCTTTATCGTCTCCATGAACGGAATCCGGCAGTATTTGGCGACTTCGATCGTGTTCGCCGCGACGAAATATTTGTTTGAAGGCAACTGGAGGAGGTATATCCCGGTTGTTCTGTTCGCTTCTTTGTTCCATCAAAGCGCGCTGATTCTGATTCCGATCTTTTTCATCGTCAGGAGAAAGGCTTGGACAGCCTCGACCCTGATGCTGCTCGGCGTCGCGGTCCTGATCGTCTTCGGCTACAGTCAATTCTCAGAAGTTTTGTTCTCGGCGATCAAAGATACGCAGTATGGCGTGTACCAGACCTTGTCGGAGGGCGGCGCCAATATTGTGCGGGTGGCCTTTTTCGGATTGCCGCTCGTTATTGCTTACCTTGGCAGGAAGAAGCTGAGCGCGCAGTTCCCTGACATTGATATTATTGTCAACATGTCGCTGATCGGATTTGTGCTGATGCTGGTCGCTACCCAGAACTGGATTTTCGCCAGACTGGCGATATATTTTACCCTTTATCAGATTTTGCTTACGGCATGGATGGTGAAGGCGTTCCGCAGAAAGGATCAGAAGCTGGTGTATCTGGCCCTCTTGATCGTGTACCTCATCTATTTCTTCTATGAAAATGTGATCACTCTCGGCATTGATTATAGAAGCGACTTTATCACTTGGTTCAACTAAGGAGGCTGACGGATGAATTCTTCGACGAAGATCCCCAAGGTTGTCCATTACTGCTGGTTCGGCCGCGGTGAGAAGCCGGGAAAGCTTCAAAAATGCATCAAAAGTTGGCATAAGCATTTGCCTGGGTTTGAATTCGTGGAATGGAACGAGGATAACTTCGACGTTACGGTTAACCGGTATGTGAAGGAAGCCTATGAACACCGGAAATATGCGTTTGTCAGCGATTATGCCCGGCTGCACGCTTTATACACCTGCGGCGGAATCTATATGGATACGGATGTTGAAGTGATCAGGCCGCTGGACCGCTTTCTGGAGCTGGAGGCTTTCTCAGGGTTTGAGGATGGGCATTTTCTGCAATCGGGCACGATGGGGGCGGTCGCCGGACACCCCTGGATCAAGGAGCTGCTGGATTATTACGAGGGCCGGAGCTTTCTCCTGCCGGACGGCTCGCTGGATACGACGACCAACACGGCGGTGATCAGCGAAATCTGTATACGGCACGGTCTGGAACTTAACGGAAAGTATCAGGTGACAGAGAACGGAGTAACCTTCTATCCCCGGACTTACTTTAGTCCGTACGATTATATCAATGGCGGAAGCTACCTGAGCGAGGAGAGCTATACGATTCATCATTTTGCGCAGTCCTGGCTTCCGCTTCATGTCCGGATAAGGAGCGGCGTAAAGCGGACGGTCAGCCGGGTAGTCGGGCCGGAGAATATTGCAAGAATGAGGAAGATATTCTCATAGGGGTGAGATTCGTATGAAAAGAGCGTTTGATCTGGCGGTATCGCTGGCCTTGTTGATTGTGCTGTCGCCCGTTATCGCGGGAACGGCATTGCTGGTGCGGTTAAAGCTCGGTTCACCGATCCTGTTCAAGCAGACAAGGCCCGGACTCCATGGTAAACCATTTCATGTCTATAAATTCAGGACGATGACGGACGAGAGGGACGATACGGGTCAGCTTCTGTCCGATCATATCCGCCTTACCCCATTCGGGCAATTCCTTCGAAAATACAGCCTGGATGAACTTCCCCAATTGTGGAATGTGGTTAACGGCGATATTAGCCTGGTCGGTCCAAGGCCCCTGCTCATGAGTTATTTGCAGCTGTACACGGAGGAGCAGGCCCGCCGCCATCTGGTCAAGCCGGGAATTACCGGATGGGCGCAGGTGAACGGACGAAACGCGATTTCCTGGGAAGAGAAATTTAAGCTTGATACGTGGTATGTCGATCATTACAGCTTCGCTCTGGATCTGAAGATCTTGGTCATGACCCTGCTTAAAGTCGTCAGATCGGAAGGCATCAGCAGCGGAAATCACGTCACTATGCCCGTATTTCAGGGGGGCGTAAATAAAGAAGAGGGAAGTCGAGGTTGATGAGGGTGGCAAATGAACGGATTTTTCTGTCTCCGCCCCATATGAGCGGACGGGAGCAGCTATATATTAATGAAGCATTCGTGACGAACTGGATTGCGCC
Source organism: Paenibacillus durus (assembly GCF_000756615.1). Taxonomy (NCBI): domain Bacteria; kingdom Bacillati; phylum Bacillota; class Bacilli; order Caryophanales; family Paenibacillaceae; genus Paenibacillus; species Paenibacillus durus. The sequence continues at coordinate 1,118,978 of NZ_CP009288.1, forward strand.
GCTCGGCCCCAATGTCGACGCTTTCGAAAGGGAGATTGCCGAATATACGGGCGCGGGCGGAGCGGTTGCCCTGAGCTCAGGTACGGCCGCCATCCATATTGCACTCTGTCTGCTTGGCGTCGGGCCCGGGGATCGGGTATTTTGCTCAAGTTTCACTTTCGTAGCGAGTGCCAATCCTGTATGTTATGCCGGAGCCGAGCCGGTATTCATCGATTCCGAGCCTCAGACCTGGAACATGTCGCCCGAAGCGCTGGAGAGGGCGCTTGAAGAGGCAGACCGGGAGGGCTGTTTGCCCAAGGCGGTGATCGTCGTTCATTTGTACGGGCAGAGCGCCAAGATGAAGGAAATCATGTCCTTATGCGGCCGCTATGATGTGCCGATTATTGAGGATGCCGCAGAATCGCTGGGCTCCACCTATGAAGGCAAGGCGAGCGGTACCCTTGGCAAGTTCGGTATTTACTCGTTCAACGGCAACAAGATCATTACGACCTCCGGCGGCGGCATGCTTGTATCCGATGATGAAGAGGCGCTAGCCAAGGCGCGCTTCCTGGCGACCCAGGCGAGAGATCAAGCTCCGCATTACCAGCACAGCGTCATGGGCTATAATTACAGGCTCAGCAATCTGCTGGCAGGCGTGGGCAGAGCCCAGCTTCAGGTTCTGGATGAACGGGTTGAGGCCAGAAGAGCGGTATTTGAGAACTACCGTGAGGCTTTCGGAGGCTTGAAGGGCGTGGAGTTCATGCCGGAATTGCCGGGTACGCGCTCGAACCGTTGGCTGACCACGCTTACGATTGACGAAGAGGAGAACGGGGTCAAGATAAGCGATCTGCTGAAGGCGCTGGCCGACGATAATATTGAAGCAAGACCCTTGTGGAAGCCGCTTCATCTTCAGCCGATCTTCGAGCGCGCGCGCTTCTATCCGCATAGCGAGACGCTCTGCGTATCCGAGCAGCTGTTCAGGTCCGGCATTTGTCTTCCTTCCGGCTCCAGCATGACTCTGGAGCAGCAGCAGCGGGTGATTGACTGCATTCAGCGCTCGCTGGGGAAGGTAGCGAACCCTGCCCGTTAGGCGCCCGGATTTCCGGACGGTCCCTGCTGTTCGCGAATCCGTAACTTTGCGGAATCGGGAACTTGCGAAAATGGGAACTTGAGAGTTTGGAAACGGACTGAATCATTAGCGGGCAGAATCCGTAACTTGCTGAATCGGGAACAGGCATGGATTACCGCCGTGACCGGAGGAACGGGCAAACATGTGGTTCGATACGAGCTGCAGCGAGGCGCTACGAACCAAACGAACCCAACGAACCAAATGAACCCAACGAACCCAACGAACCCTGCAAAAACCTGAAATTGTACATCTTTTGTCGGACTTGGAGCTATCGCTGGATGGGAAGCCTGCAAAAATACAGTTATTTCCGGTTCAACTCTCCAATCCAGCCAGAAAAGCCTGAAATTCCTGCGCCATAGCAGGTTTTTCCCGCTAACTCTCGTTTCTGCTCGAAAAAACCTGCACTTTCGCCGTTTTCCAGCAGGAAACCTAAACTAATCCGTAACCAACGCGATCTTGCGGTGCGGCCGCCAACGGGATCCTTGCGGTGCGACCGCCAACGGGATCCTTGCGGTGCGGCTGCACCGCGCATCCCCTCTATTACAAATACCGTTCACCAGCTGTGCGCGATCTGACGATGACGGCGGGCGTCCCGTAAGCTACGGCGTAACCGCCAATATCGGAAAGAACGGTGGCCCCCGCCCCAATGACGGTATGCGCTCCCACACTGACAGAGTGAATAACGTTCGCTCCCAGGGAGAGAACGCTGTATTCTCCGACCGTCACGTTCCCGCCCGTCGTGGCGCCAGGAGCCAATGTAACGTAATTCCCGATCCGGCTGTCATGATCGACCGAAGCCTTCGGATACAGCACGCAGTGTTCGCCGATTACGGTATCGCTGTTAACGATGGCCCCCGCCATCACAACGGTGCCTTGACCGAGTTCCGCTCCCCTGGCGATCCAGGCGCCCGGATGGACAGCGGTGACGAAGGGGAAGCCCGGATAGAGGTAGGCGATGCGGGCGACAATGCTGGCCCGGGTCCAATTATCCCCGATGGCTACGATGCCCCCGTGGATGTTCTCCCGATGATCGGCGATATAGTGTTCGTTTCCAAGAACCCGATAACCGTAAATTTCGGAGCCGGCGGCTTTGTAGCTGTCGAGCAGACCGAAGATCCGGTATCGTCCTTCCCGCTCAATGGCGTCGATTACCGCTTTGGCATGTCCCCCCGCGCCGAATACGACGATGTTTTTCAAGCAAAATCCCCCTCTCTTTGTTTCAATATAGCATATCCCTATCGGTTCGGGCTCAATTTCTTGTTTTTGTGATCTGACAATTGACAACTTTCTGCCAAGAGTGTTACGCTTTATTTGTGTTCGTTAAATAGAACGAATTTGGTTTTCTTGTTCAAATATCAGAAAGTATAAGCTTCGCGCGTATCCTTAACCTGATATTTTTACGAGAAACGGATGCCTTCCTCTTCCAGAGGACGGCGAAGCCGTTTCTTCTTAGCTATGTTCCCGGGAGGTAAGGAGATATCCCATGAGAAATCCATTTGCTCTGAAGACGGAAGTCCTGTCAACCGAAATGCATCTTCTTCTGGCGCTTCTTGCCGCGGAGAATGGGGAGGATTTGCCTGTCCGCCGTCCGGAGCTGTTCCGCGGGATGGACTGGGAATCGTTTATCGAGCTGGCTATGCATCACCGAGTGTACCCTAATCTTTATCCCAAGCTGAAAAATTTGGGGAAGGACGTGGTGCCGTCCAGAGTAATCAGCTGTCTTTATAACTACTACAGCCGAAATACGTTTCAGATGCTTCATTTGAGCGGTGAAATGGAGTTTATTGGAGGAGAGCTGGAACGAAAGAATATCCGCGCGCTCTTTCTGAAAGGGCCGGTCATTGCCAAGGATCTCTACGGGGATATATCTCTGCGAACCTCCTGTGATCTCGATCTCCTGATCCCGCTTACCGAACTGGACGCGGCGGAGTCCTTGCTGGCCGGTCTGGGTTATGTTAAGGACGATTATATCCATACCGTCCTTAACGATTGGAAGTGGAGACATCATCATACGACCTTTACCCATCCGAACAAGGGGATCAAAGTGGAGCTCCACTGGAGGCTTAATCCCGCTCCTTCCGGAGAACCTGACTTTGAAGAGCTGTGGAGCCGCAGGCGGATTAGCGATCTGACCCGGCAGCCAATCTCCTATTTGGGGCAGGAGGACCTGTTCCTGTTTCTCGTCTCCCACGGGGCGAGGCACGGATGGTCAAGGCTGCGGTGGCTGCTGGATATTAAACAGCTATTGCTTCAACAGCCGGATGCCGGGCAATTGACCGCTCTGCTCCGCAAATATCATTACTACCATGTAGGCGGGCAGGCGTTGGCGCTGGCCGGCGGACTGCTGGACGCCGAAATTGCAGGTGGGCTTCGCAGCATGGAATGTGCCCCGAAGTCGCGGGCAATGGCGCAGCAGGCGATGTTCTACTTGGAACGGATGATCAATCTGCATTCCATCCCCGTTCCGGAGGATGTGGCTTCCTATCATAAGCGGCATCAATTTGCGCTGCTTGCGCCGATTCAGAAGTTCAAGTTCATCCTGAGCTTTCTGTTTCCCTATCCGGAGGATGCGGAAACGCTTCCGCTGCCGAAAAATTTGCATTTTCTATATTTCCCCCTGCGTCCCTTTTTATGGGCGTGGAGAAAAACGGTAGGTGTGCAGAAATGAAGAAGCTGCTGATCGCCTCATATGATATGGAAGTTGGCGGAGTGGAGCGCAGTCTGGCAGGCATGCTTAACCATTTTGACTACCGCTCCTATGCCGTCGACCTCATGCTGTATCGTCACACCGGAGAATTTATGGAACTGCTGCCGTCAGCGGCGAAGCTTCTTCCCGAGCAGCCGCCCTATGCGACGTTCCGCAAGTCTATATATGAAGTCTTCCGCAGCGGACATTTCATGATCGGGCTGGGCCGGCTCTTATCCAGACTGCATGCTTCAGCGGTGGGCAAGAGGAAAGGGCTTAAGGAATTAGGGTACCTCCAAATGCAGTTGATGTGGAAATACATCCTTCCTTTTCTTCCCCGTCTGGACCCGGAATATGATGCCGCCATCAGCTATTTGTGGCCGCATGATTTTGTCGCTGACAAAGTGTCGGCAAGAACGAAGATCGCCTGGATTCATACGGATTACTCCACGGTTGAAACAGATGTGAACATGGATTTGAAGATGTGGGACAAGTTCGACCGCATTGTGGCGGTATCTGAAGCCTGCAAGGAGTCTTTTTTAGCGAAATATGGGAGTCTTGAAAATAAGGTGATCGTCATCGAGAATATGACCTCGCCGGAATTTATCCGATCCATGGCTGTAAAAGAATCCGCCGGTGATATGGCGCGGGACCCGCGCTTCAAGCTTGTTACGGTGGCGAGACTGTCGCATGCCAAAGGAATCGACAACGCGGTCAGAGCGCTCAAGCTGCTAAAGGACCGGGGATATGACGACATCGCCTGGTATGTGGTTGGTTACGGCGGTGACGAGGAATTGATCCAGGGACTGATCGCAGAGTCCGGCCTTGAGGACCAATTTATTCTCCTGGGCAAGCAGATCAATCCTTATCCGTATATCCACTGCGGGGATCTGTACGTCCAGCCCTCGCGTTACGAGGGGAAGGCGGTCACGGTTACGGAAGCCAAGATTCTCGGAAAGCCGGTGCTGATTACCGATTACACGACATCCCGCAGTCAGGTGACGGACGGAGTTGACGGCAGGATCACAGCCTTGTCAGTAGAGGGAATCGCGGACGGCATAGAGGAGCTTTACCTCCAGTCTGGCGTGCGAGAGAAGCTGGCCGATCACTGCCGGAAAACCGATTACGGCAATAGCCTTGAACTGGAGAAGCTGTACCGCTGTATGGACGAGACGGATGCGAAGGAGGGTGTTCTCAGTGCGGTATAATGTCAGCGTTATTATTCCAGTATTTAACGCGGAGCCTTATCTTGCCGAGTGCATCCGGTCCCTTCAAGCCCAGACACTTACGGAGTGTGAGTTCATCTTTGTTAACGACGGCTCTGTGGATGGCAGCCGGGCGATCATCGAAGCCGCGATGAGGGATGATTTGCGTATCCGGCTAATTAACCAGGAGAACCAGGGGGTAAGCATGGCGCGAAACCGGGGTCTGGCGATCGCCACGGGGGAATATGTCGGCTTCGTTGACGCTGATGATTACATCGAAAGCGATATGTACAGCACGCTGTACGGTCTGGCGGCGCTTGAGGGCTGCGATGCCGTGGTCTCCAATCTGGAGAGCGAGATTGACGGGCGGCCGGTCGTGACCCGCTATCCTTTTGACCAAGGAAGGCTGCTGGACAGAGAATTTATCCAAACGGAAATCCTGCCCCATTTTTTGAAATGCGATGATCTCAATACGTCTGTCAACAAAATATACAAGCGGAGCGTCATTTTCGGGCATTCTATCAAGTTTCCGGAAAAGGTGGCCTTGGGCGAGGATGCGCTGTTCAATATTCACTTTTTTGCCCGGGCAGCTTCTATGAGATATATCGATTACACGGGTTATCACTATAGAGAGGTGCAGGGGAGTGCCACCAGAAATATTCTGGAAAAAGATTACTTCGGCCAGGCCCTCCGGATTTATCATACGGAACCGCCGGGAATATACAGAGAGATCCTGTCCGAGCCTCTCATTAAGCGTTTGAAAGCCATCCGCTTTATCAAGACGGCCATGGCCTGCATTTACATTTATTTGAAGCCTTCCAAGACGGTTAAATTCAGTCAAAGGTATCGCTACATAAGCCAATTAATCAACAACCCTCACGTAAGGGAGGCGCTGCCCTTGTACTGCGAAGCGGAATTTGGACAGCTGGGCAGGTTCGAGAAGGCGACCATAATGATGATCCGCACCAGATTGACACTGGGCCTCGTAGGCATAGCCGCTTACAGCAGGCTGAGAAACGCCTAATATGGGGAGTGATGAGTCATGAAAATTATGATGTTTGCGCATGGCGGCAGCTTAAATCGGGGATGCGAGGCGATTGTCCGCTCCTCCACGCAAATGATCAAGGAGAACATCAGCGGAGCAAGGGTATTCCTGGCATCCGAGCAGCCGGATACCGACCGGGCCATTCCGAGCCTGGACGGAATTTACGACGGGTCCAAGTCGGAGATCGCCAAGCCTTCGCTGAACTGGATTATGTCTGCGGTCCGGTTCAAGCTCCTTAAGGATGAGTCCTATGCCACCGGGATCATTGAACAGAACACGATCAGCCGGATCAAGGACGTCGATGTGTGCTTGTCCATCGGGGGAGATAATTACTGCTACGGCGAGCAGCCGGGCTGGTATGAGATCGACCGCAGAGTCAAGCGGCAGGGCAAGAAGCTGGTGCTGTGGGGCTGCTCAATTGGAGAGGAAGATATGACGGACAGGAAGCTTGAGGATCTAAAGCTGTTCGATCTGATTCTGGCCCGCGAAAGCCTGACGTACAATATGCTGCGGGAACAGGGCCTCCGAAATGTAGAGCTGTGCGCCGATCCGGCCTTTACGATGGAGAAGGAGGAGCTTCCGCTTCCTGACGGCTGGCAGCCCGGGAATACGATAGGCGTTAACTTTAGCCCGCTCGTCAGCAGCCGCAACAAGCAGGCGGGCTCGGCGGTGCGCGAGCTGCTGTCGCATATTCTGAAGACGACGGACATGACGATTGCGCTGACCCCGCATGTGATGGTGGACGGCAACAACGACTATGAGCTATTACGGTTATTCCATGAGGAATTTAAAGACACCGGCAGAGTCATCCTGCTTCCCGATCATCTCACGGCGGTTCAATATAAAGGTTATATTGCACGGATGAGATTCTTCATCGGGGCCCGAACCCATGCAACCATTGCGGCATATTCCAATTTTGTTCCGACCATGGTGCTTGGGTACAGCGTCAAGTCCAAGGGGATTGCGAAAGATCTGTTCGGCGAGGAGAAGCTGGTGCTCGGTATTAAGGAGATTTCCAGCGGCGGCAATTTGATTGCTAAATTTAGTGAAATGCTGGTAGAAGAAGAAGAGATCAAGGCGGCGCTAAGGCAATCCGTGCCCCGAATTCAGCAAATGTCCTATAAAGCGGTCGACTACTTGAAAGAGCTCGCCTAGAGGTGAACATGAGAAAAAAACTCCTATTTGTTATACCGAGTCTGACTTCCGGCGGCGGCGAACGGAGTTTGATCAATTTGCTGAGCCAAATCGACTATAACGCGTATGAGGTTGACCTTTTCTTGTTGAATCACGAAGGACTGTTTATGGAGTTTATACCGCCGGAAGTGAATGTGCTGCCCGTCCCTAAGCAATACAGCCGCTTTGTCCTGCCCCTTCCCAAGGCTGTGCTGAAGCTGCTGTTGGCGGGGCATTTTACACTGGTGTATCACCGCCTCATGTTCAGCCTGAAAAGCCGGGGCGCTGGCAATGACTCCGTGAAAGAGCAGTACAGCTGGAAGCACCTGGCGCGCTTTTTCCAGATTCTCCCCCAGCAGTATGATACGGCGATCGGTTTCCTTGAGAAGACTTCGATCTATTTCTGTGTCGAGAAGGCCGTGGCCAAGAGCAAAATCGGCTGGATTCATATTGACTACGATAAGCTCGGGATGGACCCCGCCTTTGACGCACGCTATTTCGAGCAGCTGCAGCATTTGGTTACGGTATCGGAAGAATGCGCCAACATATTGGTCAAAAGATTCCCTGAGCAGGACCACAAGGTCAATGTGATTCATAATATTGTGTCCCCGGTGCTGATCAAACAGCTTGCCATGCAGAATCCGCCCGATGATTTCAGCGGCAATGAGGATGGGATTAACATTCTATCCATCGGCCGGCTGCACCCGCAAAAAGCCTTCGAGCTGGCCATAGAAGCCTGCAAAGAGCTGGTTGATAAAGGCTACAACGTCCGTTGGAGCATCATTGGCGATGGTGAGGAACGGCAAAAGCTGACCGCTATGATCCGCCATTACGGGCTTCAGGATCATTTCAGGCTGCTGGGGCTCCGCTCCAATCCGTATCCTTATATCCAGAGGGCCGATCTGTACGCCCAAACCTCCCGGTTCGAGGGCAAATCCATCGCAATCGATGAGGCGAAAATATTAAAGAAACCGATCGTGGTCACCAACTTCAGCACCGCCAGAGATCAAATCCGCCACGGCTTCGACGGGCTGATCGTGGACATGAATCCGTCCGCCATCGCGGCGGGAATCGAGCAGCTCATCGCGGACCGGGGCCTGCGAGCCCGGTTGTCGGATAATCTGGGGCAGCTTGAGCTTGGGACCGAGGATGAAATTTATAAGTTCTACAATTTACTCGCATAGAAGGGTGAGTGCTATGAGCGGGAAAAAGAAGCTGCTGTTCGTCATGAATAGTCTCGTCTGCGGAGGCGCGGAGAAGTCGCTCATTTCATTGCTCCAATCCATCGATTATTCCCGCTGCGATGTGGATCTGCTGCTGTTCAAGCACGAGGGCCTCTTTATGAATAAGATCCCGGATCAAGTCCGCCTTCTGGATGCTCCTCCCAGGTACAAATATTTTGATATGTCCATCAAAAAGGCGCTGAAGAACTGCCTCGCCGAAGGCAAGCCGGGTCTGGCTATAGCGCGGGTCAGAGCGGGATTTCTGTTCAAAAAGGAGAGCCATCCGGCCAGACGGGAGCAGCTGCTGTGGAAATACAGCTCAAAGTCGCTTCCGCAGCTATCCGTGGAATACGATGCCGCCATCGGATATATGGAGAATTCGCCTATTCGCTATGTGGTGGATAAAGTGGTGAAGGCTCGTAAGAAGATCGGGTTCATTCATAATGACTACGATAAGCTCGGCATGAACCCGGAGCTGGATGACAAGTATTTCAGCCAATTGGACTGCATTGCAACCGTATCCGAAGAATGCGTGCAAATTCTGAAAGACCGGTTTCCCGCCTATAAGGAGAAAATCGCGCTGATGCATAATATCGTGTCTCCCTCCGCCATTACCGAGATGTCTTCCGATGAGAGCCCGATTCAGAAGCGGGAACAAACAACAATTGTCTCTGTCGGCAGGCTGAACTATCAAAAAGGCTTCAGCATGGCCGTAGAGGCCTGCGAGCTGCTTGTCCGGGAACGGTATGATATCCGTTGGTACATCGTTGGCGAGGGGGAGGAAAGAGGGAGCCTGGAGCGTCTGATCCGGGAGAAGGGGCTGCAGGATATTCTAATCCTTACGGGGCTTCGGGAGAATCCGTATCCTTACATCAAGCAGTGCGACATCTATGTGCAGACCTCCTTGTTCGAGGGCCGCTGCCTGACGATAACGGAAGCCAAGATCCTGCACAAGCCGATTGTCTCGACTGATTTTGAAGTCATCTATGATCAATTGACGGATGGACATAATGGACTCATCGTGGGCAGGGACGCCCATTCCATATACTCCGGCGTCAAGAAGCTGATCGATAATGAAGGATTGAGGGAGCGGTTCATCGGCAATCTGGAGCATGAAGAGCTGGGAACAGAGGACGAAGTCCATAAATTGTACCAGTGGATAAGCTAGTTTAAGGGGTGGGAGCTATATTTGGTCTAACGTTTGGCCTCATAGTCATCGCAATCGTACTGATCATAGCGCTTATTGATGCAGCGCCTGTCTTTAGAGACTGGTTCGGAAGGATACACATCGGCAGATTTAGCGACCAGCGCGTCTGGGGGACAGCCGTTACGGAAACCGGTGTGAAATGGCTGACAAGAACGCCCAAAATTAAGCTTACCGACAATACCCGGTTAATCGTGCTGGATATGCTGAGAGGCAACTATACGAGACCGGCCATTCAGCATTGGCAGGAGGCTTCCCTGCTGCTCGGCTTTCACAGCTATTTAAGCAACAACACCGATCCGAAGGCGGAAGCGGCGGTAAACGCCCTGATCTTCTCCAAATTTAGCAGCGCCGGTCAATGGAATCACCCGCCGCAGCAGGTGGATGGCGCTATCCTGGCTTATGGGGTAATGAAGCATTCCGCAGGGCTGCCAGAGGTATATCAAGCTGCAATGGATCAAATGTGGGAGCTGATCCGGGATCATATCGGCGAAGATGGAACGGTGCAGTACCGCAAATCGATGAAAGATTATCGTTACGTGGATACGATCGGCTTTATTTGCCCCTTCCTGGTGGTGTACGGATTGCGATACGGAAAGCCGGAATGTATCGAGCTGGCCGTGAGACAAATTCTGGAGTATGAGCGGTTTGGAATGCTGCAGGGAACGTCAATTCCGTGCCATGCGTACAGCACCGGGACGAAGTATCCGCTTGGCCTGTACGGCTGGGGAAGAGGGCTTGGATGGTACGCGATCGGCCTTATTGACGCTTGGCGGGAGCTTCCGGAAAGCCATAAATATAAGAAGCCGCTGGAGGAAGCCGTCGTAAGGTTTGCCCGCACCGCTCTTGCGGTACAGGGGGAGCAGGGACAGTGGAACTGGACGGTAACGAGACCGGAATCGAGAGCCGATTCCTCGGCGACCGCGATGCTGGCCTGGTTTATGCTGAACGCGGCACAGATCGAAGAAATATCACGGGAATGTGCGGCCGCCGCGGATTCAGCGATTCTCTATTTAATGAAGGCAACGAGAAGGAACGGCGCCGTTGATTTTTCTCAGGGGGATACGAAGGACATCGGCGTTTACTCCGTCCTGTTCAATATTCTGCCGTTCACGCAGGGTTTTTGCATCCGATTGGCCAACTCGAAGGATCAATAGGCAGGGGATATTTCATGAGAGTAAAGAACTCCATCATTAATATAACGGCTGGCATCGGCAATCAATTGGTGATCACCCTGCTGAGCTTTGTCTCCAGAACCGTCTTCATTAACCGGCTCGGCATCGAGTATTTGGGCGTAAACGGCTTGTTCACGAACATTCTCTCGATGCTGACGCTCGCCGAGGCTGGCATCGGGACGAGTATTATGTACAGCCTGTACAAGCCGGTGGCGGAGAATGATTATGAGAAGATCGGCCGGTTAATGCGGCTGTACCGCAGAGCCTATCTTGTCATCGCGCTTGTAGTGACATTGCTCGGACTGTCTGTGATGCCTTTTCTGAACGTAATCGTCAAGGATCATAGCGTGGAGCATTTGCATTTGATCTACCTGATCTTTCTGCTCAATACGGTAACGCCCTATCTTTTCTCCTATAAAAATTCATTCCTGAGCGTCAATCAGAAGAACTACATCGTAACTGTGGCCTTCTCGGCGACTTCCATTATCTCCACCTCTCTAAAGATCGGCATCCTGTATTATACGTCGAACTATATCCTTTTTCTTATTGTGGACAGCGTGCTTACGATAACGACCTCCATCCTGTTAACGGTCGTCGCGAACCGGAAATATCCTTATTTGAAGCAAAAAGTGATAGGCAGGCTCGATGCCGGAACCCGAAACGGAATAGTCAAAAATGTAAAGGCAATTATTGTCCAGAATATCGGCAGCTATCTAGTGCTCGAAACGGAAAGCATACTCATCTCCACCTTTGTCAGCCTCAAGGCCGTCGGCTTGTATTCTAACTATAAAATGCTGATCGATATCGCCAGAACGTTCATCAATCAGGTGTTCATTAATCTGTATCACAGCGTCGGCAATCTTGTGTCGAGCGAAAGTACGGAGAAAGTGTACAGTGTATATAAAGTCATGCTGCTGCTCAGCTTTTGGCTGTACTCCATGCTAGCGATACTGCTATACGTCGTGCTCGCGCCGTTCATCACGCTGTGGATCGGAGAGAAGTTTCTGATGAGCAGCGGAGTTCTTGCCATTCTGCTGCTTCTGTTCTTCGAGCGCGGAATGCGCAATCCGATCACGACCGTGAAGACGACTGCCGGTATTTTTCAAGCAGACCGGTTTGTTCCGCTGGCTCAGGCGGCGATCGGCTTAGGTATTTCCATTCTGTTAGTGCGGCAGATCGGGATTGCGGGAGTCTTCATCGGCTCAATGATCGGCGCCTTAGCCATGCCTTTTTGGACAACACCCTATTTAGTGTATAAAAAGGTATTCCATCGACCCATATCGGAGCACTACCGACTTTATGCATACTTCACTATAATAGGGGTAGGCGCTTTTTTGGCGGCATATTCAGCGAGCGGTTTAGTCCATGCGAACAGCTTTCCGCTTCTCATTATTAAGGGCGTGATCGCGTTCATCATTGTCAATCTCATCTATGTACTGCTCTTTCACCGCAGAGACGAATTCGCCTACCTGCAAGGAATCGCCAAGACACTGCTTGGAAAGGTAACTGTAAGGTTCGGCCCATTAAAAAAGACGGAGGTTGATTAGGATGGCTATTCTCATCACCGGGGGCGCCGGTTACATTGGCAGCCATACCGCGGTGGAACTGCTGGAAGCGGGATATGAAGTTGTTATTGTCGATAATTTTGCCAACAGCCATCCCGAGGCGATCAAGCGGATCGGCGAAATTACGGGCAAGCCCTTCGCCTTCTATGAACTGGATCTGCTCGACAGGGAGGCGCTGGACGATGTGTTCGCAAGACATGCTGTTGAAGCCGCCATTCATTTTGCGGGGCTTAAGGCTGTGGGCGAGTCGGTGGAAATTCCGCTGAAATATTACCACACCAACATTATGAGCACCTTGAGCTTATGCGAGACTATGCAGAAGCATGGGGTGTTCCGCATCGTGTTTAGCTCTTCGGCGACCGTATACGGCGCTCCGGAGTCCGTGCCGATTACGGAAGATTTTCCAATTGGCGCCACCAATCCGTACGGACGAACCAAGGAAATGATCGAACATATTTTACGTGATATCGCCGTATCTGATTCCCGCTGGGGCATTTCCATCCTGCGCTACTTTAACCCGATTGGGGCGCATAAGAGCGGGCGGATCGGCGAAGACCCGAACGGCATTCCGAACAATCTGCTGCCCTATATCTCCCAGGTAGCTGTCGGCAAGCTGGCCAAGCTCAGCGTGTTCGGAGATGACTATCCGACGGTCGACGGAACAGGCGTAAGAGATTATATTCATGTGGTGGATCTGGCGCAGGGCCATCTGAAGGCGCTGGAGCGGATAATTAGCCGTACAGGCGTGGACGTGTACAATCTCGGGACGGGCCGGGGGCTGAGTGTGCTGGAGATCGTGAAGGCATTCGAGAAGGTGTCGGGTCAAGCGATTCCTTACCAGATAGCGGAACGAAGAGCGGGCGATATCGCCGTTTGCTACGCAGATACGTTCAAGGCGAATGAAGAACTGGGCTGGCAGGCTGCCCGGGGAATCGAAGAGATGTGCGAGGATACGTGGCGTTGGCAGTCCGCTAATCCCAGAGGCTATGCAAAGAGTGAAGAACTGGAACCATTGAAGTGATCGATAGAGCCGTCTCGGAGGCAAAATTGCTGAAGAGATGGCTTTTTATTGCAGCAGACTAGCGCCGTTCCAGCTTCCACTTGCTGTATTCCAGGAAATCGCGAAACTCTCTCTTGCTGATACCGGAATTCATCGCTTCCTTGATGAGCTCGCTCCATTCCATATCGGCCGGTTCGGCGGTCTCCTTCTGTTTATCCGACTGCAGGAATTCTTCTACGGTTATGCCCAGCACCAAGCCTACTTTCTCCAGGAACTGAATGGAGGGATTCCGCTGAATCCCGCGCTCTATTGAACTCAAATAAGACTTGGCTACTCCCGCTCTTTCGGATAATTCAGTAAGTGAGTAATTTTTATTCTTGCGAAGCTGTTGTATCTTTTTGCCGATCATGGCGGACCTCCATTACTTGAAACTGATACATAACATATCGATTTCGATTTATCTATTCGACGTTTTGGCAAACTTATCGACAACAGTAAATTGATGCATCTCTTCCGCGCCGGAAATATAATATGGGCCACTGCGAAGCCAGGCATGAGCGATCAGATTGCCGCTATGGTCCTTGGTCGTTCCCAAATAAAGGGTGCTGCTAATGCCCCTTCTCTCCAGCATTTTCATACCGGCTATGGCTCTTACCAGACATTTGCTGTCCCACGGCGTGTATTTGCTGATTGTATTAATGGAGATGGCAATATGTCTCATGGAGGGAGTATGGCTTGCATCGAAGTTCTGATCCGTCTCCTGTCCTCTTTCACCAAGCGAAGGCGCTATTTTGGAGAACTTGTAGAAGAGGAGCGTGCGGGCCCAGCCTAGCAATAAAAAGGCTTCCAAATAGAACAAAAAAGTGGTCTTGTCCAGGGTGAGCAACAGCCGAAGCTTGCTTGCCATCTTCATCCGGCATCAGCCACTCGAATTAAATCTTCTTTAAGCAGGCTCTGTAAAAAAGGAATGACGTCCTGCTCGCAAATGTCAGCATCGATTTCATAGATTTGCTGAAGGGATTCGATGATCTCCTTCACGGACCTTGGAGTACTGATGATGCTCCAAATATCTCCACCAACCTGTCCCAAATTGAAGTACTTTCCCTGCTGTATGCTGAGCATGACCTTCTCGCCGTCCATATCGCTGACAATATTGCCTTCACATTGAACAAGAACGGTGTCTATGGATAAAATCTCTGCTTTTTTCACCAATAACCATCTCCTTAGCCGGAAATCTCAGATGTTTCGTCTCGCGATAACCAGGATGATAAATCATTCAGATAGAGGGATTACTTATGTTCTTTCTAAAGAACGAGACTAAAGAAATGTAAAAATATAACCGTAGAGCAAAGAATTTCAATAGAGAATATATGTTCTTTATAGAGAACGAAGATTATAAATATAAGGTATCATTCTACCAAATTATTGTCAACTATCCCCGGGAGTAATTTTGTATTCATCTGCAGCATATTGACCTTATTGTATAGATATGGTATATAAAAATAGGGATTAGCACTCGAATGATTCGAGTGCTAATCTGTGCGAAAGAGAGTGTGGACAGGCTTTTTCGCAAGACGATCCCGGTAATCGTTTATAAGGAAGGGGAATATTCCATGATCAAGAAACAGTTTCAGGCCGAATCGAAAAGATTGCTGGAAATGATGATCAACTCGATCTATACGCAGCGTGAGATTTTTCTCCGTGAGCTCATTTCCAATGCCAGTGATGCCACCGACAAAATTTATTACAAGGCGCTGACCGATGAGTCGCTCACGTTCAACAAAGAGGATTACTTCATTAAAATAACCGCAGACAAAGCGAACCGTACGCTGACGATCTCCGACACGGGAATCGGTATGACCCAGGAAGACCTGGAGAACAATCTCGGGGTCATTGCCAAGAGCGGCTCGCTCGCCTTCAAGAAGGAGAACGAAGCGAAGGACGGCCATAACATTATCGGGCAGTTCGGGGTCGGATTCTACTCCTCTTTCATGGTCGCTGACACCGTTACGGTAATCAGCCGCCCGCTCGGCAGCGATACGGCTTTCAAGTGGGAGTCGGAAGGCGCGGACGGCTATACGATTGAGCCCGCCGGGAAGGATTCGGTCGGCACCGAGATCATTTTGAAGATCAAAGAGAACACCGAAGAAGACAATTACGATGAGTACCTGGAAGAGTACCGCCTGAAGTCGATTATTAAGAAGTACTCCGATTTTATCCGTTACCCGATCAAGATGGACATTACCAGCAGCAAATTGAAGGAAGGCAGCGAGAACGAATACGAGGAAACGACCGAAGAGCAGACCGTCAACAGCATGGTCCCGATCTGGCGCAAGAATAAAAGCGAGCTGAAAGACGAGGATTACGAGAACTTCTATCAGGAGAAGCGTTACGGCTTCGATAAGCCGCTGAAGCATATCCATATCAGCGCCGACGGCGCGGTTGTGTACAATGCGATCCTGTTCATTCCGGAGAATACGCCTTTTGACTACTACACCAAGGAGTATGAAAAAGGTCTGGAGCTGTATTCGAACGGCGTCCTTATCATGAACAAATGCGGCGACCTGCTGCCCGATTACTTCAGCTTCGTCAAAGGGATGGTCGATTCCGAGGACCTGTCGCTCAACATCTCCCGCGAGCTGCTTCAGCATGACCGCCAGCTCAGCCTGATCGCGAAGAACATCAAGAACAAGATTAAGAGCGCGCTGCAAAGCCTGCTCAAGGACGAGAGAGAGAAGTACGAGAAGTTCTACAGCGCCTTTGGCAGACAGATCAAATTCGGCGTATACAACGATTACGGCATGAACAAGGATACGCTTCAGGACCTCCTGCTGTTCCACTCCTCCAAGGAGAAGAAGCTGGTCAGCCTGGACGAATATGTATCAAGAATGCCTGAGGATCAAAAATACATCTACTACGCCTCCGGTGAGTCCATCGAACGGATTGAGAAGCTGCCCCAGACGGAATTGGTGGCCGATAAAGGCTACGAAATTCTGTACTTCACCGACGATATCGACGAGTTCGCCATCAAGATGCTGATAAGCTACAAGGACAAGGAATTCAAATCCGTCTCCAGCGGCGATCTTGGCATCGATACGGAGGAGCAGGATAAAGCCGCAGAGAACGCGGATACCGAGAACAAGGACCTGTTCGAAGCAATGAAGGACGTGCTAGGCGGCAAGGTCAAGAGTGTCAAAGCTTCCAAGCGGCTGAAATCCCACCCGGTATGTCTGTCGTCAGAAGGCGATTTGACCATCGAGATGGAAAAAACGCTCCGGGCGATGCCGAACGGCGCCGATGTTCAGGCCGACAAAGTGCTGGAAATCAACGTCAACCATGACGTCTTCAACTCCCTCAAAAATGCCCAAGAGAAGGACAAGGAGAAGCTTACCCTTTATACGAACCTGCTGTACAACCAGGCGCTGCTCATCGAGGGGCTGCCGGTCGGCGATCCGGTAGAGTTCACGAACGATATTTGTAAGATTATGGTGTAAGGCGGATAATAAGTCTGCAATTCAAAATAACCCGTATTCGGCTTGAAACGCCGGAGCGGGTTGTTTTTTTACATAGCCTATCACCCTTAAGGTAAGGTGGGCGGCAGCGGCGGAAAGTTGCGAAGAATGACTGCATGTGTACATCTTTTTTCTCGTAAGAGCCTCTTCCAAACCCAATGCCTGCAAAGGTGCATGCATTTCGCAGCCATTCTCCCCGTCTCAGCGTGCAAGCATCTAATGGCTGCACTATTGCAGCCATTTCTTCTTCCCAAACGATATCCACCGGGAAAACCTGCAGGTTTGCAGGAAAACGCAGGTTCCACGTGAACAGTCGATTCGCTGCCACCTTTTATCCCCCGCTGCACAACGATGGACGGTGTGACTTGTTGCCTCATGTTATAATAGATTCATAATAAGATGGAGTGGATGCAAGTTGACGGATCTGAATTATATTGGTGAATGCCAAAATAAACAGCTCATTGCGATTATTCGTCCCGATGGGTTGTTTGAGATTGATTGGCAGACTGTTAATCAGAAGCTGGACAGCAATGCTCTTGCTGTGCAGGATGAGATATATAAGCAATATCACCGGCATATCGAACAGTTTTGGTTCTGGCTGGGACTAATGAAAGACTCGGAATCGCTATCGGAATCGCTCAGCTACCTCATACGGATCGCGGCTTCCTTTGTGAGAAAGCTTACGCGCAATCCGGATATTGAAGTACTGCGGGAGAAGACCAGGGCTGAGCTTGAAGATGGAGAAGTAGAAGAGCTGCTATACAAGGCGCCTTATCTGACGGGCTCGCAATATTTGGATCAAAGCTGGATGGAACAGGCTTGGAAAATGCTGCATCGGGCTTTTGCCCAAAGTGTACAAAATCACGAGGGCCGTATTGCCCAGCTATTCATGGCCGGCAACTCGCCGATTCATCTTGCAGGGAGAGTATATTTCCATCTGGTAGAGAACAAGAAGGAGGAAGAATACCCTTTCTCTTTTCTGGCGACTTATGCGGCTGAGCCTTCGACAAAAGGCAAGTCCAGGCATCTTCCGTTAAAAAACGCACTCATCGAGTACGGCGAAAATAGCAGGAAGCTGCTTGACTTGCTTTCTACGGTTAATAAAGCATCCGGGAAAAGTGCATTCATAGCCGAGCTGGTAGAGTCGGGGGATATTTTTTATCCCATCGGCCTGACTGCGACCGAGGCGTACACGTTTCTCAGGGAAGTATTGCTGTATGAGGAAGCCGGCATTTTGTGCCGCATCCCCAAGTGGTGGAAAAATAAGTCGGAAGCGCTTAAATTGACGGTCAGCGTAGGCGACAAACAGCCATCCTATATGAATACGGATGCTTTATTAGGTTTCGATGCCGAGCTCTGGCTTGGCGGAGAAGCGATTTCTGCCGATGAGCTGAAGCAGCTTTTGGCAGAAGAGGAGGGGCTCGCCTTCATCAAAGGAAAGTGGGTGGAGGTTAACCATAAACGACTGCAGGAAGCGCTCAAAGCCTATGAGCAGGCACAGCAATGGATGGACGAATCGGATCTCAGCCTGATTGATGCGATGCGGCTTCAATTAAGCGCCAATAAAATGCTCGGCATCTCGGAGGAGTCGGTCGAGCTTGAAGTAACAAATGGACAATGGCTTGATTCGGTAATGTACCGTCTGACGCATCCCGAAGAGATCGAAGCGCTTGCGTCCGCAGGAGATGACTTCCATGCCAGCTTGCGCGCCTATCAGGAGCGGGGCCTTGACTGGCTCTACTTGATGAAAACGCTAGGTCTGGGTGCATGCCTGGCAGACGATATGGGGCTTGGCAAGACCGTACAGGTTATTGCGCTGCTGAATGTTTTGCGGACCCGGAAACAGGAGAAAGCCTTGCTGGTTGTGCCCGCATCGTTAATCGAAAACTGGATGAGCGAGATTGGTAAATTTGCTCCCTCGCTGAAATATTATGTCTGCCATCCTTCCGAGAACAAGGAGATAGCCGGGCATGACGGAAGCCTGGAGGCGTATGAACTGTTTATTACGACTTACGGCATGCTTTCCAAATATGAATGGCTCACGGAACGGGAATGGGATACGCTAATCCTGGATGAGGCGCAGGCGATCAAAAATCCAGGTGCGAAGCAGACGAGGCGGGTGAAGCAAATCAAGGCTTCCTATAAGATTGCGATGACGGGTACACCGATTGAGAACCGGTTGTCTGATTTATGGTCTTTATTTGATTTTTTGAACAAGGGCCTGCTTGGAACAGCCAAGGAGTTCACTCAATTTACGAAGAGCATGCGCGACTATGCTGATGGGTATACAAGATTAAAGCAGGTAGTAAGCCCGTTCATTCTCAGAAGGCTGAAGACAGACAAAACGATTATTACCGACTTGCCGGACAAAATCGAGATGAAGACCTATGCTGCGCTAACTAAAAAACAGATTGTGCTGTACAATAAACTGATACAGGAACTGAAGAGCAAGATCGAGTCGGCAGAGGAAGGAATTGAGCGCAAGGGAATTCTGCTCGCAGCGATGATGAAGTTCAAGCAAATATGCAATCATCCGGATCAGTATCTGGGCCAGCAGGTTTACGCGGAGGAAGAAAGCGGGAAGTATGTACGGCTGCGGGAAATTTGCGAGACCATATATGAGAAACGCGAGCAGGTTATTATTTTTACACAGTTTAAGGAAATAACAGAATCGCTGCGTGCCTTTCTCGAACAGATTTTTCAGCATAAAGGGCTTGTACTGCATGGAGAAACGGCAGTTAGCAAGCGCAAGGAACTTGTAGACCGGTTTCAGGGGAAGGAATATGTACCGTTCATGGTGCTTTCCATTAAGGCGGGCGGTGTTGGACTGAATCTGACCTCAGCCAATCATGTCATTCATTTCGATAGATGGTGGAATCCAGCTGTGGAGAATCAGGCGACAGACCGGGCATTTCGAATCGGGCAGCAGAAAAATGTCATTGTGCACAAGTTCATCACGCAGGGTACGATTGAAGAGAAAATTGATCAAATGATTGAAGACAAAATGAAGCTTTCCAGCGAAATTGTTCCGGATATGCAGGAGAGCTGGATAACCGAAATGGATAACGAGCAGATAATGGATTTAATGAGGCTGTCTATATAAATTTTGAGAGGGGGAATGGACGTGGCGTTTTATGATGAATATCCGAAATATGTTCCTGTTGGGGAGAAGAAGAAAAAAGCAGAGAAAGCTGTTGAGAGGCTGAAAAAGAAAAATCCGGGCATTGCGCCAGTTATGATTACAAGGAGAACGATCGCGAGAACCTGGTGGGGAAAGTCATGGAACAATAATCTGGAGAGTTATTCCGATTATTCGAACCGGATTGAGCGAGGGCGCAGTTATGTTCGGCACGGCGCGGTGCTTGATCTGCAGATAACGCCGGGCAAGATCTCCGCGCTTGTTCAGGGGAGTGCTTCAAAGCCGTATAAGGCCGAGATTACGATAACCCCTCTTTCCAAAGCAACATGGGAGGCAGTTGTGCAGGAATGCGCCGGGAAAATTGATTCGCTGCAGGAACTGGTTACAGGTAAATTTCCAAAGGGGCTTTCCGAGCTTTTTACAGCTAAGGGTAAAGGGCTGTTTCCTGCTCCGAAGGAGATTGTTTTTTCGTGCAGTTGCCCGGATTCGGCCAGAATGTGCAAGCATGTGGCAGCGGTGCTTTACGGCGTCGGGGCTCGGCTCGATGAAGATTCCGCTTTGTTTTTTGTACTGCGGAGCGTCAATGTAGACGATCTTATCTCCGTGTCACTAACGCAAAAGTCGCAAGCCATGCTTGAAAAGTCATCCAGGGGAAGAGGCCGCCGCATGATGGCCGATTCCGATATTTCCAATGTGTTCGGCATTGAGGTGGATATGGGAGAAACGGGGGAAAGTAAGGGGGGCAGTGAGAAGAAGACCAGGCGGAAACAGTAGCCAAGCTATGCAGAGAGGGGCAGGGGAATTGACATTTTTCAATTAGCGGTGTTACTCTCTCGGAGACAACGCGGTGCGAAGGAGAGTGTCTATGACGGATCGGTATGCGCTTAACAAAGGAGTTTTATCTAGAGAGTTAGCGCTTCTTCTTACGCTGCTTGCCGCGGACACTATGGACGAGACGGCAAAGCGAGAACCGGAGATGTTCACTGATATCGATTGGGAGCTTGTTGTCCGGCTTGCCATGCATCATCGCGTTTATCCGTCCTTATATTCCAAGATTAGCCGTATGCGTGAAGAAAGGGTGCCTTCCGGGGTCAGGGAGTGGCTGCAAAATGAATATCGCAGGAATACGGTCCAGATGCTTCAGCTCAGCGGCGAAATGGGCAATCTCAGCGAAGAGCTTGCCCGCTTGAATATACGCTCTCTGTTTCTGAAGGGGCCGGTGCTTGCCCAGGATTTATACGGCGACATATCGCTCCGGACGTCGCGTGATCTCGATTTCATCGTGCCGATCGGAGAACTGGCCCAGGCGGAAGCGCTGCTTATTCGTCTTGGATATGTGAAAGAAGAGGAATTCGAGAGCATTCTGGGGGATTGGAAATGGAGGCAGCATCATACGACATTCCATCATCCTGTCAACAATATTAAGGTTGAAGTCCACTGGCGGTTGAACCCTGCTCCATCCAAGGAGCCGGAGTTCGATGAGCTCTGGGAACGCAGGAGGATAAGCAGTCACTTTGGGCGGAGCATCCATTATTTAGGCATGGAGGATCTGTTCCTGTTTCTGTCGGCTCATGGGGCCAGGCATGGCTGGTCCAGACTGAGATGGCTGCTGGATATAAAACAATTGCTGCTGCAGCAGCCGGACCCGGGCACACTGACCAGACTTCTTGAACGTTATGATCATGGCGACGCTGGGGGACAGGCTCTTATATTGGCTGCCGGTCTGCTGAATGCGCCGGTTGATCCCGGCCTGTCCGGCTTGGTGGTCAGGCCGAAGGCCCGCCGTCTGGCACGGCTTGCCATGTTCTATGTGGAGCGCATGGTCAATCTGCATAATCCGCCGCTGCCGCCCGAAGTAGAACGTCATTACCGATATTATCAGCCGGCGATTTTATCGCGGGGGCAGCAGCTTGTGTATGCGCTCGGTTTTCTTTATCCTTATGCGGCGGACGCGAAGACGCTGCCGCTGCCGAAGCGGCTGCATTTTCTTTATTTCCCTTTGCGGCCCTTTTTATGGGCGTGGAGAAAAGCGTTCAGCGAGGCGAAATGAATTAAGGCTTATAATAGCCTATAGCTCAAGAAAATCCGTATCCGGCCTGCACCGGAGCGGTTTTTTTGTGCCCTTGAGCCGAACGTATGTGCTATAATTAAGGGGGTTCTGCCACGAAAAGAGCCCCTGTGTGCCTTTTGCAGCATTGGGTTCTTGTTTCCATCATATACATCCCTGGACCGAGTGCAAAATCGGCTTGTGGACGGTTTAGCTGTTTCAGTTCCCGTTTTATTATAAAGTCAAGTTGTGAAAAAACGGATATTTGGAGGGATACCGATGCCGGTGCTTGAAGTGAAAAATTTGAGGAAATCGTTCGGCGACGTCAAGGCTGTTCAAGACATCAGCTTCACCGTGGAAGCGGGAGAAGTCTTTACGATTATCGGGCCGAACGGAGCGGGCAAGACGACAACCCTGGAGATGATCGAAGGACTGCAGCCGCCGGATGCCGGCAGCATTGCCGTTGCGGGATTGTCCTGGAGCAAGGACGAGAGCGCAATCAAGACGCTGATCGGCGTTCAGCCGCAATCCAGCGCTTTATTCGACCTGCTCACGACCGAGGAGAATTTGGATTTATTCGCGTCGTTCTATCCCAAACGCAAATCGACCGCCGAGGTGCTGGAGATGATCAATCTGACCGAGCACCGGAGCAAGCGGGTTAAATCGCTGTCCGGAGGACAGCGGCAGCGCCTCGCCATCGGACTTGCGATGATCAATGATCCGCAGGTCATTTTTCTCGATGAACCGACGACCGGCCTTGATCCCCAGGCGCGCCGCAATATTTGGGATATTATCCTGCGCCTGAAGCAGCTCGGCACCACCATCATTTTGACGACCCATTACATGGAAGAGGCGGAGAAGCTGAGCGACCGCGTCTGCATCGTCGATCAGGGTACAGTCGTCAGCCTTGATACGCCTGCCGCTCTGATCGGCAAACTGACGAAGGAACGGGAAGTGCGGTTGTCTTTTTATGATGGGGAAGCTGCGGCGGCGCAGACCGAAGAAGCGCTGCGCAGCCGACCGGATATCGTACGGATGGAACGAGAAGGCGCGAACGTGACACTCTGGTCCCCGGAGCCGGAACAGGCGCTGTATGGTCTCCTCGGATTCACCAAGGAGCATGGTTACCGGGTCGAGCATGTATCCATCCGTGAAATGAGTCTCGAAGATGTCTTTATTGCCTTTACGGGCAAAGAATGGAGGGACTGATATGAGCACAGGCGCACAGATTATGAAATTGTTCGTTGCTCAGCTCAAGACTATGTTCCGCGAGAAGGCGGTCTGGTTCTGGAATTTGTTTTTTCCTATCATTTTGATGGTGCTGTTCATGGTTATTTTCGGCGGAGGCGGCGGAGGCGGCGACTTCAAGGCGAAAGTGGCGCTGGTAAATCCTCTGCCGAGTGCCTCCAACGGTTCGCTTGAAGCAGGGCTTCGGAAAATTCCGGTCTTCGATTGGAAGTCAGAGCAGTCCGTAGACAGCGCCCAGGCCGACACCTGGGTCAAAGACAAGGATGTAGACGCGGCTATTGTCCTTCCGGAGAACGGGAACAGCGGGGATATCCGCCTAGTCGTCAATACCGAGAATGAAAGCAACGCCACCACCCAGGCGATTCGGGGCATCCTCGACCAGTACGTCCAAAGAGCCAGCTTTGCGGCAGCGGGAATCGAACCGGCCTACCGGCTGCAGACTTCGTCGGTATCCAGCAGCAGCAAGGATCTTAGCAGCGTCGACTTTCTGATGACCGGCATGATCGCCCTGTCTGTAGCGCAAGCGGGTCTGTTCGGGATGGTCGACATGGTTGAAATCCGCAGGTCCGGCCTGCTAAAGCGGCTGCGAATGACCCCGCTGCGGATGGGGCTGTACGGCCTCGCCGGCATGATGGTCCGCTTTGTCCTCAGCTTCGTGCAGATCGTGCTGCTCTCTGTAATCGGCATTATCGGGTTCGGCGCGAACCTGGATCTTAACATCCCTGTATTGATCATCGCCTTCTTCGTCGGGGTTCTAGCCTTTAATGCCCTGGGCTATCTGATATCTTCCTTCAGCAAATCTATCGAGTCCTACATGGGTGTGGCGAATATCACGAGCTTCCTGATGATGTTTATCAGCGGCGTCTTCTTCGCCACCAGCAGCCTGCCCGATTGGCTGAAGCCGGTGACCCAGGTGCTTCCGCTGACCTATTTCGTCGAAGGCATGCGGGACGGCATGGTGTATGGGTCCGGTCTGTTCAGCTCTACGTTCTGGCTTGGCATCGGCATTCTCGCCCTATGGGGCGTAGCGGCATTCTCCATCGGGGCGTTAATTTACCGGAAGGGTAAGGTGGAGGTTCGGTAAATTCCGAAAATAGGATTCATAGAATGGACCGCTTTCTTTGACGAGGGCGGTCTTTTTTTATTTTTTGTTTAGAAAATAAGTAATTGCTCATAAGGTTGCTATCATGTAAAAATAAGGAATATAGGAATATTTACATAGGAATAAAGGGCCTGAAAGTAAGAGGAAGGCCGAACGTTGTATCGGGGAGATTCATTGTTTCATTTTGACAATAGTATGTCATGAAGTTTACTGAAAGTAGTGTTGCCAGATCTGACAAGGAGAATGAAGCATGATCGACAAAGTGATCCGTATTTTCAAAATCATTAACGCCATTCAGGCCAAGCCTGGCATTTCCGCTCCCGAACTGGCAGAGAAATGCGAGGTTACGACCCGAACCATTTATCGGGATATGGATATCATCACCCTGATCGCTCCGGTCACGAATGAAGGGCGGGGAACGGGATACCGGTTTATGGGTAAATTTTTTATGTATCCGCTGAACTTTTCCGAGCAGGAGGAGCTGGTCTTCTCGCTGCTGCCCTCCGTACTGGATAATGAGAAGCTTCCCCCAGGCTTTGAGACTGCCTATGACAAGGTGATGAGCACGCATTACCGTGAGAAAAGAAAGCAAAACAGCAGGGTCATCGGCGAGATTGCGGAGATTATTCAGATGGGTACCCCGGCTTACCGCCAGGAGAATCCCAACTTTTTGCAGCCGATTATTGAAGCGATTCTTGAACAAAAAACGATACAGGCCATCTACCACACTCAGTACCGTGACGAAACAAGTGAGCGACGGATTGACCCGTATTATCTGGTTCCACGAGAGCAGCGGTTCTATCTGATCGGTTACTGCCATAAATCTCAAGGTATTCGCACATTTCGGATCAGCCGGTTCCAACAGGTGGAGATTACGGACGAGCTGTTTGATAAAAGTCATTTCAACATCAGGCAGTATCTAAAAAACACCTGGTCCATTAATCGAGGGAACAAAAATGTCCGTTTTAAAATCCGTTTCAGTCCCAGCGTCGCCCGGTACATAAAGGAAGAGGAACTGTTCGTGCAGCCCTGGATGAAGGATCTTGGGGACGGCAGCCTTATTTTTGAAGTGACGTTAAACAATGAGGATGAATTTATGAAATGGGTACTGCAATACGGTCCGGATGCCGAGATATTGGAGCCGCTGCATGTACGGGAGTCGTTGAAGCAGAAGCTGAATCAGTGGGTAGAAATGTATGGATAGTTATCTTTAGCTAATTCCGAGTTATCACCCCAGAAATCTTCCAAGCCATAGGTCGCTGCGGGAAGAGTCGGAAGAGTATTTTGATGCAGGCAAGAATACAGACGCTCTGGAAGAGCTGGCTGATATGTTGGAAGTGATCCGGTCGCTGGCTGAGGCTCACGGGGCAGGCTGGGAGCAGCTTGAACAAGTCCGCGTACACAAAGCCGGAAAACGCGGCGGATTCCAGGAACGGATATATCTGATCGATGTCGACGAGGCTTAATATTCGGCTGATTACGGATAATTTGGCAGACGAGCTGATAGCCGGGATTCAGAATGCCGAGGTGAAGATGCTCGCCGGAGTTAGGGTGAGGAATTTAATGGAATTAGTTCGTTTGCTTGTGTACATTGTGAACATAGCAGCATTGTAAATACATAATTTGATCCTGATGGATTAGAGTGAAGGCGAAAGAATGGATCATGGCAGAGCGGACGCGGGATTTTGTGAAGGCGGCAGAACGAGTGTAAACAAGGAGGGACTAGTCATGCCAGAAGTACAAGCAAAATTCGAAGAAGGATTGAATACAGTTAGGGGAGGTATCCAACAAGGGAAAAAGAAGCTTCAGAATATGCAGGAGACCGCCGAACTGAAACGGCAGATCAAAGAGGCTTCACATCAAAAAACCAAAATTTATCTGGAGCTGGGCAAACAGGTGTACAGAATGATCCGGGAAGGGCGGATTCAGAACGAAGAACTTCTTCAGACCGTCCAGCCGATTACTGCACAGGACAAGATTATTTATGAGGCTCTGAAGTTGATGGAGGAATTGAATGCTCCGCTCCCCGGTGCCGTCAAATGTAGCTGCGGAATCTTTTTGCCGAAGGATCAGCCTTTCTGCACCGCTTGTGGACGGAAGAACGCGGAGCTGGAATCGACCCTCGCTCAGCTCAAGACCTCATGTGCGGCATGCAAGGCCGAAATTCCGCAGGAGGCAGCTTACTGCCCTTGCTGCGGCGCAGCGGTCAATCTTAATCCGGGGGAAGTGTGTTAGCCTTGTACTGTTCCAGATGCGGAACGAACAATTTCGATTATGCTATCTACTGCGTCAAAGACGGAGTCGAACTGGGAACCGGCTTGGGGGAAGCCGCAGTTCAACCGGCGGAAGCCCAATTTTGTCCTGCCTGTGGAGCCAGCATGGCAAAGCATGCCGGGTACTGCATATTCTGCGGCGAAGAGGCGGGGAGCGAAATCATGGCAAGACCGGCGGCTACCGCAGGCAGGAGGCCGGAAATTGCCGCCAGCCGAAAACCGGCGGAAGCAACGCTGACCTTCGATTACAAGACATTCTTATTAAGGGGGGCTCTAGGAGGTATCGTGGCGATTGCCGGTGTGCTGCTTCTTTGTCTGCTGATCAGCTATACCCTTAACAAGCAAGCGCCGCCCGATCTAGTGGGGCAGGAGCTGCCTATTCAGGAGCTCATGAATCAATATGGTGCGGACAGCGATTTTAAATTAATCGGTGTTCCCGAAGCTGTTATGGCGGTGAATTTGGTGCATTCCCGTCTGCTTATAACGGGAGGAGACTCTGATGTGACGGGAGGCAGCGTGAAGATCTTCATGGGTCTTATTACCCTGCTTATTGTCCCGTTGGCGGCTCTTGTCATCGGCGGCTATGTATCCGCCCGCAGGTACAGGTTAACCGATGAACGCGCCGGACTTTCCGTTTCGCTTGCCATCGGCTTATACTACGGCTTGTTTCTGCTGGCCGTCTCCGCCTTTGCCGGCTTCTCCCGGGAGGTCAACCTTGGTTTATTTTCGTCGGCTTTGTCGGGGCGCATTGATTATTCCTTTTCGTCATGGGAATCGATCATTTTGGGCTGGATATTCGGCTTTCTGTTCAGTTGGGGGGGATACAGATTATATGCCCTTAATCACAACGTTCGAAGCGGGTTCTTCAGGAAAAGTGCGTTTGAACAAGCCGTCCGTACAGTCGCGCTCGGTGTATTTGTCCTGTCATTTCTGGCAGTTGTAATTGTAGGTGTAAAATTCGGCAGGCAACTTCCTTTTCGCTTAATCCTTCTGATTGCGCCGCAGCTCGGAACGTATTTCTGGAATTTTGCCCACTTGGGCACGCTGCATTTCGGAGGAGACGGTGAGCAGATGAACTATTCGCTATTGTGGGGCCGTGATTCGGAAGACGGAAACGGCATGCTCGCTTCCAGCGATTATTTGTCAATGCATTTCCTGGACGGCTATGTTTACTGCGGACTGATCGTTGCTTTGATCATTCTGATATGGGTGGGCATTGGTTTTATGCGGAACAGAGCCGCTTACCCCAACGACCTGCGTTCCGTTTCAGTTTTCAGCCTGACCTATGGAGCGGCCATGGCTGTCATCGCCAAAGTATCCGCCTTCGGATTTTCGGTACAGGGGGAGTCGCTGTCGAACTACTGGGAGGGCGGAACATTTTTTGTGGGATTTCGAGCGGTTCCGATCTTCTTTGCAAGCTTCATTATTTCGTTTCTGCTGCTCCTGACCTGTTCTTACTTCGTACGAAGAAAACAAGCCAGAACGAACTATTGAAATCAAACCAATTCGTTATTCAAGATAAAAGGTAAAGGCGGGGGAATATGTTTTGTAGTCAATGTGGAACAGAAGCAGGACCCAAAGACCGTTTTTGTAAAAAATGCGGCAGCGCGCTCATTCGCGGATCGGAACCGGCCGAAGAAGACGACCGGTCTGCGGGTTCGCAGCCGAAAGCTTTGTCAACTGGAGGGGTGCAGCCTAAGGCTACTCCGACTGAGGGGGGGTACCCTCAAGCGGTGCCAACTGAAGATTCGCAGTCTGAAGGTATAACAACAGGAATGACCGCATCCGAAGTCGAGTCATCCGAATTCAATCCGGCGTCATCCGGCAGCGGGCTTCCTGGTGCGGCACCGTCGATGGAGACTCTTGTGCGGACGCGAAGTCGGCGCTCCTGGCGGCTGCCGGTTATCACAGCCGTTGCGGTTCTGTTGATTGCAGGAGGCGCCTTTATGTGGGTGGGCAGAGACAACGGCGCTGGAAGTGGCAGCGACCATAGCGCACTGCCCTCCCCGGCAGCATCGGACGACGGCAAGCCAGCTACGGCTTCAGGCATGGCGGCAGCTACTGCCGCTTCACCTAAGCCATCTCCATCGCCTGTTCCGGCCGATCCGGCGTACATTAAGGTGAATCAGGTTGACTCCTCGCATTATGAGAATGGCGGAGTAGATGTATATTTTTCGCTCTTTGCCGATCCGGAATTCAAGCAGGAAATACAGCCGATGCAGCTTGCCAAGGATATGTTCACCATTAACGGTCTGCAGGTAGAGAAGCTTTCCCTGGTGGAAGAGAGTGACACGGTTAGCGTTAACCTTGTCCTCGACAAGAGCGGCAGTATGCAGGACTCGCCGAATATGAACGTGCATGAGACGAAGATGGATCTCGTGCGGCAGGCCGCAGTTCAATTTATTGACGGCATCCCGTCCAGCGCTAAGGGGCAGTTTGAGGTCTTAACTTTTTCCGACTATGTGCCTGCCGTTGCCGACATAACCTTCACATCTGATCGGACTATGGTCAGTCAATATCTTTCCGGACTAGCTTCGGATGGCGGGAGAACCGCATTGTTCGACTCCTTGACCAAGGCTTTGTACGATACCAATGAGCAGCAGGGACCGAAATATATCATCGCGTTTACAGACGGCAAGGACTCTAATTACGGTTCGTCTCTGCAGTCGGTTGTCGAACTGTCCAGACAGCTTGGCATACCGATTTATACCGTCGGGTTCGGCAGCGAGGAGGACCAAAGCTTGAGTTATCTGGCCCAGGAAACGGGCGGTCAGTCCTTTTATCTCAGTATCGACGATGATCTGCAAACCGAACTGCACCGTATTTACGATACGGTTTTTCAAAGATACGTTAAGCAGTACAAGCTCACCTATACTCCACGACAAAAGATTGCTCCTGGTCAACCGTTTTCTTTTGTCATGAATTTGAATTCTCCTCGGAACCAGGCGCAGACGGGAGAACTGACGTATGAGCGGAAGCTGGACAAGAATTCCGTCGATGTACAGAACGGTCTGTTCGAGTATCAGGTCAATTATGCACAGGCGGTCAATACATTGGACTTCGGCGTTGTGCGGAGCAATGTGGATGAAGACTCTAAATTTTATACTGACCTTAGAAAGCGCATTGAAATTGACTATGTTAATGCCAGTAACCAGGGCAAGCCCAAAATCATTGATCCACTGGAGAACTACCGGGTGGAATCCGTCAACCAATTGCAGAACGGTTCTTACAAAATTGAATTTTTCAAGCTGTTCCCGGTGCTGATTAATAACAAACAGGTACACGAGGCTGATCTGAACACGTATACGCTTGTGTGGGACAGTCTGTCCGATAAGTGGCAGGTGAGCAATTTCGGGCGGGAGGAATGTTCGATTTACCAAGATCGCTCTGACCCAGGATCGTTATGCTCCGACAATGGAGTGAAGAAATTATACAGCGGCAACCCTTGGCCGAACTGAACGGATAGGAGTTTAATATGCGAAGATTGAGCGTGATATTGGCCGTATGCTTGACTCTTGTATGTACGGGCTGTGCGTCTGCAGCCAGCCAGCCGTCCGGCGCTGCCACGCTGACGGGAGGGGAAGCTTCGCCCCCATTAACCGGGTCCGCGCTGCTCGGGGACAGAGCCGTGTCTGAGATCGCAGATTCGGGGATTAAGGTCTCCGATAACACGGCGGAAGCTGAAACGGCAGCGAATACGACGGCACCGGAAATCAAGGGCCCTGAAAGCACAGCAGTGGGAATTAAGATGCCTACAGATACAGCAACGAGTGCTAATAAGGCACCCACGAGCACTGCATCTCGAACAGAGCCGCCTGAAATCATCGCATCTGCCGGAAATCCGGCGTCCCCCGCCGCCGGCAAGCCGATCATTTGCATCGATGCGGGCCACCAGGGCAAAGGGAACAATGATAAGGAGCCGATCGCTCCGGGAAGCAAGACCATGAAACCGAAAGTATCCAGCGGTACTCGGGGGATTGCGACCGGCAAACCGGAATACAAGCTGACGCTGGAAGTGGCGCTGAAACTGGAGAAAGCGCTGGCCGATGATTATAAAGTCGTAATGATCCGACGAAGCAATGAGGTGAACATTACGAATCGCGAGCGTGCCATCCGGTGCAATAATGCAGAAGCCGATCTTGTACTGAGAATCCATGCTGATGGAAGCGACAACAAGAGTGTACAGGGGATGTCCTTTCTCTACCCTTCTGCAAAAAGCCGATACACCAGAGATATTGCCCAGGAGAGTCTGGCCGCTGCCAAGGTTCTCTCAGAGGCGATCCTGAGAGAGACCGCTGCGAAGTCCAAGGGGCTAATACCCCGCGACGATCTGACGGGCTTTAACTGGTCGAAGGTCCCCTCGGTGCTGATCGAAATGGGCTTCATGACAAACCGTAAGGAGGACCGACTGCTAAGTACGCCGGAGTACCAGGACAAGATTGTGAAAGGGATTAAAGCAGGATTGGACTTATATTTCAATCCAGGATGAAAGTTGAGTCCCGTACAAGACTACGCTAAAATATCCCTATCACAAGATTGATTAGAGAAGGGATTGTGCCGTTTGAATAACGAAGACAAGAACGTTGAACTCCCCGAGAATTATTCGGAATTGAAAAAAGCTGCGGGACGCTCCGCCGATTGGCGAGCCCGTCTTGAGGCGGTGGAGGAACTGGGGAAATATCCTCACGGGCAAGTCATTGATATCCTGACGCGGCTCGCAGAAAGCGATCCGGTATATACTGTGCAGGAGGCGGCTTACCGGAAGCTTGAAGCGTTCGGTGTGGCTGTGGCGGCGCCTTCTAAGGACAAGCCGGAGCTGTTCAAAGGCGTTTCCAAAATTCTGCTGCGGATCAAGAAAAGCCTCCCCCGTGAACATACGTATGAAGAGTTCAAAGAGAAGCTGAAGAAGATGAGAATCGACGTGTACGACGCTTATGAAGGCGACAAAGGAGCCGATTTCGACAAGTGGCTGGAGAGCAAGTGGTCTTCGGTAAAATAACGGACTAGCCAAGGAGTAAAAACTCATGATCATCGTCAGCTCTTGCCTGGCCGGTGTCGAGTGCCGGTACGACGGCTCACATAATGTACTGGATAAAATACAGAAATTGGCCCGTGAGAACAAGGCGGTGCTTGTCTGCCCCGAGGTGTTGGGCGGATGTCCCACGCCGCGCGAGCCGGCCGAGATTGTGGGCGGAACAGGTGAAGATGTCTTAGCCGGAAACGCCAAGGTTATCGACTGGTCCGGCAAAGATGTTACCGGGCTTTTTGTAGCGGGCGCTTATAATGCTCTTGAAACGGCGCGGAAGCACAATGCTTCTCTCATCGTCCTAAAAGAAAACAGCCCTTCCTGCGGCAGTGGAATGATCTATGACGGCCGGTTTGTAGGCAATAAAATTCCCGGAGAAGGTGTTACTGCGGCGCTGCTTAGACGGGAAGGCTTCAAAGTCATTTCGGAAAAAGAGTTCGCGTCCGGGGAGTTCGATGCTCAGTAAATCGGCTCTGCCAAGGTGGATTCGGATAGTTTGACCCACTGCCGGGTGAACATCATTTTTAAGCGTCTAGTCGAAAATAAAGTAAAAATGCCCCGGTCATCATGTGATTGGGGCATTTTTGCGTACTAATTATTCCGGTCGCCGTTCGCGGACGTCAGTTAGAATGGAATGTCATTTATTCGTACTGTGCTGCTTATTCTGCAGTTTGAATCCGGCGTTCCCTTTGCCGTGGTGCTTATTTTTTTCGTCTTTCTTTTGGGTATCATGCAATTTTTCCACAAATTCATTGGTGCTTTCCATGGTTCTCCTCCTTCAGGCAATAAGCTTGGTATTAATGTAACCCGTTTGCTTGCAAACCATGTACTCCGCTTCCTCGTTCGGTAATACGATATGCTGTTCTGTTCATTCACGGGTATGATAGAGTGAAAATAAAAAACGCACGCTGCGCAAAAGGAGCAAACGGCATGGAACTTGTTTTTGTCTACGGAACATTACGACAGGGAGAAGATAATCATCATCTAATGGATAAAGCCCGGCCGGTTGCGCTCATGGCGTGGACCCGGGGGATTTTGATGGATACGCGGCGCGGCTATCCGGCAATGACAGCAGAAGATTCCGGTTTCGTGGCTGGCGAGCTGTACGAAGTGACGCCGGAGATGATGATCCAGCTGGACGAATTGGAGGACTTTCACGGTCCCGGGAATCCGGCGAATGAATATGAGCGCATCAGAACGGAAGTAACAACCGACAGCGGAAAGCGGGAAGCGTGGGTGTATGTATACCCGGAGCGAAAACATGATGTGATTGTTCATGGAGATTGGAAGCTGCATCTGCTGAGGCAGAACCCGAATGTGCTTTATTTTGCCTATGGAAGCTGTATGGATATGGAGAGGATTACACTCGCTGGAGCTTCCGAATGGTTTGCTGATGTGAGAGGACGCGGAGCAGCCGAGGGGTTCTGTCTTCAATTTACGTATCGGGCCGAGGATGGGGGTCGCGCCGATCTTGTCGAGACCGGAGGCAGGACGGAGGGAAAGCTTTACTATATACCTATCCAATGTCTTGACGGTTATTTATATCTTCGGGAAGGTGTGCACAACGAAAAATATCGTCCTGCCGTTATCCCTGTTCAGTGCGCTGACGGCAGCATGCAGGATGCGATAACGTTTGTGGTAGTAGACAAAAGCTCCGAGCTGTCTCCGCCAGGACATTACCTTCGGGAGATTTTGCGTGGAGCACGGCCGGTCGTGTCAGCAGAGTATTATGCGGAATTGGAAGACCGAGTCTGGAAGGAGTATGGATTTCGGCTTGATGAATAAGGAGCGCCTACTGAAGAGAGTAGCTTTGTCGGAACGAACTGCGGCAGATGCGGATGCGACCGTGCGCTTCATATTAGAGAATAAAAATAAATTAATATTTTTGCAAATTAATGCTTGCGCTCCTCGTGTATTCATGGTATATTCTAATTCCGGCCAAGAAATACGAGTTCTGGTTCAAAAGAAATTTAAAAAAAGATCTTGCATTAAACGGTCGGATGTGATATATTATAAAAGTTGCTGCTGAGGCAAAGTTGAGCGGCGGCAAAGAAGTTTGATCTTTGAAAACTGAACAACGAGTGAGTGGGAATTCGCTTTAAGCGAGTTCCAAAAATAAGATGGATTTCACAGCGTGTTTCACGCTTTTGAAATGCCATCCTTGAGAATGCAAATTCTCGTCAGATGTTTCAAATTGAGCTAATCGCTCTTTCAATACTTTATTGGAGAGTTTGATCCTGGCTCAGGACGAACGCTGGCGGCGTGCCTAATACATGCAAGTCGAGCGGAGTTGTGAGAGAGCTTGCTCTCGATCAACTTAGCGGCGGACGGGTGAGTAACACGTAGGCAACCTGCCCCTTGGACTGGGATAACTACCGGAAACGGTAGCTAATACCGGATAATTCCTCTTAGCTCCTGCTAAGAGGCTGAAAGGCGGAGCAATCTGTCACCAAGGGATGGGCCTGCGGCGCATTAGCTAGTTGGTGGGGTAACGGCTCACCAAGGCGACGATGCGTAGCCGACCTGAGAGGGTGAACGGCCACACTGGGACTGAGACACGGCCCAGACTCCTACGGGAGGCAGCAGTAGGGAATCTTCCGCAATGGGCGAAAGCCTGACGGAGCAACGCCGCGTGAGTGATGAAGGTTTTCGGATCGTAAAGCTCTGTTGCCAGGGAAGAACGTCTTGTAGAGTAACTGCTACAAGAGTGACGGTACCTGAGAAGAAAGCCCCGGCTAACTACGTGCCAGCAGCCGCGGTAATACGTAGGGGGCAAGCGTTGTCCGGAATTATTGGGCGTAAAGCGCGCGCAGGCGGCTGTTTAAGTCTGGTGTTTAAACCATGGGCTCAACCTGTGGTCGCACTGGAAACTGGACAGCTTGAGTGCAGAAGAGGAAAGTGGAATTCCACGTGTAGCGGTGAAATGCGTAGAGATGTGGAGGAACACCAGTGGCGAAGGCGACTTTCTGGGCTGTAACTGACGCTGAGGCGCGAAAGCGTGGGGAGCAAACAGGATTAGATACCCTGGTAGTCCACGCCGTAAACGATGAGTGCTAGGTGTTAGGGGTTTCGATACCCTTGGTGCCGAAGTTAACACAGTAAGCACTCCGCCTGGGGAGTACGGTCGCAAGACTGAAACTCAAAGGAATTGACGGGGACCCGCACAAGCAGTGGAGTATGTGGTTTAATTCGAAGCAACGCGAAGAACCTTACCAGGTCTTGACATCCCTCTGAATCGTCTAGAGATAGGCGCGGCCTTCGGGACAGAGGAGACAGGTGGTGCATGGTTGTCGTCAGCTCGTGTCGTGAGATGTTGGGTTAAGTCCCGCAACGAGCGCAACCCTTGACTTTAGTTGCCAGCAGGTCAGGCTGGGCACTCTAGAGTGACTGCCGGTGACAAACCGGAGGAAGGTGGGGATGACGTCAAATCATCATGCCCCTTATGACCTGGGCTACACACGTACTACAATGGCCGGTACAACGGGAAGCGAAGCCGCGAGGCGGAGCCAATCTTAGAAAGCCGGTCTCAGTTCGGATTGCAGGCTGCAACTCGCCTGCATGAAGTCGGAATTGCTAGTAATCGCGGATCAGCATGCCGCGGTGAATACGTTCCCGGGTCTTGTACACACCGCCCGTCACACCACGAGAGTTTACAACACCCGAAGTCGGTGGGGTAACCGCAAGGAGCCAGCCGCCGAAGGTGGGGTAGATGATTGGGGTGAAGTCGTAACAAGGTAGCCGTATCGGAAGGTGCGGCTGGATCACCTCCTTTCTATGGAGAATCGTTTCCCGTAGCGGAAACATTCAAATCGGAAGCTTGACTTCCGGCAACGCTCACTCGTTGCTCAGTTTTGAGAGTTCAAGCTCTCAAAACGTATCCTTCCAGAACTTGCTTGTAGCCAAGTGGGTCTGGAACGTGATATGATCTTCCTCCGGGGTTAAAGCCGGATGGAGAAACTTGATCCTTGAAAACTGGATACCGAAACGAAAATTGCGTTTTAGAACATCTTTTAGCTGAACTTGTGTCAACAAGTGAAGTTGAAGTGTTGCTTAAAGCGAACCATATTGGGTTTGGAGCGAATTTGGATTGGATGATTACCGCTAAGAGATTAGTTCAGATCTTTCCAACCAAGCGGAGCGGAAAAGCCAAAATGGTGAGCGTTGGTTAAGCTAGTAAGAGCACACGGAGGATGCCTAGGCGCCAGGAGCCGATGAAGGACGTGGCGAACAACGAAAAGGCCTCGGGGAGCTGTAAGCAAGCTTTGATCCGGGGATGTCCGAATGGGGAAACCCGGCTGTGGTAATGCACAGTCACTTCTCTCTGAATTCATAGGAGAGGTAGAGGCAGACCAGGGGAACTGAAACATCTAAGTACCCTGAGGAAGAGAAAACAAGAGTGATTCCGTCAGTAGCGGCGAGCGAACGCGGAACAGCCTAAACCGAAGAGCTTGCTCTTCGGGGTTGTGGGACGTCTCATATGGAGTTACAAAGGAATAGGGTAAATGAAGAGGTCTGGAAAGGCCCGCTGGAAAAGGTAAAAGCCCTGTAATTGAAATTCTGTTCCCTCCGAGACGGATCCCGAGTAGTGCGGGGCACGTGAAACCCCGTATGAATCCGGCAGGACCATCTGCCAAGGCTAAATACTCCCTGGCGACCGATAGTGAAACAGTACCGTGAGGGAAAGGTGAAAAGCACCCCGGAAGGGGAGTGAAACAGGTCCTGAAACCGTGTGCTTACAAGAAGTCAGAGCCCATTTTAGGGGTGATGGCGTGCCTTTTGTAGAATGAACCGGCGAGTTACGTTTAACGTGCAAGGTTAAGGCGAGGAGCCGGAGCCGCAGCGAAAGCGAGTCTGAATAGGGCGACTATAGTACGTGGGCGTAGACCCGAAACCGTGTGATCTACCCCTGTCCAGGGTGAAGGTGCGGTAACACGCACTGGAGGCCCGAACCCACGAACGTTGAAAAGTTCGGGGATGAGGTGGGGGTAGCGGAGAAATTCCAATCGAACTCGGAGATAGCTGGTTCTCCCCGAAATAGCTTTAGGGCTAGCCTCGGTGATTAAGAGTAATGGAGGTAGAGCACTGATTGGGTGCGGGGCCCGCAAGGGTTACCAAGCTCAGTCAAACTCCGAATGCCATCTACTTGTCGCCGGGAGTCAGACAGTGAGTGCTAAGATCCATTGTCAAAAGGGAAACAGCCCAGACCATCAGCTAAGGTCCCCAAGTGTGTGTTAAGTGGGAAAGGATGTGGAGTTGCACAGACAACCAGGATGTTGGCTTAGAAGCAGCCACCATTGAAAGAGTGCGTAATAGCTCACTGGTCGAGTGACTCTGCGCCGAAAATGTAACGGGGCTAAACACACCACCGAAGCTATGGCTTGATGCTTTGCATCAGGGGTAGGGGAGCGTTGTATGCGGGTTGAAGGTTGATCGTGAGGACAGCTGGACTGCATACAAGTGAGAATGCCGGTATGAGTAACGAAAAGATCAGTGAGAATCTGATCCGCCGAAAGCCCAAGGTTTCCTGAGGAAGGCTCGTCCGCTCAGGGTCAGTCGGGACCTAAGGCGAGGCCGACAGGCGTAGTCGAAGGACAACAGGTTGATATTCCTGTACCACCATAATCCGTTATGAGCAATGGGGGGACGCAGGAGGGTAGTGACGCGGACTGATGGATGTCCGTCCAAGCAGTGAGGCTGGTGTATAGGCAAATCCGTACACCGTAAGGCTGGGCTGTGATGGGGAGCGAAAATTGTAGTAGCGAAGGTCATGATCTCACACTGCCAAGAAAAGCCTCTAGCCAGGAGAAGGTGCCCGTACCGCAAACCGACACAGGTAGGCGAGAAGAGAATTCTAAGGCGCGCGGAAGAACTCTCGTTAAGGAACTCGGCAAAATGACCCCGTAACTTCGGGAGAAGGGGTGCCTCGGTAGGGTGAATAGCCCGAGGGGGCCGCAGTGAAAAGGCCCAAGCGACTGTTTAGCAAAAACACAGGTCTGTGCGAAGCCGCAAGGCGAAGTATACGGGCTGACGCCTGCCCGGTGCTGGAAGGTTAAGGGGAGCGGTTAGGGGTAACCCGAAGCTGTGAACCGAAGCCCCAGTAAACGGCGGCCGTAACTATAACGGTCCTAAGGTAGCGAAATTCCTTGTCAGGTAAATTCTGACCCGCACGAATGGCGTAACGACTTGGGCGCTGTCTCAACGAGAGATCCGGTGAAATTTTAATACCTGTGAAGATGCAGGTTACCCGCGACAAGACGGAAAGACCCCATGGAGCTTTACTGCAGCTTGATATTGAACTTGGGTACGATCTGTACAGGATAGGTGGGAGCCTTGGAAGCCGGAGCGCCAGCTTCGGTGGAGGCGACGTTGGGATACCACCCTGATCGTATCTAGGTTCTAACCTGGTACCCTCATCGGGTACGGGGACCGTGTCAGGCGGGCAGTTTGACTGGGGCGGTCGCCTCCTAAAGAGTAACGGAGGCGTCCCAAGGTTCCCTCAGAATGGTTGGAAATCATTCGAAGAGTGCAAAGGCAGAAGGGAGCTTGACTGCGAGACCTACAAGTCGAGCAGGGACGAAAGTCGGGCTTAGTGATCCGGTGGTACCGCATGGAAGGGCCATCGCTCAACGGATAAAAGCTACCCTGGGGATAACAGGCTTATCTCCCCCAAGAGTCCACATCGACGGGGAGGTTTGGCACCTCGATGTCGGCTCATCGCATCCTGGGGCTGAAGTAGGTCCCAAGGGTTGGGCTGTTCGCCCATTAAAGCGGTACGCGAGCTGGGTTCAGAACGTCGTGAGACAGTTCGGTCCCTATCTGTCGTGGGCGTAGGAAATTTGAGAGGAGCTGTCCTTAGTACGAGAGGACCGGGATGGACGTACCGCTGGTGCACCAGTTGTTCCGCCAGGAGCATGGCTGGGTAGCTACGTACGGACGGGATAAGCGCTGAAAGCATCTAAGCGTGAAGCCCCCCTCAAGATGAGATTTCCCAGTATGTAAGACCCCTTGAAGACGACGAGGTAGATAGGTTGGAGGTGGAAGCACGGCAACGTGTGGAGCTGACCAATACTAATCGGTCGAGGGCTTATCCAAATTCACCCCACAAAGTGAAGATGAGGCTGACGAAGCTGAATCCGAGTACTTTGCGGGGACCCCGGAATAGGGAAGACGCAATGTTTCGTTTCGAATCCAGTTTTCAGGCGATCAAGCCTGAAGAACGCTGCAACATTCATCCGCACCGGAAGGTGAAGGACCGAATGTTTCGCGGCAGCATTTGTTTCACAAATGCCCGTTTGGTGGCGATGGCGGAGGGGTTCCACGCGTACCCATCCCGAACACGACCGTTAAGCCCTCCAGCGCCGATGGTACTTGGACCGAAGGGTCCTGGGAGAGTAGGACGCTGCCAAGCGGACACCACATATATTCGTTGTGGTATTTTTTTTGCCGCGACGTTTACATATTACCTAAAAGGGCCCTTAGCTCAGCTGGTTAGAGCGCACCCCTGATAAGGGTGAGGTCGGTGGTTCGAGTCCACTAGGGCCCACCATGGTCCCTGATAGCTCAGTTGGTAGAGCACTCGACTGTTAATCGAGTTGTCACAGGTTCGAGTCCTGTTCGGGGAGTTACCTTTCCGGAAAGCATAGATAGACAGAAATGTTTATAGTGCTTTCCGGGGTACTTTACATATCATGGAGAGGTGTCCGAGTTGGCCGAAGGAGCACGATTGGAAATCGTGTAGGCGTCAAAAGCGTCTCGAGGGTTCGAATCCCTCTCTCTCCGTTGGATTCGTTTACCGCAAGAGATGATATTGATATACTTTATAGCATGGCCCGTTGGTCAAGGGGTTAAGACACCTCCCTTTCACGGAGGTAACAGGGGTTCGAATCCCCTACGGGTCACCAACTATATGGAGGCTTAGCTCAGCTGGGAGAGCATCTGCCTTACAAGCAGAGGGTCGGGGGTTCGATCCCCTCAGCCTCCACCATATATGCAACATTTGAATAAGGTACTGACGCGGGGTGGAGCAGCCCGGTAGCTCGTCGGGCTCATAACCCGAAGGTCGCAGGTTCAAATCCTGCCCCCGCAACCAAATCTTCTTATCAAAGAAGTGCCTCGTGGAACCGTGGTGTAGAGGCCTAACATGCCTGCCTGTCACGCAGGAGATCGCGGGTTCGAATCCCGTCGGTTCCGCCATTTGATTTATCTGTTCTTGTATAACCATTAACCGAATCATTTTATTATGGCGGTCGTGGCGAAGGGGTTAACGCACCGGATTGTGGCTCCGGCATTCGTGGGTTCAAGTCCCATCGATCGCCCCATTGATTAATTTGTACTGTTGGGGATTAGCCAAGCGGTAAGGCAACGGACTTTGACTCCGTCATGCATAGGTTCGAATCCTATATCCCCAGCCACTTCACCCCCAAAAAGTGAAGTTAAACTTAGATGATGACTCCGAGTACTTTTAGGGGACCCCATCTTACGCGAGCCATTAGCTCAGTTGGTAGAGCACCTGACTTTTAATCAGGGTGTCGAAGGTTCGAGTCCTTCATGGCTCACCATGTTTTATCTTTGCGGTCGTGGCGGAATTGGCAGACGCGCACGGTTCAGGTCCGTGTGGGCTAACCCCCCGTGGAGGTTCGAGTCCTCTCGACCGCACCATATTTTTGCGGACGTGGCTCAGCGGTAGAGCATCGCCTTGCCAAGGCGAGGGTCGCGGGTTCGATTCCCGTCGTCCGCTCCATATTTTGCGCCCTTAGCTCAGCTGGATAGAGCGTTTGACTACGAATCAAAAGGTCGGGAGTTCGAATCTCTCAGGGCGCGCCATTATATTAACGGGATGTAGCTCAGCTTGGTAGAGCACCTGGTTTGGGACCAGGGGGTCGCATGTTCGAATCGTGTCATCCCGATTTTCACCTATGCGGGTGTAGTTCAATGGTAGAACTTCAGCCTTCCAAGCTGATAGCGTGGGTTCGATTCCCATCACCCGCTTACTGCGTCAAAAAGACTTCTGCGCTGCAGAGGTCTTTTTTTGCTATACAGATCCGCATTCATAGTAGTTCTTATACGGCTTCAGCTTTGCCGAGGGATTCTGGGTTCGTTTTCTGGCGGGGAGCCGTTGTTTTTTCAAGGGGGACTGCTTCTTCCGCGCTTCTTAGCTTCTTCAGAACGTCATACACACTCTTGATTTCCCTGGTATCGATGATGATCTCTTTGCTGTCTGATGCCCCGGGCACTTTAAAACGCCAATGTTTATTTTCCATCGGTTCCACTCCTCCTAAATGGATTTCTTTTGTAACTCGATTATAATGGGCGAGGCGAATCATGTATAATGAAGGGAAATGATGGAGGACATCACTGTGGCTGATGGCTAAAAAGAAGGGAGCGTGCCGGGATGGATATTGGTCTTCTGAAGGTGTTTATGGCGGTCGCCGAAGAAGGGAGTATTTCAAAAGCGGCCCAAAGTCTAAACTATGTACAATCGAATGTGACGGCAAGAATTCAGCAGCTGGAGCAAGAGCTGAAGACGCCACTCTTTTACCGGCACAGCCGGGGGATTACGCTTACTTCGGCGGGTCAGACCCTTATGACGTATACCGAGAAGATTTTAAATCTGCTGGAGGAGGCGGAAAAGGCGGTTCTGGATTCACCAATTCCCAAGGGCTCCATTACGGTTGGCTCCGATACGACGGCGGCCATACGCTTGCCCTCTATTTTATCCGCCTATCGCGGCAAATTTCCTGAGGTCGAAGTCCATCTGGAAATCGGATCAACGGATCACCTCATCAATGCGGTCCTGCAGTATTCCGTTAGCGGAGCCTTTGTGGACGGGCCGGTCGAGCATCCGGACATTATTCAGGAGTTTATCATTAACGAGCGTTTGGGACTGATCATACCGGAAACGATGGATTTTCGCGGGCTCCGAACCATTAAGGACAAGACACTGCTGATCTTGAACCCAGACTGCATGTACAGGATGCAGTTGGAAGAGTGGCTCAGGGACGAAGGCTTCCGTCTAGCCAAAGTCATGCAGTTCGGAACAATGGAAGGGCTGCTGGGCTGTGTAAAGGCGGGGATCGGCTTTGTAGTGCTGCCTGTATCTTATTACAATAAGCTGAATGTCAAGGACGGCATCCGGTGCTACCCTTTTCCGGAGAGGTACCGGGAAGTTCCGACGGTTTTTATACGGCGGCGCGATCTGTACATGACGAGCGCCTATCATAAATTTATCGAGGAGCTAAAGGAGCATCTGCCGGAAGCGGTGTCGTGCGGAGCCCGGGCTTCGGAATCATAGAGGAATAAATCCGAAACTAACTGTCCGTCCTGATGTTTTTTTGTAACATTTAAAGTGATTTTATTTATGAGCTGCGTTTCTTGTATTGACGATCATAAGGCTAAGCATTAAAGTCATACTAAGTTAGTGTGAATAGTGTGATAATTGATCCATCTAGATGATTAGAGGTCACTCAAACGCTGACTTTCTGGCGGGACGAGGAGTACTGAAATAAAAACCGACTTTACGAAAAGAGGTTGAGATACAAGGCATGCTGCGGCTGCGCTTTGTATTCTTAACCTTTTTTATATTCAGCAGTCAGGGCGGCCGGTAGTTCGTACATTTAAAGATCTCTTTTTTGTTTTTTAGCTGCTGAGCAGGATGGGATCACTTTACCAAAGATGCAATCTGGAGGAGGACATTATGGCGGATTATAGTTTTTCATGCACGAGCTGCGGTGTATACAACTGCACAACAAGGGAAGCGGAATTTCCGAAAGCCTGCCCCACGACGAATTCCGATGAGGTGTTCCTTGAGGAAGCCCTTGATGCTTATAAAAAGGACGAGCTGGTATCGAGAATCGCACGGGCATCGGCGGAGGTCGAGGGACAACTCTACGGCAAGCTGACCAGAGTCGAGGAGATTATTGAATTTGCCAAAAAATTGGGCGCAAAGAAGATCGGTATTGCAACCTGCGCCGGATTGATTCAGGAAAGCAAGATTTTTGCGAAAATTTTGAAAGCCCGGGGATTAGAATTCTATAGTGTCATATGCAAAGTCGGAGGCGTGGATAAGACCGAAATCGGCATCCCTGAAAAGGATAAAGTAAGAAAAGGCGGCCATGAGTCGCTCTGCAATCCGCTTATGCAGGCGAGGATCCTCAATGCGGAACAAACTGATCTGAATGTGGTGGTCGGACTTTGCGTCGGTCATGATTCGCTGTTCATGAAATATTCGGACGCCCCTGTAACAACGTTGGTGACGAAGGACCGTGTTATGGGCCATAACACGGTTGCCGCGCTGTATACGACAGGCTCGTACTACGCCAAGCTTCTCCGTTCAGAATAAAAAATTGGGAAGGGAGACGAATATGGGGGGGGGAGAAGGAGCATTTCCTTTATCCGGTTCTCGGCAGCCGCATGCAGAAGAACAGGTTATAAGGACGGCAGCTTCTTATAATTGCGGCGGTTTATGTGTATTGAAAGCGTATGTCGCCATCCTTGGCTTGTTTGTCATTAAAAGAGCGGACACAACAATTAGACGCATATAATTTCCAAAAGTTTCAAATTGATTATGTGTCAGCATTGAGCATTTTGAGACAGCAGCACAAAGCCCCGAACCAGGCGGTTCGGGGCTTTCCATAGAATAAAAATGGGGGATATTAGTTCTCGGCCGCTGCTGACAGTCCGAGCCCTTCGGCAATTCGGGTGCCGAACTCGGGATCGGCTTTGTAGAAATGGCCAATCTGGCGGAGCTTGATGTCATCTTGTTCCACCGGCTTCATCGCATCGACGATGTTGCGCACCAGTCTGGCGCGTTCGTCTTCGCTCAGCAGGCGGTACAGATCGCCAGGCTGGGTGTAGTGATCGTCATGGTCGTAGGCGACGCTGGCGGCCTGCCCGGAGACTTCATATGGGGCAATCTTGTGCTCCGGAGACTCTTTCGGTCCGCCGAAGCTGTTCGGTTCGTAGTATACGGAGGCGCCGCCGTTGCTGCCATAGGCCATCGCGCCGTCTCGTTGGTGGTTATGCACCGGGCACTGCGGACGGTTGATCGGGAGCTGATTATGGTTCGGTCCCACCCGGTAGCGGTGGGCGTCGGCATAGGCGAACAGACGGCCCTGCAGCATTTTGTCGGGAGAAGCCTCGATGCCGGGAACGAAGGAACCCGGGGAGAAGGTGGCCTGCTCCACTTCGGCAAAATAGTTCTCTGGATTGCGGTCCAAAACCATGCGGCCGACCTCAATCAGCG
The DNA here is from genome assembly GCF_000756615.1 of Paenibacillus durus. NCBI lineage: Bacteria > Bacillati > Bacillota > Bacilli > Caryophanales > Paenibacillaceae > Paenibacillus > Paenibacillus durus. The sequence continues at coordinate 1,162,950 of NZ_CP009288.1, forward strand.
GGTAATCTTGTTGCGACCATACTTTGGTGACATCGTACGGATCGAAGCGGTACGTATCCGCGTCTTCAATCGGCATAATCTGCACGTACAGCTTCCATGCCGGGAAATCGCCGTTGGCGATTGCGTTGAATAAGTCTTCCGTATGGTAATCCGGATGCTCTCCGGCGATTTTGGCTGCCACATCGACATCCATGTTCTGAATACCCTGCTCGGTTTTAAAATGGTATTTCACCCAAACGGCTTGTCCTTCGGCGTTGACCCATTTGAACGTATGGCTGCCGAAGCCGTGCATATGGCGCAGCGTTGCCGGAATGCCGCGGTCGGACATCAGAATGGTAACCTGATGCAGTGACTCGGGCGAAAGGGACCAGAAATCCCAGACGGCTGTCGGATTTTTCAGATGGGTCTGAGGATGGCGCTTCTGCGTATGGATAAAGTCCGGGAACTTGATCGCATCACGGATGAAGAAGACCGGAGTGTTATTGCCGACAAGATCGTAGTTTCCTTCCTCGGTGTAGAACTTGACGGCAAAGCCGCGCGGATCGCGGACGGTATCGGCCGAACCCAGTTCGCCGGCAACGGTGGAGAAACGGATGAACATGGGCGTGCGTTTGCCAATGTGGGAGAGGAAGGCTGTCTTTGTATATTGAGAAAGATCCTGAGTGACTTCAAAATATCCGTGAGCTCCGGCGCCTTTGGCATGAACGACACGTTCCGGGATGCGCTCTCTGTTGAAGTGAGCCAGCTTTTCCAGCAGATGGACGTCTTGGATCAAGGTCGGGCCTCGCGAGCCTGCGGTAAGCGAATTTTGGTTGTCTCCTACCGGAGCGCCCCAACTGGTCGTTAAGCGGTCATGGTTTGAACTCATACACATGTCACCTCATATGATTAAATTTAGATTTAGTATAAGTATCATGATAAATAGTATTTTTGGAAAAAGCAATATTTTAAATAATATTTTAATTGAAAGGTTTTTAAAATAGGGCGGGAAGAGGGCGGAAATACTGGCAGGCAGACGCCGAAAATGTTGGGAGGCAGACGGCGAAAGACGGAAAAAGGCGGAAAGTATCCTGAGGATCAATAAAAAAACCCATCCGATTAGGACGGGTTTCGGACGGGTATGATGAGGGGAGTCAGGAGGAAATATACATTTTGGCGTAGTACTCCTCCAGCATGCGCTTAGTCGCGAATTCCGTGCGAGTCGTCTCGATGCTTCTGCGCATCATTTGCGTCCATTTCTCGCGGTTGTCGTAATAAGTGGGAAGCACGCGTTGCAGCAGGGTGTCGTACAGGGCATCGCTGTCATGACGGTCCAGCAGCTCGAAGTCAGTCGTCTCGAAGCCGTCGCCGATCTGCCAGCCGTTCTCGCCGTCGATGCAGGCCTCAGGCCACCAGCCGTCCAGAATGGAGCAGTTGAGCACGCCGTTCATGGCGGCCTTCATCCCGGATGTTCCGCTCGCTTCAAGCGGTCTGCGCGGATTGTTAAGCCACACGTCGGAGCCGCGGGTCAGCATCGCGCCAATCGTCATATCGTAGTTCTCCAGGAATACGACGCTTTTCGGATACTTTTTCATCATGGCGACCAGGTTGCTGACGATTTTTTTGCCGGTGTCGTCCAGCGGATGCGCCTTGCCGGAGAAGACGATTTGCACTTTGCCCGATTCCAGGTAGGGCTCGATAATGTCGGGCCGCGAAAAGAGGAGATCGCTTCGTTTATAAGGGGCGGCTCTGCGGGAGAAGCCTATCAATAGATTGTCCTCATTCAGCCGAATGCCGGAACGTTCTTCGATAAACCCAATCAGCTCGGTTTTGATCTCCGCATGGGCACTCCACAGGTCGCCGTTCTCTTCGTAGGCGCGGGTGATGCGTTCGTCTACCCAGGTTGGCGTATGAATCGCATTGGTGATGGCAATGATCGGCGAGCGGCCGGGAACTTCCTTCCACATTTTGTTCGCGGTCTCGGCATGGAGTTTGGCAACCCCGTTGGAAATGCGCGAGAGACGCAGACCGGCGACGGTCATGTTGAACGGTTCTCCGCCAATACGCTCCATCTGGCTGCGGGTCAGTCCGTTGAAGGCACCCATATACTCCAGACGGCTCAGCGGATGGGATTCGTTGCCTTCTTTGATCGGGGTATGCGTGGTGAACACAACCTCCTGCCGGGTCGCTTTCCAGGCTTCTTCAAAGGTGGCGCCTCCGGCCATTTTTTCGCGGATCAGTTCAACCGCCGCCAGGGCGGCATGCCCTTCGTTAAAATGATACACATCCACCGGGATTTCCAGCGCCCGCAGGGCTTTTACCCCGCCGATACCGAGCACGATTTCCTGAGCGATCCGTTCTTCCCCGAACCAGCCGTAGAGCTGGCCTGTAATCCATGCGTCGGCATTCTCCGGTATGTCCGTGTCCAGCAGATAGAGCGGATTATTGCCAAAATGCTCCGTCTTCCAAACCTTGCAGATTACGTCTAGGCCGCGGATCTTGACAGTCACATTTACGCCGGTATCTTCGAGAAAATCATACACATAATTGTGGTAGGAGTCATACGGATTGCCGTTCGCGTCGATCCTCTGGTCGGTATAGCCCTGCTTCCATTTCAGGCCGATGGGAATGATCGGGACATTGATATCTTTGGCGCCCTTGATGTAATCGCCTGCCAGAATTCCAAGCCCTCCGGCGTACATTTTGAAATCGGAATGCAGCCCGTACTCCATGCTGAAATAAGCGACTGACGGTAAGTTCTTCTCATTCAAGCGGATAAGCCTCCCTAATCTTCGGATTAGATTGAATTGCAGCGAATTCTTGCGGCTGTATCGTAGATGCAAACGTTTGACTCAGTAAAACGTGAATCGCTAGAGTTGAAAACGATTTCAGGTATATTTTAACATAAATAAACCGCGTGTGTAACAACGTTTTTGTAAGAGATGTCAGCAGGGGCCCCAGCCGGGCAACCGATTCCACATAAATGAAATGACGGACCGAAGAGTAAGCCTTGGTCCGCCTTTTATGGTTAGACATGCTTATGCGTTTTTAGAAAAAATTTCTTTCCATAATTGATGGCGAAATTCCGGAACTCCGTGGCGGCGGGAGATAAATAGCGGTTGCGGACGCTCGCGACGTAAATAAAGCGTTCGTATGACGGGTTGCTGATATTGAGAACATCCACATCAAAATGGGAAAGGGCGGATATACGGGGCATCACCGCTATGCCGTATCCTACCGATACAAGACCCGCCATGGCGGTGTCCTCTTCAATCTCGCATACGATGTTTGGTCTTGCGCCCACCTTGGCGAACAAGCTGTCGATGATCGGCCGCAGCCCGCTCTTTGGATTAAAATAAACCATAGGATAGGAAGCCGTCTCCTTAAGATCGATACTGCCCAATTCAGATAACGGATGATTCTTGGGCGTGATGACGACCAGTTCTTGCTCGGCCATTGGGATAAACTCGATTTCGGGTTCATGTTCCATATAAGAGCAGAAGGCGATGTCGTAATGGTCGTCCTTTAAGCCTTGTATGATATTTTTCGTATTTCCCTGATGGAAAGTGAAGGACATTTTCTTATGGTCATCCAGCAAGGAAAAAGACTGCACCAGGGCGGGTACGAAATGAGCGCCAAGCGTGTAGATAAAAGCAAGATCGATCACCCCGCTGGATGGGCTGGTCAGCTCGCGGACCTTCTTCTCGCCTTTCTCCAATTCGTCCAGAGCGCGGTTAACATAGCTAAGGAAGAGCTTGCCGTACTTGGTTAGCCGGATATTCCGTCCCTGCTTCTCAAAAAGATAGGTTCCCAGTTCCTTCTCAAGCTCCGATATGGCATGGCTGAGGCTTGGCTGGGTAATGGATAATTTGATTGCCGCCTGTGTGATATGTTCCGTTTCGGCAATTACCCGGAAATACTGCAGATGCCGTAAGTTCATGTCGTACACCCCTTTATATATAGATAAATTCTATGGAAAAAGCTTAAAATATGAATTAGATTTATAATAACACGTCCTCTATAATAGGCATGTGAAGATTTTCACTTGTGCGTATAAGCTTATTATTATGGAGGGGACAACATGTATCAACATCTTTTTTCGCCGCTGACCGTTAAAAGCATGACGATAAAGAATCGCATTGTAATGCCGCCGATGGGTACGAACTACGGTGATCCGAACGGTGAGTTTACCGAGGATCATATGAAATATTATGAGCGTCGGGCAAAAGGCGGCGTTGGACTCATTATTGTGGAAAATGCATGTCTTCAGTTCCCGATGGGCTCCAATGGAACGACGCAGATCCGCATCGACCACGACCGCTACATTCCGGGCATGTACAGATTGACCGAGAAGCTGCACAAGTACGGCGCCTGCGTCGCGCTGCAAATCAACCATGCCGGGGCTTCCGCAGTGCCTGAACGGATTGGCGGCCAGCCGGTATCTTCTTCCAACATACCTTCGAAGACAGGGGGAGCGGTTCCCCGCCCGCTGGAGAAGGACGAAATTCAGGGTATCGTCGAGCAATACGGCAAAGCGGCGAAACGTGTGGTCGCAGCGGGCTTCGACGCGATTGAAATCCATGCCGGACATTCGTATCTTCTCTGCCAATTTCTGTCGCCGGTCTATAACAAGCGGACTGACGAGTTCGGCGGAAGCTTTGAGAACAGAGCGAGATTTGCGCGAATGGTTATCGACCGGATCAGAAAGGAAGTAGGGCCTTTCTTCCCGATCATGATGCGCTTCAGCGCGGACGAGTTTATCCAAGGCGGCAATACACTGGAAGATACGCTGCAAATTCTCGAGTTCTTGAATGATGAAGTCGATATCTTCAACGTTTCTGCGGCGCTGAACGATTCCCTGCAATATCAGATCGACCAAATGAATCTGCCGGACGGCTGGCGCGCCTATCTGTCCAAAGCGGTCAGAGACAAATTCGGCAAGCCGACCATTGCCACCGGCAACTTCCGCGATCCGGCCGTACTGGAGAAGACGCTTGCAGACGGCGGCGCGGACCTGATTGGTATCGGCCGCGGACTGATCGCCGACCCGGATTGGGTGGGCAAGGTGCAGACCGGACATGAAGAAATGATTCGCAAGTGCATCTCCTGCAACATTGGCTGCGCCGGACACCGGATCGCGCTGAACCGTCCGATCCGCTGCACAATCAATCCTGAAGTCATTCACGGCGAGGATTACAAAGAACATAAGGTAATCCGCCAGACCAATGTTGTCGTCATCGGCGGCGGCACCGCTGGCCTTGAAGCGGCCTGCACGGCTGCCGAGGTGGGCTGCACCACATTCCTGTTCGAGCAAAGACCGCGTGTAGGCGGGCTTGCACGTGAAATCGCCAAGCTCCCGGATAAGAAAAGAATCGTTGATTTCCCGAATTATCTGGAAAAGAGAAGCCAACAGCTGAAAAATCTGATTACCTTCACCAACACGAAAGCCGACGCGCAGCTTATTGAAAACTTCAAGCCGGATGTTATTATTAATGCTACCGGTTCGAAGCCCCTCCTGCCGCCGATTGCCGGACTGCTTGGACATATCGACAAGGAAGGCGAGAACATTCTCTCCATCTTCGGCCTGCTGCGCCGCGTCGATGAATTCTCAGCTATGGATCTGGAAGGCAAAAAAATTGTCGTTATCGGCGGCGGAGCCGTTGGCCTGGACGTTGTGGAATTTTTCGCGGAACGCAAAGCCGAGGTTACGATCGTCGAACGTCTGCCGGAGCTTGGCAGAGACCTGGACCTGATCACCAAGCTGTCCATGATGCAGATGATCAAGGACAAGAATGTATCCGTCCATACGCATACTGCCCTGGTGGAAGTGGCGGGAGATCATTTCAAAGTCAATTATGAGGGCGAGGACAAAAATTTTGCGTTTGACTACGGCTTTGTCTGCCTGGGCATGAAACCGGAGAATCCCGGTCTTGCGGAACTGCAGAGTCATTTTCTGCAGCGGAATGTCGAGGTTGTAAATATCGGCGACAGCTTCAGAACCCGTAAAATTCTCGATGGCATCCGCGAAGGACGCAATATTATTTCGACCTTGGAAAAAATCGGCGCATTGTAATCCGCAGCGCTATTTAAGGAGAGAACACTCCTTGACAATAGATCAATTGACAACGAAGGGAAGTATTAAAAAGATGGCAGAGCGCATTACAGGTTATACACAGCTTATAGGTTTGCTGGGAACTCCGATTGCCCACAGCTTGTCCCCAACTATGCACAACGAAGCTTTTGCTAAACTTGGACTTGACTACGCATATATGGCCTTTGGCGTCGGCAACGAACAGCTGCCTGATGTCATCAAGGGCTTCCGGGCACTGGGTCTTCGCGGCTTTAACGTTACCATGCCGAATAAATCGCTGGTGCTGGACTATCTCGACAAGCTGTCTCCAGCCGCTGAGCTGGCGGGCTCGGTGAACACTGTTGTTAACGAGGACGGTGTTCTGACCGGCCATATCACGGACGGCACAGGATACATGCGCGCGCTTAAGGAGGAAGGCATTAATGTAATCGGCGAGAAGATGACGATTGCCGGCGGCGGCGGAGCTGCTACAGCGATCTGTATTCAAGCCGCTCTTGATGGAGTAAAGGAGATATCCATCTTCAATAAGAAGGATAAGTTCTATCCCCGCGCCGAAGCGACCGTGGAGAAAATCCGCTCCAAGACCGACTGTAAAGTGCAGCTGTTCGATGTTGACGATCAGGAAGCGCTCCGGCGGGAAATTGCGGACAGCGTCATTTTTACCAACGCTACAGGCGTAGGGATGAAGCCGCTTGAAGATCAATGCCTCATTTCCGATCCTTCAATGCTGCGTCCGGATTTGGTGGTATCCGACGTCGTGTATATTCCGAAGAAGACCAAACTGCTCGAAATGGCCGAAGCCAGAGGCTGCCGCACAATCAACGGTCTGGGCATGATGCTGTGGCAGGGAGCCAGAGCCTTCGAAATCTGGACGGGCAAAGAAATGCCTGTCGGCTATATCAAAGAGCTGCTGTTTTAGAGCTTCAGGCTTAATTGGTTCGCAGTGAAAAAAGTAACTATTTATAAATTCCTTATGTGGAAATAAGAATGGATGGAACTCGGATGAAAAATAAATATATGCCGACAGCAATTTCTCTGTATATCAACTACTTTGTGCATGGGATGGGCGCCATTATTATGGCGCAGAATATGGATTACTTAACCAAACAGCTTCATACGGACACTACCGGCGTTGCTTATGTCATTTCGGCGCTCGGCATTGGCCGGCTGCTTGTGCTCTTTGTATCCGGCGTGTTGTCCGATAAATTCGGACGGAAGCCGTTCGTGTTTACCGGAATGGCGATTTACGCGCTGTTCTTCGCCGGTATTTTGATAGCTCCCAATGTGTCCGTCGCCTTTATTTTCGCCTTGCTCGCGGGGATGGCTAACTCGATATTGGATTCCGGAACATACCCTGCTCTGATGGAATCCTTTCCAGAAACGCCGGGTACAGCCAATGTTATCATTAAGGCTTTCATTTCCGCCGGACAGTTCGCGCTGCCGCTGATTATCAGCATGCTGATCTCTAATGATCTATATTACGGATATTCGTTCCTGCTGTGCATCGTGATCTTTATCGTGAACGGGCTGGTGCTATCTCGTCTTAAGTTCCCGGATCATAAAGTCCAGGCGGCTTCGGCAGCCTCATCTGAAAGCAGCAGCGACAGCAAATTCAGAAACAAACCGAATTTTTGGATTGAGGGAATCTGCCTGATTCTAATCGGGTATACCGCAACAGCTACTTTTTATCTGATTTCCGTCTGGCTTCCCAAATACGGCGAACAGGTCGTACAGATGTCCAAGACGTCGTCGCTTCAATTAATCAGTTATTACAGTATCGGATCACTTCTGGCAGTATTCGTCACGTCTTATCTTGTCAAAAGCCTGGTTCGTCCCGTGACTTTCGTGCTGCTGTATCCGTTCATTTCTTTTGTGGCGCTGCTGGTGCTCTGGCAGGTAAGAACTCCGCTTGTCTGCGTTATTTCTGCCTTTGTGATCGGGTTCTCGGCTGCGGGCGGGGTGCTTCAGCTGGCGTTGACTACGATGTCCGAACTGTTTCCAAGCAGCAAGGGGAAAATTACAGGTATCGTCTATACGGCATCCAGTCTGGCTACGTTCTCCATCCCGGTGATTACCGGTATTTTGTCTAAGACGAGTATCAGCAATATCATCCTGTTTGATGCAATCGTTACATTCGTCGGCGTCCTGCTGGCTATAATCGTAAATATGCGGTACCGTAGAGTTATTAATCCGGTTTCTGCTGGGGTTCAAGCTTAAGTGTTATGAGAATGAGTAAGGAGTGAAGTCAATGACCAGCACGGTTAAGGTTAAACAAGTCACCATCGGTGAGGGAATGCCGAAGATTTGCGTTCCGATGGTCGGAGCAACAACAGCGGAGTTGAAAGAAGAAGCCGAAGCGCTAAAATCACTGGATCTCGATGTGGTGGAATGGCGGGTAGATTTCTTCGATCAGGTTGAAAATATTGAAGCGGTCAAAGCTGCCCTTGCCGATATCCGCAATATAATTCCGGACCTCCCGCTCGTCTTTACATTCCGAAGCGCCAAAGAAGGCGGGGAAAAAGAGATTACCACAGAATATTATGCGGAACTGAACCGGGCGGCCGCTGCTACGGGTCTGGCCGATATTATCGACGTCGAGCTGTTTACCGGTGACGATACCGTAAAACCGCTGGTTGATTATGCGCATCAGCAGGGCGCCTACGTCATTATTTCCAATCATGATTTCCATAAGACGCCGCCTAAAGCGGAGATTGTTTCGCGCCTGGAAAAGGCTCGGGAGCTTGGCGGAGATTTGCCTAAGATCGCATTGATGCCGGCTGACGCCGGGGATGTGCTAACTCTGATTGAAGCAACTTATACAATGAAGGAAAAATACCCGGATTGCCCGGTTATAACGATGTCGATGGCGGGAAAAGGCATGATCAGCCGGATTGCCGGAGAGGTATTCGGCTCCGCTCTAACCTTCGGATCGGCGAAAAAGGCGTCGGCGCCAGGGCAGATTCCGGTGTCCGAGCTGCGTACTGCTCTGGAACTGGTGCATCGCAGCCTTTAATCCGGCAGGACGGGAATCCTTACACATGAAAAGAACCCATTATCCGTTAATAAGGTAATGGGTTCTTGTATTTTCTCAGACAACCGCCGCTAGCTATACAGCTCCCAGCCGAGCTTGAGCGTATCGATAATGTGGTCCGCTATTTCTTCGGGGTCAAGCGAGTCGGTAGAGACTTTGGAATTATTGGTTTCGTAAATGGCCTGCCGGCTGTAGAACAGCTGCTCAATCTCCTCCAGCGTCTTGTTCTGCAGCACCGGGCGGCTGTCCATAATGAGCTGCAGCCGGTCTTTCCAGGAATCCCAGCTTAAATCGAGATAGAAGACGATGGAGTTGGCCAGGCAGACCTGCTTGATTTCCTCTTGGAGAAAGGAACCCCCGCCCAGAGAAATAATCTTCAGCCGGGTGGTGGTGCACAGCTTGGTAATGAATTCTTTTTCCATCTGTCTGAAGGCTTTCTCACCCATCGATTCAAAGATCTTTGATACCGGCATGCCGTGAAGCTTCTCGATTTCCTGATCTATATCGATAAAATCGCGGTACAGCTTGTCGGAGAGCTGTCGTCCGATTGTCGTTTTGCCGACGCCCATAAAGCCGATAAGCACAATATTCTTTTCCCGTAAAGGTATATCATTGTTAATTTGCAAGCCCATTCATTCCACTCCTTACTGCATGGAAGCTGATAATTTTTACATAAACTAACTGCCGCTTTAAATGAATAAATTCATTATAAGGTCCACAGAAACTTACAGCAAGATAATGTGAATTTGTTCACCAACCGGTCACTGAAAAAGAGAGGCACAGGGGCGCCCCTGTACCTCTCATGCACGGTGGAATCATTTAGTTTCGCTTTGCTGTGTAGATGAGTACGGCGTCTCTGAGGAAAAGAGCAAGACCGGGTGTATGCTTATCATAGTAAGCGGTGAAGCGTTCGTCGTCGACGTACATCTGCGTGATTCCCGCATGGGCTTCCGGGGAATATGTGCCCCAGTGCGACGTCAGCCACTGCCGGTGAAGATCGGCAGCATGCTGCGCCGGTTCGCTGGCGGGATCGCCGGTCTTCATGCCTTCCGCAAGTGAAGCGAACATCTCCTGTTCCACCTGTTGAATGGCCTTGAATTGTTCCTCCGTCATGTTGAGAAGCTGTTTATTGGACCGGTCAACGGCTTCGTCGCCGTATTTCTCGCGCACTTCCTTGCCATAGGCCTGCTCGTTATCGTCAATCAGCTTTTGCTTGAAGCCTGCAAATTTCTCGGTATCGCTCATTGTAATCCTTCCTTCCTTGCCGGCCAGCGTCTTCTCTACATTCGAGATCAGCAGGTCGAGCTGTTTTCTTTTCTCCAGCAGCTTGCCATGATGCTCCTTCAGCGCTTTCGTTCCGTCGAACGAGGGCGAGGTCACGATTGCCTTGATGTTCTCCAGACTGAGGCCCAGCTCGCGGTAAAATAAAATCTGCTGCAGCAGATCGACCTCGGGCCGGCCATAAATGCGGTAGCCGGAGGAGTTAATTCGGGCCGGTCTCAAAATCCCGAACTCATCGTAATAACGCAGCGTGCGCGCGCTGATTCCCGCAAGTAATGCGAGCTTTTGCACTGTGTATTCCGTGGGTGGCACCTCCTCACAAGCTCAATGTACACCTTTACGCTGCGTTAATGTCAAACGTTTTATTGCCAGCAGAAAAACCCTTGCCGAAGCAAGGGTTATGCCGGAAGGGGAGACGGTTCTCTCATCAGCCTTCGGTGTTCGGATTCGCCGGAGCAGGGCGGGCAGGGAAAGCGCTGGGGGCGGGCATCTTCTCTAGCTCCGTTGCAAAATAGCGCTGAAGCTCTTCAACCTTTCGCGGGTCGTCGAGTGGAATTTTTCCGGCAAAATAATGCTCCATAACCAGTTCCCAGGTAGGGATGATTTTTTGTGACAGTATCGCTTTGATCGCGATCTTGACCGTCTTGCGCTCCCGGGCGTTGGAGAAGGTGTCTTTGTAATATTTCACCTGATCCAGATCAAGCTCGCCGAAGAGTGCGCGGAAAATGTCCGACGTCATGCGCGCATCACCGAGCGCTCGGTGGGCGGAACCGGCGGATTCAAGGCCCAGAAGCTCCATAGCGCCTTCCACGCTGATATCATTCTTCAGTCCCCGGGCGCGCAGGAGACCTTTCAGCAGATCGTAGTAAGGCGTCTTCATCCAGTAGGTGTCGTCCATCTTATGCATGCGGGTATCCTGGACAATGCGCTTCATATCCTCCCCGCCCCAAGTCAGCAGCAGCACGCCGTCCGGGCTTTGGTCCAGCCAGCGCCGAAAGGCGGAAATGACTTTGGGAAAGCGGGGGGCAATGTCGATTTCTTCCTGCGGGATGCCCGTTTTTTTCTTAATAAACGAATTTAGAGTGGCAAAATAGACGGGTCTGATCAGCGAAGTAAACTCGTCGACGGGACGCAGCGAGGCATCCAGCCGCACGGCGCCGATCTCGATAACCTCCATCGGATGCTCGCTGGCAAACTTGCGGCCGTTGAATTCAATGTCCAGAATGATATAATCCACAAAAGTTGCCTCCGTATACACTTAGACTGATACGATTTCTCGCACCGATTACTCTATTTTAACAAATTGTTCCCGGATTGACTTCCTTTCAGCGTCATTTTACAATTTACTAACCTGACATTCGTTAAAAGGAGAGAAATTATAGATGGCAATGGAAATCGAGCGCAAATTCCTGCTTCCTGAGTTTCCGCAGCAGCTTGTTCAAGAGGGGAAGCTGAGCATTCACAGCCGGCAGCGCATCGAACAGACTTATTTGGCGATTGACGGGCCGCAGGAGCTGCGTGTACGCAAGCTTGAAGACCTTAGTTCCGGCGAGCTGCATTACACCCATACGTTCAAGAACGGCCTCGGCATCAGCCGCGAGGAGATCGAATATGAAATCTCACAGGGCTTATACGAACAAATGATCCGCGCCGTCCGGGCTGTGCCGCTGATCAAGGAACGCATTACCGGTGAATGGAATGGCATAACGGTGGAAATTGACATCTATGATCAGCTGAAGCTGTCGGTCGTCGAGGTTGAATTTCATTCCCTGGAGGAAGCCCAAAGCTTCTCACCGCCGGACTGGTTCGGCCTGGACATCAGCGAAGAGAAGAAATACAGCAACAAGACGGTCTGGAAAGAATTGCAGAATCCGGCCCACTAGCGAAGGAATTGCGAAAATTGGCTGAAAACTGGCGAAAGCATGCAGAATACAACGGACTTTAACACATAAACGTGTTAATATATAGGATGAATTCGAAAGCGCGAAATATTCAGGGGGCTGAGTAGAAAATGAAATATATTAGTACAAGAGGCAATGTCGAACCGAAAGGTTTTATTGATACGGTCTTGATGGGTCTGGCTGATGACGGCGGATTGATGATTCCGGATGTCATTCCCTCCGTATCCGCACAGACGCTGGAGGAATGGCGGTCTTTGAGCTTTCAGGAGCTGTTCCTGAAAATCTTCTCCTATTATACAAACGGTGAAATCCCGGACGGGGACCTGAAGGAATTGGTTGAGCGGAGCTATGCTTCTTTCCGCCATCCGGAAGTGACGCCGCTTAAAGAAATCAATGATTCCCAGTATGTGCTGGAGCTGTTCCACGGGCCGACCTTTGCGTTCAAGGACGTCGCGCTGCAGTTCATGGGCGAGCTGTACTCTTATATTTCCAGAGTTCGCGGCGAAATTATTCATATTCTCGGCGCAACCTCCGGCGATACCGGTGCAGCGGCCATTGCGGGCGTGCGCGGCAAGGAAGGCATCAAGATCTGTATTCTGCATCCGCATAATAAAGTCAGCAAGGTGCAGGAGCTGCAAATGACGACGGTGGATGACGCGAACGTGCTCAACCTGTCGGTCAAGGGCAATTTCGACGACTGCCAGAAGATCATCAAGGAGCTGTTCGCCGATCTGGACTTTAAGAGCCGGTATCACTTGCGCGCGATCAACTCGATCAACTTTGTGCGGATTTTGGCGCAGACGGTCTATTATTTCTACGCTTACCTGCATCTGCCGCAGGCGGCGCAAGGCAAGACGGTCAACATCAGTGTACCATCCGGCAACTTTGGGAATATCTTCTCCGGCTACCTCGCCAAAAAAATGGGGCTGCCTCTCGGCAAGCTGATCATTGCCACGAACGAGAACAATATTCTGGAGCGCTTCGTCAAGACCGGAGAGTACAAGCCCGGCGATTTCAAAAGCACGTACAGCCCTTCGATGGACATCCAGGTGGCCAGCAACTTCGAACGTTATCTGTATTATCTGCTTGGCGAGGACTCCGCGAAGGTGTCGGATTATATGGCCAAGCTTCAGCGCGAAGGAGCCATTACGGTCGATCCGGCGCTGCTTGAGCAGGTGCAGTCCGAATTTGCCGCGCTCGGCGTGAAAAATGAAGAGTGTCTGAACATAATCGGCAAATACCAGCAGGAATCTGGCTATTTGCTGGACCCGCATACCGCCTGCGGTATTGCCGCTTATGAAGAATATAACGGGCCGGGCGAGATCGGCATTACGTTCGCGACGGCGCATCCGGCCAAATTCGACGAAGCGATTTCCCTGCTGAAGATCAAACAGGAATTCCCAGCGGAGATTGCCGGTCTGTCGGCGCTCCCGCAGCATATGACCGTGACCGAGCATGACAAGGCGGAGATCGCAAGCCAGCTTGAGACCTTCTATACGCTTTCGGCAGAAATCGGATAGGGATCGATGATGAGACAGCCTTTAAAGGGAGAGATAGCTGTATGACTATTCGATTTGGCGTAGTGGGAACCAACTGGATTACGGACCGGTTCTTGGAGTCGGGACTGGAAAATGAAGATTTTCTGCTGACGGCCGTGTACTCCCGCAGCGAGGAGAAAGGCAAGGCGTTCGCCGCGAAGTATGCCGGGGCCTCCGTCTACACCGACCTGGAAGTTATGGCGGCAAGCGACGAGATCGATGCCGTCTATATTGCAAGCCCTAATTCGCTGCATGCCGAACAGGCGCTGATCTGCATTAGCCACGGCAAGCATGTGCTGTGCGAGAAGCCCGCCGCGTCCAACGCGGCGGAGCTGAGACGCGTAACCGAGGCTGCGCGGCGCAATAATGTGCTGTTTATGGAAGCGATGAAATCGACATTGGTTCCGAACTTCGGAATGATCAAAGAGAATCTATATAAAATCGGCCGGGTCCGGCGCTATTTCGCCAGCTACTGTCAGTATTCCTCCAGGTATGACGCCTTCCTGCAGGGTAAGGTGCTGAATGCCTTCAATCCAATATATTCCAACGGTTCTCTAATGGATCTCGGCATTTATTGTCTTTATCCCATGGTGGTACTGTTCGGTAAGCCGGATACGGTAAAGGCGACTGGCGTCATGCTGTCCTCCGGCGTTGACGGCGAGGGCAGCATCGTCATGCGTTACGACGATATGGATGCGACCGTTATATATTCCAAGATTACCGAATCCTATCTGCCGGCGGAAATCCAGGGCGAGAACGGCACGATGATAATCGATAAAATCAGTCAGCCGTATGAGGTTAAGATTCGCTACAGAGACGGAATCGTTGAAGAACTGACTGTGCCGCAGACTTACGAGTCGATGTACTACGAAGCTCAGGAATTTATCCGCCTGCTGAAGGCGGGGGAACGCGATAGCTCCGTCAATTCGCATGCCTGCTCGCTGGCGGCGGCGGAAATTATGGAGGAAGCGCGGCGGCAGATCGGGCTGAGATACACCGCGGATCAATGGTAAGAGAAACGGAGAGCGGAGCTTGAAGACATTTAAAAAGGTATACATCGAGATTACAAGCGTCTGCAATCTGGCCTGCAGCTTTTGCCCGCAAACGGCGCGGCAGGCAAAGTTTATGGATACGGAAACGTTCAGCGTCATTCTGGATGAGATTAAGCCGCATACCTCGCATATTTATCTTCATGTCAAAGGCGAGCCGCTGCTGCATCCGAGAATCCATGAGTTGCTGGATGCCGCTCATGACAAAGGCTTCAAGGTTAACATTACGACCAACGGTACGCTGATCCGCAAAGCGGGAGACAAGCTGCGAGGGAAGCCGGCGCTGCGGCAGATGAACTTCTCACTGCACAGCTTTGACGGACATGAGGGCTCCGAGGACCGCGAAGGGTATCTTGCGCATATTATTGGATTCGCCAAGGAAGCTGCGGCGCAGGGCGTCTTCATCTCCTTCCGGCTGTGGAATCTCACCCCGGACAATCTGACGAATCAGCAAAGAAGCCGGAACCGGGAGACGCTGTCCGTACTGGAGTCGGCATTCGGTCTGGACTACCAGATCGAGGAAAAGATCGTTCCCGGCAGCAGCGTGAAGATCGCCGAGCGGATCTTTCTGAACCAGGACCATGAGTTTGAGTGGCCCAGTCTTAGCGCTCCCGAAGACGATGGTAAAGGGTTCTGCCATGCCCTTCGCAGCCAGGCCGCCGTACTGGTTGACGGGACGGTGGTGCCCTGCTGTCTGGATGGAGAGGGCGTCATTAATCTCGGCAATATCCACCGGACGCCGTTCTCCGAGATCGTGGAGGGAGAACGGGCGAACAATCTGTTCTACGGCTTCTCCCGCAGGGAAGCGGTGGAGGAACTGTGCCGCAGATGCGGCTACCGGCAGCGGTTCGGTTCGAGTGAACCGAATAGTACGGCTTCAGGTATGAGCCGCAAGGAGAGCTGAACGGGATGGCAAGGAATGGATGGATGGACTATATAGGGGTTGTCCCATAAGTGGAGAAGCCGGCAGGTCTTTCGGTTATTGAAAGACTTGCCGGCTTCTGTTATTCTGTCTGCCGCCCTCCCATCGAACCAGGTTAGGAATCAGGGCAATCGCTGACGGATTGTTCATCAGAACGTTTTCATAGAGTAAGAAAGTGAATTCGGGAGACTCGAAAAAGATTTTTGGGGCGGCCCGGGTGTTGATATGTATTGCTGCGAGCGCAGGTGCGGCCTCCTTGGCGCTTCAACATCAAGTGATGAGGTTAGGTTGGTTATGATTTAAGTTCAGCGTCTTGCAAAACAGCTAAGATGCAGCTTTTTTTACCCAAAACGCTTATTCACAGGGAATTCCTGCTAACATGCAGGGATTTGAGGCTGGGCTGACTGAATTTGAGGCTGTGCGGAGAAAAACCTGTATTTCCGTAGGCATATTATACAATGGCTGTTCTCAGGTGACCAAAAGATGCACAATCTCAGGTTTTTTGCCTACTTTGCTCCATCATGCCCCAGGGATCGGAAATACATTACCCTGTACACCTGCCTAAATTCCCCCTCAAAAAAAATCGTCCCGGCAGCCATTTCCATGGCATATGGTACCCCCTCTTTTGCACGATGAATGCACGATGAATGCACGATGAATGCATGGAAATCAGCCCGGCTCGGTTAACCGCTCAGATTCCCCTGAGGCGTGATAGGCATCCAATATCGATCCAAGCAGTCCCGGGAAACGGACTTCCAAATCCTCCGTGCGGATGCTGGAGAAGCGCTGTGTGCCTTGTACGCGAACGTGAAGAATGCCTGCCTCCCGCAGAGTCCGGTAATGATGGGAGAGGGTGGATTTGACAACGGGAACAGCAATATCCCCGCATCTCCGCTCGCCTGATTTATGGATCACATCAACCAGATATAATCGGATGGGGTCGCTTAGGGCGTAAAGCACAGAGGACAACTGAATATCCTGGCGGTCCGGATGATGGGGCATTTTCATATCAAAAGCCTCCTTCGTATATTTCCTTCCGAATTTCCGTCACCCGTGCAAGGGTCAAAGAGCATCTGCCTGACTGACCGGTACGACCTTCACTTTGGACTTCTTGAACGTAACGAAGGAATAAATAATCAGGGCCAGCCAGATGAATGAAAAGCTGATTAAATTCCCTTCCGTGAACGGTTCGTTAAATAAGAAAATGGCAAGCAGCAGACTCGTAGTCGGCGCGATATATTGGATAAACCCGACGAGTGAAAGCGGAAGCAGCTGCATGGACTTGGCGAACCAGAATAAAGGCATCGCTGTCGCTACACCTGAAAGCATGAGAAGCAGGATCGAGAATAGCGGTAAAGAAGTGAAGATTCCCGTTCCCTGCGATTGTATGTAGAACAGGTAGCCGAGAGCTACGGGAAGCGCAATAATCGTTTCTCCGGTCAGACCAAGCAGAACATCCAGCTTCGCTATCTTTTTGGCAAGACCGTATAGGGCAAAAGTAACCGCTAAAGAAATGGCCACCCACGGAATATGCCCGTATTGAACAGCCATAATCAGAACGCCGGCACCTGCCAGAAAGAGGGACAGCCATTGCCCCGGCGACAGCCGTTCTTTCAGGAAAATGACGGCGAACAATACGCTGATCAACGGGTTCATATAGTACCCCAGGCTCGTTTCGATCACATGATTGTTGTTAACGGCCCAAATGAAGAGAAACCAGTTGAGGCTGATAAAAATGGAGCAGAGAACAATGGCGGCCGCGCTTCTTCGGCTTGACCCAACACGCTTTAGCCGTTTCCACTGTTTGGACACCGTAACGAGAACCGCCACGAATACAAAAGACCAGGTAATCCGCTGCGCCAAAATTTCCCAAGCGGGCATCGCTGTAAACAGGCGCCAATATAGAGGCAGGAACCCCCATGATAAATAGGCCAAGACGGCGTAAATGATCCCTTTCTTCATCAAATGATCCCCCAGTAAAAATCAAGAATATGATTTTGAAGTTCGATTATAATCGAAATTCCGAATAGTGGAAATGTAGCACACAATCAGATGAAATGCAATTAGATTTGATAATGACATCAATAGGACACATAAGCGAAAAAAGCCTTTGGTGTGCGGATATGAGTTCATCATGCTCCGCTTCCCGAAAGGCTTTGTTTATAATGAACGGATCTCTATGTCTTCGAGCAACGGGTGCCGTTCCAAAAGACGGCATAGCCGTTTCAGGCTTCACGAGAAAGTCTCGGAAAGCCGCAGAGCATTGAGATGGGAATCCGGAATGAAGAGAGCTGTATCGAGTGGTGCGACAGAGTAATCGAGGCGCTGGGCAGGAATGAGATTTAAAAAAGAGGAGAATAAGGGCTAGTCACAATAGAGAATTATTGATAAAATTTATAAATAATTAAGGTATATTCAATTTGTTTTTATCAAACCCGCTTACTACAATAAAGAGAGAAGATATTTCAATGTGAAAATATTCTCAATGTAAATTCTGCAACATGACTCATTCATATTCTCCTAAACAACCGGTGCGGCATGCCTTGTGAAAAAGAACACAAGAACCTCTGTCAAAAGCCAAGGGGATTTTGTAATCGTAATGCTTGCAGGGCGGTGCACAACCGAGCGCAATGGAGGGAGAGCATGAAGAACAAATATTTGTCAGCATCTTTGGGATTGTACATTAACTATTTCGTTCACGGCATGGCATTGATCATTATTGCTCAAAATATCGATTTCTTATCCAGGCAGTGGAATACGGATAATGCCGGTGCCGCTGCGGTCGTTTCTTCTTTGGGCATCGGGAAACTGGTCGCCGTCTTTTTTTCGGGCAAGCTGTCCGACCGGTTCGGGCGGAAGCCTTCGGTAGTGCTGGGAATCTTTTTTTATGTATTATTCTTGGCCGGTATTCTGATCAGCCCGAATGTCGCGGTTGCTTATATCTTCGGCATATCCGCCGGTGTGGCAAATTCCTTCCTGGATACAGGGACGTATCCGGCATTGATGGAGGCCTTTCCCAAGAAGTCCGCGCCCGCGAATATCATCATAAAAGCCTTTATCCAAGGCGGACAGTTTGTGCTGCCTTATCTCATCGGATTTTTGATACTGCGGGATTTATGGTTTGGATGGAGCTTTATTTTTCTAATTGCGGTTCTCTGCGCCAATCTGGTATTCGTCCTTACCCGCACGTTCCCGCCTATGGCGGACGTTTCTCAGGCAAGTGAAGAATCGAGGCCGCAAAAGGCAAGAACCTTTCATTTCAGCATGAATGAAATTTGCCTGATATTGTTCGGATTCGTTGCGCAAACCTTGCTCTACATCCTGGGGCAATGGATTGCCAAGTACGGCTCGGAGGTTGTGCATATGAGCGAAGGCTCATCGCGGCTTCTGGTTAGCTACGGAAGTCTTGGCGCGATCTGTTGTGTGTTAGTCACCTTTACGCTGGGAAACAGGGGCATTAAGTCGATCTATTTTATGATGATCTATACGGTTATGACAGCGGTCGTTTCCCTGGTGATTTGGGCGTTCCCGGTGCCGGTGGTCTGCACGGCAGGGGCCGTGCTGTTGGGTTATTTCTCTAGCGGCGGTCTGATCCAGCTCGGACTTACGCTGCTGGCGGAGAAATCTTCGCGGGGGAAAGGTCTGGTAACGAGCCTCTACACGATTGCAGAGGGAGTCGCCATTTTTACCATTCCGCTTGCGGCGGCGGCCATCTCCAGAGTTAACATCGGGGGGATCTTTCTGCTGAACGCTGGGGTCGCTTTGTTCGGATTTGCGCTGACTCTGATTATTTTTATCCGGGATATTCGGCCTGTTAATGAAGCAAGCGTTCAAGCAGAACAAGTTCAGTGCTAGAGAGTCAAGCTCCAGTAATAATAGAGAAAATAATAGACACAGGCTCAGGGCCTGTGTCTGTTTTGTGACCTTTGTAGTATAACCCTTATATGAAAATAGGAATACAGTTCAGCCCTTCCTAATGATTAATGCGGCCCAAGCGGCCCCGATATAGGAAGAGGCTTTTTTTGTGCTGGGGGCTAATAATTCTTAGATTTTTAAATAGCTGAATTGGTTGGCAGTAAAGGGAAACGGGTAAAAGAATTTAGGGTTTCACCGGGAGACTCATGGATAAAAAATAGATCTATATTAGCTATTGGACGCAGCAGGATAGGGTAGCCCGGAAAGAAGTGGAGGAGTGCTTGATTATGGATGGAGAGAGACCTGCGCCGGTACCGTTAAATCCGATCACTGAGATTGCTAAGGCAGGGCATATTTTATACACGTACGATGACTGCGACAGCTATATCGACAATGCAGTGTCCTATGTTACGGCCGGTATTCATCAAGGATACCAGATCTTGTTCATTGACAATGTGGTTACGTACCGCAGGCTGCTTGGCAGGCTTGAAGAGGTGCTGTCCGCCGAGCAGTTGGAGGATGTTCATTATGTCGATAATTTTGAATTTTACCGTCAATACGGCGATTTCCATTGCGATAGCATTATTAATCATTTTGAGAGAATTCTGAAGCCTTTCCTGGACCGGCAGATCCTGGTCAGAACCTGGGCTCATGTCCAGTGTAATGAGAAAGAGCGGGACAACATTCACATTACGCTTGAGGAATTTGAAAGAAAGGCTGACGGCTCCGTAAACGGCAACGGTCTTATGTCCGTCTGTGCCTATAACGCACGGGAAATCTCCGCATCGCTGCAAAATGTTCTGCTAAAGACGCATGAATATTTGATGACTGACAGGGAATTCATCGTTTCTCCTCTGTATAAGAGTTCTCAAGCGTTTGAAGGGACTTTTCCTTCTCTCTCGGTCCAGAGCCAGCTTCTTAACGAGCAAAAGCAGCTTCTGATCGAGAAGGAAGCGGCTGAACAAATGAGTAAGATCAAGAATGAATTTATTGCCATGATGAACCATGAGATACGAACTCCGATGAATGGCGTGCTTGGCATGACGGAACTGCTGTCTGAGACGAATCTGGATCACGAGCAGACGGAGTATTTGGATGCGATCCGCAAAAGCGGGGAATCCCTGCTCCGAATCGTTAACGATATTCTGGATTTCTCCAAGATTGAATCGGGCCGCGCCTATGCCGTGAACGAGCCTTTTCGGATTAGGGACTGCATTGCGGAAGTGCTGGATGTGCTGCTCTTGAAGATTTTGGAGAAAAACCTGGATATCAAAGTATCTGTTGACCCTGACATCCCGGAAAGGATTACAGGCGACTACGACCGTTTGAGACAGGTGCTCCTCAATCTGATTGAGAATGCTGTGAAATTTACCGAAGAGGGTGGCATTCATATCTCGGTCAACAGCCTGGTCCGGAGCGGCAGCAGGATTCAGCTTCAGGTTACAATCAGGGATACCGGAATCGGAATACCGGAGGAAGCGCTAAAAAATCTTTTTCAGCCGTTCTATCAAGTGGATAATGGCTTGACGCGAAAGGTGGAAGGAACCGGCCTCGGTCTGGCCATCTCCAAAAAGCTCGTGGAATTGATGGGCGGCGAGATCATGGTGCGGATGCCGGAAGAGCCGGGTGCTGCCTTTTTATTCACTGCGGAATTCGGAATGATCCCTACGGAGAGCCGCGCTGAGGCTGTGGAAGAGGGCCCTGGCAAGTTCCCGTATTCCATGCGGGTGCTTGTAGCGGAAGATAATGAGATCAATCAGCTTATCCTGAAAAAACGCCTTGAAAAGCTCGGGCATACCGTGACCATTGCAGCAAATGGAAAAGAGGCGGTCCGGTCCGCCGTCAGCATACCTTACGATATCATTCTGATGGATGTCCGAATGCCGGTGATGGATGGGCTTGAAGCGGCTCAGGTGATCAGAAATACGCTTGCCCAAGGTCAAGTGCCTTATATGGTGGCGTTGACGGCCAATTCCCTGCGGGACGACCGCGGCAAATGCCTGGACAACGGGATGGATGAATATTTGACAAAACCGGTCGATAGCGAAGCGCTGGCTGCTGTGCTGGATAAAGCGGCGGCCCGAAAAGCCGACCTTGGTAAAGCCCTCAATATGCCGGAAAATCGGTGATTATGTACGGCGCTCCTGGAGACATTGCTGAATGCAGAGACAGTGAGCGCGGGTAGAAGATGTGTCGGTGCGGCAATGCAGCATTGCAATACGGCGCGGGAAAGTAATGCGATGATAGGACAGGAAGGCACAAAAGGCAGGCTCCTCGCTTGTAAGCGACGGGGCCTGCCTTTTTCTAATCGAAACTTCCGGGATAGCGCTTCATTATGAGCATGCGACCCTTAAGCTGCCTGCAAAAATCAGCTTTGGCGGCTGTGCGGCGTATGCGCGGGGCGTGGGTGAACGGCGGGACAGCCTAGGATTGGTGGGCAGAGATTCCGTTTGCTGATTCTGCCGCCTGCCTGGTTGATCCCCGCAGGACAACGCTGGATTCCAAATAGATGATTTCCTTATGGCGGTCCGGCTGCTCAATCCGGTTAAGAAGCGTCTCGACGACGCGCGTTCCGAGCTCATAGGGGTAAGTATGAACCGTAGTAAGCGGCGGGTCGATGATTTTAGCATTCGGGACGTCGTCAAATCCCGTCACTTCAATCTGTTCGGGCACTTGAACCTTCAGTTCCTTGAGCGCGCGGATCGCGCATATGCCGATATCGTCATTGGCGCAAACAAACGCAGTGGGCAGCTTATCCAGAGCCTTCAGCCTCTCTGCCATCCAATCGACGGAAAGGTAGGGCTGTGTGTCGTCCGGCGTTATGCTGAACGCGGGGTCGGGCCCCTGGCCGGATTCCCTCATCGCGCGCTCGAAACCGAGCCATCTCTCGTAAAAGCTCCGGCAGTGGTACAAATCTCCGATAAAGCCGATATTCTCGTGCCCCTCTTCGATCAACGTCTTGGTGAGGGTATAGGCAGAATATTCATTCTCGACCATAATAATGTCGTAGTTGTGGCTGCCAAAGACGGTGCGCGGAAGGAAATCGATGAATACAGTTGGGATTCCGGCGCCAAGAATCGTTTTGACATAAGGTTCATGAAAAATCTCCATGCAGACGATTCCATCGATATTGTACGGATTGATATTGGACGGCAGCACATTGCTGCGGATATCATCAGGCTTCACCAGCATCAGAATCAGATTGAAGCCTTGGGCGCTGAGGCCCGTTTCCATTCCTTTAATCGTCTCGGAATAGAAGCTGATGGCATTGATATCTCCACGGGTGAGCAGCGCGATGTTTCCCATATTCATGCTGGAGAAATTCTTATATTTAAGCTCGGCTGCTTTTTGCAGAATCTTCTCCCTGGTCGCATCGGGAATTTGCGGATGATTATTCAGCGCTTTGGATACGGTGTTGCGCGACAATCCCAAAGCATCGGCGATATTTTGAATGGTCACTCTCTCGGCCATGGGCAGCAAGCTCCTTTTTGACTCATGACTTTTACATAAGCTTTTATACTGGTCCTAAAAATGCGACAATAAATTGCGCAAATACAAATATGAATGTAAAGAGGGAAACTGGAATGTTGAGCTAATATATGCCCGTTACACTTAATTTACATACACTTTAAGGTAAATAAACATCTTTTGCTTTCTTAATTATATAATTTTTTTCAGGTACTGCATAGTTTGCCCCCAGGATCGGCGTACCAATCTATGAAAGCAAGAATGAACCCTGGTATGGAAACGAAAATCCGGAAGGGGAACTGATAAAATAAATACCTAAAAAAGGATTGACACTCCGAATTGAAAGCGCTATACTTCAATTGCAATAATTTAGTTTACATTTGTAATGTATTATGTAAATCAAATGACGTTGAGATGAATAACCGCACTTTGGAGTGGATCTGAAAAAGGCGGAGGACAGGAGGGGGAACATGGCTGAAACGTATCGCGAGCTTTACCGCCCGCAATTTCATTTGACGCCGCCGGTGGGGCCGATGAGCGATCCGAACGGGATGGTGTTCTACGAAGGAGAATACCACCAGTTCTATCAATTCACGGGCAGATGGGGCCATGCGGTGAGCCGCGATTTTGTGCACTGGGAGCATCTGCCGCTGGCGCTCGTAGCCGACGAACTGGGCGACGTCTGGTCGGGCAGCGCCGTGGTGGACCGGCGGGACAGCAGCGGTTTCTTCGGCGGCAGGAGCGGTTTGGTAGCGATATTTACCCATTTTAACGAAGGCCTCCAATCCCAAAGCATCGCGTATAGCTCGGACAAGGGAAGAAGCTGGGTGAAGTATGCGGGTAATCCGGTCATCCCCAATCCCGGCCTTCAGGATTTTCGCGATCCGAAGGTGCTGTGGCATGAGGGGACGGGACGCTGGGTCATGGCGGTCAGCGTGGACAGAGCCATTCATTTCTACAGCTCGCCCAATTTGCGGGAATGGCGGTTTGAGAGCAGCTTCGGCGGTGCGGGTTGTCAGGACGCCGTGTGGGAGTGTCCCGATTTGTTCCGTCTTCCCGTCTTGGGCGAGGACGGCGAGAGCCGCTGGGTGCTGCATGTCAGCGTCGGTGATAACGAGGTTACGGACGGTTCCACCGCCCAGTATTTCGTCGGACACTTCGACGGCTGCCGCTTTGTCTGTGAGCATGAGGACGACCGCCCGCGATGGACCGATTTCGGGCAGGACTTTTATGCCGCCGTTTCGTACTCGGATATTCCGCAGGAAGACGGCCGGACAATTTGGCTTGCCTGGACCTCCAACTGGCAGTACCCCTTTCATTCTCCGACCGAGCCTTGGAAAGGCGGCATGTCGATTCCAAGGACGCTCGGGCTTGCCAGAAGCGGCAGCGGAGAGCTTCGCCTTGTGCAGCAGCCGGTACGGGAGCTTTCTGCACTGCGCGAAGAACCGCTCGAGTACGGTCCGGTGGAGATTAAGGATGAAATCCTCCGCCTTCCATTCAAGGGACTGTCGTATGAATTCGAGGCGGAGGTCAGCTGGGACAGTGCGGAGGAATTCGGTATTCGTGTCAGGGTATCGGATGACGAGCACACCGTTCTCGGCGTAAGCCCGCTGCGGGGCGAACTGTTCCTCGACCGGCGCGAATCGGGATTCAGCGAACTGCCGAAGCGTACCGGAGGAACGGCGAATTTCGCCAAGGTATTCCGGGCGCCGCGAAGCTTCGAAGCAGGCAGGCTGACCATGCGGGGCTTTGTGGACGATTCGGTTATTGAGTGGTTTATCGGGGACGGCGAGGAAGTGTTTACATCACTTGTCTATCCCCGGCCGGATAGCGCCGGACTGGAATTGTTCGCCCATGGCGGAAGCGTATCGTTCAGCCAATTTACGGTGTACCCCCTGAAACCTGTCTGGATATAAACGGAAGTATAGAAAAATATCATTTTGAATAGGATGGTGAAGCTGCTGTGAGCAACACACTGGAAAAAGAGACAATACCGATTACCAATGCAAGGTACCGGCTTCAATACCATTTAATGCCGCCCGTCGGCTGGATGAACGATCCTAACGGACTTATTTATTATAAAGGCGAATACCATGCCTTCTACCAGCATTATCCTTACGGGCCCTGGCAGGGACCGATGCACTGGGGACATGCGAAGAGCAAAGACCTTGTGCATTGGGAGCATCTCCCGATCGCCCTGACTCCTTCAATGCCCTACGACTACGCAGAGAACACGGTGTACGGCTGCTGGTCGGGCAGCGCGGTCGACGATGACGGTGTGCTGACTCTGATTTATACGGGACATGTGGAGAGCAACGATCCGGTGGAGGTGCAGTGTATCGCGCGCAGTACGGACGGTATCCATTTTAAAAAGGGTGCGGCTTCCATCATTGCAGGTCCTCCGGACGCGGAATGCTTCGGTTTCCGTGATCCGAAGGTATGGAAGCACGGCGAGGTCTGGCATCTGGTTATCGGTTACGGCAAAGACGGCAAAGGCAAGGCGCTTCACTATACCTCAAGCGATCTGAACGAATGGACCTACGAGGGAATTGCGGCGGAGAGCGACGGAACGATGGGCGATATGTGGGAATGCCCTGATCTGTTCCCGCTTGGGGGAACTCCGGACAGTCATGTGCTCCTCTTCTCTCCGATGAATATTGCGCCTGTCAAGACGCTCTATCTGTCCGGACAGTTCGACTACGGTTCGGGGAAATTCAGCACGCAGCATAAGGACCGGGTGGACTATGGATTCGATTTCTACGCTCCGCAGACCTTTGAGGATGCGTCCGGACGGCGGATCTTGTTCGGCTGGATGAACATTTGGGGCGCGGAGATGCCCGAGAAGGAAGACGGCTGGATGGGAGCCTTCACCTTGCCGCGCGTGCTGACGCTTGCGGAAGATGGCAGCCTACTTGCCAATCCTGCCGAAGAATTGAAAGCGCTGCGTGGCGAACATGTGAACGCGGCTAACGTCCTGCTTAAAGACGGCGAAGAATATTCATTGGCGGGAGCGGAAGGAAGCGCGCTCGAAATTGAAGCCGTCTTTCTGGCGGATGCTTCATCCGGCGCCGAATTCGGCCTGCGCGTACGCTGCTCGGATGACGGCTTGCAGTATACGGAAATCTCCTACAAGGCATCCGAAGGCGTGCTGCGGATGAACCGGGATCATGCCGGTGCAGGCGAGGGCGGCGTCAATGAGGCTTCGCTTGTTCCGATGGAAGACGGACGGGTCAAGCTGCGCCTGTTCCTGGACAGTTCTTCAGTTGAATTATTTGCGAATGACGGCCGCCGGACGATTACGAACCGGATTTATCCGCTGGAAAGCAGCTTAGGGCTCAAGCTGTTCTCAAGAAATGGGAACTCGGTGCTTGAATCGTTTAATGTATGGCGGATACAGCCGGATCAACCGGCTAAGACGGTAGAGTAATCATGGCGGATGTGGCTGCCATCGGCGAGCTGCTTATTGACTTTACTCCCTGCGCGCAGGATACAACGGGAGCCGACGACGCTTTTTTAGCCGGCATACTGTATGGACTGCTTTCCCAGGAGCTTGCTCCGGGTGAAGTGCCGGCGGAGAACTGCACGAAATGCTGCGATTCGCCAATGCGATAGGGGCCCTTGCAACTACCCGCAAAGGCGCGATCCCGGCAATGCCTTCTTTGGACGAAATTGAAGGGCTTCTGGCCCGGCAGAATGGATGAACAGGATGAAGCGGCCTGAAGTTTGGGCCGCTTTTTCAGGCAAGCGCAGCCTGCTGGTCCGTAGAATTAATGCTTAACCCCGTTATTTTCTTAGGAAGCTGTAGGGTATCTTTGTTTTGGAAACGGATGCCCCCTCCCGCGAGGACGGCGCAGCTGTTTCTTCTTGCACTAATTAGGTAACGCTTACATTTCAAAGGGACGGAAGTGGGCGAAATGGGAAAAGGGAAGAAGCATCCGGGCAGCCGCTGGTTAAACGTGTTAGTTGCGATTCTGCTGCTGGGGACCGTTATGTTTCCAGGTTCATACGCGGCGGCGTCGGAGGCCGGAGGCGCAAATGATACAGGCAATATTGGAAGCGCTTTAACTGCTGGCGTCAGCAGCAACCTAAGCGGCTGGACGGTGAGGGACAAGGGAACGATCGAAGAGACGCCGGAAGGATTGAAGCTGTCCTCGGCGGAGAACGGGTTCGCGCTGTCAGCAGAGCAGGGGGAGAGCTTCAGCTACGAAGCGGATGTAACCCTGCTGCAGGACAGCGGCGTGGTGTCGCTTATCTTCCGCTCAAATGACAGCGGCTGGGGCTCTTACATGGCGCAGCTTGACCCGGGAGCGGATATCCTGAAGCTGAAAGATGCGAACGGGGACCGGGTGCTGAAGACGGAAAGCGTGGCGCTCAGCGCCGGAGAAACGTACCACCTCAAAGTGACGGCGGAGGGTACGTCGCTGAAGGTGTACTGGAACGGCGGAGCGGAGCCTCTGCTCACCGCGCTCGACACCGCCTACACGAGCGGGTACTTCGGGATGCATGTCTGGAACAGCGCGGCGGTGTTCCAGAATATACGCATGGAAGTCATTAATACGGAGACGAAGCCGGGAACGGTGAACAGCAACTTGAGCGGCTGGACGGCGAAGGACAAGGGAATGATCGAAGAGACGCCGGAAGGATTGAAGCTGTCCTCGGCGGAGAACGGGTTCGTACTGTCAGCAGAGCAGGGGGAGAGCTTCAGCTACGAAGCGGATGTAACCCTGCTGCAGGACAGCGGCGTGGTGTCGTTTATCTTCCGCTCGAATGACAGCGGCTGGGGCTCATACATGGCGCAGCTGGACCCTGGGGCGGATATCCTTAAGCTGAAGGATGCGGATGGCGACCGGGTGCTAAAGACGGAGAGTGTGACGCTCAGCGCCGGAGAGACGTACCATCTCAAGGTGACGGCGGAGGGTACGTCGCTGAAGGTGTACTGGAACGGCGGAGCGGAGCCGCTGCTTGAGGCGGAGGATACCGCCTACACGAGCGGGTACTTCGGTATGCATGTCTGGAACAGCGCGGCGGTGTTCCAGAATATTTATGCGGGTCAGCCGGGTAAAGCGGAGCCGATAGAGATGGCCGGCGTCAGCAGCAATCTTACGGGTTGGTCGCAGCGCGGTGTTGGAAACGCTTCCTCAAGCCCTGAAGGTCTTCAACTGACGGCATCGGGCGAGGCTACGGTCATGTCGGACACCTATGCTCAGGACTTTACCTATGAGAGCGACGTAACGCTGAAGTCGGCGGATTCGGCAGGCTCCCTGCTGCTGCGTTCGGATGAGACGGGGCGGAACGGATTTCTGGTCCAGGTGGATGCAAAAGCGGGCAAGATCAGATTGCTTGACGCGAACAGCGCGCATCCGGACCGGCTGTGGATCGAGAAAAGCATCGCTATTCTGCCGGATGTCAGCTACCACGTCAAAGTTAAGGCGGATGGGAATCGCATACAAGTCTATTGGAACGGCAAATACGATCCCGTAATCAGCGCTGAAACGGAGCTTTACTCCGGCAACAGGCGGCTGGGACTTCGCGCAAGCGGCGCTGCGGTGTTTCAGAATATCGAGGTGAGCGAACTGCTCACGAATATAGAAGAGCTGAACAGTGAAGCCAGCGGATGGATGAAGGATCTGCAAGGCCTTAAGGGATCGTCGGAAGGAGCGCAGTGGTCGCTGCATCTTTCCGGCTCGCAAGAGGGGGATTTTGTCCTGGAGGCCAACGTTACGATTGCCGTCTATTCACCGTCCGCCGAAGCGGCGCTGCTGTTCCGGGCAAACGAAGACGGTTCCGGCTACTGGCTTCAATTGAATGCGAATGAAGGCACAGTTAAGCTGGTGAAGTCGGGTTCGGCAGGACGGGAGGTGCTGGCTTCCACTTCGGATATTCCGCTTGTTCCCGGGAAGAAGCATCATATTGAAATTCATGCCGTGGGTTCCCAAATCTCGGCCTATGTGGACGGCTATGAGGGAGCGGCTGCCCAGCTTGAGGATACCAGCTATGCCTCGGGCTTGACCGGTCTTGCCGTAACCGGCGGCAGCGCTTATTTTCAGGATGTCTATTTGACGCCTTCCGGCGGATATTACAATGAAATTTACCGTCCGGCGTATCATTATACGCCTGCTCGCGGCTCGGCAAGCGATCCGAACGGGCTGGTCTATTTTGAAGGGGAATATCATCTCTTTCACCAGAGCGCCGGACAATGGGCCCACGCGGTCAGCACTGATCTTGTCCACTGGCGGCGTCTGCCGCTTGCGCTAAACTGGAATGATCTGGGCCATGTCTGGTCCGGGGCAGCAATTGCCGATGAGCATAACGCTTCGGGGCTGTTCGGCGATTCGGGCGGCAAGGGGCTTATTGCTTACTACACCTCCTTTAATCCGGACAAAACGGGCGGCAATCAACAGATCGGGCTCGCTTACAGCAAGGATAAAGGCCGTACCTGGCAGTATTACGGGAACGAAGCGATTATCAAAAATCCGGGTTATACAAGCGGAAATGAGCCGGTAGTCTGGGATTTCCGCGATCCGAAGGTGGTGCGCGACGAAGCGGGCAACCGCTGGATCATGGTCGTTTCCGGCGGCGATCATATCCGCTTCTACACCTCGGAGAATCTGATCGACTGGACGCTGACCGGCAGCTTCGGTTACGGCAGTTATATACGGGGCGGCGTGTGGGAATGCCCTGACCTGTTTCCTCTTCCGGTGGACGGGGACAATTCACAGACGAAATGGGTGCTGATGATCAGCATGGGCGCCAATCCGAAGACGAACGGATCGGACGCCGAATATTTTATCGGCGAGTTGACGCCTGACGGTAAATTTGTGAACGACAATCCGGCCGGGACCGTACTGAGGACCGACTTTGGCAAGGAGATGTACGCTTCGACTTCCTTTGCGAACGTACCCGGAGGCCGGCGTATTATGCTGGCCTGGATGACGAACTGGGATTATCCGTTCAGCTTCCCGACCTCGCCGTGGAAAGGACAAATGACGGTTCCGCGCGAATTGTCGCTCAAGACGACGCCGGAAGGCGTCCGTTTGGCGCAGACTCCGATTGTCGAGCTTCAGGATCTGCGGGGTACGCCATTCGTGGTCAGTGATACGGACGTCTCTGCGGATACGGAAAATATTCTGGCCTCATCCTTCGGCAATGCCTATGAAATTGAGGCCGAGCTTGAACTGCCTGAGAAGGGAGCAGCTTCCGAATTCGGATTCCGTCTGCGTGAAGGCGGAGCGCAGCGGACCGTTGTCGGTTACCGCACAGGAAGCGGCAAGCTGTTCGTTGACCGTTCTGCTTCCGGGCGGACCGATTTCTCATCCAAGTTCTCGTCTGTACATGAAGCCAAGGTGCAGCCGGAGAACTCCGCGCTGAAGCTTCGTATTCTGGTGGACGAATCCTCTGTCGAGGTGTTTGCGGCGGACGGCAGGACGGTATTCTCCGACGTTATTTTACCGGATAAGGCGCGCAGCGGCATGAGCTTCTACGCCAAGGGCGGCACGGTGAATGTGAAGTCGATTAAGGTGTATCCGCTTAAAAATATTTGGAACGAAGGATTGCAGCCGGACGAATCGGCCGGCCGGATCATTCTGGACCGCAGCCTGCTGGAGCTGGGGGCCGGGGAATCCAAAGAGATATTCGCTGGTGTGCTGCCGCATAAGTCCGCTCAGGAGCTCGTCTGGACCTCCGGAGACGAATCGGTTGTAACAGCCGACCCGTCCGGTTCTGCCAGCGTTGTGCTGAAGGCGGTGGCGCCCGGCACGGCAGCCGTTACTGTAAAGACGCGGGACGGCAGCATGTCCGCCGTTATCACGGTAATCGTAGGGACATTCAATACGAATCTGAAGAAATGGAAGCCGAATTCCAGCTGGGCCGTTACGTCCGAAGGCATCAGGGGTACTTTTGACACCGACTCGAGCTATATGTCCGGGGAACGGGCGGCCGATTTCACCTATGAAGCAGACGTTATGCTCCCGCGCACAGGCGGAGCCGGCTCGATGCTGTTCAGGTCGAATGCCGACGGAACGAGCGGGTACTATTTCAACCTTGACCCGAACATGAAGGCGGCACGCCTGTTCTATATGGCCGACGGCCAGTTCCAGGACCGGCAGGTGCTGGCGAAAGTGCCGATGGCTCTGACCACGGGAGTGAAGCATCATGCGAAAATCACAGCCGCAGGCACGCGGATAACTATCGAGCTGGACGGCCGGCAGATTATTGATGTGGATGACGACACTTTCCGCCAGGGCACATTTGGCGTGAACGTATTCGGCGGCGATGCCTATTACCAGAACGTCAATGTGTCCGGGACAACGCCGGCCGACGATAGACTTTACCGTTTCGTTAACGCGGGTACAGGAGCGGCGCTTACCGTAGACAGCCAGAGTTCCTTGGCCAAACTTAAAGCGCTTCCGCAGCAGGAGTCGGTCAATCAATACTGGAGCTATTATCCGATCAAAAATAACGCCTACACGATCCGGACGGGGGAAAGCGGCAAATCGCTCGACTGGGATACGGGAGCCAACACGGTCCAACTATACGCTTATCTTGGCTATGACAACCAGCGTTGGCTGGTGCATGACAACGCTGACGGAACGATAACGATCCTGTCCAAGTTCAAGCCGGACAAAGCGCTGGAAGCCAGGGAGGACGGGACGGTCAGACTGGAAAATGCCGATGGTTCAGACCATCAAAAATGGCGCGCCGTGAAAGTGGAAGCCAGCGGTGAGCAGCCTAAGCCGACGCCGTCTGCGTCACCATCGGCAGCGCCATCTGCGGTAACGTCAGCAGCCCCGTCAGCCGGGGAATCGGAAGCGCCATCGGCTACGCCACCAGCAACGCCGTCAGACGCACCGACCCCCGCACCAGCGCCGACACCATCGCCGGTGCAGCAGCCGGACAATGGCGTAACGGGAACCGCTGATCAGGCTGCGGCATCTTTCTTTTCCGCCGCTAAGACGGAGCGTGTGGATGGTTCGGTGCTGGAAATCAAGCTCGACAAAGCCGCGCTGGAGCAGTTGGTCGGCGGCAAGGCAGCCGACCTGCAGATCAAGGTTAGCGGCAAGGAGGATATTGTGCTGAGCGGCTTGTCGGCGGCGGAGTGGAATAGGCTGTTTCAAGGAGGCAGCCGCCTTACCGTCAGCACGCCCGAGCTTATCGTGCCGCTGCCTGCGCTTTCGCTCGGAGATTCCATCGAAGGGCTGGGCGGAGACGCGAAGGCGGAGGATATCGGAGTGCGCCTATCTATAGAGCACAGTCCGGCGGCATCCAATGTGGAGAAGACGGCCGCCAGCCAAGGTTATCGGCTGCTGGCCGATCCGCTGGCCGTCAAACTGACGCTTAGTTACAAGGATAAGAGTGTATCCGCGCCTTTGAAGGCTCCCGTTGAACTGCTGATGGCGGTTCCGGCAGATCAGGCGGGAACCCAAGGCGGGATTGCCGCAGTTTCGGTTCAGGATGAAGGAAAGCTGTTCGCCGTTCCCGCTTCGCTGAAGACGGTGAACCATATCCGGTATGCCGTGATCCACGAGGCTGCCGGTTACCGGACTTACGCGCTGCTGAGCGGCAGGACTTCCTTCTCCGACACCCGGAACCACTGGGTCCAAGGTATCGCCGCAGACCTGGCGGACCGCATGATGCTTACCGGAGGCGGGGACGGCCGTTTTGCGCCGGACCGCACGGTTACGCGCGCCGAACTGGCGGCGCTGACCGTCCGAAGCCTCGGGCTCATGGGCGGAGAGATACCTTCCGCCGCCTTCCGTGACGTGCCCGCCTCCTCTTGGGCCTATGGGCCGGCGGCGCTTGCGCAGCGGTTCGGCCTGATGTCCGGTTATCCCGGCGGCGTCTTTGGCGGCAGCGGCGAGGTGACCCGGGAGCAGGCCATGGTGGTCGTTTATAACGCCGTCCGCCTGATCCAAGGGGGCGGCGCCGCACCCGATGCTGCGAAGACGAGTAGCAGCCTGACCTCTTTCGCGGACCGGAGCAAGCTATCTCCATGGGCTTCGGAAGCGGCGGCCTATCTTATTGACAGCGGCATTGTCAAGGGAGACGGCTCCCGCGAGCTCCGGCCAAAGGATACGCTGACAAGAGCGGAAGCAGCCGCCTTGATTCACCGCATGCTTCAGGCAAACGGCTGGATCGACTGAAGCTGATACTATGTACGAAGCGGAGCCGTCCGCAGGGTTTCTGAAACCTTGCGGGTGCTCCGTTTTTTTGCCTAACAATGAATGAATTCGATGAGGAGCAGAGCCTTTCGCGCCTTCGGCAGGCAGAGTCCGGGAGCGGCTGGTATAATGGAAGGACCGACTGAAACGAGGAAAGAGGCATGGCATGAAAACACTGCTTGTTACCGGCTACCGGGCGCATGAGCTGGGTATTTTTGACCGTAAGCATCCCGGCATTCCCTATATCAAAAAAGCGCTCGCTTCCCGAATGGTCCCGCTGCTGGAAGAGGGGCTGGAGTGGATTATTACCCCCGGCCAGTACGGAATCGACCTGTGGGCGTGCGAGACCGCGCTGGAGCTAAAAGAACGCTATCCCGGCCTGAAGCTGGGCATAATCGCGGCCCATGCCGCTCCCGAGGAAAGATGGAAGGAAGAGAAGCAGGACGAGTTCCGCCGGATTGCGGCGGCGGCCGATTATTACGGGGCGGTCAGCAACCGGCCCTACGAAGGAAGCTGGCAGTTCAAGGCGAGGGATGAGCTGCTGATGCGCAAAAGCGACGGGCTGCTGCTGGTGTATGACGAAGAAGCGCAGGAAGGGAGCCCGAAATACATCAAGGAGCGGGCGCTGAAGCTGAGTGAAGAGAGCGGGTATGCGCTGCTGACGATTTCGATGGACGATATCCAGAGTATGGCGGATGAGGAGCAGCTGTCTTCATACGAATGAATCGAACCCTAAAACCGTTAAATCAGGGATACTAACTGTTCCCCAAATGCAACGAATCCAGCCATCACTATTCCATAAAAAAGCGGCCCAACCCGCTGCTGAGGAAGAGAAAAGCAACGCTGAGATTCGTTAGAGTCTTGGGCAGGGGCTGCATGCTCAAATAACGATGGTTCAGTTCGTTAGCCAAACGAGCGATGCTTGCGGCTTCCGCTGACTCGGATTTGTTAGCCAAACGAGCGGTCCTTTGGTTTCGCTTAATCGTACATTTTTCAGGTGCGAAAGTTGAGTTCGTTATTATGGCATAACCAAGTGAAACTTCTTACAAATTCAATTTAGGGGTGAACCAACTTGAGAATCGTAGAAATGGAACCTAAGCTGTATGCCAGCATCGAATCACGGGTATCCCGCAGGAAGTACACGGCACCACCCGCTGCGGAGCAGCTTGATGAATTGAAGCTCTATGCGGAGGCGCTCAATGAAGACGCAGGAGGAGCCGTACGGATTGGGGTTTGGGCGGATGGAGCCGAAGATGTATTCGGCGGATTGAGCAACAGCTACGGCATGTTTAGCGGTGTGAAGGCTTTTGCCGCTTTTATCGGCAGAGAGAAGAGGGAAGAGGCGCGAGTCAAGACTCTGTGCGGTTATTACGGGGAGCAGTTCGTCCTGAAGGCGAATGCGCTGGGCTTAGGAACATGCTGGGTTGCAGGCACCTTTGACAAGGCGATGGCGAAGCGGATCGCCGGGGTGGGCGAGGGGGAGCTGCTCATTTGTGTGGCTCCGCTCGGAGCTGTACCGGATAGCCTCAGCCTGAGGGAGAAGATGGTAAAAGGCTTCTCAACCGGACGCAAGCGCAAGCCGGTTGAGCAATTGCTCCGCAATCCCGGGGAATTGGAGACGGCTCCCGGCTGGATGAAATCGGCGCTCGCTGCGGCACGGACCGCCCCGTCGGCGATGAATTCTCAGCCGTGGAGATTTACCCTCTTACCGGCGCAAAATGCGCTCGCCGCGCAGGCGGAAGGACGTACCCACCAGGAGTCGGTCGATCTCGGCATTGCTATGGCGCATATCGAGATAGCTGCGCTTCAGGCCGGTGTTTCCGGAGTGTGGATGGAAGAGGCGGGAACCTGGACGTTTACGGCAAAATGAGAAGGATTAAGGATGCTTCTCCGCTTCACTTGTCATCACCGTGATTTTCCGGTGGGAGCGGTTTTCCATTTTCATCCTCGTTTCACGCTCGTATCGATTCGTCAACCGCTAATTTCGGTTTTCAGCCAGACTGGCTTTGGTTTTGATGAACTATCGATCCCCGTTTATATCCAACCAGCCCCGGCTTGTTGTGTTAAGAGAGAGGCGGGACATTGGCTGAAGCCCTGCCGATGCGCCCGAGCGGGTCAATGATCTTAACAGTAACGCTGAAAGCTTGATCGGCTGCCGGGCGGGGTAAACGCGCATACGTACGATAACTGCCCGCCTCCCCCGTACGAACGATAGTGTAACCGCCCGGTTCAGCGGCAGATAGGTCCTTTAGGTTGTCAACGGCGGTCACGGCGTCGAGGCGTTCTTCAGCGCGGGTGATTACCGAACCTGCTGTACCACACGTCTCCAGTACGATGCTGTGAGGCCCCAAAGGCGTAACAGTCACAGGTGCATGACTGGTCCAACTAATCCATATTTCGGAGCTGCTCGAATCGGATTCATTGACTCTCAGATCAATGACTTCGGGCGGGCTGTTCGGCGTAAGCAGTAAGGATACCGCCGAAGAGGCCGGCGAGCGGGCTTCGATCACGCCGCGTTGATCGTCGCGTGCCGACCAGGCCACGGCACGATACCAGACGCGCAGCCACCCGGGATTGAGTGTATTGTCGGTGAAGCTGATTTCGGAACCGGCAACTTGGAGAGTCGCAATTGGAGGACCCATGGTATCGGCGTTAGCCGCCAGTTTTTCGTTAGCTGCTCGGTAGAGTTCGACTTGGTCTACAGCAGCGCCGTGACCCAATCTTATACGCAGGTTGACTGTTGCTTGCTCTGTCTTTGATACCGGTGCCGCTTCAAGTGAGGGTGCTGACGGTACGGCTAGCTTCGGGGCGGCTACAGCAATAAACTTCTTGCTGTTGTCCGGCCAAGAAGACTCGACCTGGTTATGGCTCATCGCTGTTACAGCGTATAAGTGTATCACTGAGCTGCCTCGTGGCAGCGCTGCCTCATAAACCGTCTCAGGCGTAGCAGCGGGGATCAGCTCCTTTTGCACTCGCCGGAAGGCGCTGCGTAGTCCTGAAAGATTGGCAGTACGTAATACCGCCAGCCGATCAGTGAAGGGCTTGCTGGTGTCCGGGCCTGGCAGGCCAAGCGCGGCAAGGAGCGTTGTTTCGGTTGCTTCGTAGAGTACATACCCCGCTATAGTACTGTTGCCAGACCACCTTAACTGCGCACGGCTTACACCTGCAATATCGGGCAAGCTGGCCCACTGCGGCACTTCCGGTACGGCGGGTGGCGGAGGCGGCGCAGGGTCATAAATCGCTGTGCCTACCGGTTGGCTGAATGGGCTTATATTCCAGTCAGGGATTGAGAGGTGATGAATGTGACACTGGCCTCGAGCCTGAGCCTGAAAGAATCGGTAACGTTGTCCGGCAAAATGGATAGGGATCGTAGTGCTTAGTCTATAGAAGCGAACCTCCGGCTCCGACGGATCCGGGTCCTGCGCTCCGCCCCAGCCAGCGGCAAGTTCTCGTTTAGAATCCAGCGGGATAACCTCAAAACCGCTGGACTCAGGCTGTTCATAGCCGCTAAACTGCAAACGCACCGTGAACAGCCGGCTGCCGGGATCGTCTTCGTAAGTGCCGATCAATTCGATGAATTCCGGACTGCGATTGGACCAATCCCAGGAGAAATCGATCACAGCCGCACCGGATGGATCTAATTTGACCGAAAGAACGGAGGGCGTCTGAGGCGGTTCATCCGGGCCTTGGAAAAAGGTCGTGGTCCAAGGGCTCCAGCGGCCAAAAATATCCTGAGCGGCTACCGCATAGCTGCACTTCAAGCCCTGTGAGTTGGCGATCAAGTGAGAATCACTAATGGTCGCCAGGTGCACGACGTGATCGGTAAAGATCACGGGACGGGCTTGATCCGGCTTGCTGGCGACAAACGAGTGCCAGCCTCTAACAAGTTCGGGACGCCGGGTTAACAGGATCTCAGACCGCCAGGATTCAGGGCCGAAACGTCCAACAGCGTAGGTAACCGGGTGGCTCGTGCTGTTTGGCGGCAGGAAAGAGTAGTTAGGGTTCTCGGACCGATCCCAACTGACGCCGATGTTTTCTAGTACTGGACCATCAAGTACCTGCGGCCGATTGCGGGCGATAATGCGGGCGGATAGGCCAGTGGGCGCCTTCGGCGCGGGTAACTCCAGGTTTACGGTGACGACATCCGCCAATTCGAATTCATACTCCCGATCTCCTACCTGCAGCCCATGGCGGACCGTAACCATATAGAGATCGTCATCTTCACCATCAGGGATGCGCGCCGTGCCAAAGCCAAGTGCCAAGGCTGCCAAGGGGTCCGTTCCGGCTCCCATCAGCAGAAGCCCGAGCGGGTGCCATTCACTACGGGCAGGCGGATGAAGCCCGGCCACAGCCTGTACCTGTTGAAGCAGCAAGCGGGGATTGAGCTGCCCCGGGTAAGCTTCCGCCTCTTTTACCACGTACTTGTCATGGTCACGCCCGTTGGAGAGGTCGCGAAGCATGGCTTCGATACCGCGCAGCAGCCTGCTCTTAAGCAAATCATCAAGGTAGGCTTCCGGGTCTGGCGGCTCCCAATCGGGCAGGGAGATGTTGCTTCGGGACAACCGGGTCCAGCCGGTACGCGGCGCACCCAGCTTCAACCGCCGAAGAGCCGCCCGGATCGGGGACAAAAGCTGATTAATCGGCCCCTGATCATTCAGGTCATAGCCGGTATCGGCCCACGAGTCGTCGACCGGAAGGCCAATAACCTCAAGCGGTTCCCAGCCCGGCAGGTTTGCTAATTCCTGGGTGCTCAGGTTACCGCCCGGGTGACGATTCTTCCACAGGAAGAATGGCTGTCTTGGGAGGCCAAGCGCAGGATGCAGCATCCAGCGGAATTGGAGGGCGGCTTCATCCATTTCTGTATGCGGAACAGTTTCTTTGTATTGTGAACGAGTGAACTCATCGCTCCAATGGACTCTTGCTGACTGTAGTTTAAACAAATGAGGTAAAACCCAACGCTTGCTCATGATTGATCCTCCCAAGGAGCCATTGCCAGGCTGACCGTTGTTAGCGAAGCTGTTTTGACGGCAGTATAACCTTCGAACAATATATGATAGGTGCGGCGCAGTGCCAAAGACAGCGTTCCACCTCTCGCCGAAGGCTTAAGAACGACCAGTGTACGGCCGCCGCCGCTGGAACGGACGAAGCGGGACACTAGACGAACGCCCGCTGGCGTCTCGATTACGTCCAACCAGGTTACAGGTTGTAGTTGGTACCGGCGCGTACCGTGACTATCCGTCACTTCTTGCGGAACATCGCGCCAGCGCCATAGCGGTTCGGTCGTCTCGATCAGCAGAGCAAAGGGCTGCGGGGGCGTACCTAGAGCACCGTCTTTCCAGATCACCGTCAGGTGGGGGCTCACCAGCCGGGCGAGATCGCCCCAGCGCGCTCTCCGTAACGCGTTTTCGATATCCAGGTCGCTAACCTGTAAGACCGAAGGCCCCGGATTCTGAGCGGCGAGCATCGCCAGCGGCGCAGTACTTGCGATGCGGCGGTGCTGCACTTGTGTCTTGTTAACGTCAGCCGCCAGCGCCTCCATGCTCTCGTAGCGCGAGGTGCTGAAATGCCGCCGGAACATGGGGTGAACAGGTGCGGCGGCAGAAGGCCGTGCTTCTAGATCGAGAATATAGTCGGTCAGCGGCTCCAGTTTCATTTTTAGTGTAACCCGCTCGTGAGCAGCTGTTTGGTTAGAGACGTTTAAGCAGGGCTGTCCGGCCAGCGCTTCTCGCAGCGAACTTTCAAAAGGCGTCATGGCGACTGCCGCAATACCTAACGGAGGAAACACACTATTCCCCAGTTTGGCTACCGCAGCATCAAACCCCGGAGCCGCCTGCGGATGCTTGCCGGAGGCAGCCTTGACCACGGCGAATAGCTCCTGGTTGTAAACCTTGAACAGTTTACGTGTCGCATTGGTAGCAAACACGACCCGAAGCGGGTCGCCATAAAAAAAGAAATTCTGCACCGGTCCAGGATCAGTCGCCAGAACCCATGGATCGAGCCGCTCGGGCGGCTTCGTATCGGTCTTGAAGCGGAACTGCTGCCTTTGACCAGTCTGTTTCTGGATATCGCCTTCCTTTGGATTACCGTTCCCGTCATTGTCCGCCACTTCCACATCATAAGTCAGGTCAACCGTATAAATGGCGTCAGGACGAAGCAGTGCCCGCTTGCCCTGATCTGCTCCAAGCGCCCCATTCACAACATCGATGTTCCGCTTAACGGCTTCTTTGTCGTAGCTGAAGCGTAAGAATTCGGCTTCAAGCAGACCCTCGATGATCAGCAGCCCCCAGTTTGGGAGCAACCCGATTTTATTTGAGTCACAGTCACAAAAATCTTTCGAGAGGCCAATCTCGATCTGCGCCGTGTCATCGGGTAAATCAGCTTCATATAATACCAGCTTAGCCCGCTCGGCAATCACTGATAAGCTGTGGAACCAAAAGTTGCAAGCCCCCTCTGTTAATGGCTTCCAAGGAGCATCGGAATCGTTCCAATCTGAGGGGAGTTCGTCTATATGAGCTATCACACGGCTAGTATCCGGAGAGATGGCCTGCTCGAAACCGTTAGGGTTCCCTTCCTTGTCCAGTGCTCGCAAGAGCAGAAACTCATGTCTCCACACTACAGGATGGACAAAAAGCAGCAACCGGACGGCTCGCAGTCCGCCGCAGTTAAGGCGAATGGCGTCGGCCAGGGCGCCTAGTCCCCCAGGACGCAAAGCTTGCAGCATTTCATCGAAATGATGATCATTGGGAACGGCAGGGCGCAACTGTATGCCAGTATGCGGGGCGACCAGCAGTCGGCCTGGCTCAGCCTGCCTGGAGCATATATAAGCCGGATCGGCAAGAATCATCCCGTCGGCAAGCCGTTCATCGGAGCGCCAGGGCTCGGTCACTTGCAGGCGGGTCTCCGGCGGCATGCTGCGGAACGTCCCGGGTTCGTCAGGCCACGCAAGCCCTTGTAATCTCCATCCGGACATCGAAGGTCCACCGGGAGCCTGCCGGAACGTCCATAGAACTTTGGTCGGGGGGGCCACCTCCATACACATGTTGCCCCAGCGGTGTTTGACCCGCTGGTCAAGGCTGGTTGTGCGCTCGGCAGCGGCTGGCGTTGCGTCGGGAATCCAGCTTAACAGCGCCAACTGCACCTCATTATCACCGCCGCCGCTTGGTTTGCCATACCGGTCCCACCATACGGCGGGTGTGTCACCTTCGTCTACCGGAGGATACAATGGAGCACCATTAGCGCTTGTGCAGATAAGCTGGATCGACTTAAGTGTGTAGCGATAAAAACGCTCGCCGCGCCGAACCCAGCCATTCGGCGGCAGTTTGGAATCAATCGTCCGGTTAAAGAATCTGCACGCTGCATCAACGCAAGGGCGCATTTCCATTTGCAGCACCGGGATGGAGTCAACAGGTACGACTGGCAGCTTTCCAACCCAATTCCCGGCAAAATATGCGGCATTCCCTAAGCTTCCATCTACTGGACGGTCGACAGCAGAACCGGTCAATAGAGCCGGAGAGCGGCTGTGAAGCGACAGCGCCCGCACCAGCGGTTCAGCGGGTGGTTTACCCGGGCGTTCGCCCAGTTCCAGCTTGACGCAGCCTTCCACATCGAAAAAAAAGAAATCAACCGATCCGCACACTTCCGCCGAAATGAAGTGACCGACGGGGCTGATGATCACCTCAGCCGAAGCTGAAGCTTCGACACTGACGATGAACAGGTGCAGTTCCCCGCGCAGCGACATCTTACCTATAATCAGAAAGGGCTTAAAGCTGATGCCGACGTCGATTTGGGCGGCGATTTTAAGATACAGGCCGATCTCCTCAGGTCCCCAGGTGAAGGCGGCGCGAACGCCGGCAGCCACCGAGAAACCATAGAGCGGGCCGATGGAAAAATCCGCCTGGCTGGGAGGCGTCAGGTCGCCGGCCGATGGGATTCCATTCCCGTGAATAAGCAAATAACCGTCGGCCCGCATTTCGTTAAGGAACTTAACCGAAGCCGGCAAACGCGGCGGGATACCTCCTACATCCAGGTGCCAGTTCTCCGGCTGTTTGAAATCAAAATAGGCCTCAACAGGCACGCGAAATTCTAGTAGAGGCTTGATACCATAGTCAACGACAATGCCCATCGTAAGCGACTGATCTGGCTGAATATCGATAATCGCCAGGAATTTACCGGTCTCAGTACCTTTCGTAGCAGGCCGCCCCTTAAGCAGGTCGGCGTTCGTTACAAGCAGTAAGCGCGGGCCGGGGAGTTCAATGACAACCATCCCCTTGGCGTGGGTCAGAAAGCCTCCCTCGACAGTGCCAATCACTGCGCCTAACCCCAGCGCCCAAGCGTTTGAACTGGCTTTCCAAGCATTAATGTTGGTCGCATCGCCTTGGGCGCTGTCCACGAACCAATTCAGCGCAGTTTGTGAGGGAAGCTGATTGCGCTTGAAATGCATGCCGAACATGCCAAGTAATCCGAACAGGCCCAAACCCGAGTTTGCTAATGGTATGGGCACCGGCAGCTCAACACCCAACTTAACCATCACGGATGTAAGTTTTTCATTCGATGTGATATCTCGAGCGTTCTCAATACTTAATCCGGATGCTACACGCACACCGAACGGGGGAGCAACGGCTGCATCCAGGCACCCCGTAAATCCGCCGTTCGGCAGCAGTTTAAGGTAGCCGCTGCCCGACAAAGCGCCGGGTACGTTGATATGTGCACCCAGCGCCGTCAACGTGGGAAGGGCGGACGAGTCAATCGGAATACGGACGCTGGCACGGTCGACCGTCACCACACCCAGGTCTGCCTTGAGCACCAGGTCGATCTCGAAGTTGAGCGGATTCTCGCGCGCCATACGGGCTCCTTCCGGCTGGACAATGTCCCCCAGTGGAGCAGGAACTTCAAACAGGCCAGGGTCGCTTAGGTCGAGACTGAAGCCCTGAGCCGGATCAAAGACCGGCTTGAATTGTGGCGGGGCTCCGCCGGGGCCGAAGTCGAGCCGCAGACCGATAGCCCTTTGGCGCACCTTAAGCGGCCGACGGGTTGCCAGCAGCTTCATGGCACCGACTTTCATTTTGAAATGCAGCTCGGTCTCCAGGTCAAAAAACAAGAACGCCTCGGGAGGGGCGCCAACCGGCTGGCGGATGACCAACTGGCCGCCATACAGTGTAACCGACTGCGTGCTGACCGACTGGCTGGCGGCAATCGCGCTCGCTGCTCCGGCGCTGATTCCAAGGTCAATGTAGCCGCTGCTTCCTGCACCGGGAAGGTTAGGGATCAGCAGCGGACTGAATACGGCATACGCTCCCAGTGTATCCCGCGGCAGGTCATGCTCGTCCGGGTTTGGAACAGGACGCTGGGTGCGCCAAAGGTAGTTTCGGTTACCATTGGCTTTCAAGGAAAGTGAAGCTTTCCAACCGCCATCGAGCATCAAACTCAGCACGTAATCGATTAACTCGGAAGGTTCCTCCGGCAGACCAACGAGGGCTTTCAACTCGCCCTGCAGGTCAATCTGGCCGGTTAATTCCAATAAGGTGACCGAATTGCGATGAAGGCGCAAATGAGCCGCCATGTTGCGAAGAAATCGCGGGCGCTGCGGCGTTTGAGCACCATTGACAAGCCCCAGGCTGAAATCGCCGGACAATCCACTGCCGCTCAGACCCAAGTGCAGATCGCGGCCGCCGCCGTGAATCGCCAAAGCAGGGAGGGCCGGGGGCGAGACATAGATCTCGACTGCGGGAACGAAGAGCTCCGGCGCACCCGGACCCTCAAGCTTAAGAGTCGCCCGATCGAAGCCGAGCCCAACCACTGTACTTGGGCCAAAAAGGGCAAGGGCTGGCGTCATCGTCACTTCCAGGGCTGCTGTGGCATTGTCGGAAGGGGCGAGCTTAGCACTGCTACCGGCAACAACAAGCAGGAGGTCAGGGAAGTGGAGCTCTACTTTACCGGCCGACTCCTGTAAAGTTCCGTCAGGTCTGACTTGTGCAGGACGCAAATAGGGAAGAGGCACAGTAAATGAAACTAGCTTCAACTCCACTTGCGGCTTTGGATGAGCAGCGTCCGGGGGAACCAGTTTAAAATCCAGAGGACCCGCAGGCAGGGTAAATACAAGAGCGTCAGTAACCTGTGCGGCATGAACACTGAGCCCAACGTTCGTGAAGGTCAAGGTCAGTGGGGAAAGATCCGCCTGCCCGGTGAACATCTGATCATCAAAGGGCGGCCTGGGACGAAGGCTGTTCAGAATTTGACCACCACTTGAGTCTGGGTCAATCTCAACACCAAAACGTCTCTTTATCACATCCAGCATGGTTTCAGGGATTACGCTCAGCATAGCTGCCGCCTCCAAAT
This sequence comes from Paenibacillus durus, assembly GCF_000756615.1. Lineage (NCBI taxonomy): Bacteria > Bacillati > Bacillota > Bacilli > Caryophanales > Paenibacillaceae > Paenibacillus > Paenibacillus durus. The sequence continues at coordinate 1,206,617 of NZ_CP009288.1, forward strand.
CCTTAATTGGCTCCTGCGGTCAAGAGCAATCAATAATGATGCACTGTATGGAATCGGTATAACGAACCATTTTTCCGGTATCGCTGTCAAGCATCTTTAAATTAACCTGTAACTTGCCATTCTTAGTTGTATTTATCGTAAAACGTGTTCCAAATGTGGTTTTTAATGGGGATCCAGCACTTCTATAGACAGGATTATTATCCGTTGCCTGTTTTTGAAATACTACACTCCCGCTTGTATCTATAAACTTAACATCAAGGGTCAGTTTAGGAGGCGTAAACGGAGCCGGACGAGGAACTCCATCTGCATCAACGTGGTATAAAATGTCAAAGATGAAGGGACTGCCGCACTGTTCAACATTTCCGCAACCACTACTGAACAGATTTTGATAGGAGGGAGTGGCATCTCCAAAGCAGGTTGAATCTTTCGGGAATATTGAAATAGACAGAAACTGATCCGGGTTCCATTGGGCGCCTGGAGCAGATTTTTTCCGTTCCTGCGGCTGACTCAGATCGATATCAGGTGTTGCGATACCCATTGTAGAGGCACTCTCAGGAATTACGCCTCCAAAGCTGCTGCCTCCAAATGCTTGATCGCCTGCAGTATTGCCGTTAGTCAGGAAGGTTCCGCTTAGTATCGAGCCCTCGCTGCTGCTTCCCGGGTCTTTGTTGTCAATCATTAGTGATTCTCCTTTCTTTAAGTGCTATTTTTACGTACGCGCTCATAAAATTCGCTACTTAGTATTTGTACCGAACTATTATTTATACTGTAAAAAAAGCAACCAAATCATATACATTTGGCTGCTCCCTCATACTTTTCATCTCTCTTCTTGCTCATGCATAAGACTTAATCGGTGCGGGGTCATCCAACTTTCTGCGTAAGGTGGGCTTAAACGTCGAATGACGGGTCCCTCATCGTCAGTGAAGACGTGGGGAATGTATAGTTAGGCAGCATACCCTGTGTAGTGATACTGTCCCCCATGGCTCGAATTGTTGTTGAGGGACGTACAAAACGGTCATCTGTTTGTAACCGCATTCAAATCCTTCGAAGGCTTGCCGGTCAGCAGTCAAGATCAGGGCAGTTGCCCGGACAAGCCTGACAAGAAATCTAATCTTGCAGCTGTGAAAAGCCTTCCTCAGCCAAATACTCCTTCGCTTCATCCGGCGTCTCAAACGCCATTTCCAAACTCAGGCTCGAATAGAGATACCACAGATCGTCTTCGGCTTTAAGCGTAAGCTTCTGGCCCTCCCCGTTGATCCAGCTTGTCTCGGCCGCAAGCCGCTTGGTTTTCTTGCCGCCTGCCGGCACGGCTCTGACTTGGGGCTCGGAGAGCGAAGCGATGGAAGCGTCCAGCAGGGAGCGCAGTTCCTCCTCGGAGAAGTCGCGGATATTGACAAATCCCTTGTCGTCAATTTTATAACCTGTCAGCAGACCCGCGTATACATAGCCGTTGCCGTTCGGATGCAGATGAAAAGCGACGGTTTTTTTATCATGCAGGCTTTCTTCGTAGTGATAGTTGACCCTTCCCAAAGATACATCTTTGCGCTGAAGCTGTGGATAAGAGTCAAGAATCTCGATTTTTTGGTGAAAAGTGAGCATAAGGATAGCCTCCGTTGTTCGTGTCGGTTCAGCCGGGACGAGAGAAGTGAAGCCGTATCCCCAGCTTTCGCCATTTGATTATATCATGCTGTCGGCGCCAGCGCCGCTTTCGATTTGTATATCCCCAGATTGTGGAAAGTCATGTGGATAATATGGGATAACCCGGCCTTGATTGTGTGTTTGTGGATATTCACAATTTCCAGCGTTATACTCCAAGTATACCTTCGGAGGTGACGGCAATGATTCAAGTAGCCGCGGCTATCATTTATAATAAAGAGGGAAGGGTTCTGATTGCGCGCCGCAGAGAAGGCAAGTCCCAAGCGGGGCTGTGGGAATTTCCAGGCGGCAAAATCGAGGACGGAGAAGATGTTAGCGCCTGCCTGCGGCGGGAATTGACCGAGGAGATGGGCATCGACATCTTTCCATATGAATATTTTGGAGTTAACGAGCACAGCTACGGCGGCGGTCTGCATATCCGGCTGGTTGCCTGGAAAGCGGAATACCGGGGAGGCGAAATCGTGCTGACAGACCACGACGACTGCCGCTGGGAGACTCCAGATGAGCTGGAACGTTTTATTTTTGCCCCCGCGGATATCCCGTTTGTGCAGAAGCTGAGCTTAGAACCCGGCAGACAATGAGACGGATTGGGAATGAAAGGGGCGGCGGCCGCAATGACATGGCGGATTGCCGTGCCCGCAGTAACGGTACTGTGTGCAGGTATCGGCATATATGCGCTGACAGAGATGGTGTAGGAAGGGAATATATAGGCAATACGCTCCTGCCGAACGTAAACAGGGCGGCATTTTATGCCGATGGTAAACCGGTTTAGTACCACCCGGGTAAGCTTGGCCTGATGAAATACAGCGGCTTTGATGTTTTCCCTCAACCTTTGTGTTACCGCTTTCATATATACTGACGCTTGTTCCGCAGAAATCACGCTGCTTTGAACAGCATTCTTTCTGGCATTGGCCAATCGCTGCGGTGAGCGTAAACCATTTACTCTTTTTTTGCTATGTTTAACAATCCACAAACGGTATTATATAGAAAAAGAGCCATTCACAGGGGGAGATCATTTGAACCGGGAATCTAAAAGAATTTTGCTGCATACGGCCATATATGCCTTCCTATTCTTTCTCCTGCCTTTATACTTTCGTAACCGCACGGGCACGATGAGCGATCTGGGTGCGCTGGTAACGCTGCTGCTCCTGGTTAATCCGGCGGTTATCCTGGTTCTGTCGGGAGAGCTCGGACTTCGGCTTGGCTTCAAACCGTTGTCTGCACTGCAGCCCGCGTTTCTGTTTACACTTTCGGTATTCATCGTTTTCGAAGCCAATAGCACGGCTCTTATTTATTCGGCTGCTTATGGCATAATCTCGCTGCTTGGGAATGCGACCGGCGCTTTCATTCGGAAGCGTACGATGAGATAGGTATATTAGATTTGGGAGGGAAATCAAGGTGAATAAGGACGAAAACAGTTTTAAGCTCTTAGTTTTGTCTGAAGCGGGACAGGAGCTCATCTTGAATGAAAACCCGAAGAAGCTTCTGGATAATCTGTTCAATAAACTCTCCGCCCATTTGGATTTGGATCTTTATCTTAACTATATTTTTGATGAAGAGATTAAGCGGCTTCGGCTCATGAATTATCACGGAATTACCTGGCGTGAACATGCGCTTATTGAGTGGATAGATCTTGGAGAAACGGTTTGCGGGGAAGCTGCGGAGAAGCTTTCCAGAATAATCGTCGAAGACATTCAAAACTCCTCGGACCCGAGGGTTGAGATTATCAAAGGCTTCGGGCTGCAGGCTTATGTAAGTCATCCTCTGATATCCTATGGAAAATTCGTGGGCACTTTGTCGTTTGGATTACGTAACCGCCCCGCTTTTTCTCCTGTTGAATTGGATATTTTGCAAAATATATGCAGTCAAGTATCGATCGTGCTGGACCGTATCCTGTTAATTTCCGCTCTGAAAAAAAAGAATTGGGAGCTCGCCCAAAAGAATAAAGAACTCAGACACTCGGAAGAGCAGCTGTCAGCCATTTTTTCCGTGATCCCAAGTCCCATGCTTGTCGTTTCTCTTTACAATAATCAAATCATTGAATACAACGATCCTCTATTATCTATGCTGGGTATAAGCGGGGATGAACTGGTCAAGCGGTACTGGCCTGTACGGCATAACGAGAACTCATTGCTAAAACGGATAATGGAGACTTCCGTACAGTCTTTGTATGAGGGCAATATTGAAGTTTCTTTTAAGAACGCTTTGGACCAGCAAAAGATTTGTTTATGCCAAACTGTTACGGTCGACATCAACCAAACTCCCTGCATACTTACTGTCTTCAGTGACCTTACGGAGCATAAGGAGTATGAAAAGGAAATGGTGCGGCTCGATCAGCTTCATCTTATCGGTGAAATGGCGGCGGGCATCGGTCATGAGGTGAGGAATCCGTTAACTACGGTTCGAGGGTTTCTGCAGCTCATGAGCAAAAAGGAATCCGGCAAACAGTCTTATCTGGAGATCATGATTGAGGAACTGGACCGGGCCAATTCCATCATCTCCGAATTTCTCGGGCTGGCGAAAAATCAAAGAATCGACATGAAATACGACCAACTGAATGAACTGATTGCCAAAATCCTTCCTTTGATTCAAGCGGATGCGACGGTTGCGGGGAAGACGGTAAACGCCGAGCTGGGGCAGATTCCGCCTATGTATATGGATGAACGGATGATCCGCCAGCTTATATTGAATATGGTTCGCAACGGACTGGAAGCCATGCCGCCGCAAGGACGCTTAATCATTAGAACCTTCGCGGAAGAGGATGCCATTATACTGTCCGTTGAGGACAATGGCAAAGGGATTCCTTCCGATCAGATTGAGCATATATGGAAACCATTTTATACGACCAAGGAAAGCGGCTCCGGTCTGGGACTAGCCGTATGCTTCAACGTTGCCAACAAGCATGGCGCCAAAATCGACGTTGTCACAGGACCGGACGGAACTACCTTTTCAGTTAAGTTTAAAAGGCTGCCCGCTTGAGATTCTTATATATTGAAAGCTCTCGCCCCGTAGACAATCGGGAGAGATACATACAAATATCACAAATTGCCGCAGGATTCGCAAAGTTTTGATCGTCATATAAAGGAGCCCCTTTTAGCGTCATGCCTCTTAAGGCTGGGCTTGCCCGAAATCAGGGTCCCAGCGGTACTTGGCTTCCCGGATTTCCTGAACCCGGATATCAAGGCCGTTCCAGGTCTCATGCGGGTAGGCGGAGATCAACTGATGCAGGCGGAGAAACCGGTCGCGCGGAAGCGAATGGGCGTAACGGCTGATGAAGCCGGAGTAGAGCAGGGCGTAGCGCTTCATGCGGACTGCGGCTCCGGCTACTGCGGCGAGGATCGCGGAGCCGTCCTTCATTTCAAGAATCTGGGCCTCATACCGCTGCACATAGCGCAGGGTGCGGTCCTTGATTAAATCGCGGCGGAGTCTTGCGACTTCGCCGATGTATTCCGCGAGCAGCGGTTCAAAATCTCTTAGCAACAGCTGCTCCATCTCGAGATCCATGTCCTTGCGCAGCCGGAAGCCGTGCAGCAGGGCGACGCGCTGCCTGGCGACGCGGTCGCCCCGGAGCAGCACGGCAATTTCGCGCAGCTTCTCATAGGCAAGCGTATCATTCTCCCGCACCACGGATACGGCTTCCTGCCGGTTGATCTCCAGGCCCTCTTTGACCGCGGCGATGTTCCGGCCGAGCAGTTCGTCCAGGGCGCGCAGATTTTCAGCCGGACGCGCCTTCCGCTGGGCGGCGAAGAGCGCCGCCAGCAAGGCAAGCCCGCCCAACGCGCACAGCGTTCGCTGCAGGGAGTCTGCGGCGAAATAGACCGCCGCCGCCGTCAGCAAGGCGGCGATCAGCAGGGATACGGTCATGCGGCGTCCGGCAAGCGAAACCGCCCGTTCCTCCACGGAGACAAGGGCGGCTCTGCCGCAGTAGAGGCAGCGCTCTTCCGACAGGGCGGTGAACCTTCCGCATCGCTTGCAGACGCGCAGTTTGCCGAAGGAATAGCGGGGGGCTTTGAAGGGACGAAGAACGACCGGTTTTTTCTTAGCCATGGGTTCTGTCGCCTCCATTCAGCGAGGCCAGCAGCCGCCCGTCGATCTCTTCCCGGGCAATCGGTCTGCGTCCCCGAAGAAAATAGCGGAGAATTTGAGTGACGGTATAGAGAAACGTAATTCCGAGTATAACGTATGAAATCATGGAGCTGTCCTTTCCAGGCGAACGGTGCGCGCTCGAACATGGTTCGTAAAGGCTGACGGACCCCGCCCGTCCCTGCCTGCCCAGCGTTCCTAAAGTTGAAGTTTACAGGGTTTAATTATATCATAATGGCATGCTATTGACAGAATTTAGCTGTCTTGAACCAGCCTTGATGCCGTCTATCAAAACATAAGAGGAGTAATAATCATGCTTCGTAACGATGTCCGAAATAGAAGGTTATTGTCTTTGTTCGCGCGGCTTTTTTCAATGATGCTGCTGGCGTTCTGTATCGCGGCCGGCCCGATGGCGGCGTTCCCGGCCTATGCGGCCCAGTCTGCCCCGCCGGGAGCCTCGTCGCAAATTGACGCCGTGCTGGTGCTCGATGTCAGCAACTCCATGAAGACGAGCGATAAGGACAACATCGCCGGCGAGGCGATGAAGATGTTCATAGATATGCTGTCCGCGAAGGGGGACAAGGTCGGTGTCGTCGCCTACACCGACAAGGTGCAGCGCGAGAAGGCGCTCCTGACGATTAACTCTCCTTCGAATAAGCAGGATTTGAAGGATTTTATCGTCGGACTGGATAGGGGCTCCTACACGGATATCGCCGTCGGGGTAGATGAGGCGGTCAAGGTTCTTGAGAATGGCAGCGATCCTTCTCACGAGCCGATGATCGTGCTGCTCGCCGACGGCAACAATGATCTGAACGAAGCGACCGGCCGGACGCAGAGCGAGTCGGACCAGGAGCTGGCCGCGGCGGTGGAGACCGCCAAGAAGAAAGGTTATCCGATTTACACGATCGGCCTGAATGCGGACGGCAAGCTTAACAAAGCAAGTCTTGCCAAGCTGTCCGACCAGACGGGCGGCAAAGCGTTCGCGACGAATACCGCAGACGATCTGCCCGAGATTTTGAGCGAGATTTTTGCCGACCATCTGAAGCTTAAAGTGGTGCCGGTACAGTCGATAACGGCCAGCGGCGAGTACCAAGAGGTAACGGTGACCGTCCCGAACGCCAGCGTCCTGGAAGCCAACATTTCCATCATATCGTCGAAGCCGGTAACAGCGAAGCTGACCGACCCTTCAGGGGCAAGCGTGGCGATTCCTTCAAATAATGTGCTGCTGTCCAAGTCATCGACGTACAGTCTGCTGAAGCTGCTGTCTCCGAAGGAAGGGGACTGGAAGCTTCAGGTCAAAGGCGTTCCGAAGGATAAAATCGACATCAATCTGATTTTCAACTATGATCTTGAGCTTAAAATGGAGGCTTTGCCGTCCAAGACCTACAAGAAAGGCGATACTGTAGGCATCTCCGCCCATTTGTTCAGCAATGGTACGCAGGTGAGTGAAGCGGAGCTGTACGGCAACATGAGGGCGGTGCTGCTGGCGACCGATCTGGATACCGGTAAGACGGAAGAGCTTCCGCTGGACAATTCGGGCGGCGAGTTCAAAGGGAGCTTCGAAGTTAAAGACAGCCACAATTACGAATTGAAGGTCCGGGCGGAAGAGAGCAGCTTCTACCGCGAGAGCCAAGCTGTGCAGGTAAATGCGGGCGGAGCGGCCACCCAGGCGCCTGTTACCGCAGGTACGGCCGGAAGCGGCAGCGAGCAGCAGGACGGCGGCAGGTCGTGGACCCTGATTCTGATTATTGCCGGAATCCTGCTGGTTCTGGCAGCGGCCGCCGTAATCTGGATGCTGTGGAAGAAAGCAAACCGAGGCTTTGTCGGCCAACTGGTCATTGAGGTGCTTGACGGAAACACCGGCGAGAAGACGTATCCGCAGTACAAGAAGCTGACGGGCTTCCGGGGCAAATTCAATTTGCACCAGCTGCTTCAGCTTGCTCCGGAACTTAGGGAAAGCGAGAAGCTGGTCTTCACGCCGGGGAACCACGACCGGCTGCAGCTTCACGGCGGCGACGGGATCGCGGTCGAGAAATCGGGCCGGGCGGTCGACGCCTCCCGTGGGCTGGAGCTGAAAAGCGGGGACCGCATTTCGGTTCCGCTGGGCAGCGTGGACAAGACGATTATGCTGGAATATTTGGTATAAGGCGTATGCTTCCGAAGCGAGTTTTACTGAAGTAATGCGAGGAAGTATATCATCGTAAAACTTTTAGGGGGATAAACATGAAACCGGTCGTAAGAGAACATATTCAGCAGCTTGACGTATCGCTTGGCGGAGGAATCGTCAGCGACAAAATCAGAGTTGACACGATCGATAATCCGATCCTTATTATCGGTCTCGGAGGCACGGGCATCGACGCCCTGCTTCGCCTGAAATACCAGATCAACCGCCGGTTCAAGCTGCCGGAGGACCCGATTTCCAAGAAGAAGCGGGATAAGCCGGACAACGTGGAGTTCCTCGCTTTCGAGACGAACGAGCAGGATCTCGGCAAGAAGTACAGAGGCATCGGCCTCGACCCGCAGAACGAGTTCGTGAGGCTGTCCAACGCCGAAATCGGCGGACTGCTGCAGAACCGCAGCATCCTGGACCCCTACATTACGGAATGGCTGTCGCCCGAGCTCAGCATCACGGACGGCATGAACGGCGCCGCCGGCGTGCGGCAGGCGGGACGGCTGCTGCTGTTCACGAAGATCAACCAGGTCGTGGGCGCGATCGACAAGAAGATCAAGACCTTGTCGGTAGGCACGAACAAGAAGCTGATGGTCTTCCTGTTAACGGGTCTGTCCGGCGGCACGGGCAGCGGCTCTTTTCTCGACATCGCCTATATCGTCCGGGGTATCATCGAGCGTGATTACGGCTCTGCCGGAATCGACCGCGTCAATACACTCGGGTATCTGTTCACACCGGACGTGAACCTGTCGAACAAGAGCCTCAGCGAGCATACCCGCGAATACATCCGTAAGAACGGATACGCGGCGCTCAAGGAGCTTGACTATTGGATGAACGTGGACAGCCGGAGCGAGCGTTTCCGCCAGCAGTATGGCAATATTTTGACCGTCAATTCTCCGCTGCCTCCATTCAATCTGTGCCACCTCATTTCGGCGACGAACACGGAAGGCAAGCTGCTGGAGAATGCCTACGACTACTGCATGAACGTGACAGCGGAGAACATTACGAACTTCATGGCGAGCGAGGAGAAGCAGTCGGGCGAGGAATTCGCCATCCATGACTATATCAGCAACATCCGCACGAACATCGCGCAGATGCACAAGAGCTATCCGGCCAACTACGAGTACAACATTATCGGGGCTTCATCCGCCGTGCTGCCGATTGAGGAAATGACCACGTACCTTGCTTACCGTCTGTTTGACAAAATGGATAAAATGTTCCACCAGGCTCCCGGCCAGGAGGATGTCGAAAAAATAGCCCGCAAGCTCGGCATCGATCTGGAGAGCGTAATCAAGTCGTTCGAAGCCCGTGTGCCGGAGCCGCTGCCCGGCTATGAGAACAGTGAACGGCTGAGCCATTCCAATGTTATTAAGCATCAGGTTGTCGATATGGACACCGAACTGGAGCAGAGCTTTCTATCGCGCGTAAGAGAAGAGTACATCAAGGTGAGAAAGCAGCTTCCCGGCGAAATCGTCGGACGGTTCGGGGAGGAGATGGAGCGGACGTTTCTGCATCCCGAGCAGGGGCCGTTCTATGTGTCTCGGCTGATTTTTACGGAAAAAGGCTTCTGCATCCTGAAGCTGATCCAGTCCTACATTGAAGCGCTGCGCGAGAATCTGCTGCGTCTGCCGCGTGATATCGAGACGGCCCGGGAGTCTGCGGAGGACAAACTGGGTGATGCGCGGAGCGCTTTTGTCTCGAAGGAAAAGAAGAAGAACGCCTATATCGACGCGAAGATCAATGAATACTGGCTGCATGCGGATACGGAGCGTACCGAGCGCATGATCGAGTTCTACGAGGATCTGTTCGAGCTGCTGAATGAGGAGAACAGCCGGATTTACGGCGTATTTACGGAGATTTTGAACGCGCTCAGCTCGATTTTTTCCAAGAACGGGGATATTCTCACAAGCGGCGAAGAACAGACCGACCACAAGGGCAACAAGACGTATTACTGGAATATCGTAAGCGTGCCGGACATTTCGCAGACGATTTCGAAGATTATGGATCAAAAAGACGGCGACGACCTGATCCGCGACTTTTCCCGGGAAATGCTGCGTAATTCCAGCCGCTGGGTCAGAGAGCAGGAGATCGACATCGTCCGCTCCATTTCCGAGTTCCTCAGCGACAAGTTCGGGGATCTCATCACCCGGTCGATGGAGGATTTTCTAACGATGAAATACGGCAGCGAGGAGCCGCTTGACAAGCTTGTGGAACGAACGGTTGCCGGGAAGCTTGACGAGGAGGCCGTGCCGGTCTTCCATCTCAGCAACAGCTCGGGCAGCCTGCACTTCCCTTCATGGGGCTTCGTATCGGTGCCTGTGAAGGCGCCGGGCATCCTGAAGGGGATTCGCAATTACCAGAACAACGCGCTCGGCAAATCGCATTTTACGGTCAAGGAGAGCGAAGTCAAGAACCGGATATTCTGGCTGAATACGCGCAACGGCGTGCCGCTGTTCGTTTATACGCCGCTGCGGGTGTATGAAGAGAACTATGAGCGGACCATTCTCGACAAGGAAGGGATCGGACGCCATCTGGTGCAGACGGAGAAGAACAACTGGACGTATCTCCCGTCGCCGATTCCGGAGCAGTCCTGGGGCGACACCTACAGCAACGCACGGGTGCGGGAGCATAATGCCAGAGTGCGCGGAGAGTTCGCCAAGGCGCTGGAAGCTGGAGTTATTATTGAAAAAGGCCTGGACGAAAACACCAGCAACCGCTATTCGGTCGTGTTCACGAAGCCGTTCGACATTGATGCGTTGCTGCGGGGCTACGACCTTCAGCTTGATGCGTCCCGGCCGAATCTGGGTGAAGTGAAGAAGGCGGCCGGAGAACTGAGAAGGCTGCGTGAGAACGGGCTGGAGCGCGAAGGCGCGAAGGATATCTTCGGAAGCATCAGCCGGGAGCTGGCCCAGGAAAATCTGATCCGCTCGCCGCAGCTTGCAGCAAGAGTGCGCGAAGAGCTGGCGAAGTATGAGGCGATCTCAGCCAAAGCGGAAGAGCTGGATGCGGTGCTGCGCCAGTATCTGGACGAGGAGAAATGGCTGGACCAGTTCCTGGAGGCCCTCTACACCGATGTTATTGTGAAAAAAGGGGCACTGCTCGTCTACGACAAGGACGAGGAAGAGGAAGCTTGGGAGCCGTTCGCCAATCTGATGAAGGAACGCAGCTACGTGGAATACGCGGTCTACAGCCGTTTCCGCTCGCTGGATGAGAAGAGCCGCAGCGTGCTGCTGCGCAAAACTGCGCGGCGTTCTGCGGAAATGACTGCGGCTGAAGATGTGTCCCCGCTGCTTAATAAGCTGGATAACCTGTATGAAGCCTTCCTGGAAGCGCGGGACAGCCTGGAATACGAGCGGGTGGAGCATGCCGATGGCGACGAAATGTACGCTTTCTACAAGGGCATGACCGGAAAGCTCGGCAGCATCCGCAGAAAGCTGAAGTAAGCCTATGATCAGATCGCTGGCAATGCGTTATGCGGCGGAATACGCCGCCCGGGAAGACCGGCTGCAGGATCAGGGGGACAAGCGCAGCAGCATTCATTACCCTGCTCTGTTTCTGTTCGTAGGAGAGAAGACGGCTCCCGTAGTCCGGCCCATACTGGACAGCTGCCGCCGCAAATGGGATAACGCCGGCGGCGTACTGGCGGTGCATGCCGTTCCCGAGGGCTGGAAGCCGGAAGAATCAGGCGGACAGCAGGATGAAGCCTTATCCGCCGCAGCCCGGAAGGCTGCATACGGAGGAACGGCTCCCGGCGTATACGACGACTGGAGCGGGGTTCCGGCGTCCGCACGGACAGACTGGCCTGCAGGCCTATTGAGAACGATGATTCTTCCCCAGTCTGAAGGCCGCGATCCCCGCACCGTCCGCCGGGAGCTATACCAGGAATTTCACGGAGAGCAGCGCTATCTGGCGGAGATGAACACCGCGCTGCGGCGCTTGACGGGTGTCATAGCGGATTACGGCCGTCTGTATTCCTCCTTCGATGTCATTCATCTCTCCATTATTACGCGGGTCGATGACCCGCTTAATGTGCTGCTGCCGGAAATCACGCTGCTGACCCGCGCCGTGCTCGGCCAGTCGTTCAAATCGGTGCAAACCGACCTGTTCGCCCTGATCAGCGAACGGGACCAGGCCGAGAGCTTCGGGCTTTCCAGCTCGGCGGGAATGGCTTTCCTGCGCGAGCTGGAGGGAATGCAGTCTCCGGATTATGCATACACTGCTCCGCTGCTAGTCACGGAAGACGGGCTGTCCATTCCGGTCAGCCACGGCCCTTCGCCATTGTTCGACCTTGTCTACGTCCTGTCGGACAAGAATGAGCGCGGCACATCCCCGGCAGGCGGAATGGAAGACAATTACGAAATCATTTCCCACATCAGTCTGCTGAAGAATGTGATGCGGCCCTCCGGCGGCTTCGGCCCGGAACAGGCCGGCTACAACAACATGGCGTTCAAGAGCGGAATCAGGGGCAGCACGGGCCGGCAGGGGTACGCATCTGCCGGCTTCTCCGGCGTCAAACGGCCGAACCGGCAGATTGCGCTGGCGGTGCTGTACCATACGTTCCGGCGGATCAGGGAGGAGATGTCCCGCGAGAGCCGGCTCAGCCCGCGTGAACGGCTGGAGCTGCTGGGCTTAAGCCCTGACAGTCTGCGGGAACGGGTTCGGCGGCTGCTCCCGGATAAAGAAGGAATTCTTGAAATGACGGGCCTGATGAGCCATGGACGCCCATCCTACCATGAGCTTAAAAGACTGTCTCTTCGCGAAGCGGAAGAGCTGATCTTCGGCGGCGGCGGCGAGGCTTACTTCCACAGCAATTTCGCCTCGCCCGCGGCTAAGCGGCTGGAATCCGCCGATCCCCTGCGGGAATGGGCGCCGCTGCTTGCCGCGCCTCATGGGGCAAATCCGGCAATCACATTCTTCCAGTTGGCGGAATGGACCGCCGACAGGGACGATACCGGCAGCGTGCTGCACGGGCTTCGCCAGCATATGGCCGGCCTCCGAGCGGCGATTGCCTCATCACGGGAAGAACTGGAGCTGCTGTACGGAGACAGTGTGGACCGCTTGCCTTTTCAACGGGTGCCGCTGATGGATAAGCGGACGGTCCGAAACTTCATCCATTATCTATTCGCTGAAGGCTATGGCGCAAAGTATGAGCTGCTGCTGCTGGAGAGCGAGCTTGCGCTGTGTACCCGCCTTGAATCCGGGCTGGAGTCGCTTCATTCGGCAAGCGTCCAGCGGGTGAAGACGATGGAGCGGCTAGAGGAGGAGCTGAAGGCGGCGGCGCTGGACAGCATCGGCCGGGCTGAAAGCGATATTGGCCGGAACATTATGGAGTATTACCGCGTCGTAACGGATGAAGTCATCGACGAGATCGAGGCCCGGCGCGGTCCCGGCGCTCTAATGAGCGAGCGGTATATGGGAAGCCTGCCGGACCTGCTGGACCAGGGCATTGTTACAGTGCTGGAACGGCTGATCGAGGTATGCGGCCGGGAAATTCTGACGGCGGCGCCTTTTGCGCTTTCCTTCGAGGAAGAACTGCTGCGGCGGGCAAATGTCGCGGCGGCGTATGACAACCGGGAGGTATTATCGAAAGAGGAGCTGTTCCGGCGCCTGTACCGCTCGCTGGAAGAGGAGGCGGCCATCCATGTCCGACTCTTCGAGTACACCCAGGAGCACCGGCATGAGGAAAAATATTTCTTCGGCGACAGCGGCTCGGAATTTTTGCGCTATGCGCTTTCCGCAGACGAGAAGACGCGCATCTACCGGCTGGGCTATGTGCATGAGCTGCGGCGCAGCGGCGTGGAGAAGCTGAACCTGATGGGCGGGTTCCATCTGGAGGACCTGTTATACTACCGCAACGGCCGGATCTATTATGAGACTTATTTAAAGAACGGCTATGAACTGCACGGCGTGGACGAAGAATCGCTTCCCGCTCTGCGCTAGGGGCGGATAGTTTTGGATCAGGGACCCGTATTACCCGAAAGGATGATGAATCAATGCAGCGAAAATTAAATCTGCTACTCCTCTTGTTCAGTCTGATTGGCGGAGCGGTCGCCTTTTGTTTAGGCGAGCTTCTGCTGGGCCGTCTGCTCGGAGAATGGCCTTCCATTCTGGTCATCGGCCTTTATTTTGCCATAGTGGCGCTTGGCATGGGGCTCGGCAGTCTGCTGGCGGAGATAATTTCGCCCAGACTGAACGGCTGGTCGTGGCGCCAGCGCTACCTTGGCTTATCGTGGAAGCTGCTCCCGCTGGCCGTTGTTATCCTGCTGGGCGTGGGGATATTGATGGAGTTCGTATATGAACTTAATTTCGGCAGCCTGAAGCCGGTCAAGGATATCGTGATGGTCATTGACGATTCCGGCAGCATGGAGCAGAGCGATCCCGGCAACAGCCGCTACTCGGCAGCCCGGGACCTCGTGATGCGGATGGATGGGGATAACAAGGTCGCCGTACTGACGTTCAGCGATGAGGCGACGGTCGTTCAGCCTCTGACTTCACTTGCGAAGGCGGGGAACCGGGAGCAGGTGACGTCAGCGATTAACACTCTGCGGACGACCCAGGGCGGAACGAATCTCAGCGGCGCGCTGTCGGAGGCGCTGAATGTCATTAACGGCGACAGTGCCGCCGGCCGTGGAGCGATGGTTATTCTGTTGTCGGACGGAGTGAGCCGGCTTGATGCCAGTGCGGAGCTTCAGGCGTATGTGGACCGCGGTATCGCGGTCAACACGATCGGACTCAGCCTGAGCGATCCTTCTGGTCCTGCCCTGCTGAAGTCAATCGCCGCTACAACCGGCGGACAATATTATGATGTGACCGACGCGAACCGGCTGGCCGACATCTTCCGCCAGATTTACGACCGGCTCGGCGACCGGACGCTGGTTACGGAGCGGACGGACAACACACAGCACAGCCCTTACTACGGGGCCCTGCGTATTCTGTCGCTTGTATTGATCGGCGCCGCGCTCGGGCTCGGGCTCGGCATCGTCTTCGACAACCGTCACCTGGCCAAGAGTTTCGGCCTGGGAGGCATCGTGTCCGGTTTCCTGGCCGGCCTCACGCTGGAATACGGCCTGAGCAGCCATGGCTTCCTGAATGCGATGGTACGGCTGCTTGCCGTGCTGCTTCTGACGGGCGTAATCGCGCTGTTTACCGCAATCATTCCGGTGGGAGAAGGGCGACTGACCCGGAGGGGACGCGGAGAAACGCAGCCGTCCCCGCGGCCGTCGGAGGGCTTTCCTACACGCGGTAAGCGGAGCAGCAAAGGCTTCTAACAGCAAGATAAAGATCACTAGGAAAGGGGCTGTGCGGCGATGAGGTACATCGAGCATTCACCGGACTTGCTGGCGATCACGGATATAACCTCGCGTGTGGAGGACCGGACCTGTACGCTCAGATGGCGCTGGCCGGACGGTCTGCAGGCCGTCTATATCCACAAAGGCCCCGGCGGCGGAGATCAACCCGAAGAGGAAAGCCCTCCTGGCGGATTGAAGCTGTATACGCGTGAAGAATACAAGGCGGGCGGCGGTTATCATGACCGTCTGGAAGAAATCGGTCTGGTCGTCTATACCGTGTTTGCCCGGGTTACGGAGAATGGGGAGACACTGCTGGTCCGCCAGAGGGACGGCGCGAACCGTACGACCGTCAGCGCGGGCAAGGCCCGGATCTATTACGCGATTGACCGCAAGCGGGGCTTGTTCCGCAAGGAACAGACCGTACATATGACCGTTACGGCGGAAGTTCCGGTCGGCAGGGAGGTCCTGTGCTATGTCAAAAAGCGCGGCGGTTATCCGGCGGATAAAGAGGACGGCATCCTCTTTCCCTTTGTCCAGGATTTCGCGCCCGGCCGCAACGCTCTTCCGCCGATTGAGATCGGAAAGGATGATCACATCCGTATCTTTTTTACCGACGGGCCGAAGTATGGCCGCTACTATGAGCTAGTGCCGGAATGATTTATGAACTTATGACTTTTCGGGGCCCGCAAAGCACCTGAGTAAGCTTCGAGGCCAAGGCTGCACTTTGCGGGGCTGTTTTGAAATATAACGTACCTGCGTTTTGAAAAGACGCCGTCAGGCGTTTCTTCTTAGGAGGGAGAACATATGTCCTTTTTCAGCCGCTTTTTAAAAAAGAACCAGCCGCAGCCGCGGCCGCTTTTTTATGATATCGTATGCCCGTACTGCTTCAGCAAATTTGCGCCATCGGATGTGGTCTTTCGGGCCGCGCACAGCCGGGAGGACGACGAAGATTACGCGCTGGGTGAAGACGATGCGCTCAATAGATACCGCGAGCGGTTCGGACTTGACTCGGTGGACGATCTCGAAGCGATAATTCCGCCGTCCGACATTCCGGAGGAGCATCATCATTATACCGATCATGTGCTGACCGGCCTTACCGACCGCTATGGGAAGCTTACGCGCAGACGTCTCTGCCCATACTGCCACAACGAGCTGCCGGTGACGGCGGGGAAGGTGCCGAGCAACATCATTTCGATTATCGGCGCGTCTCAGGTCGGCAAATCGGTCTATATGACCTCGCTGATCCACACGCTTCAGCATACGACAGCCGGACATTTCGACGCCGCCTGCATGCCGCTGAACGCCGAAATCAGCCGTAAATTCCGCAGTTTGTACGAGGACCCGCTGTTCGAACGCGGAGATCTGCTGTCTTCGACCCAGAAGGAGAAGATGCAGGAGCCTTTTATTTTTCAATTCGTGTTCAAGAACGAGGAGAAGCCGCCGCTGACGCTCGTCTTCTTCGATGTCGCGGGCGAGGGCATGGTCGATCAGGACTACCTCGGGCTGCACGGCCAGCATATCAAAAATTCGGCGGGCATCCTGTTCATGGTCGATCCGCTGCAAATCCGCTCCATCCGTGAGAAAATCCGCATCAATATCGGCGACCGACCCGGCGAATGGGTATCACAGTATGATGAACCCCGGGACGTGGTGCTGACGATGTTCGGCGATTTCATCGCCTATCAGGAGAAGAGCAGAACGGATATTCCAACCGCCGTTGTGCTGACCAAGAGCGATATGCTGCACTCGCTGAAGGACGAGGACGGAGATTACATTAAAGCGAACAGTAATGTGTTCAACAATTACGTTCACCGCGGGACGCTGAATATGGACGAGGTTGGCAATATCGACGGCGAGATCCGCCGTTTTATCGGGAAGGTGGACCGTCCGTTCAAGGATACGATGGATGTGTATTTCTCCAATACCGCCTACTTCGCGGTTTCGGCGCTTGGCAGCAATCCCGTCGATCAGAAAATCGAGGGCGTTGTCAGTCCCATCCGGGTGGACGAACCATTCCTGTGGCTGCTGCACAAGCTGAAATTCATCGAGGGGAGCGATTAAGCGGTGAGTATTCATTCGGAAGCCGGAATCGCCCAGCAGATGTATACGCGTGAACGGCGCGGCATCTACCGCTCTACTGAGGGATTTGACACGGTGGCGAAGTCGGAGAGTCTGGACAATAATTTCGTCAAAAAAATACTGCATCCCTTCTGCCTGTACGACGCTCCGGCGGAGCTGGCGGCAAAAGGCGAGAAAGACGAGTCGCAGTATCCGCCCGCGCTGCATTTGTTCCACCTTGAGAGCGGGGAGACGGTGCTTGGGCAAAGCGTCTTCCAGGCGGCGGATTTCACGGGGCTGCGCAGCGCTTTTTTCACTCATAACTATATTCTTCCCGCCTCACGCGCCGAAGAAATCGTCCGGGATTATGGCGGTTATTTGCACGCGGACTTTGCGAATGGGTTCAGTGGAGAACCGGCGCAAGCTCTGCCAGTGCTGAGCGGCATCCCTGTACTGCACCAAAACCGCCCAAGGCCGGCAGATGTCCTGAAATCGCTGGGCATTGACGAAGGAATGTTCAAAAGCCTGCTCCAGGCGGTCATGCAATCGGTGTCCGGCAAAAAGAAGATTTATATATCGCTTAACGTCCCGGTTAGCGAGCTGTCGGCGCGGGCGGCCGACTTGACCGAAGTGCTGCTGAGCTGTCTTCCCTTTGAATTCCGGCGCAGACTCGGCGTCATTACGTATGCGAAGGAGCCGCAAAGCCGTAAATACATCCACCTGACGTTCGTGGAGACAGGATCGCTGCGCCCCGGCGACCGGGCGACGGAGAAGGATTTTATCTTCGATTTCGCCGCCGGACGAACGCTGAACGCGGATTTTGCCTCCGCTCCGCAGCCATTTCTGGAGCTTGCTTGGGAGCTGCTGCACGCACCCAAGGCCGCAGATGATTTTGCCGTGTTTGCGGATATGATGCTGGGAGGACAGAGCACGGAGCGGAAGCTGTCGCTTGGGGCCTATAACGAGCTGACCGTTTTTTACCGGATTGAGCAGGGAAATGAAGCTTTATACACGGAGAACAAAAGCGCTGTGCTCAGCGGGCTGCTGGGCTATCTGGATGGAGAAGGGGCGCTGGAATCGAAAATCCGGCTGAATGATCTGTTCCTGGAGCGCTTTGACCGCGAGTTCGATGCCGTGCGGCAGAAAAACATTCCGGAGAAGGCGGTGCTGGAGAGCTTCCGGGATTACTTTTCACTCAAGGGACATAACTACCGGACGCGCATTGTGGATTATTTCATCAACGGGATGCTGAACGCGCAGAATGCGGGCCGCGAGGATGCGCTGTCGGCAGCTTACAGTGTGATTGAAAGCAGCGGGGAGCTGGCAGCCGCCTTCTTCGGCAAGCTGCTGACGACGTCGGTCTTTGCCCGGCTGCTGTTCCAGCCTTATGTGGATCTCAGGCTTGCAGCCGCCGCGAGAGCCGCAGACCTGCTGGAATTTGTCGCGCATTGGGACAGGTTCATGCCGGAAGCGCTGAGGCAGCCCGCCGTCGTTGACGGCCTTAGGGACTATCTGCCCGAGAAGCTGGAGCGGGAGCGCGATCCTGTGGCGGCTGTGGCGGCGATCCATGATTACATCGAACAAGCGGAGAAAGACCGCCGCCGGAGAGCTGGAATCCGTCCCCAAGCTTTGGCGCTTCAAAAGGAATTAGCCGCTGCTGCGGACCGGTATTTGCTGGACCGCATTTCGCTTGCCGACATTACCGAGGAGGAGCTGCTGGAGCTGTCGTTCGTCCGCTATTCCCTCGATATGGGCGAGTGGGACCCGCCGCTTGATCTGCAGAGCGGACGGAAGGCGAATGTGCTGCGCGCCGCGTACCGCTGGTTCGGCGAAGAGAATCCGGATGCGCATGTTTTTGACGGATTGTCCCCGCAGGAGATGGACGATGTGCAGCTGCTCGGACGGCGCTGGCTGAAGGAGGGCCAGGGGATGGAGCCATTCGCCCGCCTGCCGCTTGCCTTTTACTACAGCCATTCCCACGAGGGAGGTCCGCTAGTGTACGACGCGCTGCTGGAGCATATCCGCCGCAAAGCGGATGGCGATAAAGAGGCAGTGTACCGCTTTCTGGCCTGGTCGCAGGATAGTCCGCTATTTTCCATTTCCTCCAAGAAGCTTCATCCGGGCTACCGGCGGGCTATTCTGAAATATTTTGCGGGCCATGACCGTGAAGCGTTCAAGAACCGCGATTTCCGTAAAAATTATATGACCGCGGCCGGACCCGCTCTGCAAAGCGTCTACGGCGAAGCCCGGTCGCAGCTGGCCTCGCCGCTAGTGAGCTGGATGCGCCGCAGCAGGTCTCGGCTGATGCTCCTTGGCACGGCGGTCATCTTTCTGCTGGCCGCCGGAGTTCTGGCCGCCAGCTTGCTGAAAGGCGGCGGAGACGAAGCCGCTCCGGCAGCCTCGCCGCAGCCTTCGCCTTCGCAGGGGGCGGGCAACGTGAGTTATCCCGAAGCTGCGGCGTATCTTGAGCCAGGCGACGGTACGGGCGGAAGCTCGCTGATGTTCGCCTTCGCCTCTGCTGACGCCTGCCGGGAGTTTAACCCTGCGGAGATTAAAGTGGATTCCGGCACAGGAGAGGCTGTCATCTATAAAGTTGGCGGTCTGGACCATAGCTGTGGGGCTCCCGTATCCCCAGCCCCTTCGGGCGCCGCAGACGCGGGAGATTCCGGAACGGCAGGCGTTACGGGAACGGCGGTGGACGGAAGCGGCGGAACGGGCGGGAAAGGAACGGATGGAAATCCGGCGGACGCAGAAGCCCATGCGGAAGGAACGGCATCCGGCGGAGCGTCTTCGCCGGCTTCGGCTGCTCCAACGGATTCTATGGAAGATGCGGCCGGAGCAGCCGGTTCGCCTTCACCGTCAGGAGAGCCGCTTGCCGCTTCTAGTGCGCCGGTGTCTCCTGTCCCATCAGATAACGGCTCCGCATCGTCAGGACCGGCACCTTACCAGGTGAGGATAACACTGGTTTCTTCTCCTAAGCTAACTGCCGGAAGCATGATCGAGGCCGAAGACTACACGCTGGTTCTGATGGATGATCCGCGTCCGGCATCATCTCCGGCGGCTTCCGCAAGTCCGAGCCCGGCGGCGAAGTAACGGGTGAGCCTCCCGCTTATTTTCACGGCCGAATATCTGGAAATGTATGGACAACCCCTCCAATAACCGATATGATAAAAATTGTCGAAAATTTAATATATTCTTAAAAAGGTGCGGGTCTTGAAAGCCCGCTTAAAAGGGAAGCCGGTTGGAGTCCGGCGCGGTCCCGCCACTGTATTTGCGGAGCAATCCTCTGAAATCTGCCACTGTTCACATAGAGCGGGAAGGCGAGAGGGAGCGATGAGGCATGAGCCAGGAGACCTGCCTTTTCTAGTCAAGGCCCGGGTGCCCTTCGGGGGGTGAGGACATCTGGGCATTCATACGCGGCTGATGCTGAGGCTCATCTTCTAAGGCATCGGTTCCGGCCCGGATTACTGAAAGACCGTCCCTCTTTGGGGCGGTTTTTTCTTGAAATATAAGAATTTACAAGTTGAGCGCTTATCAAGTTGTCTTATATTTCTACGAGAAACGGTACCTAAAAGCGATACTCGTATCGCCACATCGGAAGCTTAAGCTGCTAAAAGGACGGCGAAGCCGTTTCTTCTTGCTTGAGAGACTCCCACAAATTCAGGAGAAAGAGGTTGAGGAATGAAGAGCAGGATTTCTTCTAAAATGTTTGCGCTGGGAATGGCCTTATTGATGATTTTCTCATTGCTGGGCGCGCCGTTTCCGGCGGGACGGGGGTATGCCGAGACGGCGGCTGCCGGTTATCAGGAAGCGGGCGTTACGGATGCCTTGTACGCTGCGGACGCGGGTTCATCATCACAGTCGATCAGCGTAACCGATGCCGTGTATTCTGCGGCGGAGTATATTCTGAAGCAGGGCGTAACTTCGGATTGGCAGGCGATCGGCTTGGCCCAGGCCGGATACAAAGTGCCGGATTCTTACGGGGCCGCGCTTCAGAATACAGTAAAGAATGCAGGGGGGAATTTCTCTGCAGTAACGGATTACGCCCGAATCGCTCTGGCAGTTAAAGCGATCGGCCACGACCCGACCAATATTGAAGGATATAATCTGATCGGGTCTATCTACAATAGCGACGGAATTATCGGCCAAAGCCTGAACAACACCGTCTACGGATTGATCGCGCTGGATTCCGGCAGCTATACGGTGCCGTCTGATGCGAAATGGACCCGAGATAAGCTGGTTCAAGAGATTCTATCCGCACAAAATGTTGATGGAGGATTCCCTCTCATTACAGGGGGACCAAGCGGGCCTGATACTACGGCAATGGCTTTGGCTGCCCTGTCTCCCTACAAGAGCGATCCGACTGTCGCCACCGCCGGGCAAAAAGCGGTACAGTGGCTGTCCAATCAGCAGAATACGGCCCACGCAGGCTATGGAGACAGCAGCGAAAGCGTCTCGCAGGCCGTTATCGGGCTGACGGCATATGGCGTTGATCCGGCCGGTTCCGGCTTCACCAAGAACGGCGGCAATCTGATCAGCCGCTTGATGAGCTTTAGGGCGGCGGACGGAAGCTTCGCCCATATGGCGGGTGAAGGAAGCAACGCTTTAGCCACGGAGCAGGCGCTGCAGGCGCTGGTCGCCTACAACCTGTTCATCCGCGGCGGCGACAGCAACCTGTATGATTTTATTGATCATCCGCCGGCCGTGCATCCGCTTGTCCATGTGACCGTAGCCATCGAAGGGCCGGAGGCGTCCTTGGGTGAGGGCAGTGTGTACGGCAGCAGCGCTTTAGATGCGCTGAACAAGCTGGCGGAAGCCAAGGGAATTGCGGTTGTCAGCACATCAAGCCAATACGGCACCTATATCAGCGAGATAGGCGGTATCCAACAGAAGAAATACGGCGGCTATGACGGCTAGATGTATATCGTTCAGCGCGGCGGTCAATGGGTCAGCGGTTACAGCGCTATTGACGAATTTGCGCTTCAGGATGGGGACCGGCTCTACGTCTATTACGGAGATTACGGTGTCACCCAGCTGGTGGATTCCGTAACGCTATCGCCGGTTACGCCGAAGGAAGGCAAGCCTCTTGAAGTAACGGTTCGTAAAAAGACATGGGACTTTAACGGAAATCCCGTAGTTGCGGCAGCTTCCGGGGTTACCGTCTCCATCGGCGGCAAAACGGTTGTTACGAACGATCAGGGCACAGCGTTCTTTGGAACTGATCTGACGCCGGGAACACAGTCGCTTCTAATTACCGGCTACCAGGACAATGCTGCGCCGACTGTCGTGCGTTACACTGGATCTGTTACGGTTTTGCCGAAGGAAGTGCAGGTTTCTTTATCGGTAGAAGGGCCGCAGGGAACGCTCGCAGAAGGCCCGGTAGGCGCGTCCAATGCGCTTGAGGCGCTGCAAAGACTGGCTGAAGCCAAACATATTGCGCTGGATATTACGCAATCGTCGTTCGGCAGCTTTATCAGCGGCATCGGCGGAATCAGCGGCGACATAAACAACTGGTGGTCGTTTGTCGTTCAACGCGGGGGCGAATGGATTTATCCGAGCGTCGGATTAGGCGACTTTGAGCTTCAGGCTTCGGACAAGGTGCTGGTCTACTACGGCGGATACTCGACCCAGGTTGTCCACTCTTTGGAGCTGTCGCCTTCGCAGCCTCAGCCGGGGCAGGCTTTTACGGTTAAAGTCACTCAAGTTCAATGGATGTGGAATAACGCTACCTTCAGCTCTGATCCTGTTACTTCACCGGCAGTCGGGGCGAAGGTAAGTGTCGGCGGACAGACAGCGGAAACGAACGCCGAGGGCATTGCTTCTTTGAGCGGGCTTTCGGCGGGAAGCTATACGGTTGAAGTGACGGGTTACCAGGCGGGCGGTGCGCCAAGCTTGGCGCGATATACGCAGCAGTTGGCCATTTCCGCGCCGCCGGCGGTTTCGGAGGCAACCATTTCCGTTGTCGGCGATAGCGTAAAAGGAACGATTCTTTCAAGAACTTCCGTTACGCTGGGTACGGGGGATACTCCGTACAGTCTGCTTCTCCGGACGCTTGGCAGCGGCAAAGTAGGGGCGCGGACAAGTTCGGGAGGCGTATACGTCTATTCAATTGACGGCCTGGCCGAATTTGACCGGGGCGGCGAGAGCGGCTGGAAGTATTTCGTTAATGGAAGCGAACCGTCTGTCAGCGCCGATAAGTATGTGCTCCAGGCCGGAGACGAGGTACTGTGGAAGTATGTTACCTCATCGTCGGAAACGTCGGCCGGCGGCGCTTCAGGCGCAGGGGCAGCCGAACCTTCCGGTGTGGCGATTACTTCCGCCAATACGCTGCCGCTGAATCAGGTTGGCGCAACAACGGCTGTCAGCGGCACGCCGATGACGGCGGAGAAATCCGCCGAACTGGCCAAGACGCTGGCGGCGAACAGCGTATCCTTGGCGCAGCTGGCCACCTCGGCGGGCGCTATCTTGAAGGATGCGGCGGGCGAGGTGCAGCTGCAAATTCCAGCAGGCGCGGTGGAAGGCAGCGCTGTTACCATTGGTGTGCAGGAGCAGCCTTCATCCCGGCCGGAGCTGGTATCCGGCTTGTATGAGTTCACACCGAATGGAACGAAATTTACGAAGCCTACGGATTTGTCCATCCAAATTCCCGTAGTGACGCGGAATCCGCAAAATCTGGCGCTTGCCTGGCTGGATGAAAATACGAATCAATGGATTCCGGTTCCGGCCGTGCTAGATCTGTCGACGGGAACGATTACCGGCAAAGTGAGCCATTTTACCAAATATGCCGTAGTCGACCGCAGCAAATGGGAGCCATC
Organism: Paenibacillus durus; assembly: GCF_000756615.1. Taxonomy (NCBI): domain Bacteria; kingdom Bacillati; phylum Bacillota; class Bacilli; order Caryophanales; family Paenibacillaceae; genus Paenibacillus; species Paenibacillus durus. The sequence goes on from NZ_CP009288.1 coordinate 1,230,688, forward strand.
TGGAAGCGCAGTAACAGCCGATATTTCGGCCGCGGCGAAATGGATCTTGTCGGCGGGTGAACTTAGCGACTGGCAGGCCTTCGGCCTGGCCCGTTCCGGCCATGCGCTTCCGTCAGGATATCTAGCCGGTGTGCTAAGACAAATATCAGAGAGCAAGGGCGAATTCCGCAAGGTGACCGATTACGAGCGGCTGGCGCTCTCGATCGCCGCTGCCGGCGGAGATCCGAGAAATGCGGCGGGATATGATCTGATCGCCAAAATCTATAATAACAAGAATCTCACGAACCAAGGCAGCAACGGACCGATCTTTGCGCTTCTTGCGCTGGACAGCGGAAACTATTCCGTTCCGGCGGATGCGGCATGGACCGAGTCCAAGCTGGTTCAGTGGATATTGGATATACAGAACGCGGACGGAGGCTCCCCGCTGACTAAGGGCGGCGAGAGCAACGCGGACCTTACCGCGATGGCGGTCGCCGCGCTGTCCGCGCACAAGGAAGAAACCGGCGTGCAGGCATCTGTTGATAAAGCGGTGGCCTGGCTCTCGGCGCAGCAGCTTGAAGACGGCGGCTACAAGCTGTCCGGAGAAGAGAACAGCGAAAGCGTGTCGCAGGTTATCATCGCCCTTTCCGCAGCAGGAATAGGACCGGGTGACGCGCGATTTGTCAAAGCGAAGGGTACCCTGCTGGGCAATCTAGCGGCCTTTAAGCGCAGCGATGGCGGCTACGCGCATACGGCGGATGGCGGCAGCAGCGGACTTGCGACCGAACAGGCGCTGCTTGCCCTGACGGCGTATGACCTGTATCTGAACGGAAAAGGAAAGCTGTACAGCACAGCTGAAGCCCCGGCAGCAGCCGGAATCGTATTCGCCGACGAGAATCAAATTTCGGCATGGGCGCTGTCCTCGGTACATGAAGCCTATGACAAGAAATGGATGGAGGGCGTAGGCGGCGTGAATCCTGCGTTTGCACCGAAATCGGCGATTACCCGGGCGCAGTTTGCAGCCCTGCTCGTCAGATTAACCGGCAATACGCCTGCTGCTTCCCCGGCGGTTTCCGGCTTTGACGACGTAAAATCCAATTCATGGTATTATGGATATGTGATGAAAGCCAAAGAGCTTGGGGTAATCGGCGGAGTAACGGCTGCTTCGTTCAAGCCGAACCAGTCGATCAGCCGCCAGGATATGGCGGTGATGATTGCGCGGGCCTACAAGCTGTCTCCTTCGTCCAAAGCATCCTTCAAGGACGGCGCTGCAATCGGCAGTTACGCACTTGACGCGGTGAACGCGGTAACGGAGAAGGGATATATGACCGGCTTCGGGGGCGCGTTTGATCCAAATGGCGTCGTAACGCGGGAAATGGCGGCCGTTGTGGCGGCCAGACTGCCTTAGTCTGCCGGAGCCGCTGATGGAGCGGCTGGACGCTGCGATTGTCTGCGGGGGCAGTGCCTCGCGCTCGATCGGCAACCTTAGAAAAGGGCCGATCTCAGGTAAACCGATGATGCAAGCAGGAAAATGTCCCCTTTATTTTTGCTAAAAGGATGTTTACGGTTAATCGAACTGGAAAAACTCCGGTTAATCGGCCGATTTTCCTTTGTTTCGGGCTAATTCCCCGGATTTAGATGGAGATTTTCCCGTTTGATCTTCCCGGCGGCCTTTTTACTGATGGATAAGCGGGAGAAATTCCGCTCTGCCCATTCCGAATGGAATCATACAAGCATTAATACAATGAACGGGGGCGCTCTGCTGCCCTCGTTCTTTCCCTTTAAAATACGCGTTTCTTCTTATGCGGAGGTGTTTCAATTATGATGTCAATCCAAGCAGCGGGCGCCCGCTCCATAGCGCCCCTTCTGCTGGCAGCCGCGCTGCTGCTGTCCGGCTGCGCGCCGGACCGTGACGAGGCGGCGGCAACGAGTCCGCCGCCAAGCCCCGCCGCCGGCCAAGCCCCCGGCGGCACCGCAGCCCCGGCTTCGGCTCTGCCCGAAGCCGGGACAGGCACTCCCGGCGCAAGTCCCGCGCCGGGCACCGCAGCAGCGGCTGCATCCGCCGCTGCGCCAGCCTCGGCCGGGCCTTCCGCTGAAGCGGCCCGGCCACAGTCTCCCGGCGCTTCGCAGCCGCCGGGAGACCGCGCCGCCGCGCCATCGGCGGCGGCGCAGACCGCCGGGGCCGCTTCGCCCGGCCCGGCGTCCAAGAGCACGCAGCCGCCCGCTGCGGCGGCTGCCCCACAGGCTGCGCCGAAGCCCCCTGCGGCCGCGAAACCGGCCGCCCCGGCGCAGCCGAAGCCTACGGCGACGGCGGCCAGCCCATCGCCGTCATCCGGCGGCGACAAGCCCGCCGCCGAGCAAAACGCCGTCACCATGTCCATTGTTGGTGACGACGAGCTTGGAACCATTCTGCCCCCCACCTCGGTAGAGGTAAAGGAGGGCGACAGCGCACTGGATGTGCTGAAGCGGGTGACCCGGCAGCATAAAATCCAGATGGAATACCGTGGCGTGGGCGCCGCCGGTTACGTGGAAGGTATCAACAACCTGTACGAGATGGACCGGGGCGCCGAAAGCGGCTGGATGTACCGCGTGAACGGCAAGTTCCCGAGCGAGAGCTCCGGGGCTTATAAGCTGAAGCCGGGAGATACGGTCGAATGGCTGTATACGCTCGATATGGGCAAGGATCTGGGAGCCTCCAAATGAGCGGCTTCCGGTCCATGCATCCGGCGGTGGCCGCCTTGTATTACGCCGGGCTGCTGATGTTCACGCTGCTGCTGTTTCATCCGGTATTCCTGGTGACCGAAACCCTGGTCCTGCTCGGCCTGATGCTGCTGCAGGGACAGGGTCGGCGGATAGCGGGCAGCCTGGCTTTTTGCCTGATTATCGCTGTTCCCGCCGCCCTGCTAAACCCGCTGTTCTCGCATAGAGGAGCCGTAATCCTGTTTTATTTCATGGATCAGCCGATTACGCTGGAAGCTGTATTGTACGGGCTGATGATGATGGCCCTGCTGATCGCCGTATTTGTAATTTTTCTTTCGTACAACTATACAGTAACACCGGATAAATTCATGTACCTGTTCGCGTCTGCTGCTCCCAAAAGCGCCCTGCTTGCGCTCATGACGCTCCGCTTCATTCCGCTGTTTCAGCGGCGGCTGCGCCGGATTGCACTGATTCAGGGGGCGCGCGGCGTTTCGATTCGCGAGGGCAGTCTGCGCTCCCGCATGTCGGACGGGATGACGCTGCTGAAGACGCTGCTCACCTGGTCGCTGGAGGAAGCGCTGCAGACTGCCGACTCGATGAAAGCGCGCGGATATGGCATCCGCCGCCGATCCTCCTATGCGGTGCATAGACTTGACCGGAGAGATATTTGGGTCCTGGCGGGGATGGGAGCCGGAGCTTTGGGTACCTTATGGGGCTGGTCTCAAGGATATGGCATGCTGATGCTGTATCCCCGGATGAAGCCGCCGGCATTTAGCTGGCAGGAAGCGGCGATGTACGCCGCCTTCTGTCTGTTCACGGCTCTCCCCCTCTGGGTGGAAGGAAAGGAGAAATGGTTATGGAGATCGTCCGCGCGCGTGAACTATTCTTCCGCTACCCAGGGGAAGAAAGGGCTTCACTGGACGGGCTATCCTTTGGAATAAAAGAAGGCGAGTTCGTCGTTCTGTGCGGCCCGTCCGGCAGCGGAAAAACGACGCTGCTGCGGCATTTGAAGCGGGAGCTGACTCCGGTGGGAGAAGGGAGCGGCACGATTTTTTACCGTGGCCGGGAACTTTCGCAGCTATCGCCAGAGACCGCGGCCGGGGAAATCGGGATGGTCTTTCAGAATCCGGAGGCGCAGATCGTGATGGAGACGGTATGGCAGGAGCTTGCCTTTTCCATGGAAAATCTGGGTCTCCCCCCGTCCGTCATGCGCGGCAGGCTGGCGGAAATCGCCGGGCTGTTCGGTCTGGAGCCGCTGCTGTACAAGCCGGTTCACGAACTGTCCGGCGGACAGAAGCAGCTCGTCAATCTGGCGTCCGTCCTGCTGCTGCATCCCCGGCTGCTGCTGCTGGACGAGCCGACCTCCCAGCTTGACCCCGTGGCGGCGCGCGAGTTCATTTATCTGCTGCGCCGCCTAAACGAGGAGCTGGCGATGACGGTTATTTTAAGCGAGCACCGTCTGGAAGAAGCGCTGCCGCTGGCGGACCGTGTGCTGCTGATGGAGAACGGCAGGCTAGCGGCGGATGGCAGTCCCCGCGAAATCGTGGGGGCAGCATGGAGCGGGCTCGGTGAAGGGCATCACGCCTATCTGCCGGCCGCTTCGCGCCTGTACCTGGCGCTGTCTTCCGGGCCTGCCGATGTACAGCCGGACAGACTTCCGCTGACCGTGCGGGAAGGCAAACGGTGGCTGGAGTCAGCGATTGAGGAAGGGCAACCGGCGCTGCCGGTCTCTGCGGCCGGGTCCGCCTTGAGCATTGGCCGCCGGGAAATGAATGAGGCCGATCCAACTCGGGCGGTCGTGGCCCGACTGGGCGGGATCGGTATAGGTAATAGGCTTGAAGACACGGGGGCGATGGAGAACGGCAGCGCCGGAACTTCAATTTCCCGATCCAGATCCCGATCCGGTTCCGGCGTTTTCGCGCGGGAGGCCCAATCATCGGCCCCTGAGGTGCTGCTCGAATGCCGGGAAGTAACATTCCGTTACGAGAAGGACGGTCCGGAGATATTGAAGAAGCTGGATTTCTCGCTGCATCGGGGAGAGCTTACCGCTATCCTTGGCGGTAACGGCGCGGGCAAGTCCACACTGCTGCAGCTGATGGCTGGGCTGCTTAAGCCGCAGCGGGGCCAGGCGGTGCTGCCAAAAGGCGTCACTGCCGGCTATCTGGCGCAAAATCCGCTGCTGTATTTCAGCCATGACACAGTGTCGGAAGAATTGCGGCATATGGCAAAGTACGCGGGACTGTCCGCCTCGGAGGGCGAGCGGGAGATTGCCTCGCTGGTGGAAGCCTTCGGGCTTGGAGCGGTGCTCGGCAGCCATCCGCATGATATCAGCGGCGGCGAGCAGCAGAAGGCGGCGCTAGCCATGGTGCTGCTGCTGCGGCCGGATATTCTGCTGCTGGATGAGCCGACCAAAGGGCTTGATCCCGCCGCCAAGGAGCATTTGGCGGAGCTTCTAGGATCGCTTGTCGATTCCGGCAAAAGCGTAACGTTCGTTACGCATGACGTCGAATTTGCCGCGCGGCACGCTTCCCGCTGCGCCATGCTGTTTGACGGAAGCATGGCGGCGGAAGGGACGCCGGAGGCTTTTTTCGGCGCGAATTATTTCTACACGACAGCTGTCAACCGGATGGTCCGGGACCGGCTGCCGCAAGCATTAACCATTGAGGATGTGATGGCACAGTGGCACGAATTCGTCTCCCGGTCCTGATTGCGCTTGGCCTGTTTGTAGGCGCGCTCGCGCTGTCCTCCGCGCTCAAGGACCGCCACTATCTGCTGCTGAGCCTGGTGCTGCTCTGCGCCGCGCTGCTTCCAATATTTCTAAGGCTGGAACGCCGCAAGCTGGAGCCCCGCGAGCTGGTGCTGCTTGCCGTTCTTGCCGCGATTGCCGCCGTCAGCCGCATTCCGTTCGCGGCCCTGCCCAGCGTTAAGCCGGTATCGGCCATTGTGATTTTATCGGCGTATGTATTCGGGGCGGAAGCGGGCTTTCTGATCGGGGCGGTGGCCGCCCTTGTCTCGAATCTGTATTTCGGTCAGGGGCCGTGGACGCCGTGGCAGATGTTCGCCTGGGGGATGGTCGGGCTTACCGCCGGCTGGCTGCGAAACACGCGCTGGATGAGAACAAGGCCCGGGCTGCTGCTGTTTGGCTTTGTATGGGGATTTTTATTCGGGTGGATCATGAATATTTGGCATCTGATCGGCTTGCCCGATGCTTTCAGTCTTGGGCTCGTTGCGACCGTATACGGGGCCAGCTTCTATTTCGATTTAGCGCATGCGCTATCCAACGTCGTCTTTCTGTCCATTTTGGCAGGAGGCTGGATCAAGGTGCTTGAACGTTTTCGCAAAAAATACGGGCTGCTGCGTTAGAGAAATTCTGACGTGTCCATAACAAGCCGGCGGATCATTGATCCGCGCGGCTTTTTTTGTTCAAAAATTGTTGTCGATTTTCAAATTCAAATTATTTATTTTACATAGAGTTTTGCCGATAAAGAATTGTATATGTAAAAAGTCACCCGGAGAGTGAGGATTGCAATGAGAAATTTGAGATTAAAGTATAAAATGGGAATTATTATGCTTATCGTCCTGTTTGCGCTGATCAGTATCGGAGTAATAGGGATCGTTACCGGCCAGCAGCTGGCGGACCGTTCCAAAGTGATGTATGAGAAGAACCTGCTGCCCGTTATGTGGACCGCTCAAATCCGGATCAACAACGGTTTGATCGAATCCGATTTGCTGGAGCTCATGATGACGGAAGATGGGGCAAGAAATGCGAGTCTTGTCAAGGATATCGAATTGAAGAAGGCGAGTAACGATGCTCTGTCGAAGAAGCTGCTTAACGTTACTTTTAGTTCAGCCGAAGCCTTAAATAGATTAAAAGAGTATGAATCGCTGCTTTCGGAATACCGGACCCAAAGAGAGAAGATTGTTACGCTGGCCAAGGCTAACCACAATGCGGAGGCGTATGTCCTTTTTTCCGGAAATTTCAGTACTCTGCGCAGCAAGATGATAAATCTGCTCGGCAATACGGGCAGTCTTCTTCAACGGGATGCCGAGAAGCAGTACGCGGAAGCAACGGCAACAGCCCGGAATACACGGAACCTGAACATTGTGCTGATTATTGTCTTTACCCTCCTTACTCAGGCGGGAGCCTACTTTATCGTCCGCATGATTACGAAGCCTTTGGCCGAACTGGGGAAGACCATGGAGCAGGCGGAGCAGGGAGACTTGACGGTTACGGCGGCGTACAGCTCCAAGGATGAAATCGGTCATATCAGCGACTCATTTAACGGCATGGTGGCGAGCCTGCGCCGTATGATGCAGAGCGTGTCGGAGAGTGCGGAGACTTTGTCAGCTTCTTCCGAGCAGATGACCGCTAGCGCCGAGCAGACCTCGCTGGCTTCCAATTTGATTGCTTCCACTGCTTCGGAGCTGGCGACAGGGTTTGAAACGCAGGTGTACAGCATAGCTGAGACGAATGCTTCCATTCAGGCGATGTCGCAGGATATCTCGTCGGTGGAGAGCGGGAGCGAGCAGATGTCGGTTCTGATGGCGAAGGCGGCGGACTCTGCTGATCACGGAGCAGAGCAGGTCAACCGTATTGCGGAGCAAATGACGCAGATCAACACAAACGTGACCGAAACGCAGCAGATTATCGCATCTTTGGCCAAACTGTCCGGGGAAATCAGCGACATCATTACGACGATTAACGGAATTGCGGGGCAGACGAACCTGCTGTCTCTCAATGCTTCCATTGAAGCTGCCAGGGCAGGCGAGGTCGGACGAGGGTTTGCCGTTGTAGCGGGAGAGATCCGGAAGCTGTCCGAGGAGACGGCCAAGAGCTCGGATCATATTACCGGTATTATAACGCAAATTCAGCAGCAGACCGGAGAAGCCGTAGAGTCGATGGCTCAAGGGGCGCGGCTTGCGACAGAGGGAGTGGCCGGCAGCGGTGAAATTTCCGAGGCATTCTCCCAAATCGTAGTTTCCATTCAGGACGCCATCCGGCAGACCGAAAGCATAAATAAAGTTGTAGGACATGTTTCCGAAGAATGCGGAGATTTGGTCGCCGTTATGGAAATGGTGAACGAAATCTCGCAAAAGGGCGGAGCGGGCGTCGAGGATGTCAGCGCGTCCACCCAGGAACAGATGTCGGCAATGGAGGAGATGTCGAGCTCAGCCCGTTATCTGTCTTCGCTCGCGGAGGAACTGCAGAAGAATCTTGCCGGATTCAAGCTGTAAGTCCGCTGTCGTTTGCGGGCTTAAATGAAATAGGCGGTGATCAGGTCCCGTATGGGCCAGGTCGCCGCCTATTTCGCGTCAAAAAACAAAAGCGCCCCAGCCGCGGCAGCGGCCAAGACGCTTAGAGAGAAAACGGAAATTAACTGTACCAGCCCCACACAAAGATGAAGAGCGTGCCGAAGATGGTGACGAGACCGACGAACAGCGCATAGGCGATGTTGATGTACAGCTCTTTTTTCGTATCGGCCGATTCCCCGATGTGCATAAACAGGAACAGCTGCAGGGAAGCCTGAATCAGAGCGGTAACGACCAGAATGGCTATATTTGCGGCATGGGAGAAGTCACCGTAAATGACAGCCAGCGCTGCGGCGGAAAGGACCAAAGAGGCGATATAGCCTATCACATGGCGAACGGGAAACAACTGCTTCATCATGTCACATCAGTCCTTTCAGATAGACGAAGCTGAAGATGAAAATCCAGACAACGTCTAGGAAGTGCCAGTACAGCGAGAAGATAAACGATTTATTGGCCGTAGCCGGGTTGATTCCTCTCCGCATGAGCTGGATCATAATCGCCGCGCCCCACAGGAAACCGAAGGTAACGTGGGCGCCGTGAGTGCCGAGCAGTACGAACAGACTGGACAGGAACGCGCTCGTTTGAAGCGTCGCTCCCTCGTGCACGTAAGTCACGAACTCCGTAATTTCGATGCCAAGGAAGCCGAGGCCCATCAGCAGCGTGATGCCGAAGAAGACGAGCATGGCTCTCTTATATTGATGGCGCATGGCGTGAACGGCCAGGCCGATCGTAAAGGAACTGGTGAGCAGCAGGAACGTCTCAATCAGCACCGGGCCGATCTCGAACAGCTCGCTTCCGCTGGGACCGTCCGCAAAACGGTTCGCCAGAACGAAGAATACGGTAAACAGTGTGGCGAACAGCGCAATTTCCGCTCCCAGGAAGACCCAGAAGCCGAAGATGCGGTTGCTGTTCTCATGTGTGCCATACTCAAGCGGTTTGGAGGTATCTACTTTCATAGCGTTCCACCCCCCAGTTTCTTTTCTGTCTTGATGACTTTATCCGCCGGAATATAGAAGCCGTGATCGCGGTCGAAGGACATCGCCGCCAGCACAATCAGGACGCCAATGCCGGCAACAATCGCCGGAATCCACATGCTGAATACCAGGAAGAATCCAAGGAAGAAGAAGACGACGCCAAGGACAAAAGGTTTACCCGTGTTGCTCGGCATATGGATCTTCGTAATCTGATCTTCAAACAGCGGCTGCTTGTCGTATTTCATGGCCCAGAAAGCATCAAGCGATTTGACATTCGGAACAACCGCGAAGTTGTATTCCGGGATCGGACTATGGGTCGCCCATTCCAGCGTGCGGGCATCCCATGGATCGCCGGTCTTGTCTCGCGGCATATAGCGTGTGCTCCAGTAAATGTTATACACCAGAATGGCGAACCCGATCGCAAGTCCGAGCGCGCCGGCGAACGAGATCATGTTAAGCGGACCGAAGCCTGTTTCCGCGGAATACGTGTACATCCGGCGGGTCATGCCCATGAGTCCGAGAATGAACAGCGGGAAGAAGGCTACGTTAAAGGAAATAATAATCCACCAGAAGGCATGCTTGCCGAGACGTTCATTCAGGCGGAAGCCGAACACTTTAGGGAACCAATAGTGGAAGCCCGCGATAACGGCGAATACGGCGCCCGGAATCAGAACGTAGTGGAAATGCGCGACCAGGAACATTGTGTTATGGTACTGATAGTCGGCGCTGGCCATGGCCAGCATAACGCCGGTAACGCCGCCGATCGTGAAGATCGGAATGAAGGCCAAAGAGTACAACATGGGCGTTGTGAAGCTGATCCGGCCTTTGCGCAGGGTGAACAGCCAGTTGAATATCTTGACCCCGGTCGGCACGGCAATGGCCATCGTCGAAATCGAGAAGAAGCTGTTGACCATAACGCCCTGACCCATCGTGTAGAAGTGATGCGCCCAGACGACAAAGGACAGCAGGGAGATAATCAGCATACTGGCGACCATGGAGGTGTAGCCGTACAGATTTTTCTTGGAAAAGGTTGCGATAATCTCACTGTAAATACCGAAGGCCGGCAAAATAACGATGTATACCTCCGGATGGCCCCATACCCAGAACAGGTTGGCCCAGAGCATATCCATGCCGCCGTTAGCCATCGTAAAGAACTGGGAGCCGAACAGGCGGTCGAACATCATCAGCGCCAGCGCCACGGTCAGAACCGGGAAGGCGAAGACGATAATAACGTTCGTAATCAGCACGGACCAGGTGAACATCGGCATGCGCATCAGCTTCATGCCCGGTGCGCGCATCTTCAGAATTGTCACGATAAAGTTGACGCCTGTTATCAGCGTGCCGATACCGGAAATCTGCAGCGCCAGCGAGTAGTAGTTATTGCCGACAGTCGGGCTGAACTCCAGGCTCGCCAGCGGGAAGTAGGCGGACCAGCCGGCATCCGGCGACCCGCCGATGACGAACGAAATATTCAGCAGCATGGCTCCGAAGAAGAAGAGCCAGAAGCTGACCGCGTTAAGACGCGGGAAGGCGACGTCGCGCGCGCCGATTTGCAGCGGCACGACGACGTTCATAAGACCGATAATAAAGGGCATGGCCATGAACAGAATCATAATCAGACCGTGGGTCGTAAAGACCTCATTGTAATGCTGCGCGTCAAGAAATTTCATGTCCGGCGCGGCGGTCTGCAGACGCATCATCAATGCGTCGATGCCTCCGCGGAACAGCATAAGCAGGGCGGCCAGGATGTACATGACGCCGATCCGCTTGTGATCCACGGTGGTCAGCCATTCCCGCCACAGCCATCCCCATTTTCTAAACACGGTTAAACCCACGACAATCCCGATCGATGCCAGGGCAATGCTGATCATCGCCCCGTAGATCAGGGGTTCGCCGTGAACCTTGAATTTTTCCAAATCAAAATTCATTGGGAGGACTCCTTTCAGGTTGTTCAAGTAAGTCTGGAATTAGTTGCTCTGGTGCGAATGTTCATTATTGTCCATTTCCATATTGCTATGGTCCATATTGCTATGATCCATATCCATATGCTCGCTGTGTTCTCCCGGCGGAGGACTGAAGGTCAGATGTGTGGACGAGAACGTCTCGCGTCCTACATGGGCCGTAGCCAGCAGCGATTTGAACTTGTCTTCCGTAAGCTGAGAAGCGGTACTCTTGACGTCATTTACCCATTTGTCATAGTCGTCGCTGCTCATCGAGGTTGCCGTGAACTCCATTTGAGCATAGCCCTTGCCGCTGAAGTTCGTATTTCTTCCGAGAAAATCGCCCTGAGTCTCCGCAACGAGATTCAGATAAGTGGTCATATCGCTCATCGCATACTTTTGTCCGGCGAGTTGCGGAATCCAGAAGCTGGCAATCGGTCCGAAAGAGTACAATCTGAACTCAACCGGACGATTCACGGGGAAGTTCACGTAGTTAACCGTTTCAATGCCTTCCTCCGGATAGCTGAAATGCCATTTCCAGTTGGAGGATGATGCGTAAATGACCAGCGGCTTCTGATCCTTGTAGTCTGCCGGAACATTCTCCACCGCGTTCGTCGTCCTTACGGTTACTACCGACAGGAAGGCGACGATGATGATCGGAATAGCGATCCAGGTTGCTTCCAGCCATTTATTTCCTTCCTCATGCGGAGGAATATACCCTTCGTTGCTTTTTTTTGCGCGGTACTTCACCAACATGATAATGTAGAGAATGTAGACCACGGCCAGGACGCCGAGCATCACCAGAATGGACAGGATGATCGTGTCGGACAGCGTTTTTGCCGCCGGACCTTGCGGATTCAGAACGGTAAGCGAACCGCATCCGGGCAGCAGCAGGAAAAGGCTGAAAAACATTGCGTATAACGGCCCTTTTTTGTTCATGATGAACTCCTTTCCTTTAATACTAGTTTCATTAACCGGATAACATTAACCTCTATCTATATTAAAAATTCCTTAAAGGGAATGCAAAATACACAATATAGCTTTATATCCATATAAATCCTATATAATGGCGATTTATTTAATTTTGTGTGTAGAAACTGTTACAAAAAGACGAAAGATGTGATATAAATCACTGTCATTACGCGGTTTTCGGGATATTCTATAATGTTCAAACTTTGTTCATAATTTCACTATTGTTGCTAAGTTTGTCACAAATATAATCGCCTGCTGAACAGCTTTTTCCCCGCAAGTAACAACTTTTTTGCCTGCTGGTTACAATCTCTCCAATTCACCTCCTTCTATTTATGCTATCTTTACAGTAAGAAAAAGAGATTGAAGATATATAGAATAGGAGACTTGGGGCCTTGTCGATCAGAAAAACCATGCTATGCGTTATTGTATTCATCCTTGCTTTGGGCTTAGTACCGGGTGTGCTTGCCGCGGAGAGCGGCGAAATGAAGTTGGGGATTAATGACAGCGTTACGGATATCCGCGCTGTGTCCGTGGGGTATACCTTTTATGTGCCGGTGCGTGCGCTTGCGGACAAATTGAAGCTCAGCCTTGGGGGAACGCCGGAGGATTTGATGCTGTCGGGTGACAGAGGAAGGATTAGAATTTTGAAGGAAGGAAAAGGAATCGCGGGAGACGGGACGGAAATAAGCTTGACCGTCTTTAAGCGCGGCGGCAAGCTGATGATTCCTCTGAAAATCGTCACGCTGCTGGGCTATTCCGTGTCCTATAAGCCGGTACAGTATTTGCTGCGGATTACGGATGGCTCTCAGGTGCTGGATGACGAAGCGTTTGCCGAGAAGTTCAAGGAGATGCTGAAACCGGAGGAGCCGCCTCAGCCCGCACCAAGCCCCTCTCCGGCTCCGAATCCGCCCAAACCGGTAGCATCCGGGAAAATCGTCTATTTGACCTTCGACGACGGACCGTCGGCGACGACCGGACATCTGCTGGATATCCTGGACAAGCACGGCGCGAAGGCGACTTTTTTCATGCTGGGACCGAACATCGAGCGTTACCCTAGCCAGGTGAAGCGGATGGTCAAATCGGAGCATGGCCTTGGCCTGCATGGCATAACCCATGTGAAGAATAAATTTTATGCATCTCCGGCTGCGGCGCTGAAGGAAATGAACCAGGGCAACGCCGATCTTAAAGCGGTCTCCGGACGCACCACTAAGCTGATCCGCCCGCCGTACGGCAGCAAGCCGTATTTTACGAAGGCTTTTAGAGATAAAGTACTTGGCAGCGGTTATCATCTTTGGGATTGGAACGTCGATTCCTTAGACTGGAAATATAAGAGCGCCGGCGATTTGATCTATACCAATGTAGTCAGCCAGGTGAACAAACTGGACAAGTACGGCGTTAATCCCGTCATACTGATGCATGACCAGAAAGCGACGCTTCAGGTGCTGCCCCGTATTTTGGATTATCTCCACAAGAAAGGCTATCGATACGAAATCATAACATCCGATCTTAAGCCGCTGAACTTCTGGCATGATACGCGGTGATTCGTATGCTGCTCTCCAGATGGCAACGGGTATCCGCTGCCGCTAAATCAGAGTACACCGTTAAAAAAAGCGTCCCGAAGAACCGTTTGCGGTTCCGAAGGACGCTTTTTTGAAAATTAGGAATTATAAGCTGCTCTTATTCACCGAATAGATAGTGGACCAGCATGTCAACCAGCTCCGCCTTGAGGCGGCCGGCCGAAACGCCTTCGCCGGAGAACACGATGCGGTCCACAACGCTGCTGACCGACTCGAAGACAACAACGGAGGCGGCTTCCAGGTCAGAGGTGCGCAGCTCATGCTCGCTCAGCTTCATGAACTCCAGCGTTTTGCGACGGCTTATGTTGTATTGGCTTTCCATGACCTCTTTGATCACCTCATCAGAAAGCTGCAAGAGGGAGAGCTCCCGATGAAAGCTGATGTATGGTGTATGGGATTGGATAAGGCTCTCGATCATATGCGAGATGACCACGCGTTTGTCCGACTGCTTGGCGCTCAGCTGCGCCACCGTGGCGTCAACATGGGCCTGCATCGCTTGACTGTGAATTTTGAGAACGTCAAGAAACACGTCACGCTTATCCGTGAAATAGGAATAAAAGCTCCCGGTCGAAACCCCTGCGGCTGCGGCGATCTGTTTGGTGTTCGTCCGGTGGTAGCCTTTTTCGGAAAAGAGCCTGGCTGCCGCCTGAACAATTGAATCCTTGGTCTTGATGCTCCGGTCCTGCCGGGGCTTTCTTGTCTTGTCCGGTAATTGTTCTTCAGTTTCGTTCACGCGCAAACCCCTCCTTAATCCGATTGTAAGGAAGCCGAAACAGGGTGTCAAACAAAAGATGAACTATGGTTCAATTTCTCGTTGACAAAACTGAACTAAAGTTCATATAATCTTGAATGCGAACTATAGTTCATATTTTCTTGAGGGAGAGGATTTTGGGGATGAGCGAAAAAATGAAGAGGGTGTTTGCGTTCACAGCTATCGTGCTGGGGTTCTTTATGGCGCTGCTGGATACGACGATCGTCAACATCGCCCTGCCGGAAATGACAAAGCATTTCGGGGGCAGTGTCTCGGGAATTTCATGGGTAATGAACGGTTATAATTTGGCCTTTGCCGTCTTGATCTTGACCGCTTCCCGGCTTGCGGACCAATTCGGGCGCAGAAAGGTGTTTCTCATCGGCATCGCCTTGTTCACCCTCTCGTCGCTGCTTGCCGGATTTGCGCCGAGTCTCGGGGCATTGATCGTGCTGCGGATCATACAGGGCCTGGCGGGTGCGATTATCGTGCCGGTGACGATTCCGCTGACAACTACGACGTTTCCGAGGGAGCTGCACGGCGCGATTATCGGGATATGGGGAGCCGTCTCAGGCCTGGCGGCGGCCAGCGGGCCGGCGCTCGGAGGAATGCTGATGGAGAAGCTGAACTGGCAGTGGATCTTTTTTGTCAATGTGCCGCTCGGCGTACTGAGCGTGATTCTGACGCTGGTGTTCATTGGAGAATCGAAGGATGCCTCCGCCGGGCGGAGAGTAGACTTTGCGGGCACGCTGTTCATCACTGTAAGTATGTTCTGCCTCGTCTACGGTCTGATCCGGGTCAAGGATTGGGGCTGGACTTCTGCCGCCATTCTGCTGTTCTTTGCCGCCGGTTTGTTATTTCTGCTCCTTTTTCTGTATGCGGAGCGCAAAGGAGCGGAACCGATGCTTCCGCTAGAGCTGTTGAAGATCAAAGTCTTCAACGGAGCGGCGCTGACCCTGCTGATTGTCGGTGCAGGGCTGATGAATATTTCGCTGCTGACCTCGTTTTTTCTGATGCGTATCATGGCTATGACCGATTTGAAGGCAGGTTTGATTCTGTCGATGATGGCCGTCGGCGCGACATTGACCTCGGCTATTTCCGGACCGCTGTCCGGGAAGTACGGAAGCCGGTGGTTCGCCTCGGTAGGCATTCTGGTGCTTGCGGGCGCCACCTATTCTCTCGGAGGACTGTCCTCGTCCTCGCCGGTAAGCGGTATTCTGCTGCGTCTGGCGCTGGCCGGCATCGGCGTCGGCCTCACGATGGCTCCGGTTATGTCGGCGGCGGTGCGCAATGTGCCCGAGGAGAAGGTCGGCATTTCCTCGGGAGTCATCAATATGACCAAGGCGCTTGGCAGCGTGCTCGGCGTGGCCATTATCGTCACCGCGCTCCAGCAGAATCTTGATGATAAGATGGGAGTCGCCCGCAGCAGCGCCGTGCAGATGATTCGGACCGACGCGAAGCTGCTTCCGCAAGTCAAGGAAGCCCTGACGGCATCGCTGCAAAGCGCCGATTCCGGGGGCGAGGGCGGCACGGCTTCGCCCCCTGCGCCGGAAAGCGCGGCGGCGGCGGTCGGCGCGCAGCTTCGGGCTGCCGCTTCCAAGCTTGCGCCTGCGCAGCGTGAGGCGCTTGAGCAAGCGGTGCCCGCCCAATTGCGCGAGGCGGAAGCGCTGGTCGGCCGGATCGGCGCCGAGATGAAGGAGGCGGCCGTGAAGGGATTCAGCCGGACCTTTGCGCTCGCAAGCCTTCTCCTGCTTCCCGGCGTTGCCTTTGCCCTGATCAGCGATCGTTCCCCCCGGCGCAGCGAAAGAGAAATTCCGGCTGCGGAGAAAGGAACGCTGCTCTAAATAGGCGCACTATGCGGCATCCCCTTCGCATCAGCTGATTCTGCCGTTCCCGTGGAGATGGAGAAATCTCCTGGCGGGAGCGGCTTATTTGATTTGGATGGAGTGTATTGACAATTGCGATTAACTGTATTATTAATAATAGTACAGTTAACACACCTGGTCTGCCAGGAAAGTCATTAACCCGGGAGCAGGGGAAGGGGGAATCGCATGTGTTCGAACTGGATGTTCGCAGCCGCAAGCCGATTTATGAACAGCTGACGGATAAGATCAAAGAGATGATTCTGTACAGTATTTTGCAGCCTGACGAGCAGTTGCCCTCTGTGCGGACTTTGTCGGCGCAGCTTACCGTGAATCCCAACACAATTCAGAAGGCTTACCGGGAGCTGGAACGGGAAGGCTATATTTATTCCCGGGCGGGAAAAGGCAGCTTCGTCTCCCCGGCGCAGCAGGGTATGAATGCGGCCAAAAGGGCGGAAGTGCGCGAGGAGCTGCTGCGGCTGATGGCGGAAGCCGTGTACCTTGGCTTTACGGCAGCGGAAATTGGCGAGCTGTTCAAGCTGGCTTTGGAGAAAAAAGGAGAGGGGGATCAGACATGATCGAGATACGGGGGGTCAGCAAGATTTTTCAGGACCGGAAGGCGGTCGACGGACTTTCTTTAACGATACATAAAGGAAATATATTCGGGCTGCTCGGCTCGAATGGAGCGGGCAAGACAACGCTGCTTAAGACGATTGCGGGGATCTATGAACCGGAGTCGGGGGAGGTTCGGATAGACGGCAAACCGGTGTTTGAGAGCCCGGACACTAAGGGAAGGGTCGTATTTATGCCGGATTTTCCTTATTTCTTTCCGCAGGCTTCCATCATGCAGATGGCCGACTTCTATAAATCCGTCTATCCGGGCTGGAGCGAGGATCGCTTCCAGGAATTGGGTAATCTGTTTCCGCTGAACCCAAGGCGCAAGCTGAACCGTCTGTCCAAGGGAATGCGGCAGCAGGCCGCTTTTTGGCTGGCGCTCAGCTGTATGCCGGATGTGCTCATTATGGATGAACCGCTTGACGGGCTCGATCCGGTGATGCGGCGGCTGGTTAAAAATGTGCTGTTCCAGGAAGTTGCCGAACGCGGCATTACCGTTGTTATTTCCTCGCATAATCTGCGGGAGATCGAAGACCTCTGCGACCATATCGGCATTATGCACGGCGGAGCCCTATTGATCGATAAGGAGCTTGACGAGCTGAAATCCGACACGCATAAAGTGCAGGTCGCTTTCCGGGACGAACGTCATGAACACGCACTGACGGCCAAGCTGCCGGTGCTTCACCGTGAACAAAGAGGCAGTGTCTTCCTTTATATTGTAAAAGGTGACCGTAAGCGGATCGAGGAGTATTTCCGCGTATACGACCCGTATGTGCTGGATTTGCTGCCGCTGACCCTGGAGGAAATCTTTATTTACGAAATGGAGGGGGCAGGCTATGACATCGCGCCGATTCTTCTTTAACTCCGGAATGATCCGGCAAAATTTCAGGCAGCACTCATGGATTGCCATCATCTACTTTCTCGGACTGCTGTTCGGGCTGCCGCTGCAAGTGTTTTTGGGCGGGAATCCCGATGCACCGCCGCAGCCGGTGGATAATCTTTTCAGGGCCAGCGGTGACCTGTTCATGGTTTTTCCACTATTGATGCCCGTAGCAGCGGGGTTGCTGCTGTTCCGCTATCTTCAGCATAAGGGAGCGGCGGACGCTATGCATAGCCTTCCTCTGCGCCGCAGACATTTGCTGACGGCCCAATTGTTTAGCGGCTCTGTTCTTTTGCTCGTTCCAGTATGGCTTACGGCGCTTGCCGCCGGACTGGTGCGGACCTGGGATGGGAACAGGTTCCTATACAGTGGAGCGGATGTATGGGCCTGGGGCGCGGCAGTCAGTATTTTGACGCTGTTCCTGTTCGCTGTAACCGCATTTGTCGGGATTTGCATTGGTCTGACTGTGCTGCACGGTATTATCGTATACATTCTGCTGCTTCTGCCGGCCGTGCTGTCCCAATTGGCGCTGTCCCATTTTCGCGCCTACCTATACGGTTTTCCGGACCAGAGCGGCTTTAGACATATAGACAATTGGTCGCCCATTCTTCATATGCTGAACGTGCCCAGCTCGCCGTTTACCTGGAGCGAACTGGGCATATACGCCGCTCTGACCGTCCTGCTCATTCTGCTGTCCTATCTGCTGTACCGGAAGCGGCGGACAGAAACGGCCGGCCTGGCGTTGGCCTTTACGTACTTCAATCCGCTGTTTAAAGGCGGTGTCATGCTGTGCGCTATGCTGATCTCCGGCACGTATTTAGCGGATATGCGCACTGGGCAGACAGGATGGGCCTTGGCGGGCTATGCTCTTGGAGCCGTCATCGGTTACGCCGTATCGGAAATGGTGATCCGTAAATCGTGGCTTATCCTGGACCGGAAGCTGCCCGCCCGGTTTGCGGGGTACGCGCTCATTCTCGGGCTTCTGTTATACCTTCCCGTATCGCCCGTCACGGGTTATGAGGCAAGAGTGCCTGATGCGGACAAGATCACAGGGGTATACATTGGAGACAATTACTACTGGGGTTATGTGAATCCGCAAAACGCAGCCGTAAGTTCCACTGATTCCGATACGTTCGCCAGTCCCTTCCGGGGAGTGGACCCGTTCTCTTCGGACCCGGCTTATGCATCTGCTGTCCGAAAGCTGCATGAAGCGCTTGTGCAGGTCCGGCCGGGCGAGGGGGAGAGCCGGTATAAATTTTCGCAGAACACACGTCTCTATACCTTTGCCTATAAGCTGAACAACGGACGTACGATGACGAGGCAGTATGTTGTGCCGCTGGCCGGGTTCGAGCCTGAACTGAAAACCGTCATGGAATCAGAAGGATTCAAACGGGCCGAGTACGTCCTCCCGCAGCTTGACAAGCCGCTCGCTAGTATTCAATTGCACTCCAGTATCAGGGAAGCCGTCATTTCAGATCCAGCTGAGATCAATGAGTTCAAGGCGCTGTTGAAGAAGGAAATCCTGAACCTGTCCTTTAAAGATCAGACAGACGACACGATACCGCTGGCCTATATCAACATCATCCCGGAAGAGTCGATAGGCCGCTCTTATTCATTCATAAACTATGACTGGAAATCGTCCTACCATGAACTGGGGGCGTGGCTGGAGCGAAAAGGCTATGCGGATCGGGTTAAAGTTAAGGCGGACGATGTACTGTCTGCCGAGCTGGCTAAGCAGAGCAGGGACGAAATCCTTCCGAACGGCTATACGTACGACCCGGCAGCGCATCTTAAGTTTGCACAGGAGCAGGGACGCTCTGTCATTATTAAAGACAAGGCGCGCATTAACAATATTTTGGAGATACGGCGGAATTATACGCCGGATGAGGGAACGTACGTCGTACTCCTGAAATACAGGAGCGGAAACAGCGATTATTCCCGGATTGACGCGGCAGATCTGACGCCTGAGATTAAAGCGCTGCTTCCCTGAGCGGCGGGGAACTTATGAAGCATGTATGTACAACTATGACTTGAACGGAGGCGACGGTCATGAATCCGGTGAAGGATCATCTCGACTTCGGGCTGCACATTGTATTTATCGGCTTTAACCCAAGCCTTCGGTCGGCAGAAGTCGGCCATCATTATGCGAATCCGCGCAATAACTTCTGGAGAATACTGCACCGCAGCGGACTTACGCCGCGGCTGTACGACGCTTCCGAGGATGGCGAACTGCTGAAGCTCGGCTATGGCTTCACCAATATCGTCGCTCGTCCCACGAGGGGAGCGGAGGATATCACCCGGGAGGAGTACAGGGAAGGGCGTGATCTGCTGCGCGCCAAGCTTGCGAAGTACCGGCCGCACATCGCCTGCTTCGTCGGCAAGGGCGTGTACACGGAATTCAGCCGCAGGACGAAGGCCGGCTGGGGCTTTCAGGAGGAGTTGGAACCGGTGGTGGACGGCGTACGTGAATTTGTCGCGCCGTCCTCAAGCGGCCTGGTGCGGATGCCGATGGAGGAAATCATCGGGATTTACCGCAGGCTGAATGAGGCCGCCCGGACTGACCTGGAATGAATTTGTGCGCGAAGCCGGTATCTTACTCCTCAGGAGGCGTTCAAGCGGAGCCCCCTTTCAAGCAGACAGTTATTAAATAATGAGCAGCCTGAGTCCTGTATTCGCAGGAGCTCAGGCTGTTCGTTTGTTTCAATATCAGACTTCCATGCCGCTGCGCGGCACCACGGATGAACGAAATGACCCCGTTATTTGAACGGGAATTTCTCCCGCTTAACAGGCCAGAAGCGAGCGTGATGTGAAGTTGAACAGGAAATCCTCCGTCATAATTTGCCGTTTGCGTCCCAAAGGCGGGAAAACGGACAAATAAGCTGGAGAATTTCCATCTTAATGACTGGAATACAGCGATATGCTCAACATAGACGGGAGAAATTCCCGTATATCTCAAATGGTTTATCGGTTTGCCGAGTTATTGCCGGTCTTAGATTTAGACTCCTTAAAGTCAAATAGCCTTATTTTCACTCCAATACACACGGAAGCTAGTATTAAGAACGATATACCGCTCCAAACGATTGAATGCGTTCCCATCCTCGCTAGAAACCAACCGCCCAAAGCAGTACCGAACACTACGCCTAAATTTGCAAAGGATACAAATAAGCTATTAGCAAATTCCGGGGCTTCCAAAGCTTCTGAGGTAAGCCAAGTTTGACCTATGATAAGACCGCCTGCAAAAACAGCTCCCCATATAACGATGATCAGGATCATTGGAAACATATATTTTCCAGCATAAAATATAAGTAAATAGACAGCTCCAAGCAGCAGAAGATATACAGAGATGGTTACAGTTATATTTTTACTCAAAAACTTGCCTGCGCATAGATTGCCAAAGATCCCGCTCGCTCCAAAAATGACTAACATAAAACTAATGGTTCTGCCGCTCATGTTCGTCACATCGATAAGATACTCGGCAAAATAAGAATAAAGAGAATACAGGGCTGCAAGAATAAAGCAAGTGGCTGCGATGTTCATCCATAATTGCGGTTTAAGCATAATTCTCAACTGCTTGCCGTAGGTTAACTTCTCCTCAACCGGCATGGATGGAATCCAAATGACAATACCAATAAACGTAATCATATTTACAATAGCCGAGAAAAGAAACGCAACTTCAAGAGAATATCGATCTCCAATAAACGATGTAATTGGTACGCCCAAAACCATGCCTACCGTTAGACCTGTAAATACTTTGGCGACCGCCGCGGCGCTTTGCTCTTTTGGAACGGAACTTGCGGCAGCTGCAAAGGCAACTGAAAAATAGACCGGGTGGAGAAAAGCAGGAAAGACCCTGCAAAGCATTAATACCGAGTATGTAGGAGAAAATGCCGAAACAAGATTAGAGATGGCAAAGACAACAACTACTAAACCTAATATAGTCTTGCGATTGATGCCTGAAAATAATAAAGTCGCAAATGGACCGGAAAGTGCAATAATTAATGCGAACATGCTTACCAGCATTCCTGCTTGAGAAGCGCTGACGTTAAATCGATCTGAAATCTGCGGCAAAATACCAACCACTCCAAGTTCCGTATTAACGATTCCGAATACCCCTAAGGCTATAATGTAAGTTGCAAGCCGTTTTTTCATACGTTATAAAATCTCCTTATTATTCTTCACATTCATTGTTGTTTTGTCCGAGTTCATAAATAGTCTCCATTTCCTTATAGATAACAATTTTATGTGCAAGCAGGTCGAGGTTTTTTTGCAGGTCGGCTATCTGCTTTTGAACTTCTTGATAATGTTCTTCCATGAGAACCCTTCTGGCGTTTAAAGTTGAATCGCCCTGCCTCCTTAACTCGGCGATTTCAATCATTTTATGGATTGACATTCCTGTGGCTTTAAGTCGGGTCAGAAATTCAATCCAGGTAATATCTTCGGACGAGTAACAACGGTAACCG
This sequence comes from Paenibacillus durus, assembly GCF_000756615.1. Lineage (NCBI taxonomy): Bacteria > Bacillati > Bacillota > Bacilli > Caryophanales > Paenibacillaceae > Paenibacillus > Paenibacillus durus. Next base: position 1,252,705 of record NZ_CP009288.1, read on the forward strand.
TTTTTGTCGCGGCCAATGGAACTAAGAAGACCAATATGCTCGTAATAACGAAGCGTGTGGACACTAAGCTTGGTGATCTCAGCGACTTGCCGGATAGTCAGCAATTTTTTCATGAACAAAGTATAAACTTTTGAGTTAACTCTAAGTCAAGGTTCATTTCTTTGCTTTTCAAGACAGGTATAAGACTTTCCCGTGAAATCGGCTTTTAGTGGAATTCTCCGGTATAATTCGAATCTTGGCAGGAATGGGCAGGGAGGAAGCTGAATATAAGAATATGCCAAATCAGGATTACGGATCATGCATGATAATCGGGGGTAATAGTACAAGTGAAATATGATGTTATTCTGTTCGACGCTGATGACACGCTGTTCGATTACGATCAGTCGGAAAGCTATGCGCTGAGGGAAGCTTTTAAACAGTTCGGCATGCCGGAGGGCTTCGATAACTGCGGATCTACATACAAAGTAATCAACAAGGGGCTGTGGAGGGATTTGGAGCTCGGGCTGATTTCCTCCGACGCACTGCGCGTGGAACGGTTTACCCGGCTGTTTGCCGCACATGAGCTTGAGCTGGACCCCGAGTCCTTCAGCGCGGCATACCTGTTCCATCTGGGAGCGGGGACCGGAACCTTCCTGATTGAGGGAGCGGCGGAGATATGCAGAGAATTATCCGGCTGCCGTCTTGCGGTGATTACGAACGGCATTAAAGAGGTTCAGTATTCGCGCATTCAAGACTCCCCGCTGCGGGATACGTTCGCGCATATCATCATTTCAGAGGAAGTCGGAAGCCAGAAGCCGGAGCCGGGTATTTTCGATCACGCGTTTGCCAAGCTTGGACTCACACCCGAAGACAAGCCTGGCGTGCTGATCGTCGGCGATACCCTGACATCGGACATTCAGGGCGGCATTTCGTATGGCATCGACACCTGCTGGTTCAACCCGCGCGGGAAATCCGGAGACCCCGGGATTACTCCGACCTATGAAATCAAGGCCTTGTCCGAACTGCTGAACATTGTAGGAGTCGAGTAGCGGGGACCGGCCCCGGTTAGCGACAGGCAGGAAGGCAATTGCAAGAAACGTTGTTCAATCGGCCCATTTTTTGGCTGCTTCCGACTCCGTCGATTCCGAGAAAAAAGACCGGTAGGAGGGTTCAAAGCCTCCGTTCTTGTCGATCATTAATTCATGATAGCGGTTGGATAGACTGGTGACTCCGGCTTCGTCGATAACGGCATGGATGGCCTTTTCTTTGGTCCGTTCATCCCATAGAACGTTAAATTCATAGCTCTTGATCTCCGGAAAAAAAGAGTTTATGCCAAAGGCATAAGCGGCCATGGAGCGGTAAATATCCTGCTTGACAGGCGCAGACCCGACTTCTGGAATAAAGGTGAGGACAACGCTGTATCCGTTTTTTTGACTGGAAACTGCCAGCTTCTCCACAAATCTAAAGTTTTGGCGGGTATAATAGCTTACCTTCTCAGTAATAAAGTCTTTTCGTATCCATTCCTTCTGCTGCTCAGGTGAAGACTGAGGCGGGTTGGCTTTGGAACAAGCGGTTGCCAGTGCAATCATTAGAATAAGAACGCAAAGCGGCAGGAAGCTTTTTCTCATCTTTCATGAACACCTCCATAAATCCGATGAATTGATTACTTAGAAAAATATGGAATCCATTGGGATTCTACCTGAAGATTTGCTCCCTGGAAAGTGAAAAATATCATAATATGTAATCCCGGACTCCGTCTCCCGCTTCTGGCGGCTTCCTATCAATGTATGGTATATTATATTGAACAAAAACCTAAGTTAGGAGCTTGGAAATGGAAAAAACATTGATCTTTGGGCACAAAAACCCCGACACCGATACGATTTGTTCCGCCATCGCCTACGCCGCGCTCAAAAAAGAGCTGGGCTGGGACGTTGAAGCTGTCCGCCTTGGCGAAGTCGGCTCCGAAACGCAATATGCGCTGGACCACTTCGGTGTGGAAGTTCCGCGTCTTGTGGAAAATGTGGCTGGCGAAGCGAAGCAGGTTATTCTCGTCGACCACAACGAGCGCCAGCAAAGCGCCAGCGATATCGATCAGGTGCGTGTTGTTGAAGTTATCGACCATCACCGGATCGCCAACTTTGAAACAGCACATCCGCTGTATTACCGCGCCGAGCCGGTAGGCTGTACCGCAACGATCTTGAAGAAGCTGTACAAGGAGAACGGAGTGGAGATTTCGAAGCCGGTTGCGGGACTTATGCTGTCCGCTATCGTGTCCGACTCCCTGCTGTTTAAGTCCCCGACCTGCACGGACGAGGACGTGGCCGCAGCCAAAGAGCTGGCGGAAATCGCCGGTGTGGACACAGACAGCTACGGCCTGAGCATGCTGAAAGCCGGAGCTGACCTCAGCGACAAGAGCATCGATACGCTGCTTAATCTGGATGCGAAGGAATTCAGCATGGGCGGCAAGAAAGTGATTATCGCCCAGGTCAACGCGGTGGATACGAATGATGTGCTGTCCCGCCAAGCCGAGCTTGAGACTGCCCTGCAAAGCATTGTTGACGAGAAAGGGCTCGATCTGTTCCTGTTCGTCGTAACGGACATCCTGAACAGCGATTCCGTCGGCGTCGCTCTGGGCAGCGCGGCAGGAGCCGTGGAGCAGGCATATAATGTGAAGCTGGACGACAACAAGGCTCTGCTCAAAGGCGTTGTTTCCCGTAAGTCGCAGATCGTGCCGGTGCTTACCGAGACGATGGCCAAGCTGTAAATTTTGACAACTCATTTGTAGTTGCCAAGCGCCCTTTGCGGGGCTGCTTAACAGGGAGTTCCGGGGGCCATAACTGGCGCGGAATTCCCTTTTTGCTGTGGGGCTCATACATGTGTGCTGCGAAAATCCATTGCCTGTTGGTTTGTCCATTGTTACAATTAAGAAGACTTAAAGTCAGGAGGCGATTTTCATGGCTAAACGCAATATAGGCACCCTGCAGTACAAATCGTTCGGCCTGGCCCTTCAGGCTCTGGTGGTCATTGCCAAGGATGGGGGGACCTGTCCAAGCTGCGAGATTGCCAAGCTGATGTCATCTGAGCCGACGCTGCTGCGCCGCATTCTCGCCAAGCTGGCGAAGGAGTCCATCCTGGTCACCCGCGAAGGGCGGGACGGCGGGTATATGCTGAACAAGGCGCCCGATCAGCTGACGCTGGCCGAGGTGTACCGTGCGCTGGAGGTAGGGGAAGCCCGGCATCAAGCGGTCAGCGGCACGATGTGCGTGAATGATTTCGGCACGCAGATGAAGACGGCATTCTGCGGCATTCTGGAAGAGGTCGACCACAGTGTCACCGAGGTGCTGAAGAAATATACGGTTGCGGACGTCGTTCGAAAAGCGGGATATTGACAGATTGTTTTTTATTGTTTTATACTGTGCTTATTAAACAACAGTTATATCGGCGGCGAATTGATGCAAGGTGAATCTTTTTTTGGTTTTATCTGTGCTGTTATACACACAGAAAGAAACAAGGATAGGAACATCCGCCGCGCGGCCCGGCCGGCGGGAATATTTTTCGGGAGGTTAACCTGCTATGGAGACACAAGTTAATATTAATCCGGCTTTCAGCCAAGTCTTGCGCGAACGCCATTCGGTGAGAAAGTATGATTCTTCCCGGAAAATGTCCAACGAAGAAATCAATGACCTGTTAAATGATGCGATTCTGGCGCCTTCTTCTTCCAATCTTCAGCCCTGGCGTTTTATCGTCATTACGGATCAGGCGCTTAAGGAACAGCTGCTGCCAATTGCGTTCAACCAGCAGCAGGTTGTGGAATCGTCCGCAATTATTGCTGTCCTTGGCGATCTGGAGGCCTACCGCAACGTAAACAAGATTTGGGACTCGGCGGTAGAAGCGGGTCTTGCGACGCCGGAAGTGCGGGATATGATGGTGGAGAACAGCCGCAACACTTACTCCAACTTTAGCCGGGAGAAGCAGAAGGAAATCGCGCTGGTGGACGGCGGTCTCGTGTCCATGCAGCTGATGCTCGCCGCCAAGGCGAAAGGCTATGACACGGTGGCGATGGGCGGTTATGATGCCGAGAAATTCCGTGAGATGTTCCAGATTCCGCCGCGTTATGCGACTGTTATGCTGATTGCCGTAGGCCATGCCGCAGTCCCGGGCCGCCAGACCTCGCGCCTGCCGCTGGAAGATATCGCTTCTTACAACGGCTTCAAGGGCCAAGATTAATAGCATGAAATATCATTAACAATCCCCGATCCTTTCTTCCTGGAGGTATCGGTTAATACGAACCCCCGCCGAACCCGGCGGGGGTTCGCCGCGTTCATGTGCCTGCTCTTTCGCGTTTGGAGAGTAGCGCCGCTTTCTGCTACAATCTTGGGTAGAGGCGGCAGCGAGCCGTTTTTGGAAACGTAGACCGACGAATAAGCTTATACAGGAGGGGAAAGTCATGATAAAGGTGTATACGGCTGAATCGGCCCACCGCTTTGACCACGGATGGCTGGAGGGAAGCCATATTTTTTCGTTCGGCGAATACTATGATCCGGACAATACCGTTTTTGGTCCCATGCGTGTATGCAACGACGACATCATCGCGCCGGGAAGAGGCTTTGGAGCCCATCCGCACAGCGATATGGAGATCGTCTCGATCATCCTCTCCGGCAGGCTTCGTCATGAAGATAATCTGGGGAATGTCGCGGAAAGCTCTTTTGGCGGCATTCAGCGGATGTCAGCCGGTACCGGAGTCATCCATACCGAGCATAATCCATCAAAGGATGAGCCCGTGCGGCTGCTTCAGCTCTGGTTCATGCCTGCGGTTCGCGGCTTACAGCCTTCGTATAAGGCGGGAAAATACTTGCCGGAGAAGCTTGAAGGAGCCTTGCTGCCGGTAGTGTCCGCCGAGGGGTCTGACGAGATCGTTGATATCGGGCAGGATATGACGATTTATCTGGGGCGGCTGCGCGGCGGGCAGGATCTTCGGTTCGAGCAGAAGCCGGGGCGCCGTATTTTTATATATATTATTGAAGGAAATGTTGCGGTCGGCGGCAATAAGCTAAGTTCAGGTGATTCGGCGCGGATTGAAGAAGAGAGCGCGGTTCAGCTTGCGGCGTCCGAACCCGCCTTTGTGCTGCTGATCGATCTGCCATAACTGTGCTGCGCTAACGAGGAGGTCGTTACAGATGAATCAGAGGGAAAGAGTATTGGTCAAGCATGCCGTGAGCGGGCGCACGCTGCTGAGCAGCACGGATGGATTAACCTATGCCTTCGACCGGGCTGGCGGGCTGACGCGGCTTACCATCTGCGGCGTTTCGACGGACAAGGGAAGCGAGGTCTTGACGCTCAAGGCGGAGCTGAATGTGTTCCGGTTCGAGGAGCCGGAGGGCGGGCCTGTTATCAAGCACTGGTATTACGTTGGCGATAATCCGGTTGAATACGACGAAGCTTCCGGTTGTCTGGTCGTAACCGCCCAGTCGGAAATCGAATACCGTCCCGATCAATACTGGGAGTAAAGAGCCGAATTGACATTCAGGCTTTAGAATCACCATACAACGGATAGGAGAAATGGAGAACATGGAACTATTTTCTGCACTAGAACGGGACGATTACGAGCAATTGCTGTTTTGCCAGGACAAGGTATCCGGCCTGAAGGCCATCATTGCGATTCACGACACCACGCTTGGGCCTGCCCTGGGCGGCACCCGCATGTGGACGTATGCTTCCGAGGAGGAGGCTATCGTCGATGCGCTTCGTCTGGCAAAAGGCATGACTTATAAGAACGCTGTCTCCGGACTTAATTTGGGCGGGGGCAAGACCGTAATCATCGGCGATCCGAAAAAAGACAAGAACGAAGCGATGTTCCGCGCCTTCGGCAGATACATACAGGGGCTGAACGGCCGCTATATCACGGCCGAGGATGTCGGAACAACTGAAGATGATATGGACATCATCCATCAGGAGACCGACTATGTCACAGGGATTTCCAAATCTTACGGCTCTTCGGGGAATCCTTCGCCGGTCACGGCTTTCGGCGTATACCGGGGTATGAAGGCGGCGGCGAAAGAGGCGTTCGGCACGGATTCGCTGGCAGGCAGGACGATCGCCGTTCAGGGCGTCGGCCATGTCGCCTTTGCGTTATGCGGGTATCTTCAGGAGGAGGGCGCCCGGCTTATCGTCACCGACATTAATAAAGAGGCGGTTAAGCGGGCCGTGGATACTTACGGCGCCAAAGCGGTCGATCCGACTGATATCGTCGGCGTGGCCTGCGATATTTACGCGCCATGCGCGCTCGGTGCGACGATTAACGACCAGACGCTGCCGCAGATCAAGGCGAAGGTGATTGCGGGCGCGGCCAACAATCAGCTGAAGGAGCCCCGCCACGGCGACGCGCTGCATGAGAAGGGCATCGTATACGCGCCCGATTATGTGATCAACGCCGGCGGCGTAATCAATATTGCCGACGAGTTGAACGGCTATAACAAAGAGCGGGCGCTGAAGCAGGTAGCGAAGATTTACGACAGCATCACCCGGGTCTTTGAAATTTCGCGCGAGAAGGGCATACCGGCCCACACGGCCGCCGACCATCTGGCGGAGGAACGGATTGCTCTGCTGAAGAACAGCCGCAGCACCTTTCTTCGCGACGGCCACCATAACCTGAGCAGAAGACGGCCATAACGGATATTCCGCACGGGCACAATCACCAGCATCTTATTAATGAAGACAAAATTTATTCCATAAAAGCGGCGGCAGTTCATGGCTTTATTTTTACGTCTAGGGCTGCCGCTTTTACGTTCGGGGGGGGAAAGTAATGACTCATTCACAACGTAAAATTGCTCTTATTATGGGAGCGAGCAGTCAAAATGGTATAGGAAAGAATTATCAATATTACATCAGGTCAGGAACTGGGGGCAATGCCCGGAGAGTTGGCTTATGCTGCAACTAAAGGAGCAATTTCATCCAACCCAAAGATAAACCAGGACGGGTCATAAGTCTCCTCATCCCGAAAAAGTTCAGCTCCATTATGCTGAGTTAAAAAATACTGGAAATCATCGGGAAGCGTCAAACCGGTTGCTGTTGGAAAATCTTTGAATTCACGATTACTGGCAGGCTTATAAAAGGCAAATGTACTCCCACGCTCATACCCAAGGCTCCTTTGAATATGGAGGGATCGAGATTTAGACAACCTGTGTTTTCAAACTTTCCAGCGTTAGCTGACCATCTATATTTCTCCAAGTCCAGATACACCCGACAAGGGTAGTCGCTTACAAAATGAAGGAGGGAGATCATCCTGATGCATTCCCACTCAAATGGAAGCGGGACAGTGCAAAAAGCCTGAAATTGTGCATCTTTTGGTCGCATGATAGACCTGTTCTATAACATACCTGCGAAAATACACTTTTTTTCCTGTTCAGCCTTAAATTCAGTCTGCAGATGCTGAAATTCCTGTAAAATCGTAGGATTTCCTTGTGAATAAACGTTTTTGATCGAAAAAAGATGCACTTTAGCTGGTTTGCAATAACGCTGATCTGTAACGACGCTGATCTGTAATAACGCTGATCTGTAACGACGCTGATCTATAACGACGCTGATCTATAACGACGCTGATCTATAACAACGCTGATCTATAACGACGCTGATCTATAATCACAGCCGGCCTGACCTCGTCCCTTGATGTCGGAGCGATTTCCCTGATTCCTAAACGGGTTCGATGATTGAAATGACGGATAGAAAAGCAGAAGCCAGCCAAGTCTTTCAATAACCGAAAGGCTTGCTGGCTTTTTAATTATTGGACTTTGTCAGGTTCAGGATAGGTAACACCCAACGTGTCCACCGATACTTTCTTGATTACAGGCGGACTTGCGGGACGGTCGTTAGCGTCTCTCGGAAGATTGGCGATCGCATCGACGACTTCAAGCCCTTCGGTGACTTTGCCGAAGGCCGCGTACTTTCCGTCCAGACTCGGCGCGGCGTCTGTCATGATAAAAAATTGCGATCCCGCCGAATTGGGATCATTGGCCCGGGCCATCGACAGTACGCCCCTTGTATGCAGGAGCGAGTTAGAGAAACCGTTCTCGGAGAACTCTCCGGAGATGCTGTATCCGGGCCCTCCCATGCCCGTCCCCTCGGGGTCCCCTCCTTGAATCATGAACCCGGGAATAACACGGTGAAAAATCGTACCGTTATAGAACCCCTTTTCAATTAATGAAATGAAATTGTTCACCGTATTCGGCGCGACCTCAGGATACAGCTCGGCCTTGATGATGCCGCCGTCCTCCATTTCGATGGTCACCAGTGGATGGCTAGCGTTCTCGGAAGGCGCACCGGCTGCAGGCGCACCGCTTGCCGGCGGCTGCGCCCCCGCGGCCTGGGATGCGGCGGGAGTCGCGCTGCCTTCAGCGCCCGGCTTACTGCCGCAGCCGGAAACCAGGGCCAGCATCAGAAGGCCCAGAACCGCCCATACGGCGAAAGTATGGTTGCGTACAACTTTCACTTACCGTCTCTCCTTTTCTTCATTAATATCCGTGCGTCATATGCCATCATACCCCGGGCTTGACTGCTTTGCAAAATTCGCGGGAACATACAGGATTGGCACAAGCGGAAAAGAGGTTTACAATAATAGGATGCTTCGCAAATTATTGAAAGGATGTACCGCGTGGGGAATTTTTCATGGAAGCGAAATCTGGCCGTACTTTGGATAGGCGTGTTTTTTTGCAGTACCTCGTATTCGCTCTCGATTCCGTTCATGTCCATTTTTCTGAGCGATGATCTGGGGGTGGACAGCCATCTGGAGATATGGTCAGGCATCGCATTCGGCATCTCGTTTCTGGCCAGCGCGCTGATTTCTCCTTTCTGGGGGTCCCTGTCCGACAAATATGGACGCAAGCCGATGCTCATACGTTCCGGCTTTAGTCTGGCCGCGCTCTATTTGGTTAATTATTTTGTTCATGATCCATATGTATTTCTTGTTGTACGGGTCCTTCAAGGACTTCTGGCCGGGTTCGTGCCGGCCTCGATCGCTTTGGTGGCGACGAATACGCCGGAGGAGAAGACGGGGTATGCGCTCGGCGTAATGTCCACCTCGGGTGCTGCCGGGAGCATCATCGGCCCGCTTATCGGCGGTGTGATCAGCTATTATTATGGGAACCGCAGCGCCTTTCTGTTCTCTGCGGCGATTGTGCTGGTGTCAGCGGTAATTGCCACCTTTTTTGTGAAAGAGCAGGTCTATGACCGGTCGGCTACTAGATCGCGGGTACGCGATGATATCAGGGAGGCCAGGAGTAACCGTGCTTTCGTATCCCTAATGGTGCTGACGGGAATCAGCAGCTTTTCCGTGATGATTCTGGAGCCGCTTATTCCTATATACATGCTGGATATGGGGATTGCGAAGAATAGTGCGTCGCTAACTTCGGGGATCGTCTTTTCATCCGTAGGCATAGCTACAGTGCTGATGGCTCCCAGGTGGGGAAAAATAGGCGGACGTAAAGGCTACGGATTCATCCTGTTTATCGGGCTTCTGGGCGGTGGAATCGGCAATATCCTGCAGTTCTTTGTTACCGGTTATGTCAAGTTCGCGCTGCTCCGGTTTGTCTATGGACTATTCTACGCCGGTGTTCTTCCTTCCATTAACGCAATGGTCGTACAGGTAACGGAGCCGGGCTTTCGGGGACGCGCTTTCGGCCTCAACCAATCGGTTTCCCAACTGGCGACGATGGCGGGACCTATCCTTGGCGGCCTGCTTGGAGCCTTCCTTCCCATTCCAGTGGTGTTCGTAATTAACGGGCTGATCCTGTTGACTGCCGCGCTGTTTGTGAAGAGACGCCAGCTTGAAGCCTGTGTTAGCGCCGCCAGGGCGGGGGAGACTCCTTCTTCCTTGTAAGGAGAGCGGACCATAGCGATGTTAGGCGCCGCCGGACGCAGGTCGCCTGGCGGCGCTTTCATATTCTTTTATTCATCTTCGCCTGTTGAGCCATTCAGCACATCCGTACCCGGCATAGCATCAAGTGAAGGGGCTGCCGGATCGACCGGGCTGCCAGCCTGAATTTCATCGGCGTCCGGAATATCCTCCAGTGGATCGATTTCGTCCTCCGAAGCCCATTCGTCATTGGCGTAATCGATAACGCCTTGAATCAGCCCGGCGACGCCGGCGGCCAGGGAAGCATCGGAATGCAGCAGCTCATCCCGGCCTGGAGCAGGACCTCCAAGTATGTGGTCCTCCCTATCGGGCGTACCGCCCTGTCCTTGTTCGGGAGCGTTCAACCCGACATCCGCTGCCAGCCTCGGATCACGGGCCAATTCTTCATTGAAATCGGAATATACGACTCTTTCGGCGGTAGAGGCGGCGCCGACCGGATCGTGGCTGGCAAAAGGAGACTCTATCGGAACGCGAACGCTGCCTGAGGCCTCTTCGCTCACACTTTGCGCGGTTTCTGTTCCCACAAGCCGGATGTCGTCCGCCGGAATATCTTGTTCCGAAGAGACGTCGCCCATTTTGACATAACGTTCATACGTAAAATCGGCTTCCGTCTTATTGAACTTGGCCATAGTACTCATCTCCTTTTGGATGGGTCGAATGACGTCTAAAAGGGTCTATATTAATTTTATACCCTTCTTAAGCCAAACGAATCCTTGAAGCAGATTTTCGCCAGCTTCTGCAGTGTATTCTTTCGTAAATTACATAAATCTATGCCTGCGGAATCGCGCCGTTTTGTATTTTTGAGCAGCATAAAGGAACAAATCGAAAAATGTCGAAAATTATAGCGTACGAAATACCTATTTTAGATAGTTGAGGTGCCACAATGAAATTGCCACTACACAAAATAGCGGCTGTAGTGTTTGTCATACTGCTGTTGGCCTCCATGATTGAGGTTGGAATTACGATGGAGCGGGGGAAACAAGAGGGCAGAGAGCTTCGAGGGTGGCAGCTGAAATGGGTGAACGCAGCAATAGGAGAAGGAGTGCATCCTCCTCACACGAAATCAGGGTGGATTGACGTATCGCCTTCGGACGATCTGCCTGAGGTTCCGGGAGTTATGACCGGGGTATGGTTCCGCACTTCTTTGCCTCCGCTCGGGAGCAATTCGGCAGCGCTGTTAAATAAGGTTTATGGAAGTGATATCAGGGCTTATGTGGACGATACGCTGGTATACGATTCGAACGGCAGGGGAAGCCGGGGCGGGGGCAAGCTTCTGATTCCGCTAACAGCGCCGCAAGCCGCCAAAGAATTGTACATCTACAGCGGAGGGGCGGACAGCCGCCTTGGCCTGGAAGGAGAGATCAAGGTTGGCAGCTACGGCAAGCTGCTGAATGTTTACTTGAAGGAAAATCTGCTGGATCTCATGATCGGCGGGTCGCTCATTTTTATGGCCGTCGTCCTGGGCGTGTGTTCGGTATTTTTGAAAAGAGAGCTGTTTGTCAACGGAATTTTGCTCATGCTGATCATGCTGTCGTCCGGGGTGCTGATGATCTACTATTCTCCCTATCTTGAAATTGTAATGGAGAATAAATACAGGTGGTTGGAGCTGTTATTCGATGCGGCGCTGTTCACACTGCTGCCGGCATTCACCTACTTTTTCGAAAAGTTATTTGGTTCGGGCCTGTTCAAAGCCGTTACCCGGCTTAGGAGGCTCCAAATGGGGTATTCGCTGTTCTGCGTGGGACTTTGCGTGCTCAATATCGCTTTGTCTTACCGCCTAGATGGTCTGTATAGAACTTTTACAGTTGATGTCGTGGGAATTCTTATGATCATTCAGTTCCTGCTTCTTCTGGGGCTTGCGATCCGTTACTCCCTTCGCGGCAATGTGGAGGCCATTATCTTCACTATCGGGTTTGCAGTGTTTGCGTTCGCGTCGCTAAGTGAGCTGTCTCTGTACTATATGTCCGGCGAGAAGTACCACCTGTACTGGTGGAAATGGGGCATGGTCGGTTTTCTTGTTTCCCTGATTGTCATCGTAGGGCGGAGATTCGCCAAGAATCATGAACAAGTGGTGGAATATTCCAAAGAGCTGGAGAAGTTCAACAACGATCTTCAGCGTTCCGAGAAAATGGAAATTATTAGCGAGCTGGCCGCCTCTGTGGCGCATGAGGTACGCAACCCGCTTCAGGTTACTAGAGGCTTCCTGCAAATTATCGGCGGAGCGCAAGACAGCAAGGAAAGGGAATACTTGCAGCTGGCGATTTCGGAGCTCGACCGGGCTTCGCATATTATCAATGATTTCCTCACATTTGCCAAGCCGGCGATGGATAAGGTGGAATGTCTGGATGTTGGAGAAGAATTGAGGCATGTCGCGGGCATTCTGCTTCCTCTGGCCCAAATTCAGGGAAGCCGGATCGAGATTCACCTGGAAGCCGGTCTGTACGTCAAGTTCAATTCTTCCAAGTTCAAGCAGGCAATGATCAATATTATCAAGAACGGCATCGAAGCCATTCAGGACAACGGGCTGGTGACCATTACTGCCGGGAAACACGGCGCTTATGTCGTTATCAGTGTCCGGGATACGGGGGAAGGTATGACGGCCAGCGAGATCGCCCGGCTGGGGGAGCCTTACTATTCCAATAAAACGAAAGGTACGGGGCTCGGATTGATGGTTACCTTCCGGCTCATAGAGGCGATGAATGGCACGATCGAGTTTCAGAGCGTCAAGGGCAAGGGGACGGAAGTAATAATCAAACTGCCTGCTGCAAAACCGTGAGTTCCGCCTGTTCAGGAAATGCTGCTAGATCTTGGCATTCCGGGAGGAGCGAAGGCATGGGGAGGAGCCGTACAAATGGACAAAGTCGAATTCGGACTAATCGGCGGAGGCTGGAGGGCGGAATTCTTTCTGCGGATAGCCGAGGCGCTGCCGGAGCGGTATGCGCCGGATGCAGCGGGCGGCAGCCGCCGGCGCTCATGTCGCTACACAAACCCAGCCTTGGGCCCAAGGCAGCCGATAAGAAACGAAAAGCGCCCTGTCCGGTATGAGCCTTTACGGCCATGATGGACAGGGCGCTTTTGTTGAACGGGCAGAAGCTTAGGCCCCGAGCTTTTAGTCCCGGGCTTCCGGTGGTCTTGGGCCATCGCTTTCGGCGGCGAGCGAGGCTTCCAGCACTTCGTACATGATTTCGGTCCTTCGCCGGATGGCAGTTGGGACGAGTATTATATCAATTTACAGGCAGCCGATAAAGGAATGGAGAGAGACGGGACTTTTGGCGGAAGGAACCGTCTTTGGGCAGAAGCGGCTCATAATCTCGCGGCGATATTCGAAGAAGACCCAAATCAGCCAAAAAGCCAGCGTCCGGAAACAGGCCCATCAAGCTTCCTAAATTGAATTTAATCATATGCCCGAGCAAATATTCGGTTAACAGCTCCTTATGCAAGTGTTGGAGACGCCATGGAACTTTAGCTTACATAAAATTCAATCTTTATTTCCAAATTATCCCCCTATACCCCATTTTTGATTGAATTAAACAGGCAAAAATAAAAAAAATATCCTTAATTTTTAAGCATGTAACCGTTATCAGGTAGAAAGGTAACTTGTTATTGTCATCTTTCTTTTGTATGATGCATTTAACACAGCGGTTTAAAGGCAGGTAAAAACTCGCATTTTCCACAAATTTGGAGAATTGGGTGGTGGGATGAATATCAGGTTATCTGCGGAAGATCGTATGATTACATTTTTCAGGTACTTATCACTATTCCTTACTTCGCTGATGTTCTTGGTAACGCGCACGGGTCCTGCCCTCGTTTATAAAATTTTGATCATCTTGGCGCTGGGCCTGCTGGCTCATGTATTTACCGCCTCTTATCGGAGTTTTCGGCACAGGCCGCATGTCGTTATGGCGTTGGTTAGCATTGAGATGCTGCTGATTCTTCTGCTGACCATAGGTACTGGCGGATACAACAACCCGTTCAAGCTGTATTCGCTTAATCCTATTTTGATTGCGGCGGGTTCCCTGTCTTATTATTTTTGTTGGAGCCTGCTGGCCAGCTATTTTGCCTTTTGTCTTGGATTTTGCTATTTTTTTTATAAATCGGCGGGCAACACATTTGCCGCTATTCTGCTGGAGAACGGAAATCTGTTCCTGGCCCTTGCGCTTACGGCGACCTTCATGCAGCTGCTTTCGAAGCTCAGACGGCAGCGGGAGGCGGCCGAGGCGCGCACGGACGAAATGCTTGAGCATATCAAATCGCTGTATCACATCGTGGAAACCTCAAGCGAGCATGATTTTATGAATATCGGCCAGGTGATTACCGACTATACCCTCAAGCTGACGAAGCTGAACAAAGCGCTGTTCTGGTTCGCAGGAAGCAGCGGGGGGCCGTCGCTTGTAAGCCGCCAGACCGGATGGCTGCCCGAGGAGGAAGAAATTCTATTCGGGGAGCTCAAGAAATATGAGCCTGAATGGCGGCGTCAGAAGGAGCCGATATTCAGGAACATTCCCGGTTTCGGGGACATGCTGCTGATGCCGGTTCGGATGAGCACCCGGTTTGTGGGCGTCATCGGGGTAAAGCTTGAAGCGCATGAGGGACTGGAGGGCCGGAAATGGTACATCCAGCAGCTGATGTTTCTGGCGGAGCTCAGTGCGATTACGCTGGAACGCCATGAGCTGAGCGTCACCGAGAACCGCCTCATTGTAACCAATGAGCAGAACCGGATTGCCGACGAAATGCATGACAGCGTCTCGCAGAGCTTGTTCGGCATCGTGTATGCGGCTCATTCCCTCAAGCAGGCCTGCCGAAAAATGACGCCCTCCCAGCTGGAGGAGCAGATTGAGCTGATCCATGATTCGGCGACCAAGGCAGCGAAAGAACTGAGGATTACCATTTACAGTTTAAGTTCCAAGAAAAGCGGCGGTCCGACCTGGCTCGGTATGGTAAGATCGCATCTGAAAAGTTTGTCGAGATTGAATGATGTCGAGATTGATTTCAAAGTGAAAGGCGACGACTTTAGCCTGCCCTACCCTTATCACAAAGCGCTGTTCCGGATAATATCCGAAGCGACCGGCAATGCCATACGTCACGGCGGCGCCGGCAATATTGAGGTTGAACTGACCTTGAAGCCAAGATGGATCGGACTGGCAATCCGCGACGATGGCGTCGGCTTCGACACCGATCTGCTGTGGACCCGTTCGGAGGAGGGCACAAGCGGACTAGGAATGAAGAATATGCAGCATTTAGCAAGTTCGCTTGGCGGTGATTTCCAGTTGTCCAGCAACGAAAATGCAGGTACCCAGATTCTAATTTCAATTCCGGTAGGCGTGGTTGAATTAAAGAACGCATAAAGAATGATAGGAGGTCTTTGCATTATGGAAATCGTCATTGTGGATGATCACCCCCTCGTTAGAAGAGGGCTGGCAGCCGTTATTTCCATGCAGCCTAATTTGAAATTTGCGGGCGAAGCAACGAACGGCGAAGAGGCTCTGCGCGTCTTTGAAGAAGTGCGCCCTGATTTGGTGCTTATCGATTTGAAGCTTGCCGACGAGTCGGGGATTGATGTGATCAAGGCTGCGCGCAGACGCGGCATCGAAAGCAAGTTCATCCTGTTGACATCGTCGGCGAGCCGGGAAGATTTCCTGAAGGCGGAGGAAGTGCTGGTCGACGGCTATGTATTGAAAGAAGCGCTCCCTGAGGAACTGCTGTTTGCCATTCAACTGGTCTATAAGGGCAGGAAGTATTACGATCCCGGCCTGATGGAAGACAAGATGAGAATGAGCGGCAAGGGTCCGACGGATGAATTGACGCCTAAAGAACGGGAAGTGCTGATCGAGCTGGGGCAGGGCGCCTGCAACCGGGAAATTGCTTCCCGGCTCTTCATCAGCGAGTTCACGGTCAAGAAGCATGTCAGTCAAATTTTGGCCAAGCTTCAGGTTGCGGACCGCACTCAGGCCGCGCTTTATGCGAACGCGGTCGGATTAACCAAATACGAGATGTCTGTCGAATAATCGGCAGGCGAAGAAAATTCCATATTTACAAGCACGGACAACTTGTCCGTGCTTTTTTTATTTTTCGGCAAATTTCGGCAGCTGCGTATCAGCACAGCTTCATGCCTTATGGTACTAAAGTATACCATGAATTGGCCTAAAGTGGAAATTTTCTTTATTCAAAAGTGAAAACGAAAGTAATGGCAGGGACCATGCCCCGAAAAATGTGGATTGTTAGAATTAAAGCAAGTTACCTGAAACTTTCAGAAGTCTTTCAAAATCCAACGGAAGGAGGCTCGCTGTGGAAAAGACGATTCTGGATTACCTGAATCTGATCAAAAAAAGGTTATGGCTCATCGTGCTGTTCGTGCTGATCTCCTGCAGCACCACCTATTATGTCAGCAAGAATTACGTCGTTCCCGTCTATTCCGCATCTGCGCAGCTGCTGGTGAACAACGCCGCTGACCTGCCGGAAGGCAATAACCTGAACAATCTGAATTTCAGTCTCAATTTGATCGGAAGTTACAAGGAAATCATTAAATCGCCGGCCATTATGGACCGTGTCGCCGCCGCACATCCGGAATTCGGGCTTACGGGAGACGCACTCAGCTCCAAAGTAGCCATCAGATCCTCGGAGGGAAGCCAGATCATCAATCTTAGTGTGGAAGATAGAAGCTACGCGAAGGCAGCCGGCATCGCCAATGCCGTATCGCAGACGTTCATTCGCACCCTGCCGGAACTGATGAATATGGACAATGTCAACTTCCTCACTCCTGCGGACCCGAAAGATGTTCCGGGACCGGTAAACGCCGGATTTACGATGAATCTGATCATCAGCTTTGTCGTATCGCTGATGGCGGCTCTGGGTATTATCCTGCTGATGGAGACGGTGAACGGCTCCCTTCGCTCCGAGAAGGAGGCGCTGCACGAGTTTGGTCTTCCGGTCATCGGAACCATTCCGGTCATCCGCAAACGCGACCTCGGCAAGGATGGAGACAACAAAGCAAGAGTAGGGGAGGGAGCGTATGCTGCGATTAAGTAACAGCCTCATCGCCGAACGAAATCCACAGTCGCATGTGTCTGAATCATTTCGTTCGCTTCGCACCTACATCCGTCAGCTCGGGCTGCTGCAGGGCGGAGGCAAATCACTGCTCTTCACATCCGGCGGTGCGGGAGAGGGAAAGACAACCGTTCTGGCCAATCTCGCCGTATCCTTTGTGCAGGACGGAAAAAAGGTCGCCGTGGTGGATTGCAACTTGCGCAGCCCTGGCCTTCATACGGTGTTCGGAGTGGAGAATGCCGAAGGGCTTGCTGACTGTCTGAGTGGCCAGAAGGAGGCGGGCAAGATCGGCGTGTACGGCAATCTTGCCAATCTTACCATTGTAACGGCAGGAGTCTCATCCGTCAGTCCTCCCGATCTGCTGGGCAACGCCAAGATGGCGGAACTGCTGGAGGAATTGAAAGGAACCCATGATCTGGTTCTGCTGGACACGCCCCCGGCTGTAGAATACAGCGATGCCCGGGTGCTTGCGCCGCTCACGGACGGTGTTATCATCATTGCCCGTTACGGCAAGTCGAAGCGGGATTCGATCCGCAAGGTCAAGACGCTGATGGAACAATCCGGGACCACCATTCTCGGTATTGCCATAAATCAAGTGAAGTAATTTCAAAGCAATGAAGTCGGCGTAAGCCAACAAACTTTACTTTTAGGAGGCATGGATGATGAAAAAAGTGAAAAAGGTAATTATTCCTGCAGCTGGACTGGGTACCCGTTTTCTTCCCGCAACTAAAGCGATGCCGAAGGAAATGCTTCCCATCATCAATAAGCCTACTATTCAGTACATTGTGGAGGAAGCGATCGCTTCTGGTATCGAGGACATTATTATCGTAACCGGTAAAGGAAAGCGGGCGATTGAAGATCATTTCGATAACGCCTTTGAGCTGGAATCGCGGCTTCTTGAGGATGGCAAGCTCGAACTGCTGCAGGAGGTACAGCGTTCTTCCAAGGTGGAAATTCACTATATCCGGCAAAAAGAACCCAAAGGACTGGGACATGCAGTCTGGTGCGCCAGACGGTTCATCGGCGACGAGCCGTTCGGCGTAATGCTCGGGGACGATATTGTAGCCGGAAAGACGCCATGCCTCAAACAGCTGATCGACCAGTATGAGGAAACGCAGAACTCGGTTATCGGCGTGCAGGAAATTCCCGACGAATTCACCAACCGGTACGGCATTATCGAGCCGGATTTGCAGGACGGCCGCCTGTACCGCGTCCATAACTTCGTCGAGAAGCCGAAGCTTGGCACCGCCCCCTCCAATCTGGCGATTATGGGCCGCTATGTGTTCACGCCGAAGATCTTTAAATATCTCGATCTGCAGGAAAAGGGCGCCGGAGGCGAAATCCAGCTGACCGACGCGATCCAGAAGCTGAATCAAAGCGAGCGGGTCTATGCCTACAATTTCGATGGAACGAGATACGATGTCGGAGAACGGCTCGGTTACATTTTGACGACGCTGGAGTTCGCTTTGGAGAACAAGGATTTGCGCTACCCTCTCATGGATGCCATGGCGGCATGGCTCAGCAAGGCGGAACAAGCCACCAGTTAACGGATTGAAACGATATACCTATATTACGGGCTAATCTTTACAAGGAGGATTGAGAGGGAAATGAGCATGCCAAAAATGCCGGATGACGCTAAGCCCATTCTGTCAAATCTTTACGTGCTGCATGCCGAACAAGCGCAGGAAGCCAATTCCTACCTGGTAGTGAAGCGGGTAATCGACATTCTTTTTTCCGCTCTGTGTCTAGTCCTGCTGCTGCCCCTGTTTGCCGTAATCGCCGTACTGATCAAACTGGATGACCCGAAAGGGAAAGTGTTCTTCCGCCAGACCCGTGTCGGCAAGGACGAGAAGCCGTTTGAGATGTACAAGTTCAGGTCCATGATCTCGAATGCCGAGGAGCTGAAGAAGAATCTCATGGCTTACAACGAGGTCAGCGGGGCGATGTTCAAGATGAAGAACGATCCCCGCATTACAAAGATAGGGAAGTTTCTGCGCAAGACAAGCATTGACGAGCTTCCCCAACTCTGGAATGTGCTGGTCGGCAATATGAGCCTGGTCGGTCCCCGGCCGCCTCTTCCCGATGAAGTGGCGCAGTACTCGGAGTACGACAAGCAGCGGCTGACTGTAACGCCGGGCTGCACGGGCTATTGGCAGGTTCACGCGCGCAACAGCGTCGGTTTTGAGGAAATGGTTCAACTGGATCTCACGTATATCCGCATGCGGAGCACAGTGCTTGACTTGAAGATTATCTTAAAGACGGGACTCATGCTTCTGGGATCGAAAAATGCTTATTAATTCAGAAATTAGGTGAATGCCCATGTTTGAGCACGGAAACGTACCCCGGCTGTCTATCATCATTTGCACCTACAATCGGGCCGGGCTGTTATCCAAAACGCTGGATTCCCTGCTCAGGCTCGAAATGCTGGACGAGGCGGAGGTCATTGTGGTTGATAACCGGTCGACCGATGATACGGCGGCCGTCGTGAAACGGTTCGTGGATCAATACGAAAATATGATCCATATGAAGTATCTTCTAGAGCCGGTCCAGGGACTGTCGGCCGCCCGCAATGCGGGCATTCTGGCAGCCAAATCGCCGCTCATAGCGTTTCTCGATGACGATGCGCTGCCTGTCCGCACATGGATTTCGACGATTGTAAACACCTTGGAAAGCAGGCCGCGCGTGATGGCCATGGGCGGCAAGGTTGCTCCTATTTTTGAAACCGGCAGGCCGAACTGGCTGATTAAGCCGTTCGAGTTCCCTTATACGATCATGGATCTGGGCAACCGGATCAAGGAGTACCCGGGCAAGTTCCACCCCTGCGGCGCCAACATGGCGATGAGGCGCGAAGTCTTTAACGTCAGCCTGTTTCCGCTGGAGCTTGGACGCAAGGGAGACTCGCTTTTGTCCGGCGAGGAAACCTGGCTGTTCGGAAAGATTCGGAAAGAAGGGCAATCCGTTCTTTATCACCCGCAGATGGCTGTGGACCACTTCGTTCCGGCAAGCCGTTTGACCGAGGCCTGGATCATGAAAAGATACTACAGTCAAGGTTTGTCCAATGCGCTTGGAAGCAGCGGCCAACTGGGCAGTCTGCCCCTTTGGGGCAAGACAGCGGCTAAAGTTCTGTATATTGCCGCCGACTCCGTATTTGCCGCGATATCCGGGAACGAAGGAAGAAAGCTGCTGAACAAATGCAGGCTGGAGAGCGTCCGCGGAACGCTTCACATGCTGCGGAATCGAAATCGGGAATCGGCGACGGGGTGAATGGATGATGATAAGCGGCCACCGGGCTTCCAAATTGTATGCTCTGCCGTATGGGATGCTGTTTCTCCTGTCGGCGTCGTTTCTAGGCGCGGCAGTGATATACGAGCCGGCTATCGCGGTTGCCGCTGTCGGATTGCTCCTTCTGCTCGTCGTATCCCTGTCCAGACCGGATTACATCAGTTATTTCGTACTGCTGACGACGGCGGTATCGATCAATTTTTTGTACGATGGAAGCTTGTTCGGAATGGAAATATTGTCGCTCTACAAGCTGGCGATGCTGGCGCTGCTTGTGCCGTGCATTCTGGTTAACGGACTGCGCTTCAAGCTCAGCTTCCCGCTGTGGGCTCTGGCCGTGATGGTATTCATGACGTTCACCTTTTCTATCTGGCTGCCTCAGATGACGTCGTCTATTGCAGTCAAGGCGTTCATCGGACTTTCGCTTCCGTTTATGTATCTCTTGATCAACTGGAAAAAAGAAGTGGCGCAGCGGCATATCTACATGATCTGCCTTCTCCCGTCTGTGAGTCTGCTGATCGGAGCGCTGCTGCAGGCGGCCCATCTTCACCCGATGCTCAACGTGGAATTCACGGGTGCGGTGCGGGTCCAAGGGGCGAATATTCCGTCGCATCTGGCGATGCTTGCCTTTTTGGGAACAGTCGTTCCGTTCATCGAACTCAGGCGGAATCCGGGCCATGAGCGTTTCTATTACAGTATGCTGGCCGTGAATTTCGTGACTTTGATCGGTACGGGAACCCGGGGGCCGCTTCTCGCGCTGCTTCCGTTGGCGCTGTACTACTTCTACGACATTTTTCGGCGCTATTTGAAAGGCAAGACCCGGTATTTGATTCCGCTGCTGTGCTCGGTGCTGGTGATTTCGGGCGCGGTGCTCATGCAGTGGGACAATATCAAGAAACGTTCGTTTGAAAGGCAGACGAGTGATGGAATCGACCTGTCGGGACGTTCGGAGGCCTGGACTTACTTTTTGGAAAAAGCGTCGGGTTCCCCATTGTCGGGAAGAGGTCTTGGCGCCGTAACAGTGGCCAACGACGGCACTCTGTATAAAGGCTTTGTCGTTCCCCACAACGAATATATCCGGTTTTACTTCGACGGGGGGTATATCGGCTCGATTCTGCTGCTGCTGTCCTTGTTGGCTGTGTTTATTCTGGTTTACAGAGCTTTGGCGCCGCCGGTAAAGCCTTATTACCTGCTCCTTATAGCAGCATTTTTGATCTATTCGTTTTCCGATAATACGCTGTCGACGGTCCAATTTATTATTCCGTTCTGTTGGTACCTGAACTGCCTGTACCGGGCTTCGCAGCCAACCGATTCCCCACAAAAAGAAGTGATACGATGAATCAAGTGAATATGTTCGATGTCAACTTTAACAATTATGATTTCATGGACTTGCTGGAGTATATCGATACTACGATCCGGGAAAGGAATCATTCCTACATTCTGACCTGCAATGTGGATCATGTGATCAAGCTGCGCAAGGACAAGGAATTCCGGACGGTCTACTCTGAAGCGGGCGCTGTAGTCGCTGACGGGATGCCTCTCATATGGGCTTCCAAGATGCTGGGCAAGCCGCTCAAGCAGAAAGTGTCCGGCGCCGACCTCTTCAGCAGATTGGGACATGCGTTCCAGCAGCGGAAATACCGGCTGTTCTTTCTCGGCTCTGCGGAGGGCGTACCGGAACGGGCGACGAAGAACCTCAAGGCGGCGTACCCCGATATTAACATTGTCGGTTGTTATTCTCCTTCCTATGGCTTCGAGAATAACAAGGAAGAGAACGAGCGGATTATCGGGATGCTGAATGAAACCCGGCCGGATATCGTGTTCGTCGGCGTTGGGGCTCCCAAGCAGGAGAAATGGATCTACCGCCATTATCTAACCTACCGGGCGCCGATCTCGATTGGTGTCGGAGCAACCTTCGATTTTCTGTCCGGATCGGTCAAGCGTGCGCCGGATTTCATGCAAAAAAGCGGACTGGAATGGTTCTGGCGGCTAAGCCAGGAACCGGGAAGGCTGTGGAAGCGGTATTTGGTGGACGATGCACAGTTTCTGCTCCTTCTGCTCAAGGAGATGCGCAAACGGGATAAAGCGAATGGACGGAGCCTTGAATAAAGGCGTATACCCAAGGAATGGAGGTGTGTGAAACGATGATCAGCCGTCATCCGGGCAGTTCCGGTCTTATGCAGCCGGGAAACCTACGTGCTCTGGCAACAGCGGGAATCTTTACTGCGGTCTGTGCGGTTCTGCCGTTGATGATCGGTTATGTCAGCGCGAAGCTCAGCTCATCGAGCGGCCTGCAGCTTGCCATGGTATCGGCTCTGCTGTTTCCGGCCTTTCTGCTCGCGCTGCTGAAGCCGCGGCTGCTCGTCATCTACACACTGTTCGTTTGGGCCATCGCTCCCGAACTGCGACGCATAGCCGATTGGAGTGAAGGAGTCTACCATTCCGTATCGCTGCTCAGCCTGGCGCCTCTGCTCACGGGCGCAGTGATGGCCATCCCGGTTATGCGCGAGATTCATGCCATCCGCCGTCCCTTCATGAGGCTGCTGCTGCTGTTCGCGGTCCCGCTCGGTTATGCGACCTTGATTGGAATTGCGAAGAACGGGATGGGTTCGTTCTACGATCTGACGAACTATCTTGTTCCGCTCCTGCTGCTGCCATACTTTGCGGTGACGCCGTTTACGGCCCGTGATATTGACAAGCTGCTTGGCGGCTATGCCAATATCGCGGTTCTGGTTGCCGCATACGGGATTATCCAATATTTGACGGTGCCCGCGTGGGACGCCTTCTGGATGACGAATTCAGGGATGAATTCCATCGGCACGCCGCATCCGCTGGAGGTCCGAGTGTTCTCCACCCTGAATTCGCCGGGCCCTGCCGCAACCTTTCTCGTATTTGCCCTGGTGCCGATGATTCTTGAGAAAAGATGGAGGGGGGCCTTCAGCTGGATCGGCGTCCTGCTGGTGGTAGTGTGTCTGCTGACCACGCTGGTCCGGGCGGCATGGCTTCTCCTGCTGGTCATGCTTCTGGTGTACATTGTCTCCTCGTCGTCCAAAGGAAAATGGAAGACGCTGATTCAGGTGCTGTTCGTAGCGCTTGCTCTATTCTGGATCGTACCGAAGCTTCCGGGAGCGGAAGGGCTGACGGCCCGGATGGAGACCCTTTCTTCGATCAAGGAGGACCGCTCGTATAATGACCGGTTGAATCTGCTGGGAAGCATGATTCCTGCGATCAAATCGAATCCGGTAGGCCAGGGAATCGGCAGCGTCGGACAGAGCACGAAGCTTGGAAACAGCGGCGAACTGGGAGAGTACGGCATTATGGACAACGGATTCATTGCCCTGATGCTCACCTTCGGCGCTCCGGGAGGTCTGCTGTTCTTCGGTGCGCTTGGTCTGGCGGCTAAGCAGATCATTGCGAAAGTCATGGGTAGAACCCGGCTTCAACTGTATGCGAGGCTGGCCCTTGCGGCATGGACTGGGGCAGTGGTCGGACTTGTATCGGACAACGGTTTTCTCGGACTGAAAGGTTACCTGATCTGGATGCTGATCGGCCTTGGCCTTGGCGCCAGAGAGGTAATGGACGACAGAAAGACAGAAACTCCCCAAGCTGCGGCCCAGTCCGGGGCTGCCCCCGCTAAGTAGCGGTGCGGAAAGCCTGCTGAGGATGAAGACGATGATGAATTTCTATATGAACATGAAGAGACGGAACGCGAACGGTTAGAAAAAGGAGGAAACCAGCATGGATTCAATGACAAGTGTGCTTGCCGGCCTTGGCTATGGTCCGATTCCAGCGGTCAATACTTTCCAAAATGACATCATCCGGATTGACAGGGCGATGCATCCCTGCCAACCGTTCGCCGAAGAGACTATCGTCCATGATGAAGGCGGGGAATGTTCAGGGCAGATCGGGAAGAGTCAAGACTTTCCGGATCATGTGCGAATTCATGGTCGGCTTCAAACCTTACGGGCGTTACGTGCTCTAAGGGCCAGCCAGGCTGAGAAAGAACGGGAGAAAGGAGTGGAAGGTTATGTCCTATAGTGACGGACTGAATATTATGTCTACCGGCCTAAGTTGGCCGACGGTACAGCCCGGCGGGCTCAATACGTATTATAAATCCGTCTGCGAGCAGCTTTCCTCCCGTAACCGGGTGCATGCGCTGATCTGCAGCAAGGAGAAGCCGCAAACGCCTGAGGAACTCATTATCCACAATGCCGGAGACCCGAAAGAATCGATCTGGAAGCGAAAGGATGCTTTTCAGAGAATGGCGTCGGAGCTTATGAACGCCGGGAAGGAACGGATTGATGTCCTGTATTCCCATTTCGCTCCTTACGGAGTCGGCCCCGCTTTGGAGGCGAAGAAACGCGGCATCCCGGTTGTGATGACCTTTCACGGGCCCTGGAACGAGGAGATGAAAATCGAGGGCCAGGGCATCAAGCATCAGGTCAAGACTGCGATCGCCAAGTCGATTGAGCGCAAAGCATACCGGCTGGCGGATAAGTTCATCGTACTCAGCGAGACTTTTCGGGATATTCTCCATTCGCTGCATGGCATTCCGCTTGACAAGATTGTCATCATTCCCGGCGCGGCCAATATCGACCGGTTCATCCCGGCTAACAACCGGCTCGCCGTTCGGCGCATGCTGAATTTGCCGGAGGGGGCGACCACAGTGCTGACGGTCAGGAGACTAGTCAACCGTATGGGACTGCTTCAATTGCTGGAGGCGTGGCGGACTGTATCGGAACGCTTCCCGAACTCCATTCTGCTAATCGGGGGGAAAGGCCCCTTACGGGCGGAGCTGGAGGAGCGGATCGCCGATTACGGACTGGCGAGCAAGGTCAGGCTGCTCGGCTATATCCCCGATCATGAGCTGGCTTCTTATTATCAGGCGGCTGACCTGTTCGTCGTTCCATCGCAAGCTTTGGAGGGCTTCGGCCTGATTACTACCGAGGCGCTCGCGAGCGGGCTGCCGGTCATGGCGACGCCGATTGGCGGCAACCGGGAAATTCTGCAGAACTTCCGTCCGGAGCTGCTGTTCAAGAGCGCATCGGCTGCAGATATGGCCGAAGGGATCTCCTACATGCTGGGCAACCGAAGGCTGCTTCCCAGCCGGGAGGAATGCAGGGAGCATGTGCTGGAAAGATACACCTGGGAGCATGTCGCGGATCAGGTGGAAGCGGTATTCAGAGAAGTTATGGGGAAGGGGGAGACGATCAATGCTCAGAGTGGCGTATATCGATCACACGGCTAGATGGAGCGGCGGCGAAGTGGCGCTGTTCAACATTCTTACCCATATCGGAGAACAGGTTGATCCGCTCGTTATCTTGGCAGAGGAAGGTGCGCTGGCCGACCGCCTGCGTGAGAAAGGCATCGACGTCCGGATTATTCCGCTCGACGAGAGCATCCGCAGCCGCGGCCGCAACACCGTCAATCTGGGCGCTCCGGCCGCTGCCATGAAGCTGTTGGCCTACGGCCGTAAGCTCGCTCCGCTCCTGAAGAAGGAACGGGTAGCCTGCGTGCATACCAACTCCCTTAAGTCTGCGCTGTACGGAACGGTTGCCGCCAAGATGGCCGGCGTACCGCTGATTTGGCATATCCGCGACCATATTGGTGCGCCCTATCTGAAGCCGGTTGTCGCGAAAGCCATCCGGCTGCTGTCGCGTCTGCTTCCCAACGGCGTTATCGCCAATTCGAAGTCCACGCTGAGCGCGCTTGAGCTCCCGCGTTCCAAGAAGACGCTGGTCGTCTATTCCGCCTTCGCCAAAGCGATTGGCGGCGGGACCGGACGGAGGGAGCAGAAAGATTTCAACGTTCTGCTGGTAGGGCGCTTGGCGGAGTGGAAGGGCCAGCATATTTTGCTGGAAGCGGCGAAGAAGCTTCAGGATAACGGACGAATCAAGTTCTGGCTTGCGGGCGACGCCCTTTTCGGCGAAGACGAGTACAAGAAGAAGCTGCTTGCGACGATTGAGCGGGAGCGGCTGACGAATGTAACCCTCCTGGGACATGTGGAGGATATTCAAGGGCTCATGCAGCAGGCAGATCTGCTCGTGCATACCTCGATTACGCCGGAGCCGTTCGGCCAGGTGATCGTCGAGGGGATGGCGGCGGGTCTGCCGGTAATTGCCTCTAACGAGGGAGGGCCAGTGGAGATTGTTGTACCAGGCGAGACCGGGCTGCTCATTCAGCCGGGCGACCCGGCGATTCTTACGGAAGCCATTAACTGGATGGTGGAACATCCCCAGGAGAGGGAGAGAATGGCGGAAGCCGGAATTAAGCGGGTCAAGGAACATTTCGTAATCGAAAACACGGTTAAAGAGATCGTCGATTACTACAGAGGCTTGCTGGCAGGCACCTGAAAGGGCTTGAGCGGGTATCATCCATGAAGCGAGCAGCCGCAATCCAGCCGCTTTTAACAAAAATTGCTCCATAAAATGTTGAGGATGATTCACATGAAAATTGCGATAGCGCATGATTACTTGATTCAAATGGGCGGGGCGGAGAGAGTGGTGGAAGTTTTTCACCATATGTATCCGGAAGCTCCGATCTTCACGACGGTTTTTAACGGAAGCCGCCTCACCGAGAATCTCAAGGACGCGGATATCCGGGCCTCCTGGCTGCAAAAAATTCCGGGAGTGAAGGACAATTTTAAAGGGGTGCTGCCGCTTTATCCCATGGCTATTCGCGATCTGGACTTCCGCGGGTTCGATATTGTCCTGAGTTCCAGCAGTGCGTTTATGAAGAGCATTCAGGTGCCCAAGCGCACGTTTCACCTCTGTTACTGTCATACCCCGATGAGGTTCGCTTGGGATTATGACACTTATATGGAACGGCAGTCGAACTCGGGTCTCTTCAAAAGAGTGCTGAAGCTGTATATCCAGCAGCTCAAAATGTGGGACCAGCGGACTTCCAAAAATGTGAACCAGTTTGTGGCCAACTCTTCCGTCGTCAAGAGCCGGATTCAGAACTATTATCACCGGGACGCCGACATCATCTTTCCGCCGATCAATACGTCACGCTTTACCAGTTCAAGCTCGATTGGCGATTATTATTTGATCGTCTCAAGGCTGGTGTCCTACAAGCGGATCGATCTGGCGGTGGAAGCCTTCAACCGCAACGGGCTGAAGCTGCTTATTGTCGGCGACGGTCCTGACCGGAAGCGGCTGGAGGGGATGGCCAAGAGCAATGTGAAATTCCTCGGCCGCCTTGAAGACGAACAGGTCACCGGGCTCATGTCCCAGTGCCGGGCTTATATTTTTCCCGGAGAAGAGGATTTCGGCATTACTCCACTGGAGGCTAACGCTGCGGGCAGACCGGTTATCGCTTACCAGGCGGGCGGAGCGCTCGATACGATTGTGCCTTACGTAAACGGAGTCTTCTTCAAGCGGCAGGAAGTCGACGATCTGCTCCAGGCGATTTCCGAGGTGGAATCGTATGCATGGGATATTGGGAAAATTATGAAACATGCGCAAAAATTCGATGAACAAACTTTTATTGCGCAGTTCAAGCAGTATGTCGAACAGGCGTATGTCAAATTTTTAAAAGGAGGATGATGATATGAATCTGGCGGTAATCGGCACCGGCTATGTCGGCCTCGTATCCGGCGTATGCTTCACACTTGGGGGTAACCACGTCATTTGCGTCGACAAGGATGAGGACAAGATAGCCAAACTTAGACAGATGAAGTCACCTATCTACGAACCGGGAATCGAGACACTGATTGAAATGAACCTGAAAGAAGGAAGATTGCACTTCTCCTCCGATATTCAGGAGTCGGTGCGCCGCTCGGATATCGTCATTCTCGCCGTAGGAACGCCTTCTCTTCCGAACGGCGAAGCGAATCTGCAGTACATTGAAAGCGCGGCGGCGGAAGTCGGACGGGCGATGGAAGGCTACAAGATCATTATGACGAAATCGACCGTTCCTGTAGGAACGAACGAGAAAATCCGTCAGATCATCGCCGCGAACACCGGTTATCCGTTCGATATCGTGTCAGCGCCGGAATTCCTCCGGGAAGGCTCGGCCATCCAGGATACGCTGCATCCCGACCGGATCATTATCGGTCTGGACAATCCGGCCTTGGAGCCTGTAATGCGGGAGCTTCATCAAGGATTCACTGAAAATATTGTCGTCACCGATATCCGCAGCGCGGAGATGATCAAATACGCATCGAATGCTTTTCTGGCGACCAAGATCTCATTCATCAATGAGATTGCGAATATTTGCGAGAAGGTCGGCGCGGATGTGACCGAGGTGGCCGAGGGAATGGGGCTTGACAAGCGGATCGGTTCTTCCTTCCTTCAAGCCGGCATCGGATACGGCGGCTCCTGCTTCCCCAAAGATACGAAGGCGCTGATCCAGATCGCCGGTAACGTCGATTATGAATTCAAGCTGCTCAAATCGGTGGTGGAAGTTAATCAGGGTCAGCGGTACATGATCCTCGCCAAGCTGCATGAATCGCTTGGAAGCTTGCATGGCGCGAGTATTGGCATATGGGGGCTTGCCTTCAAGCCGAATACGGACGACGTGCGCGAATCGCCGGCAAGGGAAATCGTAGAGGCGCTCGTGAAGGAAGGAGCGCACGTGAAGGTGTACGATCCGATCGCAGCGGATAATTTCCGCCAGCAGTACAATCACCCGCAAATTCAATGGTGCGCTGTGGCCGAGGAAGCGGCGTCCGGCAGTGACGCGCTCTGCCTGCTGACGGACTGGGGCGTGTTCAAGGATATCAATCTGCATCTATTATCCGCGAGCATGCGCAAGCAGATCCTGATCGACGGCCGCAATGTTTACTCCAAGGAGCAGATCGAAGGAACCGGGCTGGAATATTATTCGGTAGGACGTCCGCGAATGGGCGGGCTCAGCGGCTATTCTCCGAGTGTGGCGGGGGCGGTATAATAGCCCCCCTGTACAGAACAGGGCAAACGGATGTTACGCTTCGATTGTTGCCCGCAGTGCTGCCTTAAGACTGCGATATTGACATAATGGAGTTCCATTAAGCAGCCGGTTCTTCACGGCCATGGCATGACCATTTAGAGGGAGGGTACACTTATGAAATTGGTGCTTTTATCTGGCGGTTCGGGAAAACGGCTGTGGCCTCTGTCCAATGATTCACGTTCGAAACAGTTCCTGAAGGTGCTGGAAAGCCCGCTTGGCGAACCTGAATCGATGGTCCAGCGGGTATGGCGGCAGCTGGAAGAAGCGGGACTCGCGGAATCGTCGTATCTGGCGACAGGACGCGGACAGGTGGAAATGATTCAGAGTCAGCTGGGCACCGACGTGAAGATTATTATCGAGCCTGAACGCCGGGACACTTTTCCGGCGATTGCGCTCACGGCCGTCTATCTGTATTCGGTAGAGGGCGTGCGGCCGGATGAGACGGTGGCGATTCTGCCGGTCGATCCTTATGTGGAAGGCTCCTTCTTCGGATCGGTTTCGCAGCTTGAGCAGGCGCTTGACGACAGCGGCGCAAACCTGGCGCTGATCGGCGTCGTACCGGAGCTGCCTTCGGAGAAATACGGCTACATTATCCCTTCGAGCGCTGATGCTCAGGAGAATGGAGTCATGCCGGTGAGCGGTTTCCTTGAGAAGCCGGACCGCCTGCGCGCCGAAGAGCTCATTGGACAGGGCGCTTTGTGGAACTGCGGGGTATTCGCCTTCCGGCTCGGATACCTGCTTGATATTTTGCAGCAAAAAGGCCTGCCGCTGACCTACGAAGAGCTGCAGAAGCAGTACAAGCTGCTCTCTTCGATCAGCTTCGACTATGAAGTGGTTGAACGGGAAGACAAAATCGTTGTTCAGCCGTACGACGGATTCTGGAAGGATCTGGGCACCTGGAATACGCTGACCGAAGAGATGGCGAGCAATCAAATGGGCAAGGGCGTTCTGACCGAGGATTCCTCGACAAGCTGCCTTGTCAACGAGCTTGATATTCCGATCACGGTAATCGGTGCTCAGGACCTGATTATCGCCGCGAGTCCGGACGGTATTCTCGTCACTCACAAATCGGAAAGTCCGCGCATCAAAGAGGTGCTGAAGGGCACGGAACAAAGACCGATGTATGAGGAACGCCGATGGGGCCACTACCGGGTGATCGATTACGTCAAATACCATGAAAGCAATGAAGTGCTGACCAAGCGGATTTTTATTGCCGAAGGAAAAAATATCAGCTATCAGTACCATCTCAAGCGCAGTGAAATCTGGACGTTCATCAGCGGGGAAGCCAGCATCATTCTTAATGAAAAAATGCACAAGGTAAAAGCGGGAGATGTTGTGCGCATACCGGAAGGAACGAAGCACAGCATTCTGGCTCTGACCGATGTGGAGTTTATCGAAGTGCAGACTGGATCGGAGCTGGTGGAAGAGGACAACATCCGCATTACGCTGGATTGGAAGGACATTGAACTGCACCAGTTTATTTCTTGAAAAAAAGTTTGATATTGATAGGCAGAATTGTTATTTAACCAATTTTACCGGCCATTAAACAGGTCTTTCGACTTATTTATTAAGGATTTATGAAAAATGGACTTCATGAATAATTAAATAACGTCGATATGTACGGTAGAAGGTTAAGCCTTCGACTACGACAAAGGCAAACCTATCGTGAGGTAGGGACGCAAAGCCATAGGGCCTCTTAATTAAGGAGGAAGCCTGGTTACCGAAAGGGAGATGGAATTGAAAGTTCTTCGTATGTATCGACTGTTCTTTGTTATGCTATCCCTGTGTCTGCTCTTGACATTTGTCCTGCCTGCGGGTACAGGAAGCCTGGCGATTGTTTCGGCTGCGGAGGCTCAGGGGAGCCCGGTCAATCCTGATGCTTCTCCCGAAGCGGTCAAGCTGCTGAGCTACCTGTACTCCATTTCCGGAACCCGCATTATTACCGGCCAGCATGATTATCTGGAAAGTCCGGACGAGTTCAACTACAAGCTTCAAGTAACGAGCGGCAGATATGCAGCCCTACATGGATATGAGCTTGGGGCGATTAACGGCCAAACGGACGGCGCCGTGACCTGGATGCGGCAAAATATCGTCAGCAGCGCCATCAAATGGTATAAGGACGGCGGCATCGTCGCCATGACGTACCACGCAAATCTGCCCGGTACGGCTTATAACTGGACCAATGTGCAAAAATCGCTGTCCCAGGCCGATTTTGACAAGTATGTCACTCCTGGAACTACGCAGTACAACAGCCTGATCACGGAACTCGATAAAGTGGCGGTATCGCTGAAAGCCCTGCGCGATGCTGGGGTTCCCGTGCTGTGGCGCCCGTACCATGAAATGAACGGCAATTGGTTCTGGTGGGGCAAGAAGAACAATTTTGCCGCTCTGTGGAATATTATGTATGACCGCTTTGTTAATGTTCATAAGCTTAACAATCTGCTGTGGGTATGGAGCCCGAACGCGCCGAACAGCTGGGCCGATCCTTACGTCAAGACGTATCCCGGTGCGGATAAGGTGGACATTTTGGCGGCGGACATTTATAACAATGATTTCAATCAGTACTATTATGACAGTCTGCTGACTCTGGCCGCCGGCAAGCCGATTGCCATTGGCGAGAACGGACAAATGCCCGATCCGGCGATGCTGCCCAAATCACAGAGCAAATGGGTCTTTATGATGAACTGGGGCAAAATGCTGTACGAAAACAACAGCACGACTACAATCAAGAGCTTTATGAATAACGGATTCACCTTAACCCGCGATGAGGTTATAACGGGAATGGCTTCCGTAACGGTGCCGAGCCCAATTCTGATACAAGCGCCGTTACCAAGTCTGGCGCCAAGTCCGACACCGTCGCCTAGCCCGACGCCAACGCCGAGTCCAACGCCGACACCATCGCCGAGTCCAACACCGACACCGTCGCCTAGCCCGACGCCGACGCCAACGCCGACACCGAGTCCAACGCCGACGCCGAGTCCAACGCCAACACCATCGCCTAGCCCGACGCCAACGCCGACTTATCAGCCGATAGGAGAAGGTTCGGGGGTGAATGATCCGAACAGCGCGAATCTGCTGCCACTACCTTCGGCCACGCCGGAGCCTTCGCAGCCCCGCAACGGGCTGATTGGCGAATATTTTGCCAATATGCAGCTTTCCGGAACGCCTGCACTGGTAAGAGAAGAATCGGCCATCGATTTTAACTGGGGAACCGGAACACCGGACAGCTCTGTCCACCCTGACTATTTTTCCGTCCGTTGGAGCGGTAAAATCAAGCCTCTCTACACCGAGAACTATTCCTTCTATACTAGTTCGGACGATGGCATTCGGTTATGGGTCAACGGGGTAGCGGTCATTACCAGTTGGTCCACTCAATACGGAGTAGAGCGGAAGGGAAGAATCGACCTGGAAGCCGGCAAACTGTATGACATTAAAGTAGAATATTACGACAATACGGGGAGCGCCAAAGCCCGTCTGATGTGGGAAAGCCCTAGCCAAATTAAGGAAACTGTTCCCGCGAGCGCGTTTTATCTTTCCGGATCGCTTTGATATATTTTTTACGAATAGTTTCATGTATGGGCTGCCGATATTTTGAGAGTATAACCTAATTCAGTTCATTAGAACCTTGACAGCCCTGCTTGTTTTTCAGCAGGGCTTCTAAGCTATCGGCCCCATTTTGGACCGTCATTTCTAGCATCCGGAGGACGGCGTTCGGGGACGACAATCCAGCTTAAGAAAGGAAAATGACATTGAAATTATTCCGTAGACATCGGCTGTTCGTTATGACTGTGCCTTTGATTCTTTTTGCCGCTTTACTGCCGTGGGTAAACGCCGATAACATCCCCCCGGCAGCCCCAAAAACCGTCTCGCCGGTTAATTCATCCGCTTCAGCCGAATCGCGGAATTTGCTTGAATATCTGGCGAACTTAAGCGGGAAGGGCTTGATCTCCGGCCAGCATGATTACCTGGAAAGCCCGGATGAGTTCACGAACAAGCTGAAGAAGGCTGCCGGAAGCGATGCCGTGCTTCACGGCTACGAGCTCGGAGCGATTAACGGCCAGTCGCCTGGTATGATTGACCGCCAGCGCGAGGCGGTAGTGAAGAGCGCCATCAACTGGTATGAGAGCGGCGGTATTGTAGCCATGACGTTTCATGAGAGCCTTCCCGGCACATCTCCGGCCTGGTCCAATGTGTCTATGAGTTTGAGCCAGAGCGATTTTGACGCCTATGTGACACCCGGCACAGCCCAATATGACATGCTGATTGCCGACCTGGACAGGGCAGCCGTGTATTTGAAGCAGCTGCAGGCCGCCGGAGTTCCTGTATTGTGGAGACCATATCATGAAATGAACGGCGATTGGTTCTGGTGGGGCAAGAAAGATAATTATTCTGCTCTCTGGAACATTATGTACGACCGATATGTGGGTAAACATAAATTAAACAATCTGCTCTGGGTATGGAATCCGAATGCTCCCAACGGGTGGGCCGACGCTTATGCGCCTTATTATCCGGGGGCAGATAAAGTCGATATTCTTGCGGCAGACATTTATAACAACGACTTTCAGCAGACTTATTACGACAGTCTGTTGACGCTGGCGGACGGGAAGCCGATCGCCATTGGGGAAAGCGGGGAGCTGCCCGATCCCCAGGTGCTTGCCAAGAACCAGAGCAAGTGGGTCTATATGATGACTTGGGGCAAAATGCTGACCGAGAACAACAGCCAGCAGAAAATAAGCAGCTTCATGAATGCGGACTATACGTTGTCCAAAAACGATTTTATCCATATGACGAACAAACAGGCTGAAGCCGCCGGAAATGGACTGAGGGGAGATTATTTTAACAATAAAGACCTGAAAGGCCAACCGCTCATAAGCAGAACCGACGCTAATCTCAACTTTATCTGGCATGATTCCCCGCCGGATAAAGACATGGAGAGAAACTTTTATTCCGTGCGCTGGCAAGGCCGTATCCAGACTCCCGTAACGGGTAACTACACCATTAAGGCGGTGTCCGACGACGGAGTGCGGGTATGGATCGGCGGAAAACTCATTATCGACAGCTGGATGCCGCAGAACGATGTTGCCCGGGAAGGAAGCATCAAGCTGAAAGGGGATACCCGTTACGATATCAAAGTGGAGTACTTTGAGAACAAAGGGAAAGCCGATATCAAGCTGCTCTGGAAAGGGCCGGATTGGCAGGAAGAGGTCATTCCCCCCAATGTGCTGTTTCTTCCCAAATGAGAGTTGTATCTTTAAACCCGGCTTCTAGAGAAAGCGAGGACAGGGAATGAGAGAACCAGGAAAAGCCCGGCCTTTATCTATATTTTTGAAACTTGCAGGACTTGCCATCTTATTCTTGCTGTCTGTATCGTTTTTGGGTAGTGAGGAGACGGAGAGAAGTGATATTGGAATGACCAAGTTCTCCTCCGCGTATGAGACAGCGTCTGAATCCCCAGCGGGGGCGCTAATCTGGCAGCTCGGCAGCCGTGATGAATCGGCCGGCGAGTTCGCGCCGAGTAATTCTTCAAGCGCGAGAAGTACGGTCAGCCTAAATTCATCGAAGCCGGATGCGTCCGTGCTTAAAAAGTTGCCCTCTGGTCTCGACGGCAGGAACGCGCCCGAACTGCGGCTATCCTACCATTTGAGCAAAATCCCGGCGAACGGGGTTCTGTTCCAGGTGAGCATTCTCAACGCCTATAAGTCGGTTCCGCAGATGGCGGTATTCTCGAACAGCGAGCTGTCGGGGATTATTCAGATCGCGGGCGTCGCGGGAACGGGGAGCGAATACAAATTCCGCAAAACGTATGAACTCTATATCCCGAAGGAACAACTGCAAGTCGGTGACAACGAGCTTAAGCTGAAGGCGGTCCATTCCCTATATGCGTCGAGCGCGGAAGAGCAGTATTTATGGTGGACTTGGGACGATCTGAAATTGTTGTCTTTGGATTCACCGATTACCGAGCCGATTCACGGCAGTTATGTGCTTACGGGTACGATGGTCACCAACAAGCAGTTTTATTTTGATACAGGCGCTACCACTCATCTGCCGTACATTATGAAGTGGCTGGGCGTAGCCTATAGCGGCAATATTATGCGTACGGGCGGCGCCAGCGATGTGAAATTTTCCCGTTCCGATTTGGAGAACTACTATAAAGCGCTTAAGGATTACAATATGCAGGCGGTCGCGCTGTATTTGTACACCGGGGACATTAAGCTAAATGCGGACGGATCACTGCCGGAAAGCGCGAAGAAGAAGCTTACCGAATATTTTCAGAAATACGGCTCTTACTTTCAATATTACGAGGTGGATAATGAGCCGGGGTTGTTTAATCGCTCCAAAGCCGTCAATCTGGCGATAGCCGAATGGCTGAATAAGGAGGGCAAACAAATTGCGCCTCATCTGCAGACGGTTGCTCCCGGCTGGACGTACTGGCCGAAGTACAAGGAGGATTCCTGTGAAAAAAGCCAACGGGGCGGCGTTCGCCAGTGCGGCGATCCCGATGGCTGGGAACGTGATCCGGCGCAGCGGCTGGAGATGGAGAAGGCTACCGATCTTACAAACGGACATTCCTACGGGGATTCTTACATTGCCAAGAACGGCGGCAGCTTTACCGAGAACCTGAAGACGTTCAATGGTTCGAATGACGGCCTCCCCAAAAAAATGCTGGTGACAGAGTTCGGCACCTCCGACACTCATTTGGACGATTATCATTACGGGGCGAAGGAGCGGACGTCAGCCGCATTCGACCGGATCATGAGAGCCCATATTGGATATGCAGATATGTTCGTGCAGCACGCCGCTTTTTTCTACAACTATAGTCTGTTCCAATTCAAGAACGTCAGTCTGAAAAATCATGATCCGGCCAAGACGGAAGTTTATTACACAAAAGAGAACGAGGATTCACGCGTCAGCATCATGCGCAGATTGAGCCTGGCTTATGCCACCCATGGCGCTCC
The DNA here is from genome assembly GCF_000756615.1 of Paenibacillus durus. Classification (NCBI taxonomy): domain Bacteria; kingdom Bacillati; phylum Bacillota; class Bacilli; order Caryophanales; family Paenibacillaceae; genus Paenibacillus; species Paenibacillus durus. The sequence continues at coordinate 1,288,801 of NZ_CP009288.1, forward strand.
GCTTTCCTACCGTCTGCTTAATAAAAGCGCCCTTGCCGACAAGCTGGTCTATGTCCGGGCCGTGGATACATCCAAGCTGACTCCGCTGCCGGGAACGAAAGCAACCTCAAATAAGGTCCTGGTTAACCTCGTCAACTTCGAGGATACGCCGCAGACCGTCAGTGTCAAGGTTACCCTGCCCAAGAAAACGGCTTACGAGGGTGAACGCTTTGGAAATGGCGATACGTATGAAGAAGCGCGCCGCTACGTGACCGGACTGAACGCGGGACCTGATCTGACCTTCACGGAGACGCTGGCGCCGGGAGAAGCGGTTCAGTATATTCTACAGCCATCTTCTGTGGTGCAGGACGAGGCCCCGCGAGACCTGACGGCCACCGCGGCCAGAGGGACTTCCGTACAGCTCAACTGGCTGGAAGCGCCCGGAAGCGGCTATGATGTGCTTCGTTCAGAGGGGACGGGCGGCGAACTAAAAACGATAGCCAAGGGTGTTGGTGGCACATCATATATCGACCGGGCGCTAAAAGAAGGGGAGTTATACTCCTACGCGGTACGGGTGACGGGCACGGCCCTGCTGTCGGACAAGGCTCAAATTACAGCTACGGGCCTTGTTCCTCTGGACAGGACGGGGTGGCAGGCCTCGGACAATATTAACCAGAGTCCAAAGAAGCTTTCCTACATGATCGACGGAGATCCGAGTACGCGTTGGGATACAGGTGCGAACATGACTTCCGGTGAGACCATTCAGATTGATATGAAGTTTTCGCATATGATCGAAGCGGTTCAACTGGAGACCTCGCGTTCTCCTTACGACTATCCCAGGCGTTATGCCATCTATGTATCGGAGGATGCGGTCAACTGGGAGCTGGCTGCTGACGGCAGGGGGAAAAAGGACGTCGACATGTATCCCTTTCCGCAGAGGAAAGCCAGGTATGTGAAGATCGTCCAAACCGGCGCCGGCGGGAATTTCTGGTCCATCCATGAGCTGCAAATATATTCAAGAGAGTAATCCAAGACGTCAACGACTGCATGAGAACCCTGTGAAGAGGGTTCTTTCGTATTTTTAACTGAAGGATTGTGACAGAAATAATAGCTGCTGCTCCGATAGGCATGATAAGATATACACCAATTATATACAGGGGAAAGCATTGCAAAAGGATAAGATCTATGATAACCTATATATAGATTTAGAATAAGTCTAAATATTAATTACTTAAAACCGGGAGGAATGAATCATGAGTACTGATCTGAAAACTCAAACTGAACTGCATGCCACATTGAATCGTCAAACCGCTAACTGGACACTGCTGGGAATTAAGCTTCATCATTACCACTGGTTTGTTACCGGAACGGATTTCTTCACGCTTCACAGCCAATTCGAAGAGTATTATGACGAAGCTGCTGAATATGTAGATACTGTGGCGGAACGCCTGCTCGCGATCGGCGGCAAACCTGCTTCCACTATGAAAGAATATTTGTCTCTGTCCAGCCTGCAAGAAGCGACAGGCGGCGAGAGCGCCAAGGAAATGGTGGCGACTTTGGTCAAGGACTACACGATTCTCGCGCAAGAGCTGAGCGCCGGCATTACACTGGCTGAAGAGTCCGGCGATCAACCGACAGGCGATCTGTTCATCGGCATCAGAACGAGTGTCGAGAAGCATATCTGGATGCTGAACGCTTACCTCGCATAAGAAACTGTAACAGTTGAGCGCCGGGCGATTTGCCCGCATGCGCAGGTGGCCGGTTCCAGTCAGATTCTGACTGGAACCGGCCACCTTGATTTTTGCCGTCATTTTCTTCTCTGCGGCGTTTACTTGATAAATACGCCGCCGAAGGGAAGGATTTCCCTCAGCAGCCGCTTGAAAAGACCATCCTCATGATTCTCCCGTTCAAATCTCCGGTTCTGCCGGCCGGCCTGAAAGAGAACAGGGCCGCTGCCGGTCATTTTCCAGTGATAGCTCATATGCTGGCTGGCCAGGTGATTGCCGTAGACCGTCAGCTCAAGCACAGCATTCTCGGGGTAGGCGATCACACTGCCCGCATCAACATATAAAGGCTGAACCGGGTCCAGAGCGGCTTCGCATACGACTCCTTCCGTCAGGATGCCGATGCTTCCGCTGCCGGAGAACCTGACTTTAACGACATCCCGGGTCACGATCATATTCTTCACGCTAAGTACGCGGGTCTGCATGTTAATTCCTTTGCTGTAATAGAACAGGTGCTTGAAGTCATAGAGCAGATCGTCATTGCCGTCCAGCATAACCGTCTTGACCCGGTAGCCCGGAGGCAGAGCCGCCGTGAACCGGCAAGGACCGGTCATATCCGCCCGGATCAGCTTGCGCTTGCGGTACATTCCCTTTACATCCATGAATCTGTCGGCCCGCCCGGAGGACGGCCCCTGATAGGCGATTATCTGCTGCGGGTGCAGCACATGAATTTCCTCATTCTCCTCCAGCGTGAAAGTCAAAGCCTCGCCGCTCAAGGCATTTCCTCCGTCCTGTAATTCCGCGTTCACCGCCCGTACTCCTTTCTCATGTTGAGGGACGCTCCCTGCCGGATTTAACTATTAATGCAATCTGTCCCCCCGCTTCGAGCGGCTTCGCATGCCAAGGCGGATAACTCTCGTGAGAATAAAATAACCCGCAACCAGTCCGAGGCCTGTAAGTGAAGTCACTTTAAGACGGTGTATATAGCTTTCTCGAGCGGCGCGCTCGTCTCTAAGCTCATCGATCATCACGGTAAGCTGCCGATTCTGCTCTTGAAGCGAGGTGTTCTCGCTGTGGTACGCTTCCAGCTGATTTTTGGTGTTATCCAGTTCATCCATAGTCTGTCCAAGCTCATTCTTCGTCCGCTCCAGCTCGTCTACGGTCTGATGATAGCTTTCCTGCAGATCATTCACCTGGTCAGGCAGCTCGGAGAATTGCTCCATTCCGCGGTATAGGTCGCCAAAAATATTCGCATGGGCTGCCGGCGCGGGAAGAGTATAGAGGGTTCCGGTCAGCAGGATCACGGGCAGCAGACGCGGCAGTGAAGGAAGAATCTTTAATTTCATAGGTTGAATCACCGCCTGACGTGTAAATGTGTTTTCATTATCCTATATTATAACACGCCGTTGTACGACAAATTGCGGCAAGTGAACTGCGTCAAAGAAGAATAAAATAATTCATTGCAAAATGCCATTTATAGCTGTTGTTCTTCGAGAGCGGTTCACTTTCTATGAATCGGCTCTTTTTTTTGCCAATAATATCAAACCGAACATATATTCCATGACAAGGAGTTGTCCGCCAACATTGGTACATTAATATAAAACCCAAAAAAAGAAAGAGGTGGAAATAATGCATGCCAGCGTTCAACCGACTTACACATGGAGCCAAGATTGCATTTTTTCCGGCAAATCGCAAAAGGCCGTCCTGCTTATCGAATGGCGCGGCACCGCGCAGCCGGGGATTGGCCGGAAGAAGTCGCAGAAATTGGCTGCACGCGACATTGAGCTTCGTATATGGCTTGAACCCCATGTGAGCCTGACCGAGGTGCACGGCTGCCGCCTTGCGGAAAGCGGGGATCAGGGACTCCTGCTCTCGCTGGGCGCTATCCGCTCAGGGCAAAGTAAATATATTGCATTGGAATTTCATCTGGAATCCCTTGCGGCCGGCAGGCATGAAATGCTGTGGCTGCAGTGGCGTTACAGACAGCGGCCGGGTGAACGTGGACGGGAGCTTCCTGTACAGAAGCTGAGTCTTGAATACAGCCGTCATACCGGATACATCGATAAAGCCAGTTCATTTTATGTAGAGAAGCATGTGGAACTGTTAAAGGTAGAGAAGACCATTGCGGAAGCGCTGTTACTATATTCGGAAGGGCAGCAAATGCTTGCCCGGGAGAAGCTGCGGCGTCATGCGGATAATCTGCTGCTGATGGCTATGCGTTCCGGAGACTCTGTCCTGCTGCGTGAAGCCGAGTCGCTTTACATACAGTGCGAACGGAAGTCCGATCCGATTGAAAAGGAGCAAACATCCGCAATGTGAAGATCGGGCGCAGCCGAAGGATAAGTGGTTTCAATATTTTGTGAGAATATTCACTTGTCATCCAGAAGAGTAACGAAGAAGTAAGATGTTAAGTGTGTTAAAATAGTAAAATAGTTCTATTACTTAATCTATTATATAAAATTTTTATTCTTATAAAATAGATACATATATCTAGATATAAAATATTCAATGAGTCTATTTTACTAATCGCGGCAAGGAGAAGTTATTATGACAGACCGATTAATCCGTCTGATGCGTATTATTACGCTCGTTCAGGCCAAGCCTGGCATTCTGGCGCGCGAGTTGGCTGAACGCTGCGGCACCAGCGAGAGAACGATCTATCGGGATATGGATGCTCTGAGTGCTATGCATATCCCAATTACCCACATGGGACATGGGAAAGGGTATGCTTTCATCGGTAATTTTGCGTTGTACCCCCTGGACTGGTCATCGGAGGAATCGGCCGCATTTTCGCAGCTCAGCGACACTATAGATATGATTAAACCTTTGATGCCCCGCGGCTTTGAGAGTGCTTATGAAAAAGTAATGGCGGCTGAATACAAGCAGAAGGCGGACAGAGAAGAAAAAATGGAGAACGCCAGGAAAGAAGCCGGTTCCCTTTGGCAGGAACGAAACGGCGCCGGGCCGGAACAGTTCCACTTGATCCGAATTCTTAACGCTGTGCTGAAACAAATAAGCATCCGAGCCGATTACTTCGACAATGCTCAGGAGGAGAACGGACTCGAGATTGATCCGTATTACCTGGTTCCTCTGGAAAATCGTTTTCATCTTATCGGATATTGTCATCGTATGAAGGTCATCCGTAGTTTTCACACCCATGATCTGACGAATGTCAAACTGACGGATAAGAACTTTTCCAAAGAACCGTTCGACTTGCAGGCATTCACGAAACAAAAGTGGTCAGTGGATGGGGACAGCCTCCGTGTAGTGTTTAAGGTCAGGTTTTCTGAAGGTGTGCTGGAGGAAATCAGAAGGGGAAAGAGTGGAATTGTCCCCGTAAAAACGGAGCAGCATGGTAAGTACGCCTATTTTGAAGTCTCGCTTGAGCGGGACAGGGAGTTCATTGATTGGGTTACGAACTTTAAAGAAGCAGCGGAAATTATCGAGCCCGTCCATTACAGGGAAGTTTTACGCTATCAACTAGAGAAATGGCTGTCGCTGTATAAATAGCGCAGTCTTTTTTTTGAGTGCTTTTTCGTGAAAACGCATTTATGTGCATATTGATGAAAAAAAGGCAGTCCATGTTTTTGAAAGTTATACTTGTCGGGTCGGAATATATATAGTAAAGTCAAATTATATGACAGCTCTGTTAGTTTAAAGCAGTATTTCTTTCATGTAATGTTAGGTTATTGCTCTCTCTCTCTCTGAAAACCGGAGAGTTTTTATTTGCTTCAAATTTGACCTATGTTCAATTTTTGCCGGAAGAGAGGTAAGCTTCTTGATCCAACCTATTCTACGAATTGAGAATCTACATACACATTTCTTTACAGAAAAAGGCGAAGTGCCTGCGGTCGACGGCGTCGATCTTTATATCAATCCCGGTGAGGTGCTGGGCGTGGTCGGAGAATCGGGCTGCGGAAAAAGCGTCACCTCCCTGTCCGTGCTGAAACTTGTGCCGAGTCCGCCTGGCCGCATTGTGGATGGCCGCATTGTGTTCAAGGGGACGGATATCGTGCCGCTGAAGGAAAAGGATATGCGGAAAATTCGCGGCAACGCCGTAGCCATGATTTTTCAGGAGCCGATGACCTCGCTAAATCCGCTGTTCACCGTGGGCCAGCAAATTATCGAAACGGTGCGTTTGCACCGGGGATTGTCCAAGAAGGAAGCCCGCGAGCATGCGGTTGAAATGCTTCGCAAGGTCGGCATCCCAAGGCCGGAGGCCATTATCGACGAGTATCCGCATCAACTGTCGGGAGGCATGCGTCAGCGGGTGATGATCGCGATGTCGATCTCCTGCAGTCCGGAGCTGCTGATTGCGGACGAGCCGACAACCGCGCTCGACGTGACGATTCAGGCGCAGATTCTGGATCTGATCCGCCGGCTCAACGAGGAGCAGGGTACGGCCGTTATGATGATTACCCATGATTTGGGCGTCGTTGCGGAAATGTGCCACCGGGTGGCGGTCATGTACGCAGGTAAAGTTGTGGAGGAAGGTTCGGTTCACGATATTTTCAAAAATCCGCTGCATCCTTACACCCAGGGCCTGATCGCCTCTGTGCCGAGAATGGACGAGACCCGCGAGCGCCTGTATTCCATTCCGGGCAATGTTCCTATTTTGAGCAAAAATATGCAGGGCTGCCGGTTTGCGCCGCGCTGTTCCCATGTGATGGACATCTGCCGCCAGTCTCTACCGGAGCTAACGCTTCAGGAGAACCGGCACAGCTGCAGATGCTGGCTGCATGACAGTAGTCAGGAGGATGCGGTATGAGCGAGAATTTGCTGGAAGTAAGTGGTCTGAAGAAATACTATCCGATTAAAAAAGGGTTTCTGAATAAAACGCAGGGCTTCGTTAAGGCGGTGGACGACATTTCGTTTGCCGTCCGCAGAGGCGAGACATTCGGCCTGGTGGGAGAAAGCGGCTGCGGCAAATCGACGACCGGACGCTCGCTGCTTCGGCTGATTGAACCTACGGCAGGAGAAATCATCTTCGAGGGACAGGACATCCGCAAGCTGTCTATGGAAGAACTGCGCAAGCGGCGCCGGGATATGCAGATTGTATTCCAGGACCCGTTCTCCTCGCTTGACCCGCGCAACACTGTGGAGCGTATTCTTGAAGAGCCGATGATCGTTCATGGCGTTGGCGACGCCAAGGAGCGCAAGGCCGCCGTTCAGCGGCTGGCCGATGTTGTTGGCTTGTCGAAGGCTCACCTTCAGCGCTTCCCGCATCAGTTCTCCGGAGGCCAGCGGCAGCGGATCGGCATTGCCCGGGCGCTTGCTCTCCAGCCGAAGCTGATTGTAGCGGACGAGCCCGTTTCCGCGCTGGATGTATCCATCCAGTCGCAGGTCATTAACCTGATGCAGGATTTGCAGCGCGAATTCGGATTAACCTACATATTCATCGCGCATGATCTCAGTGTGGTAAAGCATATTTGCGACCGGGTCGCAGTGATGTACCTGGGGCGGATCGTGGAGATTACCGACAAAGAGAAGCTGTATTCTCATCCTCAGCATCCTTATACGCAGGCGCTGCTCTCGGCGGTTCCCGAGCCTGATCCGGATTTGCGGAAGGCGCGCATCATTCTGCAGGGCGAGGTGCCGAGTCCGGCGAACGCGCCAGTTGGTTGTGCCTTCAATACGAGATGTCCGCATGTAATGGACATCTGCCGGAATACGCGTCCGCAGCTTGCCGAGACAGAAGCGGGACATTTCACCGCCTGTTATCTGTACGGCGGGGAATCCAGAACGCAGCTGGCCTAAAGACAGGAAGGCCCGGCAGGTTCTGACCGGAAATTCTTCCATATGCGCAAGAAGTGGTTTATGGCCGCCCTTTCAGAGCGGCTCTATATAAACGCATTATATATATGAGGAGAGGGGTATTAACGAAATGAAGAAATGGGGCAGTCTGGCTTTAACACTTACGCTTGGCGCGGGACTCGTACTCAGCGGCTGTGGCGGCAATAACACAAGCTCGACTAACAGCGCGGCGACCAGTTCACCGGCAAGCACGGCGACCGCTGGCGCGTCGACGCAGGATACGCTTGTTGTGGGACGCGGCGGCGACTCTGCTTCGCTTGACCCTGCAATTATAACCGACGGCGAATCCTTGAAAATCGACCATCAGGTATTCGATTCCCTGCTGGAGTACAAGCCGGGAACCACGGAGGTCGAGCCTTCTCTGGCCGATAGCTGGGAAGTATCTCCGGACAGCCTGACCTATACGTTCAAGCTGCATCCGGGCGTAAAGTTCCATGACGGCACGGATTTCAACGCCGAGGCGGTTGTATTCAACTTCCAGCGCTGGAGCGATCCGAAGAGCCCGTACAAATTCGAGGGCGATTCCTTCGATTACTATGATTCCATGTTCGGACCGGACGGTTCGCGCGTCATTAAAGAAGTTAAGGCTATCGACGATCTGACCGTACAGTTTACGCTGAATCAGCCGCAGGCTCCTTTCCTGCAAAACCTTGCGATGACTTCTTTCGGTATCGCGAGCCCGGCAGCGATTAAAGAAAAGAAAGAAAACTTCAAGAACGAACCGGTTGGCACAGGCCCATTCGTCTTTAAGGAATGGAAGCATAACGACTCCATTACGCTCGAAAAAAATGCAAGCTACTGGAAAGAAGGACTTCCTAAGCTGAGCAAAGTAATCGTTCGTTCCATTCCGGACAACTCCGCACGCTTCAACGCGCTGCAAAACGGCGAAATCGACCTGATGGAAGATGTGAGCCCGGACGATCTGTCGACGCTGGAAGGCATTACGGATCTGCAAAAGATCGAACGTCCTTCGTTTAACGTCGCTTACCTTGGCTTCAACTTCAAGAAGAAGCCTTTTGACAACGTAAAAGTAAGACAGGCGCTGAACTATGCCGTCAACAAACAGGCTCTTATCGACGCATTCTTCGCAGGTCAGGCGCAGCCGGCCGTCAATCCGATGCCGCCGTCACTGTGGGGCTATAACGATCAGGTGAAGGATTATGAGTACGATTTGGACAAAGCGAAGCAGCTGCTGGCGGAAGCCGGTTTCCCGAACGGCCTGCCGGATACGGTAACCCTATACGCGATGCCGGTATCCCGTCCTTACATGCCGGACGGCAAGAAGGTCGCCGAGGCGATTCAGGCGGACTGGGAGAAGATCGGCGTGAAGACCGTCATCGAGTCTCCGGAATGGGCGACTTATCTGGATGATACGAAAGCTGGCGAGAAAGACGACATCTACATGCTCGGCTGGATGGGCGACAACGGCGACCCTGACAACTTCATTTACACTTTGCTTGACAAGGATTCCATTCCCGGCAACAACCGTAATTTCTATGTGAACGAAGACCTGCATAAGATCCTGGTTAACGCGCAAAAAGAAATCGACCAAAACAAACGCGCCGACCTGTACAAGCAGGCTCAGGTTATCATCAAAGAAGACGCTCCTTGGATTCCGCTTGTGCACACGACTCCGCTGCTTGCAGCCAAAGCGAATCTGAAAGGCTTTGTTCCGAGTCCGACAGGCACGGAATATTACAGCGACGTTTACTTCGAATAGCTTCATAGCACACGATCTTGCCGCCGCTAAAGAGCGGCGGCAAGTCCGTGTAAGGAAGGTGATCCGTTCTTGAGTTCCTACTTATTAAAACGTGTCATAGTGCTGATTCCCGTCCTGATCGGCATGACGATTATTGTATTTTCCATCATCCATGCCATTCCGGGAGATCCGGCGGAGACCATTCTGGGCCAGAAGGCGACAGAGCAGTCCAAGCAGGCGCTGAGGGACCAACTCGGTCTCGATAAGCCCTGGATTTCACAGTACTTTGATTACATGGGCGATCTGCTGAAAGGCGACTTGGGGACCTCGATTCGCACCAAGACGCCGATTGCCAAAGAAATCATGCCTTACCTGGCGGCAACGCTGGAGCTTACGGCGGCCGCTATGCTGTTCGCCACCTTTGTCGGGGTAAATGCCGGCATTTTGAGCGCCTGGAAACAGAATTCATGGTTTGACTATACCGCGATGATAATCGCGCTGATTGGAGTGTCCATGCCGATATTCTGGCTTGGCCTCATGGAACAACTCGTCTTTGCGCTAAAGCTTCACTGGCTGCCCTCGATCGGAAGGATGGATCAGCGAAACCCGGTGGAGAGCATTACCAATCTGTATGTAATCGACAGCATTTTGGCGGGGCGCTGGGATCAGCTCTGGACCGTCATTAAGCATTTGATTCTCCCGAGCATCGCGCTCGGAACGATTCCGATGGCGATTATCGCCCGGATGACACGCTCCAGCATGCTGGAGGTTATGAATTCGGACTATATCCGCACGGCCAAAGCCAAAGGACTGTCTCAGTTCATTGTCGTGTACAAGCACGCCCTCAAAAATTCGCTCATTCCCGTGCTGACCATTGTCGGTCTTCAGACGGGCGCGCTGCTTGGTGGAGCAGTGCTGACAGAGACGATCTTCGCCTGGCCGGGCGTGGGACGGTATATATTTGAAGCGATCAGCTCACGCGATTATCCGGTTATTCAGTCCGGAATTCTCATCATCGCTTTCATCTTTGTTATCATCAATTTGCTTGTGGATCTGCTGTATTCCGCCATCGATCCGCGCATTCAATACAAGTAAGGAGGGACCCTTTTGTCACAGGCATCATTGAACATCAATTCGGAAGCCGCTACTGCCGAAAAGGTCTCCGGTCCTTGGCGCGACGCATGGAAGGCATTCCGCAAAAATAAAACGGCGATGCTCGGGCTCAGCATTATCATATTCTTCATCTTGATCGCGCTGCTGGCGCCGTTCATCGCCCCTTATGATTACAAGGAACAGGTGCTGATGGACCGGCTGAAGGCTCCGTCCGCCGCTCACTGGTTCGGTACGGATGACCTTGGCAGAGATATGTTCACCCGCATCATCTACGGCGCGCGTATTTCGCTTTGGGTAGGCTTCTTCTCCGTCATCGGCTCCATTATCGTCGGCACATTGCTCGGTGTGCTCGCCGGATTTTACGGCAGATGGATCGACATGCTTATCTCGCGTCTATTCGACATACTGCTTGCGTTTCCCAGCATTCTGCTGGCCATCGCCATCGTGGCCATTCTCGGGCCGTCGCTGCAGAATGCGCTTTACGCCATCGCCATTGTCAACATTCCGACCTACGGGCGGCTTGTGCGGGCCAAAGTGCTCAGCCTGAAGTCGGAAGAATATATTACGGCGGCGCGGGCAATCGGCATGAAGAACACCCGCATACTGCTCACACACATTCTACCGAACAGCCTGACGCCGATTATCGTGCAGGGGACGCTTGGCATCGCGACCGCTATTATCGAAGCAGCGGCGCTTGGCTTTCTCGGGCTCGGCGCCCAGCCTCCGGAGCCCGAGTGGGGTAAAATGCTGTCCGATTCCCGCCAGTTTATCCAGAAGGCGCCCTGGACGGTCGTCTTTCCGGGCCTGTCCATCATGCTGACTGTGCTCGGCTTCAATCTGATGGGGGACGGTCTTCGCGATGTGCTCGATCCCCGGATGAAGAATTAGCCTTTTCCGATTTCTCCAAATACCCTTCAGATCCTCCGCTTCGGCTTAAATTATGCCGGCGCCGGCAGGCTGAAGGGTATTTTTGTTGATTATGCATTTGTTGGAAGCATCCGGTGTGGCCGATTCTCTTTTTATGTAAGCATTTCTTCCTTTACAGGAACTGAGTTATTTTGACGTAATTTGTTCAAATATAACATGATGATATGAATTATAACAAAATATATGGTGGATTTTGAGGAGATGTGCTAGAATATCTCCAATCATATCAATACATACACTGGAGGAATGAGAGAATGTTAAAAAAGCTGGCAATAGCAGTAATGGCGGTGGCAGTATTTGCTGCAACACCTCTGGTAACAAGCGGTAAGGCGGAGGCCGCAAGCAAAACGAAAATCATGGTATCCGCGGCAGCGAGCCTGAAGGACAGCCTGGACAAAATCGAAGTTCAATACGAGAAAGCTCATCCTACAATCGATCTGATCTTTAACTATGCAGCTTCAGGCACATTGCAAAAGCAAATCGAGCAGGGCGCTCCGGCTGATATTTTCTTCTCGGCGGGCGACAAGCAAATGAAAGCTCTCGTTGATGGCGGGCTCATCTCCACCAATAAAAAACTGCTGAAGAATCAACTGGTGGTCGTAGTTCCTGCGAACTCGACGGCGAAGCTTAATACGATCTCCCTGCTTACGGACCCTTCCTTCAAGAAGGTAGCCATTGGTCAACCGGAATCCGTACCGGCGGGACAATATGCACAGCAATCCCTGACTTCCAAGAAGATTTGGGATAAACTGCAAGGAAAGCTTGTCTTTGGTAAAGACGTACGCGCCGTGCTTTCCTACGTTGAAACAGGCAACGCGGATGCAGGCTTTGTATACAAAACCGACGCTTTGACCTCCAAGAAGGTTAAGATCGCTCTTACTGTAGGCTCTTTCGTACACAAACCGATCAACTATCCGATCGGTATCGTAAAAGGAACTAAACATGAAGCGGAAGCCAAAGCATTCTACAGCTACCTCCAAACTAATGCTGCAACAAGCGTATTCAAATCCTACGGGTTCTTGCTCTACTAATAAATAAAGACTGCGGGTTGAGTATACATGGACATCAATTGGACCGACTTTATGGCCCCAGTGTGGTTATCGATTAAAATTGCGGTTATCACGAGCGTGATCGTATTCGTCCTGGCGGCTGCAGCCGCCAAGGCAATGGCGAACCGGAAGTTTCCGGGCCGCAGCCTGATTGAAACTGTACTGCTGCTGCCTCTGGTTCTTCCGCCTACGGTTGTAGGTTTCGTGCTTTTGGTCGTGTTGGGAAGAAGGAGCTGGCTTGGCGAATGGTATGAAAATTTAACCGGTGGAACGATTCTGTTCACCTGGGGATCGGCAGTGATTGCCGCTGTCGTTGTCGCTTTTCCACTCGTTTATCGTACGTTAAAGGCAGGTTTCGAAGAAGTTGACCGTGATTTGGAAGATGCGGCACGTGCTCAGGGAGCGGGAGAGTTTCAAGTGCTCCGCTATATTACGTTTCCGCTGGCAATCCGAACGCTTGCGGCGGGCTACGTTCTCGGCTTTGCCCGCGGCCTCGGTGAGTTCGGGGCAACAATTATGGTGGCTGGCAATATTCCCAACCGGACGCAGACGATTCCTACAGCGATTTATGTGGCTGTAGATGGAGGGGATATGACACTCGCCTGGCTGTGGGTCATTTCTATAATCGCAATATCGGCATTCATGCTGATGTTTGTCAACCGCTACTCCTGATAAAGAACAGTAAATAACCCTCCCCAATCCGGCACTGTCAGTTGCGTGCGGATAGGGAGGGTTTGCTATTCATTATGTTTCGTAAATAATCTTCCCGGTTTCGGATAGATCGTATCCATACAGCGAGTTAAGCTCATTATGAAGCGCCTGGGAACGGCATATTTCGAGCACAGCCGAGATCCAATCCTGATTATCCGGCCGTTTCAGCATAACCAGATCGTACTTTTCTTGGATAAGAGGAATAAAATCAACGCCTTCGACTATTCGGGCGGCCTTTTCATTCCCGACACCGACATCGGCCTCGCCCCGCGCGATTCTGCCGGCAACCGTCACATGACTGATTTCTTCCGTTGTATAGCCTTCGATGTTCTGTGCCTTCACTCCGTTCAGGCGCAGTTGTTCATCCAGCAGCACCCGCGCGCCTGATCCTCTCTCGCGGTTAACGAGCCGCAGACCGGGTTGTCCCAGGTCTTTCCAGCTATGAAACCCTTTAGGATTGCCTTTCTGTACATACAGGCCGGCGGCCCTGCCTAAGAGACGAACAACAAGATAGCTGGAGCCAACGAGCATTTTGCGTATATAAGGAATATTATATTCGCCCGAATCACCGTCAAGTAAATGGGTGCTGACGATATCGGATTCCCCGCGATACATCGAAATCAGACTGTCAAGGCTTCCTGCATATGAGCGCAGCGGGCGCAGCGAGGGGGAGAATTTCTCCAAATGCTGTGCTAGTATATCCAGACTGATATCCTGGCCGGTGATGACAATTTCACGCGTAGAAGAACGGAACGCCGCCGGGGTCTGAATGTTAGGAGCAGGGCTTATCCCTTGAAGCCCCGGTCTAGTAGAGGTGAGCATGGACGCCTGGCGCCCGCTCTCTCTGGACTGCTGTTTGTACATTTCAAGGTCCGAGGCATCCACACGCATCTGTTTGCCGACCCGATAAGAAGAAAGTTCGCCTTTCTTAATGAGATCATAGACCTTCAGTTTTGATATTTTAAGCAGCTGGGCAACCTCTTCGGTTGTATAGGATGTATTGTCAGACATAAAGTAAATCCTCCTAAGAAGTAGGCTGCGTCAGCAGCCATCACACCTATGGGTGCATTAACACAAGACTACCTTATTTTCTATCCCGACGCAATTATTGAAGGGTGCCGGGAACTGAAAAAGAACCGGATGTACACGCAAGTGATGTACGTCCGGTTCTTTTTACATCTGTTATTCGGAAAGCGGCTTCCCGCCTTAAGCCATCAACAGGACGGAAGAAGCTTTGAAGAAGGCGGTAACTGTAGCCCCTTCTTTAATTCCGAGTTCCTCAAGAGCATCCAAAGAGATAATGGAAGTGATTTTTTGACCGCCAGTGTCAACAACAACCTTTGCATTGATTGGTCCTGCCTCTATAGCTACTACACGGCCTTCGAATTGGTTTCTGGCACTAATTTTCATTGTACATTCTCCTTTCAATTTTGGGTAATAAGAGTTGTATGTGATGTAAATCTTGATGTCTAATTATAATTAGTTATAACGAAATATAACTAAATGATAATATCTATAGTTAAATCATACAACATAATGTTTGGAAAATCAAGGTATTTTGAGTAATATCGATAAAATTCGCGAAAAATCTTTACCATGACCTAAAAAATCGGAAATTTTGGCGATAAAGGGTTAATAAGACCGAATAATAGAACACTAATAAATTTTCAAACACATTAGAGTTAAATAGTGGAAAATTGATATGTGTCTAAAAATTGAATCTTAAGATTATGCAATAGAGCGGACCGCTTTACCCATGCGATCAGCTTGATCAGCTTACCGTAAAAATATAACCGGGATTAGTGAAACTTTTGCCGAAGATGCATTATAATGTAGTATTAAAAACAGATAGCCATCATATAAGGGGTAGGGGAGCATGAAACTGAATGAACTAAGAGAACACCGCCAATATCCGGAGATTACCCGCCTGGAGACGTCAAGGGCCGTATATGAACGCGATTATTCCCGGCTGATCCATTCGCCGACCTTCCGCAGGCTGCAGGGGAAATCGCAGGTATTCGGAGCAGGTACAGGGGATTATTACCGGACGAGATTAACTCATTCGCTTGAGGTGGCTCAAATTGCCCGGGAGGCCGCTAAGAGCCTGCTGCGTTCTTATCCGGAAGTGGGCATGGAGCAGGCCGGCAATCCGGGACTGGTCATTGATCCAGAGGTGGTCGAATGTGCGGCGATTGCCCATGATTTCGGTCATCCTCCGTTCGGACATAAAGGGGAAGAAGTACTCGACAGTATTCTGGACCGCTTAATTGAGGAAAAAACCGCGCAGAAGGCGGCGGTAACAGGGGCGGACCCGGCACGTAAACTCGAAATTTACAATGAGATGAGAACCAAGTATGAGCATTTTGAAGGCAACGCGCATAATTTCCGGCTCATCATGTTCCTGGAGAAGCGCGAGAACATCGACGGACTCAATCTGTCCGATGCCGTTCTGCTTGGAATCAATAAGTATCCTTTTCCCGGAACGACGCTTAAAAAGGGTATGTATCTGCATGAATACGAATATATCTCGCATATCCGCTCGGAGTGGGGCATCCCGCAAGGGAAGAAGACGCTCGAAGCCCAGTTGATGGATTTATGCGATGATATCGCTTATTCCGCTCATGACCTTGAGGACGGCATCAAGGCCGGGAAGATTGAAGTCCATGAATTCTTCATGCACGACCCTTATATTTTAAGGCTCATTGTCGAGAAAATCATGACGCTGGAGGATTCTTTCTGGCATGGATGGACCGAGGAAGCGATCCGGCCAAAGGTAGAAGAAGTGCTGAACTCATTCCTGCGGATCTGGAAGGAGAAAATGCCGACCTGCGAGAACGATTATTCCCGGACCCGCCGCGAGGTCAAAGCCTACTGGGTCAGCACCTTTGTCGCCAGCCTCGGCGTCATACCGGATGGTGATTGGAAGAAGGTTACCTTTATCAAGGAAGGAAAAGAAGACGAGGACCTGCTGCGTACGGTAAGCGTACTGAAAAGCTTTGCCTGGGTGACGATGATTCGCGATCTGCGCGTTCAGCGGCTGCAAAAGCGCAGCGAGTGGATTGTACGGAGGCTATGGGGGGCGTTCCTCGACCCCGATACGTCGAAAGCGATCATCCCTACCGATTGGTTGCAGCGTTTTGAGAAGGACCAGCGTAAGCAAAGGCCGATTTGGACCTGGGAGCATATGGTGATCGACTATATCGCCGGAATGACCGATGCTTTTGCCGAGAAAATTTACAATGAGCTGTTCGGGCTTAAAGTCGGCTCAATCTATGATCTGGATTAACAAATTAACGCCTGATCTGTAGAAATATGGAGCGGGCGTTTTTTGTGTGCATTTGATAGTACCGCCGTATAGCATTGCTGTACCGGCAATCGGCGGCCCGTTTTCAGGTATAATAGAATGCGGCGGCGGGAGGAATGCCCTGCTGTTTCTTAAATGAATCGCGAAAGGCGGGACTATACCGATTGGATTACAACTTGGATTACAAACTAACGCCTTATTTGTATATGTACCGCAGCCATGAGAATGAAAGCGGACTGTGTTCTCTGGAGCTGGATGTATTATTGCAGGGGGATATTCTAGCTCCTGGACTGATTATTGCCCGGGAAAAGATTGATCCAAGCCGAAGCCCGTTCTTATCGGGGAGAATCGACATATTATGCGCTTCGGATTCGGAGGAGGAAATTGCGCAGTTCGCAGGCGGGATCAGGCTTGGGGAAGGAGAGACCTTCAAGCTGTTCTGCCCCAAGGAAGGAGGCGGAACCTATGAAGAGCGCAGAGAGCTGGAGAGGAGGGTCGGCAGGCAGGTATCCGGAACGGCCGACATGCGGTCGCCGGACCGCGTGTTCGGTCTGGTCATGCATGAGGGCGTGCTTCTGCTGGGCGAGTACCGCGAGAGCGACAGGAGCTGGCAGCGGCGCAAGGTTAAGCCGCATAACTATTCGACGGGACTCGGCGTGGTGCTGTCCCGGTCAGCCGTCAACATTGCGGCTTCGCGTCCGGAAGGCCTGCGGATACTTGACCCCTGCTGCGGAATGGGGAGCGTGCTGATCGAAGGGCTGTCCATGGGCATGGACATGGCCGGATGCGATCTGAATCCGCTCGCTGTACGGGGGGCGAGAGGGAATCTGCGCCATTTCGGCTACCCGGAGAATATCGTAACTCTCGGCGATATGAGAAATCTGTCCGGGCATTTTGACGCGGCCGTCCTGGATATGCCATATAATCTGTGCTCGGTTCTCTCGCCGACCGATACAAAGGAGATGCTGGAGACGCTCCGCCGCTTAACCGGCCGCGCGGTTATTATTTCCACACAGCCGGTAGAGGAGAGTATCGCTGCGGCCGGTTTTTCAATCAAAGGCGGCTGCACTGTGTCCAAAGGGTCCTTTAAGCGGTCGCTTTGGCTGTGCGTTTAGTATTGCTCGTCGGTAGTCGACCACATTTTTGGACGGAGCGCCATTAGCCAGATATGATTTCATATTTTCGGTGAAAATATCGATAAGGCGGTCGCCGTAATAATCGGTTAAGCCGGCGTTATGAGGAGTGATAACGACCTGCTTCATGTCCCACAGGAGATGATCCTCCGGCAGCGGCTCCGTCTCGAATACATCGAGGCCCGCGCCGCGAAGCCGTCCGTTCTTTAGCGTTTCGGCCAAAGCTCCCGTATCAGTAGTGCCTCATTGGCCAATATTAATATAGTAGGCGCCCGCCTTAAATGCAGAGAACACGGAGGAGTCAGACAAATGGCGCGTCTTATCGGTGAGCGGCTGCAGACAAACAATGGATTTTGCCACAATGTTCCCTCCATAACAAAGTACTCTATATAAGATGAAATTGAAAAATGACATCAGGGTAAGTAATAACGAAGGGGAAGTTTGGAACTGTAGGAGCGATAGCGCCCGCCTTTGTCTCCGGATTTCATCCGCGAAGAGCAGTGTGAATCAAGAAATCTGGGGACAACAGCGGCCGAAAGTCCAAACATTCCTCGTAGTTATGACTGATATCTGATGGGAAAATCTTAAGTTCATCTTATATAGAAAGAATATCAAATCTGCGGAAAAAGGTGAAAAGACGATGAATGATAAACCGGCAGCCGGTACGGGCGAAGCGGTTTCTGAAAGATTGTTCACTGCGGTGAGATTGTCGCCCGAGCTTCGCGGGGCCGTAGGCGGCATGTGCCGCAGCCTTTCACGGGAGCTGTCCTTTGCCAAATGGACTCATGAAGAGGATTATCATATAACGCTTCAGTTTCTGGGCGATACCGACCCCCGGTCCATTCCGGATCTTGTGTCGGTGCTGAAGGGGGCGGCAGCGGACTGTAGGCCGTTCACCTTGTCTTTGCAGGAAACAGGCATCTTCGGGCCTCCGGCCGCTCCGCGTGTCCTGTGGGCGGGAGTGGGCGGTGAGACGGACAGGCTGCAGGAATTGCATAGCCGGATCGTGGCGGCTACGCTGCCGCTTGGGTTTCGCGCCGAGGAGCGCGCTTATAAGCCCCATGTGACGCTGGCTCGTAAATATAGGGGAGAGCGTGCTTTTGACCCAGGATATCTTCATGCGTTTAAGCAGGAAGCGGATGCACTTGACATGTCCTGGAGAGTCGAGGAATGGGTTCTTTTTGTTACGCGAATGCACAAAAAACCGATGTATGAAATTGTCGAAACATTAACAATTTCTAAAAAGTAGTGTTCAAACCTCTCCTTTTAGGTTACATATAAAAGAATGTGCCGAAAAACTAGGAGGATTGAAATGTCTATATTCAAACAAAACCGCTGGATGCTGCCGCTACTCGGCGTAATTCTGGTGTGTTTCTCTGCGATAATTTTGCTGCTGCCAGAGCTCGGATTGAGCGGAGAGCGGGACAAGGTCTATGTGGGCCGTTTGCAGTCGCCGCTGCTTTTATCTGCGCCGCAGGCTGGCGATACCACAGTGAACGTGGGGGAGAGGACCAAGCCGGCGGCGGAACCGGCCCTCAAGGCCAGAGCCGCCATAGTCCGGCAGAGCCATCCCGAACTGTCTGTCGTTCCCCAGGCGCTTGTGACCGCCTGGAAGCCTGCGCCCGCCTCCGAATGGCTGAGCGTGAAACAATTGGTTCTGAAGGATAATAGCAACTCGGCGTCTGTAATTGCTAAGAACAAGGCCTCCGCAGCCGCACCAATCAGGCATCCGCAGAATGCGCGTGAAGCGAGACGGAAGGCGGCGGCAGGGACAGCGCCGCGCCAATCCAAGGACAAGAAGACTGCCGTAACCCGGAAACATCTCCCCGTAATACTTTACTTCTCACGGAATAAGCTATTAAGCCGGGAAGAGCGCGACCAATCCACCCGGAGCTACGCTGTATCCGAAGAAGAGGTGCTTCTGCTCCAGAAAATCGTAATGGCAGAGGCAGAAGGCGAACCGTACAAAGGCAAGGTGGCAGTTGCCAACGTTGTTCTAAACCGGCTGCGGTCAGCCCAATTTCCCAATACTATTAAAGCGGTCATATACCAGAAACATCAGTTTAGTCCGGTGGCCAACGGGCGGCTGAAGCGGGTAAAGCCAAACCAGGACTCGATCAGGGCTGTTGCCGCCGCGCTCTCCGGGGTTAAGGAAGTTACTGACGATACCTATTATTTCCTTTCGCTTAAGCTTGCCCAGGATCTTACCGTGCACCATTCCCAGACTTTTTCCGAAAAAATTGGAAATCATAGCTTTTATCGATAGTTCATCTTCTCGTAATGGGGTAATCTACTATTATGTAGAGGAGGGAATAATCATGAAAATTACTTACTACGGTCATTCTGCGCTGCTGATTGAATCGCCTGAGGCAAAAATCATCATTGATCCGTTCTTATCCGGAAATCCGGGTTCGGGAATCGCTCCGGAGAAGATCCGGGTTGATGCGGTGCTGCTGACCCATGGGCACTCTGATCATCTCGGAGATGCGGTTGAGATTGCCAAGAACAACGACTGCCCGATATTCGCGGTCTATGAGCTTGCCGAGTACTGCCGGATAAAAGGCGCGAAGGTCAAGCACATGAACATAGGCGGCAAACTTGCCTATTCCGGGTTTACCGTTAAGTATACGCCTGCCGTTCACTCTTCCTCCATACAGGAGGGCGACTACTGGATTTATCTAGGCGAGCCTGGAGGGATTCTGCTGACCCTTGAAGGCAAAACGCTGTTTCATGCCGGCGATACGGCGCTGTTCGGGGATATGAGGCTGATTGGGGAACGCAATGCTATCGATGTCGCCGCGCTTCCAATAGGGGATGTGCTGACGATGGGTCCGGACGATGCGCTGCTGGCGGCGAGCTGGCTGCGGGCGGCCAAGGTGATACCGGTGCATTATAATACTTTCCCGGTGATCGAACAGGACGGAGCGGAGTTCTGCAACCGGCTGAAGGAGGAGGGCATCACCGGATTCCCGCTCAAAGCCGGAGAGAGCGTGGAGATTTAGGAAGCGGCCGCAACAAAAAAAGGACGAACGGCGAACAGCCGGATCGTCCTTTTTGGCGGTATATCCAAATTCAATAAATTAAGGCGTCGAGTACACCGCTTTATCGCTAAGCGTCTGTGCCGTTGAGCCGTTCTCCCCAGCCAGTTTCGCCTGCTTGCCCAGCATCTCCAGCACCGTTACGGCGCAGTGATGCGGCTGGTAGTGGTCAGGGGTGAGCCGGAGGCGGCGCTGCTTCTCAAGCTCTGCATATTCGCGCTGGAGAAGCCGGAACCATTTGTCTATAACCGTCTCGGAGTCCAGTACCTCGGCCAATCCGAGCTCGACGAAATATTGAGAGTTCTTCTCTTCTTGCCCGGGAATGGCTTGATAGAAGAGCATAGGGATGCCTTTGGCCAGCGCCTCGGTGCAGGTCATGCCGCCCGGCTTCGTAATCAGCAGATCGGCGGCGTCCATCAGCTTGTTGACGTCGCTGCTGTATCCGAGAATCGTAATATTCGGATGCCGGAACCTTGAATCGCTGCGCATTTTGTCCACCAGTTTATCATTGCTGCCCATACAGAAAATGAGCTGGATATGATCAATCTTCGCCGTCAGCGCGTTCATGATTTCTTCGCCGAACATCAGGCCCCAGCCGCCGCCCATAATCAGCACGGTGGGCTTATCAGCAAGTCCCAGCTCCTGCCGGAGCGCCTCCCTGCTTGATCGTTCCCAGAATTTGGGGTGAACAGGAATTCCCGTTACCTTTACCTGATCGGAAGGAATGCCGCGTCCCGTCAAGATCGCCTTTACCCGAGAGGTGGAGACGAGGTAGCGGTTCACCTCAGCGTTAACCCAACTGCCGTGCGCGTCGTAGTCGGTAATCAGCGTGTACAGCGGCACTTTCAGCCCCAGATGCTTCAGCCTGGAAACGACGGCGGCAGGAAGAGGGTGTGTACATATAATAAGATCTGGTTTAAGCTGCTCGATGACTTGCCGGGCATGTGCATAAAAAACACGGTGCAGCGCCAGTTTAGTGAACCGGTTCAGCGATCTGTGATATTGCGTCTTGTACAGCATTCCAAATAGCTTGGGCTGGCTGCTGACGGTCTTGCGGTAGGCGGAAAGAATCCATGGAGCCACCGTCGGGTTCAGGAATTTGCCCAGCTCGATGACCCGGCACTGGACCGCAGGATTGAGGCGTTTAATGCCCTCAGCCAAAGCATAGGCGGCCCCTGTATGTCCTGTGCCGAAGCCTTCCGAAAACAGCAGTACTCTTTTCTTTCGCATAATTTCACCCGCTACTTTCGATTTCGATAGAGTTGCCAAGTCTGTTACATTTACTATACGCCATATTTTCTAAGAAATTCTGTACTCTTTTTACATTATACAAATAAGACGTAAAGAGAAAGTTAAAACACTGCAAGAACTAAAAAATAAAACAACTCGGAACATATTGCAATCTGACGCACAAAGTGGTAAATTAATTAACGACTGAATGACCGGATTCATAAAATAGTCAGTATGCTTGACCGGCATTTATTAAGCTGCAGAAAGGAAGTGCGGGAGATGGCGGTGGTGGATCGAAGGCAGCAGGTGATTAAGGCGGCGGCCAAATCTTTTTCATTATTCGGCTATAAGGCGACAACGATGGATCAGGTGGCCAAAATCGCGAACGTAGGCAAAGGCACCATTTATACATTTTTTTCGAACAAGGAGCAGTTGTTTGACGAGATTCTTCATTCGGTTATTCTTGAGATGAAAAATATCGCCGACCGGGAGATTAGGCGCGACAAGCCTTTCTTTGACAACCTGCAGCGTGTGCTGGACGCCCTGCTGGACTTCCGTAGAGAGCATGAACTGATTATCAAGCTTTCCCAGGAAAAGCGCGAATTCGGCACGCTACAGGCGCAGGAAGGGCTCGATAAGATCGAGGGCGCCATCATCGCATATCTGGAAAGGGAGGTGGAGTACGCCATCAGGCATAATGAAATTAAGCCTTGTGATCCGAAGGTTATATCGGTGGTTATGCTGAAACTGTATATTACGCTGACGGCCGAGCTTAACAAATTGCATACCCCTCTAAGCAAGGAAGAGATCAAATCGTATTTCCGGCTGATTCTGGCCGAAGGACTGGCACAGCAAACGAAGTGAGGGAATGGGTCAGGCGTCTCTTGCCGATTCTCTCCTGAAGTTTGCCGAATCAACGGGAATTCACCTAGAACAAGATTCACCGAGAGCACCGATAGCAAGAGCCGAGAGGCATTTTTTTATCCCTTGAATTGACCAATCGGGGAAAATAGTCAGTTATTATTACAAGCTAATTTGCGTAAACCGAAAGAAAAGGATAAAGGAGAGAACCGGAGTGAAATCATTATCTGTCTTTAAGAAAGACGCGGGTGCGGCGCTCAAGAAACCGATGATGCTGATCACCATCCTGGCCGTGCTTTTCATTCCGACGCTTTACAGCGGGGTGTATTTGAAGGCGTTTTGGGACCCTTACGGCAATCTGGATAAGATGCCGGTCGCCATCGTTAATGAAGACAAGGGCGCCGATTACGAGGGGACTAAGCTGAACGCCGGCCAAGATCTGGTGGAGGAGCTTAAGAAGAGCAAGGATTTCAATTGGGTCTTCGTGAACCGCGAACAAGCGGAAGCGGGACTGAATAAAGACGAGTATTATGTGGCGATCATTGTGCCGGAGAATTTCTCAGCCAATGCGGCGACTGTACTGGATGATCATCCGAAGCCGGCACAGCTGATATACGAGCCCAAGCAGGGGGAGAATTTTACCGCCAGCACTATCGCGGGTTCGGCAGCCAAGGAGCTCAAGGCCAAAGTATCCGCAAAGATTACGGAAGCGTACACGAATTCTGTGTTTGATAACATAACCGAAATTTCAAACGGTCTTGGCGAAGCCAGCGACGGTGCGGCCAAAATTGCAGACGGCGCGGGCCAACTGGACGATGGCGCGGCCAAGCTGAAAAATAATTTGGTCGTTCTGACCGAAGGAGCGGGCAAGCTGCTGAGCGGTATTCAGCCGCTGAAGCAGGGAGCCGCCGCGATCAAGAGCGGCGCCGCCGAGCTGCATACGGGGGGCAGTTCCCTTGCCTCCGGGCTGAATCAGCTGTCCGCTGCCCATAAGCAGCTGGCGGCTGGCGCAGCGCAGTCGGCGGCCGGCGCCAAGCAGCTAAGCGGCGGGCTGCAGCAGTCAGCTCAAGGCGCAGCTCAGCTAAAGAGCGGAGCGGGAGCCGTCGCGGACGGCAGCTCGAAGCTAAAGAACGGAGCGGAGTCTGTCGCGGATGGCAGCGCGAAGCTGCAGGCCGGACTGACCGCCTCCGTGGACGGCAGCGCGCAGCTGGCTGACGGACTTAAAGCCTCCGCTGAAGGCAGCGCGAAGGTAAGCGCCGGCGCGAAGAGCGTATCGGATGGACTGCAGCAGCTGGCGCAGGCCAATCCGCAGCTGGCAGCGAGCGCCGATGTGCAGAAGCTGATTGCCGCGAGCAAGGCGGTGGCGGACGGCAGCGCGCAGCTTCAGCAGAGCCAGGCGCAGCTGGTTCAGGGCGCGAGCGATTTGCACAGCGGCCAGGCGCAGCTGGCGCAGGGCGCGGCGCAGGTGCATGACGGCGCGCAGAAGCTTGCGGCCGGCGCAGGCCAGCTGAACAGCGGCGCCAAGCAGCTTGGCGGCGGCGCCCAGCAGTTGGCCGAAGGCCAGCAGCGGCTAGCCTCCGGCGCGGCTTCGCTGGCAACCGGCGGCGGCAAGCTTGCGGCCGGGATGCAGCAGTTCGGAGCCAAGCTTGGCAGCGCCGCAGCGGGCGGCAGTAAGCTGGCGGCAGGAAGCGCCAAGCTGGAAGCGGGCGCCTCTTCGCTAGCAGCCGGCGTCGCCAAGCTGGGCGGCGGGATCGGCTCGGTTGCGGAAGGTTCTCAGAAATTGAGCGACGGCGCTGGAGATTTGAAGGACGGGACAGCCGATCTCAAGACCGGTTCGTCGGAGCTTGCGGGCAAGCTGAACGATGCGGCGGATAAGACGGGTGGCGTCAAGGCTGCCGACGAGACTGTCAGCATGTTCGCCGAACCGGTCGAACTAAACCAGGAAACGCTGAGCGAAGTGCCGAATTACGGCACCGGGCTTGCCCCTTATTTTCTGTCTCTGGGCCTGTTCGTCGGAGCGTTGATGTGTACAATCATTATCTCGCTGCGTTCCACTACGGTCGAGGAAGCTTCCCGGTTTAACCGGTTTGCGAGCCGTACCCTTATTTTCTCCGCAATGAGCGTTCTGCAATCTATTGTGGTAGCGTCGATTATGCTTTACGGACTGGGGCTTGAGGTTCAGAGTGTGCCTAGATTCTACGCCTTCACTTTTATCGCCAGCCTATCGTTCATGTGGCTGATTCAGGCCCTGGTGACCTGGCTGGATCAGCCGGGCAGATTCGTGGCGATTGTGCTGCTGATCTTTCAGCTGACGACAAGCGCAGGTACCTTCCCGCTGGAGCTCATTCCAAAATGGATGCAGTCGCTTCATCCGCTGCTTCCGATGAGCTACAGCGTGCAGGGCTTCAGATCGGTCATCTCCACCGGCGATTACGGCAGAATGTGGAGCGACGCAGGTACGCTGGCTATTTATGGCGCCGTGTTCCTCGTATTCACGCTGCTGTACTTCATTAGCCGTGGACGTGACGAAAAAACAGAGATAAATAGTGAACAAGTTTTGTCTGTATAAATCTTGATTTATGACAGCTGAAGTATTATTAACCGGAGCGCCCGTAAAGGGCGCTTTTTGGTTATTGCAGGAAAATAAAACGGTTTCACAACATGGGGACTAAAAATATTACATGGATAAAACGTTTGCAATGAATAAGCGCTTATTCAGTTGTAATGCATAAAAATTCATAGATAAGATTTTTTAAGCTTTTATCCGGTAAAGCTGTGTCGCAAAAGCTAATGTTAATCAGCATAATAAAAAAGTTTAAATTGCGCTCATGTGAGGTCGATGATAAAATAATATAACCAATCTGCGTTGAATAATTATTAATGATGCCCCACTTTATTATAGAAAGGTTGCGTAAGATGAGACACACAGAACTGCCCCCTAAACAGGGCCTTTACGATCCCCAGTTCGAGAAAGATGCCTGCGGCATGGGCTTTGTTGCCCATATCAAAGGTAAGCCATCGCATGAGATTGTCAGCAACGCCTTAACCATGCTCGCCAATATGGAGCATCGCGGAGGCCAGGGAAGCGAGCCGAATTCCGGCGACGGCGCGGGCATTATGCTGCAAATTCCGCACCGGTTCTTCTCCGAAGAAGCGAAAGCGCTCGGCTTTGAACTGCCGGAAGCGGGCCGTTACGGTGTCGGCATGCTCTTTTTGTCTCATAATGAAGACATCCGCACCGCGCATGAGCGCACCCTGAGTGAAATTATTGCCGAAGAAGGGCAGACGGTGCTCGGATATCGCGATGTGCCAACCTACGACGAAATGCTGGGCAAGACGGCGAAAGCCGCCAAGCCTTATGTTCGTCAAGTATTTATCGGCCGTTCCGCCGATATTCAAGACGATCTTGCCTTTGAACGCAAACTGTACGTTATCCGCAAACGGGCGGAGCTCGCCATCCGCTACAGCGGATCGGAAGAAGGCGCTTCCTTCTACCTGCCGAGCTTGTCCTGCCGCAAAATTGTATATAAAGGAATGCTGACTACCGAGCAGGTCGGTCCGTTCTATCTCGATCTGCAGAACGAAGCACTGGAATCGGCGATTGCGCTTGTCCATTCCCGGTTCAGCACCAATACGTTCCCGAGCTGGGAGCGTGCCCATCCGTACCGCTTCATGATCCATAACGGTGAGATCAATACGCTGCGCGGCAACGTAAACTGGATGCATGCCCGCCAGTCGCTGTTCAAGAGCGAAGTGTTCGGCAGCGATCTGGAGAAGATCAAGCCGATTATCAACCCGGACGGGTCCGATACCGGGATGTTCGACAACACGTTTGAGTTCCTGTACCTGAGCGGCCGTTCCCTGCCTCATGTGGCTATGATGATGGTTCCCGAGCCGTGGAGCAATCATGACAGTATGGACGAGAAGAAGAAGGCGTTCTATGAATACCACAGCACACTGATGGAGCCGTGGGACGGGCCTGCCGCCATGGGCTTCACCGACGGTGTGCAGATCGGCGCGATTCTTGACCGTAACGGGCTGCGGCCTTCGCGTTATTATGTAACGAAAGACGATTTGATTATTTTGTCCTCTGAAGCGGGCGTACTGGATATCCCGCCGGAGAACGTTCTATACAAAGACCGCCTGAGACCGGGCCGCATGCTGCTGGTCGACACCAAGGAAGGCCGCATTATTTCCGACGAGGAAGTGAAGGCGGCAATCGCTTCCGAGCATCCTTACCGTGAATGGCTCGACGAGCATCTGATCGGCCTGAGCGAGCTTCCGGAAGCTCCCGAACTGCCTAATCCGAAGCATGACAACGTTCAGCAGCTTCAACAGGCATTCGGCTACACGTTCGAGGACCTGCGCAAGGTGCTGGAGCCGATGGCTTCCAGCGGCGCCGAAGCGGTAGGCTCCATGGGCTATGACGCTCCGCTTGCGGTGCTGTCCGACCGCCCGCAGCGGCTTTACAATTACTTTAAACAAATGTTCGCCCAGGTAACCAACCCGCCGATTGACGCCATTCGCGAAGAACTGGTAACTTCGACGATAACGACGATCGGGCCGGAGCGCAACCTGCTGAATCCGGAACCGGAAAGCTGTAGACAGATTGCGCTGGAAACGCCGATTCTGTCCAATGAAGACTTCGCCAAGATCCGTCACGTGCGGCGCGCAGGCTTCAAGTCGATGACCATTCCGACACTATTCCCGGCCGAGCTGGGAGCCGAAGGGCTGCGGACCGCGCTTGACCGTCTGAACGAAGCGGCTGACCGCGTGATCGAGAAGGGCCATAATATTCTTATTCTGTCCGACCGCGGAGTAGATCGTGAAAATGCAGCTATTCCGGCACTGCTTGCCGTATCGAGCCTGCATCACCATCTGATCCGCCAAGGTACCCGGACAAAGGTTACGATTCTGCTGGAATCCGGCGAACCGCGCGAAGTGCATCATTACGCGCTTCTGCTCGGCTACGGCGTCAGCGCCGTGAATCCGTACCTGGCATTCGAGAGCCTGGACGACATGATTTCCCAAGGCCTGCTGAGAGGCGTATCGCACGAGAAGGCCGTCAAGAACTATATCAAAGCGGCAACGAAGAGCGTCGTCAAGATCTTGTCCAAGATGGGCATCTCCACGATCCAGTCTTACCGCGGCGCCCAAATCTTTGAAGCAGTTGGCCTGAAGTCCGATTTCGTGGACCGCTACTTCACTTGGACTCCTTCCCGCATCGGCGGCATCGGCCTGGAGGAAGTAGCCATGGAGACACTTGCACATCATAATCGCGCCTTCTCCGACAAGGACGGCAAAGACAAGGTGCTGGATTCCGGCGGCGAATATCAATGGCGCAGCGACGGGGAGGATCATCTGTTCAACCCGCAGACGATTCATCTGCTCCAGCATTCCGTCCGCAGCGGTGATTACAATATGTACAAGGAATATTCGGCGCTTGTTCAGGGCGAGAGCAAGAAGCATCAGACGCTCCGTTCCCTGCTTGAGTTCAAGCCGGTAGGCGAACCTATTCCGCTGGAAGAAGTGGAACCGGTGGAATCGATCATGAAACGCTTCAAGACCGGAGCCATGTCCTTTGGTTCGATCAGTAAAGAAGCGCATGAGGCGCTGGCCATTGCGATGAACCGCATCGGCGGCAAGAGCAATACGGGCGAAGGCGGGGAGGATCCGGCGCGCTTTACTCCGGATGCCAACGGGGATTCCCGCCGCAGTGCGATCAAGCAGGTCGCATCCGGCCGGTTCGGTGTAACCTCGAATTATCTGGTGAACGCCGATGAGATTCAAATCAAGATGGCTCAAGGCGCAAAGCCGGGCGAAGGCGGACAGCTTCCGGGACGCAAGGTATATCCTTGGGTTGCCGAGGTTCGCGGTTCCACGGCAGGCGTAGGTCTGATCTCGCCGCCTCCTCACCATGACATTTATTCCATCGAGGATTTGGCGGAGCTGATTTATGACCTGAAGAATGCCAATCCGCGCGCGAGCATCAATGTGAAGCTCGTATCCGAGGTTGGTGTCGGAACGATTGCCGCAGGTGTGGCGAAGGGCCGCGCCGACGTTATTCTGATCAGCGGATACGACGGGGGCACCGGCGCATCGCCGATGAACTCCATCCGCCATGCCGGCCTTCCGTGGGAACTGGGTCTTGCCGAGACGCATCAGACGCTGATGCTGAACAATCTCCGCGACCGGGTCGTGCTGGAATCGGACGGCAAAATGCTGAGCGGCCGCGACTTGGCTGTAGCTGCACTGCTGGGCGCCGAAGAATTCGGTTTCGCTACAGCGCCGCTGGTGGCTGTGGGCTGTATCATGATGCGTGTCTGCCAAATGGACACTTGTCCGGTTGGCGTAGCAACACAGAATCCGGATCTTCGCAAGAACTTTGCCGGCGATCCGCAGCATGTCGTTAACTTTATGACTTTCGTTGCGCGGGATTTGCGCGAAATTATGGCGAGCCTGGGTTTCCGCACCATTGAAGAAATGGTCGGCCGCACCGACTGTCTGGACGCTGTTCAGGCTTCGTATCATTGGAAGAAGAAAGGCGTCGATCTCAGCGGATTGCTGCACACGCCGCAGCTGCCTGAAGGCAGCACGCGTTTCAACAGCAAGAAGCAGAATCACGGGCTGGAAGAGACGCTGGATGTATCCAAGCTGCTTCCGCTTGCTGCAGCGGCGATTGAAAATGGAACGGCTGTGGAAGCATCCCTGCCGATTACGAACGTTAACCGCGCCGTCGGTACGATTCTGGGCAGCGAAGTGACGCGCAAATACGGCGCCGCCGGACTGCCGGAGGATACGATCCGCCTGCACTTCACCGGTTCTGCCGGTCAAAGTCTTGGAGCTTTCATGCCGAAAGGTATTACGATTACGGTTGAAGGCGATACGAATGACTACATCGGCAAAGGACTCTCCGGAGGCAAGCTGATCGTTAAGCCGTCTCCGAAAGCGACGTTTGCCGCCGAGGAGAACATCATTGTCGGCAACACGGGATTCTATGGAGCGACCAGCGGCGAAGCCTACATCAGCGGCATTGCCGGCGAACGCTTCGCGGTCCGCAACTCCGGCGCCAAGGTTGTCGTTGAAGGCGTGGGCGACCACGGCTGCGAATACATGACTGGTGGACGCGTCGTCGTCCTGGGCGGAACCGGACGCAACTTCGCGGCGGGAATGTCGGGCGGCATCGCCTATGTATTCGATCCGGACAATACGTTCATCAACCGCTGCAACCTGGAAATGGTGCTGCTGGAGCGTGTTGAGGAACAGGAAGAAATCGAAGAGCTGCACAGCATGATCGTCCGTCATACGGAGCTGACGAACAGTGCGCTCGGACAGCGTGTGCTGGATAGCTGGCAGGATAATCTTCCGAAATTCGTCCGCGTTATTCCGAAGGATTACAAACGGATGATGGACCAAATCCGCAAGGTGGAGGAGAGCGGTCTGACCGGCGAAGCTGCTATGATGGCTGCGTTCGAAGCGAATATGCGCGAACTGGCGCGGGTAGGCGGTTAAGTCACCGGACAACATAATATAAATACAGCAGCGGCAGACCGGAGTAAAGCTTCGAGTCTGCCGCTTTTTTGACGTTCACATAATGAGCACAGAAAATACAGCCTTCAAATGGATTTTATAGTATAAAATATGGTAATATTAACGTAAATATTTCCATTTCAGAAGTACAGGGGACTACTATGCGGAAATTCCAATGGCTGTTAAGCACAATTTCCCTTTCACTTGCGCTAATGACAGGATGCAATGCATCAGCGCCCAATACTGGGCCCGAAAGCACAGCTGCAGCAAATGAAAGCAGTAATTCTTCGACTAAAGACATAGCTGCCGCAGAAGTAAACGATGCTGTTAAAGCAGCGGAGAAATACAAAAATGCTGAGTATGAAATCAAGGCTTCCGAGGATATTTTGTCGGCTGAATCAGTGGAGCAGCGAAATGCAGCAATTAAACCTTATTTAACGGAACAATTTTACGAAAAGGCGTCGAGCACTCGTTACACCATCTTGCCTTTGAAAGTCGCTGATAAACAGAAGGTTTCGTTAAAGCCGGTAGACCTTCAATGTGATCTCAGAGAGAAGAGGGAAAATACTATCTTATTAAACTATAAGTTGAACCTTTTATTTTTGGATCAGGAAGGGAAGGAAACTAAACGGATTCCCATAGACGGCATACTGACTCTTTTTTATGTTATGGGCAATGGCTTGTACAGGGTGATACATTTGATGTGAACACATTTAAGGAATTCATTGTTAAAAAATAAGTTGTCATTTCAAAATCGAAATTCACGATTTAGACAGCTTCGGGGGAAATACCGCCGGGCTGTTTTTGTGTGAAGTGCGCGGCGTTAGACATTTTTTGATTTTTTTGCAGGTTTATTGCAGAAAGAGGCGTCTAACCTTTATATAGGCATGCCCGCCGAAAGTACATGAAGGAAGGATGGGACAATAATGACAGTAAATGCGGTAGCAACGGAACCGGTTGCCAGGCTTCTTGGTGTAACCAAAAGAATCGGTTCAAAAACGCTGGTTGGCGATTTGACGCTCGACATTCCGGCAGGACAGGTCTTCGGCTTTCTCGGGCCGAACGGCGCAGGGAAGACGACCACCATTCGGATGATGGTTGGACTGATCTCGATTAGCCGGGGTGATATTGTAATCGGCGGCAGAAGCATCAAGACTAATTTTGAAGAAGCGGTTGCCCAGGTTGGGGCCATTGTAGAGAATCCGGAGATGTACAAGTTTCTAACCGGATACCAGAATTTGAAGCAGTATGCGCGAATGGTCAGCGGCGTGACCAAACAGCGTATTCAGGAAGTCATTGAGCTTGTCGGACTGGGCAGCCGTATCAACGACAAGGTGAAGAGCTATTCGCTCGGCATGCGCCAGCGGCTCGGAGTAGCCCAGGCGCTGCTTCATCGGCCGAAGCTGCTAATCCTCGATGAACCGACCAACGGGCTTGATCCTCAAGGTATACGGGAGCTCCGGGATTACCTGCGGCGGTTATGCCGGGAGGAAGGGACGACCGTGTTCGTCTCCAGCCATTTGCTGTCCGAAATGGAGCTTATGTGCGACAGCGTCGCAATCATTCAGAACGGGAAGCTGATCGATGTCCGCCAGTTGAAGAGCGAGGAGGGCGCTCAGGCGCATGGCAGGGAGTTTGTGTTCGAGGTAGATAATGCCCAGACCGCTCAAGGACTGATCGGCGGGACGGTGAAGGATGCGGGGGGAATTGTCGTGCAGACGGTTCGAGAGGCTATTCCGGACCTGAACGCGAAGCTTGTGAGCGGCGGCGTCAAAGTATACGGCATCAAAGAGGTCGTAGTCTCACTGGAGGATCAATTCCTGGAAATGACTGGAGGTGAGGGCATTGAGTAAGTTTAGTTCGCTTGTACATAATGAGAATATAAAAATATACAGCCGGGCCCGCACCTGGATCATGCTGCTTCTGCTGGCGATTTTCAGTGTCCTGATACCTGTGCTCATGTATGTTAGCAGCTCGGCTGAGAGCCGGCCTGGAATGTGGAACGGCTTTCAGATTACGGTGAGCGTCATCTTTTATCTGAATATGATATTTACCGTAGTTATCGCGTCGGACGCCGTGGCGGGGGAATTCTCTTGGGGTACGATTAAGCTGCTGCTGATCCGGCCTTGGAGCCGCTCGAAAATTCTGCTGTCTAAGTACATTTCCATGGTGCTGTTCAGCGTGCTTACGACTGTACTGTTGGTAGTTTGCGCTTACGCCGCCTCGCTGATTCTGCTGCCTTCCGGCAGTGAAACCATGACTCAGAGCGGCTGGAGTCCGGAAATGTTCAGCGCGATGTTCGTCTTATGCCGGTATGTGGAGCTGTTCCTGACCGCTGCGCTTGCTTTCATGGTTTCGAGCGTATTCCGCGCTAGCGGGCTGGCGATCGGCCTGTCGCTGTTCATTATATTTGTCAAAAATCTTTTCATCGGCTTCTTCAATCCCGATCATTACGAATGGGCGAATTATTTGCCGTTTAGCCATATGGATCTTAGCGGCTATCTGGCCTCGAATACGGGGCCGGGAGGGGCGACGCTGGGGTTCTCCATTGCGGTGCTTGCCGCCTATTATGCCGTGTTTCTGCTGCTGTCCTGGATTGTGTTCAATCGCAGAGACGTTGCCGGTTGACCGGAAAATAAACAGGGAAACGGGCCCGCTTCCCTGCGCATTTGAACCGTCCGCTCGTACAAAGAGCGGGCGGTTTTTATATTTACCCGGGACGTTAGGCATCTCTTCAATCCCCCTAACGGTCTATTCCTCCGCGCTATCGCCATAGCCGTATTCAATCTTGTTTGATATAAGATAAAGGGTTGACGCTCTTATTCTGTTTGACCACTTGAAAGTGCAGATGGGGGGCGGTGCTCCGTCCGGTACTGCCGACCCGTCCGATTGTTTGGCCTTTGGCAACATTGTCGCCGACCGACACATCCAGGCTGCTGAGATGCATATATAAGGTCTGCAGCCCGTTCTCGTGGTCGATCACAATATAATTGCCACGCGCAGCGGACTGTTCCGCGGCAGCGATTTTGCCGCCCTGAGCGGCTAACACCACATCGCCTGCTTGAGCAGCGATATCGATTCCGGCGTGAAAAGCGGAGCTTCCTTTGAAGGGATCGGTACGGTAGCCGAAGCTTGAGGAAATCATTCGAGATGAGGTGGGCCACAGAAGAGCCTGCGCCTCCTCCCGCTGAAGCCGCGCGGTGTCCGCTTTTTGGGCTTCCAGCACCGTACCTGAAAGGCTGCGGACCATCTCTTCGAGCATGCCCCTAATTTCCGTAAGCTCATCCTTTGTCTCCCGGACGGCCGGAACCTCCCCTGGGCTGCTGTAAGAGGCGATATATTCTCCTCCTATCCGTAAAGCCGGCGTATGCTCGATGGCGGCGTGAAAAGCTCCGATGCGGATGGTGATCGCTGAAGGGGACGCGGATTTTGCCTGTGTCATGGGCAGGGAGAAGGTTCCGTTGTTGGGCTGGGCGACGGCGACAGGGACCTCTTTCGTTCGATCGGGAACCGGTATCGCTTCTCCCCCTGATTCTCCCGCAGCCGCTTCTTTGCCGGCAGAAGATGCTCCCTTGGGTTTGCTGACCAATCCTTGCAATTCCCGCTGCAGAGCGTCTGCGCTTTTTAACTGATCCTTGATCCCTTTCGCTTCTTCCACAAGCCTCAAGGCTTCGCTCTGCACCGACTGCAGCGCTTTCTCCTTATCGGCGATCGATGCTTCCAGCCGAACATTCTGCGAGGACAGCGCGGCGGCTTCCGCCTCAAGCTCCTGTATGGAGCGAGAGGCATGATAATGCATGGAACTGATTAGACTCGACAGGGATAGGACGGCTGCAGCCGGCAGGGCCACGGCCATTGGTTTGGAAATTTGGATCTTTCTGACCGGATTCCCGGCATCCCGGATGACGAGCAGGGTAATCTTGTCCGATTGGCTTTTCATAGCGTCTCCTTTCCGTATCCGGATTGCAAGCTTCACGCCTTTCATGCTTCTCTCTTCTTCCTATTACTCTATGTATTCGTGTATCGGCGGGATCATGACATGCTTGTTGATTGAATAAAGCGGGAGAGTTAGGTGAATCTTGTACTTATGAAGCTTACATGGCCATGCCTGAAGACGGCGGACTATAGCAAAGGAGACTAAAGACGGCATGAAAATATTCACTGCGGCGTTATGCTTATTTATTGTTCAAATCATGGTGATCCTGGTTCTGGAATATCGCCGTCCTCAAAGAGCTATCGCCTGGTTGTTTCTGCTTTTTTGCTGCCCGCCTCTTGGTCTGCTGATCTATTACATCTTGGGCAGGGATTACAGAAAGATCCGTAAGCTTAAAGCTCATCCAGCAGCTACTCGCCGGGCGCTTCATGATTATGCCGCCGAGCGGAGCCGGATCATAACCCGCACGGAGGACACCGGGAATCCGGAATTAACCGGCCGTAAGGAACTGCTGCACCTATTGGACGGGCTGTCGGAAAGTCCGGTCACGGGCAGAAATGCGAGCCGGATACTGGTTAATGCGGGCGAAGCCTATGAATCCATGCTGCAAGCGATGGAATCGGCGTCAGAGCATATTCATCTGGAATTTTATATTTTCCGCGATGACGCCACCGGGGAGAGATTTCAGGACGTCATGATCCGCAAAGCCCGGCAGGGTGTAAAAGTCCGCTTGCTGTGCGATGGGCTCGGCAGCCGCAAGCTGGGCCGGCGTTTTCTGCGCCCTTTGGCGAGCGCCGGGGTTGAGACGCATTTTTTCCTGCCGCCGCTTGCTTCCCTGTTCGGTGGGCGGTTCAACTACCGCAATCATCGTAAAATCCTGATTGTGGACGGTCTCGTCGGCTTTACCGGCGGAATTAACATCGGAGACGAGTATTTGGGCAAAGATCCGAAAATGGGATTTTGGCGGGATACCCATCTGCGTCTGGAGGGTGACGCCGTCTATTTTATGCAGCATGTGTTTCTGAAGGACTGGCAGCTGGTTTCCGGAGAACGTCTGAGCCATCCGCGCATGTTTCCTGTTCATGGCTGCGGGGGCGATGAGGGAGTGCAGATTATAGGGAGCGGGCCGGACGGCGATATCGACGCCAATCAGGCTATGATTTTTGCGGCGATTTGCGCGGCAAAGAGCCGGATTTGGATCGCGTCACCTTATTTTATCCCGGACCCGGCAATTCTGAGAGCGCTCAAAAACGCGGTGCTGCGCGGAGCGGATGTACGGATTATGATTCCGTCCAAGCCTGACAGCGCATTGGTATATTACGCCTCGTTGTCCTATTTGGATAATTTGCTGGATGCCGGCGTGAAATTTTACCGCTACCGGAAAGGCTTTATGCATGCTAAAGTGTGGATTGCCGACGGTCTGCTGGCTTCCGTAGGCAGCGTGAATATGGATATGCGCAGCTTCTATTCCGATTTCGAACTGTCGGCGATTCTGCTTCAGCCGCAGCGCATCGAAGAGCTGGCTGACCAGTTCCGGCGCGATCTGGAGGGCAGCGAGGCGATCGACCCTGACCTTTTCCGCCAACGGGGGAAGCTTGCGCGCGCAGCAGAAGAGATTTGCAGCTTGCTTTCGCCTCTTCTGTGAGAGAAAAACTGATCATTCATTATCGTATATAACAATATGATATAATATAAGAAACTTAGATAAAAATTTCGATAAGGATAGGGGGAGTTTAATGGGTACGAGTCCACAAGCATTAGTTAAAGAAGAACCTAATAAACCCCGGAAGACCGGGACGATCAAGACAGCCAAACTGGCACAGCGGGCCGTAATGATGCTGATCGGGGCAAGCATGATGGCCGTAGCGCTGGAGATTTTCCTCGTTCCAAACCAGATGGTCGATGGCGGCATTACAGGCATATCCATTATGCTGTCGCATATTTTTCACATTCCCCTCGGCATTTTACTGACACTTCTTAATCTTCCTTTTCTTATTGTCGGCTACAAGCAGATCGGCAAGACCTTCGCATTGTCCACGCTGTTTGCGGTCGTCGTGATGTCGATCGGCACCCAGATGCTGCATCCCGTGCAGCCGATTACCGTGGAGCCCCTGCTTGCGGCGGTATTTGGCGGTGTTATTCTCGGCGTCGGCGTCGGGCTCGTGGTGCGATACGGCGGATCGCTGGACGGTACGGAAATCGTGGCGATTCTGATCGCGAAAAGACTGCCATTCTCGGTAGGCGAGGTCGTCATGTTCTTCAATCTGTTTATTTTAACGGGAGCCGGATTTGTCTTCGGTTGGAATAACGCGATGTTCTCATTGATTGCATACTACATCGCCTTTAAAATGATCGACGTTACCCTCGAAGGTCTGGACCAGTCGAAATCGGTCTGGATCATCAGCGACAAGTACCGAGATATCGGCGAAGCACTGACGGAGCGTCTTGGCCGGGGTGTGACCTATCTGGAAGGGGAAGGCGGCTTCTCGGGCGATAGCAAGAAAGTGATCTTCGTTGTCATAACCCGGCTGGAGGAAGCCAAGATGAAGGCGATCGTCGAAGACTGGGATTCCGATGCTTTTGTCGCTGTCGGCAATATCCATGATGTGAAAGGCGGGCGCTTCAAAAAGAAATCGATTCACTAAAGTTTGCATATCGGCGGCTTGCCGCATACCCAAAACCTCCGCTTCAGAGCCTGCGAAGCGGAGGTTTTGTCGAAATATATGCAGGTATAAGCTGTGCGCTGATCCCAAGCCTTATATTTTTACGAGAAACGCAGATCGTCCTTGAAAGGACGCCTTCAGGCGTTTCTTCTTAGTTTGCGTCACCCGGTAACAACCGCCTATTTGAGACCAGCGATAACAAGCTCCACCGGCTGGGGAGGCAGCTGCGCGATCAGGTCGCCCTTAGAACGAAGACGTTCCTCGATATTAAGCAGATGAAAATCCTCCGGCGAGACATTGTTTGCGACCTCGTCCCATGTCAGCGGAGTGGATACGGTAGCCAGCGGGCGGGCGCGGGGCGTATAGGGTGCGGCCAGCGTTTTGCCGCGGTAATGCTGGAGGTAATCGAAATAAATTTTGTCTCCGCGCTGTTTCTTTAGCCGCTCCAGCGTGAACAGCCCGGGATGCTTCTCAGTCACATACCTGCCGACAAAATGTCCGGCCTTCCTAAGCTCGTCAAAGGTGACTCCGGATCGGATCGGAACGATAATCTGCACGCCGGTCGCTCCCGAAGTCTTCGGCACCGAAGCCAGTCCAAGCGATTTCAGCACGTCTCCCACAATAGCCGCCGCCTCCATGATGCGAGGCTCAATCTCCCGCGAAGGATCAATATCAATCATCCATTCACACGGCAGACTGCTGCCTGCGTAATGAAGCGAGGGATGGAATTCCAGAGCGGCCGAATTGCCAAGCCAGAGCAGTCCGGGCAGCCCGTCCAGCGTAATATAGTTGATTCCGTCATGCATGACGGTGCGGATATAGGGCGGCAGCGGGTCCGGCGCGTTTTTCTGATAAAAGGACTTGCCGGCAACTCCGTGCGGGTAGCGTATGACTGTAAGCAGCCGTTGTTTAAGATAGCGCAGCAAGTACGGCGACAGGGCGGCAAGCTTCTCCAGATAGATGCGTTTGGTTATTCCCTGCTCAGGCCACAGCGGCTTATCCGGATTGGTAACGGAGACTTCCTGCCCTTCAATGGTGATGGAGCCTTTGACGGCGGCTGGCATATCAGCATTCCTCCTTCCTCCAAGGAAATTATTGGGTAAAAAGGGTCGCATTTTCGTCAAACGTTACGGCAGCCGGCACTCTTCGGGAGAAACATCAACTCTTGCCTGAATGCTGGGTTGGCGCAGTGTACCCGATGTGTTCCATTCTAAAAAGTGGATCTTGAACACTAGCTCCGGCCTGATCCAGAACGCGCCCTTGACCCGCTGCGGCAGTGAAGCAAACGGCATATCGTCTATGGCAAGGCTGCGCGCGAGAGCGGTTAAATCCCGCCAATCCTTCACGGTCAGCCTCCCTGTTCCCGCATGTCCGATATAATGCAGCCGTTCGTCAGCGTCATACAAGCCGAGCAGCAGAGCATTAACGGTTCCGTCCCGAAATGTGACGCCTCCGGCGACGGCATTGAGATCTCCGATAATTTTACATTTGAGCCAGCGCTTGTCTTTTCCGCCTGGTGTATAGACACTGGTAACATCCTTGCAGACGATGCCCTCAAGCCCGTTGGTACGGGCGGTGGAAAAGAGCGCGGCGGGATCGCTGTAGCTCGGCACGGCCTGCACATGAGGATGAGGCAGGAGCATTTCTTCCAGCAGATGCTGGCGTTCGGATAACGGCCGGTCAAGAAGCCACTCTCCGTTGCAATATACAATGTCGAACACCATGTACAGAACCGGAATCTGCCGCACCATGGAAGCAATAGCGGAATCTTTCTTCAGACTGTCCCGGCGCATGACCTCATGAAAAGATGGCTTTCCCCCACTGAGGGCGATGACTTCACCATCCAAAATAGCGGAACCGGCCCTGCAGTAGCGGCCGGCATCGGCCAGTTCCGGATACTGTCTCGTGCGGTTATTTCCCCGCCGGTTGATCAGCTCGGTGGAATTTCCGTCATAGTAGGAGATCATGCGAACGCCGTCCCATTTGATCTGGGCAATCCACTGTTCTCCCGCAGGCAGACGGTCTGCAATGATCGGCTCAAACGGAATAATGGGCTGAAATTTCATCAGGCGATCCTACGATACCGTCTGCTTGCTTTTTGCGCTGCGGCGTTTCGGTTTGGGGGGAATAACGGAGGCGGGAGAGGTAAGCGGAGCTGCTTCGCCATTTACCGCCGCACTTCCGTCTGTCTTCGCGCCTGCTGCGGACTCGCCGGAAGCCTTCGCTGCGGCTTTTTTTCGTCCGCCCGCTGTTTTACGCGGTTTGGTCGCTGCCGCCGCCGGGGTCCCCGGATCGGATGGAATATGCTGCACCGCCTCGATGCTGGCCTGAAGCGCAGCCATCAGATCGATCACATTGGTTTGCTGCCGCGCCGGAGCAATACGGATTTCTTCACCGGCCACTTTGCTTGCGATCAGATCAAGCATCCGCTGGCGGTAATCATCCGTATATTTCTCCGGTTCGAACGGAGTCGACAGCTGAGAAATGAGCAGCTTGGCCATATCCAGCTCCTTGTCGTTCACCACTCCGGCTTCCGGCAGGCTTGGAACTTGGGAGATGGGCCGGATCTCGTCGGGATAGAACATGGTTTCAATGGAGAGGCAGTTCTCTAGTACCCGAATAGCTGCAAGGCTGCTTTTGGAGCGGATCGATATTTTGGCGACGCCGATTTTCCCTGTCTGGCGCATCGCCTCCATCAACAGCCGGTATGCGCCTGCCCCGGCCTGATCGGGTGACAGATAATACGTTTTTTGAAAATAAATCGGATCGATATCCTTCAAATCCACAAAGTCAAGAATCGTA
The DNA here is from genome assembly GCF_000756615.1 of Paenibacillus durus. Lineage (NCBI taxonomy): Bacteria > Bacillati > Bacillota > Bacilli > Caryophanales > Paenibacillaceae > Paenibacillus > Paenibacillus durus. The sequence goes on from NZ_CP009288.1 coordinate 1,328,312, forward strand.
ATATTCTTGGTGCTTTCTTCCGTCAGCGCGTCAAGCTCGTCCTTGCCAAAGATGACGAACTTCCCTTTTTCATACTCATAGCCCTTGCCGATTTCCTCCCAGGCCACTTCCTTGTCGCAGACAGGGCATTTACGCACATAGGACAAGGGGCTGCCGCATGCTTTGTGAATATAACGCAGTGATACGTCTTTATCTTCGGTGGCCGAGAACATTTTGACCGGCACATGCACAAGCCCGAAGCTGATGGCGCCTTTCCAAACGGTATGCATCGAATAACACCTCCTGAAAAATTCGGCTTTGGCTTAGTATGAGCGGCGGGTGTCTTTTTACACCTTGAAGAATTTCGGTTAAGCCGGTCCTTTGCATAGATTGGTTCGCGGCTGGGAAATATAACACCGTCCGATTACGGCAATTCTTGGCGCGGCGAGGACGCGGATCAGCTTACAAGGGAGGAATAAAGGAATGGACGTACAACGGGCGCAGGATATTTTCGCTTCCAAAGATAACATCGCTGTACATCTTGACGGCAAACCCGTATGGATTGAGCATGTGGATGCGGCAAACGGCATGGCGACGGTTCAAGTCGGCTCGCGGCCGACGGATGTGCATACAGTTGGCGTGGACCGGCTGGAAGAGCAAAGGGAGAAGCATTGACAAGACTCTGACAAAATGATTTCTGCAGCAAAAATAAGCAGTACGGCTGTGAATAAATCAGTCTCATATTAACGTAAAATACGCCTTCCTATTCTCTGCGGCAGCAGGATGGAGGCGTTTTTTGGTATGGACATAGATATCGATGCTGTTATAATTTTGATAAACTATGTTGTCCTGGCTGAACAAACAAGTCATAAAGAAATGAGCTGATGATTTGAGACCGTTGCTGTTTGGCGTCTGTTCGGCGCTGTTTTTTGCCATCACCTTCGTATTAAACCGCCGGATGGAGCTGTCTGGAGGAAGCTGGGCCTGGAGCTCCTCGCTGCGGTATTTGTTCACGCTACCCTTTTTGCTGGCCCTTGTGGCTGGACGCCGCAGGCTGAAGCCGCTTCTGCGGGAGATGGCGAATAGACCTTGGCCCTGGCTGCTGTGGGGAACGGTCGGTTTCGGCTTGTTCTACGCTCCGATTACCTTTGCGGCGGCTTACGCCCCGGGCTGGCTTACGGCCGGAACGTGGCAGATTACGATTATTTCCGGCTCCCTGCTGGCGCCGCTCTTCGTAACCCGAATCCAAGGGCCTCAAGGAACCGTGGCTGAAAGGGGCAAAATCCCGCTTCGCGGGCTCGGGCTCTCCCTGATCATTCTCGTTGGCGTCGCGCTGCTGCAGCTTGAGCATGCCCAGAAGCTGTCGGCCTCGCAGGTGCTGCTAGGCATCGTGCCCGTACTTATCGCATCCTTCGCCTATCCGCTCGGTAACCGCAAGACAATGGAGCTCTGCGGCGGCCGGCTCGACGTATTTCAGCGCATTCTTGGAATGACGCTGGCCAGTATGCCGTTCTGGCTGCTGGTCGCCCTGTTTGGCTGGACGGATTCCGGACTTCCTTCCGGGGGGCAAATGGTCCAATCCCTGATTATCGCGCTCTCATCGGGCATCGTGGCGACGGTGCTGTTCTTCCGGGCCACCGATATGGTCAGACACAGCATGACGGGACTTGCAGCGGTGGAGGCCACACAATCTCTGGAGGTGCTGTTTGCTCTGCTTGGAGAGATGCTTATCCTGTCTGCTCCCGCTCCGTCGCTTGTTTCTTGGACCGGAATCGCCGTCATTATTATGGGTATGATTCTGCACAGTTTATTCTCCCATGCCAAGCCCGCAAAGCGCCCGGTAAAGCGGAGTGAACGGGAGAGCATTTCTTCGGCGCAGTGAGTGGCGGGGGCCGGGTGTGTTGCGGTAAGGCTGCGGGACCGATATAATAAAAAGTATTCAAAATTTCGGACGATAGCTGCGGATACGCCGCTCTGTCAAAGGATGGTTGTTGCAGTTGGAAAATAATCCGGAAGCGGTATTTACCTTTCATTCCCGCAGCCTGCGGGAGACCGAAGCATTGGCGGAGGAGCTGGCCGCTGCGGCCGCGCCGGGCTGGGTCATCGGACTCGACGGCGATTTGGGCGCGGGCAAGACGGCGTTCTCGCAGAGCTTTGCCCGCCATTTGGGAGTCCAGGGCATTGTCAGCAGTCCAACGTTCACAATTATTAAGGAATACGCGGGGCGTATTCCGCTTTACCATATGGATGTGTACCGGCTGTCCGCCCCTGAGGCTGACGAGCTTGGTTTGGACGAATATTTCTATGGGCAGGGAGTTTGCCTGGTGGAATGGAGCAGCCTACTTTCGGACCTGATGCCCGAGCGGCATCTGCATATCCGCCTGGAGACGACCGGGCCCGAGGAACGCGTGATTACAGTAACTGCGGCCGGAGAGCCTTATGAGGGCGTCTGCCGCAGTCTGATACAGAAGTGGGGTTATAGCAAGCATGACGAATGTAATTGAACAGCCGCGCAAGCGGTTTTTGGCGCTGGATACGGCGACGGCAACGCTCGGCGTGGCGGTGACCGAGGGCGGCAGGGTGCTGCATGAAATTAATGCGTCGGGAGAGCGCAACCATTCCGTGCATCTTCTGCCGATGATCGGCGAGGCGCTGCGGGCTTCGGGTGGAAGCGAAATGCTGGACGGCATTTCCGTCGGCGTAGGGCCGGGTTCCTACACGGGAACCCGGATTGCCATCACGGCGGCCAAGTCGCTGGCGTGGGGCTGGAAGCTGCCCGTCGCCGGCGTGTCCACGCTGCAGGCGCTGGCCTGGGGCGGCTGGAGCGCCGGCGCGGGAAGCCCGGACGAAGCCGCCGCCGGGAATGAACGGTCCGCTGACGGCTTCGGACCGGACTGGATTATTCCGCTGCTTGATGCGCGGCGCGGCCAGGCGTATACGGCTCTGTTCGCCGCAGGCGGCGGGAGTGCGCCGCAGCGTCTTGCGCCGGACCGGATACGCCTCATGGCGGATTGGGTGCAGTCCCTTACGGAGCGTCTGAAGAAAGCGAAGGCGCTAGGGGAGAGCCCGCGACGGCTCTGGTTTGTCGGCGAGACGGCGCTTCATGGAAGCGAAGAATCACTGAAGCCGCTGGAGGGCGCTTCCGAGCTGCGCGTTTTGCCTTATGAACTGGAAGGCCGCTGGGTCGGATTTCTTGGAGAAGCGCGGCATGCGTCCGGAGATATCGACGATATACACGGCTTGGTTCCCAATTATACACAGCTTGCGGAAGCGGAAGCGAATCTGCTCAAAGCCGGCAAAGGAGGCATGAAATCGAGATGACGGAAGCTGAACCGGCAAAAGGGCGGGAAGAAGAAGCTCTTGGCTTTCGGTTGATGAAAGTGGAAGATATCCCCGATATTCTCGTGATCGAACATGAAGCCTTCACGATGCCCTGGACAGGAGAGGCCTTCCGCAATGAGCTTACGCATAATCATTTTGCCAGGTACATGGTTATGGAGTTTGATGGCCGCATCATCGGCTACGCGGGAATGTGGGCGATTGTAGACGAGGCGCATGTGACGAATATTGCGCTGCTTGAGGCGTACCGGGGGCGGAAATGGGGCGAAAGGCTGCTGGATGAGCTGATGAAGACCGCCGCCTATCTCGGGATGAAATCGATCACACTGGAAGTGCGGGTATCCAACGAAGTCGCTCAAAATTTATACCGCAAAAAGGGCTTCCGGCCTGCCGGCCTGCGCAAGGGATATTATTCCGACAACCGCGAGGATGCGCTGATTATGTGGGCGGAACTGCCGTCTTACCTGGATTACGGGGTTATGGAAGGAAGAGTGGGACTGGAATGAAGGACGAAACGGGCGCTCTAAAGCCTGTCTATATATTGGCAATCGAGACAAGCTGCGACGAGACGTCGGCGGCTGTCGTAAAAGACGGATATGAGGTGCTGTCGAACATCATCTCCAGCCAGATCGAAACCCACCGCGCTTTCGGCGGTGTGGTGCCTGAAGTGGCCTCCCGCAAGCATGTGGAGGTCATTACGCTTATCGTTGAAGAAGCGCTTGCCCGGGCGGAGGTCACTCCGGATATGCTGGACGCAGTCGCGGTAACGCAGGGACCGGGGCTGGTCGGAGCTCTGCTGGTCGGCGTTGTGGCCGCCAAAGCCCTGGCGCTGGCCTGGAACAAGCCGCTGATCGGGACGCATCATATCGCCGGACATATCTATGCGAGCCGGCTGGTGAAAGAGCTGAAGTATCCATGTCTGGCGCTCGTAGCTTCCGGGGGACATACGGAGCTGGTCAGTCTGGAAGCGGAAGGGCGCTTCCGGATTATCGGGCGCACGCGGGACGACGCGGTCGGCGAAGCCTACGACAAGGTAGCCCGGGCGCTCGGTTTCCCATATCCCGGGGGGCCGCATGTGGACAAGCTGGCGCATGAAGCGGCGGAAGCGGCGGCGCTGCCGAGGGTGTGGCTGGAGCCGGATTCCTATGATTTCAGCCTGAGCGGCCTGAAGTCGGCGGTGCTGAATCTGGTGAACCAGAGCCGGATGAAAGGGCTGGAGCCCGATGTGGCGGCTATCGCCCGCGGATTTCAGGAATCGGTCGTCGAGGTGCTGGTGGAAAAAGCCGTCCGCGCCGTCCGCGCCACGGATGCGAGGCAGCTTCTGCTGTGCGGCGGCGTGGCCGCGAACCGGGGGCTGCGCGAGGCGCTTGCTGCCCGTTGTGAAAGTGAAGGCATTGAGCTGATCATTCCTCCGGCCGTGTACTGCACAGATAACGCCGCGATGATCGGCGCAGCCGCCTATGTGAAATGGAGAAGCGACGGCGGAACGCCGCTGGACATGGTAGCCGATCCCGGCTTTTCCCTGGAAGATTGGTCGGTTAAGGGCTATTGACAGCAAGGAATATTCGCGCGTATAATCGTGACAATCATAATGATAAACGTGATGATCGGAAGCAGTAAGGTTATTCCGGGGTAAAGAGAGCTGCGGGTCGGTGCGACGCAGCCGAAGGAATCCTGAACTCGTCCGGGAGCGGAACGGTGGAAAGAGATGCATGTCAAGCTATGGAGCACATGCGTCAACCGGCAGTGCACGGCTGGTGACAAGTACACCGTTACGGATCGTCCCCGTGAAAGGACGGTCATTCGGACAGGGAAGAAGCCTTTATTCTTTACCGGACCGCATGACAGCAGAGTGGATATGTCGAAGAGGCCGCCTATGCGCCGGAACGATATATCAACAAGAGTGGTACCGCGAAGGCACAGCCTGTCGTCTCTTGATGAGACGGCGGGCTTTTTTTGTTAACAAGAAAGACAGGATAACGCGATGAACGGGAGCAGTAGAAGAGAAGGATGGCAAGGCAGAGAGCTGCGGGTCGGTGCGACGCAGCGGTCATCCCCCTTTGAATCTCGCCCGGGAGCGGAAGCGGCGAAAGACCGCGGCTTGCAGCCGCGCTGAATTTGGAACCCGGGAACGGCCGATCCGGTATCCAGGCAGCGCGCCAAGCGGCGAGGTACGCGGCTTACGGATCGTCCCCGTTACCGGACATTCCCCGCAGGGGCGCTTCGTATAATGGAGCGGCGCTATGGGGAAGATGAGCTGGACGCTGCCGAGGGAAAGATACCTCGCTAAGGGTGCGTCAAGAAGAGTGGTACCGCGGAGGGGAAGCCCGCCGTCTCTTTGAAGGAGACGGCGGGTTTTTGCGTTCTTCGAAAGATGTAGACAACACCCAAACCTATAAATCGGGAGGAATTTTAAAATGACAATGCATCCTAGCAGGAAGGTAAATATTTTTGATACAACGCTCAGAGACGGGGAACAGGCGCCGGGAGCAAGCCTGACGCCGGAGCAGAAAATCGTGCTCGCAGGCAAGCTTGCCGAGCTTGGGGTGGATGTGCTGGAGCCGGGATTCCCGGTCGCAAGCCCCGGAGACTTTGCGGCGGTCCAGACGATTTCCCGCCAAATCCGGAACGTGGAAATCTGCGGCTTCGCCAGGGCTGTCAGAGGCGATATTGACGCGGCGGTTCAGGCGACCCAGGACGCCGAGCTCCGGCGCATCCATTTGTTTATTTCCTCATCCGATATTCATCTGCGCCATCAGCTGCGCAAGAGCCGGGCCGAGGTAGTGGCTGCTGCCCGTGCAATGACCGCTTATGCCCGTCAATTCTGCGATACGGTGGAGTTTACGGCAATGGACGCCGCGCGTACGGGCATCGACGATCTGATTGAAATGGTTGAGGCGGTCATTGAGGAGGGGGCGACGATCATCAATCTGCCGGATACGGTCGGCTACGCTCTGCCTCATGAATACGGCGAGATGTTCCGGCGGGTGCGGCAGGGCGCAAGGGGCGGCGACAAGGTCAGCTACAGCGCCCACTGTCATAACGATCTTGGCCTTGCCGTCGCTAACAGCCTTGCCGCAATCGCCGGCGGCGCGACGCAGATCGAAGTGACCGTTAATGGGATCGGCGAGCGGACGGGCAACTGCGCTTTGGAGGAACTGGCGATGGCGCTGGAAACCCGGGGAGATGCGCTGAATGCCAAGACCGGTCTGGCTCTGAACAAGCTGTATGAGACGTCGCGCCTGGTTAGCGAGATGATGCATTTTCCGCTCGCCTACAACAAGCCGGTCATGGGCCGGAACGCCTTCCAGCATGAATCGGGCATCCATCAGGACGGACTGCTCAAAGACCGCAGCACCTATGAAATCATGGACCCGGAGCGCCTTGGCATCCCGCGCAGCATGATTATCCTGGGCAAGCATTCCGGCCGGCACGCGCTGAAGGACCGGGCCGCACAATATGGCATCACCCTGCAGCCTGCCGAGCTGGAGGAGCTGTACGAATCTTTCAAGACGCTGGCCGACCGTCAGAAAGCCGTCAGCGACGATGAGCTGCTGCAGATGATAAAGCAATCGCCTAGCCGCCAGGCATAAGGTATAAGCTGGGAGATCTTCATGTCCCGGCCTGCCGCAGCGCCGAGCCGCTAACATCCGCAGTTTAACCGACGGAGATTCACAATAAGCCGTTACAAGAAACCGGAAGCGCATCTTTCCCGCCGCTTAAAGCATGCGGGAAAATGCGTTTTTTTGCAGGCAACGCATAGAGAGACATTTTTTGTCAAGCTGTGGACAAGGTTATCCACATATTCTGTCCGATCTGTGTAAAAATCGTGTAAAAGCAGCATTTAAGCCTGTTTATTTAATGCCCGGAACAGGGGGTAAGTTTTTCACAGGCGGATGTAAAATATGTGGATAATGTGGATAATCTCGTGGATAAAAAAGGCTTGACACAACAAACGGCGGTTTGACGCGCAAAAAAAGACCCCTAGGGTCTTTTTTTAATAACAGTTATACACGAAATCTGGGGACAACCTTGTGGATAATAGAGTGTGACCAAATCCTAAAATGTTAAAAGAATGTTAGACTTCTTTCTTCCATTATTCGTCAGCAAGAACTTCCCATTCGCTAAAAAATCCGGCAAGCGCCTGTTTCTTTTCGTTTAAGTCCCGCTCATGCTCCTGAAGCACCATGTAGTCCTGATAGACCTCCGGCTTCGTCATTTCCGTTTCGATTACCGCGATCTCTTCCTCCAGTCCGGCAATGGCGTCTTCCAGTTCGGCCAGCCGCCGCTGGCGGCTGCGTTCCTCGCGCTTGGCCTGTTTATCGGCTTCGTACGAAGAGGCGCCTCCTTTTTCAGGAGCGGATAATTCCCTATCAAGGCTGGCCGGAGGAGAAGCGGGAGTGCCCCCCGCAGCTTCGCTTGCCAGATCCTCCAGTTCTCCTTTTTTTGCGATATAGTCGTCGTAATTTCCGAGATACTGGTCAATTCCGTCCGGATGAAGCTCCAGCACGCGCTCCGCCATCTTGTTCAGAAAATAACGGTCATGGGAGATGAAGAGCAGCGTGCCTTCAAAATCAATCAGCGCCGATTCGAGCACTTCTCGGCTGACCAGATCAAGATGGTTGGTTGGTTCGTCGAGGATAAGCATATTCGCTCCCCGCAGCATCAGCTTGGAGAGCGATACACGTGCTTTCTCGCCGCCGCTGAGCGCGGAGATTTTCTTCTGCACGTCCTCGCCGCTGAACAGAAAGTTGCCGAGAATCGTCCGGATTCGCGCCTCCTCCAGCATCGGATATTCGCTCCACAGCTCCTCCAGCACAGTGTTCTGCGGATTCAGCCGGGTCTGCTCCTGATCGTAGTAGCCGATTTTGACCTTGGTACCCCAGTTTACGCTCCCTGCGGAGGGCTCCCGGGTGCCGGTCAGGCACTGCAGCAGCGTCGACTTGCCGATGCCGTTAGGGCCGATTAGGGCGGCCGTATCTCCTCGGCGCAGCTCGAAGGACGCATTTTTGAACAAAGGCGCCCCCTCGCCGAAGGCCACAGCGACTTCCCTGACCTGAAGCACTTCCCTGCCGGAATGAAAATCCGGCTCAAAGGAAAAGTTCGCTTTTTTCAGCTCGCCGAGCGGCCGGTCAATCCGGTCCATCTTTTCCAGCGCCTTGCGCCGGCTCTGCGCCCGCTTGGTAGTGGAGGCCCGCACGATATTGCGCTGCACGAACTCCTCCATTTTGGCGATTTCGCCCTGCTGCTTCTCGTACTGCTTGAGTCTGCTCTCGAACTCGGCGGCCTTGAGATCCACGTAGCGGCTGTAATTCCCTGTGTACCGGTGCGATTGATGCCGCTCGATTTCCACAATGGTCGTGACCAGTCTGTCAAGGAAGTAACGGTCATGGGATACGACCAGTATGCCTCCCGAATATCCCCGCAAATAATCCTCCAGCCAGGTCAGCGTCTCAATGTCCAGATGGTTGGTCGGTTCGTCCAGCATCAGAAGATCCGGGGCCTGAAGCAGAATGCGGGCAAGAGCCAGGCGGGTCTTCTGCCCGCCGCTGAGCGTTGCGATCGGTGTATCCGGAGGAAAATCTCCGAATCCCATGCCGTGCAGAACGCTGCGTATCCGCGTGTTCATTTCATATCCGCCCCGGTCTTTGAACCAGTCCGAACGCAGGGAGTAGCGCTCCAGCAGCTCACCGTAACGCTTCTCGTCCTCCGCAGCGGCCGGATCGGCGATCTGCTGCTCCAACTGCCGAAGTTCCGCTTCGGCTTCGATGAGCGAAGCAAATACGGACAGCATTTCCTCGTGAATAGTCCGCTCCGATTGCAGCCCGCTGTTCTGGGCCAGATACCCCACCGTCGTTTCCTTGGATTTATGAATATGACCGCCGTCATGGGACAGTTCCCCGGCCAGTATTTTCAGCAGGGTAGACTTCCCGGCTCCGTTGACGCCGACGAGTCCGACCCGTTCCCGCTCGTTTACCTGCAGGTTAATGCCTTCGAGCACGGGCTGGATGCCGTATAATTTCGTAATACCTGTCGCTTGAAGAAGCATGTTGATGAATCCTCCACCCTATAAGTCACCAGCGGCGTTGGCTCAGTGCCGCTTATTGGACCTTTATTCCTAAATATAGTTTACATGAAAAGACTTTTTTGCGCGAGGTCGAAGGGTTCCGGGGTTATCTTGGCGAAATTAAAGTAAGAGTGGTAAACTGAAGATAATGAATTACCCTGCAATGTTAGACATTTATTCCGCTGCTTGCCGCGTAAGGCACGGGCTTTCGGCGGAAATTTATATATCTTGGTTAGCCAAGGATTAGAGTAAGACTTATAAAGGAGGCAAAAGAGTGACAGACGGGGATTTGCAGCTTGCCGCCTGCAAGCGTGAGCTGCGCAGCCGCGCTGCCGCTATCCGCGATGGAATACATCCGCTGCGGAGAGGGGAGTGGTCCTCACTCGCGTGCCGACATGCATGGAAGTGGCTGGAGGAAACCGGTGCAAAATCGCTTATGTTCTACGTTCCGTTCCGCTCCGAGCTGGATACGCGCCCTCTGATCGAGTGGTGCTGGGCGGAAGGGCGTAAGGTAATTCTTCCCCGTGTCCATGCCGATTCCGGAGAGCTGTCGCTGCACAGGGTGGAGTCATGGAACGAGCTGGCTCAGGGAGCGTATGGCATTCCCGAGCCCGCGGAGACTTCCCTGGCGATTGGGGAAGAAGACGGCCCGTCGGTGGTCTTTGTCCCGGGCCTGGCTTTCGATCCCAGGGGAGGAAGGCTGGGTTACGGCCGGGGGTATTATGACCGGCTGTGGGACCGGTTCGAACGAGCCTCCGCTTCAGGAACGAGGGAGAACACCGTCTGGGTCGGCCTCGCATACGGCGCGCAGGTGCTGCCTGTGGTGCCTATGGATGTTCATGACGCTTACATGGACATGCTGATTACCGAGCAAGGAATGCTGCACTGCCGAAAGAAAGGGGATTGACAAAGATGGAGCTGACTCATTTCAACGGGCAGGGAAGAGCCCGCATGGTCGATGTAAGCGATAAGGAAGTGACCAAGCGTATGGCAACCGCGCAGAGCATGGTGCGGATGGCGCCGGAAACGCTGAGCGCCATCAAAGCCGGCTCAATCGGCAAAGGCGATGTGCTTGCCGTGGCCCAGGTCGCGGGCATCATGGCCGCCAAGAAGACGGCCGACTGGATACCGATGTGCCATCCGCTGCCTTTGACGGGCATCGATATTCACTTTTCGGACAACAGCACAGATGAACTATATATAGAAGCGACAGTCAAGACCACCGGCAAGACGGGTGTGGAGATGGAGGCGCTGACCGCTGTTTCCGCCGCAGCACTGACGGTGTATGACATGTGCAAGGCTCTGCAAAAAGATATGGTGATCGGTCCGACGCTGCTTGCGTCCAAGACCGGCGGCAAGAACGGCGATTATGCCCGCGAAGAAGCGTAGTTTTACGTATCATTACATAACGAGTGTAGAGAGGAAGGAGAACCTATGGCGTGGAAGACAGCAATCCTGACGGCCAGCGACAAGGGGGCCCGGGGCGAGCGGGAGGATACGAGCGCCCAGGTCATCCGCGAGCTGGTTGAGGAGGAACTCGGAGGGGAAATCGTAGAATACCGGATTGTACCCGATGAATTGGATGAGATCATTGCGGCGCTGATCGAATTGACCGATTATTTTCAGGCTGATCTGGTGCTGACGACGGGAGGGACCGAGCTGGCGATTCGTGACGTTACGCCGGAAGCTACGCGCCGCGTTATTGAACGGGAAGTGCCGGGGCTGCCGGAGGCGATGCGCAGCACGGTCATGCAGAAGAACCGCACCGCCATGCTGTTCCGCGGCATCAGCGGCATTCGCGGCCGGACGCTGATCGTCAATCTTCCGGGCACTCCGAAGGGCGTGCATGAACATTTGGCCGCCATTATGGATCAACTGCCGGAGGCGCTGCTGATGGTGACCGGACAATATCGGCAGTAATGCTCTGCGGCGGCCCTTATGCTAATCGAGCTTTCTTCCTCAGACAACTGTCTCCGTTAGACTTTCGACACAGATTACAGATGCATGTGTGATATAAATTATGGTATTATAGTTATGTCGAAAACGGTATCATGAACGGAACATGCGACAAGGAGGAATGAACATGTTGAACGGCATTGGAGCGCCGGGGATCATACTGCTCGTCATTCTGGCTTTGCTGCTCTTTGGTCCGAATAAGCTGCCCGAACTGGGCCGTGCTGTCGGGAGAACCTTCCGTGAGTTTAAGGAAGGGACCCGTGATATTATTGCCGACGCCGAGCCGGCGGACAAGAGCGAAGCTCCTGCACCGGCTGCTGCGCAGAATGCTCCTGTTTCCCTGGAGAAGCGTTTACCGGAATAACATCCGCAAGGTTAAATAATAAGACTACAAGCGGAGGCGCCCTTAAGTCCCCGGACTTTACGGGGCGTCTCTTTTTTGAGGGAGACTCCTGCTGCGCACTATCCGGGTATGATACGAAGTCAGGTTTGCAGCAAAAAGACGCTGCGCTGGGAATGTTGCCTACACGGCAGGAGGGGGAGGAACATGCCTTTGCAATCCGGAGCCATGACGGTGGTTGAGCATCTTACGGAGCTGCGCAAAAGAATTATATACATCCTCATCGTATTCGTCATCGGACTGGCGGGCGGACTGTTCTGCGCGAAGCCCGTCTACGAATACCTGATCGCAGCCGATACGGCTCAGGGCTTTGTGCTGCACGCCTTCTCGTTCTGGGACGGCATCGGCATGTACATGAAGATTGCCATGGCCGTATCGCTTATCGTAACTCTGCCGTTCATCGTCTATCAGCTATGGGCATTCGTCAGTCCCGGCCTGCGGCCGGTGGAACGGAGCGCCGCCCTGCGGTACGTGCCGTACGCGCTGCTTCTGTTCGTGCTGGGCCTCCTTTTTGCTTACTATATCGTATTTCCGATGGCTCTTTCCTTCACCGTCACGGTTACGCGTGATATGGGACTTGAGGAGACGTACGGTATTGCGCAGTATTTCAATTTCATGTTCAGCCTGGTGCTGCCGATGGCTCTGCTGTTCGAGCTGCCCCTCATCGTCATGTTCCTGACCAGACTCCGGATTCTGAATCCGCTCCGGCTGCGCAAGGTACGGCGTTACGCCTATTTCGCGCTGGTCTTCATTGCGGTAGTGATTACGCCGCCCGATTTCATATCGGATTTCCTGGTGACCATACCTTTGCTGGTTCTCTACGAATTCAGTGTATTTCTGTCCGCGTTTGTTTACCGCAAGCAGCTCGCCGCCGATGCGGCGCTGGAAGCCCGGTACACCGCAGGCGATCACGCCTGAGTATATGTGCAAGACGGCCCAGGGTTCACGGTTTGCCGAGGGAAGCAGGCATATTTTTACTGGGTATGGATAGAATGAAAGAGGGTATGACTTGGACAACCCGTGCCGATCGGCCTTTTTCCAAAATCGTCTAGAAAAAAGAGCAAAAGGACTTGAAATCCGCAGTCAAGTTGAGTAATATAAAAATTGTTGTTAGCACTACCGGCTGTTGAGTGCTAACAGAGCGAAAGGATATGCGGAGCCGGGGCTGCCGACTCTCATATTTCATGAATGCGCCCGGATAGGCTGTTTTCGGAACGTCATTCTTCTAACCTGTGTTCAAGCATAACAACATAATTTTCAAAGGAGGCTATTTTTCATGATCAAACCTTTAGGTGAACGCGTACTGGTAGAACCTACCCCTCAGGAGGAAACGACTTCGTTCGGCATCGTGCTTCCGGACTCGGCCAAGGAGAAACCGCAGGAAGGCAAAGTCGTGGCCGTAGGCAGCGGCGCTCTGAAAGACGGAGTTCGCGTACCGCTGGAAGTGAAGGAAGGCGACCGCGTGATTTTCTCGAAGTATGCGGGAACTGAAATCAAGTATGAAGGCAAAGATTATTTGATTATGAAAGAAAGCGACATTCACGCGATTCTGGGTTAATTCCCGAAGGCGCTCATAAGACTTTAATACCGATACTTACAATTCATAGGGAGGTATTTTGATAATGGCAAAAGATATCAAGTTCAGTGAAGACGCCCGCCGCGCGATGCTGCGCGGGGTAGACGCTTTGGCAAACGCGGTTAAGGTAACGCTCGGACCGAAAGGCCGCAACGTGGTGCTGGAGAAGAAATTCGGCAGCCCGCTGATTACGAACGACGGCGTTACAATCGCCAAGGAAATCGAGCTGGAAGACGCGTTCGAGAACATGGGCGCTCAACTGGTTAAAGAAGTTGCCACCAAGACGAACGACGTAGCCGGTGACGGCACGACGACTGCAACCGTTCTGGCTCAAGCGCTGATCCGCGAAGGTCTAAAGAACGTAACTGCCGGTGCCAGCCCAATCGGTCTGCGCAAAGGTATCGACAAAGCGGTTCGCGCCGCAGTGGAAGAACTGAAAAAGATCTCCAAACCGATCGAGAACAAACAATCCATCGCCCAAGTTGCGGCTATCTCCGCAGCTGACGACGAAGTAGGCCAACTGATCGCGGAAGCTATGGAAAAAGTGGGGAACGACGGCGTTATCACCGTTGAAGAATCCCGCGGCTTCCTGACCGAGCTTGAAGTGGTGGAAGGCATGCAGTTCGACCGCGGCTACATCTCCCCGTATATGATTACCGATACGGACAAAATGGAAGCTGTGCTGGATAACCCTTACATCCTCATCACCGACAAAAAAATCAGCAGCACGCAAGAAATCCTGCCGCTGCTTGAAAAAATCGTACAACAAGCTAGACCGCTTGTTATTATCGCCGAAGACATCGAAGGCGAAGCTCAAGCGATGCTGATCGTAAATAAACTGCGCGGAACGTTTAACGCTGTTGCCGTTAAAGCTCCTGGCTTTGGCGACCGCCGCGAAGCGATGCTGCAGGACATTGCCGCTCTGACCGGCGGCCAAGTCATCACCGAGAAGCTCGGCCTGGACCTGAAGAGCGCGACGGTTGAGCAGCTGGGTAACGCCCGTCAAGTGCGCGTAACCAAAGAGAACACGACAATCGTTGACGGAAGCGGCGCGAAGGAAGACATTCAAGCCCGCGTCAGCCAAATCCGCGCCCAACTGGAAGAAACCACTTCCGAGTTCGACAAGGAGAAGCTGCAAGAGCGTCTGGCGAAGCTGTCTGGCGGCGTAGCCGTTGTGAAAGTCGGCGCTGCTACCGAAACCGAGCTGAAAGAGCGCAAGCTGCGCATTGAAGACGCCCTGAACGCTACCCGCGCTGCGGTTGAAGAAGGTATCGTATCCGGCGGTGGTACAGCCCTGGTTAACGTATATGCTGCCGTAGCCGCTGTTCAAGCGACAGGCGACGAGAAGACCGGCGTGAACATCGTGCTCCGCTCCCTGGAAGAGCCGATCCGCACGATCGCTGCGAACGCAGGCCAAGAAGGCTCCGTTATCGTTGAACGTCTGAAGAAGGAAGAGATCGGCATTGGCTACAACGCCGCTACCGATGAGTGGGTTAACATGATCGAAGCCGGTATCGTCGATCCTGCGAAGGTAACTCGCTCCGCGCTGCAGCATGCTGCATCCGTAGCCGGCCTGTTCCTGACCACCGAAGCCGTTATCGCCGACAAGCCGGAGCCTGAAAAAGCCGGCGCTCCTGACATGGGCGGTATGGGTGGAATGGGCGGCATGATGTAATAAGTACGCGTAAACCCTTGCCCCACAAGGAGTTCAACGCGTGCCATGTGCAACAATTCAACAATTATTTAACGAAGGCTTCTCATTAGTTCACTGAACTTGTGGGAAGCCTCTTTTTTCTTGGCTTTGTGACGTGAAGATAAATAAGCTTTGTCACTTCGTCATCCCCATGACCGAGCCTATCCATTATTTGCTCCAGACTTACTCCGGATTCAGCTAAAAGAGAGGTGTGGGTGTGTCGAAGCGAGTGAGGGGTCAGTTCTTGATTTAATCCAGATAACTTAAGCAGCCGATCAATCCTAATATCAATTTGCTTGACGAGTTCCGGATACCCTTTGTGCTTGTTCACAGTCGCAAAAACAAACCCGCCTTCATGGTAGATATCTTTATGCCTCATTCTAAATTCATTCTGCCATGTCCGATACTTTTTTAAGATTGACATTACTTCTTCGTCCATTTCAATTGTGCGGATGGAGTTTTTTGTTTTTGGTGGATGCAGCTTATATAAAATGTGGTTGTTCCTGGGGCTATATGTTGTTTTCGTAATCGAGATCCGATTTTCTTCGAAATCAACATCACTCCATTTCAAAGCGCACAACTCGTCTGCCCGCATTCCGCTATAGGCTAATACTGTGAAGATTTCAAAATCCCTCTTCAGCCCTTTTTCTTTCGCAGTCTCAAGTAGTTTGGCTAAAGATTCTTTTTCAAGATACTTAGGAATCTCTTCTTTACATATACA
Organism: Paenibacillus durus; assembly: GCF_000756615.1. NCBI lineage: Bacteria > Bacillati > Bacillota > Bacilli > Caryophanales > Paenibacillaceae > Paenibacillus > Paenibacillus durus. The sequence goes on from NZ_CP009288.1 coordinate 1,344,043, forward strand.
AAGTCCTTACCACTGATGCTAGCCTATTTGCAGCGGCCCTCACTCAATCTCGCGTCGCCGTCTTCGAAACCCGCGGCGACCTTTCCGGCTGCATCGTCGACTACGGAGGACCAATCCAAAAGTGGACGCCGGTGAGCGTTAAGATCGCTGGTACATATTATCTTCGGAACGAATTCGAATTCCGAAATTCCTGTATCCCATTAAAAAATCCCCTTGTTGAATAAGTCAATGAGGGATTTTTGACATTTTATGATGACTTGGAAACCATTGACATTATGCTAAGCGTTGTATACTTATTACAAATAAGCAAAAAAATATAATTTTTTTCCTAAAACGAGAAACCTTTGGTTTTTTATGATGTATATAGAGATGTATTACATATTTTGGAGGGGGAATTCTGTTTGAGAAAAAAAATAATTGCCTCGGTAATGGCTGCTTTATGCATAGGGTCCTCAATAGCATATGCAGACACGGGCACGGCGCACATTAAGATTGGCTCAATTTCGGGCGGAGCGAGTAATATCTCCTATTGGTACGATACTTCGGTATCCTCATACGGCCAAAATGGCGCCGTAGACAATGCAAGAAGTCAGTGGGATTCTATATCATCTGGAATAGGTTGGAGTGCTGGAACTCAGTCTTCGGCAAAAATGAAGGTGTTTGCGGGATATCAAGCACTCCCCGGAGGAACTTATGGCCAAACATCATATTATAATTATAATTGGTATGGCGGAGTAGATCAGGTTTATTCAGATGATGTTACAAATGGGTCTAGCTACGATCAGGCGCAAGTTATACTTGATGCTGGCTGGACAAGTAGCTGGTCTCAATCTGAAAGATGGATGAATGCTGGACATGAAGTGGGGCATGTTTTGGGGATGAACCATTTTGAAAATTCTCCCGAACATGCTGGAAGCCATTGGATGAAGTCCGGAAGATATACACTTACTACTCCAACGGAGATTGATATAGCACATATGAGAACCAAGTGGGGGTATTAATATGAAAAAGGCCATAATATTGGCAACAACTGCTTTAGCTTTAGTAATTACTGGCGGTTACGTATACTCAAATCACTATAATCAAAGCAACGTACCTGTGCGCGTGGGTAATATTGAAGCCAACCATGCGATTTTTGCCAATGCGGTTGATGCAGAAGCTCAGTCCGATGCTGTCGTAAGAGTAATTGCAACTGATGATAGTAAAAATGTAATCGAAAACTTTAATTGGGGACCTACCGGTAGAACAGAAACAAAAGTAACAGTGAAGAAAGTCTACAAGGGATCATCTAAAAAGGATATTGGTTCTGAAATCGTTGTATTTGAGCCTTCTTATGTTTTAGAAGACAGTAAGGGAAGCACTAGAATAAACTACGAAGGTTACGTTCCAATGGTGCCTGGCGAGGAGTATATTTTGTATTTAGTCTACAGTGACAGACTTGGCGGGTATTGGATAAATGCTTTGGAGCAAGGAAAATTTAATGTAACCGGAAATGACAAAGCCGAAGCGAAACTACAAGAATCGGATCAACAATATGATAAACTTAAGAAAGATGTACTAGAAAAATATAAAGATTAGTTGAAATTCAAGCCGGAAAGAACCGGTCGAGGCCTCTGCAACAATGCAGGGGCTATTTTCTTGTTGAATAAAGAACGAGTGTTCACATATAATACAAACAAATGTTCTCATTCTGGAGGCGAATATTATGGAAACTCGACCAAACCAAGTTGTGGAAATTGTGTATATCGAGTAAGGCGGAAAAATCACGCAGCGAAAAATCGAGGTCAAGGGTATCCACGACGACCGCATCCGGGCGTCGCTATATGGTGCTACAAGATGTCAAGACAGAGATTTGAATATATTTAAGGTGTGAAAAAAAGTGCAAAGTGAAAAGTAGAGCTGTTGTAGGTGGAGGACAAGGCCCAAGCGAAGGCGCGGGAGGGGAACAAAGTTCCCTTCACCTTATTCCTATGTGGATGAAAGCATGACCTCCTGGTTATACACAGCAGCCGGCGTATGGTTTTGCAGGGACTGATGAGGCAGGTAGTGATTATGCAAATGGATATATCCTCCTACACCCTGCCGGGTCTCTCTTGGACTGCCATACTCGTTGATGTAAATTTCGTTGTACTTTAGGCTGCGCCAAAAGCGCTCAATGACAATATTGTCTGTCGCTCGGCCCTTCCCGTCCATGCTGATCCGAATCTCCTTTTCCTTGAGCAGATCAATGTACTTGGGACTGGTGAAGTGGCTGCCCTGGTCGCTGTTCACGATGGACGGAACACGACGGGCCAAGGCGCGTTTCATGGTTTCCAGGACAAAGTCAATTTCCAGACTTTGATCCAGTTGCCAGTCCACAATGAAGCGCGAATACCAGTCCATGACGGCATACAGATACATCCAGCCCTGTTTCATGCGGATATAGGTAATATCGACACTCCAGACCTGATCCGGCGCTGTAATCGGCAGCTTACGCAGCAGGTACGGGTAGATCCGGTGCTGTAGGTCTCGCTTACTCAGGTTAGGACCGGGGAAGATCGCCATGATCCCCATTTCCCGCATATACCGCCGTACGGTGTTGGGATGAATAGCATCCCCTTCCCGGTTCATGATGGCCGCAATCGTCCGGTAACCCATAAACGAATGGCGGGTGTAAAGCTCGTCAATCCGGTGCTTGAGGCGAATTTCCTCCGGGGAGGGAGGGACCGGCTTGTAATACAGGCTGGAACGATTCAGGCTGAGCAAGTCCGCCTGCGTTTGAATGGAAAGTTCAGCGTTCCCATACTCGACGAGGAGCAACCGTTCGGCACGGCTGAGATTATCGGCCAGATTTTTTTTTGAGCCACGACAATTGGGTGGTCAGTTTACCCACTTCGGCGTAGAGGTCTTCGATCTGCTGCTCGTATTCTTTTTTCATCTTCGTGATCCCTTTCCGGTCGTCTACAAAGAGCTGAGCCAGATTTTGAGTCGCTTCATTCTTCCAGCGATTTAACACATTGGGATGGATTCCTTCTTCCGAAGCCAGCTGCGAAATGGACTTTTCTTCTCTTAGAATCTCCAGTACAATTCGTGCTTTTTCTTCCGGCGTGAATGTTCGTCTTGATGTTGGCACAACTAAGAATCTCCTTTTTTGCTGTCTAGATTCTATGTAGCATTATACTACAGGAACTTGCCGACGAACGATACATCCGTGGCAGCCCGGCGCGCCGCCGGAAACTGCTGTAATCCTGGAAGCATAGGAGAGGGATGAGCCGGGCAGACAGAAGCGGCCCAGAAGATAAGGAGAAAGGACATCATGAAAAGGTAGAAGGTGGGTTGTGGCTCAGTCGATTCATCTTGCTAGAGCATCGCTCAGGCATACTGGATGATTAACGGTAGCAGGAGCGCCGTGGCAAGCCGGAGATAGACTAGCAGGAATGAGGACTGATTTTTAAGCCCTCGCGGGGTCGAAGAAAGACAGCGGGGAGATTACCATTAATATGTTCGACCAGTTTGGGGACCGCCCCTACTGTCGGTGTCGTGGTAGCCATAAACCAGCACATCCAGTAGATAAAGCTCAGGTTGCCGGAATGGATATGGGTACCAGAAATTGGAAGCCTCAGTACATAAGATAGCCCCCAGAGTTTCCCTGGGAGCTATCCTTATTTAATGACATATTGACCTGCAGCCTTATATTTATTGGTTTTAGCATTCCATGTGAAAATTCCTTCCGCTAAATCCCAGCCACCTTCGTTACGATATTTCTTCCAGTATTGATGAATTCTTCCCTTATTATCGATCTCAACACCTTGATCCCCCATTAATCCCAGACATTTTTGTAATGTTCCGTTTTTTAGCCGGTAAACGTATAGTTGTGTGTTCGAGGGAAAGTAATTAAAGGCGACGGCTATATGTTTCTCCGCTTTCGATGCAGAAAATACTTGAATGCTTGGATCATCCAATCCCTCGTCACTTATAATTCCAGTGTTAATGAGAACAATTACACCTTTAGAATTAACTAAAAAGAGATTCCCCGATTTAGTGAGAATGATACTTTCACTTTTTTTATCGTAATTAAGATCCGTCGTTTTAATGATTTGTATTACTTCACTAGGATACTTCTTCTTTAGAATATCTGTAGCGCTTTGAGGAGCAGCATTAATTGAAATAGGAAATAGAATTAACAACAAAGAAATGCTAATTAGTGAAATAGTTATTTTTCTCATATAACTTTCCCCACCCTTAATGAATTATTTTTCACAAGCCACTCCGTCACCATCACGATCAAGTTTACGGGAGTAACCAGGTTCGCCAGCATAAATCGGAGCAGCCCCCGCATTCCTTACAGCAGTGCAATTCTTGTAATAGACATTATCGGTTTGTGGCTCGGTGATTGTTTGTTCAGAGCCCGAATCTGTGGAAGAACTTGAAGAAGAGCTGGTTTCACAAGCGATACCGTCTCCATCTCGATCAAGCGCGCTTCGATAACCTGGATCACCTTTGTAGAGAGGATCTGCGCCGGCCGCTCGCACAGCGGTGCAATTTTTGTAGTAAACCGCTTCAATAGACGGCTTTGTGGTTACCGGCTTAGTAGAAGGTTTAGCCGTAGCAGCAGGCATTGGTGAAGGTTTGGCCGTACCGATTGCCTTGGGCGAAGCTTTCGCAACAACGACGTTATCGTTAAACCCCGAGTCAGTCGCATAATCCTCAATGCTCCAGATCCCTAGCGTCGTCTCCTGAGCTTTCTTCTGAATCGCCCGGAACTGATCAACATACTTCACATTCGGCGGAAAGACGGCTACCCTTGCATAACCTTTCTCCAGCAACAGCTCATTAACCATCCTATCTCCGAGGTAGGCGTAGGCGAACAGCCGGCCATATTTATCTCGTTCAGATACATCGAGTTCCAGTTTAACCGTTTTGCCTGTTAGAAGCTTTGTCGTAAAGGTACTTGCTTCGGGACCGAAAGGTTGAACCGGCTTGTCCGGGTGTTTGGTCTCTGGTGTGTCGACCAGAATCAGCCGGACCTTTTCTTTTGACCCGTTTTTAAGCTTTACCGTGAACGTATCTCCAGCGGTTACGGAAACCACCTGTGCTTCAATAAATTTGGTGGAGTTGGCGGATATTGATGGAGTCCTTTCCACGTTCTTGGCAGCATCATATGTAATTACAGAGGTAGCGAGGACGTTATCATTATTTCGAGCCTGCTGCTCATCAAAAACTTGTTCAAGAGGAGATTTAGTTGTAGCTGCCATAGAAATAAACAAAATAAAGGAAAGGACGGTTGACCCTAAGCAATATAATGAGACAATCTTTCGGGTTTTCCTTGAAGAATCGCCCCAACGGAGTACAAGGGATGGCTTTATTAATCCAACAAGCCAGGCAACAAAGAAGAAAAGTGTCAACAAGAAAAAGTTAACCGCCAGAGCTTCACTAAAAGGTATTCCAGAGAATATTGCGATTTCGATCAATAGGAGAAAACCCATTGCAACTAAGGACCTTTTTGACTTGAACATCTTTCTATTAATTCCTCCTAGATAGTCAATGAACACATTTTATCAGTAAAAGGAAAAATGTACTATAAATTTTGATATTTCCCCTTAACAGTTAAACCATTAAAAGGGTGTTATAATTATATAGTTGCTTGTCTACTAGCCAGAAGAACATTCAAGTTTGACTACACTGACTACCACTCCGGAGCATGAATCTCTTAAAGAGCAAAAGTGGGTATGCGTGGTTTATCACAGAGTTACCAATCCCTATTTAAAAAATCACGTCACCGATTAAAAATCACATTAAAATCACGAAAATCACAAATAAAGGTCAAACGTAAATATGAACATTCCATCGGAACATATCCATGACCACTAATTTTCGAATGGTAACAAACTCAAATAAACACTGATAAAAATGCTGGAAAGATGGGCGGCATGATGTAATTAGGCTCATAAAGCCTTATACATCAAGGGTTTCCGTGAGCGGAAACACCGTTTAACCAAATCAATATTTTTCGAGGCCTCTCAGGATTCCCTGGGAGGCCTTTTCGTTGTACCAACATGAATATACTTTTCTAAGGTGAGCGACATGTCATGAAACATAACATTTTGCAGTGATCTTTTTAACAATCGTTCTACTTTTTTCGACAATAAACATTATAATGTGATTAAAAATAACATAAAATTGTAGACAATTTCGTTTTCTGTATGTATGATAAGGCTAAATCTACGGGATGAGCGAACGATGAAAGGTTTAAATTGTGCTCACAAGCCGAGAGGAATGGGGCTCGGGAATCTAATTAAATAATTGTATACAATTATACAATTATACTTCTGTAGCGGGAACTAGCAGATTATTGACTAGGAGATGGATTTATGGACAGTTCTGTTATGAGAACACGCAGGCTATCGAAGGATAATACTTATTTTGCATTAAAACAAAAAATTATTGATAGCGAGCTAAAGCCTGACCAAGTTGTACATGAAGAGAATTTGGCAGCTTTGCTCGGAGTAAGCCGCACTCCACTAAGAGAGGCTATTCAAAGGTTGGAGAATGAGGAGTTTCTCGTTCGGCAGCCGAATGGCAGGTTGAGAGTGGCTTCAGTAACAGTGGAAGAGGTTAAAGAAATATTTCTGATCCGCAGCATGCTGGAAGGGTATATTGCCAAGAGTGCGGCCAAAAATGCCACGGATCAAGATATCCAAAATTTAACGGCTATGATTGAAAATATTAAACAATCCTTTCGGTCAGGCAAGAGTCAGGATTTTGTATCCTATGGCTTTGAATTCCATGATTATTTATCTGAAATGAGTGATCTCAAGACCTTTGTGAAAATCTTGAATCATCTAAGAGATCACGCGCTTCGCTATTGCCGGTTCGTTTCTCTGCATGGTGATTGGAACACGCAGGCGGATGAAGAACATAACTTTATCTTGCAAATGATAGCCGACAGAAACGAAGACGGGGCGGAAAAAGCGATGCAGGATCATATATTAAGCAGCTTATCCGCCGCACTAGAGAGAATCCAAGGAATTCAAGCAAACAGAGAGGATTGAGTTTGATATGAAGACAGAATGGAGTATGGACACGAAGATTATTCATGAAAGCCAGTTTCCGGACCCTCACACGGGCGCCATCTCTCAAAGCATCATACCTGCAGTCGCCTATGCTTTCCCTGATGCGGAAACAGCGGCGGCCGTTGTAGCTGGCGAGGAAGAAGGCGTTTATTACGGCAGATACGGAAACCCTACTTCCCGCACATTGGAGATGAAGATAGCGGCACTGGAAGGCGGAGAAGATGCTTTAGGAGTTTCCAGCGGAATGGCGGCCATCTCCATTGCTCTTCTCGGCTTCTTGAAGCATGGCGATCATGTCCTGGTGACCAAGGATGTGTATGGCGGTACCTATAACTTCCTGACTTCTTTGGCGCCAAGGTTTGGCATACAATTTGATTTTATCGATTGTACTGACCCAGATTCAATGATTAAGACGATTAAGCCAAATACAAAAGCAGTGTATATCGAAACTCCTTCTAATCCAAGATTGACCATTCTTGATATCAGAAAAATCTCGGAAGTCTGCAAATCGTATCAGCTCCCCGTCATTGTCGATAACACCTTTATGAGCCCTTGCTTGCAGAAGCCTTTGGAGCTTGGAGCGGATGTAGTGGTACACAGCGCTACTAAATATATTAATGGTCACGGGGATGTCTTGGCTGGATTTATTGTAGGGAAAAAAGACACCATCCAGTTCATGAGAAAGAAACTGATGGGCGATCTGGGGCAAAATTTGAATGCTTGGGACGCATTCTTAATTTTAAGAGGAATGAAGACCATGGCCTTGCGGGTAGAAAGACATTGCAGCAACGCCCAGAAAATTGCCGAATACCTTGAGTCTCATCCTTTCATTGATAAAGTCTTTTATCCGGGCTTGGCGTCACATCCTCAACATGAGCTGGCCAAACAGCAAATGAAGGGTATGGGGGGGATTGTTTCTTTTGAAGTCAAGGGAGGCTTAATTGAAGGGAAAAAATTAATCAACTCGCTGAAATTAGCGATGATTTCATTCAGCTTGGGCGATCCGGAAACCTTAGTACAGCACCCGGCCTCAATGACTCATGCTTCCATTCCGCAGGAAGAGCGAATGAAATTTGGGATTACGGATGGATTAATTCGCGTGTCGGTCGGGCTGGAGGATGCGGATGATATTATAAGCGACTTCGATCAAGCTCTCACCGCCCTTTTCTCTGCTTCAGAAACCAAAATCATAACGAAATAATACCGTAAACATTTAGGAGGAATTCCATGTCCACTAAACAGCCGGATGAGATTGAACAAGCTTTAGGCAGTCAACTGATTGACGTTCGCAGGAACCTTCACCTTGAGCCTGAATTATCTTATGAAGAGTTTAAAACGACGGAAAAACTGCGGAAATGGCTGACGGACGCCAATATTCGAATATTGAACCTCCCTTTGAAAACGGGGCTCATTGCAGAAATCGGACGCGGGGCGGGGCCAATTGCAGCCATTCGCTGCGATATCGACGCACTCCCGATTGAAGAGCAGACCGGATTGCCTTTTGCGTCAGAGGTTCCAGGGAAAATGCATGCATGCGGTCATGATTTTCACACGGCTGTCATTTTAGGCGCCGCATATTTGCTAAAAGCCCGTGAAGCAGAACTGCCCGGAACGGTTAGAGTATTGTTTCAGCCGGCGGAAGAGACCGGTCACGGGGCCGAAAGTGTTCTGGCGTCGGGAGGGCTTGAAGGAGTAGCTGCCATATTTGGCCTTCATAACTCGCCGGACTTGCCCACAGGATCATTCGGAACGAGAACCGGAGCTTTAACCGCAGGTGTTGACCGGTTTGAAATTACGGTAAAAGGTATCGGGGCTCACGCCGCAACTCCGGAGAATGGCGTGGATTCCATCGTAACTGCGGCTCAAATCATTACGGCGCTTCAGACGATTGTCAGCCGCCAGAACAGCGCCGGGGAGCCGGTTGTTCTAAGTGTCACTAGAATAAATGGCGGCTTCACCTGGAATGTACTGCCGGAGATGGTTGAACTGGAGGGCACCGTCCGAACGCATAATGAAGAGATTCGCCGCACAATCCCGGTCAAAATGACGCAAATCATCGAAGGAATTGCTGCGGCAGCCGGGGCGGAGGCCAAGCTGCATTGGTATCCAGGCCCGCCCGCAACGATCAATGACGGATACTGGGCTGATTTTACCAAAGAGATTGCGAAGCAGGCAGGGTATGAGGTGCATGATATCGCTCCGCAAATGGGAGGTGAAGACTTCTCATTGTATCTGCAGAAGATACCGGGTGCTTTTGTGAATATTGGAACCGGTCCTGCGTATGCGCTGCATCATCCGCGTTTCGATGTAGATGAGGCCGCATTATTGCCGGCTGCTGAGTATTTTGCATTATTGGCTGAGCAAGCGTTGGTGAAGCTGAAGGAGAAAGGTTAGCCCCAAATCCGATAATGAAATGAGAGGAATGTATATGATTGAATTAAAGGATGTCGGTAAAACATACACCCGCAAAGGGATCTCGAATGAGGCCTTGAAGGAAATTAATCTAAAGGTTGAGAAAGGCGATATATTTGGGGTTATCGGCTATAGCGGTGCGGGAAAGAGTACACTGATTCGTTTGGTCAATTATTTGGAAAGACCGACGAAAGGACAGGTTTTTGTGGACGGGCATGATTTAGGTAAATACAGCGTTAAAGAGCTGCGTGCCGCCAAAAAAAACATCGGCATGATCTTTCAGCATTTCAACCTGCTCGAATCGAAAAAAGTATTTGATAACGTGGCCATTCCCCTCATTTTGTTGAAGAAGAATAAAGACGAAATTCGCCAGCGTGTGCTGGAGCTGCTGGAGTTTGTTGGATTAGGCGACAAAGCGGGCAGCTATCCGAGTGAATTGTCAGGCGGACAGAAGCAGCGGGTCGGAATTGCCAGAGCGCTTGCCTCGAACCCCTCCATTCTCCTTTGCGATGAAGCGACGTCAGCGCTCGACCCGCAGACCACGCGCTCTATTTTGCAGCTTTTGAAAAAAATCAATGCAGAATACAATATCACAGTTATGATCATCACCCATGAAATGTCAGTCATTCAGGAGATTTGCAACAAGGTGGCGGTCATGGAGCAAGGACGGATTATCGAGCAAGGAAGCGTTCTGGAGGTATTCGGACATCCGCAGCATCCGACCACGCAAAATTTTGTGAAGACCGTTATTCAAAACAGCATCACAAGCAGCGTGCAAAAATCTATAAAAACAGAACCGGGCAGCGGCATTTACAAACTGGAATTTGTCGGGCAAACCGCTTCGGAGCCCATCCTGTATCAAATGATTCGTTCCTATGATGTGCAGGTCAACATTTTATTTGCCAATATGACTGAGATTCAAGAAACGACCCTCGGGAAGGTGATTGTTCAGTTAAAAGGGGAGACTGCCGAGGTTGATAAAGCCTTGTCTTTCTTAAAAAGCAGTGGAGTCGGTGTAGAGGAGGTGGAAAAGCATGCTGTCAACTACAGTTACAACTGATCAGTTTATGCAGGCGATTGTTGATACCATTTATATGGTGGGGATGTCCCTGTTTGTAGGGGCTTTAATTGGAATACCTATCGGGATTTTTCTTGTGGTTACCCGTCCGGGCGGGATTTTGGAGAACAAAATACTGTATACCATGATCAATCCCGTGATCAACATTGTCCGCTCCCTGCCTTTTATTATACTGCTCGTTGCCATTATTCCGTTTACCCGGGTGATTGTCCAGACTTCAATTGGGACAAGCGCAGCGATCGTGCCGCTGATCATTTATATCTCGCCTTATATCGGGCGCTTGGTAGAGAACTCTCTGCTTGAAGTCAACCCGGGAATTATGGAAGCGGCAGAGGCGATGGGGGCTACACCGTTTCAGGTTATCTGGCATTTTTTGTTGCCCGAGGCTTTCGGATCGTTAATCCTGTCCCTGACGACGGCGACGATCGGCTTGATTGGCGCGACCGCGATGGCGGGAACGGTTGGCGGCGGCGGAGTCGGAGACTTGGCGATCGTATATGGATACCAGCGATTTGACACGGTTGTCGTATTTGCCACTGTAGCTATCCTGATTATTTTTGTCCAGGGTATCCAATCTTTAGGCAACAATTTGGCGAGAAAGATTCGCCGCTATTAATAAAGAACTTTAAGGGGAGGAAAACGACAGGTGAGTGAATGGAGCAAACAAGACCGCTTTAACGCCATACTATCCGGGGAAAGGGCGGACCGTCCGATTGTCAGCGGCTGGCGTCATTTCATCGACAAGGAACAAAATGCGGACGATTTGGCGGAAACGACGATTGCTTTTACCAAGAAATATGATTGGGATTGGGTCAAAATTAACCCTAGAGCAACCTATCTGGCTGAAGCTTGGGGAAATCAGTATGATTTTCATGACTATCAAACCGTATTTCCCAGACAGGAAACAACCGCTGTTCCAGCGGGGGCTAATCTTTGGGATCTTGATGTGAAGAAAGCCGCGGATTCAACCCCGTTATTGGAACAATTGGAAGCGGTGCGAATGATTCGTCAAGGGCTGCCGGATACCCCTTTGATTCAAACCGTCTTTTCACCTTTAACCGTGCTGCTGTTTATTGTGGGCCGATCTGCTTATGTGACCAAAACGGTGTTTGGCATTGAAAATCCTGTCACCTTGGAATCGTTGTTTACCGAGCACAGAGCGGCGGCGCATCATGCGTTACATGTCATTTCATTAACCTTGGCCGATTATGTAAAAGAGCTTCAGCATGCGGGATCGGACGGACTGTTTTATGCGGTGACGGGTACAGCTCATCCGGGCTTGTTCAGTGAAGCGATGTTTAATGAATTTTCGAGACCCTATGATTCCATAGTACTTGAGGCTGCGAGCTACGGGAAAAATGTCCTGCACACTTGCGGAGCCCATGCCCAGCCTGAAAGATTTAACGATTACCGGATCGACGGCATCAGCTGGGACACCAAGGCCGAAGGAAATCCGGACCTGGATGCGGCGTTAACGGCAACCAAGGTAGGCGGCGTCGATCATGCTTTGTTTGCGGTAAATGACATTGCTGAAATTAAGCAGCAGGCTGGGGAAGCCTTGAGCTTGATGAAGGACCAGCCTTTTATTCTCGCTCCCAACTGTGCAATCCCGCTTAATGTAACCGATGAAGCTCTGGAGCAGTTTAAAAAATCTGTTTTTGAAAAGGAGACAAGAGTATGAAAAAGTTATTGCTCGTTCTTTTGGTTGGGATGGTAACGCTGCTGACGGCTTGCGGCCAAAATGCCGATAAAGGCTCGAATTCAGGGGCTGCGCCGGAAGAAAAGAAAGAGATTACCGTTGGATTTGGCGTGGGAACGTACGAAGAGCAGTTTCGCCAATCGATTCTGCCGATTTTAGAGAAAAAGGGCTACAAGGTTGACATTAAGACTTTCTCTCAAAACATGCAGGTAAACCCAGCCATGAAAGAAGGCTCCATTGACGCGAGCATATTCCAAAGCACGGCGTATATGGAAGCGATTAACAAAGAAATCGGCGCGGACATGGTGGGAATCGCCTATGTGCCGGGTGCGCCGCAAGGTCTCTACTCCGTTAAGCACACTACACTCGATGATGTAAAAGACGGCACTACCGTTGCTGTCCCCAATGATCCGGTTAACCAGGAACGTGCGCTTCGGATTCTGGAAGAACTTGGGTGGGTAAAGATTAAAGAAGGTGCAGGTGTGGAGGACTTTAACATTAACAGCATGGAGCCGGACAAGTATAAAATTGATATTAAAATTCTGGACCCTGCCCAAATCCTCGTATCGCTGGAAGATGTGGATTATGGAGTCGTTAACGGAAACTACATTGCAAACGCCGGCAAAAAGATTACAGACGCATTGAAAATAGAAAATACGCCAATGCAGCACAGAATCATCGTATCCATCAACAAGAAAGATGAAAATACTCAATGGGCCAAAGACTTGAAAGCCGCCTATGAGTCGCCGGAGTTTGAAGAATATATCACGGGAATAGAGAAATACGACGGATTCATTCTTCCCGAAGCGTGGAAAACCAATAAGTAAGGAAGTGGATGGGTTGATCAACAAGCAGATTCACTTTATCGGCGGCGGACAAATGGCTGAGGCCATTATCCGCGCCGTTGTAACCAATCAAACGATATCCGCGGACCGAATTAGCGTAACGGATATCAATGAGGCGCGTCTTCAGTTTTTAAGCCAAACTTATGGAGTGAACACGGACAGCTCTCAAGAGAAATTTCTGGCTGAAGCAGCCTTGATTGTGATTGCTGTCCGGCCGCAGGACAATTTGGCTGCATTAGGAGAAGCTGTACGGGAATTCGCCGCACCAACCGCCGCAATCGTTTCGATTGTGGCAGGTGTGACGATGGAGAAGCTGGCCGGCTTTTTTGGAGCCGAACGCCCTATTATCCGGGTCATTCCAAATACGTTGACCGATACGGGTTACGGTTATAGCGGGGTTGCCTTGAATGCCTACGCCAATCCAGATCAGGTGGAGGAGTTCTTGCTGGGATTCGGCAAAGTGCAGTATCTGGATGAATCCCTCATTGATATCTTTACCGGATATGGTGTGGCTGGACCGAATTACATTTATTATTTTATTGAATCGCTTGCGGATGCCGGTGTGCTCGCCGGATTGCCCCGGGAACAAGCATGGAATGTTGCGCTGGAAAATTGTATTGGAGCTGTCGCCATGCTGAAACAGACCGGACTGCATCCAAGACAGCTGCTTGATATTAATAACTCTCCCGGCGGTGTAGGCATTCATGGCCTGTACGAACTGAACAACAGTGATTTCGCGGCCGGCCTGCAAAGAAGCGTCTTGGCGGCTGTAAAGCGGACAACCGAGTTAGGGGCGAAATAGCCATGGCATCGAAAAATTGGGATCATCTTGTTCATTATGTCAATGATTTGGAGCACCCGGTTGAAATCTTTCGGGAACATGGTTTAGTTGCCTTCAAGGGAGGCTCGCATACAGAGTGGGGAACCTATAACAGCTTAAGCTATTTTGGGTTAACCTATATCGAGTTTCTGGGTATTGAGAATCTTGAATTAGCGAAGGCGACGGAACATAACCGTGTGGTGAAAGATGCGGTTGACGTATTACCGGAGCATGAAGTATTGAGCAGATTCGTTATTCGGACCGATGATATTGAAGAAATGGCCGCTTCTTTGAAAGCGGCAGGCTTAAAGCTTTCTCCTATCATGGACGGTAAGCGTCTGGACAACACGGGCAGATTAATCGAGTGGCGGATGATGACCATTGACGGTGATTTTGGCGGACTGGTCTATCCGTTTATCATTCAATGGAAAGGGACGGATGCGGAAAGATTGGAGCGCTTAACGGCATCCGGCATCATTCAGCCTCATCCTGCTGGTAATGCGGAAATCAAGCGGGCGGTATTCCATGTCTCCGATCCGGCAGCTGCCGCCGAGCATTGGGGGAGGTTATTCGGACTAACTGCCTTGGAGCCGGAAGACCGTTCAGCCACCCTTAAGATTGGCGATAAGTTTTTTGATTTCGTAAAAGGGGACGAGAACGGGTTCAAACAGGTGATTTTTGAAACGGATTCTGTAAGGCTGAAAGGGAAAACCATTCGGATTGGCGAAGGAGAATATGTTTTCACTTAAAAACGATGTTCTCGTAAAGGTTCTATATTTTCGAATACAGGGCCTTTTTTTTCTGGCGTATTTTATGGCTTTAACGCACGCTCTGATAAATACATAGTTGACATATAGGGATTATATGTTTAAGATGGGAATTAGAGATATACCGACCATACGAATGGAGGCATTTTCCTTTGGGAGAATGCCTTTTCGTCGTTATTTTAAGGAGGTGGGAAAAATGAAGCTGGAGTCGACGTTGTGTTCATCAAGTGCAGCAGAGGACGATATCAGTCGCCACCCTTGCTACAGCGAGGAAGCCCATCGGTTTTTTGCCCGGATGCATATCCCGGTAGCTCCCGCCTGCAACATCCAATGCAACTACTGCAACCGTAAATTCGACTGCGTGAACGAAAGCAGACCTGGGGTTGTCAGTGAGGTGCTCACTCCGGAACAAGCGGAGCGGAAAGTAAAAGGTGTGGCAGCACAGCTCATGCAGCTGTCGGTGGTCGGCATAGCCGGTCCAGGCGATCCGCTTGCAAATGCGGATAAGACTTTCGATACCTTTGCGAGAGTCAAGAAGCATGTCCAAGGTGTGATGACCTGTCTCAGCACCAACGGACTTACGCTGTACCGGCACATCGATCGAATCGTTGAACTCGGGATCGGGCATGTAACGATAACGATTAACGCCATCGACCCGGATGTCGGTAAAGAGATTTATCCTTGGGTATTTGATGAAGGAGTGCGTTACGAAGGAAGAGAAGCCGCCGCTCTGCTGATCAGCCGTCAGCTTCAAGGCGTGGAGGAACTGGCGAAGCGAGGCATTCTCGTCAAAGTCAACTCGATTATGATTCCGGGGGTCAACGACAAGCATCTGGTTGAAGTATCAAAGAAAGTTAAGGAGCTCGGCGCGACGCTTCACAATGTAACGCCGCTGATTATCGCTCCTGGCAGCCAGTATGAGAAGGACGGACGCAAGGCTCCTCGTCCAAGAGAACTGAACCAGTTGCAAGAGCAGCTGAGCGAGGGCGGAACGAAGCTGATGCGCCACTGCCGCCAATGCCGCGCCGACGCGGTTGGGCTGCTCGGCCAGGACCGTAACCAGGATTTTCAACTGGAAACGATGGAAGCCGATCCGGTTATCGACCTGGATGCAAGAGAACAGTTCCAGCAGGAGCTCGATAGCAAAATCCGTCAGCGCCTGATCGCGAAGGAGAACCGCCGGACGATTCTTGATGAGAACAAGAAGACAAGAGTCGCGGTTGCTTCCAGAGGCGGAGACAAGGTCAACCAGCATTTTGGCCATGCGACGGAATTCATGATTTTCGATACCGACGGAACCGAAGTGAAATTCATCGGGATCCGGAAGATACAGGCGTACTGCCACGGCACAGCCGATTGCAACGGAGACAAGGGCGAAACGCTTCAAGAGATTACCTCAATCCTTAGCGATTGCCGGATTCTCCTCAGCTCCGGTATCGGCGACGCGCCTCGCGCGGCGCTGAACAAAGCAGGCATACTGCCCCTGGTCCGCAAAGGCGGAATACAGGAAGTTATCCTTGAAAGTGTGAAGTACGGTTCCTATTTTGAAAATATGAATATATCGAAGGGATAATTAATCATGAGTAAGAAACCAAGACAAATCGCATTCTACGGTAAAGGCGGTATCGGTAAATCCACAACTTCCCAGAACACTTTGGCTCAGCTGGCAACGACTTTTGATCAAAAAATCATGATCGTAGGCTGCGACCCTAAAGCCGACTCCACTCGTCTGATCCTGAATACGAAAGCTCAACAAACGGTACTTCACCTGGCTGCTGAATTGGGTTCGGTAGAAGATCTTGAACTCGAAGACGTAGTCGCAACCGGCTTTGGCGGCATCCTCTGCGTGGAGTCCGGCGGTCCGGAACCAGGCGTAGGCTGCGCAGGCCGCGGGATCATCACTTCCATCAACTTCCTGGAAGAGCAAGGCGCTTATGACGGCATGGACTTCATCTCCTACGACGTACTGGGTGACGTTGTATGCGGCGGTTTCGCAATGCCTATCCGCGAGAACAAAGCACAAGAGATTTATATCGTCTGCTCCGGTGAAATGATGGCTATGTACGCAGCGAACAACATCGCACGCGGTATCCTGAAATATGCTCAAAGCGGCGGCGTTCGTCTGGGCGGCCTGATCTGTAACTCCCGTAACACCGACCGTGAAGACGAGCTGATCACGGAACTTGCGCGTCGTCTGAACACGCAAATGATCCACTTCGTGCCTCGCGACAACGTCGTACAACATGCCGAGCTGAGAAGAATGACGGTTACTCAATACAACCCGGATCATCCTCAAGCTCAAGAGTACAAGCAGCTGGCTGACAAAATCCTGCACAACGAAAAGCTGACGATCCCGACTCCGATCGAAATGGACGAACTGGAACAACTGTTGATCGAGTTCGGTGTGGTAGAAGACGAAGAAACAGCTATCAAGAAGCTCGAAGCTGCTGGTCACTAGGGCGTGTCTGAAAACTAATCTTAATGGGGCTACTTTAACAAAATCATCGCAGAAGCCAAAAAGGCAAAGCTCAAAAAATTTCGGGAAAGCTTGTCATAGCGTGTTGCAATCCCCCGGAATTGTTTGAGTTTGTTGAAAAAACATTCCACAACATGGCGTTCTTTATAATGGTGAAAATCACATGCCCAAGGATCTGCCGCATTGGACTTGGGCGGGATGCAGAACGTTGCGTTTTGGGATTCAATATACGTTCGAATATTCTGGGTTCCGTAGGCTTTATCGGCTAAAACCATGCTTCCAGACAACGTTACGTCAGAGAGGACTTCGATGGCTACCGTACAGTCATGGATGTTTCCAGGCGTTAGAAACAGACGAACCGGATTACCCAGCGCGTCCACTACGGCGTGGATTTTGGTATTGCGTCCCCCTCGGGAAAGTCCGATTTCCTGGTTGGTTTCGGCGTTTTCGGCCCCTTTTTAGCCCCTGCTGCGTGCTGGTGAACTTTACAGGAGGTGCTGTCCAGTGAGACATCCTGCAAGTCCGCATCGCTGGTCAAGGACTCAAACACCTTTTGAAAAAGGTCATCGTTGCTCCATAAACGGAATCGGGAATACACGGTTTTCCAAGGGCCAAAACGTTCAGGCAAATCACGCCAAGGAGCCCCTGTTTTGACTTTCCAAAGCATTCCATTAAGCATCACTCGATTGGGTTTTGAGGGTCTACCTTCTCCCGTGTTTTCGGGTGGCAATAGATCTTGTATTCGTTCCCAGTCTGGTCCTTAATTTCGTGGCGTCTTAGCATCTTTTTACAATCCCCTCGTGATTTCATTCTTGTAAAATTATGCTACGGTTACGCTTTTGAAGCAATATCTAGTTTTCAGACACGCCCTAATAAAAAAAGAAAAATATACGATGAGAGGTTGATGCCAAAATGAGTCAACAAACGTTTAATCCGACCCAGGAGCTTTCTGAAGAAGTAAAAGCCAATCGCCAAGCCGATCATTCGATCAATCCGTTGTTTGTAAACCGCTGGTCTCCTCGTTCGTTCTCCGGCCAGAATGTTAGCGAAGAGGATCTGCTGACTGTGCTGGAGGCCGCGCGCTGGGCTCCGTCCGCCAGAAACGGACAGCCCTGGCGTTTCATCCTGGCCAACACGGAGGAGGAGCTGCAAACCTTCCGGGAATTGATCTTCCCAAGCAACCGGGTGTGGGCTGATCAGGCGCCAGCCATTATTGGTCTTGCTTCCTACAAGCTGTGGGAAGATGGCCAGCCCAACCCGTACCATGCGTTCGACACCGGTGCCGCCTGGCAGGCGATAGCGCTTCAAGCCTCGCTACTCGGCTTGTCCACCCGCGCCATTGCCAGCTTCGATAAGGAGAAGGCCCGTACTGCCCTGAATGTGCCGGATGATTATGATGTACATCTGCTGATACCGATTGGATACCAGGGGCAGGCCGATGTCTTGGACGAAAATTTTCGCAGCCTTGAGAAGCCGAACGGCCGGCGGTCTTTAAGTGACAGTATCATTGAAGGAAAATGGGATTTGCCGCAAGCTTAAACCCCTGCCGGCGACTAAGGACAAAAAGAGACTGTTTTGCCAAGCGATGCTTGGTGGGACGGCCTCTTTTTTGTGCTTGGAAGCGCATCGTGTTAACGGGTGAAGGTTACGAGTTTGCCGCAGGTCTGACCTGCGGGATTGCTTTGGAACGGTTCATCCTTGCAAAAATGTAAAAAAATTAATTAATCTTGCATAAACAATATTCGACATTACATTTGATACTCTGCCCTCAAAATAAATTTGATAGGCAATTTGGCAATGAAGGAGGAGAATCAGGGTTTGCAGCATGTACGATTTTCAGAGAAAGAGACAACAGAGCAGATTCCTGCTTTACCCCCGGTCCGTTACCGTGTCGCCTCGTTTAATATCCGCTTTGACAATCCCGAGGATCGGAGAAACCGCTGGGAATTTCGCAAGAGCAATCTTCTGGGAATGCTCCATTACTATTCTTGGGATATCATCGGTCTGCAGGAGGTTTGCGGAAATCAAATGACCGAATTGGCCGCACTCTCCGGCTACCGCTATGAGGGCGAAGGCCGCGATGGAGGGCTAAGCGGCGAACATTGCCCTATATTCTATCGCAAGGATATTTTCGAGAAGGAAGCCGGAGGAACGTTTTGGCTTTCCTTATCTCCAGGGGAACCCTCAATATCGTGGGGGGCGGACTGCCCCCGTATATGCACCTGGGCAAGATTGCGGGACAAGAGAACTGGACAGGTTCTCGTCTTCCTGAACACGCACTTGGACCATATCAGCGAAGAAGCCCGTTTTCAAGGGGCGAGATTGATTACCGACTGGATAGGCTCGTATGTCCCGGATGCTCCGGTTATGATAACAGGCGATTTTAATGCAGGCAGGGAAGAACGATGCTACCGGAAATTAAGCGGATTTTTGCGGGATGCCAAGTGGGTTTCAGAAGGAATTCCATACGGTCCTGAAGGCACTTTTTCAAATTTTGACTACAACATGCCGTGGGCGGAAATGAAGGAGATCGACTACATCCTGGTCAGTGAACAGGTCAAGGTTGTGTCGATGCGAACGGTAACTGACAGCTTTGACAGACACTACCCCTCCGATCATTTTCCTGTAACTGCAGAGGTTGAAATTCGGAGATAAAACAAGAACTACAATAAAAAACAAGGGGTTTTTAATATTATGAAGCAAACGTTTAATCTTCTGTTGATTTTAACGCTGTGTTTTTTGCTTGCCGCTTGCGGGAATGGAAATTCTTCCGCCAATCAAGGGGCTGCCTCACCGGAAGCATCCACTGGACAAGCTGAGCCGCAGACCAGCCAGGAGCCCGTTAATGAAAAACTGATCGTTTATACCAACTCCAATTCGGACGGCAGGGGAGAATGGCTGATCGATAAGGCCAAGGCTGCCGGATTCGATATTGAGATTGTGGGTGCGGGCGGCGCCGATCTGACCAATCGCCTGATCGCGGAGAAGAACAATCCCATCGCCGACGTGGCATATGGCTTGAACTCCATGTTGTATGAAATCCTGACTCAGAACGATGTGCTAGAACCCTTTACCCCGGAGTGGGTGGGAGAGATCGAAAAGGGATTGAATGATCCCGATGGCTACTACCACAGCTTGGTGAAGCAGGCTATTCTGCTGGTCTATAATCCCGAGAAATTCACGACGGAAACCGCGCCTAAGGAATGGACCGATCTGTGGAACAAAGCGGAATACAAGGGCTTGTACGAAGCGCCTACCCTGCTGGGACAAGTTACACCGCGGATCGTCGTAGCGGGCATTCTGACGCGTTATCAGGACCCAAGCGGAGAATACGGCATTTCGGATGAAGGCTGGGAACAAATCAAGAAGTTCTATGATAACGGCGTCCCCGCCGTGGAGGGCGAAGATTTCTACTCCAAGCTGGCCGGCGGCCAAACACCGATCGGTGCGTTGGTATCGGGCGTATTGGC
The DNA here is from genome assembly GCF_000756615.1 of Paenibacillus durus. Taxonomy (NCBI): domain Bacteria; kingdom Bacillati; phylum Bacillota; class Bacilli; order Caryophanales; family Paenibacillaceae; genus Paenibacillus; species Paenibacillus durus. The sequence continues at coordinate 1,364,662 of NZ_CP009288.1, forward strand.
ATCCAAAGAGAAGCAGTACGGCGTTAAATCCGGCATTGTTTTACCGGAGATCGGCGTTCCGGTCATTGTCGAACAAACGGCAATCATAAAAGGGACGAAGAAACGGGAAACGGCGGAACGTTTCATCAACTGGCTGGGAAGCGCCGAGACGCAGGGCGAATTCGCGAAAGAGTTTAACGCGATGCCTGCCAACGCCAAAGCTGCGGAACAGGCCAATGAAGACGTGAAAAAACTGTACGCCTCCATTAAAACGCAGACGATGGATTGGGCCTTTATCGCCCAGAATATTGACAATTGGGCTGAGAAAATCGAGCTGGAAGTATTGAAATAAACGCATGATTACATTCAAAGATATTCATATTCAGTTCGGAGAGCAATCAGTTATCCCAAACCTGAACCTGCAGATCAGGGAGGGCGAGTTTTTTACATTTCTGGGTCCGTCCGGCTGTGGCAAGACTACCATTCTTCGCAGTCTGGTCGGTTTTATCAACCCGTCGGACGGGCAAATTTTGCTGAACGACCGGGACATCACCAATGTTCCAATCGAAAAGAGAGGGATCAGCATGGTGTTTCAGAGCTACGCGCTGTTTCCCACTTTGAACGTTTATGAGAATATCGCTTTTGGACTCAGGGTAAAAAAAATCCCTTCTGCCCGCTTGGATGAAGAAGTTCGCGATATCGCGCAAAAGGTCGATTTAAGCGAAGAACAGCTCTTTAAGAAGGTGTCCGAATTGTCCGGCGGACAGCAGCAGCGGGTGGCCATTGCCAGAGCGCTTGTGCTGAAGCCGAGCATCTTGGCTCTGGACGAGCCTTTATCCAATCTTGACGCAAAGCTTCGGGTGCAGCTGCGCAACGAGCTGAAGAGTCTGCAAAAAAAGTTTGGCATCACCACGATTTACGTTACGCATGACCAGGAAGAAGCCTTGACTCTTTCGGACCGGATCGCGGTGTTTCATAAGGGTGTTGCCGAGCAGGTAGGGACGCCGCAAGAGATTTATAACCATTCCGCGACCGAGTTCGTATGCAACTTCATCGGAAGCAGCAATTTGTTGGACCCCGCGCTTGCCGCAGGGCCATTGAAGACTTGGGCAGATCCGGGGAAGAACGTTTATATCCGTAATGAAAAAGTCAGCCTGTACCCTTTTTCGAGCGATGAAACAGCGGTTGTGGTCAAAGGCAGAATTGTGGAGCAGGAATTTTACGGTATATACACCAAATATACGATTGAAACCGACGGATACGGCATGCTGAAAAGCGTGGAAATTGCAAATAGCCTGAACTGCCGTTCGGCAGGAGACGAAGTTGAGGTTTATCTCAATGTCAAGGATATTTTGCAGTATTAGGCGAAAGGGGACTACAAACGAATATGCCTAAAATCAGATCCGCCTTGTCGTCGATCCCTATCGCTGCCTGGCTCATGTATGCTTTTCTTGGATGGTTTATCGTCGCTTTTCTGATTTATCCCAACCTTAATGTCTATTACGAGATTTTTTTTGGCGGCGGTTCATTTTCGCTGAATGCGGTGCAAAAATTAATCTCCTCCGACCGGGCGATGAAAAGTCTGTACAACAGCTTCATCCTTGCCTTATCACTGGTTGTCACGGTTAATATGGTCGGCATCTTTCTCGTTCTGGTTACGGAGTATTTTGAGATTAAAGGCGCCAAAATACTGCGGCTCGGTTATTTCACCACACTGGTATACAGCGGCGTTGTCCTGGTATCGGGCTATAAGTTCATTTACGGAGAATCCGGCTTTATTACCAGGGTTCTGTCCCATCTGTTTCATGCTTTTAATGTCAACTGGTTTCACGGATACGGGGCGGTGCTGTTTGTCATGACCTTTGCTTGCACCTCCAACCATGTCATCTTTTTGACCAACGCGCTCCGCAAGTTGGATTTCCAAACCGTAGAAGCGGCGAAAAATATGGGGGCCTCCACCTTTTATATCCTGAGGCGCGTCGTACTGCCGGTGCTGAAGCCGACGATTTTTGCGCTGACCATTCTGCTTTTTCTCACCGGGCTTGGAGCGACATCGGCGCCGCTGATTTTGGGAGGTTCCGAATTTCAGACCATTACGCCCATGATTCTTACCTTCGCAAGAAGTGTAACTTCAAAGGATCTGGCGGCTCTTCTGGCCCTTGTCTTGGGACTGGCCACGCTGTTGCTTCTGACCTTGATGATCCGGTTTGAAAAAAATGGGAATTTCATGTCGGTATCCAAGGTGAAATCCGCGCTGGTTAAGCAAAAAATCAACAACAGATTATGCAATGTGCTGGTTCATACCACCGCGTATTTCTTGTTTGTCATTTATACCATTCCCGTCGTGCTCATTATTTTGTTTTCATTTACCGATGCCCAGAGTATTTCCACAGCCACGCTGTCTCCCGGCGTATTTACAATGGACAACTATATCACCGTTTTTTCCAGTATGACCGCGTTTAAGCCGTATTTGGTTAGCATTTGTTATGCGGCGGCGGCTTCACTGGCCGTAGTGGCGCTATCATTGATGGCTTCTCGAATATTGCATAAGTTTAATAATGTCTGGAGCCGGACGCTGGAATACGCTTTGCTGATTCCCTGGATGCTGCCCTCCACGCTGATCGCCATCGGCCTGATTGTTACCTTTGACACACCCAAGCCGATTTTGGGCAATACCGTGCTGCTGGGCACCGTATGGATGCTGCTTATCGCTTATGTAATTGTTCATATTCCGTTTACGCTCAGGATGGTGAAAGCCTCTTTTTTCAGTATTGACAGCAATTTGGAGGACGCCGCTAAAAATTTGGGGGCCCGTTCTTTCTATTCGTTCAGAAGAGTGCTGCTGCCGATTATTCTTCCGTCTGCCTTGGCTGTTCTGGCGCTTAATTTCAATGGCATATTGGCGGATTACGATCTTACGGTATTCCTGTACCACCCGTTATATCAGCCGCTGGGCATTGTTATTAAAAACAGCACCGATGCGCAGGCGCTGGCCGATACTCAGGCATTGACCCTGGTGTATTCCGTAGTCCTGATGATGATGTCCGCCATTACGCTCTATGGAGTATACGGCAGAAAGAGCCGCGGCAAAAGAGATTGACCCAACATATCATAAAGCGAGCCTCCTTAGCCGGCTGTTCAGATCTTTATTCTGAACGGCTGCTTGCCAGGAGGCTCGCCAATCTGAGCCTCTCATAAGTTCAATGAACTTATGAGAAGCTTCTTTTTAGAATTAGGTTCTGTTAAACGAATATAAAAGAAGCCCTTCCGGCTTCCCTGAGGGGAAGCTGAAAGGGCTGAAAAGAGGAATTGTCACCCCTTTTGCTTGAAGTTAGTTAACTTATAGTTCTGCGAGCTGCAGCGCCTTATTCAAGTCATCCAACGCATTCAAGTATTCTTCCAGTGTGGATTGCTGATTATCTCTAACAAGTTCGGCATGCTCAATGGCAGCCTGTAATTCGGTATCATTGAGTTCTTCGTTCCGTTCGCGGGCGACGGCAATGCTGCCGTTCAAAGCGGAGTACACCGTAGGAACGGTCAAAACGAGCTCTTTCGTCACAGAGGAGAAACCGCGTCTAAGTTCCAGCGTGACCTTGTATTGAACGGGTTCAAGAGTTCCATTATATCCGTTCAGATACACCTTGCTGCTGTCGTTATTCAGGTAGACATCGTCACTGACCGTGGAGACCGGCTCCAGACCGATGACTTTCACCTGTAAGTCCGAAGGAAGGAGCACTTCCGGATCTGCCAAATAGACATCTTGGTAAACCGCTAAAGTGACAGGTACCTCATGGTCGGCAAAAGCGGCGGCAACCGTTGTTTTTAGTTCCGCATACTCCGCTTCTCCCAGTACAGTCACCGGTAAACGAGGGCTCTCTCCCAGGACAGGACGGGTTATTGAAACATAAATAGTGCTGCTACCTGTTCCAAGATTCAGATTACTCAACTTTATGCTGTCAGAGCCCGCCTGAACAGGAGCGGATTGCGCGATAAGGTTGTAATCATGATCGTATACATTGACGACTTCTCCAGCAGAAAGGCCGCCTACCGTTACAATATCGGTCGCTCCGGGATTATTCTCTACATTGACACTATCAGGTGCCGGTGTAGCATCATCAATATCTTCATTGGCGCGAGGTGCAGTATCCGTTAGTTCGTTCTTGTCCTCGAAGGTCAAACTGCCGCCGTTTACCGTCATATTAAATACATTCCAATAAATTTCTTTGCCGCTTCCCGCCGGAATGTGATAAGTCTTGACCGGTGTCGCATTGGAACCATTATAGATTTCTACCTTGGCGCCCGAAGCGGATAAGGTATCAGCTCCACCCGGTCCGTTACCGCTAAAGTTATGGACATAGAAAGTGTACGTTCCGTCCACACGCTTGCGGATTGTAGTCGTTTCAGGTCCGTAGGAATCGACATCATCATGATCCAGATCGGCGTAGAGTTCGCCGTTGTATCCATATTTCTTATCAGCGTACCATGTATGGAAGACCTTGTTATTCGGTGCTGGCCCGACAAGGTGAGAATCTTCATCCTCTGGCTGTTCGTTCCAGGTGAGCACGATTCGAATCTCGTCGGCTGCCGGAATTCTGATGGCCGTGGCGTCTTGTCCCGTATTCTTATAATCGCTTAGCGAAACGCCCACGACATAAGTCGTAATGAAACCGGGTTTGACCAGTTCTCCGGTATAGATGCCGGGAGCCAGGTTGGCGAAATAATAGCCGTACGTATCCGTTACGACGGTGGCGGCAATATCGCCTGAGGTAACTCCCAAGCCTCTGCGGAAATGAATGGTCATATCGGCCACCGGCTGATCATCCACATCCGTAATTCTACCCTCAAACCCGTAAACGGTTTGCGTGACAGGGCTGCTGCTACCGCTTCCTGGGTCTATCGGTATCCCAATGACAACTGTTACATTAGGGGCCCGAACCACATTGGCCGGAGTCTGCGAGATGGTTGAACCCGAAACATTAATAATGGCTGTGCCGATTGAACCCTGTCCGGTAACTCTGACGGGAGCATTCAGAATCAGCGTATTAACGCTGGCTCCTGCAGCGATATCGATGCCTGTATTCGAAGCGGAGGCACCCACCTGCAGATTTTGAATGGAGCCTGCGGTCAGATTGACCTGGATAGAGGCGGCAAACACATCCACTGTCTCAAAGGTTCCCGCCAAACCAACCTGAGCATTCGCCGGTATCAGTGCGGAAAGGTTGACCTGCCCGAAGCCGTCACCACTGCCGGGACCCTCCTCCAGAAGCGCACCGGATTGAAGCGTAATCTGCTGGACAGAGCCGGAGCCCTCGGTGACAATGCGGATGCTTCCATCCTGTTTGTTCACGATTACGGTTACCAGCACAGAGTCATCCACATGGATACTGTTCTTCCCGCCGCCGTTAATCGTAGTCGTTCCTTTAACTGTGACATTCTTCAAGGTGATGTCGCCTTTGCCTACTTCTTCGCCGATAATCAGATTGCCGTTAATTACGGTATTTCTGAGAACAATGTCCGGCGCTTTGAGATATACGGAGCCGGTGATTGTTGTGACCCCAGTCTCCGGACCGTAAGTTCCGGCCTTATCGTAAACAACGGTTTTATTGGCTGCACGCATTTTAAGCGCACGGTCCAGCACGACAACCGCTTCAGCTCTTGTAGCGGTCTGCAACGGTCTGAACTTCCCGCTGTATCCTTGCATAAGTCCAGCTTCAACCACGGCTGAAATTTTACCGATACTCCACGCACGGCTAGCTTGGGTATCTGTAAATGAGACAGGAGAAGATGATTCGTTCAGCTGCAGCAGAGAGGAAACAATAACTGCCAGTTCCTCGCGGGTAAGAGGCTTATTCGGCTTAAAAGTCTTATCCGTATAGCCCGTTATGTATCCCGCGGCCGCAGCCTTGGCAACATCGTTATAATACCAATCCGCTTCCTTAACGTCTTTGTACGAGATGGCCGCTGTATTGGTATAGCCGAAGGATTTGTTAATCAGTGCTGTAAACTCTGCGCGGGTAATTTTGTGATCCGGCTTAAGCGATCCGTCTTGGTATCCAGCAATTAAACCCTGCTGCTGCCACTCTTTAAGAGTGCTTTCCGCCCAGTGGCCCGCTGTATCGCTTGCTTTGCCCGAATTGACGTTAGCCGCAAAAGCTTGGCCGAATGAAGCTAAACTCATGCATACGATCAGCATTACCATGAGACTCTTTTTCAAAGTGCTATTCTTTTTTCTCACTTGCCAAACACCCCACCAGTCTTCATTTGATTTCGTTTACTTTTAACTGAAATAGAGCAATAGTCCTCCCTTCTTTGGTAATGAATACATTATTATTATCGGAATTCATATGAGACAAATGAATCATTTTATTAAATCAATGCATTAGTTTGTTAAAAAATAGGTGTTTAGACTTAGGTATATTCGTATAAATGAAGGGGGAATGACTCGATTTATTTTTTCGAGAAAGGATTATATTTACGTAAAGATGTAATTAGCGAGGGTGAGTATATACATTACCTATGATTTGGATACGGGCATAAGCTCTCTTATAGGCTTGGTTCATTGAACCGGCCTAAGCAAAACAGGATAAGCCGGCATATCATAAAGCGAGCCTCCTTAGCCGGCTGTTCAGATCTTTATCCTGAACGGCTGCTGCTAGGAGGCTCGCCAATTATTGATGAGGCCTACGGGCCTTATTATTGTTTTACGATGTCTTGAACAGCTTTATCCAGCTTATCAAGCAGCTGATCGCGATTAATTTGGCCGCCCAGATACTCCTGCATTGCGGCGCCGAAGCCTTGCGTCACGCCATCCGGGAATCTGTCCCAGTTCCAGCTCAGAGCAGTCTTCGATTGTTCCTGCACCGCTACGGCAACTTGGCCGATATCTTCAGCGGTGGTCGGAATGTTGGACAGAGCCGGAATGAATTTAAAATCTTTGGTCAAATATTTCTTGCCGGTTTCCGAGGTGACCATCCAGCTCAGGAACGCTTTCGCTTCTTCCGGATGAGCCGATTTGTTATTCACGATCCAGTTGTTCGGCACGCCGACGTAGATGTGACCTTCCTTGTCGTTAATCGGAAGCGGCAGCAGACCGAGCTTCAGTGCAGGATCAATCTTGTCGATGTCGCCTTGCGTCCAGTTGCCTTGCAGCATCATGGCCGCTTTGCCTGAGGCGAAATCGGCGACTTGGGTCGCATAGTCGGTAGTCACTTTATTGTCTTGGGCGTTGTTGAAGATAACGTCCACAAGATCCAGCCATTGCTTGAACACTTCATTGCCTTTGATCGTTTGTTTGCCCGCTTTCAAATCCTCGATGTACGCAGCCGGATCGGGCTGATTGGCCATCGCCACATTCACAAGGTGAATACCGAGCGACCACCATTCATTAGTTGCTTCAAAAGGGGTGATGCCGGCGGCTTTCAGCTTTTGGGCCGCATCTTTGAGCTGCGGCAGCGTCTTCGGTTCTTCGGTGATACCCGCCTTGGCGAACAGGTCCTTGTTGTAGATCAGACCATAGCCTTCCACGTTCATCGGCAGGCCGTACAGCTTGCCGTCCACGGTTGTAGGAATCTTGGAAGTATCGATCAAACTGCTTACCCAAGGCTGGTCCGACAGGTCGGTTGCCCGGTCCATATAAGGGACAAGTGCGGCGAAACCGCCGTTGTTGAAGATTTCAGGCTCGGAACCGGAAGCGATTTCGGCCTTCAGCAGCGCGCCGTAGTCTTCGCCGCCGCCATGGGTTTCCACTTGAACTTTAACTCCGGTTTCCTTCTCATACTCTTCGGCAAGCGCATTGAGCTGTTCGGCGATCTCCACCTTGAACTGGAACACTTTGATCGTTACATCTTTCTTAGGCGCTTCTGATGCCGCAGGAGCCGCGGTCCCTGATGTGCCGCTGTTCGTGCCCTCGGCGGCGGAATTGTTGTTCCCCCCGTTGCCGCAACCCGCAATAATAAGGACGCAAACGATTGCGATTAGAAATGCGAACCGTTTCTTCATTTTTCTGCCTCCCTGTAATTTGTAAGTGCTTACAACATGATCGTAATGCAATGTGACGCGGGCCAACACTTAATATTTTGTCTGAAAAGGTGGATATTGTTGTCGGCATGTCAGCCTTTTACGGAACCGGCGGTTACCCCCTCTACGATATATTTCTGCAGAATGAGGAAGAACAGCAGGATCGGGGTGATAGCCATAATCAGACCCGCCAGGGCAAGATCCCATTTCTTAGTATATTGCCCGAAAAATTTGGTGACGGCAAGAGGCAGCGTGGTTAAATCCTTATTGCCCCCGATAATCAGCACAGGCAGAAGGTAGTCGTTCCAAATCCACAGCGTGTTCAGGATAACAACGGTAACCATAATAGGCATCAGCAGCGGAAAGACGATCCGGAAAAAGACGCCGTACGGATTGGAGCCGTCCACCCGGGCAGCTTCTTCCAGCTCAAGGGGTACGGTTTTGATGAAGCCATGGAACAGGAAGACCGACAGCGGCATGCCGAAACCGAGATAACAGGCGACGATCCCGTATAGTTCCCCGCGCAGCTCAAGCAGACTGGTAACCCGTACAAGCTGGAGCATCAGCGATTGAAACGGAATGATCATGGCCGAGATGAGCAGCAGGAAGACAAAAGAGTTGAACTTCGAAGGTCTTCTTACGATTTGGTAGGCGGCCATAGAGCTGAACAGGACGATGAACACTACGCTGAACGCTGTAATTTGCAGAGAGTTCATAAATGCCTGCGGGAAATCGATCACTTTCCACACATCGCTGTAGTTGCTCCAATGAAAAAGCTGAGGAAACGAGGCGGCGTCCAGCAAAATTTCCTTCAAGGTCTTCACCGAGTTCGTCAGCACCAGATAGAAGGGCGCCAGAAACAGGACCGCAAGCAGGACAGCGAAAATTTCGAGTATGAAGGTGTTGGACTTGTATGTGCTGACTTTCATTATGCGGATACCTCCTTGCGCTTGGTAATGATAACCTGCGTAACCGTGATGATCGAAACGGCGGCGAAGAACAGCAGCGCTTTGGCGGTTCCCAGCCCGTAACGGTTGTTAATCAGCGCTTCCGAATAAATGTTATAGGCCAGCGACTGCGTCGAGGTTCCCGGTCCGCCTTTGGTCAGCGACAGGTTGAGGTCGAACATTTTGAACGCGTTGGAGGTTGTAAGGAACAGGCAAATCGTGATAGCCGGCATGATCAGGGGCACGTAAACGCTTTTAAACAGCTGGTAAGGACGCGCGCCGTCAATCTTGGCCGCCTCGATCAAATCTTTCGGAATGCCGGCGAGAGACGCGATGTAGATAACCATCATATAACCTGCGGTCTGCCACACGAATACGATGATGAGTCCCCAAAAACCGGTATTAGGCGTTCCGAGCCATGGAAGGGTGAAAAAGGGAATATTCGTCAGGTCGCCGATCGTAGCGAAGCCTTTGGTGAAGATGAACTGCCAAATATAGCCGAGCAGGATGCCGCCGATGACGTTGGGCATAAAGAAGACCGTCCGAAGCACTTTCTTGGTCTTAAGCGACGCCATCAGCACAAAGGCCAGCAGAAGCGCTAAAATGTTAGCGATTACAACAGAAACGACGGTGAAGCGAAGCGTGAAATACAGCGAGTTCCAGAAATTTTCGTCATGCAGAATGCGGCTCCAGTTGGCCGAGCCTGTCCATACCGCCTTATCCAGGTCCAATCCGTTCCAGTTGGTCGAAGAGTAGTAGAATCCGAGAACGAAAGGGGTGATCACAATCGTCAGAAAGAAAATCAGACACGGACCTAAAAATACAATCTGCTGCCCCCAGCCTTTTTGAATACCCAGAGCGTGTCTCAGAGAGGATTTCCTATTTACGGCGGACTGTTCCCAGCCCTTTTGCATGCCCAGCGCTTTTCTCATGGCGGATCTCCTTTTTACGTAGTATCATTGCCTTACACCTTCATTATAGGCAGGACGGAGAGCCGTCAACACTCAATTTGGTGACCGTTAAGGTGGATTATATTGCTGCTTGGGCAGGCAGGGCGGAAGAGCCAAGGAGGAATAAGACACATGTTCAAACACAGCATTCGCAACCGGCTGATGGCGCTCGTGCTGCTGGCCGCCGTCATTCCGGCAGGCGTCTCGGTCATATTCTCGTATCTGTACACGAAGCAATCGGTGACTGAGCAGTCCTTAGACCAGAACCGCAGGCTGCTGGCGCTCGGGGCGGCCAACCTGGATAATTATTTTCAGGGAATCAATCAGCGTTCGCTGAGCATATACAGCGGGATCAATGTACAGGGCTCATTCTATACCTCCATTCTGTCAGTCAAGAACCCGAATGCGCTTCCAAAAGGGACCGTTCAGCCGGACAACCGCAACATCGTGTCCACCCAATTGTACAATCTGTTCCTGTCCGACCGGAATATTTTTCAGATCCATCTTTATGTAAGGGCTAACAAACAGTCCAACACGCTGCTGAAAGGGCTGTTCCGCAGGGAAATCAATAACCGGTATACGCCTCTGCCGAATCCCGACGGTTCGAACCGGCCGTTCATAGAAGCGACACATATGGATCATCAATACGGCGTGAAGTCGGGATTTCCGAACTATAAAGCGGGAGAGACGCCGGTGTTCAGCGTCCATTATCCCATCTACCGGACGCCCAGCAACGAAGTTATTGCCGATCTGTCGCTCGACTTCCGGTTGACGGAGCTGGAAACAATATCCAAATCGATGTACAACTCCGGAACCGAGCGTCTCTATATTGTGGATGAGCAGGGAAAGGTCCTATATGCTTCGGGCGGGGATTGGATCGGCAAGCCGATTGAAGCAAGCTGGAGCAAGCTTCCGCAGGGAGCGGGCAGCGGTCATTTCTCATGGAATAATAAGGAGTTTAAGGGTATTATTATGTATAGGCATATTGACTCGGCTATTTTTAAAGGCAATATTATTAAGCTGGTACCCTATGAGGACCTGTACAGAGACGCGCGGACCATTAGCCGCATCAATACTGGAATCGGCGTGCTTTTTCTGATTATCGCGGTAATTGCGGGCGTCTTGATCTCCATCGGCTTCACAAGACCGATCAAGAAGCTGATTTCCTATACGCAGAAGGTGCAGATCGGACAGCTTGACGCTTCCGTTGATTTGGTGCGCGTGGATGAATTCGGGCTGCTGGCCCGCAAGATTACCGATATGACCCGTACGATCAACGACTTGATTCTTCAGGAATACCGGCTGGAAATCGCCAATAAGACGAACCAGCTGAAGGTGCTGCAGGCCCAGGTCAATCCGCATTTTCTGTACAATGCGCTGCAGTCGATCGCCACCCTGTCCCTCAGGTATAACGCTCCGAAAATATATGATCTCATTTACTCCTTGGGCAGCATGATGCGGTATTCGATGACGACGGACGGGAACCAGGTGACGCTTCAAGATGAGATTGAGCATGTGCAAAATTATGTGGCTCTGCAAAGGGAGCGCTTCGGCGAGGAGAATTTGCGGATGGACGTCGATGTCGAGGAAAGAGCAAGCGGTATTTTCGTGCCGAAAATGATTCTGCAGCCATTGGTGGAGAATATATTCAAGCACGGTTTCCGCGACGGGATTAAGGATGGAGTGATCTCCATTACAGGCAAGCTGGATGCGGAAGGCCGGCTGGTCATCATGGTCCGGGATAACGGCAAAGGCATTTCGGACGAACGGTTGAAGGAAGTAAGGGACTGTCTTGAACGGACGGAGCACAGCGGGGAGGAAGGGATCGGGCTCCGCAACGTGCTTGCGAGGCTTCGGCTTCAGATCAGTGAACGGTCGCAGCTTCATCTGCAAGGCGGCGAAGACGGAGCGGAGGTCGTCATGATTATACCCCTGGATAATACAGCCGGCAGGAAGGAAGAGAGAACGGAATGAAAGTACTGATTGTAGACGATGAAAAGCATGTGCGCGAAGCCATCCGCTATTTTGTACCTTGGGAAAAATACGACGTCCGCGATATATACGAAGCCACGAATGGCAAGGAAGCGATGGAAATCATTCTGGAGCAGCAGCCAGCGGTCGTATTTACAGATATGCGGATGCCGCTCATGGACGGCGCCCAGCTGCTGGAATGGCTGCACCGCTATTCTCCTTACACGAAGACCATTGTAATCAGCGGCTATCAGGATTTCGACTATGTTAAGCCGGCTATAGTATACGGGGGAGTCGATTATCTGCTTAAGCCGCTGAACAGCAAGCAGCTGATCTCCGCCGCCGAGCGCGCCTTTCAGAAATGGAAGGAGGAGAAGCTGGAGAGAGAACGGACCTTCCATCAAAATATCCAGCTCAACGTTCTCCGTCCGCTGTATTGGGACAAGACGCTTTCGGATCTGGTTAACGGCACCATCGCCTTTCAGGATCTGGAGGAGGCGCTGTTCAAGGAACTCGGGCTTCCGAGGAACGCGAAGCGCTGCCGGACAGCCGTCATTTCCCTTCAGTCCTCGGGAGGCCAGCTGCTGCAAAGGTTCCAGGGCGATATTCAACTGACATCCTTCGTTCTGGCCAATGTCTGCAATGAAATCGTAAGCTCGCGGAAGCAGGGCTTTGCGTTTCGTTACTGGCATGAAGGCGCGGATGTGGCCGTGCTGTTCTGGGACGGTGTGGATGAGGCAGAGAGCCTGCTGCTAGAGATTAACGAGTCGGTCAAGCGGGCGTACGGCATTCCGCTCGATATCGGGCTAAGCACGGTCCTTCCCTTTCCGGAAGGGCTGTGCGCCGCTTTTTCACAGGCAAGGCAGGGGTTAGCGGAGCGGAATCTTCTAGAGAAGGGAAACCGAATTCATTTGTACCGGAAGGATCGGCCCGAAGCGGCGCCGGACGGAGGGGCTAAGAACGCTGGGCTGCTGGAGAAGCTGGGGCTCTCGCTGCTGTCGGGCGATACGGAGAAAATCGTCCGAAGTCTTGAGGAGTGGACCGGTTCGATTGCCGGAAGCGGTGTGCTGACCATGAGCGGCCTTAAAGTTTGGGAGGAACGGCTTGAGCATGTGCTGACCAAGTGGCGGCAGGAATGGGCCGGCAGCGAGGAGGCCTTGAGTGATGAACCGTCCTTCCCGGCGGGGATGGATGAGAGCGGCAACTTCTCTATCGAACGCTGGAGGGAAGGGGTAAAGGCGTATCTGTTGGCAAAGGTCGGCGAAAGCAAAATTTCCCGCAGCTCGGACAGCCGAATCATACTGGAAATCAGGGATTATCTGGATAAGAATTTCCAGCAGGAGATTACGCTGCAGCATATCGCGGACCGCTTCTTCCTCAGCCGGGAGAACGTCTCGCGCAAGTTCAAACAGGTTACAGGTGAAAATCTGTCCGACTATTTAACGAATTTGCGGATCGACAAGGCCAAGGAACTGCTGCAGAACTCGGAGATGCGCCTGTCGCGGATTGCTGAACTGGTCGGCTACGAAGACGAGAAGTATTTCAGCCGCGTGTTCAAGAAGGCGACGGGACAGACGCCGCGGGAATTCCGGAAGCGGGAGGAGGAGTGAAGTGCGTCTGTGCATGCGTTTCGGCGTGGAGATGTTTCTGTATACAAGAAGAAACGGCTTCGCAGTCCTTTTAGAAAGCAATGCTTCCGACGTTAGCGATACAAGTATTGCTTTCTAAACGGGCAGTTATGCGCAAACCTAATAGACTTAGCTAATCAGGTTCAATAGCATCTATGGATGCCCTTTAATTATTCCGTTCATTATTAAGCTAACGGAGAACGCTAGATTACTGCGGTAGCTGCTCACTGGTTATTATTGAAGTAACTGGCAGGATAGTTAAATAACGATCATTCACTTGAAAATACATAGATATCTATGCATAATAGTAAATATGTTAAAGTATAATGCAATTTCAATGTTTGGAAAGATTAGAGATGCCGCCAACAAAATGATTTTGTCGGAGCTTGGGAAGCATGGAGTGGAAGGTATCGCTCCTTCTCACGGAGATATTTTAATGTACCTTTACGAAAAAAACGGATTGTCTGTGAAGGAATTGGTTGAAAAAAATCATCGCACTCAGCCAACAGTAACAGTATTAGTGGATAAGTTAGAGAAATTAGGTTATGTAGTAAGAAAAAAAAGTGAGGAGGATAGCAGAGTAACTCTAATCAACCTTACTGAAAAAGGTATCCAACTGAAACCAATTTTTCGTGAGATTTCGGAAAAATTAAACAATGTCATTTACGGTGATTTACATATCACTGAAAAAGAACAACTGGAACACTTGTTAGAAAGAATTTTAAGCAGATTCTAACATTTTTTGGCACAATGCATAGATGTCTATATAATTATAAATTTTAATTAATGTATAAAATTATGGTTAATATAAAATATGATAAATAGAAAGTGGGATGTTGAAGATGTTGAAAGAAAATGGAGAACAATCACTGAAAACTTTTGCAGAAACTGCCTATCCTCCAACTGTAACGGAAATAACGAGTGGCATTTATCATGTCATGGGATACGCCCATAGCAATTCAATTATTATAGAAGCAGAGAACTCTGTTATTTTAATTGATACCTTTGAAACAGATGCAAGGGCTGTAAAATTGAAAAAAATCATTGCTAACATTACTGAAAAACCTGTTAAAACGATTATTTACACTCATGGTCATCCTGACCATCGAGGCGGTGCAGGTGTTTTTAGTGATACGGTTGAAGAGGTTATCGCATTTGCACCGATGAAACCTGTACTGGGGCGTACCGATGAATTAAACGATATACTTAATAAAAGAAGTTCCTATCAATTTGGTTATCATCTGTCGGATGACGAGGTAATTACTCAAGGTATTGGGATTCGAGAGGGGTTAGTTGTGGGGGAAGGGAAACGTACCTTTTTTCCTCCGACGACAGTCTACAAAGAAGAAAAAGTGAATCGTACGATAGACGGCATCCGTGTAGAATTAGTACCAGCACTTGGCGAAACGGATGACCAGATATTTATTTGGCTGCCAGATAATAAAGTGCTTTGCTGTGGTGATAATTATTACGGCTGCTTTCCAAATTTATATGCCCTCCGTGGTAGCCAATACAGAGATGTCAGTGCGTGGGTTGAATCACTCAATTTAATCTTATCCTATCCTGCTGAATATGTTTTGCCAGGTCATACAAAACCGTTAATCGGGAGAAATCATGTACAGGAAGTATTGTCAAACTTCCGAGATGCAATCGAATATGTACTTACAGAAACACTGAAGGGCATGAATAAGGGATTAACAATAGATGAATTGGCAAGTATCATAACGTTGCCTGAAAAACTTGATAAGCTCCCATATTTAGGTGAATTCTATGGTACTGTAGCATGGACTGTGCGTAGCATTTACAACGGTTATCTTGGATGGTTTGATGGCAATCCAACGAATTTAAATAAACTGCCACCAAAAACACATGCAGCAAAAATGTTGGATTTAATCGGCAGTGAGGAAAAGACAATAACAGAAATCAAAAAAGCGTTGGAAGATCAGGAAGCACAATGGGCAGTTGAGCTTTGTGACCTGTTAATCAGTGCGGAAAGAGAAATTAAAATTGCCAAACAATTAAAATCGGAAGGCTTAATGGCAATGTCAAAGTTAGAAACCAGTGCAAACGGAAGGCACTATTATATTGCTTACGCTAAAGAATTATTAGAAAATTGACATGGCATAAAATTGGAGTATCTGTTGAGCTAACGGGACACGATAGTATAATTAACGGCCATGCATCCCCCGCCCGAAGGCTGCCGCAGATACATGGCCGCTATGTTGTGTCCGCGAGTTGAGCCAAGCTATCCCCGCAATATTTCCTCAATCTTCGCCAGCTCTTCCGCGCTGAGCTCGGGCGCTCTCAGGGCGGCGGCGGCGTCCTCGATCTGGCTGACCTTGCTTGCGCCAATCAGCGCTGAGGTCACTTTGCCTCCGCGAAGCACCCAGGACAAGGCGAGCTGGGACATTTTCTGTCCGCGTGCCGCCGCCACTTCATTAAGGCGCTGGACCTTGCCGAGCACCTCTTCCGTGAGATCATTCTCGGACAGGAATGCGCTTGGTCCGGCTGCGCGGGAATCCGGAGCGATGCCGTTCAGGTAGCGGTCCGTTAGGATGCCTTTTTGCAGCGGTGAAAAGGCGATCGTACCCACGCCCTCCTCCTCAAGCACATCTTGAAGTCCATCTTCGATCCAGCGGGACAGCATGGAGTAATTCGGCTGATGGATCAGGCAAGGGGTGCCGAGTCTCCGAAGAATCTGCACCGCTTCCCGGGCCTCCTCGGCGCGGTAATTGGAAATGCCGACGTAGAGCGCCTTACCTTGGCGGACGATCAGATCCAGCGCGGCCATCGTTTCCTCAAGCGGGGTGTCGGGATCTGGACGGTGGTGATAGAAAATATCGACATAATCCAGGCCCATCCGTTTCAGGCTCTGATCGAGACTTGCGACGAGATACTTCTTGGAGCCCCATTCTCCGTATGGACCCGGCCACATATAGAAACCGGCCTTGCTGGAGATGATCATCTCGTCCCGGTAAGGAAGAAAATCTTTTTTCAGGATGGCGCCGAAGTTCTCCTCGGCGGAGCCTGGGGGCGGTCCGTAATTGTTCGCGAGATCGAAATGCGTAATGCCCAGATCGAACGCTCTTCGGATCATGGCTCTGCCGTTCTCAAGTGCGTCGATCCCGCCGAAGTTATGCCATAGGCCGAGCGAAATCGCCGGCAGGCGCAGGCCGCTGCGTCCGCAGCGGTTATAAACCATATTCTCGTATCTGTCCGTATTGGCCGTGTACATCGTAGAATACCCTCCTGCAATGAATTGGCGTTCACCCTGACGGGTGAGCTGTTATTGCTGCGCTTTCATTGTAGCGGAAATGAGGAAACAAACGAATGTCAGCAAGGGAGGAAAATATATCATAATGTCAGATTTGCATGACCTTCCCGGTAGCTCTTGGGCGAGCAGCCTTGGACCTTTTTGAACATTCGTGAGAACAGGAGCGCATCCTCATAACCGATCGAGCGGGCAATCTCTCCGATGGTGCAATCGGTTCGGGTGAGCAGCTCGCACGCTTTGGCCATACGGTAGCCCAGCAGGTACTGGCGCGGCGGCATGCCGACAACATGCTTGAAGAGCGCGGATACGTATTTGCGGTTAAGCTGCAGCATTTCAGACATCATTTCCATCGTGATATTCTCGCAGTAATGGGCCTCTATAAAATGCAGGCACTTCTCCACATGCTCGTTCTTGCGTCCTTGCACAGCGGAATCCGCTGCAGCCGCAGGGACGGAGCGAAGTAGAGCCGCCAGGAATTCGTACAGAATCGCCGTTAGCGGCAGATCGAGCGCGCCGCTGGTCGCGGCGGCCTCTGTCAGCCTGTCATAAAGCCCGTTCATCACCACGCCATCCATGGGAAAAACGGGATATTCGGGCGACAGGGTTGTTCTGGACAGAAGCGGCTTCACCCTTTCTCCCGTGAAGGCGATCCAGGAGTAGTTCCAAGGATCGCTCTCATCGGCGGCGTAGGAGGCAACGACCCGGGGATAAGTCAGAAAGGCCTGTCCTGGCGTCAGGATATGGGATTGTCCAGCCACCACAACCTTGCCGGTCCCTTTATGAACGAAATGGATTTTGAAGTAGTCTCTGAAGCCGGGACCGAAGGCATGTCCGGGAGCGCATTGCTCTCGGCCCCAGAACAGGAGATGCAGATCCGGAGAGACACCGAATGGCTGCTCTGCGTTGTAATGAAAGATGGCCATATTTTTGCGCTCCTTGCTGAAAAAATTAAGGTATAGCGGTCAAGCGCTTCACCACCTCATTATACCTTAAAGGCAAACGTAAATTGATAAATTGAAGTTAATGTGAACCGCAAGCAGGTCATGAAGTGCAAATACCCGCAAATCAAGCCGGTTGCCGTATTCGGGTGCCGGGAGGTTTGCGGGTGCTTTTTTGGAGTGCGTATGTTGCAAAATAAAAACCGGCTTTCCATACGGAGCCGGCGAACGATTGATGAGACCTATTCTTGTATTCGGATGGGAAAAGCTTAAGCTTCCATTTTCAGCATGACCAGCTCATCCACAGGATTGCCTTCAACCAGATGCTCCTTAACGATACGCTGAACATCGTCAGTGGTCACATTGTAGTACCATACTCCGTCCGGATAGACAATGAGAAACGGGCCGTTGCCGCAAAGGCCAAGACAGCTGGTCTTGTTGATCTTAACCGTCTTATTGATCCCTTGTTCGACAAGCTCTTCCTTGAAAGCCTGCATAACTTCTTCTACGTCCTGGTTATTACAGTGCTCGCTGCAACAAAACAGCAGATGTTTCTTTAATACCTTCAGCCGCATGTTCATGGTTTTTCCTCCTTGGTTTGCGTTGCTTTTATTTACACCTTTAGCATGAAGTATAGTCCTTTTGTTACCGTTTGTAAGGAAAAAGGAGCGAGTGTTCCAAAAGATTCAATAATCTGAAATTTATTTCACATATTACGTAATATATAATGACGCGACTATAACTTGTGATGGATTTTTTGACGATTTTTTATCATATTACAGCTTCTTTTCTGTTTAGAAATTATTTTTGAGGATTCCTCTTTACGGTCGTCGATTCACAGTTTATTCAGAATTGATTTGGTTAAGTAAGCTATGAGCAATGTAATCTAAAATTTAAATAATTTCAGGAGGTAATCGTTATGAATAAGAGGATTGTGGGCGTCTTTACGAACGAGCACGATGCGTCTAATGCGATCGGGGATTTAAAGATTCATGGTTTTCGAACAGAGGATATCTCCGTTATTGCGAGAAATAGAGAGGATATGAATGCAATCAGCGAAGAAACGGGAACGAGAGCTATCGAAGGGATGGCTTCAGGAGCGGCGGCGGGCGGCCTGCTCGGCGGAGTCACCGGACTGCTCGCCGGTATTGGCGCGCTGGCGATCCCGGGTATTGGGCCGATCATTGCGGCAGGTCCCGTTGCAGCGGTGTTGACTGGTGCAGTTGTGGGCGCCGGAACCGGCGGTCTTGTCGGAGGGTTGATCGGTCTTGGCATTCCGGAGGATGAAGCGGAAACCTACAATTTTCATGTGGATGAAGGTTGTATTCTGGTTATGGTCGATGCGGATACCTCTCAGGAGAATGAAGTCTATGAAATTTTTCGAATGCGGAACTCACGGAACAGCTATCATTATGTAGATACGGATACGATGCCTGGCAGCAGGATGACTGACGTCTCAATAGTCAATGATCCGATGAACGACAGATGGGAGGCGGATTCTGTTGATAGCGCATTCAATGGATTCGGCCTTAAGGGCACAGATGACACCAGGCTGGATACGATGAACTCGAATCCGTCGAGAGCCCGGGAAGACTTGGACATGACTGGACCTGATAAAGCGCGAGACGTTTCCGGCAGACTCCTGGCTGATACCGGCATGAACATGGAACGTAAGCAGCGTCCGCACGATAATCTGCCGGTCCTTCATAAAGAAATCGGTGATTGAAGGGCGTATAATAAGTGTTAAGAGGCCTTATCAGAGAAAAAAGTGGAGAAAAGCCCAAAAAGCGAAGAGCGGTCTCTCAAGCCCAAAAGGGCAAGGAGGGCCGCTCTTGTCTGCGAATGATACATAAGGGGAAGATGAAGTTGAGAATTGAAGCATTGCAGCCTGACCGGCTGGCGGAGTTCATAGCCTACTGCAAGAAACACAGAAGTGAAATCGATGAGTCGTTTCTGTACGACGAAGATTTGAATGGCTTTCAGCCCGGATCGGACAATCCCACCTACATCGGAATTAACCGGGAGGGTGAGCTGGTGGCGGCCGTTTCGCTTATTGTGGATGATTACAATCGGAGAGGACGAAAGGCCCGCTTCAGAATATTTCATTCGGAAACGGAAGACATGAACGTATATGAAATGCTGTTAGCGGCTGTGCTTAAACATACGGAGGGACTGGACAAGTTAAATATTTTTGTGCCGTCTGTCAACCCGGAGCTGATGCGGGCGATGGAGGAGCTGGATTTTGTAGTGGAGCGATATTCCTGCCTGCTGGTAAACGGCTGCCGGGAGACGGCGGCATTTAGCCTGCCGAAAGGGTATGCAGTCCGACCTTTCCGTCCGGGAAGCGATGCGGAAATTTGGAGCGGAATCCGAAATACGGGATTCGCCAAGCTTCAGGGCAGCGAAACGCCCGTTACGCCCGAGATGGTGCTGAAGATGGCTGCAGGGGAGGATTCTATTGACGGCGGAATGATGATCCTGTATGACGGGGACAAGCCTGTGGGCATTGTCAGAGGAAGCGCAGACCAGTATGAAGGTTCGCCAATTATGAATATCGGACCGCTTGCTCTCCTTCCGGAATACCAGGGGAAAGGGCTGGGAAGAATTCTGCTGCGGGCTGTCCTGCAATTTGCCAAGGAAAAGGGCTATACGGGAACGATTCTGTGCGTCAACGCGGAAAATGAACGGGCGAAGGCATTGTATCTTCAGGAAGGCTTCGAACAAGTCGAATCCGCGATATGCTATAAATTTGAGCTGCTTAGCGTTCATTTTCGGTAAGCAAGCAGGCGGTAGCGCATGAAGAAGACCGTGCCCCTCAGTCAGAGCGGGCACGGTCTTCGCTTGTTACAATATGGAGTGATTTTACAGGGAAGCAACCTTCTTACCCGCAGTTCCTTGCGGGATTTCCTTGCCGGGAAGGAAATGGATGCTGCGGATGTAGCGGATCGTCCGGCTTTGCGCCCGCATGATGACGGAATGCGTCTCAGCGCGATCCTTGCCGATGAAGCGGACGCCATTCAGGAATTCGCCGGAGGTTACCCCGGTCGCGGCAAAAATCACGTCGCCCGTTCCGACCATATCGTCCATGTACAGCACGCGCGTCGGATTGGCAATGCCCATCCGCATGCAGCGCTGCAGCTCGAACGGACCTTGCGGCAGCAGCTGGCCCTGCATTTCGCCGCCAAGGCATTTCAGCGCCGCCGCGGCAAGCACGCCTTCCGGAGCGCCGCCGGAGCCGAGGTACAGGTCGACGCCGCTTTCCGGCAGAGCGGCTGCGATCGCTCCCGCCACATCGCCGTGGCTGAGCAGCTTGATACGCACCCCTGCCTGGCGGAGGGAGTTAATCAGCCCTGCGTGCCGCTCGCGGTCGAGCACCATGACGGTCATCTCGGACAGCGATTTGCCAAGATGATGGGCGGCTTTGGTCAGCGTAATTTCCACCGGGTCCTCAAGGCTGAGCTTGCCCACCAGCTCGGGACCGCAGGCCAGCTTCTCCATGTAGATGTCCGGAGCGTGCAGCAGACTACCCTTGTCGGCAATGGCGATGACCGATTGGGCGTTCTGCAGCCCGGCGGCGACGACCTCCGTGCCTTCCAGCGGATCGACAGCCACATCGACCAGCGGTCCGCGCTTGTTGCCGACTTTCTCGCCGATATACAGCATGGGGGCGTCGTCCATTTCGCCTTCGCCAATGACTACGGTCCCGTCGATGGAGACGGAATCGAACATGGAACGAATGGCCGTTGTCGCCGCATCATCGGCGGCATCCTTATCCCCGCGGCCAATCCAGCTTGCCGAAGCCAAAGCACCCAATTCCGTCACCCGTACAATCTCAAGAGCCAATTCGCGTTCCATAGTTAATTCCCTCCATCCATATTTTGTATTTCTATTGGAAGCTTCACTTTATGGGGTGATTTTTAAATGTAACCCATAATAAGTCCGGCAGTTTCTTCAATTGCCTTGTCGGTAATATCAATGACCGGGCAGCCGAGCCGCTCGAACAGCGCTTCGGCGTACTTGATCTCTTCCTTGATCCGTTTCAGACTCGCATACTGGGAGTCGACCGGAAGTCCCAGTACCTTAAGACGCTCCGACCGGATCTTCAGCATATGTTCCGGTTCCATCGTCAGTCCGATCATCCGCTGGGGCGGAAGCTTGAACAGCTGGCCCGGCGGGCTGATCTCCGGCACGATCGGATAATTGACCACTTTCTTGCCGCGGTGGGCAAGAAAGATGCCAAGCGGCGTCTTCGAGGTGCGCGACATGCCGAGCAGTACGATATCCGCCTTCAGCATGGCGCCAAGATCCCGGCCGTCGTCACTGGCGACGGTGAATTCAATCGCCTCGATCCGCCGGAAATAGTTCTCATCGAGCTGATGCAAGAGGCCCGGCCTTTGGCGGGGCTCATCATTGAAAGTGTCAATGAACGCCTGCATCATCGGCCCCATGATGTCCACGATGCGCAGGTCCAGCCGGACCGCTTCCTCGCGGATCGTCTCCCGCAGCTCCGGCTGCACCAGGGTATAGGCGACAAAGCCGTTATGCTTGGCGGCTTCTTCAAGCAGCTTTCGCAGCTCATCCTCATGTCTTACATTTCCGTACCGTTTGATCGTGACACGCTGATTCTCGAATTGGTGTAAGACGGCCTGAACGACAGCTTCCGCCGTATCCCCTAAAGAATCCGAGCATATCGTAATGAAATGTGAAGGCTCATCCATGCTCTTTTGATTCCTCCGTTATCCTTTAGCTTCGGTATCGAGGAGAAGCTTTACGATGGAAGTCTTGGTCAGCCGCCCTACCACTTCCAGCTTTCCAATGGCTTCTTCTCCCTCGCAGGGCACCACTACCGGCAAACTGTCTACCTCGTGAAAAATCATTTTATGCGCGGCGTCCAGCACCGTGTCGTCGGGTTCGACCGTAATGAGCTTGGGCTGGCGTGTCATAACCATGCTGACCGGAATGGTTGCGGCTCCTGGATTGCCAAGAGTGACCTTCAGGAAATCCTTGCGGGAGGCGACCCCGGCCAGCTTGCCATCTTCGTCGCAAATGATGAGTGTGCCGACATCCTGGAGGAATAGTGTAACGACCGCGTCGTGCACCGTTGTCGTCTCCCGGATAATAATGGGCACGCTTTGAATATCCTTAACCTTCGTTTCCTGCAGCAGATAGCCGCTGCCAAGACCCCGGGAAGATTTCCCTCCCGGGAAATAGCCAACCTTCGGTTTGGCGTCGATGTAGTCGAGCATGACCAGCAGCGATAGATCCGCGCGGATGGTCGGGCGGCTGAGCCGCAAAGCTTCGGCAATCTGCTCGCCGGTGATTGGAGCGTTCTTTTTAACAATGTCGATAATTTGTAGTTGCCGGGAAGTTAGTTCGATTGCAAATCCCTCCACTTTCTTGATGCAAGAAAGCGATCCTTCTGTAGGAAAGGGCCGCGGAGTGGACGCCCCCTTTCCCCAACGCGTCATGTTTGGAAGAATAATCCCTTTCGTTGCTTATATAATACATAATATTAATCCTTATTGCAATATATAATACGTACTATTTTAGATTTTATATGAAAAATGAGCTATATAACTGTGATTAATCCTCATTATTGATCTTTTTATGCATACGGAAGTTCTGTCCTAAAGCAACTGTCCCGGCAGAACGTCTGTTAACAGACGGACCGGGGATGAATCTGGCGAGCAGCTGCTTCAAGGCCTTCGCGTTGACAAGCATCGTTCCGCTTATGATAGTTATTACACCCAGCAGGGTCATCCATGAAACCGTCTCGTCATAAAAAAGGATGCCCACACCGACCGCGATCGGCGGAGAGATATAGAGCCAAGTGGACGGGAAGACGGGGTTCGTCTTGGCAACGAGCCAGTAGTACAGGCTGTGGCCGACCATGGAACCGATGACCGTCAGATAAAGAAAGGATCCGGCAGCCTTCAAGGAGAGTAGGTAGCTGATGCTTGGCCGTTCCGCGAAGAGGGAGAGCAGGAGCATCAGCGCACCGCCGTAAATCATTTGCGCCGCATTCAGCGCGATGGGATGGACATCCGGAAGGCGGGCGGTGACGGTCCGGGTATACAGGGTGCCCGATGCGTAAGCCCATTCCCCGATCAGAATGACGGCGCAGCCGGCAAGCCAGAGCGGGGAGACATTAACCGACAGACTGGGGAGTACGAGAAGCGGGACGCCCGCGAATCCGACCAGGCAGCCGAGGAGAGACAGATCGGAAGCTTTTTTCCGCAGGATCACGGATTGCAGCAGCAGAATCATGATCGGTCCGGTTGCGGATAGTACGGCGGCAAGGCCGGAGGAGACATACTGCTCGGCCCAATACAGCGCGGCGAATGTCCCGAAGGTTAGCCCGAGTCCGGTTAGCGCCGTCTCTTTGCGCAGCAGCAGGGACAGGGAAGCTTTGCGTTTCCACGACATCCACAGCAGCAGCAGCGCTCCCGCGGCAAAAAACCGGAGTCCGGCGGTGAAAAAGGGAGGGGCTCCGGCGTCAACGCCAATTTTAATCGCCAGAAAGGTAGTGCCGAAGATCAGACAGACGAGGCTGTAAGCCAAAATAATCATGTTCAATTGCTCCTTTATCACTTATGTATTTTCATCCCATCATAGCGGGGCGGAGACAGAACAGATGAAACAGGACAGAACAGATGGGCGGGAAATGAGGTACAATGAATGGCACAGGGATTATACGGGAAGGGATGGAAGAATGAACAAGATATCCGGCAACGAGCAGCATCCGCTGTTCCGGCAGGTCTGTGAATATATGACTGCCCGGATCGACCGGGGCGAGTGGAGAGTGCATGACAAGCTGCCGTCGGTCCGGCTGCTGGCGGAGGAGCTCCGGATTCACCGGCTGACCGTCTTCAAGGCGTACCAGCGGCTGAAAGAGGACGGCAAGGTCTATGTCAAAGACAAGTCGGGCTACTATGTGTCGCCTGCGGCGGCGCCAAATGGATGCGGCGAAGAAGAGACGGCCTTGGGCTACCGGATGTGCAACCGGCTCTCGGACATTCAGCGCATGCCGGTCAAATACCAGTTCTCCCAAGCGCTGATTGATCCCAATCTGCTGCCGAATCTGTATTTGTCCGATTATGTTAAAGAGGTGTTCGACCGTTACCCGAAGGTGATGGGCACCTATTCCGGCGTGGAGGGCGATAACGAGCTGCGCGAGTTCTTAAGCGGACATTTCCGCGTGAGCAGATTGCTTCAGGCTGAGCCGGAAGAACTGCTGATTACTTCAGGAGCCCAACAGGCGATCAATCTGATTGCCAGCATCATGCTTATGCCGATGGATTGCGTACTGGTGGAGCGGCCGACCTACGGCGTGGCGCTGGATATTTTCCGCCAGCGGGGGGCGCGGCTGCTTACTGTCGATATTACGCCGGGAGGCTATGATCTGGAAGAAATCGAAAAGCTGATGGAGCAATACAGACCCCGGCTCTTCTACATCAACCCCACGCAGCATAATCCGACCGGATATACCGTCCCTGTATGGCAGCGCAAACGGCTTGTCGAGCTGGCCGAGCGTTACCGCTGCCTGATCGTCGAGGACGATCCTTTCCGCGATATGTATTTCGCCGCCGAACCGCCGCCGCCGATTTTTTCTTATGATACGGAAGGCTGGGTCGTGTACCTTGGCAGCTTCAGTAAATATGTGGCGCCGGGCCTGCGCATTTGCGCCGTCATCTGCAGGTTTCCTTTGATGGACAAGCTGATCGCGGCGAAGTTCATGGCGGATAACGGGACGCCGCTGCTGAACCAGAAAATCTTTCTGCACTACTTTACTTCGCCGCGGCTTCAGGGGCATTTGGCCAAGCTCCGCATCGCGCTGCAGGTGCACAAGGAGATAGCCGAGCGTGAGCTTGCGGGGACCGGGTGCAGGTGGACGGCTCCTCAAGGCGGTCTGAACCTCTGGGTGAACCTGCCGGAGCATATTCCGCCCGAAACTCTGTTCCGCAAAAGCATGGAGCGGTCGATTGCCTTCGTGCCCGGTGAAATCTGCGATCCGCTGGGAGAAATGAAGTCGTGGATTCGTCTTAGCTATTCGTTTACCCCGGAAGATGTCCTGCGAGAGGGGATGGGCAAGCTTGCGGAGTTGATGCGGAATCTTTGAACGGCGTAGGTCATATATGCCCTCGCATACGGCAGGCATCCTGAGGTGTTTATCTCGCGGGATGCCTGTTTTGTTGTATTCGTGCAGAATAAATATGACATATATAAATAAAATCATTAAATAGTACGTCATATATATTGCCAAATAGCGGTATTCATGATACAACCTTAAGTAAACGCTACTCCTATTTCACAGTCTGGCGGACAGTTTTGTACCCTACTTTCAATTACGGAGGGATTGTTCAAATGCTGAAACGCGTGTACCGGTTTAAAGAAGGAAATGCGGAGATGAAGAATCTGCTGGGCGGAAAAGGAGCGAATCTCGCGGAAATGACGGCTCTCGGCCTTCCGATTCCCCCGGGATTTACGGTAACTACGGAGGCTTGCCAGGCATATTACGCGGCTGGAGGAAAGATGCCGGAAGGGCTTATGCAGGAGATTCATCACGCGCTGCGCGGTCTGGAGGCGGCAAAATCTGCGGAATTCGGAGGTGTCAGCCGGCCGCTGCTTGTATCCGTGCGTTCGGGATCGGTAACTTCCATGCCGGGCATGATGGACACGATTCTGAACCTCGGCCTCAATGACGATACGGTTAAGGGGCTTGCGGAGCAGACGGGCAACGAAAGATTCGCCTATGATTGCTACCGGAGATTTATCCAGATGTTCGGAGATGTCGTACTTGGCATTCACTCGATTTATTTTGAACGGCTGATCGAAATGTGCAGAAAGGAAAATGGGCGATCCTGCGATCAGGAGATCAGCGCCAGCGAATGGAAGGAGCTTATCGCCAAATACAAATCGATTGTGGAGGACCGGACCGGTCAGCCGTTTCCGCAGGATGTGCACGTTCAATTGAAGCTGGCGGTGGAAGCCGTCTTCCGCAGCTGGAACAACATGAGAGCCAAGGTATACCGGAAAGCGTACGGGATTCCGGACGAGCAGGGAACGGCGGTCAATATCCAGGCGATGGTATTCGGCAATCTCGGTACCGGCAGCGGAACCGGCGTATTGTTTACCCGCAATCCCTCAACAGGGGAACGGGAACTGTACGGTGAATATTTGGCGGACGCCCAGGGCGAAGACGTTGTAGCCGGAGTACGCACGCCCAAGGCCGTAAGCGAGCTGTTCAGCGAGCTGCCGCTTGTCTATGAACAGCTGTCGGCAGCCGCCGGGCTTCTGGAAATTCATTACCGGGATATGCAGGATATCGAGTTCACCGTCGAGAACGGCAGCCTGTACCTGCTGCAGACCCGCAGCGGCAAACGGACGGCCCAGGCCTCCATTAAGATCGCCGTGGATTTGACGAAGGAGGGCATCCTCTCGAAAGAGGAAGCCGTCAGCCGGATCGAGCCGGGACATCTGGATCAGCTTCTGCACCGCTCCCTTGCCATCCCGGCAGAGCTTGCGCCGATTGCCAAAGGTCTGCCTGCCTCCCCGGGAGCGGCTGTCGGCTTGATTGCGCTGGATGCGGATACCGCCGAGCGGTGGGCCAAGGACGGCCGCAAGGTTGTGCTGGTCAGTACGGAGACCTCCCCGGACGATATTCACGGCATTTTGGCGGCGGAAGGCGTGCTGACGAGCCGGGGCGGCATGACCAGCCATGCCGCGGTTGTGGCGAGAGGCATGGGCAAGCCGTGCGTGTGCGGTTGCGAAGCGCTGAGCATCGACCATGAGGACCGGAGCGTACGCATTGGAGAGCTTACACTGGCGGAAGGAGAGGGAATTTCGCTGGACGCTTCCGGCGGGCGGGTGTTCCGGGGAGGGCTGTCGCTCAGCGATCCGGAAATTACACCGGAGCTGCTTACGCTGCTGGACTATGCGGACGAGATCCGCAAGCTTCGTATCTATGCGAATGCCGATACACCGCATGATGCCCAGAAGGCGCGTGAATTCGGCGCGGAGGGGATCGGGCTGTGCCGGACGGAGCATATGTTTTTCTCGGGCAGCCGCCTTCCGATCGTCCAGTCAATGATTCTCGCGGGCGGCAGAGAGGAGCGGATGTTCTATCTGGACCGGCTGCTGCCGATGCAGCAGGCCGACTTTGAAGAGATGTTCGGGGCGATGGACGGCCTTCCGGTGACAATCCGGCTGCTGGACCCGCCGCTGCATGAATTTTTGCCGAACCCGGATCAGCTTCGGGAGCAGTGCCGCAAGCTTGAGGAGACCGGGGAGAACGGTGAAGAAGCCCGGAAGCTGAAAGCTATGATCTCCAAAGTGAATGAACTGCGGGAGGTCAATCCGATGCTCGGCCTCAGGGGCGTCAGACTGGGCATTTTGTTTCCGGAAATTTACGAAATGCAGATCGAGGCGATCTTTAAGGCCGCTCAATCGGCGCTCCGCCGGGGAGTGGATGTGCGTCCGGAAATTATGATTCCGCTTGTCGGGCATCCGGATGAGCTGAAACGCATGAGAGCGCTGGTCGACGACATCGGGGGCCAGGCGCTCAGCGAGGAGTTCAGAGGGCTCATATACCGGGTGGGGACGATGATTGAAGTGCCCCGAGCCGCACTGCTGGCGGATACCATTGCGCAGCATGCCGATTTCTTCTCCTTCGGCACGAACGATTTGACCCAGATGACCTTCGGATACAGCCGCGACGATGCGGAAGGGAAATTTCTCAATTCCTATCTGGACGGGAATATCCTTAAGGCCAATCCGTTCCAGGTTCTGGACCAGGACGGCGTCGGCCAGCTGATCCAGTGGGCCGTTACCCGTGGCAAGGCGGTGAAGTCGTTCCTGAAGACGGGAATATGCGGCGAGCATGGCGGCGACCGGGAATCGATTTCTTTCTGCCACCGCACGGGGCTTGAATATGTCAGCTGCTCCCCGTACCGCATTCCGTTCGCTCGCATAGCGGCGGCGCAGGCCGCTCTCCTTGACAAAGGGGAGAAAGCGCAGAGCCCGGCCGAGAAGCAGGTCGTCTAAGCGGAGCGCAGGGGCTTCTGGAAGAGGGGATCGAAATGGAAAATCAAAGCAGCCGGAGGTTGATAGATACCGAATGGCAGGAGACGGAACAAGGCCGCTGGATTGTCATCTGCTCGGACGCCGTAGGGGAGACGGCCGAAGCCGTTGTAAGCGCGGCCCTGCGCCAGTTCGAGGCCCGGACCGCCCGGATCAAACGCTTCAGCCATATTGCCGGCGTGAGGGAAATCCGTGAGGCGGTGCGGGAAGCCGCTGAGCGGCAGACGTTTGTCGCCTATACCTTTGCGCAGCCGGAGCTAACCGAAATGATGATCGGCGAAGCCGCCGCTCACGGCGTAAGGGCCGTGGATATCATGGGTCCCGTCATTTCGGCGATCTCGGGAACCTTCCACAACCCGCCCCTTGCGCGGCCCGGGCTGGAAGGCAGAATGAATGAAGCGTATTTTCGCCGGGTCGAGGCCATGGAATTTGCGGTCAAATATGATGACGGCCGGGATTCGCGGGGGATTGGCCTGGCCGAAATCGTGCTGATCGGCGTCTCCCGGACCTCGAAGACCCCGCTTAGCATTTACTTGGCCCATAAGGGCTATAAGGTCGCGAACTATCCTTTAACGCCGGAGGCTCAGGCTCCTCAGGAGCTGTTTCAGATTCCGAGCCGCCGCATTTTCGGGCTGACGATGGAGCTTGCGGCCATTCTCAAGATCCGCACCGAACGGCTGCGATCGCTTGGGCTGCACGCGGACGCGGACTACGCGGCGGCCCACCGCGTTGTGGAGGAGTTCACTTACGCCGAGGAATTGATGAGGCGGATCGGCTGCAGGGTGATCGACGTGTCCGGTAAATCCATCGAGGAGACGGCGGGTCTGATTATCGACTGTATCCAATAGCAACGAATAACAACGGACCAAGGGCCGTTTCCCGGCTGCGGATGATGCGCAGGGGAGACGGCCCTTGGCGTGTCTTGAGGCTGTGCTTTCTGGAAAAGAGGATTCCTGCCGCCCTACGCCTACACCCACCCGAAGGCATATGCCGCCTGCGCCACCAGGAAGGTAACGGCGATGGCGATGCCGAGCGGGATGACGGCCGACAGCACGGCCCATTTCACGCTTTTCGTTTCTTTGTAGATGTTAACCAGCGTCGTGGCGCATGGATAATGCAGCAGCGAGAACAGCATCATGTTAAGTGCGGTCAGCCACGTCCAGCCGTGCTGGAGAAAAATATCCTTGATATTCGCAAGGCTGTCGACATCGACCATGGCTCCTGACGACATGTAGCCCATCATCAGGATCGGCAGCACAATCTCGTTCGCGGGCAGTCCGAGGATGAACGCCATGATGATGTAGCCGTCCAGTCCGATGAGATGCGCGAAAGGATCGAAGAAGGACGCCATATGGTTCAGAACGCTGTCCCCGCCGACGACGATATTGCCGAGTATCCAGGTGGCGATCCCGGCCGGGGCGGCGATGACGATAGCCCGCGTCAGCACGTTCAGGGACTTATCCTTGGAAGAAACGAGGATCGTCTTCCAGACCTGCGGCTTCCGGTACGGAGGCAGCTCCAGCGTGTAGTGCGTCGGCACGCCGCGCAGCGCCGTCTTGGACATGACCCAGGAGACGGTCAGTGTGACGACGATCCCCAGCAGCACGAGGCCCATCAGGATGCCGGCGGTGGTCAGCGATTTCAGCACTCCGGTCGTAGCCGCTCCCGCCATGAACAGGGAAGCCAGCAGGATCAGCGTCGGCCACCGCCCGTTGCAGGGCACGAAATTATTGGTCAGAATCGCCAGCATCCGCTCGCGCGGCGACTCGATGATCCGTGTAGAGAGGATGGCGGCGGCGTTGCAGCCGAAGCCCATCGACATGGTCAGGGCCTGCTTGCCGTGCCCGCCCGACTTCTTGAACAGGCGGTCCATGTTGAAGGCGACGCGCGGCAGATAGCCGAAGTTCTCGAGCAGGGCGAAGACGGGGAAGAAGATCGCCATCGGCGGCAGCATCACGCTGATGACCCAGGACGTTCCCCGGTATAAGCCAAGCACGAGCACGCCATGCAGCCAGGCCGGGGCGCCCACCGCCTGGAATCCGGCGGTCAGATAGCCTTCGAAGAAGCCGAACAGGGAAGCCAGCCAGCCGGAGGGGTAGTTGGCTCCGGCAATCGTAATCCAGAATACGGCGCCGAGGATGGCGAGCATGATCGGGAAGCCCCAGATTTTGGAGGTTACGATCTGATCAAGCTTATGCGTGCTCTTCAATTTGCTGCGGTCGCGGTAGGTGACCGCCTCCCGGCAGATGCTTGCGGAGACGCCGTAGATGCCGCCGACAATATCGTCGCGGATGCCGCCGCTGGTCAGCTTTTCGGCGGAAGCAATCAGGGAATCCAGCGCGCTGCTTCCATTAATGGCATGCTGTTGCTCCATGGCCGGACACCTCCTTAGGGAAGCTAACCCTTATTCCCAAGCTTGCCTTGCGGAGGGAGGCCAGCAGGCTCTCATCTCCATCCAGCAGCCGCAGCGCAATCCACCGGGCGGGGTAATCGCCGCCTACGGCCTGCTCCACGAGCGGCAGGAGCTCGGCGATGCCGCGTTCAATCTCCTCACTGTACTGAATCCGCAAGGGTTCTACGGCGAAGGTTCCGTCCGCAACCCGTTCCACCTGATCCAGCAGTTCCTTGATTCCGGTTCGGTTTCTGGCCGAAATGGCGATGACCGGTACGCCAAGCCGCTCCGATATAGCCTTCAGATTAATGTCGATGCCAAGTCTGCGCGCCTCGTCGATCAGGTTGATGCAGATCACGGCGCGGCCGGTAATTTCCAGTACCTGCAGGGCAAGATTCAGGTTCCGCTCCAGCGAAGTAGCGTCCAGCACGACAAGCGTCACGTCCGGCTTCTCAAAAATGATATAATCGCGGGCCGCCTCTTCATCGGCCGAGTTGGAGTATAGAGAGTAGGTGCCCGGGAGATCGACGGCCCGGTATTCCCTGCCGTTATGCGTGAACGTTCCCTCGGCGGTAATGACAGTCTTGCCGGCCCAGTTCCCGGTGTGCTGCCGCATTCCGGTCAGCAGATTGAAGAGTGTGCTTTTTCCCGTATTCGGGTTGCCGGCAAAGGCTACAGTATAAGCTTTCATTCCGTTTCCCCTCCAATCGGTTCTCCGTAAATGAGTGAACTTTCTTCTCTGCGCAGTGCAATCGTCGTATTACTAATTCGAAATGCGGTAGGGTCGCCCAAAGGACTGCGGCGCACCACTTCAACCGTATTGCCGGGGACAAAGCCGAGATCCAGCAGTCTTCTTCGCATTACGCCTTGCACGCTCATCCCGCTGATCTGAAGGAAGCTTCCTTTAGCGGCTTCGGATAACGGTATGCCGGTTGCAGCCATAACGATCACCCTTTCTTTTTTGCCATATAGACGAGTTATTGGCCTATTCCATGATATTAGTATACGGGAACAACTTTGTCCTAGCAACAAAAAAGTTTCCCTAAGGAAACTTAAATTTTAACAAAATCCCCCGCGATAAAGAAAAGCTTCTTCTTCGCGAGGGTACCCTGGTTTTAAACCATCGTTCTCTTCAGACTGTGAATATAGCGGGCTCTGACAACGGCGAAATACAGCGTCTGCACCGCCAGGAATGCGCCGATGGTCATAAGAACCGGAACCGTGATTTCATAGACCTGAATCTGGTTCAGAACGGGCCGGATGACAACCACGGTCTGAACCCAGGCGACCAGAATCGGGATGTAAAAGAGCAGCGCGATCTGCTTGGTAGCCGAGCCGGACATCTCGCTGGGACTGAGTCCGATCTTGGACAGTGCCCGGTACATTCTTTGGTCGGCGGCCAGCTCGGAGTGCAGGCGGAAGTAGAGAAAGCTCGCTGACGAGATGGAGAAGATCAGGGCGATGAAGATGCCGATAAAGCCGAGCATCGAAGCTCCCTGTTTTGTCGTTATATAATTTTTGGATCTCGCGTCCAGCAAGGAATTCCAGTTGTCCGACTGCTTGTTCCGTTCATTGATCGAATCAACCAGTTCGGATGTCAAGGCAACATTCAGGCTGTTTGCGGCCGGGAGCCGGCTATCCCATGCGGGTATTTTGTACAAATATCTTGTAAAATGGGCCGATCGGTTTCGCTCTTCGGAAGTCTTGGATAGAAGATTAAAGGTATCGTCTCCGACAACCAGAAGAGGGGAGGCGTAATGTCCGAAGGGAAGAATTACAGGCTTCAACGTTTTTCTTACGGTAAATGTCCGGTCCGGGAAATCCGAAATAGTCAAACGGTTATCCTTTACGTATTTCTCACTGTCAAGCTGGCCTGAAATGACCAGAACAGCTTCTCTGCCACGCAGCGCGGATTCGGTCTCGCTTCCCATCTGCGGCGTCAGTTCGTTGTACCGGCTCAAAGGAAGGAGTTCAATCATCTGATATTTGCCGTCGTCCAGAACGGAACCGCGCAGCTGATCTACTTTATTCTCCGTAAACTTCATTCCTTTCGCCTGAAGACGGCCGCGGATCATTTGAGTATCCTCTTTCTCATTTGCCGAATGGTAAGAAGTGTAGTTCAGCGCGAACGGACTGCTCAAATAGGCATCTTTGTTGGCATTGTAAATCGAGAGCAGGAAGCTTGAAGCCATACAGGCGAGCGACGTCACCACGGTCACAAGAAACAGCATGCGGGCATTGTCCTTCAGCTTGTAAGCCATCTCCGAAATCCAGAGCAGGTTGGTTCCGCGCCACAGCCGTCTACGGCTGAGCTTAAGGAGGCGGACCGTAAGCACGGACAACTGGGTGTAGAAAAAGTAAGTGCCGGCAATGCCCGTTACCGCCGCGATCAGCAGCCATTTGGGAGCCAGAGGCTGGCGGATGGCCCAGTAGCCTGCGGCAAGCAGCGCAATGCATAGCACAGACAGCAGCAGGGAGGCCTTGGGTTCCTTCTTCGGCTTGCTCGTGCCTTTCAGCAGCTCCAGCACCCGGTTCTTCCGGATGAACAGCAGGGTGAACGCCGAGATGACGATGAACAGGGCGAGGAAAGCGGCTGCCGTTACCATAATTGCTTTTGCAGGCCAATAAAAGGGCAGATCGGGAATGCCGATCATCTTGGTGCTGAGCAGCAGGAACATCTTGGACTGCAGCAGGCCGCCTGCCATACCTGTCAGGATGGAGAACAGCCCGATCAGCATATTTTCCATGAAAATGAGCTTATTGATCTGTCCAGGCCGCGCCCCCAGAATCGTCAGGATGCCGAACTCAAGATTGCGGGATTTCAGAAAAGCGCTTATGGAGTACAGCACGAAGAAGAAGGCGAAGATGAACACGATATATGAGGCAATCTTCATGCCTGCGGCCGAGTTCTTCCCCAGCTCAATCGAGGTCACGTCCGGATGGAACATGAATACGGCGTAAGCGAAGAAGACCATGACCATAAAGGCGCTGCTTAGAAAAAAAGCGATATAAGACCGGGCGTTCCGGCGGATGTTATTAAACGCGAACTGAGGAAAGCTCATGGCTGTTCCCTCCCCAGAACGACAGCGTGTCGATGATTTTTTGAAAAAAAGCTTGGCGGCTCTCGCCCCGGCGAATCTCCGCCGCGAGCTTGCCATCCTTGATAAAGATGATCCGGCTGCAGTAGCTGGCGGCGAGCGGATCATGCGTGACGAGCATAAGTGTGGCTCCCGTGCTGCGGTTGATATTCTCCAGCGATTCCATCACGAGCCGGGAGGAGTTCGAATCCAATGAACCTGTCGGCTCGTCAGCCAGAATAAGGGAAGGCGATGAGATAATCGCCCGCGCAATCGCCGTCCGCTGACGCTGTCCGCCGGAGATTTCATAGATTCGCTTGTCCAGAATATCCGTGATTCCAAGACGGTCAGCAGCCTGCTTCAGCAGCGTCTTCATCTCGGAGAGCCTGCGCTTGTCCAGTGTCAGCGGAAGCACGATATTCTCGCCGACGGTGAGCGTTTCGAGCAGATTGAAATCCTGAAAGACGAAGCCGAGCTGTCTGCGCCGGAACAGGGCCAGCTCCTTTTTGTTCATGAGAAAAGGGTTGCTGCCGTTGATCTTTACTATCAACCCGGAGGATTGAAGCTTTTACGTCCACGCAGCGCGAGTGCCAGCGCCAGCACCAGCGGGATAGCGACCTGGAATATGACATCGATCTTGAGGGAAGGTCCGAGGCCGATGGCAATATGCTGCGTATAATCCCTCTCGATGAAGGACGCCGCATAGATAACCGCTCCAATGGCAATCGCCCATATCTTTTCAGATTGGTTCGTCAGGAGCGAAGCCATTCTTACAGAGCAATAGAAGAATATGAGCATTTTGATCATGAGCCCGATAAAAATCATAAAAGTGACCAGGATATCCAGCCGTTCGATAAACTTCAAACCGGTCAGCGTTCGGACCGCTTTAAGCAAAGGAAGGACGGAGCTGTGTGTCAAGTCCGGGCCAAGAACGGCTATATTTAATGCTACCATGAATATCAGAAACAGACTAACTCCGATATAAGCCCAAATCGTTTGCTTTACGGGAACACCAGGCTGTTTCCAAAGTGACCACAGAAGCAGAAAGACTATGATTTGACCGAACGGAAAGGAGACGATGTCGGGCAGCGCCATATTCAGAATGGGCCGCAGCCCGTTCTCCGCCACAGGCATCAGCCGCCTGAAATCGGCGATCTTCATTAGAAGAAACATAATGATCAGCACGAAGTAACAGAAGATCAAACCCGGAAGCAGAATCTCCGGAAGCCGAAAGATCGTCTTCGCACCTTTCCAGATTGCATAGCCCCCAATCATCAGAAACATCAGCATCGTAATGGACATGGGAGTCGCCGGCAGAAGGATTATCGCGGTAAGCTCGCCAAAATCCCGCAGGTTCCGCATGGACTCGTAAGCAAAATAGCAGCAGTATATTGCACTGATTAAGCCGCCTATGATGCGTCCGAAGCCGAAACGGAGCATTCCCTTCAATTCCATTTCCGGCAGGCGGCGCTGAATCCACAGGAAGAGGAGAAGGAGAGCGAAACCGGCCGCGGCTCCGACGATCATTGCCAGCCAGGCATCCTGCTTGGCCTTACTCCCGAGCACAAACATTGGGGTACTGCCGATTTCAAACAAAATGACCATAAACGTCATTTCCAGGCTCGTAGCACACTTTTTGGACTGTGACAAAGATCTAACCTCCTGACCATCTGATAATCGCTCCGCCGGCAGGCTGGAAACATGGCTAATGACCGAAATGTCAATGTAGGCGGCCTTATTGCTTCTCCAATGATTTATAGGAGTTGCTGTTAAGGCCGATTTGTTTGATTTTGACCTTGACATGAGGACGGATTTGAATGTTTTGAAATACGGTGTCCCAATTGTTCTCATGTTTAATCCGCTTCCATTGCTTTGGGTGATGGCGATGGATGGATACGGCAAAGCCGGTCACGTCGGCATTCAATTTTTTGACCGAACGCCAGGAGGCTTCCACGATTTCAATAATATTTCTCTCAATGTAACGCTCCAGTTGGCGGATGGCGGCTTCATTTTCCAGCTTCAGATTGCTGCCGACTTCTGTCAATGTACCGTCAGCTTTAATATCGATATCCATAACGTAATGATCATTCTCCCAGATCGGACGGACAGCGGTGGATGAATGCAGCAGTGAAATCGAGGCATCGTCCTTGTCGCTCTTTTGGGGCTTCGAGGGAAAAGAGATGTTCGACATTTTGATCTTGTCCGTCATGAAGGATAATCCGTACGCTTCGGCCTGTGACAGCCATCCGACGAAACAGTCTTCTTTCAGAACGGCTAATCTGCCAAATGTGATTCGGGTTGGAAGATCGGTCTGGGTTATGTCACTCGTTCGATCCATTACCTTATTGCCGGAGAGCGTAATTTCCGGAACCGCCGCGCTAGCCGATTCGGAGTCCAATTGCCTGGCCAGCTCAACCATCTGTATTCCGGGATAATAGGAAGTCAATCTTGCCTCCTGTTCGATCATGAGCTGAATGCCGGCGCTCTGATTTCTGTTGAGCTGCATTAACTGGCTCAGTATGAGTCCCGCCTCTTCTTCGGTAATGAACACGTACACGGTTTGGCGGGCATCGGGTTTGCGCAGGAAGAAATCGATCAGCTGGCCAATTCCTCTTTTCGCGAGCGCCTCGCCCAGCACCGTGATTCGGTTTTGGGAGAAGAACAACTGGCGCGTGCTGGTCAGATTGGTGCGTTCGACGGCTTGCATAATCGTATTCCCCTTTGCCGAATAGATCAGAAAGGGAGGCGAACTTGTACTCCCTCCGCTACTCCCTCCCGTGTTGTTCGAACCGGATGAGGGATTGATAACCTGGTAGGTGGTGCACCATTGATTATCCTTCCAGTCGTATGAGGAACCCGATACGATGCCAAGTTCGTTCAGCTCTCTGTCATCCCAGCAGCCGCTGATCAGGAGCGACAGGAGGGAGACGATGAGCAGAAACCTCCGTCCCGCTTGATGACGCATATGATCGCCAGTTTGTCTGTTTTCGCTCATGTCCGCACTCCTTTCTTATGCCAACCGGCGGCCTCTTCATCCGCCTCCTTAGCAGAAGTCCGCTTCAAGAATTCTTACTCCCCTGCCCTTCGGATTGGCTGCCGGATGTTTGCGGCTCTTTCAGCGGCAAGTTCTGCCTTGGCGCTTCTTTGCTTCCGTATGTGCTTGGCCGCATCTTCATGTTCCGCAGCGGTGTACGGATAATAATATCTTTCAGATAACCCGGATTCATCGGAGCAATGGGGGATAAATACGGAACCCCGAATGATTGAAGACTGACCATATGGATTAGAAGCACCATCAAAAAAGACATGATCCCGAGCAGGCCCAAGGTACCGGCAAACAGCATCATCAGGAAGCGGATGAGCCGGATGGCGTTAGAGATCGCCATTGACGGGATGACAAAATTTGAAATCGCCGTGAAGGACACGACAATAACCATGGCGGCGGATACAAGGCCCGCTTGAACGGCGGCCTGCCCCAGCACGAGTGCGCCCACAATGGAAACTGCGGGTCCGATGGCGCGCGGCATGCGTATCCCGGCTTCGCGCAGTACGTCGAAAGTCAGTTCCATGAGCAGCGCTTCGATAAACGCCGGAAACGGTACGCCTTCGCGCTGGGCGGCCAAGCTGATCAGCAGTGTGGTCGGCAGCATCTCCTGATGGAACGTCGTAATAGCGATATACAGCGCAGGCAGAAGCATGGACACGAAAAAGGCGGAATAGCGAATCAGGCGCAGAAATGAAGAAATGTCAAACCGCTGGTAATAATCCTCACTGGATTGAAAAAAGCTGAAGAACGTAGCAGGAGCCAGAAGGGCAAACGGCGTTCCGTCAATAATGATGCCAACCTGTCCTTCCAGAATGCCGCCAGCCATGGCGTCGGGCCGCTCTGTATCCAATATTGTCGGAAAAGGCGTCAGACCGCCGTCCTGAATCAGCTCTTCGATGTAATTGCTCTCCAAAATGCCGTCTGTGTCGATGGCATCCAGCCGTTTACGAATCTCGGCAAGCACCTGCTCGCTTGCGATGCCTTGGAGATAGACAAGGGCGACACTCGTTTGGGTACGTCTTCCGATTTTAAATTGTTCGACCCGAAGATCGGCGGTCTTCAGTCTCCGGCGCAGCATGGAGGTGCATGTCCGCAGGCTTTCGGTAAAACCTTCCTTGGGACCTCGTATCACTCCCTGCGAGGTCGGTTCAGTGACGCTCCGCTTCTCCCAGAAGGAAGTACTGGCGGACAGAGCGACCTTGGATCCGTCGAGCAGGATAATCGCATTTCCTTCGAACAGCATACCGAGCAGACTTTCCACCGTCTTACATTCTTGGAGTCCGCCCACTGGCAGAATCTGCTCCTTGATCAGAAGAAAAGCTTCCTCCGGCCGCTTTTCCTTTAACAGCGGATTATCCGTCAGAGGCTGGATCACGGCTTGGGAAACCAAGTCCGAATTCACCAGTCCGTCAATATAAATGAAACTCATAGAGGGAGAATCGGAGGACGGGTTGGATAATGAACGGAATACGACATCGGCGCTGTGCCCGATGCGCCGCTTGATTTCCGCTAGATTGGCAGCCAAAGAGGCCTCCAGCGGATAGAAGGGAAGCGTGCTGTTTTGGACCGGATTGAAATGGGGTTTACGGTTGGACAGAAACTTCAGCTTCATGGATGCTCCCTCCAAGGCACAGCTTTTGACTGGTGTATTATTCCCGGGAATCTATTCCTTATTCTGATGAAAAAGCGCCCTTCATCCTACAGCAGCAGGATGAAGGGCGCTTGCATGTTCAAATCCGATTCTTGCGATCATTGGGATTTGACGACGATCGCATTGCTGATCAGCCGTCCGGGAGTGGTCAGATAGCCGCCGTTAAAATAAAGACCGCTTGAAGCGCCGCCATCCAGGTTCATCGCCTGCCAGGCGCCCGCCTGTTTCATAATCTGAGCCAATTGGGGGATCGTTGCGCCGCCGGAGGTCACCAGCAGCAGCTTGTGGTCGCGTGTAAGGCCCAGAGCGCTGCGCGCGCCGCCGCCTGTTAAAATTTTGGGATCGCGGAAGCCTTCAGCCGCAACATTAAGGGATACTTTTCCGTCCGTGACCAGCCGTGGACCGGCCTGCAGTCCGCCTTCAAATTCGCCCGCCTGAAAACGGGGCATGAAATTTCCGCCCGGAACCAGCTCAGCCAAGTGGTTGCTGTCGTAGGCGAACACCGCGCGGCGGTCGCCGGGGCTGTTCTTCAGCAGCTTGCCGCCGGCAGCAATATAGCCATAGGGAGCTTTATAGCTCCCTGACGTATAAGCGTTGAAGAACGTGCCGTTAACGGCGGCGATGGCATGGCTGCGCTTCGCTATGCTTCGAAGCTCTTCCACCTTGCCTACGCTTCCGCCCGCGAGCACGACATCCAGCCGGACCTTCGGATGCAGCAGAGGGACGGTTACGATCTGAACGGTGAAGGACCTGCCGCCCACTTTGAACGTTTGGCGTGAAGACGCCGCGGCGGATGATTCCGGACGGATCAAGGCCCCGGTCAATACAGGCAGCCGAAAGGATTTGCCCTGCGCATCCGTAAATCTGACCGAGGCGGTCTCCTTGTCCCACTGAAGCTTCAGCTTAAGCGCATCGCTCACAGCGGCCAGGGGTACATAGACGGTTCCGCTGTCGCTGAAGGGGAGTGCGGCGAGATGAACCGGGTTCTCATTTACATAAGCCCCGTCTTGGCCTGCGAATAGGGTCAGGGATACATTCCCTTGCGAAATGTCAATCCGTTTCAGGGAAGCGTCCCAGGATGTGCTCGTGCCGCTCAATTCATTCAGAACACGAAGCGGGATGAACGAGCTGCCGTTCTTGTCCACCAGAACGACATTTTTGGGTGAAGCGGCAGCCGAATGCGCTGCGGGGAGGGGAAGAATGCAGGATACAGCCATAATCAGAATGAGGAGTAGCAGGAAAGCCGGTTTGTTTGTTGCTGTCATTGAAATGGAATTCTCCTTTGCCGTCTGCGGCGGAACGCCTTCGCGAAAGCCGCGTGTTTAGTCGGTGCATGCAGATGCGCCGTTAATTTAACATCGGATTTTCGGCTAGAAATATTCAGCACCGCTGCGCTTGTTAAGAGAACTGCGGCTGTGAGTCTGGCATGGCGGGGATTGATAAAGGAGGGGATTGATGTGGAATGAGGGATATGCCATGAAAAACGGAAAACCCGGTCCGCCAGCGGTGGAAGGACCGGGTTTTCGATTTACAGGCCTTTGCGCGCCAGCACACCTGAGAGAACATCGGGCACATCCGTAATAATGCCGGCAACGCCCGCGTCAATCAGGAACTCCATCCGCTGCGGATCGTTCACCGTAAACGGATGATAGACAACTCCGCACTGCGCCGCGTCCCGCACGAATTCCGGCAGCACCGCCAAATGATAAGCATGCAGCGCCTTTGCCCCCACGGTGGCGGCATATTCCCACGGGCGGTACAGGCCTTCCATGTAGAGAATGCCGGTCGCAAGATCCGGGGCCAACTGCTTGAAGTAAGCGAGTGAATAATGATTGAAGCTGGAGATGACAACCCGGCTGCTCATGCCGTAAGCCCTAACGGCGGCGATTACTTTCTCCTCCATTCCGGGATAGAGGAAGACTCCGTTCTTAAGCTCGATATTGAGGACCGTGTCTCGATCCAGCAGCAGCTCGAGCAAATCCTCCAGCCGGGGAATCTGCTCGCCTTTGAAGCTGCCGTCTCCGAACCAGGCGCCCGCGTCGAGCGCCTGCAGCTCTTCCAGCGTCTTGTCCTTCACATAACCGCTGCCGTTCGTTGTGCGGCTAAGCTCCTCGTCGTGAATGAGAACAAGCTCTCCGTCCCGGGTCATTTGCACGTCAGTCTCAATACCGGTCGCTCCAAGCGTAAGGCTGTGGCGGAAAGCCGCCATTGTATTTTCCGGGCATACCGCCGAAGCGCCACGGTGCGCGAAATTCAATATTTTAGCCACGTCTCCCATTCCTCCGTCTTCTTATTCCTGCTTAATATAGTTATTCCACATCCATGCCGTAAACCCTATGAGTATAGCTCTATATTGATTCCGGAAAATTAACGGGGAGTAAAAATTTCCATTACGCTGCCAATGGGGAACCGCTGAATATGCGACTCGAAAGTGGATTAAACAAGGGCGGGAAGGCAGAGGGTTGAATAATGAGCAGGGCTGTCCCTCCGGCCATTTTCGATGACTTCGCAGGACAGCCCCATGTCTATTGTTAGGCTTAAACCGTAAACTTATATACTCTGGCTTCGTAAGGGTGAAGTTTCAGGCTGCGGAGATCCGTGTCCTTTTCCGCTTCGTAGTTGGTGATGAGCAGTTCAGGTTCATGAGCTAGGGCCTCAGCCGGAACTTCGAAGCTTGCGGGTTCGCCGAAGAAATTCAGAATCACGAGCAGTCTTTCGCTGCCGAGCGCGCGCTGGTAGGCGAACACCTGCTCATGCTCTCCTGCCAAAATCTTGTAGTCTCCGTACACGATAATGTCATGCTCTTTGCGCAGCTCGATGAGCCGCTTGTAATAATGGAAGATGGAGTCCGGATCGGCCAAGGCGTTCTCCACATTGATTTCCGTATAGTTCGGATTTACCGCCAGCCAAGGCGTCCCGGTCGTGAATCCGGCCTGCGGCTCGCTGCTCCACTGCATCGGCGTACGGCCGTTGTCGCGGCCCTTGATGTAAACCGAGTTCATTATGGCTTCTTCCGCATGTCCCGCCGCCAGATATTCCTCATGCATATTGATAATTTCAATATCCTTGTAATCGCTGATCGAAGCGAATTTTACGTTGGTCATGCCAATTTCTTCACCCTGATAAATATAGGGCGTTCCCTGGAGCGTATGCAGCAGGGTCGCCAGCATTTTGCCCGACTCTCTATGGTAAGCCGTGTCGTTGCCAAATCTGGAGAGCATCCGCGGCTGATCGTGATTGTTCAAATACAGACTGTTCCATCCCTTGCCGTTAAGGTGAATCTGCCATTTGGAGATAATATCTTTAATGTCTTTCAGGCTCCAGGGTTTGCAATCCCATTTGCCGCCGGGGCCCGAATCGACGCCCATCAGCTCGAAATGGAATACCATATTCAGCTCGCCCCGGTCTTCACCTACATATAAAGCGGCATCCCCAGGTGTAACTTCAACCGCTTCGCCAACGGTCATAATGTCGTACTTGGACAAGACTTCACGGTTCATTTCCTGCAGATATTCGTGTACGCGCGGACCGTTGACGAAATATTCGCCGCCGAAGCGGAAGGAGCGGCCCTCCCCGACTTCTTCCGACACGCTGGGCAGTCCGGGCACTTTGGAGATCAGATTGATGACATCCATACGGAAACCGTCGATGCCTTTATCCAGCCACCAGGTCATCATGTCGTACACTTCCCGGCGCACCTTCTCATTCTCCCAGTTCAGATCGGGCTGCTTCGTGGAGAACAGATGCAGGAAGTATTCGTCTGTCCCTTCGTCGTATTTCCAGGCCGAGCCGCTGAAGAAGGAGCCCCAGTCGTTCGGTTCATGACCGTCTTCACCCGGACGCCAAATATAGTAATCGCGGTACGGATTATCCTTCGATTTACGGGATTCTGCGAACCAGGCATGCTCGTCGGAGGAATGGTTCACCACGAGGTCCATAATCAGCTTCATGCCCCGGTCATGCAGGCCCTGAAGGAGAATTTCCCAATCGGCAATCGTGCCGAATTCATCCATAATGTCCTGATAATTGCTGATATCGTATCCGTTGTCGTCATTGGGCGATTTGTACACCGGGCAGAGCCATACGACATCCACGCCGAGCGTTTTCAGATAATCCAGCTTGGAGATAATTCCCTGCAGATCGCCGATCCCATCGCCGTTGCTGTCTTTAAAGCTGCGGGGATATATTTGATAGACTACGCTTTCTTTCCACCATTTGCGTTCCATTATCATTCTCCTTTTCCTGAATGAGTAAACGTTTACGTTAAACTATTCAAAAAATAAATCCCAAATTCCCGTATATCCTTAAACGCTTGCATAAAGGGAGAGAAATGGCGTCGGCTATAAAAGTAAACGCTTACTCAAAGTGTATGCCGCATGACTATTTTTGTCAACTCCAAAGATCTTGACACTCCAAAGATCTTGAGTGGGCAGTTTGGATGAACAACGAAAAAGAACAAAATAGGTTTAGAGATTCATTTACAGAAGAAGGTAAAACGCTATATTCTGAATAGATATTTGTTTTACATAGTAAACTGCTTACGAGGGAGATGGCTTATGAGAACGAAAAAGGCAATAGCGTATTTCGGTGTGCTGCTCATGCTGGTTCAGACCTCTACAATCGGCTATGGCCGAGTCGGAACGGCTTCGGCTGCAGCTGCGGACACTCCGCCAGAACATAGAATCACGAAGATGATTCCTTCTAAGGCCCGATTTGCTCCGGGTGAATCCGCCGAACTCATTCTGACGCTGGGTCAATCTGCCGGCTGGAGCGGCAAGCTTCATCTGCAAATTTATCAATTGAACACCTTGGTGGCCGAAGGCGTAAAGGAATTGACGGTTCAGAAGGACGGAAGCGCCGGGCTCAAAGTGGATTGGACTCCGCCAACCGGAGATTTTAAAGGCTATATGGCCAAGGCTTGGATCGAAGGGGCGGCGGCTGATGATTATGTGACCGCGGCGATCGACGTTTCCAGTGATTGGACCCATTTTCCGAGATACGGCTATGTGGCCGATTTTCCGAAGGAGACGGCAGCCGAAAGCGATGCGAAACTCAAAGAGCTTTCCCAGGAGTATTATCTTAATGCCTACCAGTTCTATGACTGGATGTGGCGGCATGACGTATCCGTATACTCGAAGACCGACAAGAACGGAAAGCCGCTGCTTGATGCGAACGGACGCTTCATTACATCACCGGTCGATGAGAATTCGAGCTATACCGACCTGCTCGGGCGGCTCCTGTATCCGCTGACCATCAAGCAATCCGTATCGGCCGCTCAGAAGTACGGCTCCGCGGCTATGGCTTACGAAATGAACTATGCCGCGCGCGAGAATTATCAGGACTTTGGCGTCAAGCCGGAGTGGGGACTGTATAACAAAACAGCGACCGAATCCAGAACGCCGCAAAAGGATCAGGTCGGCTTTAATTTCGACGGAGTAAAGCCGCATCCGACGGCGCTTTATCTGCAGGACCCCGGCAATCCGCAGTGGCAGTCTTACATCACGCAGCAGTATGTCCGGGCCATCAACGATTACGGCTTTGACGGTATTCATTTGGATCAGTGGGGCGCAAACGACAATGATTATTTGCTTGGCTACGACGGAACCAACCGTTACTACGCGAAAGATTTTGATAAAATCATCAATGCGGCCAAAGACGCTCTTAAGGCGAACAATGCGAACAAAAGTAATGTTACCTTCAATATGGTCGGAGGCAATAAAGGCTACAGCGCGGTGCCGAATCCGAACACGAAGACCGACT
Organism: Paenibacillus durus; assembly: GCF_000756615.1. NCBI lineage: Bacteria > Bacillati > Bacillota > Bacilli > Caryophanales > Paenibacillaceae > Paenibacillus > Paenibacillus durus. The sequence goes on from NZ_CP009288.1 coordinate 1,409,370, forward strand.
TCGATTATAGCGAAATCTGGCAGGATCAGGACAAGTATAAGGATCTTCAGCAGGTCGTCGGTGAGACCCGCGAAGCCGACGGCGGCAAGGCGATGGTTATCGCAGGCTATATGAATTACAAGCAGGCGACCGGCGTTCATTATGACGGTTCCGAGGCGAAATCTGTGCCGCCTTTGGCCCTGGATAAAGATACAATATTGAACTTCGGACAGCCCAATGACACCGTATCATTCGATGTGGACGTGCCGCAATCAGGGGAAACTTCCTTGATCTACACCTATTCCAATGGAGGAACGGGGACAAGCCGGGCCGTGTATATTGACGGGGCAAGGGCGGCTGATTTGAACGGAGGGCCTGCCCGAATCTATTTCTCTCCAACGGATAACAGCAGCTCCTACAGCCAGGACGGATATTTTATCGTTCCGCATCTTGACGCAGGGAAGCACAGGGTAACACTCAAAATGGACGAGGAGAGCGGCAACGGCAGCATCAACATCAGAAGCCTGACATTAGGTTACTTCAATGAACCGTCACTGCGCCTGATGGACGCCGGACTCGCGGCTCTGGGAGCCACGCATATCGAGATCGGCACCGCCGAGAATTTCGAGGAAGGCCCGAATATGCTTGCCCATGAATACTATCCGAACCGAAGCAAGAAGATGCTGGAGTCGACGAAGGAATCCATGAAGGAGTATTACAAGTTCAACGCGGCTTATGAGAATCTGCTGTTTGACAGCAAGGCGGATCCTGCCGCATCGGTAGGCGTGGAAGCTAGCGGCGGCAGGCTTGCAACCAGCAGCAGCGGAGCTCAGGATACCATTTGGACCACCGTGCGGAAGAATCATTCGAATACCGGGTTTAAACGCTACGATGTACTGCACCTTATCAATCTGCTGAACAATGATGATAACTGGAGAAACGCCGCCAATGAGCCGATTCTGCAGAATAATCTTAAAGTGACTTATGAAATCGGAATAACGAAAGAGGCTGCGCCGAACCTAAAGGTATATGCCGCCAGCCCGGATACCAATCATGGCATGCCGGAGGAGCTGAAGTACACATGGAATGGAACCCGTCTCATAATTGATCTGCCATCATTAAAATATTGGACCATGATTTATATCGACAAAGCAGACAGCGGGGGCGGTACGGTGAGCGCAGAACCAAGCCATTTGAGCAGTTTTACCGTACTCGCTTACGATAAGTCCTATTCGGATGTCGCCCCCAACCACTGGGCTTACCAAGCGATCCGTTCCTTATCGGAGAAGCATGTAATTAACGGAATGACGGATACCACATTTGTTCCGTCGGCTAAGGTTACACGCGCCCAGTTCGCCGCGCTGCTGGCTAGAGCGCTCCATTTGCAGAGTACGGGCCAAGCCCCATTCCAAGATGTAAAGGCGGGGGCCTGGTATTCATCCGGCGTTGCTGCAGCTTATGAAGCCGGAATTATTACCGGACGCGGCGCCGGCAAGTTCGCGCCAAGCGAAGCCATTACACGGCAGGAAATGGCGGTCATGCTGGCCAAAGCATTCGAGCGGGCGGGCGGCGGCGATACGGCGAACGGCCAGAGCCTGACGTTCCGGGATCGCGGGCATATTGCGGCATGGGCGCTCCCGGCCGTGCAATCCGTTATCGGTACTGGACTCATGGCCGGACAGGCGGACGGACACTTTGCTCCGGTACAGACGGCTACCCGCGCGGAAGCGGCCCAGGCTATCGCCAATCTGTTGAACAAGTCAGTCCAATGATTGAATGAAGCAACTGGTTAACAATCAGCATAAAACCCTCCCTGAACGATAGTAACGGGAGGGTTTTATCGTAAGCTTGGACCGTCCATTGCATGAATGGCCATAGCGTATTTGCTTATTTGATTGCACCCTGCGTAATACCGCTGATGATCCATTTTTGCGCGGACAGATAGACAACAACCATCGGCAGCAGCGCCAGCAGGTAAGAGGCGAAAGCCAGATTGAAGTCAGTGCTGAATTGCCCTTGGAACACGTACTGCACAAGCGGCAGCGTGTATTGGCTCGGATCGGCCAGCAGAATGAGCGGGAGCAGGAAGTCGTTCCAGGTCGACAAGCTGGACAGAATAATGATCGTTGCGCTGATCGGTCCGAGCAGCGGGAAAATAATCTTCCAGAAGGTTCCCCAGGTCGATGTGCCGTCCACCGTGGCGGCTTCTTCCAGCTCAAGCGGAATGGAACGGATATATCCGACATAGACGAACACGTTGAACGGAAGACCGTATACGATGTACAGGAGAATGAGACCGGGAATATTGTTCATGCCGAGATCGGTTGTTACCTTGACCACAGGCAGCATGATGATCTGAAAGGGAATGAACATGGCGCTGACAAAATACAGATACAGAAGCTTGAAGAATCTCCGGTTCATATTTCTTGCTATGGCATAGGAGACGAGCGAATTGGTCAGCAGGATAAATCCAACCGAAACAATGGTGATGACTGCGCTGTTCTGAAGGGCATGGAAGAAATCAGTCGCTTTTATGGCGTTGCTGAAATTCTCAAAATGCAGCCCGGTCGGCAGCGAGAAAATAGACTGTGCCATTTCTTCGGGATTCTTGAGCGCGATGCCGACCGTCATGTACAGCGGGAACAGAATGAGGATCGAACCGAGCGCAATGAGGGCGGTCGCCAACCAGTTTGTATTTTTTCTCATTACAGGTCCATCTCCCGTCTTTGTAGTACTTTAATCTGAAAGAGAGAAATCGCTACGATAACGATAAAATAGATGACGGCATTCGCGGATTGATATGCAAATTCCCCGCCAGTAAATCCGCCAGTATAGATCAGGTGGGCGATCGACTGGGTGGAGCGCCCCGGTCCGCCTCCGGTCAAAGCGACGATCTGGTCAAAGATCATAAGTCCGCCCTTCATGGCCAGAACCATGTTGATGGTGAAGAAGGAGGCAAGCATCGGGAAGGTAATGCTCCAGAACTCTCTCCATTTGCTGGCTCCATCCAGACTGGAGGCTTCATACAGATCCGCGGGAATCGTCTGCAGGCCGGCAAGATAGAGGATAGTGTTATAAGCGATGCCCTGCCAGACGCCGACGATAACGATACCCACCCATGCCCAGTCAGGGTTGCCGAGAATATTTTGCGACAGGAAATCGCTTCCAAGCTTTGCGCCCCATATAGTAAAGGCATTGGAGAATAAGTAGTTAAAAATGTAGCCGACAATCAGGACGCCGAGCACATTCGGCAGAAAGTACACACTGCGGAAGAAATTCTTGGCTTTAATCTTGGCATTCAGTCCCAGTGCGATCAGGAGACTGATGACATTGATAAGAATGGTAGCCGCAATGGCGTATTTAAAGGTGAAGAAGTAAGCATTGTACACGTTCTCATCCTTGAACACATTGATGAAGTTCTTCAAGCCGACAAAGCTATACCCGTCACTGAATCCGTCCCAGTTGGTAAAGGAGTAGAAAATACCTTGAAGAGCGGGGAAGGTATGAAAAGCAAAAAACAGGAACAGCGCGGGTATGGTCATCAAATAATATGCGATCCGGCGTTTAGCCATTGTTCCGTCCTCCTCAAAGAAGTGCCGGAGAGAGAAGAGAGGTCTTCTCCTCCAGCAGTCTTAAGCTTGTAACTTTATTTGCGGTTGGCAACTTTATCCCATTCCGTATCCAGCTTGCTTGTAAAAGCGTCAACGTCTTTCTTTTGCAGGAATTCTTGGAGAAGCGTATCGATCTTCATGGCAGCCGGAATGTAGTGGTCGGAGAAGTCAACGAGATTGCCTTGAGTAAAGGCCTCTTTCAAGCCTTCAACGGCTTTGTCATCTTGAGTTACACCCGTAATAGTCGGGAACGCTTTTTGCTCGGTGATGTATTGGGTGACACTTTCCGGCTGCAGCATGAACTCGATGAATTTCTTCGCTTCCGCTGGATGTTTGGACGTTTTGGAAACGGCCAGCAGCGTATCTACACCGGTAACGAGCTTGTTCTTGGACGGATCATTGGTTGCGGGAAGCACGAATACGCCCAGATCGATCGAAGGGTTGGCCTTTTGAATTTCAGGAATTGCCCATACGCCCTGCAGATACATAGCCGCTTCACCCTTGGCGAAAGCCACGTTGCCGTCATTGTAGGTTTTTCCAAAAATATCCTTCTGCGCATATTCGGTCAATTGAAGCTGCTTCTGTGCGACTTCATTAATGGTGCCCGCGAATTTGGCGGAGCCGGCTTGGCGCTGTCCATAGAAGTCGATGCCTACAATGCTGCTGCTCAGCGCATTAAATGCAGGCAGGGTCGTCCAGGAATCCTTAAGCGTTATATAAAATGCGTTCTTGCCGGCCGCTTTGAATTTCTCGGCAACCGCGATGAACTCATCCCAGGTCTTTGGAACCTCTGCGCCCACTTCGGCGAACATGGCTTTGTTGTAGATAACACCGTTGGCATTGGCGGCGAACGGAACGCCGTTCAATTGATTGTTGGCGGTATAGTTCTTCAGCATGTCGGCATAGGCCGGCTGAATATTTTTGACAACGGGATCACTGGAGAGATCTTCGAACAAACCGCCGGTTGCAAGGCTCTTGAACGTATCCGTTGCACCGATGCCGACAACATCCGGAATATTCTTCTTCGCGGCGCGTGTCTTGAGAACGGTTTCTGCGTCAGGCGGATTTACCTGCGTAACGACGATATTGGGATTGGCTTCATTAAACTTGGCGACCAGTTTATCGAAGGAGGTTTTCGCTTCCGCTTTGTTCTGGAAGAACTCAATTTTAACTTTGCCCGAGGAGCTGCCGCCGTTTGCGCTGTTGTCCGAGGAACTGTTGCCGCAGGCGCCCAGCAATGACATAGCGAGCATACCTGCAAGTACGGTTGTAATTCCTTTTTTCATGTCAAATCCCCCTAAACTGAAATTTTATTGTAGAGTGCGGTGACGTAAACGTTTAACCTTCTAACCTGCGCAATCCCGGCTGTTCCACTTCTAATGTCACAATCCACGAAAGGCAAACGTTTGCATTTCCAGTTAAACGTTTACGTTATATTGATAAAAAGACTTAGGTAAGCGTTCTTACCGTCTGTCTTTCTACAATCGAATGAGAGACAATGATTCCTTCCGCCGTTTCGCCTGTTTCGATACTACGGATCAGTGTTTCGGCGGCGATTTTGCCCATCTCTTGAAGCGGTTGGCTAACCGTTGTCAATGGAGGAACTACCATGTTAGACAGTTGAAGGCCGTCAAATCCAATGACGGAAAGATCATCGGGAACCTTAAGCCCGTGCCTCGAAGCGGCGGATAGAACGCCAATCGCCATTTCGTCGCTGGCCGCGAATATGGCGGTGATATCGGGGGCGGTTCGCAGCAAAGTTTCCAAAGCTTTGCATCCGCTTTCAAATCTGAAATCACCGTGTACGAGATACCGTTCATCGATAGGGATCCGATGTTTCCGAAGCGCTCTCAAATAACCGTCCATGCGAGGAGCCCCGGTTAATACATCGTTTTCGGTGCCGGCGATCATGGCAATCTTGCGATGCCCTCTGTTAATGAGATACTCCACCGCATCGCAGGCGGCCAAACGATCATTGATCGTCACATAAGGAATTGCCGGATAGTTGCTCTGCGAAGAGATGAGAACGACCGGAATCTTCATGCTTTTGATAGTCTCATAGTACTCATCCTTCAGCATGCTGCTGGAAAAAATAATGCCGTCAACCTGCTTTTCCCGCAGAAGCTGCAAGTATTTCATCGTTCGCTTTTCCTCGCCGTCCGTGTTGCAGACCAGAACACTGTAATTTCGGCTGTGGGCGAAATCCTCAACCCCCTGAAGAATATCCGAGGAAAACGAGCTTGACACATTGGGAAACAGGACACCGAGCGTCTGCGTACGCTTATTGATTAAGCCGCGTGCAATCGCGTTAGGCTGGTAGCCGAGCTCTCGAATGGCCTCATTAACCCTTTGTTTCGTTTTGTCGGAATATCCGCCCAAATTGTTCAGCACACGGGAAACCGTAGCGATGGAAACGTTCGCCATTTTAGCGACATCTTTAATTGTGGGATTCATGCGGGTTCCCCCCAATACGGCTAACAGCTGTAGTTAAGCGCTTTCTATCAAGTTTAATGACTTTTTACAGATAACGTAAACGCTTAACTAAAATATAAACCTGAACTGCCGACCTGTCAATAAAATTGAAAAAAAACTCATGAGGATATTTAATGAAAAAATATAAAAACGCTTCATATTCGATATTGAAACGTTTCCAATTTAGTGTTATGATAGCGCTATCAAAGATGTTTTTAGTGGAGGAAGCTCATGGCTAGTATTAAAGATGTCGCGAATTTGGCAGGTGTCGCCGTCGGTACGGTCTCCAGAGTCATTAACAACGCCCCGGCGGTAAAGCCGGCAACCCGGGACAAAGTCATGGCGGCTATCAAGCAATTGAATTATGTGCCGGATGAGGTCGCGCGGAATTTTAAGATGCAGAAGTCCAAGATGGTAGCCCTGATGCTGCCAAGTATTTGGCATCCGTTTTTTTCCGAGCTTGCCTACTATATTGAAGATGAGCTCGACCAGGGCGGATTCAAGCTGATGCTGTGCAACAGCGGGGGCAAGCCCGAGAAGGAATTGTATTACTTCGATATGCTGAAGCAGAACAAGGTGGCGGGAATTGTCGGGATTACCTACAACGATATTGAGAACATCGTAAGCACGGATATCCCGATCATCAGCATCGACCGGCATTTCAACAAGCAGATTACCTGCGTGACCTCAGACAATTTCGAGGGAGGAAGAATCGCGCTCAGAGAGCTGGTCAAGGCCGGTGTGAAGAAGCCCGCATTCCTTGGCAATGTGCCTTCCGTATACAGCGAGACCGTACTTCGAAGGGAAGGCTTCGTGCATGAAGCGGAGGCCCTTGGCGTTCCCTACGCCGTATACGAAGAACCCGATCCGCTTCGGGATGAGGATAAATATTACAGCACGTTCCTGCGGCAGCATCAAGATATTGACGGCGTATTCGCCATCACGGATATGACTGCGGCCAAATATATCGAGAAAGCCAAGCAGGCTGGGATTCGCGTTCCGGAGGATGTGAAGGTAATCGGCTACGATGGCATCCAGGACCATCCCTTTTTCCATCCTCTGCTATCCACGATCCGTCAGCCTGTGGAAGAGATGGCGAGAACGGCAGTAAGGCTGCTGCTTAAGAAAGTGGAAGGGAAAAGCTTGGACCGTGAAGTCTTCCGTATCCCTGTAACCTATAGAGCGGGAGAGACGACCTGAATTTTAAAAATCGAACAAAAGTATTATTGGAAACGAACGCATGAAAGCGAGGATCTGCATTGCCGGTTGCGGGAGCACAGGCTGGGTAAGGCCGGTAAGGCCGTTTCTTCCAGCAAAAATTGGAAACGTTTCAAAAACAAAAATGAAGGCAGCAAATGATTAACCTCATAGATGATGTAATAGCTGAGAAGGAGATGACGGCCCGTCAGAACATCAACAAGGTAAAAAGAATAATGGGTGAAGAGGACAAACACAAAACGAAGGGGGAAAAAGGATTCATGCACTCCAAACCGAGGCGCCAGTCCATGTGCCGTCTGCTTGCCATTCTTGCATTTCTTTATTTGATCCCGGTTCATACACCTGCCGCCAAAGCCTATTCGAATTCGATCACAAATCCCGGGTTTGAGACGGGGACGCTTTCAGGCTGGACGATTGAGAGCGGGGATGCGTTCAGCTCGGGCGATGTGACGAGCGACACCGATTATTGGAACCGGCAGAAATTCAACCAGCATAATTTTTGGCATATTTGGGGCGGACACGGCGACAATGCGAAAGTGGGCGTACTCAAATCCGAAACGTTCACCTTGGCGGGCGACGGGCACATCGACTTCCTTGTCGGAGGGGACAGCGACATCAACAATCTTTATGCGGCCTTGGTTGATAGCGCTACCAATACAGAGCTGTTAAAGGCCACGGGCAACAATACAGACACCTATTCCCTACAAAGCTGGGATGCTTCGGCTTATGTGGGAAAGGTTGTGTACATCAAGCTTGTCGATAACTCGGCAGCGGGGCACCTCAATATCGATGACATCAACGTTCCCCCAAGCGCCTCTTTGAACGATCATGTTGAGCCGGCTCTGTATAATCACGATTTCGAGCAGTCGGATCTGAACCCTGGCGAAATTAGGGGCTGGATTAATGTCAGCGGCGACGCGTTCGCCCCAAGCAGCCTGGTCCATGAGAATAATTATAGCCCAGGAGGAAAATTCAATCAGGAGGGCAGTTACCATCTGTGGGGATTTAAAGACGGCGGCGACGCCCAGACCGGGTCCATTAAATCCGAAACGTTCACGCTGGGAGGCAATGGCGGGATTGATTTTCTCATAAACGGAGGAAGGGACATCGCCAACCTCTACGTCGCGCTGGTCAAGGCATCCGATGGTCAAATCCTGTTCAAGGAAACCGGACGGAATTCCGAAGCGTTTCAGCGGGTGTTCTGGGATGCTTCCGCCTACATCGGTCAGGATGTCTATATCCGCATCGTCGATCAGGCGACAGGCGGCTTCGGGCATATCGGCGCAGACGACTTCCATGTCTACAATTCGCAGTACGCCGGCGGGCTGGTTGGCTATTGGAAATTGAACGAAGCTTCCGGCAAGACGACAATGGAGACGGTGTCGGGCATAGCGGACCCGGTATCGTATCATCTGAACACCGGAGTATATCAAGCGGCTCAGGACCCGCTCTGGCGGAGCGACGGCATCAGCGGCGGGGCGCTTCTATTCGACGGGTATTCCACCTGGGTTACACGGACCGCGAACAATATCCCGACACCAAGCAAAGCGATCACGGTAGGAGCTTGGGTGGCGCCGCGAAATTTCGAGCATGGAGACGAGGGACGCTTGTCCGCGATTGTGAACCAGCATAACCGGGAAGCGAAAGAAGGCTTTATTCTCGGCAATTGCCGTCATGGCACCTGGGGCTTTCAGTTCGGCACGGGCAGCAACTGGCGAGAAATCAAGACTGACAGTGAGCTGCCGCTTGATGAGTGGTCCTACGTTGTCGCGACTTACGAGAGCTCAACGGGTAAGGCTGCGCTTTACCTTAACGGAAGTCTGGTAACCACGGCGGATTTCACTCCCGGCGAAGCCATCGTTCCAAGCGATACGGATCTCTTTATCGGCAAAAATAATCAGGGATTCTGGCTGTACGGCTTCAATCTGAATGCCTTTAGCGGACTTATCGATGAAGTGAAAATTTACAATCAGGCGCTCAGCGCGGCCGATGTGCAGAGCGCGTATAACGCATACAGCAGCGCGCTTGGCGGCAATCTGCCGACGGCGAATAACCGGATGGACCGCAGCATCTATCAGGATGACGTTCAAAGGCCGCAATATCATGCGGAGCCGCCGTCAGGCTGGCAGAATGAACCGGGCGGACCGATTTACTTCAATGGGCAATACCACGTATTTTACCAGAGCAACCCGCGCGGGCCGTTCTGGAACCACATCCGCTGGGGGCACTTGGTCAGCAGCGATATGGTGCATTGGCGCGATGCTAAAGACGCCGTGATTCCGGAGAAAAACGCCGTCGATCCCGACGGGGCATGGGCCGGCGGTTCAGTGCTTGACGGAAATAATATTCCCGTAATCTTCTATACGGCGGGCGACGACCGCCGAACGCCTAACCAGCGGATCAATATCGCCCGCAGCAATTTCGGGGTGGATCAGGATAATGATCTGAACCATTGGATCAAAAGCCCGACAGTTGTCGTCGACCAGCAGCCCGGCGAAGGCATTATGGGCGAGTTCCGCGATCCGTTTGTCTTCAAGGACGGGGACACATGGTTCATGCTTGTAACCTCCGGCAAGAAAGACGGTTCCGGGAACGATATCGGCGGCACGGCGCTGGTCTATTCTACGACCGATCCGACGCTGGAGAGCGGCTGGACGTTCAGAGGAGACCTATATGTCGGCGATTACGGCGCCTATCCGGAGACGGGGCGCGTGTGGGAGCTTCCGAATCTGCGGCCGCTTGGCAGCAGCGGCAAATATATATTCATGATCAACCCGGCGAAAATGGCGCGAGGCGAATATCAGTCCCGATACACCTATTACTGGATCGGTACATGGAACCCGGCCACGGCCAAATTCGTTCCGGATGATCCGGCGCCGCAGCTGCTTGACGTCGGGGAGCATTTCACCGGACCGGCAGCCGGCTTGACACCGGATGGCCGCACCGTTATTTATTCCATCGCCCAGGGGCGAAGAACGGCGACCATGGACTATAACGCGGGCTATGCGCATAATTTCGGGCTGCCGCTGAATGTCTACCTCCGTCCGGACGGCAGACTCGGAGAAGAGCCGATTGCGGAACTGGAGTCGCTTCGCGGCACGCAGCTAGTCAATATTACTACCGACACGGGCTTCTCCGCGGCGAACACAGAGCTCTCCGCCATCAACTCGGATATGTACGAGATCGAAGCGGAAATCGATCCGGGAAGCGCCAACGAAGTGGGCTTCAGCCTCCGCCGCTCGCCCGGCGCGGAAGAAGAGACGATTGTGTATTACAAGAAGAGCTCGAAGGAATTCTTTGTGAACCGGACCAAATCCAGTCTGAATCCCGATGTGGAGAAGTGGTACCAGGGAGGAGTCGTAGATATTGGATCGGAGAACATCAAGCTGCGCATCTTCGTTGACCGCTCCATGGTGGAATCGTACTTGAATGGATTGAAGTCGCTTACAACCCGTGCATATCCGACCCGCGCCGACGCCAAAGGAATCCGGCTCTGGGCCAATGCCAATTCGAATACCGTCGTCGTGAAATCATTGAGGATTTGGGCGATGAACTCGGCATACGGCGCCGTGAATCCAACGGGAGTCACGCTGCCTGCGAGCAAGACCATTATCCAGGGCGACAGCCAGCTTGTGCTTGCCACCGTCAGCCCCGCGAACGCCACGAACAAGGATGTTATCTGGACATCCAGCAATCCGGCAGTCGCGACCGTGGTGAACGGGAAGATCACGGCGAAGACCGCCGGCAATGCCACAATCACCGCGAAGACCCGGGTGGGCAATTATACCGCAACGACAGCGGTTACCGTCACGGCGGAACCGGCGCATGGCGAACTGACGAACCACGAGTTCGACAATCAGTTGACCGGCTGGACGGTTGTATCCGGCGATGCGTTCTCCAGCCAGGACGTCACGTCGGACGACAATTGGGGCTGGGGCGGACCGTTTAACCAAAGCGGCGGCAACCATCTTTGGGGCGTAAAGGATGGAAATGATGCCCAGACGGGAGTTTTGAAATCCCAGACCTTTACGCTCGGCGGTAATGGACAGATCAATCTGCTAGTCGGGGGCGGCAACAACTATTATGACCTCTATATCGCACTGGTCCGTTCCTCGGACGGCAAGGAGTTGTTCAAAGCCACCGGTCTTGACCAGGAATCCTACAACCGCGTCTATTGGGATGCTTCCGATTATATCGGTACGGCATGCTATATCAAGATTGTAGATAACGCAACGGGCGGCTGGGGCCATATCAACGTGGACGACGTGAACGTGCCGGTGCAGTAAGCTTGCGGGCAGCGGCAAGTTCCTCACGCGCCGCTGCCTGCGTACCATCGAATTGCCAGGGGGAGTCAATATGAGAAAACTGAAAGCTGCCCGAAAGAATTGGGAACTGTATTTGCTGCTTATTCTGCCTGTAGCCTACTTCATTATTTTTCGGTATGTCCCGATGTACGGCGTGCAGATCGCTTTTAAAGACTTTACGCCGCGCGCCGGAATTTGGGGGAGCCCCTGGGTGGGATTTCAGTATTTCCGGGAGTTTTTTGAATCGTATAACTTCTGGACGATCATCAAGAACACGATTCTGCTTAGCCTCTTGAACCTGCTGATTTCCTTTCCCATTCCCGTGATCATCGCCATTCTGCTGAATCAATTGGCCCGGGAGAAGTTGAAGAAGTTCGTTCAAACTGTAATCTATGCCCCTTATTTCATCTCCACCGTTGTGCTTGCCGGCATGATCATTGTGTTTCTGTCGCCGAACAGCGGGCTGATCAATCATATCATCGGAGCGTTCGGCGGGGAGCCGGTGCTGTTCATGTCCGAAGCCGGCTGGTTCCGCCCGATTTATATCATGAGTACGGTTTGGCAGGAGACCGGGTTCGCCACCATTATTTATTTGGCCGCACTGGCCGGTATCGACCCCCATCTTCATGAAGCCGCCGTAGTAGACGGGGCGAACAAATGGCAGCGCATCCGTCATATCGACCTGACCGGGATTCTTCCCACCATTACCGTGCTGTTTATTCTGGCCGTAGGCAACTTGATGAACGTAGGATTTGAGAAGGCCTTTCTGCTGCAAACCGACCTCAATATCGACGCGTCGGAGATCATCTCCACCTATGTGTACAAAATCGGCATCCAGCGCGCGCAGTACAGCTTCTCGGCGGCAATCGGGCTGTTTAACGCGGCCATCAATCTGGTGCTCCTGCTTATCGTAAACCGGGCAGCCAAAAAAATAAGCGGGAACGGATTGTTTTAGAAAGGGGGAGATAGAGTATGTTTACAATGAAACGCAAGCTGAAAAGCGATATTGCTTTCGATGTGGTGAATTTCATCGTACTGGGCGGATTTACGCTGATGATTCTATATCCGCTTTATTTTATCGTAATCGCTTCTATAAGCGACCCGAACCAGATTTATGTGGGCAACGTATGGCTGTGGCCCAAGGAGATTACCTTTGACGGCTACCGGCGGATTTTCAGCGATAACACCATTTGGATCGGTTACCGGAACTCCTTGTTATACGCCGCACTCGCGGCTGTCATCAGTTCGGTTCTGACCGTTATGGCGGCTTATCCGCTGTCGCGCAAAGATCTTTACGGCCGGAACGTCTTCATGATGATTTTTGTCGTCACCCTCTTTTTTAACGGCGGAATTATCCCGACCTATCTGCTTGTCAAAAATCTTCACATGATCAATACCATTTGGGCGGTTGTGCTTCCTGGAGCGGTGGACGCGTTCGCCATCATTATCGCACGGACGTTCTTCCAGAGCTTGCCCGATGAACTCCGGGAGGCGGCTGCCATCGACGGGTGCACCAATCTGCGCTACATCTGGAGCGTTGTCGTGCCGTTGTCGAAACCGATCATCGCCGTGCTTGTGCTGCTCGCTGTGGTCCGCCAGTGGAACGGTTTCTTTGACGCCCTGATTTATGTGAACGATTCGTCGCTGTATCCGCTGCAGCTCATTTTGAGGAACATCCTGATCCAGAACCAGCCTTCCGGGGATATGCTGACGGACATTACGACGCTCGTAGCCCAGCAGAAGGTGACCGAGCTGATTAAATTCGGAGTCATTATCGTAGCGGCGCTCCCATTGCTCACGCTGTATCCGCTGCTCCAACGCTATTTTGTCAAAGGCGTCATGATCGGTTCAGTCAAGGGATGAGATGAAGCCGGAGGCTGTCATGCCAACGCGCTGAAAGGAGGTGGGGCCAGGACATTGTAAGGGTGGCAAGCGTCTGCATAGGGCAAGTCATCATAAGGGAGGTTTGATTTGCAATGAATAGAAAAATGTCCATGTTAATCGTGGCGGTATTGTGTGCTTCCACCGTACTTACGGCATGCAGCGGCAACAACGCTTCAAACAATACTCCGGCGGCATCGAGTGCCGCATCGGGTGATGCAAGCAGCGGTGACACCACAGGTTTCCCGCTTAAGGAGAAGCTGACGCTGAAGGCGGTGGCGAAGCGTCCGGCGCTGGCGCCGAGCGATTTCAACGATTTTGAAATGGCGAAGCGGATGGAGTCGGAGACGAATGTCCATGTGGAATGGACCACCATCGTCGATACGGATTATGACCAGAAGAAAAACCTGCTGCTGGCAAGCGGCGATTTGCCAGATATGTTCTACGGAGCCGCCTTTACGGACACTGAACTGCTGCATTACGGCCAGGACGGCACCATTATTCCGCTTAACGATCTGATCGACAAGCATATGCCTAACCTGAAAGCGCTCTTTGATAAGCGGCCGGACATCAAGGCGCTCGTTACGGCTCCTGACGGCAACATTTACTCTCTCCCGGTAGGCGAGGAGCTGGGCAGCGGGCAGGAGGATATCGGCGCCAATCCGGACTTTCTGTATGTTAACTCGGACTGGTTGAAGAATCTGGGCCTTGAAATGCCGAAGACTTTGGAGGAATACCACAATGTATTGAAAGCGTTTAAAGATAAAGACCCGAACAAGAACGGCAAGAAAGACGAAATTCCGCTCTCCTTCATCAACGCCTATTGGACCGGGGATATCGGCTATCTGTTCGGCGCGTTCGGCGAACCCGACAAAACTTATCAGCCGGGGAATAACACTTACTCCGAGCATCTGAACGTCAAGGACGGAAAGGTATACTACGCCGCTCTGCAGCCGGGATACAAAGAGGCGGTAAAATATTTTCACACCTGGTTTGAAGAAGGTCTTGTCGATATCGAAGCCTTCACTCATAACGATGCGCAGTATTTGGCAAAAGGCAAGACGCAAGATGAAACGCTGGGCTCCTTCCTTTGGTGGGACCGCACCGACGTTGTCGGCGGGGAGCGGGATGATCACTATCCGATCGTGCCGCCATTTAAAGACCTGGTAGTGAAATGGAATAACGGTTCGGCAATCAATAGAAGCGGCAGTGTCATTACGGAAGCGAACAAGAATCCGGAAGTGACCGCCGAATGGCTCGACAAGCTGTACGAACCGGTCACGGCGGCGGAAGTCCATTGGGGACCGATCGGCACATGGTTTGAGAAAGACGCGAATGGACTGCTCGTTCAGAAGAAAGATATCGAGAACCCGGGCGAATTCCGGCGGACGGTCTCTTTGGGAGGAGCGGGCGTTATTACAGGAGAAGATTTCGAGAAGATAGTCGCTCCGGAACCGCGCGCGAAACAGCGGATGGATGACATCAAGAATATTTTCGTGCCGCAAATGGAAAAAGAGCATTTCCCGCTTATTTTCTTCACGGATCAAGAATTGCAGACGATTGACCGCCTGAAACCGGAAATCCAGACCTACACGAACAAAATGCGCGCCCAGTGGCTGATGGACGGCGGCGTGGATGAAGGCTGGGATAAATACACCGCCGATCTGAAAAAAATGGGCATCGAGGATCTGATGAAGGTCTATCAGGACGGCTACGATCGCTATTTGAAAGCTCAGAAATAACAGTTTATTACAGCAATCCGCACCTTAGGGCAAGCCGGAACGTCAGAACGCTCTGGCTTGTCTCCTGCTAATAACGCGGAAAGAATGGAGAGAACATGTTGAACGAGCCGATCGCGTACTGGACTTTTGACGAAGGCCGCGGAAATCAAGCGACAGACTCCGTATCCGGTAAAGTCGATACGATACAATTCGCACTCAGCAAGGGACGTTTCCAGGCTCCGAGAGATCCGGTCTGGGCTGCGGGGGTAAAGGGGAAAGCCTTGTCTTTTGACGGTTACTCCACGTTCATCCACCGTCCTGCCCCTCTAGCCGCTCAGCCTTCGGAGAATCTTACCATAACGGCGTGGGTTGCTCCGAGGACGTATGATTACGGGGCAGAGAACCGGCTTTCAGCCATTGTGAACCAGCATAACCGGGAGAGGAAGGAAGGCTATATTTTGGGCCTGTTCAAGCACGGGGCCTGGTCGTTTCAAGCGGGAGCGGACGGCGAATGGCTGGAGACATGGTCTTCCGAGTCGCTTCCACTGCACAGGTGGTCTTTTGTGAGCGCTGTCTTCGCGGGGAGCGAAGGGCGGGTATCGCTGTATCTCAACGGGCGGCTAACGGCGGAGACCGCTGCCGGTCAACCCTTAAAGATCACACCCAGCAGCGCCGATTTGCTCATCGGGCGCAACAATGACGGAGTGATTTTGGCCGAAGCTTTCATTATGAACAACTTTGACGGCTGGATGGACGAGTTGGCCATTTATGACCGGGCGCTGACGGAAGCCGAAATTCATCAGCGGTATGAGCAGGATCTCCGGGGCCATGGCGGCGTTATTCCGCCTATCGACCGCAAGGCTATGGAAATTCCCAGGCAGTATTTCGCCGCTGACCGCCACCGGCCGCAGTATCATATGAATCCGCCCGGACACTGGATGAATGAGCCCCACGCGCCGCTTTATTTTGGGGGCCAGTATCACTTGTTCTACCAGCAAAATCCCCAGGGCCCGTTCTACCATTATATTCACTGGGGTCATGCGGTTAGCCCCGATCTCGTTCACTGGCGGGACTTGCCGACTGCGCTCAGTCCTGAGGCCGGGCTTGACCCGGACGGAATCTGGTCGGGAAGCGCCTCATATGATCCTGTGGGGCTGCCCGTGCTGTTCTATACCATTGGAAATAACGGGGAGACGCCCAATCAGTCGATCGGCCTTGCGAGAAGCTCATTTTCCGAAGACGGCGATATCGATTTGACAAGCTGGATCAAGCATCCCATCCCAATTGTTAGACAGGAGCGGGGAACGGGCTTGTTCGGAGAATTCCGCGATCCTTTTGTCTGGAAAGAAGACGGAATCTATTATATGCTTGTCGGAACGGGGGCGGGCGGGCAGGAGGAGGGCGGGACGGCTCTGGTGTATACCTCCTCCGATATGCTGGACTGGGAATACCGGGGACCTCTGTATATTAGCGACTATGACAAATATCCATATCTCGGGAAAGCCTGGGAGCTTCCGGTCCTGCTTCCGCTCCCGCTTGAAGGGAAAGAAGGAGCCGGCTCGGGCAAGCATGTCCTGCTCATCAGTCCCTGGGGAGAAGGCGCTAAGGTTGAGGTCAACTACTGGATTGGAGCTTGGGACCCTGAAACCTGCAGATTTCATCCGGATCATGAGGAGCCGGGATTGATTGACGTCGGCGATTTTCATTTCACGGGACCCAGCGGCATGGTTGATCCGCGGACCGGACGCTCGCTCGTATTTACGATTGCCCAAGGCGAACGGACGCCGGAAATCGATTATGATTGCGGCTGGGCGCACGGCGCGGGAATGCCGGTATCACTGTATCTGCGGACTGACGGGCGGCTTGGCGTAGAGCCGGTTGAGGAAACCGCGCTGCTCCGGGGAAGACGGCTGTTATCTGCGGCCGGGAGCAGTCTGGAGGAGATCAACCGGCAATTGGCCGGGGTCAGCGGAGACATGCTGGAAATTATACTGAGCTTTAATTCCTGCCAGGCAGAACAGGTCGGCATTTCGCTTCGCCGCTCGCCGGACGGAGCGGAAGAGACGATCATCCGGTTTAACCGCCCGGAGCAGCGGCTTGAGGTTGACCGGACAAACACGACGCTGGACGAGAGGGAGCGGACACGGGGAATTCAGGGAGGCGATCTTCCGATTGGTGAGGAAACCTTACGGCTGCATATTTTTGTCGACCGCTCGCTGATTGAATGCTACGCAGGCGGGCTGAAGAGCCTGACCACCAGAGCTTATCCGTCGCGGCTGGATGCCCTGGGCCTGCTGCTGTGGGCCGACGGCCCGGCGGAACAAATCGATATGGACGTATGGGAGATGGGCCCGGCTTATCCAACCCATTAATACAGAGAAAAAGGAGATGCAGGAGTGTCTACAAAATCATACAGTGAAACGTTCCGCCCGCAATTTCATTATTCGCCGGAGGCGAATTGGCTGAATGATCCCAACGGATTGGTATGGTATGAGGGAGAATATCATCTGTTCTATCAGCATCATCCCCATAGCGCGGTGTGGGGCCCCATGCACTGGGGTCATGCGGTAAGCAAGGACCTGGTCTACTGGGAAGAGCTCCCTATTGCGCTCTTGCCCGATCATAACGGGGCGATCTTCTCGGGAAGCGCGGTTGTGGACTGGCATGATACCACAGGCTTTTTTAATGGAGGCTCCGGCCTGGTGGCGGTATTCACTCATCATGATACGCAGACTCCAAGCGGAGTGCCGCGCCAGAGTCAGAGCCTCGCTTACAGCACGGACAAGGGAAGAACCTGGACGGTGTATGAAGGCAATCCGGTTCTGGAGGATGAGCGGCATGTGGATTACCGCGATCCGAAAGTGTTCTGGGACGGTGAACGTGAACGGTGGGCGATGGTGCTCGCCGTAGGGCAGCGCATTTTGTTCTACCATTCGCCTGATCTGATTCATTGGTCCTTCGGCAGCGAATTCGGCGCGTCGGAAGGCTCGCATGACGGGGTTTGGGAATGTCCTGATCTGTTCAGACTCCCGGTCGATGGTGGCGGCGGTGAATCCAAGTGGGTGCTTATCGTCAGCATTGGACCGAATGATGAACTGGCGGAAGGTTCCCGTACTCAGTATTTTGTTGGTGAATACGACGGCGTCTCCTTTGTGAACGACAACCAGCCGGATACCGTGCTGTGGATGGATCACGGCAGAGACAATTATGCCGGGGTAACCTGGTCTGACGTTCCTCCGCAGGATGGGAGAAGGCTGTTAATCGGCTGGATGAACAACTGGAAGTACGCTAATCTGCTGCCGACGGACACGTGGAGAGGCGCGATGACGCTGCCAAGGGAGCTTGGGCTTGCGGCGAGCGAAGACGGCGTTCGTCTGCGCCAGATGCCAGTACAGGAGCTTGAGGCGCTGAGAGAAAAGGAATTTCGGATTGAACCTGCGGTGATCAATGCCGGGGACGGTAATGTTTTGCAAGATATTCATGGAAGTGTGCTGGAAATTGAAGCGGAAATCAAGCTTACGGGCGCGCCCTTGTTCGGCTTTCGGATTCATAGCTCCAGCGCGGAGGGAACGGTTATCGGTTATGATGCGAGCCGCAGCTATCTGTTCATTGACCGCAGAAATGCCGGTATATCGGACTTTCATCCTGATTTCTCCTGCGAGCACGGAGCGGACCTGAAGCCCTCCGGCGATATGATCAAGCTTCGGATATTTGCCGACCATTCCTCTGTTGAAGTGTTCGCGGGCGACGGGCGTGTTGCGCTGACGGACCAGGTTTTTCCGGACCCGGAGCATCAGGAGCTGGAGCTGTACGTTCAAGAGGGAAGCATTGAAATCATCTCTTTGCGCGTATATGGCTTGAAATCCATTTGGGACTCTTCAAAATAAAGGGCGAAACCATCCCTAAAGACGGCAAACGAAGGGGCGTTCCATAAGCCATAGAAATGGCTGCTGGGGCGCCCTTTTATTTAGGCTGACCCGGGGAAATCGCTTACGAAATGATGGACGGAGAACATCCCGATGCATTCCCACCCGAGTTGAAGCGGGACAGTGCAAAAACCTGAAATAGTGCATCTTTGGGTCGCCTGAGAAGACCTGTTCTATAACGTGCCTGCAAAAATACACTCTTTTTCCCGTTCCGCTTCAAATTCAGTCAGAACAGCCTCAAATCCCTGTATAATTGCAGGATTTCCCGGTGAATAAACGCTTTGGATTAAAAAAAGCTGCATTTTAGCTGTTTTGCAAGAATGCTGAACTACAGTCACACTCAACCCGATCTCGTTCCCCAACCTAATGCTGGAGAAATTGTCCTAATTCCTACAACGAAAGCCGGCAAGCCTTTCGATAACCGAAAGACCTGCCAGCTTCTTAACTTTTCTTTCCCATTCTGAATAGAGAAGGCGCTCTTGTCTCTAGGAATATCCTCTTTTGGGACAGCCTCTTGATTATTTGGAAGAACGCTCAAACTTATTTCTTCAATCCTGCCTCGGCAATCAGTTCCTTCAGTTCGCCGTGGTTAAAGCCTTTGACCGCTCTGCCGCCCGCTACGGTAACCGGAATGCCCATGAAGCCGAGACGTTCCACTTCCTGCTGATAAGCCTCGCTTGCCATAATATCCCTGACCTCGAACGGGACGCCCTCACCCTGAAGCATTTGTTTCACCCGGCTGCAATCGCCGCAGCCCTCGGTGGAGTAGACGATCACTTGGGAACTCATTGGCTTACAGCTTCTTTAATGCTCGATTGCGTAATTTTCCAGTGGGAGGTATTCCAGCGCACAGCGCCATCCTCAAGCAGGAAGATTTGCGGAGACTCATGCTTGATGCCGAAATCTTCGGCGATTTTGTTAGACACCGGACGGTCCTCGATCACGAGCACGACGGCGGCGTCGGTATCATTGTCTTTCAGATAGGACTGGAACTCTTCATACGCTTTTGCGCTGATCGGACAGGTAGTGCTATGCTTGAACAGCAGCTTCTTTCCGGACTTTGCAATATACTGCTCCAGTTCCTCGGCGGAGTGGAGTTGTTGAATGGACATGGTATCACACCTTCCTAAATATAGTTGCTAATCAACCGTAATTGTACCTTAGATTGTAACATGTTTCAAAATTAAAGCAATCGTTGTTACAGCCTAAAGACAGCGGTAATATGTCTTGGTACAGCATGGTAATCGCCCATTCAGAGCTTCTTGTAATAAAACATCGTCTCATGCAGTTCCCCATCTGCCGACCGGGCATAATCCGGAATTCTGCCGGCTTCCACATACCTGAGCGATTGATACAGCAGGTTGGACGGATCGCCTGCGCGGGTATCAAGCACAAGCAGCGTTCGGCCCTCCGCTGACGCGTACGCTTCGGCCGTTTCCATCAATAGGCGGGCAATGCCCCGGCGGCGGCGCTCCGGATGTACCATCAGCTTGGCAATCTCCGCGCGGTGCAGTCCGTTCGGTTTCAGGGCTAGATGGAGCTGCACGCTTCCGGCAATTCCGCCTTCATCCCAAGCGGCCCATAATATAACGCCCTCACCGGGTACGCCCCGCCAATACTCTACAGCTTCCGCTTCGGAAAGCGGCGGCAAAAAACCGACGGATGCTCCGTCTTCTACCACCCCGGTCAGCAGCCTGGCCAGCTCCCGTTCCAATCCTTCGTCTATTGCGCCGATTTGTTCTATCCGAATCTCGGTTGTCATTAGCGCTGTCTCCTCTCTCGCCAGTCGGTCTAATCGGAAATGATTGTATACGCTACCCATTATACCGGGGGATGAAGAAGTTACCAAACCTAATTGCCAGGGCTGCGGCAGGGGGCGGTCAGTCGGATAAGCTGATAAAGTGAAAAAAACAGGGACCGCCCCGGCCTTGTAGCCGAGAGGACAGTCCCTGTCAGATGCCGGGTCTTCAGGCCGGCCGCGATTCTATTACTGGAAGTTCCGGTTTTGGTTGGCGGAGAATTGTCCCGGTGCTTGAATGCCAGTGCCAAAGGAAGATGCCCCGGTGAACGACGATCCGATAGGCGCAGATCCGGTGAATGATGTCCCGATAGGCGCAGATCCGATCGAAGAAGATCCTATTGGAGAACCGAAAGAGCGGGTCGCAGGGTTTTGGAACCCAGGTTGGTTGTATGCCGAACCAAATGTGCCGATTTGAGCCGGTTGCTGCTCCACTTGACGGAATACTTGGGAGATTTGCTGCAATTGCTGAATGGCTGTTTGGTGGCCTTGCAGAACGGTCTGAATCGTTTGAGCCGCTCTACGCTCACGGTTGGCCAGTTCCTCGAGCTGTCTTGCGTTTTGTTCTTCTTGCTGCAGAAGTTGTTGATACATTTGGCTGGATTGCTGTGTTTCGTTGATCAGCCGTTGAACAAGCTGCTCACCTTGATTGATTTGATTGGAAAGGTTCGTATTCAATGTTGTATCCTCCTTGTGGAATTAATTGATAACCGAAAATTATTATGCTTTGGCTACATGTAAATTATTCATTCATCTTCCAGAAGAACGTTTGTAATTCCGTCCGTTTCCAATGCGGCGAAGCGGCCTATGATGTCAATGACAATATTTTGAAAATTGGGCTGAATATTTCGCAGAATTAGTAAGAATCCGGCTGCCATTGTAGCCCTCATATGGTAAAGTTGAGGAAGCGGCCGTAAGCCGCTATAGACGAGACGAGCTGAGAAAGGAAGAGATGAGATTGAGCCTAGAAGAGAACAGACTGGATTTAAGCCGCATTGTGTTTATCGGAAGAACCTTTGAGGAGTATATGGCGATGTTCGGCCTGTCCGAAGAGGAACTGAAAGGACGGACCGTTCTGGATTGTCCGGGAGGCGCATGCGCGTTCACGGCGCGGGCGAATGTCCTTGGAGCAGAGGCAGTGTCGGCTGATATTGCCTATTATTTCCCGCCACTCCCCCTTGAGGAGAAAGGGCTGGAGGATATCAAGCATGTGATGAACCAATTGGAAAAAGCGCAGGCTGGATTCAAATGGGACTATTTCTCCTCTGCCGAGGAGCTAAGGGCCCATAGAAGCCGAGCTCTAGAGGAATGTATCGCCGACCTTAAGCGTTACCCTGACCGTTATGTTCCGGCAGTACTGCCGGTACTGCCGTTTGAAGACGGCCGGTTCGATCTGACGCTGTCCGCGCATTTTTTGTTCATGTACGGCGACCGGCTTGATTATGACTTTCATCTGAAGTCGCTGCGTGAGCTGTTGCGTGTGACCCGAAACGAACTTCGCATTTATCCGCTGGTCGGTCTGTCGGGTGAACGGTACGCGCAGATGGACGATCTGCTGAAGCAAATTCGGGAAGAAGGCTGCACGGCCGAGGAAGTACAGGTCCCTTACGAGTTTCAAAAAGGTACGGGCCGCATGCTGAGAATTATCAAGGGCTGACGCATAGATAACGGGCAATCCGGTCTCCGGTGAGGAGGCCGGAATTTTTTTTGCGCGAAGGTGGAAACATTTTCCTCCGGAATCCGTTAATAAAATAAAGAGATGCAAATTTAGCAGTCATAGGCTGGAGGGGAACATGAATGAAAAATAACATGGGAGAGGTTCATAGGGGAAGGGGCTGGCGGACAACGCTCAGTCTGATGCTTGCGCTTATTCTGCTGTGTACCGGCATTTTTGCGGGAGAGGCGGATGCGGCTGGCACACAAATGCTCGTGATTAACAAAAAGGTCAACAAGCTGGCCTTCTTCGACGGCGGCAAGCTGGTTAAGGTATTCCCGGTGGCTACCGGCAGGGAGCAGAGTCTGACTCCGGAAGGCAGCTTCAAGATTGTCAATAAAATCAAAAACCGGCCTTACTACAAAGATCATATTCCCGGCGGCGATCCCGCCAATCCGCTCGGCGACCGCTGGCTTGGGCTGGATGCCTTAGGCACAAGGGGAACGACTTACGCGATTCACGGCAACAACAGAGAGTCTTCAATCGGCAAGTATGTAAGCGCCGGATGCATCAGGATGCATAACGATGACATCCATTGGCTGTTCCCTCGGGTCATGAAAAATACGACGGTGGTCATCACCTCCTCGGCGCTTGACATGGAAAGCATTGCGCGGAAATACGGTTATGTTCTGGGGACGAATACATTTGCCGGAACCATAGTTGTTAACGGCGGGGCAACGAAGCTGAGCCAGCCCTTCATCCTGGAGAATTCCCGCGTGTATGTTCCGCTGAGAGAGACCGCATCCGTGCTCGGAGCAAAGCTGGGGCTGGATTCCGAAGGAGCGCTGACGATCACGATGGGCAGCCGCGCAGCATCGCATAAGCCGCTGGCTGACTACGCCACTGTGAACGGGGCGAAGGTTGCCATTCTGGCGTCGCGCAATGAGAACGGGACCCTAATGATCCCGCTGAGCAGCGTTCCGCTGTTGTTCGGCGTTCAGATCAAGTGGACCGGGTCGAGCAGCACTGTTACGATTTTATAAGCATACACTTCCATAAGCTGATTTAAAAAAGCTGGCCCGAATGACGGACCGGCTTTTTTTCAGGTGATTCGTAACATGTGTAACTGCCGCCAAGGATGGTTCTGTGCTACTATTATTTCCAGAAAATTGATTCTATTTACGCATTTAGAAAGGAGTTTTAGATTGAACCAAAGGAACGCAGGCTTTTGGATTAGACTTGGTGCCCTATTGTTGGACGGTCTCATTTTGGCGCTTCCGGCAGCGATTATCTACTTTCTCATAACGGGAGGAGAGAGAGGGAGTGTATCGGAGCGGGATGTTGTAAGAAACATTCTGACCATTGGCTATACTGTGTTGGTGCCGGTGCTCTGGAATGGCCGCACGATCGGCAAAAGAATATGCAAAATCCGCATCCAAAAGCTGGACGGAACTTCTCCCGGAATTGGAACGATGATTATACGGAACGGGCTGTGCTCGCTGCTGTACAGCTATACTTACGGGATTGCCATTTTGATCAGCATTGTGATGATAGTTGTCCGAAAGGACCGGAGGGCGATTCACGATTTCGCTGCCGGAACGGAAGTTGTGTATGACGATCCTTGGGCAATAGAGAATCAGGCCTGAAGAGCTTTTTGCAGCGAGTGCTTGAAATTTTCAACGAACTTTTGACGAATGTCCGGTTGTAATTCCAGCAGGGAGAGATAGGGATTCAAATCTTCAAGTTCGACCAGCAGAAGCTCTCCTTGTTTCGTCCGACACGCATCCACGCGCTGGATTCCCCAAGCCAGGTTATTCCACTCGATGAACCGATTCGCGAATTTCAAATCCTCTGCAGTCGGGACATACTCCGTTAGCATCCATCTCTTCTGCTTGTCCGGCGCATACAGCGCGTATTGAAACTCATGATCGATGAAATAAAAAGATACTTCATATTCGAAATCGATGAACGGCTGAATCAGGATATTCCGGTCTTCACCGGCACTAAGTTTGGATGTCAGCTCATTTGAGGATATACGCTCTAGACCGATGGAGTCGGCTCCGTCCTTCGGTTTGGAAATATAAGTCCCGGCATCCGGCAGTTTCTCTATCCACTTCACATCATCTATGGTCGGTATGACGGGATATCCCGCCTTCGTAAGCTCCAATAGATAGTCTTTTCCGTTCATATCGCCCTTGCCGTCAAATGAATTATAGGTTTTGTATCGGTTCGCAGCAGCTCTTTCCCGAAAAGCCAGATACTCGTCCTTGAAATTTGCAACGGGTCCGGCGTTTCGAATCACGATGAGATCATAATGCTTCTCAAAAGCATGGATGTCCTGCGGGTGACAGATCGTGAGCGCGAAGGATTCTCTAAGCTGTGAAGTCAGAAACAAATCCTCTTCATAATAATTTCGTCCTTTGGCGGGGTAATATAGATCGGTGACAAATAATATAGTTTTCATTTGCGCCTGCGCCCTTCCACTATGTAA
The DNA here is from genome assembly GCF_000756615.1 of Paenibacillus durus. Classification (NCBI taxonomy): domain Bacteria; kingdom Bacillati; phylum Bacillota; class Bacilli; order Caryophanales; family Paenibacillaceae; genus Paenibacillus; species Paenibacillus durus. The sequence goes on from NZ_CP009288.1 coordinate 1,434,425, forward strand.
TCCGGTATCGTTCATTATAATGTAAAAGGACGGGAAGACTAAACGCTATCCGTAATTTTTTGCTGACGAGCGCTATTCCTGTATGAATGAAAACGGTGTAGAATGTAGGGGGATGAAAATCGAACCTGCGGCTATTTGCAGCAGCACACGCGGAAAGGGAAGGATAAACTATGGAACAGAACAAATATAGCCTTGTCATCGTCGGTTTCGGGGGAATGGGCAGCTATCATGTGCAGTTGATCGAACCGTGCGAGCGGCTGGCGGTAACCGGTGTGTATGATGTGGTCGACTATCGGCTGGAACTCGGTGCAGCCAAGGGCTTTAAGACTTATGACAGTCTGGAAGCGGTGTTATCCGATGAAACGGTAGATGTTGTGTTGATTGCGACGCCCAACGATGTACATAAGGATATTGCGATCCGGGCGCTTACGGCCGGCAAGCATGTGATCTGCGAGAAGCCGGTAACCGTAGACAGCGCGGACCTTAGTGATATTTTGGAAGTGGCAAAAGAAACCGACCGCGTCTTTATGGTGCACCAGAACCGCCGCTGGGACGAAGATTTCCTTATTATCCAGGACCTGATCGAGAAGAAAAAGATCGGTGAGGTGTTCCATCTGGAGTCCCGCGTGCAGGGGGCCAACGGTATTCCCGGCGACTGGCGCCAGCTCAAGGCGTATGGCGGCGGCATGCTGCTGGATTGGGGCGTCCATTTGCTTGATCAGCTCCTGCTGCTCACCGGCAGCAAGATCGACAGCGTCACCGCCGAATTAAGCACGATTCTCGGCACCGAGGTGGATGACGGATTTACCAGCTTTATCCGGTTCAAAGACGGCCTGACCGCTGTGATCGAGGTCGGAACGACCAACTTCATTAAGCTGCCCCGGTGGTACGTAAAGGGCACGGAAGGAACCGCTATTATCCGCGATTGGGATCTCAGCGGGGAGATTGTGGTGAACAATCCGGATGTCGCCAAGGTCGAGCCGAAGCCGATTCAGGCGGGACAAGGGCTTACGAAGACGATGGCTCCGCCCTCGGAGGAATCTACGCTGCGCCTGCCGATCGAGAAGGCTCAGAGCACGAAGCAGAGCTTCTATGATAACTTTGTCTCGGTGATTGAAGGCAAGAGCGAGCCTTTGGTCAAGAACGAGGAGGTCCACCGTGTACTGCGGTTGATCGAGACGATTTTTGAAGCGGCGGAGAAGCGGGCCGTCCTTAAAGACCTGGAGCTGTAAGCTCTCCTGCCCGAAGCCCCCCGGTCTTGCCAGCCGGGTCTTCGCTGCCCTATAATAGCTTTAGATTTCAAATTCGGACAATTGATGGAGGATCTTCCCTACGATGAAGAAATAATACGTCTCCTTATAAGACCAGCCAACTTGTGATTAGCGATATGCACAAGCCGCAGTGCGCCCATCATTGGGCGGACGGTCAGGGATACGTATGTCTTCGGGAAGATCCAAGGATCGGTAAACGTTTCGTTCAAAAAGGCCAAAGAACAGCTTGCCAGGGATAGCCCGGATGTATGGATTATACGGGTAAACCCTGACCCGGGCTTAAATGGGATCTGCCGTGATTAACTCTGTTAATGGCTGCATTCCGCCCGGCAATGAACTTGTTCATGGCTGGTCGCCGCTTTGCGGGAGGCCTGCCATCGGCTATAGCGAACCGTGCCATCCGTCTTCCTTTCATACGATATTTTTGACCGCAGCGGCAGCTGCGGTTTTTATTTTGGTATGAATTCGGAGGGATGGACAATGCCGGTATTGCATGTGAAAGAGATATCCAAGGAATGGAACGGGAACACCTTGTTCCGGAATATATCGTTTGAACTGGCCGAGGGAGAGCGGATGGCGCTCTTCGGACGCAATGGAGCGGGCAAGACGACGCTGCTGAAGGGGCTGCTGGGAGCTGTGACTTTTGAGTCGGGGGCGGTATTCCGCGGCCTGCCCGTCAAAGAATGGGGGCTGCTGGATCAGCAGCTTGACCCAGGGGAAGGAATGACCGCCCGCCGGCTGGTGCTGGACGGGAACGCCGAGGCGGCGCAGCTTAAGGTCCGGCTGGAACGTCTGGGCAGCAGACTCCAAAGCGGCGGCAGAGCGGATAAGACCGTACTGGACGAATACGGCGAAGCCTATGAGCACTATCTTCGGCTGGACGGCTACGGCTGGGAGGCGAAGGCGGAAAAAGCGCTGCGGCAGCTGAATCTTCCGCAGGAGGTATGGGATCTGCCTTACCGGTCTTTGAGCGGCGGGCAGAAGACGCGGGCGCAGCTCGCCCGGCTGCTTGCCCGGCAGCCGCGATTGCTGCTGCTGGATGAGCCGACCAACCATCTTGACGCCGACACGATGGAATGGCTGGAGGAGTGGGTGTCCGGCTATTCCGGCACTGTGCTGTACGTCTCGCACGACCGTCGATTTATCGATCGCACGGCGACTTCCGTGCTGGAGCTTAGGCCGGACGGCTGCAGACGATATCCCGGAGGGTACACGCAGTACCGCGAGCAGAAGGCTGTGGAAGCCAGGGAGCTGGAGGCGCGGTACAGAAGACAGGAGCTGGAAAAGAAGAAGCTGGAGGAAGCCATCCGGCGTTACGCGGAATGGTTCCAGCAGGCGCACCGCGCCGCCGGGCAGAACGATTTCCTGCGGTCGAAATCGAAGAAGAACGTCTCTCGGCTGCATGCAAAGGAATCAGCGCTGGATCGGCTGAACCGGGACCGCACGGCGGAGCCCCGGGAGAGCGCCAAGCTGAACATGCGGCTTACGGGAGGGGAATTCTCAGCCGGGACCTTGCTTAGGACGGAGCACGCGGAGTTTGCGTACCCGGGCGGGAGTCCACTGCTTGAGAACTTCAGCCTTTCGGTCCGCCGGTGCGACCGGATCGGCGTGATCGGGCCGAACGGGTCCGGCAAGTCGACGCTGCTGAAGCTGCTGGCGGGAATTTATGCGCCAACTGGCGGGACGGTCGCTCTGCATCCGCAGACAACGGTCGGATATTTTGCCCAGGAGCTGGAGCAGCTCGATCTCTCCTCTACCATTTTGGACAGTCTGCTTCAGCTTCCGGAAATGACGGTGACGGAAGCAAGGACGATTTTGGGCTGCTTTTTATTTACGCGGGACGATGCCTTCAAGCTTATCGGCAGCTTAAGCCTCGGCGAGAAATGCCGCGTCGCCTTCCTGCGGCTCTACTTCGGCAGGGCGAATCTGCTGGTGCTGGACGAACCGACCAATTACCTCGATATCGATACTAGAGAAGTTATAGAGGAAGCTCTAAAATCTTATCCCGGCGCGCTGCTGCTCGTCACGCATGACCGGTATTTGCTGTCGAGTATCGCGAACCGGCTGATCGTGCTTGAGCGCGGACGCTTCCCGAGGCAGTTCCCCGGCACCTATGAGGAGTATCTGTCCAAAGACCGGGAACACACAATGACGGAACGGGAACGGGCCGCAGAAGATGAGCTTGGCGTGCTGAAGCTGCGGCTGACGCAGCTCATTCAGGCGGAAACACCGGAGAGCGACGACGAGAACATGGCGCTGCTGGAGGAGATTAAGCGGCTCCGCCGGCGGATTGGGGAGCTGGAGAAGAAGGGATAAAATGAGCTGCTGTTAATACAAGAAGCTGCCTCGCCGTTATTAGGCTGAAGGCAGCTTCGTGTTGTTCGGAGCCCGGCAGGTCTGCTTGGCGGAAGGTATGTTGAAAGGATTATTTCTCGCCTTGAACCAGCGCTATCTCCACCGCCTTTTTCAAGACCTTGCTGGAATTACTCGCACCGCTGACGGCATCCACATCAAGCGTTTGTTTATCAACGATTTCTTTAAGAATGACTTCGGCGGGAACGCCATGCCCGTTCTTATGCTTCAGCAGGTCGATCTTGGTCACTTTACCGTTCTGCACGCTAACCTGAACTTTGGCGTCGATAAAGCGCACATCGTATTCTCCCACGTAGGTGCCATCGGCGAGAGTAGAGAAGGGGATATTGGATATGGTGAGATTCTTAATCTTGTCTTGATAGCTGTTGACCTGATACAGATAAGTAAGCCCCCAGCCGGCCCCCACGAGCAAAATAAGAGCAGCTACTATCAGTAGTTTCTTCTTCACAACTTAACCTCCCTGAATGAAATGACTGTATGGTATTAGAAAAAGCTTTCGATTCGCGAAGCCAGCCTGGCTGGAACTTCCGTCAGCTTCTTGGCGCCCGGACAGACGATCTTGCCCCTGCAGGTCATGCCCGAAATACGGAAGAACTCGCTCATGGCGGCGAGACAGGACGAGCTTTGGCCCAGCAGCTGGTTCAGCGGAAACGGCGTATTGCACGCGGTCATCAGCAGGTACTGCTGGCTGTTGGACAGCGTCGGTTTCGGAGCAAGCCCAGCGCCGCTGCGGTCCATCGCCTTGCTTGCCAGCCTGTCGAATAGGAGCTTGACTTGGCCCGGCACATTGGCGTAATACGTAGGCGCGGACAGAATAACGAGGTCGCTGAAAGCCAGCTTTACCCATAAATCGGCAAGCTCGCCGCTGGGAGGGCATACTCCGTTTGCCCGGCAATCCGGACAGCCTTTGCAGGCGGATATGTCCATCTTATATAAATCGCAGATGTCTGTGTCCCAGCCCGCTTTCGCAGCCGCCTGTACGGCAATTTGCAGCATCTTCGACGTTAATCCGTCCGGCCTGGGGCCGCCTTTAATGGCCAGCAGCCGTTTCGTCGGCATCTTGAACCTCCTTTGCGATCATGCGCAGCAGCAGATTGCAGCCGTATTCCAGCAGCCCAATCGTTGTTGCGCCCATCGTTTCGGAGATATAGCTGCTTTTGCGGTGCGCCACCATTATGAGCGAGGACAGGCTGCTCCAATAGATCAGAATGGTTTCCTTGATCCGCGAGTCCGGGTTAACGGCTCCTTCCGCGATTCCCTGACGGATTATAACCTCTAGAATAGCGTTAATCTCTTCCCCGACATTGAAAATATCTCTCTTCACCTCTGGCAAATCCCGGCTGTCCATCGGTTGGGTCTGGAAATCGACAATGCCGGCGAAAAGGTAGGGAGAGGACTCATAGAACGTAATCAGACTGTCGCATAGAGCGTGATATTTGGAAAAAAAATCCCCCTGGCCATCTAGACTATGCAGGATATGCTCCTTAAGCTGCATAAATCCCTTCAGTACGATCCGGCCATGAATCTCCTCCTTGCTTGGAAACTGAATGTATACTGTGCGTTTGCTGTATTCGGCGCTCTTGGCGATATCATCCATCGTCGTCGCCGCAAAGCCTTTTTCCGCGAATAGTTCCTCCGCCGCACGGAGAATATTCTCTTGATGCAGGCTTGCAATAGCCTCTTTGCGCTTTGTACGGTCCAACAGTGTTAAACCTCCAGTTCTAAAAGTAAACTATTAGTCTACTTGAATGGTATCATCTTTTTTTCAAGGTGTAAATCCATTTTTTCACATTTAATTTTCGCTTTACATTTCACATCGTTTTCAATTTACATTTCACCTCCGTTTTGACAGGAGCGGGTAGAGGGAGATGCCCTTACGGTGGGGACCAAAGATATAGTTATCCGACGAACGGGAATTGCTCCGCCTTATTTCTTGTTTTACAGCTGTTTTGAGAGATTAACGGGAATTTCTCCGTCTTATTTACTCTAATTTCACTTCTTTGGGCCAAAACGGCAAAATTAGCTGGAGAAATTCCGCTTTATCGGATGGCAGGTGCTGTTATGGGAGAATTAGCGGGAGATTTTCCGGTTCATGGGGGAAGGGTGAGTGTCTGAATAGTGAAGGAGATAGTCCGAAAGCGAAGGAATGGGCAAGCAGGCTATTCGCAGGAAATCAGGCCGCACCGACGAATGTAGTAAACGGAATACTTTGGAAAAAGCGATGAATAACAAAGGGGAGTTCAAGAGGATGAATACGAGTCTGTACATGATCAGACATGCCGTTTCACCGTATGTTCACGGACAGGAGCGACACCGCGGCCTTTCGCTGCAAGGAGCATCCGATGCGCGCAGAGTGAAGGAGATTTTGAAGAACGAGGACATTGCGCATTTTGTATCCAGCCCCTACGCGCGGGCGGTTCTAACCATGCAGCCTTTGGCGGAACTTGCTGGCAAGGAGATTATTTTATATGAAGGGCTGCGGGAAAGAACTATAGGCAGGGAATTTGGGGATGAAGAATTGCTTGCTGCGATCCGCCGTTCTTTTGAAGACGAAGATTATAAGCTTGAAGAGGGAGAAAGCAACAAGGAAGCCGAAGAACGCGCCATACCGGTTATTGAGCGGCTGCTGCGGGAACATGCGGGAAGCAAAATTGCAATTGGAACTCACGGTAACATCATGTCAATCATCATGCACTATTACGATGAAGCGTACGGATTCGATTTCTTATTGTCAACGACCAAGCCGGATATTTATAAGTTGGAGTTTGCGGGCCAGAAGCTGGTGAAGGTGGAAAGGTTATGGGAACCGGAGCCTGACACAGTGTAAAAGCCGCCCCATCAGGGACGGCGTTCAGCAGCACTTCTTTTTCGAGGAAAAATCCGGATTTATGCGTTCAGACGCTTATGGTTCTGATGCGCCAGCGTGAGCAGCGCGACGTAGATCGGCTGGACGTTGAATTTTTTGCCGAACTCGAATTTGTACAACCCGATTTGCGGGTTATTGGTCTTGAAATACGGTGACTGAATATAGTGGATGGTGATTTCGCTGTCATCGAAGCCGGTGCCGCCCGTTTCCATCGTAACTTCGTAAATCGATTCGAGGGAGATGGAAGCAACTCGGGTCTTTTTGCCGGTCACGCCTTGGTGGTCGATAAAAATCAGCCGTTCGTCCGTAATGATAAACGTATCCCGCACAAGACGAAATCCCATCTGGATCTTTTCATCCGGCATGAGGTACATCCCGTACTGGCTGTTCAGCTCGGGAATGGAAACCTCGGAATAATTGCCTAGCAGTCCGCTAAATAGATTCGCCATTTCAAATTCCTCCTGAATTTTAAGAATAAACTGTGTTTATTAATTCTACATCATTCTACATTCATGGTGATTTTTCCTTTATGCCGCTGGCAATTCTAATTTTGAGATGGAGGTAATACGGATATGAACCGAGAGGAATTTATCATTTTTACGGCGCTGACGAGTTATTTGAAAGAACTGGATCTTAATCCGGCCGAGTATCTGAGCAAGCAGGAGCTGCTGACATATACCGAAATCGGCAAGGATTATCTAGGCATGGATACGGCGGAGTTTCGAACGGCTTTAAAAGAAATCATTTTGGAGATGGCCGCGAGGCATTTAAAATAAGTGCCGGTGCTGATGGGCGGATCAAATGCAAATTAGGTCTCCCGAGGTTTGGTGGGGTTCCCTTACTGCAACCTTTCCGTATGTGTGCCGTCTGTTAAGGAGAGGAATAGATCCAAGACTGTCCAATCAGCAGGGAGATGACACATATGAACAAGTATATAAAAATGATGACGGCAGGCGTTATGCTCACGGGAATGTTGACTCTTGCCGCATGCAGTTCCGGAGGTGGCGGAGAATCATCCCCGTCTCCATCTGCGACCGCTTCTCCGTCTGTGCCGCCTTCGGCTGCCGCATCGTTAGTCCCGGCGACTTCCGCAGCTTCTCCGGCGGCCAGTGATGCTGCCGCATCGGGCAGTCCGGGCGGTTCCGCCGCGCCTTCGGCCGCTGCATCGCCTGCCCCCGGCGGCGGCATGGGGCAGAATACGGCGGCTCAGCTCAAAGAACTGCTTGAGCTAGCCAAGCAGGGCAAAGCGCCGGACATTCCGTTCGCCGCGCATACAGGTCTCATCGACGATGTGAAGCAAGCCTGGGGCGAGCCGGACAAGGAAGAGGGGGCGGGCAAAGGCATCTACGCCACCTACAGCGCCAAGCATGCGGTGATCGGATTCAACAAGGGCAGCCTGATTTTTGATGTCCGGTCCAGCGCCGCCGATTTACAGCAGCTGACGCTGGAGCAGATTGAGGACACGCTTGGCAAGCCGAATGACGTGAAGACCAGCGGGAACGACAGCATCTATATTTACAATGCGGGCGCGCAGTATCAGTTGAAATTCGTGATTCCGAAGTCTACCGGTAAAGTCGATCACATTTCGGTCTTCTCCGAGCAGGATTCCATCAACAATATGGCCGGTTAGTAAGTAAGGTGGCAAGGCCGCAGGTTCAGGCGCTCAAGAGCAGTCAGGAGGGACTTCCCGCCTGGCTGCTTTTTTTCGGGGGCATGAACAAGGATTTGGAGTAAGCTGCGAAGCTAAGATAGCCGAGTTGAAATGCAGACACGCGTTATGATTTTTTTGTTGTTGACAATAACGGATTTACGCTGTATATTTATCTTAAATCAAAGACATTTTAAATAAAGATATTATACATGAAGATACTTAAGTCAAAGATATATATGGGAGGTGAGTCAATGCCCATGCAATTAGACGATGCTCAAGCGACTTCTCTCAAGCTGCTTGTTGTTCTTTCCAAGGCGAACAAAGCGATTACGGATCAGGCGGTAAAGGATGTAAGGGAGTACGGATTGTCGCCTTCTGAGTTTATGATTCTCGAGGTTTTGTACACGAAGGGGAAAATTCCGATGCAGCAAATTGGAGAGAAGATATTAATTACAAGCGGAAGCATAACCTACAATATCGACAAGCTGGAGAAGAAAAATCTGTTAAGACGTGTGCCATCCAATGAAGACCGGAGAGTGATCTATGCTGAAATTACTGAGGCTGGAAATGAATTATTTAATCGGATCTTTCCCGAACATGCTGCTAAAATCCACTCATTAATGAAAGCTGTCTCCCAAGATGAGCAGCAGGAAGCGATTGTACTGCTTAAGAAGTTGGGGAAACAGGCGAAAGAGAGTTAAACCGGTAGCTGCTAAAGTTTAAAATCCAATTAGGGAGGTTGTTCATTATGCAAACGATGGTATATACACCCGCTACGCAGGGAAGAGGCGAGTTTGACGGCGGGAAAATAAAGGAACAAAAGCCGATTGGTTTTTCGGGCGAAGGATCGGTTATCAAACGGGTGGGCCCTTTATTTTACTGGGCATGGGCCACTTCAAGCACCGAAGCCGGAATCGGTCTGCACCCCCATCAAGGCTTTGAAATTTTGACTTATGTGGTAGAGGGCAATGCCTTTCACGGGGATACTTTGGGAACTGACAGCACAGTCGGCGCGGGCGGGGCGCAGGTCATGCAGACAGGCTCGGGCGTAAGCCATCAAGAAAGACTGAGTGCGGGTTCGGAGCTTTTTCAAATCTGGTTCGAGCCGGAATTGACGGAAGCGATTCGGAGAAAGCCGACTTACCGGCAGTATGCGCATAAAGATTTTCCGCAAGAAACGAGCACAGACGGAATTACCGTAAAGACAGTTATTGGTCCCGGCGCTCCCGTTCAATTGGTCACAGACAGCGAAATGTGGGATGTTGAAATAAGCGGTGGTGCAAGGTATGTGCAAAAAGTACCTGCCGGTTATACTTTAACGGCTTTAGTCATTCGCGGGGAGGGAGCATTGGCAGAGCCGGGAGCATCGAAAGAGCCCGTACCCTTCCGGCACAAAGATTTCATCATCAAAGCGGTGGAAGCCGATACGGAGCTGGAAATCACGAATTCATCGGATCAAGACGCGCTGCGCCTGATTATCATCAAGGTTCCATCAAAAGTGAGTTATCCGCTTTACCCTAAAAGATAAGCGTGTCCATCGATTTTTGTCAAATATCTTTAAATAAAGATTATTAAATCCAAAACAATAGGAGATGATTGTGATGTTAGCATTGGGATTATTGGTGGTTCGTTTGGTAGTGGGGCTGTTGTTCATCGGGCATGGCGCTCAAAAGCTGTTTGGCTGGTTCGGCGGTTATGGCCCGAAAGGGACCGGGGGCTGGATGGATTCAATCGGCATTAAGCCGGGTGTGTTCATGGCTGTGCTGGCGGGGCTGCTGGAACTGATCGGAGGCACTCTGCTTGCTGTCGGACTATTTACTCCGGTTGCCGCCTTGTTCATTACGCTGACCATGCTCGGCGCCATCGTTAAAGTGCATGCCAAGAATGGACTATGGGTAACGGCCAACGGATATGAATATAACGCTGTCTTGATCGCGGTTGCCATCCTTATGGCTTTGGCGGGTGCAGGTGAATATTCGCTGGATGCGTTGTTGAATCTTTAATTGAGAGTTTAAAAATACATTCATTTCCTGAGGAGGAACTCACATGTCTAAATTAAATATTGGAATTATTCTCGGAAGTACGCGTCAAGGCCGCTTAAGTCCGCAAGTAGGCGAATGGATAAAGCATATCGCCGACCAGCGCGGCGACGCCAATTATGAAATTGTGGATATCGCCGATTACAAACTTCCGTTGCTTGGAGAAGCCGATGCTGCCGCGCAGGCGGCGGCCTGGAATGAAAAGCTGGCTTCGTTGGACGGCTTCGTCTTTATTGTTCAGGAGTACAATCACAGCATTACAGGCGCGCTCAAGAACGCCCTCGATTATGCACGCGAGGCATGGAACAATAAAGCGGCGGGGATTGTAAGCTACGGCGCTGTAGGCGGCGCCCGTGCAGCTGAGCATCTGCGCGGCATTCTGGGTGAACTGTCCGTAGCGGATGTTCGTATTCATCCGGCGTTATCCCTCTTCACTGATTTCGAGAACGGGCAGGTATTCAAGCCGGCCGATCTTCACCTCACGAACGTAAACGGCATGCTGGATCAAGTGGTCGGCTGGAGCGGCGCGCTGAAGACGCTGCGCTAATATGTCTCCTTCTCACTGCCAGATTTGGACTGTGCTTCAATGTGGGCAGCCGAAATGAATAACGTCATGCAGTCAAAAGGTGGCTCCTGAATTCGTCAGGAGCCATCTTTTTGTTCAAAATATAAGTTACTTGCGTCCTTAGGACAGCGCAGCCGTTTCTTCTTGCTGGAGTCCCCTGGAAAGGGCCTGTTATAATAGCGTGAAGAGTCCCGCAAGGGAGTGGGAGGATCGGCATGGTTCTGGAATTTAGTGAAAATGGACATACGGTATCCGCCGGGGGAATCACGGTTGAATTGTTCGCCAAAGAGTTCGCCCTGCTGCGGTTCCTGTACCGCAACCGGGGGCGGGCGTTCAGCAGGGAGCAGCTTCTGAACAGCGTATGGCCGCTCGAATATCCGGTGGAACGCACGGTAGACGATCATATTGCAACGAATGGCGGAAGCGATTGAAGGCCTGCTTAAGACGAAGCCTTTTTTGCGGGAAATCGGATGCTATAACATCATAAAAGGGCTCTGGATGCTGAGGAAGAATGAAAGACGGACGGGCGAAGTGCTGCTGGACGAGGGGCTTGGCGTGCTGGAGCTATCCGGATTCGTGCCTATACGGTTGTTTGGACTTTACCATATTGCTCATTTTTGTCGGCAGTTTGCGTTCAAAGGCGAGGAAGGGGTGCGGCGCAAATACGAGGCGTTATTCGCGGAAGAGCAGGCGCGCTGCGGACTGCCCGGACTCATGGACCGGATCGAAGCGGCGCTGAATGACTGTCTGAAGAGGGAGCGCCAAGGCTGAAAGTGCGGGCTGCAATGCTGTGCAATCACGCAGGTGGATCGGCCCACTCTCTGATATTTCTCTGACAATCCGGCGATATACTCGGCGTAATGAAAGGACGATAGAGCCGGATGGAGGAATACAAGAGTGAGAATGGAAGCCCCTTTGACTGAACAGAAGGCGCGCTTACGCCGCGGCCTGCTGAGTAACAAAATCTACATGCGTGTATATACCGCTTATGCTTCGGCAGAATTTGGAAACTGGTTCGACAGCCTGGCAATCCAGGTGCTGGTCGGCTACCGCTGGCAGGCCGGACCGCTGATGCTGGCGCTGATTCCCGTCAGTCTGGCGCTGCCGGGCATTGTGCTGGGCTCCGTTGCGGGATTGGCCGCCGACCGTCTGAACAAGCTGAAGCTGATGCGCCTGTGCGACCTGCTTACCGCCGTGCTGACCGCAGCGGTGCTGCTCGCTCCCGGCGTGCTGTGGCTGCTGCCGCTGCTTGCGCTGCGGTCGGCCGTCTCCGCGCTGAATGTACCGGCCCAGCAGTCGCTCACCCGGAGCATTGTCCGGGAGGACCAGCTGCTGCAAGCCGCTTCCCTTAACGGCTTCGTCACGCAGGGCTCCAAAATCGCCGGTCCCCTGCTGGGCGGACTGGCTCTGGCAGCCCTTTCGCCCGCCTGGTGCATAGCGCTGAATGCCTGCATGCGGCTGTTTTCATATGTGCTGCTGCTGTCCATAAAGAATGCTGATGTCAATGGGAGCATAGGTGCAAACACGGATGTAAAGGAAAAAGCAGGGGAACAAGCTGCCATGAACGCCGGGGATCAGGCTGCCAGCGGGAAGCCGTTCTCGGCACGGACAATGTGGAAGGAAGGCTGGAGCTTTATTTTCCGCAGTAGGCTGCTGCGCAATACGATGCTGTTCGGCCTGCTGGGCGCCCTGTCGATCCAGATGGTTGATTTTCAGTTCGCCAGTCTGTTCCGCAATCTTGCCCCGGATAAGGAATATTTGCTCGGCTGGCTGGTGTCGGCGGCGGGGGCGGGAGCGGTACTGACGATCGCCGCCATAAATAAGGTGGAGCGCGGTACAGGCTACGGCATAAGACTGGGCGGAGGCTATGCGCTGATCGGCGCAGCCATCGGTGGGCTGGGCCTGCTGCCGCCCGGCGTTTCCCCCCTTCCAGTGCTGCTGCTGGGTCTGCTGATGGGCGCCGGAAACGGGATGTTCATGATCGCCTTCAATTACTGCCTGCAAAAAGAAACGCCGCCCCATATGACAGGCAGGGTATTCGGCATTCAGAACATGGTGCTGAGCACCGTGATGATTGCCGCTCCGCTGCTGGGCGGCGCATTGGTCGATCTGGCGGGGCCGAGGCGGATCTTCGCCGGATTCGGCCTCGTGATCGCGCTGATTGGCGCGGCGGGAATGCTTCTTAGGCGCTTGCTGTGGCCGGAGGGGAAAGATGGCCGGAAAACGGCGGAAGCTTGAGATTCTGGTTGCCGGTTGGGAGCAAGCGGTGTAATCACCTGCTGGCTGTGCTGCAGGAAAAGAAAATACTAGAATGGCGATTGGCATTGAACTAGGGAGCAGGATAGTTTACCTTGTGATACGGTGAATCGTACCCTAAATAAGGGCAAGTTGTTTCGCGGAATTCCTTGCGGGACATGGAATTGTATACATGTGTGTAGGTTTTAAGCTAAGGAAGCGCTGGAAAGGTACATAGGGCTATCGTTTTTTGAGTGAAACATCCTCGTCACAACCCACGGAAGTAAACGGGCACCGTGAACCGGGGGAGGCTCCCCAAGGCCGGGAAAGAAAAGTGTCAGAAGTGTCGATGCCGGCAGCGTATACGTTTCTGTCGGTACTTTCGCTTGAGGAGAAGAGAAGACGCCCCTAGATCACGATGGTGAAGGGGGTTGCGACGACCGATCGTGTCGCTTTCGTAAAGGGCAAAGTACCTTTGCTTCTGCATATCCAGAGTTTTCAACTCGCGTTCGATTGCGGCGAGCTCTTTTTGAAGCGGAGCAACGCTTTTGCTTCGAGATTTGTTGAGGCTCACGACAATGTCGTCTAACAGTTTTGGCGTCTGTACTACCGCCGCGATTCGTTCGATGACGTATCTTTCGGCGAAGTCCGCTCTGACCGAGTTGGAGTTACAGACGCGGCTTCCCTTGTTTCGGAAGTTACTACAAAAGTAGTATCTTCGGACGACTTTTTCCCCAGCGATGCTTCGCAAGCCTTGTCCGCTCCCGTACATCCTGAAGATTTTCCTTACGAGCTCTGCTTCATGCCCAACTTGACGTTCTCTACTCTGGCGTTTCGCTGGAATTCAGCGATTACCCCGAGCATTTGGATGTTCAGCTTACCCGAGGCCGTCTCAGTGTCGAAGTCCTTCTCAGGTAGCTGCGGAACTTGACGTTATTGCGGTTCAGGTGTTCGACGATTTGGAGCAAGTCGGACATTTTGCGGCTGATCCTGTCTAGCTTCCAAACGAGAACCTCCTGAATGTTTCAAAATGGTTTGATCCGGTTTTAAGCTAGTGGGCAGGATAGTTTAATAAGGATACCACGGCAGCTGATCAGAAAATCAGCTGCCGTTTTCATTAAGCTAAGGGCAGGTTTGTTTAATGCTATAGCCTACGCAAACTCATATGACACTTTAGTTCAAACCTTTAAGAACATTAATAACCATACTAAGCAAGATGGAAGAATTTTCAACTGGATATTGCGTGGTATTATCATATGTGTTATATATGTAATATAACAAACAAACGAGGAGGTTGGTTTGATATGGAACGGTTTCGACATGTCAAAATCGCGCATGGTTAATGATTGCCTGCGCCATTGCCGGCGCGCTGCTGATGCCCTATTCGCTCGAAGTGCTTCCGAAGGCCGAGAATCCGGCGATGTCGCATCAGCAGTATGTGATCGTGCTAACGTCGGCTCAGGTTTTCCAGAACGGCATCCTTGGCTTCTTCGCCGCATGGGGCGGGTTGGCGCTTGCGAGCCGCGTCGGATTGGATGCGCCGTTACTCCGTTATTGGATCTACGGCGTCGGCCGTCCCGCAGCATCGCGGAAATGGTTTCTGATCGGTATTGCGGGTGCGTTCGTCATCACGCTGTTGATTATCCCTCTGATCGCCTTGGTTCAATCCCATCTGCCGCACGTGGATACTCCCCATCAAACTTGGTGGAAAGGGATGCTGGCGATTTTCTCCGGAGGGATCTTCTAGGAAAAAGTGCTTCGATTGTTCGCGATGTCGCTGTTCACGTGGCTGCTCGCAAAGCTGATCCGCCTCAAAAGTGCTCCGATTCCCTCGCTCGTATACATGACGGCAAACGTGCTTGCGGCCGTTCTGTTCGGAATGGCGCATCTGCCTCAGGCGAGCGCGATATTCGGGGGACTGACGCCTGCCGTCGTCGCGGCCACGATCGTGCCGAACGCGTTGTACGGCATTTGGTGCGGCTACCTATTCCGGCGGCAAGGCTTAGAATACGCGATCGTCGCGCATATGGCGGCCGACTTGCTTCTGCATGGCATAATCAGCCCCCTCGCTTCCTGAAGACGCGCAGCAGCCATAAGGAGAGATATTCATGTTCATAGAGCTCGATCTGCAATCGGAAACCCCGATTTACGCACAACTGGTTAACCAAATCGTCGAAGGGATCGCCTCCGGTGCCTTGCAGCCGGGGGACCCGCTTCCGTCGGTCCGACGCTTGGCGGAGGACTTGGGGATCAATCTCCATACCGTCAACAAGTCCTACAATTTGCTCAAGCAAGAGGGCTTTCTTCAAGTACACCGGAAAAAGGGCGTTATCGTTCAGCCCGACGGGATGCCCGGCGTGACGGAGGCCTTCGAAGAGAAGCTCCGGCAGCAGCTGCGGTCTCTTGCGGCGGCAGCTGCGGTACGAGGCATGTCGGAAGAGGCATTCGCGCAGGAGAGCAGGTCGGTGTACCGGGATACAATTACGAATCGCGGAGGGGAACAACGTTGACTGTACTGGAGACAATCTTAATATCCAGCTTTTATTTGTTTATCGCGTTGATGATCAGTATACAGGCCTATATCGGCTTGCGGACCCTGCTGTTCGGCATCACGCTGCCGGCGGAGGCCCTGCAGGATACGGCCGTCCGAGGCATTCGCCGGAATTACGTTTGGCTCACCGGCGGTTTTGCGATCGTCATCGGAGTAGCTTGCTTTTTAATGACGCGCAGTCAAACGACGAGTCGGAGTATCCTGTATTGGGCGGCAGGCATCTTGCTTTTAATGATTGTGTCGGTCTTCGCCATCCGGATCAGCCGGATGTCCGTGCAGCGCTTGAAGGCGGCCAGAGGCTGGCAGGTTGCCGTGCAGACGAAGCGCGCAGCAAGCCTCGCGGCCGGCCGGACACATGGTTCGGTGCTGGGCTCTTGGTGGTATTCGGCGCACATCACCGTGATGGCGATATGCATCTTCTTTGCCGTTGCGAGATGGAACGCGATTCCGCAGCAGATCGCGACGCATATGGGGCCGGACGGCTTTCCGGATCATTACATTCACAAATCCGTACGGACCGTGTTCATGATGAACATCGTGCAAGCGCTGATGATCGCGTTATTCGCCGGCTATAATCTGATGATCAGCCGTTCCAGGACATCGCTGGATCCCCAGGACCGGGAAGGTTCGTTACAGAAACAGCTGAAGCTCAAGAAAATCCATTCGGTTACGGCTTGGGGCATTTCGCTGCTGGGGATTGCAAACTTGGGGTTGTTGCAGGCCGTAATGCTGTACGGCTGGAATCTCAATCTGTTCTTGCGCTACAACATCTCGTTCATAGCGGTGTTCTTCTTGACGCTGATCGGCGTCATGCTTTACCTGCGAATCAAAGGTTTGGATCAGCTAAGGGACGTTCCGTCGCTGGAGGAAATGCACTGGAAGTGGCTCGGCAGCATTTACACGAACCCCGAAGACCCGGCGTTGTTCGTTCCGGATAGATACGGATTCTTATGGACGATCAATATGGCTAATCCGCTCGGTAAGATCATAGCCGCCACGGCGATAGTCGTTCCGGTAATCGCCATACTCGTAGTCATTTTCAATTTTCGATAAATAAAGCAATCTCGGAAGGAGAGTTCAAATGATGAAAAGCCGATGGATAATGGGAGCTCTGCTAGCTTTGTGTCTGCTGCTAAGCTCCTGGGACGACAACACAGCACTGGCAGAGATGCAGAACATAGAAGCGGCACTGAATACATCTGAGGTAATCGAGTCAAGCTCTGTACCGTTAACCGTGCTAACGGCAGCAATGGACACGCCTTCGAACGAGGCTGTGATTCCCTACGAAGCAACCCGGAAAGCTGCACAGGAGAAAGCCGACCTCCTCACGAAAGCTTACGGTACGAACAGCGTGCAGTACGCCATTATCGATCATGGCAACATCGTCGTATCCGGCCAATCCGGCAAGAATGATGAGCAGGGACAGAAGCCGCTCACGAAAGACACGATGTACGGGATCGGCTCGACGAGTAAAATGTTTACCACGGTTGCCGTCATGCAGTTGGTCGACCAAGGGAAAATCGATCTCGATACGCCAGTCGTCCAGTATATCTCCGAGTTTACGATGAAGGATGAACGTTACAAGCAGATTACGCCGCGCATGCTACTGAATCATTCTTCAGGACTGAACGGATCATCGCTGACGAACGCCTTTTTATTCGAAGATAACGATACTTACGCCCACGACACACTGCTCAAGCAATTGGCCGGTCAGACCTTAAAGGCGGACCCGGGCGCTTATTCGGTTTACTGCAATGACGGATTTACGCTAGCCCAGATTCTAATCGAGCGAGTCAGCGGCATGGACTTTACATCTTATATCCATAGATATATTACGGAACCTCTGGGTATGGCCAATACGAAGACGCCGCTCGATTCTCCGAACACAGCGAAGATGGCGGGACTCTATTATCCTACCTACACAGGACAACTCCCCAACGAGACAAGCAACGTGATCGGAGCGGGAGGCATATATTCCACGGCGGAAGACATGGCTCGATTCTCGCAAATTTTCACGGGGGAAGCGGAAGAAGTTTTGTCCGGTAAATCGGCTGCGGCCATGGCGCAAGACGAGTACAAGACGCCTTTGTGGCCTGACGATGAGGACAGCTCATTCGATTACGGATACGGTCTCGGCTGGGACAACGTCAATCTGTATCCCTTCAGCGAATACGGGATGAAGGCGCTGACCAAAGGCGGGGACACGCTTCTCTATCACTCATCGCTCGTTGTGCTTCCCGAACAGGACATGGCGGCAGCTGTTGTCACTTCCGGCGGGAGCAGTACGATCGACCGGCTTCTGGCGAACGAAATCCTGCTTCAGGCGCTGAAGGAGAAAGGGACAATTGCCGAATTCAAGCCTGAGAAGTCATACGGCGCGCCGGTAAAGGCTGATATGCCGGAGTCCGTGCTGCAGTATTCGGGAATCTATGGCGCGACCAGTACAAGCATAAAAATCGATATTACCGAAGAAGGCGTCATGTCCATCACTTCGGAGCAGTCGCCCGATAATCCAGCCCAGATCTTCGGGTATTCGGCGGACGGCACGTTCCGGAGTGCGGATGGGAATACGATGATTAGCTTCGTGACGGAAGAGAACGGCCGCACCTACTTATGGATACGTCAATACGCTTCATTGCCGGGTCTTGGGCAAATGTCTATATCAGTGTACAACGCCGAGAAGCTCCAGCCCCAAGATCTTCCGGCAGAGACCAAAGAAGCATGGATTCAGCGCGACGGCAAGAAGTATTATCGGCTGAATGAGAAGTATACGTCGCTCGTTTATTTGGTGTTGCCGCCCACCCAATTGAATGTGTCGAAACAATTGCCGGGGTACGTGTTGGATAAGCGAATAACGGGCCCGAATACAGCAGTCTCCGAATTGCAAATTCCGGGAATGAGCGGGCGGGATCTCTCAGGGTATATGTTCTTTAAACAGGACGGCGTTGAGTACCTGAATTTTGGTGGAAGGATCTTAGTGAACGAGGACGCCGTGAAGCCTATCAGCGTCGCTAAGAAGTCAATCGTTACTATTCCGTCGAGCGGCTACGCCAAATGGTATAAGATAAGCGACAAAGACGGGGGCAAGACCGTTAAGGTGAGCATGTCCTCGAACGCCTCCTTCGCCGTTTATAATGCAAAGGGAACATGCATCTACTTCAGTGTCATCGGAAGCAAGGATCAGGTCGCGCTGCCCGCGGGAGGATCCATTGTTTTCGCCGGGGATGCCGGCACGAAGTTCGAGATTTTTGCGCAGTAACGTCGCAATAAGCATTTCATAACTGGCCAAGATACAGTCCTGCGTATAAGAAAGAAGATCCCTCAAGAAAAGTTGGATGAACTAAAAACATCCATAAAAAGTGCCTTGATTCATTCCGATAGGTGAACATTCAAATTACTGGGAACGATAGTTGAACAATGTGAGATCAAAGAAGGGGCCACCCAGCAAAGGATGGCCCTTAAACTTGCCGTTATAGACAGCGCGGAGAACCGTACCACAAGTAATGGTAAACAGGGTTAGGCAAGAATTAATATTGGATAATCTCTTCATAAGCAGGTTAATGCAAAGGTAGATTTTTATTAACGGTATAACTTCTGTGCCTAGTAATGAATCAATTATGTTCAGGTGACTTTTTTATAAACCAACCCAGCACCAAAATAAGTATTGCAAGAATAAATTCAATCCAAAAAACCGTTTGTAGACCGGAAACCATGCTTTGTGTCTTCTCATGCATCGCAGTGGGATCGAGCGCATGGTGAAGATAACGATTGGCTCCAGACGACATGATGCCGACGAACAATGCGATGCCAATTCCCCCTGCAATCTGTTGGAGTGTGTTGTATATGGCTGTGCCATAGGGGACCAAGTGACTCGGGAGTTGATTCAGTCCTGTCGTCTGGGCCGGCATGACGACGAATGACATGCCTAAGAATAAGAGGACATGACTCAACAGAACGGAACCTCGCGTTGTATAGCTGTCGATGCCGGTAAACAGCCACAACGATAGGGCGATCAAGAACAGTCCAGGTACAATGACGAATCTCGGCCCGAATTTATCGAGTAATTTCCCCGTCACCGGCATCATCATCCCGTTCAAAAGGCAGCCCGGCACCAGAAGTAAGCCTGTCGCGAATGCGGTCAACTGCATCACATCCTGCATATAGATTGGCAGCAATGTCGTTGTAGCGAATAGAACCATCATCAGGATGACAACCAATACCGCAACCAGAGAAAAAGTGGGGTACCGGAATACGGAAAGATCGATCAATGGCTCTTGGATCGTGAGCTGTCGCCATACAAGTAAGATCAAGAAGAGGCTGCCTATGACAATCGATCCGTAACCCTCAGGCTGGGTCCAGACATTTGTTTGGCTGAAGCCGTAGGTGACGCAACCGAAGCCGACGGTTGACATCACAATGGATAGAAGGTCGACCCTTGGCTTGGTCCGTTCTGTCACATTCTTCAAGTACATGAATGCATAAACAATCGAAAATAGTGCGACAGGAATCACCAGGTAGAATAGCCATCGCCAGTTAAGGGTATCGATGACCAAACCCGACAAAGCCGGCCCGATGACAGGGGCGACCATGATGACCAGCCCCATGAGACCCATGGCCGCACCCCTGCGTTCGGGAGGATAGAGGGCGAGAATCGTATTCATCATCAACGGAATGAGTAATCCCGTCCCGCCAGCTTGAACAACCCTGCCCATCAGCAAGATTCCGAATCCCGGGGATACTGCGCACAAGCAGGTACCAGCCAAAAATAACGCCATCGCAGACAGAAACATCTGGCGAGTCGTGAACCATTGCTGCAATAATGCGGTCACCGGCACCAGTACGCCGATCACGAGCATATAACCCGTCGATAGCCATTGGATGGTCGCAGCCGCACGCCCGAATTCCCGCATCAGTCCAGGAAGCGCATTGGTTAGTAAATTTTCGTTAAGAAACGCAACAAAGGCACCGATGAGTAGAGCGGATAACATCACCCCTCTCTTTATTCCGCTTACATCTTGAACCCGTTCATTCATCTTCTTTCCTCCCCGAATGCTCATTGCGTTCTGTCCATTTTGTATATCCCTTATACCCACATCGCCTGAAGGAAATTTTACGTGAAGCGGGCTGAATTGGAAAAAGCGAAATTGCTCATCATACTCGGAAATTCATTCATATTTCGAGAACATAAGGGGGGCTCCCCCACTATGTTGCTCATTCGCACATTATTTCTTGACAAGATGAGATTTGGGGATTATGATAACGTGCCGGTCAACTCTACAAGGTAAAATAAAATCAAAAAGGCTGACTTTTCGTAGTGCCTTGGCACCGGAATCGTCAGCCTATCGTGCAAATTATCCTACACCATCACTTTCTAACAAGGAATAAAAATTATCACGGTCTTCGTCATCAAATTTGCCAAGTGTCCGTACCCTAACATATTCATGTCCGCCATACATGTCTATTTCCTCACCGTACCTATTGTAGAGCGCGATCATATTGCCATCCTGATTCAACTCCATGTACCCGTAACATTTTGCTTCAGGCGCTTCACCGTAAAAGAGCGTAAATCTGATTTTGATCACTCTGTGCATGCAGATCCTCCTTTTCTGTCTTTCGTATTGGCTTTGAATTTATACAGTATCCTCCATAAAATGTCAACAGATAAAGTTTCCACCCGATTAGAAAAAGAAATAGTACTTGATAGTAGCTATATCAGCAGAATAAAACGATTGTGTTAATTGCTAGGTTTACTTCTTGTAAGAAGGGTCGTACACAATACTAAAACCCTTATCACACTTACGAAGAGCTACATTGTGATCATGCTCATCGGTGCTCCGATCGTCATCATCGGGGATTTGGTTCCGCCCCGTGAGCGTTCACGCTATCAGGGATTAACCGGTTTGGTACCAGCTATTGCGCTAATCGCCGGGCCTTTTCTTGGGGGATTTATTTCGGATTACACTTCATGGCGCTGGGTATTTTTCATCAACCTGCCGATTGGCGTCATTGCCCAGCTACTGATTGTCATGCGCATGCAGCTTCCCAAAGGCAGCAACAATAGCAGTATCGATTGGCTGGGAGGGATTTTCGCAGCTGTCTCCACGACAGCGCTGCTTGATGATCGGCATCATGATTACTTCCGCAATGTCTGGAGTACTCATAGCCAAAACCGGACGCTATAAGTACTGGCCTGCCTTTGGAGCTGTACTCATTATTGGCGGGCTGTGGTTACTTGGCGGGATTACGGTTCATACCTCGGATTGGGTCATTATTATCGCTATGTTCATTGCGGGCCTTGGACAAGGCGCCATGATCCAAGTGGCCTTGCTTGCTGGGCAAAATGCCGTACCCTACAAGAATATCGGTGCCGCAACCGGTGCGTTGAACTTTTTCAAGAGTTTGGGCGGGGCTTTCGGAGCAGCCATATTTGCCGCAATCTTGACACACGAGCGAGGATCAAGTGTCGCGCCGGATGCGATAGCCCGCGCTTTTGGCCATACCTTCATGTGGGTCATTCCCTTCATGCTTGTCTCCTTCATCCTGGCGCTGGTCATGAAAGAAAAGCCGCTCTCTGAGGAAATAGAGAAAATCGCTTCCGGTCAAGAGACAGCGCCTGAATTCTAAAGGACAGAAGGCAAGAGAGCTGTTTGGACGAATTTGTAGAGACCACTACGGCCTGAGTCTGGCCGCCAGACGTTGAACAGTTTCCTCTTGCATCAGCTTTTTAATGATAAGGGAGCCATTTTTTTGTAATGTTTGAACTTGCCGTTACACCATTATTATTTTCAACCCGCTCAACTAAAATGCTCCAATACAATCTTCCCGATGGTTTTTCCCGACTCGATTTTTGCATGGGCAAGTTTCAAGTTAGCGGCATTAATCGGAGAAAGTCTCTCGGTAACAGCGGTGCGGATTTTCCCTGCGTCTACAAGTTCGGCCAGTAGATTCAGCAGACGATGCTGTTCTAAGATGTCCTCTGTATTGAAAGTGGACCGTGTAAACATGGTCTCCCAAACAACCGTAACGCTCTTGCTCTTCAATAAGTTTAGTGCAACAGGCGCTTCGTTCTCCACGATGAGACAGATCTTTCCTTGTGGAGCGATAACCTGCGTCATGTTGTGCCAATGCTGATCCGTATGGTTCAAGCAAAAGATATAGTCGACATGGTCGAAGCCGAGTTTCTGCAATTGAGGAAGGAATTCCTCGTAATGATTGATCACATACTGGGCGCCCAGCTCTTCAACCCATTGAATCGATTCTGGTCTGGACGCCGTTCCGATTACGGTGAGTCCCGCCAGACGGGCAAGCTGCAGCGCGATGGATCCAACGCCCCCTGCGGCACCGATGATCAAGATCGATTTGTTCTTGTTGGATTCCGGAGCTTGAGAAATGCCTAGCCGATCAAAAAGACTCTCCCAAGCCGTGATCGTTGTTAACGGCAGCGATGCGGCATTTGCAAAATCTAGTGTTGACGGCTTTCGTCCAACGATCCGTTCATCCACCAAGTGAAACTCGCTATTGCATCCTGGCCGAATAAGGCTTCCCGCATAAAAGACTTCATCACCCGGCTGGAAAAGCGTACATTCAGGGCCGACTTGCTCGATAACGCCGGCCACATCCCAACCGAGTATATAGGGACCCTCACCAGCTTGATCGTATGCACGTACGATGGGATCGGCTGGGTTGGCGGAAATGGCTTTTACTTCAACGAGGATATCGCGGCCATGCGGGGCGGGTTTAGGCACTTCTATATCTAACAGACTTTCAGGATGCTCGATTGAAAGAAACTTATAATAACCTACCGCCCGCATCATTTCTGGCTTTTTACTCATATTCATCATCCTTTTTTTATGATTTGCTCTCAGCCACCTCATTATAGTTTAATAAGTAATATACAAAAAGTACGCAAATATATCATATTAAGTATCAATAAAGATACCTAGAAGGGGTGCTTCGTAATGACAAATCCTTCAGAAAGAAAGTGTCCAGTGGAAACAACCATGGGTGTCATCGGCGGCAAATGGAAGGGAGTTATTATTTATTATTTGTTGAGCGGGACCAAGCGATTCAATGAGCTTCGCAAGATCTACCCCCAAGTTACTCATCATACCCTGACCCTTCAGTTGAGAGACCTAGAACGCGAAGGGATTATTGCAAGAAAGACGTATAGTCAGGTGCCGCCCAAGGTGGAGTATTCGTTAACGGAGTTTGGGAGAACGCTGGAGCCCATCATTCTCTTAATGAAAGAATGGGGAGACAAATATGAAGTGCGGGTGAATGAAAGTCATCATCAATTGGAGACTAGTGAGAGTGAGTAACTGGATTCAAGTTCAAGTTGGAAAGATAGCAAGAAACGTTTTCTACTATTGAGTGAAAACTTGCCATTAAAGGCAGCACGGTTAACCGTATCTCAAATAGGATATTTTCACAAAATCAAATGAAAAAGGGAGCCGGACACATCCGACTCCCTTAGGTTTAGTCCGAAGACATTCAGCACTATTCTCTATCTAGAGGATACAATTCAGCCGCGAAAGAACGCCTTCCTAAATGAGTTCGGACTTCTGAAGGAACCTCTGAATAATAACTGCAACTTCGGCTCTCGTAATGAATGCTTTTGGAGCGAGCTCCATCTCATTTCTGCCTGTAACCATTCCCGATTGCAGACAGTCGGCAATACTCTCCTTGGCCCAATTGGAAGCATTCGCTGCATCTTTAAATGGAGCAAGCGCTGCATTTATCTCCTGGGTAAGGAGCTTGGTTTTCAAACCGGTCAGTGTCATTGCTTTTGATATCATCGTCATTGCCTGTTCCCTTGTGACTTTGTCCGTTGGATGAAAGCTGCCATCTTCAAAACCGCTAAGCAATTGGTTGGCGTATGCAGTTTGAATGGCATCGCTATACCAATCGGAAGCTTTTACATCCGGGAATGCGGTTCCTCCATTCACGAGCTTCACTCCTAGTCCTCGAACAAGGATGGCCGCAAACTCTGCACGTGTAATGTCTTGATTGGGGGCATACCTCCCATTGTCGAACCCGTTAATGATCATGCGCGAGCCCAAATCATTGATTGCAGATTTCGCCCAGTGGCTGGCGGCATCTTGAAATTCGACCGGATGTGAAATGATAGCGTACGTGCTACCCGACAAGCTCTTGATTTTCGCATAATATTTCCCATCCATAACGGCAAGCTTGGTTGGCATTGAGTAAACTGATCCATCCGGTTCCACCACAATGCCGGTTGTGACCTGGTTGGCGTCAATGCTATTGGGAACGCTATCGGAAATCGCTATTGTGCGTTCTACATATGCGTTGAACCGGGACACTTCCAAGCTGCTATCATGATATGCCGCACGTACTGTAAAGTTAAGCGGAGGAGCAACAAGCTTGAAATTGCCTTTGAATGCCGCATTTTCGATCGTTTGCAGCATGTCTGCCGAAGGAGCCGCGATTTCAATTTGAACGACCAAATCCTGTAGTAGTGCCGATTGTCCCAACTGTTTAGAGATAGATTCTATATTGATTTGCTGGGCAGGCAGCGTATAGGTCGCCTGATCGGTTTGGATTTTCACTACCGCCTGATTTTGCTCCAGAGTTTTGATCATCTGACCGTTGAACTCACCGATGACGACATCCGATCCCGGACTGAATGGAAACGTAATTATTGTACCCGGACTTGCCGCTTCAAAAAGCTCCATAAATTTGGCCGGGTCTAGTGAAATCGTGGTAACCGATTGATTGTTAACCCGGGTTGTTGTTGCTAATCCCCAATTTTTGGCTTCTCCATTGACCAGGATATTCACAACTGCACTAGCAGTCCCTGTTGTAACGGGATTTGCCGGTGTATCGTTATCCTCGTTGCCGCGGGTCCCGCTATCGTTACCGTTCCCATCTCCGGCATTTGATGATGGTCCTGGAATAATCACGTTGGAAACGGCTGATCCGGCGCTTTTCCCTGCGCTGTTGACCGCTTTTACCGTAAACGTATAAGCAGTGCCGTTCGATAAGCCCGTAACGGTAATTGGGCTGCTTGTTCCTTCGGCAATGATATTGCCCGGCGAAGCGATAACTTCGTATCCGATGATCGGGCTTCCGCCATTGTTCGATGGAGCAGTAAAAGAAACGGTAGCTTGGCTGTTTCCCGCAATCGCGCTTACGTCCGTTGGAGCGGCCGGAACGGTTCTCGGCGTTGCGCTCACTTCATTGGAAGCCGCGCTGTCCCCTCCCGGATTGGTCGCTTTAATGACAAAGTAGCTCGTAGTGCCATTGGTCAAGCCTGTTACATCAAAATCGTAAGTTGACCCGGTAACGGTAGCGGCTTCGGGACCATAAGTGCCGGATGTTAAGCTTTGGTAGATTTTGTATCCCGTAGAGCCATCTACAGGACTCCAGGCAAGTTGTACATGTCCGTCACCGGCAACAGCGGAGTTCAGGGCCGGTGGAGTTGTATCCTTCACAAATAGGGTAAACAGAGCGTTCGTTCCCTTATTCATCACAAAAGTAATTACATGATTGCCCGTTTTTAATGTAGCCAAGTATTCCTTATGAATGGTTACTGTATTTGCGGATAATGTGTAGCTGGAAGGTTCCAGGATCGTGTCGTCAAGCTTTATGGCCGACAATGTATTGCCGTTCAAGGTAAGGGTCGTCACGACGTCTTGATAGTGCCCTTCCGCAGTATTGGACGAATATTTGTCAAAAGTGCCCGATGCCGGGTTGATCGTACTATCCTGCAGCCGTGTAACCGAAATCGTATACCGCTTGATGTAGCCCGGATCTTCCGCTGTCACTTCTATGGTGATGAGATTGCTGCCTGGAGTCAGCGGCACATCTATTCCGTGTCCATTCGTCACCGTCATGTAGCTGCCTCCATTAACCCGAACCTTTACCGTTGATGCCGGATCGGCTGCCGTTGGAATTACCGTTAATGAATCGGCAGCATAAGCCACACTTGCCAATGTATAAGCGTTCGTACCTGTTGCAAAAGCCGGACTTAACATGTTTCCGGGAACGCTGAGATTGCTCAAGCCGGCATTCGTGCTGGGTGCGGCTCGTGTCACCGTTATCGTATACGTCTTATTCGCCGTAAGATCATAGGATGCGGTCACGATCACTATCGTATTGCTTCCGACATTTAAAGGAATTGAACTGGATGCAGCACCATCGGTCGCCGCTGTTCCGTTGATTGTCAAAGAGGCTGCGGGATCATCCAGCACCCCGGTGAACGAAATGCTGCTCGTTGTATAAGGTACGTGTGCTGTGTAATTCATTACCGAGGATTGAAAACCCGGGCTTAACGTTGCATCATCTGAATGTAAATCAATCAAATCCGCGTCATTGGTCAGTGGATAATATACATGAATTGTATACGTTTTGGTTGCCGTTAAATCCGCCGAAGTTACCTTGAATTGAAACGTATTATCTCCCCGGTTTGTCGGGAGATACCCGGTCGATGTATTGGAAGGGAGTCCAGTCCAAGAACCTCCATTCATCGAATACTCCATCGCAGCTCCGGAATTTGCAGGAATTGCCGCTGTATAATAACCAGTTCCAGAGCTGTGCATTCTTACCCAATATTCCGTCACGGATGGAGAAAAGGCAGGGGATAATGAGCCGGTCCCTTGATAAATAGACACCAGATCGGCATCCGCATCGCTTATTTGAGCCCGTACATACCAAGGAAGAGCTGTAATAAGGATCAAAAACGTAAAGCTGATGAAGAAATACCTTGCGAGTCTCACAAACACCTCTCCTTTCTTATTTAAACTATTATGTAAGAATTATTCTTACTATATCATATCGGTTATTTATTTTGAGTAAGTTAGTTATCTTACGGACGTAAAGAATAAGGGTTTACACAAATGGTAATAATTGATATCCTATCGATAAATGAAAACGCGATGATGAGAAGAGTACGGAAATCACGTTCTTGCACAGAGAGCTCCGGCAGGTGAAAAGGAGCCAAGAGCGATTTCCCGAACCAAGCCTCTGAGCAGCATGCCGGAATCTTTAAAGGGGATGGCGTGACGGGAGCTCCCGTTATTGAGCTAGAGTATAAGCATTGCCTGCAATGCCGTACTTAAAGAGGTTAATATGGCGACATATTAATGAACCTGGGGTGG
The DNA here is from genome assembly GCF_000756615.1 of Paenibacillus durus. Classification (NCBI taxonomy): domain Bacteria; kingdom Bacillati; phylum Bacillota; class Bacilli; order Caryophanales; family Paenibacillaceae; genus Paenibacillus; species Paenibacillus durus. The sequence goes on from NZ_CP009288.1 coordinate 1,462,095, forward strand.
CACCGCGACAACTTCGTCCCCAAGACATGAAGTCTTGGAGGTGAAGTTTTTTTTGTATCGGATGATCACTTAACAAGTTCATTAGGAGGAGTCGACATTGAGTAGCCTCAAGGAGCATTACACCGAGAATTTTTTATTAAGGCTGATTAGTGAGGAGCTTGAGAAGAGTCCATTTGGCAGGGACATGTGCACGCGATTTCCTCCCGAACCCAATGGTTATCTTCATATCGGAAACGCCTACGCCATAAACACGAATTTTACAACAGCCCAAAGGTTTAACGGAACGTTCAATTTACGCTTTGACGATACGAATCCCCTTAAGGAGGACACTCAGTATGTCAATGCGATTATCGAGGATATCAAGTGGCTCGGCTATGATCCGGGAAAACATATTTATTATGGCTCAGACTACTCGGACGAAATCTATAACGCCGCAGTTACATTGATCAAACGCGGGAAGGCCTACGTCTGTGACTTGACACCGAGCGAAGTGACGGAGTATCGAGGGACTTTGACGGAGCCTGGCAAGAACAGCCCTTACCGAAACCGGTCCGTAGAGGAAAATCTGGAGCTTTTTGCAAAAATGAAAAACGGCAACTTCCCCGCTTCTTCAAAGGTCGTTCGCGCGAAAATTGATATGGACTCGCCCAATTTGAATCTGCGTGATCCTGTGATTTACCGAATTATCTATGCTGAGCATTACAGGACTGGAAATGAATGGTGCATCTATCCGATGTACGATTTTGCTCATCCTATCCAAGATGCGATTGAGGGCATCACCTATTCCCTATGCTCAATTGAATTCAAAGACCACCGTCCCTTGTATGAATGGGTCTTAAAGGAGCTTGGTACCCCTGAGCCTCCGCGGCAAAGGGAGTTCGGCCGGCTGAACTTAACGGGTGTAGTCACAAGCAAACGATTTTTGAGGCAGCTGGTAGAAGGAGGCTTCGTCGACGGCTGGAATGATCCCAGGCTTCCGACGATTCGAGGCTTAAGAAGAAGAGGCTTCACGCCGGAAAGCATACGCCGCTTTATTGAGGAGATCGGCAGCATCCGAACCCAAAGCACGGTAGATATTTCGCTCTTGGATCATTGCGTCAGGCAGGATTTAAAAGCAAAAACGGTTAGCGTCATGGGTGTCTTGCACCCTTTGAAGGTCGTCATTAGCAACTACCCTGAGGATGAGGCGGAACGATTAACGATTGAGAACAACAGCGAAAACGAGGCGCTGGGGAAAAGAGAGGTTCCTTTTTCCAAAACGATTTATATCGAGCGGGACGATTTTATGGAGCAGCCATCCAAGGGCTTCCATCGGCTTAGTCCGAATGGAGAGGTGAGGCTGAAGGGGGCGTATTTTATTAGATGCGAAGAAGTGATCAAAGACGGCGATACGGGTGAAATTACGGAACTGCGCTGCACTTACGACCCGTTTACGAAGAGCGGCACGGGGTTTACCGGGCGTAAGGTGAAGGGGACGATTCATTGGGTATCTGCGGAACATGCGGTTAAGGTTGATGTTAATCTTTATGAGAAGCTGCTGCTTGATCAAGATATTCCGAAGGAGGGCAGCGGGGATTGGACAACGATGATCAACCCTGACTCGTTAGTTACCATAAAGGACGTCTTAATGGAGCCTTCCATTGAACATGCCCGCCCGGAACAGAAATTCCAATTCTTCCGTCACGGTTATTTTTGCGTCGATAAGAAGTGTAGTACCGGTGATCGGCTTGTATTTAACCGTGTCGTACCGTTAAAGGATACTTGGGGTAAAAGATGAGGCTCAGATAATGACTCGGTACCTTAAGAAGACTTTTGCTTGCGGAAAAAGAGCCGCCCCTCCGCCGATTTGGCGGAAGGGGCGATTTCAAGAAATATAAACTTGTTACTGAACGGTAAAATCAACGGTTTGAGTGGAACCTAATGTATAGCCATTGTAGGCTACCAAGCCTGGGTCAATGATGATTTGATAACTGTTGCCACTTACCAGATTTGCATCAAAAAAGAGGTTCCGTTTTTCAATACTAAAGGGTGAGCCGTCTCCCAATCTATATACACTTATCGATTCCATGGTTTGGGTGGTTGTATTTTTTAGATGTATGTAATTCTGATTGGTAGATAAATTAGCGGCGACATTATGGTTAAATTGAAGTTCAATATGTTGTAACCCGGAAGGTACACTCGTATTGTTAATTAATGATACACCGGGCGTTGCTGTTTCTCCGCTAATTGTGCATAGGTTGGCATCATAAAAGGTTACAGTAGGGTCAGCAGCAAGAGCGGTACTTGCAAAAAAGCAGAGCATTAATAGTGATATTACAAAAGTACTAATTAGTTTTTTTTGTTTATGAAGCATTCTTTTCCACTCCCTATAAATTCATAGTTTTAGTTAAATCACTCGTATGCAGCTTAAAGTTATGCCATCCTTTGGACTATCCCCCTTTATGTAAAAAGCAGATTTGTTATGTTTTGTTATGTTTAGTTATAACTAGTTATGTTTAGTTGTATCTTAGCATGGTTGTGTATTTAATTCAATAATCAATTTGATATAGCTGAAACGAATTAACCGGATGCTGCGTAATGCATAGCATGAACGTATTACAAGGATTCAATATTGCGGAGGTGGAACCGGTACATGTCTATGTTCAAAAAGGTATTGGCAAGCGTCGGCATCGGGTCGGCTAAAGTTGACACTCGGCTGGAGGAGGCGCGGGTAGTGGCTGGCGGTACGCTGCGCGGAGTAGTATCCATTCGCGGGGGCCAGGTGGAGCAGCAAATTGACAAGATTTATATTTATGTGAAGACTCAGTATGAAAAAGAAGAAAATGATAAAAAGGTAACGCACGAAACTGAAATCGCACGCATCCTCATTACCGAGGGATTTTTGCTGCAGGCAGGGGAGGTTCGGGAAATTCCGTTTGAAATTACCGTTCCTGAGCGTACGCCTGTATCGTACCGCCATACACCGGTATGGCTGATGACTGGGCTGGATATCAAGATGGCGCTTGATCCAAGCGACCATGATTATCTAGAGGTACTGCCGAGCGATAACATGCAGGTGGTGTTCGGCGCGCTGGATGAGCTGGGCTTCAGGCTGCGTGAAGTTTCCAATGAGTATGCTCCCCGTCTTGGCGCCGGCTTGCCTTTTGTACAGGAGTTCGAGTATGTGCCGACCCGCGAGTTTCGCGGTGCGCTGGATGAACTTGAAGTGATGTTCTTTCCACGGGGCGACAATTTGGAGCTGTACATCCAGATTGACCGCAGAGCTCGCGGACTTGGCGGTTTCTTGTCAGAAGCCATGGGCACGGATGAGAGCTTTATCCGCGTGACCTTTACCGGTAATGATCTGCGCCGCGGCGTACATGAGGTGTCGAGCCGGTTATATGAACTAATCTCCCGATACAGCTAATAATGAATGCAGAACAAGCCTGACTTCATTAGAAAGTGCACCCTTTAGAATGGACATCGGATAACCCCCTGGTTAATTCGATGAAATTCTAGGGGGTGTGTTTTTTTATGCCTGGCAAAAGTACAGAACCAATAGGCGAAAGCACTTGCACTTATATAGATAGGGCATATATTAGTGTAGAAAATTGAAGGAGGGATAGCGATGAGCGGTTATGCAGGGTTCACCTCTACTACTGTTGTCTTAGTGCTTTTCATTCTGTTGGTGATTGTTCTGAAGACATTCTAAGATGACCACGCTTAAAAAGTAAGAGCCTACTTCACCGTGTAGGCTCTTACTTCATGTTATGTGTACAATAAAGTGATCACAAGCAGCTCGTAAAGAACAAGGGTCAGAATCGCTTCATCATACGGATTATAGAAAGCACGATTTCCCCCATGCCTTGGAACTGCCAAATGCAAGAAACCTCTCTCACAACTCATGATTCTCCCCGTGACCACCTGACCGTCGATTGTTTCAATCCTGACATATTGATTCGTATGTTGTCTGCATATATTGTGCAAATGGCTTCTAACGGATTTTAAGTTCTGAATTGGATTGCTGTCTGCTTGATACAGTACTTTTTGTTGAGGACCTCCCATTTGAATACTCATGGTTATCACCACCTCCCTTTGGAACTAACACATAATATGCCTATTGCAGGTACGTGGTTCTTTCCGTTCGCTGAACATTCACCACTTTAGGTTGTTTTGAGAACAGATTTGTAAATGTAACAGTGTAGCTGTGATAGGGAGGATTATGTGCGCCTTCAAAGGTCGTTACTTTTAAAGTAGCCTCCCAGTAATATTGGCCTTGTTCCAATCTTTTGATCTCAACCAATTTGTCGACCATGAACTGTCTGTCGTCATCGTACCCAGCAAGGACTTTGCCGATTGGGTCGAATAAAGACCAGATAAACGCGTCTCTCAGGACATCGCACTGTGCCTGAACGTTCTCTTGGGGGCCATTAACTGATTCCATTGCAAAGATTTGGGGCGGAGCATTAACAGTCAGGAGAGAAGCGAGAAGAACAGTTGTCAATCTTTTTTGCAGCATGGTCTTTACCTCCTTTGACGGAGTTATTTTACTCTCGCCGTTTTAACACTATCCAGAAGCTTGTCAAAGGACGATGGGTAACTGGATGGTTTTAGCTTGCGACAAGTAAAAGCCTCTCCGCGTTCGGATGCGGCCTTGCTGGCTTTCCGTTCTTGGCGGCAGCCTGCTGAGCCTGGACCTCATGAAGTATCGTTCCCCGCATTGTTGTGCTATTCTTCCATGTTATAATTATCCAAATGGACTTTTATGGAAGGTGACGCATGAGAAAAAAGATTCTGCTGATTCAGCCGGAGAACGAAAAGATCAACCGGTTCAGAAGGAAGCAGTTCAACAACTTCGTCCAGATCACGATGCCGTATTTGGCGGGGTTCATTGATGAGAGCAAGTATCAGATCACGCTTGTAGATGAGTACCGGCAAAAAATCCCCTTCCGCCGCACGTTTGATCTGGTAGCTATTACCGTGAATACGCCGAACGCCTACCACTGCTACCAAATTGCGGAGAAGTTCCGGGCACAAGGGGCCAAGGTGGTCATGGGCGGACCGCATGTTACGCTGCTGCCAGAGGAGGCTTCCGGGCACTGCGACAGTATCCTGATCGGTGAAGCGGAGGAGACCTGGCCGGAGTTTCTGGAGGATTTTCATAAAGGAAAAGAACGGGCTGTCTACCGCTCGGAGGGTATTCCGAATTTGAAGAGCATCCCGCTGCCGAGATGGGATCTCTTAAATAGAAGCAGACTGATGAAGGGCGCGGTGTTCGCGACACGAGGGTGCCCTTACCGCTGCGCATACTGCAATCTGAAGCAAATTTATCACGACCGTTTCCGTGTCCGTCCAATCCCGGAAGTGATCCGCGAAATTTCGCTGATGAAATCGAAGTTTTTCGTGTTCTGGGATGATAATTTCTTTGCGGATAAAGCCCATGCCATCGAACTGATGGAGAGTCTAAAGCCCTTGGGCAAAAAATGGGCCGCACAGGTGACCCTCGCCGATTGCAATGACGATGAACTGCTGAAACGGGCGGGAGAAGCGGGCTGTCTGTATCTGTTCGTTGGGCTGGAGTCCTTCTCGCCATCCGCACTGCGGGGCGTCAACAAAGGGATCAACCGGGTCGATTCGTACCGTGAAATCACCCAAAAGCTGCACAAGCACAAGATCATGATTCAGGCGGGCATTGTATTCGGCTTTGACGAGGATACTCCGGCAACCTTCCGGGATACGCTCGCGGCCTGCGAGGAACTGGGGATCGACGGGGTTACTGTCAGCCTGCTTACGCCCCTGCCCCGGACACCCGTGTATGCTGGAATGAAGCAGGAGCAGCGGCTGCTGAATGAAGACTGGAGTCTGTACAACGGCAAGACGGACGTCGTATTCCATCCCCGGAATATGACTTCGGAAGAGCTGCTTAAGGGCTATCTCGATTTCCGCCGCCGTTTCTATTCGCTGCCATCCTTTATCAGACGGATGCGGGTTTCCAGGACGCATCTCTTCTACAATTTTATTATAAACCTGGGATACCGATTGGCCCTCAAGCGTTAAGCGGGAAGTCCGCAAGCTGAGGGCTTATTTGCGTTGGTTTTAATGTATCGTTACTCCTGTGAGGAGAAGTGCTTGGATTGTGGGCTAACTAGAGAGCTGAGCGGGAAAAAGCGGAGCTTATCAGAGCCAAAACCGCGTATCTACGCGAATAAAAGGGATTTTCTCCCTCTTAATAGAAGCAATTCCTTAGAATAGGCCCTTTTCTCAGAAATAAGATGGAGCTTTTCCCGTTTGTTACTCTGAATACGTCCCCGAGGGGAGGATAAACGGGAGCTTTTCCAGTCTAAATTTCTAAAAAAAGCGAACGAAATATCCGGTACTCTCCAATATAGAGTGTAAGACCGAAGGGGGAATGGCGGATGAATCATCCAAAACAAGATTCGGAGCTCGCAGCGCTTGTGCTTGCCGGCAGCCGTGAAGCGTACAGCGAGCTGTATGAAAGAACAATAACCGAGGTGTATCGAACCGTCCGTTTCCTCATTGGCGAGTCATCCGATACGGATGATGTCGTCCAGGAGATTTATATTCAGGCCTACCGGTCTCTTGGGCAGTATGATGCGGCCCGGCCTTTCCGTTCGTGGCTGATGGGGGTGGCTATGCGGCAGATCCGGGCATACCGGAGAAAGAGGTGGAATCATATCCGCCTGATTAAAAAAGCGCAGCAGAGCATCATCGCGGCTTACGATTTTTCGGGGGAAGTGGTTGATAAAATATCGTACCGTCCCCTGATTACAAGCGTGGAACGCCTTCCGTTCAAGCTGAAGCAGGTCGTGATTCTGCACTATTTGAATGAGTACTCCCAGGAGGAAATTGCGGATGCGCTGGGCATCCCTCTTGGAACGGTAAAATCCCGTATTCACGCCGCTTTAAAGAAGCTGCGCAGCAAGCGGAGCAGCGAGATTTTGCTTAGGGGAAAGGTGGAGGATTTGCATGAAGCTTGAGCAAGAGCTGCGAGAGGCATTGCGGGAAGAAAGCAGGGGCTGGACGGCTCCTACGGAACTGAAGGACAGAATATTAAATCACAAATCACTGAAACCGGAGGGAAGAAGAATGAAAAAATGGATTGCGGCAGGCATTCTGGCCGCCGTGCTGCTCGTTCCTACTGGAGCGTATGCCGGGTACCATTATCTGGCTGACTCCGTATACGGCTCGCAGGAGCGGCTGGAGCCATTCGGCGGCACCCAGCAGCAGTATGACCATCTGGAGGAGAAGCTGCAAGCGGCAAAGCAGAGCTTTGAACCGCAGGAGTTCGCAAAGCTGATGTCTCTGCTTAAACAATTGGGCGATTATAACCTGAAGATGGCCGATGACAAGGGAGTGCTGCATCCTGAGCAGCTAAGCTCCGGAGATCAGGAAGCCTATAAGAAGCTGATCGCGGAGCTGGAGCCTTATTTTGAGAAGCTGAACGCAGAGGGGACCGGGAATGGGGGTGTGAAGGAAACCGGGCAGCAGGCGGACAGCGCTGCGTTCTGGAAAAAGGCGTTGGCCCACGGGGAGAAGAACCTCAGTAATCAGGATCTTGCCAAAGTGAATGGAATTATCGACGAAATTCAAAAGATAGAGGTAAAGCCGGACGGCAGCGATCGCGCGTTTACGGCTCAAGAGGCCGAGCATCTTAAAGAACTGATCCGACAGTTGGAACCCTACCAAGATCAACTGGGGATTAAACTGAAGCCGATAAAGTAATCTTGAGCGAATAATCGGTCTGGCAATGAGGCGTCTTTATACGAATCTCAATCGATCTTATTGCCGGTTCCGGCGTTTCAAGGGCTGTCCCGTAAGTCATGAACATGACCGGGGGACAGTCCTTTCGCTGTTCCGCATCAGGAGGCTTTTATCAAGTAAACGGTCGGTGCCATGCATACAGCCTGCAAGCTGCCGGACCGGATGATCAGATGTTCTGTGCGTATTGCTCGCCCGGGATGTTGATCAACGTTACATACAAACTCGAATTGGAGCCTTCGCCGCTTCGGTAAGAGAAATCTTCATCTCCCGATATCTGAACCACATCTCCTTGCGATACGGAGATTTCTCGTCCATCGGCTGTTATTATTCCGCTGCCTTCAAGAAGAAGAATGTACACGCTGGCTCCGGGATGCTTATGAACGGGCAATTGCTGCCCCGGTCCAAAGTTCAAGACAAAAACCGTATGCTTGTCTTCTTTAAATACAACGCGCTTTGTGAATCGGTCCGTCTGGTATTCCTGAAATTGAATAAGTTCTTTCTTCTCCATTTGAAGTCACTCTCCTTGCTTCGGATTAATCAGGCCCTACAGCCGGATTTCGTATTCGCAGAACTAATTAGATTGTATAAGAATCGGACAGATGGCTAGTGATTTCAATCACATTATTTTCAATCGAACCGTGAAGGCTTGTCTTGTTGCTGCTTTTTCTTGTTCAGGATCATCCGTTCCAAGTGGCTGAGCCTTCTCAGGTGCGAACCCCAAGCGCACATAAAAACCCCGGGAGATTCGCACCTCTTGCGGGGCAAGGGTTTTCGCGTTATTTTATAAATAGGCGGCCCCTTTTTAAGCGTTCATTTAAGGGGTTCGCACTAAAGCGTTTGCAATCCCTTGCGCAGCAAGGGGTTACAGCGGTGCAGTCGCTCTCCGTGCGGGAGCGTGGATTGAAATTTTGTCTGCTTGGCGAGTTTTGTCTGTACCCGCTGCTGTCGCTCTCCGTGCGGGAGCGTGGATTGAAATCGACGGACACGCTGTCAATCTTAACGTCAGCACTGCCGGTCGCTCTCCGTGCGGGAGCGTGGATTGAAATCGTATCTTCCGGGAATGGAAAAAGAATTCGGAAATGTCGCTCTCCGTGCGGGAGCGTGGATTGAAATTTCATTTGCACCTGGACAAGTTTATTAGCCAAGACGGTCGCTCTCCGTGCGGGAGCGTGGATTGAAATAGACAAATAATAATCAATGTCTGCACGAAGCTGGTCGCTCTCCGTGCGGGAGCGTGGATTGAAATGCCGGATAACCTCGTGCAATTCCACGTCCAGCGCTGTCGCTCTCCGTGCGGGAGCGTGGATTGAAATAGGCGTTAGAGTTTATTCGTAATCAGGGTGTGCCTGTCGCTCTCCGTGCGGGAGCGTGGATTGAAATGTCTTGGTCTTCATCATCCGATGATTTGGGTGGGAGGTCGCTCTCCGTGCGGGAGCGTGGATTGAAATGCCGCATCCTCAGGGCTGATCCAGCCCCATTGCTCCGTCGCTCTCCGTGCGGGAGCGTGGATTGAAATTACCAGGACGTTACCATCCTCGTCCAGAGCGACAAATGTCGCTCTCCGTGCGGGAGCGTGGATTGAAATTCTGATTCTGAACTATACCACCGTTCAGCGTGCAGCGTCGCTCTCCGTGCGGGAGCGTGGATTGAAATTTCGGTCCGGCATCGTCCCTGACTGCTCAGACCCGTCGCTCCCCGTGCGGGAGCGTGGATTGAAATCTCAAAACAATGGGCGCCCCGGTATGGGCCCGAAGTCGCTCTCCGTGCGGGAGCGTGGATTGAAATGACGATAAACTGCTGCCCAAGCCAATCATGCGGCACGTCGCTCTCCGTGCGGGAGCGTGGATTGAAATGTCTACGACGACTACGCCTACCAGCTGCGCCAGGGGTCGCTCCCCGTGCGGGAGCGTGGATTGAAATTATGTCTGTCATTACATCGTTCGAGAGCGCGTAGAGTCGCTCCCCGCGCGGGAGCGTGGATTGAAATTGGGAAACCCTGATTTGCTCTTACTGCTTTGTAGCTGTCGCTTCCCGTGCGGGAGCGTGGATTGAAATCGGACAGTAAAAAACGACGCCCGGGAAGGGCGCCGCTGTCGCTCCCCGTGCGGGAGCGTGGATTGAAATTCCAATACCAAGATTGCGATTACCATTAAATAAATCGTCGCTCCCCATGCGGGAGCGTGGATTGAAATTCGCGGGTAAATCCGGGAAGCAGCATATGCAGCAGTCGCTCTCCATGCGAGAGCGTGGATTGAAATGATTGCATCGGAGCCTACTCCACAATATATGGCTGTCGCTCTCCATGCGAGAGCGTGGATTGAAATTGTCAAAGCACGGTTAATGTATGCACTCAGGTCAAGGTCGCTCTCCATGGGAGAGCGTGGATTGACATCGTCCGAACTGGCTGACATCGTCATCCGCGTTATGGGTCGCTCCCTATTAAGGGAGCGTGGATTGAAATGCCTCGGAAATAAGATTGCCTCACATCGATATGTTGTCGCTCCCAGTGCAGGAGCCAAAGTTTACGCCACTTAAAAACCACATCCTACCATTGAAATTTGACTTCAAACTAACCAGTCACAAAGCAGGTTGTGCATTTAAAGCTCAACAACGAAAAAGCACCGAAAGCTCCGCTTTTACATCAGAGTTTCGGTGCTTTTTATTAGCCTAAGGGAGAGCTTACTCTTTTCGGCGAACCTCAAACAATTCATTGGGGCTGATGTCGAAGTATAAACATAACTTCATAATCAGCACTGCAGAGATTTTTTTCTTCTCCATGTTGCTGTTATGCATCAATTCCATAATCGTAGTTCTGCGGTGACCAATCTCTTTTGATAATTTCAAAACAGACATATTACCGTGTTCTTTTAAAATCTCGTCCAATTTGCAATGGAGTGTATATTTCTTATATTCCATTTCGTCCTCCGAATCAAAGTGTTGCACTTCAGGCGTGCATGTGGTATATTGTGGATGCGAGAATTGAACTTTAAAGGTGCAATTATATAAAGTAAATCTATTTGCAGTTAGCTTGCTTTTTGCAGATAGATATCTTTTAAAAATTCGGTGGAGGATGCATATGTCCAAACGTCGCCCCCGCAAGCTTAATTATCAAGCTATAGTTGAAATTATCAAAAAAGATTTGGTTTGGCCGGAATTGGGCGACTCGCCGGAAGCAATCCATTACTATCATCTCACTGATTCCCTTGGACGTAAATGGCAAACAATTGGTTGTCATGTTACGGACGCTATTAAGGTATTTAGAATGGGAGATTATCGACCTTGGACATATATTCTAGAATCGGCTCCCTATGCTCCAAACCTTACATTTCAAAAACTTGTTCAGATGCTGCATATCCGCTTTAAGGATGGAGATTTAAAAAACGACATGCAAATCATATTAAATTCGCCAGCCAGATGCAATCAATTTGTAGATAAAATTGTTAATGTTAATCATTTCAGTGTCTTTAAGCTCTTATATGAATTGAAAAATGAATACCTTTTACATGAACCAATACCACAGTCATCTTTTGAATCAATGTACAGTGCGAATCCGATTGAGGCACTTTCTCATTTTTATCTCGAAAATGTGGATACTCTCGACTATTGGGAATGGAAACATGCTGGCGGGACCGCTGAACTAGCGATTTATTATAGGAAAACCAATCCAGACCTCAGCCTGATTGAAGCCATAGAAAAAGCGGAAAGGTCCCGGGCAAAACAGTAACCTAAACATACTGTCGCCCTGGGTCTGTATTCTAATGTTTAGTGCGAACCCCAAGCTCACATAAAAACCCCGGGAGATTCGCACCTCTTGCGGGACAAGGGTTTTCGCGTTATTTTATAGTAGGAGCCCCCTTTTAAACGGTCATTTTTAAGAGGTTCGCACTAAAGCGTTTGCAATCCCTTGTGTAGCAAGGGGGCATGACGGGGGCGAGTCGCTCTCCATGCGAGAGCGTGGATTGAAATCGGAAGGTGAGAACGTGGCTCAGATTATTCGCGAGTCGCTCTCCATGCGAGAGCGTGGATTGAAATCAAGACGGTCCGATTATACTAATGCCGAAAATTAGTCGCTCTCCATGCGAGAGCGTGGATTGAAATCGACATCACCACGACGACGGTTACCGGCTGCTAGCAAGTCGCTCTCCATGCGAGAGCGTGGATTGAAATCTCAAATAATAAAGCATATGAGTTAAATATTTACGTCGCTCTCCATGCGAGAGCGTGGATTGAAATTGCGATCAGGTGGCCTGCCTAGCATCTTATATTCGTCGCTCTCCATGCGAGAGCGTGGATTGAAATTGGCGGCACGCCGGGTTGCCATTTGACATATCGCGTCGCTCTCCATGCGAGAGCGTGGATTGAAATATCACACCAGCAATAACTCCTACAGGCGCACCTGTTGTCGCTCTCCATGCGAGAGCGTGGATTGAAATGGTTCCCGGAACAGCATGGACTGCAAATGCATGTCCGTCGCTCTCCATGCGAGAGCGTGGATTGAAATGCCACCTGTAGAGCGGCATCAAGATTAGCCTGTTTGTCGCTCTCCATGCGAGAGCGTGGATTGAAATATGATGAAGTGATTATTGATGAGCCTGAAGATCAGGTCGCTCTCCATGCGAGAGCGTGGATTGAAATACTCAAAAACCGGGAAGCCCTTATCTACGGCTAAAGTCGCTCTCCATGCGAGAGCGTGGATTGAAATATATTTATATGACTCGGGGTTTCTATCCTATAAAGGTCGCTCTCCATGCGAGAGCGTGGATTGAAATCAAGCGTAGACATACAGTTTCTATCACTCCCGTTAACGTCGCTCTCCATGCGAGAGCGTGGATTGAAATATTGCTTTTTGCGGGCTGCTTGCCACACATATCCAGGTCGCTCTCCATGCGAGAGCGTGGATTGAAATCTGTCATGCAATAAGTGAATCGGCTTGTTGCAAATAGTCGCTCTCCATGCGAGAGCGTGGATTGAAATTTGCAAAGAAAGCAAGTCGATATTCACGGGCTCGATGGTCGCTCTCCATGCGAGAGCGTGGATTGAAATACCGGTAATCACGCCCCAGTGTCGGCGCATTGGGGTCGCTCTCCATGCGAGAGCGTGGATTGAAATTCACAGAAACCACCAAAGAGTGGCTGGGCGTTACGTCGCTCTCCATGCGAGAGCGTGGATTGAAATAGCCGAGCGGTAGGGAGGACAGGGATGATATGCTCGGTCGCTCTCCATGCGAGAGCGTGGATTGAAATCGATCAATGTAGGCCCGGTATCCTTGGTAGCTGATAGTCGCTCTCCATGCGAGAGCGTGGATTGAAATAATGCCCAGCTGGCGAGCAGCGGAGACTCTGCCCGGTCGCTCTCCATGCGAGAGCGTGGATTGAAATTTAGATTGAGTAGTCCGAGTTGTCGAGCTTGAGGTCGCTCTCCATGCGAGAGCGTGGATTGAAATGTGACACCAAGCGTGGGCCGCCTGGACAGTCGAGGTCGCTCTCCATGCGAGAGCGTGGATTGAAATGCCCTGCTCCGGCTCCTCCCCAAATACCGCAGCAGTCGCTCTCCATGCGAGAGCGTGGATTGAAATGTGATGCGTATATTTGCACTACTCGGGGACGGTGATGTCGCTCTCCATGCGAGAGCATGGATTGAAATGACCAGTTTCTGGAGGTTGCGCAGCAGCCATCGAGTGTCGCTCTCCATGCGAGAGCGTGGATTGAAATGAGGATAATAAGGTCAGCGTGTGGGATGATAAGGGTCGCTCTCCATGCGAGAGCGTGGATTGAAATTCCACGACGAGAGCAGTACTATCGCCTTCGACATTGTCGCTCTCCATGCGAGAGCGTGGATTGAAATTTTGAACAGGGTAGGGATTGAACTATCACTAACAGTCGCTCTCCATGCGAGAGCGTGGATTGAAATAGTATTGGAAAAATCGGTACTGAAGGCTCCGATTGTCGCTCTCCTTGCGAGAGCGTGGATTGAAATAAAAGGTGTAGGCACTGTAGGCATATTCGGCTTCATGTCGCTCTCCATGCGAGAGCGTGGATTGAAATGAGTGCGTAAGGACTTCCAAGTAAATCCAATCTCGTCGCTCCCCATACGAGAGCCTGGATTGATATTTTGCATTGGGCACTGATTCAACGATAGGCAACAAGTCGCTCCCTATGTGGGAGCATTATTTTTGCTCGGCTAATCTATCAAAACGTCGCATCCTTTTTTTTACAAAGAACATTATTCATAGGCCGGCGAGTATGAAAATAACTGGAAATCGAAGTTCCGAAGCGATAAGATAGAAGTGCTGGAATTGTATATCAAATTGGAAAATCATTGAATTGGGGGCGTCTAACGATGAAAATTGCGGTTGCGGGCGATCATGCGGGTTTTTCCTTAAAAGAAGAAGTAAAGGCTTTACTAACCAGCCAAGGGCATGAGGTAGTGGATTTCGGAACGCATAGTGAGGAAGCTTGCGATTTGCCCGATTATATTTATCCTGCGGCTTTGGCAGTGGCGGAAGGGAAGGTGGACCGCGGGATTTTTATTGATGGTGTAGGCTATGGAAGCGCTATGATTGCTAATAAAATCTATGGGGTGTACGCGGCGGTTTGTCAGGACCCGTTCTGTGCGGAATTGGCGCGGTCTCACTCCAACACCAACGTACTATGCATCGGCGGAAAAATTATCGGCTCGGCTATCGCCCTCGAAATCGTAAAGGTGTGGATGACGACTGACCACCTGGGAGATGTTGAGAAATACAAGCGCCGCGTGGATAAAGTAGTTGAAATATCGGAGAAGCATTTGAAAAAATTGTCCGAGCTCTAAGTGGATGACGATTTTGCCGCTCTGGGAACGGTTTAGCTTTTTACTTCCGGAGCGGCATGATGGTCCTTGCCTTAAGGGAATTGCTGCTGCCATCACTGAGATAATGATATTAAAATCTCAACGGCTCATGTATTCTTTCAATTTTTTTGTAAAGTCCGTAAAGTCGGTTAGGTGTTTGTCGATAATCGTTTTGACAATCTCGATCTGGACAGCCTGGTAGTCGTGAACAGCTATGTTCCGGAACCCTACCATGGCTTTTAGGTGGCGATTCAGCTTCTCGTCTAGGAATCCCTTGTTATACAGCATTGCTCGTCCTCCTGCGATAATGTCTGCAAAATCTCCCGTCTTTCCTCATTAAGCATGGCATATTCTTTTAGCGACCGCATAAAAAGCTGTTGCCGTATAAGCGGCTCGGCGTCATGCAGCAGTCTCCCGGTTCCGATAATTTGAGCGCGAAAGACAGGACTGCTGATAATATTTATTTTGAAAAAAATGGAGCTAATAATCCACCTCAAGTATTCCGCTTTCTAAGGATAAGCTGGATAGGCTAGAAGCCAAGGGGGGAGAGCACAAAGACAATAAACAGGCTTTTCTTGTCAGCTCTTCTCGATTGTATCTCGCTAATCAAAAAGTGCGAACCTGAAGCGCACATGAAAACCCTGGGAGGTTCGCACCCCTTGCGGGACAAGGGTTTTTGCGATATTTTGTAGTTGAAGGGTCATGAAGTGGACTGTTTTTACAGAGGTTCGCACTTTTTGGGCTTCAAACCCGTGCGGCGCAAGGGTTCTGAGGCATACCTGTCGCTCCCCGTGCGGGAGCGTGGATTGAAATATGTTCGTATTCCCTCCAAGCAAAATTCATTTCCGTCGCTCCCCGTGCGGGAGCGTGGATTGAAATTTGCATAGCTTGGATAGCAGCGTAAGGACGCTAGGTCGCTCCCCGTGCGGGAGCGTGGATTGAAATCTTGAAAATATCCAAATTAACAGACATTGGTATGGTCGCTCCCCGTGCGGGAGCGTGGATTGAAATACTCATGTCCAGCTGATCGACTCCACCGCAGCCTGTCGCTCCCCGTGCGGGAGCGTGGATTGAAATATCGATATACTCGGCATTCCGCCAAACTTGGGCGGTCCCTCCCTATACGGGAATGTGAAAGGAGATTCACAGAATGGATAAACTAACTCTAACTGAAGCGCAACTAAGGGAAATTGTCGACAGCTACGATATGCAGCATGAGGGGATCGATACTTTTTTTAATCTGGAGAGCAAGGAGGTTGTCTTCATCAATAATGAATTTTCTGATCCGGAGGACGAGGAATTGGAAGAGGAGATTGATGAGGGGTTCGGCGAAATCTGGTTCCGATTACCAGAACGGTTTTCCAGCGACGGGTACCGGGATATGGAGGATTTTGTAGATATTGTATCGGACGAACGACTGAGAGAGCGGTTGATAACGTCCCTTAGAGGGGGACGCGGGGTTTTTCGCCGCTTTAAAGATACGCTTGGCAGCAACCCTGAGGAACTTGAACGCTACTATCAGTTTGTGGATGAACGCAACCGCGAACGGGTACTAAAGTGGATGGAAGCAGAGTTTGATATGGAGATAGAGATAATAGGCGGGGAAGAGTAAGAGCGTTTATGAACGATCCAGGCTATTGCGATACAAGAGCTGCTGCCTCCAGTTGCACGAAAAAGTTGGAAGCGGATTCATAGCGCATGCGGGATCGTATACACGAAAAAAACGGCCGTTGCCCGATTCACTTCCAGCAATAGGTTACTTTAGCGGCGGCCTATTTTCTGTCTAAAACGGCGATGTCTAGATGCGGGTAAAGGATTTTGCAATATTTGTACATATTGAACCGGCATCTATCGTTTCTCAGAGTTAACGGCGAACTCGCTCCCCATACATAAGCATGAGTTTAAAAAACATACAGTTGCAATTGTTCCGCTCCTCCCAAGCCCCCGCTTGTCAAGCCCGTCTGCATATTGCGGTGGGGTCCCTCATAGACATGTACTAATCACTGCATTCAAAACAGGTTAAGGGGATGATGTCATGCGCCGGATTGCATGGGTACTCGCGATCATTATGAGCGTTACCCTGATCATGACAGGCTGCGGGAAGAAGGACTCCGCATCTGTGGTTAAGGATTTGAACAACGTTGCCGACAAGCTGGAGAGCAAGACGGGAGCCTATCAGGGGGAGGGCACAATGACCCTCTATACCGGCGAGCAGCCTCAGGAATACAAGGTTGAGGTATGGTATAAAAACCCTTCCTACTATCGCATCAGTCTGGCCAATGTGCAGAAGAACATTACGCAGATCGTCCTTCGCAACGATGAAGGCGTGTTCGTGCTGACACCGAGCCTCGGCAAGAGCTTCCGCTTCCAAAGCGACTGGCCGGACAACCAAGGGCAGGTCTACCTGTATCAGACGCTGGTGAAAGGCATCGTCGCCGACAACAACCGCCAGTTCGTGGATGACAAAGACAGCTATGTATTCGAAGTAGCCGCTAATTATCAGAGCAGCGCCTTGGTGCGTCAGAAGATCTGGCTAGACAAAAAGACCTATGCGCCCAAGCAGGTACAGGTATCCGATTCGGAAGCCAAGGTTGTGGTGGACGTGAAGTTCAACAAGTTCGCTTTCAATCCGGAGTTTTCCGCAGATTCTTTTGATATGCAGAAGAATATGGCTTCGGGGGGAACGTCGGAAAATACGGTGGCACAGGTCGACGAGAACGGCAATCCGCTGCCTGCCGCCCAAACCCAAGAGGGAACGCAGGCCCAGGCGAACGCGGACCTCGGCGATTTCGGCATTATCGAGCCGGGTTATACTCCGGAAGGCGTGACGTTCAAGGATTCCAATAAAGTCGAGAACAGTGACAATCACGCCGTCCTTCTGCGGTATGACGGAACTTACCAGTATACGATCATGGAATCGCGCCCGCTGGATCAAGCCGTGTCGCTCGCGCCGGGAACACTCGTCGATCTTGGTTTTACGGCGGGACTGCTGACCGGGGATGAACAGCTGACCTTGACTTGGATGTCGGGCGATGGAGTGGAGTTCCGGATTACAAGCGCGAACCTTCCTCGTAGTGAAATGATGGAAATAGCCGCTTCTATGCAGGATCAAACGGGTAAATAAAAAGTTGTAGGCGGATACTGCTAACTGTGGGATGATTTCCTCTACAATGCGGTATCCGTTATGCTTTCATTTGCTGGCTGCACGCTTCCCCTTCGCCTGGTGAACGTCAAACCCTCGCTTACATTGACAGTGCCTTCCGTTAGCATTACCATAACGAATAAGAAAGTGTTTCATGTGAATGTTCGGCAGGATGACGCTTATCACAAACGAGAAGGTGACTGGAAGTGCAAGAAAGTTATCGACCGACTGTGGCCGAGATTGATTTGGATGCCTTGCGTGCCAATTACGAAAGCTTTCGGCGGCATTTGCCGGCGGGAGTGAAGTTTATGGTATGCGTCAAAGGCAATGCATACGGCCACGGGGCCGTGGAAGTGACGCGTGAACTGGAACGACTGGGTGCGGACTATGTAAGCGTGGCTTTTCTGGATGAGGCGATCGAGCTGCGCCAGGCGGGAATTGTCCTGCCGATTCTAGTGCTTGGCTATACGCCGCCGGAAGCTATTGCCGCCGCCTGGGAGAACGATGTGACCGTGACGCTTTTTACCCCGGAAGTGCTGGAAGCGGCATCTAAACTTCCTTTCAATGACAGCCGGAAGTTGAAGGTGCATATCAAGATTGACAGCGGCATGGGCCGGCTCGGGCTTCTTCCGGATGATGCTCCGCTGTTCATCGACAAGGCGCAGCGTGTCCGGCAGATCGAATTGGAGGGGATGTTCACACATTTTGCCAAAGCGGATGAAGCAGACAAAAGCTATACACTGGAGCAGTACCGACGATTCATGGGCGTGACGGAAGCGCTTCGGGAAAGACAGATTCATATCCCGATCATACATACGGGCAACAGCGCTACGGCCATTGACACCCCTCATTTATCTCCGAACATGGTGCGTGTGGGCGTCAGCATATACGGATTCTACCCGTCAACTGAGGTGAACAGACAGCAGGTCGAGCTGCACCCGGTCATGACGCTGAAGACGAAAGCCGTCTATGTAAAAAGCCTGCCGGAGAGCTGGGGCGTCAGCTACGGAACCCGCTACCGCGCAGTCAGCGGCGAATATATCGCCACGCTACCCATCGGGTACGCGGACGGATATTCCCGCATGCTGAGCGGTAAGGCAGAGGTGCTAATACGCGGCCGCCGCGTTCCTGTCGTCGGAACCATCTGCATGGACCAGTGTATGGTATCGCTCAAATCTTTCGCCAATGAGGCGGAACAAATCAAAGCCGGCGAAGAGGTTGTACTCATCGGCCGCCAGGCTGGCGTCTCCATTACGGCAGACGAGCTGGCACTCCTTCTTGGAACGATTCACTACGAGGTGACCTGCATGCTGGCCCATCGGGTGCCGCGCGTTTATATTCGCGAAGGCTCGGCTCCCCGTCTGGTAAATGCCTTAATTCAAACCCCAAGCCCCAATCCTGTAAGCTAAGCGGAGGATGGTCAAGGAATATTCAATCGTAGACGATGCTATGACTTATGGTCTATACGAACCGCCGTTTCTAGTTTATAATGGGATGCAGCATACTTGATATACTGACGGCATATATTCCTTGTATAAAATTCCTTGCATAATGCTACACTGGATATACAAGGGCAGAAGGTTTGTGGGGGTGGAAGAGAAGTTGGCCAATTTGCAAAACACCAAAAGAATCATGATCAGCTTGCCCGATCATCTCTTGCAGGAGGTTGACGGAATTGTCCAAATGGAGAATTCCAATCGCAGTGAATTGATCCGGCAAGCCATGAAGCTGTATCTCAGCGAACGGAGGAAGCGTTCCATAAGGGAGTCCATGCAGCGCGGATACATGGAAATGGCTAAGATCAACTTGACCATGGCATGTGAAGCGTTCCTTGCCGAGGAAGATGCAGACAGTACTCTTGGCCGCTTAGTAAGCGGGGTGTAGATATTGATCGTAAAACGCGGCGATGTTTTCTTTGCCGATCTTTCGCCGGTAGTTGGTTCCGAGCAGGGCGGAGTAAGGCCTGTTCTCGTCATTCAGAACGATATTGGCAATCGCTTTAGTCCAACGGTAATTGTTGCGGCAATTACCGCACAGATCCAGAAGGCCAAGCTGCCAACTCATGTGGAAATTGACGCGTCATCCCACGGCTTTGACCGGGATTCCGTCATTTTGCTGGAACAGGTTCGGACGATCGACAAGCAGCGCTTGACGGATAAGATCACCCATCTTGACGATGAAACGATGAAAAAGGTGGATGACTCGCTGCAGATCAGTCTGGGTCTAATTGATTTTTAAACAGGACAGGCACAGCCATTTCATAAAAATGTAAAAAGGGCTCATCGCAAATCTGCGGTGAGCCCTTTTTGGGCTTCTGCACCGGAGCTATTATTCGGGCTATTCAAGAAATTCTCCGGCTGGAACGCCTTCGGGCAAATATGATACTATTTGACGTATCGGATGTAAGAAAAGAGGGAGACGTATTGATCGAACAGGATATGAATAACGTTTCGGATGAAGCAGCGCGCCGTGAGCGGCAGATGATGATCGGCCAGATCGCCAAGGAGCTCGGTTTGTCCGAGAGACAGGTCGGACAGGCGGCTGGGCTGCTGGACGAGGGCAATACGATTCCGTTCATCGCCCGGTATCGCAAGGAGATGACCGGAGAGCTGGACGAGAACTCGCTGCGTGATATTGAAGAACGGCTGAGCTATTTGCGTTCCCTTGGCGAGCGCAAACGTGAAGTCATCCGCATTATCGAGGAGCAGGGCAAGCTTACGGATGAGCTGCGTGGGCAAATAGTTGGAGCGGTCAAGCTTCAGGAAGTGGAAGATTTGTACCGTCCGTACCGCCAGAAGCGCAAGACCCGGGCGAGCGTCGCCAAGGAAAAAGGGCTTGAGCCGCTGGCCGACTGGATCATGGAGCAGCGGCGCGGCGGGAACCCGGAAGCGGAGGCCGGCAAATATGCCGATCCGGCCAAAGGCGTGGAGTCGGTGGAACAGGCCCTGCAAGGAGCACAGGATATTATTGCCGAGTCCATAGCCGACGATGCGGCGGTCCGTTCCTGGGTGCGCCAGTATACGGCTTCACAGGGCATTCTTGTCTCCGAGGCGAAGGACAAGGAGCAGGAATCCGTCTACGAGAATTATTACAGCTACCGCGAGCCGGTCCACAAAATGCCGCCGCACCGCATTCTCGCCATTAACCGCGGGGAGCGGGAGAATGTGCTGAAGGTTGGCATCGAGGTGGATGCGGCCTGTATCCATGCGCATATCACGCGCAAGCTAATCAAAGGCCCATCGCCGGTTAAGGAGCTACTGGAAGCCGTGGCCGAGGATGCCTACAAGCGGCTGATCGCTCCTTCGGTGGAGCGCGAGGTGCGCGGAGAAATGACGGAGAAAGGCGAGAATCAGGCCATCTCGATCTTCTCCGGCAACCTGCGGAGCCTGCTGCTGCAGCCGCCGGTCAAAGGACGCCGGGTGCTCGGCGTCGACCCCGCGTACCGCACCGGCTGCAAGCTGGCGGTCGTCGACGAGACCGGCAAGCTGCTGGAGGTGGCGGTAACTTACCCGACGCCGCCGCATAACAAGAAACGCGAGGCGGCGGAGAAGTTCAAGGAGCTGATTGCCAAGTACGGCATCCAGCTCATCGTCATCGGCAACGGCACCGGCTCGCGGGAGACGGAGCAGTTCACCGCCGAGACCATCGCTGAGATCGGCGATCCCGGGCTGGCCTACCTCATTGTCAATGAGGCCGGGGCCAGCGTGTACTCCGCCTCCAAGCTGGCGCAGGAGGAGTTCCCGGACCTCGATGTGGCCGAGCGCAGCGCCGCATCGATTGCCCGCCGCGTGCAGGACCCGCTCGCGGAGCTGGTCAAGATCGAGCCGAAGGCGATCGGCGTCGGGCAGTATCAGCATGATGTGTCGCAGAGGCATCTGGACGAGAGCCTCAAAGCGGTGGTGGAATCGGCAGTTAACCATGTCGGCGTCGATGTGAATACCGCATCTCCGTCGCTGCTCTCCTACGTGGCGGGAATCAACTCAACCATCGCCAAGAACATCGTCAAATACCGTGAAGAGAACGGCAGCTTCAAGAATCGCAAACAGCTGCAAAAGGTTCCGCGTCTCGGCGCGAAGTCATATGAGCAGTGCATCGGCTTCCTGCGCATTCCGGAAGGCGAGAATACGCTCGATCACACACCGATTCATCCCGAGTCGTATGACGTAGTCAGCCGATTGTTCAAGGAGCTGGGACTTGCGCTGTCGCAGATCGGCAGCAAGGAGCTGGCGCCGGTCCTTGCCGCCCAGAATCCCGAGGAGCTGGCGGCCAGGCTGGACGTCGGCGTGCCGACGCTGCGCGACATTCTGGAGAGCCTTCAGCGTCCCGGGCGCGACCCCCGCGAGGAGCTGCCGCCGCCGATCTTCCGCACCGATGTGCTGAAGATTGAGGATTTGGCGCCGGGTATGGAGCTGCAGGGTACGGTGCGCAATGTCATCGACTTCGGCGCCTTCGTCGATATCGGCATCAAGAATGACGGGCTGGTGCATATTTCCCAGCTTAGTTCAAGCTTCGTCAAGCATCCGATGGACGTCGTGTCCGTCGGCGACAATGTGACCGTCTGGGTTCTCAGCGTCGATCTGAAGAAGGGCCGGGTCAGCCTGACCATGCGCCCGCCGCGCGAATAAAAAACCTCCAAACGTTCCCGGTCCAACCTGAAAGAAGGTTGGGCCGGGAACAACGTCTGGAGGTTTTTTGAGGTTCCGGCAGGGAAAATCCCGGCCCGGAAGGGACGATGCCGCCACTACCTTCCCGCGAGCTTGGTACGAGCCTCAGAACTGCGGAGCGTCCGGCTCCGGCGGCGTATACGATCCGGGCATTGGCTTGGCGCTAGCCGCATAGCCTTCCGGCAGATAAGCGACGGCTGTCGCTTTGGATATTACCTGCGGATACATCCCTGGTCCCGGCTTGGTGACTTCATAATAAATGACGGCCTTTTTCCCCTCGCCAAACTCGATTTTCGCAATCGTCAGGCCGTACCCCGGATTGGGCAAATTGCCGACGGTAACCGACACTTTATTCACGCCATCCGCCACTTTTTCCACTTTGATGTCTGCGGGTTGGCCCGTACTTGCGGAATCGTCTCCATCATCAATCGTTCCCAGCATGCGCTGAACGTAGGCTCTCGCATCATGCACCCAGGCGGCTGCCTCCGAGCGGGTAATAGGATCATTCGGACGGAATTTCCCCTCCGTTCCCAGCGAAATAATGCGCATGTTGAGGAGCGTCTGGAGACTGGCGCCTGCCTCCGCGCTCAGTTTGCCGCCGTCAGCGATATTGAAATACATCTCCGTCACGGGAAAATCGCCCTTGGCCTTCAAGGCTGCATCCAGCAGCTGAGCAAAATTGGCGCGGGAAACCGCCGCATTCGGATTGACCGCTTTATCCAGCGGCAGGCCATTCTGCACGGCGATCAGGAATGAAGTAGCATACCAGGACTTATCATCCACCTTGGTAAAATAATCGCTTGCCTTAGACGCTCCTTCCGCCGCCGGATTTTGTTCAAGCGCAAGCCCGCTAACAATAAGCTGGACAGCCTGGCCGTATGTCATTTTGGACTTGGGAGCAAAGAGTTGACTGGTCACCCCGTTAATCACTCCGGCTTCATGCAATGCGTTGATCTTGGCCTCAGCCGGATCTCCCTTCAGGTCGGAAAAAGCGAAGGCCGACGCTCCGAATAATACCGACGCTGCCAAAATCCCGCATGCTATGGTCATTTTTTTGGCATTGTGCCTGAATGTGTGTCTGTTCATCATTATTCACCTCTTATCTTCATAGATGCCCAATACGGCGAAAAGGTTGCAGGGAGATGAAAAATTGTCCGGTTGAGTTCGCATTCCAAGCGCATATGAAACCTTCATAAATCTGGAGATTTTTCTGTTCCATATTGGTATTATGCATCAATTCCATAATGGTTGTTCAACGGTGACCTATCTCTTTAGACCATTTCAAAACGGACATATTACCGTGTATTCTAATGTTTGGTGCGAACCCCAAGCTCCCATAAAAACCCCGGGAGATTCGCACCTCTTGCGGGACAAGGGTTTTCGCGTTATTTTATAGAAGGAGCCCCGTTTTAAACGGTGATTTTCAAGGGATTCGCACTAAAACGTTTGCAATCCCTTGCGCAGCAAGGGGGCGCAGCGGGTGCAGTCGCTCCCCATGCGGGAGCGTGGATTGAAATTTTATGACCGTCCGCATATGTGACCAAGAAATCCGCGTCGCTCCCCATGCGGGAGCGTGGATTGAAATCGCGACCATACGAAGAAAGCGCCGGACTACGATAAGTCGCTCCCCATGCGGGAGCGTGGATTGAAATGGCATCATCGTGCCGAAAATCATGATCGAACTCGCGTCGCTCCCCATGCGGGAGCGTGGATTGAAATCTTGAGCTAATCTATCAAGGATTGATTGTAGAAAGGTCGCTCCCCATGCGGGAGCGTGGATTGAAATATACCGACTTGGAGGTATTTGATTTTATCCACAGGTCGCTCCCCATGCGGGAGCGTGGATTGAAATCAGCACTCCGGCTGTTTCTCGCTGCGTATCGTATGTGTCGCTCCCCATGCGGGAGCGTGGATTGAAATAGCAGGCATGCCGCTAACAAATCCAACAGCAGCGTCGCTCCCCATGCGGGAGCGTGGATTGAAATATGCGATTCCAAAGTATCAAACTATAAACTAAAGCAGTCGCTCCCCATGCGGGAGCGTGGATTGAAATTCCGGGAGCAAGCAAATTATAAGAAGATCGAGCGGTCGCTCCCCATGCGGGAGCGTGGATTGAAATCGCTATGTACGAGACAATGACTATGTAACTGGTCGTCGCTCCCCATGCGGGAGCGTGGATTGAAATTAATGTAGTAATCATCAGATATATCTTTGAGCATGTGTCGCTCCCCATGCGGGAGCGTGGATTGAAATGGAATTTGGCTCCGACCTTGTAGGGCTTGCCTCCCTGTCGCTCCCCATGCGGGAGCGTGGATTGAAATCCTATCAATCCAAGACCAAATACCTCCCTCTTCCGTCGCTCCCCATGCGGGAGCGTGGATTGAAATACTGATAATCTGGAGGGGCCTAAAATATGACTGTTGTCGCTCCCCATGCGGGAGCGTGGATTGAAATGTAATATAGAGAAGCATCTGGATCTTTTGAATAGTCGCTCCCCATGCGGGAGCGTGGATTGAAATTTCAATAGCCGCAGCCAATTCCTCCGACAGATAAGGTCGCTCCCCATGCGGGAGCGTGGATTGAAATATATCTGCATACTGTCGTGCATTTGGATTGTCAGGGTCGCTCCCCATGCGGGAGCGTGGATTGAAATATGAGCGAAACCGAGGACACCAACAATCTGGCCGTACGTCGCTCCCCATGCGGGAGCGTGGATTGAAATTTGCCCTTGGTACTGGTATACGTCCTTGTCAGCGGTCGCTCCCCATGCGGGAGCGTGGATTGAAATAAATTTTCAGGCTTATATCTCTTACGAAATTTAGAGTCGCTCCCCATGCGGGAGCGTGGATTGAAATTATCCGTTCTGGTGTCATATCCTATATCTCCTTTGGGTCGCTCCCCATGCGGGAGCGTGGATTGAAATCATGTTGCGGGAATACCCTCCACCCCATAGTAGGGTCGCTCCCCATGCGGGAGCGTGGATTGAAATCGGATGTTGGCCAGGCGGGAATCGGCTTGTGCGGTCGCTCCCCATGCGGGAGCGTGGATTGAAATCTAAAAAAGAAGAGGTGAAAATAGTATGAAGGAAGTCGCTCCCCATGCGGGAGCGTGGATTGAAATACTAAAGTAGCCGCAGCTACGGCTTCGTCAAACTGTCGCTCCCCATGCGGGAGCGTGGATTGAAATCTCGCAGTCATTGTCCATGATTTACGTAGACGTAAGTCGCTCCCCATGCGGGAGCGTGGATTGAAATCGTCTGGCATAGGTGTCTATTACGACCCGGACCTTGTCGCTCCCCATGCGGGAGCGTGGATTGAAATCTCAGTAATCCAACAGAAGAGTCGGTACTAATGACCGTCGCTCCCCATGCGGGAGCGTGGATTGAAATCGCCATCTCTCAGGATTCAATCCCTGCCTCATTATCGTCGCTCCCCATGCGGGAGCGTGGATTGAAATATTGTGGCGATCAGAAAAATAAAGGAGCGCTGCGTCGCTCCCCATGCGGGAGCGTGGATTGAAATCGGTGTACTTGCTGGCGACTAGGTATATCCCAATGTCGCTCCCCATGCGGGAGCGTGGATTGAAATCTCGATATTCGTAACGTAACGGGAATTTGGTGTATTTGGTCGCTCCCCATGCGGGAGCGTGGATTGAAATAGGCAGAGCGGCGTACCTCTGGATGTGTGGTCGGTCGCTCCCCATGCGGGAGCGTGGATTGAAATAACGGCAAGAGTCCGGTCGCGGAAAAGTCGTCATGGGTCGCTCCCCATGCGGGAGCGTGGATTGAAATGGTGACATCAACGAATACTTAGCCGTTTAACGTAGTCGCTCCCCATGCGGGAGCGTGGATTGAAATGACACCGAAACCGTCGAAATCCAAACCCTGAAGGGTCGCTCCCCATGCGGGAGCGTGGATTGAAATGATGAGTTGTGTTCGGTGTAATGGCGCTGGAATGCGTCGCTCCCCATGCGGGAGCGTGGATTGAAATAAGCATAGCCTGTGCAATCGTGATCGAAGCACGAACGTCGCTCCCCATGCGGGAGCGTGGATTGAAATCTAGAACCCTACCTGTCATGAAAGAAAAGAAATGGTCGCTCCCCATGCGGGAGCGTGGATTGAAATGTGCCGCGCACATAAACGTGTGATTTCGGATAAACGTCGCTCCCCATGCGGGAGCGTGGATTGAAATGTCAACCGACTGCTTAACGGTCGGCTGCGTGATCCCGTCGCTCCCCATGCGGGAGCGTGGATTGAAATCATCATGGACAGATATAATTTGCTTGAAAAGCTCGGTCGCTCCCCATGCGGGAGCGTGGATTAATACTATCCCTCCTTGGGGCTTTATAGCTTTTTTTAAAAATTTATTAATTCTATTTTCATATAAGGGGTTCAAATCGACCTTAACAACCGAAAGCAGTGGTATTGTCATACTACTTATTTCGATCAGTACGATTCCCTACGTTGACAAATAAGATTTTCTACTAAATGCTTTACTCCAGTGCCTACTGGAGTATTTTTTTTGTTGGATTTTTACATAAAAAGAGGAATTAGAACTAGTTCTGGAGAAGTATATCTGTGAATTGTAGGGTTATATTGGATATTTTGTTGAAACAAGGAGGGACTATGGAATATATTGCCCATATCCGCCAAAAGGATAAAAAAATTCAGACGGTGGGGGAGCATCAGAAGGAAGTGCAAGTCGGCTGCGAGCACTATGGCGCGAAGATAGGGGTGTCCCATCTGGCCGGGTTAGCGGGAATGCTGCATGATATTGGAAAAAATACGAACGAGTTCAACATGTATCTTGTGAATGCAGTCTATCACCCGCAGGCCGCTCCCCGGAAAGGCTCAGTCGATCATTCAACGGCGGGTGGCAGGCTGCTGCATCAGCGCTATCACAAGGGCGAGGGAGCTTTAATTGACAACCTGGCGGCGGAATGGATCGGGAACTGTATTATTTCCCACCATCAAGGTTTGCGGGATTTCCTCAGTCCGCAATTGGATTCGCCTTATCTGAAACGGGTTGAGCAGAAGGAGCTTGATGAGTATGATCGGGCCGTCGCCGCCTTTTACGAGCAAGTGCCAGCCGATGAGCTTGACCGCTATTTCGAGCAGGCTATTGTGGAGCTGGAGCATGCCTTGACCACCATGCGAGAATCGAAGTTGCCGCGCATTACGCTTGCTTTACTCATCAAGTACATTTTTAGTTGCCTCATAGACGCCGATCGGACGAATACCCGGGATTTTGAAGCGGATGAGCATACAGATTGGATCAAGGATCATCATCCTTTTTTTCTGGAAAGTTATAATCGCCTGTTGGCGAAGATTGCCGTATTGGACGAGGCGAAGGATGCGGATCATCCAATTAATTGTTTAAGGCGGGAAATGTCCCGGCAATGTGAAGAGTTTGCGCTTTTACCATCAGGCATTTACACGCTCTCTATTCCGACAGGAGGGGGGAAGACGCTGTCCAGCTTACGTTATGCGCTACGACATGCCCTTGAGACGGGCAAGGAACGGATTATTTATATTGTGCCGTTTACGACGATCATTGAGCAGAATGCGAGAGAAATACGAGAAATCCTTCAGAATGATGATATGGTTCTGGAGCATCATTCCAATGTTGCGGATGAACTTGATCCTGACAGCGATGATTATGAGTTGGAAAAAGAAAAGCTGAAGCTTGCCAGGGACCACTGGGATCGACCGATTATTTTTACAACCATGGTACAGTTTCTGAACACCTTTTACGCCAAGGGGACCCGCAATGCACGGAGATTGCATCAACTGTCGAATACGGTGCTGATCTTTGATGAAGTACAGGCCGTTCCTTACCGCTGCCTTTCGCTGTTCAATGCGGCTCTCAACTTTCTCCACACCTTTGGGAAATCCAGTATTGTGCTATGCACGGCGACGCAACCGGCACTTGATGATGTCAGACATAAGCTGCATTTGTCCGAGCAGTCGGAGATGATCAAGAATTTGAGTGATGTGGGCCGTCATTTTAAAAGGGTGGAGTTAGTCGATTATACTGCCGAGTGTGGCGCTTCGGGATGGGGAGCGGAAACTTTGGCTTCCTTTGTTCGCGAGAGAATGAATGAGGTGAACAGCGTACTGGTCATTCTCAATACGAAGACCGCCGTGCGGAAGCTGTTCGCTGAGCTGGAACAGGCCGAATGGGTTGAAGAAGGGAAGGTGCGGCTGTTCCATTTAAGCACGAACATGTGCGCGGCGCATCGGAAGGACAGGCTGGCGCAGGTGATTGGGGCGCTTGATCCTGAAGCGAACGAACGGGTGATATGTGTCAGTACCCAGCTTATTGAGGCCGGAGTGAACATCAGCTTTGATTGCGTGATCCGCTCGCTCTCCGGGCTGGACTCGATTGCGCAGGCAGCGGGCAGATGCAACCGCCACGGGAAAGATCCGCTGCGTCAGGTATACATCATCCAATCTGCGGACGAGAACTTAAACCATTTGCAAGAAATCAAGATAGGAGCGGAAATGACACGTAAAGTACTGGACGACTTTCGGAGAAAGCCGGAACTTTATGAAAATGATTTATTATCCCCATCCGCGACGAAGGCTTATTTTAAATACTATTATCATCGAATTAAGGATGAACTGGATTATCCCGTTCCTAAGCTCGGAGGGAAGAAGCTGTTTAGTCTGCTGGGTTCCAACAAGGACTATTATGGTGCTTACGAGAACCGCTATAGTGACAAGCTTGGACTTGGGAGCATGCAAGCCTTGGCGACAGCGGAGCAATACTTCGAGGTTATTGACAATGCGGCAACTTCAATTATTGTCCCGTACAATGCAGAGGCGAGAGAGTTGATTGCCAATCTGAACGGGGAACTGGATATTCGGGAGCTTGGCGATTTGCTTCGGAAGGCGCAGCAGTATGTGGTCAATGTTTATAAGCATGATCTTGTTAAGCTCGATAAGAGCGGGGAACTGTTTCCACTGCTGAATGGTAATGTTCTGGCACTGCATGACACGGCTTACTCGGAGCGATTTGGCGTAGGGACAGAAGGGGACGGGGAGTGGGACTTGGCTATGGCATAAGAAAAGACCCGCTCATTAATCGGGTCCCTCTTCACTGAAACAAAATAATGCACAAATTTCAATCCACGCTTCTATAGCGACAGCCTGAGTTTAACATATCAAAGTGCAGGAGCCAACAGAATCTTTATTAATTGAAATAGTTTCCAAAATAGTATATAATCCCAGTTAAGAGAATTTTTTATAACGGGTTCTCTTATTGTAAAAGATAATACACTAGAAGATTTTTATAAGGAGGTGAAGATGTTATAACACCCTAACCAAAGAAGGCAGAACAATAAAGCAAGAAACCTAATGTTGGCAAGACAATTTGGACAAAGGGAGGAGTATCGTGTGAGTAGAACGAGTAACCGTGAAACGATTAAGATCAGCTTTAAATCTGTTGAGGAAAGCCGGGGGTTATTACCGGACACCGCTAGTCTGGTGGAAATTAGACGTAACGTAGTGATTGACCAGCCTGGCATCATGAATCGGCTTGCAGAACTCAGAAGGTTCCCGTTGTTCAACAGGCATAAGCAAATTCTATGCATCCGTATTAAGGCAACAAGTAGAAAAGAATCTTAAAAAAATAATTGAGTAACTGCTATTATCCGGCGGGAAACCGGGTGGTTTTCCTAATAACTCTTTTGATGCGGCTGTCCTTTCAAATCAAAGATAGAACAGCCGCAGCTCCCCTAATCTGTCATGCCAACACGCTATTCTTGCTTTTTCAATAAATACACAAGAACTTTATTTCACAAGAAGGCGGTGAATACATGAGAAACCAGATCGAGTTCGAGGTTTACGGAAAATACGGATTGTTTACGGACCCGCTGACCAAGATTGGCGGGGAGAAGTTTAGCTATCAAATTCCGACCTATCAAGCGTTGAAGGGGATAGTAGAATCCATATATTGGAAGCCTACGCTTATTTGGATTATCGACGAGGTGCGGGTTATGAATCCGATACAGACGGAATCGAAAGGCATCCGTCCTATTGAGTACGGAGGAGGCAATACGCTTTCTTATTATACGTATCTCAAAGAACCGCGATATCAAGTCAGGGCACACTTTGAGTTTAACCCTCACCGTGAAGATTTGATTCAGGACCGCAACGAGCACAAGCATCATAACATCGCGAAGCGGGCGGTACAGGCGGGAGGCCGGCGGGATATTTTTCTGGGTGCGCGGGAATGTCAGGGTTATGTAGAGCCTTGCGAATATGGCAAGGGAACCGGCTTCTATGATGAGATCGCGGAGATTGACTTCGGCATTATGGTTCATGGCATCAACTATCCTGATGAAACGGGGCGGAAGGAACGGGAAACCCGGCTATGGCGTCCGAAGATAGAGCATGGCATCATCCGGTACATCCGGCCTGAAGAGTGTACGCTGCTCCGTAAGACCGGGGAGGGACACATCAAATCGTTCGGGCTAGCAGATATCCAGTCTGTCGATGAACTGTATGCCGATTATTTCCAAGGGGAGGAGAGGGGATGACCTGGCTCGCCGATTTATACAAGACATACGAGAATAACGCGCATTTGACCGGGCAGTTTGAGAGAAAGAAGAACGGTCGGGAGTACGCGCTCATCCCTGTCTCGCACACCACACAAAGTTCACATATCGAGGTGCGGCTGGATATGGAGGGCAATCTGCTTCAGGCCAGGGTTGTGGAAAAAGAGGAAGCAAGCACAATTATTCCTTGTACGGAGGCATCTGCAAGTCGTACCAGCGCGCCGGTGCCGTACCCGCTGTTCGATAAGCTGGTTTATGTAGCCGGCGACTATACCCGTTATTACGGGGAAGTCAAAGGAACACCGCATGCGGACTATATGAAGCAATTGTTAGCCTGGTGCGAATCTCCCGCAGCTCATCCCAAAGTGCAAAGCGTATACACCTATTTAAACAGAGGAACCTTGATTGCGGATTTGGTGCAACGGGAGGTGCTTTGGCTTGACGAGAAGGGACAGCTGGCAGCGAAATGGACACCGGCTATGGAGCAGAGATACGGAGAGAAAAAAGCAATTTTCAAGGTCATCGCCTCCGATCAAAGCGCCGCCTTCATCCGGTTTGCCGTTCATGTCCCCGGTGATCCGGAAGATCGGTTGTGGCGAGACCGGTCTGTGCAGGAAGCCTTTATCCGCTATAACGAGATGGAACTGGCTGAACAGGAGCTGTGCTATGTAACTGGGGAATATTTGCCGTATGCGGACAAGCATACTTCACGTATCCGCAATTCCGGTGACAAAACGAAGCTGATCTCAGCCAACGATTCGCTAGGCTTTACCTATCGCGGACGGTTCCGTAGCGGAAGGGAAGCGGCGGCGGTCAGCTACGAAGTCTCTCAAAAAGGGCATAATGCCTTGAAATGGCTGATTGACCGCCAGGGCGTCACTATCGACGGGAGAGTGTTTCTGGTGTGGGGAGTGGATAACCCGGATATGTCTCCTCCTTGGGAAGACGGGCTGGACTTTTACGGCGAAGAGGAAGAAGACGATACAGCGGGCGACGCCGCGCATCGTGAATTTGCCGGACAGTTTCGGCGCGCGATTCACGGCTATCGTTATAATAGCGACGACTATAACTCTGAGGTTGTCATCATGGTACTGGATGCGGCGACGCCGGGACGATTATCCATTGTGTACTACCGGAATTTAAACAAGAAGCTATTTTTTGATCGTCTGGATTATTGGCATGCTACGTGCCGCTGGCTGCACCGTTATCGTAAGAACGAACAGAAGGAGACACTTTCGTTCACCGGCGCGCCAGCTACGCGGGATATCGCCTTCGCCGCTTACGGCCCGCAGGCGAGCGATAAAGTGGTCAAAGTGCTGCTTGAACGGATGCTGCCCTGTATCGTGGACAAGCGTTCCGTTCCGCTGGATATTGTTCGCAGTGCGGTGAACCGGGCCTCCAATCCGGTTGGCATGGAGCCTTGGGAATGGGAGAAGACGCTTAGCATTGCCTGCGCGCTGGTGAAGAAAACGTATGAGAAGGAGGGCTTTACTGTGAGCCTAAATGCAGAGAACGAGGACCGCAGTTATTTATTTGGACGATTGCTGGCAATCGCTGATGTGCTTGAGCGGCGTGCTCTCGGCAAGGAGGAGAAGCGGGCCACGAACGCGGTGAGATATATGAACGTCTTCGCGCAGCATCCGGGGCGGACATGGGAGATTATTCAGTCGAATATCCAGCCTTACCAGGCCAAAATGGGCACGAAGGATGTCATTATCAATTACTGCAATAGAATGCTGGATGAAGTGGGCTCCCGTCTGAAACTGGAGGATTACAATGATGATCGGCTTAGTGGACGATATTTGCTTGGATTTTACAGCCAGCGTAATGAATTGTACAAGAGCAGGGAGCAGAGGGAGGCCGAAGCCGGACAGACTGCCCGGACCGACGAGAACGCCAATAACGATGGACAAGGAGAGAATGAATAATGAGCACGCTTGATCATAAAATTGATTTTGCCGTTGTATTTTCGGTTCATAATGCTAACCCGAACGGAGACCCGCTGAACGGCAATCGTCCCCGGCAGAACTATGATGGATACGGCGAGGTATCCGATGTTTGCATCAAGCGGAAAATCCGTAATCGTCTCCAGGACATGGGGGAGTCGATTCTCGTGCAATCCGATGAAAGACGAGGGGATGCCTGTCGCAGCATTAAAGAACGGGTAGAAGCCAACGCGGAGGTGCAGGAATTCGCCAAGGGAAAAAAAGCGAATAATGACCTGTACGCCCAAGCTGCCTGCAACGCATGGCTGGATGTGCGCAGCTTCGGTCAAGTGTTCGCTTTTGGCGGGGCGGAAGGCTCCGGCAGCGGCGTATCCATCGGGGTTCGCGGACCGGTTTCGATTCATACGGCGGTGAGCATCGACCCGATTGATATTACCAGCATGCAGATCACCAAGAGCGTCAATGCGACCACCCCCAAAGATAATCCGAACAAGAAAAGCCCAGATACGATGGGAATGAAGCACAGAGTGGACTTTGGTGTATATGTTTTTTACGGAAGCATTAATACGCAGCTGGCCGGGAAAACCGGGTTCACCTATGAGGATGCAGAGAAGATACGCGAGGCGCTGGTTACCCTGTTTGAAAATGATACTTCCTCGGCGCGTCCTGACGGCAGCATGGAAGTACATAAAGTCTACTGGTGGGAGCATAAGTCCGGCCTGGGGCAATATTCTTCTGCCAAGGTGCATCGTTCTCTTCAAGTTCATTTAAATGAAGGCGCTGCTCAGCCCAAATCCTTTGAGAATGATTACACCTGCACCCTTCTGCCGCTGGATGGACTGGAAGTGCGGGAATATGCCGGATTATAACGAAGACGATTATTTACTGCTCTCTGGGATTCAGCATTTCAACTTCTGCCGCAGACAGTGGGCGTTGATACATGTTGAACAACAATGGGAAGAGAATGTCCGCACGCTGGAAGGTACATACGTTCATCGAATTGCGGATCAACCTCTTCTTCGTGAAAAAAGAGGGAACAAACTGATCGTTCGCGCATTGCCCGTGCATTCCGGGACGCTGGGCATTACAGGGATATGCGACGTGGTGGAGTTTGTACGAGATCCGGCGGGAATACCGCTTTCGGGGGAGGAAGGCCTGTATTTTCCGTATCCGGTCGAATATAAACGGGGCAAGCCCAAGAAGAATGATTCGGACCGCTCCCAGTTGATTGCCCAACTGATGTGTCTAGAGGAAATGCTGGCCTGCGATCTTTCACTCGGCTATCTCTACTATAATGAAACCAAGCACCGGGTCGAAGTGCCCGTTACTCTGTCAGACCGTGAGCAAGTCAAGGCGGTTTTGCAGGAAATGCATCATTATTTTACGAAAAAGCACACACCGAAGGCAAAGGCAGGGCCGCACTGTCAAAGCTGCTCCCTGCATAACGTGTGCCTGCCGGAGATGTTGAAGAAGCGGTCCGTTGCCAGCTATATTGAAAGCAGGTTGAGCGAATGAAAAAACTGCTGAATACGTTATTTGTGACGACACCGGACACTTATCTGTCACTGGACGGTGAGAATATTGTCATCCGGCGGGAAGAGAATATCCTGGGGCGCTATCCTCTGCACAATCTGGAAGCTGTCTGCACATTTGGGTACGCGGGGGTAAGTCCGGCATTGATGGGTTCATGCGCTGAGCGCAGTATCGGCCTGACCTTTATGACCCGAAACGGGCGTTTCTTGGCCAGAGTGACCGGTGAGAGCAGAGGCAATGTGGTGCTCCGCAAGGAGCAGTACCGGATATCCGACGCTGAGCGCCGAAGTGCGCTGGTGGCGAGAAATTTTATTCTCGGCAAAATCTATAACGCCAAATGGATACTGGAGCGTGCCACGCGGGATTATGCACTGCGGCTGGATATTCCCCGGATCAAGAAGGTGTCGGCAGCTCTTTCCGAAAGCATGAATCTGGTTCATAGCGTGGAAGATCTGGATATTTTGCGAGGAGTGGAGGGTTCTGCGGCGGTTCAATATAATTCCGTGTTCGATGATTTGATTCTGCAGCAGAAAGAGGATTTCTTCTTCCATGGCCGAAATAAGCGACCTCCGCTGGACAATGTCAACGCACTGCTGTCCTTTGCGTATACTCTGCTATCGAATGATGTAAGGTCGGCGCTGGAGAGTGTAGGTCTTGATGCTTACGTTGGTTTTCTCCACAGGGACCGCCCGGGGCGGGCATCGCTTGCGCTGGATATGATGGAGGAACTGAGAGGCGTGTATGCGGATCGGTTTGTTCTATCCTTGATCAATAAAAAGCTTATCAATTCGAAGGGCTTTTATCGGAAAGAGAACGGCGCGGTCATTATGGACGATGACACCAGGAAGCAAGTGATTAAGGGTTGGCAGGAGCGAAAGCAGGAGAAAATCATTCATCCTTATCTAAACGAAAAAATCTCCTGGGGACTTGTGCCTTATTCACAAGCGCTGTTGCTGGCGAGATACATTCGGGGAGATCTGGATGAGTATCCTCCATTTTTGTGGAAGTAGGTGTTTTCAGGTGCTGGTCTTGATTACGTATGATGTAAGTACAAAAAGCGCGGAGGGCAGAAGACGTCTGTCGCAAGTCGCCAAGAAGTGTCTGGATTACGGTCAGAGGGTCCAAAACTCCGTATTCGAATGTATTGTGGATACGACGCAGTTCCGCCGGCTAAAGTTTGAACTGGAAGAACTGATCGACGAAGAGACAGACAGTCTGCGTTTCTATAACCTGGGAGACAAGTACAAAACCAAAGTCGAACACATCGGCGCAAAAAGCTCATATGACATGGAAAGCCCACTGATCATTTAAGGTGCGAATGCCAAGCTCCCATGATTTCCCCAGGTCCTTCGCACCTCAAATTTTGTCGAAAAGCAGAAAAAAATCGGTTTGTTGAAAAAAGTCAATTCTGGATTTATACTTCTTTTGCAACGTTTTTGGCGGAAATAGAAGGAACTGATGTCTTTCTCAGATCAATCTTAATCATTTTCGCCGTCGCACCCCACGCGGGTGCGTGGATTGAAATTTCTATCTTCCCTCCCTATCGCCCTCCACTATTTGTCGCACCCCACGCGGGTGCGTGGATTGAAATCTACACGTCTGAACGCTTAGGCAGTGTAGGCATCAAGTCGCACCCCACGCGGGTGCGTGGATTGAAATCGGATCGCTGATGGAGAATACACCCAATTAACAAGTCGCACCCCACGCGGGTGCGTGGATTGAAATCCACCAGACGCAGCATAGCAGTCAGCAAAGTGGACAGTCGCACCCCACGCGGGTGCGTGGATTGAAATACAGTAACCGATGTTACAGATTCCGGTGTTTATATAGTCGCACCCCACGCGGGTGCGTGGATTGAAATCGGTTAATCCCCCCATTGCTTGTCCGGCCAGTATTGTCGCACCCCACGCGGGTGCGTGGATTGAAATGTGCATGTACAGAAAGCCGTGACCTTTAAGCCGAGTCGCACCCCACGCGGGTGCGTGGATTGAAATCGTGATACGTTCTCCTTTTTCCCCGGTAGTTTGGTCGC
Organism: Paenibacillus durus; assembly: GCF_000756615.1. Classification (NCBI taxonomy): domain Bacteria; kingdom Bacillati; phylum Bacillota; class Bacilli; order Caryophanales; family Paenibacillaceae; genus Paenibacillus; species Paenibacillus durus. The sequence continues at coordinate 1,498,560 of NZ_CP009288.1, forward strand.
ACCCCACGCGGGTGCGTGGATTGAAATTTTAACAAGTTCGAAGAAGACGAAGTCGCCGTTATGTCGCACCCCACGCGGGTGCGTGGATTGAAATATATACTCCTGCGACACTGGCAAGTTTTTCACCTGTCGCACCCCACGCGGGTGCGTGGATTGAAATTTCAGGCTGCCCGGCATGGCGGCCTGTTCTCGTCGTCGCACCCCACGCGGGTGCGTGGATTGAAATTCGTTTGTGTGACTGCTCTACTGGTAGAATGACGTCGCACCCCACGCGGGTGCGTGGATTGAAATACTCCAAAGGAGGCAACAAGTGAAGCATCTGACTACGTCGCACCCCACGCGGGTGCGTGGATTGAAATTACTTAACAATACTCGGTCCATATCCTTTTGCCGTCGCACCCCACGCGGGTGCGTGGATTGAAATCGTCAAATAAGTAAACCGCTTTGGTGTCAATTTCCACGTCGCACCCCACGCGGGTGCGTGGATTGAAATCTTTACCTCTTGGATTAGATCATCCATTCTCAACATGTCGCACCCCACGCGGGTGCGTGGATTGAAATTTACCAAGGAGGTGTAACACATGAAGAACAATTTAGTCGCACCCCACGCGGGTGCGTGGATTGAAATCGAGCAGTACCACGGTGTCCGTGGTATTGGCTCCTGTCGCACCCCACGCGGGTGCGTGGATTGAAATGCCTTTTTGGTCAGACCGCTTGTGCCGTCCCTGGTCGCACCCCACGCGGGTGCGTGGATTGAAATTCCTTTGTTCAGCTTGTCCATAGCCTCCCCCTTAGTCGCACCCCACGCGGGTGCGTGGATTGAAATATTTGGATGAGCGGTTGACTTGGGACCGCCAAAAGTCGCACCCCACGCGGGTGCGTGGATTGAAATACAGGCACCGGATCGGCATCCGGGTTATTGACCGTCGCACCCCACGCGGGTGCGTGGATTGAAATCGCTATCTGCGGCTCTATCATATCGTCATTGATGGCGTCGCACCCCACGCGGGTGCGTGGATTGAAATAAGGGATCTATGGACGCATTGGTAAACGCATGGGTCGCACCCCACGCGGGTGCGTGGATTGAAATCGTAAATGGGTGACGGATACGGTAAATTATTTCTGTCGCACCCCACGCGGGTGCGTGGATTGAAATTTCGCCAGCCATCCAGTTCGCAAGCTGCACACTGTGTCGCACCCCGTGCGGGTGCGTGGATTGAAATTGGCAATGAGTGATAAAACGACCACGCTCGTCTTTGGTCGCACCCCGTGCGGGTGCGTGGATTGAAATGATCAGCAATAAAGAATTACGCGAATTGTTAGTTGTCGCACCCCGTATGGGTGCGTGGATTGAAATTTTATGGGAAAGCAATGACCCCGATGGCATGATCGTCACACCCCGTGCGGGTGCGTGGATTGAAATAAATTGCTGATATCGCAAGGCTGGGTCAGCGACAAGTCGCACCCCGCATGGGTGCGTGGATTGAAATCGGCCGGCTACGTCATGATCGTATGTATGCGGTCGTCGCACCTCGCGCGGGTACGTGGATTGAAATAACACCATGAATATCATAAACTCCCGGCTCATCCCGTCCCACCCCGCACGCGTACGCAGACCGCAACCAATAACCAGGACTTAAAACAAGATGACGATCCCTGGCTTTTTATAAACGTAAACTGAAAAAATCATTTTCTATACGTTAATGTATAAAAACTAAATCGGCTCACTGCCACGGTATGGAAGTAAAAAGTAAGCGTTCACAACTTTGTAACGAGGGTTGAAGAATTTTGATGGAATTTGGATAATAATGATTGTTTTTTGCTCGATTTATGTTACTATATGGACAGTTGGAGGAGTGAAGATGCTAACCGAAGAACGCCACGGAATGATAATACAGCGCTTACAAGAAAAGGGCGTAGTCAAGATGCAGGAGCTGGCTGAAATGCTCGGGGCTTCGGAATCAACGGTAAGACGGGATTTAATTGATCTTGAGAGCCGTAATTTGCTGAAGAGAGTGCATGGCGGAGCTTCGCTGCTGCCTCATAAAAGCCAGGAGCTTGGCATGGAGGAGAAAACCTCCAAGAACATTCAGCAAAAAAATTCTATTGCCTCTCTGGCCGCTTCACAACTGCTTGATGGTGAATGTATTTATCTGGATGCGGGAACAACAACGTTAGCAATGATTTCCCTTATTGACGCTAAAGGTGTGACCGTCGTGACCAACGGCTTGTCGCATATTGAAGAGCTGGTGAGGAAGCAAATCCCTAGTTATCTTCTCGGCGGTATGATGAAGAGCCATACCAAAGCCGTAGTCGGAAGCATTGCGCTTCAGAATTTGGAGAACTTCCGTTTTGATAAATGCTTTCTGGGCACAAACGGTGTAGATGCCAAAATGGGGTATACAACGCCTGATCCCGAAGAAGCGCTGATTAAGAGGCGGGCTCACCAGTTATCCGGGAAAACCTATGTGCTTGCGGACTCCAGCAAATTTGGCGAGGTCGCTTTTGCCAAACTGTTCGACTTGCAGGAGGCTGTTGTGATAACGGATACCGTTCCGGAAAGGCTGCGCCAATCCATTGCAAGTAAAACCAAAATAATTGAGGGGTAAATTATGATCTATACTGTGACGCTTAACCCTTCCATCGATTACATCGTGGAGGTTGAAGATCTGAAGCTCAGCGACTTGAACCGGATGAAGCGGGATTTGAAGCTTCCTGGCGGCAAGGGGATTAACGTTTCCCGCGTGCTTGACCAACTGGGGGTAGAAAATACGGCTCTCGGATTTCTCGGAGGGTTCACCGGCCGGTTTATCGCGGACAAATTGCGTGAAGACTCGATCAAGAGTGATTTCGTATTCGTAGCGGATGACACCCGGATCAACATCAAGCTCAAACACGGGGAAGAGACGGAAATTAACGGCCTTGGTCCTGTAATCCGCGACGAGGAGGCGCAGCAGCTGCTGGACAAACTGTCCCATCTGCAGCAGAACGACATTGTCATTTTGTCCGGAAGCGCCCCGCCTTCTCTTGGAGGAGATTTCTATCAGAAGCTTATCGAGGCCTGTGGACAGTCCGGAGCGGAATTCGTCATCGATACAACCGGAAAGGCTCTGATGAATGCGTTGGTTCATAAGCCGCTGTTGGTAAAACCGAATCATCATGAGCTGGCTGAACTGTACGGCGTTACGATTAATTCTATGGAAGAGATCATTACGTACGGCCGCAAGCTGCTGGAAGAAGGCGCGAAGCATGTGCTGATTTCCATGGCCGGCGAAGGCGCTTTGCTCATTACCGAACAAGAGGTGTACCGCGCTACGGTGCCGTCCGGGACGGTGAAAAATTCAGTAGGCGCGGGAGATTCAATGATAGCCGGATTTGTCGGCACGCTGTTTCTTACGGGAGATCCGATTGAGGCTTTTCGTGCAGGAGTTGCCTCGGGAAGTGCCACTGCATTCTCCGACGACCTGGCAACGAAGGAGGAGATTGAGCGGCTCCGCCCGCAGGTTCAGATCAGCAAGCTGTAACTAGCTGGAAAGTCAATTGCAAGACGAGTGATGCACATTTATGAATTTAAGGGGAGTTGAACTTATATGAGAATTACGGACCTGATGATCAAACAGACAATGATCATGGATTTGCAGGCCACAACCAAGGATGCGGCAATTGATGAATTGATTGCCAGCCTTGCTGCAAACGGCCGGATTAATGATCCGGTGCTGTTTAAGCAAATGATTCTGAAGCGTGAAGAAGAGTCCAGCACAGGCATCGGCGGCGGTATTGCCATGCCTCACGCCAAGACCAAAGCTGTTAATGAAGCGACGGTTGTATTTGCGAAAAGCGCAGGCGGCGTGGAATTTGAATCTTTGGACGGAGAACCGGCGCACCTGTTCTTCATGATCGCCGCTCCGGAAGGCGCGGCCAATACGCATCTGCGTACGCTTGCCGCCCTTTCCCGTCTGCTGATCGATGTTGAATTCATCGACCAACTGAAGAATACCAAGACGCCTGATGAAGTAGCGGCGCTCTTCGACGCCAAACAGGAGGAGCAAGAAGCGGCCAAAAAGGCGGAAGAGGAAAAAGCCAAACAGGAAGAAGAAGCAAAAGCGAAAGCCGAGCAATCTTCCACTAGCGGAATGATCGTCGGCAATCCAAGCAATATGGAAGCGTTTGTAGTCGCCGTTACCGCGTGTCCGACAGGCATTGCCCACACCTTTATGGCTGAAGATGCCCTTAAGAAGAAAGCCAAAGAGTTGGGAATTAATATCCGCGTTGAAACCAACGGTTCCGAGGGCGCAAAGAATGTGCTGACTCCCGATGAAATCCGCCGGGCGAGCGGTGTTATCGTTGCGGCTGACAAGCAGGTGGAAATGGCCCGTTTCGATGGCAAGCCACTGCTGCAAAGACCGGTAAGCGACGGCATTCGCAAGCCGGAAGAGCTGATCCGCAAAGCGGCTGCCGGCGAAGTTCCGATCTATCGCAGCCAAGGCAAAGCCGCTTCGGATGCGGCGCCTGCGGGCAAGATCAGTGTCGGCAGTAAAATCTATAAAGATTTGATGAACGGTATTTCCCATATGCTGCCCTTCGTGGTCGGCGGCGGTATTTTACTCGCAATTTCCTTCTTGTTTGAGCAGATTGCGAGCGTAGACAATCCGATTGTTAAGCTGTTGCAGACCATCGGCGGCGGCGACGGAGCATTCCACTTCCTGATTCCGATCCTGGCCGGCTTCATTGCAATGAGCATCGGCGACCGTCCTGCATTGATGCCCGGTATTGTCGGCGGCTTTATGGCAGCGAGCTCCAATGCCGGTTTCCTTGGCGGTCTCGCCGCCGGTTTCCTGGCCGGTTATATCGTTATCGGATTGCGCAAGGTGTTTGCGGGCATACCCCAGACGCTTGACGGTCTGAAACCGATTCTGCTGTATCCTGTATTCGGTCTGCTTGTTACCGGCGCTATTATGTACTACCTGTTCGATCCGTTCTTTAGTTGGATCAACACGGGCCTCATCGACGTTCTGAACAATCTTGGAACCGGCAACGCCGTTCTGCTGGGACTTGTCCTTGGCGGCATGATGGCGATTGACATGGGCGGTCCTTTCAATAAAGCGGCTTATACGTTTGCCATTGGCGTCTTCACATCCACCGGCGACGGTGCGATGATGGCGGCTGTTATGGCGGGCGGCATGGTTCCTCCGCTGGCAATCGCACTGGCTACCACACTGTTCAAGAATAAATTCACGGAAGATGAACGGAAATCCGGCATAACGAACTATGTGCTCGGCTTGTCCTTCATCACCGAAGGCGCAATTCCATTTGCGGCTGCCGACCCGATGCGCGTTCTGACTTCCTGTATCCTGGGTTCGGCTGTTGCCGGGGGATTGACCCAATTTTGGAAAATTAATATTCCGGCTCCGCATGGCGGCATCTTCGTAGCCGCACTCGCAAACCATGCGCTGCTGTTCCTGCTGGCGGTTGCCATCGGCGCGGTAATCTCCGCCCTGGTATTCGGAGTGTGGAAGAAGCCGCTTGTAGAGAACCCGGTTGAAGTAAGTGCTAAACGTTCTTTGGTTTAATCTAGAACCAGAAAGATAGCAGTTTCATAATAAAAAGAAAAGAACGGCCCGGGAGAATCCGGGCCGTTCTTTTGTAATTGAAGAAAGTAAGCTGCACGCTGAAGCCGCTTACTGTTCCGCTTTCTTCCGGGCCCGGAAACGGCGGACCTTCATCAGATTGCCGCAGGCCTTATCGTCACAGTAGCGCTTGGAACGGTTGCGCGTATCGTCATAATAGACCCAGAGACAGTCGGGATTGTCGCAGATACGGAATCTGGACTGCTCTTTTTCCGCCAGGGCAGAGGCAAAAGAAGCGGCAATCTCCGCCATTACCTGTTCCCAGTCAGTCCGCAGAGGCAGCAGCGACACTTTAATTCGTCCATCATCGTCCCTTACCGCCTGTCTCATGACGGGGCCGGCCGCCATATAATGGTTCAATTGCTCCGGCAGACAGGCAGGCTCTTTGCCTCCTACTACCTCCCGGACTGTATCGAAAAGATAGCTGCGCAGCTTCTTGAGTTCATCCAATTGCCCGGAGTCCGGCATAGGCAGAGCGGGCAGTCCATGTGCGGAGAGCCAAGGCTCTATCCACTGCGGATCTTCCAGACGGTCCCTGTCTTTGCTCTTGTCTCCCGTTCTCCAATCCCGCCAGTAGCTGTTAATAAAATCATCCCACAGCATCATCGATCCTTCCTTTCATCCAACTACATTGTAACAGTTAAAAATAAGTTTTGCTAGTTACTTGTATTCTGCCTGCTTCGTATGTTACAGTTCTCTTGTAACCATTGTAATAAATATAGATAGTTACGATTAAGGAGGAAGCTTTATATGCAAAATAAAATTAGTGAGGTTCTGCTCCAAAATTGGGATTATGCGATGGATCAGGAGGATTGGGCGCCGCCGCTAAAGGATGCGCTGGATGGCGTGAGCAGTGAGCAGGCGCTCTGGAAGCCGCAGGGAGAAGCCGCCAACTCGATTTGGGAAACGGTCAACCACCTGACTTACTATAAGGATCGGCTGCTGCGGAAGCTGAAGGGCCTGCCCAGCCCGCCGTATTTGGAGAGCAACGACGCTACATTTACAGTAACGGAAAGCGGTGAAGAAGCGTGGGAGAAGGCGGTATCCCATCTTAAAAAAGTCCATGCCGACCTGCGTGAAATTATTGAGGCGCTGGGGGAAGGCGCATATAATTGGGGCGGTTCAGGGCATGCTCCGGGGGAAGAAGTGATGAGCCTTATTCTGCATGATGCTTATCATACGGGACAAATTGTGCTGGTTCGCAAGCTGCAGGGCTCCTGGCCGTCCAAACGAAGTTTTAGCTAGAAAAGCTTGCTGACTTATCCGTAATCACGGTATGCTCCCGCTTTCTTGGCATTCAAACGGGTATTCTGTCCTTAAGCCGTACTTCAGCTTCTGCCTGCAGCCGGGAACAGCGGGGTGCAGCGTTTGTTTCAAATTTAAATATCCCCGGGTAATGAAGGCTAAAAAGAAAAGGAGCGACCGATTATGGACCCGCGTTACCAAGACAGCAGTATGAAAGCGGAATATCTGGAGATGCAAAAGAAAGCAAACTCCAGCCTTATCGCCTCCGCCTTTCTCGAGTATGCCGCATATTTTATTATTTTCTTGGGATTCCTGTACTTCCTGGTCATATATCTATTTCCGAAGTTCTGATTTCTTCCTAGAACAAAGCAAAATCCATCCCTTCACGAAGAGATGGATTCTGATTGAAAGGCGTTCCTAAGGCTTGCCAAAGGGCAAACCGGTTACGGCTATCGGACCGTGGGGCGTCAAACCAGGCTCTGGCCTAACGTTTTACTGCGGAACCCCGGTAGAAGAACCAGCACTCGTTCAGCAGCTTGATCTGTCTCCGGTCCTTTTTGTAGTAGGCTTTCATAAGCTGATGGCTGAGCCATTGCGGCATTGGAATCCCTCCTCTGCGAGCTTGCGTAGGTTAGCATATGTGCAGAGATAGGCGATGGTGCGCCATAAGCTGAAGATGATATGAATACCGCCCCAGTCCGGAAGGCTTTTCAAGATAAGACGCCTCAGGTGATTCTTCTTGCATGCGGATCTTACTGAGCCCGCTCTTCTTCCTCTTCATACCACTGCTCAAGCTGCGCCTGAAGCGCCCGGATTTCCGTCAGCAGGGAGACGAGCGGATAGTTCTGTTCTTGAATGGCGGCAAAAGCCTGCTCCAGCCGGTTGATATAATCGAGCCCGGACTCAAATGAATACTGCTCGCGCAGCAGCTCCAGGGAATCGCATTCGGCCACCGCAAGCGGCAAATCAGGCACGTTCTCGGCCGTCAGCTTGTCGATCTCTTTGTTCAGTCTAAGATTGAGCGCGCTAAGCTGATACGCATAGTCCTCCGGCATTTCCACAAATTGAAGCTCCTGATTCTGCTGCAAAATTACATACCGCATTTTCGGCATAATCATTCTCCCTCCGTCCTTGTCTTCCTTCTTGAAGTGTAGCGTATGCGCAAGTTACAATTCAAGTACGGATTGCAGCAAGCGCCTTGGTGGCGCGTCAAAGAACGGAGCCTGCCAAAATGATAAGCATGACCAACGAAGAATTGCAGCGCTGGATCGAGCGGGTATCGCGGGAAAGCTTCGGATTGCCCTTTCGCCATAAAGCGTCGTTTAACAGCAGGCTGTCCTCTACCGGTGGACGTTATTTTATGAAAACCCATAATATTGAGATTAATCCCCGCCAGCTTGCGGCGTACGGGCCAGAGGAAACGGAGAAAATTATCAAGCATGAGCTCTGTCACTACCATCTTCACCTGGCAAAAAGAGGGTACCGTCACCGGGACGCCGACTTTAAAGCACTGCTCGAACGCGTAGGAGGCAGCCGGTACTGCCGAAACCTTCCCGGAGCGAAAGCGCGGGGGCCGATGCCTTACCGCTATAAGCTCATTTGTACCCAGTGCAGCGCGGAGTACCTCCGTAAACGCAAGGTGAATCCGCAGCGCTACCGCTGCGGGAAATGCGCCGGTCCGCTGAAGCTTACGGTGATTGAAGGGGCCGAGCCTAAAGCGAAGCGATAGGGCAGGGAGCAGGCGCTTTTTTTAATTAACATAAACTCCGCTGCCTATTTTACCTGGCCTATAGCGAGGCTTACCTTATAGTTACCGTACTTTAGCAGCCGGTCGAGCAGCGCGTTCAACCGTTCCGGGCTCTCAGTGCGCGCCCGCATCCAATAACAGCCCTCGCCGCTGACGCGGTATGCCTCTTCAATCTCCTCCTCGGATGCAACGAACTGCAGGAATGTCTGATGGGCGCTTCCTGAATTCAGGAATACCGTGATCAAGGCATGCACGTGCAGTCCCAGCTTTTCCGGGTCCCAGCCTATCGAATAACCCGTAATTACGCCGAGTTCCCGCAGCCTGCGAATACGCGCCCCCACGGCTTGCCCCGTCATATGAACCGTCCTGCCAATCTCTTTGTTGCTGAGTGTGGAGTCTTGTATCAGCTGCCGCAATATGAGCAGATCGGTCTCGTCTAAAAGCGCTTGGCTCATCTTTAGGTAATTTCCTTTCCGAATGAAAATAGATACGCTGTAATCCTTTCACCGCATTATGTACTCCAAACCATGAAGAAAATTATACTTAATTGTAGCAGAACTCATGAAAAAGAAGGAGTGCATCGATATGAAGCTTCAATTAATAAGACATGCGGCGCTTTGGCTGGAGTACGGGGGTTCCGTCTTTCTGATCGATCCGATGCTAGGTGAGCCCGGAGCCTATCCGCCGATTGTGAACAGCGGCAATGAACGGCGGAATCCGCTCGTTGGCCTTCCCGGCCCAGTGAACATGTGGCTTAAACCGGATGCCGTAATTGTAACCCATTTTCACAATGACCACTGGGATACTGCTGCTGCGTCACTGCTTGCAAAAGATATTCCGCTATTCAGCCAGGAAGAGGACGGGGAACGGATCAGCGCACAGGGTTTTACTGCAGTTACTCCTATCCAAGAGCAGGCGGAATTCCGCGGAGTCCGGTTAATCCGTACAGGAGGCAGACATGGTACCGGAGAGATCGGGAAGCTGATGGGACCGGTGTCCGGCTTTATACTCCAAGCGTCTGATGAGCCTGTGCTCTATATCGCTGGAGATACGATCTGGTGTGAAGAGGTGCGGGAAGCACTGGACCGGTATCAGCCGGAAACCGTGGTCGTAAATGCGGGTGAAGCGCGGTTTGTGAGCGGAGACCCCATTACAATGAATGAACAAGATATATTAAGCTTGTGCGTGTATACTCCCGAGACGAAAGTGGTAGCCGTCCATATGGATGCGATCAACCACTGCCATCTGACCAGGGATAAACTGCAGGAACGGCTTGAAGAGAAAGGATTGCTCGGCAGGGTGCATATTCCATCGGATGGGGAGTTTCTTGCGCTTGACTGAGGGCTAAAATCATGATAAATTATTTCTTGTTCACATCAAAATGTTCCCTGATAGCTCAGTTGGTAGAGCACTCGACTGTTAATCGAGTTGTCACAGGTTCGAGTCCTGTTCGGGGAGCCATTTTCTTGGAGAGATACCCAAGTGGCTATAAGGGGACCCTCTGCTAAGGGGTTAGACTGCGTAAGCGGTGCGAGGGTTCGAATCCCTCTCTCTCCGCCACAATTCTTCCGAATTGTGCGGTTAATTTTTTAAACTCAACGATTTATCTGCAACAATTTAACTATAATAGAAGAGATAGCTCCCGTAAGGGAGCTTTTTTATGTCGGGTATATGTTAGCTTTCGGCTAACGGCAACCAGCGGACAGATATATGATCAATAATTAAAGAAATATGACGCATTAACTCTTTATTTATTTGCAGGAATGATGCATTAAAGTGAAAAATGTTATATTAATTGTTACATAATAAAGCTTTTTATTTGCCTGGGGAAATATATTCCACATATTTATACCTTCTGTTTTCTTTGTATTACGCCGTTTCCCCCCGTTTTTCTCGATTTAAGTTATATTATGTAACATGATTATTACCAATAAGGTTAGTAATTGTAACACTGAAATTCGAAATTTCTTGGAACCCCTCAAAATCTTAGTGACGAAAAAAAGGACATATGTTAATATAGGTAACATCATTAAAAAGAAAGAGTGAAAGAGAGAAGAGGGATTGACAATGAAAAAGGGAAAAGGGGATGGCGATGGAGTATTTTATTCAGCAGTTAATTAACGGGATTTCCGTAGGCAGCATTTATGCGCTGATCGCCTTGGGCTATACCATGGTTTACGGGATCATTAAGCTGATCAACTTTGCACATGGGGATGTGTTTATGGTTGGTTCGTTTATTGGTCTGTTCAGTGCTAAATATCTGGCATCGGCAGGGCTTCCACCGGTTTTGGTCCTGATCATATCTCTGATTTTTTCCATGACGGTCAGTGCGCTGCTTGGCATCACAATTGAACGTCTTGCCTACAAGCCGCTGCGCAAATCCACACGGATTGCTGCGCTGATTACGGCAATCGGCGTATCCTTTTTGCTGGAATATACCGGGGTGCTCGTACTTGGGCCGCAAGCTCAAGGTTTCCCTGACATTATGGCGAAGAAGCAGTACCAATTGTTCGGAACTTCCATCCAGGTGGAATCGAACCAGGTTATGATTTTGATTACAACGATTATTCTGATGATTATTTTGCAATACATCGTACGTTATACCAAGACCGGTAAAGCGATGCGGGCGGTATCGTTCGATATGGAAGCGGCGCGTCTGATGGGGATCAACGTAGACCGTACTATTTCGGCAACCTTTGCCATCGGTTCGGCGCTTGCGGCTGCGGCTGGTGTTATTTTTGGTATGACCTACAACTCCGTTGACCCGCTGATGGGCGTTATGCCGGGACTGAAAGCGTTCGTCGCCGCGGTGCTTGGAGGCATCGGAAGCATTCCGGGCGCACTTGTTGGCGGCTTGCTGCTGGGTACGGTAGAGACAGAAATTTCCTCGCTCGGATATTCCTCCTGGCGTGACGGCGTGGCCTTTGCCGTATTGATCCTGATCCTTATCTTTAAACCATCCGGGCTGTTCGGCAAGAATGTCCGGGAGAAAGTGTAGGAGGGGAACGGCGTGAAGATAAATAAAAAATTCTGGCTGAGCATTGTCCTTGCCTTGGTTTTATATGGGGTTGTACAAATTCTGCTAACAACGGGAACTCTTAATGATGTTTACAAATCGATGTTTCTTCTGATCTGCGTTAACGTTATGCTGGCGGTATCACTCAACCTTATTAACGGGATTACCGGACAGTTTTCTATCGGGCATGCGGGGTTTATGTCCGTTGGCGCATACGTTTCGGCCATTTTGACGCTTGACTATGATGTTCCATTTATTCTTACAATTATTATTGGCGGTTTGGTGGCGGCGGTTTGCGGAGTGCTTATCGGAATGCCTACACTGCGGCTAAATGGTGACTATTTGGCAATCGCGACACTTGGCTTCGGGGAAATCATCCGGATTATTATGCTGAACACGGAATACGTCGGCGGCGCTTCGGGCCTCAGCGGGATTCCGGCGAAGACGACATGGACCATCATGTTCTTCTTCACGTTGATTACGGTTGTTCTGATCAATAACTTTATCCGTTCCACTCACGGCCGGGCCTGTATCGCCATTCGCGAGAATGAGATTGCGGCTGAAGCTATGGGTATCAACACGACACTGTACAAAATCATCGCATTTACAATCGGCGCCCTGTTTGCCGGAATGGCGGGGGGACTATCAGCTCATACGTTCTACGTTATTACACCGGGCAGCTTCAACTTCCTGAAGTCGTTCGAAATTCTCGTTATGGTCGTTCTCGGGGGACTGGGCAGCACGGCCGGCTCGATTGTCGGCGCCGTCTTCGTAACCCTGCTGTATACTTACCTGCGGGATTTCCCGGAATGGCGCATGATTATTTATTCGATCGTTCTGATTCTGATGATGATTTTCCGTCCGGGCGGTCTGCTTGGAAGCACGAAATTTTCTCTCAAGAAGTTCGGCAAAAAGGAGGCGAAGGCAAATGGCGGCATCAGCGACAGCAGTGCTTCTTGATGTTAAGAAAGCCAGCCGTTCCTTCGGGGGACTCAAGGCGCTCAGCGAAGTTTCTCTTCATATTAATAAAGGTGAACTGATTGGTCTGATCGGACCGAACGGTGCAGGTAAAACGACGCTGTTCAATCTGCTGACCGGCGTATATCCTCCTTCGACAGGCAGTATTATACTGGGTAATGAATCCGTCGGCGGTATGAAGCCGTACCGGATTAACCGCAAAGGGGCGGCACGTACTTTTCAGAATATCCGCCTCTTTACTGCAATGACAGTACTGGATAACGTCAAGATCGCTTTTCACCAGCACGCCAAACACTCGATGTTCACCTCCATGCTTCGTCTGCCGAATCATTTCAAGGGTGAAGATGAGATTACACAGAAGGCGCTTGATATTCTAAAGATTTTTAATCTTGACGATCAAAGTACGGAACTGGCTGGTAATCTCAGTTACGGCAACCAGCGTCGTCTGGAAATCGCGCGGGCTCTTGCGGCTGGACCGAAGCTGCTGCTGCTCGACGAACCGGCAGCCGGTATGAATCCGAACGAGACGCATGATTTAATGAATCTCATCGCCTGGATCCGCAAGGAATTCGACCTTACGATTCTCCTGATCGAGCATGATATGTCGCTGGTTATGGGTGTCTGCGACCGGATTTACGTATTGGACCGCGGGATGCTGATTGCAAATGGCACACCGTCCGAGATCCGGAGCAATCCCAAAGTTATCGAAGCGTATTTGGGACAGGAGGCGTAAAGGCTATGCTTACAGTACAAGGAATCAATGTTTACTACGGAGCCATTCACGCCCTGAAGGACCTCAGCATCAATGTCAATCAGGGAGAAATCGTTACGCTCATCGGAGCCAACGGCGCCGGCAAATCGACGCTTCTCAAGACGCTCTCGGGATTGCTTAAGCCGAAGACGGGAAGTATTGAATTTGTGGGGAAATCCATTACGAACCAGAGCGTGCAGGGGATAGTCAAGCAGGGATTGATTCACTGCCCTGAAGGTCGGCGCGTATTCGCAAATATGTCTGTAGAGGAGAACCTGGAACTCGGAGCTTATTTGCAGGATTCCAGCAGCCTGGCTGCTGATTTTGAGAAGGTGTACAGCACCTTCCCCCGTCTTCGGGAACGCAAGAAGCAGCAAGCCGGAACGCTGTCCGGCGGCGAACAGCAAATGCTCGCTATGGGGCGCGCCATTATGGGACACCCGAAGCTGCTTTTGCTGGATGAACCGTCCATGGGACTTGCTCCGCTTCTGGTGCAGGATATTTTCAAGATCATCCAGGAAGTGAACGCAGCCGGAACGACCGTGCTGTTGGTTGAACAAAATGCGCATCAGGCGCTCAAAATCGCCCATCGTGCTTATGTGCTGGAAACCGGCAGAGTCGTACTGGAAGGAGACGCCAAGGAATTGGCGGATTCGGAAGAAATCAAAATGGCTTATCTTGGGCACTAACACGGCTATTCCTAATCAGGGCATCACAGAAACAACATATAAATTAAATTATCTGGGAGGCAAGGAGAACAATGAAAAAAATCGGGGCCATTATTTTGTCGACAGTGCTGACTGCCGTATTGGCAGCAGGCTGCGGCAGCAACAACACAGAGAACAGCGGAAATTCCGCAAGCGGCAGCAACTCTGCTGGAGACACAATCAAAATCGGAGCTGACCTTGAGCTCACAGGCGGCCAAGCCTCCTTCGGCGACTCTGCTCTAAAAGGCGCTCAACTGGCAGTTAAGGAAATTAACGATGCGGGCGGTGTACTCGGCAAGAAGTTGGAGTTAGTTGAAGCCGATAACGCCTCGAAATCCGAAGAAGCAACGCAAGCTGCGCAAAAGCTGATTACCACCGACAAAGTTGTAGCGATCATTGGCTCAACGACTTCCACCAACACATTGGGTATCGTACCGGTTGCCCAGGAGAAACAAATTCCGCTCGTGAGCTCCTCTGCCACCAACCCGAAAGTAACGGTTGACGAGCGTACCAAAAAAGTGAACGAGTGGGTATTCCGCGCTTCCTTTATCGATCCTTTCCAAGGACAGGTTATGGCTAACTTTGCAAGCAACACGCTTAAAGCCAAAACGGCTGTTATCTACACGGATACGTCCAGTGACTACTCTAAAGGTCTGCAAACATTCTTTGAAGAAACATTCACAAAGAACGGCGGACAAATCCTGAGCAAAGAGTCTTACCAACAAAAAGACTCTGACTTCAAAGCCGTATTGACACGTATTAAAGCAGCTAACCCGGATGTTATCTACCTGCCGGGCTACTATGAAGAAGTAGGCAAAATCCTGAAACAAGCACGCGAAATGGGCATTAAGGCTCCGTTCATGGGCGGCGACGGCTGGGATTCTCCGCAGCTGGCTGAAATCGCAGGCGCGGCAGCTCTGGACAACACTTACATGTCTAACCACTATTCGCCGGAAGATACCGCTCCAGAAGTTAAGAGCTTCGTTGACGCCTACAAAGCGGCCAACAGCAACGCAGTACCGGACGGCATGGCAGCCCTTGGCTATGACGCTGTTAAGCTGGTAGCTGATGCCATTACCCGCGCAGGAGCGGCTGAACCGGCCAAGATTAAAGACGCCCTGGCAGCGACTAAGGATCTGCAGCTGGCTACTGGCAAAATTTCGATGAACGAATCGCATGACCCGGTTAAAGCGGCTGTCGTACTGAAATTCGTTGGCGGCAAGCAAACCTTCGAAACCAAGGTTAATCCGTAAGCCAACAGAAATGCAGCGCTGAGGATAATGGTAATTTGATCTGATCTATCTTTCGCAACAGACAATTCACTTCCAAATATCGCTTAGCCGCATAGGATGCCGCTCCATTTGTCAATGGGGCGGCTATCCTTCTATCTTGCGGCTCGATAGAGACCATTGACCGGATCACCACTCACGAGAATCCGACCTATACCAAGCGTGGGGTTGTTCATTATGCGGTAGCCAATATGCCGGGGGAATTGGATTTTCTGCCTATCTCCGCGGGAAGGGCGGAGGGGGGCGTATACGGCGGTTTGCATCCATGGGGCAAGCCGCCGTATTTTTTTGAAAAATAGTTCTTGTCAGATGCTCTTGGATTTGCTATAATCATTTTTGTTGTGAAACTAAATCATGGCCCGTTGGTCAAGGGGTTAAGACACCTCCCTTTCACGGAGGTAACAGGGGTTCGAATCCCCTACGGGTCACCATAAGCGGTAGTGGTGGAATGGCAGACACGCTATCTTGAGGGGGTAGTGGGCGTACGCCCGTGGAGGTTCGAGTCCTCTCTACCGCATAATAGTCAAGGAAGAATCCTGAGAGATCAGGGTTCTTTTTTGTATAGAGGGAACTTTCGAGGGAGGTCGGAAATTTGTCGTGAATTTGGGCGGAGAGAGGGACACGCCGTTTACAGCGTTAATCAGCCAACCGTTCCAATGCGCCTGGATATTGGGGATACAACTGAGCAATGCACTCGGGACAGATATCATGAGTTAGTTCGGTATGTAGTTCCTGCTTCAGAAAACGTTCTACCGGAATCCATTCGCTGCCCTTACGGATGGATTTGCAGGAAGCGCAGACCGGCAGATAATGATGTGGCTTCCGATTAAGTGTATGGGCCGGTGGCTCGTCCTGGTGCGGGTCTGCGGCGTGAGAAATAAAGCGGTGGGACAGCAGAACAAAAGAGATCGAGCGCTTGGTTTCTTCAGGTATGGCAAAGGCCTCAATTTGAAACCATTTTCTTCCCTTCAGGGAAGGAGGTTTGGGAAACCTGCCGCTGTAAACGAGCCGTTCCTCCAAGAAGATGGAATGGACGGCCTGGGTTAGCTCCAGCATTGAGTCCGGTGGAAGAACAAGCTCACGCATCATTTCAAAATAGTCTGTCCCCGTCCATTCGAAGCTCGTGGAAAGACCCGAAGCGATACCGAAGCTCTTCCATGGTTCGTTCGCAGCAGCGATCAATCCATGTCTGTCGACAGCCAGTGCGATGCCCGGCAGAGAGTTTATCAATCGGGTAGCAAGGGATAAGGCGCTGTTGGACAAAGGGATCGCTCCTTGACAGATTTCAGGATGGGATACTAAGATTAAGCAGATAAAAAGAATACTCAGTCATTTCGCACTTCACACGTTATGTCCGCGGCTATATCCAGCAGTTGGTTCACCTGCCGGCGGTACCGCAGGGCGCTGCGCGTTCCGTGAATTAGATTGGATAGGCGGTAGGGCGGTATGCCGTGCATTTGGCAAAAGTCTTTTTGACTCAGCATCATCTCCGCCAGGCGCTGCTTGATTGTCCATCCGTAAGGGGTTATGGGCTTTTTAGTGCGTATCTTGCTCACCTCTTATCGACATTCCAGCCGTATGATATAATGGGCTAAAGCATAAGATTAGTCAATTATATACTTTTTTACGTCATTTTACAATAAAAAATGACTTATTTACGTTATTTTTTATCATCTCGGAAGGCGGTCTGGAAATGCAGTCCATTTATGATCGAATTGAACTTTTGATTGAGAAAAGAGGCATGACCAAAAAAGCGTTCTGTGAGCAGCTTGGCATCAGCACAGGAAATATGGGAGATTGGAAGCGGGGCAAGTCGACGCCCGGAACGCATAAATTAATCGAAATCGGCGCTTTTTTTGGCGTCAGTCTGGACTGGCTCATCTTGGGCAAGACTTCCTCGTCCATACTGCGCGAAGGAGGCGAGGATTATTTTTTTGAGCAAATACGGCAATCCAATTGCCATATCGATGAACTGCAGCCCCAGGAAAAGGAGTTTATCAAGGAATATCTCGCTTTTACCGAATATCGCAGACGGAAACAGGAAGATCAGCTTCCCGAATAATTTAGCTTTACTTTTGGGGAAGAAGCGAGTATAATAACTTGTGTTGGCCTCAAAAAATGATTCACCGCGCGGTAGTGGTGGAATGGCAGACACGCTATCTTGAGGGGGTAGTGGGCGTACGCCCGTGGAGGTTCGAGTCCTCTCTACCGCATATAGAAAGAAGCCTTGCGCAGCAAGGCTTTTTTTTGTTTCTGCACATGCGATTTTACAAGTGATGGGATTTCCGGTATGCTCTTAATACCGAGTGTTTGCATGGGAATAGATGAAAGCTATAATTTGAAAAATCTAATTATGGAGGCAATGCACAATGGGGAAGATCGTTAAGAACTTGACCGAACTGATTGGGAATACGCCGCTACTTGAGCTGTCCAGCTTCAAAGAGGAAGGCGCGGCTGCGAACATTCTGGCCAAGCTGGAATATTTCAATCCGGCGAGCAGCGTGAAGGACCGGATCGGATACGCTATGATCAAGGATGCCGAAGACAAGGGGCTCATTAACAAAGATACGACCCTTATCGAACCGACCAGCGGAAATACCGGTATCGGTCTTGCCTTTGTGGCGGCGGCACTGGGCTACCGGTTGATTATTATTTTGCCGGAATCCTTTAGCATGGAGCGTCGAAAGCTTCTGAAACAGCTCGGGGCGGAGCTGGTGCTGACCCAGGCTTCGGAAGGCATGGCTGGCGCGATCCGCAAGGCGCAAGAGCTGTCCGCAGAAATACCCAATTCCTATATCCCGCAGCAGTTCGAGAATCCAGCCAACCCCGATGTGCACCGAAAGACTACGGCCGAAGAAATTTGGAATGATACCGATGGAAAAGTGGATATTTTTGTCGCCGGCGTCGGCACCGGCGGAACGATCACGGGAGTCGGCGAGGTTCTGAAACAGCGTAACCCGCAGGTGCGGATCGTCGCTGTGGAGCCGTCCGGCTCGCCTGTTCTGTCAGGTGGACAGCGGGGTCCTCATGCCATTCAGGGCATCGGTGCAGGCTTCGTGCCAGGTAACTTCAACCGGGCTGTAGTGGATGAGATCATCACGGTAAAGAATGAAGAAGCGATTGCAACGTCGCAAAGACTGGCAAGGAAGGAAGGGCTGCTTGTCGGAATTTCCTCTGGGGCCGCGGCATTTGCCGCCTATCAGTTGGCCAAACGGCCGGAAAACATCGGCAAGAACATCGTCGTTCTACTGCCGGACACCGGCGAACGGTATATTTCAACCGAATTATTTCCCGAGGAATAGAGCGAAGAGAGGCAGTGGAACTAGCGAGCATGGCAGGAGAGCCGCCAGATCGCTGCTGATTGGTTAAACCAAAGGATTGTGCAGAATTTATGATGCTGCGCAATCCTTTTTTCTTTTTCCCGGGGGAGTATCGGCTGTACCGTTATTCAATCAAGCAGTGTCTTAATTTCATCTTCTATATTTTCCGGTGTCGTCGTCGGGGCAAAGCGTTTCAGGACACGTCCTTCACGGTCGACTAGGAATTTGGTGAAATTCCACTTTATGCTTTTGGAGCCGAGGGCGCCGGGAGCTTCCTTCGTTAAATATTTGTATAAAGGATGGGCACTGTCGCCATTAACATTGATTTTTTCATACATCGGGAAGGAGACGCCGTAGTTGAGCTGGCAGAACTCCTGGATTTCCTCGCTGCTGCCGGGCTCCTGCGCCGCAAACTGGTTGCTGGGGAAGCCGAGTATCTCAAAGCCCCGGTCCTTGAATTTTTCGTAGACCTCTTGGAGACCTTTGTATTGAGGGGTGAAGCCGCACTTGCTGGCCGTGTTCACAATAAGCAGCACCTTGCCTTTATACTTGGATAACGATTCTTCCTGACCGCGCAGAGTGTTAGCATGGAAATCATAAACGCTCATGAATGGGGTCCTCCTCTATATTATAATATATTTATCACAATTTAATTTTAAACAATTTACAAGCAGAATCAAGACCTTTTGAGAAAATTTAAAATTTTTTGTAATTTCCCGTTTCAAATCGCGCCTCAAGTTTAATAAAAGGTAGTGTCAGGGTAAAAATTGGATTATAAAGGAGACGATATTCATGAAAGCATTGTATACGGCTACCGCAACGGTTCGCGGCGGACGTGAAGGCTCATTTGAATCCTCCGACGGCGCTTTGAAGCATAATCTGAGCATGCCCAAAGAGCTGGGTGGTTCGGGAGGAACGGGCACGAATCCTGAGCAGCTGTTTGCTGCGGGATACGGCGCCTGCTATGAAAGCGCGCTGGCCTTTATTGCCCGTAAGGAAGGCGTCAAGCTTCAGGATGTGGAGGTTACGTCGAACGTATCCATCGGCAAAGATGAGAGCGACGGAGGATTCAAGCTGTCCGTACGGCTTGATGTAAAAATGTCGGATGTTGACCATGACCAAGCGGAGGATTTGGCGAAGAAAGCCCATGATTTCTGTCCATACTCCAAAGCGACGAGGGGAAATATCGAGGTGGAGCTTAATGTACTGGAAATGAGCCGGCAGTAATTCCTTCGCTAAGGTGGCTGATGAAACTATTGAAGACTGCATAAATAAAAGACCCGTCTCCGCATTGATGATGCGAAAACGGGTCTTTTTTTGAATTTCTGAACGACTGAAGTTACAACCGTTGTTACTCTACCGGCGGTTTGCTGTCAATAATCAGCTGCGCTTCGTCATTAGTGAGGTCGTAATTCAGGAACTGCTTATAGAAACTTACGGTTTCTTGGACGATGTTCAGGTCAGGAAACAGATCAGGATGCAGCGTTTTGGCCGCCCATTGGATTTGCAGCGCAGCTTCTGCGCCGTAACGGTCCCAGAGGAAAGCGCCGCTCGGGTTGTTATAGACATGGCCGTTCTTAACGGCATTCAGTGTCTTCCATGCAGGATCGTCCATGATGTGGTCGGTATCCGTCAGGCCGCTGCCGATCATGATATAATCCGGATTCCAGGCAACAATCTGCTCCAGACTTACCGGCTTCATGTTGCCGCTAATCTCTTGAGCGGCATTGACGCCGCCAGCTACTTCAATCCAGTTCTGGATCATCGTGTCCTTACCGTCAACCTGAAGCGGCGACAGGGACTGTATATGCAGCACCTTAGGCTTATCCGACTCGGGAATTTTGGAAGTTACAGCCGTTATCTGTTCGAGCTTGCCATCCAGATAGCTGATAAAGGAATCGGCCCGGGTACGCGCATCTTCCCCAAGAATGTCTCCCGTCAGCCGGAAGCATTCTTTCATCTCGTCGAAATTCGTAAAGTTCAGCGTCACTGTGGGAATTCCGGCATTCTCCAGAGGCTGAATCAGCGGAGAACCGGTTGACGCAAAGGCTATGTCAGGCTTGTTCTTCAGCACCTCTTCCATTTGAGCTTCTGATTTGGTGAAGGCGGTCACGGCATTTTTCATCTGCGGATTTACTTTGTACAGCCAAGGGACCGACTTGGGCGTAGAAATGGTGGACACGATTTTGCCGCCGGCTCCAAGGATCGTCACGACTTCATTATGAGCAGGCCAGGCGTCAGCAATTGTATTGATTTGCGAGGGAATTGTTACCTGACGTCCGTCGGTGTCCGTAATGGTCTTGCCTGTATCGGCTGTCTGCGAGGAGGCCGCCTGAGGTGAGGCTGCCGGCGATGCCGCGGTTCCGGTGTCACCGTTATTTCCATTTGTATTATTGCTTCCGCATCCCGCCAGAACCAGGACTAGTGCAGCCGATAGTATGAACGCTACTAAGCTTTTTTCATTGAATCTTTTTTGCATGATAGTACCTCCTATAACTATGAATGATGAAGTGCGATTAAGACAACTCCTCAAGCATTTGACTTCCCGTCCGCATAAGCGGAACGCATGTCTTCACTTTCTGTCCTGTGGCGGCGGTAAGTTCCGCAATCTCGACATTGATGCCGTATGCGGATTTCAAATTTTCGGATGTTACCACCTCCTTCACAGATCCTGCCAGGAAAGGAAGCCCGCGGCGCAAGAGCGCCACTCTGTCTGAGCATAAAAAGGCGTGATCCGGAAAATGCGACGTCATGACTACCGTCATTCCCCGATTGCTAAGCAGCCGGATTTGCTCCAGCATTCGGATCTGATTGCCGAAGTCCAGATTGGATGTCGGCTCGTCCATTATCAAGATGTCCGGCTGCTGCGCCAGCGCCCGGGCGATCAGGACCATCTGCCGCTCTCCTCCGCTCAGCTCCGTATAGATTCGATCCCGAAGATAAGTGATCTGAAGCATTTGCAAGGCCTCATCGGCAATGCTCCGGTCTTTGGAGCTCGGTGAGGCGAACAGTCCGAGATGGGCGGTGCGGCCCATGGTGACCACATCGAAGACGCTGAATGGAAAAGGGGCGCCGTGCGCCTGGGGGACGTAGCCAACGGAACGGGCCAGCATTTGTCTGGACCATCCTTCGGTGCTCTGCCCTTTAATTTTGACTGTTCCCCCTAAGGGCTTCAGAAAATACAGCAAGGTCTTGAACAAGGTTGTTTTGCCTGCGCCGTTGGGACCGAGCAGACACATAATCTCCCCGGCCTGAACCGAGAAGGAAACCTCTTTGACGATTGGCTGACTGCCATAACCGCAGGAGAGATTCTCGACTTCGAGCATCAGTCCCACCCCCTTTTTCCGGTAAGGAGCAGCACAATGAAAAAGGGAGCTCCGATCAGGGAAGTCAGGATTCCAAGCGGGATTTCCATGGTAAGCGCGCTGCGGGCAATATCATCGACAAGCAGCAGATAGGTTGCGCCATAAAGCGCGGAGACAGGCAGCAGCACTTTGTAGTTCGGCCCGACGACCATACGCGAGAGATGAGGCACGATTAGACCTACCCAGCCGATCATGCCGCTGACGGATACTGCTGCGGCGGTCAGCAGGGTGGAGCATATGATGGTGACGATGCGGATTCTGGCCGTATTGACACCGAGCGACTGGGCTTCTTCCTCGCCAAAAGACAGTACGTTCAGCTTCCAGCGAAGCAGAAGAAGCGGTGTCAAACCGATGAACACGAGCGGGGCAAGGATGGCCAAATCATCCAGTCCGACAAGAGATAAGCCGCCCATCAGCCAAAAGGTGATGGAGGGAAGCTTGTTGTCGGGATCGGCGGCCAGCTTAATAATCGAGGTGAACGAGCCGAACACGGTGGAAATGACGATCCCTGTCAGCACCAGGGAAAGCACCGCCCCCCCTCTGCGGCTGACAAGCGATCCAATGGAGTAGGTCAGCGCCACCGCTCCAATACCGAGCAGGAAGGACAGCAGTTGAATGCCTGCCGGGCCAAGCGACAGCAGCATTGCAAGCGCCGCGCCGAATCCCGCCCCGGCAGAGGCGCCCAGAATATCCGGCGACACCATCGGATTGCGGAACAAGCCTTGGTACGAAGCTCCGGCGGCAGCCAAGGCCCCGCCGACGAGCAGGGCGGCGGCGATTCGCGGAATGCGCACATTGAACAGGACGGTGCTTACAGAATCCGGTCCCGGGTCGGGCAGTCCGAGCAGGCGGGCCCGGAAGATATCCGCCATCTGGGACAGCGAGACGCTGTAACGTCCGAGTGTGAAGGAGAGGAGCAGCACGGCAATCGGCAGTCCGGCGGTCAGGACGATTCGGATCACCCGTCTGCGTTTGCCGGAGGAATTCGTCGTTTGACCCAACATTTCGGAAGTTTGTGTCATTTTTGCGTTCATCCTTCAGCCTCCTTTTTTCTGAATGTTTCTGAAACCAGCTTGAAAGCCTAAGTTTTTTACATTTTGATATAAAAAGATAAAAATTGTTATGACATTTAGCATATATTCATTATTATTATATATAATTAGACATGATTAGAGTAGAAAAGACAGCGGAATTCGCGTTCGTTGCCATAGCGTTTCTGGAGATTTTGATCACAGGCCGATAATCCCGATTTTTTCCTTCATTAATCTCAGCTTCAAACTCATCCTCGCTTTGGTTGACATCCCCCCTAAAATTCTTTAAGATGTCTAAGTATCTGAATATACGGTCATTTACACATTGGATCAGCCAAAATTTAAAATAACAGGTGATGAACATGTCTTATAAACCGGTAATCACGAACGTGACGAAGGCCAGCAGCAACGACAAGGAAGGGCTGTATGAATTTATAATTAAGCTTGCTGACGGAACGGAATGCCGTGCGTTCTACCATCGGTTTCCTGAATGGAGAATGACGAACATCAGCCGGCTTCTGAAGACTCCCTGCCCGATTTGCCGCAAGGACTTCATTTGTAAATGCATGGAGGCGTTCACCGGAGACTTGGAAGATCAAATGATCGGTGACAACTGGATTGAGAAGACCACTGCCGAGTAACGGCAGCGAACAGGAACCTGGAGGCGCGGGAAGATTCCCGCGTTTTTGTTTTGCCTTAAAACGGGGAAAGATAGAGTAATGAAGGAAGGAGGGGAGCCGGATGGCTGATGTGAGAAGAACGCAATTCACCGATCAGGAGATACCGGAAGAACAAGGAAAGATGGAAGAACGGGAAAAAGCAAAGGAATCGTCGAAGATGAAAGAGTGGTCAAAAGCGGAAGTGCCCGAAAAAAACGCAGACACCGAAGAGGCATCCATCGTTCTGATCGACGGCGTCTGTCATTTATGCGGGTGGCTCACGACCTTCATTATTCCCCGTGATCCGGAAGGACGTTTTCGTTTCGCGCCACTGCAGAGCGACATCGGGCGTAAGCTGCTGGAAAAGGGCGGGCTGGACGCTCATCGGCTGGATACGGTAGTGCTGATAGAGAAGGGAAGGTATTATACGGAATCGGCTGCTGCTCTCCGTATTCTGCGCAGACTTCGCTTTCCCTGGCCGGCCGTTTATCTGTTTATTGCCGTACCGGCTCCGCTGCGCAACAAGCTGTACCGGTATGTGGCGAAGAACCGCTACCGCTGGTTCGGCCGCGATGATCATTGCCTTGTGCCTACGCCGGAAATCCGGGGGCGGTTTTTGTAGTGTGATCCCCTTCACGTTGTACGTTTGCTGGCTAGGGAAACGAACAAGATGGCCGACTCAATTATCTCGATTTTTAAATATTGCCGTGTCCCAATAAATATGCTAGTATAGCTGTAAATTATAGGAATAGTGACGGAAGCACCGTTCATTAACCGTTTGTCGCGGTTATTGGCGGTGCTTTTTTGCTGTCTTCTTATAAGTAAATTACGAGGAAGTTAAGGAAGGGGGAAGGTTATGGCCGCTAACATCGTGCTCGCCGTGCGTGAAACCCAGTATATCGAACCGCTGCTGCACTATATACACCACAGCGAGTATGGCGAAATGCTGAATATTAAGGCGTTCAGCCGAATGGATATTTTTACCGAGTACATGAAGGGCGGAGAAGCGCCTGACGCGGTTGTCGGCGATCCCGCATTCATCGAGGCGTGGCTCGTTGGGGGCCGGGCGGCGGTGCCTTGGGCGATTCTGGAGGAAGCCGGCGGCGCGGCGTTCACGGAGAATCAAAGTGCTGCAGGCGGCAAACGGATTGCAAAATACCAAGCGCTGCCGGCGCTGCTGTCCTCCATGCTTCAGTTGTGTGAAGTACAGCGGCACCGCACAGCTTCCGGTTTGGGTGAAGGCACTTTGCTGCTTGGAGTTGTGTCGGGAAGCGGCAGCAGCGGCAAAACGACGGTCGCGATGAACTTAGCCAAGCAGTTTGGGTGCCAAGGGTTGTCCGTATTTTATCTAAATCTTGAGACGGTGAACAGCAGCGGGTTGTTTCTGCATCCTTCCTGGGGCAACGGTCCGGGTCTGGAGCGGCTTTTGTACGAGATCCAAGCCTCCAAAGATAAAGGGCATGCTTCGGAAATCGGCATAAGACGCTATGCTGTAAGACTGGACGCGCTGCACTGCGATACCTTCAGACCTGTCAGCAATGTTAAGGAAATGCTGCAAATGAGCGCAGGGGATGCGCAGGAGCTGATGGAACTGCTGGCCGGGGACGGCGGCTATGATATCGTCATCGTCGATACAGGCAGCATTGGGGAAGAACGCGCCGGGGCGGTGCTGCAATGCTGCAGGCGTCTGGTTTGGGTGCTTCGGGACGACGAGATGGGCGTCTACAAAACAGGAAAGTGGCTGTCGCACTTCACTTCTCCGCATTCCGGGATGAAGGCTGATTTGTCCGGCAAGAGCCTGTTTGCAGTAAATTTCGCCAGGGAGAATGCCCCGCAGTTACCTTCCAGTGAGGGAATAGAGCCCGATGTCCTGCTGCCCTACATCTCCTCCTGGAATCTGCCCAATAGAGGGGAGCTAAGTCTCAATTCACCGCTGTTCCAGCGCGGCATCCAGAAGCTATGCGGAATAATTACGGGAATGCCTCCTCTTAAGCCTCAGTCAGGCGGAGAGGAAAATTCATGAATGACGAACTATTCCGGGCTCTTCGCAGCGATATACGTTCGGGTCTGGATGTGACCTCCTCCGTGGGAAACGGCGAGCTGATCTCGCATATTGAAAAGACGATTTTTGAGCGGGAAGAGCTGCGATCGTTAACGGCCCAGGAGAAGCGTTCGCTTGTCCGCAGACTGTTCGATTCCTTTCGGGGTCTGGATGTGCTTCAGCCGCTCGTGGACAATCCGGCCATCAGCGAGATTATGATTAACAGCCACGAAGATATTTTTGTCGAAGAGGAAGGGGAGATCCGCCGCCTGTCGCTGGCGTTTGAATCGGCAGACAGGCTGGAGGATATTATCCAGATTGTCGTTTCCGACGTCAACCGCGTAGTGAACGAATCGTCACCGATTGTCGATGCGCGCTTAAAAGACGGCTCGCGGGTCAATATTGTGCTCCCGCCCGTCGCGCTGAAGGGTCCGGCGATGACGATCCGAAAGTTTCCCGAGTCGCCGATGACCATGGATGATCTTGTCCGCCGGGAAGCCATCAGCCAGGAAGCGGCCGATCTGTTGAAGACGCTCGCAGCCGCTAAATACAATATTTTTATCAGCGGCGGAACGGGCTCGGGCAAGACGACCTTTCTGAACGCATTATCCCAGTTCATTCCTCCGCAGGAGAGAGTTATTACAATTGAGGATTCGGCAGAGCTGCAAATTGTGACCGTGCCTAACCTGGTGTCCCTGGAGACCAGGAACGCTAACACGGAGGGAAGGGGAGAAATCACCATCCGCGATCTGATCCGCTCGTCACTGCGGATGCGTCCCAACCGGATCGTCGTCGGCGAGGTGCGCGGCGCAGAGGCGCTCGATATGCTGCAGGCGATGAATACTGGACATGACGGATCGTTATCCACCGGCCACGCCAACAGCGCGCGCGATATGGTCAGCCGCCTGGAAACGATGGTGCTGAGCGGCGCCGATCTTCCGGTTGCCGTCGTTAGGCAGCAGATCAGCTCGGCCATCGACATTTTTGTCCATCTGGCGAGGCTGCGCGACCGCTCGAGGCGGGTTACGGAGATCAGCGAGGTTGTCGGGCTTAATGACGGAGAAGTGCAGCTGAACCCGCTGTACGAATTCCGGGAAACCGGCGAGAGCGAAGGACGGCTGCGGGGCGCGCTGGAAGCAAGCGGCAATCCTTTACGGCACACAGAGAAGCTGGCCATGGCGGGAATGGCTTTTACTCCGCTGAGTCGTTATGAGGGCCCGGTTTAAATAAGGAAGGGAGGCGGGGCTAATGCCCGAAATATGGAGAAGGAACCGGGGGACGGCGGATCGTGCAGCATCCGATCGTCATCCGGTCATCCGTGAACCGGCTATCCGGAGGCCGTCCCGGACTGAGGCGGTTAAGCGGAGTCATGCCAGCCGAGAACAGGCGGGGAGCGGCGATGTCGCTGTACCGCGCTTGCCGGATTACACCGTATACACGCTGAATTCGCGGCAGAGAATCATTTCGGTAGCGGCAGGTGGCTTCATTCTATTTGGGGTCGGCTATCTGTTCTATCACAACCTGGTTATCGCCTTGTTATTGTCGGCCGGAGGATACTTCGCCCCGCGCATTTGGAGGGATTATCTGAAGAAGCGCCGCCGAGCTATGCTTAACCTCCAGTTCAAGCAAATGCTATTCTCGCTCTCTTCCTCGCTGTCTGCGGGCAGGTCGGTGGAGAATGCATTTCGTGAAGCGGTGCAGGATTTGAAAATGCTCGATCCGGAGGGCGGCAGCGATATGATTGCCGAGCTGAATATTATCTGCGCGCGGCTTGAATATGGACAGCCGATTGAAGAAGCGCTGCTTGATTTCAGCAAGAGGGCAGATATGGAGGATATCCGGCGGTTCGCCGATGTCTTCTCCGTCTGCAAACGGACGGGCGGCGACCTGGTAGAGGTAGTCCGCCGCACCTCAAGCATCATCGGCGAGAAGCTGGATGTCCAACAGGAGATCGCGGTCAGCATTTCCCAAAAACGGTTCGAATCCAAAGCACTGCTTGTTTCCCCGCTCATTATGCTGTTGTTTATGAGTTTTAGCGCCGGGGACTATATGCAGCCTATGTATACCGGGTTCGGCATGCTGATCTCTACGTTTGCGCTGGCTGGGCTGATTCTGTGTTATTTCTGGATCAGCAAAATTATGGACATTCCACTGTAAGGAGAGTGGGGAATCTGAGATGGATTTGCGGATTGGCGGCCATTGCGCTGATCATGGGCTGGGTAGCGCTGCGCGCCAGAAGCGGGAAGAGGTACGCTGCCCTGCGGAGCATGCCAGTGGACGGCTTGCGGTTGCGCAGTCTTTCGGAACCGCTGCTTATGCTTCTGGAGAAGGGTGGAGCTACCCGGAAGTTTCCGGTATTCGCATTCCGGCTGCAGCGGTCGGTTCAGCGAATATACGGACAGCGCCACAGTGCGGAAATAACACTGCTGTATATGGGAGAGATGCTGGCCTACAGTTGGCTGCTCCTCTTGGGAGGCTGCGGCTTGGCAGCGCTCAGCGGAGAGCCGTCTGCGCTCATTCTGGGAATTATGCTGGCCATACTGCTTCCCGCCGCGCTTGCAGCCGATCTGCACAAAAAGGTCAAGGTGCGTGAACAGCTCATCATGATGGAATTGCCGGATCTGCTGAGCGGGATTGTGCTGCTGGTCAGTGCGGGTGAGACGGTGCAGCGGGCGATTACGCGCTGCCTGGAAAGCAGAAAGAATGACAGCCATCCGCTCTACCGGGAACTGCTAACAATGACCGGCGAGTGGGAGAGCGGCTATTCGCTTCAGCAGGCATTCGAGAATTTCAGCAAGCGCTGCGCAGTGCAGGAGGTCTCGCTCTTTACGACGACGGTGCTGTTGAATGTACGCAGAGGGGGAGGAGATTTCGCGCTCGCGCTTCGCGATTTATCCCGGCAGCTGTGGGAGAAGCGCAAGGCGGTCAGCCGGACGCGGGGGGAACAGGCATCCTCGAAACTGGTATTTCCGATGGTCGTTATTTTTGTAATTGTAATTGTATTGGTGGGTACTCCGGCTTTTATGATGATGAATATGTAGGAGGATGAGAAACATGTTGACTATTGTGGAGAAAGGCAAAGATTTTTGGCTGGATGAGGAAGGCTTGGGCACGCTCGAAATGATTCTGATTATTGCTGTACTGGTCGCTGTGGTTGTATTGTTCCGCCAGAAGATCAAAGAGGTGATTTCGAATCTGATCGATACCGCTGGTGAAAAAAGCCAGGAAGTATTTGAAGAGTAAGCAGAGTTCAGGATGAGAACAAAACTGCGAGGCGAGGAAGGAAGCTTCACCGTGGAGGCGGCAATGGTGCTGCCGATTATTATGTGCGTCACAATGCTGCTCGTGTTCTTCTGCTTGTACAGCTACCAGAAATCAATGCTGCTTCAAGTTGCGTCTTCAGCGACTGAGCAGGCAGCGTATAACTGGGGCAACAGCCATAAAGCCAGGGACGGATCGTTCCCGCAAGGGGAATATGATTCCCTCTATTGGCGAATCGGGGACGATCATCTGCTGGGCAGCTTGTTTGGGATCGGAGAGAATAGCGGTGCCGCTGTAATGCAGCTTCCAAACGGCGGCATGCAAGAAGATAATCTGCCTTCCGCCAAATTGGGGAAATCCGCTGTAAGAGTTCCGGACAATATGCCGGGAGAAATGAGCTACAACTACACTTTCACGGGAAGAAAAGTAAATGCCAAACTTCGGAGGATGCTGCATTTGCCCGTTCTGGACGATATTCTTTCGGACGGAGCGCAGCCCGAGGTTACCGCACAGTCTCTTGTGGCTGAGCCGGTGGAGTTTATCCGCACCGTGGATTTGATGCGTTACTATGGAGCCAAATTTCGCGGAAAGTCTGCGAATAATGAACCGAAGCAGGCCATGAAGCAGCAGGATGCTTCCGCCATGATGACTAAACTTGGAAACCGCTAAGGGCAGGCAAACTATCCGATGTAATGATACCCAAAAGGTTTGCGGCTGACTCATCTGCTGCACATGTATAAATGAGAGGAAAAGAGGATGAAAAGACGAATTGCGGTCCTAAGCCGCTGCGCCATGCGGTTTAAATGCTGGAGAAGACAAACGGAAGGATCGGTATCGGTGTTCCTGATCATGGTGCTGGCCTTTGTGTTTCTGTTCTCCGCAGTACTCATTGATTATGCGCGAATGGCCGCTGCTAGTGTGCAGGGTGAACGTCTGGCGCGTGCAGCAGTTCGGTCGGTGATGTCCGCGTACGATGTAGAGCTGCGGGAACAATACGGGCTCTTTGCCTTCGGCGGGAGCGATGGAGATGAGCTGATGGCCCGGGTTCTTGATGATTCTCTTCGTAAAAGCGGACGAGGGGACGGCTTCAATCTGGTGAACCTCGGTCTTGACACCTCTACGCTGGAATGGAGCCGTTCGCTGGGCAGCTATGATGTATTCCGCCGTCAGATCAACGAGGAAATGAAATACAAGGCGCCCGTTGATTTCGCTCTCGAAATCGCAGGAAAGTTCAAGCCGCTGTCTGGAGCCATGGAGGAGGCTTCGCGTACGACAGACCTGTTCGCCAAGCTGCAGCCGCTTTATGACAAGCGGGAGGCGGCTCTCGACCGGATGCTGGAACATAGGCGGCAAGCTGCGGAAAATGCGCGGAAGCCGCTCACGCTTATTAAGAATCCGGCTGGCGGAGGCATAGCTGATAGTTCCATAGGAACTATATCCAGCGCTGCGGATATCGCTGCCCAGTATAACGATTATGTGAATAAGTCCCATGCGGATTTAAACAGGGACCCGAAAGAATCGCCGCAATATACCTGGGCTATCCATTCCTATTTAGCGCAATCCTCGGCGGTTATTTCCAGGCTGAGCAGTCTGCTTGCTGATTGGCAGAATGACCATGCCCCATTGATGCGCAAGGCAGGCGATGCACTTAAGGAAGCCGAGGCAATCAACGAAGAAATGAGAGGAGCCATACGGCAGGCCAAGAGCGCAAGTGCAGGAAGCGGCTATGATTCTTCCGCCTCCTGGGATATCCCTGACTCAGATACGAATGTTGCAGCCCGTCCTAACCTGATGGAGCAAGCGGAACAGCTGCCGCTGGATACCGCGGATTTCCGAGGTATGGAGAATAATCTGGCAATGCAGGAAGCGGCTTATCGGAATGCGGAATCAAGAGCTTCCTCTCTTTCTGGGGGGATTAACCCTTTATCGGTGGGGCTTAACGGCAATAGTGGCGCAATGAAAGCGGCGGTGATCGGCGCGGCGGAAGCCTTAGATGCCTATTTGCATGATTACGGAAACGGAGGGGCCGTTATCGGCCGGGAAGCGTCTGGAATCGAGGAGCACAGAGGCTCGGATAACCAGCGTAAGGAACTGGAAAGAGAAGCGAAAACGAAGCTTGGGGAGGCGCTTAAAGTTGCCGAAGCTCTTCGCAATCTGAGCGGCGGTGTTGAAGAAGCGCTGGAGCGTTACGAAATGCTGAACCAATATTACGAAGAAAATCTCGAGTATAACCGAGGCCTGCGTGAACAATTGCTGGATAATCCTGGAGAGAACAATCCATACGCTGCCGAAAGCGCAGCCATGGATCAAATGGACAATCTTTACGAAGCGCTAAGCGGCGTTATGCTTGCCTCAAGGGACAGACTGTTCCAAAGCGAATATGCGGCGCAGTATTTTCCGCACTTTGATATTTCCCAGCTTACGGGCATTGCCGAAGGCTCCACTGAAGAGATCGGGGAGAAACTCAAAGAGCAGCTCGATCCGCACAGCCAGGAACTGGAGTACATTCTGTACGGCTTCAATCAGCCGGGATTGAATGTAGGGGCGGCATACAGCGAGATCTTCGCGGCGCGGCTGGCTATACGTACAATGGAAGGATTTGTGAAAAAGGCGGGGCTGGGCAATCCGCTGCTCGTCGTGGCCGCCGCAATACTGTACGGGGTGACGGAAGCGGTAAAGGATATGATTATGCTTTGCCGGGAGGGAGCTGTCCCTTTGTCCGAATTTGTGCCCGTTAATCTGACCTACCGTGATTATTTGCGCCTGTTCATGGTGCTGCATGGCTCGGGAGAAGCCGAGCTCTCGCGGATGCTGGCCCTGATCCGGCTGAATACGGGCATTAATCCGGATGACAGGAGCACCTATGCCTCCGCTGAGATAAGGTTGGGAATGCGGCTGTGGTTCCTACCTGGAATTATGAAGCTGCTTCAACATACCGGCGCGGTTCCGGGGGAAATTGACGGCCAAACTTATTTCAAGGCGGTTAAAGCGGACTTTGCGTATTGACGGGAGGAACAAGAGGGAGATGGAGGATCGGCGCAAGAGGAGATGGAGGTCTAAAAATGAAGGCAGCATGGTCGTTGAAGCGGCAATGGTGCTGCCCGTATTTTTGCTGTTCGTGCTGTTCCTAATCTTTATCGTACAAATGACGCTGTATTCAACCGCTCTGCAAAGTACAGTATCCGATACCGTCAAAGAGGTGGCTACTCATATGTACCCTGCCGCTTTGGCGGCGAAGAAGGCGGAACAGTCCGGAATAACCTCCAGCGAAGCCGAGAACGGGGCCGAGAATCAGTCAGCGGTTGACAAATCTGGCAGCGAAGCCGCTGGCGCGGATAAGACGCCGGTGTGGACCATCCCTCGGTTGTCGGTTGCTGATTGGGCCGAACAATACGCTGCCGAGCTGCCTCCGCCGCTTGATGAGTGGATCAGAAGCGCTGCGGAAAAAGGGGAAGGTCCTCTCCAGGAGCTTCAGGCCGAAGGCTCGGAGGCGGTTTTGGACGCAGCCGTTAAGCCGCTGCTGAGGCCCTATATCGCTTCGGATATGCTTGATTACAGGCGTATTCATGTCTCGAATGTAATTGTTCCGAAATTGAAAGACGGTGAGAAGCCTTACTTCGGCCTTCGGGTCAGCTACGAGCTGCCTATGAAGGTGCCGTTCTTGAATCGCAGCATTGTGCTGGAAGCCTCCTCCGTTGAGCGGTTGTGGATAGGGGATACGGGTGAAGGCGGAAGCGGCGGTCAGGAAGGCGGAGGGGAGAATAACAGCTCCATTGCCATTCTGGAGAAGCCGAATCCTGCAAGGCCGAACAAACAAGGAGCCATCCGGATTAAAATTGCGCCGAATGCTTCGGCAAATCTTACGGTGTTCTATAAAAGCGGAAAAAGCACCGCCAAGTATTTAGGGTGGAAGACAGCGGACGAGAATGGCTATATCGAGTGGGAGTGGAGGATCGGCGGCAAAACGACGCCGGGCTCATGGCCGACATTCGTCATTGAGACAGAGGATGGCCAATCGGCAGAAGGCCAATTTTACGTAGCGGATAAGCCGGACTGACTTACAAAAAGAGGAGCTTGGGAAATGGGTGAATGGGCGTTTTGGGGTTGTCTGCCCTTTTTGGCGGCGGCGTTCCTGACGGATACGCTGACGATGAAAATACCGAACTGGATTACAGCGCCAGCCGTGCTTGCGGGCTTTCTGGTTCAAGGGCTAACCGGAGGCTGGAAAGGATTGCTGTTCGCTGGAGCCGGAGCAGCTGCAGGATTCATGCTCCTGTTGCTCATGCATATTATCGGAGCTGTCGGGGCGGGCGATGTTAAGCTTTTTGCCGGAATCGGCGCTTGGACCGGGTTTTCGTTTACTGCTCAGGTTATCATTTACTCGCTGCTGTTCGCGGCGGTGATAGGCTGGATAATTATGCTCAAGAGGCGGGAAACCTTCCGCCGGCTGCGAAGTGTCGCAAGACTGCTTACGGGAATCTTTTATTTACCAAGATGGACTTTGTTTAAGGGCCGTGACAGAGAAATGCTGCGGTTTCCCTTCATGCTGGCGGTGTTTCCCGGAGCGGTAGCGGCTTTTCTGGGAGGCTGGACATAATTAGGATCTGTTTATTTGGAATTGGGGGTGAGCGCCGTTGTTTGGATTAACCCGGGATTTTGTGCAGCAGGACGGCATCCGGATGGTGCTGGGAGGACGGGAAGGAATGCCGATATCGAGGCTGAATACGGTCCAGAGCCGCATGCTGTCCTCCTTAAGCATTCCGCATCATCTGCGGCTGTTTCTCAAAGAGGTGGATCTGAGTGTAACACTGGAATATTCGGTATCCGGCAAAAAACTGCTCTCGCATCTTCTCAAGGGAGCAAGACTGAGCCTCGCCGAACTCTACGGGCTGCTGCTGCAGATCGCTCAAGGTATGGAGGACGGCAGACTGCATATGCTGCGTCCCGAGCAGTATGCTTTGCACGAGGATTACATTTTTATCGAAGGATCGCTGCAATCGGGAAAGGTGTACCTAACGTACATTCCTCTGGAGACGATCGAACCGGCGCAGTCGTTGGGGGAGAGTCTTAAGGGACTAATCATGGCGCTGATGCCGAGCGTGACAGAGCTGAATGGTGATGGCGTCCAGCGGCTGCTGCACTACTGCGGGGAGGATGAATGTACCGCCTTGGGATGGAAGGAGCTTCTTTCGGCGCTGCTGACGGAGGATGACGGGGAGCGGAATTCCATAGTGAACGCGGAGGCAGCGGCTTCCACTTCAACGGAAGCTGTCAACTTGCCTGTTGCCGAATGGAGGGGCGGAGAAAAGACGAGACGATGGAAGGACGAATACGACGCTGAACCTGATTTGGCCCTTAATACAGCCAGCCCGCCTAACGGCCGAAATTCCTCAAAGAAAACGTATATTTTGCTCGGATGCATTCTGCTGGACGCCCTGCTGTGGAAATACGTGTACCTCGACCATTCTGGAAAGCTGCCCCTGATGCTCTGCGGATTAGCCACGGTTGTGCTAATTGCAATAAGCGGCTTGGCATGGATTGGGAAAATAGGAGGCGGCAAATCGGAAGAGGAGGAGTTCTTGGAGGAGGGCGCGGAAGATCCGGGAAATAGATTCTCGTTTGGATTCGGATCGGCCTCGCCGTTTGGCAGACAGGACAAGTTCGATGAATCCCAGAAGTTCCAACCCCCGCCTGTTGAACGGAGTAAGCGGGTTTCCGCAGGAATTCTTGAATTTGGACCCGGTGAAAAAGGGACCGAATGGGCGGAGGAGTACCCGAAGACCTCGGACTCCGGATCGGCTACCGTACTGCTGTCCAGAGAGAAAGCCCCTGCTTCCGTGGAAGCGAAGCTGCGCGAGGGAGGGCTGCCCTATCTCGAAAGAGCGGAGGAAGGGAGCGATCGGCGGGAAAAAATCGAGCTGAACCGGACAAGCTTTATTATCGGCCGCTCGCCAGAGGTGGCGCAGTTTGTAGAGCCGTCGGAAGGAGCCTCCAGAGTGCATGTCGAGGTATTCCGCAGCGGCGGTGGCTATGTGCTGAAAGATCTCGATTCGCGCAACGGCACCCGGTTTCAGGGAGAGGCAATGATTCCTTACAAGGAATATCCCTTGGATGACGGAGATGCCTTCACTATTGTGAAAGGGAACTATACCTTTCATCAGCGTTAACTCTTTTTGAATCGGACTCATGTCCAGAGCTGCCGCAGCACTTATTGAAATTTACTTCATTAAATGGCGGTAAGGGGAATAGTCAATATGATTTTTTTCCAGAAATTGAATCAGGAACCGGCTGTCGCGCCTTGGGGTAGCGGAGATGTAGCCTTTGATGCAGTGATCGCGTGTAACCTCGCTTGCATTGCTTTCAATGGCGATCCTGCCGATTTCAGCAGCGATGGAGTGTTTGGCGATATCACGGAACGGTCCGGGGACGGGCTGAACTAACTGATCGAGAAAGGCTTTGGATTCGTCGCTCCACAGCGGACGGCTGCGCTCCACCCAGTAGTTCTGCCAGTCCAGCTTGGATTTGCCGTCCGCCTTGGGCAGCACCTTGAGAAATTTGCGGAACATGAAATAGCCGCCGATGCACATGCAGCCGAGCAGCATAAATGTCCAGAAAGCGATCGTGTTCATAAATAAGCTGCTCGGTGACGCGGACAACCAGCCAAGCCCTGATTTAATAATCATAACTGCACCACCTTATCAATGATTATAATCACTGACTTCTATCCAACTTAAATTATAGCGTATAGCCAGCGTTTTGCGAAGGCGCAAGCCAGATATCGGCAATGCCTAGATTTATTGTCCCAATCACGATAAAATAAGTCATAATTCGTGAAAGAAAGAGGGAAAAACGGCATGCTAAAAATTGGTTCCCATGTGTCGTGCGCGGACAAAGGACTGCTCAGCGCGGCAAATGAAGCGAATGAATACGGTTCAAGCTCTTTTATGATATATACAGGCGCACCGCAAAATACCCGCCGCAAACCGATCGAAGACATGTATCCCGAAGAAGGCAAAGCGGCGATGCGGGAAAAAGGCGTTGAAGAGATTGTCGTTCACGCTCCATACATTATTAACCTGGCTTCTTACAAAAATCATACCTATGAGCTTGCCGTCGATTTTCTCCAGCAGGAGATCCATCGGACCCATGCACTGGGCGTGAAGCATATCGTGCTTCATCCGGGCGCTTATACCGACAAAGACCCGGAATACGGCATCCAGCGAATCGCCGACGGTCTGAACGAGGTGCTGGGCGGCACGCATGAGACAGAAGTTCATATTGCACTGGAAACAATGGCTGGCAAAGGAACGGAAATGGGGCGGAGCTTCGAGGAAATCGCGTCCATGATCGATAAAGTCATCCATAACGAACGTTTGTCGATTTGTCTGGATACCTGCCATATTCACGATTCCGGTTACGATATCGTAGGCGACCTGGACGGCGTTCTTGAACAATTCGATAAGACAATCGGGCTGGACCGTATCGGGGTCGTGCATATCAACGACAGCAAAAATCCGAGCGGCTCGCGTAAAGACCGCCATGCGCCGATCGGTTCGGGCTGGATCGGTTTTGACACGATTAACCGGGTCGTTCATCATGAGCTGCTTGCCGGACGCCCGTTCATTCTTGAAACGCCGTGGATCGGCAAAGACGCCAAGACCCAGCGGCCGATGTACGAAGCGGAAATTGCGCTGCTTCGCGGCAACGTGCAGGAACGGTTCGGCGGAGAGTTTTTGGCGCAGGTCGAGGAATTGCACTCTTTCTTTGCCAAGCAGGAGCTTGACCCAAGGAAGTATGTGCTGGACGTGTGGAATTTGCTCAAGAACGATGCCAAGGCCAAAAAGGCCGATCCGCGCGAGCCGCTGGAGCGCCTATACGATCAGGTAATCGCTGCCGGGCTATTCCCGGACTTAAGCGAAGAGGCGGTAAATCATCGGCTGATCGCTTGGCTGGCGGGCAAGCAGGTGCTGGTTAACGCTTAAACTTCAAGAGATGCGTACATGATGAGAGGATGGAAAGAATCCAAATGGAATTGCATGTGAAAAGAGAACATTCTACTTCGGACGAGCAGCACCCCAACCGGGCGCGAATGCTCATCTCCTGTCCGGACGGTCCGGGAATAGTCGCCGCGGTATCCCGCTTTCTGTTCGACCACGGAGCCAATATCGTGCAGTCGGATCAGTATACGATGGACCCGTCGGGCGGAATGTTCTTTATGAGAATCGAGTTCGATCTGCCTGAGCTGGAGCAGCGCATGGCACAGCTTCAGACAGAGTTTGGCGCAATCGCCGAGCAGTTTCAAATGAACTGGCAGATGTTCAATGTCAGTCATAAAAAGAAGCTCGCGATCTTCGTATCCAAGGAGGATCATTGCCTCGTCGAGCTGCTCTGGCAGTGGCAGGCGGGCGATCTGGACGCTGACATTGCGCTCGTTGTGAGCAATCATACTGATATGAAGGAATACGTTGAGTCGTTCGGCATCCCTTATCATCACATTCCGGTAACGGCGGATACGAAGGCGGAGGCGGAGCAGCGCCAGCTGGAGGTAAT
This sequence comes from Paenibacillus durus, assembly GCF_000756615.1. NCBI lineage: Bacteria > Bacillati > Bacillota > Bacilli > Caryophanales > Paenibacillaceae > Paenibacillus > Paenibacillus durus. The sequence continues at coordinate 1,536,147 of NZ_CP009288.1, forward strand.
CGGAGAGGATATCGACGTTATTATTTTGGCGCGGTATATGCAGATTATCTCACCGTCCTTTATCGAGCATTACAGGAACCGGATTATCAATATCCACCATTCGTTTCTTCCTGCTTTTATCGGCGGCAATCCTTATGCCCAGGCCTACCGGCGCGGGGTGAAAATCATCGGCGCTACCGCCCACTATGTAACCGAGGAGCTTGACGGGGGGCCGATCATCGAGCAGGATGTGCAGCGGGTCAGCCACGGAGAAGACGTTGGCGAGCTGAAGCGGATTGGCCGCACGATCGAGCGCGTCGTTCTTGCCAGGGCAGTCAAATGGCATATCGAGGACCGTATCCTAGTTCATCAGAACAAGACGGTCGTGTTCAACTAATCGAATAAGAGCTTACTTTTTAGGTAAAAAAGCATTTTACCCACACGTTGGTTCTCTATGCCAAAGTGTGGGTTTTTTATGCGTAAAAATCAATCCTGTAAAGGGGGAAATTCACTTGTCGGCGCAGCGCGGACATTTATTGAAGCGCAATTATATTTTTGCTGTTCTGATTTTGCTTGTCGGTTTCGGCGGTTTATTGGGATATGATCTTTACTTCAAGCCCTACGTGCTGTCCCAGACCGTGGTGAAAGTTAAGGTGGATGGGGGCGGTGTGCTCCCCAAGAATCACGAACTTCAGGCGGGTGAGCTTTATCTCGATTCCGTACAGACGAAGGATGTTCCCGCCGGGGCTGTAACGGAAATTGATCTGGCGGAGCGTAAAATCACTAACGTCAGCCTGACGGACGGCAGCATTTTGACGGAAGGGCTTGTTGATTTAAACAATTTGGAGCCTAGGGCGGACGAGGGGATTTTTCCGGTGCCGAAGGAAGCTGTCTACGCTATTAACGGCTCTCTCCGCAGCAGGGACAAAGTGGACATTTATCTTGTGCAGGAGGAAGCGAAAACTGTGGGCAGCTTCAGCCTTGGGGCAGGATCTGTCCAAGGAAGCCCTGGCGGTAAGCAGGCGGCTATGCCAAAGAAGGCTTTTTTAACCGGAGTGACCGTGAATTATGTCCGTACGGAAGATAACAACGACGTGCGCGACACGGAGCTTGGCAATGACAACAACCGGGTTACTTCGACCGGCAAGGTAGCCGTTCCGGAGCTGAAGCTGAAGAAGAGTGACGGCGAACTGCTGAAGCAGTATCTGGAGCGCGGCTGCAAGCTGTGGATCGTCCGGGTGGAATAGGAGGAAGGCTTAATGAAAATATTCAGTCTTGGCTTGGACCAGCTGACGATTAACGATATCCGGCAGGCCGGCTACACCGTTGTTATGCAAACCGCGCTCCCTGATCCGCAGCAGACGGCTGGTCATATGCTGATAGCGGCAAGCGGACAGGCCGAAGTTTCCGAACTGCGGGGACTGCGCGAAAAATACCCGGATACGATCATCCTTTTCTTTTATATGGAGCACGGGGTTCGCGGGTATCACGGTATCCATCTGACCTGTGAGGAGCTGGGTGTGCATTTTCTGCCGCCGCGCTCGACTTCTTCGGCGATTATCGAAAAGATCAGGATGATCCTGAAGGAAGACGGGGATGAACGCAGCAATGTGGTAGGGGTACTCGGTTCCGGACCGGGAATCGGCTGTACTAGCATGGCCGGGCTGCTGGCGGGAAGAATTGCGGCGGCGGGCCGCCGGGTTATTTTGCTCGGGATGAATGTATATGATCCGGGTTATGATCGAAAAACCGCAATCAGTCTGGACCGGCTCCGCCCGAAGCTGACGGGTAACAGGCTCCACGACGAGGATTTCGACCAATTGATTGTGCAGGATGGATACCGCTATCTGCCGGGCAATTTCGATTACTTGAGCGCCCAGGATTATCAGGAGAACGAGATGGAGTATTTGCTTGACCGCGCCTCGGATAACGCCGACATTGTCATTGCCGACCTCGGCTCCGTACCGGAGAGCGCAGCGTGGTACACCGGAATGAGAAAGTCCGCGCTGCGTCTGCTCGTTACTCACCCGAAGCATGAACATAGGCTGGAATCGCTCATGGATTTGGCGGGACATATGGATCTCACTCCGCAGGATTTCAAGCTCATTCTGAACCGCAGCGGCCTGGAGGAGACCGTTTCTCCCAAGAGTATGGCGCTCCGATTCGGCACCGAAATCTTTCTGAATATTCCCTATTATCCGCAAGTCTCAGGCAATCTGCCGCTTGGCAAGAAGGAGCTTGTACAGGCAGATGAAAAAGTCCGGGTGCTGCTCTCCGTGTTCGGATTTGAGCCCGAGATCAAGAAGAAAGGGATATTCCTATGAGCAGTCTGGAGGCTACACGACGTGCTGAAACTGTCTATCCGGCAGCAGGTGCTCCGTTCTCGCTAAAACAGAGCGTGCTCCGCAGCAGTACACCAGGAAAGGAAGACTTCCCTTCCTTCCTGCAAAAAATGAAAAGAGAGATGACGGCAGGTCTGGAGCGAGAGGACGAGGCGTATTTCGAGCTTAACGCCAAGGCGCTGACAGGCGATCCTCAGGCGGTCAGCTTTTTCATGAATGAGATTGAAAAGTACCTGCGCAAGACGCCATTCACCAGCAGTGTTCCCGAAGCTTACGATACGGCTGCCGAAGCGCTGTTTCATGAATGGAAGGGATTTGGCCCGGCCTACCGCTGGTTCACGGATCGGGCGTACAGCGAATCGACGGGGCTGCAGATCATCGGGCGGCAGGTTTTTTACAATGTGAAAGGCAAATTTCTTCCTTATCCGTATGAGATACCGTCGCTGGACCGCGTCGAGCAGTTGAAGCGTTCGCTGCTGAAGAGTGATCCGAACAAGAAGCTGAACAAGGATAATCCGTCCGCCGAGTTCAAAATGGATGATCCGCTCTGGCCTGGCCGGTTTATCCGGCTCGCCATTTGGGTTTCACCGCGTGTATGGGAGGGCTTTACAACGATTTCCATGCGGCGGCAGGTGGTTGAATTTCTTGATTTGGATGATCAGGCGGGTACGAAGTGCATTCCGGCAGAAGCTGTACCGATGATTCGCGCGTTGGCAATGACCTTCCGCAACACGATTATCGCCGGCGCGGTCGGCTCGGGCAAAACGACTTTTGCCAATACGATTGTCGGCGAGCAGTTGCTCGGTTCCGCCTCCTGCATGGGCGTCGTCATGATCGAGAAACATCCGGAATCGACGCTGCCTTACCAAATTAAAGGGCACCGGATTATTCCCATCCAGGCCGCCAATGAAGAGCTGATGGAAGTGGGCGTAGAGTCGCTGCGGCATGATCCCAACCTGCTCTATATGACAGAGATGCGGTACAACGAATGGGAATTTTACCTGTGGAGCGGGGAAAAGGGGTACGACGGCATAACGGGAACCTTTCATACCGTTGATTCGGAGGATGTCCCTTATCAGGGTGCTTTTGCCGTCTCGACCCGAATTGGCGGAAGTATGAAAGGGCACCTTGTTTCCGCGCTGAAGGCATGCGAGCTTGTGTTCATCCTGGAAAGCATAGGAGAAGGGAAAAAGCGGCTGGCGCGCATATCCGAAGTGTTCTATGACGAATCCCATAGCTCGGTGTTTGCGAACGATCTGATGCGCTGGGAGGAGGAGAGCCGAGATTGGACCTATAATGCGGAAATCACCGAAGGGCTTGCTCTAAAAATGCGGAAGAAAAATGCGGAAGCGGCGCAGGCGCTGCAGGAGATTTTAGTGCAATTGGCCGAGGAGAAGCCGATGTCCGGACCGCTCAAGGAAAGTCTGAAATCTAGAATCGTGCTGAACGAATAAGGCGGTGATGACAGTGAATGGAATATTTTATCTACTGCGCTTTGCGCTGCATCTGCTGATCGTCTGGGGGATTTGGCTGCTCATCAGACCGCCCACGGAACAGGGCATCCGGCATTTTTCGGCCCAGATAACTCACCTGCTCCTTCGCAGAAGGAAGCTATTTAGACTAAAGGCAGGCGGGCTCCCCCAAAAACTGCCGTTTTATGGACATTTGGACAACCTGCTTTACTTCACTAAGCGAAACTATGAGCCGGGAATTACCGTGCTGCGGTTCATGCTGCAATCCGGTATTTTGGCCGCCGCCGTATTCTTGTCTGGTCTGTTGACGCTTCGCGAGCTTCCTGGACATTTGGCCTTTCATAATCCTTTTTTGGAGGGGGTGTCGTTTGACAGCGGCCGTCCTTTGCAGGATTGGTGGCGGCTGCCTCTGTTTCTGGCGGTCCTCACCGGAATGCTGCCCTATCTTCGGCTCCGGTATGTCTATGCGCATAACAAGGTGAAAGGCAGCTATCATCTGCTCGATGCGGTGAAGATCGCCGCGAAGTTTACTCACCTGCCTGTCGACGCACTGCTGGGCAAAACCGCCGATTTTTTGAGCGATGACAATGTACTTGTAACGCCGCTCAAGATACTGGCTTCCTCCTTCGCGAATTACAGCAATGAGCATGAGCTTTTTGAGGAGGCTCAGCGTTTTGCCAAAGCGGTCGGTACCACTTTTGCCGTCGAATTCGTCTCGGATCTGCTGTACTGCGAGAAGGAGGGTAGCTTTTATCTGAAAAACTCGCTGCTGATGCTTAACCGCTCCATGGAGCAGCAGCGAGAGACGATTCTGACCGTCAAGGCGAACAGCCGCGATGCGATCAGTCTGGGGCTATACGGCAATCTGGTTGTGCTGTTCTTTTCCGTCGGGACTTTCATGTATATGCTGAAGCCTGGTGTCTATTTTCGTCTGCAGTTTCAGACCAAAGCCGGTTTGACTTTTCTGATGGTGATCGTCTCAGGCCTGTTTCTGTCTTTTGTGATCAGCAGCGTACTGGCTAAGCCGAAACTCGATTACCACTGAGGAGATACGTATGGACAGATTATTTGTAATAACCGCCGCAATCGGAATCGCCTATCTCGCTTTACTTGCGTTCGTCAGCAGTACGGGAAGAAGGGAGCGGTATATGCTGCGTCTGCAGCAAAGGTGGCACGGATTCGGTGAACGTTTGGAAAATGGCAGGCTTCAGCAGATTCTTTATGCCAGCGGCTTGAATGTGTCGGCACGGAAAGTCACTTTGTTTCGTTATTCGGCGGCTTTTCTCTATCTGCTTATAAAAGTGCTCGGCGACTATATCCGTGACTTGCCGTTTGGTGTATATGATTTGCTAATCGCCGCATTGATTATCGGCTTCACGAGTCCTGCCCGCTACCTTCCGTTCGGTTGGCTGCTCTCCTGGCTGCAGCAGAGATCCGTCGTTCAAAAGGATGGCGAACTGATCTCGTTTCTCCGGCTGTATGAGAACAACAGGCTCCGCAGGCGGGGGTACGTGCAGTTTGGCGCTTTCTGCGCCGGGGCTGCCGGACATTTTGTCTACATCCGTCACGATTTGTACGAACTGTCGGAGCGGGCAGTCGATGAGGGACCGGAGCGGGCTATCGAATGGTTCTGCGACCGGTTTCCGGAGGGCCATGCTTTTATCGGTGATATCCGGTCAATTCTGCTGGCTACGGAGGGGATGGATGATGATACGGAAGCCGCCGCCTATTTGCGGGAACAGGGGAAGATGATTGCCAAAATATCCAGCGACCAGTACCTGCGCAAGTGGTCTCTGATTGGCGACATTTCCTCGATCATTAACGTGATTCCGTCGATTGCCACCTTTTTGATGATCGTAACCTTAGCTATGCAGTACATCATGCTAATCAAAGGGAATTTTAATGAGATTCGTCTGTTTCAATAAAGATATGTCATATTCAATCAGCTAATAAAAAAATAAAATGAAAAGGGAGATATTAACAATGAAAAAAGATGCTATTTCTGCGGGGCTGTTTATCGCAATCGGGTTTCTGTGCGTCGCTATCGTGATTGCCGTTCTGATTCCGCTCGTAAGAGATGTGATAGACGATGCCGACGATAACCGTCCGACCGTGCCGTCGGTCAGCATGACACAGCCGCTTAATCCTGCCGATCAGACGTATGACGTACCATTCAGCCTGGGAGCCTAACGGACGATGAAAAAAGATTCGATCTCGGTTGCCTTGTTTCTCGCCATCGGATTTGTAATTGCCGGAATCTTCATCACGTCTGCTACAGGGATGATCGGCAGCAGCCAGGATGACATTATCGCCCATACGAAGCAGGTGGAGCAGTACTAGTTGCCAGGGAATCTTCTTGCCGGGTGAACTTTGGTACCCACTTACCGGCAGTCTTTGGAAAGGAGCACGCGTATAGACCATGAAAGCGACGGTCCTTCGGGCTTTGTTTATGTGGCTGGTTTTGTTTATTATTTTGCAGCCGATCTTTACCTACATCGATTATTTGCTGGATTTGCAGGTTAAGGCCAACACCTCTTACATTACACAAAAGGCTGCAACCGAAGGAATGGTGACTGCCGGTATGAGAAGCGAAGTCGTGAACAATCTGAAGGCTCTGGGATTTTCGGAATCGTCCATTGAAATTACGAGCAGCTCGGATACGGTTCAAGACAGAGAAACGAGACTTGATGTGTACGTCAAAGCTCCGCGGATTTCCATGTTTCCATATAACTTTTCCGGCGGGACGCAGCCTTCGTATTATTACAGCCATGGTTCCATTATGAGCGAATATCTCGATTAAGGTGACATTATGGATTACATTATCAAGCTTGCTTTTGTACTGCTGATCTTTATTTATGCCTGGTTTTTTCAGGCGCAGAATCAGGAATGGGACATCGACCGGGAACTGCTGAAACATGCGAACAATATGGCTGTCCATGATGCCGCCCAGGAAATGGACGAGTCGGAACGCGCGGAAGGACGGCTGATCATCGATCAGGCCGCGGCGGAAGCAAGTTTTGAGGAAACGCTGAAAGCCAATCTCGGACTGGATGACAGCCTTACTCCCCGGGCCGGCAGCCGCCTGCGTTCCAAAGTGGAAGTCGTCGAATTCAAGGTGATCGATGAATCCTCGGGTGTTGCCTTCCCGTTCCTCTATGAAGACAGCCGTTACGGAATTACGAAGTATATACAAGGACCTTCTGTAATTGCCGTTATAAAAACTAAGCATCCGGTGCTGATCGCAACAGCCAGAACCCAGGAAGACATCCAGGTGCCGGCGATTCAGGAGTACAAGTATAACAAGTAGCAGTCTGGAATTGGGGATGCCATTTTGAAGGACAGTGACGCGGTTGGGGTCTGCCGGAATTTCCGTTTCGGGCCGCCGCTCATTGCCCTTCAGTTTATCGGCAAGGAGCTTTCCCATATCTAGGAGCAGAGAGTCTTTGCCGATAAATCACACAAATATTATTTTAAGGAGCGATCAATGATGAAAAAGACGATTTTGAAAGTAAGTACAGCCGCGCTGCTGCTCACGCAAATTTTTTCGGTGGGGGGAGCTTCGGCTAAAGCGGTGGACACAGCGGCGCCGCGAGTGGCGGCAACGGCGACGGCTAAGGCGGCGGTTCCGGTTATGACTGATAACTTGTTTAAGTATGGGCTGAAAAAGACCGTGAACCTGCCTGTTACGGTGACAGCCGGGGGTCTGAGCTACACCTTACATAAGATTATGATCTATGATATTGATTCTAAGGAAGCAAAAGCGATCCGGAATAAGTATGGGTATGGGAAGTACAGCGACTACTTCCGCAATCCGCAGTATTTTGTCTGGACGAAGATTACGATTGCGAATAATAGTAAGAAGATTTTGCAACGGAATGCTAGTGATGTTTCGAACAAATGGTTTTTGGGAATGAAGGATTCCGGTGATTTGGGTCCTGCTATGCCTTATTTTGTAGCTGATAAAAAAAATAACACATCTGCATTGTGGTCATTTAAGCTCAAACCAGGAGAAAAGCTTACCACCTATGAAGGATATGTTTACGAAGGCAAATTTGAATACTTTGTAATTAGCCTGTTCTTCAATGGAGCCTTTTCAGAGAAATTCATCGTAGACCGCCCAGAAGAAGGAAACAGTAAATGAAAAACAAACTCTGGATCTTCCTGCTATGCCTGATCTGCATTCTGCCGAACTTTCCTGGTTCGGCAGTTGCAGCAGATACACTTTCCAAATCGGTCGCCCTGCCGAACGAATCATTGACCGGATCGGCAAATGCCCAAAAGACGTTTATACTGGATTTGCCTTTAGGTGTGTCCGCTGCTTCGGTGAAAGGCGGGACACTAAAATATAACGGCTCCAACTCAGTTGTTAGCCTGGGGATGGAGAATGGGAAGATAAAACTTACGCTTAAGGGTGTAGAGCAACTTAAAATCATTCAGGATGTACAAGGATACCGAGCTTCGTTTGGCCGGGATTACGAGACACAGCCTGGTAACTCAATTTGGCGATATTCGGACGGAGTGCGTTGGCAAGTTAATAAATTTAATATCGATAGAAATGTCAATGACTACTCTATAGTAAGAGGTTCTGGTACCTCAATTCCCTATGATTTACCGCAAACATCAGGAGTAGTTACCCGTTCAGATGTACAAATGGAGTATATCAAGTGGTATAACGGAAGTGCATACGATGTAATCGACAATAGTGATATTATCCAAAGTACGATTCGGTTAAACAACTTCTACCCTCCGGCAGATGCTACGGTGAATATAAAAAACAATAAATTCATCATCTCTTACACAGCACCGGGAAGCCATATTTATCAACCTGAGGATGTTCCCGATTCTGTTGCTACAGGTCCTTTGGTCGTAGGAAGAAGATACGTTCTTCCCTTCAAGTATCACTTCACCGCCGACGCCAAAGTCACCACCTACAGCTATAGCGGTAATGTATCGTTCGAGTCAGCCCTTCCTGACGACGTAACACTAAACGGCAGCGTCGCCGTTCTCAAACCCAACCCGAACCCGGCCAAGTTTGAAGACAAAAACGTAGAAGTCCAGCTTTCCCTTCGCGGTGAACTTTTGAAATATACGGACAGTGCCAATATTCAGGAATGGGTATTTTACGCACAAGAACAGGGTAAAGCCAGCACCCTTCAAATCAAGAAGGAGTTTAGCAAAACGCTGAACACTAGCAAGACCTTCGATTTTACTATACCGGCTTCCGCGGTAACTTCGGATAACTTCCAGCAAAAGTATGATTTAAGAGTGCTGGTTCGATTTAAAAATCCGATAACAACGAAAAATGGACAAATCCAATCATTAGAGCAGCCATTATCTGCGACAGTGGAACTCTACAAAAATATTCCAACTGTGAGTTTTCCATCTGTAACACCACCACCTACTCCAAAAGGAATACCTCCGGTAGCTATGCTCATCGTTCCTCCGGTCGTCAAAGCCGGGGAAGACTTCGTAGCCAGTGGCGGGGCTTCATATGATCTGGACGGCGAAATCACAGGGTATTTTTTTGAAGCGCCTGGAGCTAATGTAGCTGGCAGTTCTGATCCAACGAAATCCACGACGAAGTTCTGGTATCCGGAAAGTAAACAGGGTGATAATACAGTTGGCTTAACGGTCGTAGACAACGACATGATGACCGGCAATGCTGGAGGGTTTGTACAAGTCATCAGGCCAGTTCCTGAAGCCAGCCTTGAAATTTCGGGAACGAAAAAACAAAACCGAAAAGTTACGATTATCAATACAAGCAAAAGCCCGACACACTATCCTCTGGTTCACTCCAAAACAAAAATGACCATTATGGCGGTGTCTGGAGGAAGTAACGCGGATATAAAATATTCTGGTTCGCTGGACGGAGTAACACAGAAGGACGTTTTATTTAAAAAGCCAGGGATCTATAAAGCAACAATCTATGTAGAGAACACTTTGGGTTATAGTGCAACCAGTGAACATACTTTTGAGATCGTTCCCGATGAGCCGCCGACCATTTATTTTTTCGTCCCCACCCAGGTCTACCGTGATCCAACGGATGGAAACAAGGTGAAGATATCCATCGATGATATGTCATTCTCACCAGACAACGATTTTGTCGATCAACGAACGTGGGAGTACCGCTATGATTCGGATAACAACGGGAGTTTTGATAATGAATCGTGGGTGATTTTCAGCAACGACAACGAGCACAGACTTACACTTACGGTTTATGAGGTTGGCAGGTATGAGATTCGGCACACCGCATATGAGGGTTTTGGTCAACCAACCATCGATGCTTTTATCACTTCTGCGGACCGGAAGTATGCCGACTCATCGAGTATGTCCTCAACCGAAAGAATTATTACCGTAAAAAATCGAGCGCCAGAAGGTGATTGGTCGTGGTAAAGGGAAGGAATGATCAGATGGGTCCAGGATGGAGAGGCAAGAAAATGAAAAGAAAGACAAGAGCAGCTCGATTTTTCATATTTATGTTATCTGCTATCCTATTTTTTGTTTCATGGCCGGATTTTTTCCCGAGTGAACATAATGTAGCCCAGGCATTGGATACGGATGTCGTTCACTTTGCCGATATTCATATACCCGCTTGGAGTGAGACAAAGCAAGTGAGGCCGGGTTATCTTGGGACTGCGACAGGGTGGTTTTCAATCGATGCGCCAGAGACCATTATCAAAAATATTAAGTATAATAAAATAACCAAAGTAGTAAGCTATGAGGTCTCTCCTGTTAATTATCACTTTAAGCGATCCATGAAGCGGGACGGGGAATACGCTTCTTCCAATTTTACATGGAATATGCAAGTAGATATTAGAGATGATGTTAACGACGGCCCTTACCCTTGGGTAACGTATTATAATTGGGAATATGCGGGGTTTAGCGTTATCTCTAATCTTGGGTACAGCCTTACCCCAAATGATTATTATATGTATGAAGTCACAGACGTATATAAAAGCATCACCGAAGGAGCCTACGATCGCTATTACCAAAAGACGGATAATTGGAACTATTGGGAATCCCCGCCGGGAGCGATGCCGAATATTCCGACTAAATTAAAACTTCGATTAGCGGTGCATGACGATCAGAATATGGGATTTTACGGGTCCACTTGGTATGAAAATTTTTCTATTCTTAAAGAAATGGAGTTTGATCTAGTTCCCAATAATCCGCCGACTTTATCTTTGTCTACACCAGATGGGCAAATTTTGTTTAATGAAGAGGGGAGAAATACTTTAAATATCGAGGGTTTTGTCCAAGATCCTGACAATAATGACGTTACAGTGAGCGCCGAAATACCTAATGTTTTCTATAAAAAAACAACCATTGCACAGGCATTCTCTAACAATTACTTCAGCATAGGGCTGGATACCATACAAGATAGTATACCTCCCGGTGACTACACGATGTATGTAAAAGCGGTTGACCCGATGAACGCTGCTTCGTCAACAGCCACCTTAACCTTTCGAGTAAGGCAAAGGCTGAAGCGCAATGTTTTTTTGCTGATCAATACTCCAGTTACGGATTTTCGAACGTCCTACTCGGACATCGAAGGGGATGCCAAATATACGGAGCGCTTTCGGTATGATCAGGACCCTAACTTTTTCGACAATAGCATGGGCAGTATCTCCGATACAGGACTTTGGCGAAACTCGCCATATGACTCTTTTCCTCTATCCGGTCTTTATGTGGCAAGCTATCAGCCAAGGGACACTCCCAAATGGGATGACCGGTTTGATGAATTCCGGATGTGGGCCAGGGATAGTTTGACTCAAGTAAGATTTCAGGTTCATCGAAAGCCAATCGCTCTTTTCACGGCCAAGCTTGTAAACGGAGGATTGCAATTAGCTGACAGCTCATATGATCTGGACCATACGTCGCGGACGGACAAGGGCATCATTAATTGGCAATGGCAGTTTAAAAAAGGGGAAGACGAAATTTGGACGGATGGGACACCCTCCGGCGCACTTTCCACTTCCGAAAATTACACTATCCGGCTGCGCGTCCGGGATATTGATGGGGAGAATAATTTAGGCGTATGGAGTGATTGGTGTGTGCGGACGGTTGGATCGGCAATTGGGAACCTCGCTCCTGTGGCAATGTTCTCGATAACTCCGAATCAGGCATCTTACCGAAAGACAACAACTATTGAGGACAAGTCCTTTGATCCCGATAACGATCCATTGGATATTTATGAGTGGAAGGTAGTTAAGGACGGATGGCAGCAAGTTTGGTATACGTATGGAGGAGCGGGAGCGCCTCCTAGCATGACTAATTTTGGAGTGGGGAGTTACCAAATCACCTTGAAGGTGCATGATAACCGAGGCCTATGGTCTGAGCCTTTCAGCCAATATGTAACCGTGATGAACCACCCGCCCGCCCCGGATTTTCAAATGCCAACCGAAGTTTACCGGGACACGATAATCACTATGGAAAATAAAACGCCAGATCCCGATGAGGATGGAGACGGCCTTAGTTATGCCTGGAATACGCGTGTTGATGGGAGCGGATATTACTATTCGGGAAACAACCGAAATCAAACAATTAAGGTGCAAAATTTGATTGACTGGTACGGAATAAGTCCTAAGAAAGCGATCTCCGATGGTTGGGAAATGCGGTTAACCGCATCGGATGGATCGTTAAGTGCCAATGCCACGCAGACTTTTGTTGTCAAAAATCATACCCCTACGGCTGTCATATCAGGTGCCGATACGGCTTTTGTGAATGATACACTGACGTATGTATCAAACGATGCAGACGAAGACTCATCTGATATTGGCAGTCTGCGGTATTATTGGCGGGTAACCGATGCGGACGGCAGCATGAAAATGTACAAAACAGCCAATATAAATGTTTCTTTTGCGCAGACAGGAGTTTATACACTGGAACATTGGGTGGTAGATCAGGTAGGCGATAAATCCAATGTGGCCACTTTAATTGTAAATGTAAAAGTGAATCAGCCACCCTCCATGACGCTGACGGCCCCAGCCGGAACAACGGATAACCCGTCTATTATCGACGCGGAGCAAGCGGGCGATCCGCTCATCAAGTGGATCTATGCCGATCCGGAGAATGATGCACAGGAAAAGTACCGGTTGGAATTTTTCACGAAGGACGGGCTGCTTGCCAAAAGTGTAGAGAATACGGACGCTACGGGCGGCACACGTCAATTAAAAATGCCGGATCAATCGTTTGAACGGTTCCTATTCTATTCCGTACAGGGGCGGGCTTTTTCAAAGAATAACTGGTCTGACATATCCAACGAAAAAGCTTTCATCATTGATAACCCTCCGGTTCCGGGCTTCTCATTAGTAACGGACACAGGAAAGGATGCGACGCAAACGCCGATTTACCGGACCGATGTCTTGCAAATTACAAGCACGGCTCATGACGATGATCAGCCGAAGGGTGACAGTCTGACCTATAAATATTATCTCAAACCGAGTGGGGGAACCGAAGGCTTAATCAGCACATCCGACAGCTTTACGAAACAATTCACGACCAACGACACGTTTACGATCCGCCAGGTGGTGACGGACTCTCTGGGCTTATGGCGGGAAGTCTCTCGTGCATTCATCGTAAAAAATCGGCTTCCTATGGTGAATCTCACTTTTCCAACCAGCGACACGGCAGCCAAGCCGACCATTGCCAGCACGATGACGCCGATTATGAAATGGAGCTATTCCGATGAGGACGGCGATGAGCAGCAGCGGTACAGGGTGAGTATACTGGATGCGGCAACCGGCAGTATCGTCGTTCAGTCCGGGGATCAAGCGTCAAGTCAGAAGCAATGGACCGTACCGGCAGGCGCTTTAGTGGAGAACCATAAGTATGCGGCAGAGGTCGAGGCTTTCGATGGCTTTGATTGGAGCGCCGCCTCACTACGTAAATATTTTATGGTCAATCTGCTGAGTGTAAAAGGCGGCGTGAAGCATACCGCGGAGTGGAATGCCAACCGGCAGAGCTACAATTTAAAGATATCGGGAGACACAGAGCTGCCGCGTGGTTATAATATATTTTGGGCTGGTGAGAAATTCGTACTACAGGCGGACGCGACCGGGTTGCCGGATACGATTGACGTAACGATGGATGGCGGATTTACGGCGCAGCTTAGTCCTTCGGATAGCGACAAGACCTTTTGGACGGGGGAGCTCTATGACCCTTCTTTTGAATATTTGCCGGATGGGCCTTTGACCTTCACCTTTACGGCTAAAAACGAATACAACACGAAGATCGATAAAGTGACGGTTATCATCTCGGAGAATTGGAGCCAGTATTTCCGCAGCCACCGGGTTAAGTAGGGTACTCCTCATGATCTGTATCAGCCTGCGCCGGTCACCGTATAAAAAAGAATTCAAGTTGCGAAACTTAAATGTTGGAGCGTCCAGCAGGCAAAAACATTGGAAATGCTTCCACTTTAGTGATACAATAATAGTCAAAATGACATTCTTGAGGTTTATAGAGGAGGACAATTTGAATGACTGAACAACAGGCAAAAGAGCAAGCGATCCACAAGGATGAAAACTCTGCGGTCGACAACCTGGCGATTACGACGGTTCGTACACTGGCCATTGACGCGATTGAAAAAGCGAAATCCGGCCATCCCGGTATGCCGATGGGTTCCGCTCCGATGGGCTATCAGCTCTTCGCGAAGACGATGAATCACAACCCGGAGCATCCGACGTGGGCCAACCGCGACCGGTTCGTCTTATCTGCCGGCCATGGCTCCATGCTGCTGTACAGCCTGCTGCATCTCAGTGGTTACGATCTCCCGATGGAAGAACTAAAGCAGTTCCGTCAATGGGGAAGTCTCACTCCCGGTCACCCGGAATTCGGCCATACGGCAGGTGTTGATGCTACGACGGGTCCGCTCGGACAAGGCATCGCGATGGCTGTCGGGATGGCGATCGCGGAAGCGCAGCTCTCCGCTACGTACAATAAAGATCAATATAATGTTATCGACCACTACACTTACGCGATTTGCGGCGACGGCGACTTAATGGAAGGGATTTCCTCAGAAGCTGCTTCGCTTGCAGGTCATCTTAAGCTTGGCAAATTGATTGTGCTGTATGATTCGAACGACATTTCGCTTGACGGCGAGCTGAACCTCGCATTCTCCGAAAATGTTGCCAAGCGTTTTGAGGCTTATGGCTGGAATGTACTTCGCGTGGAAGACGGCAATGATCTTCCGGCAATCGGCAAGGCGATTGAGGAAGCACAAGCAGTCACGGACAAGCCTACACTTATTGAAGTGAAGACCGTGATCGGCTACGGCAGCCCGAACAAGCAGGGCAAAGGCGGACACGGCGGAACGCACGGTTCTCCGCTCGGCGCCGAAGAAGCGAAGCTTACCAAAGAGTTCTACAAATGGGTATATGAAGAGGATTTCTATGTACCGGAAGAAGTTCGCGCCCTTTTTGCCGAAGTAAAGGGAAAAGGCGTTGCCGCCAACCAGGCATGGGACGAGAAATTCGCGGCGTACAAGAAGGCTTATCCGGAACTGGCGGCACAGCTTGAAACGGTGCTGAGCGGCGATCTTCCGGAAGGTTGGGACGCCAAGCTGCCGCTATACAAAGCAGAGGACAAAGCCGTATCCACCCGCGTGGCTTCGGGTAATGCCCTGAACGGTCTGGCTGCTGGCGTGCCGCAGCTGTTCGGCGGTTCCGCCGACCTGGAAAGCTCCACAATGACCCACCTCAACGGCCTGGCTTCCTTCACGCCAGAATCTTACGACGGCCGCAATATTTATTTTGGCGTCCGCGAATTCGGTATGGCGGCGGCCATGAACGGCATTGCGCTGCATACCGGACTCAAAGTATTCGGCGGCACATTCTTCGTGTTTACTGATTATCTGCGTCCGGCGGTTCGTTTGGCTGCCATTATGAAGCTACCGGTTACTTACGTGCTAACTCATGACAGCATCGCCGTCGGCGAAGACGGACCTACGCATGAGCCGATCGAGCAATTGGCATCTCTGCGCATCATTCCGGGGCTTACCGTTATCCGTCCGGCCGATGCGAACGAAACGTCCGCTGCATGGGCCTATGCGGTGGAGAACAAGGAGAATCCGGTAGCGCTCGTGCTTACCCGCCAGAACCTGCCGATTCTGTCCGGTACGGTAGAGGGTGTCCGCGAGAACATCAAACGCGGCGGCTATGTAGTCTCGGATGCCAAGAACGGTAAACCTCAGGCGCAAATCATTGCTACAGGTTCGGAAGTGCAACTTGCTGTTAAAGCCCAAGCGGCTCTGGCCGAAGAAGGTATTGACGTCCGCGTAATCAGCCTTCCAAGCTGGGATCTGTTCGAGAAGCAGGACAAGGCATACCGCGACTCCGTCATCCTGCCGGATGTCAAAGCGCGTCTTGCGATCGAAATGGCTCAAACCTTCGGTTGGGAACGCTATGTCGGCGACCAAGGCGATATTCTCGGCATCACAACGTTTGGCGCTTCCGCACCTGGTGACACAGTTATCAAAGAATATGGTTTCACTGTGGAAAATGTCGTTAACCGCGTGAAGGCTTTGCTGTAGAATAATGTTGGGATAACCGGGAATTCAAGGGGGAAGAAAAAAGAGATGAGTCAATTCAACAATGCAACCATTCAAAAAGCAGCCAATGTTTACTATGATGGAAAAGTAACCAGCCGTACGGTGATTCTGGAGGACGGCCTCAAGGTTACTCTTGGCATCATGCTTCCAGGCGTGTACGAGTTCGGCACGGACGGACCGGAAAAGATGGAGATTCTGTCCGGAAAGCTCAAAGTATTGCTGCCTGGTTCGGAAGTTTGGCAGGAGATTGACGGCGCGGAAACCTTCCATGTGCCAGGCAATTCGAAATTTTCGCTGGAAGTATTCACAGTTACGGATTACTGCTGTTCTTACCCGAACCTGTAAATTGCATAGTGAAACTCGTGAAGCTCCGCTTAAATGCGGGGCTTTTCTTTTTTTCAAAAAGGCGAGAGTCCCACAGGATCTACTGCTTCCCATGGCTCTTTGGATGTGAAGGCAAAGATGCTATATTCAAATATTCAAAAATATCAGCCCGGAGACGATGAATATAATGATAGATTCATACATCGATCTAAGGGGCTGGAAACGCTGAAACTAATGTCGTCCAAGTCAATCCGTTATTCTATTATTCTATGCCAGATTTTACTGCTGCTTGTATTTATCTTTCAGCCCGGCAGGGCTCAGGCCCAGGCCGATATCGTAAATCCGGAAACAAGTCTATTCCTATTCCATTATGCAGCGGGATATTGAAAAATTGGCTGCCGCCTATCCCGACCTGGTGTCCGTTCAGACCTTGGGCAAGACCGCTTACGGAAGAGAATTATGGGCTGTAAAGCTTGGCCGCGGGGAGTCTGTGCTGTTCCTGAACGGTTCTCATCACGCCCGGGAATGGATGACGACCACGCTGCTGATGAAAATGATCGATACATACGCTCAAAGCTACGATCTCGACAAACCGGTCGGACCTTATGATGTCAGGGAGATTCTGGACCATGTCAGCATCTGGATCGTACCGATGGTCAATCCGGACGGGGTAACCCTTTCCCAGCAGGGTACTGTCGGTTTGCCGAAAGAAACAGCCGCATTGCTGAAGCGCTATAACAGAGGCAGCGCCAACTTTATTCGGTGGAAGGCCAATATGCAGGGGCTCGACCTGAACCGCCAGTACCCGGCGAATTGGAGCACGATGACAAATGCCGTCAATTTCCCCAACTATCAAAATTACAGAGGGATAAAGCCTGTTCAGGCGCCTGAAGTGAAAATGATGATGGATTTTACCTATAAAATCGATCCGGACATCACGGTTTCTTACCATAGCTCCGGCGGAATTATTTTCTGGAATTTTCATACACTTCCCGCGAATCTGCCGCGCGACCGGGAGATCGCCACCTCGCTGGCACGGTTAACGGGATACAGTCTTGTCCGGCCGGAAAAGAATCCCTCGGGAGGAGGCTATAAAGACTGGTTCATTCAGGAGTTCGGGCGCCCGGGATTTACCATTGAAATCGGAAAGTACGCGGGAGAGGGCAGCCTGCCGCTGAGCGCTTTCGGGAATATATGGGCCGAGAACAGGCGGGTTCCATTGTATACGGCTTCGCAGGCTTACAAACTTTGGCTGAAGCGGCAGAGTGTTCAGATTCTTAATCGAAAAATGAGCCTGCTTACAGAAACGCCGGTATATCCGGGGGCGGGGGCAGCCGTATCTTCTTCCGTTATCGCTCCGCAGGAAGTGTTGACGCTTGCGCGCAAAGGCGACTGGTACCGCATCCAGACGGAAAGCGGTGCCGGGTGGATTCATCCCGCTCCCGGACATTTCGGTATTGTGGAAGAGATTGATGCAGAAGCCGATATCAAGCTAAAAACCGCGCTGCGCAAATATCCGGATGCTTTTGCACCGAAGGTGGCCTTTGTGTCTCAGCGAAGTGTTAAAGTGACAGGCCGGTTCGGCACATGGCTGCGGGTCGCTTCAGGAGAAGGAAAATGGTGGATCGACGGCCGTGAAGCAGTTCTTCGGTGGCCTGTGGAATCCACAGGACAGGACAATGCGGAGGCGGGAGCATCCGCTGCGCCTGAGAGCGCCGAGCCGGATAGCCCGGCGCCGGAGATGACGCCGGCAGCCTCGCCAGCGCCTGTACAGCCGCCTGCCGCTAGCGCTGAAGGCATCTCGGTGGAGCAGATGCCGGTTTCCCTGAAATCTGCAAGCAAGTAAATTAAACGTTCCGGCTTGGGGGTATTCCTAAATCGAAAGGATACAAAAAACAGACTGCCTCTGTGCAGATCGAAATGCTGCATAGAGGCAGTCTGTGCTTTATCTAGAATGATTTCGGAAGCTTTTTACGCTTGTTCGCCTATTTTTTTGCCGATCCAGGCTTCATAGGTTTTGACGACGGCCGAGAGGTCCTCTTCGCCGTATCCCTGGGAGTAGCCCGACTGGAATAAGCTTTTGGCCAATTCCAGCGCCGGAGTAGGCACGCCACTCACATCGCTCAGCGCCGATGCGAGCTTCAGGTCCTTCAGCATGAGCGCCAGGGAGAACTGGTTGCTGAAGTCGCCCTCGATAATTTTGCGGCCCTTCAGTTCAACCTGCTTGCTTCCGGCCGACCCGTTCCGTATCAGCTCCAGGAATTTATCTGCCGGCACGCCGGACTTCACCGCGATGGAGAAGCCTTCGGCAAGCGCAATATTATGGATGCCGACCATCGCGTTGTGGGCCAGCTTCGCCGCCGCGCCGCTGCCGTTATCGCCCATATGCAGCAGGAGCTTGCCCATTGCGTCAAATACATCGCGGTTTGCTTCAATTATATCGGCGCTGCCGCCGACCATGAAGACGAGCGTGCCTTCCACCGCGCCAGGCTTGCTGCCGGTTACCGGAGCGTCAAGGAAATGCCCGCCCTTGCTTTCGACGGCAGCCGCAACTTCTTTTACAAGCCCGGGAGAGATGGTGCTGGAATCAATCACCACCGCGCCCGGCTTCAGAGCTTCCAGAATGCCTTCCGGACCATAAAAGATCTCGCGGATCGAATCGTCATTGCTGACCATGGTAATAATAACATCCTTGCCTTCCGAAGCGTCTTGCGGAGTGGCTGCGGCTGTTGCGCCCTCTTTCACCAGAGGATCGCATTTCGAAGCCGTGCGGTTATACACCGTCAGTTGAAATCCGCCTCGCAGCAGATTGGAAGCCATAGGCTCCCCCATCGTTCCGAGCCCGATAAATCCGATTTGTTTCATAAAATTTCACACCTTTGCTATTAGAGGTAGCAGAAGAACGGAAATAACTACGGAAGAAGGACTAGAAGGACTAGACCTGTTCTGAAATCAGTATTTCCCCCCGGACTTCCAGCCTAATCTTTTTCATTTTAGCACGAGCTGGAGAGAGGTTCCAACTTGAAAAAGCCGCTCCTGCAAGGGAAACGCTTCCGCCCGGGTTCCGGTGTTATTCAAATTGATACTTTTGCCTGTGCCATAGGACCTTGCCAGCCCAGTGAAATTAAAGTATCCTATTATAAAGTTGTTACAATTCGTGTCAAATCGAAAGAGAAACAGGAGGGTACCGTTACCGATGTCCAAAAAAATCAGTTTTGATTACAGCAAAGCCCTGTCCTTTATTAACCAGCACGAAATCGACTATTTTGCAGCGCCGATCAAATTGGCCCATGAGCAACTGCATACCAAGACCGGCACAGGCTCCGATTATACCGGATGGATTGATCTTCCGCATGATTATGATAAAGAAGAGTTCGCCCGCATTCAGGCGGCCGCTAAGAAGATTCAGAGCGACTCCGATGTGCTGATCGTTATCGGCATCGGCGGCTCTTACCTGGGAGCCCGCGCAGCGATTGAATCGCTGACCCATTCTTTCTATAACAATTTGGAGAAGGGCAAGCGGAAGACGCCTGAGATTTATTTTGCAGGAAACAATATCAGCTCCACTTATCTCACCCATTTGATTCAGCTTCTTGAAGGCAAGGATTTCTCCGTTAACGTCATTTCCAAGTCCGGCACGACGACCGAGCCTGCGATTGCTTTCCGGGTATTCCGTGCTGAGCTTGAGAAGAAATATGGCAAGGAAGAAGCTCGCAAGCGGATCTACGCCACAACCGACAAGGCAAGAGGCGCGCTCAAGACACTCGCTAACGAAGAGGGATATGAGTCGTTCATTATTCCGGACGATGTGGGCGGACGTTATTCCGTACTGACTCCCGTTGGTCTGCTGCCGATTGCCGCTGCCGGCATCGACATTGAAGAAATGATGAAGGGCGCAGCCGCAGCCGCTGACGAGTTCAACAATCCGGATGTAGCAACGAACCAGAGCTATCAATACGCCGCCGTCCGCAACGCGCTTTACCGCAAAGGCAAGACGACGGAAATTCTCGTAAACTACGAGCCTTCCCTGCACTACGTATCGGAATGGTGGAAGCAATTATTCGGCGAGAGTGAAGGCAAGGACTTCAAAGGCATTTATCCTTCCTCCGTGGATTTCTCGACAGACCTGCACTCGATGGGACAATTCATCCAGGAGGGCAACCGCAACATTTTTGAAACGGTTATCCAAGTGGATCAAGTTCGGGAACATATTACAATCGAGAGCGATCCGGATGATCTGGACGGACTCAACTTCCTTGCAGGGCAAACCGTGGACTTCGTGAACAAGAAGGCGTTCCAAGGTACACTGCTCGCGCATACGGACGGGCAAGTTCCGAATCTGGTGGTCACCATCCCGGATCAAACGCCTTACAGCTTTGGCTATCTCGTATACTTCTTTGAAAAAGCCTGCGGTATCAGCGGATACCTGCTCGGCGTCAACCCGTTCGACCAACCGGGCGTAGAAGCGTACAAGAAGAATATGTTCGCGCTGCTCGGCAAGCCGGGCTATGAAAAGGAAAAAGCGGAGCTCGAAGCTAGACTTACCGAGTAGATTGCAGCTTCTCACCTCATAACACACTACAGTAATTCACCAGGGAGCAGTCCAGAGGTAATCCAATACCGCGGGCTGCTCCTCGTATATCTCAAGATCACAGCGAATAAGGACTGAATGAATAATGCTGGAACAATACCGGACGGTGCGGTCTTCCGGTTCCAAGGAAATCGTTATCCGCAAGTCTCGTTTTATCGGACATGTCATGCCGGTTGAGACGGAGGAAGAAGCGGTTCGATTTATTGAAGACATTAAGAAGAAGCATTGGGATGCCACGCATAACTGTTCCGCGTATATGATTGGGGAACGGGACGAAATTCAGAAGCAGTCTGACGACGGGGAACCGAGCGGTACGGCTGGGAAGCCGATTCTGGAAGTCATTCGAAACCAAGGTATCAAAAATGCGGCAATAGTCGTTACACGTTACTTCGGAGGAATCTTGCTTGGAGCGGGAGGTCTGATTCGGGCCTACACGGACGGCGCCGTACTGGCGCTTGAAGCCGGCGAAGTCATCACCCGCGTTCTACGCCGTGAAGTATTTGTGGAATTGGACTATACCTGGCTCGGTAAGGTCGAGAATGAACTGAGGGGCCGGGGGACTAAGACCGGCGAAACGGAGTTCACCGACAAGGTCAAGCTGACATGCCTGCCGCGGAATGAAGAAGCCGATGCCTTCAAGGCATGGATAACGGATTTGACCCAGGGACAAGCGGTTGTAACGGAGGGCAGACAGCTTTACTACAGCGAAGGGGAATAAAATTTATGGCTAGAAGAGCAGTGGAACAGGAGTTGTCGAGGGAAAGGATTCTGGAGGCGGCAAGGCACCTTTTCATTACGAAGGGTTATCGGGCCATCTCCATGCGCAGCATAGGTCAACATTTGGGATACAGCCATGGATCGCTTTATTATCACTTCAAGGAAAAAGCGGAGCTGTTCTATGCCATTGTGGTTGATGATTTCAATCATGTAGCAACGCTGCTCAGCGAGGCGATGAACAGACCTCCGGAAGAAGGGGTAGGCAAAGTGGAACAGCTGATGCTGGAATTTATCCGCTTCGGGCTGGACCATCCATATCAATACGAAATTATGTTCATGATCCGTGACGAGGAACTGCTGGCTTATTGTCGGGCAGAACAGGGGAAATGTTTCGATCTGTTCTCCGGCATGGTGCGCCGCTATCTTAAAGAAGAGGGCTATGTGCCGGAAGATTGGCAGAATGTGCCGCTGACTCTGTTCCTGTCTGCCCACGGATTTATCTCTTACTACATTCAGGACCGAATCAAGTTTGATGATGTGAAATCGGCGGCTTTATCGCATGTCCGGGTGCTGTGCCGCAGTTTGTAAAGTATATTTTTTTCCTTTTGCGCTTTACGGCTGTGCATTGGTAATCGAGTGCTCCTCTGCCCTGTAAAAGCAAAAGTTGCCAGACAAGTAAAAGACCGATTCGGCGTCTTGCTCCGAAAGCGGCCTTTTACTTGTGCCCGGAAACCGGAAACTACCCTTCAATGATTTTCACATAATACTGCCGGCGTCTTGGTCCGTCGAACTCGCAAAAATAAATACCCTGCCACCGTCCAAGCAGCAGCTCCCCTTCATGGATGATGATGCTCTGGGACGGTCCGGCTGTAATCGATTTGAGATGCGACGCCGTATTGCCTTCCGCATGACGGTACTTTGGATGCTCCCAAGGATATACCTCGTCCAGACGCATCAGCACATCATGCTTCACGTCGGGGTCTGCGTTCTCGTTAATTGCAATGCCGGAGGTTGTGTGGGGGCAATATACAACCGCTATTCCGTTTTGCACGCCGCTTTTTCTTACATAAGAAATAACCTCTCTGGTGATATCACGCAGTTCATCCCGCTTGCTTGTTGAAATCTCGAACGTATGAAGCATGGCGGCTTCCCCTTTCTTAATCGGTTTCAAGCCCTTTCAGGAACTATTTTAACCTAAAATAGCGCAAAAGTAATTGACGATGGCAAGAGGTCAGTGGTAAAGTAGTGATAATTATTAAACCTAGTATATTAATAGGAATTATATATCGGCAAATGGCTAGTATACCGACCAGTCAACCGGAGGTAGGAGGACATAACTGTTGAATTCGCTGCTAAGACACAAGGGATGGACCTGGGGATTCCGATCCACGATTTTGCTGTATTTTGTCGTATTAATCGTGCTTCCGATTCTCGGCGTCTACTACAACTCATTTTCGCTTGGTTTCACAAATTTTGTCGAAAGCGTAACTGACCCGATTGCCTGGCGATCTGTGCTGCTCACGCTTCAACTGGCGCTTATTGCCGCCATTATCAATGTCGCCTTGGGCACGATTATCGCTTGGGTGCTGGTCCGCTACAAATTTCCCGGCAGGCCGCTGCTGAACAGTATGGTCGATCTGCCGTTCGCTCTGCCGACTGCCGTTGGCGGACTGATGATTCTGCTGCTGCTTGGACCGGGGAGCCTGATCGGAGGAGCTGCGAAATCACTGGGAATCGAAATCGTCTTCCACCCGCCAGCCATTGTAATTGCGATGGTCTTCGTAACGTTCCCTTTTGTGATTCGGGCGGTACAACCGCTGCTGGAAGAGCTTGACCCTTCCGAGGAAGAGGCGGCCTACACGATGGGAGCTAAGGGCATCCGGGTATTCCGGCAGGTTATTTTACCGGCGATGGCGCCTGGCATGATCGGAGGCGGCATGCTTGCCTTCTCCAGAGCGCTGGCTGAATTTGGGGCGGTCGTACTGGTAGCGGGAAATATCCCGGGACGCACGCTCGTGTCGTCGGTCTTCATCTACGGAGAGGTGGAGAGCGATAACGGGACGGGCGCCGCAGCCGTATCCATCATTTTGCTGACCTTGTCGTTCCTGATCCTCTGGCTGATCAATGTGGCACAGATGAGGGGGAAAAGACGATGAGACGGCTGTGGATTGGACTGACATATATCGTTTTCTTTCTGCTGATAGCCGCTCCCCTGGGCAAGATGATTACGGGAGCCTTCAGCCAGGGGCTTTCCGGATTCTGGGAGGCGCTGACGAGGCCGGAGGCGCTGCATGCGCTGATGATGACCGCTCTGGTTGTTATCGCGGTAACGGTGCTGAACACATTGTTCGGTATTATGACTGCTCTGTATCTGGTTCGGGCCGAGTGGCTCAGCCCCCGGCTGAAGAGCCTGCTCAACAGTATTGTCGATCTGCCGTATGCGGTATCGCCTGTCATCGGCGGATTGATGATCGTCCTGCTGCTCGGTCCGGACAGCGCGCTTGGGGCGGTGTTTGAACATATTGGCTTCAATATCGTCTATGCCTTCCCTGGAATGGTCATCGCTACCCTGTTCGTCACCTTTCCATTGATGGTCAGGGAAGTGATGCCCGTTCTGCAGGAGATCGGCGGCCAGCAGGAGGAAGCAGCCTCAACGCTAGGAGCGTATGGGTGGACGACCTTCTGGAAGGTAACCTGGCCTTCGATCCAATGGGCGGTAATCTACGGCGTCATTCTTACAGTCGCCCGCTCACTGGGCGAATTCGGGGCCGTGCTGGTTGTCTCGGGCAATATTATGAACAAGACCCAAACCGCGACGACGCTGGTTTACCAGGATGTCGAGAACTTTAATGTAACGGCGGCGGGCGGCGTCGCGCTGGTGTTGGCCGCTTTTTCGGTAGGACTTCTACTGCTCATGGAATGGAGCAAGAAAAGAAAGGAAGTGCGTTAATCATGCACGTGGAAGTACGCGGTCTGAACAAGCATTTTGGCAATTTTCATGCAGTAAAGGATGTCAACTTTGAAATTACGAAAGGCCATTTAATTGGACTGCTTGGCCCGAGCGGCGGCGGCAAAACGTCGATCCTGCGGATGCTGGCAGGCCTTGAAACGCCGGATGCCGGCGAAATTGTCTTCCATGGTCAGGTAGTCAACAATCTGCCGCCGCAGGAACGCGGGATTGGCTTCGTGTTCCAGAATTACGCGCTTTTCAAGCATATGACAGTATTCGATAATATTGCCTTCGGGCTTAAGGTGAAAAAAGCGAATAAAAGCTTCATCCGCGACCGTGTGATGGAACTCGTGGAGCTGACGGGGCTTAAAGGCTTCGAGAAGCGGTATCCACAGCAGCTGTCCGGCGGACAGCGCCAGCGGGTGGCGTTCGCCCGGGCGCTTGCGCCGGAGCCGCAGCTGCTGCTGCTAGACGAGCCGTTCGCTGCGATCGACGCCAAGATTCGTCAAGAGCTCCGTTCCTGGCTGCGGGAACTGATCGAACGCGTCGGAATCACTTCGATATTCGTGACGCATGACCAGGATGAGGCAATCGAAGTCGCTGACGAAATTATGATTATTAACCAGGGCCGTCTGGAACAGAAGGGCACGCCATGGGATATTTACAAGGAGCCGAAGACGACGTTCGTGGCGACCTTTATCGGGGAATCGACTCTGATCGAGAACGCTGCTGAACTGAAAGGGTTCAAGCCTGCTGAGGGCAGCCAGCCTACCAAGGCGCTGATCCGTCCCGAGTACATCGAGGTCGGTGACCGCGAGGAGTTCGACGTGGCTTCTGCCACGGAGAAGGGAATCGTCAAGCATCTGCAATTCCGGGGCAGCGAATGGCTGGTCGAAGTGGAAGTGAACGGCCACAAGCTGGTCACCTACCGTTCACTGGAGAAGGAGACGCTGCAGGTGGGGCAGGAGATTGCCGTGCTGGTGCACCGCGCATACCTGTTCAACGACGAGCGCAGCTGGATTCAGGAGAATAGCCTGAAGGAAGACCCGATGCCGGTCTACATTTAAATATAAGAATTCCCCCCGCAATGTAATCATCGGTGAGCTTTGAAAGCGCCGGGATCACTTTGTGGGTATTTTTTCAGGAATGAGGCTTGGGATGAAGCATTTCATAAGGAGCAGACAACTGCACGGATGGCTTGCCGTATTGCTGCTGGCGCTGACGATCTCCGGCTGCGGAAGCGAAGGGAACCGCACGGCGGACTCAAAGTCAACAAGTGATATGACTCTCGTAATTGGTTCTTACAGTGTGGCAAAGGACGCGGTTGAGGAGATATTGCCGCTGTTCGCGGAGAAGTGGAAGGCGGAGACCGGACATACGATAACGTTCCAGCAATCATACGAAGCTTCGGGAACTCAGGCCCGGGCGATTGCCGGCGGGTTCGAGGCCGATGTGACGCTTCTCGCGATGGAAGGCGATGTCGACAAGCTCGTTGACGCTGGGCTGGTGAAACCATCCTGGAAGGAACGGGGCGAGGGCGGCATGGTGACGCGTTCGATTGTCGTGATCGGTACGCGTGAAGGCAACCCGAAGGGAATTAAGAATTTTGCCGATTTGACCAAACCGGGCATCAAAGTGCTGTACCCTAATCCGAAGACGTCGGGCGGCGCGCAGTGGGATATTAACGCAATCTACGGCGCGGGATTGAAGCAGTCGGAGGAGAAGGAAGGGGTTAAGGACCCGGCGGCAGCCAAAAGCTTTCTGACAAGCGTACACGCCAATGTGGAGTCGCTGGATAAGAGCGGACGCGCATCGATGGCTGCGTTCGAGTATGGCGTGGGTGATGTTATCGTAACCTATGAGAATGAACTGCTGGCGCGGATTGCGCAGGGCGTGAAGTATGAGGTGGTCATACCCAAGGATACGATTCTGATCGAGAATCCGGCGGCGGTGGTCGATAAATACGCAGATAAGCATGGAACACGGGAGGCCGCAGAGGCTTTCGTGAACTTCCTGCTGACGCCTGAGGCGCAGGAGATCTTCGCCAAGCACGGATTCCGGCCCGTAGACCAAGAAGTGTACGAGGCGAACAAGAGTCGTTTCCCTGTTCCCCAAGGGTTATTCGATATCAGCTACCTGGGTGGCTGGGACAAGGTGCGCAGCACGCTGTATTCGAAACGGGGCGTATGGTATCAGGTGCTTGCGGGGATTTAATTAAGCTTCAGCAGACTGTCTTTCAGAGAGGCGGTCTGCTTTTTTTTCTGGCTGATAAAGCATTGATTTGCAGAGATTTACATTCCTATTATGCAGATAGTGCTTTCCTATTTTATAATAATTTAGAAGGTTGTACTTTCTTGACGAGGATAGAAGGGGGAGTGGAGAATGGATACATTGATGTTCCTAGGTACGGGCGACGCCATGGGCACGCCAAGAGTATACTGCGGCTGTTCGGTATGCGAAGAAGCGAGAACAAGCGGAACGAACGCGCGGCTGCGGTCCTCCGTACTGGTGGACAGCGGGGATGATTTCTTCGTAATCGACTGCGGACCGGACTGGCGGCGGCAGATGGAGAGCCTCGGCATCCGGGTCATGCGCAGGCTGCTGGTGACCCATGGCCACTTCGACCATATCGGCGGTCTGCCGGAATGGGCGGATGCCTGCCGCTGGACGGGGATCAAGGGCGAGCTGTATGCGCCGGCGGAGGTCATCCCTGTAATTTTGCGGCAGTATCCGTGGCTGGGCAGCCATATCGAGCTGATGCCTCTTGATGAAGGGATCATGCTGGATGGCTGGCAAATCGCTACCTGGAGGGTAAATCACGGCAAGAACGGCTACTCTTACGCTTTTCGGCTGGAAAAGGAAGGCTATGCCTGGGTATACTGTCCGGATTCGATTTCCTTAAGGGATGAGGAGACCCGGTTAATGCGGGAAGCGGATCTGCTTGTGCTGGGTACAAGCTTTTACTATGAGGAAGCTGAGCTGTCGACCCGTTCCGTCTATGATATGACCGAGGCGGCGGTGCTTCTTGCGGATGTGCAGCCGCGCCGCGCTATATATACGCATATGTCCCATGATGTGGATCTGAGGAAGGCTTATGACTTGCCGGGCAATGTGGAGCTGGCGCGTACAGGGATGCGGATCAGCTTGGGAAGATAACCTGTAAAATCCGAAGACGTTGGAGATGACAAGCCTTGAAGAATGTAATCGACCCGATTATGATTTCTTTTCCCGAGAGTTTAGAGATGGAGAGGCTGCTGATCCGCGCCCCGCTGTGGGGAGACGGAGCCGCGATGAATGAAGCGATCTTAGAAAGCCTGGAGGAGCTGCGTCCGTGGCTGCCTTTTGCCAGAAAGGCTCCCACCCTGGAAGAGTCGGAAGCCTTCACCCGGCAGACGCGGCTTGAGTTTCTGAACCGCTCGAATCTGCACCTTCGCCTATTTGATAAGCATACGGGTAAGTTCATCGGCAGCAGCGGCCTGCACCGGATCGATTGGGATGTGCGAAGCTTCGAGATCGGCTACTGGATCAGGACTTCCTGCGCGGGGAACGGATATATCACGGAGGCGGTGAACGGAATTACGGATTTCGCCATCCGCGAACTTGCGGCGAACCGGATCGAGATCCGCTGCAATGCGAAGAATGTTAAAAGCGCGGCGGTGGCGGAACGTACAGGCTATACGCTGGAGGGTATTCTGCGAAACACCCGGCTGGCGGAGAACGGAGAGCTGGGCGATACTAAGGTGTACGCTAAGGTGCGGGGTTCCGAATTTTAACCCTCCTGACGCGTACAGCCCCCCCTTGTAAAGCCAAGGGAAGCTAAACATCCGCTTGATGCAGTAGCCCCAACGAAGAGTTCCAAATGAAATACGCACTAATCGGTGCGAACATCAAGTTCACATAGAGCCGTCACATTAATTGTGGCGGCTCTATGCGTTTTTTCGGATAAATATCCAAATAACTCCGCTGCTGCCACATAAACTATTTACAATTTTATTATCGCAAAATTTAATTAATAGCCTTTTTACATACTGTCTAATGTCTCGGAAAATGAAAGAATGCTAAGGTGTGATTAATTCTGACAAGCTTGATTTCCAGGTTAGTTTAACTGACATAAAGTTAACTGACATAAAGCGGAGCTAAGGGGTCAGCCTAATTTTTATACAAAAGGGGGAAGGGTCGAACGAAGGGTCAGATTCAGTCGTCGTTGCTTGCTAAACAAAATTAGGAGGCTTGTTAATGAAGATGAAATGGGCTAAGACATTCTGGGTGTATTTGCTGGTGACTGCGATGATCGGAGTCCTATCGGCTTGCGGCCAATCGAACAATACAAACACCGCCTCCGGAAATACGGGAAATACGGAGCAGAAGCAGGTAGTGCTTTCATTCATGACAACTTGGTCGGAGTCAGATCCGTTTACAGGCGTCTATTATAAAAATGCAATGGCTTTCGAGAAGGCCAATCCGGATATCAAACTGGATATTGAGACCATTCCTTATAATGATTATCCAGTCAAATTAAATACGACAGCGGCTGGGGGCAACCTCCCTGACTTGATTCTGATGATCGGCGGGGGCTCCATGTTCGAACAAATCGCCCGTTCCGGCGCGCTGATGCCGATTGACGATATGATGGGCAACTGGAAGGAAGACTTTTTACCGTCCTCGAAAATCAAAGAATTTAATGTCGATGGCAAGCAGTACGGGATTCCAGGGGAGGTTTCATACGCTACTGTCATTTATTACAACAAAAAAATAATGAAGGATGCGGGGTATACCGAATTTCCGACGACGTATGATGCTTTCAAAGCGATGGTTAAGGATCTGAAGGCCAAAAATATTACTCCAATAGCCTATGGCAATAAAACCGGCAGCGTCCTGCTGGCGTCTCTCCTTTCACCTCTTAATGAAAGAATCTCGGGGCCGGATCTTTATGCGAAAATCAAGTCGGGAGAACAGAAGTTTACCGACCCGGATTTTATGAACGCGCTGAAAGATATCAAGGAGCTTTCCGATATAGGAGCTTTTAACGTCGATCTTAACAGTATTGACAATGTCCAAGCCACCAACCTGTTCCTCTCGGGGAATTCCGCTATGTATATAGACGGCAGCTGGGGGGCCAAGCAAATTTCCAAAGACAAAGCTGCGGATTTAGAAGTAGGCTTCGCCGTATTCCCGCAAATCGAGGGAGGCAAGGGCAGCATGTCCACCATGCCGGGCGCGACCAATCAGGGGGTTGTCTTGAACGCGAAGCTGGATGACGCTAAAAAGGCAGCAGCCGAGAAATTTTTGCAGTTCATGTACAGTGAAGAATCCTACCAAAATATTATCCGGGATGGAAACATGGTTCCGGCCAATGTGGAAGCGCCTGCGGATATCGATCCGCTGTTCAAAGAGATGACCGGCGTACTAGCGGGTGTTAAGGAAATTACTCCGGTATATGACATCGTGATGCCAGCCACCGTAGTCACGGCAACCAAAAACGGCCTTCAGGGACTGACTACGCCAGGCGGAAGCACTCCGGAGGCCGTAGCGGAGGAACTTCAGAAGGAATTGGGCCAATAATGTTCTTCGGGCGGAGGGCTGAACCTTGGGCTCTTCGCCTTCAATTCTATCGGAGGTACCGCATATGCAGATGTTTCTTCGCCATAAATGGATCATAGCCGCCGGCCTCATTCCAGCTGTGGTCATATACACAATGTTCTCAATCTATCCGATTCTGAGCTCTGTCTACTACTCGTTTTTCAAATGGGACGGTTTCTCCCCCAAGCAGTGGCACGGGCTTCAGAATTACGTCAATTTGATCGGTGACGGCGTTTTTTGGCAATCTATCCGCAACAATCTTTATTTCGTGCTCTTTTCTGTACTGGGGGAAATCCCTCTTGGCTTGTATCTGGCCATGATGCTGAGCGGAAAGCTGTTCCGCAGAGATGGGATTTTCAGAACGGTCTTTTTCATGCCTGTGGTTATATCCACCATTGTTGTTTCCCTGATCTGGAATATGTTCTACAATTACCAGTTTGGCCTTGTCAATACGGCGCTTCGGGCGGTTGGCCTGGATCATTGGGCGCAGAACTGGCTTGGCAATCCGGGGCTTGCTATCTTTGTGCTGTGTATTGTCGTCGTCTGGCAGTACACCGGGCTGTACATGGTCATCTTTCTGGCCGCGCTGCAAAATGTGCCGTCGGAAGTGCTGGAAGCGGCGGAGCTGGATGGAGCCGTCGGTATAAAAAGAACCTGGCATATCGTGGTGCCGATCATAGCGGACACCATTTTTGCTTCGGTCGTGCTATGCATAAGCGGAGCGCTTCGCGCGTTCGATTTGATCTATATCATGACTAACGGAGGGCCCAGCCATTCTACGGAAGTGGGCGCTACGTATATGTTTTCCCAGACGTTCAGCTCGATGAAGTACGGTTATGGGAGTGCAATTTCCACAGCCATCATCATTATCAGCTTTGGTCTGATTATTATAAGCCAGTTCATTTTGCGATCTGTGAAGAGGTGATTCTTCTAAAATGGAACAACGACTGCGACCCAAACGGCCCTTTTCGGCTCAGATCCACCGCCTGGTGCTCTTGCTGCTGCTTGTAATCAACATCTATCCTCTGCTGTGGATGGTTCTCAATTCGCTGAAAACCGAACAGGAGCTGACCATGAATCCGTTCGGAATAGCCCGGCAGCCGGTATGGAGCAATTATATTGAAGCCTGGAAGGTAGCAAAGCTGGGTCCGTATTTGATCAACAGTATTATCGTTACGCTGTCTGCGGTAGTGCTTACACTGCTGGTCGGAGCCTTGGCCGCATTCTTTCTAAGCCGGTTTGAATTCAAATCCAAAGGCTTTCTGCTCGTCTATTTCACTTTTGGCATGCTGATCCCGATCCATGCGACGCTCGTTCCCTTGTTCATTGAAATGCGCAGTCTGAATTTGATGGATAACCGGCTCACCCTGCTGCTGCCCTATACCGCTTTCAATCTCCCGATCACGATATTTATCCTGGCCGGTTTCATGAATGCCTTTCCGAAGGAAGTGGAGGAGGCTGGGATCATGGATGGATGCAGCGTAATGGGCATTTTCGGGCGGCTGATTCTTCCTATGCTGACACCTGCGCTGGCGACAGCCTTCATCATTAATTTCCTGAATAACTGGAACGAATTTTCCTTCGCGCTGGTGCTGATTACCGATGGAGCCTTAAAGACGCTTCCGCTTGGCCTGGCCAACTTTGCCGGTCAGTACAACCGCAGCTATACGCTGCAAATGGCGGGATTAACCATCGTTCTAGTGCCCACGCTCCTCTTCTATCTCTCTGTGCAAAAATATCTGACCGCCGGGATGACCGCGGGAGCGGTTAAAGGATGACGGAATAATGAAGCGAAAAATAATTATCGATTGCGATCCGGGCCATGACGACGCGATAGCGATCTTGGTCGCTGCCGCGCATCCCGGTCTGGAGCTGCTCGCGATAACTACAGTAGCCGGCAACGCGGAACTGGGGAAGACAACGCTTAATGCGCTCAAGGTATGCGAAATTGCGAAACTAAGTGGGGTGCCGGTCGCCCGGGGCGCGGGCCGTCCGCTGGTGAGGGATAGGGAAGCCGCTTCGGAAATTCATGGTGACTCCGGGATGGACGGTCCCATTCTGCCTGATCCATTGCTTCGGGAGACGGAAGAGCATGCCGTTGATTTGATCATCCGAATGCTGATGGAGTCGGGCGGCGATATTACTCTCGTTCCTGTGGGGCCGTTGACCAATATTGCCATGGCGATCCGCAGGGAGCCGCGCATTGTTCCTAAAATTCAGGAAATCGTCCTGATGGGCGGCGGAACGTTCGGGAATTGGACACCGGCTGCGGAGTTCAATATTTGGGCCGATGCGGAAGCCGCTCAGGTGGTGTTCGGCAGCGGCGCTCCGGTTACGATGATCGGACTGGATGCCACTCATCAGGCGCTGGCGACTCCGGAGATTAACGAACGGATCATGGCAATCGCTAACCCGGTCGCCGGATTCGTCGGGGAGCTGCTCACCTTTTTCGGAAAGACCTATAAGGAATTCTTCGATTTCGATGCTCCGCCCGTACATGATGTGTGCAGCGTCGTTTACTGTATCGATCCGTCGGTGTTTGACTGCCGCTTCCTGAACGTAACCGTTGAGACCAGAGGCGAGCTGAGCTACGGCATGACGCTGGTCGATATTCACGGTGTGACGGGCAGGCCGCCCAATGCCACGGTTGCGCTCGGCCTTGATCACGGGAGGCTGTGGGACATCATTATTGGCGCGCTAAGTCGCTACAAATAGAAGGGATTCCGTGCCGCGAATGAATTGAATTGAACACTCCCCTCCCTTCACGGATGCTTTGAGGAAGGGGATTCTTGGGTAATCCCTTCTACCGAAGAGAAGTTTACCAAGCTAGCCCTGCCGTTCCGGCAGTTTGTGTATACTTTACACCTCAACTTTCTCAGAGCGAAAATTGGTTTGGTTTCAAGCCAGGCCTGGATTTAAGGCCGGATAAGTACAATTCTTGCCAACATAGAAAAACACCGCTTCCTTTGGTAGAGTGAGAGTGACGAACAATCACAAACCACAGAAGAGGTGTCCCTTCCATGATAAAACAAAATGTACCCTTTGAACAACTGCCTGCTGAACTAAAGCCTGCTTTTCAAGAACTCGGTGTCCTGAAATTTCTGCGACAAGCCGGATTTCGCAAATCGTTCGGCTATTCCTGCTCACAGCTGTTTCAACTGGTGTTTGTCCTACTCTTTCACCAGAAAAACTGGTTTCGCCTGCTCGAGAGCGCCAAAGGCGAATCCTTTCCAGGCAAAGATACGGTCTACCGCTTTCTCAATCATAGCGGATACGCCTGGCGGCGCTTCTTGTCTTTGCTCAGCAGTGACACTGTGCAGCGGGTCGAAGCCCTGACTTCTCTCACCCGAACCTCCGTGTTCATCGTGGACGATTCCATGTTTGAGCGCAACCGCAGCAAAGCCGTGGAACTTCTGGCGCGCTTCAAGGATCATGCCACAGGCGCGTACTATAAAGGCTTTCGCATGCTGACCTTGGGCTGGTCGGACAGCCATACGTTTCTCCCCTTGGACTTTGCCTTATTGAGTTCCGTGAAAGCAGGTTTGACCAGCGTGAATCCCGACATCGACAAGCGTTCGTGCGGCTACAAACGCCGGAAAGAGGCTTTGCTCAGTGCCCCACAGGTGGTTCCCGAGCTACTGGACCGCGCCATCGCTTCCGGGGTTTCGGCCGCTTACGTCCTGATGGACAGTTGGTTTACTCATGCGCCCCTGATTGGGCGGATTGTGGACTGGGGCCTTCATGTCATTGGCATGGTGAAAAACGACAACAAGCGCTACCTCGTCCAGGGTCATCGAGTGGATCTCAAAGGTTTGTACCGGGCTGCCCTACGTGTCCAGGGGACCCATCGGCATCTGTTACGTCAGATTACACAGAGCTCGTTCCCGGCATTCCCGTTGTCGTGATCTTTGTCCGCCCTCGCTCCAAGAAAAACGAGTGGCTCGCCATTTTATTGACCGATCGGACGCTGAGCGCTCCTGAAATCATCCAGACGTATGGCCTTCGTTGGGACATCGAGGTCTTCTTCAAGTGCACCAAGTCCTTGCTGCGACTGCAAAAAGAGTTTCAGGGCCGCTCCTACGATCTGCTCATTAGCCATACGACGATTGTCTTTTCCCGCTATATTCTGCTGGCCTGTCAACATCGGCAAAGTACCGATCAACGGACACTATTAGTAGCGAAGTCAGAACCTTCAGATATCTGAGGGCTCTGGCTTCTTTTTGGTTATATGGTCTGTGGGTGAAGCGGGTTGGTACCTTTGCAGATGGGTTCCGTATTAAAGCAAGGGAATGTTGCGGTACAGGCAGCAGCGCCGCCGGCAGACGGCCTGTGAGCGGACTGTTGCCTTTTCATAACCTTATTAGAAAATGTACTAAGTTTAACGCTCTCAGACGACCTCTAGCAGGTGCTGTAGGCTCATTCTTTCCTAATACTAACAAATGTACCTACAGCTGATTAAAAATGTTCCTTGATCTGTCTGTGTGGCTCTGAAGTAAAGTGTATTTGATGAGACTGATGCACAACATTATATATTTTTGTGCATAAAAAAGCCCCCGGGAATCGGGAGCTTTCTCAACAGCAAAACTTGAATTAATTTGTAACATCGGAAATGGATGAACCAGTTTTTCCAAAAAATTCTCCATTAACGTTACTACCGCCACCACTCCATTGAAGCGTATAGTCTCCAGCACGCATGCCTTGTTCGAAACCTTCTTCAAAATTCTTCCATGTTAGAGATCCGCTTCCAGCAATTACTCTAGAAAAATATACCATTCTAGTAGAATTGTGTGTTAAACTAACAGTAACTGATTGGTTACTATAGTTTTTCATTAAAAGTTTAATATGACCATATCCCGCATTTATAGTAAAGTATTTTGGTACAACTGAGCCTCCCGTTACGGTATCGCCAATAGGGTTGGAAGTATCAATAACAGATGGGGTTATCAAGTGACCTTCGATAAAAGGATTACTAATGGGACTTTCTATTGCACTAGATTCAGGAATTACATTCTCCTGAGTTGTACTTGGTGAAGCAAAAGCAGTCATCGCTGTTGTTGCCATAGCTAAAGATAATGTCGCAAAAAAAGCACTTTTTTTCTTCATAAAATTAATTCCTCCCTCATTTTCTTTATTATGTATTAATTATTTAATAATGTATTAAGTATACATCTTTAGTGAAATATTGTAAAATATTTAATATAATTTACTCAACTTTCTCACCTTAGTTATCAGTTGAATCCCTTGGGGCTGTAAGAAGAATTCAATGTATTTATCCCTTATCGATAAAAAACACCTTGCTTGTTTGGTATCATGGAAGTGTCGAGCAACCATGCCAACAAGAACGGTGCGTAACTCTTATGTTACACAACGTTCCCCGTCTGAACAGTCTCGCATTTCCAAACTTTTTGTCACTCTTCAAATCGGGAAATCCTTACGAAATGCGGGAATTTCCAAGTCGTTTGGCCTTTCCAGTCTCGCAGTCTTTCAAATCGTCTTCTCTCTGGTCTTCGAGGGGAAAAACTGGTTTCGCATGCTTGAAAGCCAGCGCGGAGCGAATCTTCCCGGCAAAGATGTCGTCTACCGTTTTTTGAATCAAGCTTCTTATGCTTGGCGGCGCTTTTTGCAGACGCTCAGTCTTCGCATCGTGCGCCATTTCGAATCGCTCATTTCATCGAATCGGGTACGGGTGTTCATCGTCGACGATTCCGTTCTGAGCCGAACCGGAGTAAAAAGGCAGAACTACTGGCACGGGTGTTTGACCATCCCACAACGGGAATGGCTTGCCATTTTAAGTACGGACGTAACTCTGGATGACGCTGAAATCGTACGAATCTACGGGATGGGCTGGAGTATAGAGACCTTTTTTAAAGTCACCAAAAGCTATTTGAAACTGGGAACGGAATTTCAAGGCCGTTCCTTTGACCAACTCCTTAGCCATACGACGATTGTGTTCAGTCGATATTTGGCGTTGGAATACGAACGGCGTCAATCCAGTGAGATCGGACGCTCGGAGGACTCCTTTTTCTTTTTGCCGATGAGGTCCGCGATCTGGACTTCCAGACCGCACTTCAGCAATTGATGACTTTATTTCTCGAAATGTCCCAAGCCACAACCAAGAAGAACAAAGCGGCCGTTTTTTTTCAACTCCAGGATTGGATCTCCAGTTTACCTATCTATATCAAGGGTTTGTTTAAAGATTTGTGCTGTGAAAGTTGAGTTAATTATTAGTTTAATTGGGAGAAAAAGATAAGTCTATAAATTTCCAAAAATATATATTAGTCTTAGATATACCGGCCAGTGAACTAAGCTCTATGGGGAGGTACATTATGGTAAGTGAAGCAGTATTGAAAAGAGCGTCAGAATCCTTTCAATTCGATTTGGGAACCTTAATCTTGATTAGTAACTCAACGAATGAAGTATACCAGTTCACTAAAAACAATCAGCCTCATATCTTACGGTTATCTCAGCGGCCCTCAGCTTATATTGAAAAAATAAAAGCAGAAGTGGAGTGGGTCTCCTACTTAGCTAACAATGGAGTACATGTTTCGTTACCTATTAAGAGCTATGATGGTCAGTTAACCGTTATTTATAATGAGTCTGATCAGAGTATCATTGCTACTTCATTCGAGATGGCAACAGGGCGATTTTTTGAAAAAGACCAGCCGCATATGTGGGGAACGGCTATATTCCATAAGTGGGGAGAAACGATGGGGCAAATGCATCGACTCTCAAAATCATATGATGTTATAGGTGTAAAACGGAATGATTGGGCAATCTGGAGAATAGAAAATCCTTGGTTACAGCAAGGTAATTATCAGGTGATTCTTGAGAAGTTGAGATCGCTCGAACAGTCCATCGCTTCACTTCCTCGAGATAGCAATGCGTATGGATTGATTCATAATGATTTTCATCCTTATAATTTTTATATAGATAACGGAGACATCACGGTTTTTGACTTTGATGATAGCCTATATGGTTGGTTTGCCTTGGACATTGCAATTGCAGCATCTCATGCCTGTTGGTGGGGCTCCCCAGCCCATGATCGAAAATCAAAAAATGAGTTCTCTAAGCGCTTCCTGAATGATTTCTTAACAGGATACTTCAAGCATAATGACCTCGATAAATACTGGTTGCAGCAGATTCCGATGTTTATGAACTACCGAAATATATGCTCATTTTTCTGGTGGCTTAATAATTGGGACGGGGATGAAAGTCGTCTCTCGGAATTTCAGCAGAAAGCAGTAAAAGATGCGGTAAAACTTATTCAATCGGGTCAGTGTTTTGACGGTTGCGACATACAAATCTAACGTCGTTACGGAGAACGATAGTTCAATAAAACAGCGGCAGACTAGGACTTTATTTCGTCCATGACTGCCGCTGTTTCGATTTTGGGGAGGAGTGCCCTCCTTCAGAGAGGACGGCGCAGGCGTTTCTTCTTTAGCGGCCCTAATTCATCGTCATGCCGCCCGTCACATTGATCGCCTGTCCGGTCATGTACGAGGCAAGCGGGCTGGCCAGAAAAAGCACAACGTTCGCGACATCCTCCGGCTGCGCCGTCCGGCCCAGCGGCACCTGTGAACAGTCCTCGGCAAGAATGTCCTCCGGCGTCATCCCGCGCAGCTGTGCGCCTTCCACGCGTTCGCGGCGCTTCATGTCGGTCTCGACAATGCCCGGACAAACCGCATTCACCAGAATCTGCTCGCGGGCAAGCTCCAGAGCCATAACCTTCGTAAATCCAAGCACGGCATGCTTGGAAGCGACATATCCGCCCATGCAGCGGTAACCGTTCTTGCCGGCCTGCGAGGCGATATTGATGATGCGTCCGCCGCCGCCCTGCCGGAGCATTTGCCTCGCTCCCGCCTGGGAGACAAGATAGACGCCTTTGGCGTTGACGTCCATGACCTTGTCCCAATCGCCTTCCTTGATGTCCACTGCAAAATCCATCGTTGAAATGCCGCTGTTGTTCACCACGAAATCGATTCTGCCGAATGTCTCCACAGCAAAGCTGATCAGTTTATCTGCGTCCTCCGCGCGAGTAACGTCGCAGCGGATAACCGCCAGACTGTCACTGATGATTTCCTTCCATTCACACGCGATATCTCCGATAACGACATTGGCGCCCGCCTTCAGGAACAGATCCGCAATGCCTTTGCCGATACCGGACAGACCTCCGGTAATGACCAGCGTCTTGCCGGTCAAATCGATTGTCAGCATCGTTCTTTACCGCTCTTTAACGGCGCGTGAAGGGATCGTCGCTAATGCCCGCCTCAAGCACAAGCTTCGCATATTCCTTCGCACTGAACAGGGAATGATCCTTGTAGTTGCCGCATTCCAGAGCGCTGACCGCAGGTACGGTCTCTGTTTCCAGAACCTTGCGCAGCACTTTGGTCAGCGCCGCCGCTACCGCAGATGGCTCATGCTCGTCCCAGATAATCAGATAGAAGCCGGTGCGGCATCCCATAGGCGAAATATCAATGATTCCGGGCAGCTCATCGCGCAAGTAAGTTGCCAGCAAATGCTCCAGTGTATGAAGGGCAGCGGTCGGCAGCGCGTCGGTATTGGGTTGAAGCAGTCTCAGATCGTATTTTTGAACAATACTGCCTGCTGCGTTTCGTTCTGTTCCGGCAACCCGTACATAAGGCGCCTTGACTTTCGTATGATCCAATTGAAAACTTTCGACTTTAGCCATGAGTCTCTTCCTTCCACTTGTCAAATCTAGTTTCTCCTGCGCTTATTTCAAAGTAGCATACTCGGAATTTAAAGTAAACTAGTATTTCATATTTCATCCAATGAATAAATAAAAAATAGATAATCCCAGTGTTATAACGTATTGACAGCCATAAAGATGCATACTATCATGAAAAACAAATAAATCCGATTGATTTAATTGGTTAAATGAGATAATCGGAGAAATCTATTGGATGGATATTTAAGGGGGAAGAATGTTAATGAAAAAGGTAATGAATCGATGGGTATCGCCGCTGTTTGTGATTATGGCTGTTGTGCTTCTGATCTCGGGATGCGGGAACAGCTCCAACGCCGCTTCGTCAGGGAACGGTTCGGAGCAGGAATCCAAAACGCTGCGCATCAGCTTTAACCCGGGGCCTTACAGCGATCAGTTCAAGAACGGCGTTGCGCCTTACCTTGAGAAAAAAGGGTACAAGATTACATACAAGGAGTTCACGGACGGCATTCAACCGAATGTGGCTGTAGCGCAAGGGGAGATTGACGCGAATGTCTTTCAGCATTCCCTGTACCTTGAGTCGATCAACAAAAGAGAAGGGATTAATCTGATTGGCGCGGTCCAAGTTCCGACTCCTCCGATGGGCCTGTATTCCAAGAAGCATAAGAGCCTGGATGAGATCAGCGACGGCGCCCAGGTCAATCTGCCGAACGAGCCTGTTAATATGCTGCGGGCTTTGACCATTCTGAAAGAAGTCGGCTGGATTACGCTGAAGGATAATATTGATCCGCTGCAAACTTCACTTAACGATGTAACTTCTAATCCGCATAATATCAAATTTGTGCCGACAGAGCCCGCTCAAGGACCTCAGGCGCTTCAGGATGTGGATTTTGCCGCCATTCAGGGCAACTTTGCTATTGCGAATAACATCAAACTCACAACGGCGCTTAAGCTTGAAAATATGACGGACCCGTTCACCAACATCGTGGCTGTAGACAGCAAAAATAAAGACAAGCAGTTCGTAAAGGATATCATCGAAGGCTATCATTCACAGGAATTCAAGGACTACATCAAATCCAACTCTGCTTATGAAGGCTACAGATTGCCGGCTTATTTTAACGAATAATAATCAGGAGGAGGTGTCATCATGGCGAATTTTAAACCTTCCGCTGTCATTGGCCGGCTTCCCGAGCACTATTTCAGGGCGCTTAAGGAAAAGGTAGCCGACTACCGCAGCAGGGGCATTGATATTATCGATCTGTCCAGCGGCAATCCGGATCAGCCGACCCCGGAGCATATTGTCCGAAGCCTAAAGGAAGCGGCCGGCAAGCCGGAGAACCATGGATACCCTCCTTTTTACGGGAAAAAGAGCACCCTTGAAGCTGTCGCTGCCTTCTACAAGCGCGAGTATGACGTTGATCTGGACCCCGAAACGGAAATCGCCGTATTTCACGGGTCGAGCACCGGAATTATGGGGATCGCGCAAACCTTGCTCGGAACCGGCGATGTTCTGCTGACGGCTAACCCGGCCTATCCTCCCTATTATGCGGCGGCTGCGATGGCCGGGGCGGAGGTGCATGCGATCCCCGTATACGAGAAAGACGGATTTCTTCCGGATTACCGCACGGTTTCGGAGGAAATCATCCGGCGTGTGAAGCTGCTGCTGCTTAATTATCCGAACAATCCTACCGGAGCGGTGGCAACGAGGGGCTTCTTCGAGCAGTCGCTCGCATTAGCCGCCAAGCATCATTTCCCGGTGGTGAACGATTTTGCCTACGGCGCGTTCGGGTTTGGGGGCCTGAGGCCGATCAGTCTTCTGCAGATACCGGGCGGCAAGGAATACGGCGTGGAAATTTATACGCTGTCCAAGACCTACAATATGGCGGGCTGGCGATTTGGGTTCGCTGCCGGCAACGCTTCGATCATCCGCGCCCTTAAGCTGTTCCATACGCATGCGTACAGCACGATCTTCGGAGGGGTGCAGGATGCGGCCGCGACCGCTCTGCTTGGACCTCAGGACAATGTGGGACGGCTCGTGGAGCGCTATGAACGCAGACGCGATGCTTTAGTCTCGAAGCTGCGGAGCATCGGCTGGGAGGTTTCCGCTCCCGCAGGAACCTTCTTCGCCTGGTTTAAAGTGCCGGAAGGCTACCGTTCGCGGGAATTTGCCGAGAAGCTGCTGGAAGAGGCCCATGTTGCGGTCGCACCGGGCGAGGGCTTCGGCTCGCAGGGCGATTCCTATGTGCGGATCGGACTGGTGAACAGCGAAGAGCAGCTGCTGGAAGCCGCCAAGCGGATTGCAAGAACGGGAATTTTCCGCAAGTCTGCCGTTCAGTTAAGCGAAGGGAGACCATGAGGATGATTGAATTAAAGGATATTCACAAGACGTTTACACGCAAAGGACAGACGATCGAAGCGCTGAAGGGCGTAAACCTGCGGGTGGATAAAGGCGATATATTCGGAGTGATCGGGTACAGCGGCGCCGGCAAAAGCACACTGATCCGGATGGTCAACTATCTGGAGCGCCCGACGAAAGGCCGGGTCTTCGTTGAAGGTGAAGCCCTGGATCAATTCTCTCCGGCACAGCTTCGCAAGACCAAGAAGAAAATCGGCATGATCTTTCAGCATTTCAACCTGCTGGAATCGAAGACGGTATACGATAACATCGCGATTCCGCTCATGCTGCTGAAGCAGGACAAGAAGCGCATCCGTGAGCGCGTGACCGAGCTGCTGCAGTTTATCGGGCTGGCCGACAAAGCGGACAGCTACCCGAAGGAACTGTCGGGGGGCCAGAAGCAGCGGGTCGGCATTGCCCGGGCGCTGGCGAGCAATCCTTCGATTCTTCTCTGCGACGAAGCTACCTCAGCGCTTGATCCGCAGACGACCAAATCCATTCTGGACCTGCTGAAAAAAATAAATGAAGAATATCATATCACCATTCTGATGATCACGCATGAAATGGCCGTCATTCAGCAAATCTGCAACAAGGTAGCCGTCATGGAAAAAGGCGAGATCATCGAGCAGGGCGAGGTGCTTGAAGTCTTCGGCAATCCTCAGCATCCTACTACGGAGAGCTTTGTGCGGACCGTTATTCAAACCTCGGTGCCGGAAAGCGTGCTCCAGAGCCTGAATCCGGATGGAGTGGGGCGGCTGTTTAAATTGAAATTTGTAGGCGGCAATGCCTCGGAGCCAATCATCGACAGCCTGATTCGAAAATATAACGTCAGCGTCAACATTCTGTTTGCCAACATGAGCCAAATCCAGAACACGACGTTGGGTACGATGATTGTGCAGCTCGGCGGCGAGGATCGGGATATTTTCCGGGCTGTTGAATTTCTCGGATCACGGGGCGTTGAGATAGGAGAGCTTCAGGAGCTTCAGGAATTTCAGAACCAGCGAAAGGACCCGGTTATTGCAGAAAGTCATAAGGACCGGGTGATTAAGGAGGTGACAGCGGTATGAATACGATTATTACAGCGGATCAGTTGTTTCAAGCGCTGCGTGAAACGGTGGTCATGGTAGGGGTATCGCTGTTTTTTGGGGCGCTGCTCGGTATTCCGATCGGCATCGTGCTTGTCATTACCCGGCCTGGAGGCATCCTGCAGAACCGGTTCGTATTCGCTGTGCTTAATCCGCTAATCAATGTGGTCCGGTCGCTGCCGTTTATTATTTTGCTGGTCGCTATTATTCCTTTTACCCGGATGCTCGTTCATACTTCGATTGGGACCAGCGCCGCCATCGTTCCCCTGGTTGTCTATGTGGCGCCGTATATCGGCCGGCTGGTAGAGAACTCTCTGCTGGAAGTCAGTCCCGGAATCATGGAAGCGGCTGAAGCGATGGGGGCGACGACGTTTCAGGTGATCTGGCATTTTCTGCTCCCTGAGGCGTTCGGTTCCCTCATTCTGACGATGACTACCGCGACCATTGGACTTATCGGCGCAACGGCGATGGCCGGAACAGTTGGCGGGGGAGGCATCGGCGATCTCGCCATTTCCTATGGATATCAGCGTTTTGACACCTTCGTTATCCTCGTTACGGTCGCCATTCTCATCGTTTTTGTTCAGGGCATACAATCTGCGGGGAACCGGTTCGCCCGCAAGGCCCGCCGGGATTAGCCGCAGACGGCCGCGAA
This sequence comes from Paenibacillus durus, assembly GCF_000756615.1. Lineage (NCBI taxonomy): Bacteria > Bacillati > Bacillota > Bacilli > Caryophanales > Paenibacillaceae > Paenibacillus > Paenibacillus durus. The sequence goes on from NZ_CP009288.1 coordinate 1,579,464, forward strand.
ACATTACAGTGAAGCTTGCATAAAGGAGTCGAATGGATGAGCATAGCGATCATAGGCGCAATGGAAGAAGAGGTGGAATGGCTGCTGGGCCGCCTCAAGAATGTTCACAGATCGGAAGCGGCGGGAGGAATTTATTACACCGGAACTTTGGACGGACGGGAGATCGTGCTGCTGCAAAGCGGCGTAGGCAAAGTCAATGCGGCACTGACAACGGCGCTATTAATTGAGCGGTACCAACCGGAGCTGATTATTAATACCGGTTCAGCCGGCGGCATCGGCAGCGGCCTGCGGATCGGCGATGTCGTCGTCGCAGCGGAGCTGGCTTACAGCGATGTCGATGCGACGGCTTTTCAGCGGTACGTTTACGGTCAGGTTCCGCGGATGCCGGCCCGTTACCCGGTTCAGGAGGAATTTCTGGCGCTCGCCCGCCAGCTGTCAGCCGCCAGGGAGCCGGAAGAGAGAGTCTTTACGGGCCTGATAACGACCGCAGATTCTTTTATCGGCCGCCGTGAGGCCGCAGACTTTATCCGCGAACGGTTTCCCGAAGCGCTTGCGACGGATATGGAGGGGGCCGCTGTCGCCCAAACCGCGTACCGGTTCGGTGTGCCGTTTCTGGCCGTGCGCGCCATTTCCGACATCGCCGGTAGCGCTGCGGAAGAGCTGTTCACCTCCAACCTGGATTTGGCGGCGCTGAATGCCGCCAGATTCGTTCTCGAATGGCTGGACCTTTATCATCCGGCGTACAGCACCGGCATATAACGCTTGTTGTTCTGTACCTGATACAGACGAAGGGAGCGCAAGATCCGTATTGCACGGGTCCGCGCTCCCTTTGTTATTTTTGCAGGATAAATTTATCGATAACTTGCTTGACTCCGTCCTCATTATTGCTTGCAGTTACATAATTCGCAATCTCTTTCAGCGCCGGAATGGCATTGCCCATCGCTACGCCAAGACCGGCGGTCTCCAGCATTTCGTGGTCGTTCCACGAGTCGCCGACGGCGATAGTCTCGGACACTTTGCAGCCGAAATAGTCGGCCAGAAATTCGAGCGCCAGCCCTTTCGTACCTTCCTTGTGCGTGATTTCCAGATAATGCGGCTTCGATTTGGTAATGTGAACCTCGCTGCCGAGCAGCTCCCGGAGTTTAGGCGCCAGTTCGTCCAGGAAGGCGGGATCGTCGATGATCAGCAGCTTGGGCGTCTTGATCCCGGCCAGCTTTTCCGTGTCTGGATCAACGTAATATTGGGTCCTGTTCGCCGCCGCATAATCGATCAGCTTCTGGTTCTCATCGCGGGAATACAGCTTATCGTCGACATAAGTTTGCAGGTGCAGGTTGTGCTCTATGCAGTATTCAAAAACTTTACGAACCGCGTCCTGAGGCACGAAGCGCTCGTACAGCACTTTTTCGTCCATCAGATTCTTCACCAGGGAGCCCTGATAGGTAATGATCGGCACATTAAGTCCTGTCTGGCGGGCAATGGCCTGAGCGGATGCGTAGGCGCGTCCGGTGGCGAGCGTGACAACCACACCTGCAGCTATGGCCGCTTCCAGCGCCGCCTGCGTGGCGGGGGTTACTTCCTTGTCGTCATTGATCAGCGTGTCGTCAATGTCGATGGCAATCAGCTTGTACATTCGGTTTCTCTCCTTATATAAATCTGCTGCTTGGGAAACGGATAAGCTGACTAAATTGTATCCTAAAAACAAGGGGAGAACAATCGTGGGAGATACGGACTGGACAAAAGGAAGAAGGCTTGGTATACTTCGATAACCGCACGTGTGTTCGTGTTTGTGAGAAACGGTACCGTCCCGGTCAAAGGATGGCGCAGCCATTTCTTCCTAGCATCTTAGAAAGGGGCGTTTGCAAAACGATGATGGGCAAATCCCACCTGGTAATTAGCACCGGGGTCACCCTGTCGGCCATGCAGTTGGCCGGCTGTCACATCACAATTCCCGTTGTCGCCGTAGCGGTGCTCAGCTCGCTGCTGCCCGATATCGACGAACCAAATTCGCTGCTTGTGCGAAGTGCGGTTCCCGCCTTTTTGCTGCGTACGCTGCAGTTAACGTTGATCGCCGCCGCCGTCTTTCTGTATTTTGCGGATATTGCGCCGTATCCTTGGAATATCGTGCTGGCGCTGCTCATTGGCAGCGTGGCGTTTCTTCCGGGGCGAAGGCTGCGCAAGCTCTTCATGCTGCTGATCGCAGTGGGCCTGGTAGCGTTCGGGAGCGCTTATGATCCGTGGAATGCGATCGCGGGCAGCATTCTCGTCATTGCCGCGGTGGTTCCCCACCGGGGGTTAACCCATACGCTATACGGCGTGGCCGGGTGGACGGCGCTGCTGTATGTTGCCGGGCAAGGAATAGAAGGCGGGAACCTTCTTTGGATTGCCGGCGGTCTGTCGTATGCGCTGCATCTGCTGGCGGACTCGCTGACCCAGCGGGGCATCACTCCACTGCCGCCCCTCCCCTTCAAGCTGCGCCTGAAGCTGATGAGCACCGGCACGAAGAAGGGCGGGGCTGTGGAAGGAGTTTGCGTCACGCTAACGCTGGTGCTGGTCGTCCTGACTTTTATTGTTGGCCGTTAACAGCTGACTCTGGACAATAGAGGTTCCCCAGGTTCGCATAGCGCGCGGACTGAGGCGCGAAGAGCTTGTCGTTGTTCGGAATTACCGAACCTTGAAGCTCTCCGCGCCTTTTTGTCTAAATAATTTGACTTTCTCTTCAAGAGCACAAATAATGAAACTCAGCTTGAGTTGATCAATGAATGTTATGATTGAATGCGATGAATGAGTGATAAATGAACGTGATATATGAACGATAAAATCGGTTGGTTGCGGTTATGGTCCATGGAAGCCTGCGGACATTTTGCAAGCGCAGTCAAAAGGGGAGGGGGAGGAGCATGCGAAACGGTATAGCGGGGTGGTTCGGGAGACTGCCGATCCGCCGAAAGATCGTGCTTATTTTTTTGCCGCTGATCATCTTTCCGCTGCTGGCGCTTGGTCTGTTGTCCGGCGAAATGTTCAGCCGCTCGGTGATTGAGAAGACGAAGAACAATGTCCGGGACGAGTCCCGGCTCATTCTCTCGCAGATGGATTCTATCGTGAAAAATACGGAGAGCAGCGCCAATATCATGACGACCGATATCAACCGTCTGTATGATGAACGCTCGGCTTCGCTCGAGGCGATCGAAGAGGAAAAATTCAGTAATCTGATGGAGAGCCGTCTTTCGATTGACCTTGTGCTGTTTCCCGATGCGGACTCGGCCGTATTCGTCGATGTGCACGGAAGGGTGTACTCGTCCTATCCTCCCCAGGAGAGCCGGGATAGGAAGGTATTGTACAGCGGCCTGCCGGAACAAGTTAAACGGATGGGCAGCTACGGCGTGGGCCGCTGGCTGCCGGTGGCACGGCGGGATTATATGGTCAGCGACCCCGCTGTTCCGGTGCTGACGCTGGGTAAAATCGTATTCGACCTGGATTCCGGCAGCCAGCTCGGCACACTGTTTGTCAATGTCAGGGAGACGACCTTCGCTTCGATTCTGCAGGTCATGGGCGAGAACTCGGCTTCCAAGCAGTATTATATTGTGGACGGCGCTGGCAGAATCGTTTCTTCGCCGAATGAACAGCTGCTGCTGACGCCGTTCGCGGCTAACGTATCTCCGGGTCTTCTGGAGCGAGAAACCCCGATTTCCGACATTGTTGGCTCGGGAGAAGGGAGCAAATTGGTAACGGTTACCGCTTATGACAGGTTGAACTGGAAGCTGGTGAACATGGTTTCGCTGCAAACGCTTAACGGCGATATCCGCCGGAATTTTGCCCTGACTTTCGCATTCGGCGCTTTATGCCTGCTGCTGTCGCTGCTGCTCGCGGGGAAGCTGTCCCACATCATTGTGAACCCCTTGCTCCAGGTAACAAAGGCGATGCGGAAGGTGAAGGAAGGCGACCTGAATGTCACCTCGCCGGTGACGACGGAAGACGAAACGGGACTAATCGCCTCGGTCTTTAATTCAATGGTGCAGCAGATTAAGGAACTGCTTAATACCATAACCGAGGAACAGGGCCGCAAGCGGGAGTATGAGCTGGCCCTGATTCACGCGCAGATCAAGCCCCATTTTTTATATAATACGCTGGATACGATTTATGTTCTTAACGATTTAGGGCTGAACGAGGAGGCCCGGGATACGACCAAGGCGCTGGCTGATTTCTACCGGGTAGTGCTGAGCAAGGGAAGTGAATTGATTTCGCTTGCCGGCGAAATCGGCAATGTCCGGGATTACCTGAACATCATGCAGATTCGAAATCCCGACGTGCTGCGCTATGAAATCGATATTCCGCAGGAACTGGAGAAAGTGCCCGTTCCCAAGCTGTCTCTTCAGCCGCTGGTGGAGAATGCCATTTACCATGGTCTGAAAACGAAAGGAAGCCAGGGATTGATTGTCATCCGGGCAAGAAGAGAAGGCGGCGATGTGGCGATTTCCGTGGAAGATAACGGAGTCGGGATGCTGCCGGAGCAGGTGCAGCGGATTACGCAGTTTACCTCCGGAAAGGGCAGGCCCGCATCCATCGGCATATACAGCGTATACGAGCGTATCAAGCTCTATTTCGGCGAGCCGTACGGACTGACGGTCCGCAGCAAGCCGGGAGAAGGGACGGTAATGGAAATGAAGATACCCGGGAAGAAGGGGGAAGACGGGAATGTATAAGGTGATGATAGCCGACGATGAGCCGCTGTTCCGTTATTACATGCGCAGCAAGCTGGATTGGAGCGGACAAGGATTTACGATCTGCTGCGAAGCCGCCAACGGCCGGGAAGCGCTGGAGGAGGCGAAACGGTATGTGCCCGATTTGGCGCTGATCGACATCAGCATGCCTTATATGAACGGTCTGGAGCTGGCCGAGAAGCTGAAGGTGAATGTGCCCGGACTGCTGATTGTGTTCGTAACCGGCCATAACGAATTTGAATATGCGCAGAAGGCGCTCCGGCTGGGGGTCCACGATTATCTGCTCAAGCCGTTCGACCAGCGGGAGTTCGTGTCCATGATGGAAAAAGTAAGAGCAACCCTGCGCCTTCGCGAGGAAGCCGCCCTGCTGAAGCGCGAAGCCGGCGGAAATGAGGGGCCTTGGCGAACCATTGTGGAGCAGGCGGCGCAGAAGGCCCGGGCGCTCTTCAATGAATCCTCAGCGCTTTCCGAACAAGGGGCGCCGCTAGTAGGGCATGAACTTCATCCGGGAACCCATGAAACGCTGCTGATGGCGCTGAAGATGCGCGATCATGAGGCAGCAATGGATGAAATCGGCCAGACAATCGCCCTGTTTCGGGTTCGGCGTACCGGGGACCGGTTTGCTTTTACCGTTCTCATGAGCTATGTCTCGCTGTGTCTGTCCTATGCCGGCGGAATAGGAATGAACCCGGAGAGCCTGTGGAAGCCGGCGGCTTCACCGGAGCAGCGTCTTCGGGAAATGGTCTCCTGGGAGGAGACAGAGGGCTGGATTTCCGGAATGTACCATAAGGTGATCGAGTACAGGCCGGACGGTCGTCCGTCCAAATCGTATAATCTATTTCTGGCCGCCAAAGATTATATTCATAGGCACTACTCCGATCCGGAGCTGACAGTGGATCAGGTTGCAAGCGGCATGTATGTCGATTCCAGCTATTTGCGCAAGGTGTTCCGCAAGGAAGGAGCCATTGCCGTCCTCGATTACATCACCTATATACGGATGAAGCAGGCCAAAGAGCTGTTGGCCGAAGGCAACGTCAAGCTGGCGGAAATCGCTGAAAGGGTGGGTTACGCCGACCCGAATTATTTCAGCAAAAGCTTTAAAAAGCATTATGGCATGCCGCCGTCCGAGTTCGAGCAGCGGGAAATTCGTATTCGGCAGACCGGAAAATAGTGGTCTAAGGGTTATCATGAAGCGATCCGGACAGGATCGCTTTTTTCCGATTTTGGCCGGGACGATCCCCTCCAATGCTCCGAAGCACTTCGGACATTTAAGCGGCCGCTTTGTCCCGGATATTACCGATTATGCCCGGTTTAACCCTTATCCGTAATGGCGGGCTTCACTATAATTAGAGACATCAACCAACTGGAAGCGCTAACAAAAAGCGATTTCAGAAAGAGGATAAATTTTGATAAGAAGAAAAGAAAGGGGATTCAATATGAAACGGAAATATATGAAAGCGCTTAGTGTGCTTGCTGCTCTGTCCCTGACGATCTCGCTGACCGCTTGCGGAGGGAAGAATTCGGACAATTCAGCCTCCTCCGGAAACAGCGGCGCAGCGAACGACGGAACGAAGAAAATTCAAATCAAGGTATATGCGCAGCATTTTGACGAGGATACCGCGAGGCCTTTCGACTATGCGGTGGAAGAGCTGAAGAAAGAAATGCCGAATGTGGAAATAGTGCTGGATGAAGCGGTACAGGACGGATATCAGAAATTGAAAACGTATGCTGCAACCGGTAACATGCCGGATATTTACGAGACGGACTGGACGACGCTCCAAACCTTTGCCAAATCCAAGAACGTAGAGCTGCTCGACAGTTATCCGGATACCGCCGATTTCAAATCCAAGCTGAACACGGGTCTGGAATCCCGGCTTACCGCTCCGGACGGACATGTCTACGCTTTCCCTTATACGGGAATTGAGTTCCAGCTCATTTACTACAACAAGGACATCTTCCAAAAGGCCGGAATTCAGACGCCAATCAAAACAGTTGATCAGTTGGCCGACGCCGCCAAGAAGCTTTCCGCCGCGGGCTACACGCCAATGGCTATATTCGCCAAGGAAAAATGGATTACTACCGCCTTCTACGCTGGATTGGTAACACGGAAAGACGCAAAGGGCTTCGGTGATCTGGAAGCGGGTAAACCAGCCGCACTGCCTACGGCGTTTGTAACGGCAGCCGAGCAAATGAAGAAGCTGCAGGAAGCGGGCCTGTTCGACGCCAACGCCACTAACACCAACTATGACCAGGCTTCATCCCAATTCTATTCGGGTAAAGCGGCCATGTTCATCAACGGACAATGGGAGATCTACAGCAGCACAGAGAAACTGGGCGACAAGGTGGACTGGATGTACACGCCGGCCAAGGATGAGGCGACATACGACAGCAGCAAAGGCTTTATCAACGGTGCAGGCTCTCCCGGCGGATTCTCGGTGTCCCCAAGCAGCAAGAACAAGGAAACCGCCGTTAAAGTGGCAAGCTTCCTTGCGCAAAAATACAGCGAATATAAATATACCGTTCTGGGCAGCCCGATTGTATCCGTCAAAGTGGATAAGCCAATGACCGGCGAAGTGCCTCCTATGATGAAGCGGATTGCCGATGAGGTTCTCCCGAATGTGAAGAGCTATGCGACAGCGGTTAACAATGTGCAGATCAAAAATGTGATCGATGACAATACTCAGAACATGATGGTCAGCGGCTTTACGGTGAAGCAATTTGCAGATAATGTTAACCGCATTCTGGCCAAAGAGAATAAATAACGGGGTTCAAGAAAAGTCAGTGCGGAGCAGCCTCGTAGCTTCCCTGGGGGACCGGGGCTGCTTTCGTAAGAAAAAGGAGTGGAATCATACTGCATGAACAGATATTTAAGCAATAAAAAAGCGATTGCGCTGTTTTTGCTTCCAGCCCTGCTCATCTATAGTGTCGTCATTATTTATCCGGTGCTTCAGACCGTATACCGAAGCTTCTTTAACTGGGACGGGCTGAGCACAGCAACCTGGAACGGGATTTCCAACTATCGGGATCTTCTCGAAGACCCTCTGCTTATTACTTCTCTGCGCAACGGCCTTATTTTCGCGCTTGTGCTTGCGGTGTTTCAGATTGGCCTCGGAACGGTGCTCGCACTGGCCTGCGCCGACCCGCGCATCAAGGGACGCAAATTACTGAAGACGTCTTATTTTATCCCGGTCGTGCTGTCCGTCACCGTTGTCTGCCAATTGTGGCTTGCCATGTACGATCCGACCAATGGGCTGATTAACCGTCTTTTTAACCTGCTTCATATTCCTTACCAGCAGAACTGGCTCACGTCGCCGACCGTTTCCATTATTGCGATTGCGTTCGTCAATGCCTGGCAGTTCATGGGGTATCAGTTCAGCCTTTTGTATGCCGGCGTCAAGTCCATCCCCGAACAGTATATGGAAGCAGCAACGATTGACGGCTGCTCCAAATGGATGGCGCACCGTAAGGTAACGATTCCTCTGATGAAGGAAACCTACAAGTTCTGTCTGATCGTTGCCATTACCTCCGGGATCGGAGCGTTTGTACAAATGCTGATTATGACGAGCGGCGGACCGGGAACGAGCAACTATACCCTGACATACATGATTTACCGCTATGCCTTCATGGAAAGCAACTATGGCTATGCCTGCGCTGTTTCCGTCGTGTTGGTCAGCTTGTCCCTCTTGGCAACGGTAATTATTAACAAGACGTTTGACCGGAACGAAGCGTAAATAGAGCGCTGTCCGGTAAGGAAGGAGTGCAATATGAAGAAGCTGAGAGCGGTTCTGATTCAGACCCCGCTATGGATATATTTTGTTATTTCCGTCTATCCCCTTGTATGGATGATTTCTTATTCGCTCAAAAACAACGACGAGATTTTCGTCACCAATCCGTTCGGCTTTCCGACGCATTTCAGAATTGAGAATTATACGGCGGCCTGGTCGCAGTTCAATATTCCACGCTATTTTATGAACAGCTTTATCGTCTCATCCATTTCCACGCTGCTGATTATTGTGCTGGCCCTGATGTTCTCGTTCGCCATCGCCCGAATGCGCTGGAAGTTCCGCGAGAGTGTCAGATTGTATATGACGATCGGCATGTTCATGCCGCTTCAGGTCATCATGATTCCTCTAGCTATTCTGGTTCGTGATTTCCATTTGACGAATACCTACGGCGCGCTGATCGTTCCCTATGTCGCCATCGGCCTGCCCTTCTCTTGCCTGATATTCTACGGGTTCATGAAAAGCATCCCCGGCGAGCTGGAGGAATCGGCCTGCATGGACGGTGCGAATATTTACCGGATGTTTATCCAGATCATCGTGCCTGTCGTAACTCCCGCCATCGCGACCGTTGCCATTTTCCAATTCTTAAGCAACTGGAACGAATTCATGCTTGCCTATATTTTGATTTCCGACGAAGCGATGAAGACGCTCCCGCTCGGCCTGCTCTTCTTCCAGGGGCAATACAGCACCGATTGGGGCGGCATGGGCGCGGTCATGACGATTGCGAGCTTGCCGATGGTCATCATCTATCTGTTCTTCAGTGAACAAGTCGAGAATGCTATGACGGTCGGCTCGGCTGTAAAAGGTTGATCCTTCAATCGGATCGGGGAGACCATAGCAGCATGCCATCAATTACCCAGTGAAATCAGGATCAATCGTGGTATTATTGGATTGCTAACTGTGTAATTTTGGAAGACTGGGGCTGAATGGGGCGTGTATATGGAAGATCTTTTTAAGATACAAAACTTCGATGTAGAAGAAGCAAGCATATTCGATTTACAAGACGCGATGGCACATGGAAAGACTACCTCAAGAGAATTAGTGTTTTGTTATTTATCCCGCATCGCAAAGTATGATCAGGATGGTCCTCAGATTAATTCAATAATGGAAATCAATCCCGATGCCATCTTCATTGCAGAGGCGCTTGATTTAGAGCGGCAGCGTAAGGGCAGTAGAGGCCCTCTTCATGGAATTCCGATTCTTGTGAAGGACAATATCGAAACCGGAGACAAGATGCATACTAGCGCGGGAGCGTTAGCACTGGCACAGCATGTAAGCACGGAAGATGCTTTTCTGATCCGGCGGTTAAGAGAAGCAGGAGCTGTCATCTTGGGCAAGACCAATATGACAGAATGGGCCAACGGCGTTTCCTCCACCATGTGGGCAGGATACAGTTCAAAGGGGGGGCAAGTCACGCACCCTTATGGTGAATTTTTCACAGGCGGGTCTAGTACCGGATCGGCGGCTGCGGTTGCGGCGAATCTCGCAGCGGCGGCGATAGGTACAGAAACCTCTGCTTCCATTCTAAGTCCGGCCGTACAAATGTCTATCGTGGGCATTAAGCCGACCGTCGGTTTAATCAGCCGTTCGGGGATCATCCCTTTTTCTTACTCCCAAGATACGGCCGGGCCGATGGCAAGAACGGTTTCGGATGCGGCAATTCTGCTTAGTGCATTAGTTGGGAGGGATGAGCAAGATCCAGCAACTGGGCGGAATGAAAGCTGTCATACCAAGCAGGATTATACCGCATTCCTGGACAGAGAGGGATTATACGGAGCGAGAATCGGAGTCTTTTGTGAAGTGCCTGAACATGTGCGAGAATCTGGCGAGTATGATGAGGCGCTATTTAACCAGGCAGTCTCCGACTTGATTAAAGCAGGAGCGGAAGTAGTGGAACAGATAGATATTCCCTCGTTCCATGGACCATGGCAGTGGAATAAGATGAATCTGGAATTCAAACATGGAATAGAGAATTATCTGCAGCATCTTCCGGCACACATGCCGATCCATTCATTGTCCGAGCTAATCGAATGGAATAAGGAGCATGCTGAAAAAGCTCTAAAATACGGTCAAGATCTATTAGAATTCCGGGAAAGGCTGACCGATCCCCTGAAAAATAAAGATTACATCCTGGAATCCATAATGGATTTGCATCTTGCTCAGAACGAAGGAATCGATTATGCGATAAAACGTTATCAATTAGATGCGATCATGTTTCCTGCTTATATTGGAGCGGATATTTGCGCCAAAGCGGGCTATCCGTCCATTGCCATCCCTGCGGGGTATAGAGAGAACGGCAGACCCTTTGGGATTACTTTTGCTGGAACAGCATTTAGCGAACCTGCCCTAATTCGCATAGCCTATTCTTTTGAGCAAAGAACGAAACATCGCAAAAAGCCTGTGCTGTGAGCTATCCTCCGCTTTTTTTCTTGAGGGGGGCACACTCCATTTTCCTTGATAATGCATAGTATATCTAGAATTGCGTTATTAGGGAGATGATTCGAATACATTCAACAACCAGAAAACGTGTGATGGTATCCAAGACGGTATCTAGTATTGTAGATATCTTTATAACCGGTGGAAATGAACTTGATACCGTAACCCTGAACTCCATTTGCGGCGGTGCATTCGATAACAATTTGGAAATCATCCCCGACGGAACGGTGGTCACATTGCGTCGCGGGAAAATCACGAGAAAGGTAACCATACGCCAAGGCGAGGGATCGGAATGCGTTGCCAACTCCCTTAGAGTCAGCAGAGCGCTTGCCCGGATATTTCGGCTCCGTAATCAAACCCGGTTCACTTTCACCTTCAATACCGTGACCAAAACCTTAACCATGTGCCGCAAACGAGTGACGGCCGATACCTTGCTCCTCACTGCCAATTCCAGAATGCTGCGGGACCGGGTGGCAATCGGACTTGGAATCGCAAGGAAGGACGGCAACTACTTAAGGGGCGGGGAACTCATTACCTTAAGGCGCGGAAATATCCGAAAGAGACTGCGTTTCGTGCTATTGACGGAAAACGACGTGTTCAACAATACCTTCAGCTTAAACCCAAGGGTGATTCGGTTACTGGGACTTGAAGCGAATAAAAGGTACCGGATCACCTACGATCAGGTTAAACGGGAATATGTCTTCATACGGCAAGTCGCACGGAGCTAGCTGTGGCCAAACCTTTGTCTTTCCGTATCAAGTCTCAACCAGGTTAAACAGAACGGACTCCAAGCATAAAAAAGCGTCCCGGCATTATTCATTGCGGGGCGCTTTTCGTTTGCTTTTGTCCGCTAATCCTGAGGACTATTCCTCTAGAAAGATCAAACCAATAACATCCTCCGGCTCGATGCGGCCAAAATAATGCTTCAGATCGAGGCGGGAGAGTGCCTGCCGGACCTCTTCCTGCTCATACCGCTTGCCGCGCAGGGCGTCTTCCACATCAGCCACATCGCCCACACCGAAGAAGTCGCCGTAAATCTTGATTTCCTCGATCCGCGCGTCCTTGAGCTCCATCCGGATATCGACGATTCCGCCGGGGAACTTAACCGCATGCTTCACATTGCTCTTCGGCGACTGGCCGTAGTTCCAATCCCAGTTCTGATACCGCTCCGCCGAGATCTTATGGATTTGAACCCAATCCTCCTCATTAAGCTTGTACTGCGGCACCTCGGCAGGCTCCATCCCGAAGATGGACCGGAGAAGGCCCGCGCGGAATTCCTCGATGGTCATGTCCGTTCCAAGCAGATCCTTAATATTGGCGACCCGGCTGCGGACCGATTTGGTGCTCTTGGACTTGAATTTTTCCGGATTGGCATTCAGCGACGCCTGCACGTCATCCAGATTCAGGTCGTACATCAGCGTACCGTGGCTGAACATGCGCCCCCGGGTTGAGAACTGGGCGTTGCCGGAAATTTTTTGCTCACCAACCTGAAGATCGTTGCGTCCGCTCAGCTCCGCGTTAACGCCCATGCTCTGCAAGTAATCGATGACCGGCTGGGTGAATTTCAGGAAGTTATGAAACGATTCGCCGTCATCTTTAGTGATGAAGCTGAAGTTCAGGTTACCTAGATCGTGATAGACCGCGCCTCCCCCCGACAGCCGCCGCACGACCTTGATATGATGCTCTTTGACGTATTCCTGATTGATTTCTTCTATTGTATTTTGATGCTTGCCGATAATAATGGACGGGCTGTTGATATAAAACAGCAAATAGCTCTCATCCATGGACAGAAATTTCAGCGCGTATTCCTCAATAGCCAGATTGATGGACGGGTCCGTAATTCCGGCATTATCGATAAAGAGCATATCCATACCTCCGTAGTAACAAGAATTAATCCAATTCATTTCTTCCATACCATAATACAACATTCATTAATGAGGTATATTATTTTTTTGTTTAATGTACACATAAAAACGAATTATCTTTATACATGTTGACTAATATAAGCGATGGATAATGAAAATTGTGTAAATGGCGCATATAATATGAATTACAATTTTTAACTACTTAATTTTAAACTTTGGGGAGGGACGGTTAGAATGCAAGAAACAAAAAGGATGACCATTTTTTCACTGGGTCTTCAGCATGTGTTAGCGATGTACGCTGGAGCGATCCTAGTACCCTTAATTGTTGGGAGAGCGCTAAATTTAACGGTTGAGCAGTTGGCGTATTTAGTGTCTATCGACTTGTTAACTTGTGGAATCGCAACCTTACTGCAAGCCCGCAAAGGCAAATGGCTCGGGATTGGTTTACCGGCTGTGTTAGGCAGTTCTTTTGTCGCTGTTACACCGATGATTGCCATTGGTTCGCAGTATGGGGCTACAGCTATTTACGGCTCTATTATCGCGGCCGGTATTTTTATCATGCTATGCGCTGTATTTTTTAGTAAAATCGTTAAGTTTTTCCCTCCAGTCGTCATCGGTACGGTGGTTACCATTATTGGCCTCGCGTTAATTCCCACCGGAATTAAAAATATGGCGGGCGGCGCGAACAGCAAGCAGTTTGGGAGTTTGGAAAATTTGGCACTTTCTTTTGGCGTGCTAATTTTTATTTTGCTGCTTAACCGTTATACTCGCGGTTTTATACGGTCTCTGTCGGTTCTCTTTGGAATTATTGCCGGAACTGTTGCAGCTTCCATTATGGGCAAGGTTAATTTCTCCGCAGTGCAGGATGCCTCATGGTTTCATTTACCCAAGCCCTTTTTCTTTGGAGTACCTTCATTTGAAATAGGTCCAATTATCACGATGATCATTGTAGGTACAGTTGTCATTATCGAATCAACGGGCGTATTTTTCGCTCTAAGTAAAATCTGCGATCAGCCCATAAATGAAAAGGATTTGGCCCGGGGATACCGTGCCGAGGGGTTGGCTTTTATTTTGGGAGGAATTGTGAATGCCTTCCCTTATAACACCTTTGCTCAAAATGTAGGGCTTGTTCAGCTTTCAAAAGTAAAAACAACCAATGTTGTTGTTGCCGCTGGAGGGATATTAATCACTCTCGGGCTCATCCCGAAAATAGCCGCTTTTGCGACGATTATTCCTACCGCTGTGCTTGGCGGGGCAACGGTTGTGATGTTCGGAATGGTTGTTGCGTCAGGAGTAAAAATGCTGCAAGCCGTTGACTTCAGCAACCAATCCAACCTTCTTATTGTGGCATGCTCGGTTTCGTTGGGTCTTGGTGTCACCGCTGTCCCGGATTTGTTTGCACAATTGCCTCAGGGCATCAAGATTATTGTAAGCGATGGAATCATTACAGGAAGCTTGGCGGCCATACTGTTAAATATCTTTTTTAACTTCAGCTCCAAAAAACAAAATGTGCCTATTCAGCAAGCACAGGAAACTCATTAATCTCTTTCTAAAAATGGACTGTGACACACAGAACCGCAACCGGTGAAAATCGCCGCGTGTGCGGTTCTTTTTTTGCCTGTGCAAATATGCCATGATAACGGTGGAGGAGATATTCGTATGTTCAATGATTTCAGGCTTGCGGAGGGCCGTCCGGTCTATCTGCAAGTTAAGGATTACATGAAACGGCTGATTGTCCAAGGAGCGCTTCAGGCGGACCGGCGGCTTCCCGCAACAAGAGAACTCGCCGGGCTGCTCGGCGTCAGCCGCAATACGGTCATCTCCGCCTATGCGGAGCTTGAGGAAGACGGCTTCGCTTACACGGTTCAGGGCAAGGGCAGCTTCGCCGCTGCGGTGTCGCCCGTGCGGGTAGCCGGTAATACGGAAGCGGACGATGGCCTGAAGCTGGACTGGGCGGAGCACGTGAGCGAATATGCTCAGTTGGCGGAGGAACTGGACCTTATGAAGCGCGGCATCCGGGCCGCGAAAGGAACGATCTCGTTTACGAGCATCGCGCCGGACGAGAAGCTGTTCGATCTGGACAGCGTCAAGCGCGCTTTTTCGGACCGGATGGCCGTGGAGGGAAATGTGCTGCTGAATTACGGCTATGCCAAGGGCTACAAGCCGCTGATCGACTATTTAATGGAATATATGGCCCGCAAGGGCGTGGATACTCAGGATAAAGATATGCTCATGACGAGCGGCTTCACCGAAGGCTTTGACATCGTGCTGTCGGCGATCCGTAAAAAAAGCGGCATGGTGCTGTGCGAGAACCCGACTCATAATACAGCCATCAAAAACTTAAAGCTGCACGGTTTCGGGATCAAGGGTATTGCGATGGAACCGGACGGCATCAGCATCGATGGTCTGGAACAGGCGCTTGCGGAAGGGGCGTACGACCTCGCCTATTTCGTTCCGTCCTATCATAACCCGACGGGCATCGTGACCTCCCTGCAAAAAAGGCTGGAGCTGATGACGCTGATGAACCGATACCGGATTCCCGTCATCGAGGACGGGTTCAACGAGGAACTGCGCTACTCCGGCTCGCATGTATCGCCGCTGGCGGCCATGGCGGGCGCGGGGAATGGCGTCATTTATATAGGAAGCTTCTCGAAGGTGCTGTTTCCCGGTCTTAGAGTAGGCTGGGTGCTGGCGGACCGGAAGCTGATCGGCACCCTGGAGAGCATTAAGCGGGCCCGCAGCATTCATACCTCGACGCTCGACCAATCGCTGCTGTATCAATATTTGCATAACGGCAATTTGGAAAAATATTTACGCAGGGCGCGGGCCGAATATAAACGGAAATACGAGTGGACGCTTGCGTGCTGCCGCGAACTTGTTCCCTATTCCACCCTGTCGGGAGATGGCGGGCTGCATCTGTTCATGGCGTTTGAGCATGGCTTCGACACCAGGGAGCTGCTGGCGGCCTGCTCGCGAAGAGGCGTGATTTTTACACCGGGGGACAATTTCTATACGGATGGAACAGGCGGGAACACGCTGCGCCTTGGGTTCTCCAGAGTGGCCGATGAGGATATTCGCAAGGGAATCGCCATCATCGGCGAAGCGGCAAGAGAGCTGATGAATAGCCAAGGAAGGAATGAAGGCAGCTGGCGGCAACAGAATGAATAGGCTTGTATGAGTACTGGATGAACCGGTTAACGAAAAGGAGCGATAGACATGAAGGTTGGTGTGATCATGGGCGGCATATCATCGGAAGAGAGATTTCGCTGAAGACGGGCGAGGAGATGTTAAAAATGCTGGACCCTGCCAAATACGAGGCCGTTCCGGTCGTCATTAACAAGAAGGGAGAACTGGCGGAGAAGGTGCGCGGCCTCGATCTTGCGCTGCTGGCGCTGCATGGGGCGTTCGGCGAGGATGGCACCGTGCAGGCCGTGTTGGAATCGCTGGGCATTCCGTATACGGGAAGCGGCGTGCTGTCCAGCGCCATCTGCATGGATAAGGATATGTCCAAAAGACTGCTGCGCGCAGCCGGCATCAAGGTCGCCGATTGGCTGTGCTGGAACCATATTGACGAATTTGCGCCTGAGGCGGTAGAGAAGCTTGGTTATCCGGTTATCGTTAAGCCTTCCTCTGGCGGTTCCAGCATCGGCATGGCCAAAGTGAACTCGCCGGACGGACTGCGGGCCGACGTAACGGAGGCTTTCCGCTGGGACCGGTCGGTCATGGTAGAGCGCTATGTCCCGGGGATGGAGATTACCTGTCCCATTCTGGATGGAGAGACGCTGCCGATCATCGGCATCGTCCCTATGGCTGCGGAATGGTTCGACTATGACGCCAAATACACCGAGAATGGAGCGCAGGAGCAAGTTGCCGTTCTGCCCGCCGAACTGGAGCACAAGGTGCGGCGGATCGCTCAGGATTGTTACCGGACGCTGAAATGCAGCGTGTACGCCCGGGTCGATATGATTCTATCGGACGGCGTTCCCTTCGTGCTTGAGGTGAACACGCTGCCGGGCATGACTTCGGCCAGCCTGCTGCCCAGGAGCGCCAAAGCCGCCGGACTGACATTCAGCGGTCTGCTGGATGCTATCATCTCCGCTTCGTTGAAGGAAAGGGGCGTGCCCGTCTATGTCCGGTGAATGGGTTCGTCAGGATGTCCGGGAGCTGCCCCCATCGGGCATCCGCGCTTTTTTTGAACAATGTGCAGATGACAAGGACTTGATCCAGCTCGGAGTCGGCGAGCCGGATTTCCGGGTGCCGGAGTCTGTACGTAAGGCGTGCATCTCCGCGCTGAACCGGGGAGAAACGGGGTACTCTTCGAATGCGGGGCTTCCGGAGCTCCGCCAGGAAATTGCCGGGTATTTAAGCGCCGGCTTCGGGCTTTCCTATGATCCCATTGCTGAGATCATCGTAACAATGGGCAGCAGCGAAGCGCTGGATATCGCGCTGCGGACGGTCATTTCACCGGGAGACGAGGTGATCATCCCGTCACCGGGCTATGTGGCCTATGCTCCGATGGTTACGCTGAGCGGAGGAACCGTTATTCCCGTTGAGGTGAAGGGGGAAGAGGGCTTTAAATTGACAGCCGAGGCCCTGCGGCGGAGCATTACCCCGCGTACCAAGGCGATCATCGTCAATTATCCGAATAATCCGACCGGCGCGGTGATGACCCGCAGGGATTGGGAGCCGATTGCCGAGCTTGCCGCCCGGCATAATCTGATTGTCATTTCCGACGAGGTCTACGCCGAATTGACTTACAGCGGACAGCATTTCAGCATCGCGGCGCTGCCGGGCATGAAGGAGCGGACGATCGTTATCAGCGGATTCTCCAAAGCGTTCGCCATGACCGGCTGGAGGGTAGGCTATTCTTGCGCCAGCGGCGAACTGTCTTCCGCGATGCTTAAAATCCACCAGTACACCGCCATGTGCGCTCCGGTTCCGGGGCAGATTGCCGCCCTCGAATCGCTGCGTAGCGGACTTAAGGCAAAGGACCGGATGAAAGCCGCCTTTGATGCGCGGCGGACCCTGTTCGTGGAGGGACTGAATGCGATTGGCCTGCCCTGCCATATGCCGGACGGCGCGTTCTATGCCTTCCCGTCGGTTGCCGGAACCGGGCTGACCTCGGAGCAATTCGCGCTCCGGCTGCTTAGCGAAGCCGGTGTCGCAGTTGTACCCGGTTCGGTCTTCGGGCCCGGAGGAGAGGGGCATGTCCGCTGCTCTTATGCCGCTTCATCCGGGCAGCTAGCCGAGGCGCTGCGGCGGATCGGACGGTTTATGGCATCCCTGTCTTCCGGCGGGCATCCGTTAAATTTTAAACTTCCGGACCGCTTCCTGCATTTTGAGCGTCTGTCCGTATAAATGCTCCACCGTTTTTGCGTGTCCATCGAGCTGTTCTTGCTGGCTGCGGTAATTGTCGGCCAGGATCTCAGCGCCCGCCTGCGATTTCTTAGTGATCTGCGCAGTTTCCTCTACGGATGCGGTTACTTCTTCGGTTCCCGCCGAAATTTGCTGGGTGGCTGCGGATACGGACTGAACGCTTTGGTTGATGCTCTGGATGAGTATGGCAAGGTGGTCGAAGGCGTTGCCCGCTTCCTCGACTTTGCCTACGCCGGACGCAACCTCGGCATTAACCTCGTTCATACTGACCACAGAACGCTGCATTTCCTCCTGGAGGCGGAGAAGGAACTCGCGGATTTGCTCGGTGGCTTCTCTGGACTGCTCCGACAGCTTGCGAACTTCTCCAGCGACGACGGCGAAGCCGCGGCCATGCTCGCCTGCCCGCGCCGCTTCAATGGAAGCATTAAGGGACAGCATTTGGATTTGTTTGGTAATCTCCGAAATGCCTTGGACGATGCCGCCGATTTTCTGCGACTGCTCGTCCATTTGGCGGAACTGCTCCAGCGATTTTGTGGAAGCCCGTCCAATCTGGCGCATCTGTTCGACAGCGCTTTGAGCCGTGTCGTTGCCGCTAACCGCTTCGGCGGAGGCTTCATGAATCTGCTCGGTCACTTCGCCCGCTGCCGAAGCGATATGCTGGATGCCCAAGCTGATTTCTTCCATGGCCCGGGCGTTATCTGCCGCACTGCTTGCGATTGCCGTGCTTCCTTTACCAATCTCAAAAGCGGATTTCCTGGAGCTTTCCGCCATATCCCGGATGCCATCCACGCGTTCCTTTAGTTCGTTGGAATCCTCCATAACGGTGTCTGCGGTACTCAGTACCTCGCCGATCAAGTCTTTCAAGCGCAGCGTCATCGTCTGGAAGCTCTCGGCCAACCGGGAAATTTCGTCACGGCCATTAATATCCAATTCCTGGGTGAAATCACCCTCGGCCAACTGGTTGCTGTATGCCGCAAGCCGGGTGATCGGACGGGTAATACGCCGGCTCATGAACACAGCTGCGGTCATACTGATAACCAGGGCCAGCAGCGTAATACCGGCGCTGGTCCACAGTGTGCTCGTCATCTTATCCCTAACGAATGTCATGTCCGCGCTGACACCGATCACAAGGGCGCTTCCCGGAATGCCAACGTAAGCCGTCTTATGTACGCCATGGCTGTCGGAGTATATTTCGCTGATGCCGCTCTTTCCCTTGGAGGCTTGCTCAAGAGCCGGTGTCACCTGAATTTCTTCCTTCCGTTTGAGCGCCGACTCATGATCCGCACTCAGGACGACAGCTTTTCCATCTTTGTATTCTGCTAGAAAAATCGTCTCCACATTATGCTGTGTCCGTTTATCGTGGAAATAATATTCCACATTCGTCGCCGCCTGTTCGTTGGTGCGGGCCTGCATTGCGTTAGTCGAGTTCAGCTGTTTGTAAACGTCCTGCGATGCAGAGCCGAGAAGCTTGTCGATCTGCGGGACAACGTAGCTGTTGATGGTATTGATGGAGATAAAGTAAAAGCTGATACTAAGCGTAAGCGAAGTGAACAAGAGGGCAGCGAGCAATAACAACATAAATCTCCGGCCGATGGAATGACTGATCCGAAACATGCGGTTCTCTCCTTTTTAAAAATGAAAAATGTACAAGCTAATGCTTCCATGATCCCCGTCATGCTTTTAGGATAAACGGAAACGGCTTTTGTTGAGCCGGTATTCGTTTCTGCAATCAGGTGGGTAAGCCAGCGTCTGTTCTTGATAGCTAGGTCTATTATCCTGCCTTTCAACCCGGCATAAAGACATGGGGGGACGTGCATGAATACTATTCTATAAAATTAACCGTCGGTTGAATAGGGAGGAATGGCCTATGTAAGGTGTAATTTTCTGTACTTCAATGATTTTTGCGGAATATTTCACGACTTTTCTTTTTTTCAAGGGACGCACATAATACTTTATAAAAAAAGAGAGCCGCGCATCATTGTGACACGCTGGCTCTCTTTTGGTTAGCAGTAAGGCAGGAGATCTCTGCCTTTGAAGAGACATTATGCGTACGGACAGGCGGAGAGGGAATGCCCGGTCTGGCAGGAGAAGGCTCCCGCCTCTGCTGCCGCGCCGCCGGGAATCAGAGCTCCAGTACGGTCCAGCTTTTAGGGAAGCTGGTGAGCGTCCGGGCGCCGTCTTCCGTAACGAGCACCTCGTCCTCAATCCGCACGCCGCCGAGTCCAGGCACGTAAATCCCGGGCTCCACCGTAAAGACATTGCCGCTCTCCATGATGTCCCCGTTAAGGCCGTGCAGGGAAGGGTATTCGTGAGTGTCCATGCCAAGGCCGTGGCCCACGCGGTGGACAAAATAAGGCCCGTACCCCGCTTCTTCAATAACGGCGCGTGCGGCCTGGTCGACCGAACCGTAGGAGGCGCCGGCTTTGGCAGCGGCAATTCCGGCTTCGTTGGCGGCCAGCACGGTATCATAGATGCGGACCAGTTCGGTGTCCGTCTCCCCCACGGCAAAGGTGCGGGTGATGTCGGAAGCATAGCCGTCCGCGAATACGCCGAGATCGAACATCAGCAGGTCGCCGGGCGCGATAAGCCGTCTACCGGGAACGCCATGCGGGAGGGCCGTATTCGGCCCGGACAGCACCATTGTATCGAAGGAGGGCCCGGAGGCGCCGAGCTTTTTCATCAAATACTCCAGCTCCGCAACGAGCTCGATTTCGCTCACTCCCTCCTTCACATGGGCAAGCCCCTGGCGCAGCACTTCCTCCACCAGCTGGGCCGCATGCTCCATACGCTCAATTTCCCCCGGCGATTTGATGGCGCGCATACGGCGCAGAAGAGGACCAATGTCGGCGAAGCTGTCCGCAGGGGCGGCTTTCGACAGAAGCTCGAAGCGCGCCACCGAGACATGCTCCTTCTCGATGCCCAGCTTCCCAAGCTTTGGTCCGAGTTGATTCTTCAGAAGGCTGTAAGGATCATCCGTATCGCTGTGAGTGACGATCTTAGAGACAGTTGAGGATGCATGTGCAGATTCAGCGTCGAGCGCGGGAACAATGAGCACCGGCTCCTCGCCTCGGCCAAGCAGCAGACCGAGAAACCGCTCATGCGGGTTGCTGGCAAATCCTGTCAAGTAATATACATGCTTGGGATCGGTGATCAGCAGGGCGTCCAGCCCTTCCGGAGCCATTTCCCGTTCGAGTCTGTTCAGAGCTTCATTCATTTGTACATTAATCTCCCTTCAATTCACGATACAAAATGGATTCTCGCTCTATCGCAAAAACGTCAGGCCAACTCTTCAATAAGCGGCTGCGGACTGCCCTCGTATAGGCCGCCATGGTAACAGAGCACTCGGGCAATCGGCCGTCCCTCCAGCTTACGGAGGCTGCGCAGCGCAAGGGGCATATCCGGCGTCGCCCATTCAACGGGTCCGGCGAGCTTGCCGTCCACGACGCGTAGTTCGTCGGCGGCCAGCAGCAGCTTGTCGTTTGGCAGATAGAGGCAGATATGACCGGGGGTGTGTCCCGGCGTATGGATGACTTCCGCGCCGCCGCCCCAAGGCGGCATGTCTCCATCCTGCAGAACCGTGAACTTGCCCAGGCCCGGCAGGCTTTCAAGGAAATGAAGGGCCAGATCCTTGAACCCGCCGGGCATCTGCGCGATCCGTTCCGAGGTAAATTTGACCAGCGGGAGACTGCCGTTCAGATAAGGAATATCGTCCGCATGGGCCAGAAGCTCTAATCCGGGTATCCGGTTCACGAGTTCCTGCAGATTCCCGATATGATCGATATCCTGATGGGTAATAACGACGCGCCTAATATCGGATATTTGCGCTCCGGCATCTTCGACTGCCTGTTTCAGTTCATCGAACTGCCCGAGCATGCCGGTGTCAACCAGTGTCAGACCGTCTTCATCCTTCAGCAGCGCCGGGTAAATTTCCGTGGGACCGAGAACGGGTGACAGCATGGGTACATTGAGCGCGATTACCGAATCTGAGAGTTTCATCATTTTTTCGGGAGATCTCCCCATTCACTTCCTTTCAAAATATATTATAGCACTGTTGAACTTTCGCCAGCAGCGTACTGCAAACATCACATATAATCAACAACCGCAACTTGACATATAAAATGAATTTAAGAATCATAAGAGAAGGAGCGGCGGAGAGAAAGGTTGGAACTCCAAGCATCTCTCGTAGTCCGCGACAACCCTTATGTAAAACAAAAGTTTAGTTTATGATAAATGGAGGAATGAATGGATGAAATGGCAAAAGAGCAGTATTGAAGATGCAACGCTGGAGGATCTGCCGGGCATTGTGGCTATTTACAACTCCACCGTGCCGGGACGGATGGTTACGGCCGATCTTGAACCCGTCAGCGTGGAAGACAGGCTCAACTGGTTCCATGAGCATGGCAGCGGCCACCGCCCGCTGTGGGTGCTTAGAAAAGACGGCAAAATCGCCGCCTGGCTGAGCTTTCAGTCGTTCCATGAAAGGCCGGCCTATAACGGAACAGCGGAAATCAGCATTTATGTAGGCGAAGAACACAGAGGCAGCGGAGCCGGAAGCCTGCTTGTGGGCAAAGCACTTGAGGAATGCGGGCGGCTTGGCATAAGCAATCTGGTCGGTTTGGTATTTGGGCACAATGGGCCAAGCCTGGGGCTTCTGGAGAAATTCGGCTTCGAGCGCTGGGGGCTCCTGCCCGGAGTAGCCGATATGGATGGCATACTACGTGATTTGGTTATCGTCGGCCGCAAGGTTTAGAGCATATCACGCAAAAAGGGAAACCGGCCCGGCCGATCCCCCTTCATGCGGCGATCTAATGATCTATGTGGATGATTTGGGTTCGGTCTCAATCCAGTCCCGGGACCAATTCTCCAGATCCCGAATGACCGATTCCAGCGCTTTTCCTTTTTCGGTCAGGGAGTACTGAATCCGTACCGGCGTTTCAGGAAATACTTCCCGGCGCACGATGCCCTCCTGCTCCAGATCCTTCAGCCTCTCAGACAGAAGTCTTCCGCTAAGAGGCAGGGAGGCTTCGATGGCGCCGAATCGCTGGGGTCCCTGAAGCAGTTGGTAAATGATCAGACCGGTCCAACGCTTTCCGATAATATCCATGCTTTTTTGCAGCCGGGGACACAAGGAAGTCTGCTTCATTTGTCTCACCTCTTGCTTTCATTATAAACGAAAAGACAATGGACTAAAACAAATAGAAGCAAAAATAAGCATAACAAGGAGGAAATTGCAATGGCAAAAAAGAAGAAATTACCGAACGCTCCACGGGTGAGCAAAGAGGATGCTCCGGCAACCTTGAAGGACCTGCTGAGCAGTGAAGTACTGAACAAACTGAAGGCTCAGGCCGATGAGCTGAAGAACGAGGAGAACGACCGCAAAGAAGCGGAGCGCAAGAAGGCGGAGGAAGCGCGGAAGGCGGAGCAGAAGCGCCTGGACAATGATTTTGCCCATTTGCTGGAGAACAGCAGCCAGGACTGGCGGAAATACAAATAACCGGTTAACGGTGCTTCGAATCTTTTTCGACCCGATTGGAAGACAGCTGTCCGAGATGCTCGGCCGGCTTCTTTTTCATGCGCATATCCCTGCAAAGATTAAAAAGTTGTTACCTAATGAAGGGCGAAGGCGGAATAAGATAAGGATACAAATGGAAGCGAGATTGTACGCTGGTTAGGAGAGTTCTGCGTTGAGAAAAATAATCGTCCCTGCATTGGCTGCTGCAATCCTGGCCGGTTTAGCCGTCTTTTTCGGGTTCAGACAAGAGTCCCATGAAGTCAACTTTGAGGTTGGCGGGCGGGTGCTGAAATCATCCGGTCCCCTCGAATACTCGCATCATGAGCTGCTGGTTCCGCAAACATTCGCCGAAAGCCTTCTGGGCGTAAATATCCGCTGGGATCGGCCGGCGCCTCTGCCAAAGGGGGTCTACTATAAAGATAAAGTGGCAGTCTTGATGTACCATCATCTATCCCGGAAACCGCTGCTGCCCTCTATTTTGTCGGTGAACCGGTTCGGTGACCAGATGAAGCTGCTGAAACAGGATGGCTATCATGTAATTACGATGGAACAGTACCGGCGGTTTATGCTTGAGAATGGCAAGATTCCGGACAATGCCGTGCTGCTTACCTTTGACGACGGCTATGAGAGCTTCTACAAGCTGGCCTTTCCGATTTTGCGAAAATACGGCTATACGGCGGTGGACTTCGTCATCGTCTCCGATGTCGATAATCCCGGCAAGGGTGGCTTGCCCAAGCTGACCTGGCAGCAGATGCGGGAGATGAAAAAATTCGGCATGGGCTTCTACAATCATACCTATAATCTTCATTTCTATGACGTTGTCGACGCCGAAGGAGGGAAGGAGCCGGCGCTTGTCGCGCAGCTCTACATTAACGACGAGAACCGGAACGAATATAACGAAGAATATTACCGCAGAGTGAAGGGAGATTTGGGACTGGCGGAGCGGAGACTGAAAGAAGAGCTTGGCAATACTGATTCGGCGCTTGCTTTTCCGTATGGGGCCTATAATGACAAGGTGCTTCATGTTACGGCTTCGCTCGGCATCCCTCTAACCTTCACTGTGAAGGAAGGGCTGACCGATAGAGGTGAACGGAATGCCGGCCGCATTAACGGGGGCAGCAATTTGCGGACTCCCGCGCAAACGATCGGCTGGATCAGGCAGTTTGTGCCCAAACGGGAATTGACGGTTAACGGGCGCAGCGTGCTTCTGGCGGGTGTCCAGCCGGAGTTCAGGAATGGAAGGCTGCTGGTTCCCCTTGACGACATTTGCCGGTCGCTGCATATCGCGATGGATTATGACCGGCATAACGGTACGGTAAAGCTGACGCTGCCTGGGGGTCATCATGCCTAGCGCGGCTTCGGCGGGACGCCCGGAGGATTCGGCATCTTCGGCAATGGCTGCCATAGAAGCCGTAGCGGCAGCCCGGTATTTTTTGCCTTGAGAGCCTAGCTCCGCTTCAGTGGACGAACCTTTGTCTTCGTCGTACAATAATTTACAATATGAAATCCCAATCAAGAGGAGGCGGAGCAAAATGAAAGTGGGAGTCGTTTCAGATACTCATATGGCCGGGACGGGGAAGAAACTGCCGAAAGCGCTGATAGAGGGGCTGGCGGGAGTCGAGCTGATTCTGCATTTGGGCGACTGGGTCGATATGGAAGTCTATAACGAGCTGTCCGCTCTGGCGCCGGTTGACGGAATTGCCGGAAATAACGACGGGCAAGACATTGTGAAGCGATTCGGCGAGCGCAAAATCATTACGGTTGCGGGCGCGCGCATCGGCATGGTTCACGGACATCGGCCCTATACCGGGAGGGGAACGGACAGCAATGCCTTGAGGGCGTTTGCCGGTGAGAGCCTGGACTGTATTTTGTTCGGCCATTCCCATCAGCCGCTGATGCGGAGCGAGAACGGTGTATTGCTGTTCAATCCGGGTTCACCGACGGACAAGCGGCGGGAGAAGCTGTATTCATTCGGACTGCTGGATATTGAGGGAGGGAAGATGGCAGCCCGCCATATTTTTTACGAATCGAAAGGGTGAGGCGGCATGGCGGTGGAACTGCGTGAACTGACGGTCCCTGAAAGCAAGGAGATTTATGAGATGGCACGCGAAATCGGGGCCGGGGAGAACGGGTTTGTCAACAGTCTCTATATTGCCGGATACTCCAAATTCCTGAAACTGCTTCCGGTTCTGCGGGATTATTCCACGGGGGTCGGCCTTCCGCCGGGACATGTGCCCCAAACCTTGTATTTTCTGTATGCGGAAGGAAGACCGATAGGCTATGGCAAGCTGCGCCACTGGCTGACCGACTCTTTGCGCGTCACTGGCGGCCATATCGGTTATTGTATCCGGCCCGCCGCGCGGGGAATGGGCTACGGCACGGCTCTGCTGGCCGGCCTTCTGGACAGAGCGCGGGGGCTGGGCATCGGCCGGACGCTCCTTACCTGCAACGAAGATAATGCCAGATCGCGGCGGGTTATTGAGAACAACGGGGGGCGTATGGCCGAGCTGGACAACCGGTACTGCCGATACTGGATCGACCTTTCGAACGATTCGCCGGCGGCAGACCGGGATAAGTCTAAATAATGCGATAATTTCTCCATGGCAAACCTTTAGGGCCAATCTTAGAATGACGGTATAACGGTGTTGATAAAGGAGAGCGATAAAAGTGAAACGGATTTTTGCGGTGCGGGCGGGTCTTGAGGATCTGGAGAGGATCGTACCTTTGTTCGACGAGTATCGGATTTTTTACAGGCAGGAATCGGACAGGGCAAGCGCCAGAGCCTTTTTGGAAGACCGGCTGCGCAGGGAGGAATCGGTTATTTTTCTTGCGGTCCATGAGGATGGGGAAGGCGGCAACCACGCGGTCGGCTTTACGCAGCTCTATCCTTCTTTCTCATCGGTTACGATGCAGCGGCTGTGGATTCTGAATGATTTGTACGTTACGGAAACGGCGCGGAAAAGCGGAGCGGGTGCGCTGCTGATGGAAACGGCCCGTGAATTTGCGAAGGAGACCGGCACAAAGGGACTGACGCTGACGACCTGGACCGATAACTTTACCGCCCAGCGGCTTTATGAGAAACAAGGCTATATAAAGGATGACGAATTTTACAGCTATAATCTTTTTTTCTGACTATAATATCCGGGGGACAGCGGTTACATCCTGTCCTAATCAATAGCGTAAGCTAAGGGGCGTTGAAATGGAGAGCAGCGGTAAAAGGGCAATTTTTTTTGATTTGGACGATACGCTTTATGATCATCTTGTCCCATTCCGGAACGCGGTGCGGGAAGTGATTAAGCCGGACGAGAGCGTGCTGGATGTACTGCATTTATTCGACCGGGTAAGATATCACAGCGACCAGCTATGGCCGAGATATCTGCAGGGAGAGTTCTCCCTGGACGAGACGCGGGTGCGGCGGATGGAGATCGCTTTCAGCGAATTCGGGATACACCTCAGCCGGGAGCAGGCGACGCTTGTGCAGCAAGGCTATATCAGCCGCCAGTACAACATCGAGATGATTGACGGCGTTCTCCCGCAGCTGACGCGGCTCATGGAAGAAGGCCATGTGGTCGGCATCATTACCAACGGTCCGGTAGATCATCAGATGAGCAAAATCCGCGGTCTCGGCGTGGACAAGCTTATCCCTGCGGATCGGATCTTTATCTCGGATGCTGTCGGCATTGCCAAGCCTAATCCGGAAATCTTCGCTTATGTTAACCGGAGTACGGGTACGAAAGCGGAAGACAGCGTGTATGTGGGCGACACTTGGCATAACGATGTGGTTGGCGCGCTGGATGCGGGCTGGAAAATGTGGTGGTACAATCCGAGAGGAAGGGAACTCATTGCCGGTCATACGCCGACCCATATTTTCCGGAATTACGAAGAATTTGCCGGGTTGTCGATTGTTTAGTGGACGACCTATAACAAATGATTATTTTCAAAAAAACGGCGCAGGCCGTTCTGGCTGTCGAGAAAGTCTCGACAGCTATTTTTATATCCTGATAATTTCATACGACACAGCGCTTCGCGGATGCTAAAGAGCTTCCATGGGTTTCGCTATTGCCGGTTACGCGGGCTTGTTAACATCAGATAACAAGTCCTGATAACAGCAGATGTACAGAATATGAGAAAATAGTGATCCACTTGGCTCGCCTGTAGAGGTAACCTTGTCGATTTTCACTTTAAGAGAACTGCATAATTTAATTGTGTATTTATATATATATTTTATGGTATAATATATAGAGATAAGGAGAGCTGATCCATGATTACATTTAAAACAGGACAACTAGAATCAAAGGCTTGGAGTAACAAAATTGTTCAATCGCTTTTACGATTGGCTGAATATAAAGGTAAGCAGCAGCTTTATTTTCAACAATCACCTGAAACACTGACTGCCCTGAAGAACCAGGCAATCATCCAAAGTACGGAGTCTTCAAACCGGATTGAAAAGATTATTGTAACCCAAAAACGTTTAGAGCAGATAGTTAAAGAACGAGCAAAACCGGAAGATCGATCGGAATCAGAGATCGCCGGTTATCGGGATGTACTTGAAATGATTCACAGCTCTGCGGAGCATATGTCGGTAAGTAATAATGTGATTCAGCAGATGCATCGGGACTTAATGCAGTATGTTTCTGGTTCAGGTGGTCGATGGAAACAAGCTGATAATGATATCACCGAGTCGCTTCCTTCTGGTGAGCAGGTTATTCGTTTTCATCCCGTTTCGGCATTTGCAACTGATCAATATATGGCTAACCTTAACCGATTTTTTAATCAGAAGAGAGACCAGGGAAGTATTAGTGATTTAATACTCATTGCCGTGTATGTCTTGGATTTTCTTTGTATCCATCCTTTCTCGGATGGTAACGGACGAATGGCTCGATTGCTTACACTAATGCTACTATACCAAGTCGGTTATGAGGTTGGCCGCTACATAAGTATTGAGAAGATCATTGAAGAAACCAAAGACCGTTACTACGAAACTCTTTATCAGTCTTCTATAGGATGGCATGAAGGAGAACATGACATTCTTCCTTGGGTTGAATATTTCCTATTTGTCATGGTCAAGGCGTATCAACGTTTTGAAGAGCGAATTGGAAGCTTGGATCGTAGTAGAGGATGGAAAGCGCGGCAGGTTGAAACTATCATTAAAAATCTAACAGCAGTTTTTAGCGTAGCTGACATTGAGGACCGCTGCCCAGGTATTACAGCTCCAACGATCCGGAATGTTCTTAACAGACTAAGCCGTGATGGTGTAATTGAAAATCTCTCCAAAGGAAGAAATGCCCGATGGAAATTAAAGAATTAATGATTAATTTGGGGGTTAGGATTTTTTGGAATTTAGATAGAATATATCTCCTTCTCTTAGCATAAAACGCATAGATGGATTTAACTATGGGATAAGAACATTTACAAAGAATGGCACTTGGTCAAATGTTTCTTTAACAAGGTGAAAAACTACCGGCGATTGGCGACCCGCTTTGACAAAAAAATAACAAGACACTCTTAAAAAGTGAGCGTTTAAGCCGTTTCTTCTTAATGACTGCCGCACCTGCGTTAAAATACTTGTGGCTATTGGCACTTGCCGGTTACGATGTTCCTCTCTTAACGGGGGATGCGTGATCTGGCAGGTGTTTTTTTGTATTGATGAAAAAAATTCCGCACAGCGACAACATTCCGGCTGCTGCATCGTTATATCACCGAAAGGGGGTGCAGGATGGGGCCCGGGCACCTGGAGCAGCTGCTTCAACCAAAAATGGCGGAGATTCGCCGTTATTTAATCCGATTGGGCGCTGGCGCCGCCGATGCGGAGGACATTGTTCAGGACACGGTTTACAAGGCGCTGCTGTATCTTGAAGCGATCGACGAACGCAAGTTCAGCGCTTGGCTATATAAGGCCGCGATCAACCGCTATTATGATCTGTGCCGAAGGCAGAAGCGGTTTCACTATGACGAAGAACCCGGGGATTATGCCGCTTCGGAGAGCGAACTGCCGGAAGAGACGCTGCTGAGGCGGGAGCAAAAAGACTTGATCGAACGCGTTCTCGGGAAGCTGAATCCTGTGTACAGACAACTGATATTGATGAAATACGAAATGGAACTGTCTTATCGGGAGATCGCGTCCCTTCTGGGCATTAGCGAGGGGAAGGTAAAAGCTTCGTTATACCGCGCAAGGCAGCAGTTCCAACACTATTACGGAGGTGAGGCATAAATGACCGCTCCTTGGGAGGATCAGGAAGATCAAAGTCTAACGAAAACCATTCAAAAAGCTAAACGGAGAATTTTGTTGCGAAATCTCGTTATTATCGCTATATCCCTAGTCTCATGCTTGATTGTGATCTTTGCCATCTTGCTTGGCGCCTTTAAGTTGACCAGCCGCGAAGCGGACAAGGTAGCGATGGACGAATGGGGGTATATATCGATCAGCAAGCCAAACGAGTATGAATCAGGGTTCAAAGATCAAAGTGGATTCCTGTCAGGTGTTCTGGAGCTGTACACATATAAAATCGTGGAGGGCGTGCCCATACCCTGGAACGAATATTGGAGTAATTATCAGGTAATAGGTTTCCCGGATTTTAATAGAACCTATGTCTCTACCTTTGGCATGGCCGGAACCGATCCGCAAATGAAGGCGCAGGGGTACGAGTACTACCGGGGTTACAACCGATACAATGGAAAGAGGGAGCTGGCGTTCTTTGTGCCGGGAGTGAATTATAACGGTAAGGTGCTGAACGACCTTCCTGCACTTTCGCAGATGGAATCTGGAAAACTGGTGGAAATGGCGCTGTCCTTTGACAAGGATTATTCCTTTGCCGAGGTGAAGGCGATGCTGCCCGCGGGAGTCAGGCCGGTATGGTACTGGGTTGATACGTATGATGACCGGACGAATTTTCATTTCAAGCCTTATAAGGACGGTAACGGAAACATTGACTATCCAATGCCCTTTTGGCCGTCTTTCGGAGTGTACGGTTTCGGAATCAGGCCGGACTACGACAAGGCGGAGCCGGGAGATTTTATTC
Organism: Paenibacillus durus; assembly: GCF_000756615.1. Taxonomy (NCBI): domain Bacteria; kingdom Bacillati; phylum Bacillota; class Bacilli; order Caryophanales; family Paenibacillaceae; genus Paenibacillus; species Paenibacillus durus. Next base: position 1,610,169 of record NZ_CP009288.1, read on the forward strand.
AGAAGTTGAAGGACGGCCTTCAGGCGAAAGGCAAATACTACAGCGAATACGAACGTATCTATAATTTCCTGAAAAAAGATAAAGCCGAACCGGACGCTGGCGATGTCCGCCTCCTGGGAGTTGTCGTCACTGGGACCGCCAAGGGCCTGCAAAGCCTGAACGGGCAGCCCTATGTCCGCGCCGCCGTACTCGGCGCCGTCGTGGACAGATATTAGACTTGGTACAAGAAGCTACTCCCTGACTCATTGCGGTGATTCAATCGGCATGAAATGACGGGAGCGTGCGGAAAGGTCAAGTCGGAGTGCGGTTACGGCACCTGTGTTCCAGCAGGAATAAACACGGATGGATCGGTCTTGCGGTCCGGATGATACGAATTAAAGTCGGTGACAAGCCGGGGATTTAAAGACGGCAACCTGAACGACGGCAAAGACGGCATACAAGAAAAGGGAGACCGGAACAGAAATCCGGTCTCCCTTTCTATGCAAATCGCGAACGCTGCGGCGCTTCCTGTGCCGGTGAACGAACAGCCGCCGCTTTCGTCAATTCCCGAAGCTGTACGTTGGGTCCGTCAGCACAAGCCTTTCCCGGATACCCGGGGTTGCGTAAATTTTATTATCGTCGGTAATAAAGAATGCCTCGACCTTTTCCGGCAGCGACTCTAGATATTTCAGCCCCTCTTCATATCCCATCAGGAACACGCCGGTGGACAGGGCGTCAGCATCGGTTGCGTTCGGACTCATGATCGTCAGGCTCTTGAGCCCGTTCTGCGAGGGATAGCCCGTTCTCGGGTCAAGGATATGATGATACCGCACGCCGTCCTGCATGAAAAACCGTTCGTAAACACCGGACGCGTCGATAACTTCATCGCTGATCTTGATCGTTCCGAGCTGGGTGCCCCGGCTCTTGTCGGGGTCCTGCAGCCCGATGTTCCACTGTAGGCCGCCGGGCTTGGTTCCCAGGCCGATAATGCTGCTTCCGCCAAGGTTGATCATCGCGCTGTCCAGCCCCTGCGATTTCAGATAATCGGCGATCCGGTCTGCGGCGTAGCCTTTGCCAATGCCCCCGAGATCAAGCACCATTCCCTTTTTGGCAAGCTTAACCGTCTTGGCCTGCTCGTCGATGATGATATCCTTGTAATTGGTCAGGCGCTTCGCCTTGTCAATCTCGGCCTGCGGAGGAACCTTCTCTCCGCCATTGCCGATATTCCACAGGTCCACCAGCGGGCCGATGGTCGGATCGAACAGGCCGTCCATCTCCTGGGCGTATTTGATCGACTGTTTCACCGCATCCAGCGTCTCGTCCGATACCGCAACCGCATTCTTGCCGGCTGCAAGGTTGACGTTGTAGATTTCACCGCCTTCCTTCGTCCAGCTGAATTCCATATCCATCCGTTCCAGCATCTGCTGGATATCGTCCATATTTTTTTGCGAAACCGTGTCTCCATAAATCTTGATAGTCACTACCGTATCGTAAATATAAAATTGCTGTGAAAGCGACTTCGTTTCACCTTTAGCCGGCGCTTGGGCGGTATTCTGCGCCGAGTTGGCTTGATTGTCTCCCTTATTGCCCATAAACAGCCATGCTCCCGCGGCAGCGGCGATAATAATAATTAGTGCGGCGAGGAGCAGCGCCGTTATTTTGTTCTTGAACATGTTCCACCATCCATAAAGTAGATTCTTGGTCATCATTTCTATCATAACTCAGATGGGACGAGGCGGGGTATCATTTTTAAAGACAATTCGCGCTTCTGTTTAAATTTCCGTCATAGTATGTAAGCGATTATCTGCCGGCAATCAGGCTGTAATGGCGAAATGTTCAACTTTACGTTAAACTGCATAATATGAGACGAAGAACGTCCTGATCCATTCCACCGAATGGGCCGGGGCGTTCTTTGTCATTTTAGGGGGAGATGATCTGTATGAATGTGGAGGAAGCGCATGCGGCATTTATCGAATACCATTCGCGGAGCAGAACAGGAGAACGAAAAGGCCGTCTGGAGCGGGGACACCGGGACGCCGAGAAGTTATTCTGCTGCAACATATGGTGGCCGCTTCAGGGGGATTTTAATAATTTGCATCCGGAATACGAAGTTCTCGATTGGCGGGGGCTGTCCTATTTCTGCGATTTTGCCTGGCTTACGCCCTTTGCGAAGCTCATTATCGAAATCAAAGGGTTCGGTCCGCACGTCACGGATATGGACAGAAAAAAATATTGCAACGAGCTGAACCGGGAAACTTTTTTAGCGGCTATGGGTTTTCAGGTGATCTCTTTTGCCTACGACGATGTCGCTCATCATCCGGAGCGGACCATCACGCTTCTGCGCATGGTGCTGAGCCGCTTTCAGCCGCAGTCTTCTCCGGTTGACCTGCACAGTGTGGCGGAACGGGAAATCATTCGTCTGGCCTGTATGCTCGCTCGCCCCCTTCGTCCCATTGATGTGGAGACTCATTTGAGCATCAACCATCGCACAGCGGTTCGAATGCTGCAAGCACTCTGCGAGAAGGGTTGGTTTACCGCCGTAACCGGAGCGACGGGCAAACATGTGGTTCGGTACGAGCTACAGCGGGGCGCGATGAACCAGATGATGCAGAAAACCTGAAATTGTACATCTTTTGTCGGCCTTGGAACTTCACTGAATAGCATGCCTGCAAAAATACAGTTGCTCACCCGTTCTACCTCAAATGCAGTCGGCACAGCTTTAAATTCCTGCACAATAGTAGGATTTTCCTGCTGACAAGCACTTTTGATCGAAAAAACCTGCACTCAAGCAGGCTTGCAAGATGCCGAACTAACAATCACCAACTTGACTTCGGTTCCCTTGATGTTGAGCGCCAAGGAGGTCGCAACTTCCCGTTCGGGCGTATTTTCTAGTTCAGTAAGACCTTTCGGTCAAAATAATGCTCGTTATTATCCCGGCGTTGTTCGTAAGTAAACTGTAAAAAATATATATCATTGTCCCAACGTCATCCCTAATAAAGATGGTAATTCCGCTATTTTACTATATAATTGTAATTGAGTATTAAAAAATCAGCAGTCAATGGAGGTCTTCCAATGAAAATAGAGGTATGGTCCGACTACGTCTGTCCTTTCTGTTATATAGGAAAAAGACGGCTTGAACACGCGCTGAGCCAGTTTCCCGAACGTGACAAAGTGGAAGTCGAATACCGCAGCTTCCAGCTTGACCCGGAGGCTGCTCCGACCAGCAAGAGCATACATGAACTGCTCGCCGCGAAATACGGCATAACCGTAGAGCAGGCCAAGACGATGAACGCGCAGGTTGCCGATCAGGCGCTGGGAGTAGGCCTCGATTTCCGGTTCGACACCGTAATTCACGCCAATACTTATAACGGCCACCGACTGGCGCATTATGCGAAGACGCAGGGGCTTGAAGCGGAGCTTACCGAGCGCCTGATGCACGGCTATTTTACGGACGGACTGAATTTGGGCGACCATGAAGCGCTGGCGGCACTTGCGGCGGAAGCCGGACTGGACAAGGAAGAGGCGCTAGCCGTGCTGAATTCGGACGCTAACGCCGATGAAGTAAATGCGGATATCGCGGCCGCGCAGCGGCTCGGGATTACCGGCGTTCCGTTCTTTGTTTTTAACGGCAAATATGCGATTTCGGGAGCCCAGCCGGGACCGGTATTCTCCGAGGTACTGGATCAGGTCTGGAGTGAGGAGAAGGAAGCGCCCGTGCTCCGGGTAATCGGCGGTTCTGCTGAAGCATCCGGCGGTGACGGCTGCGCGGACGGCTCTTGCAGCGTGTAACTCAGCGGGCCGCGAACGCGAATAAGTGGAAGGGGAGACGCAGCGCTGCGCCTCCCCTTTTTATCGTCGAAGAGTGAATAAGTTCCCTCAGCCAAACCCTTACCGGAACGAAGTGACCAAGCTCGCAAACAGCGTCCTAACATCATACTGGTAATGATTGATCGGAGCGATCGGCTTGTTCACCCCAAGCAGCGTATAGACAGCGATTCTTGCCGTCCGGACCGAGTATTCCTCGGTGAATACAACGTCGTCCGGAATTTCGCAGAATTGGCCGATGAACGCCAGGTTGGTGGAGCCGTCCGGCACGACCTTCGGCCGATCACCGATGGCTCTAGGCATGAACTGGGCGGTGATGAACGGCATCATGCACGGAATGCAGTTCGCCGTCGCCATAATGGCCTCCTTGTGCTCCTCGAAATGCAGATGCCCGAGCAGCTCGGTCATGATTTCTTCCCCGGTACAGTCGGACATTTTCTTCTTCACGAAGTCGCCTTCCTTGTCGGGATAAAGGCCATAGCCCCAGAATACCTGGACATGCTCCGGCTGATTCCGGAAATGCGGTTGGTACGCGAGCACGATCGACATCAACCAGCTTGAATCCTTGAACGTGACCAGGGCGCCGGTGCCCGGACGGTTGCGCGAGAATTGTTCCATTAGATCAAAGAATACCGTATCGCTGAACGTCACCGTGAACGATTCCCATTTGGAGCCGTCGATATGGTCGTCGAAGGAGGAAGGATTGCCGAGCCCAGGCTTTTTCGCGGCGATCCGTTCCCACAGCTTCCAGGAGCTTCCTTTCTCGTTCAGTCGCGGAGCGGAGGTCATCGAGCCAAGGCTGGAGCTTTCCGTCATCGATCCGTTCGTGATAATGACCAGATCTTCTTCCTTGACGGCGATATACTCTTCAGCTCCGCCCCGGATGACATGCAAGCCGGTAACGGTAATCCCGTCGCCTTCCTTGAAATCCAGATCGGTCACGGTGCATTTCAGCGTGAAGTCGACGCCATGGTCCTCCAGATATTTTTTCATCGGCAAAATAATCGAATCGTACTGGTTGTACGGGGTACGGGTTACGCCCTCCAGAGTCTGGATTCTCGGGAATTCATGCATGAACCGGATCATATACCGCTTAAGTTCGACCGCACTGTGCCAGGGCTGGAACGCGAACGTCGTCGCCCACATGTACCAGAAATTCGTCGTGAAAAAATGCGGGCCGAACCAGTCGCTGATCCGCGCCTTGCCCATTTGTTCCTCGGGCGTAATGATCAGCTTGCCCATGGCGAGCCGGTCGGCCATATCGAAGCCCATCGACAGCACGTCAACCACTTCGCCGCTTGCGTTCACCAGTCTGGCATTGGAATGCGTCGGATTCGCATTGTCGAAAGCGATGATCTCTTCCCGCACCGACTTTCCCGGATGGTCCAGCGAGGGAATCGACATCAGGAGATCCCACAAATTCTCGTATGTCTCGTCATTCAGCATCCGTCCGCCGCGGATGACATAGCCGTGCTCCTCGCTGCCTGCTCCGTCGTTGCTGCCGCCCAGAATGTTCATTTCCTCGATAATATGAATGCCGCTTCCCGGGAAGCCGCAGTCTCTGATGAGAAAAGCGGCGCCCGCCAAGGACGCGATGCCTCCGCCGACAAAATAAACCTGTTTGTTTTCGTATTCCTGTATCACGACAGTCGCCTCCACATGAATATTGAATTCTGCCGTGCATCGCCCGCAAAAGCGTGGAAACTTGCACGCCGGTTACATGTTCAATGTAATCCATGTCCGCTGCGCACGGTATCGTCAATCTCCGCCGAGTGTATAAAAATTGGTCACTTGAGCGGAAATGTAGAGTTTTGCGACAGAATTCCCGGAGGTTCGTCAAATGAATACAGCTATCCCGTCCTGGAGGCTAAGACAGCTGTTTCTCGTATTTATACAGAGCTCTCATAAATTGTCCTTCAAGGAGCACGCTCAGACGTTCAATTATCAGCTTCGGGCTTTCCTTCATGCCGTCTCTCATCCATTGGATAAGCAGGCCGGTAAACGCCAGCGTATAGAAATTGGCGATAAATTGCTTGTCATCCTCGTTCACCCGCATACCCGCCGCCAATTCATTAATTACGCCCATAATAAGATCATTCGTAACGGAGTAAAGGTAGGCGTCCAGATGGTTCCGCCCAAGCGATTCCAGCGTATTGAGACAGAACGAACGGTTGTTCTCAATATACAGAAATATTTTATAAAATCCGTCCGTCCATGTGCTGTAGCCCCTGTAATCGGCAATTCCGTCGACAGCTTCTTTCTGATAAATCCAGCCCAGCAGCTCGAAAATATCGTGAAAATGGTAATAAAACGTCTGACGGTTCAGCCCGCAATCGTCCACCAGTTGTTTTACGGAGATTTTATTCAGCGGGGTATGTTCCATCCGCTTTTTGAGACTATGAGCCAACGCTTTCTTGGTCAGCAGGGAATTGGACATCTTTGTCACCTCTTCCTCATCTTAACTTTCGAGCGTTCAAAAATAAATAGACGGGCTTCATTTGTTCCGCATAGTTGCCCCTTCGCCGCAAAGTCCGGTAAACTAAAGAAAGACAGTGTTTAAGGAGTTTTGAACTATGAATCCGCAAGAGCTTACGATGGAATATGCGCAGGACATGCTGCAAAAATATTACGGCTATCCCGATTTCCGGGAGGGCCAGAAAAAAATCGTCGCGAGTCTCCTGGAGGGCCGCGACACGCTCGGCATTATGCCGACCGGTGGCGGCAAATCGATCTGCTATCAGGTACCGGCGCTGCTGCTTCCGGGCCTGACGCTCGTCGTGTCGCCGCTGATCTCTCTAATGAAGGATCAGGTCGACGCGCTGACGGCGGCGGGCATTCCCGCCGCTTATATCAACAGCACCTTAACCGGCAAAGAGGTGAACGAGCGCATCCGCGCCGCCCGCCGGGGCGAGCTGAAGCTGCTCTATGTTGCGCCCGAGCGGCTGGAGCTGGACTGGTTCCGCCTGGAGATGGCGGAATTGTCGATATCCTGCGTCGCGGTGGACGAGGCGCACTGCGTCTCGCAGTGGGGCCATGATTTCCGCACCAGCTACCTAGCGGTGTCGCCGTTTGTGGAGGAGCTTCCCGAGCGGCCGATTCTGGCGGCTTTTACGGCGACGGCGACGCCCGAGGTTATGGAGGATATGCGAAGGCTGCTCCGGCTGCGCGATCCGGGCGTCTTCGTGACGGGTCTTGGCCGCGACAATCTGGCGATGTCGGTGCTGCGCGGCGAGAGCAAGAAGGAGTTCGTGCTGGAGTATGCCGCTTCGCATGCCCACCAGCCGGGGATCGTGTACGCGGCTACCCGTAAAGAAGTCGACGACCTGTACCAGCGTCTGCGGAATGCCGGATTCGCGGCGGGCCGCTACCATGCCGGGATGAGCGACGAGGAGCGGGCGGAGAGCCAGGAAGCGTTCCTGTACGACGATATCCGCGTCATGGTCGCGACCAACGCCTTCGGCATGGGGATCGACAAGTCGAACGTGCGGTATGTCATCCATTACAATATGCCGAAGAATATGGAGGCTTATGTCCAGGAAGCGGGCCGCGCAGGGCGGGACGGCGAGCCGAGCCAGTGCTTCCTGCTGTTCAGCGCGCAGGATATCATGACGCAAAAGTTCCTGATTGAGCAGAACCCGCAGGACTCGGAGCGTAAGGCTAACGATTACCGCAAGCTTCAGCAGATGATCGATTACTGCTATACAACCCGGTGCCTGCGAAGCGCTATGCTGGACTACTTCGGCGAAGTCCACGGGGACAAGCCGTGCGGCATTTGCAGCTCCTGCACGGACGAGCGCGAGCTTGTCGACATGACCATCGACGCGCAGAAGATCTTCTCCTGCATCCACCGGATGCGCGAGCGTTTCGGCGTGGCACTGGTGTCGTCCGTGCTGAAGGGCTCGCGCAGCCAGAAGGTGCTGCAGTACGGCTTCGACAAGCTGCCGACCCATGGCGCGATGTCCGGCCGCACCGAGAAAGAAATTACGGAAATCGTCAATGTGCTGATTTCCGAAGGTTATCTGGCCTTGTCCGAAGGCCAGTACCCGGTTGTGCGGCTCCAGCAGGCGGCCGCCGAGGTGCTGCGCGGGCAGCAGCAGGTGCTGCAGCGTGTTGTCCGGCCGTCCAGGCCGTCCGCAGGCGGCAGGGACCGCAGCCGCAGCCGCGATCTCTCGCCGTCGGCCGTCAACGAGACGGTGTTTGAGCAGCTGCGCCTGATCCGCCGCGAGCTGGCGGGCCGGGAGCATGTGCCGTCTTATATTATTTTCAACGATGCGACGCTGCGGGAGATGAGCGTGGCAGCCCCGCAGACGGAAGAAGAAATGATGAAGGTAAAGGGCGTCGGGGAAGTGAAATACCGGAAGTATGGGAAGGAATTTCTGGATTTTTTTCAAAGCGAATTGTATTCCAATGAATCGTAAAGGGGCATATGCAGCATGAAGATCGTCCTGGCCACATTGAACGCCAAGTATATTCACACCTCGTTGGCCATCCGTCTGCTCAAGGCTTACAGTCAGCATGAATTCGACATCGGTCTGGCGGAATACACGATCAAGGACCCGGTGATGAACATCGCTTCGGATTTGTTTGGGCAATCGCCCGATGTGATCGGCTTCTCCTGCTACATCTGGAATATCGAAGAGACGGTCAAGCTGATTGGCATCCTGAAGAAAATCATGCCGGATGTCTCCATCGTCCTCGGGGGACCGGAAGTGTCCTATGAGCCGCTGTACTGGATGAATCGTGAGCCGGGCATCGATTTCATCGTCTGCGGCGACGGGGAAGAGACGTTCCATCACCTGCTGCAGGAGCTGCGGGACGGGCGCAAGTTTCATTTTGTGTACGGGGCCGCTTACCGCAAGGGAGAAGAAATAATCGTGAACCCTCCGCGCCCGAAGAGTGATCTGAACACGCTGCCCACGCCGCACCGTTTTCCGGAGGATCTGCCGGATTTAAGCAAAAGAATTACCTATTTTGAAACCAGCCGGGGCTGCCCGTTCAACTGCCAATTCTGTCTGTCCAGCATCGAGGTGGGCGTCCGGTATTACGATATCGAGCGGGTTAAAGCGGATCTCTTGTATCTGATTGAGAATGGGGCTAAAACGATCAAGTTCCTGGACCGCACCTTCAACATCAACCGCGAGTACGCGCTGGAAATGTTCCGGTTCCTGATCGACAACCACGGAGGCTGCGTGTTCCAGTTTGAGATTACCGCCGACATTATGCGCCCCGAGGTTCTGGACTTCCTGGCGAACAATGCGCCTCCCGGCATTTTTCGCTTCGAGATCGGCGTGCAGTCCACCAATGACGAGACGAACGAGTTGGTCAAGCGGCGCCAGAACTTTGCCAAGCTGTCCCGCACGGTGATGAAGATCAAGGAGAGCGGCAATATCGACCAGCATCTCGATCTGATCGCGGGCCTGCCGATGGAGGATTACGCGACGTTCCGCAAAACGTTCAACGATGTGTTCGCCATGGAACCGGAGGAGCTGCAGCTCGGCTTTCTCAAAATGCTGCGCGGCACCGGACTGCGCGCCCAGGCGGCCAAGTATGATTATGTCTATATGGAGCATGCGCCGTATGAAATTTTGAGTACCCATGTAATGCCGTTCTCGGACATCGTGCGGCTGAAGCGGCTGGAAGATGTGCTGGAGAAATACTGGAACAGCCACCGGCTGGACCATACCGTGAAGTATTTGTTCCGTCATATTTTTGCGTCCCCGTTCGATTTCTTTCAGGAATTCGGTGATTACTGGGAAGCGCGTGGCTGGCAAAAGATCGGGCACCAGCTGGAGGATCTGTTCACCCGGCTGAACGAATTTTTGCTGGAGCGCGGCACGCCGGAGATGGAGATCATCACGGGCCTTATGAAGCTCGATTATTTCCTTGGCCACAAGTACAAACCGCGCAAAGTGTGGTGGGAGCCGGTACTCGGCAAAAATGAATGGGGACGCTATCTCCGGGAGATTGCCGAGCGCCCTCAGCTTCTTGGCGACCCTTGGACCCCGGCAGCGGTGTCCGGCGAAGCGGCAGGGAATTTGGCTGCGGGAGCTCCGGCAGCGGGAATACAGGCGGCGGGAATCAACGAGCGGGAGCTGCAAAAATACGCGGTGCTGGAGATTTTGCCTTTCTCGTTGGCGAAGGCGCTGTCTTCTATTGGTGGACTTCCGGCAGGGATGAACGGGGGAGCGAAAACGGCTGCGGTGGATGCCGGAATGCAGCCGCAGGATGGCGAAAGCACCCTCTTGCTTGTGCTGTACCAGCAGGATGAGAGTCAGAAGCCTAGAGTGTATGATCTGCCGGTTCAGCGGGTTCTCCAGTAGCAAAGGATCAAAGGACGTCACCGCTAGAGCAATTCGCACTTCTTAAGTTAAGGGAACATAAGGAGGCTTCATGCCGATGGGCGGTACAGTTCGACTTGCCGAATATGAGGACAAATTCAAGGAGAGCCTGCTTACGTTCTTCCTTCCGAAGGAGCAGGAGGAGTTCACGGGAATGCCTGCTGATACGCTGGAACCCGCCCTCCGGGATGTTAACCGGCATCCTGTGGTCGTTTTGGATGGGGAGAAGGCCGTGGGATTCTTTGTTCTCCATGGTTGGGAAGGAATTAATGATGTTTACAGCGACGGTTCCCGGGCCATGCTGTTTCGCGCATTCCTCATTGATTACGCGAGCCAGGGGAAGGGCTACGCGAAGGCGGCGCTCAGACTGCTGCCCTCTACATCGCCGCCCGATATCCCGGTACGGATGAAATCGTGCTGAGTGTAAACGAAGAAAATAGCTCCGCGCTGCGGCTTTACTTATCGGCGGGCTTCCGGGACAACGGCCTGCGGCGGATGGGTCCCAAAGGGCCGCAAAAAATACTGCAATACCCGCTGCCCGGTGCAGCCGGCGTTATCCATGCCCGCACATCCCGCGAGGAGGAATGGCGGTGACCCACATGCAGGAGCTGCGGGACCGGCTGACCGGCATTTTTGAACGGAGCGGCTGGTTGGGGGATTTGTTCGAACGGGCGGGAAGTCTCGGTCCGTATCCGTATTATATCGGGGCGGGCTGCCTGGTGCAGACGGTCTGGAACGAGCTGACGGGCAGGCCGCCGATGCACGGGATTTCGGATGTCGATATCGTCTATTTCGATGACGCGGACCTAAGCTATGAAGCGGAGAATGAGGTGGTGGAGCAGGGAAAGCGTCTTTTTGCGGAGCTTCCCTTTCCTGTCGACATCAAGAATCAGGCCCGTGTTCACCTGTGGTATCCCGGCCGGTTCGGCGTCGGTCTTACTCCTTACGCTTCACTGGAAGCGGCGATCGATAGCTGGCCGACAACAGCCTCATCACTCGGGGTTCGTAAAGAGGCGGACGGAAGCTGGCAGGTCTACGCGCCTTTTGGCCTGGAGGACTTGTTCCGGTTGATCGTCAGGCCGAACAAGTCTCTGGTTACGGAAAGCGCGTATTTCGCCAAGGCGGAGAAATGGAAGAGCAGATGGCCGGAGCTTACTGTAATGCCGTGGCAGACTTAACGCCTGATCCCGGCTTTTTGGCGGCAGCCAGCATATGCGGACTCATTCCCAGCAGGCTTTCCTGCTCTTTAGGCGATGGAGCTGATCCTGAGCAGCGCCGCCCGGCTTTCCGGATTCCTCCATTTTTCCGCTCTTCAAGCTATAAACATGTCCCAAAAGGTGGTAAACTGTGTTCATCTCGGTTGAGAATATAACGGTCCTTAATACGTGAGGGTCACCGGCAAAAAGGGAGGATTACGGAATGAAGTGGCAAGAAATGAGGCAGCTGTTTCCCAACCAGTTTGTTTTGTTCTCCGTCCTTGAATTTCATCAGGAGGGCACCAGAAGATTTATAGATGAGGTCGAGCCGATTCGCGCGGTTGCAGACGAAGATGCCCGTACGGAATTTGATCAAGCCGGACCCGGAAAGCTGGTCTATCACACTTCCAGCAAGGTATGTATTATCCGTATCCGCAGGAGAAAACGCAGCAGAGTGAGACGTAAAAGAACCAAATAAACTGATATCCTGGACCCATACATATCGGCAGAGCATAAAATACTGAACCTTGGCGCTGGGACGGTAGGGCAGAATCAGCTCGGCGGATGAGGACTTTTTCTCCATTCTTGGCATCAGCAACCACGGCCTGTACGTGGGACGGAAATAACAGCATATTTTTGGATAATCGTAAAAAAGACAGGTCCTTCGCCAACACGGACGAGGCCTGTCTTTGTGTATTCATACGGCTATTTCCTATTGCGTCCGAAGGAGATCCTGCCCCGGGGGAAGATGGCGAACCAGCCAATCGAGCAGATCCCCTGTAACCAGGTCACGGTTCTTTTCATTCAGCATTTCATGCCGGCCATCCGGATACAGCTTCACTTCCAGATCGTTGACGCCGCGCTTCCGATACAGCTCCGCGAGCCGAAGGATTCCTTGGCCGTTCATTCCGACCGGGTCCTTCTCGCCGGAGAACAAATATACCGGTTTGTCCTTACACAAGGAACCCAGCACGGCTCCGGTATGAATATCCTGCAGCAGCCGGAAGAAATCCCGGAAGAAACGGGTCGTGCAGATCGCCCCGCAGAACGGATCATCTACAAACCGGTCGACCTCCTTGGGGTCGCTGCTCAGCCAATCGAAAGCGGTGCGGGAGGGGGAGAACGAACGGTTGTAAGGGCCGAACACGATGCCGTTCAGCAGCACGCTGCGGTGCCTTTCGCCCATAAGCGCCAGCTGAGCTTTTGCGAGCGTCTCTCCCAGCCGCAGCAGCCCGCGGGGACCGTTGCTTCCGCTCAGAATATAGCCTGCGTATCTTTCGCTCCCCGGCGAGCACATCAGCTTCTGCGTCAGAAAAGAGCCCATGCTGTGCCCGAGCAGAAATACGGGGACTCCCGGATGCCTGCCGGACGCGATTGCGGCAATCTGGAGAAGGTTGCGGTGCATCCAATAAAAGCCGTCTTGTCCAGCATCACCGAGCAAATCGATTTGTCCCGCAGTCCTGCCGTGTCCTCTGTGGTCTCCCGCATATACCGCGTAGCCCGCTGCGTTCAACCGTTCAGCCAAGCGGGCATATCTGGCGGCCGTCTCGCACATGCCATGCGAGATTTGAAGGACGCCCCGCACGGGGCCTTTCGCCTCCGGCAGCCATTCGTACACATGTATCGGGACTCCGAGAGGATCGGTCATCATAAAGGAATATTCCGTCACCAGTTGTTCCTCCTAATAACAAGCGGCAGGGCGACCTGAGAGAAGCTTCAATCTCCAAGCCGGGAGCTTCGCCTATGATGCTAATAAGGCTTAAGGCAAATACGAGCGGAGCAGGGTAGCTTGGCCCTCGATGGTATAAGTGCCGAGGTTAGCCGGCAGCAGATAGCATTCCCCCGCCGAATACGGCTGGGAGCCCCCTTCCCAGATCAAATGCCCGCTTCCTTCGCAAATTACGAGTATCGTAAAGCTTTCCGGACTGGTTTCAAGGCTCCAGCGGCCGCTTACAATGCCTTTTTCTACGATAAAATAAGGCGATTCCGCCAGCCGCAGCCATTCTCCGGGTACAGCGCTATCCGTCTTCATGGAAGTTGCTCCTGCGCCTTCATAAGCGGTCACGTTCAGCGAATCTTCGATATGCAGCTCACGCGGCTTGCCGTCAAGGCCGGGCCGGTCGTAATCATAAATCCGGTAGGTCGTATCGGAGTTCTGCTGGATTTCCGCCACGACAACTCCCGCACACAGAGCATGCACCGTACCGGCTGGAATATAGAACGTGTCCCCTGTCGAGACCGGCACTTCCTGAAGAAGATCCATAACGCTTCCGTTTTCCAGCGCTTGGCCCAGACTTTCGCGGTTCACGCCTTCCTTGAGGCCGTAGATGATTTTGGCGTCCGGCTTGGCGTCAAGAACGTACCACATTTCAGTCTTGCCCAATTCACCTTTGGGCAGCCGCTCATAGTCATCGGTGGGATGAACCTGGACGGACAGGTTGTCGTTGCAATCGAGGAGCTTGATCAATAGAGGGAATCTTCCGCTTGTTTCCGAATAGCCTTTGCTGCCGAACCATTCCCGTCCGTAGCCTTCACGGATCTGGTCCAGGCCCTGTCCCGCGAGTTCGCCGTTTACAACGGACGAAGTTCCGTTAGGGTGGTCGGCGATCATCCAGCCTTCGCCGATATGGCCTTCGGGCAGGTCCAGGCCGAACTTCTCAAGGGCTCTTCCGCCCCAGACGCGTTCTTTGAATTCCGGTTGAAATTTTAAAGGATAAGGCAGTGTCATAGATCCATCTTCCTCTCCAAATCAGATTTAGTAATCTTATCCTCTCTTTTTCTCAAGCGCAATAACATAGGGAGCCGTTCTGCGCTGAAGCTGGCGGTATACGATGGCACTGGCCGTTTGCTGCGGAACAGAGGACGCCCAGGCCATGGCCGCTTCCGCTTCCAGCTCGCCTCCGGGATGCCCGGGGTACAGGACCGCCGTTACAATCCCTCCCGGCCGGAGTAGTTCAAGGGAAGCTTCAAGAGCGGCAACCGAACTGTCCGGTAAAGTAATCACGCTCTTATCCGCAGCGTCCGAGGGAAGATAGCCGAAGTTGAACATGATGGCCCCGACGCTGCCGCGCCACGAAGGGGGCAGTACGTCAACCATCTCGGCATGACTCTTGAGTAGAAGAGTCGAAGGAGCAAGGGCGCTTCCCCCTTCGTCCTCCCTGGCGCGGCGCAGGCGCTCACCGGCAAGCGTCAACGCCTCGGGCTGGATGTCGAAGCCGTAGACCTCGCCTTTTGGCCCCGCCTTCTTAGCAAGGAACAAGGTGTCCGCGCCGGTTCCCACCGTGGCATCCACGGCGCGCTCGCCGGGGGAAAGGCGATCTTCTACCATTTTATGGGCAAAGCTCAACACGGATAGGAAACCCATCAGCGTTTCCTCCAATACTTGCCCTGCCAGGTATCTCTGCGCTTCAGCTCGTCGTCGATCGCATTGAGCACTTCCCATTTCTTAAGGCTCCACATCGGGCCGATGAGCAGATCGCGGGGAGCGTCTCCGGTCAGACGGTGCACAATCATTTCCGGGGGCAGCATTTCCAATGAATCGGCGATGAGCTTTACATATTCATCCTGCTCCAGAAAACGAAGCAGCCCCGCTTCATACTGCTTGACCATCGGCGTCTTGCGCATCAGGTGCAGAAGATGGATTTTGATCCCCTGAACATCCATCTGTGATACGGCGGACACCGTCTCCAGCATCATTTCATGCGTTTCCTGCGGAAGACCGTGAATAATGTGCGTGCAGACCCGGATACCCCGGCTGCGCAGCTTCTCCACAGCCTCGCGGTAGCATTTCGTATCATGCGCCCGGTTAATGAGCCGCGAAGTGGACTCGTGGATCGTCTGCAATCCCATTTCGACCCAAAGATAAGTCCGTTCGTTCAATTCCGCCAGATAATCGACAACATCACCCTGAAGGCAGTCGGGACGGGTGGCGATGGACAAGCCGACAACGCCCGGCTGTTCCAGTATGACCTCGTAGTATTCCCGCAGCTCCTCAATCGGCGCATACGTGTTAGTATATGCCTGGAAATAACCGATGTACTTGGCGTTCGGCCATTTCAGATGCTGACGGTCGCGGACGCTTCCGAACTGGGTAACCAGATCATCGCGCCGGCTTCCGGCGAAATCGCCCGAGCCTCTTGCGCTGCAGAAGGTGCAGCCTCCTTTGGCGATCGACCCGTCGCGGTTGGGACAGGTGAACCCGGCGTCCAGCATGACTTTGAACACTTTGTCGCCAAACTGTTCGCGCATCTCGTAATTCCAGGTATGAAAACGTTTGTCTCCCCACAGCGAGGCTGTGGAAGGGGTTTCTAGTATAGTCATGGATGTCTCCTTTAATGCAAGTAATGATTTACCCGAGTCCATTGTATCAAAAAATGGGAGCGAGCGTAACAGGACATAACGCTCAGTCGGTCTGACCAAGAACCGGCGGATTCACTGGGTCGAAATCGCTTCGCCGCATGCAAATGACAATCATAATCCGAAGATCAAGACCGAAGCGCAGCGCAAATTCGCAATGCTTTTGAGAAGACATTTGATTTTAGCTCGGAAGCAAGATAGACTATGAATTGTTGAAATTAGGGACCCCAATTCCAAATACAACACGGAAGGAATTTCCATGAGTTTCGCTGAGCCAAGCGGAGCCGGGAAATTCCTTTCTCTTTTCTGTTTTGTATCTTTACTTTTCGGTGCAAGTTAGTCACAATATTGCAGTAATCATGATCGTAACTTGTCGATAAGTGAAAGGAGTAAACATGCGTTTACGCGGAAGAAAAGGAATACGTGAAAGTCTGGAGCAGCAGACCGATCTGGTCGTGCTCGACCCTCGCAAGCATAAAGGACAATGGTCCGGGCTCTTCGGCAACGACCGCCCTATTTATGTCGAGTTCGGAATGGGGAAGGGGCAGTTTATCAGCCGGATGAGCCATAAATACCCCGAAATTAATTTTATCGGCGTGGATATGTATGACGAGTTGATCCGCCGGGCGGCGGAAAAGGCGCGGAATATATGGGAACCGGAAGGTCTGGAAACGCCGCCGAATCTAAAGCTCGCACTGGCCAATATTGAATATGCCGAAGAAGTGTTCGCTGAAGGAGAATTACAGCGCATCTATCTGAACTTCAGCGACCCCTGGCCAAAAACAAAGCACGCCCGCCGCAGATTGACGCATCCCCGCTTCTTGGATAAGTATCGCGGGCTGTTAGACGGTTTGGGAGAAATTCATTTGAAGACGGATTCGCGCAGTTTATTTGAATTTTCCTTGAACGCCTTTGCCGACTTCGGTCTGCAGATGTCGAATATTTCGCTGGATCTCCATGCGGGAGGGATCAATGAAGAGCACGTTATGACCGAATACGAAACGAAATTTGTCGGCCAGGGCATTCAGATCCACCGCTGCGAGGCGATTGTCGGAGCGGAAGCGCTGAAGCGCTATCAAGCCTCCCGTCTGGACAAGTACAGACTTGTAACCGGCAATGACTCAGGTTGAATAACAAGGCGTCCGCCGAGTAGATCCTATAACAAAAAGAGAGTCCTTCGGCTTAGGCCGGCAGGACCCTTTTTTTGCTTCAACATTAAATGACGCTTTGAATTGCTTTGCAGGCTGTTAAGCATATTTTTCATGCGGGTATAAAAAAGCCAGTATAGGGTAAGCGTGGTAAGACGATTAACGATTTTAAGGCGATGTTCACCTGCCCCCTCCGTTTGGTTATAGGTCCGGAGATACGGGCTTTAACTCCAATGGGCCTTAACTCCATAATGCAACCGTTCCGGCCGCGACCGCACTGCCGATTAGTGCGCCTGCCGCCACATCGGAAGGGTAATGGAGTCCAAGATAGATCCGGGAGAATCCAACTGACAAGGCAAGCGGCAGCAGAACGAAACCCAGGACGGGGAAAGCCGCCACATAAGGCACTGTGGAAGCGAAGATTGCCGTCGTATGCCCGGAAGGAAACGAATGGTCTTTGAGCGGATTGCGGAACGTATTCGTTCCGGGCAGGGCCAAATAAGGGCGGACCCTGGGATACAGCCTTTTGGCGACGGCGACGGGCAGGTGGCTGACAGCCAGGGCGATCAGCGCCTGCTGGGCGGGCAGCTTCAGCGTATGAGGGGCAACCCCCCATACAATTAGACTGATCCCGATGCTGGCGGTCGCTCCGCCCAGATGAGTCAGATAGAACAGCCAGAAATTCAGATAACGGTTGTGCAGCCGGCCATTGATCCAGTGAAACAGACGCCGCTCTGCAGTAAGCAGTTTTAACATTCTAGTTCTCATAGTGGTCCCTCCGCTAATAACAGCCGCAGAATTAACGGCGTTAATTAGGATAACCCGCTTTTGCCTGTACAACTAGCCTTATCATACTTTTTTGCACGAACCGATTTCAAGAAAAAGGTCGATTTTTCGCGAAAAATGACAGTTTTGACTTGGATGCCATTAAGCCGTACAATGGTTCAAGCGGACTTCCCACGTTTATATGGTAACAGAGAAAATAATGCGTTTTGTAAAATCCGGAGCGCAAGCAGTAACTCCATATGGACGGCATATATAACAAAGAGCGGAACCGCAGAGGAATAAGGCATGTTCCATGCCCGTCACTTAGAATTGCAACAAAAGGGTCATTTATTACGTTCAAAGGTCAGAAAAAAAGAACCTGAACAAAAAAAGGGGGCATCGAAGGATCATGGCAGATGCAATTTTTGTAACGCTCCAAGTGATCTTGGCGCTAATTGCGGTTTATCAGTTTGGTTTCTCGTTGTTCGGACTGCGCAAGAAGAAGAAGAAAGAGCTTTTCCCGCCGGAAAAATCATTTGCCGTGCTCGTAGCCGCGCATAACGAAGAACAAGTGGTCGGAGCGCTTATGGAGAACCTGAAGCAGCTGAATTATCCGAAGGAACTATACGACGTATTCGTCATTTGCGATAACTGTACGGACGGAACGGCCCGTATTGTACGGGAGCATGGCATGACCGCTTGCGTCCGCACCAACAATAATTTGAGAGGCAAAGGCTACGCAATCGAATGGATGCTGGGGAAACTTTGGGAGATGCCGCGCCAGTACGACGCCGTCGTGATGTTCGATGCCGATAATCTGGCCCACACCGACTTCCTGATGGAGATGAACAATGATCTCTGTTCCGGCGCAAAAGTCATTCAGGGCTACATCGACACGAAGAACCCTGAGGATTCCTGGATTACCGCAGCCTATGGCATCTCTTACTGGTATATTAACCGGCTGTGGCAGCTGTCACGCCATAATTTGGGTATGGCTAACTTTCTTGGCGGAACGGGCATGTGTTTCGAAACGAATCTGCTCAAGGAAATGGGCTGGGGCGCAACCAGTCTGGTAGAAGACCTGGAGTTCACTATGCGCAGCGCGTCGAAGGGTGTGTATCCGGAGTTCAACTACGACGCCAAAGTGTTTGATGAGAAGCCGCTTACGTTCAAGGCCTCGTCCAGACAGAGGCTACGCTGGATGCAAGGACATTTCACCGTCGCCCGCCGTTATTTCTTCCCTCTGCTGTGGCAGAGTATTAAAGAACGCAGCTTGACCAAGTTTGATCTGGCTCTATACGGTGTCAACGTCTATATTGTCCTGCTGACGTTCCTGATGACTGCGGTGATGTGGATCGACAACTCGCTGCTGGGTGGTCCGCATATCGCCAACCTGTACGGCCACCTGCCTTTATGGCTGAGCTATGTCGCCGTTGCCGCTAATGTGTTTACCTTTTTCATATCGATGATTCTTGAAAAGGTAAAGTTCAAAAAGGTGTACGCCTATATGCTGCTGTTCCCGATTTACCTGATTTCATGGTATCCGATTACGTTCTACGCATTCTTTACGCAAAACAACAAGCAGTGGAGCCATACGGAGCATACCCGCGTCGTGCGTCTGGAGGAAGTTCAAAGCAAGCAGGGGTAGAGCCGCGTAACAGCATTTACATTACGCTGGGAAAATGGTTGACATCCCTAAATTGAATAGTGTACAATATTCAAGTGTGCTAAATTAATTAGAGATTGCAAGCAGAAGCACCGGCTTCTCACCTGATCGGCTAACAGCCGGCTGGTTTTGATCTCAATGCTTTATGAATGTTGTTCGTTCATGAACGTTGATCAAACGGGTTGTCGGTAATTTCCGGCACCCGTTTTTTAATTGGGTAGAAGCTGTTATATTTATTAGCCAATCAGATCCGGAGGTGGAGAATTATCAGTAAGGACCATATGATCAATGATGAGATTCGGGCGAGAGAAGTTCGTTTGGTTGGTGCGGAGGGAGAACAAATCGGGATTAAACCGATCCGCGAAGCGTTGCAAATGGCAATCGATCTTAATCTGGATTTAGTCAATGTAGCGCCGCAGGCGAAGCCTCCGGTATGCCGCATCATGGATTACGGCAAGTTCCGTTACGAGCAGCAGAAGAAAGAGAAGGAAGCCCGTAAGAATCAGAAGATCGTGGACATCAAGGAAGTCTGGTTCCGCGCCAACATTGAAGAACATGACTATCAGACCAAGTTCCGTAATGTGGTCAAGTTTCTGAATGAAGGCGACAAGGTGAAATGCTCCGTCCGCTTCCGCGGACGCGAAATTACCCATGCGAATATCGGTCAGAAAATTCTGGAGCGCGTCAAATTGGAAGTGGCCGAGATTTCCGTTGTGGAGCGCCAGCCCAAGCTGGAAGGCCGCAGCATGATTATGATTTTGGCGCCCAAATCATCTTAAACTAGCAGCATAACTATTGAGGAGGAAACACAATGCCTAAAATGAAAACCCACAGCAGCCTGAAAGGCCGCTTCAAAATTACCGGAACAGGTAAAGTAATGCGCTACAAAGCGTACAAAAACCATCTGCTGTCCCACAAGTCCAAGCGCGCTAAGCGGGTTCTGGGAACCAACCCTGAAATGGCTCCTGGCGACGTAAGACGTCTGAAGCAAGGCCTGGCTAACTTGAAATAGTTCTATCACACAATTTTTGGGAGGTTTATTAATATGGCAAGAGTTAAAGGCGGCTTCGTCGTTCGTCGTAAACATAAAAAGGTACTGAAACTGGCAAAAGGCTACTTCGGTTCCAAGCACCGCATTTTCAAAACAGCTAAAGAACAAGTAATGAAATCGCTGGTTTACGCTTATCGCGACCGTCGTCAAACCAAACGCAACTTCCGCAGACTGTGGATCGTTCGTATCAACGCTGCAGCCCGTCTGAACGGCCTGTCCTACAACAAGCTGGTACACGGCCTGAAGCTGGCCGGAGTGGACATCAACCGCAAAATGCTGGCTGACCTCGCTGTAAACGATCTGAACGCATTCAACTCGCTGGCTTCCGTAGCCAAAGAGAAGATCAACGCGTAAGCAGCTGCCTATTATATGAAAAGCACCGCCTCCGGGAATTCCCGAGCAGCGGTGCTTTTTTTCTTTAAGTATTTGAAGAAGGAAGCCGTGTTACTCCCAGTACTTTGTCGTTATAAGCTGAGAGGCCAGCTTCTTGCTGGCGGCGCGTCTGACTTTCCGCAGCTCCGAGCGTTCCTCCGCCAAATCGCTGACCAGCTTCTCTTCGTCCGTCTGGGGGATAACATCAGGCACAGGGGCCGGTTTACCGTCAGGTCCGATGGCCACAAAGGTGAGGAAGGAAGTGGCCGCCACGGTGCGCTCGCCTGAATATAAATTTTCGGCTATGACCTTAACGAATACCTCTATGCTGGTGCGGCCGGTCCAGGATACAAAGGATTCAAAGCAGAATGAATCGGTGGGCCGGATTGGGGACAGAAAGTCAACAGAGTCAGTGGAGGCGGTAACGACGCTGCATCGGCAGTGACGCATCGCGGAGATCGAGGCGACTTCATCTATGTTACTCATTAGCTTGCCGCCGAATAGGGTCTGGTGGTTGTTAATATCGTTCGGGAAGACCCGTCCCGTTTTGAATACACGCGATTCTCGGCAGTATTTCGAAGCCGGAGCTGCCGGCTGGGATGATTCACTCATCATAATTGGCTTCCTTTCGTGGGAATTGATAGGCATTTATAATAATGGAATTCCCTATATTATGCAATACTATTTCAACTAACTATTTCAACTAATTTAACATCAGAGGGATATAAAGATTACATAATAGGTTAGAGTAAGCGATTTATTGAAGGAAAATACAAATTTTTATTAACCGCGGGTCATTAATTTACTGGATTTTACCGTTTTTACCCGTTATAATTTGTTACAATGGCATGTCCAAGGAGATTACAGAAGACATCCAATTTCTTTAAGGGGGATCACAATCGATGAAAAAAATTTATCAGCTGTCTCTTGTTATGCTGCTTGCATTCACGGTCATTCTGGCCGGTTGCGGAAGCGACAATAACAATGCGTCGGGAGACACAGGCACTAACGAAGGCACTAATACTGGAACCAATACGGGCTCCGGCGAAGCTGCTACGGATAACTCCAACATCAAAATTGGTATGGTTACCGACGTTGGCGGTGTTAACGACAAATCGTTTAACCAATCCGCTTGGGAAGCCCTTCAAGCCCTTGAGAAAGAAAATGGTGTAAAGGTACAATATCTGCAAAGTAATTCCAGTGCGAACTATGAGCCGAACCTGAACCAATTTATTAAAGACGGTTATGCTCTGACTTGGGGCATCGGCTTTGACATGGGTGACTCCGTGAAAAAAGTTGCGAATGAGAATCCTGACGCCAAGCTGGCCATCATCGACAACGTAGTAGATGCTCCTAACGTTGAGTCCGTTACCTTCTCCGAGAATGAAGGATCGTTCCTGGTCGGCGTTGTAGCAGGTCTGACTACCAAGACGAATAAAGTTGGTTTTATCGGCGGTGCGGAAAGCCCGGTAATCAAACGGTTTGAAGCGGGCTTCAAAGCGGGCGTTGCGGCGGTTAATCCGAGCGCAAAAGTAACGCCTATTTATGCCGGGGCTTATGACAAGCCGGATATCGGTAAGTCGCTGGCAGCTACAATGTATGACGCAGGCAATGACATCATCTTCCCGGCTGCAGGCGCAACGGGCAACGGCGTATTCAACGAAGCTAAATCCCGCAACAAAGCCGGCGGCGCGAAAGTATGGGTTATCGGCGTCGACAAAGACCAATCGATCGAATTTGGCAATGATGTAACGCTGACTTCTATGATGAAACGTGTTGACGAAGCGGTTAAGGTTGTTTCCAAGCAAATTATCGACGGCACTTTCAAAGGCGGCACCACTACCGTACTTGGCCTGAAAGACAACGGCGTAGGTCTGCCGGAAACTTCCAAAGCCAACGTGAGCGCCGATATCCTGGCTAAAGTTGACGATTACAAACAACAAATCATCGATGGAAAGATTACCGTTCCTGCCGAATAACTCTTTCCCTCAACTGAATAAGATCGGAAGAAGAACCAAGGCCGGTTATTTAGCTGGCCTTGTTCTTAGTTAGAGAGTTTTTACCCCGCAAGAGTTCCGAGGACGATCCCCGCTTTGGGCCAAGGACGTGAGCGGCAACGCTGTAATATATTCCTGTAATGAGGGTGATTCCATGAGTGCTGCGGCTCCTGTCGTAGAGTTGAAGCAAATCACAAAACGCTTTCCCGGTATTGTCGCCAATGACTCCATCAGCCTGACGCTGGAGAAAGGCGAGATTCATGCGCTGTTAGGCGAGAATGGAGCAGGCAAGTCAACACTAATGAATATCGTATTCGGACTGTATCAGCCCGATGAAGGCAGTATTGAAATCGGCGGGAAACCGGTTATCATCGATAGCCCGAATAAAGCCATTGAGCTCGGCATCGGTATGGTGCACCAGCATTTCAAGCTTGTAGAGCCTTTT
Organism: Paenibacillus durus; assembly: GCF_000756615.1. Taxonomy (NCBI): domain Bacteria; kingdom Bacillati; phylum Bacillota; class Bacilli; order Caryophanales; family Paenibacillaceae; genus Paenibacillus; species Paenibacillus durus. Next base: position 1,633,307 of record NZ_CP009288.1, read on the forward strand.
ACGGTGACCGAGAATATTATTCTTGGAACGGAACCGAAGAAAGGTCTTAAAATCGACTATAAATCCGCAGCGGAGCAAGTCCGCAAGCTGTCGGAGCTGTACGGTCTTCAAGTAAATCCGCAGGCCAAAATCCATGACATTTCGGTTGGGATGCAGCAGCGTGTGGAAATTATGAAGACCTTGTACCGAGGTGCGGATATTCTTATATTTGACGAACCCACCGCCGTTCTTACCCCTCAGGAAATCAATGAGCTCATGGCGATTATGAAGCGCCTGGTTGCCGAGGGCAAATCCATCATTTTAATTACTCATAAGCTAAAAGAAATTATGACCATATCGGACAGGGTGACTATTATCCGCCGTGGCAAGGTTATCGACACAGTTAAAACTTCTGAGACCAATCCGAGCGATTTGGCGGAAAAAATGGTCGGCCGAGGCGTTACGTTCAAAGTGGACAAGCAGACTCCGCACATCGGGAAGACGGTGCTGAAGCTTGACGGAGTTAACAGTAAGAACAAGGAAGGCATATCCGTATTGAATAATCTCAGCTTTGAAGTCAAGGCCGGGGAAATTCTGGGCATAGCCGGTGTTGACGGAAACGGACAGAGTGAGCTGATCCAGGCCATCACGGGCCTCCGTAAGATAGATTCCGGTTCGATTACCGTGGAAGGGAAGGAAATAGCCAACCTGTCTCCGCGCAAAATATCGGAAATGAACGTTTCGCATATTCCAGAGGACCGGCATAAGCACGGACTCGTGCTTGACTTCACCGTCAGCGAGAATATGGTGCTTGAAACCTACTACAAAAGCCCGTATAACCGGAATGGATTTATGAATAACGAAGTCATTGATAAGCATGCCGAGGAGCTGGTTAGGGCGTTTGACGTGCGTACTCCATCGATTCACAATACAGCGCGTTCTCTGTCCGGCGGCAACCAGCAAAAAGCAATTATTGCGCGGGAAATAGACAAAGAGCCAACCCTGCTCATCGCGGCACAGCCGACGCGGGGGCTTGATGTGGGCGCTATCGAGTTTGTGCAAAAGCAGCTGATAGCTCAAAGAGACCAAGGCAAGGCTGTGCTGCTCGTCTCATTCGAGCTGGACGAAATTATAAATGTGTCCGACCGCATCGCCGTTATTTACGAAGGGCAAATTGTCGGCGAGGTCTATCCGAAGGATACAAATGATCAGGAGCTTGGGCTCATGATGGCGGGCAGCTTGAAGCGGGGAGGTAAAGCTGATGAATAAGCTTAAAAAAATATTTGCGACAGACAGCTATATTGTGCCTCTTGTCGCAATTATACTCGGATTCCTGGTCGGCGCTGCAGTTATGCTGATCGGCGGTTATGATCCGATCGCGGCCTATGGCGCTTTGTTCAAGCGCGTCTTCGGCAGCGCGTATGATTTCGGGGAAGCGATCCGCGAAATGACGCCGCTTATGCTGACTGGTCTTTCCGTAGCCTTTGCTTTCCGCTCAGGAATGTTCAACATCGGCGCGGACGGACAGGTGCTGATCGGAATGACCGCAGCCTCTGTTATCGGCATCAAGCTGGCTGGACTGCCCACATTTTTATTGGTGCCGCTGGCAGTGATCGGAGCGGGTCTGTTCGGCGGGATGTGGGCCGGAATAGCAGGTTATCTGAAGGCCAAACGGGGCATTAACGAGGTTATTACGACCATTATGTTAAATTGGGTTGCTCTGTATCTTGCGAACTATATCGTAAGAACGTTTCTCCTGATTCCGGGGCAGAACCGCTCAGAGGATATTCCTGCGTCGATGTGGCTCACTTTTTTGAACTCCATCTTTGACAACGCCCGTCTGCATTGGGGGACTGTGATCGCGCTTGCGGCGGCGGTGTTCTTTTACATCTACTTGTGGAAGACGAAGCAGGGCTTCGAAATGCGCGCTGTTGGCCTGAATTCCCATGCGGCCGAATATGCCGGTATGAATGTCAGTCGTAATGTAATGAAGTCAATGTTCATCGCTGGAGTGTTTGCCGGACTCGCCGGAGCGGGCGAGGTGCTTGGCGTATTCCACTACCAGTCTGTATTCGCGGGTTCACCCGGCTATGGGTTTGACGGGATTGCCGTTGCGCTACTCGGGCTTACTCATCCATTCGGGGTCATTCTGGCCGCGATCCTGTACGGCATGCTGACCTACGGTTCCGCAGGCATGAGCTTCAACGCAGACGTGCCTCCGGAACTGATCCGCATCGTGATCGGCTCGATCATATTCTTTATCGCGGCACAGGGGATTGTGCGCTGGGTGCTTAAGCCGTTTTACTTCAAGCGCAAGAAAGAGAAGGTGTTATAGATGGATTGGCTGACACTGGGACAAATGCTCAATACAACGCTGGTATTTTCCACAGCGCTTATTTTTGCCGCCCTTGGCGGCATCTTCTCCGAACGCTCGGGCGTGGTTAACATTGGGCTTGAAGGTCTGATGATGTTCGGCGCCTTTGCCGCCGCCGTCGGCGGTTATTATGCGCAGGACGCCGGCTACGAAACGATGGCTCCCTGGATTGGTGTGCTCTGCGCTATGGCGGTCGGCGTGATTGGAGCGCTTATTCATGCCGTCGCATCCATTACGTTCAAAGCGGACCAGACGATCAGCGGTACGGTAATCAACTTTCTTGCCGCGGGCAGTACGCTTTACCTGGTTAAGCTGCTGTTCGAAGGGGCGGGCGAAACTCCTCTGATTGATGGCTTTAGCAAATATCCGATTCCGGTGCTCTCCAAAATTCCGGTGATCGGTCCCGGTCTGTTCAATAACTATCCAACTACGTACTTGGCGATCATACTGGTTATTGTTGTGTATTTCCTGCTGTTCAAAACGCCGTTCGGCCTTCGCCTCCGGGCGGTCGGTGAGCATCCGAGCGCGGCGGATACGCTTGGCGTTAACGTTAATCGTATGCGGTATGTCGGTGTGATGCTCAGCGGAATGTTCGCAGGCATAGGCGGCGCGACGATTACACTGACGACCACAGGCACCTTTGCCCACAACACGATTTCCGGGCAGGGCTTCATTGCGATTGCGGCTATGATTTTCGGCAAATGGAATCCGCTCGGCGCCTTTGGCGCGGCCGTATTCTTCGGCTTCTCGCAGGCGATCCGCAACTATGTTCAGTTATTCGGCTGGTCCCAGAGTATCCCGCAGGAATTTATTTATATGATTCCGTATGTGCTGACAATCATCGTTCTAGTGAGCGCCGTGGGCCGCTCCTCGGCTCCGTCTGCGCTCGGACAACCTTATGATCCAAGCAAACGTTAATTGAGGGTCCGCTGACTCGTCATTTCTGTTCCAACCGCATTTCCGGCATTCGGCCGGGAGCGCGGTTTTTTTATTTGTCGGGAAGCTGCTTCGGTTGGGTAATTCCGGGATAGTCTGGGCATAGGTACAGGCAGGATGGAGCCGCTCCGAATACACTGTACTCGAAGACGGCAATACGATCTGTGTTCCAATGAAACGCCAGAGAGTGGGAGGGATATTATGTCACAACAAGTGACCAAGAAGCAGGTTATGAAGCTGGTGGGCAAAAATATCGTAGCGGTGAAAAAAGACGGAACAAAGATTGCGGGCAAGCTGCTTCGCATTTCGGGCAATCGTCTGATCGTACAGCGTACCGGAGGCAAAAAAGTGCAAATCAAAGCCATCATACCGCTCGTGCTGTTCGATCTGCTCGCAGTAGGAACCGCTCCTTACGCCTACGGCGGATATGGCTATGGACCCTACTCGCCTTACGGTCCGGGATATGGTTACAGCCATGGGTACGGCCAAGGCGGTTATGGCGGCGGACCTTACCCTTACGGTTTTTTTTAAGAGATAATTTAAATGCCTGGCGGCAAGAAGCGCTTTTCCATCTCGTAGCACATACTCTGCGGCACATACCGGATCACGATATAGTCCAGCTTCTCGTAAAAAGAGAGCCCGGCGGCATTTCCGATGTCTACAGCTACTTTGGATCGATGGCATCCGCGTGATAATGCAAACCGCTCCGCCCGGTCCATCAGCATATTTCCCCAGCGCTTTCGTTTCGCCGAAGCGGCGACGGCCAGCATGTCGATATAGAGCAAATCTCCGTGCAGCATAAAATGGACAAATCCCAGCGGGTCGCTGTCATAATCGGTGGTAGCTACAAGCGTAACTCCCTGCCCGAGCCGGCGCGGGAGTTCTTTTTTGACCTGTTCCAGCACTTTTGCGGGCAAATGGGACAAAGGCACAAGCTCGGTCTCAATTAACCGGTGAATAATCTGATCGTCCTGCTTTGGGCGGCGGTAACGGATCACGGTGCATCCCCCTTCCACACTTTGTCGTACATCATATGATTGGCGGGGGGCTGGGTGTTCCGCCCAGAATAAAAGAAGGACAAGACGGAGACTTTAAAATAAGGACTTTAAAATAAGGGATTGACTAACCGTGTAAGGAATCATATAATGTGTCTAAACATTTGACTATAGTCAACGGCAATGAAGAGGACGAAGTTTTAAGGGCTCTTTTGACCAGAGAGCGGGTGGAACTGCTGAAACCACCGCCAAAACCCCTTATATACGAGCTCACCTCGGAGCTGTTTCCCTGAAAGGTCCGCCAGCTTGATCCGGTGGAATTATTAGGGGAAATCGTGTGGTCCGCGTTACGGACTTTAGGTTGCAAAGATCGGCTTTTGCCTACATCGATGGGTTTTTGCATACCTACCAAGGCATTGCATCGCGAGATGCTCTGTAAATATGGGTGGTACCACGGAAGAACAGCCTTTCGTCCCTCACGCGCTAATTCGGCGCAGGGGTGATGAAAGGCTTTTTTGTTTTGTTTAAAGCCGGCTGAAATGGAGAAACAAAGGCGATCGTCGTTTGCATAGGAAAGTTGATATTTTGTAAGGAGGATGACTGAATGATGACGCAAATACCGGAAATGCGGTCGACAGAGGAGTTACGGGAGAAGTGGAAGACGCCGGAAGTGATTACCGGTTCGGAGATTCTGCTGCGCAGCCTGGTGCTGGAGGGCGTGGATACCGTGTTCGGATATCCCGGAGGAGCCGTTCTATACATCTATGACGCATTGTATGGATTCAATGATTTCAAGCATGTGCTGACCCGTCATGAGCAGGGGGCGATTCATGCGGCGGACGGATATGCAAGAGCAAGCGGTAAGACTGGCGTCTGTATCGCGACTTCCGGCCCCGGGGCGACCAATCTGGTCACCGGTATCGCTACAGCCTATATGGATTCTGTCCCGCTGGTTGTCATCACAGGCAACGTATTCTCCAGCCTGATCGGTACGGATGCTTTCCAGGAAGCGGACATTACCGGCATCACGATGCCGATTACCAAGCACAGCTATTTGGTACGTAATGTGGAGGATCTGCCCAGAATCATTCATGAAGCTTTCCATATTGCATCGACGGGCCGCAAAGGGCCGGTACTTATCGATATTCCCAAGGATGTATCCGCGGCGAAGACGCTGTTCACCCCTGTAACGAGCGTGAATCTTCGGGGCTATAATCCACGCACCGTTCCGAATAAGCTTCAGCTCGACAAGCTGGTACGCGCGATTTCGGAGGCCGAGCGGCCGATCATCATTGCCGGCGGCGGGGTTATCTATTCCGGCGCGCATGAAGCGATGTGCGAATTCGTGAAGCGGACGGAAATCCCAATCACGACAACACTGCTGGGACTGGGAGCATTCCCGAGCGGCGATGATTTGTGGATGGGAATGCCAGGCATGCACGGTACGTATACGGCGAATAACGCCATCCAGCAGTGCGATCTGTTGATTAATATCGGAGCGAGGTTCGACGACCGTGTGACAGGCAAGCTTGATGGCTTCGCGCCAAAAGCCAAGATCGTTCATATCGACATCGACCCTGCCGAAATCGGCAAGAACATATCGCCTGACATTCCGATTGTTGGAGATGTTAAGACGGTGCTGGAGATGCTGAATCCCGAAGTTGAACGGACTTCGAACGCCGATGCTTGGAGAGCGCAGATTGCTCAGTGGAAGCAGGATAAGCCCCTTAGTTATACTGACTCCGATTACGAGCTGAAGCCGCAGTGGGTTATCGAACTGATCAATGATACGACACAGGGCGAGGCGATTGTGACGACGGACGTCGGTCAGCACCAAATGTGGGCGGCGCAGTATTACAAGTTCAATCATCCGCGTTCTTGGGTGACTTCCGGCGGTCTTGGAACGATGGGCTTCGGTTTCCCTTCGGCAATCGGTGCGCAGATGGCCTACCCTGAACGGCTGGTGGTCTCGATCAACGGCGACGGCGGTATGCAGATGTGTTCCCAAGAGCTGGCAATATGCGCTATCCATAACATTCCGGTCAAGATCGTCGTGCTCAATAACGAGGTGCTCGGCATGGTGCGGCAGTGGCAGAATCTCATCTACGAGAAACGTTACAGCTATACGGATCTGGCCGGCAGCCCGAACTTTGTGAAACTGGCGGAAGCTTACGGTGTAAAAGGAATCCTGGCGACAACGAAAGAAGAAGCAAGGGCAGCATGGCAGGAAGCTCTGGAAACGCCGGGACCGGTGTTGGTGGAATTCCGCGTTTCCAAGGACGAGAATGTCTACCCGATGGTAACCCAGGGCTCGACGATTGATCAAATGCTGATGGGGGATGAATAACGGTGGAAAGAAATACGATTTCCGTGCTGGTGAACGATCAGCCTGGTGTGCTCCAACGGGTGTCGGGGCTGTTCGGACGGCGCGGGTTTAATATTGAGAGCATTACCGTTGGTCAATCCGAGGAGGCGGGATTGTCCAGAATGGTCATCGTCACTTTGGGAGATGATGACCAGCTGGAGCAGATTGAGAAGCAGCTCTATAAGCTGATCGACGTCATCAAGGTGGTTGACCTTAGTGCAAAGCCCATGGTTGCCCGCGAGCTGGCGCTGATTAAGGTCAAGGCCGAGCCTTCCGAGCGGCCGGAGATTATGGGCGTGGTCGAAACGTTCCGCGCCTCCGTTGTCGACATCGGCAGCACGAGCATGCTAGTGCAGGTCGTTGGGGATACGCAGAAGATCGATGCGATGATCGAACTGCTGAAGCCTTACGGCATCAGAGAGCTGTCCCGGACCGGCGTAACGGCAATGATCCGCGGAAATGTGCAATAGGTATATTTTACAGCTTTAGCGAATTGCTGCTTTTTTGCAGTACAATATAATAACGAACGGCATGCCCGCTAAAGAGCGGGAGCTTGAGGGAAAGCGCAACATGTACAGCCCTTCTCCTGAAGCACCCGCTCTTTAGATGGGTTCCAAATTAAAGGAGGATTTTAACAATGGCAGTAACAACGTACTATGAGCAGGATGGAGATTTGAGCGTATTAAAAGGTAAAACAATCGCGGTTATCGGTTATGGCAGCCAGGGACATGCCCAGGCGCAGAACCTGCGTGACAGCGGACTTCAAGTCATCATCGGCCTGCGCGAAGGCAAATCGTTCCAAACCGCGAAGAATGACGGTTTCGAAGTGCTGCCGGTCTCCGAAGCGGTATCCCGTGCGGACGTAGTGCAAATCCTGATGCCTGACGAAACCCAGGCTGCCGTTTATAAGAACGAGATCGAGCCAAACCTGAAACAAGGCGCGGCGCTTATGTTCTCCCACGGCTTCAACGTTCATTTTGGACAAATCGTAGCTCCGAAAGATTCGGATGTGCTGCTGGTTGCGCCTAAATCCCCAGGACATATGGTTCGCCGCACTTATGAAGAAGGCTTTGGCGTTCCCGGCTTGATCGCGATCGAGCAGGATGCGACTGGCAACGCGAAAGCGATCGGACTTGCTTATGCCAAAGGTATCGGCTGTACCCGTGCAGGGGTAATCGAAACCTCCTTCCGCGAAGAGACGGAAACCGATTTGTTCGGTGAACAAGCTGTACTGTGCGGCGGCGTTACGGCTCTGATCAAAGCTGGCTTTGAAACGCTGGTTGAAGCCGGCTATGCTCCGGAAATGGCTTACTTTGAGTGCTTGCACGAGATGAAGCTGATCGTTGACCTCATCTATGAAGGAGGTATGGCAACGATGCGCGATTCCATCAGTAACACGGCGGAATACGGCGACTATGTAACTGGCCCGCGCGTTGTAACCGACGAAACGAAGAAAGCGATGAAGGCTGTGCTCAGCGATATCCAGCAGGGTAAATTCGCTCGCGATTTCATTCTCGAGAACCAATCGGGCCGTGCTTTCCTGACCGCTACACGCCGCAACGAAGCTGCTCATCCGATCGAGGTTGTCGGCGGACAACTGCGCGAAATGATGGCTTGGATCAAGAAATAAGATTGGCATAATCAGCATCAGTGTAAGGATACACATATAAACGTAAGTCTTCAGGTGCGGCTCCGCTTTTACGCGGGCCGCATTTGGAGCGTTTGACGATTACTTTAAAGGAGGTACCCGGCATGCGAAAAATTTATGTTTTCGATACAACACTGCGTGACGGAGAACAGTCCCCCGGCGTGAATCTGAATACCCAGGAGAAGCTGGAGATCGCCTATCAGTTGGAAAAGCTGGGGATTGACCGTATGGAGGCGGGATTTCCCGCAGCATCGCCGGGAGATTTGGCCGCAGTCAACGCAGTTGCCAGAGCGGTAAAGAATGTTACGGTCATCGGCCTTTCCAGATCCCGCGAAAGCGATATCGATGCCGTCAAGGAGGCGCTGCAGGGCGCGCAGGATCCTTGTATTCATCTCTTTCTCGCGACTTCCCTGATTCACCGTCAGCATAAGCTGCGGATGGATAAGGGGCAGGTTCTGGAGACGGCGCAGGCGGCCATCCGCTATGCGAAGAAGTATTTCTCCAAGCTGGAATTTTCGCTTGAGGATGCAGGACGAACCGAGCTCGATTTCATGGCCGAGGTCGTCGGCATGGCGGTTCGCGAAGGCGCGAGTGTCGTCAATATTCCGGACACGGTCGGATATTTGAATCCGTCGGAGTATGGCGCAATCTTCAAATATTTAAAAGAAAATGTTCCGGACATCGACCGCGTTCAGCTTAGCGCGCATTGCCATAATGATCTGGGAATGGCCACGGCGAACACGCTGGCGGCCATCCTGAATGGCGCGGATCAAATTGAGGGCACAATCAATGGCATCGGTGAACGCGCGGGCAACACGGCGATTGAAGAGATCGCGATGGCGCTTGAGACGCGCAGCGATTTCTTTGGGGCGAAGACGTCGCTTGTGCTGTCCGAGATTTCGCGTACCAGCCGCCTGGTCAGCAAATTGACCGGCATGGTCGTGCCGGGGAACAAGGCGATCGTTGGCGCGAACGCTTTTGCCCATGAATCGGGTATTCATCAGGACGGCATGCTCAAGGAGAAGACAACGTACGAGATTATGACGCCGGAAACGATTGGCCTGAAAGAGAGCAAGCTGGTGCTCGGCAAGCATTCCGGCCGCCATGCTTTCCGGGATAAGCTGACCGATTTGGGCTATGATCTGCCTGAAGACGTGCTGAATTCGGCGTTCTCCAGATTCAAGGATTTGGCCGACAAGAAGAAGGAAGTATCCGACGAGGATATTTTGGCGCTGATGGAGGAGCGGCTGGGCATTACGCCGGAGGTTTACAGTCTGCGCACTCTGTACGTCACTTACGGCAATGAAGCGACGCCGACCGCGAAGCTGATTCTGAACGGCCCGCCGGAGGAGCCGATCGTTGCAGTAGCCGAGGGGAACGGCTCGGTGGATGCGATATATAACGCCATCGACCAGGCAACTGGCGAGGAAGTCAAGCTGGACGATTATTCCATCAAATCTGTCACTCAAGGCAAGGACGCCCAGGGCGAGGTGCATGTCATTTTGTCACAGGGCATTGTTGCTGCGGCGGGAAGAGGACTTAGCACGGACATTCTGGAGGCCAGCGCCCGGGCTTATCTTGATGCGCTCAACAAGCTGATTGAGAAGCGCAAGACGTTTACGAAGCGCGAGGACGCTCATTTATAGAAAGCGGCGCTTGCAGCTTGTTTAGGAATGAGAACGGCGGTATATAGGGACTGTTTCGGGGCGAATTCAGCTCAGGAGCAGTCCTTTTTTCGAAATATAAGAATTTATAAGCTCAGCGCTAATCAATTTGTCTTATATTTCTACGAGAAACGGTACCGTCCCTGCAAGGACGGCGAAGCCGTTTCTTCTTGCGCGTACATACGGATATAAGCGGTTCCGAGATTCCTCACCCTATGGCAATATCGATCGGATGACGATCTGACGCCGGGTACGGATGCTGTAAAATCGTAATATCGTTTGAGGCCGATTGTCGAAGTTTTTGTCCAAATTAGATTTATAATAGAAATCAATGATTTTTGCAGGGGAGCGGAAGAGGCGAACGTCAAACGTAATGTAGAAGAGGAGGGGAGACAACTGGAAGAGGCGGAATGGATATCGGCCGTACTGAACGGCGAGCGTCAGGCTTTTGCTCATTTGGTGACGCGCTATCAGGGCTTGGTATACCGGGTATGCATCAAAATAACGGGAGAATCCGAGTCGGCCAAAGATATGGCCCAGGAAGTATTTATCAAGGCCTACAAGGCGCTTCCCTCCTTCCGGGGACAATCCTCATTTTCTACCTGGCTGTACCGGATTGCCTACCGTACTTGTCTGGACTGGAAAAGAGCCAATGACAGGGAGTGGAAGTATCGCAGCATGGCGGATTATACGGAGAATGACTATGTGACTTCACAGACGCCGGAACATGCCGCGCTCCGAAAGGAAGCTTCCGAAGAACTGGGAAGAAGTGTGAACAGTCTTGCCGAACCGTACCGGTCGGTCGTGCAGCTGTACTACTTTAACAGGCAATCCTATCAGGAAATAGCTGAAGCGAAAGGCGTATCGGTAAAAACGGTTGAATCACAGCTATACCGCGCCAGACAGATCATGCGAAGAAAAGGGGAGAGATGGGAATGAAATGCAATGTAGTGATGGAATGGCTTCCCCATTATATCGAAGGTCTGCTGGCTCCCGAAGCGGAGCGGGAAATGACGCAGCATATCGCGGCGTGCCAAGGCTGCGCGCGGTGGCTGGAGGAAGCAAAGGCGATGGAAGAGATTTGGAAGGGAGCGGACGACGCTCCGGACTTTCAGCTCTCCGATATCCCCGATCTCGTCCCGCAGGTGATGGCGGAAATCGAACGGCTGGAATCTGCGCGGCAGTCGGATGGTGCGGGACCTGCAGCTTCAAGGCGGCGCTCAGCGCGCCGGACCTCATGGGTTCACTACGGGCTCGCGGCCTGTCTGACCTTTGTGCTGCTTCAATATGGTGTATTTGAGCAGTTGGGCTACGGACTGACGCAAATCAATGGCCAAATGTCGAACTCGGTCACGGCGCTGTTCGGCAACCAGGGGAACCGCTAGAGCCGAAGCGATAGATAAATAGGCTGGACAATGCCAATGTCGGCAAACACAGGATCAGGAGGATATTACATGATAAAAAAGAAACGCTGGCTCACTTTTATGCTGGCCATGGTTCCGGGACTCGGACATTTGTATCTGGGCTTCAAAAAACAGGGAATGCAGTTTATGATCGGCGCGTTTGTCTGCATCGTCTTTATTCCTTCCATGCCGACGGTATTCCCGTTCGCGCTGGCCGCGCTATGGTTCTATCAATTATTCGACGCTCTGCAAAAGGCAACATGGAACAAGCTCGCCTTTTCAGAGCACGAACGGCTGATGTATGGCCCGGAAGGTCTTGGCTCGCCCTGGCCGCCGTTTGTCATGCCCCCGATGCCCGATTACCCGCAGGATGACGTCAGTCCGGCATGGATGGGAGGCGCCTGCATCATAGCAGGGGTTCTCCTGCTGCTGATTACGGTATTCCCGGGACTGTGGTATTTGCTGACCGAACTCAATATCGGTACTATTTTGCTGTCGCTGGGCCTGATTGGTTACGGGCTGCATATGCTTAGAAAGAACACAAAAGCATAAGAACGGAGAATCATGGGCATGGGAAGATGGAAAATTGGAAGCTTGACGGCTGCGCTTGGGTGCATTGCGCTTGGCGTCATTATTGCACTAGTTCAATTCGGTAAGCTAACGTATGAGGCGCTTAGGTTTTTGTGGCCGGCACTGCTTATTCTGCTTGGAGTGGAAATGCTGCTGCGGCTGCTGTTTAGAACGGAGGCCAGAGCCCGAACCAGCGGATGGGCAATCGTTCTGATTCTGCTGCTGGGCCTCGTGAGCGCAGGACAATCCCTACTTCCGGGAGGCTCGCTGGACACCCTGCTGGGTAAAGCGCATTTAAGCTCTGTTAACGGAACGGTGCAGATTGGAGAGAACATCAAAAGGGTTAAAATATCGATCCCTAGCGGCAAGGTTAAGGTGAACGGTATTCAGGGAAGAACTCTTATTTATGATGGGCGCCTGCTCGCTCCCGGCAGCAGCCAAAGTGAAAGCGAGCGGGCAATGAATGATTACTGGAAGGTGACAACGAATGGAGACACGGTAGTGCTTGAGATGACGGCGGAAAAAAGCTTGTTATCGGGGATTTATTTCGGCTTTTCCGGCAACACTCCCTATCTCAATGTGAGTCTTCCTGCGGATCTTGCGGTCATGATCGGAACAAGCGACGGTTCGCTGGACGTATCGGATCTGGACAACGGCATCGAAGCCAGTACATCCAACGGCAGAATCGAAATGCGGGGAATAAAAGGCGGAGTCAAGGCCGGTACAAGCAACGGTTCGCTTAATCTGCAGAGGGTGGAGGGAGGAGCCCATATCACCAGTTCCAACGGCTCCATCACGCTGGAGAACATTGCCGGCCAAGTGTACGCCAAGAGCAGCAACGGTAAAATAACCATCCAATCTCCCGTTACGGGAAACTGGGAGTGCGCTTCGAGCAATGGCAGCATCTCGCTGAAGCTGCCTGGGGCGACGGATGCGTCAATTACCGCCGACACGACCAACGGATCGCTGAAGGGAAGCGTCAACTGGCAGAAACAAAGCGACAACAATGGAACTGCGGTGCTTGGCAGCGGAAATCATATTGTAAAGCTGTCCACAACCAATGGCAGCGTGAGCGCGGATATAACAGAATAGCCTTGAAAAAAGAAGGAGCCGTACGCTTCGGAGAAATCCGGCAGCGTGCGGCTGTTGCTGTCCAAATCCAGAAATTATTAGCTCCCGGACTTATCTGTTAATTGTCCTACCAGGCGTATGCTTTAGGAGCCGCTCCTCCAGGTCCGGGGAAGATCTCGTCCAGCCGGGCCATAACGGCATTGTCAAGCTCGACTTCCAGGGAACGCAGGGAGCTCTCGAACTGTTCCAGCGAGCGGGGACCGATGATCGGCGCGCTTACAGCCGGATTGGCCAGCAGCCAGGCTAAGGCGACATTGTCCTGAGGTTCGCCAAGCTCCAGGCATAGCTTGGCGAACTGCTCCAGCTGAGTCTGGTGCCGTTCGACGCGTTCGATATTCCCGCCGCTGCGGCTGCCCGTGATTTTTTTGAGGGCATTGCGGCCGAGCAGACCGCCGTCCAGCGGGCTCCAGGGAATAACGCCAAGCCCCAGGCTCTGCGCCGCCGGCAGCACTTCAAGCTCCGGCAGCCGGCAGGTCAAGCTGTACTTATGCTGCTCCGATACGAGGCCAAGGAAGCCCCTGGCCTTCGCTTCCGCTTGAGCAACCGCAATATCCCAGCCCGCAAAGTTGCTGGAGCCGACATAGCCGATTTTGCCCTGCTTTACAGCTAGCTCAAAGGCTCCCCACAGCTCGTCCCAAGAAACGCTGCGGTCCACATGATGCATCTGGTACAGCTCGATATGGTCGGTCGCAAGCCGCTGCAAAGAGTCTTCCAAGTGCCGGCGGATTTTGTACGCAGACAGCGAGCGCTCGTCATTCGGACCGTCAAGCGGATCGTTCATGGCGCCGTACACTTTGGTGGCGAGCACGACTTTTTCCCGCCGTCCGCCGCCCTGCTTAAACCAGCGGCCGATAATGCTTTCGGTCAGGCCGGAGCTTTCCCTGCCCCCGTACACATTCGCAGTGTCAAAAAAATTGATTCCGGCATCAAGCGCGGCGTCCATAATGCTGAAAGCTTCCTGCTCGTCCGTCAGCGGTCCAAAATTCATCGTCCCCAGACATAGCCGGCTGACCTTCATGCCGGATTTGCCAAGCTTCGTGTATTGCACCTCTTGATCACTCCCCAAAATAAAATTAAGAAGCCATTAACCGAAAGCGTTTACTTACTTAATTGTAAACAACTTTGCAGGCACGGGCAATACGGTAAAGCGGGCACTTCGAGCAAATGTAATGAATGCCGGGCAATCGGGAATGCTATCGTTGTTTGAATGAGGCGCCCGGCTGTAATTTTCCGACTCTGATTTGCTGGAAGATTTGCTTTCCGCTCGATCCTAACCGGGTTATAGGCTATTCCTATTAATATGATAGATTCTATATCTTTGTCCTTTTGACCTCATTATGTTACAACAATATACAGAAGAACTATGTCCGCGTAGGCGCGGATCAACTTGAGGAGTGACAAAGAATGAGCGAAGTTAAAAAAATCGCCGTAATCGCAGGGGACGGTATTGGTCCAGAAGTTGTGGCGGAAGCGGAAAAAGTATTGAAAGTAACCGAGGAAGTATTCGGCTACAAATTTGAGACCGAGCACGCGCTGTTCGGCGGTATCGCAATCGACGAGAAGGGCACGCCGCTGCCTGTGGAAACGCTGGATATCTGTAAAAGCGCGGACGCTGTGCTGCTGGGCGCCGTAGGCGGTCCGAAATGGGACACCAATCCGAAGGAACTTCGTCCGGAGACCGGGCTGCTCGGCATCCGCAAAGCGCTGGGGCTGTTCTCGAATCTCCGTCCCGCAGTCGTATTCGACTGTCTGAAGGATGCTTCCACGCTGAAGCCGGAAGTGCTTGAAGGAACGGACCTCATCGTCGTACGCGAGCTGACCGGCGGTATTTACTTCGGCGAGAAGTTCCGCCGTCAAAGCGAGCAGGGGGAAGAAGCGGTTGATACCTGTGCGTACAATGTGACCGAAGTGGAACGCATCGCCCGCCAGGCATTTGAAATTGCCGGCAAGCGCCGGGGCAAGCTGGCTTCCGTCGACAAAGCGAACGTGCTGGAAACTTCGCGTCTCTGGCGTGAAGTGGTTATTCGGGTTGCAGCAGATTATCCGAATGTGGAACTGGAGCATGTGCTGGTCGATAACTGCGCCATGCAGCTGCTGCGCCGCCCGTCGAGCTTTGACGTCATCGTCACCGAGAACATGTTCGGCGATATTTTGAGCGATGAAGCCGCTATGCTCACAGGTTCCATCGGCATGCTGGCCTCCGCTTCGCTGGGCGAAGGAAGCTACGGCCTTTATGAGCCGGTGCATGGTTCAGCTCCGGACATTGCAGGACAAGGATTGGCCAATCCAATTGCCACAATCCTCTCGCTTGCTCTGATGTTCCGCCTGACCTTCGGCTATGAAGACGCAGCTGCAGCAATCGAAGCCGCAGTAGCGCAGGTGCTTGATGCAGGGCATCGTACCAGCGATATTGCCGTAGACAAGAGCAAAGCGATCAGCACGAGCGAGATGGGCGATCTGATTGTCGCAGCTATCCGTAAATAAGCGAAAATCGTCACAAAATATTGCTTATTTATAATTATTATAAAAAAATAATGAATGTAATCTTGACTTTGATTTTGTACGGTGATACCATTTGGTTTGTAACAGCAAAGACGTAACCAAATCGATCAAACTCAAGAAAGACACCGCCTCTTCATCACCTAATGCGGGTGGATGGCAGATTGTTTTTCTTACATAATCAAAGGAGGATTTTCACAATGGCAGAACGTTTGGTAGGCAAACAGGCTCCCGATTTCACTATGGAAACCGTATCGGGAGACGGCAAAGAATTTGGCAAAGTTAGCTTGTCCGACTATCGCGGCAAATGGCTCGTATTTTTCTTCTATCCTCTGGATTTCACTTTCGTGTGCCCGACTGAAATTACGGCGCTCAGCGAAGCAGCCGACCAATTCACGGCGCTTGATACCGAGATTCTTGGCGTAAGCATCGATTCCGTACACAGCCACAAGGCTTGGATCAATGCTTCGAAAGAAGCTGGCGGTCTTGGACAGCTGAATTTCCCGCTTGCTTCGGACATCACGAAGAAAGTAGCCAGCGATTACGGCGTATTGATCGAAGAAGACGGCATCGCGCTTCGCGGTCTCTTCATTATCGATCCGGAAGGCGAACTGAAATACCAAGTAGTTAACCATAACGATGTAGGCCGCAGCGTAGAAGAAACTCTGCGTGTGCTGCAGGCGCTGCAATCGGGCGGATTGTGCCCTATGAACTGGAAACCGGGCGACAAGAACCTGTAAGCAAAGCTGCAGGGCGTCCTCATCCATGTCCTTTGAAATGCTGATCAAAGCCTCCTTCCGGATGATTATCCGGCCAAGGGGGCTTTTTGCAACAAAACGCCCGTCAGTCTTGTCTTGATCTTTATCAGCAGGAATCGCCGGCAACCGAGTATAATACAATAATACGAAACCATTGGAACTGACCTGAGGAGGGTGAACAATCATGAGTTTTTGCTGTGGAGCGAGTATGGTAGGTACGAAGGGGACGCTTAAGCATTATCGCACGCAAGTCCATAATGTTCCCCTGCTTTTTTGCCCGGTATGTCACCGGGTCGAGGTTCATTACAAGGTCGAGAATGAGTATGAAATCTTGGCGGAATACGCGCATGGCGACGGCGTTACCGATGTGGATTTCCAGGATTATGTGATGGAAGACGAAGAGTCGATTTTTGAAAATGTCGTCAATATGGAAAGTGAAGACGCTATGGCCATTATCCGCAGCCAGATTGATATGGCGCTTGATCTGCTGGCCGTGTCCAAACAAATTGGTGATGTCAAGTGGGAGCGGGAGCTAAAGAAGAGACTCGCCGTTATGAGTCAGCGGCGTCATCGTCTTCAGCAAAAAGCGTAAAGGCATGGCGTATTTTATTACTTCATCTGGAAAGATCTCCACAACTTACGAGGACACTGAAAAAGGCCGTGTATTTCTACTTCATGTAGAGATCCATGGCCTTTTTGATATACAAGAAGGCAAAAAAGCGCGGAAACAACAAAAAAACGATAACCGCCGTAAACGGCCGTAAATCGCGGTTTCTCCGTTTTGATGGAACGAATTTCAGTATTCTCGCAATTGCGAGGGTCTTTTTCATGAAGAATAGACGGTTTGCTTAGGCCCTCGGGAGGGCACTAAAGTATCATTTTATGAATTTTTTTACATTCGACAGTATCTCTGATTGATTTGAGCACTTTTCTTGGATATGATTGGAATATAGTTAAAACGCTTGGATGACTGAATAAAACTAAGATTATTGCCGAATGTACTAGCGGTTCCATAGCATACACTTATATAACAGCATAATTTGATGTCGCAGAACTGCTTCGTCAATTTAGTCGTTCTGCTCCGTCAATTTCAGTTGAAGGAGGAACTTCACATCGTGCTACATGAAATTCACGAAAGTCGGCTTCTGTCGCCGCGATCGTTCCAAGCCGGGCTTCTGGACAGTACATATGAAAATGTTCTGGAGCATATTGATTGTGGAGTTATGCTTTTTGATGAAGAAGGAGTTCTAACCTTTGTAAATGCGCGGGCGTACGGAATGCTTGAAATCCAGCGCTATACACTGGCAGGATGCACTGTAGTCGATTTGTTGACACATCTTTCTTTGAGCCGGATTAAGAAAAGACAACTGCTGCATATCTATCGGGAGACAGTTTACAAAGGAAAGACGATGTATGAGTTTATGGACGAATATGGCCGCTATTGGGAAGTAAACGCGTCTTTTGGCGCGGGTATGAACGGCAGCTATTTATTTACATTCAAGGAAATTTCCGATTATAAAAAGATAGAACAAACCGCTTACCAAAATGACAATCTGGCTATGCTAGGCAAATTATCCGCCTCCATTGCCCATGAAATCCGAAATCCTTTGACAGCCATTCGTGGATTTATCCAGCTGCTTCGCCCGCATCTGCAGGGACTTGGGAAGGAAGAATATGCCAAGATCATCTTGGCCGAGATCGACCGTGCCAATGATATTATTCATGAATTTCTATCCTCGTCCAAGCCTTCCTCTCCTCAAGCTGGAATCATTTCCATTTCTGCCCTGTTGAAAGAAGTCATACTGCTGACAGAAAGCGAAGTATTGATGAAAGGCTGCCAGATCGTTCTTAACGCTATAGCCGGCGAGTTGTATATTTCCGTAGATGTGAAGCAGATTAAGCAGGTCCTGATCAATATGATAAGAAACGCCCTGGAGGCGATCTCCGACCGCTTGGACGATACCACAGGGAGGATTGAGCTTGGGGCGTATAGAGAAGGCGGAGAAGTACGGATAATCGTCTCCGACAACGGTAAAGGCATGGATGTATGCACCATGAGCCATCTGTTCAACCAATTCTTCACTACCAAGGAGAACGGCACAGGGCTGGGTCTTTCCGTCAGCGACCGGATCATCAAAAATCATGGGGGACGAATTTCGGTCAGCAGCCGGATTAATGAGGGGACCAGTTTTGTGATATCGCTTCCGTTGACTCCCGGGTTTACCGCATAACCGGAAAGCAGGAACGAAATTACTCCTGGCTTCACCCCGACCCCGGAGAAATAAGCCTAAGACGTGAAAACTGTAAACATAAAAAGAGACCGGCAAGAAGATCACTTGGCCGGTCCTTTTGTATACCTTTTTGACAACTACATTCCGACTTGATTGCCATGATGCAGTCCGGATGGCGGGGGCGTTTCTTGAGTGCTGCAGCAGGACAGCGAAGAGTTTTGAGACGCGCCCTGGCAGCTTTTTCCTTTATCACAACCGGCACAAGCGCCTTGTTTCCCTTTTTGCACATGGCGGTAGAGAATCCAGCCGGAATAACCGAAGATCGCCACAGCAATCAATATATTAATCAGTACACTCATCATGTAATTTCCCCGCTTTCCCCATATAGGGCTATTCGTATTGGGTTAGGCCCATCCAAGGAGCCGTCCGCCTTGATAGATAACCAGACTTACCAAATAGGCCAGGACGACGGCATAGGCTATGGAGAAGAAGGTCCATTTCCAGGAAGCCGTTTCTTTCTTGATTACGCCCACCGTAGCAAGGCAAGGTGTATACAGTAGAATGAAGACCATAAAGCTAACCGAGCTGAGCGGCGTGAACGCCTGGGAAATCTGCGCTTCCAGTCCGGCAGCCTCCGGTGCGTGATAGATAATGTTCATCGTTGAAACGACAACTTCTTTGGCAAGGAAGCCTGGAACCAGCGTCGAGCCTGCCTGCCAGAAACCAAAGCCGAGCGGCTCCAGCAGAGGTGCGACAAGACCACCGAATTTGGCGAGGAAGCTGTTGTCCATATCCACACCTAACCCGGTAGGTCCGGCGTAAGACATGATCCAGATGATAACCGAACCGGCTAAAATAATCGTCCCTGCTTTGCGCAGGAAACCTTTTCCTTTTTCCCAGGTGCTGCGCGACAGCGACTTTAGCTGCGGCATCCGGTAAGGAGGAAGCTCGATTACAAATACCGAGGACTCGTTCTTGAACAAATACTTGGAGAAGAGCTTGCACAGCAGCAGCGCGAACACCACTCCCAAAGCATACATCGTCATAATGACAGCAGCCTGATTTTCCGGGAAAAAGACGGCGGCAAACAGCAGATAGACTGGAAGTCTGGCAGAGCATGACATAAGAGGAAGCAGCAGAGTTGTCAGCATCCGCTCTTTGGGCTGTTCAATGCTTCGCGCGGCCATAACGGCAGGCACGTTGCAGCCGAAACCGATGATAAATGGAATAAAAGCTTTGCCGTTCAATCCCATTCGTTCCATGATGCTGTCCACAACGAGACTGACACGGGCCATATACCCGGAATCTTCAACAAAAGAAATGATCAAGAACAGAATGAAGATTTGCGGGACAAAGACGATAACGCCGCCTACGCCGCCTATAATGCCGTCAACAAGTAAAGCGTGCACGAAATCAGATGCTCCGACCGTATCAAGAAACGATGATGTTCCCGTACTGATTGGACCGGCAAGGAGGCCGTCCAGCAAATCGGACAACGGTGCGCCAACCCATTCGAAGGTCGTCTTAAACAGCACATACATAAACGCAAGGAATATCGGCAGTCCGAGATATCGATTCGTAAGGATGGAATCGAGCCGTTCCGTCAAGTTATGGGGTTTTATGCCCGATGTGTCCAGAGCGTCAAGACAAAGCGAACGGATATAATCGGTTCGAACAGAACGAATCCATTGAGGAAGGGTAAGCGCCAACTTGCTGTTTTGAAGCTCATTCTGACATTTATCACGAATAGCAAGCAATTTGTCCGCATCCGCGCGGCCCTTAAGGAATTCCAGGATGACCGGATTTTGCTCCAATAGCTGGAGGGCAACCCAACGATGATTGGGAAGGCCGATTTCTTGGCTTAGCTCCCGCTCAATGGAGGAGATAGCTTGTTCGACAATTAATCCATAATCCAGCTTGAAGTTCACAGCCGGGATATCCGCCGAGTTCTCCAGCATGCTCAGCACCTGTGCGGTGCCTTTGCCCGTTCTCGCGACCAGCGGAAGCACAGTAACGCCAAGCTTGGCTTGCAGAACGTCCGGATGCACCTTAATGCCTCTTGCTTTGGCTACGTCGATCATATTGAGTCCGATGACCGTCGGCCTGCCATACTCGAGCAGTTGGACGGTCAGCAGCAGATTTCGTTCAAGCTGCGAAGCGTCGACGATGTTGACGAGCGCCTCCGGCGACTCTTCAAGCAGATATTGGGTTGCAACGCCTTCGTCACGCGACAGCGGATGAAGGGAGTAAATGCCGGGCAAATCAATCAGTGTGCCTGCGCCGTTTTTCAGGTCGCCGACCTTTTTCTCAACCGTTACGCCTGCCCAGTTGCCAACATATTCATAAGAAGAAGTCAATGTATTAAAAAGGGACGTCTTTCCGGTATTAGGGTTCCCAAGAAGTGCGATAGAGCTCATGGCACGGTCACCACAATTTTCGAGGCTTCTTTCCGGCGGATGGCGAGCAATTGTCCGTTGCACTCCAACATAACCGGACCCATGAATGGACCTTTTCCTTTAAGACAGACGGTGCAGCCTTCCGAAACTCCCAAATCGGCCAGACGGCGGCGCAGAACAGGATCCATTCCCTCTATTCCTTGAATAGCGCCGGCGGAACCCGGTTGCAATTGCAGTAGGTGGCAAACTGAAGCAATCATCTTAATCCCTCCGGTGGAGACTGAGAATCAGTCTCAATTGTTTTTCTGTAATTTATCATTTTTTCATACTCAATTCAATGACGAAAATCACAAGAGTAAGAAGATTCGACAAATCTCGAGCCGATAATCCATAAACGGATGCTTATTTCTTTGCATATATTAATGCAGTTACTTATCAAAATTAGGTCTTTTGGCCAACGGCAGAACACTGTAAATTTCCAGCCTCATCCAACCGATATTTATATTAAGGATATATAATTTTGTGAGCCATAGAGTGATACTTAGACGCGAGGGGCCTACGAAAGCCTATGAAAATAGAAGAGAAAAAAACACTGCTTACAGCAGTTTGCGGCGCAGCGCTATTACTGTTGGTTCAAAGTATGCACGTTACGCTGAATGGCGATAACGAACGGGAAGCGCTGTCTGCGTTGTATCTGATTAGCAGCTGGTGTACCAGCGCCTTCGGATTTGCGATTTTTGCCCAGGGATGGCTTCTTTTCTCCAATCAATTATCGAGGGGCAGACTTTACTCTTCCGCTCTTTTTTTGGGAGTTTGCGTGTTCGATCTTCTGCATACGCTCGGTTTTATTGGAATTCCGTTCATCCAGACCGTGATAAGCGAAGACAGGGCATTTTGGCTGCTATCCTTCTCAAGGCTTGCGAGTGCAGTCGGTATTCTTCTGATCTTTGGTAAGGAAGATTCTCCGGTGCTTGTCCCGAGAAAAAATAGCGTCCTGCGGAAGTCCATCCTTCTGGTCGTGTTGTCAATGGTTCTATTCAGTGCGGGCTCTTATTTCCTTCCGGAGGTAATCAGTCCCGTGCAGGCGGATTTTGCCAGAAAACTGCTTAATTTTGTTGTGCTGCTGGTTTACCTTCTGGACATCGCTATTATCTTCTATACGAAACGTGCAGAGAAGTCGTCCTCGCTGCTGATTATTATCAGGTCGCTCGTATTTCTCGCTCTGGGTCAGGCGTTCTATATTGACGCGGGGTCCGATAAGAATATCGATCTGCTGTTCGGAGCGGCAAGCTGCGCGGCAGCCTACTATTTGCTGCTTACCGGCGTGTACAGATTGACGATCGAGGAGCCGTTCCGTGAGAAGCAGGCGATTGAAGCGCAGATCAATTATCTGGTCTATCATGACGATTTGACCGGACTGCCGAACAGACGCCGGCTGCTCCAGCATGTTGATGAAGTTATTGAGTCTCATAAAACCTCTGCCATTCGCGGCTGCTCGGCGCTAGCCGTCCTCAATATCAATCATTTCAAGGATATCAACGTTTCATTGGGCCATTTAGCCGGAGACCGTCTGCTGCAACTGGTGGCGTCGAGGATTAAGGATGGCATCAGGCCGGGCGAGGATTTATTCAGTATGGGCGGAGATGAATTCGCCTATTTGATGACAGACATGCAGAGTCTGGATAGCTGCTTTCTCCGCTCCAAAGAGCTGCTCAATCTGTTCGAACAGCCTATTGAGCTGGAGGCCGGCGAATATCATATTTCGCTCAGCCTGGGCATCAGCATATTTCCCGCTGACGGAGATACGGCGGAGCAGCTCATTCAGAACGCGGATACCGCTGTTCATGATGCCAAGGAACATGGCGTAGATATTCGCAGGTACGTGCCGTTAATACAAATGAAGGCCAAGGAAAGATTAAAGCTGGAGAACGATCTGCGCAGAGCGCTGGAGCGGGAGGAATTTTTCCTTCTGTATCAGCCGCAGGTTCAACTGGCCACCAAGGAGATTGTCGGCATGGAGGCGCTGCTTCGCTGGCAGCATCCGAAACGCGGACTTGTGTCGCCGGCTGATTTCATTCCCATCGCCGAGGAGAGCGGGCTGATTGTTCCGATTGGGGAGTGGGTGCTGAGAACCGCCTGTTCTCAGAACAAGGAATGGCAGAAGGCGGGATACCGTCCGATCTGCGTCTCGGTCAATTTGTCCCTGCGTCAGTTCCTCCAGCCGAATCTGGCCGGTAAGATCGGAGGATTTTTGCAACGGATTGGCCTCGATCCGAGCTATGTGGATCTTGAAATTACGGAGAGCATGACGATGGACAAGGAAAAAGCCTTCGAGCAGCTGAAGCGGCTTAAGGAGCTCGGGGTGTACATCAGTATCGACGATTTTGGAACGGGCTACAGCTCGCTGCACTATCTGAAAAATATGCCGATTGACCGCCTCAAAATCGACCGTTCCTTCGTGGCGGAGGTTATGGAGGACAGCAACAATGCTGCCATTGTCTCAACAATTACTTCCATGGCGCATCATTTGAAGCTGAAGGTGACGGCCGAGGGAGTGGAGAACGAGGATCAACTGCAATTCTTGCGCCAGCAGCGCTGCCATGAGGCGCAGGGCTATTTCTTCAGCAAGCCGATCAGGGCTCAGGAGTTCGAAAGAATTTTCCTGAAACCTACTATTTATGGAATGCCATCCTAATTGGAATTGCCTTCTCCCGTTAGAAGTGTTAAAATATTAAATGTTCACGAAAGCGCGGGTGTAGTTCAATGGTAGAACTTCAGCCTTCCAAGCTGATAGCGTGGGTTCGATTCCCATCACCCGCTCCAATATTGAAAATATTAAACCCTTGCTGAGCAAGGGTTTTTTAGTTTGATTTCCGTTTCCGATAATCATTGGATGACGGTAGGCCCCAACGAAACAGCGCATTCCAATAAAAAAGGCTCTCCGCTTAATAACGAGCGAAGAGCCTTTTGCCATATTAGTTCAGCTTGAGGTCAAGTTAGACCGTTCCTGCCGATTTCAAAAATTCCACGATCGTCAGCAGACCCTTGTCGAAGTTCTCCAGGTTGAAGTGCTCGTCAGGCGCGTGCAGGTTCTCGTCGTCAAGTCCGAAGCCCATCAGAACGATCGGCGCCTTCAGGATGCGGGAGAAGCTCTCCATAATCGGGATGGAGCCGCCGTCCTTCGTGAACAGGGCGCGTGTGCCGTATACTTTGCCGTAAGCGTCCGCCGCCAGTTGCAGGAAGGGATTCGACGGATCAATGTCTAAGGCGAATGCCTTCTCCATCTGCCGCACTTCAACCTTGGCTCCCGGCTGAATATGCGATTTCAGATGGGCTTCAATAGCGTCGAGGACATGCTGTGGATTCTGGTCGCCCACAAGGCGGCAGGTGATTTTGGCATGGGCCGCTTTCGGGATAACCGTCTTGGTGCCCTCGCCCTGAAAGCCGCCGTAGACGCCGTTAAGCTCCAGCGTAGGCCGGGCTCCGACGCGTTCGACAAACGAATAGCCTTCTTCGCCGTAGAGAGCGGACAGTTCGAGTCCCTCCCGGATTTTATCCTCGTCAAGTCCCTGCTTGGCGAATTCCTCGCGCATGAGCGGAGACAGGTCCGGCACGCCTTCATAGAAGCCGTCTACGGCGACCCGGCCCTTGTCGTCATGCAGCGACGCGAGCAGGGAAACGAGTGCGTGCAGCGCATTAGGGACAGCGCCGCCGTAAGTGCCCGAGTGCAAATCCGTGGAAGCAGTCGTGACGTCCACCTCCAGCGAGCAGAGGCCCCGGAGTCCGGTGCAGATGGCGGGTCTTCCGCGTTCCAGAAGCGAGGTGTCGGAGACGAGAACGGCGTCCGCAGCCAGCATGTCTTTATGTTTTTCCAAGAAGGAGGTTAAATGAACGCTGCCGATTTCTTCTTCGCCTTCAATGCATACCTTGAGGTTAACCGGTAGGGCACCTTCTTGACTCAATATGGCTTCTACCGCCTTAATATGCATGAAGACTTGACCTTTATCGTCGGTTGCGCCGCGGGCGTACAGCTTGCCATCCCGGATATTCGGCTCAAATGGCGGAGTTGTCCAGAGATTCAGCGGGTCGACCGGCTGAACATCGTAGTGCCCGTAGAGAAGCAGAGTCGGCTTGCCCGGTGCGTGCAGATAGTCCGCATAGACGACAGGGTGGCCGTCGGTTGGGTGAATTTCGATATGCTCGAGTCCCGCTTTGTTCAGCGTATCCGCAAGCCACTCTGCAGCCGTCAAAATATCTTTCTTGTGCTCGGACAGTGCGGAAATGCTGGGGATCTTAAGCCATTCATTCAGTTCGTTCAATTGTTCGTCCCGGCGGGATGCAAAATATTCTGCGTAAGCCATAATTATGTACCTCCTGGATTTGCGGGGTCGCAAGCCTTGGGCTTGTGGCGGATGCGCCGAATCGGATTCGGTGATCCATAGGAACTATTATACTGGAATAACCCTCGCACAATCAAAAATCACGCTTAGAAAAAACGCCTCAGCCGGGCCGAAGACAATGTATGGTTGTTTCGCACATACTTGGGCGCCGCCACGTACAATAACCCATATTCAGAGAATAACGAGTAATGGAGGAACAGCGGTGATTACTTTTTTGACCGGCAGCCAGGATGGAATTGATATGTCAACGCTATCGGGTGTGGAGAGGGAGATTGTGGAGAAGAAGCGGAGAAGTCCGGAAAATTATGTTTACGAATCGCCCGCCGCGCTCGCATTTGAGCTGAATATGAGAAGGCGCATTGTTGAAGCGGCTGTCGCGCTTGATGCAAGCGGAGTGACCTTTGTCCCGTTTGAGACCACCAGGGGGAATCGCAACTTTTGGTCGCGCACCCGTGAAGGAGGCCTTCGCTTAAACGACGGGGTTTTACCGTCTGACGGGATCAACGATATTTTCCGGAACGGCCGTCTGTATGCCTTTGAATGCGCAACGGCTGCGGTGATTGTTTTATATAAGGGAGTCCTTGATGCGCTGGGCGAAGAGGTGTTTAATTCATACTTTAAAAACCTGCTGCTCTATGATTGGCAGTATGACAGCGATTTACAGTTAACTGCGGTCAATAACAGGGAGGAAGCCTATCCCGGTGATGTGCAGTATTTTAAGAATCCCGACCATGACCCTAACAAACCGGAATGGCAGGGCGAGAATGTAATCGTGCT
The DNA here is from genome assembly GCF_000756615.1 of Paenibacillus durus. Classification (NCBI taxonomy): domain Bacteria; kingdom Bacillati; phylum Bacillota; class Bacilli; order Caryophanales; family Paenibacillaceae; genus Paenibacillus; species Paenibacillus durus. Next base: position 1,659,433 of record NZ_CP009288.1, read on the forward strand.
GGGCAGAGGAATGTATTTCGGGCATGGAATCGGCATTACCACCGCCGAGGGAATCATCTCTGCTTTGAATAGAGAGAGAGTGCCGGGCAGCAGAACATCTGCTTATCTTCTGGATGAGACGTTCCACCCGGACTTTGAGTATTTACGGAGATTGTCTGCGGGAAGAAGTCTTCCATCAGCGGCTGTCCGCTATACAGGCTATGCAGTTATCGCCAGAATAGGTTCGCACAATTACAGAATTAGCTAAAAAAGGCCCATTTCTTTAGAGCGGGAAAAATTGGCTTTTCATACATCTTAGTTGGGCGAAGTCGTTAGACATTTACAGGCCGGTTGATGGATTTAGCCTGTTTCAGGCAGTTCAGGATAGCTCACCTTTTGCTTCACTGTCTTCAGGCAAATGGTAAAAACTGCTCCATTCTCACCATTCATTGCTGCTACTGTGCCTTGGTGATATTCAACGATTTCTTTGGTAATGGCCAGGCCGATCCCGGCATGCCCGTCTTTGCCCATATAAAAACGTTCGAAAATATGCGGCAGATCCATCGGGTTAATTCCTTCACCATCATCGGCTATGGTGAGGATCAGAATCCCCGCTTCTGTCCTCGCTTCTATTGTGACACAGGCTTTGGCGTAGCGAATACAATTGGAAAGGATATTAATTATGGCGGTTATCAGCTTCTCCCTGTCGCCATAGATGCAGGCAGGCGATTTGAGTCCCGAATAGCGGATGGTTTTTCCGTGATTCCGGCTCACCATCTTTACCCGTTCTATAGCCTCTTCCAGCAGATCACCAATTTCTACATCCCGCTTAGCCAGCGGCTGCATATCCCGGTCCAGTCTTGAAAGATATAGAATCTCTGCGACCAGCTCCGCCATTGCCTTGCTTTCGCCTGCAATAATTTCCGCGGCCTCCTTGGGGTCTTCGAACACGCCGGTCATAATCCCTTCGGCATAACCCTGTATGGACATAAGCGGGGTTCGAAGCTCGTGAGATACATTTTGAAAGAACTCCTTCTGTTTGGCATCGTACCCTGCAATTTTGCCGGACATCTCGGCCATGCTTCTGGAGAGCTGGTTTAATTCCAGATAGCGCGAGGTGACCTGCGGCGTGCTGTAATTGCCGTTGCCGATACATTCCGTATAACTGCAGAAGGAGCGTATCGTTTTATGAATGCCTCCGTTCATGCGTATGCCCACCGTTGTTACCACCAGGCCGGAGAGAACAAGCAGGGCGGCGAGCACTCCATTTACCATTTGGTTAAAAGTTCGAAACGGCGTAATGTCCAAATAAGCAACCACATGATAGCCGTTGTCCAACGTCACACCGGTAAGGTAGAACATGCTGGCGGCATTCGAAGCTTTAACCAGCTTGTTCTCATTGAATTCCGTGGTATGCTTCGAGAAATAATCCGCAATAAAAGATATGTGCTTCTGTTCGCCTTCCCTCAAATACTCAGTAAAAGGATAGATTACCTGTTCTAAGTCACAACAAGCGCACAGAAGCGCTGTTGAATCCAAAATATCAGGAGGCACCAATTATGAAGAACATGAAAAAACATTCGCGGCCCTTATGGCAACAGGACTTGCCATTGGGAGTCTGACAAGCTTTGCCTTTGCGGACGAGCAGCCGGACCCATCTGCCAAGAACCCTTCCGCTAATGTCGCATCTACTGTAAAAAAGAAAGCGGGCATTGCAGCTGCTCAGCCGGCTGGAGGTGGAAGTGAGCAGAACAAAGATGATGCATTGGCGAAAGCCGCCGACTTCAAAAACTTCGTAAACAATCTGAACCAGTTGACCAAGGCCGAAAAAGACAAACTGATTGCAGCCTACGACAATAATGATTTTGATTTAGTGCAGGAGCTTTTGGATAAAGCAGGGATCGCGACTGCGCAGCCGGCTGTAAAAGCCCAACCAGCAAAGAAATAAGAGACAGAAATAAATTCTTTCCAAACACAATGACGATTGCTATGGTCGGATTGTGATGGAGAGTGCGCAACGAGCAGCACCCCGGGCCTGCGGCAAGGTTTGGGTTGCTGTCTGCACCTAAATCTCCCCTTGGAACCGAACGAAACCAATCCGATATTACATAAAAAATACATAAAGTTTTTGTTTAAAAAACAACGGAAATCGTTTAGAATAAGTAAATGAAAGGGTTTACAATAAAGGTATATCCGCTGAGTCTTTATGGCTATAATTAATTATATCCCTGATAAAAAAATTTAGGTCCGGCGGTCTAATTTTTTTCCTCTTTTGTGACGATAAGATTATTTAGGAGGGGATCGCATGGAAAAGCAAGAGAATTTGAGACTACCGCTGCAGCAGGAAAGTATGAGAGCACATTCCGAAGGCCGTTTCTCGGCCGGACTTCTGTGGGGAATTCTGATCAGCATCCCGTTATGGATTTCGCTGTTAGGCTGGATTATTAGCTTTACGAGGTAGTACGACGGAAGATAGCGATAGTACTCTAGAGCCATCCTTATGAATTGTAACCGGGAAAGAGAAGCGCGGCATTGTAGCGATATTGTGGCGCTTAAGCATAGATAGATAAGAAACGGTCAAGAGTAAACGGCTTGCATCGCCCGCTTTAAAGGGAGGTGCAAGCCGTTTATTTGTAAATGACCGGATATTGTTCTAGGCTAAGGCTGCCTCTTCGATATTGAAGGGGCGGCCTTTTAAATAGCTGGGCAGCAGTGCCTGCCACGAGCGCCGCTCTGCCGAGCCAAGCTGGCTGTGCCTTATCCCCCGGCCTTGAATTATTGGCCGGAACTGTCCAGCCACGCCGCGTATAACATGTCGAGCTTGGACTGCAGCGCTTCGCGCTCGGCGTACAGCTCGGCTAGTCGGTCGGCATCGCTGCTTAGCTGCGGGTTCAGCATCCGGGCTTCGATGCCATGAAGCAGCTTCTCGGCTTCGGCAATCTCGCTTTCCCAGGCAGCGGCGGAGCGGGCGTCCCGGGAGCGGACCGGACCGCTCCCGCTCTGCGCCCCGCGAGGCTTCATCTCCGGGGACGGTGTATCACTTGCCAAAGTTTGTTTCCCGGGACCTGTATGCGCCCCGCTGCCGGCAGATTCGGCGGCACGGGCAGACGCTTGTTCCCCGCGCTTCTCTTTGAAGTACTCATAGTTGCCCGGGAACATGGAGAGACTTCCGTCCTCTAAGGCCCAGATGCTGCGGAAACAGCGATTGATGAAATAGCGGTCGTGAGACACCGCAAGCACTGTGCCGGGAAATTCCTCCAGCGCCTCCTCCAGCGCTTCCCGAGAGTCAATGTCAAGGTGGTTGGTCGGCTCGTCGAGGATGAGCAGATTGGGCCGCCGGTGCATGAGCACGGCGAAGCGCAGCCGGGTCCATTCTCCGCCGGACAGTCCCGCGACGCTCTTGAACACATCGCTCCCGTAAAAGAGGAACCTGGCCAGCTGTCCCCGCGCTTCGCCTTCCTCCATGCCGGCCTGTTCGCGAAAATACTTCAGCACGGACTGGCCGGCATCCTCGGGCACGGCTTCCTGGGCAAGGTAGCCGACCGCTGTCCGCGAGCCAAGCGCGTAGCTTCCCTCGTCCGGCTGTTCCAGCCCGAGTATGATGCGCAGCAGCGTGCTTTTGCCCGCACCGTTGCCGCCGATCAGCGCGGTCGTCTCGCCGTAGCGCAGCACGCCGCCGGCCTCGGTGAACAGCGTACGCTGTCCGTAGCGCTTGCCGACGCTGTCAAGAACAAGCACCCGGTTGCCCGAGCGGTCCTGCTGCTCAAGCTGCAAATCCATTGCTTTACGCTCCAGGATCGGCCTCTTGATCTTGACCATCCGGTCCAAGGCCTTTTGCATCGACGCGGCCCGGCGGTGAAAGGAAGGATTGGGCGGATTGGCATTGTTGCCCCACTCGATCAGCCGTTTGATGCTTTCCTGCATTTTTTTGATTTTTTTCTGCTGCTCCTGGTAGTCGGCGAACTGCTGGAGCAGTCTTGCTTCTTTCTCGGCCTGATAGCCGGTGTAGCCGGTATGATAGGTGACGGCCTCTCCGTCTTCGATCTCGACGATCTTTGTGACGACGGCGTCCAGGAAATAGCGGTCGTGAGAAATGACGACTACCGTGCCATCATAGTCTCTTAGGAACTGCTCCAGCCATTCGATGGCGGCCATATCCAGATGGTTCGTCGGCTCGTCGAGCAGCAGCACATCTGGCCGAAGCAGCAGCAGTGCCGCCAGCCCGACCTTCGTCTTCTCTCCGCCGGAGAGGGAAAAGAAGGCGCGCTCAAACTGTTCGCCGCTGATCCCAAGTCCCGAGGATACCCGCTGGATATCGGATTCGATTTCATAGCCGCCAGCCGCTTCGAATTTCTCCTGCAGCGAGCCGTATTCGCGCAGCAGCGTACTCATCCGCGCTTCGCTGTCTGCGCCGAGGTCCGACATCTCTCGTTCAAGCTCCCGCAGCCGCCGCTGCCACGCCAGCGGCTCGTCGAAGCTGCGCTGCAGGACTTCGTACACCGTATCCTCGCCGCCTTCCTGAATTTGGGCCAGCAGCCCGATGGCGCTGCCTTTACGGATGGCGATTTGGCCCGAGTCGGGTGCTTCTTCGCCGCTCAGAAGGCGGAACAAGGTCGTTTTGCCGGAGCCGTTGCGGCCGATGAGGCCGACATTTTCCCCCTGACGGACGGCAAATGAGACATCGCTCAGCACAAGCTGGGCTCCATGGTATTTTTGCACATTTTGACATTGAATAATCATAGGGATTCTCCTTTAGCAGCTTCAGCGGCGTGAAAAGCCGAAGAGCTTGTGATATCAAAGGAAACGCCCCTGCCATCTCACATGGAAGGACAACATAAAAAGACCGCAGGGAAACATTCCCCGCGGCCTTGTTCGTCCGTGTCCGGTTTAAGGTTGACGGTCGGAAGGCAGGAAAGACATTTCTGGGTAGCCGGGCGTTATGATTTTGGCAAAAAAGGACAGACCTCTCCCGTTAACGCCAAAAGCATGAACGATGCCTGCCATTGCGATAGGCAAACGGCCGACCATGTTACCCAGACCTTCATAATTCATCTTTCCTCACCTCCCTCTTAACAAAGTTACCTTCATATTAAATAAAAAATTTACAGTTAGCAAGCATAATTTTCCGAAAAAAGCCAAAGCGATCTCGCTCCCTGCCTCCGATTAATTGCATACCCTTCGTTATTTTTCGATATGAATGGGGTATGGGCGGCCAAGACGCCCCATCTCGGCAATCAGAAGGAGGAAGGCATATGGCTTTTTTCGACGGTCTGCTCGGCAATGCGTCTCAGGTGGATCTTGGTGCGGCCCGCAAGGAATACGGAAAAATTTTGGCCCCCGGGGAACAAATCGAACGGGCGTACAGACTGATCCGCGACATGTTCATTTTTACGGATAAACGGCTCATACTGATCGACAAGCAGGGCATGACCGGCAAAAAGATCGCATACCACTCCATCCCCTACAAAAGCATTACGCATTATTCCGTGGAGACGGCGGGACATTTCGATCTCGATGCGGAGCTGTGCCTTTTCGTGTCCGGCAGCGCGCTGCCGCTGAAAAAAACGTTTAACAAGAGCGTGAATATTTATGAGGTGCAGGCGGTGCTGTCCCAGTATATTTTGAAGCTGTAACAAAAAAACGGCCGCGATATCCCTTAGCAGGGCCGCAAACCGTTGTCGTGCCGTTATACCCAGTACCGGAGAATAAATCCGCCATAAATAAAAGCGACCAGAATAACGAGAGCAGGGTGAATCTTCCGCCGTTCCATTGCCCAAAAAGAGACCGCAGCAATAATCAGAGTCTGCCAAATGCCTACGGAGGCGAGCGGCCCTTTGCTCATCTGCCAGGTCAAAGCAACCATCATAATCGCGATGACCGGCTGAACCAGAAGCGTCATGCCTTTGACGATCGAGGACTGACGGTATTTCTGAAGCAGGCGGATCATAGCGATCAGGGCGGCTGCGGAAGGCAGCACAGTGGCTAGAAGCGCCAAAATCGCTCCAACCCAGCCGTAGATTTCAAAGCCGACATAAGCCGCCACTTTGGTGGCGATTGGTCCGGGGAGCGCGTTCCCCAGAGCCAGCATGTTGGTAAACTCAGAGTTAGTCAACCAATGGTAATGCGGTACGATTTCTGTATACATCAGCGGGATGGAGGAAGGACCGCCGCCATATCCCAGCAGATTAGCGATAAAAAAGCCAATAATCAGATCAAGCCATTCCATCTAAGACGTTCCTCCTTTTCGTTCCTGTCCTCGGCGGAGCTTAGCCACAGCCCGGTAATGCACTGAACCGTAAGCGAGAAACAGTACGATGACGATGGCCGGATGAACGTGCAGCACTTCAAGCAGCAGCAGGGCTAGCAGCATAAAGGCGACGCCGGCTGCGATGCCGAGCCCCTTGACTGCTTTTTTCGCAAATTCATATGCCATTAACCCGAGCATGACGGCGATAACGGGTGAGACGGCGGCAATCATTCCCTTAACGACCTTGGAGCCTGCCAGATAATTAACCGCAGACAGCAGCAGGATCATGGCAAGAACGCTGGGCAAAATATGCGCAATTACAGCGAAGAACGCTCCCAGGCCCCCTGCGCGTTTGTATCCTAAGTAAGCGGCCATTTTGGTGGCGATCGGTCCGGGAAGGGCGTTGGCCAGCGCCAGCGTTTCCCCGAATTCTTCGTCGCTGATCCAGTGGTAGCGGATAACCGCGTCGTGGCGGATCAGCGGGATGACCGAAGGGCCCCCTCCGTAGCCGAGAATTCCGGTGCGGACCATTGAGACTCCAAGCTCTATATAGTCCTTGTTCATTGGTTTCAAACCGTTTCCTCCTTATGTTGTCAAAAGTACATTATATACAATCCGTATGAATACCCCCACATTATATTTCTTTTTGCATCCCCCGAGTGATAACTTTGTGCATGGCTCACAAATCAGGCGTGCAGCATTAGTGTTCTCTGCACTTCCGGTTGACTTCATACAGCCGTGTAAGGTTAAATGACAATAATTCATTTGGTTAACGCTTTTTATGTCAGTTTTGCAAAACATAAAGCCTATGCTTACGATGCCAGTTTTGCTGAAGATCATTCAGGAAGTAAATTCACTTAGCAAAACTTTTAGGAGGATCAAAATGATAAAACGACCGGTGACTGGCACGAAAACGATGGTAGTCAGCCCGCACCATTTGGCGTCCGCCGCGGGAGCGCGGGTTCTGCAAAAGGGCGGAAATGCTTTTGACGCTGCGGTAGCTGTCAGCTCGGCGCTGGCGGTCGTCTACCCGCATATGACGGGCCTTGGAGGCGACGCGTTCTGGCTGGCTTACAGCGCCGATGAAGGCCGCGTTCAGGCCTATAATGGCAGCGGCCGTTCGGGGTACGGGGTGCATCGGGGCCGCTACGCCGGAGAGACCGCGATCCCGCGAAGAGGAGTACGCAGCGCGGTAACGGTTCCCGGCATGGCAGACAGCTGGGATGCGATCCTGAGCCGGTACGGCCGCCTTCCGCTCTCGGAGGTGCTGGAGGCCGCAATCGATTATGCGGCCGGAGGCTTTCCGCTGTCGCCGGACCAGCATGGCAACACCATACATGCCGGCGCTGCGCTGTCTCCTGAAGCGGCGGCCATCTATATGCCGGGCGGACGGATTCCAAGGCCCGGGGAGAAGTTCGTACAGAAGGAGTTAGCCCGTACGCTGTCTATTCTGGCCGCTGGGGGACGTGACGCCTTCTACAAAGGGGAAATCGCCAAGGCCATCTGTGACGGCATGGCAGAAGCAGGCGGATATTTGATCCGCGAGGATTTTGCCGATCACCGGGGCAACTGGTGCGATCCGATCTCATCGGATTATCACGGGTATACCATCTTCCAGGCTCCGCCTAATTCGCAGGGATTCGCCGGGCTGATGGCGCTGAATATATTGGAGCGCTTTAACTTCGCAGGAATCCAGCACGGTTCTTATGAATATTATCATCTGCTTGTTGAGGCGATAAAGGCCAGCTTCCGCGATCGCGACGCGGTGCTCACCGATCCGGAATTCAATGAGATTCCGCTGGACCGGCTGCTGGATAAGACTTACGCTGCAGAGCTTGCGGCGTCCATTTCACCCAGCAGGGCGGCCGATTTGGCCAGTGAGCCGACCGGCCGGGACACAGCCTACGCGGCTGTCGTGGATGCGGAAGGTAATGCGGTTTCCTTCATCCAGAGCCTGTACTTTGAATTCGGGTCGGGGACCGCTCCGGGCGGCACCGGTGTTCTGCTTCAGAACCGGGGCTCCTTCTTTTCGCTGGACCCGGCGGCCGTCAACACGCTGGAGCCGCATAAGCGTACCTTCCATACACTGATGCCGGCGATGGCCTGCCGGGACGGCAAGCCCGCCATCCTGTACGGCACGCAGGGCGGCGAAGGACAGCCGCAGACTCAGACGCTCCTGCTGACAAGAATGCTGCATTACGGAATGAATCCCCAGCAGGCGGTAGATGAACCTCGCTTCGTCTGGGGGAGAACCTGGGGTGAGCCGACCCAGGAGCTGACCGTGGAGGGCAGAGTTGAGGATGCGGTGCTGGAAGAACTGGAGGAGGCCGGCCATAAGGTCCGGAAAGTGGCGGACTATGACGGATTAGCCGGTCACGCCCATGTGATCTCCATCGATGACAATGGCTACCGCATCGGCGGCACTGACCCGCGCTGTGACGGAGCCGCTATCGGCTGGTAACGGCAAGCATTGGATACATGAACAGGTTGAATAATTACAGTCCGGACAATCGGATGGTGCGGATCTTAGAATAAAGGAATGGAAAAGTGAGAGGAGGGAAGGACATGGAATTGGACAATCGGTATGGAGCGTTTATCGATCCGGGACTTGAGGTATCGCCGCTTGCGCGCGGACCCTTGGACGGATTGACCTTTGCAGTCAAAGACGTCTTTGCGGTCAAGGGCCATAGCTCGTCAGCAGGCAACCCGGACTGGCTGCGCAGTCATCCGGCGGCTGAAGAGCATGCCGCAGCGGTTCGCAGCCTGCTGCTTGCTGGGGCCGCTCTCAAAGGCGCGGCCCACACGGATGAACTGATGTACAGCCTTGGCGGGGAAAATATTCATTACGGCACGCCGGTGAATCCGCGGGGAGCGGGGAGAATTCCCGGAGGTTCTTCCAGCGGCTCGGCAGTCGCGGTCGCCGCGGGGAGCGTAGACTTCGCGCTGGGGACGGATACGGGCGGCTCTGTCCGCGTACCGTCCTCATACTGCGGTATTTATGGTTTTCGGCCGAGTCATGGAGCGGTTGATATGAATGGCGTTATCCCGCTTGCGCCGCAGTTCGATACCGTCGGCTGGATGGCAAAAAGCGCAGGGCTTCTGCAAATGGTCGGCAGGGTGCTGCTTGGCGGGAACGAAGCGAGAAGTCTGGCGGAGTCAGACCCAGGCTCTGGAGCACCATCGGCCGAAGCCGCGAAGCTTCAGATAGATACGCTGTTTATCGCAAAGGATGCCTGGGCGCTGACGATGCCGGAAAGCGCCGGGGAATTAACCGGTGCCCTGAAGGTTTTACAAGCCGGCGCGGGGAGAAGCGTGCAGACCGAAGCGGCTCCGGAAGGACTCAAGGCCTGGATGGATGTCTTTCGGGAGCTTCAGGGCAGTGAAATATGGGAAACGCATGGAAGCTGGGTGCGGAAGGAGCGGCCAACCTTTGCGCCGGACATTGCAGCCCGCTTTAAACTTGCGGAAGAGCTGTACGGCCGCGATCTTTCAGCTGCGGCCTCGTTCCGCAAGGAAGCGATCGTCCGGCTCCGCAATCTGCTTGGCGAGAGCGGGGCGCTGGTTATTCCGACAGTGCCGGGTTCCGCACCGATAGTCGGCGGCGATGCCCCGCAGCTGGAGTTTAACCGCAGCGGAGCCATGTCGCTCTGCTGCATCGCAGGCCTGGCCGGTCTTCCGCAAATCACGCTTCCGGTGGGCGGTCCTGACGGTCTTCCGCTCGGTTTGTCCGTTATCGGCGGCTATGGTCAGGACCTGCGCTTGCTGGCATGGGTAAATGAGATCTGGAAGCCGGCGCTTGTTTGATCAGCAGTTTTTATACAGAATACAAAGCTGTCCCGTGGTAAACGCCGCGCAGGACGGCTTTTGTTTTTTTTATGAAGCAGATAATCAAAAAAAATCAATATGAAATATATGTATAAATACATAACATAAGAAGGCGTTTTTTTAACTTTTTTCTTTTCAAAGGGAGTCGCATTCTTTATAATGTTACATAAAGTAACACAAGAAATCATAAAAAATTTGATTTTTGTATATAAACTGGAGGAGAGGTTGCATGCATCTTACGGTCGAAGAGGCGTTATCGATTTATCCTCTGTCGGAAGCAAAGCTGATTGCTGGCTCCAAAGGAACTCACAGAATCGTCAAATCGATCAATGTGATGGATGCGCCGGATATTTCGGACTGGATCAAGGAAGGCGAGATGCTGCTTACGACAGCCTATCTGATCAAGGATAACCCGGAGCAGGCGTCGGCGCTGCTTCACAAGCTCAATCGGAGGGGCTCTTCGGGACTCGGCATCAAGCTTGGCCGATTCTGGGAATCGGTTCCTGATGCTCTGATCGCCGAAGCGGACGAATTGAATTTCCCGCTCATCGAGCTTCCATTCCAATTTACCTTTTCCGACCAGATGAACGGTCTGTTTCGGGCGGAGCTCGCCCGCAGGACGGGTACCCTGCAAGCCGTTCTTGAGAAGCAGCGCAAGCTGATGCGCTTTGCCCTGCGCCCCGTCCGCAGCCGCTCGCTTCTGGAGTCGGTCTCCGATGTCATCGGCCATCCGATTGCCATCATCGGCAGCCGGGGCGAACTGCTGTTCAATAACTCCTCCCACAGCGAGCGGGAACTGCTCGGCGGATGGCCGTGGGGGAACCGGAACCGCAAGGTGCGCATCGGAGAGGAAGCGGGTTACCGTCTTCCGCTTTTGCAGGGAGAAGAGAGCTTCGGTTATCTTATCTTTTGCTCCATTGACCCGCTGCTTCTATCTATTGAAGAAAGCCTGTTCGTGCAGGGAGCCGAGCTTATCGCGCACCACATCCGGTCTGGGGATGAGGATTATTTTGAGCATGATTTGCATAGAGAGTTTGGGAAGCTGCTTCGCCGTTACCTGAAGGGCGATCTGTCCTGTGCCGAACTGGTAAAGGCGGCTGATACACTGGACTACGGGCTGCTGCAAGCGCCGTTTCAGCTTGTTCTTAGTGATGTGCCCGAAGCGGGAGAGCTGCGGCAGCACGAACTGACCCGCCTTAAAGAAGAATATGCGCAGCATCCGGAGTTTGACAAGATGAAGGCTTTTCATCTTGTGATGGAAGAAGGGCTCTTGTCCATCTATTCGGGAGAAAGGGTGGCGCCGGAGCGTTTTTCCGCTATTATTGAGTCCTGCTTCGACAAACTGAAGATCGGCGAGAGCTTCTACCCCCGGGCTGCGATCAGCAGCCGGAAGAGTAAACCGGAGGAGACCAGGGAAGCTTTTGCCGAAGTAAAAGAAGCTTTGCGTTTGACGGCGCACTGGAATGCGGGACAGCAGGTTGCGCATTACCGTCAGCTTGAACTGGCCATGGTGCTGCAGCAGGTTCCTGCCGAGATGATGCAGAAATATTTCAGCCGCATATTGGCCGGACTGCTGGGCCGTGAGCCAGAGTATGTAAGGGAGATGCTGCATACGCTGGAAGCTTTTTTGGAAAATGACGGCCATATCAATGAAACAGCCAAAAAGCTGTTCATTCACCGCAATACGGCCACCTACCGGATGGAGAAGCTGAGCGAGCTGCTGGACGTTGATTTCAAAAAGACCGACGACTTGCTGCGGCTGAAGCTGGCGTTTCTATTCCGTAAAATGCTGGAGCGCGGCTGAAATACGGGTCGCTGAAGAGTAAAGGAGGGAGTTCATGAGCGCGTACGATATTGTAAACCGCATCAAGAGAGATGAGACTCCCGCCGTGCTGGCTACCCTGATTGGAGTAGAAGGACACTCATACCGAAAGGCCGGAGCGGTCATGCTATTTCATGAGGAGGGAACGATAGGAAGCCTTAGCCCTGGATGTCTGGAAAGCGATTTGCAGCTCCGAACCGGGGATGTGTGGAAATCAGGGATGCCAGAGACCGTGGAATATGATATGCTGTCTCAGGATGATTTCTCATGGGGAGAAGCGGTGGGCTGCGGCGGCAAGATTAAGGTAGTGCTGGAGCCGGTAAAAGGGGATCTCAGGAATTTGATGCTTGAAGCCCATGGCCTCATGACCTACGGTCAAAGCGTGATGCTGCGGCGGAGTCTAGCAGGCGGGAACTATGCCTATTCGCTGGAAGCGGCTGCCGGAGCGCTGGAGATGCGGGCGGATGATGGCTGGAGTGAAGCTTCGTTCGTAACGCTGCTTGTTCCCAAGCCGCGTCTTGTTCTGTTTGGTCCCGGGCATGACGCACGCCCCATCGCGGATTTAGCGGTCAGAACCGGCTTTCGCATTGCCATCGCTGACTGGCGCGAGACCAGCTTACTGCTTGGATTTGATGCAGAGGAAAAAGTCGTTTGTTCTCCGGGCGAGGCCGCAGACCGGCTTCATATCGGCAGAAGCGATTACGTCCTGATCTGCAGCCATCAGCTCCAGCGGGATCGCATATTTCTCGAATATGTTATTAAGCATAAGCCTTGTTATATAGGCATCATTGGCTCCAAAGCGAGAATAGGCATGCTGCTGGAGGGGCTGGATGCGCCGGAGACGCTGTACGCGCCTGTCGGGCTGTCTATCGGAGGAGAAGGGCCGGAAGAAATTGCCGTCAGTATTGTGGCAGAGATGATTCAGGTCAGAAGATCAGGTTCCCGTAAGTAGCCGAAAGGAGCGGATAACGTTGAAAGTAGCCGGAATTTACCTGGCGGCGGGGCAGAGCAGCCGGATGGGCACCTCCAAGGTTTCTTTGAGGCTGTCGCAGGACGTGGCGCTTGGGAGCGTCGCGCTCAGTGAACTGGAACGCTGCGGCCTTGAACCGCTGGTCGTAGTTGTGAGGGCTAACGACAAGCTGGAGTGGCTTCCGCCCGAGAGCGGAGTGCTGGGATCAAGACGAACGGAGACTTGCCTAACCGCACACCTAGGACTGTCTTTCTCCCTCCGCTGCGGCTTGAATGCGGTGCTGCCAGCCGAACCGGATGCGGTGGTGGTCGCGCTTGCCGATCAGCCGTTCATTACAGCAGGGCTGGTCGGCCGCCTGATTGAAACCTTCCGGTGCTCGCCGGCTCTGGATTATGTCGCTTCCAATGGCAACGGAACGGTCATGCCGCCGGCTCTGTTCTCCAAAACGTTGTTTCCGGCGCTCCAGCAGCTCGATGGCGACCGCGGCGCGGCAGGCATATTCCGTTCCCCGGACTATAAAGGCGCGGTAATTGAAGGGGAGTCTCCCTTATTCTTCATGGATGCTGATACGGAAGGGGATTTCATAGAAGTTCGCCGGGAGTGGATGCTTAGAAGCGGCCGGAATCGAGACTCTGCCGATATATAAGCCTGGCATATGTTATGATTCCTTACAATTTTTAATATTCTTAGGCTTGGGATAGTGCGAAACGCACAAAATATCCCCTCCTTTTCGTCGTTATGCACAAACGTATGTTATATAAATTTACGCACGGCTCTGGCCTCCAGTATATTAAAAATATAATATTCCTGAAGACCAGAGCTCCAATGACGGAGCTTCGGCTGGAAACGGCCAGTTCATAATATGTTAGCTTTCATGCTACACGACATTTTAGGAGGAGGAAAACAATGAAACAAAGGGGTCGGGCATTCAAATTGAGTTTCATGCTGCTGTTTGTGCTTGCGATTGTGCTTGCAGGCTGCGGCGGCAACAACAATACGGGAGGAAACGCAGGAGCGTCCTCGGAGCCGGCGGCAACCGCCACGGCGACGGCGGGAGATTCGGCGGGTGCGTCCGCGAAGCCGTCAGGAGAGAAGCCCAAGGTGGCGTTCGTATACATCGGGCCTCCAGGCGATGGTGGTTATACTTACCAGCATGATCAAGGGCGCAAAGCAATGGAAGCGGAACTCGGCATTAAGGCCGATGCTATAGAGAACATTCCTGAGGGCCCTGATGCTGAGCGCATCATTACCGAGCTGGCGCAAAGCCATGACATCGTATTTACGACAAGCTTCGGCTATATGGAACAGACGCTCAGCGTAGCGAAGAAATTCCCGAACGTCAAGTTCGATCATGCTTCCGGTTTTAAGACCGCCGAGAACATGGGCAACTACTTCGGAAAGAACTATCAAGCGAGTTATCTGACGGGTATTGCAGCAGGCAAAATGACCAAGAAAAATCATCTTGGCTATGTCGGCGCTTTCCCGATCAGCGAAGTTATCTACAACCTTAATGCGTTTACGCTTGGCGCACAAAGTGTAAACCCGGACATTAAAGTCGACGTCGTATGGACAAACACTTGGTATGATCCGACGACGGAGCGCCAGGCTGCAATCAGCTTGCTGGACAAAGGCGCCGACGTGCTGCTCGCATACCAGGATTCCCCTGCTACGATCCAGGCGGCTGCTGAGCGCGGCGCATTCGCTGGCGGCAACGACTCCGACATGAAGAAATACGCGCCTGACAATTATTTGACGAACCCGGTATGGAACTGGGGACCGTACTACACGAAGACCGTAAAATCGGTTATGGACGGAACCTGGAAGAACGAGCAGTATTCCGGCGACATGGCTGACGGCATGATTGATCTGGCTCCTTTCGGCAACAAGGTTCCCGAGGATGTGCAGAAGCTTGTGGCCGATGCCAAGGCGAAGATCATCAGCGGTGAATTGAATGTCTTCACGGGTCCGATCAGCGATAACCAGGGCAATGAGAAAGTTCCGGCAGGAAAGAGTCTTACACTTGAAGAAGTGCTGGGCATGAACTGGCTGGCCAAGGGCGTAGTTGGAACGCTTCCTAAATAAGCATGTTTTGACCTGTTTTAAGCTATGCAAAATTCGTTTGTAATATCCGTTAAATAAGAGGAAGACCATACAGGTGGGGCGGGCTCTTAATCCAAGAACCTTCCCCACCTGTACTACAACTATGAGGAAGGAGGCGTTCCACATGCAGGAATATTCGGTAGAAATGCGCGGGATTGTCAAACGGTTCGGTTCGGTAACCGCGAGCGACCAAGTCGATTTTTCGGCAAACGCGGGCGAGATACACGCGCTGCTTGGTGAGAACGGGGCGGGAAAAAGCACCGTCATGAGCATGCTGTCGGGCGTGTATAGGGCGGATGAAGGAGAGATTCTGATTCACGGCAAATCTGCCAAGATTCGTTCTCCCAAAGATGCGGCTATGCTCGGCGTCGGCATGGTATTTCAGAACTTCAGACTGGTGCAGACCTTGACGGCAGCGGAAAATATCGTGCTTGGCGAAAAGTCGTCTTTCTGGCGCGGGAGAAACTGGATTAAAAACAAACATAAAGAAATTGAGGAGTTGGCGGAACGCTTCGGACTAAAATTTCCGGTGGACCGTCCCATATGGCAGCTTTCCGTCGGGGAGCAGCAGCGGGTGGAGATCGTCAAGACGCTCTATCGCGGCGCCGACATTATCATTCTGGATGAACCGACTTCGGTGCTTACGCCGGGTGAGGTAGAAGGGCTGTTCAGCACACTGCGCCGGATGAAGCAGGAAGGAAAGACGGTTATCATGACCACGCATAAAATGAAGGAAGTCATGGCGTCTTCGGACCGCATTTCGGTCATGCGCAAGGGTAAAATGATTGCTACGCTGGTTACCAAAGATACCGATGAGCGCGAGCTTGCCCGGCTGATGGTCGGCAGAGAAGTGGTTATTGAGCGTCAGGAGCGCGAAGCTACGGAGGGCGAAGAACTGCTTAACGTTACAAACTTAAGCGTCCATGCCGATCATGGCCGCAAGGCTCTGGACAGTCTGTCCCTGAGCGTGCGAAAGGGCGAAATCGTCGGTGTAGCCGGAGTGGCGGGCAACGGCCAGAAGGAATTGGCTGAAGTTCTGACCGGTCTTCGGACGTGGAGAGAAGGCGAAATTATCTTTGACGGAAGTCCCGTCAAGACAGCTTCGGTTCGCGGAGCGATTGACTCGGGCATCTCTCATGTACCGGAAAACCGTATGAAGAGCGGCTTGGCCGGAAAGCTCGGGTCTGTCGATAATTTGCTGTTCAAATCGTACCGTTCCGAGGAGCATTCGAAATTAGGCATCCTGAAAGCGGCCAAGAACCGTGCATGGTCCGAGGAGCTTGTTCGTAAATTTGATGTGAAGACGCCGGAACTGGATACGCCTGTCCAGCATCTGTCCGGCGGCAACCAGCAAAAGCTGTTATTCGCGCGGGAAGTTACCCACCGTCCGAAGTTGATGGTGGCTGTTCATCCGACGCAGGGCCTTGATGTCGGCGCGACAGCGGGGGTGCATGAGCTGCTTATGGAGCTCCGCGCTTCCGGGAGCGGTGTGCTGCTCATTTCAGAGGATCTGGATGAGCTCTTGCAGCTGTCGGATCGGATACTGGTCATTTATAACGGAGCAATTATTGGTGAGGAGACCCATGAGATGGCGGACAGAGAAAACATCGGCCTTATGATGGCGGGCATCCGGAGCAGAGAGGAGAGCATGGTATGAGCCAGGAAAAGGCAGGCGGAAGGGCGCTTGCGCAGCCTGTTAAACAGACTTCCGGAGGAAAGATGCCCTGGCGGCTGGAATTTGATTCATCCCGTATCCGTACGCCGTGGTGGACACCGATCTTATCGGTGGCGCTTGCACTCGTGCTGTGCGCGATTTTTATCTATGCCAACGGCATGAGTCCCTTAACTGTCTACTCCAAAATGGTTAAGGGAGCCTTTGGAACCTCATACGGCATCACCGAAACGCTCGTCAAAGCTATTCCGCTGCTGCTGTGCGGACTCGGCATCGCCGTGGCCTACCGGATATCGGTCTGGAATATCGGAGCCGAGGGCCAGTTGATTGTTGGCGCGATAGCCGCAACTGCCGTAACGATCTATTTTCCGAATCTGTCGGGATTCTGGTCGATTCTGTTGATGCTGATCTTCGGCGTTGCCGCCGGCGCTCTCTGGGGGCTGCTTACGGCTATTCCGAAGACGCATTTCGGGGTGAACGAGCTGATTACTTCGCTAATGCTCAATTATGTAGCGCTGCTGGCCCTTGATTACGTCACGTTCGGACCATGGAAAGATCCTCAAGGCTTCAACATGCCGGGCTCGCCGGTATTTACCGACGCGCAATCGCTGCCTGTACTCGGAGCAACCCGGCTGCATATCGGCCTGATCTTTGCGCTGGTCGCGGTTGTCATTTACTATCTGATGATCCGTTTTACCCGCTGGGGCTACGAGCTGCGGCTGATCGGAGCGAATCCGAACGCGGCCCGTTACGCCGGAATTCACATCAATCGCCATATTATCATTGTTATGCTGATCAGCGGAGGACTTGCAGGTCTTGCCGGTATGGCCGAGGTATCGGGAGTAAGCCACAAGCTGATGCAGGGCATTTCGCCGGGCTACGGGTACACCGCCATTATCGTGGCTTGGCTTGCCAAGCTGAATCCGCTCGGGCTTGTTGTCACTTCGGTGCTGTTCGGCGGATTGATTGTCGGCGGTTTTAGCGTACAGACCATAGGTCTGCCGTCGTCCATTTCGGAAATGCTGCAGGGCGCGATCCTGTTTTTCCTGATTGCCGGCGATATGGTCACCCGCTTCCGCATTCGCCGGGGAGCGTAGCCCAAAGGAGGAATCGAAAGAAATGGATTTTGTCACACAGTTATTAATCGCCGCCATTACTGCGGGCACGCCGCTGCTCCTGGCGACGCTTGGAGGCATATTGAACGAACGCGCCGGCATTATTCAGTTGGGAGCCGAGGGCCTGATGCTGATGGGGGCGGTCACAACCTGCATTGTGTTTATTCGTACCGAAAATCTCGGGGCGGCGCTGCTCGCGTCAGTTGGAGTAACGGCGGCGCTCGGCTTGGTCCATGCCTTCCTAAGTATCACGCTCCGTGCCAACCAGACGATGTCGGGTCTTGCGATGACACTGTTTGGCAGCGGCTTTAGCGCTTATCTCGGCAAGTCGATCAGCGGCAACCCGCTGCCCGGCATATTGCCGAGACTGCATCTTGACTTTCTGAAGCCGGTTCCGGTGATCGGCGATATTTTTGGAAATCTGGATGTTCTGACCTGGTTAAGCTTTGTGCTTGTCATTGTGCTGCATTTGCTCATTCACCGCACTTCATGGGGTCTGCATCTGCGGGCCGTGGGAGACAGTCCGGCCACCGCGGATGTCATGGGCGTTCATGTCCGGCTGATCCGTTACGGCTACGTTACCGTCGGCGCCATGCTGATCGGGCTTGCAGGAGCGGATATGGTTCTGACCGTCGCCCCTACTTGGAACGAAGGGCTGACAGCGGGCAGAGGCTGGATCGCGGTTGGTCTCGTTATTTTTGCCAGATGGAATCCGGTAAGGGCGCTGCTGTGCGCCTACTTCTTCGGAGCGCTCGATTCGCTAGGCTTCCGGATGCAGCTGCTTGGCAGCGCCATTCCGCCGTATTTCCTGAAAATGATTCCTTATGTGGTAACCATTCTTGTCCTCATGTATTTGGGGTACCGCAACCGCAACAAGCCTTCCGGTACGCCGGAATCGCTGGGTGTCCCGTACATCCGCGAGCAGCGGTTCTAGGGCGGTAAGGCGGTTTCATAATAAAGCTGGAACGGTTTCGATGCCAAAGGCGCTGATTGATTGACCGGCATAGAAAGCCTTGCTGACATTGACGAAGATGACGGCAGGCAATCTTGCCGCTGCCGAACCGTGGAAGACATTGGTAGGAAAGGCTGGAAACAGCGGCCAATAATGTAATACTGGGAGAGGGAGCGTTTTCCGGAGTTACCGAAAGGGAGCTGTAATTGCCGAAGTGCCGCCTTCGCGCCGTCTTCTGACCGTGCTGCGCAAAGGTCTCGGGCTTACCGGGACAAAGTGCCTGTGAGCTGGGCCGCTGCGGCGCCAGATGAGGGTGGAAGCGGCGCTTTCCGGCAATATATGCCGATGCACAGGGTATGGCGGCATTATGCGGGCCGTAAACAAAGCAATTGAAAAGGAGTAGGATAACCATGGTAACCCCTGCTTCACCTCTTACACTGTCAGAGATTAATAAAATGAGTAAGGAAGAGTTTGTGGCGACGCTTGGCGGAATTTTTGAGCATTCGCCATGGGTTGCGGAATCGGCCTACGCTTCCCGTCCCTTCGGATCGGTTGGCGAGCTGCACGAAGCGATGGCGGAGGCTGCCCGAATCGCAGGGCGGGAGAAGACTTTGTCGCTGCTGCGGGCGCATCCCGATCTGGCGACGAGGCTCCAGGTAACACCGCTGTCAGCGGCCGAGCAGAAAGGGGCAGGACTTGACCGTCTGACCCCGGAGGAATTTGAATTGTTAAACGACCTGAACAAGAAATACACGGACAAATTCCAGTTTCCATTCATACTGGCTGTCCGTGGTAAAAATAAAGACGACATCATCGAATCCGTCAGCGAGCGGGTAAACCTATCACCTGAGGAAGAATGGAACCGAGCCTTATTCGAAATCGGCAAAATTACGAAGTTTCGTTTGGAGGATCTCCTGGCGGAGTAAAGACATCTTTCAATCCAATCATTTTTGTTAACGGGGTGCCAGCCATGCTCATACCGAACACTTCCAAAGGCCGATTTTCGATTCGGAAGACAGAAATAGCCAGCATAATTATGAATATTCTCCACAAAAATTACGGGACACGCAGTGATATATCGCACGTTCCGACCCACAATTTGTCTAGGGAGGTGGCTGCATGAGCGGACGCTTGACTACCCACGTGCTCGATCTGGCGCGAGGCATACCCGTTTCCGGCATTGTTTTGCAGCTGAGGCGGCTGGAGAACGGAGAGAGTCTGCTGCTCCGCGAGGCGGCTACGAACGCGGACGGCAGGCTGGATGCTCCTCTGCTGGAGGATGCGGAAATGAAGCCCGGCGAGTATGAACTGCTGTTCCAAGCGGGAGATTATTTTCGGAAAATAAATGCGGAAAGCCCGGAGACATCTTCGTCCCGTGAGCAAGTTGGATTTCTTGATCTGATTCCGATCCGCTTCCATATAAGCAGCGAAGGCGGCCACTATCATGTCCCGCTTCTGCTCGCTCCCGGAGGATACAGCACTTATCGCGGAAGCTGACAACCGGATATATCTTATTTTTAGAAGAAATCTGATGACGATGGGAGGGAACCCACTTGAGCAAATCTTATGAACTGGTAATTAAAAATGGTTTGGCGGTACTCCCCGGAGAGGTCGTGAAGCTTGATATCGGCATTGCCGACGGCAAAATTGCTGCGCTGGAAGCCGGGCTAGAAGCCGGCCCAGATACAACCGTCATTGACGCCGAAGGACAGTATGTGCTGCCAGGCATGATCGACATGCATGTCCATTTTAACGAGCCGTCGTTTGGGCACTGGGAAGGCTTTCCCACCGGATCGGCGTCGCTGGCGGCAGGGGGCTGCACCACCTATGCCGATATGCCGCTGAACGGCAATCCGCCGACGGTGAATTTGCCTGCTCTCGGTCTGAAAGCCGAAATGGCCGCCGGTCATTCTGCTGTCGATTATGTGCTGTGGGGCGGCCTTGTTCCGGGCAATCTGGATAATCTCGAGGAGCTGTGGTCGGCGGGCGTCACGGGCTTCAAAGCCTTTATATCGAATCCGGGCGGAGAAGGCGAAGGACGCTTTCGCGAGGTAGACGATGAGACCCTGTACCAAGGGATGAAAAAGATCGCATCGCTCGGCGGCATACTGGCGCTGCATGCGGAGAGCGATGAGATGACGGCTATGCTCGCGGCGGAAGCGGTGCGAAGCGGACGGACGGGAGCCCGTGATTTTGCGGCTTCGCGGCCGGCGCAGGCGGAGCTGGAGGCCGTCGCCCGGGCGCTGCTGTACGGGGAGCGGACGGGATGCCGGCTGCATTTTGTCCATATCAGCACGGCCGCTGCAATCGACATGATTCATGCAGCCAAACTGCGAGGGCAGGACGTATCGGCGGAAACCTGCCCGCACTATTTGATATTGACGGAAGACGATATGGAGGAAATGGGACCGGTCGCTAAATGTGCGCCGCCGCTGCGGAGCGCCGAAGAGCAGGAGAAGCTCTGGAAGACGCTGTCCGAAGGGAAGATTGATCTCATTGCCTCCGATCATTCGCCCTGTCCTCCCGAGCTGAAGCTTGCTTCCGGACTGAGTTTCTTTGATGCCTGGGGCGGCATCTCCGGTGCTCAGAGCAGCATGGAACTGATGTTCCATGAAGGAGTGAACAAGCGGAAGCTTCCGGTCACGCTGATTTCACGGCTGCTGTCGGGGCTTCCAGCGGAGCGTTTCGGGTTATCCGGCCGCAAAGGTTCAATTGCTCTTGGGATGGACGCCGATCTGGCGGTCCTGCATCCGGATATGCCCTACACCCTTGCCGCTTCGGATTTGCTCTACCGCCACAAGCACAGCCCATATGCTGGAATGAATCTCTCCTGCAGGGTGACTTCCACCATCTGCCGCGGTAATCTTGTCTATACCCGTGAACAGGGAGTGATCTCTCCGGAAGGCGGACAGTGGATAAAAATCGGTGAAGGGCAGCTGGTATTATGAGTGCTTCCTACATTCAAGCTCCAGCCGCCGAAATGCTGGAACTGCTTGAAGAACTGTCCGCGTTCAGCGCGCCGGGAGACGGAGTTACCCGGCTGCTGTATACGCCGGAATGGAAGAAGGCGCAGCAGTTTCTGCTGGACCGGGTCAGGGAGAGCGGCCTGAGGGTTTATGCCGACAGCGTCGGCAATGTCTATGGCAGATTGACCGGCACGCGCGATGACGGCAAAGTCGTATTGGCCGGTTCACATATCGACACGGTTGTAAATGGCGGAAAATACGACGGGACTTACGGCGTAGTGGCAGCCTTTACAGCGCTGCGCTACTTAAGCAGCGTGTACGGCCCGCCGCTTCGGACACTGGAAGCCGTCTCCTTCGCCGAAGAGGAAGGCAGCCGGTTTCCGCTGACCTTTTGGGGATCGGGCAACGTGACCGGACTGTATGACGGGAGCGAAGCAAAAGACTGCCGCGACGGCGAAGGTGTGACGCTGCAAGAAGCGATGGAAAGCTGCCGCCTGGGCGATCAGAATCCGGATGCGCCTAGAAGCGACATCTCCACTTATGTAGAGCTTCATATCGAGCAGGGGATCGTCCTTGAGCAGACAGAGACACAAATCGGCGTCGTGTCTGCGATTGCCGGACAGCGGCGGTTTACCGTGACGGTCAAAGGTACGGCCAATCATGCCGGAACAACGCCGATGGGCCTTCGCCGCGACGCTCTTGCTGCGGCGGCCGAGATGGTGCTGCAGCTGGAACGCTTCGCGATTGAAGCGGGAGATCCGCTGGTGGCCACTACAGGCAGGCTGGAAACATTCCCTAATACGCCGAATGTGATTCCCGGCGAAGTGGTGTTCACGCTGGACATCCGTCATAGCCGGGAGGATGAGCTGGAGGCGTTCTGCTCATCGGTCGCGTCCGCGTTTGAGGAAATAGCAAAACGCCGGGATGTTGCACTCGACATAACGCTCCGGCTCAGCGCTTCTCCCGCGCCGATGAACAGCGGGCTGAGAGCGGAGCTTGAAGCTATATGTCTCCGGCAGGGCAAGACATACAAGGCGATGGTCAGCGGGGCGGGTCACGACGCCCAGCTCTTTGCGCCCCGCTGCGGGACGGCGATGATTTTCGTGCCTAGCCGAGGCGGCATCAGCCATTCCCCGGAGGAATATACTCCGCCAGAAGAGTTGGCTGCCGGGCTTGAGGTGCTGATCGCGCTATTATATAAGCTAGGATATGAAGAAACGGATGAAGACGGTCTAGTGCCGCAAAATACGAAGGAGAGATGGACATGAAGCGGTTCGAAGACTTGTCACCGTCACTACGGTGCATCATGACTCCGGGACCGGTGGAGGTTGACCCGCGCGTGCTGCGGGCGATGTCTTTTCCGATACTGGGGCAGTTCGATCCCGAGTTTACGGATATTATGAATGAGACGATGGGTATGCTTCGGGAGCTGTTCGCTACAAGCAATCAGTGGGCCTATCCCGTTGACGGCACCTCCCGTTCAGGGATTGAGGCGGCCATGGTCAGCCTGATTTCTCCGGGAGATCGTGTGCTGATCCCGATTTACGGCCGTTTTGGGCATTTGCTGCATGAAATCGCCGACCGCTGCGGCGCTGAAGTGCATACCATTGAGAAGCCGTGGGGAACGGTCTTCGATCAGGAAGAGATTATTGCCGAGATGAGCAAGGTGAAGCCCGATGTGGTGGCAATGGTTCACGGCGAGACGTCGACCGGCCGCCTGCAGCCGCTTGAAGGGATTGGGCAGGCCTGCCGGGAAATGGATGCCCTGCTGATTGTCGATGCGGTGGCAACCATCGGCGGCGTGCCTGTCGAGACGGATGCCTGGCAGCTTGATGCGGTGATCGGCGGCACGCAGAAATGCCTGTCCGTTCCGTCGGGTATGGCCCCGGTCACGTACAATAAGCGCGCCGAAGACAAGATTATGTCGCGCAAGCGGGTGGAGCGCGGACTGCGCACCGGCGACACCGGTGCCGATGAGATCATTGCGGTTCGCAGCAATTATTTCGATCTTGGTATGCTTCAAGACTACTGGAGTCCATTGCGGCTGAACCATCATACGGAAATGACCTCCATGCTGTACGCGCTGCGTGAAGGTCTGCGGCTCGTACTGGAAGAGGGGCTTGAGGCGCGATTTGCCAGACACCGTCTGCATGAGCGTGCGCTTGTCGCCGGGATCGAGGCGATGGGACTTCAGCTTTACGGCGACCCCGGCTGCAAAATGCCAATGGTAACCTGCATAGTGATCCCGGATGGAATCGACGGAGAATCAGTCCGCTCCATGCTGCTGGACAGCTTCGGCATCGAAATTGCCAGCTCCTTCGGACCGCTTAAAGGGAAAATCTGGCGGATAGGAACGATGGGCTTCAGCTGCCGCGGGAACAATGTGCTGCGGGTGCTGGGCGCGCTGGAGGCGGCACTGCTCCGC
Organism: Paenibacillus durus; assembly: GCF_000756615.1. NCBI lineage: Bacteria > Bacillati > Bacillota > Bacilli > Caryophanales > Paenibacillaceae > Paenibacillus > Paenibacillus durus. The sequence continues at coordinate 1,683,506 of NZ_CP009288.1, forward strand.
CACGGCCACCCGCTGCCTGCCGGACTTGGCATTCAGGCGGCGCTTGATATCTACGACCAGGTATAGGATAATTTTGAAAAGTGAAATACGCAAGACATTCGGAAGACATACCTGCCGGATGGAATCGGTAAAAACGGCTACCGTCCCTGCGGGGAAGGCAGAGCCGTTTTTTCTTAAACTGCCGCTTAGGGAAGCTGCTGCGGTTAACTATTTTTCCGAAGGGAGCGGATCAATATGGTCTTTGCAAGAAAACCTCTCGCCGACTGCGTTCCGGCGCTTGTAGCTACGGCGCGCGGCGACATGCCGGCAACGCTGGTTATTACAGGCGGCAAACTGGTCAACGTGTGTTCCGGCGAAATTTTGGAAGGCCTGTCCGTCGGCATTCAGGAAGGACGCATCGCTTATGTAGGCAAGGACGTATCGCATATGATCGGCGAGAATACCAAGATCATCGATGCGGCGGGAAAATATATCGCCCCCGGCCTGCTGGACGGACACTGCCATATTGAGAGCACGCAGCTGACCGTCACTGAATTTGCGCGCGCGGTTCTTCCGCTCGGAACGACCGGCGGCTTCTTCGACGCTCATGAAATCGCCAATGTGTTCGGATTAAAAGGAATCAAGCTGATGCTGGAAGAGATGCGTACGACTCCGCTTGCCGCATACATGCAGGTTGCCTCCTGCGTTCCTTCGGCGGGTCCCGAATTCGAAACGACCGGAGCGGCGATCGGGCCGGAGGAAGTGGCGGAGGCTTTCACCTGGGGAGACGATGTCATCGCGCTCGGTGAAGTGATGAACTTTCCCGGCGTCGTCTACGGCGATGATAAAATGCTCGGAGAAATTCAGGCTACTCTTCGCGCCGGCGGTTATGTCGACGGGCATTTCACCTGGCCCGCGAGCGACTGGAGGCTGCCTGTATACGCGGCAGCCGGTGTAACCGGCGATCACGAGTGCGTGACCGCCGAGGATGTGATCGAGCGCGTGCGGCTGGGTATGTACGCCAAGATGCGCCGCGGCTCCGCCTGGCATGATGTCGCTAAGACGATTACGGCGCATACGGAGCATGGCCTCGACCCAAGGCGGATGATGCTCGTCACCGACGACCGCAGCTCGGAATCGCTGCGGGACGAAGGCCATATGGACTTCGTGGTCCGGCATGCCATTGCCCAGGGGGTGAAGCCGGTGACCGCCTTCCAGATGGCGACGATCAACACCGCCGAGCGCTTTGGCGTTGCCCGCGATATCGGCTCTATTACTCCGGGCAATATCGCCGACATTATTCTGCTGGACGGCAATCTCGCCGACGTCAACGTCGTCATGACGATTGCCGCCGGGACCGTAGTGGCCGAGAATGGAGCTATGACGGTGTCCTTGCCTTCTTTTGCCTATCCTCAGGAAGTGCTGGCTTCCGTTCATCTGCCGAAGCGCCCGACGGCCGGAGATTTTGTTATCAAGGCGCCGGTGGAGTCCGGTAATGTAAGCACCCGGGTTATTAAGGTGCTGGAAAACCATGTGGAGACAATGGAACGTATTCTGTCCTTGCCCGTATTGGAAGGGAACCTTCAGGTAGGGGGCGGCTTATGCAAAATCGCCGTTCTGGAGCGCCATAAAGGAACGGGAAATATGGCGGTCGGAGTGGTGGAGGGAGTCGGGTTCCATGAACCCGCGGCCATTGCCATGACCGTGGCGCATGACAGCCATAATGTGCTTGTGATCGGCAGCGACGACGAACTTATGGCTAAGGCGGTACATGCTGTCGCCGACGCGCAGGGCGGAGTTGCGGTTATCACGGGGTCCGGCACGACCTTGTTCCCGCTCGCCATTGCCGGACTGATGTCCGCCGAGCCGTTTGAAGTCGCCGCCGCCCAGTCAGCCGCAATCAGCAAGGCGCTATATGATGCGGGCTGTACCCTCAATTATGCCTTCATGACGCTATCGCTGCTTGCCCTTGCGGTTATTCCGACCCTTCGCCTTTCCGACAAAGGTCTCGTGCGGATTACGCCGGAGGATGGTATCCAACTGGTGCCGTTGTTCTACGAGGAGAGCGTCAACGCGTCTATATAAAATCCGGCTGACGGGATTACTCTATCCTCCTGCGCCCAATTGAGCCAGAAGCTGTTTCGCATATTGTCCTTAGGGCTGGTGTGGGCCTTCAGAACAGAGGGCATCCACGCAGCACTTCGAGACGGGTAACCGACCGGCCCGGATGTTCTCGCAGTGAGTAACCCTGGTCATTTGTTACCCCCATAATTATCTTCATCAACAAAAATCCGCTGTGTCATTTCGGGCAGCGGATTTTTGTTTGCTTTAGGCGATAGATATGGCAATAAGCAAATGGGATTTTGTTATTTTTTTAATAAATAATTACATTTTCATTTTGAAAATTTGAATTTTAAATGAAATTTGAGCGTTTTGGGGCTAAAAACATTAACCAAATTGAATAGGGATGAAACATTTTTTCGGAAAAGATGCTAATATAATATTAATTAAGGGCAATCCATAGACGATATAACAAATAAATGAATCATTGCCGATGTGATAGGTCTACTGTTCTAAGCTTAACGCAAAGCCCAAATTAAATTTTAGGATGGGGGAACAAGAGATGATTAGATTGGAAACGAATGAGATCGTGAGTATCGCCAAGAAGCAAATCGCCAGTATCTTTAAGATGGAGCCGCTTGAACTGAGATTTGTCAATGATTTTCAAGGTGAGAAGAGTCTCTTAAATGATGACAAGCTGCATCTGACCAACCGTCACTATTGGGCAAAAGTAATGGACTGTGTTTTTGAAGATCAGGTTAGGCCAGTTCTGATGTGTGAAGTGCTGTATTTTCTCCGCAATGAGTACCTGGAAAGCGACATCGACCTGGAGTTTTCGTTTGATTTTTCCGAAGGATCTATAATTGAAGCTAATGCTGTTGCTGAGGTTAACTTTAACGATAAGCCGGACCTTGGGAAGAACGAAATCGCCGAGCTGATCGATTTTGCGCTGGCGCTGCAGGACAGACAATGGTTCGAAGAGCTTACCGAGAAATATAAAGAGCTGAGCGCTTAAGCGCCGTGCACCGTATAGACACTTGCCGGTTATTACCGCCCTGAAGCAGACCGCCTCTATCAATTCACACTCGCCGATTGTGGATTGATAGAGGCGGTCTTTTTAAGTAAATTTAAGAATGCCGAACCTGAAGCCGAGAAGGTATTTTATCTTTATTGAAGTATTTTGAAGGGATTGAAGCGGCCGGCGTCAAAATTATTGTGGGAATAAGGTTTAAGATAAGTAGGAGGCTCATCATGAAGCAAATCAACCAACTGGCACCGCAAGATGAATTCATCGGCTTTTATCTGATTAGGGAATTGACGGTCAAACAAACGAATGGTAATCCGCCGAAGGATTATTTCGATGTCGTACTCAGCGATTCCAGCGGCCAGCTGTCCGCGAAGTATTGGGATGTGTCGACTGCGGACAAAGAGACTTTTTTTCCGATGGGTCTTGTTAAGGTTCAAGGTCTCGCCCATTTATACCGGGAGAAGCTGCAAATCAAGATTAGTAAAATGCGTTTGGCTACGGAGAAGGATGGTGTAGCTCTGACAGATTTTATCCGCTCCGCGCCCATCCGTCCGGTAGATTTAATCTATACGATCAAGCAGGCCATGGGCTCCATAAGCGACCCGGAGATCCGGACAATTGTTGCGTATTGTGTGGGCAAGGTGGAGGAGAAGCTGATGCATTATCCGGCGGCCAAGACCCATCATCACGCTTACTTTGCCGGGCTTGCCTATCATATGGTGCGAATGCTGGAGATTGGCGATTTTTTGTGCAAGCAGCGGCCATTTCTGAATCCCGATCTGCTGAAAGCGGGTATTATCCTGCATGATATCGCCAAGCCGGAGGAAATGATATCCCAGCTTGGCATTGTATCGGATTATAGTGTCCAGGGCAAGCTGCTCGGGCATATCGCGATGGCTTCCAGCTGGATTACGGAAGCGGCCATACGTTCAAATATCGACCTGGGGTCCCCGAAGGTACTCGGGCTTCAGCATCTGGTGCTGTCGCATCACAATCTTGGGGAATGGGGAAGTCCGGTGCAGCCCCAGACGGCCGAGGCGGTAGCGCTTCACCATATCGACGCCATGGACGCCAAGCTTCAAATGGTTGAGGATGCGCTGGATACGACGCCGGAGAGTGAAGATTGGACGCCGTTTATCCGTGGGCTGGAGAATAAAGCGGTTTATCGGATGAAGCTGTAAATCCAGTCGGCAAAAAAGCCGGGTAACGCCTGTTATCGGCGAAGACCGGCCATAGACGGGGGAGGCATATCCTGAATAGGAGTAAGCCTCCCCTTCTTTATTCTTTACCCGGACCGAGCATTTCTCGGGCGGCTGCGGTTTCCGCTTTCTGAAGAAGTGCTTCGGCAGATTCCGCCGAGACGGCTGCGGACTTGTTCCCGCCCGTTTTCGCCTTGCTGCGGGATGGCTTGCGCGCCGGAATCGAGAACGGAGTATAACCTCCGGCATGCAGCGTGCCAATCCGGCAGCCCAGATCTTCCGCTAGCGCCAGCAGGCCGGAATGCCCGAACCGTTCCGCGAGCTTCACCAGGATGACCGCCGCGGTGCGGGCGTCCTCAAGCGCGTCGTGATGCCGCAGGGGGATGCCGAAATATTCGGCCAGTATGTTCAGCCGGTAAGAGCCGAGATCGGCCAGCATTTTTTTGGCCAGCAAGTAGGTGCACCAATATTGAAAGGACGGATAGGGCAGGGAGCACTGATCGAGTCCATAACGGAGTACGCTCATATCGAAGGAAGCGTTATGCGCCACAATATTTTTTCCGTGGATAAGCGGTTCAATGACTGGCCACAGCTCGCGGAAGGTCGGCTGCCCGGCTACCATTTCGGGCGTTATCCCGTGGATGGCGATATTTCTGCGGTCGAAGCGCTGCTCCGGGTTAATCAGCCAAGCCTGTTCGGACACGATGATTCCGTCCTTGACCTCAACCAGTCCCAGCGCGCAGGCGCTGGCCCGGCCGGCATTCGCCGTCTCAAAATCGATTGCCACAAAATCCATCATACCGGCTCCTGTCTTCCCTTGGTAATAGATTGATAGTATTCCATCTATTAAGTATAACAGAGGTCGTGTATGAAAAAAGAGTGTATTCACTTCTGTTCTTCCGGAATATCGACGACTTCCTCGTTCATGGTGACATCTTTGGTGCCGAGCTCCGTTACAGTTCCATCCGGGCCGATAAATCCGTAGGAGGCTGCGCCGATATGGGGCATGACATGAAAGTAGGCGAGCCGGCTATTCAGTAAGGGCCGGACGCCGCTTTCCTCGGATGCCTTGGTTTCCTTGAGAAACAGGAGGCTGTCCGTCTCTGCACTGCCAACCAGTCTTGCTGTCCAGATCAGCTGGCTTCGTTCATTCACCACTTCATAGTAAGAGAGGAGGTCGCCGCCTCCGATTAAGAACCGCTTATATTCGCCTTCCAGAAAATAGTAGGTGAAGCTTTGGCCCTCCAAAGAGGATGGCGTCGGTTCAAGATTCCGGATCATGCTTACGCGGGGCAGCTGCAGGGCCGCTCTGCGCGCATCGGTTAGATTACCTGAAGCCAGGCGTTCCTTCAATTTATTATCGGCCTTGGCCACATACACCGTGCGGGATTGGGAATTCCAGGTTACATAAGCGCCTGAGACTTCGGCGATAAAACGTAAAGGGACCATGATGCGCCCTTTTTCCAGAGTGGCCGGCATGGAGAGCGTAATTTTACCGGAATCAGCGAAGGCTGTCTTCTGGCCGGCAGCCAAACGAATCCTTTTACTGCCGCTCATAACCGTTACCGTCTTGGACTTGTTATCCCAGCTTACCGATATTCCCGGAATCTGCCGCACAACGTTCAAGGGTACCATAGTCGTACCGTTCGCCAGATAGGCGGATGTTCCCTGCCCGGCTGCATTATTGTTTACGATCACTTCAATTTCGCCAGCGGCGAAGGATGTCCCTCCCGAAACGATGGCTAGAGTAAGAATTGAAGCGCAGCCCAGACTTGCCAGCTTCTTCATTAGATACATTCCTCCCTGAAAAAGAATTCTCGTAATCTTAGACGCGAAATCGTCTGATAAGTTACAGAATCTTACAACAAAAAAGGGGACTCTCCCTGCTAAGGAGAGTACCCATTTTGTACAGCAAATTCAATATATTCTTACTGCTCGCTGCCCTTCGTCCGCTCGCGCAAGCGCTCCAGTTCGGCTGCGGCTTGTTCCTTCACGCGGGCGTCAGCGGGGCTGCCTTCTGTGCCGGCAGCCGGAGACACATACCGGCCCGGTACCGTCTGTCTTGCTTCCCATTCCTCTATTTTTTCTTCCATTCGCTCGAATCCCCGGGCGGCGGAATGTGTATTTAGGCCGGAGAAGGCAGCGCGGGAAGGGGCGGGGGTGACGTTATCTGGAACTTTGCGGAGACGCTCGGCACGTTCGGAGAGCTCGGCCCTTTTGGCTTTCAGCCGGACCCGCTCTTCCTTGGCTGCGGCAATCTCGTATCCGAGTCCGGCCAGTACCTGCCGGGTCTCTTCCAGACCAGCGGCGCATTCCTTCTCGCTCTCCGTATAGGTGAGCTTGGCCATAACGGCCTGCTGCGCTTTAGCTTCGTCGCCGCTTTCCAGCGCCTTTAAGGCATCGCCTTCGCTAAGCTCCGCCAGCATACGGTATTCCTTCAGCCGGCGTTCCAGCAGTCTGGCCGCCGCTTGCAAATCACGGCTGCGCTGCTCCGCCTCGGCGATCTTGTCTTCAAGGTCGCGCAAGTATTGTCCGGTCATCATGACCGGGTCCTCCAGCCGGTTTAGGCCCTCATGCAAGGCCGCCTTCGTTAAAGTCGCAATTCTCTGCAATATGCTCATTGATCTCTCTCCCTTTTCTTTTTAGTAATAATGATGTCCATCCATGAAGCCCCCCGTCGGGTCGCTTGGAACGATGAGGCTGGCTATCAGATAAAAAAGAATAAACGTGCCGACGCTGCATATAGCGACGATTACGGCGATCAGCCGAATAAGGGTGGAGTCGATGCCCAGCCACTCAGCCAACCCTCCGCACAGGCCGCTGAATTTCTTGTCTCTCTCGGAACGGTAAAGTTTTTTCATGATCTCATTTCTTCCTTTCGTCATATCCGTTATCTATGGCTTTATTCTATTATTTTCACGTATACCGTAAAACGGGCTGGGGACGGTTTTGCAATCTCGACCTAAGGCGGGGAAGGCTCCGGCAATTGGACGGGGGGAAGGGAGAGGAGGGAGGAATCAGCTCAATTCAGTATATTTATTTAGCCATAAGCAATTGGTATTTTAAAAGTTATGAATAATGCTGTATAGTATAGAATCACAATATGATATTTATCAGATATATGCGGATTTCGGGAGGAACTTATGATCAATGACCTACTTCAACGCCCGCTCAAAGATTTGAGAATTTCCGTCACGGATCGTTGCAATTTTCGCTGTGTATATTGCATGCCGAAGGAAATTTTCGGCCCGGATTATCCCTTTCTTTCCAAACAGGAGTTGCTCAATTTTCAAGAAATAGCAAGGCTTGCGCAAATATTTGCGGCTCTCGGCGTGACCAAGATACGCCTCACCGGAGGTGAACCGCTGCTGCGACCCAATCTTCCGCTCTTATTGGACAAGCTTACTTCCATAGAGGGTATTCAGGACGTCGCGCTGACAACAAACGGTGTGCTGCTGCCCAAATATGCAGCGGACTTAAAAGCTGCGGGACTGAGGCGGGTATCGGTAAGCCTCGACTCGTTGTCGGACGAGCGGTTCGGCTATATAAACGGCAGGGGAATCGGAGTCGAACCGGTGCTTAAGGGGATTGAAGCGGCAGCAAGGGCCGGGTTGAAGGTGAAGATCAATATGGTTGTTCAAAAAGGCGTCAACGATCAGGATATCGTTCCGATGGCGAAATATTTCAAAGACGCCGGACATACGATTCGCTTCATTGAATATATGGACGTGGGGAATAGCAACGGCTGGAATCTGGACAAGGTCGTAACCAAACAGGAGATTATTGACAGGATTGGCCGGCATGTGATGCCGCTTGAGGCGGTTCCCGGCCAATACTTCGGAGAAGTGGCTTCCCGTTACCGGTATAAAGGAACAGAGCAGGAGGTCGGTATTATTTCTGCGGTTTCGGACGCCTTCTGCGGAACATGTACAAGAGCGAGAATTTCAGCGAACGGCTCCCTGTATACGTGTCTCTTCGCCACGGAGGGAACCGATCTCCGAGGGCTTTTGCGGTCAGGAATGCCGGATGATGTGCTCGCGGGCAGGATCGCACACATCTGGAATAACAGGGACAACCAATACAGCGCCAAGCGGGGGCGGGATACGAATGAAGCAGGCGGCAAGCAGAAGATTGAAATGTTCTATATTGGAGGTTAGACCTGAACGATGAATCCCCGGCTTTTACGAAAAAACCATAATCTGCTATGATAGAGGTATAGCTAGAGGATTTCGAATGATTGTCAAATATTCGCGCAGAAGCCGCTCCCGCTCTTATGAATAAGGGCGGGTAAAGCTGTTCTTATCGCCTGGAGGGAAGACTCTATGGACTTGGCTAATAAGCTTGTTAAAGAAACAACGACCATGGCTGTATACAGACGGTTATATGATCTGGTGCTGAGCGGGAGATTTCAGCCGGGTGAATGGATCAGGGAACGCGAGCTGAAGGAGATGCTGGGTGTAAGCAGCACGCCGATTCGTGAAGCGATGCGCATGCTGGTGCAGGAACGCATTCTGGAATCTGTTCCCCATCACGGCGTTCGGGTCAAGGAGCTGTCGGTGAAAGAGCTGAAGGATTTATATGAGCTTCGCGCCGAACTGGAGGGAATGGCGGCCCGGCTTGCCGCCGAGCGGGGAAGCAGCACGCATTTCAAGCAGATGGAGAATCTCCTGAATCTTGAGCAGGCTCATGGCGGGAATACCGGCCACGCCACGGATGCCATTGAATTAAATAACCGGTTTCACGATCTGGTTGTAGAGGCCGGCGGGAATCTCGCGCTGAAGAGCACCCTGCATCATTTGCGTGCGGGAATTAGCTGGATACAGGTGATGGCATGGAACCGGAATAAAGAACGCCATGCGCTTACCGACCACCAGCATCGCGGGATTTGGGAGGCGCTTGTGAACAGGGACCCTCAGCTTGCCCAGGCCAGAATGCATGAGCATATATGGGATACGATCAGCTTAATGCTAAAATCGCGGCAAGAAGACGCAAGTGAGCAAGCGGGAGAATAGTATCAAGCAGATAGAACGAAGTCAGACATGTACCAAGACCAGGAGTTTCGGCTTATGGTCCTCGTGTACATGTTTTTTTGTTGTTGACATTCATATTCTTTATCTGGAGATACATAATTGATATTTAACATTATATATAATATATTTTAAAATTTAAATAAGTATACGATGACAATTCATCGTTGCGAAAAAGAAGGTATACCGAGACGAATCGGGTCCCTAACCAACGAGGAGGAATGACATGGGCACTACCATAATCAAACCGGTGGCTAAAAAGAAACTGTTGTTCGTTGCAGGACTTGGCTGGCTCTTTGATGCAATGGATGTGGGCATTATCGCATTCATTGGTGCAGCTCTAATGAAAGATTGGAATTTGTTGCCCCAGCAGGTAGGATTGATCGGGAGCGTCAATTCTTTAGGAATGATGGTCGGCGCTCTGTTAGCAGGAATATTTGCCGATCGTGTTGGGCGTAAGCCGATATTATTGGCTACCGTGTTACTGTTTTCTCTTGCCAGTGGCTTCTCCGCGTTAGCAACCACATTCACGGTATTTCTTATTCTCCGTTTTTTTATCGGTTTAGGACTGGGAGGAGAGCTTCCCGTATCAAGCACGTTAGTATCTGAAAGCATTCCCGAGAAGCATTCCGGCCGAACCATCGTTTTGTTAGATACCTTTTGGGTTGCCGGATGGATTCTGGCGGCGGTTATATCCTATTTTGTAATACCTAAATTTGGGTGGCAGTCGGCTTTGCTGATTTGCGCGTTACCAGCCCTCTATACCGTATATTTAAGGCGGGAGATTCCGGATTCACCATCGTTTCGGCAACCAAGGAAAAAGAAGCCTTCCATTAAAGAAAATATGAAAGCCATCTGGTCGAGTAAATATGCCAAATCCACGATCATGCTTTGGCTCTTATGGTTCTGTGTCTTCTTCGCCTACTATGGCATGTTTCTATGGCTGCCGTCAGTGATGGTTCTGAAAGGCTTTGCTCTGGTCAAAAGCTTTGGATACGTTCTTATTATGACGCTGGCTCAATTACCCGGCTTACTAAGCGCTGCCTGGTTGATTGATAAAGTGGGACGCAAGTTCGTTATTATCACCTACTTAATCATGGCAGCCCTTTGCGGCTATTTCTTCGGCACTGCAGATTCGCTGTCTATGCTTATGATATGCGGTATTCTCCTTTCCTTCTTCAATGTAGGAGCAATAGGCACCATTTGGGCCTATACCCCGGAGCAATATGAGTCTAAAATTCGTTCAACCGGTACTGGAATGGCTTCGGCTATTGGACGTATAGGCGGGATTTTAGGGCCGCTGATGCTTGGGTATCTTATAGCGGCAGAGGTTACCTTCGGTACTATCTTTGCTATATTTTGCAGCTTTATTGTCATCGGTGCTCTCAGTGTACTTCTTCTGGGCAAAGAGACTCGTCCTGCATTGAACATGGATGAAGGTGAGACATCTCTGGATCAAGCGTTGTAAGCTTCAATACAAAAGGCCATGTTTCTACATTTGTAGACTCATGGCCTTTTTATATTTCTGCTCGCTACGTATAAACTTTACAGCTAGACAACCTCTTTGAAGGTCCAGTTCTCCTGATTCAAATGAATCCCCTTTTTCAATAAATTCTCTTTATTGCAGGTTAAATAGTAGTTGATTTTATTCAGTTGAATATTCTCCGATAACGGAATACTGACCATTTCGTTATTTTTGATTTCCTTCTCAAGAATCATGGGGGGAAGAAAGCTGATTCCGTGCTGTTCATGGATCAAGCTTTTGATCACTTCAACCTGGTTCGAATAAAGCTTCTTTTTAAAATTCAGATCCGTTAAATCCGCGATGCTGTTCTTGTAGGGCTCATAGAATATGATATTCTCTTCTTCCATGCATGTGAAGTTCTCCAGCAAGGGCTGATTCGACAGCGGGTGATCAGCCGGGAGAATCAGGTTGAACTCCTCGGAGCCAAGCGGATAGCTCTGATAGCAGGTGTTCATCATTAAATCGGTTGTAAAGGCGACGTCCACTACATTATCAACCAGTGCTTTCAAAATGCTGGAAGATTCCAGGAAGATCAAATGGATATTCAAATGCTCGTTCAGATTGGAAAGATCCTGAATAACATTATAGATGAGAGGGTGGCTGAGGGGAACCGAGCTTCCGATCGACAACGAGGTAGTATGGGTAATTTCCTGCTTGGCCATCTTGAGCGTATCAATGACAGATTGGGCATGAGGAAGGAACCTCTCTCCCGCACGTGTAAGCTGAACATTTCGTTTTCCTGACTTTCCTCTGGCAAAAAGCTCTTGACCGAGCTCATCCTCCAACTGATTGATGCGGTTGGTTACGGTTGGTTGAGGGACGTAAAGATGCTTGGCCGCCTCTGTAAAATTACCGTATTTACACACGATGATGAAAGTCTCCAGATGCACGATGTTCATGGTCAAGAATTCCCCCCTGATAACACAATGTGAAAATATTAGTAACACGGGTTACAACCTGCAAATCCTTCACAACAGCCTCGAAACCTTCTTCTATGTAACAATATATATCATATATAATATTTAGTCCATGATTTATTCATATTTTTATCGGATAAAATGCTTGTTGCGTCATAATAAGTGACATTAATCATATCTTTTTGTCAGAAAACCCTACCTAACATGCTTATTATTTATTTGGAAATAAGGGATTCATATTTAACATTATATATAATGCATTTTATAATCCCCTTAACAGAGAATATTAAAATTTAATCTATTTCTTTTAAAATGTGAGTGTCGTCCGACACCTTCATATACATCCTAAGATAAAAAACAACTACAGGAGGATTGCGATAAGAAAGGGAGTGAGAAGCTTTGAACCAACCCGGCGAATATACAGAATTGCTTTCTCTTCTTCGTGCAAAATCAGTTGCCCGGGTTAAAGACGGATACGACTTTGTTGTTAAAAAAATTCCGGATTCGGATAACGAAGGCGAGCTTGATCCGAGAGTGTTAAGTGTACAACAGCAGCAGCAGAGTAAAGCTTCGGCCGAAGAGCGCGAACCGGAATCTGCGGACCTTGGTGCATTTGAAAAGCTTGCCCTCCGGATGAGATCCGGCATGCTGGGCTCGGGCAGCAAGGATATTACCCGCACGGATATCGTGCAGTCGAAGCTTTCCATTAACGGAACGAACGGCAGCATCCCCATCCGTATATATAGGCCCGGGAACAGGCAGCAATTGCCAGCCATCGTGTTTTTTCATGGAGGGGCATTTGTCGGTGGGACCGTGGACGGCATGGAAAATGCATGTAAAGCTCTATCGGAGAAGGCCGGCGCCGTTGTCGTCTCCGTGGATTACAGGCTTGCTCCCGAGCATCCGTTCCCGGCCGGATTCGTCGATTGTCTCGATGCGGTGTATTGGACCTGGCGCAGTGCCGAACAACTTGGCGTAAACGCAAACCAAATCACGGTAGCGGGCGACAGCGCCGGAGCAAATTTCGCAGCCGCCTGCGCCCTGAAGGACAAGGAGTCAGGGACGGAAGTGATCAAGTACCAGGCGCTGATTTATCCCGTCGTCAATAATGCCGAAGCCGTTACAGACGATTTCAGTTGGAGCATTGAGGAGTATGTCATTAACCGGCATCACGAGTTTATCATGCCAGGTCTTCAGGAGATCAAGGGCAATCTTGAAGTCATCAGGCAGGTATACGCGAGAAATTTGGACGCATCCATCCCCTACATCTCCCCATTATTAGCGGAACAGTTGGACGGTCTGCCGGAAGCTCTGATCCTGACAGCCGAATACGATTATTTGAGGCTGGAAGCTGAAGCCTATGCAAGAAAGCTGTCAAGATACGGGGTCAAGACGAGGCTGATCCAATATAACGGAACCAATCACGGTTTCCTGGACAAGCTCGGACTGTACCCTCAAGCGGAGGATTGTCTCGATGAAATTGCCGAAGGAATCAGAAAATACTTCGAACTTAATTGAACAATAAGGAGTAGTGATCGGGAATGACGAAGAAAGTTGGATTGGTAATATTGTCCCTCATGCTGATGTTTGCTTTGGCCGCATGCGGCGGAAACTCCACGAATTCCGCTCAGCAATCTGAAGCCCCGGATTCCAGCAGCGCTCCGGCAGGGGCGGCATCGGACGAACTGACTCCTGAACCTGGCGCCAAGCTTATATTCTGGCACCCCAAGACTCCTTTCTCTGAATATGCGGTACAAGAATTCGAGAAAAAATACAACATTCCCGTGACGCTTCAAGATGTCGGTTACGACGCGATCCTGAATAAATATAAAGCCGATGGCCCGGCCGGAAAAGGCGCCGACGTCTTTGTCCTTGGCAGCCTTGATTTGGGAGATGCCGTGAAATCGGGCAGTGTGCTGCCAAATGATTATTTTGAAGAAGATACCAAAAATATGATGCTTGAAGAGGCGATCCAGTCGTTTACGTGGGACGGTATTCTCTACGGTTACCCCAGCTATGCTTATTTGCCCGCCATATTCATCAACAAGGATTTGGTGAAGGATGCCAAATTTGAAACTTGGGATGACATTAAAGCTTTTGCGAAACAGTTTAACGATGTCAAAAACAATAAATTCGGATTTTTCTTTGAAGCTAACTCCAAGGACAGCGCTTATCCGTTTATGGCTGCGGAGGGCGGTTATTATTTCGGCAAAGACGGAACGGACGCGAACGATATTGGCATCAATAACGAGGGCGCGGTTAAAGGGTTGGAATATTTCCAGAGCCTGAAAGAAATTTTACCTTTAAAAGCAGCCGATGCGTCCGGTGACGTTAAGACCAGCCTCTGGGAACAAGGTAAAATCGCCATGATTATGGATGGAACGTGGAACAGCGGAAGATTCAAGCAGCTTCCTTTCAAAGTAGAGTCCATGCCGCTGCCCAACCTGCCGGACGGAAAAATGGCTCCGGTAATGACCGGCGTCGGCGGATTCTTCGTCGGGTCTTATACGCAATATCCGAACGCCGCCAAGCTGTTCGCCAACTTCCTGATGTCGGAAGAAATGCAGATGAAAATTAATGAAGTCACCGGATTTCTTCCTTTGGCCAAAAACCTGCAAAATGAAGAGCTGTACAAGGATGATCCGGTTACCCTGGGCTTCATCCGCCAATTGAAGCAATCGCATTTTTACCCGATTATTCCTGAAATGAAGGTTCTGGCGTACAACGATACCATATTCACGCCAGCCATTGAACAAATATGGGACGGTGCCGACGTCAAAACGTCATTGGATAAAGCCGCACAGAGCTTGAAGGATTCGATTGCCGGAAGTCAGTAACGATACGGATGGCTTATACGCTTGGTTAGCAGTAAATTCCCCCCGGCAGAAGCTAGCCGGGGGTATCCATTACGATTTTTAAAGGAGTTGGCTACATGTACGAGCACCGCAAGACGCTGGAAGGGGTATATCAGCCTCACAAGGTTGTCGAACATCGTAAGGTTGCGGCGGTCTTGTCTGTTCTTCTCATGGGTCTTGGCCAATTATATAACCGCCAATACGGGAAAGGGATTATGCTCCTGATCTTCTCCTCTCTCGGGATCTATACGGCGGTTACCCGGCTTCCGCATGCCGTTTGGGGTATTGTTACGCTGGGCGAAAAAGAAAGGCACCTGGAAAAAGTAGGGAAAATATACAAGCAAGTTATGGGCGATCATTCCATCTTCCTTCTGGTCGAAGGACTGATTACCATATTCTTGTTGATTGTGTTTGCTTGGATCTATTTTTTGAACATTAAAGATGCGTATCGTACCGGAAAAATCAGAGAAGAAGGCGGAGCAACGAGCACGTTCGTACAAAGCCTGAAATACGTTGCCGAATACCGGTTCCCGCAAATCGCGATTTCCATCCCCATGCTGGGGATACTGTTCTTCACCATTATGCCGATTATATTCATGATATTGCTGGCTTTTACGAATTACACGATCAACAATCAGCCGCCCGCTCATTTGATTGATTGGCAGGGCTTCAAGACCTTTAAAGATATTTTCGTCATCAAGTCATGGAGCCATACCTTGTATTCGGTGGCGCTGTGGACATTTGTATGGGCGCTGCTGACCACGCTGACCAGCTTTATCGGCGGATTTGCCGTTGCTCTTGTGGTGCAGCGCAAAGAGGTGCGTTTGAAATCATTCTGGAGGACGCTTTTCATTCTGCCCTACGCCATTCCAGCGTTTGTTTCAACTTTGATTCTGAAGAACATTTTCAACGGCCAGTTCGGTCCGATCAATCAATATTTGAAAATGCTGGGACTTCCCGTCGTACCCTGGCTTTCCGACCCGACGATGGCGAAAATAACGCTGGTGATTGTGAACTTCTGGCTCAGCTTCCCGGTGATGATGCTGATGATTATCGGAATCCTGTCCACCATTCCAAGCGATATGTATGAAGCGGCCGATATCGATGGAGCAAGCGGCTTCCAAAAGCTTCGGCTGATTACGTATCCGGCTGTTATGTTCTCGATGGCGCCGCTGCTTGTCATGCAGTTCGTCGGCAACATTAACAATTTCAACCTGATCTTTCTCCTCACCGGAGGAAAGCCCGGCAGCTCGGATTTCAGATTCGCCGGCCATACCGATATATTGATTACCTGGATCTATAAACTGACCATTGATCAGGGCCAATACAATTTTGCTTCGGTTATTGGAATTTTTATCTTCATTATATTGTCGTTCTTTGCCGTCTGGAGCATACGCAATACGAAAGCGTTCAAGGAAGAGGAGGTTAAATAAATGGATGGTGTAAAACCGAAAAAAATCGTCAGCATCACATCTGTTTATACCTTTCTTATCATCGTTGGCATCATCTCCATCTATCCCGCCATTTGGGTCATCCTGTCCTCATTGCGCCTTGGGGGCTCGTTATTCAGCGAGACGCTGGTTCCCCGGCAGGTAACGTTCATTCACTACAAGGAATTGTTCGCCAAATACGATTTCGGGCTCTGGTATTTGAATTCGCTCAAAATTTCCGTAATCAGCACGATTTTTATGACGATTCTGATTTTGCTGACCGGATATATATTCTCCACCTTCCGTTTCGGCGGCCGTAAAACCTTGATGAGCACCTTGCTTGTTCTCGGGCTGTTCCCCTCTTTCATGAGCATGATCGCCGTTTACATCTTGCTGAACATGATGAATCTGCTGGACACGCATCTGGCCGTCATCATCGTCTATGTGGCAGGCTCGCCGGTGTTCTTCCTGTTTGCCAAAAGCTACTTCGATACGATCCCTAAAGGGCTCGTTGAAGCCGCCCGTATCGATGGAGCGAATCATCTGGGTGTTTTTTTCCGTATCGTCGCACCGTTGTCAACGCCTATGGTCGTGTATATGGCGCTTCTTAGTTTTACAGGCACATTCACGGATTTTATTTTTGCGAGACTGGTATTAAGCTCAACCGAGACGAAGACGCTTGCTGTCGGGCTGTACGATATGATCACCACCAATTTTTCGAACGACTTTACGGTGTTCGCTGCCGGATGCGTATTGATCGCCATACCGATCACGCTCTTGTTTATAATCATGCAGCGCTTTCTGGTGGACGGTCTGACTGCAGGCGGCGAAAAGGGCTGAACCGCTGGAGTCCCGGTATATCTAACATTCATCAACTTTATCGGAACATAAGCAATTGATATTTAACAATATATATTATATATAATATAGTTTTTTTAGGGACAGGAAGCCGAACCCGGACAGGCAAGGAGTGAATACAAATGACGCAGCAGCCCGACAAGCTAGTTAAAGAAACAACAGCCATGGCCGTCTATAAAAGATTGTTTGACTACGTAATGAGCGGCCAGTTTGAACCGGGTATATGGATCAGGGAGCGCCAGCTCAAGGAGATGCTTGGTGTCAGCAGTACACCGATCAGGGAAGCGTTGAGAATGCTTGTACAGGAGCAGGTGCTTGAATTGGTCCCCCATCACGGCGTCCGTATCAAAGAATACTCTACGAAAGAAATCCAGGATTATTACGAGCTTCGCGCCGAGCTTGAGGGTCTTGCTGCGGAGCTCGCGGCCGAGCGGGGAAGCAAGCTTATGTTCGGCAAGATGGAGGAGATTCTCTACCTGCACCGGACATTTGAGACGGAACGCTCCGATGAAGCGGTTGAGCTAAATAACCAGTTCCATGATCTCATCGTGGAGGCCAGCGGAAATCTCTCGTTAAAAAATACGCTCCAGCATTTAAGAGTGGGGATTAACTGGATTCAAGTCATGGCATGGAGCCGCAATAAGGACCGGCATTTCAGCACCTTCCATCAGCACCAGGGCGTTCTGGATGCGTTGATGGCCCGGAACCCGAAGCTGGCCCGTTCCCGGATGCAGGAGCATGTATGGGATTCCATTAAACTCATCATAGATCCGCCAGGCACGCTGCAAATGGCAGGAGAACTTCGAAAAAGTTAAACGGATGGTACGGAAGGGAGAGGTGACGCATCTATGGAGACGCCTAAGAACGAAGTGAAGACAGACGTATGCATTGTTGGAGCCGGTCCTGCCGGAATGCTGCTCGGCTTGCTGCTCGCCAAACAGGGAATTAACGTGATCGTACTGGAGAAGAATGCGGACTTTCACAGGGAATATCGCGGGGAAATTACCCAGCCGCGTTTTGTCCAGATGATGAAGCAGCTTAACCTGCTTGACTATATCGAGAGCCACGACCATGTGAAGATCAATGAAGTGGTTGTATTCCACGATCATAAGGAAATCATGCAGCTTTCCTTTGATACCTTAATTGATGAGGAGAGCTACTGTGCCAGACTGACCCAGCCGACGATGCTTGCAGCCCTCTTGGAGAAGGCACGGCACTACCCGAACTTTAAGCTCCTGTTTAATACGAAAGTGAAAGACCTGATTAAAGACGGCGACAAAATCATCGGCGTTCATGCGGTGAGAACAGCAGGGGATTCTACAAACGCGGAGGAGCTGGCGGAGGAAGGGGAATTCGATATTCGCGCGGCGGTAACGGTAGCCGTGGACGGCCGGAATTCAACGATGGAAAAGCTCGCCGGCTTCGAGCTGGACCTCGACTATTATGTGAATGACCTGCTGTGGTTCTCTTTTGAGAAACCGGAGTCATGGGACTATAACATTTACCACTTCTACTTCCAGAAAAACTACAATTATCTTTTCCTGCCCAAGCTGGGCGGACTCATCCAATGCGGAATTTCGCTCACAAGGGGCGAGTTTCAGAAAATCAAGGAAGAAGGCATTGAAGCCTTCAAAAGCCGGATTCTCGAAGACCTGCCCATTCTTAAACCTTATGTGGAGCCGATGGAAGACTTCAAGTCCTTTGTTCTCTTGTTATGCAAAATGCGGTATGTCAAGGACTGGGCCAAGGACGGCTGCCTGCTGATCGGCGATGCCGCCCACTGCGTCACTCCCTGGGGAGCGGTTGGCAGCACACTAGCGATGGGGACCGCAATTATTGCGGCGGATGTGATTTATAAAGGGTTCCGTACCGGCGACCTGTCGCTTGAAACGCTGAAGCAGGTTCAGGCCAGACGCAAGGACGAGGTGAAGATGATTCAGAATCTTCAGGTAACTCTGGAAAGATTCCTGACCCGGGAGCCCGTCAAGAAGGATCTGGCCCCTCATATTTTCAGCATTTGCACCAAGCTCCCGGACATCACGGATACGTACAAGCGCCTTTATACGCGAGAGAAGCCGCTCGACATTGATCCATCGTTTGTTTTTGCCGACTAACCGCCGAAAGGGAGAGCCGCTTATGTTCATTACAAAATATGACGAGCATCTGCACATTGTCAACCAATACCATCATTCCGTTCAGGCCGGACAGGTTGCGCGCCGCTGGGGAAATGGGCAATTCCGGCGTCCGGATCATTTTGAGTCGATGTGTTTGGCCGTCGAGAAGCATGACATCGGCTGGGTGGAGTCGGACACGAAAATACTGTTCAACCCGGAAACCGGACAACCCGTTCCATTCTTAAGCGTCAACCTGCTCCAGCATGTCGAGTTCTACGGCAAGGGATATGAGCAGGTCAGGGACGAAGACCCGTATGCCGGACTGCTCGTGGGCATGCACTGGATCGGTCTGTACACCAACCGGTTCGGGTATGATCCGTCGTTTACATTTAAAATTCCAGGTGAACTGGCCTCGCTTATTGACGAGAATACGATCAGACAGCAGAAGGAATGGGTCGATCTGAAGATGGCCCTGTGGAACCGCGCGGAGCGAAGAAGTCTGTTTGAAGATAACCTGTGGATGAACTATGAATTGGTACAGATGATGGACCGCTTGTCCCAGTACGTATCTATGCTTACTCAGGACACGAAGGAGAAGTGGGTTCTTGGTCCGGTTCGCCGGACGCTTGGTTCCGAGGGTGAAATGATTACGGTTCAGGGGCAGGGGGACGGCCGTGTTGCCGTCGATCCGTTCCCGTTCGATTCGGTTGTGGAAACGACTGTGCTGCGGCGCAAAATTCCCGATACCCGCTACGCTTCGCATGAGGAGCTTTATAAAGTGATGGAGAAGGCCGAGACCGAGGAGGTTGTCTGGAAGCTGGTTCCGGCAGAAGCTTGAGCATGGATTCCATACCGGACCTGCATATATATCGGCATTTTGCAAGTTTGTCTGACCTGCGGTTGTAAATGACAAGGAGGGAAATGGCATGGCCAAAATTTTAATTCATCTTACACATGGACCTGAAGCGCCGACTCAGGCCGATCGGGCGTTTCTTATCGCCAAGACCGCCATTCAGGAAGGACATTTCGTCTCTATGTTTCTTGCAGGGAGCGCCGTTCAGCTTCTGCGCGACGACATCCTGGACAGCGTGATCGGAGTGGGAGACGGCGTGACGACAGTACGCGAATCCTATGATGCAATTATTCAAGGCGGAGGGGCCATTTATCTCTCCCGGATATCCTGCGGAGCGCGGGGGATGACGGAGAAGGAGCTAAGCGGCAAGCAGGCCCAGCTTGCGGAACCGAATGTGCTGGTGCGTCTGACCGTCGATCATGACCGGGTTATTACCTACGGATAAGGAGGATTGCTCATGGCGCGAATCTGGGACAACTATCTGGATGAACGGGACAAGAGGGTATATGCGAAGGCCGGTCTTGGCCATGCGATGGGCATCGGCAGCCGTCCGGCCCTGATTATTGTAGATGTGCAGTACGGATTCACAGGAGATTCACCGGAGAGTATCGAGGAATCCATTCAGAAATATCCGACAAGCTGCGGGGAAAGCAGTTGGGAAGCAATTGCCCATATCAAGGAACTGCTCACGGCCGCAAGGCAGGCAGGAATTCCGGTGTTCTTCACGATTATTGAGGGCAGCAGGTCCGCGCCGAATGACCGGATTGCCATTAAAGGCAACATTTTTGATCACCCCGAGCTGCTTGAAGGCGCAAAGGGAGCGCAGGTGGTCAGCGAGCTTGAACCGCAGTACGGCGAAATCGTCATCTCCAAAAAGAAGCCGAGCGCGTTCTTCGGAACGCCGCTGATGTCATACCTGACAGCCCGTCATGTCGATTCGGTCATCGTGACGGGTTGTACGACAAGCGGCTGTGTGCGCGCTTCTGTCATTGATGCCTTTTCCAACAACTTCAAAGTCATTGTGCCGGAGGAATGCGCGTTTGACCGCGGCATTGCCTCTCATGCGATCAATCTCTTCGATATGCAGCAGAAATATGCGGATGTCGTGCCGGTAGCCGAAGTAATCGCGGAACTGAAACCATTGAGCGTTTAATAGGACAAGCAGCCGTTAACCAATAAACTTGGGCAGCAGAAATGGAGGATACTTATGGAGGTTCAGGGTGAAGTAAAGGTGAAGGCGGGAAAAGAAGCGGTGTGGAAGGCGCTTAACGATCCGGATGTGCTGAAAAAGGCCACACCCGGCTGCAATTCGATTACGGAGACGGAGCCGGATACGTACAAGGCCGATATTACGATCGGAATTGCGGCGGTGCGCGGCAGCTATGAAGCGGAGATTAAAATTCTCGACAAGGATGAGCCGGAGAATTACCGCCTTGTCATGAAGGCGAACAGTCCGGCCGGATTCATTGAAGGCGACGCCCGCGTTGAGCTTCAGTCCGAGAGCGATTCGGTGACGATTATCAAATATGACGGAACGGCCCAGGTGGGCGGCCTGATTGCCGGAGTGGGCCAGCGCATTCTGTCCGGGATCGGCAAGATGATTGTGAAAGACTTCTTCAAGAAGCTTGCGAAGGAAGTGTAGGGAAGGGAGGAGCCGCATACAATGAAACCCGCAGCGTTCGATTATTATAAACCGGAAACATTGGATGAAGCCTTATCGCTACTGGATGAGTTCGGATATGACGCCAAAATTTTGGCGGGAGGGCAAAGCCTGATTCCGATGATGAATATGCGGCTGGCCAGACCGCCGGTTCTGATTGATATTAACGGCGTTCCGGGCATGACCGGAATTGAAGTCGGCGACAGCGAGATTGTCATCGGGGGGCTGACCCGTCATTACATGGTGGAGCACTCCGCAGAGATTCGAAGCAGCTGCCCGATGCTCGCGGAAGGCATTAAGCTGATCGGGCATTCGCAGATTCGCTCTCGTGGAACGATTGGCGGCAGCATCGTGCACGCGGACCCTACGGCGGAGCTTCCGGTTATGCTGACTGCGCTGGGCGGGAAAGTAACCGTCGTGTCGAGCGGCGAAGAGCGGGAATTGACTCCGGAGGAGCTGTTCCTGACCTATATGACGACAACGATTGAACCTAATGAAATTGTCAAATCCGTGCATTTTCCCGTTATTGCGGAACGGACAGGCCATGCGATTGAAGAGTTTACCCTGCGCAGCGGCGACTTCGCGATCATTATCGCCGCAGCTTCCGTTACGCTGGATGAGGAAGGTCTGATAGAGAGCGCTGCGCTCTGCATCGGCGGAGTGGACGGCGTTCCGGTCAAGCTGGACGATGTCACCGACGAGCTGATCGGCCACGCTCCGAGCGATGAGTTGTTCGAGGAGAGCTGCGCGCCAATCACGGATATGGTCGAGCCGGAGAAGGATATTCACGCCAGCGTGGAGTACCGCAAGGATTTGTGCGTGGCGCTAAGCCGCCGAGTGCTGAAGAAAGCCGCAGACGAGGCAAAACTGGCCTGACAGGAAGAAAGGGAGGATGAGCGTCCATGACGGAAAAAACCGCGGAATCGAACCGGTTGAAGACGATAACGTTAAAGGTCAACCATAAGGAATACACGGTTGATGTGGAGCCTCGCATGCTGTTGTCCGATGTCCTGCGCGACATCCTCAGACTTACGGGTACGCATGTGGGCTGTGAGCACGGCGTATGCGGAGCCTGTACGATTACAATGGACGGACGGCCCGTCCGGTCCTGTCTCGTGTTCGGCGTGCAAGCGGATCAGGCGGACATCGTGACGGTTGAAGGACTGGAAAGCGAGGACGGGGAGCTTCATCCGCTGCAAAAGGGCTTCTGGGAGAAGCACGGACTGCAATGCGGATTTTGCACGCCGGGCATGCTGATGACGGCTTGTCATCTGCTTGAGCATAATCCGGACCCGAGCCGTGAGGAAATCCGCGAGGCGATCTCCGGCAACTTATGCCGCTGTACAGGATATCAGGGGATTGTCGATGCGGTGGAATACGCGGCTAAAGAAATGAGGGAAAGGGCGGAGTGACATGTCGATTGGGGCAAGTCTGAAACGGCTGGAGGATTATAATCTCTTAACGGGCAGAGGGCAATATGTCGGCGATCTGCAATTTTCGGATCAATGCGAAGCCGTGATCATCCGCTCCCCGCATGCGCATGCGATCATTCGTTCCATCGACGTAGAAGAGGCCCGGGGCTTTGACGGGGTGCTCCTGATTCTGACGGCGTCCGACCTGCCGGACGACCTGCGTCCGATCCCGATGCGGCTGTCTCCGGACCCGATCCTTGAAAAGGCTCTGCAATATCCGCTGGCAAAAGACCGCGTCCGTTACGTGGGCGACCCGGTGGCCGTTATTGTGGCGAAGAACCGCTATATGGCCGAGGACGCCGCAGATTTAATCAAAATCGAATATGAAGTGCTGCCTCCGGTTACGGATGCGGTTCAATCGCTGGAGCCGGAGGCGCCGATCCTTCATCCCGATGCGGGTACGAATGAAATGTACCTGATTCACGGCAAGAAGGGGGATGCGGCGGAGCGGCTGAAGACATGCGAGCATGTACTGGAGGAGGAGCTTTACGTGCAGCGGCACTCCGGCATTCCGATGGAAACGAGAGGGCTGCTTGCGCTATGCGATGAGGACGAGCGGCTGACGGTATACGGAGCCGCGAAGGTTGTTCATTTCAATCATCAGCTGATGGCGCGGCTCCTAAATAAGAATATCGACGAAATCCGGCTGGTCGAAACGGATTGCGGCGGCGGCTTCGGGCCGCGCGGCGAATTTTACCCGGAAGACTATTTAATCCCGTTCGCCGCCATGCGGCTGAAGCGTCCGGTTAAATGGATCGAGGACCGTCTGGAGCATTTCAAAGCGACCAACCACTCCAGAGAACAGAAGCACCGGGTAACGGTCGGCTTTGACGGCGATGGACGGATTTATGCGCTGCGGGATGAAGTCTTCTTCGACCAGGGCGGGTATATCCGAACGCATGGCACGACCGTGCCGTCTCTGACCCAGGCTATGTTGCCCGGGCCTTACGATTTCAGCGACATTGAAATCGTAACGCATCTGGTATTGACCAACAAGACGCCGGTTGGAACGTACCGCGGGCCGGGACGGTTCGAGGGGACGTTTGTCCGCGAGCGGGTCATCGACATGGTCGCCGCGCATTTGAAGCTGGACCCCACTGTAGTCAGGGAACGAAATTACATTCGTCCCGAACAGATGCCCTACAGCAACGGGCTGTCCGCTCTCGGTCAAGTCATTGAATATGACAGCGGCGACTATGCCGAGACGCTTGACCGCGCCCGGAAGTTCATGGGCTGGGACGAGTTCGCCGGGAAGCAGTCCAGGGCCAGGCAGGAAGGCCGCTTTATCGGCCTTGGCTTTGCTTCCTTTGTGGAAAAGTCGGGCTTTGGCCCGTGGGAATTTGCCGAGGTGGAGATGCGGCCGGACGGCCGGGTGATTTGCAAGACCGGCCTGACGGAGGTCGGTCAGGGGATTACAACGACACTGGCGCAAATTTGCAGCGATCAGCTTGGCATTCCTTACGGCGATGTCAGCGTCGTTCACGGCGATACCGCGCTTGTGGAGAAGGGCAACGGCTCATTCGCCACGCGCGGAGCGGTTGTTGGCGGATCGGCCGCCTGGCACGCGGCCGGATTGTTGAAAGAGAAGCTGCTGAACATTGCGGCCGGGCAGCTTGAGGTTCCGGCGGACATGCTCGCCCTCAAGAACGGGGGGGTAGTGTACGCCGAGACGGGGCAGGCGGCCATGCCGCTGGAGGAATTGCTGCCTGTTTGCTCGGACCTTGGCATTTCGCTGTGTGAGAAATACACGTTCCATATTGAGCATATGACTTACCCATACGGCTGCCACGCAGCCGAAGTGGAGCTTGATCCCGACACGGGGGCGCTGCAAATTCTGAATTATTATATTGCCTATGATCTCGGCAAAGCGATCAACCCGATGCTCGTGGAGGGCCAGCTCATTGGCGGAATGGCCCAGGGACTCGGAGGCGCCATTTACGAGAATCTGAAATATGATGAAATCGGGCAGCTTGTATCCGGCAGCTTCATGGATTATCTGATTCCAACCTCGATGGAAGTGCCGGAGGTTACAACCGAAATTCTGGAGAACTATCCTTCGCCGCTGAATCCGCTAGGGGTAAAGGGCGCGGGAGAAGGCGGAACGGTAGCCGTAGCTCCCGCGATTGCCAATGCAATCGTAAACGCGCTGCAGGAATACGCTATTCCGATTACGTCTCTCCCCCTTCGGCCCGAACGGATCCGTGAGGCGCTCAAACAAATGAAGCCGGAGAGGTGATCCCAGCGAGATGAGTTCACTGGCGGAAAAGTGGCTTGGGCAATTGACATTGGATGAGAAAATCAGCTTGGTCGCGGGAAAAGATCTTTGGAGCACGAGCGCTGTTGAACGGCTCGGGATTCCATCGCTCTGCATGACTGATGGCCCTCATGGAGTGAGGAAGGAGCAGGATGGCACGCTGCTTGGCCTCAGCAAGCCGGCCACCTGTTTCCCGACTTCGTCCGGACTGGCCTCTTCCTGGAATGTGGAGCTGATGGAACAGATCGGCGTGAGCCTGGGGAGAGAATGCCAGCAGCTGGGCGTTCAAATCTTGCTGGGACCCGGCATTAACATGAAGCGCTCGCCTCTGTGCGGCCGGAATTTCGAATATTATTCGGAAGACCCCTTCTTGGCGGGAGAAATGGCTGCGGTGTTCATCAGAGGGGTTCAGAGCCGGAACATCGGCACGTCACTGAAGCATTATGCCTGCTACAATACCGAATTCGAGCGGATGACGATCAGTTCGGAAGTGGATGAACGAACAATGAGGGAGATTTATTTGGCTGCCTTTGAGCGTGTGGTCAAGAAAGCCGGGCCTTGGTCGATTATGAGCTCCTACAATAAAGTAAATGGAACCTATGCTTCGGAGAACCGGTTGCTGCTGACAGATATTCTTCGCGGGGAATGGAATTTTAGCGGGTTCGTGATGTCCGACTGGCTGGCGGTTAATGACCGGGTAAAAGCTCTTCAGGCCGGACTCGATTTGGAGATGCCAGGCCCTGCCATGTCAAACGCCAAGCAGCTCAAAGAAGCCTTGCACTCGGGCGAGCTTGCCGAGGAGGCACTGGATGGGGCGGTTCTGAATGTGCTGTCGGCCGTGGAGAAAAGCCTTGGGAGCACGGGGCCCGCTCCTGACGATCTTGACTGGAGCCTGGAGCAAGCCCACCGGCTTGCCCGGACAGCGGCCGAAGAGAGCATGGTGCTGCTCAAGAATGACAATCGCCTTCTGCCGCTTGAGCCGTCCGGGCTGCCTTCAATCGCAATTATCGGAAGAAATGCGAAGTACCCGTTAATTCAGGGCGGCGGAAGCTCCAGTATCAATCCGTCATGCCTGGAAATTCCTTTCGACGAGATTGTAAAAATGCTGGACCCCGGGACGCAGATTATCTATGCGGATGGCTATGATGAGGATGGCGCGGACAACCAGGGGCTGCTTTCTGAAGCGGTTCGTGCAGCTCTTCAGGCGGAGGTCGTCCTTCTGTTTGCGGGCAGCACGGAGCTTGAAGGAAACGACAGGGAGAGCATGGATTTACCTGCCGGACATTCAGCGCTGCTGCAAGCTGTGGCATCTGTTCATAAATCCTGTGTTGTTGTGCTGAATAACGGGTCTGCCGTAGATATGCGCGGGTGGATCTCGGATGCGTCCGCCGTGCTTGAGGCATGGCTTCCCGGGCAGGCAGGCGGCAGTGCCTTGGCTCGTCTATTGTTCGGGGAGGTGAATCCTTCCGGTGAAGCTGTCGGACAATCCGTCTTATCTGAATTTTCCCGGCGACAACGGCAAGACGGTATATGGCGAAGGATTATTTATCGGATACCGTTATTATGACCGCAAGGAGATTGAGCCGTTGTTTCCATTCGGGTATGGCTTATCCTACACGAGCTTTGATTATACGGATCTTGAGGTTGTCGGGGAACCGGAAGAGGGAAGCTTCGCCGTGTCGGTCAAGGTAACGAATACCGGGAGCAGATGCGGGAAAGAAATTGTCCAGCTGTACGTTTCCGACCCGGATTGCGAGCTGGTTCGTCCGGACCGGGAATTGAAGGGATTCGCTAAGGTTGAACTCTCACCAGGTGAAACACAGACCGTTACACTGCAATTAGAAAAACGCGACTTCTCCTATTACCATCCGGCTGCCGGAGGCTGGACGGCCGACAGTGGAGACTTTGTTCTGTCCATTGGCGCTTCTTCGCGCGACATTCGTTTGTCTACGCGCGTTCATATTGAATTCACCGGCAAGACCGAAATAACGCTTGACGCAAACAGCCTTCTGAAGCAGTGGCTTAAGACTGAGCGAGGCTTGCAGGCTGTCCGCTACTTGGCTGAGCATGTTGCGGAAGATGAGAACCTGAAAGAGACGATTCTGGCCGGGAAGCTGAGAGGCTTTTTCCTAGAGATGCCATTGTGGAGATTTATCAAGCTTCTGTCCAGGGACGGAACGGCGGAGCGCTGGTCCGGCCGGATGATGGAAGAGTTATTCGGTCTATAGACTGTGGAGGTGAAGGTATGAAGTATATAGGTCAGCCCATGAAACGGAAAATTGATCCGCGATTGATCAGGGGACAAGGACGATATATCGCCGATATTCAGCTGGACGGGGCACTGAGCGCGGCTTTTCTGCGGAGCACGCACGCACATGCCCATATTACGGAAATTGACCTGGAGCAGGCGAGAAAACTGCCGGGCGTGGTAGCGGTATTCGGCCCCGATGAGGCGGCGGAGCTTCCTTGCCTGCCGGTTGTGTTTCCCAATCCCAACCTGATATCTGTTACCCAGCGGCCGCTTGACAGAACCGTTCACCATGTTGGAGAGCCGGTTGCTATGGTAATCGCAACCTCCAGATATATCGCCGAAGACGCAGTCGATCTGATCAAGATCAAATACGAGAAGCTCCCTGCCGTTTCCTTTCTGGAAGATGCCGCGCGTCCCGGAGCGCCGCTGGCCCACCGGCATATGGAATCCAATGTAGCGATGAAAATCAGTCAGTCGATCGGTAACGCCCATGAAAAGATGAAGGAGGCCGATGTCGTCGTCAGCCACCGTTTTGAAATCGGCCGGGTGAGCTGTCTGCCAATTGAGACGCGCGGACTGATGGCGAAGTGGAGCTATCACCAGCCGGAACCTATGCTGGAAGTATACGCTGCAACGCAGAGCCAGCATGAAATGCGCAAAATTCTGTCGGAAACTTTCCGGATCTCGGAGCATCAAGTTCGCGTCATTGCCCCGGATGTCGGAGGCGCTTTTGGCGCGAAGGCTCCATTCTACGTGGAGGATATGCTCGTCCCGTGGGCGTCGCTTCAGGTGGGCGCGCCGGTAAGCTGGATCGAGGACCGGATGGAGCATATGATGAGCTGCATTCATGAGCGGGAACAGATTCACGAGGCGACGCTGGGCGTAACCCGTGAAGGCAAAATTGTGGCGGTAATCGATAAAGGCCTGGCAAGTACGGGCGCTTACGTGCCCTGGGGAGTTATCGTTCCCATCATTACATCTTCACTGATCCCCGGCCCGTACCGCGTGACCAACTATGCCTGCGATATCGACGTCTTCTATACGAATACGGTTCCGCTCGCGCCATACCGGGGAGCGGGCAGACCGCAGGCGGCCATGATTCTGAACCGGTTGCTAGATGAAGCGGCACATGTACTGAATATGGACCCGCTTGAAATAAAGCGCCGCAATCTGATTCAGGCGGATGAATTTCCGTATCGCACCGGTCTTTTGTCAAGAGACGGGAAGCCCCAGATTTACGATAGCGGCAATTTTCCTAAGCTTGTGGAAACCGTTCAGTCGGAAGGGGCGTACGCGCATTGGCGCATGCTTCAGGAGGAGTACCGGAAGCAGGGCAGAAATGTCGGAATCGGAACGGTCGTCTGTATCGAGAACACCGGCTTCGGCAATTATGAAGGGGCGACCGTCCGCGTGGAGGATACGGGCGAAGTGACGGTGTTTACAGGCGCCGCGACCCAGGGGCAGGGGCATGAAACGTCACTGGCCCAGGTTGCGGCGGAAGTGCTGGATGTCCCGCTGGAGAAGGTGATCGTCCGGGAAGGCGATACGAGCCTCTTTCCGTACGGCACCGGTACATTCGCCAGCAGAATTGCGACCATTGCGGGCAACGCGGTGTACAAGGCGGCTCAGATGGTGAAGCAGCATGCGCTCCGGCTCGCTGCGCATGAACTGAATGTTCCGGAAAGCGAGCTTGAGCTGGCTGGCGGGCATGTCCGGCACAAAGATGAGCCGAGTATACACATTTCACTGGGAGCCTTGTCCCATGCGGCCAAAGGGGGCGCTCCGGGGAAAACCTACGATCTTCCAACCGACCCGATGCTGGAAGCGACCGATTATTTTGCTCCCGAAGGTGCGGCCATTACGTCGATGTCCGATATGGCCGTCGTCGAGGTGGAGCCCGAGACGCTGCAAATCAAAGTGCTGCATTATTTATCGGTTCACGACAGCGGCAAGCTGCTTAATCCGCTGATTGTAACCGGACAGTATCAGGGCGGCATATCGAACGGAATCGGCAACGCCTTATATGAAGAAATTGTCTACGACCGGGAAGGGCAGCTTCTTACGAGCAGCCTGATGGATTACCTCGTCCCGTCTTCCACGGAAATTCCGGAAATGACGATTCATCATATTGAAACGCCGTCTCCGCTGAATCCGCTTGGCGTCAAAGGAGCGGGCGAAAGCGGGTCGATACCGGTTCTCGCCGTCATCCAGTCGGCCGTTCAGGATGCGCTGCGGCACACCGGCGTCAAAATTCATAAAATTCCTGTTAAGCCTTTGTATCTGAAGGAGCAACTGAGCAAAGCGGCGTTGGAGCAGGGTGAAGTTGCGATTCAATAATAGGTCAAGCTTCCGTAAGCGTGAAATGGGCCTGGCAATTGAAATGCCCGAATTCATAAAAACAGCAAGCTTCCGTACCGACAGGAAGCTTGCTGTTTTGCGGAAATGGGAATGCCCGGATGGACTCCAGCCCGTCTTTAGCTCGTGCTTTCGCGAATCGCCAGATAATGCGTTACATTAGAATGCTGCGGGATATCCGAAGCGCCCTTAATCATTTTGATCAGGTTGCGGGTAGCGGTCATGCCGATTTCCGTTGCGGAATACTCCACCGTAGAGAGCTTGGGACGGAAGATGGACGACAGATAGCTGCCGTCAAACCCGAATACAGCTATGTCCTCCGGAATTCGCATGCCTTGATCCAATACATAATTCATCGCCCCGATCGCCATCCAGTCCGTTGAGCAGAATACTGCAGTTGGCATTTCGCCGGTTTCCGCCAGTTGGCGCATCGCGTTCATCCCGTCATCTACAGAGAGCGCGCTATTCACAACCCAATCCTCGCGGACGGAAAGGCCCGCATCGCTCATCGCTTGCTGGAATCCCTGATAACGGTCGTTTCCAATGCCCTCGTCGCCTATTCCCCGGATCATCGCGATGCGGCGGTGCCCCTTTTGAATGAGATAGGTGACGGCTTCGTAGGAAGCGGTGATATTATCCACATGGACGGAAGGAATGGATGGAATATTAGAGATTTGTCCGATCACAACGCAGGGGATTCCCGCCGCTTCAATCGTTTGGGCATGCCTTCGTTCCAGCATGGACCCGACAAAAATAATCCCCTGCGACTCGATGTTCCCGAACCTTGTCAAATGATCAAGCTCGCTTTCAAGCGTTCCGTCCGTCAGCCCGATAAGCAGCTCATAGCCATAAAGCCTGGAAACCGACTCAATGCCCGCTACCATATCGTTAAGCACCGTTTGGCTGAACTGGGGGGCAATAACTCCGATCAACGCGGAATCGGTCTTGGCGACATCGCCCGCGGGAGTGCCGGAACGGTATTGGGTCTGTTTGATGGCTTCCATCACTCTCTGCCGGACTTCCTCGTTTACGGGTTTGCTGTTATTGATTACCCTGGAGACGGTTGAGATGGAAACTCCAGCCATTTTGGCAATATCATTAATCGTTACCTTCATCTTAGCACCACAACTCCGAACAATAAGATACCCATGATGGGAAAATATTTTCCTGAATGGAAGACGAGATCAGCGCGGAAAATCGCAAAAATTTATAAGCCGGTCAGCTATAGAATAGCTCGATTACGGTGTTTTAGCAGTGTTTTATAAGCTGTCTTCTATATTTATCATAACACGGCGGCATCCTATTTCCAAATGGACTTGACCGGGAAAAATGATTCGTTCTATACTGCAAATAGGAAAAAATTTTCCCAAAAGCAGGTTGGAGGAGCTGACAGCAGTGGAACGAATTTGGTGGAAAGAAGCGGTGGCTTATCAGATATATCCCCGCAGTTTTATGGACGGCAACGGTGATGGAATCGGCGATTTGCGGGGAATTATCGGCAAGCTGGATTATCTAAAAAACCTAGGGATCGACGTGATCTGGATCTGCCCGATCTACAAGTCGCCCAATGACGATAACGGGTACGACATTTCGGATTATCATGACATTATGGATGAGTTCGGCACGATGGAGGATTTCGACGAGCTGCTGGAGGAAGTTCACCGCAGAGAGATGAAGCTGATCATGGATTTGGTCATCAACCATACCTCTGACGAGCATCCCTGGTTCATCGAATCGCGGTCAAGCAAAGACAACCCGAAACGGGACTACTATATATGGGCCGATCCGAAAGACGGAGCGGAGCCGAACAACTGGGACAGCATCTTCGGCGGGTCCATCTGGGAATATGACATGGTTACGGACCAGTATTTTATGCACGTGTTCTCGAAGAGACAGCCGGATCTTAACTGGGAGAATCCCGATGTGCGCCAGGATTTGTACGAAATGGTCAACTGGTGGATGGATAAAGGCATTGACGGTTTCCGGATCGATGCCATCTCGCACATCAAGAAGCTGGCCGGCTTTCCCGACCTTCCGAACCCGGAAGGTTTGCGGTACGTGAGTGCTTTTGAAGGGCATATGAACCGGGAAGGAATCCATGATTTCCTCGAAGAACTGAAGCGGGAAACGTTCGACAAATACGATATCATGACCGTCGGGGAAGCGAGCGGGGTTACGGCGGAAGACGCGGATCTGTGGGTCAGCAAGGAAAAAGGCAAGTTCAATATGGTGTTCCAATTCAATCATATGCATCTGTGGGACAAGAGCCTGGAGAGCGGCTTCGATCTGCTAACCTTCAAGAAGGTGCTAACCGAATGGCAAAAAGCGCTTGAAGGCTCCGGCTGGAACGCGCTCTTCATGGAGAATCACGATAAACCCCGCTCGGTATCCACTTACGGCGATGACGGAGCGCTGCGGGTGCAGTCGGCCAAGGCGCTGGCCACAATGTATTTTCTGATGCAGGGAACCCCCTTCATCTATCAGGGGCAGGAGATCGGCATGACGAACGTGCAGTTCCCGTCTATCGACGATTATGACGATGTGCATATGAAGACTGTGTACCGCCTTGAAAGGGAAGAAGGCAAGACCCATGAAGAATTGATGGAGGTCATCTGGAAGAACGGGCGGGACAATTCCCGAACGCCTATGCAGTGGACTGCCGGAGAGCAGGCCGGATTTACGGCGGGAACGCCGTGGATGAAGGTGAATCCGAATTACAAGGAAATCAATGTGGAAAGCGAGCTTGAGAATCCCGATTCGATCTACCATTATTACAGAAAAATGATCCATTTGCGCAAGAGCCATCCGGTCGCCGTTTATGGCGCATATGACCTGATCCTGCCGAAGAATAAGCAAATTTATGCCTATACCCGGACGCTTGAGGATGACCAGCTGCTGATCATCACCAACCTGTTCGCAGAAGAGGCGCTGTTCCATCTGCCTAAGGCTGTCCGTTACAGCTCCGCCGAACTGCTGCTCGCAAATTACGAGGCCCCTGCGGGAGGCAGCATCCGGACGATCAACCTGAAGCCGTTCGAAGCAAGGGTATACCGTCTGGCTCAAAAACAGTAATTTGGTTAAAATAAGGCTGGAAAGGAGAGGATTCCATGACTTCGAGACAAAAAAATGATTGGTTCGCTAGAATACTACTATTGCCGCTGTTCCTTCTGATAATCGCCGGCTGTGCCTCAATTAATACGCCTTCTGGCAATGAAGCTTCAGTATCCAGCCCGGCACCTGCTGCTTCAGAGGCACCTGCTGCATCCCCAGCCGCATCGCCAGGGGCCGCAGCGGGACAGACGGAGCTGCTTGTATCGGCGGCCGCCAGCCTTAAGGATGCATTGAATGAGCTTGTTCCGAAATTCGAGGCGGCGCATCCTGATATTGCCGTGAACCTGAACCTTGGGGCATCAGGCGCGCTTCAGAAGCAAATTGAGCAGGGCGCTCCAGCGGATTTATTCATCTCGGCTGGTAAGAAACAAATGAATGCCCTTGCGGACAAGAAGCTTACCAATCCCGAACTGACCCAAACCCTGCTCACGAATGATCTGGTGCTGATTGTGCCTGCCGATTCAGCGGCGGCGAACGTTTCGGCCCAGGATTTGACCGGCTCCGGATTTTCCAAGATTGCGGTCGGACAGCCGGAATCCGTGCCTGCCGGGATGTACACACAGCAGTTCTTGCAGCATGCGGGCCTTTGGGACAAGCTAATGCCTAAAATCGTATTTGCCAAGGATGTCAGACAGGTTCTGACCTACGTGGCGTCCGGCAATGTGCAGGCGGGCTTTGTGTATGGCAGCGACGCATCCGGTGAACCGAAAGTGAAAGTCGCCATGAAGGTTGATCCGTCCCACCACGATCCGATCAGCTATCCGGCCGCCGTTCTGGCGGAAAGCGCGCATCCGGAGCAGGCGAGAGCCTTCTATGATTATCTGTTTTCGCAGGAAGCCGGCGATGTATTCGTTAAATACGGCTTCAAGCTGGCTGGAAAATAAGTTTTCTTTTCCACATGATCCGTTCTATTTATGCCGATCTGTTTCCGGTATTTCCGGGCAGATCGATTTTTTACTTGATATTAGATGATACATCATATATTATGAAGTTAAATGATAGATCATCTATTTTTACAAATAATTGATCAAAGGTGATTTTTATATGGATAGGAATAAGTATTCCAAAGCAGAGGCTTTTCGTTACGAAATATTAGCCGTACAGCGGCAGGGAAATAGGCTGCTCAATAACTTGCTGAAGGAAATCGGGTTAACCGCTTCGCAAGCAGAAGTGTTACGTATATTGGATGAGTGGAAGACTCTTTCTCTGAAAGATCTTGGGCATTTATTGATATGTGAATCCGGCAGTCCTTCACGGCTTCTGGACCGAATGTCTGCGGACGGTCTTGTTGAAAAAGTAGTTGATCCCAAGGATTCGCGGTATGTAATTCTTCAACTTACAACTCAGGGAGTGGAAAAAGCTAAACTAGTTGAAGACATCGAGCAGGGACTATACGAACAGCTCATGCAACTGTATTCCGAAGAAGAGCTTGAGACCATGAGTTCGTTGTTGTTTCGTTTTTTAAAGGGACAATCTTTGGCGGATACTCTCAAAAGACGCGGATACGAGCCATAATCGCGGACATTATGCCGGAAGAATCTGCGAGAAACGGTACCGTCCCTAAAAGAACGGGGCAGACGTTTCTTTTTACCCTATTAAATGACATATCATTTATTCACTGATGAGAAGGAGAGTTTTAAATGAACGTATTGATCATCTATGCGCACCCCAATCCGGCAAGCTTCAATCATGCCATCTTGGAAAAAGTAAAGCAAGGACTGAAAGAGAAAGGCCATACATTCACTATTCTTGATTTGTATCAAGAACAATTTAATCCCGTTCTGAGGTTCGACGAGACCTCCAAGAGAAGAGATTTAAAGAATGATCCGGAGACGGAGCGTTATCGTAGTCTTGTGAAACAAGCGGATCATTTTATCTTTGTATACCCTGTTTGGTGGTATGGTACGCCTGCGATCTTAAAAGGTTTTTTTGACCGGGTGTTCGTATCCGGCTTTGCCTACATCTATGAAGGATTGATGCCTAAGGGATTGTTGGCGGGAAAATCTGCATGGGTCATCTATACGATCGACTCCCCTTCTTGGTTTGTGAGGCTTTTAAGAGGAAGCACCGAATGGAAAGTCATCAAGACTTCCATCCTGAAGTTTTGCGGCATTCGTTCTGTGAAAAGAATGATGTTTGCGGGAATGAAGGGCAGCAGTATCCAGCGAAGAGAGAAGTGGCTGCAGCATGTCTACCATCAAGCGCGTCAACTATAGGACTCATAAATACCTAAAATAATAAAAGAAAGCGGTGTTGTTCATGAAGGTGTTGGATACATTAATTCGAGTATTTGTTGAAAGAGATGCTCTGGATCAAACCATTCGCTTCTATGAAGATTTGTATCAAGAAAAGTGTAAAGCACGTGTTTTCTATGAGGAATTAAATTTGGAATTGGCGATGATTGCCCGGACCATCATCATTGCAGGTGATGCTGAGTCTAGGCGGCTATATGAGTCTGCAAGCGCAACTATTTTAGTTGATTCTATCCAGGAAGCGGCCGTTTATTTGCAGCAGCATGGTGCAGTCTGTTTGACGGAAGCCAAGCGGACACCCAGAAGCTGGATTATGCTGGTCAAGCACCCGGACGGCTTGATTGCGGAATATGTGCAAGTCGTTCCGGAGTAACCTTCATATCATTTAGCCCAAGATCATTACACAGGGCTGCCCTTTCCTTTTATGGCGATCTGTTTCCGGTATATCCGGGCAGGTCGCTTTTTTTATAATAAATGCTTAAAAACGCTTAACAAAATACATAAAAATGCTTATAATGAGAATGAGAAGGGAGGGTTTCCCATTTACCAGGAGGAACGCCTGCTGAAAATTTTGGATCAACTGAAGACCCATGCCCAACTGTCCAATGCGGACATTTGCGAGCTGCTGGACATCTCCAGAGATACGGCGAGAAGGGATATTATCAAGCTGGTGGAGGAAGGCGCTGCCATTCGGACACATGGAGGGATCGCTTTACCTTTTTTCAAGGAAGAAATCAAGGCTTACAAGGATCGCGCGGCCGCCGCTTCCGAGCAGAAGCTTCACATCGCCAGGGTAGCTTCCGCCTATATTGCAAACGGGGATGTCTGCTTTATGGATGTCTCGACAACGGTCCGGGAGCTCTGCGGGCAGGTTGAGGAACATTTGACGGTATACACCCACTCGCTTGATAACGTTGAGGTCTTGGCGGGAAAGACCGGCATTGACGTTCACCTGCTGGGGGGAAAGTTTTTCCATGACAACCGTTTTTTTTATGACGAGACCCAAGCTTTGCAGCTGAACGAGGTTTATTTTGACAAGGCTTTTATGGGGGCTGCGGCCATTATGGAAGACGGGATTTACTTTGCCAACCGGGAAGATGCGCTGATCAAGAAGCTCGTAACCGGGCGGGCCGGAAAAGTCTACGTGCTGGCGGATATGAAGAAATTCAGTCTTACCGCTTCATTCAAGGGTATGGAATTCTCCGATATCGATGTCTTGATTACCGACGGTGATCCGCCGGAGCATCTGCAGTCTATCCTGCGGGAGAGCGGGATCGAGATTATCCAAACGAACGGGGAAGGAAAGTAGAAAATCGTTGACAAGGGAGCGATTGCGCCATGATCAAAGCTATTTTCAGTGACATTGACGGAACCCTGCTGAATTCGCGGCATCAGATTACACCGGAGACCAAAACGGCCATACAGAAGGTGAAGGACCGGGATATTCCGTTTGTCCTCGTTTCGGCCCGGATGCCAAGCGGTATTCTTTCTCTGCAGCAAGAGCTTGAAATCAATGCGCCCGTTATTTGCTACAGCGGCGCTCTTGTTCTGGGCGGAAGCGACAGCGGGGGCCAAAGGGAAACCCTTCACAGCGTCGGAATGGGCAAGAACAGCGTCGATCTCAT
This sequence comes from Paenibacillus durus, assembly GCF_000756615.1. Taxonomy (NCBI): domain Bacteria; kingdom Bacillati; phylum Bacillota; class Bacilli; order Caryophanales; family Paenibacillaceae; genus Paenibacillus; species Paenibacillus durus. The sequence continues at coordinate 1,720,331 of NZ_CP009288.1, forward strand.
GCGCGGCATTGTAAGTACGGGTTTTCCGGGCATCAGCTTCAGTCTGTACAGCCATGACCAGTGGATTGTCGGCTACCGCTACGACCCGTGGGTCATCCAGGAGCAGGAGATTATTAAGGTCGATCCGATTGAAAGAGAGCTATCTGCATATATTGAAGAAGATCATGAGATTCACAAAATATTATGCATGGGAAATCCGCAGGAGATTAACTGGCTGGCGGAAACACTGAAAAGAGTAGTTCCAGGCGTCAGCATCTATAAATCCAAAGACACCTACCTCGAAATCATGGATGAAATGGTGTCCAAATCGTATGCAATCCGTGAGCTGGAAGAGGTGCTTCATATCTCTAACCGTGAGCTGATGGCAATCGGCGACAATTATAACGACATCGACATGATCCTGTACGCGGGACTGGGGATTGCAATGGGGAATGCGCCGGAGGAAGTGAAGCGGATTGCCGATACGGTCACTTTAAGCAATGACGAGGACGGCTTGAAGGACGGAATTGAGAGATTTGTTTTATCCTCGGGCCGCTTGTAAGGTTAGGAAAATAGCAGTATTTATTTAACAATTATTCTATTATTCGATATTTTATTACTTTTTTTAATAGTTATAAATAATCATTTACTCTCACAATTTCTACAAGGATAATATAGATGTGAAAAAAATAGTTCCGAAACTATTATTTTATTATTCGAAAGGAGTTGTAATGTAAAGTGAAATTATTCACCACTAAAAAATTTAAGACTTTTGTAGTTAGTTCATTAATGTGTTTTACTTTAGCCCCTTCTATTGTTAGCGCTCACAGTTATGTAGGGGGGATTGCTTCAATCTCTGATGTCACATCTGCACAATCGGCCATTTATACCCCGGCTACATATCCAACAATTAACACCTCACCATCGGGATCACAATTTTCAAGTTCTTGGGTGATGGTTTCTGAGCAATACAGCAGTACCCCTGGCGACTTATTTCAGGTAGGTTGGGCTCATGAGCCTGAAATATCATATGTAACATATCCTCTTTACTTTGTAGCATCAATAGTTAATGGACACTATTCCGAAGTTCGTGCTCAGGTTGGCCCGGCAAAAGGAAGCACTCATACTTATAAAGCGTATATTTCTGGAAGTAACTGGGTAGGAATGGTTGACAACACCTCCATTGGTACATTACCCGTTTCAGGAGTCTCGCCTGATACAGTTCAATATTGTGCAGAGATTAGTGATGATCCAATGTACACTCCTTTCATTGGCACTAATTCCGACCGAATGAAATTCTCCAGTGTTCGATATACTAAATCTGGAAGTAGTACACTTCTTAAACCAAGCTTAGGTTGGGTAAATCAAACAGGTTCAGGACTATACAAGGACGATTATGATTCGAGTGGATATTTCACAACATGGAATGCATCATATTAAATTGAAAGGGTGATACTATTGAAATCAAGAAGAAGATTAATTATTGGTGGGATTATTTCAACTTTTCTTTTATGTTCATCTGGAATCGCCATTGCTGCCAACTCTGATTTACTTTCATCAAAAACCGATGAGGACCAATTTCTGTTACAGCCGAATAGCTTAGAAGAAAGTAAAGTAACTGTTTCTGATGCGACGTATAACACTCCAGTAACTTTTTTTGATGTCACAACACCAGACAATGTTGAAACAAAACTTAATAAAGCAAGCTTAAAGACTTTAGGAATCAAGCTTGACAAACCAACTTCGGGAAAAGCTATACTATCCGAAAAATCGGCTATAGAAAAGGCTGAAAGCAACCAGCAAAAGTTTGCTTCCGAAGCAAAAGATGTTTCTTCGGAACTTCAACTCTTGACATACCCCTATTTGAATGCATTTTCCGAATCTGCTTTAAGCAAAAATCCAAAACTAAAAGCTGAAGGATTTTTAAATCAGACACCCGTCTATATTGTCACCTTTAAGGGTATAAATGGTGTCGGTCATGCTGCAGTAGGAGATAAAGTCCCCACATACAATGAATATAATGTAGTTATTGATGCTGTTAGTGGTGAAGTTTTATTTTCATTCACATATCAATAATGATTGGAAAAATTAGCTATAGATTGCTCAACTTAGTTCTTCTAAAGGTAAACTTGTTAGCGATCAACGCGCTGACGACTGTAGCTGGCCTTGACGTGTCTACCTCCATCATTTCCCGGTTCAATCTCTTATTAATATGCCCATAACATAAGCGCCTTATAGTAGAATCAAGACCTTCATCATAAAAAAGGTGGCTGAGCCGATGGGAATTCATGCGTATTTCCGGTCTCTGGGCGGGCTTGAGCGGATAATCCGCTGTCCGGGGAAATTCAAATTCGAGGAACACAGTGTCGCGGCCCATTCGTGGAAAGTAGTACAGTATGCCAAGACGCTGGCGGATATCGAGGAACAGCACGGTGTGAAGATCGACTGGAAGAAGCTTTACGAGATTACGAGCAGCCATGATTATGGCGAAATTTTTATTGGGGACATCAAAACGCCGGTTAAACATTCCTCCCCGCAGCTTCGGGCGCTGATGCAGCAGGTGGAAGAGGGGATGGTACACCATTTTATCGAAGAAAACATCCCGCTCGAATTCAAAAGCATCTTCTACAACCAACTGCGCGAGGGCAAGGATGATTCGGTGGAAGGGCGCATTCTTGAAGTCGCCGACAAGCTGGATCAGGTGTACGAGGCGTTCGCCGAGCTGCAAAAGGGCAATACGGAGAAGGAATTTATTACGATGTACCGCAGCGCCCTGATGAAGATCAAGGATATCCCGCTGCACTGCGTCGGTTATTTTCTCGACCGCATCCTGCCGGATCTCGTAAACGAAGAAACGATGTCTCCCGTCGACATCAGACGGATAACGGAAGAAGCATTGGCCAATTAGTATCAGATGAAACCGGTGAATTTTAAGCAGAGAGGGCCTAACACGCGGTTAGGCTCTCTTTACTCTGTTCTAAAGCATTTTCTCCATGATCATCACGTCGATCGGCTTACTGTCAATGACCCCTTGTTTTTCGAAGACACCTACCTCGCGGTAACCCATTTTCCGGTATAACCCTTGGCCCATCTGATTAAAGGGGAAGGTAAACAGCACGATTTTGTAAAAAGAGGATGCTTTCGCTGTATGCTCCAAGGCTTGAAGAAGGGAACTTCCGACGCCCTGTCCGCGGGATTCGCGTTCAATATAAATGGAGAGGTCGGCAACACCGCTATAAGCGCAGCGGTGGGAATACGGATTAAGGGCAGCCCAGCCGACAACCGCGCTGTCCCTTTCAGCTACCAGGACGGTGTAACGGCCCTGATGTTCCTGTAACCAAGCTTCCATGTAGGCCGTATCTTTGGTTTCCGTTTCCAGTGTCGCAATGCGGTCTTCAATCCCCTGATTATAGATGCGAAGAATATTCGCGATATCTTTTGAAGCTGCTTCCCGAATCGTAACGGTCGACTCCATAAGCATTCTCCTATCGGTATCATTATTTTTTGGTTGCTTTAATGACGGCGGAGACCAGATAATCCTGCACATTGGCACCGGGAACCCAATCTTTAATGAAGGTTCTGGATTCATCCTTCGGTTCGATGGAAATGCCGGTAAAACCGCTTTGCCGCAGCATGGATTCGAGATTCATGATCGGCGAGGCTCCCGAAATACACCCTGTGTATAGTTCGTCTATATTGTCCGTGATTTCCGGCGGGAGTTCCGCCGTGGCCACGACGTCGGAAATAGCAAGCCGGCCGCCGGGCTTTAGGACCCGGAACGCTTCATGGAATACCTGCTGCTTATCAGGGGAAAGGTTAATCACGCAGTTCGAGATAATAACATCAACGGATTGATCGGCAAGCGGAAGGTGCTCAATTTCACCGAGCCGGAATTCGGTATTGGCGAACCGGCCTTTGTCGGCAGTGTTCCGGGCGCGGCTGATCATCTCTGGAGTCATATCGACGCCGATGACCTTGCCGCTGTCTCCAACCTGGCGGGAAGCGAGGAAGCAATCAAAGCCTCCGCCGCTGCCGAGATCGAGTACCGTTTCACTGGCCTTTAGCTCAGCAATCGCTTGAGGATTGCCGCAGCCGAGTCCCAAATTGGCGCCTTCCGGTACGGCGGACAACTCATCATTGGAATAGCCAAGTCTGGCGGAGATCGCATCATAGTCGGTTGGACCGCCGCAGCAGCTGCTAGAGCTTCCGGCAGAACTGCAGGAAGATGGCGCCTCTGCCTTTTTTACCGCGACCTGTTGGTACCGGCTTCTAACCTTCTGACGAATTTGGTCATGGGTAAGTTTGTTCATCATAATCTCTCCTTGTATATGAAATTATACTTGCAAAATGCAATTATAAAAACTGGGAGTATCACCCGGTGACCGGTGCGCAGCATCGGCTTGATTTCCCCATAGCTTCATTAAAAAGCTGTACCGAACGCAGGACCGTTTCTTTTTCAAACTCGGTCATATAGGAGAAGACTTCATCCAGATAACTGTTCATTTGCTGATCAATGGTCGCGGCAATCCTTTTTCCTTCCTCAGTCAGAGACAGGGTGAACACTCTGCGGTCGCTTGGGTCCGGCGTTTTTTTGACAAGATCCATTTTGATCAGGGATTGCACCTGCCGGCTAAAGGTGGTAACATCCGTTCCCAGCGTCTCCGCAACCTGCTGCATAGAAGGATTGTTCCGGCGTTCCACTTCGTGGAGCAGATGGCTTTGAGCCAGTGACAGGTTGCTTCCGCCTACGCTGCAGCAGTCTTTATTCAGCAAACCCAGGCGTCTGGTCATGATTTGGAACAATTCGCGTGCATTTTCCATTAGCTTCACCTCATAGATTAGTTATATCGCAAATATTTGCAAAGTGCAAGTATAGTTTTCTGCTTTTCTCAGCGCCGGTATCTAGGCTCATGGTATAATTGTATAAGTAAATCATTGCACGAGGCAGAATGCGAGGGTGATCATTATATTTTTTACATTAAGAGATATTAGAGACCTCTGTGGAGAAACCTTTTATAAACGGGGCATGTCCTATTATAAGGCTGGACGTGTTAATAAACTGACATTTCATGAGAATGAGAATAGTTATACGGCCCAGGTCAAGGGGAGCATATCATATAAGGTGCAAATTAATATTGATAGTGAAGGAGATATGGAAGTAGATTGTACCTGTCCCGCCTACGAAGACTATGGCTGCTGCAAACATGCGGCGGCGACACTGATTGCGATCAACACGCTTCAGCAAAAGGGTTCAACCGGCGGCAAGCACCAAAATTCAGCGCAATCCGCTCTTTTTTCTGCTGTCCCGGCCCAAGCTCCAGCGACGGGTTCGAAGCTTGTTCAGGCCAAAACCGTGGCCAAACCTTCTTATCGACAGGCAGAACAGTTCATCTCCTTATTCAATGGGACGCCTGTAGATATGGGCAAGGATATTAACATGATATCCTCTGGCCGTGAACAGCTGCAGTTTGAGTTTATAATTAAAGTCCAGAACACGCCGAGCAGTATAGGTTTGTCCCTTGAAATGAGAATGGGGCTCAAGCGTCTCTACGTCGTTTCCAAAATCAAACAGTTCCTTGAGTGCATGGAGCAGCGCAAACCCATGTATTTTACAAGCCAGTTCACCTTTGATCAGGAAAAGCAGTGTATAAATGATGCGGATATCGAGTTCCTAAGTGTTCTGGTTCTTATGAAGAATACCGAGAAAATCTATAAAAGAACGGGCGTCGGTTATTATAGTTATCCTGGAACACCGGACGGGAGAGCCATGGTTATTTCTCCTCTGGCATGGGACAAGCTAAAACCGCTTTTTTCCAAAGTAAATGCCGTACTTGAGGGAACTGGACATCCGGGAGCGCGGGTAGAATTACTAAATGAAGCTCCTCCACTCAGCTTTTCGATCGGCAAAGGCGGAACGGAAGGGTATGCCCTGACGGTCTCCGGCTTGGATAAGCTGCTGCTGCTTCCGGATCATTCCTGCCTTATATCGGATGGACGAATCTATAATCAGGACGCAACTAACATAGACCGAATTGCGCAATTACAGCAGAATTTCTCCGCCTCCAAACGGATGGATCTATCTCCTCTGCAAATGGAGCCGTTGGTTCAACGAGTCCTGCCCGCCTTGAGGTTAATGGGAACCGTTAAAGTAAAAAAAGAGGTCAAGGAAAGAATAGTCGAACCTGAACTTGAGCCCAAACTTTTTCTGGACTATGAGAATGGCGAATTAACCGCCCGGGTTGAATTTCATTATGATGCCATCCTGATCAATCCTTTAATTAAAGATCAAGCCTTCATAGAAAATAACAACATTATTCTGGTAAGAAATTTGCAGCTGGAAGACCATATCATTGACGTTATGGACCAGTCATCTATGCGCAGGAAGGAAGAGCTGTGGGCTGCCGGAAGCGAGTCCGGAATTTATGAAGCGCTTTATGAACTGATTCCTTTATTGGAGGACAGTACCGCCATATTTTTGACCCAAGCCGTACAAAATCTTGTTCAGGAGCGTAAGCCCTATCCCAAAGTCAGCGCCGATTTAAGTGAAGGACTTGACTGGCTCAATATCTCGTTCGAGCTGGAGGGATTGGATGAGAAGGAAATCATTCGTGTGATGCAGGCAATCGTTGAGAAAAAGAAATATATCCGGCTTCGCAGTGGCGCTTTTTTATCTCTTGAAGAGGAGTATTTCAATGATTTTCGCATGGTGGCAGACCATCTGAATATTGGCAAAAAAGACCTTCGGGCAGCGACGATACGATTCCCCTCTGTACATGCGCTTCAGCTCCCGGAGCGGGAGAAATCATCTAAACATTTAAAATGGGGCAAGTCGCTTCGGCTTTTTCTGGAACAGCTAAAGGAGCCGGAAAATATGGACTTCGAGCTCCCTGTCCACATGGCGTCCGTTCTCCGCGATTATCAGGTAAGAGGCTTTCAATGGATGAAGACACTATCAAGGTTCCGGTTCGGAGGGATTCTGGCTGATGATATGGGCCTCGGAAAAACCATTCAGAGTATCGCCTACATCTGCTCCGAGCTTGCCGAGATCTCAGACCAATCCCGGATTTTGATCATCTGTCCAGCCTCGCTGACGTATAATTGGGCCAATGAATTTGCGCGGTTTGCTCCAGAGGTCAGAGTTCTTGTAGCGGCCGGGCAAAAGGCGGAGCGAAGCGAATTGCTGGAAGGAATGGAAGAGGCCGACGTGGTTATCACCTCTTATCCGCTTTTGCGAAGAGATATTGAACTTTACTCCGGTAAAACATTCCATGCGCTGATCCTGGATGAGGCACAGGCGATCAAGAATGCGGCTTCCCAAACGGCTCAGGCTGTAAAGTCCATCACAGCGGCGAGAAAATTTGCTTTAACAGGAACGCCTATTGAGAATTCACTGGATGAACTGGGCGCTATTTTCAGTGTGGTCTTCCCGCTCTTGTTCTCCGGCAGAAAAGCTTTTAAAGAACTCCCGGTAGAGCGCATTTCCGCTATCGTGTCTCCTTTTATTTTGCGGCGGCTGAAAAAAGAGGTACTGGAGGAATTGCCCGACCGTATTGAGACGGTGCAGCGTACCGAACTGCTGGACGAGCAGAAAAAAATCTATCTCGCCTACTTGTCCAAGCATCGGGAGGAGACGGAACAAGACTTGCAGGCCGAGGGCTTCCAGAAGAGCCGCATGAAAATATTGGCGGGCATCACGCGTTTGCGGCAGATTTGTTGTCATCCGGCACTTTTTATCGAGAACTATGAGGGGGGTTCCGGCAAACTTGAACAGCTGCTGGAGACAGTGAAGGAATGCCAGGCTTCCGGAAAAAGGATGCTTGTATTTTCTCAATTTTCAAGCATGCTGAAATTGATTCGGCAAAGCTTGGAGGCTGCCGGTATCCTGCCATTTTACCTTGATGGCGCAACACCTGCGGGGGAGCGCGTGGAAATGTGCCGGCATTTTAACGAAGGCGAAGGGGATGCCTTTCTAATTTCACTTAAGGCTGGCGGAACCGGACTTAATCTGACGGGCGCTGATACCGTTATCCTGTATGATTTATGGTGGAACCCTGCGGTGGAGGAACAAGCGATTGGACGTGCGCATCGTATGGGACAACGAAGTGTAGTTCAGGTCATACGCATGGTAACGGAAGGCTCAATAGAGGAGAAGATTCTGGAGCTGCAGCAGCGTAAGAAAGATTTAATTGAGGAAGTCATTGAAGCGGGAGAGAACTCCGTCAGCAGATTGTCCGAACAGGATATCCGTGAAATGCTATACATAAACGGACCGGTACGCTGGGAGTGTTGATCCCGGATATTTCCAATCTCACCTCAGCCCTTCCGGCCAAGAGGTGCGGGAACAATATTACAAGCCGAATGTGCCATAGGCCTTTTGCGAATACATGTCAAGGCAAACCAGGCATAGCATGAATTCGGACTGGAAGCAGGTCATCACGCATTGTGCGTTAACACCTGCTTCTTTTTGTTAATTATCATAAACCATTTTTCTATATTGCGATGGAGAATAGTGCTTGTACTCTCTAAATTTACGAATAAAATAGCTGAAGTTTTCAAAACCCACCATCAAGGAAATCTCTAATACTTTTAACTCGCTATTTTTTAGCAGTCTCGCTGCTTTTTCACAACGGTATTCATTAATATACGTAACTGGATTTTTCCCTACAGCTATTTGAAAGTATTTTGAGAAATAATTTTTATTCATTCCTACAAGCGAAGCTAAGTCCTCAAGAAAAATTTTATCATTGTAATGTTCCTCAATATATAGGATCACTTTTTTGATTTTTTCTTGTTTGACTTTTGTATGAAGTCGATTTTCCAGGAAGAGTTTTCTTTCATATAAAAGATCGATGACTTGAAGGAGAATCACTTTAATACGCAAGGATGAGAGCTTGTTTTCCCCCTTTTTTATGTCAATGATATTTCGTAACTTTCCTGATAACTCCTCTTTTGATTCCTTATCTAAATGTATGGCACAAGGAAATTGCAAGGCTCCCGAGGTAATCGGCTTGATAATAGCTTGCTGGCATATGTCTGGATATTCAAAATTCAATAACTGGGGATGAAAAACAATAGCATGATGAATGGATGGACCGCTTGAGGTAACTTGATGCAAGTCTCCAGAATTGATAAAAACAAAATCTCCTTTGGAAACATATATAATTTCTGAATTGATCGTCACCTCCATTTCTCCCTCTTCAACATAAATAAATTCTAATTCTTCATGCCAGTGATACCCTACATAATAATCGGTTTTACGTACCTTACTGTATATATGCAACGGAAAAGACGGAGTGCCATGAATAGAATTTTCTTTTAAAGATGATTTCATTCTTATTTTCTCCTTAAAAGTGAGAATAGTGTTATAAATTTTGAAAATGTGCAAGAAAGAACTGCTAACATTCATTATACTGAAGACGTTTCCAATTGACAAAAAGGAGAGCAAAAATGAAAGAGATTCAAAAAAAATGGTGGCACAAAAGTGTTATTTATCAAATATATCCCCGTAGCTTCTACGACAGTAATGGCGATGGAGTTGGCGATTTACAAGGCATCATTCAAAAGTTAGACTATGTAAAATTATTAGGCGCCGACGTCATTTGGCTAAGTCCCGTTTATGATTCTCCCAACGTAGACAATGGCTACGATATTAGTGATTATTACTCCATCTTATCGGAATTTGGAACCATGGAAGATATGAATAAATTGTTATTAGAAAGCAGCAAGCGCGGCATTAAAATTATTATGGATCTTGTTGTCAACCATACCTCAGACCAGCATCCGTGGTTTATAGAAGCAAAAAAATCAAAAGACAATCCGTACAGAAATTATTATATTTGGCGCGATCCGGTTAACGGCAAAGAACCCAACGAACTGAAATCGAATTTCGGTGGTTCAGCGTGGCAATTTGATGAAACAACCAACCAATACTATTTGCATTTTTACAGCAAAGAACAGCCCGACTTGGACTGGGAAAACAAAAAAATGCGTAGCAGCATCTGGGATATGATTAACTTTTGGATTAACAAGGGAATCGGCGGCTTCCGTATGGATGTGATTGATTTGATTGGAAAAGATCCCGATAAACAAATAAAAGAAAACGGGCCTAAACTTCATGATTATTTGCAGGAAATGAATCGAAAAACGTTTGGAACCAAAGATTTGTTAACGGTTGGAGAAGCGTGGGGCGCGACAACTGAAGACGGGAAACTGTACTCTGACCCCAAACGCAAGGAATTGAGCATGATCTTTCAGTTTGAACATATTCAGCTAGATAAAATTCCGGGCAAACAAAGATGGGATTTGAAAAAGCTAGAGCTCAATGAACTAAAGCAAGTGTTAAGCAAGTGGCAATATGCTTTAAACGAAGAGGGTTGGAACAGCTTATTTTGGAACAATCACGACCTGCCCCGCATTGTATCGAGATGGGGGAATGACCGTGAATATAGGGTGGAGTCTGCCAAAATGTTGGCCACTTTATTACATGGAATGAAAGGAACCCCCTATATCTACCAGGGAGAAGAAATCGGCATGACAAATGCTGCTTTTGAGTCCATAGAAGATTATATGGATATTGAAACTCAAAATATTTATAAAGAACGAAAAGCAGCCGGTTTTAGCGAAGAAGACATCATGGAATCGCTCTATATGAAAGCAAGAGACAATGCCAGAACCCCAATGCAATGGTCGAATGCAAAAAATGCAGGATTTTCTTCAGGAAAACCATGGATGAAGCTTAATCCCAATTATCCTTCTGTTAATGTAGAAAGCGCTTTATATGATTCGGATTCTGTTTTTTATCATTATCAAAAATTAATCAAGATTCGTAAACAAAATTACACACTTATTTATGGGACCTATCGTCTTCTTGATTCGGAACCCAATATTTATGCTTACGAACGGATACTCGAAAACAAAAAGCTGCTTATTGTATGCAATTTTTACGAACCGGAAGCCACTTTTTCTTACTCTCCCGAAAGTCATTCAGCCGTAAACATTTTAATCAGCAACTACAGCCACTCGAGCAGCGATTTAAAAAACATCACATTGCGTCCGTATGAAGCCATTATATATGAAATCATCTGAAAGAGGGATCAGAATAATGACTAACCACAAATTCGAACGAGCTTCACAGCAAATTCTAGCTGCCGTTGGCGGATCTGAGAACATTATCAGTGCTGCGCATTGCGCGACCCGCCTTCGGTTGGTGTTAAAAGACGAATCCATTGTCAAGACAGAAGAACTGTCAAATATTGATCTTGTAAAAGGCCACTTCAGCAATGGAGGACAATATCAGGTTATTATCGGTGCTGGTACGGTCAATGAAGTGTACCACGCTTTTGTTGAATTAGCAGGTATTAAAGAATCTAGTAAAGATGAGGTTAAAAAAGAAGCCGACAATAAAATGAATGTGGTCCAAAGGCTGGTGAAATTGTTGTCCGACGTATTTGTCCCGATTATCCCGGCACTGGTAGCCGCCGGTTTATTGATGGGTATCAACAACGTTCTGACATCCAGCGGATTATTTTTCAAAGATAGGTCTTTAGTTGATGTGTACCCGAACATAACCGATCTTGCGAACATGATCAATGTGTTTGCTAATGCAGCGTTTGTGTTCCTGCCGATATTAATAGGATTCTCCGCAACAAAAATGTTCGGAGGAAACCCTTATTTAGGAGCTGTCATGGGAATGATCATGGTGCACCCGGATCTTTTAAATGCATATGGATACGGGCAAGCTATTTTGAATAATAAAGTGCCGGTATGGAATGTTTTTGGACTTGAAATTGAAAAAGTGGGCTATCAAGGAACCGTGTTTCCTGTTTTAGCTGCTTCATTTATCCTGGCGCGAGTCGAGAAAAATTTACGTAAGATTGTTCCGTCTTTTCTTGATAACTTATTAACTCCGTTATTAACGGTATTTATCACAAGCTTTCTTACGTTTACTGTAGTTGGCGGTATAATGAGATCTGCCGGGAATCTTTTGGCTGATGGAATGGTTTGGCTGTATGATACACTTGGTTTCTTTGGAGGAGCCGTTTTTGGGTTGATTTTATCTCCTTTGACATTAACGGGTATGCACCATAGTCTTCTTCCGATTGACATTCAGTTAATTGCTGCTGGCGGTTCGTTTTTACTGGCACTTGTTTCATGCAATAATGTTGCCCAGGGAGGCGCGACATTTGCGGCCATGCTGCTGACAAAAGACGAAAAAATGAAAAGCATTGCGGTTTCTTCCGGAATTTCCGCCCTGCTTGGCATTACGGAACCCGCGATGTTTGGCGTTAACCTGAAAATGAAATATCCATTTTATGCCGCTATGATCGGTTCAGCTTTTGGATGTGCCTTTGTAGCATTCAATCACATTTTAAACGCAGCCCCCGGACCTGCTGGACTGATCGGGTTTGTCAGTATTCAAGCTGGCAGTGTGCTGAACTTTTTAATTGCCGTCTTGATTTCTTTTGTATCGGGATTTGTAATAACGATCATTTTGTCAAAATCAAAAAAACTGAATACAGAATTAAAGCCGGTGAATAAAATCGCTTCTTAAGCATTGCGATTTTTGCCAGCCAGTTAACCGCATCTTCCCTATGCTGAAAAAACTGCAACTCGTACGGGAACTCGTCGATGGTGCCGACAATCCGGTTTAAGCTTGATTTGGCGACGACTTTCTCCGCCCCAATGACGGCGCAGTATTGGATGTCCGAGGCCCGCTTCACCCAGTTTTGGGAAACCAGTCTTCTCGGCTTGAGGGGATTCATAATAAACCATAGCTCTCATGCTCCATTGTTCATCTTTTAATATGTAAACTTCGGCAGCGAGGGTGTCCAGGGAGACTCGGGTCACCAGCCATACCGCATGACCTGTGTTCCTTGGACACCGCCCCCTGACGAGACTTATGGCAATTTGATCACCTCCCGGAAATTGATGCAATTTGCCGCCGTCAGCGAGACCGCCCAGATCAATGGTGGCGAATCCGATTTTATCGTTCATACGAGTGACTTCAGCCTTGGCGGCGGCATCGTCGCCGGAGATGAAGATGACGCGGCGTCCGACAATTTGTGGGTCAGAGCTGAGCACAGCGGGAGTCAGTGTATTGAATCCTTTGACCACCCTTGCGCCGGGAACAAGATCCGATACCACCTCGCTTGATGTTTTTCCTCCAAGATCAGCCACGATGAATTCAGGAGTAATAATCGGGTTCATCGCATCGATCACGATACGTCCGTTCCATTCGGGCAAATCGGCAACCGCTTCTTTCAGATGCTTCCAAGGCAGGGCAATAAACACAATATCGGCGGCTGCGGCTTCCCGAACGGTAACGGCTTTGCTCTTGCCCCCGAGTTTGGCTACCAGCGGAGCAAGCGATTCCGGTCCGCGGCTGTTGCTTAAGAAAACCTCATAACCTGCTTTAACGACTTGTTTGGCAAAGGCTTGCCCGATTTCACCGGCACCAATAATTCCAATAGACATATAAATTCTCCTCTCAAATTTGGGTTTTGGTTTTCAAGCTTGGACCAAGAATCAGACTGTGGTTCCGCCGTCTACATTAATGGTTGCGCCGGTTACGAAGGCGGCTCCCGGTGTAGCCAGATAAGCTACCATGTCGGCGATTTCCGCGCCCGTACCGTAACGGCCGACCGGAATCATGCCGGAGACAACCGGGGCGTAAGGACCGTCGGCCGGATTCATATCGGTGTCGGTCGGTCCCGGCTGCACGTTGTTAACGGTAATGCCTTGCGGAGCCAGATCGCGTGCGAGGCCCCGGGTAAGTCCGGCGACAGCCGCCTTGGACATCACATAGAGGCTGTTGCCCGGAAACGGATTGAAGTCGGCGTTGATGCTGCCGATATTGACGATGCGTCCGCCTTCGCCCATTTGAGGAGCTGCCGCTTGCACTGCTGCGAACACGGCGCGGACGTTGACGGCAACCATGCGATCGAATTCTTCGATGGCAAATTGATCATAGGGCTTCAAGTTTGCGAGTCCGGCATTGTTAACCAGAATGTGAATGCCGCCAAAAGCTTTTACCGTTTCGGCAACGGCGCCTTTCACAGCGATGGCGTCTGCGCTGTCGGCGCGAAGGGCCAGCGCGCGTCCGCCGGACGCTTCAATTTCTTTTACCAATTCTTCCGCTTTTTGCTGCGCGCTGGCGTAGGTGAAAGCTACTGCCGCGCCGTCATTTGCCAGACGTTTTACGATGGCTGCTCCAATGCCTCGGGACCCTCCAGTTACCAGTGCCACTTTTCCAGATAAAGAATTTGTTGTTGTTGTCATCATAAAAACCTCCTCAAGTTTTTGTTTTGAAACGTTCGGTTCAAAACTATGTGCTAACTATAACCTTAGGGAAAATGAATTGTCAAGAGGGAAAATAAAAAAAGTGAGAAAATAAAAAAACATTCATCAAGGGAACGTGCATCCCCACCGATTGTTCAATGGGGGTATGTTCCAATGATGAATGTTTTTAGAGACAAGCAGGGGATAGTGGATATGACTGCTTATGATGGCCAAGCCTTCATCGTAAGCTCAATCACATCCTGTAATTCGTCGCGGGTTGAGCCATCCGCAGCCCGAATGGACATGCCTTCGGAGATGGTCATGATATAGCGGGCAAGCGCCGCCGGGTTAGAGCCGGCAGGCAGGTCGCCGGCAGACTCCGCTTGTTCAAAGCGATGGCGCAAAGCCATTTCCGTCTCCACCCGGCGCGACGTAAGCTCTTGGCGAATCATGTCCGCGTCTTCTCCGCAAGCAATGGCTCCGCGAATGGTCAGACAACCCTTCGGGTAAGAAGGATTTGTTACGAAGTCGGCAGTAACATTCAAGAGCTTTTCGACAACGGCGCGGGCCGTCGGCTCGTTAAAAGCCGCGCTTGTCAGCTTCGGCGGACCTTCAAAGTAAAGATCAAGCGCCTGGTTAAATAGTTGTTCCTTGCTGCCAAAAGTGGCATAGAGGCTTGACCGGTTAATCTTCATCGCTTCGGTTAAATCCGAAAGGGAGGCGCCTTCATAACCTTTTTCCCAAAACACCTGAAGCGCACTCTTCAACGCCTCGGTATTATCGAAGGTGCGCGGCCGTCCTGTTGCCATATGAATTCCTCCTTATTGGATGCGGATGGACTCCGCTTATCATTCTGGAACGTTCGGTACATATATGGAAAATATCATTTTGCATGATTGATGTCAAGTATTCCCGCCAGAGCGTGCTGTATGTAAGTAATGGCTGGCAAAAGCCGTGCAATTACTCTGCAAATGCCCTGGATGAAATGCCGGTTCTTTTTGTTGGCGAAAAAAGGTTGACAGTACAGGAACGAATGCATTAAGGTTCACTTATAAACCGAACGTTTCGAAAATAATTTGAAGGAGTGAATGATCATGACAACATCTGCAAAAGCATGCGATGGTTAGTGGAACCAGCATCACGATGTATGCCGCTGCAATTGGAATTCTGATCGGGATACTTATCTCTCTAACTATAAAAAAACATCGTCTCAAGTAATACATGCCCCTGAAACGAACGTGGGACAGTTAACCAGTGAGTAAACCTGCTGTCCGGTTTCGTTGTACATCTGCGGGAGATGCCGCCGAAGTGCCGGGTTATGCTTAATGGAAATAATATGATATGTTAGTGACATCAAAGACAACATATCTATAGAAAGGCTTAAACACCATGCCTGAGAATAAACATGATGCAATGGCGGCCCGCACCAAAGAGCTAATCAAGGAAACCTTCGTCCGTTTAGTTGAGAAAGAGGGCTTCGGCGGGGTGTCTGTCCGGAATTTAACTGCAAGTGCAGGGATAAATCGAGGAACATTTTATCTCCACTACAAAGATAAATATGATTTAATGGAACAAATTCAAACGGAGATTCTGGATGGCTTGCAGAAGGTCATGGTAGTGGATATCTCTTCGGTTGAGCTTCAGCAAACCTATTTAGATGAACAGCCCTATGCTCCATTCGTTTGCATATTCCAATATCTGCATGAGCATGGGGGCTTAATCCGATTGCTGTTAGGTCCCAAAGGAGAATCCGGCTTCCCGGGCAAAATGAAAGAGGTGGTGAGCGAAAGCTTCTATAAGAAGCTGTTCAACCACCATACTTTTGAAAATAACCCTTCGATCCCGAAAGAATATTTGACCGCTTTCTCGGTATCCGTATTTCTTGGTGTCACGGAGGAGTGGTTAAACCAGAACCCGCCTTATTCCCCGGAACAAATAGCCGTAATTTATATCAAATTACTCTTCTTTCAGCCTTTTAGATAAATCACCCCTTGCGGCAGAGCGGCGGTCAAGCTCAACTAATCATGAGCCCGGCCGCCATCTGCCGCAAGGGGAGGAATTGTCTTCTTTCACGCCATTACTGCCGCCAATCCAAGTTAATCAATACTTTCCCCCGGATTTTTCCTGCCTGACTTTTGTTGTGAATCAGCGCCAGATCGTCAAGCTTTACTCTTTCGGTAATTACGGGCTTAATTCGCCCTTCGTCTACCAATGCGGCAATTTGCGTAAGCTGTCCGGCATTGCGCCCCACAAACATTCGGATCGTCTGGACACCCGAACGATTGGCAAGTTCAGCGTCCGCCGGACTTGTGGTCGATACAAAAATCCCCCCCTCTTTCAGCAAGGGCAGCCACTTATTCAATTCCGCCGGGCCTTCCGGAGCAAGATTGAGAATCAGGTCCAGCTTTTCGCTTACTTTTTCCTCCACAGCCTCATGCTTATAGTCAATAATCTGATCGATCCCAAGCCCTTGGAGAAGCGGGAAGCTCGCTTCCGAAGCTGTGCCAATTACATGTGCACCCTTCCACTTGGCCAGTTGAACGCCATAAGATCCGACTCCGCCTGCGGCTGCGGTAATCAGTACACGCTGGCCTTCTTGAAGCTTGCCATGGTCGAACAATCCTTGCCAAGCCGTTAAAGCCCCCACAGGAATTGCGCCAGCATCTTGGAGATCAATACTCTTAGGAGCAAGAGCGGCATTTTCAGCTTTGGTCACGACATATTCGGCAGCGGCACCGTCTTTGGTCATATCCAGAAAGACAAAGACGGGATCACCCGGTTTAAAGTTTGTTACGGCCCCGCCGATGCTTTCAATGACGCCGGATGCTTCGACATTCGGGATATACGGCATCTGATGAGGAAAAATGTTCTTCAGCGCTCCCATTCGAATCGCTGCATCCACAGGATTAAATGCAGTCGCAACCACCTTGATTAATACTTCATCTTGGTCTATTTCAGGGATAGGAGTCACTTCATAACGAATAACCTCGGTGCCGCCATATTCATGAATTCTGACAGCTTTCATATCACCTTTTATTGTCATTTTGAATACCTCTCAGTCTTTTTTAATGCAAGCATTAATGAACAACGCGTTGATCATTTGTATGAATCTATCTTACTCTCTGATTATCTTCAAAACAATCAACAATACTCTTTGAAATGTTCAGTGGAAGCTCGTCGGTTCTTGATGCCGGGAATGCGGCCATTAAGGTGTATGCAGGAAAGGTCAATGGAAAATAGACCGCTCGGACAAGCCATTTGTGGGGCCTTTCCTTCTTGATATTAAGTGAGTATGCTATAATTGTTGGCAAGATTGCATACGGGATAGAAGATGAAGCGTCATGAACCATGTTCAAGATCTGTATAAATTAATCTTCGAAATTTGATTGTTCTGACTTTTTCAGCGGCCTCCGAATGCGGGAGGTCTTTTTTTCAAATTCGCGAGACATGATTGCAATGGACAATAGGGGAGTCGTTGGAAGGTGCAGAAAATGAACGGAACACAAACGCTCAGCCGCGCGCTGGATATCCTGTTCGCCTTGGCGGAAGCCGGCGATACGCTTACGGTCAGCGAGATTGCCGAGAAGGTCTCGATACCGGAGAGCAGCACGTACCGGTTTCTCCAGACGCTGGAGCAGAACGGAATAGTGGAGAGAAGGGGAAGAAGCCGGATCGCCCTGGGACTGCGGATTCTGGATCTGGCAAGAAGCCTCAACCTTCAGTTTCAGCGTGACCTGCTGCCCCTGGCGCTGCCGATTATGGAAGAGTTGACGGAGAAGGTGCAGGAAACGTCGGTGCTGTTCGTGCGGACCGGCAATCATGCCGTATGCATCCAGAATGTCAAAAGCAACAGCCTGATCCAGTTCTCCATCGAGAATGGACGCATTCTGCCGCTGCATTTGGGCGCTTCAGGCAAATGTATCCTTGCTTTTGAGAGCGACAAGGTCGCTCAGCGGATTTTTCAGACTATTGAGGATGCCGGGGACATAGCGCGTCTGAAAGCGGAGCTGGAAGCGGCCCGGGCTGACCATTATATCATCACCAAAGGCGAGGTGGACCCCGATGTATTCGCCATTGCTGCCCCGATTACGGACGGTCACGCCCATGCGGTAGCCAGCCTGTCCGTGGCCGGTCCAAGCTTCCGCTGCAGCCCGGAGCGGGAAGGAGTTATCATTGAGGCGGTGAAGCTGGCTGCGGCCGAATTGTCGCGGCGGATGGGGGCTGAATATTAATATTTTAAATTCCGACGAAAATACTAGAATTAATAGTTGACAAAATCATGTAATGAATAATAATATTGAAATGTGGATTTCGATTATCACATATTAATAATTAATCCTTGATCATGAATGAATTATTCGTATCAAGCCAAATTCCCAGACGCTTATCACAAGCATCTCATGGTGTTTGTGATTTATCTTCACCCTAATTCATATTATATTGATTTGAATACTACATATTTGTGAGGTGTTCTACAGCTATGAAATCCATCCTGCCTCTTCGTCTGAACATCCCGGGAACCGGGCGATGTTGACGCTCCAACCTTCACCGGCAAGCGGCACATTCTGCTTTCGACATTTTATTTTGAAGGCGGTGACCCGGATTGATTGACGGAATACTCGAATATCTGTCCAAGAATCACGACGTCTATCTTAAAGCCGTACTGACGCACATCGGCATCAGTCTTGCGGTTGTAACCATTGGCATACTGATCGCTGTTCCACTCGGGGTACTGTGCGCCAAGTTTTTGAAGCTGTCCCAGCCGGTCCAGGGACTGTTTAACATTTTTCGTCTGATTCCGAGCCTCGCCGTTCTCGTCGTGATGATGCCGGTGCTCGGAACAGGGCTGGCTCCCGCCATATTTGCGTTGACGCTGCTTGCTTTTCCGGCGATTTTGATCAACACGAGCATTGGCTTCACGGGGATCAATCCTTCGGTTATCGAGGCGGCCAAAGGGATGGGGATGAGCCCGCGCAGGATTCTGTTCACGGTTGAATTTCCGCTTGCTTTTCCCATGATTATCACGGGAATACGAACGGCTGCGGTGGAAGTGATTGCGAGCGCAACATTGGCCGCTTACATCGGCTCCGGCGGTCTTGGGGAGCTGATCATCATCGGGCTCCGGCTGCCGAGTAAAGCCATTTTACTTGTCGGGGGGTTGTCGGTAGCGATCCTGTCCATAGCGGCGGACGTAATTCTAGCCATTACCCAGAAGAGACTTACGCGACATTTGTGGCTGAACTGAGATTGGGCGGCTGCAAGATTGAAAGGCTGGAAAGTTTGCTATATAAGATGAACTTGAAAAATGGCATCAGGGTAAGGAGCAACGAAGGGGAAGTTTGGAACTGTAGGAGCGATAGCGATCGCCTTTGTCTCCGGATTTCATCCGCAGAGAGCGGTATAAATCAAGAAATCTGGAGACAACAGCGGCCGGAAGTCCAAACATTCCTCGTAGTTACGACTGATATCTGATGGAAAAATCTTAAGTTCAGCTTATATAGGGCAGAACTGATAAATATTTTTAGTTGGGGAGAGAAAATCCATATGAAAAAATCCTTAAAGTCCATATTCACCACTTCGTTGCTGGCCATTATCGTCCTTTCTGCATTGCTCTCGCTCGCCGGCTGCTCCAAGGGAAGCGCAAGCGGCCCAGAAATTACGGTAGGCTCCAAAGACTTCACGGAGTCGCTCGTTCTTGCGGAAATTTATGCAAAGGCGCTTGAAGACAACGGATTTTCGGTGAAGAGAGAATTTAATATCAGCGGGCAAGGGCCTCACGAGGCGCTGCTGAAAGGCAGCATCGATTTATACCCGGAATACACCGGAACGGCGTTAACGGTTATTTTGAAGGAACCGGCATTGTTTGACGCCAAGGAAGTGTACGACACGGTTGCAGCCGAATACAAAGACAAGTTCAAGCTCGATCTGCTCGATCAGGCCAATATCAATGACTCGCAAGGTCTGGTTATCACCAAGAAAGCAGCGGATCAATTCGGCATCAAGACGATTTCCGATCTGCAGAAGAATGCGGACAAAATCAGATATGCCTCCAACGGTTCGTTTGATCAACGCGAGGATGGACTGATCGGCCTGAAAAAAGTCTACGGAGAGTTCAACTTCAAATCTTCAAAGGTCTATGACGACGGCATCAAGTATCAGGTGCTTAAAAATGACGAGGCCGATCTGGCCGTGGCCTACACGACAGAGGGCTCGCTGGTCGATCCGCAGTTCGTCGTGCTGGATGATGACAAACATCTGTGGCCTCCTTATTATGTAGCGCCGGTGGTCAGAGAGAGCGTAGTACAGGATTCGCCGAAGGTGGCGACCATCCTGAATGCCGTGTCGGCAAAGCTTGACAACCCTACGATTATCAAGCTCAACGCCGCCGTCGATATCGACAAAAAAGAGTATGAAGAAGTCGCGGGCGACTATTTCGAGACCATCAAAGCCGATGTGAAAGCGGCAGCGGACAAATAAGATTACGAACCCAATAGGAAATGAAAACCACGTATCGTTCGGGTAGTGGTTTTCATTTTTTCTTGGTGGAAAGGGGTTGATCTTCAGTGAGCAGGATAGCGCTTGAATTTAAAAATATAAGAAAAAGGTTCCCCCATGCGGAGGCCGACTCCGTGTCGGGTGTCAGTCTTACCGTAAATGAGGGTGATTTTGTCACGATACTTGGAACGTCGGGTTCCGGGAAAACCACGCTGTTAAAAATGGTCAACCGGATCCATGAAAGCACTTCGGGCGAAATCCGCTTCTATGGCGAAAATATCAAAAAGCTGAAGGTGGAGGACTACCGGAGAAAAATCGGCTATGTCATCCAGCAAATCGGGCTGTTCCCGCATATGACCGTGGCGGACAACATCGCTACCGTGCCCAAAATTCTTCGCTGGAGCAAGGAGAAAATCAATGCCCGCGTGGACGAGCTGCTGGAACTGGTGGGATTGCCGGGCGAGAGCTACAGGAAGAGGTATCCTTCGCAGCTATCCGGCGGGCAGCAGCAGCGAATCGGGCTGGCGCGGGCCATGGCTGCCGATCCTCAGGTCATGCTGATGGATGAGCCGTTTGGCGCGATTGATGCGATCACAAGACAGAATTTGCAGGATGAACTGATACGTATTCAGACAAAACTGAACAAAACGATACTTTTTGTCACCCATGATATTCATGAAGCCTTTAAGCTCGGCAACAAAGTCATCATTATGGACCAGGGGAAAGTCCAGCAGTTTGACACGCCGTACAATATTCTTTTTCACCCGGCCAATGAATTTGTTGCGCAGTTGGTAGCTTCCGAGAATATCATCAACCGGCTCAAGATTCTGAAAGCAGAAACCGCGGCGCAGCCGTTAACAAGAACCCTGGATGATTCGGATATCTATATCGGCAGGGAAGAGTTTCTCGATGGTGTGCTGTCCAAGTTTTTTGAAAGCGGCAGGAAATCGATCATTGTGACGGATGCGGATGGTCAGCCGGTAGGCGAAATCGTCTGGGATCAGTTAAACGGGCTGCTGCAATCACAAGCTGACAGGGTGCAGACGGATGCCCCAAGCCGAGACGGTGAGAAGGTGAACATTCATGCTCCAATCCATCGCTGATTTTCTGGCCTACTTCACCAAATATGGTGACAAAATGCTCGCGATGACGCTTGAGCACCTGCAAATCGTTACGCTCGTACTGCTTATTTCGATCATTATCGCCGTGCCGCTCAGCCTTGCACTCTACCGTTCGCACAAGCTGTCAACGATTGTACTGGCTGTGCTTGGAGCGCTGTACGCTATTCCCAGCCTTGCCTTCTTTGCGATCCTGATCCCGCTTCTCGGGCTCGGCATCCCCACAGCCGTTACCGTGCTGGTCGTCTATACCCAATTTATTTTGGTGAGAAATATTCTCGCAGGTTTTAGATCGGTCGATCCGTTCATGCTGGAAGCGGGGCGAGGGATGGGTCTTAGCGCTTCGCAGCTATTCTTCAAAGTGCAGCTGCCGCTTGTCATGCCTGCCTTGCTCGGCGGCCTCAGATTGGCGGTCATTTCCTCTATCGGGATGGCGACGATCGCGGCCATGATTGGTGCGGGAGGTCTGGCACGCTGCTGTTTGACGGTCTCCGCATGAATTTCGCATACAAGATCGTATGGGGAACGATTCTGGCCTCGGCCCTGTCCCTAATTGCCAACCGGATTCTATTATTCTTTGAAAAACGGGCGATGAAACGGGCGCGCGGCGAACAGCATTTGCGAAAAAAGGAGGCGGCGTAAAGCCGGGGGCAGATTCTCATGAACAAAATTCCTTTAATCATGGATGTCGATACCGGCACAGACGATGCCATTGCCATTATCTGCGCGCTGATGAGCACGGAGGTGCTGGATATCAAAGCATTCACCGCCGTCGCCGGAAATGTCGGAGTCGATCTGACAAGCCGCAATACGCTGAATATTGTGGATTATCTTGGCTTTGATATCCCTGTTGCGGTCGGTGCGGCGAAGCCGCTTAACAAGGAGCTGCATACCGCGATCAGTCATGGCCGGGCCGGACTCGGCGATGTGACTGTGCCGAAGTCGAACCGGTCATTTTACGGGAAGGATGCGGCTGACACCATCTATGAGCATGCCGCTCGGATGCAAGGCGAGCTTGAAATTGTGGCCGTCGGCCCGCTTACCAATATTGCCGAGGCCATCATTCGTTACCCGGATATTGTCCATTTGATCAAGCGGATTACGATTATGGGCGGCGCGCTCAGAGGCGGCAACATGACCGCGGCTTCCGAGTTCAATCTGTATGTCGATCCGGACGCTGGGAAAATCGTGTTCGAGTCCGGCATTCCTCTGGTCATGGTCGGGCTGGATGTGACGCTGAAACCGCAGCTTCCGCTTGCGGTTGTGGAAACCGTCAAGCGGCTGGACAACAAATTTGCCGGCCTTGCCGCCCGGATTTTCGATTTTATGCTGCGCCGCTGCGAGCAGTACGGCTTTGACCCGCCGAATGTCCATGATGCCATCGCTTTGGCCAGTCTGGTCGTTCCCGGGCTCGTTACGCTGAACCAATATGCAGTGACGGTGGAGACCGAAGGGACGGTAACCCGGGGCATGACCGTTGCCGACTTCAACAACGTTACGGGAAAAGAACCGAATGTGAGCGCTGCGGTTGATATCGACTGCAATCGGTTCTGGGATTGGATGACAGGCAAGTTTTTAAGCGCGGAGAGAGATTGAAACAGAAAGGATGGGATAGCCGTGAGCAGAATTACTGCGGCAAGAGGAGGAGAACTTCGCTGTAAAGGATGGCGGCAGGAAGCGCTGCTGCGGATGCTGGAGAATGTGCTGGAGAACGGCGAGAACCAGAAGGAACTGATCGTCTATGCTTCATTGGGCAAAGCGGCGCGGAACTGGCCGTCCTACAGGGCCATTGTGGACACGCTGAAGAATCTGGAAGAGGACGAGACACTGGTCATTCAATCGGGCAAACCGATCGGCGTCTTCCGCACGCACCGCCAGGCCCCGCTCGTTGTGATGGCGAACTGCAATCTGGTAGGCCGGTGGGCGACCAGCGAGAACTTCTATGAATTGCAGGACAAGGGCCTGATCATCTGGGGAGGGCTGACCGCTGCCGCCTGGCAGTACATCGGTTCCCAGGGCGTAATTCAGGGAACGTATGAAATATTTCAGAGCATCGCCCGCCTGCATTTCGGCGGAAGCCTGCAAGGCCGGTTCATTCTGACCGCCGGCCTTGGCGGTATGGGCGGTTCCCAGCCGCTGGCCGGAACGATGGCGGGCGCGACGATTTTATGCGTGGAGGTCGCGGAGGAACGGATCGACAAGCGCATTGCGGCGGGGTACTTGCAGTGCAAGACCGCAAGCCTGGACGAAGCGCTGGCCTGGATCGAAGAAGCGAAAGGAAGCGGAGTGGCGCTGTCGGTCGGCCTGCTCGGCAATGCCGCCGACGTCTATCCCGAGCTGCTGGCGCGCGGAGTGCTGCCGGATATTGTGACGGACCAGACCTCCGCGCATGATTTGCTCTACGGGTATATTCCGAGTGGCTATACCCCCGCCACTGCGGCGGAGGCCCGCAAGCAGGACCCCGCCGGACTTCAAGAAGCCGCCGGAGCGTCGATTGCGGCCGAGGTAGGAGCGATGCTGGAATTCAAGGCGCGCGGCGCGGTTGTCTTCGACAACGGCAATAATATCCGTTCGCAGGCGGTGAAGTATGGCGTCGCTAACGCTTTTGACATCGACATCTTCACCGAAGCCTTCCTGCGGCCCTTGTTCGCCCGGGCCATCGGCCCTTTCCGCTGGATCGCCCTCAGCGGCGACCCGCAGGACATCCGGACGATTGACGAATATATTTTGCGCGAATTCAGCGACAACGAGATCGTGTCGAACTGGATCAAGCTGGCGAACATTCACGTACCGGTCGAAGGGCTACCTGCCCGGATTGGCTGGTTCGGCCACCGCGATCGCAGCAGGCTGGCGCTGGCCGTGAATGAGATGGTTCGTGAAGGCAAGCTGAGCGGTCCGGTGGCGTTCTCGCGGGACCATCTGGATGCGGCCGCCATGGCCCACCCGAACATCATGACCGAGCGGATGAAGGACGGCAGCGACGCGATTGCCGACTGGCCGCTGCTGAACGCGATGCTGAACTGCTCCTCCATGGCCGATCTTGTGGCCATTCATTCCGGGGGCGGAGGATATGCGGGGTACATGACGAGCGCCGGCGTCACCATTGTCGCCGACGGCAAGGAGGAAAGCGACCTGCGCCTGCGGACCGCCCTCGATAACGATACCGGACTGGGCGTGCTCCGCTATGCGGATGCCGGATACGAGGAGTCGCTGGACGAGGTGGAACGCAAAGGCATCGCAAGAATCGATACCGGCAGGCACGAAGAAATTTTGACGGACTAAATTTTATCCGGCCGACAGTTGGTGGACTAATCGTTGTGCCGGCTGACAGTTGGCCCACGGATACGTGTGCAAAAAATAACGGCGACGAGCCGGAAAAGCGCTGGAAATAGGCGAATGAATGCCTTTCGTGCCGCTGCGCCCGGCTTGCCGCAGAAGGAGACTGGAGTAAATGAGAGAGTTAACGAGAGATGATGTAAACGCCGCGGTTAGAGGCGGTTCCGTATTTGCCAGCGGCGGGGGCGGTTGGGTGGACCACGGCCTGGATATCGGTCACGCCGCGCTAAGCGTGGGCCGTCCGAAGCTGGTGTCGGTCGATGAGCTGCCGGAAAACGCTGTTATTCTGACGTGTACGGCTATCGGCGCACCGGCGGGCCGGGACTGGCAGATGCTCGGCAAAGATTATATCAAAGCCGTGCAGCTCGTCATCGACCACTATGACGGCAAAATTGCCGGCGTCATGACGCCGCAGAACGGCATGTCCAGCACGATCAACGGCTGGCTGCCGGCGGCCGCGCTCGGCCTTGTCGTTGTGGACGCTACCGGAGACATCCGCGCCCATCCCACCGGCAAAATGGGCTCGCTCGGCCTCGCCTCGTCCATTGATTACGAGACGGTCCAGGCGGTTGCTGGCGGCAAGCCGGAGCTGGGCAGCTACATTGAGCTGGTTGTCAAAGGGACCCCGGCGCGGACCTCGAACGTTCTGCGCACCGCATCGGACATGGCCGGCGGCTTTATCGCCGCAGCGCGCCATCCGCTCCCGGCGAAATATATTAAGGAGCATGCCGCGCTGGGCGGTATCTCGATTGCGATTGAGCTGGGACGGGCGATCCTAGCGGCCGAGCCGGACGGCGCGGAGGCGGTGCTTGACACGATCGTGCGCCATACAAAGGGCAAAATTGTCGGCAAAGGTACGGTAACGAAGAAAAATGTGAGCTATTCCGGCGCTTTTGATATTGGCACCATTGAAGTGGAAATTCCGGGGAATTCGCTGATCCTGCACGTGATGAACGAATATATGGCCGTGGACGACCGGTCGGGCACACGGCTGACCACCTTCCCCGATGTCATTACGACCATTGATTTGGCCACAGGCCGTCCGGTCAGCGTGGGGGATCTGAAGGAAGGACAGGAGATTGCCGTGTTTGCCATCGACAAATCGAATGTTCCGCTCAGCTCCAGCGTCAAGGACCCGAGCGTCTATCCCGAAGTGGAAGAGGTGCTGGGGATCGACCTCCAGAGCTACGCCTTCGGCAAGGAGAAGCAGGTTCATGGCTGAGAGAAGCCGCCCGGTCTCCGGCAGTGCTCTGGTGCTGGATGGAACCGGTCTTAGTGTGGCCGATGTGGACAGCGTTGCCCGGGGCAACCGGGAAGTTGTAATCGCGCCAAGCGCCTGGGAACGGCTAGAGAAGGCGCGGCAGGTAATCTTCGAGCTGGCAGAAGAAGGACTGCCCGTATATGGGTTGAACCGGGGCGTAGGCTGGAATAAAGACAAAGTCATTTCTCCCGGCTTGTATGAAGATTACAACCGCAGCCTGCTGTTGTCCCACAGCGCGGGGGTCAAGCCCGAGGCCCCGGAGGAGGTGGTCCGGGCGGCGATGCTCGCCCGGCTGAACGGCCTGCTCTCAGGAGCCACCGGCTCGCAGCCGGAAATCGCTGCGCTCTACGCCGACTTCCTCAATCTGGGGCTTCACCCGGTTATGCCGCTGCGCGGTTCGGTGGGCGCCGCGGATATCACCCTGATCGCCCACCTGGGTCTGGCGATGATCGGGGAAGGAGAGGTGCAGCTTGGCGGACGCCGCCTGCCGGCCAAGCAGGCGCTCGCGGAGCTTGGACTGGCTCCGCTGCGGCTGGGGCCGAAGGACGGGCTGGCCATCGTCAGCTCCAATGCGCTCTCAGCCGGAAACGGCGCGCTGGCGCTGCATGATCTGGCAGGATTACTGGAAGTCACCGATACGGTATACGCCCTGTCGCTGGAGGCAATTCGCGGCAATGTCAGCCCGCTGGACGAAGCCGTTCACCGCAAGCGTCCATTCCGGGGGCAGCTTGCCAGCGCGGCGAATGTCTGCAAGAATCTGGCCGGCAGTGGCCTGTGGGAGGCGTATAATCCGGACTCCCTGCAGGACCCGCTCAGCTTCCGTGATGCCTGCCAGATCCACGGCGCGGCCCGTGACGCGCTTGCCTATACCCGGGAGCTGCTGGAGATTCATCTGAACAGCCCGGATGACAATCCCTGCGTGCTGGCGGAAGAGCGGCGCATATTATCCTGCGCCAATTTTGATCCCGTGGTCTGGACGCTGGGATTCGAGATGCTGGGCAGCGCCCTGCATCATGTCTCCAAAAGCTCCTGCTACCGCATCCTCAAGCTCGGAGACCCGGCCTTTACCGGCCTCAGCCGCTTTCTGACGCCGGATGCGGACCGCTCAATCGGCTTCGGCACCGTCCAGAAGACGGCCTCTTCGCTGGATGCGGAAATCCGCCATCTCAGCAATCCGGCCTCCGCCGATTACATGTCGCTGGCGGGAGATATCGAGGACCACGGAACCAACGCGCCGTTTGTCGTCTCCAAGACAAGGGAGATCATTGACCGGCTCACCTATATGCTGGCGATTGAAGCCATTCACGCCGCGCAGGCCATTGACCTGCGCGGCGGGGTTAAGCTGGGACGGGGAACGGAGGCGGTCTACCGGCTGCTCCGCACCGCCGTGCCTTTCCTGGATGCCGACCGCATCCAGACGGTGGATATTGAAGCGGCGTACCGGCTGATCAAGGACGGGGAGTTGCTGACGTCAGTGCGGCGGGTGCTAAGCAAGTGAAAGCCCATACTTGCAGCAGATTGCGCATTCTGAGTCGACATATTTTGATTACACAGATTTTCCCGCCTGTTCAGCAAACCGATGTCATTAGGCGGTCCGGTTTGTGGACAGGCGTGTTTTGCTGTGAGAGTGGGTGAGTCGAAGATCTTCGGGACGGTGTCGATCAATGTGAATTCGTTTCCTTCTTTATCTGTTGCCTGCATGTTATAATGTTGTCAAAATGCAAACTGGAAGGAGGCTGTCTCCGACATGTCCCTACCGAAAAAAATGGATAGACAAACGGCCAAGGAAATTCGTTCCATTTTAGCCAAAATGAATATTACGCAAAGTAAAATTAAAATTAATTTGGAAAATGAAACCATTCAAGTTGAGGATGACTACTCCATTGATGACATTCTTGAATCAGCCGGCGTATTAACTCCGGAACAAGCGAAGCAATTGACTGAGGATGTCAAAAAAATGCGCGAGGATGAGTGGAATTAATTGGACGGTTATTTACTCGATACGAATATTGCCATAGCTCTTCTTGCGGCTGAACCTGCCGCATTGGAGTTTGTTCGACAAGCCAGGGATGATCGGATGTCCATCTATTTTTCCGTTATTACGGAGTGTGAAGTGTTCAGTGGGTTAAGTTCTGAAGTCCGCTTGCAGGGGATTAAACTGTTTAATACCCGCAGATGCATCGACGTAAGCTCCCCCATTGCACGGCTTGCCGGCGACATAAGAAGAGAACAAAGATCAAAAGGCCGTAAGCTTAAAACACCGGATGCGATTATTATCGCCACTTCTTTAGAACACCAGCTTGGTCTTGTGTCAAGGGATCATGATATGAACTTTGTTCAGGAAGCATTTGGTATACCGTTAATATCAATCTAGCTAACCCATCGTCACTCCATAGGGAGATACGATGGGTTGTTTTTTATTAAGGGAAGAATCAATCATTCGCTTTCTGTGTCAAACTTCCCATACCGGACCTGATCCTTATGGTATAGTTGAACCATATAATTACAGGGAAGGGAAAATCCATGAATCCGAACAGCTATACCTTTATTGATGTCGAAACGCCCAATCCTTCGAATGACAAAATCTGTTCCCTGGCGATTATTCATGTTCAAGACGGGGTTATTGAGTTCGAAGGCTACTACTTGATTAACCCGGAGGCCGGTTTTGACGAGCGGAATATGGCGGTACACGGCATCAAGGCAGCCGATGTGAAGGACAAGCCGACTTTTGCTCAGGTATGGCCTAAAATTGAGCCGTATCTGGTAACGGCTGTAACGGTAGCCCATAATGCCCGGTTCGATCTCAGGGTCATCAGTAAAGCACTGCTCTATTACGATTTGCCCATACCGGAGTTCAACTATTTCTGCACATGCGAGAAGGCCAAAAGACATCTGCCGGCGCGTTCCTACCGTCTGCCGGATTTAGCTCGTGAGCTGAATATCGAACTGTCCGAGCATCATCATGCCCTGCACGACACCCGAGCCTGCATGTCCTTGTTTGTCTGGTTGACCCAACATTATGGCTTGCTGCCCGGAGATGTCCAAGCGTTTCGGTTCGACGAGACGCTAAAGGCCAACGGGATCGTGCTTCAGAAAGCGATGAATGAATTGTACGGTATTCTTTATGGAATCGGAATCGATCAGTTGATCCGGGTGGAGGAGCACAAAGCGATTGAGACTTGGATGCAGGAGTATAAAGCTTACCGCCGTCAGGAACATTTCGCGGAATGCTACCGTGTGCTCGACCAAATTTTGGAGGATCAGGTCATTACGGAGAAGGAGTTCAAGCAGCTCATGCAGTGGATCAAGACCCATGAGTCTTCAAACTTGTTCAGCAGTCTTACTCTGGAAATGCAGGTACTGTACGGCATTCTGAAAGGTATTATTGGCGATGGTTTGATCTGTCGGGAGGAGGTCGACGCGCTCAAAGGCTGGATGGAACAGCATAGCGAACTAAGCGGGAACTACCCGTTCAATAAAATCTATGAAGCGCTGGTGCAAATTCTTAAGGATGGCCGGATAACCGCCGAGGAAGAGTCGGCGCTGCTTTCGCTGATTGAAGGATATGTGAACCCGAAGATTGCCGCCGACATGGAAGAATCGATCGATTTGAATGGAAAAGTATGTTGTCTGACCGGTACATTCATCCGGGGAACGAAAGCGGAACTGGAGCGGCTCATTGTTCAGAGAGGAGGCAGCTGCGTGCCAGGGCTTACGAAAGCGGTCCACTACCTGATTGTCGGCGGGGAGGGAAGCGCGAATTGGGCTTACGGCAATTTTGGCGGAAAAATTAAAAAAGCGCTGGAAATGAAGGACAAGGGTAGCTGCATCGAAATCATCAGCGAGACCGCGTTGTAACAATCAAGGATTTAGCAGCTTCTTCATCCCGCTCACGGGTCTTAAGTATTCCCAATCTCGTTTTCCCCCCACGCAGGCAGATGATGCCTGCTTTTTTTGCGCTTTTTACTTAGACAAGAATCCGGCCCCCAAGGTCAAAAAAATACACGTCAACCGGTATGAGAGCTATACCGTATTTTGGACCACCGGTTGATATAATGAGGTCGAATAAAGGCGGCGGACCGCCGGAAGCGGGGAATCCGCCGGGAAAGCGAGGCTCGCATGGATAGCTACAAATTGAAGAGCAGGGAAATCCCGCTGAATACAACCTATGAGGTGATCGTTGTCGGGGGCGGACCGGCAGGATGTACTGCCGCGGCGTCAGCCGCGCGGGAAGGGGCGAAGACGCTGCTGATCGAGGCCACCGGAAGTCTAGGCGGGATGGGGACATCGGGGCTAGTCCCGGCATGGTGCCCGTTCTCGGATAAGGAGAAAATGGTCTACCGCGGGCTGGCGGGCAAGGTGTTCGAGACGCTGAAGGCGCAAATGCCCCATGTGAAGCCGGAGGCGCTCGATTGGGTGCCGATCGAGCTGGAGAAGCTGAAGGTCGTCTACGATAATCTGGTGACAGAGGCCGGCGCCGACGTATTGTTCCTCACCTCGCTGGCCGAGGTGGAGACGGACGGGCAGGGAAATGTGACGGCGATTGTCGCCTTGAACAAGGGCGGGCTGCAGGCGTTCCGTGCGCCGGTGTATATCGATTGCACGGGCGACGGGGATGTGGCCGCCTGGGCGGGAGCGGAGTACCGGAAAGGCGACAGCGCCACCGGTGACCTCCAGCCGGCGACCCACTGCTTCATCCTCGGCAATGTGGACGAATATGCTTATCTGAACGGGCCGCTTCTCCATAAAGAGAACCCGCAAAGCCCGATCCATGAAGCGGTGGCCTCGGGCCGGTACCCGGAAGTACCGGACACGCATCTCTGCAACAATCTAATCGCTCCGCGCGCCGTCGGTTTCAACGCCGGCCATCTGTGGCAGGTGGACAATACGAATGCCCATTCCGTATCCAAGGCGCTGATCCGGGGGCGGAAGATGGCCGCCGCCTACCGCGACATGCTGGCCGAGATCCAGCCGGCTTCTTTTGGCAATGCTTATGTCGCCAGCACCGGCACGCTGATGGGCACCCGCGAATCGCGGCGTATCATCGGGGACTACGTACTGACGGTGGATGACTACGTCTCCCGCCGGAGCTTCGAGGACGAGATTTGCCGCAACAGCTACTTCATCGATGTGCACGGCACCGAGAAGGAGGAGAAGAGCGAGGCGGGCTCGGCGCAGACGATTACGCTGTACGGACCCGGCGAATCGCACGGCATCCCCTACCGCTGCCTGACGCCGCGTGGGCTGCGCAATGTGCTTGTGGCCGGGCGGTCCATCTCCTGCGAGCGCCGGGTACTCGGCAGCGTCCGCGTCATGCCGGTCTGCCTCGCGATGGGTGAAGCCGCCGGATTGGCCGCAGCCCTCGCCGCCTCGGCGGACGGCGATGTGCATGCGGTCAACGTCGGCCGGCTGCGGCAGCGCCTGCGGGAAGAAGGGGCCTATCTGCCCGAGATGTCCGCCGCCGGGAACAGGGGTGACGTGAGATGAGCCATCATGCAACCGTACAGAAGCAGCTCGCCGCTGCGGAAAAAAGAACGTACTGGACCCGCCGGAGGCGCGAACAACTAGCCGGCTGGCTGTTCATCGCGCCCGAGGTACTCGGCATGCTCGTCCTCGCTGTGTTTCCGCTCATCTTCAGCCTGGGCCTCAGCCTGACCGAGTGGAACCTCGTCGGCGGCCTGTCCGCCATCAAGTTTATCGGCCTCGATAATTTTGCCGAGCTGTTCCGGGACGACAGGTTCCTAAAGGCGCTGAAGAACAACATCGGCTTCACTGCCGGCACCGTGCCGGCCACGATGCTGATGGGCGTTATTTTTGCAGCGATCATCCACAAGAAACTATACTTCAAGAATTATTTCAAGGTAGCGTTCTTCGTTCCCTATATTTGTTCGACAGTCGCGGTATCCGCGGTGTGGTCGGCACTCTATCATCCGTCCAAGGGACCGCTGAACCAGCTGCTGATGCAGCTTGGAGTCTCTGATCCGCCCCGCTGGCTGGTGGACACGAGCTGGTCGCTTGCCGCAATCATGGTGATCTATATCTGGCAGCTGCTCGGCTACCAGATTATCATTTTTATGGCGGGGATGACCAATATCCCGGATGAGCTCTACGAGGCTGCGACTATCGATGGCGCGACCGGCATCCAGCAGTTTCGGCGGATCACGCTGCCGCTGCTCGGGCCGACGACTTTTTTTCTGGCGATTACCAGCATCATCTCTTCGTTCAAGGTGTTCGATATGATCAAGTTCCTGACAAACGGCGGACCTAATTACTCCAGCACGGTCATTGTATACCAAATTTACGAAGAAGGATTTCAGCATTTCCGGATGGGCTACGCTTCCGCCATGTCCTGGATATTATTCCTGATCATTATGCTCGTGACTTCGCTGACCTGGATCACCCAGAGCCGGAAGGTTCATTATTAATGTAGAAAGGACTTCGCGCAAATGACGATACGAAAAATCAAGCTTGGGCCTATCGTACTGACAGCGCTGTTCGGCGCGCTCTCGTTCTTCTTCCTGCTGCCGCTGGTCTGGATGATGTCCGCCGCCGCCAAGACGGAGAAAGAGGTCTGGACGTTTCCGATTCAGTGGATTCCTAAGGATTGGCATTTTGCCGAAAATTTCAGGACCGTCTGGATGGGGGATGTCTCCTTCGGCCTCTTCTATATGAACTCGGTCAAAATCGCCCTGATCTCCACGCTCGCAACGCTCATCGTCTCCGCCATGGCCGGCTACGCGCTGTCCAAGCTGAAATTTACGGGGAGGGGCCTCGTCTTCAGCGCCATGATGGCCTTTATGATGATTCCGGAGCAGGCGACGCTCGTTCCCCGCTACATCATGATCAAGGAAATGGGACTCTACGATACGCATGCCGCGCTCATTCTGATGGGCATGTTCTCCAGTTATTTCACCTTTTTGCTGCGGCAGTTCATGATCGGGGTGCACAACGATCTATTGGAAGCGGCCGAGCTGGACGGCGCCGGATTCTACCGTATTTTCTGGAGCGTCATGCTGCCCCTGAGCCGTCCCATTCTGGCCACCGTCGGCATCATCAAATTCATCTGGACCTGGAATGACTACCAGGGTCCGCTGATCATGCTGAATTCGACCAATCTGTATACGATTCCGCTCGGCATGCAGTTCTTCAAGGAGGAGTTCGGAACCACGATTTCAGTGATGATGATGGCTTCGCTTGCGGCCATTATCCCGCTGCTCGTGCTTTTCCTGATCCTGCAGAAGCAGGTGATCCAGGGTATTTCCATCGGCGGGGTCAAAGGATGAGCGAAGGGGCCCGGCTTAGCGGGACTTTCGCCGCAGGCAAAGTCAAAAATGTCTACACCCGCACCACAAGACTATACACGGTACGCACGGCGGCAGGGTAGTATAATTAGATTGCACCAATGAAATGAAGGGGGAAATGGTATGAAGAAACCTGCACTATGGTTGGCCTCCCTGCTGCTGACGTTCTCGGTTACCGCTTGTTCCGGGGGAGGGAACGCTCCGGCCGCAAGCGACAAAGGGGCTGCCGCCGATCCGGCCGCGACAAGCCAGGCGAACACACCCGCGGAGAAAGAAAAGATCAAATTTTACACCTTTAAGTCCAATAAACCGGAGGAGCCTGCGTACCAGGCGGTTCAGGCCTACAACCAGTCGCAGGACAAAGTAGAGGTGGAATATATTTCACTTGTCCAGAACAGCGATAGTACGGAGTTCCTGAAAAAGCTGGACGTTCTCGTTGCCGGCGGTGAAATTGTAGACGCTTTCATGACCGGGAATGAGGAAGAACTGATGGAGCGGGCTTCGCGCGGAGTTGTGGAACCGCTTAACTCGTATTTTGAGGCCGAGGGAGTCAAGCCGGAGGATGAATATTTCAAGGTGCTCAAGCTGGATGGCAAAATCTACGGGCTGATGGGTTCTGCCACACAGTGGTTTACGGTCTTCAACAAGAAGCATCTGGATGAGACCGGACTTAAGCTTCCGGAAATGGGCTGGACTTGGGACGACTTCCGCGATTACGCCAAAAAGCTGACGGCCCCGGATCATTACGGGACTTATTTTCACACCTGGGGCGAATATGCGAACATCATCGCGTATACCGAGCATCCGAATCCGCAGCTGAGCGCCGACCTGAAGCCGATCTTCGACGACCCGTCCTTTAGTTATTTCTTCAACCTCCGCCGCGCCATGGAGAAGGAAGACAAGAGCGCTGAGCCTTATGCGGATGTGCTGGCCTCGAATTATCATGTGCTGCAGCAGTTTTTTGCCGGCAAAGCCAGCATGCTGGCCGTTCCGAGCTACGCGGTCCGGGCGGGTCTCAACCTGGAGAAATTCCCCCATGATTTTCAGATGGTGTACGCGCCGCTGCCGCGTTCCGTGAACGCAACCGATGTAGGGATGACAAACATTTCGGGCGGTGGTCTGGCGATCGGCGCCAAGTCGGAGCACAAGCAGGCGGCATACGATTTTATCCGCTGGATGACCAAGGAATCCTATAAGTACACGCAGGAAATTCCGGCGCTGAAAAATGTCGACGGCAAGGCGCTTCTGGAACAATTTTTCAGCGGGAACAAAAACTTGATCGATACCGACTCGCTCGCCAAAACCTTGTTCGACAGCCGCAACAAAATGCCGGAAGGCACCTTCACCGTTCCCTACGGCAGCCAGCTCAAGACGATTGTTGAAAATTCCTTTGCCAGCTATATGCTGGACAATCGCAATTTCGATGAAGTCAAGGCGGAAATGACGGCGGAAGTCGAAAAGGTAGTGGCCGCCAACCGGTAAACGGCGGTATGTAGATAAGCTGCCTTGTTCCCCGCAAAATAATCGCAGGTAAGCTTCGAAGATGCCATGCGGCATTATTTTGCGGGACTTTTACCCGGAATGTCATACAGGCGCGTAGGTCAGGGTTTATAATGGAAGTAGAACGATACTCTGGGAGAAGGATGACCCGTTATGCAATGGCTGAGCCGTTTCTCCTATCATCGGAGGCTGCAGTTCTCGTTCCTGGCCCTGATTCTGCTGCCTTTTGCCGCCGTGACCTTCTGGTCTTACCAATCCGTTCGTCAGAACGTAAGCGACAAGATCCTTCGCACCAACGAAGAGACGATCACCGTCATCGCCAATCAGATCGAAAAAACGATCGACAGCATTTCCTTCGCATCCCTCTATCTCTCCGAAACCTATGATCCCGAAGTCTTGAACAGTCTGCGCTACTTAACGAACGCTGAGAACTTCGGTGATTATAAGTCCTACATCCATCAGGCCAAATTGAAATCGATAGGCGGCATTCTGACGATACAGACGCTCGACGCGGACCTTGAAATTATAATCGTCAACCGGAACAACCGGATTATCATGGGCAACCTGGACCGCCCTGTCTTCTCGAAGGTACCTGACCGTTTCCTGCAGGAGAGCGGCAGGCTGAACCTGGGAGAAGGGACGGTCCTGCAGTGGTTTCCCTACCGGGAAAGCGCCTCTGTTCCGGAGTACTATTATGCCGCCCGTTTCATCTTCGATCCGCGCAACCATGAGAAGCTGGGCACTCTCTTCATCGGCATTCCCCGCCATTATTTCGAAAATCTGCTGGATACGGGCAACGCTTCCGTCGTCCTGTCGCTGACCGATTCGGCGGGGGAGACGATCGCCGTACGCGGGGGAAGCGAGGCAGCGGACCGGAAGAAGCCGCTGCGCAGCGAGGTGCGGATCTCAAGAACCGGCTGGCTGCTGGCCAGCGAGCTTCCCCGCAGTTCGATCGACAGCCATATCAACAGGGAGTTTCTCGTGTCCGTTTCGGTGTTCGGTGTGTTTTTTCTGGCTTTTCTGGTGCTCTCCATGTTCTGGGCAGGGTATATGAACAAGCCGATCAGTCTGCTGCGCGCCAGCGTCAAGCAGTATGTCGGCGGCAACCGCGACGTGCGGATTCCGGTCAAGGGCAAGGACGAGGTGGCAATGCTGTCCGCTGCTTTTAACCAGATGCTGGAGGATATTAACCAGCTGCTGCACCAGGTGGAAAGCGAGCAAGAAGAGAAGCGGAGACTTGAGCTTCGGGCGCTGTCGGCACAGATCCGTCCGCATTTTCTGCTCAATACGCTGAATTCGATCAAGGTCAATCTGCTGATGGCCGGCGACACCACCCACGGGGCGATGATCGACGCGCTGATGAAGCTGCAGCGGGCCTACGTCCATGCCGATCAGCCGATTCAGCTTGCCGAAGAGTGCGCCATCCTCGGCAGCTATGTGCAGGTGATGCAGGTCCGCAACCGGCTGGACATCGCCTTTCATTACCGGCTGGAGCCGGGAACCGAAGAGCTGGAGCTGCCGAGGCTGCTGCTGCAGCCCGTCGTCGAGAACGCGATCGGCCACGGCTTCTCCG
The DNA here is from genome assembly GCF_000756615.1 of Paenibacillus durus. NCBI lineage: Bacteria > Bacillati > Bacillota > Bacilli > Caryophanales > Paenibacillaceae > Paenibacillus > Paenibacillus durus. Next base: position 1,757,171 of record NZ_CP009288.1, read on the forward strand.
CCCGTCCCGATCATCCTCGTATCGAGCTGGAATCGCGCCTAAGCGGCGGCATGCTCGAAATCGCGATCTCCGACAACGGCCGGGGAATGGCCGAAGAGGCGATCAAGCGGCTGAGCCGCCGCCTGTCGGGCGCGGAGCCCGAGCTGCCGCAGCCGGAAAAGGGCGTGGGGCTGATCAACACGGCGCGGCGGCTGCAGGTGCTGTATGGCTACCGGTCGCGGCTGACGGCGGCAGCGAACCCGGACGGCGGCATGATCTTTACATTTTATATTCCGGTAACGGGCAGCAAGGAGGTTTCTTCCCATGATGACGGTCATGTTGATCGATGACGATGTGCCTATGCTGGACTATGTGAAGCATTTGCTGGGCTGTCTCGATCTGAAGCTTGAGGTGGTCGCTGAGGCTTCCGGCAGCGAACAGGCGCTGGAGCAGTTTCATGACAGCCTGCCTGATCTCGCCATCGTCGATATCGGGCTGCCCGGCATGGACGGACTGGAGCTGGCGGAAGCATTCCGGATCATGAAGCCGGAGGTGCGGCTTATTTTCCTGACCTGTTATGAAGATTTTCATTATTCCAAAAGGGCGATTGGGCTAGAGGCCGACGATTATCTCATCAAGGATGAGCTTACACCCGAACAGCTCAGAGATAGTGTCAGCAAGGCAATGGAACGCATCCGGAGACGACGGGAGCTGCTGGAGCGCTACTCGTTCCAGCAGGCGATCGAGCGTAACCGGGAGGTGCTGAAGCAGAATTTCCTGAAGCAGCTGCTCTCCGAAGGCGGGGAATGGGACAATATTCTGCTGTTCGGCGAACGGCTCGGCATTTCCTGGAAGCTGCCTTATCTTCGCCACGGCTTTTTGCATATCGACGCCGCATCCGTCGTCGGCCGCTACCGGTACAAGGATATGCCGCTCCTTCATTTTGCAGTCGGTAACATCGCGGCTGAGCTGTCCTCCGGTCAGGCAACGATCACGCCGCTGATGGACGGAGAGGCGGACATTTATTTGCTGTGGAACACCAATGACCGGAATGTCCCGGATGACGAGCTGATCCGGTATATGATGTCTGTCCGGGAGAAGGCGGAGCAGTATCTAAAGGTTAGCGTGCGCGGCTTCTATGCGGCTGAGGCGGTTCCGGTTCGGCAGTTCGTCGAGACCTACAAGCAGTTGGCGGAGTACCGCGATCACAGCTTCTATGGCCCCGCTTTGCCCGCCGTGATGCTGAAGCCGGACCGCACGTTCCTGCCTGCGGCCGAATCGAAACCAGAGAAAGAGAAGGCGATGCTGTCACTGGCGCTCGAGGAAGACAACGCCGCCTGGATTGATTTGGCCGTGAGCAAGCTGCTGCAGCACGCCGAAGCAGAGCATTGGACGCCAAGGCTGCTTAAAGAAACGTACGCCGATTGTGTACGCCGGATGGCGTCCGAGACGAACGGGACGGCGGAGGAAGCATTCTTCGTCCACTTAAGCCGGTCCCTCCGGGCGGAGGAAGCGGCGCACCTGACGAAGCGGGAGCTGTGGAACCTGTGGCGGCATCAGGCGCTGACGCCGATCAGCGATCTGGAGAAGGACATTCGGCTTCAGGCCATCGACGATTTTCTGCGGGAGCATGTCGACCGGACGATAACCTCGGTGGACATGGCGGAGCATCTGCACCTTAATCCGAGCTATTTCTCCCGCTATTTCAAGCGGCTGGCCGGAATGAAATTTACGGATTACGTCAATAGCTACAAAATCTCCATCGCCATCTCCATGCTCCGCCGGGAGAACGAGACGGTTGAAAATGTAGCTTATACGCTCGGATTCTCGGACCGGGCTTATTTCTCCAAGGTCTTCAAGAAGTACAGCGGCAAGAGCCCCAGCGAGTTCAAGAATGTGTAGAACGGGGCTAGCAAATTAGGGGGAATATTTATGAAAGCGGTTACTTTGAGAAAATTATTACTGCTTCCGCTTATGGCCGCCCTGTTATTTGGTCCGGTCGGCCTCATGCCGGCGGAACGGGCGTCGGCAGCGGGCACGACGTATTATGTGGACGCCGGGGCGGGAAGCGACGAGAACGGCGGCACGAGCACAGATAGTCCCTGGAAATCGCTCGCCAAGGTCAATTCGGCCGTATTCGATCCAGGCGACCGTATTCTGCTTAAAGCCGGTTCGGTCTGGAGCGATACCTATCTGGACCTGAAGGGGTCGGGCGTGGAAGGAAGCCCAATCGTGGTCGACCGGTACGGAACCGGGCCCAAACCGCTGATTAACTTCGGCAATACGGCGGTGGGCGGCGAAGGGTTCGGCGTCCGCCTTAAAAATGTATCGTATTGGGAAATTAACAATTTGGAAATCACGAGCGGGCAGCACGCGACCGACATGCGCCGAAGCGGCATTCTCGTCGTCGGTGAAGGGGCGGGCGCCGGCGCGTTCAAGCATATTTATATTAAAGGCAACGACATCCATGACGTATTCGGCACGGACCGAAGAACCGGCGGCATCAATTTTCACGCCCGCGGCGGCAATACCGGTCCCGAGAGCACGTGGGACGATGTGCTAATTGAGAACAATACGGTGATCAACGTGGCGGATACCGGCATTCAGGTGATGACGGATGCCTTCGCCAACACGTCCTGGGCCCATAAGCAGGACGCCTTCACCCATTTGATTATTCGCGGCAACTATGTGGAGAAAATTCACCGGGACGGCATTCTGGTCCGCGCCGGCGTCTCTCCGCTGATTGAATACAACACGACGAACGAGATCGGCGTCAGCTGTGACATCGACACATCGGTGGTAAATTATCTGGATAATATCGGTTTCGTCGCCGCCCAGTGGGCTTATTACACTACCGGGGCCGTCTTCCAGCATAACGAAGCGTTCAATACCCGGGTTCTTCAGGGAGACGGCCAGGCTTGGGATTTCGACATCAAGGTGAGCGACAGCATCTATCAGTATAACTTTAGCCATCATAACGAAGGCGGAGCCCTGCTGGTTATGGATAGCACGAACAATAATATTTTCCGCTACAATATCAGCCAGAATGATTACGACGCTTTCGGTGCGTTCCATTTGAGACCGGGCGGCGGCAACCTGTATATCTACAACAATGTTGTTTACCGCGACCACGGTGTTACGTCGGCTCTGACCCAATCAAGCACGAGCGGAATGGCTTATTACAGCAACAATATTTTCTATAACGCCGCCGGGGGAACGTACACGAATAGCAATTACGTGAAATACAGCCACAACCTGTTCTACGGCGCGAATTCGAACGTGCCGAATGACCCAAGCAAGGTTATGGCCGACCCGATGTTTCTTGACGGCGGCGGCGCGTCCGGCATCGACACCGCTTCGGCGTACCAGCTGGCCGAAGGCTCCCCGGCCATCAATGCGGGTGCCGTCGTATGGGGCAACGGCGGCGCCGACTTCTTCGGCAATCCACTGTACAGCGGGGCGCCCGACATCGGCGTATACGAAGCCCCGGGAACGACGGACCCTGCGGGGGCGCTGCTTAATGACGATTTCGAAGACGGAACGGCGGACGGCTGGGCCACGGTTGGAGGAAGCTGGGATATTGGGACCGAGGATTCGCTGGTCTACGCCCAGAATGGCCTTTATGGGGAATCAATCGCTTTCGCTGGCGAAGCCTCCTGGACGGACTACAGCCTTGAAGCGGATGTGAAGGTGAAGAAGCTTGGCGGCAATGGCGGCATTCTGTTCCGCTATCAGGATGCGAACAATTTTTATATGTTTCGCTTAAACGATACGGGCAGCACCGCCGATCTGTACAAGAAGACGGGAGGCAATCTCCAAGTGCTGGCCAGCGTGCCGATAACCGTAAATCCGAATCAGGTATACAGGCTGAAGGCGACGGTTCAGGGCGAGTCCATTACCGGGGCCGTGGACGGCACGGATCTCATTTCCTGGACCGGCAGCGGACCAGAACTCGCTTCAGGCAAAATCGGCCTGCGCGTGCACTCCGGCATGGCGTCATTCGACAATGTACGGGTGACCGAGTAACGGCCGATTGGCCGGCTAAGCTAGCCTGCCGCCGCCGCCATTCGTTCGGCAAGAATACGGGCGGGGCGAATAAGGAAAGGAGGGATGAACGATGACCGTCCGAACGAAGGCGAGGGGTGGAAACCGCAAATTCCGCCTGCGCTTGGCGGAGGGAGGATGGCACCGGCTTCGGCCGCTGGCGGTGCTGGCGCTGCTGCTTCTGATGCTGGTGCCCGCCGCCTGTTCGCCGCCTAAGCCGCCTGCAGAATCTGCCGTTTCCGAAGCCGGAGGCGGGGCGGCGACCGATCTGTTTACCGCCGTCGCCTGGGTGAACGGCGAACCGGTTGCGGACGGCGAATTCCGGACCCGCATGCTGGAGCTGCGGGGCGAGGTTGTCGCCGAGACAGCGAAGGGCGGCGCCGACCCGGCGGCCAAGAGCTTCTGGACCTCCGACATCGGCGGCCGGACGCCGCTCGGTCTGCTGAAAGAGAAGACACTGGACCTTCTGGTTAGGGTAAAGGTCCAGCAGATTGCCGCCAAGGAAGCCGGAATCGCTGAAGACATCGGATACGAGGCTTTCTTGTCGCGGCTGGATGCGGAGAATCGGACGCGAAGCAGCCGGCTTCGGCGCGGCGAAGTGATCTATGGTCCGCAGCAGTACAGCGAACAAACCTATTACCGATATACGCTGGCCAATCTTACGCTGGCGCTGCGGCAGTGGCTTGCCGAGAAGGACGGCGACCGCTCCGGCAGGCCGCTGGACGACGAACGCTATGAAGCGTGGCTGAACCGGCAGGCGGCGAACGCCGTCGTTCGGGTGAATCCTTCCCTGTACGACAAGCTGTCGATGGAGTGATCGGAACGTTTTAGGTTTAAATCGCGCGGAACCCGAACCATTTTATTTTGGCAAGCATCAGGGTGACCGCAAGCGCTAGAAAGAATAACCCGCCCCAGATGATCTGGTGTGTACCCATATGCAATAAGAACTGGCCTCCCGAAGCCGTACCAATCGCAATGCCCAAATTCGAGAAAGAGACGAATAAGCTGTTGGCAAACTCAGGCGCTTCAGATGCTTCGGAGGCTAACCAGTTCTGATTGATAATAAAGCCCCCGGTATGAATGAATCCCCATACAATCACGATGATCATCATTGGAATGAAGTAACTTCCGCCCCAGAATACGATCAGATACGTGATGGCCAATACAACAGGATACAGAAGGGTCGTTTTGATCACATGCTTGCTTAATAATCGGCCTGCCTGCAAATTTCCCAGAACACCGCTTGCTCCAAACAGAATCAGCATGGTGCTTATTAATTTCCCGCTCATTTTTGTAATTTGTCCGAGATATTCGGCAAAATAGCTGAATACGGCAAACATCGCCGAAATGGTTAAGCAGACGGTGGCAATGTTCAGCCATAACTGGGGTTTCGCCAATACTCCGAGCTGCTTTTTATAGGATAGTTTTGCTGTTACCGGCATGCTTGGAACCGAGATTAACAGACCGATTAACGCGATCAGATTTAGCGCGGCGGAGAACAGAAATGAGGCTTCAAGTGAAAATTGATCCGCGATAAAAGAGGTGAACGGCACCCCCAGAACCATCCCTACCGTACCTCCAGTAAATACATAGGCTGTCGCTTTACTCTTCTGTTCGCTTGGGAAAAAACTTGCCGCGGCTACGAAAGCCAGCGAGAAATAGACCGGATGAAGAAAAGCGGGCAGGATGCGGACGATGAGCAGAAGCGAAAAGTTAGGAGCGATTGCTGACAGGAGATTGGCGACGGTAAAAAGGGCCAGCACAGAGGCCATGATCCGTTTTTTGTTAAACCCTGAGAACAGCAGCGTCATGAACGGGCCAAAAATCGCAATCGTGAGCGCAAATAAACTTACGAGCATACCGGTCTGCGAAGCGCTAATTTGATACTTTTCTGTAATTTGAATAAAAGTGCCGATGACGCCAAATTCCGTGTTGACGATGCTGAACAGTCCGAATGCGATAATGGCAACATAATAATAAGGTTTCATCTCACTTTATACCTCATTTCTGCCAGCCAGTTCACTGCATCCTCCCTATTCTGAAAAAACTGCAACTCGTATGGGAACTCGTCGATGGTGCCGACAATCCGGTTTAAGCTTGATTTGGCGACGACTTTCTCCGGCCCAATTACTGCGCAGTATTGGATGCCCGATGCCCGCTTCACCCAGTTTTGGGAAACCCAGGCTTGATCCTCTTGACTAATGACCGACATTTTGCGGTTGTCATACAGCACTTTGCTACCATTCATTTTTCCGGCCAATTCCACTACCTTATCCATAGCGGTACGAAACTGCTCGCCTTGGGCAAAAGCCTTCCATCTCAGTTCAACGATTTGCTGCGCTTCATTCCAGGTAATCTCCACTTGAGGGGATTCATAATAAACCATAGCTCTCACGCTCCATTGTTCATCTTTTAATATGTAAACTTCGGCAGCGAGGGTGTCCAGGGAGACTCGGGTCACCAGCCATACCGCATGACCTGTGTTCCTTGGACACCGCCCCCTGACGAGACTTATGGCAATTTGATCAGATTAAGTGTAGGGAGGGGACCTCCCGGAAATTGATGCAATTTGCCGCCGTCAGCGAGACCGCCCAGATCAATGGTGGCGAATCCGATTTTATCGTTCATGCGGGTGACTTCTGCCTTGGCCGCGGCATCATCGCCGGATATGAAGATGACGCGGCGTCCGACAATTTGTGGGTCAGAGCCCAGAACAGCGGGAGTCAGTGTATTGAATCCTTTGACCACCCTTGCGCCGGGAACCAATTCCGAAACCACCTCACTCGACGTTTTGCCTCCAAGATCAGCCACGATGAATTCAGGAGTAATAATCGGGTTCATCGCATCGATCACGATACGTCCGTTCCATTCGGGCAAATCGGCAACCGCTTCTTTCAGATGCTTCCAAGGCAGGGCAATAAACACAATATCGGCGGCTGCGGCTTCCCGAACGGTAACGGCTTTGCTCTTGCCCCCAAGTTTGGCTACCAGCGGAGCAAGCGATTCCGGTCCGCGGCTGTTGCTTAAGAAAACCTCATAACCTGCTTTAACGACTTGTTTGGCAAAGGCTTGCCCGATTTCACCTGCGCCAATAATTCCAATAGACATATAAATTCTCCTCTCAAATTTGGGTTTTGGTTTTCAAGCTTGGACCAAGAATCAGACTGTGGTTCCGCCGTCTACATTAATGGTTGCGCCGGTTACGAAGGCGGCTCCCGGTGTAGCCAGATAAGCTACCATGTCGGCGATTTCCGCGCCCGTACCGTAACGGCCGACCGAAATCATGCCGGAGACAACCGGAGCATAAGGACCGTCAGCCGGATTCATATCGGTGTCGGTCGGTCCCGGCTGCACGTTGTTAACGGTAATGCCGAGCGGAGCCAGATCGCGTGCGAGGCCCCGGGTAAGTCCGGCGACAGCCGCCTTGGACATCACATAGAGGCTGTTGCCCGGAAACGGATTGAAGTCGGCGTTGATGCTGCCGATATTGACGATGCGTCCGCCTTCGCCCATTTGAGGAGCTGCTGCCTGCACTGCTGCGAACACGGCGCGGACGTTGACGGCAACCATGCGATCGAATTCTTCGATGGCAAATTGATCATAGGGCTTCAAGTTTGCGAGTCCGGCATTGTTCACGAGAATGTCGATGCCGCCGAAGGCTTTTACCGTTTCAGCAACCGCACCTTTCACCGCATCGGCGTCTCCGCTGTCGGCGCGAAGAGCCAGTGCGCGTCCGCCGGACGCTTCAATTTCTTTTACCAATTCTTCCGCTTTTTGCTGCGCGCTGGCGTAGGTGAAAGCTACTGCCGCGCCGTCATTTGCCAGACGTTTTACGATGGCTGCTCCAATGCCTCGGGACCCTCCAGTTACCAGTGCCACTTTTCCAGATAAATTATTATTTGTTGTTGTCATCATAAAAACCTCCTCAAGTTTTTTGTTTTGAAACGTTCGGTTCAAAACTATGTGCTAACTATAACCTTAGGGAAAATGAATTGTCAAGAGGGAAAATAAAAAAAGTGAGAAAATAAAAAACATTCATCAAGGGAACGTGCATACCCACCGATTGTTCAATGGGGGTATGTTCCAATGATGAATGTTTTTAGAGACAAGCAGGGGATAGTGGATATGACTGCTTATGATGGCCAAGCCTTCATCGTAAGCTCAATCACATCCTGCAATTCGTCGCGGGTTGAGCCATCCGCAGCCCGAATGGACATGCCTTCGGAGATGGTCATGATATAGCGGGCAAGCGCCGCCGGGTTAGAGCCGGCAGGCAGGTCGCCGGCAGACTCCGCTTGTTCAAAGCGACGGCGCAAAGCCAGTTCCGTCTCCACCCGGCGCGACGTAAGCTCTTGGCGAATCATGTCCGCGTCTTCTCCGCAAGCAATGGCTCCGCGAATGGTCAGACAACCCTTCGGGTAAGAAGGATTGGTTACGGAGTCGGCAGTAACATTCAAGAGTTTTTCGACAACGGCGCGGGCTGTCGGCTCGTTGAAGGCCGCGCTTGTCAGCTTCGGCGGACCTTCAAAGTAAAGATCAAGCGCCTGGTTAAATAGTTGTTCCTTGCTGCCAAAAGTGGCATAGAGGCTCGAACGGTTAATCTTCATCGCTTCGGTTAAATCCGAGAGGGAGGCGCCTTCATAACCTTTTTCCCAAAACACCTGAAGCGCACTCTTCAACGCCTCGGTATTATCGAAGGTGCGCGGCCGTCCTGTTGCCATACTGATTTCCTCCTCACTGTGTGCTTCAACTGCTCAAGGGGATGGACTTTTTGTCCCTAAAAAATCCCCATGCTCCGCCCGCCCGTTAATGAAATAGGTCATGATCTCACAACCTTTATGCGGATTTAGATCAATAGCCCTTCCTCTAATGGCTTAGGATAGACTCCGCCTATCATTCTGGAACGTTCGGTACATATATGAAAAATATCACGCTGCATGATGGATGTCAAGTATTCCCTCTAGAGCGGGCTGTATGCAAGTATCGGCAGGCATATGCCATGCAATTACCCTGCAATGATCCGAAAATTCCCGGCAAACACCCGGCAAACACCCGGCAAATGTCTGGCAAACACCGGCGAACGCCCGGTAATCGCCCGGCGATCGTCTAGCGCCGAAATACCGGTTCTTTTTATTTCCGACGAAAAAAGGTTGACAGTACAGGGACGAATGCATTAAGGTTCACTTATGAACCGAACGTTTCAAAAATAATTTGAAGGAGTGAATGATCATGACAACATCTGCAAAAGCATTAAGAGAGGTACATAGATGAACGGGTCCATTTCGCGGTCCAGACTCCGCTTAAGTCTGCTTATCCTGTCGATTGCGCATGTGCTGCTTGGACTGGATTTCAATATTGTTTATGTCGCGCTTCCCGAAATAGGCGCAGAGCTTGGCTTCTCCCAGCAGACGCTTCAATGGGTAGTAAGCGCCTATATCGTCGCTTTTGGCGGTTTTTTGCTGTTGGGCGGACGCATATCCGACCTGTTAGGCAAACGGAAAACCTTCGTTAATGCGCTGTTCATCTTTGCGGCTGCGTCATTAATGGGCAGCTTTGCGAGCAACGCCGGAACGGTGATCCTTGCGCGCGCTATTCAGGGACTCGCCGGCGCATTTCTGTTCCCCTCCATTCTCTCCCTGATCAACAGTCTGTTTGCGGCAGGCCGTGAGCGGAATCGGGCGCTTTCCATATGGAGTCTTGCCGGATCAAGCGGTCTTGCGTTAGGTTCGCTTCTTGGCGGTATCCTTGTTAGCACTTGGGGTTGGACTTCCGTTTTTTTCGTTAACGTTCCGCTTGGCCTCATACTGGGTGCCGGTACTCTAATGGTTATGCCTGCCGATGCCAAAAACACACGGAAGCGCAGCTTCGATCTTCCCGGCGCAATTACGGCGACTGCGGGAGTTACACTGTTCGTATTTGTGCTAGTGCAAGGACCGGAAATAGGCTGGACTTCAGCGTTTGTCTTGATCAGTCTTATCGCTTCCGCCCTTTTCCTATCTGCCTTTGCGATGATCGAGTCACGCAGCTCCGATCCGCTGATGCCCCTTAGGCTACTGAAAAACCGCAATCTTGCTATTGCGATGTGGCTTTACCGCAGTCTTCATGGGAACGTTCATGGCCATCCCCTACTTTCTTACAGTTCTGTTCCAACACAGCTATGGTTTTAGCGCGATGCAGACCGGCTTTGCTTTTCTTGTTCCGACGATGTTTCAGATGCTTGGAAGCCAGTTCAGCAACCCTTTATCAAGAGTTATAGGCATACGCGCCACGCTGCTGGTTGGCTTTTTCATCGGCGGACTTGGAGGAGCTGCACTTGGTTTAGGCATATTTCCAGGGAGCGGTTATGCGGCGCTAATTCCCGGGCTCATTCTGATCGGTCTCGCGATGGGTATTACTTACGGTCCAATATGGATCATCGCTGGGTCCGATATCTCTCCGGGTGAGCAAGGAGTGGCTACGGCTATGGCATCCACCAGCTTGCAGATTGGGGGCGCGGTCGGTCTTGCCGTTCTGGTCGCTGTCGCCAATGCGAATACGCGCGGATTAACCGGCGAGCAGTTGAATCATGCGATGGTTAGCGGAACCAGCATCACGATGTACGCCGCAGCAATTGGAATCCTAATAGGAATGCTTATCTCTTTAACTATTAAAAAACCATCGTCTCGGGCCATGCATGCCGCTGAAACGAAGGCGGAGCAGTTGACTGCCAACACAGAACTTGTCGTAAAATAACGGGTTCTTGAAAAGAGTTCTTTTAACTAAATAAACGGACTCTCCTTCACTTGGATGTGGAAGAGGGTCCTTTAGATTTGTCATTATGTGGATTTCACTCAAATCATGAGTAGGAATAGGTCTTTTTTCATGCACTAATCTAAGAGAAATGAATGATAATAGGACTTATAGAGTGATGTATGTATCAGGATATAGATTTGTTAGTATGCTAATATTTACCTTGCTGGTAAATAAAGTACTAAATAAATAGTATGGGGGTATAGAAATGAGGCCGCATGCGACTGAACCGCATGCGGCTTTGATTGCTGAAAAATCCTGTTCGACGAAAATTGCGTGATTATTTGAGTCCGCGCAGGTACAGCCGGATCAAAAGCCGATTTATGCCATTGATGATTTTGATTTGGCCATGCACATGTATATACGGGATGGGAAGATACGAAACAACAGCCCGTCTAACTTATTGAAATGCCCGTTCACATAAAGCGTATACGTCGTTGTCCCTCCCGTTAATGGCGTAAACAATACTAGGTTGACACTACATTTTCCTGGTAGCCGAGCAGTTCTATAAGACACCCGCAGTACCTCGCTGCCTGGCTGTCGTGTAAGACCGGTGCTCGGGTGCCAGTGGTTCATAACTCGTCTTTGAACTTGATCCGTGTCACCTTGATCTCGGCATTCCCGGCTTTCCATTCTTTCGGCACCGTCTTGGCAGTATAAAAATGGTCACTGTCAAGTTGGAACGTGTAATTCGGCTTCAGTTCCTTGTAATCGAAATCCATATCGTTTACCGGAGTATACGATTCCTCGGCGATATTGTTGCCGTTCACGTCCTTGAAATAGACCGTGACCTCAATCTCGGAGAGGATCTTGTTCCCCTTGTTTTTGATTTTGAACATGACGCCCGGTACCTTCCCGTCGAGCAGGGAGTCGAAATACTTCGCCTGGAAGTCGGAGACCTGGATCAAGTTGTTGATGTATTCTTGCTCTACGGTTGTATTGTACTTGCTCGTGTCTGTTGCAGACGGGTTAGCCTGCTTTCGATACAGGTCCAGTTTCTCTTTCAACTGCTCGTTTTCAGTCCGCAGTTGTTCGAGTTCGGCGAGTTGTTTCGCCTGTTCGTCCGACTTTTTCTTTGCCGCGTCCAGATCCGTCGTTGCCGTGGTGAGTTTGGCAGAAAGAGTGGTTTTCTCTTTCTCTATCGTGTCGTATTTGCCCTGCGAGACGCAGCCGGCTAGCAGGAAAGGGACCATCAGCATGACGATCCATTTAGTTGTCTTCATGTTTGCCCCCCAAATTGATCAAGTCTTTACGTCTTATTCGGCTCGCTTACCGCTCGCAAGCGATGCCATCCTTGTCGCGATCGCTCTTCTTGTTTGCTTCGTACAGCGCCTTCGAGACTAACGGCTTGTACTTTGTCTTGCCGCCTTTGTTTTTAATCCCGGCCGCTTTAGCGACACCACCCGGATAGTCTGCATTCAGCGCCTTGCAGTTCTGATACCTTTTGGCACCTTCGGCGCTTACCGGCAGGGCGGCGCCGAGCAGCAGGGCGGTGGCCAAAAGGGCCCATGTGAGTTTTCTCATCCAGTTAAGTCCTCCCATACGTCGTACATCAAGTCATAGATTTCCTTCTCCCGGGCTGCCTTCCGCTTTCGGTCCAGCCTGACCTTTAGACCATCCATGATGACAGCATCGCCCGGTTTGACGCTTCTCGGCAAGCGGCTGCGCGGGATGTCCTGTGTGGCGCCCTTCACTTCAATTATTGCAAGGTCGCCCTCGAACCGATCAATAAAGCAGAAGACGGGTTTGGAGACCATGTAGTGGCGAAGCACCTTTAGTTCAACCTCCATTCCATCGTATTTCTGTCGATCTCGATCGTTTCCTACCGGTTGGGAAAAGGCTACTCACGAATTTCCGAATTTCGTGTGGCCGCTTACCTCAGGCTTTACACTTTCCACAAGCTGCTACCTCCTCCGTGAATCAATGGCTAAGCAATACCAGGTGGACACATCTTTTTCCTGGTTGCCGAGCAGTTCCGTATGGCGTCCCACGCCTGCCGTCCGCGGTCGACGGTTATGTAGTACCGGTGCTCGGTGACAAGTTCATAACTGATCTCGTTCAGGAATGCGAGGTAAATGTGCGTGCGGACAAAACGCTCCTCGGATGCCGTAGGATATACTGGATCACTTTTTCAACATCTTTCTAATACGTTCGGTTGCTCATGCCATGACTCTTATAGGTAAGCATCTTATAGTTTTTTGGCTAGGATGATTAGTTCGTAACTTGGAGCCACAGATAAGGAGACGAGTGAAATTGTGAAATTGGCATCGCGCGGGATTGACTGTAACGTTTTTCCCCCTAAACTGATAATAAATTACAAATCTCAGTCTATCAGTTTTAGGTAAAATTTACTATGAGTATTTCTATAATGAACAATATTATAAAGCTTATTAGACTAGACTAAGATCTAACGATTCCACTGCATACCTAAATAGAGCCAATGATGACTAACTTAATGTAACTTATAAAGAAAAACTCTTCCATTTGATGTATAATAAATACGTTTAAATATAATTCGTAAGTCCTACTGGAATAATTTCGATAATCATCGAATTAAAAGATCTGCCTCGGCTTAGTAATAGAAATCGAAAGGGGATTTCCCACTTGCAAGACTTGTTACAAAAAATTCAGGATCGTCTAACCGATCTAACAGCGAAAAACGCAAGCCTACGTCTCCTGAAACTACATAAAAAAAATCATTTTGATGCGCATCACTTTATAAATTTGCCTGACGGACAAGGTTTTATGATGCTGGATCGACTCCAGAAAGAGAAAACAATTCTAATGCCTGTCTCATCGATTGATGAAAAATGGAATAATCACAGTCGATCTTTGGCAAGTCTAAAACGCGAGATTGATTTGATAGAGCAAGAAACAGGAGCTAACGTTTTTCATGTGGCCTACGGATTTCTCGAAGGCTACTTGAATCCAGATTTTTATGTCCGATCTCCTATTCTTTTGTATCCGGCTAAACTTGTGAGGCTGCAAATTCGCAATGTTCTACACTGGGCCTTGGAATGGGACGAGGATGAAGTCCCGTTTTTTAATCGTTCCCTCCAATTAGCTCTGCGACGCTTTAGCAATGTAGATCTATCTCAACTTTCTGCAGAGTTGGAAACATGTAAACCTCGAGAACTCTTGGATAAAGTCATTAGCTTATGTGAAACAAATAGAGTGGACATAAAATGGGATACTGATTCTAAGATGCTTCCTTTTCCAGATATGCGTCGGGACGACATACCCGGCTTTGGGCCTGGTTTTGTTTTAAAGCCATTTGTAGTCATGGGGAAGTTTAGGCAAAGTGCCAGCCCTCTTCTGCAAGATTACGATCATTTAATGCAGAACCCACCTAGTGAAGGGATTTTATCTACTATGCTGGATGGCAATGCTAATGAAAGGGATTTGGAGGAAGTGGACAAGGAAGTGTTAAATCTGGTCCACGAAAAAGAAACTTATTTTGTTCTCGATACAGATGCGAGTCAAGAGGCAGCTGTTGTAGCATCACATAACCGACAAGGCCTTATTGTTCATGGTCCGCCTGGAACCGGCAAATCTCAAGTGATTGCCAATTTGGTGGCAGATAGGTTGGCACGCGGACAAAAAGTATTGGTTGTCTGTCAAAAGCCGGTTGCCCTCGAAGTGGTTTACAACCGTTTGAGTAGTCTTAATTTAAATCGACACGCGGCCTTGCTTCGAGATTCAATGAAAGACCGAAATTCGGCTTACGCTACATTGTTATCTATCTTCGAAAATGGAGCTTCCTTTGCTAATGACAATGAGCATGAGCGGGTATCGGAGGAAATGCATACCTTGGCTACTAAATTGAATGTTATCGCTGGTTCATTGCATCAAGAGCGCCCTTTTGGCAGGACACTCCATCAGCTTTATTCCAAAGCCATATGGGATGACAAGTTAATTATGCCTGTAAAGGATTTAGTACCGAGTGTTACATATACGAACCTACAAGAACGAAAAGTTGAGCTTGAAACGATCATTGAATTAATGAAAAAATATGATCGCAACGACTACCCTTGGGCTAACAGAAGGAGCTTTGCCAACTTTACAGCTGATCACCATTACAAGCTTCATACTTTGCTTGCCAATATTATGGATAACACTAGTAAAGCACTTGACATTCAAAACGGTGAAAAGTTTGCAACTGCCCCTGAGCATCATGTGGAACACATTAGTATTTTGAAAAAATTAAATCAAGAAATGCCTAGCTATAATAGTAAAGTAGCTAAGTATTGGGAAACTGAGGAACCGGATTTCCGGCTCGTCCGTAAAACGTTTAGTGAGCTTGACAGTGCGATTCGTACGTGGGACTCTGACAATACTCCTGCACAAGGATATTCTGTTGAGGAAGCCCGGTTAATGGTTGAAAAAATAAACGACTATCAGACTTACCTAACCAAATGGACAAGAGTATTCTCCACGAAATGGCGAAAAATACGCCGTGAAGTAGAGGCAGCTGCTTCTGGCCGTGGCATTAGTCCAGTGACATTACAATCACAATTGGATCTCTATTTATCTATGGAGGAAGTTAAGCAAAAAACTATTCTTCACCCAATACTGGAGGACATACCATTTTCAGATAACGTCCAGGATTGGGAAATGTGGGGATTGGAGAAACAGAAGGCTATTCAATTCTTGCAAGTATATCTAGAAGCTTCAGAAAAATTTCCTCAGTGGGTTACTCCTATAACCGATTCATTTTCTAAGGATGAATTTGAGAACAAGTTGAGTTCAGCTATCCAGTTAGGGGAGCTGACTGCCTCTTTACTTCGTACTTTAGAAACCTTGAATGGGTACCTTAGTGAAAAAGAAATAACTAATATTTCGAAAGACTTCAAAAAGGGTACTACGAGGGTTTCTTTGTTTAATGAGATGGTAAGAACACTGGAACATTTTGATAGTATGTGCAGATTAGATCAATTGAAGGCAGAAACGGATGAATTGAATACCAAGCTCCTGCAGAGATGTAAGGAGAAAATGCATTTCGAAGAGGACAGTTGGCCTGATCTGATTGAAAATAGTTTCTTGCACGCTTGGATTCTCCAGATCGAAGAACAGGAGCCCCATGTTAAAGACGTATCGACGGAAATCTTTGAGCGGAACAGGTCTCGTTATATTCAACTGCATAAAGAAAAACGTAAGGCAGTACCAGGTTGGATCAATCGGCGATTAAGTGTTAAGGCTAACGAAGTAGGGATTAGTGGAAAATCTAGCTTAAAGCGAGAAGCCCAAAAGAAGCGGAAGCAATCAACACTTCGACAGATTTTTGCAACCTATCCCGACGATATTTTGAAGCTGATCCCTTGCTGGCTTTGTACCCCTGAGACAGTTTCCACTGTTTTCCCAATGACTCCTGGTTTGTTTGACTTGATTGTGTTCGATGAAGCGTCTCAATGTTCCGTAGAAAATGCTATACCAACTTTATACCGGGGTAAGCAAGTGGTTGTTGCAGGAGATGAAAAACAGCTTCCGCCTAGCGATTATTTTAAGAACTCTACAGAAGAAGACGAAGGCGAGGACGAAGAGTTAGCGTCTCAGGATCGTGCGGATAAAGCACAGAGTTTGCTGGAGTGGAGCAAGCCGTACTTTGCTGATATTTGGCTTACGTGGCACTATCGTTCTCAAAATGATGCGTTGATTAATTTTTCAAATTATGCTTTTTACGGTTGCCGAATGGAGATCGCTCCTTCTGCCCACCGTCCGGAAGGAAGGCCAATAAGCTTTTATCAGGTAGAGGGAAAGTGGGTCAACAACCAAAACCAAAAAGAAGCTGAAAAGATAGTTGAGCTGGTGATTGATACTTTAAAAAGTGATGAGTTGAAACCAACAATTGGTATTATCACCTTTAACAGTCCTCAAACGGAAGCTATCTATGAAATGCTGGATGAAGCGGGAAGAAAAGATCCTGAAGTTCAAGTCCTGATCGACGAAGCGAAAAGCCGTAGAAATGGTGATGAATTTGTAGGATTGTTTGTAAAAAATATCGATAACGTTCAAGGGGACGAACGGGATATCATTTTCTTTTCTGTGGCTTATGCCAAAAACGAAGAAGGGCGAATGGTTAGCAATTTTGGTCCTTTATCCCAAGGAGCAGGCGAAAACCGTTTGAACGTTGCAGTAACCCGGGCTAAGAAAAAAATACACATCGTATGTTCTTTCGATCCAAGAGAATGGAACCGGGCAGAAACATATGCTCCGGGCGTGCGTCTCTTTAAACGCTATCTAGAATATGGTAAGGCTGTATCAGACGGAGATAGAGATCAAGTTCATCGTATCCTAAAGGGTCTATTGGAGGGCACTACTGTTAACGGACGCAGTGATCTGGTATTCGATAGCCCCTTTGAAATTGAGGTGTACGAAGGGTTATTAGATCTTGATTATTCAGTTGATACGCAAGTAGGATTCTCTGGATATCGAATTGATTTAGGAATTATACACCCGAATAACAATGAACGTTATATCCTTGGGGTTGAGTGTGATGGCGCTATGTTCCACTCCTCAAAGGTAGCGCGGGAACGGGACTACTATAGGCAGAGATTCTTGGAAAGCCACGGATGGACAATTCATCGGATTTGGAGCCGGAGCTGGTGGAAAAATCGTTCTGGTGAACTTGAGAAAGTACGGCAACATGTAGATAAGTTGAATATAAAAAGCTGAACTTCATAACTCAAAATAACTAGTCCAAGAAAATAATTCTACAGTTGTAGTCGGAAATACCAAGTACACTCAAGGAGGGAGCTTAATGGATAATTCTCATTATAAAGTAAAAAAAACTGCTCCAAACTGGACTGAGGACCAGGATAAAATCATACGTAATTTTATTAATCAGTATAGAGAACTAGAGGCACGAACAAGAAGAGGAGAAAAAGTAAGAAGGAGAGAGGAGTTCGCAGAAGAAGTTTTAAAACAATACCCTATAATAGGAAACCATAAAGTAAAAGACATTGCTGGACACTTCAAATATATTAGTGAGGTATTAGATGGTAAGTATTCCGTTGAACGTACACTAATAAAATATAAGCAACTGGTGGGAGCGGAGAAGATTATTATTATATTCAGTGACCGGGATTTTTTATAAAATCATCAAGCTCTTTTATTTTTATATTAGCTTTTCTGGTGTAGTGTGACTGTGAGCATAAAGTATATCTAATAAAGCTTTCCATTCTTCCAGGTTTGTTAACTTCAATGATCAAAATAGGAGCAGTTACTTGATTTTTTTGACCTCAGTTTTCTCCCGTACAGGCACTTCTGGGCCTTCGCCTACATACAATGAAATGACCGTGAACCCGTAAGACTTATTGACCGGTTTCATTGTACAAGTGCGGGAGGTGTCGCCAAAGTGCCCGGATTTCTTAGCACCATTGCGCTGCTGATTAAAGAACTGACGCTGTTGGTATCGTATGTAAGGAACAACGCTTTTCCCCAACCGCTGACGGAGGAAGAGGAAAGCCGATACCTGGGGATGATGGCGGAGGGAGACGCCAGAGCCCGGAATTTGCTGATTGAACATAACTTGCGGCTTGTAGCCCATATAGTGAAAAAATTCGATAACACCGGCGAAGACATGGAGGATCTGATCTCCATCGGAACGATCGGTCTCATCAAAGCGATCGAGAGCTACCGGCCTAACAAAGGGACGAAGCTTGCCACCTTCGCAGCCCGATGTATCGAGAATGAGATCCTCATGCACCTCCGTTCGCTTAAAAAGACCCGCAAGGACGTGTCGCTGCATGACCCGATCGGAACGGACAAAGAAGGTAACGAGATTACGCTCATCGATATCCTGGGCTCCGATACGGACGATGTCATCAAGGAAGTGGACCTGAAGATCGAGAAGAGCAAGATCTACCGCAACCTCGACATCCTGGACGACCGGGAAAAAGAGGTGGTGGTCGGCCGTTTCGGCCTGGACACCGGGGGAGAGGAGCGTACACAGCGGGAGATCGCCAAAGAGCTGGGCATTAGCCGCAGCTACGTATCACGGATCGAGAAACGGGCGCTCATGAAGCTGTATCATGAGTTTTATAAGGCGAAGAGGTAAAATCTAAATATGCTGTCACAAAGAAATTCCTTGCATTGATATGGGTTTGAATTGTGTATAGCGAGCGGTGAAAAATAATAATAGCCTAGACATTAGGAGGCACCCTATGTCCAGGCTTTTTGCTTATGAAAAGACAGGCTCTAATTCTATTTCACTAGTGCTAATACTCTGACTTTGTCGATACTCCATTGCTGCCATCGTTTGTATAAACTCAATTGTAGGGTCAATTTCTTGTACAATATCTTGTAACTCTTGAACAGTTGCATGAGCTCTTTCAATCTTGTTTCTAAAGCGGCTATTTTGTCTACGTCAGTTTCTGTTTGTAAAAGCTCTATGTTTTTAGCTATTTCTTGATGATATTTTTCTTCTTCTTTTTTGCGATTTTCTGTTCGAGAGCATTGACTTGCTGTTCCTTTTCAAGCAGTTGACGCTGTTGAATTTTCTGAACATAGCAACCTCCCGTATGGTAATAATAACTATTGTATTGGGTTGCTAGTATATGACATGGGGCGTCTTGTTTCCGTTCTACGGCCGGGGATGCCTCGTTTTTTGGATAAGAACCAGTAAGATCAGGTAGCTGAAGGGATACTGAGCTTGCGACAGGGAAATCCGTACAGTACACTTTCTTTATCCAGTACTACCTCGAAAAAAGGAAGTGTTAAACAATGAATGTAGAAATGGTCATGCGGGAGCTTGAAGCGCTCGGCAAGGAACGAACCAAGAAAATATACAGCTCGAATGGCGCGCACGAACCGCTTTTTGGCGTGGCTACCGGCGCAATGAAGCCTATCTTCAAGAAAACTAAAATAAATCAGCCTCTGGCTGAGCAGCTTTACGCCACAGGGAATTACGACGCCATGTATTTTGCCGGCATCATAGCCGACCCCAATGCAATGACGGAAGCCGATTTTGACCGATGGATGGATGCGGCTTATTTTTATATGCTGTCCGATTATGTAGTTGCAGTAACCTTGGCCGAAGCGGATATTGCACAAGAAGTTGCCGATAAATGGATCGCGAGCGGTGAAGAGCTGAGAATGTCAGCGGGCTGGAGCTGTTACTGCTGGCTGCTCGGCAGCCGACCGGACGATGAATTTTCCGAAAGCAAACTTGCCGGTATGCTTGAGATGGTGAAAAATACGATTCATGATTCACCAGAACGCACTAAATACGCAATGAACAACTTTTTATACACAGTGGCGGTATCCTATGTGCCTCTTCATGATAAAGCGTGTGAGACCGCAAGGACTGTAGGCGCTGTAGAAGTCAATAAGGATAAGGCCAAAAGCAAACTTCTTCACGCTTACGAAAATATTCAAAAGGCAGTCGACAAAGGGCAGGTTGGTTTTAAACGCAAGCATGTAAGATGTTGACCGTGACAAAAGCTTAAACCTACTCCGAGACCGATAGCTCAGAAATGAAGAACCAGCAGCCACACAAGGCTGCTGGTTCATCGGGCTCATTAGAATTTATAAAATTTCGAGGTGGAATTGTCTTCCCCTTCGTTTTTGTTTTTGGTAAGGTGAGGATATGGAGACGAACATTCTGAAACGAATTTTCTTTGATGAGCATGGACACTGGGACCGATTTGTAGAGAAGCATAAGGGTAAGCTGCGGCCAAATGTCTTGAAGGAAGTAGAGAAATTCCGGAATTGCGGAGAGATAGCGAAGGGATTTAAGTTGCTGGTATGCGAAGGATGCCATGACCTGCGGCTTGTTCCGTATCGCTGTAAAGGAAGATTCTGTACAACATGTTCATGCGGAGAGACAGAGGAATGGGCGAGGCTCTTGGAGGAGGATGTGTTTCAGGTCAACCACCGCCATGTGGTCTTCACGATCGACGAAGGACTGCGGGAAGTGTTTCTGCTGCACTGGGACAAATTGCTTAAAGCATTTATGGACGAGGCGGTCCATGTTGTAAAAGAGCATTTCGAGAAGAAACATAAGGTAACGCCGGGGATTATCGTGTCAAGGGTTATGAAGCAATGGGGTACCACGGGATGAGCTTATAAATTTACACTATGATTTTTACAGGACGTGGGCTTATGAGAAGTAAGAAGAAGAGAAAGAAGTGGATCTTTTCAGATCATGAATTAGTTTCCATTGAGCAAGATGATCAGTTTTATTTTATTGCCGGCTATACGGAAGGTGGAGCTCCTTATGGGGTGACGTGGGAGAAGTATGAGGCTCAATCAGCCCTTGCCTTGGAGAATAGAATTAGCGAAGGAGAATCTCAAATGAAGGAGTTGATTCTTTTGGAACATCAGCTTAAGGATCTCATAGAGACCTATGATATGTATATGGATGGAATAGAGCATTTCTTGAATATCGATACTGGTGAAATTGTTATGCTAAACTCGTTTGACAAGGACGATGAAGATGAAGCGTTAAGTGAAGCCATTGAAGAAGGGTTTAATGAAATATATTTCCGAATCCCCAGTCGCGAATCTCATGAGGGGTATATGGATATGGAGGATTTTGCTGATACAGTACCAAACGAGAAATTAAGGGCCAAGCTGTTTAACGTATTGAGTGGCGGGAAGAAAATATTCCGAAGATTCAAGGACACATTATCCTCGGATGCCCGTGAATTGGATCGTTATTATCAATTTGTGGAAAGCAGAAATAAAGAACGTGTCCTGGATTGGTTAGAATCCATAGACGTTAGTCTGAAGGTAAGTGTTGGAAATGGCGATTTAAACCTTTAACTAACATAAGTTGTTTGTCCATACGTTGCTTGATCAGAATCATCAGTTGACAAAAATCCGAATGCCGGATTCGTAGTGTGTTTTCAGAAAGCACAGCTGGTCTGGCAGTCAGAGGCAATTGCCGTGGCGGTGGAATGGGCGCGGAGAAGTCCGCATGTCATTCAGGCTGTAGGAAAAACGTATCGCGAAATCGGGGAAATGATGACTGGTATCCCTTGCAGGAATAATTTTAAACCGCAAAAGTCGATAAGGCATATCTGCTGCAGATCCGTAAGATCGTTATTGTTGAAGGGATCTCGGAGCTAAAAGCGACGGGACAAGATCAAACCAGCTATGCAAGGACAATGATCAAAGCATTGGATGATGCACATTTTGATGGCATTGTTCCGCAGTCGGAATTGATATTTATTGATACAACCGAATTTCTGCAAGCATCATGGGAGCAGATCGGTCCTTACTTAAATGTAATGAATTGAACGAGATGAGGGAGAGTATGAGCCGAAAGGAAAAAGGAATTAATCCAAAGCTGATTGCTGTGATGACCGGAGCGGAACTACCGACAGATGAAGCACCGACTGCAGAGATGTTGCCGGGAAGCGCAGCACGAATGGTTGCCAAGCGAAACAAGAAAGTTGCGCCCGCCTATAAATCTAACAAGCAGCGGCTGCGGTGCATGCGATGCGGTCACGCTGCGGTATACGATATTGGCATTACTGTTTTTAACGGGACAGGCTGGGCGAAAGCGGTTGAAAATAGCGATTATCTTTCCAATACGAATACGGACTTCGATATGCGGCGGAATTTGATTGATTACGCACAATTTACCGGCTATATTCGTTGCGCCAAGTGCAATGGAGCAGGGGCATGGGAGTTTACCTCGCCTCTTTTTACGCTTGGTCTGATGGGGCATGTAATGAGGGTGAAGGAAGATCCGGATGTAGGCTTTATGCTTGGACGCATGCAGTTATACGACGGCACGAGTCCGCAATGGGTAAGTGATGGGGAAGAACGGTTTCTGGAACGGCTCAAGAATGATCCGGGAGATAGTCATCTATGGAACAAACTGGGGAATTTGTATTATAAGGGTGGGCGCCCGGAGTTGGCAGCGGCAGTTTTCGAGCATTCGATCGAAGTCGATGCTTCACACGTGGAATCCTGCTATTCGCTAGCCGATATGCTGTTGCAAATTGGAGAACTGGAGATTTCCGGGAGGTATTTTCGGCAGACTCTGGTATATGCTCGCGCATACACGAGGCTGGATGCTTTGAAACTTCGGGATTTTTTGGCGGACAGCTTATGCAAGCTGTTGGATATTCATCGTGAAACGAAAGAAAAAGTTCCTTTTCTGCCGACGGAGGAGGAGCTTGATGTTATGAAGCAGTTAAATGAAACGGCTGCAACTGCAACGCATGAATTACAATTGTATGAATTTGATTTGCAACCAGGGGATCGGGAGTCATTCCTGCCGGTGGCGGAGATGTATATGGGGACATTGACGGATGACATCCCTGAACATGAGCGCAAGCTTCGCAAGCATCAAACCATGCAACAGTTGGAAGAAGGTGAGGAGACGGTCATGAGAAAAGATAAAGCCTGTTATCCGGATACAGGCTGGGGATCCGAGCGGCAACCCATCATTGTCAAAGTGAGAACGGAAGAGCGGGCGGCGCAGGTCGCGCGCGTATGTGATCATTTTAATTGGCATTACATCATGGGCATGGAGCTTACGGAGGATTTAAGCGATTTAAAGAAAGCGCTAAAAGAACGGTTTGCGCCCGCGAATATATATGATCCGTGTCCGTGCGGCAGCCAAGCGAAATACAAGTTCTGCTGTGCAAAAACGATGAAGAATTTCGATCTGAACGATTATTTGAAAACATTCGTGATCGAATCATCATCGTGAGCGAAATGAATGCAAGTGGGTTTTTGATTGGCGAGCACCTAGGGTCGAGGGATTGAAGAGACTGCCATCCCTCCCGCTTCTTATCAACGTTATTTAGAACAAAAAACATCCCTCTTGCATGTCGAACATGCCGACAAATGTCTAGCATTTCAACAAAAAGGGGGATGCTATAGAATGAATAAATATTTTAATTTTTGTAAGTTACCTAATGGTGGGTTACTCATCCTGAAGGGAGATGACGATGATGAATTAAGTGAATTTTTTGGGAATACATGTTTTACACCTCATAAGAAATAAAATGCGGGCCAGAGAACATGAGGTGAACAAGCAGGGCATGGATGCCGGGACAAACCGACGATGCAGTTTTTTTCTCGTGGCAGGCGTTCTTTTTAGCGTGCTTTTAAAGAAATCACAGCTGCCTCGTATGGCTTTAGTTCAAATTCATGGATGGACCGGTTTAAATCCTCCTGATAATTCCCAAGAACCCACTCTTCCAAAGAATAAGCTGCATAGCGTTCAGGTAAGATGAATACTGGTGTGCCTGCGGTAAAATTGCACACAACAAGCCATACCTTTTCCTTCAGAGTTCGGGTATAGGCAAAGATTTCCTCATTTTCTTCCAGAATCTCATCGAATTTTCCATAGACAACAATTTCATTTTCCTTACGGAGCTTAATAAGCTTTTTGTAAAAGTAAAAAACTGAATCTGGATCGGCCAGCGATTGCTCCGCATTAATGACAGGGTAATTCGGATTCAATTTAATCCACGGTTCTCCAGTCGTAAATCCTCCATGCAGGCTGCTATTCCATTGCATGGGAGTACGAGCATTGTCTCTGCTTCTCTTGTGAATGGCCTTCATCATTTCGTCATGCGGAATAAGTCCACTTGAACAATAATCCCGATAGCCGTTCATGGTTTCTATATCCTTGTAGGAACCGATTTCGGGGAACTGAACATTCGTCATGCCCAACTCTTCGCCCTGGTAAATGAAAGGACTTCCTTTCTGCAGATGCAGGCATACCCCCAGCATTTTTGCTGAAACGACCCGGTATTCCTCGTTGTCATTGCCAAAAGTAGAAACTGCCCGGGGCTGATCGTGATTGTTCCAATAAAGACTGTTCCATCCATCCTCTTCAAGCCCATATTGCCATCTGCTAAAAATCTCCTTCAACTCGGTTAGCTTCCAGTCTTCAACAGACCATCTTCCGTATTTACCGTAGCCCAACGTTACGTGATCAAACTGAAATACCATGTCCAGTTCGTGACGCTCTTTTCCCGTATAGAGTTTGGCTTCGTCGACCGTAGCCCCTAACGTTTCGCCGACAGTTACCACTTCATGCTTCGACAAGACGTGATCGTGCATCTCCCGCAAGTACGTATGGATTTGCGGACCGTTCATAAAATAGGGGAAGCCGTTACCGTAGCTATATCCTTCCACAACTTCACCATCCGGCAATTCTGGAACTTTGGAAAGAAAATTGATAACATCCATGCGAAAGCCGTCCACGCCTTTATCCAGCCACCAGAGCATCATTTCGTACACTTCATCACGCAAATGCGGATTCTCCCTGTTACTGCTAACCCATAATGACCGGAGGTTGACGGTGTAAGCTGTCCTGCTATTGACGGCCATGCTGTCCGCAGTAGGATAGAAAAGCAGGGAGAATCATGACAATTCTCCCTGGATCACGCGCTTTACCATATGGTCGTCCACAATCCGGTGCTTGTTCTGTGCGCCGTAGATCAACGCGTGGGTACAGAGCTTGTTCACCAGCCGGGCGGCTCCGCTGGAAAAACGGTAGATTTCATCCATCGCCGCCTCCGTAAACAGTTCATGCTCGGCACCTGCTGCACTCAGATGCCTCTTCATATAGGCCCCCACTTCCGCCCGGTCCATATGCGGAAGATAACACTGCATATCAATTCGCTGGCGGATCGCCGCATAGGCTTGCAGCCCCAGCCGGTCCCACAGTTCGCTTTGCCCCACCAGAATCAGGGCCATCGGACTCTGTGAATCCATTTTCAGATTTAGTAGAAATCGCAGTTCCTCCAGCATCTCCCGGTCCAGCAGATGGGCTTCATCGACCACGACCACGGGCTGTAGCCGGTGAATCCCACGCATGAGTTCAATCTCCCGGTGTAACTGCCGTTTTGCATCCCCCCGGTAAAATTTCGACTCACAGCCGAGCTGCTCCAGCAGCCCTTTGTAGAAGTGGCGCGGGGTCAGTTTCGAATCGGACAGGTAGAGTAGCTTAAAGCGCGCCTCGTCCAGTTCCTTGGCTAACCGCCGGATCGTAGTCGTTTTCCCGGTCCCGCAGTCCCCTGTGAGCACGGCAAACCACTGGCGTTCCGCGACATAGGCCAGACGCCCGAGCATTTCTTCCTGCGACGCAGACGCATATAACTCGTCTACCGCAAGATCTCTGGAGAACGGAGCACGGTGCAACTCGTAGAAGGACTCAAACATGGCCATCCTCCGCCTGCACTCTGCGGTACGTCACCGCAGGTGCTTCCCGCTGTTTGCGCTGCTGGTGTCGCTGCTCTGCCGCCTCCAGCAGTCTCGACGTGTCGGTCATAGATGCGCCCAGGTGCTCCGGCAACGCCGGACGGGTTCCCGCCCGCTGACCGATTTCCATCTCGCGCACCCGCCACGGCGCTCGTCCCTCATACTCAATCGTCAGTTCCGTGGGGTCTGCCGGGTCATAAACCACCTCGACCGTACAGCCAATGACCGTCAGGCCCACTTCGTACTTTCGGTTCATGAAGCTAATGCAGCCCGACTTGTCGACCTTCCGCTTTTCACTATGCAAGAACGCGTCCGCCAAGGTATCCGGGTCCATGAACCGCAGTGCTTTCTTGTCACTCCGAAACGCCGTTTCCGGGCTTTGCTTGTCCGGCAGGGCGGAGTGGGGCTTGTGCTGGTAGCACTCCGAGAGCCATACCTCGAAGCGCTCATTCAACTGCTCGAGTGTCTTCGGCTTCTCCAAGGCGACTTCGCTCAGAAACGAATCGACGATTTGGTTAAACCGTTCGACCTTGCCTTTGGATTCAGGCGAGTAGGGCTTCGCATAGAGCAGCCGGGTTCCGAGCTTGGAACATATCCGGGTCATGGCTTGGGTACGGTACTGCTTGCCGTTGTCAAAATAGACCGCTTCTGGTACCCCATACTTCTGGATCGCTTGGCGAAACGCCGATTCGACCAGCCGCTGGTCCATGACCGGCACAAACTCCCCATGCAGAATAAACCTTGTAGCGTCGTCAATGAACACGACCAGATACACCTGTTTCATCGTCCCGCTTTCGCCAAGGGGCAAATACGGTCCGTATTTGAGGTCTGACTGCCACAGCTGGTTCCGGTGGCGCTGCTGGAAGCGTCTGGCGGCAACCCCGGATTCGGCGTACATCCGCAGATGGCGCGAGCTGTAGCCACAGGCAGTCAGTCTCTCCTGCAGGGTACTACGCTTAATTTGGCCCGGCGAAATCCGCCCTTCCCATTCTAAAATCTGAATGAGCTGTGCGACGCTGCGGCCGGGGACCTCCCGGCGCAAGAGAATCGCTTGCTCGAGCACGGCGGTAGGAAGAATCTCTTCGGAGGGCTGCCGCCCTTTGCCTTTGGGCTTCAGGCCGGTAAATCCTTCGCTCCGGTAACTCGCCAAATACCGGCGCAAGGTACGTTCGGAGAGTCCGGTTTGCTTACAAATCTGCGCTTTCATCTCCCGGGCTTTGGCCGGGTCCAGCCCTTCGGCAAGCAGGGGAGCGAGAAGCTGCATCCGCTCTGCGGCGAGGGCTTCGGCTTTCTTTTGGTCTTTCATGGGTCGGTAAACTCCTTCCTGAAATGAACTCAAGGAGAGTCTACCGTAGAGCCGGGGCGGACAGATAGGCAAAACGGGTATGTACCCACAAATGAGCGTTTGCGACGGGGCGGACAAGTCTGGCCAGCCAGCCGGGTCCTTGCTGACGAAAGGCGGGGGCGGAGGTCATACGCAGGTGATCCGAAGCTTCGGGGGACCCGGGAGCGAGGCCGGACATCCGAGCCTCCAGCGCCTGCAGAACGAGGATGAAGTAGATAGAGAGCACGCGAAACCAGACCTTCCAACGCCGTAACGTAGAGGTTTCCGCGCAGGCGGTCACGGACGCCTCCGGCTCCGTGACCGCCTGTTCGATACAACGGGAATCGTACCGTTTATAGGGAATGAGTAGATCCGGGAGCTCATGGTGAATCCTGCGGCATCCCGCACACCGGAGTCTGCGAATCACCAGTTGGCGCAGCTCACCACCCCCACCCCGGACCTTCCGCTCCCGGCTACCGATAATCTCCAGGTTCTCTGTGCAGCACGGGCAGGGCACCTCCTCCGCACCCCTGACGAAAAACACCAGGGATCTTTTCAACCAGCGCATACTCTGTTACAATGACCATGTCTAATGATGAAGGATATTTCCGGTGCGGCCTGTGCTAGCAGGCATACACGCGATGGAAGTATCCTTTTTCCTTTGCTAGAATACGGTCATTATATCTGGCAACTTCCGGACAGGCAATCCCGCCAGCTTCGCGGCGTTATGCTTTAGCAGAAACATCTCCCAATTAAGATCCGGCTGTTTTTTACTAAAAAGGTGGAGGTAGTATTCCCCAGTTTGTTCATCCCATTCCCATGCGGAACCTCCGAAGAGAGATCCCCAGTTATTCGGAGGTCTGCCGTCAATGCCTTTTTTCCATATGTAATAATCCCGATAAGGATTATCAATGGAGGAGCGAGATTCGATAAACCATGGGTGCTCGTCTGAGGAGTGGTTGACTACAAGATCCATCATGATCCGGATGTTACGAGTATGAGCCTCCGTCAGCATTTGATCGAAATCAGCCATCGTACCAAATTCTTTCATGATATCGCGGTAATTGGAAATATCATAACCGTTATCATCATTTGGAGATTGGTAGACCGGCGAAAGCCAAATAATATCAATACCCAGTTCTTTCAAGTAGTCCAGACGAGAAGTAATCCCTTTTAAATCACCAATCCCATCCCCATTGCTATCCTGAAAGCTACGTGGATAGATTTGATAAAACACCGCATTTTCCCACCATCTTTTCGTTGTTTCCATTGTTAATCTGTCCTTTCTTTCTTGTTTAGTAATGTTCATCGGCAAACAAGCTCGCTAATACTTAAACGGCCTGTTCTTCATCAGGTCCTTCCGCTGTAAGGGTGATCGCCGTTCCCTTCGCCACATCCAGCGCCATGACCCCCAAGATGCTCTTTGCATCCGAAACGATATTCTTAGCCTCCCAAACAATGCGAATTTGGGAAGCAAATTGTTCAGCTGCCGAGGTCAGTTTTTTGGCAAACACTACATTAAACCCGCCGTGATGAACGATGATTTCCTTTGTCTTCATTTCGGCTTGACTCCTTTAATTTTCAGATTTTACAGCTTGCAAATCCTTGATAATTCTCGGGTACAATTTATCCAGCTTATAGAATGCCAGGATAACAATCTGGATGGCGGACAAGATGATGGGCATATAAATAAACATGACGTGAATTGACGTAAGATCCGAAGCGCTTATTGTAGTCTGTCCTCCGACATACCCGCCTAGAGACAGCCCCCAATCAACAGCGGCCGCGCCTAAACCTGTGCCCGCTTTCGTTCCAAAACTGCCAGCGCTGTATACGAGCCCTTCCGTGCGCATACCCGTTTTCCATTCACCGTACTCAATTGTATCTGCAAGCATGGCGAAAAAGGTGCCCAAGGTTGCCGCTCCTCCGAATGCTCGGATAACATTCCCGACGCAAACCGTAATCAGATTGCCTGGATCGGGTACGATAGCAAGTGACCCCAAGATCAGCAAGGCACAGCCAATCATCGCTACATTCCGTTTGCCGATCCGCTTGATAATAGGGGGGAGCAACGCGAAGCCGACGAGCGTTGGAACCATTCCGACTAGCATGAGAGTTCCAACTAGATTGGGATCATGTAGCACATATTGTGCATAGTAAATGAAAATGCCGCCGCCAATTCCTTGGCTTATAAAGTTACTGGACAGTGAAAAGTTCAAATGCTTAAGAAGCCAGCAAATCCGCGTCCATATGGCGTTTTTCCTGCTTGAAACGAATAATTTGGGTTAGGGTTAGGTGCGGGCTTTGGGCTAACAGGCGAAAAATCGATTTACGCAGATAGACCATAACGGTGGCCTCGGAGACGATCGCTTTTGAAGGCGTTCGGAGGTAGCGCCAAAACAAGCCCGGCGTACGCGTAGAAAACCGCAACGCGATCATCTGGACCGAGCCTGTCGCGATGCAACTGCACATCACAAATCTCTCAATGGCTTCTAGCGTGAGCCGAATCCGTTTCTGGTCGGCTTCGTCTGTCACCTGTTCCAACGGATGCCCCTCATTCTTACGCAGATACCGCTTGAGCTTAGGCATCGATTTGCTCCAGAAGCGATAGCCAAAGGCGCCGATCACTTGCTTCATTTCCCGGAAGGTGCATTCGATTTTGAACCGATAGCCGTAAAGGGTGATGATCTCCGTTGCTTCAAGCGTCAAATCTGTGCTCACCAAAATAGAGGGCTGCCCCCGATGCAGCACCAGCACAAAGCGCAAGGGCTGGTACAAGCCTTGTCCCCACAACAGATCTAGGCACAAAAACGAAACGGATTCTTCTTTGCCATATAGTAACAGGGTGGCCGTCTGAAACTCCGCGGCTCGCGTTTGAAACAACTCTTTCAGCTTGCCCTTCTTGCCCTTCTTTGGCGGGCGGCCCCGGCCCGGTTTCTTAGCTGCGGGCGGCTCATAGGCAATGGCGTTGGTTTTGGCCTTTGTGACGAGATCCAGACAAGCCTTATTTGAAGTCTGGCTCCGCTTCCATTGCTCCAAAGCAGGAATGGACAGGAAGTAGCGGTCCAGAAGTAGCAAGGCGCTGCCGAACGTCTTTGCAGCGGCAAAGCCCTGATCGATCATTTGCACGACATGGGAGGCTGGTTCTTGTTCGGCGGATGCGTTCCAGTTCCGAATCGCCTTCACCCCGTCTTGCAGATTCATAAGCAGCGGCAAATAAAACCACTTGGTTGGCGTCCCTGCCAACACGCCGATGGCGCCAAACAGATGGCCGAAGATGTATTCGCCTTTGGATGAATTTTCCGATTCCTGATGTAATTTCTTCACACCAGGCATTCGCCGACCTTCCTTGGCCTGCTTCATCCCATCTCCGACGAGTACGACACGCTCATGAACAACCATCAAGGGAGCTGTCTTGCGGACAACTTGAAGCCAGGTCTGCCGAAGGGATTCCAGTGACCAAGCAGAGGAACGAAAAAAATGGATCAAGGTCTCGTAGCAACGCGGATGCAACGAAAGATCCCGGAGGATGGAAGTTACGCCCAACTGATCGGAACGCAGCATAAGGCCGATGACGGTTATCACAAACCAGTGAAAGGCGGCTCGTCTGGAAAAGCAGGAACGAAATTGAAGCAAAATTTTATCGATGAATGGGAGCATAGGTCTGGTCAATCGCTCGGAAATGGGGTAGACTACTGTCTATAACCCTTTCAGCGATTCTATCCTTTCGTGTGAGAACCTTAGGATACCATACAATCGCCCGATTGGGTTATTTTTCTATAGAGAACTTTTCACTGTCCAGTTATTTAGTGAAGAAAATATTGGAGGGAAAAAGCTTCCTTTAGAAAACACTATAAATTTGTACTGCGGGCTAGTACCTTTAGTTCCAATATGGATAAATGTATCATATGTGAAGATGAATCAAGATACTGCTTTTTTCAAGTTGCAAAACAGCTTAAGATTTAGAAAGCCTACATTATTAAGGAATGTAGAAACCGGCCATCCCCCTTTAGGGCATTATTTAACCATCAAAAATGATTACGAGAAATTGTGTATTTACAATCACAGTAAATAGGATCGTACAATCCAACCACTAAAAAACTTGATACTTGATAAACTCTTTAAAGGCTTATTTATAGTCAACGTCACAATTATAGTTGTATGAGGATTAAGAATAATAAGTACTGGTATCATTAGAAAATAGTATTTTCTCAAAATCTTGATGAAGTAGAGGGTATGATATTAACATCATCTATCATGCCCTCAGGCTCTACTTAGATTTTTATACTTAGAAAATTAATAACCAAATTTTCGATTTAAATAGTTTTTAATATGAAGGAGATTATTATGGATGAATTTCGAGTAAATAAAAGTGACAGAAGTATTTTCTTGTCGCTCATAATCATTCTATTGACAGATATATTGTTTCTAGTGTACTCCATCATTGCGGTTAATACTAAAATTTACTTTATTTGTGAGCTTCTATTCTTTACAATATTACCCGTTATTATCCTTTATTCTTTGGTACTATCTATCATTAATAAGTTTAAGCAATATTATGGTAAATCTTCAGTTTTCATTAAACCTGCGGTTATTATCTTGTATTTATGTTTTGTTTTGTTTAACAAATCCTACCTGCTTAATATGTATCTTGATATCCCTAATTTGATTAGTGGTAATTACCGCATGGTTGAGGGAAAACCAAGAAATATCAGTATCGAAGGCACTAAAATCCGTTCCCAATTTTTTGAAGTGAATAAAATTAAGTTTGATATTAAGACATATTTATATAACAAGCATATTAGGAGCTATGAGAGATATAAAATATTATATTTACAAAATAGTAAGTACATAATAAGAATTGAAAAAATATAGGGGTTCGTATTCAAATCGTGAACGGAGAGACCAATCTGCCTGCGGAGTACCACTACAAATGATGAACGCCTGCCATACAGTCCTTTCATTCAATGCACTTTTAATCGTATTCAAAAAAAGGTAGTGAGGAATCTTAAATAAGGAAAAGTGTTTTAGTACTATTATTCACTCTTTTAGCGATTGTGGTTACAGCGTGTGGAAATAAGCACTGGATCGATTCATGGAAGTGCTCAGGGGAGATATTACACCGTAGCGTTCTTAAAAGCTTCGCTTTCCGTAATCTCGGTGAAAAGATGCTCTTAAGTCCATAGTATAACGAATTCGCGAAGCCGGATAAGGATATACGGTCATCGGAACGATTTCCAGTTGGTGGCTATACTTTACAAAAACACCCGTTCCCCGGCCAAGTCCGGGAAACGGCCGCGTTGTTTTAGTTGTCTATTTTACAGATTATGACTGTGTCCAATAACCTTCTCGTAGATTTTCAAGTAACGCTCAGCCATCTTTTCTTTTGTAAATCGGCTAGCGACATACTGACGAAGCTGCTGGGGATGGACGGATGCATCACCCATAATCATCTTCGCCATATCCTCCGCGCTTTCACACAAGAATTGGGGAAATCCTGATAATACTTCCGGGACAGCCCCTCTTGGGAATGCGGCAACAGGCGTTCCGCAGGCCATCGCTTCAATCATCACCAGTCCAAATTGCTCTTCGCAAGCGGTCGGGAACATAAGCCATTTGGCATGCCGCAGTAATTCTTGCTTTTCCTTTCCATGGACTTCATTGACATATTCGATGTTAGGACTGTTATTAATTCGTGGAAGGATCTGATTAAACAGGTCTCCGTCCCAGGCGGGACCTGCTATGATCGTTCTTACACCTGTCATTTCGGCCACATCGATCGCAGTATGCACGCCTTTTTCCCAATCAATCCGTCCTAGAAACAGCACATAATCGTCTTTGCGCTCACTAAATTTATACTCGTTTAGGTCAATTCCATTGTGTACATAAAATCCTTTATACCGGTTAGGAGACTGTTTAAGCTTCGTACGGCTCACATATACAGGATGCTTTACCGGGAGATGAAGCGACCATTCCGTGTGAATCGTGGAGACCGTTGGAATGTTTAGGTCTTCCTGTCCAAACAGGAGATCATGGGTATGGTCGTGTATGATATCGGTATTGTCCGGAATCGTATCAAGAACGAAATCCTTGATGCTGTCCGTTTCATACCGGTGTCCGTACGGAATGACGACAGCACGGCTTCGGCTCGCTGCGAGAGCATACACATAGACTTCATGTCCCATATCGACAAGCGCATCCGATAAATTGTAAACGACCCTTTCGAGACCTCCGCTGCCGGGAAGAGGAATGATGTTCGGAGCGATCTGAACAATGATCACCATAAATCACCTCTGCTTAAAATCATGGAAGCTTAAGATTCCCATGGGTCAATCTAAATTAACCGCTCATTCACGATGAATGGCATCAGTTGTTCAATTACATACATTTGGCTTTTATAGTGCTGCAATAATTGGAGTTTCATCTGCAATATATGATATGGAAGCGGATCATCCGCTCTTTCAAATACATACAGATTATCTAAATCCATGCTGTGCAAAATACGGGACAACGACCGGTGCTGGCTATGCCCGTATTCCCCTTCCAGATTATGAGTGACAACTTTATGGAAATCTCCGGAATCTAATACGTCTCTTAAAGCGTCTCCCACTTCTTCTTCATCAAACTCTCCATTGTATTCGTCCGGGAAATCCCATATTTCGAACTCGGCGCCAACGAAATTCATTGCTTCCTGGAATTCCCTGGAACGAGTCTCGTTGCTTTCGTTGGTTAAGCAAATGACTTTCCAGCCTGACTCCTGGATTAAGGCTCCGCCTCCAAATATGCTTTCATCGTCAGGATGAGCGACGATCATTAGCTTATCTGCTTCCGAATAGGCTGACATCACTCCACCTCGTAGGGGGCATAACGGTCTTTTAGAATGTTGGTATATACGTTTATCAGCATATCTGTAGTACGGGTGAAGTTGAATTGTTCCTTTACCAGATTTCGGTTTACCCAGCCTGTTTCCATCTTTTCTTGAACCGGCATATCCAGCGCTCGCTTAATATCTGCTTTTAACTTCTCTACTGTCCAGCCTTCATCGGCATGATGGTCACCGAACCATGTCTCCCATGCTGCCCGGTAATTACCTGGATGCACCAGTCCGACAAAGCCCTTCACACCAACAGCGACCACAGGACGACAGCAGGCCAGAGCCTCTAGGGCGGCTCTCCCGGTGCCAACAAAGACATCGCAAATAGAATAATAGGAAGACATATTGAGAGTATTTCCCAGCAAATGAATGAATTTTCCATTCATTTCTTTATGGATCACATCAACCAGTGATTTAATACTCTCACTATGCCGCCCTTCGCCGGTCACGAGGATGTTCAGGTTAGGGTAGTGTTCAGCCTTTAACCGTCTGCAAGCTTCTATAATGTCTCTGCAAATGTCCGCTTTTTCCCAAGACAATCTGCCGGTGTACATAATAACGGGCGCGCCTTTTGGAATTCCCAGTTCTTCGCGCAAGTCACTCTGAATAAGGGAGCGGTAATTGAACTGTATGGTATCAATTCCGTTAGGAATCAATTGGACAGGCATCTCTTTTACCGGCAGTTGTTTCACTATGGATGGGCTAACGCAGACAACCGCCGCGCTGCTTTTGATCAGCTCGAATTCATGGAATGTAAATGGGAGTAACATGTGGAGCGTCCATAAGCGGGGGATGCACAATTGATCTGCGGCTTTTGCGGCAAAAGAACCGGAAGGGATTTGATGAATGTGAACGACTGTAATTCCTTCCGTATTCATGATTTGTTTTAATTGGGAGATAATCTTCTGCTCATCGGCATCATTAACTATATATTCGTTCGTAACGAAGTTAATCTCATATACGGGACAGCCTAATGCGGCGAATGCATCACACATTTCCCCGCGTTTCGCGGCTACAACGACGTGAATACCGTTTCTAAGCAATTCCCGTACGCATGTCAGAACGTGCGTTTCGGTTCCGCCGATGTTAAATTGGTCCAGCACCATTAAAATGCGCAGGTCTCTAACTGAATATCGCGATTCCATGCTGTAATTCGATTCATCTTTATTAAGCCAGACCACTTGCTTGGGCGGTTGGGTGTTCACGACGTATTGTACAATCGGCTTTTGGGTGTATATGCGTTTCTTAACCGTGCGTTTCTTGCTGCGATCCTCTACCTTTTTTTTCAATCTGATTCAGCTCCTTATTCTGGATAAAACTCACGGGACCGCTGGGCCGGATGAGAGCGGTAATAATACAGGGTCTCCCGCAGATTTTCTACCCGGATGCCATGATAAACGCACTTGGCAATAAACTCATAATCCTCGGCTCCATTCATGTTCCGGGAAAGTCCTCCCAAGCGATCGAATACACTGCCTCGAAACAAAATGGTCGGATGAGAAACGCAATGCTCTCCTATCGCATATCTCTTGGGAATATCCTCACCATAACTTAGCCAATTAGATGGGGTTTGTTTGAGAATGTCGCTTTCTTCAAAAGCCATATAGTTCGTGCCGACCAAGCCGATCTCCGGGTGGTTCATCAGAAACTCGACCTGCTTACGAATCCTTTCGGGATGGGAGTAGTCATCCGCATCGTGAATGGCGATATATTCTCCGCTTGCCATAAACAGCCCCGTAGTCAGAGAACCGGAGAATCCTACATTACGAGGCAGCTGAAGCAGTGTGAAGCGGGGGAATCGCCGGCGGGCCTGCCACAACTGGATACGATCGGCAGATCTATCCGTCGACGCATCATCTACAATGATGAATTCTATGTTTGGGTAGGTTTGCTCGTATAAATGATCCAGACAGTCCTCAATGTAAGATTCCGCGTTAAAGCACGGGATCACGATGCTTACAAGCTGGTCAATTCGTGCAAGCGGCACAGGTCAACCCCTCCATTCCAACAATCATGTCTGTTCACCATATGAACTAAAGAAAACATTTGAAAGGGGTAACTGTATATTTTCCTAAATTATATAAGGAAATATGTACCTACCCAATCAAAATTGGGGGTTAGAAATACAATAACAGCGGCACAACATAAGGAAGGTGATTTATCGTGACGGAAAGCAGTGATTACACTGAATATACGGACTATTCAGCGTATTCTGAGTACACGGACTATCCACGCAAAAAAATCTGTTTTGCCATATTGGTGCATAATCGAAGTGAAGTTCTCATCGATTTATTAGACAATATCCGCTGTTACTGTCCTAACAGTTCTGTCGTCTTGTACAACGGTGGAGATGACCCGGAATTATGCAAAGGTGTGGGATATCCGGTATGCCCAACCAGCAGAAAATTATATTACGGGGTAACCGCAATATATATGCTTGAAGTGATGGAGTGGCTCGAGGATATTGATTATTCCTACGATGTACTTATTAATCTGGATTCTGATGTTTTGTTTGCCAGAGAAGGCTTTGAGCAGTTCATTCTTAACGAGATGAAAGACAAGGAATACATGGGTGTCGGTACGAAAATACCGGATGATGATTTTTATTGCTTAGTACAACTTAGGCAGGAATTCAACCAATGGATCCCCCTGCTGGGAAACGAACCTTATAGGGAGTCCTTTAACGTAGGGCAGGTATACAGCAGGAAATTGGTCCTTCGCTTATTACATGATGACCAGTATGAATTGTTAAAAAGTAACCTCCGTGATACAAAGTCCTTCGGAGTAGATGAGATTGTCTTTGTCACGATGGTTGAACGGCTTGGCTATAAATTGCATGCTTACCGGGAGGATGTTGCATCAGCTATTCGTTATCGGCCGCATTTTCCATTGGATGAGATGGTCAGTCTTGTGAATTTTCAACTTGAATGCTCTCTCATTCATCCGGTCTTTCGGGAGCTTAAGGATGAAGCAAGAAGCTTTATCCGGGAGGCAATGAAACGGAAAATTCAGCTCAGTCCCGACTATCAAGAACGATTTATGGAAGAGTATCTCGGCGAAATGCCTTATCTTATTCGCAGAAGCAAGTATTATGGCAAAAAAATAGAATGGCTTGCCGCCTCAGAGGATAAAGGGCTGCTTTACTGGAGGGAAAATCAATCAGGCAGAACTAAAGATATCTTGTTTGGCCCCTATGCATTCGGAAGCGAAAAGATTGAAGGATTAACAGCGCTTGAAAGCAGATTCGGCAATCTTGAAGCGGTATGCCGAACCGGCAACAGGCTTGTGCATTATTGGAGAGATGAGCATACCGGGGAATGGTCGCCATCTGAACCATTTGCGGAAGGTGTCACGGGAATGCCCGCTTTTCTGGAGAGCAGCTACGGAAATTTCGAGGTGGTTGCCCCGCTTAAGGAGGGGGGGCTGGGTCATTGGTGGAGAAACAACGACGATCCCATGCTTCCATGGTTTGGCCCGATCGTATTCGGTACAGAGCAGTATGACGAAGTGATTTTAGTAGAGAACAATGAGAAACAATTGACAGCAATTTCATGTAAAGAAGGCAAGTATCAATACTACGTTAGGGACGACCACAACAGCTGGGTGTGGTATGGACCTTACGATTAAGAGGTTGAGGACCGATGAGCATCCTGGCTGTGCAATACATTAGACCAATGGATGATGGATGGACACTCCCGCATCTGTTCAAATGCGAGGACGGTCAAACCTATGTTGTTAAATTCATTAATAATCGTTCCGGTTCTGGTATATTAGCGAACGAGCTGATTGCTTATCGTCTGGGGAAATGGCTTGGATTGCCGATTCCACCCTATCGCATTATTCAGATAACACGGGATATTGTGGATATGTTCCCTGTTTTGAAAAGCATGGATATCCCTGCAGGCCTGCACCTTGGCAGCTTATATTTCGAACAAGGGACGACCTTGCTGGGAGAATTCAATTTGGCATTATGCAAAAATTTTCATCATGCAGCCGGGATGATTGTATTTGATCATTGGATTAATAATTGGGACCGGCATACCGCAGAGTCCAATCTTTTATATATACCGGATGAGCGGAAAATTCAACTGATTGATCACTCGGATGCTTTTTTCGGACCGTATTGGGATAAAGAAGAATTTATGGAAGACAGTGATAGAATGGATGTGTTCTGGGGTCCTTTATATGAAAGATTTGTTCCTTTTATCGACGGCCCGGACCCGTTCGGTCATTATGTTTCGTTAGTCGAACAGGTAAGCGAGAAAACGGTGATTCAAGCGGTACAGGGGCTTCCAAAACAGTGGAATATCTCCCGGGAAGATGTGACTGGGCTGATTGATTTTTTAATGTGCAGGAAGAACCTCGTTCGGGGTGCTTTGGAGGAATTAAGAGACTATTTTCCGATCTGGAATAACGCGCCTCAATATTAGCCTGACGAGGTGATTCTTTATGTTTCACCAGTTGCTGCAAGCCGCTTCAGAACAATATGGGATCGCATTCTGCGAATTTGAAATTCTTCATAAAACGGGGCGGACGCTGGTCCTGGCTGTGAAGTCCCTGCAGGGTGATTATGTTCTGAAAAGTATATTTACTAGTGAAAAACGCCTGCAATTTATCTTGGAAGCCGAACACTTTCTGCGGCTGCAGGGAATTCATATCCCCGAGATTCTTCCTACTCTCGCAGGTACGCGTTATTTTCTGTGGGAAGGGGACCGGTATGTCCTGCAAGAAAAATTGCGGGGTGTTCCGTTTCCTCCGACGACAATAGAGGCCTTGACCCGCAGGGCGGCCCTTCTGGGGAAAATGCATTCCTCTTCGCTAGGCTTCCTTTCGAAACATGGACCATACGGTTCTGAGGAAAGGCTGTGGCTAAGTACTTATCTAAGGGAACTATCCTCTTTGAAGGATTGGGTTCACTGGTACCAAAACTCTAGAGCATCCAAAAAAAAGATGATCCTGTCCTATACCGATTTTTTTCAGCAGGCAGGACAGGAGTTGGTTGAACGGCTTGAGCGGCATGCCTTTTTTAAAAGCTGGATCGATACTCCTCTTCACAAGCATTTTTTGTGTCACGGCGACTTTCATAGCGATAATATCCTGACGGTGGGATCAAGTCTCTACGTTATCGACTTTGAATTCATCCGATATGACTATCCTTCCAAAGATATAGCCCGTTTTCTGCAAGGTATGATGAACCGGCGAAAAGGTTGGGACCCTGTCTGGTTTGATCATCTTCTGAATTCTTATCTCCGGGAAAATCCGCTCCGTGATGACCAACTGGATCTAATGTTTTTGGACTTGGCTTTTCCTCATAGCTTTTACCGCTTTGTAGATAAAGGCGGATACAGGAATATGTCCTTGGATCATGTGACAGCTTATTTACAAAGAGAGTATGACAAAACCGTGTATTTCCTGCAGCACACCAAACGTTAGTCTGAGCAGTAGAGGGAGAGGAAAGTGCAGCTTGTCATTGGCAGGCTGTTTTTTCGCTGTTTTCCAGATGTATAATTGAAATACGATATCCGGACTAATATCAATGTCAAATATAATAACATTAAAATAAAAAAACATTGCAAGTCCTTTGTTATGAATGTATTATGAATATATAAAAATTATCGAAAACGTTTTAGATAATGTGGGGTGCGTTATTATAGTTAACATAAGAGATATCGCTAAAGCGGCTGGAGTTTCCGTATCTACCGTTTCCAAAGCATTGAACGGCTATTCGGATGTAAAGAGCAAGACAAGGGAGATGATCCTCGATGTCGCGAGAGAAATGGATTATTTGCCCAATGTAATGGCTAGGGGGCTGATCACGAAGAAATCGAATACGATTGGAATCTTTTTCGGGGACAGGCAGAACTCGGGGTTCGACAATCCGTTCTTCAGTGAGCTGATCCGTTCGATCAAGGATGTGGCCGGTGCGGAGGGGTACGATATTCTCATCTTCGCCAATCAGAAGCGAACTACGTCCAGTTATAAGACCATATGCTATGAAAAAGGTGTCGACGGCGTCATCCTGATTCTCACCGGCGACCAGCGTACGGATGAAAACATCCGGGAACTGCATGAGAGTCTGCCGACCGTTTATATCGACAGCGTATCCTATCAATACACCAATGTTAACTTCGTTGAAACGGAAAATGTGAATGCCTCGTTCCAGGCGGTAGAACATCTGATTCAGCTGGGTCATACGAGAATTTTGAAGATGGCAGGAGACCAGGTGGCCAAGGCGTCATACGACCGGATCGAAGGTTACAAGCAGGCACTGAATAAGCATGGGCTTAAAGTAGATAACGATTTGATCCTATACGGGGAGTTCTCCAGGGACAAAGCCTATCAGTTAATCAAACGTTTCTTCTCAAAACCTTCCGGGGTCACGGCCGTATTCGCATCCAGCGATATGATGGCTTTCGGAATCATTGATGCTCTGAAGGATTTAGGGTTCAGGGTTCCTGAAGATATTGCAGTCATCGGCTTTGACGATATAGACGAATCCAAAGACTATCAGCCTCCATTGACAACCGTCCACCAACAGCGATTTACAATGGGGGAAACGGCGGCAAAAATGCTTCTTCAGCTGATCGACAGCCAAGACGGAATTACCCGGCATGCCACGATTCCAGCGAGACTTGTGATCAGAGAAAGCAGCGGAACGAAACGAGAGGGCTAACGCCTTCGTTTCAAATTTTATCTAAAACGTTTTAGGAAATGGGTGGACCGAATAAGGAGCTTTCCAGGTGAACACTCCGCTTTTTATTCGTTCACATATAAGAGAGCAGATGGAGCAGGTGATTATTTGAGAAACAAGGGGTGTGATGCAGTAGAAAAATCCGATAGCTTTACCTTTTTTTCGGAAAACGTTTTAGAAAAATACACTGGCAAATCTAAGGAGGAGAGAATACCATGCAAAAATTGAAGGTATTGGTGCTGGTTTTCGTAATGGCAGTCATGGCGATCTTGGCAGGATGCGGAGGAGAAAGCTCCGGTTCCGGCACTTCCCAGAATAGTCAGGGTGGAAATAGCGCAGGTGCATCTTCCGCTGAACCGACTGAATTAATCGTCATTAACCAGGACCGCTGGGCTCCTTATGTGGAAAAGGCGGTGAAAATCTGGAACGAACAACATCCTGATAAGCAAGTGAAGCTCAATCAGCTTGTCCTCGGCTACCCGCAATTGCGCCAAAAGATTACAACCGCAGCTGCAGCCGGACAAGCTCCCGACTTCTCCCTGATCGACTCGGTGTGGGTGGCGGAGTTTGCGGACGCCGGATACCTTAAACCGCTCGATTCGATCGATCCCGACTGGGTGGAGAATGATTTTAAGAAAGACTTCTATCCGGTATTCGTTGGCGGTGACTCTTATGAAGGGAAGCCTTATGCCATCCGTTCCCAAACGGATATGGCTCTTATCTGGTTCCGCAAGGATTGGTTCAGCCAAGAAGGCATTCAACCGCCGAAGACCTGGGACGAATTGATGTCTGCGGCCAAGCATTTTTCCCAGAAGGACGTTCAGGCCAAATACGGGAACTCTCAAGGCATCGCCTTTCCAGGCGGTCTGAAAGCCGGAGAAACGACGACAAGTCTGTTAATGCCGTTCTTCTGGTCCAGCGGCGCGGATGTCTTCAAGGATGGGAAAGTGGTATTAGACAGTCCGGAGTCGAAGGCGGCGGTCCAATTCCTGACTGATCTTGTTAATGAAAAGGCATCTACCAAGGAAGTGATTTCCTATGAATGGGATCGGGCCACGAAATTGCTGGCAACAGGAAAAGTGGCTTTGTCCGTAGGGGGCAGCTATGAATACGCGATGATCAAGAACACGACCGGGTGGAGCGATGCCGAAATGAAAGAAAAGCTTGGTTTCGTGCCTATTCCGGCCGGCGGCAGCGGGAAAGTTGCCACATCTGCGGGCGGGATGGACTATGTCATTTATGAACAGGCCAAGCAGCCAGAACTCGCCATGGAGATTTTGAAAATTGTAACCGGCCCTGAACTGATGAAGGAGTTCGTAGTGGACACGGCACAGAATTCTCCGCGGATTTCGGTAACCGAAGGTCTGGACAAAGACAAGGACTGGTTCCTCGCTGAAACGGGCAAGTTCCTGTATGACGCGAATGTCCGTCCGGTGATTCCTGAATATGCAAAGGTATCGGAACAAATTCAGAAGATGATTGAGAGCGCGGTATCCGGCAAAACGCCTGCCGATCAAGCGGTAACGGAAGCGGCTAAGGCGATCAGCGATGTTACAGGACTTCCTCAGCAATAACTTACAGTAAGGGGGATGTTTCCATCCCCTATTCTTTTTAAAAAGGTGGTGGCGCATGTGGGACAATCGCTGATCACAGCGATCCGGGATAATACCGGTTCATCCAAATCCAGATTGAGCAAGAAATGGGCCAAATCCATCCCCTTCTTGCTGATGCTTCCCGCACTTGCGGTGATGGGACTGTTCGCTTTGTTTCCGGTCATCAACGCATTTCGGCTCAGTTTATACGATAAGCAGCTTCTGAATCCGGGGGAAACATTTGTCGGGCTGGATCATTATTCCCAGCTGTTTGCAAACGGAGAATTTATCAATGCCCTGAAGGTCTCCGTCATCTATGTGGCCGGTTCGGTCGCACTGCAATTTCTCGTGGGGCTTGTGCTGGCTGCTCTGCTCTCCGCTCAGGGCGTCAAGGGAAAAAGATTTTTTCGGACGGCGTTTATTGTTCCCTACACGCTTTCCGAATTGGTTGTATCGCTAATCTGGCTGCAGATGCTGGATACCGAGTTCGGGATTATCAATTATTTCGCCACTCTGCTTGGCGCCGATCCCCAGAACTGGCTCTTTGACTTCGCGCTTCCTGCCGTTATTGTAGCGAATGTCTGGTGGGGAAGCACCTTCTCCCTGCTGATGCTGGAATCGGCGATGCAGGGTATTCCCAAGGAACTTTATGAAGCGGCGGAAGTGGACGGCTGTACATCCTGGGGCAAATTTGTTCATATCACGCTGCCATCCATACGCTATGTGTCGCTTTTGAACATGATCATGATTACCTTGTACACCATCAACTCCTTTGGCATTATTTTTGTCCTTACGGCGGGCGGCCCGCTTGGCAGTACGGATGTGATCGGAATGTTCATGTGGCGCAGCGCCTTCCAATTCATGGACCTCGGGCTGGGTGCAACCATTTCTACCTTGATCTTTGTTGTCAATATCCTGATTACTCTGGTGTATATCCGGTTGTTCGGCTTGAACACGCTGAAGGAAGGTGC
Source organism: Paenibacillus durus (assembly GCF_000756615.1). Lineage (NCBI taxonomy): Bacteria > Bacillati > Bacillota > Bacilli > Caryophanales > Paenibacillaceae > Paenibacillus > Paenibacillus durus. Next base: position 1,800,609 of record NZ_CP009288.1, read on the forward strand.
GTAACAAGATGACGAACCGAAAGAAATCACTTGGAATCTATCTTTTGATGAGCGCCGCGGCTGTCGCCATTGCCTTTCCTGTTCTTTGGATGTTCATCATGTCCGTCAAGCCGACTGATGAGCTGTACCAGTTTCCTCCCACGATCTGGCCGGATAAATGGGAATTCGGCAACTATACAAAAGCGTTATTTGAAGCGGGTATCGATAATGGATTGATCAACAGCCTGATTTTAGCCGTAGGCACGCTGGCTCTAAGTGTCACATTGAGCTTTCCGGCCGCTTACGCACTCGCGAAATACGAATTTAAAGGGAAAACCATTCTTTTGCTGGCCATCCTGGCCACCCAACTGATTCCCGGTATGGCGGCGATTGTCCCTTTATTCGATATTTTGCAGCGAATGCATCTGGTGAATACTTACACCGGCTTGATTCTCATTTATACCGCAAGAACGCTGCCACTGAACATTTGGATTTTAAAAGGTTTTTTTCAGTCCATTCCGAACGAATTAATCGAATCGTCGATGGTGGACGGCAGCTCGAAAATCGCTTCCCTCTATCGTGTCGCACTGCCGCTGGCTCTGCCTGGCATCGGGGCTGCTGCCATGTTTACGTTTATGCAGACCTGGATCGACTTCATCCTGCCGTTAACGATGCTGTTTAATGAGGACAAGTTTCCATTCAGCGTTATGCTGTACAAGTTTGTCGGCGATCCGATCATGGGGACCAATTACGGCGTCCTGTTCGCCGCTGCCGCTCTCGGCACCATACCGACTTTACTGATCTTTGCTCTGCTTCAGCGCTTCTTCGTTCAGGGGCTTACAGCCGGGGGCGTTAAAGGCTAATCATGTGAAATTGTGAAAATGACGGAGGAATGAATATGACGGAGCTGACAATCGCGATTGGACAGATGGACAGCAAAATTATGGACAAGGAATATAATCTGCACAAAGCGGAAGCTTTACTGGATCAGACAAGGGGGAAAGCGGACGTTATTTGTTACCCGGAGCTTTTTACGACCGGCTACAATTTCGGTTTGATCGGAGATGCTTTCTATGAACTGGCGGAAACGATTCCGGGTCCGACCGTCGAACGTTTGGCGAAAAAAGCGGGAACCTATGGGACAGCCATTATCGGGACGATCGTGGAAAAGGACGGGAACCAGGACGGCGTGCTTTATGATACAACTTTTGTCATCAATGAAAAGGGCGAGTATGTCGGGAAGTATCGAAAAGCGCACCTGTATCCGACAGAGCATCAATATTTCCGCAGCGGTTCGGATTTTCCTATATTTGAGATTTGGGGGGTAAAAGCAGGCATAGCCATCTGCTATGATCATGCATTCGGAGAAATGTTCCGGGTGTTGGCCTTGAAAGGAGCACAGGTTATCTTTATCCCTTCCGTCATTCCGAAAGACTTCGAGTACCTGCTGGATTTGCGAACGAGAGCCCGTGCCCAGGACAATCAAATCTTCACGGTAGCCGTTAACCGGGTAGGCTCGGAAGCAGGTATTGTCTATTGCGGAAACAGCAAGATCGTCAATCCGCGGGGCGACGTGATTTGCGAAGCCGGCGATGAGGAAGAAGTAGCGACAGCCACGATTGATCTTTGCGAAATCGCAAGAGAGCGGAAGCAGGAAATGAGCCTCCGCAGTAGAAGACCGGAGCTGTATGGATCATTGACACATTAGGCCAAATAGAATGCGGTAAACTGGAGGAATTCCTTTGTCTTTTTTCTCTTTTGAGTTCATGCGTTTACCTGATGCATTAAACCGCAAGCCTCTGGATGTGGGGTGCGGCCCGCTTTCTGCCAGCATCGGAGAGGATGGTTATATCCGCTCTATCAATCACTTTCATTCGCGCCACGGATTCATTACGCTGGAACCAACAGAACCATTTCCAAACGATAAATGGTACGACAGTGAATACGTTCGTCATTACCGCAGACGTCTAATAGATCAGCGGCCTGCCTCGGAGGGAGCCGCCGGATTCGGGATACAACCGAAGGGCACGGAGTGGAAAAGAGAGTTTTTTTGGGTCCGGAATCATTTCCCGCTCATCCGGTACCATAAGCCAAACATTGAAATCCATGCGGTGTATATCCCTATTCATCATGATGGGATGAGCGGCATGACCCAGCAGCTTACGGTCACCAATTGCGGAGAACAACCGGAGTCCATTCCTTTAGCGGTTGGCGGCACTTTCAGCCTTCACCGGTGCAGCTACGGGCAATTGACGGAAGGCGGTCCGATCCCCATTCCGAGGGCGGATCTTGCTTTTACTGCATCTAACAACCGCCTGACAATTACCAATCGGAATCTTCCGGCTGAGGCGAGCCTGTATTTCTTTAACGGAGAAGACCCGCTGGAATTGCAGCCGATGGAGAAATTGGCGAACCGCCCGGCAACTTATATATACGATACAGAATTGTTTTTAAACAGCGGGGAAAGCCGCGAGCTTACAATGCTTTGCCTGATATCAGAGGAAGCAGGAGATCCGGCAGATTTCAGCTTTGACGAACTTCAGGCTTGGATGAAGAGGGCATGGGAAGAGACGCCAAGGCTGACAACGGACGGCCGTTTGGGTGCGGAGAAGCCCATCATTCACAGGAATATCGACTACATTCTGTCCTGCTGCTCCGTCCCGGTCGATGAAGAGGCTGTGTGCATCATTACCGATCATCAGCTTCTGCCTTTGTCGTGGAATCGGGATTCCTATTATATGATGAGGCTGCTGCTTGATTCGGAGCAGTACGCACACTGTCTGTACGAGGCATCCTACATTCCCGCATTCAACAATCAGGTACAGCGAACCGTCAAGGGCCATCTATTGTGGATGTTCGAACAAGCCGTTCGTCCGAACCGTTATTGGGGCCGCGCCTACCTGACTAACGGATTTTGCAAGGATGATGTATTCCAACTGGATCAACAGTGCTATCCGCTGCTTCAGCTTTGCGAATATTACGACAGGTTCGGGGATCACCAAACGGTTGTAAGACTAATGCCCAAGATTCACGAAATACTGGATATGATCATGGAATACAAGGATAGGGAACGATGGCTTTTTCAAACGGGTGAAACTCCGGCGGATGACGAAGTCGCGTACCCTTATCATTTCTCCAGCCAGGTATTGGTTTGGCATACGCTCACATCGCTGGCCAAGCTGAATGAAACCTTTTCTTTTACGAATCTCGAATTGCTGGAAATGGCCCGGCTCGTCAAAAACGATATCCTGGATTGCTTTGTTACGCCGCATGGTGACGGGGAACTGTTTGCCTATCTTTCTGACTTGAAGGGAAGCTTTCAGCTTTATCATGATGCGAACGATCTTCCGACGGTCTATGCTCCTATCTGGGGGTTCTGTAATTCGAATGACCTGAGATGGATAAATACGATGGAGTTTGCTTTTTCGGAGGAGAATAAAGGAGGCTTTTACGACGGGGAATACGGCGGACTCGGTTCTGTTCACACCCCTCACCCTTGGCCATTGGGAGACGGGCAGGAGCTTCTGTACAGCTTGCAGATCGGGGACGATAGGCGTCAGCAACAGGTTCGGCGCAAATTGGCGGGGACCGTCCAGTGGGACGGACTTTTTCCCGAGGCGGTAAACGAGCATACTGGAGATGTTGAATCAAGGCATTGGTTTTCATGGCCGGGTGCATTTATATCTTCTGTATTCGTTCATTCCCTTAGCGAGTGAAAATCTGCTGACTCAGAATCCCTAAAATTAGAAACCGGGGAAGTTCGGGCCATTATAACCTCATCATTTAAATTCGAATATAAACATAAAGCGGCTGTGTTTCCCGAGGAAACAAGCCGTTTTTTTGTCTTGATTGACGCGGCAAGCTCAGTCTCCGCCCCCACCGCCGCCGCAGTCTCCTCCGCCTCCGGGATCTCCGTCAAAGCTGTGTCCGCCGTGGGAATGGCCGCCAAAGCCGCCGAAATCATGCGAGCCTCCGTGATGTCCATGATGCTGGCCGCCGCCTTCGCAATCGGAACCGCCGTGATGGTGATGATTACGTCCATTGGGATGGGAATCACTGTCGGAACTGCCGGTAAGATCGGGGTTGGACAGCATAAACAGGGAAGAATTATAGTCGGTGTTGTTCCGGGTTTTACCAGGAGGCTTACCATATCCATCTCTTCGGATAATGCCGCTTACCAGCACAAAAGCCAAAACTACAATAAATATAAGGCCAATGCTCATGAAAGGTATTCTCTCCTAACTGTATTGAAATAACTAAATTATACCAGTGATGAATGGAGATAGAAAGCCCCAAGCTTCTCAACGCTCTGCGTTGAAATGGATAAAGCGCAGCCGGGAAAGCATGCAGTGTGAGATCTGGGATAGCAAAGAACGTGTCTTGTCAGCTATGACGTTGCAAAAGACGGCTTCTATAGCCGATTTCTGTACGGCTAAACCGTGTCGGCGGGAAGCGAGAAGGTTAATATTAGGAGCCTTCGCCTGGTTTGGCGGTCCTTCGGGGAAATATGATATGCTTGCCATAGTCTATACGAAGCTGGAGGGATGATAATGATTGAACTGGCAAAAGACGCACTGGATTATATGAACAGTCAGCTAAATAACATCGAAACAAGCCTGCTGCTCCTGTCGGATGAGCAAATTTGGACGAAAATGAATCCTGGGATGAACAGCATCGGCAATTACTGCCTGCACCTTGCGGGCAACGAATATCAGTATTTCGTAACGGGTGTTGGCGGCAGGCCGCTCATTCGGGAGCGCTCCAAGGAATTTACCGCAGAGGGTGGTTTATCACGGGAAGAGCTCATTGCCAAGCTCAAAGAAGTGAGAAGCCAATCGGAAGCGATTCTCTCCTCCTTATCGGAGCAGGACTTGAACCGTGAGGTTACCGTTCCTTATGATCTTGGGGACTGGAACCGGATGAAGGGCGGTCAGGCTTCCGAAGGCGACGCCAAGGACGTCAACAGCATTCGTACTCTTCTACTGAGGATATCGGCGCATTACGGCTATCATACCGGACAGATTGTTTTATTGGCCAAAATTTTGTCCCGGACGGAGAAGCATATATCGGGGAAATATCATTAAGGAAAGAGGCGCATACCGATGAACAACTCCGTTAATGAAGCGAGCAGAGTCGAAATCGAAGAGGCCAATTCCCGCAGCCGTATTGCTCTGCCGGATGGAGCTCTTGTACCCAGAATCGGACAGGGAACCTGGAATATCGGCAACGATGCTTCCCGCAGGAGTGAGGAGGTGGAGGCGCTCAGGCTGGGTATCGAGCTCGGGATGAGCATGATCGACACCGCAGAGATGTATGGGGAAGGACGGTCCGAGACGGTGGTGGGAGAAGCGGTGCAAGGCATACGGGACAAGGTCTTTCTTATATCCAAGGTATACCCGCATAACGCCGGCCTAAAGCGGATCGCTAAGAGCTGCGAGGACAGCCTAAAGCGTCTGCGGACCGACCGCCTGGACTTGTATTTGCTGCACTGGAGAGGCAGCGTTCCGCTGGAAGAAACGGTAGAAGGCATGGAGCAGCTGGTGCAGCAGGGGAAAATTACAAGATGGGGCGTATCCAATTTCGATACGGACGATATGGAAGAGTTGTTCCAGCTTGCCCGGGGAACGCACTGCGCTACGAACCAGGTGCTGTACCATTTGGGATCGCGCGGAATTGAGTTCGATCTGCTCCCCTGGCAGCGTAAGCGGCAAATGCCGATTATGGCGTATTCGCCGCTTGCCCAGGCAGGGGCGCTGCGGAAGGGTCTTATTCAGAATGAAGCAGTAAAGGAAATTGCCGCGGCATACGGTGCCTCTCCTCTGCAGGTTCTCCTCGCCTGGTGCATACGGGCAGGGGATATCATTGCGATTCCCAAAGCTTCATCCCGGGAACATGTGCTGCAGAATAAGGCGGCAGGATTGATCACTCTGAGCGGGAAAGAGCTGCGGCTGCTCGATGAGGCGTTACCCGAACCGGCCCGGAAAATGCCGCTCGACATCATTTAAACTACACGGAGGAATGGATCGATGAAACCAAAAGCGATTGTATACAGCAAACTGCCCGAAGAAGTATTGGAATACGTTAAGGGGCACTGTGACGCGTCATGTTTCGATGCCCCTGACAGCTCTCCTGGTTCCCCATTCGCGGAGGCGCTCAAAGAAGCGGAGGGACTGCTCGGCGCCGGACTAAAGGTGGATGCGGCATTGTTGGACCGTGCCTCTCGGTTGAAGGTGGTGAGCAATATTTCCGTCGGATACGATAATTTGAATATTCCTGAAATCAGCCGCCGCGGAATAATGGCGACCAACACACCGGGAGTACTTAATGATACGGTGGCCGATACCATCTTCGGCCTGCTGGTGGCAACGGCGCGCCGGATGCCGGAGCTGGATCGGTATGTCCGGAACGGGCAGTGGAAGGATTCAAGAGATGATGTCCAGTTTGGCCTTGATGTGCATCATAAGAAGCTCGGTATTATCGGACTTGGCGGCATCGGAGAGAAGATCGTTCAGCGCGCCCGGTTCGGATTCGATATGGATATTATTTATCACAACCGTTCGCGTAATCCCAAGCTGGAGGAACAATATGGTGCAGCTTACCGCACACTCGACGAGCTGCTGGCGGAAGCGGATTTTGTGTGCCTCATGACGCCGCTGACGCCGGAGACCCGGGGGATGATCGGCGAGCGCGAATTTAAGCTGATGAAGAAGACCGCTATTTTCGTCAACGGATCAAGAGGGGCCACAGTCGATGAAGAAGCATTGATCGAAGCGCTGCGCAGCGGAACAATCTGGGCGGCAGGCCTGGATGTGTACGTACAGGAGCCGCTGCCGGAGAATCATCCGCTCCTTTCGCTGGATAATGCCGTTCTCCTGCCGCATATCGGTTCGGCTACACGGGAGACTAGGCTGGAAATGGCCTGGACGGCGGCGAGAAATTTGGTGGCGGGACTTATAGGCAAGACGCCTCCAAATCTGATTCAGGCAAAATAGAAAAGAGCAGACGCGGGGGCTGTCCCAAAAGTAGCGATGAATCTACTTAAGGGGCAGCCTTCTTTGTATAAATGGAGGAAGTGTAAGGCATAGGCTAGACGCGCCCGCGATGCCTGAGATAATTGACCCCGGTGCGTCTCGATGCCGCCTGAACCATCCGGAGAGCCGCGGCCCCCGCGGCTTCCGCGATCCGTTCTTCCTCGATATTAACGAGACGTCCGTCTTTCACGACAATCCGCCCGCCGACGACCGTCATGTCCACGTTCTGGCTGATGCCTGTTACGACGGGCAGGGCCGTGTCGTTGAACAAAGCGCCGGCATACTCCAGCCTGCGCGAGTCGATCATGAACAGATCTCCCGCTTTGCCGACCTCCAAAGAGCCGATCGCATCCTCCCAGCCGAGCACTCTCGACGATCCGACCGTACCGAGCCATAAGCTTTCTTCAGCCGTAGGGCCTGCGCTTCCGGCGGTCAGCTTGTGCAGCAGGTAGGCTTGACGCGCTTCCCCAAGCAGATTGGACGCGTCGTTGGATGCCGAACCGTCTACGCCAAGTCCGACATGAACGCCCGCCTGCAGCATGCTCCGCACGGGGAACACTCCTGAAGACAGCTTCATGTTGCTGCTCGGACAATGGGCGACCCCGCAGCCGCAGGCGCCCATTCTGTGTATTTCATCGCCGCTAAAATGGATGCCGTGCGCATACCACACATCGCGGCCGATCCACCCCGTCTTCTCCATGTATTCCAGCGGACGAAGTCCGAGCTTCGCCAGACAGAAGTCTTCCTCATCCTTCGTCTCAGCCAGGTGGGTATGCATCCGAACGCCGTAGCTGCGCGCCAAACGGGCGGATTCCCGCAGAAGATCCTCGGACACCGAAAAAGGCGAGCAGGGCGCGACGCCAATACGAACCATGGCAAACTTGGAGGCGTCATGATAGGTTTCAATAACCCGGCGGGTATCCTTCAGAATGACCTCGGCCGACTGCGTCACCTCATCCGGCGGAAGCCCTCCTTGCGATCTGCCGAGATTCATGGAGCCTCGCGTCGGGTAAAAACGGATGCCAAGCTCCCCTGCGGCGCGGATTTCTTCATCGATCAGCTCGCCGCTGACCCCGTCCGGAAAACAGTAAAAGTGATCGGAAGCGGTCGTGCAGCCGGTCTTGAGCAGTTCGCTGAGTCCTACCATAGCGCTTAAGTATACATCCTCCGGCCGCATATGGCGCCAAATCTCGTACAGCGTCAGCAGCCAGTCAAACAGCTCGCAGTCCTGAGCCCACGGGATGTTCCGGGTGAAGGTCTGATATAAATGATGATGGGTGTTGATCAGTCCCGGATAAACGATCTTTCCGGCCGCGTCAATGACGGTGTCGGCGTCCTCATAGGGGATGTTAGTCCCGATGGCTTTGATTTCCTGATCTTCGATGAACAGGCTTCCTCCCGGGTGACAGCGGCGCTCCGCGTCCATGGTGATAATATTGCGAGCATTCTTGATCAGCAGTGTGCTCATGCTATACCTCCCTTGTTGATGTGGAATGCAAAAAATCCCAACCGCGAGCGCAATATCGTGGAATATTGCGTTCGTAGTTAGGATTTTACGGACCCCAGTAGAGCCCCCGAACCGATTATCAGGGTTATACGAACAACCTGTGAAGTTGTTATTAGTATAAGTAGAACCTCAAATAGATGTCAACAGCACTGCTCTTAAATGTTGTCAACAACGTTCATGCCGAAACCATGTTTACAATTTGGTGACAAAGAAAGCGCTTCGATTTATGATGAATTCATAGGAAATGACTTTCCTTCAAGCCTATTGAAAGGCTTTACATTCTATTAATTTAGGGGGAAAAATACATGGCTACACTGGCAACAAAGCAAACGGCACCCGGCGGTGTCCGGGTGAAGGTACAGCAGCTCGGCCGTCTGTTAAGCGGCATGGTAATGCCCAATATCGGCGCATTTATCGCTTGGGGATTGATCACCGCTTTATTCATTCCGACAGGGTGGGCGCCTAACGAACACTTGGCCAAACTGGTAGGACCGGTCATTACTTATCTGCTGCCGCTTCTGATTGGTTATACGGGCGGAACAATGGTTCACGGCAAGCGCGGCGGGGTGATCGGCGCCTTGGTCACAATGGGCGTAATCATCGGCTCGGATATTCCGATGTTCCTTGGCGCGATGCTTGTCGGCCCCTTGGCCGGCTGGGTGCTGAAATGGTTTGACCGGACGGTGGACGGCAAGATTAAAGCGGGCTTTGAAATGCTTGTCAACAACTTCTCGCTCGGTATCATCGGCGGCGCTTTGGCTCTGGGAGCCTACACAGGCATCGGACCTTTTATTCAAGGACTGACGAATATCCTGTCCAGCGGCGTACAATTTCTGGTCAACAACCACCTGCTGCCGCTTGTCAACATTATCATTGAGCCGGCCAAGGTGCTGTTTCTGAACAATGCGATCAACCACGGGATCTTAAGCCCGATTGCCGTTCAGCAGGCGGCCAGCACAGGCAAGTCGATTCTGTTCATGCTTGAGTCGAACCCGGGTCCCGGTCTTGGCATTCTGCTGGCTTACTGGCTTGCAGGCAAGGGTTCAGCCAAAACTTCCGCTCCCGGCGCTATCATCATTCACTTTCTGGGAGGTATTCATGAAATTTATTTCCCGTACATTCTGATGAATCCGCGTCTGATTCTGGCGGTTATCGGCGGCGGTGTGACAGGAACCTTCACCTTCCAGCTTCTTGGAGCAGGCTTGTCGGCTTCCCCTTCCCCGGGCAGTATCTTTGCCTATATCGCCATGACGCCTAAGAGCGGATACCTTCCGATGTTTGCCGGCGTCATCGCCGCGACAGCCGTCTCCTTCTTTATTGCCTCGGTGCTGCTGAAGACCGTTAAGGAGAGTAAAGAGGAAATGGATCTGGAAGAAGCATCGACCAAATTAAAAGGGATGAAAACGGCAGGCGCAGCGCCTCAAATCGCAACCGCTCAAACCGTTACAGCTCAAAATGCAATCGTTTCCAGTACATCCGGGAACGTCCGCAGCAAGGGCGAAGTACAAAAAATCGTGTTCGCCTGCGACGCAGGCATGGGTTCCAGCGCCATGGGCGCCTCCGTCTTGAGAAAAAAATTGCAAAATGCCGGTGTTCAGGTGACGGTAGTCAATTCACCGGTTAGTGAAATTCCGGCCGATGCCGACATTGTGGTTACGCAAAAGACACTGACGGACCGGGCAATCGCGAGCAATCCGAAGGCCGAGCATATTTCAATTGATAATTTCCTGAAGAGTCCAAAATATGACGAACTGGTAGAACGCTTGAGTTAAGGTTTTTCAGGAGGGTTTCTATGTTAAGGAAGATTACCGCCAGGCAGCGGCAGATGATTCAACTGCTTCTCGACAATCGCGAGGAAATAACCGCTGCAGAAATCGCCGGGAATATCGGTGTTAGCGTGCGAACCGTCCACCGGGAGATGGAGGATACCGAACATATCCTTCAGGATTTCGGGCTGACATTAAGCCGCAAATCCGGCAAGGGTATCCAAATGAATGGACCGGAAACCGGACTTGGGCAGCTCAGGCACTTTTTGCGGGCGGAAAAACCGGCGGAATATTCTGGAGAGGAACGAAAAATATTCGAGCTGTGCTCGCTGATTGAGACGGAAGAGCCGCTAAAGCTGTTCGCCTTGGCACACACCTTGAAAGTAACGGTAGCTACCGTCAGCAACGATCTGGATGAACTGGAGCCGTGGGTACGCAAATTTGGACTTCAGCTCGTTCGCAGAAGGGGATATGGCGTCGAAATCACCGGCGCCGAAGCCGACAAGCGGCGCGCACTCTGCAGGCTGGCAGCCGAGCATCTGGATCAGTCGGACCTGGTCGGCCGGGGGCCTCAACCCGAAGGAGAGGGAAGTCCGGTCTTCCGGAAGCTGCTCGCCGCTGTCGGACAGAGCAGACTGCTGAACGTGGAGAATCTCCTGTGGGACATGGAATGGAACTGGACGGCCGAGCTGCCTGAAAGTGTCTACATGGAACTGCTGCTCGGCCTGTCCGTCGCCGTAAGGCGCTGGGAAATCGGAATGGTCATTCACGATTCCGAGGAAAAGGCCTATCCGCGAATATCCGATCACCAGAATATTTCCGGCGCGGAACAGTTCGTCAAGCAGCTTAAGAATGAGATGAACCTTTCGCTTCCGACATCGGAGACTTTATACATCGCCGAATGGTTTGACAGGGCGCAGGAGTCCAGCGGGCATGATGATTTTGTGCATGGGGACATCGGACTGATGGGGCTGGTATACCGTCTGACGGAGCAGGTCGTCAAGCGAACCGGATTTCCGTTCCAAAGCGACCGTATTTTGAGGGAAGGTCTTCTTGAGCATGTGGAGCAGGCGCTTAGACGAATCCGCGAGGGCACCCGCATCCGCAATCCGCTGCTCGGACCGATCCGCAAGGATTATCAGTACTTGTTCCGCATGATCCGGGATGCGGTGGAGGAATTGAAGCTGGATCTGGCCGTACCCGACGAGGAGATTGCCTTCCTGGTCATGCATTTTGGAGCCTCTACGGAGCGGCTGAGCCAGCTGAGGCGTAATGTGCGGGCGATTCTCGTCTGTGCCAGCGGTCTAAGCTCATCCCGTCTGCTCGGGGAGCGGCTTAGAAAGGAAATGCCCCAGCTTGAAATATTGGGCAATGTCTCCTGGTACGAGGCAGCCCGGATGCCGGAAGAAGACTACGACCTGATCATATCGACAATCGATCTTCCAATGGAAAAAGACCAATATATCCGAATAAGCCCGCTGCTGACGGCGGAAGAGACCGACAAGCTTCTGCGCTACATCCAGAACAAGGCGCCGGCGGAAGATGGAAGCGCTTCTGCCGGAGAAGAAGACCAGCCGGTGACAGGGGAATCGGTTATAGGCAGATTAAGGAGCTACAAAGGGCTGCTCGATGAAATCGATGGTTTGGTCGAACGCTTCCGCTACTATTCACTAAGCAATGAAGGGATGGATCTGGAGAATACCATCGGCGCGATGTTGGATAAGCTGCGCGGCAGCGGCGTAACCGATGATCCCAAGACGCTGCAAAATCGGCTGCTGGAACGGGAAAAAATGGCCAGCCAGGTTATACCGGATACCCGTCTTGCGCTGTTCCATACCCGCAGCAGCCACGTGCTTATGTCCTCGCTGACGCTCTACCGGCTCCAGTCGCCGCTTATTCTGGACGGAAATACCGAGGTGACAACGATTCTGCTGATGCTTGCCCCGAAGGTGCTTTCGAAGGAAAGCTTGGAAGTGCTTAGCGAGATCAGCGCGATGCTTCTGGATACGGATTTGATGCGTTTGCTGGAGGAGAGGCCGGAGCAGGAGATCCGAACCTATTTGTCCGCCGAGCTTCTGCGTTTTTTCGAAAATAAAAGATGAGAGAGGGAGAAACCTAATGACCATTTTGTCAGAAAATAAAATTATGATGAACGCCGCCGCCAAAGACAAGTACGAGGCAATTGCAATCGCCGGCCAACTGCTGGTGGAGGGGGGGCATGTCACAAAGGATTATATTCCGAAGATGCTGGAGCGGGAAGAGGTCGTATCCACATACATGGGAGGCGGACTCGCCATACCCCACGGAACAAAGGATGCGAAACCGTATATCAACTCCACGGGGCTGTCCATCGCCCGGTTTCCGGAAGGCGTTGACTTCGGAGGTGACGAGCCGGCGTTTGTGGTGATCGGTATAGCAGCCGCAGGAGAAGAGCATATGGAAGTCCTCACTAATGTGGCGATGATCTTCACTGAGGACGACGCGATCGAACGGATTATGAACGCCGCAAGCCCCTTGGATATCATCGGGATTTTTGAGGGAGGTGTACAGGTATGAAGGCAGTTCATTTTGGAGCCGGCAATATCGGAAGAGGCTTCATCGGTCTGCTGCTGTCGCAATCAGACTATGAAGTGACCTTTGTGGACGTGAACGAAGCAATGGTTCGTGAGCTGCGGGAACGCGGCGAATATACCGTTACACTGGCGAGCGAAGGACGGGAAACGGTAACGGTGAACAATGTAACTGCGCTCAGCAGCGCCTCCCAGGAAGAGGAGGTGATGCTGGCTGTCGCCAATGCACATCTTATAACAACGGCAGTAGGTGTTTCTATTCTGAAGCATATCGCGGGTGTCATCGCCCGGGGTGTGGCCCTTCGGGTGGCGGAGTCATCCGAACCGCTGCATATCATCGCCTGCGAGAATGCGATAGGCGGCAGCGCACAGCTTAAAGAGCTTGTCTACGCCAGACTTGACGAGGAAACGCGAAGCAAGGCTGACCAAATGATCGCTTTTCCGAACGCCGCAGTGGACCGAATCGTACCCATTCAGCAGCATAGGGATATTCTGAAAGTAGTCGTGGAGCCGTTTCATGAATGGGTCGTGGATTCCTCACAAATGATTCCGGGCTATAAGCGGATTAAGGGAGTCCATTACGTCGACAATCTGGAGCCATACATCGAGCGCAAGCTGTTCACGGTGAATACCGGACATTGCTCGGCGGCCTATCTCGGCTATCTTCGCGGTTGGGAAACGATCCAGCAGGCGATGGGGGATGAAGAGCTTACCGCTTCTGTGCGGGAAGTGCTCGAAGAGACCGGGGAATTATTGGTGCAAAAGCACGGCTTCGACCGTAAAGAGCATGGCAAATATATCGATAAAATTCTGGAACGTTTCCGAAATCCGGCACTGACTGATGAAGTGTCCCGCGTCGGGCGTTCTCCAATCCGTAAGCTTTCACCGGGCGACCGTCTCGTCTCACCTGCGATGCAGGCTTATGAGAGGGGCCTTAGCTTCTCGGCGCTGGCAAGGTCGATGGCGGGAGCGCTGATGTTCGATGTGATGGAAGATCCCGAAGCTGCCGAGCTTCAGGCTTCCGTGGCCAAAGCGGGAGCCCGGGCGTCGCTGGCTAAGTATACAGGCATTCAGCCAGGTCATAAGATTCATGAATCGATCCTGAAACATTACGATGAATTAAAGCGTGTTAACGAATTGAAGCTGCTAGATCTATTGAAGCAAGCCTAGCTCCAAAAGCTGCTGACAGGGTATTAAACAGGGTGCAGATGGGCAACTTCGCGGCATAATATATGATAAAATCATCATATGAAAAATTCATAATAATAAATGATATTAAAATTTCTGCCTTGATTGTGCGCTATGCAAGCCGACGAAAACACGCTATGCAAGCCGACGAAAAAAAGGGGGTGTCCCATAAGCCGTAGAAGGCTAATGGGATGCCCTTTTTTTAGGTGGGATTTAGGTAGGTGGACGGGGCCACCCGAATGGAAGCGGGGGATTCTTCTTCAATTTAGGGGGGTGAAGCAAATAATGCAGAAAACCTGAAATTGTGCATCTTTTGGTGGACTAAGAACACCTATGTATAACACGCCTGCAAAAATGCAGGTTTGTTCCCATTCAGCCTCAAATTCAGTCAGAACAGCCTCAAATCCCTGTATAATTGCAGGTTTTCTTCGAGAAAAAACGTTTTTGATCGAAAAAAGCTGTACTTTAGCTGTTTTGCAATGATGCTGAACTAAGATCTCCGATGGAGGAATTGCCGAATAGAAAAGCAAAAGCCAGCAAGTCTCCAATAACCCTAAGACTTGCTGGCTTCTTAACTTTTTTAGGAAGGCGGCCGTACCGCAGATATTCACTTATGGGATAGCTTCAACCGTTAGATCGGCATGTGTCCCAGTGCTGCAAACCCGTGACCTTAGCTTCGCTCAATAATGGTCTGCAGCGTGGTATGATCAAGTCCTTCCACCAGCTTGATCAGCAGTTCTCTGGCCGCGTCGATATCGTCGGTATGGATCATGGATGTGGAAGTATGAATATACCGCGAGCAGATGCCGATTACGGCGGAAGGCACGCCGATTCCGCTTACGTGGACTTGGCCTGCGTCCGTGCCGCCCTGGGAGACAAAATACTGATATTTAATCCTGTGCGTATCCGCTGTATCCTGCACATATTCAAGCAGTCCGCGATGGGTGATCATCGTCGGGTCGAAGATGCGCAGCAGCGCGCCATCGCCAAGCCGCCCGAATGCCTGCTTGTCCCCGGTCATATCCGAAGCGGCGCTTGCGTCAAGTCCGAAGAAAATATCCGGCTGAAGAAGGTTGGCTGATGTCTGGGCTCCCCGAAGCCCGACTTCTTCCTGCACGGTAGCGCCGGCAAAGATGGTGTTCGGCAGCTTTTTGCCGCTGAGCGCCTTGACCAGCTCAATGGCAAGCCCTACGCCGTATCGGTTGTCCCATGCTTTGGCCAATATTTTTTTCGGATTGGCAAGCGGGGTAAAGGGACAGACGGGAACGATTTGCTGGCCGAGAGCTGCGCCGAACTCCATCGCTTCTTCGCGGCTTTCCGCGCCGATATCAATGAACATCTTTTTGATGTCCCCGCCCTTGTTGCGCTCTTCCTGGCTGAGCAGATGGATCGGCGTACTGCCGACGACGCCCGTAATCGCTCCTTTTGGCGTAATAATTTGCAGCCGCTGGGAGTTAACCGCCGAAGGCAGCCAGCCGCCAAGCGGCTGAAAACGGATCATTCCGTTATCGGTTATTCCAGTAACCAAAAAGCCGACTTCATCAAAATGGCCGGCGACCATAATTTTCGGTCCGTTTACATCGCCGCGAAGCACACCGAACAGGCTGCCGAGACGGTCATGGACAAATTCATCGGTATACGGAGCCATGGCTTCTCTTACAAAATTACGCAGTTCACGTTCGAAACCGGGGGCGGAAGGGAATTCGGTAAGGGTTTTGAACATATCAAGTGTTTCCTGGTTCATCTTGCCATCTCTCCTTTACTACCGTCTAGTATGAACTTTCGCCACCTGGTTGTCTATTGGACCCGGGTCATAAAGGATCCCAGAACACTTCGCATACAGGCCATCTGGTCTTTAAAATATGCGTTTAGCGTAGTTCTTAAGTGTACACCCGGCGGTAAGGCGGGGAATATAATGCTGTGACGGGCGTTAGAAAGGCCGGAGCCCTGAAAAGGAGCGGGAATAGGATGAATAAGTCTGAAGCGGAACGCGAAGCTATCCTTATTTTAGTGCTGTTTTTGCTGCTGGTCGCAGTGCTGCTGTATTTTTCCTGAATCTTAAATGTCATAAGGAAAAGCCGGACGGCGAACAATAAAGGAAAATCTTCTATGCGAAGCCGGTTAATTGTCATGACTGCGTATTTACGCAAGCGGACTAAAGTCTTCGCCAAACCTTTAGGAGGTGCCTTCATTGCCGGCAAAAACCAAACGTTCGGGGGTCAAGCTGCAGCTTGATTCCCTGAATAACCAAGTTTACAAGCAGATGGCCAAAAAGCACGAGCCTTCCAGGCCCGTACTTAAAAACTGCTTTCGCGCTTTTCTATCAGGCGGCCTGATTTGCGTAATTGGACAGGCCATACAGGAAGCGTTTATGGCTTACTTCAACATGAGTGCAAAGCAGGCGGCCAGCCCGACCGTCGCGGTGATGATCCTGCTGTCCGTCATACTCACCTGCTTTGGCGTATATGACAAGCTGGCGCAGTGGTGCGGCGCCGGGACGGCCGTTCCCGTAACCGGCTTTGCCAACAGTATGTGCTCGGCTGCAATTGAACATCGTGCCGAAGGGATTGTGCTGGGCGTGGGAGCCAATATGTTCAAGCTTGCGGGCTCGGTCATTGTCTTCGGTGTCGTGGCCGCCTTTATTATCGGCATCGTCTACATCTTCCTTGGCCATGGGGGAGGACATTTATGAAGCAGCTGGGCAAGCAGACGTGGCAGTTCACATCCCGGCCAGCCATCCTTGGCGCTTCTGCGGTAGTGGGACCGGAGGAAGGTGAGGGACCGCTCGCCTCGGATTTTGACTTCGTGTACGATACTCTGAAGATGAACGAGAAGACCTGGGAGAAAGCGGAGCGCCGGCTGTTTGAAAAGTCGATCCGTCTGGCCTTGATCAATGCGGGAATTAAGCAGGAGGACTTGGGCTTTTTCGTGGGCGGCGATCTGATGAACCAGATTATCAGCGCTTCTTTCGCGGCCAAAAAGCTCGGCACTCCTTATCTCGGCGTATTCGGCGCCTGCTCCACCTCCATGGAAAGCTTGGCGGTCGCATCCATGATCGTGGATTCCGGAGGAGCGAAATATGTGCTGGCCGGAACCGCGAGCCATAACTGTACAGTAGAGAAGCAATTCCGCTATCCCACCGAATACGGCTCGCAAAAACCGCCGACGGCGCAGTATACCGTTACGGGCTCCGGCTGCGCGGTTATTACCCGGAACGACGGAACCCAGACCGGTCCGTTTGTCACTGCCGCAACCATTGGCAAAGTTATGGATTTTGATATTAAAGACCCTTTTAACATGGGCTCTGCCATGGCTCCCGCCGCAGCGGATACGATCACGGCGCATTTTCGCGATACGGGGTTGTCTCCGGGTTATTACGATTTGATCGTGACCGGCGATCTTGCCTCAGT
The DNA here is from genome assembly GCF_000756615.1 of Paenibacillus durus. Taxonomy (NCBI): domain Bacteria; kingdom Bacillati; phylum Bacillota; class Bacilli; order Caryophanales; family Paenibacillaceae; genus Paenibacillus; species Paenibacillus durus. The sequence goes on from NZ_CP009288.1 coordinate 1,818,060, forward strand.
CGGATTGCCCATAACAAAGGAACTGCTTGCTAAAGAAGGCATTCCGATGGAACAGACCGAATTCACCGACTGCGGCCTGCTGATTTACGACCGGGAAAGACAGAAATATGTCATCGCGGGAGGCAGCGGGTGCGGTTGTTCGGCGACCGTCACCTATGGGCATATCTTGAAACGGATGAAACAAGGACAGCTGAAGCGCGTTCTCGTCGTTGCCACGGGAGCGCTGCTCTCGCCGCTGACGTATCAGCAGAGTGAGAGTATTCCCTGTATTGCGCACGCGGTTGCGCTGGAGAGCGGAGGTGAGCAAGCATGATTTTTGTGTGGGCGTTTCTGGTCGGAGGTCTGATCTGTGTAATCGGCCAGCTGATGTTGGATGTGATCAAACTGACTCCGGCGCATACGATGAGCACGCTCGTGGTCGCCGGGGCGATCGCGGATGCGGTCGGAATATACGATCCGCTCGTCAAGTTCGCCGGCGCGGGCGCATCCATACCGATTACGAGCTTCGGCAACTCGCTGGTCCACGGCGCGCTGATCGAGCTGGAGCAGGTCGGCTGGATTGGTGTAGTTACAGGTATCTTCAACATTACGAGCGCCGGGATATCATCGGCGATCGTATTTTCTTTCCTGGCTGCGCTGGTTGTGCGGCCCAAGGGCTGAATGCTTGCCAAGAACCCGACGGACATGGCTCCGGCGGGTTCTTTTGCGAAAAAGGAAAGTATCACTGTATCGCTGGAAGATAGGCCCCTTGGAGAACGGCGCGGCCATTTCTTCTTAGCCTATTTGCCTCGTTAGCGGCCCCGCCGAAGCTTGCTTTTGATCCGCATCGCTTTGTTCAGGTGAACGAAGTTATGCCGCGTCGCGGGCATAAGCATCAAGCCGCCTATCGTTTTTCCGCTCCAGTAGTCGGTCAGCCAGCTTGCTTTTTCCGTAACCGCCCCTTGATCCCGGACAGCCTTGATCCTACCCGCATCCACTTTCTGCCTGAATTGTCCCGGCGCAAGAGTTGCTATAATTTCATTTGTCCTCCGCCCGACAGCCCGCCGATAAGCAAGCAGACCCTCGATCCCGATTTCCGCGCTGAGCTCCGCCATTTCTTCCTCGGTCATCTCGTTGCCGGAATGGTGGAACCGGATATTCAGTCCCTGAGGCATTCCGTCTGTATCCAGAACCTGCCCCGTACCGGCTACCAGCATGTTCATAGTGATGTCTTCTATTCTGGCGCTGTGCCATAAATGCCAAACGATGGAATTCCGCGTATCGGGAGACCGCACCGGATAGCATCGCAGCGTATCCTCCCGGATGTCTTTCAGAAGCAGATCCTCATAACTCAAGCTTGCGTTTCCCTCTTCGCCATCCGCATACAACAGAGCACGCTGCCGCAGCAGCAAAGAGACGGCCTCCTTATGTTCACTCGGTATGAGAATCATGGCTGTCAGCTGTTTGTGATCTTCATTCCACACCTTCCGCTGTTCTGCGTTCATCCTGTCCCTCCCAAAGTTTGAGGAAATTTTGTCAATGTAATGATTCTTTCAATATTATGGAAATCCTGCTGTGCAGGAAGGAATATTGACGGCTCCATCAAGATTATTTACAGATAAAACGGACAATCCGTATCTATGTACTCGTCTTAACCGCTTTCAAAATCGCCCGAATGTACTTTGTCCCTCCTAATCATGTAAAATAGTAAGTATACTGTTTATTCTGACTTAGGAGGTTTTACTGTATATGCCCGTACTCCACGAATCGATGCAAATCGTAAATGCTGTCCGCGCCAATTTAGAATCTTGCATTCTCGGAAAAACGTTTGAAATAGAGCTGCTGCTGACTGCATTGCTTGCAGGCGGCCATGTCCTGATCGAGGATGTCCCGGGAACGGGCAAGACCCAACTGATCCGCGCGCTGGCCAGATCCATCTCCGGAGACTACCGCCGGATTCAGTGCAATCCGGACATTCTCCCGAGCGATATTACGGGTGTATCGGTGTATCATCCCCGGGATGAGATGTTCCACTTCCGTCCGGGACCGGTAATGACGAATATCCTGCTTGCCGACGAAATCAACAGAGCTACGACCAAGACGCAGTCCGCGCTGCTGGAGGTCATGGAGGAGCGCAACGTAACGGTGGACGGGGAGACCTATGCGCTTCCGCATCCGTTCATGCTGTGCGCCACGCAGAATCCGATTGACTTTGAAGGCACGTACACGCTGCCCGAAGCGCAGCTCGACCGCTTCATGCTGCGAATCAGCCTTGGTTATCCCGATGCGGCTACGGAAAGAAATCTGCTCCTGACCCATCAGGAAGGCCAACCGGTTAATAAGCTTCAGCCGGTGACCGGAATGGAAAGAATAGCATCGATTCAAGAGGAAATCCGCGAGGTGTATATCAGCGAGCCGGTTCTGGGCTATCTGCTCGATATTGTCCGCGGCACCAGGGAGCATCCGCTGGTCCTCCTCGGCGCCAGCCCCCGTGCAGCACTGTCTTATATGATGGCATGCAAGGCCTTCGCCTTTATGAAGGAGCGTGATTATGTGCTGCCGGATGATGTGAAGTCGCTGGCTCCATACACGCTCGGCCACCGCCTCCTGCTGCGTCCCGAATCCCGCCTGGACAACGTCAGCCCGGATACACTGCTGAATAATCTTCTGCAGAGTATCCAGGTGCCCGTGACAATGAGGCAATAAAATGAGACGCTATTTGTCCGCAGCCGCCGTGAGGCTGCCGGCCAAGCTGGCCGGAATTGCCGCGGTCTGGTGTGTTACCCTGCTGTATGTGCTGTTTCAAGGCGGCAAAACGTCGTTCATGCTGTTCACTATGGTGTCAGTCCTGATGGTATATCTGCTTGCCGGCGGATTTTCCGGAGTACGCAAAGCCCGGGGAGCCCGCACCCTTTTCACCGACGGAGAAAAGTCCGATTTGCTGTATGCGGGAGGCCATCTGCGCGTCAAGCTCGAAATTGCGCTCCCCGGCCTTCTGCCGATTCCTTTTGTTGTTGTCCGTGAAATGCTCAAAAGGCATAATGGAGAGTCCTGGATTTTTGAGGAAAGCCTTGTTCCGAACTTTAAAGGACAGGGTGAACTCAGATTTCAGACGCCGCCGCTGGAACGGGGCCGCTATTCTTTTTCCGAGACGGGGATTTCCAGCGAGGATATTTTTGGGCTGGTTGAGCACAAAGGGAGCTTTCTCGCGCAGGGACAATTCCGGGTGCTGCCACGTGTCGTGCACATCCCCAGATGGGTGCTGTACGAACGGAATTCGCGGCTTTCCGGGCCCCAGGTTTCGCTGGCTCAGTCACGTCGGGAGACGACGCAGATCAACGGCGTCCGCGATTACGTGTACGGCGACCGCTTAAGCCGCATTCACTGGAATGCGACGGCCAAGACCGGGGCATGGAAATCCAAGGAATTCGAGCATGAATCGCTGCCCAAAACAATGCTTATTCTCGACGGAACCGCCTCGGCTTACGCCTCTTCCGCGCAGTTCGAACTTGCGGTCTCGGCAGCAGCCTCCCTGCTTGGGTATGGCGTACGGGAACGGATAGGCATCGGACTGTGCTGTCTCGACAAAAATACTAAAGTATTCGCCCCTGCGGAGAGCACTGCGGAGCGGCAGAAGATGGTTCAATATCTGATCGACATCAACGGGGAGGGCAGAGGACCGCTTGTTCCCCGGCTGGAAAAGGGATACCGCATGTTTCCGAGAGGAGCCTACTTCGTGCTGATCAGCCCGCAGAAGGACGGTAATGTGCTGCAGACACTGCAGTGGGCTGAGAGCAGAGGGATGACTCCTTGCCACATCCACATACAGAACCCTGCGGGTTCGCAGCGCGGCGACGAATGGTACAGCGAGCTTGAGTCCCGCGGGATCATGGGGCATAGGGTAAGCTCGCTTCGTGAACTGCCCGCAGCGCTTGGGGGGGATGGACGATGAGGAACTGGTGGAACCTAATGAAATCGTCCTGGCACCGGTCTTTCGGTCTGCTGTGGATGATCATCATAGCTTTGCAGTGGCTTTCTTTCACCGAGCCGATCTGGCTGCAGCAGACGAGCACTGCGGTGTTGATCACGCTGGCGGCCGTGGCAGTTATTGAAATTTTGCTGCCGATTTCCATCCTGTACCGCATCATGATCGAAGCGGCCGCGGTTTTGTACATCGTATACCGGACCATTCAATATTACGGACTTTATATCCCATATCCTGCGGCGCCGCTTGACGAACGGCTGACCGATGCTTTATCGCAGATGACGCCATATCTCTGGTTCGCTCTCGGAGGCTGGGCGATTATGCTGTCGGCCTCCTTGCTGGTAACGACCAAGAGCCGTATTTTGCTGTTTATCGGCATGAATATCGCGGCATTCGCGGCGCTGGATTCCTTCACGCCCTCGGTGCTGTGGCAGGAAGTCGCCTGGACGGTGTTCGCCGGGCTGGGCTGGCTGGTGAGCAATCATTTAAAGAGCTTTCAGCTGCGCTATCCCCGGGGCTGGAAATATCTAATTGATTATCCGCTCAAAATATCAGTAAATATCGCCGTTATTTTTGCGCTGGTCATTCTTACCGGCGTGAATGCGCCGTCGGTCAAACCCACGTTGACCGATCCATATACGGCCTGGAGGGAGTGGAACGGCAGCGGCGCGCCGCAAACGAATAGAGCCGACAATACGGAAACGGAATCAAGCGGCACAGGCTCGTCAGGAACGGCTTCCGGGTACAGCCTCAATGATGCCAATCTCGGAGGAGGCTTCTCTTTTGATTACTCCCCGGTGATGTCGGTCACCTCGTCTTCGCGCATCTATATGCGCGGGGAGACGAGAAACATATACTCCGGCACGGGATGGAGCGATAACCTCCGCAATAAACAAGGCAGCCTGGAGCCGGCGGAGGCGGGGAAGGCGCTGGAGAACGACTATACGCCGTCTACTCCAACTCAGGAGCTGCAGTATACCGTCCGTATGCTCAGCAACAACCGGTATCCGGTGCTGTTCGGCGCTTATTCGATTTCCAGAATCGATTCTATTAATGGTGAAACAGAAGCCGGCGGGTTGTCATGGCGCAGCCGGGACGGCGAATTGTTGATTAACGGCGCCGATTCCGCTCCTTACCCGAAGACATATGAGCTGACTTCCGAGCTGCCCGTCGTTCCGGTTCAGGAACTGAGCGCAAAGACATTCTCCGACCTGTATGGCGGAAAGAATATCCCGAACCCGTTCCTGCAGCTTCCGAATAATTTTCCTGAAAGAGTGCGGAATCTGGCCCGTGAAATTACGGCTCAGGCGCAGACGCCGTATGAAAAGACGATGCTTCTGCAACAATATTTACAACAGACGTTTCCGTACACAAATGATCCCGACTTGTCCCTCAAAAAAAGCAGGGATTTTGTGGAAGGCTTTCTGTTTGAGATTAAAGAGGGCTACTGTGATTATTATTCCACGGCTCTTGTGACCATGGCCCGTTCGCTGAATATTCCGGCCCGTTGGGTCAAAGGCTACGCTCCGGGTGAACAGGCCCAGCTTCCCGACAGCCTTGCCCTGCGGCAGGGAGAGGCCGTGAACAATAACTATACGATCACTAACGCCGATGCCCATTCCTGGGCCGAGGTATACTTCGGGGATTACGGCTGGATTCCAGTAGAGGCGACGCCCGGCTTCGATACCCCGCTGCTGACGCAAAGCGAGTCCGACCCTCAGCCCGAAGCATCCGAAGCTCCGAACGAAGTTACGCAGGACGAAGAACAGACTGCAGGTGAGGGTTCCGAAGAAAGCGGCTTGTCCGTGGGAACATGGGTCGTTGCAGCAGCGGCTGCTATTGCAGCCGGTTGGGCAGCATTCCTGCTGTGGCAGCGCCGGTCCGACCTTCGCTATCTGCTGCAGAGAATCCGCAGCGGACGACCATTGTCTTCCGCCGAGAAGATTGTGGCCGAGACGGAGCGCTGGGTAGCGTTCATGCGCCGGAAAGGCTTCTCCAGAGACAAGCATGAGACGCTTAGGGAATCGGTTTCCCGGTGGAAAGGCGAGCGTCCGGGAGCATCGGAAAGTCTATCGGCGCTGCTCGGCTGGTTCGAGAAGGCGAAATACAGCCCTGAAGTAATTGAAGACAAAGACTGGCAAGCCGTGTATACTGAAGCTTTGCGGCTGCGCAAGAGTGTGAAGCTGACGAAATGAACGGCGGATAACCGGCGATTTCTCTATCTAACAATCATTTCCGAAGAGTTAAGATTATGATATAGTTTGTCGTATGAAATCGAGGTGAACGTATGTTTGAAAGGCTTGTCCCCAAGCTGCGGGTAAATACGGTATTCGATATTAATCTCGAAGATCTGTATTTGAAGGGCTATAGGGGCATCATTACCGATCTGGACAACACGCTGGTCGGCGCCAAGGCGCCGCTGGCTACACCGGAGCTGGTGCTGTGGTTCGACAAGGTGAAGCAGCTCGGCTTTAAGCTGGTGATCGTGTCCAACAATAATATGAACCGGGTATCACGATTTGCGGCGCCGCTGAATATCGAATTTGTCCACAGGGCGCGCAAGCCGAGCAATGCCCCTTTTCACAAGGCTATGAAGCTGATGAATCTGGAACCGGAGAAAACGATCGTGGTTGGTGACCAGATGCTTACCGACGTATACGGAGGCAACCGGCTGGGTCTGTATACCGTGCTGGTGCTGCCGATCTCCCTTGAGGATGAAGGACTTGGCACCCGTATCAACCGCCGGATCGAGCAGATTGCGCTGACCAGATTGCGCAAACGAGGATTGTGGCATGAGGAGGAACAACACGAATGAACGAACAGACTGAACGGCAGCGTCCCATAAGCTGCAGCGGCTGCGGCATTAAGCTGCAGACCGTGCACCGGGATCAGCCGGGATATATGCCGGAGGCGGCTTATGACCGTGACCCTGTCATTTGCCAGCGGTGCTTCCGTATTAAGAATTATAACGAGGTCTCCTCGGTCTCCGTAGACCAGGACGAATTTCTGCGCCTGCTCTCCGGAATCGGGGAAAAGAACGCGCTTGTCGTCCACATCGTCGATCTTTTTGACTTTGAAGGCAGCCTTATCTCCGGACTGCAGCGGTTTGTCGGCAGCAATCCCGTCATTCTGGCCGTGAATAAATGCGATCTGCTGCCCAAGGTGACCAACTGGAACAAGCTGCGCAATTGGGTGCAGCAGCGCAGCAAAGAGCTTGGACTGAGAACTGCGGAAATCGTGCTTTGCAGCGCTAAGCGGGGACAGGGCTTCGACCGGCTGCTTGATTCGGTGTCTTCGCTTCGCGGCCGGCGCGATGTGTACGTTGTAGGCGCAACCAATGTCGGCAAGTCGACGCTGATCAACCGGCTCATTTCGGATTATAGCGATCTGGAGCAGGAGCTGACGACGTCCCGGTATCCCGGAACGACACTGGATAGCGTCAAGATTCCGCTCGACGACGGTCATTACATCATCGACACACCGGGGATTGTCTATCCTTGGCGGTACAGTGAATTGGTTGAGCGTCAGGATCTGGATGCGGTCATGCCTGCGAAGCCGCTCAAACCTGCGGTGTACCAGCTAAACTCGGGACAGACGCTCTTTTTCGGCGGCTTGGGCCGGTTCGACTTCGTGCAGGGCGAGCATCAGTCGTTCACCTGCTTCATCAGCGGCAGCCTCAAGATTCACCGCACCAAGCTGGAGCGGGCGGACGATTTGTACCGCAATCACCGCGGTGAAATGCTGTCCCCGCCTGCTTCCGGCGATGTGGATAAGCTCCCGGCCTGGCAGCGGCACGAATTCAGAATAGCCAGAGGAAGCCACAGCGATGTATTCATCTCCGGCTTGGGCTGGATCAAATTGAACGGAACGGAAGGCGCGGTTGTGGCTGTCCATGTCCCCCGCGGCGTGAAGGTGCTTGTTCGCCCTTCGCTGATTTAGATAGAAGGAGGACAATGATGACAGCTGCAACGGAAACCTGGTCTTCGGCGAGCGGAAGCATTCTTCTAGGGGTTATAGGATGCCCCATTTTGCAATCCAAATCGCCCGTGATGCATAACGCGGGTCTGAAGGCGCTTGGAATCCCGGGAGCGTATGTTCCCTTGCACGTAAATCCCGATAAAGTTGGAGAGACGATCCAGGCCATACGGACACTGAATTTTCGGGGCATCAACGTGACCATTCCGCATAAATTGGCAGTGATTGAACATCTGGACAGAGTGGACCCGGCAGCGGAGGCGATTGGGGCGGTCAACACCATTGTTAACGACAACGGTATTTTGACCGGCTACAATACCGACGGAATCGGATATGTACGCTCTCTGAAATCAGAAGCGATCTCCGATTTGTCCGGACGAAAGATAATGGTTATCGGCGCAGGCGGCGCGGCAAGGGGCATCATCGACGCGCTGCTTCAGGAGAATCCTGCGTCGATTATTATTGTAAACCGCGATGAGGAGAAGGCGAGACGGCTTGCGGTAAGCTGGAGCAGCCGGGGCGATATCAAGGGCATTGGATTTGATCAGATCCGGGGCTGCATCGGCGGTACGGATATTCTGATCAATACAACCTCGGTAGGAATGCACCCGAGTGTAGATGAAATGCCCGTAGACCCGGATATCATTCCGGAAGGAATCGTGGTCAGCGATCTGATCTACAACCCGCTGCATACCCGTCTGCTGCTGGAAAGCCGCAAACGCCGGGGCTGCAATATTCACGGCGGCGTGGGGATGTTCCTATATCAAGGGGCCTACGCTCTCGAATACTGGACGGGAATGCCCGCTCCGATCGATGTGATGCGTGAGGCTCTGATGAGCAGTCTAGGCGCTGATGAATCATCAGGAAGTAAATAGATTTTAGGATAATCGGGTAATAATAGTTCATAAATAAGGAGTATGCATACATGACGTTAACCGGCAAACAAAAGCGCTATCTTCGCTCGCTTGCCCATCACCTTGACCCTGTGTTTCAGGTTGGGAAGGGCGGCGTTAACGAGCATCTGATCCGTCATATCGAGGAGGCGATTGAAAAGCGCGAGCTGATGAAGGTCAGCGTGCTGAACAACTGCGCCGAAGATCCTAAGGAGATAGGCAGCGAGCTTGCGGAGCAGTCCGGCTCCGAGCTTGTGCAGGTCATAGGCAAGACGATCATCCTGTACAAGGAATCCCGCGACAACAAGACGATTGAGCTGCCCAGATAGATCAATATCCCGGAAAGTCAATATCCCGGAAGCGGACGGGGCGAAGCTGCTTCCATACGTAAGCAGTACGTAGACTAGGCCTCAGGCGAGTGAGGCAAATTTGCAAGGAGGTGGGAGTGTGAAGGTCGGCATTATGGGCGGCACCTTCGATCCCATTCATATCGGTCATATGCTTGTTGCGGAGACGGCCAGAGATGCCTTCGGGCTGGAACAGGTATGGTTCATGCCTTCGCATATCCCGCCGCATAAGCATGCGGCAGGAGCCTCGGGTGAGACGAGGCTGGCTCTGGTGAGCGAGGCGATCAGGGATAATGAATCTTTCCGTATCCTCGATTGGGAGATTGTACGCGGGGGCATATCGTACACGATTGAAACGGCGCGGATGCTTAACGAGCGTTATCCGTCCGATGATTTTTATTTTATTATCGGAGCGGATATGGTGCAGTATTTGCCAAAATGGAAGGATATCGGTGAACTGGTGCGGCGGCTTACCTTTATCGGTGTGGGACGTCCGGGCAATTCCCTTAATCTTGGGACGCTTTCGGTCAATATCGCCGAGAAGGTGCTGCTTGCGGACATGCCGATGGTCGATATATCGTCCACAATGATCCGGGAGCGGGCTGCATCCGGGAAGTCGATCCGGTATATGGTGCCTGATGCGGTGTACGACTACGTGCAAAGGAGTGAGTTGTATGGGGTTCAGCCGCGAAGCGCTAATTGAGTCGGTATCCTCGCAGATGCCGAAGAAGCGCTGGAAGCACACGCTGGGCGTGGTTGAATCGGCAGGAGCGCTTGCTAGGAAATATGGCGGCGATCCGGAACGCGCCGAGCTGGCGGCGCTATTGCATGATGTGGCGAAATATTGGCCGGTCGAACGCCAGCGCGAAATTATAGAACAGAATCACCTCTCGCCTGAACTGCTGTCCTATGACAAGCAGCTGTGGCACGCGGAGGTGGGGGCCTATGTAGCGGAAAAAGAGTACGGCATCACGGATACGGGCGTGCTCGATGCCATCCGCTACCATACTTCAGGCCGGGTAGGCATGACCCTTCTGGACAAGATCGTCTGTCTGGCTGATTACATTGAGCCGGGGCGTGATTTTCCAGGTGTCGGCCGTATACGCAAGCTTGCCGCTTCCAGCCTGGAAGAAGGACTTGTCGCCGGATTCGATTCTACAATCAGCCTGCTGCTGGAGAAACGGCGGATTGTATTCCCGCTGACGGTAATGGCAAGAAACGATCTAGTAAGAATATTGGAGGAAAATGAATGACCATACAATCAAAAGAGCTGCTTCGGCTGACGCTTGAAGCAGTTGAAGATAAAAAAGCGATGAACGTTGTAGCCCTCGATTTGCGCGGCATTTCGCTGATCAGCGATTATTTCATTATCTGTCACGGCAACTCCGATACCCAGGTGCAGGCGATCGCTACCGAGGTTCGCAAGGTTGCGCAGGAAGCCGGGGCAGTCATTCGCGGCATAGAAGGAATGGACGCGGCGCGCTGGGTGCTCATGGATTTGGGCGATGTGGTTGTACACATCTTCCACCGGGACGAGCGCGAATATTACAATATCGAGCGGCTGTGGTCCGACGCGAAGGTAGTGGAACCCGTATGAGCCTGATAGCCGGAAGCGTAGTCACGCTCGAAGTGGCGAGAGAGGTTTCGCCCTACGGTTATTTCTTGAGCGCGGGCGACCAGGATGTGCTGCTGCATTATACGGAGCTTACGGATAAGGTCAAGCCGGGAGACAAGGTCGAAGTGTTCCTGTTCTACGATACGGAGGACCGCCTTGCGGCAACGATGAAGAAACCGTATCTCACGCTTGGCGAAATGGCCTTGCTGGAAGTGGCGGATGTTCATCCGCGTCTTGGCTGTTTTCTAGAAATGGGACTTGGGCGCCAGCTGCTTCTGCCAATCCGCGAACTGCCTGAACTGAAGGAGCTGCATCCTCAGGTAGGCGACCGCGTATTCGTCATTATGGAGCACGATAAGCAGGGACGGCTGCGGGCCAAGCTGGCGGGCGAACAGGAGCTTGCGCCGCTGACGTTCCCGGCCCCTTCCAGCTGGAAGGGCCAGTGGTTGAAGGCCCGGGTGTACAAGCCTCTCCAAATGGGTACTTTTGTCATTGTGGACGGAGGCGTGCTCGGCTTCGGTGCAATCGGCATGATCCATTCCTCTGAACGCCCGAGGCTGCTTCGTTTGGGCGAGGAGTTTGAAGCCCGTGTAGCGTTCATTCGGGAGGACGGACGCGTCAACTTGTCCATGGCCCAGCGCAAGGAAGTGGGACGGGATATGGATTCCGCCAAGATTCTGGAATTTCTGCAGAATCGTCCGGGCGGAGGAATGCCGTACTCGGATGCGACGCCGCCGGATATTATCAAGCAGCGGTTCGGAATCAGCAAGGCGGCGTTCAAGCGTGCGCTCGGTAAGCTGATGAAGGAAGGTCTTATCTCCCAGAAAGAGAGCTGGACGTATTTGGCGCAGGGAGATAAGCCCGGTCAGTCTTCCGGCGAACAGAGCGGCGGCAGCCGTGGAAACTCTGCCGATTAGTACGGCAATGGAAAGTGCGGTGTTGTCAGTGTCCTCGTATGGAAAATTTGCATATGTCTACGACGAGCTGATGGCGGATATGCCTTATCCGCAGTGGCTCGCCTTCGCCGAAGCTGCGTGGGAGCGGCTGGGGAAGCCGAAGACCGTGGCCGAGCTTGGCTGCGGCACCGGCAGCCTCACCATTCCGCTGGCCGAGGCGGGATATCATATGACGGGAATTGACCTGTCTTCGGATATGCTCGCCGTGGCGCGCCAGAAGATGGAGGATCGTCCCCGGGGACGGCGGTTTATGCGGGAAGGCAGCGTCCATTGGATCAGACAGGACATGAGGGAATGGGAGCTGCCGGAACCGGTAGACTCCGTGATTTCATTTTGCGACAGTCTGAATTATATACTCGAAGAGAGCGATATTTCCGCTGTGTTCGAGCGTACCTGCAAGGGACTGAAGCCCGGGGGCAGCTTTCTCTTTGACGTTCACCATCCCCGCACTCTGATTCGTTATGAGGAGGAGCAGCCCTTCATCATGGATGATCTCCCGGTGTCTTACATTTGGACCTGCGAAATGGATAGGCCAAGAACCGAAATCGAGCATCATCTCTCTATCTTCGTCCGGGAAGAACCAGGCAGCGACCGGTACCGCCGGTTCGAGGAGACACATGTGCAGCGCGCTTACGATCCGCAGTGGATGGAGGAAGCGCTCCGGAGAGCCGGATTCAGCGAGGTAAAGGTGTATGCCGATTTTGAATGGAGACCGGCCGGGGACGACACGCAGCGGCTGTTCTATGTGGCTGTAAAGTAATTGGATGCAAAAAGGACATCCCTGGGGCTGCGGTTGCAGCCTCCGGCAAATGACACTTATATTCGAACAAACGCAAACGCTCCAGAAGAACGGATATTCCGCTTTCTGGAGCGTTTTGGCATGAATCTGTCGTCTTGTTTCGTCACGGCCTGGCTGGAACCGTAAGCACCTCTCCGGCTTCGCGGACATCGTACAGCACACGTGCAAGAAGATCCTGGCTGTAATTGCCGAAATGCTTGCCGTATATCGTCAATCCGCGCTTATTAATCGGCTTGTCAGTAACAGCGATGCGGAAGGTCAGCTCGCTTTTGTAATCCAGCTTCATATCATCTAGAGTAACATCCGAAATGCGCGAGCCGTCGATAAAGCTTCCTTCATCGTTGATCCGGATCAGCTTCAGCATTCCGTACTGGTTCAAATGGGGAGGCCACCAATCCGGGCTGAACGTACCGCGTGTATCACCGAAATCACCGGGGCTTGTCCAGAAACCGAGCTCTACGCCGTTAAGGTAGAAGTAAATATCCGAAGGATAATGATCTGAGCAGCCAGGCGCTTCCGACCCAAGCTCTAAGGAGAGCTGGATCTCACGGAAGCTCTGATTTGGTTTTAAATAATTCGGAATCCGGTATTCGAGAAAACCATCGGCCATCCAGATCATCTCCGACTTGATCCGCTCCGGATCGGCAAAATAGCGCGGTTCGTCGAATTCCCCGATAATGCTGTCCTTAGTCGCAAGACCGCAGGTTGGAACAGCCGCATAGTTACTGTAATGCCCGACCTGAATCTCCACCTCGTACAGATTGCCGATAGCCTTGCTGCGGAGTTCGACCATCAGCCGGTCTTTGTTCAAGTAACATACCTTCTGAATACCATGCTTGCCGACGGAAGTGTTAATTTCAATAAGACCGCTTTCTTCAAGCTTTTTAATATGCATCGTGATGGCGCCGTTACTCAGCTTCAGCCGTTTGGCGATTTCATTCAGGTTTAGCTGCGGGTTGGAGGCTAACATTTCCAAAATTTGTATTCGTATTTCGGAACTGAGCGCTTTGAAAATATCAATTCCGCTCATCAAATCTTTAATATAGATCATGTTCAGCTATCTTCTCCCAGTGGCTTTGTGAAAACAATATTTTAGATCATCATAAACTTATTTGGGTAAAAAAGAAAGCTGCGAAAGTCTGTAGTGATGGCGGCAGCAAGCAGACGGGCAGACGAAAAACGGGCCGAAGAGGGATGATCCCTTTTCGGCCCGTTGCGCGTATTGATTAATCCTGAAGAGAGGGCTTAAGACTCTCTTGTTTGTCACCGTGTTTCTTTTCCCACATCGCTTCGATTTCTTCAAGGGATTTGCCTTTGGTCTCCGGAATGACTCCCCAAGTAAAGAGGAATGTAAACAGGGAGGTTGCGGCAAAAATCCAGAACGTTATAGCAGGTCCCGCAGAAGCAAGCAGCGGCGGGAAGGATTGGGAAACCGCGAAGTCGGCTCCCCAGAGAGCCATTGTGGCGACCGCCGTAGCAAGGCCGCGAATCCGGCTCGGGAAGATCTCGGACAGGATTACCCAAACCACGGCCCCAAGTGAAATAGCGAAGGCCGCAACATAGACCAGAATGCAGATCAGCACAATCGGACCGTCCGTACGCCCGGTATGGAAAGCAAAGCCGATGATCCCCAGGCTGACGGTCATGAAGAACGAACCGGCCAGCAGCAGTACCTTGCGGCCAAGCTTATCAACAAGCCAGAGGGACAGCGCGGTGAAGATCAGATTGACAAGTCCGACCATAATGGTCTGAGTAAGGGAACCGCTCGCTCCCGCACCGGTCTGGCGGAAGATTTCCGGCGCGTAGTACATTACGGCGTTGATACCCGTAACTTGCTGAAGCATAGCGACGATAATGCCAACGATCAGGACGGTGCGCAGGGCTGGTGTAAATCTCCGGCCGGAGGCAGCTTTGGCTTCCTCGTCCTGTGCAAAGCTCTGCTTGATATCAAGCACTTCTTTCTTGGCCAGCTCTTCTCCGTGAATCTTCAGCAGAATAGGCAGCGCCTCCGCAGCTCTTCCTTTCTTGATCAGCCATCTTGGGCTTTCCGGAACCAGGAACAGAAGAGTCAGGAACAGAAGTCCCGGCACGATACCGGTTCCAAACATGATGCGCCAGCCCGTGGAAACGTCCCATGCGTCATTGCCCATGCTGGATACGCCAAAGACCAGAAAGGAGCCGAGAAAGATACCGCTAACTGTCGCCATCTGGTTCATGGCGACCAGCCGGCCGCGAAATCTGGCGGGGGCGATCTCCGCGTTATAGAGCGGGCAGAGCGTCGATGTAATCCCGATTCCAATGCCCTCGATCATGCGGGCTGTGATGAACAATCCGAGCGACGGCGAGAGGGCGGAAACGAAAATTCCGGCTGTATACAGAACTGCAGCTGCAATCAGCACTTTTTTTCGGCCAAGACGTTCACCTATCGAACCGGACACCGCTGCTCCGGCCATACAGCCGATAATCAGGCAGGATACCGTCCAGCCAAGCATAAAGTCGCCGAGCTCGAACCGGGCCCGTAATAATCCGTTAGCTCCTGACATTACCGCCGTATCGAATCCGAATAAGAAACCGCCAAGGGCCGCGACCATGGATACAAGCAGAACAAATTTTATACTGGTCTCCGACTCTTTGGCCGGATGTTGCAATAAAGTACTCATATCATATTCCCCTTTCCATCTGTGCGCTTACCGGCGGATACCGCCATTAAATCAGCGCAGCAGTTGTTTCTTCTTAGAATTATAACATCACCCCTCAGCATACAGAGGAGCTATCCCCTGCACGATTTTGTCCTCTTTTGCGCATTTCTTTAAGATGGGGAGGGAATGATGGTGGGGAATATCGAGACTAGTACTATCTTGTCCTCCAGGCACAAAAAAATCCACGCCTGGCGGCATGGACTGTATTAATGAATCTGTTCACGATATTCGCTTGGAGTGACTCCGGTCACCTTTTTAAATACCCGGCTGAAGTAATTCGGGTCCTTGTATCCTGCGAGATAAGTGACTTCCTTAAGACTGAGATCCCCGGCTGCAATCAGTTCCTTGGCTTTGCCGATTCTGAGACCAGTCAGATAATCAATGAAGGTCGCCCCCGTTAACTGCTTAAAGATTTTGCTGAAGTAAAAAGGGTTCAGATGCACGTGATCAGCGACTTCCTCCAGCGAGAGTTCCTCCGTAAATTTTAAGCCGATATACCGTTTCGCTTTATCCATCACGCTCATCGTCTGCTGTTCCCGTTCTTCCCGTATGCGCTCAAGCGCTGCGACCACATAGGAACGCTGGCCCGCCTGGTTGACCGCAGCCGGATTCCTGTCGGTAAATTCGAAGTCCTCCTTCTTCAGATCGCCAAAGTGGCAGATTTCGCCGTTTCGCGCGCCAAGAGTGGAGGCGAACACGGCTTCAAAGTAGGATTCATGAAGGCCTTCGGCGCCTTCGCGAACCGTGCCGATCCCGATTGCCGCAGAAAGTCCGAAGTGCTGCTCTGCGTGGGAACGCAGCTTCTCTCCGTACTGATGCACTTCATCGTTGAACTCCGTTTCGGACATATCCGGCGGCATGCGCAGGAATACGGCGACATGACGGTCGATGATCGAACTGGAAATCGAGCTGCCGAAGGTTCTAAGGAGACTGTGAATGACATTGTACACTTTCTGTCTTCCGATGTTCATTTCGTCATGGAAAGCCACGACGAGCCCGAGTCCCCGGTCAAGCGGAAAATCAAGCCATTCGGAAAGCTTCTGGCTTTCTTCATCCGCTGCTTTGTTCATCATCAGCAGCAGGGCGAGCTCGTTCTCGGCGAGCGGCATCAGCTGGGACATCCGGTCGCGCATTTCCAGCTCTTCCTCGCGTCTTGCTTTTTCCTGATCCAATTCGTCCACCAGTCTATGCAGCAGGGACACCAGTTCCTCCCGCTTGGCGGGCTTTACGATATATTCCTCCACTCCGAGCGAGATGGCTTCCTTGGCATAGGCGAAATAGTCATAGGCGGTGACCAGCACCAGCTTGGCGTCCGGCATCCGCGCTTTGATTTCCTTGAGGGCCTCCAGTCCCTGAATGCCGGGCATATTGACATCCATGAAAATAATATGGGGCCGGTGCTCCTCGGCAAGTCCGATCGCCGTTCTTCCGTTCTCGGCGTGAATAATCAGGAACGTATCCGGCATTGCCCGGCGGATAATCCACTCCAATCCTTCGCGCTCAAGCGCCTCGTCATCTGCTATCAACAGCCGATACACTGCTCATCCCGCTCCTTCCCACCGGAATATTTAGTACTACGGTCGTTCCTTTCCCCGGTTCGCTGGTGATTTCCACCAAATCTTTCCGCCCGTAGACCAGTTCCAGTCTTCTGAACACATTACGGGTTCCAAGACCGGTAGAGCGTGCCTGGACCTTCGTCTCTGCCGCCGGCACTTGCGTGTGGTTCAGCAAGGATGCACGTATATTCTCGGTCATCCCCATGCCGTTATCTTGTATAACTATCTTTGTAATCGAGGGCCCGCCGTAAATGGAAAGGGAGATGACGGCTCCGCTCTCCATATGACCGATGCCATGTATGAACGCATTCTCGATTATAGGCTGTATGGTCAGGGAGGGAACCCTTACATTGAGCGCTTTTTCGTCGATATCGAGCTGGAATAACACCCGGTCACGGAACCGGGTCTGCTGGAGCCTGATGTATTCTTTTACATGCTCCAACTCATTGCGCAGAGGAACCTGCCGATCCAGGTTCTGCAGGTTGTAACGCATAAAGTTTGACATCGAGACAATCAGATCGCTGGTTTGTTCCGCCTCTTCCAGCAGAGCAAGCTTCGATAAAGCATTAAGCGTATTGTACAAAAAATGAGGATTGATCTGGCTCTGCAGCGCCTGCAGCTCCAGAGTCTTGACCAGCCGTTCCTTCTCGGCTATATCCCTGTCTTTTTCAATTGACTCTTTCAGACCGGCCAGCATCCGGGTAAAGGCGGCAGACAGGGCGGCAAGCTCGTCCTTGCCCCCGGCGGGAAGGGGAGGGTCCAGATTTCCCCTGGACACGGATTTCGCCGAGCGGACGAGCGCGCTGACCGGAACCGTAATGCTGCGGGAAATCCAGACTGCAACCACAAGGCTAAGCGTCGTGCCCAGAGCGAATACGGCTACTCCCAGCTTGTACAGCCGCGCATTCTCCGCCTGAATGTTCCGGAATACCGGACGGTAATGATCCAATTCACCTTCAACCAGCCGCTGTCCCTCGCTCCGGATAAAGGAAACGGTCTTTTCGGCTTCGAGATAATGCCCGAATGCATCCGAAGAACTGCCGTTCTCTGCGGCGGCGAGCGTCTGCTGCTCAAGCGACAGCAAAGTTCGAATCATATTCCCATACCCGGTTAAAGAGGAGGCCAGGGGCGGGGCGGCGCCCGCATCCATCAGGGTTGAATGAAGCCCCGACAGGGTAGTGAGACTTCGGTCCGCCTGCGCCTTAGAGTCTTCCGCCGGGTGAAGCAGATATGCATACACCGCCTTAAGGCTGTCCTCGGACGCCCTGGTGGTCTCTTTGTATTTGAGAATCCGGCCCATTATCAGGTCATAGCTATCCCGAACGATTGTTCCGCTTTGAAATAAAAAATAAGTCACCAGATTCATCAGCAGAACGAGCAGGGGGATGAAGATCAGCAGTTTGCTGCGAATAGTCATGGCGCACCCTCCCCGTCAGGCTTTGCATTGCTGCTGTCTCCAAGCAAGCGGATCGTCGTATAGCTGACATCCGGTACGGATTTCCCCTGAAAATAGTCATGGAGCAGTGTTATAGCTGTGCTGCCCATTTCCAGCGGCTGCTGGACAAGGGTTAGCTTTATTAACCCTTTTTGCACGGCTTCCTTTGTCTCGTCCAAATCGTCGAAAGCGAACAGCAGCCGATTTGTCTTCAGCTGCCGCACCGCGTCCAGTGCTCCAAGGCCGTCCAGGGCGCTGAATCCGACGACCGCTTTCAGGTCAGGATGAGCGGCAAGCAGGCTTCGGGTCTGCTCAGAGGCCTGAAGCCGAGATATATCGGATGTCCGAACGTCGGCAATTTTCATTTCCGGGTAACTCGCAATAATGCTGCGCAGGCCCTCCAGACGGAGACGCTGGCTGTCGGCCCGGGCCGTTCCCACCAGTACGCCGACTGTTCCTTTGCCGTCCGCGGCCTCCGCCACCAGCCGGCCCATCTCTTCGCCTGCCGTAAGATTGTCAGACCCGACGTAGAACAGCCTGTGGCTTCCGGGCTCATCGGCATCGACGGTCACGACGGGAATGCCGAGCGCCGCCGCCCGGTCTATCAGCTCCTTAGAGTCGGCTCCGCCGGTGCCCTGCACAATGATGGCGCTTGGCCGCGAAGCGATTGCCTGTTCCAGCAGGGAGAGCTGTTCTTCCGGATTAATCCGCAAGGGCCCAGTATATTCGAAATCCATACCGTACTTGCCGGCCGCTGCGCGGGCTCCTTGCTCAATGGACCGCCAGTAAGGGTTGTCGAGTTCCTGGGATATAAGCATGATCCGATGCGAAGGGACCGCCTGAGCCTGTCCGGGGAGCAAGTTATCCACCTGATGCTGCAATCGGTTCGTGGAGATAATAAATTGGACCAGGGTGTAAAGAAATCCGCCTAATAATATCAGTAGGGCAATGCTCCATCTCCGGTTAAACATCCCAGTCTCCTTTAGTCAAATATCCTTTAGTCAGATAATCATTCAATTCGCCTGATCTTTATTATACCGGAGAACATGCCGACTCCCAAATGATAAATTATCGATCCCAGGGGTAAACCGGCTTCCGTGCCGTCAATAGAGTCGTAAACGTGAAACGGCCTGCAGACAGAGCTCATGTGTCAGAGAGCTCTTCTGCGGGCCGCTGTTAATCTTACTTAAGTTAAGGGATATACTGCTGAACGATAGCAGTCACTTTGCCGTCCTGAACCGTGATGTGATAAGGGAACTGGCTTAAATCCACCACATCCGTATCGCCGAACTTGTTCAGGAACGTATCCAGATCAACCGATTCATTCCATATAATATCCAGATCCCCGGGGATTCCGGTATGGTCAAATATTTGCGTCTTGATGTCCACATTCTCAGCCAGCGGGTACTCCGTAAGCGTATCGCTGTCGTTCACGATATAATAGCCGTCCGGCGCGCCGCCAATCTCTTGTGCGGCTTCCGGTTCCCGCTGTGCAAAGACGCGGTCGGCTTCAGCTCCTTCATACCAATTAATCTCATCCGCCGTCAGAATCACCTTGTTGCCGTCAGGCTGCAATGAATGAATATAGACGGTCAATTGCTGCGCCGGCCCGATGCTCTGGGCAACCGCCCGGGTTAGGGTTGTGCTTGCGGTACTGATGAGGGAAAGGAACAGCAGCACAGTGACAGGCATTACAACAGTTTTTTTCAATAATATGATCAATCTCCCCCTTGACTCTATAAAGCAGAGTATAAAGCTATTTACCCTCTGGGTTGTTTCTCAAACGATTCTTTCACTTCATTTAACGGATTAGACGAAAAAAGGTTGCAAGAGCACTGCGGCATCTTTTTTCGGCAGCTTGGGAAACCAAGAATATTGTTCCTTGGTTGAGGCATATTAAGCTTTTCTGCTGCTTCCCGCCGTTATCTGAAAAAATCTTTTGCCCTTTGCCGCTGCGCTGAATTATTATCAATACAGATTAGATTAAAGCGTAAAGGTACGGGAGACGTCATGAAACTATATCTGGAGATTCCGGAGCTTGACAAGCATTTTCCGTTTCGCAGCTTTGTGAACAAGGGAGACCGGCTGTGCTACCCGCATTGGCATAAAGAAATCGAGATCATATATGTGGTTAAAGGGAGCCTGGATCTCGGAGTCAACGATGTGCCAATCCATATGCGGCAGGGGGAAATCCAGTTTGTGGGTGGCGGAGACGTGCACTATTTTCTGGCTTCGCCCGACAGCGAGCGGGTGGTCATTCAGTTTGATTTGAGCTTTTTTCAGGAAGTCTCGGTTCTGGACGCCAAGGAGCATTCGCTCCGCGACACCTTTGCTTCGATGGAGCAGTCCGGATGGAAATGGCCCGAAGGGCTGGCGGATAAAATGCGGGGGCTGATCGAGAGCATTCACGAGGAAAATGTCCGGCGGGCGGAAGGGTACGCCTATCTGATCAAAGCCCGGCTGTTTGAAATGCTGGCATTGATTCTTCGCGAGGTTCCGAAAAGCGGCATGCATCGGCAGCCCAAAATTTCGGAGGAGTCGGCCACTAAATCCAAGGAAACGCTGGAGAAGCTGGAGCGGATTTTCGTCTATGTCGAAGAGCACTACCGTGAGGCCATAACCCTGAAGGAAGTCGCGAAATATATGGGATTCAGCCCGTACTATTTTACCAAGCTGTTCAAACGCAACACGGGCATGACTTTTGTGTCCTTTCTGAATGAATACCGGCTCAACAAGGCCAAATGGCTGCTGCTTAACGAGGACGCGCCGATTACTGCGGTCGCCGAAGCCTCGGGCTTTGGAAGCGTGAAGACATTTCATCATTTTTTCAAGGAAGCGACCGGCGTTTCGCCGATGAAATACCGGAGGACAATATTCGGGAATAATTCGGCTAGAATGCAGGAGGAAAGGTCCTTCTCCGAGTTGTATGATAAGGAAGGCAAATGATTAACTTGGGGACAGGGGAGAGAATAGTATGGTTAAAGTAACCGTATGGAATGAGTACCGCCACGAGCGGAACGACGAAAAAATCGCTGCTGTATATCCGGAGGGCATTCATGGTCAAATCGCCAGCTTCCTGAAAGACGCGGGTTTGGATGTCCGGACGGCGACCCTGGATGAGCCGGAGCACGGGCTGACAGAGGAAGTGCTGAACAATACGGATGTCCTCGTCTGGTGGGGCCATATTGCCCATAAGGAAGTAAGCGATGAGATCGTGGACCGCGTCCATCAGCGCGTTCTTCAGGGGATGGGGCTTGTGGTGCTTCATTCCGGGCATATGTCGAAGATCTTCATGAAGCTGATGGGTACGAGCTGCGATCTGAAATGGCGTGAAGCCGGTGAGAAGGAACGTCTATGGGTCATGAATCCGAGCCATCCGATCGCGGAAGGCATCGGCGAATATATAGAGCTTGAGCATGAGGAGATGTACGGTACGCATTTTGATGTGCCTGCGCCGGACGAACTGATCTTTGTCGGCTGGTTTGAAGGCGGGAACGTCTTTCCGAGCGGCTCCACCTACCGGCGCGGGAACGGCAAAATCTTCTACTTCCAGCCGGGCCATGAATCTTATCCGACCTATTATCATCCGGAAATTCAGAAGGTTATCGTCAACGGCGTGAACTGGTGCGGGCCGACAAAGCGCGCTTATCCGGTTTACGGCAGATCCCAGGAACTGGAGACGATCAGACGGGAAGTGCTGCTATAAGGACAGCTGATTCCGAGAACAAAAGGAGCCTGCCGGGGAAATTCCCCTGGTTCGGCTCCTTTTTGCTGCTTATATTCGCGTTAAGCTTCATTAATCGTTCCAGGGCGGTGCCGGAAGCGGGCGGACGGTGTTATACTTAGTTGAATCTAATATATATTTTTAAAAAAACAGGCAGGTGTGTATCGTTGACTCTTAAAGCTTCTAAAAATAGATGGCGCGCGAACAAGCTGTCGAACCTCGGGTCCTCCATCTTTCAAGAGGTTGCCGGCTGGAAAGCCGAAGCGGCTGCGGGCGGCCTTGATCTTATCGACCTCGGTATCGGCAGTCCAGACCGCGGACCGTCTTCTGAAATCCGGCGCGTACTCAGCGAGGCCGTCTTTAAGGAAGACAGCTATTCGTATCCGTCCTCCGAAGGCGGACTCGCTTTCCGCAGCAAAGCCGCAGACTGGATGAACTACCGGTTCGGAGTAGAGGTCGATCCCGAGAAAGAGATACTGACGCTGATGGGTTCCCAGGACGGACTTGCGCATTTGGCGCTGGCAGTCTGCAATCCCGGCGATGTGGCGATTGTGCCCGATCCCGGTTACCCGATTTATTCCGGAGCGCTGGCCATTGCCGACGTTACGCCTTGGCCGCTGCCGCTTAAGGCGGAGAATGGCTTTCTGCCGGATCTTAGCTCTATCCCCGAAGAAGTGCTGGAGCGAGCCGCATTTATTCTGCTGAATTTTCCCGGCAATCCGGTCTCTGTAAGAGCGGACTTTCCGTTCTTTGAGCGGCTGATCGGCTTTGCCCGGCGGTGGAATTTGCTTGTCGTGCATGATCTCGCATACTCCGAGATGGGCTTTGACGGTTATCGTCCGATCAGCATCCTGCAGGTGCCGGGGGCGCGTGAGACGGCGGTCGAATTTCATTCCTTCTCTAAGAGCTTCAACATGGCCGGCTGCCGCATCGGCTTCCTGACCGGGAACGCCGAAGCCGTAGGCGCCCTGCGAAGCCTGAAGGGCAACATCGACTATGGCGTCTTCGAGCCTGTGCAGGAGGCGGCCATTGCCGCGCTGGAGCAGGCGATGGGCGCGGACGCAGGCGAAGGCGTCGGCCCGCTGTACGAGCGGCGGCGCGATGCCTTCATCGGCGCGCTGCGCGGGGAAGGCTGGGACGTGCCGAAGCCCGCGGCGACGATGTTCGTGTGGGCGCCGCTGCCCGTAGCGGCGGCTGCGGGCGGCCTTGACTCGCGCCGCTTCGCCCGCGAGCTGCTGCTGGAGACGGGCGTCGCCGTCATCCCCGGCGACGCCTTCGGCGCGGAAGGGCGGGACTTCGTCCGCATCGCGCTCGTGGAGGAAGAGGAGCGGCTCGCCGAAGCGGCCCGGCGGATCGGGCGGTTTCTCCGCGCCAAGGGATTGGCGGAGTAGAGGCTTTGTACGTGCGGTGCGGTCGGTGCTGAGCGGGAGCGGATTGGGTGGAGGCAGGCGCTGGTCAACCGGCAGAGTGCCCCGGCTGGCGTCCCGGCGAGTGGCAGGGGCGATAACGCCGATTCATCCGGCTGCCAAAATGATCAGGTGGAATCTCTATAGAAAATATGAACGGGAATTTCTCCCTCATATTTTCCCTTTAAGGCTTGAATTAGCTGGATGAACAGGAAAATCTCCATCTTATTCGGCCTGTTTCCGGGAAAATGATCTTAATCGATCTAATGTGAGGGAGAAATTCCCGCTTAATTATGATTTGGGCCCTTATTAGTAAAATAAGGGGGAGAAATTCCGTTTTAGCGGAACGAGCGTAGTGCCGGGGCTTGGGTGAGGGCGCGGGCAGCCTAGACAGCACGAGCCGCCGGGCTTGCAGGCGTCCCGCGTCCCGCTTGCCACACCGTCCCGCCTTGCTTCCGCCCGGCCATGCAGTTCCGTCCGCTGGTGCGAAGCTCTTACAGCGGCAGATCGCGCCGCTTGAACAGAAGGATGCCGAGGGCGAAAGCGAGCAGGCCGACGGCCAGCAGCACAAGGGAGATTTGGCCCCATTTCGCTTGCCCCGTGACAATTTCGCTGGGCCGGTACAGCGAGAAGAGCGTCAGAGCCTTCATCCAGCTCAGCTTGTCGCTGATTTTGGCGACCAGATCAATGGTGAAGAAGCCGAAGGCAATAGCGCCGGAAATGCCGAGCGCTCTCTTCTCATCGTTGGACAGGCAGGACACTAGAAAGGTCAGGCCGCCGATCGCGAAGAACAGCATGAAGGCAACAATATTGAGATGCAGAAACCGTCCGCTGTTGAAAGGGAAGGAGGCGTCAAGAAACCAAGCGTCTCCCAAAAATCCCGCCAAGGTCGTTACGCCTATGATTACGATCAGGGCCGTTACCAGCACTAGGGCCTGCGTTGCCGACACTTTGGCGCGGGTGGTCGGTGTAGACAGCAGATAGGCCATCGAGCCTTGGTCCACCATGCCGGCCATCAGCCGGGTCGACATCTGAACGCAGACAATGGCTAGTATCAGCACCAGAATGAGACCGTAATATTCCCCCGAGACGAACGCTTCCGCGCTGGCGAATCCGCTGTTCAGGCCGAATGCGTTGTTCACGCCCTCAGGCATGGACTTTACAAGATCGTTCAGCGCCTGCGTATTCTTCGCAATACCCGGGTACAGCCAGAAGATCAGGAGAATATAGAAGGCAGAGCCGAAGGCGTAGTTCATGATGCCTTTGGCATTTACTTTCATCATTTGTTTGTATAATGGGAAATTCATGGCTGGCTTCCCTCCCGGTCGTAATAATCCATAAAAATATCCTCCAGATTCTGGGTAAACACATCCATACTGCGGATACGGTACTTCGCCGCTTCTTCGATGAATGTATTATAGTTGCCTTGTATGGCGACCCTAACGCGGAAATCATCGTAATTCTCGATGGAAAGACCGGAGGTACGGAACCGCAGCGCGTCCTCCTTGTTCTCGAAGACGACGTCGAACAGCTTCCGCTGCATGGACTGCAGTTCATGAATGTTCTTGACGGCAATGAGGATGCCGTCCTTGATAATGGCGGCCCGGTCGCAAGTGCGCTCGATTTCGGGAAAGCTGTGCGACGACATTAAGAAGGTCGTGCCCTGCGCTTTTTCTTCCAGCACTAATTCAATGAACACCTTTTGCATCAGCGGGTCCAGGCCGGAAGTAGGCTCATCGAGAATAATCACCTGAGGGCTGTGCATGAATGCGGCGACAAGGCCTACCTTCTGCTTCATCCCCTTGGACATTTTGCGGATTGGGGTATTCGCGTCGAACTGCAGGCGCCGGATCAACTCACCGCGCTTGCTTTTGTCCTTAAGGCCCTGCATCTCCGCCATAAAATCGAGAAAGGCAATTCCCGTCATCCCGTCGACGAAGGCGATTTCTCCCGGCAGGTAGCCTACATGTTTCTGCACCGTGCCCTGCGCTTTCCACACATCGAGCCCGCATATGGCCGCATGTCCCCGGTCGGGCTTCATAAAGCCCATAAGATGCCGGATGGTCGTCGACTTGCCCGCTCCGTTCGGTCCTAGAAAGCCAAATACCTCGCCCTTGTTTACCGAAAAGGTAATATCCCGAATTCCCTTCCCGTTTGAAAATGTCTTGGTCAATCCTTGGACAGTAAGCATACTGCCACCTCCGGTGTAAAATAATGAAATATTTTTGGTCAGATATTTCATGTGTTATAATAATCCCAATCAGGCTCAGCGTCAATATAATTATGAAATTATTTTATTTATATATTTCATTAATTACACTTTCTATATCATACAATGCCAGATAGGGTGGATTTTCAGATGAAAAAAATGAACGGTTTTGAAAAGAGAGCGGCGAAAATCAGGCAAAAAATTATGAGGGTGACTCTAGAAATGCTAAAAACATGGGAGCCCAAGCGGATGCGGATTGCCGATATCGCCAAGGCGGCGGACGTCTCGCAGGTAACGATCTACAACTATTTCGGCAGCAAAGAAGCGCTCATCGAGGAATCGCTCAAAGACTTTTTGGACCGGGCGATTGACGGCTTTGAAGAAGTTCTCAATCAGAAGCGCTCGATCAAAGAGATTGTGGAGTATACCATTATTCAGGAAAAAGAAACGTATGCCGCCATTCCCCCGTCGCTGATGAAGAAGATGATGCTTGAAGATCAGGAAATGTTCCGCTATATTCAGGAACGGTACGAGCAGGCAGTCCTGCCGCTGATGATCCGGATGCTGGAGGAGGGGAAGGCGAGGAATGAAATCTCGTCCAAGGTTTCCGTAAACTCCGTGCTCATATTTATGAATTTTTATATGCAGAATGCCGGAGAGATGCTGGAAATCGCCCAGAAGCAGGACAATAGGGACGCTTTTTTGGAGGAAATGGTGCATCTGTTCTTTTACGGCATCAGCGGGCGGGAAGAGTGAAGCCGATAGAGTGGGCTGATGTTTGTCCCGCCGCCGTGGCTCATTGTAAAATAAGAATAGGCATTCACAAGCCGCTTCAGGCTAAATCCGGCAAAAAGGACGGGATGAAGGATGGAATTTCGCGTGGAAAAAGATACATTTGGCGAGCTGCAGGTCCCCGCGGATAAGTATTGGGGCGCACAGACCCAGCGCAGCCTGCAGAACTTCAAGATCGGCGGCGAGACAATGCCGCTTGAGGTCATTTACGCCCTGGCGCTGATCAAAAAAATGGCTGCAAAGGTGAACGCCGAGCTTGGCCTGCTGCCAAGCGATAAGGCGGAGGCCATTGCCTTGGCGGCTGATGAAGTGATGCAGGGTAGGTATGATGAGCATTTTCCGCTTGTTGTCTGGCAGACTGGGAGCGGTACGCAGACCAATATGAACGTGAATGAGGTGATATCCCGCAGAGGCGGCGAGCTTTTGCAGCCTGACGGATCGGAAGCGGCTATCCATCCGAACGACGATGTGAACAAAGGCCAGAGCTCTAACGACTCTTTTCCTTCCGCGATGCATATCGCGGCATATCTGGCAGTCTGGAGGAAGGTGCTTCCGGCGCTGGAGCGGCTCAAGATCACGCTGGAACAGAAAGCGGATGAGTACCGGTCCCTGATCAAAATCGGCCGCACGCATCTGCAGGACGCGACGCCGCTTACGCTTGGGCAGGAAATAAGCGCATGGGCGGCTATGCTGGAAAAAGGAAAGCGCTTTATCGAAAACAGCGCCCAGTCCCTGCTGGAGCTGGCTATAGGAGGGACGGCTGTCGGAACCGGTCTTAACGCCCATCCGGAATTCGGGGCCCGGGTTGCACGAGCAATCGGTGAGGAACTCTCCGCTCCGTTTGTTCCGGCCGAGAATAAATTCCACGCTCTGACGAGCCATGACCAGCTTGTTCATGTGCATGGAGCGCTGAAAGCGCTGGCTAGCGACCTCATGAAGATCGCGAATGATGTCCGCCTCCTCGCCAGCGGTCCCCGCAGCGGCATCGGCGAGCTGCTGATCCCGGAGAATGAGCCGGGAAGCTCGATCATGCCGGGCAAAGTGAATCCGACGCAGAGCGAGGCGATGACGATGGTCGTCTGCCAGGTGCTGGGCAACGACGTGACGATTAGTGTCGCGGCCAGCCAGGGACATTTTCAGCTTAATGTATTCAAGCCGGTCATCATCCATAGCTTTTTGCAGTCCTGCCGCCTGCTGGCGGACGCCATGCGGTCGTTTGAGGAGCATTGCGCCTGGGGCATCACGGCGAACGAGCCGATTATTCACCGCAATCTCCATAGCTCCCTGATGCTGGTGACCGCCCTGAATCCGCATATCGGCTATGAAAAGGCGGCTGAAATCGCCAAGCTGGCACACAAGGAAGGGCTTACGCTGAAGGAGGCCGCATTGAAGCTGAAGCTGCTGACGGAAGAGGAGTTTGACCGGTGGGTTAAGCCGGAGAATATGGTATAAGAGGGAGCGAAGGAAGGAGATCAAATCAGAGATCTTCTTCTTTTTTGTTTACTAAACATAAGGAAAAGATGTGGTTATATTATAATGGGATGTTACGGTTTTCGGAGCTCCTGCGCCGCCTATCCGCTATCCCGTTTTCAGACGAAGCTGAACAAGGGAGTCTACACCCTGATTATTGCGACGCTGATTGTGCCTCCGCTGACTATTCTGGCTGCCCTGCCCGCGACGCTCTTGTACCTGTTCATGCAGCGCTGGTTCATCTCGGGTCTTGCCTCGGGAGCAGTGAAGGGATAGGATAGGGTATGACAAAAATCACTCTCCACAAAATTAAACGGCAAATATTAAGAGGGAGGCTGTACTGTGTCCATTTATTTTGACGAAACGCTGAAAACATTTCATTTGCAGACCCCGGGTTTAAGCTACGTGCTGCAAATCATCCGGGACGGCCATCTGTCTCACCGCTACTGGGGAGCGAGGGTGGAAGCGTTTGGCGATAGCAATCCGCTTGTCTATATGGAACGTCCGCTGTCTCCTAACCCTTACCCTCATGAAAAAACGAGCGGATTCTCCCTGGACACGCTGCCCCGGGAATATCCGGGGTACGGCACCTCGGATTTCCGGGAGCCGGCCTTTCAATTTGAATATGAAGACGGCTCGGCCGTCGTTGATTTGAGATATCTTTCACATCGGATCTTCATGGGCAAGCCCGCGCTCGAAGGACTGCCCGCAACCTATGCGGAGAGCGATGACGAAGCGGAGACGCTGGAACTGGAGCTGCGGGATGATCTTACCGGCCTGCGGGCGCTGCTATTATACACGGTCTTCAAGCGGCGTGACGCCATTGCGCTCTCGGTCCGCTTCGTAAATGACGGCGGAGGCCGGCTAAAGCTGTTGCGGGCCATGAGCGCGAGCGTGGATTTCGGCGATGCGGATTACCGCATGCTTCATTTGTCGGGCGGCGACGAGCTGATGAACATCGGACTGCGGGTTCCCGCGGGGCTGCTGAAGGGCGATTTCCTGAGCCATATTTGGCGGCTGGAAAGAGTGGAGTAGGCGCTTAACCGGCGGGACCCGGACACAACGTTTATCCTGTCATCCGGGTCTTAACCTTGCGGCTTGCCGCCGCGTTTCAGGGAAGCGGCAGCTCTGACTAAAATAGATTTAAATAGGGCGGTTTTACGGTTAGTTGTTACTTTCCGGAAAGCCGCCCTTCTTTTTCGATCAACCCCGGGCCGTGACCTTCGCTTCGCTGATGTTGCCCGCCATCTTCAGGCGGTTCGCAATCGACGTGAATTCCTCGGAAGAAATCCCCGGTGCGAACTCTTCCTCCACTGCCGGCGCTTCCGGAATCGGAAAGCCCTGAGGTGCTCCTGTAATGACCTCAAGCGGAGAATTATCCTCGGGATGAGTGCCTTTCCAAATTTGATTGATCGCCCCGAAATCCTTCTCACTCCACGTATACAGCTTCGTATGCGCTCCCTTGGCCTCGTACTTGGCCGCTTCTTTGAAATGTTTGTTATTTAGCGATGGAATCGGTATCAGCCTCGTGACGTCGACGCCGGTCGCAACCTCCAGCGCTTTTGCGTAAGCCACAACGTGAACGCCTCCGCGCACGAGCAGAAACCCGACTACCTCGCGGGCGGATGGATGATCCGTCATTTCATATACCTTCATTTTATGTGTTCTGGCCCCGCACTCCAGGAAAAAGTTATGCAGCAGATCTTCCACCAGGTTGCCGCTGTTAAATACATTTGCACCGGTCCATGGATTGCCCATGGAATCGAAAGGCATCGCTCCCTGTGCGCCCGCGAGAAAGTGATAGGAAATACGCGCATCTTTGGCCGATCCCAGCGGAGTGGCATCGGGCTCTTTGGCGGAAGTGGTTCCGCGCAGGCAGCAGTTGATAGCGTGGGATACCAGCTCCACATGGCCGATCTCTTCGGCTGTAATGCTCATAATTAGGTCGTAGAAAGGCTTCAGCTTTGTTTTGCTGCGGAAATTAAAGGATTGGAACAAATAGTTGTTAAGCGTTGACATCTCACCGAATTTTCCGCCCAGCAGTTCTTGTACGGCCGCCGCCGCATTTGCATCGGGCTGATTGACCTGAGGAATTTCAATCATGATTTCATCCATGCGTTTGAACAATTCAGTTTTCCTCCTTAAGTGAAAAATGGAACATCGCCGTTATCATTTCCCAAAGCGGAAAATTTCAACCGAATAATTGGGCCCGATGCTGCCGAAGATGCCGATGGGTTAAAGCATGATGTTTTCAGGGGAGAAAAACCTATCAAGCCTGCATTACTATAACTATAGTTTTCTTTTTTATAGCACCATGGGTTATGGAGTTGAAATCTAATATTGTTGAAGAACTTTATAAAGTCAGTGTGGAGAGCAATGAAGCGTTCTTAAAGCATATTCAAGCTGATATTGACAGTAATAATATACCCTTTCAAATTGATTACAAGAAAAGCGAAGATAGATTAAAGGATTTAAAAACAAAGTATGTGGCATCTCCGGTATAACAGCATGTCTAGCTTTTTTTACAATTCCCCATGAATATTTATGAACTTTTTATTAAATTTAATCATAAAATGCTCTAAATTAACAATTAATGTGAGAAATTTTACATAAAAAATACGCGGAGTTTATATTTTCCTGCTAGATTGGAATTTTTTTCTGTGATAAGATATCGCGGAAGCAGATTAATTGATAGGAGGATTAGTAGATGACGTGGAAGAAACGATGGAACAAGCCTCTGGCTTCTGTGCTGGCAACGGCCGTACTCTCGGCCCAAGTGCTTGGCGGATTCGTTGCTGGGGCGTTTTGGAGTACGGACAAGGCGGAGGCTGCGGATGCCGGGGGCTCTTCACTGCCTTTAATTGACCTACGGTTAATGAGCACGACCGATGTGCATACAAATGTATACGGCTGGGATTATTTCAAGAATGCCCCGTCCTCTTCAGTCGGACTTGCGCGGACAGCGACCTTGATCCAAACCGCGAGAAGCGAGCAACCGAACAACCTGCTGCTCGACAACGGGGACTTGATCCAGGGAACGCCGCTCGGTACATATGAGGCGAAAGTTCAACCGGTGACTCAGGCGGTCTACGATTCCAAACCCCATCCGATGATTGCGGCCCTGAATGCCCTGGGATACGATGCAGCAATCTTCGGCAACCACGAGTTCAACTACGGTCTGGAATTCCTGGATCGGGTGGTCAATGGCAGCTCCGCAGACGCCGCAAACACAAAAGCTAATTTTCCTTATATCAATGCGAATATTTATAAACCCGATGGCGTGACAAACTATTACAAACCTTATGAGATTATCACCAAGACGGTAAAGGACACCAATGGACAAGACCAAACGATTAAAGTCGGCCTTCTTGGTCTGGTAACCCCTCAGATTACGGAGTGGGACAAGGCCAATCTGGAAGGCAAGGTCGTTACCAAAGGTATTGTTGAAACCGCAGAAAAGTTTGTCCCTGAAATGAGAGCGGCCGGGGCTGACGTTATTGTGGTGATGGCGCATACCGGTTTCGATGCTGCAGCGGCGGGACCAAACGCTGAAAATGCGATCAGTGAGCTGAGTCAGGTTCCAGACATTGACGCGATTACCTTCTCTCACACCCACAAAGTATTCCCGACGAATTGGGATACTGCGAAGCTGGATGCATCTTTTATAGATCCGGCAACGAAGCAGCCTTACAGCTATATTGACAATGTGAACGGCCATATTCACGGCGTTCCGGCTGTGCAGGCCGGTTACGGCGGAGGCTATCTGGGACTTATTGATCTCAAGATCACCCAAGATGGCAGTGGAAAATGGGCGGTGGACAAGGCGGCTTCCAAAGCTTCCACCCGTTCGGCCTCTGGAGCCACCGAAGATCCCGCCATTTTGGCTACGGTAGGGGGCGATCATCAGGCTACAATTGATTACACTGGCACACCGCTCGGTACGACAACGGCATCGATGAACAGTTATTTTGCCCTGGTACAGGACGATCCGACCGTTCAAATCGTAACTTATTCGCAAAAACGTTATGTTGAGAATTTGATCAACACCGACCCTTCCCTGGCCCCATATAAAGGCCTGCCGATTCTGAGTGTGGGCGCTCCTTTCAAGGCGGGACGCAACGGCCCTGGGGAATATACAAGCATTGACGCCGGTCCGCTGACGATCCGCAGCGCGAGCGATCTGTATTTGTACGACAACACGCTGAAAGTGATCAAGGTTAAAGGCTCGGTCGTCAAGGAATGGCTGGAAATGAGCGCTGGCGCGTTCAACCGCATCAAACCGGCGATTTCCACGCCTCAACCCCTGCTGAATTCGAAATTTGCCGTATTCAACTTCGACGTGATTGACGGCATCAAGTACAAAATCGATGTAACCAAGAACGCAAAATACAATACGGACGGCACAATTAACGATGCGTCTTCGAGCCGTGTTACGGAATTGACGTATAACAATACGCCGCTAGATCCGAACCAGGATTTCATCGTCGTTACGAACAATTACCGCGCCAGCGGCGGGGGCAACTTCCCGGGCGTCAAAGGTTCCACGATGATCATGGACACCCAAACCGAGAACCGCCAGGTTCTGATGGATTATATCAAAGAGGCGGGGACGATTGACCCGACCGCCGACAACAACTGGTCTCTGGCTCCGATCAAGGGCAATGTCAATGTTACCTTTACATCGTCGCCTGACGCGAAGAATGTTCTCCCCAGCAATATCAAGGATACCGGGGCGACGGATGCTAAGGGATTTGAGGTTTACAGCTTGAACCTGAAAGAAACGGTTCCCGCCCCTACAGAGGACGTTGAAGTTCACTTGATCGGCATCAACGACTTCCACGGCCAGCTTGACACAACCTCCATTGTCAGCGGCAAGAATGTAGGAACGGCTGCAGTTCTCGCGACTTACCTGAAGCAGGCTCGTACGAAATATACGAACTCCCTGCTGTTCCATAATGGTGACTCCGTTGGCGCATCGGCTCCGGTATCCTCGCTTGAGCGCGACGAGCCGACCATTGAATGGATGAACAAGATGGGATTCGATGTCGGCTCCTTGGGCAACCACGAGTTTGACCAAGGCGTTGAAGCGCTGAAGACGCAGCTCTTCGGCGGAGCGGACCCTAAGAATAACAAAGTTGTTCACGCGGGTACGGATTTCGATTATGTCAATGCCAATGCGGTAGACAGCAAGACAGATACACCGATTATCAATCCTTACGTCATCAAAGAGGTCGGCGGCGTGAAGATCGGCTTTATCGGTGTGGTGACCAAAGCAACGCCAAGCAAGGTTTCTCCTGCAGGCACAGCGGGCGTCCGCTTCCTGTCTCCGGATGAAGAAGTGCAGGCTATCGAGAAGTACGCTGCTGAGCTTCAAGGCAAAGGCGTGCAAACGATCGTTGTGCTGGCGCATGATCCGGCGTCTACCAGAGGCGAGGCCACAACGGGTGAAGCCGCTGATCTGGCCAGTGCGCTTCCGGCGAACTCGCCGGTTGACGTTATCGTTGCCGGTGACAACCACGCGCTGGCGAACGGCGTCGTTAACGGCAAGCTGATTGTCCAGGCTTATTCTTATGGAACGGCATTTGAGGACATCAAGCTGGTTATTGATCACACTACAGGTGATGTCAAGACGAAGTCCGCTGTCGTCACCACCACCTTCCAAGATGGTGTGACACCAGATGCGGCAACCGTTGACCTTGTTAACAAGTACCTGAATCTGCATCCGGAGCTGACCAAGCCGGTAGGTACGACGGATGGCACGATTACCCGCACTGATGCCTACAATAATGAATCGGCCCTTGGCAACTTGATTGCCGACGCTATGATCAATGCGGATTTCGGCGACGGCAAGAAAGCGGACTTTGCCTTCATGAATCCGGGCGGCATTCGCGCAGACCTTCCGAACGGAAATGTCTCCTTCGGCGATCTGGCCAAAATCCAGCCGTTCGGCAACACGCTGGTGAAGCTGACGCTCACCGGAGCACAAATCAAGACGCTGCTGCAGCAGCAGTGGGGTGTGAAAGCTGACGGCTCGCCAGACACCAAAACGCTGCAGATTTCCGGTCTGAAATACACGGCTAACATGTATCTGCCGGTAGCCAATCGCATTGCCAGTCTCACCAAGACGGACGGAACACCGATTGATCCGAATCAGACGTATACGGCTGTCGTCAACAACTTCATGGCTGCCGGCGGAGATAACTACAAAGTTCTGACCGAAGCCAGCGCTTCTGTCGCCGGGCCTATCGACCTTGACGTGTTCTATGATTACATCGTGAAGACCTTCAATGGCGGACTGATCACATCCAAAATCGAAGGGCGTATCACCAACAATCTGAGTCCAGCGGTGATTTCGTTACCGGGGTCTTCACCAACAGCGGCACCTAGCCCGTCCGCATCCCCAGCGCCTTCGGCTACGCCGGCGCCAAGCGCGACATCGGCTCCTGCCGCATCTTCGGCACCGGTCTTCAAGGATCTGGGCAAAGTTGCATGGGCGCAGGAAGCGATCAATTCCTTGGCGGCCAAAGGCATCATCAAAGGCGTGGACGGCAACCATTTTGCACCGGCCAAAAATGTTACCCGCGCAGAATTCGTTACAATGCTGGTTCGTTCGCTGAACCTGACGAATACCGGAGCAAGCAATACATTCAAAGATGTTAAGCAGGGTGTTTGGTACTCGGATTCAATTGCCGCAGCGGTTAAAGCCGGTATTGTAAAAGGTTCCGGAAGCGGCAAATTCGAACCGGGACGCGAAATTACCCGTGAAGAAATGGCGACTATGATCGTGAACGCCCTTAAAGGACAACTGCATCCGGTAGATAAGAACGCGGTGCTGCAGAAGTTCGCCGACAAGTCCAAAATTGCGCCTTACGCGCAGGAAGCAGTCGCGCAGCTGACCGAGCTTGGAATTGTGAACGGTGTGGATGCCGGAAAATTCGCACCGAAGGGCATCGCGAACCGTGCACAGGCAGCGGTTATTATCTTCCGTATGCTGGAGAAACAAGCATCTTAATTTTCTAGTATCTTAATTTTCTAATATCATCAAAAGGTGTTCCGCCGTCATCTCCGGATGGCTGCGGGACACCTTTTTTCATAATATAAGCTGAGCGCTTGAAGCAATTCATGACAAAGAACCTCCATTTCCATCTCAAGCATGGAAGCGGAGGTTCTTTACCGATCATTTAAATGAGAGCGAGGTCGCTGCTGAGACGTTACAGCGCGTTTGGCGAGATCAATGCGCCGTGGACGAAGCCGCGCGAAGCAGACAGACGGCGCCGCGCTTCTGCGGCGCCGACTCCCGCCAGAAGCATGACGATGGCGGTCTTGACCTGGCCTTCCGATTCCCGGTAGGCCGCTTCGATTTCGGTGTCGGATGCTTCCGTGGCAAGGGCGATAATCCGCTTGGCCCGGTGGACAAGCTTCTTATTCGATGGATTTAGATCGACCATCAGATTGCGGTACACCTTGCCGATCCGGATCATGGCGGTGGTGGTCAGCATGTTAAGAATCATCTTCTGCGCGGTCCCGGATTTCAT
Organism: Paenibacillus durus; assembly: GCF_000756615.1. Taxonomy (NCBI): domain Bacteria; kingdom Bacillati; phylum Bacillota; class Bacilli; order Caryophanales; family Paenibacillaceae; genus Paenibacillus; species Paenibacillus durus. Next base: position 1,853,435 of record NZ_CP009288.1, read on the forward strand.
CCGGGTTGAGCCCATGACGACCTCGGGGCCGACGACCGCTTCAATGACCGGGAAGCCCGTTTGCGACATGGGCGTTTCGGGATTGTTGCAGATGCCGAATACGGCGGCGCCCAGCTCGCCGGCCCGCTTCATCGCGCCAAGCACATAAGGCGTGCGTCCGCTGGCGGCGATGCCGATGACGACATCGCCGGCGGTGACGCCGGCGGCCTCAAGATCGGAGGCGCCAAGTTCCGCGCTGTCCTCTGCGCCTTCGACGGGGTCTTTGACTGCTTGGAAGCCGCCGGCGATCAGCCCCTGCACCATGTCCGGGTCTGTTCCGTAGGTCGGCGGACACTCGGAGGCGTCAAGAATGCCGATTCTTCCGCTCGTTCCCGCACCGACGTAGAACAAACGTCCGCCGGAGCGGAAGGATTCCACGATCCGGTCGGCTGCCGCTGCAATCTGCGGAATCAGCCCCGTTATTACCTCGGCGACTAGCCGGTCCTCGTCGTTAATCAAAGCCATAATCTCAGCGGAGCCGAGCTGATCGATGGCGCTTGTCTTGTCATTGGGTTGTTCTGTTATCAAACCGTCAAGAATGGAATCCATGAGGGTTGTCTCCTCCTGTCATTTCTATTTTACTGGCCGAGAAGGGGGACCGGCGATTCATCCGAATCGCCGAACCGTTTGCGGGCGAGCAGTGCCGCGCCGACCGAGGGCGGCGGAGCACTGGTTCCCTCCACAAACTCCAGCCCTTGAATTTGTGCCAGAAGCTTATCGCTGAGCGTTCGCGTGAACAGCCGCGAATGGCCGAAGATAGAGCCGGTGAGCACGACTTTGCTTCCAGGCGGAACGGGATGCCGCTTCAGCAGTGCGGCTGCCGTATCTGCCAGCGCTTCGGCTTCCTCCATAACGATATGAATGGCGCATTCATCACCGCCGGAGGCGGCTTGCAGGCATACTTTGGCAAAGGCGGAGATGTCCGCTTTACCCCGCGCGGGCTCATAAATATAACTCTTCAAATCGGTAATTTGGTTGAAGCCGTATTCGTTAAGAATGATATCGGTCATCCGGGTCGGCGGCCGAACGCCGTCGTAGCTGCGCATTACCGCTTTGAGCGTGCGCAGGCCGATGCTGTAGCCGCTCCCCTCATCGCCCAAATAATGTCCCCAGCCGCCCGTGCGCCAGTATGATCCGTCCGAAGCGAAGATATAGCAGATCGAGCCGGTTCCGGATATGATTTGAACGCCATATTCTTGCCCCAGGCAGGCCATAAGCGAAATTTGCCCCTCAGAGGCGATTGCAACCGGGATATCTTCTGACCATTCGGCCAATATCCGGCTGACAGCCGTCTTTACAAGGGAACGTTCCTCTAATGTATCAATACCTGACATTCCGAGGCAGATACCATCCAGTCGAACATTCTGATCCGGCAAAGAAGAGATCAGACCGCGAAGGACCTTTTCCAGCTCCGCAAAAGCTAAGCCGAAGGTTGCGCTATGGGGATTGGAGGGTCCGCCAACAAAGCGGGCGAGAGTGGACCCTTGTGAATCCACCGCAGCAGCATCGGTTTTGGTCCCGCCTCCATCAAGACCGAGGTATACCTTCATCGCCAGATCACCACTTTGATTTTTGTCATTATTATAGGGGAACTTGAACAGGATGTAAAATAAAATTTCACGAGAAAAATTTATATTGAAATTTTGTTTTACTGCACATATAATAATCTCAATCCTGATTCACGGAGGAATATTAACTCGATTCGTCATTTAATATGACATACGCAGCTGAGGAATCATGCTCAAAAAGAAAATTCAGTGCGAAAGGGGAGGTGTTATGATCGATGAATGGCGGTCTGGTTCGTTTAAGGGAAATGCTGGAGACGCTCAATCCATCAGAAGGAAAAATTGCTTCTTACATCCTTCAGCATCCCGATGAGATCATTCATCTATCGGTTGCGGAACTGGCGCAGAAAAGCGGCTCCAGCCAGGCGGCGATCGTCCGGCTGTGCAAGAGCATCGGCTTCAAAGGCTATCAGGAGCTCAAGATCAAGGTCGCCGGCGATCTTCAAACCAGGGACCCCGTTGTTGCCGGCTATCAGGAAATACGCCCCAACGACACGGTAACGGCGATCATGCAGAATGTATCGAACAACAATATTCAATCGATACGGGATACGCTGACCATTTTGGACCCGAGTATGGTTGAGCTTGCGGTTGAGGCGCTGGACAGGGCGAAGCGGATTTATTTTTTTGGCGTGGGGGCTTCGAATTTGATCGCCATGGATGCCCAGCAGAAATTTCTGCGGATTAACAAGACAAGCTTTTCCTTCGCCGACCCCCATGTCCAATTGACCAGCGCCATAACGGCTGATGCAGATGATACGGCAGTATGTATTTCTTACTCGGGAGAGACGAAGGAGGTCATCCGGGCCGCAGCCCTGTTTAAGGAACAGGGAGGAACGGTGATCAGCATCGCCAAATACGGCAATTCCACTCTGAGCCGCAGGGCCGATATCCCGCTATGCACCTCTTCCACGGAAAATGAAATCCGCAGCGGTGCGATGGCTTCCAGAATCACGCAGCTTAATCTGATCGACATTCTGTATCTCGCGGTCGCCAGCCGTAATTACGAGAAGTCCGTTGTATATCTGGAGAAGAGCCGTCAGAGCATCAGGGAGCTGTAACCGAAGCCCAAGAGGTATGCTGAATTCCGGTCCCCAAAAAAGTCTTTCTATTATAAATATAATTGCGATTTAAAGGAGATGGAGATTGATGAAAAAGAGTCTCATGCTGTGTATGATTTTGGTCCTTGTGCTAATGACCGCCTGCGGAAGCTCGGGTGAAGGTGCGAACTCCAGCAATTCCGCATCGGGCTCCGCCAATCCTTCAGAAGCCAAGGATACTATTACGGTCTGGACGTATCCGGTTCACACCACGTATGAAGACGAGCTGAAAGGGTTGGTGTCGGCTTTTGAAACCGAGCATCCGAACATTACGGTCAAGACCGAAATTCTGTCCTGGGCCGAAGGCCCGCAGAAGTTCGACGTGGCTCTGAACGCGGGCAGCCCTCCGGATCTGTACTTCCACGCCGTGGACGGCTCGTATGTGAACACCGGCCTGGCGCTTGATCTTGACCCGTACATGACGGACGACATCAAGAACGATTATTTGCCGGGAACGCTTGAGCTGGCCCAAATTGGCGGCAAACAGTACGGGCTTCCGCTCTATCAGTTCCAGTGGGCCTGGGGCGGCAACAAGCGTATTCTAGAAGAAGCGGGGGTAGACTGGAAGAGCATTCAGCAGAACGGCTGGACGTGGTCCCAGTTCACTGAAACGGCGGCGAAGCTGACCAAGAAGCTGCCTGACGGCTCCACGCAGTACGGACTCGTGACGGACGGCGCTTCCCTGGATTTCATTGAAATGCTGACCCGCAACAACGGTATGCCGGACGTTCTGAATGAGAAGGGCGAGTTCCAGTGGGGTGACGACCGGATCAAAGACACGCTGGGCTTCATCAAAAATCTGCTGGATAAGGGCTATATGCCAAAAGAAACCGCAGCGATTGCCCCGAAGAAGCGCACGGATATGTTCTATGCCGGTCAGGCCGCCATTATTTCCAAAGCCATTCCTTACTATGACGTGATGATCCAGAACCGCAACAAAGATATTGACGCTGGCAAGGTGACCGGCGAAAAACTCGATTTTGTCCTGCTTCCGGTGCCGCATGGTGACAATGCTCCAGCCAAAACGACGATGGGCGCCGAAGGCTACGTCGCCTTCAAGCAGAAGAACGACCAAGGCGAGCAGCACGCCAAGAATACATTCATGGTGATGGAATACCTCAGCAACGCCAAGGCCGGCAATGCCTCCAACGAGCTGGTGCTTCCTTTCGTGCGCAAGTCCCAAGCCGATCTGTATGCAGGCAAGGAGCTGGGCACGGCCGAGACGAGAGCAGCTTCGGAACAAATGGCGGTGAACATTCAGATTCCCGTCACCCTTAGCCTGGATACCGCAAGCGCGGCCAAAATGAAGCAGTTCAAGGAGCAGGTCGTGACCCCGAATATCCAGGCACTCTATTCGGGAGAAAAGTCTCCGGAATCAATTGCGGAGGATTTTGCCGGCAAGGCGAAGCAAATGCTGGGGCAGTAACATAAATGTAAAGGGGACGATCTCGTCCCCTTTACATTTAGCTTAAGCGTTAGGAGGATCACTTCATGCAGACAACAATCGCTCCCAAACGGCGGGGAGCCGCCGGACGGTTCCTTCGGGACTACGGATGGGCCTATTTATTCATCCTTGCGCCGGTGCTGTTATTTCTCGTATTTACGCTCTATCCGGTCGTTTCGGCTCTGGTGATGAGCTTTCAGCAATACAATATTAGCCAGTCAACTTGGGTCGGCCTGGACAACTATGAGCGTCTGTTCAAGGACAGCACGTTCTGGAAGTCGATGTGGAACACGGTGATCTTTACAGTCTGTACAGTTCCGGTTAATATCGTCATTACTTTCGTGCTCGCTCATTTTATCTATCAGATGAAGACGAAATGGCAGACGTTCTTTAAAGCAACCCTGTATTTGCCGGCGGTTGCGTCCGGCGTCACCATTTCCATTGTGTGGCTCGCCATTTTCGATCCGACGGATGTGGGGCTGCTTAACCGTTTTCTCGGCTTGTTCGGACTGGACCCGGTCATTTGGCTCGGCCAATCGAAGACCGCGCTCTTCTCGCTCATCCTGATGAACTGGGTCGGCTCTCACGGTGCGGGCATCATTCTCTACCTGGCCTCGATGGGCGGAATTCCGAAATCGCTGTACGAGGCAGCGGATATCGATCATGCCAGCGGATGGACCCAGTTCAAGGCGATTACCTGGCCGCTTCTCAAGCCGACGACTTTGTATCTGCTGGTAACGGGAGTCATCACTTCTTTCCAGGTGTTCATCTCGGTCTATATGATGACGCAGGGCGGACCCAACTTTGCGACGACGACCATCGCTTATCTGATCTACCAGACGGCGTTCAAGTTCTACGAATTCGGACTGGCTTCGGCGCAATCCTTCGTGCTGGCGTTTCTGATTATCCTGGTCTCTGTCATTCAGTTCAAATATTTCTCGAGTGACGTCGAGTATTAGGATGAAAGGGGCGAAAGTGAATTGAAATCGAAATCGAAACTGTTTCTGATCTTGGCCGCAGCTTGTCTGGCCGGCTGGGCGTTCATCACGATTATTCCCCTGTACTGGATGATTGTCGGTTCAGTGCAGGATTCGGCGGCGTCGGCCAGCTTTCGGCCGGAGATGCTTCCGGGAGCCTTGTCGGTTGCACCGTACGAGCGGTTCTTTGGCAAAACGGCCGCCTGGCGGTGGCTGGCGAACTCGCTCCTTATCTCAACTGTCTTGACCATAACGAACGTGTTCTTTGCCTCGCTGGCGGGATATGCGTTCTCCAAACTGAAATTTCCGGGCAGCAAGACGGTATTCTGGCTTTTGCTCAGCACGATGATGATTCCGGCGCAGGTGACGCTGATTCCGCTGTATATTCTGATTGTCAATGTGTTCAACCTCGGTGACAGCTATACGGCGATTATTTTGCCGACGGCGGTTACAGCCGGGAATATTTTCTTGATGAAGCAGTACATGTCGTCGCTTCCGACCTCGCTGATCCATGCGGCCCGTATCGATGCCTGCTCCGAATTCGGGATCTTCTGGAAGGTTATTCTGCCTCTTGCGAAGCCGGGACTTGCAGTGCTGGCGATCTTTACCTTTGTCGCCTCATGGAATGAATTTTTCTGGCCGTTCCTGATCACCAACTCGGCCGAGATGCGGACGATTCAGGTGGGGCTCGCTTCCTTCGTATTCGCGGAATCGACCGACTATGGCGCCATTATGGCAGGAGCGACGGTCGGCGCGCTGCCGATGCTGATTCTGTTTTTCTCGCTGCAGCGCTATTTCCTGCAGGGCATTACGATCGGAGCCGTCAAAGGCTGAGGCCACAAATAGACGCTGGACAATAAACCATGCGGCAGCGGAGCCAATGAATGACGGGAAGGCGTCTTGGCTTCGCGGCATATACGTCACTTAATGAGGTTATCGAAGGGGGAAGAACAATGGCACTCGTCGAATTTCGCCAGGTGCGCAAGCAATTTATCGACCGGAACAAGCAGCCGTTTACGGCGGTGGCGGGTTCGGATTTCGTGATTCAGGATAAGGAATTTGTCGTCTTCGTCGGTCCGTCGGGCTGCGGAAAGACGACTTCGCTGCGCATGATCGCCGGGCTGGAGCGGCAGACGAGCGGTGATATTATCATTGGCGACCGCATCGTCAACGATCTCCATCCCAAGGACCGCGATATCGCCATGGTGTTTCAGGATTACGCGCTGTATCCGCATATGACGATTCGCGAGAATTTGTCCTTCGGGCTGCGCAATCTCAAGAAGCCGAAAGAATATATTGAGCAAAAAGTGCGCGAAGCGTCCGCCATTCTAGGGCTGGACAATATGCTGGAACGCAAGCCGCGGGAGCTGTCTGGAGGTCAGCGGCAGCGGGTGGCCTTAGGCCGTGCGATCGTGCGTGATCCGCAGGTGTTTCTGTTCGATGAGCCGCTGTCCAATCTGGACGCGAAGCTCCGCATCCAAATGCGGGTGGAGCTCAGCGAGCTGCACAAGCGCCTTGGAGCGACTATCGTGTACGTTACCCATGACCAGGTGGAAGCCATGACACTGGGCGAGCGCATCGTCGTCATGAATCAGGGGGTTATTCAGCAGATCGCCTCGCCGACAGAGCTGTATGCCAATCCGAAGAACATGTTCGTTGCGGGCTTTATCGGCTCCCCGGCGATGAACTTTATCGATGCCCGCTTCGAGCAGGGCCGCATTGTGGTGGATGGCGCTTCGTTCGGACTGCCGGAAGAAGTCGCAGCGCGCTTGTCGGCCTACTCGGGCAAAAAGGTAATACTTGGCATCCGTCCGGAGGACATCTACGGGGAGGATTTCGCACCGGGCGTTTCCACGGAGCACCGGCTTCAAGCTCATATCCAGGTGGTCGAGCATTTGGGCTCGGAGAACCTTATTTATTTTCATGTAGGCGACCGGCTGGTGACGGCAAAGGTGCATCCCGAGACGAAGGGCTATAACGGACTTGCCAAAGAATTTATTCTCGATCTGAGAAAATGCCATTATTTCGATCCGGAGACGCAGGAACGGATAACCGGCAAATAAGCGGTAGGCGTCAATTCTGTCTGAACAAAGGGGTGCACACGCAATGAGAAAACTGAATGAGGTGCTGATCGGCACGGGAACGGAAATCTACAGAGAAATCATCCCGCTTACGCTGCTGAGTCTGACCGGCTCTGCCGTACTTGTTCCCGCAATTCTGTTTCTTCCGGTGCCGCTGACGCTGCTGCTGCTTCCTCTCGTCTATATGCCTTTGCTATTTGGCTCGTTCTACGCGTATCACCGCAAAGCGGAGGGGAATAAGCTAAAGATTCGCTCCATGCTGGGCGGCGCGGTAAAAGGTTTCATGCCCTCATTGCTGCTTGGCCTGCTGTTTGCTCTGCTTGGTCTGATTTTATGGTCGACCTGGTGGTATTACGGCGGGCGCGGCAGCTTGGCGGGCCGGGCGGTTGCCATTTTTCAGACCTATTTCGTCGCTATGGCGCTCGTTTCCCAGTTCTATACACTGCAGTTGGTCATTCAGCGGGAGATGGGCATCTTTAAGGCAATGGGCGAGAGTGTAAAGCTGTTCTTCCGGCATCCCGCTTATACAATCGGTGCATTCTTTCAAGCGGTGTGCGTCGGCGCGATGCTGGCTGTAACCGTTGTGGGCTTCTTTGCTCTTTTTAGCGGCATGCTGTCCGTCTATTCTTATAAAGCCGTTCATAATGTCCTTAACCCGGACGAGGCCGGGGAAACTGCGGAGGAACAAGGGCCGGGCGGGGCCGTCTATGCCGGAAGGGAGCGTTTATGAATGCGGGCCGAGAGGATAAGGACGTGAACCTTGGCGAAGCAAGAACGGCCATGGGTCTGAGCTCCAGGAAGAATGCCGCATATCTCGGTGCAATGACTTGGGACAACGGAGCGCAGAGCCACAAGGATACGGCATTCCAGGGCGTCCGCACCGGCGCCGACCGGCTTGCCGGGGGCTTCAGCCATCCGCTGCTGGATGGAAGACGTATCGGCCTGGTCACGAATCCGACCGGCATCACGTCGGATTTTAGATCAACTGTAAGTATCTGCGCGGAATTGCCGTCTTCCCAGCTGACGGCGCTGTTCGCCTACGAGCATGGGATTCGCGGCCAGCACCAGGCGGGCGTACGGTTTGAGGGCGAATGGGATGAACGTTTAGACGTTCCTGTATACAGTCTGTATGGAAGGAACACCCGGCCGCAGAGATATATGCTAAACAATGTCGATACAGTGGTGTTCGATGTTCAGGATTTAGGGATTCGGTTCTATACTTACCTGTCCACGTTGCTGTACGTCATGGAAGCCTGCGCGGAGAATGGCAAAAGCTTGCTGGTGCTGGACCGGCCCAACCCGCTTGGCGGTCTCGCCTGCGAAGGCGGCCTGCTGAAGCGGGGCTACGAGTCGATGGTGGGCGCATGGAGCATGCCAATCCGCACGGGCATGACGCTCGGGGAGCTGGCGCTGATGGCGAACGAGAAGAAAGGGCTTGGCTGCGACCTAAGCGTCATCCCAATGGAAGGGTGGGAACGCGGTATGGAATATGGCGATACCGGTCTGCCGTGGCTGCTTCCGTCCCCGAATATGCCATCGGTCGATACCGTCAGGGTATACGGGGGAACCTGCTTTTTCGAAGGAACCAATCTGTCCGAAGGGCGGGGCACGACGCGGCCGTTCGAGTGGATCGGAGCGCCTTGGCTGGACGGAGAGTTATTCGCTGAAGCGGTGAACCGCCATGAAATGTCGGGAGTGTATGCCCATCCGGTATATATGACGCCGTCTTTTTCCAAACATCAAGGAAGTCTATGCGGCGGCGTTCGTCTATTCGTAACGGACTCGGACCGCTTTCAATCCGTGCAGGCCGGACTTGTTCTGCTGCATGAAGCGATATCGCTGTATCCGGAGCATTTCAAGTGGCTGGTCCCGCCGAAAGCGGGCTCCCGTTATTTTATCGACTTATTGACCGGCGGAGACGAGGTCCGATCGCGCATTAGGATCAAGGAGGGTCTTGCCCGAATTATGGATGCATGGCTTAAAGAAAGCGAAGAGTGGAACGCGGCGCGCAGGCCCTATCTTTTATATTCGTAAAAAAGCGGTCATTCGCAAGTTTAAGTTACGGAAGGAGAAATGGCAGCATGGAGCGGCAGAATGAGGAAACGTTCGCAGCGGCGAAAGCTCAGGAGATGGAGGATGATGCGGCAAAAGCGCCCGATTACGCGGCGCCGGAGACAGAGGCAGCGGCGGGGAGGGGGTTATCTGATGCGCCGGACGTTCCGGACGTTTCCAGTCAGGTGGAAGAGCTCCTCGCCGGAATGAGCCTCAGGGACAAAATCGGTCAGATGCTGATCTGCGGCTTCGAAGGAACCTCTATGGACGGTGATCTCCGGCGGCTGGTCACCGACAATAATATCGGCGGCGTCATTTATTTCGCCCGCAATGTGGAATCACCGGCGCAAATTGCCCGGCTTACCGCCGATTTGCAGGACGCGGCCGCGCAGAGCGGAACGGCGCCGCTCTGGATCACCATCGACCAGGAAGGCGGCATGGTCGCCCGGATTACCGAAGGCGTCGCGCTGATGCCGGGCGGAATGGCCATTGCCGCCGCCGGGTCGGAGCAGGACGCCTATTTGGCCGCTTATACCAGCGGCCGGGAGCTTGCCGCCATGGGCATTAATCTGAACTATGCCCCGGTGCTGGATGTCAACAACAACCCGCGCAATCCCGTGATCGGGGTGCGGTCCTTCGGCGAGTCGCCGGAGAAGGTCGCCCGGTTCGGCGCGGAGACGCTTCGCGGCTTTCAGGATGCCGGTGTCGCCGCGACAGCCAAGCATTTTCCCGGTCACGGCGACACCGATGTCGATTCTCATCTCGACCTGCCAATCGTGCCGCACGACCGGGAGCGCATGGAAGAGGTAGAGCTGAAGCCGTTCAGGGAAGCGATACGGGCGGGTGTAGATGCCATAATGTCGGCACATATTTATTTCCCCGCGCTGGAGACCCGGAAGCTTCCTGTAACCCTCTCACGGGCGGCGCTCACCGGGCTGCTGCGCGAAGAGCTTGGATTCCGGGGCATAATCATGACCGACTGCATGGAAATGAACGCTATTGCCGAGCATTTCGGCACGGTCGAGGCTTCCGTGATGGCGGTCGAGGCCGGCGCGGATCTCGTGCTGGTCAGCCACCGTCTCGACCGCCAGCTCGGCGCGATTGGAGCGATTGAACTGGCGGTTAAGGAAGGCAAATTAAGCGCGGAGCGCATCGACGAATCAGTGCGCCGTCTGCTTGCCATGAAGCTATGGCGCGGCGTGTTGGGCAACCGGCTGTCGCCGGAGGGCCAACCCGGTAACCCCGCAGCCAGTATCCCCGTTGACATTGATCCCGTCATTATCATCCCTGACCCTATTGATCCTGTTGTGGGAATTCCGGAGGCAAGCGGATCGGCTTCGGGTGATACAATTCAGAGCGCCTCTTTTACGGCGGACTTGTCTATCCTGAATAGTCCGGAGCACCGGGAGATTGCGCGGCGAATCAGCGAAGCAAGCATGACGCTTGTGCGGCATGGCCTTCCGATGCTGCCGCTGGGCGGGGAACGGACGCTGGTCATCACCATCGCACCGGCGGTGGCAACGCTCGTCGATGAATCCATGACGGCAGGCGCCGGACTCGGCTCTGCGCTGAAGCGGCATGGTCTGGACTGCGGCGAGGTTGTTATTCCGCCGTCCGAAATTGCCGGGAGTCTCGATTCACTGATCCGTGAAGCGGTGTCCGGCGGATATGGGCACTTCGTTGTCGGCACGTACAACGCGCAATTCGACGCCGCGCAAATCTCGCTGGTGAAATCCCTGCTTGCGCTGAGGAAACCGCTCGCGGTGGCCGCACTGCGCAATCCCTATGACCTGCTGGCATTTCCGGAAGTGCAGGTGTACGCAGCGTCCTACGGGTCCCGTCCGCTTGCGCTGGACAGCATGGCGAAGGCGCTGCTGGGCCTCATTCCGTTCCGGGGCCGCCTGCCCGTATCGCTCGGAGAGCTGCATCCGGCTGGCTGGGGGCTTGAGCTATGATCGGGCCCCTGTGGAATAAACGGAGGGCGACGGTCCTCGGACTGATGTCCGGCACCTCGCTGGACGGCATCGACGCGGCCATTGTGTCCATCGAAGGCGCTGGGCTTGCGGCGAAGGCGAAGCTGCTGCATTATTACAGCGTCCCATATGACGAAGCGCTGCGCGAGCGGCTGAAGGAGCTGTGCACCACCGAGCGCTCCTCGGTGGACCTCGTTTGCGGCATGAACGTCTACCTCGCCGAGAAATTCGCCGAAGCATCCATAGCGGCCGTTCACAGCGCGGGGATGGAGATGGAAGAGATCGATCTCATCAGTTCCCACGGCCAGACGGTGTGGCATATTCCGGAAGAAGACGCCGTTGACGCTTATAAGGTCCGTTCAACGCTGCAATTGGGCGACTTGTCCGTGCTCGCCAAGCGGACAGGCCGGCCTGTCGTCGGTGATTTCCGCCCGGCCGACATGGCGGTCGGCGGTCAGGGCGCACCGCTCGCCCCATACGGTGACCTGATTCTGTTCCGCCATCCCTCGAAGGGGCGGCTGCTGCAAAACATCGGCGGCATCGGCAACTGCACCGCTCTGCCGCCTCTTACCGGACCCGAAGACGTATTCGCATTCGATACGGGCCCCGGCAATATGGTGATCGACCAGACCGTATATCTGCTGTCGGATGGCAAATGGACCTATGACGAAGGCGGCTCATGGGCCGCGCGGGGGAATGCCGACGAAGCGCTAGTGGCAGAGATGCTGGAGCATCCCTATTTTGCCATGGAGCCGCCGAAATCCACAGGCCGCGAGCTGTTCGGAAAGGCGTATGCCGCCGAATTCGTCTCCCGGGCCGTATCGCGGGGCCTTAGCGAAAGCGATATTGTCGCAACGGCGACTGCCTTCACGGCCCGGACGATTGCGGAAGGCTGTAACCGCTTTGTCTTTCCCCGCTGTCCCATCGACGAGGTAATCGTCAGTGGCGGTGGGGCGCATAACCGTACGCTGCTGAACATGCTGCGGCAATTGCTGCCGGGGCAGTCCATCCTGACCTCGGGCGAACTGGGCGTCAGCGACGATGCGAAGGAGGCGGTCATTTTCGCGCTGCTGGGAAATGATTTTATGCACGGCATCAGCAACCATCTCCCTTCGGCTACCGGCGCGAACCGTTCGACGGTACTGGGGAAGCTGGCTTTGCCGTAAGGTTATGGATATCATGTTGCAATAATTAAAGCTTTCGAATCGGTGTGATCAGAGCGATCGTTACTTCCAAGACCTTGGCTGCTGCCGCAACGGCAAATACTGCCCGGGGATCGGTCCATTCGGAAAGCGCAGCGCCTGTCATTGCTCCTAAAGGCATGGCAAGGCGGGTCAATACTCGTGAAAAACCAAGGACCCGTCCGATCATATCCGAGGGAATAGTCTCTTGGCGAACGGAAGTGACGATTGTATTCCAGGCTGTATTGCAGACCGTTACGGCAAAAAAAGCAATGCCAGGCGCCAGCCAGAATTGACTGATTGAAGCAAAAACAAACCCGGCGCTTCCAATTCCCAAGAGTACCGGAATCAACTTTCCCCGAGGGAAATGATTCTCCAGCGGAACGGCCAGAATACTGCCGACAACCCCCCCAAATCCCAGCAGGGTGTAGTTAAGACTGCTCTGCTGCGCGTTAAGATGAAGTGTGTTCAACAGATAGAACATTAGCACGCCGAAAGCTGCACTGTACCCGAAGTTTCCGATCATCGCTTGAAACGAGAAGGATAGGTTGATTTTGGAATGAATCAGCCAGCGGAATCCTTCACCGATGTCTTTGAAAATCTGCGAAAGGCTTGTCCGTGACTTAGGTTTATTGAAACTGGGCATGAGTATTAGAACAATAAGAGTTCCTGCGAATGAAACGGCATCCAACCAAAGTGAATGGAACCCGCCGATGGAAATAATCAACGCACCTGCAAGCAGCGGTCCCGCCAGCTCCGCAATTTGATTGGTCAACTGGTAGGAAGCATTGGCGCGGGTTAGCTGCTTGGGTGCCAAGGCAGGAATGATGGCTACAGTGGATACATCAAACATGAGAGAAAGTATAGTGAGCACGAATGAAATTGCATACAGCGCCCAAAGCTGCAGCTGGCCAGTGAAGTGAAGGAGAGGAATCAAGGCGACGAGCAGCGCTCTCGAAATATCGGTAAAGATCATAAGCTTTTTACGTTCCCAGCGGTCAACAAGGCTTCCTGCGAGTGGACCAAACAAGACAATCGGCAGGACGCTCACCGCATACATGGACCCCATTACGATACTGGATTGAGTTAATTTGTAGGAGATCCACGGAATAGCGAAGGTAAATAAAGAATCTCCCAATCTTGAATAGATTTAGTGTCGCAGTCCCCCACCTCTCCAACAGCGAAGGTGAGGGTTAGACACGTTCGCTTCACCAAACATACGTTCTTGTGTTATACTAGACTCATCAAACTTGTGATGGAGGCGTATCTCATGAAGGTGGTCAAAACACTCAAACATCCGATTACGTCTCACCACCGCATGCTAGATGCGACTCTTCATGTGTATCAAGAGGCGCTGTCGTTCTTGATTACGGTCATTCATGAGCAGTTTATCGCCTTGGAATCGTTATCCACCCAAGCGGTGGTGACGGCGGTAGAACGGTTGACTCATCGTACCAAGCATAATCCGAATCCGCTCTACCCCGAGTTTGATCAACGCTTTTATAAGTTTCCTTCGTACTTCCGCAGAAGTGCCATTGCAGAAGCGTTTGGCATGGTGAAAAGTCATCATTCCCGTTTTGGGCTTTGGCAAGCCGAGCGGCAACGCGCCCAGCAAGAAGGGAAACGCTTTTCAAAGAAACCGCCGACACTTGAGGCTCATCATCAGGCGTTCCCTTGCTTGTACAAAGGCAATATGTTCATTCGAACCTCCGATAGGGCAGCCAACATCAAGGTATTTCATCAAGGCGATTGGGTCTGGCTCCCCATTACCTTTAAGGGGCAGGACCTATTTAAACGTAACGTGTGGAACATGAAAGAATGCAACCCCAGATTGGTCCGAAAAGGAAAACGCTATGCCCTTCATATCGCCTATGAGGGGGATGTGAAGTTGACTCAGACGGAATTTTCCAAGCAGCGGGTGTGTGCCGTTGATTTAGGGCTAACGAATTCCGCAGTCTGTTCCGTGATGGACGCAGGCGGCACTGTCTTGGCGAGGAGCTTTATCAACCAAGCCAAAGAAAAAGACCGGATGCGCCAAATCACAGGCAAACTGAAACAAGCCCAGCGACAATCAGGTCTAGGTGCAAAACCGAATTTTTGGCGGCGGATGAACGGCTTACAGACGCATATCGTCCACGATACCGCGCATCAAATCCTCGCCTTTGCCCAAAAGCACAGCGCAGAGGTCATCGTCATGGAGTATTTAGGCAAGATGCGTCTGCCTAAAGGAACGTGGGGAGCCAAGCGGCTTCGTGCCAAACTCCAGTTTTGGGCCAAACGGCGCATCCAAACGAAAGTGACCGAAATGGCGCATTTCCTGGGGATGCGGGTTTCCATGGTCAACCCGGCGAATACCAGTGCGCTTGCTTTTGACGGCAGTGGATTTGTACAACGCAACACAAAGCGTGATGTTGCTGTATTCGCAACAGGCAAAACGTATCACGCGGACCTTAATGCCTCGTATAACATCGGCGCACGGTACGTGCTACGTAATATACAAAAAGCCACCTCTGAAAAGATGTGGTTGTCCTTGGAGGCAAAAGACCCTTCATTGGCAAAACGAACGTATTGGACGTTGGCTTCCCTCATTAGGGTGCAACAGGCGTTGAGACTTTAAACATGAAGCTCGCAGCGTGTGCAACCCTGTATCGATGCCAACTGAAGCTCCCACTTCATGCGTATAGCTAAGTGGGGGAGAGTTCACATGAACATTCCTATTAAAAAACGGATATAGGAGATAGGCAGCTGGAACAGTGCGGGAGCAGGACTGTCTGTCCATCCGTATTGGGCTGCAGCGGTGAAACCGGACTTGAATTTGCCATGAGTGTACCTCTTTCGCCTTTTATAAAATATATAGCCGAGGATAATATAGTTCTTCTTACTTGGAAAAAATTTTGCTGCTACGATGACTATAGAAATTCAACAACATTTGCATTAGACCTATTAAAGAAGCATTCGAACAGTAATTTTGTTGTAGATGCAAGAAATGGATTTAAGGATGAGAAGGACGATGTTGAATGGGGTTTTTCAGTATTGCTGCCAGCCATGTCAAGAACAGATTGTAAGATCGTTGTGTTTATTATGGAAGAAAGAATTTAGGAAGTATTTTACAGTCAAGAAAGTTACAGGATATACAGAGGCCGTTAAGTATATTACAGGATAATTGCGTTACTTTATTCCATTCCATTTAATTTCGTTAGAACCAGCATCTTTTTTGGCCAAAATAGGAAAGTTTTCCTTGTCGATACCGAGCTCTTCAATACGTAAATTGTAGGGCCGCAGCATTTTCGTGGAATCTTTCACATGAGTATAAGAAGCGGCATTCTTGAGATAGGAATCGACAGCTTGCTTCAACTGTTCAATCGTTATTTTGTTATGGTCAATGCCAATTCCTACGCTGAATAATTTTTTATCAGAATCGCTTGAAAAACCTGTAAGTGTGACACCGGGTTCGTCCCTTAGTTGATTGAGACTCTTGGCTAAGCCGTTTCCGATTTCAGAAAACTCTTTAGCGTCGCTGCTTTCCTTACAGCCAGTGGATAGTGTTAGTGAGCCCATTATAATAACGGTAAATAGGGCTTGCTGAATAAACAAAAACTCTTACTCCCACAAGGAATAGAAGCCGTTTTTGTCGAAATCATCTGCAAGGAAATACTCGAAAAATGCAAAAAAACCTTGCAGATGGAGTGAATTATCATGTTTGAACGGATAGAATCGACCGACGATCTTCTCAAAGATTTTTACCTGCCCTTTGGCGGCAAACTGAACCCCAACAATCGGTGGGTGAAGCTGGCCAAGCTCGTTCCCTGGGAGCAAGCGGAAGAAAAATATGTAAAGGTGTTCGGCGCACCCGACGAAGGGCAAAAGGCGTATTCGGTACGTTTGGCTTTGGGCTCCCTGTTGATCAAGGAACGTCTAGGCTTAACCGACCGGGAAACCACTTTGCAGATCATGGAAAACCCCTATTTGCAGTATTTTCTGGGTTTTGGCGGTTACGTGGACAAAGAGCCCTTCCATCATTCCTTGATGACTCACTTTCGCGACCGGTTGGGTCCCGACATCCTTCACGAGGTCAATGACTGGATCATAAAAGAAGGGCTGAAGGCCGAGCAGGAAGCAGCAAAAGCAGCGGCTAAAGCCAAGGAACAAACACGTGATGACGACGATGATCACCCGGGGGGTGGACAAATGGTCATGAAAATGGACGACACCCTAACGATTCTGAAAGTGGATACCACGCCGGAAAAGTCTCAACAAAAGGGCAAGGCCAAGTCCCTCTTTCGTCTTCTTCCCAATCCCGACGCACAAACCCATCGCGGCACGTTGATGCTGGATGCAACCTGTGCGCCTGCCGACATCAAGTATCCGACAGATCTGGGGCTATTGAATCATGCTCGTGAAATCCTGGAAGGTATCATTGACGCATTGCATCAGCCGCTGATCGGTGCACGTACCGCAGACAAGCCCGTAAAGCGTACCTGCTTGTATCTAAACAACGCCAGCCCAAAGGTAAAACGATCCGCAAAGCGGTCAAGAAGCAGCTCGGCTATGTGGGTCGGGATCTGCGAATCATTGAAAACCTGAGCCAGCAAACCTCGCTGAGTACTTTGAGCAAAATGACCTATCGCCGTTTGCTAGTCATTCGCGAACTGCACCGGCAGCAACAAGAAATGATGAATGGCGGAGTGCACCGGGTGGAGCATCGAATCGTAAGCATCGAACAGCCGCATGTCCGACCGATTGTCCGGGGAAAAGCCGGAGCGTCCGTCGAGTTTGGAGCCAAGATAGCAGCCAGTCTGTCCAACGGATACGCCTGGATCGAAACGATGCAATGGGACAACTTTAACGAATCGGGCACCCTGCAAGATGCGGTGAAATCGTACAAAGAGCGTTTTGGCGCGTATCCGGCGGTGATCCTGGCAGACAAGATCTACCGGAATCGAGAGAACCTTGCCTACTGTAAAGGGGTGGGCATTCGTCTCAGCGGCCCCAAACTGGGCAGGCCTTCAGCAGAAAACCAGGCGACACACCGTAAGCAAGAACGGCAAGATGCAGCGGAACGCAATGCGATCGAAGGCAAGTTTGGAGAAGGCAAACGCCGCTACGGGTTAGGCTTGATTCGAGCGAAAGGCGCGGCAAGAAGCCTGACAGTAATCGCCCTTTCATTCATGGTCATGAATTTGGAGCGCCGGTTACGGGCTCTTTTTGTCCATTTTTTCGGCTGGGTTTTCTATAGGCCACTTACCGGGTGTTAACCAAAACCGATATGTTGTTCAGCAAACCCTAAATATGAGATGACGTAAAGTTAACTTCATAAATTTGCCTCCCCTTTAAAATCCATACAAAAAAAGGCCATCCCGCTCGTAGAAAATTCTACTTTGGAACAGCCTTTTTCGTCTATGCTATTATCGAACCCACTCCACGATCTGCTCGATCGATTGTCTTGTTTTGGGACGAGGCTCTTGAAGCCGGTAGCCGAATGCAACCATGCAGGCGATCCCGAAATTCTCCTTCAGGATTCCTTCTTCTTTCAAAATTTGCTCTGCTTTTTCTTTGTCGAACCCTTCTATTGGGCAGGAGTCGATTCCGATTAGAGCGGCGGCGGTCATCATATTGCCCAAAGCGATATACGTTTGCCGGGCACCCCATTCAAAAGTAACTCTTTCATTCTCAAGCAGCTTGAAATCATTTTCTTGGAAGTTATGATAGGCTTTCCCTTTGCCCTGCTGAACTTCCTCTGGAAGCAGTTGAACTTCTTTCATCATCCTTTGGATATGTGCGGAATCAGCAACCATATCGTCCTTTGTGCGGGAGAGAGCGATCACGAAATGGCTCGATGTCGGCAATTGCTTTTGGGCTCCCCATGTTACCGGAAGCAGCTTCTCGCGAATCGCCGGGTTTTGGAGGACGACAAATTTCCAAGGCTCAAACCCAAACGAACTTGGGGATAGACGCCCGGTTTCCAGAATAAAATCAAAGTCGGCGTCGCTTATTTTTTTGTCTGCGTCAAACTCCTTACAAGCATGCCGAAATTGATAGGCTTTGATAATTTGATCTTTTACATTTTGCATAGGGATAGCTACCTTCCTTTATTTGTATTTTTTTCTTATAGGCATATTGTAGTACATAAATATCAACAATCATAGTACGCACATTAATGTTGTATAGTATCTTTTTTTATACCATGAGCTCCTAAGTACGTCTGCCCGATTCTAAACAGGCATCAATTCCTGTACCACTTAAGATAGTGACAGCTTTGAACCGGCGACCTCTTGCTCCCGATTAAAATATTATTATAAGCCGCGCCCTACCACTCGATCACTTTAAAGACTCTACAGATAGACCTTCCAAAGAGCATTATTTTCTTGAAATTACCACTAAATGTAATTATAATTATAAATATGATGATAATTGTATTTTTTATTATATAGATATTGCATATTCATTAGAAGAATGTATGGTATTCATGGTTTCTAATAATTGTAAAAAATTGTAAAGTGAGGCCGGGTATCATGGGATTTAAACTGGACAGAAGGCGAATGTTACAGATCATTTTTTATATGTTGTTTGCCGCGTACGCATTATTCGCACTAAATATTATACTGTTCAAGACCATTCCTTTAACGGCTTTATTTACTGCCCAACCAGTATCATTAAGAAGTATAAATATCATTCCTTTTCACACGATTGGCGTTTATTTCACCGAATCCATGGACATTGAGAGAGCACTCACAAATATATGTGGCAATATTGTTATTTTTGCTCCCTTGGGAATTTTTATATCATACATAGATGTGAAGCGGTCGTTAGGTTTTAAGGCTTGCATTCTCCTGATGACCACGCTGTCATTTGAAATTCTTCAGTATGTTTTTGCTTTAGGCAGCAGCGATGTGGACGATATTCTTTTGAACTTCACGGGAGGGTTAATTGGCATAGCAATATATATAGTGCTAAGTAAGATCATTCACTCCAGAGATCATCTCCTTATGGCCATAGTCGGCTTTTTTCTCTTGGCGGGAATCAGCGGGACAATGGTAATCGGGAAGGTTGACCGCAGTTTACTGCCTTTTGCAGCTACTGAGATGGTATACGTAGATGAAAATAAGCAACTGATGGCTGGGCTGGACGAAGGAAAAGCCGATCTATTTGGCGATTTGATATCTGTTGAGGCGGGTGCGATTAATGTAAAAAGGAATCCCAAGTATAATGTTATACTGGAAACACCTCAAACATCGGAAACCAGAGATGAATATAGCAGCATACCCTACGATGCCTCAACTAAAATTATTATCAGGCATATTATTTTCGTTAAAGATCAGCTCATAAGCAGATATAATGAGGGAACAGCCTCTGGCTTGGCTTCTATTCTGGATTCAACAGATACCGTTCCTACAGTGAGAGTCTGGCTCTCAAGCGAGAATAAACAAGCTGCCCAGACGCTACTCATAAGTTTCATGGATTGAAAATTAGATTATATTGCTGTACTAATATGAACTCCTCGTACCGCAGTCTAAGAGACGTCTTTCCATGAATCTATGGGAAACGTCTCTTTTTTGCAGCGTTGACCCACATTCTGGGCTTGGCTTTTCTCTTGTCTCTCCCCATTCAGGCAGCGGCTTCTTGCCCAACTACCCAAACACCAATTCCCCAAAAAACCGGCTCAGATGGTAATCAGGCGAAGCGGAACCGACCCGGTTCCAGCACCCGTAATGGGGGAGCGGCGTTTCGTCTCCGCATTTATAGAAATTGCCCCGAAAGGTCCCACCTGATTGTGCCTCGAAGCCGGAAAACCGGCTCTGCAGCCACTTAAAAGGAATCGCAAAAGCCAGCTCCCAGTACGTATCCCTGCTATGTTCATCAATCCGGTTAAGCGCTGTTTCGATTTGAAAAATTGCCGGAGAATCCGCAAGGGTCATCCGGTTCTCCCTTCCTTCGCCCATCTGCAAGAGGAGGGTTCCGCCTGCATTGAATTCGAAATTAAGGTAGCGCGGGTCGGAGCCGGGAAGCGGCTGCATGAAAAATTCGACACAGCTGTCCGTGTAGACCGGATCATTTTGCTCCTTATACCGGACGAGCGGATCTTGTTCAAAAACCTTGAACTGGATGTGCAGCAGCTCGGATGTGTAATATCCCCTGACCTCGACCTTGGGGTATACCCGTTGTCTAGCCAAAGATACCGGTCCACAGCGAGCGGGGGAATATCCTTCCAATCTTTTGAACCCGAATGGTTTGCAACCTTGTACAATCTAGTTTCGTTCATGGCAGGCGCCTCCTTTTGGCGGTTAACAGAGTGAAGTACGAAAATCGGCCTTATATAGACGGTATCACAATATCCGGGACAGCTTGCGGTACGCGCGGGGGGAAATGCCCTCCTGGGAAGAAAAGGTCCTGCTGAAATAATGGATATCCGGATAACCGACCCGCTCCCCGACCGTCTCGATCGTCCAGTCTGTCTCTCTGAGCAGCTTACGCGCTTCCCGGTGCCGGATGGAACGGAGATATTCGCCCGGAGGCATGCCGGCAATCTGACGGAACAGTTTGGAGAAATGGTCCTCGTGCAAGTTCATTAATGCGGCCATGGAGCGATTCGTCCAGCCTTGGGCGGGCGCGGCTTCGATCTCTTCAATCAGGGCCCGAATCCGTTCGCCATGCACGGAGGCTTTGGCCAGACGGCGCGAGCTTTGCGTGCGCAGCAGGGAAGTCAGAATTCCGAGCATCAACCCCCGGCAGACGAGCTCATAACCGGGCGGGCGCATCGTAAATTCCTGCACGAGCTGTTCCATAGCATGGATACACTCAGGGGGAGGCGAATAAACCGGATCTTCGGATAAGGGTAAAAAGGGCGCGGCCACCGCTTCCACAGCGAATTTTCCGGGAATCACTTCCTCTTCATTGACCACCATATCTTCTTCGCGCAGAATACGGGATTCGCCGAAAAAATCAAAATGAATGCCGAGCAGCTTCGTGGGAGAAGTCGCGACCGAATTTTGATGATAGACGCCAGGAGAAAGAAAAATAAGCTGTCCGGATGTCAGGACATGCCTCGTTCCATTCATTTTAGTCGTTAGCTTCCCTTGACGGACATACAGCAGCTCGAAATCGTACAGCCTTCGTTCGGGAAAGCTGCAGGGCTGGAGGTTCTGAAACTGGGCGTAATGGATGCCGGGCGACCATTCACCGTAGGGCGTTTCCCTTTTCAAGGAATGGAAATTCTCTCTTTCCTGCATGGCAAGGCCTCCCATAACGAACGGGGCAACCAAAGATATACACCGGAATAATGCAAAAAGTATCTTTTTCCCCTAAATAAATTAAATTTCAGATCTAATATACTATAAAAAAGATAAGGAAAACAGCAAAACACAGTCTACGTTTCTATAAAACGGAAAATAACAAAAATCGGAGGGTGATCCAAGTGAAAAAAGGGATTAATATTTGGTCGTTTCGTGAAGGGACGCCAATCAAGGATTGTGTTCGTTTGGCCAAAGCGGCGGGATTTGACGGAATTGAATTGTCACTGAATGAGTCCGGAGAAATGGGTCTGCAAACGACCGAGAAGGAAGCGCGCGCACTTCGGGAGTCGATCAGCGAGGCGGGGCTGGAGATTGCGGGACTTGCTACGGGACTTTATTGGTCCTATGCGATGACCAGCGAATCGGAGGCGAACCGCACCAAGGCGATGGATGTCTGCAAAAAGCAGCTGGAGCTCGCGGCCGTTCTCGGAGCGGATACCATTCTGGTCATTCCGGGTGCGGTTGGCGTGGACTTCATTCCGGGCTCTGAGGTTGTCGATTATGACAAGGCATATGACCGGGCGCTGGAGGCGATCGGCAATCTGGCGCCGGAGGCCGAGCAATTGGGCGTTTCCATCGGCATCGAGAATGTATGGAACAAGTTCCTGCTGTCCCCGCTTGAAATGCGCGGATTTATTGACGCGATCGGCTCGCGCTTCGTAGGCTCGTACCTGGATGTAGGGAATATCGTTCATTCCGGTTATCCGGAGCAGTGGGTGCGGATTCTGGGCGGCCGGATCAAGAAGGTGCATTTCAAAGATTACCGCCGGGAAGCGGGAGGTCTGCACGGGTTTGTGGACCTGCTCGCCGGAGATGTAGATTATCCTGCTGTCGTTAGCGCCCTTCGGGAGATTGGATACGACGGTTATGTGACAGGCGAGATGATTCCTGCTTACAAGCATTACACGGAGCAAATCATTTTCAATACTTCCGCGTCTATGGACGCTATTTTGGGACGGACTGATTATAAAGCCTAAACGGGAGTGAGGGAAATGCTTAAAGTAGGACTGGTAGGATTCGGTTTCATGGGCCGGATGAATTTTGACCATTACGTCAAGCTGAATGAAGACGGCTATCCGATCACGCTGAAGGCGGTCTGCGACCCGCGGATTGAAGAACTGAAGGGCCAAAAGGCGAGCGGAAATATGAGCACGGCCCGTGAAGTATACAATTTGTCCGCCTATCATCTATATCGTGATCTGGAGGACATGCTGGCGGGCGAGGAGCTGGATGCCGTCAGTCTGGCAGTCCCTACGTATCTGCATGCCGAGATGGCTTGTTCGCTGATGGAACGGGGCTATCATGTGTTTTGCGAGAAGCCGATGGCCCGGCATTCGGCAGAAGCGGTTAAGATGGCGGAAACGGCGGCGCGGACCGGAAAGAAGCTGATGGTCGGGCATTGTCTTCGGTTCTGGCCGGCTTATGAATATTTGAAGGAAACGATAGACAGCGGGAAATTCGGTCAAGTTACGGCTGGATATTTCTACCGGGGCTCCGGCGCGCCGAAGGGCTGGCTGGTAAATGAAGAGCTGAGCGGCGGCTGCATGATGGATATGCATGTCCACGACACCGATATGATTCAATATTTGTTCGGGAAGCCGGAGAAGGTTTCGGCGCTCGGAAGGAATGTCCTGCCGGGAAGCGGATACGATATCGTGTCCTCTCATTATTACTACAAGGATGGAAAAGTAATCAATGCGCAGGCGGATTGGACGCTGGAAGGGGATTTTGGCTTTTATATGGGCTACCGGGTCAATTTCGAGCGGGGCAATCTGGTATTTGACGGAAGTCAGGTCAAAGTCAATCCGAACAGCCAGCCCGGCTTTACGGCGTATCTCTCTCCGCATACGGGTTATTATCGGGAGCTGGTTTATTTTTTGGACGCCGTTCTTCAGGATAAGCCCGTTAGCGTGTGCACGCCCGAAAGTACGGCTCAGTCCATCGAAATCATTGAAGCCGAAATGGAATCCGCCCGGCATGACGGGGCATGGGTTACACTATTTTAAACGATATCAATTTAGCGGGGTGGTTTATGCCATGTTGAAAATAGGATTGGTCGGGTTCGGCTTTATGGGCCGGATGCACTTTGACAATTATGTCCGCTTAATGGAGGAAGGCTGCCCTGTCTCGCTCACCGCGATCTGCGATCCGCGGATTGAAGAGCTGAAAGACGGCAAAGCTGGCGGGAACATGAGTACGGCCCGTGAAGTGTATGATTTATCCGCTTACCATCTCTACACCGATCTTGAGGACATGCTGGCGAACGAGCAGCTGGATATCATCGATATTGCGGCTCCTACGTATCTGCATGCCGAAATGGCCTGCTCGCTGCTGGAACGCGGCCACCATGTATTCTGTGAGAAACCGATGGCGAGACATTCGGCGGACGCCTGGAAGATGGTGGAGACGGCTGCACGCGGCGGTAAGAAGCTTATGATCGGGCAGTGCCTCCGGTTTTGGCCGGGTTATGAATACTTGAAGGATATTGTGGACAGCGGCAAGTTCGGACAGGCAACGGAAGGCTATTTCTACCGGGGCTCCGGAGCTCCGAAGGACTGGTTCCTTGATGAAAAGCTGAGCGGCGGCTGTATTATGGACATGCATATTCACGATACGGATATGATCAACTATCTGTTCGGCAAGCCGGAGAAAGTATCGACCCTTGGGCGCAATGTGCTTCCGGGAAGCGGATACGATATTGCCTCCTCCCATTATTATTATAAGGACGGAAAAGTCATCAATTCCCAGGTGGACTGGACACTGGAGGGCGATTTCGGCTTTTACATGGGCTATCGGGTCAATTTTGAAGGGGGCAGTGTGGTGTTTGACGGAAGCCAGGTCAAGGTGAATCCGAATGACGCCCCCGGCTTTACCCCGGAAATCTCCCCTGAAGCCGGCTATTACCGGGAGCTGGACTATTTCCTGGATGCGGTCATCCATGACAAGCCTGTTGACGTTTGCACGCCTGAAAGCGCGGCGGAATCGCTGGAAGTCGTGGAAGCGGAGATGAAGTCAGCGGATGCCCAAGGGGAATGGGTGAAGCTCGTCTAAATAGGACAAGAGCCGCACCGATCACCGCTGTTCATTAGCGAACCGGGTTTTGCTGCGGGCAAAGCCCGGTTTTTTTCCAAAATATAAGTATTTATAAACTGAGCGCTTATCATTTTGACTTATATTTCTACGAGAAACGGTACCGTCCCTAAAAGGACGGCGAAGCCGTTTCTTCTGGAAAGTCAATGTTTGTAACTTATTATTCATCATTCTATCATTTTCAGGTAGAATAAGTGCAAATATTGGATTGAAGGGGAAGGCCGAATGAAGAAGATCAAAAAAGTTCAGACACTAGCCTAACCAAGATTTTCTCGGTATCTTTTACAGGATTCACAACCCCCGGATTTTCTAGCGAGCCTACTTCAGTAGATATAAAAATATCTTCTGGATCCTCACTACTATCCAGTGCAAGCCCTAACCGTTGACTCTTGGATGATAGCGGAAAACACAAATAGTCGCACGACAAAGAGAACAGCCCGCAAGCTGTTCTCTTTCACTGTCTGCCTTAGAAGCAGGTGAACGAGCGAATCTGATTCAAATCAATGCCGAAGTACGCCCAGAAGAAACCGAACCATCTGAACCCAGCAATAGAATTACGCCCGACGAATACCGGGTAGAACCAAAATTGCTCGCCGTTGTTCAGCCAAATGTATGTGTTGCGGAACAGGCAGCGTCTGATCCCGCCGGGGTCGATGGCAAATGTGGTGGCCGACATTTGCGGTACGAATTGCGGTGGAGGAGCCGTCGGCGCTTGAACACCTGCCGGTGCACCTCCCGGAAGTCCCGGAGTCCCGGGAAATCCACCTGGAAACCCCGGTCCTCCCGGCATGCCAGGTCCGCCCGGGAACCCTGGAAATCCTTGGCCGGTTCCCGGCGTTGGAAAAAATCCCATATGTGATCGCTCCTTTCAATGTGTAGGCATAATCATCATATGCATTCGCGGAAAGGGCGCTTGGGCGAATGCCAAGAAAAAATCCCCGCCCAGCCGAAGCTGAACGGTAGTGAAATTAAGCCGCCTTTTTATCAATAATAAGATCTAACATAGGCATTATCAGAAAACTTGGCCCTACTTATGATTCGGTTCAACTTACTTCATTCACTTATAAAGCAAATTCCATAAAGGAATCGTCTTCCGTAGATATTTTGAGATTCGCGGATGAAAGAAGGAGCATGTCCTCAGGTGCGCTCACCAAGAAATTCGTGTTTGTAAATCGCATTAATTCTTTCCAAAATGTTCCGCGCTTGATCTTTAAATTTTAAATTTGCAACCTGACCTTTCAGCAAAAACACGCCGGTCTCATTACGGTGTTCCCCGAGGGCCCCCTCATACAACAGGTTCGCGCCGTGGGTAGTCGGAGAGAAAAACAGCTTCATTAGCAAATTAACCACTATGGGCAGTCCGGATTTTGTTCCTTTTCTTAGTGTATTATTGCCACCCGGGTCAACGCTGCGGATCTTAATGCCTTCCTTGGCAAGCTGCGATGCGATAGCCTGAGTCCACAGCGAAAGCGCCAGCTTTGAAGTGGCATAAGGACCGAGCAGTTTGCGGAAGGTTTTGGGGCGTTCCAGGATTTCGATATTAAACTCTTTCACATAGTTAAGTGCTGAAGATGAGGTATTGACCACCGTTTTTAAGCCGCCGTTTTTTAAGAGTTCCTTCAATTCCATCAGAATGATATACGGAACGACCGTCATCAGTTCATAATGTTTCTCACGCCTTTGTTTCGAATAACTTAGCTCGGGAAAGCTCCCGCCGGCATTGTTGAACAAGATGTCGATCCGCCGCTCCTTTCCTTTGATCTCTTCCAAAGTACGTCTCAGGCTGGCATAATCGGCGAGATCCGCTATTTTATAAATGCGAAGCCATCCATTATTGATAGCTTTTTGGATTCTCATATCATCCGCAGGAAAGTCGGAACGGTTCAAAGCAACCACCTGCCATTCCTCCGACAGCAACTTCCGTGTTAATTCCAACCCGATCCCGTTGCTTGCGCCTGTAATCAGTGCGATATTTTCACGTTGGTTCGTGTTCATTGTACGTCTCCTCCTGAAGTCGGGATATTTCCCCCTGATAGCGCACATTCTATAACTTGGAGTCGACTCCAAGTCAAGGCACGTAAGCAAAGTTTTTGTCCTAAGGATAAGAGACTTGACTTGGAGCCAGCACCAAGATGTATAATGCACAAAAAAAGCAATCTCCGGGAGGGAACAGGATGATGGCAGAGCAAACCTTTACAATGAAGCAAACCGCCGAGCAAACCGGAATTTCCGAGGATACGATCCGTTATTACGAAAAGATCGCGCTGCTACCCCGGGCGGACCGGAAGGACAACGGGCACCGCATCTACCGGCAGGAGGACATCAATACGATCCGGCTGATATCCTGCCTGAAAAAAACGGGGATGCCGCTGGAGAAAATGCGGCCGTTTTTGGCGGTTTCCGCCGACACCGATCCCGCGGAATATCCCGAACTGGTGGAGCACATAAGGAGCCACCGGGAAAATATCGTCAGCCAAATCGCCTCGCTGCAGCAGGTCGTCGATTTTATCGACATGAAGCTGGAGGAGGGAAGATACCGCCGGGACTGCTCAGATGAAAGCCAGGACGGCGTGTCGGAGAAACTGAGGGGGGAACCGAAATCAAAGCCCGTCTCACCTGTTGAGATGAGTTATTTTTCTGTATCAGCCAAAACGGGAAAGCCACCGGCTTCCGTAAAATAAGCTCGAAACATCATAAGAGAGAAAGTGCAGGAGACTTTGGCGGCCTTAAGAAATATCTATGCTCTAAGCACCTTAATGAGTGCTTGAAATATACATTAGCATATAAAGTCAAAACCACTCCTAAAGAATGGAGTGGTTTTCTATCGTTTTCTTTACCTCAATGCAAGAAGCTAGTATGCAAGTAAGTCCAATGTTTTTTCAATTTCGGTGTCAATAGCAAGACCCCACCCTTCGGGAATATTAGGTTTATTTATTAGATGGAGCATGGTCGCTACATCAGCAATCTTTGAATAGATATACCATTCTTTAGGTAAAGGCTCTTTTGCCTTACTGTTATAGCCTTCAAAAAAAGCGGAGATGGTTTCTGTACCGATATATCTTTCGACATTAGTTCTTGTCCTAAAAAATTTACCTATATCATAAAACACAGGTGCAGAAAAACAATACTCATAATCTATAAAACAGGTTTGCAATGAAGGGGTAACAATGATATTAGAAAAAATGAAATCACCATGAGAAAAAACATGTTTTGAAGCAACTTGTTTTAATAACTCTGCATTGCAGTTAATAAAATGGAGGAATTTCTCTTTTGTTGAAGGTTTAATATGTATACCAGCTAATCCATTAAAAAGAGTGTGATACTGGCTCGTTATAGGTTCAAAATTTTCTTTAATACGCAAATTTTCATCAAGTAGTGCCATATGCGTGTATTCAGTTTGATGTAACAATGCCAGAGAACCGCTAATACTGCGAACAACACTATTAGGAAATCCATTGTTCTCGGTAATAAATTCTCCAAGAGTAAAACCTTCAATAAATTCCATGATTATGTAAGAGTTAGGAATTAATTGCTTGCTATTGTCAAAGAAATAAATTTCGGGGACTCGTATCATTGTTCTCGCATAGTTATACGCTGCGATTTCAAGTTGGCTGTGGTCATTGTTAAGTGGATAAATCCTTAACACATACTTTTTCGTATTGCCTTCTAACTGTACAACATAATTGCTTGTACTCATCCCCCTAGTTAACGGAGCAATGCTGTTAATGATTGCTTTTCGATTAAACGTTGTAACTAATGATTCTAATGTATTAGAAGCTAAGGTTTGAAATTCAAATAGTCTTTCATCTTTACTCAACTCTTTGCAACCTCCTTTTATTGCTAGATTGATGCCTTATGAACCCTTAATAACATTGTACCATATACTGGAATTGACATATTATCGTGTCGCTAACCGTGCTTCTTGTCAATCCTGCGAATCATCAACTGGTGAAATAACGCCGTTAAGCTGCTTGCGGACACACTTTAGCTGTAGCCAGATTTAGACCTGCATGGCGAAGCAAGGCATTTCCGTGCGCATGACCGCTTAGATCACCGGCTTCCCCTAACACCCGCCAAGCTCGTAGCATTTACTCCTCGAATGGAAAGCATCTTCTTGGCAGTAGAGGAAGGGGTCTTTTCTCCAATTATTGATAAAGCAAAAAGCCGACAATTTGTCGGCTAAAGAGGAGGAGCTTATTCTGCCCGAATGTCCCGAGCTTACTTCACCCAAATGAGCTACCGAACCATTTCACCGGAGCATTCGCCTTGAATGCCATGCCTACGGTCGTACACCACTTTTCCCCGGCTTAGGGTCATTTGTACAGCGCATTTCAGTGTATGCCCAATGTAAAGGCTGTGCGGATGTTTGGAAAGCAGATCTTCCTGCTCAACTGTTCGTTCCAGATTCATATCCAACAGGACCAAATCGGCGTCAAAACCGGCAGATATAGCCCCTTTATGAGGATATAACCCAAACCGCTTGGCCGGATTCGTTGATAGATATTTGGAGATTTGCGGCAGCGGTATATTTCGGTTCAGATGAGCTTCGGTCACCATGGTCTCCAGGGAGAACTGGCCTCCTGAAATCCCGCCCCAAACTTCAAACATATTATCCGGATGATCAAATTTCATAAAGGAAGGACATGGAGAGTGATCCGAGGTAATCATATCGATCTTTCCATTCCCGAGCTGCTCCCATAATTGTTCCTTGGCCTGATTGTTCCGCAGCGGCGGGGCGCATTTGGCGGAAGGGCCGATCCGTTCAAAATCATCTTCTGTGAACAGCAGGTAATGGGGGCAGGTTTCAAGCGTCACGTCCAATCCGCTTTGCTTCGCGCATTCGATCATTTCCACGGTCTTCGGATGGCTGATATGAACAAAATGCAGCGGACAACCCGTCTCTTCAGCATACAGCAAGGCGCGGCTGACCGCTTCCATCTCGGCAAGCGGGGGGCGGGATTCCACATAATCACGGACCGAGACACGTCCGTTTGAACATTTTTCCCGGGTCAATTCTTGCGTGATTGCCTCACTTTCCGCATGCAGCGCCAGAACTTTATTCAACTTGGATATTTTTTCCATTCCCCGGTAAAGGGTCATTTCATCCACTCGCCCAAACTCGGAGCCTGCGGAGGACATGAACGCCTTAAAGCCAATGGCCCCCTGTTCCGCCATTCCTTCCAGTTCATTCAGGTTCCCCGGGACTAAGCCGCCCCACAGCGCATAATCCACATAAGAATTCCTGTTAGCCAATGATTGTTTTTCAATAAGCGTGGCTGCGGTTGTCGTGGGGGGATTGCCATTGAGCGGCATGTCAAAATAGGTGGTAATTCCCCCTGCCGCGATCAGCCGGGACCCATTCTGAAACCCTTCCCAGTCCGCACGGTTCGGCTCATCAAAATGAACATGAATATCGATCATCCCCGGCATGATCGTCAGGCCCGAGGCGTCGATCACGTTCCCGCCGGCGTCGATATTTTCGCTTAATTCAACAATAATCCCATCAAGAATGCCGATATCAAGAAGACGCACGCCGTCTTCCAAGACGACGTGCCCTCCTTTAACGACCAGATCATGTTTTTTCAATTCGTATCACCTCAAACCGATTTTTGAATGAGGGACTTTTTGCTTTCATTCATTGCCATCTCAGCCGGCGGATGCAGTCTCATCAGGGCAACATACGTAACGAAAGCAAACAAAACCCCTACAAACCAGGAAATATCGTACAAGTATTTTAGCGAAGGAACAAACTGCCCAATCAGGGATACGAAGGCTCCAATGGCGGTTGCCACAAATGCGCGGTAGTTATAGCCTTTGTAATACGTATATTTCCCATTTAACTTGTAAAGGTCTTCTACCTCCAGTGTTCGCTTCCGGATGATGAAGTAATCGGCGAACATGACCCCGGCTACAGGTCCGAGCGCTCCGCCAATGGTGCCCAAGAAGGCAAAGATGCTGGTAGATTGCTCCATCATTTTCCACGGTACAGTCAACAAAGACAGGAAAGCCGCAATATATCCTCCGCGCTTGAATGTGATCCATTTCGGGAACAGATTGGCCAGATCGTAAGCAGGCGAAACAATATTGGCAGCCACATTAACGGAAACCGATGCCATGCACAGCGTAATTACGGAAACAGCAATAATAAACGGATGATTGAAGTATTTGAGAATTTCCACAACATCCCAGATCGGTTCGCCAAAAGCAACCTGAGAGCCGGACGTAACGGTAATGCTTGCGAAAGCGAATAAAATGAAGGTACCCGGTAATCCCCAAAATTGTCCCTTGATTTGTTCTTTTTGGGATTTTGCAAAACGGGTGAAATCAGGAATATTTAAAATCAGAGTCGCCCAAATGCCGATGATCCCGGTAACAGATGCTACAAACACCCAGAATAGTTCGTTGAATGATTGAAACTTACTCGCCTGAGCATAGATCGGGCCCAGTCCGCCGGCGATGTCAATCGCCCACCAAACCATGCCGCCAAAGACGACATACACTAAAGGTCCTGCCCACACCTCAAACTTTTTGATCGACTCCATTCCATGATGCAGGACAAGAACATTCAAACCCCAGAACAGAAGGAAAGACAGCAGTCCGGGCAGGTGAAGACCAAGCAGATTCCAGTCTCCTCCGAGCGTTCCCCAACCATCCCAGACGTTTAGCAGTAGGATGTTAAGCGCGGTGCTTCCGGCAAATGCTTGAATGCCAAACCACATAATGGCAACAAAACCGCGAAGGAGTGCAGGAATATTTGCTCCGAGAACACCATAGGACGATCGAATAAATACCGGAAACGGAATGGCGTATTTTGCGCCCGCATGCCCATTTAACGAAAGCGCTGCGTACAAAATCAGCGAAGCGACCAGGATTACCGCCAAAACCTGCCAAGGAGACATGCCGATAGCAATGAGTCCGCCAACAGTCGCATAGGTCGGTATGTTATGAATACAACCCATCCAGATGGAAGCAAAGTTAAAAGCCTTCCAATTTCGTTCTTCCGGTTTAACCGGTAATAAATCTGTGTTGCTGAGGGACGGAGAAAAATTTTTGGGTTCCATTCCAACCAACCTTTCTTTAAATGTTAGTGATATTAACATGTTCGGGCAAGCAAACCTTCTTGATGGCATTAGTATAAGGCAAAAATTTTAATTATTCATTATTTAAACTCAACAAAAGAAAATTAGAAAATTATTCACTTTGCATAAAAAAATGAGGGGGGATAGGTAATTATTGAAGATTAAGGAAGGTTATCAGATATTAACGAGTTGGCCGATTCCTTGAAATGTAAGAAAAACTGCCGCTAAAACGAGGTCTATCTTTCGTGGGAGTAATGCATTGGTAGAAGTTTTTTATTTGCAAGTTATATATTGTTACATGATTAACTTGGAATTGAGGAAGGACAGAACCGGCCTAAAATGAAAAACAGCGCCAGCCTGGTGGCTGGCGCTGTTTTGCTGCTTAATTGAAACCTCGAACGTTACAGTATTTCTTGAGCAGGTTATGAGTATCCAGCATGAATTCTTTTTTGACATTCATTCCTTCCGGGGAGAGGCCAAGCCGGTTGTACAGTTCGTCTTTGTAAGACGTCCACCATCCGGTGCGTCCGGTATCCTGGGTGATCCGATAGTCCGCAAGCGATATCCATTCGAGGATGGGGTGGATGGCTTCTTTATGGAAGCCTTCTTCAATGAGCTGTTTGATTCCATTATAATGGTAATCTCTTTTGGGCGGATTGATCCCGTGGTAATCGGCAGTTTGGACTTTTATACAGTAGTCATACGTTTCCATCATTCTTGTTGAAAAGTGCAATGCTTCGTTCTTTGTTATGCCGCGGCATCCAAATAATAGCTCGAACATCCCGGCATCGCTATTCGCGCCAAGCAGCTCCAGGGATCGTTTGGCTTGAATGAGCAGCTTTCTTGCGCTGGGATCGAGGGTGCAGGCAGCCAGCGGGATTAAAGCGATGGTCCGGTATTGCATAAAAGAACGAATAAAATCTCCGAATTGATCCGTTTGGATCGCCTGCTCTAATGATCTTGATTTATTTTCCCAAAGCAGCTTCACCCTTCTTAAAACATAGTCCTTCTTCTCCAGATCAGGAATTACCTGATTTTTCAGTTCGCCGAACCAGCCGTGGGGGTCATATAAAATTATCGAGTTTTTAATGTTATGCGGCTTGGAAAAATGGCACATGATCTCTTCAAAATCATTATAGTGCTCATACGGTTCCCAGACCCAATCCACCGCGATCCCCTCTTCAAGCGTTGCATACATTTTGAAATCGCGTAAGGTATCCTTATAAATGAAATGCAGATCAATATCTGAATGGGCATCCGAGTCCCCTCTGCCAACGGACGAGCAGACAAATATGGATAATACGTCGTTCTTATACAAATCCAAAGATTTCATGACTAGCCTCTGTGCAACCTCTGCCCTTAACCGGCTGTGAATATTCAAACAATTACCTCCCTTAAAATAACGTTTTGGTGAACGCAAAAAAACCGCAGAAAACCAGGGACTTGATCTTTCACACAAGTCGCCTGGCGCCTGCGGCCCCAAACGGTAGGCATCCAATCTGGATGCGTCCGGCTATTGCCGGATTTACATAGCTCGATGATAATACAGTTTTGTACCGAAGGTCAACGGATTTTGGCAAAAGAGATCCAACTGAGCAGGTTGACCCGTGACTTTTTCCCCTTATCCTTCACCATACCGTAGAACTGGCCTAAAAAATGCTCCCACTTGCCGCCGATCTCCTTGCTGGAGGCTTGATTGTCCATCACGCTATGTATGCTTTGATTGATGGCTTCCTCCAAATGCGCCAGCGCTTCCTGAAGATGCTGATCAATGGCTTCATTCTGCATGAAGTGTGCCTCCGGTCTCTTCGAATGAAGCGGATTCCGCAGAAATATCCTGATCGAGCTTCTTTCTCATCCGTTCGAATTGGGCTTCGGCGACAATGTCTTCCATTTCATCGCGAGCGATTTGCATGGCGTATTGGATACGTTCCGTCAAACCTGCGGCACCTTGCATCCCGGTAGCTGCAAGCGGCTTTAAGGTGTTTTTCACAATCGGCCAAAGCGTGGAGGCTGCAAAAGCGAGAGCAGTGCCCACAATAAGTCTGTCCGCGTTTCTTTCCAGCATGTTCGGTAACCTCCCTAAAGTTGATATGGAAATGATATGAAAAGCCTATCCCGCAGCTAGGCCGCGGAATAGGAGAGGGCAGCCATGCCCGTCGTCTGGTCCTTCCTTTCGAGTAAGGACAGGATCGGCTTCGAGAGCCAGGAAATCGAACCTGCGACGAGCAGGATTGGCCCCCAGAGCTGCAGGGGAATTGGCGCGGTATGAAAAAACTGGTTGAGTGCAGGCACATACAGCGCGCTCAGTAAGGCGAGCCAGGAGATGCTCAATGCGCCGACCAGGAAGCGGTCTTTACTCCAATCGCTCACCGTTTGCTCGGTGTCTTCCTGGCGCCAGGAGAACGTCTGGATCAGCTGGCCTGCCACCAGCGTCGCGAAAGCGACGCTTTGCGCCACCGCTACTGGCTGCCCGGAGGCCAGAGCCAGACCAAACAGACCGAGCGATCCCGCGCCAAGCAGTACTCCGCGCGTGATAACCTTGCGATACAGCGGCTTGTCCACAATATTTGCCCGTTTCGTCCGCTTCGCTTTGCTGCCTGGGTTGACGGCCAGAACCATGGCCGGCAGCGCGTCCGTCAGCATGTTCATCAGCAAAATTTGAATGGGCACAAGCGGAATCGGCATCCCGGCAATAACGGCAACGCTCGTTACGAGAATTTCCGCAAGATTGCCTGTGAGCAGACAGCCAAGCGCCTTACGGATATTGCCGATAATTGTACGGCCTTCCTTGACCCCCTCAACGATGGAGCCGAAGTGGTCTTCTTTCAATACGATATCGGCGGTTGCTTTACTTACCTCCGTCCCGGCCTGACCCATCGCGATCCCGACGTCCGCCCGCTTGATCGCTGGGCTGTCATTCACGCCATCCCCGGTCATGGCGACGATATGCCCTTTTTTGCGCAGCATGCTGACGATGCGCAGCTTATGCTCCGGCGTCATACGGGCAAAAATGGACACCCGGTCGACAGACTGCTCAAGCTCCTCGTCGCTCATCCGGTCCAGTTCATGACCGGTGAGGACTTGACCCGGCTGGCTGCCGCCCACAATGCCGATTTGCTCGGCGATGGCGATCGCCGTGATCGGATGATCCCCGGTAATCATGACAGGCTTCACGCCGAGAGAGAGCGCTTCTTCGATGCTTTTTTGCACATCGGCCTTCGGCGGGTCGATCATGCCGGCCATGCCGACGTAGATCATATCCCGCTCGTCGAGGTCCGCCTGCTGATCATGTTCATCTGCTTCCAGCGGACGGTAGGCGAAGCCAAGCACACGCAGAGCGCTGGAAGCGAGCCGTTCGCTTTCCTTCAGGATATCCGCTCGAAGCTGCTCGGTGACGGGGTACACTTCGCCGTCCTGCTGATATTTGCTGCAGCGGCGGAGAATCGATTCTACGGAGCCCTTGGAGAAAATGTAACAAGCATGCCCGGACGAAGTGTCCTTGCACATTACGCTCATTTTTCCCGTGCCGGAATCAAAAGGAACCTCCGCGCCGCGATGCCAGTGGGTCAGCTGCTCCGGCTTGACCCCGCCTTTATAGGCCATGGCCAGCAGCGCGCCCTCGGTCGGATCTCCTTGCATCGACCAGTTGTCTCCCTGCTTGACCAATTTGCTGTTATTGCACAAGCAGGCGATCTGCAGGATTCGCTGCAGTTCCGGCTGCGCAGGGGAGCTTTCATACGCCGTGGAATCCGGCAGGCTGGAGCCGCCCTCTGCCCCGCTCTTATCCCGGAAACCGCCCGCCGGGTCGTATCCGCCCCCGGATACCTCCCAGGCACGGCCGATGGCGGCGACTTGCTTGACCGTCATTTCATTTTTCGTCAGCGTGCCGGTCTTATCCGTACAGATGATCGTCGCATGGCCCAGTGTCTCAAGAGCCGACAGCTTGCGGACGAGCGCATTTTTCTTGGACATGCGGAAGATACCCGCGCTCAGCGCGATCGTGATGGTAACCGGAAGCCCCTCGGGAATCGCCGAGGCGACAAGCGTGATCGAGGTGCTCACCAACTGAGGAAACGGAACGCCGCGCAGAAGCCCGGAAACAAATACGATACTTCCGGCGATAAACGCCCATTTGATAAATTTTTTGCTAATGGACGTAACCTTCTCCTGAAGCGGGGTAGTTGTTTTCTCATTGGTTTTGAGCAGCGACATCAGGTGGCCGAATTCCGTATTCATGCCGGTCTGGACAACGACACCCAAAGCTTTTCCCCGGGAGATATCCGTCCCCATATACAGCATGCAGCTGCGCTCAGACAGCGGGCAATCTTCTTCGGCCTCGCTCTCCTGCTTCACGACAGGGACTGATTCGCCGGTTAACGCCGCTTCGTTAACTTCCAGGTTCCATGCACGAATGAGACGAATATCGGCAGGCACCCGGTCCCCTGGCTCAAGGCAGACGATGTCGCCCGGCACCAGGTCGATGGCGCTTATATTTTGTTCCGCACCGTCACGGATGACCTTGCTGGCCGGAGGCTGAAACTGATTCAAGCTTTCGACAATCCGCTCAGCTTTTCGCTCCTGGAACGTGCCGATCGCTGCATTGGCGAGCAGCACGGCGCCCATGGCGAGACCGTCGAACAGTCCGCCCGTAAACAGGGCGAGCACGGAGGTACCCAGCAAAATCAGCGTCGTAAATTCTTTGAACTGGCTAGCATACGAGACAATCCATGGGGTATGCTCTTTTTCGGCCAGCCGATTCATTCCGTACCGGCTGCGCGATTCGTTTACTTGAGCCGCCGTTAAGCCCCGCTGCGCGTTAACCTGAAGCTGCTGCGTGACAGATTCCCAGGGCAAACCATGCCACATGGCGGCTTCTGCCGTCGCTGCCACCTCGTTATGGGCATACGCGGCACTACCTGCATTAGCGGGAAATGCTTGCTGAGCCAGCTTTTGCGTGCGGGAAAGAAAGATCAGCGACAGGGCGTCGTTAGCCAAATTTGCAATTGGGGCGCTAAGCATGCCAAAGGCGGCCAGCAGAGCTCCGAGTACATTCCATTTCTTCGTAATTTGGAAGTGCTCATTTATAGTATTCTCCAGCTTTTGAGCGGATTGTTTGGCGTCCAGCACCCGCTCAAGCTGCTCGAAAGCTACACCGGGGACGCCGGCTTCCATTAAATAGCGGCTGTACTCACCACCGAAAGACTCGCTCACAAGGAGCACGCGGTTTCCTTGTTCATGAAGCTTGGCGATGCGCTCCGCCGCTTCACTGATCGGAGTGTTCAGCCAATCCGTTTGCAGGCCGAGCCGGGCGAGCGCTTCCCGGCCGATGCCGGGGCTATCCTCCAGCACGGCGGCCTGAATGCCCTGCTGCCGTGCCCGCGAGAGCAGTGCCCTGCGCCCGGAATCGAGCTGCTGACTGCGGTAGATCAGTCCTTGGGTTATCCAATTCCCGCCGATTTGCTTCGCCAAGTACAGTACCTCGCAGCCTTTGCTTTCGATCCGTTTAGCTTCAAGATAATACCGCTCAAAGGCAACTCCGTGCCGCTTGCAAAAGCCAAGATTGCCGACGCAATAAGACGTATTGCTGATCAGGCCGCTCATTCCGTCCTCCTCTTCGGCGACGTGGAAGGCCGAACGCAGCGTACGGCAGGTTAGCTTTGCCTTATTCAGCACTTCCTCTTTCCACGGATGCGCGGTTTTTTTCATCAAGCCTGCTGCTAGACATATGATCTTGTCCGGGTCTTCCTCATGTGACACACATTCCGTCTCCTGAATATTCGTCTGCATCAGCAGCGATGTGTCTTCCAGCAGCAGCGTGCCGGTTTGGACCAAATGCGAAAGCGGCGCTCCTTGGGGAAGACTCGGCTGCGCTTCTTTGGAGTAAAGCTCCGCCTGCTGCCAAGCCGTCTTAACCGGAATCGTTGCAGGCCGCGGATTGGCGGCAAGCAGCACCGCGATGGCCCGCAGAGGGCTGCGGGTGAACAGCCAGGTGGCTGCCGCGGCGGCCGCGCCTAAGCGGCCGGCACGCTCGCTGTAGGCTTGAATTTCCGGAGAAAGCGGCTGGGCATCCGTATCGGTCAGCCCGATCCGGCTGCGTTTCCAATTTACATACTGAAGAATGCTTACAGCACCCAATACAACAAGATTTTCCCGGACGAGCGCAAGTCCTAACGCAGCGGTGCCGAGAATCAGATCGGGACTGAGCTTACCCTGCTTGGTGAGATGATTAAAGCCCCTTCGCAGAAAAGGATACCCGGTAACGGCGGCGACCAGCCCGGACATGTAGAAGGGAACGGGGCTTGCGGCCAATGCAGATTTGCCGAACATCAGCTGCTTGGTTCCAAGCACCAGAAGTCCGCCCATCGCAATCGCAAGCGGGAGGGGGACGCCTGGCGGCGAAGCGGACCTGGGATAGACCGGGGCCAAGTTTGTTACCAGCGTTTCGGGTTCAGCCTGTGAATCCGGAATGGAGCTTTCATGCACCGAAGGTTGCACAGGCAGCTCTGGCGTTTCCAAAGAAGCGGCCGCTTCGGCGTATGCCTCCCGCTCGGCAGCTGCATTTTCAGGACCGCCCTGGGATGTTTGAATGCTTGTTTCTTCTTTATCATGGCCGTTATACTTGCTCTCCAGCAGCTCCAGTTGATGCAGCAGTTGGCGCCCTGAAGTTTGCCGTTCGTCATATATAACGAGAATGCGGCCGGTTATCGCGGATGCTTCGGCTTTAGTGACACCCGCCAGGAGCGCCAGATCCTGACGCAAAGACAGCTCTGTTGGCTTGCTGTGCAGCAGACCCGCAAATTCCAGGCGAATACGCCCCGGCAAAAAGCGGATAAACCTGCTATGAGCGGTAATCGACATGAATTTGCTCCTTATAGGGGGGATTTACTGCTTATTTTTACGCAAAAAGTAGTATTTGCAATTTAAACTGGATTATGCGCTGGATTAAAGGAGCTTCATGCATAAAACGCCTTGCTTTGAGAGATAATCTTATCTGCTTAAGTTAATCCTTTTTTTGGAGGGTTCTCATGATAAAATCACGTGCGGGTTTGATATTCGGCGCTGCGGCATTATGGTTGGCATTATCGCCGGAAGCTAGAAAAACCGTGAGGAGATGGGCCGTCAAAGGGACGGAGACCGTGCTCGATTTAACCGAAATGGCGAAGGATGCGGGTACCTCGGCACAAAGCAAGCTGCAGTCGCTAACTACTCGAAATGAGGAGACAATTTCCAAGAATACAGCCGATAACTAATAGTCAAATTGGGCACAATCTGATGAGACCGCAAGATGCGGTTATTTTAATGAATGGAGGGCTTCCTAATGTTCCAAGGCGGATCGCTATGGGCAGGCCTTCTTGCCGGAGGCATGTCGCAGCTTCAGGACACGAAGAGCTTGCAGCAAGGGCAGCTGAGCAAGAAGGAATATACGGCGCACACGGTTGAGAACGTAACCGGGGCTGTCGGCGTAATGGCTGGTGTCGAGTACGGAGCGGTGCTCGGAAGTACGGTGATGCCCGGCGTAGGCACCGTGGTTGGGGCGATGCTTGGAGGCGTACTGGGCGACCGGGTGGGCCGGGTTGTAGGCGGGCAAGCGGGAAGTATGATAAGCCGGAATCCGCTGGTTAACAAGGCTGCTGAGCCGATTAAAGAGGCGGTTCAGTAACAAGAAAGGCGGGGATGCGTCCCCGTCTTCTTTTTTTGACCGTTTGAAGGGATAATATGTTGTCAAGACTAGTTAGCACTTAAGCGATAGAGAGGTGCTTACATGTCCGAGCATATTCATCGGTTGCTGGAGACCGCATTGCCTAATCTGAAAGGCGTTATCGATGCAGAGTCCGTCATCGGAGAACCGATCCAGATACCGGACGGTACCGTCGTAATCCCCATTTGCCGAACCCATTTTGGATTTGTGACCGGGGGCACCGAATTCTCAAGCTCTGCTTCTTCGTCGCTGCCGTTTGGAGGAGGTATAGGAGCGGGCGCGTCCGTAACTCCCGTCGCGTTTCTCATTATCGGTCCTTCCGGAGTCCAGACGGTATTGCTTGATTCGCCCAAAGACATATACAGCCGCATTCTTGATCTGAGTCCGCAACTGCTCGATAAGTTGAAAAGCTTGTTGGACCGGTAACCCTCAAATACTTCTCGTACATATGTAATATTATACTTGCCAGTTTCTTTGTCCGTATGGTAGTATCGGTAGAAATAATTGGAAGGATATCTGGGAAATGGGGCTCAAGTCCGCTGAACCAAGCAAAGCCAGGCGCTGCGAATATGCTGCACGGTGTCACCCACATCATGGCGTCACATCATAGAGTTAAAAGACTTCCGGCAAATTCGTATGCCAGGGTCTTTTTTTTATTTTAGGAGTAAAACCGGGGAGGAACTGTCAATGTCGGCCATACGTGTGCAGGGCTTAAGTAAGGTGTTCAATGTCAAGGAAAAGCGGCAGGGGCTTCGCGGCAGTGTACAGTCTTTGTTCCGGCCTGTATACAAGGAGAAAACAGCGGTGAGGCCGATTGATTTTGCGGTGAAGGAGGGAGAAATCCTGGCCTTTATGGGACCTAACGGGGCGGGAAAATCAACTACGATCAAAATGCTGACCGGTATTCTGCATCCGACATCAGGCCAGGCAGAGGTGCTCGGTCTGTGCCCCTGGAAAGAGCGCGGCAGGCTGGGCTTCGTGGTCGGGTCTGTATTCGGGCAGAAGTCGCAGCTCTGGTATCATCTTCCGCCTGTAGACTCCTTCGAGCTGCTCGGGGCAATCTACGAGCTCCCAAGAACGGACTTCCTGCGCCGCAGAGACGATCTGGCGGAACGCTTCGAGATTGGGCCTTATATGAATACTCCGGTGCGCAGGCTGTCTCTTGGCGAAAGAATGCGCTGTGAGATTGTGGCGGCGCTGCTCCACAGCCCGAGGGTGGTATTCCTGGACGAACCCACCATCGGATTGGATATTGTCGTGAAGCAGAAGATTCGCGACCTGATCGTAGAGATGAACAGGGAGGAAGGAACCACGCTGTTCCTTACCTCTCATGACGCCGGCGATATTGAGCAGTTGTGCAAAAGAGCTATCGTCATCAACCATGGCGATATCATTCTCGATCAGGAGGTATCCCGGATGAAGCGGGATTACCTCACCTACAAAACCATCGAGCTGCGGCTAAAGGAGAAGCCTGCCTCCATGGATCTCCCCGGCGTACAAATCCTGAAGCAGCAGGGGAGCGGGCTGAAGCTTAACGTAGACACCGCAGTTATTAACATCGAAGAGGTTCTTGGATACATCGTCGCCCACTACAGGGTAGAAGATGTAACCATTGAAGATCCTCCTATGGAGGAGATTATCGCCAAAATATACGAGCGCACCGGCGGGGCGCGAGGCTCCTTGGCCGGGTATCCCGCAGGCGCGGAGAAGGAAGCTGCGCATGCAGCCGCTTTTCACCAAGGCAAGGCTTCTGGAGGTTCCTTATGAATGTATCGGTCAAGCTGCGCAAATATCGAGCCGTCAGCCGGATAACGGTCAAAAATCAGTTCATGTATGTTATGGATTTGCTGGTAAGGACGCTGTTTCTTCTCATCATTCTCTATATCTTCATTCAGCTGTGGACCGCCACTTATGCCGGTGCAGGGGAGACCGTCATCGGAGGATACCGCTTCGAGGAATTGATCTGGTATCTGATTTTTTCGGAATCCCTGGTTACGGCTATGCCGAAGCTTCATATTACTGTGGAGGACGAGGTGAAGACGGGCGGCATCGGGTACCTGCTGTGCAGACCTGTGAGCTATATCCTCTACCGGTATGCGGAGTTTGCCGGGGAATTTGCCGTAAGGCTTGTCGTCAACCTGCTGGTGGGAGGCGCCCTGGGTCTAGCGCTTTTCGGCCTCCCGGGCTTCGGATGGGGGTGGCTCGGCTTTGTGCCGGTGGCGGCTGCGGCGGTAACGCTAAATTTTATGATCCGGATGATGCTGGCTCTCTGTGCCTTCTGGGTTGAAGAAATTCAAGGCTTGGTCTTCGTGTACGACAAGCTGCTGTTTACAGTGGGAGGGATGTTGCTCCCCTTGGAGCTGTTTATTGAGCCGTTCCGGAGCATCTGCCGCTGGCTGCCTTTTCAGACCATGATCTACTTTCCGGTCAAGACGGCCGTTCAATTTGAAGCCGGGAGAATGCTTCAGATGCTGGGAATCCAGGCTGCCTGGGGCCTGGTGTTCGGGCTGTTGCTCAGCCTGGTGTACAGGAGAGGGGTGAACAAGCTTAATGTTAACGGCGGTTAAACGAAAATACGGCTTTGTCTTTACAGCATGGAAGCTGAATCTCGCCGGCGCCATGGAGTTTCGCCTCAGCTTCTTCATGACGGCGGGGATGATGGCCTTAAGCAATGCGGTGTTCCTGTTCTTTTGGGCCATGTACTTTCAGCGATTTCCCCTGATCAACGGATGGACCTTGAGCGATGTGATGATGGTCTGGGCCGTCAGCACGGCCGGCTTTGGCATATCTAATATGCTGTTCGGCAATACGCTGCGCATCGCTTTTATCGTGGCGCACGGTGACTTGGATTTGTATCTGGCTCAGCCCAAGCCGGTGCTGCTGAATGTTCTGGTCAACCGGATGTCGCTTACGGCGGTAGGGGATTTTGTGTTCGGGCTGTTGATCTATGCCTGGTTCGGGCAGCATACCCCGCTAGGGCTTATAAAATATGGTGCTGCGGTGCTGCTGGCCGCCATGATCTTCACCTTTTTTAACCTGCTGATCCAGTCTCTTGCCTTCTATATCGGAAATGCGGAAGGAATCGGGTATCAGATGTTTATAGGCTTCTTGTCATTCAGCACCTACCCAACGGATATTTTCAAAAGCTGGGGAAAAATCATGCTGTTTACCATTTTGCCTGCCGGATTCATCAGCTATATGCCGGTCGGTTTCTTGCGGGAGTTCAACTGGGGCTTTATGGGCGGACTGCTGGCTGCGGTAACTGTGCTGGGGACAGGCGCGTTAACGCTGTTCCACCGGGGGCTCGCCCGGTACAGCTCCGGCAACCGGATGGGGCTGAGGGGATGAAGCGGATATCAGCGGGCAGTAGACTCTGGAGAGGTATTTTCGGTTTGCATATAACTTGAAACAGAAGACGGGCAGCGTAAATCCATATGCTGTCCGTCTTCTTTTTTTTAAGCTTTCGTTATGAATTGGCTGCCTGTTGAAACTTTATTGGAAAATTTAGTAAAAACAGATTATATAGTATTAATACATATCTATGTTAATGGAATGTTAAATTTTATAAAAAATGAAATTTAAGGAAAATCATCATTGACATGAAATCCCAGTAAAAGGTACATAC
Organism: Paenibacillus durus; assembly: GCF_000756615.1. NCBI lineage: Bacteria > Bacillati > Bacillota > Bacilli > Caryophanales > Paenibacillaceae > Paenibacillus > Paenibacillus durus. The sequence continues at coordinate 1,896,633 of NZ_CP009288.1, forward strand.
ATAGTATGAGGCAATAAACCCAAGTAGGATTTGCATCTATAGTCTAGTCTTTCATGAATGGATAGTGTGAGGGTGTATTTGATGTTGGTCAAAGCGAATTTCACTATTTGAGGGGGATAGCTTAATGAGCAAAATGTACGTTGATCCAGCAAAAGAAAGCGGCAGTACAAAACAAAGGATTTTTCAGATAGTTTCCAGTGTAACGGGTCATAGGATTGAAGATATTGATCTTGAAATGTATTTGGAAGAGGATCTGGGTCTGGATTCCATTAAGATGATTACGCTTATGAATGAAATGATTACACTTATCCCGGAGGAACAACTGGATGATTTTAATGCTGCCCATCCGGTGGGGTCATTACTGATTATACAAACTGTCCGCCAATTGGTGAAGGTTTTTGAGGAGTGGGAAGCCTCCCGAAGAAATATTATGGAGTATCCGGAAATCGCAGTTACTTCCAATGCATTATCCATACCCCTTGAAATGCGCGAACAATTGAAAGTGGAGGTCTGCGGACTGATCTCCGAAATCGCCGGCCACAACATAGAGGATCTGCATGTGGATATGGATCTGGAAAGTGATTTAGGTCTGGATTCCATCAAAATGATTTCGCTCATGAACGGTATGCTCAGACTCATTCCTGCAGATCAGGTAGATGATTTTACCTGCAGATATTCTTTTGCTGCACTGCTCACCCTGCAGACAATAGGGGATATTGTGGAGTTGTTTGTCGATTGGCGGAAGAATAATAGCATTGGCCCCAAACCGGTTATAAACACTGACGTTCCTGTTTTGACAGAAATTTCTGAAAATGATCCTGAATATCTTGAAATGATACATAGCCAGTATTTATTCTTGGTTACCTATTTATCTGTAGCCAATCTCTCCATCAGCTCGGGAGTGAAGGTTAGGGGTGAGCTGAATGCCGGAAGTCTGCGGGAGTCCTGGAGAGAACTTGTGTACCGCCATCCCATACTGCGCAGCGTGTTTACACTTGATCAGGGGACTAGCAGTCTGAAAGGCTACCGCCTGAAGCTGCTCACGGATGTTGCCCTTCCGGAAATTTCTGTAGAGGATATCCGGCATCTGGACGAAAAGAATCAGCAGCAAGTGATCTCCCGGAAATTTGAAGACTCGCTCAATCATAAATTTGATATTACACAGTGGCCGCTGCACACTATCTCCGTAATACGTACCGCCGATGATGAATATGAGCTCATATTGGACATCAACCATCTCATCTCGGACGGTCTGGGCAACCAGCAGATATTGAAGGAATTGCTGGAGATTTATGGCGCGAGGTCACAAAAAAGAATGGCGGAATTAGGGCCTGCCCTGCGTGCCAATGAATATAACCATATCGTTATGAAAATGAATGCGTGGAATGCGCCGGAGGAAATTCAAGCTCTGGATGATTACGTACAGCAGCAGGGCAGGGGAACCTATTTCTTTAACCCTTATAAATCCTTCAGAACGTTTTCCGCTGAACACTCAACCGGGCCTGTGATTCATACCCGGAAATATTGGATCGATGAGCAAACAACGGCTCTCCTTATTCAGCGTACGAAAGCATGGCGCACCTCACTGTTTGTTCTTCTGGTCAGCGCGTATCTAAAGACGATAAAACAGCAGGGGGAGGAGCAAAGCCGAATTATTCTCAATCTGCCGACAAGCGGAAGGCTCTACCCCAATATGGATGCAACGGACGTACTCAGCGCGTTTGCGCAGAATCTTGCCCTCACCTTTTCTTGTGAGGATGCCGGCGAAGGTTGGGAATCGCTGATTGGCAGAACCAAAGAAGTAATTAACAGCAAGTTATCCTCAGGAATGGACAGGGCGCAGACCTGCAGAGCTGCACACTATGCCAAAGACTCGATCCGTCTGCAGAATGGCAGCATGCCGGATGCGGTAGCTTCCATGATCCGTTCGACTCTAAAATCAAATCTTTACCTCTCCTTCGTAGGGAACACATCCATTGATAAGAAATATGGAAATTATGAAATCCATGATTATGAAGCTTACACAGGCACCAATCCCGGGACGATAGACAACCTGGTTGAAATCTTTCAAGGAAGACTTATGATCACATCGAATTATGACAGCTCCTTTTTTGACGACGGGTACATGGAAGAGCATATGGGTAGATTCATCGAAAATATTAACAGGCTCGCCGCTGTTGAAGTGAAGACGGCTGAACCTCTCGCTGGTATGCCGGGAACGCAAGTTGTTGAAGTGGCTAGAGAAATGGAAGAAAAATTACGGAGAATCGTTGAAGAAATCTGCACTAGGAAACTTGAGGCCGATGATATGTCCAGGGATTTGGAAGCTGAACTGGGCCTGGATTCCTTACAGCGTATCCGGCTCATCGCGCGGCTTGGCAACGTATTCGAGAATATCGATAAGGCGTCTTTGTTCGGGTGCCGGACAATCAATGAAATGATTTCCACTATGGCAGACAGGAACATTCGGCCGTCTGTGAACGACAAAGTGGCGGGAACGGACATTCCTTATTTGAAAATCTCCGAACAATGCAAGGTCACACCGGATGCGATCGCTGTCCTGGACGGAGAACGAAGCGTCACTTACCGTGAGCTGGATGAATTATCTAACCGATTGGCACATTATCTTCGCTCACAGGGAGTGAAGTCGCAAAGTCTGGTCGGGATTATGACGCTCCCCGGTCATCGAATGCTGATTGGAATTTTAGGAATTCTGAAGGCCGGGGCCGCTTATGTTCCTCTTGATCCAGTGTATCCGCCTGAACGGATTAAGTATATTACCCGGCACGCTCAGCTTCATTTCCTGTTGACGGAACAGCTGCTGAAAGAGCAGGCGGACTTCATCGTTTCGGAGAGTCCGTCTATCAAGACATTAACTATTCTGGATGAAGATGCTGATTCGGCGCAATGGAGGAATTGCTCCGATCGAGATCCTGACGTCGATAGTTCGCCCCATGATGTAATGGTGGTTCTGTATACGTCAGGATCAACCGGAAATCCCAAAGGAGTCATTCTCAATCACCGGGGCTATATGAACCGGCTGGAATGGCATCAAGAGACCTTCCGGTTACAACCCGGTGAACGGGTAGCGCAAAAGACTTCCTGCTGCTTCGATATCTCGGTTTGGGAGCTATTATGGCCGCTAATGTATGGCGGGACCGTATGTCCTGCACAGAAGGAGGTCGTCAAGAATCCATGGAGTTTAGCCCAGTGGATGGCCGATACCCGCATCAATGTCATGCACTTTGTGCCTTCATTGTTTGGTGAATTTGTAAATTCACTGGAGGACGAGGGATATACGTTTCCCGCGCTGCGCTGGTTGATTTTTAGCGGAGAAGGACTGCCTCTCTCGCCGGTTCAGAAGTGGATGGACCGGTATGGCAAATCCACCGGACTTGCTAATCTCTATGGTCCTACAGAAGCTTCTATAGATGTGACTTATCACATTATTTCCGAAAGACCGGGTTCGGCTGGTGAGATGAGTATTCCCATCGGAAAGCCCATTCCTGGAGTGTTTATCAAGAATCTGGATGAGCATATGCGGGAACTGCCCGAGGGCGAGATCGGCGAATTGTGGATTGGCGGCATTCAGCTTGCCAAAGGGTATTTGCACAATCCGGAGAAGACCCGTGAAGCTTTTCATCCCAATCCATTCGCGGAAATTCCCGGAGAATTCATCTACCGAACGGGTGATTTAACGGCGAAAAGGGCGGACGGCAGCTACGAATATCATGGCCGCATCGATAATCAGGTGAAGCTTCGCGGCTTCAGGGTGGAATTGGGTGAAGTTGAGGCTGTGCTTGGCGCTCATGCCAAGATTGATGAGGCAGCCGTCATTGTCATCGAGCCCTCTCCCGGACAACAAATACTGCTCGCCTGCCTGTCAGGAAAGCAGACTGAAGACAAAGAAATCAAAGATTTCATTGGCCGGAAGCTTCCATACTACATGGTTCCGCATCGGCTGGAATGGCTGCCGCGGCTGCCCAAGAATCCGAACGGCAAGCTGGACCGCAAAGCGCTGCGCGTTATGTTCAGCGGATCAGGTTCAGCGAAAGAACAGCCACGAGCGGAAGAGCCTTCAGTGAAACGCCCTTTGACCGGGGAGAACACACTTCCGCTTGCGCCGGCTCAAAGCTGGCTGATGAATTATTTTGACTATCCGTACTGCTGGGCGGGCTATACCCGGTTTGTATACAAGCAGAAGCTCAATTTACAGCAATTTAAGAAAGCCGCCGCTCTGCTGAACCAGCGTCATGACGCGCTGAGAAGCGTTCTGGTGCAACAAGACTCTGGATGGGAACAGCGTTTCCTGGAAGGGGATATGGCCAGCAATGTGGACTTCTACGATGGCAGCCACATGGAGGAAGCCCACAGAAATGAAGAGATCCAAACAATCCTGACCGAAGCGATACAGGGCTTCAAGGTCGATCAATGGCCTTTATGGAGAATTATCGTGGTTCAAGTATCGGAGTCGGTGTACGATATCGCGGCGGTTGGCCATCACCTGATTTCGGATGTCATTACGAATCAGCTGTTATTGCAGGAGATTTGGCAAATTTACGCCGGACTCGGATCAGGGTCGGAGCAAGTGCGGCTTCCGAAGGCTAAGCCGTTTGCCGATTTTGTACGGGCGGCGCAGGAAGAGAAAAGAATCCATGCCAAAAACTATGTGGATTATTGGTCTTCACAGTTTCCGCCGGAGTCCGTATGCAAGCTCCCCGCCGATTTTTTCAAGGGGCCAAATGATGAGCAGTCCGCAAGGATTATGCGTTTTGAATTTGACAAAGAAAATACATCGTCGATTTTAGGTAAGGCCAAAAAGCACTTTGGCAGCAACGTCTACCCGATTTTGCTGGCTCCTCTATACCGGATGCTGGGCGATCTCTTCCAGCAATCAAAGGTTATCGTCAGCCACCGGGTACACGGAAGAGAGCTGGGCGGCAAGAGCTTCATGCAGACACCGGGCAACTTTGCCGTCAATTTCCCGATGGGTATAAGGGTAGGGGAGAATAGCGGCTGGCAGGAGCTCATCCGCAGCATTCGCCAGGGTTTAGAGGAAGTTCCGCTTGGCGGAGCGAGCTATGATCTGGTTTCTGAGAATTTGCCGCTCTATATGTACCCGGACGTCAAACTGACTCCGATCAGGGCCAATTATCTCGGAAACCGGGATATGCCGAAGCTGCCGGACTTTGAGTTCTCCAAGCAAGGGATGGACCGCAGATTCTCGCTGCCGCAGCAAAAAAGAATATCGGTGATTGAATTCTTTTTCTCCATTGAGGAGGGCAGGCTGGTGGTCGAAATCGAGTACTCAGCGAATCTTCATGCTGCCGCCACAATCAATCGCCTGGCTGAACATTACACGGAAAATATGCTTAAGCTTATTTCGTCCATTCAGGAAATACCGGCCCAGCCTTTTAGTGTAAGAGAAGGACAGCTATCCAAAAAGGTGGCAATTGTTACTGGCGGCAGTAGAGGCATCGGCAGGAGCATCGCGCTGTCCATGGCCCGGGAAGGGGCTGACATTGTCCTGGTATCCAGATCCGTGAAGCAGCTTCAGGAGACGGCCGATGAAATCCGCAGGCTCGGCGCTGATGTTCTGGCGATATCGATGGATGTCAGTGACGGACCTGGGGTTCAGAAGGCAGTTGACCAGGTGATGGAGCGTTTCGGACATATTGATATTCTCGTCAACAGTGCCGGAATTACCGGGATGGCCGCGATGACGGACATGAATCCCGGAGCGTGGGAGTCGATCATTCAGGTGAATCTGATGGGAACGTATCACTTCTGCTATGCGGTCATACCGCATCTGATTAAACAGAAGCGGGGCAAAATCATCAACATTGGATCAGATTCCTCGTTTATCGGTTATCCGATGATGAGCGCCTATGCGGCATCGAAGCATGGGGTTCTCGGGCTGACCCGGGCGCTGTCGGAAGAGCTGAAAAACAGCAATATTCAGGTGAACGCGCTATGTCCGGCACTCGTGGACACCGATATGGCGCCGGCGGCGTTCAAGGGACGGGCAATCCCTCCATCAGGGGTTGCGGACTCGGCGGTGTTCCTGGCTTCTTCCCGTTCGGATTATATTACCGGCGAGGCTGTACAAATTTACGGCAGACAAGATATGCACTGGTTCGGGGCACAGCAGATGCAGATGCTGCAGGCCGTCATGCGCAAGCAATCATAACGCCCCCATTGAAAGGGACCGGACTATTCTTAATTAAGGGGCACTGCGGACATGGATCAAAAGACAGGCAAATTTCATGACCTGTTTGGCAACGGGAGAGCCATTATTTACGGCATTGCACTCTTGGTGGGTACTTCCATGGGCGTTATTAACCCGCTCTCTACCACGCACATGACCACGAACCATGGGGGGGGAATATGGATTGGAGTTATTTCCTCCTCTTATTTTTTCTTTATGGCTCTGGGCTCCGTATTTGTGGACAGAACGATGAGAGGAAGCAGTGTGAAGACGGTCATTACGGCCGGTCTGCTGCTGACTGCGGTATGCTCAGCCCTTTTTCCCCTATTTACAGCGAATGCGGTCTGGCTGCTTCTCATGTCATTAATGGGGATCGGCATCAGCTGTAATATGGTGGGTCTTCAGACGGCGCTTCATAATCTCTCCAATGAGAAAAGCCTGGGGATGGTCAGCGGAATTTACAGCTTATGTTATGCCCTCGGACTAATTGCCAGTGCGGCGGTGGCCCCGCAGGTGTATGGTTATGTGACATGGCTGCCGTTTGCATTCAGCAGTCTATGCCTGGTTCTTGCCTCGGGAATTATTCATTTCAAACTGGCCGATGTATTGGTCATTCCCGAACGCGCCAGGGAAAAGGTTCTATCCAAAATTACACTGCCTCTGTTCGGCGCTTTCGTGTACGGGTTCAGTGAAACGATAGTAGTTTCCTTGTATCCTCTCTACCTGATCAGGGAGCATGTCGCCGTGTCCCAGACGGGCTATGGATTAAGCATCTTTGCAGTCGGCAGCATCATCGGCCTTCTTCCTCTAACCTATCTGGCCGACCGGATCGGACGGAAGAGATGTCTGGCCTTATGTGTGTTTATCTCTATATTTGCTGTTTTGGGAATAGTGACTGCTGCCAGCATGTCTCTTAAATTGCTGCTCTCCTTTGCCGCAGGGTTCATGATCGGCCCCTTGTATCCTCTCTCGATGGCGTTTGCGGTTCAGGATTTATCGGCAGGCGAAAGGTCTTCGGGAAATGCCTTATTCACTACCTTCTACGGCTTCGGTTCAGCGGCGGGTCCGTTCTTCTCCTCCGTAGCCATGAATATATGGGGCAATGGGCATATATTCACTGCAAGTCTGCTGCTGTTCTGCTTGTTCCTTACCTATATGGCAATGACAAGAAAAGATTCCAAAGTACGGATAACTAAGGAGGAAATATTGTGAGCAGCTCTAAAAGGAAGAAGCAAGAAATCAACCTCTCTATCATTAAAGGAAAGCCCATAACCGGTAAATATGCCGAACTCGGCAATCTGGCCAATGCGCTGGCTCAAGTGACAGGCAACCCGGACAGAGGGATTACATTTGTGCAAAATGATAATTCGGAAGTCTTTCTTTCCTATTTGGAGCTTCTTGAAGGGGCTACCCGCCGTCTGGGCGGCTTGCAGGAAGAAGGCTTTAAGCCGGGTCAGTTTGCGCTGATTTTGCTTGAGAACAGCAGGGAGTTCATTCTTACCTTCTGGGCATGTATCCTGGGCGGGATCATTCCTGTTCCGGCTTCCTATCCGGCCTCTTCCAAAGTGATCAATACCTCGCTTAGCAAGCTGCAGGCGGTTTGGGAGGTGCTGGAGCGTCCGCGGATCATCTCGGATCACAGTTTGGTAGAGGTGCGTGAAGAAATGGAAACCACGCTCGGCATCAGCGGCATGCAGATTCTCGAGGCCTCCAGTCTGGATTTGGTTCAACAAGCAGGGAACATTATGTTGGCCGATGCCCATACCCCCGCATTTATCCAATTCAGCTCCGGAAGTACCAATATACCGAAGGGAACCATTTTGACCCATGATAACCTGCTAACAAATTTGGAAGCCATTATATCCAGCATGGGAATGTCGGATGAAGACCGTTCCCTCGGCTGGATGCCGTACCACCACGATATGGGACTGATCGGCTTCCACCTCTCCACCTTGGTCTGCGGAATTAACCAGTTCAATATGACGCCCATGAAATTCGTGAAAAGGCCAACCATGTGGCTCGATATGATCGACAAGCACCGGATTACCTTCACCGGATGCCCCAATTTCGGACTTAGGCTGGTTCATGGCAGAGTGAAGGAGGAGCAGCTAAAGTCTTGGGACTTAAGCTCTCTACGCCTGCTCTATAATGGCGCCGAGCCCATATCGGTCAAGACGATGCGGGAATTCATGGATAAATTCGCACAAAGCGGGCTGAGAAAAAATGCGATGTATCCGGTATACGGAATGGCGGAAGCCTGCCTGGCGGTAAGTTTCCCCATAGTCGGCGAAGAGCCGCTAGTCCATTCCGTCAACCGTGAGAAGCTGGTAAGTGAATCGCTGATTGAAGCAATCCCCGAAACCGAAAAGCGGGCCTCTTTAATGGCCGATGAAGGTTACCCTGTAAATGGCATGGAAATCAGGATTGTGGAGGAAGAATCCGGCGCTGTCGTTCCCGAAGGGACAGTGGGCGAAATTCAGATTTGCGGCCGAAATGTCACTTCCGGATATATCAACAACCCGGAGGCCACGGCCAAGTCATTTCAAGACGGTTGGCTCAAGACCGGAGATACCGGCTTTATTTTGAACGGACGTTTAACGGTCAGCGGAAGAATCAAGGACATCATCTTCGTCAATGGCCAGAACTTTTTCGCCCATGATATTGAAGCGGTAATCGAAGAGCTGGACGAGATCGAACCTGGAAAAATCGCCGTCTGCGGCTGGCATGATGAACAAGAGGGAAAAGAAAAGGTCGGTTTGTTCTCGACGCTTCGCCTGAAGGAGAAGGACGCGAAGCTGCTCTATTCCAGAATCCTGCGCCATATCAACGAGGTTATTGGCATTCCTGTCGATTATGTCTCGTCCATACGTTCCATACCCAAGACTACAAGCGGCAAAGTGCAGCGGTTCATGCTTGTGGAATCCTTCAAAAAGGGTGAATTTAAGGACAAAACTTATCCTGCCGCTTATTTCTCGGCTGAAGGTAAAACTGTAGAGCCCCTGCGAAAGCCGGCCCTCGCAGCCGCTTCCGGGGCATATCTGGAGAAGATTAGAGAGATATGGGCTGCCGTTCTGGAAAGACCCGCTGAAACTATACCTTACGACCAATCCTTCTTGTCTTTAGGCGGTACCTCTCTTAAGGCGATGCAAATTTTGGGCGCCCTTGAGGATGAGCTGAAGATTGAGCTGACCCACGATCTGCTGATCAAGTGCCGCACCGTGCTTGAGATGGATGAGTACCTTGTAAACTGGGTTAACACAAATGGCAGCCCATCCCAAGCACAGAAGGCACAGCCTGCTTCAGGACAGGGGAAGGCGGGTGATGGGGATATTGCCGTGATTGCCATGGCCTGCCGGTTCCCGGGGGCTTCAAGTCCGGAAGAATTCTGGAATAACCTGGTGCAAGGAGAGAGTTCCATCGGCGAAGTGCCGAGGGACCACTGGAACATTGATGATTATTACAGTCCTGCCCCTGAATTCGGCAAGACCTATTGCCGTACCGGCGGTTTTCTTGACAATCCCTATGGCTTCGACGCCAGCCTGTTTGGCATCTCTGAGGACGAAGCGGCAGTGATGGACCCGCAGCAGCGAATGGTGATGGAGCTTGTATATGAGCTGATTGAACGGGCCGGGTATTCCCGGCAGCAGATGAGCGGGAAGAACGTCGGGCTATTCGTCGGCGCGGGAGGAAATTCTTACTTCGAATACCATCTGAATACCTTGAACCGGATGAATCTGCAAAGGTTTGACAGCTTTTCCATGCTCAGTACCGAGCAGCAGGAGCAAATCATGGAAGAATGGAAGCGGAAGCTGGGATTCACAGAAGCCCATCCCAACATTCTCGTTGATAATATCATCAACATGATTCCGGCCCGGACCTCCCAGGAATTCAACTTCAAGGGTCCGAGCATGGCTGTGGATACCGCTTGCTCCTCGTCGCTGGTAACGCTGCATCTGGCCGCCGATTCCATCCGCAGAGGGGAATGTGAATCCGCTATTGCCGGGGGCATCAGTCTCTTGCTGACGCCAACTTCTTATCAATACTTCAGCAGCGCGGGCGCTTTATCCTCCAGCGGGCGCATCAGTGTCTTTGATGCCGAAGCGGACGGGTTCGTGCCGGGTGAAGGGGGCGGACTGGTGATGCTTAAGCCCCTTGAACAAGCGCTCAGGGACGGCGATCCGGTGCTGGCGGTGCTGAGGGCCAGCGGAATCAATAATGACGGGCACTCGATCGGCGTGATGGCTCCCAACCCTGATGGGCAAAGAGAATTAATCGAAGCCCTCTACGTCCGGCATGAGCTGAGTCCCGGGGATATTCAGTATGTGGAAGCTCACGGAACGGGCACGAAAATCGGTGATCCCAGTGAAGTTAGAGCGCTCGACAATGCCTTCAAGCGCTGGGGGCTGCCGAAGCAATCGATTGCCATTGGCTCGGTAAAGTCCAATATCGGTCATCTTCTGGGCGCAGCCGGAATCGCCAGCTTTATTAAAATCGTCATGGCATTACGCAACAAGACCATGCCTCCGCAGGTGAATGTATCCACTCCGAATCCGATGCTTAGATTCGAGAAGACACCGTTCTATCTGCTCTCTGAAGCCAAAGAATGGCAGGTAAGCGAAGGCGCAGCCAGACGGGCGGCGATCAATTCGTTCGGATTTGGCGGAACCAACAGTCATATGGTTGTCGAAGAAGCGCCGCAGAGCGGTCCGTCAAGCAGCGAGGCCCATCCGGAACGGCCGAAGCATGTCATTGGGCTATCCGCTCATACCCATGCGGCGCTGGAGCATAAAATGGCTGATCTAGCAGCATTCCTTGAACAGCAAGGGGAGTACTCGCTCGGGGACATTTGCTATACGGAAAATGTTACGCGTACCGCGCTGCAGCACCGTTTCTATGCCGTAACGGACTCCGCCCAGGATCTTACCAAGAAACTGAGAACCAGTCCGCCGGCAGCGGCACCCGCCTTAATCTCGCCTAAAATTACGCTGATGTTTACCGGACAAGGGTCGCAGTATGCGGGCATGGGCAGAGCCTTGTACGATCAGTTCCCCGCCTTCCGGAAACAAGTGGATGAATGCTCCGACGCGTTTTATCCGCATCTGGGCTTGAAGCTGACAGACCTGATTTATGGCGAGGATGCCGATGGCAACTCTCTTGCCCAGACCAACATCACTCAACCGGCCGTCTTTACGATGGACTATGCATTTGGCAGGCTGCTGCTGGATTTGGGCATACGGCCCGCTTACCTGCTCGGACATAGTATCGGGGAATGGGCCGCCGCCTGTCTCGCGGGCGTCGTTAACCTTACGGATGCGGCAAGATTGGTAGCCGCAAGAGGCAGATTAATGAGTGAGCTGCCGGCAGCGGGAGCGATGGCCGCCGTATTTACTTCAGCCAGCAAGCTTGATGCCTTGCTGCAACCATTCGCAGAGTCCTTGTGGATTGCCGGATACAATGTCACACATCAAGTTGTATCGGGAACCTCGGAGGCGCTTGAAGAATTTTTATCCGTGCTGCAGCAACACGGAATCGGGACGAAAAAGCTGAACGTTTCCCAGGCCTTCCACACTCCGCTGATGAAGCCTATGCTGGAGGCGTTCAAGAAGGAACTGGAGATAACGGAATTCCACGCTCCGCTGATTCCGGTCATTTCCAATGTGACCGCCGAAGTGATCGAAGGGCCGATTACTGCGGAGTATTGGATGCAGCATATTCTGGATGCTGTAAAGTTTGAGCAAAGCATCACCTATGCTCTAAATCAGGATGTCTCGATTCTGGTCGAATGCGGACCGAATTCTATCCTTGCGGGGATGGCAGGGGGATTGCGGCACCCTGGCAAACCGCAGGTGCTCCATACACTTAGCCGCAAGAAAGATAACTGGGACACTTGGCTTGGCCTGCTCGGTCAATTGTATTCCCTTGGAGCCAAGATCAACTGGACGGCTATGGAGCAAGGCAATCCCTACCATAAAGTGGCGCTGCCGGTCTATCCTTTTGAGCGTAAAACGTTCAAGCCTGATTTTGGAGAATCGTCTGGAGGCTCGCATGATGCATACGGCCGGAGTTTGTTCCATGAATGGGTGTGGAAGTCTGAACCCTTCGCTGATGACTACCGTCTGCCTGAAGGGGCAGTGCTGGTATGGAATGTTAGCCCGGACATCGGCAGGGAACTGGAGAGCTTGCTGGACCCTGAACGAAACCCTGTCTACTATTTGAGCTTTGGTGATAAGCTGCAATACGATGGAGAGCGCAGCTTTACAGTCCGGGTGGACCAGGCAGAGGATTATAGCGCTTTGCTGCAGCAGGTGCCGGGAAATTTAGCGGCTGTTATTCATTTATCGAACTATTCACAGGATAAGCTTCCGGCCAGCGCGCTTTTAAATGACAGCAGCGTCTTGAACGAAAGTTTCTATAGCCTGTTTCACTTGAGCCAAGCGATTGTCCGCCATGAACTGAGCAATGTCCAGCTTGTGATCGTAACCAACAAAGCTTTTATGCTGGAAGGAGATCAGGGAGCGGGCAATCCAGTGCAAGCGGCTGCCGTAACGCTGGGCCAGGTGATTGATCTTGAGAATGAAGGAATCCGCGTCTCGGCGATTGATATGGACCGGGATGAATATCCGTCAGACCGGGATTTTGCCGCAGCCTTGTCAAATGCGATGAAGCAGCAGACGGATACGGAGTCAATCGCTGCTATCCGCAGTGGAGCACGCTATGTGCGCGCCTTGGAGAAAATGTCCGTACAAGCGGACAGAGAAAGCATTGAACTGCATGATGGCGAAACCTATCTGATTACCGGAGGCACTGGACTGGTCGGCGGCCGGATTGCCGCAGCGCTTGCCCGGCAGGCGCGGATTAATGTGGTGCTTACCGGCAGAAGAAAGCTTCCGCCGGACAACGGGCTCATTCCGGAGCTGGAAGAGCTGGGCGCACAAGTGATATATGCGGCCGTGGATGTTACCGATCAGGCGCAAATGGAGGATCTGCTGCGCAAGATCCATGACGCCTATGGTCCCCTGCACGGCGTTATCCATGCTGCCGGTCAGCTGGAATACGCTCCGCATAAGCTTTTGACCCGAAGCCTTGGCGATATTGACAACATGTTGGCTCCAAAATTGAACGGTACGGTCATTACCGATCTGGTGACCCGGCAGGAGCCGCTGCGCTTCTTCGTAACCTTGTCTTCCGTTTCGGCCTCCCGCAAAGCATGGGCCTCTGGACTTGGAGATTATGCTGCGGCCAACGCATTCTTGAACGGTTATAGCTGCTATCGGGCGAATGACAATGCTCCGGGGCGTTCCTTGTCGATCAACTACTCCCTCTGGAAAGATACGGGAGCGGGAACGGAGTTTGGAGATCTCCTTCAGCTTACGCTCAAGGCACAGGGACTAAAGCCGCTTGCCCATGAGGAAGCCGCCGCCGCATTCCTGAGAGCCCTGGCTTCTACCGGACCTGATATCATTCATATCCTGGATCTGCTGAAGGCCGAAGAGAAGAAGGAGTCTTTCACTGCGCCGAGAACGGAACGGACTACCGTAGCGGTTGGTCCTCGCCGCCAGGCTTCCGTCTACCGTTCAGCGAGAGAAATCAGAGAGATCGTGTACCAAGCCATTGCCGAGCAGTTGCAGATTTCGGTCCGCAGCTTGGAGGTAGGCATGAATTTCATGGAGCTTGGACTTGATTCTGTAGGAGCGACCAAGGTTATTGCCGAGCTTGGCAGCAGATTGAACACGGAGCTGTATCCGACGCTTATTTTTGAATATCAGACGCCGGAAGCCCTATCTGCGCACATTGAAGAGATACTGACGATGGACCCTGCGGAAGTGACTGTTCAGGAAGGGGCCAGCGAAGCTAAGGAAAGCTGGAAGGAAGAAGAGCTGCAAGATATCGCTATCATCGGAATGGGCCTGCGCATACCGGGAGCGAATAACCAGGAGGAATATTGGGAGCTGCTGAGTAACGGCAGAAGTGCTATTCGCGAGGTCGCTGCCGGAAGATGGTCCAAGGATGGGCATGTGAATGCGGATGGAAATATGCTTCACACTACTTACTCCAGCCGGGGAGGCTTTATTGATGCTCCTTATGACTTTGATCCGTTGTTTTTTGGAATGTCGCCAAAGGAAGCGGAAGCTGCCGATCCCCAGCAAAGAATCTTCCTGCAGATTGCCTGGGAAGCCTTGCAGCAGGCGGGGTATGGCGGAAAATACCGCACCCGCAAAATAGGGGTATTTGTAGGCTGCGAGCAGAACACCTACATGGAGCACTTTGCCAATTACCGCTCCTACATGCTGATCAAAAACCGCTTGGCGGGCAGCCCGGCCTTCAGCCGGATGCATCCCGATGACCGCCGGGAGATTCTCGCCGGAATATCCGGTGTGCTGGAGCCGGCCCGTCTGGTTCCCGATGCCGTTGCCGGCAATGGTCTTAATGAGGTTGCGGCACGGGTAAGCCACTGCTTGAATCTTACAGGCCCCAGCCTGATTGTAAATTCCGCCTGCTCCTCGTCTCTGGTGGCGATCCACATGGCCTGCGAGAGCCTGCGGACCGGCCAATCGGAAATGGCGATTGCCGGCGGCGTGAATCTGAACTTAAGCCCGACCCCGTTCGTTTCCCTAAGCCGGGTAACCGCGCTGTCGCCGACCGGAGTCTGCTATCCGTTCGACAAGAGAGCAAACGGGATGGTACTGGGTGAAGGGGCGGGCGCTGTGCTGCTGAAGCCGCTTAAAGCAGCGCTAAGGGATGGCGATCACATCCATGCGGTGATTAAAGGCTCGGCCATTAACAATGACGGCCGCTCCCAGGGAATTACGGCGCCAAGGCCGCAAGGCCAGGCCGAAGTAATCCGGGAAGCTTTTCTCCGTACGGGAATTCATCCTGAAACGATTTCCTATATTGAGACGCACGGCACAGCCACTCCGCTGGGTGATCCCATTGAAATTGAGGGAATGACCCAAGCGTTCAATACCTTTACGTCCAAAAAGCAATTCTGCGGAATCGGCTCGGTCAAATCCTCCGTCGGGCATATGCTCTCCGCTGCGGGTGTGACGAGTTTGATCAAGGTAGTTCTTGCTTTGAAGAATGAGACTCAGCCGCATACGGTGAATTATGAGCAGCCGAATTCGAATATTGATTTTGAGCATTCGCCGTTCTATGTTGTCGATAAGCACCCAAGACCGTGGAAGGCGGAAGGAACCGCTCCGCTCCGGGCAAGTGTGAATGCCTTCGGATTTGGAGGAACCAATGCCCATGTCATTCTGGAGCAGGCGCCGCCGGTTCCGGTATCTGTCCAGGCCTCGGCGGACAACGGGCCGCACCTGCTGCTGCTTACAGGCAGAAATGAACAGGGCATCAGACAAGTTGCGGGAGAGCTCAGAGCGCATCTTGCGGAGCAGACTGATATTAGCGCAGCTTCTGTCTGCTATACTATGAATCTCTCACAGAAGGAGCTGTCAGTGAAAGCGGCGGCCGTCATTAAATCCAAGGAGCATCTGGCCAGCATTCTCTCTGCGGTGGAGAACGGCGAGACCTTCACGGAGATTAGCAGAGGACGCTCCAACCCGAACAGGTCTACCCCGGTCCATCTCATGCTGGACGGCAAGATGACAGTGAGCGGCAATGAGCTGGAAGCGTTCAGTGCACGTTTCCCAGGCTTTGAATCTGCCTACCGGAAGGCGAAGCAAGAACCGGGTGATGGAGGCGAGGGGATTGAACGCTTTGCCGTGCAATATGCGGCCTGCCGCCTGCTGATAGATTTAGGTATTCGTCCTGCGGGTATCTTGGCTGAAGGTACCGGCATCCTCGCAGCACTAGTCCTAACGGGTCAACTTTCACTGCGGCAGGCCGCATTATTCATACGGGATGGAAAAGAGCAGCCAAGCGAGACTCCAACCGGTGGTGAAGAGCTTGTGAAGTGTCCTGTTATCACCGCTTCAGGAGCAATTAACCGGCATCTCACGGGCGGTCTGTGGCCGCTTGTTACGAAAGCTTTTGGTCATACATTGGAGGAAAAAGACTATAAGGAAGCTTTGAGCACGGGAGATGTGCTGCTCTACGCAGGAAGTCATCTTCGTTTCATTAACCTGCCTATAAGCAGCAATGAATTTCAAGCCGTTGACCTCTCTATGGATTTAGATGCTGTGGAGAACATGCTGCGGGGGATGGCCAAGCTGTATGTCCTAGGAGTTCCGTTTGACCCGGCCGAACTGTCTAATTCCCATGAGAGCAAGGTTCTCTTGCCGACCTATCCATTCGCTAATGAAACCTATAAGGCGTCATTTGAGGATGAAGAGGGGGAGATTAGAACGGTTATCGCTCCGCATAAGGAACCGGTAGTTAAAACGGGACTCAAAAAAATAGAGGTATAAGGGAGAGAAACATGAGCAAGGGCTGCAAAATAACGAAAATCGTTATCCTATCTGTAGTTGTTCTGCTCGCCGTGCTGGCCTTGACCTTATTCACAGCCAGCGGCGCGCTGAAGAAGGCCAAGTATCTCGATCCCTGGAAACCGGATTATGCCAAGCAGTTTGAGGATCCGCGAGTGCAGCTTATGGCTCATGGATTATTGGCCGCGAACAGCCACAATTTGCAGCCATGGAAGATCCGCTTGGATAAACAAAACCCGCTGCTGCTGTACCTTTACACCGATAACGAACGGCTCGCGCTGGAATCAGACCCCTTAACCAGGCAAACGCTGGTTTCACAAGGTACCTTTTTGGAATATATGCGAGTAACCGGTGAGCAGCTGGGATATTTCGCCGACATCAAGCTTTTTCCGGATGGGGAGTATGATGAACAGAATTTAAAAGAGAGCATGGAGCGAAAGCCGGTGGCGAAGATTACGTTATCCAAGGCGAAACCGCAAGATAATCCGCTGTACGAGTTCATGTTCTTGCCGGATACGAACAGAATGGCCTATCAGCCGGATGAAATAACACCAGCCCAAATTCAGAAGCTGAAACAAACCAACACGGACGAAGACTTGGTCCTATCCATTCTGAACGATAAAGCGGATATCGAAAAGTTTGGAGCCTTCGGTGTGGAAGGCACGGACATTGAAACCGGTCTGAAGCGCATGAATGACGAGTCGGCCGGCATCTTCCGTACCAATGAATATCAGAAGAATAAATATCGCTATGGATTTTCTTTTGAAGGACAAGGAATCATGGGATTAAAAAAGCATCTGCTGCAAGGAATGATCACGATTATTCCATCTTTTAATAATGAGGAGGCAGCGACCAAGCTGGCTGTCCAAGCAACCCAGACTGCGGTCGACCATACACCGGCGTATGCCTTGATCCTTAGCAAGGATAACAGCCGGACCAGCCAGGTTAAGGCGGGAATGCTGTACAGCAGGCTCATACTTACCGCGCATGAGGAAGGACTCGTGATGCAGCCGCTGAGCCAAGTGTTGGAGGAATATCCTGAAATGTGGAAGGCTTATAGCGAAATTCATAGGGAATACGCTCCGGCGGGTGAAACGATCCAGTTCCTGATCCGCTTGGGCAGACCGACACAAGATACTCCGCTCAGCATGAGGCAGGAGGTTACGGACTTGATTGCGGAGTGAGAAGGGGATAGAAGAGCTGGTTAGCTAAAAAATATTAAGTTGGAACAGGGAGACGGATAGCTCGTCTCCCTGTATTTATTGTTAAACAGTGAAACTTACTTCCTTTTTAAGTTCTTCGTTTGCACGCATATTATTGATGGAAAATGGAGACTGATTGTTGAATACGTCATTTATCACACCAATGTTATAATAATTAGGCGTTTGGTCAGGCGGCATTTGTATAGTGATTGACTTATAGAAGTCTAAGTATTTACCACTAAATTGACCATTATTCCATACCTTTAACAATTTTTCTGTAAACAATCCATTAACTTCACCGTCTTGTGAATACTGATTATCCTGACATCCTGAAATTAATTTTATTGAGCTTTTTAAGCCTGATAAATCACGTTCATTATTTTTACGCTTTTTATTCATATAAAATTCTCGATTTTGTTCAAACACTTTATCAACAATTTCGAGCGGCATAAATCTGTAGGTTTTGTTGTTTTGATTGGATGTCGTACTAAGTCCGTAATAACGAGCTCTTAAAATTGTTCCACTATGACAAGAATCCGATAAAACAATTATTCTGACATTTTCCTTGAACTGAAACCACAAATCGTAAAGTTCATCGTCCAGGAATTGTCCATCATATAGGCACCATGTTTCATCTTTATGATCTAATTCATCATTATTTGTGTCTGCCACGCTTCCCCCATGTCCGGAGTAAGACAGGAAAAAGATATCACCGCTCTTTAATTTTTCTGCTGCCTTTTTAATTTCATTTGTTACATTGCGTATGGTTGCATCTTTGGTTAATAGCAAAGTCGAGTTGTTGTAATTTCTATATTGAGCAATCGCCAACATGTCTTTTGCATCATTTTCGCAGCCCTTTAATTTACCATCCCATCCTGCATAGTGTGCGGGATCTACTGCATTTAAACCGATGTGTAATGAATATCCATTTGACATATTCTAGCCTCCTGATCACGATTTAAAATCGAAATTAATTTGTCCTGGTTTTAAAATTTATATAAATTCCATTTAAAGGCACGAAATTAGATGTTCATCGAATCAGCGAAGCCTCAAAAATTCCCAAACAAAAAAACTCTTGTATATCAAGGGTTCTGTCATTTAAGTATGGTCGAGACGACAGGATTTGAACCTGCGACTTCTGCTCCCAAAGTAGGCGTAGTAAATATTACTAGGCATTGCACTGTTTGAAAAAGCCTTATCTGGCGCGGAATTTTGGAATTAGAGAGTTAAAAATTTATTTAGATTATATAAACGAACATATTGCTGAATCCTTATCGTCCATTCAACTGGTAGCTTGTTCAAAGTGAATAAGCGTGAAAAACGGACAAAAGAAAGGCACACCATCCGGGGCACCCTTGCATGTGTGGCGTCAAACAGCCATTTGAGCAAAACATAGACGATCAAAGCCGAAAAGAGTTTGGCCATACACGGCATTTTGGGTGGTATCAAACAAGGTAGGGATGTTCAAATGTTGCTTAATCCAGCGAAAGAAGACCTCGATTTGCCAACGAACCTTGTACATCTCGAAGATTCAGGCTCTTTTTGATGACGTAACGCACGCGGCTTTTCAAGATGGACATTGTCTCGGAGTCGAATCACAAATGACTGTCCCTCTTCTTTGTAGCGATCAAGACGTTCGAGCTTTCCATACGCCCAGTCCATTACCATAATGTAGTCTATATGGGCCAGATCCTCGCTGATCGGTCCGTCATGCCTAGAGCCTACCGTTTCAATGACCTTCAGGGGTTGTAAGTTTTTCAGCCTGCAAGGCAATATGCAGTTTAATTCCCGCTCGTTCACCGTGATACGGTGCCCAAGGCAAACGGTTTTACCGACGGTCATCGTTGTGGAATCAATGAGAAGCAGCTCTTTCGGAAACGCCAGTTTACGACGGGCTATTCTACTACATTTACGAACAAGCAGATGAAATAACGCCTTGAATACAGGAAAAGGCACGGCTGTAGCTTTACCCGAAAAACTCGAATAATGAACCTGTAGCAACCCGATAGAAGCGGCATGATCGGCTCCAGACCGATAGCTATCCATTGCTCAAAAGTAGCCATACACCAATAGTGTAATAGATGATACACGGTAAACTTACAAGCATTGTCTTCGTACTTGGCAAGCCTAATTACAGATTGAACTTCTTCTGAAGTCAGCATGGATTGAAGGATGGACAGGATCGGGGTAGACTTTTTCATGGAGTCGCCACCTTTCGGTTGTTTGTAGGGGTACAAACATTTTACCGAGTTGGCGACTCTTTTTCTACCATTTAGTGGTTAATCAACAGACGTGTTATCTCACTAAAGTTTAATTAGGAATAATTCGGGCAGTACTCGTAAATTTCTGTAGTTAATCCAATATAAATGGATAATGATAGGCCCTTAGGAGCATAGGAAGGTTTTTACTTATACCAAATCTATCCATACTATCGGTAACGGGTTATCTCTTTTACACATTGGATCATATGCATAAATATCGCTTGTGAGCAGATGAAAAGCGTGTGAAAAAATGCATTTATTTCAAATGATTAATAGAGAATTTCAAATGGGTTTTATAATGATGCCAAGAACCGAGACAGAATAAGGTGGATAATATAGGTAAAGTCAGTAGGATACTTAATCATTATTGCAGCAATGAAGGAGATCTTTTGTTCTGATGAACAGGGAAGAGGATACACATCAAAAAAAATTGGTTGACAATGTGCTGGACATAACCGGAGATTGCGATTTAACCAAGTGTGAGGATAATGGCTTCATCGTCAGTGATAAAGGAGAGGGTATTAATCCAGACCTGATTGAAAAAGTACTTTTCCATCAACCGACCTATTAAGTTAACATACTTTATTTTGAAATTAAGGTGTTATATTAAAAAACTATCGAAAAAAGTCGATATATAGTAAATTAATGGATTTAAATAAGTTGAACATTCTGCTTGAAGAAGAGATTGAATGAAGGAGATGACTGAATGACAATATCTACGGTTGACTATGAACAATTGAAAATACTTCCCTTTGAAATCAGGTTGCATTTTGCCAGTATGGGGGGAAAGATCCGGTTGCTCACGAATGGAATGGACCCGGCGCCTCCCGAGTTTTCCGAGAGATAAAGAAGGGAGGTCAAGGGTGAAGGCATGGGAGCAGGGTATCAAGGGGATGGCTATGAGCTGCAGTGGCCGTATGGGCTGAAAGCCATTCGCAGTTTTCGGATTGAACGGAAATTTAATACACATGCGCGGTGTACCTTTACGGCGGTCATGACGGAAGAGGAAGCGGAACTCTGCATCCAACGAAGCAGCTTTGAGGACAGTGTGGTCCTCTGGAGGCCTGCCGAGCCGAAAGCGGAGAGGTGGTTCGCCGGGGGCATTACGGGTATCGATATTCATATGGAAGACGGAATTCCGCATGTGCAAGTCGAGGCGATCTCGCGCACGTATGCGATGGATATGGAGCCGAAAAGCCGGTCGTATCAGAACAAGCATTTGACCTATTCGGACGCCATAGAGCAGCTCGTCGCTGATTACCCCGGAGGGGCTGCGCAAAATATGGCGACAAGCGAGGAGGCGGCGATCGGCGCGTTAATGGTCCAATTTGGAGAGACCGACTGGCAGTTTATGAAGCGGCTGGCCTCCCGGGTCGGGACCGTTATTTTGCCGGATGTGGCGCTGGATGCGCCTCGCGTCTATTTCGGCGTGCCGGATTTGTCATGGGGCGAGGAGCTGAAGTCCAAGCGTTACACGGCCGTAAAGGACCGGGCCGCCTATGAAGAGCTGAAGGCGCATGCGGAAGGAAACGAAGGGGATTCGCTTCACGAGGCGGATTTTGTCCATTACCGGGTCATCAGCGAGCAATATTGCGAGGTCGGAGATGATGTTCTTTTTAAAAATCAGATGTGGGTCGTATCCGAATCGGTGATCAGCTATGCATCGGGGCTGCTGCAATATGAATATGTACTGGTGAAACGGCAGACGCTGAGAATGAAGCTGCGGCGGAATGAGGGAATTCAAGGCGTCTCCCTCGAAGGCCGGGTCGTAAAACGGGCGAACAATATGGTGAAGGTTCATCTGGACATCGATGCGGAGCATGACGCGCAAGGGAACTGGTGGTTCCCCTATTCGGGGGAAGGGAACAATATCTTTCACTGTCTGCCGGAGGAAGGCGCGCGGATTAAGGTGTATTTTCCAAGTGGTACCGAGAAGCAGGCGATGGCGATCAACTCGGTTCGCGGCGGAAGCGAGGAGATGAAGAGCCGGACGGTGTTCCAGAAGCCCACGACGAAAGTGTTCGAGATGCCGGGAGCGGCTAAAATGCAGCTGGGAGACGACGGCGTCCTGTTCGAGAAAGGGACGGTCAGCCTGCATCTGGATGGCGGGAACATTACGGTTAATGCAAGCGAGGATCTGCTGCTGGTCGCAGGCAACCGGATGGAGCTGGGAAGCGGGAGCGAGAAGGGAGTGCTCGAGTCCATCCGCATGCGCGCTGCGCAGCAGATTGCGCTGCAAACGAACGCTGCCCATTATATGGTCATCCAAGACAACCGGGTGGGCATCAAGAGCAGCAAGCTGGATTTCCAGAAAGTCGAAGCGGATTTCATGGAGCTGCTGACGGATGAAGAACTCAAGCAGATGTATATCGATGAACAGGCCGAAGCGAAAATTTGGCAAGAAGAACTGGATTTCAACAAGAATGTCCCCGTTCCGATGTCCGGAATGCCTGTGACCGTACCCTTGCCGGAAGGCAATAAGGCGGACATTCGTGCGAAAGTGGCAGCCGAAGTGAACAGCAATCCGAATGGAATCGCTGCGGCGCGAAGCTGGATGAGCGGGAAATCGGCGGAAGAGCAGCAGAGCACCTACCAGAAGAGCTACGCCCAGCCGGCAAGCGAACCGAAGAAGAAGAGTAAGAAAGAGAAACAAGCCGAGCTAGCAGAGAGTCAGAAGGAATATGAGCAGGAAGACCGGGACCGGACTGCGGTATATGAGTGGAATCAAAGCGCGAAGAAGATCATGGAGCAAGGAGCACGGGAAGGCAAGTCGCCAGCGGAGATCCGGGCGATGCTTCCCCCACAGCCTGTACCTACGCGAAGGGCGCCGCAGGAAAGCCATGAGCCGGGTATAATCGAGCAGATGCTGGATTTTACGGGGATCGGGAAACTGTTAGAAAAGATGGGTCCTGCTCTAGACGCGTGGCAGCTGGAGCATGTCATCCCGCAGAAGCCGGACTATCTCAGCAAGCATACAGAAAAAAAGGTATACTTATCCCGTTATACGTTCCAAGTATTAGTCATCGATCCTCAAGTTCTGATCGCGGAGATCAATCTCTTATTTGGAGCGGTGGCGATCATCGGGGCGTTTGCGACAGGAGGGGGATCGCTATATCTCCTGGCGCTCGCAGATGGGGTTATAGGCGCAGGCATGGTTGCCGTCAACATTGAGAAGCTAATCGATCTCAAGAACGGAAATGGAAATACGAATCCGAACCTCCTCGGTATAGACCAGGCGATGCTGGATAAAATGGGGCTCGCTATCGCGTTTGTGAATCTGGCGTTTTTGATGAAGCACGGCTTGTACAAGGCGGCGGATAAACTAGCGAATGGCAGGAATATTGCGGCGCTGGATGATTTTTGGAAGGCATGGAAGAGTAAGTGGGGGATTGGACAAGCTGCTCAGAGACAAACAGAGGGATTTCCTACTAAATTAATTGATCCAATAGCGGATAAACATATTATAGATAAAGTAGCCGAAGCAAGGGGAGGATTATCTAATAGATATAAAGAAGATGGTAATTTTGCTTACGCTGAAGTAAATGTTACAGGTGTCGATAAGACAGACTTCTATGCGCATAGCGGAATTCATGACGCAAGCAAAAAAATTCCTGGAACTGGGGAGTTTTCATTCAAACCTGAAGAGCCAATATTTAAGGCAACTGAAGCTCCTGATAAAGCAGGAAATATTTACTTGAGGGACGGAGATACAGAGTATAAAATTTTAAATGATCTAGCAAAGAGAATAGGCGATAATCCAAATGCAACAGGAAAAATCAAATTGTTTACTGAAAAGGACACGTGTGCTAGCTGCAATAAAATTATTCAACAATTTAATGAAAAGTATCCTAATATTACAATTGAAGTAGTTCATAATGGCGATGTTCCTATTCCACCTAAGACTTCAAAATAATAATTTTCGGAGGTTTCTATAAAATGGCCCATAGTTATGAAGAGTACTCAGAATATATAAATGAGACGTATAATGAATTTAAAGAAGACGAAAAAATGAGTAATAAGGAGGCGATTGCAAGGACATTTAATGAATATGATATGTCAATGAAAAAAAGTGAGACAGATAAAGCAGTTATTGGTGTAACAATTGCAGAAATTTTAGTTTCTCATTTGAGGATTCTGAACACTTTCAAGGATTACATGATAGAAACGATATCCGAACTAAATTTTAAATTAATTGAACAAGAGAATAAATTAACACGTGAACAATACATTGATTTACTTTCACGTAAGGAGCAAGTGCTTAAACAATTAGAAAATAAACCTTTGGATTATTATCCGAGGGTATGTTGGTACTATGAAGAATTGACAGATGAAGTTAATAAATTCTTTGATCAAATCAACACAGGCAACATAAATAAGGATGAAATAGTTACTAGCGTATTTCAACGTTTTGAACGAGATTGTAAGAATACACTAAGTGAAAAAATAATCGTGTATACAACGCTAGCTGAAAATCTGTTGAAACTTGGTTACACAAAAATAGAAGGGTTACAGAGGATTAAAGAGGAGTTGCAACTATTCAATGTGGAAGATGTTCGTGAGGAGCAACTAATAGAAGAGGAACGAAAGAAGCTAGTAGTTAGAATTGATAACACATTAGAGCAATTAAACAATATAGGTTAGTAGCTGTAAAACTTGTGATTATTATAACCACTCTAACGACAAGAACATAGAATACGATCAACGGGTCTGTGGGTCTGTCAAGATTTCTGTGTAAACTCACTTTACAACCCGAACAACAAGATCGTACAAAACAACCAACAAACCAAACACTAAACAACTTAAACAAACACTTGATAACCTTTCAAAAGCTTATTCCAACTTGAACTATGAGTTAGGAATGAGCTTTTTTTCATGCCCAAAACTCAGAAGAAAGTCAAGAAAAACAATGGCAAAACAGGCACAAGCAGCGGAAAAGTGAGCGTCAAACCCAGCCCACCTATTCACAAGCTCAAGACCATGCGAAAGGTCGAAGTGCTGATGAATCAATAAATCACACCAGAGAGAGGAGCGCGTGGGATGCACGACATGGAGATATGGAACAATTTTATCGAAGAAGATGTGATGCCGCAGCGAAAACAGCAGATTAAATCTTTACATAACTATTATGTCCGGCATAAAGAGCAGATTTTAGCCCAGTTCGTCCCGCTGTTTGACCGGTTCTACCAGAATGTACAGCTATTTTGCCGAATGTAGCTCTGGATGCGCCTCGCGTCTATTTCGGTGTGCCGGATTTGTCATGGGGAGAGGGGCTGAAGTCCAAGCGTTACACAGCCGTAAAGGACCGGGCTACCTATGAAGAGCTGAAGGCACATGCGGAAGGAAACGAAGGGGATTCGCTTCATGAGGCGGATTTTGTCCATTACCGGGTCATCAGCGAGCAATATTGCGAGGTCGGAGATGATGTCCTGTTTAAAAACCAGATGTGGGTCGTGTCTGAATCGGTCATCAGCTATGCATCGGGGCTGCTGCAATATGAATATGTGCTGGTGAAGCGTCAGACGCTGAGAATGAAGCTGCGGCGGAATGAGCGGATTCAAGGCGTCTCCCTCGAAGGCCGGGTCGTGAAACGGGCGAACAATATGGTGAAGGTTCATCTGGACATTGATGCGGAGCATGACGCGCAAGGGAACTGGTGGTTCCCCTATTCGGGGGAAGGGAACAATATCTTTCACTGTCTGCCGGAGGAAGGCGCGCGGATTAAGGTGTATTTTCCAAGCGGTACCGAGAAGCAGGCGATCGCGATTAACTCGGTTCGCGGCGGAAGCGAGGAGATGAAGAGCCGGACGGTGTTCCAGAAGCCCACGACGAAAGTGTTCGAGATGCCGGGAGCGGCCAAAATGCAGCTGGGAGACGACGGGGTGCTGTTCGAGAAAGGGACGGTCAGCCTGCATCTGGATGGCGGGAACATTACGGTGAATGCAAGCGAGGATCTGTTGCTGGTCGCAGGCAACCGGATGGAGCTGGGGAGCGGGAGCGAGAAGGGCGTGCTCGATCCCCAAGTTCTGATCGCGGAGATCAATCTCTTATTTGGAGCGGTGGCGATCATCGGGGCGTTTGCGACAGGAGGGGGATCGTTATATCTCCTGGCGCTCGCAGATGGGGTCATAGGCGCAGGCATGGTTGCCGTCAACATTGAGAAGCTAATCGATCTCAAGAACGGAAATGGAAATACGAATCCGAACCTCCTCGGTATAGACCAGTCGATGCTGGATAATATGGGGCTCGCTATCGCGTTTGTGAATCTGGCGTTCTTGATGAAGCACGGCTTGTACAAGGCGGCGGATAAATTAGCGAATGGCAGGAATATTGTAGCGCTGGATGAGCTGGAAGATGCTTTGAAGGCTTGGAGGAATAAGTCGGGGATTGTTGTGGAAGATTTAGATTTTAAGTTATGGGAAGAAATGCGTACAAGTGGTCAGGTTAGATTAACACCAGATGGACTAAGAATTATAAGTATACGAGATATGAAGAAGTTTAAAAGTGAAATGAAAGCAAAAAATATAAAAGTTATTGTTGATAAGAAGGGAACTATTTTACCTGAAAAGGCTGTTGGAGGTTTTGATCCTAATACTGGACAGATTGTATTAAGACCTGATGCTTCTTACTTAAGTGCGGTTCATGAATCTTATCACGCCAAGCATTTTGGAGAACTTGGAAAAGAAAAATATATGAAGTTATCGACTTTAGAAAAAGAAGAATACGTTTATAAAGAAATCATGAGAAATAAAGATAAATTTAGTGTTGAAGAAATATATGAAGCACAAAGATATATATTCAAGCTAAGAAACGGAGAATGGCCTCCACCGAATTGGAAAGGATTTGAAGAGTAATGGGGAAAAAAATGAATACCAATCTAACAGCTAGCCAAGCTATAAAAATAGCACGAGATTATCAGAAAAAGTATAATCTATATGGAGTTATACATGATGACGTTCAAAAGTCGGTCAGATTTTATGATGAGTTTTATAGAATTAAGGGGAGTGCTTGGCTTGTATTAGCGGATATAACGCCAAAAGATTATGAAGGTGATGATGAAATTACCTTTGTAGTTTCAGATGAAGAAGGTGTTGTGGACCATGTATTGGACCATAATGGGATACCCCAACGTTATCATATTCCTAGTAACAGAGATTATAGCGACGAAGAGTTCGAGGCTATTTTTGACGACGAGAATGATGAATAAATGAAAAATAGGTTTAATACTCATCTATTGTAAAATGTAACGGAGAAATATTATTCCAGCCTAATCGTACAACACAAATAAATAAACCATAATATATTTTCGGTGAGTTACTTGTTATCTGTTGTCGAGAACAATGCAGAAAATACTTCTTGATCATGGTCGTGGTTACTTCCTCGACATTGACAATTTTCTCTTCCACGCAGAAGGCGTGAAATTCGCTGGTGGTTCCCACATACCGCTCCATCGTCGCCGCGGACACATTGTTGAGCTTCTTTTCTTCAATAAAGTTCTTGATCGCAAATTTAAGCAACATAAAAGAGACAACTCCCTCCCGGATTTGCAACCCGTTAAGTTGTTGTCTCTTCGTCTGAAACGGTGTCTGCCCGTGACCACAAAACACGGTGATCGTGAAAAGGGGAGGAAACTTTGTTGTGTAAAGGAAATCGAGACGACAGGATTTGAACCTGCGACCTCTTGCTCCCGAAGCAAGCGCTCTACCAAGCTGAGCCACGTCTCGTTATTGGAGTTTACTAGGAAATATTGCGCTCGAACAATTAGAGATTATACGCCTGTTTGCGATTAATGTAAAGATATGTTTTTAGAATGTGAAGTAGTGGTTACGCGGTCGGCCACAGTATATAATGCTACATAGAATCTAGACAGCAAAAAAGGAGATTCTTAGTTGTGCCAACATCAAGACGAACATTCACGCCGGAAGAAAAAGCACGAATTGTACTGGAGATTCTAAGAGAAGAAAAGTCCATTTCGCAGCTGGCTTCGGAAGAAGGAATCCATCCCAATGTGTTAAATCGCTGGAAGAATGAAGCGACTCAAAATCTGGCTCAGCTCTTTGTAGACGACCGGAAAGGGATCACGAAGATGAAAAAAGAATACGAGCAGCAGATCGAAGACCTCTACGCCGAAGTGGGTAAACTGACCACCCAATTGTCGTGGCTCAAAAAAAAATCTGGCCGATAATCTCAGCCGTGCCGAACGGTTGCTCCTCGTCGAGTATGGGAACGCTGAACTTTCCATTCAAACGCAGGCGGACTTGCTCAGCCTGAATCGTTCCAGCCTGTATTACAAGCCGGTCCCTCCCTCCCCGGAGGAAATTCGCCTCAAGCACCGGATTGACGAGCTTTACACCCGCCATTCGTTTATGGGTTACCGGACGATTGCGGCCATCATGAACCGGGAAGGGGATGCTATTCATCCCAACACCGTACGGCGGTATATGCGGGAAATGGGGATCATGGCGATCTTCCCCGGTCCTAACCTGAGTAAGCGAGACCTACAGCACCGGATCTACCCGTACCTGCTGCGTAAGCTGCCGATTACAGCGCCGGATCAGGTCTGGAGTGTCGATATTACCTATATCCGCATGAAACAGGGCTGGATGTATCTGTATGCCGTCATGGACTGGTATTCGCGCTTCATTGTGGACTGGCAACTGGATCAAAGTCTGGAAATTGACTTTGTCCTGGAAACCATGAAACGCGCCTTGGCCCGTCGTGTTCCGTCCATCGTGAACAGCGACCAGGGCAGCCACTTCACCAGTCCCAAGTACATTGATCTGCTCAAGGAAAAGGAGATTCGGATCAGCATGGACGGGAAGGGCCGAGCGACAGACAATATTGTCATTGAGCGCTTTTGGCGCAGCCTAAAGTACAACGAAATTTACATCAACGAGTATGGCAGTCCAAGAGAGACCCGGCAGGGTGTAGGAGGATATATCCATTTGCATAATCACTACCTGCCTCATCAGTCCCTGCAAAACCATACGCCGGCTGCTGTGTATAACCAGGAGGTCATGCTTTCATCCACATAGGAATAAGGTGAAGGGAACTTTGTTCCCCTCCCGCGCCTTCGCTTGGGCCTTGTCCTCCACCTACAACAGCTCTACTTTTCACTTTGCACTTTTTTTCACACCTTAAATATATTCAAATCTCTGTCTTGACATCTTGTAGCACCATAGTATTTATATCAGTCATGAGTATGTATAATGTACATATGAGAAATTTTAGCAGGACGGTGCGGAACACCGCTAAGGGAGGAGTTAGATTATGGATCTGGGTTTGAAAGGGAAAAAGGTGGTTATAACCGGCGGCAGCAAAGGAATCGGCCTGGCTACGGCAATCGTTCTGGCCAATGAAGGTGCGGATGTGGCGATCATCGCCCGAACGCTGGAGCCGCTTCAGGCAGCCGCGCGCCATATATATGAAGTGACTGGTAAGGAGCCGCTGGTCATTCAGGCGGATATCTCGTCGGAGGAGGGCGCCCGGCGGGCGGTCGAGACGGCCGGTGAGCATTTCGGAGGCGTCGATATTCTGATTAATAATGCCGGAACCTCCGCCGCCAAGCCGTTCGAGGAAGTGGACGGTGAAGGCTGGGACGCCGACCTCGATCTGAAGCTGCTGGGCGCGGTGCACTGCGCGCGGGCGGCAATATCATATATGCGGAAGGCCGGCAGCGGAGCCGTAGTTAATGTCACCGCCGTTAAAGGCAAGGCTCCGTCCGCTGCTTCTCTGCCAACGTCCGTAAGCCGCGCCGCGGGACTTGCGCTGACCAAAGCGATGAGCAAGGATTTGGCCGGGGCGGGCATTCGCGTCAATGCGGTATGCATCGGCCTTATCCGAAGCGACCAAATCGAGCGGAAATGGAAGCAGGCCGCTCCTAACTTAATCTGGGAGGAGTTCTCAGCCGATCCGCGCCACGGTATCCCTCTGGGGAGAATCGGCGATGCGGAAGAGGCAGCTAAGGTGATCGCGTTCCTGGTATCCGATGCGGCGTCATATGTTACCGGAACGTCGGTGAACATTGACGGAGGCTCTTCAGCGGTGCTGTAACAAGGCAATTGACAGGAACGAAGGGCATGGATATACTGATAATGTTAAAATGCGTTAACTTCATAGCTATGAATACAGTGATGAAATGAAGTACGCCGGAAACTAGGCTTCACCAGAGAACGGATTCCCTTGCGAGTGACGCAGGCGGCTGCGAGAATCCGGAAGACGGGCCGGCGGAAAGCTGATTTCGGAGTGCGGGTACAAGCCCGCCGGATGGTCCCGTTAACGGCCGTAACAAGGCGATCGCTCGCTGTCAGCGTGTCTGAAGTATCTTTACAAGATGCCAAAGACGCTAACGGGCGATAACCAGGGTGGTACCGCGATATCAATCGTCCCTGAATCATTCAGGGGCGTTTTTTTGTTCTAATTTTAACTGACAGGAGCTGTATTTAGATGAAAGCAAGTGAAATCCGTTCCAAATGGCTGGAGTTTTTTGCAGGCAAAGGCCATAAAATCGAGCCTAGCGCGTCGCTCGTCCCTCACAATGACCCATCCCTCTTGTGGATCAATGCGGGCATGGCGCCGCTTAAAGCTTATTTCGACGGACGCGTGAAGCCGGAAAATCCGCGTCTTGCAAACTCACAGAAGTGTATCCGCACGAACGACATTGAGAACGTCGGCAAGACGCGCCGGCATCATACGTTTTTTGAAATGCTGGGGAACTTCTCCATCGGCGACTATTTCAAGGAAGAAGCGATTACTTGGGCCTGGGAATTCCTGACGGGCAAGGAGTGGATCGGCTTCGATCCGGATCGGCTTGCGGTTACCGTCTATCCCGAGGATGAAGAAGCGTTCAAGTTCTGGAATGAAAAAATCGGACTGCCCGCAGAGCGCATCATCAAGCTGGAAGACAACTTCTGGGATATCGGCGAAGGGCCTTGCGGACCTTGCACGGAAATTTTCTATGACCGCGGCGAAGCCTACGGCAGCGACATGTCGGACCCGGAAATGTATCCGGGCGGCGAGAACGAACGCTACCTTGAAGTGTGGAACCTCGTATTCTCGCAGTTCAACCATAACAAGGACGGCAGCTATACGCCGCTTCCGAACAAGAACATCGATACCGGCGCGGGTCTTGAACGTTTCGCTTCCATCCTCCAGGACGTGGATTCGAATTTCGACACCGATCTGTTCCAGCCGATCATTCAAACGACGGCCAAGCTTGCAGGCGTAAACTACAAGGATAACCTGGAGCAGGATATTGCGCTGAAAGTCATCTCCGACCATATCCGTACCGTGACTTTCGCGGTAGGCGACGGCGTGCTGCCTTCCAATGAAGGCCGCGGCTATATTATCCGCCGTCTGCTGCGCCGCGCGGTGCGCTACGGCAAGACGCTGGGCCTCGACCGTCCGTTCATGTATGAGCTGACGACCGTTGTGGGCGACATTATGGGCGTCTACTATCCGACTGTGGTGGAGAACCGCGAATATATTGCCAAAATCATTCGTATGGAGGAAGATCGCTTCCATGAAACGCTGTCCGACGGCCTGGAGATCCTCGGCGAAATCAGCGACCGGGCGAAGGCAGACGGTGTGAACGTGATCAGCGGAGCGGATGCTTTCAAGCTGTATGACACCTATGGTTTCCCGTTCGACCTGACGGAAGACTATGCTGCCGAGCAGGGGCTGAAAGTCGACCGTGAAGGGTTCGACGCGGCGATGCAGGAGCAGCGCGACCGGGCAAGAGCAGCCCGCCACGACAGCGGCAGCATGAAGGTGCAGGGCGGCGCGTTGTCCGAACTGACGGTTAAAAGCCAGTTTGTTGGATATAATGACCTCGTAGCCGAAACGAAAATCGCCGCGATTGTCGTCGGCGACGAACTGGTGGACATCGCAGGCGAGGGTGCGGAAGCACAGGTTATTCTGGAGTCGACTCCGTTCTATGCTGAAAGCGGCGGCCAAGTAAGCGATCATGGCGTACTGACGGGCAGCTCCGTTACCGCGAAGGTTAACGGACTGTTTAAAGCGCCGCGCGGCCAGCATGTTCATCTGGTGACGGTGGAATCCGGCGAGCTGAAAGTGGGCGATACGATCCGCGCCGAAGTGAACCGTTCGGAACGCGAGGATGTCGTGAAGAACCACACGGCTACCCACCTGCTGCATAAAGCGCTCAAGGAAGTGCTTGGCAGTCACGTTAATCAGGCGGGCTCGCTTGTGGAAGGGCAGCGCCTGCGTTTCGACTTCTCGCATTTCGGCGCGATTACGCCGGAAGAGTTGACGCAAATCGAGCATAAGGTCAATGAGCAGATCTGGCGCGGATTAGACGTCGTGATCGAAAACAAACCGATTGACGAAGCCAAAGCGATGGGCGCAATGGCACTCTTTGGCGAGAAGTACGGCGATATCGTCCGCGTAGTGCAGGTCGGCGATTACAGCCTTGAGCTGTGCGGCGGCTGCCATGTGAGCAATACGTCGCAGATTGGCATTTTCAAGCTGGTCAGCGAGAGCGGCATCGGCTCCGGCGTGCGCCGGATCGAAGCAGTGACCGGCCGTTACGCTTACCAGTACACGGAGAGCCAGCTCGACGTGCTGAAGCAGGCTGCCGCGCTGCTGAAATCGTCGCTTCCGGACGTGCCGAAGCGGATCGAGGCTTTGAGCGGCCAGGTGCGCGAGCTTGCACGCGAGAACGAGTCGCTGCAATCGAAGCTCAGCGCCGCTGCCGCGGCCGAGTTGACGAGCAGCGTGAAGACGGTCGGCAGCGGAGTACAGGTGCTGACGGCTTCCGTACAGGCCGGCAGCATGGACGCGCTGCGGTCGATGGCCGACGAGCTGAAGGCGAAGCTGCCTGCGGCGGTCATCGTGCTGGGCGCCGCCATGGATGACAAAGTGAACTTTGTCGTCGCGGTTCCGCAGACGCTGGTGAAGCAGGGCTATCATGCCGGCAAGCTGGTGAAGGAAGTCGCAGCGGTATGCGGCGGCGGCGGGGGCGGCCGCCCGGATATGGCGCAGGCTGGCGGCAAGGACGCTTCCAAGCTCGCGGCCGCGCTGGCGAAAGCGGAAGAGCTGGTGGCCGCCCAGGGCTGATTAGCCGGTTAAGCAGAAAGCCCGCAAGCGGGTCCGGCCTGGAATCTGCCGCTCCGGGAAATATTTCTCGCGGGCGCTTAGCCAGCAGCTGGGCTCCCGCCTGGGTTCCGGCAGGCGACAGTCTAAGGCTCCGGTTACGGGCCTGATCGTTTGCAGGGCCTCTTCAATGGTGACGCTCCTGTCGGTGGACAGAGTGGGCTGTGCAAGTGGTATGGGACTTTGCCGCCCTTAAGCGGACAGGCCCTGCCTTTTTTCGCGCCTTCTCTGCATACAATCCTTTATTTTGGCGTTATTCATGAGCATAAGCTCAAAAAAGCGCTATATTCCGGCAGGATTTTCTTGTTTGATCGTGAATATGTTATGATGGGGTGAGATACAAATATATAGTAATGCAGCAACTTTGCGAAGGCCCCGTCAAGCATTGACTGCGCAGAAGGAAGGTGTCACAAATGGACTCCATGGACAAAACGGTCAAATTCAATGTGAAGGGCGACGAGAAAGAGGCATCTCCCCGCGAGATCCTGCTTACCGTTCACAACGCCCTGGTGGAGAAGGATTATAATCCGATCAACCAGATTGTTGGCTACCTTCTTTCCGGTGATCCGGCTTACATCCCGCGCCACAACAATGCGAGAAGTTTGGTCCGGAGGAAAGAACGTGACGAGCTGATTGAGGAACTGGTCCGGTTCTACCTTGCCAATCAGCCGGCGGATAAGGTCAAATGAGGAAACTCGGTCTGGATTACGGGGATCGCCGGATCGGCGCAGCCGTAAGCGATGCTTTTGGCTGGACCGCTCAAGGACTGGAGACCATCGAACGCCGCCGGGACGGAAGTGAGATGGAGCGAATCCGTCGCTTGATCGAGGAATACGAAGTATCCGAGATTGTAGTCGGCCTGCCCAAGAATATGAACGGCACAGTGGGCCCCCGCGGCGAGATTTGCATTGAATTTGCAAACGAGCTGCGGGAGACGCTGAGTTTGCCCGTACACCTTTGGGATGAACGCCTGACGACGGTATCTGCTGAGCGGGTGCTGATTGAAGGCGATGTCAGCCGCAAGAAGCGCAAAGGAATTGTGGATAAGATGGCCGCAGTTCTGATTTTGCAAAATTTTTTGGATGCTAACAGTAAAAGGTGAGGGGTGCGCACAGATGGCAAACGAGCAGATCGGCATGGATGAGGAACCGGAGATTATTTATATTCCCGATGATGAAGGCAACGAAGAGGAATTCGAGGTTATCATGAAGTTCGAGGTCGACGGCTCCGATTCCAAGTATATGATGGTGGTGCCGCTCGATTCCGAGGACGAGGAAGCCGACGAGGTATACGCATTCCGCTATGAAGAAGACGGAGAAGACCTGCAGCTCTTCATGATCGAAGATGATGAGGAGTGGGCGATTGTCGAGGAGACCTTCAACACTCTGGTTGACGAGCTGGATGGAGGAGCAGGGAATGACTGAGTTTTCTGCCGGCCAAGCGGTATGGACTTCCAGGCTGAAAGACGCCTATGGAGAGACCGTGGAACTGGAAGACGAGAACGGTAAGGCTTCCGTGCATCAAATCATCGCCGAATTTGAAGTGCAAGGCCGCGGCTACGCGGTGCTGCAAGATTCGGAAAGGGATGGGGAGCGGGAAATCCTGCGCATCGTTGTTTCCCAAGGCGGTCCGCCAGAGCTGGAGAGTATTGAAGACGACGACGAATGGGAAGATATCTCGGAGCTGTATGACGAGCTGACTTTTCCGGACGACGAAGTGTAAGCATATACGGCTAGCCGCTTTCGGCCCTCGGGCCGGTTGAACGCAGCCACAAGCAGGGGAGGGCGGAGCATTCCGCGCTCTTTTTGCTTGAAAAAAATAAGCGATTTTCAAAATATCTATTGAATTTAAATGAATACAATTTTATATTTATAGTCGGAAAGTGAGGAGAATGTTTGAAGTCCGTCATCCGCAATCTGTTGATTGTCCTGCTGCTGCTTATCGCTGTGGCGGGTGCAGGAATTTGGTATATATGGAATGGTATGAAACCGGTGGAACCGTCAGGGCCCGCTGTAAACATTACCATTGAAAAAGGCATGGGCAGCTTGGAAATTGCCGACCTTTTGGAGAGTAAGGGGATTATCCGCAGCGCTCTTTTGTTTAAAGGCTATTTGAAGTGGACGAACGAAGGATCGCAGTTCAAGGCAGGGACTTACAGCGCCGCTCCCGGCGCAACTTATGACAATCTGATCACCCGCTTGAACGCGGGAGATGTGGTGAAGAAGGAAACCGTCGTCTTTACCATTCCTGAAGGGTATACGGCGAAGCAGATTGCGGACAGGCTCGCTCAGGCCTGGGGCAAGGACGCCTCTCTTTTTTTGTCGCAGATAGATACGGGGGCGGAGCTGAAGGAGACAGACATTTTAAGCATTCCGCAGGAAAAGGATATTCGCCACCGGCTGGAGGGCTATATGTTCCCGGAGACGTATGAGCTTGTCAAAGACAGCACGCCGCAGCAAATTGTCGAGAAGATGATGGAGGAGCTGCAGAAGAGGCTGGACAGCATTTCGGGTTGGCAGACCCGTCTTAAAGATCGCGGATTAACTCTGCATGAACTGCTGACCGTCGCTTCCCTGGTGGAGCGTGAAGTCGTTGTGGACAGCGAGCGTCCGCTTGTGGCCGGAGTTATTTACAACAGGCTTAATAAAGGACAAAAGCTTGAGATCGACGCTACCGTCCAGTATCTGCTTGCCCAGCCTAAGGAAAGACTGCTGTATAAGGATCTCGAAGTCGAGAGCCCATATAATACGTACCGGAATACCGGCCTGCCGCCAGGACCGATCTGCAGCCCGGGTCTAGCCTCCATTAAGGCGGCGCTTGAGCCGGAGACCTCGGATTATTATTATTACGTCACGAAGAAGGACGGAAGCCAGGCCCATTTATTCGCTAAGACGTACAAGGAGCATTTAGCCAATATCAAAAAAAGCCAGGCAGCAGCGAAATAAGCCGTCCTTATCCGTTCATATTTTAGAAAAAACGATGCAGTGATTTCGTTATAATTGAGATGCCGTCCGGCGCCTGATTGTGCCGGATGCGCCCACAGGAGGATACATGATGAAGAGCAAACCGGAGCTGCTGGCGACGGCCGCTTCCCTTACGGAAGCAGCCGCGCTGCTGGATGCCGGAGCCGATGCGCTTCTGATCGGCGATGACCGGTTCGGCATGCGGCTGGCCGGACATTTCAGTCTGGAGGATACGGCGGCGGTAGTGGCAATGGCCCATGAACGCGGCCGCAAAATATATGCCGGGCTCGGAGGGCTGATGCCGAACCGGCTGCTGGGTGAGCTTCCGGCCTATATCAAGGCCATAGCGGAGATCGGCGTGGATGCTGCCGAGTTCGGTGATCCGGCCGTACTGGCCGCGGCTCGGCGTGAAGCGCCCGGCCTTAAGCTTCACTGGAACGCGGAGATGACGTCCACTAATTACGCGACGGCCAATTATTGGGGGCGCAAAGGCGCTTCCCGTGTAGTTCTGGCCCGAGAGCTGAATATGGACGAGATCACGGAAATGGTCCCTAGCCTCGAAGTGGAGGCCCAGGTTCAAGTGCATGGAATGACCAATATTTATCACTCCAAGCGTAAACTGGTGGAGAGTTATATGGCCCATCAGGGGCGTCCGGTAGATGGCGGAAGCATGGGCAAAGAACGCGGTCTGTTTCTGGTCGAGGCGGAGCGTCCCGATGAGAAATTCCCGATCTATGAAGATGTGAACGGCACACATATCATGAGCTCGGATGATCTTTGCATACTGGAAGATCTGCATATACTGATGGAGGCGGGGGTTCACAGCTTCAAAATTGAAGGGCTGCTCAAGCCGGCCGCTTACAATGTTGCGGCAATCAAGGCTTACCGCCAGGCGATCGACGCGTATGCCCAAGACCCTGCGGGTTACGCGTTTCAAGAGGAGTGGCTGGATACCGTACGGGCGCTGCAGGACCCGGAGCGGGAGCTGACCTTCGGTTTCTTTTATAAAGAGCAGGTTTATTGATTGGAATGAAATTCTTTCTTAAATGAAGAGGACGGGAGAAAAGGTATGAACACTGTGGCCAAGCCGCAATATAAAGGCAAGCGTTACCGCTTGGACAAACCGGAGCTCCTGGCTCCGGCTGGAAATTTGGAAAAATTGAAATTCGCCGTGCATTATGGCGCGGATGCGGTATATATCGGCGGGCAGAAGTACGGCCTGCGCTCGAATGCGGACAACTTCAGCTTTGAGGAAATGCGTGAAGGCGTGGAATTCGCCAAGAAATACGGCGCCAAAGTATTTGTGGCGACCAATATTTACGCCCATAACGAAGATATCGCCGGGATCGAAGAGTACCTGCGCAATCTGTACGAGGTCGGAATAGCTGCAATCATTGTGGCAGACCCTGCGATTGTGGACATCGCCCTGCGGACCGTCCCGGGTCTTGAGGTGCATCTCAGCACCCAGCAGTCCACGCTGAATTGGCAGGCCGTAGCCTTCTGGAAGGAAGAGGGGCTGCCGCGCGTCGTGCTGGGCCGCGAAACGAGCCTTCAGGAGATTGCCGAGATCAAGGAGCATGTCGATATCGAAATCGAGGCTTTTATCCATGGAGCGATGTGCTCTTCGTATTCCGGCCGCTGCGTACTGTCCAACCACTTTACGGATCGTGACTCGAACCGCGGGGGATGCTGCCAGTCATGCCGGTGGAAATATGATTTGTTCGAGGATGCCCGTCCAGGGGAAGTCTGGGTCTCCGAGGAGCAAAGTGCCGGAGAGTCTCCGCAGCGTCTGGAGCTCGGCGTTACGCAGCTTCCGCTGCATCAGCCGGAGGACAATCCGTTCTCGATGGGCGCCAAGGATCTCTGCATGCTGGAGAGCATTCCCGACCTGATCGAGGCTGGCATAGACAGCTTTAAAATCGAGGGACGGATGAAGTCGATCCACTATGTTGCTACCGTGGTCAATGCTTACCGCAAGGCAATCGACGCCTATATGGCCGATCCCGAGCATTACGAGCTGAAGCAGGAGTGGCTGGACGAGCTGAACAAAGCAGCCAACCGTCCGCTGAACACGGGATTTTTCTATGATACGCCGGATCATGAGGATCATATTTACGAGCCGGAAGAAAAAGCCGCGCCGTATGATTTTGCCGGCCTCGTGCTGGACTATGACGCAGAGACAGGTATGGCGCTGATTCAGCAGCGCAATCATTTCAAACCCGGCCAGGAGGTGGAGTTCTTCGGACCGGACCGCCTTCCGTTCAAGCAAATTGTGGGCGAGCTTCAGGATGAACAGGGCGTTCCGCTAGATGCAGCCCGCCATCCCTTGCAGCATATTCGGATGAAGGTTGAACAGCCGGTGGCTTATTTTGATATGATGCGGAAAAAGAAATAAGCTATGGCCGCGTTTATATGATTGAATCGGGCGTGTTCCTGTAATCAGGGGAAGCGCCCGGTTTTTTTTGCCGCCCTATGAGGATTAGGACTAAAGACATAAAAAATTTGGAACAGGTATAAGATATTTCCGCCAGCCTGCCGATATAAAAGACATCGCTTACATAACGTTTTGCAAATTCATCGGGCAGGTGATCTGAATGGGAGCTCCTAAACAGGAGAGAAAGAGAAATGGGCGTCAAGAACGGGTAAAAGCAGGTCAGATGGACAGCAGCGAATCCGTGCAGAACCGGATGGAGACAGCGAAGACGAACTTAAAACAATGGCTGCAGAGAACCGTCCGGCAATTCAAAAAGGTAAATCCCGCCAAGTCGGTCGGCGTAAAGCTGTTTCTTATTTTTCTATCTTCCATTGTCGTCGTGGTGCTGGGTCTGGGACTGATGTCTTATACCAAGGCCAGGGACACCATTAAAGATAACGTATCCGAAGCCAACCGCCAGACGATTATCCAAAATGCCGAGAAGCTTGACATTATTTTGAACCAGTATGAGACGCTTGCATTGCAAGTATTCTTCGATCCGCAAATTCAGGAGCAGCTTACCACTCTTGAAAACGCTTCATCCAATTATGAGCAGTTTGTGGCAAATGATGATATCGGCAAAAAGCTGAGCAACCAGACGACCTCGGATTCCAATATTGTAAGCTTTTCCCTGATTCCAGAAAACGAAAAACTGCAGATTATCTCAAGCGGCAATCGCGATCTGGTCAAGAACGACATACGGACTGCGGACTGGTATAAACAAGCCGTTGCTAATACCGACAGCTATCAACCGTGGTTTGCCAAAGAATCAGCCAACCAGCAGTTCTTCTGGTTCCCGATGAGTGCCGGCGTGAAAGGCAGCACCAATGTCGCTGTTGTCCGCAGAATCAAGGATATGAATGGCCAGGCGGGTTACGTTATTCTGATCGAGCTTAAAAAGGACTTGTTTGAAGACGCTTTTCAAAGCGTCAAGCTGGGGAACGGCTCACACGTTCAGCTTGTTTCTCCGGAAGGGACCGTTATTGCTTCCTCGGTCAAAGAGGAGGACGGAAAAGCATCACAGTACGCATTTATCAAGGACAGCAAAGCCAATAACAACAGCATAGAAGCCGAAGACGCCAGCAGCAATGGTCTGTTGGCTGTCTTCAGCCCGCTTGCGAAAGCCGACTGGAAGCTAACAGGCATCATTCCGACCAACGAGCTTGTACAGGACGCGAAGCCGATTCTCTTCACTACTTATCTCGCCGCCGGTGCAGCTGCTCTGCTGGCGCTGCTGCTTGGCGTATGGATGGTGCGCATGATTGCCCGCCCGCTCGCGCGGCTTAAGGATCTGATGGGCGTAGGCGCCAAGGGAGACTTGACGGTACGGACACCCTATACATCCTCGGATGAGATCGGCCAGTTGTCGGCTTCTTTTAATCTGATGATGGAACGCATTACGGAGCTGGTCTCCCAGACAACGGAAACGGCCCGTGAGGTACTGGAGACGGCATGTGAGCTCGGGGAAGCATCCCGCAAGACGGCGGATTCCGCCAGAGATATTGCGGTCGCTACCGAAGAAATCGCGGAAGGCGCCGGCAGCTTGGCCATAGAAGCCGAAAAAGGCAATGATCTCACCGCCGTATTGTCGCGCCAGATGGAGCACGTCATCCTTGCCAACAAGGAAATGGATACAGCAGCTCGGATGGTGGGCGAGTCGAGCGGCAGGGGTGCGGAGCAGCTTGAAGAGCTGATGAAGCAGACCGGCCGCACCGGTGATATGACCAAAGCGCTCGTAGAGAAAGTGGACAATCTGAAGGAAACCGCCATGTCCGTGTTGAAGGTGCTCGATGTGATGAAAAATATTACGCAGCAGACGAATATTTTATCGCTCAACGCAACGATTGAGGCGGCGCGGGCGGGTGAGGCCGGACGGGGCTTCATGGTGGTAGCTGACGAAATTCGCGGATTGGCGGATCAGACCAGGGAATCTATCGCTTTGGTAGCGGGCATCACCGACAAGATTATGAACGAAATGAATGAGACGATGAACGTGCTTTCCGAGGTGACGCCGCTGTTCGCCGAGCAGATGAGCTCTGTGAAGAGCACTGGAGAAATCTTTGTATCGGTGCGCGGGCAAATGGACAGCTTTGTGTCCAGTCTTCAATCGGTAACCGTGTCTATCGACAGCTTGAAGGATGCGCAGATTGAGCTGTCGGAAGCGATGGGCAATGTCAGCGCCGTAGCCGAGGAATCATCCGCGACTTCGGAAGAGGTGGCTTCGCTCAGCAGCGAGCAGCAGAACGTGAGCGATCAGCTCGTAACGCTGTCAGCTAACCTGGAGAGCGTCTCCGGAAATCTGAAGGACAAGCTGGCGCTGTTCAAGATATAAATAGTCGATCTGGAGGAGCCTTTCGCCGCCGCGAAGGGCTCTTTTGCGCATATCATCCGCCAATTAAGCATCTTATTTCGCGCACTGGGCATAATAGGAAAAATTCCGGGTCCGGAGGCAGAAAGATGCAGAATAAACGTCATCAACGTAAGAAGCGAATGTATGCCGCTATCTATTTTCTAGCCGCCGCTTTTGCTCTGCTTGCGCTGCGGCTAGCCTGGCTGCAGTTCGTTACTAGCGGGCGCCAGGTTCCGGGAGGGGAGTACCCTCTTGCCAAAATGTCACAGATTCAGAGCGAACGGGAGATTGTGCTCGATACCGGGCGGGGGCGGTTGTATGACCGCCATGGTCTGCCGCTGGCCGGAGAAACGGTCTGGACGGCGGCTTTTTTTCCGCAGGAGGGTGGACAGCCTATGACGGACGAAGACGGGGATACCGCTTCACTTCGCCGGTTGGCAAAGGTCCTCGGCGTACCTTATGAACAGCTTGAGGCAAAAAGAGAGAAGCTGGCACAGCCTTTCCTGTGGCCCGCAAAGTCCGGTGGGGGACCGCTTGCGCTTTCGCAGCAGCAGGCGGACGAAATCAGCAGGCTTGGCATTGACGGCGTGCGGGTGATGCCGTTTGCCCGCAGGCCGGGCGGCAGCCTTACGGGGCGGCAGTGGCTCGGCCATTTGTCCGAAGCTGTACCGAAGAAAGCGGCAGGAGTGGATGGCGATGAGGAAGCATTCGCCCCAAAGAATGAGCCTTCAGAACTCAGGGTGCCGCTGGAAGGAACGACTGGACTTGAGAAGACACTGGAGCCCCTGCTGCGCGGGATCGGACATACCGAAGTATATGCTAGAGTCGATGCGAAAGGGAAGCGTCTGCCCGGCAGCGGGCTGACGGTGCGGACACCGTCCAATCCTTATTATCCGCTGTCGATCCGCACAACCATCGACCGCCGTCTTCAGGAAGCCATCGAAAAGCTGGCGCAGGGGGACGGGGTGAAGGAAGGCGCAGTCGTCGTGCTGGACGCGGAATCCGCCGATGTAACGGCGATGGTGTCGCTGCCGTTCTACGATCCGGAGGACATTTCTCCGCAGGGCGGAGAATGGAACAACCGGGCGCTGCAAGCGGCGGCTCCCGGTTCGATCTTCAAAATCGTCACCGCCGCCGCCGCGCTGGAAGCTGGGGTGACTTCGCCCGGCGAGGTGTTCCACTGCCACGGAGCCTACGGCAGATACGGACTGTCCTGCCATAAAGAGGCCGGGCATGGCGCAGTGACGCTGGAACAAGGCTTCGCCTTGTCCTGCAACACCGTATTCGCCACGCTTGCGGAGCGGCTGACCGCGAGTCAGCTTCAGGCGGCGGCGCTCTCGCTGGGCATCGGCAGGGACATCGGTTGGAGGCAGGAGAAGGTTCTCGGCCTGCCGATGCTGCAGCCGCTTCACGGCGAACAGCGCGGAACCGTCTTTCGGACGCTGCTCCCGGGTGACGGGGGAGCCAGGGTGCAGACGGCCATCGGCCAGCGCGACTCCAGGGTGACGCCGCTGCAGGCCGCCAACCTGGCCGTCACGCTGCTGCATGGCGGTGAGGTTCGCGCGCCGCGAATCCTGCACGAAGTCGATTTTGCCAATGGGCAGAAGCTGATGGACCTGCCCCCGCATCTGGCGCCCGCCGCCGAAGGGCGCATCTCGGAGCGAACCGCGAAGCTGCTGCGGTCCTGGATGCGCCGGGTAGTGACGGAAGGCACCGGACAGCCGCTGCACGGCGCGCGCTGGGCGCTTGCGGGCAAGTCCGGCACGGCGCAGACTATGGTCAATGGTCTTTCGCGCAACAATCAATGGTTCATCGGCTTCGGTCCGGCGGAGCTGCCCAAATATGCGGTTGCGGTGCTGGTCAAGAACGCGGCTCCGGGAAGCTCCCACACCGCGACCCGATTGTTCGGCGAAGTCATGGACCTGCTGGCCGAGTCCCCTCATGCTTGATATCTGCATCGCCTTTCGCGGCAGAAACATCTTCCGCAGCTCCGTTCCCGTCGCTATAAGCGAACGGAGACACGATGAATTCCTCCTGCGGAAGGGAAATCCACTGCTGAAGATAGCCCTGCTGCAGCAGCTCTTTAATCAGAATAAGCAGGATGGGCGACAGAATCAGTCCCGCCATACCGAAGGCCGAGGTCGACAGGATAACAAAGGACAGCATGAGGAATGCCGAGGAGACACCGATGGAGTTGCCGGTGATTTTCGGCTCCAGCAGCTGGCGGACGATCAGGACGACGGCCAGCAGGATGATAAGCCCGACTGCAAGCGAGGTGTTGCCGATGATGAACAGATAGATGATCCAGGGGATCAGAATCGACGACACGCCGAGCAGCGGCAGCACGTCGAACACCGCACAGACGAGCGCCATTGTGAGTTCGTTTCCGGACCGCAGGATGAAGAGGCCAACCAGTACTATGACGAACGTAATCGAAATCAGGATCAGCTGCGCCTTCAAATAGGAGCCGATAGCTTTAAAGACGTTGCCCTGCAGGAAATGGTAGGCCGTCTTGAACGTCTTCGGCATT
This sequence comes from Paenibacillus durus, assembly GCF_000756615.1. Classification (NCBI taxonomy): domain Bacteria; kingdom Bacillati; phylum Bacillota; class Bacilli; order Caryophanales; family Paenibacillaceae; genus Paenibacillus; species Paenibacillus durus. The sequence goes on from NZ_CP009288.1 coordinate 1,940,112, forward strand.
TTGTCATGGGCGATCCGCCGCCAATCCTTGATCTCCATGCTGAGAAAGAATGCGAGAATGATGGCGACTCCGAAATTGGCCATAAACGAAGAGAACGTACCGAGAACGCCGATCATATATTTGAAGAAAACAATAAGCCAGCCCGACAGAAGATTAGTGGCGCTTTTGAAATAGCCGTTCAGCTTCTCAGTCATATTGGGCGGGAGATTCTCGATTTTCTGCTGAAGCCAGGTGGTGAGCTCCATAAAATGCTGCTGCACTACATATGTATAATGGGGAAGGTTATCCTGAAACTGCAGCGCCTGCGATGCGATCAGCAGCCCCGCGCCGAACAGCGTCCCCAGCAGCAGGATCAGGAACAGCAGCACGGAGATCGCGGAGGCGAACGACTTGGGCAGCCCCTTACGGTTCAAGAAACGCGCCAGCGGCTCGATGAGCATGAACACGAAGAAGGAGAGGAACACGGGAGCGGCCAACTGGTACAGCTTGCTGAAGGCGAGCATGACCAGGTAGACGGTTAGCACGAGCAGCCCGATATCGAAAAAGGTACGCCAGTATTTTTTGTACAGAGGCAGCATGGATTTAACGACTCCTTTACAGTTTGAATTCATTCTTGCACTGACCTGTATTCCATTGTACACGATTTTACCAAAAAACCGTCTTTTTCTTTGACAGCTGTGGTAAAATAGGGAGTGATGTTTTGATTTCACGTCCGCACTTAGGCGGGAGATACTCACTTTAGCCGCATTCCGCCTGGCAGCTGGCAGACGTAAGAGCGGCTCTAAAGTCAACTCTGGAGAAAAGCGGGGAAGAAAAATGGAGACTTTGCTGCTCTGGTTGTTCTACATCTCGACATTTTATGCTTTTATTCCCGGCATTATCAGCCGGCTCTTCGGTTACCGCGTCTTCCGAAAAGGATCCGGGGTACAGGAGTTTGCCCTCACATTCGATGACGGGCCCGACCCGAAGTATACGCCAAGACTGCTTGATCTGCTCAGTAAGTATGGTGCCAAGGCTACTTTTTTTGTGGTCGGTTCCCATGCGGAGAGGCATCCTGAGCTGATTCGGCGCATGCATGACGAGGGCCATCTTATCGGTATTCATAACTACATCCACAAGAGCAACTGGCTGATGCGCCCGAGCACCGTCCGCAAGCAAATTCAGCGCACCAACGATATTATTTACGGAGTTACCGGCGAGCGCAGCACGTACTACCGTCCGCCTTGGGGTATCGTCAATTTGTTCGATTTCTCGAAGCGCCGTCATGTCAAAATCGTGCTATGGTCGGCGATGTTCGGCGATTGGCGCCAAAATCTTGGGACGGAGCGGCTGACGGAAAAAATGCTGGCACGCCTGGGTCCCGGCGAAGTCATGCTGCTGCATGACTGCGGCTTGACGCTGGGGGCCGATCCCGAGGCGCCGGAGCAAATGCTTATCGCACTGGAACGAACTCTGGAAGAAGCCAAGAGACGGGGGCTGCGCAGCATCCGGGTCGACGATATGATTAAGGCTGCGGAGAAATCTCCGCTCCTCCGGTTGTCCTTTGGCAAGCGGCTGCTCGTCGGAGCATGGCTAACTTGGGAGCGGTGCTTCCGGCTCATGTTCCGCCTGCGGACCGTAACGCCAAACCTGCCGTTTCTGCATTACCGTCTTCGGGAATACCAGGGACAGGCGATTTCGCTGGACCGCGGAATGACGCTGAGCAAGGGCGACAGCATCATTGAGATTCATGTCGACAACCGGCAGCTCTTTGAGCTCGGCATACAGTCCCGTTCCGCAGCGCAGCTCGCCATCCGGATGATCCGGCGGATGGATCAGGATCTGCCGGTTCTCGCCGAGATTATCGCCGGCGACGAGTCGCTTGCGGAAGTGAAGGCATTGTACGGTGTCACCATGATTAACCGGGGGCCGGAGAAGTTCGGCTTTACCGTCAAGGATCTGCCGGAGGGGCTGTTTGCCCGGCTTACGAAGTTCTATCTTAGCGTCCTTCTCAGCGTCATTCACCCGGCTGGCGGTGCGAGGCTGAAAGAACGGAGCGAGGCGCTCGTCCCCAAAATGATCCTGATGCCGGTGTCGCAACTGCTCGATCACTATGGACAAAAGTGTACCGGGACGAAGCTGCGCAAGCGGCAAGATGCCGCTGCGGTACTTGAGGATGATATGGCGGCAGAGGAATTTCCCGGCGCTCACGCCCATTGATTCCATTTTCGCCACAACAGGCCCTTTCTTGCAGACGTTGATCCGGTCCGCTGCGGCGGAGCCGGCGGCGCTTTGCCGGAGGAGGGCCTTCTTTTGTCCCGGACGAGACCGCGACCACCGGCATTTAAACATTTTGTACGGCCGATTCATGGACTTGTTTCAAAAAACAAATAAATATCATTCTCATCGACTCTCCAAAAATGTAATATAGAAGTGTCGGCGTATTATTTGTCAGCCTAATTCCAATAGGAGGTCATACCAATGAGAACCGTACAGTTTCCACAAGATTTTGTCTGGGGAGCGGCAACCGCTGCATATCAAATTGAAGGGGCTTACAATGAAGATGGAAGAGGGATGTCGATTTGGGATACGTTTTCCCGCATTCCAGGCAAGGTAGACAACATGGACAATGGGGATGTCGCCTGCAACAGTTATCATCTGTACCTTGAGGATATCGCCCTGATGAAGGAACTCGGAATCACATCATACCGGTTCTCCATCGCATGGCCGCGTATTTTTCCGGCAGGCACGGGAGAGGTTAACGCCAAAGGACTTGAGTTCTATCATGCTTTCGTTGACGCTCTGCTTGAGAATGGAATCGAACCTGTATGCACGCTGTATCATTGGGACCTGCCGCAATCTCTTCAGGATTCGGGGGGATGGGAGAACAGGGAGACGGTGGATGCATTTGCCGCCTATGCCGAGACGCTGTTCCGCAGCCTGGGAGGAAAAATCAAGAAATGGTTGACGATTAACGAGCCTTGGTGCGTGTCGTTTCTTTCCAACTACCAGGGAACACACGCGCCAGGCAATAAGGATTTGCAGACTGCTGTTACCGTCGCCCACCATCTGCTTCTCGCTCACGGCAGCGCGGTACGAAAATTTAGAGAATCGGGGCTTCCGGGAGAGATCGGTTATGCGCCCAATGTAACCTGGATGGAGCCGTACAGCAGCCGAAAGAAGGATATCGAAGCCTGCAAACGGGAGAACGGCTGGTATGTGGAGTGGTTCATGGACCCGGTGTTTAAGGGCGAGTATCCGTCTTTTCTGGTGAAATGGTTCCGTGAGAAGGGAGCGGAGGTGCCGATCCTGAAAGGGGATATGGAGCTCATTCATGAGAAGATCGATATCCTGGGCATCAACTATTATTCCGGTTCATTGGCAAGGTACGATGAAGACGCCGGTCTTACGGCATGCGGGCCGGTGGAGATGGGGTATGACCGGACGGATATCGGCTGGCCGATTTATCCGGAAGGCTTTTACAAAGTGCTAAGCTATATTCAGAACCGGTACGGCGACATTCCAATCTACATTACCGAGAACGGGGCCTGCTACAACGACGGGCCGGACAACGGAATCGTAGCGGATACGAAGCGGGTCGGTTATCTGCACAAGCATCTGCTTCAGCTTCACCGCTGCATCTCGAATGGCATTCCGGTTAAAGGGTATTTTGCCTGGTCACTGCTTGACAATTTCGAATGGGCCTATGGGTACAGCATGCGGTTCGGTCTCGTTCATACGGATTATGATACGCTTGCCCGTACGCCGAAAGACAGCTTTTATTGGTATCAGGATGTAATCGCAACCGGTGAGGTTGAGAGCTGATCACATCAATCTGCGGACAAAAAAGCCCGGAAGGCATCGTCAATCGACGAATCGCCCTTCGGGCTTATTGCTGTTATTGCACGGTCTTAGGTTTTTGGCTGTATTCGAACTAGAATTCGAACTAGATTTTCAACACACCGCCTTTGCTGGCGTTCGTTACAAGCTTGGAGTACCGGGCGAGGTAGCCTGTCTTCACCTTCGGTTCGAACTCTTTCCAGTCTTTGCGGCGTTCCTCCAGCTCCTCATCGCTGACATGCAGCTCGATCTTCCGGTTGTTCAGGTCCAGCTCGATGATGTCGCCGTCCCGGACAAAAGCGATCGGTCCGCCTTCCGCCGCCTCCGGCGAGATATGTCCGATGCTGATGCCGCGGGAAGCGCCCGAGAAGCGGCCGTCGGTGATCAGGCCGACCTTGGCGCCAAGGCCCATGCCGGCGATCTGCGAGGTCGGGGCGAGCATTTCCGGCATGCCCGGTCCGCCTTTTGGACCTTCATAGCGGATAACGACAACGTGGCCTTCTTTGACCTTGCCGCCCGCGATGCCTTCCAGCGCTTGATCTTGGGAGTCAAAGCAGATTGCCGGCCCTTTATGGTAGCCGCCCACGGACGGGTCAACCGCGCCGACCTTGATGATCGAGCCTTCCGGAGCGAGGTTGCCGTACAGGACGGACAATCCGCCGACCTTGGAATAAGGATTATCAAGCGTATGAATAACGCTTGTATCCTGAATTTCATGTCCGCTGACATTCTCGGCCAGCGTCTTGCCGCTAACGGTCATGCAATCGCCAAACAGCGTGCCCGGCTTCTTCAGCAGCTCGTTCAGCACGGCGCTGACGCCGCCTGCGCGGTCCACATCCTCGATGAAGATGTCCGAGGCAGGGGCCAGCTTGGCCAGGTACGGTACGCGATTGGCCACTTCGTTGATCCGCTCCAGCGGATATTCGATGCCGGCTTCCTGCGCCAACGCCAGTGTGTGCAGCACGGTGTTGGTGGAACCGCCCATCGCCATATCGAGCGCAAACGCATTGTCGATCGATTCCTTCGTCACGATGTCGCGCGGTTTCAGATCAAGCTTGATCAGTTCCATGAGCTGCTTGGCGGACTGCCGCACGAATTCCTTGCGCTCTTCCGCCACGGCCAGTATTGTGCCGTTGCCCGGCAGGGCGAGGCCCAGCGCTTCGGCCAGACAGTTCATGGAATTGGCGGTGAACATGCCGGAACAGGAACCGCAGGTCGGACAACCGTATTGTTCGAGTTCGAGCAGCTCCGCGTCGTTGATTTTGCCGACCTGGTGGGCGCCTACGCCTTCAAATACGGAAGTCAGCGACAGCTTGCGGCCTTTGCTGTCAACGCCGGCCTTCATCGGTCCGCCGCTGACGAAGATGGTCGGGATGTTGACGCGCAGCGCGCCCATCATCATACCCGGCGTAATCTTGTCGCAGTTCGGGATGCAGACCATACCGTCGAACCAATGCGCGGATACGACCGTTTCCAGGGAGTCGGCGATAATCTCGCGGCTCGGAAGCGAGTAGCGCATGCCGATATGTCCCATCGCAATGCCGTCGTCAACGCCGATCGTATTAAATTCGAAAGGAACGCCGCCCGCTTCGCGGATCGCTTCCTTGACGATTTTGCCAAATTCCTGGAGATGCACATGACCTGGTACAATATCGATATAGGAATTGCAGACCGCGATAAACGGTTTGCCGAAATCCTCATCTTTAACGCCGGCTGCCCGCAGCAGACTGCGGTGCGGAGCCCGGTCGAAGCCTTTTGTGATCATGTCTGAACGCATTTTCTTGGCTGCCATACTTAAAAATTTCCCCCTTTATTCAATTGCAATTCCAATATTTTGCCGCATTAACGCACTGCTCTCTGAAGAGCCGCGAAGCCGCGGTTATAGAAAGAACAGGGTCCAGCTCTATGAGAAAGAGGGTGGCCGGCGCCGTTTCTATAATAATAGCGGTTTTTCCTATTAGTAGAGTCTATCACAAAGAGCCGGTTTTTTCTACCGGGCGATGTTAAGTTTATCACAAATAAGCGCAAGAGAGCACTGCCGTTAAGGCCAGATGCGTCAAGGGCCGAAGGTTGTTTGCGTGTATCGATTCCTCTATAATTTTCCTTAAGAATTAAGCGGCATATGCGGTATACCTGGGAGTGGACATCTTGATTAAAAAACGTACGAAGCGCGGTCTCATTATATTGTTAGCGTTTGGCGCGGCTGCTGCGGGGACTCTCTGGTTCTATTTGAAGCCTTACACCCCGGAAGGCCAGGCCGAGAGTGCCCTCATTTCCGGCAGGGGAATCCTCGTGGAGCGGAATGACAACTGGATTTCCTTCGAGCCCTCTACTGCGAGCGGGACAGGCATCATATTTTATCCGGGGGATCTGGTCGAGGCCGAAGCCTATGCGCCGCTGGCCAGACGGCTGGCAGCAGCCGGACATCCGGTCTATATCGCCCGCATGCCGCTCAATCTCGCGGTGACCCGGAGTGACGCGGCGGAGGATATTATCCGTGTGCATCCCAAGCTGTCCTTTGTCCTTGGCGGTCATTCGCTCGGAGGCGTCATGGCTTCGCGGTTTGCCGCGAGCCACCCGGACGAATTGGCCGGCGTGTTCTTTCTGGCTTCCTATCCGGACGCGAAAGGGAGTCTGAAGTCGACGACTCTGGCGGCGCTGTCGGTACTGGGCACCGAGGACAAGGTACTGGACAGAAAGAAATATCTTGAGGGCAGAGCCTATCTGCCGGACAACACCGTGTACTATTCGCTTGAAGGAGGCAATCACGCCCAGTTCGGCAGCTATGGATCGCAAAAGGGAGACGGAGAGGCGACGATTTCCGAGGATCAGCAGCAGGCCGAAACGGTACGGGCGCTGCTTGATTGGATGAACAATCTCCGTTAGTCCTAAGGCGGCCCGGCAGCTTCGGCTGCTGTGCAGCAGCCGGGACGGACGCAAGGTTGAATTACATAAGGACGGAAGGGAGAAGCGAAAGTGCCTCTACTGCATGTGAACGGCATATCGGTGCCCTGCAAAGCCATCCTGTTCGACAAGGACGGCACGCTGCTTGATCTGATGGAAATGTGGGGAACATGGGCGGAGTCCGTGCTTCGGGATATGGAGACCCACATGGCGCTGATTGGCGCCGGCTTTACAGGCGATAAGAACCTGCTGCTCGGCACCGTGCAGGATGCGAAAGGCCGGATCACAGGGTACGATCCCGGCGGGCCGCTCCCGATGGCCACGGTGGAGCAGACCTACGGCATTCTGGCCTGGCAGCTCTATGCTGCGGGCGTTCCCTGGAATGACGCGATAGTGCGGGTGATGGGCATTGCCAAAGATGCGATGAACGAGCTGCGCGAGCGCCGAGCCGCAAAGCCCCTGCCCGGGCTGCTGCCCTTTCTTGCGCAGTGCGCGCAGGCTTCGCTTCGGCTGGGAGTGGTAACGTCGGATGAATCGCATACGACGGCCGAGCATCTGGAATGGCTCGGCATTTCCAGTTATTTCGGCGCGGTGGTGACAAGGGACAGAGTCGTCAAAGGCAAGCCTGCTCCGGAAATGGCGGAAGCCGCCTGCCGGGAGCTGGGGACGCTGCCTGAAGAGACCGTCGTCATCGGTGACAGCAACGCCGATATGCAGATGGGCAGGGGAGCGGGTCTTCGCCTAGCCATCGGGATTTCATCGGCGGCGGGAACGGCGGAGCATTTGGCGGACGCCGATACCGTCGTCCGCGATTTTACCGAGCTTACCGTTTCAGTATGACTTTACACCAGAAAGGATGGTTACAAGCTATGGATTCATTGCAAACCTTGGCTTCCTGGATACAGGAAAGCAGCCGTATCGTCTTTTTCGGAGGAGCTGGAACATCCACGGAAAGCGGAATCCCCGATTTTCGTTCCGCGGCGGGGCTGTATCTGTCGGAGAAATCCTCGCCATATCCGCCCGAGCAAATGCTAAGTTACAGCTTCTTCATATCAAAGCCGGACATTTTTTTTGATTTTTACCGGGGCAAGATGCTTCATCCGGATGCCCAGCCGAACGGCGCCCACCAGCTTCTGGCGCGCCTCGAGCAGGATGGACGCCTGAGCGCGGTCGTGACGCAGAATATCGACGGGCTTCACCAGAAAGCGGGCAGCCGGCGCGTGCTGGAGCTTCACGGGTCCGTGCACCGCAACCACTGTATGAGCTGCTCCCGTTATTACGGACTGGATGCAATTACTGGCAGTGAAGAGACCGTTCCCCGCTGCCCGGAATGCGGCGGCATCATTAAGCCGGATGTTGTACTTTACGAGGAAGAACTGGACCACAAGGTGCTGACTGATTCCGTCCAGGCGATTGCAAACGCCGATCTGCTCATCATCGGGGGAACTTCGCTGACCGTGCAGCCCGCAGCCAGTCTTATTCAATATTTTCAAGGCAAGCATACCGTGCTGCTCAACGGCGAACCGACGTCTTACGATTCACGTGCTGACCTGATCATTACCGATCGGATCGGGTGGGCGATGGACAGAATAAGCGAGATGCTGGGCTGACGGTTTCCCCCGTCTTCGCTCATGCCGGTGATTACAATGTCCTGCGGCAGTTTAAAAATAAATATTCGGACCGCTCCGAATGGAACCATCGCTTTTACGCCGCTCGGGCAAGGTTGCTGACGAATAAATATCTGAACGGCATTCCGGGCGATTTCAGGGCGCCGGGTCAGCCAGATTGATGAGAACGTGGCGGTGCTGTCCAATCTCGAATTCACGGACGAGGAGCTGGACCGGATCGAGATTATTTTGAAGACCGGGAACGATAGTTAACCGGTCTAGCAGCGGCTAGTGATCCTGCTGCCGTGCCGTGACGGCGCGGTAAGCCGTCGGCGACTGGCCGCAGAAGCGCTTGAACTGGCGGGAGAAGTATAGAGCGTCCGTTAATCCGACCGATGCCGCTACCTGCTCCACCGACAGCTCCGGCCGCTCGCGCAGCAGCTGGCGTGATTTGTCGATCCTCAGCTTGAGCAGATAGGTAACGGGTGACAGCCCCGTGTCCTCTTTGAAGATGCGCGACAGATAAGCCCGGTTATAGCCGAGCCCTTTGCACATCTGTTCAATAGAGATAGGATGGGCGTACTGGGAGGACATATAGTGAATCATCTGCTTGACCGTCCGCTTCACCTGCGAATCCTTTCCCGGCAGGCGCGAATGGTCCTTCAGCATCTCGGACGCTTCTCCCAGTGTCAGATACAGCAGCCCAAGCGAGGTCAAGTGACCGCTCTCCCGGCCTGCGTAGAATGTCTTCATGATTCCGGCAAGCGCTTCTGGAATGACGCTTCTGTCGCCGCACGCCGCCACCGGCTGCTCGGGCGAGAAGCCGGCTTCGCGTACAAGCCTGCCCGCATCCGTGCCGGAAAAGGCCGCCCATCTATATTTCCACGGCTGCGCAAGGTCGGATACATAGCTGACCAGCTGGCCGGGCTGAATGAGAAAGCAGTCCCCGGGTCCAAGCTCATAGGTGCGCTGCTCCGTGCGGAATGCGCCTGCTCCCGTTTCAATGCAGTGCAGCAGGAAATAATCGTAGATTTTCGGTCCGACTTGGTGCAGCGGCGGCGTCTGGCTTTCTCCGGCGAATAGTACATGAAGGCTCTGCTCTTCGTAATAGACCGGGTTGGAAGCCACGGAATAGGTTTGTTCCATCCTAAATCCCTTTCTTTCTGATGCTGGGGTAAAGTCACATTTATCCATACATTACACACATGATTGCATTACTGGCAAAGAACCATTTTATTATACTATAAGCATGAAGCATCTGAATATTCAGTCCAAGCAGGATAAGGGCGAAAGGGTGGGGCGAATCAATGAGTATACAAGAGCTTAACGCGGCATTCATTGAAAAATACGGGACAAGCGGCCTGGAGGAGAAAGTGTTCTATGCGCCGGGCAGGGTCAATCTGATCGGAGAGCACCTCGATTATAACGGGGGATATGTTCTGCCAGCGGCGCTGGAATTCGGCACGACACTGATCGTACGGCCGCGAGCCGACAGTAAAGTAACGTTCGCTTCAACTAATTTTCCATATGAATTATCCATTGATTATACCGAAATCGGCAAGGAAAAGACCGGCGAATGGGTGGACTATCCGATTGGCGTAATGGTCGAGTTGAAGAAAAAAGGGCATCCCGTATCGCAGGGATACGACCTTCTCTTCCATGGAGATATCCCTAATGGCGCCGGGTTGTCGTCATCGGCTTCCATTGAGGTTGTTACGGCGTTCGCTTTCCTGACGCTGGAGGGCGGCGATACCGATACGGTGGAAATTGCGCTGCTGTCCCAGCGTGCGGAGAATCAATACGTCGGCGTAAACTCCGGCATCATGGATCAGTTCGCTGTCGCCAACGGCAGAGAGGATCATGCCATTCTGCTTATGTGCGATACGCTGGAATACGATCTGGTGCCTTTCATAACCGGTTCTTATAAGCTCGTTATCGGCAATACGAACAAACGCCGGGGGCTGGTGGATTCCAAATACAATGAACGCCGCCAGCAGTGCGACGAGGCGCTCGCCGCGCTGCGTGAAGAAATCCCTTCCCTTGGTTTCCTGGCGCAATTGAAGCCGGACGAATTCGAACAGCATGCAGGCAAGATCGCCGATGAAACGGTCAGACGGCGCGCGAGCCATGTCGTTGAAGAGAACCAGCGCGTGCTTGACTCTGTCCAGGTGCTTAAAAATAATGATCTGAAACAGTTCGGACAGCTTATGAACGACTCTCACGTCTCGCTGCGCGATTTGTATGAGGTAAGCTGCACTGAACTGGACGTTATGGTTGAGGAAGCACAGCGCATTCCCGGCACGCTCGGCTCGCGGATGACGGGCGCGGGCTTCGGCGGCTGTACCGTTTCGCTGGTGCATGAAGACGATATCGAACGGTTTATCGCCGAAGTGGGCAAAGCTTATAAAGATAGAACGGGTCTTACGGGCGAATTTTACGTATGCGGCATCGGTAATGGGGTTAGAGAACTGGAAGGAGTGAAGTAAAGATGGCTATATTGGTGACCGGCGGAGCGGGATATATCGGTTCCCACACAGTAGCGGAACTGCTTGACCTCGGTGAGGAAGTTGTGGTGCTGGATAATTTGGTAACAGGACACCGGGAATCCCTGCTGGGAGGCAAGCTGTACGTGGGTGATTTACGGGACAAGGAGCTGCTGGCCAAGCTGTTTGCCGAGAACGAGATTGAAGCGGTCATTCACTTTGCCGCGAGCTCCCTTGTCGGAGAGAGCATGAAGGACCCGGTAAAATATTACGACAACAACGTATACGGCACGCAGTGTCTGCTGGAAGGCATGCAGAAGGCTGGCGTGAACAAGATCGTGTTCTCCTCTACCGCAGCGACTTACGGCGAACCGGAGAAGGTGCCGATCGAAGAGACGGACCGCACCCAGCCATCCAATGTCTATGGGGAAACGAAGCTGACGATGGAGCGGATGATGTCGTGGTTCGACAAGGTGCTTGGCATCAAATATGTGGCGCTGCGCTACTTCAATGCCGCCGGGGCGCATGCCAGCGGTAAGATCGGCGAGGATCACCGGCCAGAGAGCCATCTGATTCCGCTCGTTCTTCAGACCGCGCTGAAGCAGCGCGAAAGCATCGCTGTCTTCGGCGACGACTACCCGACCAAGGACGGTACGTGCATACGCGACTATATCCATGTCACCGATCTGGCGGACGCCCATGTCCGGGCTGTAACCTATCTGCGCAGCGGAAGCGGGAGCAACGTATTCAACCTCGGCAACGGCCTGGGATTCTCCGTCAAGGAAGTGATTGAGACGGCCAAGGAAGTGACCGGCCTTGACATTCCGGTTGCCATTCAGGAGCGGCGCGCGGGCGATCCCGCCGTGCTTGTGGCCTCCTCCGATAAAGCCCGCAGCGTGCTGGGCTGGAATCCGTCGCGTGCCGATCTGAAGGAGATTATCCGCAGCGCCTGGAACTGGCATTCGTCTCATCCGCAAGGGTACGGGGAAGCCTGAATGAAGCCTATAGAGATGACAGCCGGTATAAAGGAGAACAACATCATGGTTATCGAAAAAAATACAACGGCTTCCGGGGCCGATCTGGCGCTTCATGCCATAGAGCAGCTCGTCCTGTTCGCAGCGCGCCGGCGCCTGATCGAACCGGCCGACACCGATTACAGCCGCAATCTCCTGCTGGAGCAGTTCAGATTCAGCGAGCCTTATACCGGGAAAGTCGATGATACGGAACTGCAAGGCCCACAGGCTCCGCTGGATGTTCTGATCGATTACGGCTTTGAAATCGGGCTGATTCCGGAGAACAGCGACACGTACCGGGACTTGCTGGATGCCAAGATCATGGGGCTTCTTCTGGCCCGTCCATCGGAAGTGAACGGGGAGTTTTACCGGCTGAGCGCCGAGCAAGGCGTTGCTGCCGCAACTGACCGGTTCTATCAGCTCAGCATTGATTCCAACTATATCCGCATGGACCGCATTTCGAAGAACGTCTACTGGCTGCAGCCTTCGCCATACGGCGATCTGGAGATGACAATCAATCTGTCCAAGCCGGAGAAGAATCCGAAGGAAATCGCCATGGCGCGGCTGCTTCCGCCGCCCGTGTACCCGAAATGCCTGCTCTGCCGGGAGAATATCGGCTATGCCGGACGTCTTAATCATCCGGCCCGCCAGAATCTTCGGGCGATCCCGATTGAACTGAATAACGAGAAATGGTTCTTTCAATACTCGCCATATGTGTATTACAACGAGCACTGCATCGTGTTCCATCACGACCATGTGCCGATGAAGCTGACGAAGGATACGCTGAAGCGGCTGCTGGGATTCGTTAGCGAGTTCCCGCACTATTTTATCGGCTCCAATGCGGATCTTCCGATTGTGGGCGGCTCCATTTTGACGCATGACCATTTTCAGGGAGGCCGCCATACCTTTGCGCTTCAAAAGGCCCCTATCCTGCAGACCTTTAAGCATCCGAACTATGCGGGAGTCACTCTGGGGCTGGTTAATTGGCCGATGTCGGTGATCCGTCTGAATGGGGAGAATCCGGATATCCTTCTGGAATGCGCCAACGACCTTTACGAAATATGGAAAAGCTACAGCGACCCTGCAGCCGATATTCTGGCCTTCACCGAAGCCGGCGGCGAGCGGCAGCCCCACAATACGATCACTCCCATCGTTCGGCGAAGCGAAGGCGGCGGCTATGAGATGGATCTCGTGCTGCGCAACAACCGGACCAGCGAGGAGCATCCCGAAGGCATTTTCCACCCGCACCGCGAGATGCACCACATCAAGAAAGAAAATATCGGTCTGATCGAAGTCATGGGCTTGGCGATTTTACCGGGACGGCTGAAGAATGAGCTGGATGGAGTCGCAGATATTCTCGCCGGCAACACGGCGGAGCTAGAAGCGTTGAACAGCGGCGCGGATCATCCGCTTGCCCAGCATGCGGACTGGATAGCGGAGCTGACCGGGCGCTTCGGCACGGCAATGGATCGCGAGGAGGCCGTCCGCACTGTCCGGAACGAGGTCGGCATCAAATTTACACAAATTCTGGAGCATGCGGGCGTGTTTAAATGCTCGTCCGAAGGCCGGGAGGCTTTCCGACGCTTCATCAATAGCTTTGGCGCGGATTGAATAAGTAAGGCAGGCTCGGAGTGGCCGGTTTCTCTTTAGGGAGAAGCCGGCTTTTTGCTTGGAATCAGGACATACTCTCCGCTTGTTTGAATGGAAAAAGTTAGGGGTTTATAATATAGAGATGCAGCACTAATCCTAAATAATGGAGGCATAACCAATGCGTAATTTCCAATTTTATAATCCAACCCGGCTGATTTTTGGGAAAGGAACGCTTGAAGCGCTGACCACCGAAATTCCTAAATACGGAAAAAGTGTACTCCTTATCTATGGAGGAGGCAGCATTAAACGAAGCGGTTTATACGATAAGGTAACCGCGCTGCTTCAACGCATCGGCGCGAATGTAACGGAACTCCCTGGAGTAGAGCCGAATCCGCGCCTGTCTACCGTACATAAAGGCGTCGATCTATGCCGCAGTCAAGGTATCGATCTGGTTCTGGCCGTCGGCGGGGGCAGCGTGCTGGACTGTGCCAAGGCAATCGCTGTGGGCGCGAAATACGAAGGCGATATGTGGGATTTCGCAGTGCGCAAGGCGGCTCCGCAGGGAGCGCTGCCGCTCGGCACCATTCTGACGATCGCAGCGACAGGCTCGGAGATGAACAGCAACTCGGTAATCACAAATGAAGCGACGATGGAAAAAATAGGCTGGAGCAGCCCCTACGCTTACCCGGCATTCTCCATTCTCGATCCCGAGCTGACCTTCTCTCTGCCGCGTGACCAGACCGTGTACGGTGTTGTGGACATGATGGTGCATGTCCTGGAGCATTATTTCCACACAGATGGCAACACGCCCGTTCAGGACGGCTTCTGTGAAGCGCTGCTGCGGACGATGATGGATGCCGGCTCTAAGCTGGTGAACGATCTTGAGAATTACAAGCTGCGCGAGACGATTCTGTACTGCGGCACGATGGCTCTGAACGGAATGGTGAGCATGGGCTTTGCCGGAGACTGGGCCACGCATAATATTGAGCATGCCGTGTCAGCTGTGTATGATATCCCGCATGGCGGCGGCCTGGCGATTCTGTTCCCGCAGTGGATGAAGTATAACCTGGATGCAGGCCCTGAGCGGTTCCGCCAGCTTGCGGTGAACGTGTTCGGCGTAGATCCTTCCGGCAAAAGCGACCGTGAGGTTGGCCTCGAAGGCATCGAAGCCCTGCGGCGCTTCTGGGATTCCATCGGCGCTCCAAGCCGTTTGGCGGATTACGATATCGACGCAAGCCATATCGACGCAATGGCCGACAAGGCGATACGATTCGGTCCGTTCGGGAACTTCCGCAAGCTTCAGCGGGAAGATGCGGTTGAAATCTACACCATGTCGTTGTAACGGAGTAAGAAGCTTAGCAGTACAGTAAGGAGGCAGGCAAAAAAGGGCAGCGGCTAAGCCGTGGCTTAGCCGCGCCCTTTTTTAAACCATTGGTCCTGCGCTATTCAATTTCTCTCAGCCGTTCCACAATAGTCGCCCGGGATAGTGTTTTGTACGCTCTTAGCGTCACCGTGTAAGCGATGATTAACAAAACAGGAACGGGCAGGATAAACGGCAGCCAGCTCATTCGGAATACCATAAAGGCCAGCGCGTCTGTGATGCTTTTGGAAATGTTATATGTCAGCAGCAGCCCGAGTGTTGAAGTGATGAGGACGGTAAAGAACACGTTGTAGAGTCCCTCATAAATTAGCATGCGTTTTAGCTGCTTTTTGGTCATGCCGATGCTTTCCAGAACGGCAATCTCATTCCTGCGTGAGATCACCCCGGTGAGCACCGTATTCACATAATTAAGGATACCGATGAGGGCAATGACAAAGCTAAGACCGTAGCCTAATGTTTGAAAAATGCGGATGAATCCGCCGAGCTCTGCTTTGTAATCTTCCCTTGATTTTAAAGTCAGCTCATTTGTGGCATCGGTCAAAGTCCTGGCGGCTTGCTCCACCGCATCCAGCTTGTCCGGATCGGCATGCAGCGTGGCGGAAACGTTCATGGATGGTTGGCTGCCTTGTGGTAACTCCTTCTGTAGCTCGGAAGCAGGGAGGAAGGCATTGTAGCCGTTCACAGGATAGCCTTTTGTTGTTGCGGCATACAGAGCGTATTGCTTTAACACCGCCATCACTTCATAACTTTTACCCAAATCATGATATGAAATTTTGTCTCCCGGGTGATAATAGGTTGCCGGATTTGATCCATCCGGTGTAATAGCCTCTGTAATTAACACATAGTTTCCAGAGTCGAATTTCTGTTTATCAAAAAGTCCTTCGACAACATCCTTATTCATTAGATCATACCAACCGGAGTCTAATCCATAGAGTTTAATAGGAATCTTTCCTTCCTTTAAAGTCCAGGGGATCGAGGGGTCTGGATTGGAAGACGTAGCCAACGGCTTCAGAATGGCTCGGATGTTGTTATTCAATGGCGTAAATTCACGTCGATAGTAAACTTGATCCACGCTCTTTACTCCATTAATCTCACCCAATTTCCGGCAAAACTCTGGCGATAATTTATACGGGTCGCCGTTGCGCGTTCCTGTAATACTGACCAATACTTCATTCTGAACCACAAAATCACCGGATATAAAAGCTCCCAGATATTTATTAACATCCAAAGAAGAGATGACGGTATAGATCGTACTGAACAAGACGATACTTAGCGAAAGCGAAGAGAGCATCAGCACCAGCTTTTTTTTACTTCTGAACAGATTAGACAATGCCATATTATGAAGCTTTGCACCATGCTTCGATTTTTTGGATTTCTTCTTTCTGACATTGCTGATTCCAGCAAATTTCACGGCCTCTACCGGCGAGATCCGCGAGGCCATCCGGCCCGGTTTGCTTGACGCCATCCAGACGGTTATGTACGAGAACGCCGCCGCTCCTGCGAAAATCCACGGGCTGGCGGAATAGGAAGTATTCGCAGAACTGCTCGAAAAGGAATTGACCATGGGGGTAACCAGGCGGCCCAGTAAATATCCTGCCCCTAGCCCGAATGGCAGAGCGATGAGATAGAGTCGGCGGGCCTGAATCAAGATGATCCTTTTCAACTGTCTGGGTGTAGTGCCAATGGTCTTCAGCAGCCCGTAAAATTTCACATCACGCACGACAGAAATATAAAAGATATTATTGATTAGTAAGTAGCCGCTGAGCATCGTAATAAGAATGACCACTGCATAAGGAACGATATTTATCAGGTTTTCGGACAGAGTTACACTGGTGTAGGCAGGATTTACGCCATATTCCACATCTAATCCGGTGTCAGTCAAAATCCCTTTTAATTTTTTTTCAATGTCAAATGAATTGTTGAATAGAACCAACAACTGAGAGGTATTTACATAAGAGCCCTTTACCATAGAGAGTTCCGGATTAATCCGGGAAATATGTTTATCTGTGAACGCCTCTGAAACAAACGCTAAACCAGACATTGCCAAATTTTTGTCCGCTTCATAGTAACCTGAGATTTTGAAGTTTTGGCTAATGACCTTATTGTCCCCAATATCGATATCCAGCTTTACAACCTGGCCTAGCTGATGTTTGGCCCCAAGCAAATCGAGTTCCCAGGTATTCAGGACAATTTCGTCCTCGCGGACAGGCAGCCCGCCTTCTATAAAATGGATGAATGAATGTTTGACATAGTTTTCATCAATACGCAGAACCTCTACGCGATTGTTCTTGAAAATAGGGGTGCTTATTTCACCTGCCTGAAGAGAGACTGCATATTCCTTGATAGAGGGGTGTATCTTTAGTTTCTCCAATTCAGCAGGGTTTAAATATTTGAAGCTCCCGTGATAATCACCCCCGGTCGTTTGCATCCGCTCACGCTCCATCGATTTGTTGATACTTAGGGCCATAGTGAATACGGCGGTAATCAAAAGTGTAGTCAGTATGATGGCACAAATGATTGTGAGATTACGGGCGGGGTTGGCTTTGAGGCTTTTTTTGGCGAGATGGGAGATGGCCTTGCGATTGTTCGTGCTGATCATGGCTGGCTCACCTCGGAGCTTTGGGCATGGCCAGAGACGATGGTGCCGTCTTCAATACGGATAATCCGGTCCGCGGTCTGGGCAATTTGTTCATTATGCGTAATCATCACGATGGTTTGATTGAATCTTTCGCTCATCTGTTTTAGCAGAATAAGTACTTCCTGGCTTGTTTTGCTGTCCAGATTGCCTGTCGGCTCGTCCGCCAGGATAATGAATGGTTTGGTAGCCAAAGCTCTGGCGATCGCAACCCGCTGCTGCTGGCCGCCGGACAGATTCGAAGGCAGATTGTTCACCTTTTCCTGCAGGCCCAAAGTGCGGATGACCAGATCGAGATAGGCTTCGTCTATTTTGCCTCCGTCCAGCTCGATGGGTAATACGATGTTCTCCCGTACATTCAGAATGGGAACCAGATTGTAGTTCTGAAAGACGAAACCTACCGATCTGCGCCGGAAAATGGTCAGCTTCTCGTCACTCATCGCAAAAATATCGTTCCCGTCCACATAAACCTTGCCTTCAGTGGCCCGGTCCAGTCCGCCAAGTATATGCAGGAGCGTGCTTTTGCCGCTGCCGCTGGTGCCGACGATGGCGACAAATTCCCCCTTTTCCACGGTTAGTGATATGCCGTCCAGAGCCTTAACGGTAGTGGAGCCTTTTCCATAATGCTTTTTCAAATGTTCAATTTGTAAAATAGGCATAACTTTTCTCCCCCAATGAGATTTATCTGTTCACCGTCTAAGGGTACCAAATCAATCTAACCGGAGCGTGTCTGTAATCTGACGGTAATGACACATTTCGGTTCACAGCTAGGGGAAAAAGAGTGAGAACACTGTGCCTTTACCAGACTCCGAGGTTACTTTGATATGACCGCCTTGTGCTGTAATAATCTCCCGCGCCAGAAACAGCCCGATCCCGACGCCTTCGGCTTCACGCGCCTGTTGTCCCCGATAAAACCGTTTGAAAATATGAGGCAGTTCCTCCTTGCCGATTCCGATTCCCGTATCGGAGATATCCACGCGGGTGAACATTTCATTGCTCTCAGCGGTGATTTGAATGCTTCCGGTTGGCTTTGTGTATTTCACGGCATTCTCTAACAAGTTGAAAAGCGCTTCGCTTGTCCACTTGGCATCGTGACGGGCGGTGAGTTGCGCAGTGCAGTCAATCCGAATCTCGATTTGTTTGCTTTCCGCCAGAACATACACTTGAGACAGCGCCTTAGTGATGGTCTGCAAGAGCGGCTTTGCTTCGATCTGCAGCGAGATCATCCCGGTTTCCAGCCGTGACAGCTTGATCAAAGACTGGATAAGCCAATCCAACTTGTCCGATTGTACTTTTATGTCCTTTACATAATGCCGCGCCTCCTCGTCCAGCCCCGGTAGTTCCTCCAGCAACTGGCTGTAGACTATGATATTGGAGAGGGGAGTCTTGGCCTGATGGGAAATGTCGGAAATCAGCGTTTTGATTTTATTTTTCTCGATTTGAATAGTTTGCTCATTTGCTTTGGAGACGCTTATGTATCGCAGGAGTTTATGTTCCATGGAAGAAAGAGCCGTCTCTTCATAATTGGTGACAGGCCCCCGGCCCTGAATCGCCGCATCAATTACTGCATCCACTGTCTGAATATACTTTGCAATACGGCGGGTCCATAACCATACCCACGCGGCTCCAAGTGCCAGCATACAGATTATGAAAAGAACAGAGAGTCCCAGCAGCGCAGGGTCAATTCCTTTAATAATGATAATTCTGCCGGTATACACGGATACAAGAAATATAACAAGGATGGAGAATATAAGGTTGATTTGTTTGAAATACTTGGCCTGTTTCATTGTCATCATGGGTGTTGTCCTTCTGTCCACATGTAGCCCAATCCGTAGACTGTTTTAATATATCTTGGAGAAGAAGGCTCGTCTTCAAGTTTGGATCGAAGCCGTTTGATTGCCACCGTCAATGCATTTTCATCGACAAATTCAGCATCTTGAGACCACGTTTTGTCTATTAACTGCTCTCTGGTCAAAATGTTGCCCGTGTTAGCGACCAAAACTCTCAACAGTTTTTGCTCCGTTTTGCTGAGGATCAAAGGGCGGCCATGTTTGTAGTACTCCATTTTCCCAAAATCCAAAAAAAATGGACCTATCGCCACCGTATCTTTCCTGTAGGGATCGGTCCGTCTCAGAACGGCCATCACCCTGGCCCGCAGCACCATCAGGCTGAACGGCTTGGTGATATAATCATCGCCACCCAGCCCGAAGCCGGTCACAATGTCGGACTCCATATCGTTGGAGGTGAGGAAAATAACAGGCACCTGTGAGGTCCTGCGGAGCTGCTCGCAGTAATCCAGTCCGCTGCCGTCCGGCAGGTTGATGTCCAGAATAATGAGATCGATTTTATGTGATGTCATAATCTGCTTGGCCGCAGCTAAATCGTAAGCCTGATGGATGGTTAGATCATTCTGGGAAAGG
Source organism: Paenibacillus durus (assembly GCF_000756615.1). Taxonomy (NCBI): domain Bacteria; kingdom Bacillati; phylum Bacillota; class Bacilli; order Caryophanales; family Paenibacillaceae; genus Paenibacillus; species Paenibacillus durus. The sequence continues at coordinate 1,959,964 of NZ_CP009288.1, forward strand.
GTGAGCGCAATTCCTTTGTTTAAGCTGCGGTCATCTTCGACGATTAATAAGGTTTTCACGGTGACCTCCTTCATCTTTTTGTCTCACAAAATATTTTCCTGTCCAATGATAGCATATACAACAAACATCATACTGGAGAATACAGGAATTAGTATGTGACGGATGAAAATCCAGATTTTTGAAACCAAACGGTCTTTAATCACGTTTATTTTAGTAAGGATTAGCCTGGGCGGGAGGAGAAGGATATGTACACACTGTACTTAAGCTGTCTGGTGCTGGGAATATTGTTTGCCTTCGTCAGTTTGCTGGCAGGTGATTTGATCGGGCATGCGCTTGGAGGAATGCTGGATTTTCTTTCCTTCGATTTGCTCAGCCCCTCGGTTCTGGCCGGAGGAATAACCGTTTTTGGCGGCGCGGGTATTCTGCTGACCAGGTACAGCGGGCTTGCGGACGGGGCAGTTCTTGTCCTGTCTCTTCTGATATCCGCCTTTATGAGCGTGCTGCTGTATATGGGTTTTGTGAAGCCGATGGACAAAAGCGAAGTGTCCACCGGCTTCTCCATGAGAGAGCTTCCCGGCAAAATTGGCGAAATCAGCGTTCCCGTTCCCGCGCAGGGCTTCGGCGAGGTTATGGTGAGATTCGGCGCCGCGAATACCCTGCATACGGCTGCAAGCTTTGACCGCCGCCCGCTAACTGCTGGAACCAAAGTGGTTGTCGTGGAAGTCAGCGAAGGCGTCGCGTTCGTATCCGAACTAGAATAACGAAGAGGAGAGGATTTGTATTGTTTGGTTTGCCTGATTTTTTATTAATTCCTGTGGTAGTCATTGCTGTCTTGATTGTTCTTGGCCTGGCCTTCTGGGCGCGCTACAGAACGGTCGGTCCGGACGAGGCGATGATCGTGACTGGCTCTTTCCTGGGCAGCAACCATATTTCCGACGACGGCTCTGGCAGGAAGATCAAAATTGTTCGCGGCGGAGGGGCATTTATCTTACCGGTATTTCAGAAAGCCGAATTCATGTCGCTGCTGTCCCATAAGCTCGATGTAACGACACCGGAGGTCTATACGGAGCAAGGGGTCCCTGTAATCGCAGACGGCGTGGCTATCATCAAAGTAGGGAGTTCGGTGGAGGATGTCGCAACAGCGGCCGAGCAATTTATGGGCAAGCCGATTGAATCGCTGAAGGCGGAGGCGCAGGAGGTGCTCGAAGGCCACTTGCGCGCCATTCTGGGAACGATGACGGTGGAGGAAGTATATAGAAACCGCGACCGGTTCGCCCAGGAGGTGCAGGGCGTTGCGGCGCGCGATCTGAAGAAGATGGGGCTCCAGATCGTCTCGTTCACGATCAAGGATGTGCGGGACAAGCACGGCTATCTGGAAGCGCTCGGCAAGCCGCGGATCGCCGCCGTCAAGCGGGATGCGGAGATCGCCGAGGCGGAAGCGCTGCGCGATGCGAGAATTCAGAAGGCCAGCGCCGAGGAGCAGGGACAGAAGGCGGAGCTCTTGCGCGATACGAATATCGCGGAGGCTTCCCGCGACAATCAGCTGAAGATCGCCGCTTTCAAGCGGGACCAGGATACGGCCAAGGCGGACGCCGATCAGGCCTATCATATTCAGGAAGCACGTGCCAAGCAGACGGCGGTTGAGGAGCAGATGAAGGTCGAGCTCGTCCGCAAGATGCGGGAAATCGATCTGCAGGAGAAGGAAATCCAGATCCGCGAGAAGCAGTACGATGCGGAAGTGAAGAAGAAAGCCGAAGCGGACCGCTATGCGGTGGAGCAGGCGGCGGAAGCCGAGAAGGCGCGGAAGATGCGGGAAGCCGATGCGCAGCAGTACAGCATCGAGACGCAGGCCAAAGCGACCGCGGAACAGAAGCGGCTCGAAGGCCAGGCCATCGCGGACGCCGAGCGTGCTAAAGGTACGGCGGACGCCGAGGTTATCCGTCTGCGCGGTCTTGCCGAAGCGGAAGCGAAGGAGAAGCTGGCGGAGGCGTTCCAGAAATTCGGCGAGGCGGCTGTGCTGGACATTATCGTCAAGATGCTGCCGGAGCTGGCGGGCCGCATTGCGGAGCCGTTGTCGTCCATCGATAAACTGACGGTAGTCGATACGGGGAATGGCGAGGGCGCAGCCCGTGTCAGCAATTATGTGACCGGACTGATGGCGACAGCGCCGGAAATGCTGAAGAGCGTCTCAGGCATTGATGTGGAAGGGTTGATCAAAGGGCTGACGAAGACCGGCACGCAACCCTCCGGAGGAGCGCCGGCGGCTGTTCCGGCGCAGGCCGCGCCTGCCGTAGTGAAACCGCAAGAGTAGCCGGCAGCAATTTCATATCAGAGCTGTTCTGCAAGGTCCGCATTGGATCTTGCCGGAACAGCTCTTTTTCAGAATATACGAATGTACATTAACTTAGATCAGCAGTCGCCCCGAAGATTGCTGAATGTATTTTTAAGGCGTAACGGCGCTGATTCCTTGAACTCCTTAATGAAATGATTCTGATCGAAGTATCCGAGTTCCAGAATGCGTCCGAACATCTTCTCTTTGCTCGGGATCTTCCAGAGCTTTCAGCACCACATGTTGAAACCGGATAATGCGTCTGAACAGCTTTGGAGAGACTCCGACATACCAGTCGAAGTTTTGTGCATGTACCTTGTGGAGTATCCAATTTCCGTGGATAGCTCACAGATTTGCACCGTTCCCTGGATGGCAAGAATTTTATCCGTTAGATATTGAACCAGATTCGGGACTTCCAGCTGTTCGCGGTAATACTGGCGGCAGAAGTTCTCAAAAGCGTGGATACGATCCTTGAAAATGTGCTGGGAAGCGATCATTTCAAGCAGCTCGGCTACATGAGGCAGTACGTTGAAGGCGGATTTTTCCTGTAGCTGGATTTCCTGGGTGAGACGGATATGGGGCAGCTTATTTTGAGCATCTGAACAAGCTGCAGGCCGGTGTTTTTTAGACTAAAGCAATCTGGGTGCCTGCCGGCGTTTTAGGGTGTGATGATGAATGGACACATCTTGCTTCATAATTTGATCTCTTTATCAATAGATTCCTTGATGTTGGGGGACGGCGCAAGTATAATTTAACCGTGCCGTTTCCATTTTGGCTGCTGTCAGAAATAAGGATATGGATAATAAAGAGGTGTACACGTGAGCAGCATAACTGTGGCCAAGGTGCTGAATAACAATGTTATCATCGCCGACCATCCCCAATATGCCGAAGTCGTCGTGATTGGCAAGGGAATCGGGTTTAATCGTAAAAGCCGCGATCAGATCAATTTATCTGCCGTGGAAAAGATGTTCATTCTCCGAGACCAACAAGAGCAGGAACAATATAAAGAGCTTGTACCACAGGTCGATGAGAAGCTGATTGAAATCATTCAGGAAATTGTACTGTACATTATGCAGCGGAGCCGGCAGCCGGTCAACGAGCATATCCATATTGCGCTTACAGATCATATCTCTTTCGCCATGCGGCGGTACGAGCAGGACGTAGCCCTTCATAATCCTTTTTTGTATGAGACCAAAGAGATTTATCCCGAGGAATATGCCATGGCCGAGTACGCTATCGCTAAAATCAACAAGGCTATGGGCGTAACGATGCCTGTCGACGAGATCGGGTTTGTCGCTCTGCACATTCATAGTGCGCTCAGCAACAGCAGTATATCGGAGCTCAAGCAGCATTCCCAGCTGATCGGCGATTTGGTCAACCTTGTCGAGATCAGTCTCGAGTACCGTGTTCCCAGAGATTCTTTGGATTACTCCAGGCTTGTTACCCACCTGCGGTTTGTGCTGGAACGGCTGCGCCGAGGCGAGGCGGTCAAGGAGACCTCTTCGCTTGACAGCTTGATGAAACGCGAATATCCGGAAATGTATGCGCTCGCTTGGAAGCTGACGAAGGTGATGGAGCGGCGAATGCACCTGACTGTATATCCGGCGGAAGTCAGTTACCTGACCGTTCATTTACAGCGTCTTGCCCAGAAAAAAGAGGACGAAGCCGGATGAACAGTCTTAAGGGCAGTGTCTGTCTGGTATCCTTCACACGTTTGGCCAAATGTGGCATTTTTAAGGCATATATTGCAAGTTAAAATAATTGGTGCTAGAATAAAAACTGTCAATAAGCAAAACAGAATACTAACGTGTAACTGATTCGATCAGGCATGAGTGATTTACAGTATCTTGGTTGTATTCCCCTTAGTCGGGGTAATCTAACTTTAGGGTTAGAGAACAACAGGTGTGCTGTATATACTCATGCCTTTTTTGTTCTCTGTTTTGCTTGTAGTCCATAATTGTCCAAAGGAAGTGAAACTTTATGTTTAAAAAGCTTTTCGGCGTCTTACAAAGAGTCGGTAAAGCGCTAATGCTTCCGGTTGCCATTCTTCCGGCTGCAGGTTTGCTGCTGGGTATCGGCAACATGCTGGTCAACCCGGACTTCCTGCAATACGTTCCGGCTTTGGAGAACGATACGGTTCAGGCCATCGCCAACGTATTGATGAACTCGGGCCAAATCGTGTTCAGCAACCTGTCACTGCTGTTCGCTGTAGGTGTAGCCATCGGGCTTGCCGGAGGCGAGGGCGTTGCAGGCCTTGCGGCCATCATCGGTTTTCTCGTCATGAACGTGACGATGGGAACGGTGCTCGGAATCAACAGCTACGTACTGAGTAAGGGGGATTTCGCCTACTCCAGCGTGCTCGGGATTCCAACGCTGCAAACCGGGGTGTTCGGGGGTATTCTCGTCGGTATACTCGCATCATCCATGTACAAGCGCTATTTCAAAATCGAGCTTCCTTCCTATCTTGGCTTCTTCGCCGGCAAACGCTTTGTGCCGATTATGACAGCCGTTACTTCCCTGATTTTGGGCTTGGCTCTGACTGTGATCTGGCCTCCAATCCAGCACGGACTGAACTACTTATCCGAGAATATGATTAATACGAACCTGACGCTGTCGGCGTTCATCTTCGGCCTGATCGAACGCTCGCTGATTCCGTTCGGCCTGCATCATATTTTCTATTCACCGTTCTGGTACGAGTTCGGAAGCTATGTCGATAAGGCTGGCGATCTGGTTCGGGGCGACCAACGCATCTTCATGCAGCAGCTCCGTGACGGCGTACCCTTTACAGCCGGTACTTTTACAACCGGTAAGTATCCGTTCATGATGTTCGGACTGCCTGCCGCCGCTCTGGCCATCTATCATGAGTCCAGACCGGAGAACAAGAAGGTTGTCGGCTCCCTGATGGTATCCGCGGCTCTGACCTCGTTCCTTACGGGTATTACCGAGCCTCTGGAATTCTCGTTCCTGTTCGTAGCTCCGCTGCTGTTCGCCGTTCATGTCGTTTTCGCGGGTCTGTCCTTCATGACCATGCAAATTCTCGGCGTAAAGATCGGTATGACCTTCTCCGGAGGTTTCATTGACTATACGCTGTTCGGCATTATTCCGAACCGCACCTCTTGGTGGCTCGTTATTCCGGTCGGTCTTGCCATGGCCGTCATCTACTACTTCGGATTCCGTTTCGTTATCCGTAAGTTCAATCTGAAGACGCCTGGGCGCGAAGATGTAGTAGATGATGACGCCGATGGTAAGGATTCAAATGCGGCGGCGGTATCCACCGCAGGGGACGACCTTCCGCGTAATATTCTTGCCGCTCTTGGAGGTCAGCAGAACATCGTTCATCTGGACGCCTGCATTACCCGTCTGCGGGTAGAGGTCAAAGAGAAGACGAATGTCGACAAGAACCGGCTGAAGAAGCTGGGAGCTTCCGGCGTACTGGAAGTGGGTAATAATATACAGGCCATTTTCGGTACCCGATCCGATACAATCAAATCGCAAATTGAGGATGTTATCGCCGGCAGAACTCCGGCGGCCGCTCCAGTGGATGCTGCTCCGCAGCCTGAATTAGAGCAGCAAGCGGGCGAGACGATTATTCCCGAAGATATCGTATCACCTGTAAACGGGGAATTGCTGGATATCACACAGGTTCCGGATGCGGTATTCTCGCAGAAGATGACTGGCGACGGATTCGCGTTCCTATCCTCCGACGGCAAGATTGCTTCTCCGGTCTATGGTAAAGTATTTAATGTATTCCCGAGCAAGCATGCAATCGGCATTATGTCCGACGGAGGCAAGGAAGTGCTGGTGCATATCGGCGTCAACACGGTTAAGCTGAAAGGCCAAGGCTTCACCGTATTGGTGGAAGAAGGCGATCTCGTCGCCGCCGGGCAACCGATTATGGAGGTTGATCTGGAATATGTGAAGGCCCATGCGCCTTCGGTCATTTCGCCGGTTATTTTCTCGAATCTGCCTGAAGGCTCTGCAGTCACCCTGAAGAAGCCGGGTAAGGTATCCATCGGCGACAAAGATATTGTTAGTATTAAGTAAAAGTGCAAACTGGCTACGCTTCCTTTATAATAAATGGAAGCGAAAGCTGTTAAACTAAACCTACAAATTTTAGAAAGCGAGTTGGATTATTATGCAAAAAACATTCAAAATTATCGATGAAGACGGAATTCACGCACGCCCGGCTACGGCCCTGGTAAACACGGCAACTAAATTCAAAGGCACTGAAGCATTTGCAGAAGCTAAAGGTAAAAAAGTAACCTTGAAATCTATCCTCGGCGTTCTGTCCCTGGGACTGGAACCTGGCGACACGCTGACGCTGATTACAGACGGCAGCGAAGAAACTGAAGCGCTGAGCGCGCTTCAGGACGTGATGATTAAGGAAGGGCTGGGAGAACTGAATGACTAAAATTTCAGGAATCGCGGCTTCGGCAGGGATTGCGATCGCACGAGCCTTTATCCTGGAACACCCCGACTACACCATCAAGAAGACTACGGTAACGGATGTAGAAGCGGAAGTTGTTAAGCTGGAAGAAGCGCTCGATAAATCGAAAGCGGAACTGCAGAAGATTAAAGAACGCACTTTGGCGGAGCTGGGCGAGAAGAAAGCGGAGATTTTCGAATCTCACTTGCTCATCTTGGACGATCCGGAGCTGATTAGTCCTGTTAAGGATAAAATCCGTGAGGAAGCCGTAAATGCAGACTATGCATTGAATGAAGTGGCGACTCAGTTCATCGCCATGTTTGAGAATATGAAGAGCGCATATCTTCAAGAGCGCGCTGCCGATATGCGCGACGTAACCAAGCGCGTGCTGAACCATCTGCTCGGCATTCACTATGTGAGCCCTGCTGAAATCAGCGAAGAGGTTGTCGTTATTGCGGAAGACTTGACTCCGTCCGATACGGCTCAGCTCAACCGGCAGTATGTAAAAGGCTTTACAACCAACATTGGCGGCCGTACATCCCACTCGGCAATCATGGCCCGTTCCTTGGAGATTCCGGCGGTGGTTGGCACCAAGAATGTGCTCACCCAAGTCAAATCGGGCGATCTCGTCATTGTCGACGGCTTGAGCGGTGACGTGCTCATTAACCCGAGCGAAGCCGAAGTGGCTGAGTACAGCGCCAAGAGCGAAGCCTATGCTCTGCAAATTGCAGAGTGGAGAAAGCTTCGCGACGAGCCGACGGTATCCGTGGATGGCAAGCATGTGGAACTGGCAGCCAACATCGGTACGCCTAACGACGTTACGGGCGTAATCGAGAACGGGGGCGAGGGCGTCGGCCTATACCGCACCGAGTTCCTGTACATGGGTAGAGACAAACTGCCTTCCGAGGAAATCCAGTACAATGCTTACCGGACCGTTCTAGAAAATATGAATGGCAAGCCGGTCGTCGTCCGTACGCTGGATATTGGCGGCGACAAAGAACTGCCTTACCTGGATCTGCCAAAGGAAATGAATCCATTCTTGGGCTTCCGTGCAGTTCGTCTCTGTTTGGAACGCCAGGACATTTTCCGCACACAGCTGCGTGCTCTGCTGAGAGCAAGCGTTCATGGCAACCTGCGCATCATGTTCCCGATGATCGCGACGCTTACGGAATTCCGCGCTGCCCGCGATCTGCTGCTTGAAGAGAAAGCCAAGCTGCAGGCTGAAGGCCAGGAAGTATCGGAGAGCATCCAGCTCGGCATTATGGTGGAGATTCCATCCACGGCCGTGCTTGCGGATCAGTTCGCCAAAGAAGTTGATTTCTTCAGTATCGGTACGAATGACCTTATTCAATATACAATGGCTGCCGACCGTATGAATGAACGGGTATCCTATTTGTATCAGCCGTACAATCCCGCTATTCTGCGTCTAATCAAGAACGTAATCGACGCTGCCCATGCCCAGGGTAAATGGACAGGCATGTGCGGCGAGATGGCCGGGGACGCAACAGCCATTCCGCTGCTGCTTGGTCTTGGGCTCGACGAGTTCAGTATGAGCGCAACTTCGATTTTGCCGGCTCGCAGTCAAATCTCCAAGCTGTCAGCCGAAGAAATGAAGACTCTGGCTGCAAAAGCACTGAATCTTGGCACGGCCGAAGAGGTAGTCGCTTTGGTGCGCTCCATCGGCAACTAAACCTGTTTTTTACAGGGAAAGCCCTTCGTTTTAACTTTGATCACTTTTCCAAAAATAATTGCTTAGCCGGTCCTTTAAGGATCGGCTTTTTAATGTGTTTGACGAAATCCGTGGCAAAATGGCGACGATGTTCATAAAAATGCCATTAATTAGTGTTATTTTCATATAATTGTTAGTGAAATGTATTGTAATGCGGGTTATAATCTTTAAAATTAAAAGTAATTAGATTATTATTATTTAGGAAAAGCTATCTTCAGCCGATAATAAGTAAGTGGTGCCCGTGAAACTGAAAAAAACCCAAGCCTGTGAACATATTGTTACATATTATATATTAGCAATGAGCCTTATCCTTGTTCATTGCCAATGTATAAGACATCTAAGAAGGGGCATATATGGATCTAAAAACTTCCGGCGGAGATTGTGTGCGGAAGCAATAGGATGGTGGATTTAATGAAAAGCAACTATATAAATGCGGAACCCGCATCGGAAATATACAATGGCATGGATTTAGGATTAAGCTACACGCCGGAAAGCAGCATATTCAAGGTTTGGGCGCCCACGGCATTTGCCGTATCGCTTGTCCTGTACGATTCCGGAGGAGAAGAGATTGGAAATGCGGAAGGTTCGGAGGATGCACGCTTGACTTATATGCTTCGCCGGGACGGAGGCGTCTGGCAGGTGAAAGTCGCGGGTGACCTGAAAGGTAAATTTTATATGTACCGGGTCGTTTTCGCAGATGGGATGATCCGTGAGTCAGCCGATCCGTATTCGGCAGCCGTTTCTGCGAACGGACTTCGTTCAGCTATTATCGATATGCGGGATACCGATCCCGAAGACTGGGACCAGGATGTATCTCCGCACTTGCAGCATCCTGTGGATGCAGTGCTCTACGAGCTCCATGTTCGCGATTTCTCGATTCACGAAAGCTCGGGCATTAGCGAAAAGGGAAAATATAAAGCGTTCACCGAGACAGATCTGCGTGATCCCGAAGGCAATACACTCGGAATCGACCATTTAAGCGAGCTGGGTATTACGCATGTCCATTTGCTGCCTGTTTTCGATTTTCAGACGGTGGATGAGCTGCAGATAAAGGATAGATTCCCGGGAGAAAGCAACTATAACTGGGGGTACGACCCTCAGCACTATAACGCTCCGGAAGGTTCTTACAGCACGGATGCTGCTGATCCCGCAGCGCGTATCCGGGAGTTTAAAGAAATGGTTCAGGCGCTGCATCGGCGGGGAATTTCTGTCGTGATGGATGTGGTATACAATCATACGTACTCTGTGGACGGAGGCCCCTTTGAAGCCTTTGTGCCTGGGTACTTCTATAGACATGATTATGCAGGCCGCCTTTCCAACGGTTCCGGCGTCGGCAATGAGCTGGCTACAGAACGGCCAATGGTGCGGAAGTTCATCAAGGATTCGCTTCGCCATTGGGCGACAGAGTACCATATCGACGGATTCCGATTTGATCTTATGGGTCTTATCGATACGGTAACGATGCGTGAAGTTGTCGAGGAACTGCGCCTTGAGGTCAATCGTAATCTGATCTTTTACGGGGAGCCGTGGACCGGCGGCGATTCTCCGCTGGCTTCCAAGACGCTGAAAGGTGCACAGCGCGGAAAAGGTTATGCCGTCTTCAACGATAACTTCCGATCCGCCATCAAAGGAGACAGCGACGGCTGGGGCAGAGGCTTTGTTACGGGAGAACTCGGCAAGGAAGGGGCGGTCGCCGCAGGCATTATAGGTGCCGTTCACGATTTTACGGAATCTCCGGCCGAGACGGTTAATTATACGACTGCTCACGATAACCTGAATCTATGGGATAAGCTGCTCGCGACGCAGGGTCTTCGCCGGGATGCGCGGTTTCCGGATCTGGATAATGGAAGGCTGAAAAATGGAGGCAGCCTGGAAGAGGCTGTGGCGAACGCCGATCCGTATGTCGGAATTACGGAAGAAATCCTTTTGGAAAATGAAACGGTGCGGCGATCACTGCTGGCGGCTGGGATTGTGCTGACCTCTCAGGGCATTCCTTTCTTGCATGCGGGAGATGAGCTGCTTCGCAGTAAATATGGCGATCATAACAGCTATCGGAGCGGCGATGCCATCAACGCGATTCGTTGGAGCAATAAGGCTAAATTCCTTCCTGTGTTCCAGTATTATAAGAATTTGATCGCGCTGCGCAGAAACCACCCGGCTTTTCGGCTGCATGGACGTCAGGAAATTGAGCGCTCCTTGGAGATTTTCCGCTGCGATGGCGGGGTGGTGTCCTATGTCCTGAAAAATCATGCCGGCGGTGACTCCTGGAAGAATATCGTCGTTCTGTTTAACGCCAATCCTTGGGAGGTAACGACAGGCCTGCCTGCCTGTTCCGAGCAATGGAATGTGGTTGTCGATCATACCCGGGCGGAAGTAGCGCCTTTTCGGAAAGTGGAAGGTGCCGAGGTGCAGCTGGAAGGGCTGTCGATGATGGTGCTCTACGATGAATGCGGAACGCCGCCACAGCAGGCCAAGACAGTCGAGGTGCATTATGAGCGCTCCGACGGGGACTACAGAGGCTGGAATTTATGGGTATGGGGTACCGGGATACAGGATGGCCAATGTGATTTCCGGTATATGGAAGACGGCAGGGCTGTTGCCACAGTCGAGGTCGTGCCGGAGACCCGTTCCTTTGGTTATATTCTGCGGGTGAATGATTGGGAGGCCAGGGACGGAAGCACAGACCGCTTCATCGATTGTTCGGTAAATGAAGAAGTGATCAAGGTGTTGATTAAGGACAGTGATGACAACACCGTCGTTGCACAGAAATTCTCAATGACAAGTTAAATGATTCAATAAACCGTATAAAAAAGGCTGCTCTGTCCGCTGTAATTCCGCGATGCCGAGCAGCCTTTTGCATGTCCATTTCAATTTCTGGAGCTTTCTTGTTCCGGATAGTCCTCATCTATTTCCTTGTCATACAGATTGAATTCATTCCCGCCATGGCTTTTGGAACGGTACATGGCCAAATCGGCAGCGCGCAGAAGTTCATTAATCGTGCTTCCGTGCTGAGGATGCAGTGCGACTCCAATACTCGCCGAAGTGCAGAAGCTGGATCCGTTGTTTGCCGACCACTGCTTGTTAAACAGCTGAAGCAGCCGGCCCAATATATCATGGAGTGCTTCGTGAGTGAAGCCAAGGTGAAGGATGACGGCGAATTCATCGCCTCCGATTCGAAATGCCTGTCCTGAGCCTTTAACGCTCTGCTGAAGCTCACGGGACAGCAGCTGCAGAAATTCATCACCGGCCAGATGCCCCAATGTGTCATTAAGCTGCTTGAACCTGTCGCAATCCAGCAGGGCGAGTGCAAACTTTTGTCTGCGGTCATCGGGATTGGTGAGCAGATTTTCCATATACATTTTAAAATGCGCACGATTGGGTATCGACGTCAAATGGTCGTAGAACGCCAGTTTATGCAGCCGCTCTTCATATTGCTTGCGCTGCGTTATTTCCCGGGAAACAAGCATGAACTGCGCTGGAAATGACAGGTTGCCTTTTACGGGTGACACCTTTGTCTCAAGCCAAATCCAGTGACCGTCGGCGCTTTTCATCCTCAGTTCCGCCATTCGCGGCGTCGCTTGGACAATGCTCTTCAGCTTGACCCAGGCAATTTCCGATTCTCTGATGTAATTCGAGAGAGGCTCGCCTTTCTTGGGGATGTAGCCAAGTGCGGATGAATGCGACGGAGACGCGTATAAAATCTGGCCGTTCACATCAGTTAACAGAATAAAGTCGGACATGGTCTCCCCGATAAGCTGGTACAGCACCTTGTCCTCCCGCATCTCGCTTTGGAGCCAGACAATTCTTTGGACGAGATAGATGATGACCAGAACAAGCATGAACAGCAGAAGCGAGTAGAGTGCGAATATCGTGCTTTTCTGGGTTTGAAAATCGGCGGTTACCCGTTCTGCATAGATACCCATCAATTGCTCCGCCTGATCGAGACTCCGGTGAGCATCGTTCAACTGTTCGCTGTAAACTGCGGGAGAGGAGCCTTGATTTCCACCTCCGTTCAGCGAGCCTGCCGAGAGAACCAATCCCGCGGCTTCCCGCCATTGACCAAAGGGGCCAGCGAAATTAGCAAGCTCCTGCCGGATTTCACTCAGCAGCTTCCTGCTGCTGTCGAGGTTCTGATAAGACTCTACGTTGGCTAGATTTCGCACAATGGTATTGATGCTCTTCTCGGTCTCGGCCAAGCTGTCCCCGAACTCCTGACGGAAATGAGAGCGCTGAAGTCCGGTTAGAGAAGGATTAAGGGCGTTCTGAAGGAGCAGCGAAGATTGATATAAATCGCGGTCTGCTCTCAAAATAAGATTCGTATTCCGGTAAATGTCCTTGTATAGAGTATCCGAGAACCGGTTGATCGAATGGTTCAAATACAGCAGGGAACCGATACTGATCGTAATTAAGAGAAACGTTATAGCAGTGAATAATACAATTAGTTTACGAGTCTTTTTTGCTTCGGTAAACCCAGCCAATGTCTTCCTCTCCTCGCCAAAAACATAATTGGGAATAAGCCTATGTATTTGTCAAAAGCCGTACGGAATTATGTATTTTAAGTAAAGATGTAATCCATGAATTGATTATGTATAGACAGCTAATGAAGGATTCGACTACTTCTTCAGAAAGACTCCGGTAGGAGTTTTTCTCATTAGGGTTGGATTGTTCAAGGCGAAGTACGGGGAGCTTTTACTTGTACCGGAACAGACCGATGAGACTTATTACCCAGCTTATGCCCATTCGATACATTTTTGTGCCTAATCCGGCCGATATCTCAAACTGTGCTTCCTACGGATGCCGCATTCTTGCCGTCATCTTACAGCTTGCCAAAGTTGCCCGTATTGCCTATAATAAGTTGATGTTACATTGTTGACTATAAACAACGCGACGATGGAGAAGAGTACACAGCATCTGACCCACAGGGAGGAAACGCCGGAGATTGAGAGCGTGACCGGGAAGCAGGGCTGTCGAAGTTCGCTCCGGAGCAGTTCCTTGAACTTTGCCCGCTATTTAAAGGCGGAACAGTCAGTAGAGGATACCGGCCGCAGACCGTTATTTCTGTATAAAGTGAGGCAGTTTATAGGGCGGTTGTCCCGTTTTGGGAAGCGGCTGGCTTATAGCGTCTAACAAGGGTGGTACCACGGTCTTTTCGTCCCTTACCGGGAGAAAAGGCTTTTTTTGTGCATTAATACCTGAAGTGAAGGAGGCTGCTTAAAGGCTATGAAGGAAAAGTTGGAAGCATTGAAGGTTGAAGCGTTGGCGAAGCTGCAGGAGGTGCAGGACGCTCAGACGCTGAATGACCTGCGGGTAAAATATCTCGGTAAAAAAGGCGAGCTTACGGAGGTCCTGCGCGGCATGGGTTCACTCAGCGCGGAGGAGCGTCCGGTCATCGGACAGGTGGCGAATGCGGTGAGAAGCGCGATCGAGGAGATTATCGGCTCGAAGCAGGAAGCTTTTCAAGAGCAGGAAACGCTGAAGCGCCTGCAGGCGGAGAAGGTGGACGTTACGCTGCCGGGACGCCGTCTGCCTCAGGGCGGCATTCATCCGCTGAACAGAGTGATTCAGGAAATTGAGGATATCTTCATTGGCATGGGCTACCGTGTGGCTGAAGGCCCCGAGGTGGAGACGGATTATTTCAATTTCGAGGCGCTGAATCTGCCCAAGAATCATCCGGCCCGCGATATGCAGGATTCTTTCTATTTGACAGAGGAGCTGCTGATGCGCACCCAGACGTCTCCGGTACAGGTCCGCACCATGCAGTCGATGGGCGGCGAGGTTCCGGTCAAAATCATCTGCCCGGGCAAAGTATTCCGGCGTGATGACGACGACGCAACCCACTCTTTCCAGTTCCATCAAATTGAAGGACTGGTCATCGGGCCGAATATCCGCATGAGCGACTTGAAGGGTACGCTTCAGCAGTTCGTTAAGGAAATGTTCGGACCGAACACGGGCATTCGGCTTCGTCCGAGCTTCTTCCCTTTCACCGAACCAAGTGTGGAGGTCGACGTAAGCTGCTTCAAATGCGGCGGACATGGCTGCAGATTATGTAAGCAATCGGGCTGGCTGGAAATTCTGGGCGCCGGCATGGTGCATCCGAAGGTTCTGGAAATGGGCGGTTACGACCCTGAAAAATACAGCGGATTCGCCTTTGGCATGGGCGCGGAGCGAATCGCGTTGCTGAAATACGGTATTGATGACATCCGTAATTTCTACATCAACGATATGGGCTTTGTCAAACAGTTCAGAGGCGTGTAGCCCCCCCCACAAAGTGAAGCTTGACTTCGAAGTATAATCAGGTACTTTGCGGGGACCCCGAAAGGATGGAAATTCTTCATATCGTAAGAGAAACGGCTTCGCCGTGCGGAAATCAACATTGAATAAGGAAGTGAGCGGACATGAAAGTATCAACCGGCTGGCTGGCTGATTATATAACGCTGGAGGGCGTGACCGCCGAGGAACTGGCGGATAAAATTACGGACGCGGGCATTGAAATCGACGGCGTTGAGCGCCGCAATAAAGGGCTGTCCGGAATCGTCACCGGATTTGTCAAATCCAAGGAAAAGCATCCGGATGCCGACAAGCTGAATGTGTGCATTGTCGACGCTGGTCAGGAAGAGGACCTGCAGATCGTCTGCGGCGCGAAGAACGTGGCCGCCGGCCAAAAGGTTCCCGTGGCGCTTGTCGGCGCGAAGCTTCCGGGTCTTGAGATCAAGAAGGCGAAGCTGCGTGGTGTTGTGTCCCAGGGCATGATCTGCTCCGCCAAAGAGTTGGGGCTGAATGACAAGCTGCTGCCGAAAGAGCTCCAGGAAGGCATCCTGGTGCTGCCTAAAGATACGGAAATCGGGCAAGACATTACGAAGGTGCTCGGCCTGAACGACGAAATTCTGGAATTTGATCTGACTCCGAACCGGTCTGACTGTCTGAGCATGATTGGCGCGGCTTACGAGACCAGCGCCATTCTGGGACGCGAGTTGTCGCTGCCGAACCCCGGTCGGGATATTATTGAAGTTGCCGTTCCCGCATCGGACGCCATATCCGTCAGTATTGAGAACGAAGAGCACTGCAAGCATTACGCGGTCCGCTATATTGCCGGCGTGAAGCCCGCTTCTTCTCCGCTGTGGATGCAGAACCGTCTCATGGCGGCGGGTGTGCGTCCAATTAACAATATTGTGGACATCACCAACTACGTCATGCTGGAGTATGGACAGCCGCTGCATGCATTCGATGCCGACCGGCTGGAGGGCGGCACACTCGGCGTCCGCCTTGCCCGTGAAGGCGAGCTCCTGACCACGCTGGACGGCCAGGAGCGCAAGCTGGAGCCGCACATGCTGGTGATTGCGGACGCCGCAAAAGCGGTGGCGCTCGCCGGAGTGATGGGCGGTCTAAATTCGGAAGTAACCGATCAGACGGTGAATATTGTGCTGGAGTCGGCCAGATTCGACGGCGGAACGATCCGCAAGACGTCCCGCCAGCTCGGTCTCCGCTCGGAAGCTTCGCTGCGGTTCGAGAAGGAAGTGGACCCGCGCTCCGTCATTCCCGCGCTGAACCGCGCGGCTGCGCTTCTTAGCACCTATGCCGGCGGCTCTGTGCATGAAGGAATTATTCAAGCCGGGACCGACGAAGTGCAGGAAAGAGTAATTAAGCTGTCGCTCGATAAGCTGAACCGGCGACTCGGCACGGACCTTTCGCTGCTGGAAGTGAAGACGCTATTTGCGCGGCTGCATTTTTCCTGCGGGGATGCGGAGCAGGGAATGATCGAGGTTAGCGTGCCTACCAGACGCGGTGATATCAGCTGGGACGTGGATCTCTTTGAAGAGATCGCCCGCCTGTACGGTTATGACAACATTCCGACTACGGCGATTGAAGGTCCGACTACACCAGGAGGATTGACCGGACCGCAGGCGCTTCGCCGCGCGCTGCGCCGACTGCTGGCGGACGGCGGCTATCAGGAGGTGCTCGGGTATTCCTTCATTCAGCCTGAGCAGACTGCGCTGTTCCCTGCACTGACAGAGGGGGGGCTTGCGGTCAAGCTGGCCATGCCAATGAGCGAGGACCGCAGCGTGCTGCGGACAAGTCTCCTGCCGCAGCTGCTGGATATCGCTCAGTACAACATGAACCGCCGGCAGAGCGATCTGGCGCTGTTCGAAATCGGTACCGTGTTCGTGACCGATGAGGAACAGCTGACCCGTGAGCCGCGCGAGTTTCAGACGCTGGGCCTGCTGCTGACGGGCAGCCGTGCGGCGAAGCAGTGGAATATCGCTGCCGAGCCTGTCGACTTCTTCGATCTGAAGGGAGCGCTGGAATCCGTATTCGCATACCTCGGACTGGAGAACGACGTTGTTTTTGAAGGCGACTCTCCGCATGGCTATCATCCCGGCCGCTCGGCCTCCCTGTATCTGAACGTAGAGGGAGAACGGGTGAAGCTGGGTACCCTGGGACAGATTCATCCCGACTTGCAGCGCAAGCAGGATCTGGAGGATACGTATGCGGCTGAGATTTTGCTGTCGCCGCTCTATGAAGCGGCGCGGACATCGCTGCAATACAGCGAGCTTCCCCGTTACCCTGGCATGGAACGGGATATTGCGCTCGTCGTGGATTCGGAAGTTCCGGCGAGCCGGCTGCTGGATGCCATTCGTGAGCAGGGAGGAAGCCTGCTGCAATTGGCGCAGGTATTTGACGTATATACCGGCGGCAAGCTGGAGAGCGGCAAGAAGAGTATCGCCATCTCGCTGCTGTACCGCCATACGGAGCATACGCTGACCGACGAGGAAGTCTCAGAGGTTCACGACAAGGTTCTGGCCGCGCTTCAGCAAAGTTTTGGCGCGAACTTAAGAAAATAGCAGGAATTTGTAAAGCCGCAGCGAATCCATTTAGAAACCTGGAATCGCTGCGGTTTTTCTTTCTTGAGAAAATGTAGCCTCAGGTGGAAGGTAAGACAAGAGCGCTTTTTTGCCAAACGATAGTGGGTAAAGTTACAATAGAACAGAGAAACAGCTTAGAATCCGCATACACATAAAGGAGGGCACAACTGTGGCAATGGACCGGACCCGTGTCGCCGTGGAGATTTATGGTACTTCCTATAGACTGGTTGGAAGCAGCATTGAATATATGAAGCAGGTCGCCCAATATGTGGACGAGCATATGCGTACGATTTCCAAATCCCATAATCGGCTGGACACGCCGCGCATAGCGGTGCTTGCCGCTGTGCATATGGCAGAACAGGCAATACAGGCGCAGGATCTCAAGAATGAATTGAATGTGCTGACCGGAGAACGCAGCTCGCTGCGCACCGAAGTCGCCCGGCTGCTGGAAGCGCAGCGGCAGCATCAGGAAGAGCTGGAAAGGGTGGTTTCCGAGGCCCGGCAGGAATCGAGCAGGCTATTTACCGAGGCTGAGGAGGAGCGCAAACGGCATCAGGAGGCCGAAGAGCTGGAGCGCAGGATGCATGAAGAACTGCTGCAGAAGGCGGAGGAGACGGCCGCGGCGGTTCGGCAGGGACTTGAGGAAGAACTGAAGCGGCGGGAACTGGAGCAGCAGGATCTGCGAGAAAGACATGAACGCGATCTGGCGGAGAGCCGGGACAGCAATCTGCGGGAGCTTGGACAAGCTGAAGCGCTTCGCCTGAAGCAGGTGGATGAATTGACGGCGGCGCACCGTCTGGAGCTTGATGAACTTCGGGCTTCACACATGGCGGAGCTGACAGAAGTTAAAGCGCGGCTGGCACAGGAGCTTGCGGAGACGAAAGCTGCGCTAAGCAGAGAACTCTCGGAAACGAAAAGCATGATGACCCGTGAGCGGGAGGAGGCCGTTTCGGCGCTGAATAAGGAACTGAGCGGGGAACGGGAACTGCTGCAGCGTGAACTGGCGAAGAACAAGGATCTCCGGCAGACCTTAGGGAACCAGGAGCATCGGCATAAGCAGAGCACGCAGGAGTTCGAGAAGCAGATTGGCGAACAGCGCGGCACAATCAGCCAGCTGCAGGCGAAGCTGCGCGCCGAGGAGGCGGGTCTGAAGACGGAACGGGAAGCCCGGTCCGCTCTGCAAAATCAGCATAATGAGGCCCTTCTGCGTGAACAGCAGCTAGAAGGTGAGCTGCAGGCTGCTGCAAGTCTCGGCGATCTGCTCCAGCAGGAGCTGGCCGAGCTGCGTCAAGTCTATGAACTGTCGAAGAGCCAGGCGGAAGAGCTTCGGAAGTCTTATGGCGAGACTTCCGAAGACCTTGCCCGTACCCGGGATGAGCTTGCACGGATAACGGCAGAGCATGCTGAGTGGAAGGCGGCGGCAGGCAAGCGCCAGGAGGAAATCGCCGAACTGGAGATCAGCTTGTTGGAAGCCGAGGAGAAGCTCGAAGCCGTGAAAGGAGAGCTTCACGGACTTCGAGGCGAAACCGAAGGGCTGTCGGCGTCACTGAAACGGGAGCGGGCTCTCCGGCAGGAGGCTGAAAGCGCCGGAGAAGCGCTGAAGGTTAAAGAAACGGAGCTGGAGACTGCTCATGTCAGCTTGCGGGAACGGTATGAGGAATTGATTGTGCAGTACGATGAAGTGCTGCAGGAGGGAGAACGGCAGCAGGAGCGCTGCCGTCTGCTCGAAGAAGAAGCCGAACAGACCTCGCATCGCCTGGAAGAATTGTCCGAAGCGGGCAGAGAGGCTGCGGCTGCCGCAGAACTGCAGCGCGAGCAATTGAGCGAAGCGCAGAATTACGGCGAATCATGGAAAGCGAGCTATGAAGAGCTGAAACAGGCGCAGCAGCGGTGGGCGGAGACGGAAACGAAGCTGCGCGAGG
The DNA here is from genome assembly GCF_000756615.1 of Paenibacillus durus. NCBI lineage: Bacteria > Bacillati > Bacillota > Bacilli > Caryophanales > Paenibacillaceae > Paenibacillus > Paenibacillus durus. The sequence continues at coordinate 1,979,231 of NZ_CP009288.1, forward strand.
AGATCGACCTGTGGCAGCAGGAGGCCGAAGAGGGCGAGCGGGTGCGCGATTCGCTCAGCCAGGAGCGTAGTGACGCTCTCCAGAAGCTTGGCGAGGTTGGAGAAAGCTACGAGCTGGTCCAGGGTCAACTCCGGCTGCTCCAAGCCGAATTCGAACTGCGGCATAGCGAGCTGGAACGCGTTACGCAGGAGCATCAGAAGCTGCAGGCGGAATATGCCAAGCTGCAAAATGAATATAATGAATGGATTCAACTTATCGAACAGGATAGTTGAATGGCGGCGCATGATAAAAGGGCAGACTCGCGGAGAAATCCGGAGGCTGCCCTTTTAACCGGGTAATTATGTGAATATCATTCAACGATGATGTCGGCGCTCATTTGACTGTGGCCGGCACCGCAAAATACAGCGCAGGTCATTCGGAATGTGCCTGTTTGTTCAGGGATAATGACTTGGGAGTTGTTGTTTTCGTCCAATTGAAGATTAAGCTCGGGGACCAGTATACCATGATTGCCGCTCTCGTTCTTAAATACAATTTGGACGGGAACCCCTTTTTTCAAATGGTATTCTTTTTTGTCGAAACTGAAATTGGTAGCTTTGATGACAACTTCCTCCTCCGCCGCTGCCGAGCTAACCGCACTCTCTTTCCCGCTATCTGCGGCATTTCCGCCGTTCCCCGAATTCCCGCCGCAAGCGGCCAGAACGAGCAATAAGGCGATGGATAACAAAGACAAAGGCGTGTTCTTCATTTTGTCCTCCTTAAGTTAAAGGATGCAAAAGCCTTTCAAATTTATTATAATGAAAATCAATATACTACGGCAATATTTTATCATCATTAGCTAGAAGACTTCCACCTCATTAGGAGGGGGAGGGGATGCGATGTGTTCAAAACCGAACGTATGTGCTATTATAAAAGGGAATTTCAGTCATCTGAAATTTCCCGCTTTACAGATGGCGGAGTGTTTAAAATACATAGGTTAAAAGTAGGGGATTCTCATTAGTGGAGCTGCTGTTTTACTGAATACCGAAGTCTGGCACCGAAGAATGTTGAATGTATACTGGACATTGGCCGCCATTGCTCTTATCGGGCAGGCTTACTGTGCGCTGAGCGGCTATAATCCGGAACCTTATCGCACCATTTCATCACAGATTGGATATTTATTATTCTTCTGCTATCTGATTATTTTGCTGAGCGTAATTTTAGCCGAGATCTGGCTGCGCTCCGACTTCAGATTTCAAAAGCAAATGGTGGTCGGCTGCGGGTTCGTTATGTCTTGCCTGCTGTATTTTGTTAGCGTGCCCTATGTTGACGGCGCGCAGATGGCGCTGATGATGCCGGCAATGACTTCGCTTGTTTACTTTGACCGCAGAATGCTTTACGTTCTCGGACTGCTCAGTATCTTCGATTACGCCGGCATTTATTTCATGCTTGAACGGGGACTGCTGAATAAACCGCTGTCTGAGTTTTTGATGATGGAATGCATTTTTATCGTATTTGTGGTCTTGGCGCATGGAGTTATCGTGCGTGCGCATGAAACGAGCGAATATCTGGAGCAGGTGACCCAATCGGAGCAGGGTCTGCTGGTTGAACGGGCGATAGCCGACAAGCTTTTGAAGATCGATGCGCTAACCGGACTTTATAACCACAAGACCTTTCACGAATATTTGGATTCGCTGCTGGAGCAGTGCGAGACGAACGGGCTGCGGCTGCAGCTTGCCCTATTTGATATTGACAATTTTAAGCAGGTGAACGATACATACGGCCATTGGATTGGAGACATTGTGCTGAAGGAGGTCGCGGGAAAAATCGGCGGAATGATCGGCCCGAACGATTTTGCCGCAAGGTATGGAGGAGAGGAGTTCGCGATTATTTTTACGGATAAAGATCCGGAGGAAGCGTATGCGCTGGCCGAAGAGCTCCGGTCCGACATAGCCGGAATGGATCATCCTTATGCGGGAGGAAGACGGATTACCGTCAGCATCGGCTTATGCCGCTACTGCACTGGCAACGGAAAGGAACAGTTGTTCCGTAAAACAGACGAAGCCTTATACTTGGCCAAACACAGCGGTAAAAACCAGGTCATGACCTCCGAGGATAAACAGCTCATGCTGGTCTGATCCGCAAAAGAAGCCGCCCTTTCACTCATCGTGTCGGGAACGGCTTTTTTTGGGCTTCGAAAGTCCGGTTATTTACCGGCTTCAAACGGGGTAGAGACAGGCAGGAACAAGTCAATAATCCCGATGACCAGAGCCGCGAGAAGAGCGCCAATAATAGATACGCTAACGCCCGCTACAATGAACTGTGCCAGCCAGATGACCAGTGCGCTTACCAGAAACCCTACGATACCGCGCCCGAACGGTGTTGTTTTGCGACCGAAAATGCCTTCGGCGATCCAGCCCAGCAGTGCGATCACCAGAGCAAGCATAAGGGCGCTCCAGAAGCCGCCGATGCTGAAGTTCGGAACAATCCAGCCAACCACAAGAAGGACAATCGCGGACACGATAAAGCGGACAACATGACCCAAAAATCTCACTGTACAAGCCTCCTTTGCTTTTAGCCTTAAGGATACGTGCAAGGGTTATTGTACACAGAAACATTCTCCGTTATGTTGGTAAAACGTACCCAAATAGCGAAAATGAGCCACATTCGGTATAATGATTTCTATATGAAGGGAGCTGTGACCGTAATTGGACGACAAGATTTTGCATACGCTTGAGTATCAAAAGATTATAAATAAATTGATGCAATATATACAAACTCCGATGGGACTGATGATGGCCGAGAACCTAAAGCCCTCCGGCGATTTCGAAGGTGTCAAGCTGCTGCTGCAGGCGACGGACGAGGCGGCTACGGTTGATCGTCTAAAAGGCGTGCCGTCCTTCGGCGGGATAACCGACATCAAATCTTCGCTGAAGCGGGCCTCCATCGGCGGAATGCTCGGCCCGCACGAGCTGCTGGCCGTGGGAAATACCATTGGCGGCGGACGCCGGGTCAAGCGCTTTCTGGCCGCTATGCATGAAGAAGAACCGATCCAGATGCTCTTCGACCTGAGCGATCTGGTATCGGAGCAGAAGCCCGTTGAGGACGCTATCCGCTCTGCCATCGACGAGAACGCGGAGGTGCTCGATACGGCTAGCGCCGAGCTGTCCCAGGTCCGCAGGGAGCTTAGGAACGGCGAGACGAGAATCCGCGAGAAGCTGGATTCGATGATCCGTTCCTCTTCGGTCTCGAAGATGCTTCAGGATCAGCTAATCACCATCCGCGGCGACCGGTTCGTCATTCCGGTGAAGGCGGAATACCGCTCCCACTTCGGAGGAATCGTTCACGACCAGTCCGGTTCGGGAGCAACGCTGTTCATCGAGCCCGAATCGATTGTAGCGATGAACAACAAGCTCCGGGAGACGCGGCTGCGCGAAGAGCGGGAAATTGAGATCATCCTGCGGAAGCTGACCGCGCTTGTTGGTGAAATTGCCGAGGAGACGGCGTATGACGTCGATATTCTCGGCCAGCTTGATTTTATATTCGCTAAGGCCCGCCTGGCGCGGGAAATGAAAGCTGCCCGTCCGCGGATGAATGACCGCGGCTATCTGAAAATTCGCAAGGGAAGACACCCGCTGATTTCCGCGGAGTCCGTTGTTCCCCTGGATGTGGAGCTCGGCAACCAGTACAGCTCCATTATCGTGACAGGCCCAAATACGGGGGGGAAGACCGTTACGCTGAAGACAATCGGGCTGCTTAGCCTGATGTCGATGTCCGGTCTCTTCATTCCGGCCGAGGAAGGCAGCCAAATGTGCGTATTCGACGCCATTTATGCCGACATCGGAGATGAGCAGAGCATCGAGCAGAGCCTGAGCACATTCTCCAGCCATATGACCAATATTATCTCCATTCTGAAGCGTATGACTCCCAAAAGCCTGGTCCTGCTCGACGAAGTCGGAGCGGGAACGGACCCGGCAGAAGGCTCGGCGCTTGCAATCGCCATCCTGGAGCATATCCACCGGACGGGATGCCGGATGGTGGCAACGACGCACTACAGCGAACTTAAGGCTTATGCCTATGAACGCAAGGGTGTTATCAATGCCAGCATGGAATTCGATGTACAGAGTCTGCGGCCGACATACCGCCTGCTGGTCGGTGTTCCGGGCCGAAGCAATGCCTTCGCGATCGCCGAGCGGCTGGGACTGCCGGCCGCCGTTCTGGAGCATGCGCGCGGCGAGGTGAAGGAAGAGGATCTGCGCGTTGAGCATATGATCGCTTCGCTGGAAGAGAACCGTCTCGGCGCGGAGAACGAGCGCGAGCGGGCGGAGAATCTCCGGCGCGAGGCGGAGGAACTGCGCGGCAAGCAGCGCCAGGAACTGGAGAAGCTGGAGAGCCAGCGCGACAGGTGGCTTGAGAAGGCGGAGAAGGATGCTGCCGCGATTGTCGACAAGGCTCGCAAGGAAGCTGAGCAGATTATCAGCGATCTGCGGCGTCTGGCTCTGGAGGAAGGGGCGTCAGTCAAGGAGCATAAGCTGATCGAAGCCCGGCGGCGGCTCGATGAAGCGGAGCCTTCGCCCCGCAAGAAGGAGCCCGCACGAGGGGCGAAGAACAAGCAGGCCCGGCAAATCGGGCCCGGTGATGAAGTGGCTGTACACAGCCTGAATCAGAAGGGCCATGTCGTCGAGCTGAGCGGAACCAAGGAAGCCGTCGTGCAGCTCGGCATCATGAAAATGAAGGTGCGGCTGGACGATCTGGAGCTGCTATCGGCCGCTAAGCCGGCTGCGCCGCAGCCGCTGCGCCAGGCCACCACAGTCAAGCGCACACGGGACGAGAATATCCGCAGCGAGCTGGATTTGCGGGGAGCGAATCTAGAAGAGGCGCTGATGGAGACGGACCGTTTTATTGATGAAGCGTTTCTTGGCAATCTTGGCCAGATTTTTATTATCCACGGCAAAGGAACCGGTGTCCTGCGCTCGGGAATTCAGGAATATTTGCGCAAGCATAAGCATGTCAAGAGTTACCGTCTCGGCAACTACAACGAGGGCGGCGCGGGCGTTACGGTTGCGGAGCTGAAATGACGGGCTTTCCCCGCGGAAAGAAGGAGAAAACCTATGGAACATGTAATCGATGCTTGGCTGAGCCATCCGCTGGGAGGCCTGCTCGGCTACTTTGCGGTTGCCATTTTGGAGCTGGTTGTCTTTCTTTCCATATTCGAAATGGTGACCAAATACAACTGCTGGGATGAAATCCGCAGAGGCAATGTGGCGGCTTCAATGGCGACGGGCGGCAAAATATTCGGCATCTGCAACGTGCTGCGCTTCAGTATTCAGGCGGAGGCTTCGATTTACGAAACCATGAAATGGTCCGTGATCGGTTTTGTTTTGCTGCTGATTGCTTACTTTATGTTTGAATTTCTGACGCCCGTCTTTTCGATCGACAAGGAGATTGCGGCGGATAACCGGGCGGTCGGACTGACGGCAATGCTCATTTCCGTGTCATTGTCCTATGTGATCGGGGCTTCTATTCTGTAGCGAAGAAAATCGAACGGCGCAAAAGGAGACGCTGAAGCCGAATGAAAATTCTGGTTCGTGTGCTGTTTGTTGCGGCGGTCTTGTTTATGGCAGCCGGAATTATCTATCTAATGATGAATTGACGAAGGAGACTGGAAAAATGGATACAACCATCTGCCCTTGGTGCCATACGGAAATTGTATGGGACGAAGAACTCGGACCGGAGGAAGCCTGCCCGCATTGCGGCAACGATCTCAGCGCTTACCGTACGGTAAATATCAGCAGGGAAGACCTGAATGACGAATTGGAAGACGATGACGAGCATGAGCATGAACATGGCGGCGATCTATGGGGAGAAGACGAGCCGGACGGAGTTGTTCCTGTATTCAACACACTCGATGCTTACCGGGACACTTATGATCTGGAGCGTTATGACAGCACCGTAGCCGCCGTTCTTGACGAGCAGGCTGAAGTGCCGGAATGTCCGCAGTGTCATGAATATATGCTGCTTGCCGGTACGGTAGGGGTGAGTGATTTCAAATCCGCCGCGCCGGCTTTTCTTGGCGTACCGCTGTTAAATGCTCCGTTCTCCCTAAATATGTATGTCTGCCCCTCATGTTTCCAGATTCAGTACAGCCTGGCCGAAGAGGACCGGGAGCAGTGGGTGCGCAATATCGGGGGCCTTCGCAAATAAATAAGTTCCTCCGCTAAGATCCTCCGGTTTGGGGCATGTTAAACAGGTGCATGTCTCAAAGGTTAAGGAGGAATACCATGAAGGTCTCGCTGCGGGGACAGGCGGCGCTGCTGCTGGCGGTTAACGGGTTATTCGTGCTTTCGGGCGCGCTCGCGGGAACTTTTCTGAATGTCTACTTATGGAAAAACCGTCAGGATTACGCCATGATCGGCTGGTTTACTGTAGCCCAGCAGCTGGCTCTGGGTCTCAGCTTTTGGCTGGGCGGCAAGTGGGTGAAGGAACATAATAAAATGAACGCCCTGCGGCTTGGCATCGCCGTTTCGGGCCTTTTTTATCTTCTGGTGCTGTGGCTGGAGAGCAAGGTGACCCAGTACGTCTGGCCGCTTGGCATTGTGCTTGGCATTGCTTCCGGCCTGTTCTGGCTGGCCTTCAACATCGTTTATTTTGAAATTACGGAACGCGAGAACCGCGATGCATTTAACGGTTGGGTCGGGCTTCTTGGTTCGCTGACCGGCATCGTCGGGCCGTGGCTGTCCGGTTGGCTGATCTCTGCGCTGCATGGAAACCGGGGCTACCGGATTGTTTTTATTATTTCGCTTTGTGTTTACGCTACGGCGGCGGTGCTGAGCTTTTTTCTGAAAAAACGCAAAACCTCCGGCAGCTACGAATGGCTGGAGCCTTGGCACCGCCTCCGTTCCGGAGACGGAGATTGGCGCGTGACGGCGGCTGCGCTATTTTTTCAAGGCCTCCGCGAAGGTGTATTTTCCTTTCTGATTGGCCTCCTGGTATACATAGCGGCGAAGGAGGAGAGCAAGCTGGGGCAGTTCACGCTGATTACCTCTGCGGTGTCGCTCGTCAGCTACTGGGCAGCAGGCAAATGGCTGAGGCCCAAATTCCGGTCGGCCGGTATGCTCTGCGGAGCGCTCCTGCTCGTGGCGGTGATATTACCTATGCTATGGGCGGTAAGCTACGGCATGCTGCTCGTTATGGGGATCGGGACATCTCTGTTCATCCCGCTGTACATGCTGCCGATGGTTTCCACCAGCTTTGATCTGATGGGGGAAAGCGAGGAGAGCGCCGGCAAGCGTGTCGAACTGGTTGTGCTGCGTGAGCTATGCCTGATGACCGGGCGGCTGGCGGGAACGTTTGTTTTTATCGGTATTCTGTCGGTCAGCGCCGCACCCCGCACCGTTACTCTGCTAATGCTGGGGCTTGGAGCCGCGCCGCTTGGAAGCTGGCTGTTTCTGCACCGGATGCTGCGCAGGGAATCTTTGCCGGAACGTTCATGACGGAAGCCGGCCTGTGCCATACCCGATTCATCAGCATGAACGAACAGCCGTCTCCCTGGGCAATGCGGCAGGAGAGACGGCTGTTTGATTTTCATTTAACTTTTCACAGAGTAAAGTGCCTATCTGTCCTTCAGAAGATCGCGGATTTCGGTCAGCAGCAGCTCCTCACGCGTCGGAGCGGGCTCGGCTTTATCCGCTTCCTCCCGTTTCCGTTTAAACTTCCCGGCCAGCTTGACGAGCAGAAACAGCGAAAAGGCGATGATAAAAAAGTCGAGCACGCTTTGGAGGAAAACGCCGTATTTTAGCACCGTATCGCGGTATGGATATTCCAGACTTTTCAGATCAATGCCGCCGATCAAGAGTCCGATCACCGGCATGATAATGTCGTTCACCAGTGAAGACACGATTTTGCCAAAGGCAGCCCCGATCACAACGGCGAAAGCGAGATCAAGCACATTTCCTTTCAGCGCAAAGCTTTTGAACTCTTTCCACATTGTAGGGTAATCTCTCCTTCCGTTTGGATAACCGTTTGCTCCATTATGACAAACATAGAGGGAAGCATCAATACCCAAGGTTCGGGAACCTCTTGCGAAATTTAGCACATAAACTGCAGGCGAAGCGGCATACTAAGTGTGGTTGAACTATTCCAGGAAAGGAATGAACACACAATGCAATCCACACAAATGCAACCTTTGAGCAGTAAAGAACTGGAGTATATTTCCGACTCCATTTCCAATGAAGACCTGCTGATCAAGCAGTATGCGGCCACTGCCGGAACTACGCAAAATCAAACGGTCCGCCAAATTTGTGAGCAGCAAATCCATAACCACAGCCAACATCTGGGGGCGCTGATTCAACTGCTTCAGCAGCATCAGCAGTACGCACCCAACCAGCCGCAATAAAGGAACTGCTCCGCACAAATTAAGCGCATGCTTCCAAGGCCGATTATCACAATACTTTTAGGAGGTCAAATGACGTGTACTCACAAACTGGAAATGCATTTATGCAGGACGAGGATTTGCTGAATATCATCCTGGCAGATTTGAAACGGACGGTCGGAGAATATACGACAGCCACGACTGAATCCGCATGTCCGACCGTTCGCCGCACCTTCAGTGATCTGACCATGGATACGCTCCGCCTTCATGGCGAGCTGTTCACGCAGATGTCGCAGATGAATATGTACCAGGCTCCTTCCAAGGCGCTGCGCCAGGAGCTGGATAAAGAAATTCAGAATGCGCATCAGACTCAGCAAAAATCGCAGCAGTTCATTCAGCAAAAAATGAGCGGCCAAGGCGCATATGCCCAAGCGCCAAATGTATCGCAGCATCAAGCTAACGTGCATAACCCTTACTATATGTAACTCTGCCCATACAGTTTGAAGCGTTGCAGCGGCTGCACGCCTGTCTGTGTTGCCGTAGAAAGCGTTTGTTCTGTGCGGCTTTCAGCGAAAGAACGATGCGTTTTTGCTATGTGAGAGATAAGAGGCTTCCCGTTCGGCCCATATTCGAATAAACCCATTACTCCCCGCTGATTGGCGGGGTTATTTTTGTTTGCAGATATGACCTTTTCATGTCATATTAATATTAAACTCTTTATGAAACCAATTCTTTCGCCGGAGCGCCACGCAGCAGCGGCGCATTCCGGCGAAGATCCCGGAGGGAAGTCATGGAACAAGTGAATGAGCTGAAGAGAAAAGTGCTGGAACTGCTCAAAGAGGATGCCAGAAGAACCCCGGAGCTTTTGGCGACGCTGCTTGGAGCGGAAGAAGAAGAAGTGAAGACTGCGATCGAGCAGATGGAGAAGGATCATGTTATCGTTAAATACGCGACCGTGGTCAATTGGGATAAAGTGGACGACGAGCGGGTTACGGCTCTGATTGAGGTGCAGATTACCCCTGAGCGCGGACGAGGATTTGAGGGCATCGCCGAACGAATTTACCTTTATCCCCAGGTGAAGTCGGTCTATCTGATGTCCGGCGCCTATGACCTGCTGGTGGAAGTGGAGGGCCGCAACTTGCGCGAGGTCGCGAACTTCGTCTCCGAGAAGCTGTCTCCCATTGACTCCGTACTGTCGACCAAGACGAATTTCACCCTTAAAAAATATAAACAGGACGGGATTATTTTCGAAGATCACGAAGAAGACAACCGTCTGATGATCTCCCCGTAAAGGAAGAGATGAGAATATATGATTACGAATAAAACCCAGCTGTCCGGAGAACAGAGCAAATCGATGTCTTCCTATCTGTCTCCGCTGGTTCAGCAGATTCAGCCTTCGGGCATCCGCAGATTTTTCGATATGGCCGCAGGGAGCAAGGATATCATCTCTTTAGGGGTGGGCGAGCCGGATTTCAAGACGCCGTGGCATGTCAGGGAAGCCTGCGTCTATTCACTGGAACGGGGATTCACCGGATATACCTCCAACGCGGGAATGCCGGAGCTGCGCGAGGGGATTGCAAATTATCTTCATACCCGCTTTAACTTGGACTACGATCCTGCGAACCAGATTATCACGACTGTCGGCGGCAGTGAAGCGATCGATCTGGCGCTTCGCGCGCTGATATCGCCGGGAGACGAAATTTTGATCCCTGAGCCTTGCTATATTTCGTACTCTCCGATTACCTCGATAGGCGGCGGTATTCCCGTCGGCATTGAGACGTTCGGCAAGGACCGGTTCAAGCTGACGGCTGAAGGGCTGGAAGCAAAAATTACACCGCGGTCCAAAATTCTGATTCTGTGCTACCCGAGCAATCCGACGGGAGCGATCATGAGCCGGGAAGACTGGGAACCCATCGCCAAGGTGGTTGAGAAGCACGATCTGATCGTCATTTCCGACGAAATTTACGCTGAGCTGACCTACGGCAGCAATCATGTCAGCTTCGTCTCCCTGCCCGGAATGATGGACCGCACGATTCTCGTCAGCGGCTTTTCCAAGGCATTCGCGATGACGGGCTGGCGGATGGGCTATGCCTGCGGGCATCCCGAGTTGATCTCGGCCATGCTCAAAATTCACCAGTACACTGTCATGTGCGCGCCTTCCATGGGCCAGGTAGCGGCGCTTGAGGCGTTGACGAATGGCATGGAGGAAAAAGACCGAATGGTCGATTCCTATAACCAGCGCCGCAGACTAATCGTCAAGGGCTTGCGTGAGGCCGGACTGGAATGCCATGAGCCGCAGGGTGCGTTCTATGCATTTCCGAGCATCGCCGGAACCGGGCTGACTTCGGATGAATTCGCAAAGCGCCTGCTCCGTGAATTCAGGGTGGCGGCCGTGCCGGGAAGCGTGTTCGGACTTGGCGGCGAAGGCTATTTGCGCTGCTCCTATGCCACTTCCGTAAGCCAATTGAACGAAGCGCTCGAACGGATCGGCGCGTTGGTGGCGCTTTTGAAGAATGAAAGAGAAAATAAGGCCTGATTAATTGAAAAAAGTTTGAAAATATTGTTATTGAATGAAAATATTAATGAAAACATTAATGAAAACGATAGCTAATATTTTTGTCATATGGTATAATATTACTCTCAATACAGTTTATTAATATAATTTTGAGCTTCGAAAATCGGGTGCAGGCTTCAATAATTTTAGCCTTGATTTACAGCTTATTCTGAGAGTTAAGCTCAATAAATGTTATTTTGGATATACTTTAGGAGCGATATTGCCAGGGCGGAAATATTAGTGAAGCTGCGCTCCATATAACTTTTTGGGGGGATGATGGTGCTTTGTTCCGATTACTATATGTGGTTTGGCGCGAAGCGTTTCCCGGAAAGCGGAAAAACTTCTGCCAGAGATGATGCTGTCTCGTGCAGCCTCTCCCTCGAAGAGGAGATCCACCTACTCCGGAAACGAATGGAGCAGTTGTTTATGCAGGAGAAGTCACTCACCTCGGATAACGTAGTGGAGATTAGCAGCAAGCTGGATTTGAAGATTAACGAGTATATGAAGAGACATTCCCGCAATAAATAACGGGAGTCGGCAGCGAGGGTCCTTTGGACCCTCTTTTTGTTTAGCCGCAGTATCATGGACTTGAGCGCATGAAGGAACACGCGACCCTTACAAGCCGAAGCGAATATGGTAAAGTAGTAATACATGAAATGTTAGAAGCCAGGAGGGACGATGGGTTGAGTGGAGGACGGAAGATGCGAGGTTACACCGTGCTGGCGGCGCTGATTGCGCTGGTCACGCTGCTTTCGGGCTGCGGCGGGAAAGACGCGAACACGGTAACAGTCTTTTTGATGGGCCAGAATGGGGCGCCGGATGGCATGGCCGAACAGCTAAAAGAGAAGCTGGAAGCGAGTTTGGGACAGGACCTGAAGGTGGAGTTTAATGTATCGCCCATCTACAATAATCAGAAATTGCTGCTGGAATATGCAGGGGCAATGAATGATCTTATTATTTTGCCCAAGCAGGACATGCTGGATTACGGGAAACAGGGCTCCAATGTACCGCTCGATGCCTACTTTAACAAGAGTGATTACGCTGAAGGAGTGTTTGAGGGAGGCGTGGAGCACAAATCCGGGGATGAACAGACAGAGCTGAAGCAGGAGACGCATTTATACGGCATCCCTGTCTCGAACCTGAAGCTGTTCAAGGACGCCGGGTACACGCCGGAGGACCTGTTCGTTACGATACCGGCATCCGCCGGAAATGTGGAGCGGAGCGTCCAAGTTATAAATGCAATGATGAAATAACGGAGGGATGCAAAAGTGGCGATATATACGCGAACGGGCGACAGGGGCGAGACCTCGGTCATCGGCGGCCGGGTCTTCAAGGATGATCTCCGGATCGAAGCCTACGGTACGATTGATGAGCTGAACGGCTTTGTCGGGCAGGCGCGCAGTATGATGGATGGCGAACAATTTGCCGATGTGCGGGAGCAACTGCTGGAGATTCAGCATGAGCTGTTCGATTGCGGCTCCGATCTGGCTTATGTAAAGCAGGACGAAGGAAAATACAAGGTAACAGGCGAGATGGCGGAACGGCTGGAGCGGTGGATCGATTCTTTACAGGCGGAGAATCCGCCGATTGAGCGGTTTATTTTGCCGGGAGGCAGCGGTCTTGCCTCTGTATTGCATGTCTGCCGGACCGTGTGCCGCCGCGCTGAACGCCGGACCGTCACGCTTGGACGCAGCACGGATATCAACGGGGAGACGGTGGCTTACTTGAACAGGCTTTCGGATTATTTCTTCGCACTCGCGCGCACGGTCAATACGCGGCTGGGGGTGGCCGATGTGGAATATATCCGCGGCGCCAAGGTGTTCCGGGACTTAAGATGACAACGTACTATCCGCCCATCGCCTACACTGTTCCTGCTGAAGAAGAGGGCATGCTGCTCAAAACCATTCTGCAAAAGCGGATGGACGTGTCGCGCAAGCTGCTGTCCCGCCTAAAACTGACCGAACGCGGAATTACCCTGAACGGGGAACGAGTCTATATTAGTGTGCATGTCCAGGCCGGCGATCTCGTAGAGATTCGGATGGAGACGGAGACTTCGGAGGATATTTTGCCGCAGCCGATTCCGTTCGATATCCTTTATGAAGACGAGCATCTGCTCGTAGTCAATAAGCCGGCAGGGATGATCGTTCATCCCACCCATGGCCATTATACCGGTACGCTGGCTAACGGAGTCGTGCATTATTGGGCGCACAAAAAAGAGCGCTACCGCTTCCGGCCCGTCCACCGGCTGGATCAGGAAACGTCCGGCGTGCTCGCTATCGCGAAAAATCCGTACAGCCATCAGCATATTTCAGAGCAGATGCTAAACGGTGCTGTGGACAAGCGTTATATCGCGCTCGTTCACGGCGTGCCCGCGCCGGAGCGCGGTGACATCGACGGTCCGATCGACCGTGATCCGCTTGAGCCGCATCGTCGGATCGTAACGCCGGAAGGTTATCCGTCGCTGACCCGGTACGAGGTGAAGGAACGGTATCCTTCCGCCTCAAAGGTCGAGCTGAAGCTGCTTACCGGCCGCACGCATCAGATCCGCGTGCATATGACCTTCATCGGCTCGCCGCTGATTGGAGACCGGATGTACCGGCATCCATTATACGATGCGGCAGGGCAGGCCGCTGCTGCAGAGTTTGCGAGTGTATCGGCGCTGGATGCCGCGATCGGCCGCCAAGCGCTGCACGCGGCGCGGCTGACCTTCGCCCATCCGATCCTCCGCCGCGAGATGACGTTTGAAGCGCCGCTTCCTCCGGATATGGAAGAACTGGAAGCGCAGCTCAGGAAGCCGCAAGAGACGAAGTATATCCCAAATAATCAGACTTGATCTAAGGAGAATCGATTCATGAGTCAATTGATCGTATATCACTATCCGAAGTGCGGAACCTGCCGGAATGCGTTGAAATGGCTGAAAGAGCAGGGACATGACCTGGAGCTTCGCAATATCGTAGAACAGACTCCGGGGGTTGATGAATTAAGTGAACTGGTCGCTGCAAGCGGACTTCCGCTTAAGAAGTTCTTCAATACGAGCGGTGAAGTCTACAAGCGGGAAAATCTGAAGGAGAAGCTGCCGAACCTCAGCGAGCGCGAGCAGCTGGAGCTGCTGGCCGGGAACGGGATGCTGATCAAGCGCCCCATTGTAGTATTGGGAAACAAGGTTACTGTAGGATTCAAGGAAGAGGATTTCCGCCCGATCTGGGGAACCGAGTAAGTTCTTATCATGAAAGTTCTTAAAAATGGAGGTAAACACGCATGAATACAGAAGCCAGAGGCCGCGTGATGATTGTGGATGGCATGGCGCTGCTGTTCCGGGCCTACTACGCCACCGCCTACGGAGGCTATATTCGTAAGACGAGCACCGGTTTGCCGACCAATGCGGTCTACGGCTTTTTGCAGTATTTCTTCGACGCCGTCGCTACCTTTGAGCCTTCCCATGTCGTATGCTGCTGGGATATGGGCAAGAGCACGTTCCGTACCGAAAAATTCGACAGCTACAAATCAAACCGCGCGGAGCCTCCGCTGGATCTGATTCCGCAGTTCGATCTGGTTAAAGAGGTAGTCGCGGAACTCGGCGTACCGAACGTGGGCATTCCGGGCTACGAGGCGGACGACTGCATCGGCACACTTGCTTCCTGCTTCAGCGAGGAGTCAGAGGTACGCATTTTGACCGGAGATCACGATATGCTTCAATTGGTTAACGACCAGGTCAGTGTCATTATCATGAAAAAAGGCCGGTCGAACTATAAAGTGTACGATCCGGCAACTCTGCTGGAGGAGAAAGGGCTAACCCCTTCCCAGGTCATTGACCTGAAAGGATTTATGGGTGATACGAGCGACAATTATCCCGGCGTCCGGGGAATCGGCGAGAAGACGGCGCTTAAGCTGCTGGCCGAATACCGGACGGTGGAGGGCGTAATAGAGAATCTGCACCTGCTTCCCAAGGGAGTGCGGGCCAAGATTGAAGCCGATCTTGATATGCTTCACTTGTCCCGGGAGCTGGCGGAGATCCGCTGCGATGTCCCGCTGGCCTGTACCCTGGCCGAGTGTCTATGGGAAGTTCGGCGGGAATCGGCATCCCGTAAGTTCAAGGAGCTGGAATTCGGAAGCCTGATGTACTTGATATCAGCGGCGAAGGAAGAAGAGCGGGAAGACGGAATTGTGGAGATTGAGCTTCCGGACTGGCAGGACCGCCGATCCGGAGCGAGCTCTATTAAGGCCGATCCGTTTGCATAATCGGATTCATGAGCAAAGAAGACTGTTCTTAGAGGGCGCAAGCGTCTTAGGAACAGTCTTTTTATTATGGACGGACACGCGGGACACCGTCCTGATCATTTCGTCAGTGGAGACCTGCTGACATGTTGATGCGGTTCCACAATTCATCATATGCCCGCATCGTATCGAAAGTCATGCGAAGCTGCTCATCTGTAATATCCAAGTAATTTTCCCGGACAAACTGGACACCCAAATTGTTAACCAGAATATCAAGCCGTCCATAGCACTCAAGCGTCAGGCTCACGGCTCTCTGGCAGGCTTCCTTCCGCCTTAAATCCCCGGGAATCAGCAGACAGCGGCGACCCAGCTGCATTACAGCCTCCCTCGTCTCCACAGCGTCCTGATGCTCGCAGAGATAAGCGATTGCCACATCCGCGCCCTCTTTGGCGAAAGCTACCGCGACTGCACGGCCGATGCCGCTGTCTCCTCCGCTGATCAGCGCCGCTTTACCCTGGAGCTTGCCGCTGCCTTTGTAGTTCGGATTATCGTAAACGGGCCTTGGCACCATCAAAAATTCGAGACCCGGCTGTCTGTATTGCTGCTGCGGCGGGAACGCGAGGGGCACCTGCTTACACTGCACCTCTGACCCGTAATATGGAATTTGTGGATTCATAAATAAGTCCTCTCTGAACCGGTTTTGCACCCAGTATATTCCATCCATGTGCACTAGGTGCCCAGGTATGGCGTATCAGCGGGAAGTTTGAGCCGGTCTTGGGCCAGCCTAATCCTTCGCCATCAAGAGCGTAATGATAGAATAGAGAACAAGAGAGCTATTAGCTGGCTGGGATTGGCAGGCCGCTGGCTGCCTATTATCCATGCTATTCGCTTGTCATTCATTCGGCGGACAAAGTATAATAGGGAGCGGATATTGTTTAGGTACTGAAAGCGTATGCATTAATAAAGGGGGAAACGTGCAAGTGAAATTATTGGGTGCGATTGAAGCGGGAGGAACGAAGTTTGTATGTGGAATCGGGCATGAGGACGGAAGCATTATCGACCGAGTGAGCTTTCCTACGACCCATCCGGAAGAGACGATGGCGCAAGTATTCCAATATTTTGAAGGTAAAAATGTTGAAGCGATCGGCATAGGCTCGTTCGGGCCGATTGATCCGGTGATTGGAAGTCCGACATACGGTTATGTTACGACAACGCCGAAGCCTTTTTGGAGCCAGTATAATCTGGTAGGTGCGGTCCGTGAAAAAATAGATGTGCCTATCGGCTTTGATACCGATGTCAACGGCGCGGCTCTTGGCGAGTATAAATGGGGCGCGGCACAGGGCTTGGACAGCTGTCTGTACATAACCGTGGGAACGGGAATCGGAGCCGGAGCCGTTGTGGGCGGCACGCTGATTCATGGCCTGTCCCATCCGGAAATGGGGCATATCTATGTCCGCCGCCATGAGCAAGATACCTTCGCGGGAGCCTGCCCTTTTCACGGAGATTGCTTAGAAGGACTCGCCGCAGGTCCTGCCATCGGAAGCCGGTGGGGCCGTCCGGCGGTTGAGCTTGCACCGGATGATCTGGCATGGGAGATAGAGGCTCATTATCTGGCTCACGCTCTGATGAGCTATGTTCTGATTCTGTCTCCGCAGAAAATTGTCATGGGCGGCGGCGTCATGAAGCAGAGCCACCTCTTCCCGATGATCCGCACGAAGCTGCAGGAACTGCTTAAGGGCTATGTACAGCATGCTTCGCTGACTGCTGATATCGACAGCTATATTGTCCCTCCGCAGCTTGGCGATAATGCCGGGTTGGCCGGTTCAATCGCTTTGGCCAGCATGGCCCTTGCCGGGAAGTAATCGCCAATGGTTCCGGCGGCAAGCTGCCTTTTATCAAAGGGGATTGACTGTTCGTAAAAATATGGTATTGTATGGATTAACAGTATAGCCGTTTAGTAGAGGAAGCGCCTCTTTCACGTTAGCCGTGAGAGAGGCGCTTTTTTTTGCAATACCATCCCTAAAAGGACGGCGAAGCCGTTTCTTCTTGGGTTGAATCTCCCGAAGCTTCGGCTTGGAGCCGGCATACTGAACATTTCGAAATGAAAAGGCAGGGAAAGAACATGCAAATCGTATTCATGAACCAATTGTCCAAAAATTCCGGCGAGTCCGCGGAGGATTTCGCCCAGCTGTGGATCGGTGAGGAGGAGGGGGTCTGGCACCTGGGCTGGCGTGATTTTGGCGAAAATCCGGAAAGTGCCGATACCATCTGGTATGAAGGAAGCTCCTGGAATGAGATGCTGGGGGTATACAGGCATGAGTTGGCCGTCAAAATGGGAGAAGGCTACCGCCCGCTGATTGATGGCGTCTTTCATGAAGAGACGGCTGTAACCGGACGGAATCAGGAGCAGCTGAAGCTTCAGTATTACAGCGAGCGGCATGGGAATGAGGCTGTATATGAAGAGCTGTGCGCATGGAGGCGGAAGAGATCGTCCCTGGAGCATAAAGCGCCATATCTGCTGGCGAGCAACCGGCTGCTGCGGCTGCTGAGCGCCTATCTGCCGCAGTCGCTGGAAGAACTGCTGCAAATTCCGGGCGTGGGTGAAGCCAAGGCAGAACAGTACGGTCCGGAAATATTGTCCGTCACTTCCTCAGCGGAGCGCAGCCATTCCTTCCCGCTAAGCTGGGTTGGCAAGGAGATCGAAGAGGAGCCTTTCGCTTCCTGGCTGTACAAGCAGAAGGAGATCAAATACAAGAAGCAATTGGACCGCCTTCGTCTGCGGCGTCAGCTTCTAGAGGGGATCGCGGACGGCTGCGGACTGGAGGAGCTTAAAGAGCGCACCCAATACTCCCGCAGAGAGATTCTGGAGGTTGTGGAGGAGCTTGAGAAGGACGGCTACATTGTCGATCCGCTGATTCAGCGGGAGCTTATGGACATGCCGCCCGGCGAGCAGGAAGCGGTCTGGAACGCTTACATGGAGCTCGGAGACTTATTCCTGAAGCCGGTGCTGCACAAAGTATACGGCGAAGATGCCGCGCCCGAAGGCGGTCTGGAAATGGTTTACGAACGGCTGCGGCTGATCCGGATTCGTTTCCGGAGAGAGAACGAGGGAGCGGGCGCAATAGTAGAGCAAATCTAAGCCCGGTAACACAAATGAAGGTCTCCCCGGCGCTGTGCCTGCGCGTAAGGAGACCTTCGTCTATCGGAATCTTGGTCTGCTGTCATAGCCATTCTTTTTTGCGGAATATATACAGCATGCTGCAGCCCAGTGTCACCATGGCGCCAATGACGCCGTAGTAGCCGTATTTTGTATGAAGTTCAGGAATGTTATCAAAGTTCATCCCGTATATGCCTGTAATCACGGTCAGCGGCATGAATATGGTCGTAATCGCCGTAAACACCCGCATGATTTCGTTGGCGCGGTTCGCGATACTGGATTGATAAGCTTCTCGCAAGTTGCCCATCAGATCGCGGTACGTCTCGAATGTCTCGGAGATTTTGACCGCGTTCTCGTAGATGTCGCTGAAATATTTCTGCAGCTGGTCGTCGATCAGCCGCAGATCTTTTTTGTTAAGAGTGTTGACGACTTCCTTCTGCGGACCGAGCATTTTCTTCAGCCACAGAATTTCGCTTCGCAGACCGATAATTTCACTTAAGTGCGATTTCTTGGTGTGCATCAGAATATCCTCTTCCAGCTTCTCGATCCGCACCTCGATCCGGTCGCCGACGGCGAAATAATTGTCCACAACAAGGTCGATTAGCAGGTAGAGGAACCGGTCAGGCGCGCCGACCTCCTGCTCCCACAAGATGGGCTTCAGCACGCGCAGCTCGTTAATCTTCTGCTTCGTGACGGTAATAATAAAGTGCCGCCCAAGAAAAATATTAAGGGCCCGCAGGAAAATTTCCTCGTCGTCAAAACGAATGCTGTTTACTACAATGAAATAATGGCTCTCGTAAATTTCGAGTTTGGGACGCTGCTCCTCGTCGCTGAGACAGTCTTCCACAGCCAGATCGTGAAGATTGAACAGAGGCTGCAGCAGCTCCAAATCCTCCACGTCGGCGTCAATCCAGTAGAACCCTTCTACCGGAGGGTTAAGGGTCAATTCAATATCATCCACAGGTGTAAAAACGCCTGCATTAACCAGCCGGATCTTCATCTGATTCACTCCTTCTCTCCCTAGCTTGCCCAGGGATATGCTTATGGAAGCACAGGGAAAAATCAGCTTGACCGGCGGTCGCAACTATGGGCCGCTTTATATTCCGAAGGCATGAAGAAGAAGCGCTCCCGCCGCCGGCAAGCTGATATTCATCCTGTACGGTTGTTCCTGATCAGCGCTGTGCTGCGTACTCGGGTCGCCTTCCATTCTTCATCTCACCTCTTTATTAATAAAGATTTATCATTTCGAGGTCCCCGCAAAGTACCTGGATAGGCTTCGAAGCCACGGCTCCGCTTTGTGGGGCGATCTCTGAAACACTTGTCTAGTATAACGCCGGGTAATGCCTCTTTCAAGAAAAATTGTTGTCATCTTAAAGACTCTAAGAACAGTATATGGACTTGACGAAAGACAGGTTCATGATTTAAAGTGATTAATAAGAATTTTAATTGAATATGACCAAATCTTATCAAGAGCAGGTGGAGGGACTGGCCCGATGAAACCCGGCAACCGGCGTGTAACGCACGGTGCTAATTCTTGCAGAGACGCAGGCTGGATGTAGGCGGTTTTGTTGCGTTGTCTGACAGATGAGAGAGTATCATATGTGTATAAATATGACCTTTCTCGTTTTTTTTCGGGAAAGGTTTTTATTTGTTTCATGATTTAACCGCTGCTGCGGTTTCCACTATTAGAAGGAGTGAGCTTGCAATGCCGATCAAGATTCCCGACAGTCTACCCGCCAAGGAGATCCTATCTGGGGAAAATATTTTCGTTATGGGTGAAAGCCAGGCCTTTCACCAGGATATCCGCCCTCTGCGGATCGCTATCTTAAATCTGATGCCCACTAAAGAAACTACCGAAACGCAGCTGCTGCGTCTGATCGGCAACTCGCCTTTGCAAGTGGATGTCACACTGCTCCATCCGAGCTCCCATACCTCGAAAAATACATCGGCGGAGCATTTGGAGAGTTTCTATAAGACCTTCGAAGAGATTAGGCACCGCCGTTATGACGGTCTGATCGTGACGGGCGCTCCCGTGGAACAGATGGATTTTGAGGATGTGAACTACTGGGAAGAGATGAAAGAGATCTTCGAATGGAGCAAGGACAACGTCACCTCGACGATGCATATCTGTTGGGCGGCTCAGGCGGGACTTCACTATCATTACGGCGTCCGTAAGGTCGGGCTGCCCGAGAAATGCTTCGGCGTGTTCCCGCACTGGACCACTGCACCGAATACCAAGCTGCTGCGCGGCTTCGACGAGCTGTTCTATGTGCCCCATTCCCGGCATACAGACATCTCCCGCGAGGATGTCTTGAATACGTCAGATTTGCAAATATTGGCAGAATCGGAGGAGGCCGGCGTTTATATCGTCGCTACCCATGATGGCCGGCAGATTTTTGTGACGGGACACTCTGAGTACGATCCGTTCTCCCTGAAAGGGGAATACGATCGGGATATTGCGAAGGGAATGGATGTTGCGCTGCCGAAGCATTACTTCCCGAACGATGATCCGAAGCGTACGCCGCCCGCCGTATGGCGTGCCCACGCGAACCTGCTGTTCTCCAACTGGCTTAACTATTACGTCTACCAGGAAACGCCATACGATATTGGACCTATAATATGAATGCTGTACCTTTAAGGTAAGCCATATTATATTGAAGATTATAGGTACTAACTTTGGGGGGATAATCATGAACGACAAACTTAGAATTGAAAGCAGGCTGGCCCAGATCGGTTCGCAGGAAGACCCGGCGACGGGCGCAGTGAATTATCCGATATACCAGTCCACCGCATTCCGGCATCCCAGACTTGGACAAAGCACAGGCTTCGACTACATCCGGACCAAGAATCCGACACGCTCTGTGCTGGAACAAGCGGCGGCTGAACTGGAGTCCGGCGACGCAGGATTTGCTTGCAGCTCCGGGATGGCCGCTTTGCAGACCATTTTCACCCTGTTTGGGCAGGGCGACCATCTGATCGTCTCGCTGGATTTGTACGGCGGCACGTACCGGATGCTGGAACGGATTATGTCCAAATTCGGCGTTTCTGCTTCCTATGTGGACACGAATGATTTTGACGCGCTGGAATCGGCCCGCCGGGATAACACGAAAGCGGTCATCATCGAGACGCCGACCAACCCGCTGATGATGGTTACCGATATCGAGGCCGTGTGTACCTGGGCCCGCCGCTACGGAATGCTGACGGTCGTGGACAACACGCTGCTGACGCCATATTTCCAGCGCCCTCTGGAGCTTGGCGCAGATATTGTCGTCCACAGCGCGACCAAATATTTGGGCGGGCATAACGACGTGCTGGCCGGGCTGATTGTAACCAAGGGCAAGGAACTGTCGGAAGAGATGGCTATCCTGCATAACTCGATCGGCGCCGTGCTGAGCCCGAGCGACAGCTACCAGTTAATGAAAGGCATGAAGACGCTGGCGCTTCGTATGGAGCGGCATGAGAGCAACTCCCTGGCGATCGCTCATTTTCTCAAAGAACATCCGGCGATTGCGGAAGTATTCCATCCGGGTCTTCAAGAGCATCAGGGGTTTGCTATTCAGAAGCGCCAGTCGAGTGGCAACACCGGCATTTTCTCCTTCAAGGTTAAGGATGCGAGATATGTGGAGCCTATTTTGCGCCACGTCAAGCTGATTGCGTTCGCCGAAAGTCTCGGCGGAGTCGAGTCGCTGATGACTTACCCCGCAGTGCAGACACATGCCGATATTCCGGCTGAAATCCGCGATGTGGTCGGCGTGGATGACCGGCTGCTGCGTTTCTCGGTCGGCATCGAGCATGTTGACGATCTTATTGCCGATCTGCAGCAAGCGCTGGAAGCGGCGCGGACGGAGCTTGAGGCAGATAGCTCCCAGGCCGGCCAGCCGGTACGTTAATCGGCGGATTCGCTTTAGGAGCAAGAGCATAGTGTTACTTGAACAAGACAGCATCGCCATAATCTGGCGGCGCTGTCTTTTTAATTTCGGAAAGTAACAGATATGCTTCGAATTGACCCCGCATTGCGGTTTTTTTGTGCTTTTTGCAGGGTGCGGGACGAAAAAGCGGTTTTTAAGCGAAGAAGATTGTGATACGATGGGTTAACGGACATATTCCTTTGTCATACAAATTTTATGGATTGATTATGCATGGTTGTAAAAGGAGGCTGCAAACGATGGGCGCGATCGATCAAATTTTGAATAAAGCGCTGCAAGGCGAACGCCTTGGAGTTGAAGATACGGTCAGACTGTTTGAGAGCAACGAGATTGAGAAAATGGGCGCTGCGGCGGATATCATAATGAAAAGATGGCATCCCGAGCCGGTGACGACGTTCGTTATCGGCCGCAATATAAATTATACGAATGTATGCGATGTATACTGCCGTTTTTGCGCTTTTTACCGCAGACCCGGTTCAGAGGAAGGTTATGTCCTGCCGGATGAGACGATTTTCGAGAAAATCAGAGAGACCATCGCCGTGGACGGAACGGAGATCCTGATGCAAGGGGGCACGAATCCCGATTTGCCGTTCAGTTATTATACGAATCTGCTGCGGAATATCAAGGAGCGATTCCCCGGCATCACGATGCACTCCTTCTCCCCGGCGGAGATTATGAAAATGAAGGAGATTTCCGGGTTGACCCTGGAAGAGACGCTGCGCGAGATTCATGCGGCGGGTCTTGACTCGCTTCCCGGAGGCGGAGCGGAAATCCTGGACAACCGAACACGGAAAAGAATCAGCCGGCTCAAGGGCCCGTGGCGTGACTGGATGGAGGTTATGCAGACGGCGCACCGAATCGGCATGAATACGACGGCGACGATGGTCATCGGACTCGGAGAGAGCATGGAGGAGCGGGCGCTGCATCTTCTGCGTATCCGCGAAGCTCAGGACGAATGCATTGCCAAGAACTACAATTCGGAGGGCTTTCTGGCCTTCATCTCTTGGACGTTCCAGCCGGACAACACGAACCTGAAGCTCGACCGCCAGACTCCGGAAGAATACCTTAAGACGGTAGCGATCAGCCGGCTCGTGCTCGACAATATCGAGAACTTCCAATCCTCTTGGGTCACGATGGGGCCAGAGGTTGGCAAGCTGTCGCTGCAGTACGGCTGCAACGATTTCGGCAGCACGATGATTGAGGAGAACGTCGTTTCCTCGGCGGGGGCGACGTATAAGGTCAACATCGAGTCGATTCTGCAAATCATCCGCGAGGCAGGCAAAATCCCGGCGCAGCGCAACACGCAGTATGATATTCTGAAAGTATTCAACGACGCTTCCTCGGGAGTACGGCGCGATTTTGTAATGCAGAACTAAATGGATAGGGCGTTAATAAAGAACCTTCAGTTCCACTTATATAGTGGTCTGAAGGTTCTTTTGCATATTGACGGGATTCGCTCAATTGGATCTCCCTTTTGGAGCGGCCCATTTAACTGGGATCATATCCCGGTAAATGCGCCCCTGGGAGCCTAATCGCAAAGGGCATCCAAATGTATTTCCAGCGGATTCCGTGATCCTACTCGGCGGCTTCCCATTTGCAGCGAACCGGGGAAACGATCGCTTTTTCTTTTTTAAGCTCGTTAAAGGCCTTGTCAATCTCCTTGCGGTCCAGACCGGAGAGCTTCTCCACTTCCCCCGCGCTGACGGGTTTACCGGCGGATTTTATCGTTTCCAGCACCTGTTCCTTCACGCTCATTGTTTTATCCACCTCCTCGAAAATGTAATCGCTTAAACAAGAATTCTTTATTAGATTCATAGTATATGAAAATCCGGGTATGCATCTGTGATTTATGTCTGTATGCATCGTTTACCTGAAAATAATAATTTACATCAATATCCAATAGTGATATCATATAAATATCAAATACATATCCTTTTTTGGAGGTGCCTTATGCAAGAAAAAATGCTTCGTCCCATTAACGGCTTCTGGATTATCGCTATGATTGTCATTTGCTTTGGCGGTGGATTTTACGGAGCTGTCCAGGGCTATAATGTAGTGCCTGCTATTTTGTTCATGGCTTCCGGGGTGCTCGCGACAAGCATTACGGTGGTGCAGCCCAATAAGTCCGTCGTGGTCACTTTTTTCGGCAGATATGTTGGGACGATTTCGGCCAGCGGCATGTGGGCCGTTATTCCGCTCAGCAAGCGTAAGACGGTTTCTCTTAGAGTGCGCAATTTCAACAGCGTCAAGCTGAAGGTAAACGATATTGAGGGCAATCCGATTGAGATCGCCGCTGTCGTCGTATTTAAGGTCATCAACTCGGCAAAAGCGCTGTTCGATGTCGATAAATACATGGAATTTGTTGAAATTCAGAGTGAGACGGCGCTTCGCCATGTGGCCAGCAAATATCCTTATGACAGCTTCAGCGGAAGCGGTATGTCACTTCGTGCCAATGCCGAGGAAATCGCCAAGGAACTGGCCTTGGAGCTGCAGGAGCGGCTATCCCTGTCAGGGGTCGAAGTGCTGGAGGCGCGCCTGACGCATCTTGCATATTCCACTGAAATCGCCAGCACCATGCTTCAACGCCAGCAGGCTTCGGCCATTCTATCGGCCCGGCAGATCATTGTGGAGGGTGCGGTCGGCATGGTGGATATGGCGATCAAGCAGCTTAAGGAGAACGGTGTTGTAGAGCTGGACGAAGAACGGAAGGCGGCTATGATTAACAATCTGATGGTGGCCATCGTATCCGAACGCGGAGCGAACCCGGTTATTAACGCCGGCTCGTTGTATTAAGGCGGTCTTAATATGGCGGCCAAGAAGAACTTTCCGCTGCGCATTGATCCCACGCTCTATGAAGCGCTGGAGCGTTGGGCGGGGGAAGAGTTCCGCAGTGTGAACGGACACATCGAGTTTTTGCTGCGGGAGAGCCTGAAGCGCGCTGGCCGTTTGCCTGACCGAAAGCCGCGTGATGAACAGCTCTGAGCAGAGCTGCTGTTAACCCGGTGGCTTGACGGAAGCGGCCATCAGGATTTATAATTACACATTATTCACGCGAACAGCATTGACAAAGACATGAATCGACTTCCAGGTCCGTCCAGAGAGAGGAAAGCTCGCTGCAATTTCCTTCGGAATCCGGTGTTCGGTTTACCCCTTTGTAGCTGCGGTTATGAACTTTCTTAGTGAAGCGCCCGGTTGATCCGGGTTGTCTCTTCCGTATAAGAAACAGTAAGAACCGCCGGTTCATGGCCGTTATTCCCATGCTGAACAAGGATTCCGCTGGCGGAATTGAATTTGGGTGGAACCACGGGTGCAGACGCTCGTCCCTATACGGGACGGGTGTTTTTTGTATGCGTGGAGATATCCGTTCCGTAAAGCTTTATGCGGCTGACGGCCGCTGAGATAGGCTTACCACGATTTCAAGGAGGAAATGACAATGGCAGTAAGCATTAAATTACCGGACGGCTCGGTCCGGGAATATCCGGAAGGCAGCAGCATCGACGATGTGGCGGCTTCCATTAGCAGTGGGCTGCGCAAGAATGCCGCCGCCGGCAAGCTGAACGGGGCAATCGTTGATTTGTCCGCCAAGCTGAGTGAAGGAGATCTAGTGGAGATCGTGACGCTTGATTCTCCGGATGGGCTTGAGGTTATGCGGCACAGCGCCGCCCACCTGATGGCCCAGGCCGTCAAGCGGCTGTTCGGCGCCAAAGAGGTTAAGCTCGGCGTAGGGCCGACAATTGAAGATGGATTCTACTATGACATGGATCTGGAGCATCCGCTCAATCCGGAAGATCTGCAGAAGATCGAGAAGGAAATGGAGCGCATCGTGTCGGAGAATCTGCCGATTGTCCGCAAGGAAGTCAGCCGCAAGGAGGCGCTTGAAATATTCGGGGAGCTTGGCGACCCGTATAAACTTGAGCTTATCCGGGCGCTGCCCGAGGACAGCGTGATCACTTTGTACGAGCAGGGCGAATTCTTTGACCTGTGCCGCGGGCCGCATGTCCCTTCGACCGGCAAGATCAAAGTGTTCAAGCTGATGAACGTTGCGGGAGCGTACTGGCGCGGCGACAGCAAGAACAAAATGCTGCAGCGCGTATACGGCACCGCTTGGATCAAGAAAGCGCAGCTTGACGAGCATCTCCGCCTGCTGGAAGAGGCGAAGAAGCGCGATCACCGCAAGCTCGGCAAAGAATTGGAGATATTTACGTTCAATAACCTGGTAGGCCAGGGCTTGCCGATTTGGCTGCCTAAGGGCGCCAAGCTGCGCAGCATTCTGGAACGGTATATCGTTGATCTTGAAGCGAACCTTGGCTACCAGCATGTGTATACACCGGTGCTCGGCAATGTCGAGCTGTACAAGACTTCAGGCCACTGGGAGCATTACCAGGAAGACATGTTCCCGAAAATGACGATCGACACCGAGGAATTCGTGCTGCGTCCGATGAACTGTCCGCATCATATGATGGTGTACAAGAGCAGCATGCACAGCTACCGCGACCTGCCGATCCGGATTGCCGAGCTCGGCATCCAGCACCGCTACGAAATGTCCGGTGCGCTGACCGGTCTGCACCGCGTCCGTTCCATGACGTTGAACGACTCGCATATTTTCTGCCGTCTGGATCAGATCAAGAGTGAGTTTACCCGTGTGCTTGAACTGGTGAAACAGGTGTACAGCGACTTCGGCATCAATGATTACCGTTTCCGCCTGTCCTACCGCGATCCTGCCGATACCGAGAAGTACTTCCCGAACGACCAGATGTGGGAAACCGCTCAGCGGATGCTGCGCGAGGTTGTCGAAGAAGCCGGGCTGCCGTTCTATGAAGCGGAAGGCGAAGCCGCGTTCTACGGTCCGAAGCTGGACGTGCAGATCAAGACTGCGCTTGGCAAGGAAGAAACGCTCTCGACCGTACAAATCGACTTCCTGCTGCCGGAGCGCTTTGAGCTGGAATACGTCGGCGATGACGGACAGAAGCACCGTCCGGTCGTACTGCACCGCGGCATTCTGGGAACGATGGAGCGTTTCGTAGCCTTCCTGCTGGAGAATTTTACCGGCTCGCTGCCGCTTTGGCTGTCTCCGCAGCAGGTAAAAGTTATTCCGGTGTCGAGCGCTTTTGACGACTATGCAAACGAAGTAATCGACAAGCTGCGCCGCCGCGGCATTAGAGCCGAAGCCGATCTGCGGAATGAGAAGCTCGGTTACAAGATCCGCGAAGCCCAGCTTGAGAAGCTGCCGTACATGTTCATCGTCGGTGAGAACGAGAAGAACAGTGGCGCTGTTTCCGTCCGCAGACGCGGCGAAGGCGATATCGGAGCAAAGCTGCTTGACGAGGTAATCGAGAGCCTGGCTTCTGAAGCTTCGACCAAGGCCATTTTTTAACAATTGAAGACCTCTGTCAACATCCCGTGAGGCGGTAACTGCGCTTCATGTATAAATTTTTGGGAAACGGGAAACCTTCGCTAATAAGGGGGAGGTTTTCATGATGAACAAAATGGGTGTTTGGCAGAGGTCTTGCTGTATTGTTGTTACCTTTGCTTTTTTGGTTGCACTATCCTTCATATATACGAAGTCGGGACGCGAAGCGGACCGGGAGCCCGCATTATCATCTATTCAGCCGGTGGCTGCGGCTATGCCTGTCTTGCAGACGTATTCGCACAAGCCATCCAAAGAACTGAATAACCAGTCTTCCTTTCCCGTAGCCGCTCCGGCGCCGGAGCAGATCATCCGCAGTTTCAAGATGACGGCGACCGGGTATACGGCAGGTTTCGAGTCGACCGGCAAACACCCCAGTCACCCGGAATACGGCATCACCTACTCAGGCGTCAAGGTTCGAAGAGATAAGAACGCGGTTTCGACCATTGCCGCCGATCCCAAGGTGCTGCCGCTGGGAAGCATTTTATACGTGCCGGGGTACGGCTATGCGATCGTCGCGGACACCGGATCGGCGATCAAGGGGCACAAGATTGATCTTTATTTTTCAACGACTAAGCAGGTGTACAGGGAATGGGGGAAACAGTTGGTGGAAGTCCAATTGATTAAGCGCGGCAGCGGCAAGTGTACGGAAGCTATGCTGGAGAATATAGGAAGAGTTATCCGGGCTTACGGTACCGTTCCGCATGAAATGCTGGAAGAAATCATCTAATGTGGACGGTTCATGAACTTTTTTTCACATGGGCTAGTATAATCTTGGGCCTGCCTTGCCATAATACGAACTGGGGCACAGAAATCAGCCTCTGATTCGTCTCCGACTGGTGCTGCTGCGCCGCGGATGAGAGCAAAGGGAGGTGACCAACGTGGCTAAAAAACCGAAGGTTCAAGAAAACTACAAAACACCGAATGAAAAATTCAACTCCGAGTTTGCCGCCGAAAATGATGCAGTAACGAAGCAAGGCGGCATCGCCAAACCGGTCCAAAAACCGCAAGCTTAAGCCGCACTCGCCTCAAGCATCATAGGCCTATGGCCGAACCGTGTCCCGTCCTCGTTAGAGGCGGGGCATTTTTGTTTTTGCTGCGTGCCGGGTACAGACTTACAACCCCTCCGTCTGCAGACCGAGAAGGTTTTCATTCCCTCGCCGCTGTTAACCGGGTGAAGCCTGTTGTAAACTAAGTCCATAAGGCAGGAAAAAAAGCTACAATAAGCTAAAGGGGAAATGACTGATGAGAAGACGTATAGCCAGCCAAGTGTCCGGCGGCCTGATTCTGATCGGAATCGGCGTGCTGTTTTTGCTCCGGCAGATGGGATATGCCAACATAGATATCGGTTACCTTTTCTCTAATTTCTGGCCGGTTGTGCTGATTATTATAGGCTGTCAGCGGCTGCTGGGAGGAGGCGGGAGAGGGTTTTCCTCCATCGGTACGCTGTTTTTTCTAGCCATGGGCGTGTATTTTTTGGGACGGAATCTGGGCTGGTTCGACCTTTCCGCTGGTGATTTCTTCACCATGCTCGTTCCAGTCGCACTGATCGGCGGCGGACTTATGGTCATCTTCAGACCGCACCGTTCCGGGCCACCGGAACCGCCGCCTGCCCCTCCGAAGTTTTATTCGGGAGACAAGTCGGGGGAGAACATTGATCCGCCGCGGCCGCTGGAATCGACATTCGATGAAGAATTTGAGCGGAAATTCGGCGGAGCCAGGGAAGAGAGCGGCTCGATCGGAAGTTCTGCAGGGAAAGCCGGAGCGGCTGATTGGGACCGTGATCCGCTCAAGGATGAAGAGAATCGCGAGGCCGATCCGCGCTGGAAAGAACATAGGGATCGTCATGAACGCAGACGCCAGGAGCGGGAGGAACGCCACGAACGCAGAAATAGCGAGCGCTGGGAACGGTTTGAACGCAAACGCGGGCATTTTCATGGACATGAATGGAGCCATAGCGACAGCAAAGAAACGACGAACCGTTCCACTTTTATCGGTGATATCCATATGGGACGCGAGCATTTTCAGCTCAAAAATACGAATATCTCTCAATTTATCGGCGATACGGTGCTTGATCTGACCAATGCGCAGATTCCGTACGGCGAGACGAAGATCAATCTTTCCGCCTTTATCGGTGATCTCAAAGTCTATATACCGGATGACATGGATCTTGGCATTACCGTCAACAGCAGCTCTTTTATCGGCGATATGGAAGTGCTGGACCACTCGCGCAGCGGGTTTATGAGCTCCGTTCACTACAAGACGCCTTATTATAAGGAAGCGGGCAAAAAAATCCGCATCAATGTCAGCGCTTTTATCGGAGACATCAAGGTTAAGACGGTGGGATAGACGATGGGGACGATTTTTAAAAATACGAAATGGGTGCTGCTGCTTTATTTCCTGCTCTGCGGCAGTGTGACGGCCCTTCTGATGTACGCCGGAAGCTGCCTGGGCTATATCGAAGTCGAGGATTCCCGGATGTGGGTGTACCTGTGTCTTGGCATCGTGCTGTTTACCGCCGTTATCGGCTATATGGCCGTGCAGCGGATCCAGCGGGGGATCGATCACCTGGATCTCAATATGCTGAAGGTAGCCAAAGGCAACCTTTCCGTTCGGATGCCGGGGAGCGATGATCCTTCTTTTGCAAGAGTTTATCATGAGTTCAATCTTATGATGGATGCGGTCGAGAAAAAAATGAAGCTGCTTCAGCGTCTGGGCGAGCAGGAGGTAGTTGAGAAGGAGAAGGCGGCGGAGAGCGCGGTTCTTGAGGAACGGCGGCGGATGGCCCGGGATTTGCATGATACGGTGAGCCAGCAGCTATTCGCTATTCATATGTCCGCTTCTTCGCTGCCGAAAGTGCTTGAGCGGAATGAAGAACAGGGGCGGATGGTGATGGACCAACTGATCACCATGTCGCAGATGGCTCAGAAGCAGATGCGGGCGCTGATTGCCCAGCTTCGTCCGGTTGAGCTTGAAGGCAGGGACCTGTTCGAAGCGCTGGAGAAATGGTTCCCGGATTACTGCCGGCAGAATGGACTGAAGGGTATTAAGGAGCTTGAACTGCAGGGCGAGCTGTCCGGGGCGATTGAGCATCAGCTGTTTCTGATTATCCAGGAAGCGATGGCGAACATCGTGAAGCACTCGGGAGCGCGTCTTGTCAGTCTGTCTCTGCGCGAGAGTCCGAGGCAGGTTGCGGTCAGCGTTAGCGACGATGGGCAGGGATTCGAGCTCGCGCATGGCAAACAGGGATCGTACGGCTTGACGACGATGCGGGAACGCGCGGAGAAGCTTGGCGGCCAGGTTGAAATTATCAGCCGCAGGGGGGCGGGCACAACAATCCGCGTACATATTCCGAAGTTTGTTCAGGGGAACGGCAGAGAGATATCCGCTGCAAAGGGCCTGACTGCAAGCAAAGACGAAGGGGAAGAGGAGGCAAGCAGCGAATGAGCGCGATCAAAATACTGCTGGTCGATGACCATGATATGGTTCGTATGGGGCTCAAAACATATCTGATGCTGGAGCCGGCATTTGAGGTGGTATCCGAGGCGTCAAACGGACAGGAGGCGCTTGAACAGCTGCGTTCCGGGGGAGAGGAAGGGCTTCCCGATCTGATTCTGATGGATCTGATGATGCCGATCATGAACGGCGTGGAGACGACCCGTGCGGTGCTGTCAGAGTTTCCGGGGCTGAAAATCGTGATATTGACCAGCTTCCTTGAGGATGACCTTGTGGTGGACGCCATTGAGGCGGGCGCGGTCAGCTACGTTCTCAAGACAGTATCGGCGGAAGAGCTGATTTACGCGCTGCAAGGGGCGTATCGCGGCATGCCGGTGATGACCGGCGATGTGTCGCAGGCGCTGACGCGGGGTATCCGCCAGCGTACGGTGCAGGACGATTCATCCGGGTTGACCGAGCGGGAGAGAGAAGTTTTGCTGCTGATTGCGGAAGGCAAGAGCAACAAGGATATTGGCGAGGAACTGCATATCAGCATCAAGACAGTCAAGACGCATGTCAGCAATCTGCTGATGAAATGCGAGCTGGAGGACCGCACACAGCTCGCCATCTATGCGCACCGTAAGGGATGGGTTACACAGGGATAGGTCGTCTATCGCGATTACCAGACACATGTTGGCGCAATCTTAAACTCTATTGATTTGCAGTTATTTTACAAGAATAGGCTTGTCCAATGAAGTCCGGCGTTAAGCTAAAAGCGCGCCGGGCTTCTTTTTTTGTATATCATCTCGTGAATGTTTTATCTTCGCTTAAATTGTTTTTAATGTCGGCTTAAGGTTTAAAGTACAAAATATACCCAAGAAAGCAAAATGACTCCTTGTCCGTGAGGGACAGGGCGCGGGAGGGTAAAACCATGGACGAGAACAAGAACAGATATAATGGCGATGGCGACGATCGCTTTGAGAGACAATCATCGGATCGGGAATGGAACAAGGACGGACAGTCTCCCGAATCGAATTCATCCTATTATTATTCGTACGGCCCTTTTAAATCTCTTAATCATAATGAGCAGAATACGGATGGCGTGGAGCATTATAGCCGGAGGGAACCGGAAAGGGTGGAAATCACCCCTCCCCAGCCAATTAAACCGGTCCCTTACAATTCGATCCGCTCCACGGGTTACGGCGGGTATGGAGGAGGAAACGGCAACGGCAACGGCAACGGCGGCGGTGGCGGTTCGGACGGCGGGAACGGCGGCTGGCAGTATAACCGGAAGCCGAAGAAACCGGTAAAAACCGCAGTCCTTTCCTTCCTCGCCGGTATGCTTGTGCTCTCCGGTTCCATGTTCATGGCTGATCGGGGGAACTGGTTCACAGGGGATCAAGCGGTAACGGCAACGGCGGCCTTGAGTTCACAGGGCAAGGCCGCCAACGAGGGCGCCACTGTGACACCTTCAACTTCGACTACCGGGCTTGTGACCGGATCACAAGGTGTCTCCAGTGTCGTAGACGAAGCGGGGCCGGCGGTTGTCAAAATCGAAACGCTCGTAAAATCGGCTTCCCGCGGAAGCCAAAGCATTCCGAACTCGAATGATCCTTTCTATCAATTCTTCTTCGGTGACCAATTTGGCGGCAACTCGTCCGGACAGTCCCAGCAGAACAATGGCAATAGCGGTTCCGGTTCGGATTCACAGCTGACACCTTACGGTATCGGCACGGGGTTTATTTACGATAAAGCCGGTTACATTCTGACCAACCAGCACGTAATTGAGAATGCAGACGTCATTCAGGTTACCGTTGACGGCAACTCGAAGCCGTATGAAGCGAAGCTGCTTGGGTCTAGTGCGGATTTGGATCTCGCGGTGCTGAAAATTGAAGGAGACAACAATTTCCCGACCGTTCCGCTCGGCGACTCGGACGCCATCAAAGTAGGCTCGGAGGTCGTTGCAATCGGCAATCCGCAGGGCTTTGACCATACGGTTACTGCGGGGGTTCTGAGCGCGAAAGACCGGAGCATTGACATCAACGAAGAACAAGGCAGCGGTACGCGCAATTATACGGATCTGCTGCAGACGGACGCTTCCATCAACCCGGGCAACTCCGGTGGACCGCTGCTTAACTCAAGCGGCCAGGTTATCGGTATGAACGTTGCCGTCAGCACGGATTCGCAGGGTATCGGCTTCGCCATACCGGTTAATAAAATTAAGGAAGTAGTCGATAAGCTGGAAGCCAATCAGGCTATCCCGAAAGATCCGGTTCCATTTATCGGAGCTTCGCTGATGACGATTACCGATGAAGTGGCGAAGCAAATGGGCACTGACATCAAGGAGGGCTCCGTTGTAGCCGATATCATATACAAATCCCCGGCTTATCTTGCCGACCTGCGTCCGTATGATATTATTACCGGCGCTAATGGAACGAAATATGCGACCAACCAGGAATTAATTGATTTCATTAAGACCAAAAAGGTCGGAGACAAAATTACGCTCAATGTCGTCAGGGACGGCAAAAATCTCGATTTGCCGATAACGATCGGCAATAAGAACGACTTCAACACAACGCAGACTCAGCAGCAATAATGCGGTACAATCCAGAAGCGGGAGGGGAAGCCCTTCCGCTTCTGCCATAGATGTGCGCGCTGCAGCATTCACTGCTAAAATAGAGATATATAGAATATTGACAAAGGGGCGGCTTCATGCGACCGAATATTTTGATTATTGACGATGATGAAAAAATCATTTCCATGCTGCGGAGGGGACTAGCGTTTGAGGGTTATGACGTAAAGACCGCGTCCAACGGGGCGGATGGCCTGCGGGCCGTGCTGAACAGCGATCCGGATGTTGTTGTTCTCGATGTCATGATGCCTCAAGTGGATGGCTTTGAGGTGTGCCGGAGGCTTAGAGAGGGCGGCAGCACCGTTCCCGTACTGATGCTCACGGCCAAGGATGAGGTGGAGCACAGGGTCAAAGGCCTGGACCTTGGAGCGGATGATTATCTGGTAAAGCCGTTCGCGCTGGAAGAACTGCTGGCGCGGGTGAGAGCGCTGCTGCGGCGCAAAAGTGAACAAATTGGGGGCAGCGAGCAGGCGGTCGTCTATGAGGACGTTGTGCTGGATGTCGATTCCCGGGAAGTAACGCGCGGCGGCAAACGGCTGGAGCTGACGGCAAAAGAATTCGAGCTGCTGCATTTGTTTATGCAGAATCCGAAGCGGGTGCTGTCCCGTGACCTGATTATGGACAAGATTTGGGGCTATGATTACAGCGGCGAATCCAATGTGCTGGAGGTTTATATCGCCATGCTGCGCCAAAAGACGGAGGAGCATGGCGGCAAACGCCTCATTCAGACGATCCGGGGAGCCGGTTATATCCTAAGAGGTGACAACTAAGATGTCGATCAAGCTGCGGCTGACCGCATGGTATTCGGGAATATTAGCCGTCATGCTGCTGGCCTTTTCAGCATCCATTTTCGGTTTTTTCTATATTAATACGTACGGGGATTTACAAGACAGGCTTCACAAACAGGCGGAACAGCTTACGCTACATCAGGTTCTGAACTCCGACGGGTCGTTGGATCTGGCTTTCGATAAAAGCGTGGATGCCCAGAATCTGTTTGGACAAATGTACTTTTACGACAGTAGTAATTTAATTCGAAGCTTGAATTTAAAGGAAATTGATCTGCGGTTCGATATTCCGGCGCAGCAGAACCTCCAGGATGGAGAATTTAAAGATGCCTATTACAGAGGCTACCATTTTTTGATTTATCAAAAGGCGGTCAATATCGAGGGCTACGATAACAATCCGGCGGCTGTTCTGCAAATGGCGGCATATACCGGGGAACAGGACAAGCTGCTGGACCGGCTGAAGACGATCCTGATCACCGGCTCATTTGCCACGTTGATTGCCGCCTTTACCTTTGGCTTATTTCTGGCCCGCAAGGCGATGAGCCCGATCGGCAAGGTGATCGAAGCGGCTGAAGGTATTCAGACCGGCAACGACCTCAGTGTGCGGATTGAATACGACGGGCCACCAGATGAAATCGGAAGGCTGATCCGGACGGTGAACAGTATGCTGGGCCGGATGGAGGGGTTTTACAAGAATCTGGAGGATTCGTACGCGGCCCAGCGCCGTTTCGTGTCGGATGCTTCGCATGAGCTTCGCACGCCGCTGACGACCATTCGCGGCAACATCGAACTGCTTCAAAAGGTATGGGAACTCGAGCCTGGAGAAAATCCGTTGCTGGATGAAGCGGCAATACGGCAAATTTCGGTGGAATCCGTACATGATATCGCGGACGAGGCGCAGCGCATGAGCCGGCTTGTCGCCGATATGCTGTCTTTGGCCAGAGCCGATACGGGCCGCACCTTCGAGAAGGAGCCGATAGCGCTAGAACCGATGATGAATGAGGTGGCTCGCCGCGCCGCTTTCCTCCCCCGGGAGGCGGAGTGGACTACGGGAGACCTGTCGGGCCTCAATGGCAAATATGTGCTGGGAAACAAGGATTATTTGCAGCAGATGCTGTTCATTTTTATTGACAATGCCTTCAAATATACGCCGTCCGGAGAAGTAACGTTCGACGCGGTAGTTTATCAGCATCAGGTAGGCATACGGGTTAAGGATACCGGCATCGGTATGGAAAAAGACGAAGTGCCGCATATTTTCGACCGGTTTTATCGGGCGGACGAATCCCGGGGCATAACCGAAGGCATCGGACTCGGGTTGTCCATAGCCAAATGGATCATTGATGAGCACGGAGGATCGGTTGAGGTAGTGACCCGCCAGGGCGAAGGCACAACGTTCGTGATATGGCTGCCTCTGCTCTTTGCTGCTCCGCTTGAATAGGATATAATGTTGCAGAAGGTTGGTGAAGCACAATGGAAGTTATCAAAATTTCTCCCCGGGGATACTGCTACGGCGTGGTTGATGCCATGGTCATGGCCCGCCAGGCCGCCAAAAATCTCGATCTT
The DNA here is from genome assembly GCF_000756615.1 of Paenibacillus durus. NCBI lineage: Bacteria > Bacillati > Bacillota > Bacilli > Caryophanales > Paenibacillaceae > Paenibacillus > Paenibacillus durus. The sequence goes on from NZ_CP009288.1 coordinate 2,015,252, forward strand.
CCCCGGCCGATCTATATACTGGGCATGATTGTCCATAACAGCCACGTTACCCATGCTTTTGAGGATGAGGGCATTATTACGGTGGATGGCAGCAGCCGCCTGGACATATTGGACAAGATTGACAGCGGCACCGTTATCTTCACCGCTCACGGCGTTTCGCCGGAGGTGCGCAGGAGAGCGCGTGAGAAAGGGCTGACGACCGTCGACGCCACCTGTCCGGATGTTACCAAGACGTATGATCTCATCCACGAAAAAGTCTCGGAAGGCTGCGAAATCATCTACATCGGCAAGAAAGGCCATCCTGAGCCGGAAGGTGCCATGGGCATCGCTCCCGGGCATGTGCATCTGATCGAAAAGGAAGACGAGATATCCTCCCTGACCCTGCCGGCTGATTCCCGGATTGTCATTACAAACCAGACGACGATGAGCCAGTGGGATATCAAGCATATTATGAAAAAACTGCTGGAGACTTTTCCCGGCGCCGAGGTGCATAACGAGATTTGCATGGCAACGCAGATACGGCAGGAGGCCGTAGCGGAACAGGCTGGTCAGGCCAATCTCGTCATTGTCGTCGGCGACCCGCGCAGCAACAACTCCAACCGGCTGGCCCAGGTGTCCGAGGAGATTGCCGGTGTTCCGGCACACCGTATTGCTGACGTATCGGAGCTGAAACTTGAATGGCTGAAGGGCGTCTCGAAAGTGGCCGTCACTTCAGGCGCGTCAACGCCAACGCCGATCACGAAGGAAGTCATAGCCTACCTGGAGCAGTATGACCCGGCAGATCCCGGAACATGGGAGATCAAGCGTACGGTCAACATGGCGAAGCTGCTGCCGCCGTTCAAGGCCAAGCAGTCTTCTCAAACATAAGTTATTCGATTTTTCGTGTTTCAGCGCCTTATGTCCCTGGCGGCTTAGGGCGTTTACATATTTATTTTTTGTAGTCTACATGATAAACTTTTCACCATTGGAATATTTATTTTGCAGAAGGGGTTGACGGGAATCAGATTATCGCATAGAATTGCTTTAGTGATTAAAAGCATAAAAGCTTAAAAGCGTCGTAGTAAAATAGCGAATGCAAACAATTAAACATTAAACCATACAGGATTGGAAAGGAAGGAATCAGATGATCGTTATTACATCGAATCAAACTCCGGAGGAACAAATTAACGATATTATCGCAGTGATCGAGAAGGAGGGCCTCCAGGTGCATCTGTCCAAAGGATCGGACCGTACGGTTATCGGTCTGGTGGGCAGCGTGAACCCGAAGCTTGCCGAGCACCTTCGCCAAATGAAGGGTGTAGAGAATGTGGTCAAAATCTCCAAGTCCTACAAGCTGGCGAGCAGAGACTTTCATCCGGACGACACGGTCATCGAGGTTAAGGGAGTTAAGATCGGCGGAGAGCATCTCGCTATCATGGGCGGCCCGTGCGCAGTGGAATCGCCCGAGCAGATCGACGAAATCGCAAAACTGGTGAAAGCGGCGGGAGCGCAAATTCTTCGCGGCGGGGCATTCAAGCCACGCACCGGCCCTTACAGCTTCCAAGGGATCGGCGTGGAAGGTCTGAAGATGATGGCGGAAGCGGGAGAGCGTCACGGCCTGCTGACCATCACCGAGGTCATGACGCCGGAGTATGTTGACGTGTGTGCGGAATACGCCGACATTCTCCAAGTGGGCACGCGGAATATGCAGAACTTTGATCTGCTTCGCGCGCTTGGAACATGCGGCCGTCCCGTGCTGCTGAAACGCGGTTTCAGCGCGACATACGACGAACTGCTGAATGCGGCCGAGTACATTCTGGCTGGCGGCAACCGTGATGTTATGCTCTGCGAGCGCGGTATCCGCACCTTCGAGACCTACACCCGCAATACGCTGGATCTGTCGGCCATTCCGGTGCTTCAGGGCCTCAGCCACCTTCCTGTCATTTCCGACCCGAGCCACGGAACGGGACGCCGCGAACTGGTAGAGCCTATGGCTAAGGCGTCTGTTGCCGCAGGAGCCAACGGCCTGATTATCGAAATGCATACCGATCCGGACAACTCCATGACGGGTGACGGCGTTCAGTCCCTGTTCCCGGATCAGTTCAGCAATCTGCTGCAGGATCTGGAGAAGCTGGCACCGCTTGTCGGTAAGAAATTCTCCACACAGGAAGCAATTACCATTAAATAAATAAATCTTATACAGGCAGCCCTTTTTCCAGCTTAACCTGCGGAAGAAGGGCTGTTTGCTTTATTTCCAGAGCGGAATTAGTCGCTTATACGCCCTTGTATAAATAATTCACTAAAGCGTAAGAATATCTCACATTGGCATAAAAAATACCTTACATAAGCATTGACGATGTAAGGTTTGAGTTTTATAATGACGACAGTTAAAATTAAACCGAGACATTTGCATGGTGGGTACGGCTTAATGTTCGGAACTTAGGGAGGAAAAATTTAATGTCGGTTGAAAAAGTGTTGCAAACGATTAAAGAGAACAACATTGAATGGGTAGATTTCCGCTTTGTTGATTTGGGTGGACGGGCCCATCATATTGCTTTGCCGGCTGCTGCTGTTGACGAGGAGACTTTTGTAAATGGTGTAGCTTTTGACGGTTCTTCCATCGCCGGTTTCCGCGGAATTGAAGAGTCTGACATGGTTATGATGCCGGATCCAAGCACTACATACGTTGATCCTTTTACTGCTCACCCTACGCTCAACATTATGTGTGACATTTTCACTCCTGACGGCGAGCGTTATGAGCGTGATCCGCGCGGTATCGCTGTTAAAGCGGAAGAATACCTGCAAAAGAGCGGCGTAGGCACCGCGGCATTCTTCGCGCCTGAATCCGAGTTCTTCATTTTTGACGATGTTCGTTACGAGAGCGGCATGAACAGCTCTTCCTACTTCGTTGATTCCGAAGAAGCGGTCTGGAACTCGAACCGTAAAGATGAAGGCGGCAACCTTGGCTTCAAAGTCGGCATCAAAGGCGGTTATGTACCGGTTGCTCCGGTTGATACTCAACAGGACATCCGCAGTGAAATGTGTCGACTGCTGGCTGAAGCAGGACTCGTTATCGAGCGTCATCACCATGAAGTTGCTACAGCTGGACAAGCTGAGATCAACTTCCGCTTCGATACACTGAAGAAGACAGCCGATAACCTGTTGACTTACAAATACATCGTGCAAAACACTGCCCGTCAATACGGCAAAGTGGCAACTTTCATGCCAAAACCGATCTTTGGCGACAATGGTAGCGGCATGCACGTTCACCAATCGATTTTTAACGGCGACAGCCCGCTGTTCTATGAAAAAGGCGGATATGCCAACCTGAGCGAAATGGCTCTGAACTACATCGGCGGTATCCTGTATCATGCTCCGGCGCTGATCGCTCTGACCAACCCGAGCACGAACTCCTTCAAACGTCTGGTTCCTGGTTACGAAGCTCCGGTTAACCTGGTGTTCTCTAAAGGTAACCGTTCCGCAGCAGTCCGTATCCCGGTAGCTGCCGTAACACCTAAAGGCTGCCGCATCGAGTTCCGTACTCCGGACACCACGGCTAACCCTTACCTGGCCTTCTCCGCAATGCTGCTGGCTGGTCTGGACGGAATCAAGAAGAAGATCAATCCGGTTGAGCTTGGCTATGGCCCGCTCGACAAGAACATTTACGAACTGCCAAATGAAGAAAAAGCGAAAATCCGCAGCGTACCAGGCAGCCTGAACGAAGCGCTGGACGCTTTGGAAGCTGACTACGAATTCTTGACAGAAGGCGGCGTCTTCACTAAAGACTTCATTGACAACTACATCGATCTGAAACGCGGCGAGGCTCAAGAAGTAGCTATTCGCGTGCATCCGCATGAATACTCCCTGTATTTCGATGTATAAGAATTAATAATAAGCATTCCGTGCAGACGGAACGCTTGCTCTCCACAAGAAGCCATTCTCACGGATAATGTGAGATGGCTTCTTTATTTGTGATATTAAAACTCCTCGCCGTTTCCGATTCAAAGGAGAGCGTCCTAAGTAGGTCTAGTGCATAAGTCCCGGCTTTTCTGGCAATAAAGCGATTGATTCCCGTCTCATTTCTCGGGGCCGTAGTATCGGTAATTCGAGGATTTCAGTTTGTTATTTTATAATGCACTGCATTAAAGTGGCAAAATTCGGAGTTCTTGCCCGTTCGAGATGTAAATACGCGGATATGTGAATAATTATACTTGCTGCCATGTTAGATTATTGCTATCATAACCATATTGATAGAAGAGAAAGGGTGGGAGTATTTTGAGCAAGAGAGCATATAATTTTAACGCCGGCCCGGCAGCATTACCTCTTGAGGTGCTGGAGCGCGCACAAGCGGAATTCGTCGATTTCCGTGAGACCGGGATGTCGATTATGGAAATGTCGCACCGCGGAGCCGTATATGAATCCGTACACAATGAAGCGCAGGAACGTCTGCTTTCGCTTCTGGGCAATCCGACCGGATATAAAGTATTGTTCATTCAAGGCGGAGCCACCACTCAGTTCGCTATGCTTCCGCTGAACTTCCTCTCCGAAGGCAAAGTCGGCAGCTACGTAATGACAGGTAGCTGGGCTGACAAGGCGTTCAAGGAAGCCAAGATCGCTGGCGGAGCGCATGTTGCGGCAACGTCTGAAGACAAGAAGTTCCTGGCTATTCCGGAACTTGGATCGATCAAGCCTGCCGATAACGCTGCTTATCTGCACATTACTTCCAATGAAACAATTGAAGGCACCCAATATCAGGAATTCCCGGATACCGGATCTCTTCCGCTGATCGCGGATATGTCCAGCGATATCTTGAGTCGCAGCTTCGACGTTAGCAAGTTCGGACTGATTTATGCCGGTGCACAGAAAAATCTCGGACCTTCGGGTGTAACCGTCGTGCTCGCTAAGGAAGAGTTGATTGCCGAATCTCCTTCCAACATTCCGACAATCCTGCGTTACAGCACCCATTACAAAAATAACTCTCTGTACAACACGCCGCCATCCTATTCGATCTACATGGTTAACCAAGTGCTCAAATGGATTGAAGAGCAGGGAGGACTGGCTGGAATCGAAGTGAAGAACCGCGATAAGGCCGGACTGCTGTATAATACTATCGACGGCAGCGGCGGTTTCTACCGCGGTGTAGCGGAGCAGGGCAGCCGTTCCATCATGAACGTTACATTCCGGATGCAATCCGAAGAGCTGGAGAAGAAATTCATCAAGGCTTCGGAGCAGGAAGGCTTCGTCGGCCTCAAGGGACACCGCAGCGTTGGAGGCTTACGGGCTTCCATCTACAACGCTGTTCCTTATGAGAGCATCAAAGCGCTGACCGATTTCATGAATCACTTCCAGAAGACTCAAGGTTAATTAACCATTTAGCAGGAATTTTAAAGACCTTCCGCCACCGGCGGAAGGTCTTCTAAACGAATGAACACATCTTTCGAAATCCCCCGCAAAGTAACAGGAGCATGCGCTTGTGCGTAGGCTTCGCTTTGGGGGGTTCTTACCCGCGCTTGGAACTTGGATCAGGAGGAGATATTTGCATGGCACTTCACATTGTACTGGTAGAGCCGGAGATTCCGGCCAACACGGGTAATATTTCCCGCACCTGCGCGGCAACCGGCACCCATCTGCATTTGGTGCGGCCACTTGGCTTTCGCACCGACGATGCCACCCTGAAACGGGCCGGGCTGGATTATTGGCATGCCGTTCACATTGAATATCACGATTCCTTCGGAGAAGTGCTGGAGATGTATCCGGAGGGGCGTTTCTTTTATGCAACGACCAAAGCGGACAAGCGGTATAGCGATTATTCTTTTCAAGACGGCGATTTTTTTGTGTTTGGTAAAGAGACGAAAGGATTGCCCGAGAGTATTCTAAAGGCCGGATGGGAAACAACGATGCGCATGCCGATGACCGGAGATGTAAGATCGTTGAATTTGTCTAATTCGGCGGCAATTATTGTATATGAAGCGCTCCGGCAGCTGAGCTTTCCGGGTCTGACCTAAATATGTTACAGAAATTTATTTATTATCAGCAGGATTCGACAATTTTGTATCGAAATAATCAATGGAATGGAAATATCATGAATCAGTTGAATAGGAAAGGTGTGCGTTAGATGAAGCCTGCTGGTGTAGTTCGCAAAGTGGATCAGCTTGGCAGAATTGTTCTGCCTAAATCCCTTCGTAAAAGGTATCAAATGAATGAGGGGGACCCTGTTGAAATTTTGGTTCAGGGCGACCATATTATTTTGGAGCGTTATCGTCCAAAATGCGTATTTTGCGGTTCCATGGAAGAGGTTAGCGAATATAAGGATCGCTATATTTGTGGACAGTGTATGGGAGAAATGACCCAACTGCAAAGACATGCTTGAGCAATATAGAATCTTCCCGAAACGCTTCATGTAGCAAGCGTATTCGCCGGAAGCAGAGCGCCGCATCCCTGCGGCGTTATTCTTTTAGCAGATGCGAATTTCCGGTGGTGAAGAATTCCCCTCCTGCTTTTTTGTCCATAAAAAAAGCCCCCTCCGTTACCCGAAGGAAGCTTAGCCTTTAGAGGCCCTTGGTCTTGTCGTCGTTATAAGAGGCGGTGAGAATCCCGGTCAGAAACAGCAGAAATACAAGGAAGATAATCCAAAAGGTCAATGAGAACGACATGCGGACACCTCCGAATGGAAATATTGTCATTACTTCCATTATAGCCGGGGTACGAATAAAAATAAATGATATTGTGATATGCCGCATTGATAGTAATATTGGTTCTGTTATTTGAAAAACAAAAAGCTTGTCGGCACCTGCCGAAGAGTGCCATCGGACGGCCTGTTCACGACTTTTCCGTCAAATACGAGCGACGAGGAACCTCCGCCATCCAGATTATACGCATCCGTTACACCCATCTGATACAGCTTGTCCTGAAGTTCCTCCAGTGTGGCTCCCGAGCTGCCGCTCTCATTGTAGCCATCGGCAACGATGATAAGCAGCTGATCGTCTTTGTATCTGCCGATCGCAGTGCGCGGCGCCCGCCTTGGCGACGTCTCCCATTTTACGGGTATCTCCGTTTTGAAGCCATCCTGCAGCAGCACAGGCACAAAGGAAGCTCCGAACGCCGGTTCCAGCTTGTCGAGCTGCTCACGGCTGTAAAACTTCCCGCCAATCAGCCGTCCTTCTTTACTAAGTCCTACGAAGCTTAAATCCTTATAGCTGGATTCAAAGCCGGCTACATATTGCCCTTTCACAATCGTGGTGCTGAGCGGGTACCTTCTGCCGTCTTGATCGGCAAAACCTCCCGCGTTAATGCCGGCGACAGCCCCGTATCGGTTAACCGCCTGAAGGGTCGTTTCCGAACTGCCGGGACCTGCCTGCCCAAGGCTCATGGTCATCGCGGCCTTATCCTTGAGCTTGATTTTCATCGCGTAGCCTGTATAGTTACCGGGATTGACCCGGTACAACTCGATTCGAATCCGGCTGCTGTTAATAACATCGTACGGGAAGCCGAGCTTGGCCGTAATACGCCGATTGTATATCGACTGCGGGCGGCCTGCCTGTGTCATGGCCTTATCCACAAGCGCGTTCATCGCGGCGGTCGTTTCCTTGTACAACTTCGCACTCGCACTCACGGATTTGATCGTGTAGGTGGCGGAGGCCTGAGCAGTGCCCAACTGGTCTTTGATACCGGATGTCAGCTGCACAGGACCCGCGGAAGGCGAGAACCGCTGCGTCTCCAGATTCAGCGTAAGAGACGGCCTGTACAGCGACAGGCACAGCAGAAGGCCGATGAACGGTGCGGTAACGAGCATAAAGAAACGGTTCACTCTTTTGACCGGTGTTATCATTTCAGCAGATCCATCTCTTTCTGTAAAGCGTCGAGCTGCTTGCGAACCTCGCTTAATTGGGTGTACAGCTTATTGCTGTTGTCCGTCTTGGTGCTGGCGTTATCCTTAGTAAAAGTAAGGAGTTCATTGAACGACTGCACTTTGTCCTGCAGCTCGCTGATTTCCTTCGATAAAACCGCCAGTTTCTTCTCGTAGTCCGACTGAAGTAGGGAAAGCTGCTTCTGATTCTGCGTGGAAAGCTGCCCCAGCAGCTGATCCTTCAAATGATTCATGTAGCTGTATACGGTGAAGCCGCAGGCTGCAATCACGACTAGCCAGAACAGCAGGAACCATTTGACGGAGGAGCCGTTTCTCGTCGCGGCGCGGGATCTATACGCGTCCGGCGATTTCATTGACGGCTGCATTCATAATCACCTCGAACCTTTTTTTGAGTCCTTATTCTACCAGAATTATGCTAGTTTCGCAAAAAGGGTAGAGGAAGAATCAGGAAAAAAGTAATTGCATCCTTAGAAAGCGGTGCGTTACAATTTGACTAGATTCTGCAAAGCATCCATGTATGTAGTAGCGTATAGGAAAAAAGGCGGAGTACATCACGAGATCGTTTCTCTTCTTGCATTACCCGGAGAATGCCGACATGCGCTTTGGTCTGGGTAAATTACATAGTATCAGGAGGTCTGGGCTTTAATGATGAAGGTTTGGCAGGTAGTGATTATGGGCTGTCATCCCACGAGTATGTTGGGAACGAAATTGATTCTGGAAGAAGCGGGAAATCTGATTGTACTTGGAACTTACAGTGATTGGATGGAAGGAGCCGCCAGGGTGCGGGAAAGTCGACCGGAACTGGTGCTTCTTGACTACTGCATGCCGGATGACCTGATTGAGACGATACTGCCCGAAATGAAAAAAAGTGCTCCGCCTTCCCATTTTGTCGTGATGACCGATAGAGAAGGCAGAGAACTGTTTCAGCCGCTCTTAAAGCTGGGAGCCAGCGGCGTCTTATCCAAAGGGGCGTCGCCGAGCCAACTGCTGCAGCTGATCGGAGGATTACGTGAAGGATTTCTGTCCATGCCGCTCGGGTGGCTGGGGACGGTGGTTTCGCCGATCTATCCGTCCGAGGAGGGCGATGCCGTGTTGAAGCTGACTGCGACCGAGAGATTCATTATGGAACAAATTGTTCAAGGGGTCACTTATGATAAAATCGCGCTTGAGATTGATGTAAGCCGGCGGTCCATTGACAATTACTTACGCAAGATTTATGTTAAACTCGAAGTTTCAACCCGGGCGCAGGCGATCGAGAAATATGCGCTGTATTCACATCAGATCAGACCCATGTATGCATAGTATCCGGCGGGACGGCATAATGCGGCATCTTCCGGAATATGCATTCATGAAAGCATAAAGGGGGGGCGCCGCATGAAATACGATTTTTCCGCTCGTACGCACACGCTGATGACTTCGCCGCTTCTGAGCATTCGGACACAGACACGCAGAGGTTCCATAATTTCGCTGGCTGAAGAGCTGCCGGCGGAAGAATTGTTCCCGCTGTCCCTGCTGGCCGAAGCGGCTTCAACCGTGATTTCGGCCGACGCGCAGGCGCTCCAGTACGGAGATCCTGAAGGATATGGGCCCCTGCGGGAGTGGCTTGAAGACGACTGGCTAAGAGACAAGGGAGTACATATTCCCCAGAACGGCGTCCTGTTGACAACAGGCAGCCAGCAGGCGGTAGACCTGCTGTCCCGGGTATACATTGATCCGGGCGACCGTGTGCTTGTGGAGAATCCTACGTCTCCCGGCTTTCTGCAGGTGCTGCGGATGCAGGGCGCGGTCATTATTCCGGTCGAGGGCGACCATGACGGACTTCTGCCGGAGCATTTGAAGGAACTCATCGTGAGCAACCGGCCCAAAGCGCTGTTTGCCGCACCAAGCTTCACGAATCCGAGCGGCATCCTCTGGAGCCTGAAAAGACGCAGAGAAGTGCTGGAGCTATGCATTTCGCATAATGTGCTTATTGTGGAAGACGATTCCTACGGAGACCTTCATTTTCAGCGTCAGGGTCGGATCGCGTCCAAATATCCTTCTCTATATGCGCTCGAGAACGCGGGTGAGGGCGGGCATGTGCTCTATATCGGTTCCTTCAGCAAGACGGTTGCGCCTGCCCTTCGGACGGGCTGGGCGGCGGGCAGCCGGGAGCTTGTAGGAGTAATGGCGGCCGCCAAGGGAATGGCGGATTGGCAGTCAAGCTCGCTGAACCAGCGTCTGCTGTACCATCTGCTGCATGCGTCCGCGTTCGATTTACGAGAGCATATTGCGATGTTGAACCGCGAATACGATACAAGGCTGAAGCTGATGGTGGAGCTGCTCAAGCGTCCCGCCTGGAAGGACTGCACCTATGATCTGCCCTCTGGCGGAATGTTCCTCTGGGTATCGCTGCCGGACGGACTGGATGCTTTAGTCTTGCTGAAGAATGCGCTGCGCAAGGGCGTGGCTTATCTTCCGGGGCCGCTCTGTACGGCGGACGGCAGCGGCAGCCGATATATCCGCCTTAATTTCAGCCACCCTGGCCGCGATGAGCTGCTGCTCGGAATGAATCTGATGAGCGAAGCCATTTCGGAATTTACAGCCCGCAGTTAATGCGGGGACCACGCGCTACAGGCTTAACAATGCGTTAATCGAAGAACCCATTCTCCATATCGGCTATGGAGAATGGGTTCTTTCATTGCATGTTGGACTTCTCTGCTGAGGATCTGCGATCAGCCACCGACTGCGAGACCGATACGGCGGCGTATTCAAGCAGCGCCGCGCTTCCATCTGCAGTAAGGGTATACCGGCCGCGGACGATGCGCTTGAACCAGCCGTAGTAGTTGTTCTGCAGGATGGCGGCTGCGGCCGGCACCCCGCTGCGCCGGCGCAGTTCCGCCGGCGTCACGCCCTTCGGAAGCGCGCCGACAATAGGCGCGCGGACAGGCCCAGCGGAAGCAATCGGGCCGCCGCCATCCACCGGCGCCGCGCCCTCGGCGGCTGCCAGAGCGGCCTCGCGCTCCGCCGCCTCCAGCGCGGCGGCTACGCGCAGCGCCTTCTCGCGGTAGGCGGTGACGAGCTTCACGCTCGCGCTCCCGCCCGTGTTGTAGTCCCCGCTTCGCTCGTGGAACTCATAGAGCAGCCGCTCCCGCCGCCGCCCGCCGCCCCGGGCCGGACCCGCTGGCGCCTCAGGCTCCGCCAGCACCTCCACCAGCGGCGCCTTCGTCTTGTAGAAGACAACGGTGACAAGACCGAGCCCCAGGCGGCGGCACAAATGGCTTAAGCTCCCCCAGCGCTGGCTCGCGGCCCCTTTTTTCTCCCGGCATCTCTCGACCGCCAAATACACCGCCGGACTAAGCTTCAGCCGTTCCACCCCTTGCAGCAGCAAGGCGAGGTTGAAGGTCTTCTTCATCTCCACAATCAGCGGCGGTTCTCCATCTCCCCGGACGCCGACCAGGTCGCATGAACGCACTTCACCCTTGATCTCATAGCCTTGTTGTTCAAAAAATTTTTTTAAAGGAGCATACAGCTCTGTTTCGTGCCTTACCGCCATAGTTTGTCTCCTTTGTTACATTTGCAGCTGATTCTCTATTATAGCACATCAAAAAAGAGGTCAGTATTTCGGCCTTCTCGCATAGGTATGTATTACACTTTTCGAATGCAAACTCCGCTGGGCGGCGGAAGCGTCGGAAGGGACGGCGGCAGGCAGGCGGATATTCAGGCTAGGGCAACCGGGCGAAGCCCGAACAGACATCACGCGAGGGTCACAAGAGCGCAAGGTGAGGAGGCAGCGAGCAATGGACATTTTTGAACGTATAGCATCGTACCGGGCAGAGAACGAACGTATGGCGTGGAGCGGAACCTTCAAGGAATATATAGAACTGCTAAAAAAAGATCCCACTCCCGCCAAAACGGCCCATTCCCGGGTGTATGACATGATCAAATCGCATGGTGTCGAGGAAATTAACGGCCGCAAGCGTTACAAATTTTTCGAGCAGGAGATTTTCGGACTGGACCGCGCCATCGAAAAGCTGGTGGAGGAGTACTTTCATTCGGCCGCGCGGCGGCTGGATGTTCGCAAACGGATTCTACTGCTGATGGGTCCGGTAAGCGGCGGCAAATCAACGCTGGTTACGCTGCTGAAGCGCGGGCTGGAACAGTACTCCCGTACGATACAAGGGGCGGTATACGCGATTGAAGGATGCCCGATGCACGAGGAGCCGCTGCATTTGATCCCGGGCGAGCTTCGTCCGGAGATCGAGAAGGAGCTGGGCGTGCGTATCGAGGGCAACCTATGCCCTTCATGCCAGATGCGGCTGAAGAATGAATACGGCAGCGACATTGAGAAGGTACGGGTTGTTCGGGTGCTGTTATCGGAAGAGGAGCGCATCGGCATCGGAACCTTCAGTCCGTCCGACCCGAAGTCGCAGGATATCGCCGATCTGACGGGCAGCATCGACTTCTCGACCATTACCGAATACGGATCGGAATCCGATCCCCGGGCTTACCGGTTCGACGGCGAGCTGAACAAGGCCAACCGTGGACTGATGGAATTCCAGGAAATGCTCAAGTGCGACGAGAAGTTTCTGTGGAACCTGCTGTCGCTGACGCAGGAGGGCAATTTCAAGGCCGGCCGGTTCGCTCTGATCAGCGCCGACGAGCTGATTGTCGCCCACACGAACGAAACGGAGTACAAAGCGTTCATTTCCAACAAAAAGAATGAGGCGCTTCAGTCGCGGATGATTGTCATGCCTGTGCCTTATAACCTGAAGGTAGCGGAAGAGGAGAAAATTTACGCCAAGCTGATCGCCCAGAGCGACATGAAGCATGTGCATATCGCGCCCCACGCGCTGCGCGCAGCAGCGATTTTCTCCGTCTTGACAAGGCTCAAGGAGAGCAAAAAGCAGGGCATGGATCTGATCAAGAAGCTGCGGATGTACGACGGCGAAGAAGTTGAAGGCTACAAGGAAGCTGATCTGAAGGAGATGCAGAACGAATATCTGGACGAAGGCATGTCCGGCATTGATCCCCGGTACGTCATCAACCGCATCTCCAGCGCGCTGATCAAGGGCGATCTGGAGTGCATGAACGCGCTTGACGTGCTGCGGGCGATCAAGGACGGTCTGGATCAGCATCCTTCGATTACGAAGGAGGAGCGGGAGCGGTATTTGAACTTCATTTCCATTGCCCGGAAAGAATACGATACTTTGGCCAAGAACGAGGTGCAGAAGGCGTTCGTCTACTCTTTTGAGGAATCGGCCAAGACATTGTTCGAGAACTATCTCGACAACATTGAGGCGTTCTGCAACTGGGCCAAAATCCGCGATCCGCTGACCGATGAAGAAATGGAGCCGGATGAGCGGCTGATGCGTTCCATCGAGGAACAAATCGGCATTTCGGAGAATGCCAAGAAGGCTTTCCGGGAGGAGATTCTGATCCGAATTTCCGCCTATTCCCGCAAAGGTAAAAAGTTCGAGTACAGCAACCACGACCGCCTCCGGGAGGCGATTGAGAAGAAGCTGTTCGCGGATCTCAAAGATATCGTCAAGATCACGACCTCGTCCAAAACCCCGGATGAGAGCCAACTGAAGCGGATCAACGAGGTGTCCCGCCGTCTTATCGAGGAGCATGGCTACTGCCCGATTTGCGCCAATGAACTGCTCCGGTACGTGGGCAGCCTGCTGAACCGCTAAGCTTAAACCAATCCGAATAATGCCGTAAATCGGTAAAAAGGGCCGCTGCCGCCAGCGGTCCTTTTTTGATGATATATGATCATTTCAATATTAAAAATTCCGCCTCCACAGCCGCAATATCATATATAATAGATTCATTGTACTGTTGACAGGGGCGAAAACTATGAAAAAGCTATTCTACACCATACCCTCCATTCTTTTTTTACTCCTCTTTTCTTATGGGCGTATCCTCTTGTACCGGCAGAAGGATATCGATGTGCAATTTAACGTGCTTTATGCTGGAGCCCTGAAAGATATCGGCATCGGGATTTTAGTCCTGCTTATTTTATATGCGCTTTCAAAGGCGAATCTCATCGCTTCGTATCTTGCGGCGCTGGTGCTCGGGATTTTCCATTTGGCGAATGTCGAATACATTTATGCGCTGGACCATGTGGTTAACCTTAACGATATTACGATGGCGTCGGACAAGGAATTTATTACAGGCACGTTGTTTCACATCAGTTTCCCGGTTTATTCCATCCTGCTGATGGCCGTACTCATGGCTTCGATTTTTTTTCTACGGAAGCTATCGCGGGTTCCCTTTAACAAAAGAAGGTACAGTCTTCTGGCATTCGGCGGGCTGTCGATTCTCTATCTTGCCATTGCCATTCATTCTAGCGGAGATTGGAAGAACGGCAATTTTGTATCCGCTTCGATCCGCAATTCCGTTGCTCTGCTGACCTTTAATGAAGAAGCGCTGACGGATTACCCTGCGGATATCGAGCGGCAGATCAATACGTCTCAGCAGCTCAAAGACGGCGAATACTTGCTGAACAACCGTACGGGGGGCAAAAATATTCTGATGGTCGTCATGGAAGGCATCCCGGGGGCTTATTCGCCTGTCAATCAGGAGTTTTTGGACATCCCTAACGATATCAAGATGACCAGCTTGGACAAAATCAAAGACCACAGCCTCATTCTCCCTAACTACATCACTCACAATAACCAGACGATAAGAGGAATGTACTCGCTGGTCAGCGGAGACTATCCCAAGATGGACGCGTCCACACCCAAGGCCTATGAATATTTGCAAAAAGACCCCAGCTACCGGGAAGAGCTTCTCCCGAAGCTGCTAAAGCACCGGGGCTATAATACGGCCTTTATCCAGGCAGCGGAGCTGGAGTATATGTCCAAGGGTGATTTTATGACGGCTGTGGGCTTCGATACGGTAATCGGAGGGGAGAACTTCAAGAGTCCATATGTTCCTTTCGGATGGGGACCCGATGACAAAGCCTTTTTCGAGCAATCGCAAAAATATATCGATGAACTGAATGGTAAAGGCAAGCCGTGGTTTGCCACGATGCTGACGGTTGGAACGCATCATCCCTACGCCGTGTCGGATGATTACGCCAAGCAGTATCCGAGCCGCAAGGCGGCGGCGGTGGCTTATCTGAATGAGGCGCTGTCAGGCTTCATTGATTATATCGACCATTCAAGCTTTGCCAAAGACACTCTAGTGCTGTTCGTCTCCGACGAATCGCATGGGGTGAATGACCAGCCTTACGGCTCGAACTGGGGGATTTTCGCGGCGTATTCGCCCGACATTGACGGTCAAGTCATCAACGGCGGCGTTTACGGGCAGAAGGATATTCTTCTCTCGCTCCTGGATTATGCGGACCCTGACCTGGATGCCTATACGACTGGCCGAAGCGTGTTCCGGAAATATACCGAAGATTCGCCGATCTTGTTTGCCTCCCATTATAATGGCGATATTTTCTACTCGACTGTGAAAGGGACCGTGTATCAGGTGGATAACAGCGGACAGCTGTACAGCCTGACCTCCCAGAATGGGGAGATGTTCAGCAGCAGGTACGAGAGAACTTCTCTGTCGGACAGTGCGCTGAAAAAGAAAATACTGACCTATAAAAATTACATCGACAAGTCCTCGGCGGGGGATCAAAAAATCGTGATTACGAAAGATAAAGAAATTCCGCTTGCGGGCGGCGGGGAAATCGTCGTTACCGACGGACAGTTCATCACGCTGCCTGAGGAATCGTATGTCGACATCCAGGTGGACTATGATGCTTCTTCGATGGCCGCCGCCGATTGGCTCGTTCTTAAATTCGAGGATTACAGCGGCCACAAAAGCGTACAAATGATCGACAAGCAGACTAGCCGTGGAAGAATGACGTTCAGGTTCTACAATGAGAAGGTAGGCTACGGCTATGCCTTCAATCTGAAGACCTCTCTTCATCCCAACGATTACTCGGGCGCCGAAAAAGCGATCAAAATCAACAAGATCAGCGTGGGATTCTCGAAAACCGTTCCGGAGGCCAGCCCATCGCCGGCTGCAAGTCCCGGCTCATCTCCGGGCATCACGCCAGGGGCAAGCTTCGGGGCGGCTCCCAGCCCGTCACCGGGCGCAAGTTCCGGGCCGAAGCACGTGGAGGTCATTGATATGGATGCCGGCAACGAGTAAATGCAGTGAACAGCTTCCATAAAGCAAGGCCCGAGGACGACGAGTCCCCGGGCCATTAGTCTTTTTTACGGCGCATACGCATGAACTTTAGACGAACTTACGCAGCACCTTTTTGCCGTCATAGGAGAAGCAGGCCTTTTTGTCTTCGATGACGGTCTCCAGATGGACGGTCTTGCCCCACAGTGAGTAAATATGAGGCAGTGTGCGCTCCAGGTACTTCAGGTCCAGCTCGATGCCCTCATAGCGGTGTGCGATGTACAGCTCGCCGTTGCGCTCAAAGTTGCCGTCCTGGACGACCAGATAGGGCGAACCGCCGTTGATCCGCGCCTGTACCAGCTGATCCCTGACATTTTCCCAGGCCTTGTCGGTGATTTTCCATTCGGGGCCTTTCTTCTCGAAGACGTACAAGTCGAGATCCTCGACCAATTCTTTGGTCAGATAGCTGCGGATAAAGGAAATATCGGAATCCAGCTCGCGCACCTCGAATATTTTGTCCCGGTCCCAGCGGCGCTCGATATCCTCTAAGATCTTCAAGCCCAGATAATACGGGTTCAAGCTCTGACGGGAGGGCTGCACGACCGCGGAATTGAGCTTGGCATACTCGACCGTCTCCTCCGCCGTCAGATCCAGCTCCCGCATGATGCGCTGATGCCAGTAGGAAGCCCAGCCTTCGTTCATAATCTTCGTCTCCATCTGCGGCCAGAAGTAGAGCATTTCGTCATGCAGCATCGTCATAATGTCGCGCTGCCAGTCCTCCAGCGCAGTGGAGTAATGCTGAATGAACCAGACCACATCCTTCTCCGGTTCCGGAGGGAAGGCTTTGTGTCCGGTTCCGGATTTCTCGGCGGAGGCTTCGGTTTTGTCGAGCTGCCAAAGCTCCTCATAAGGGTTGGCATCGAGGATGTCCTGTGCCGATTCCCGGCGCTCCTTCAACCGCCCCTCCACAAGACGGCTATTGCCCGGCTTGCTCTGCCGAATCAGGCTGGGATCGATATGCTCCTGGATGGCCAGAACGGCGTCGATGAAGCTCTCGACCGTGTCCGTCCCATACTTGACGGTGTACTCGGCGATCCGATCGGCTGTGGCCGACATGCTCTCGACCATATTGCGGTTAGACTCCGAGAAGCGCATATTATTTTTGAAAAAATCACAGTGTGCCAGCACATGGGCGACAATCAGCTTGTTCTGGACCAGAGAGTTGCCGTCAAGCAGGAAGGCGTAGCACGGATTGGAGTTGATGACCAATTCGTATATTTTGCTCAGCCCGAAATCATACTGGGATTTCATTTTGTGAAACGTCTTTCCGAAGCTCCAATGACCGAAACGGGTCGGCATTCCATAAGCTCCGAACGTATAAATAATATCGGCAGGGCAAATTTCGTAGCGCATGGGATAGAAATCCAGGCCGAACCCGGAGGCGATTTCCGTAATCTCGGCTATAGCCTTCTCAAGCGCCTGTATCTCATCGCTGGGCATGTACCCATCTCCTTTCCACCTGTAAATCCTGTTAGCGGCAGAGCCGTTCACAAGATGTATATGGAGAGATCCCTGCAAATATGAGCCAGCCTTACCATGAAAGTTAACAAAATATCCGGTAAATATTCTATAATATTTGCTATAATGTTCTTACCTCTACTCGGATTCTACATTATTAGACGATTCTCGACTGTCGGATCGGTGGCAGCGCTTACGAATTGGATTATGGGTGTAGTGACGCACAGGGTTCCCTGGCAAAGTGCCCGCCTTAAATGCCCTTTGCAGAGGCGTTACGGTTTGTTAAGAGAGGATGTGGACTGTGCATAAGGATAAGGATAAGGCTTCTGTTTTAAAACAGTTAATTGCCGAAGAAGGCGTGTATAGAGAATTGTACGAGCAGAATCCGGACTGCATCTACGTTCTGGATCTTCGGGGCCGCTGCATCGGCGCCAACCGTTCCGCTGAACGGCTGACTGGTTACTCCTTCAGGGAGGTTACGGGGATTCAGAATAAAGCGCTTTTGTTCGGAAGCCGGACCGAAGCCGGGCGCCATTTTTCTCTTGCCTGCGAGGGCGACAAGTCCTCATGTCAATTAAAGTTTATCAAAAAATCCGGCGTCGTCGCCTCGGCGGAACTGACTTATATTCCGGTCAGAGCGGAGGGCGAAGTGGTCGGCATATTTGCCGTTATCCGGAATATTACGGACGTGAACGGTTCGGCAGTATATGACGCGGCCGAGGCGGGGACCACTCATCCAGAGAGAGATTCCGGGCTTCGGGATTCACGAAGTCTTATTTTGAACTCGGTTACAGAAGGCATCTTCGGACTCGACAGAAGCGGGAAGATCATCTTCATTAATAGAACCGCAATGCTTATGCTTGGTTACTCCAGCAAAGAGATTATCGGCATCCACAGCCTTTCGCATATTCACCATACCCGGCCCGACGGCTCCAGCTACTGTCCGAAGGAATGCCCGATTATGATGACGATCGAGGACGGGTCTCCCCGGAGCATGAATGAGGAAATTTTTTGGCGTAAGGATGGCACCAGCTTTTGGGTGAATTACACAGTATCCCCGATCATGGAACATGACCATATTGAAGGTGTGGTGGTTGCCTTCAGCGATATTACGAACGAGAGAGAAATCATCCGGGCTAAAGAATCGGCAGAGCAGGCTTCCCGGGCAAAGTCAGAGTTTCTGGCCATGATCAGCCATGAAATCCGGACGCCGATGAACGGCATGATCGGGATGGCCGATCTGCTGCTGGAAAGCGAGCTGGGGGAAGATCAGCGGACGTATGCGGAGATTCTGCGAAGCAGCAGCTACAGTCTGCTGAATATTTTGAACGATATTCTCGATTTCAGCAAGATTGAAGCCGGCAAGATGCCGCTGGAGCCCGAACAGTTCGACCTCAGAGAGATGCTCGGCGCCGTTATAGACCTGTTCACTCCAAAGGCGGAGGAGAAGGGGCTGGCGCTACGCTGGTGGGCGGATACAAGTGTGCCTGAGATGATCAAGGCCGACCCGAGCCGTCTTCGGCAAATTATTGTTAATCTGGTCGGCAATGGGCTGAAATTCACCGAGAAAGGAAGCGTGACGCTGTCTGTCAAGAACATTCTGCTTCCGGAATCACCGACTTATCTGCTTGAATTCTCCGTAAGGGATACCGGCGTCGGCATTGCCGAGGACAAGCTCGGCCTGCTGTTCCAGTCATTCTCTCAATTACATCCATCGATTAACCGCAAATACGGGGGGACGGGCTTGGGACTCGCAATCTGCAAACAGCTCGTGGAACTGATGGGCGGGACGATCTTTGTGGAGAGCGAGGAAGCGCGCGGTTCCATCTTTAGATTCATGCTGCCCTTCGTGAAAGAAGAGGCGGAAGTACCAGGCTTATTATACACATGATGAAGAAACCTCCGGTCCTTTGATTAAGGCAGCGGAGGTTTCCGGCATTAGTACATAGAATTATTTCGTATCGAGGCTGTCGCTCGTGAGGTACATCATCCCGACGGTATTCGGCCCGCAGTGGCTGCCAATCACGCAGCCCGCCTCGATCACGGCAATTTCCTCCGCTCCTATAGCCTCCTTAAGGGCGTCAACCAGAAACTTGGCGTCTTTCTCAGCTTGCGTATGCGCGACGATTAGCAGTTCCTTGTCCATCCGATCAATGTCCGACAGGGCGTGAGAGAGCATCTGCTCCACCGCTTTTTCCTTTTTGCCGCGGACTTTGCTCACGGGGATAATGCTGCCGTTGGCCAATCGAAGTACCGGACGAATCTTGAGCAGACTGCCGATAAAGTTCTGCATGCCCGAACAGCGGCCGCCCATATGTAAGTAGTCCAGCGTGTCGATAACGAACTCGGTGCGGAGCCGTCCGCGGCCCTGCTCCAGCATGGAGACAATCTCGCCGGAGCTGCGGCCGCGAAGAGCCTCCTTTGCCGCCTTCACGGCCAGCAGAGCGATTCCTCCGCATAATGTGCCAGAATCCACTACCTTAACGCGTCCGGGCGGAAATTCCTCTGCGGCAAGACAAGCATTCTGATAGGTGGAGGACAGGGCTGAAGAGAGGCTAAGATAGACGATATCGCGGCCTTCCTCAATCGCAGGAGCAAAGGCGTTCATAAAGTCGGCAGGCGAAGGGGCCGCCGTCTTGGGCAGCGCGCCGGCTGCGGCTACCTTCCGGTACACCTCGTCCGGCGTGATATCTACACCGTCCCTGTACGTGGCGTCCTCAAAGACGACATACAGCGGGACGACGCCGATATCATAGGATTCTTTCCAGCCTTGCGGGATATCGGATGTACTGTCTGTAACAATCTTTACGTTAGGCATGAAACTCTCCTTCACAGGATGATCGGATACTCTTCAATCGGTATACATACCTTGCTTCTATCCAATTATAACAAGCTTAAGCGCAATCATAAACCTTAAAACCTCCGGCTGTCTCTATCAGCGAACGGGAATTAATGGTACAGCGAAAGAACCGGCTGAACACAAAAATAGCATGTGCCCAGCCGGTTCTCGTTCCTTTACTTTATTACGACTTTGTCATGACCGGAATCCATATCTCGCAGCGGTAATCTTCCGAAGAAGGATCTCCCGGAGGATACAGCTCGAATTCCGGACCACCTGAGTGTTCATAGCCAGTACCGGGGAACCATTCCTGGAAGATCCGCGCCCATACGCTCTGAATTGCATTTGGCATGGGACCGATGGAGGTGAAGACGGCCCAGGTTGCGGCCGGAATGATGGTCGTGGAGTAACCGTCCGGGGCGGGCGCGTCGTTCTCTACGGCGATCCAATAAGTGAGCGTCTCCTGCTCGTGATTCATTTCGGCGCATATCCCGAGCAGATCATGGACGCCCTCTCCCAGCTCAAGCAGTTTGTTATACGTGCCGTCCTCGTTGCATTTTAGCCAGAAGCGCGGGATCTCCCGCAAATTCTCTCCATCGCGGCAGGAGGTCTCCATCGTTTTGCCGACTACGTTAAACGCTTCTTTGTGTACGATACGGTAATCCATTTCTTTGTCTCCCTTCAAGGATAGATGGAAGGAGAGGCGGGGGAAAGCCTTCAGGACCGTCCCCGGCTCGCGCGCCGCCGAGGGCGTAATGCCGTGCGCCTTGCGGAACGCTTTGGTGAATGCCTCCGGCGAGTCGTAGCCGTATTTGAGCGCGACATCCAGCACCCTGGGCTGCGTCATTGCCAATTCCTGCGCAGCGAGCGTCAGCCGGCGCTTGCGGATGTACTCGGCGACGGTCACTCCGGTCAGCATATTGAACAACCGCTGAAAGTGGAATGGCGAAGAGCATGCCGTTTTGGCGATCTCATCCATATTCATCGGTTCCGTTATATGCTGTTCCATATAATCCAAAGCATCCTTCATGCGGTTCAGCCATTCCATTGCCAGCCATCTCCTCTGCATCTATCGTATCACGGTGCCAAACAAGGGTCCTGTTCTTCCGTGCTGCCTTTGGACAGTATATATCATATCCATCCACACAAGTATAGCGTACAGGTAGAAGCCGGAGACAGAAAAAAACCGCCAAAGAAGGAGCGTGAACTCCTTACTGAGACGGCTCGGTCCGGTGGATATGAAGCTGCGGATTTCCGAAGAGGCGTGTGCCTGAACGCAGCACTCCTAGATAATTGCGGGCGCGCCCTGCGAGGTTACCGTGCCAAGTCCGCCCACGGTGTATTCCTTATCATAGATCGTAATCGCAGCAGGGATCTCGGTTTCGTTGGCAACCGTAATTTCCTGGTCGGTTACAGTAACCTTAAGACGGGAACTGCGGAACATGATTTTAAAGGAATACGAGGTCCAGTGCCCGGGGTTAGACGGCTTCAGCACAAGCCGGCCGTCCAGCACCCGAAGTCCCCCGAAGCCATGCACAATCGACATCCAGGTTCCTGCCATGCTGGTAGTGTGGCAGCCGTCCTCGGTATCATTGTTATAGTTATCGAGATCGAGCCTGGAGGTCCGCAAGTACATCTCGTAGGCCTTCTCCTTGTATCCGAGTTCGCATGCGAGAATCGCATGGATGCAGGGAGAGAGGGAGGATTCGTGGACGGTGATCGGCTCGTAGAAGTCATAGTTCCGTTTTTTCGTCTCCAGGTCGTAGCGGTCGTTCAGGAAATACAGCCCTTGAAGCACATCCGCCTGCTTGATATAGCAGGATCGCAAAATGCGGTCCCAGGACCATTTCTGGTTCAAGGGCAGGTGCTCGGGTGCAAGCTCCTTGACCGGAATGATCTGCTTGTCGAGGAATCCGTCCTGCTGCAGGAAGATGCCTTTTTCCTCGCTGAGCGGGTAGTACATTTTGGCGATAATATCCTGCCATTTATCCGTTTCACTTTCCAAAAGACCCAGCTTGTCGACCAGCTCGGCATAGCGCGTTTCTTCATTTTCCAGCAAATAAGCGAGCGCTTCCAATGTATACTCCATGGTCCAGGCGGCGATCCGGTTTGTATACCAGTTGTTATTTACATTGTTCTCGTACTCGTTCGGTCCGGTAACGCCGAGCATGACGTATTTGTCTTTATGCTGCACGTAGTGGACGCGCTCTTCCCAGAAGCGGGAGATTTCCGTAAGCACTTCAAGGCCGTATTGCCCCAGATACGACTTGTCGCCGGTATAGTTCACATAATTGTAGATGGCATGGGCGATGGCCCCGTTACGATGGATTTCCTCAAAAGTAATTTCCCACTCGTTATGGCACTCCTCGCCGTTCATCGTCACCATCGGATACAATGCGCCTTTGGTGAAGCCGAGCTTACGGGCATTCTCCTTGGCCTTCTCCAGATGCTTGTAGCGGTAAATCAGCAGGTTGCGGGCAATGGAGGAATCCGCGGTGCTAAGATAGAAAGGAACGCAGTAGGCTTCCGTGTCCCAGTAGGTGCTGCCGCCGTATTTTTCACCGGTGAAGCCTTTAGGTCCGATGTTCAGCCGGTCGTCCTCGCCGGTATAGGTCTGGTTCAATTGAAAAATATTAAAGCGGATCGCCTGCTGGGCAGAGGGGTCGCCCTCAATGATAATATCGCTTTCTTTCCATTTATCCTTCCAGGCATCCGCCTGCTCGGTCAGCAGGGCAACAAAACCGGCTTCTCTGGCGGACTGGAGAGCGTTTTGCGCCGCTTCCACAAGCTGACCAAGACCGTAGTTGCGTGAAGTCACGCTTGCGGCGTATTTATAGATGACGATCTGATCGCCTTCCTTGACAGGAACCTGAACGATGTTACCCACATATTTTTCGCGAAGCACCGACTCGGCCTCAGCTTCCAGCTTCTCTCCGGCAACGGCAATATCATACGCCATGGCGGTGGTCACATGAAAATCGAGCTTCTTCGTCTTCAGGGTCAGATAGCCTCCGCTTGGAAAGATGTTCTTCTCCACCTCGTTCCAGAATTTCTCGTCATAGTTGGAGTCCTTGTTCTTGATGTCGCCGTCCAGATAAGGGGTCACCGTGATCGTTCCCGAGAAATTAAGCGGTGTAATGGAATAGCGGATCGCGCCGATCTCCCGCCGGGTCATGCTGACAAAGCGGATGCTTTCCACCTTAACCTCTTTGCCGTCCTCAAGGGCGGCGGTGAAGCTGCGCGACAGCGTACCTTCTTTCATGTTCAGAATCCGCCGGAATTCCGTTACGGTTGAAGCGGCCAGATCCAGCGGTGTTTCGTCAATTTCGATATCGATGCCGATCCAGTTGGTGCTGTTCAATACTTTGGCAAAATATTCAGGGTAGCCGTTCTTCCACCATCCGACCCGGGTCTTGTCGGGATAGTACACACCGGCCACATAGCTGCCTTGCAGGCTGGGCCCGCTGTACTTCTCCTCAAAATTCGCGCGTCCGCCCATGTAGCCGTTGCCCAGACTGAATACGCTTTCGGAAATCTCTTGGGTGTGCGGATCGAAGGATTCCTCAATGATTGACCATTCATCGACCTTCAAGTATTGTTTCATAACTGATCGGCTCCTTTTATTATCAATTAAAGACCTAAATTTAAACGGAGGCAAAAGCTTCTTTTAGCCGGGCCACGCTCATCTCCAGCAGGGAAGGAACAACAAGAGCTGCGGCCCCGAGCGTCTCCGGCGAGCCGATGCCTACGCTCACCATTCCAGCACGGCTGGCCGCCTCGATCCCGGCTTCGGCGTCTTCAAAGACGACGCAGTTCACAGGGGAGATGCCCAGAGCCTCGGCTCCAAGCAGGAATACTTCCGGATCGGGCTTGGCGGCGGAAGTCTTGGTTCCGTCGATAATCGCATCGAAATATGGCGTGAGTCCGGTGTTGTCCAGAATGGTCATCGCGTTCTTGCTTGCGGAGCCAAGCGCGATTTTAATACCCTGGCTTCGGCAATCCTCCAGAAAAGCCAGCGCCCCAGGCAGAATCTCCGAGCTGTCCATCGCCGAGATATACTCTACGTAACGGTTGTTTTTACTTTCAGCCAGCTTGGCTTTTTCGGCATCGTCCAGATTCAGTCCGCCGATTTCCAGCAGAATGTTCAGTGACGCGGCGCGGCTGACGCCTTTCAGGCGCTCGTTATCCTTCTCCGTAAATTCAAAGCCGAGCTGATCCGCAAGCTCCTTCCAGGCGATGTAATGATACTTGGCGGTGTCAACCAGTACACCGTCCAGATCGAACAAGCAAGCCTTAATTTCGGTCATGATCATTCTCCTTAAAATAAATTTGGTATATTTTCCAATGGAGAGTGCAAACGTTTGTACAGGGCTACAAAAAATAAATGAAGCGCCGAAGTAATGCTTCATTTACTTATTCACTTCTTGCGGGTGAGAGCATGGAAGACTCGCGTACAATCAAGCGATGAGGAATAATGAACCGTCTGGTCAAGCCCGGCTCTTTGTTCTGCTTCTGAATGGCCTGAATCAATACCTGGGAAGCCGTGTAGCCCAGATGGTAAATACCGATATCGATGCTGCTGATCGGCGGGGTGGACAGTTCGGCCAGCGGAATGTTGTTGAAGCTGACTAGCGCCAAATCTGCAGGGACGCTGTAATTCAGCTCGCTCAGTCCCCGGAGAACACCGAAGGATACGATATCGTCCACAACGACAAGCGCCGTAGGGCGGCTCGGCAGATTCATGAAGAATGACATGGCGCGGTAGCCGCTGTCCTGCAGAAACTCTCCTTCCACGATCCATTCGGACTTCAGTTCCAGGCCGTTATGCTCCATCGCTCTCCGGTAGCCCTCTAACCGGTCCCGTGACACAATCAGGTTCGGAGGACCGCTGACGAAGCCGATCCGCTTATGCCCCATGGAGATGAGGTGATTCGTGGCATCATAGGCTGCCATCAGATTGTCGGTATCTACTGACAGAATATCATCATACTTGTCGCTGCGTCCCACCAGAACGAAGGGATATCCGTTGTTTTTCAAAAAATCAATCACGGTGTCATCTTTGCGCGAGTAGAGCAGAATCGCACCATCGACGCGCCGTCCCTTGAGCAGCCGGGAGACCGCCTCCAGTTCTTCCTTTTCCGTCGCGCCGGAGCTGATCAGGACATCATAGCCCGAACGGCTTGCCTGAGTGACTATCCCGCGGATCAATTCCATAAAGAACAGATTGGAGAATAATTCTTCAGCCGGCTTTGGCAGGATGATGCAAATGCTGTTCGTCGTCTTCGACACGAGACTCTTGGCCATGATATTCGGATGGTAGCCCATTTCCTCCATAATGCTCTTGACCTTGCGGGAGGTTTCCACGCTGATTCTTGGATGGCCCGACAACACCCGGGAAACCGTGGAGGGCGAAACGCCCGCTCTCTTGGCCACGTCCTTGATGGTAACTGTCATAGAGAACCTCCTTGTGAAAACGCTTGCTTACGCTTATCTTAATCGAAGCGGATGCAATTGTAAATAGAAAAACCGAGCCTCAGACGCTGAAAAACAAGCGGTTATCAATGAGCGGCCGTACACAAATCCGCAGCCCGAAAGCTTGACGGAAGGCATGTCCGGTTCGTAAGGTACACGGCATTACAAAGAGCTCCCCTGCTGCATGCTGCGTGCGAGGGAAGCTTTTTTAGATGTGAACGGTCTGAAGTCGCCATTTATGGTTCATGCCAGAAGAGGTCTTGCTTAACGTCTCGCGGGTTCCTTTTTGCCGAAAAAGGTCTTCAGCGCCTGATACACTTCTTTTTTGTCCTTGATAACATAGTGCATGAACTGCGGCTGCTTAATATGTTTGTACGCGGACATGAGGGTGCTGCTGCGGTTGTACTGATTGACCTCGCCGTAGCCGAAAATATTGCTCCGTTTTAGCATTTCCCCGATCAATTTGACGCAGCGTTCGTTGTCTGAGCTCAGGTTGTCGCCGTCCGAGAAGTGGAAGGGATAGATATTGTATTTGGAAGGCGGATAGCGTTTGTCGATAATTTCCAGCGCTTTTTGATATGCCGATGAACAGATCGTGCCGCCGCTCTCGCCGCGGGTGAAGAAATCATGCTCGCTGACCTCTTTTGCCTCTGTGTGATGGGCCAGAAAGACAATTTCGACCTTCTCGTATTGGCGGCGCAGGAAGCGGGTCATCCAGAAAAAGAAGCTGCGGGCGCAGTATTTTTCAAACGTTCCCATACTGCCTGAAGTGTCCATCATCGCGATAATGACCGCATTGGAATGCGGAATCGTCGTTTCATCCCAGGTCTTGTAGCGCAGATCGTCGGGGCTGATACCGTGGATTCCAGGATTCCCTCTTCTGCCATTGCGGCGCAGGTTCTCAAGCAGGGTGCGCTTTTTGTCGATGTTGGACATCATGCCCTTTTTGCGGATGTCGTTGAAGACGATGGACTGAACCTCAATTTCTTCCTTGTCCTTGGGCTTCAAATGCGGCAGCTCGAATTCCTGGAACAAGATTTCCTCCAAATCCTCCAGATCAACCTCCGCCTCCACCAGGTCCTGGCCAGGCTGGTCGCCCGCTTTGTCCCCTTTGCCGGGACCGGTCTGCACCGGCTCCCTGCCAAGCACATCGCCGATTTGACTGTCTCCGTCGCCCTGGCCGACATGCTTCTGCTTGCGGTAATTATAAATGATCCGGTACTCATCCAGACTGCGGATCGGCACCTTGACGATTTGCTTTCCGTCAGACATGATAATGTTCTCTTCCGTAACGAGATCGGGCAAATTGCCTTTAATCGCTTCCTTGACCTTCTGCTGGTGACGCTCCTGATCCTGATGGCCTTTGCGGTGCAGGGACCAGTCTTCTTTCGAGACAACAAACGAAAAAGGCTGTGACGATTGTGACAAAGTTGACCACCTCCCATGGAATGTAAGAAACGAAATTCACTCGCAGGCTGCGGCGTTGACGGTGTTATTAATAGGGTGCGATAATAGCCGGGCGCCGGAAGCCAGCAGTTGTACCTAAAGTATATTCACGGACGCAAGGGATATGTGCGCTCAGCTGAGCGGAGATGGAAGGTTAGGAAAATGTAAAATGACGGGATTGCGGTGAAGTTCAGTTTGCGTTATGTTAGCCTATTATCAAGAGATGGCGAACGCTCAAACAGCAGAGGGTAATGAGGGGGAGTAACGATGCCTGGTATTTTGTTCACGAACGGAACAGGAATCCAAGGCGCTCAGGACGCTGCGGATTCTATATATACTGAGAATGGAATCATAGCGGCGATCGGAACGCAGCGTGAGTTGAAGCTTCAACTGGCGGGGAGGGATTATAAGACCGTAGATTGGGACGGCGGCTATGTGCTTCCGGGTCTTGCCGATTCCCATCTGCATCTTGGAATGCAGGGTATGAAGCTGGATATGCTGGACTTTACGGGCACAGCTTCAAAGGTGGAAATGTTAAAAAGAATCGCGGATCGCGCGAACACGACTCCCCCGGGCGGCTGGATTCTCGGACTTAACTGGAATGAAAATGAGTTCAGACCGGCGGAAGCTCCGCACAAACGTGAGCTCGATGAAATTACGGACCAGCATCCGATATTTCTTACACGCACCTGCTTTCACGCCTATCTTGGCAATAGCGAGGCGTTCCGTCTGGCGGGCGTGACGGAGTCGACTCCGAATCCCCCTTCAGGTGCATATGGCCGCGACGCAGACGGCTGCCTGAACGGCTTGATCTATGAAGATGCCTCGCTTCCGTTTACGGCGGTCCAGCCTGCGCCAAGCTATGACGCCCTGAAAAATGCCATGCGAAGGGCATGTCAGCACGCGCTGTCGCTGGGACTGACCGCAGCGCATACCGAGGACCTGCGCCTGCTCGGCAGCATGGATACGATGCTGCGAATCCACAGGGAGCTGCACGAAGAGGGAGTATATTTCCGTACGCATCAGCTGCTGTACTATCCGTTCCTTCAGGAGGCGGAGGAGCTAGGGCTTCACCCAGGCGATGGCGATGAATGGCTGCGCATCGGCGCGCTCAAGCTTTTCTCCGACGGCGCGATTGGAGGACGGACAGCGCTGCTCGTCAGGCCTTACAGCGATGCGCCGCATACCTCCGGTATAGCTATTCATACTCAAGAGGAGCTGAATGAGATCGTTGCCGCAGCACGCCGGAGTTCCTTTCCGGCCGCCGTTCACGCAATCGGCGATGCGGCGGCCGATATGACGTTGACCGCAATGGAAAGGGTGCCGCTGCCGAAGGACGCGCCGCTGCCGGACCGTTTCATCCATGCCCAGGTGCTGGACGCGGCACTCGTGGAACGAATGCGGGCCTTGCGGCTGATTGCCGATATCCAGCCCCGTTTTGTCGCCAGTGATTTTCCGTGGGTGCTTGACCGAGTCGGCGAGGAGAGGAAGGAATATTTATACGCTTGGAGGAAGCTGCTGGCCGCAGGCATTACCTGTGCGGGCGGAAGCGACGCGCCGATTGAGCCTTTGAATCCTTTTCTTGGCCTGCATGCGGCTGTGACGCGCCGTAAACCGGATGAGACGCATGCCGGCTATTTGCCGGAACAAAAGCTTACGACGGCGGAAGCGCTCCGGCTGTTCATCGAAGGAAGCGCCGCTGCCGCCGGAGAAGAGCGTGAACGCGGTCGCATCGCCGTAGGCATGCGCGCCGACTTCACTGTAATTGACCGTGACATATCGGTTAACGCGGAGGAAATGCTGGCCGCCAAAGCCCGGATGACGGTAGTTAACGGCACAATAGCATACCGAGCTTCCCGCTAGTAACTCCGAAAATTCATTTGCAACCTTGGCACTGGATGGAACGTTTAGTAGGGTGAGTGTACACAGCACGAAAATTTAAGGAGGCATGAGAACATGAAACCTCGACATTCCATATCAGCTGCGGCAGCCATGGCCGTATTCTTGCTGACCCTAACGGCTTGCGGGGGAAATGGGCCGTCCGCTGTTCCAACTGATGCGCCCGCCACGGTCTCACCGACGGCTGCGATAAGTCCGGAGCCGAGCGCGCCTGAACCGTCCCCCTCACCGAGCGCGCCCGCAGGCGGGGAAACGCAGGTGATTAAGGGAACTGGCGTCTATAATGGACAAATCGACAGCCATTCGATAGAAATTCAGACGGAGGAAGGTCCGGTTGCCTTTGAGCTCGGAGCCGGAATGGAGAGCATACCGGAAACATTGAATGAAGAAGACCAAGTCGTCTTTGAATACGTGGAAAAAGCGGTGAGTGGCGACGCTTCTCTTAAGCAGAGGATACTCACCAAGCTGGCCGCCTCGGAAGGCGAGACGGGAAAGGGAACCGGACTGCCGCAGACGAAGCAGCTGGAGCTTATGCTTGAGGGCAGCCGTGAAGAAAAGACCGCGACACTTGCACCAGGCGACGGATACTCGCTGTATGTGTTCGACATTCTTACGTTCGACTCGGCAAAGGGAAGACTTTACCTGAAGGCGGCTCCCGATTATTATGCTGACATTGAGAAGCTTCCTTCGGACTTTAACCTCGATGCTCTGCTGGTCGAAGGTCGTGAAGAATTGTCCAAGACCGGAGAAGTCAAGGAGCTGAAGGGTCAAGAGAGAGCCAGTCATTTGTCTGACGCTCGGCTGCTTCTGACCGCTTCCGGCAATGGCGGAACGAGAAAATATATCGTAACCGAAACGGACGGACAGGGATACATCATCAGAATGAATATCCCGTATGGGGATGCAACGGAAGGTTTTCCGCCGCATGCCTTTGCTTCGCTGAATACGCTTGTGAACCATTAAATCGTGTGAAGATTCACCCGTATACGCACAGGAAAAGGCCCCTTCGATCTTGTCTCCCGAAGCTTTTGGGACAAGCGAAGGGGCCGCTCTCGTTCTCGCGTCCACATTCCTATTAGGACGGCGGCAGCACCCAGGATTAGTGCAGGGAGCCTGCACTCATCAGAGCCACTGCTATAAGCAGCAGGAACAGAAGCAGGACTAACCCGTTGATGATCGTGCCGATGATTCCGAATACTTTACGTCTTCCACGCAGGGCAAGACCGATGATGCCCACCACTACACCGATGACATTGAGCGCCGCAAGCGCAAGTATGGCCAGCCCGAGAAACAGGAAGGCTCCGCTTGTTTCGCCTTTCAGCGCACCCGTTTCATTTAACACCGGCGCGATTAAGGTTCCGGCGACTATGAAAGAGACGATGTATCCCCCCAGCGCAACCATGGCAATAACAAAAGAAGCGATGCCTGGACCGGAATGCTTGATGACCCGTGGTTCCTCCCGGTAGGGGGCATAGCCGGAATGGTCGCCACCGCCGGGAGTGGTTGCATTTTGCGGCGCGTTGTTTGTGGAGTAATCTTGTTCATTCATAAACTTTGGTGCACTCCTTTTCGGATTGTTATGTATATATCCAATTTTTCATAAAGCGGCACTAAATGCAAGCAAAAGGAACAAATATGAAGACACTGGATTTGGAGCCGTCCCATCCGTTATGATGGAAATATTCAGTACAAAATAAGGAGTTGTCTTCTTTGCAGCGTAAATTTATAGGCTTAGGGGCTTTGCTTGCCATGCTGGCGGTAGCCATAGGCGCTTTTGGCGCCCATATCCTGAAATCCTCGCTAGGGGAGAGCGCCATGGCGGTATATGAAACGGGCGTTCATTATCATATGATGCATGCGCTGGGTCTTCTGATTGTCGGTATTGCCGCAGGGCAATGGGGGGATAGTTCTCGGCTGAGATGGTCGGGCTGGCTGCTGCTTGCCGGCATCGTTCTGTTCTCGGGCAGCCTGTATGCGCTGAGTATTTCCGGAATCAAAGTACTGGGAGCGATTACCCCTCTGGGCGGAGTGTGCTTCATTGCAGGCTGGCTGCTGCTTGCGCTGGAGGCCTTTGCCCGCAGACACGCATAATTATATTAGAAAAGCCGCCGAAACGACGTATCTGGGTGCTCTCGGTGCCAACAATAAGCCATAAGCCCCAAAAGGGCGCCTTTAGACCATTTGGCCTAGGCGCCCTTTTGGATTTTACAAAAACTCGTCAATTTCATTCAGCCTGAACGTGTAAACCTGTTTCTCGTCAACGTGGTAGACGTTAATCGTAGCGGACGCTTCATCGAAATTCAGAATACGGCACGGCATGGATATCTGCTTGCCTTGACGGTTGGCTCTTAACCGGACCAGCCGATTGTCCCGGATAAATGCGCGAATCTGGCTGAGAGGGTCGGCGGGATTATCCATCGACTTACCATTGCCTGGTTCATTGCCGGGATTTGCTGGCGAAACGGGACTTTGCGCCGCCACGGCAGACTTCTGAAGTACAGCGCGGTGAATGCCAGGCTGTGTTCCAGGAGGAGGTTGTTCCTGCTTGGATATCGTTTGCAGGGGATCGAGAAGGCTGTCGATGGTTTTTCCCAGGGGCAGTTCCGATTGAATTCTGAAGTCGCCGACAACATCGCTGCTGTTCATTAATTCGAGCAAATATTGCAGTGCAAGCCGGTTGGTACGGGCATTTATCAAGATGTCGACATTAAACAAGTAATGCTCGTCTGCACTCAGCGTTTTATTATCCATATATCCCCCAGCTTTACTTATAGGAATGGTTCTTTGTATATAAACTATAACATTAATTATGAAATAGTTATAGAGTCGAGTTTGAAAAAAATAGGTCTTATGTCTCCGATATCTATTGAAAATTTGGGACCATCGTCCACACGCGAGCTTCCCGACAGGCATAAACATACAGCGGGGTAAGACAATGAGGGAGGTGCCTATACATGGTGACAATGGTTCCAGTTGCAGTTGGCGGTCATATTATGCTTGGAGTTGAAGTGAAGCTGCCCAAAACGACGCTGCTGACAATCAGCAACGATAGAGGTTATATTATGTGCGGCGCGCTTGATGTCGGGCTGCTTAACGAACGTCTGGCAGACCGGGGCATCATTGCCGGCAGAGCGGTGGGGGTTCGGACGCTGGAGCAGCTGCTTGAAGCTCCTTTGGAATCGGTTACGGTCGAAGCGGAAAAGCTTGGGATTGTTCCCGGGATGACGGGATCTGAAGCTCTGCTTAAGATGATTTAGTTCAATACCGCGGATGAATGGGGCCGAAAGGGCCCTTTTTTAATATGTGTAGGTATAAGTTGCATATTTATGAAAGAAGTGAACGGTGTTATAAAGAGAATGAGGCGGATAAGGAAGGTCTTCTCCGAGCATTCTACGCAAGAGGGGAACATATTCTGTATTTTGACAAAAATTTGGATAATTAATTTTTTTGGAGTTTCGCCAAGCCGCGTATAAGGGTAATTGGACATTAGACAGCTGTGCAGGGGCCGAATCATCAATAACAAGCCGGCTAAAATTTTGGATAAAGGAAGGGATAGACTATGGCTAAAGCAACGAACAAAGTGGGTTCAACCTCTATCGAGCAAGTACTAAACCGGAATGTCGCTAACTTGAACGTATTGTATGTCAAATTACACAATTTCCACTGGTTTGTAAAAGGCGAGCAATTCTTCACCCTTCATGTTAAGTTCGAAAAGCTATACGATGAAGTTACGGAGAAAATGGACGAGGTAGCTGAACGCCTGCTGAGCATTAAGGGAACCCCTGCGGCGACTATGAAGGAATATCTTGAGATTGCGACGATTCAGGAAGCAACCGGCAAGGAAGACAGCCGCGCCATGCTTCAATCGCTGATCGAAGACTTTACGACTATAGCTGAAGAGTTAACTGAAGGCATTGAGCTGGCAGAGGAAGCCAGCGATCAGCCTACAGCGGATCTGTTCATCAAAATCCGCAGTGATTTCGAGAAGCATTCCTGGATGCTGCGCTCTTTCCTCGGCTGAGATCGAGCTTGGCGGTGTTACCCCCTGCGAAAATCTTTTGTTACTAAAGAGAAGCCTCCTTCGCGGAGGCTTTTTCTTAGTATTTTTCAGACAATTTACTTAACTCCGGGGCCAGCTCATGATTATAAGCAGACTTGCCGTGACGAAGGAAGAAATCCTTAACGCGGCATATAACTGGGTCATTCCTTGCTTCGTAAAAATCCGGCATATCCAGGATTTGACGGAAGGTTCTTTAACATCAGCCTGTCGAAATGGAGCGAATAACGCTATAATAGATACATAAGCAGCTAGAAATCAGGGATGGAAGGGGAGATAAGGGGATGAATCTTAACCCTGTCGCTTTGAAAGAATGGGCCTCAGCCATTGATGTTCTTGCAGGAGGAGATCAGATTATGCTTCTGCGAAAAGGAGGCATCGAGGAAGAAACCCAGCGATTCGAACTCAAGAGCCATTCCTTTTATTTGTTTCCGACCTACGAGCATCAACGGACCCATCTGGTCAAAGACCCATACCGGGCTTCTGTGGAACGTTCACTTTCGGAATTTGATGCGGGGGCCAGTCATGTGAAGATTACCGCTTATGCTGAGGCCGTCGATGATCTTGAGGTGCGCGATTTTGAACAGCTTGAACGGCTTTATCCCTACCATATGTGGACCGGGAAGTTGGCCGAGGAACGGCTGAAATGGAAGGCGAAGGAACCCCTGCATGTACTGCTGCTCAAAGTATACAAGCTGGAGAAGCCTGCTGAAATCGAGATGCTTCCGGAATACGGCGGATGCCGTTCCTGGATCGAGCTTGCGGTTCCCCCGGAGGATATTTCGCTAAATCCTGTTTTGAGCGAAGAAGCCTTTGAAGAAAAGCGAAGAAGTATTAAGTTCATTTTAGGGCAATAATATGACAATTATCATGAGCAAAACCTGAAAAATCCATGAAAATGAAAATTTCGGTTTGAAAATATGGGTTTATTATAATAAAATGAGTGAAAATCATTGATAATCACTGAGAATCATTTTATAATTATTTTAATTTGATAAGCACTCTAAACACGATGTTGGGATCAGGGCAACCTGTTGCAATAATTCTGATTTCGCAAATCGATCAATGAAGGGGATGAACGTTATGGCAGCAGAATTTGTCATTGAGGGTTTGAAAGCGACGATTGAGGGGAAAGAGATCTTGAAGGGATTTAACCTTCAAATGAAGGGCGGCGAGGTTCATGCCATCATGGGCCCGAACGGCACTGGTAAAAGTACTCTGGCGTCTTCGCTGATGGGTCATCCGAAATATGAAGTGACGGAAGGAACCGTAACTCTTGAGGGTGATGACGTGCTGGAGATGTCCGTTGACGAACGCGCCCGCGCCGGTTTGTTCCTTGCTATGCAGTACCCCAGCGAGATCGCCGGCGTAACGAACTCCGACTTTCTGCGCAGTGCGATCAACGCGCGCCGCGAAGAGGGAAGTGAAATTTCGCTGATCAAGTTTATCCGCCAAATGGAAGGCAAGATGAAGGATTTGGAGATGAATCCGGAGTTCATGCACCGCTATTTGAATGAAGGCTTCTCCGGCGGCGAGAAGAAACGCAACGAAATTTTGCAAATGCTGCTGCTGGAACCGAAAATTGTGATACTTGATGAAATCGATTCGGGTCTTGATATCGACGCGCTAAGAGTTGTTGCGCAGGGTGTAAACTCTATGCGAAGCGAAGGCCGCGGTTTCCTGGTTATCACTCACTACCAACGTCTGCTTAACTACATCAAACCCGACTTTGTTCATATTATGATGCAAGGCAGAATTGTAAAATCCGGCGGCCCTGAGCTTGCGGAGCGATTGGAAGCCGATGGCTATGAATGGGTGAAGGAAGAGCTGGGGATCGAAGATGAAACCGTAGGGCAGGAAGCTTAAAAACGCCTGGAAGGAGGAGACCATAATGACTACGCAAACCATTCTTCCGGTGGACGCCGGCCGATTGAGCGAACTATCGCTGAGAAGCGGCGAGCCGGAATGGCTGAAAGAAAGCCGTCTCAAGGCGCTTGAGCTGGCCGCAGAACTGGAATTGCCGAAGCTGGAGAAGACTCGGATTGATCGCTGGAATATAAATCAATACGGCAGCTATAAAGAAAGTGCGGCGATCACCGCATTGAACGAAGCGCCTTCCTCCATTGCCGCGCTGGTAGGCAGCTCGGAGGAAGGAAGCCTTATTATCCAACGGAATTCCGGAGCGGTCTATACACGGCTCGCCCCGGAGCTGGCGGAACAGGGTGTAATCTTCACGGATCTGCAAACTGCGGTTAAGGAGCACGGAGAGCTAGTGCGGCGGTACTTGCACACCGCGGTCAAACCGGAGGAGCATTCGGTTGCGGCTCTGCACGCGGCGCTGTGGAACGGTGGCGTATTCCTGTACATTCCGAAAAATGTAGTGGTCGATACACCGGTTCAGGCTGTATTCCTGACAGATGACGCGGAGGCTTCATTTGCTCCCCATGTTCTAATCGTTGCAGATAGCAACAGTTCGGTAACTTATGTTGACAACTATGTATCGGGCAAGAGCGAAGCCGGACTTCACAACGGCGCAGTGGAAGTGTTCGCCTGCGCCGGAGCGAAGGTCCGCTACGCTACGGTGCATCAATTCGGTGCTGATACCACGGATGTTACGTATCGCCGCGCGATCGTGGAGAATGACGGAACGGTCGAGTGGATTGTCGGCGAAATGAACGACGGCGATACGGCCAGCGACACAAAGTCGGTGCTTAAGGGCAACGGGGCAAGCTCCGACGCAAAAGTTATCGCGGTAGGCTCAGGCTCGCAGAAGCTCAACTACACGACGCAGGCGCAGCATTTCGGCAAGAACACGCCAAGCAATATGATTACCCGTGCGGTTATGCGTGAGAACGCCACGTCGATTATCAACGGAATTACCAAAATCGAGAAAGGCGCTACGCGAGCTGACGGCCAGCAGACGGAAAAAGTGCTAATGCTTAGCCCTAAGGCACGCGGCGACGCCAATCCGATTCTACTTATAGACGAGGACGATGTTACCGCAGGTCATGCCGCTTCCGTAGGGCAGGTTAATCCGGAACAAATCTATTATCTGATGTCCCGCGGTATTTCGCGTTCGGATGCGGAGAAACTGGTTATTTATGGCTTCCTTGCGCCGGTAGTGTCGCAAATTCCACTTGAGGGACTGCGTAATCAGCTTAAGTCTCTCGTGGAAAGGAAGTTGGGCCAATGAACAGCTCTATCCGGGAACTATTCCCCATCCTGAACCAGAATGTTAACGGCCATCCGCTCGTATATCTGGATAGTGCCGCGACATCGCAGAAGCCACGGCAGGTAATTGAAGCGATCAAGGCTTACTACGAGCTTGATAATTCCAACGTTCATCGCGGCGTCCATACGCTGGGCAGCCGCGCAACCGATGCTTATGAAGGAGCCAGAGAGAAGGTTGCCAGATTTATTAACGCCCATAGTACCAAAGAAATCATATTTACCCGTGGTACGACGACGGCTCTTAATCTGGTAGCTTCCTCTTATGGTCCTTCCGCCGTCGGCGAGGGCGATGAGATCGTGATTACCCTGATGGAGCATCACAGCAACCTGATTCCGTGGCAGCAGCTCGCCAAGAAGACGGGAGCGACTCTTAAGTTCATTCCGCTTCAGAAAGATGGAACCATTCTGCTGGAAGACGCCGAGAAGACGATTACGGACAACACCAAGATCGTCTCCGTGGCCTATGTCTCCAATGTAATGGGCGTTACCAGCCCGGTAAAAGAAATTGCGGCCATCGCACACCGGCACGGCGCGGTCATGGTGGTCGACGGCGCGCAGAGCACGCCGCATATGAAGGTTGACGTTCAGGATCTGGACTGCGACTTCTATGCCTTGTCCGGCCACAAAATGTGCGGGCCAACCGGTATCGGCGCCCTTTACGGCAAGAGAGCGCTGCTTGAAGCCATGGACCCGATTGAATTTGGCGGGGAAATGATTGATGACGTCGGTCTTTACGATTCGACCTGGAAGGAACTTCCCTGGAAGTTCGAGGGCGGCACGCCGATCATCGCGGGTGCAGTCGGCCTGGGAGCGGCGATTGACTTCCTTCAAGAGGTCGGTCTGGATGAGATTCACCGGCATGAGATTAAGCTCGCGGACTATGCGGAGCAGCGTCTGGCCGAAGTTGAAGGAATATCGATTTACGGACCGCGTAACCGGGAAGTGGGCGTCATAACCTTCAATTTGGGGGATGTTCACCCGCATGACGTAGCCACTGTGCTTGATGCGGAAGGAATAGCGGTCCGGGCGGGTCACCACTGCTGCCAGCCACTGATGCGCTGGCTGGAAGTTAGTTCTACGGCAAGGGCCAGCCTATACTTGTATAACACCGAAGAAGATATTGACCGGCTGGCCTCGGCATTAATCCGGACAAAGGAGTATTTCGCCGATGCAATTGGATGATTTGTACAGACGTGTAATCATGGATCATTATAAGAATCCCCGGAACCGCGGCTTGTTCGAAGACGATGCTATGAAGGTGGAACTGAACAATCCTACCTGCGGCGACCGTATTACACTGCAGCTTAAGGTGGAAGACGGAATCGTAAAGGAAGCCCGGTATGTCGGCGAAGGCTGCTCGATCAGCATGTCCTCCGCTTCGATGATGACCGAAGTCGTTAAAGGAAAGACAGTGGAGAAGGCGCTGGATTTGGCCAGCCGGTTCTCTGCACTGATGAAGGGCGAGGACGTGACGTTCGACGATTACGAAGATTTAGAGGCCCTGTCCGGCGTTAACAAATTTCCGGCGCGGATCAAATGTGCGACTCTGGCCTGGAATGCGCTGCGCAAAGGCATCGACGAGGAAGAGCGGCATCACCACTAAATAAACTGAAGGAGGCGTACCCCATGGCCAAAAAAGCGCCTGAAATTGAAGAGTACAAATATGGTTTTCGGGACGAGCACAAGGCGGTATTTCAAACGGGTAAAGGGCTGACTCCGGAAATTGTCAAGGAAATCTCGGCGATTAAGAATGAGCCGCAGTGGATGCTGGACTTCCGTCTGAAATCGCTCGAGCAATTCGGTAAAATGCCGCTGCCTCGTTGGGGAGGAAACCTTGACGAGCTGGATTTCAACGACATTCAGTATTATGTAAGACCATCCGAGAAGCAGGGCAAGACCTGGGAAGAAGTTCCTTCTGAAATCAAGGAAACATTCGATAAGCTCGGCATTCCAGAAGCTGAACAAAAGTTCCTTGCAGGTGTATCTGCACAATACGAATCCGAGGTTGTCTACCATAGCATGCAGCATGATCTTGAAGAGCAGGGCGTAATATTTACGGATACGGACACGGCTTTGCGTGAGCATCCCGAGATCTTTAAGCAGTATTTCGGCACTGTAATTCCTCCGACCGACAACAAATTCGCAGCGCTCAACAGCGCCGTTTGGTCGGGTGGAAGCTTTATCTACGTTCCAAAAGGCGTTAAATGCGAGATACCGCTGCAGGCTTACTTCCGGATCAACTCCGAGAACATGGGACAATTCGAAAGAACGCTGATCATTGCCGATGAGGACAGCTTCGTGCATTACGTTGAAGGCTGTACCGCCCCGGTATACAGCACGAACTCGCTGCACAGTGCGGTCGTAGAAATCATCTGCAAAAAGAATGCGCGTGTCCGCTACACAACCATTCAGAACTGGGCGCCGAACATCTACAACCTCGTTACCAAACGCGCGGTTGCGGAAGAAAACGCGACGATGGAATGGGTTGACGGCAACATCGGTTCCAAGCTGACGATGAAATACCCGGCGGTCGTTCTGAAAGGACGCGGAGCGAAAGGTTCCGTGCTCTCTATCGCGGTAGCCGGTAAAGGCCAGCACCAGGATGCCGGCGCCAAGATGATCCATTTGGCACCGGATACGACGTCCACCATTATTTCGAAGTCGATCAGTAAGCACGGCGGGAAAGTTACTTACCGTGGACTCGCTTCCTTCGGCCGCCAGGCGGAAGGCGCGAAGTCAAATATTAAATGCGATACGCTCATTATGGATAACGAATCCACTTCGGATACGATTCCTTATAATGAGATTATGAACGACAACATTACGCTGGAGCATGAAGCGACCGTCTCCAAGGTATCCGAGGAGCAGCTCTTCTACCTGATGAGCCGCGGCCTTACCGAAGCGGAAGCGACCCAGATGATCGTAATGGGCTTCATCGAGCCGTTCACCAAGGAACTGCCGATGGAATACGCCGTTGAGATGAACCGTCTTATCAAGTTCGAGATGGAAGGAAGCATCGGCTAGCCTTGATTGATCAAGCTTTCCGGCTTGTGTAACATGCAAATACGTGTCCGCAGTGATCTTGACGCATTTTTGCCCAAGGCGCTCGGACACGTATTTTTTTTACATAAATGAATGACTGCATATCCAAGATTAGGAGGAATACTATGAGCTTTGTATCTGTTTTGGGCAGAAAGGACTTTTTATGCGTAATGAGCGATGGAACATTAATAGGGGATAATCATGAAATCTTGCAAGAAGATTATCAGAGATTTATTAATATCGGGAATCAAGCGTTTATTGCTTTTGCGGGCAGCCAAGGGCCCTGTGAAGAGTTGTCGGTGCAGA
Source organism: Paenibacillus durus (assembly GCF_000756615.1). Lineage (NCBI taxonomy): Bacteria > Bacillati > Bacillota > Bacilli > Caryophanales > Paenibacillaceae > Paenibacillus > Paenibacillus durus. The sequence continues at coordinate 2,055,014 of NZ_CP009288.1, forward strand.
TGCTGCCGTATTTTGATGTAAAGACGGATTTCTCCGTAATCCATAATGCGCTGGTCGATTTTTTTAATACCGATGATTTAAATCAACGCGGAGTTAAGGTCATGATTGCTTTTGGCGGGATAAATCTTGAGGGCAATATTGAATTTTTCACAGTGGATTCAGAAACGAACAAGAGCGAGAGGTACTTCCCGGAAGGGGAAGATCTTAAATTTTGTTTCTTGCGCAGTGGGGATACTTTAAATGATCTAAATGTTAAGGGAAAAATGATAGAGCTGCTGCGAACAACAGGCGCGAATACACCCACCGAATGCGTTTCCGCCCAAAAATTGCTGAATGATTATATTGCTGACCATGATGCTGAGGTGAATAAGAAAACTTCAAGAATGGTCATAAAAAAATGATAAGTGGATGCCTTACCCTTGCGGTGAGGTATTTTATTTTCGCTTAAACAACTAGACAGGAACATATGTTCTATGTTAAGATGTAAGTGAAATTCAAACTCAGGAAGGAAAGGATGTTGAAGGCATGGCTAAACTGACCCCTTACATTTTTTCGGAGGATGCAAGATCGCAGGCTGCGTTTTACACAGAGGCGCTTGGCGGAGAAGTTGTGGATGTTATGACATTCGCGGATGGTCCCGACCCGAATCCGGAGTATAAGGACAAGGTTATGCACCTGAGTTTCAAGGCGGCCGGTATTCTATTCTATATGTGCGATTCCTTGTGGACGATCGAGCGGGGAAATGGGATGGCTCTTTTGCTGGAATTTTCGACCGAAGAAGAGGCTTATGCAGCTTTTGATAAGCTTGCTGAAGGCGGGAAAGTAATCGATGCGTTGAAGCAGCAATTTTGGGGAGCACACTTCGGCCAGCTTGAGGACAAGTACGGGGTGACGTGGCAAGTCATGACGGAGATGAAGGTGCCTGAACCATCTTGATGTAATCCGAAGCCGTTAAAGTCAGACAATTTATAATGACAAGGATAACGATGAGCGTTTCCGGCAATGGGGACGCTTTTTATTTGTTTCCAATTTTCTTGCGGCAGCCAGTATTTGTGAGAAAAAGGAAGCATTCTATGAATCCGGGGGCGTATTTAGCCCGGTCAAGCGGTGATTTCGAGTGTTTAACGTTAAATTTGGGTGTTTTTCCGCTTTGCTCCATTAAATTAGGAGTGATAAACTCCTTAAAGTCTCTAGAAATTGAAAGCGTTAAAGTTCGGAAACTTGTGAAAAAAGGAGGAGAGACATGGATGTTCTTAGGCAACTGCGGGTTTTTTACCGGGAGAGGTTGCACTTTCTGATTCTATCGATTGTTTGTTTGGCTGCCGCTACGGCAGTGGGGCTGATTACCCCCAACCTGCTAAGAAAGCTGATTGACGATGTTATCTTGCCCATGAAATTTGGTGAAGTTCCCCTGCTTGCGCTGACGGTATTGGCAGTTGTATGTGTGAAGGCGTGTCTGCAGTTTGCTCATGGATTTTTTGGAGGAAGGCTCGGGAATTATTTGGCCTACCGTCTGCGCAACGCGTGTTATGAGAAGCTGCAATTTTTGTCGTTCCGTTATTATGACACCGCCAAGACCGGCGATCTCATGTCCCGGCTAACGGGAGATCTGGAAGCAATCCGCCATTTTATCGGCTTCGGATTTGCGCAGCTGCTGAATGTCTTCTTCATGGTAGTGTTTGGATCGATCATGATGCTCTCACTGAATTGGCAGCTCACCCTGGTGACGTTAGTTACGATGCCGTTCCTGGCTGCGGTTGCTTTTAAATTCGAAGGCCGAATTCACCCTGCTTTTCAGGAGATGCGGCAAGCGCTCAGCGAGCTGACGACAACGGTTCAGGAGAACGTTACCGGTGTGCGGACGGTCAAATCTTTTGCCAGAGAGCCGTATGAGGTCGATAAATTCTCCGGACGCAATGAGCGGTACAAGAACAATCAAATATACGCCGCCGAACTGTGGAGCAAGTTCTTCCCGGCTATGGAGTTTCTGGCCTGCGCTTGTGTAGCAATTCTGCTTGGAGTGGGCGGAACGCTGGTCATTAACAAACAAATGACGCTTGGCGAGCTTGTCGCTTTTTTCAGTCTAATCTGGTATATTATTGCGCCTGTATGGGGTCTTGGCTTTCATATTAACAACTATACGCAGTCGAAAGCATCCGGAGAGAGAGTGCTGGAGGTGTTGAACCAGTGGATTGATGTACAGGACAAACCAGAAGCGAGAGAGCTGAATTCAGCCGAAGTTAAGGGCCATATCGTCTTTGACCATGTTACCTTTGCCTACGGGAACAAGGTGCCGGCAGTTACGGACATTCATTTTGAAGCTAAACCGGGTTCGGTCATCGGTTTTCTGGGCGGAACCGGGTCGGGCAAATCGACGATTATCCAGCTGCTGATGCGTGCTTATGATGTCGATGAAGGCAGCATTAGGCTTGACGGCACCGACATTAGGGAACTGGGAGTACGGAGTCTGAGATCGCAGATCGCCGCCGTGTTCCAGGAAACCTTTTTGTTCTCGTCCTCCATTCGGGGAAATATCGCTTACGGGCTGAATGAGGTAACGATGGAGGAGGTTATCCGGGCGGCAAAATTAGCTAAGGCGCATGATTTTATTATGGAAATGCCGGAAGGCTATGACACTGTTGTAGGTGAGCGCGGCATGGGTCTATCGGGAGGCCAGAAGCAGCGGATCGCCATCGCGAGAGCCCTGTTGATGAATCCCCGGATATTGATTCTTGACGACGCCACCAGCGCGGTCGATATGGAAACAGAACATGAAATACAAACAGGCTTCCAGGAGGTTATGCACGGCCGGACGACGCTCATCATTGCTCACCGGATCTCATCTCTCCGCCACGCCGACCAGATTATCGTTATGGACGAAGGGAGAATTGTGCAGCAGGGAACCCATGAGGAACTGATTGGCATGCCAGGGGCTTACCGGGATGTGTACCGGATTCAATACGCCGATTATTTGGCGAAGGCCGCCGGAGGTGAACACCAGTGAATAATGTAACGGCGAGCAGAACGAATAAAGCTCCGGATTCTCTGAAATCAGGAACAAACGTACCGGTACAAGAGAGGTTTATTTACAAGGATGACGATGTCATCGATAAAGCTTTTGACTGGAAACAGTTTACACGGTTGTTCGGCTACATGAAGCCGTATGCCAGACAAATGTTGCCGATTGTCATGCTGATGATGGTACTGGGGACGATTACGAAGCTCATGGTACCGTTTCTAACCAGTCTTGCGATCGACAAGGCAATTGCACCTGGGAGCGGGAGCCCAAATCAGGCATTGCTATATGCGCTCACGGCAGGCGTCATCGTACTATATATCGTGCAGTGGATCGCGGGTGTATTCCGTATTAAATATACAAATGTGATCGGTCAAAAAGTCATTTATGATCTTCGTTCCGATCTGTTCAAACATATACAGAAGCTGTCGTTCAACTTCTTCGACAAGCGTCCGGCAGGCTCTATACTGGTGAGAGTCACCAATGATATTAACTCTCTTCAGGATCTGTTCACGAACGGTGTGGTGAACTCGATTATCGACTGCGTGCAGCTTGCCGGTATTGTCGTTATTTTATTGGCGCTGAACTGGAAGCTAGGCCTTGCGGTCATGGTTACCGTTCCGATTATGTTCCTCGTCTCGACTAAATATCGCCGGACGATTCGTATTGCCTGGCAGGCGGTACGGATCAAAAACTCGCGAATCAACTCCCATTTGAACGAGTCGATTCAGGGCATCCGGGTAACCCAGGCGTATACCCAAGAGCTTGAGAACATGAACTACTTCGACACGATGAACAGGGACAGCAAGAAATCCTGGGATAAGGCATCGGCAATGAACCAAGGATTCGGGCCGATTATTGAGGTGACGGGCGGACTCGGAACGCTGGTTCTATTCTGGTTAGGCGCGTATATGATACAGACAGGCAATCTGACCGTCGGCGTGCTCGTTGCATTCAGCACATACGTCAGCAATTTCTGGGACCCGATCAATCGGCTAGGACTGACATACAATCAACTGCTCGTAGCGATGGCTTCCTCGGAACGGATCTTTGAGTATTTAGATGAAGAGCTGCTTGTTCAGGACAAACCAGAGGCCAAACCGCTGCCTACCATTCACGGAGATATTTCTTTTGAACGGGTTTATTTCGAATATGAAAAAGGGCGTGCGGCGCTGAAGGGAATTGACCTCGAAGTATCAGCCGGGCAGTCGATCGCGCTTGTCGGTCATACCGGTTCGGGCAAGAGCACAATTATTAATCTGATTGGGCGCTTCTACGATATTACAGGGGGCAGAATTACGATAGACGGCCAAGATATCCGAGATGTCACGCTAAATAGTCTCCGAAGCCAGATTGGAATTGTGCTCCAGGATACATTCATCTTCTCCGGAACGATCAGGGACAACATCCGCTTCGGAAGGCTGGACGCAAACGACCTGGAAGTAGAGGAAGCGGCCAAAGCGGTAGATGCTCATGATTTTATTATGAAGCTGCCGGACGGCTACGAAACCCAGGTAGAGGAGCGCGGCAGCGCACTGTCGATGGGCCAGCGTCAGCTGTTGTCTTTTGCCCGGGCGCTTTTGGCCAATCCGCGCATTCTGATTCTGGATGAAGCGACGGCGAGCATCGATACCGAAACGGAGCTGAAAATCCAGGAGGCGCTGAAGGTGCTGCTCAAAGGCCGTACTTCGTTTATCGTCGCCCACCGGTTGTCCACAATCCGCCATGCCGATAAAATCGTCGTCCTCGACCATGGAGAAATTAAAGAAATGGGAACTCACCAAGAGTTGACGGAACAACAAGGCATTTATAACGGTCTGATTGAAGCGCAGTTCCGGTTTCTGTAGCACTTGGCTCAGTCGCATCTTCGAAATGTTCTAACGCTAAAGGGCTGCTCTCGCTTTCCTTGAACAGATTTAGTGTCGCAGTCCCCCGCCTCTAAGCCAACAGCGAAGGTGGGGGTTAGAGGCGTCTGCTTAACAAACATATGTTCTTGTGTTATACTAGATCCATCAAACTTGCGATAGAGGCGCGTCTCATGAAGGTGGTTAAAACACTCAAACATCCGATTACGTCCCACCACCGCATGCTGGATGCGACTCTCCTTGTGTATCAAGAGGCGCTGTCGTTCTTGATTACGGTCATTCAAGAGCAGTTTATGGCCTTAGAATCGTTATCCACCCAAGCGGTGGTGACGGCGGTAGAACGGCTGACTCACCGTACCAAGCATAATCCGAATCCGTTCTACTCCGAATTTGATCAACGCTTTTATAAGTTTCCTTCGTACTTCCGCAGAAGTGCCATTGCCGAAGCGTTTGGCATGGTGAAAAGCCATCATTCCCGTTTTTAGCTTTGGCAAGCCGAGGGGCAACATGCCCAGCAAGAAGGGAAACGCTTTTCGAAAAAACCGCCGACACTCCAAGCCCAGCATCAGGCGTTCCCTTGCTTCTATAGAGGCAATATGTTCATCAGAACCTCCGATCGGGCAGCCAACATCAAGGTATTTCATCAAGGAGATTGGGTATGGCTCCCCATTACCTTTAAGGGGCAAGACCTATTTAAACGTAACGTGTGGAGCATGAAAGAATGCAGCCCCACATTAGTCCGAAAAGGAAAACGCTATGCCCTTCATATCGCCTATGAAGGGGAGGTGAAGTTGACTCAGGCGGAACGTTCCAAGCAGCGGGTGTGTGCCGTTGATTTGGGATTAACGAATTCTGCAGTCTGTTCCGTGATGGATGCTAGCGGCACTGTCTTGGCGAGGACATTTATCAACCAAGCCAAAGAAAAAGACCGGATGCGCCAAATCACAGGCAAACTGAAACAAGCCCAGCGTCAATCCGGCATAGGCGCAAAGCCGAATTTCTGGCGGCGGATGAACGGCTTACAGACGCATATCGTCCACGATACCGCGCATCAAATCATCGCCTTTGCCCAAAAGCACCGCGCAGAGGTCATTGTCATGGAGTATTTAGGCAAGATGCGTCTGCCTAAAGGAACGTGGGGAGCCAAGCGGCTTCGAGCCAAACTCCAGTTTTGGGCCAGACGGCGTATCCAAACGAAAGTGACCGAAATGGCGCATTTCCTGGGGATGCGGGTTTCCATGGTCAACCCTGCGAATACAAGTGCGCTTGCTTTTATGGCAGTGGATTTGTACAACGCAACACAAAGCGTGATATTGCTGTATTCGCAACAGGCAAAGCGTATCACGCGGACCTTAATGCCTCGTATAACATCGGCGCACGATACGTGCTGCGCAACCTATACAAAGCCACATCTGAAAAGATGTGGTTGTCCTTGGAGGCAAAAGACCCTTCATTGGCAAAACGAACGTATTGGACGTTGGCTTCCCTCATTCGGGTGCAACAGGCGCTGAGCCTTCAAACATGAAGCTCACAAGCGTGTGCAACCCTGTATCGATGCCAACAGAAGCCCCCACTTCATGCGTAAGCTAAGTGGGGGAGATTTCACAGAAGGGGTTGGAGGCTTTGACGGAAGTGTTCAAGCAAGTTCCTTTATACAGATTTCTGTACTTTTGCAATGAAGTTAATCTTGATCGGGTGGTATTGGATTGTGGTGCGGGAGGCGAAGCTCCGCCTTTAAGTTTGTTCTCGGAATTCGGATATTCGACGTTCGGCATTGAGTACGATATCAAACAAGTGAAACGGGCCGCGGAATTTGCCAAAGCCAAGGACCAAGAATTAAATATAATGCAAGGTGACATGAGGAAATTGCCCTTTGGAGACCAAACGATAAGTTTTGTGTACTCCTATAACTCCGTATTCCATATGACAAAAGCGGAAGTTGAGCTTTCCATAGCCGAAATGAAGCGGGTTTTAAAGCCTGGGGGACTGCTGTTTGTTAATTTTCTCACAACCCGTGATTTTCGATGCGGACAGGGGGTCAAGGTTGGAGTTAATCAATACGAGCAATTCGAAGATGATCTTCCCGTTATTCATTCTTATTACGAGGAGGGTGAACCGGACCCATTGTTCAGCGATATGGATACGTTATATAAAGAGGACAGGGTATTGGAGAGGATATATCAGGGAGATAAGATCCGGCAGGGGTTCGTCGATTATATTCTACAAAAGAATTGAAACAGCAAAAGAGACTGCGTCTTTTCTTTTTCGGCAGACGCAGTCTCAGTTTAAATTGTGAGCAATCGTCACAGCTTTTGAATCTTGAACACAAAGCGCCATTTTGCCGTGTTTCCGGAATATCGTCCGCGGTTCTCTACGACGGTAACATTTAAAGTCTTGTTTAGAGAGGATTTGATGGAAGCGACTTTGACCGTAGCATTGGCTGTTCCCTCTTCAGGGTATTTGTCCTGTTCCTGCGCTTCCACCCGAAGCTTGATCGAACCTGAAGAGCTCACGTTTACCGTTACGGATGATCCTTCCTCAAGCTCCTTGCCGTTTACATAACCGCCCCACCACCACTCATTGCCCACATGCTCATTGTCAACCAGTTCCGCGCTTACCAAGGTCACTTTAACCTTTACCGTCTTGCCTGCCGCAAAGAGCGGCTGGGAGGAGAGGATAAACGCCAACATTAACAAGAGTGCTGATTTTACCGCTTGCTTAACCATATTGCATCTCCCTTATAGTCTATTTTCTTCCAATTATACACCCAATATTTACTAGGAACATAGAACTATATGGAAAAAGTATGTACAAACTGAAAGGAATGATTATATTACCGGACAGGAGGTTTTTGTATTTTGGAGAGGAGATAAGATTTTGCCCGAGCAGAGGAGGAGGGATTTATATGACTAGCTATGACGGGTATGTTCACTATGATGAGAGGAATAAATGCGGATGGATACAGTGGTGCAGGGCAGTCTGACTTCTTCGGATACTTACCTGGGTGTCAGACTGCATAAGTGTGGTCCTTAAATGCCCATGGGTGGAGCCTCCCGGGAATACTTAATCCATATAAATCTCAACAATCGCTAAATTCCGTTCACGGGAAAGATCAATGAAGCGTCCACCGCTTTGTACAAGGGGGCGAAAGACGTCGGTCGAATTATTCAAAATGATAACGCCCATGTCTCCGGAGCTAAGCAGCACTCTTTTACCAATAAAGTTCGGCATTAGATGCTGAATAAAAGCTTGTACGGACTTACCGTTCAACTTGCCGAAGCCGAGATTGTGCAGTTCCCGCAATACGCCGATGAGTTCCTGTTTCGACTGATACACCCGGGAGGTCGTCATAGCACTGTATACGTCTGCGATCGCGGCGATCTGGGCGTACGGATGAATCTCGTCATTTACCAGCTTGGAGGGATAACCCGAGCCGTCCTCGCGTTCATGGTGCTGAAGAGCAACGAGCGCCGTGCTGTGGTCGCTCATGGAGTTGCGGATAATCTCGTAACCATATGTAGTATGCCGCTGGACTTCCTGATATTCCTCTGGAGTCAGCTTGCCGGGCTTCTTCAGAATGGCTGCCGGAATGCGGCATTTACCGATATCAAGCAAATACCCCGCTCGGGAAATTTCGTAGCATTCCTTCTTGGAATAACCAAGCCAGGAAGCAATATAGTAAGTTAGCATACCGACTTGAAGGGAATGGATGTAGGTATAGTCGTCCTCACGGTCCAGCAGAAGGAGCAGAGTAACGACATCTTTATTCTGATCGAGCGAATTCACCAGAGGCTTCAGGATATCGTCAACCATAGTCTGGTTGAAGCTTCCTTTGGTCAGCGCCTCCAGATAGAGGGATTCAAAGCCTTCAATGGTTTGGTCGAATTGCGTAGTTACCGCCTGAATAACAGACGGGGCCGAGGGGGTCAACTGTGCGGGACCTTCAATGTCAACATAGTCCACGCCATGCAGCAAAAGTTTATTAATGTCATCTTCCCGAAGCTGAGCTCCTTTGGACAATATAAGAATGCCTCGGTTGCTGAAGGTATCTTCCTTCAAGAGATCACCGGGCTTTAAATCCGTGACATGCACTTTCAAATCGAATATCACCTCTACCGGTCATTGTTTAAAAATATAAGAATGTATAAACACCTGCTTACACATCTTCTTCTAATTCTACGAGAAGCGAATGCTGTGTCTAAAGTAAGACGCTGCAGCCGTTCCTTCTTGAGCATAACAAGAAAAGGTGAAATTCACAATGATAATCATTGGGAAATTATAGGCCAATTGTCACGATAAGCCTTGTCAGCGCCCTTCCACTCCTCAGACGAAGCGCCTATGTCTTTTTTCCATATCGGAACCATACGCTTCAGCTCTTCGATCGCGAAGCGGCTTGCTTCATAACAGGCGTCGCGATGCGCGGTAGAAACGGCAATTACAACACTGGCTTCCTTCAATCCTACATGTCCGATCCGATGAGAAATGGCGCAGCGCCCCTGCCAGCGTTCCATAACCTCACGGCCGATTTCCTCAAACTTGGAGAGGGCCATCGGAATATAAGCCTCGTAGTGAAGAGCCTCTGTCCGCTCGTCCCCGGTCATTTCCCGAGTTGTCCCGACAAAAACAAGCGAAGCGCCATGATCTTTGTCCAGCACCTTATCCAGGATGTCCTCCGTACAGAGCGGCTGTTCCGTTACGGTATACAATACGTCCTGGGCGCTACCCTCGTCCGGGGAAGGCTCCCCCCCGGAAACCGGAGGGATAAGCGCCACTTCAGAGGAACTGGAGATAACAGTGTCTTCCGGAGCATATTCGCGATCAATGGCAACCATGGAAACGCTGATCTGACCGGCGGCTTCGGGATAGGAAGCGGACAGCAGCTCCTTGAGTTTACCTGCAGTTACCTGAGGCTCGGCTACTTGGAAATCTAGGACCTGGGAACCGATAGCTTCGGCCAGCCCCGCGAAAAGACGAATTGAAATTTGCATGTTAGGTTCACCTCGTTAATGATCGTAATGACTACAATATACCATATTGTCACTGAAAATGTTATGCTAGGCTCTAAAGACATACTGCCTGCCGCCTCTTATGGGGGCGGCTATAAAGCCGGAAGGAGCTTGGACGATGAGGCCTGAAAAAGAGCGACTTACGATTCTTCATACCAATGATATTCACAGCCACTTCGAAATGATGAGCCCGCTCGCAGCCGCTATCACAAGGCAGAGAACAGAAGCTCAAGGCGGCATCGTACTGCTCTTTGATATTGGCGATCATATGGACCGGGCCGCTGCGGCAACCGAAGGAACGATGGGCCAGGCGAATATCGATATGATTAACCTTACGGGCTATGACGCCGTTACGATCGGGAACAATGAAGGCCTGACGTTCTCTAAGGAGATTCTGTCGGGCATCTTTGCCGGCACCAAGTGTCCGGTCGTATGCTGCAATTTGGTAGAGACGGCCACGGGCAATCCCCCGCTTTGGATGAAGCGCCACACGATTCTGGAAAGAGAAGGGGTTAGGATCGGAGTTACGGGAGCAACCGCGCCCTTTGCCCCGTTCTATTCGCTGCTCGGCTGGGATGCGCTGGAGCCGGAAGAATGCCTCCGGGAGGAGTGCCGGCTGCTCGCGCCTCAGGTAGATATTCTGATTATCCTTTCCCATCTGGGCCTGCCTGCCGACAAGCTGCTGGCGGAGCGGCTGGACGGAGTCCACGCCATTCTGGGCGGACATACCCATCATGTGCTGGAACAGCCGCTGATCATTGGCGGTACGGCCGTATGCGGCGCAGGTAAATTCGGGCGATACCTGGGGCAGCTTGTATTCGAACGCGACGAGGAGAACGGCTCTTTCCGGTATGTAACGGGTGAGAGCTTCCCCGTTGATCCCTCGCTCTCCGAATTCACGGTTTTCGCTGCCGCCATGCTCCATATGGAACGCGGAAATGAAGCATTAAGCGAGACGGTTGCCATTACCGACCGGAGCCTCACGCTTGATATCCGTGGAGAATCGCCCTTTGCCAATCTGCTGGCGCAGTCGGTGAGACGTTTCACGGGGACTGCGTTCTCGCTGGTAAATGCCGGCCAACTGCTCGGGCCGCTCCCTAAGGGAGAGATTACGGCAGGTATGCTCCATGCGCTCTGTCCTTCCCCGATCAATCCGTGCGTTATGCGGCTGTCCGGCAGGGATATCCGCATCGCGCTGAAGCAGAGTCTGGCTGCCGAGTTCCGTGAGAAGGTCATTTACGGTTATGGCTTCCGGGGAGAACGGCTCGGCGGTCTGGCGGTGGACGGAATAAAAATTCTGTACGATCCTCATGCGATGCCGTATGATAAAAATATTGCAGTTTTTGTCAACGGACATCCGCTTGAGGACGGCAGGGAATATTCCGTCGGAACGATCGACATGTTCACCTTTCGTACGGGATATGAGTCAATAGGCAATGGACAGGACGTTCTGTTCCTGCTGCCTCATTTCCTGCGGGACCTGCTGCGGATGGAATTGCAGCGTCCTGGAAGCCTGGACGAGTGCGCGCAAGCCCGCTGGGAACCGAGAATTTTCTAGCGGCGCGCCAGGCTTTTTTCATTTACCCAAATCGCAGAACTGTTTAGGAGGCCAATATGGACACGATTACAGCCATTATTCTAGCCATTGTTGAAGGGATTACCGAATTTATTCCTGTTTCCTCTACCGGCCACATGATTCTGACCTCTCGGCTGCTTCATTTTAACGAACAGAGTGATTTGATGAAGACGTTCGAAATTGTTATTCAACTGGGGGCGATTCTCGCCATCGCGCTCGTTTACCGCCGCCGTATACTCGATCTGCTTGGAATCGGCCGCAAGAGGGATAGAGGAGGCGTTATGCCCCGTTCTCGGCTCAACCTCATCCACGTCCTTCTAGGCATCATTCCCGCGCTGGCCGTTGCTTTTTTCGCCCGCGATTTTATCAAGAGCCATTTTAGCGCTAGTACGGTGCTGTGGGCGCTTGTCGCAGGCGGGATTCTGATGATCATTGCCGAATGGGTTAACAAGCGCAAAATTCGGGTCACCGCGGAAGAAATGGACGACATATCCTACGGCCAGGCCCTGGCTATCGGACTTTATCAGATTATTTCCGTGCTGTGGCCCGGGTTCTCGCGATCCGGCTCGACCATCTCCGGCGGTATGCTGACCGGCGTCAGCTATAAGGCTTCGGCCGACTTCTCCTTTTTGATCGCCATTCCGATTATGTGCGTGGCTTCAGGGTATGAGCTGCTCGATTCGTACAAGGAGATTACCGGCGATATGATCGGAATCTTTGCTATCGGATTTCTGGTTTCGTTCGTTGTAGCTTACATCGTCGTTGTTTTGTTCATGCGTTTGATCCAAAAAATCCGGCTCACCCATTTTGCCATTTACCGCTTTGTGCTGGCCGCCTGTTTCTGGTTGTTCGTTATGCGCTGATATTTATTACTGCGGCGACGTTATAACAATGGATAATTGACTCGCTTGCTGTATGCAGTAGTGACGGTATAGATATGTGAATGATCATAAATTTATAGCAGGGCACCCAATTACCGTTGAAGGCAGGAGTGAGCCAAGTTGCGTTTGGTACCGATCAGCCGGCTTCAAGAGGGGATGAAGCTGGGCAGAAAAATATATAACGATGAAGGGCTGGTGCTGCTCTCGGACGGTGTGGTGCTTAACAGTGCGTTGATTAGCCGCCTGTCCAAGATCGATATCGGCTATGTATATATTCATGATGCGCTGACGGAAGATGTGGAAATTCCGAACATGCTCCAGGATGAGACTCGTAATCAGGCACTGAAGACAATACGCACTCAGTTTCAGGAAATATCGAGCGCTTCAGACATTAAGAAAGGCTTTTATCATCTGGATAAGAAATTCTCCAAAGTTATGGATTCCATTCTGGACGAAATGTCCGGACAGGAAGACCCGATGATAATGCTGCACGACATGCATACTACCGACAATTACCTGTATACCCATTCACTGAACGTATGCCTTTATACGCTGGTGCTTGGAATCGCTCACGGCTACAGCCGCAGCGACCTAACCATGCTTGGTCTGGGCTCTCTGCTCCACGATATCGGCAAGACACAGATCCCGGTCAAAATCTTGCAAAAACCGGGTATGTTAAGCGATGAGGAATTTCGGCACATGCAGGCGCATACCGAGATCGGGTTTAAGATTCTAAAGGAAGAGCCGAACATTCCCCTGCTCGTCGCCCATTGCGCATTGCAGCATCATGAGCGGATTAACGGATCCGGCTATCCGCGGGGCCTTCTCGGTCCACAGATTCACGAATACGCTAAGTGGATCGGCGTGGCGGATTCCTATGACGCCATGACCTCCAGCCGTGTCTACAAAAAGGCCATGCTGCCGCATCAGGCGGTAGAGGCGCTTTATGTCGGCTCGGGTACGCTGTACGAGCAGCAGCAGCTGGAGATTTTTCGCGACCGTGTAGCGATTTACCCGATTGGCTTGAATATCAAACTCAGCACCGGGGAGTCCGCCGTTGTCGTCAAGATCGACCCGAGTCTTCCCCATCGACCCGTTGTTAGGGTCATTGAAGGCCCGGAGAGAGAGAAGATTGCTCCGTATGAACTTGATCTGCGCAAGAACCTGTCCGTAATCATTTCCAGCGTAATGGAGTAGCGGCAGATACTTGCACAAGCAATGCCGAGAGTCTTATGCGGAGCCGGGCCGCCATGCAGCGGGAACGGGGAAGAAGGCGCCTCCAGCCGGAGAGGCTTTCGCTCTCGTCTCCGCTGCATTCTATTTTTGGCCGGCCCTGCCCCTGCGAAGCGGGCTAAAAGTTGCGGGGAGATGCGGTTTTTTTAAGAGTTCATGGTATGATATTGGTTAATAAAGAGAATAAGCATTGCTTTTGAAGGAGTTACTGTACATGAATAGGTTTCAATCGCCAGCCTCAATAACTAAGGAATTATCGCCCAGTTACGATCCCTGGGATCCTATCTCCTCTCTGCAAAGGTACGGTAAGCATGTGCTCACCAGTGTGGAAATGACGGTAACGAATCTGTGCAATATGCGCTGCGAGCACTGTGCGGTCGGCGATAGTCTGACGACACGGGAAGGCGAGATGCTGCCGCTTGAGAATATGCTGAACCGCCTGGAGCAAGTGGAGCATTTGGAGACGATCAGCATTACCGGCGGAGAACCGATGTTCCGCGCGGATACTGTTGACAATATCATCGTGCCGCTGCTCAAATATGCGAAGGAGCGGGGGGTGCGCTCACAGATTAATTCGAATCTGACGATGCCGTACTCCCGGTATGAGAAGCTGCTTCCGTATCTTGACGTTATGCATATCTCGTTCAACTATGTGAACGGTGACGATTTTCATGAGGTAGGTTTTGCGGGGAGCGGTCATGCCGTGGCAAAAGAGGCCGCATATCGCCTGTATAACACAATGCTGGAGAATGTGCAGCGGCTTAGCCAGGAAGGCATGTTTATATCGGCGGAATCCATGATCAACTACCGGACACACGGCAAGCTGCCGGAAATTCACCGGCTGATCGGAGATATGGGCTGCCGCAGGCATGAAGTTCATCCGATGTACGCTTCCAATTTCGCGTCTTCGCTTCCGGTTCTGCCGCTGAAGGAGACTGCTGCCGCCATCCATTCCCTGCTCGACCATCGGAATCCTGAGATGTGGATGCTGTTTGGGACGCTGCCTTTTTTTGCATGCAGCATCTTGGAGGAGGACCACGAGCTGCTGCGCAGGCTGAAGTCCGAGAAGAACGTAACGGTACGGAATGATCCGGACGGACGCAATCGAGTCAATGTCAACATGTTTACCGGTGACGTGTTCGTTACGGATTTTGCCGACATACCCGCATTCGGGAATATCGCCGAGAGTAAACTGGACGATATTTTTGCAAAATGGCAAAATGAGCATCCACTTAACCAGAGGGTTAACTGCCACTGCGCCGGCGCCGGCTGCTGCGGCCCCAATCTGTTGGTGAAAGAAATGTACTACCCGGATATTGATTTTAAATCGAGGAAAGCGATCACTTTGTAGAAATGGGGCGTTATTATCGTGCATACGGAATTCGAGGTAGGAAGTTTAATTCTTAACCTTCTGCTTGTTCTGGTGCTCGTCTTTTTTAACGGTGTCTTTGTAGCGGCGGAATTCTCGTTAGTAAAGGTTCGCCAATCCCGGCTGACGCAGCTTCAAACCGAAGGCAATAAACTGGCGGGTTATGCGCTTAAAGTCAACCGCCGACTCGACGCTTATCTGTCCGCTACCCAGTTAGGTATAACCCTGGCCTCGCTTGGTCTTGGCTGGGTAGGGGAGCCGGCCATTTCGGAGCTGCTCGTGGAACCATTGATGTTCAAGCTGGGGGTCTCCGACCATGCCACGATTTCCACCGTATCGGTCGTCATCGGCTTCTCCATCATCACTTTCTTACATATTGTGCTTGGCGAGCTCGCGCCCAAATCCCTGGCGATCCAGAAGACGGAGGGCTCTGCGCTGCTGCTTTCAGCTCCATTGATTTTCTTTTACAAGCTGTTCTTCCCGGTTATCTGGGTACTGAACGCGTCGGCGAACTGGCTGCTGCGGCTTGTCGGTGTAGAGCCGGCCAGTGAGGCGGAGGCCGCCCACTCCGAGGAGGAGATCCGCATCCTGATGAATCAGAGCGCGAAGAGCGGCGTGATCGATAAGGACGAAATGAAGCTGATGGACAATTTATTCGAGTTCTCCGACCGTTTGGCCCGCGAGGTGATGCTTCCCCGGACAGACATGGACTGCTTATACACGAACCTGTCTGTGGAGGAGAATTTGCGGATTGTCTCGGAGACGAAGCATTCCCGCTATCCCGTTGCATTTGAGGACAAGGACCGGATTATCGGCTTTGTGCATATTACCGATTTTCTGCTTGCGTCTCCGGAGCAGCAGGACGATCTGGCGGCTCTGGTCCGTCCGATCCTGAATGTGCCGGAATCGATCGAAATCAGCCATGCGCTGAGGCTTATGCAGAAGAATCATCTCCAGATGACGCTTGTCGTGGACGAATACGGCGGCACCGCCGGTCTGCTTACCGCGGAGGAAATAATCGAAGAAATCGTCGGCGATCTGCATGACGAATTCGAAGATGAGCGTCCCGACGTGGAGTATAAGGATGGAGGCTACATCTCGGTCGACGGCCGGATGCTGATAGAGGATGTCAATGACCTCATAGGCATCCAGATCGAGGACGACGAGGTCGATTCCATTGGCGGCTGGCTGTTCAAGGAACTGGAAGGGAACCCGGCCAAAGGAAAACGCAGAGTCGTCGATCATGTTATCTTCGAGGTCGAGGAATCAACCCGGCTTAGGATTACCCGAATCAATATTCACCGGGAGCCTGTGCCTCTTGAACAAGAGACGGCTGAAGCTCAGGCTGAGAACGAATAAAGAAATAAAGTACACCCTGCATATCTATAATCCCGCAAGACTCGCCCCGCGCTAATGGCGCTTTTTATGGGGCGGGTCTTTAATTTTTCCAGAATAACGTCTTATTGGCGCACGGACCTCATAAATTAGTTACGAAGATATTCCCGTGTGGCTTTGCTTTGTGAGCCAGAAAGGAAGCGAAGGAGGAATAACCGTTGAGCACTCAACCGTTGAATTCTCAAGCGTTCAATCCCCAGGCAATATATCCACAAGCACCGAATCCCCAGGCATTATACTCTCAAATGCCGAATCTCCAGGCGCCGAACCCCCTGGTGTCAAATCTCCAGGCGTCAAATCTCCAGGCGTCGAATCCCCAGGCGCCGAATCCCCAGGTATCTCAAGAACGCTTCTATACGCCGTACAGAGGACCGTTCGATCCCTGCCCGCCGATTCCTTGCAAGAGCTATGTTGTGCCGCCTCATCTGTTTCTTGGCTTTCAACCGCCCAACCTGCCGCAGTTCAGTCTTCCGGAGGCGCTGAGATTTGGTACGCTCTGGCCGGCGCTGTTCAGTCCGTATTCACCTCAAATCAGAGGAGGGAATTAAGAGATGGATGCGAATCCTCACGATCCCCGTTACTATGAGCTGCTCGAGCAGCTGCAGACGCTTGATTTTGCGCTGGTGGAGCTGAATCTGTACCTGGATACCCATCCGACCGACCTGAAGAGCATTCAGCAGTTTAACCAGCTTACCCAAGAGCGCACCCGGCTGGCAAAACAGTTCCAAGAGCTGTACGGACCGCTGCAAAATTTTGGGCGCGCATATTCGAAATGTCCTTGGGAATGGAATCAGAGCCCCTGGCCCTGGCAGGTCTAGGCATGCGTAAAAGAAGCGAAAAGGGAGGTTATGCGTGTGTGGGTGTATGAAAAAAAGCTGCAGTATCCGGTAAGAGTGTGCAAGTGCGACGTTCGGATGGCAAAGTATCTCATCGAGCAGTACGGGGGTGCGGATGGGGAGCTGGCCGCGGCTCTTCGTTATATGAATCAAAGATATTCCATCCCGGATAAGATTATCGGGTTACTTACTGACATTTCAACGGAAGAGCTGGCCCATTTGGAAATGATTGCAACCATGGTCTACAAGCTGACTAAAGACGCGACCGTGGAGCAGTTGAAGGAGGCTGGACTCGGAGCCCATTATGCCAACCATGACTCCGCTCTTTATTACGAGAATGCTGGAGGCGTGCCGTGGACGGCCGCCTATATTCAGGCAAAAGGGGACCCGATCGCCGATCTGTACGAAGACATTGCCGCAGAGGAAAAGGCCCGGGCTACATATCAGTGGCTGATCAACATGACCGACGATGTGGATCTGCAGGATAGTCTCAAATTCCTTAGGGAACGGGAAGTCGTACATTCGCAGCGCTTTAGGGAAGCCGTCGAGATTCTTAAGGAGGACCGGGAGTACAAGAAGGTATTCTGAATCGGAAAAAAGATGGATCTGACCGATTTATTCCCCCAATCAGCCTAAGAAACAGTCTCATATTCCACTGTGTCGTGGATTATGGGACTGTTTTTGGGTCCATTCTTCCAGCACTTTAATAGATTGGTTTGATATAGTAGAATAGGGTAGGTGCTGGGACTCCCCGGCCTTGAAAGTGATAATAGAGAGGGGATTACCTTGCGAAAATTATCAGCAATTATCATTGTGATTATGCTGGTCCTATCTACGAATACAGGGATTGGAACGGCAGCATCCGCTTCCACCAAAGCATCAGCTTCGGGCGGCGTCAAGCTGGTGTTCGCCGGCGACATTTTGCTGGACGGTTATGTCGGCGGCCAGATTGCAAAATACGGGGTGAACTACCCCTTCCTCAAAGTGGCGCCCGTGTTGAAGCAAGCGGATGTAGCCTTCGCCAATCTGGAAACGCCCGTTTCGACAAGAGGCCAGGCATCGGATAAAACATTCGTATTCCGGTCCAAGCCGGGTACGCTCGCCGGGTTAAATTATGCCGGAATTGACGGGGTGACCGTGGCGAACAATCATATTCTTGATTACGGGCAGACGGCGATGCTGGACACTTTGTCCTATCTGGACAAGTATGGCATCGGCCGCACGGGAGCGGGCCGGAATATAGAGGAAGCGTTCAAGCCTTACACCAAGACTGTGAACGGCAAGAAGATCGCCGTGCTGGGCGTAAGCCGTGTGCTGTCCGGACCATCGTGGTATGCGGGCAAGAACAAACCGGGGGCGGCATCGGCTTACACTGCGGAACCGCTGCTTGGCAAGATCAGGCAAGCGGCCAAAGCCAATGATTTTACAGTCGTATATATTCACTGGAACCAGGAATTCAAGGATTATCCGCTGGAAGAATCCCGTAAGCTTGCCAGACAGATGATCGACAGTGGAGCGGATCTCATTATCGGATCGCACAGCCATTGCCTGATGGGAATCGAGTATTACAAGCACAAGCCCATCTATTATTCACTGGGCAACTTTGTGTTCAACCGCTCCACGCGGGGCGGAGAGAAGACGCTGGATTCAATGCTGGCCAATTTTCAAATTGCCGGAGACAAGCTGTCTGCCAGTATAACGCCGGTCAAAATCACGCGCGGCCAGCCGGTATTTATGGATGCAAATTATAACAAGAAGATTATTCAGATGCTGGACAAGCTGTCATACAATGCTTCCGTTGATTCAAAGGGCAATGTGTCCGAGAAAAATACAAGCGCAAAGTAGGGGAGCGGCGGCCTAATGGCCGCTTTTTTTGGGGGAAAATATACTGTCAACAGTACTGATTTTACATTAAATTCTAGCCATCTATCGGAAATTTGTCGAAAATAGCAAAAATATTTTATGTATTTTGTCGATATCTATCAAAAGATGTAGAAATATGATTTGACAGGAAAGAGGCAGCACTTTACAATTCAAATTAGAGTGTAATCACTTCTAACTCTTAATGGGACTTAAGCGTTTCCATATGTAAATGATTATAAAAAGTGTTATATCGAGGGGGATACTGGGATGAAGGCAACAGGAATTGTAAGAAAAGTGGATGAGTTGGGACGTATCGTTATTCCGATTGAGCTGCGCCGCACAATGGGGATCGATATCAAGGACCCGCTCGAAATTTTTGTCGATGGTGAGAAGATCATCCTCAGAAAATATGAACCGACTTGTATTTTCTCCGGAAGCTCGGAGAACCTGATTAACTTCAAAGGCAAAATGGTCAGCCGGGACATTCTCGACGAGCTGATTGAGAGTTTTGATCATCAGGTGAAATAAGAGGAAGCGGGAGGATTGGGCGCTTAAGCAGCGCCGGGGAACAATCTTTCAATAGAGGCTGCCCGTGCACCGGGATGGCCGCATAGAATTGAAAAACGGCAGGATGGCAAGTTCCGGAAGGAATAGGCCGCCTGCCGTTTTTGATTTTGGGAAATCGCTTGGCTGTTACTCCTCGATTTTCTTCGAGGATGAAGGCGACAGCTTCGTGCGGTACACCCAAAGCGCATATTCAAGCGGCTGCTGAAGCGCTTTGCGGTAGGTGTCCCTTTCGCCGGCCCTTGAGAACACCTCACGGGCTGGTTTGGGGTTAACCTCCAGCACGAAGACTCTGCCTTCCCGGTCGATGGCCAGATCAAGCGCCAGCTCGCATAAAGTGCCGAAGCTGTCTTCCAGAAATGAAGCGGCATCCAGTCCGAGCCGTTCGGCCGTTTGCAAGGCTTTTGCCGCTTTTTCACCGCTGCCCAGCCACTCTTTGAGCAGTGTCTCCGCTTTTACAGCATGCCCGCCGCCGTGCAGGTTGGAGGTCACGCTTTTGGCAGCCCCTACACGGCCCGCTATTCCGGTCAGCTCCCAATTGCCTTCCCTGTTCTTCTGAACGAGCATCCGGTAATCGTGGAACCGGCCGCTTGGAAGGCGCAGCGGAATCCCCTGCTGGATCAGGAAACGGCCTCCGATGCACCACTGGCGTACGATGGACTCGAGCCGCAGCAGCGACACCTGGCGCGGCTGGATAATCCGGCGATTCTGGCGGCGGCCCTGGATATCGAACATTCCGCGAGTCTGTTTCAGCCGCTCGATACGCAGAATGCCTCTCCCGCCGGTACCGTTTATCGGTTTGATATAAATTACAGGGCTGGTCTTAAGCATTTGGTGCAGGTCTGAGGAAGAATGGTACAGCAGTGTAGCCGGCATATGCGGACGGAACCGGCCTTTTTGCGAGAATGTCTGATGAATCGTCCATTTGTTCCGCAGCGGACGGTTCAGGAAGGTAAGATGATTGTAACGCGAGCGGAAGCGCAGCAGCTGCTGGAACCGCTCGCTGCGCTGAATGCGGCAGCGGTCATAGATCATGTCGGGAAAGGTCCGCCATTTGCGGCTCCATTTACCCGTTCCGGGATCGAACACCATCGCATTAATCCGCTGCTTTCCGCTATCGACATCCATCGGTGTGAACACGAAGACATCAAGGCCGATCCGTTTGCCCTGCGTGATCATTTTGCCGTATATGCTTTTTTCTTCAAGCTGCTTGGCGTTGTTCAGATACAGGGTAAGAATACCTAAGACAGGCTCTCGCACAGGAGTTCACCTCCTTGCATCGAAATGAAAGCCAGGCTTCGCTTCGCCGCCTGCTTTGCCGCTCCGTCATCTCCGAACGCCGTCTCTATAGGCTGCAGATGAATGACCGACGCGCACGGGGGGACGGGGTTAAGCGCCACTGCGGCAGACCTGGCGGCATAATTGGAGGATATCCGCATCTGGTTTGTCACGTCCTTTACGGGATGATTGCGGTTTGGCGGGCCAGGTGCTGGCTGTAATAGAAGATCCGTTCGAGCGAGAGCTTCCGGATGTCCGGTTCGTCGAATTTCATGGGCCGGGAATTGGCTTCGAAGAACCAGAGTCCGCCTTTGTCGTCAGCTCCAAGATCCATGGACATCTCCCCCAGTGTATAGCCGGAAGCACGCTCTATCTGCCGTGCGATCAGCAGGGTGGTGGAAGAGAGGTTCTTCAGGATGGATGCGGTCCGATCAGGGCCGAACATCGCTTCCAGCATCTTGGAAGGATCTTCGATGCTGCCGCCGCGCGGGACATGGGTCGTAATGCTGCGGGAGCCCGCCAGTCTTGCGCCGATGCCCGTTACCGCCCATCCGCCTCTGCCGTTTTTCTGCAGAAGCACGCGCAGGTCGAACGGTCTTCCCTTACAGGTCGCAAGCTCAATCGCCTGCTGAACAATATAATGGGAGCTGCCGCGTTCCTTCCCGATGCGGGCCCACAGGCGTTCCATCGACGCCGCCTTGTACGTTACGTTCTTTTTCCCGGTTTGGATTTGCAGGCGGTATGGCAGAGCACCCTCGGCGTAGTATTTAAGCCGCATGATTCCTTTTCCGGCTTTGCCGGTCTCCGGTTTGAGATACAGGCTGGTGTGGGTCTTCAGCATCGTCGACAGTGTGCGTGCGCTTCTCAGCCGTCTCGTAGCCGGCACATGGCGGGAAGTGGCGTTAGAGCCTCTCAGCCATTCGAACAGACTCCATTTATTGAAAAAGTACGGATTGTACAGCCGAATGCCCGGGTGCTCCAGACATTCGGCGATTTTACGGGCGACTGCGGGTTTGGCTTCATCCTCACGGGTTGGGATGCGGTTGTAAATAATTTGCGGGAAAGGCAGCTGAACGGAGATCCATGACTTGCCCGGACCCGGAACATACCCGGTAATCGTGGAATTCCCCAGCTTCAGGTCGCGAACGGTAACTACATAGGCGAGATAGCCGAGCTCTCTGCCGGTACGAATGATATCACGAAAATTCTTATGGTTGCCTCGGAACAGTCTGGTCTTGTCGCTGGTCGTCAGAATGGCGATGACCGGTCTGTCGTCTGTCCGGATGTTCACATATCATCCCTCCTGCGGAATTTGCTGAGGTATAGGCAGTGCTCCAGAATATGCTCGATGGAGGCCTTGCCTTCAGCGCGCAGGGACGGATGGCGAAAGATGGACCGTCCGGGTTTGGCATTGGCCTCGAACATCCAGATATCTTCATCCTGGTCGATACCGAGATCGAAGCCGATTTCGCCAATCAGATGACGGTGCTGGAATTCCAGTGATTCCGCCAGCCGGATGGCCGTCTGCTTCGCCCGCTGCAGAACCTCGTCGGATTTGGCTCCGAATACGCGGCCGAGCGCCTGCTGCGGTGTAAGTAGGGAGCCGCCGTTCTTCAGATGGGTGGTTACGCTGCCTCGTCCGGCTTTTTTCGCTCCGATCCCGACTACGACCCACTGGTTGCTGCCGTTCTTGTGCATATGGAACCGGAAGTCAATCGGACAGCCGTCGATTTCGATCAGGCGAATGCCCTGCTGAACGACGTAGCTGTGCAGGCTGCGCCCATGGCGGGACCGCAGCTGCCGCATCAGGCTGTCGAAGGTGGAAAAGCGAAGCAGCACATTTTTGCCTCCCCGGCGGTAACGGGCGAAATAGCCGCGTTTGGGCAGATAAGTCAGGCGGTAAATGCCGTGGCCTAGACTGCCGGCCGAAGGCTTGTAGTAGACAAAATGATGGCGCTCAAGCATATCCTTAATCAAGTCGGGCTCCGGGCTGCTGTGCGTTTCGGGCACGTATTGGCTGGCGAAGCTGTCGCCCTCAAGCAGCCGGTAAATATCGGATTTATTAAAAAAGCTCCAGTTGAAAAAAGGGATTTTCTTGCGGGTAAACCGATCCCGAAGCTGGTTGATCGCCGGGGAGGTTTCCGCCCGCCTGCTGGGCAGCCGGTTGTAGATGACATCGGGCAGAGGCACCATCTTGCGCTCGAACTTGCCGTTCTCCGTCAGAAAATAACCATACACGCGCTCCTGCTGCCAATTAATGTCACGGGGCATGAACGCGAATATATAGCACATGTTGCTGCCTTGGCGCAGCAGTTGCTTGATGAAGCCCGTTCGGGAACCGAACGGCTGACCCGAAGAAGACGGACCGTCAGACAGGACTCCAACGAGCGGGCCGAGCTGAACTTCGTCGTTCTGAAGGTTGCGTAAGTAGACGCTGCCCGATTTAGGCACTTTGATAGCATTTTGGACGCCCGAAGCCAGAAAAAGATGCTTGCCGGCGCGCTTAATTGGTTTAACCACCGCCGGAATGGCGTCTTTGCCGAGCCGCAGCCGGATGTTCTTCTTCCCGGACAGCTTCAGGCTTTTCATCAGCGACCCCGAGATGTATACGACCCTTTGGGGCTGCTTGGTGAAATGGACATTGCAAAATGTGAGACCCATTTATGAATCCTCCTTAGGCACCATAGATATCAATTTTCCGGATAATCCGTACCCGCCTGCGGCGGTGCGGAGCGATCGCCGCCGTGTCAGCAGCAGATACCTTGCGTAAGAAAGCGGGTTTTCGGCCGAGCGCCGTGCTGCTTCTTGATCGCCAGTCAGCGTGAAGGCCGAGCGGCCCGGCTTGGAGTTTGCCTCCAGCAGCCAGATCCGGCCACCGGGATCGATGCCGAAATCAAGCCCGAGCTCGCCGAGCCGGCCGCAACCTGCCTCCAGCAGCGGCGGAAGGAAAGCAGCCGTAAGCGTAAGCTCTCTTAAAATGTCTGCCGCCGCCCCGCCGTATTGCTTCCGCAAAAAGGAGGCGGGATGCACCGCAGTTCCTCCGCCGTGAAGGTTCGAGGTAAGCGACCCGCGCGGGCCAAGGCGGACCGCCATGCCGGCGAGCGTCCAGCGTCCGCCGCCGTCCTTCTGCATAAGCACGCGGACATCGAACGGCTGTCCGCCGGTGCCGCTCAATTGCAGGAACGGCTGCATGATAAAGCCTTGGCCGCCGATAAAGCGGTCAATCCATTCAAGCCCCCTGCGGCGGTCCTCAAAGCCTCGGATGATCTCGCGGTTCTGACCGTCCCGGCCTCTTGCAAGAAGTCCTCCGGGCGACGCTGCCCAGGGCGACGCATGCAGGGTACGCTTTCCGTGTGTGCCTGCCCGGGGTTTCAAAAAGACCCCGTCTTCTCTTTCCGCGAGCATGAGCTCCAGGCCGCGGCTGCCATCATATCGTTTAGTCTCGGGCAGCAGTGCGGATGCTCTGCGGTTTCGCTGCAATATTTCATGTACCTTCCATTTGTCCGGCAGCCCCCGAGACCATGCCAGGCTGCTCGCCAGCGCATTCAGGGCCCGGGAGGTACTGCGTCTTTCTTCCGGGCTCCGGCAGAACATCCGGTTATATACAATGTCAGGCGCCGCCGATGTGGCTGCATGCCATTCTTCGCCGCTCCGGATGAACCCGCTCACCGTCCGTCCATCCTCCGACACGCCATCCGGCGTGAATATAATAACGCGCAGACCGTATTTAGGAGCGGCCCGGCAGAGCAGGCTGCAGAAGAGGGGCTCAGCTACCGGTGAATCCTTGCCGCCCCCTCCGTTTAGGACGCCGAGACAGCCCAGTTCGCTCACAGGCATAGCGTCCTCCTTATATACCGGCAAGGTAGCGGCAGTATTGGATCATCTGTTTGACGGATGGCCTGATTTTTGTTTCGTGCAGCGGAGTGTTGTCGTTCTTAGATGGTTTGGAATTGACTTCCAGCAGCCAGATTCGTCCGGATTGATCCATTCCGAGATCGATGCCCAGTTCGCCGAAATGGGCGGGAATGTGGGCCTCGACTCCTTTGGCTATGGCCAGTGCCGCCTTCGGAAGCTGAAGATTCGCACTTTCCTTGGTGCCGGGCGGAATAGAGCTTTTGCCAATCGCCTCACGGACGGTACTGAGGCTGCCGCCCCGGGCCAGGTTCGAGACGAAGTGGTTGTTCCCGGCGGTGCGGGCGACAATCGAGGTGACATGCCATTTCCCGGTGCCGTTCTTTTGCACAAGCGCGCGGAAATCGACCGGCCTGCGTCCGATTTCCATCAGAGGCAGGCCCTGCTGGATCTGAAAGCGGGTGGTCTTCATCTTTGGGGCGATGGCTTGATACAATTTGGTAAGACTCGGATAGATCTGCTTGCGGGTGCCCATTGGAGTTGTGGACTGCAGCCTGTAGCCGCCGCCTTCTTCACGGGAAACCCGCAGAATGCCTTTGCCGAGGCT
The DNA here is from genome assembly GCF_000756615.1 of Paenibacillus durus. Lineage (NCBI taxonomy): Bacteria > Bacillati > Bacillota > Bacilli > Caryophanales > Paenibacillaceae > Paenibacillus > Paenibacillus durus. The sequence continues at coordinate 2,080,355 of NZ_CP009288.1, forward strand.
GCCGCGGACGGGCTTAAGGAACACAACGGGGTAATGCCCGCACATTTTCTTAAGGGTCGCAAATCCGCTGAGCGAGTGGGACTCCGGCAAGTACCGCTGGAGGGCGGGATCATGCCGCAGAGCTTCGAACACCTCTGTCTTGTCGAGGAATTTTTCATTGAAGAAATGGGTGCCGTACCGAGATTTTACTTCCGCCAAAAAATGCTGTACGCTAGGTTTATTCTCTGCTTTACGCGTCGTAAGCCTGTTATTGATGACGTCGGCGACGGGCAGCTTCGATCTTTTCCAGCCCTCGTCATACACCCAGCCCGAAATCGTGGAACCGGTGCTTTCCAGCGCTTCGGGCGTAAAGAAATAGACAAAAGCTCCTTGCGCACGGCAAGCGTTCGTCAATTCACGGCAGAACAGGGTGATCGGACCGAACAGCCTCTCGGGATGCTCGGGATGCTCCCGGCTGACGAGCACGCCGATCAGCGGCCCGAGCCGGAGGATCCGGCTTCCTGAACTGTAGGAGGCGTTCAGAACATTCCGGGCCCTCCACCCGGTCTTTCGCGCCAAGCCTTCGCTGACGCGCAGGCTGTCGGATTTAGGGGCCGGTATGACAGTGACCTCCTGACGGAAAGAACCGAAGGACAGATAGACCGGTCCGTGCGCGGGGATTTTGAGTTTTTTGATGAGCCGGTCGCCGAGCATAACAGCGTTCTCCTGCAGAATGCCCGAGTGCACCGTATGGACCGGGATCTTTAGCTTTGACATCGTGGATCTCCTTCCGATAGGCAGCGTGATGCGGGCTGTTAGACAGCTGAGGTCTACATATCATTCATCATATGGAGTCATACGCCCCTTGGTGATTGCCCCATCGTCCGAGAGGTCCCTTACTCACAAGGGAGGCATAGATTTAAGGCGCTAAACGAAGGCTTGTTAAGCAGGATTTGCGAAGTTACACGGGATGTTATACTAACACAACTTTTAGGAGGGAAAGCCATGAACATCTATGATAAGGCGCATGAATTGGCCCGGGCAATCAAGGAGAGCGGCGAGGTGGCGGACATTACCGCCGCGCTTAAGCTGGTGGAGGCCGACCCGGAGAGCAGCAGGATGCTGAACAATTTTCGCAGCAGCCAGCAGGAGCTTCAGGAGCGGATGATGGCCGGGGAAATGCCGGCTCCGGAAGAGATGGAGAAGATGGAGAAGCTGTTCGAGGTGCTGAACCTGAACCTTGGCATCCGCCGCCTGTTCGAAGCGGAACGCCGCCTGAGCGTCGTCATCGAAGACGTGAACAAGATTATTTCCGGCAGCCTGGAGCATTTGTACGGAGCGGACGTCTAAGATACCTCGGGAAAATGGCGGCGGACTACTAATCAATAACTCCCCGTCCTGTCCTTGTCCGCGAACTGCGGCATTTTGTACGACTTGTCTCATAATCCCGGCCGTGCGCTCATAGAGTAGAGTATAGATTCATTACGAAGGAGCTGGCTGGAGAAATGAGAAAAAGAAACAAGTTCAAGCATGTGCTTTACCTGATCCTGGCGCTGGTCATGCTGCTGTATGCGCTGCCGAGATTGTCGCCGGACGGGCCGGCGCCGGTGTTCGTGTTCGGGGCGTTGTGGGTCGCTTTTGCCCTGCTCGTGATTGCCGCCCATCTCCATTTTATTATCGGGGTGGACGAGGAGAAGGCGAAGCGGCTGGAAGCGGTGCGCAAGGCGAAGCTTAAGATGTGGCAGGAAAAATGGGACGAAAAAGGCAGAGCGGCCCAAAGACTATAGCCCTTTTGGCATACGGCCTGTCCGGCATAATCCGGCGGGCCGTTTTTGAGTTGAACCGGAACCGCGGCGGCATGAGACTCAGGAATCATTTGACGTTCGTACCCGATTGCGACTACAATACAGATACAGTGTAGTACAGTTTTGGGGTCGGGGGTGTAACAGTTGGAAAATCAAGGCGATGCAGTCACAAAGCACGAACAACTGCTGCAGCATATTGAAAACTTAAAGGTGGGCTCTAAAATATCGGTCCGCAAGCTGGCGAGGGAAATGGCTGTCAGCGAGGGAACGGCATACCGGGCGGTCAAGGAAGCGGAGAACTTGGGTATTGTCATTACCAAGGAGCGTATTGGAACCGTCCGGGTAGAAAAGAAGCCCCGGGGCATCTCAGAGCAGCTTACGTTCGGCGATGTGGTTGACATTGTCGAGGGACATGTGCTCGGAGGCGTGAACGGACTGGACAAGCCTCTGCATAAATATGTAATCGGCGCGATGAAGATCGACGCGATGATCCGCTATATTGACGCGGACAGCCTGCTGATCGTCGGCAACCGCGACGATGTGCATTCGCTGGCGCTGGAGCAGGGCGCGGGTGTGCTTGTGACCGGCGGCTTCGGGACGAGCCGCGAGGTTAAGGAACTGGCGGACAAGCTTGATCTTCCGGTCATTTCTTCCCGCCACGATACCTTTACCGTGGCCTATATGATCAACCGCGCGATTTTTGACAGATTAATCAAGAAAAAGATTATGCTTATCGAGGATATTGTCGACCGTAAGCCGCGAATCAACACGCTGAAAATATCCAGCACGGCCGGCGAGCTGCTTCGTCTCTCCAAGGAGAGCGGGGAACAGCGGTTTCCCGTCACGGATGAATGGAACCGCGTCATCGGCATCATCGGCCGCCGTGACGTGGAGGATCTGCCGAAGGACCAGACCATCGAGAAGATGATGGTCCGAGGTCCTATTACGGCGGGCCTGCAGACATCGCTTGCCTCGGCGGCCCAAATCATGATGTGGGAGGGCATTGATTTTCTGCCCATCATTGACCGCAACCGCAAGCTGGTCGGCTCGCTTACCCGCAAAGAAGTGCTCCAGAGCCTGAGGGATGTGCGCAATCAGCCGCAGCTCGGGGAGACCTTCGACCATCTCATATGGAACGGGTTCGCCGAGGAGCGGAACGGGGAGGGCAAGCTGTTCTTCCACGGCTTTATCACTCCGCAGATGGCGACGGATTTAGGTACGATATCCGAAGGGGTTATTTCCACACTGATGATGCATTCCGCATTCAAGGCGGCCAAGGATATAACCGGGAGCGATCATGTGCTCGATAATATGTCCACCTATTTTGTGCGGCCGGTCCAGATTGAGGACTCCGTTATCGTGACGCCAAGGCTGCTCGAGAGCAGCCGCCGGACCTGCAAGCTGGAAATCGAGATCACCCACCACGACAGCTTGGTCGCCAAATCCGTGCTGATGCTGCAATCGATCGATCATGGATAGCCCAGCTAGGGAATTCCTCTACTGAACCGGGGCATTTAAGGACTTCGTCTTACTTAAGACGGGGTCCTTTTTTTTAGATTAAAGAGTTTATAAGTTTTCAGCGGAGCTGAACGATTCTTTAATCGCAAGAAAAACAACCGCTAATCAGGGATTAGTCAACTTCTTCGAGAAGACTCCGATCCAGATGTTCTTAGGTGGGATTTAAGTAGGTGGAATTTAGGTAGGTGGACGGGGCCACCCGAATGGAAGCGGGGGATTCTTCTTCAGTTTAGGGGGCGTGGTGAAGCAAATAATGCAGAAAACCTGAAATTGTGCATCTTTTGGTCGACTAAGAACACCTATTGTATAACACGCCTGCAAAAATGCAGGTTTGTTCCCATTCAGCCTCAAATTCAGTCAGAACAGCCTCAAATCCCTGTATAATTGCAGGTTTACTTTGAGAAAAAACATATTTGATCGAAAAAAGCTGCATTTTAGCTGTTTTGCAATGATGTTGAACTAAAATCACCACCCACCTGACCTGTCCCTTGATGTTAGAGCGATTGCCCGAATTCCTAACTCGGTTTGATGGAGGAATTGCCGAATAGAAAAGCAAAAGCCAGCAAGTCTCCAATAACCGAAAGACTTGCTTCTTATCTTGTTTAGGAAGGTGGCCGTACCGCAGGTATATTCACTTCTAGGACAGCTCCAGGTGTTAGATCGGCATGTGTTCCAGCGCCGCCAACCCCATGACCGTAGCTGCGCTCAATAAGGGTCTGCAGCGTCGTATGGTCAAGTCCTTCCACCAGCTTGATCAGCAACTCGCTAGCCGCGTCGATATCATCGGCATGGATCATGGATGCGGAAGTATGAATATAACGGGAACAGGTGCCGACGATTACGGTGGAAGGCACGCCGATTCCCCTTACGTGAACCTGGCCTGCATACGTACCGCCATGGGAGAGAAAATATTGATATTTGATCCGGTGCGTATCCGCCGTATCCTGCACATATTAGAGCATCCCGCGATAGGTAATCATGGTCGGATCAAAGATGCGCAGCAGCGCGCCTTCTCCAAGCCGCCCGAACGCCTGCTTGTCCCCGGTCATATCTGAGGCGGCGCTTGCGTCAAGTCCGAAGAAAATATCCGGCTGAAAGAGGTTCACCGAAGTTTGCGCACCCCGCAACCCTCTAAAGGATTAGTGGCAAGGTGTCTCTTAGGAGGAGAACGTTGCTCCGAAAGTTGTCATTTTCTGCATTATTATTGCCAACGTAAGAAAGTTTATCTTAGAATTGGAACAAAGTTAAAACGGTTTTCAGAAATTTTCCGATCTGCTTTCCCTTCTCTTGCAGAAGAGCCTATTCGTTGCCGATTTTCGGTTGTCGAACACGTAAAGATATGGAACGCCCATATTTATTAACGGAAGGGATGAAGAAATGAAAAGAATCATGATTCACGCTTACGCCAAATTAAATCTGGGTGATGACCTCTTTATCAAGGTGCTCTGCGAGAGATATCCGGACACCCGCTTTATTCTCCCCGCCCGAAAGGAGTACAAGCAGTGTTTAGCATCGCTGCACAACCTTACCGTATACCCGATTGAATCGCTATGGGTTCGCGGCGTCAGAAAGCTTCTGAAAAAGTTAAAAGGCATTGATTTTCAAAAGATCCTTCTGAAGAGGCTTGCCGGACGCTGTGACGGAGTCGTTCAGATCGGCGGTTCCATGTATATGCAGGGAGCAGGCTGGAAAAAGGACTATTCATGGAAGCTGGATGTTTTTGATGCTAAAAAGCCATTCTACGTCCTTGGCGCCAATTTTGGCCCCTATAAGGATGACCTGTTCTACGAAAAGTACAGAGAGTTGTTCTCCACATATACCGACATCTGCTTCCGGGACCAATATTCTCACGAGCTGTATAAGGATCTGGGCAACGTGAGACTGGCGCCGGATATTATCTTTCAGCATCCGAAGCATGGCAACTCGGAGAGCGGGAAGCATATCGTCATTTCCGTCATCAAACCCTCGGCCCGCGACAGCCTTAAAGGCCTCGACTCTTTGTATTACAACAAAATCAAAGATATCGCCGTTGCCTTTATTGAGGAAGGGCATGAGGTGAAGCTGATGTCTTTTTGCCAACATGAAGGGGACGAGGAGGCGGTCCAAACGATTCTTTCCTTAATTCCGCAGCCGTATGCCGATCACGCCTCCCCGTATTTTTACACAACGAATCTGGAAGAAGCCGTTGGAATATTAGCCTCTTCCAGTATGATCGTCGCGACGCGGTTCCATGCCATGATTCTCGGTTGGGTCTTCGGCAAACCCGTATTTCCTATCGCCTACAGCGATAAGACCATCAATGTCATGAACGACGCCCATTTTACGGGAGCCTATGCCGATCTAAAAACAATGGAGTCGCTGGAGCCTGAATCGGTCGTCCGCAGCTTTGACACGAACCTGCTGAACGTTTCCGTTCTCGCCAGACAGGCTGAGAAACATTTTGAAAAGTTGGATCACTATTTGGGGAACAGCAAAAATGCGGAAGAAGCGGCGGCTCTAACCCCGGCCGTTTTTGCAAGGAGGGGCCATGAAAGCTAAACGCAGCATTCTTAACCTTGTCTTCGGCTTGGGCAGCCAGCTCATCACCATTGTGCTAAGCATCTTCATCCCCCGGCTGATTATGGTCAACTACGGGTCGGAGGCCAACGGTCTTGTATCTTCCGTCGTTCAGATCATTGCCTACCTGGCCCTGCTGGAAGCGGGAGTAGGTGCGGCTTCACTTCAGGCGCTGTACAAGCCGATCGCGCAGAACAACCGGGAAAGCATCAATTCCATCCTGTCCGCCACCGCCATGTATTACAAAAAAACGGGGTTTTATTATCTGCTCTCCGTTATCGCCATAGCGGCGATTTATCCATTCGCGGTAAAGTCGGAGCTTGGCATGTGGCAGGTTATGGGCATTGTCCTGTTCAACGGCCTGGGCGGCGCCATCAATTATTACTATCAGGGCAAATTCAGGGTGTACCTGTTGGCCGAAGGCAAGAGCTATGTGGATACCTCAGTCGTCACCATCGGGAATATCATCAACAACCTGGTGCGGATCGTGCTGCTGCTGCAAAGCGTGGATATCGTGCTTGTGCAGGCTTCCTATTTTGCCGTGACGCTGCTTCAGATGGTCGCCTTCCATTTCTACAAGAACCGGCATTACAAATGGATAGATTTTAACAAGGAGCCGGATCTTGCGGCCATCAACCAGAAAAATTTCGTGCTCGTCCATGAGCTGTCCTATATGATATTCCGAAACACCGACGTGCTGGTTCTGACCTTTTTCACCAATCTGAAAATCGTCAGCGTCTACGTGATGTATAACATGATTTTTACCATCATCGACAACATCGTCAATACGGTCAATACGAGCGTCCGGTTCGCTCTGGGGCACAGCTATCACGAGGGCCGGGCGAAATTCATCAAGCTGTACGATGCGTACGAGCTGTATTTCATGGCATTCGTCTTTTCGCTGATGACCGTCGCTTATATTCTGATTTTGCCGTTTATCACCCTGTACACATCCGGCGTTAACGACGTCGATTATGTGCTCTACTGGATTCCGATCCTGTTCGTGGCGCAAAAGCTGCTGATCAACGCGCGTTCTTCCGCCAACAATGTCATCAATATCGCCGGACATTTCAAAAATACACTGACCCGTTCGTTGCTCGAATCCGGCATCAATCTGGCCGCTTCGCTGATTCTGGTGCAGTTCCTGGGCATTTACGGTGTGCTGCTGGGTACGGTGGCCGCGCTGCTGTACCGCTCCACGGATATTATTTTGTACGCCAACCGGAGGCTGCTTGAGCGAAGTCCCTGGATCACGTTCCGGAGGTGGCTTACGAATATCGCCGTATTTGCGGGAATCATTTATCTGAACAGTCTTGTAGACTATTCATTCGACTCCTATCTTTCGATTATTTTGGGGGCCTTCGTGCTTGGAATCATCATTCTGCCGATCTATATCGCCGTGGCGTCCATTCTGGAACGCGAGGTATTTATGGATAGTCTCAGTCTGTTCAAGGGTCTCGGCGTAAAAATGAGGGCCAAGTTCGTTCCCGGGAAAGTCAAGGTTAGCGGCTGACCTCAGATCTGACATCGGATAAGAATATTGCAGCATTTCGGGGCTAAGACTGGAGGGGTGTGAAAATGGAACAAGAAGAATACATGAGGCAGGCCTGCCGCAGGTTTTTGGACCAAGTGAGTTTGAAGCTCGAGGGAGGTCCGGTTGCGGAAAAGGATTTGCTTGAAAAATGCGAGGCCTATATTCAGCAGGAGAAGCCTGAAGCGCGGGAAGCATTGACGTCGCTGTCGCAGGTTATCATCCGCCAGGCTGATGGTAAGGATGCCTTGGAGGTTCTTCGTTTCTACCTGGACAGCCAGTTTGGACTCGGCGATTCGAAAGAAGCCGGCCTGCTGGAAACCAAGCTCGCGGCACTTAGGGACCGCTCGAAGAGCGAAGCCCGGTCCGGAGCGGTTCCCAAAATCAGCGTCATCATTACAACGTATAACCGCAAGGATTTTCTGCGCCAGGCGGTTGAAAGCATATTGGCCCAGGATTATCCGAACAAAGAGATCGTCGTCATCGACGACGCCTCGACGGACGGTACGGAGGTTCTGATGGAGGAGCGCTTCGGAGACGAGGAACACGTCATTTACATGCGTAATGAGACCAACCGGGGCCCGGGAGCGAACCGGCTTGCGGCTTTCACCGCGCACGGGGACGGAGAATACGTTCTCTTCCTGGACGACGACGATTACTTGATCGACAGCGGATATTTCAGCCGGGCTGCAGCCTTTCACGAAAGCCGTCCCGGTCTTTCCTTCGTCGCCGCCAACGTCTTTCTGGAATATTCCGCCTCGCAGCGGCTGAAGCTTCAGGAAATCGGGCTATCCGAGGTGACAGATCGGCGAACTTATTTTCTGAATTTCGAGCGCCCGGGCTATGGGAAACCGGCTTCCACGCTCACCACCCTCTTTAGGCGGGAAGCACTGATCAGCATGGATATTCTTCAAATGAATATGGTGAACGACGCGTCCATCTATCTTCGTTCCCTGCTGGTCGGCGACGCGGGATTCATTGATGCGGTGGTGGGCGTATACCGGATTCACGGCAACAACATTACATTCAATCTGTCCCGGGATTTTCTCGTACGGAATCTGGAAGAGAAGCGCAGCATCCGCAATCTGGCTATCGAGCGGTACAGCTATCAGAAGAAGGAGATGAACGGCTGGTTCAACAACACCGCTTACGATACGATCGTGTATTATCTATGGAATTCGGCCAAAACGAAGGACGATTTCATGTACATGTATCAATGGATACGCAGCAACTGCCCGGACATCTACGGCAAAATAAAGCAGGAGTTCCGCGTGCGGCTGATTAAAAAGCAGATTCTCCAGGTTCCCTTTATCCGGAAGCTGATTCGCCGGTAATGGGAAAGAGGGGAAACAAACAGCCTTCCTGTCCCGAAAGGGAGGAGGGCTGTTTGAGCGTCTTCAAAGCCAGGTACGCCGCTTCAGCATGACCGCCTCACCGCTGTGGCCGGGACTTGCCCGCTCCGCTGTAATAGCCATAGCTGCGCAGCCCGGAAAAAATGTTGAAGGCGCCAAGCAACAGAAACACCGCTTCCACAATTATACTGACGGTGGAGCCGTGAAATAGAAACATCGACATCAGCGCAAGCAGTACGAGCATCGATCCAAGCAAAATATTCATGACCGCCCGCTTCAGTCCCCGTTCTTCGGAGCTTTCGGCGCGGCGGGATGCGGCGCTGTAATAAGCGGCGCCGAGAACGGAGAGGGTCAGCAGGAGAAACAGCAGATATTTGATAAACAGAATCATGTGCGCCTCCTTGCACTCTTCGTCTGCCGCCCGGGATGCAGCTGCCTGAAAGACGGCGGTAAAGCGGTTTCTTAGTATATTGTAGCACGGTTTCAGGAGCCTGCCCATGCGTTTCCCGAAGATCAGAGCTGCTTGCCCGGCACGATCTCGATCCAAATCTGCAGGACGCCTTCCATGACAAGCATTGTCCGGATGCGGACCGCATATTCCTTGTCGCGCACGAGGTACACCTTGCCGCTGAGCAGTAGACGGGCCATTTTACTATCCTCGTCGATCTCGAAGACGCTGCGTCCCCGCATCGGCGCGAGGTCGTCGCCCATTTTGCGGACAATGTCTTTTACGGTTGCCGAATCCAGCTCATTCGCGCTTCCCTGTGATCCGCCGTCCTCAGTCCGGATTTTGATTTCCTTGATGACCGTCGAGCTGTTTTTGTATTTTTTCAGAGTCAGAATATCCCTCTTATTCTGTTCCAGCTGCACGCGCAGATCCTGATTGTCCAGCCACAGCGTATTGAAGCCGAGGTGAAAAATCGCATTGTACACCGCGCTGCCGACGATCATCCCCAGCACAAAAATGGCCGACATCCGGGAGAACCGGCGAAACTGCTGAAAGGGCGGAACCCTCATGGCCTTACCCCCTGCCGCATACCCATTTGACCAGCTCGCTGCCCATATGCGCCCCAAGGAAAGCGAAGACCAGATATAATATCTGCTTAATGGCCGGAGACAGATTGCCGTCCAGCATATTGCTCTCGATGACCCGCATCGGATCGATGGTGCCGCCGACGGCGGCGGCCAGCGCCCAGATTTTGATCCGGTCAGCCACATCCAGCATTGTCTGCGTCGGCGGCTGGATCGATACGACCGCCCCGATGCCGCCCAGCATGGCGCCGCCCAGCACGATGCCGAAGGCGATAAAGAAATCGAGGACAGCCTTGCTTAAAAATACGTTCATATAGTCCTCCTTTGCCGGGACGCGGCCCATCTCAAGCGCTTTTCGCCTGTCCCTGTACTCTCCCTTCATTCTATGGGCCTTTCTCCCTTCAATATGATAAAATAGTTGTATTACTGGACAATTTGTCCGAGGCGGGAAAGGAAGTGGGATCATGAGTCCTTTCGTGCATCTGCATGTGCACAGCGAATACAGTTTATTGGACGGGGCGGCGCGCATTGCCGATCTGGTGCGCCGGGCCGGCGAACACGGCATGAAGTCGCTGGCGCTGACCGATCACGGAGTGATGTACGGGGTGATCCCTTTTTATAAAGCGTGCAAGGAGAACGGCATCAAGCCGATCATCGGCTGTGAGGCTTACCTGACAGCAGGATCGCGCCGCGAGCGCGGCAGCCGCAAGGATCAGCCGATCTACCACCTTATTCTGCTCGCGAGGAACGAAGAAGGATACCGCAATCTGATGAGACTCGTCTCCATCGGCCAGCTGGAAGGCTATCACTATAAGCCAAGAATCGACATGGAAGCCCTTGCCGCGCACGCGGAGGGCCTTATTTGTCTAAGCTCCTGCCTTGGAGGAGAGGTGCCCCAGCATCTGCTTCACGGACGGGACGGGGAGGCGAAGAAGGCGGCGCTGCGGTACAAAGAGATTTTCGGCGAATATTTCTATCTGGAGCTGCAGGATCACGGAATGCCCGAACAAAAAAGAGTGAATCCGAAGCTGATTGCTCTGGCCGAAGAGACGGGCATCCCCCTGGTCGTCACCAATGACGTGCATTACCTGTCTAGGGAGGATTCCGAGGTCCAGGATGTACTGATCTGCATTGGCACGGGCAAGACGGTGGATGATGAAGAACGGCTGCGAATCGGCACGGATCAGCTCTATTTAAAGAGCGGCGAGGAAATGGCCGCGCTGTTTCCGCATGTACCGGAGGCGATAGCCAATACCGCTGTTATCGCTGACCAATGCAATCTGGAGCTGGAATTTGGCAAGCACATACTGCCCGCCTACTCTCCGCTGCCCGAAGGACTGGATGCCGCCGCCTATTTGCGCCGACTGTGCGAAGCGGGCCTGCAGGAACGCTATAAAGACACTCCCCGGTGGGAATCGGAGGAGGGCCGGAAGCTTGCGGAGGAGCGGCTGGCCTATGAGCTTGGTGTTATTGAGACGATGGGCTTCTCCGATTATTTTCTGATCGTCTGGGATTTTATCGCCTTTTGCCACAGGCAGGACATTGCGACAGGGCCGGGAAGAGGCTCGTCCGCAGGCAGCCTCACCGCCTACTGCCTGCGGATTACCGACGTCGATCCGCTGAAGTACAACCTGCTGTTCGAGCGCTTTCTGAATCCCGAGCGGATCACGATGCCCGATATCGACATTGATTTCAGCGACGAGCGGCGCGACGAGGTCATATCCTATGTGGCGGATAAATACGGCGAAGAGCATGTCGCCCAGATTATTACGTTCGGAACTCTGGCGGCGCGGGCTGCAGTGCGCGATGTGGGACGGGCGCTGAACCTGCCCTACGGGGAAGTGGACAAAGCGGCGAAGCTGATCCCCGGGACACTCGGCATCAGCATCGCTAGGGCGCTGGAGAGCAGCCCGGATCTCAAGGCGCTGTACCAGGGCAATCCAAAGACCCGGGATTTGCTGGACATGGCGATGAAGGTGGAAGGCATGCCAAGGCATGCCTCGACGCACGCCGCCGGGGTCGTCATATCCCGGGGGCCGCTTACTGATGCCGTTCCGCTGCAGGAGGGCAATGAAGGGGCGGCCTTAACCCAGTATTCGATGGAGCATTTGGAGAGCATCGGGCTGCTGAAGATGGACTTTCTTGGCCTTAGAACGCTGTCCATTATCGAGCGGTGCATGAACTGGATCGGACAGATGACCGGCAGCGCGCCGGATTTCCGGGAGATTCCCGATGATGACGAAGCGACTTATGCGATGCTGGGCCACGGCGAGACGACGGGCGTGTTCCAATTGGAGTCGGCGGGCATTCGCCGGGTGCTTAAGGATCTGAAGCCGACCGTGTTCGAGGATATCATTTCGGTGCTGGCGCTGTACCGGCCGGGTCCGATGGAATTTATTCCGAAATATATTCAAGGCAAGCACGGGCTTGCCGAAGTGGAATATCCGCATCCCGATCTGATCCCGATCCTGTCCGATACCTACGGTATCATCGTCTATCAGGAGCAGATCATGCAGATCGCATCGGGGATGGCCGGATTTTCGCTTGGCGAAGCGGATCTGCTGCGCAGAGCCGTATCCAAGAAGAAGCGCGAGACGCTGGACCGCGAGCGCGGCCATTTTGTAAGGGGAAGCCTGAAGCATGGCTACGGGGAAGCCGACGCGAATGCGGTCTACGACATGATCGTGCGCTTTGCCGATTACGGCTTCCCCCGCGCCCATGCCGCGGCTTACGGCGTGCTGGCCTTCCAGACGGCTTACCTCAAGGCCCATTATCCAGTGCAGTTTATGGCTTCCATGCTGACGGCGGTGACGGGCGTTCACCGCAAGGTGGCGGAGTACGTGCTGGAATGCCGGCGCATGGGCATCGGCGTGCTGCCGCCGGATGTGAATGACAGCGGCGTTCTGTTCACGCCGGTGGACGGCGGCAGCGGCGCGGGCGGACATATCCGCTTCGGGCTGGCGGCGATCAAGAATGTCGGCACGCTGGCCGTTGAGAGTATACTCGAAGCCCGGAAGGAGCGGCCCTTTGACAGCCTGCTCGATTTCTGCCGCCGCGTTGACCTCAGAGTCTGCAACAAGCGCGTCGTGGAATCGCTGATCCAGGCGGGGGCTTTTGACGGCCTGCCCGGGCACCGGGCGCAGCTGCTGGCCATGCTGGACGAGACGGTGGACGCGGCCGCCAAATGGCGCAAGGAGCGTGAGGAGCTGCAAATTCAGCTATTCGACGACCTTGTCGAAATGCCGAACTGGGATATCCGGTATCCCGATATTCCGAAGTTTACAGCGGGACAGCAGCTGGAGCTGGAGCGCGAACTGCTCGGCCTGTATCTGTCGGGCCACCCGCTCGACGACTTCGCGGAGCTGCTGGAAGAACCGGGGATTTCGCGGCTGATGGATCTCGGCGAAGCTCCCGATGAGAGCGTGACGGTTACGGCGGGAATGGTCGTATCCGTCAAGGAAATTATGACAAAGGCCGGCAAGGCGATGGCCTTTGTCGAATGGGAAGACCAGATCGAGCGCTGCGAGGTCGTGCTGTTCCCCGAGGTGTGGAAGCGCAGCCGGGCGCTTGTCGCCAAGGGCGCGCTGCTTGCTCTGCGCGCCAAGGTGCAGCAGCAGGACGAAGGCTTCAAGCTGCTGGCCGACGAGGTGGCGCAGCTGTCGCCGGAGACGCTGCGCGGCCTGCTGCAGCGGCGCGCGGCTATGGCTGCGCGGCCGCAAGGGCACGGCCGGGCCGCACCGGCCGGCCCAGGCGCGGCTGCTGCGCCTGCCGTGGCCCACGGCCTGGCCGCAGGCCGCAGCCGCTCCGCCGGGCCGCAGGGCGGCCCGCAGGCTCCCGCACGGGCTGCGCGCCCGGCGGCGGCGCAGCCGGCGGACAGACCCGCCGGCCAGCGCGCCTACATCAAAATCACAGCCGCCTCGGAGGCCGGCGGCCTGCTGCCGCAGCTGAAAGAGCTGCTGCAGCGCCATCCCGGAGCGGTTCCTACGCTCCTGTTCTACGAGCGGGAGCAGAAGCTGATCGCGCTAAGCGACAGCTTTCGGATTAAACCGTCGCCGGAGCTGTTCGGTCTTGTCGAATCGGTCCTAGGACCAGGAACAATAAGAATAAAATAAGAACGTTTTGCCACTTTTTCGCATACATTAGGGAACCACAGGCTTCACTTGCGGAAAGGGGAATGATGATGTCCTATGAGCTGGCGGTGGATTTATTGGAGCGAAGAGGCGTTTCCATCGATTCGATTGCCGAGATTGTATACAAGCTGCAATCATCCTATTATCCGAATTTAAGCGGGGATGAGTGCATAGCGAGCGTCAAGGCCGTCCTGGGCAAAAGAGAGGTGCAATACACCTTGATGACGGGCATCACGCTGGATGAGCTGGCGGAGAAGAAGCAGCTGCCGCAGCCGTTTCAGGCGATTATGGAAGCCGATGAGTCGCTTTACGGGGCGGACGAGACATTGGCGCTTGGCATTACAGGCGTTTATGGTATGATCGGTCTGACAGGATTCGGTTATCTGGACAAAATCAAACTGGGCGTCATCGGAGTCCTGAACGAGCGGAAGGACGGAATTCATGTCTTTCTGGACGATCTGGTCGCAGGCATAGCCGCTGCGGCTTCGGCAAGAATCGCACATCGGCATGAGGGGGCGAAGGTGTATCCCGCCCGCGTAAATCCGGCGGAAATTGAGCCGTAAAGCATAAATCCGGCGCGGTCTTTCCCGCGTTCCCCTCCTTCCTCTTTTGTTGCAGTAAAAAAGAAAACTATGTTATCATGGTTCCATTATACGGGATACGGCTTTGGAATCGAGATGGGGAGGCCTCGTCAGGACATGTGGACGGTAATTTATATTGCGCCTACCGCCAAAGTGGCGGACATGATTAAGAGCAAGTTGACAGAAGAGGGATTTCTGGTAAAATGCCGTCCTGTCAATATGTCCAAGCAGCAGTTTGAGATTCTGGTTCCTTCCGGCGAGCTTGATGAAGTGCAGGAAGTGCTTAACCTGATTCTGCATCCCTAGATCGGCATCATTAGAGCAGTCATTAAAGTGTAGATGCTGCCTAAGCAAATAAACGGCTGAAGAGGTGCAACCTTGTTCAAAGATTTGTTTCAGAAAAAACGGAAATATGCGACAGTTCCTTCGCAGCGTCTGGAGCAAGCGAACATACCGGCGGAAGGGGAGCGGCCCAAGCGGGAAATTCCCGAAGGGCTGATGAGCAAGTGTCCCAAATGCGGTTCGATCCAGTACAGCAAAGAACTGGAGAAGAATCTCAAGGTATGTACGGCCTGCGGCCATCATATGCGGCTGAACGCTCCCGAAAGGATCGCCATAACGCTTGACCCGGGCAGCTTTATCGAGTTCGACGCGGGGATGGTATCTGTGGACCCGCTTCAATTCCCGGGGTACAGCACGAAGCTTGAG
The DNA here is from genome assembly GCF_000756615.1 of Paenibacillus durus. Classification (NCBI taxonomy): domain Bacteria; kingdom Bacillati; phylum Bacillota; class Bacilli; order Caryophanales; family Paenibacillaceae; genus Paenibacillus; species Paenibacillus durus. Next base: position 2,095,547 of record NZ_CP009288.1, read on the forward strand.
CAGCAGAAGCTGAAATCGGGCCAGCTTGACGCCGTTATTACGGGACAGGGAAGCATCGGCGGCCATCCGGTTATTGTGGCGGTCATGAATTTTGAATTTTTTACGGGCAGCATGGGCTCGGTGGTAGGGGAGAAAATTACCCGCGCCGTCGAGGAAGCGACTGAAAGAAGGCTGCCGATGATTATATTCTCGACTTCCGGCGGAGCCCGGATGCAGGAGAGCATCCTGAGCCTGATGCAAATGGCGAAGACCAGCGCGGCGCTGGCGCGTTTTGGCGAGTCCGGAGGATTATACATATCCGTTATCACGGACCCGACGACGGGCGGCGTGTCCGCGAGCTTTGCGACGCTTGGCGATATCAACATCGCTGAGCCGGGAGCCGTATTCGGTTTTGCGGGCCGCATTGTAATCGAACAGACGATCCGCCAGAAGCTGCCGGATGACTTCCAGACGGCGGAGTTCAATTTACAGCACGGCCAGCTCGATCTGGTGGTGCACCGAAAGGAAATGCGCTCTATGCTTAGCAAAATTTTGGAGCTGCATGACGTGAAGGGGGGATTTTAGAAATGGCGGGGGACTTGCCTTTTGAAAAACCTCTCGTTGATATGCGTAAGAAAATTACGGAGCTAAAGCAGTTTGGGCATGAAAAAGATATTGATTTCAGCGACGAAATCGCCCGGCTGGAGGAGCGCTACAAGGTGCTGGAGGAGGAGATATACTCTAATATCACACCTTCGCAGAAAATGCATCTTGCCAGGCACCATGGCCGTCCGACCTCGCTGGATCTGATCGGGCTTATCTTTACCGATTTTATCGAGCTGCACGGCGACCGGCTGTTCGGCGACGACCTTGCGGTCGTCGGGGGTATCGCGAAGCTGGAGGGAATACCGGTCACTGTGATTGGACAGCAGCGCGGCAAGGATACGAAGGACAACATCGCCAGATTTTTCGGCAGTGCGCATCCCGAAGGCTTCCGCAAGGCGCTTCGGCTGATGCAGCAGGCGGACAAGTTCCGGCGTCCGATCATTACGTTTATTGATACGAAGGGCGCTTATCCCGGCAACACTGCGGAGGAACGGGGCCAATCGGAGGCGATTGCCCGCAATCTGCGTGAAATGTCCGGACTTGGCGTGCCTGTCGTCTGCGTCGTTATCGGTGAAGGCGGCAGCGGCGGGGCGCTGGCGATGGCCGTAGGCAACCGCGTGCTGATGCTGGAGCATGCCATTTACTCCGTCATTTCACCTAACGGCGCCGCGTCGATATTGTGGAAGGACGCCGCGAAGGCAGACCAGGCGGCGGAAGCAATGAAGATTACCGCCGACGATTTGCTAGCGATGGAAGTCATCGAGGAGATGATCCCCGAGCCCAAGGGCGGCGCGCACCGCGATTACGGGACTACCGCAGCGTCCATTAAGGATGCCCTCATTCGGCATTTGCATGATTTGGCCAGTCTGGATGCTGACGAGCTTAGGGAAGACCGTTACCGGAAATTCCGTAAGATCGGGGAGTTCGCGGAATCGAAGGCGGCCGAAGAAGTCTTTACCGAAGAACCGGCGCTCAGTCCGGAGTAACAGCATTTTCTTTACCCAAGAGGCCCGACAAGAGGCCCGATTTACTAAATAACCTTGCAATCCGTAACCCCGAATCGGCTTCGGGGTTATTTTTTTAAAATATAAGAATGTATAAGCTGAGCGCTTATCATTTTGTCTTATATTTCTACGAGAAAACGGGTACCCTCCTCCTCCGAGGACGGCGCAGCCGTTTCTTCTTGTTGGGCAGCACCGCCGCTAATTTATATGAAAAGCCGCAGAAACATTGATTTTGCTGTCCGGTTGAAGTAATATTCATAAGGGCGCAGTCAATACTGCATATGACATAGTTCCTATTCATTTGGACAACTTTGTAGTAGATTTTGTAGTTGGAAAAAGTGTAGACAGAGAAACGAAAAAACGGAGGAAAACTAATGCGGAAAAGTAAAATTGTATGTACGATTGGTCCTGCAAGTGAATCGTTGGAGAACCTCAAGAAATTGATTCTGGCCGGAATGAATGTGGCACGCTTGAACTTCTCCCACGGTGACTTTGAAGAGCATGGAGCACGGATTAAGAACATCCGTCTGGCATGTAAGGAACTGAACAAGACAGTTGCCATCCTGCTCGATACGAAAGGACCTGAGATTCGTACAGGCAAGCTGGAAGTGGAACCGATTGAACTGGTGCAGGACGAGTACCTGACCCTGACTACGGAAGAGATTCTTGGCGACAAAAATCGCATTTCCGTCACTTACTCTGACCTTCCAAAAGACGTTCAAGTAGGCTCCACCATTCTGATTGACGACGGCCTTATCGGTCTTACCGTCGTCGACGTTCAAGGCACGGAAATCAAGACCCGTATTGTCAACGGCGGTACGATCAAGAGCAAGAAGGGCGTTAACGTCCCTGGAGTTGCCATTTCCCTGCCGGGTATTACGGAGAAAGACACCAATGATATCATTTTCGGGATCGAACAGGACATCGATTTTATCGCCGCTTCCTTCGTTCGCAAAGCCAGCGATGTTAAGGAAATCCGCGATCTTCTCGCGAAGCATAACGCGAGCCATATCCAAATCATCTCCAAAATTGAAAATCAACAGGGTGTCGATAACCTTGACGAAATTCTGGCAGTGTCCGACGGCCTGATGGTTGCCCGTGGCGACCTTGGCGTGGAAATTCCGGCGGAAGATGTGCCGCTCGCACAGAAACTGATGATTCAAAAATGTAACATTGCAGGCAAACCGGTAATCACCGCTACGCAAATGCTCGATTCCATGCAGCGCAACCCGCGTCCAACCCGCGCAGAAGCGAGTGATGTGGCCAACGCCATTTTCGACGGAACCGACGCTATCATGCTGTCCGGCGAAACGGCTGCAGGTAAATACCCGGTAGAATCGGTACAGACAATGTCCCGTATCGCCGAAAAAGCGGAATCCGCGCTGAATCACCGTGAAATCTTCCTGAAGCAGCAAATTGCTCAAGAAACGACAGTAACGGAAGCAATCAGCCAATCCGTAGCCATCTCGGCGCTGGATCTGAGTGCCAAAGCGATCATTTCCTCCACGGTCAGCGGACATACCGCCCGCGTAGTATCGAAGTACCGTCCGGTATCTCCGATCATCGCGGTAACGACTCAGGAAAGAACAATGCGTCAACTGGCTCTCGTATGGGGCGTAACTCCGGTTAAGGGATCGCCGGCTTCGTCCACCGATGAGCTTCTGGAAACCGCTGTTCAAGGCGGCAAAGATTCCGGTGTTGTCAAAGCAGGCGACCTTGTTGTGATTACTGCAGGTATTCCGCTCGGACATTCCGGTTCTACGAACCTGGTAAAAGTGGAGCAAATTGCCGACTAATTTGCTGATACCCGCATATTGAAGTCTAGCAATATTGCAAGCTATAAGATTTGAAATAAAAAGCAATGGCAGAAAATGCCATTGCTTTTTGCTTGGAAATGATTCAATACCATTTCCACCTATGGGAGTATCCGGATGATGCTCGGCTTCGGTGCTCCCACAGAAAGCTGCCTGCGACAGCTGAAGGACTTAGCGCGCAACTTGAAATCTAAGGCTGAATAAGCTATTTTAAATCAAGGGAAAGGAGGAGATCATGCGTGGAAACCCAAGATTTTTTGCCGGGCCCCTGGCATGCCGCCTCCTTGAGGGTCCGTTACCAGGAGAGCGATCAGATGGGTGTGGTATACCATTCCAATTATTTGAACTGGTTTGAAATCGGGCGGACCGAAATGCTGCGCGAACTCGGCTTTTCCTATCTTGAACTGGAGAACCGGGGCATGCTGCTTCCGGTCACCTCGGCAGAGCTGCAATTCAAACGGTCCGCAAAATATGATGATACAATCGCCGTCTATGCCCGCATGTCGTCGTTTACGCCCCTTCGGCTAACTTTCGAGTATGAGGTGCGGCGGGTATCCGGCCCGGAACTGACCGGCGCCCGCTTGTATGGATCGGATGCCGCTGTTCTGCATAACAATAATGAGGCGTCATTTGCTGAGGGCTTTCAAGCCTCGGCTGCCGGAGAACTGCTGGTTACCGGCTCCACCGGCCATGCCTGGGTAAACCGGGAGCTCAGGCCCGTTCGGCTGGACAGAACACTGCCAGAAGTTTACGGTGCAATCGTAACGGCGCTGCGCAAAGAAAAGAGGACGATATGATTAAAAGAAATTGGCTGTGGGCGGCGTTGTTTATTATTCCCGCTACAGAACTATTCGGCTTTATCCTGGTATCGTCCTGGTTCGGAGCGTCCAAGACGCTGCTGTTGCTGATCTCGACTTCACTCATCGGTTTTCTGATGATGCGTTTTGAGGGCAGCAAGGTACTGCAGGACAGCAGGCAGCAAATGCAAGAGGGCAGGATTCCGGGCCGGACGATGCTGGACGGGTTATGCATCTTTTTCGGGGGACTGCTGCTGATTATACCGGGATTTATCACGGACATTATTGGCTTCACCTTGGTTTTTCCCCTGACCCGGCCTCTGTACCTCGGATTTCTGCTGAAGTGGATTGAGAAAAAAATGAAGAACGGCACGTTTACCTATTATAAGAGATAACCGGCACTTAAACTTTACCCAAAAGAGCGAAGACCGTCTGATCATCATGCGGCTTTCGCTCTTTTTATCGTTTCATATGGCCGCGTTTGTGCACGTACAGATTTAGAGGCGTTATGCCGGCTTAGAGCGGCAGGCAGCTCTTGCGGGGCCGTCTCCTTAGTGCAGTCTGCCATTTAGAATATAGGAATGGAGACTTCGGAAGACACCCGCCCGCCACAAGGCGCCAAGGATCACAAGCGCAACCGGACCGAGAATCAGGCCGGCTGCACCGAGCAGCTTCAGGCCGGCGAACATGCCGATCAGCATGGCAAGCGGGTCGAGACCTGTGCTGCTGGCCACGAGCTTGGGCTCCAGCACCTGACGGGTAATCAAAGTGATGCCATACAACACGGAAAGACCGATGCCAAGCGGCATATCACCTGTCATATAGGAATAGAGAGCCCACGGAATCATTACGATACCGACGCCAAGATAGGGCATCAGATCGACAAGACCGATCATCAGTCCAAGAACGAAGGCCGATTTGACACCCAGAAGAATCAGGCCGGCGATAACAATGACTCCAGTAATCGAGATTAAGACAAGCTGCGCAAGCAGATAACCGAAGAACGCTCTCCGCAGATCGCTGAAGATTTTCGCCGCTGTGCTGCGAAATCCGTCCGGCAGCCAATCTGACAGTATTCGGCTCCGCCGCTCCCATCCTGTGGCGAGAAAAAAGGCAGCTAGAACGACGACAATGAGGACTGTTCCGAGCGATGGGAGGGAAGCGATTATTTTAAGAATCAGATTGAAGATGCCGGTAACGAGATTGGTCGCGGCAACCCCGATCGATTCCGTCGTTTTGCTGATATGGCTGTCGATCGTGGCGTGATAATCCGGATTGCTGTTGTAGAACTGGTTAATTTGGTTAATGATATTTTGAAGGCGGTCGCTGCGGCTCCAGGATTGAAGCAGTTCATGCCACTGCGGCGCGTGAAGATTGAAGGATTGGGCAAGAACGGCCAGTTCTTTCACCAGCCGGGTAACAAGCGCGGTAAGCACAAGCCCAGCGGAGCCGATATAAAGCGCAAGCGAGAGGATGACCGCAAGCCATGACGGCAGCCGAAGCCGCTTTAGGCCTTCTACGACCGGGCGTATGCTGTAAGCGAGCAGCCAGGCGAGGCACAGCGGATACAGCAGCGGAAGCAGTACATAGAGGCAGAAGAGAACAAGAATGACGGCCAAAACGACCCATAGGCCTCTCAGCAGCCTCTTCAGCGTCAGGCTGTCCATGCCGATTCTCCTTTCTTTATGCGGAAATGAACGGCTCTTATAATGCTCGTCCTCGTCCTAATGTATATTCCGGTAAAAGGGAAATCATCCCTTTTTTCGGCCCGTGTAAACTGAAGGTGCATACATGAAACGCTCGCAAGGAAGCAATTTTCTATCTCTCCGATAAAATCATTTGATGCGCCGCAAAGCTTCCATATAGTTCACGTAATCTACAATTTCCGGTATGATAATTAAAGGCTCTATTTTTTTGGATTGACCTATTATTTCATCAACCTTCTGGGCAGCAGGCTTAATTAATACGCTATCATTTTTTAACTACTTTAAATTGTAAATGTTTTCACAGGTTTTCACCTCTAAATACCCTCAGTTGGCAAAAGGAGAGATTTTACAATGACAGTTATAAAGGGACTGGAAGGCATTGTTGCGGCTGCTTCCTCCATCAGTTCAATTGTGGACGGCGTGCTCACTTACCGCGGTTATGATATCGATGATCTTGCCGAAAATGCCAGCTTCGAAGAGACGGCCTTCTTGCTCTGGTTCGGCAGCTTGCCTACCACGGCCGAGCTGGAGAAACTGAAGCGGGACCTGAGCGATTTTGCGGCGATTCCGGAGCAGGTTATCGCGCAGATGAAGCTGTATCCGAAGGATGCCAATACGATGGCCGCCTTGCGCTCCGCCATATCGAGTCTGGCGCTGTACGATGAGGCTGCCGATGATATGAGCCGCAGCGCCAATGAAATCAAGGCAGTGAAGCTGCAGGCGCAAATTCCGACGATTGTGGCGGCGCTGGCGCGCATCCGCAAAGGGCTGGAGCCTGTCGCTCCCAAGCCTGGCGCCTCCATTGCCGAGAACTTTTTGTATATGCTCCGGGGCGAGCAGCCCGATATGGTATCGGTCAAGGCTCTCGACACAGGGCTTGTGCTGCATGCCGACCATGAGCTGAACGCCTCGACCTTTACCGCAAGGGTAACGGTTGCGACGCTGTCTGACATTTACTCCGGAGTCACCTCGGCAATCGGTGCGCTTAAAGGTCCGCTGCACGGCGGAGCGAACGAAGCTGTAATGAAAATGCTGGAGGAAATCGGCAGCTTTGAGAATGTAGAGCCTTATATCCGCGCCAAGCTGGACCGCAGGGAGAAAATTATGGGCTTCGGGCATCGTGTCTACAAGAACGGCGATCCGCGCGCGAAGCACCTGATGAAAATGTCGCGCGAGTTGGGCGTAATCAAGGGCGATACGACACTGTACGACATGTCCGTGAAGATTGAAGAATTGGTAACCGGGCAGAAAGGCCTTAAGCCCAATGTCGATTTTTATTCCGCGTCCGTGTATACTCAATTAAGCATAGACCGCGAGCTGTTTACGCCGATCTTCGCCATCAGCAGGGTATCGGGATGGACCGCTCACATTCTCGAACAGTACGAAGACAACCGCATTATCCGTCCGCGCGCGGAATACACGGGTCTTGTGGAGCAAAAATACGTTCCGGTCAACGAAAGATAAGCAGCCTTTTTTCTGCATGCCTGTCCTGAGCGGAAGGACGCTGGCGACAGATGATTAGCCGCTATAATGGCATACGCTTCTTAAAGCCCTGATTTCATTTTCCCACCCTTAAAGCTGGGAGAAGCGTATGCCGCACACCAACATTTAAGGAGGAATTATACACTAATGCTGAAACTCGAAAAGTATGAACTGCCGACAGAAGGCGAACAAATCACAATTGACAATGGCAAGCTGCAGGTTCCTAGTAATCCGATTATCCCTTTCATTGAAGGCGACGGAACGGGCCGCGACATTTGGAAAGCCTCCAAACGGGTGCTGGATGCGGCGGTGGATAAGGCTTACGGCGGAACCAAGAAGATTGCCTGGTATGAAGTGTTTGCCGGAGAAAAGGCGTATAATACATACGGAGAATGGCTTCCGAACGATACGCTCGAAGCGATCCGCGAGTACATCGTTGCCATCAAAGGGCCGCTGACGACTCCGATCGGCGGAGGCATCCGTTCCTTGAATGTGGCGCTGCGCCAGGAGCTCGATTTGTATGTATGTTTGCGTCCGGTGCGGTATTTTGACGGGGTACCTTCCCCGGTTAAGCGTCCGGAGCTGGTCGATATGGTCATTTTCCGGGAGAACACGGAAGATATTTACGCCGGCATCGAATACCAGGAAGGGACAGAGCAGGTTAAGAAAGTGATCGAGTTCCTGCAAAAAGAAATGGGTGTAAGCAAGATCCGTTTCCCGGAAACATCGGGCATCGGCATCAAGCCGGTATCCTCCGAAGGCTCGAAGCGTCTCGTTCGCGCCGCTGTGGAATACGCGGTTAAGCACGGCCGTAAGAGCGTTACGCTTGTGCACAAAGGCAACATTATGAAGTTCACTGAGGGCGCGTTCAAGAACTGGGGCTATGAAGTGGCCGAGCAGGAGTTCGGTGACAAGGTGTTTACCTGGAACCAGTACGATGTAATCAAGGAGCGCGAAGGCGCCGACGCGGCGAATGCGGCTCAGAAGCAGGCGGAGCAGGATGGCAAGATCATTATCAAGGACGCCATCGCCGATATCGCGCTGCAGCAGGTGCTGACCCGTCCGACCGATTTTGACGTCATTGCGACGCTGAACCTTAACGGTGACTATCTGTCCGACGCACTTGCGGCGCAAATTGGCGGGATCGGCATTGCTCCGGGTGCGAACATCAACTACGTGACCGGGCATGCTATCTTTGAAGCCACCCACGGTACGGCGCCTAAATATGCGGACAAGGACGTTGTTAATCCAGGTTCGGTCATTCTGTCCGGCGTCATGATGCTGGAGCATTTGGGCTGGCAGGAAGCCGCCGATCTGATCTACAAAGGTATGGGAACTGCCATCAACAACAAAACGGTAACCTATGATTTCGCAAGGTTGATGGAGGGAGCGACAGAGCTGAAATGCTCCGAATTCGCTGACCAAGTGATCCAGCATATGTAGGAAGGTCGATTCATTGAGCATCAAACGTTACAAGATTACAGTCGTTGGCGCCGGTTTTACCGGCGCCAACACGGCTCTGATGCTCGCTCAGAATTGACAAAAGTATGAACGTATCCCCATTTTATTTATGATAAAATGGGGATTTTTCTTTTGAGATTAAGCAATTAGTGTTTATAATATTTATTGATATAACTTATGTCATAGATTTATCGGGAGGGATATGGTATGAACTGGAGCGTTTTAATGTTCTTACATATGATTGGCACGCTGACACTCGGTTTCTACCTGGTGCTGCCTTTCATTCTAGGCCGGACAGAGAAGCTTTCTTCCGCAGCCAAGGAGGGTTCGCTGAGCGCAATCGGCGCGTTTAATCGCGTTGCCCAATATGGCTTGGTCATTCAACTGCTTACCGGCGGCTACATGATGACCAAAGGCGAGTACTCGGTCCCGTGGATGATTATAGTTACACTGCTGCTGCTCGCCATGTTCGCTTTGGGCGGCATTATGAGCAAGCCACTGCGGCTTGCGGCCTCAGGCATAAAGCAGAGCCGAGACGTCTCCCGCGAAACCGGCAAAATCCGCACGTTAAGCGCGCTGCTCGCGGTGTGCTTGCTGGTTATGGTTTTCTTTATGGTTTTTGATGAGATTATTTGAAAATTAGCTAAAGCCCGGCCCACGTCGCCCGTCTCCATTTGGAGGCGGGTGTTTGGTTATTGTGAGCAGGAACGAATAATTGCACATCCCAAAGACATCCTAAGGAAAGTCTATATTTTACAACTTTTCGAAAGGAGAATGAAATATGTCTGAGAGTAATCAGCAAGCCCAAAAGACATTGCCGCCGCAGCATCAGGATCGTAGGCCCGGTCTGGAATCGGAGATGACGCCCCGGCCTAAATACGAACCGGCGGGATACAAAGCGGCGGGTAAGCTTCTCGGTAAAGCGGCGCTGATCACAGGCGGAGACAGCGGCATCGGCCGCGCGGTAGCTGTTGCTTTTGCCAAGGAGGGGGCCGATGTAGTCATTTCCTATCTCAATGAGCACTCCGATGCAGAGGAGACGAAGCGCCAGGTCGAACAGGAAGGACGCAAATGTGTTCTCGTCTCCGGCGATATCGGCGTCGAAGTCTTCTGCCAGGATCTTATCAACAAAACAGTGGAAGGGCTGGGCAAGCTGGATATTCTTATTAACAATGCGGCGGAGCAGCATCCGCAAGAAAGAATCGAGGATATCAGCTCCGAGCAGCTGGAGCGGACGTTCCGCACTAATATTTTCTCGATGTTCTATTTGACAAAAGCGGCTATGCCCTACTTGAAACATGGCTCGACGATCGTCAACACGACGTCGATTACGGCTTACAGAGGAAATCCTCAACTGCTGGACTACTCGTCCACCAAAGGGGCGATCCTCAGCTTTTCGCGTTCACTCGCCATGAATTTGGTGGATAAAGGCATCCGTGTCAACGCGGTCGCGCCGGGTCCGATCTGGACGCCGCTCATTCCGTCCACCTTCGACGAGAAGAAGGTCAGTGAGTTCGGCGGAACACAGCCAATGAAACGGCCGGGACAGCCTGAAGAACTGGCTCCGGCTTTTGTCTATCTGGCTTCCGATGATTCATCGTATGTAACCGGACAGGTTATTCATGTGAATGGCGGCGAAATCGTTAACGGTTGACGACTCTTAACGTATCCCAGAGGATTTCTGCTGAATATGCAAGCCCCGATCCAAATCACGCGGATTGGGGCTTTTTCATGAAAAGGTGGTATGAAAAGGAAATTTATGATACGCTGTGAAAGATCAATAGTTGCATAGCGTGAACACTAGGGGTGCCGCAAGGCTGAGACGAACGCAAGGTTCGGACCCTTTGAACCTGATCTGGTTTATACCAGCGTAGGGAAGTGGAGAGTGAATATCTGCATCCGGGCCTGTCAAGGCTCGATCCCATTTGCAGTTTCCGGCCGCCTTCCTTCGGGAGGGCGGTTTTTTGTGCTGCTTATGACAAATAAACACAGGAGGCGAATAGGGCTATGTGTCCGCCAAAGTCAAAGGACCCCGAAATTCATCTCATATCCGGCGGCGGGACGTTAATGGACAGCTTTATCTTTATCGCTGCGGCCGTAGGTCCCTTTGTAGACTATATTCATTTGCGGGAAAAAACGCGCACAGCGGAAGAATTGTACGCAGCGGTCGAGAAGATGCGCAGCCTTGGGATACGCCCTGAACAAATCGTCGTAAACGATCGGTTGGACGTTGCGCTGGCCTCTGGCGCCGGAGGCGTTCAGCTTGCGGGGCACAGCCTCCGGGCCGCTGCGGCCCGCAAGCTGTCTCAGAGCCTGCGCATTGGCCGTTCCGTCCATTCCCCGGATGAAGCAGCTGCTGCCGCAGACGAAGGGGCGGATTACTGCCTCTTCGGGCATATATACGCCTCGGCCAGCAAGCCGGGTCTCCCGGGGAGGGGACTGGACAGGCTTGCGGAAACCGTGCGTGCCTGCCGGGTTCCGGTCATTGCGATTGGCGGCATTGAACCGGGCAATGCAGGACAGGTGATTTCATGCGGCGCGGCGGGCATTGCCGTACTCTCGGGCATCTGCGGCGCGTCCGATCCTGTGGCGGCCGCAAAGTCTTACCGTGCTGCCGTCCGGGCTGCCGCTCAAGAAGCCGGATATGAAAGGAGGTGAGGGCAATGAAACTCTATATCAACGGGAACGAGACCGAGCTGGACGAGGCTTGCGCTACGCTTGCGGATCTGCTGAGCCGCCCCGAATGGAAGGAACGGAAGATGATTGTTGAACTGAACGGCATGATCGTGGGCAGGGATGATTTCGGAACGGTCCCCCTTGCCGACAGGGACCGCATCGAGCTGGTGCATTTTGTGGGAGGAGGCTGAGGCCGGTGAATTTCGCCGGAGAGGACAGATACAGCAGGCAGGAACGGTTTTACGGGATTGGAGCCGAGGGCCAGAAAAAGCTGGCGCAGGCGAAGGTTCTGATTATTGGCGCTGGGGCGCTTGGCTCCGCATGCGCGGAGACGATGGTGCGCTCGGGTGTGGGCAAGGTGACCATCGTCGACCGGGATTATGTGGAGTGGAGCAACCTGCAGCGTCAAAATTTGTTCAGCGAGCAGGATGCGGCTGAGCGGATTCCCAAAGCGGTAGCTGCCGCCCGCAGGCTTCGCAGCGTTAACTCCTCTGTGGAAGTTGAAGGCATCGTTGCGGATATTACTGCGGAGGAGATCGGCCTCTATACCCGAGGGATCGACCTAATTCTTGATGCGGCGGACAATTTCGAGGTGCGGATGATCGTAAATGATATTGCCTCGCGAGACGGTATCCCCTGGATCTATGGCGCCTGCACCGGCAGCTACGGCATTTCAATGACGATTGTTCCGGGGCAGAGCGCCTGTCTTCACTGTCTGCTGGACAGTGTCCCAGCCGGAGGGGATACCTGCGACACGGTGGGGATAATCGGTCCCGCCGTGCAGATGACGGCTGCCTACCAGACGGCCGAAGCGCTGAAGTGGCTGTCAGGGAACGTTAGCGCGCTGCGCGGGACACTGGTCTCTTTCGATCTATGGACGAACCGTTACTCGTCGGTAGATACGTCCAAGCTGAAGCGCGCCGACTGCCCGTCCTGCGGCGCTAAACGCACTTATCCTTATTTATCGCCGGGCAGTCATTCCAGAACGGCCGTACTCTGCGGGCGGGATACGGTGCAGATTCGCCCGCCAAGCCAGATGAGACTTGATCTGGAGGAGTGGGAGCGGCGGCTGTCCGCCTATGGCCGGGCGGAGCGGAATCCCTTTATGCTGTCTTTGACACTGGAGCAGCACCGTATGGCGATCTTTCCCGATGGCAGGGTGCTCGTTCACGGAACGGGTGATCCCGCCGAAGCCCGGTCGCTGTATCACCGTTATTTTGGCTAACTATCAAGCATTCTATTAACCGAATAGGGGAGGATTATTATTATGCAGGATGCATTACATATCGGGGGCAAAGCCCTATCCAGCCGTCTGTTCATCGGAACCGGCAAATACAGCCGCAATACGCTGATTCCGGAGGTAATCGCCCGTTCCGGCTCCGAAGTAATTACCGTGGCGCTTCGAAGAGTCGACCCATCTTCGCGGGAGGAGAACATTCTGAGCCATATTCCGCAGCAGATGACCCTTCTGCCCAATACTTCCGGTGCGCGGACCGCAGAAGAAGCCGTGCGTATCGCTCGCTTGGCCAGAGCGGCAGGGATGGGGAACTGGGTGAAGATCGAAGTCATTAACGACCAGAGATATTTGCTGCCGGACAATCTGGAGACGATCCGTGCTACGGAAATTCTGGCCGCCGAAGGCTTCGTCGTCCTTCCCTATATGAGCCCGGACCTGTCTGCGGCTCTCCGGTTGAGAGACGCGGGCGCGGCGGCGGTGATGCCGCTGGGCGCGCCTATCGGAAGCAACCGGGGCCTCCGGACGAAGGAGCTGATCGGCATCTTGATTGAAGAGGCCGGCCTGCCGGTCATTGTGGATGCCGGAATCGGCCGTCCGTCGGAGGCGGCGGAAGCGATGGAGATGGGCGCGGCCGCCGTGCTGCTGAACACGGCGATTGCCACAGCCCGTGATCCGCTTGGCATGGCGGAAGCTTTTCGCGGCGCGGTTGCAGCCGGCCGGCAGGCGTATCTGGCCGGGCTGGGCCCGGTTCAGCAGGAGGCGGAAGCTTCTTCGCCTTTGACCGGTTTCTTGAACGTATAGGAAGGGGGACTGAGACTGTTGAGCTTTTTTGAGTCGCTGACGAACTTGGAGCGTATTCCCTTTAAGGAATTGTGGAAAAAGTACACGAAGGACGATGTCATGCGGGCGCTGGCCAAGGAGAAGCTGGATAAGGAAGATCTGCTTGCCTTGCTGTCACCGGCCGCCGGCCACCATTTGGAAGAAATGGCGCAAAAAGCGCAGCGCATCACCCGCTCGCATTTCGGCTATGCCGTTCAGCTGTTCACGCCAATGTATGTAGCGGATTATTGCGTCAACCACTGTACGTACTGCAGCTTTAGCGCCATTCATGATTTTCCGCGCAAGAAGCTGTCGTTGGAAGAAGTTGAAGCGGAAGCGGCGGCAATTGCCTCTAGCGGACTACGCCATATTCTGCTGCTGACAGGGGAATCGCGCAAAGACTCTCCGGTCGGTTACGTTAAAGATTGCGTAAAGGTGCTCGGAAAGTATTTCTCTTCCATCAGCATCGAGGTCAATCCGCTGTCGATGGAGGAATACAAAGAATTGGCCGATGCGGGCGTGGACGGATTAACTCTATTTCAGGAGGTGTACCACCAGGAGACGTACCGCAAGCTGCATGTTAAAGGCCCGAAGCGCAATTTCCGGGCCCGCCTGGATGCTCCGGAGCGCGGCTGTCAAGCAGGCTTCCGCTCCGTCAACATCGGCGCGCTGCTCGGCTTGTACGATTGGCGGCAGGAAGCGTTCATGACGGCGATGCACGCAAGTTATCTTCAGGACCGTTATCCTGGCTGTGAGATTAGCCTGTCTCCCCCGCGTTTCCGTCCCTATCTCGGAAGCTTTAACCCCGAATCGGACGTGACCGACCGCGCGCTGGTACAGATTATACTGGCGTACCGGCTGTTCCTGCCCCGTTCCGGCATTACTTTGTCCACAAGAGAACCCGCTGAATTGCGGGACCGCCTTGTGCACTTGGGGGTAACCAAAATGTCGGCAGGCGTCTCGACAGAGGTGGGCGGGCATACCAGTGACGGCGGAACGCCGCAGTTTGAAATATCCGACAGCCGAAGCGTGCCGGAAATCAGGGATATGCTGTACGGCAGCGGGCTTCAGCCGGTGTTCAAAGACTGGGATATTCTTGCCGAAAGTTCCGTGCGCTGACGGAGGAGTTCAAGAGTTTAAGAGTTCAAGCCAACCTTCCTATTTGCGGAGGGTTGGTTTTTTTTATAGGATTGTACCGGTATGATATGATAGATACAAAATGAAAGCCATCTAAACCCTGGACTTAAGAGGAGTGTATTGATGATGCGGAAGTTCGAAGACAGTGTGTATGATCTGATCGTTGAGACCTCCACCAACTTGCCTGGCGACGTTCGCCGGGCGATAGCTGCGGGACGGGCGCTCGAAGATAAAGATACACGTTCGGGACTGGCCCTTGCTACAATTGCGCAAAATATCGGCATGGCCGAGCTTCAGGTCTCCCCTATATGCCAAGATACGGGCATGCCTACTTTTGTCATACATACGCCGATAGGCGTGAATCAGCTCGAAATGAAGCGTGATATCCGTCAAGCCGTTGTCCGGGCGACCCGGGACGGCAAGCTGCGGCCCAACTCTGTCGATTCGCTCACAGGCGGGAATAGCGG
The DNA here is from genome assembly GCF_000756615.1 of Paenibacillus durus. NCBI lineage: Bacteria > Bacillati > Bacillota > Bacilli > Caryophanales > Paenibacillaceae > Paenibacillus > Paenibacillus durus. The sequence continues at coordinate 2,110,732 of NZ_CP009288.1, forward strand.
CGACAATCTTGGCGAAGGCACACCGGTCATTCATTTCGAGCAGTGGGAAGAAGAGCATGTTGATGTGCGGCTCATCCTCAAGGGAGGCGGCTGCGAGAACAAGAACATACAGTACAGCCTTCCTGCCGAGCTGGAAGGACTGGGTAAAGCCGGACGCGATCTTGACGGTATCCGCAAATGCATTCTTCATGCTGTCTATCAGGCTCAGGGGCAGGGCTGCAGCGCGGGATTTATCGGAGTAGGTATTGGCGGAGACCGGACTTCCGGATATGAGCTGGCGAAGAAGCAGCTGTTTCGCAAGGCGGATGATATGAATCCGATCCCGGAGCTGCTTGAGCTGGAAAATTATATTATGGAGAATGCCAATAAGCTCGGCATCGGCACTATGGGCTTCGGGGGAGAAGTGACTCTGCTCGGCTGTAAAGTTGGGGTGATGAATCGGCTTCCTGCGAGCTTCTTCGTTTCTGTCGCCTACAACTGCTGGGCGTTCCGCCGCCAAGGCGTACTGATCGACACCGCTACCGGGGATATCCGGGAGTGGCTGTATGAGCGGGGCTCCGGCATTACCGTAGGAGCGGTCGCAGCGAAAACGCCGCCAGATATGGATACTCCGGAAGCCGAAAACTCCGGCGAACGGGCCGTCCAACCCGCGGCTGCCGAAAGTTCTGCTGCGGTTGGCGCAGATACGGCAGGCGGTGCAAGGGAGATCCGACTGACGACGCCGATTAGCGAGGAAGATATACGCCGCTTGCGTGTCGGCGATGTGGTCATCCTGTCGGGCGAAATGCACACCGGCCGCGACGCTCTGCATAAGTATTTAATCGACCATGAGTCTCCGGTTGATCTAAGCGGGGCGGTCATTTACCACTGTGGTCCCGTCATGCTTAAAGATGAGGAGGGCTGGCATGTGAAGGCGGCCGGGCCGACGACGAGCATCCGCGAGGAGCCGTACCAGGGCGACATCATCAAGAAATTCGGCATCCGGGCCGTCATCGGCAAGGGCGGCATGGGGGCGGGGACGCTACAGGCGCTCCATGATCATGGCGGCGTTTATCTGAATGCGATAGGCGGAGCGGCGCAGTATTACGCCGAATGCATCAAGAAAGTGAACGGCGTCGATTTTCTCGAATTCGGCATCCCCGAGGCGATGTGGCATTTGACGATAGACGGATTTGCGGCGATTGTGACCATGGATTCCCACGGCAACAGCCTGCATGCCGACGTTGAGAAAGACTCCGCCAGTAAATTGGCGTTATTCCGTGAAGCGGTGTTTAAGTAAGGCGCTGTATGGACTATGATAATGATCATATGTAGCAGATCGGAGCACAGATGTATTAACGTCTGGAGCTCCGATTTTTGGTTTTACATGGTATGCTTTTGCACTGGCAATTTCACCGAAATCGGGCTACGATAGAGTAAAGCAGTATAGTAAAGCATAGAAAGAGGCATGTGCCGAATGAAACCATTTCGAGTCCGTCTTTCGTTAATACTAATGACTTTGATCGGAATTTCCATGATTGGAGCGGGCTTCACGATGGCGCATCTGTTCAAGAATTCCCATGTTGCAGCGCTTGAAGATCATATGTCCCGGGAAATAAATCTGCTCGTGGGCACGATGGAATTCCGCGATATGAACGCTCCGGATGCGATTAATTATTATACCGGACAGGCCAAAAGTATTGGTAAACTCACGAATTCGAGGGTTACCTTTATTACACAAGAGGGAAAAGTAATTGGAGATTCGGAGAGGAATCCGCAGTTAATGGACAATCACTCCAATCGTCAAGAAGAGATTATTGCGGCAAAAGACGGGATTGGCCGGGCAATCCGATACAGTGACACGATGAAGAAAAATATGCTATATGTTGCCCAGAAGGTATCCTCACAGAACGGAAACTTCAACGGATATATCCGCCTGTCCCTGTCCCTTGACAGTGTCGAACAAGGAGTGAACAGGGCTTGGACGATTATGGCGGGCGGACTTGTGCTGCTGTTCATAGCGGCGGCTATTGTCAGCTATCGTGTCTCCCTCAGCTTCACATCGCCACTGGAGCAGATCACCCGTGTGGCCCGCCGGATTACCGATCTTGATTACGACGCTCGGGTATCCCTGAACCGAAGGGATGAAATCGGCCAGCTGGCGACCGCGATCAATGTGATGGCGGACAGTCTGCAGACCCAGCTGCGCACGATACGCGATAATGAGAACCTGCTGCAGAGCGTGCTTGATAATATGACCGGCGGCATCTTGCTAGTGAATGATCGGGGAGAAATCGCCCTGCTCAACAAGGCGGCTGAGAAGATGCTGGACGTGAATGCGGAGGACTTGGTCGGCCGCTCCTTCCGTGAATTGAAGCGCCACTACGAGCTGACCCGTATTTTGGAGGACGGATTATTCCGCCGGGAGCCGGTGCATGAGGAGCGGAGCTTCTACAATTCGGGAGAGCGAATCATGCGCCTGGACGGGGTGCCGATGACGCAGGACGATTCTTATCAAGGCATGCTGTTCCTGCTTCAAGAGGTAACGGAAATTCGAAGGCTGGAGAGAATGCGCAGCGAGTTCGTTGCCAATGTCTCGCATGAGCTCAAGACGCCGGTCGCGGCGGTCAAGGGATTCGCGGAGACGCTGCTTGGTGGCGGGGTGAAGGATGAGAAGACGGCGAACTCTTTTTTACAAATCATATATGATGAGAACGAAAGGCTGAACCGCTTGATCGGCGATATTCTGGAATTGTCCAAAATCGAGTCCAAACGAGTCCAGTTGGAATGTTCTCCGGTCCACCTGGCAACCTTCTTCGATTCGCTGCTTGGAACGATGAGTAAGGTAGCGGAGAAGAAAAGCATCAGCCTGAGCGCGGAGGTGCCGGAAGAGCTCTTCATTGAAGCCGATGAGGACAAGCTGCGGCAGATTTTCCTCAACCTGCTTTCGAATGCGATCAGTTACACGCATGAAGGCGGCAATGTCAAGGTGAGGGCGATGAACCGGCAGAAAAAAGACGGAACGGAAACGGTTGTATTCACCGTCACAGATACCGGGATGGGAATCCCCCGCAAGGACCTGCCGCGTATTTTTGAACGATTTTACCGGGTGGACAAAGCGAGATCGCGGAGTTCAGGCGGAACTGGACTCGGATTGTCGATTGTCAAGCATCTGATGGATTTGCATCGAGGCGTTATTTCTGTAGAAAGCGATCTCGGTATCGGAACCACATTCACCCTGGAGCTGCCGCTGCTGCAGGAGAATGAAATCTGACCATTCTTTTAGCATTTCCAGTGTTTTGTGAAGCGAAAAGTTAAACTTAGGGGTAAACAGGGCGACTTACGTAAATGTTTTACACTGTGATAACATTCCGATGATATGATGGGCTTGTCAAAAATTATGAAGACGGGGGAAACTATGGCACAACGATTGCTTGTCATCGAAGACGAACCGACTTTGGCCCGGCTGCTGTCTTACAATCTGACGCAGGAAGGGTATGAGGTGGCACATGAGGATCACGGAACGGCAGGCTATGACCGGGCAGTCAGGGAGCATTTTGATTTGATTGTGCTGGATCTCATGCTGCCGGGGATGAACGGGATTGATATTTTGGATAAACTGCGCGGTCAGGGGATTACAACGCCCATCATCGTGCTGACGGCCAAGAATACCGAAGAAGATGTCGTCCGCGGGTTGAAATCGGGAGCGGATGATTACATGACGAAGCCTTTCGGCGTATCGGAACTGCTTGCCAGAGTCAGCGCCGTACTCCGCCGTATCTCGGGTATATCGGAAGAACCGCAGCCCAGAACCGCAGAGAATGATTCCACCATTATTTTGGGTCAGCTTGAAATTTATCCTGAACGATACGAGGTGACTTTGGGCGGACAGAGCATTAATCTTCGTCCGAAGGAATTTGAAGTGCTGCTGTATTTGGCCCGCAAACCGGGCGTTGTATTGACGAGAGATGATTTGATGAACGCCGTTTGGGGGTTCGATTACATCGGCGGGCAGCGCACGGTGGATGTTCATGTCAGTTCGCTGCGCAAGAAGCTGGAACTGGACCCCGAGTCGGTCCATATCGACTCTATCCGAGGAGTCGGCTACAAGCTGGTTGTTAACAAAAAAAGAACTCCGGTCGTTTAACCGAGCCCGGGGTTCTTTTTTATTAGGAAGTATTAGTCACATTTCATTAACGGTAAGAAAATATTCCTATGACATTTGGTTGATACGCTATGGACATAATAGTCATGCAGGAGGAATGTGCATTGGGTTCACTCACAACGGTTGAGGAAGAGAGAGGCAAGCTGAGCGGAGGAGGGACGGACATAAGCGAAGGTGCGGCGGCAAAAGACAAGCTTACAATAAAACGCCAGGAAATCGGGCGGAATGAACATCTGCTCAGGCAAAAAAGGAAGGCGGCGCAGACGGGTGCCTTGTCATTAGACGCAGTACATCCCGATGCAGCGCGGACGAAAGCTTCACGGACCCAAGACCCACCTTCCGCGGCCACTGCAAAGTTCGCAAGGGAGGCGGCATCAGCGCCACCTTCCGCCATATCGCTTGAGGATTACTGCATCAGCGTTCCGGAGATCGACCTGCATCTTGAGTGCCTGGAGGCGCTGGCGGTATTTCGCGACAACTTGAATGCTCCATGCCTGGTCGTCAGGGACGAAGAGGATCGGCCAGCCGGTCTTCTAATGCGGGATTATTTTCACCGCAAGCTGTCAGGCAGATTCTCGGCGGAGCTGTTCTATTCACGTCCGGCAGCCCGTTTTGCCGATAAAGATGCGCTTGTGGTGGAGTCTTCGGCTCCCCCTTCCGAATTGATCGCTAGGGCCTTGCGGCGGAAGGAAGAGCAATTCTACGACTGCGTTATCGTCACCGAGAATGGGAAGCTGAAGGGCGTATTGACGGTGAGAGATCTGATGGCGCTCTCCGGACGGCTTCAGGAGCGGGCGGAGCAGGAACGCCGCCTTGCCGTAGAAGGAAGCTGCGACCACGTCGGCGAGATGGAGTCGGCGCTGCAGGAAGCCGCGTCTGCTGCCGAAACGGCCCGTGCAGAGTGCAGCCGTATGGAGCAGTGGATTGGCGCCGGCTCCGGGAAGCTGGGTCATGTACATACTTCGTATTTACGGGTTGAGGAGCGAATCTCCGAGCAGCGCAGCCAGGTTGAGGAGCTGCTGAAGAATGTGACGGAGAGCGCTTCTTTGACGGGAGAGATTGACGGAATTGCCGCAACCAGCGAACTGCTTGCGCTGAACGCCTCCATTGAGGCCGCCCACGCCGGTGAACAAGGACGGGGCTTTCAAGTCGTGGCTGATGAGGTGCGTAACCTTGCCCGTCATACCCGGCTGTTGACAGCAAGCATTTCTTCGCTGCTTGGAACCATTGGGGATCAGGCTGCCCGCACCGCAGAGCTCACTGGAGCCGCTGCAGACGATATTGGCGGCAGTGCGGAAGAAATAGCGGCCGCGAAGCGGCTCTTCGCAAGCCTCCAAACGGCAGTTTACACAGTGGAGAAGGCGGACGAAGCCGCCTGCCGGCTCGTCCGTCAGAGTGCAGACCGGGCTCTGGAGGTCAAAGGAAAGCTGCTCACGATGAGTGATTTTACAGAGCGTTAACAATTCTCTGGAGCGGTATTTACAATTATGGCTTATGATTGTACGGAAGATGATGAGAAGGAGACTCACACATATAATGAAGTCCGTCATTGACATAGAGAAGAAGACCATCATTGATATAGAAAAGCTGGATCTCTACTACGAGTCCTTTCATGCGCTTAAAGGCATGGATTTGCAAATTCCGGAGAAGGCGGTTACCGCGTTTATCGGGCCGTCCGGCTGCGGTAAATCGACGCTGCTGCGCACCTTGAACCGGATGAACGATATGATCCCGGGAACGCGGATCGAAGGAAAGGTTCTGATCGGCGGCAAGGATATTTACGGCGGCGATGTAGAAGTGGAGAGCTTGCGCAAGCAAGTGGGGATGGTTTTTCAGCAGCCGAATCCTTTTCCAAAATCGATATACGATAATGTTGCTTACGGCCCGAGACTGCATGGCAAGCCTCCCAAAGCCGAGCTCGACGAGCTGGTGGAGCAAAGTCTGCGCCAAGCAGCTCTTTGGGACGAAGTGAAGGACTTTCTGAAGAAATCGGCGCTTAGTCTGTCCGGCGGACAGCAGCAGCGGCTCTGTATTGCCAGAGCCCTTGCCGTGCAACCTGATATTCTGCTGATGGACGAAGCAACTTCCGCGCTTGATCCGGTATCGACACAGAAGATCGAAGAGCTTGTTCAGGAACTGCGGGACCGGTATACGATTGTGATGGTTACGCACAATATGCATCAAGCCGCTCGAGTTTCGGGCAGAACGGTGTTCTTTCTGAACGGCGTGATTGTCGAGGCGGCGGATACGGAGCAGTTATTCTCGAATCCTAAAGATTCGCGCACCGAAGATTACATTTCCGGCAGATTCGGCTAATAAAGCCGGCTTCCCTTGGGGAAGTGCGTGCTTGGCCTGCCCGGATGACCTAATGATTCGAGGAGGATCGCTCTAATTATGATTCGAAGAGTGGAATTAGATAAAAATCTTGAGGAACTGCGGAATCTGCTGCGGCAGATGGCTGAGCATGTCATTGACGCGCTCGAAGGAGCCGTGCTTTCCTTGCAGAAGCTTGATACATCCAGGGCACAAGAAATTGTGCAGGCTGATGTTCATCTTAATGAATTGGAAGAAAAGATTATGGATATCGGTTCGCGTCTAATCGTCACGCAGCAGCCGGTAGCCAAGGATTTACGCAGAATAATCGTTGCTTTTAGAATATCGAGCGATCTTGAGCGGATGGGCGATTTAGCGCTGGATGTGGCTAAGGTGACTCTCCGTATCCAAGGCCAGGATCTGATCAAACCGCTGGTTGACATTCCCCGTATGGCTGAAATTGTTACACTCATGACCAGTGAAGCCATTACCGCCTATCTGGACGAGAATACGGATCTGGCGCATAAAATGGCAATGGACGACGATCAGGTCGATCATTTGTACAGCTCTATGATCAATGATTTGTATACCTATATGAGTGAGAAGTCCGAATCGGTCTCTCAGGCGATGCTGCTTACGCTGGTTGGGCGGTACATCGAGCGGATCGCCGATCATGCGACCAACATTGGGGAAAGCGTTGTTTACTTGGTAACAGGTAAACGTCCGGATTTAAATATGTAGTAAACGGCCAGGCCGTTTGGTGAATACGCCGAATATGTTTATAAGAGAAAGCGCATCATTGCCGCTAAGCGGTGAGGGCGCTTTCTTCTTTTTTCACAGAATGTGTAAGCTTTGAAGCCGCTAATGGCACTTTGATGGGCTATTTTGCCGGGCCGTGTGGTAAGATGTAAAGGATAAGCAATAAAAGACGAGGTGCAAAATGGACAAGCTGATTCTTATAGATGGAAATAATGTCATTTACCGTGCATTCTTCGCCATGCCTCCCCTGACTAATACAGCAGGGCAGCAGACCAACGCCGTGTACGGCTTTACTACAATGCTGCTTCGGCTGATTGAGGAGCATAAACCGACGCATCTGATCGTCGCGTTCGACGCGGGGAAGGTCACCTTCCGGCACGAAGGTTACCAGGAGTACAAGGGGGGCCGTCAGAAGACGCCGCCCGAGTTGTCGGAGCAGTTCCCGCTCCTCAAAGGTCTGCTTAGCGACCTGGGCGTGCCGCAGTTTGAGATTGAGAACTATGAAGCGGATGATATTATCGGCAGTATCTCCCGGCAGGCGGACGAAGCGGGACGCCAGGTGATGATCGTATCGGGGGATAAGGACATGCTGCAGCTGGCGTCGGAGCATACGACCATTGCGCTGATTCGCAAGGGTGTCACCGATATCGAGCTGTATGGACCGAAGCAGATCCGTGATAAGTACGATTTGACGCCGCAGCAGATCATCGACCTCAAAGGGCTGATGGGCGATGCGAGCGACAATATTCCCGGCGTACCGGGTGTCGGCGAGAAGACTGCCCTCAAGCTGCTTGCCCAGTTCGGCTCCGTAGAGGGAGTGATCGCGGGAACAGGCGAGCTGAAGGGCAAGATGAAGGAGAAGCTGGAGGCGCATGCCGACGACGCCATTATGAGCAAAAAGCTGGCGACCATATACCGTGAGGTTCCGCTGACACATTCCTGGGAGGATTTGGCTTTCCATGGTCTCAAGAAAGACACAGCCGGACCTGCGCTGGCGAAGCTGGAATTCAAGTCACTGCTCGAGCGCCTTTCCTTGAGCGGGAGCGCCCCCGTGAACGAAGAGTCGTCCTCCAAAGCGGTGCAGCTTGACATCGTCATTGCTGGTGAGCCGGAGCTTGAAGAGCTTACGGCCGCGCTGACGGATGTGAAGGCGCTGCATGTGGAGACGAACGGCGAGAACCCGCACCGGGCCGAGGTAATCGGCCTGGCGCTATCGCTGCTGGAGCGGCATTATTTTGTGCCGTTCGAGCTGCTGAAGAGCGGCGCCGCGGCGGGCTTGCGCGATTGGCTGGCCGACGAGCATGCGCCGAAGAACGGCTACGACCTGCACCGCGCGGACTTGGCGCTGCACTGGCAGGGCATCCCCTTCGCCGGGGCGGCGCATGATGTGCAGCTCGCAGCATATCTGCTCGACCCGACCGAGGCCAACCAGAACCTCAGCGACCTTGTCGCCAAATACGGCCTGCCGCGCCTTGCGCCGGACGAAGAAGTATTTGGCAAGGGAGCCAAATACAAAGTGCCGGAGCTGGACATTCTGGGCGCGCATGTCGCCTCGAAGAGCGCGTCTGTGCTTGGCCTTGTACCGAAGCAGGAGCAGGATCTGACCGAAACAGCCATGTCCGGGCTGTTCCACGATCTGGAAATGCCGCTTTCGCGCATTTTGGCCGACATGGAGAAACAGGGGATTGCCGTCAATATGGACGGTCTCAAGGAGCTGGGCCGGGAATTTGAGAGCACGATCTCGGGCCTCGTTGAGCAAATCTATGAAATCGCGGGCACGGAATTCAATTTGAATTCGACGAAGCAGCTTGGTGAGATTTTATTCGATAAGCTTGGACTTCCTGTTATCAAGAAGACAAAGACCGGCTATTCCACCGATGCTGAGGTGCTGGAGAAGCTGGAGCCTTACCATGAAATCGTACAAAAGATTTTGCAGTACCGCACGCTCGCGAAGCTGCAGTCCACTTACGTGGAAGGGCTGCTGAAGGAAATTGCCCCGTCGACGGGCAAGGTGCACACCTTCTACCGTCAGACGATTGCGGCGACCGGACGGCTGAGCAGCCAGTTCCCGAACTTGCAGAACATCCCGATCCGGCTGGAGGAAGGCCGCAAAATCCGTAAAGTATTCGTGCCCTCCGAGCCAGGCTGGTCGATTCTGGCGGCCGACTATTCGCAGATTGAGCTGCGGGTGCTTGCGCATATTTCGGACGACGCAAGGCTGAAGGAAGCCTTTTTGCATGATATGGATATTCATACCAAGACGGCCATGGACGTATTCGGCGTTCCTGCCGAAGCGGTCGACGGCAACATGCGGCGCTCTGCCAAAGCGGTCAATTTCGGTATCGTATACGGTATCAGCGATTATGGCCTTTCCCAGAACCTGAATATTACGCGGAAGGAAGCCGGAAGGTTCATCGAGCAGTATTTCGAGGTGTTCCAGGGCGTACGCCGATATATGGACGAGATTGTCCGCGAAGCGCGCAAAGCGGGCTACGTCACTACGCTGCTGGAACGCCGACGTTATCTGCCGGAGATCAATGCGAGCAACTTTAATCTGCGTTCTTTTGCCGAGCGGACGGCGATGAATACACCGATTCAGGGAACCGCAGCCGATATTATCAAGCTGGCGATGATCCATATGGACCGGGCCCTGTTCGAGCGTAAGCTGAAGAGCCGCATGCTGCTTCAGGTGCATGACGAATTAGTGTTCGAGGTGCCGGAGGACGAGCTGGAAACGATGAAAAAGCTCGTGCCTGAAGTTATGGAAGGCGCGCTGAAGCTGTCGGTTCCGCTCAAGGCGGAGGTAAGTTATGGAAGTAACTGGTATGAAGCAAAATAAAAGCCCCCGCATGCCTTGCTTATCCGGTATAATGGAGTAGAGGTGAAGACATCATGCCGGAATTACCGGAAGTAGAGACCGTCAAGAGAACACTGAACACCTTGGTGCAAGGAAAAAAGATACAGAAAGTCACCGTCCGGCTGCCGCGTATTATCCGGCGTCCGGACGATATTCGAGTATTTGAAACTATGCTGGAAGGCCATACGATCGAGCGTGTGGAGCGCCGCGGCAAATTTTTGCGCTTTCTGCTGGACGGTCTGGTGCTTGTCTCCCATCTGCGGATGGAAGGCCGGTACGGATTGTATGCTGCGGAAGAGCCTTTAGATAAACATACACATGTGATTTTTCATTTTGAGGATGGGACTGAGCTGCGCTATACGGACGTAAGGCAGTTCGGCACCATGGATTTGTTCCTGCCTGGAGATGATCTCAGCCTTCCTCCGCTGAACAAGCTGGGACTGGAACCGCTGGACCCGGAATTTACACCCGAAGCGTTTAAGGATCTGGTAGCCGGGAAAAATACAAAAATCAAGCCTCTGCTGCTCAATCAGGCATATGTGGTCGGCATCGGCAATATTTATGTGGATGAGTCCCTGCATCGGGCCGGTATTCATCCGGAGACGGCTGCCAAATCACTGACTGCAGAGCAACTGAACCGGCTGCATCAGGCGATTGTCGCCACGCTGACGGAAGCGGTAAATGCCGGCGGCTCATCCGTCAAATCTTATGTGAACGGCCAGGGAGTGAGCGGAAGCTATCAGCACAAGCTGCTGATCTACGGCCGCAAAGATCAAGCCTGTTATTCCTGCGGGTCCGTGGTTGAGAAGAGCGTAGTCGGCGGACGCGGGACGCATTTTTGTCCAAGCTGCCAGCCGCTGCTTTTAATGTGAAGACCTCTGCTTAGGATGAAGATTTTGTAGGCAAAAGCCGTATTTTGCGGGGGAGTTTTTCGCTGAATTCCTCCGGTTTTCTTCGCGTTTTACATTCTTTCATAAAGGTTGACACCCATAGCCCATACCGCCCATATACTGTGTGAAGAATGCTACATTTGTGACTCGACGACTTCCGTCTTTATGCATCGGAGGTTTCGGTTCTTCACGGGAGGGATTGCGGGTGATCAGCCCCATTTTTTCACTGCTGCTGTTGGCATTTGCTCTGAGTCTGGACGGTTTCGGTGTCGGCATTACATACGGATTGCGCAAATTGAAAATACCTCTGCCCTCCGTACTCATTATCTCGCTCTGTTCCGGAGTTGTGATGTGCGTCTCGATGCAGGTTGGCGTGCTGCTGTCCAAAGTCGTCTCGCCACATATCGCTTCCCTGATCGGGGCGGTGATTATCCTTATCATGGGCTGCTGGTCGCTGGTACAGCTGGTAGTGCAAAGGGATGATGAGAGAACGGAAGGGGAAACTGGCGGGATGCCGGGAAACGCGGAAAATCAAAGCCCGGATGGCCTGGCAGTAACGGATAAAACTCGGGAGGAAGATCCGGAGAAATCTGCGGTGTTTTCCCTGGAGCTGCGGCGGCTCGGGATTGTTGTTCAAATCCTTCGCACTCCGTCCTCGGCTGACATGGATAAATCGGGCAGCATTTCCCCGGTAGAGGCGCTTGTGCTGGGCGTCGCCCTATCGCTGGACGCTTTCGGAACAGGCCTTGGAGCTGCGCTCCTTGGATTTAATCCGCTTTGGACGTCGCTCGTTATCGCCCTGTTCAGCGGCAGTATATTGCTTCTGGGGCTCCATACAGGGCTGCGTTTTGCCGGAACCTCCTGGATGAAGCACGCTTCGGTGCTGCCAGCGCTGCTCTTGATTGCAATAGGAATATTGAAGCTGTTATGAGGTGAAAACATGATTATGGGCTTAACCGGGGGAATTGCCTCCGGAAAAAGCACCGTGTCCGCCCTTCTCATCAAGAAGGGGGCAAGGCTCATTGACGCCGATGCCATTGCCCGGGAGATCATGCTCCCCGGACACGAAGTGCTGGCCGCCGTTACCGAATATTTTGGCGAGGGGATACTTCTTCCTGACGGGACGTTGAACCGCACGAAATTAGGAGACATCGTCTTTCACGATCCTGAAGCCCTGAAGGCTCTGAATGGACTGACCCATCCGGTAATCCGAAGGGAAACTAGGGAGCGGATGCAGGCAATGGAACGGGAAACGCCTGAGCGATTGATCATCGTTGATATCCCGCTGCTCTTCGAGTCGGGGCTGGATGATATGTTTGAACGGATCTTGGTTGTTTATGCTCCGCGAGAGGTACAGCTTGAGCGTCTGAAGAGACGGAACGGGTTAACGCAGGATCAGGCTGAGGCCCGGCTGAACTCGCAAATGGATATTGAGCTCAAGCGCTCCAAAGCCGACTACATCATTGATAACAGCGGGGATCTTGCCGATACCGAGCGGCAGATCGCCGTTTTGTGGGACAGGCTGGGTCTTCCATGCTGAAATGGCTCCTGAAAAAAAGAGTGCTGCTGCTGTTATTTCTCGGCTTTACCGCCATATTGTTTCTCAGCACGAACTGGATGTCCTGGTTTTATCCGATTTATTTTAAGGAAGAAATTCGCAAGCACAGCTCCACGTATCAGGTCGACCCCTATCTTGTGGCGGCAATCATCCGGGTGGAGACCAATTTCAAGACCGGACGCGAGTCGAAAAAAGGAGCACTCGGACTTATGCAGCTGATGCCCGATACAGCTAAGTGGGCGCTTGAACAGGCCAAGCTCCCTGATGTATCGATGAGCCGTCTCAAGAACGAGCCTTCAGCCAACATTGAGCTGGGCGCCTGGTATTTACATTCCTTATCCGGGCAGTTCGACGGCAACCGTACAGCGGTCATTGCGGCCTATAATGCCGGACCCGGAACGGTTCAGCGCTGGCTCGCGGATGGTTCATGGAACGGAAGCCAAGAGGATATCAAAAATATTCCGTTTGGCGAGACCCGCCACTATGTACAGCGTGTCATTTATTACTACAATCAATATACGGAGATCTACGGGGGCGTGTTTTAGCTGTACATTAAGCGATGCCATGAGAAAAGAAGTGCCGACCGGCCGTCTGGACCGTTTGGCACTTCTTCGGCAAGCTTATGTTGGCAGATTATTGGAATTGACCTGCCAGTTGTTGTTCAGCCAGGGTTACCAGACGTTTCGTAATGTAACCCCCGATCGAACCGTTCTCATAAGAAGTTTTATTGCCTTGATATCCATCCGGAGAAAGAGTGATACCAAGTTCTTGGGCAACTTCATATTTCAGTTGCTCCAAAGCCGCATTCGCTCTTGGTACGACAAGGTTATTGGTGCTGGATTGACCATTGCTTGCTTGTGCCATTTCTGTTCACCTCCTATCGGTTGGTAACTGTATTATGCGCCGGACTTGCCGCATTCATTACTTATTATCAAAGGTGTTTTCTGGAAAAGGAATACCCATAATCTTAGCAAAGGAAGTGATCGGATCATGAAATGCCCATACTGCGACCATACTAACACTAAAGTGCTTGACTCCCGTCCGGCCAATGAAAATAAATCGATCCGCCGCAGGCGGGAGTGCGAGAGGTGCAGCCGGCGCTTCACCACCTTCGAGATGGTGGAAGAAACCCCTCTGATCGTTATCAAGAAAGACGGAAGCCGTGAAGAGTTCAGCCGGGACAAAATACTTCGGGGCCTGATCCGCGCCTGCGAGAAACGACCCGTATCCGTCGAGCGGCTCGAGATGATCGTCTCCGAGGTTGAGAAATCGCTGCGCGGCATCGCGGTAGCCGAGGTCGAGAGCCAGCAGATCGGCGAACTCGTGATGGAACAGCTCTATCCGGTGGATGAAGTCGCTTACGTCCGCTTCGCGTCCGTGTACCGCCAGTTCAAGGACATCAATATGTTCATGAAGGAACTGAAGGCGCTCTTGTCCAAAAATCCGGCGGAGACGGAAGGACTGTAAGCCCAGGCTTAACAGTCCTTTTCGTCTATCGCATATTCCTATTGATACGGTAATCTTATTTGGTCTCCAACAATTTTCAAAAAAACTGTTGACATGGGTCTCGTAATTTTATATGATATAGAAGTCGGCTGCGGGACAACATGATGCGGAACATCAAGAAGAAGCCGATTTATACATATCGGATATATTAACATGGGGCCTTAGCTCAGCTGGGAGAGCGCATCGCTGGCAGCGATGAGGTCAGGGGTTCGATCCCCCTAGGCTCCATAAAGATGAAGAGTCTCACTCCAAGGAGTGGGGCTCTTCTTCATCTACATGGTTTTGGGGTCCGAACCCGAAGGGTTCGCCCGGGCGCAGGAATCGCCAGCGTACGAGTACGGTTGTCTCATTCCACCATAGCGATCTGCTTCGTCGAGTTCACATCATCCATTTATACGTATATATTGACAAAGATTCCAGCTTATAATACTATAATTATAGTTTATAAAACTTATAAAAATACTAGGTATAAATATATTTTTAGAGAATATAATGCTGAAGATTATCTAAAACTTTATAAAAAAGTTGACCAGAATACTGGAGGCAAAGCATTACTATCTATTGTGGATAGGGCTTTGCCTCTTTAATTTTAAATAATGGAACTAGAATAGGGAAGGAGTTTTTATTGTGAACTTTAATAAAATAAAAACGATGATATTTGAATCAAGACGGCTACTAGGTGTAGCAGTGTTTTTGCTGATTTGGGAAATATCACCTCGGTTGGGATGGGTGGATCAATCTTTTCTTCCCCCATTTTCTAAGGTGATAACAACCCTTATTTCACTTATTTTATCCGGAGAGCTTGAGAAACATATCCTGATCAGTCTGCAGCGCTCATTGTTAGGTTTTGGGTTGGGACTGCTGATAGCGATTCCGTTAGGATTGATTATTGGCTGGTTTAAAGGATTCGAATTTTATATGGACCCTTTATTGCAAACTTTCAGGCAGACTTCAACCATCAAGCCAGGTCATATGCAGTTTATTATTTTCTGGGCTGTCAACCATACTGTGCAGTACAATTTTTATTTTTGCGCCTGCTTTACGGGCGACGGCGATATTGGTCGGATGCCCGGAGCCAAACAGATCATTATCTCCTTTAATAACGGATTGGGCTAGATTTGAGCCTTGGGCCAGAACTCCGGTATATACCGGTTTGATATTCACTTCTTTGAAAAAGCCTTTCAAGTCAGCAATGATAAATTCGTTGAATCCGGTAAAAGTCGGTGTTTTGAGCTCGAATTCCTTTGTTAATTTTCCATTCACAAATTTCGGTTCTTCGCTGTCTTTCGATGGGGAAGATGTTGAATTCCCACAGCCCGCAAGAAAGAGAGTTAATAATACGATGGTAAGTGTAAGCAGTAAGCCGATTGTTTTTTTCATTTCATTACGCTCCTTTATAAAAAAATAATTTAAAAGAAAGAGGCTGGATATATAAATATCCAGCCTCTAGCTTTCTAGTTAGCCAATTTAATTCCTACTAAACATATGTAATTTATGAGTACCGTTAAAAAATATAACATTCAGGTATTTTTTTGTCAATTACTAGATTAAAATATTATAATGATGGAGTGAACTAACGATAGTGGACTTCAAAATTTTTTATCGAATATATTGGGGTTAAAAGAGTCGTGAAGTGGCGACGTCGTTATCAGGTGTATGAGAAATTTATGTTGGGGTCCCTCACTTTTGGCGAACAAAGGAGTAAGGGACATCACCATCCCGTTCAACGTGAAAACCATAAAGACAGACGGTCCGATAAACGACCGGAAATGGGTATGGTTGAGCTCAATTTACTTCATAGAAATTTCATGAATGCTAATTTGGGGGTGGGTATATCTCCCTTTTTTCTCGGTGCCGTTTCCGTATTGAATGGCTTTGGATGGACAATAGTGGATACACGCCAAGCATTGGGCACAACGTTTCCCCCACTGCGGCTTTTTATTCACGAGATGAATCGTATTGCAATTACAAACCTTTTCACAAATACCACAGCCGGTACAATGATCATTGACATAAAATTTTGCGGTATTCATCGCATTTTTATTAAACATTGGATTAACAACCCCGGTTAACAGCCATGAAAAAAAGCCTTTGTCTAATCCAAATTCTCCTGATGTTCTTTGTTCAATGGTAGGATTGATTCTTTTCAAAGTTTCTTCGGCCGCCAATCGCTTTTCTTTTTCCACTTTTTCTGAATCCACATCACCCATTAAAATATAGTTGTTTGGCATTTTAATGCTAAATCGACCGTTTAAATGCATCCCTTTTTTCTTCAAGCGACCGTCCATTATTTTCATCGTATTTCCGATGTTTCCTCCACAAGTCGCAACCGAAAAGATGTAGTTGTCGCGGTATTGATTCAGCTTAAGCTTTCCTATAAATTCAAGCACCAATTTGGGAGGCCCCCATGCATAGATTGGGAATACAAAGCCAATCCTTTCATTGTCCTTCAGGCTGTATTCAAACCATTCATTTCCGGTGTTAACAGCCGCGGATATGGAAACTAATTCTTCATTATTGTGCAGAGCAATACTTTTAGCGGTATAAAGGGAGTTACCTGTTCCGGAAAAATAAAAAATCATACCTATCATCCTCTCTAATCCATAGGTCTATTACTATTTTTGCGCTTTGAGCAATGCGTCTTCTACTGCTTTAAGATACGCTTTAGAGGTAATGGTAGCACCGCTAATCGTGTCCACCTGTAAAGACTGTGACTGAATTACTTTATCATACAACTCATTCGTGAATTCAGAAGGTCTGCCTTCTGTATTCTTTAACAATGCAATTTGTGTGACTTTGCCTGAAGACACGGTAACTTGAACTTCATTGGCGGAGCAATTGACTCATCTTTGGGCGGTTGGTCTTATGCCCATGGCGGTTGGCGTTTCACATCTCTAATCGGTATTGTGATGCCGCTTTTAGCTTTACTTTATTTTCTTACTGAAAAAAGAACCTGGGCAAAGGACATTGAAACCCTTGCAGATGGTTTGGGGCAGTGAAACTAATTCAAGGCGTGTAACGGAGTTGAATTTCCAATCTCCCGGGTTCGTACTTCTTTCTATAGTGACTTAGCGTAAGGAGCGGCCAGATGTACCGGTAGCTGTGATAGTGAGAATAATAGCTGCCGGGGAGTCCGGCTCCTGTTGGATAAGTGGTCATCCACTTGTCTTCTTGTAATGAAGCGATAAGTCTATAGATTCCTTTATTTATTTCGGCTGTTGGCTGTGGGTGGACAGCGATGAGTGCGTCTAAGGCCCATGCGGTTTGAGAAGGTGTGCTGTCTCCCAAAGGCACATAGCGCAGCAGCCGGTCGCTACTACAGGATTCTCCCCATCCTCCGTCAGCGTTTTGAATACTTAATAGCCATTTGGCTCCTTTTTGTAAAGCTTCATGGTTGGAGGAAATGCCAGTAGCCCTTAAGCCTGTTAACGCAGCCCACGTGCCATAGATGTAACAGATTCCCCATCTTCCATACCACGAGCCGTCCTTCTCCTGATGCTTAATCAGCCATTGGGTGCCGCGTTGGATAAATTTGTACCGGTTGTCTAGCCCGGCAAAATTCCCAAGATACTCCAAGGTTCGCCCTGTCAGGTCCGCCTCCGAGGGATCTATAGCAGCAGATTTAGCGCCATCTATGGCGAGCCAAGTGAGTATTTCTTTGTTGGTGTTTTTCTCGAATGCCGGCCAGCCTCCGTCTTCATTTTGCATGGACAGGACCCAATTAAGACCGCGGTTCCATGATTCCCGGCAGGATGGATCAGTACGGGATAAGCTTTTGATTGCTCGTAAAGCTGCAGTTGTATCATCCACATCCGGATTGATGGTATTCGTTTCTGAAAATCCCCATCCCCCGGGAGGGATATCGGGATTATGAATTGTCCAATCTGCTGTTTTGTGATGCTGTCTGGAGAGCAGATACACAGCAGCCCGCCGGATCGCTATATGATCATCAGGGACCCCGGATTCCTGCATGGCGTAAGCTACCAGAGCTGTATCCCATACGGTAGAAGGCGAATTTTGAATTGTAGTTTTGCCGTCAAAGCTCCAGTGCATAGCTTTAATGCCTTGAGTCGCATCAGTGATGAGAGGATGATGCTTATCATACCCGAGGGCAAGCAGGGAGAAGATCATCAGAATGGTGCTGCTGGCATAGCTGTATAAGGTTCCATCCGATTCAATCCGCTGCAAAATGAACTGTTCAGCCTTTTTAACGGCAGCGTCATGGATAGAGCGGGGAGAGCCGATAAATCTGTTCAGTCCGGATCGTATGCTGTCCAGAGCCTCTTGGTGTTCCCGGGAATGCTGTTCGCCGGTGTTGATCCGATTCACATGAAGATCGTGCAGTTCAGGAGTTTGAGCGGTCTTCATAGAGAAATGGCGATCGGCCATGATCAGCATGGGGGCAAGATGGACTCGTGCATAACCTGAAAACTCAAAAATGTTGATTGGAACAGATGGAGGGAGGAGCATTACCTCAAGCGGAATGGACGAGATGGAGGCAGGCCATTTAATTTGTCCGGTAGCGGCGAGGATTGCCTTTGTTAAGGTGCTGGTAACTTTTCTAAGACCACCCTTGGATTGAATAAAATGTTTGGCTCGCTGAATAGGTTCGTCCGTTAGTTGGCTGTATCCGGAATAGAGCAGGGCGTAGTAGGCTTCAATCGAAGCGGATAAGTTTCCTTCTTCTTCATCGGAATACAATTTCCAACAGCCTTCGGGCTGCTGCCCGGCGAGAATGCGATCATGCAGTTGCCGAATAAGGGCTTCGCTCTGAATGTTCAACGTTCGAAAGAGAATGATTACGTATGCATCTATGGCCGTCCCATTCTCAAAACAAAAATGCCAAGCCCCGTCTGGATGCTGCTGCCGGATAAGGGTTGATGTCAGGTGATCGATTGCCTCATCTATTTTGCTTAAAATGCTGCCCATTCACGTGGTACCTCCCAAATCATTTTTACCATTATATGCTTGGCGGCAAAAGGTAATTGCGATTTTTAACGATAGTAAGAGGAACGCAGAGAACAAACAATCTGCAAGGAGGATTGACAATAAAATTATAATTTCTATATATTTTAAGTACTAAACTAAATGGAGTGTTGTCATGAGCATCAAAGACAGGGAAGAAGCCGTTCACAATGTTATGAATCAAATGGCTGCTGTTCAACAAAATTCGCAAGCTTTCATTGAACGGATTATTAAGCCAGGTTCGCTGACCCAAAACCAGATTATGCTGCTTATGCAGCTTCGTCTTTCGGGAAGCCTAACGATTACCGATGTAGCCGAATGGTTTGCCGTTACGCCCGGAGCTGCTTCTTCGATGTGTGACAAGCTGGAAGATCTCGGTCTTCTGCAAAGAATGCGGACGAGGGAGGATCGCCGGGTCGTTACGATCGTGCTTACGGAACAAGGCGGGCAACGGATCCTTGATCTGTTCAACGATTTCGAGGCTTCGGAACTTATGAAAATCTCCGAGACACTGGAAAAAATAAATCACCTGATGGCAGAAATCGCGCATTAAATGCACCGCTAATATTGGAATACAAATGAAAGTACTGCACACCAAACTCACGGGTGTCAGTACTTTTTTGTTGAGGAAACTAATTTATTTTATTGAATATAATTTATAGTTGTTATATATTTTAATTATTAAAATAAATTGGCGTGAAAGGAGAGCGGTTCGAATGTCCAAAATGCCGTACTGCTCGAAAAATAGGAGGGAGCTCGTTGAAATACATCTATAAAGGGCTGATCGGATTATTTTGTATCCCTATTCTTAGCGTGTGGTTTGCAGGAAGTCTGATTTGCTCTGTGACTGCTGTCATTGTAGGGGTTCTTCGTTCCTTTGGAATTAGGGGAATCGGCATGACCATCTATCCTGGGTTTTCTGTGCCGGAATCTCTCAGCCTGCCTTTTGGGTTGTGCCTGGCTGCTGTGTTGATGATTTCATTCCTTTATACCAGGCGCTTCCTTCGGAGATGTCTCCTTTACTTACGAACACCATAACGATTTCTATTGAGATAAAACATCTACGCAGCCTGGTAAGGGTTGCGTTTTTTAGCGATTCAGACAGTATCACCGATCCCTACGGAATCACCTTCGAAAATAATGATATTTACAAACCGATGGTCGGTTTATATAATGAGGTTATTAGCAGCAATAAATTTTGTTAAACGATTATGGAGGAATCACTTTGAAACAAGAGGAACGCCGAGAACAAACAATAGGGCAGCTGCTTAATGCAACTAAGGAGCTATTGCGGGATAGAGGCTGCCACGGTATCACAATGAAAGACATCATGGAAAAATCAGAGTTATCTAAGGGGGCTATCTTCCATTATGTGAAAAGTAAAGACGAAATTTTTGCCTGGGTGCTGCAAGAACGGCTTGAAGAAATCAACAAATATTTCATGAACGAAGTGATACAAGCCCCGACAACCTTTGATGGACCGATGCAAGTAATCTCGCGTAATCTTGAGGCATTGGAAGATGCAAATGATGTGACGAACAAGGTTCTGATGTACTTGCTAGGTAAGGAAGATGAACCTGCTGTCGCGGAAGTGCTGAAGAATTATTATGAGCGGTCTGTATATTTATCTAAGGAATGGATTGTGAGCGGCCAGCGGCACGGGGTTATTCTGGAATCGGTTGATCCGGACAAGACGGCGGAAATGTTCGTCCTGCTATCTCTGGGTCTGCGCGTCCGTTCTTCTTTTCCCATTAAGAACACTTCTGCAACTGCTCAGGATCTATCAGCATACATGGTCAGCATTTTGAAAGACCAATAATGTAATACGGGGGGATTGATATGGCACCATTTATTGCGCTTGTTGCCTCTTTTTTATTGTTCCGGTTGATTGGGTTGTTAGGACTGTCTTTTTTCGATAATTGGCACACATCACTGCAAGGGGCGGTGGCTATCATGTTTCTGCTCACTGCTTCAGCTCACTGGGGGAAAAGGCGGTCTGACCTGATTCGGATGGTTCCTACTGTTTTCCCAAGGAGGGAATGGATCGTGACGGCAACGGGACTCCTGGAAATAGCCGGGGCTATCGGAATTATGCTCCCCCGTACTTCCCTAGCTGCTTCGATTGGCTTGACGCTTCTACTGATAGCGATGTTCCCTGCAAATGTATATGCGGCTCGAAACAAATTGACGATTGGCGGCAAGCCTGTACCCAAGCTGCTTGTCCGGACTTTACTGCAGATCCTGTTTATCGCAGCAGTCCTGTTGGCCTCCCCGATCTCATCAAGCCTTCAATAGCACCAATAGGGATTTTATTTTCGATCTATACTGCCGTGTTTGAAAAATAAAGCCGTCCGGAACATGATTTTCATATTCTGGACGGCCGCTTTGTGTTTATGTAATGACGGATTTGCTAAGGGTTCATCGTTAAGAGGATTTTTCCTGTTACAGTCCCGTTCTCCAACATTTCATGTGCGGCTTGAGCATAGGGGGAAGATTTGGTTTATAATTGGTTGAAAAGTTCGATTACGAAGCAGTTCAAATAACGTATTCAGATCTTCTTTAAACCAATGAGGTTTTGTTTTTTTAGATAAAATTAGAAAATAGAGCGAGGCTCTCCTGCCATCGGGTATAAATTTCCGAGACATGATTGTCATTATAGTATGCAAAAGATGCCCAGAGCCATAACCGATTACACGGCCTTCCTTTCGCAAAATTTGATATGATTTTTTGAAGTTTATACCGCCCATACAGTCAAAAACAACATCCATTCCGTCAGGGTGATATTTTTTTATCTCGCGAACAAAATCTGTATTTTTGTAGTCGATAGGTGTGGCGCCTAAACTTAATACATAAGCATGCTTGGCTTGCGAGGCAGTACCGAACATTTCAACATCAGCTATCCTGCCTAATTGGAGAAGCGCAGTACCAATCCCTCCTGAGGCGCCATGGATGAGAACTTTCTCTCCTTTCTGTACATGGGCATACCGGTGAAGCAGCTGATACGCCATCAAATAGTTGAGCACAAGAGATGCCGCTTCTTTCGGATCAATCCCATCGGGGATCGGGATAAGCTCCTTCTGATGCAGACAAATATGTTCGGTATATCCTCCAAAGAAGGGGAGTGCAGCAACAAGTTGTCCGACTTTTACCGTGGTGACATTCGGCCCTACTTCTGTTACGATGCCAACAATTTCAGTGCCGGGTGTAAGCGGAGGCTTTTGAAACGGGGCTTCTCCTTTCCGAAGGATAATATCTCCGAACGCGACTCCCGTCACTAAGCTCCTGATAAGGACTTCATTTTTTTTCGGCTTGGGCATCGGTTCTTCGATCAGTTCCAATACTTCAGGTCCTCCAAATCGGCTAACCACAATCCGTTTGTTTGTTTCCATACCCTTCTAGCCCCTCTCGATTTATGTAGTAAAAATATTGTTTTACTCCATAAATTGATTTTATATTCTATGCGATTGAAAATCAATAGTTATACAGTATAATGATGTATATACTCCATAACTAAAGAAGAGGGTTACGATGAACGGTTTTGAAAAAAGACGTCAACAAAAAAGAGATTCTATATTAAACGCCGCGCTAGAATTGTTTAAACAATACGGATATCACAAGGTCAGCATCGCTGAGATAGCGAAAGCGGCTTCCGTTGCGGAGTCCTCGATCTATAACTTTTTCAGCAATAAAGAAAATCTGAAGCTGGAATTGATGAGGAAGCTGATGTATGAAGATTGTACGAGGACGATGAATATTTCTTCGAGTCACGATCCTGTCCAACTTAAGCTTGAAAAATTGCTGATGTCCAAAATTACTTTATTCAAAAACTTTTCCGTGCATTTTCCACTGGAATCATCTGGAATGGGGATTATTACCGAAGAACTTTCAGAGGATGAAAATTATCATAATGCAATTCTTAACCTTATTGAGGATGGAAAAAGAGAGGGCGTGTTCATCGAGTCGATTACAACAAATGCAATGGCCGCTTACTTCGACATTATCCGGTATTATTTTATTCACAATCCTGATTCCACCGCAATATTTGACAACAATCCGGAGTTTGCCAGGGAGATGTATTCTTTATTCTTGAATGCATTGTTGAAGAGATAGGTCAACAATTTTCTAAATGATGAGGTCAGGGATCGATTTCCTAAGGCTCTACTCGAAAAAGAAGCCGCTGGGCACATAATGTCCAAAGCGACTTCTTATAGCAGGAAGTTAAATCCATTTGATATTTATTATTCGATCAGGCTCCTAACGGGGACCGTTTGCTCGTTCTCCGGCCGATCCAATGGATAGATTCTGGCCATACCGGTGTTTTCATCCACATGCTGGATATAGATAGGAGTTCCTTCGTAGGTTACATGTTCCATGATCGGCGAAGCTGCGATCTCTTGAGCTCTTTGTGTATTCATTTTCTTACCCTCCTCCAGTTTTCAGATAACAACGATTAGTGTCCCGCTGAATGAAGGGATTATGCATAAAAGTTCCGGCTAGCAGATATTTCCGTTAGAGTTAAGCTTATGATTCTGCTATTCTAAGGGACGGAATATAGAAATATTAGGAGGACATCCCAGATGAGACCGAAGTTACATCGCATTACTCTTTTTCTGCTTTTACCCTTGTTCCTGATTTTCACGAGCTTTCCACCGTCAGCCCATGCTGCTGAAACCGCTCTGCTGGACAAGTATTATCCTGCCGACATTGAAGGGCACTGGGCAAATGACGCGATTGATAATTTCGTCAATGCCAATTGGCTGAACGGTTATGCCGACGCCGATGGTACAATCCTCATTAAGCCGAACAATAACGTTACCCGCGCCGAATTCGTAACGATTCTTGTTGGTGCGGCGGGCCTAACCAGCAGCCAGTCAGGTAAAACCTTTACGGACGTCAAGGCTGGAAAATGGTACGCTGATCCGATCCGGATTGCCAGTTCACTCGGTATCGTCGGCGGCATCACAAATACGGAATTCGGTCCTGACCGGCCGATCACAAGAGGCGAGATCGCTGTTATGGTCGTCAACGCTTTTTCATCATCCGTAAAGTTCGACGGACAACCTAAAACCTTCACGGATGTTCCGCAATATTACGCAAAGCCTGCTATTCAAAAAGCTAGCCAAGCCGGCATTGTGGCCGGGATGACCGAGACCGAATTCAAGCCGTTCAGCCGCGCTACCCGCGCTCAAGCGGTTGTCATGCTGGAACGCTCCCTGAAGCTGCAGCAGGGGAACCTGCCGCTTGAACAGGATTTGATTGATCTTGCCGTGAAAGCAGACAAAGAAGAAACACAGCTAATGGTAGACAAGAAGTATGCCGAACTTGAGCGGATTTTTCTTAAATATTACACAGGCTACCAGTTCGCTTACAGTATGTCTTCCTTGAAGGAGATCAATGAAATGGCTGCCGGGGGCGGAACGTTAGACATTAAAGTTGTGAAAGCCCCGACCTTCCGCGTTACCGAACGTTCTGACCGTCTAGTGGTATTGGATTCGGTATACGGTGAAGTGGAAATGAAAATTTCGAACGGTGTTAATACCTACGAAGAAACCATCAAGACGGACGGCCAATACCTGATGAAGAAAATGCCGGATAACAGCTGGAAAATCTACGCCATACTCACCAAAGAATAATAGGCAAAAATCGGAGGTTCATGAGAATCTCCGATTTTTTGTTTCTTCGATATGTGAAAAAAGTAAATTCATAAAAGAAGAATAAAGAGTACAATAGAAGAAAAGTGTTTGCTAGAGAGCATCAGGAACCCTCACTGGATAGCGAATAAACGGTCTGATTGAAATGTAAACTGGTTACGGGAGTTAAGTCCTATGGAAAAGATCTCGAAGATTCAATTGCCGCAGCATTCCTTATACTCCTACCTTGAATACAGTCCTGATGCCATTTATATTTTGGATCTGAATAAAAAAGTGGTGTATGTGAATCCTTCTTTTATTAAATTGTTCGGCTGGTCTAAAGATGATTTATATGAGTTGAATTTTCCCCATATACCGTCTGAATTATATAATGAATGGGCCGGCATTTTTCAGCATTTCGACCACAAGAAAGAGGCTGTTACGCTGGATACGGTCAGAAAAAAACGGGATGGTGAACTGATCAGCATCAGCATTACGATCTCGCCGCTCATGGAGCCGGATGGTCCAATCACCGCTTTCCTTTGCCTTTCGAGGGATGTAACAGAAAATAAAATGTCGGAGCAAAAATATTACCGCTTGTTCAACCAGGCAAATGACTCCATATTTATCTTTGAATATAATGATCAAGGAAAAGTCTCTAATTTTATCGATGTGAATGACACAGCTTGCCAAAGACTCGGTTATTCCAGACAGGAGCTTCTCGCGAAGTCACCGCCCGATATTGGGGACCCAAGTCTTGCGGATCAGTTCGATCTAAGTTTCCGCTCCATTGTACAAGGAAAAACAACTTTTATTGAATGGATTCATGTGGCTAAAGACGGAACAAGAATTCCGGTTGAGATTAATTCTAAAATATTTAAGCTAAATAATAAGAACATGGTCATTGCTATAGTTCGTGACCTTACGGAACGGAAAAGGACGGAAGAGTTATTAAGAAAGAGCGAGAGCTTTTCCCTGATCGGAGAGCTGTCAGCGGGAATTGCTCATGAGATCAGGAATCCGTTAACCAGTATAAGAGGATTCGCTCAACTATTATTTTCTGAAACCGAATCCATTCAAAGTTATCGTGATTTAGTCATCTCCGAGGTGGACCGGATTAATTCCATAATTGGGGAGCTGTTGTTTCTTGCTAAACCGCAAAGCTCAGATCTAATCGACAAGGATCTCATCACCCTGCTGAGACAAACGATAACCTTGCTTAACGCCCAAGCGCATTTGACCGAAAATGAGATTGTCATGGAAAGCAATCCGGGGAGTCTATATATAAGATGTGCTGAAAACAAGCTTAAACAGGTCTTTATTAATATTCTGAAAAATGCCATTGAAGCGAGCCCAAGAGGAGCCGGAATTAAAGTTGAGGTTATCCGGAGAAAGCAGAATGTATTGGTTCGTTTTTTGGATCAGGGAAAGGGTATTCCCGCCGAGATTCTGAGCCAAATCGGTTCCCCCTTTTTCACAACAAAGTCAGGGGGCACGGGACTCGGAATAATGATCAGCCAAAAAATTATACAGGATCATCATGGAACCCTTCATTTTGCCGCCAACCAGCCGAAAGGAACCATTGTTGAAGTTATGCTGCCAATAAAGAAATATAGGGAGAGCAAGATGGAGCACAACGTGAGCCAAAGTATCGATTGAACATTTGGTTCTAATTTGGGCAACTCGCTCATTCCCTAGCGGGATGCCTTTTAGCTGCTACGAGCTTGAAACAACGAACTAACAATCAAAGACAAAGTTTTCCTGTATATGGCATAGGCCGATTCTACATCTCCCAAGTGTCCACCCATGTATAGATGGATAACGCCGTGGAGCGAGGCCCAGAATATACGTACAACGGATTCCGTGTCATACTGGCTGGGGATTAGTACTTGCTCTTGCGCATTGCTGATCACGGTCAATAATTGCTGCATGGCCGTTACAGTGCCTTGCATGCTTTCCTCGTCCGGTTTGAAATCTGCGAAGGCTCCTCCGAACATCAGCTTATAATAGCTGGAGTAACGCTGCCCGAATTCCCAAAAGGTTTCGCCAAAATTCAGCAAATACTGTGCCGGATCAGCAGCCTGCGGCGTACCTTCGAATTCGTCAGCTAGAATCTTACAACCCTCCAGATACAACTGCTGAGCTAAACCTTCTTTATTAACAAACAAGCTATAAATGATTTTTGTCGAACAATCCATTTTATCCGCTACTCTTCGCACAGTAACGGCTTCCGGGCCTTCTTCTTGCAATAACGTTGCCGCAGCATCAACAACAAGCTTGCGTAGATTTTCTATATTTTGCAAGCGAGCTTCTTGGTAGGTTTTCAACTTTCGTGTGTTCGTATTGGAGGAGGTACCTTGGTCGCTCATAATCATCACCTTCGGTTATTATGTTTTCGTTAGGAAACAAGGTTTCCGACTCTCTTATCAAGAATTTTATATAGTTGTTGGACAGTTGTCAATGTGCGTTGGATGTTCAAAGATCATATTGACTTTCCACAAAAGGGACGTTACAATGAATTCCAATGGAAACACTGTTACTGAAATAATGCGACGATTCTTAACTTTTTTGGGAAGTTGAGAATTATTTTTAACCGCTCGGTAACAATGTTTCCGAATTAAAACGTAGTATCTGAAAGGAGGATAAATATTGGAAATAAAAGGTAAATGGTCGCTTGTCACGGGAGCTTCTTCCGGTATTGGAGAGCAATTCGCGAGACAACTGGCCAAACAAGGCAGCCATTTGGTACTCGTGGCCCGATCAAAGAGCAAGCTTGAGGAACTGGCATCGGAGCTTAGAAAGAGGTATGGCATCAAAGCTGAGGTTATCCCTTTGGATCTTGCGAAAGAGGGCGCGCCCAGCGAGTTATATCAGCAATGTCGGCTTTTGAAAGTGGAGATCGAACTGCTGGTCAACAATGCAGGTTTTGCTACACATGGTTTGTTTGAACAAGTGTCAGGTGAGCGTCAGCATGAAGAAGTGATGCTCAATGTCACGGCTGTTGTAGATATGACCCACTTGTTCTTACCGGACATGTTGCGCAAAAGCTCAGGTGCAGTAATTAATGTTGCTTCAACCGCCGGATTTCAACCGCTTCCCTATATGGCCGTATATGGGGCGACGAAGGCTTTCGTCTTATCGTTTACTCAAGCATTATATTGGGAAAATCGTGACCGCGGTGTCAAATTTTTCGCACTTTGTCCTGGTTCGACGGATACCAGTTTCTTTAATGTCGTAGGAGCGGAAGAAGCCTCCGTCGGAAAGAAAGACACACCGGAAAGAGTCGTAGAGATTGCGCTTCGCGCGTTGAAGGAAGGGAAACTGTATGTCGTTCCCGGTATGCAGAACTATATGGGGGCGCAGTTATCGCGATTCATTACACGAAAGCAAGGTCTTCGGCTTGTTGGAAACATGCTTCGTCCGCGCGAAGGATCCGGTAATTATAAGAATAATGGTAATCAATCTGATCTTGCAGGGAGGACAAATCAATGAAAGCTGTACAACTAACAAACGGCTTCGGCTTTGAGGAATTAACTTTGACGGAACTCGACATACCAACGCCTGGCCCTCAGGAGGTGCTGATCCGCATGAGGGCAGCTTCTCTCAACTACCGGGATTTAGTGATCCTGAATGGATTAATGCCGGTCGACATCAAGTTTCCCTTCATTCCAGTATCAGACGGAGCGGGAGAAATTGTAGCTGTAGGCCCAGGAGTAACAAGATTTCAGGTAGGACACCGGGTAGCGGGTAATTTGCAGCAACGATTCATTGCCGGCAACCCAAGAGCGGAGGTATTAGGAGAAAGCCTGGCAGGTCCGTTGAACGGAGTGGCGGCCGAGTATGTCGTCCTGCATGAAAATGGAATCGTCCGTATTCCAGATCACCTCACTTGGGAGGAGGCCTCCACATTGCCGATCGCTGCATTAACTGCATGGAGCATGCTGATCGAATACGGCGGTTTACAAGCGGGTGATACCGTGCTGCTGCAAGGAACAGGCGGTGTTTCCATCTTCGGCCTTCAATTCGCTGTTATGGCCGGAGCAAGAGCTATCATTACATCAAGCAGCAACGCCAAGCTGGAACGGGCAAAGGTTCTCGGCGCATGGCAAACGATCAACTATTCGGAAGTTCCAGATTGGGATAAGGTGGCGTTAGAGCTGACTGACGGCGGCGTCGACCATGTTCTGGATGTTGGAGGAGCGGCGACGATGGTGAAATCCATCAATGCGCTTCGCATTGGAGGGACAGTGAGTATGGTCGGGTTCTTATCGGGATTGACCATTCCGGAATACGATGTCACCGGCATCTTGCAGAAAGCTGCAACGGTTCGCGGCAGTCAAGTCGGCAACCGGGATCACTTTGAAAAGATGAATCGGGCAATTGCCCATCATGGTTTGCATCCTGTCATTGACCAAGTATTCCCACTGAACCGAATTGGAGAAGCATTCGCGCTCTTGGCCGAAGGAAAGCAATATTTCGGTAAAATCGTCGTTCAAATTTAAAATTTTACTTCCATGACATAGGAGGCGCTCTAATGCCTAATACTACAGATTTCTCTGCTAAAGCTCCTCCAGGCGGAAATCATCCGAAACGCTCAACACATAAAAGGATACGCAGAGTGGGATTATCGCTGCTTGCGGTGATCCTTCTTGGAGTGATCACTTTCCTGCTTGTACCTTCACCTATCGAACCGGCAAAATGGATCGCGCCAACGGCCCCGTCTTTTCAGGAAGCGGGTCCGTGGCAAGAGAACAACAAACTCAGCTCGGCTCAGATTGTTACGGATGCCCCTAAATCCCCGGAATTCATTACCTTTGATAAGGAAGGTAATCTATATACAGGAGATTCTGACGGGAAAATTTATATGGTTCCTTTCGATGCAGAGGGTAATCCGCAAGAGGCTCAAGTGTTTGCAGACACCAAAGGAACGCCCAACGGACTTAAATTCGATGACAATGGGAATTTGATTGTTGCTGATATCAAGAGGGGACTGCTATCTGTAAACCCATCCGGGACCGTAGAGGTATTGGCCGATCAAGTGGACGGCAAGCCGATCTATTTAACCAACGAGCTTGATATTGCCCAGGATGGTACAATTTATTTTTCCGACACCTCGACCTATGGCCGCGTGATGTTCAAAGAAATGGCCGAGAACAAGCCGCATGGACGTTTGCTGAAATATGATCCGATAACCAAGCAGACGACCGTCCTGTTAGAGGGGCTTTATTTTGCCAACGGAATTGCTTTGTCTAGTGAGGAGGATTTTGTGCTTGTGGCGGAATCGTATCATTATCAGTTGACCAGATACTGGCTGAAGGGTCCGAAGAAGGGGACATCTGATATTTTCGCGGACAATCTCGCGGGCTTTCCAGATAATATTACGCGCGATGAGCAGGGTCATTTCTGGGTCGGGATCTTTACGACTCGCATTTCTTTTGTAGATCAGATGCATCGCAGCCCGTGGCTGGCCGGTACTATGGCCAAGCTGCCGGAGTCGCTGCTTAGCGGCGCGAGCGCACCGGCGAAGCATGGGCTTGTAGCGGAGCTCAGCCCGCAGGGGGAGCTGATCGAAAGCTGGCAAGATCCGGAAGGCTCGCTGTATGGCGTAACTACGGCTGTAAGCCATAACGGATATCTATATATAGGAACGGCGCCAGGAGGCAGCCAGGGCGTTCACCGCCTGCCGCTAACCAAATAATTGCCTTCAAGCAAGCCCAGAGCTTCAAATAAAGCGACGTCAAATGGGTCCTCGGAATCATTCGAGGGCCTTTTTTGTATGAGAAACCCCTAATTCCTTTGAACTCGATGATAAAATGGGTGCCGGTTTGAGGGCCGCACACATGAAATCAAAGGAGAACAAAGGATTGAAAAGAGCAGTCTAGCACACACGAAGTGGAACTGCAAATACCATATTGTATTTGCGCCGAAGTACAGAAGATCCCCGATTTCATCAAGCCTTTGATAGAGGGAAGGTATGATTGATTGCTTATTAAGACATGATGTATTATAGAAATATCAAATTTAAAATAAAGGAGATTGCTCATGGCTGTCGACGCATATTTGAATTTTAATGGCAATTGTCGTGAGGCTGTAGAGTTTTACGTGCAGGCCTTTGGAACGGAAGAACCCAAATTAATGACTTTTGGGGAAGCGCCCCCGAGCCCGGAATATCCGCTTCCGGATGAAGCGAAAAACCTGATCATGCACACCCGGCTTAATATTTTTGAAAGCAATGTGATGTTTTCCGATACGTTTCCCGGCATGCCTTTTGTGGTAGGCAACAATATTAGCCTTGCCATTGTGACCGACGACAAGGACGCCTTGCAATCCGCTTTTGACAAACTTAAAGAGGGCGGTAAAGTTGGCATGGAACTTCAAGAAACCTTCTGGAGCAAATGTTACGGAAGTCTGTCGGACAAGTTCGGCGTAGAATGGCAGTTCAATCTTGGAACAGGAGAATTATGACGGGATGTCAAAGGATTTTGGGCAGTAAAAGCAACTCACTGGCCAGAGCGCATCGCTGACAGCGATGAGGCCAGGGGTTCGATCCCCCCAGGCCCCATTATAATGATTTAATGACCTTCCGAATGCGGAAGGTCATTTTTGTTTTATACAGATTTTAAATTAAAGGATAACACTGATTTTTAAATTTAATACTGTGGCTAAAGGTGTTCATATACTTTGATTGATGTATGTAAAATAACGATTTAATATTGTAAACTGAACTCTATTGAGCGATTGCTCGCTTGGTAGTGGGATCATTAGTCCACTCAAATAGAAATCAGGAGGTGATTGATATTGAGTTCAAATCTGACTTCAGCCGCGCAAAGTGCCGCGAGTGCTGCTTCTTCTGATCGCCTTCCATGGGCCGGATTGTTAGCCCTTGCGATGGCGGGATTTATTTGTATCCTCACGGAGACGCTGCCAGCCGGTTTGCTTCCCCAGATCGGCGAGGGGCTTGGAGTTTCGGAGGCCATCGCCGGCCAACTCGTCACGTTGTATTCTCTGGGCTCCCTGCTCGCCGCAATTCCCTTAACAACTGCAACACGAGGGTGGAGGAGAAAGCCGCTGTTGTTACTGTGCATTATTGGTTTTCTCGTGTTCAACAGTGTTACTGCATTATCCTCTAGCTACATATTGACGCTGGTTGCCCGTTTCTTGGCTGGTGTATCTGCAGGTGTCTTGTGGGGGATGACAGCAGGCTATGCCCGGCGTATGGTGCCGGATGTCCTTAAAGGCCGGGCCGTGGCGGTGGCAATGACCGGCACTCCTCTTGCTCTGGCGCTTGGTGTCCCTGCCGGAACATTCCTCGGCGTGCTAGTTGGCTGGCGCTCTGTTTTTGTAATCATGTCGTTTCTGGCAGTGCTGCTCGTTGTTTGGGTGTTCTGGAAAATGCCGGATTTTCCCGGACAGGCCGCGACCCAAAGACTCGCCCTCCACAAAGTTTTCATTTTGCCGGGGGTACGGCCCGTATTGATTGTTGTTATGGCCTGGGTGTTATCTCATAACATTTTGTACACCTATATTGCGCCTTATCTTGCCCGGACCGGACTTACCCATCGTGTTGATATGGTACTGCTTATTTTCGGGGTTACATCGGTTGTGGGGATCTGGATAATCGGACTGTTGATTGACCGTATGCAGCGCCTATTGGTATTGATAAGCCTCGCAGCTTTCGCATTGGCATCCCTTCTGCTTGGCATAGGCAGCAGTCAGCCCGTTGTAGTCTATGCAGCGGTTGCCGTCTGGGGACTTACATTCGGTGGAGCGGCGACACTGCTGCAGACGGCAATAGCTGTGGCCGCTGGCGAGAATGCGGATGTGGCTCAATCGATGCTGGTGACGGCATGGAATCTGGCCATCGGCGGCGGTGGCTTAATGGGCGCTGTTTTACTCGAAACCCTGGGCGTTCGATCCTTCCCTTGGGCTTTGCTAATGCTGCTGCTCCTAGCACTGCTTGTTGTGTGGCGGGCAAAAGACCATGGATTTCCTTATGCTTCTTCAAGTGATTGAATGAGAAATTTATGATCGATTGGCGAGGACATGACAATCAGGATCGTATAGGTTCCATACTTGTCGCACTGATTGCCAAATTCTTCGAGAGCGTGTGTGGAGTCGGTCTGTATTTTTAATAAGTAATTGTGTTCTCCGCTTATGCGGTGGCACTCGGTAACATAGGGAGAAGCTTGGACAAAATCAAGAAAGGCATAGCAGTCTCTAGTCCGAAACAACATATAGGCTGCCGCATGCTTTCCAATTTTTTCGGGAGAGATGACGGTACGATACTCCTCGATAACGCCTTTTTCTTCCATTCGTCTGACCCGTTCCGTTACGGCAGGCTGGGACAAACCCACGCTTTTACCCAGCTCTGTCATTGAAATTCTTGCCTGATTTTGCAGATGGAAGAGAATTTGTTTGTCCACATGATCCACTATAAAAGTCCTCCTTTAAATTTAAGGTATTTCAAATAAAGTTTCTTTTATTGCTTTGTATAATCATCATAATGTATTGATTTCGATATGTAAAATGAGCAATTTAATTTAATCCATGAAAGTTAGAAAGGATGGCTAACATTGAGCAAATATGATCTAAATAAGAGAGATACTGAAGCGCTGCAGGCACGTATGGATGAAGTCATTGATCGTACCCTTGCCGAAAAAAGGCTGGTTGGTGCTGTTGTCCAAGTTGCGCTTAACGGAACGCAATGTTATAACCGTGCTGCCGGATATGCAGACCGCGAACAAAACCGGTTCATGCAAGATCATACGTTATTTCGGCTTGCTTCCGTATCCAAACCGATCGTTTCCACGGCTGCACTGGTGCTTGTATCGCAAGGCCGTCTGGGGTTGGATGACCGCGTGGACAGATGGCTGCCCGAGTTTCGCCCCCGTTTGCAAAATGGTGAATTTGCTGCTGTAACCATTCGGCATTTGTTGACTCACACGGCAGGGCTGACCTACCGTTTCTTCCAGAAGGAACATGATTCATATGAGAATGCCGGAGTATCGGACGGTATGGATCAGGCCGGTATTTCATTGGAAGAAAATCTGCGCCGTATTGCTTCCGTACCGCTCCTCTATGTGCCAGGTACCCAGTGGAAGTATTCCATTGCAACAGATGTACTCGGTGCAGTTATTGCCAGGTCTGCCGATGCCCCGCTAGGCGAAGCCGTACGTTCTCTTGTGACCGGACCGCTAGGCATGAATGATACCGGATTTATTGCGGTCGATGCCCTAAGGCTTTCTGCGGCCTATGCGAATGATCTTCCTGAGCCGCGCCGTTTGCTTGATTTGGACCACATTCCATTTATAGAAGGTACTTCGGGTTTCCGGCTTGCTCCCGGCCGGGCGCTTGATGATACGGCGTATCCGTCAGGTGGCGCTGGCATGGTTGGCAGTGCTGGTGACTTTATGCTGCTGTTGGAAACGTTGCGAAAAGGCGGAGCGCCTCTATTACCGGAGAGCCTGGTTAGAGAAATGACTACCAACCAGATTGGCGATCTTCCAATGGCCTACTGGCCAGGGCGTGGATTCGGGCTGGGGTTTACCGTGCTGAAAGATCCGGCGGCCGCTCAAACTTCCGAGTCGCCGGGAACCTGGCGCATGGGCGGAACTTATGGCCATTCCTGGTTTGTTGATCCCGTCAAGCAAATAAGCGTCGTGGCGTTTACCAATACCGCGCTGGAAGGCATGTCAGGCCAGTTTACGACAGACCTTTGCGAAGCGGTTTACGAAGGACTTGGGGATTCTAAATATCGTTAACGTACTTTAGGTTGTACAGGCTTCGTACATTATAAGGCCGCTAGACACTTTCGGTGTTCAGCGGTTTTTTTATTGTGCTTCAATCGTGGTATAGTGGGGGGAGAAAGCGCCTTTCGGAATATCAGTCAGGAAATAGACCGTAATCCTTTACGAGAGGCGGTCTATTCTTGTTTTGAGGCAAGTCAGTCAACAAGCAAAGGGGTTAAATGGATATGGTTGATTTTGAGTGGTACAGAAGCTTTTGTACGATATATAAGCACAACTCTGTGTCCGAAGCCGCAAAGGCGCGGATCATGACACAACCGGCAATGAGCCAGCACTTAGCTGCTTTGGAAGCCGAGGTAGGTGAAATTTTATTCGTCAGGACTTCAAGAAAATTAATTCCAACGGAACGCGGGAAGGAGTTATATTCACAATTGGCTCCGCTGATCGAGTCTCTGGAGGAGACCACGATGAATTTCAAATCGGCTTCTTTGCCTACGCTTATGGTCATAAAGATAGGGGCCGCACACGAGTTTTACACTGAAAAAATTCTCCCCAGGCTGCATAAATACAATATGAGCACCATTTCGAGTTTGGGAACGGCCGATCAATTGATAGAACTGCTGAAAGAGGATAAATTGGATCTCATCATTACTTCTAAAAGGTATCAAGCGCCGGGCATTGAGTATCAGAAATTGATGGACGAAGAATTTGTTATTGTTGCCCCCAGTGATTGTGAAATACCGGATACAGACAACTTGAAGTCAATGGAACAGTGGCTCTCTTCGCAAAATTGGATAAGCTATGGGCTGGATTTACCGATGATACGGAGAATTTGGAGAGAGCATTTTAAAAAGCGTCCCCAAATCAGACCTAACCATATCATTCCTGATTTACATCTCATTCTGAAGGCTATCGGAAACGGTGCGGGTTTAAGCGCTATCCCTACATATCTATTTGAAAGTTCGGCAAATGAAAGAACCAAAGTCATTTATGAGGATTTAAGAGTGAAGAATGAGCTGTTTTTCGCCTATAAGCTGAAGCATAAACATCTGCCGCAAATCCATGAGATGATGACGCTCATACGCAAAGATATATAAATATATTTATGGATAATCTGAAATTTCATAATTTGTTTTATACAAGACTCGGGATTAAGATTAAGTAGGCAACAAAATAATGAATTGGAGGCAATACAAATGGCAAAAAAAGTGTTAATCGTTGTAACTAATCATACGGAAGTTCATGAAAGCAAATCGACCGGGATTTGGCTGTCTGAATTTGCCGAAGCCTATATTGAATTTACAAAAAAAGGCTATGAGCTGTTGGTGGCTAGCCCGCTTGGAGGAAAAGCTCCTGTCGATCCCGGCAGTGTAGATGCCAGCACCCCGCAAGAAATTTTGGATGCGGAAAAATATCTGGAAAACACGACAAAGCTTGATGAAGTATCTGCTGAAGGCTTCGATGCTATTTTCTTGCCGGGCGGTCACGGAACGATGTATGATCTTCCAAAAAGCGAAACCCTTCACAAGCTCCTGCGTGATTTTTATGAAGGGAACAAGATTGTAGCCGCTGTGTGCCACGGACCAGCCGGGCTGGTTGGAGCTACCTTGTCGAACGGTCAACCGCTTGTGGCTGGCAAACGTGTCAGTGCCTTTACAGACCGGGAAGAGGATCAAACGACTCTGGCTAGTCATCTTCCTTTCCTGCTGGAAAGCAAAATTCGCGAGTTGGGCGCGATCTATGTGGCCGCTCCGAACTGGACTTCTCATTACGAGGTAGACGGCAACCTGATTACAGGCCAAAATCCGCAATCAACGCTGGCTGTAACTAAGGCGGTTATTGAGCAATTGGGCTAATCCCTTATAAATGGCAACTTGTTTAAAACCAGCGGTTGGATACCAACATAGACAAAAAGCAACTTGATAAAGCCCCCCGCAATTTTTGGATAATTGCGGGGGGCTTTCATTATAAGTTTAGTCTATTACAGCCGGGATAATACGTTCCTTAATCAGAGTCAACCTATCACGAGGATTAATGATGAATTCTGATGCAATGGCTACGACTAGGTCTTTTTCTGGAATGCAACAAATGACATTACCGCCATCGCCTAGTGCTAAGTATGCGAAAACTCCATCCTCTTCGTATAACCACCATAGATAACCGTATTTATTGGGGTTCATCGCTGTTGATTCGTCAATCCATGTCCCCGAAATAATCTGATTATTGTCCCAAACGCCACGGTTCAGATAAAGAAATCCAAAACGTGCCATATCTCGGGGAGTTAGCGTAAGTCCCCATCCTCCTGTGGAGTTACCGTTTGGGTCGTTGACCCATCCTTTCACATTTTCCCCGAATAAATCTTCAAACCCAAATGATTTCATTTCATAATCTGGGATTTCTTTCATGCCGATAGATTTAAATAACGGTTCGCCCGCAAACTCACGGGCACTTTTTCCTGTGCTGCGAGTGAGGATGGCTGAAAGCAGATGCGCCCCTGCGGTGGAATACTTGAAAGTTCCAATATCACCGTTTTGCCCCAGAATATCCAGAGTATACTTTACCCAGTCAGGTTCCATACACATCTTGTCCAGCGGTTCGTGCCAGTCCTCAAATGGATAGGGGGCCGTCATCGTGAGAAGATGGCGTATGGTGATTTCTCGTTTCTGCCGATCAGCAGCACCTAGAACATATTCAGGGAAGAAATCCAGCACCTTCTGGTCTACATTTTTAATATATCTTGCATCAATGGCAATACCAATAAGGGCAGATAGTACACTTTTCGTTATAGATGCCACATGGTGTGGATCATCCGGGCCATAGCCATTATAATATTTTTCATAAGCAATATATCCATTTCTCACAACAACGATACCGTTTATATTGCTGTACTCGGATTTTATCATAGGTTCAAGCTCTGCAAGCTTTTCAGCGTCCATTCTCAAGGTTGCCGGGTCTAGGGCTTGCCATTCTGTAGTTGGCCAGTAGTTTCTTTGCATAATAGATACCTCTCTAAACAGGAAAATATACCTCGGTAACAATTTTCTCAGGAACGGTGGCTTGATTGGGGTCGGTTACATATACTTCATATGGTGATTTCACCAACTCATATCCTTCATTTTCTACCCATTCCCTCAGCTTAGCATATACCGATGTCAATTCTGAATAAGAACCCTTTAAAACCGACTTCGCACAAAGGCCTCCAGGCAAATCTCTCGTTCCCTTTACAGTCTCCTCTATCGGGA
Source organism: Paenibacillus durus (assembly GCF_000756615.1). Classification (NCBI taxonomy): domain Bacteria; kingdom Bacillati; phylum Bacillota; class Bacilli; order Caryophanales; family Paenibacillaceae; genus Paenibacillus; species Paenibacillus durus. Next base: position 2,148,342 of record NZ_CP009288.1, read on the forward strand.
TGGCAAACTCTGTATCATTGCCGGCAGGATTGTATTCAGGGCTGTGATAAATAGTCATTGGCGCACCAAGCAAGGTTAGTTTTTCAGCAGCAATCTTTTCATATAGCCTGTTAAAATACGTTCCATATCCTCGGGCATAGTCATCACTACTCATCATCTGACGCATATAAAGGATATTCATTGGCCGGGTTTCAACAAGTTGTACCTCTATATTGTCAAGGCATGACATCATGGGTATGCCCTTCTCTAAATTTAAAATATCATTACTCATTTGTTTTAGGGTATACTCAAAAGCATTTAGCTTTCCCTGTACTTCCCTTCTCTTGCGATTAAGGGCGGAACAAAGCTTCTCCTCTGATTGATCCTCTTCCAATTCCAGAATGGCTTTGATTTCTTCCAGAGAAAAATGATAGGATTTCAGACGGTTGATAAAGAGCATCTTTTTTAGTTGTCTGATGGAATAATACCTATAACCGTTCTCAGAGTTAATCTCATCAGGATTGATTAATCCAATTTCATCATAATATCGAAGCGTTTTTGTAGATACTTCGCATATCTTTGAGAATTCTCCAATCGATAGCAAGAAGTCACCTCCATTCTTCATATTACTTTGTTCAATTTCACTATGCACCTTACCCTAAGGGAAAAGTCAACTGCAGAAATATTGGCGCTTCTTTAGTTAGCAATCAAGAAAGCCGCTAAGCAACTCTCGGTTTCGTTTTTAGACGAACCAGGGTTGTTTTTTATTTGGAAAAAAAGAGGGTTGACAAATGATCTACATGAAACTATTATAGTTACAGGTAATCAAAGTTGTTACAGGTTAAATACGGAGAAGGAAGGTAAACGAACATGAAAATCGGAATTATTGGAGCAAGCGGAAAAGCGGGAGCAGCAATTGCAAAGGAAGCACTAAGCCGTCAACATGAAGTAACGGCGATTGTCAGAAACGCATCGAAAGTTGAAGGCAAAGAAGCCGCTATTTTGGAGAAAGACATCTTCGATCTAACATCTGATGACCTTCAAGGGTTTGATGCTGTCGTCAATGCGTTCGGGGCCGCTCCTGGTCAAGAGCAGCTGCATGTTGAAGCGGGGAGAGTATTGATAGAAGCGATCAAGGGAGCTCCGGGAACCCGATTAATCGTTGTCGGCGGAGCCGGAAGCTTGTTTGTAGACGAAGCCCAAACGATACGTGCGATGGATACGCCTCAATTTCCTAAGGAGTATTTTGCAACAGCGTTCAATCAAGGCAAAAACCTTGAGGATCTTCAGAACTCGGACGGAATCCAGTGGACATTTGTCAGTCCGGCCGCGTTCTTCAACCCGGAGGGCAAACGAACAGGCGCTTATCAAAAAGGAAAAGATAACTTCATCGTCAACGCCAAAGGGGACAGCTATGTAAGTTATGCGGATTACGCGGTTGCGATCATCGACGAAATTGAACAGCCGCAGCATATTAACGAACGATTCACCTTAGTTTCCGAAGCTGGATGAACCCATATTACCGATGCCGCCGCAGCGGCTCGTATTGTCTCTAGCGGCTGGAACGGCGTGAAATTGACGGATTATGTGCTCCTGCTCGGAGCTTGACGGAGAATGGTAAATATTAGAAGTTCAGGCAGTCGAGAAAATCTCGACAGCCTGAACGCTTTAATAAAAAAGGCTTAGAAGAATCCAAAAATTTTCTTGCAACAATTATAATTATTTGAGATAAGACTTTATCTTATTTAAGATACTATGTCCATTAGTGGTAAACAGAATATAAGTTTTTGAAATCGTCTTAATTATAACTCTGTCAGTTGTAGCATAGGGGGTACCAATCCTAATTGCACTTTTCTCCTCACCACCGTAAGTATCATCAAACAAAACATCCTGAATGTCATCAATAGGTATTTCTATTTTAGTTAATTGCCAAGTGATAATTAGTTTTTCATTCTGCTTCTTCACATCAATTCCTAGCATCTTACTACCTCCTCTAACTCACTTACTCTTTATTATACAAATAATATTATAAAGAAAGTTGGATAAATCGCCCAAATATTTATATATATTAGAAAATATTATAAAGAATTTTCAAGGATAACAGTTATCTAAATGCCAAGGCTTACCCTGTTTTCATTTAGTTTTTGGTCCCAGAGGAAATTTGTCTTTCATCTGAGGAGGCCAAGCGTGAAGAGGTCAGGCATGCTGTGAAAAAGTAAATGAAAATCGCCTTTCCCTTTGTTGAATAGGGGCAAGGCGTTTTTTTATACCGTAAAACGTTTCACTGCATATAGAAAACCGATCATATTTTGATTGACCATTTGATTTTCAAAAGAATATTTATATAATATATGTATCCAATATATTGCATAAAAAGGAGGAAACAATTTATGCCGATACCGCAAAATTTTTCTTCACCCATTCGAATGTTGGCAAAAGATAAAGCATTTAATCAATTACAAAGATGGATTATTGATGGAACACTTGAACCTGGTGAACAGATTTACGACACGGAACTTTCAAAAGCTTTAGGTATTAGCCGCACACCGATCCGAGAAGCCTTACAGTTGTTAGCAGTTCAAGGCTTTATTGACATGCGTCCAGGAAAAGAGACGCGGGTAACAAAGATTAAAAAAGAAGATGTTTTGAAAATTTATCCGCCGCTTGCTTCCTTGCATGCTTTGGCTGCCGAAGAAGTTGCCCAATCCATCACGGCAGAACAAATTGAAACATTGAAAGAAATGACAAACGAATATGAACAGTTAATTAATCATGAACAACGATTTAAAACAATGGAATGTGATGAAAAATTCCACAATTTTATTGTTGATCTTGCTGATAATCCGTACATTACGGACTTCTCGTCGATACTGCAATTACATATTCGGCAGTTTAAATATGTGTTTTTAAAAGGACATGAATTGGTTGTAAGAGAATCATTAAGAGAACATAAAGCTTTAATTCAAGCTTTTGAAGACCGTGATCCTGAGAAGGCTGCGTCTATTATGAAGCAGAATTGGCTTAGACCGATGAAGGAAGTTTACAAATCTCTTGTCAGTGAAAAAGAATTATGAAAAAGGAAAAGCAATGGCTAGCAGATTTATCTTTGCTTTTAATTGCAGTGGTTTGGGGTTCCAGTTATCTTGCAACAAAGGTTGTTTTATCAGATATAGCGGTATTCCCATTCCTTTTTATTCGTTTTATGCTTACAGTAATTATTATGGCTCTACTGACGTGGAAAAAATGTGTGAAAGCCTCCATACATACTTGGCTGTCAGGTATTATTTTTGGCTTATTTCTTTCAGGTATTTTCACTTCAGAAACTTGGGGGATTAATGGTACATCTGCTACTAACGCTGGTTTTTTGATTAGTTTATTCGTTGTGTTCACACCAATTATGGAATCTATCATGTTTAGAACAAGACTGAATGTTGGTATTTTAGGTTCGGTATTACTATCTGTCATAGGAACTTTCTTTTTAACAATGAAAGACGGTTACCAATTTAATATTGGGGATGTATTGATCCTCGTTGCAGCATTATTACGTGCCGTTCAAATGACCGTGACACAAAAAATGACAAATGGAAGAGATATGGATTCAAGAGTGCTAGTTACCATTCAATTAAGTGTCGTTGCTGTCATTATGGGCATTTTATCACTGACAACAGAAGGTATTCATGCTTTTGTCGTGCCATCATCAATGAGATTTTGGCTGCTAACCGCTTATCTGGCTATTTTTTGTACGTTGTTCGCTTTTTATATTCAGCTGACCATGATCAGGCGTACCTCTCCAACCCGAGTGGGATTATTGATGGGAACAGAGCCATTATTTTCAGCACTATTTGCTGTCTTTTTAGGCGGTGAACATCTTTCGGTTCAAGAATGGCTGGGAGGACTTTTGATAGTTGCTGCCACCTATTATGGGCGTCATATGGAAACGAGAATCCGGATAAAAGATAGAATGGACAAAAATAATACAAACACTTCAGCAGTAGATGCAAAATAAACGATCATGATCTCTCGCTCACAAGCCTAGCAATTTCTGTGTTCGTAAAAAAACGCCCATATAAAGATTCCTTCGTCAAAAAAATGACTGCCAAGATACGCTGTAGGCTTTAGTTTTGGTCGAGAGAGGAAAATTTGTTTTTCATCTGGAGAGGCCAAGCGTGAAAAGAGTAAGTGTGAAGAGGCATGCTGTGAAAAAGTAAATGAAAATCGCCTTGCCCTTTGTTAAATAGGGGCAAGGCGATTTTTTTACCGTAAAACGTTTCACTGCATCATACAGCTGCCCGGCGGAAGAAGTCAGGGCCTGACAGTATGCATTAATTTCCTGCATAGCGGCTGACTGGCATTCTGGTTCACCTCTTATGTGTTACAAATTACCAAAAACATAACATGTAATATTTATGGTCAATAGATGTAATGGTTTGATTCTTGCGGAATCTGGGCTGCTTCTGTTCAGCGTGTGTCCGGTGTTGGTGACCGGGGTTTTCCTGCAAATCCGCAGGTTTATCAGGTGAATTTCGGGCAGGAAAAAGTAATGCCTGCGATTGCGCAGCTTTTAGAGCATGCGCGCCGCCAGGCGGGGAGATCGGGAGAGAAATGTCTGCGCTTTTGCAGGAATTGGGTCAGGGAGGAGGATTTCCACAGAAAAAGATGTGCAAACGCAGGAATGTCCGCTAGGAGATCAGGCGGCGAGTTAAAATTCGATCATAAAACGAATAAACTTATTTATATACGTTTACAAAAGAGATTGATAATGAATTAGTATTTACAGCCAATTCAGCTATGGACAGCATCTACCTGAACACCATCCAAGGGCGGACTAAAGTCCGAACCCTAACCTTGAAGCCCAAAGGTAAATTTTATTTTGGAGAAGGCCAGCCTCTACACAGAGCGAACATCCCAATGATATCTCTTGTGCCGGGAACTTTTACAAGGGTAGTAGCCGCTATTGATCATGCAAGAACGGAGGAACTAGGAACAGTAGAGCGGTCAAGCTTTAGTTTATTGGGTTTGTTTGCGAAAGAGGAATGAGACATGAATGGTATTGTTAAACCACGATTTATGTAGCCGTCTCATTGTTCTACAGGAATTTATTGACATAAATTACAAGTATCCATATAATCTAAAATGTAATAAATCTACATTTATAAAATATAATGTAATATGTTGTAGAATAAAATAGACTTGCTATTTTTATTGAATCTAATTTCTTTGAAAGGGTGGACATTTTGACTGAAAAAATACTTCCCGTAAAAGAACCGTTTTTGACTGGATATCCATATTATGCAGGTCCTTTAACTATTCTTTCAGCATCAGAAGAGAACTATCATCCTTGGTTGATGAGCAATTTTATACAATTAGTTCTTCAACAAGAAGATACGGGTATTAAGCTGGACTTCTTCCAACCATGGGTTACCTGGGTGCCCTATAGTTGTCCTTTTCTTGATATTCAATTATTGAACAAAGACATATTTGAGAAATTTAATGATTCATCCAACATTATCAAGTCCATAACGGATCGTATTGACTCTGGCTATTATGTTTACATGAGTGTTAACCATAAATATTTATCATGTTCAAATGTACAATGGTATAAACGAATTAATATAGCACATGAGTTATTTATTTACGGCTACAATATGGAAAAAATGATACTGAATGTTGCTGACAATTTTGGAGGAAAATATGAATTCAAAGATTGTTCATTTTATGAGTTTATACAATCTTACATAAATCCGGCTAATATTAATCTACATCACTATAATAGAGTTATATTAATGAAGCTTAATAAAGATATTAATGCGGAACTCGATATTCTAAGGATTTCTGATCTTTTAACTGATTATTTAGAGTCAAGGGATACTCGTATCCGTGATGATGGAAGTGTTAATTGGGCCAAGAATAGTTTTTTAGGTATAAGTGTTTACGATAAAATTATCGAGTATTTATATTTATTGCTGGAGGATAAGTGTGAGTATGATATAAGATTTTTACATATATTATGGGAACATAAAAAATGCATGGTTTACCGGATGAAATTACTGGAGGAAAAGCAAGTTTTGCAGGATTCTAAATTTTATGAGATGTACAAAAAAATAGAAAATGATGCGTTTATTCAAAGAAGTTTAATGATTAAGTTTTATATAAATAAAAACAAAGATATTATTACGGATATGATTCTTTGGTTGAAATCACTTAAAGAAACTGAAGAATTACTATTACGTGAATTATTAGAGCTGCTGACTCGTAGCCAAATGAGTGACCCAAAATATGTATTGGGCAATTCTCATGATATCTCTTTAAAATGGTCGTTAGTTCAGCTTTAATACAGCAACAGTGAATCAACATAACAGGGCAGGAAGGACAAGATGGAAGAATGCCTCTTTATCTGATGCGCCATGGCGAGACCGATTGGAACAACAAGGGGAGAATACAAGGGATACAGGATATCGGTCTGAATGAGCGCGGGATCGGCCAGATTCAGGAAGCTTCCAGACGGCTCAGAGAACGGATGAATGTTCATGCCGTTATTTCAAGCCCATTGCGAAGAGCCTTTGAATCGGCCAAAATTATAGCTTCCGTCCACGGACTCTCTGTTAAGGTTGACAGCCGGTTCGCGGAACGCTGCTTCGGTGAGCTGGAAGGCAAGACGCTGGGGGAAATCAGGTCTGTATTCCAAATAGAAAATCCAGAGCTGATCCGCTTCCCGGTCTACGGGGTCGAATCTATGGAATTGATGCAAGTGCGGGTGTGCGACGGAATTAGCAGTCTGGAGCCGTTGGCGGACAGAAATGTACTGCTTGTAACCCATGGCAGCATCATTCAGATGATTACCGGACAAGCAGAAATCGTAGAGAACGGTACGGTAATCGAATTAACGGATAAACTGAAAAACAGACTTATAGACTTCTCTTTAAATCTCAAGTTATAATAGACGTACTTTAAGCATATTTGTCTACAACAGCATATGAGAGAAAAGGTGAAACGCTGCGGCGTTTCTTAAAAGGGAAGAACGGTGAAAATCCGTCGCGGTCCCGCCACTGTAAATGGAGAGCGAGCTTTAAGCCACTGTGTCAAATGGGAAGGCTTAAGCAACTTGGTCATTATGATCTCGTTTTTGCGTCTGATCCATAAGTCAGGAGACCTGCCTTTTTTCAACAGCACGACTGACCTACGAGGATTAGGGAGGGGGAGAACGCTTGTATTGCGGCGATTAACGGCACTTCTACGCTCTTTTGTGTGTAGGAGTGCTTTTTTGTTTCTCAACTTGTTACATAGGTCTCTAAATAAAAGAGAGGATTGTGATTTTCTTGGAAAAATTATTGCAGGTGCTAAATGAGATTGAACGGCTCAATGTTGTATCGATGCATCAAATGAGAAAGCGCGTCAACAACCTGACCAAACCTTTGGGGAGTCTTGGCCGCCTAGAGGAAATCGCTGTAAAGCTTGCTGGTATTACTGGCAGCGTGCAGCCCCGTGTGGAAAATAAAGCGATTATCGTGATGTGCGGCGATCATGGGGTCGTTCAGGAAGGTGTCAGCGCATTTCCGCAGGAAGTTACCGGGCTGATGATGGCGAATTTTATTCGCCAAGGCGCTGCGGTTAATGTGCTTGCACAGCAAGCGGGGGCGGAGGTTCACGTTGTCGATATCGGAACTTTGCTGACAGACCTGCCGGAAGGTGTAGTGCAGCGGAAAGTTCGCCCGGGAACGGCCAATATGGCTAAAGGGCCGGCGATGACCAAGGAAGAAGCGGTTGCCGCGCTCCAGGTCGGGATAGATACGGCTTACGAGCTTGCTGATAAAGGGATCGAAGTGATCGGTTTAGGGGAAATGGGCATCGGCAACACGACTCCGAGCAGCGCCATGACGGCAGTGTTCACTAACCATCCGGCGGAACAGATCACCGGAAAGGGATCGGGTATCAATGACGAAGCGTTAGCCGCCAAAACGAAGGTAATCGAACGGGCGATAGAGGTTAACCGGCCAAATCCCGGTGACGCTGTCGACGTACTCGCCAAGGTAGGGGGACTAGAAATCGCCGGGCTCGCGGGCGTGATATTAGGAGCGGCAGCCCGCAAGGTTCCGGTGGTTATTGACGGGGTGATTACAGGGGCTGCGGCGCTGGCTGCCTGCCGGATCGAACCACGCTGCCAGGATTACTTATTCGCTTCCCATTTGTCCGTTGAACCGGCGCACCGGATCGTTCTGGATGAGCTTGGGCTGAAGCCTTTACTGCATCTGGACATGCGCCTTGGAGAAGGGACTGGGGCCGCACTTGCCCTGCCTGTAATCGAATCAGCCCTCCAATTGGTTGCGAAGATGGCCACTTTTGAGGATCTCGGTATCCCGAGCCCGGCCCCCGAAGAAGATGAATTCGGCCTTGCGGTTCAGTGATCCGGCTCCGGGTGCAGCAGGATACTCAGGTTAAGCCGGTCCCGGGAAGTTGATTCTACGAACCCGGCTTCCTCTAAGGAAAGCTTGGTGTTACGGGGATAGTTGTTTCATACAGAGGAGGCAGCACGAATGGAAGAGAAGAGAGGCAAACTGCTTGTGATCGGGTTTGGGCCGGGAGCTTTTGAACAGATTACGGATCGTGCCCGCAGGGCAATTGAGGAAAGCGAAGTCATTATTGGCTACAACACTTATGTGGATTTGATCCGGGGCCTGCTGACCACTCAGGAGATCGTCAGAACCGGCATGACGGAAGAGGTAAGCCGCGCTCAGGAAGCTGTACGGCAGGCGTATATGGGAAGGACGGTTGCAGTGATTTCCAGCGGCGACGCCGGTGTATACGGAATGGCCGGGCTGATTTATGAAGTGTTGATGGAAAAGAAATGGCATCCTGATGAAGGAGTGGAAGTAGAGGTTATTCCCGGAATATCCTCGATCAACTCCTGTGCAGCCCTGCTTGGGGCGCCAATTATGCATGATGCCTGCACGATCAGTCTGAGCGATCATTTAACCCCCTGGGACACGATTGCCAAACGCGTGGAAGCGGCGGCTGCGGCAGATTTTGTAATCGCTCTGTATAATCCGCGAAGCGGAAGGCGCACCCGGCAGATCGCCGAGACTCAGCGGATTTTGCTGGGGCACCGTTCTCCGGACACGCCGGTGGGCCTGGTGAAGAGCGCTTACCGGGACCGGCAGCAGGTCGTCCTTACCACGCTCGCGGACATGCTGGAGCATGAAATAGGGATGCTTACGACGGTTATTATCGGCAACTCCTCGACGGTGGTATATGACGGGCTAATGATTACGCCAAGAGGCTACCAGCGGAAATATACGCTGGATTCCGAAGAGCAGAGACTAAGGCCAAGCGAGCGTCTGCAGGTGGCAGCGGAGCCGTGGTCACTGAGTGCGAAAGAACAGGCTGGAGAGAGCGGGGAAGCAAAGTCCGCCGAGCGTGATTTCCTGGCTTCTGCCTCTTATAGCAGCGCGAATTCGTCCAGCCCTCTCGAAGCGGCGATGGAGGCGCTGCAAATTCTCGAGGCTAAAGGCATCGTCTCCGGGGGCTCAGTCGGTTCAGCCCCGTCTGCCGCCGTGAACCCGTCCGCCCCAACTGCCGCCGCAAATCCGAACGCCCTTTTTGAGGTGGGAGTGGCGCCGGGCATTGCGAATAAGAAATTCACTGCGCGTCAAATGGCGCTGCTTGCGGAAATCGCAGGTGAACAGGGGGAAATGGAGTATACCCCGCATCACCAAATCATTCTGCGCATCCCCGGGGGCGATCCCGAGCGGGTTGTGGCGGAATTGAAAGCGGAGAAGCTGCTCGTCTTCCCGGTTGGCGATGTTGCACAGATTAAAGCCTGCGACTTCTGCAATTTGGAGAAAGACGGGTCAATCCCCGTCGCGGAAGAGCTGAACCGGGTCATCGGCGGATTAAAAACGCCCAAGGAATTGAAAATCGGCTTTAACGGCTGCGGTATGGCCTGCTATGGGGCTGTTCTTGAGGATATCGGCATTGTATACCGTAAAGGGGCGTATGACCTGTTCCTGGGCGGCAAGACGATCGGGCGAAACGCCCATCCGGCGCAGCCGGCAGCCGAAGGGATTGCAGCGGATCAAATTGTAGATACGGTTGAACGGATTTTCCGGGAATATGCCGATAAAGCTTTTCCGGGTGAAAGATTTCATAAGTTTTTTAAACGTGTGGGGACGATTGCCGGGTTCAGACATCAGGAACAGCCTGCCGCTGCTGTGGCGGATGCGGTCTGCGGCGATTAACGATCATGAGGAGGAAGAAGATGGACGCGATATTGTTGGTGGGGCATGGAAGCCGGGACCCCGAAGGGAACGAGGAACTGCTGCAGTTTGCCGATACGGTGCGTCAGGCTGCGCCCCAGTATAAAATAGAGACCTGCTTTTTGGAGTTTGTGCAGCCGGATATTGCCCGGGGAATAGCCAACTGCGTTGAGCAGGGAGCCACTCGGGTTGTTGTAATTCCGATCATGCTGTTCGCGGCGGGCCATGCCAAAATCCATATCCCTTTTGAGATTGACCGGGCCAAGAAGCTGTATCCCGCCGTGGAATTCGTCTATGGGCGTCCGATTGGCGTTCACCAAAAGGTGATGGAGATCCTGACCTCCCGTGTGGCGTCCGCCGGATTTAAGACCGGCAGCCCGGAGCTGCCGATAGAACATGGACTGCGCGAACTGGAAACGGCTGTTCTGCTGATTGGCCGGGGGAGCAGCGATGGCGATGCTAACGGCGACTTTTTTAAGATGACCCGACTGCTGTGGGAGCAGCTTCCGGTCAAATGGGTGGAAAACTGCTTTATTGGCGTTACGGAGCCTACCTTTGAGGATGGTCTGGAAAGAGTCTTACGGCTTGGCGCGAAAAAAATCTTCGTCCTTCCTTACTTTCTGTTTACAGGAATTTTGATTAAGCGAATTGAGGACATGACAGCGGAGTTTGCCGCACTGCACCCGGATATCACCGTTGAGCTTGCAGGGTATTTTGGGTTTCATCCGAAGCTGGTGGAAGCGCTGCTTGACCGGGTTGCCGAAGCGGTGGAAGGGCAGGCCTTTATGAACTGTGATATGTGCCAATACCGGTTGGCGGCCGGTCATGAGCATCATCACCATCATCACGATCATGGGCATGATCACGATCATCACCACCATGGGCACGGTCACGATCATGGGCATCACCACCACGAGAATGATCACGACCATCACCACGGGCACAGCCACGATCATTTCCATGCTCACCAGCACGATCACGAGAATGGGCATGATCATGACGATCATCATCATCACGACCACGATCATCATCATGTGGAACGTAGCCGCGCAGAATGACATCAAGAGCATGTTGAGGAGGAGACGATTTGATTTTTACCCTGTGCGGTACAAGCGATGCGAGAGAACTCGCTGCTTTGATACAACAGAACGGATTTGAAATATTGACATCGGTGGTTACCGATAATGCGGCGAAAAGTTTACAGGAAGCCAATCTGCCCGTGCGCGCCGGACGTCTGGACAAGGATGAAATCGTGACGTTAATACGCCGGGAAGAAGTTAAGGCCATTGTTGACGCAAGCCATCCGTTCGCCGAAGAAGCGCACAGGAATGCGATGGAAGCCGCGAAGGAGGCGGGTATTCCTTATATTCGTTTTGAACGGGCATCTTTAGTCTACGGTGACGATCCGAAGCTTACGGTTGTGTCGTCTTATGAAGAAGCGGCATTGGAAGCCAAGAAGCTTAAGGGCTCCATAATGCTGACTACCGGCAGCAAGACACTGTCTATTTTTACAAAGCATCTGCTGGTAGATCCCGACATCCGTCTGGTAGCCCGAATGCTGCCACGGCGCGATAATATGGAGAAATGCGAAGAGCTCGGCGTGGAGCAGAAGAACATCATTGCCCTGCAAGGGCCGTTTACCCGGGAGCTGAATGAAGCTCTGTACCGGCAGTACGGCACGACGGTGATGGTCACGAAGGAGAGCGGAAAAACCGGGGCCGTCGACGAGAAGATTGAAGCTGCGCTGAAGCTGGGTATACAAGTAATATTGATTTCCCGGCCGGAAATTGATTTTGGCGCTGTGTTTACGGATTTTCAGGATGTCATTGACGAGCTGCAACAAGTTGCCCGCTATATAAAATGAACTTGAAAAAATGACATCAGGGTAAGGAGTAACGAAGGGGAAGTTTGGAACTGGAGGAGCGACAGCGATCGCCTTTGTCTCCGGATTTCATCCACGAAGAGTGTAATAAATTTAGAAATCTGGAGACAACAGCGGCCGGAAGTCCAAACGTTCCTCGAAGTTGCGAACGATACCCAAAGGGGAAAATCTCAAGTTCATTTTATATCATTCGAATACAAGGGAGAAATGTTATGGATTTTAAGACGGAATTTAAACCGCTGACGGTGCAGCCTCAGGAGATTGAGAGCAAAAGCTTCGAGATCATCACGGAAGAACTGGGAGAACATCCCTTTACACCCGAGCAGTATCCGGTCGTTCAGCGGATCATCCATGCCTCGGCGGACTTCGAGCTTGGCAGAAATATTGTGTTTCATCCAGGAGCGGTTGAAGCGGGAATAGAGGCGATCCGCAGCGGCAAAAAGATCGTCGCTGATGTCCAGATGGTTCAGGTTGGAATCAGCAAGCCGCGTATACAAAAGTTCGGCGGAAGCGTCGACGTCTACATTTCGGACCCCGATGTGATGGAGGAAGCGAAACGGCTGAACACAACCCGCGCCATTATCTCCATGCGTAAAGCGGTACGTGAAGCGGAGGGCGGAATTTACGCCATTGGCAACGCTCCTACCGCCCTGCTTGAATTGATCCGCATGGTCAAGGAGGGCGAAGCCAAGCCGGGCCTGATTATAGGTATGCCGGTAGGCTTCGTATCCGCCGCGGAATCGAAGGACGAGCTTCGCAAGCTCGATATTCCTTTTATAACGAACCTCGGGCGCAAGGGCGGCAGTACGGTTGTGGTGGCGGCTGTTAATGCCCTTGCCATTATGGCGGAGAAAAAAGCGTAAATCAGGGAAGGGATCTCATGAGCGATTTTGTGGAACCGGAGAACAATCCAAAAGAGATGCGGCACGGATTTACAACAGGCGCCTGCGCGGCTGCGGTGGCAAAAGCCGCGGTCATGATGCTGGCTACCCAGACCCGGGTTAATGAATCGACCATCTGGCTGCCCGCCGGATTTTTCCATACGTTTACCATCCTGGATGGTGAATTCACTGGGGATATGGCCCAGTGCGCCACGATCAAGGACGCGGGCGATGATCCGGACGCTACGCATAAGGCGAGGATTGTCGCCATGGCGGTATGGACAGACGGCAGCGGCATCGAAATCGACGGCGGCACCGGGGTGGGGCGTGTCACCAAGCCGGGGCTTCCGATCCCGGTAGGCGAAGCGGCCATCAATCCGGTTCCCCGCCGGATGATCCGGAAGGAAGTTCAGGAAGTCTTGGAGGAGTACGGCATTGAGCGCGGCGTTAAAGTGGTGATTTCCGTGCCCGGCGGAGAAGAAATCGCCAAGAAGACCTTGAACGGCCGTCTGGGCATTATCGGCGGGATATCGATTTTGGGCACGCGAGGAACGGTAGTGCCATTTTCCACGTCCGCGTATAAGGCGAGTATTATTCAAGCCATGCAGGTGGCGAGAGCTTCCGGCTGCACTCAGGTTGTCCTGACCACAGGCGGCAGCAGCGAGAAATATGCGATGAAGCTAAACCCGGAGCTGAGTGAGGAGTCTTTTATCCAGATGGGCGACTTCGTCGGTTTCTCCCTGCAGCATGCCAAACGCCTTGGAATGAGAACCGTCAGCCTGGTCGGGATGATCGGCAAATTCTCGAAGGTGGCCCAGGGCGTGATGATGGTTCACTCCAAAAGCGCCGCCGTTGATTTCGGCTTTCTAGCCAGGGCCGCTGCCGAGACAGGCGCTTCGTCCGAACTGCAGGAGGCGATTCTGGAGTGCAATACAGCGACTCAAGCTGCCGACCTCGTAATTGAAGCAGGTCTGCCCGGTTTTTTTGATAAATTATGCGAATACGCCTGCCTTCACTGCCTTGAGCACATCGGGGGAGGAGTAACGGTGGAAATCGTGCTGATCACGATGAAAGGCGACATATTGGGGAGGGAGGAACGGAGTGGATAGGCGCATCAAGATTATCGGTATCGGAGACGAAGGCCCTGCGGGGCTGTCCGCGGCTTCCCTCGAACGGATTCATCGGGCGGACGTGCTTGCCGGCGGCGAGAGACATCTGTCTTTTTTCCCCGGTCACCGTGGCGAAAGCTTCATCTTTAAGGGAGGGCTGGGAAGCACTGTCGAACGGCTGGCTGAACTAAGGGCGGACAAAGATGTCGTCGTTCTGGCTTCCGGTGATCCGCTGTTTTACGGTATCGCGAGTTTCATAGTGAAGAAGCTGGGCGGGGATGCGGTGGAGATCCACCCTCATGTAAGCTCGGTGCAATTAGCCTTTTCAAGAATGGGCGAAAGCTGGCAGGATGCCGCAGTGGAAAGCGTCCATGGGCGAACGATGAAAGGGCTGGCACAGAGAATCAACGGCAAAGAGAAGATTGCCCTGTTGACCGATCACGAGAACAGTCCGTCCGCAATTGCCCGTTATCTGATCGATTTTGGGATCAATGAATATGAAGCTTTTGTTGCGGAAAATTTGGGCGGTGAGCATGAAAGATGCGGATTCTGGACGCTGGACGAGATGTCCCGGTCAGAATTTTCACCCCTGAATGTTGTCATTCTGCGCCGAAAGCCTGGAGTTGCGGCACCATGGTTCGGATTTGGCATAGAGGACGAGAAATTTCATCAGCGGAAGCCTGAAAAAGGATTGATTACCAAAAAAGAAGTCCGGGTGCTCAGCCTGGCCGAGTTAAAGCTCAAGAAAGACAGCGTCGTGTGGGACATTGGAGCCGGCTCCGGATCGGTTGCTGTTGAGTGTACATTGTCGGCGCCTTACGGGCAGGTGTTTGCCATCGAGAAAAACGCCGGAGATATCGAGAACATTGAGCTGAACCGGAAGAAATTCCGTGCGGATTTTACGGTGATTCATGACAAGGCCCCCAGTGGCCTTGATCAGCTTCCTGATCCGGATGCGGTGTTTATTGGCGGCAGCGGAGGAGAACTGCGGGAGTTGATCCGGATCTGCTGCTCCCGGCTGAAGACGGGTGGGCGTATAGTCGTGAACGCAGCAACGATCGAGACGTTGTCCGAATCCCGGCAGGCGCTCGCCGATCACGGCTTCGATTCCCGGATTACGCTGGTGCAGATTTCGCGCAGCAAGCCGATTTTGAACATGACCCGCTTCGAGGGACTCAATCCCATTTATGTGATCACCGGCTTTGCGAAGCCCGGAAGTGAAAGAGGGGGAACCGAACAACCATGACAACGACAGCACTAAAAACAGGAACCTTATACGGGATCGGCGTAGGCCCGGGTGATCCGGAATTAATCACGGTAAAGGCGTTCCGCTTAATGAAGGAATGTCCGGTGATTGCTTATCCCAAGAAGCGGATGGGAGGCAAATCCTACGCGCTTGAAATCGTGGAATTATATATTAATACAGCGGAGAAAAACATGCTGGGGCTAGTGTTCCCGATGACCAAGGATCAGGAAACCCTTGACAGGGAGTGGAGCCGGACGGTTGCCCAGTGCTGGGAGCACCTAAAAGAAGGACGCGATATCGCTTTTGTAACGGAAGGCGATCCCAATCTGTACAGCACCTTTATTCATATGGCGCGCCTGGTGCAGGAGCTCTATCCAGAAGTCCCTGTTATTTCCGTTCCGGGCATTTCCTCCGTTCTGGGAGCTGCCGCCCGCCTAGGGCTCCCTCTTGCCGATGGTGATGAACAAGTGGCGATTGTGCCCGCCCGAAATGACCGTCAGGCAATGAAGAAAGCCCTTGAAGACCATGATGCGGTTGTGTTCATCAAGGTGGCCAAGGTGCTGGATTTGATCATCGATCTATTGGAGGAGATGGAGCTTGTAGACAAAGCTTCGGTGGTCATGAAAGTAACCTCTTCTGATGAGCTGATCTGGCGAAATGTACGGGAATTAAAGGGGCAGGAGCTTGAATATTTGACGTTAATGGCGGTGAAAAAATAGTGAAGCTCGAACCGAGAGTGTATATTGTCGGCGCCGGTCCGGGAGATCCGGATCTTATTACAGTGAAAGGTCTGAACATCCTGATGAACGCCGATTTTGTCCTGTATACCGATTCGCTCGTAAACGAACAGCTTATCTCCCGTGCGGGCAGTCATGCCAAGGTACTGCAGAGCTCCGGGATGGATCTGGAGCAGATGGTCGATGTGATGTCAGAGGCCGTTCTGACTGGAAAAAGCGTAGCCCGAGTCCATACCGGCGACCCGGCCGTATACGGCGCGATCCTGGAGCAGATGGTTCTGCTGAAGCAGCGCGGGATCGACTACGAGATCGTGCCGGGCGTCAGCTCCGTCTTCGCTGCGGCTGCCGTGTTGGGTGCTGAATTAACTGTTCCGGACTTGACCCAGACGGTCATTCTGACCCGGGCTGAAGGACGGACGCCTGTACCGGAACGGGAGAAACTCCGCGACCTCGCTTCCCATCATTGTACGGTCGCGCTGTTTTTAAGCGCTACGCTTGCGAAGAAGGTGGTCAAAGAGTTTCTGGAGGCGGGCTGGTCGGAGGACACGCCAGTAGCCGTTGTGCAGCGGGCCACATGGCCGGATCAGAAAATCGTGCGCACGACGCTCCGGCATCTCGACAGCGATTTGCGGCAGGCCGGAATCCGCATGCATGCCATGATCCTGGCGGGCTGGGCGCTTGACCCGGGAATGGTTGACCGTGACGAACACCGCTCTAAACTATATGACAAGTCGTTTACCCACGGTTACCGGAAAGGGCAGGCCGCTAATGACTAAGCCTTACGCCGCCGTCGCAATCACCAAGCATGGGGTGGAAATGGCCCGGTCCTTGGCCGCCGATTTCCCGGGAACCGACCTTTATTATATGAGCAAATTTGCCCGGGGCGATGAGACGGAACTGGGATATCGACTGTTCGAAGGCTCTGTCAAGCTGATCCTGCCGGACTTGTTCAAAGCGTACAAAGGACTTATTATTTTCATTTCTCTTGGAGCCGTCGTCCGCATGATTGCTCCGATTCTGGAAGACAAGAAAAAGGACCCCGCAGTCATCGTGATCGATGATCGCGGCCAGCATGTGATCAGCGTCCTTTCGGGCCATCTGGGCGGCGCCAATGCGCTGACGCTGGAGGTAGCGAAAGCACTCGGCGCGCGTCCTGTCATCACGACCGCGTCCGATGTGCAGGGAACGATCCCGGTGGACTTGTTTGGACGCGGCTTCGGCTGGGAGATCGAAAGCTTCGACAAGGCGACGCCCGTCAGCGCTTCAGTGGTCAATGAGGAGTGGATCGCCGTTGTGCAGGAAGCGGGCGAGACGCAGTGGTGGACCTATGACAAGCCGCTGCCGCCGCATATTACCGTTTACGGTCACGCCGCAGAAGCGCTGCAAGCGGAGTTTGACGCGGCGCTGGTGGTTACGGACCGGCTGCTGGAACCCGGGGAAGAAGCCGCACTGCTGAATAACGGGGTGCTGTACAGACCCAAGACGCTTGTCCTCGGCATCGGCTGCAACCGGGGAACTTCAGCGGAGGAGATTGAGCATACGATTATAAGCACACTGTCCGAGCTCCGGCTGTCCGTCAAGAGCGTGCGCAATGCGGCCACCATCGTGCTGAAACAGGATGAGGAGGGGCTCCTTGAAGTCTGCCGGAAGTATAAGTGGAAGCTTGAATTGTATACACCGGACGAGCTGAATGAGGTTCCGCTGAAAAATCCGTCCGAAACCGTGTATAAATATACGGGTGCATACGGGGTCAGCGAGCCTGCGGCGCTCCGCTCATCCAGAGCGGCGGATTGGCTGCTGGAGAAAAGGAAGAGCGGCAACGTCACCATTTCCATCGCCCGCATACCATTCCCATCCGGCGGGCAGGTGGGAGTATGAACGGGAACAGAAACCGCATCGTCATTGCGGGAACGGGCAGCGGCGCCGGTAAAACAACGGTGACGATCGGGTTAATGGCCGCGCTGAAGCAGCGGGGTCTTCGGGTTCAGGGCTTCAAGTGCGGCCCGGATTACATCGATCCGACCTATCATACCGCCGTAACGGGCAGGCCGTCACGCAATCTGGATACCTGGATGCTGTCTCATGATATCATGCGTGAAATTTTTCTCAGAGCTTCCGAAGGAGCGGAAGTCTCTGTTATTGAGGGCGTCATGGGACTGTACGACGGGAAGGACCCGTTGTCCAATACCGGTTCGACAGCGGAAATTTCCGCCTTGCTGGAGAGTCCGGTCATTCTCGTTGTGAACGCGCAGAGCATGGCACGCAGCGCGGCCGCCCTCGTGCTGGGGTATCAGAAGCTGGACGAGAGTATCCGCATTGCCGGAGTCATCGTCAACAAGTGCGGAAGCCGGGGGCACTACCAGCTCGTCAAATCCGCGATTGAACAGGAATGCGGCATTCCTGTTGTCGGCTGGCTGGGGCGGGACGAGGGGCTGGACATTCCCGAGCGCCATCTTGGTCTCGTTCCGGCCATTGAACGGGGAGAACTGGACGGTTTGTTTAACCGGGCCGCCGATCTGGTCGAAGGCGGCGTGGATATTGATGCGATACTATCCCTGGCGGGCACGGCCCCGGCGCTTGCATGGCCTAAGGAACGGCTGTTCATCGCCGGGCCGTGTCCGAACCCTGGACCGGTGATTGCCGTTGCCCGGGACGCAGCGTTCAACTTCTACTACCGTGAGAACCTGGAACTACTAGAGCAATCTGGCGCCAGACTGGTGTATTTCAGTCCCCTGGGGGGCGATACCGTGCCAGGCGATGCGGACGGTCTTTATCTCGGGGGAGGATTCCCCGAGGAGTTTGCCGCCGGACTGTCGGCTAATGAGCAGATGAAGCGCGATTTGCAAGCCCGCGTTCAGGAAGGGCTGCCGGTCTTCGCCGAATGCGGAGGGTATATGTACCTGACCCGTTCGATTACCGACCGTGCGGGAGTTGCCCATGCCATGGTTGGACTTATCCCGGCGGACGTTACGATGCAGGATAAGCTCGCCGCTCTGGGCTATCGTGAGGCCACGGCGCTTCGGGACTGTCTGCTTATGGAAGCGGGCGAGGTCATCCGGGGCCATGAGTTCCATTATTCCAAACTAACGACGGACCGGGAGCATTACCCTTACGTTTATGAAACGAAAGGTCTGCGCGGAACGGGACTCGAAGGATACCATTCGGAAAATGTGATGGCAGGCTACACGCATCTCCATTTTGCATCCAATCCGAAAGTCGCGGAGCGCTTCATACAGCGCTGCTTACAATACAGCCGGAAAAGAGGCGAAGCCAGTGGAACAGTCTGACCGGAGATCGAACCGCAAGGGCTATACCCTTGTCTATACAGGCGACGGCAAAGGCAAAACGACAGCCGCGCTGGGGCTCGCGCTGCGGGCTTCGGGACGCGGCTACAAAGTGCTGATTCTGCAATTTATCAAATCGCCGCAGAGGACCTACGGAGAACATATCGCTCTTCGTAAACTGGGTGTGGAGATCCGGCAGCTTGGCGCGGGATTCACCTGGACAAAGACGCCGGAGGAGCACCGCTCCGCACTGCGGGAGGCATGGGCTTCGGCCAGAGCAGAAGTGCTTGGCGGCGATTGGGATGTAGTAGTGCTGGACGAAATCAACAATGCGCTGGCGATCGAGAAATTCCTGGTTGACGACGTTCTTCCCCTCGGCGAAGTGCTTGATTTAATCAGGCTAAGGCCGAAGCATTTGCATCTGGTCCTGACCGGGCGTCAGGCGAAACCGGAAATTCTGGAATTGGCGGATCTGGTGTCCGAGGTTCAGGCGGTTAAGCATTATTATAATGATGGAGTACCCGCGGTTCTCGGGATTGAATATTGACCTTGGACGCGGCAGGGAGGAAATGATGGTTGAAGCGGAGTCCGATGAAAAAAAGCTGATCCTTGCCACCGGAGGGGCGCGAAGCGGGAAGAGCCGTTTTGCCGAACAGTATGCCGGGGAACTGGGACTGACCCGGGGGCAGGAGGTCATATATGTTGCCACATCCCAACTTTATGATGACGAGATGAAAAGACGGGCGGCATTACACCGGGACCGGCGGCCCGCAGAATGGCGGACGATCGAAGAGCCGTACGAGTTGGAATCCGTCATCCGGCGGCTGTCGGAAGAACCGGTATCCGTAGTCCTGATCGATTGTATTACCTTATGGATTTCGAACCTGCTGTTACAGCCGGACGAAGCGGGACAAGAGCGCTGGATGATGCCGGAGCTCAGCGAGTCTATTCTCGAACGGACCCGGGAGCTTGTACGCCTGCTGAAACGGGCTCCATTCCATGCGGTTCTCGTTACCAATGAAGTAGGCGACTCGCTCGTTCCCGAATATCCGCTCGGCAGAGTGTACCGCGACCTTGCCGGGCAGGTGAATCAGACGCTTGCGGAACAGGCGGATGAAGTCTTTCTGGTTGTTTGCGGAATTCCTGTGAATTTGCGGGAAGCGGCCTGGCGGTTCGGTGGAAAGGGGCAGTAATTGTTGCAAGGAATTATGATTGTGATTACAGCGATTGTCATTGATCTGCTGATCGGCGACCCGCGCGGCATTCCGCATCCGGTGATCGGGATCGGGAAGACCATATCCGCCGCGGAATCGGCCCTGCGGAAATGGGGGACAGGACGGGCGGCAGAGAGAGCGCTTGGCGTGCTCCTTGTCCTAATCGTACTGTCCGCCGTGTACGCCGCCGCTTTCCTGATTCTGTGGCTTGCCGGACTCATTCACCCGATTATCCGGTTATTAGCGGAGGTCTGGCTGATTTCAACCACGATTGCCATCAAAGGCTTGGGTGACGCGGGCATGCAGGTATTCCGTCCCTTGATCAAGGGAGATTTGGACAGCGCCAGAACCTATGTCGGCTACATTGTGGGCAGGGAAACTCATGCTTTATCGGAACGGGAAGTCACGAGAGCCACCGTGGAGACGGTTGCCGAGAATATTGTCGATGCCGTGGTTGCCCCTCTGTTCTATGCGCTGATCGGCGGGGCTCCCCTGGCTTTACTGTACCGTGCGGTGAATACCCTCGATTCGATGGTCGGCTATAAGAACGATAAATACCGGTATTTCGGCTGGGCTTCCGCCCGGCTTGACGATGTGCTGAACTATATCCCCGCCAGAATAACGGGGCTGCTGCTTTGGGCTGCGGCGCTTATGACGAAAGAGCTGAATGCTGGGAGGGCCTGGCAGGCCATGCGTCGCGATGCCGCGAAGCATCCGAGTCCGAACAGCGGCATCCCCGAGGCTGCAGTTGCCGGAGCGCTGGGGATTCAGCTTGGCGGGTTCAACAGCTATGGCGGCATTGTTTCGGAGAGAGCCAGAATGGGAACCGCCACCCGGCAGTTGGCAGCGGAAGATATCCGGCAGACGATAAAGATTCTAAGGCTGACCGCGGCAATCATCGTGACCCTGCTTCTGCTCGCGGCGGGAAGCCTTTTTTATGGAGAGATAAGATGAGACAATGGCTGGTTTCTTTAATTGTGGCGTTTCAGTTTCTTACCCGGCTTCCGATTCCTGTTCAAGTGGATTATGACAAGCGCTATGTGAGCCGAAGCGTGCTGTTTTATCCGGTTGTGGGGTTTGTCATCGGCGCTGTTCTTTATCTGGCTTTGGTAGTGCTGTCATCCGGCTCGGCTCCTCTCGATGCGGCTGTACTGCTGCTCATTTGGACCCTTCTGACCGGGGGGCTGCATCTGGACGGTTTGATGGATACGGCGGACGGACTCGGAAGCCATCGGCCGCGTGAACAGATGCTAGCGATCATGAAGGACAGCCGTGTTGGAGCCATGGGCGTCTTGGCGGCGTTCTTCGTGCTGCTGATCAAGTGGGCCTCTCTCTGGACCCTGATTGACAGACTGCGAGAGGGCTCGATATCCGGGAGCGTGCTGCTGTGCGTGCTGCTTACCGTTCCGGCCGTGAGCCGGGGGGCTATGGTGGCTGCCATTGTCCGGCGCCCTTATATTGGAGGGGAACAAGGCATGGGAGGGCTGTTCCGGGAAGCCCGTGCCGGTTATCTTGCAGGAGCTATGCTGCTGCTGCTATTCCCGGTTATTCTCCGGCCTTCCTTCGGATGGATCTGGCTTACCATCATTCAGGCCGCTGCCGCCTGGCTGCTGGTCCGTTATTTTGTCCGGCGGCTTGGAGGGTTGACCGGTGATACGTATGGAGCTTTGAACGAGCTGGTAGAGACTGCGGGTCTCCTGGCTGCGGTATATATCTCGTTCTAGAACAGGAGGAAAAAGCATGCTGGAGCGAAACGGCCATGGAGGGGACTTGGCTACGGCGGAAGAACTGTTCGGAGTACCGGCCCGGGAATTGCTTGATTTCAGCGCGAATATTAATCCCTTTGGACCGCCGCCGGGGTTAAAGGATGTCCTTCATGAGGAATGGGCGGGGCTGGTTCACTATCCCGACCCTGAATCCCGGGAACTGCGAACAGCCATTTCGCAAAAATACAATATTGAGCCTGCGTCCATTCTCGTTGGCAACGGGGCTGCCGAAATCATTGATTTGATCGTGCGAGGGTTTAAGCCGGGGAAAGTGGCGGTGGTCGATCCGGCGTTTCTGGAATATGCCGAAGCCGCGTTAAAAGCCGGCGCCGAAGTTCTATCCGTTCCCGCCTCTGCGGACGACGGCTTCGCCATTCCCGAGGAAGCGCTGCTCGCCGCCTGCGAAGAAGCGGACCTGCTGTTTATTGGCCAGCCCAACAATCCTACGGGACAGTGGCTGAGCAGGGAAGCCGTGGTTCGTCTTGCGGACACAGCCGTAACGCATAATACCATCCTTGTGCTCGACGAGGCGTTCATCGACTTTTTCGAGGACGAGAGAGAGCTGTCTTTCATTCGCGAGGCGGCTACTTCGAGGCATGTGATCGTTATTCGGTCCATGACCAAATTTTACGGCATCCCCGGATTGCGGCTGGGCTACGCCGCCTCCCACCCGGACAATATCTCGTTCATTCGGAAGCTGCAGGTTCCATGGAGCGTAAATCTTTTGGCACAAAAAGCCGGGGTGTTCGCGTTAAAGCAGAACGAATACGAAATGCGCACGAAGCGGCTCGTAGCCGTGGAGCGGGCCTGGCTGGAAGAGGAATTAAAGCGAATGGGCTGCTTGCCGTATCCGGGAAAAGCCAATTTTATTCTGGTCCGCACCGGCGCCTCCGGGCCGAATGCTTCGGAGCTCCAGCTCACGCTGGGGCGGCAGGGCATTCTGATTCGCGGATGCGCTGGTTTTGCCGGTCTTGATCACCGATATTTTAGGATTGCGGTTAGAACATGTATGGAGAATGAACGCTTGATTGCCGCGCTGCATGGCGCTCTCTGCAATCGGCAGGGAGCGGAGGGGACAGATTGGCCGTCTCGCTAACGAAGATTATTTTTGCCAGGCATGGAGCTACGGAGTGGAATACGCAGCAGCGCTACATAGGACATACGGATCAGCCGCTGAATGAGCTGGGCAGGAAGCAGGCGAAGGAACTCGGCAGCGCCTTGGCGCATTTTCATTTCGATGCCATTTATTGCAGTGATCTGCGGAGAGCCCGCGAGACAGCCTATGAAGTGCAGCAGGCAATTTGCGGCGAAGGGGGAAGCCGGCCGCCGCTGATCGCGGATGCGAGGCTGAGAGAAACGGATTTCGGCTGGATCGAAGGCTTGACTTATGAAGAAGCGATGGCCCGCTTTCCCGAAGAAATGACCGGGTGGTACGGACAGATCGAGACGCGGACCCCGCCAGGCGGGAAAGAATCGCTATCCGATGTCCGCAGCCGGGTGTGCCATTTTATGAAGGAAGTGAGCGGGCAGGATTACGGCAAAATACTAATTGTTACCCATGGCGGAGTCATTAATTCATGGCTCGCGCATATCGGGAAGAAGCCATTCTGGGAGAATCCCCTTAAGCATGGGGAGTGGACCGAATGCGAGGGTCAAGAGGTGAGGGAAACTGAGTAAAGCGAAAACGATCATGTTTCAGGGAACGGCGTCCGACGTTGGTAAAAGCATTATCACCACGGCGGTGTGCCGGATTTTTTATCAGGACGGGTTCAAGACGGCGCCTTACAAATCGCAAAATATGGCGCTGAACTCCTATGTTACCTTATGCGGCAAAGAAATCGGCCGGGCGCAGGGCGTTCAGGCGGAAGCCTGCGGGATTACGGCTACAACGGACATGAACCCCATTCTTATTAAACCGACAAGAGATATGACCGCCCAGGTTGTCGTTCACGGCAGGCCGCATGCGGAAATGAGCGCCCGGCGCTACCGCGAGGAATACTTGCCCATAGCGGGAACGATTGTACGGGACGCTCTTGACCGTTTGAAGTCCGAGTATGAGGTGATCGTCATCGAAGGGGCGGGAAGCCCGGCGGAAATCAATTTGAAGGACCGGGATATTGTCAATATGCGGCTGGCGGGGTGGGCGGATGCTCCGGTTGTCCTGGTCGCGGATATTGACCGAGGCGGTGTGTTTGCCTCTATCGTCGGAACGCTGGAACTGCTTGAAGAGCATGAACGGAGCCGGGTAAAAGGCTTCATTATCAACAAATTCAGGGGAGATATCGCGATCCTGCAGCCTGGGCTTGACTGGCTGGAGCAGCGTACGGGAATACCCGTCCTTGGCGTGGTTCCCCACCTGAACGGGATCGATATCGAGGCCGAGGATTCGGTGGCCCTGGATCACCAGCAGGATAACCTGAATTCGGATGCCGACATCGATGTCGCTGTCATCCGGTTGCCCCGGATTTCCAACTTTACGGATACCGACCCGCTCGGGGCTGAACCGGATGTGCAGGTGCGTTATGTACAGAGTCCGGAGGAACTGGGCAATCCCGATGTCATTTTGCTGCCTGGAACGAAGAATACACTGGCTGACCTGGGCTTTTTGCGGGAAACGGGACTGGCGGAAGCCATAAGGAAAAGGGCTGCGTCCGGAACCCGTCTTGTGGGCATTTGCGGCGGATACCAGATGCTGGGAGCGAGGTTGAGCGATCCTCATCAAGTGGAGTCGGAGGAAGGCAAAGCGGCCGGACTGGGATTTTTGCCGGCGGAAACGGTCTTTTATCCCGATAAACGAACGGAGAGAGTCCGGGGGACTGTAGCTTGCAATCATCCGGAATGGCTGGAGCTGCAAGGCATTTCCGTAGAGGGTTACGAAATCCATATGGGCAGAACGGATAAGCTGGAGCCCGTAGAAGGGCTGTTTCAGATCGGCGGCCATGAAGACGGCATGCTGTCGGCGGACGGGAGGATATGGGGCACTTATCTGCACGGGATATTCGAAAACGATGAATTCCGGCGTAAATGGCTCAACCTGATCCGGCAAGACAAAGGACTTGCCCCTCTTCCAACTGACATCCATTTTCAAAGCCGCAAAACGGCTGCCTTCGACCGATTGGCCGACCATGCCAGAGCGCATCTCGATATTGACAAGCTTTACCGGATTGCTGGATTAAAATAAGAAGGAGCCCGAGCCACCCTTGAGAGCGGGACTGGTTCGGGTTCTTCATTTTATCAATGTAAGGATTGTTTCAACCGAATGGTCTATAAATGATCGATCGGGGCGAGATTTCATCATCACAGTAAGTCCGATTAAAGATACGACGAGTGTCTGGGCCAAAGCTGCTGCATGGGTATCCTTTTTAATTTCGCCAGATTGTATGCCTCGTTCAATTGTTTCTTGAAATATTGCGGATAGATACATTTGATGTTCTCGTGTCAGAATTTCAAATTTTGGTTCATGGGGCGCAAGCTCCACCATGGTATTGATGCAGAAGCATCCCCGATTGAGATCTTCCCCGTATTCTTTGGCCACAACCCCTTCGAAGAAGGAACGAAACGCTTTTTTAACGGATGGAGTTTTTTGGAGCTGGGAACTAACAAATGAAGCGTGAAACTGAGTATATTTTCGAAGTGCAGCCTCAAAAAGCTGCTTTTTGTCCCCGAATGCTGAATAAATGCTTGGCCGTTGGATGCCCATTCTGGAGGTCAAATCGCTTAACGAGGTTGCCTCGTATCCTTTCTCCCAAAACTGATGCATAGCTGCTTCCAATGCCTTTTGCTCATCAAACTCACGTTGCCGCACCATAATAACACCCCCTTTTCAAAATATAAGAATTAATAAGTTTCACGTTTATCACTGGCCTTATATTTCTACGAGAAACGCACTTGCGTCCTTTGTGGACGCCGTCAGGCGTTTCTTTTTGTAACAAACAGTACATTATGATTTTACGATTATCTGAATGAATCTGTCAAATCATTGACAGCGGAAGCTCAGTTATTATATATTCCCATTGTCATTATTTACTGATTGGTATAATATACTGATCGATACATATTGTGCAAATGAAGAGGAGAGTGTACCATTTGAAGAAGCTTGAAGATTCGAAATCCGCTCCGTCGCTTTCACGTTCAGTCACGCTGTTGTTTGCAGCCGTCTGCGGACTGGCAGTTGCCAACATTTATTTTGCGCAGCCGCTGCTTGACGCGATATCGAAAGAATACGGAATCAGTCATGCGTACATAGGCATAATCATCACAATTACTCAAATTTGTTATGCATTTGGCCTTCTATTGCTGGTACCGCTTGGCGATTTAGTGGATCGGCGCCGCCTGGTTGCCGGTATGATGCTTCTCTCTGTGTTAGGATTGTTCACGGTAGGCATTGCCACTAATAGCACCGTACTGTTGGCGGGAATGGCTGTGGTCGGTATGTTTGCCGTCGTGGTGCAAGTGCTTGTATCGTTTGCGGCGACTTTGGCTGCACCGTCTGATCGCGGGCGTGCTGTTGGTTTGGTAACAAGCGGTGTGGTGATTGGCATTCTGCTGGCCCGTACCGCTGCTGGCATTTTGTCCGACATCGGGGGATGGCGTACGGTCTATTTTGTCTCCGCTGGATTGACACTGTTGATGGCTATTGTGCTGTTCCGGATTCTGCCGCATAACCAAAAAATAAAAAGATCAATATCCTACCCGCAACTGTTACGCTCGGTGTTTACCTTATTTATGCAGGAGCCGGTATTGCGAATTCGTGCTGTTATCTGCTTGTCGATCTTTACTGCGTTTAGCATATTATGGAGTTCACTTGTGCTGCCGCTCAGCGCACCGCCGCTTTCACTTTCACATACCGTTATCGGGTTGTTTGGCCTCGCGGGTGTGGCGGGAGCGTTGGCTGCGGCAAGAGCAGGACATCTGGCGGATCGAGGTTTGGGGCAGCGAACGACCGGGATAGCTTTGACTGTTTTGGTGGGATCATGGCTGCCTATCGGTTTTACGGAACATTCATTGTGGGCATTGATTGTAGGAGTTATCGCTCTGGATCTCGCGGTGCAGGCTGTGCATGTTACGAATCAATCGATGATTTTACGTGTGCGTCCTGAGGCTCGCAGCCGTCTCACTGCAGGGTACATGATCTTCTATTCCATCGGCAGCGCCGCTGGTGCGATTTCCTCTACTTCAGTCTTCGCATACGCCGGGTGGACCGGTGTGTGTGTGCTGGGTGCCACAGTCAGCATCATTGCTTTGCTTTTTTGGCTATTAACTAAGCGTGAATACGTTACTTTTCCAAGCAAAAGCAAGTAAAATAAAGCAAGATATATGTGTAGCTATATAAGATGAACTTGAAAAATGTAATCAGTGTAAGGAGTAACGAAGGGGAAGTTTGGAACTGTAGGAGCGATAGCGATCGCCTTTGTCTCCGGATTTCAACCGCGAAGAGCGGTTATTCGAGAAATCTGGAGACAACAGCGGCCGGAAGTCCAAACGTTCCTCGTAGTTGCGACTGGTATCTGATAGGAAAATCTTAAGTTCAGCTTATATAGCATGCTGTTATGATGGGGGCGACAAAAGAATCAATGTTACCCGAAAGAAGAAATACATCTCGTTAACTATTCCAGCCAAGAGCGGGATGATTTATGGAAGAAAGTACTGAGGAACCATGAGCAGTGGAAGAAATCGAAGGGTTTGTAACCTCATATTAAAAGCCGCGTCCACAAGAACACGGCTTTTTGGATGGATACCAGCGGGATTAAAAATATTTTCTCAACGGAAGATTCGGTGCCGAATTCGTCTCCTTGTTCTGAGTACCTTTATTGGTTCTGGTCAGTCTGATCAATCTCAAACTAGGCAGATCAATCAGGCTGATCTTTGTTCGTCTGCTTCTTTTTAATGGCAGTTTTCCCTGGGAAGCTTTACGTACTCTTCGTTTTAAGCTGTTATGAGAAGCTGTGTTAGATATGCGTTTCCGATATCTCTTCGCGCTCGTGCGCTTCCTATTTTTCTGAACAACAGCAGGATGGACAACAGCAGGATGGACTTCCACTGCCTTTCGAGGCTGCTGTTCACTCCACGGCGTTAGGTTAAGATAATTCCTGTACAGCTCTGCGCCTATAGAATTAGCATCCCAGCATTTTTCAATTCCGGCGAAATGGACGATTTTATTCGTAAAGTCATGATCAACAGAGGCAAGGCTGAACAAGTTAAAGCGTAAATCCAATGGGAGGTAATTTCCTCCGTAAACTACGTTTAATGCATCTTGATCAGGCATGGTGGTATCGGGGAAGTTCCGGAAAAAGTTTAGCGTTTCACCGTACCAGCCAGCATTGCTGCGGATATTGATCAAGGAAAATAAAATAACCCCGGAATTAAAATAAAGATCTGGATTAAGCCCTTTGGAGTTAATAATTGGCGCTATTTCCATGATGCCTTGATCCTTAATTGCGCCCAAATAATAATTGCCCAATTCAATTTGCCACAGCTCGGTAATGTCCATGTTAACCAGAACGTCGCAGTCCAAATAAATAATTTTGTCCACTGGTATTAATCCGGGAAGAAGCAGCCGATACATGCAGGCCTGCGTCCATGCGTTAATGGAACCAACACCCGCCATTACCTGAAGCATATCCTCAGGTATAATGATGTGATAGAAATTAATCGTGTGGTTAAATCTGGTTGTTAGGTCAACGAGCTTTTGCCTGTTATCATCGTTTAAAGTCTCATCATGCAAAATATGAACATTAACAGGGGAACTCGTATGGTGAAAAACTGATGCTAGAACGACCCCAGCATGCTCAGCATATTGCCCATCCTTATCCTGAAAAGCCAATACTAGTTCAATCATCTGATTTATCCTCTCATAGCGTTTTTGTACGAATGTACCACATTATACGTTTGTCACGACCGAGTGATAAGGGCATATTCACCACGCTATTGACCCAATTTCTTGTGTGCCCAAAAAATCAGGACCATTGAAATTGCAGCTTACCTACTCCCCTATTGAAAAGACTTCAAAGGCAGCCGATTATAAGGTATAATGCGACTGCACTTCGTAACCCCAGAAAGTAAAAACTCATATTTTTGGAGAGAATTAATGTACAAACAGTGGCCGGCTGTGTTCTTAACGATGATATTTCTTGTTATCATTCCTATATTCTGGATATTTAATTATATACATACAGCCTCTCAGCATGCTTCGTCGCAGGGCGGGGTGCTGGATTTGCGGAAATGGGACTTTCAGGCGAATGGGGTTGTTCCGCTTAAAGGGGAGTGGGAACTTTACCGCGATCAACTGCTGACCCCGGAAAGCTTTCAAGCGTCCCATTCGTCTTCAGACAAGACACCGGAGCCTACGGGTCTAGTTCATGTTCCAGGCATTTGGAATAGCTATATGGGCAGCGCCGGCAGCCGGAAGGCTACGGGTTATGCAACGTATCGCCTGCGTGTTCTTGTCCCGGAGCGCGAAAATAAGATTTACGGCTTCAAAACGGATAATATCCGGTCCGCGAACCGGATATTTATTAACGGGACCGAGGTCGGAGCGAGCGGTGATCCCGCAGTATCTAGCAAGGAAGGTGTGCAGCGCAATATCCCCTATGCCGGGTTTGCTTCAATAAATGGAGGCGAAATTGAAATCCTTGTGCAAATCGCCAACTACAGCTATTCATCGGGAGGGATGGTATACCCTATCTCGTTCGGTGATTTCAAGATGATAATGGATATTGAAAAAACAGAATTTTTTGGCGACTCGCTGATCGCATTCGGCTTTCTGGTCTCAACCGTTTACTTTCTGCTGCTGTATCGATTGCGAAGACAGGAGACTTCACTTTTATATTTGGGAGGGATTTCATTATTCGCCTGCATTTATGTGCTGACTCATGGCGAGAAGGTCATAGGAGACCTATTTCCCGCTCTTCCTTATGATGCTGTCTTAAGATTGCAGATGATAGCTTCTGTGGGGGTGTACTTTTGCGTCGTTCATTATGTTGCAGCGCACTCCCCGGCAGCCGTTCACAGACCTGTAATGCTGCTGTGCAGATGGATTACCGGGATCGACATGATTGTGGCGTTATGCGTTCCTACTCTCCTGTTCTCCAAGTGGGATGGGGGCTGGCTCATATGGTCTATGTTCATTCTGGGATATATCATCTATATGATGATCAAAAACTTGCGTTTGCGCACCTTGGACAGGCTCTTTATGCTTGTAAACATTTTATGCCTGCTTATTGTCATTATCGTCAGCCTGCTGAATGTGTACGGCAAGCTGGAGAGTCAATTGCCAAGCTCTTACGGCATACTGATCTTTCTTATCGCACAAGCGCTGCAGTCCGCCTTTCGGTCGGCGAAATCTTTCCACGAAGTAGAGAAGCTGTCGCGCAAGCTTCTGACGCTTGACGGGCTGAAGGACGAATTCATGGCCAGCACGTCTCATGAACTGCGGACACCGCTCCATGGAATTGTCAACATGTCGTCTTCTCTGCTGGAAGGGGTGGCGGGCGAACTGAATCCGCAGCAGAGGCAGCATCTTTCCATGATTACGGCGACAGGAAAGAGGCTATCCTTACTCGTTAATGATATTCTGGACTGGGCCAGGCTGAAAAATGGCGACATTATCCTTGCGCAGCGTCCTGTAGATCTTCGGCCCGTTGTTTCCGCGGTTCTCGATATCCTGACCTTTACAACCGGCAGCGGCAAAAGATTGCAATTTGTACAGGAGTGGCCTGAAAATCTGCCGCTTCTGAAAGCCGATGAGAATCGCATCCAGCAAATTTTGTATAATTTATTGGGTAATGCCATTAAATTTACGGCTGAAGGAACCATTACGGTTTCTGCCGAGGATTGCGGCCGGGAAGTGAAGATTGCTGTGGCGGACACCGGAATTGGCATTGCCGCTGAACGGCAGGATACGATATTCCTGCCATTCGGGGAGATTGGAAAGCCGGTAGACCCTACCTTCCTTGGGATGGGCCTTGGATTAAGCATTACCAAGAAACTCGTCGAACTTGGAGGCGGCCGGATTTGGGTGGAATCCGAGCCGGGTAAAGGATCGGTATTTTACTTTACGGTTCCTGTGGCGGACATCTCCCGTTCTCCCGAATCGAAGACCGGATTAACACAGGTCACCTTCATTGGCCGGGGTCCCGCTGCCCAGACAGAGGTGGCTGCTGCATCGGATATGAAGCCTGTTGAGGGTACTTTGTTGATTGTGGACGATGACCCTGTAAATCTGCAGGTGTTAACGGATATCCTTTCCGTAGACAACTACCGAGTTGTTGCTGTCCATGAAGGGACTGCTGCACTGGGGCAGCTGTCTCTTAACCGAAATATTGATCTGGTTATTACCGATTGGATGATGCCAGGGATGTCGGGGCTGGAACTGTGCAGGGAGATTCGCTTAATATTTCCGCTTTCCAGCCTGCCTGTTCTTATGCTAACGGCGCGAAGCCGGGCGGATGATATTGAGCTTGCCTTTCAATCGGGAATTAATGATTATCTGGGCAAACCTGTTGATGCGGTAGAATTACGGGCAAGAGTCCGCACCTTAATCACGCTTCGCCGATCTGTTCAGAAGGCGGTACGCACAGAGATGGCCTTTTTGCAGGCACAGATTAAACCGCATTTTTTGTATAATGCTCTAAACACGATCATCTATATGTCCAAAGCAGAACCATCCAAGGCAACCCAGCTGCTTCTGGATTTAAGCAAATATTTACGGGGAAGCTTCGACTTTCAGAACCGCGACAAGCTTATTCCGCTGCATAAAGAATTAGAACTGGTCAAGGCATTCTTGTCTTTGGAAAGCGCGCGTTTCGAGGAACGCCTGAAGGTATCCTATGACATTCACGCTTCGATGAACGTTCTTCTTCCACCCCTTACCATTCAACCGATCGTAGAGAATGCGGTCAGGCATGGAGTTATGAAAAAAGCGGCTGGCGGTACCATTCGAATGATCATTCAGGAATCCGATCAGACCATCAAAGTGACGGTAAAGGATGATGGGATCGGGATGCCGAAGGAACAGCTGGATATGATTTTGTCGGGGCAATCAGGCTCGGGTGTAGGGCTAATGAATATTGACCGGAGACTTCTGTCGCTGTATGGGAGGGGTTTGCAAGTGGAGAGCCGGCTGCATCAGGGAACTGAGGTTTACTTTGAGATACCTAAAGAAACAGCCGGCGGTTACCGTCAAGGAGAGGAGAGAGCTTTATTCTAACATGCATACTGATTGACGATGAAAAGCCTGCCCTGATGTATCTGGAAATGATGCTGCTCACCGATGGACGGTTCCAAGTTGAAGGGAAATATACATCTGCCCAAGCTGGGCTTGAGTATCTGGCCAGATCCAAGGTAGATGTTGTTTTTCTCGATATGGACATGCCTGAGATGACTGGGCTGGAAGCAGGGGAGCACATTCAGCAATTAAACAGTGACATTCGTATCGTCTATATAACCGCATACTCGGAGTATGCTATCGAAGCCTTCGAAATTCATGCGCTTGACTATGTATTAAAGCCGATTGACCCGGATCGTTTGGCTAAAACACTTCAATATATCCAGCGGAGCATCCCGGATAAGACAATGAAAATCTTCAGCAAATGGAGGGTGCGCTGCTTTGGCCATTTGTCTTTTGAGGACGGTGCGGGTAATGACAGGCAGTTAAAGTGGAAGACGGCGAAAGCCCAAGAGTTGTTTGCTTATTTGCTCCATCACCGGGAGCGGTGGATTTCTAAGGAAATCCTGCTCGAAACCCTTTGGCCCGATTATCCCAAGGACAAGGCGCTGACCTATTTACATACCACCGTATCCCAGATTCGGAAGCTGGTCAAAGAATGGCAGGGCCAGATATCCTTAGAGTATGCTCTGGACAGCTACCGTCTTGTTCTGGATGGAATCCTGTACGATGTATCGGAGTTTGAACGGGCAACCGACCGGGGGCCTGCTATTACCGAGCAGAACCGGCTTTTTTATGAAAATATCATTGCGCTCTACCGCGGCGATTACCTGGAAGGATATGATTATCCTTGGGCGGAGACTCTAAGGAGCAATTTACTGGAACGTTATTTGAATTTCGTGATCAGGGCCGCAGCTTATGAGATGGAACATGGTTTTGAACGAAAAGCGCTTGAGCGGCTGCATTTTGCAGAGAAAAAAGCCCCCTATTCGGAAGAGATATGCCGTCTCGTGCTTACCACTTATGCCCGGCAGGGCGAATACGCTTCATTGAACCGTCATTACGATGCCTTTGTTAAGCTCTTGCATATAGACCTTGGAATTGAACCCAGCCAGGAAACGATAAGTATTTATAATCAGTACGTTTAATGACAAGCCCTTCGGCCTTATGAGGCCCTGGGGCTTTAGTCGTTTTAGAATCGGTTTAGAGGCCTTTGCTATAATCAATTTTGTGAAAAATGTAGAAAAAAGGCGAAAGGAGAGTGGACAAGTACATAGCATGAAATAGGCAGATAACCGTAATAACAAATAGTGCATTGGTTGTACAGATAACTTGGAGGGACGCTTCATGAGACTAAAAAGACACGTAATATTTCTGATGATCTTGTCGATTACACTTTACCCTTTTGCGGTGCCAGCTCAAGTTCAAGCGGCTTCGGGGGCGCGTCACGAAAAAGTCGGGGACGATGTGTTTTTGGGCGGAAACTTTATTGAGGTGGGAATTGCGGGCATCGGTTCATTTGGTACGGCAAGCCCCGCACCGGCCGGATTTCACCCAATGGGAGGAAGAACGGCTATTGGCTTTAACGTGGATGCCGACGGCTACGATACAGGAAGCCCTATGAATAGTGGAGACTATTTCCTTCCAGGAGGGCCTTATGAAGCCTTTATCGTCGGTTACCGCAGCGGATCAGAGACTGGTGCGATTAACAAATTTATGAATGCTGACCGAATGGGATTGAGTCAGATTCCGTCAGTAACTACCGATATTTCCAGCGGGGATACATTAGCGGCGAGAACGATCGGTACAACCTCGGACGGAAAAATTCAAGTCGAGCAGACGGTTTCATTTGGAGTTAATGATAAATATTTCAAGGTGTCCGTTCAGTTGAAAAACGTCTCTGATGAAACGGTATACGATGTGCGTTATATGAGAAGCGTCGACCCTGACATTGATATGGATATGAATGGCACTTATAATACGTTAAATTCCGTGTCTCAAAATCCTCCTAATGATTCCAGCGCAATCGTGATTTCAAAAGGGCCCATAACCGGCAACGCATTAATCTTGATGTCTGCAGACCCTAACGCGAGAGCATCGGTAGGGTATGGAAACGACCCTTATGCAGCCACCTCTTACGACCTTGATGGAAGCCAATTGCTGCAGCCTGAATCTTCTGAGGATACATGGATTGGATTAACCGGCGCACTTGGAAACTTGGCACCAGATCAATCGAAAACTTTTAATTTTTATGATAGCTTGAATCCAGACATAGATGAAGCAATTGATAATATCTCTAATGAAGCAGCGCCTGTTCCTGCTGCCCCAACCGGACTTGCCGCAAGCGCGGGCGACGGCCAAGCACACTTAAGCTGGAACAGCGTGACCGGAGCCACCTATTACGAAATTTATCAAGGAACAGCCCCCGGCGAATATGGTGAAAGCGCCCTGGCGACCGTGAGTGAATCAACTTATAACTTCACAGCCACGGGTCTAGCCAATGGAACAACTTATTATTTCACGGTCAAGGCGGCAAATGACAGCGGAAGCAGCGCATACTCCAATGAAGTATCCGCGACCCCTCAGGTTGCGGCGCCCGTGTCACCCGTTGGACTTACCGCAATTGGAGGCAATGGCCAGGCGAACTTAAGCTGGAACAGTGTGACCGGAGCCACCTATTACGAAATTTATCAAGGGACTGCCCCCGGCGAATATGGTGAAAGCGCCTTGGCGACCGTGAGCGGATCGACTTATAGCTGCACAGCGACAGGTCTAGCCAATGGCACAACCTACTATTTCACGGTCAAGGCGGGAAATGACGGCGGAAGCAGCGGATATTCCAATGAAGTAAGCGCAACGCCGAAGACGGTCCCGGCTGCGCCGGCAGACATCATTGCGGCAGCAGGCGATGGTCAAGCGACCATTACCTTTACGGCTCCTGCGGATAATGGCGGAAGTGCAGTTACTGGTTACGAGGTCACTTCTTCGCCAGACAATATCATAGCGACAGGAACAGCCAGTCCCATTACAATAACAGGACTGCAGAATGGAACGGCTTACACGTTTACGGTAAAGGCGATAAATAGTGCAGGCAGCAGTGCGGCTTCCGCTGTCTCCAATGCCGTAACACCGCTGGCACCTTTCAGCGGCAATGCAGGCAGTATACCTGTCAATCCGCAGCCAACGAATACTGGCGTTAATGCGATTGTCAATGGCAAGGTGCAGACGATCGGTACGGCAACAACAGCTAAAGTGAATGACCAAACGGTCACGACTATAGTGATTGATCCGAAGAAGCTTGAAGACGCCCTTGCGGCAGAAGATCAGCATGCGGTAATTACGATACCGGTGAATACGAAAGCGGATGTCGTGATTGGCGAACTGAACGGCCAGATGGTTAAGAACATGGAGCAGAAACAGGCGGTTCTGGAAATCAAAACCGAGAACGCCACCTACACATTGCCTGCCCAGCAGATCAATATTAGTCATTTATCGGATCAGCTTGGAAAGCAGGTAGCGCTTCAGGATATCAAGGTACAGATCGAAATCGCCGCACCGAAGGCAGACACGCTAAAGACCGTAGAGAACGCGGCGTCCAAAGGCCAGTTCACAATTGTCGCTCCGCCGATTAACTTCTCGGTCAGAGGAATCTACGGAGATGCGAAGGTTGAAGTGTCCAAGTTCAATGCCTATGTGGAACGGACGCTTGCCATCCCGGA
The DNA here is from genome assembly GCF_000756615.1 of Paenibacillus durus. Lineage (NCBI taxonomy): Bacteria > Bacillati > Bacillota > Bacilli > Caryophanales > Paenibacillaceae > Paenibacillus > Paenibacillus durus. Next base: position 2,184,574 of record NZ_CP009288.1, read on the forward strand.
TGGCATAGATCCCCAAAAAATCACCACAGGAGTTGTGATTGAACCGGACGGAGCCGTCCGCCATGTGCCAACGAAGATCGTTAACGTTGACGGTAAGTACTTCGCTGAAGTGAACAGTTTGACGAACAGTACGTACTCCGTTGTCTGGCATCCCCTTGAGTTCAAGGATGTCGCCAAGCATTGGGCCAAGGATGCGGTGAACGACATGGGTTCACGAATGATCGTCACCGGCAGCGGCAGTGACATGTTCAATCCGGATCAAGACATTACGCGTGCGGAGTTTGCGGCAATCATCGTTCGGGGATTGGGACTGAAGCCAGAGGGTAAAGCTGCTCCATTCTCGGATGTACAGCAATCGGATTGGTATAATGATTTTATTCAAACAGCTTATGCCTACCATCTGATTACCGGTTTTGAAGACGGCACCTTCCGTCCGGACGACAAGATTACGAGAGAACAGGCGATGGCCATCATCGCGAAAGCGATGACGATCACCGACCTGAAAGCAAAGCTCCCGTCTAAAGAAGCAGGAGAAGTTCTGAGACCATTTGCGGATGCGAATAAGACTTCAGGGTGGGCTAAGAATAGTGCTGCCGACTGCTTGCAGGCAGGCATCATTTCCGGCAGAAACAGCAGCCAACTTGCACCAAAGGATAACATCACCAGAGCCGAGGTTGCCGCTATTATTCAGAGACTTCTGCAAAAGTCTGATTTGATTAACTAAAACAATCTATGGGTGTTCAGCGGCTTTTTATTTTGTTTCGATCATGGTATAGTGAGGGTAGATATTAGGTACAATGCAAAAGAGCCGTGCGACTAACACGACTCCGATGCAATAGCCGCTTTTAAGGGCGGCGGCTTCGGGAATACTAGTCAGAAATAGACCGCATCCTTTGGCGAGGGCGGTCTATTTCTTATTGAGGTAATTAAGCAGAGCAATAATGAACATGCCGAACATGAACATCAAAGACAGCGCTTGGTACACCTCCATGGCATCACCTCCCCTCTGGGAAGTTAGCCGACCACCCTTGCAAGCCTTCTATCGCTTTCTCAGTATAGCATATTTTAGCATATGGGTAAGTACAAATGTTCCCGTACTTATATCCCGATACGACCTAAGTTATCAGTTTTCATACGGATTCGGCTATAATATTTCATAGGGAATAGAATAAGCGAGTATGGAGGCACAATCATGAACATGAATTCGAAGAACAGCGTCATTACAAAACTAAATCTCAATAAATATCCTTCGAAACTGATTCTTAATAAACCGGAGGATATTGATGATTTTAATGAATTGGACTTTGATTCTGCCTTCAAAAAAGAGAAATATGATTTGATTTTTATCTTTATCTTTATTTTTAATCTTAAGCAATTTAGCAGCCATTTGCAGTACGTCATTGACAACCAAGCCTTAAGTGATAACGGATATTTGTATTTTGCTTATCCCAAGAAAAATAATCCGAAGTACAAAGAATACATAGACCGTGACAGCTTCATGGTTCATATGCCCGTGGACGAGGAAGGGTATGTACAGAACAGCCGCTTGAAATTTTCAAGGATGGTCAGTCTGGATGAGGTGTTCACAGTCGTCGGACTGAAGTCGCAAGCTCCAAAATCGAAGAAAACCGCCAGCACCAAGAGCAGTCAATGCGTTGACGACTATATCGATTCCATTTCAGCGCAAAAAGAAGTGAGACTCAGGAGAAACGTTTAGCCGAAATGAAGGATATTTTGGCCCAAGGCTATAAGTCGATCGATTTGTACAGAAGAAGAGGGAAGTAGTATTTGGTTTGATTAAAAAATTAAGTAAAAAATTAAGTATTGACAATCCGCTGGCACATAACTATCATGTGAAATAACATGAATACCGAGTGGAATAGTATATATTATTTTACTGACCAGACTACTGGAGGTTTGATTTCTAATCAGGCCTCTTTTTTGCGTTCCGGGAAAGTAGGCCAATTCTCTTGATCTGAAAGGAAGCGATGAAATCATGACTGTGCATTTTACGTATGATAGCAAGGATCTTGCAAAAGCCTATGACGAAATCAGCAATTCACAATTTAAGAATGGAACACTGCTGGTTGAGAAGCTGGCTGTTAAGCCCGGACAATCGATTCTTGACATCGGAAGCGGCACCGGCCGTTTGGGCCGTCACATCGGCGAAATTATCGGGGATACCGGAAGTTTTCTGGGCATCGACCCTCTGGAAGAACGCGTAAAAATCGCCAATGACAAGAATCAGCAGGCTAATGCCGCATACAAGATCGGTGTGGCCGAGGATCTCGGTTTCATTCCAGACAGCAGTATCGACATCATTTATTTGAACGCCGTTTTTCACTGGGTAGTTGACAAAGAAAAAGCGCTGCAGGAAATTTACCGGGTGCTTAAACCCGGCGGAAAGGCCGGTTTTGCCACCGGAGCCAGAGAATTGAACAGCATAACCGGACTTAACCGTATTACCAACAGTGTCCTGTCCGAAGGCTTGTACAAGCAGGCCGTGAATTTTGCGGATAGCATACAGAATCTTCATGGACTGACGACTACCAACCTCGTTCAATTGCTAGCGAACAACGGGTTAAAGGTCAGGGATGTGCAAATTAAGGAGGTTGAACGCAAATACCGCTCCGCTCAGGAGATCACCCGCTTTATCGAGGCCAGTTCCTTCGGCAACTATTTGAATCATGTTCCGGACACGCTCCGTTCACAGGCCAAGGTTGATATTGAAGCGGAACTGGATAAGCATCGCAGCGGAGACGGATCGATCAAATTCAGCAACTATACGATTTTTGCCATTGCCCAAAAAAGCCTGTCATCAGCGGCCTGATGCTATCATTACGCCGGAATATAAAATATCACAAGGAGTGAATGGAAATGAGCAAGGAAGTAAAGGACCGGATTGTAAAATATTTAAATGATACCCGTTTTGTTGTATTGGCGACGGTTAACAACGATCAATCGCCTGTCTTAAGAAGTTTGGGTTCCTTTGCAGCCGACGGGTATACGATCTATTTTTCAACACAGAAGAACAGCAAGAAGGTGGAGCAGATTCAGGAGAATCCGAAAATCGTCCTTTTCTTCCAGCATGAGAATCAGGAATTATCAAGCTTTGTAAATGTTTCTGTACACGGGACAGCCGAGGTGATTGCCGAACCGGCCGAGATCGGCCGGGCAATTCAGCAGCTGAGCAGCCGCAATCCCCGCTTTAAAGAAAGAGCGGAAAAGGGCGAGCTGCAGGATACGGCGATCTATAAGGTGGACGCCCGTGAACTGAAGGTGCTGGATTTCTCCAAGGGAATCGGAGCGGCCGCCGTCGAAGTTATTGCGGTGTAACCATATCTGAAATCGAGCCGCTGCTCCGCTGTCTAGTTAGCGCGGCGTCTGCCGCCTCATATAACTTAAGCTTTACCCGGGAAAGAGCCTGTCCGCCATATATTGCGGATGGGTTTTTTCGTATGAAGAACAGCAGGCATAGGAGGACAAAAATTTTTTTGGAAAAATTCTTTACCGATCGTTCTCAATATGTTATGATGTTTTTGCAAGGAGGTAGAGGTGAGAGAAGATGGCAAGAAGCAAAGAGTTTGATGTTAATACGGTGCTGCGAAAGGCAATGTACTTGTTCTGGAGTCAAGGTTATGAGAAGACCTCCATGAAGGATCTGGTTGAAACGATGGGAGTCCATAAACGAAGCATGTATGATACATTCGGAGACAAGCATGCTTTATTTATGAAAGCAATGGAACGCTATGATGAGACAGTAGGGGCTTCAGTCGACTCCCGAATTCAAGATCAACCATCCGCGAAACAGGCGATCCGTTCCATTTTCGAAATGGTAATTAACGTGGATGATGTTCGGCCTCCGGGGTGCTTAGTTGTCAATACTGCGTGCGAGCTTTCCTTGCTGGACCCGGAAGCAGCGGCTAAAGTCAATGAGTATTTTGCCAAAACGGAGAGCCTTTTTTGCGAGCTAATCACGCACGGTCAAGACACAGGAGAAATTTCCGGACAGTATGAAGCAGTGAAACTTTCCCAGTATTTATTCAACTCGTTGACGGGCTTGCGGGTATTAGTCAAAACAACGAATGACAGACAGAAGCTGGAAAGCATTATTGACATGACGCTGGCTATTTTGGATTAAATTTTTTTTAATAATTTGAGAATGATCGTTCTCGAAAGATGGATTTGACCTGGCAGCCATTGGCCGCGCCTTGTTGTCCGACCCGGCTTGGGCGAACAAGGTTCGTGAAGGACGCTATGAAGATATTCAACCGTTCAGCCCTGAAGTTCTTGCGAATCTCCAATAAATTATTCCATCAAAAAAGGAGAGATTATCGATGATTAATCAAGGAGCATTAAGCGCGTTGACCGCGGAGACTGTACCCACCTCTTACGTGGAAGCCGGAGGAATCACCTTCGCTTACCGCAAGTTCGGAGCGGAGTCCGAAGTTCCGCTTGTGTTCTGCCAGCGTTACCGGGGCACGATGGATGACTGGGACCCGACTGTCGTTAACGGCATCGCCAAGGAGAGAACCGTTATCCTGTTCGACAGCGCCGGTGTGGGACTGTCTACAGGGGTTACGCCTAATAACGTCCCTGACATGGCCGACTATGCGATCACTTTTATTGAAGCGCTTGGTCTTAAGCAAGTCGATTTAATCGGGTTCTCAATGGGCGGCATGGTGGCGCAGCATGTGACGCTGAAACGGCCGGACCTGGTTCGCCGTCTCATTCTTGCCGGAACAGGACCCGGAGCGGGCGAAGACACCGAAAGATCGAGAAACGGAGTGTTTGAAGTGATGACCACGCCTGTTAATGAGGATAAAGATTTCTTATTCCTGTTCTTCGAGCCGACAGAAACCAGTCAGGCCAAAGGCCGTGAGTATCTGGAGCGTCTTCAATGGAGAAAGACGGATCGCGCGCCGCTGGTTACAGCTGAAACCATAAAGGCGCAGACACAAGCACTGATCGGTTTCGCTGCCGGACCGGATACAGCCTATCCCCGTTTGGCTGAGATTAAACAGCCTGTTCTAGTCGCGAACGGTGATAACGATATCATGGCTCCGACCATCAATTCCTTTATTATGTCGCAGCATATACCGAATGCCCAGTTGATACTCTATCCCGACTCCGGGCACGGATTCCTGTTTCAATATCCTGAACGGTTTGTCCTGCATGTCTCCGCGTTTTTAAGCGAGTAAGGATTTACTCGGACTTTCTTATAAGAGGAATATGGGAGTGGGAGGTTTTTTTATGGAAGCCATATCTGATATAGAGATACTCAATACAAGAGAAAAATCATTTAATGAGAAACTGATCGTCCCCTTTTGGAGTTTGGCAGCGATGCTCGTGGTCATGAATACGACGATGTTCAACGTGGCTCTCCCCAGAGTAGCCCATGAGTTTTCGTTAACGCCAACGGTCGCTTCATGGATTGTCACCGCATATTCCATTATTTTTGGGATAGCAACCATTACTTACAGCCGCCTGACCGATTTTTTGCCCATCCGTAAAATGGTTCTGTTCGGCGCCTTTTTACTGGTACTGTCCTCATTGCTCGGCTACTTCGCCCATACCTTTATTCTGTTGATGACCGCCCGGATTTTTCAGGCAATAGGGGCTGCAGCATTTCCTGGGCTAGGCTATGTGTTGTTCTCTAGGTATATCCCCAAGGAGCGAAGAGGCAGCGCCATGTCCTTCATTGCTTCAGGCACCTCGCTTGGATTCGGATTGGGACCGGTGGTCGGGGGAGCCCTGACTCAGTATCTCGGATGGAACTTCCTTTTTGTCATGACCGCCGCAGTTCTGTTTATCACTCCAATCTTTAACAGACATGTGCCCATGGAAGAGAAAAAGTCCGTCCAATTTGATATCGCCGGAAGCTTGCTGGTGGCAGTTTCGATTACGGGTCTGCTGCTGTTCGTTACGACTTTCGCTCCCTGGCCGCTATTCATTAGTTTAATTACGATGGGGCTGTTGTGGCGGCATATCAATCGAATCCGTTCGCCGTTTATCCATCCGGAGCTGCTTCGCCAAAGAAGGTTCACGCAGCTGCTGTCGGTCAGCTTCACCGCGTATTTCATCAACTTCGCTACGCTGTTCGGTATGCCGATCCTGCTGGCTCAAGTCTTTCACCGGAGTCCGATGGAAATCGGATTGATTATATTCCCGGGGGCGATTGTTACTGCGTTTGCCTCCAGAAAAATAGGGAAAATCATCGACCGTTTCGGAAACGGCATCGTCTCCAGGTGGGGGGCAGGGTTCCTATTGCTTTCCGTCGTCCTGTTTGCAACCGTGGCAAGTCTTTCCATCTACGGTGTTCTCATCAGTTACTTTTTTATGAGTCTCGGATTTTCCAGTCTGACCGCCAGTAATTCCAATGAAATATCACAGTATCTTTCCATAGAACACATGGGGGCGGGTATGGGCATGAATCAGCTGGGCGGCTTCTTCGGAGGCGCGTTCGGGGTAGGCATTACGGGGATGCTGATTGTGCTGCAAAAGGGCATGGATATGGCAAACGTGTTTCAAAACATTTATCTCGGACTATGCGTGCTGCCCCTTATTTCCCTGTACTTGCTACACAAATATGCGCAACGAGATCGCGGGTTAATGAAATCATAAATATACATGGAGAGTGATTAATATGACGAACAAAAAATACGATAGCACGAATACAGGACTTCTTCTGGTGGACCCGTATAACGACTTCCTGGCTTCCGAAGGCAAGCTCTACCCATATGCCAAAGAAGTGGCGGAGTCCGTGAACATGCTGGAACACTTAAAAGAAATCGTAGAAGCGGTTCGCAAGTCGGGCATTCAGGTGTTTTTTGTACCACATCACCGCTTTGAACCGGGAGATTTTTCAACATGGAAATATCCGACGCCTTATCAGCTGTCTACAGCCAAAGCCCAGCCATTTGCCAAAGGCACCTGGGGAGGCGAGTTCCATCCCGATTTCCAGCCGCAGGAAGGCGACATCATCATCAAAGAGCACTGGTCTCAAAGCGGCTTCGCCAACACGGACCTGGATCATCAGCTTAAAGTGCATGGCGTCAGCAAAATCATCATCATCGGTATGCTGGCAAATACATGCATTGAATCGACCGCTAGATTCGGAATGGAGCTCGGCTACCATGTTGCTCTTGTAAAAGATGCGACAGCGGCCTTTAGCCGGGAGGCGATGCATGCGGCGCATGAGATCAACGGCCCGACCATCGTTCATGAGATTCTGACGACGGAAGAACTTATTAACGCTTTAGGAGGTAATTGATATGGAATACCGGAATTTGGGACGCACAGGCATGAAAGTAAGCAATTTTACTTTGGGTACAGGAGCATTTGGATCATGGGGAAACACAAACGAGGAAGAATGCATTCAAATCGTGGATGCTGCCATCGCAAATGGCATCAACTTCATTGACACCGCTGACGTCTATGCGGCCGGAGGTTCAGAAGAAATTGTCGGGAAAGCTTTAAAAGGCCGGCGTAATGAGGTTGTGCTTGCGACAAAAGTCGGAATGCCAATGGGAAAAGGGCTGAATCAAAGCGGAAGTTCCAGGTTGTGGATCAGACAGGAAGTCGAAAACAGCTTGCGCCGGCTTCAAACGGACCATATTGACCTATATCAGCTTCATCGTCCGGATCCGCAAACCGATATTGAGGAGACACTTGGCGTACTAACCGATCTTGTCCAGGAAGGGAAAATCCGCTATATCGGTTCTTCCACTTTTCAGGCTTGGCAGATTGCCGAGGCGCAAGGGGTAAGCGAACGCCGCAATCTGGCACGCTTCGCAAGCGAGCAGCCTCCTTATTCCATCCTGAACCGCAGCATCGAACTTGATGTCCTTGAAGTTGCGAGAAAATACGGCATGGGCGTGCTTGTATGGAGTCCGCTGTCCGGAGGCTTGCTCACAGGAAAATACGCCAAAGGTCAAGCCGCTTCGTCAGATTCCCGCGCTGCCCGTTTTCAAGGAAGTGTCCTGGGAAATATTGTTGACCCGACCCGTGAAGAAAATCGCGTGAAGTTCGAAATCATTAATGAGTTGCAAGGACTTGCTGCCGAGGCCGGAATCGCTCTTCCCCACATGGCTGTCGCTTTCACCCAAGCGCACCCATCTATTACATCTACCATTATTGGACCGCGTACGCTCGAACAGCTTCAAGGATCATTGGCAGGCGTTGATGTTCGGTTAAGCTCTGATCTGCTGGATGCCATTGATACGATCGTAGCTCCAGGGAAGACGCTGGATGATTTGGAGCGGGGCTGGATTCCGAATTGGATGGATGCGGCGAGCAGACGCCGGGCTTGAGCTTTATCCTTAGGCGAGTGTGCCAAATCGCCATTTTGATAGAATCATCCGGCGGTTTGTTCGTTCAATACGTTGATTTTGTCCGTCTGATTGCTTAAACTTCATAGTAAGAGCGCCTTCTTGATGGTGTTGGGTTTCAAACCCGTGGACAACCCATCATACCGAGGCGCTCCTTTTTTTGACAAAGGCCAGTCCAACCAATCCGGTGCAGTACAAAGTAAGCTGATGGCGACTCCTTTGTTGTTTTCGGAGGACTGTTCACCAGTCTTCAGGCGCTATGAATTTGATTCTGCGTGAAATAATGATTGTCCCACTAAAATGAACGTCCGTACTGCAGGCAGCGCTTCGTCCAAATAAGGGCAATGAAGACCTAAGTGCCTCCAATAGGTTGGCTTCAAATCTATAACCTCAATGTTGGGAAGAGAGTCCGGTAAAGCCAATTCAGGAACAATTGTGATTCCTAGTCCTTCTTGAACCATGCTCAATATTGTACTCGTATCCCTTACTTCGAACTGTACGGAGGGAGACAAGCCGGCATGGGCAAAAATCTCTCGAATGAAAGGCTCACACCCACCCTTTGACATGATAAATGGGAGATCAGAAAATTTCTCTACAGAAATTGACGGAAAATCTCCGAATGGGTGATTTTTAGGCAGTACAAGAACCATCTTGTCCTTGGTTAGGGGAATGAAGTTATCATTCCGGTTAAGTTGTGCTACAAAGCCCACGTCAATGACTCGATCATATAACCAGTCTGAGACCTCTTTATCATCCCCGTCAAAAAGGACAATTTCTACCCGGGGGTATTGCTGTTTAAACCTGGCAATGATTTTCGGCAGTAAGCGGGCAGCAGCACTGGGAAAACTGCCAATTCGAATCGTTCCGGCTTCAAGACCCTTTTCTGCCATTGCCGCATGTTCGATTTGAGTCATATGATTCAAAATTTCCCTAACTGATTTAAGCACACGTCTTCCAAAATCAGAGAGCATAATCCCTTGCTTTCTGTCACGAATGATTAAAGACACTCCAAGTTCGGACTCGATGCCTGCAATAGCATGACTAACAGCGGATTGAGTCATATTTAGCGCTTCCCCGGCTTTTGTAAAACTTCCGGTTTCCACAACTTTGGCGAAAACTTGTAACTGCGAAAATGTCATGAGCATACCCTCATATCAAATATGAATAGAATTAATTTGATTCATTTTAACTCAACCTTTACGATTAGACAAGAAGAAAATAATAATAGGAGGTAGTTTCTTTGAAGTCAAGAGAAATAGGTGTTTTATTATTACTGGCATCACTCTGGGGGGCATCTTTTTTATTCATGAGAATAGCTTCTCCTGTGTTAGGCCCCTTTCTATTAATTGATCTTCGTGTTTTAATCGCCGGAGTCGCCTTGGTCATTTATGCAGCCATTATCAGGCATCGCCCCAGGCTGTTGCATAACTGGAAGGAATACTTGCTTCTTGGAGCATTGAACGCCGCTATTCCATTCTGCCTTATAGCAGCAGCCGAACTTCATATTGACTCCTCATTGGCTGCTATTCTTAATTCAACCACGCCATTATTTACAGCTTTAGTTGCTCGGATATGGATTCAGGATCGGTTCACTTTTAAAAAACAACTCGGCCTCATGTTGGGGATACTGGGGGTAGTTATCCTGGTGGGTTGGAACCCTCAAGACATGGGTAAAAGCATTCTCATTCCAGTGAGTATGTCCCTTGCTGCAGCATTATTTATAGCTATCGGGGGAGTGTTTTCTTCAAGGAGATTTAAAGATGAGAATCCCTTAAATCTGGCGATTGGCCAGCAGCTTGCTGCAGGAGTGTTGTTGTTGCCGGTAGCCGTTTCATTTCCCCCGAGCAATGCTCCAGGAGGAGATGTGATCCTAGCAGTTATAGGGTTGGCAATTCTCTCAACATCCCTTGCATATCTACTGTACTTCCAACTTATTCGCAGTGTAGGACCGGTTAAAACACTCAGTGTAACCTACCTGATTCCAGTCTTCGGAATTTTGTGGGGGTGGTTGTTCTTACAAGAGCCTATTTCTTCAAGCATAATAATAGGGCTTTTGATCATCCTCCTAAGTGTTACATTTCTCGCTAACTTTCAATTCAATTTAGTGAAAAAACGTAATAGAGTAGATCATATCGAATAGAAATTGTTACAATACGTATGGGTTGAAGGAGGCTATCATCCCGGAAGGTCTATATGCGGTAACTGTTCATTTCGGCTCATCCGAAGAAATCGGCCCGACTAGGGATCGATGGGTTAATGAATGGCTGCCGGAGAGCGGGTGGCTGACCGATCCATCAAGACCTAACTATGAGCCGCCAAACCCTTTCGGGTATCCGGCGGCTTTTACCATATCATCAAATTCATGCGTATCTAATGATCGATCCTTTGATATAACTGTTTGATAACGTCGTCGATTTTGGGCTCCTGGACGGTCAGATTGTGGATGTCAAGCAGGTCTGAGAGCTGCTTGATCATCGGGGCGACCTGCTTGTCGTCTTCAATCCGGAAGAACAACTGGCTGTCTTCCCTCCGTTCGACGGGTGGCCCGTTCCAGGCGGCTTCGTCCCAGTTCGGCGCATCCACGACCAGGTAGCGAAAGCCTCCGAACTCGGCGGTCATGACCTCCGTGCTGCCGTCGAACAGGATTTGTCCTTTGTCGATGAAGATGACTCGATGGCATAATTTTTCGATATCGTCCATGTTGTGAGTCGTTAAGATGATCGTGATTTCTTTCTCTTTATTGATCTCTTGCAGAAAGGACTGGATTTTTTCCTTCGCCATGATGTCAAGACCGATTGTCGGCTCGTCGAGGAAGAGAATTTCCGGCTCATGCAGCAGGGCTGCGGCAATATCTCCACGCATCCGTTGCCCCAGGCTCAATTGGCGGACCGGCGTGGAAAGGAAGGACGACATGTCCAGAATATCGGTGAACATCTCCAGATTGCGCTGAAATCGCTCTTTCGGAACATCGTATATTTTGCCGAGCAGCTTGAATGACTCAATCAACGGCAGATCCCACCACAGCTGGGTGCGCTGTCCGAATACGACGCCGATATGCCCCGCGTGCTGCTTACGGTTCTTATACGGCTCCAACCCTTTAACGAGGACGGTTCCCGAAGTGGGCACCAGCACACCGGACAGCATTTTGATCGTGGTCGATTTTCCTGCTCCATTCGGTCCGATATAGCCGACGATTTCCCCCTTCCGTACAGTGAATGACACGTTGTCCACGACGTTCTTGGACTTCTTTTTGAAGGAAAAGAGAGCTTTAAGCAGCTTGAATGATCCAGTCGGCTTTTCTTTGGAATCGAACTGTCTGACCAAATTGTCCGCTACAATAATGTCCACTTATGTACCCGCTCCTTTGTAGGCGTTTAATCCTTTTGTCCATACGAAGTAAGTGACCGAGACCAAGAGCAGCGCCACGAGCGGCGTGAGATACATCAATAGAGGAGAGAACGTGCTGTCCGACCGGTTTCCCAATAAAAATGAAGAAGGATAATAGCTGATGAACGCAACAGGCAGAACGAAAGTCAGCAGAACCTGCAAAGCGCCGTTATAGATGGATAACGGATAGCGGGTAAATTGGGCGAGCAGTTGGTCAAGGATATTGCGCATTGCCCCTCCCTGAAGTGTCCAGAACACCATACAGCCGATCAGCATCTGCAGCGACCATTCGATAGCCGCGCCGCTGAAGACGATTACCAGCAGATATACGATCTTTCCGAAGGTCCAGTCTGGAATATGCGCCATGGATACGGCTAGTCCGATGATGCCTGCCAGCATATCACCGAATCCGTAGATTTGTATATTATGCGCGGCAAATGAAAACATCGGGTTAAGAGGCCTGACGAGGAAGCGGTCAAATTCCCCATTCCGGATTAGCGAGTCGAGGAACCAGCTCTGGACGAAGAATGCGATGAAGATGCCGTGCGTTGTCCGCCTGAGTGAAGTCATGAAGATGAGCTCATACGTACTCCAGCCGTTAATGATGGGAACCTTCTGCGTGATCACCCAGGAGACCAGGATAAAAGACAAACCGAGAAACGTAATGCTCAGCACCCCGATGGCGAAATTTAACGGATAGGCCATGTGTGACCGCAAATTTGCCGATTGCATGGCTAGATACAGCTTGATATGTCTGCCGATCAATTGGACCTTCGCCTCCTTATTTGTAGATTAACCTCCCGTGATAACCAGCTTCCGCTCGATCCAGGCGAGGATCACCCGGCTGAGCAGCAGAAGGATGAGACACCAGGCGGCTTGAAAGGCGAGCTGTTCCCAGATGGCGGTTCCTGTTATTTTTCCAATGAACAAGGACAAAGGAATATTGAAAATACCCTGAAACGGAAGCCAAAGAAGGACCCGGCTGACCGCATCCGGGAAGAACCAGAGCGGAACCATTGCGCCGGAGCAAATGTCGGTAATAACAGATTTGAACATTTCGATCCCCCACGTTTCCGTGAACAGGATGGCCGTCATGCCGACGATGAAATTAATCAGAAAGGACAGCAGAAAAGCAAGCAGGACGCTTGCAGCGAAAGCGGCAGCCTGCACGCCGGCCGGATAATCGATCGGGAAGAACAGGAACACCGCAACCAGCTGCGGAATAACGGCATAGACCATGCTGTATAGGAAAACCCCCGCCGCTTTGGAGAAATGCATCCATTCATAGTCCCAAGGTTTCTGCATGTCGAATACGATGGAACCGTCTCTTACTTTGTCGCTGATTTCATAGGAGATGGATGGGGGCATGATAGCGAATAGAATGACGGAGAGCATCGCATAGGTCTGCATTCCCTGTGAAGTGACTCCCGTAGATAGGGCAAGCCCTTGCCCGTTAGCATAAATGGCCCTCCACACTTCGCGGAAGGCGATGACCAGAATAAAGGAATTGATTACCCGCAGCAGCACATCGAACTTATATACCTGTGTGTTTTTCAGTGTGGTTATTGTATAGGCGGCGTACTTCCCCACAGCACCACTCTCCTCAAAATGGATTATTGTACCAATTGGGTGCGCTTACATCATTTTACTATAAACCGCTGGATGCGGCATTTGATTTTTTCGGGTAAATATGTATAAGATTTTCGGTCCCCCGATTTTCTGAGCGAATTATTTATGTCCCTGTATACCGGTTAATCCCTTTTTCAGCGGAGCTGGCATACTCTAACTCATACGACGATGCGCAGTGAAATGAGGGAGCTTATGAACACATATTGGTGTGAATGGCGGGGCCCCGTTAAGAAAAAGAGCGGGCTCGGTATCGCCAGCCGGGCGTACGTGCGGGCGCTGCGGCGGCAGGGTGTAAATGTGCGGGTTGGATTCAAATCGTTAAAGAACCTTGGAATCCGGCGGTCAGCGGTTAAAAAAGTTCTAATATGCCACCATCCGCCGCACGAGGTACATGTGAAAGAGGAGCGGAAGCGTTACGATCTTGTGATCCTGAACACCATTTGGGAGACGACACAGTTGCCGAATCGCTGGAAGCCGCACATGAATAAATTTGATGCGGTTTTTGTGCCTACGCTCCAGAACAAAGAAGCACTCCTGAACAGCGGCGTAAAGGTCCCCATCTTCATCGTACCCCATGGCGTGAATACGAAGGAATACCGTCCGGGAAATCTCAAGCTGAACCTGCCGGAGCATAAAGGGAGATTCGTATTTGTGTCCGTCTTTGGTTTCCAGCACCGCAAGAATCCGGAAGGGCTGCTCCGGGCGTACTGGGAGGAGTTCTCCGCCAGTGATTCCGTGCTGCTCGTGATCAAGACGAACGGCTATGACTCTCGTGAGACGGAAGGCTGGATTAAGAAACGAATCAGCCAGTACAAGAAACAGCTGGGTCTTAATAAAAGCACCGCTCCCGTTAAGATCATCGGCAGGCCGATCACACCCGGGCAGCTTAGAGGGATATATACGCTGGGGGATGCTTTTGTGCTGCCGACGAGAGGGGAAGGCGTGGGCATGCCGTTTCTTGAAGCAATGGCCAGCGGCATTCCGGTTATTGCAACGGGCTGGGGAGGCCATATGGATTTTGTAAACAGCCGAAATGCTTTCCTGGTGAAATATAAGCTGCGGAACCCGGCGGTCAGCATGCGAAGCAGGCACGCGATATCCCGTAAATTTAGCCACCTGTTCGCGCAGCAGGGACAGCGCTGGGCGGAGCCGGAGCTTCAAAGCCTCAGAAAGCAGATGAGGGCCGCATACGAGAATCCCCATCTCTGCAAGGTGAAAGGCCGCCAGGGGCGTCAGGATGCGCTCAAGATTTCCTGGGATCGGGGGGGCAGATTGATGAAGCAGGCAATCGAACAGGTAATGAGAGTGAAGAAATAGGGGGACGGACTGCCGCTAAACACAAGGGGTTCCGGGGGTTTGGCGGCTTTAAGTTTTGATCGTTCATTGTGGTATACTGGGGATTGCAATGGAAAATTTCAGATTAAAGAAGGCGAGGGAACTCATGAACTACAGAACGCTTGGAAGAACGGGATTAAAAGTATCTGAAGTCGGTTTTGGAGCCTGGGGGATCGGTAAAACGTCATGGATTGGCGCGGATGATCAAGAATCGCTCAAAGCGCTGAACCGGTCCATTGAGCTGGGATTGAATTTTATTGATACCGCGCTTGGCTATGGAGACGGGCACAGTGAGAAGCTGGTTGGACAAGTTGTCCGGGAGCATGCCGGGAACATCTATGTGGCGACCAAGATCCCGCCGATTAACAGACAGTGGCCCGCCCGCAGCGGTGTACCGGTAGAAGAGACGTTCACTAAGGAGCATGTGATTTCCTCCACGGAACAGAGCTTGCGGAATTTGGGTCTTGAGACGATTGATGTTCAGCAGTTCCATGTCTGGTCGGATGAGTGGGTCGGTAGAGGGGACTGGCTGGAAGGTGTGCAGAAGCTGAAGGAACAGGGAAAAATCCGGTTTTTTGGCGTTTCCATCAATGACTATCAGCCAAGCAATGCGATTAAGCTTATTGAAAGCGGTCTCGTTGACACCGTGCAGGTTATTTACAATATTTTTGAACAGAGTCCGGAGGACGAACTGCTGCCTGCTTGTGAGAAGCACGATATAGGGGTGATCGTTCGGGTTGCGCTGGACGAGGGCGGATTAACGGGAAAAATCACGCCGGAAACGATCTTCGATAAAGGCGATTTCCGCAATCATTATTTCAAGAATGACCGTAAGCGGGAGGTCTTCGAGCGGGTGCAGCAAATTGCAGCCGACTTGAACATTTCTATTGACGAAATGGCTGAAACAGCACTGCGTTATGTGCTTAGCAGCCCCGCAGTTTCGACGGTTATTCCGGGGATGCGCTCCGTTGCCAATGTGGAACGCAATATAAAGGTGGGAGATGGGTTGGGGCTTCCTGAGGACCAGCTTGCCAAGCTGAAGGCGCACCGCTGGGTCCGCAATTTTTATAACTGACTCGTTGCGACGAAGCCGTCTGACACTTTCGGGTGTCCGGCGGCTTTTTTAAATTTCTTTCGCATTATCTCGATATAAGGTAAAATGATTGAAACTGGTTTCAATATTTGCTGCGAGAGGTGGACAAACGGATGACAACCATCATTGATGTGGCGCGCCTGGCGGGAGTGTCAAAAACAACCGTATCCCGGGTGATCAATAACTATCCCCATATTTCCCCGGATAAAAAGGAACAGGTCCTGAGGGCAATGGAGCAGCTTGGGTTTACGCCGAATCCTTCCGCCCGGAGGTTAAGAGGCCAGCTTGCGACAACCATCGCGGTGGTCGTCCCGAAAATTGTGAATCCGTTCTTTTCCTACTTAGTGGATGCCATTGAACAGGTCGGTTACCGCAGCGGCTACCAGACCCTGATTTGCCAGACGAATGAGGATAAGGAGAAGGAGCTATCCTATTTGAATCTGCTGAAGACCAAACAGGCGGACGGCATCATTATGACATCGATTGAGAATGATTGGGCGCAGATTGAACCTTATACCGAGTTTGGCCCCATTGTGCTGTGCAACGAATATATCAACAAGACGGATGTTCCGATGATCCGGGTGGATCAATATCAAGGCACTTATATTGGCGTCAAGCATCTAATTGAAAGAGGGCATCGCAAGATTGCTTATTGCACGGGCGGATTATTTACGGAATTCGGAAAGGACAAGGATCGGAACCAAGGCTATCAAAAGGCGCTGGAAGAAGCCGGCATTCAGGTGAATCCGAGCTGGATTCTGGTCGATAAGCATACGATTGAGGACGGTAAACAAGTGATGCAGCTCCTTATGGAAATGAAGGACCGTCCGACCGCCGTGTTCGCCGGGAGCGATGAAATTGCCGGAGGGCTGATGATGGCCGCGAAAAAAGCCGGCTTGCGCATTCCTGATGATCTGGCGATCATCGGCTTTGACGATCAACCGATCGCGGAAGTGCTGGACCCAGGACTAACCACCATCCGGCAGCCCATTGCACAAATGGGGAAGAAGGCCGGAGAGATTTTGCTGGCGATGCTGAATGAGCCTTGTCCGAGCCCTGCGGTTTATGAGCTTCCGGTTGAACTGATTGTCCGGGAATCCACCTAGCATGCGGGAACAAGCATCCGGCGGCTCTTGTGCATTTTTGGTAACGTTACCAATCTAAACAACCAAATATTGCCGATCAGAAGCTATGAAGCAGCCATATATTCGCTTTGCTGGTTATTATTTTAGTGCTAAGTTAGAAAAAAGTTGTTGAAACCGTTACCAAAGAGTGGTACATTATATCCATAATCACTTCGGATGACTGAGATGCGAGATAATATCATAAAATTTGGTATCGTTCCCAAACATTCTGAGGTGATTGGATCAGGTGAAGTTATTACATTTACGGAGGGGTTTCATTTGAAAAAGACATTGGCTTTATTCCTCGTTATTTTAATGGTTGTTGCCTTGACCGCTTGCGGCGGGTCAGGGAATTCGGGCAACACAGCGGCGGATTCAAATGGCGGCAAAGTCAACATTGTAATTGTCAACGGCAAAGGTGAAATCGCTTCCCAGTGGGAGCAGGCAGCAAAAGATTTCATGGCGGCAAACCCGGACATTACGGTTGAAGCGGTCTCCGGAGCGGTTGGGGAAACGGTCAATCTGCTGGACAAACTGACGGCTTCCGGCAAAACGGTTACGCTAGCAATGATGTCTCCCGATTCCATTGTTAACAAATACAAAGACTTCGGCATTGATCTTTCCGGCGAGAAGTGGAATCAGGACACCGTTTACGGCGTTAAAGACTTGAGTGGCAAAATCGCCGGTTTCCCGTTCTCCATTGAAGGCTTCGGGCTGGTATACAACAAGAGTGTCGTGGAAAAAGCGATAGGCGGCACCTTCGATCCTTATTCCATCAATACCCGCGACAAATTGAAAGCGCTTTTGGACAAAATCCAGGCCTCCGGCGTGAAATATCCGGTCGCTTATCAAACGGAGAACTGGTCGGTTGCGAACCATTACAGCACGCAGTTTCTGAACCAGGCGGAGGACCCGAATACGATTGTGGAACAGCTGAAAGCCGGAAAGTTCGATCTAGCAAGCAACGCTGTATGGAACGGCTACTACGATACGATGGATCTGCTTGTCTCCAAGGCATACAACAAATATGGCGAACGCCCGCTCGGCAAGTATTATGACGATGCGCACCTGAGCGTGGGCAAAGGCGAATCCGCCATCCTGTTCAACGGAAACTGGGCGTTTGATTCACTGAAAGCGGTCTCGGGCGAATCCTTTGGCTTTATCCCGGTTCCGGTGGACAACAATCCGGATAATCCGCTCAACAACAAAATTGCCGCAGGCCCGACCAATATTCTGGTGATCAACAAGTCGGCTACGGCTGCCCAGCAGGAAGCAGGCAAGAAATTTCTGAACTGGCTCGTCTATGATCAAAAAGGCCAAGATTTTCTCGTCAATCAAGCCCAAGTCATTTCCGCTTTCAAGAACAACCCGAATAAAGTGACGAATCCGCTTGGAGTAGCAATTGGCGAGGCCGTGCAAGCAGGCAAAACTCTGCCGTTCAGCTCCAACTATGTAAAAGTTGAAGATTGGGGCAACATCCTTGCGCCGGATATTCAAAAATATATTGCGCAGAAAGAATCCCGCGCCGATCTGGCCAAAGCCATCGAAACCTACTACAAAAACCAGCACTAATCAATTAATCGTTATGAAACGGGAAAAGGGCGGGGCAGCCCCGTTCTTTTCCTCAACTTCAAGCACTTAGGGGTGAGTCAAACTTATGATAACGGAAAAAAGCCGGCTGAAGTCGCTCGGCAACCAATTGTTTTTTACCGGTCCCACGATTATTTTCTTCGCCATAGCGGTACTGATTCCATTTGCCTATGGCCTGTATCTTACGCTGACAGATATGACCTCCCCCGTTAATCCGATCAAGTTCTCGGGTTTCGGCAACTATAAAACCGCATTTACGGATACCGCGTTCTGGGAATCCATGTGGCTTACGGTCGAATTCGTCGTGGCGACAGTCATCATCATTAATATCCTTGGCTTTGTTCTGGCATTTCTGGTCACTTCCGGCGTGAAAATGCAAAATTTCTTTCGGACGGCGCTGTTCACTCCGAATCTGATCGGCGGATTGATCCTCGGCTACATCTGGCAGTTCATCTTCGTGCAGACGCTTCCGTCCATCGGAGACAAGCTCGGCATCGAATGGCTGCGGCTGGGCTGGCTGGGGGATGAGCACCTGGCTTTCTGGGCCATCGTAATTGTAACGATTTGGCAGTCGGCGGGCTATATGATGATTATTTTTGTCGCAGGTCTGGTCAATGTTCCAAAAGACGTCATGGAGGCGGCCACAATCGACGGGGCGAACGCATGGCAGCGCTTAAGAAATGTCATTCTCCCGCTGATGGTTCCATCCTTTGTCGTCACAATCTTTTTGACCTTGAAAAATGCCTTTATGGTCTATGACGTGAATTACTCCCTGACCGCAGGCGGGCCATACGGCAGTACGACCATGGTATCCATGCATGTCGTCCAAAAAGCTTTTACGGAAAATATCTACGGTGTCGGCCAGGCCGAAGCGATCGTGCTGTTCATCATAGTGGCGGTTATTACAGGTTTGCAGGTTTATTTCAGTAAGAGAATGGAGGTTGCCGCCTAATGGAAGCCAGAAAAAGAGCAGCCTCTATCCTCACTTATACTTTGCTGATCATATCCTTTGTTGTCTTTGTCTTTCCGTTCTTCCTCATGGTTGTCAACTCGTTCAAGAACAACGGCGAGATACTCGAAAGTCCTTTTTCCCTGCCGGCCAGCCTGAATTTCGGGCATTTTGCCGAAGTCGTCGATAAGATGAATTTCTTGGTATCGTTTAGAAATACGGTTGTGATTACCTTGCTAAGCGTTCTGCTCATCGGCATATTCGCGGCAATGACCGCTTATTACATGGTCAGACGTCCGACCAAATTCAATAACGGGCTCTTTGCACTGATGGTTGCATCGATGATTATTCCTTTTCAATCCATCATGATCCCGCTGATTTATATCTACGGAGCCAAGCTTCATTGGATCGATGCGGCGCCGATTCCGCTGCTCATTATCCTCTATATCGGGTTCGGCAGCGCACTCTCGATATTTATGTATCACGGCTTCGTAAAGTCGATACCTTATGAGCTCGAAGAAGCTTCGCTGCTGGATGGCTGCACGCGGCCGCAGACTTTTTTCAGAATTGTGCTGCCCATGCTCGCCCCAACCTCGGTGACGATCGCCATTCTGAACGTGCTCTGGATCTGGAACGACTACTTGCTGCCGTCCCTTGTGCTTACGAAAGACCGGGATTTCACCATGCCGATCAAAATGAAAGTGTTTAACGGAACGTATATGAACAACTGGGAACTGCTGATTCCCGCGCTGCTGCTCACCATCCTGCCCATCCTTGTCGCTTACCTGTTCGGGCAGCGTTATATTATCCGGGGCGTCAGCCAGGGAGCGATTAAATAAAGTACAGATAAAATATGCGAGACCTGGAGGAAGAGTGGAGATATGGAGACTAGAGACCGTAATTGGTGGAAGGAAAGTGTCGTGTATCAGATTTATCCCCGGAGCTTTCAGGATTCGGGCGGAGACGGAGTCGGGGATCTGCGCGGAATTATTAACCGGCTCGGCTACCTGAGCGACCTGGGCATCGACGTTATTTGGATATGCCCCGTTTACGATTCGCCAAACGACGATAACGGGTACGATATCCGGGATTTCTATAAAATGCAGGCCGAATATGGAACAATGGAAGATATGCTGGAGCTGATCGTCAGCGCTGAAGCCCTGGGCATCCGCATTATCATGGACCTGGTGGCGAACCATACCTCGGATGAACATGCCTGGTTCGTGGAATCCCGCAGCTCCAAAGACAATCCGAAGCGCGACTGGTATATATGGAGGCCGGGCTTGGGCGGGGAGGAACCGACCAACTGGGAATCGAATTTCGGGGGTTCCGCCTGGGAGTATGACGAGGACACGCAGGAATATTATCTGCACTGCTTTTCCAGAAAGCAGCCGGATCTGAACTGGGAGAATCCCGAGGTCCGCCGGAATATTTTCTCCATGATGGAATGGTGGATCGACAAGGGGATTGCCGGATTTCGCATCGACGCGATTACTTTTATTAAAAAGGATCAACGGTTTCCGAATCTGAAGACGGAAGAGGGCCGCCGTTATGCTCCGCTTGCAGGGGCAAGTCTGAATCAACCGGGGATATTGGATTTTCTGCACGAAATGAAACGGGAGGTCCTGAAGCCGCGCAATGTGATGACCGTCGCGGAGGCGCCGGGCGTTCCAATTGAGCAGATTCATGAATATGTGGATGAGCAGAGCGGCGTTTTTAATATGATTTTTCAGTTTGATCATGTGGACCTGGACGTCAAACCGGCGGCCAAAGGAATCTACCATTCCTGGAAGCTGACCGATTTCAAACATGCGCTGTCCAAATGGCAGACGGAGACGGCAGATAAGGGATGGATGGCGCTGTTCATGGAGAATCATGACCATGTCCGTTCGGTTTCGAAATTCGGCAGCGACAGCCTTTACCGCGAGGAATCTTCCAAAATGCTGGCCGCCTACTATTTTCTGATGCGGGGCACTCCTTTTATCTATCAAGGGCAGGAGATTGGCATGACCAATCATCATTTTGCATCCATTGAGGAGTATCGGGATATTGAAAGCATCAATTTTCACGCTTACGAAACGGCCCTTGGCAGACCAAAGGCTGACATCCTGAACCATCTGGCGAAAAGGAGCCGGGATCAGGGGCGCATGCCGATGCAGTGGAGTGCGGAGCCGATGGCCGGATTTACGTCCGGGGAGCCGTGGCTGCGGGTGAATCCGAATTATACGTCGATCAATGTGGAGCAGTCGCTGCATGACGGGAATTCGATCCTGCATTTCTACCGGAAGCTGATCAGGCTGCGCCGCGAGAATAAAGCGCTGATTTACGGCAGCTATCGGGAGATTTATAAGGATTCCGAGGAGCTTGGCGGATATGTTCGGACCTTGGGTAACGAGGAATGGACGATATTATGCAATTTTACGGACCGAAATGCTGCGATACCTGCGCCGCTTGCGGGTTCTATCGTACTATCCAATCGGAATGATCATGAAGCAGATATCATGAAACCGTATGAGACGGTCATATGCAAAGCGGAATGCGAAGCGGGTCAAGAAGAAACGGCTTCGCCGTCCTGTTAGGGAGCGGGTTAAAAAAGAATCGCCCTGATCCTTTGTCAAAAAGGAAGGGCGATTTCTTTTGCTTATGATGTATAATGTCTTCCGAGTCCAAGCTCCGTAAGCAGCTGCCGGTAGGCGATGGAAGTGCGGTCAGCCGGAATGTGGGCCTCCGCCGTCAGATCAAGCGGGAGGTCTTCCGGTGTCTGAGCCTCGACCATGTCGCGGTCCTCCTGGAATACCTGAAGGTTAAAATCAATGGTGGGCTGAAGCGGAGCGTCTTTATCAAAATTGCGTGAAATCGGGCAGAACAGACGGGTGTAGCGGGCCGAGACCGGGGAAGCGCAGTTCAAGATCATCAGCTTCCCGTCTTCTGGAAAATGCACGGTAAGCGACGCGGCGAACGGCGGGAATACGCGGAACGCGCGCAGCCACATAAAG
Source organism: Paenibacillus durus (assembly GCF_000756615.1). NCBI lineage: Bacteria > Bacillati > Bacillota > Bacilli > Caryophanales > Paenibacillaceae > Paenibacillus > Paenibacillus durus. The sequence goes on from NZ_CP009288.1 coordinate 2,207,007, forward strand.
CCTTCGGGAACGGGGACGTTCTGGCCTTTTCCGTAATTGCTGACCGTGCTCCAATAGTCCGCAAATAACTCAGTGCCTTCGCGTCTCACCTTGTACTGCGGGACCTCTGGATTATTGCGGTCGCCGAAGCTGTCCGTATGCACGTAAGCGAAATGGGATACGTCGAGAAAGCCCTCCATTTGGCGTCCGGAGGAACCCGCGATGTCAAAGCTCGGAGGCAAAATATTGATGAAATCCGGATCATCCCAGCCTGGGAAGTCGGGAATTTGTTCCTCGGCACCCGAGAGACAAGTCCAGATCAACCCGTACCGCTCAACGGCGGGATACATAATCAGCTTCAGTTTGGGTGAAATTTTGCTGCTCGGGTGTGCGGGAACCGCGGTACATGTTCCTTCGCAGTTATACCGAAAGCCGTGATAAGGGCATACGATCTCGTCGTTCTCAACCCATCCCATGCTGAGAGGGGCTCCCCGGTGGAAGCATAGGTCGCGGGCAATAACGACTTTGCCCTTGCTACGGTAGCAGACAAGCTTCACGTCCAGCAGCTTCACAGCCACCGGCTTGTCCGCAATCTCGCTTGCGATGGCAACCGGATACCAGTATTTGGAGAGAACATGCCAGTCATTTTCCGTAAATGTACAGTCACGGGGAAGCTGCGTTTGGGCGGCTTCAGCAGGGGAATTAGCTTTGATATTCATCATCTCTCACCTCACGGATTATTGGGAATTCCTGCAACGCAGAAAACCCCGGGTACAAGAGGCGCATAGTTAAATCGGCCTTTCGCTCCGCTGCCTTAGGCTGCCGGAGAAAGGGAAATAACTGATACACCTCTTGTAGCCTGGGGCAATTCACGGTTGCCTGTAGAGACGCTCACCCACATTGTGAGCTTATACAAGAAGCAATAATATAATAGTGTCAGGTTATGTGACGCAATTATTGGCTTAATCATAAACGCGGTCTGGATGGTTGTCAATATCATTTTAAATTTTAATGGTTTCGGTAACGAAATTTACGGCATTCCGCACAATTATTAACGGGAACGCCGCCGACGCTGCAAAAACCTCACATTAATCTCACCGCTTCCGGCAGTGTTGGTGTTTAATTTGAGGCGGAAGGTATTCTTTTTCAGTATCGTTTTAACCTGTGATGGAGATAGAGCGGGATTGCTCTGCAGTAATTGGGCGGCCGCGCCGGAGATGATGGGCGTAGACATGCTGGTGCCGGACAATACGAAATAGCTGCGGCCGATTCTCTGAGAAGGAAACTCGCGGTCCAGCTTGGAGCGGGGAGACCGCAGCGAAATAATCGTCTCGCCCGGTGCGGCAAGGTCTGGCTTGCGCCCTCCGAAGCGTGCCGGTCCCCGGCTGGAGAACCAGGCAATGCGGTCATCGGCTTGCGTTAGGGTGCGGCGGTCGTCCACCGCTCCAACCGTAATGGCCGAAGGGCTGTTTCCTGGGGATTCAATCGTACCGTACCTGGGACCGCCGTTTCCGGCTGCAATCACGACGGTCAGTCCGGCCTTGACCGCCTGCTCCACGGCTTGGCAGAGAGGATCGTCCTTATATGAAGAATTTATCGGACCTCCAAGTGACAGGGATAGAATGCGCAGCTTCAGCCGCTTCCGGTGGGCGATGCACCACTCAATTCCCTTAATAATCGTGGAGTCGTACCCGATGCCATTCCGGCCCAGTACTTTGACACCCACGATGCCCGCTTCCGGCGCCGGCCCCTTATATTTTCCGCTGCTTGACCAGCCGTTTCCCGCCGCATCTCCGGCGACATGGGTCCCGTGACCGTTATCGTCGTAAGGCCGCTGTCTGCGGTTGATGAAGTCCTTAAAGGCGACAATCCGGTTGGCGGGCCGGGTCAGGTCCGGGTGCGGAAAGACCCCGGTGTCGAGAACAGCGATGTTAATCCCTTTTCCAGTAAGACCTTTCGCTCTTTGAACAGCAGTAGAACCGATGGAAGGCGTCGCTATAGAGAGCGACGTTGTTTTGATTCCGTCCATATATATTTTTTGGACTGCGCTGCATCGGCACATCCGCTTCAGACAGTCCACTGAAATCTTGGACGATACCGAATTGACCAGCGAAAGCTGCCGTAAGACCGGGAGCGCGTGTCGGCCAGCGTGCTTCTTCAGGGAATGCAGCCGGGCCGGGGTTATTTTATGCTTCAGTTGGATAATGACCCGAATGTCTGCGGGTTTAGCGTTAGCGCCGGGCGCATAAGATTGCCCAATCTTTTGTTTTAAAGAACGATGGAGCTTCGCAGCATATTGCTGCGGCCAAATCTGTCTGTCCATAGTTTAGGCTCACCTCACCAGTGCAGTGTATGCACCATCAAATCCGCGGGTGATAAACTATGAATCCCAGGAGGCAGCTTATTTCCGCCCGAAATGCAGAGCAGCAGAGCAGGAGGAGCGGGTTAATCGCATCAACCGATGACCTTTCGTCCGGTGTAGATTTCCGGGTGGGCGGTGTAATGATATTGCAGCATAAGACCCTCAAACACGGTGTCCCAGCTTCGGGATTTTGCCGTTTCCAGCGCTTTCTCACTCAGAATCTGCCGATTATGCGGATTGAGCATTTTGACGATTGCCTTGGTTAGCTCCGGCACGCTGCCGTACTTGCATACAAGCGCGTTTTTGTGGTTCTCCGTAAAATCGGTCACGCCTCCGGAATCGGTACAGATAACAGGCAGTCCGCTCGCCATCGCCTCAAGCAGCACGTTGCCGAACGTCTCGGTGCCGGAAGGAAATACGAAGACATCTGCGCTTGCATAGATTGCAGCCAGTTCTTCGCCCCGGCGGCTCCCCGTAAAAATGGAGTTCGGAATCCTTTTGGCGATCAGCTCCTGCAAATAAGGTCCCTCCCCGGTGAAGACCCATTTTACCCGCTCTCCGTATCGCTGATTAACTTGCGTGATGCTGTCGGCCAGCGTCGGCAGCCCTTTCTCCGCCGCGATGCGGCCGACGTAGAGAAATACCACTTCCTCTGTTCCGCCCAGCTTTTCCCTAAGTTCGGAGGAGTAATTCCCGGGATTAAACCGCTCAAGATCGATTCCCCGTGGCCAAAGGGCCAAATTTTGGATGCCGTGCCGCGTCAAATCTTGCAGCGTACTTCGGGAAGGGGCGAGGTTGACGAGCGCGAAGCTGTGAAACCAGCGCATGTATGCCCATAAAGCTTTGTTTAAATACTGCATATGGTAAAATTGAAGGTACTTGTCGAAGCTCGTATGGTAGGACATGATGATCGGTATATTCAGCGCTCTTGCGGCCCGCAAGCCGCTCCAGCCGATGCCGAGTTCCGTAACGATATGGACAACATCGGGCCCAAAGTCCGAGAGCTGCTCAAGAACTTTGGGAGATGGAGGGAAAGCGAGGCGGCAGTCCGGATAGATATGAGGTGCAAATCCTTTGAACCGTACGACAGGGACCCCGCTTGCTTCAGGCTCATCGGTCTCATAATCAGGGGCGAAGAACATATGTTCAATACCGCATCGGGTCAAATATTGGCTCAAATACATCAACGTATTGGACACACCATTGATTTGCGGGTAAAACGTATCGGTGAAGAAGGCTATCCTCAAAATCATCAAATCCTTTACCGTTGAATGGAACCACTTTATTTAACTATATTATTCATATGCAAATCCCAAACTGCTGAAAGGTAAAATGGCTATTAAATTTAGATTTAGGGTGGTTGATTATTATGCTGACGAATAAAAAATTGATCATAACCGGCGCAGCTTCCGGGATCGGAAAAGAAATCGTGAAGCTCGGTTTGCGTGAAGGCGCTTCGGTGATCGCATGTGACATTAACAGCCGGTTGCTCGAAGAGCTGAAGCAGCAGGCGGATGCTTGTCAGAATCTGCACACCTATCAAGTGGATGTAAGCGACTATGATCAGGTTCGCGATTTTTTTGCCTATATTGAACAGGAGCACCCGGATGCGGACAGCTTGGTGAATAACGCGGGGATTTATTTGGCGCAAAGCATACTGGATTATCAAGAGGACGAAATCGCTAGAGTCATGGATATTAACATCAAGGGAGCCGTCTATTTCTCGAAGCTGTTCGGCAGGCGGATGCTTCGCAATCAGCAAAAGGGAACGATCGTCAATATGTCCTCCGTGTCGGGTATGGAGGGAAGCTCGGATGCGATTTATGGATTGACCAAGGCGGCCTTACTCGGGTTAACGAAGAGCTGCGCCATGAATTTTTCGCCATACATACGCGTTAACGCTGTCGCGCCCACGATGGTCGACACTTCAATGATGGAGACCATTCCCGAATGGAGAAAAAAGGAGTATCTGAGTCACCAACTGATTCCTGCGCCGGTATTGCCGGAGGATGTGGCTGAGACTGTCGTGTTTTTGTTATCCGATAAATCCAAGCATTACACGGGCGCAACCTTTGATATTAACAACGGAGGCTATTTAAGATAATGTGCCGGGGCTGCTTGACTTCGAGTAAACTCTAAGAAATATAATACGGGCATCCATAATTCACCTTTGGAGGAGAGATGTCCTGTGTTCAACTCAAGAGTTATCGTAACGGCGTACGGCGGGCCGGAAGTGCTGAAAGTGGTTCAGGAGCCACTGCGGATGCCTGATCGGGATGAGGTTCGCGTCAAAGTTCAAAGCTCCGGCGTGGCGCTGGCGGATATCATGAGAAGGGAAGGCAAGTTTCCGAATCCGCCTACGCCGCCGTTTACGCCGGGATACGATGCGGTCGGTGTGATCGACGAACTCGGGGAGGATGTGCAGCAGTTTCGTAAAGGGGACAAAGTGGCGGTTTTCTATAACGGAACGGGGGGCTATGCGGCTTATGTGTATGCGAAGAATGACGAACTGGTCGCTGTTCCGTCGCAGGTGGATTCATCGCTCGCCGTTGCCGCTGTCTTAAACTATGTGACCGCCTATCAGATGCTTCACCGAATCGCCAAGGTATCTGAGGGAGAGAGTGTTCTGATCCACGGCGCAAGCGGCGGAACTGGAACGGCCCTGCTGGAACTGGGCAGATTGGCGAAGCTGAAAATGTATGGCACGGCTTCGCTGATAAAGCACTCCACTGTTGCCGGGTACGGCGCCGAACCGATCGATTACCGGAACGAAGATTTCGTTGATTTTCTGGGGCTTCATGCTCCTGAAGGAATTGACGCCGTATTCGATCCGATTGGAGGCGAGAACTACGAACGCTCGCTGCGGACTTTAAGCCGGAACGGCCGGTTTGTCAGCTATGGGTATACATCAGTGCTTCAGGAGCAGGACTCCGGAAATTGGGAGAAGGAATGGAGCCATCTAGCGGCAACCCAAACGACGGAGCAGGGCCATCCTATGCATCTTTACAGCATCACCCTTCTGAAAAAAGAACAGCCGGACTGGTTCCGGGAAGACGCAAGCGCCGTACTATCTCTGCTGGAGGGAGGCTTGATCCATCCGCTGGTATCGCACCGCATTCCGCTTCAAGAAGCGGCCAAGGCGCAGGAGCTGCTTGAACGGTCTTTGGCCGTCGGCAAAGTGGTGCTGATCAGCTAAAATATTTGGTTTAAGGCTGAATGAAGGAAGTGAGGGCAGTCGCATGTACTCAATCAGCGAAGTATCCAAATTAACGGGGATTACGGCGTATACCCTCCGTTTCTATGAAAAGATAGGCATACTGCCGAACCCTTCCCGTAAGGATGGAAAAGAGAATGGACGCCGGCGTTACGACGACGGGGACATCCGGTTTATCCGCTTCATCCACGGCTTAAAGCAAACGGGAATGAAGCTGGAGGATATCGCTTCTTTTGCCAAGGACGGCTGTTTATTGGACCTGGACGGCAGAGAAATACCTGACATCCGGGATTCTCTGCACATGCGAATGGACATCCTGGATAGGCATATTGACTGGCTGGAGCGGCAGATGGAGCATCTGGAGCAGGTCAAGACCGTCGCCCTGGAGAAAAAAGCGTACTATTCGGCTATGCTGAATGACCATTCATTTTTTTCAAAATAACTGTTTCCTTCCAATTTTCAGGGAAATGGTTATGCGGTCGAGGCTTGCCGTCGGCTGCTGAAGTACGGTTGCGAAAATTTGAAGCGCTGCTCCGAACCGAATGGTGCGAATAAAAAGATGAACAAACGCGGTTTAAAAAAACCTGCAACCATACATCTTTTTTTCATAACTGTTTATTCAAGGGGGACATTCCTGCGAAGATGCATGCTTTTCCCGCTTAACCTCTCGTTATGGCGGAAATAGCTTATAATTCCTGCACGACCGCAGCTTTTTCCAAATCGATCCATAGAATCAACGAAAAAAACTGTACTGGCGCAGTTTTGCAATTTATTCAAAAGCCAGCCCTTGAATCAACTGGCGAGCGGGAAGTGAAATAACTCCTCCGGAATAATGGATGCGGGGCCAATAATGGATACGGCGGCCAATAAGGATGCGGCGGGCAATAAGGATGCGGCGGCCAATAGGGATACGGCGGCCAATAAGGATGCGGCGGCCAATAGGGATACGGCGGCTAATAAGGATGCGGCGGCTAATAAGTTCGCATCTCCGCCCAGCGTTGATTAGCTGATCGTGAGGTCGCGCAGTACTCCCATGTCACATTCTCTCTCATAAAATGCTGATTCTTAGTTGTCATGCACAATTAATAATGAGAATTTTAGATATTATGACAATATACATGCCATCAACATTTAAACGGCTGATGACTCAAGATATAATATGACTATTAGCACATATGTTGGCTTAAGCCACTGAAAGGTATGAGGAGTCATGAGCCTGGAAGCTTTGAATGAACGAGTGAAAACCGATCTTTCCTACCTTGCCTTTGGAGGCGCGGCTTGGGTACAGCCGAAGAATCATTCCGAAGGGCATGTCTATGACGTCGTAATTATCGGGGGAGGTCAAAGCGGCTTGGCTGCGGCTTTCGGCCTGCTGCGTGAACGGATATCGAATATTCTTGTTATTGATGAGAACCGTGAGGGTCTGGAAGGGCCGTGGGAAACTTATGCGCGAATGGTGACGCTGCGCACGCCCAAGCATCTGACTTCCGTCGACCTCGGAATACCTTCTCTGACCTTCCGCTCCTGGTGGGAAGCGCAGTTCGGACCGCAGGGCTGGGAAGAGGTCGATAAAATTCCGCGGGGCGACTGGATGAATTATTTACGCTGGTACCGGCAGGTTCTCGGACTTCCGGTCATTAATGAGGTCAAGCTGAAGCTGATCGAGCCTGCCGAGGACGGGATTCATCGCTTGCATATTGATGGAGCGGGAGCGCCTTCGGAACGATTATTGGCGCGAAAAGTCGTTCTGGCCACAGGCATTCAAGGGGGCGGCGAGTGGCATGTGCCTTCATTCATTGCCGATAATTTGCCGGGGCATCTGTATGCCCACACCTCAGAGATGATTGATTTTGAAGCGCTGAAAGGCAAAAAAATCGGGATTTTGGGCGGCGGAGCGTCGGCCTTTGACAATGCCAATTTCGCCTTGTCCCAAGGCGTGGCCGAAGCTCATGTCTTTGTACGCCGGGAGAAGCTGCCGAGCGTCAATCCGATCCGCCAGATGGAATCGTCGGGGATGATTGAGCGCTTCCACGTTCTGACGGATGCCGAGAAATATGCGGCGATTTCCCATTTCTTTAAGTACAATCAGCCGCCGACCAACGATACCTTTGAACGGGCGGCTGCATGGCCCGGATTTGAGCTGCATCTTGGCGCACCATGGCTTGATGTGGAGAGAGAGGGCGAAGGAGTGACGGTGACCACGCCTCAAGGCAGATTCACCTTTGATTTCCTGATCGTCAGTACGGGTCTGCTCAGCGATCCCGGCTTGCGTCCGGAGCTCCGGCTGATCGAGAGCCATATTGCCCGCTGGGGAGATGTCTACGAGGCTCCGGCAGAGGTAGCCAGTCCGCTGCTTGATGCGCACCCTTACCTCAGTCCCGGGTTTGCGCTCACCAGCCGCGACGCGGAGGGAGAGTATCTCCTGCATGGACTGTTCGTCTTTAACTACTCGGCGCTTGCGAGCTGCGGACTTTCGGCTTCCGCTATCTCGGGCACGAAGAACGCGGTGCCGAAGCTTGTCTCCAGAGTCGCGGACCAATTATTCCTGGACGACCGCGACGCGATTCTGAAATCCTTCTTTGATTATAATGAGGCCGAATTTGTCAGCGAATGGTCGAAACCAGCGGCGAGCGATGAGCTTGAACCCAAAATATAACCGGCTCGATTCAAGGGCGCCCGGGAAACCGGGCGTTTTTTGGGTTTCCGAGAAACGGATGCCGCTATTAAAAGGACGGCGCAGCCGTTTCTTTTTGCATGATACAATAGAATTGCTCGAGCTCCTTTTCAACATACCTAGCGGAAGGTTACTTAATGGATAGAAGCGTTGAATCTTTGGTAAGAGCCCTGCAATGGATTGAAACGGAGGAAGATCCGAAATACCGGAAGAAATACGCGGCGGTGTGGAAGGAGAAGAAACAGCAGTCTTAAACAGATTTGCATCGCATAAAATTTTAGTTCCGGCGAAACCGCTCCGGCTTAACGGACGTATAAACGCTCAAACGGCTGGAGGAAACCTTGAACCAATAATTAAGGAGGATTCGATAGTTATGGGAGCGCATGAAATTGATTATGTGATTATGGGCGAAGAAATGCAGTGTGTGGAGGTTCAGCTTGATCCCGGCGAGAGTGTAATTGCGGAAGCGGGCAGCTTCATGATGATGGACCCGGAAATCCGTATGGAGACCATTTTCGGCGACGGGAGCAACTCGGGTCAGGGCGGCGGCGGTCTGATGGGCAAGCTGATGGGCGCGGGAAAAAGAGTGCTGACCGGCGAAAGCCTGTTCATGACCGTATTCACGCATGGCGGCGGTTACGGCCGGAAGTCTGTAACGTTTGCCGCTCCGTATCCGGGAAAGATCATTCCCCTTGACCTACTTCAGTACGGCGGAAAAATTGTCTGTCAAAAGGACGCTTTTCTCTGCGCGGCGAAAGGCGTATCCGTAGGGATTGAATTTCAGCGCAAGCTGGGCGCCGGATTCTTTGGCGGCGAAGGATTTATTATGCAGAAGCTGGAGGGCGACGGTTTAGCCTTTGTCCATTCCGGCGGATATGTCATGGAGAAGACGCTGCAGCCCGGAGAAGTCATTCGCCTCGATACCGGTTGTCTAGTCGCCATGACTTCATCGGTGGACTATGATATCGAGATGGTCAAAGGCATCAAAACCGCCCTGTTCGGAGGGGAAGGCCTATTCTTCGCCACGCTGCGGGGACCGGGCAAGATCTGGGTTCAGTCGCTGCCGTTCAACCGGATGGCCGACCGTATTCTGTCCGCAGCCCGCGGCACAGGACGCAGGGAAGAGGGCAGCATTCTCGGCGGACTGGGCAATCTGCTGGACGGCAGATAAGATTCAAGCTTTAATTTCGTGGCCGTTGAACACATGGGTCTGTCGTGTGTTTGACGGCTTTTTTGTGCTGAAAATTATAACGAAACCCTGGAAGCCAGAACATTATTTTGTCAACCAAATAATTTCTTGGAATTGTATAACAAATGACCGGTTTTTTGTCGATAATCACCGAAACATATTTACTCTGACTTTTGGTCGGGGGGCATGAAAATTAGGGGGTTATGCTTATGAAAACAAAAAGAAAGCTTATCCGTTCCCTGTGTGTGATGCTGTGCGTAGCGGGAGTATTGGCGTGGACGGCGTCATGCTCATCCGGCAGCGTCTCGCCGGAAGCGGGGGAAGCGCGAAAAGCTGGCGATGCCGGCTCACCCGGAACGCAAAGCAGCGTGAGCGGAACAGCCTCGCAGGATGCAAAAGCGGCGGCCGGGACCCTGGGGAAGAAAAGCAAGGTGACTATTGGCGTCATTTTGCTTGATCAGAGAGACCGGTTTCTCACTTATCTCGCGCAGAACATGAGGCGGGAAGCCGAGGCCGAACCGGGAACGTCGCTCGAAATCAAATATTCCGGCGATGATGCGAAACTCCAGGCCGAACAAGTGGAGGAACTACTTACGGCAGGGGTAAACGCCATCGTGTTTATTCCGGTGAACGCGGAGCAATCGGTAAAGCTGACGAAAAGGATCCAAGACGCCGGGATACCGGCAATTATCCTGTCCCGCGCCTATGAAGGTGTGGAAGGGGCGACGGCATATGTCGGCTCCGAGCGGCCGCCTTCCGCCGAATCGCCGCCGGATGCCGCCGGTATTCTGGAAATGGACGAAATCGCCAAATTGCTGGGGGGAAAGGGGAATATTGCGCTCATAGACGGCGGCAAAGATGAGAAGCGAGCGGAAGATATTAAAAGTGTCTTAACCCAGCATCCGGGATTGAATTTGGTGTTCGAAGGAAGCGCCGCACATGACCGGTATCAAGCGCTGCTGCTCATGTCGGATTGGCTGACTACCGGCAAATCAATCGACGCTGTCGTGGCCACTAATGATGAAATGGCGATCGGAGCCATTCTGGCCGCGCGGTTACAGGGCAAAGAGAAGGGAATGCGATTTGCTGGAGTCGACGGAACGATGCAGGCTCTGGAGCTGATGAAGATGGGCAAGATTGATGTCACCGTCTTTCAGGATGCGGCTGGACAGGGAAAGCAGGCGATAAAAGTCGCGGTTAAAGCCGCACAAGGCTTAAGCTTTACCAAAAATACATATGTCCCATACGAGCTGGTCACCGCGAATCAAGCGGATCAGTACATAGCAAAATGGAATCAATGAGATTAGGAGGAAAACCGGTGCGTCTATCAATTGCACATAAATTATTGGCCGGATTTTTGACGGTTGCCATCATTTCCGGGTGTGCGGGTGTGAGCTACATTTTATCGATGCGGAAGGTGCAGAGTACCGTAGATAGGGTTCTTGAGCAACATGTAATGCTGAAAGGCATGGCGGATAATCTGAAGTTCTACGCTATATCGCAGAACAGCAGCCTGCAATCGTATTTGCTCAATCAGGATACGTTCTATCATACGAATCTGCAGACGGATAACCGTCAGACGGAGAAGCTCCTGAACGAAATGTCTCCTATGCTGTTGGACCAGCCGGAGAGCCGGAAAATGGTTGATCTGATGAAGAATATGAACCGCTATTACAGCGAGAAGGCCGAAGGTCTGTTCGGGCTGCCGCAGGAGTCTTTGGAAGGCGCCTTTTTGGAGGCCAAGACTGACCTTATGCTGATGGGTGACGCCATTGTCCATTATGCCCAGCAGCTCTCCGATGAGCAAACTCGGGAAATGTTGGCGGTCAAGACGGAAATGGAGAAGACAAACGCGGATGCCATCCGTCTAACCATGGCGATCGGCATTGCCGTCTTTGTTCTTGCGGTCGGAATCGGGTTGTACATGGCCCGGATGATATCCCGGCCGATCCGGCTGCTGTCTGCTGCGGCGCGATCCATTTCCGAAGGGAACTTGGGCGGAGATCCTCTAGTCTTGAAGCAGAAAGATGAATTGGCGATGCTGGCGGAAGCATTCAACCGGATGCAGGACAACCTGAGGGTTATTGTGACGGAAATCAACGAAAGCACCGGGCATCTTATCAATATTTCCGGGGAGGTCGCAGCAGGTACGGAAGAAACGAGCCGGGCGGCGGAACATATGGCTTCCGTAATGGCCGAGCTGGCTTCGACCAGCAGCAGCCGGGTGGAGGCGACGAAGAACGGGCAGGAGGCAGTAATGGCCGTTGATGCCGACATCCGCAGCATCGACCGGAACAGCCGGACAGCGATGAATGTGGCCACGCAAGCGCAGGAAATGGCCGTATCGGGTGAAAAAGGGCTGGCCGAAGCGGTTCGTCAGATGAATACGATCCGGCAGCGGATGGATGCGATTGAGCGGACGATGTCATCCCTGGAGAAGCGTTCTGGCGAAATCGAAGAGATGAACAACGTCATTTCTTCGATCGGGATGCAGACCAATCTCCTGTCGTTAAATGCGGCGATTGAAGCCGCCCGGGCCGGCGAGCATGGAAGGGGATTCGCGGTTGTGACCACGGAAATCCGCAAGCTTGCCAATGAAACCAACGCTTCGGCGGATAAGGTTAAAGCGCTGGTTCAGGCGATCCAGAGCGATACGCGGCAGGTTGGACTATCGGTCAAGGAAATGAATGACGAGGTGGCTCAAGGCGTGCAGACCACAAGCTCCGTAAGCGAATTGTTCGATCAGATCAAGAGACTGACGGACAGCACAACGAGCGAAATTCAGGAGGTGACCGAAGCGCTGCATCATCTTTCCGGACATTCCGAGAAGATTGTCAATACGATGGACCGGATATCGGAGATGACGCAGACGTTGGCAGAAAGTACGGAAAGTGTGGGCGCCGCCACCGAGCAGCAGCTGGCTTGCATGGAGCAGAATTCGGCGCATACATCTACGCTGCATGAAATGTCGGCCAAGCTCCGTCAGACGGTGCTGCACTTTAAACTCTAGACTTCTGAAAAAACGCAATCCTAGCGGATTTTGACCGCTTCTATAGAACAGGAATGACCTATTATAATGGCCGGCCAAGCTATCACGTTTGGACCGGCTTTTTTGCACCTGAAAATCGTGCGGATTCTATACTTCTTCTATACCTCTAACCGGTAATAGGGAATGCAAACCGTCGGTATAAATCCGAGCTTTTGCGCCAGATAATAAGAGCCCTCGTTTTCCTGGCGGCAGGACCAGACCGGCTCCAGGCCGGCTTCCAGGCAATAGTCGATTAAGGCCGAGCACACGTGGAAGGCATAGCCTTTTCCCCGGAATTTCTCGGGAGTTTCGATTCCTATCTCTAGCTGATTATTTTCAAGAAATGCTGCAAATGAGGTTGAAGCGGCTTCGTCCCCGTCGAGCAGCGTAAACCCGATTCCCCGCTCCGCGAATTGCTCCGAATCTCTCCAGAATCGCTTCGGAGTAACGACGCCCTCAAGCTTCCGAAATACCTCCCGAGTCGTCGGCACAATTTCGTAATCGCTCTTCCCGTACTTCTTGACGGCCTGCTCATAACGGCTGCGGTCAAAGGCGAAATTGACTCTTGTATTCTCCTCCTGCACCACAGAGTCCGGGCCCGTCATTGAACGGATCAGAGGGTCCCAGGAACGGGGATATACCTGCAGCCACTCGGATTTTTGTCTAGTGTTATTAGTATTCGATAAATGCTCAACCAGATTATCCCTAAAAGATTCACGATCCGTTTCTCCAAACAGCAGCGACATTCCGTAAGGGTGGACGATGTAAAAGACAGCCGGGTTATGTAAGTCATCCGCATATACCTCCCCGGGAATATGTCCGTGTATAACGGCCTGGGCAAACAGTGTATTGATGGTCACCTCTTGCAGCGGTTCCTCCGCCTTGGTGTATTCCTCAAAGTCTAATCTGATCATAAGCCTCCGTGTCCCTTCTTCGATTTGGAATTATATCTAATTTATGTATTATACAAGAATTCAGTGGTAGAAGCGATGAGAAATAGCGGCTCTGAGGCACGGCCGGGGCTTGCCGCTTATCTCTGGCGAAGGTGTTCCTCAAAAAAGGCGAGCGTCGCCTTGTTGATCGTCCTGTGGGTACGGTAGGGGTCCTCCGTCTGACCGTTGGCCCAGACCATCATGGGGAACCAGAGATAGAAGTCACAGAAGCTCAAATGGGTGGCGTGAGGAATGATCAATTCCTTCCCTCCGTTCCGCAACGCTTCTTGTTTACGCAAAGGGATCTGGCGCAGCTGCTTCTCAAAGATCTCGCGAGTCAGACCGGCGGCTGCCAGTTGGCTGTCCGTCGGTTCAGCTGTGGCACCCGCAGGCTGGGGTGGCAGATCGGAGCTCATTAACAGAAAGGGCCGCGGCAATCCGCCGCTCAAATCCCCTTTGCCGAAAAAGGTGCCGTCCATATTGATCGCCGCTTTGACCCGCTGGTCAAGCAGCAGCGCCTGGGCGGCGTTAGCGCCCCCGAAGGAATGGCCTAGCATGCCGATGCGGCTTAAGTTGAGAGCGCCCGTCAAGAGCTTCTTGTCATCCCGGCGGTTCAGATCTTCCAGCCGGTCCAGTACGAAACGGATATCCTTCACCCAGACTTTGTCGATGATATCGTCCCAAGCGGAGATGTCCGACGGCTTCGGCTGGTTGGGGGATAGGCCGATATAATGCCCTCGCGGAAATACGGTTGTAAACGAGCTTAAGGTATGTTCTACGGCAACGACGATATAGCCGTGACTGGCCAATTCAACGGTTTGGAAGGTGCTGGTATAACGCCCTCCGGGGAAACCATGGGAGAACACGACAACCGGATAGGCCGCCTCCCTCTTCGATACGGGCGGATCCTGATAGGCGTAGGTCTTGGCCAGATTGAAGTAGCTGAACAACTGCTTCGGTATGCCGTATTGCCTGCCCAGCGCTTCGGCAATGACCGGTAGATCCGCCGCATAAGGCGCTGCCGGATAGCCTTCGGTGTGATCGGCGGGATACCAAATTTGAATGTTCAAGGCCCGATTGTTCCCAGGCACATTCTTATAGGTTTCCTTGCGCTCATGATCAATCCAGTGGTACTGGACGGTTCCGACGCTATAGGGGCCGGTTGGCTTGTCGAAGGAAGGGACAGGCAGGGCGAAAGGCGGCAGCACCGCTAGCAAGCTGTATAACAAGAGAAATGCAGCGATCCCCGTACGCCGCAGCCTGCTTCTCTTGACAGGGGACTGTCCGGAGGAGCTTCCGCGTCTGAAGCGGACGACGGTATGAAGGGTTAGAACGGCCGAGATCACGTATGCCGGCCACATTTGAAAGCGATAGCCTTCAAGCGCCAGATGCAGACTAATGGCGGTCAGGGAGACGGCGACCGATAAAGCTGCGCTGCGTTTGCTCCGCAATCTTCCAAATGCCAGCGGGGCCAGAAGGAACAGGTTTAGTACAATCAACAATACTTCGAATAATCGCATGGAATCGCTCCTTTACAAGCGGAAACGGCTTCGTCACCCCCTTTTCCGCACAACTCAACTCTTGTATTATACTAGATCTTAATTATGCGGATCGATAAGGGGTTGTAAAAGCTTGTTAAATACGGAGATTGTCGATTTCATATGTTCTCATTATTTATCCAAAGGCTCGGAGCTTGAGCCCGCGACTCTCAGCGAATCTGGCAGGGGCTTTGAAATTGATATTTTCAGGGCAGGCTCAAGAACACGCAGGCGCATAGGAAAAATCACCGGCGGGCATGCGGATAACGTTCTCTCTCATGAAAATCGTGTCCCTGAAGTGCTGGAACGGCTGTTTCACAGTCCAAGAGTCCGTAAGAGCGAGCGTGATCTGCTGCGTGATACCCGGGATGCGTCGCTGTGTAATGGCGGATTGGCCGAGGGTTGGATTATGCGGATAGACCGGTACGAGTCCGATGGGAAAACCGTAGCCCGAACGGAGTATGTCATGGGTTATGCGCTTTATATTCATCTTGAGCGGAAAAGAAGACGAGCGCAGGAACGGGAGAAGCAGACCATTGCGACCTGGCATGCACGGCTTGGAACAGTACTGGAAGAGCGGAATAAAGTTCCGGATGGCCTGTCCGGGAAGGAAAACCGGCATTTATTGTGGAATTTTATAGAGGATATGGCGGCAAAGCTCGAACACTGTTCCGTTTATAAAGAGGTCTTCGAGGTCATTTGGAACAAAGAGCAGCCATGGCAGGGCAGAAAGCTGGAGTACTATGTCGATTTTATTATCGCACTGGCCGAAATTGCTGCCGCCCGCGCTCATTTTGACTGGAAGGAGATAGGGGCGCGTTACTACCGGGAAATCGGCGGCTCGAAGCGCTTTGATCCCTATAAAGTGGATTTTCTGGAGGCGGCGGAGGAGCAGATCGGCTGTCCTCTCCCGCTGCTTGGGCTGTGCAGCGGAGGAACGGTTACCCCGATTTACTTCGCTGGAGAATTGAGCGGAAGGGGCGGATTCGCTTATCCGCAAGGCTTTTTGCATGCGGTTACGGATGTGACCGTCTGGAAGACGGAATTTCGAACCGGCTGCCATACAATGTGGCTGACCGAGAATCGGGCCGTGCTCACACGGATGAGCGCTGAACCGGACTTTCTGCTGAACTCGGGTAGTTTGATAATCGGGCTGGACGGACAGCTTAGAAGCGGACACCGCAAGCTGATCAAGGATGTATTGACCGGCTCGAAATCGATTGGGCAGGTCATTGTATGGTGCGACGGCGACAAGTCCGGGCTGGACATCGCTAGAAATGTGCAAGCCCTGCTGCAGCCGGCGCATCCGGCGGGGGTGAAATGGATTTTGCCGCCTGCCGTGGACCAGAAGGGCGACGATCCGCGCTCCTGTCTTTTCCGTACATGGGAGGCTTATGAGGCAGCAGCACTTGCCGGACTGGACCGGAACCAGGCAGATGAGCAGGAAGCGGAAATGGGGGATACGGACATTTGGAACATGTGGATGGATCTTTGATTTCTATCTTTGGCGGCGAAGTGCCTGAACATCTTCGCAAGGAATCGCTGCGGGATCTCGTCAAGCTTGCGGGGGTGCTGACCGAACTGCGGGAATACTTCGAAGAACCGCTGAAAGTGCTGGAGATTTTAAAAATGCTGAACCTGATCCAGCAGGAGGCGCTTGGGCTGGACGAGCCGCTGGAGGATGCGGACGCGCTCTTTTACCGGTTCAGGAACCGTTATGGATACGAGCCCGGAATTCCGATGGAGCGTCTCTTGAATGTGCTGCAGAAATATAACTGGATCATCCGCAGCAAGCGGAGACTTACGATGATGGATGTCGGCAAACGGATGATGGATATGCTGATTCGTCTGGCGAATGATTCGCTGGCTTACTATATGCAGGATGACGTAGCCCGCTCGCTGTTTCAGGCAAGAAGGGATGCGGATCTCAGCGAGGCTTACGACGACAAGGGGATTTCGGGAGGAAACCGGCTGGCTAGCATGATCCGTAATGTCATGGATGCCGTGGACAAGCTGAAAGAGCGGCAGCTCGAACTGCTCGCCGACCGGAACGCCCTGCCGCAAATCCGGATTATTGTGGATCTGATGCAGGAGCTGAACGCGCGGATGAATGAGCGGCTGGACAAATTCACCACCTTTGAAGAAGGGGCTTCCTTTGCGCCCTTACTCAAAAAAGGTACAGAAATCATGTTTGAAGGAACGCAGGTGTCTTTGGGCACGCTGAATAAGTTTCTGGGCTTCGCCCATTTGCAGCAAACCGAGGTCCGGTCCGACATTTCCCCGCAAGCTATTCGCCAGTTTATTATCCGTTCCTTCTACAAAACCGCCGATTCCGAACTGCCCAGCGCCCATGAGATATTGAGCTTTCTGGAGCAGGACCGCATTCCCGGAGAGCGTCTGGACGGCATGTGGGTGCCCGTTCAGTTCGCTTCCCCCGTGTCCAATCTTCAACTGGCGGATACCGTAAGCTATCTGGAAAGCTATGTGCCTTCCACCGAGCCGATTCGGGAGCGCCTGGAGCCGGAATATGCGGAGGCTGAAGAATGGACCGAGGAGGAACTCGGCGCTCATTTGGCGCAGATCGAATGGCAGTTGACCAAGGACCGCATTCGGACGGATGAAGCGGAGCGGATTCTGCTGAAGCGGGATTGCGTCGGTCTGGAGCAGCTTGTGCTGGAGGCGGGATCGGAGCGCTGGAGCGACGCCTTGAACGCGCTGCTGGCGGTCTCCGCTCTGGTGGGCGGGCAGCGGGCGGCGATTGAACGGGGAGAAGACCCCGCCACGGATTTGCAGGGAGGCAGCGCACAGACCGAATGGCAGCTTGTGAACGAAGGAGGAGATCAGCATGTCGTTAGAAGAACCGGAGAGCTTGCACAGCAATCTGCCGCTCGGGGCGATGGAACGGCTGACCGCGGTGCTCAGTCCCGATGAGGAATACGCGTTTGTACAGATTATGTTCTCGTCGTCGGCAGCGGTCCGCAGCGGCAGCTTCGGCCTGTCCCGGCGCGAGGTGATGAAGATTCTGAAGCTGGAGCCGGGGGATGAGCAGGGATTTGCTTCTTTTGTGAAAAGGGTGAATCAGTCGGTTGCGCGCTACTATAGGCTTATCTATGATGAGCGCAGAGACCGGGCGGTTGTGCTGATTCATGTGCCCGCCAGACAGGCGCGAGAGCTGATGTCCTCCGAGAGTCTGGCTTTGCTGATGTTTATTTTTTATCACCAGGAAGTGCTGCAGAATGATTATACCCTGTTTACCCAATTGCTGGAGGCGTTCGGGCATGAGTCGCTGGATGTAAGGCGGAAAATCCTGGCGAACCTCGATACGCTCATCAAGCTGGGCGCCGTGTCCCGCTATGAGAATCCATCCAATGAGGAAGCCTATGCGCTGACCGCGATCGGCGCGCGGCTGTTCTCGGATTCCTATTTAAAACGGTTCGCGGAATTCAGCCATTCCCAGCAATTGAATATGGACGATGTTCTGAAGTTTTTTAAACGTTACAATCTGGAGGCAGGTGAGGGATATTGAACCCCTGGGCGCTGGAATTTAGCGGCATCCGCGATTTCTCGGATACGAGGCTGGAATGGGGCGGACCGGAAGACCATGTGCTGATCGGCGGACCGAACGGCTCGGGCAAATCGACGATTTCGTTCTGCCTCGGAGCGGTGCTGGCTTCCGCCAAAGTGGATTTGGAGGGGCTGCGTTCCCGCAATCTGCCGCCGGACCGTGTGTGGCGGGCGACGATTCAGCTTGTTTTTGCCAATATCGGAGCAAGTCCCGTCGACGCAGCCGCGTACATCGGCTTCCGGCTGAATCTGGAGCAGAAACCCGGCGATCCCTTGCGGAAGGAATACTTTATTTGCGAGGGTAATGAGCCGTGGAAATGGAATAAAGAGACCCGCTATACGCCGGGAGACAGCACGAACCATCTTCATGAGTACCGGCATCAGCTCCAGCATAAATATAAAGTGGACCCGGATGCCTTTTACCTGATCTGGTATCAGCAGGATGTGAACCAGTTCGCTGTGATGCGGCCGGAGGAGCGCTTCCGAATTTTCAGCGAGATGACCGGCATAGAGCGGATGCAGCACAACTGGGAAAAGGTGAAGGAGGAACGCAAAGACGCGCAGTCGGCGCTCCAAACGGCGGAAAGCAACCAACATTCGCATAGGCTGAACCTGGGCAACTGGCAGCAGGAGCGGGACCGGCTGATCAGCCGGAACGAACGGCGCAGGCTCGGTCTTGCGAGCGTACTAACCGCTTCGGCCGCCCTTGAGCGGCTGTACGGCAGGGAGCAGGAGCTTCTGAAGGAGCAGACGGATGAGCTTGAAGAGCGCCATGCTGACGAACTGGACCGCCAGGTGAAGCTGGAGGAAGAGCATCAAGCTTACCTTAAGGAGTTGGAAGAAAGAACACGGCGCATGGAAGAACTGACCCGGCAGCTTGAGGAAGTGGAAGGCGAAGCGGCGAAAGAGCGAGCCCTGCGCGAGCAATTGAATGACGAGTACCGTCAGCTTGAAGATATTCTCAGGGAGCTGGACAAACAGATGCGGGCGATTCCCTACTCCAGAGCCGAGGTGGAAGAACGGCTTGCGCAGGACCGGGCAAAGATGCGGGAGACGGAAGCCAAAGGCCGGGAGACGGAGGAGGCATACAAGGAGGCGCAGACGCATCTGGACTGGCTGGCCAATGAAATCGGCAAGCTGGAGTATGCCCTGGAGGAAGACTTCCGGAGGCTCGGCGACGCCAAGAAAATGCTGGCCCAATACGGGGGAAGCGCCGCTCTTGAACGGGAAGCGGAAAGTCTGGAAAGCAAGCGATCTTCCCTGCGTGACAGCGGGCGCGAGCTGGAGCTGAGCATCCGGTCGCTTGAGGACGAGCTGGAGGCGTTGACCAAGGGAACCGGGATGTACAGCTTGAGGCAGGAAGCGTCCATCCGCCGTCTGCGCGGCAAAGGTGTGACTGTCTATGCCCTGCGCGATCTTCTGGAGATGGATGAGCATATTCCGCTGGAACGGGAGGATCAGCTCGAAGCCATCAAATATACGCTGTTCGTAGATGCCAGGGGCTTCGCGGCTCCGACGGATGTCTATCATGTGGAGCTGCCGGCGGTGGTGCCGGAACGGGCGGCGGATGAGCTGGTGTCTCTCGGACTCCGGGTGAAAAAGGATCTCGACGACCAAACCTACGCCGCAGCCCAAAAGGCGTTGTGGTGGATCGGGGAGCTGGTATCCGGTTCCGATTCTTCCAGGCCCCGGTTGAAGAATGGCCAGCTTGTCGATTCCATGGGCCGCAGAGGCCCGCAGGAGGACAAGCGGTGGATTCTTAACCCGCGCGGAATCAAGCTGCGGGTGAAGCGCGCCGGCGAGGAGCTGGAGAAGCTGGAGCTTCAGCTTGAAGCCGCTCGCCGTAATCTTGCGGAATGCGAGGAACGGCTGAATCTTATCCGTTCGGTGCTTCAACTCGTCAAAGAGGCGGAAACGGTCGTGGGCGCTGTCGCCGAGCGGGATTTGCGTGCGCGCGAGCTGGAAAGGAAAACCGCCGAGCAGAAGAAATGGACGGACATCCGAAACCGTTCTGCCGATGAGCGGCAGAGATTGAATCTGGGGGCGGCCGAGCTTGCGGTCCGGCTTGAAGCTCTCGAAGGGTACCGGCAAATCTACGACCGCGCCGATCAGGAAAGCTCGAAGATCGAGCGGTTCGGGCAGCTTGGCAAAGAGCTGGAAGCCACCGGAGAACGGCTGCAAGGACTGGAGAGAGAGCTTCAGGACCTGCTTACGGAAAGCGACCAGCTGGACCGTTCGTTGGATTCGACGAAGCGAAGGATTAGGGAGAAGCACCAGCATATCGAAGAGTCGAAAAAAGCGCTGGAGGCGCTGGACCGGGAGAAACGGGAGCTGCTTGAGCGCCTGGAGGTCATACAGGAGAACCGCGCCGCGGAGCGGCAGTTCTACAGCGATTGGACCGTTCGCCTACCAATGGTATACGCCGGGCTTCTTGAAGCGGCCCCGGATTTTCCCATAGTGCCGGACTGGAATCCGGCGCAGGCAAAGTCGTATAAAGAAGGCGCTCTGGTTCAGCTAAACCTGGCGCTGGGCGAAACCGTCGACGAGAACGCGCTCGAAAATTACGAGAAGGTAAAAGCGGAGTTTGAACGGGGTGAGCAGGAGGTGCAGGACGCCCGCATGCTGCTTCGCCAGCTTGAGGAAAGTCTGGCCGAGCTCGAGGAGAAGCTGGTCAGCACGACCAATTATGAAATCAAACGGGTGGGCAGCCGATTTGTGCGCTATATGGACCAATTCTCGTTCGACGGCGAAGTGAGCTGGGACATGCAGGAGATGAAGCAGGGGAATATCAAATATTACCTGAACATCAAAGCCAGAAAGCAGGGGCACCGCGGCCCGCTGGAGGAAGTCGGCATGAAGGGCCGGGGAGGACGGGTCGGAAAAGGGGTGTCGGGCGGCGAGGAATCGCTCAGCTCGCTTCTGTTCGCTCTCGCGCTGCTGAAGACGATTCAGGCAGAGCCGGGATACATCGTGCTGGACGAGTTCGACAGCGCCCTGGACGAAGGGAGAAAGTCCAAAGTATTCACGCTGTATGAGCAGGAGCTGTCGAGAAAAATGATTATCCTGTCTCCGAAATCCCATGAATCGGATTATTTGCGGCATTTCAACGAAGCGTTTGTTGTGTATCATGATGCGAGAATCCCGAAAAGCGCAGTGATTAGAATTAAGAAAAAAGCTGATAGTAAGGTTTAAAAAGACTTGAATTTAACGCTTGGGATGCGGAAACCCAGGCGTTTTTTGTTGACTTCAGCTGCAAATTGGGCTAGTATAACCCTTGTTACTGAATTAGTAATTTAGTAAATTAGTAAATTATTAAATATGAAGATCATTAAAGGGACAGGTGAACGAAGAAATGAAAATTCCAACAACGCTAAAGCATAAACCGGTTATTGTATCCGAGAATTATGAAAATGTGGATGGCAGATATGCGAATCATTCGGACACGAAGGGATTATCACTTGGATTGGCTCAGTGGAACGACCGGGGGAAGGTCGATATTTCCGCCAAGGTGTGGCGGCATACGGGAGAGAAGTGGTCCAGACAATCGGAGGAGCTGCCGCTTCACCGGGTGCTTGACCTTGCCATTCTGGTGACCAGAAGCATGGTCCATTTCCGGGAGGCTTACCAGTATCAGTATCTGTATGATCCTGAGAATCCGGTGCTTGACCGGGTGGGTCTGCAAGGGGATGCGATGACTGTATCCGTATGCACGGACAACGACAGAATCAACGAAGACATCAAGCTGTTCAGCCAGGCGCTCAGCGATGACAGCGAACTGATTGGCGAGCGTCTAAGCACGCTGTCCCGGATTTTGAAGGAAATGGGCTACTAAAGTGTTCATGATGCACGATTGAAACCAAGGAGGAAATACAATGTCACTGGATAAGCAAAAGAAGAAAGAGCTGGCCTCGGCATACGCGCAGTCGTTTCGGCCGATGGGTGTTTACCAGATACGAAATGTGAAGAACGGTAAAATTCTGGTGCTCGGCAGCATGGATCTAACCGGGGCAAGAAACCGGCTTGAATTTCTGCAGCAGACGAATATTAACAGCATCAATGAACTAAAGCAGGACTGGAAGGAATACGGCGGCGACAGCTTCGTATTTGAAGAACTGGATCAAATTAAGCCGCGTGAGGAAATCTTGAACGACATTTCGGAGTTAAATGAGTATCAGGAAGAAGTGGATGCGCTGCTTGAGCTGTGGATTGAGAAGCTGCAGCCCTTTGGGGACAAGGGATACAATAAACCGAAGCGGAAATAATTCTGCCGAAGCCTCCCGGCCCGGGTGACAGCTTACCCGCAACGCAAAAAGGGCTGCACCAGGTCATCTTCATGACTTGTGAGCAGCCCTTAGCAGTTACGGACAGCGAATGACTCCCTGGTAAGGAGTACGAGAGGAGATTGGAAGTCAGGCCATGTTTCTTACTGCTGCGGAGCGGCGGTTAGTATATGCGTATACTTGATGATTTCATGTCCCGTATTATACGTAAAAGTCAGTGTATCTCCGCTCCGTCCGGCAAACCGGAGAAAATCCCCCAAAAACCACGGATCGCCTTCCTCGATTTCCCGCTGCCGATCCGCATCGAAAAATTCCCGGTACAGCAGCGTGCTTGCTCCGGTCGAGCGGTCGACAAGTGTCAGCAATCCGGTATTGGAAGGACGGATCAGCGCGATATCCGAATAGAAGGCTTCTACGTGATAGAGCGTATCGGCGTTTTGGGTGGCGTCTGCATTCATTAGCTTGGCCAAATCGACTGTCTCGGCCACATTGCCTGTGCCATCCTCCACAAGCCGCAGCGCTCTGCCGTCGCTCAGCAGCAGCTTCCCGTCAGACCGGGCGGCAGGCTCCCCAAAGGAAGCGCGGCCAGCGATTTGTCCTTTTCGTATGACGGCGCCATTTCTTAGCACAAAAGTGAAGTAGGCTGTATTGACATGCGGCTCGCCATAAATATTGCTGATGCGCAGAAGAAGCAGACCGCCCGGTGTGCGCTCAAATGTAAAGTCGACGACATCCAGACCGGTGCCGAGATCGGCGATTTTAAGCTTTGCGCCTTGCCGGGACGATGAATACAATTCTCCGGTATCAAGCGAAACGGAATATACGGTACCCTCGAACGTCTCCGAATAACTGCGGTATAAATGCAATCCGTTAGCTAAAAACGTGCGCTTCTTGGCATCCCAGCGGACGGTGCCCCCTTCGAGCGCTTTTACCATAAACTTCACTGGAATATAGAGCTCCTTGTTGTGAATAAAAGGAACACCTCCGATGCTAACCGGTATGCCGTCAAGCACACCGGTTCGGCTCCCGACCCGAACTGCGAAGCTTTTCTCCCAACCGGTAAATTCGGCGCGCTTATGCGTCTGATCCCAAGTGATCTTAAGCCCTGCCGCCTTGGCTGTGGAAGCGGCCAAATAGGCGATGCCGTCCTTGATGATGGCATTGCCGGAATAACCCATTGTCAGCGTGCCGCCGTTCGTGAACGTAAGCTGAACGTATGCGGGCACCGTCGATGCCTGGGCCGGTGAAGGAAGCAGAGTGCCGCTGGAAAGCAGCAGCGATGAGACTACGGCAGGAATGAATAGCAATCTCTTTTTCATAAAAATTTACTCTTCTGTTTCAAGCGTGCGGCCGTCAAGCGGCTGAACCGGGCGGTTATCATGCGGGAAAATGCTTCGGAACGCGCTGATTTGCGCCTCGGACCATTCCACGGGCTGCTGAAGCACAATCCACTGCACTCCTTCGGTGCATGGCGGTGTCGTTAGCGATCCATGATAGCGGTAAGAGTGAAGATCTCCCGGAAGCAGGGCCTTAAGATCGAATTTACCGTCAATCGCTACTGCTTCTTCACTCTCTTTCTGGGGAAGCCGGGACCACAGCTTGTTCAATTCCGCGTTCTCCGCGCCGCCGTTAATCAGAACGCCGAGCACCGCAGTATCCCCGTCTTCGGTCTTGTGAACGAAGTGAAGTTCCATCTCATCATGCTTGCCGCCCACTTCATGCTCGCTTGGCAAATGAAAGTGGAACTGCTTCAGCGTATAGGTCTTTCCTTCAAGAACAATGTGGTTGTTCTCCCCTGACACATTTACCTGTATCGTATGGCCGTTATTGACGAGAGACACTTCCGAAGGCGAATAATCGACCTCTACCGGGGAGAGGTTGGTATCCTTCTTCACATCAGCAGCCTCAATATCGATGGGCGATTGTTCCTTTCCCACCTTGCAGGTCCCGAAATCTTCTTCAAGTTCGCCCCAATGTTCAGGTGATGTCTCTCCCTCATACGACCAGTGAACCTTGGCGGCTTGGGCTGCTTGCGTAGGCGGATTGCTTTCTGTGTTCTGTAAGACTTGTTCCTTCTCTGCGCAGCCTGCCAGTGCACCCATCAAGAGTCCGCAAAGCAGAAATCGGGAATACGGTTTCATTAATTTCATTTTCTTTTCTCCCCCCAAATTATGTATTAATTCAAAATCCATACCATTTTACGCGGTGGAAAAATCAGGAACAAGGGCATGCGGTCCCATTTCGGGCAATCGTCTATTCCGGCAGCGGATGGAGCCATAGATTGCGGTCTATTTTAAGTCCCATAAGATAGAAAAGCCTTTCATATTTATGCACAAAAAAGCTGCCTCAAGTCCTTATACAGACTTTAGAGGCAGCTTCTTCATGATGGGATAGACAAGCTGATCGCTTGCTTTCTGTTAGTTTCCGGCTGTTCCTGCGCCTGCCGCAACCGTTTCTTCCGTATCGGTATTCAGGGAGTCATAGATGGCTTCCACCAGCAGATCCAGTTCCGGCAGCTGCTCCGGCTTTAAGGCGGAATTGATTTCAAAAGGCTCGCCGACGAACTCGATTTTTTTCATGCTCTCCAAGATTTCGGTCATTTCCCTTACGGCGGCGTTAGCCCAAGTATAGTTGCCTACAAGGGAGACTTTGCGGTTCTGCAGGTTCAGGGACGCCATTTCATGCAGCAGAGCCTGCATGCCGTGATACAGTCCCAGGTTATAGGTAGGCGAACCGAAGACCAGATGGCTGAATTTCCAGGCGTCCGAGATGATATAGGAAGGATGGGTCTTGGACACATCGTACATACGGATGTCTTGAACCCCTTTGGCCGCAAGCTTGGATGCGATCAGATTCATGGCGTTCTCCGTATTGCCGTACATGGATGCATAGACCAGCACCACACCGCGCTTCTCCGGCTGATAGGTGCTCCACTTCTGATATCTGTCCAGAATATACGACAGGTTCTCGCGCCACACCGGACCGTGCAGCGGACAGATCATTTCAATATCCTGCTTGGCTATTTTTTTCAGCACCGTTTGCACCTGCGGTCCGTATTTGCCTACAATATTGGAGTAATAACGGCGGGATTCCTCCAAGAACACTCCATCAAAATCCGTCTGGTCGGAGAAAATATTTCCCGAAAGCGAACCGAAGCAGCCGAAGGCGTCGGCGGAGAACAGGATTTTCTTCGAGACTTCATAGGTGAACATGACTTCAGGCCAATGGACGAATGGAGCCATGATAAAGCGCAGCGTATGCTCTCCGAGCGGCAGCTCTTCGCCTTCTTTGACGATGAGGTAATTATCCGGCTTACTGAAGGTATAGAACTGCTCCATGAACTGGAACGTCTTTTTGTTGCCGACAATTTTCATTTCCGGATAACGGCGCAGCAGCTCCTCGATATTGGCGCAATGGTCGGGCTCCATGTGGCCCACAACCAGATAATCCAGCGTCCGGCCATCCAGCACATGCTCGATGTTCTCCAGAAATTGTACGCTGATCGCGGAATCAACCGTGTCCATAAGCGCCGTCTTTTCATCCATAATCAAGTAGGAATTATAGGCAACTCCCTGAGGCAGCGGGAACATATTTTCGAAGCGTTCCAGTCTTTTGTCGGTGCCGCCCACCCAGTAAATCGAAGGCGCGATTTCTTGAACATTGTACATCGGTATTCCCTCCACATGCTTAAAATTTTTCTAATACTATAACAACAAATACTGACAAAATAATTGATATATATCATGTTGACGGGAAAATCAGGATTTATTTTAGAATATCAGTGTTAGATAAGATTACATGAGACAGAAGGATAGAGTGAATTAGCGCGTAAAAAAGAGAGAAAGGAGCAAAAAATCAGGCGTTGGCTGCGGAAAAAGCGGGGTAGAGACAGGAAACTGCGCAAATTTAAACTAAATATTACAATATGGAAAACTTCCGGCTCGGGACAGCTAAAAATGGATGGAAACGCAAAAAAACCCTGATCAGGGCTGTATTCGAAGTAAAGTGCAGCTCTGACAGGGTTCTTATCATTTTAAAAAGACCGCAGGACGAACTAAAAGCGTTTTCTCTTGGCGGATGACAGGATACGCATTTCCTCCCGGTACTTGGCCACGGTCCGACGGGACAACTCAAGCCCTTCCTGCGTCAGCAGCTCCGTAATCGCCTGATCAGATAGAGGCTTCCGTTTGTCTTCGCCGTCGATCATTGCCTTAATACGCAGTTTCACGCTTTCCGAGGATGCGGCGTCGCCGTCCGCTGACGCGAGGGATGAGGTGAAAAAGTATTTCAGCTCGAACAATCCCCGGGGGGTCTGCATGTATTTATTGCCGACGGCCCGGCTGATTGTGGATTCATGGAGGCCCGTTTGCTCCGCAATCTCTTTCTGAGTCAGCGGCTTCAGTCCTTGAATGCCATGCTCGAAGAAATCCCGCTGCATTTCCACCACGGCCCGCGACACGCGCAGCAGCGTCGTGCGGCGCTGCTCCAGGCTTTTGATCAGCCAGGAAGCCGCAGCCATCCGGTCGTGAATATATTGACAGGCTTCGTCCCGGTTCGGCTGTTCTCTGAGCAGCCGGTTATAGTATGCATTAATGGAGACGCGCGGCGCGCCGGTCTCATTGACGAATACCGTGTACTCGCCGCCGATTTTGTCCACTGTAACATCAGCAATAACGGTCTGCCGCTCTTGGCTGGCAAACAATGCGCCCGGACGCGGATTAAGCCTGCGTATGGAATCGGCTATCCGCTGCACCTCCTGAACGCCGGTTCCGAGCGCGTCCGCGATCTTTTGCAGCCGGTTAGCCGCCAGGTCTCCCAGATGACGCTCCACCACTAGGACGATAGGGCCATCCCCGGTTCCGTCTCTCCGAAGCTGGAGAAGGAGACACTCCTCCAGACTGCGGGCTGCAATCCCCGCCGGATCGAAGCGCTGGATCAGCGCCAGCATCCGCTGCGCCTCATCCTCGGAAGCTCCCGATAAGCGGGCATCCGAATCAATGTCCAGCTCTAAATAGCCTTTTTCGTCCAAATTGCCGATCAGATACAACGCCGTTCTGTATTCACTTTCGGTCAGCCCGCGAATCAGCCCCAACTGCTTTTTCAAATGCACATAGAGCGTATCGGCCGGATTGGCCATGGCGGCCAGCAGGTCAAAAGTCTGAGTGCTTAAGGAATGCGCATATCCTTCTCCGCCGCGGCTATCATCGTAATCTTTCGAATCTTTCTGAGCAGCGGACGGCTCCGCGCCGATGCCGACGGCCAGATCGGTTTCTTGCAGATCGATTACCGGATTGTCGTTGGCCTGCTCGCGCAGATAGGATAGCAGCTCGGCGGACGAGTACTGCAGCATTTGTATCGCCTGCCGCAGTTCGGGCGTTATAGCCAGCTTTAGTGTCTGCTCTTGTTTGAGTCCGAATTGTATCATGTAAATGCTTTCAACTCCTTCCGGAATGAACCGGCGGCAGTTTGGGAGGAAGGTCGGCCATCTCCCGCCGCAGAAGGAACTCCGGATATATTCAGCGATATGGAGGATAATTCGTCAGACGAATGATAATATCCTGCCACTATCCATAACTTTATATCTCTATTTTTGTGAATTTAGAACCGTGAGCACAGTACATTTATCACAGTTTCTCCAGAAATTTTTGTGACCTGCAGAAAAGATTTGTAATAGAGATTACCCAGCTGCTCCTATATACTTGAGACGAAGGCAAGAGCTTCATCTAGGAACGGCTTAGTCCGGAGGTGCAAATGGTGAGAAGAATCGACAAGATTTTGGAGTATATTGCCGAAAAAACAAAGGGATTTCCGGAAGAGGCTTTGCTTCAATGCGAAGGAATTACGGCTGCGGAAATTGCGGCTAACCAGAACATGCTCAGAAACAATGTAAGCAAGGAATTGAATGAACTTCTACGGGCCGACCGGATTATTAAAATCAAGGGAAGACCGGTCAAGTTTCTTCATAAACAGACCATCGAGGAGATGTTTCGCGTTCACCTGAAAGAGAAGCAAATCGAAGTGAACAGCCTTGGGGAAATTCTGCAGACCGGGGAGCGGGAAGACCCTTTTTATTCCCTGATCGGCTTCAAAGGCAGCATGCGTAATCAGGTGGAGCAGGGCAAAGCGGCCATTCTGTACCCGCCAAGGGGACTGCATACACTCATTGTAGGCCAGACGGGCGTGGGGAAAACGATGTTTGCCAAATTGATGTACAACTACGGCAAGCACATGAAGCGGTTTACCGGGCAGGCGCCTTTTATCGTGTTCAACTGCGCCGACTATTATAATAATCCGCAGCTGCTGCTGTCCCATATTTTTGGTCATGTGAAAGGTGCGTTTACCGGAGCGGACCAGGAGAAGCAGGGGCTTGTTGAAAAAGCCGACGGCGGAATTCTGTTCCTGGATGAGATTCACCGTCTGCCGCCCGAAGGCCAGGAAATGATTTTCTATTTCATGGATACGCATACGTACAATAAATTGGGCGAATCCGAACGCAAGCGGAGCGCGAATGTACTGCTTGTCGCGGCAACGACGGAAGATCCGGGATCGTCCATGCTGAAGACCTTTATCAGACGCATCCCGATTACCATCAACATTCCTCCTTTTCAGGAACGGATGCCTTCGGAACAGCTTCAAATACTGAAGCATCTGCTGGAGAGCGAGGCCCTTCGCGTCAACAAGCCGATCCGGGTCGAGCCGGAAGTCGCCAAAGCGCTGATCGGCAGTGTCACCTACGGCAATATCGGGCAGCTTAAATCGAATATCCAGCTCGTTTGCGCCAAGGGATTTCTGGACAGCATCCGTGAGAATTGGGAAGACATCGGACTTGACTTCAAAGTGCTGCCGGGCAACATCAGGGAAGGGCTGTTCAACATTGGCAAGAGCCGCAGGGAAAGCGAAGAACTCGGGTCCATTTCTTCCCAGCTGTACATCACTCCCGAAGGAAGCCATGCCACGGAAGAAGATGTGCTGGAGCCGCCGTTCAACCTCTACAAGCTGATTGAAGACAAAATAAGCCTGCTGAAGGATGAAGGCCTCGACGACAGCTACATTAATAAATTTATCACTACGGACGTCAACATCCATATTAAAAGCTTCTATAACCGTTTTTATAATCAAAAAGGCAGCAGGGAACGGATTCTCAAAATTGTAGACAAGGAGATTCTCGAATTTGCCGATCAGGTCAAATCGCTGGTTGAGCAGGAGCTGAACCGAAGGTACAGCGACCGGTTCGTCTATGCCTTCAGTCTTCATCTAAGCGCTTTTCTTAAGCGGATACGGGAGAAGAAATATGGCGGCAAACCCGTCTATGATCCCATTGACCAGAATGATGAAGAATACAAAATGGCGCTGACCATCAAGGATATGATTGAATCCGGCTTCGGAATAGACGTACCGGAGGCCGAAATTACGTATGTGGCGATCCTGCTCAAATCGGTGGAGGAAGAGCGAAAGGGCAATGTGGGAATTATCGTTGCCGCGCACGGCAACAGTACGGCAAGCAGTATCGTCGGCGTTGTCGACAGCCTGCTGGGGAGCTCCAGCATTTGCGCGGTGGACATGCCGCTCGATGTCAGCCCAAGAGAGATTCTGGAGATTATTGTCGACAAGGCAAAGAGCATTGACAACGGCAGAGGTGTGCTGATGCTCGTGGATATGGGCTCTCTGCTCAATTTCGAAGCGGCGATTATGGAGCGGCTCGGGATCAAGGTGAAGACCATCGATATGGTGTCCACGCCACTGGCGCTGGAGGCCGTCCGGAAGGCCAGTCTGCTTGATATGGAGCTTGAGGACATTTACCGATCGCTGAAAGATTTCCGGGGCTACAACAACCTGGAGGCATCGGTAGGCGCGATATTGGACAATAAGGTCATCATAACGGTCTGCTCGTCCGGCAAAGGCGCCGCGATCAAGGTTAAGGAATTTGTCGAGAAGATCGTTTACGACCTTACGCAGAAAAAAATAGCGGTAATCCCGGCTAAGGTCAGGGAATTGGATAAAGTGGTCAAAGAGCAGCAGGCCAAGCATAGTGTTCTGGCCGTGATTGGAGTAAAGCGGCCGGGCGACCGCAATGTTCCGTTCATTCCTCTGGAGCAGCTGATCGACGCGAGCGGTGAGGAACTGCTGAGAGAACTGCTGCTGAACCATGAGCTGCCCGTCGTACAGGAGAACCAAAGTGTGGTTATCAAGGATCTGTGCGAAGAAAGCCTGAAGGAATTCCTGACCTATCTGAATCCCCACAAAATATTGGGTTCCCTGATGAGCTTCGTTAAGGAGCTTGAAAGCGGGCTCAATACGGATTTTGAATATGCGATGAAGGTCCAGATTGCGATCCATACGGCTCACGCGCTGGAGCGGATGGTTATTCACGACGGGCTGGTATACCGGGGGGAGACGGAGATGATCGATCCTCAAATTTTGAATGCGGTGAATCAGGCCTGCGCGATTTTTTCTTCCGGTATTAACCTGTCTCTAACGGGCGATGAAAAATATTATATTTGCGAAATGCTGAGCGATGTATATAAAACAGCCCTTATTTAAAGAGATAGTGTATGAAGCGTTTACATTTGTGTATGAAAACCGTAATTCCAAACTGAATCCTTATTTATTTACAGACGAGAATCCCCGGCACAGCCGGGGATTTTTATGTTTTCCCCCGGAATCTTCTCTTCATACAGAAGTTTGGCACGGGTCTTGCATATCTAATATAGGCGAAGGGAATTTAGGGGGTGAGACAAATGATTGGAGTTATTGTAGGTACGCACGGAAAATTTTCCGAGGAACTGCTGAGGTCGACATCTATGGTCTTCGGCGAGCTGGAGAATGTAGCCGGTGTAACGTTTGAGCCTGGTGAAAGTGTTAACGGGCTTGTCGAAAAATTCAAAGCGGCACTGGATACGATTGATTGGAGCGACGGCGTTATTTTTCTTGTTGATTTGTTCGGCGGCAGTCCCTATAACGCAGCCAGCCGGATTGCGGCAGGCTATGAGAATATGGACATTGTATCCGGAGTTAACCTGCCTATGATCGTTGACGTTATGGTTAACAGATCGACAGAACAATTAGCAGATTTGGCCGATCTGGCGATTCGGGCAGGGCAAGATTCAATGAAGTCTTTCCGCAGCATAAGAGACAGCCAAACAGAGGAGGAATTGTAAATGGAAATTTCATTTGTTCGTATTGATGACCGTTTGATTCACGGCCAAGTGGCGACCGTCTGGGTGAAAGAAACAAAGTGTAATAAGATTATCGCGGTGAGCGATGAAGTGGCAGCGGATACATTACGGAAGACGCTGCTCCTTCAAGTGGCCCCTCCAGGAATAAAAGCCTACGTCGTAACCATAGACAAAGCGATCGAGGCTTATAATAATCCGAAATATGCGGATTTCAAGACCTTATTTCTGTTTACGAATCCGACAGATGTGCTTCGTGTAGTGGAAGGCGGGGTGCCGTTCAAATCGGTGAACATCGGCGGAATGTGCTACAAGGAAGGCAAGACGCAGATCACGGGTGCGGTCTCCGTTGATAAACAGGATGTCGATGCATTCCGCAAGCTCCATGAAAAGGGAATCCAATTGGAGATCAGAAAAGTCGCCAGTGATCCAAAGGTGAATCTGATATCCAAGATTCAGGATCTATAGCCAAAGGAAATAAGAGAGGGGTTATAACATGAGTACTTTTGAAATCGTAATGGTAGCGCTGGTTGCGGCCATATGCGGCATGGGCAGCGTACTCGACGAAGGGCAGACCCACCGGCCGCTGATTGCGTGTACGCTGATCGGCCTTGTACTCGGTGATGTTAAGACAGGTATCATACTTGGCGGGACTTTGGAGCTGATGGCTCTGGGCTGGATGAACGTCGGCGCTTCAATGGCTCCCGACGCCGCGCTCGCAAGTGTGGTATCGACGATCCTTGTTATCGTAGGGCATCAATCGATAGGCGCCGGGATTGCCGTTGCCATACCGATTGCCGCCGCCGGTCAGGTACTTACGATTTTTGTCCGGACGATTACCGTATTCTTTCAGCATTTGGCGGATAAATATGCGGAGTCCTCGAATTTCAAGGGAATTGAGCTGTGTCACTTTATAGCGCTGCTGCTTCAAGGTTTGCGTGTCGCACTGCCAGCTGTTCTGGTAGCGGTTGCAGCCGAAACGGGGCTGGTTACGAGCCTGCTGAATTCAATACCGGAAGTCGTGACGAGAGGCCTGCAAATTGCGGGCGGATTCATCGTAGTCGTCGGTTATGCGATGGTAATCAACATGATGTCCGCGAAATACCTGATGCCTTTCTTCTTCCTTGGCTTCGTCGTTGCGGCCTTTACGGGCATCAATCTGGTCGGCTTCGGTATTGTCGGTGCGGTTCTGGCTATTCTGTACATCCAATTGAATCCGAAATATAGCGCGCAGAGCGCGGCAGTGGAAGAAATTGATGAGCTGTAGCAAGCTTCCAAAGAAAGAGGGGATTATACAATGGAAGAGAAGAAATTAACAAAAAAAGATTTAAACAGTATGTTTTTTCGCTCATGGTTTCTGCTTGGATCGTTCAACTTTGAACGGATGCAGTCCATCGGCTTCTGCGTCACGCTGATTCCGGCAATCAAACGGTTTTACAGCAAGAAAGAGGATCAAAAAGAAGCTCTGAAGAGACATCTGGAGTTCTTCAATACACAGCCGTTTATCTCGGCCCCGATTATGGGGGTAACGGCAGCGATGGAAGAGCAGAAGGCCAACGGCCAGCCCATTGACGACGCTACGATCAGCGGGGTGAAAGTCGGCTTGATGGGTCCCCTTGCCGGTGTGGGCGACCCGATTTACTGGGGAACCTTGCGGCCGGTTCTGGCGGCGCTCGGCGCATCCATTGCCTTGACCGGCAGCATCGTCGGACCGCTTCTGTTCTTCATTCTCTTTAACGTGTGCCGGCTGGCGACCAAGTGGTACGGCTTGAAGTACGGTTATGAAAAAGGAACGGAGATTGTGTCCGACATGTCGGGCAACCGGCTGCGCAAGCTTACCGAATCGGCTTCCATATTGGGACTATTTGTTATGGGGGCGCTGGTTTCCAAATGGACCAGTATCAACGTGCCGCTGGTCGTTTCCAAATATACGGGTTCGGACGGCAAAGAAGTCATCACTACGGTTCAAATGATTCTCGACCAACTGATGCCTGGACTGCTTCCTCTTCTTCTGACCTTCCTGTGCATGAGACTGCTGAAAAAGAAAGTGAACGCCATTGCGCTTATCTTCGCTTTATTTGCAGTAGGCATTCTCGGATACTGGCTTGGCGTATTGGCATAATGCGAGTATACTAGCCGCCGGGTTCCATGTGGAACCGTCCATAAGCAGGCCGTTCAAGGATATAACCTTGGGCGGCCTGCTTCATTTTTTAGAGGGGCAGAACTCTGCCATAGCATAATTTAGCCGCATTTAGGATGTGTTTTTTCATGAAATGCCTTAAACTGAAGTTATAAATACAGTACTTGTCAGAGAAATTACCGGAATGAAAGCTGCCTTAGAAGCCGCAGGGAGGAAGTATGGATAAGCTGCTGGAAATCATACAGGAAGAACTGCTGGAGCATCTGGTCTTGGAGAGCGTGGAACCGGAGGACCCGATCGAGGTTCGAAATGTCCCCGAGCCATGGATGCTGCTGGGATCGGGAAATTATGCGGCGGTGCTCTGTCATCCCGAATACGATAAATATGCGGTGAAGATATATGCGCCCGGAAGACCCGGCCTTGCGGAAGAAGTGGAGGTTTACCGGCGTCTTGGAGTTCATCCCGCCTATGCGGAGCTTTACCATGCCGGTCCTGATTTTCTGGTGCTCAAGCGGCTCAGGGGGATTACCTTCTACGACTGCATGAAGCGGGGCATTCCAATTACCGATCAGGCCATCCATGATATTGATGAGGCCTTGAAATATGCGACTTCACGGGGGCTTCATCCCCACGATGTTCACGCCAAAAATGTAATGACCGAGGATGGACGCGGCCTGATTGTGGACATCTCGGATTTTCTTAAGCAGGAAGACTGCACGATGTGGGATGACTTTAAGACAGCTTATACCCGCCTGTACAGGCCGATCGCTTCCCATTGGCTGTTTCCGGTGCCCCGCCCTGTCCTGGAAATGGTGAGGAAAGGTTACCGGCTGTGGAGGCGCAGACGGAGCTGATGAACCGTAGGGCAGACTGATTCTTCGGATAATTGGAGCAGCCGGGTAATGACGGGCCGAATAATTAGACGCACTTTTTTGTATTAAATTGGCAATACGGAACGGACGTTTTGGATAAATAGGACCCGGCCCGGCATTTCCATGTATAAAAAGGGTAAATGTGAAGTATACCGTTTAGGTAGAATATAACGAGCTGCCTCAAAAAAGGAGATGCGGAAATGATTGTTACTTTGACCGTTAACCCAAGCGTGGACGCCAGCACAGCAATAAAGCAGGTGGTTCCCGACCATAAACTCCGCTGCCGTGAAGCGACCTATCAACCCGGAGGAGGAGGGGTTAACGTCTCCAGAGCCATCCACAGATTGGGCGGTAAGGCCCTGGCTCTGTACACATCGGGAGGATTGCACGGGCAGCTGATTCATCAAATGCTGGAGCAAGAGGGCGTCGAGCATCAGTCCATTCCGATTTCAGGACAAACGAGAGAGAATCTCATTGTTCTGGAGGAGTCGACCGGGCAGCAGTTTCGATTCGATATGCCGGGTCCGGCATTTGGCGAGGAAGACCGGCAGCGGTGTCTGGATCAATTAAATCAACTCAAGACCAAGCCGGATTATCTGGTCTTAAGCGGCAGTCTGCCCCCCGGATGCCCGGCAGATTACTATGCGCAGATCATCAATTCTGTCAAGGATTGGAACTGCCGGGTAATCGTGGATACGTCGGGTGAAGCTCTTCAGCGGGCAGCCGATGCGGGCGTGTATCTGCTAAAGCCCAATGCCCGCGAGCTGGAAGAGTTGACCGGAATGACTCTTTCGGGCGACGGCGATGTGAAGGCTGCGGCGGAGAAGCTCATTGCGGAAGGCCGGACTGAAGCGGTTATCGTTTCGCTGGGAGCGAAGGGCGCCTTTATGATTTCCAAGGAAGGAGCCGAGCATATTACCGCTCCCCAAGTACCTGTTGTCAGCGTTGTAGGCGCGGGTGACAGCCTGGTAGCCGGAGTCATCTATCGGTTGGAGCAGGGAGGGACGCTGGCGGAATCCGTCCGCTTCGGCATTGCCGCCGGAGCGGCCGCGGTCATGAATCCTGAGCGGGAACTGTGTAAGCGGGAGGATACCGAAAGGCTGTTTAAGAGCATGATGCAGGATTAGGTGACTTTGCCGGGAGATTGGAGCCGCTGGCTATGGATGGGCTTCACTATAATCTGCAGGTAGGAGTAAGCATGAGCAGGAAAAGCTCCCCTTTATTTTAAGTAAAAAGAGCGTCGCAGTAGTATAAACGGGAAAAACTCCGGCTTATACTCTGCGATTTCTTTGTTTTCGGCAAAAAACCAGATTTATAGGGAGGAATTCCCTTTCAGGCTTGGCATTGGTTCTTTTCGACAAAATTAAGATGGAGGAATTCCGTTTCATTTGAAGCCCGGGCCCGCTGGCCGCGCACCCTAAACCGGAGCTGTCCCTGAGTATGCAAATTTACGGGACAGCTTTTTTGTGTTTTTCATTCAGTTAACAGTTTTACTAAAGTTTTACCTTAGCCAGAATTTCCCGGCGTTTTCGTTTTACATTCAAGTCTTACACTTGCAGAGGATTGTACAAGAGCAGATTTCAACAAAAAGGAGGCATTCGCCATGAGCGAGCTTGATAATCGTTGGAGCCTTCCTGCCGGAGCAAGCAGAGCTTCAGCGGGAAGAGGCCTGCGTACAGTTTCGTTAAAGAGGCTGAAAGTACGGGAAAATATGCTTGCGTATGCTTTTCTCGCACCTTCTCTGCTGCTGTTTGGGGTGTTTATGTTCTATCCGCTGCTGCGGTCGGTGTATCTCAGTCTGTACAGCACGGACCCGGCGGGAAGAGTGGCCTCCTTTGTCGGAGCCGAGAATTTCACGGCATTGTTTTCCTCCGGCCTGTTCCTGGATGGCATTCGCGTTACCGTGCTGTTCGCGCTTCTTACGGTACCGGCAGGGATGCTGCTCGCTCTTGTGCTTGCGGCGCTTACTCATAATCTTCTGAGGGGCAAACGGCTGTTCCAATTCGCGTTTTCGCTTCCGATGGTGCTTTCCGTCGGTTCCGCGGCCGTCATCTGGAAGTTTCTGTTTCATCCGTCGCTGGGCATGCTGAACTACGGACTGGAGCTGGCCGGTTTTGCACCGGTTCCCTGGCTGACCAGCCCGAAGTGGGCGCTCTTCTCCATCTCGCTCATGACCGTCTGGATGAATCTTGGCTTTAATTACATTGTGATTTCCAGCGGCATGCAGGGCATTCCGGATGACATGTACGAGAGCGCCAAGATCGGCGGTGCGGGCCCGGTGGCGATGTTCCGCCAAATTACGATTCCTCTCCTATCTCCGACGCTGTTCTTCGTTCTGGTCGTATCGATCATCAGCGCCTTTCAATCGTTCGG
Organism: Paenibacillus durus; assembly: GCF_000756615.1. Lineage (NCBI taxonomy): Bacteria > Bacillati > Bacillota > Bacilli > Caryophanales > Paenibacillaceae > Paenibacillus > Paenibacillus durus. Next base: position 2,244,325 of record NZ_CP009288.1, read on the forward strand.
ACAGATTAATATTTTGACTCAGGGCGGTCCGATGGACAGCACGAATGTCTTCGTCTATTCCATTTACCGGGAGGCCTTCGTGAATTTCCGGTTCGGAACCGGCAGCGCGCAGGCGTTGTTGCTGTTCGTGGTCATCATGCTCCTTACCCTGATTCAGTTCAAATGGATCGAAAGGAAGGTGCATTATCAATGAAAAAGCATATTGCCGGACAAGCCGCCGTCTATCTCATCCTTATCTTGGCAGCCGTATTCGCGCTGTATCCGGTCGTGTACAGCTTCTTTCTGTCTGTGATGACGCCGGAGGAAGCGAGCGCCTTTCCGCCGTCCATTGTTCCGCATTCGTTCAATCCGGCAAATTTCATCGACGTATTCGGAATTGTGCCGATCGCGGCCTTCATCGGAAATACGTTTCTTGTCTCAGGCATTGTTATGATCGGCCAACTCATTACGGCAAGCCTTGCGGCTTATGCATTTGCCAAAATGGACTTTAAGGGCAAGGGCTTCATTTTCAGCCTGTTTGTCGCTTCGATGATGGTTCCCTGGGAAGTGACGATGATCCCGAATTATTTGACGGTCCGCAGCCTGAACTGGCTTGATACGTATCAGGGCCTGACGGTTCCTTTTCTGGCGACGGCGTTCGGCACCTTCCTGCTGCGCCAGTTCTTCCTCCAGCTCCCGAAGGAGCTGTTCGAGGCGGCGAGGATGGATGGCTGCGGGCATATCCGCTATTTTCTGCTGCATGTGCTGCCGCTGTCCCGGCCTGCGATCGGCACCCTGGCTGTCTATTCCTTTTTAAATACGTATAACTCCTATTTATGGCCGCTGCTGATTACGAACAGTGAAATGATGCGGACGGTGCAGATCGGCATTTCCATGCTGGAATTTCAAGAATCGACGTCGTGGAATCTGGTGTTTGCCGGAATTTCGCTCGTAATTTTGCCTTCACTGCTGCTGCTTGTATTCGGGCTGAAGCAGCTGGTGCGGGGCATGGCGGCGGGAGCGCTGAAGGGCTAGAAGACACGGGCCAATGGAAGAAATCAGCTGCTTGATGCAGATGATCTATAGATTCACAAAGAGGGATTACCGAAAAGGAGAGGTTAAGACAATGAAAAGGTTTGGCTTTAGAAGATTTCGTTTCAGACGCGGCATGATTCTTGTGCTCGCCATGTTTATGGTGATTTTGGCAGGCTGCGGAGGGAATTCAGGCGCTAACGCAAACACTGAAGCTACCAATACATCGTCTAACAACGCATCAAGCAGCGATAAAGGCACGGCTAGCACCGCAGCGGCACCGGTGAAAATCACTTGGTGGCACTCCATGTCCGGCACCGGCGAGAAGGCAATCAACAAGATTGTAACCGACTTTAACGCCAGCCATCCTGACATTCAGGTTGAAGCGGTCTATCAGGGAAAATACGACGAGAGCTTGAACAAGCTGAAGGCTTCGCTCGGTTCTAATAGCGGTCCGGATCTGATGCAGGTGTATGAGATCGGCAGCAAATTTATGATTGACTCCAAGATGATTACTCCTGTACAGAAGTTTATCGACGAGGATAAATTTGACTTGTCTTCCCTTGAACCGAACATCATCCGTTACTATACGATTGGCGGTCAACTGAACGCGATGCCGTTCAATACGTCCAATCCAATCCTCTACTATAACAAAGACGCATTTAAAGCGGCTGGACTCGATCCCGAGAATCCGCCCAAGACCTTTGAAGAATATGAGGCGGCTGCCAAAGCGCTCAGCAAGAACGGCAAGCCGGGGGCAGCGATCGCGATTTACGGATGGTTCATGGAGCAGCTGTTCGCCAATCAGAATGCCGAGTATGTGAACGGAGGCAATGGCCGTGATCAGGCTGCAACGGAATCGCTGCTTGCTTCGGACGCTGGTGTGAAGACACTGGAGTGGTGGAAGAAGATGGTGGACGAAAAGGCCGTTGCCAACCTTGGACGTGATACGGACGATACGGACAGCGCATTTGCCGCCGGACAAGTGGCGATGACCCTGAATTCGACGGCCGCTCTGCGGAAGATGGTGGATGCGGTAGGAGGCAAGTTCGAAGTGGGAACCGGCTTTCTGCCGAGACCGGAAGACGTTAAAGAAGGCGGCGTGGTTGTAGGCGGAGCCAGTCTGTACATTATGAACAACAAGCCGGAGGAGGAGCAGAAAGCGGCTTGGGAACTTATCAAGTACGTAGCTTCCCCGGAAGTTCAGGCGGAATGGAGCGTAAGCACCGGCTACTTCCCGATCACGAAGGCAGCATACGATCAGCAGGTCTTGAAAGACAACATGGCCAAATACCCGCAGTTCCAGACTGCCGTTGATCAGCTTCATGCTTCAAGCGCCTCGAATGCTACATCAGGTGCGGTTATGGGTATTTTCCCGGAAGCGCGCCAGATCGTGGAAGGCGCAATCGAGGAGGCGCTGAACGGGAAGAAGGAGCCGAAGAAGGCGCTTGAGGATGCTGCAGCGCAGATCACCGACAAACTGAAGCAGTATAACGCGACGGTAAAATAATATTTGGCTATAAGATTTGGCCGCCAGGCTGCCTGATTAGGCGCTGGGCGGCCATTTGTTATTTTTTTGTGAAGAGGAGAGGATTAATATTTCTATGTAAGCGCATCCGCGCGGCGGTTGATCTAATTATTTTGTTGGATTATGTCGAAGAAAGAAATGAGGGAGTCTATCTCAAACTGGGGGCTCTGAAGGGAGGTATACGATTCGTGGCTTCCATACATAGTATTGTTTACGTAGTGATTCTCATAATGGCTTTTTTTATTGTACTCCTGTATGTAAAACAGATTAAAGACGCCAAAAAAATGCTGGAGACCGAAAAGAAGTACAATGAACAATTGCGCCTGTATCTGAACGTCATCGAGCAATCACCGCTTTCCATCATTATCACCGATACGCACAGCCAGATTGAATACATCAATCCTTATTTTACGAAGATAACCGGATACACCATGGAAGAGGCGGTCGGCCAAACGCCGCGTATTCTTAAGTCGGAAGATACGGCGCCGGAAACCTATTGGGAGATGTGGAGAACAATCAGCAAGGGCGACAACTGGCAGGGGGAATTTATCAACAAGAAAAAGAACGGAGAGAAGTACACGGAAGCCGTCATCATCTCCTCAATCAAGGACGATCACCAGAAGATCACTCATTATGTAGGCATCAAAGAGAATGTATCCGAATATAAACGCATAAAAAAAGAGCTTCTGGACCAGCTTTACTTTACGTCCCAGCTTATCGACACTTTGCCCCATCCGTTATTTTATTTGGATGTAGAGGGTTATTTCCTTGGCTGCAATGCCGCCTACGAGCAGGCATTCAATGTGAAGCGGCTGGAATTGACCGGTCTGCATACGAAGGACTTGGCGCATTTGCCCCGAACAAGCTATGAAGAGCTGGATGAGATGAGAAGAGAAGTGACCGGAAATGGCAGACCCGCTCAAAGGCAGCTTAAGAGGCATTTTGCCGACGGCAAAGAGCATGATATTCTTTATTCTCTGTCGGCTTATCATTTGTCAGATGGCACCGAGGGCGGGTATTTAGGCATCATGATGGATATCACCGATCTGAAGATTAAGGAAAAGGAGCTTCTGGAGAGCCGGAATTTTCTGGATATCATCATTAATCATATCCCTGTGATGGTCTATGTTAAAGATGCGGAAGACTTGAAGATCTATAAAGCGAATCAGGCCTGCGCCGATTTCCTGGAACGTTCCCCCGAGGAAATAAATGGATTGGGCAATGCCGATCTGTTCCCTCCGGAGGTAGCCAGGAAGCAGAGCGCTACGGACCGAAAAGTCCTGGAGAGCGGACAGACCGTAAGCGAGATTGAAATTTTACCGGGTGACAGCGAGCAGGGTACGCTCCGTTATGTCCAGACCTCGAAGCTGCCCATTATGGACGCTGATGGTAATGCCCTCTTTCTTCTGGGCGTTTCCGAGGACATTACCGGGCTGAAGCAAAAGGAAAGCGAGCTTACTCAAGCTCTGTACATGGCGGAAGAGGCGACAGCCGCCAAATCCGAGTTTTTGGCCAATATGAGCCATGAAATTCGTACCCCGATGAACGCCATTATCGGACTGGCCCATCTGGCGCTCAAGACCGAACTCAGTCCGAAGCAGAGAGACTATTTGTCCAAAATACATAATGCCGGAACATCTCTGCTTGGCATTGTTAACGAGATCCTTGATTTTTCCAAGGTGGAATCCGGAAAGCTCGAACTGGAGGTTACGGAATTCGAACTCCCGGAAGTGATCACGGACGCCGTTGCCATGTCGAGCCAATCCGCATCCGACAAAGGCCTGGAGCTGATGTATTACACACCGGCCGATGTTCCGGTTAATCTGACCGGCGATCCGCTTCGCCTTCAGCAGGTTCTGACCAATCTGGTAAGCAATGCGGTGAAATTTACGGAGAAGGGCGAAGTTGTCGTCCGGGTCGAGCAGGTCCGCCGTGTACACAACAGGATTAAGCTGAAATTCAGCGTGCGTGATACGGGGATCGGCCTTAGTAAAGAAGCGGAAGCAAGACTCTTTCAGGCGTTCACGCAGGCGGACAACTCCACCACACGCAAATTCGGCGGAACCGGGCTCGGACTTGCCATCAGCCGCAAGCTGGTCGAGATGATGGGAGGGAACCTGTGGGCGGAGAGCAAGGCGGGCGTGGGGAGCACCTTTGCGTTTACGGCATGGTTCGGCGTCAGCAAGGCAAACAGCTCCGCAGCAAGGGAGATGCCCAAGGAAATGAGATCGCTTCGGATGCTTGTCGTTGACGATAATCAGGCCGCAAGAGAGCTTCTGGTCAAAAATCTGCAGGATTTCAATTGCAGCGCATCCGCCGTATCATCCGGAGAAGAAGCGATTCATGCTCTTGAAGCAGCGGATGAGAATGAACCATATGATCTCGTATTTTTGGATTGGGAGATTGAGGGCGAATATGGACTTGACACCGCCAGGAGGATAAAAAAACACGCAACGCTTAAATCCATTCCCGCGGTTATTCTCGTTACGGCTTTTGGGAAGGACGTTTATTTAAAAGAGGCCGATGCCGCGGATTTGGACGATGTACTGGTCAAGCCCGTTAATCAATCCCTGCTGTACGACACCATTATCAACCTGTTCGCACCGCACAATGGGGAACTGCCTCTCCCCTCAGGTGTGAATGAGAAAGATTATAAGCTAGCGGGTCTAAGGGCCCTGCTGGCCGAGGATAATGAGATCAATCAGCAAATCGCCGTTGAACTGCTGAGAAGTCAGGGAATTGAGACGGAGATCGCTTCAAACGGAGCGGAGGCTGTCCGGATGATCGGGGAACGGCCGGAACCCTATTTCCAACTGGTGCTGATGGATATGCAAATGCCGGTAATGGACGGATTTGAAGCTGCGCGAAGAATTCGGGAGAAGGGTTCGGAGCTGCCAATCATCGCCATGACTGCCCGTACGATGCCGGAAGAAAGGGAGAAATGCCTGGCGGCAGGCATGAACGATCATGTATCCAAGCCGATCGACCCCGATATTCTGTTCAGCATAATCGATAAATGGACGCCAGGCGATGTGAAAAGCAAGCTTACGCAGGCGGTTAGCGGAGGTGCCGGGCAAGAGGAAAACATCGCGGCGCCGTCCTTCCCGCACATCCATGGAATCGATACAGTGAACAGCCGCAAGCGTACCGGAAACAACGAGATTTTATATATTAGTCTGCTGCGGAAATACGCGGACAATCACGGCAACACCGTAAAGCGGATCAAGAAGGCCGTGGATCGTCGGGATTTCGGCGAAGCGCATAGGCTTGTGCACAACTTAAAAGGCGTATCCGGCAATATCGGCGCTATGGAGGTACAGACCTTATCGGACGAAATCAGCGCATTGCTGTCCGAAGGGCCGGCCGGGGAGGAGATTATGCCGCTTATTGAGAGACTTGACACTGCCGTCCTCAGCATATCGGAAGAAATCCGTTCCGCATTAAGAGAAATTACCAGTTCCAGTGCCGAAGCAGAAGGGGATATGCCTCCTCGCCGGCCGATGAAGCAGGAGATAGGCCGGCTGCTGGATCTGTTGAAGGCTAGCGACAGCGAAGCGGTGGACTATTTCAATACGGTGAAGAATCAGTTAAAGGCATGGATGGAGCCGGAAGATTGGCGCGAAACGGAGCAATCGATCGGGATATTCGATTTTGAAGACGCGATTGACCGGATTGAAAGGGTGGCAAGGAACAGCAATCAGTACATTGAGGGTGATGAGAATGCTTGACCTGAGACCCGTTGTATTAGTAGTGGATGATACACCTGATAACATTGCTTTACTTAGCGGCCTCCTGAAAGAAAGTTACAGAGTAAAAATCGCCACGAACGGCGAAAAGGCGCTCGCGGTAGCCAAGTCCGCACCGCCCGATTTAATACTGCTGGATATCATGATGCCGGTCATGGACGGTTATGAAACATGCCGGCGGCTGAAAATGGATAAGGAGCTGGAGGATATTCCGGTCATCTTTCTAACTGCCAAAGAAGAAGCGGAGGATGAGAACAAAGGGTTCGAGCTGGGGGCAGTTGACTATATTACGAAACCGATTAGCGCGCCAGTTCTGCTGTCGCGGGTGAAGACGCATTTGATTCTCAAGCAGTCCAACCATTTCCTCAAAGACAAGAACCATTTTCTTGAGAAGGAGATATCGAGGCGGATCAAGGAAATTTCTCTCGTTCAGGAGGTGACCATCATGTCGATGGCTGCCCTTGCCGAGATTAGGGATGTCGATACCGGAAACCATATCCAGCGGACGAAGCTGTATATTGAAGAACTGGCCACTCATCTTGCCCGGACGCCCAAATACAGCGGGATCTTAAACCGGGAGACGGTTGACCTGATTGTCACCTCGGCACCGCTTCATGACATCGGGAAGGTGGGAATACCGGATCACATTCTGCTGAAGCCGGGGAGTCTGACCAAGGAAGAGTTCGAAATTATGAAGACCCACACAACTTTGGGTAAAGAAGCGATTCTGCGGGCGGAGCAGCTGATGAACAAGAAAGAGACATTTTTCCGGTACGCGAAGGAAATCGTATATTCCCATCATGAAAAATGGGACGGTACAGGCTATCCTGAAGGACTTGCGGGGGAACAGATTCCGCTCTCGGCAAGGCTGATGGCGATCGCCGACGTTTATGACGCGCTTACGAGCAAAAGGGTGTACAAGGATGCCATGTCCCATGAACAGGCGGTTCAGATAATCGAGGGGAATGCGGGCAAGCATTTCGATCCGGATATCGTTCGGATATTTCTTGGCTGCCAGCGTAAATTCCAGGAGATATCCGCCCTGTACCAAAATGAGGAAGTGCACTGAAGCAAAGAGGACATTAAGTGAGGAAGTTCCGGTGGGGATGTCTCATAAGTAGATTCTTCTGCGAACGAAATAGCCCTTCTCATTTTTAAAACCGTAAAAAGACAGCAAAGCAGCAATTCTCCGGTTATTGGAGAATCGCTGCTTTGTTTTTTAATCTACGGCAGGGCTGCGGCCACGGCGGACTATTTTTGCTGAGTGCCGCAGGAAATAAGGAAGTTGTATTTCTGGCAGCTGGCAGCAGCGGAAGTAAGGGAACTGGCTGCGTCGTCTTATTAAAGTCGGCATTCGTTTCTTGTTGGCGCGAAACTTATTCATCATTTGAACGTCTAAAATTATGGATTTATTTTTCATAATAGGATATATTTTGTGCACTAAAGACGAAAAGGAGCATGTAAAAATAGTGAAGAAAATTGGATTAGCGTTACTGATTGGATGTATGACAATCCTTATGTCGGGAATCTGCTTCGCAGCTTCATCCGCAACACAGATCAAGTTATCACAAACGCCGATAAATTTCAGTCCTGTCCGGCCTGCAAGCGACGGGCAATTCCATGACGGCTTACTATTCTCCGAACAATCGGATGGAACTCTTGTCTACTACAATGCGAAAGGACAAGAAGCCTTTACCCTTCCCGCATGGATCAAACCGTTAAGCGATTTTTCCGAACAGCGGGCGATGGTAATGAACACGAAAACCAAGCTTGTGGGATATATCAACACCAAAGGCGCGCTGGCAATTCCCTGCAAGTATGCGGATGGAGAAAGGTTCTCGGAGAAAGTTGCTCATGTGTCCATTCCGGATTCAACGGAACAGGCGATTATTGACCGCTCTGGGAAAATAGTTCATACCTTTAACCAAACGTACGATTCGGATTATGCCTTCAGCGGCGGCTTAGCGGCGGCTTATGCGCCGAAAGGCGGCAAGCTCGGGTTTATCAATACCTCCGGGGAATTGGTCATTCCGTACCAATACACGTATGCGCGCAGATTCAGCGAAGGAGTGGCCCTTGTTCGAAACGGCAAAGGAAAATACGGGTTCATTGATGCAGCGGGTAAAACGATCATCCCCTTCCAATTTAACGCAGGAAGCGATTTTTCCGGAGGGTTAGCGGCTGTTGAAAATGCCAAGGGAAAATGGGGCTATATTAATATAAATGGAAAGACGGTTATTCCTTTTAAATATTACGGCGCCGGTAATTTTAGCGAGGGCTTGGCTTACGTGTACAATTCAAAAGGAAAACTCGGTTATATTAATAAGAACGGAACTCAGATTATTGCTTATCAGCAGTATAATAGAGCATTTGACTTTAAAGAAGGAGTCGCTTTGGTAGGAATTGAATCAAAATCCGGAGCAGACAGCAAATTTGGTTATATAGACCGCCAGGGCAAGTTGCTCACCAAGCTTGAGTATAGAATGGAATCTTCTTCATTTAACGGCGGGTCCGCTGCGGCGCTTAAGACTTTAGGCAAGGGAGTTATCCTCACAAAAGTCCTTTAAGGTTCAACTTTAATTTGATCCGCAATAAATTCATTCTTCGAACTATCGAATTTGTATGTGATATGGAAGCCACACACGTAAATAGGGGAAGTTCCAACACTTCCACCGATCCTGGATATTATTTTTTGATTCTCCAATTCATAAATAACTGTACCACCGAAATTGAGTTTATCTTGCACCTCTAAACCTGGATCTGCAGCGTAACTGAACTCATAGTACTTTCCTTGCGCTTTAACTTTAATCGCTAAATTTCCGTCCTCATTTTTAGTAACATGCGTTTCAATCTGATCAGCAACAGTTTCCTTATAATTTTGTACTTTGATTTCGGATAAATCTCCGGCATTAATTACATGGATGTCATAAGTATTTAGGTCTGTTCCTCGTCCGGTATTGATTGTAATTACGGCCTCTTCTTTACCGTCACCCGTAAGATCAGTATAGAATACCTGCGGTTTAGTTCCTGTATCAGCGATTTCCCAATCAAAGTCTTTTTGGCTGCCATCAATATCTAAAGTTACCCCTTCGATTACATTTTTCGTTTCTTTAATAGCGTAAAGTTTTACTTTTTCATTTTCCGAAGCCTCAATCAGTTTTGCATGAGTCTCTTGTTCCGGCTGCGCTGTTACCTGATTACTTGGAGATTCGCTCGCCCCTTGCGTGCTGCCACTCCCTCGATCTGAACCGCATCCGGAAAACAAAACAGCACTCATCAACACTAATATACCAATTTCTTTTTTCAACGCCATATGCCCCTTTCATCTTGCCTAGCTGAAATTATATCAGAGCAACTAATAATGTGAATTACATAATATTAACAATACCAAGCTGCAGACAGGGGGGCGTGGCCTAGGTCTGGCGGGCATGTTTCAGGGAAATACTCCACTTTGTGGGGCTATTTTATGCGGATATCCGTTATAATATGGCTTAGCCAGTAACGATAAGGAGGATATTCATTTGAACGAAGTGCTTTCAACGTTAGCTAATCACCGCTCCTACCGGGAGTTTTCGCAGCGGTATGTGGAGCAGGAAGTATTGGAGAAGGTAATCGGGGCAGCGCAGGCAGCTCCCTCATGGATCAACGGGCAGCATGTGACGATCATTTCCGTCCGGGACGAGGAGCGAAAACGGCAGCTGTCCGTTCTCAGCGGGAACCAGAAGCATGTGGCTGGGGCTCCGGTGTTTCTTGTGTTCTGCATGGACTTTTACCGCGCCAAGCTGGCCGGTGAGATCGAGAATATTTCATTCGAAGCGGAACGGGATGTGGATGTTCTGCTGACCGGCGCGACCGATGTGGGAATTGCGCTGGAAGCCGCGATTGTCGCGGCGGAATCTCTTGGCCTGGGCATCATTCCGATCGGCGGAGTCCGGCGGAATACGCGCGGCGTTATCGATCTTCTTAAGCTGCCGAAATATGTATTCCCCGTAGTTGGGCTTTGCGTAGGCTATACCGAAGCGCAGGTGCCGAAGCAGCCCCGCCTTCCTCTCCATGCGATATGGCATGAAGAGAGCTATAATTCGGATCAGGCCGGTTATCTGAGGGAGCTTAACGAAACCCAGCGCCAATTATTGAAAGCCCAGGGCTTGGAGGAAAAAGACTGGACCGGACGGGTCGCGGCCTTCTTCGCCGCCAATCCGGAATACAGCGATGCGAAGCGAACGCTGAAAGAGCAGGGCTTTACCTGCGACAACCTCAAAGAGGAGTAAAGCCTAAGCCAAGAAGAAAGGAACGCGCCCATTGACTCTACAACAACTGAAATATGTGATCGAGGTAGCGGGCCGCGGATCGATGAACGAGGCGGCGAAGCGGCTGTTCATTTCCCAGCCCAGCCTGTCCAACACGATCCGGGATCTGGAAGATGAGATCGGGATCACCATCTTTGAGCGGACGAACAAAGGCATCTCCCTCACGAAGGAAGGGGCGGAATTTTTAAGCTATGCCCGGCAGGTGGTTGAGCAGGCCGAACTGCTGGAGAACCGGTATCTTGGCGCAAAGCCGTCGCCGCAGCATTTTTCCGTATCCACCCAGCATTACGCATTTGCGGTGAATGCCTTTGTGAACCTGGTGCGCGAGCACGGGCAGGAGGAATACGAGCTCGCGCTCCGCGAGACAAAGACCTACGAAATTATCCAGGATGTCAAAACTCTTCGCAGCGAAATCGGCATTCTGTATCTGAACGAATTCAACGCCAAAGTGATGGGCAGGCTGCTGAAAGACGCAGGGCTTGTGTTTAATAGTCTGTTCACGGCGAAGCCGCATATTTTTATCAGCATCCATAACCCGCTCGCCAAGCAGTCCATCGTAACCATAGACCAGCTGCATGAGTATCCCTATCTGTCCTTTGAACAGGGGGAGTATAACTCCTTTCACTTCTCTGAGGAAATCTTGAGCACGCTCTCGCATCCCAAAAGCATACGGGTCAACGACAGGGCGACGCTGTTCAATCTCCTCATCGGGCTGAACGGATATACGATTTCTACCGGCGTGCTGAGCGCGGACCTGAACGGCAATGAGATTATTCCCGTTCCGCTGGACTGTGGCGAGAGCATCAACGTCGGCTGGATCTGCCACAAGGACGCCGTGCTCTCCAAGCTTGCTATTGCTTATGTGGAGGAACTGAAAAGGGCAACAACGGAGTAATAATTAAGGAGGAATTCCGCCGAAATGGCCGGGTTCCTCCTTTTTATGATAAAAAAGAAAATTTTGGGTTATTTATTATCTTATTCCATACAACGTCCGCTGGTGGGATAGCCAGGGAAACCTTCGGTTCGGGGTCCCCCTCTTGAAGCGTACACCCGTCTACTACGTTAGAGCCATTTTTTCGGTGTTTTCTGAAAGTGCATTGACCTTTTTCCAAGCGATAAATATATTTGGTTTAAGTGAATCGCAATCTGCCGAACGTGAGCTTTGCGCTAGATTTTTTATTTTTAACGAAAAGGGGTGCCTGCTTCGATGAAACCGGAAATCAGCATCATAGTCCCTGTGTATAAGGTGGAGAACTATATCCACAAATGCGTGGATTCGATTCTGGCACAGAGCTTCGAGAACTTTGAACTGATTCTAGTCGATGACGGCTCTCCCGACAACTGCCCCGCCATTTGCGACGGCTATGCGGCCATGGACACGAGGATCAAGGTCATTCACAAACCGAACGGCGGATTGTCCGATGCCAGAAACTGGGGGATCAACGCCGCAGAGGGCAAGTATATCGGCTTTGTCGATTCGGATGACTGGATTGCCGAAGATATGTACGAATCGCTGTACAACTCCTTGATCGAACATGAAGCGGATATCGCCGTATGCTGCCATTACGAGGTGGTTGACGGTGAACTGTTCCAAATTAACAACTTTGACGGCTATCCCCGCGTGCTAGGGAACGTGGAAGGATTAAGCGAACTGCTGATGGATGTCCGGGTTAAGAATCTGGCCTGGGACAAGCTTTACAAAAGAGAACTGTTCCGCAGCGTAAACTATCCCGTTGGGGTTTATTATGAGGACACTCCGACCACCTATAAATTGTTCATGCAGGCTTCAAAGGTCGCTATCGTCAACATACCCAAATATTATTACTTCAAGAGAAAAGAGAGCATCACGGGGAGCAAAGATCTGAAAAAGCTGCAGGATAAGTTCTCCGGCGCTTATGAGAAATATGACAAGGTCAGAAGCCAGTACTATGACAAAATCGACAAGCATACCTGGGGCTGGGCCGCAAACGTCGTAATTAATGAAGCGATGGAGCTGTACAATTATCTGCTCAGGCAAAAAGACGGTATGGATCAAAGCGAAGATGTCGCCAAGGTGAAAAAGTTTCTGCGGGAGAATCTCTCCGTAATTCTGGGCGCTAAGCCGGTCGGACCCAAATTGAAGATGGCCGCCCTGATTCTGTCCACCAGCGAAGCGTTCTACAGCCTGCTGTACAGCACCCTGATCTTTCCATTCCGTAAAGAAAAGAATCAGAGCCTGATGTAGGTTTACCCGTAAACCGCGGTTCGGTTACGTATTCTTATCTACCGGGGAGGAACCTGTCATGCATATCGGAATTTTCATGCATACCAATTGCTTCGAGGATTTTTTTGTGAAGGGACTCGGCATCAGCGAGCGGGAGTATGTCGAATCCTATCATAATGATTTTTCGTTCGATTATGCCCGCCTGCTGCGTAAGCACGGTATTGAAACCACCATCTACAATTTCACGAAGACTGGCAGCAAGGCACGCACCTACCGCCATAAAGTCGTCGATTGTACGGTGAAGTTCATACCGGTCAATACCCCGTACCGTCTGTATGACCGGATTCCGTTCTCGAAGCGGACTCCCGTCCTCAAATTTGTCTCCCAGTACGTATCCACCATTCAGCCCGGCCTCGCGCAAATGCTGCGGGAAGACGGCATCGATGTCATCTACGCGCAGGAGTACGCGTCCGGGCGGTTTGAACGGCTCGCTGGCATCGCCAAATCCGTGGGCATCCCCATCATTGCTGCTTATCATGGCGGAAGTATCCCGGGCTTCCTGATGCCGATCAAAAGACGGACCTTGCAGCAGGCAGCCTACCTGACGACGCTTAACGAGGATGAGCACCGCAGCATGCTGTCGTCTTTGCCCGAGATGAAAGACCGTATCCGCATTATTCCGAATTTTGTCAACCGCTCCATCTTCCACAAGGAGGACAAGGAGGAGGCGCGACGGGCTTTGGGTCTTGATGATAACACGCGGTATATCATTACGGTCGGACGGCTGGACGAGCATCAAAAAGCGCATTCTTTGCTCGTTGAGGCTGTCAAGACGCTTGGGGATTTTCCGGAACTGAAGGTGCTGATCGCCGGAAGCGGACCGGATGAGCAGGAATTGCGGAATCGGATATCGGCTGCCGGTCTTGAGGATAAAATCATCCTGCTGGGCTCGGTGCGCGACAAAAACGAATTGAGGCACTATTATAACGCCTGCGAGCTGTTTGTGCTTCCCTCGCGCTACGAAGGGCTGCCCCTCGTCCTTCTGGAAGCGGGCGCTTGCGGGCTGCCCGCCGTGGCCTTCAATGTTATGGGCGTTAGAGGGCTTATTCGGGACGGAGAGAACGGGCTGCTTGCGGAGGATCTCGACCCGCTCAAGCTGGCCGACGCGCTGCGCAAGCTGCTGTCGGACCCGGACATTAGCTCGGAGATGGGCGACCGCGCTCTGAAGATTGTCCAGAGCCAATACTCCGAGGAGATTATCGGCGCCAAGCTGAATGCGCTGTTCATGGACAGTGTGGGCGGCGATAGCGGCGTAAAGTTCAAACCGGCCGTTCTAGCCGGAAATAAATAAGAGGATAGCGGATAACCGTCAAGAGGAGGAGAGCTTTAATGAAGCTGAGCGTAATCATTCCGGCGTACAATGTCGAGACGCATATCGGCAATACGCTTGAGTCGCTGGCAGAACAGACGAACAAGGAATTTGAGACGATTGTCGTTGATGACGGCTCCACTGACGGAACGGGACAGGCGGTTCAGGACTTTATCGACAGGGGAAAGCTGTCCAACTGCCGGCTGATCCGCACGAAGAATGGCGGCGTCAGCGCCGCCAGAAACCGGGGCGTAGAAGAGGCGCTTGGAGATTACGTTATGTTCCTGGACGGCGACGATCATGTGGACCCCGCTCTGGTAGAATCTTTTGTCAAAGCCGCGGAAGACGGAGCTCCCGACATTATATGCTGGAAATGGCTGCTGGTCGATGAGAACGGGAAGCAGATCTTTGATTTTTACCGGGATATTCACGGTCTTCCGGAGAAAATGACGGGTGCGGATGCGCTCCGGCGGATACTGGTAGAGAAGAATATGCGGATTTGGACGGCAAGCGCCGCTTACAGCAGAGCGATGCTGCAAGAAGGCGGCGTGACGTACGCAGCGGGTTGTATTAACGGAGAGGACCAGGAGTACACCTTCAAAGCATTGGCGCTTGCGGCCGATGTTGTATTTATTGACAAAGTGCTGTCTTTCTATCTCCAGCGGAGCACGTCCATTTCAAGCGTCTATAATGTCAAAAAATTTGATTATGCGGATGCCTTCAAGCGGGCGGCGGAATATATGAAAGGGCGTCCGGAGCTGAAGGATGTCCGTGATACTTTGCTCTCCCGCCATATGCTTGAGAACTATTTTTACAATCTAAAGACCTGCCTAGGAAGCCCCGGCAATGTTTCGATCCGTGCGCTGCTGCGGGATATCGACAAGCATTACCCCCGTTTGAACGAAGAGATGCGCCTTGTCATGAAGCGCCAAATGAAAGAGCACGGCAGAGTGAATGTGCAAATCCGCTCCTTTCTGATCGCTCCGGAGCTGTATCTGCTGCTGCTCGGATTCCGTCAGGCGGCTATACGGATAAAGGCGGGCCTTCGCTCCAAATTCCGCCATGCGGCGGCATAACGCGCAACCGCAGGCAGCCATTTTGTCGTAAGCGGTGTTGGGTGTTGTATGATCCGGTTGACGCGGCAGCTTAAGAATCAGCTAAAGGAGGTACGGTATGATAGCCAAACGCAGCATTCTCAATGTTTCCATCGGTTTACTCAGCCAACTGGTTACCATTGCGCTCAGTTTCTTTATTCCCAGGCTGATTATGCTGAATTACGGTTCGGAAGCCAACGGACTGATCGCTTCCATAACGCAGATTATCGCCTATCTGTCTCTGCTGGAAGCTGGCGTAGGCGCCGCCTCGATTCAGGCCCTGTACCGTCCGATCGGGCAGAACGACCGTTCCAAGATCAATGACATTTTGGCTGCAACCTCCATTTATTACAAGAAGACAGGCCTTTATTATTTTGCCGCGGTTGTGTTGATTGCTGTTGTTTATCCATTTGTGATTGAATCCGGGTTTGACGCGCTTACGGTAATGGCGGTTGTGGCGCTCAGCGGGCTGGGCGGCGCGGTTAACTATTATTTTCAGGGGAAGTTCAGAGTGCTGCTCCTGGCCGAGGGAAAGAGTTATATCGAATCTTCGGTCGGCACGGCTGCCAATGTCGTAAACAGCCTTGTCCGAATCCTGCTTCTGCTTCAAGGCTTTAATATTATTGCTGTGCAAGCGGTTTATTTTATCGTCATTCTGCTGCAAATTGTCGTATACCGGGTCTATGTGCGCAAGCATTACAGCTGGATTGATCTGAACCGGAAGCCCGATTATGCGGCGATCAGCCAAAAGAACTCTGTGCTTGTTCACGAGCTGTCCTACCTGATTTTCAAAAATACGGACATTCTGGTGCTGACGGTCTTCACCAATTTGAAAGTCGTCAGTATCTACGTCATGTACAATATGGTGTTCAACATCGTGGACAATCTGGTACATATGATCAGCGGCAGCCTCAAATTCGCACTGGGCCAGAGCTATTTTGACAACAGAGTGAAGTTCATGAAGATGTACAATATGTACGAGACGTATTATATGGGGTTTATTTTCGCGGTAATCAATATGGTATATATTCTGATACTGCCATTTATGGGGCTATATACAGCCGGGGTAAAAGATACGAATTATATCGACTACCTTCTCCCTGTGCTGTTCGTCGCTGCCAAGCTGCTGATCAATGCCCGGACGCCGGTAGATAATGTGATCGAAATTGCCGGTCATTTCCGCAGCACCCAGGGAAGATCGATTCTGGAGTCGGCGATCAATCTCGTATGTTCCATCGGATTTGTCCTGATGTTCGGCATCTACGGTGTATTGATGGGCACGATTGTGGCGCTTCTCTACCGCTCCACGGATATGATTATTTATGCTAACCGGAGACTTCTGGAGCGCAGTCCTTGGATCTCGCTGCGAAAATGGGGGGCGAATATCGCGCTGTTCGTCTTCATCGGTCTGATTATTAAGAGCGTCAATCTTCCTATCCATTCTTTCTTTTCCCTGATCATCTGGGGGCTAGTGTTATCAGCACTGATCTTCCCGCTGTATTTTACGGTCAATTCCCTGTTTGAAAAGGACGGGTTTGCGATTCTGCCCGGACTTGCCAGGAAATTAACTTCACGGTTTAAGCTGGGGAAGAAGCCGGCTGCGGAGGGAGGATCACAGTGAGCGCGGGGAGCCGAACGCATCAAGCTGGCGGGGAAGCCGAAGAAGCTCGAACAAAGGTGAATTGCAAGCGGCGAATTCAGACGCTGCAAATAGAACAGAAAGAAGCGTCAGGCCTTGCGGCTGTGGCGCTTCTTTCGTTTCTGTCCGGGGCTATTTTTGCTCAGTGCGCTATGCCGCCATACGCATGCCGTGATGTCGCGGCTGTGCATTTATGCGGTAAGGTTGAACGTTCTCCATTCGGCGGCTGACTGCGATAACGGTGCCTTGCTTCGCATCGCCCTGCTGTGTCAGTTCAATAAGCTCCGCGATTTGACCCTGCTTGTATGCAGCCGCCATCTGCTCCAGAAAGGCGCGAAAGCTCTGGTCTCCTGGAAGCATAGGACCGTCCGCCGACAATTCCTTTCTGACAGCGGGAATGGCGAGCCGCGCCCGGTGCAGCGCCGCTTTAACGGCGCCTTCTGTGGTGTCCAGCAGCTCCGCCGTTTCCGCCGAGGTGTACTCCAGGACATCTCTCATCAGGAATACCGTCCTCTGCAGGGGAGACAAATGCTTCATCATCGCTTGAAAGGCCATTTCGGCCTCAAACTCCCCATTCTCCTGCTCCATATTTTTCGCTTCGCTAGACTGCTGCAATATCCGCTGAAGCAAGGCTTTTCTCCGCCCGGCGTCTATCCATGCATTTTTGGCGATCCTCAGCAGGAATGCTTCCGGATTATTGTGCCCGGCTTTTAAAGGTTCCAATGCTTTTAGCCATGTATCCTGCGCCAGATCTTCGGCATCCCAGTTTGATCCGGTTAATGACAGGCAGTACCGCTTTAGGGCAGCCTGCAGGTGAAGAATACCGTCCTGATCCGGAAGGGTTCCGGTATTTGTGCTTTTTGACGCAGCCATAGGACCGCCTCCTTTAAGTTAAGTCAGTCACTCTTTCTTCCCAGTGTAAACGAATAACAGAGCTCAAACGATACGCGGCGCAAAAATATTTTTTATCCGAAGTGGTGGGCGTGTGGATAGGATGTTTTCTTGGCTGCCAGCGTATCTTTTCGGAGCCTAAAGCCGTTTACGGGTTAGATATGACCAACAAAATATATGGAGGTAATTGAAAATGAGCTATATTCCTTATGTGCTGGAGCAGACGAGCCGGGGTGAACGGACGTACGATATTTATTCCAGGCTGCTGAAAGACCGGATTGTATTCGTCGGCGGACCCATTGACGACCCGCTGGCGAACAGCGTTATCGCCCAACTGCTGTTCCTGGCGGCGGAGGACCCTGAGAAGGATATCTATATGTATATCAACAGTCCGGGAGGCTCCACTTCCGCAGGCTTCGGGATTTATGATACGATGCAATTGATCAAGCCGCAGGTGAATACGATCTGTACGGGCTTCGCGGCTTCGTTCGGCGCTTTTCTGCTGCTGTCGGGAACCAAGGGGAAGCGCTGCTCGCTGCCTAACGGCGAAATCATGATCCACCAGCCGCACGGCGGCGCTCAGGGGCAGGCCAGCGACATTGCCATTACCGCCAAGCGGATTTTGCAGACAAGGGAGAAGCTCGTCCGCATCACCTCGGAGCGCACCGGCCAGCCGGAAGCCAAGGTCGAGAAGGATATGGACCGGGATTACTTCATGTCCGCGGAAGAAGCGCTGGAGTACGGCATTATCGACACCATCATTACCCATTTATGAGGGCAAAGGAGGAGTACAACATGTTATCTGCATTGCAGGGCGAAAAAGTAACGATCTATTTTCTGGACGGTTCTTGTCTAAGCGACGGCGTATTGGAGAAGGCGGACGAAAAATTCATCAAGTATAAGACCGAATATCAGATGCACTATGTTCCGGTATCATCCGTTCGGTCGGTAGCCTTGGATACGAAGGAGCGCCAGCGTCCGCGTATGGGCTTCGGTCAGTAAGGCTAGACTTCCTTCCATAAATGATGTCAAAAAGGCCCCTGCCTCTTGTTTCCGAGGGGAAGGGGCTGTTTTTTCGATTAACGAAGGCGGCAAATCCTCTGCAAGAAAGAAGGAGTAACGGCTGCAGCCGAAATGACGCGCGAACCTGGCGTACGATCCGAACTTTAGTGATAGCACGATCCGAATTTTAGTGAGGGTACGATCCGAACTTTAATGAGGCGCGGGCGGGCAGTATAGGGCAAAAACCTGAAATGGTACATCTTTTTGTCCACTTGAGGAGACCACGGGGAACACGCCTGCAAACGTGCAGTTTTTGGGCCTGTCCCACTTCAAATTCAGTCCGCATCACCTGAAATTCCTGCGCAATCGCAGGATTTTCCTTCTAACCGACCCTTTCGATGGAAAAAACCTGCATTTTAGCTGGTTTGCCGGCCAGACGGACGTCCCCAACCCGATGCACGTGGCCAGACGGATGGTCCCAACCCGACGCACGTGGCCAGACGCGAAAGGTTGAACATAGAATGTATTTCCCGTGCAGAATATTTGTATGAACAATCCGTAAGCGTTTCCCCTGGCGGCATATGCACGCAGCTGTGATCTTGAATCCCATTGTGATACAATAGTTAAATTGCTTCATTTGTATGGCGGTCCGGTCAATGGGCCGTTTATTTCTGTGTGAAAAGGGTATAGCTACACTGTGGGCGGTTGCCGATTTTATCGTTTTAAAGCGGTGAAAAACGGAGGATTTTTATGCATTTTTGAGGATTTTCAAGCATTATGATTGTTTGTGTAAATTCTTCACGGTATTCGTCGATTTTTATTGATTATTTGCAGTAGGTTATGTATAATCAGCGTTGTTGATTTTTCATAGGCACGCGCTTTCGAAGCGAGTTTTGCTGAAGTTTATCAAGGGAGCTGTTTCACCACAAAACTTTGCGTACGCTTTCGAAGCGAGTTTTGCTGAAGTTTAATCCAGGAAGCTGTTTCACCACAAAACTTTGAGGAGGTCATTCATTTTGGGAAAAGCGTTAATTATCGGCGCTGGCGGCGTCGCAAGCGTTGTTGTTCATAAATGCTGCCAGAACCCGGATGTTTTTGAGGAGATCTGTATTGCGAGCAGAACAGTCGAGAAATGTGAAGCTTTGAAAAATAAATTGGACGGAGGCCGCACGAAAATTCAGACGGCCCAGGTTGACGCGGACAATACCGACGAGGTTATCCAGCTCATCAAAAGCTTTGGTCCGGACGTCGTGATTAACGTCGCGCTTCCTTATCAGGATCTGACCATTATGGATGCCTGCCTTGCAACGGGCGTGCATTATCTGGACACCGCGAACTACGAGCCGCCGGAAACGGCGAAATTCGAATACAGCTGGCAGTGGGCATACAAGAAGAAGTTCGAAGAAGCCGGCATTATGGC
This sequence comes from Paenibacillus durus, assembly GCF_000756615.1. NCBI lineage: Bacteria > Bacillati > Bacillota > Bacilli > Caryophanales > Paenibacillaceae > Paenibacillus > Paenibacillus durus. The sequence goes on from NZ_CP009288.1 coordinate 2,264,538, forward strand.
TGTGCTGGGCTGCGGCTTTGACCCGGGCGTGACCGGCGTATTCTCGGCCTATGCGCTGAAGCACTATTTTGACGGGATTCACACGATCGATATTGTCGACGCCAACGCGGGCGATCACGGCTATCCATTTGCCACTAACTTCAACCCGGAGATCAATATCCGCGAAATCACCGCCAATGGACGCTACTACGAAAACGGTGAATGGATCGAAACGCCGCCGCTGTCCGAGAAGAAGGTATACGACCTGCCGGAAATCGGACCGAAGGACATCTACCTGCTGTATCATGAAGAGCTGGAATCCCTGGCCAAAAATATTACGGGAATCAAGAAAATCCGCTTCTGGATGACCTTCTCCCAAAACTATCTGACGCACCTGAAAGTTCTGGAAAATGTCGGCATGACTTCCATCGAGCCGATCCTGTTCGAAGGCAAAGAGATCATTCCGCTCCAGTTCCTGAAGGCGGTTCTGCCGGACCCGGCGTCGCTCGGACCAAGAACAAAGGGCAAGACGAACATCGGCATCATCGCTCAAGGCACCAAAGACGGCCAGCCGAAGAATTACTATGTCTACAATGTGTGCGACCATCAGGAGTGTTACCGTGAAGTAGGCTCCCAAGCCATTTCCTACACAACGGGCGTACCGGCCATGATCGGCGCTATGCTGATGATTAAGGGAACCTGGATGAAACCGGGCGTTTACAACGTGGAAGAACTGGACCCAGACCCGTTCATGGAACTGCTGAATACTAAAGGACTGCCGTGGCAGGAAGATTTCTCGCCGACGCTGCTGGATTAGGGAGAACCGATGAAAGAGATCGATTACAGCGCGGTTCCTTCACCCAGTTATGTTGTAGACGAAAGACTTCTCGTCAAAAATCTTGAGCTGCTGAACTCCGTTCAGGAGCGCACGGGCGCGCATATTCTGTTGGCCCAAAAAGGCTTCTCCATGCACGCTCTCTATCCGCTCGTGGGGAAGTATCTGAAAGGCGTCACTTCCAGCTCCTTGTTCGAAGCCCGTCTTGGCTATGAGAAAATGGGAAAAGAAGTCCATGCCTACGCTCCGGCGTATGTGGACTCGGAATTCGACGAGCTGATGAAATACAGCGACCATCTTGTTTTTAATTCCTTCGACCAGTGGAAACGGTATAAGGATAAGGTGCAAAGCGCTCCGAAGCACATTAGCTGCGGTATCCGCGTGAATCCCGAATATTCCGAAATTGAGATTCCGCTGTATGATCCCTGCTATAACAATTCCAGACTCGGCGTGACGCTGGATAACTTCCGGCCGGAGGAGATGGACGGCATCGAGGGGCTGCATTTTCATACGATGTGCGAGCAGAACTCGGATACGCTGGAGCGTACAATCAAGGTTGTGGATGAGAAGTTCGGACCTTACCTGAAAAATATGAAGTGGCTCAACTTCGGCGGCGGGCATCATATTACCCGTCCGGATTACGATGTCGAGACACTCATCCGCTGCATTCTATATATGAAGGACAAATATAACGTCCAAATCTATCTGGAGCCGGGCGAAGCCATCGCCTTGAATACCGGCTATCTGGTGGCGACGGTGCTGGACGTGGTCAAGAACGGCATGGAAATCGCCATTCTCGATACCTCGGCGGAATGCCATATGCCCGATGTGCTGGCCATGCCTTACCGGCCGAACATCATCGGTGCGGGACAGCCGAACGAGTATGAGCATACGTACCGCCTTGGCGGACTGACCTGTCTCGCAGGCGACATCATCGGCGACTATTCGTTCAAGCAGCCGCTGAAGAACGGGGACCGTCTGGTCTTCCTCGATATGGCGCATTACACGATGGTTAAGAACCATATGTTCAACGGCGTCAACCTGCCGTCCATCGTGTCCTACAATGAAGAAGAAGGCATTAAAGTGATTCGTACCTTCGGCTATGAGGATTACAGCGGACGGTTGTCGTAAGTCTGGCGAAGAAATATAGCACGCTAATTCAATATCTTTGTTAGTGAAAAAGGCAGCCTGGCGGCTGTCTTTTTCATGTGAAATAAAGGTTGTATTGCGAACGTGTGTTTGGTAAAATGGGTATACGCAATTATTTTCCACCAGAAAGGGATGTTTGGGATGATTGTTAGAACGCCATCGCATTATGGAGATGATACCTGTTCATCTTACGTATCGGCAGGGGATTTTATCTTTCTCTCGCATCACGCAGCGGGCATGAATCAGATGATATCGTACACCAAATGCAAGCCAGCTTTGACAGCCTGGCGGCTACTTTGGAATCGGCCGGAGTGACATTCGACGATATTGTTCAGATCAATTTATATCTCAAGAATATTGAGGATTTCAGCGCAGTGAAGGATGTGTTTTATAAATATTTTAAGAAGGATCATTTTCCTGCGAGAATGACAACCACAACGGATTTCGTGAATCCGACCTGCTTATGTATGCTTGATGCCGTTGCTTATAGAAGCAGTTGATTTTACATAGAAAAAAGCATTCGAGACCAGTATCGGTTTCGAATGCCGCAGACAGGAAAGATGTCGATGGAGTTTATTTCATCTATTTCATCGTAATGGCGATCCGCTCTTCCCCGGGCAGCCACTCCACGCTTGCGCCCAGCTTCTCGCTGATGAAGCGGAGCGGAAGATAGACCGTGCCGCTGATATTGAAGGGATTGTTCGCCAGCTTTACCTGAGCGCCGTTAACGTATGTCGCCCCGGTCTTGGCGTTTACCTGGATTACTGTCTTTTTATCGCAATCCTGGCGGGTGATGGTGACCATCTTTTGCCCCGTGGTTTCCTCATAGGTGACAACGGCGCCCAATTTCTCAAATACCGAGCGGAGCGGGACGAAGTTCTGGCCGTCTTTGGTGATGACCCCGTTGTTCATGGCGACAGCCTCGCCGTTCAACGAGACGCTAATCGGCTGCTGCATCGCAACCGGTTTACTATGCATGAACTCGTAATCGCCGGTTCCCTGCTCGGCGTTTTTGTTCACGCCCCAGCCCCACAGACTGCCGTCCGTCTTCTGCATGATGATATGCCGACCGCCGTTTCTCATGGTCTTGACATCGGATGCCAGTGGAGCAAATTCCGCGTTCCCGGGCATAGCTTCCCGGTCGATGGACGCCGCGTACAGCTTGCCGGAAAGGGTTAGAGCAATCAAAGACCGCTCTGTTATACAGGCTTCCTTGACAGCGCTGACTCCGGTCAACATCACGGGTTTATCCTGCTTGTGTAACGTCGTTCCGTCAGAAAATCCAGTTATGGTCGAGCCCCAGAACCACAGACGGGATTTGCCGTCAATCGCTAAATTGGCCCGCCAGCCTATCTCAATCGACCGGATATCGGCAAGTTCCGGGATCGCTACTGCGGTGGGGGGATTTACAGGCAGCAGGTCGCTGTCAAACTCGTTCGGCCATGTCCATACCGTTCCGTCCTGCTTCAGCGCGGTGCTCCCCTCGATGTCGGTAACACCGGTGAGGTTCGGCATCTGTTCAAAGGAGGAAAGTTCTTGATTTGTCCTCCAGACCGTTCCGTCACTCTTCAAGAAAATATAATGCCATTCGCTTTCTCTTCTTGCATTCTCGTAGTATCCGGTTGCATCCGTTACCTGACCGATGCCGAAGACGGGAGAGAAGCTTATCAGATCGACGTACCCTTCAGCGTCCTTGGCCGCGTGATATATCGAGCCGTCAGCATCCACAGCGACAGCCTCGTAAGGGGTGCTGTTTACGATTTTAACCGGATGGTTCAGGCCCTCAATCTGCCGGGTTTCGAGCGCCATAGTTCGGGTATTTCTGCTAAATAGCCAAAATGAACCGTCCGTCTTCTGCACGATACCGCTGCCCAAATCGGCTTTTATCTTGCCAAGTCCGACCAGCGGGGTAGGAACAGATTGGTTATACCCCCATATCCAGTAGCTTCCATCGCTTTTAAGCAGCGAACTCGGACCGAATTCGGCGATGCTTGTCCCCGCATCTTCTGCAAAGGCGGCTCCTTGTACGGATAGTGTGATGCCAAGAACCAGTCCGAGACCGGCTAACCATTTTTTCATGTCGAATCTCCTCCCTATGAATATGGAAAATAGTTGAAAATAGTCAATGGTTAGACGCGGGTAAGGGCAAAAGGTTTCGAACCAAATTAATTTCTATGCGCTGATCCGGGGGGCGTGATACAATGATCTGGTTGTTTTTCCACCCAAGAAAAGGAGCTTGTGCAATGAATCCATATCATATCCCGGAAAATGCGCTGATTACGGTGGCGGGCACCGTCGGCGTCGGCAAATCCACCCTAACGGCCGCCTTGGCCGATCTTCTCGGCTTTCGGACGTCGCTGGAGCAGGTCGAACACAACCCGTATCTTGAGAAATTTTACGACGATTTTGAGCGATGGAGCTTTCATCTGCAAATTTACTTTCTCGGCGAGCGCTTCAAGGAGCAGAAGAGGATGTTCGAGCTGGGCGGAGGCTTTGTTCAGGATCGTTCCATTTACGAGGATACCGGTATTTTTGCCAAAATGCATGCAGATCAGGGGACGATGTCGGCCACGGATTATGTCACGTACACTAGTTTATATGAAGCGATGGTCATGACGCCGTACTTCCCTCATCCGAATGTGCTGATTTATCTGGAGGGTAGCCTTCCGTCAATTCTGAACAGAATTAATGAACGGGGACGTGAAATGGAAGTTCAGACCGACCGCTCCTATTGGGAGAAAATGTACGGCCGGTATTCGGCTTGGATCGACGAATTTGACGCTTGTCCGGTGCTGCGGCTCAATATCGATGACTATGATGTGAATGATCACTCTTCTGTGGAGAACATTTTGAATCAGGTGGGTGAAGTAATCCGGGGCTTGGAGCCTACCGTTTCGGCCAAATAAGTTATTTCCCGTTATTGACCAAGCGGTATCCAGCTGCCGTTTGGTTTTTTGCGTTGTCTCGGCAGAATCTATGATTACTGGAACAATCTATCAATTATTGGTAAAATAATAGAGTTGCCGCTGATTAGAGCAACCTATTACCTACCGGCAGCGTTAAAAGAGATGAGCATTCATAGACTTGAATCATTTTTTGAGAGAACAGGAGACATGGTAAATGAAGCATTGGGGAAGACTTTTGCTCTGCGGGGTACTGCTGCTGGGAAGCGTGCCTGCTGCTGCGCCTCAGACCGCATCGGCCGCAGGCGGCGTAAGCATTATACTAGACGGTTATCCGCTGCCTTTTCCGGTGGAGCCGGCGGTAATGAACGGTACGACGATGGTACCTTTCCGGGCCATTTCGGAAGCGCTTGGCATTACGGTGAAGTGGAATCAGAGCGCTAAGAAAATCACTGCCGTAGGCGATGAAGAATCAGGGAGTAAGCAGGTGATTCTGACGCTCGGCAGTAAGACTGCCCTGGTAGACGGAAAGACGGTGAAGCTGGCGGTAGCGCCGCAGACGGTGCGCGGAACGACGATGATCCCGCTGAGCTTCTTCAGCCAGCAGTTCGGCGCGGCGGTGTTGTGGACCCAGTCTACGAAGACAGTGGCAATCACATCACCGAAGAAGGAGATGTATACGCTTGGCTTCTATGCATTTTCTTCATACCCCGAATACTCGCTGCTGCCGGGTTTTGATGATGTTGCTTTTGGCTGGAGCCGGATTGATAAGGATGGGCAATTTACCACGGCGGGCGCGGACTTTAATTGGCCGAAGGCTGCCGGAGACGTAACGCCTGAATCGATTGTGCAGAATGCCGCTACTGGCGGGAAGACGCCATACCTCATGGTCTACTCGGGCGATGATAAGCTGGAGCTGACGAAGAACCTGGAGGATAAGAACCTTCAAGATCAGACGATAGGGAAGATTGTCGATACCGCCGTTCAGAAAGGCTTCAAAGGCATTATGCTGGATCTGGAAGGTCTTGGATTGACCGGCGACAAAGCGAAGGCGCGCTCGGATTACAACGCATTCGTCAAAAATTTATCGGGCAAAGCCCGTGCCCAGGGACTTAAAGTAGACATTTCCCTGCATCCAATCAACAGTTCATATGCAGGCTATGACTATAAGACGCTGGCGTCTTTGGCGGATGAGCTTGTAATTATGGCTTACGCATACGAGGATCAAAAGAGTCCCGAGCCGACGGATAAAGTGGATGAAGCGATCCGGCTGGCCCTGAAGCAGACGACGAAGGATAAGCTGGTGCTCGGCATCTCGCTTTATAGCGAGAATGAAAGCTCCGTTAACACGAAGATTGGCCTTGCCAAGCGCTACGACCTGAAGGGCATTGCCATTTGGCGGCTCGGACTGATTGGCCAGGCAGCGTGGAACGAGATGAACAAGTCGGTGGAATTGGGCGAGTAGGCTTAGCGGCTGTAATTTAGTGAGTTCAAGCCTTTAGGCGGTGGATTTTCGTACTGCTGAGGACAAGAAACGCTTGCTCGCAAATCTGTAAATAACAAAGGGCTGACCAAGGATTGCAGCGAAGACCTTGGTCAGCCTTTTCGTATGATCAGCGCAGCGGTGCTGCCGATCCTGAGTGTGGTTATTGCTGAAATCCAGCCTCCAGGAGTGCTAAGGATTCATCCAGAATATCTATGAACTCCCTCTCCGGATGTTCAAAATAATAGATTTGCGTTGAAATCACCACACCGAGGAAGGCTCCCACTAAAGCGCGAATCTTGAGCTCGCCGGGGGAGCAGCCTAAACGTTCCGCGATAATATCGGCGACCATCTCTCCGGTCCTGGTAATTTGCTGGATTTCGGCTGCGCGGAGCTCGGGGATGGACATAGCCATCGAAACCCGTTCCCAGATGCCACTCCGTTCCTCTTCCGGTATTAAAGAGAACCCTTCGCGGACTGCGTTCCGCAAGGCCTGGATTGGGCTAAGTTCGGGAGGCTGTTTACGGTAGGCTTCAATCAGGAATGGATCGTAATCATCTTCCAGAACCACAGCTTCTTTGGTCGCAAAGTACCGAAAAAAGGTGCTTGGAGATATTTCCGCAGCCTCGGCAATCTGTTCCACAGTGGTCGCCTGGTAGCCCTGTTCGCGAAACAGCCGAATCGCGTTCTGCTGAATGGCGGCTCTTGTCTTGATTTTCTTTCGTTCACGCAGTCCGACCTTCTGCCTCTTCACATCAGGCAATTCAATCCCTCCAATATACCGCTTCAAGGAAACTCCGTTGATGCATGTTTCCTCCAGTTTACCTTTTTTTCGGTGGAAGGGACAACCCAATGGATCAGGACCGGGTGCTGTTAAGCTCTGTCATTTCTTTTACAGCCGTCCGGCTGGGCAGGAAGAGTAGAGCCAGCAGGGAACTGACCAACGCAATGCCGCCGCAAATCCAAAGCATCTGATCCATCCCCTGTACAAAAGAAGACCGGATCATTGCAAGCATCTCCGGAGATCCTAATCGGTCCGCGACGGCAACCCCCGCTGATACGCTTTGCTTCACGGTGTTCGCCGCCTCTACGGAGAGATTATCAAACACCAGCTTGTCGCGGTAGACGGAATTAAGGGCAGAGCCCAGAAGAGCCACGCCGATGGCTCCGCCGACCTGACGCATCGCCATGACGAGCGCGGAGCCGACGCCGCTTCGCTCAGCGGACAGTTTGCTGATTGCTAAATCCATGGCGGTAGGAAGAGCAAATCCCAACCCCAGCCCCGCAAAGCTGATCCAGAGAGCTGCGAAAGCGTAGCTGCTGTTCAGACTGGTGGCTGTACCCAAGATCAAGCTGCCAGCCATAATGGCGAAACCAAGTGAGGCGACATACTTAGCTCCAAACTTGCCGATGATCGCGTCGGCTAGTTTGGCACCTATAAGCAGCCCGCCGATCATAGGAAGAAGCCGTAGACCCGTACCCATAGCATCGGCCCTGTCGACCGCCTGAAAGTACTGGGGCATGACGAAGAGCAGGCCGAACATAGCGAAAGTCACGCTGGTGGCGAGAATGGTGCCCCAGGTAAAGCCGGAGGAGCGGAATAGGGATAAATCGATTAGAGGATGCTGGGTCAGGCGCTGCCAAATCAGAAAGCCTGCCACTATCAAGAGACCCGCCAGCAGAGCGCCCAGCGCCCCTTTATCCCCCCAACCGTGTTCCCCGGCGCGAATAACCCCGTAAGTGACGCAGGCAAGACCCAAGCTGGAGCTGAGAATTCCCGGGATGTCCAGACGAAGGCGCTTCTCACTCCGCGACTCCGGCATTAGCAGTCCGACCGCTATCAGTGCGATGGCGATCAGAGGGAGATTGATCAGAAATACGGAACCCCAGCTGTAGTGATTCAGCAGCCATCCCCCGAGAATAGGGCCGAGAGGGATGCCGAGCATGTTCGCCATAGCCCAAATCATCATGGCTTTGGTTCGCTCGGCTTCCGTAAATAGGACGGGAAGAACGGACATGGATAGAGGGATCAGAAATGCCGCGCCCAGGCCAAGTAAAGCGCGCATCCCGATCAGCATTGCGGGAGTAGAGGAGAAAGCGCAAGCCGCAGAGGCTCCGCCGAAAAGGACTAGCGACAGCAGAAGCAGCTTTTTGCGGCCGTAACGGTCACCCAGCATTCCTGCGGGAAGCAGCATGGCAGCCAGCACCAGGTTGTAGGAATCCAAAATCCATTGCAGTTGGCTTGTTGATGCCTGCATATCCGTTGCTAAAGTAGGAAGAGCCACATTGAGTACGGTCATATCCAGTCCGACCGCAAGCAATCCGAAGGTAAGGAAGAAGAGTACCCACCATTTGGATTTTTCAGAATGCGCCATTAATAAGGACCACCTTTCAATAAAACGATATGAGATTCATAATGGAATTCTATATAAATTGATAGTTACTGTCAAATAAAATATAGTGTCATTAAATTTTTATGCTGAAAAATGGATTTTGAGAAAGGGGGAAGAAGAAGTCTATGGTGTGCGAGACGAACGAATGGAGGGCAGACGGCCGCTTGCAAAGCAGAGGAGACGGTATTCGGTAATGCGGAAGCTATAAAAATCACATATTCCGTAAGCATAAACCGCTATAATCACTAAGGTTCAAGCATCGGGCGAAGCCCATAATTATTACTTCTCGGGAGGACCTAAGAGCATGACTTACAAATCACTGGAGCTTACCAAACCGCAAACCTGGGATCTGGAGGGGCTGGAAATTGGCGTTACCTCGAACTGCAATTTTCGCTGCGATTACTGCTGCGCATATAACCGGAATGACGGGCAGAGCCTTGAGGGCAAAGAGATTATCCGCATCCTTGAGGAACTTCCCTCTTTGAAAAGAGTCCGCCTGTCCGGCGGCGAAGTTACGCTAAAATTTGACGATTGTCTGGAGGTTGTCGCCTACTGTGCATCTAGAGGAATCCAGACGCAGCTTAATTCCAATGCCAGCCTGCTGAGCGGAACACGGATCGACAAGCTCGCCCTCGCGGGACTGACGACGATACATATCTCATTTAATTTTACTTCGGCGGACAAGTTCTCACGGTATTACAACATCCATCCTGATGTGTACAAGAAAATTCGCGAGAATATCGCTCTGTTCGCGAAGACGGAAGTGGATACGGTGCTGGAAACGCTGCTGTTCAGCGAGACTGAGCACCATATGCGGGAAATCAGCGAGCATGTCTATTCCCTGGGCGTCCGCACGCATGAAATTCAGAACAGCATCATTATGGATCACAGCGGCTGGAAAGCGATTGCGGCCCGGGAAGCGCTGAAACAGGCGGTCAACGATCTGATTGCCAATAAAAAAGAAGATACCGTGCTGTACTTCACCTGTATGGACCGTTTCATGGAGGAACTCGGCTTCCGGGAGCAGCCGGGCGTTTATTTTTCCCACTGCATTGAGGGCAAGAAGCAGCTGCACCTGCACGGCAACGGCGATATTCTGATCTCCGAGCTGTGCCATCCGGTCATTATTGGCAATATTTACAATGGCACTTCGCTGAAGGATATTTATAGTCCGATGCCTGCTCAGCTGGAGCAGTTTCTGGATCGCCAGCCTTGTCCCGCCCGGGATGCGCTGTTTCCGCAGGGAGTTTAGCCAATAAATTGATGAACGCTGCCCTTTAACGGTTGTCATGTAGGATGAACGCGGGTTTACGCCAAGAACCGAGTGGCGAGTAAAAGGGATGTTACCCAATGGGCCGAGATAACGGTCCGGGCAGCATCTCTTTTTTTAAAATATATGAATTCATAAGCCTGAGCGCTTATCATTTTGTCTTATATTTCTACGGACGGCGAAGCCGTTTCTTCTTGCATAATAATCTATAAGCTCCCAGGTTACTGCCCGGTATGCAGCCGCTATTCTTTCCCGTAGAAGTCTTCCTGAATATTTTAGAAACGCGTAACAGAAAATAATGAATTTTATGGCGAAGAGGGTCTGCTATGATTGCAATGTAAGGGCATTCAGTAACAGAAAGGGGAGGACAGTATTGAAAAAGAAAACAAAATTGGCCATAAGCACACTGCTTATCGCCGGCCTGTTGGCCGGATGCGGAAATAGTGGAGGGGGCAACAGCTCGGCAGAGGGAGATTCTTCCGGGACAAAGAGCGAGAAGGTAACGCTTACCTTCTGGAGAAACTCTGGTAACGATGCCGAGAACTCGGCGTACGATAAATTGGTGGCTTCCTTCAATGAGAGCCATCCCGACATCAAAGTGCAGATGAGCCCGATCCCTTATGCGGATTACGATACGAAGCTCAGAACGTCCATCGCTTCGGGCAACCCGCCGGATATTCTGGCAATCGACGCTCCGAACATGGCTTCCTACGCGCAGGCTGGCGCTCTGCAACCGCTGACGGAATACTTTAAAAAGGACGGCAATCTGGAAGATATTCCGGAGTCCACCATCAAGACGTATACTTATAAGAACGAGATTTACATGGCGCCGCTGACCGAATCATCGATCGCCTTGTTCTACAACAAGAAGATGTTTGAAGCTAAGGGTATTCCGCTTCCTTCCAAAAATCCGGATGAGCCGATTACCTGGGATCAGGTGCTTGACGCTGCCAAGAAGCTGAATGATCCGGGCAATGGCGTCTACGGCATCGACCCTGCCATGGGCTTCGGCAACGCGGGCGGAACGGCTTACTTCAAATACCCGATCATCTGGCAATTCGGCGGTGATATCATGAGCCCGGACGGAACGACCTCCAAAGGCTATCTGGATAAACCGGAAACGAAGAAGGCGCTGCAGTTCTTCTCGGATCTGTACAACAAGTCCAAGGTATCCTCGCTGGAATATCCGCCGGACCCTTTCCCGAATAATCAACTTGCCATGACAATCGACGGTTCCTGGTCGCTGGGCAACTATGCCGAGAAGTTCCCGAACTTCAAGCTGGGCGTTGATTATGACATCGCTCCGCTGCCTAAGGAAACGCAGCAGGCTGTTGCGAACGGAAGCTGGGCGCTGGCCGTCTCCGCGAAGAGCAAGAACCCTGAGGCCGCTTGGCAGTTCGTCAACTACGTAACAGGAGCGGAGGGTGCGAAGACTTACTGCTCGAGTACCAAAGATATTCCGGCCCGCTACTCGGTAGCCAAGCAATTCCCGGAACTCAATGAATATCCGAAGAACGTCTTTGTCGTACAGAACCAAAAATACGGCAGACCGCGTCCGATTACGCCGATCTTCCCGCAAATGTCCGAAGCGGTTAACAAGATGATTGAAGAAGTGACGATCAGCGGACGGAATGTCGATGCAGCCGTCGCCGATGCCATCACTAAAATCGACAAGGCTTATGCCGATCTGCCGCAAAAATAAGCTTTAGCCATCGGTGCTTGATAAGAATAGTTACGGAAAGAGGCGGCCGAGTTTTCGGCCGTCTCTTTGGCGGAATTAACGATGTAAGAAGTCCGCATTCCTTTTTCATTAATAAAAGACTATACTGATTAAAGTTTAGCGGCACGATAAGCGAAGATGGGAGTCTTCAGGAGGAGTTGGAATGGTATGTTGTACTCGCTGCGCAGCCGATTAATGCTGTCCTTTTCCATATTGCTGATCATTCCCTTTACCGCAGTAGTGTTCATTTTTAGCAGGGAGTCCGCGAACGTGATCCAATCCTCCATTGAGAACTCCACGCTGCAGACGATCGACCAGTTCGCCTCGCATGCCGGTACGCTGCTTATGCAGATCGAGGATACCGGGAAGCAGGTGCTCAGCAGTCCGTTTACCCAGCAGTGGATTACAACCACTTTAAATGGCGGAAGCTCCACCGGAGAGAGATACCTGGCGACGCAGCAATTGAGGAATTTTTTCTCATCCTACACCGTCAACAACTCCAATATCATCTCCGTCTCGGCCTTTAAGGAAGTCGGAGGGGGAATCTGGACGCAGGATAAAAGCTATCTGGAAAGTGATTGGTACAAGCAGTATAGACGCTACAATATCCGATGGACCGGGGCCCACAGAGATCGCGACCAGATTGATGAGAGCATGCGGCAGAGCGAGGTGAACAGCCTTGTCGTACCCCTCGTTCAGCTTCAGTCGCTGAACAATATCGGGGTTCTCAAGATCAACTATCCGACCAGCCTGCTGCGGGACGATATTGACAAAATCCGGTTCGGCAGCAGCGGAAGAGCCTTTTTGCTGACCGGGGAGGGAACCGGCGTGCTTAATCAGGACCTCGGCGGCAGCAGGCAGGTGCTCAGCGAGGGACTGGCTTATGTGAAGGCGCACTCCGCCGGACAAATCAGCGGAATCTTTCCACTGCGGCAGAAAGATACGGATTATCTGCTGTTCTACCGCAAGCTTCCTGCACAGAACTGGATTATTATCGGCGAAGTGCCCAAAGCCGAACTGTACGCGAAGATCACTCAAATCAAGCAGACGCTTCTGCTTGGAAGCCTTGGCCTGCTGGTGCTTGTCATCGCTGTCGCCCTATGGCTGTCGATCGGGATTACGAAGCCGCTGAGCGCCATGGCGCGGGCGATGAGGCATGTTAAGCACGGGCGGTTCGACCTTGCCTTGCAGCATATGCCCAAAGTGCGCACACGGCGGAGTGAAGTGCATTATGTAGCCAGCGTCTTTGAGCAGATGACCCATCGGCTGAAATATTTGATCGAGACGGAATTCGAGACGGATTTGAGGCGCAAGAATGCCGAATACAAAGCGCTGCTGCTGCAGATCAATCCGCATTTTTTTAACAACACGCTGGAAATTATCGGCGGTCTGGCAGCGATGAAACGGGAAGATCTGGTCATGGATGCGACGGAAGCTCTGGCCAAAATGATGAGATATTCGCTTGATCTGGACAGCGATTTGGTGAAGGTGAGCGAAGAAATAGGCTATATCCGCGACTATTTGCTTATTCAGAAGCTTCGGCACCAGGATAAACTGATATTCTCTATCCACAGCGAACCTGAGGCGGAATCCCTTCATATCGCGAAATTTATTCTTCAGCCTATTGTTGAGAATGCGGTGAAATACAGTTTGGAAAAAGGTGAAGCCGCAGAAGTGGCTGTGACCTCGGCATTCCGGGACAACCGGCTGTGGCTGACGGTCAAGGATAACGGAATAGGCATGCCGCAGGAAATGATCTCAGGCATACTTGCGGATACGGAACTAAAAAGCGGAATTGGAATATTAAACGATAAAGGAAACAGTATTGGCCTCAGGAACACGCTGTCACGCTGCCGTCTTTATTACGGGGACCTGTTCGAGGTTGCGATTGAATCGGAGGAAGGCGGGGGCACGGCCATTACACTGAAGCTGCCGCCGATAAGGAGTTGAAAGCTATGTACAGAGTTATGCTGGTCGATGACGAGAAGGGCATCCGCGACAGCATCAAAGCCAAGATTAACTGGGAAGATGCGGGTTTTCAGATTGCGTATGAGGCATCCGGAGGCGGCGAAGCGCTAGACTTGCTGGAAAAGGGTCCGCTTCCCCACCTTCTTCTCTCCGATATCCGTATGCCGAAAATGAACGGTATTGAGCTGATCTCGCTCTGCAAGGAACGCTATCCGGGACTGCGTACAGCCGTACTGTCGGGTTATTCGGACTTCGAATATTTGAAGGCGGCTATCCAGCTTGGCGTCAAAGACTACCTGCTCAAGCCCGTCGCCCGGGGGGAACTCACCGAGATGCTCGGCAGAATCGCCGAGGATATTCGCTCTGAGCAGGAGCGGCTCCGCGCTTCGGAACAGGAGCGGCATCAGAAGAATGAACAGCTGCTTATGCTGCAGGAGCACTATTTACTGCAGCTGGTTAAAGATGAATGGTACAGTCTCTCCGCCGTCAAGGAGCGGCTGCAGCAGCTTCAGCTCGCTCCTCTGGCAGCGGACGGCTTTAAAGCCCGTTTTGCCGCGGTGGAGATGCGGGTTCCTCCGGACAGACTCGGTGTGAGCCGGGAACGCAGGGACCTGATGAACCTCGCCTTCCAGATGCTGTGCAGGGAGACGGCTTCGCGGCGGGAAGGCATCTATCCGTTTCCGGAGATTGCCCACTCCTCTATGATGTATTTCCTGATCATGATGGAGGACGGCAAGCCGGAGAACAGCGCGAAGAAATTCGTCGCCGAATTGAAACGGAACATCTCCGAATATTTGAATGTGGATAGTGTCGCGGGAATTGGGGAGAAGGCGGAAGGATGGGACGCCCTGAAGAACGGCTATGCCTCCTGTATGCTGGCCTGGAGCCGGAGCACCGTGCATGAGCACAAGGAGAGCGGGCAGACCGGGCTGCTGGAGCTGACGAATGCTTTTACGCCCGAAATGGAGCGCAGGCTGGTCCAAGCCATCGAAAATCTCGATATGCCGGCATTCCGCCGTCAGCTGCAAACCGTTTTTTCCACGGAACGGGATACGCCGGTATTTGCTTTTACATTCCTGGCCCTTCGGATGCTGCTGCTGTTCAGTTCGGTGGCTAAGAAGTTCGAGCTGGGCGACTCCTCACTGCAAAAACATTTATGGAACTGCCAAATGACCATATCGGATTATCAATCCAGAGCAGGGATTATGGGGCAGATCGACGAACTGGCCGGCCTTGTTATGGAAGAGGTCAAGAAGACGCGCTTTTCCAGCGGCCAGCATATCGTGGAGGCCGTCCGCCAATACGTGGAGGAGAACTTCTGTTACGAGCTGAATCTGTCCTCCCTGGCAGATATGTTCCATTTGAACGAAACGTATCTATCGGGCCTGTTCAAGCAGCATGTGGGAGTTACGTTCAGCGATTATGTTACAGGTCTGCGCATCGCAAAAGCCCAGCAGCTGCTGAAGGAGAACGAACTGAAGCTGACGGATATCGCGATGCTTGTCGGCTATTCCAGCTCCAGCTATTTCAGCACCGTCTTCAAGAAGGCATGCGGCAAAAGCCCGAAGGAATACAGGGAAGATTATTTATTGAACATGCGGTGAGGCGTTTTCGCGCTGCTATAGACCGCTGCTTGTCTATAATCAATAGGGCCGTACCCTAAGCGGATGAACCGCCGGGGTGCGGTTTTTTTGCTGCTTGAAAACGGCTTTTTGCCGTCTGCTCCGGCTTGGCGGCAAGCTGGACAACCGTCCGGCAAGCGGGTCAAAAAATTGCAAGTTAATATCCGATGATATTGAAATTTTTAAGTCCGCCGGTCGTCTACAATGAAATCGTACAAGGAGAAGCTTATATTTTGAACCCAAGATAGGAGAAGACGGCATGAGCGGAAAAACAAATAAGCTATTATGCCTGATGGCTCTGGCTCTGGTTATGGTGGTGTCGGGCTGCGAAAAGGGAGGCTCGTCCAAGGGCGGAGAGGCGGAACGTGAAAGCACGCCAAATGAAGTAACGCCGGCGCCTTTCAAATTCAGCCAGGACCCGAATTATTACACCGAGCTGTATCGGCCGCAGTATCATTTGTCACCGGAAACGGGCAATTTGAGCGATCCGAACGGAATGGTCTTTTTCGAGGGGGAGTATCACCAGTTCTACCAGAACAGCGGACAGTGGGGGCATGCGGTCAGCACGGATCTCATTCATTGGCAGCATCTGCCGGCAGCGCTGCTGCGGGATTCGCTCGGAGAGATTTGGTCAGGCAGCGCAGTGGTGGATTGGAAGGATACGAGCGGTTTTTTTGACGGCAAGCCAGGCCTGGTTGCAATATTCACCCATTTCAAGGGCGGATTGCAGTCGCAGAGCCTCGCCTACAGCTCCGACAGAGGCCGGACGTGGACCAAGTATGAAGGGAATCCCGTCATCCCGAACCCTGGCCTCAAGGATTTCAGAGACCCGAAGGTGTTCTGGTATGAACCTTCCAAATCATGGACGATGGTCGTCTCTGTGGACAACAAAGTCAGGTTCTATTCCTCGCCTGATCTGAAGAAGTGGGAGATGACCGGCGAGTTCGGAGCGGATCAAGGTTCGCATGTAGCGGTATGGGAATGCCCGGACCTGTTCGAGCTTCCGGTTGAAGGCACGAAGGAGAAGAAGTGGGTGCTTGCAGTGAGCATCGGCAACAACGCGGCGACCAAAGGCTCCACTGCGCAGTATTTCGTCGGTTCATTCGACGGCAAGAACTTCACGAATGAGAACGAGCCCTCCAAGGTGCTCTGGACCGATTACGGGAAGGATTTCTACGCTGCTGTCTCCTACTCCGACATTCCCGAAAGCGATGGCCGGAGGATTTATACAGGCTGGATGTCCAACTGGCGTTATCCCTTCAATATGCCAACAGATTCCTGGAAAGGCAATATGTCCGTGCCGCGCGTCCTGACGCTCAAAGAAGTTCCGGGAGAAGGCTTAAGGCTTGCGCAGCAGCCGGCCAAGGAACTGGACGCTCTTCGGGGCAAGCTGGTGGAGATACCGGCGCAGGAGCTGGCTAAGGGAACCAACCCCTTTGCCGGGCTGCTGGGCACGTCATATGAGCTGGATGCGGCTTTTGATGTCGGAGCCGATGCGGAATTCGGTATCAAGGTAAGAAAAGGAGGCGGACAGGAGACGGTCATTTCCTACAAGGCGGCTTCCTCCACCCTGACGATCGACCGAAGCAAATCGGGAGACAGCTCGTTTGAACCGGGCTTTGCCGAGAAGGTGGAAGCTCCGCTGAAGCCGGAGAACGGGACCGTCAAGCTGCGCCTCTATGTGGACGAATCCACGCTGGAGGTGTTCTCGGGAGACGGCACCACGGTAGTCTCAAGCATTATCTTTCCGGATACCACAAGCAGCGGCCTGGAGCTGTATCTCTCCAAAGGCAGCGCCAAATTGGAAAGCGCTGCGTTCTATCCCTTGAAGTCCGTATGGCGGGACGAAGCGCCGGATGGAACAAATCCGCTGCGGGTTGTGCTGAATAAATCCAGCGTAGATGTGCCGGCCGGCGGGAGTGCGCAGGCCATCGCGGGAGTGCTGCCATATACCGCGCCGCAGAAGCTGGTCTGGGAATCATCCGACGAGACGGTCGCAAAGGTTGTGAGCGACGGAGGAACGACGGCGGTCGTCAAGGGAATCAAGGAAGGGCAAGCGGAGATCAAGGCGCGGACTCCGGACGGCAAAATCTTTTCCGTGCTCAGCGCATTCGTTTACAAGCCGTAGACATTAAATAAAAATAATCCGCCGCATGGTAGTACTTCCCTGCACTTCGCGGGGCAGCGGACCCGAAGCGGCGGAAGGATTGGAGATGAGGTAACTTATGTCAAGCACCACAACAGCCACTAAACCTCCTGGGGCAAATACTTTACCGAAGAAACGCCGGAGTTCCTTTTTGAACGGCGAAGAGATGACCGCATGGTGGTTCGTGCTTCCTTCGTTCGCCCTGCTGATGATCTTTGTGTTCTACCCCATGCTGCAGGCGTTCATTATCAGCTTTCAAAATTATAATCTGGTCGGCGGCACCCGAAGCTTTGTCGGTCTGGACAATTACCGAACGCTGATGACGGATCAATCATTCCTCGCCAGCCTTAGACATTCGTTCTATTTTGCCATCATCGTCATCCCGATTCAGACATCTATTTCGCTTGGGATGGCGCTGCTAATCCAGAAAAAGGTGGCCACAACCGGCCTGTTCCGAACGATCTACTTTATTCCGGTTGTTGTCTCGACGGCGGTAGCCGCGACGGTCTTTAAACTGATCTACAACAAGGAATACGGCCTGCTGAACAATTTCCTGGAGCTATTGCATCTGCCGACGACGAATTTCCTGTCCAATCCGGACACGGCGATGAATGGTGTCATCATGCTTGGCATGTGGAAAGCCGTCGGGTTCTTCATGATCATCTTCCTGGCGGGCCTGAACAACATTCCCCAGGATTTATACGAAGCGGCTAAAGTCGACGGGGCCAGCAAAATCCAGCAGTTCTTCCGGATTACGCTTCCGCTGCTTAACCGCACCACAGCTTTTGTAGTCATCATTACCACGATTGATGCCATCAAGATTTCCGGTCTGGTATTCGTTCTTACCAACGGCGGGCCGAACGGAGCGACTGAAACCGCAGTCTTCTATATTTATCAAATGGCATTCAAGCAAATGCAAATGGGCTACGGAACAGCGGCGGCGTTCATCCTGTTCGCGATCGTACTCGTCATTTCGCTGGTGCAAATGAGACTGTTCCGGAATCAGGATTACTAGGAGGGAAAGAGATGAGCCGTATTGCAAGCTTTGTCAAATATACAATAATGATCATCCTTGCCATTGTGTCGATCATTCCGATCTTCTGGATGATATCGGGGGCGTCCCGCCCCTATGCGGAATTGTTCAAATACTCGAACAGCTTCAATATCCATTTGTTCGTGCCGGTGCATCCTACACTGCAGAACTTTAAAGACGTCATTTTCAATGAACGCAATCCGTTCCTAACTTACATCGGCAATACGCTGTTTGTGGCTTCCATCGTTACGGTGCTTGTACTGCTGATCAATGCCATGTCCGCTTTTGCTTTTGCCAAGCTGCGTTTCCGGGGCAAGGGAGTAGTGTTCGCCCTGTTCATGTCAGCCATGATTATTCCCGGGGAAGTAACGCTCGTGCCTAACTATCTGCTTATGCATAACTTCGGCTGGCTTGATTCTTACAAAGCATTGATCATTCCTTCGATGCTGTCCGTATTCGGCATTTTCCTGCTGCGGCAGTTCTTCGCGGAGGTCCCGGACGAAATTCTGGAGGCTGCCAAAATCGACGGAGCGTCCATGCCGCGTACTTTTCTCCGAATTGTTCTGCCTGCGGCTGTACCTCCTATGATCACGCTGGGACTTATGACTTTCCTTGGCAACTGGGATTCCTATTTGTGGCCGCTGATCGTCATCAACGACGACAAGAAGCAGATGATTCAGGTCGCTATAGCCGCGTTCTCCTCGGCAGAGGGAACGGATTGGTCGAAGATTCTTGCGGCAAGCACAATCTCTACTGTGCCGATTCTGATTATTTTCTTGTTCCTTCAACGTTATTACATCCAGGGCATTACGATGTCAGGTGTGAAGGGCTAAAGAGGCCCACAAATTAACTATAGACAGGAGCGTTAAATGATGACTTACGATGCGGTAGCGATTGGCGAATTTTTGATCGATTTTACACCAGGAGGCATCTCTCCGGCGGGTAATCCGCTGTTCGAGCGCAATGCGGGAGGAGCGCCGGTGAATGTGCTGGCCGCGCTTGCCCGGCTCAGCAAGAGGACGGCGTTTATCGGCAAGGTGGGCAATGATCCTTTCGGACATTTTCTGCAGGACACGCTGAGAAAGGAAGGGATTGACGACAAAGGCTTGGTGTTCACAGACCGTGCTCATACGACGATGGCCTTCGTCCATTTGGGCGAAGGCGGGGAGCGGTCGTTTCACTTCTGCCGGCAGCCCGGAGCGGACGAGGCTCTTGCCTTCGAGGAAATCGACTCTTCGCTTCTCGGAAGTGCCAAGGTATTCCATTTCGGCTCGGTTTCGATGACTTCCGAGCCGTCCCGCAGCGCCACATTGGGCGCTGTAAGGGAAGCCAAAGAACGGGGCGCCTGGATCACTTTTGATCCGAATTGGCGTCCGGCGCTGTGGCAGGATAACCTGCATGCCAAGCTGACGATGGAAGAAGGTCTTAAGGAGGCGGACGTCGTCAAGGTGTCGGAGGAGGAGCTATTCTTTCTCACGGGAAAGAGCGAGCTGGAGGCCGGGGCGGAGGAACTGCTGGAGCGGTTCCCGGTGAAGCTTCTGCTTGTGACGCTCGGTGCAGAAGGCTCCTATTACCGGACCCGGAAGACCGGGGGCAGAGCAGCCTCCTATCCGGTTGTCGCGGTGGACACGACCGCAGCTGGAGACGGCTTCATGGGTGCGTTCATCGGCACTATGCTGGAGAATGGCCTGCCAGCATGGGAGTGGAGCGACGGGGAGCTGCGGAAGGCATTGGCCTATGCAAATGCGGGGGGAGCTCTGGCGACGACGCGCCTTGGAGCCATCGCTTCACTCGCCTCTCACGAGGAGATTGAGGAGCTGGTTAAGGGAGCGCCGGTCACAGAGTAATCCATCGCTGCGGCTGGCTCTAGCGGCTGCATACGGATAACATGCCGTCCAAATTTATAACAAGGCAACAATGCAAGGCCGAGGCGGCGAACGTCCGGTCTTGCTCATTTGATATTAAAGGAGCGAATGTATGAGAAGATCGAGATTTAAATTAACAGCATTTTTGTTAGCGCTTGCATTGGGGTTGTCGGGTCTGTGTTCTCCCGGGTCCGCTCTGGCGGCGGGATGGGCCGGCAATACGCCCGGCTATTTGCCTGTGTCGGGAACATGGACGCAGGATGGGACGAACGGCCTGCGCGGGGTCAGTCCGGGCTCGGACAATGCGTTTAATATGTCGACGACGTCGGTGGGAGCGAACTTCGTATACGAAGCTGACGTGAAAGTGGACGCTTCATCACCGCATGGCGTGGCCTCGCTGGTCTTTCGGGCGAGCGCGAACGGTTCGAAAGGTTATGTGCTCAGTCTGGACCCGAACCTGGACCGCATTCGTCTGTTTGATTATGCTACGGGAACCGATTTGGATACGCCTTTTTCCAAGACGATGAGCGACGGCAGCTCTTATCATCTAAAGATTGCCGCCGACGGGAGCTCGCTAAAAGTATATGCAGACAGTGCGCAGGCATTCTCTGTAAGCGATTCCAAATATAGCTCGGGGCTTACGGGCTTTCATGTATATAATGGAACCGCCTATTTCCAGAACGTCTATGTGAATGTGCTCAATACGAATGTGACGGGCTGGAATGCTTCGGGTACATGGAACCTGACTTCGCAGGGCTGGAAGGGGACGGCAGCTTCCAATCAGAACATTGCGGCCATCTCTGCCACAAGCTCGAATGATTTCACCTACGAGTCAGATGTGCAGATCAACGACCCGTATGCCCTGAGCACGCTGCTGTTCCGTTCGAATGCGGACGGGACGCAGGCTTACGGACTGCAAATTGATCCGAACCTGGACCGCTTAAGGCTGTATAAGACGGATGGAAATGTCACGCTGGCGCAGGCGGATACGCAGGTGGACACCGGCAAAGTCTATCGCGTCCGGATCAAGGCCCAGGGTTCCTCAATCAAAATATATTGGCAGTATGATTTTTTGAATCCCACCGGATATAATCCGCTGCTCACGGTCACGGACGCTTCTTATACACAGGGCTTTGCGGGGATAGGCGTATATAACGGTTCGGCGGTATTTCAAAATATTCTGATCAGCACCCTGAAGACGAATCTGGAGGGCTGGACGCCTTCAGGCGGCGGCAGCTGGATTCCGCAGCTTGGCGGGTTCAAGGGGACAAGCTCCGGAAGCTCGGATACCTATAATGTAGCGGCAACGGGGATGTCCGACTTTGTACTGGAAGGCGATCTTTCGGTCGATAACGGAACATCGCACGGCACAGCGGGCCTTGTGTTCCGCGCCGCATCCGCATCAAGCGGGGGATACGTGCTGAACATCGACCCGAATCTGGACCGTGTCCGTCTGTTCAACCGCAGCGGGGGAAGCACGATTGCCACGGCCAACATGAGCATTGATACCGGGCGGGTCTATCATGTGGAAATTATTGCAAGCGGTTCCAGCATCAAGGTCTATGTGGACGGCGGGGTGACGCCGGTTATTTCCGCGACTGATTCGGCCTATACGTCCGGCGTCATCGGGCTGAACGCATTCAATGGGACGGCTTATTTTCAAGATGTGTATGCTGCGGATTTAAGCCAATATTACAACGAAACGTACCGGCCGCAGTACCATTTTACAGAAACAAGAAACCGGTCGAGCGACCCGAACGGATTGGTCTACTACCAAGGAGAATATCATATGTTTCATCAGCAGGAAGGGGAATGGGCTCATGCGGTGAGTACCGATCTGGTCCACTGGAAGCATCTGCCGATCGCCATTCCAAGAAATGACGCCGGCGATGCATGGTCAGGCGGGGCTGTGGTGGATTTGAATAATTCTTCCGGTCTGTTCCCTGGCGGCTCCGGCATAATCGCTTATTACACTTCATTTAACCCGGAAAAGCCTAACGGCAACCAAAAGATTCACATCGCGTACAGCAGCGACAAAGGACGCACATGGACGGATTACGCGAACAATCCGGTGGTGGAGAATCCCGGAGGGAGCAACGGGAATTGGGATTTCCGCGATCCGAAGATTGTCTGGGATGCCGATCATTCGAAGTGGGTCATGGTTGTGTCGGGGAACGACAATGTCCGGTTCTATACATCGACAAATCTTCTAAACTGGACGTATGCCAGTACGTTCGGGTATGGCGCTTATCTGCATGGAGGCATCATGGAATGCCCTGACCTGTTCCAGCTGCCCGTTGACGGCAACTCAGCGAACAAGAAATGGGTGCTGGTACTGAGCACCGGCGCAGTCCCGGCTACGCAGGGTTCGGCGTCGGAGTATTTCGTCGGCAGCTTTGACGGTACGACCTTTACCAGTGACAATCCGGCGTCAACCGTGCTGCGGACCGAGCAGGGGAAGGATATGTATGCGGCGATGACGTTCGACGGAATCCCTGCGGCCGACGGGCGCCGGATCTCCATCGGCTGGATGTCGAACTGGGATTATCCCTTCAGCTTCCCGACCTCCCCGTGGAACGGTCAGATGTCCGTGCCACGGGAACTGAAGCTGACCGACATTGCCGGAACCGGCATCCGGCTTACGGAGACGCCTGTCACTGAAATGGATGCGCTCCGGGGTGCGGCAACCTCGATAAGCGACGTTACCGTGACTCCGGCGAGCGCGAATCCGCTCGCGGCGGTTAAGGGCACGGCCTATGAAATCGATGCGGTGCTGGAGCTGCCAACGGGCAGTACGGCATCCGAATTCGGCTTCCAGCTTCGGGAAGGCGGAGGCCAGAAGACGGTCGTTGGCTATAAGACAGGTTCGTCTGAAATGTTCGTGGATCGCTCATCCGCAGGAGCAGACGGGTTCACGGCCAACTTCCATCCCGTACAAAGTACGGTTCTTCCGCTGGAAAATGGCAAAGTCAAGATGCGGATTTACGTTGATCAATCCTCTGTCGAGGCATTCGGAAACGACGGTAAAGCGGTCTTCTCGGATATGATTTTCCCCGGATCGGCACGTACCGGCCTTAGCTTTTATACGACCGGCGGCGATGTCAAAATCGTCTCGCTGGATGTTTATCCGCTGGATAATGTCTGGCGGTCCGAACCCGCCTCCGGCTCTTCGCCGCAGAAGGTTGTCATGGACCAAACCCGTGTTCAACTGGCGGCAGGCTCCGTCTACCGGCTGTACGCGGATGTGCTTCCGCGCTCGGCAACCAATAAGACACTGGTGTGGAGCTCCAGTAATTCGGCGGTAGCGTCGGTAGCTCAGGCCGATTCGGTCAGCGCAAACGTCACGGCAGAGGCGCAGGGCAGAGCCGTCATAACCGCTACGACGCAGGATGGCGGAATTGCCTCGTCGACAGTCGTCGAGGTGGGCTCTTTTACAACGAATTTAACCGGCTGGAACAGTACTCCTGCGGACTCCTGGAAGGTCACGGGCGACGGCATCTCCGGCACATTCGATAAAGACAGCAATTACATGTCCGGTGTAAGCGGCGCCGACTTTACTTATGAAGCGGATGTGAAGCTGGACCGGGCCGGAGGAGCGGGTTCGATGATTTTCCGGGCCAACGCCGACGGCTCAAGCGGTTATTATTTTAACATCGATCCTAATATCAAGGCGCTGCGGCTGTTCTACAAGCTGAATGGCGGTTTCTCCTCCAGTCAGATGCTAGCTAACGTCCCGGCGACGATTATTTCCGGTACGGCCTATCATGTTAAAATCGTGACCTCGGGGACGAATATTAAGGTGTACTTCGATGGCGCTTCAACACCGGTCATAGATGTAAACGACGCCACGTTCACCAGCGGTTATTTCGGACTTAACGTGTTTGGGGGAACAGCCAGCTACCAGAATGTGAATAAAAATTAAGCTCCGTAAGCATAGGAATGAATAAAAAATCCGCCAGGCGAATTCATCTTCGTCTCGGCGGATTTTTGCCGTTTGCGTACCGATTATTTCATTCGAACGTAAATAATCAAATTTTTCGGTTAATTTTGCGGATTTTGTCGAATACTCTTTTCATTTTCGAAATAAATACCGATAAGAGCAATAGTAATCTCTGTCTAAGAGCGGCGGTTACCGACATAAGTACCGAATGTGCCGAAAGGGTGTAAAAAATGAAAATCCGTACAAAGCTTTCTCTGATGATTCTCGCTGTCAGCTTGTTCTCCACCATTGTAATGGGAATTTTCAGCTATTCCAAATCATCCAGTACTTTGGCATCCATGACCAGTGCATCAATGCTGCATCTGAATTCGAGCAAGTCGGATACGATTGCCGCCATGATCGAGAAGGAGCAAAGAAATCTGGCCCTGATCGCGGGTGAGCGCGACATAACGCAGCTGCTGGTTCAGGCGCAAAGCGGAACTGCCGATAATGATCTTCGAGACTCCATTATTGCCAGGTTGCAGGGAGTGGTTAAGGATGCGGGCAACCTTGAGCACGTGCTTATCGCCGATATGAACGGTACAGCTATTGCCGATAGCGATACTTCACTGGTGGGCAAAAGCTTTGCCGACCGGGCCTATGCGAAGAAAGTGCTCGCGACCGGAGAACCCGTGATCAGCGAGACGCTGAAGTCCAAGGCGACCGGCGCATATGTTCTCGCATTTATCCATCCGATTAAAGCTAATGGAGAAATGGTGGGATTTGCGGTATCCGCCGTCTATGCGGACAGCCTGACGACCTATTTGGGCGACGCGAAGGTGTTGAACAGCAAATCAAGCTATGCATACTTGGTTGATGACAAAGGGATGATGCTCTATCACCCGACTAAGGAAAAGATCGGTAAACCAGTGGAGAATGAATCGGTTAAAGCGATAGTAGCCCGCGTTCAGAAAGGGGAACAGCCGGCCGATGCTATCATTGATTATGATTTCAATGGCAGGGCCAAGAAGGCGGCTTATACCGTACTGCCAGAGACTAAATGGACATTGGTGCTGACAGGAGATGTCGGCGAGATCATGCAGCCGGTCAATGAAATGACGACCTTCATCGTGCTGCTCGGTCTTATCAGTCTGGTGCTGACCCTGATGATCGGTCTGTTCACCTCCCATAGAATAGCTGTACCAATAACCAAGCTTACCGAACTGATTAATAAGACGGCCGAACTGGACCTGAGACATGACAGCACATACGAATATCTATTGAAAAATAAAGATGAGACCGGCATCATCGCCAAAGCGACGGTCCGGACCCGCAGCGTGCTGCGGGATATGGCGGGCAGTATGATGAATATCTCCGGCCAAGTTCTGAACAATGCGGAGATGCTCGAACGGCTGGCCGTTGAAGTCAGAGAGAACGCCCATGACAACGGAGCGACGACACAGGAACTGTCCGCAGGTATGGAAGAAACCGCTGCATCCTCTGAGGAGATGACTGCCGCGATTCATGAGGTTGACATTAATGTCAGCGAAATGGCCCAAAGGGCCAAGGAAGGCGGGAGAGTTTCAGCCGACATTACTGACCGTGCCTTGGCCCTGAGGCAGGGTATGAACGAGTCCACAGTGTATGCCAAAGGGATATACGATTCTGTTCGCGTTAAGATGGAGAAGGCGATTGAAGAGTCCGGCACAATTACCCAGATCAACGAACTGGCGAAGACGATTATGGATATAACGAGCCAGACGAATCTGCTCGCGCTTAATGCGGCGATTGAAGCGGCCCGGGCGGGAGAAGCAGGAAGAGGCTTTGCCGTTGTGGCCGGGGAAATCCGCAAGTTGGCGGAGAAGTCGTCGGAGACCGCGTCGGGCATTCAGGATATCGTAAAAGGAGTCCATACTTCCGTCGGTCAGTTGAAGAACAGCTCGGAGGATCTGCTGTCCTTCATCGACGGGACGGTACTGAGCGACTACGATAAGCTGAAAGAAGTAGGTGAGCAGTACAAGCAGGATGCTGAGTTGGTAAGCAATCTGATGAACGATTTTGAGAATTCAGCCAGTCATTTGAGCGAGACGGTTTCTGCAATTACGATTGCAATTAACGAGGTCGCCGCGACGATTTCGGAAAGCGCCGCAGGCGTTCAAGATATTGCCGAGAAGACCTCCGATATCGTGGAGAAGACGTATCAAGAAGCTGAAATGGCGGACG
Source organism: Paenibacillus durus (assembly GCF_000756615.1). NCBI lineage: Bacteria > Bacillati > Bacillota > Bacilli > Caryophanales > Paenibacillaceae > Paenibacillus > Paenibacillus durus. The sequence continues at coordinate 2,291,046 of NZ_CP009288.1, forward strand.
AGAATACGAAGAGCGCGCGGGAGCTGCAGGAATTGATGGAGAAATTTAAAATTTAGGAAGGGCGAAGGGCTGTCTCCAGGTCATTTTTGATGACTTAGGGGACAGCCCTTCGTTGTATGCTTTGTATGCTGGGCGGCACGGCCCAAAACCGGTGTAAGTTCATTTTGAGTCTCTACCTAGTCTGGCCTAGTCCTGCGATTCCTTACGGTTAGCTCTCGATATCACAGACGAATAACAGAAGTGTGAAAAATTTGTTGCTTTTCATTTGGGGAAAGAGTATATTCATTATTACAGCGATTACAGATGTATCTACTTCATATGCGGTCGTGGCGGAATTGGCAGACGCGCACGGTTCAGGTCCGTGTGGGCTAACCCCCCGTGGAGGTTCGAGTCCTCTCGACCGCATTATACCCTCAAACCAAACTCTTCTGAATAGAAGGGTTTTTCTTTTTATATTTTTCTCATGAGCAGGACTTTTGGTATACTGGAAACAAACCAACCAGGAGTGGGAGTCAAGAATGAATAACGAAGATATACTTACGGTGCTGAAGTCTCTGTCTAATGAAACCCGTCTCAACATCCTTTGCTGGCTGCGGGAGCCGGAACAGATGAATGAGAAACTGCCGACCGTCATTAAAGAAGAGTTCCCGGGCGGTGTCTGCGTGGGAAGCATTCAGGAAAAATCCGGTCTGGCGCAGTCGGTCATCTCCTCGTACCTGTCCTCTATGCAGAAGGCCGGATTGCTGGAGTCCCGCCGCTATGGCCAATGGACTTATTACAGACGAAATGAGGAGGCGATCGCTGCCTTTTTGGAGGATTTTGCGGCGGGATTGCAGGCCAAGAAGAAGTAGTTCCAAGAGTTTTCCCCGTAGGGCTTGCATTTTTGTTTATTAATCCATATATTTATATTTATAGATAAACAAACAACCCTAAAGTGAGGAGAGAATAAAATGACCCTATCCAAATCAGCAGAGGCGCTGTTCAAGCCTTTTGAAGGCGGACGACTGAAGCTTGAAAATCGTATTGTCATGGCCCCAATGACCCGTGGCTTTTCACCGGCAGGTGTTCCAGGTCCCGACGTGGCCGGATATTACCGGCGGAGGGCGGAAAACGGCGTCGGCCTCATCATCACTGAAGGAACAGTCATTAACCATCCGGCTGCGGCTGCTGATCACGGCGTGCCGCATTTTTACGGGGAGGAAGCTCTCCAAGGATGGGCGCGTGTCGTCCGCGAAGTGCATGAAGCCGGCGGGAAAATCGCTCCGCAGATTTGGCATACCGGTACGGCCCGCGAGAGGGAGAAATTCCCGGAATCAAATGCCGACCCGATCGGGCCGTCTGGCCTCAGCCTGACTGGCGAGCCGGTATCAGAGCCACTTAAGGTTGAGGAGATTCACGGTCTCGTGCAGGCATATGCCCAAGCCGCAGCTGACGCGAAGCGCATCGGCTTTGACGCAGTAGAGATACATGGTGCGCACGGCTACCTCATTGACCAGTTCTTCTGGGACGTCACCAACAAGCGGACGGATGAGTATGGCGGCGATCTCGTTGGCCGCACCCGATTCGCGGTGGAGGTTATCGAGGCGGTACGAGCCGCGGTCGGCCCCGACTTCCCGATTATCTTCCGCTTCTCCCAATGGAAGCCGGTTGATTACAGCGTCAAACTAGCTGCGAATCCAGAGGAGCTGGAGCGCTTCCTCACACCGCTGTCTGAGGCAGGCGTCGATATCTTCCATGCCTCCTCGCGCCGATTCTGGGAGCCCGAGTTCGAGGGATCAGACCTCAACGTAGCGGGCTGGACGCAGAAGCTGACAGGCAAGCCGGCTATTACCGTTGGTTCGGTCGGCCTGGACTCCGACTTCACCAGCCTGTTCGAGGAAGGCAAGGGCGGGCGGGCTGCCGGCATCGACAATCTGATCGAGCGTCTGGAGCGCAAGGAATTCGACCTCGTCGCCGTCGGTCGCGCGCTGCTGAGCGACCCGGCCTGGGCGGCCAAGATCCGCGATGACCGCACCGAAGATCTGCAGCCGTTCACGCGGGAGGCTCTTGCTACGCTGAGCTGACTCCATGCCGAGTACCGGGGGCAGAAACCAGCCTTAACTACTCCATGGCCATTTCGGATCCAGTCCGAAATGGCCATGTGTGTGCTTGACAGCGCATCATGCTAACGGGGTTAAGTCCTCTCGGCTGCATCGCCCTTACAACTTCAGGTTTCTGATTAAGCTCTTTTTTCCGTAAGAAAGTACAGAAAAGCTAGAATCGGCAGGATCATTCCTACCAGGGAGGTTAAGCTCCATCCGCCGTGAGCATAAGTCCAGCCGCCTAAAGACGAGCCAATCGCTCCGCCAACAAAGAAGATGGACATGAACAGTCCGTTTAGACGTCCTCTCGCTTCACTCCCCAATGTGTAAATCGCACGCTGTCCAAGCACAAGATTTCCCGATACAGCCATGTCCAGCGTGATAGCGGCAAGCACGAGCAGTCCTAAAACCGTTGTTGAATTGCCTTGAAAAAGGTATGCCAGCAAAAAGGACAAGGCAGCGATGATCATCGCCAGTCCGGTCAAAAATCGGGTCCAGCCTTTGTCCGCCAGTCTTCCGGCAATCGGCGCTGCTACTGCACCACCCACACCGGCTAAAGCAAACAATGCAATGCCTTGCTGGGACAATCCGAAATCATCCGCCAAGCGTAAAGGAGCCGTAGTCCAAAAGAGACTAAAGGCACCGAATAGGCAGGCTTGATAAATGCCCCGGCGGCGTAATACAGGGGTTTGTTTTAATAGAGCACCCAATGAAACGATTAATTCGCCATAATTCATCGTAGGTGAAGGCTTGCGCTCAGGAAGAATACGCGACAACAGAAGCGACAAAAGAGCTATAATAACCGCCGACAATGCAAATACTGCGTGCCATCCCCAAAGGCTGGCTATAAAGCTTGCTACCGGCCGGGCTAACATGATTCCGAGCAAAAGTCCGCTCATCACGTTCCCCACCACACGTCCGCGCTGCTCTTCAGACGATAAATAGGTAGCATAGGGTACCAGTATTTGGGCCACCACAGATCCGAGTCCAATGAATAGGGACGCAGTGAGGAACAATATCGCATTAGGTGTGAATGTTGCCGCAATCAAAGCACATACAACAACAAGCAGCGATAAGACCGCAAGACGCCGATTTTCAATAATGTCACTAAGCGGTACGATAAACAGCAGCCCTACGACATAACCGATTTGAGTTAAAGTGACAATTAGTCCTGCTGCGTCGGAAGAAAGACCCGTAGCGGCGCTGATCGGTCCGACCAGTGTTTGGGCATAATACAGATTGGCAACGATAAGGCCGCATGCAGCTGCTAACAGCAGCGTGATCCAACTCGAAATTCGTTTACCCTCCATTACTTGTTCTGTTTGCATAATAATCCTCCTCGTAAAATAAATACTGAACGTATAGTTCGCTAATTCATGTCTTTATAATATACTGAACGTACAGTTTTGTAAATAGTCAGTTTTTATTTTTTCTTTTTGCCGGATATTATGTATAATGAACGTATAGTTTTCTATTGGAGGGGATTTCCGTGAATGTCAAAAGAGGGCGCCCGCGTAATATTGAAACTGAAAAGTCCATTCTTGCAGCTTCCTATGACTTGTTGTTGGAGAGTGGCTTTGGAGCGGTCACTGTTGAGAAAATTGCTGAGCGTGCCGGGGTGAGTAAAGCCACTATTTATAAATGGTGGCCCAACAAGGCTGCTGTTGTTATGGATGGCTTCCTTTCTGCTGCAGCAGAAAGACTGCCGCTGCCCGACACAGGCTCAGCATTCAATAATGTACTCATACACGCCACTAATTTAGCCCGATTCTTGACAAGCCGGGAAGGTAAGATCATTACGGAGTTAATAGGTGAAGGGCAGTTCGATTCAGGGCTGGCAGAGGCATACCGGCTCAGATATTTCTATCCGCGCCGGCTTGAGGCGAGACAACTATTGGAACAGGGGGTTCAGCGGGGGGAATTGAAGGGAAATCTTGATATTGAGTTAAGCATTGACCTGATTTACGGGCCGATTTTCTATAGATTGTTAGTAATCGGTGAGAAGCTGGACGATCCTTATGTGCAAAATATAGTAACCTCTGCGTTTGAAGGGATTAAATCAGACTGAATAATCAGCATGCATTTGCCAAATGACAACCTGATTGGATTCTGGGCAAATTCGCGCGGAATAAAAGAACGTCCCGGCTTCTGTGAATGAAGCCGGGACGTTTATTGTTTGTTCTGTTCGTATAAGGTTTTTTGGACCCACGATAAATACATAATAATATACGGGAAAGTATAAGTCTATATTTTTTTCGATTCCTTCTATACTTAGGGGTGACTTTACAAAGAATAGAGGGATATGATGTTCGTTAATCGTACGGAAGCGGAAGAAAGAATGGTTTTGGACCGGGCGGTGGCCCGGATTCGCCAAGCGCTGGAGGACTTGGACGGCCGAATTCGCGCGGCCCGGGATGAGATTATTGACGCCAAAAAATACGTGTGGGAGAACAGGGATCAGCTCGATCCGGCGGAAAGGGCGGCGAACGTCGTCGACATCTCGTTATCCATCGAACGGGGAGAAAGCGCGGTCGTCAAGCGGAGCAGACTTCAAAAGCTGGCCTTGGCTCCTTATTTCGGCAGGGTCGATTTCGCGGCCAACGACCAGGACGAAGCTCAAGCCTATTACATCGGCGTTTTTTCCTTCGGCGAAGAAGCCGGTCAAGAGAATGCGATCTACGATTGGCGTTCTCCGGTAGCGAGCCTTTTTTATGATTACAATGTAGGTCCGGCGCGCTATATCGCTCCCGAAGGTGACATAGATGGAGAGATAGGCTTAAAGAGGCAATATCGGATTCGGCAAGGCAAAATGGAGTATATGCTCGAAAGTGCGATGAACATTAACGACGATGTGCTGCAGAAGGAGCTGAGCCAAACGTCGGACGAGAAAATGAAAAACATCGTCGCCACCATCCAGAAGGAGCAGAATGAGATCATCCGGAACGAATACTCTCATGAGCTGATTATTCAGGGAGTGGCTGGATCTGGAAAGACTTCGGTCGCTTTGCATCGGGTTGCTTTTTTGCTGTACAGGCACAAGACGACGTTGACCTCACGGAACATCCTGATTATCTCGCCGAACAAAGTATTTTCCGACTATATATCGAACGTTCTGCCCGAACTGGGCGAGGAACAGATTGCGGAGATCGGATTCGACGAAATCGCCGCAAACGAGCTCGCCGGAGTATGCAAGTGTCAGACCTTTAACGAACAGGTAGCGGAGCTTGCGGCGTCCATGGACGTTTCCCTGATCGAGCGCATCCGGTACAAGGCCAGCGTGGATTTCGTTCGCAGGATGGACGGCTTTGTGGAACAAGTGAGCGAGAGTTATTTTTGTCCCGCCGATATTCGGTTCCATGACGTGCTCGTCGATAAAGAACAAATAGCGGATACCTACCGAGCCTCAGCCGGGCTCCCCGTAAAGCTCAGATTGGAAAAGACGGCTACGGTCATCTCCGGAAGAGCAAGGGATGCGGACGGCGGCAAGTTGAAAGCTTCTATGGTGAACAAACTCAAAACAGCGGTTAAAAAGATGTTCAAGACGCAAAATCTTCTCGCGATCTACAAGGACTTCTACGATTACGCAGGGAGACCGGAATTGTTCAAGCTCAGGAAACCGAGAACCCTTGAATTTTCAGACGTATTTCCTCTTGTTTATTTGAAGATCCGGCTTGAAGGGGCGAAGGGATACGACGAGGTCAAGCACTTGCTGGTTGACGAGATGCAGGATTATACCGCTGTCCAGTACGCCGTTCTCTCTTTATTGTTCAAATGTAAAAAGACGATCCTTGGCGATAGCAATCAGTCCGTGAATCCGTACTCTTCCTCTTCGATCGTAAGCATTAAACAAATATTCCCCGAAGCCGATACCGTCGAATTGTTAAAAAGCTATCGTTCAACCATCGAAATTATCGCATTCGCGCAGCGAATATATCCTAATAGCAAGATCGTTCCAATCGAACGGCATGGAACCCTTCCCCAAATTATTCAAGCCGAAAACGGCGCAAACGAAGTGATTCGAATTAGCGAGCTGATTAGGCAATTTAGGGTCTCCGAGTTTCGTACGTTGGGCATCGTCTGCAAGACGCAAGCTCAGGCGAAAGCTCTGCACGGGGAATTAAGCCAAACCGATCCATCCGTTCATTTGCTGGATTTCAGCAGCGAAACGTTTCACGAAGGGGTTATTGTAACAACAGTCCATATGGCAAAAGGCTTGGAATTCGATGAGGTCATTATTCCATACGCAGACTCGTCGAATTATAAGACGGATATGGACAGAAGTCTGCTGTATATCGCTTGCACAAGAGCTATGCATGCGCTAACGTTAACTTTCCACGGAGAAATCTCCTTGTTTATTTCGGATCGGAGCGGCGAAGTTGAAGAAGCTGACCTGCGACTGAAGTAATCACGGGGGCAGTGAAACCGACTCGGCTGAGAGAGCGCATCGCTGGCAGCGATGAATTCAGGGGTTCGAGTCCCTAAGAGTCCATCACAGAAAAAACGGCAGAGATGCCGTTTTTTGCGTTGTGCGGGACCTACATGATCAAGCAGGGAGTGGAGTGAGGAATCTAAAGGTCTATTCCAAAATTCCCAAATTCCGCTACTTAGCCTTCGGTTTCCTAAATTCCTATTCATGACCACCACGGACCGCACAGCCCTTATTTTCTCTATTTGGCACATTTAACCGGGCTAACGGACCGTATCGCGCTAATTCCCTATCCACCAGGCATATTTCGAGCGAATATCAGCAAATAGCTGCATCTGAGTCCACAAGCTTGACGAAAAAGTGCTTTTGGTGGAAATAAGAGCTCCTCGGTCCGTTGCGAAGTCGATGACTCTTCCGCCGTTACGACGCCTTCAAGAATTTCAGATAATCTTACCCTATTCTATGTATAATCCATCCACCGGATATTTATTTATACTCTTAGCTGGTACGTCCGTTTGCGCTGCTGTCCACCTGCGATATCCATTAACTGCTGTTCAACCAACTGATGTAGAATTCGCCTGGCATGTCTGTCGGTGACTTTGAGATGATGTGCAAGTTCCAAGGGTGTGAACGCCCTGAGCACACGTCTTGCGAAACGCAGAGTCTCCGCTTCCAGCCATGTTAACGTGGAAGAAACATCCGTCGCGATGAACTTACCTATAAAAGACAGCACCAACTGCTGGCATTGCTTGGGCTCTTCGACAATCGAAGGATAAGCGATGGGGAGAAAGGTCCAACCATCCAGGGCTAGCAAGCAATGCCGGCGGCATAAATCCTTGAACCGTCTGACATCCAGATCTCTGGCATGCGGTCCATAGCCTTGAATCTCAATCCCGCCTTTCACACCTCCAGGCATATAAGCCAAATCCAGATAGCGGTAGCCGTTATTGAAATCGCGTACTTCCCATTCGGGAAACAGATGATCCAAATTCCCGATTGCCGGGAACCATACCGTGCGGAGGAACTCAACCGTTCCGTGGCCTAACCCTTTACCCAGTAACTCCTTTCGCCTGTGGTTACTCTCTTTCTCCAGATTGCTTTTTAACCATTCCCCGTATTGCTGCTCAAATCGCGACATCGCTATGCTCCCCCTTAACTCATAAATCGAGTGTTAATTTATTTCCACAAAAAAACCGCTTCAATACAATGCCCTCCTGAAATCAATTCAGATGGATATTGCATGTAAGCGGCGTGTACTTCACGACCTTTGTTTCCTATTATATCGTACTATAAAGTGAATTCAAATTCATCATTCAGATGTAAGCTCAATGATACTTGTTAAGGACAGAAAGGAGTCTGACTTGATTGGAGTTTATCGGAGAAGGGCTGAAAATGCTTAGATGTGGAGTATCATGGAGGATTTTCTTAAATGATATGTATTTACTGTTGGAACAAATAGAAGAAGGCATATTGGCAATGAAGAATCATCTTAGTGGTTACTGGCCGCGACGGATGAATTATATTCGTATTCTCCTGATTATGATATGGGTCCAGACACCTATAAACATACGGATAATGTAGTTGCGAAACTTAGTGAGTTTGAGACAGATTTGTTAAAAACAAAGGCGAATCAAGCGTACAGTACGGAATCAAGAGAGTTAATAGTTACAGCACTTCTTTTGGCTATTAAACAATTTACCCGAAATAACAAAATTATAGATAGGGAGCTAAGGGTAATCCTTGCTGTTCTAAAGAAGAAATTGAAGTTACTATCTCCGATTTCGAAATAACAATATTTGACACAGGATGAGCTGGACAATCTCTTTAGCTAGTTCTATATTTACAATTATGGGAATAATGGAGTTCTGATTCAAGAATAATAAGTTATTTATTTGAAATGGGGTTAATAGATTGAACAATTACATAATTCGAAACTTTATTCCGGAAGACGTCTCCAGCATTTATAACGTTCAAGTAGCGTACAACAAAGTGTTCCCTGAAACATCAGTAATTCCAGGAGAAGCGTACCTTTCCCCCGAATTTGACAACGGGAATATGTTCTGTGCATTGAACGGGCAAGGTCTGCTGGAGGGATATTCCTCTATTTATCCTATAATGGCAGCAGACAGTAGCGATAGTGCGGAGAATATACTTTGGGTGGAAATTAAGTATAATCCCTTAACTGCGGATCATGCGGCATTAAGAGAGCGGTTATTTCAACATTTAATGAACAGAGTAAGTGAAATCAAGAAAGATGCAGTTAAAAAAAAGACCAAAATTTGCTTTACCTTTTTCCCGTCCGAACAGGAAAGTTCAGAGTATGTGCTTTCTAATGGTTTTATAGTAAATGAAGGGATTTATCATATGGCTAGAAATCTTGCTGAGCCCATTGAGTATTATCCTAATCCTGATCAGATTGAAGTGAAGGAGTGGAAGATGAACGAAGATAAAGAAATAGAAGATTACGTTCGAGCTTACAATGTAGCTTTTCCTGAGAAGCCATGGAATATAGAGGGAGTAAAGCATTTCATGTTATCTAGACTGTGGGCAGTGGGCACAACATTGTCTGCATTTAATAAGGGGCAATTAATTGGCAGTATTATGCTCTACTGGGATGAAGAAAAAAATATGAACGAAGAGATAAACAGAGCTTCTACGGAACAAATCTTCGTGTTACCTGAATGGCGTGGAAAGGGATTAGCAACATATCTAATTAGCCGAGGAATGGATTATTTGGCAGGCAAGGGGATGGACGAAACCCATCTTGAACTCCGGGCGAACAATGAGAATGCACTGAATATATATAAGAAGCTCGGGTATAAGGTAACAAACAGCGAAAATATTATTGAATGTGTTATTTAACAGCATTCCGAGAGAAGTTCCCTTCCTCTGCGCAGGGAGGGGATGAATATCGGTCAGGCAACCCTGGAAAATTATTGATCTACATTAGCTCATTTGATATAATCAGTCTTAGTTAGATATAAGGCTGGTGTATCAATGAAATTAGACTCGAATAATCACTCAGTATTCTCCCTAAACTACCATCTCATCCTTTGTATCAAGTACCGTAAAAAAGTGCTCACCGACGAGGTCTCCGAGTATGCGAGGAACATTTTTGAACGCATTGGAGAGAACTATCATATTACACTGAGCGAGTGGAATCACGATAGTGATCACATCCACGTACTGTTCAAGGCTCATCCCAAAACCGAACTATCCAAATTTATCAATGCCTATAAGAGTGCCAGTTCTCGCCTCATCAAAAAAGACTTCCCCGAAGTCAAAACGAAGCTGTGGAAAGAATATTTTTGGTCGCAAAGCTTCTGCCTAACTACTGTGGGCGGCGCTCCTTTGGAGGTACTAAAGGCGTACATCGAGAATCAAGGGAAGGAGGCGAAAATCAGGTGATCCGATGTGTCAAAACACCGTTTCACACCTCCAAAACGGATCTGGAACGGCTGTTTGCGTGTAACCGGATTTCAGCAGAAGTTTGGAATCATTGCTTGTCGGTAGCCAAAGACTATGCCCTGCAGCACGATGGAAAATGGACCGGAAAAACGGAACTTCAAGCGGCGCTCAAAAATCAGTTTCCACTGCATTCCCAGTCTGTACAGGCGGTTTGCCATAAATATCTTTTTGCCAGAGATAGCGCAAAACAAGCCAGAAAGCAAGGTCTCCCTACCAAATACCCTTACAAAAAGAAGAAGCACTTCAACACCAAATGGGTAGACCAAGCGTTCAAAATTGAGGGCAACACGATCCACTTAAGTCTGGGTATCCAAAACGGCAAACGCCAGCAGCCAATCAAAATCACCGTCCCGCAGTTGCCTGATGCGGACATCAAGGAAATCGAGCTGGTGTATGACCGGAAACTGATGATTTCTATGAGCTATGATGATGGACAAGCGGCAGCGGACAATCAAGGCAGCCAGACCGCAGGCGTTGACCTGGGAGAAATTCATTCCATCACGGCAACAACCACTGAAAACAAGTCAATCATTATCACCGGAAGAAAGGTAAGAAGCACTCACAGGCTGAGAAACAAGAAGCTGGCCGAGATCCAGAAGCTCATGAGCAAATGCCAAAAAGGCAGCCGGCAATGGAAAAAATACAACCGGGCTAAAAAATACATACTCAGCAAAAGCGAACGCCAACTGAATGACGCCATCCACAAAACCACAAGACAATTCGTAGAATGGTGCAGAAAAAACGAGGTCAAAGAGGCGGTTGTTGGAAAAGTGGACGGCGTACAGCGGAACACAAAAAAGAAGAAGAGAAAGATCGTAACCCAAAAGCTGTCCAACTGGAGCTTTGGCAAGATTCAGAAGCAGCTCGAATACAAACTGGAAGCCCAGAGAATCAGAGTTAAAACCATAGATGAAAGCTATACGAGCCAACAATGTCCTTGTTGCGGAAGAAGAAAAAAGACATCCAGCCGAAACTACAGCTGTTCCTGCGGCTATACCGAACACCGGGATGTACACGGGAGCAAGGGGATATTATCCAAGTATCTGCATGGAGAGATCCGTTTTTTGGGTGAAACGAAAGAAATCAAGTATCTACGGATCGCGTGAGTGCGAGAAGTAGTAGAAGGTGAGTTCCCACCCACTTGTACAAGTGTTGCTTACTGAACCCCACCGTTAGATTTCCGCATTCAGCGAAAGCAGATAGCCAACCTATGTGCTTATCGAAAGTAACGGTATGGGCTGGTAAGAAACCCCTGCTTCTAAACGAAGTGTAAGCAGGGGAGGTTCATCAGTGGAACACTAAAAATGAATATTAAGAACCCTGCATTTAAATGATATCGTGAATTTTTTGAATAGCCGCTTTTAAGGGCGGGCTTTCAAGGTATTACGGGCAGAAATAGACCGATTCCTTTGGACGAAGGCGGTCTATTTCTTTTTGAGGTAATTCGGCAAATCATTAATGATTATGCATGCCGACCAAGAGTATCAGGGACAGTATGACCAGTTATGGTGATTGGATAGCGCTCTAGTTTGTAGATTATTGACTTGAAATGCGCTGGCCTAGCTATGCTCCGCGATCTGCACCTCGAAGCCGTCGGGGTCCAGTATATAAAAGAAACGCAGGCTTGGATTCGGCATGATCGGTCCGCGCGCTACCGGGATGCCCTTGCTTTTCAAATTCTCTATTGCCTCATCCAGCGACTCCACGTCAAAACCAACGGAAACGCCGCATTCCGGCTTCAGGGCCGGGTCGTTTCCCTGTGGCGAGAAGTAGTCGAACAGGCATCTGTTTCGAAAAAGAAAATGATGCTTAGTGCAACGATCAATAATATTGATGTCCCTATAGGAAGTCATCATTTTGAAAGATAGTACCTAACTTATATCTTTGTTGTAAGATATACATGCATCCCCCGTTTGATAAGCTGCAAATGAAAGCCGTTATTGATAACCGGGCGGGCGAAAAGGACAATTAGTACAAGCAAAGGTTTAGGGCAAGAGCCCCTGACCATCACGCCAAAGCGCATTGCTGGCAACGATGCCAGCAGGGATTCACCCCCCTAGGCCACACTATACACAAATAAAGACCACGCTGATTAGGGCGTGTTTTTTTCGTTTGATGAGACCAACTCCTCTTTAATAAATTGCATCAATAGATTTTTGGATGATGAAATATACTCATTATTACGTGATTGCAGTATGCCGACCGGGATGGAAGAATCCTTCAGTTCGACGTTGATTTTCTTGACGCTTGAAGGTAATGGCGTTGAATCGAGAACGGCTCCTAAGGAAGACATTTGCTTGACGAACCCGGGAATTGCCGAGATTTGGCTTACTGAATATAGAAAAGGAGTCTCGGTGTAATGGGAAAAATGTTTGGATAACCGTAAATAGTATAGGCATGTCTTTCCCCCGACGATCAACGGATAACCTAACAACTCTTTGAAGAGTATTCCGCTTTTTTCTGCCAAAGGATGGTTGTTCGCTGCAATAAAGGAGATTTTCTCGTTATACAGCGGCTCAAAGCGGAAAGAAGACGGATCGGCAGGCTCACCGCATATAGCAAAGTCCAATTGATTCTGAAGCACTGCACGAGACAGGGAGTCGGTATTCCCGATGATAAAATGACACGATACATTAGGTTTATGTTCCCGAAATCGGCGTAGCGAGTTGGGCAATACACGCTCAGTTAACGATTCCAACCCTCCGGCGCTCAGCGTACCAATCTCCTCCCTTTGCAAAGCTTTCGCTTGCTCAGATACATAGTTCCAGTGTTGAATGAGCTTGTCGATCTCAGCAGCGAAGATTCTTCCGGCATCCGTTAGCTCCGCATCCCATCCTCTTTTGAATAGCTGAATGCCTAATTCCCTCTCCAACCGCTGAATTTGATTCGTTATCGTAGACTGCGCGTAATTTAACTTCAGGGCCGCTTTAGAGAAGTTTCCTTCTTCAATAATGGTTTGAAATGCGGTTAGTTCCTTCAAGTCCATGGCATATATCTCCATCGAATAATTTGAATTAGTGTATGATTTTATTCCATTATACAAATAAAGAAGTGCGGAGTACACTTGGAATATCCCGATTAAGGAGTGATGGAACATGCCATTCGTTAGAGTAAGCTACTTGGAACATCAATATGGGACTCATCAGTTACCCATCATAAGCCGTGCGATCATGGGTGCTCTTATCCAGCATTTCAATGTTCCGGAAGATGATTATTTTCAAGTATTTCATGCTCATACAGCAAGCGAGTTCTATTACAGCCGCAATTACTTGGACTTAGAGCGAAGTGACGGGTTGCTCTACATTCAAATCACGCTCAAATCTGGAAGAAGCACAGAGCAGAAAATAAGCTTTTACGGAAAGTTAGCCGAGCTATTGTCAAACACGCTTAAAATGAGGAAAGAAGATGTGTTCGTTGTGTTGGTTGATACGGAATTCGAAGACTGGTCATTCGGTAACGGCATAGCGCAAATGATCGAACGTCCAGTCAAGAAGGGGAGTTATAAGAATGAAGCATCGAATAATTGAATCTAACGCCCGTGAAGCGTTCGTGGATATTGCCCCCGCTTTCGTTCGCTATTCGGAAGAAGTGCTCTTTGGGGACGTTTGGAGAAGAGAACAATTATCGCTTCGGGAGCGCAGTCTGCTCACGGTATCAGCGCTAGTCGCCGGAGGACATACGGGGCAGCTTCCTTATCATTTCCGGCTGGCCCAAGAGAACGGTCTGACCAAAGAAGAACTGATCGAAGCGATGACCCATCTTGCGTTTTACGCGGGCTGGCCGTGCGCTGCATCCGCGATACAAGTTGCGAAGGATGTATTCGGAGAGAACTTAGAAGAAATGGAATAGTGAACGACTTAGTACTGGTTCACACTTTAATTCGTCTTCGAATCATGCGGGAAGCGGGGGGAACGGTTTTGTAGTCATTCTGACTTGAAAGGAAACTGATTGATGGTTATATTGAAGGATGTCCTTTAATTCAAATAACTGCTCAATATGATAGATACCATGCGCGAACGAGGATCGGTATACAGCAGCTGCCACAGCAGCGGCTGCTTTGGCGGTAATTTCGGCTTCATTTTTTCCTTGAACGAAGCACTCGACCAGCACATCGCCGTGATTCTTTTTCCCCCATGCATCGATCTTTACGGCAAATATTTCTTCTCCATAACGCAGCTTGCCGAACAACTTGACGACGGTGTTGCGAATCGGCGTAAATTTCAAGAAACGGAAGATTCCCGATGCTCTAAACCAAGCGAGCAACCCGGTCACTGCAGCCGAGTCGAAACAGAGACGTGTGGAAACGGACGGCACGCCGAGTGTTCGCGGAAGCGTATGCTGATCCGAGAAATTGAACCGATATGCTTTTTTACGCCCTAACCTCTCTCCAAAATCCGTTGCTTTGCCTTCAGTGAAACTCGCTGCTTCAATATGATTCCCATTCTGAATCAAATCATATTTCGTGTCCAGGTTGTCGATCGTCCATTCGACCGCGGCTTTGCCGTGCTGATCTCCCAATCCCAGCATAATAGAAATGTCGATGGCATCCGTCTGATCCATCAGACCTTTGGCGTAGAGAGCCATCAGGTTTGTCAGGCCGGGAGCGAGCCCGACACTAAGAACTGCCGTTGAACGGTTGGCCAAAGCTTCTGTTTGCAATCTTTCCACCTGGGAGAGAAACGAATAATTCGCGGATATGTCTACATAATAAATCCCTTGCTGAAGGCAAGACTGAACAAATGCAGGGTTCGTTTGGTCCAAGCACATAATAATCAGCTTGACGTTGTTCAAAACACCGGGATCGAACTTCTCTCCGATATTGAGTTGCATGGGCCTTATTTTCCCGCCAGTTGAACGGCTGAATCGGTCCGCATGATCGAAGCTTCTTCCGGCGGCATAAACTTTCCCCGGATAACATTCGCCCAATTCTTTACAGATCAATTTCCCCACATGACCATATCCGCCAACCACAACAATGCGTTCTTTCATCAAGAGTTCTCCTTAATAATGATTGGAATTATAGTATAGTTTCTAAACTAAATATCCAAAAAAATTAGTTCCGCAAGAAATGATTTAACTTTTCTATGCATTTCTCAAATATTTCAATTTCCTGATCGGTTAATTGAGAACGAAGCTGATCGTAGAATCGGAGATGCACTTCTTCATGGGCTGCATAAGCCTCCATCCCTTGTTCGGTTAGTGAAATCAAGACGCCCCTTGAATCATTCGGATGCGGCGAACGCTTGACAAGTTCTTTAGCTTCCAGGCGTGTGATAAGCTGCGTGACAGCGCCTTTTGTAATTCCCAGGCGTGCTGCGAGCTCGCTCATGAGCACGCCCCCCTCGGAGCCGATGGCTTCAATCGTATGAATTTCACTGGGCGTTAAAGGTCCTGCTGCTCCAAAGTGAAGAGGCTGGCGCTCAAGCCGCCGAAGCTGCATGATCAATTGGCCCAGACTACGACTTCCGCTATTTAGTTTATTAGACGGAGCAACATTTTTATTATCCATACATTTAGTATAGTTCCTAAACTTAAAATTTGTCAAGAAACTGGCTCAGCTTTCCCTTGACATTCAGAGGATGAGATGACTTCTGTCTCGGCGATCGTACATGATTATACGTTGCTTTCCCATAGCGGCACGCCGTTCAACCAACGATGTACAAAGGGGCATGTACGAAAGTACAATGATCAGAAGGTGGATTCTGTTATAATGTTCAGTACAATGATACATGACTAGGGTGGGAGAGTCGGAGACGGTGAGGAAGACGGAGCAGCAGCTAAATCAACGATTCATTCAAACCGGATACAAGGCCGAGAACGACGGCTGGCTCGCTCCCAGGGTGTCTATCATCATATGGGTTATTCTGGTGTACGGAGCGACGATGTTTTGGCAGCTGAGCGCTGCTTCACTTATGATCGGAAGCCTGTTTTTTACCGTTGCCATACTGGTGCATATTGTATTACACTGGCATGCCGGTACTGTTGCCGCCGCCAGACCATGGCTTTATTTCGTGATTCAGGGGTTTCTCGTGTATGCTTGCGCGTTTCTTATGCCGAACGGTTATCCGGCGGCGCTGATCGGTTTATTTCCAGTGCTGATAGGACAAAGCATAGGCATTTATTATAAGCGGGCTAAAGTGATAATGATTTCGTTATATTACTTTGCTTTGTTCTGTATCGCCGTGGTCCATGAGGGTACTCCTGGAGAACTTACCGTATTGATTCCCGTCCTCGTTCTCATGATGGTTGTTGTCATCGCGTACGCCGTTCTTTTCTTCGAGCAGGTAAATGCCCGAATTCGCGCGCAAACGTTCCTGGGTGAGCTTGAGCTTGCTCATCGGAAGGTGGAGGAGCTGACACTGGCGAACGAACGTCAACGGATGGCCCGCGATTTGCATGATACGCTGGCGCAAGGCCTTGCGGGACTTATTATGCGGCTTGAGGCGGTAGACGCCCATTTGACGGCAGGAAATTCGGATCGGGCACGGCAAATTGTCGGACAATCGATGATTCATGCGCGACGGGCGCTTTCGGATGCGCGGCAGGCTATCGACAACCTGCGTTCCAAATCCGGCTTTGTCATCGACTTCACTGAGGCAGTGCACGATGAGGTCCGGCGTTTTACTGACGCCACAGGCATTCACATACATTTGGATATCGACGTTAAAGCTTCCTTATCCAGATTGCTTGTCGAGCATAGCTTGCATATCATGAGCGAAGGTTTGACCAACGTGGCAAGGCATGCGCAGGCGAACAACGTATGGGTGACGGTTAGAGTCGACAGCGAGCATCTGGTTATCAAGATCAGGGATGACGGGAAGGGGTTCAGTACGGAGCTGATTGGCAGACAGTCCGGACACTACGGGTTAATCGGCATCCGGGAACGCGTCCGCTTGATCGGGGGAACGATTGCCATTGCCAGCAACCATCAAGGGACAAATATCCAAATCGAAGCGCCGGCTGTTAAAGGAGATCCGCTATGATACATAAAGTGCTTATTGTCGATGACCACCTGATCGTTAGAGAAGGGTTGAAGCTCATTCTGGAGACGAACGAAGCTTATCAAGTAATCGGAGAAGCTGAGGATGGCGAGACTGCTCTGCGTTTGGCGGAGCAATTGTCTCCGGATGCGATTCTGATGGACCTGAACTTGCCCGGAATGAGCGGGCTGGAGGCAATCGCGTCGTTGAGAGAAAGGCAGCCCGAAATCCCTGTTATTATTCTCACCACGTATAACGAGGATGACCTGATGAAGAAGGGCCTGGCATTGGGAGCGAAAGGCTATCTATTGAAGGATACCGGCCGCGACGATTTATTCCGTACCATCGAGGCGGCCATAAGAGGAGAAACGCTGCTGCAGTCGGAAGTAACGGCGAGGGTGTTCGCTGCTCAAGCCAGCCATCCCGATCCAGCAGTACGATTCGAGAAGCCGGTTTTGACCGATAAGGAACGAATGGTTCTGCAAGCGGTCGCGCGAGGTTTCCGCAGCAAGGAGATTGCCTTTGACATGGGGATCTCGGAACGGACGGTGAAAGCGCACCTAACCAATATTTATAACAAGCTTGGCGTGGATTCCCGGTCGCAAGCGGTGGCCGTAGCGGTAGAACTCGGTCTTCTGTATCTTTGATTGTACCTGCGTATCTTATTATTCTGAGAGGAGTATGGCCATGACTATAGAAGAGAGTAAAGAACTCGTTGAACAATATGTTGAGGTTTACAATTCATTTGATGTCGGGGGTATGGTTAAACTCTTGCATGAGGATATCTTGTTCAGGAATACAAGAGTTTAGAGAACTGGCAGAAAAGTCGTCAAAGTTGTTCTCTAGTCGCCGCCAGACAATTATCGACTATACTGCTATAGATGATAAAATAGAAGTACAAATTGAATATGAAGCAATATTGGCTGTTGATTTGCCTAACGGATTAAAGATTGGAGACTGAATGCAACTAAAGGGGAAGTCCGTGTTTGGAATTAAGGAAGGAAAAATATCGTTGATAGAAGATTACAGCTGAGTCGCTTGGAGTTACTTCACGTGGCTGAACGAACGGAGAACGATAGCTGGAAGGCAGGAAATTATCATTTCAGAAGGTAATATTTTATTATCTCGTAGATTGATTGCCCGATCGTACATGGGGAGGCTGCCCTTTTGTACGATTTTTAATTTGGCCACTCCTTTTATGATGAAAGGGGACTTAAAGAAAAAGAAAAAAAGGAGTGGAACTTCAAATGGCCAAATATTTGTATCAGCTCGGAAAGTGGGCGGCCAGCAGACCGTTCAGAGTTATTGCGGGAGGAGTGACGGCGCTTGTCATCGCAGTTGTGCTGGGGATCGGCATGGGTACTTCCTTCAGTGATGACATGTCCATCCCTGGTACGAAATCCGAACAGGCGATGAAAATACTAACTCAATATTTTCCATCCGATGAGACGGAAGGCAAAACGGTGCAGCTGTTATTTAAAGCGCCGCAAGGTCAGACACTGGAGTCCGAATCTGTCGCCAAAACGATTAAGGCTGCTCTTGGCGAAATCGGCAAAGACCCGGCGGTGGACTCTGTAGCAGGTCCCAACGTGGAGGGAATGATGAGTCCGGACCGTAAGATCGGCTCCTCCATCATTATCTATAAGGTGAAGACGTCCGATGTGACGGAGAGTTCCAAAGAGCTGGTCCTGGAAAACGTAGAACGTGCCCGTGACACAGGCGTTCAAACAGAAATAGGAAACGGCTTTGAATCTTCCGAGCCAGGGATCGGAGGCACCTCCGAAATCATCGGCATCATCGCCGCATATCTGATCCTCGCCTTTACATTCGCGTCTTTTCTCGCGGCGGGGCTCCCTATTCTGACCTCGGTATTGGGACTTGGAATCGGCATCATGTGCATTATGATCGGCTCGAACTTTTTCAATATGTCATCTGTATCCCTGTCGCTTGCCGTTATGCTCGGTCTTGCGGTTGGCATCGATTATGCTCTGTTCATCATATCCAGGTATCGGCAGCAGCTCAACAAAGGATTTGGCGTTACGGAATCGATTGGACAAGCGAACGCAACAGCGGGCAGCGCCGTCGTATTCGCCGGTCTGACTGTCATTATCGCGCTTGCCGGTCTGTCCGTCGTCGGGATTCCTTTTCTGACCGCGATGGGATTGGCTGCGGCGGTCAGTGTTCTGATCGCCATTATCATTGCCATTCTTATCGTTCCTGCCGCGCTCGGACTTGCGGGCAAGCGAATCAGCCCCGCCCGCCCGAACCGTCTCTTACGCAAACGGCCCCGCTCCGGCGCTGTCGGAAAAATTTCGAACCGCTGGGGACGTTTTGTCATTAGGTTTCCTTTACCGATTGCGGTTATCGGGGTGTTGATTCTGGCGATTGTAAGCCTCCCGGCTCTGCATCTGAATACCGGCCTTCCGAACGACGGAACCAAGTCGGTGAAGACGACGGAGCGGCGCGCCTATGATTTGCTTACCGAGTGGCAAGGTGTCGGCATGCACGGTCCGCTTGTTGTCGTGGCGCAAGCAGCTGATCGGGTGGAGAATCCGCAAGCGGCAATCGCCAAGGCGACGGAAAGATTAAACAACTTGCCGAACGTGGCGGGCGTCAGCCCGCTGATCCCGAGCGATTCCGAGCAAGTGGCGATGATTACCGTTATACCCAAAACGGGTCCCGCCGATTCCAAGACGAAGGATTTGGTGAATTTGATTCGGGACAAAGCGGAAGGAATTAATACGCAGGATCACGTCGAGCTCATGGTGACCGGGAGCACAGCGGTGGACATCGATATATCCGCCAAGCTGAATCAGGCTTTGCCGAAATTCCTGTTGCTGATTGTGGGCCTTGCCTTTGTTCTGCTAGCTGTCGTATTCCGGTCCATTCTTGTGCCGCTTAAAGCGGTGCTCGGGTATCTTCTGACCATTACCGCGACACTTGGATTCGTTGTGTTCGTTGTCCAGGACGGCAACTGGATTCACATGTTCGGAATTCCCGAACCCGGCCCTGTCTTGAATTATTTACCGATCTTGACGGCGGGAATATTGTTCGGCTTGGCCATGGATTATGAGATGTTCCTCGTAAGCCGCATGCGCGAAGAATATTCCCATACAGGCGATGCAAGCAAGGCTATTTTGGAAGGAATCGGCAACAGCGGAGCTGTCGTGACATCGGCTGGGTTCATAATGATTGCCGTCTTTGCCGGCTTTATTTTTGCCGAAGATCCGGTTATCAAAGCGATGGGCATTTCACTTTCATTCGGGATCCTGTTCGACGCCTTCGTCGTAAGGCTGGCGATCGTTCCCGCTGTAATGAGACTGCTCGGCCGATCTGCTTGGTACTTGCCGAAGTGGCTGGGCCGTATCATACCGAACGTCGATGTCGAAGGCGAAACGGTTATGAAGCAATTGGAATCGGAGCAACGGGCCGGCTGATCATTCACTCCGGGATGATTGAGAATGGGAATGGCAGAAGTATAGTTAAAACATATGGAACTGTATGTCCCGGTGCAGAGATGTAATTGACAGGGGGAAATTGGCTGAAAGCCCGCCCGAACTAACTGATCGTATTCAGCGTTCATGCCGTTCGGGTCGAGACTTCGGTATGAACGTTCCGCAATCCTTACCGTATGAGCAGGTTAGAAACAATAAAATCATGGAGGAATAACACAATGAAAAAATATTGGTCTATTGGAATCCTGGTGTTTGATGGAGTTGACGCATTTGATTTTGTGGGACCGGCCGAGATCTTTTCTTTAGTCAGGCTCTCCAAGGAAGATGTGCTGCAAATGCAGTTGAGTTTGGATCAGACGGCGAGGAAGCCGTTTGATATCAAATATGTATCGGAAAATGGTGCGCCTGTAACCGCAAGCAATAATTTAATCATTCAACCTGATTTTAGCATGGATGATGCGCCTTCATTTGACATTCTTATTGTGCCGGGTGGCTTTATAAAGCCAATAAATCGTGTTATGGGAAGCAAGAAGACCATCCAATGGATCATTAATCATTCACATGAGGCTCAGCTGGTTGCCTCTGTTTGTACAGGAGCACTACTCCTTGCTTCTGCGGGTATATTGAACGGGAAGAAAGCAACTACAAACCGGGCAGCACTTGATTTTATGGAACAGAAATTTCCTGAAATCACAGTTGTTCGCGACAGCAAATTTGTTGATCAAGGCAACGTTATTACCGCGCAAGGCCCTGCTGCCGGGCTCAATCTGGCTTTTTACCTGGTGAAGAAACTGTTCGGTGAAGAGGTTGCCCGTTTGACGGCCAATACATTGGAATATGATGGTCAGATATTATAAAATCTTGAGGAGGGCCATATCCCGATCAGTCATTTCAAGTAAGCGACATGCGTTTATGCTGAAGCTATTTTGGAGATTTGCAGTTAAAACTGTTTGTAACGGAAGCGAAAGGAGACTTTCTATATGACACAACGTACAGTCGGGATACTCTTATTCAACGAGGTAGAGGTTTTAGACTTTGCGGGCCCTTTTGAAGTCTTCTCCATTACCGCCTTGTCCGATTCTCAAAAGCCTTTTGTAGTGACAACCATCTCCCAAACAGGAGAAATGATCTCGGCGCGCAACGGACTGAAGGTAACACCGGATTACAGTTTTGAAAACCACCCTCCGATTGATATCCTCATCGTTCCTGGCGGCTACGGGGCAGAAGAAATTGAAATTCATAACCCGGCAGTTATCCAATGGATTCAAGAGCAAACTTCTAAAGCAGAATTCACTGCATCAGTGTGTACAGGGGCTTTCCTGCTTGCTAAAGCCGGAATTTTGGATGGAAAAGAAGTTACGACCCATTGGATGGATATCGATCTCTTGGAAAAGGAGTATCCATCGGTTTTAGTCGTCAGAGACGTGAAATTCGTAGATCAAGGATCCCTCATTACTTCAGCAGGCATTTCGGCAGGTATTCATATGTCCTTGCATCTGATTTCCCGTATTTATGGAAAAGATATAGCCAACCAAACCGCCAAACGTATGGAATACGATATCACCATCGAATAAAGACTGGCGCAACTATGACTATTTTCTGAGCAAAATCACATCATTAGGCAAATCCTCCGCGGCAGCCGGCCGTATGCGAATGGCCTGCCCGCCTCCCGGAGCAAGGTTCAATTGCAAGGTTGTGCTTCTGTCAACAAGCACCTTGGATATGGTCATGGGATAAGGATTGATCCTCCAGTCAGCGTGCGGGCCGTCGGCATAGATTTCAGCTACATACGTTTTGTCCGGATCAAGAAAAGCGAGCGGCGCCGCAAGCGTGCGTCCGTGCTCATCGGTAATGCTGCCTAGATACCATTCCTCGCTGTTTCTGTCTTTGCGGACTATCGTAACATAATCCCCGATCTCTCCGCCCAGCACCTTGGTATCCTGCCAATCGGTAGGAACATCCAGAATAAATTGAAAAGCCGCGCGCTGCTGTTCGTAATTTTCCGGCAAGTCGGCAGCCATTTGCAGTGGACTGTACAGAACGACATAAAGCGCGAGCTGTTTGGCTAACGTTCCCCGCACTCTGTTGCCCGGTCTGAATTCCTTATATATCAGCCTTACAATCCCCGGCGTATAATCGAAGGGACCGGCTAGCATTCGGGTAAAAGGAATGATGGTAGTGTGGTCCGGAGGGTTCCCGACATATTCGGCGGAGGCATCGAATTCTTGTCCCCGCGCGCCTTCACGGGTCATCATATTCGGATAGGTCCGGCGTTCTCCCGTATCTTTAACCGGCTCATGGGCGATTAGACTAATCTTATACCTGGCTGCGGTTTCAATTACTTTTCGGTGATGATCAACGTTATATTGACCGCCAAGCCACTCCATACTTAGCAGATTGCCTTGGTCATCAAAGCGCTTGAGCGCAGGGTCGTGGGAGACATAGCCCGTTTTGACAACGTCTATCCCGAGTTTTTTAAATAAAGTAAAAGCCGCTTCCATCTGCCGCTCCAGATTCTGAATCGCTCCGGCCGTCTCCATGTGCCCGATAATTTTCACGCCTTTGCTCGCGGCATACGAAGTGACTTCCACAATGTCATAATCCGGATAGGGAGTGGTAAAGCTGAATTGTTCACCATGCTTGGTCCAATCGTTCTCCCATCCGATATTCCACCCTTCGATCACTACCATCGGAATGCCGTATTTGGCGGCAAAATCGATGTACCTTTTGGCATTCTCGGTCGTTGCGCCATGTTTGGGGCCGTAGCTCCATGTGTAAATCCCCAGATGCATGCCCCACCATATGCCGATATACTTGCCCGGTTGTACCCAAGACACATCCCCCAGCCTGTTCGGTTCATTGAGATTAAGAATCAAATAGGAGGTGATCAAATCCCCGGGTTTGTCCGCGATCTGGATCGTTCTCCAGGGCGTTGTTAGCGGAGTGAAACCTTTGACTTTAACACCGTCGGACCAAGGAATCAGGTCGATGGCAAGCGTGTTATTCTGTGTGGGCATTAGGGTCATGGAGGAATAGCCCGATAAATCGGCTTCGTGAATGCTTATGTACAATCCATCGGCCATTTTCATTGTTAAAGGGGTATGGACGGCGCGATAAGGAATGGATTGAAGGGGAGTCACATTGTACAGGAGTTCGGTATACATTTTCTGATAGGCGGGCATCCACCATGCCTGATCCACATCCGTCAGGGCAAATTCGGTATCTTCGCTCTTGATTTCAAAATAGGAGAGATTGTCCTGCTCAGGCAGCTCGTAGCGAAAGCCCAGGCCGTCATTGTATACGCGAAAAATGATCGACATTCGGCGCGGAGACGGAGTTGTCTCTTCAAGCTCCACGCGGAGTTCATTGTAATGATTGCGTATTTCCTTCACTTCTCCCCAAGGCTGTGTCCACGTCTCATCGAAGCTGTCATACTTGCCGCCGGCGACTCTGAAATTCCGGTTAAGCGGCTCCGCATGTTCAAATGTGAGGCCGAGCTTTGAATGTCTGATAAGGGGAGCATGACAGTAGTTCACACTATAATACGGAATGCCGTTTTTAAGAAAAAATTCCGCCTGAATGCAGCCATCGGGTGAAAATACAACCCACCTGCTTCTCATTTAATGCTCCGCCTCCTCACATCGATACCATTACATCATCTTATGAGGGCTTTAGCTTGGCATATCCCTGGAAATATGCTCTGAGAGCAAAGACGGCAGGCGGAAGCTACCATTGTTCCAGATTAAGCCATAGCCGTTCTTTTTCAGTCATACGTATATCCAGCGCTGCGAAGCTGGAGATTAGTTCATCGGCGCGCTCAGGCCCAATGACCGCACATACAGGATAGGGTTGGTTTAACACATAAGCTAACGCAATATGATTTGCCGTAATTCCCTTTCCCTTATGCGCAGCCAAGCTGCTCGCACGGTTTAACCGTTCCCAGTTATCGCCGCTGTAATATACCCGGACCATGTCCTCGCTCACGCGAACGCCGGGGGAGTAGCGCCCCGAGAAGAAACCGCCCGCTTGAGACGACCACGCGAATAAGGGGAGCTGCGTTTGCTTGTGCCAGTCATGATAAGCTTGATCTACGTACACCGTTCCAGGCCAGCGCGGCTCATTAACTGCGGCCAGGCTTAATGAGGGACTGTTGACTGCCAGGCGTTTATAGCCCTTTTTGTCCGCATACCGATTCGCCTCTTCAATTCTTTGAACCGACCAATTGGAGGCTCCAACCGCTTTAATCAGACCGGAGTCTATGTGTTCCTGAAGAAAATCCATAATTTCGTCTACCGGAACAGAAGGGTCATCGCGGTGAAGCAAGTAAATATCAATATAATCGGTCTGAAGTCTCTCTAAACTGCGCTCCAGATCCTCTGCAACATCTTGGCGAGTCAGCCTGTTTATAATGGCTTGATTGGCATTCACATGATAGTGGCCGCCCTTGTCGATGATTATGACATTTTGCCTATGCTGTCTTGATGTTAGCCACTGGCCGATCGCCAGCTCGCTTTCGCCATCCCCGTAAACATTCGCCGTATCGATTGTGTTTCCGCCGCGCAGGACATAGGCGTCAAGCATTTCAAATGCGGCATCCAGACGCTTCCGGGAGAAATCGGCTGTCCCTATAACCAGTTGTGAACATGACTTGTCAAGACCTTGAACCGGTATATATTTTATTGTGATCACCCCGCGTTTTCATTCCCACTTCTGCAGTTGATGATTATACCGAAACAGGCCGTCCCGGTTCATCCGCTTCTTTAACTTCCCGTCTCCCATCCAGATCAACCGGTCAAATTGAAGGGTAATAAATTCCTTTATACCGGCTTTGGTTCCAATGGAACGCATTTCGGCGAAATACGCTTCAAGGTTCTCGGAAAGCTGGCCCTTGTGAAACCGGAATCCTCCCAAATAAGCATCGACGATCTTCAGCTCGGTGACCTCCGAGAATCGCCGCCACAAATAATAATCTCCGGCATACTTGAACGTCGGCCAAAAATCATAATCAATTAACGCATTCAGTTCCCTGCTCCAAAACGTAGATTCCTGCTGTAGAAAGGGCAGCTTCATGCCGTAATACCCGCAGCCAAGCAAGTTTTGTCTGTATTTAAAAGGCAGAAAGGACGAAACAAACTGTGAACGGTCATTGTAGCTGACATTCAATCCTGTAAGCCACTTTACCGGTTTCGTTTCGAACAGATCCAGAACAACATCGAAGGCGTGCCTGGAGTAATAATCTCCGGCATTAAGATAAGCGCAAATGTCTCCAGTTGCGAGCTGGAACCCTTTGGATAAAGCGTGATACATCCCCGCATCAGGCTCGGATATGATCTTTATGAATCCGCTGTTTACGCTATTTATCAGTTCGATCGTTCGATCCGTTGAACCTCCATCACAGATGATATATTCCAATTCAACCCGTCCCGATTCCACGGCGGTCTGCGTAATTACCGATTGAACGGTCTCCATGATATATTTCTCCGCATTGTAGCAAGGCGTTACAATAGATATTTTGTCCAATGCTTTCCCCCCGCTTCTTTGAGTCAATTTGATAATTCAGGTTATGAAAAGTATGAAAAATGTGTGCCGCAAAATCAGTCTGGAAAAGTTAGGCGTAAAACACATTATATTGAACCATACTAAGGCTGCATGGGATTTTGCATCGGCAAGTACAAATCGTAAGGAGGTATAAGCGAAATGCTGGATGCAGGAATAATCGCGCTGTTTATTCTGCTGACTGTGTGCATGGCCGGACTCTTATTCTGGACCGGACGGGTTGTGGAGGAAGGAAGTGTGCGGGAATGATTTGGGTTCTGGGAGTGATTGTGGTTTTCATGTTTGGGTATTTAACTTACGTTTTGCTGAACCCGGAAAAATTTTAATTTACCGTTTCCAGGAGGGATAGAAATTACTATGCTAGCCATCGTTTCCATCATGGTTACCTTGCTGCTCGTTTTGCTGCTGGTGCGTCCAGCGGGCTTATATATCGCCAAGGTGTTTGATTATGACAAGACAGGATTAGACCGATTTTTCGGACCTATTGAAAAAGTGATTTTTGCCATTGGAGGAATCAGGCAGGAAAATCAGACATGGAAAAACTACGCCGCTGCACTGCTCGTCAGCAACACCGTGATGATCGCTTTGGTCTACGTGATTTTTCGGACACAAGGTTATCTGCCGCTTAATCCGACTCATGTTCCCAATATGGAGCCAAGGCTCGCGATTAATGCGGCCATTAGTTTTATGACCACAACGAATCTGCAGCATTATAGCGGCGAAAGCGGCATGTCCTACTTATCGCAAATGATCGCCGTCGTATTTATGATGTTTGTAGCTCCAGCGTCCGGGCTTGCGGTATGCATCGCATTTATCCGTGGACTTGCCGGGAAACCGTTCGGGAACTTTTTTGTTGATTTGATCCGTTCCATTACGCGCATCTTGCTGCCAGTTGCTTTTGTGATGGCGTTTGTGTTTATCGCCCTTGGCGTGCCCCAGACACTGGAACCGAACGCGATTGCCCATACACTTTCGGGGGCGGAGCAGTCCATAGCCCGAGGTCCGATCGGCTCATTTCTGTCGATTAAGCAGCTTGGCAATAACGGCGGCGGATTTGTAGGGGCGAACTCCGCGCATCCATTCGAGAACCCTGACGCCATTAGCAATTTTCTGCAGATTTTGCTGATGCTGCTGATTCCGGCCGCAATGCCGTTTGCTTATGGCAAGATCGTCGGGAATGCTAAGCAGGGCCGCGTATTATTTGTATCTATGGCCTTGCTCTTCATCATTCTGCTTAGCGCATCGCTAGGCGCAGAATATGCGGGCAGCCCGGCTCTGAATGCTCTGGGCATCGACCACAGCCAGGGAAGCATGGAAGGTAAGGAAGTGCGGTTCGGTGCGGCGCAGTCCTCCTTGTATTCCGTTGTAACTACCGCTACGGAGACGGGGGCCGTTAATACGATGCATGATACCCTGACTCCAATTGCCGGCTTGGTTGCCATTGCCAATATGATGCTTAACACTGTATTTGGCGGCGCTGGCGCCGGACTCTTACATGTACTGATGTATGCCATCATTGGGGTGTTTTTATCGGGTTTGATGGTCGGACGGACACCGGAGTTCCTGGGCAAAAAAATAGAAGGCAAGGAAATGAAGCTCATCGCACTGACGATGCTCATCACTCCTTTTCTTGTATTAGTGCCTACTGCCCTGGCTGTTTTTAGCCATGCGGACACCCTTTCCAATCCGGGATACCACGGGCTGACACAAGCCATGTATGAATTTACCTCGTCAGCGGCAAACAACGGTTCCGGGTTCGAAGGATTGGGAGACAATACAGCCTTCTGGAATATTTCTACGGGGATTGTCATGTACGTGGGACGATTCTTCCCGTTCATTACGATGCTGGCTGTTGCAGGGTCTCTGGCAGCTAAAAAATCAGTAGTGGAAACGATGGGCACCTTCCGAACAGATACGGGATTATTTGCAGTAGTGTTTCTCGCCGCTGTGCTGATCGTCGGAGCATTAACATTTTTCCCGGGCCTTGTACTCGGTCCTATTGCAGAGCAGTTAACCTTGAAGCCTTAAACTAGGAAGGAAGGGAGGAAGCAGACCATGAATCAGAAAAAATCCGCTTTAAGCAGAGAAATTATGCAGAATGCGATTAAGGAATCCTTCTTGAAGCTTGATCCGAGAGTGATGATCCGCAATCCGATTATGTTCGTGGTCGAAGTTGGTTTTATCATCACCTTGTTGTTGACCTTTGTGCCGGGCGCATTTGGAGGAGCTACCCCAAGATGGTTTAATTTAGTTGTATCGGTTATTCTGCTGTTTACCGTGCTATTTGCGAACTTTGCCGAGGCGCTTGCCGAAGGACGGGGCAAAGCGCAAGCCGATTCCCTGAAAAGAACGAAAAAAGAGATTACAGCCAATAAAATCACGGGAAATGGAGTCAAGACGGTTTCCTCCACGGATCTGCGCAAAGGGGATGTTGTGCTTGTCTCTCAAGGAGAATCGATCCCCGGCGACGGCGAAGTCATCGAAGGACTTGCTTCAGTCGATGAATCCGCCATTACTGGCGAATCCGCGCCGGTCATCAAAGAAGCGGGCGGTGATTTCAGTTCGGTTACCGGCGGTACCCGCGTCATCAGCGATCAGATTAAGGTGCGTATTACAAGCGATCCCGGCGAATCGTTTCTTGACCGGATGATCTCTTTGGTTGAAGGTGCCAAAAGACAAAAGACGCCGAACGAAATCGCCTTAACGACGGTTCTCACCAGTTTGACGCTGATTTTTCTCATTGTGGTGGTCACGCTTCCGTTCTTTGGCGCTTATTTGAATATAGAAATCGAGGTCCCTATGCTTGTTGCTTTGCTGGTATGTCTCATTCCGACTACCATCGGCGGACTGCTGTCGGCGATCGGTATTGCCGGAATGGACCGGGTAACCCGATTTAATGTACTTGCCATGTCCGGTAAAGCTGTGGAGGCGGCGGGAGATATCAATACGATCATTTTGGACAAAACAGGCACGATAACGTACGGGAACCGGATGGCCAGCGAATTTATTCCGGTTGGCACCGAGACTGTGGCTGATGTTGCGGAGTGGGCCGCTATTAGTTCTGTGAAGGACGAGACCCCGGAAGGCCGGTCGGTTCTGGAACTGATTAAGCAGCAGGGCCTTTCTTATGAAGCGGGGCTTGCAGATGGCGGCGAGTTTGTGGAATTTAAAGCGGAGACCCGAATGAGCGGGATCGACCTGAAGGATGGCCGCAAGGTACGCAAGGGTGCGGTGGATGCGATCAAAAAATGGGTAGCCGCGCAGGGGGGAGCCGTTCCGGCAGACCTTGATAAGAATAGCGACAGCGTGGCTTCCGCTGGCGGAACCCCTCTTGCCGTTGCAGTGGATAACCGTATCTATGGGATTATTTATTTAAAGGATACGGTTAAGCCCGGTATGCGTGAACGTTTCGAGCAGATGCGCCAAATGGGCATCAAGTCGATTATGTGTACGGGCGACAACCCGCTGACGGCTGCCACGATTGCTCGGGAAGCAGGTGTGGATGATTTTATCGCGGAAAGCAAACCGGAAGACAAGATCGCCGTTATCCGCCGGGAGCAGGCGCAAGGCAAGCTGGTGGCCATGACCGGAGACGGGACGAACGACGCTCCGGCTCTGGCCCAGGCGGATGTGGGCATAGCTATGAACAGCGGCACGGTAGCAGCCAAGGAAGCGGCCAACATGGTAGATCTGGATTCCGACCCTTCCAAGATCATTGAAGTTGTTGCGATTGGCAAGCAATTGCTGATGACCAGAGGCGCGTTGACCACCTTCAGCATTGCCAACGATATTGCGAAATACTTCGCTATTATTCCCGCCTTGTTTATGATAGCCATTCCGGAGATGGATGTGCTGAACGTCATGAAGCTGGGTTCCCCGATGTCGGCGATAATATCCGCGCTTATTTTTAACGCGATCATTATTCCGCTGCTGATCCCGCTGTCCATGAAAGGTGTGGCATACAAGCCGGTTAGTTCGGCGCGATTATTAAGCCGTAATTTGTTTGTATACGGTATGGGTGGAGTAATTGTGCCTTTTGCCGGAATCAAGATCATTGACCTCTTGGTGCATTTGTGGGTATAAATTAGGAAAGGATGAACTTGGATGAGGTTAGTTGCTGCAAGTCTTCGTACAAGTTTAATGCTCATGGTGTTATGCGGGCTTCTCTATAATTTGAGCGTGACCGGGATTGCGCAGCTTGTGTGGCCGAAGCAAGCCGGCGGCAGTCTGGTCTATAACGGCAATGGAGATGTGATTGGCTCAGCGTTGATCGGTCAATCTTTTACGGATTTAAAGTTTTTTCAGGGGCGTGTATCGAGCATTGATTATCATGCGGAAGGTTCAGGCTCTCCCAATTTTGCGCCTTCGAACCCCGACTTGCTGAATCGTGTAAAGCAATCGGTGGAGGATTGGCGGAAAAATAATCCAGATGTTCCTATCAGTCAGCTTCCTGTAGACCTGATTACGAATTCGGGTTCCGGATTAGACCCCGATATCAGTCCTGAAGCTGCTAAAGTTCAAATTCCGCGAATCAGCAAGCTTACCGGGATTCCTCCCCAAGAACTGGAATCGCTTGTAAATGAACATACCGAGGGAAGGAAGCTGAGTTTTCTGGGCGAACCTGCCGTGAACGTGTTGAAGTTGAATATTGCTTTGGAAAAGTTGATTGCCCATTAAGCAAACTTGAGACGAATCCCTGCTCAAATTATTTGAGCAGGGCGCTTCCATTTCCAACGAAGAAATAATTCGCGTGAGGAGAGCGCTGTATAGCCGGGGAGGATTTACTGTGGAAAATTTTAAACGAAAATCGCCGGAAGAAATTTTATATTCGATTTATCAGATTCACCGCGGCAGATTGAAGGTCTACATTGGACCCGTCAGCGGTTCGGGGAAAACGTACCATATGCTGAGGGAAGGGCATTCGCTGAAGCAGCAGGGAATTGATGTTGTCATTTGCGCGGTTTCGACGATGCAGCGGCCAGAGACCATTGAACAAGTCGGAGATTTGGAAAGAATACCAAGCATTCATTGGATGAAAGATGGCGTTGAACAGAAAGATTTGAATATGGATGCGCTATTGAAGCGCAACCCTGAGGTTGTTTTGGTTGATGAGCTGGCACACCGGAACCGAAAGGAAGCGGAGCATCCGACAAGGCTTGAAGATATAAAAATTTTGCTCGATCAAGGCATCAGTGTCATCACGACCATTAATGTCTACGAACTGGAAGGGGTGACGGAGCTTGCCCGGAAACTGACCGGCATTAAAGTTACAGAGACGGTCCCTGCGGATACATTGGAACTTGCCGATGAGGTGCGGCTGATCGATGTAACTCCTGAAACCCTTCTGGAACGCTTGTCGGCGGGGCAGATGGGGAATCAGCATCCCGCTCTGTTCAAGCGCGGAAATTTGGGTATCCTTCGTGAATTAGCGCTGCGCCAGGTGGCCGGGGATGTGAATGATTCACTGGAAAAGCACCGGGAAGAAGAGGGCTTGCTTGGACCATCGGGAGCGACAGAACGGATTCTGGTGTCTGTGCAGTACCATTGGAACGGCTCCATTTATGTGCGCAGAGGCCAGCAGATTGCCAAACGGTTAAATGGGGATTTGATGATTGTCTCGTTCGTTAACCCGAACAAACCTTTATCCAAA
The DNA here is from genome assembly GCF_000756615.1 of Paenibacillus durus. Taxonomy (NCBI): domain Bacteria; kingdom Bacillati; phylum Bacillota; class Bacilli; order Caryophanales; family Paenibacillaceae; genus Paenibacillus; species Paenibacillus durus. Next base: position 2,322,662 of record NZ_CP009288.1, read on the forward strand.
GAAGCGGCAGCGTTTAAACACTCCATCATCCAACTGGTTAAAAAAGTGGAGGGCGTATTCGAAGAGGTTCCGCTCGTTTCCCGCAGGGCCTTGCCTCGGAAATTGGTGAATTATGCCGTAGAACACAATGTGACGAGAATCGTGATGGGACATTCCAAACAAAGCGTTTGGCAGGAAATCTGGAAAGGTTCTGTTGTGAACGGGCTGCTCAAACGAATCCGTAATGTGGATCTTTTTTTCGTTGCCGACCGGGCGGAACAAGATGGAGAACGAATTCTTCCCGCAAGGAGCAGCAAGCAAAAAGACCATGACCCTTACCACAGACTAACCAGCCAAGAAGTTGAAAGGCAAATACAGAAGATCAAAAGAGGCAAGTTTAAAGTTTATATCGGCGCCGCGCCGGGAGTAGGCAAAACGTATACAATGCTGCGGGAAGGAAATGATTTGCTTAAAAAAGGAATTGATGTTGTTCTTGGTCTTCTGGAAACCCACGGCCGTGAAGAAACGAAGGCACAGATCGGGGCTTTATCTATAATCCCGCGCTCGCAAATCGCGTATCGTGGAGCTATATTGGAAGAAATGGATCTTGAAGCCATCTTGCAGCGCAACCCGGAAGTCGTTCTCATTGATGAGCTGGCTCATACCAATGTACCGGGCAGCAAAAATAAGAAGAGGTATGAGGATGTTATCGAAGTTCTGAACGCAGGCATATCCGTCATTTCCACCATGAACGTCCAGCATTTGGAGAGCTTGAACGATGCGGTGGAGCAAATTACCGGAATCCGTGTCAAGGAAACGGTTCCCGACCACATGCTGCGGCTCGCGGATGAAGTGCAATTGATTGATGTTGCGCCAAAGTCATTGCAGCAGCGCATGAAGGAAGGGAAAATATATGCAATGGACAAGGTGGATCAAGCGCTCAATTCCTTTTTTAAGACCGGTAATCTGATCGCCCTGCGGGAACTGGCGTTAAGAGAACTTGCGGATGATGTGGATGAACGGCTGGAGTCCCTAGACAGAAAGGATTCATTTAGGGGACCTTGGCGCAGGAAGGAAACGATATTTGTCGGCGTGACCACAAGCTGCAATGCGGAAAGGTTGATCCGCAGAGGGTTTCGCATCGCCTATCGGCTGAAGGCCGCCTGGTATGTGATGTATGTCCAGAAAGGGACGGAAGTACCTGAAAACTTGAGCAAAAGAATCGATACGCTGAGAGAACTGACAACCCGTTTGGGAGGAACTTTCGAGCTGCAGTATGCGGAACACGACAAGGAGGTAGCTTCTATTTTACTGGATAAAGCCAATGAATATGCCGGCACTCAAATGATTGTCGGACAGTCCCATAGGAGATTTTGGGATAAATTGCGGAATGGTTCCATTGTGAAAACGATTCTTCGCCACGCGAGGCACATGGATGTATTGATTGTATCTGATTTTGATCCGAATGTTCGAATGATAAAAAGTTGATTAAAATGGAGTGAAGAGGCTTGCATGTTGGAACTCAAATCATTGAAACCGCCAGGCTTACGTTAAGGCCGTTTATTTTGCAGGATGCAGACAGTATGCATCAGAACTGGATTAGCGATTCCGAAGTTCAGTGGAACTACGGTGAACCTGCTTATGAAGATCTCGTCTCGGTTAAAGAATTGCTGGAGAAATGGGTTGCATCCTACTCTCGAAGCGAGTTTTACAGATGGGCTATTATCCTTAAAGACAATGAGGAGTGCATCGGACAAATTGCCTTTTGCAGCGTTGATGAACAGCACCATTTTGCGGATATTGAATACTGTATTGGAAGGTTATACCAGAACAAAGGATATGCCAGCGAGGCGTTGGCAGCGGTAATCCAATTTACATTTAAGCAAACCGGGTTAAACAGGCTTCAAGCTTTTCATCGCGGCAGAAATGTCCCTTCGGCAAAGGTGCTGCAAAAAGCTCAAATGAGATATGAAGGAACTTTAAAGCATAGCTATTATTACAGCGAGTCGGATGAATACGACGACAGAGTGTATTATGGCATTACAAAAAAGGATCTTTTTTGACCCTACTTACCAGCTGAAATTCAGCGGGTTTATGAAATTGCTACCGCAGCAGTTTTGTAAACCTTTTTTAGAGTCAATTGTTGTTAAAAATCTGGTTATATAAACCGATACCCTTTTCTGTGAAGTTAAAAATCTATATGGAACTGAATAACGAAGAAGCCTTAAATGAAATTATTGAATATGTATCAATGGATAATAGATTTGGCAAAATAGGCATGGTAGGCTACAGTTTTGGCGGATATTTGGTTGCAAGATCATCAAATTTATTCCTCACTTCAACGAAGTATTTTCTGCGCTGTCAAACAAGAAGGGCACCGAGTTGCAGGAGTTCATTGACAATATGACGATGGAAGGGCATGCCTCCAAAATTGTCTGTTCACTTTTAGTAAACCATGGGATGCCTGATCCCCTGTTCAGCGCTGGAGGGGTTGAAAAAATATACAATGAAGCCCGATCGACGGATAAAACATTAAAGCTCTGGAAAGACGGCAATCATTGTGTCACAAATCATGCAACTGAAACGATAACCATGTTTGCAGATTTCTTCATGGACAGATTGAAATAGAATGTCTATATCTGGCCTGCGGGAGGGAGAGCAATGGTTCATTTAACTTTAAAGGAAAAATTTGCATTTAAGTTTATTTTTAATGAGGGCAGGGTTTATCACCGATGGTATGGAAGATTTTTATCCTTCGGAATAGATTATGGGAGATTGAGAAGAGTAGTGGCAAGGGTGCCTAACTGGCTGAATTGGTGCGAGCAATGGACTAATGAAGGCGATGCACTTTTTAAAAAGGCTGAGGAAGCTTTAGATAAAGGAAATAGGGTAAAGGCACGGGCATTGTTCCATGAAGCCACAGGCTGCTACCATGTCGGTCAGCATGTGTTTTTTATTGACAGCAGTCAAAAGGAAAAAACACAGAAAAAAGCCAGAAAAAGCTATCAAAGAGCTATAAGCCTATACGATGAAAAGGAAAGGCCCATACGTATTGATGTGCCCTTTAACGGTGTGAAAATTCCGGGATATTTGAGGCTTTCGACAGTGCCTGACAGCCCGCTTATTATATTTGTAAACGGGATGGATAACATCAAAGAGGCTGAGGGGAACTCACAGGGAAATTTATTTAAACAGAATGGGTTTAACTATTTTACATTCGACGGGCCGGGTCAAGGCGAACTGTGGAAAGATATGAAATTCGATGTAAAAGAATATCATAAAGCAGTAACGGCGGTCATCGACTGGTTCGAACAGCATCAGATCTACGGAATAGACATGGGAAGAATCGGCCTTATAGGTTTCAGCTTGGGTGGATATCTGGCGCCGATGTGTGCGGCATATGATAAGCGGGTAAAATGTGTGGTTGGGAATAGCGGACTTGTATTTGTCGGTGGATTAGAAGGGCTAAAGAAGCTTAATCCATTATGGCAGCGGGGCGTCACATATATGACCGGATGTGAGACGCTTGAACAGGCAGCAGCTCAATTTGACTGGGATATTGAGCGTGATCCCGGCTTAAATGTACCTTTGCTATTCTATCATGCAGGGAAGGATGAGGTTTTTCCAGAAATTATAGATTGGTTTAAGAAAAAACTTAAAGAGAGACAGGGATGAGATAGGGGAATGATTCTTTTGTCAGCATATTTGGCTTGTTGGCAAAAATTCGGCTCACCAATTTTAGGTCCGTGCGGGCTTAACCCCTGTTAAGGTTGGAGTCCTCTCTACCGCATTACGTTGCTCATTTTTCCAAGGTATTTAAAGTGAAATTTGGATTTCCGCCATCCGCACTTCATCAAGGGTTGAAAATGACATGAATGATGCATCCGCCGGGGAAGAATTCTTTCCCGGCGGTTTGTTTTTGTTAAAATGCCAAGCTGCATTGGAGCTACAACCCCGCCTATCCGCTTCTTTTTTTGCGGCAACCGCTTAGATTATTTTTTCGAAACCCGCTATACTTGAATCTATAGTTGCTTTAATAAATTGTCACATGCTTGCTGAGGAGGGGCTCCCTTGTGTCCGATTTAATATTTGAGCAGGTCTATCTTCGATCATCCAGCGGAATCGCCATGATTTCCCTGGAGGATGGGATGATGACGCGCTGCAATCCGGCTCTCTGCCGAATGTTCGGCTATACCGAGCAAGAACTGAGGGGACTTCGTTACGGTGAACTCCTGATGCCGGATGAAAATTGCGCCTCCGATCCCTCCTCCATACTTACCTTTATGCTGGCCCAGCCCGGCGAGGAATGTTACAAAGAAAAGCGGTTCACCCGAAAAGACGGCGGGCTGCTGTGGGCGCAGCTTCATCTGATACTGATCCGGGAGCAGCCGGAAGGCGAGCCTCATTGTCTGGTTGTCGAAATGACCGATATCACCAATCGCAAGCAGGCGGAAGAGAAGCTGCGGGACAGCGAGCGGAACTATCGCCTGATCTCCGAGAATTCGCTGGACTTCATCTCGCGGAACGCGGTCGACGGATTCGCCACTTATCTGTACGCCTCGTCGATCTGCCTGCCGATGTACGGCTATACTCCGGAAGAGATGACCGGCACCCGGAAGCTGGATTATATCCATCCCGATGATTTAGGCATGGTAAAGAATTACCTGAAAGACTGCATGAGGGGCAAGGAGAATCTTCCGATTCTGTTCCGCTTTCGGTGTAAGGACGGTAGCTATATGTGGACAGAGACAACGATCCGCCACGTATATTCCGAAGATAAGCAGGAGTATGAGATTATCGCGGTCTCGCGGGATGCCGGGGGCCGCAAACAGTATGAAATGAGGTTGGAGGAGAGCCAGAACCGTTACAAATCCCTGTTCGAGTACAATCCTTCCGCCATCAGCGTCATGGATTTGCTCGGCCGGACCCTGTCTGTGAATTCCAGTATGGAATATATGACCGGCTATGTCCGCTCCGATCTCCTGATGGCCCAATTCACCGAGGTGATTGATTCGGATGAACTGGACTATGTGTACGAACGATACCGGCGCGCTGTGGGAGGCATTGCCCAGACTTTTGAGAGCCGAATCGTGCACCGGGACGGTCATATCGTGGAAACCAGCATGATTTTTGTACCCATTTTGGTCGATGGCGACGTAGTCGGCGTGTTCAGCATTACCAGCGATATTACGGAACATAAGCGCCATCTCAATCAAATTGAAAAGCTGAGCTACGAGCATGCGCTGATCCTGAACTCGGTATCCGAGGGGATATTCGGCATCGACATGGAAGGCCGGACGATGTTCATTAATCCGGCGGCTGCCGATATGCTCGGATACGGACCAGGGGAGTGGACGAGCCGCAGCCACGAAGACCCGATTCAACTGATGCGGCTGAGCGGCGAATATGCAGGCGAGCAAATGAGCATGCTTCGGATGTTCTCGGAGAGCGGAATGTATGACGAGCGGGAAGGCGTCTTCTGGCGGCAGGACGGCTCAAGCTTCTTGGTCAACTACCGTATGTCCCCGCTGTATGACAAGGGGGTAAGAAAGGGAACCGTCGTCGTATTCCGGGACATTACGGAAGAGAAGGAGATCCGGCGGGCCAAAGAATCCGCAGAGCAGGCGGACCGCGCCAAATCGGAGTTTCTGGCGATTATTAGCCATGAACTGCGCACGCCGATGAACGGCATCATCGGTATGACGGATCTGCTCAAGGATACGGAGCTTGACGAGGAGCAGCGCGGTTATGCCGAGATCATCAGCCAGAGCGGCGAATCGCTGCTGCACATTCTGAACGAGGTGCTCGATTTCAGCAAAATCGAAGCGGGCATGATGACGCTGGAGCTGAAAGAGGTAGACTTGCGAAGTGTGCTGCAGGGCGTAAGCGATCTGTTCTATCCAAAGGTGGCGGATAAAAGGCTGAATCTCAGCTATGACATGGACCCGGATCTTCCGGATACGCTGATCACCGATGAGGCCAGACTGCGGCAGATTCTGGTGAATCTGGTGGGCAACGCCGTTAAGTTCACGAATAGCGGCAGCATTGACATTGAAGTGAAGCTGGGCGCGGTCCGGAATCCTTCCCGGATCATCGTGCTGTTCACGGTAAAAGATACCGGTATAGGCATTCCCGAGGACAGACAGGGACAGCTGTTCCAGTCCTTCACGCAGCTTCATCCATCCATTAACCGAAAATACGGCGGAACGGGCCTTGGGCTTGCAATCAGTAAAAAACTGGCCGAGCTTCTCGGAGGCACGATCGGTGTGGACAGCCGGGAAGGCGAGGGTTCTTCGTTCTACTTTACGGTGGAAGCCGTACTTCCGGGCGGAGCGGCGCCTTCCGAAGCGGAGGCGGAGGAGGAGATAGGTGAACCGCATGGACTAGAATCATCGGACGCAGGCCGGTATGGCCCTTTATCCATCCTGATCGCTGAAGATCATCCGGTCAACCGGTATTTGATGAAGACCTTTTTGCAGAAACGGGGATATAATCCGGATGTCGCGGAGGACGGGGAACAGGCTGTGAGGGCCGCTAACTTAAAAGACTATGATCTAATCTTGATGGATATCCAGATGCCGTTAATGGATGGCCTTGAAGCGACCGCTCTGATCAGGGAAAAGCACGGCCCCCGCCCGATCATTATTGCGGTAACGGCTTTCGCCAGAAAAGAAGACAGAGAGATGTGCATCAAAGCGGGAATGCAGGATTTCATTTCCAAACCGATCCATGGCGATGATCTGGATAGGGTGCTGAAACAGTGGGGGCCAGGGAGTACGTTAACCGGCAAAACAATGGTAAGCGAGAGCGAATAAGACCGATGATTCGTCTTAATGCTGCTATTTAGCCGCAGCCTGCAGCTGGTTCCATTCCTCTACGGAATCTGGGCTGGTATAGACGTATGGAGTCGAAGTTTGATCAACCTTTGTAACGGATTCAGCATCGATTTGCAGCGTTTCCTTGCCCTTGTATACAACAACTTGAAGCTTGCCCTGAACCTTGATCCAGGTATCCACGGGCAGGCTTTTTTGCTGCCTTGTATTAACCAGAATACCGAGCGGTGTCGCATCGGCGGTGCAGCACTGCACAAGAAAACGGCTTACCGCGAAGCGGCCGCTCATGGAGCCGGTATTCTCGCGGTACAAAAAGCCGCTGACCGAGGCCTCTTTTCCCTTGAAATCATGCTTGAACCTATCGAGCGTTCCCAAGGTTTCCGAAAAGATTTGCGGATATACGGGAATGACCGTTTGGCTGTACAGCTTCTTCGCCAAGGCTGCGAACTCCGCAGCGAATGGATCGCTTGTCTGAAACCGGGCGGATTCCTTGGGAATGAGCGATGAATAGTTTAACGACATTCCTTTGTGTGCTGCAGCGGCACTCCCAAGCGCGCGGTCCGGCAGAGCGAATCCGAGCAGCAGAGGGAGCAGGAAGACACCGTACATCGCGGCGCCGCCTGCCCGTGAACGCGGAAGCTGATGGCCGCAGCCGCAGATGGCGTTTGTTCCGCCGAACAGGGCCTGGATCGTCAGGCTGAGCGCCATTAACGAGAGCGGAACCGGGCAGAGCCTGACCCAGACCGTGAGCTTTGGCGTGACATAATAGTGGAGCGCATCATGCCGCACCAGGTGCTCGATGTAGACGGCGAATGCCAGCAGAACGGCCGCCCGGAATAAGTAATGGCGTTTGATGCTGCCGGAACTATACATCATACGTCTCCTCCTAAAAGTTTTGCGGAGCATAGGCTCCTTGGATATGGCCTCGCAGCAAAACTGGCGTCGGAAGCATGGGCTTAGTTTTGCGGAGCATAGGCTCCTTGGAATGGCCTCGCAGCAAAACTGGCGTCGGAAGCATGGGCTTAGTTTTGCGGATCACAGCCATCCCGACAGCAGAATCGCGCCAATAAAGACAGTGGAGGCAATCAGAAAGAACAAGTAGAGCGCAAACCTTGTCTTGAACAGCGACATCAGCATCATCGCATTCTTGAAGTCGAGCATCGGACCGAGCACCATAAATGCCAGCAGCGATCCGGACGGGAATGAATGGGCAAATGACGAGGCCACGAAGGCGTCGGAGGTGGAGCAGAGCGACAGGACGAAGGCGAAGCCCATCATAAAGAGATAGGAGCCAAGCGGTCTGCCGCCGATGGAAGCAAGGCTGCTCTGAACGACGAAGGTCTGGATGAGGGAAGTGAGCAGACAGCCGAATATCAAATATTTTCCCATTTCAAAAAAATCATCCGCAGCATGCGTGAACACGGCCGCGAGCTTGCCGCCGTTCAAGGCTTCATGGCGCAGTTCTTCATCGCTGCGCTGCATCGAGAGACGGAGCGGCGAGCGCTTGACGGTGGCGTAAACGATTAGCCCGATGATAAGCGAAACGGCGAAGGCAAGGCCCATCCGGGCGTAAGCAAGGCCGGGATGAGTGCGGAAGGCGGTCAGTGTGGCGCTGAAGACGATCGGATTCAGGATGGGGCCCGACAGGATGAACGCAATCCCGACATAGAGCGGCATCCCCTTGCGGAGCAGCCGCCGGACGAGCGGAATCATTCCGCATTCGCAGATGGGGAAGATAACGCCCAGAAGACAGGCGAACAGCAGCGCTGGAAGCGCCCGCTGCGGAATCCAGCGGGTAATCGCCTCATCGGGGACGAAGACGCCGATTACCGAGGACAGCAGCGCACCGGCCAGAACGAAAGGAAGAGCCTCCAGCAAAATGCCGATAAAGCCCGTCTTGAACGTATAGAGATAAGCGCTGTCCAGCAGCTCGCGGTGCTGTGGAAACCAAAGAACGGCGGGGATGATCAGAAAAGCCGCGGGCAGGAGCAGCGGCAGCATTTTGATTGGCGAAAAAGCGGTCATGCGGCTTCCCCTTTCTGTCAGCGGAACAGGGCGGACCAGCGCTCAGCCAACTGTTCCCCGTTGATATTCGTGCCGATGAATACGAGATAAGGCGAACCGGGATACCGGGAATCTTCCCATGTCGTCCGCGAACCGGCATGCTGCACCAGCTGCACCGGCTTTCCGCCGGGAAGCTGCACATGTCCTTTGGCGCGCAGCAGCCTGTCCGCCCATTCCCGGAAAAACGCTTCAAGCACTGCCTTCGGCAGCGTCTTGCCCTGCGGAAAAGCCAGCGTTACCGCGCCAACCTGCGAGAACGAGGCAGCGTGTTCCCGGGGCGCGTTGTCCGGTACGGCTTCACTCCGTCCCGCTGCCGTTTTCCGGAGTGAGCTTCCCTGGAAGCTGAGCGGCGCTCGCTTGGGCAGCGGTTTCGCCGTTTTCGGGACAATTCCGGCCAACAGGGGCTGCACCTGAATCCGGCTGTAGGCCGTGAATTCAATCTCCGCATCGGGGTTCCGTTTACGGATCGCTTTTTCAATCTTGGTTAGAATTTCCGGCGTTACGAGATCGCTTTTGTTCACAATAATGAGATTCGCTGAAGCCAGTTGGCTGCGCAGCGTGCGCACAAGCTGTTTGTCCGCGGACAGCCGGCTGTTATAGTCAAGCATATTTTCAGCATCGACCAGCGTCACTAGAATATGCGCCGACAGGCGGGTTGCCCAGTACGGCTCATGAAGGGACCGGGCGATTTCATCGGGATCGGCTACGCCGGTAAGCTCTATGAATATCACGTCGGGACGCCGCTTGATTAGCACCTCCAGACTGTCTCCGAGTTCTTCCCTGCGGCTGCAGCACACGCAGCCGTCCAGCAGCTTCTCAACCGCCGCTCCGGTCTGCTCCTCCAAGATATAGCCGTCCACATCCTGTTTGCCAAGCTCGTTCATCAGGACACCCGGCTGAAGGCCGCGTGCATAGCTCTCTTTTAGCAGGGATAGCAGCAGGGTTGTTTTACCGCTTCCCAGAAATCCGCTTAAGATAATTACGGGTACTCTCATTCCCTCTCCTCCGATTCTCCGACTCTCCGTAAAGATTGCTATATTCCCAGTTCTATCTATACGTGTCCGGCATCACATAAAGACCGATTTTCTTGCGTCTGTCCGAATAGAGCCGTCGGCATTTTGCCTCGTCATAGTTGACATAGGTGAACTAAAATGATTTAATCGTAAATATTACGATTAATTCGCCGCGAAATCTGATAAACGCCGCGCTAATCGGACGAATGAGAATAAGGAGTGAAATCTTAGTCCATGAAAAAAATACCCGTCACCGTGCTTAGCGGATATCTCGGCTCAGGCAAAACGACGCTGCTGAATCATATTCTGCACAACCGGGACGGCCTGAAGGTGGCCGTTATCGTTAACGACATGAGCGAAGTAAATGTGGATGCCAATCTGGTCAAGTCGGGAAATACGCTTTCCCGGACCGAGGAGAAGCTGGTTGAAATGTCCAACGGCTGCATCTGCTGCACGCTGCGCGACGACCTGCTGCTAGAGGTGAAGAAGCTTGCGCAGGAGGACAGGTTCGACTATATTCTGATCGAATCCTCGGGGATCAGCGAGCCGGTTCCGGTCGCGCAGACATTCACGTATGCGAGCCCTGATCTGGATGTCGATCTGACGGAGCTGGCCCGCCTGGACACCATGGTAACCGTCGTAGATGCGAACCGTTTCTGGCATGACTTTGGCTCGGGCGACAGCTTGCTTGACCGCAATCAAGGAACGGACGATAGCGATTTCCGGGATATCGTCGATCTGCTGATCGACCAGATTGAGACCTGCGACGTGCTGCTGCTGAACAAATGCGATCTGGTGGCGGAGGAGGAACTGAACAAGCTGGAAGCGGTTCTCCGCAAGCTTCAGCCGGCGGCCAAGATCATTCGGACGATTAATGCCGCCGTCGATCCGAAGGAAATCCTGAATACCGGTCTATTTGATTTTGAAAGAACAAGCATGTCCTCAGGCTGGATCGCCGAGCTGAACAAGGACAGTCATGCGCCGGAGACGGAGGAATACGGCATCGCTTCCTTCGTGTACCGCCGCAGAAGACCACTTCATCCGCAGCGGCTAAGTTTCTTTTTCAACAACTGGCCGGTTGAAGTTGTACGCGCCAAGGGATTCGCCTGGATGGGGACGCGCGGCGACATTGCCGCTTCGCTGAGTCAAGCGGGGCCTTCTATCCAGTTCGGACCTGCCGGTTACTGGTTGGCATCGCTGCCAAAGCAGCAGCAGCTTGAGGTATTGGAAAGCGAGCCGGAGATCAAAGATAGATGGGATGACCAGTGGGGGGACCGGATGACGGAGATCGTATTCATCGGAATGGATATGGACCGCGCCGACATCGAAGCGAGGCTGGATCGCTGCCTGTTGACCGATGAGGAGATGAAGCAGGATTGGAGCAAGTTCAACAATCCGCTCCCTTGGCCGTCCGAGGAGGAATTAATGCCTGCCGGTAATTAATGCGAACTGGCGCTAAAATCCCAATTCCCGGCGCGTCGCAACCAAGCCGGCAGCCTGGCGCTAAATTAAAAATTGAATGGCTTCGAGGCCGACTCTCTTACCGGAAGGTGGAGACCGGCCTTTTCGTCATATTCGATATGAGCATGTTTTTTTGCGATAAGGAAGGATTTGGAATATATTGGAGCGAATAGTTGTAAAGAGTAAGAAAAACGAATGGGGGACAGCATGCAAAGCCACGAACAATATTGGGACCAAAGATTCGGGAAGGAAGGCATGATTTGGGGAACGGAGCCGAGTCCGACCGCCTATATGGCGAAGGAGTTGTTCCTGTCCCATGGTGTCCGGACAGTATTCGTGCCCGGGGCCGGTTATGGCCGCAATACGAAAGCTTTCGCACAAACATTCGGGGTAGAAGGGGCGGAATTAAGCGAGGCCGCCGTGAAGATAGCGGAGAGGTGGGACCCGGACAGCCGGATCATATGCGGCTCCGCGCTGGATGACCCGGAGCCGGGTGAATGCTATGATGCGATATACTGTTATGATGTGCTGCATTTGTTCCTGGAGCCGGATCGCCGAAAGCTGGTGGCAGCCTGCTTGAAGCGGCTGCGGCCCGGGGGCCTCGTCTATTTCACCTGCTTCTCCGACGAAGACCCCAATAACGGGCAGGGAGAGCGGCTTGAACCGGGAACGTACCGTTATAAAGAGGGGAAGTTCGCCCACTTTTTCAGCGAGGAGGATCTAAAGGCGCATTTCTCAGGAATGGAAATATTGGAAACCGGCACCTTAAAGGAGATGCTTGGCGGGCCGGGCGAGGGGCAGCATGAGTATATTTTGAGAACAATCGCCGCCAGGAAAAAAGGCTAAGCCGGAATCGCCCAGAGGAAGATTCCCGCGCTTCCGCCGAACAAGGGGCGCTCCAATGAAACCGGGTTCTGTCGGTCGAATTATTATGCCGGGACTACGGCCCGGCGCCGTTCTTGGCATGGACCCGAGAGACACTCTGCGTTCCCTGCTGCCTTCACTTTTGGTCCGCCGCTGTAATATAGGCTGCTCCATTTTACAAGGCATGGGCGAAGTGAGAGCAGCAGGATTTTCAGCACTAATGGTTTTTGCCCTCGGTGACGCAATCGGCGAACAAAATGGCCCGGGGTATCCGGAAGAACGCTTCCGCCTTTTCCTGCAAATAAGGAGACGGGAGCTGGCTATTGTGCAGCCATTTGCGAAAGGTGCCGGGATGGACCCCGATCCAATGACCGGCATCGGTAACGGAAAGATCATGCACCATGCACAGTCCGGTCAGAATGTCGCTGCGGCGGGGGTAAATCTTACTCCGCTTCATGTACCGGGAAGGAGCCGGCTGGCACAGAATCGGACTCTGCCGAAGCAGCGCTTCATTAAACAAGACATGCTGGGGATAACCGAGATAGCGGCAGGCTTTTTCTATATTGGTCCTGGACGGAATGCGGCTTTCATACACCCAGGCGCTGACGCTCCTTGAGGATACGGAAAGCTCTTCCGCAAACTTGGACAGCTTGATATCGCGGGACATCAGCACGGCTAGCAGCACGCGGTTGCGGATCTGGCTTCTCTGGGGACGGCGGAATCTCTTAATCCGGACGCCCTTTCCCAGGTATTTGCGGTTAACCAGAGACCACGCTTGTATTTTGTAAGGCTCTGACTGATTTGTAGGCATACTACCTCCGATTTCTTGAAATATAAGAAAGATAAGCTATACGCTTATCCTTAACCTAATATTTCGATAAGAAACGTGCCGCCTTTAAGCGGACGAACAGGTTTCTTTTTGAAAATATACTACAATACTTGTCCGTTTCAAGGCAATGGTTATTCCTTACACATCCCCTGCCGGCACAGCTTCCTTTCGGAAAACGGGGGGTTATGATATATTTTTAATAAACTTGTAATCACCATTACAATCCAATAACAGGGAGCGAAAAGAAATGATAAAGCATGTCGTATTTTTTAAACTGAAGGATGGTTCGGAGGAAAGCGTGGCCAAGACTGCCGCCGTACTTCGCAATATGGAAGGTAAAATCCCTCAACTGATCTCGCTTGAAATCGGAGCCGACATTCTGCGTACCGAGCGCTCATTCGATATCGTCTTGACCGCGGCTTTTGCCAATCTTGAAGATCTTGACGCTTATCAGGTGCATCCTGCGCATAAGGAAGTTATCGCCCATATTAGTGAGGTTAAAGAGCATTCCTTCGCTGTGGATTACGAACTTTAAGCGGTATTTATCCGCCATAAGCACGGCTATCTGATGACGGAAAGCGGTGACCGGAATGCGTGAGCTGGAATACCCCATGGAAGCGTTAACCTATCTTGTGGTATTTTTTGCGGCCTGCTTTATTATGCTTTTTTGGCTGAAGCGCCGCGGCAAACGCCGCAAATAGCAAAGGAGTGCCTGAAATGTACTATATCAACCGCGAACAAATTGAACACATTTTAGGACAAATTCCCGATATTGCGGACGGGCTGCGAATGGCGGCAGCTTCCTGGGACGGGGGAAGGATCTGGGGGCTGGTGCAGGAACGCTGCCTCCATCTCTCGATCGAGATCGTCACCGATGTCGGCAGCTGCCTCATTGACGGTTTTATTATGCGTGACGCCGGCAGTTACGAGGATATTATCACCATCATTCATGAGGAGTCGGTATTTCGCGATAAAGAAATGTATGACCGGCTTATCGAGCTGGTGTCGCTGCGCAAGGCTCTTGTACAGGAATATTACGCCTGGGAGCGGGAACGGCTGCATCCGCTGGCGGCCGTGCTTCCGGAGCTGCTGCCCCGTTTTGCCGCCGAAGTCCGAAGCTATCTGAATCAGGAACTGGGCACAGCCCTTCCGGTAAGCTAAGATACGCCGCGCCTGTGAAATCTGTAAGCAGAAGGGGGGGACCGAGATGAAGAGAGGGCAGGAGAACGGTTCGACCAGACACATCATCATGACGCTTCTAAAAATGAAAGGACCGTTGACTATTGGAGCACTTGCCGAGGAACTCGGCATTACGGAAATGGGAGTAAGACGCCATGTTCTGCAGCTTGAGCGGGAGGGACTTGCCAGAAACAGGATTGTGCGGCAGGCGATGGGCCGGCCCATGCATATGTATTCGCTGACGGAAAGGGCCGAAGACTATTTCCCCAAAAATTATCACAACCTTACGCTGGAGCTGCTTCGCGAATTGGACCACACCAGCGGGACCGAGGCCGTGAACGTCCTGTTCGAGGGGCGGAGGCGCAGGCTGCTGGCGCAGTACAGCCCCATGATGGAGCGGAGAAATCTCGAAGAGAGAGTGGCGGAACTGTCCGCCATCCAGAATTCCGGCGGCTATATGGCGGAATGGGACCGGGAAGAGGACGGATCTTTTGTACTCCGGGAGTACAACTGCCCCATCCGCCAGGTTGCCGTCCAGTACCGCAAGGCCTGCGAGTGCGAGCAGAATCTGTTCGAGGAATTGCTGAATGCAAGAGTTTCGCGCAGTGACTGCATGGCCGAGGGCGGGCAATGCTGCAGATACTCGATTAAACCGAAGCACCTTTTGTAAGGAAACGGCAATCGTCAGGGCGGTAAAAAAACTTCCTCATCAGTCACGGGACGGCCTCTCTCTGCTTATGATATAAGCAGGATCTAGGCATTCGCCCGTAAAGGAGAGATGAAAGATGAAGAAGAACACGAAAAGCTTGCTGTGGGGAATCGTTGCCGGAGGCGCCGTCGGTTCGGTGACCGCTCTGCTGCTGGCGCCCAAATCCGGAAAAGAGCTGCGCAAGGATATCTCGGACGGCGCTGGGGCAACAGTGGATAAAGCGCAGGAACTTGTTCATCAGGCCTCAGACAAGACCGTGGAATGGTACAGTAAAGCCAAGGATTCGGTGGAGCAGGTGATTCAAGAGGTAACGGACTGGGGCAAACAGTTCACTAAGGCAGAGGATGAAGCTGCGGTCATTTCTGCCCAGGATATTGAACCGGCGGCCGGCGGCTCCGGCCCCGGGGATGAAATTGGCTCATCGGCTGCGGATGATACAGGGGAAAAGGCGTGACGGCTGTCACGCTGGCAGCCGTTTAGCCGTCAGCTCCCGGTCAGATCGCGATGCCTGACAAAGCCGGCAAGCTATTGCTTCCACAGCTGTACGGTATGCCCTTGAACCAGCCGCCGCTTCGCTTGTTGCGAACAGGCGCTCTTTCAAGGGCATTTATCTTTTTCAGGCCTATGGAAAGTTCCTGGCGGGCTAAGGACAAGAAGCTGCGCAGTCCAGGATTAAGGCGAGGGGGAGTTTCTCCTCTTGAACTGGGGAGATAAATGGAGTATTATCTGCAATTGGGACAGGAAGCCCGGTACACTTTGCTTCCGCCTTACATAAGCTATTCAAAACAAGATGAAGGAAGCGTGTGTTCGTGCAGCAAGCTATCGCTATACTAGACTCGGGCGTAGGCGGATTGACGGTTGCCAAGGAAGTAATGAGGCAGCTGCCGAGGGAGAAAATCATTTATTTCGGAGACACCGCCCGCGCCCCGTACGGACCCCGTTCGTCCGAGGAAGTCAAACTTTTTACCGAGCAAATTGTCGATTATCTTATTCAATTCAATCCGAAAATGATCGTGATCGCTTGCAACACGGCGACTGCGGCCGCCCTCGATTATATATCGGCGAAAGTGGAGATTCCGGTCATCGGCGTCATTCATCCCGGCGCCCGCGCCGCCATCAGCGCGACAAAGACCGGACGGGTAGGCGTAATCGGCACCGTAGGAACGATTGGCAGTGGAGCCTACACCGCAGCGCTGAAACAGCTGTCTCCGTATGTTGAGGTGATCAGCCAGGCATGTCCCGCGCTTGTCCCGCTGGTCGAACAGGGAATGTTCCGTACGGCGGAATGCGATCTTGCGGTCCGTGATTCGCTGAACGGCATCAAGCATGAACCGATTGATACCCTGATACTCGGGTGCACCCATTACCCGTTTCTAGTCGAGCCGATTGGGCGGGCAATGGGGCCTGGAGTCAAGCTGATCAGTTCCGCAGACGAGACGGCGCGCGAGATCAGCACCATTTTGTACGACAAGGGAAAGCTAGCGAGGGGAGACGACAGTCCGGTGCACCAGTTCTTCTGCAGCGGCGACGCAGGCATATTCCAGAGGATCGCCATGGACTGGCTTGGTGAGCAGATCAGACGCACGCCGGTGGTATGGCAGGTATCATCGCTTGAACCTACGGATGTCTGAGTGTAACTTCAAGACAACTCTTTCATTCGATGTCAAAATCATATTCGCATTCAGAACGGCCGGGCGGCGTAAGCCCGGCCGTTCTTTGCGCATGTAGGACAAGAGGATTCGCATACAATTAACAAAGCCGTCACAGCTACAGCAGGGTAGGAAACGCAGCGGAGAGGATGAGAGGTATGCTTCAATATATTGTCCGCAAGGGAGATACTGTGAGGCGGATAGCCGCCGCGCACGGACTTACTTCAGGGCATGTGATACAGGGGAATCCTTGGGCGGCGGACCAGCCGTACCTTTTTCCGGGGCAGGTGCTGTTTCTGCCTTCCGTTCAGCGCAGACGACATATTGCGCAGGAAGGGGAGCGCATGAAGGATGTGGCGGCACTCTACGGGGTCAGCCTGGAAGCGCTGGAACAGCTTAATCCCGGTATATCTCCGGGCGGATTCTGCGCACCTGGGAAAACTCTGGTTATTCCGGCATCCGAACGGGCGGCGGTCGTAACCCTGCGGGGCGAGTACGGGCCTTCGGAACTTGCGGCGGACATCGGCCTTCTGATCAATAAATATCCCTTTATCTCGGCAAGTACGATAGGCTTTAGTGTCCTTGGCAAACCGCTGCATTTGCTGCGGATTGGCAGCGGCCGCCGCAGACTGCATGTGAATGCGGCGCTGCATGCTAACGAGTGGCTGACCTCGCCCTGTCTTCTGGCCTTTCTGGAGCAGTATGCCGAAGCTTATGAGAAAGGCCGGAAATGGAATGGTCACAGCCCGGAAGGATGGTTCAACAACTGGACGGTTTGGGCCGTCCCGATGGCGAACCCCGACGGTGTGGAGCTGGTGCAGGAAGGAGCCGGTCCATGGCATCCTTACAGGCGGGAGCTTGCGGAATGGAACGGGGGACGAGGCAGCTTCCGCCACTGGAAAGCCAATATCCGGGGCGTAGACCTTGGGGACCAATTCCCGGCCTTTTGGGAAGAAGAACAATCTCGCCGGGGCATGAGCGGACCTTCTCCCCAGGATTATGGCGGCCCGTCACCGCTAAGCGAGCCGGAGGCTGCTGCGCTGGCTTCGCTGTGCGAGAAGGCGCCTGCGGATATAGCGGTGTCGCTGCACAGCCAAGGACAGGAGATCTACTGGAACTATCGCGGGTATGAGCCGCCGGAGAGCCGGGAACTCGCGGAACGTCTGGCGCTGGCAGGCGGCTACCGCGCGGTTGCTCTGACCGAAAGTGACGCGGGATTTAAGGACTGGTTCATTATGAAATTCAGAAAACCGGGGTTCACCGTGGAGCTGGGTCTGGGCAGAAATCCGCTCCCGCTTGAGGATTTTGAAGATCTAACGCTAGAAACGGGGCAGATTCTGGCTGCTATTCTATCTCAATGAAAGTAAGTGAAACATTTTCAGCATAGCTGCGTAATCTATATGTAGAGGGTATGGCCGTATACTTCGCTAAAGCTGTTGCACGGCCGTACCCTTTTTACTGAATCGCTCTGGTTAAAAGCTGGCCGAAGGGGTATGGATGAAGTATAGAGCTTAGAGGAAGGAGACCGAAGATGAAACTAAAGAAGCTGCTGTCGCTTAAAGGATGGTCTCAAGTGCTGCGAAGCACATGGCAATACATCATCTCTCCGCATGTCGCGCTAGGGGACAAACTGTTGTTCGCGATTCCGGTGGCGCTGTATTGGGTGCTGCCCGATGTTATGCCTTTTATGCCGATTGACGATATTGGTGTATCGATGATGCTGATGGCCTGGTTCGTCTCCAGAATGGACCGCAAATACCCGGCGCTGAATGACGCGAAAAGATTGAGGCTGAACGGCGGGAGCAGATAAAATTTAAAGTTTGGTTGCATTATCCTGCGGTTTTCCTTTAAAATATATCACTAGAGTATAGAAATCCAGTTGTCAGGAGATGGACGGACTATGAAAGTCAAAATTACCCGCAACGCGGCTAAAGTTATAAAGAAACAGATGGATCTGGAAGAAAATAAGGATCTGAAGCTGCGCGTTCTGATTACCCATTCGCATGGCGATCATGCCCACTATGGTCTTGATTTGGACACGCCCAAGGAGAACGACGAGGTCATTCCGACGGATAAAGACATCGACGTTATTCTGGAAAAGGGGCAGCCGCTTCTTGATGGCGTAAAGGTCGACTATCTGTATTTTCCGCAAGAAGGTTTTGTTATTACGAACCCGTCCCAAGGCAACCACGGAGACCACTAAGCTATTGGCTTTTGCAGGCTGAAGCTGTCTGGACGGTAAAGAAGGGAACAGCAATGGCTAACGATATACGCATTTGCGATAAATGCAATCATATGAGCATCAAAAGCGTTCTGCCGAAGCTCCGCAAAATGGCGCCTGACGCCGAGATCAAAATCGGCTGCAAGTCCTACTGCGGCCCATGCGGCAAGCGCGCTTTCGTCTACATCAACGGCCGCTATGTCAGCGCTCCGACCGAGGACGAGGTTTTGAAGAAAGTGGAGCCTTTCATAAAGCAGCCCGCAGTAAAGAAATAGATAGGATTGAATTGGATCTGTACTTTGCCGGAATTCGGAGAGTACCCTTTTGGCCGTTTTTGCAGGTTGACTGCAAGAATGGCCTTTTCTGTTCTCTTATGACCCGGGACTGAGATTTGGCAGAATAGGGCGACGTGATATAATAGACTGGATAGATTGAAATCGACCGAGTACATAGAGGAGCGGGTGATCCAATGAGACAATTATCGGATACCATTTTACTGAATAACGGAGTTGCCATGCCGTGCTTCGGGCTAGGAACGTATAAAGCCGAGGGCAATGAGGTGGAAAATGCGGTGACGGCGGCGCTTGAGCTGGGCTACCGGAGCATCGATACGGCGTCCCTGTACGGGAACGAGCACGAAGTGGGACGGGCCATTCGGGCCAGCGGTCGGCGCAGGGATGAGCTGTTCGTCACAACCAAGGTTTGGAATGATGATCAGGGCTATGACAGCACGCTGGCCGCTTTTGAGAAGAGCCGTGAGGCCTTGGGTCTGGAAGTAATCGACTTGTACCTGATTCATTGGCCGGGACTGAACAAATACAAGGAGACGTGGCGCGCGCTGGAGCGTCTGTACGAGGAAGGCAGCGTCCGCGCAATCGGCGTCAGCAATTTCCAGATTCACCATCTGGAGTCGCTGATGAATGACAGCAACATCGTTCCGGCAGTGAACCAGGTAGAGCTGCATCCCCGTCTAAGACAGCGGCCGCTGCATGATTTCTGCTTGCTGAACAATATTCAGATCGAAGCCTGGGCGCCGCTTATGAAGGGGCAGCTGCAGGATAACGGAACGCTGACATCCATTGCGCGCTTGCATGGCAAATCGGTCTCACAGGTCATTCTCCGCTGGGAATTGCAGCATGACATCGTCATTATTCCGAAATCCGTAACGCCTTCCCGTATTAAGGAGAATAGTGAGATTCTCGATTTCGAGTTATCCCAGGAGGAAATGAACGCTATCGATACGCTGGATACCGGGGAACGCATCGGCAGGCATCCGGACGAGTTGATGTTCTAAGGAGCCGGAGGGACTGAGGGTATTTGTAGAAGATTAACGACTGATTATTTAAAGGAAACAGGCAGGCCGCGGGATACCGCAGCCTGCCTGTATTTACATTTAGCGTACAGCACTGCCGGAGATCATCTTCAGATCCGGTCTTAGGCGCATTCAACTAATTAGCGTCCGTCTCCTTCTTCGGCGCTCTTGGCGGCAGGGGACCGAGGTACTGATAATACTGGCACTCGATCCGTCCGTTATACAGCTTGCGCCGCTTGTCCGCCTTTCTGCCGAAATGATGCTCAAACTGCTTGGAAGGACTGATGGCGAAGAACGACCAAGTCGGCAGGTGCAGCATCATCTGCCCGAACTGGCGGGTGAGTTTCTCCACTTCCTTGTCGTCGCTCAGCCGCTCCCCGTAAGGAGGATTGGTGATGATGCAGCCGTATTCACCTTCCGGTCTTGCTTTGGAAGCGGGCAGGACGGAGAAGGTGATCTCACCGGACAGGCCCGCGCTCTTGGCGGCGGCTTGCGCGACTTCGATCGCCTTTGGATCAATGTCGCTGCCGGTCAACTGCAGCGGAATGTCGTCGCGAACGGCGTCGAACGCTTCTTCCCGGGCGGTCTGCCACGCTTCCGGCGGAATTGCCGGCCAATGCTCGGACGGGAAAGAGCGCCGAAGCCCGGGAGCGATATTCCAGGCCATCATAGCTGCCTCGATCAGGAACGTGCCCGAGCCGCAGCATGGATCGTAGAGAGGGCGGCTGCCGTTCCAGCGGCTGAGCTTCAGCAGCGCGGCGGCCATCGTCTCTTTGATCGGCGCTTCCGTAATAAGCTTGCGGTAGCCGCGCTTATGCAGCGCAGGACCGGTTGTGTCGAGCGTAATCAGCGCGATATCATTCAGCAGCGTAACCTCGATGACGTATCGCGGACCGTTCTCGGGAAACCAGTCGGTGCGGTAATACTGCTTCAGCTTTTCGACAACCGCTTTTTTGACAATGCCCTGCGCGGCCGGGACACTGCTAAGCTGCGACTTGTGCGAGCGTCCTTCTACGGGGAATTCGCCATGCTCGGGAATCCAATCCTGCCAGGGCAGCGCCTTGACGCCTTCGAACAGCTCGTCAAAGGTTTTGGCCGGAAATTGTCCCATATTGATCAGGACCCGGTCCGAAGTGCGCAGCCACAGGTTGCAGCGGCAAATATCGATAATATCTCCGCTGAAGAGAACGCGGCCGTTCTCGGTAGTCGTTTCATAACCCAATTCGTTTAATTCGCGTGCGACGACGGCCTCCAGTCCCATAGGGGCGGTGGCAATCAGCTGCAATTTGCTCAAGAATCTCAACTCCGTTGCTTGTAGGTATGTGAGTAAAGCCAGTACAATCAAGTAGAAGCGTCCATCGCCTCCTATATAGGGGCTGACCCGCATCTCGTAGACCGTTATACTTAACATTTCAAGTATAGGCGAAGGAAGGACACATCACAACGTCCCGACGTGCCGAAGAACGGCAGTGCTTGCCTACATATGTAGAATGTGAACAAAAAGGAGATCAGCTATGCTTAATCAGGAGCAATACTTTAATCAAGAAATGTACAGTGAGCAGTTATATACGGAAGATGAACTTCTGCTGTCGGTAAAAGAGGCCATCCGTGCGGGCGGCATGCCCGAAGTATCGATTGCGCCGGGTTACGGCAGGCTGCTTAGCATGCTCGTTTCGCTATCCCGCGCATCCAGCGTGCTGGAGATCGGAGCACTTGGCGGATACAGCGGCATCTGCCTCGCTAGAGGCCTGGCTTCGGGAGGAACGCTAACCTCTCTGGAGCTGAAGCCGGAATATGCCGAAATGGCGCAACGCCATCTGGAACTTGCCGGATTCGGCGGCATTGCCGAATACCGGATAGGCCCCGCTCTGGACAGTCTTGCCCGGCTGGCGGAGGAAGGAAGAACGTTCGATTTCTTTTTTATCGACGCCGACAAGGAGAACTATCCGAACTATCTGGAATACGCCATACAGCTGGCGAAGCCGGGAGCGGTCATCGCGGGCGATAATATCTTCCTGCGCGGACGCACCCTGAACACGGATAAGAACGGGCCTGCGGTGCAGGCGATGCGCCGTTTCAACGAGATGATCGCGGGTGACAGCCGGCTTGCCAGCACGCTGCTGCCCGCTTATGACGGACTCGCTCTTGCGATTGTAATAAAGGCGGGCAGTTAACGAAACAGCCTTATCGGGGCAGCCTTGTACAGCATGAAACGGACCCACACTGTATTGACCAGCAGCAAGACGCCAGAGACGATGAATATGCCTTCGATGCCAATATAGCCCGACAGAAAGCCGCCGATCAGCGATCCCAGCATGTTGCCGAGGGCCAGCGTGCTGCTGTTGAAGCCGAAAGCCCGGCTCTCCTTGCCGTCCGGTGTATAAGAACGGATCAGAGCGTTTACGCTCGGAAGAAGTCCACCCATGAAGACGCCCATTAGAAAGCGGACGAATATGAGCTGCCAGACGCTGCCGACGAACGCCTGCGGAATAACAAACAGGGCAGCGCCGATCAAGGCGTAGGTCAGTATCCGGTGGGCGCCTACCTTGTCGCTGAGCCTGCCGAGCACCGGCGAGGCGATCATATTCGAGATCCCTGTCACGGCGGTGACCACCCCTGCCCAGAAGGTGATATCGACAGCGGTCTTGTGCAGCTTCTCCACATAAATCGGAAGCAGGGCCATCGGGCTGAGCATGGCGAACTGGATCAGGAACGTAACGGCGAACAGAGCCGGAAGCTGCGGAACCTTGATGAGGTCTTTTAATCCTTCAAAAGTGGATACCTGCGGCTTGTGGGCAGCTTCCTCGCGGTTGAAATTCTCCTTAACGAGAAACATAGCGAGCAGAGTGGCGACGGACAGCAGCAGGCCAATCACGTAAAAAATCGGACGGAATCCGATCCGGTCTGCGAGCAGTCCGCCGATCAGCGGTCCGAGAATCGTTCCGGCTACGGAGCCGGACTGCATCAGGCCCATGGCGAATCCCATCCGGTGCTTCGGCGTCGTCCCTGAGACGAGTGAGATGGAAGCGGGATTGAATCCGGAGATGGTGCCGTTGAGCAGCCGGAGAAGGAGCAGCTGCCAGGGTGTCTGCGCAAAGCCCATCATCGTGATGACGATTGCCATGCCAAAGCCGGATCGCAGCAGCATGATTTTACGGCCGTATTTGTCGGAAAGCGAGCCCCACAGCGGCTGAAACAGAAACGAAGTCATAAAATTGGCAGAAAAAATAATACCGGCCCAAATCCCGACGGCGTCCCCGCGAACACCGAGGTCCTTGGCCAGATAAAGCGACAGAAAAGGGGTAATCATCGTCATCCCGGCATTTACCAGAAATTGTCCAAACCAAAGCACATAGAGATTGATCTGCCAAGTCTCCCAAGTTTTCCATTTTTTCAATGTGCTTTCACATCCTTTCAAATTCAAACAGTTCACAAAGATGACATTCCAATAGTATACCATATTTTTCTTTGGAACCGGAGACGCATCCCATCCTTTGTCAAATAATTGTCATCGCTTGTAAGGTGTGACGGTTGTTACATTCTTTTAAAAAGGGCATAATATAATTTAAGAAAATTTTATCTAAATCTATGGAGACCTTATCATGACCTATAACGATACTTTTATCCGGGCCTGCAGGAAGCAGGAGACGGAGCATGTCCCCGTGTGGTATATGCGGCAGGCCGGCCGCTACGATCCCGAATACCGGAAGATCAAAGAGAAGTATTCACTGCTGGAGATCAGCAGACAGCCTGAATTGGCGGCGGAAATTACAATGATGCCGGTGCGTAAACTGGGCGTCGATGCGGCCATTCTATACTCAGACATCATGAATCCGGTGGCTTCCATCGGGGTGGAGTTCGACATTGTGCAAAATATCGGGCCTGTCATTGAGCAACCGATCCGCAGCAGCGCCGACGTGGAGCGGCTGAGGCCGGTGGATGTGGAGGGTGATCTCGGCCATATTTTGGAAACGATCGCAATTCTGGATAAAGAGCTGAAGGTGCCGCTGATTACATTTGCTGGCGCTCCCTTCACGATTGCCAGCTATCTGATCGAAGGCCGCCCATCCAAGAGCTACATTCGCACCAAGGAGCTGATGTACACGCAGCCCAAAGTCTGGGCGATGCTGATGGACAAGCTCGGCGACATGGTTATCGCTTATCTGAGGGCTCATGTCCGCAGCGGAGGCAAGGCGTTTCAACTGTTCGACAGCTGGGTGGGAGCCTTGTCACCGCAGGATTTTGAAGTCTTTGTTCTGCCGACGGTCTCCCGTATTTTTGCCGAATTATCCGATTTAGATGTGCCCAAAATCTATTTTCCCGGCGTGAGCTCCGGCGAATTGCTGTCCACCCTTACCGGACTTCAAGCGGATGTGATTGGTCTCGACTGGCGGGTGCCGCTGGACGAAGGCCGGCGCAGAACCGGCGGGAATTTTGCGATGCAGGGCAATCTTGATCCTTACATCTTGACCGCTCCGATGGAACTTATCAAGGATCGCGCCAAGGCGCTTATTGATGAAGGCATTCGTAAACCCGGCTATGTGTTCAACCTGGGACATGGTCTATTCCCCGAAGCGTCGCTGGACAAGCTGCGTGAGTTGACGGAGTACGTCCACGACTATTCCAAGGAAGCGCTGGCGCTCAAGGAAGCCGCAAGGCCGCACTCCTGAATAACCGCTCATAATTAATCGCTAATAAGAGGTGAACCATACTTGACAACACAAATCGGCGTTCTCGTTATGTCCTACGGCACTCCTGAAAGCCTGGAGGGCGTTGAGTCTTATTATACGCATATCCGGCGAGGTAATCCGCCATCGGCCGAACAGCTGAAAGATTTAAAGGATCGCTATGAAGCCATCGTGGGCGGAGTGTTCCCTCTGCGGGAAAACACGGATCGTCAGGTGAAGGCGCTGCAGGACGCGCTAAACCGGGATAATAGGGAAAAGGATATCGAATATATTTGCTTCCAAGGTCTAAAACACGCTCATCCTTTCATCGAGGATGGAGTTGAGCGAATGGCGGAGAGCGGCATCAAGCAGGCGGTGGGCATCGTGCTCGCTCCGCATTATTCCGTCATGAGTGTCGGAGGCTACATCAAACGGGCCAGAGAAAAAGCGGAAAGCTCCGGCATTCAAATGGCATTTGTGGAAAGCTACCATCTTCATCCCAAGCTTATCGAAGCGCTAAGTAAGCGCGTATCCGCAAGGCTGGACCAGTTCGAGGAAGCGGGCGCGAACCGGGAAGACGTTCGTTTGCTCTTTAGCGCCCACAGCCTGCCGGAGCGGATTCTCTCCATGGGCGATCCATACCGGGATCAGCTGCTGGAGACTTCAAAGGCAGTTGCGGAGCAAGCCGGAGTAACCTCCTGGCAGTTCACCTGGCAGAGCGCCGGAAGAACGGCGGAGCCGTGGCTCGGGCCGGATATTCTGGATACGCTCCGCGAGCTGAGCAAGGATCAGGTGGAGTACGTGCTGTCAGCCCCGATCGGATTCGTATCCGACCATCTTGAGGTGCTGTACGACCTGGATATTGAAGCCGAGGCCATTGCGTCCGAGCTGGATATGCGTCTGATGCGGATCGAATCGCTGAACAGCGACCCGGCATTTATGGCGGTGCTGAGCGACGTGGTGCGGGACCGGGCGGGCGAACTGAAGGCGGGACGTCCATGAAGGGAGATTCACGCAAAGTCGTCATTATCGGTGGAGGCCTGAGCGGCCTAAGCGCCGCTTTTTACGTGCGCAAATATTATAAAGAAGCCGGCATCCATCCGGAAATTGTCATTCTTGAAAAAGAGCGCAGCCTTGGCGGGAAAATTGAGACCCTGCATAAGGATGGCTTCGTAATCGAAAAAGGCCCGGATTCCTTCCTGGCCCGCAAGAAGGAAATGAGCGACCTGGCGAAAGAATTGGAGATCGATCATGAGCTGGTGACGACCAATCCGCACGCCAAGAAGACTTATATATTGCAGCGCGGCAAGCTGCTGCCGATGCCCGCCGGCCTTATGCTGGGCATTCCGACCGATCTTAAGCCCTTTATAGGCACCAGGCTGCTCTCCTTTCCCGGTAAGCTGCGCGCGCTCATGGATTTCGTTATTCCACCCCGGCGCGGGGAGGAGGACGAGCCACTCGGAGAGCTGATTGAGCGGCGCTTCGGCACAGAGGTGCTGGAGAACTTGACCGAGCCTCTCTTGGCCGGTATTTATGCGGCGGACATGCGCAAGATCAGCCTGCAGGCGACCTTTCCGCAGTTCGGTGAAATGGAGCAGCAGTACGGCAGCCTGATTCGCGGCATGATACTGGGGAAAAAGCCTCAGGAGACGCATACCGGCGAGAAAAAGAGCATGTTCCTGACCTTCCGTCAGGGACTGCAAAGCCTAGTGCATGCGCTTGTGCATGAGCTGCATGATGTGGAGCAGCGCACGGAAACCGCCGTGATTGCTATTTATGACCGGATCGCCGAAACGAATGCCGGCACGAGAGGGGCTGAGGGAGCGGCGGCCCCGGCTGCTTTAGAATCGGCTGCTTCTCCGCAAGCGCGCTACGCGGTGGAACTGGAGAGCGGCGAATTGCTGCCTGCGGACGACATCTATATCACAACTCCCAATTTCGCAGCGGCCGAACTGCTGCGTCCGCATGTCGATGTATCGGCATTAGACGCGGTGAACTATGTATCGGTAGCCAATGTAGTTATGGCTTTTTCCGGCAAAGAAATGGACGGCAATTTCGACGGCTCGGGCTTTCTGGTTCCCCGTAAGGAAGGACGGAATATTACGGCCTGCACCTGGACTTCAGTCAAGTGGCTGCATACGAGTCCCGAGGATAAGGTGCTGCTGCGCTGTTATGTGGGACGTTCGGGCGACGAGCAGAATGTGCAGTTGCCGGACGAAGCGCTGGAAGAGCTGGTTCGCAAGGACCTGCGCGAGATTATGGGCGTCACGGCCCAGCCGTTGTTCACGGAAATTACACGTCTGCCGAACTCGATGCCGCAGTATCCTGTTGGGCATCCGGCCGCCATTGCAGGGCTCCGCAGCGAGCTGGCCGCCGTTCTTCCGGGCGTGCACGTCTTCGGATCCGGATATGACGGAATCGGGATGCCGGACTGCATCAAATTTGCGAAGCTTACGGCGAAGGCGGCTGCTGAAAGCCTGCAAGCGCACTGATTTCTTCATACTTTATCACATGATCGCGATATCAGCTGATGGCGAAGCGCGGGTTCTGCCCGTTCTTCGCCGTTTTTTTACAGCATGTTTATTCGGAAGATACGGGCCTCTTTCCGTCTTTGTTGGCGCTTGTTCGGGGGAGATTGATAGATATGATATAATAGAACGAGTTTAGCGGGCAAAGGAGCCAGAATACATATGTATCCCCCTAGATCCAGCAGAAAAAGAGGCAAAACGACAAGAAAGCAAAGAAAAAACCGGATTTGGTCTTGGATCAACATCAGCCTGCTTGCGCTGATTACGGTTATGCTGTTTTATTTTTTCCACAGCGGAGGGGGCCGCGAGAGCATTCCTCTCTCCGAGACGGGATCGGCTCCGCCTTCACCGGAGAGATCGTCGGCGGCGGGAACTGCCGGAGCGGCTGATCCCGGGGCATTAAGCAGAGCTTCAGCCGCTCCGTCAGGCGAGCTTCAGCCGTCAGCTTCGCCGGATGTTGCCCAGGCTGCGGAAGCCGAGCCGACGCCGTCGCCATCAGCCAATCCAGGCAGCGGGTCAGCACCGCCCTGCGCGTCACAGCAGACACCGGGGTCCGATGCTGATCGAACCGAAGCTGGCGGACAGTCGGCGGGACTGCCGGATGGCGAGGATGGAAGCGGAAAGACGGTGACGCTGAATTTTGCGGGTGATGTTATTTTCGCCGGAAAAGTCGGTGATCTGTTGAAGCAGAAGGGCTATGATTATCCGTACGCCCGTCTGGGAGGTATGTTCCTGCAGGATGACCTATCAGTCATCAATCTGGAAACGCCCGTCACCGAGCGAGGCGCGGAGGAGAACAAGACCTTTGTGTTCAAGTCGCCTCCGGAGGCGCTGAATGCCCTGAAGGCTGCGGGAGTGGATGCCGTTAATCTGGCGAACAACCACACACTGGATATGGGCGAGCAGGGGCTGAGGGATACGCTGACCAATCTGGATCAAAAAGGCATCGCGTTCGTCGGAGCGGGAGCAGATTCCGCCCAGGCATACTCGGCGCAATATTTTACCCGCAAAGGAATGACCATCGCTCTGCTCGGCTTTACGCGGGTCATACCCGAAGCAGAATGGGTGGCCGGAAAGGGCAAGCCCGGCGTAGCCTCCGCATACGATAGCGGCCCGGCGCTTAAGGCGATAGCCGAAGCCAGAAAAAAAGCGGATATTGTCGCCATTGTTGTCCATTGGGGTCAGGAACGGGCGAATGAGCCGAACGCGGTTCAGCAGACACTGGGCCGAAGCTTTATCGACGCCGGGGCCGATCTCGTAATCGGGGGGCATCCCCATGTCCTTCAGGGACTTGAGCCGTATAAAGGGAAGTGGATCGCGTACAGTACAGGCAACTTTATTTTTACGCGTTCATCCACGAAGACCACTTGGGATACGGCGGTATTTCAGGCTGAATGCAGCGCCAAGGGACAATGCTCGATGAAGCTTACGCCATTTGACGCCGAATTGGGCCAGCCGGTGCCGATGAACGCCGCTGACGGGCAGAAGCTGCTGCAGCGGGTAGAATCGCTCTCTTCCGGCAGAGTGGAGATCGACGAAGAGGGTAGAGTGACGGAGGCCGGACGTTAGCTTGCCGGCAATCCGCAGCCTGAACACTTCGGAGGATGTTTACATTTTTTGCGGGAGGGCTTGCTGAATGAGGAATAACTTGTGCGTCGCCCATCGGGGATTTTCCGGCAAGGCCCCGGAGAACACGCTAGCCGCCATCCGCATGGCGCTGGAACTTCCGTATGTGACCTGGATGGAGATCGACGTTCAATTGACGAGGGATGGAGTGCCTGTTGTAATCCATGATTACAGCCTGGACCGGACGACCAATGGCCGCGGTAAAGTGAAGAATATGGACTGGAGCCATATGCGTCTTCTCGATGCCGGAGGATGGAAGGGCCGCACCTTTCAAGGGGAAGGAGTTCCTTCACTGGAAGAGGTGCTCGATCTGTGCAAAGGACGGCTGCGGCTGAATATCGAGCTGAAGAACGCCGGTAATCTGTATCCCGGTATCGAAAAGACGGTTACGGCGCTTATCGCCTCCAAGGGGATGCAGGGCGAGGTTGTCCTGACCTCATTCGACCCCGGCACGCTGCTAAGGTGCGAAGAAGCCGATCCCGGCATCCGCCGGGGACTGATCTATGACTCCAGGTGGGGCGATCCGGCCGGGCGCGTACGGGAATTGGGCTGCACTTTTTTATCCATTGGCTTTTCCCGCCTTACTCCCGGGCTGGCCAGATTTTTGTCGGGGCGCGGGGTCGGCATCATGGCCTGGACGGTAAATAAAGCGAAAGAGATGCGTCGCCTGGCGGACATGCATTCTGATATAATGATATGTACGAATCGCCCGGATATTTGGGGGGAGACGTTTTTGGGAAAATGAGACTAAACAAACTGACGGGAAAGAGAGCTGAATGCCAATGTGCGCTGCTGTAAACAACTTGTACTGTGTGGGACGGAACTACAAACTTCATGCGGAGGAGCTCGGTAATAAAGTACCGACCGAACCGTTGATTTTCTTGAAGCCGTCTCATGCGGCCGTTCGTCTTGACAAAGAAACCATTCAGCTGCCGAAGGATTCCGGTCAGGTTCATTATGAAGGCGAGCTTGTGCTGCGCATCGCGCGTGACTACATTCCGGGCATGAGCTTGGAAGAACTCGTGGATTCCATGGCTCTTGGACTGGATTTCACATTGCGGGACGTTCATAACGATCTGCAAAAAAAGGGGCTATCCTGGACGCCGGCCAAGGGCTTTAAGAATGCGGCGCCTCTGACCCCATTCATCGCGTTTCCTTCCAAAGAAGAGCTGGAAGCGACCGATTTCACGGTCCGCAAGAACGGTGAGGAAGTGCAGCGGGGCAATGTGAAGAACATGATTTTTTCATTGCAGACGATTGTGGATTTCATCGGCACCCGCTACGGGCTGGGCAAGGATGATGTAATCTTCACCGGCACGCCCGCAGGCGTCGGTCCTACCGTCTCGGGCGATTCGTTCGAGCTGTATTGGGGCGACCGGCTGATGGGCACCTGCCTGATCGGATAACGGTATCTTATGATCATATACTGGAGTTGAAATCATGCAGTGGGTAATCGGCGTCTTTGGCGCCTTGTTCGTTGCCGGAGCGGCTTATTTTAAAGGCTCGCTGAGTTTATCCGGGATGCTTGCCGCCGTGCTTATGGGCACTGTCTATTTTGGAGCGGGGAACGCTTTTTGGTTCGGAATATTGCTGCTGTTCTTCATCTCCTCCAGCCTGCTGTCGAAGCTCAGGACGGAGCATAAGGAGGAACTGGAACGGTCATATGCCAAGACGGGCAGACGGGACGCCGGCCAGGTGTTCGCCAACGGCGGTCTCGGCATGCTGCTCGTTCTGCTGAATGCCGTTTACCCGCTGCCCGCATGGGAGCTGCTCTTCATCGGCGTGATGGCGACGGTGACTGCAGATACTTGGGCGACGGAATGCGGGACGCTGAGCAGAAAGCCGCCAAGGTCGATCCTAAGCGGCAAAAGGCTTCCGACCGGCGCTTCCGGCGGCGTCTCGCTTCCGGGTACGCTTGCGGCAGCTGCGGGCGGCCTCCTAATCGGCATCGCATCATGGGTTTTGCAGCAGCTGTCCGGAATGACCGGGCAGTCGCTTGCCGCTTTGGCGGCTGCGGGCCTCCTTGGGGGACTCGTTGGCGCTTTCGCCGATTCCCTGCTTGGCGCTACGGTGCAGAAGATGAAACGCTGCACCGTATGCGGCCGTGAGGTGGAGAGCGATATCCATTGCGGGATGCCCACGGCACATGCAAGAGGGTGGCGCTGGATGAGCAACGATGCGGTGAATGCCCTAAGCTCGATTGCCGGAGGAGCCGTGGCGCTACTGATTGGCGGACTGATGTGATTATTTAGTTCCAAATCTACAGGGAAGGCGAATAACGACTATGAATATTATGACCGTGGAGCATCTTGTCAAAAGCTACGGAGAAAAAGTGCTGTTCCAGGACGCGTCCTTCGGAATGGACGAGCGTGACAAGATCGGCGTCATCGGTGTGAACGGGACGGGCAAATCGACGCTTCTGCGGATTATTGCCGGACTTGAAAGTCCGGACGAGGGGCAAGTTGCCATCGGCAATGATGTGCGCGTACAGTTTTTGTCGCAGAATCCGCCCTATAATCCGGAGTATACCGTGCTTCAGCAGGTGTTCGCCGGAGATAATCCGGAGCTGGCCGTCATGCGGCGGTATATGGAGACAACAGCGCTGCTTGAAGCCGATCCGGGGAATGCCAAATTGGAAGAAGAGCTGGTCCGCCAAGGTCAGGACATTGATGCCGCAGGGGTCTGGCATTTGGAGAGCGAAGCGAAAAGCGTGTTGTCCAAGCTCGGGATTCAGCAGTTCGATGCGCGTATGGGGTCGCTCTCCGGCGGACAGCGCAAGCGGGTCGCGCTGGCGGCGGCCCTGATTACTCCTTCGGAGCTGCTCATTCTGGACGAGCCTACCAACCATATCGACACGTCCTCGGTCGCCTGGCTGGAGCAGTACTTACAGAAGCGGCGCGGTGCGCTGCTGATGGTTACTCATGACCGCTACTTTCTGGAGCGGGTAGCGGGTGTTATGCTGGAGCTGGATCAAGGCCGGTTGTTCCGCTATGAAGCGAACTATTCCCGCTTTCTGGAGCTGAAGGCCGAGCGCGAAGAGCGGGAGGCCGCTTCCGAGCAGAAGCGGCAGAATCTGCTGCGCAGCGAGCTGGCCTGGATCAGGCGCGGCGCCAAGGCGCGGTCGACGAAGCAGAAGGCGAGAATCGAGCGCTTCGAGAAGCTGAGAGATCAGCAGGGCGTATCCTCCGGCAGCCAGCTGGAGATTTCAGCCGCCTCGACAAGGCTGGGGCGTAAGATCCTTGAAATTGAGGATCTGGCTATGTCAAGGGGCGGGCGGACGCTCATTAAGGATTTGAGCTACATCGCCGTCCCGCAGGACCGCGTCGGCGTCGTCGGGCCGAACGGCAGCGGCAAATCGACGCTGCTGAACCTGATTGCCGGCAAGCTTCAGCCAGACAGCGGCGAAGTCGTGCTTGGACCGACGGTGAAGCTCGGCTATTTCACCCAGGAGCATCAGGATATGGACGACTCGCTGCGGGTGATTGAATACATCAAGGAAGAAGCGGAAGTTGTCCGGACGGCGGACGGCTCCGCCATTACGGCGGCTCAGATGCTGGAACGCTTCCTGTTCCCGCCAGTGATGCAGTGGACGCCGATCTCGAAGCTGTCCGGCGGAGAGAAAAGGAGACTGTACCTTCTGCGCGTACTGATGAGCGCTCCCAACGTGCTGCTGCTGGACGAACCGACCAATGATCTGGATATCGGCACACTTGCGATCTTGGAGGACTATCTGGATGAGTTTCCCGGAGTCGTCTTTACCGTCTCGCATGACCGGTTCTTCCTGGACCGGACGGTGGACAAGATCATTGCGTTTGAGGACGGAATGATCCGGGTTCATGTCGGTGATTACAGCGAATACGAAGAGTGGTTGTCTAAGAATGCGCCGGTCCGCGGCTCCGCAGCCGACGGGAAGGATGATGCGGAGGCAAAACGCGGCGCAGGCAGCCAGTCTCAGCAAGGAAATACTGGTCAGACTCCGGCCCGGGAAAAGTTGAAATTTTCTTTTAAGGAACAGCGGGAGTATGAAGAGATTGACAGCCTCGTTGAGCAGGCCGAACAGCATCTAAGTTCCATTGCCGCGCAGATGGAAGCGGCCTTTGCCGATTCCGCAAAGCTTCAGCAATTGGTAGAGGAGCAGCGCGCGGCCGAGGCGGAACTGGAGCGGCTGATGGAGCGCTGGACTTATTTGAATGAGCTGGCGGAGAAAATCGCGAATAAATCGTAACCGAAATGAATAGATGGGGTGAGTGCATTGACAAAGTATGATTTTGACCGTGTCCTGAACCGGAGCAATACGCATTCCTACAAATGGGACCAAGTCGAAAAGCTGTTTGGGAACAAGGATATTTTACCGCTATGGGTGGCGGATATGGACTTCGAAAGTCCACCGGCTGTGAAAGAGGCGCTGGTTCGGCGCGCAGAGCTGGGCATTTATGGATATTGCATCCAAAGCGATTCGTACATTGACTCGATCACCGGATGGTTCCGCCGCCGCCACGATTGGGAGATTTCCAAAGAATGGATTTCGCAATCACCTGGTATCGTGACTACTCTGAGCCTGGCTGTTGATCTGTTCAGCGAACCGGGAGCCGAGGTTATCTTGCAGTCACCGGTCTACTATCCTTTCTACGATGTTATCAAAATGAACGGCCGCAAAGTGGCCGACAACCCGCTCGTTCTCCGGAACGGACGTTATGAAATGGACTATGAGCAGCTGGAAGGGCTGATGAAGGGCGGCGCCAAGCTGCTGCTGCTGTGCAGCCCGCATAATCCCGGTGGCCGGGTGTGGGAGCGCGAGGAGCTGCTGCGGCTCGGAGAGCTGTGCCTGCAATACGGCGTTACCGTGGTGTCCGACGAAATCCACTGTGATTTGGCGCTTCCGGGATACAAGCATATTCCGTTCGCCTCGCTGTCCAAGGAACTGTCGGACATTACACTGATGGCGCTGGCTCCTACTAAAACCTTCAATCTGCCGGGTATTCACTCCTCTTTCATCGTGGCATCGAACCCGGAAATGAAGCATAAATTCGAGACGCGGATCAAAACGCTCAGCCTGCATATGGCCAGCTTTTTCGCCCAGGATGCGGTGGAAGCCGCTTATAACGAAGGGGATGAGTGGGTTGACGAGCTGATCACTTACATCAACGGCAACATTGACTATGCGGTCTCTTATCTGGCTCAGTATTTGCCGCAAGTCAAGGTTATGAAACCTGAGGCAACTTACCTGTTGTGGGTGGACTGCCGGGCGCTGGGTCTAAACGGAGCGGGGCTGAAAAAGCTGATGTACCAAGAAGCCGGCGTTGCCTTTAATGAAGGTTCCGTGTACGGAAGCGAAGGGGAAGGTTATCTGCGGATCAATATGGCTTGCCCAAGATCTATTTTGCAGGCAGCCTTGGAGCGTTTCAGCGCCGCTGCGGCGAAAGTTGTTGTAAAGTAAATAGAGCGAAAAAAGCTGGCCCCGGGAAACCGGAGGCCAGCTTTTTTGAGGATACAATGACAAGACGCGGCAGCGCGTCTATCCCGTTAGCATACAAGGAGGAAGGGAGGCCAAACGAGCCTCCCTTGTTCATGTCTTTCAGAAGCCGGCCGCAGGCACGAGCGTCTGTCAGTTCGCTCCTACATAAGCGGCCAGCAGCTTGGCCGTATTGAATACGGCCTGCTTGTGCGTGCGCTCCATGGAATGGGAAGCGTGAACACCCGGGCCGATCAGTGCGGCCCGGATATTGGCGCCTCCCCGAAGCGCTGCGGACGCGTCGGAACCGTATTGCGGATAAATATCGACCGCATGGGGGATTCCGAGATCCTGAGCCAGCTCGATCAACCGTCCGGTCATCGTATAATCGTACGGGCCGGTGGAATCTTTGGCGCAGATGGATACATCGGTCTCCTTGCAGCTTAAGTCGTCGCCCAGAACGCCCATATCGACAGCGATCAGTTCGCTGATTTCACCGGGAATCCAGGAGGCTCCGTGTCCGACCTCTTCATAATTGGAGATCAGCAGAGACAGGTTGTGTAGCGGCTTCCAGCCTTCGCGCTTGATGCTTTCCAGCAGGCCGAGCAGGGCGGCGACGCTCGCTTTGTCGTCCAGATGGCGCGACTTGATAAAGCCGCTTGGCGTAATAACGGGACGGGCGTCAAACGAAATGAAATCGCCGACCGCGATGCCCAGCTTCAGCACGTCATCCTTGCCCGATACCAGTTCATCGATCCGAACCTCCATATTTTCTTCGATTCGCTTGATATCCCGGGCATCGGCGGTATAGGCGTGGGCGGAAGGACGGGTCGACAGGATCGTTCCGGTGTAGGTCTTTCCGCTGCGTGTATGAATGACACAGTATTCATTCTCAATGCTGTACATCGTGAAGCCGCCGACGGAGGTCAGTCGCAGGGTGCCGTCCGGACGAATGGAGCGGACCATCGCTCCGAGTGTATCGACATGGGCGCTCAGTCCGACGGTGCGGGAAGGATCAAGACCTTCCACACTCAGGATGAGTCCGCCTTTTTCGTTCCAGGACAGGCCTGCACCGAGAGCGGCGCCTTCTTCAGCAACAAGCTTCATGACTGCATGGGTGTAGCCGCTTGGGCTAGGCGTATCGAGCAGTTTCTTGAGAATAGTCAGAATGTAATCTTCATTGGGCTGGATCGAAAGGATTGGCAAAGGAGACCCTCCTGTCTTTTTTAATTAGTGATCAATCAACCGGAAATTAATTAAATGTCGTCGTTCCGCCGGGAATGGTGCTCTCCATCATTGTATCCGCTGTATTCGCCGTTTCCAATTCAGCGATTTTTTCATTCGCTTTCACCAGTTCGGCAGTAAGGGATTTGATCTTTCTTTGCTGCTTGTACTGACGGAATATCCCGTACGAGCCCACGATGACTCCGCCAATTAGCGCGCAGCTGAGAATAACCAGGATCAGCGGGAGCGACACGATACTGAAACCAAAGTTCACCTGAACCGGATCGACGTTAATAACGGCAAAAAGGGCGATCAGCAGCGCAAAAATCAGGCCGAAAATTATAGACCATTGCATTCTCATTTCATACTTCCTCCTTGGGAAAATTGCAAATCCGCTGACACAGCGGCCGCTTTACATTATAAAGTCCCTTACCCAAAAAGGGCAAGGGACGATATGAACTTGCAACCCCAAATCGCTCTTTAGGGCTCGCACTTTACTTCGTCAACTGCTCCATTTGCTCAATCACGTCTTCAAAGACGCTCATCGCTTCGCGAATCGGCTGAGGCGACGACATATCGACGCCCGCTTTTTTCAGAATATTAATGGAGTAGTCGCTGCCGCCGCTCTTCAGGAACCCGAGGTAACGGTCAACCGCCGGCTTGCCTTCCTCCAGAATCTGTTTGGAGAAGCTGGTGGCCGCCGAGAAGCCTGTCGCATATTTGTAGACATAGAAGCTGTTATAGAAATGCGGAATCCGCGCCCATTCCATCTCGATGTCCTTATCCACGACCATGTCCTTGCCGTAATATTTGAGGTTCAGATCATAGTAAATGGCCGACAGATCCTGCGGTGTGAGCGATTCGCCTTTCTCGGCGCGCTCGTGCACGATTTTTTCGAACTCGGCGAACATCGTCTGACGGAACACCGTGGTGCGGAACTGGTCCGCATAGTAGGTGAGCAGATACATTTTTTCCTTCTTGTCCGTCGATTTTTCCAGCAGATAATGCATCAGCAGCGCTTCGTTCGTCGTGGAGGCTACCTCGGCCAGAAAAATTGTATATTGAGCGTCGCGATATTTCAGCGCATTATCCGAATAGTACGAGTGGAGGGCGTGACCCATTTCATGCGCCAGCGTGAACATGCTGTTCAGGTTGTCATTGTGGTTCAGCAGCACGTACGGGTGAGTGCCGTAGGCTCCCCAGCTGTATGCTCCGGTGCGTTTGTTCTCGTTCTCGTAAATATCGATCCAGCCGTTGTCATAGCCTTCCTGGAGCGTCTTCAGATAATCCTCGCCAAGCGGCTGTAGGCCTTCCTTCGTGATTTTTTTGGCTTCCTCAAAAGGAATATCCATCTTGTATTCGTCCACCAGCGGCGCGAACAGATCGTACATGTGGAGTTCATCGACACTCAGCAGCTTCTGGCGCAGCTTCATATAACGGTGCATCAGCGGCAGGCTCTCATGAATCGTGTCGATGAGATTCGTGTAGACTTCTTTGGAAATGTTGTCGCCGAACAGCGACATCTCCAGGACGGAAGGATACTTCCGCACGCGCGAATAAAAGACGTTCTTGTTCACATTGGCGCTCAGCGTTGCGGCAATCGTGTTCTTCTGCTTGGCATAGGTGTCATACACCGCTGTAAAGGCGTTCTTGCGGACTTCCCGGTTCGGGCTTTCAAGGAACTTTATGTAGCTTCCGTGGGTCAGCTCGACTTCTTTGCCAGACTCATCCTTGATTTTCGGGAATTTAAGATCAGCGTTGTTCAGCATGCCGAAAATGTTTTGCGGCGCCTGGGACAGCGTGCCGACCTGCGCCAATAGCGCCTCCTCTTGCTTCGAGAGAACATGGGCTTTTTGACGCTTCATTTCGGTCAGCGTAAATGTATAATCGGAAAGCGCCGGATCGGCGATGAACTCGTCAAGCTTTTCCACGGGCAGCGCAAGAATCTCCGGAGTTATATAGGAGAGGGCTTCACCCGCATCTACACTGAGCTTCTTTGCTTTTTGCGAAAGCGCCTGATAGACCGGACTCGCGGTGTCTTCGTCCTGGCGCATATGGGCGTATACATACAGACGCTCGGTCTTGAGCGACAGTTCATCGTCCAGCTCGAAGCACTCTTTCAGCGCGGAAGCCGTACTTAACTTGCCTTGGAATTTGGAGGCTTCCTCAATCAGTTTCTTGACATCGTCATAAGTTTTGTCCCATTCCTGCTGTGAACCAAACATATCTTCAAGCTTCCAACGGTTCTCAGTTGGCACTTCGCTTCTCTTCAATAATTGTTCCATGGGAATCCTCCTTAATAAATGGGATGAGATCTGTGCCGGCTGCTGTTTGGCCGCGGCGGGGGAGAAGCTCCCCTGCAGCAGACCGAGCGCAAGCAGCGCTGAAAGGGATCTAGCTGCGAAAGACATGGCGGCGGCCTCCTTGAATGTAAAGGTGCGCCTAGTATTCCCCGGCAATCTGTCATTATGAATCGATTTATGGATCTATTCCTGCGCCGTTTGTCAGTTGTCACGCTTAACATTATGTCAGGAAGTCATAAATGACAAAGACAAAAGCCAGCGCAATCATTACAACCGTGATTAGTGCCATGCCCCTTCTCAATCTGGGATCAAGGCGGTCCTTGCTCATAATCAGGACGGCGCCCAAGCATAGAACGGCGACAACATATATGGCTAGACTTTCATTGCTCATGTCTTACACCTGCTTAAACGCCGCCATGATGCGATTGTACTCTTCCTCGTTATCTTTATAGGATTCCTTATTAAACCGGTTATTAACCCATTGCATCAATGCGGGACGGCTTAGAAAAGTATGTGTTTCTTCGCCCCATTGGTCGGATATTTCCCGTAGTACAATATAGCGGCCCTGGACCTCGACAGTCATCATATTCCATTTATCCGTCTTGTAGATTTCGTGTTTTTTGATCATTGTTGTCCCACCCTGGCGATATTTGGCTTTTGATAAATGATAACGCACCGGAGAAGGGAAAAGCAAATTAATTCCCGGTCAATTAAAAGATGGATTGCTTTGCCTGGAAGATTGAAGTATAATGTAGATATTCGCCATATATGGCGGCATTTTTAGGAGGTTGTTCACTTGAAAGGTACAGTAAAATGGTTTAACGCAGAAAAAGGCTACGGTTTCATCCAAGTTGACGGCGGCGAAGACGTATTCGTTCATTTTTCCGCAATCCAAGGAGATGGATTTAAGACTTTGGAAGAAGGTCAATCCGTTGAATTCGAAATCACTGACGGCAACCGTGGACCGCAAGCAGCTAACGTAATCAAACTGTAAGACAAGGCGGAAGGGAACAGCCCTTCGCTCTGAATATACTTGATATGGTAAGCTTTTATTAAGGCGTAACCCAGGCAATGTATAACTCAAAACACAGTTCTCTTTAATGGGAGCTGTGTTTTTTATTTTTGCATAAAGAGGGGATCATTTAAATATCATTTTTGCATTAAAAAATCAGGGTTCTGCCGCTCTTTTGAAGGAGACAGCAGGCCCTTTTCGGTTATAAAATAGTTTTACTCCACAATTTTCAGAATCTCATCGATCTCTTTGCGGGCAATCATTTTCGGCTGAGCGGCGGGATGTCCAAGCGCAACCGCCATATTGATCTGCCGGTCCCCAGGAATATTCAAATATTCCCGAAGATCCTGTTCGGCAAGCAGCACGGGTCCGGTCATCGGGCAGGTGCCGAGCCCTTTGGCATGTGCGGCCAGCATCAAATTCTGAATGGACAGGCAGCTGCTCTTGATTCCTTCTTCAGCCCAGATCTCCGGACTGCCGAACTCAAGCGGGTCGAAAATGCGTTCACGGAATTTAGATGTGTATGGGGTCGCCAGGCAAATAATCATCGCAGGAGCGCTGCCGAAGGCGGTTGCGTAAGGGCCGAACGACTTCACCATCAGTTTGGCTTCCCGCGCCAGTCCGCGTTGTTCTGCCGAAGCGGCGATTTCCTTCAGCCGTTCCCAAGTAAAGGCTTCGATCTCTTTGATTTTGTCACGGTTCATTACGACGATGAACTCCCAGGTCTGTGAGTTGGTATCGCTGGGAGCATACCGGGCGCAGTCGATAATATCCCTTACGTCTTCCGGAAGCACATCTTCTTCGCTGAAATCCCGAATGCTGCGGCGGGACTGTGCCAATTGCTTGAAATCGTCAAAAATCATTGCAGAATGCCCCTTCCAATATTGTTACCAGGTACTAATACCTGCTGCTGAGTCTATTATAGCGCAACTTCTTCCAGGTGAGAAGTATTTCTGGCGGTATGGAAAGCTGGCTGTGCTTACGGAAGCTTGTTCAGGCAGAGCCGCTTCCTGTTCACAGCAAGTATCTGATCCGTAAATAGGGAAAGAATATACCTATACTAAAGCACTTCAGGCTGACAAAACCTCCATCTCTGCTCTTCAAGTATTGACGAGAAGTGCAGTTAATTTGCACTGCACTTGAAGGATTCAGGGGATTCCAGAGTGATATTGTTGTTTGTACAAACGTTTGGATCATATTATAATAATTATGATTTGGATAAGGAGACAACAATGTGGAGGCACCGTCATTGAGTGAATTTCAGCAAGGCCGTTCCCTGAGTCCGCGTGGCCCGATCGGATTGATGAGCAGGGTCTACAAATACGTGCTGCCTGAGGTGAGAAACTGCCTTAATCACTGGCGCAAAGATGCGGAAGGGATTCCCGATCCCGAGCTCCGGAAGCAAGCGCTCGCAAGCATCGAAACGAAACAGTTTCATTGCGAAGGCGGAGGTGTATATGCCGCCGGAAATTTACCGATGAGGCATATTCTCATTCCGCTGATAGTCGCCTACCAGACGATAAGCGATTACTTGGACAACCTGTGCGACCGCAGCACTTCTATGGACCCGGCAGACTTCAGGTTGCTGCACCAATCGATGCTGGATGCGATTACACCAGGTGCTGAACCGGTTAATTATTATGCGCTCCGCAGTGAACAGAATGACGGCGGATATTTGCATCGGCTGGTCCGCACTTGTCAGGAAATGATCTCAAGGCTTCCCGGTTACATGACGGCGGCTTCAGAGATCTATGATCTGGCTGCATTGTATACGGACCTTCAGGTATACAAGCATATCCGTCCGGAAATGAGAGAAGCTGCGCTTAAGGAATGGTGGGAGGAGAACAGAAGCAGGGCGCCGCAATTATATTGGAATGAATTTGCGGCGGCAACTGGATCGACATTAGGTGTCTTTATGCTATTTCTGGCTTCCTGCGATTCAAGCTTGACCAAGCCGGACGTTTCATTAATCCGGTCCGGGTATTTCCCACATTTATGCTGCCTGCATATTATGCTGGATTATCTGATTGACCAGGATGAAGACCGGGCCGGCGGCGATCTCAATTTCTGCAATTACTATGACAATACGGATATCATGCTGAATCGGATCGCTTCAATCGTGGAGTGGGCACGAAGAGATGTTCGGAACATTCCTGAGACTCCCCTGCACCGGATGGTCATCGAGGGGCTGCTGGCATTGTATTTATCCGATCCGAAAGTAAGCGAACAGCGGGAGGTTCGCTCAGTGTCAAGACGGCTGATGAAGAGAAGTCCGCTTACCAGACTATTTTTCTTTGTCAACAGCCGGTGGATACGCAAGCATTTGTATTAGCATTCTAAGGAGGAAACCATTCGTATGGCAGATGTAAAGAAAATTGCAGTATTGACAAGCGGCGGGGATTCGCAAGGGATGAACGCCGCCGTGCGCGCCGTCGTGCGCAGCGCAATTTATTACGGTATTGATGTATTTGGTATTCAGCGCGGATATCATGGGCTATTGAACCGGGATATCTTCCCGATGACGATTCGCAGCGTTGGTGACATTATTCAGCGCGGGGGCACAATTCTTCAATCCGCCCGCTGTCTGGAATTCTTGCAGCCGAAAGGCCAGCAAAAAGGCGCCGATATCTTGCGTGAGTACGGCATCGACGGACTTGTCGTCATCGGCGGTGACGGATCTTACAACGGGGCGAACAAATTGAGCAAGCTCGGCATTAAGACGATGGGGCTTCCAGGAACGATTGACAATGATATTTCCTTTACCGATTACACCATCGGTTTCGATACCGCTGTCAGCATTGTTGTGGATGCCATTAACAAGCTGCGGGATACGATGTCTTCCCATGAACGTTCTTCGGTCGTTGAAGTTATGGGTCGGCACTGTGGCGACATCGCCTTGCATGCTGGACTGGCTTCCGGTGCGGAGACGATCCTTGTTCCCGAAATACCTTTCGATCTGGATGAAGTCGCCGACCGGATGAAGGACAACTTCGCCAGAGGCAAGCAGCATAGTATCATTATTGTGGCCGAAGGCGTAGGCAAAGGTGAAGATATCGCTCAAGCGCTTAAGGACCGGCATGCTTCGATCGACGCACGCGTAACTGTGCTGGGACATATCCAGCGCGGCGGCAGCCCGACACCGGCAGACCGTAACTTGGCGAGCCGCTTGGGTGATTTTGCTGTGCGCAAATTGATCGAGGGTGAATCGGGCAAAGCCTGCGGTATCATTAACGGCGAGCTTACTCTTACGGATATCGATCTTGTCGTCAACACGAAGAAAGAATTCGATCTGGAGACTTATCATCTGGCTTTGCGCCTGTCACAGTAAAATTTCATATTAAAAAGTACAAGCCCTGCGTAAATAAGCGCGGGGCTTTTTTGCTGTGCGAAGATTGCAGAAGCCGTTTTATCGATAGCATTCGACTATTGACTAAATACCCCTACCCGTATATTATATACCCCATAGGGTATGTTAATAAGGGGGAATTATCATGGGCAGAACGATAGTCATTGTTGGAGGAGTAGCGGGCGGTGCTTCAGCCGCCGCACGGCTGCGCAGATGGAATGAAGAGGATCATATCATCATGTTCGAGCGAGGGGAGCACGTATCTTTTGCTAACTGCGGTCTTCCGTATTATATCGGAGGCGCTATCGAGTCCCGGGACAAATTATTCGTCCAAACGGCGCAAGGAATCAGGGAGCGGTTCAATATTGACGTCCGGCCGCTTTCGGAAGTAACGGAAATCGACCGGAGTGCGAAAACAATCGCCTATCGCAGCATGTTAACCGGAGAATGGGGAACCCAGGCATACGATATTCTCGTGCTCTCACCCGGAGCAAAGCCGATGGTGCCGGACATACCGGGAATCGGCGAAGCCGGAAATCTGTTCACGCTGCGAAATATTCACGATACGGACCGAATCAAGACCTTCGTTGACGAGAACCGGCCCAAGCATGCAACGGTCATTGGGGCGGGATTTATCGGGCTGGAAATGGCGGAAAACTTGCGGGAGAAGGGTC
The DNA here is from genome assembly GCF_000756615.1 of Paenibacillus durus. NCBI lineage: Bacteria > Bacillati > Bacillota > Bacilli > Caryophanales > Paenibacillaceae > Paenibacillus > Paenibacillus durus. The sequence goes on from NZ_CP009288.1 coordinate 2,365,607, forward strand.
TGAATGTAACTGTAGTTGACCGGGGAGACCAGCTTCTTCATCCGTTTGACCCGGAAATGGCTGTACTGATCGAACGGCATATGGAGCTGAACAGCGTTGAAGTATTACTGCAAACAGAAGTGGATGCGATCGAGCTGAACGGCAGGCTGATACACCTGAAATCGGGCCGGGTGCTGGAAACCGATCTTATTATTCTTGCCATAGGTGTAACACCTGAGAACGAGCTTGCCCGGAATAGCGGTCTTGAACTGGGGATCAGAGGAGCGATTCGTGTTAATGAACAGCTTCAAACGAGCGATCCTGCAATCTATGCCGTCGGAGATGCAATCGAAGTAAAGGACCGTGTACATGGATACGAGACGCTTGTTCCGCTGGCTTGGGGAGCGAATCGCCAGGGGCGGCTTGTGGCCGATCACATTAACGGGCAGGACATTTTCTATAAAGGTTCTTTAGGTACGGCTATCATCAAAACCTTCAGTCTGACTGCCGGCATCACAGGCAACAACGAAAAAACGCTTAAAAGGCTTGGCATCCCGTATCAAGCCGTCCATATTCATCCCCAATCCCACGCGGGCTATTATCCGGGGGCTTCGCCAATTGCGTTGAAACTGTTGTTCGATAAGGATACTGGAGCCATTTTCGGGGCCCAGGCTGTCGGGGCTGATGGCGTCGACAAAAGAATTGATGTCATAGCGACTGCCATCCGTGGGGGAATGAAGGCTTATGAGCTGGCCGATATTGAACTGGCTTATGCGCCGCCGTATTCTTCGGCCAAAGATCCCGTGAATATGGCCGGATATGTAGCCTCCAATATATCGGAAGGTTTGGTTGAGACCATGCAGTGGCATGAGGTGGACGATTTTGTACAAAAGGGCGGAACCTTGATTGATGTTAGAGATGAAGCCGAACGGATGGCCGGATTTATCCCGGGCTCTATCCCTATACCGCTCAATGCGCTTCGCAGCCGTCTTGGTGAGCTCCCTACAAATGGCGAGATCGCGGTTAGCTGCCAGGTAGGACTCCGCGGATATATTGCGGCAAGGATGCTCGTTCAGCATGGATTCAAAGTTAGCAACGTGGACGGCGGTTACAGGACATATGCATCCATGGTAGCGGACAATAGCAGACCTGCTCCTCCGAACGATAGTTTCATTCAGCCGGTTGACAATGCCTCGCCTGCTGCAAACACGGTTCATACAGAAAGAGCGGAAGCAGAAGCGCCAGTGGGCACTGAAAAGACAATACAGGTGGACGCTTGCGGATTGCAGTGCCCCGGCCCTATACTCAAAGTGTACGAAACGATGCAAGACCTGGCGGAAGGACAGCGGCTGGAGATAACAGCGACGGATTTTGGATTCGCGCCAGATATCGAGCAGTGGTGCCAGAGCATGGGCCATACGCTGGAGTCGGTCAATATAGAAAGCGGCAAAGTCAAAGCTCTGATTTGCAAAGGAACGAAAAAGCAAGGAATTCTGACAGGTGAAGGGGCCGCAAAGCTGTCTGCGGATGGAACGACGATGGTGGTCTTCAGCGGAGACTTGGACAAGGCAATCGCGTCGTTTATCATAGCTTCCGGTGCGGCTGCGATGGGAAACAAAGTTACGATGTTCTTTACTTTCTGGGGTCTTAATCTATTGCGCAAGCCGGAAGCGCCTCGACTGAAAAAGAGCGGGATGGAAAAAATGTTCGGCATGATGCTGCCCAAGGGAACGAAGGATCTACCGTTATCGAAGATGAACATGGGCGGGCTGGGGGCCAAAATGATACGGAGCGTTATGCGGAGGAAAAACGTTGACTCGCTGGAAAAACTAATCGAGAATGCAGCCAAATCGGGCGTCCGAATGATCGCTTGTACAATGAGTATGGATATTATGGGCATTAGGCGGGAGGAATTGATTGACGGAATCGACTTTGCCGGAGTGGCTAGTTACATCGGTGCTGCCGGCAATTCGGGTACGAATCTTTTTATCTGAAGCCGGGTATAGAAGAGAGGAATGGATATGGAATATGATAACGCGATTAAAAACAGACTAAAACGGATTGAAGGTCAGGTGCGAGGCGTTCTCGCCATGCTGGAGGAAGGAAAAGATTGCCGGGATATCGTTACTCAACTAACCGCAATCCGTACTGCCGTTGACCGGACGGTTGGGGCGGTGATCGGGTCGAATCTGGAACACTGTATACAAGAAGAACTGGCTAAGGGCAATTCTCCGGATAAAGTAATTAAGGAAGCGGTAGAACTTCTTGTCAAAAGCCGTTAGCTCCAAGTAAATCAAATAAATGGGCCGCCCCTCTCAGAAGATTGATCTGCCGAAGGAGCGGCCTTCTTTATGTTAAATCAAAAGTGCTGCTGCTTCTTCCGCCGCTGATTCCCTTAGTTTTCGGTCTGCGGTCCGCCATATTGGGCTGCAAATCGGCGCTGGACTATGAAGAGCCGCTTGAGCAGCAGCGCCGCCCCGATGGCTAGGCCCGTGATCAGTCCGACCCAGTAGCCGTACGCACCTAAATCTGTATGTTCGGCAAGAACATAGCCGATGGGCAGCCCGACAATCCAATAGGCGATGAAGCAGATAATAAAGGCTGGATTCACGTCTTTATATCCGCGCAGAATGCCTTGGGTGGGCGTGGCAATCGCATCGGAGATCTGGAAAAAGATTGCATAGATTAGAAAATGCTTGATTAACGCGATAACTTTCGGATCGGTTGAATATAAGCCAGCCACATGACTTCCGGCAAAGAGCAGCACGAGCGCGGTGACCAGCGACATGGAGGCGGCTGAGCCAATGCCGAGCAGGCTGTACTGGCGGGCATCCTTCAATCTTCCCGAACCGGCCTCGAAGCCGACGAGAATGGTAAGACTCATGCATATGCTGAGCGGAATCATGTACAGCATGGAGGCAAAATTGATCGCAGCCTGATGGGCGGCAATCGTCATCGTATCGAACCGGCTCATTAACAGTGTGACCGTGGAGAAGACGGCTGTTTCAAAAAAGATAGAGAAACCAATCGGCACGCCGATCAACAACTGTTCCTTAATGGCTGCCGGCGAGAGCGCGTGCAGTTTGCGGAGAATTTGCAGATTCTTGAACGGCTCTGCCCGAAATATAAACAGAAGCGCCGCGCCAAAAATGACCCAGTACGTGATAGCAGAAGCAACGCCGGCGCCGACTCCACCCATGCGGGGAAAGCCCAGATGGCCAAAAATCAACAGGTAATTCAGTCCGACATTTACAGGCAGGGCGATCAGAGTGATGAACATGGACACCCGGGTTTGACCGGTTGCATCAATACAACTGCGCAGCACGGTATACCCGAACAGAGGAATGACTCCAAAGGATATGGCGCACAGAAAGCGAAAGGCGATGCTCCGTACGGAAGGCTCAAGGTTCATAAAGCCCAGAACCGGTCCCAATGCGACCGCTCCAAGCGCCAGCACAAAAAGTGATACGATAAGCGACAGCCAGATGCCCTGCATAACTTTGTAAGCGACTTCGCCATCACGCCTTTTTCCTAACAGCTGCGAAACGATTGGGGTAAGTCCGATTAAGATACCGCTCAGTCCAGTTTGGATGGGAATCCATAAGCTGGTGCCGATGGCGACCCCGGCGAGATCGGCTGTACCAAATCTTCCGGACATGTTCGTATCGAAAAAAGCGATCGCGGACAAAGCGATTTGAGTGATGAGGATGGGGAAGAGAATATGGAGAAACTGGATTGTCTTTTGGCCTAATGATGTTGTTGGTTTCATGAAAATATGCCTCGTTATCTTTAAGTTTGCAAAATCGGGAGCATGGGTGACTCTAAGCTGCTGTAAGCTCGGTCCAGCAAAGAACCCGGCACCTAAGCCGGGTCCCTGATCAAAATTATAAGAATAATTTAGATGTATGAATCATTGCAGTATTCGTTATTTTTCGTAGTCGACGCCCGTCGTATAACGATTGCTCGCATTCCACAACAGGAATTCGTTAACATTCTGTTCTTTCATCGCGCGGATCTGATCTTCCACCTGCTGCTTGCCGTATTTAATATAATGACCGCTGCCAAGCCAACTGGCTGTGAAGTCTTGAATCCAGGGCCTTATAATCGGCTTGTAGCTGCCTAGCGGATTTAATTTCTTGTAGGTATCCGCCATTGAGCCTTTTATGGTCGCGTAAGGGTTCTTATCCGGGTCCTTGACGTTGAACCAGCCGACCGAATAATGGCTTGGGTAAACCATGGGACTAATGACATCCACATTTTTGGAAATTTTCACAAAATCCTGGCCAATACCTTCTGCGGCCGGTACCGAGGCGGCATAGCCAAAAATATCAACGGATACCCTTACGCCGAGCGGATTTAACTCCTGCTTCGCGTACTTGACGAAGTCCGAAACGATTTGAACCCGGCTTTTTCCTGCGACCTTGGTGTATTTCAGCGAATCTGCCCGTTTTTCAAATCCTTCGGGGAAGCGGACGTAATCGAACTGGATTTCCTTAAAGCCGAGCTTGACCGCTTCTTTGGCGATTTCGACATTGTATTGCCATACCCTCTCATTGTAGGGATTGACGAAGCTGTCTCCGCCTTTGTTGCGCCATACGGAACCGTCGCTTTTCACAAATGATAACTGCGGGTTTTTCTTGGCAAGCACGGAATCCTTGAAGACAACGATCCGGGCGATCGGATAGACACCATGTTTCTTAAGACGTGCCATCAATTTGTTGACATCGCCGATAAAAGGCTGGGGCTTGCCCATCTGCTGCAGCTCGGCGTTATCCGTCTTGTAGGTGATGTAACCGGCGTCGTCCTTGATGTCGATAACCATCGCGTTCAGTTCCGTCTTATCGATCAAATTTAGCAGCATATCCATCCGCGAGCCGCCTGCGCTGTACGCCGTGACGTATATTCCCTTGACCTTGGGGGCATCCGGCTGAGGATCAGGCAGGGGGGCGCCATCTACGGTTACGGTTGCATCCGGCGAGGTGGAAGGAGCAGTAGTTGCGGCTGCGCCCCCCGGTTCCGAATCCGCCCCACCTCCGGTTGCGCTTGGCGGGGCGGTCTGATTTGGGGCAACGGCCGTATAAGCGGCGGATTGAAGTACGGCGGCCGCGTCGGCTTGCGATTGCCCATGCTGAACGCCTACGCTTCCCAGGGCCATCATCAATATAGCCCAAGTGATATTCATTTTTTCTCTCTCCTCTTTTATGTACGTTGGTATAAATTATAATAAGAACGGTAACGAATAAAAAGAACAGGTTTGTAACAATAATGAAACGATTTATCAATCTTCTGCCAAGCGTTAAAGTGTGAAAAAAAGTAAATGCCGCCTGAACCGGAAAAACGCCGGTCCAAGCGGCAACCTTAAAACTCATGTTTCCTTCATTGAATATACGCAGAATCCTGATGCTCACAAATGCTGTACTGAATGATGTCCATCGCATCAGCAGAGTCCAGAATGCTCAGCCCGTCCCGCAGAACGATCATGGAATCGAGTTCGTCCTGCTTGAGAAACGGCATCATATCCGGATACCACTTCATGACGATTTCTGACAATTTCACCGTTTCCATTTCCACAGTAATCACCCTTTCCTTTTTCGAATGTTGCTGAACTTAAATTCAGGTTTCACCCAGAAAAACGACAAGTGCCTGGAAAAGAGGGCAGAGCAGAATCTTCAAGAGAATGTATTGCCTTCTGCGCATCATTAATATATCACAATTTTTAAGCATGTGCATCATATAACAAATTACCTTTTGCGGAACGATCCCATAATACCGTCGGTTTCCAAAATATTGACAAAAGCTTGCGGATCGCTCTAAGCAAGTGAGAATCACCTTCCGAATCATGGATGTAAGTAGGAATGCAAACGATGTAAAAACGAATGAAAGGAATACGCTGGTATTCCTCTTTGGATTTGTGATATAATGTATAGGATATTCTTGAGTAGAGCGTTACAATGAACTTTTTGCATTGTTTCGAATGTATAGCTACTGTTGTTCGGGCCAATTAGAGCACCTGATGAAAGGACGGCCCGCCGTCCCCTTACGCGAAACCATGCAGAGTTTTCGGCATGATTGGACAGCCTATAAATGTTTGCCGCTACTTAAGAATACAGACAAGCATGTGGAATGTCCACTGTATAGAAGGAGCATGAATAATTTGAAGACATTTGCAGAATTCGACTTGGATCCGAAAGTGTTGCAAGCCATCACAGAACTGGGATTCGAGGAGGCGACTCCGATTCAATCCCAGTCGATTCCAATCGCTTTGACAGGAAGCGATATGATTGGACAAGCTCAGACCGGTACCGGGAAAACGGCAGCTTTTGGAATTCCCCTTATCACTAAGATCCCCCGTGAAGAAGAAAAAATCGTGGCACTGATCATGACGCCGACCCGTGAACTTGCCATTCAGGTAGCGGAAGAAATCGGTAAGCTCAGCCGTTTCAAGGGAATTCGTTCCCTGCCAATCTATGGTGGGCAGGACATCGGCCGCCAAATCCGCGGTCTGAAGAAGAAACCGCAGATTATTATCGGTACGCCGGGACGTCTGCTCGACCACATCAACCGCAAGACGATCCGTCTGGACGACGTACAGACTGTCGTACTGGATGAAGCGGATGAAATGCTGGATATGGGCTTCATGGAAGATATCCAGTCCATCCTGAAAATGGTTCCGGAAGAGCGGCAAACAATGCTGTTCTCGGCAACAATGCCTCCGAACATCCAGCGTCTTGCCCAGCAGTTCCTTAAGAACCCTGAGCATGTCTCCGTCATTCCGAAGCAGGTCAGTGCGCCGCTCATCGATCAGTCGTATATTGAAGTTCCGGAACGCCAGAAGTTTGAAGCGCTGAGCCGCTTGATCGATATGGAATCTCCGGAACTTGCGATTGTGTTCGGACGCACCAAGCGCCGGGTTGACGAATTGTCCGAAGCGCTGCAAAAACGCGGATATTCCGCGGACGGCCTGCACGGCGACCTGTCTCAGAATCAGCGCGACGCCGTGATGCGTAAATTCCGCGACGGCAGCATCGACGTGCTGGTGGCGACTGACGTGGCGGCCCGCGGCCTTGACGTTTCCGGCGTAACGCATGTCATCAATTTTGACTTGCCGCAGGACCCGGAAAGCTATGTACACCGTATTGGACGTACCGGACGCGCAGGCAAGGAAGGCTCCGCTTGGTCGTTTGTAACTCCGCGTGAAATCGACCATTTGCGTCTGATCGAGCGTGTAACCCGCCACCGGATTACCCGCAAGCCGCTGCCTACGATGGCTGAAGCAATCGAAGGCAAACAGCGCGTTACCGCCGAGCGTCTGATGGACACGATGGAGAATGGAGAACTGAACGAGTACAAGGGCATTGCGATCCAACTGCTTGAGCAGTATGACTCCGTTCGTCTGCTGTCCGCAGCGATGCAGCTTCTTACCGGGGAGAAGAAGGATTCCGAAATCCAACTGACACCGGAAGAACCGATTCGCGTCAAACGCCGCGGCGGCAAGAATGATATCCGCAGCGGCCGCAAACCTAGCGGCTATGGCGGCAACCGTGGCGGCTATGGCGGCGGTGGAGGCTACCGTGGCAACCGCGAGGGCGGCGGCAACCGTGGCGGATATAACAGCGGCGCCGCTAGTGGCGGCGGATACAAAGGAAGCCGTGAAGGCTCGAATTATCGCGGCGGAGAACGCAAATTCCAGCGTCCGGCCGACGGTGAACGCCGCACGCCGAAGCGTGAGGATTCCTTCGATATTTAAGCCTGCCGGGCTGTGACAAGCCGGGGAGCAGACAGAAGACGGTGCGCATCATGTGCGCGCCGTCTTCTTTTTTACCTCTACATAACTAAACAGAGCTCCGTGCCCAAACTTACGTGCTTGTGCTATGGAAATACCATGGTCAAATAAGGTATAGTTAAGCTATGCAGTAGCGAAGAGACAGGAGGAAGGAAAGTGGAGTTTAAAGGCGCAATGGGCGGTTTATACCGCATCACGGAGTGGATTTCACGCATAGCGTTCAGTAATGTGCTTTGGACCTTATGCTCATCTCCGTTTTTATTTTTTATCGTGATGAAAATCATGCTGATTGCGACAGGCCAGGGGGGAGCCAACGAGCAGGTCACCTTGAACTGGGGCCTTGCTATCACAGCTCCGTTTACAGTTTTTCCGGCGACGTCGGCGCTGTTCACGGTGGTCCGTAAGTGGGTAATGGGCAATACGGATGTAAGCACATTCAAGACTTTTTTTCGAGGGTATAAAGAAAATTACCTGAAGAGCATGCTTGGCGGTCTGATCTATACGCTCTTGTTCGTAGTGATGTACTTTGATGTGACGATTTATATGACACAAATGGCCGATTTCAAGATTGTTGGTATTTTGATGCTTGTTCTGATGATTGTCCTTATGGTGTCGATGTTCAACTTTTTTTCTGCTGTCGTTCACTATCAAATGACTTTCAAGCAAGTGATGACCAACTCCATTCTGCTGACCATCGCCCGTCCGATCCGGGTATTTACAACCCTCGTGGCTGGTGTTGTGCTCGCTTACATCGGTTTGAGATATCCTGCACTCTATTTTGTGTGTATTCCAACGCTGATCGCCATGGTTGCTTTCTTTAATTTCTACGCGACCTACAATAAATTGCAGCTTCAGGCGGAAACGAGACAACGTCAGGAAGAAGAAACTCTGGAGGCTGAGCGCAGCACCGACAATGAAGAACCGGAAGGAATTTCAGAGAAAGTCAACCTTTCCAAAGAAAAGCCGGACGAAGAGCAGACCCGCCTTTAATTCAGCGTATTCTGCTGCAGATTGTTATCCTTATATAAAAAGAAAAATCGTCTCATGTAAAATAAAGCGCATACAAGGTTTACTTTTTCATTAAAACGCAATATAATAGGGCTAAATCCTGCGATGTACGTTATCGGCTGCTCGTTGTTTTGAACCAATGATAATGTCTTGGGAGATCTACATGAAGCGCAGCTGAAAGGCCCTGTCTATATGACAAGGGGATCTCAAAACCGCAACTGCGATCACCCACCTGCTATTGCAGGTTCAGAAGACACTGTAGCCGGACGGCATAGGCGGGTTTTCTTTTATCGTGTACGAAGGCGCCCAAGTTACCCTGAGCGGGAGACTGGGCGCCTTCTTGTGATAAATAAGCATTTTACTTTTGTTCCCGCAGCAAGAGTGATACACTGAAATAAGTGAACTTGGGATATGAGGGGGAAGTAAGTTGTCTTTAAAAAGAACCTTGGTCGGCTTGTTTCGCAGCCATGAAGGAACGAGCGACCGCGCCAAAGAACCTGCTTTGAAAACGCGCTATTACAACCTCACCAAAGAAAAGGGATGGGAGGAAGTGTCCTCCACGTTAAAGAAAATTCCAGGCTTTAGAGTGCTTCATGAAGTTCAATCCGTAGGAGAGATTACGCTGGAGAAAAAGACGGCATTCGGCCGAACGCTGGATATTACCGTTTCTGTGCTTAATACCTCGCCAACGCGGTGTGCAGTCGATGTCTATTCGGCATCCCGGGGCTCGCTTGGTGATTTAGGCTCTAATTACCGGGTCATTCAACGTCTATACGAGACATTGGACAAGAAGATCGGCAAATATAAGCTCGATTAAATCCTGCTGCGGCACTTAGCGAAGGAAAGCGCGTAATGTATGCGCTTATATTATGGAAGAAACAAATTTACCCATCTTTGCCAAGATGGAAATTGGCTTGTTTTTGCTTGCAAAAAAGCGGGAGAAGGTATGGCCTTCTTCCGCTTTTTAAACATGAAAGTGTAAGTTCGCTGTTACAACAAGCTCTTGACCGCGCTAATAGCGGCTTCGTAGTTCGGATGCTCCGCCATTTCGCCTAGATATTCCACGTACGTGATCTTGTCATCTTTATCAATGACAAAGATAGAGCGCATCTCGAGCTTAAATTCCTTGATCAGCACACCGTAGGCCTCGCCGAAGGCGTTCGTCTTGTAATCCGAGAGCGTAATGACACGGTCGATCCCTGCGGCGCCGCACCAGCGGGCCTGAGCGAATGGAAGATCAGCACTGACGGTCAGAATGACGACCTCATCGCCTAGCTCTGCAGCTTCACTGTTAAATCGGCGGGTTTGCGCGTCGCAGACGCCGGTATCAAGTGAAGGAACTACGCTAATGAGCTTTATTTTTCCACTGAAGTCTTTCAAGGTAGCTTCCTCGAGCAAATTTTTGCTGAGAACAAAATCGGGAGCCGGATCGCCGGCACTCAGCTTAGGTCCTATAAGAGTGATCGGATCTCCCTTAAAAGTGGCTGCGCCTGTTCTTTCTTGCGTCACTGAATATTCCTCCTTGAACTAACAAAATTGGCTTGTTGCCGCCACAATAAATTATAATCTTTTTAATGAGACCCTGTCCAACCAGGGACGTATATAGAACAAGAAAAGAAGAGAAGGGTGGCGCCATGATATTTATTCGTTATGAAAATTGGAAAAGCTATCTTAAATTTTATCCGGTTACAAGCCTTATCATTTTAGCAAATATCATCATGTTTATGGTGCTTGCGTTGAATGGCGGTTCGACGAATCTCGATACGCTGCTGCGCTTCGGAGCAATGACGGATGCGGCAGCGGAAAGAGCAGAGCTGTGGCGGTATGTTGCCTCAATCTTTTTGCATAACGGGTTTACTCATCTGTTGTTCAATTGCTTTGGGCTGCTGGTATTTGCGCCGCCGCTTGAACGGCTTATGGGCTGGTGGCGTTACGCGCTGCTGTACGTGATGGGCGGGATTATCGGCAATATTTTGTCTTTTGGAGCATGGGGGAGTGCCCATGAAGAGGTTGTGCACGTCTCGGTCGGCGCCTCAGGGGCGATATTCGCTGTTTATGGCGCGTTCCTGTATATTGCCCTGTTTCAGCGCACCATGATGGATGAAGGTTCGCGCAGGACGCTCTATGGCCTGCTGACGATGGGGATTATTATGTCCTTCGTTACGCCAAATGTGAACTGGACCGCCCATATTGGCGGTTTAATCGGCGGTTTCTTCCTATATGGTCTCATTATTCGGGTGCTGCCCCGCAGGCGGTCGCGATGATGAGAACGATTCGGTCAGAAAGAAGCGTTAGGACGGAGGCGATTGTGGCGTGGAGCTTAGACAATTACAGTATTTTTTGAAGGTTGCCCAGAAAGAGCATGTCACCAAAGCGGCTGAGGAGCTGCATGTGGCCCAGTCGGCGGTCAGCCGTCAGATTCACCTGCTGGAGCAGGAACTGGGCATTGATTTGTTTATGCAAAAAGGCAGAAATTTGCACCTTACACCAGTAGGACAGCTGTTCTGTAAACGTGTAGAATCGATCCTAAAGGATCTGGACCGGTCCGTGGCCGAAATACACGAATTTCTGAACCCGGAGCGGGGGGAAATCCGAATCGGTTTTCCGAACAGCGTCGGGACGCATTTGATTCCTACTATCGTAGCAGAGTTCCGCAGACATTATCCGCATGTCAAATTCCGCTTTAAGCAGGGAATGTATCCCTCTTTGATAAAGGATGTGCTCTCCGGTGAAGTGGATTTGGCTTTCATATCCCCTTGCCCGGACAGTGATGAGCAATTGATCGGGGATGTGGTTATGACGGAAGAACTGTTCGCGATCCTTCCTCAGAATCATCCGCTTGCTCAGGAGAAGATTATACGGCTTGAACAATTGAAGGATGAACAGTTCGTGCTGTTCAGTCCGGGCTACTCGCTGCGTCCTATCGTCTGGCAGGCCTGCCTGAAAGCGGGATTTACCCCGCAAATCGCGTTTGAAGGAGGAGAGACGGACACGATACGCGGCCTCGTCGCTGCGGGAATGGGAGTCAGTCTGCTGCCGGAAATGGCGCTGTTCCCGACGAACTCGCTTCAACCGGCTCAGGTGAGAGTAGAAGCGCCGGCGGTTACCCGCACAATCGGACTTATACACCGCTCGGACGGCAGACTCCCGCTGGTCGCGCGCTCGTTCAGGGCTTTTCTGCTGACTTATTTTAGAACGCGGCAAAATAATACCCCGGTCGGCTCCTAGAGCCTTCCGGGGTATGTTATGATACAAGGGCTGTCTGTACAGCTGCTGGTTAGTCGCGATTGCTGGTATAGACCAGAATCAGGCGAAGCAGTTCAAGTACGGAGACGAGAGCGGCGGCAACATAGGTCAGCGCTGCGGCGTTAAGCACTTTGGCGACTCCGCGTTCTTCCTCGTTTCGGATAAAGCCCTGCTCAACCATGACTTGGCGTGCCCGGTTGCTGGCATTGAATTCCACCGGCAGGGTTACAAGCTGAAAGGCTACAGCTGCCGAGAAGAAAATAATGCCAAGACCGATCAAATTCAAGGAACTGAACAGGAAGCCGGCGAGCAGCATGAAAGGAGCGACGCCCGAAGCGAAATTAACGATTGGGAACATCCGGTGGCGAAGCACCAGCATCGGATAGTGAACTTTGTGCTGGATGGCATGCCCCACCTCGTGGCAGGCTACGGAGACAGCTGAAATTGAGCGTTCATAGTATACAGGCTCCGACAAACGGACAACCCGGTGAATCGGGTCATAATGGTCGGTAAGGGCGCCTGGGACGGGCTCAATCGGAACATCGCCGAGGCCATTGGAATCCAGCATTCGTCTTGCGGCCTCGTAGCCGGTCATCCCGTTCAGGTTGGCAACCTGACCCCATTTGTTAAATGTTCCCTTTACTCTGAACTGAGCCCATAACGAGAACAGAAAAGCTACTATTACTAATAGATACATCATTTACTCATTCCTCCACTTTCTGGTCGATTGATTTAGATTGGCGGCACCTGCGTCAATAGAAGACGTATAGCTTCAATGCAGGCGGCTCCCTGCGGAATCAGATGAGCCAAGGCCAGCTTGGCCTGTCCCGGCTTCATTCGGCTCAGCGCCGGTTCAAGCGCCTTGACCTCACGCCGGAGCTGCTGCATGTGGGCCTCAAGCTCTGCCAGCTTACTGGATACATCGGGATCGGGGGCTGCCGAGTTCCACCTGGCTATAATGGACTTAATTTCTTCCAATGTATATTTTTCTTGTTTCAATTGATTAATACGTTCCAGGGTATCCAAGGTTTCATCGCTGTATAGCCGGTAATTTTTTATACTTCTTGTTTCGGGATGAATCAGTCCAAGCTTGGTATAATAATCAATAGTACGCTCACTGATATGAGCCGCCTTGGCCAGTTCGCCGATCCGGTACAGGTTCATATCCCCATGCTGTTCACCTCTCTGAAAGGAAATGTTCAGGCTCCGGGTGAAATGGATGCCGTATTTCCTTGATTTGTCTATTAATGATATCAAACAGAAAACCGTACAGTCAAACGTCACGCTTTCAAAAGTATATTCATCTTATTCCCGGTTGATGCTGCTAATTATTTACTAAAAATTTATTTCTCGTTTCGTGAAAAATAGTCTTGTCAATTTTGCTTCGTTTTGCTTATAATGACATTAAGAGTTTCATGATTTGTTAGAATATATTACATAGGGGAGTGGGGAGTAATGAAGAGAAAGTGGTTATGTTTTGTGTTAGCGATGCTAACGCTGACGATTTACCCGGTCAGCGCTTTTGCCGCTGACGGTCCTACTGCTCCGGACCTGCAAATCGGTCTGGACACAGCTTTTACTTATTTGGCATTCATTCTGGTATTCGTAATGCAAGCGGGCTTTGCTATGCTGGAAGCCGGTTCGGTTCGGATGAAGAATGCGGGCCACGTTGCAGGCAAGACGGTGCTGACGCTTGCGATTGCCAGCATTTGCTTCTGGGCGCTGGGCTTTGGCTTGGGCTTTGGCAACGGCAATGATTTCTTTGGTACAACGGGCTTTGGATATGGCGGTGATTCGATGGCTTCTTCCTTTGAATCGCTGGCATTCTCCGATGTAACCCTGAACGTAAAATTCCTGTTCCAAATGGCGTTTGCGGCTGTTTCGCTTGCCATCGTCTCCGGCGGTATGGCTGAACGCGCGAAGCTGAGCGTATATATTATCTTCGGCATTTTGTTCTCCATCTTTATTTACCCGGTTGTCGCTCACTGGGTATGGGGCGGCGGCTGGCTGACAACGATGGGCATGCAGGACTATGCAGGTTCGACAGTAGTCCATCTGACGGGTGCAACCGCGGCAGTAGTCGCGACAATTCTGCTCAAGCCTCGCCTTGGGAAATTTAACAAAGAAGGCAAGCCGGTTATTATTCCGGGACATAACCAAGTATTCACGGTTCTTGGCGTTATCATTTTGTGGTTCGGCTGGTTCGGGTTTAACCCAGGCAGCGCACTGAGCCCAATGGGCGGATTCTTCGGTTATGTAGCCCTGACTACGAACATTGCTGCGGCAGCCGGTGGTCTTGCGGCTCTGGTAGCCTCCTGGCTGTACTTCGGCAAGTCTGATATTCCGGCCATGCTGAACGGCGTTCTGGCCGCTCTCGTAGCCATTACCGGCGCCTGCGCATTTGTTGAACCTTGGGCAGCCTTTGTAATCGGTCTTGTTGCCGGCGCATTTACATTCATGACTTCGCAATGGCTGGAACGCGCGGGTCTTGACGATCCGATCTACGCTTTCTCCGTACACGGTATTGCCGGTATGTGGGGGGCGGTATCCACTGGCTTGTTCGCGACTCCTGAACTCGTTAAAACTGTAAATATCGGTCAAGCTGGTCTGTTCTATGGCGGTGGCTTCCACCAGCTTGGTGTTCAGGTTCTCGGTGTAATCGGAACGTTTGCCTTCGTAGCCGTCCTGTCCTTCATCTTCCTGTATATCATGAAGCTGGTAAGCGGTATTCGCGTTACGGAAGAAGAAGAATTAATGGGTCTGGATATCAGTGAACACGGTACTTATGGTTATCCTGAGCAAATGAAGCTGATTTCGGAATCCGAATCCCAAAAGAAATAATTATATGACTACATCAGGGAGGCGGGCCGAGTGACCCAGACGGAGTCTGACGATTGGGACTATAAGGCAGTTTATGAGTCCATCGTAACATCCGGTTCGCCCGAGGAGCTGAAGACAAGGCGCATAGCCTGTCAAAGCATTCTCCTGGAACAGCTAAATGTTATCCCAATTGAGGAATGGATGCTGCGTGTCAATGCGATGCATGATGCTATCGCAGAAGCGGCGGTTGTTTTATCCGAGGCGCAGATGATTGAGGCGGGCCATGGCCCGCCTCCCTGCGCTTATTCCTTTATTGTGTTCGGCAGCGCAGGAAGAAAAGAAACAACGCTGTGGAGCGACCAGGATAACGGGCTGATTATCGAAGGAGAACCGGAGGAAGCGAAGGAGAAGTATTTTGAAGAATTCGGGATCAGGCTTTCCTTACTGCTGGCTAATACCGGATATGAGAAATGCGAAGGCAAGGTCATGGTTTCCGAGCCGATGTGGCGGAAGACTCTGACTGAGTGGAAGGAGCAGATTACGGGTTGGAGAACCCAGTTTGAATGGGAACCCATTCGATATTTGATAATCTGTTCCGATATGCGCCATGTTGCGGGAGACCGCAGCCTCTCCGAGCAGTGGCTGGATTTTTATCATGAAGGGTTCATCGATAACTCCAAACTTTGGGCGGCTGTTCTGCGAAATACCGTCCGTCATAAAGCGACGCTTAATCTGCTGGGGCAGGTGCTCACCGAACGGTTCGGGGATCATGCCGGCGGATTTGACGTCAAATATGGACTATACATTCCGTTAGTTAACGGTGTAAGATATTTTGCTTTGCAGCATGGAATTCGCAAGACCTCGACATTAGAAAGACTGGAAATACTGAGCAAGGAGTACCAGCATCTGCCCGAAGGTGTGCGAAGCGCGTTCCTGACGGCGCTAAAGATGAGGGTCAACACTCCCTATTCGGTTCATGACGGACTCTTGTCGGGCAGCGATTTTGCATCTGAAAATGAACTGAGGAACAGGCAGCTGATGTCCGAACTGCGAGACAGCCTACTGCTTGTCAGACGCATCCATCGGGTTCTGCAGCGCCAGCTCCGGTCAGCGGAAAGGAGACAGCTATGAAGGAGCCGAACAAAGGCGGCGGGTTCTGGAACAACTTAAGACACGGCGGCATGCCGTCTGCGATCGCTTCGATTCGTGGCGGAGAATCCGCACAGCAGACCGCTCAGCAAATGGCTTTTATCAGGTCTTTGATGAGGGAGAAACGCCGGCCGGAAGTGCTGCATACGCCGCTGTCCGAGCTGGAGACCATTGTGTTTGATTTGGAAACGACTGGATTTTCCAGTCAACATGGGGATGAGATTCTGTCATTCGGGGCGATTAAGGTCGTCGGGGAGGAGGTCATTGAGGACGAGTGCTTTTACACCCTTGTCAATTGTCAGACCTCCATTCCGGCGAATATTACCGAATTGACGGGAATTACCGAAGAAATGAGCAAAGCGGCGCCTTCACTTATTGACGGACTTCATAATTTTATGTCATTTGTAGGTAAAAGAGTATTGGTCGCCCATGCCAGCGCTCATGACAAATCGTTTCTGAACGCTGCGCTTTGGAAAACATCCAAGGTTCAGCTCACCCACCGCGTGCTGGATACGATGATGCTTGCGCGCTGGCTGGAGCCAAGCCGGGGCAATTACACGCTTGATGAACTGCTGACGGTGCATGGAATCCCGATTTGCGGAAGACATAATGCGCTGGAAGACGCCAAAATGACGGCTAAGCTCTGGGTGTCTTACCTCCGTGAGATTTCCCAGCATAAGAAGGTGGAGACACTGGGCGACCTGTATGCTTACTTGAGCAGAACCTGAAGCTGCGCTTCAATCAGCGAGACGGATAGTTTCCCGTCTTCGGTTCGGATACGCTGAATGTTATACCCGTTCATAAGAAAGGGATGCGCCGGCTCTTTGCCGGGAGCGCCAATTAAATATACCGTAAAGTGGTCACACAGACCGGTCAATCCGTCAAGGTCGGCGGATGAGGGCTGAGGGGCTGCGAGCGGATGGGAGTGAAACAGGCCGATTGGAGGAGGCGTTAGATACAGCGCCGAGATCCAGTCAGCCGGATGCGGGACAAAAGCATGCAGCGGGTCAGGCGCTACGTTGCGCATGGGCACATAGGTGTCGATGCGCATGCCGCCCGCTGCGGCAGCACCCAGCAGGACGCCGCATGCTTCATGCGGAAGAGCGGATGCCAAATGCTTCCCCAGCGCTTGGTATACGGAAGGTTTTAGCCATATAGGTGGAACTTTTCCCTGGAATGCTGTCATTGTTCACCCCTCTCTCTTCATTGGGTTTCGTCCTTGACGAAATCCCCTTTTTTTGTCCAAAAACTCTATACCGTCCGGGAAACACTCGGATTTGCCGGGGAAACTAACGGTAAATACGCGGTACTTCCGATGCTTCCGTTTGAAACTTGCCTAGACGGGGGTACAATAGGAGTTAATTACTCCATTTGTAAAGGAAAATCTACGATGAAGATGGCAAACCGCAGAAACCTGGTAATCGTCATTTTGGCGTTAGTTGCGGTATCCGTTATTTTGCTGCGGAATCGCGAAGGCAAGACGGAAAATGTTCAGCATGTTAATGATGCGCCGCCGGCTGAACAGGCCATTCTTCCAGCTGACGGCAAGACCCTGCCGACCGAGAGCGGACCCAAGGCTGGACTTCTGGCGCCCTCTTTTACAATTCAGGGTGAGAATGGGACCGTTTATGCAGTAGGCGGAGCAAGGGATAAGGCCGTACTGCTCAATTTCTGGGCTTCCTGGTGTGATCCTTGCCGGGCAGAAGCGCCTGAATTAAACAAAATAGCCGAGAAGTACAAGGATACGCTTGATATTTATGGGATCAATGTGACAAGCTACGATTACAAGGCCAATGCCGACCGTTTTGTGAAAAAGTATAAGCTTATCTTTCCCGTAATGTTCGATCTTAAAGGAGAGGCTTATGCCAAATACAATGGCGCCGTGTTTCCTACCAATGTGCTGATCGACCGCAGCGGCGTTATTTCCGAGATTATTCTCGGGGGACTAACCGCAGAGCAGCTTGATGTGAAACTGGAGAAGCTGATGCAGCAGCAGCGCTTGTAAGAATAGCACGACCAGCAGAGGCCAATCGAACTCTTATTGAGCTGTCCTGAGTGACCCGATTCGGTTGCTGCACATGGTGACGATATCGAACTGATTTTGTGAAAAAAGAGCCGATTCCGCGCGGATGCGCAAGGGAAGCGGCTCTTTGGCATTCTCTAACTGATTGTTACTGTTGAGCGGTTAAATTAATGATTGACCAGGCCGCGCTGCCCCAGATCCAGAAGATCAGTCACTTCCGGCGACATTTGACCGAGCAGGGCGTAGCGCATACTGTCAACCAGCGCTTCCCAGCTTGCCTCGATAACGTTGGCGGATACGCCGACAGTGCTCCAGGTATCACTGTAATTCTTGGATTCGATCAGCACACGGACCTTCGCGGCAGTCTGATCCTTCTCGTCCAGCACACGGACCTTGTAATCGGATAGATGCATGTCTTTCAGCTGCGGGAAATGAGCCAGAAGCGCCTTGCGCAGCGCATTGTCCAGAGCATTGACGGGGCCATTGCCTTCGCCGGCGGTATAAAGAGTTTCGCCTCCGACCTTTAGCTTGACGAATGCTTCCGAGACAACCGGTTTTCCGGCGGATTTCTCTACGAGCATCTTGAACGACTCGAAGGTGAACAGTTCATTCATTTCACCCGTCGCTTCACGGAGCAGCAGCTCGAGCGAAGCATCGGCGCCTTCGAACTGGTAACCTTGATGCTCCAGATCCTTGATCTTATCGATTACTTTGCGCGCCTGCTCGCTGCTAGGGTCAAGATTCAGGCCCATATCCTGCGCTTTGGACAGTACATTGCTCTGACCGGCCAGTTCGGAGACCAGCACACGCTGCTTGTTGCCGACCAATTCGGGAGCGATATGCTCGTAGGTGCGGGAGTCACGCAGAATGGCGGAGACGTGAATACCGCCTTTATGTGCAAAAGCCGCGCTGCCTACATAGGGCTGATTTACCGGCATATTAACATTGGCGACCTCGCTGACGTAGCGGGCCGTATTCGTAAGCTGCGGCAGAGAATCCGCTGGAATGCAGCTGTAGCCCATCTTGAGCTGCAGTGTCGGAATGATGGAACAGAGGTTGGCGTTGCCGCAGCGCTCGCCGTATCCGTTGATCGTTCCCTGCACCTGCCGGGCACCGGCCTCTATTGCGCTGAGCGCGTTGGCTACGGCAAGCTCACAGTCGTTATGGGTGTGGATACCGAGCGGCGCGCCGGGCAACTGAAGGGTCAAAGAAGATATGATATCCCGGATCTCATGCGGCAGCGTCCCTCCATTGGTATCACACATTACGAGCCAATCGGCTCCCGCTTCGCGAGCGCGCGACATGACTGCCGCGGCATACTCGGGATTATTCTTATATCCGTCGAAGAAATGCTCGGCGTCAAAAATGACTTCAAGCCCCTTGCTTTTTAAATATGCGATGGAATCGCCGATCATGGCGAGATTTTCCTCTAGACTGGTTTGCAGGGCGGTATGCACATGGAAGTCCCATGATTTTCCGACCAGCGTCGCTGCGGGTACGCCTGCTGCCAGTATACGCTGGAGATTGTCATCTTGGTCCGCCTGCGAGTTCTTGCGGCGCGTGCTGCCGAATGCGGTAATTTTGGCGTTCAAATGAAGATCTTTCACTCTTTTGAAAAATTCGATATCCTTCATATTGCTTCCCGGAATGCCACCTTCAATGTAGTGCACACCCAGATCGTCGAGTTTCCTGGCGATTTTCAGCTTGTCGTCCGCCGACAGACTGATTCCTTCGCCTTGGGTGCCGTCGCGCAGCGTTGTATCGAAGATGGAGATGGACTTAGACATATACGTCCTCCTAAAAGTTTTGATAGCATAACTTCCGTGAGTGTACTTCGCAAAACTGGCATCGGAAGCATAAACTTAGCGGGAATGAATTTTTATATTATACCATTTTTACGCTGGAATGTAACAGAGAACTCACACATTAATATTTAATTTTAGTAAAAAAGAGCGGGAAATTCCCGGCGGGCAGGCCTTTCAAACCGGATTGACCTGTTAAGCGGGGAGCGGTATGCTAAAAATTAGCAGGGTAATTGGCGCAGCACCAGTATTACCATGAAGGAAGAGGGCTGATATGAGCGATAATGTAGACCGGTATTATCCCGCCAGCGGCCGGGTGATATTGCATGTGGATATGAATGCGTTCTACTGTTCCGTCCATGAGGCGGAGAATCCAGAAGCCTATAAAGGAAGGCCGACAGCGGTGGCCGGAAGCGTGGAGCTCCGCAAAGGAATAATCGTCACCTGCTCCTATCCTGCAAGGCGGCGCGGCATTTCTACAGGCATGCAGGTGCAGAGGGCCTTGCGCGTGTGTCCGGAACTCATTGTCATCAAGCCCGATTTTCATCTCTACCGCCGTTATTCGGCAGCCTTCATGCAGATTGCCTACAGCTATACGCCATTGCTGGAAGCGGTATCCATCGACGAATGCTATCTTGACATTACAGGGTCGCGGCAGTTCGGCACACCGCTGGAGATTGCCGGGACCATACAGAACCGAATCATGGATGAGCTTGGATTGCCATGCTCCATCGGAATTGCGCCCAATAAGCTGCTGGCCAAGATGGCCTCCGATCTCAAGAAGCCTAGCGGTATTTCTGTCTTAAGACTGCGGGATGTACCGAAGGTACTGTGGAACAAGCCCTGCGGAGAGATGTTCGGGATCGGCGCCAAGACGGCGGATAAGCTGAAAAAATTGGGCATCTACAGCATCGGTCAGCTGGCTGCGGCGGATGAAGGAATGCTGCTTGATACTTTCGGCATTCTGGGCTCCTGGCTTAAACGCGCAGCGAATGGCATTGACGATTCCCCCGTGAATCCAGAGCGGGAGCAGAGCAAGTCCATCGGCCATACGACGACGTTGCCCGGCGATATTTCAGGGATAGCCGAAGCGCGGCCGGTTCTGCTCGCCTTAAGCGACCAGGTGGCCAGAAGACTGCGTAGGCAGAAGCTCGTTGCTTCCGGCGTTCAGATTACCGTGCGGACCCCTGATATGAAGACAATCACCCGCTCGCGGCAGCTGGAGGTTCCTACCGAGACAGCTGAGGATATATATAGAGCGGCCTGCGCATTGTTTCAAAAGCATTGGGGTGAGGAGAAGCCTATCCGTCTGCTCGGAGTGACGCTGCACGGCTTGTCTCCAAAGGAGGATTCTGCCATTCAGCTAGATCTTTTTGATTATGAGCGTCAGCCGAAAAAGGAATCGTTAAACCAGGTAATGGATATGCTGCGCAACAAATTCGGCGAGAATGCCGTGCTGACAGCAGGGATGTTAAGCGATCCGCACACGAATCTTCTGCGCAATCACAAGGCGCGCGGCACCTCGCTGCAGAAGGATCAGCTGCGCTCTCCCCAGCAGGATGAGGAGTGACATGATTTAAGCAGTAATGACAAAAGCGCGGGAATACGGATTGAAATTACCGTCTTTTTATATTAATATGACAAGAAGAAACGACACTCGTCCATCAAGGAACGACAATCGTTATAACAACAGCCTGCTCTCGGGCGGCTGATTGATTAGTAGGAGGCAGAACATAATGGCTAAATACACTTGGGTAGAGAAAGATACCTGCATCGCATGCGGAGCCTGTGGCGCTACCGCTCCTGACATTTACGATTATGACGACGAAGGACTGGCTGAAGTCATCTACGAGGGAGACGCCAACCGCGGTGTAACGGACATTCCGGAGGATTTGTTCGACGATCTGCAAGATGCTGCAGACGGCTGTCCGACGGATTCCATCAAGATTGCAGATGCACCGTTCAACAAGTAAGGTTAATTCCGCCGTTTCACGGATTTATTAATTGGACTCATGAAAAGACATCCCGGTTCACAGATTTTATTGTGACAGGGGTGTCTTTTTGCTGTTTTTGGTCCGATATATAGTATAAATATTAAGCCTGTTCCAACCATACGGAGGCAGCGATGAAAAATTCACAGTACCTCAAGCAGTACGTACAGATGCATCCCGACAATAAAATGGCGTGGTATTTGCTGGGTAAGGAATATAAGAAAAACGGGCAGGAAGGCAAGGCGAACTACTGCTTCAACCAGGCCGGAGGCGTGTACGAGGCCTTTGAGCAGAGCAAAGTGCCGTCCGATATGCTTCGGGAATATGAAGAAGAATTGCTAAGGACGGCAAGGGAGCGGGAGAAGCGGAATGGCAGGATACGCAGGTTGCTCCTGCTGGTGTCATTTCTGCTGCTTGTTCTGATGCCGGCTGCAGCTAAAGCGCCGGGCGACGGTTCTATGATGACGGCAGTCGAACCTGAGGACCAAGCGAAAACCGTTCCAGCTGCGGACTCCGAAAGCAGTCTCGATCTGGAGAAGGCTGGCGATTCAGCGGCGGATACACTATTCACAGCCCGGGAAGCTGGCGGTGGCGGCGCAGCTTCCGCAAGCGGTCTGGCCGGGCTTCTTGGAAGCGGAGGTGGCAAGGTTCCTTCTTTGACGGCTGTGCTTGGCATGCAGCGGTCGGGGAAATGGCTGCTCTGGAAGGAGCGGCTTCCGGTGGCGTATACCTTGGAGCGGAACGAGAACGGCAGGACGACGATCCAATCCTACGATGCCGCAGCCTGCGCATGCAAGCCGCCGGATGTCGGGGCGCTGGCGGACCGCGGGGCCGAATGGCAGCAGCGTCAGGAACAGCTGGCTGCGCTCTGGAGCGCGCTGAACAGCTTTCGCGCGGCCAAGGGACGGATGCCGGAATCGCTCGGCGAGCTGACTGGCAATTTCCCGGGCAATTGGATGGCTGGGACGACGCCGCTGATGGAGCGGGCCTTCGCGCCGCTGAAAGCCGAGGCGGAGCGGAAGGCCGCGCAAGGCGCTGATGGCCTGGACGCGCCGGGCGGGGATTCCGGAGCCGCCCCAGGGGCCGCGCCCTCAGCGGGTAATGGCGGGGCGGAGATGCCTTTCCTGTCTCAGCCGCTCGCCATTCTCGTTGACAAGCAAAAACACCGCTTGGCGGTGACCAGCGGCGGAATCATTATTCGGAGCTATGAAGTGGGGCTGGGAGGCACCCGGACGCCGGAAGGCAGCTTCGTCATCACCGACAAGGTTGTAAATCCGAACGGACATGACAACGGGGAATTCGGCAGCAGGGGAATGCAGCTCTCCGACACCAATTACGCCATTCACGGTACCAATGAACCGGAAAGCGTGGGCAAGGATGAATCATTGGGCTGTATACGAATGAAGCGAAGAGATATTGAGGAGCTGTTCGATCTTGTCCCTAAAGGAACGAAGGTGCAGATTGCCGGAGGGGGGCTTTTGCCTGATGTAACGCAGGGTTCAGAGAACCCGTTCTCTCTGAAAGCCGCCGGGAACCAGACCAACCCCCGCAAACAATACCATTGGCTGAATTAACTGCCTGTTACAATAAAGAGGACGATGAAAATAACGACAAGCAGCGCAATGCTGGCGCCGATCCACACAATGGCTTTGCGGTTGACCTCTTCTTTTTTCTGCTGTATTGTAGGCGGTTTTCGTTTGGTTGACATATGAATCGACCATCCTTTTCTCTTATATCTGGATTTCCCTGTGCCCTTATATTGTAATGCGTTTACAAAAAAAATACTATACTCCCCGTCCATCCCGCTTTTCGCGAAAAGGACTAGAACTTTTCTTTTCCCGCGGAAAAGGCTAAAATTATAATGAAACTTTATGCCTGAAGGAGCGAGAATGGTGCTGTATCGAAATATTGCGAAACCTGTTTTCTTTAAAATGGACCCGGAAGCAGCACACCATCTCGTCATCGGGGGACTTGAAAAAGCAGCCGCCCTGCCGGGCGGACGCTCCGCCTTGCGCCTGATGTACGGCGTCCCGGAGACGCCGGAGCTGGCTGTTGACCTGTTTGGACTTCATTTTCATTCGCCCGTAGGGCTTGCGGCCGGATTAGATAAGAATGCTCAGGCGATCCCTGGATTTTCGTCAATCGGCTTTGGCTTTATGGAGGTCGGTACGGTGACTCCAAAGGGCCAGCCGGGGAACGAGCAGCCAAGGCTGTTCCGGCTTCCGCCTGATGAAGCGCTCATCAACCGGATGGGCTTCAATAATGAAGGCGCGGAAGTTATGGCGCGGCGCCTCAAGGCGGAGACCAGACGGACCATTCCGGTCGCGATCAATATCGGACGGAATAAGACGACCGCCAATGAAGCCGCGCATGAGGATTACCGGAAGTGCATTCGCACACTGTATCCGTACGGTGATTTTTTTGTGGTTAATATCAGTTCTCCGAATACGCCGGATTTGCGTAGTCTCCAGCATGGAAGCGAATTGTCCCATTTGCTGTCGGAAGTTAAGCAGGAGATGGAGCTCCAGCGCGGATCAAGCAGCGTTCGAAAGAGCATTCTGGTCAAGATTGCTCCGGATGTAAGTGCAGCGGAGCTTGAATACATGGTGCATACGCTGACAGAAGCGGGTATGGATGGTATTATAGCTACCAACACGACAGTTCGCCGCGAGGGACTCACCCATGAAAGCGCGTCGGAAACCGGCGGACTCAGCGGAAAGCCGCTGCGGGACAGATCAACGGAAATCATCTCCGCGATCTACCGTCAGACAAACGGAAAGCTGCCGATTATCGGTTCTGGCGGCATCTTCTCCGCCCAGGATGCCTATGACAAAATCCGGGCGGGCGCAAGCCTGGTCGAAATATATACGGCTCTCATTTATGAAGGGCCGGAGGTAAACCGCAGGATACATGCCGGGCTGCGGAATCTCCTGAGAAGGGACGGCTTCCGGCATATCTCCGAAGCGGTGGGCGCAGACGTCCAAATATAAGCAAGAATAAGCTTAGCGCTTATCCAAAGCCTTATATTTTACGAGAGACGGATGCAGCCCTTTCAGGGCTGCGCAGCCGTTTCTTCTTAGCTGACGGCGGAGAGTAAAGAACAGGAGGAAGGACGATGGACGGCAGAGATTGGGGCACTTTTATACTTCCATATGAACAGACAGTGGAAGAACTCAAGGTTAAATTCAAAACAATGCGCGCGGAGCTGAAGAAGCGCGAGGAATATACGCCGATTGAATTCGTAACCGGGAGGGTGAAGCGCCTGTCCAGCATTCTGGAAAAGGCGAAGCGCCTAAATGTGCGTATGGAGGATCTGGAGCAGGGGATTGAGGATATTGCGGGTATCCGGATCATGTGCCAGTTCGTGGAGGATATCCGGCGTGTGGCGGAGTATATCCGCGCCCGCAAAGACCTTGAAGTGGTATATGAGAAAGACTACATTACCAATTACAAGGAGAGCGGCTACCGCAGCTTCCACATGATCATCAGGTACCCGGTCCAGACCGCCCTCGGGCTAAAGATCGTGCTGGCCGAAATTCAGATCCGCACGCTGGCGATGAATTTCTGGGCGACCATCGAGCACTCCCTGAACTATAAATACCGGGAAAGCCTGCCGGATGAAATTAGGCTGCGCCTGAAGACGGCAGCCGAGGCCGCATCCATTCTGGATAGCGAAATGTCCAGCATCCGGGAAGAAATACTGGAAGCGCAGAAGACATTCGAGGAAAATTCCAACACGACAACCCAGGTGCTTCATGCGATACATCAATTGTATTTCTACCATCTTGTCAATGAAGCGATCCGCAGCCAGGAAGAATTCAACGAGATTTGGCAGCGCCAGGATATGGAAGCAATGAAGGAGCTGCTGAGACGGGTGCGCGGAATGATTTCGCAGGCGAAGAAAGGCGATTTGCCGGATGGGGTATGAGCCTTTGTATGTCGCTTATCTGGTCTACTTCAATCGTGACCGCGACTATTTCGAATGTCACGAGGTTCTGGAAGAGCTGTGGCTCTCCAAGGACCGCGACCCGCTGTATAAGGCGCTGCTTCAGGTAGCCGTGGGGCTGTATCATTACCGCAATGGCAATGCGCGCGGCGCCATGATCATGCTGGAAGGAGCGGCGGCGAAGCTTCGGGAATATCCGGAGATTACGCTGGGCATTCGTCTTGGCAAACTGGTCCAAGAGACGGAAAACTATGTTCGGCGGTTAAAGGGGTATGACGATCTGGCATATTACGATTTGACTATCGATATCGTGGACGATAAGCTGTCCGAGGCGGTTCAGGCCGCTTTGCCGGAAATCAAGCCAAATATCCCCCAGCGGAGGGGACCCCGCAGAGAGCAGTCTAGCCGCCGCTAACCAAGGATTTGCTTATCAATTACGGTTCAGGAACACCCGTTGGGGTGTTCCTGAGCTATTCAACCCTTATTTGGATAATCAGGAGGACGGCAGCATGGCGGTACAACTTCCCCACTCCTTCTCTGAGCGGATGAAGAAGCTGCTGGGACGGGAATATGAAGCATTTTCGGAGACCTATGGGGAGATTCCACATACGGGCATCCGTGTTAATACACTAAAGATTACGGCGGATGAGCTACAGCGGATTTCACCTTACCGCATGGATCCGATCCCCTGGTGCTCCACGGGCTTTTACACAACCGAAGGCGCCAGACCCGGCAAGCATCCTTACTATCACGCTGGGCTTTACTATATTCAGGAGCCGAGCGCCATGGCGCCCGTCGAGCTGCTTGGCGTTCTCCCGGGCGACCGTGTGCTGGATTTGTGCGCCGCACCCGGCGGCAAGTCGACGCAGATCGCCGCCAAGCTTCAAGGGCAGGGAATGCTGATCAGCAACGATCTGCATCCTGAGCGGACCAAGGCTCTGGCGAAGAATCTGGAGCTGTGCGGCGCGAGAAACGCGGTCGTCCTAAACGAGAGCCCGGAGCGAATCGCCGCGGCTTTC
Source organism: Paenibacillus durus (assembly GCF_000756615.1). Lineage (NCBI taxonomy): Bacteria > Bacillati > Bacillota > Bacilli > Caryophanales > Paenibacillaceae > Paenibacillus > Paenibacillus durus. Next base: position 2,392,373 of record NZ_CP009288.1, read on the forward strand.
CCGGGATTTTTCGACCGAATCCTGATCGATGCGCCATGCTCGGGCGAAGGCATGTTTCGCAAGGACGAGGATATGGTCCGGCAATGGGACGAGCACACACCGGCCAAGTATGCCGGCATGCAGCGGGAGATTTTGCGGGCGGCGGCGCTGGCGCTCAGACCGGGGGGGACGCTGGTTTATTCAACCTGCACCTTCTCGCCGGAGGAGAATGAAGGGAGCATCGCTGAGTTTCTTGCCGCATATCCGCAGTTCTCGGTTGTTCCTGCCCATGGCACTGGCTCCTTTTCCCCGGGGCTGGAACCGCTTCCGGGTACGGCGCGTTTATGGCCCCACAAGGTGAAGGGCGAGGGACATTATATTGCCGTATTAAGACATAATGGAAAGCCCGAAGAGGAGAGCGGCGAAGGAGCGTGGCCGGGCAGCGGCGGCAAATCAATGCCGGCCATGCCGCTTGAAGAACGCGGAGGGCGGAATGGAGAAGGCGGCCGGACAGCCATCTCCCGCAAGGATAAGTCAACTGTGGGCCGCGGCGACAGCAGAAACGGCAGAAACGGGCGCACTTCATCCCGGAACGATGGCAGGGGACGAAGTGCGGCCATTGCATCGGAGGGAGATATTTTAGCATCCTATGCGGAGTTTGCCCGGGAGCAGCTTGGCTGGCAGCCGGACGGCTTTCCCGTTCTATTCGGGGAGCATCTGTATTTGTCACCGCTGCCGCGTGAAGCGCTGAACGGTCTAAGAACGGTGCGTCCCGGCTGGTACATAGGGCATGTCCGCAGCGGACGCTTCATTCCGGGCCACCCGCTTGCGACCGCGCTGATCCCTAGAGAAAGCAAGCGCAGCCTGTCGCTTGCCGGAGACGGGCCCGAGGCTGTGTCCTATCTGAAGGGGGAGACGTTGTCGATTTCGGAGGACGGCCTGATGATTGCCCCCGGCACATCGCCGAAGGGGTATGTACTTGTCTGTATCGACGGATACAGCGCCGGCTGGGGGAAATGGCAGGATGGCATCCTCAAGAATGAATATCCCGTAGGCTGGAGGTGGACATAGATGGCAAAGTTAAGAGACGGCGAAGGGAAAAAGCAGCGGCTGGATAAGATACTGTCCCATGTCGGTTACGGCTCGCGCAGCGAGCTCCGCAAGCAGGCCAAGCAGGGCCTCATCACCGTTAACGGTGTGGTCCAGAAAGACAGCGGCGCACATGTCGATCCCTATAACGATACAATCGAGGTGGCCGGTGAGACGGTTCTTTACCGTGAACATATTTATCTTATGATGAATAAACCGCCGGGCGTACTGTCGGCGACGGAGGACAAACGGGACCGGACGGTGCTGGATCTGCTGGAGGAGCGCTATACGGTGTTCGAGCCTTTTCCGGTAGGCAGACTGGATAAAGACACGGTCGGATTGCTGCTCCTGACAAATGACGGACAGCTTGCCCATGAGCTGCTCTCACCCCGCAAGCATGTGCCCAAGACCTATGAAGCCCTCGTAGAAGGGGAGGTCGGCCCGGACGATGTGGCAGCTTTTGCGGAGGGAGTAAGACTGGACGACGGTTATGTTACTTTGCCGGCGCAGCTGACAATTCTGGGAAGGGAGCGCGGAAGACAGGTCATTTCGCAAATCTCCCTGACGATTACCGAAGGCAAGTTCCACCAGGTGAAACGGATGTTCCAGGCTGTCGGGAAGAAGGTTATCTTTTTAAAAAGAGTCTCAATGGGCAATTTGCCCCTGGATGCGAATCTGCCCGAAGGCGCCTGCCGTGAGCTGACGAGCGAAGAGCTTAAGCTGCTAGCAGAAATTTAACAATTGGATGCACAAGCCCGGATGACGCCGTATTATAATTTTACATAGAGATAAATGATGCTTAGGGGATGGTGAAGAATGAAATATAAGCTTATAGCGCTCGATGTAGACGGTACGCTGCTGAATGACGATCATAGCTTGAGCCCCGAGAATAAAAGGACGGTGGCCGAAGTTACCAGACAGGGAGCCCGGGTCGTTTTGTGTACGGGAAGAAACCCGAAGAACGCCATTCCAATTATGCAGGAGATGGGACTGACCGGTTATGTGCTTGCCGATAACGGCGCCGTCACCGTGCGGGTGGAGGATCAGGAGGTCATTCATCAGTACCCCATGGACGGACGCGGACTTGATCCGTATATTGAGTACTGCCGCAAACGCGATATCCATTTTGACGTGAACACCGCTTTTGAGCTGTATGTTGACAATGTGGCGCATCTGACCAAAGAAGCCCACTTTATGTATGAGCATCTTCAGCTTGTTCCCGCGTCCTTGCCGGCATGGGAAGAGTTTCGTGAACCGATTGTCAAATTCACCGTATTTTCCACAGCGGAAATGATGGATGAAGCAGAGCGGGAGTGGGGTAAATGGATTCAGTCGTTTAATATCCAGCGGAGCGGAGAGTTTTTTGTTGACTTAATGCATCACGAAGCATCAAAAGGCAACGCGCTGAAGCAGCTGGCTAAGCAGCTTGGCATCCGTCAGCAGGACGTGTTGTCTATCGGTAACTACTATAATGACATTTCGATGCTTACTTTCGCGGGCCTCGGGATCGCTATGGACAATTCGCCGGTTGAAGTCAAAGCGGCGGCAGACGCCATCACCGGCACCAATAACGAGAATGGGGTATCGGAGGCGCTCATTAAATATTGCTTGTCTTAAGAGACATCGATCGAATTTTTCATAAAAGAGTGCTCTTTAGCCATGCGGCCAAGAGCACTCTTTTATTAACAGGGCGTATAATACGTATGTGGAGAGGGCCCTTGCCGTACCGGTCAGCCTCCTAATTCGCTTTAATAAGCGGGCTGCTCTAAGGCTGCCGCAGTCCTTTCGGGTAATGGTTTTTGAGTTGACCGGAGCTTGCTTTGCCCCAGCCAAGCGGCAAATGATCCACGGTGACCAGCGTCCAGCCCTGCAGATCGCCAGGTACGGTCAGACTCTCGCCCCGCAGCCAGCTTCGTACCTCGGAGCTTTCCGGGTCCAGCTCGAATGAACGCGCTGCCTGCTCCGGACAAAGAGCCATAGCGAGCGCATGCGCAGGCTCCAGCCTGTTCTTCTTCAGATGGCCCAGATGGAGGCCTGCCCGGGGAATACGTAGTCCGTGAAGCAGTTCCAGGGAAAAGGATTCGCCAAACGAAGAGGGGAGCAGGTAGAGCGAATCCCCGAACAGAACCGGAACGCCTTCTGCCCGGAATCCAGGGATTTCTGCCGCAGCCCATTCCCGGAACTGCTGGAACGAGGCTTGGGCGGCGGCTTCCGTTCTTCCGCCGGCGCGCCCTTTCCCGCTCCGATTCCCGCGTTTCGCGGAGCCTTGTAACGTGTCAGCGGTTGCAGGGTCAGGGGTTCCTCCCTTGGTCAGTAAGGCCACAAAATGCCCTTCACCTTTGTCCTGATGCGGCCACAGCCGTTTTGCCGCCAGCAGCTCCATATCGGGATAGGATGCCGTCAGCCGAGCGATCAGCTCTTCATTTTCTTTCCTGTTGAACGTACAGGTTGAATAGGCAAGCCGTCCGCCGGGCTTCAGCATAGTATACGCATCCTGCACTATATCCCACTGCCTGGCGGCACACATCTCCACATGCCCCGGCGACCATTCGCTAATCGCTCCCTGATCTTTACGGAACATTCCTTCTCCAGAGCAGGGGGCGTCAAGCATAATCCGGTCAAAGGTTTCCGGGAAACGCCGTGCCAGATCGTCAGGATTTGCGGAGGTTACAAGCGCATGCGAAAGACCCAGCCGCTCCACATTTTCCGCCAGGATTTTGGCCCGTTCAGGATGGATTTCATTCGATACGAGCAGTCCCTGCCCTTTCATCAGGGAGGCGATATGGGTAGTCTTGCCGCCGGGAGCGGCGGCAAGGTCAAGCACCGTCTCACCGGGCTGCGGGTCCAGTAGTACGGCGGCGGTCATAGCCGATGGCTCCTGGATATAATATAATCCGGCCTCATGATAAGGATGGCGTCCCGGTCGCGAGGGCTCCTCGTAGTAATAGCCTTCGGGACACCAGGGAACAGGCTGTAGGCCGAATAGACGCACAGTTTTTTCGGCAGCTTTTTCCCCCGAAGCTGTGCGGGTTTTTAGCCCATTCATTCTCAATCCTTGGGTCTTTGGCGCTGCATATGTATCCAGAAAGGCGTCCGTTTCGCTTCCCAGCATCTCTCCGATCATGGCTGTGTAAGCTGCGGGCAGCATTTCCTTATTCATTGTTGCATTCTCCTTTTTTTCATTTTAATCAAGAGGAATGAAGCGTTGCGGCACAAGGCATTGCGGCTTCATCGGCGAGTGGTAACGGTTTTGTGTGTTGCCGTTTAGGGCGGATGCCGATAAAATCTAATTAGGAACGTAAGCAGTGCCTGTGTACATATGCTTAACTATATCATAATTGCCAAGCAAGGCCGTTTTTGAAAATATAAGAATTTATAAGCTCTAATGCTTATATCGTGTTCTTCTATTTCTATGAGTAACGGCACCATCCCTGAAGGGACGGAGAAGTTGTTTCTTCTTGGGCAATAGAAAAGGGGACTTACCATATGAATCTTCTGCAAGCGCTCTTCTTTCCGCCGGAGCAGCCCGGCGGTGTATCCTCAATGATTCCCTACTTGCAGGAACGCTTTCGATCAAGCCGCTGGGATATGGAACTGTTCTGGCTGCCCAAGCGCATCCGTGGAAAAGGCAGTGACGAAATCGTCTTTGAAACTTTCGATTGGAAGCCTTACGGCGAGAGTCCGATCGTACAAAAATATATCCAGACCTACCGCGATTATTTGTGGTGGACAAAGCTGCGCCTGAACAAGCGGTTCGATCTGATCCACGCGCATCATCCAATAGCCGGAATGGCAATGAAGAAAGTGTTTCCGGATGTGCCGCTTGTCCAGACGGTCCACTCCAGCTACGAACGCGAGCTGATTCTGAACGGAAAAATCGCCGAGGACGGGCTGGAGCATCAGTTCCTGACTTTGATTTACCGGGAACTGGAGTATGTGAGCGATCGGCTGATGACCGTGTCACAGTCCTTTGCGGAATATATGTCGCATTATACGGAGAACCCGTCGCGTATTCAGATCATCCCGAACGGTTTTGACGAAAAAAGGTTTAAGCCGGTGGCGCATGAAAACGATGTTCCACAGCTGGTGACCGTTACCCGGCTCGTTCCGGCCAAAGGGATCGATGTGCTGTTCAACGCCTGTGCCGAGCTTAAAAAGCGCGGTCACGAATATGTGCTGCATATTATCGGCGACGGACCGTCCCGTGCCGATCTGGAGAATCTGGCGAGGTCGCTCGGTATATATAATGAAACCATTTTTTACGGCTATACCTTGCATCCCGAAGAATTCATGCCATTTTTCGATATTTTTGTGCTGCCATCCCGCGCGGAAGCCTTCGGCTCCGTATTCGCGGAGGCTGCGCTGAGCTGTCTGGCACTCGTCGGAACAGACGTCGGAGGTATCCCGGAGCAGATCGAGGACGGTATCAACGGCCTGCTTGTCAAGCCCGATGATGTGATTGCCTTGGCGGATGCTCTGGAGAAGGTCATCACAGATCCAGCCTTTCGTTATGAGCTGTCCCGTTCGGCATGGGACAAAGCTAAAAATCTGTACTCCCTGACCCGCATCGCCAATGAACTGAAAAAGACGTATCTGCAGCTTCAGACCGGCAGCAAAGAGTGAACGGCATGATCCCGTTTCGTTTTCTGCACGCCGCGGACTTGCATCTGGACAGCCGGTTTACCGGCTTGTCCCATATCCCGGGACTCATTAGAGACTATCTTCGGGAAGCCGCCTTTGCCGCCCTGGGGCGGCTTGTTGCCGTGGCGCTGGCGGAAAAGGTCGATTTTGTCGTCATCAGCGGAGACGTCTATGATTCTGCCGACTCTTCGCTTCAGAGCCAACTGCGCTTTCAGGAAGCGCTGCTGGAGCTGTCCAGAAGCGGAATCGCGGTCTTCCTCATTCACGGCAATCATGATCCGCTGGATGGTCTGCGTCTTCAAATGGAGCTTCCGGATAACGTCACGGTCTTCGGCGCCGACAAGCCGGGGCAGGTTATCGCCGTACGCCGCACCGATGGGCAGGAGGCCGCAGTTGTCAGCGGAATCTCTTATCCTACGGCCAAGGTGACGGAAAACACCTCGCTGCGCTTTCAGCGGAAGGAGGACAGCGGGCTGTTCCATATCGCGCTTCTGCACGCCAATGTCGATGGCGATCCGGCACATGAGACTTATTCCCCCTGTACACGCAGGGATTTGATTGACTCCGGTTTCGACTATTGGGCGCTCGGCCATATCCATAAGCGCCGGGTTCTGCATGAACGTCCCTTTATCGTATATCCGGGAAATATCCAGGGACGCAGCGTTAAGGAGACAGGACCAAAGGGCTGCTGTATTGTGGATGTGGACGACGGCGGAATCGCTGCCCTGCGGTTCAAGGAACTGGATGAGGTCCGTTTCCTGATTCGGGATATTTCGATTGATCATATGGTCAGGGAAACTGAATGGGTAGAGGCAGTGGAACAGGCGGTGGAAGAAATCCGGGAGGAGCATCTGAACATGATGTCTGTCGTCCGTTTCCGGATCACCGGCCGGGGCGCTGTTCACCGGATTCTCTCTGAAAGAGGGGCAGCGGGAGATCTGCTGGATGAGCTTCGCCGGCGTGAAGCGCTGCGGGCGGAACAAGGACGGTTCCAAGGGCTTGTCTGGCCGGAAGGCTTCTCGCTTGAATCCGGAACCGAAGTTAGCCGCGAACGTCTGCTTGCGGAGGACAGCTTTCTCGGCGAGCTGATGCGTCTGGCGGAGGAAAGCTCAAGGGATGGCACAGCGCTGGATGAGCTTGTCCGGACCGCCCTGGCACCCCTTGGGGAGAACCGTGAGCTAAGGCGGATGCTGGCTGAAGCCAGGGAAGACGATATGCGCGTCTGGCTGACAAGGGCGGCCGAAACGGCCGTGACCCTGCTCAGCGATACCCTGGAACCGGATGAAGAAAGCAATGATCGGCCCGGCAGCCGCCAAGGAGGTCGGTAAGATGAGAATTCAGCAGCTTGAAATCGGCGGCTTCGGCCGTATTCACGGCAGGGAATTGGAGCTGTCAGAGGGATTGACGGTGCTGTACGGCCCCAATGAGGCCGGCAAATCTACGATGCTGCAGTTTATTCGCGCCATGCTCTTCGGAATTCCCGGAAGGAGCTATCCGGCGGAAAGATTAGAGCCTGTGCACGGCGGCCTGCACGGCGGCGTCTTGACCGCCCGGGACGGACAAGGAAACGCTTGGAGCATCCGGCGGTACGCCGGAGGTTCGGAGGGCGGTAGGGGCGACAGGCTTAAGATTACGTTCAGCGGCGTCGACGGAAGTGTGGAAGAGCTGGGACAGGAGGAATTGGAGAAACGTCTGCTGGGCGGATTATCCCGGACCATGTTCCGCCAGCTCTTTGCGGTAACGCTGGACGAGCTTCAGGAGCTTGGAACCTTGCAGTCCGAGGAAATGAGCAGCTATTTGTTTCACGCAGGCATCGGCGGCGGAGGAGAGATTCTGCGGGCGGAGCGGCGTCTCCAGCAAGAGGCGGAGAAGCTCTACAAGCCTAGGGGCAGGACGCAGGAAGCGGCGAAGACTCTCCATTCGATCGAAAAGCTGGAACGGCAGATTGCGGAAAGCCGTTCTTATCTTCCGCGTTATAATGACAATACCGCAGCGCTGCGGGCTGCGGAAAGTGAGCTTGAAGAACTGGAGCGGCGGCGCCGCGAGGAAGGGGCCGGGCTGACACGCCTGCGCAAAGCGATTGACATCCGTGAGCTGTGGCTGAAATGGGAAGCCGCCCGCCAAGAATTAAGGGAGTTGCCGGACTTTCCGTCTTTTCCCGAGGATGCTCCGGAACGCTGGCGGGATCTGCAGACACGGACCGGTAGCGCCGCGCAGGCGGCGGCCCGCGCCGAACGAACGGTCTTAGATCTGAAGGAGGAGCTGGCCGGGACAGCTCAGGACCCCCTGCTGGAAGCGCAGGGTCCCCGGTTGGAGCGTCTTCTCCGCGCTCAAGGCGGCTATGAGAACTGGAAGACGGAGCTGCGGCGGCTGAAAGAGGAACGGAAGCTGCTGCGCGAGCATGTACAGCGTATCCTGCGGAGCATACATCCTGGCTGGACCGCCGGGGAGCTTGCGGATTTCGCCGGTGCCGCAGCGGACCGTGAAGCCGCCCGCCGCTTCGGGGTTCAGTTCGCCGCTTATGACAGGCGAATGGAAGGTCTCGCCGCCGAGCGGCAGTCGCTGCGCGTCCGCCTTGCTGCGGCGCAGGCGGCGCTGCAGCAGGCCGAGCGCTCGCTCGCGCGGGAGCAGCGGGAAGGCGCCGCATCCTTCGCGGCGCTGCGGCCCATAAGCCTGCGCGAGACGGCGCGGCTGTGGGACGAGCTGCAGCAGGCCGCGGAGCGCTGGCGCGAGGCCCAGCTGCGGCAAGCGCAGCCGGGCGCAGCTGGGGCCGCACGCAGCCGCCGAACCGCCGCGGCCGCGCTCACCGCGCTGCTGCCGGCGGCGCTGTGGCTGACCGGGGCTCCGCCGGTCAGCGTCTGGATCGCGATCGGCGTGCTGGCCGCCGCCGATCTGGCCCTGCTTGCCGGCGGACGCGGTGCGCGCCGGCAGACCTCCCCGCCGCCCGTCAGCGGCGGGGAGGAAGCCGCAGCCGAGATGCTGAGGCTGCGGGGGCTGCTGCTCTCCGGGCCGGAGGCGGAGAGCGGGGATGCGCGGCCGGAGCGCCGGTCGCGCGCCTTGCCGGCCAGCCCGGATGCGGGCGGGCTGGAGGCGGGCATGAAGGAGCTGCGGCGGCTGATGGACGCCTGGACGTCCTGGCGCCAGTGCGCCGAGCGGCTGAGCGGCGAGCGGGATCTTCGCCGCACGGAAGCCGATGTGCTGGCCGGTCAGGAGCAGGCGCTGGTCCGCGAGATGGACGCGGCTGAAGAAGATTTCCGCGGCACGTCAGCGCGGTTCGAGGAATGGCTCCGCCGCCGCAACCTGCCGGAGGACTTGTCTCCGGAAGGGCTGCCCGACATTTTCAGGCTGGCGGAGCAGGGGAATGAGCTGCTGCGCAGGGAGGACGGGCTTGAGCTTCGGATAGCCGAGCTGAGACGGGAAACTGCGGCGTTTGAAGAGGAATGCCTGCTCCTGATGGCGGAAGCCGGAGAAGCTGCGGAGCAAACGGCTTCTGCCTCAGAAGAGGCTGCGCAGAAGCCGGACGCAAGTATATCTCACGCTTCGTCCGTGATTTTGTCTGATGCTGCATCGTTCGCTGCTTCGCTATACGGCATTGGAGAGCCTGATTTAACGCCATCTATGCCTACTCGCGCTTCACAACCGGATAGTGCGTCATCCGAAATCTGGGCTAGAGTTGCTTCGCTTTCCGGAGAGCCGCCTTCTCCCGCTGTACCGCCTGGGACCTCACCTGTTACCCCCACGCATCTTTCACCGGTCCGCTGGCTGGAGGAGAGAGCCGCAGCATGGGAGCTGCTTAAGACAGCGCTTCTGCGCCGGAAAGATTTGATCTACCGGCTGCGCGGGGCGGAGGAGGAACTGGAAGAGAATCGGCGGGAACAGGAAGGGCTGCGCCAGATTTGTGGTAATCTGCTGCGCGAAGGCGGGGCGCAAGACGGCGAAGACCTGCTTCGCCGGGCTGCAGCCTTGTCCCGGCGCCGGGAGCTGGAGCGGTCGCTCCGGCACTGGGAGCTGGCTATGTTCGGAGGCAGGGACGAGGAAGAAAGGCAGGGACTCCTGGAACTGCTTGAACTAAAGGACGCTTATACGCTGGAGGAAGACAGGAAGCGGGAGGAGTTGGGCCTTGCCGAACTCGAGGAGCGAAGAAACGCCCTGCTTCAGCTTCGGGGCAGGCTGCTGCAGGAGAGGGAGAGCTTGAAGAAGGTCTGCCGGGAGGATACAACGCTTCAGCAGTTGGAGGAGCAGAAGGCGGCGCTGCGGGGGATCGCCGAACAATATGCCGTTTCTGCACTCGCGGCGGAATTGATCAGCCGGACTAGACGCATTTACGAGCGTGAGAAGCAGCCGCAGGTTTTGGCCTTGGCTTCCTCGTATTTCGAGCGGCTGACCGGTGGAGAGTACCGGCGCGTCGTCATGACGCTTGGGAAGAAAGAACTGAAAGCGGAGCACCGGGAAGCCGGCTTGCTGGACAGCGGGCTGCTGAGCCGGGGAACGGCGGAGCAGTTGTATCTGGCCCTGCGTCTGGCTCTTGCGGGAACGATGGACCGGCAGGACCCGCTGCCGCTGCTGTTTGACGATCTGTTCGTCAATTTCGATGAGCGGCGTCTGCATGCGGCGCTATCACTGCTTGGCGAGCTATCCTCTTCCCGCCAGGTCGTAATGCTGACCTGCCATCGTCATGTCGCCGAGGCGGCCGCCAGGCTGGTGACGGATGCCTCCGTTATCTCCGTGTAGATCGCGGAACCGGTTTGGAGGCGGGCAGCAGCTCCGATTTTGGAGGTGCCCCCGATTTGCCCGGCGGAACCATGGGAGCAAGGATTAATTTAACCGCCCAGACGAGCGACAGTGCCCCGAACATGGGATAGAACAGCGCCAGCAGCGAGCTGAAGCCGAACTGGCTGAAGACATAGCAGGTTAGCATGACCGCAGGTTTAATGAAGGCGGACGAGATCGAGAGGCGCTGCGCCAGTTGAAGCGTGACGCCGTAAATATCGGCGACAAAGGTGCTGAATATTTCCAGAAAGATCAGCACCAGATACACAAGCTGCACCAGCGCTCCGAGACGGAAAGCGATGCTGCCCATCGGAATCTCAAACTTCAAGATGCCCGGCATATGCGCGCTCATGGCAAAATGCGCCGCCATCAGCATAAAACCGATACCCAGACCGCCGAGAATGCCGCCATAGACAAGCGGTCGTTCATTCTGGGTATGCCGAGCCATCGGAACGAGGACGGCCTGCGACATTCCCAGATTGAATGCTGTATACAGAAACGGTGACAGCCCGGCGGCAAAGGCGCTGCGTTCCGTACCAAGCTGCAAAAAGTGATGCGATCCCGGATGATCAAGCGTGTTGAAAATAATGATAAGCGACAAGGTCAGCATCAAGGGAACGACAATGCTGTTCATCTGCAGAATGCCGGAAATGCCTCTTTTCAGAAGAAGATAAGAGCCGATTACGGTCAGTATCAGCCCGGTTTGATAGTGGAGCCCGAGATGCTCCTCAAAAATCGCGCCCGCTCCGGCCAGCATAATGCTGTTCACCCCGATCAGAATAACCAGGGTGAACAGGCTGATAATGCCGCCTACGTTCTTCCCGAACAGATGGCGGTTGAAATCCTCATAGGATTCCGCTCCGATCCGCTGGGCTAGAATCATCATTTTCGTGCCGAGCCAGATAAAGACCCCTGTGGCGAACACAATGGTCAGCGTTGCCCAGCGGCCGTACTGCGTGAAGAACTGGAGAATTTCCTGGCCGGTGGCGAATCCGGCTCCCACAATAGTGCCAATATAAGTAAAGGCGATTTGCAGCGTGCGGAGCATTTGTCTCATAACTCTCCTCCTAAAAGTTTTGCAAGCCTAAACCGCATTGGATATTCTTCGGCAAAACTGGCATCGGAAGCGTACACTAAAGTTTTGCAAGCTTAAACCGCATGGATTGCACTTCGGCAAAACTGGGTTTGAATCTGCACGCTAAATTTTGTGAGTAGCAGCTGCATCATCTGATTTTCCGGCAAAATTGGTATGGATGCAGGGGCTTGCCAACTTGTGAAGCCTAAAAAATCAGTCTTTCGGATGCGCATTGCTCCATATGCTTGTGTACTCCGCATAGTACAGGTTATGATGTTGAGCAGAAGGACATGACTTCCGCCTGTTTTCGCCTGCGGGAATTTGACAGTGGAACGTCCGAACAAGAATGTATAATGGAGGCGTAAGCGTCATGGAAATATTGAAAAAGCGGATTTTGGAGGAAGGGATTGTCGTTTCCGATCAGGTGTTGAAGCTGGACGGGCTGCTCAACCATCAGGTTGATCCCGAGCTGACAATGGAGATGGGACGGGAATTTGCGAAGCTCTTTGCAGAACAGGGAGTGACTCGTGTGGTTACCGTGGAATCCTCAGGTATTGCCGTTGCATTTGCCACCGCGTATGAATTGAAGGTGCCGCTTGTCTTTGCGCGCCGTAAGAAAACACTGCTGGCCGACCCTGACGCGCTGTGCGAGCGGGTTCCGTCGTTTACGAAGGGGATCGTCACGGACATAATGATTTCACGCCAATTTATTTCGCCCGAGGACAAAATTCTGTTCATCGACGATATTATCGCCAACGGCGATGCGGCACGCGGCCTGATCAAGATTATTCATCGCTCGGGAGCGGAGCTCGTCGGACTTGGGGTGGTTGTGGAAAAATGCTTTGAGGCCGGTGCCCGTACGATCCGCGAACAGGGTGTACGTCTGGAATCGCTTATAAAAATTAAGTCCCTTGCTGGCGGAAGAATCGAATTCGAGCAGTAATCTATCGGGTTACAAATCGTGACGAATCTGAGAACAATGCCTATTTTTATAACAATTGCTTTCCACCCCATACATTTTCATTTATAATAAAGTCAGACATAGGAGAGGAGGCGTCACAATGGGGAAAGAACCGGTGACAGAACAATTCTTTATTGATAAATTAACCGAGGCCAAGGATCACTTCGAGCGTGCGCTCGATTGCAAGCACACGGAGTTTGACGATCTGTATCCCTATATGATCGAACATCCTCAATTCTTTTGGTACAAACGCTATGTTGCTTGGTCTGAACTTCTGACTATCGCAGGCTTGTGTGAAGAACTGGACTTTGCCTGGAGAGAGAAGTTTACAGCCAAACAAGTAGAGTATCTGGAACAACGTGTGATGTCCGCAAAAGTTCTGGACTTCTGGTTTGAGAAGAATGAAGCGCTGATATAGGTCAAACACAAAGAGGTGCATAGATATGTGCATACCTCATTATTTAAATGAGACCCAATGATCTTTCATTGCGGTCTTTTTTATGTCATAATCCGATTCGGATACTTATGGATGGTGTTCCGGATGAGAGGAGAACTCCGCATGATCAGCGATGAGCAGTTGAATAAATACCGCGTTTCAGGTGAGAAGATCCGGGTCATTCGCGATGCTCTGGAGAGCAATGACGTTATCGGGATTGTTATTGCGTGGGACGACAGCCAGGTTATGATCCGCAGACCTAACCGGAGGGTGGTCAAGCTGGACCGGAATTATAGCTTTCAGCCCAACACCGAGCCGAGACGCAATATTTTTGGATAATGTGAGCAATGGACAAGTTCCAAAGCAGCACAGTTAAAATGGCTTTCGAGATAAAATCTCGAAAGCCATTTGTTTTTGGCAAGTTGTTTACTGTTTGCTCACATTCACTTACTCACATTCACTTACTCACCCAGACTTATCACTTGGGTCCGAGTTTTGTCCGATTCTAGATACTTTCAGCTGAGTACCATGTACGAGGTCCAGCAGCGCTTCATATAGAATATCCATTTCTTCATCCGTTCCAATCGTCACACGCAAATATTTATCGATCCTGGGCCTTGGAAAAAGACGCACGAAAATGTTCTGTCTCCGCAAAGCTTCATTTAGAATGTCGGCCTCTACCTTTGGGTGGGAGACTAACAAGAAATTCGTACTAGAGTCTACCACCTCAAATCCAGCTTGACGGAGGAGGGAGGTGATCCGGCTGCGGGTGGCTATAACGGTCTTAATATTTCGGGTGAACGTTTCCGTATCTTCAAGAGACGCTATGGCTCCCGCCTGTGCGATCCAGTCGACGGTGAAGCAGTTGATACAATCTCTGACGCGAATGAGCGCTTCAATTAAACTGCTGTGTCCCATAGCCAGCCCGATCCGCAGACCCGCCAGCGACCGCGATTTGGAGAATGTGCGGATAACGAGCAGGTTGTCATATTCCGAAATCAGTCCAATTGACGATTCTCCGCCAAAATCGATGTAGGCTTCATCTACAATAACCACCGCCTGCCGATTCCGTTTCACAAGGGCCTCAATATTCTCTAGGGGAATGGCTTTGCCAGTAGGGGCGTTGGGATTAGCCAGTATAACTCCGTCATTATTGGTGAAGAAGCCGTCAACCGGCACATCGAAGCTTTCTGTCAGCTGAACCGTCCTGTACGATACCCCGAACAGCTTGGCGTACACTTCATAGAAATTATACGTAATATCGGGAAAAAGAATCGTATCCCCCGGATCGAAAAAGGCCTTGAAGCAAAAAGCCAGAATTTCGTCGGACCCGTTGCCGGCAAAAATCTGTTCCGCCGGGATGCCGTAGTGGCGGCTGGCCGTTTCCCGTAAGCAGGAACAGTTCGGATCGGGATATAATCTCAGCTTGTCGGTAACGGCGGCTTTCATCGCATTCAGCACCTCGGGCGAAGGCGGGTAGGGATTCTCGTTCGTGTTTAATTTGACCAGTCTGCCTGCCCGGGGCTGCTCGCCCGGTACATACGGCGCAATCCCTTTGATCGTCTCACTCCAGTATTTGTTCATTGCCGCTCCTCCCAACTTCATAATCTGGCGAATGATGCGGATTCTCTATATATGTATATGTGCCAGGCGGACGCGGAGGAACCATGCCGATGAAAAGGGCGAGCTGCACAGCGTATGGAGAGACTTCATGAAGAAATGGGACGTTTTGTTATAAAAATAAAAAAAACAGCCCATCACTTCCGTGATCGGGCTGGTGCTATCATGATATTAATCCGGCAGAACAATCAGATGGATACAGCCATGTGGCCGGAACGCTCTTCCCGGGCTTGAATCGAGAACTCTCCGGCAAGTCCGAGATAGGCGCGCATTCTCAGCGTCATCTCCCGCCGGAAGCTCGGCCATTCAATCTGCATCTCTCCGGCAATACCCCGGCATTTGTACCCGGCTTCAACACCATGCTGATTTTGCCGAACGGTTGTAATAACCACATTTTGTGAATCAAGCTCACGCTTAACTTCCTGCAGCATAACTGCTGTCTTCTTGGCTCCGATGGAGACCATCTCCATATAGAGCTGTGGCATCTTAAATAGGCCGCTCTTCCCGATGGCTCGGCAGTCGCGTTCGAATACTTTATGAATAAACGTTAGCAGCAGATAGCTTCTGACAAGGGACAGTTCTTCCTGGGTTGCTTCCTGGTTACGCTTTGCAATTGTCGCCATCACAATCACCTCAAATGTAGTATGCGAACCTTTGTTCTTATTATACATCCGATTCATTCACGAAAGCAATATTTATACATTAATTTATGAAAAAATGTTATTTTAAAAAATGTGTTGACTGGTAGTTGTTATCATGGTATGATCTCTCTTGTGGCCGCGTAAGCGAGCCTCAACAAATACGCGGTCGTGGCGGAATTGGCAGACGCGCACGGTTCAGGTCCGTGTGGGCTAACCCCCCGTGGAGGTTCGAGTCCTCTCGACCGCACCACCTTAACAATGAACGAGCTCTTGAATTTGTCCTTGCGACGGTTCAGGAGCTTTTTGCTTGAGTGGGATTTGCAATGTATTGCTCATAACCTGAGCCGACGAAATCTTTGAGCTATAGTCAAGATGAGCATAAATGTTAGCCGTCGTGGAATAATGGCTATACCTCAGCCATTATTGAATTTCTTTCAGGCTGACACCATTTGCAAGTAATAAGCTCGCACAACTATGGCGAAGATCGTGGAAACGAATCCGTCTCAGACCGTGCTTCTTGAGCACGAGCGGAAAATGTTGCGTAATATATCCAGGCTTGATTCGATCTCCCAACTTGTCCACATAGATGTAATCTTCGTATTTGTATTGATAAGAATCTCTGAACAAGGCCCGATTTTTTTTGCTGCTCTTTCCAAAGCCGGAGCAGTAGTTCAAAAAAGACAGGTACGAGCGGCAGAGTACGATAGCTTGATTTGTTTTTTGCACGGTTCTTCTCCACGATGATCTGTTTCCCTTCATACGATACGGGAATAACGGTATGCCGAATAGATATGGTTTGAAGTTGAAAGTTAATGACATTCCATTTCAATCCGACAATCTCGCTTCTCCTAAGACCGTAGAACGCTGCCAAACATACCGCCAATTCAACAGGATCGTTCTTTACAACCTCGAATAACTGATTAAGCTCCTCGTTGGTATAATAGCTTCCGACAAATTGGTTTTTCTTGGGTCGATCAACTTTGTCAGCAGGGTTTGAATGAATCATATCTATCTTAAAAGCGTGTTGCAATGCCTGACGAATATTGGCATGGAAGTGCTGCATTGTGTTGGTGGTCAGTTTAAACTTTTTCAATACATACTGGTAGAAGTCGTGCAGATGCTTTGGTGTTCTTTCAGAAAAATTCTCTTCTCCCGAAAATAGGGGACAATCCTGGTTTTTACGGCAAAACTATAGGCTGCATGAGTTGTCACTTCCACCTGGTACTTCATCATTTCAAGCCATTCCAACATGAAATCGGCAAATAAAATGTCGTTCTCTTCTGTTTCCTCGGCTCCTCCGAGAAGTATTTCCTCAACCTTTTCTTCTTCAACCGCTTCGGAAGGGAGCTCAAAATTCCTGCGCGCGTCTAATAACATACCTTCAGCTTTTTTCTTATTGCCTTTCACTGGAAGACCAGTGGCGATCCACTTGTTTTTCCGCTTGCCGTTTTCATCTTTGTAATTCAATACAATGTAGAACTTGCCTTTCTTTTCTTGTAGTGGCCTGCTACCATAAACCTTATCCCTCCTTGGTTTAGCAGCCCAACCTTGCTACCATCTAACCGATCATGACGATTCAACCCGCCACAGGTTGATTTCAGCCAAAAGTAGTTCGCTCATGCCTGTCATTTCAGGCCGTCACAGCGCTTCCGCTTCGTTGCTTCTGTTATTCACAGTGGCTAGAGGAATGTACCTGAAACAGATTATATATGGAAATGTCAAAGAATATTATTTAGGCTCGACATCAACCTCATTAGTTGGTGTCTACATGTACTAAATGGGGATTTGTTCACGAAATGGCAACCGGTTTCTTATAGTTAACAGTGGTAATTATTATGAAAGTCATTTTTGTTGGATAAGACGAATTTGTCAAAGATAATAAGCCTCATGAATCTCTGCTTATACATCCCAAATTGTAGAGGAACGGAACAGACATACATACATAAGAAGCCTTCCAATGCTTTAAGAATGAAGTTGAAGGACGATAATTAGGTCTGCAAAATAAACTGTGGACCTTGTCATTTGACACCGGTAGATGACGTTTTTGTTAGCTGCCACTGCGGACATGAAAGTTGTGTACTGAGGACCGTACGTTCACGGAAGAGCAGGTCGTGCAAATCGTCGCTATTGCCTGTGAAGACCCCAAAGACTGCGGCCGTCCCATCAGTCACTGGACCCCGCGCGAAGTGCGCGACGAGGCAGTCAAGCGGGGCATTGTACCCGCGATTTCCGTCACCCAGGTCGGTCGTTTTTTAAAATGAGGCGGATCTTCGTCCCCATCGCTGCCAGGTTTGGCTGAACGCCAAGCCGGAAGAGCCAGCCCACTTTGCCGAGAAAACCCGGGAGATCTGCCGGGTCTACCACTGGCCCCCGCTTCTGCATACGCTGGGCGTACACGTCATTTCGCTGGACGAAATGACCGGCATTCAGGCGCTGGAGCGGCTTCACCCCACGTTGCCGATGAGGCCGGGCCTCATCGAACGGCGCGAATTTGAATATATTCGCCATGGTACGCTCAGCCTGATCGCCGGATTTGACATCGGCACGGGCCGGATCGCTGCCTCGTCGATGGCCCCCACCCGGGGAGAGACGGATTTTGCAAGATACGTCAAGCAATTGTTGGAGACCGATCCGCAAGGCGAATGGATCTTGATTGCGGATCGGTTGAATACGCACCAATCCGAGAGTCTGGTTCGGCTTGTGGCCGATTGTTGTGAGTTAGACGAATCGCTGGGTCAAAAGGGAATAAGCGGCGTACTCAAGTCTCAAGCTAGCCGGGCTGCCTTTCTGGCGGACCCTCGTCACCGCATCCGGTTTGTGTACACGCCGAAGCATTGCTCTTGGCTCAATCAGATTGAGATTTGGTTCAGTATTCTGGTGCGTCGGCTCCTGAAACGTAGTAGCTTTAAGAGTACACTCGATTTGCAAAAGCAGATTTGTCAGTTTATCGATTATTTCAATGAAACGATGGCTAAACCGTTCAAATGGACCCACCGGGGCAAGCCACTTTATGCCTGACTGTTGGGTTTATTGCGTTTGGATGTACTAGTACTCCATTGTATAGCAATTATGCCCCAAAAAAAGGGGGGGAACAGAAAGGGAGAGGTTATTTTTCTTCAAATTTTGTAGAAAAAGTGCTAAAAACCAGAGAAAAGATAGTTTTGAATATATTGACAAAAAATGACTTGTAAACTACTATTGTATTATTCGCTTCTCGGTAAATGAGGCTTTTTATTTGTATTTGCTGAAATCTATCAAGTTGTCAAGCCTTTTTTCTGAAAGTAAATTTTTCAAAATATTGAGGATGAGGAGAAGTGCAGTGGATATTATTATCGGACTTATTCTGGGGATAGTTGAAGGTTTAACCGAGTTTGCTCCTGTATCGTCAACCGGTCATTTGATTCTTGTCGGGCACTTGCTTGGTTTTGAGGGAACTGTACGTGCTTCAACATTTGAAATTGTAATTCAACTCGGATCTATAATGGCAGTTGCATTCTTGTTTTGGAGGCGGATATTAAGTATTTTAGGTATTCATATTGGAGCCGATAAAAGTGAGCAAAAATCAAAAGAAAAGCTTACCCTAATCCATATTATTATCGGGGCAATCCCATTTGGAATCGGCGGCGTGATTTTTTACGATTACATAAAAGAAGTACTTTTCAGTGCCCAAACGGTAGTCATTACATTAATTTTGGGCGGCGTTCTAATGATTGCTGCCGAAAAATTCAAACCAAAACATCCTGCAGCGGAAACTTTGGATCAAGTCACCTACAGGCAGGCCCTTATCGTAGGATTATTCCAATGTTTTGCTCTGATCCCCGGGTTCTCCAGATCGGGAGCTACCCTTTCTGGTGGACTGCTTTCAGGCATGAGCCACAAAACGGCCTCTGAGTTTACATTTATTATGGCGCTGCCGATTATGTTTGGAGCCTCATTAAAGGATCTAATTGAGAGTTGGGAGTATCTGTCTGCGGCTGACATCCCGCTTTTCATAACTGGATTTGTTACGGCATTCATCGTAGCAGCCATCGCCGTTAAATTTTTCTTACGTCTTATTAACCGTATCAAATTAATTCCATTTGCGATCTACCGTTTTGTTCTTGCGGCCTTGTTCTGGGTTTTTCTTCTTAATTAGCGTCTTTGGCACACAGTGTAACATATTTAGTTATCACCGACATCAATCTGGAGTTCTTTCTCTTTCTTGTGTTAGTAAATCTACTAAATCACAATGAGAAGAGTGGAGAGCTCTCTTTTTACACTTTTGACTATCAAAGAGAAGCATAGATACTAAATAGATAATAAATGAGATGATTTATGGTAGAAATAGAATAATGAATGGAAATTATTTCTTGGGAGCGTATATATGACGGCATTTCTTATCAAACAGGGAACAATGTTTATGATTCTGTATGGTTTTCAATTTTTGATTGGTACCTTTGTGGTCAAGCATAATTTAAGAGTTAATTATGCCAGGAAAATAGTTCATTTCATGTCGTTTATTACACCGATGGCTATCGAAGTCATTGTAAAATCCAGTACTGGATATAACGCACCCATTTTCATTGTCGGTTTGCTGCTGAACTGCCTGATCATGCTGATTTACATCAAGCCCATTCGGGAAAAAAGCGTATTTGTTCAACGAATGTTTACATCCTTTGACCGGCCGGAGGATCGTCCACACACACTTCTTTGGCTCAATACCCAGTTAGTCGCGGGATATATCGTATTAGCCCCCTGCTTTTTATTTTTTCAGAGTATAGGGTATGGGACTCTGGCTTTTATTCCGGTACTGATCAATGGCCTTGGTGACGGACTTGCCGAACCCGTAGGTATTCGTTTCGGCAAACATAAATACCGCGTCAATGCGCTGTTTACGAAAAAAAAATATACAAGAAGCATAGAGGGAAGCTTATGTGTTTTTTTGTCAGCGGTATTGCTGCTACTCGTATTCAGCAGTAGCTTTACCGGTATACAACTGATCGTGGCACTTCTTGTGCTTCCCATTGCTATGACCCTTGCGGAGGCATTTTCTCCGCATACTATAGACACCCCGTTTATACTTATCGTCGGCTATGCATTTTTATACATGATTCTTTCAATTGGTTAACAAGGAGAATTACATATGCTGCAGAGAGAATATGAAGTTGTTCCTATTAAATCAAGCTATGAATCGTTTATTAATTATAGTTATCTCATTATCGATCAAATTACCCGTCAGGCTGCTGTGGTCGATCCTGCATGGGACCTGGAACAGATTTGTTCCTTACTGAAGGAGAAGGAAGCAAATCTAGTTCAATTGTGGTTGACTCATTCTCATCGTGATCATGTTCATCTGGTGAAACCGTTGCTGGACCGTTTCCAGCCCAATGTTTACATGGGGGCAGCAGAGATTGAATTTTATAAGTACCATTGTGCCAATCTGTACCCGGTATATGATCAGAATGCCATTTTACTAGGGAATACGCTGATCTCGTGTGTTTGGACACCCGGCCACACAACGGGTTCCATTTGCTACTCACTAAGAGGCAGTTTATTTACAGGAGATACGATTTTTACTGAAGGCTGCGGGATCTGCACTGAACGGGGCGGAGATCCCCGGGCCATGTTTCACAGTATGCAAAAGATTAGGAGTCGAATCCATCCTGATGTTTTGGTGTATCCGGCTCACTCTTTTGGTGTAAGTCCGGGCCAGCCTCTCCGAAGCTTGCTTGAGAATAACATTTACTTCAACATTCCTGATGAAGAGCAATTCATCGCTTTCCGTATGCGGAGAAATCAACCTGACAGTAAAAGTTTCGTGTAAATAAACTAAAGGCGTAAAGATATGAAGGACAATATCATTTTTATGTTCTTGAGCCAGGGATATGCTCACGCTGGCAAGGAATTGTACAATCATAACCGGATATTTCGACATTGGATGCAGCATTTGGATACTGTGCTTCATCAGTTAAACGGGAGATCGGCTGTTGAGGAATTATAGTCCAGAAAGCATCTACACGGATAGGATATCGGTCCTTTTGGAACGCTTTCCAGCATGGTTAATAATCCAAGTAAAAGACAGGAAAACATCATGACAATGATGACGTCTTTTCATCAAGATGTGAAAAATGGACTATGTCATAGATAGTTATGCATATTCCAACGTAAAGGTGGGAAATGAGCAATTGTGGGCATATGTGTTTCCAGGGCAGGGTTCTCAAAAGGTAGGCATGGGAGAAGGTTTGTTTGATGAATTTCCGGCGCTAACAAGGCAAGCAGATAAGATTTTAGGGTACTCGATCAAAATGCTATGTTTATATGATCGTAATCAACAACTTAGTCTGACGCAATTTACTCAGCCTGCGCTGTTTACGGTTAATGCACTGGCTTATCTAAAGAAAATCAAGGAAACCGGAAGACAGCCCGATCTGGTAGCTGGACATAGTTTAGGGGAATACAATGCTCTCTTTGCCGCAGGTGTCTTCGACTTTGCCACAGGAGTAAAACTGGTGCAAAAAAGAGGGGAATTGATGAGTGAAGCTGCGAATGGAGGAATGGCAGCTGTCCTTGGGTTGACTGAAGAGAAGGTCAAGGCTATTTTGAACCAATATGGTTTAGAAGAATTAGATATTGCCAATATTAACTCCCCTACGCAGATTGTAATCGCAGGGCCGCTCGAAGCTATTGACTGTGCGAAGGCCGTATTTGAACAGTCCGGAGCAACAATGTATATACCGCTTAGAGTGAGCGGAGCCTTCCACTCAAGATATATGTTAGAGTCAAGCCGTCAATTTGAACGTTTTATGCAGGACACTTCATTTTCGAGTCCTGAGCTTACTGTAATCTCTAATTTTACCGCAAGACCATACAATCCAACCGAGATTAAGAAGAACCTTGTCCAGCAAATTACTCATCCGGTCAAATGGTGTGAGTCGGTCCAGGTTCTCACCGGTATGGGTGCAAAGGTGATTGAGGAAGTAGGCCCTGGCAATGTGCTGAGCAAGCTGGTGGCTACAATTCAAAGCGAGGCTGAACCGATTGTATTGCCTCCAGAATTTAAACCTGTGCCCAATTTCTTTCTATCGACTTCTCACAATGCTTCACAACAGGCAAAATCATTGGTTTCTGAGCACAGTGCGTACACTCAAGCACATCTTCTGGGGTCAGAACAATTTAAGCGGGATTACAATCTGAAGCTGGCTTATGTAACTGGTGCCATGTATAAGGGTATAGCTTCCAAAGAATTGGTAATTAAGGTTGGGCAAGCTGGAATGATGGGTTTTCTGGGCACAGGCGGTCTTGATATACAGCAAATAGAAGAGGACATTCAATATATACAAAAGCATTTAAAGGAAGGGCAAGCCTACGGAATGAATTTGCTCCATCAGATGAGCCGACCGGACCGGGAGGAGGAACTGGTCGATCTGCTCATTCGTAAAGGTGTTAATACCGTTGAAGCATCTGCATTTATGAGCATTACTCCCGCGCTAATCAAGTATCGGGCAGCCGGACTAAGACGCCTTGGTGACGGTAGCATTGCAGCAAGCAACCGCATCATTGCAAAGGTATCAAGGCCTGAGGTAGCGGAAGCTTTTCTAAATCCGGCTTCTGATTATTTGATTGAGAAAATGCTGCAGGAGCAGAAAATAACAACGGATCAAGCCGAAATGCTCCGAGCAATTCCCGTTGCGGAGGATTTATGTCTGGAATCTGACTCCGGCGGACACACCGACGCAGGAGTGGCTTATGTGATGCTCCCGGCAATTCTCCAACTTCGGGATCACATGATGAAAAAGCATGGTTACATTAAAAAAGTGAGAATCGGCGCTGCTGGCGGTATTGGTACACCAGCGGCAGCAGCGGCAGCTTTTTTGCTTGGCGCAGATTTTGTCGTAACCGGCTCAATCAATCAATGTACCGTCGAAGCGGGAACAAGTGATGCTGCCAAAGATTTGCTGCAGCAAATTAATATCCAGGATACGGAATATGCTCCAGCCGGAGATATGTTTGAAATTGGAGCCAAAGTGCAGGTACTGCGCAAAGGCGTGTTTTTCCCGGCAAGAGCCAATAAGTTATATGATCTGTACCGCCAGTATGATTCGCTGGATGAAATAAATGATAAGACAAAGCATCAAATTCAGGAAAAATATTTTAAACGCAGCTTTGAGGAAGTATACCGTCAGGTCATCCAATATCGTTCACCGGAAGAGATTCAAAAAGCGGAGCAAAATCCGAAATATAAAATGGCATTGATATTTAAATGGTATTTTGCCTACAGCTCAAAGCTTGCTTTAGAAGGAGCCGAAGGCCAACAGGTTGACTATCAGATTCACTGTGGCCCGGCTTTGGGAGCCTTTAATCAGTGGGTCAAGGGAACAGACTTGGAAAATTGGAAAAGTCGGCACGTTGATGATTTAGGCAATAAAATCATGGAGGGAGCCGCTCTTATATTGCAAGAGCGGCTGAAGAAATTTGCCATCGCAGTTGAAGGAGCTTAAAAGCTTAGCCGCAAAGATGATTTCAGGTTACAGAAAGGTGTGCGAGTATGAAACCAACGGATGATATCCAACCAGCATCCACTAGAGAGTCAGGCATGCCCCGTTCGGATATTGCTATAGTCGGAGTTGCATGCAGATTTCCCCAGGCAGATGATTACTTGTCGTACTGGAGTAATCTAATGAATGAGGTGGACTCCGTTCAAGAAATCACTTCTGACCGTTGGGATATTTCGCAGTTCTACTCACAGGACATTCATGATCTTAATAAAAGCATGAGTAAGTGGTGCGGCATACTTGATAATGTATATTCCTTTGATCACCGATTTTTTAACCTCTCGCCGCGTGAAGCAAGTAATATGGATCCACAGCAGAGAGTGCTTCTGGAGGTGGCGTGGCAATGCATAGAGGATTCGGGCATTCCTCTCCACTCATTGCAGAGACAGACCACTTCTGTCTATGCAGGCGTAATGACAGTAGACCATCGTCAGGAGGTCGTTAGTCCCGAACTGGAAACAGACAGTTATTCCTGCCTTGGAAATTATGAATGCATGCTGGCCAACCGTATTTCTTACACGCTGGACTTGCGTGGAGCCAGTGTATCGATTAATGCGGCCTGCGCGTCTTCTCTCGTTGCTGTGCATGAGGCCAAGCGTGCACTTCAACTGCATGAATGTAATTATGCGCTTGCTGCATGTGTCAATTTGAATTTGCACCCATGGAAATATATATCTTTCTCCAAGTCCCGTATGTTAAGTCCGGATGGCCGGTGCAAAACGTTCGACAAGGATGCAAACGGGTATGTACCGGGGGATGGCGCTGGTGTGTTAATACTCCAAAGACTGGAAGATGCTGTAATGGAAGGGAACCATATTTATGGTATTATAAAAGGTTCGGCATATAATCATGGCGGGAAAAGCGCATCCATCACAGCCCCGCGTATGGAAGCACAGCGTGACGTAATCATCGCTGCTTATCAAGATGCTGGAATTTCTCCGGATACGGTAACTTACGTAGAAGCCCACGGGACTGGCACTTCGCTAGGTGATCCTGTTGAAGTTGAAGCGCTTACTCAAGCGTTTCGCCACTTCACTTCCGCCACACAGTTCTGCAGGATTGGATCGGTCAAAACGAATATCGGCCATTTAGAAAGTGCTGCGGGTATGGCCGGAATCATCAAGGTAATCATGATGATGCAACATGGTAAAGTGCCTGGAAATCTTCACTTTAAAGAGCCGAATCCAATTATTGAATTTGAACAAACTCCGTTCATAGTGGCTTCGTGCTTGACGGAGTGGACAAGCCAAAAGGAAGGAATCCCTTTGAGGGCGGGCGTCAGTTCTTTCGGTTTCGGCGGGGTCAATTCCCATATTCTGCTTGAGCAATACGTGAATCGGGATGGAGAGTCGATGCGCTCAGGGTCTGCGCACAACGCACCGCTGTTTGTGCTTTCTGCAAAAAATCCCCAACAGTTGCGAGAACTAATTGCTTCCTGGAAAAAATTCTCCTTCACGGGTCAATTCAAATCACTCCCATTTAACGATATCTGTAAATCATTGCTTACAGGTAGATCGTCGTTTCCATATCGTTATGCGGTCACCGCAGCTAGCAAAGAACATTTAAGTGATTTGCTGCATGCCCAGACCGGCGTTCATCAAACGAAAGATGAGCCAAATTGGTTTTTGCGCATTGGGCATATTTCATTTAAGAGTTATGAAGATATGGCACGATATGTCCATGCGTTTCCACAGATTAAGATAACGATAGACACTGTATTCGAGGCAGCTGCTCTGGAAACTGATGAATTAAAGGCCCTTTATGAGGCATTTTACCGTGAGACTTGGGAAGGCCGATTCCGGAGTCTGTATTTGTTTATCGCAGGGTATGCGATAAACATGTGCTTGCTGGAAGCGGGTTTAAGCCCGCTGTGTATTACCGGAGAGCAGTCGGGCGTGTGGACTGCACTGGCCGTCAGCGGAATTGTGAGACCGGCTGATGTATGCACAGTACTTACCGGCCGGTGTGATGTCAAATCTATTTCGTTTACGCGTCCTACCATACGTTTTTATGATTCGCTCAATCATGTAATTATGCAACCATGGCTAATCAATGAATCATACGTTCGCTCTTTATTTGGTGTGGTGTACCATGCAAATCATTCTTTTTTTTCTACCGAGGATTTTCATAAGATCATTACCTTTCCTCTCTTAAAGGATCACAACGGGGTAGCTTATTACGTAAAGAAAGCACAATCACTTATCAATAGTCAGCACACGTTTAAAAAGTATATTGAAGAGTGGTCAGCTGAAACTCAAAAGATAACAAAGCTTAATCTTGTTGAATTGCTTCTTAATGAAAGGTTTATTGAGTCCTTTGCTGAGCTGAATACGTCCGACAAATCAATCGTTCTTACGGCTATAGCGAGTTCCCTTCGCAAATTGAACCGGAAATGGGATTTAAATGAAAAACATGTGCAGGAACAACGGTTTTGCGAATTATTGGATTTACTTGAAGATGAGGTTCTTCCGAAGGAAGCATTTATACAGCTCGTCGTTAATCCAGAAGCTGATTTTGCAGGTGCCGCAAAGTTGATGAATGAAAGACAGTACCGTGTCCGATCAGACAAAAGCTACAAGTTGCTTAGAGAGCTAAGCCACAAATTAGTTGAAATCAAGAACCCGCAGGATTGGATTAAAAAGTTGGCTGACACAACAACAGCGGATAGATTCGATCCAGCTCAACCGGACAAATTGGAGGTGGGTGTGTGTAACCCTTCATCTCCGGATGCGGTGAAGCTTACATTTCGGGAAGAAGCTGAGACTGAGCTGTGGAATGTACTTCGCCTTTTATGGTTGAAGGGGACGGACTTTCACTGGGACAAATGGTTCCCATCTGGAACGTTTCAAAGGGTTTCCTTGCCAACGACCCGTTTCGAATCTGTTCCGCTTCGTTTACATAAGGCAAAGAGCAATGATCACAGATGTATACATAATAGTATGTTGGTTTATTCAGGTGATTCAAGACCGCGACAGACGTTGCATCCGATGTTAGGATACAATCAATCCACGTTGGATGAACATAGATATCAGACTCTCTTTACCGGGACGGAATTTTTTCTGAATGATCATGTCGTAGGCGGCAACAGAACCTTACCGGGTGTTGCATATATGGAAATGGCTTTTGCCGCAGCCCATTTTGCCGGGATAGAGAAGATTAGCCGAATTTGCGATGTGGTATGGTCCAGTCCGCTTGCCTTGGAGGATGAACCCAAGGAAGTAAGTATTACATTATCCAAAGCAAGCGAAGGAATCCAGTTCTATGTATGGACAGGATTTGGAACCATTAATAAAGTTTTACATGGACAAGGAACAATAAACGGGAATCCATATTCCCCGGTTTCTAATCATAAACCAACGTATGCAGCTCCACTGGATATATGTGCTGCAAAGAAGAGATGTACGGACGATATAAAGGAAGTGTATGGAATACTTGAGCAGATGAATTTGTCATATGGCCCGTCTTTCCAGGTTATACGTGAATACAGCTATGGTGATACCGAGGCTATATCAAGGCTTGAGCTGCCCGCGATCTGCCGCAAGGATGCTTTGTTCTACAATCTTCACCCTTCTATGCTGGATGGTGCGCTTCAAACAGCTATACTTCTAAACGGCAAATTAACCGAATCTGCCGACTACTTGCCGTATTCCGCAGGTAGGGTGACCATCTTGGATCAAATACCCTACAGTGGGTTTGTTTATGTCAAACAAACCGATAAGAGACAAGGAAGTGTCCACTATCAGATTCAATTGCTGAATGATCTTGGACAACCCTGTATTGAAATGAAAGATTTTTCAGTACGGCAGGTACAAAGGAAACCACACAATTCTGGTGACCATTTGAAAAGGCTGTTGGATAAGCTGGAGGCGGGGGAAATTGAACCGGATGAAGTCAAAACATATGTGGAGGGCCTATGAATGAAGAGCAGACGTTAACGCTGGATCTGGATCATGTTCTTGAGATGGTGAAAACCCGAAAAATTTCGTCTGAGACCGCCTATCAGTTGATTCAGGAAATGCAGCGGCTGGATGGTGTGTCTTCGGAAAAAGGAAATATTCGTGAAACAGCATATTTCTATCCTTCCTGGGAACTAAAACCTTTGAAGCGGTCTGTTCCAGGCGTACAGAAAATCCTCCTGTTTGCTTCGGAATGGGGTGCCTTGCCCGGATTAAATGAGCATGAGTTGCAAGTTGTACGAGTTAGACCGGGAGATGACTTTTCGGAGACTGACAATCTGTGCTTTGAAATTAATCCTGCACATGAAGAAGACTATGCTCGAATGTTCAAGAGACTGTCTGAGATTGGCTTTTTGCCAAATTGCATAGTGCATTGCTGGACGGAAACGGGGTTTGCTGCAGAAGAGGATGCGTTGAACGGACAGCTTGAAAAGGGACTGTATTCTTTATATTTCATTTGTAAATTAATGGATGAATACGCAAGAGAACGGCCTGTGCAGTTATTATACGCTTACCGGTCTAATGATGAGGAGCAACCTCAATATGAAGGAATCAGCGGGTTCCTCCGCAGCATTCGATGGGAATATCCCCATTGGATATGCCGTACGATGGATGCAGGGGCGGACGCCGGAGATCTTTATTCGTTATGCTGTCAAGAGCTGGAAGCTGAGGATTGCGCGGTTGAATTACGCTATCGGGGCAGCAAGCGTTACGTAAAGCGATTGATCCAAATCAATGCAGTTGCAGATCAGCCCCATGGCTGGAGAGATCGAGGGGTTTACCTTATTACCGGAGGTATGGGCGGGCTTGGATTAAAGATTGCTGCGTATCTGGCCCGGACAGCACGGGGAATTGTTCTTGCAGGGCGCTCCAGCTTGAATGTGGATCAGCAAAAGCACCTGCATGAACTGGAACATCTGGGAACAGAAATATGTTATATCCAGTCGGATCTAACGAGACGTGAGGATACAGAGCGGCTAATTACTCAATGTAGGGAAAAATTCGGAGCGATTCATGGAATCATTCATGCTGCTGGCGTGCTTCGGGATGCTTTATTGCATAAAAAAACAAAGGCGGATATCGCTGCTGTCGTAAACCCAAAAATATACGGCACGGTATGGCTTGACGAGGCATCCCGCCATGAAAAGCTGGACTTTTTCATTGTCTTCTCTTCAGTCATGTCTGTTCTTGGAAATGCAGGCCAATGCGATTATGCGTTTGCCAATGGTTTTATGGACAGTTATTGTCGTCGCCGGGACCGTCTGAGCAGACAGGGAGAAAGAAACGGCCAATCCATCGCACTGAACTGGCCCTTGTGGACGGAAGGAGGCATGAGGGTTGATGAGCATACCCGTCTGTTTCTGGAGCAAACTTTGGGCATTAAACCTTTATCCGATTCAAGGGGGGTTCAGGCCTTTGAAGATGCAGCCGCGCTAAAGGAAAGCCAGCTTCTGGTGTTGGAGGGAACGGGGGCGGAATTTCAGCGGTTGTATGATAAGGTGTCAATCAAGCAAGCTGAGGCATTGTCTGTTCCCGCTGCACCGAAGCAGAGCATGGATGACCGGGAATTATTTATTCAAGCAGCACAGACCCTTGTAGCTATTGCGTCATCCATTCTGTATGTCGAAGAGGATCAGATTGACTTGGAGGCGGATAAAAGCGATTACGGGTTTGATTCAATCTCGACCACGGATTTCGTTAACCGCATTAACGCAACGTTTCAGATCGATTTGACGCCTCCTGTTGTTTTTGAGTACGCGACTCTAAGCTCTTTTACAACTTATTTAACTGAATTTTACGAGAAACAACTTACTGCATTTTATGGCATGGCAGGTAAGCTGGATAATGCTGAGTCAAATCGGAGTGAGGAAGTGCATACAGACCTTTTGCCTGATCTGGAAGAGGATGCGGATGTGGATGACCCTATTGCCATTATCGGCATCGCAGCCACAATGCCTCAATCAGACTGCCCAAGTGAGCTATGGAATAACCTTGCTTCGGGAGAGTCAATGATCTCGGAAATTCCGCGTGACCGGTGGGATTGGCAACAATATTTCGGTGACCCCCTGAAGGAGGCAAACAAGACGGATATAAGATGGGGCGGTTTTATGAAAGAAATTGATAAGTTCGATGCCCTCTTCTTTGGAATTTCGCCCCGCGAAGCGGAGATTATGGACCCCCGGCAGAGAATCTATTTACAAACGGTATGGCAAGCCATTGAGGATGCCGGTTATAAAGCTTCGGATCTCTCTGGCAGCAAAACGGGCATGTTCGTCGGAGTAGTAAGCTCAGACTACAACGACCTTATGAATGAATACGGAGTGAATGTAGAGGCGCAGACGGCGATGGGGGTTTTCCACTCGATTCTGGCGAACAGAATCTCCTATCTGTTGAATTTGCATGGGCCTAGTGAGCCTGTCGATACAGCATGCTCAGGTTCTCTGGTTGCGATCCATCGTGCTGTGGAATCCATCCGAAACGGTGATTGCGACATGGCCATTGCTGGGGGAATTAGCGTAATTGCCAGTCCTCATCTGTACATTGCGTTTAATAAGGCCGGCATGCTAAGTCCTGATGGCAGATGCAAAACGTTTGACAGCAAGGCCGATGGGTACGTACGAAGCGAAGGCAGCGGTGCTCTGGTACTTAAACCTCTATCCAAAGCCCAGGCAAGCGGCGACCATATTTACGGCGTTATTAAAGCAACGGCTATAAACCATGGCGGACATGCCAATACGCTGACTTCACCTAACCCGAATGCCCAGGCACAACTCATCATTGATGCTTGGAAGAAATCCGGTATTGATCCCAGAACGGTCAGCTATATTGAAGCCCATGGGACTGGAACACCCCTGGGCGATCCGATTGAGATTAATGGTTTGAAAAAAGCATTTGCGCAGCTATATAAGATGTGGGATGAACAGTTCGGGGCAGACTTGAATAATGTTTCTCAACCAGTCGAAAAACACTGTGCCATCGGTTCAGTCAAGACTTATATCGGTCATTTGGAGGCTGCATCCGGTATTGCGGGAGTTATGAATGTTCTGTTGAGCATGAAGCATAACAAGTTATTGCCCAATTTGCAGCTGAAAGAATTAAATCCCTATATTCAACTGGAGGGCAGCCCTTTTTATATTGTGAAGGACGCTCAGGAATGGAATCGGTCGAACAAAGATACTCCAAGATGCGCAGGTGTGAGTTCGTTTGGATTTGGGGGTGTCAATGCACATGTGGTTATTCAAGAATACATTGAACCTGAGTATTCGGCAGAATCGGCTTCCAGCTCCAATGTGATTGTACTGTCAGCCAAAAATGAAGAACGCCTGAAAAGCTATGCCGCTCATATCGCTGAATTTATAAACAGCTCGAATTCTGTGATGGCAGACATTTGTTTTACCCTGCAAACAGGCAGAGAAGCTATGGAGGAAAGGATTGCATTCACAGTATCAAATGCCAAGGAGGCAATGGAAAAGCTTGAACTTTTTGCCCTAGGTAATACAGATATACCCCGATTTTGCCAGGGACGGACAGTGAGGAGAAAATTAAAAGAAAACGGGCTTTCCGAAGGGGAAGACAACACCTTTGTTACTGATAATTTAATCCGCAGTCAAGAGCTTCAGGATCTGGCTCGATTATGGGTATCCGGTGTTGAAATCGACTGGATGCAGCTTTATGTCGGGAAACAGCCACAGAGAATATCGATGCCGACGTATCCATTCGTAAAAGAGCGCCACTGGCTGCAGGCTGCCAAGTACAAAGAGCTCGCTGAAGACAAAGAAGCTTATTTAACCCCAAATTTGTCATCTTTGCTTATAAATAAGTCAGACTTTACGAAGTATCAATATAGTTGCACATTCACAGGCAATGAGTTTTTCTTGACGGATCATCGGGTTAAAGGTCATAAGGTTTTGCCGGGAGTTGCTCATCTCGAACTGGTTAGAGAGGCTGTTAGACAAGCAGCTAACCTTGGTGTCAACGAACGTATCACCCTGCAACAGATTGTATGGATTAAACCCATTACAACCGGAGAAAGAGTGGAGCAGATCAAGATCCATCTGAAGCCGGACAACGATGGAACGATAGATTTTAAGGTTTGCTCTAGCAGAGCAGCGGAAGAAGGAAGTACAACGGTATTCAGTCAAGGACGTGCTGTTGTCGGCATGAATACCGAATCACTTCGGATCGATATTTCGGCTGTTCAGACCGGATGTAAACTTGGCATTTTAAAATCAGGCGAATGTTATGAAGCTTATCTCCACAAGGGCATGGACTATGGCCCCTCATTCAGAGGATTGGGAGAGATCTGCTTAGGGTCTAATCAGGTGCTTGCCAAATTGTCACTTCCTTCGGGTCTACGTGGTAAGGAAAGCGACTATGTATTGCATCCCAGTATAATGGATGCCGCATTCCAAGCTACGATTGGATTGTGGCTGAATTTGCCAGAGGGTTCTGAAGAGGTGAGTATGCAGAAGCCTTTGCTGCCGTTTTCTGTGAAAGAGATCATTATAGACGGCCCGTGTAAGCCTGATATGTGGGCGTACGTTCGTTTTAGTCAAGACGGGCCATCTGGCGGGAACAACCATATTTTTGATATTGATATTTGTGATCTTGCGGGTATGGTATCTGTACGACTTCGGGGTCTTCATTTCAAAAAAATGGACGCTAGGATGTCTTTCTCCTCAGTTAATGAGAATGACGGATACGAGACGCTATTACTTGCTCCTGTCTGGAGTGAGGTCTATATACGGAGGGTTAATCATGAGCGTGAACGTTTTAATCATAGAGTAGTTCAGGGGACATTGATTGCCGGGGGAACGGAGAAAGCGTTGAAATGGTTTAGCAAATATGATTCTAATGCGTTACCGCTGCATCTTTCGTCAGAAGATTCAATAGATTCGATTATCGGAAAAATGGAGAACATGCCTGATATTCATCATTTGGTATTATTGACCCCTTATACAGCAGACATTTCACCTAAGGTTGATTCAATGATTTTCAGCCAGGAATCCGGCGTTATCCTTATTTACAAGCTCATCAAGGCCCTTCTTCAACTCGGATACGGGAGCCGGAGACTGGAATGGACAGTCATTACGTTTAGGGCTCAATCTATATACAAGCACGATCCGATAGATCCGACTCACGTAGGCATACATGGACTCATTGGAGTCATGGCCAAAGAACAAAGTCATTGGGCAGTTCGGCAGGCAGATTTGGAGGAACTGGATGAATGTGCAATAGCAGATTTGTTGGCTCTGCCTGCGGATTCACTTGGATTTCCGTATGTAAACCGAAAGCGGGAATGGTACCGCCAACAATTGATCCAGGTTGATGATAAATCGAGGAGGCGTAAAGCGGCTTATCGGGAAGGAGGCGTGTATGTTGTTATAGGGGGTGCCGGAGGTATAGGTGAGGCCTGGAGCGAGTATATGATTCGCACATACAGGGCGCAAATCATATGGTTGGGCAGGCGTGAATGTGATTCCGACATACAAGCCCGGATCGACAGGCTTGGAAGAATCGGTCGGTCTCCCTGTTATTTCTCGGCTGACGCTACGGATCTGGAGGCTATGCGCCGTGTTTACCGGCAAATAAAACGGGATTTCGGAACGATACAGGGTGTAGTTCATTCAGCAATTGTTCTTCACGATAGCAGCTTAGCTCGAATGGACGAGGATTCATTTCGCAAGGCATTGGCGGTTAAGGTGGATGTATGCGTGAATATGGCTCAGCTATTTAGAGAGGACATCCTAGATTTCGTTCTGTTTTTTTCATCAATGAATACATTCATTAAATCTCCAGGGCAGGGGAATTATGTTGCAGGCTGCACGTTCAAGGATGCATTTGCACAGTACTTGGCTTCTCAATGGGATTGCCAGGTAAAAGTGATGAACTGGGGTTACTGGGGGAGTGTGGGGTCTGTAAGTTCTGATCGCTATCGGATTCGCATGGAAAAAGCAGGTCACGGCTCCATAGAAACGCCCGAAGCTATGGCCGCACTGGAAATTTTATTGGGAGGAACATTGGATCAATTGGCTCTTCTAAAGAGAAAGCCTTCTTTATATATCGATGGAATAAATGAAGAAGAAACGATCATAATCTACGAGGACAATTTGCCTTCTTTGATTCCGTAACACATATTACCAGATTAGGGAATAACCGGATACCAGGTAGGAGGAACCGTAAATGGATGAGCTGAACGAGCTACTTAGAAGATTGTTATGGAAACAATTGCATGTCGCTGGGCTGTTACCAGAGGATTGTCTTGATGCAATTAGCCCCGATGCTCCTGAGGAACTGAGTGATGGATTTTTGCGCTGGTGGCAGGAAAGCCTTCTATTTTTGGAGAGATCCGGTTATTTGACATTTGACGGAAAGATGTATTATCCGGTTCAGTCTCATCAAGACAGCCAGGATCAATTGTGGCAGGAGTGGGACAGAAAGCGGCTGTCATGGCTGGCTGACAAGACCATAGCGGCTTACACAGCCTTGCTTGATGTTACAATGCGTGCTTTGCCGGAAATCCTGAGAGGTAAGAAGCCGGCAACGGATGTGATCTTTCCACATTCTACTATGACCCTGGTAGAAGGCATATATAAAAATAATCCGGTCGCAGATTATTATAACGAAGTGTTAGCAGATACAGTGGTTGCCTGTCTGCACAAAAAAATTGAGCATGATCCCTCTGCACGGATTCGGATCATAGAAATTGGGGCAGGAACAGGTGGGACAAGCACGATGGTGTTCAACAGATTGAGATCTTATCAGCATCATATAGAGGAGTATTGCTTTACGGATTTATCCAAGGCTTTTCTTCACCATGCTGAGAAGGAGTATTGTCCCCAATATCCCTATCTCACTTGTGGGCTATTTGATTTGTCCAAGCCGTTGTCAGCCCAATCGATACGTGCAGGATCCTATGATATTGCCATTGCGACAAATGTATTGCATGCAACGAAAAACATTCGCCATGCACTTCGGAATACAAAAGCGGTACTTCGTCGCAATGGCGTTTTGCTTATCAATGAGATCACGGAAAATTCTTTGTTGAATCATCTCACCTTCGGATTGTTAGAGGGATGGTGGATGTACGAGGACACAGCACTTCGTATTCCGGGATGCCCTGCATTGTATCCGGAAATGTGGAAAAGTATCCTTGAATCCGAAGGATTTATATCTGTACAATTTCAGGCCAAGCATACGGAGTACACAGGGCAGGAAGTAATCGTTGCCGCCAGCGATGGTGTAATCCGTCAACGCCGTGAGGCTCCCCGTTCAAGGGCCGATGTATGTAATAAGGAGATTACTTATGAAACTCCAGTTACTTCATCCGTACAAGAAAATGATGTAAAGCAAACGATATTGACTGCATTGTGCGAATCATTGAAGGTCGCTGCCCATGTAATCGACAATGATGAAGCATTCTCTGACTACGGGGTCGATTCTATTATTGGCGTACAGCTCATACATACCATTAATGAAAGATTACACATTGAACTTCAGACGACAGACATATTTGATTATCCATGTGTGAATCAACTTGCTAGTTATATTTTACCGCTATATCAAGGAATATCCGGGAAGTTTCCGTTGACTGAACAAAGTCATCCGCTTAATCCTCATACCACTGGAGTACATGAGAAGTCACAAAGCCATACTGATGAAACGGAAAAGGCTCTGTCATTTCAAGAACACATATTAACAGGTAATAACATAGATGATATTGCCATCATTGGCCTAAGCGGTAGGTTTCCGCAGTCCGATAATGTTCAACAGTTATGGGATCATCTCGCAGGCGGCCATGATTTAATTCAGAAGGTTACCCGATGGACTCCCGAAGAGATTAAAGCTATTGAACACTGCAGTTATGGCGGATTTCTGGAAGAGATCGACCGGTTTGATCCGTTTTTTTTCAAAATTTCGGGGACCGAAGCGATGTATATGGACCCGCAGCAGCGATTTTTTCTTGAAGAATCATGGAAAACTCTGGAGAATGCCGGCTACGCCGGCTCCATTATTCAAGGACGTAAATGCGGTGTTTATGTAGGTTATTGCGGCGGTGACTATGACAAGCTTATTAGCGGGCAAGTGCCTCCCCAGGCCTTTTGGGGCAATGCCGCATCCATTGTTCCGGCCCGTGTTTCCTATTTCCTGAACTTGCAGGGTCCCGCTATCGCTGTGGATACGGCGTGCTCCAGTTCTTTGGTCGCTATCCATCTGGCCTGTCAAGCCTTACGGTCAGGGGAGGTGGAATTTGCCCTGGCGGGAGGGGTGTTCATCCAGTCTACACCGTATTTTTACATATCTTCCAGCCGAGCAGGCATGTTATCACCTACAGGCCGCTGCCATACGTTCGATGAACTTGCAGACGGATTTGTACCTGGTGAAGGCGTCGGCGTTGTCATGCTTAAGCGACTGAAGGAAGCGATTAGGGACAGGGACTATATCCATGGCGTGATACGTGGTACTTCTATCAATCAGGACGGTAGTACGAACGGCATTACTGCACCAAGCGCAGCTTCCCAAGAGAGGCTGGAGCGTCAGCTTTACGATGATTTCGGCATTCAGCCGGACCGTGTTCAAATGATTGAAGCCCATGGTACCGGTACGAAGTTAGGTGATCCCATTGAATTTGACGCATTAACCAGAAGCTTCCGTCATTATACGGACCGTAATAACTTTTGTGCGATCGGCTCGGTTAAAACGAACATTGGCCACACCATAGCAGCGGCGGGAATTGCTGGAGTCATCAAAGTGTTGTTATCGATGCGGTATAAAAAAATCCCCCCGTCTATTCATTATTCATCCGAAAATCCGAATATCCGCTTCAAAGATAGTCCGTTTTATGTGAACACGCAGTTAAAAAGTTGGGAAACCCGGTCGGGAGAAAGACGTTGCGCTCTCGTAAGTTCATTCGGATTTAGCGGCACGAATGCCCACCTTGCTATTGAAGAGGCCCCGGACATCCCTAAAATAAAGGCGGGGAAACCGGGATATATCATTGCTTTATCCGCTTATTCTCAAGAACAACTTAAAGAGCAGGCGAGACGTCTAGCAGAACATTATACTAGCGAGGACGAAATCGACTACGCTTGCGTAAGTTATACCTTACTGACCGGCAGAAAACATCTGGATCATCGAATGGCCTGTATAGTCAGCGATACTGACGATCTGGCGGTTTTGTTAAACCAGTGGCTGGTTACTGGAAAAGCTCCGCAGGTTTACGCATGTCTATCAGGCGATTCTGCAAACCGTGAACAATCCGCATTGAAACGCTACGGGAACGCATGCATTCAAGAAATTACTGGCTTTCAAAGCAGTTTCCGATACATGGAGAACCTGGCGACAATTGCAGAACTGTTTGTGAAAGGGTACGATCTGGACTACAATGAACTGTTTACAGACGGTGCGTATACTAGAGTACCATTGCCTACTTATCCTTTTGCACGTGAGAAGTATTGGCTGCCGGATTCCCGGGCAGCGGCAGGAAAAGCGACCGTGGAGACGACAGAGCAATCTAGTGATCCTGAAGCGGAATCCGCTAGCAGAATCGGTGTGTTGTTAAGCAAGCGATGGAAATCTTCTCCTGCCTCGTCTGCGCGTAAACGGATGGAAGGCGTGTTAATTTTGTCAACAGAGGCAACCGGAGGCATTGTACGGGAGCTTTCCAGGCTTTTGCCAGGAAGTGATGTTGTATTGCTGCAAGGAACCAACGTGACGGAGCAGAAGGTGAATTCATGGGACAAATACTCAGTACTGATTGATGTGGCAGGTTGTGAAGAAGAAGGGAGCAGACCTGCAGAACATATTGATTGGCTCTGGTTGCTGCAGCAGCTCATCGAAAAAGGAAGGAGGAACGAACTGCTGCTGCTTGGTGTAACCAAAGGATTGGAATCCTTTGAAAATGAACGTATTCGTATGTCAGGAGCAGAACGTGCCGGACTTTACCGGATGCTTCAAAATGAATACAGCCATGTTATTTCCCGGCATATGGATGCTGATCCATCCGCAAGCGATACGACACTTGCGCAACAAATTATTCAGGAAATACAGCATAAGGGTAAGGAAAATGAGGTCTCCTATCGTTGCGGACAGCGGTACAGTGCTTACCTGACCAAGATAGAGGATATCGCTATGCACAGACAAGAGCTGCCAGAGCTGCAATTTCCGGCGGAACATGTCCTCTTAATCACAGGCGGAACCCGAGGGCTTGGCTTATTGTGTGCCAGGCATGCAGTCAAACATTATGGTGTCAAACGGCTGGCTTTAGTTGGACGAACCGAGCTGCCGCCAAGGGAGAAGTGGGAGGCTTTTCAGGAGCAAGATAAGGAAACGGAGACAGAATGTAAAATACAGGCTGTCCTGGAACTGGAGGCACAGGGTGTGCAAGTACAGGTGCTTGCTTTCAACCTGACAGATGAGAGCAGTGTGATGCGGGGATTGGAGCATATCAGGCGAACATTAGGACCGATTGGTGGAGTGCTGCATGCTGCCGGCATAGCCGACAGAGATAATCCGGCTTTCGTGCGTAAGCCATTGGAGTCAATTCAGAGGATTCTGGCTCCTAAGATCACCGGTTCTTATGTGCTTCACCACTGTTTGCGTAAGGAGCCGCTGCAATGGTTTGTTCTATTCTCCTCTGTCGCCGGAGCCATGCCCGGCTTGGCTGCAGGACAGAGCGATTATGCCATGGCGAATGCTTATATGGATTATTTTGCACAAGCTGAATTTCGTGAAAGTCCGGTCCTTAGCATTCAGTGGCCAAATTGGAAAGAGACGGGCATGGGTGAAATCAAGAGCAAGGCTTATGAACAGTCCGGCCTGCTTGCAATGACTGATGAAGAAGGACTTTTGATGTTAGATTGGGTATTGACAATGAAGTATGGACCCGTCGTGCTCCCCGCTGTTGCATCGACGAATCAATGGGGGGCTTTGCCATCCGTTGGAGAGGGGGGCGCTCAGGAAAATTTCATGACAGCTTCTACGGAGGTATATCCAGCACAGGGACATGAAATCAGGGGGGAACTGGAGTTACGACTCCGTTCCATTTTTGCTGATGAGTTGAACATGAATCCGGCAAAAATCAATTTTGAATTGTCATTTGAGCATTTCGGAGTGGATTCCATTATGATTGCCCAATTGGCTTGCAGAATCGAACGTGAACTGGCGCTGCCGGCTCTGGATCCGTCGATCTTTCTCGAATACCCGACGTTGGGAAGGCTGACCGGTATTTTGATGGAGGACCATTCGAAGGCATTGGCGGCTGTGCTTCAAACTTCAGAGGAACCTAGAGCCGTTCAGAGAATCCCTGAATCGGACACTGAGGCTTCTAAGCAGCAATTGGATCGAAGCCTGGTGTCTGCAGTACGTAATTCAAAGCCAAAAGTCGCTATCATCGGAATAGCCTGCCACTTTCCAGACGCGCCCAATACAGATTGTTTTTGGTATAACTTGAAAGCGGGAAAAGACAGTGTCCGTGAAGTTCCATATACCCGTTGGGACTGGCAAAAGCACTATGATCCTCTAGGCGTTGCAGGAAAAAGTATCAGCAAATGGGGAGCTTTTCTGGAAAAAATCGAAGACTTTGATCCTGATTATTTCCAGATAGACGAAGAACTGGCGGTTCAGCTTGACCCGCTTCAGAGGCAATGGCTTGAAGTAAGTGCTGAAGCATTGGCCGATGCGGGTTATGGAAAGGAACAATTGGAGAACGAACAGGTGGGGGTCTTTGCAGGGGCAAGAACGAGCCATTTTGCCAGAAAGGTGGGACAGAGCAGAAAGAGCACAATTATTGG
The DNA here is from genome assembly GCF_000756615.1 of Paenibacillus durus. Classification (NCBI taxonomy): domain Bacteria; kingdom Bacillati; phylum Bacillota; class Bacilli; order Caryophanales; family Paenibacillaceae; genus Paenibacillus; species Paenibacillus durus. The sequence continues at coordinate 2,431,864 of NZ_CP009288.1, forward strand.
AACAGGGCAAAACTTTATTACAGCTCATTTAGCTCATCTTTATAATTTCAAAGGACCGAATGTCGTAGTGGATACGGCATGTTCCAGCTCTTTGACAGCAGTACATTTGGCTGTAAGAAGTATCCAAAACGGTGAATCAGATCTGGCTCTTGCCGGAGGAGTTGAAATATTGCTCGACGAAACCCCTTATCTTTCTCTGAGCGCAGCTAAGGTACTCTCGCCTGACGGCAAATGCAAAAGCTTTGATGCTGCAGCTGACGGAATAGGCATTGGAGAGGGCTGCGGTGTACTGGTTTTGAAATCGCTGGAAAGAGCAGTAAGAGAAAAAGATAAAATTTATGGTGTTATCGATGGATCAGCCATTAACAATGACGGTCAGACAATGGGTGTCACCACTCCTAATCCGCAAGCACAGCAGGCACTGCTTGAGCAGGCGATCGCGGATGCCAACATTGATCCGGGGACAATCAGCTATATTGAAGCGCATGGAACCGGTACGGTGATTGGTGATCCGATCGAGCTTAAGGCACTCACACAAGTGCTTGGTAAATATACGCAAGAGCGCGGGATATGCGGGATTGGCAGCGTAAAAAGCAATACTGGCCATCTTCTCAGTGCTGCGGGAGCAGCAAGCATGATTAAGGTGCTGTTGTGTATGATTCACGGTGAATTAATTCCTACCATAAACTGCCCACATCCTAATCCGCGTTTCCGTTTTGAAGAAAGTCCACTTTTTCTGGTTCAGCAAGGCCGGACTTGGACCGCACCTGCCGTGCTAAGGGCAGGGATCAGTACCTTCGGATTAGGGGGGAATAATGCTCATATCATCGTGAGCAATGAAGGGGTTCCAGCGTTTTTGAAAGCAACTTTAGAGCCCAGGTCAAGCCGCATCCAATGGAACAGAAGACGATACTGGCCAGATGCAGGGACAGAAGGCTTAGATGCAGCGGTGGAAATCCAAAGACGAGAGCAGATGATGGCTTTTTTCAAACCGTTAAAGATGCAGTAAAGGGGGTATACGATAGATGACAAGCCGCAAGCAGGAAACATTTGTGCAGTTATTGACTCACAACAATTATATTGTACAGAATCATCGTGTACACGGCATTTGCACCCTTCCCGGTGTAACCTTGCTTGATATGATCTATCGATTGTCCGCGATATATCTAGGTACGCAGGATATTGAACTCAGGCATATTTTATTCACCCTGCCGATTGTAACTTCAGAGCAGTTTGACCGCCAAATATGTGTGACGTTTACGCCTGCAGAAACCAAAACGCACTGGACCGTCTCTGTAACCAGCAAGAAGGTGGAGAATCATGTTACGGATCACAGCAGCGAGGAGAACAACATGGAATGCCAGCTGTACTTGATGGTGGGCAGCTCTGTTCCTCCTGCTATGAATGTTCAGGCTTTTATAGACCAGTCTGACAATCAATGGGATATGGATGCTGTGTATCAATTGGCACGCCAAGTAGACATTGAACACGGCACCTTCATGAAAACCAGGGGAACTGTATATCAGCGTAAAAACGAAGAACTTATGCATCTACATCTGAGTGACCAAGCCCTTCAATATGCAGATCAGTTTTATGCTCACGTTGCTTTTCTGGATGGGTCCACGTTTGCCGGTGCTTCATTCCGATTGAGCGGGAAGAATCCAGGCATGTTTCTTGACGAAACACCCTATATCCCTTTTATGATTGACAGATTTCGTATTTTTTGCCTGTTGCCTGATACTATCTATACTTATTCCACCTTTGATAAATCAGCAGAAAATCAGCAACCCAAAACACCTCCGGATATCGTAACCACTGACATCACGGTATACGACAAACTCGGAAATCCGCTGGTTGAATTTGAGCGTTTGACCGCCAAACGAATTCGTAATCCGTATTTGATGAAAAAACTGGTTGTACCAGGCCATTACATTTGGAATGAGCAAGAGCTGAACACGTCCATACGTTCCTCTCAGACACAACAGTCCGAGAAAGAGCGATTCAAGCCACAAGTACAAAAGATACCAAACGGTAATTCGACTAAAAGCCTTGTGGTGGCGTTTTTGAAAGATGAGATCGCCAAGGTGCTTGGAAAGCCAGAAGAGCATATTGATTTGGAAGTCGGATTTTATCAGATGGGTCTTGATTCCATTGAACTGATTGGACTTTCGAAAATGCTAGAGCAAAAGGTGAAACAGCAATTATATCCTACTTTGCTTTTTGAATATTCGAATATTAATTCCTTATCAGAATTTTTGCTGGAAAACTGGCCAGAGGCATTCGGCGAAGGAGGACAAGCTGCTCCTCAATTACCTAATACTGAAGCAGTATCTGTACATTCGGTGCAGGATCCCCAATGTCACGAATCAAGCCAAAACAAAACGCTGATTTTGGAACCATGCTGGGATCAGGCCGCTTTAAAAGGGGGCAATAAGTTGCCTCATGACCGAAAACATGTCGTAATCCTTTACGAAGGATCGTCCGCACTCCGTTATCAAATTCAACAGGGTTTACAGCATGCTGAGGTTATCGCTCTGGTAACGGATCAACCGATGCCCTATGCTTTTGAACTATTGTGCGGGCAGTTGATGGAGTGGATGCAACAATATTTGCAGCAGTCCCCTATAGCCGAGACCGTTGTCCAAGTTGTGGCCTCCAGGGACCGTAACGGTGTTTATGCCGCCGCACTAGGTGCACTATTAAAATCAGCCCATGCAGAGAATCCTCGTCTGCATGGTCAAGTGATTTTATCAGAACGTATTGATAGCCTTCCGGTTTCCAAACTGGTAAATATGTTAAAGGAGGAGTGGGCTAGTCACAAGACGGGTGTGTGCGAGTCTTATTACGCAGGGCCATCCTATGAGCGTATGGTGAAACGTTATACCGAAAAAACGGATGATGCGGTTGGAAAACCAATTAAAACTGCTGAAGGCGGCGTTTATGTCATCACGGGAGGACTGGGTGCGCTGGGCCTATCGGTTGCCGGTTATTTCGCAAGCCGAGGTAAAGTAAAGCTGGCTTTAATTGGACGATCTGCATTAACAGCAGCTCATACGGAGCAGATAAAACAACTGGCAAAATCGGGTGCAGAAGCACACTATCTGCAAGCTGATATCGCCCAAAAGGAGGAAGTCCAGCACGTTATTCAACACGTGAGAGACCAACTGGGGCCGATTAAAGGAATTGTTCATTGTGCAGGGCTTACCAAAGATCAGTTCATCGTGCATAAAACGCAGGAAAGCATAAGGGAAGTTCTTCGGCCAAAAGTGCGTGGTCTTTGGCATCTGAATGAACTCACCCGGGAGGAGCCTCTGGATTTCTTTGTATTGTTCTCTTCTTTATCCGCGGTTCTGGGCAATATGGGACAAGCAGATTATGCTTGCGGCAATGCTTTTATGGACATATTTGCAGAACAGCGTCGGCTTCAGGCAGCAGCAGGCCGGTGTTCCGGCGTTACCGTTTCAATCAATTGGCCGCTGTGGATGGCTGGCGGTATGGGTATTAACGATAATCAAAAGCAGCATCTGTCCGAGACTATCGGATTAGTACCGCTGCCCAAAGATGATGGACTAGCCTTATTCGAATCCATTCTTAGAGGTGCCGGTTCGCAGGCAGTCATTCTCTATGGTAAGGAAGAACGAATCCGTCTTTCAATGCATCCGTATCTCACAAATGCTACACCTAGGGGAATTCCTCAGGAGAACAAGGCGACCTGTACGTTATTTCAGGCGAAAGCGGAAAAAGTCTATGCTTCTCCAAACGAAACCAAGGTGAGCAATCCTGCTTATAAGCATGAGGATATCGCCATTATTGGAGTGGCTGGACGTTATCCGATGGCTCGGAATGTCAATGAATTTGGCCGGAATCTGTCGTTAGGAAAAGATTGCATTACCGGATTTCCAAAAGACCGTTGGGAGCGGCATCGGTTCTCATATGAGGCAGACCAGCTTTATCAATACGGAGGATTTATAGACCAGATTGACCGATTTGATCCCTTGTTTTTTAATCTCTCACCCCGTCAGGTAGAGATGATGGATCCTCAAGCCAGACTGTTTCTGGAAACAGCCTGGGAGGCGTGTGAGGATGCAGGTTTTTACCTGGACCGGAGTCAACATCACTACCCGTCGTCAAGTAGCAGGAGCGTGGGTGTCTTTGCAGGTGTCTTCTGGAATCATTATGAATTATTTGCGTCCGAATTAACGGAGCGTGGAGTGCCGACATCACTGGGCGTCAGCGCAGCATCTGTAGCCAATATGGTATCTTACTGCATGAATTTCCACGGTCCGTCGCTTGCTGTGGATACAATGTGTTCTTCAGCTTTGACTGCAATTCATTTAGCTTGCGAGAGCATCAAAAAAGGCGAGTGCCACTATGCACTGACGGGTGGAGTAAATCTAATTACTCATCCGCACAAATATATGTTTTTAAAACAGGCGCAACTGTTGGCTTCAGATGGACGCTGCCGAAGTTTTGGGGAGGGCGGAGACGGATACGTACCTGCCGAGGGCGTGGGAACCGTACTTTTGACCAGTCTGAGTCATGCCGAAGCGGCCGGTTATTCCATTTATGGAGTGATTAAGGGCTCGGCAATAAATCACGGAGGCAAAACGTCCGGTGCAACCGTTCCGGATTCGACAGCCCAAGCGGAAGTGATTTTGGAGGCATTTAAGCATTCACGCGTTGATCCGCGCACAATCAGCTATTTCGAGACCCATGGAACCGGAACTTCGCTTGGGGACCCCATAGAAATTCAAGGTTTGGAGAAGGCGCTCACATCATGGAAACTTCCCAGACAAAGTTGCCCGATCGGCTCACTGAAGTCGAATATCGGACATTTGGAAGCTGCGGCGGGAGTAGCAGGGTTAACGAAGGTACTGCTGCAATTTAAGTATAAAAAAATATTTCCCTCCTTACATGCTGATAGATTAAACCCGTATATCCCTTTCCAGGACACCTCATTTTATGTGGAACGTGAAGGTAACAAGTGGACTCGGCCTGAGATTAAGCTTGACGGGAAGGTAGAAGTTCATCCGCGGCGTGCAGGCATCAGCTCTTTTGGAGCAAATGGAAGTAACGCACACCTTGTTGTGGAAGAGTATTCTGTGAGAGCCGAAAGGGAAAAGCTCAATATTAATCGTAACAACTCCACGATTGTTCCGATTTCCGCTAAAAGTGAGCCAAGTCTGATGGAAAGTGTTGAAAATCTGCTTAACTATCTGACGACTGCTTTCTCGGAAGATTCGGATGTATGCAGATCGGAGGTTGACCTGACTGATTTAGCTTACACGCTTCAAGTCGGGAGAGAGCCTATGCGTTACCGGGCTGCATTTGTTGTTTCCTCTATGGAGGAACTAATCAAGAAGTTATCAGATTACGTCAAAGAAATGAAAAACGGGACGAACAAAAGAATTAAAAGAAGCACTTTGTGTTATCAGGGGGAGGTGAAAAACGATAATGAATTAACAGGGTTATTTCAATCTGATGATGATGTTCGCACGGCTGTAAACAGTTGGATCACAAAACGCAAGATTTCTCAACTGGCTGAAGTTTGGACTAAAGGGATATCTCTGGATTGGTCTGCGCTGTATGAGAACGTAAAGCCGCGGCGGATAAGTCTCCCGACGTATCCATTTGCGAGAGAGCGCTATTGGGTGCCGATGGCGGAAGCGTCTGAGGCTGGTGATCGGGCGGGAAGCAGAGCAGCGCTACTGCACCCGCTGCTTCACCGCAACCTGTCGGACCTGTTGAATGGCCAGCGGTACGGCACCACGTTCACTGGAGAGGAGGAGTTTCTGGCCGACCATGTGGTGCAAGGCCGCAAGCTGCTGCCGGGAGTCGTTTATCTGGAAATGGCCCGGGCAGCCGTAGAGCAGGCAGCGGCCTGGACGACTGACAAGCACAGCCTGCTGTTGCGGCACGTCGTGTGGAGTCGGCCCTTGTCTGTCGGGGAAGAACCGGCAGAAGTGCAGATCGCTCTGTACCCGGAGGAAGACGGGACGATCAGCTACGATATTTATGGCCAGACGGCAGCGTGCGGGGATGAAGTCTACAGTCAGGGCAACGTTGCGCTCGGCAGCGAAGCGGGCAAGGAAGCGTCCCTGGATCTGACTGCGTTGCGGAGCCGATGCAGCCGGGGCCGGGTGACAGCGGAGACCTGCTACGCCCTTTTCCAGACGATGGGCCTCGCTTACGGCCCGTCCCATCAGGCGATTGAGGAGCTGTACCGTGGAGAAGGAGAAGCACTGGCGAAGCTCAAGCTCCCGGAAAGTCTCTTTGACAAGCAAGCGGAATGCATGCTGCATCCGGGCATGGTGGATGCTGCCTTGCAGGCATCGATTGCCTTGCTGGCCGAAGAGCACTTAATAGCGTGGGACCGGAACGCCTCGGACGTAAAAAGCAGGGAGGCGGCAGCGCTGCCTTTTGCCCTGGAGGAAGCGGAAGTGCTGCGGCCTTGCGCATCGTCGATGTGGGCGGTAGTGCAATACCGCGCGGGCAGAGGCGCACCGGAGAAGGTGCGGAAGCTGGACATCGCGTTGTGTGATGAAGCAGGCCATGTCTGCGTCTGGCTGCGGGGGGTTACATCGCGTTCGCCTGAAGCGCGTGAAGGGTTGTTACTGCTGGAGCCCGTCTGGGAAGAGGTATCCGAGCGCGCAAGCGGGTCTGAACCGCCTGTGTACAGAGAGCATCGGGTGCTGTTTTGTGAGTCTGCGACGGAATGGACCGGGGAATTAAGTGCGAGATGGTCTAAGGCGCACTGTGTCCGGCTGGGGGCAGCCGGGGGCATCGCGGAACGGTTTGAGGTCTACGCTCTGGCTGTCTTTGAAGAGATCCGGGAACGGATGAAGGTGCCTGGGGAGGGTTTGACCCTGCTGCAGGTGGTGATACCGGGAAGCGGCGAGTCCGAACTGGTGGCGGGCCTGACCGGACTGCTGCGGACAGCGCGGCTGGAGAATTCGCGGCTGGTCGGTCAACTGATAGAGGTGGAGGCCGGGACGGCGGCGGATACGGTGGCGGAGCAACTTCAAGCTGGTGCAGGCTATCTGGAAGAGACACACCTGCGGATTGCAGGTGGGCAACTGCAGCGTGCGGGCTGGCAGGAGTACGAGGCGGATGCGAGAGGCGAGGAAGCTGCCGTTGCTGAACAAGAAGCAGGAGCAGAAAGGCTGAACCGGCAAGCGGGGCAGGGTCTTCGCCATCCGTGGAAGGCTGGCGGGGTATACGTGATCACCGGCGGCGGAGGCGGCCTGGGCCGGATCTTCGCGGAAGAAATTGCCCAGCGGGCGCAGGGGGCCACGCTGATTTTGACCGGAAGATCGGCTGAACTGCCGGAGAGCACCTGGCGGGAGCTGGAACAGTTGCCCGCCCAGGTGCTCTATGAGCCAGTAGACGTAACGGATGCGGGAGCGGTGGAGGAACTGATGATGCGTATCCGCCAGACGTACGGCCGGGTGAATGGGATCTTGCACAGTGCCGGCGTGACGCGGGACAGCCTGATCCGGAACAAAACAGCAGACGAGTGGAGGGAAGTGCTGGCGCCGAAAGTGGCGGGCACAGTAAATCTGGACGAAGCCTGCCGGGAGGACGAACTGGACCTGTTGATTCTGTTCTCGTCAGGTGCGGGGGCGACAGGCAACATCGGTCAGGCGGACTATGCGGCTGCCAATGCGTTCATGGACCGGTATGCGCAGCGCCGGAACGAGCAAGTAAAGGCGGGCGAACGGAGGGGACGGACGCTGTCGGTGAGCTGGCCGCTGTGGGAAGCGGGCGGCATGCAGGTGAGCGAAGAGCAGCGGGACAGGCTCCTGGGTCAGACGGGCTTGCGCCCCCTGCGGACTGAGACGGGCATCGCGGCACTGTACCGCGGACTGGCAAGCAGCAGCAGCCAGGTGCTGGTGGCGGAAGGCAATCTGCCGAAACTGCGTCGGCGGCTGCTGTCCGTAAGCGCTATGGCAGCGGGAGCCGATGCTTGGGCTAGGGAGGCTCACGGGATGACGGCAGAAGCGAATGCCCAGTACGCTCCCGCTTTATTTGCAGAGGAACAAAGGCAGGAGAAGGATACGTTAGAAGCTCGTTCATTCTCAGAACAGGCACCTTCTTCATTTCAGGGACAAGCTTCCGGCTTGGAGGCCGTGATCGTCCGTCAAGTGGCGGAGTTGCTGCAGGTGGAGGAGTGCGCCATTAACCCGGAGGCCGACTGGAGCGAATACGGACTCGACCCTGTACAACTGGCTGAAGTGGCTCACCGTCTTCGGGACCGCCAGGGCTGGGAGCTGTCACCTGCTTGGCTGTTGGAACAGCCGAATGTGTGCGAAGCGGCCAAGTACGCGGCAGAGCAGATCCGGAGAATAAAGAAGCCTGACATTAGGCTGCTGCACAATGCAGAAGGAGTCTCGATGGAAGCGGCCCTTACGGAAGCGGGATTGGAGGAGCAGGCCGTTCAATATGTGAAACAACGGCTCGCGGGTGTCATTGGCCTGCCGGAGTCCCGGATCGAAGCGGACGCGCCGATGGAGCAGTACGGGATCGATTCGATCCTGATCATGCAGATGACCGATGAGTTGGAGACGGACTTTGGCTCGCTGCCGAAGACGCTGTTTTTTGAGTATCAGACGATCCGGGCCTTGAGCGGTTATTTCATAGAGGCGCATAGTGAGCGTCTGCGGTCACTGCTGAAGGAAGGAAAGCCGGGTGCAGCGTCTGCGGTTGCTCAAGCTCGTGCAGTGGCGGGGAAATCTGGAGCAAAGGCGGCCGTTCAAAAGCGACAACCAGCAGTTTCAGAGGAGCCACCGTTTGCGGCACGTGCTCGTGCAGCTGCGGCATCCGGCCGCAGGGGATCGCCCTGGGACACGGATCTGCCGTTACTCGGCAGACCGGCATTTCGGCGGGAGCGTCTGCGCGTAGAATCCCATTCTCCGCTTGCCGGAGGCGTCGTACGCGAAGCGGAGCAGGAGATTGCTATCATCGGGATGGCCGGACGCTATCCGGGCGCCCGGAATGTGGAGCAATTTTGGCAGAACCTGCGCAGTGGCAAGGACAGCATCACCGAAATTCCGACCAGCCGCTGGGACCACCGGCGGTATTACGATGCGGCGCCGGGCACAGCAGGGAAAACGTACGGTCAATGGGGCGGTTTTCTGGACGGTGTGGACGAGTTCGATCCGTTGTTTTTCAACGTGTCGCCGCGGGAAGCGGAGATGATGGACCCGCAGGAGCGGCTGTTTATGCAGTGTGTGTATGAAACGCTGGAGGATGCAGGGTATACGCGGGAAAGCCTGAGCCCACAGGCGGTCGGGGTGTACGTTGGGGTCATGTACGAGGAGTACCAGCTGTACGGGGCGCAGTCCTCCATCGCCCTGTCGGGGAACCCGTCTTCGATTGCGAACCGGGTGTCGTATTTCTGCAATTTCCGGGGGCCGAGTATGGCAGTGGATACGATGTGCTCTTCCTCGCTGACTGCCATCCATCTGGCCTGTCAGAGTCTACGGCAGCAGGAATGCGGGGTGGCGGTAGCCGGGGGCGTCAATGTATCGGTGCACCCGAACAAATACGTCATGCTAGCGCAAGGGCGTTTCCTGTCAAGCAAGGGCCGATGCGAAAGCTTTGGCCGGGGCGGCGACGGTTACGTGCCGGGTGAAGGCGTCGGGGCCGTACTGCTGAAGCCGCTGTCGCGTGCGGTTGCCGACGGGGACCGCATCTACGGGGTGATTAAAGGTTCAGCGCTGAACCATGGCGGCAAGACCAACGGGTATACGGTGCCGAATCCGAAGGCGCAGGCTGAAGTGATAGAGCAGGCGCTGAAAGAGGCGGGCATCGATGCCCGGACAATCAGCTATGTAGAAGCGCATGGTACAGGCACGTCCCTTGGGGATCCGATTGAAGTGGCGGGATTGTCGAAAGCCTTCGGCGGCCCGGCGGAGAAGCCGTACTGCGCCATCGGGTCGGCGAAGTCGAACATTGGACACGGCGAGAGCGCGGCGGGCATTGCGGGCGTGACGAAAGTGCTGCTGCAAATGCAGCATGGGGAGCTGGCCCCGTCGCTGCATGCGAAGGAGACGAACCCGCATATTGATTTCAGCCGGAGTCCGTTTACGGTGCAGCAGGAGCTGGGACCGTGGGAGCGGCCGGTGATGGAAGGCGAGCGTCTGCCCCGGCGGGCAGGGATTTCCTCCTTTGGTGCCGGTGGGGCGAATGCCCATGTCATTATCGAGGAATATAGGGAAACGCGACCGAATCAGCAAGCAGCGGAAACGCCGGAACGTCCGGTCATGATCGTGCTGTCGGCCAAAAGCGCAGAACGGCTGAAGGCGCAGGCAGAGCAGCTGCTGGAAGCACTGCAGTCCGGGGTGTACGGCGGATGCACGCTGGCAGATGTGGGCTACACCCTGCAGGTGGGTCGTGAAGCGCTGGAAGAGCGGCTGGGCCTGCTGGCCGAATCGCTGGAAGAGCTGACGTCCAAGCTGCAGGCGTATGTGGAAGGGGCAGACGAAGGGAAAGCCACTGCCGGCGAAGGTTTCTTTTACCGGGGGCAAGCCAAGGGCGGAAGAGAGGCGCTGTCGGTATTCGCCGGGGAAGAGGAGATGCAGGAAATGGTGAGCCGGTGGCTGCAGCGGGGCAAGTACGGGAAGGTGCTGGAGGTGTGGACCCGGGGACTGGCGGTGAACTGGCTGGAGCAGTACGGGGAAACGGAAAAGCACCGGCCTCGGCGGATCAGCCTGCCTACGTATCCGTTTGTGAGAGACCGGTACTGGGTTCCAATGACTCAAGAGAAGGAGTTTGTCGATCATTCAGACAGAGACAGAGACCAACAGAACCTGCATCTGAATATGTCCGGCTTAAATCATCAGTCTCTTGTTGAATCAGCCCCTGCTGATAATTGCTTTATGTTGACACCGGTATGGGAACCTATTGATCTGAAACAACTTCAAGAATCTCCGTCAAACAGCGGAAATTGGGTGATGATCGGAGGGACAGTAGAACAACTAAAAGCTGTGCGGACCATAAATCCGCACACGGCTGTCATCTACGGGGAGGCGTTTGCCTATAAAAATGGCCTGGTTGCCCGTTTGGAACAAATAGGGGAGATAGATCATGTCATTTGGTCGTCAACTAATAGCTTTCAACAATTCCAATCGGCAGAAGAAATTCTTGGTGCTCAGGAGCAGGGAGTTATGCAGGTTTTTCAATGCATTAAGAGTCTGCTCAGCCTTGGCTACGGGGGGAAGCCATTAGAATGGACCCTCCTTACATACCAGGCACAATCGATTTGGCCGAGCGATCCTGTAAACCCTGCAGATGCAAGCATTCATGGGCTGGTTGGCTCGATGTCCAAGGAGTTTCCGCATTGGAAAGTCAGACTTGCCGATCTGGAAAATGAAAGGAAAGAAAACATTCGTGACGTAATTGAGCTTCCCTTCGAACCTGCCGGGAATGCGTTCATACACCGGCACCAGATGTGGTACAAACAAGAGCTTGTTCGTCTGGAGCCGGTTTTGTCGAAGAGCCTAACGGCCTATCGAAAAGGCGGAGTTTACGTTGTGATCGGAGGAGCCGGCGGCATCGGGGAAGCATGGAGCGAATACATGATACGGACATATCAGGCTAAGATTATATGGGTTGGAAGAACCAGACTGAATAAGGAGATCCAGAGTAAACAGGATCGGCTCAACGCGTTGGGTACTCTTCCTGAATATATAGCTGCCGATGCGTCGAATTATGAAGAGCTGCTTCATGTATACAAGGAAATAAAGCGTAAGCACAATACCATACATGGTGTGGTACATTCTGCCATCGTTTTGCTGGACCGCAGTTTGAACCAGATGGAAGAGGATCGGTTTCGCGGTGGTTTGTCGCCAAAAATTGATGTCAGCGTTCGTCTCTCTCAGGTATTCAAGAAAGAAAATCTGGATTTTGTTCTTTTCTTTTCTTCCATGAACTCGTTTACGAAAATGGCGGGACAAAGCAACTATGCGGCGGGCTGTGTATTTAAGGATGCATTTGCCCATTGGCTCAAACAGCAATGGCGATGCCCGGTGAAAATCATGAACTGGGGATATTGGGGGAGCGTCGGTACGGTCGCCTCGAAAAAGTACCGGGAACGCATGCAACAGATGGGAATAGACTCAATCGAGGCGCCAGAGGCCATGAATGCCTTGGAGTTGCTGCTGGCAGGTCCTTTAGTGCAAGCTGCGTTTATAAAAACGGTGACTCCGCTCCTTCCTGGAGTAAATATGCAGAAGACGATCAATGTATATGAGCGGCAGGGCAGCTCCGTACTTGAACAAATTCAAGTTAAGTCGTCTAACCAACTTAGTCAGAAAGAGCAGGAACGACATAAGGTACTAAATGAAATGGAACCGATGCTGGCCAAATTGCTGTGGGGGCAATTACGTTCGGCGGGCTGGTTCAATCCGGCATACGTTGACAGAACTTCGGAAGAATTGACGTACGGCTTGACCGAAGTGTATCGGAGGTGGTTGAAAGAAAGTTTGATAGTGCTCGTTCGACATGGCTATTTGACTCTTAAAGAGGACCATTACAGCATATCAGAATTACCTCCGACGGATCTAAAAGCGATATGGCAGGAGTGGGAGGAGAGCAAAAGGTTATGGATTGAGCATAGTGGTGCTGAAGCACAGATCACATTAGTTGAAACCATGCTCCGGGCTTTACCGGATATCCTTACGGGAAAATGTCTAGCAACGGAAATTATGTTTCCGAATGCCTCTATGGAATTGGTCGGGGGGATATATAAGTGAAAATAAACTACTATAACGATGTGCTGGCTGGAATTGCTGCGACCTACGTAAAGGGGAAAATAAAATCCAACGATTCTGCTCGTATCCGGATTATTGAGGTTGGGGCAGGAACAGGCGGGACAAGCGCAGCTGTTTTGCAGCAGTTGAATCCTTTGGAACAGCATATAGAGGAATATTGTTATACCGACTTGTCCAAAGCATTTTTGCTTCATGCCGAAAAGGAATACGGACACAACAGGCCATTCATGAACTATAAAACGTTTGATGTTCAATATCCGCCTGCCGGGCAAGATATTCCAACCGGAAACTATGATATTGTGATTGCGGCAAATGTTTTGCATGCCACTAAAAATATGCGGGAAACGATTCGCAACGTAAAGGCTGTCCTGAAACATGGCGGGATTCTTTTGCTTATTGAAATTAGCGGCAATTCACTTTTTACTCATCTAACCTTTGGTCTTCTGGAAGGATGGTGGCTCTATGAGGACCCTGAACTGCGGATACCCGGATGCCCTGGGCTTACACCAGAATCTTGGCATCAATTGTTATTGGAGGAAGGTTTTCAATCGGTGTACTTTCCGGCGGAGGATACTCATAAGGGGGGACAACAGGTTATTGTCGCTGAAAGTGATGGCATCGTGACACAAGTACTGAAAGATGCGCCGTTTCATTTCAGGCCAGATGACAGAAGACCGAGCAGTCCGGCCGGGAAGGCTTCCCATCCGCCGGAAGTGGATTTGCATCTGCAAGATAAATATACCTATTTCCCAACCGCAACCCAAATAGAAGAGCATGTCAAGGAAATCATTACAGAAATGCTATCTGAATCGCTCAAAGTAAATATAGCTCTGATTGATCCGAAGGAGTCATTTTCTGATTACGGAGTGGATTCCATTACCGGTGTCCGATTAATTCAATCCATTAATAATGCTCTCTCCATATCCTTGCAAGTGGCTAACCTGTTTGATTACAGTTCTGTCAATCAATTAGTGGCCTTCATTATTAACCAGTATAAAGACAGAATTGCTCACTCCATGATATTCGGGGAGGAAAAGAGCGCTGAAGAGGACAATCCACAGAGGTTAGAAGAGCGACCAGGTGAAAAACAGGATCATTTGGATCATTCCGTTGAGACGTATCCCCCTTTAAGCCCAGCGGCCGGAAGAAAAGTATGTCTCCCTGAAACGGAAACAATGAATCCCAAGGAGGATGTCGCTATTATCGGAATAAGTGGTCGATTCCCTCAATCCGATAACGTGCATGCCTTATGGGAGAATCTTGCCTTTGGCAAAGATTTAATTGAGAAAGTAACGCGCTGGGATCTCTCCCTTTATTATGGAGAAGGCGCTTCTTATTGCAAATATGGCGGATTTTTAAAAAATATTGATCAGTTTGATCCGCAGTTTTTTAATATATCAGGAACCGAAGCCCTTCATATGGATCCTCACCAGCGTATCTTTCTTGAAGAATGCTGGAAGGCACTTGAAGATGCTGGTTATGCGGGTGAATCGGGTGAAAGTCTCAAGTGCGGTGTATATGTAGGCTTCAACGAACTGGACTATCGCTCTTTATTGGGCAGTCATCCTGCTCCACAAGCATTCTGGGGCAATGCAAGCTCAGTGATTCCAGCCCGCATTGCTTACTATTTGAACTTGCAGGGGCCGGCAATCGCGGTAGACACAGCGTGCTCCAGCTCGCTTGTATCCATTCATTTGGCCTGCCAAGGCCTGTGGTGCGGGGAGACGGATATGTCTCTTGCCGGAGGTGTATTTCTTCAATCAACCCCTGGATTTTTCCTTGCATCCAATCGCGCAGGCATGCTCTCCCCTTCAGGCAAATGTTACACATTCGATAAGAGGGCAGACGGATTTGTGCCGGGGGAAGGAGCGGGGGTCGTTGTACTCAAACGATTGAAAGACGCTCTTCATGACGGGGACACGATCTATGGTGTCATTCGCGGGACGGCCATTAATCAGGACGGTGCAACCAATGGCATAACAGCACCAAGCGCTAAATCACAGGAAAACCTTTTGCGTGAAGTGTATGATCGTTTTTCAATCGATCCGGCAGATATTCAAATGGTGGAGGCCCATGGAACAGGAACCAAGCTCGGTGACCCCATTGAATACAGCGCATTGGTGCAGGCATTTCGAGGCTATACAGATCGGGCACAATACTGTGCGATCGGCTCTATTAAAACCAACATCGGGCATGCAGCAGCGGCTGCGGGGATAGCAGGGCTTATTAAAGTGCTGCTTTCATTGAAACATAAGCAGATCCCCCCTTCCCTTCATTTTAAAGAAGGAAATGAACATATCTCATTTGCCGAAAGCCCTTTTTACGTGAATACAGAAATAAGAGAATGGACGACTCCGGGAAAAGCCAAACGAATGGCTGCAATCAGCGCATTTGGCTTCAGCGGGACGAATGCGCATATGGTTGTTGAGGAAGCGCCTGTCATTGAACGGGCGGCTGTAAGGAAACCAAAATATTTAATCGTACTGTCTGCACAAACACAAGCTGAATTGCGCACTCAGGCTGAGCGATTGATTGCATATTGCAGGGACAACTCCGGCGTTAGCTGCTGGGATATGAGCTTTACGCTGCTGTTAGGGCGAAAGCATATGAATTGCAGATTAACCTGTGTTGTCCGTAACCAGAATGAACTAATTAAGATTTTGGACAAATGGCTGGAAAAGGGAGCTTCGACAGAGGTTCAAGTTACAGAATTGGACAATACATTCTGCGAACAGCCATCACTGAAGCGTTACGGGAATGAATGCCTGCAAGCCTGCAGCCATACATCCGATCCTGCTGAATATACCGAACAGCTTTCTGCATCAGCCAGTTTGTATTTGCAGGGCTACGAGCTTGATTTTAAGCTATTGTTCGTCAATGAGCCCGCAGGAAGAATTCCGCTTCCTGTATACCCATTCTCCAAAGAAAGGTACTGGCTCGATGCTGCTTCCAGTAAATATGGTGAGATTAAATCACATACGGCCGATAAGGGAAAGGACTTGTTATCTCTCCGTCTTCATCCGCTGCTTCACCGCAACACGTCGGATTTTACTGAACTTCGGTTCAGTTCTGTTTTTGACGGTACCGAATATTTCCTTGCTGATCACGTCTTACAAGGGCAGAAGCTGTTCCCCGGTGTTGCTTATCTAGAAATGGCGCGTTCTGCTGTGGAACTGGCTTCCGGTATCAACAACGGAGAAGAACTTGTTGTGGAACTCAAGCATGTGGGCTGGTTTTCCCCGATGTATGTCGGGCAAAATCCTGTTCAGGTGCACGTGAGTCTTGATTACAGTGATGATGGAGAAATTCAATTTCGCATCTATGGTGATGTTGACAACGAAGACAAGCCTATTGTGTACAGTCAGGGCCGGGCAAATTACAGTAAGCCGGATAGCATACTGCCAATTGATCTCGACAGTTTGCGCAGTCAATTTAATAAGGGTCATTTTACGGCATCGGCTTGTTATGGCTTGTTCGAGCAAATGGGATTGCATTACGGCGCAAATCATCAGGGCATTGAAGAATTATTCATCGGTAACGATTGTGTGATGGCTAAACTAACGCTTCCTGCTGAACAGATCGCCGATGACAGCACAATCAAGCTTCATCCCGGTTTGGCAGACAGTGCGCTTCAGGCAGCAATCGGATTCCAGTTGGCCCAAAATGAGGATTCCAAGCAAATGAAGCCGTTTCTTCCTTTTGCTCTGCAGGGGCTGAAGGTATTGAGCGCCTGCACGCCATCCATGTGGGCAATCGTACGTTACAGTTATTCAACTCCGTCAGAGAATCAAGTGCAGATGCTAGATATTGATATGTTTGATCAGCTTGGTTATCTCTGTGCTCGCTTTGAAGGACTTTCTTTCCGGATGTTGCCAAGCGAGAACGAAAACGGAGCAACGGATCAAACCGTGCTGGCAGAGCCGTACTGGAGAGAACTGCAAGAAAATGTACACAGAGAGAGAGCTCCTGAATATGCCAAGCATGTTGTTCTCTTAATAGAGTTCGGAGAAAACGGTGTTGAAGACATCCAAGCAGAATTGCAACGTCGCTCCATCCGCTGTGTATGTGTCAATGCTGCTCCTGGGCGCGTCGGTGTTGAGGAGAGATTCGCTACCTGCACAGCCATGACGCTGGAAGAAATCCAGCGGCTTACACAACAAGAGTCAAAAAATACAGGAAGTGCCCTGCTCCAAGTTGTTATTTCGAGTGAACAAAATTTGTATCATGGGCTGTCCGCCATGTTGAAGACAGCTAGTTTGGAGCATGCGTCTTTTGTCGGTCAGCTTATTGAAATAAGCGTAGATGAGGAACCTGGAAATATAGCGGACATGCTTGTGGAGAGCAGCGCTAATCCACAGCATGCACAAATCCGTTATACAAGCGAAATCTGTGAGACGCAAGCCTGGAAAATTCGGAATCGCGTTGAAGCTGCAGATGAAGACGGATATAAAAAACCGCTATGGCGGCAAAACGGTGTTTATTTGATTACAGGTGGTGCAGGAGGCCTTGGCCGTATTTTTGCCAAAGAAATTGCACGTCATGCTCCACATTCCACAATAATTGCAGCGGGCAGATCATCCTTGCCAAACGGTCAGCAGCAAATAAAAGAACTGCAGGCTTCAGGTATCAATGTGATCTACCGGCAAGCTGATATCACTGACAGGAACGCGGTTGGCATATTGGTCACCGAACTGAAAAGGGAATTTGGCTATCTTCATGGCATTGTACACAGTGCGGGTATTATCCATGACGCCTATTTGTTCAGAAAAACGGAAGAGGATGTCCGGAAAGTGCTTGCTCCTAAAGTAGCCGGTGTCATTCATCTGGATGAGGCGACCAAAGACGTTGAGCTGGATATGTTTATCCTGTGCTCTGCGGTAGCCGGAGTGTTGGGAAATCCGGGCCAGGCGGACTATGCCGCAGCGAATGCTTTTATGGACGCCTTTGCATATGAACGTAATCAACTTGTCCGAAAAGGACAGCGCTCCGGGCGAACGCTGTCAATTAACTGGCCATTATGGAAAGAGGGGGGAATGCAAGTTTCCGCTGAAATCCAGCAGATGATGCGTAAGCGCTATGGTATGTCAGCCCTCGAGACCAAAGACGGCGTTCAAGCGCTGTATGAAGCATTAAATTCGGGAAGAGAACAGGTTATGGTTTTAAGCGGTGACTTGTTAAACATCGAACAAATGCTTAAGCCGGAAGACAACAGAAATCACGTTTTCTCATCAGAAACATTCGAGATACATTCGTCTGCGGCCAGGGAAGAAGTTGCTGCTGTTTCTTCGGCAGACATTCATCAACAGGCCGTTCAATATGTGAAACAACGGCTCGCGGGTGTCATTGGCCTGCCGGAGTCCCGGATCGAAGCGGACGCGCCGATGGAGCAGTACGGGATCGATTCGATCCTGATCATGCAGATGACCGATGAGTTGGAGACGGACTTTGGCTCGCTGCCGAAGACACTGTTTTTTGAGTATCAGACGATCCGGGCCTTGAGCGGTTATTTCATAGAGGCGCATAGTGAGCGTCTGCGGTCACTGCTGAAGGAAGGAAAGCCGGGTGCAGCGTCTGCGGTTGCTCAAGCTCGTGCAGTGGCGGGGAAATCTGGAGCAAAGGCGGCCGTTCAAAAGCGACAACCAGCAGTTTCAGAGGAGCCACCGTTTGCGGCACGTGCTCGTGCAGCTGCGGCATCCGGCCGCAGGGGATCGCCCTGGGACACGGATCTGCCGTTACTCGGCAGACCGGCATTTCGGCGGGAGCGTCTGCGCGTAGAATCCCATTCTCCGCTTGCCGGAGGCGTCGTACGCGAAGCGGAGCAGGAGATTGCTATCATCGGGATGGCCGGACGCTATCCGGGCGCCCGGAATGTGGAGCAATTTTGGCAGAACCTGCGCAGTGGCAAGGACAGCATCACCGAAATTCCGACCAGCCGCTGGGACCACCGGCGGTATTACGATGCGGCGCCGGGCACAGCAGGGAAAACGTACGGTCAATGGGGCGGTTTTCTGGACGGTGTGGACGAGTTCGATCCGTTGTTTTTCAACGTGTCGCCGCGGGAAGCGGAGATGATGGACCCGCAGGAGCGGCTGTTTATGCAGTGTGTGTATGAAACGCTGGAGGATGCAGGGTATACGCGGGAAAGCCTGAGCCCACAGGCGGTCGGGGTGTACGTTGGGGTCATGTACGAGGAGTACCAGCTGTACGGGGCGCAGTCCTCCATCGCCCTGTCGGGGAACCCGTCTTCGATTGCGAACCGGGTGTCGTATTTCTGCAATTTCCGGGGGCCGAGTATGGCAGTGGATACGATGTGCTCTTCCTCGCTGACTGCCATCCATCTGGCCTGTCAGAGTCTACGGCAGCAGGAATGCGGGGTGGCGGTAGCCGGGGGCGTCAATGTATCGGTGCACCCGAACAAATACGTCATGCTGGCGCAAGGGCGTTTCCTGTCGAGCAAGGGCCGATGCGAAAGCTTTGGCCGGGGCGGCGACGGTTACGTGCCGGGTGAAGGCGTCGGGGCCGTACTGCTGAAGCCGCTGTCGCGTGCGGTTGCCGACGGGGACCGCATCTACGGGGTGATTAAAGGTTCAGCGCTGAACCATGGCGGCAAGACCAACGGGTATACGGTGCCGAATCCGAAGGCGCAGGCTGAAGTGATAGAGCAGGCGCTGAAAGAGGCGGGCATCGATGCCCGGACAATCAGCTATGTAGAAGCGCATGGTACAGGCACGTCCCTTGGAGATCCGATTGAAGTGGCGGGATTGTCGAAAGCCTTCGGCGGCCCGGCGGAGAAGCCGTACTGCGCCATCGGGTCGGCGAAGTCGAACATTGGACACGGCGAGAGCGCGGCGGGCATTGCGGGCGTGACGAAAGTGCTGCTGCAAATGCAGCATGGGGAGCTGGCCCCGTCGCTGCATGCGAAGGAGACGAACCCGCACATTGATTTCAGCCGGAGTCCGTTTACGGTGCAGCAGGAGCTGGGACCGTGGGAGCGGCCGGTGATGGAAGGCGAGCGTCTGCCCCGGCGGGCAGGGATTTCCTCCTTTGGTGCCGGTGGGGCGAATGCCCATGTCATTATCGAGGAATATAGGGAAACGCGACCGAATCAGCAAGCAGCGGAAACGCCGGAACGTCCGGTCATGATCGTGCTGTCGGCCAAAAGCGCAGAACGGCTGAAGGCGCAGGCAGAGCAGCTGCTGGAAGCACTGCAGTCCGGGGTGTACGGCGGATGCACGCTGGCAGATGTGGGCTACACCCTGCAGGTGGGTCGTGAAGCGCTGGAAGAGCGGCTGGGCCTGCTGGCCGAATCGCTGGAAGAGCTGACGTCCAAGCTGCAGGCGTATGTGGAAGGGGCAGACGAAGGGAAAGCCACTGCCGGCGAAGGTTTCTTTTACCGGGGGCAAGCCAAGGGCGGAAGAGAGGCGCTGTCGGTATTCGCCGGGGAAGAGGAGATGCAGGAAATGGTGAGCCGGTGGCTGCAGCGGGGCAAGTACGGGAAGGTGCTGGAGGTGTGGACCCGGGGACTGGCGGTGAACTGGCTGGAGCAGTACGGGGAAACGGAAAAGCACCGGCCTCGGCGGATCAGCCTGCCTACGTATCCGTTTGTGAGAGACCGGTACTGGATGCCTGAACCTGGTAAACAAACAGATGAACAGTACGCTGCTCAGGTTCAAGGGGGGACGCCATTTTTACATCCGCTTTTACATAGCAATACTTCCCGCTTTTCATTGCAGCAATACACCACCTCATTCACAGGGGAGGAAGCGATTCTAACAGATCACAGAGTGAATGGACGTAAGATATTACCAGGCACTGCGTATCTGGAAATGGCAGGAGCAGCGGTTCAGCATGCGTCTGAACTGTCGGCAAACTTGGAGTCAGGCGTTAAAATTCAGCATGTCACTTGGATCACTCCGTTGATTGTCAACGATAAGAAGGATGTTCATGTGAGGCTGCACAGCGAGGAAACAGGGGCGGTTCGTTTTGATATTTACAGTGAGCCGCAATCGGAATCAGATCAAGGACGTTCAGACGTTCATTGTCAGGGGAAGGTATTGCTTGGAGCCAAGATCTCAAAGGAAACATTGAGTTCAAAACCCTGGCTTAGTATTGCTGGTGAGCGCACAATGGACCGTTTGGAATGTTATGCAATGTTTGAGCAACTGGGAATTGTCTATGGACCTGCTTTTCAAGGGATTGAACACATAATAATTCAGGAGAATCAGGTATGGGCACATCTGAAACTGCCATCTGCAGCGGCGATGGATCCTTTATTTATTCTAAATCCTTATTTGCTGGATGCAGCATTGCAAGCCATAATTGGCCTTATGCTGAATGTACAGATGCCCTCCGAGAAGGTGGAAGGGACAAAAAAAGATGCCATGCCTCCGATGCCCTTTTTTCTGGATGAAATGGAAATTTTAAGATCATGCACGACGGACATGTGGGTACGTATACAGCCCGATGATGAACGAGACAGGAAACAGGGAGTCATCAAGCTTGCATTCGAAATGTACAACCCTGACGGTGAACTATGTGTGCGTATGAGAAAGTTCTCTTTCAAAACGCAATCGGTTACTGCTCAGGCATTCCAGTTACCTGTGCCAGGGACCGTTACACCCCCAGTGGGGAATGTCTTGCTTACGCCAATGTGGGATGTTTTCACCCCAGAAATTCATTCGCCCGTTCCTTCAACGAATGAGAAGGTGGTGATTATTGGGGGCAATGAGTGGAGCAGAAATGCTGCCTGTCGGATTTATCCTCGTGCAACGATACTAGAAGTCAGCAATCAAAGTAGCGTGGATGAACTGACAGAAGCCTTGGTGAAGTGTGATGAAATTCGTCACATCATATGGATTGACAGCTGGAAGGGACTTGTGGAGTTAACGGATGAATCCATACTGGTAGAGCAGGAGCAGGGCGTTTTGCAATTGTTCAGATTGGTAAAAAGCTTGCTTGGTCTCGGGTATGGCACCCGTAGTGTGGATTGGACGGTTGTCACGACCGAGGCAAATCCGGTGTACTCGACGGATGAGATTAACCCGACGCATGCAAGCATCCATGGGTTCATTGGTTCAATAGCCAAAGAGTATTCCTGCTGGAGGATCAAGCTTGTCGATGTGGAAAACGGAACCGATTGGGCAGGGTCCGGGCTGCACAATCTGCCGGCCGATTCCCAAGGGAATACCTATGTATACAGGAGCGGGGAATGGTATCGGCAGGAGTTGGTCCCTGTGGATGCGCAGAAAGTAGAAATCGGAAAGATCTCATACAGGCAAGAGGGCGTCTATGTAGTTATAGGCGGGGCAGGCGGCATCGGAGAAGCCTGGAGCGAGTATATGATCCGAAACTATAACGCCCGCGTTGTCTGGATCGGAAGAAGGGTCCCGGATTCGAGGATTCGAGCCAAACTGGATAAGCTGGCATCAATCGGGAGAGCGCCGGAATATATTACGGCTGATGCATCTGACTATGATATATTGCAGCAAGCCTATGAACAAATCAAACAAAAATATCTGAAAATACACGGAATTATTCATTCCGCCATCGTACTCCGTGATCAAAGTATTGCAAATATGGAAGAGGAGCGCTTCCGGGCAGGGTTGTTCGCCAAGGTAGCGGTAAGCGTTCGGCTTGCACAGATTTTTGGAGAAGAACCGCTTGACTTCATGTTATTTTTCTCGTCATTTAATGCGTTTACTAGATCGCCCGGCCAAAGCAATTATGTGGCGGGCTGTACATTCAAAGACGCTTTTGCGCATCAACTTGCACTTGAACGTCCGTATCAGGTTAAAGTCATCAATTGGGGTTATTGGGGAAGCGTTGGATCGGTTGCATCGGACTCTTACAATACACGGATGAACAACGCCGGTATTGGCTCGATTGAAACGCCTGAAGCGATGAAGGCTTTGGAAATATTGCTAGCCGGACCGCTGGACCGGCTTGGTTTTATAAAAACGACAAGGCCTCTTTATATGAAGGAATTAAGTCTGGAGAAGGTGGTATCCCTGAATTGATAACAGAGGGTGTTACTTGAAACCATTGCAGCCGGTATGTTTTTGTAATGAGCTGTTATCAGCAGACCGGCAGCAATATATTGAAGGATTTTATAGTGAACAATTCATTTAAATGACATTCGGATGCCAGCCAGCACAGGGAGGATGAACGCATGAGTGATCAAGCAAATGTTCCGGGACAGCATCAGATTCCCGTAGAACTCAGAGACCATACGGACCAGTTGCGCGTATGGCTTGCTAAATTGTTATACATCCAATTACAAACGATGGGTTTGTTTGAGGGCCGATACTCAACAACGGATGAACTTCTTACGGCTAACGGTCTGAACAAACAATTTAAACGCTGGATGGAAGAGAGCCTCGCTATATTAACGAGGGAGCAATATGTCTTGCTAGAAGGAGAGCACTGGGTAACTGCCCAAACATCCTTAAATACCATTAACATGTGGCAAGAATGGGAAGAGAAAAAGCAGATATGGCTTCAAAGCAGCGGTATACGCCCACAGGTAATCTTGGCAGAGACCGCTTTGAGAGCCCTACCGGATATACTTGCGGGCCGGCAATTGGCGACAAATGTTCTTTTTCCAGATTCGAGTATGGACTTGGTTGAAGGAATTTATAAAAACAATCCGATCGCAGATTATTTCAATGAGGTGTTGGGTGGGCAGCTTGCAGCCATTGTGGACGAAAAGCTAAAGCAGAATGCCTTCGCCCGTATTCGGATTATAGAATTTGGGGCCGGAACGGGAGGAACAAGCAAGGCGGCGTTAGAAAAGCTTAAGCCATATGCGCATATCATTGATGAGTACTGTTATACGGATATTTCCAAAGCTTTTTTGTTACACGCAGAACAAAAATATGGACCGGAGTATCCCTTCCTTACTTATAAAACGGTGGATGTTAGTAAACCATTAAGGCAGCAAACAGTTAATGAAGCCGAGTACGAT
Organism: Paenibacillus durus; assembly: GCF_000756615.1. NCBI lineage: Bacteria > Bacillati > Bacillota > Bacilli > Caryophanales > Paenibacillaceae > Paenibacillus > Paenibacillus durus. The sequence goes on from NZ_CP009288.1 coordinate 2,455,600, forward strand.
GTGGTAATCGCTGCAAACGTGCTGCATGCAACCGCGAACATTCGTCAAACACTGCGAAATATAAAAGCAGCGCTTAAAAAGAACGGACGATTGCTGCTTAATGAGATTACGGATAATACACTGTTTGCCCATCTGACCTTTGGTTTGTTGGAGGGATGGTGGCTGTATGAAGATTCCGCGCTACGTATTCCCGGCTGTCCGGGATTATTCCCGAAAACATGGAAAAAAGTGCTTGGCTCAGAGGGATTCAGGAAGATATCCTTTCCGGTTCAAGAAGCCGTTGAATGGGGCCAACAAATTATTATTTCTGAGAGTGACGGAGTTATTGTACAGCGAGCAGACCAAGCGCGGACCGAAAATCAATTCAGGACGGAACCGGTTTTATCTGAACATCAGAAAAATGTCAGTTTGGATTACCCTAAAAAACAGACGAGTTCTCGTAACGCTATTTTGAATATGCAAAACAATTTAATTGCAGAAGATTTCACAGATCAAATGATCCGTGACCATGTGCGAACGATTATTCGCGACAGCATTGAAACGTCACTAAAAATGAAACAGAGCCAGATTGATGATGATCAGAGCTTTGCAGAATATGGCGTTGATTCCATTATAGCTGTCAATCTGATAAATCTGATCAACAATCAGACCGGTATTGTCATGCAAACGACTGTACTGTTCGATTATAACAATGTTAATTCGTTAACCCGGCATATGATCAACGAGTATCGTGCTGCGATCGTTTCCCGAATAAAAGTGGACGCTTCCCCTGCATTGCCTCCACTTGAATATATGCAGGAGCCTTTAAATAAAACGATCCGCGCTGAAGCAACGGCTTCCTCCGGATCTAGGAACTCCGAGACAGCAGAAGCTGCTGCCGAAGAGATTAGTGTCACTTCCATACAAACGGACCATGAATCAGAATTCATGTATTACAAAGTGGTATTGGAAAAGCCTGGAGATATTGAAGATATAAAGCTTGTTCAGGATCAAACACGCTGTGTACAAGATCATGAAGTACAAATTGCTGTCCGTGCATTTTCATTGAATTTTGGAGATTTGCTTTGTGTAAGAGGGTTATATCCCACAATGCCTCCGTATCCGTTTACTCCGGGATTTGAAGCCAGCGGAGTTATTGTAAAAGTGGGCAAGTCGGTAAAGGATCTGCGGCGGGGTGATGAAGTTATCGCGATGATGGGAGATCAGTTGGGCGGGCACGCCAGTATGATTATTTGTCCTGCGGCTCATGTGGTAAAAAAGCCCAGAGGATTGACGTTTGAAGAAGCCTGCTCACTGCCTGCAGTCGCTATTACGATCCTTGATGTATTTCAAAAAGCAAAACCTCAACAGGGCGAAAGGATCCTGATTCAGACCGCAGCCGGAGGGACGGGATTGCTTGCTGTGCAACTTGCCCAGCATTATGGTCTTGAAATTTATGCAACCGCAGGTTCTGAGGCTAAACTGGCCTATCTCAAACAATTGGGTGTTCCTCATGGAATCAATTATCTGGAGCAAGATTTTGAGGCGGAAATTCGCCGGCTTACAAAAGGTAAAGGCGTAGATATTGTCATTAATACGTTGTCGGGGGATGCCATTCAAAAAGGACTGGCGTGCCTGTCGCCGGGAGGCAGATACGTAGAAATTGCGATGACGGCTCTTAAGTCGGCTAAAAATATAGATTTATCCATGCTGTCCAACAATCAGACGTTCTATTCCATCGACTTACGCAGATTGGCTTTTGACAATCATGAAGTTATCAGAGCGTACCTGGACGATATGGCAGTCCTAATTGAACAGGACGTTATTCGCCCGACGATCTTTACCTCTTATTCTCTTGAGCAGATCAGGGAGGCTTATTACTCCATACAGAATCGCAATAATATCGGCAAAATTATCGTGTATATTCCAGAACGGTATCTATATCAGGAGCCCGCTATTAACACTCCCGAGAGCACAAATCATCTGCTGGCATATAACGTCCATGAAACACCAACAGCAAAAGAAGAAATAGCCATTATTGGAATTAGCGGCAGATTTGCAAAAAGTCAGAATCCTGAACAACTATGGCAGCATTTGCTTCAAGGCGATGATTTAATCGGCGAAGTTACAAGATGGGATTTAGACAAATTCCACACAAAAGATAAATCCTATTGCAAGCATGGCAGTTTTATAGAAGATATGGACCGCTTTGATCCATTGTTTTTTAATATCTCCGGTGTTGAAGCTACTTATATGGATCCGCAGCAGCGCATTTTTTTGGAGGAATCATGGAAGGCACTGGAGGATGCGGGGTATGCAGGGACAAGGGTGCAAGGCCTTCAATGCGGAGTATATGTAGGCTGCAGCGGGATGGACTATCAGAGCATTTTTGGAAATCAGGCACCGCCTCAAGCATTCTGGGGAAATGCCAACTCCGTCGTTCCGGCACGCATAGCGTATTATTTAAATTTGCAAGGTCCCGCCATTACGGTAGATACCGCTTGTTCCAGCTCACTGGTTGCCATTCATCTAGCCTGTCAAAGCTTATGGGCGAAAGAGACTGATATGGGTTTGGCAGGAGGTGTATTTGTTCAATCGACGCCTGGATTTTATGTGGCATCCGACCGGGCCGGAATGCTCTCCCCTACAGGACGTTGTCACACGTTCGATGAACGTGCGGACGGCTTTGTTCCTGGAGAAGGGGCAGGCGTTGTCGTTCTGAAAAGGCTGCGGGAAGCTATTGCAGACAATGACCAAATTTACGGTGTCATCCGTGGAAGTGGAATTAATCAGGATGGTACCACAAATGGAATTACTGCTCCAAGCGCAAAATCGCAAGAACGGCTGGAGCAGCGTGTGTATGATACTTTTGCGATTAATCCGGAACATATCCAATTGGTGGAGGCTCATGGAACAGGTACAAAACTAGGTGACCCGATTGAATTCCATGCTCTTACTAAAGCTTTCAGGAAATATACGGATAAAAAGCAATTCTGTGCAATTGGTTCAGTGAAGACCAACATCGGTCATACGGCCACGGCAGCAGGGGTAGCAGGCCTGCTTAAGATTTTACTCAGCATGCGTCATAAAGCCTTTGCGCCGTCTTTGCATTTCAAACAAAGAAATGCACAAATTCAGCTTAAGGAAAGTCCTTTTTATGTCCCTACAATATCAATGGAATGGGATGTCGATACAGACCGCCGACGCTGTGCCGCTATCAGTTCTTTCGGTTTTAGTGGTACCAATGCACATATGGTTATTGAAGAAGCACCTGAACTGCCGCATAGCTCAGTTGAAAAGCCAGGATATTTGATTGTCCTTTCTGCTCGCACAGCGGACCAGCTCCGCCTTCAGGTCCAGCAGCTCGTTAACTATGGCGAACAGATGCCCCATGTCCATTGCGGCAATATGAGCTATACACTTTTGATGGGCAGAAAACATATGGAATTCCGACTGGCCTGCATCGCCCGCAGCCTGAACGAGATGGCGACCCTTCTAACCCGTTGGCTGGCTAAAGGCAGCTCGCCACAGGTTACCGTTTCCCATGGGAACATAAACCTTTCCCGTGAGCGATCATCCTTAATACGATACGGTAATGAATGTTTGCAGAAATGTCAGCACGCTATTAATGCGAGTGAATACCTGGATTATTTAGGAACAGCAGCAGATTTGTATATACAAGGATATGAACTGGATTTTGGATTATTGTTTCCGAATAATGGATACCGGACGATCTCACTCCCGACGTATCCATTTGCGAGAGAGCGCTATTGGGTGCCGATGGCGGAAGCGTCTGAGGCTGGTGATCGGGCGGGAAGCAGAGCAGCGCTACTGCACCCGCTGCTTCACCGCAACCTGTCGGACCTGTTGAATGGCCAGCGGTACGGCACCACGTTCACTGGAGAGGAGGAGTTTCTGGCCGACCATGTGGTGCAAGGCCGCAAGCTGCTGCCGGGAGTCGTTTATCTGGAAATGGCCCGGGCAGCCGTAGAGCAGGCGGCGGCCTGGATGACTGACAAGCACAGCCTGCTGTTGCGGCACGTCGTGTGGAGTCGGCCCTTGTCTGTCGGGGAAGAACCGGCAGAAGTGCAGATCGCTCTGTACCCGGAGGAAGACGGGACGATTAGCTACGATATTTATGGCCAGACGGCAGCGTGCGGGGATGAAGTCTACAGTCAGGGCAACGTTGCGCTCGGCAGCGAAGCGGGCAAGGAAGCGTCCCTGGATCTGACTGCGTTGCGGAGCCGATGCAGCCGGGGCCGGGTGACAGCGGAGACCTGCTACGCCCTTTTCCAGACGATGGGCCTCGCTTACGGCCCGTCCCATCAGGCGATTGAGGAGCTGTACCGTGGAGAAGGAGAAGCACTGGCGAAGCTCAAGCTCCCGGAAAGTCTCTTTGACAAGCAAGCGGAATGCATGCTGCATCCGGGCATGGTGGATGCTGCCTTGCAGGCATCGATTGCCTTGCTGGCCGAAGAGCACTTAATAGCGTGGGACCGGAACGCCTCGGACGTAAAAAGCAGGGAGGCGGCAGCGCTGCCTTTTGCCCTGGAGGAAGCGGAAGTGCTGCGGCCTTGCGCATCGTCGATGTGGGCGGTAGTGCAATACCGCGCGGGCAGAGGCGCACCGGAGAAGGTGCGGAAGCTGGACATCGCGTTGTGTGATGAAGCAGGCCATGTCTGCGTCTGGCTGCGGGGGGTTACATCGCGTTCGCCTGAAGCGCGTGAAGGGTTGTTACTGCTGGAGCCCGTCTGGGAAGAGGTATCCGAGCGCGCAAGCGGGTCTGAACCGCCTGTGTACAGAGAGCATCGGGTGCTGTTTTGTGAGTCTGCGACGGAATGGACCGGGGAATTAAGTGCGAGATGGTCTAAGGCGCACTGTGTCCGGCTGGGGGCAGCCGGGGGCATCGCGGAACGGTTTGAGGTCTACGCTCTGGCTGTCTTTGAAGAGATCCGGGAACGGATGAAGGTGCCTGGAGAGGGTTTGACCCTGCTGCAGGTGGTGATACCGGGAAGCGGCGAGTCCGAGCTGGTGGCGGGCCTGACCGGACTGCTGCGGACAGCGCGGCTGGAGAATTCGCGGCTGGTCGGTCAACTGATAGAGGTGGAGGCCGGGACGGCGGCGGATACGGTGGCGGAGCAACTTCAAGCTGGTGCAGGCTATCTGGAAGAGACACACCTGCGGATTGCAGGTGGGCAACTGCAGCGTGCGGGCTGGCAGGAGTACGAGGCGGATGCGAGAGGCGAGGAAGCTGCCGTTGCTGAACAAGAAGCAGGAGCAGAAAGGCTGAACCGGCAAGCGGGGCAGGGTCTTCGCCATCCGTGGAAGGCTGGCGGGGTATACGTGATCACCGGCGGCGGAGGCGGCCTGGGCCGGATCTTCGCGGAAGAAATTGCCCAGCGGGCGCAGGGGGCCACGCTGATTTTGACCGGAAGATCGGCTGAACTGCCGGAGAGCACCTGGCGGGAGCTGGAACAGTTGCCCGCCCAGGTGCTCTATGAGCCAGTAGACGTAACGGATGCGGGAGCGGTGGAGGAACTGATGATGCGTATCCGCCAGACGTACGGCCGGGTGAATGGGATCTTGCACAGTGCCGGCGTGACGCGGGACAGCCTGATCCGGAACAAAACAGCAGACGAGTGGAGGGAAGTGCTGGCGCCGAAAGTGGCGGGCACAGTAAATCTGGACGAAGCCTGCCGGGAGGACGAACTGGACCTGTTGATTCTGTTCTCGTCAGGTGCGGGGGCGACAGGCAACATCGGTCAGGCGGACTATGCGGCTGCCAATGCGTTCATGGACCGGTATGCGCAGCGCCGGAACGAGCAAGTAAAGGCGGGCGAACGGAGGGGACGGACGCTGTCGGTGAGCTGGCCGCTGTGGGAAGCGGGCGGCATGCAGGTGAGCGAAGAGCAGCGGGACAGGCTCCTGGGTCAGACGGGCTTGCGCCCCCTGCGGACTGAGACGGGCATCGCGGCACTGTACCGCGGACTGGCAAGCAGCAGCAGCCAGGTGCTGGTGGCGGAAGGCAATCTGCCGAAACTGCGTCGGCGGCTGCTGTCCGTAAGCGCTATGGCAGCGGGAGCCGATGCTTGGGCTAGGGAGGCTCACGGGATGACGGCAGAAGCGAATGCCCAGTACGCTCCCGCTTTATTTGCAGAGGAACAAAGGCAGGAGAAGGATACGTTAGAAGCTCGTTCATTCTCAGAACAGGCACCTTCTTCATTTCAGGGACAAGCTTCCGGCTTGGAGGCCGTGATCGTCCGTCAAGTGGCGGAGTTGCTGCAGGTGGAGGAGTGCGCCATTAACCCGGAGGCCGACTGGAGCGAATACGGACTCGACCCTGTACAACTGGCTGAAGTGGCTCACCGTCTTCGGGACCGCCAGGGCTGGGAGCTGTCACCTGCTTGGCTGTTGGAACAGCCGAATGTGTGCGAAGCGGCCAAGTACGCGGCAGAGCAGATCCGGAGAATAAAGAAGCCTGACATTAGGCTGCTGCACAATGCAGAAGGAGTCTCGATGGAAGCGGCCCTTACGGAAGCGGGATTGGAGGAGCAGGCCGTTCAATATGTGAAACAACGGCTCGCGGGTGTCATTGGCCTGCCGGAGTCCCGGATCGAAGCGGACGCGCCGATGGAGCAGTACGGGATCGATTCGATCCTGATCATGCAGATGACCGATGAGTTGGAGACGGACTTTGGCTCGCTGCCGAAGACGCTGTTTTTTGAGTATCAGACGATCCGGGCCTTGAGCGGTTATTTCATAGAGGCGCATAGTGAGCGTCTGCGGTCACTGCTGAAGGAAGGAAAGCCGGGTGCAGCGTCTGCGGTTGCTCAAGCTCGTGCAGTGGCGGGGAAATCTGGAGCAAAGGCGGCCGTTCAAAAGCGACAACCAGCAGTTTCAGAGGAGCCACCGTTTGCGGCACGTGCTCGTGCAGCTGCGGCATCCGGCCGCAGGGGATCGCCCTGGGACACGGATCTGCCGTTACTCGGCAGACCGGCATTTCGGCGGGAGCGTCTGCGCGTAGAATCCCATTCTCCGCTTGCCGGAGGCGTCGTACGCGAAGCGGAGCAGGAGATTGCTATCATCGGGATGGCCGGACGCTATCCGGGCGCCCGGAATGTGGAGCAATTTTGGCAGAACCTGCGCAGTGGCAAGGACAGCATCACCGAAATTCCGACCAGCCGCTGGGACCACCGGCGGTATTACGATGCGGCGCCGGGCACAGCAGGGAAAACGTACGGTCAATGGGGCGGTTTTCTGGACGGTGTGGACGAGTTCGATCCGTTGTTTTTCAACGTGTCGCCGCGGGAAGCGGAGATGATGGACCCGCAGGAGCGGCTGTTTATGCAGTGTGTGTATGAAACGCTGGAGGATGCAGGGTATACGCGGGAAAGCCTGAGCCCACAGGCGGTCGGGGTGTACGTTGGGGTCATGTACGAGGAGTACCAGCTGTACGGGGCGCAGTCCTCCATCGCCCTGTCGGGGAACCCGTCTTCGATTGCGAACCGGGTGTCGTATTTCTGCAATTTCCGGGGGCCGAGTATGGCAGTGGATACGATGTGCTCTTCCTCGCTGACTGCCATCCATCTGGCCTGTCAGAGTCTACGGCAGCAGGAATGCGGGGTGGCGGTAGCCGGGGGCGTCAATGTATCGGTGCACCCGAACAAATACGTCATGCTGGCGCAAGGGCGTTTCCTGTCAAGCAAGGGCCGATGCGAAAGCTTTGGCCGGGGCGGCGACGGTTACGTGCCGGGTGAAGGCGTCGGGGCCGTACTGCTGAAGCCGCTGTCGCGTGCGGTTGCCGACGGGGACCGCATCTACGGGGTGATTAAAGGTTCAGCGCTGAACCATGGCGGCAAGACCAACGGGTATACGGTGCCGAATCCGAAGGCGCAGGCTGAAGTGATAGAGCAGGCGCTGAAAGAGGCGGGCATCGATGCCCGGACAATCAGCTATGTAGAAGCGCATGGTACAGGCACGTCCCTTGGAGATCCGATTGAAGTGGCGGGATTGTCGAAAGCCTTCGGCGGCCCGGCGGAGAAGCCGTACTGCGCCATCGGGTCGGCGAAGTCGAACATTGGACACGGCGAGAGCGCGGCGGGCATTGCGGGCGTGACGAAAGTGCTGCTGCAAATGCAGCATGGGGAGCTGGCCCCGTCGCTGCATGCGAAGGAGACGAACCCGCATATTGATTTCAGCCGGAGTCCGTTTACGGTGCAGCAGGAGCTGGGACCGTGGGAGCGGCCGGTGATGGAAGGCGAGCATCTGCCCCGGCGGGCAGGGATTTCCTCCTTTGGTGCCGGTGGGGCGAATGCCCATGTCATTATCGAGGAATATAGGGAAACGCGACCGAATCAGCAAGCAGCGGAAACGCCGGAACGTCCGGTCATGATCGTGCTGTCGGCCAAAAGCGCAGAACGGCTGAAGGCGCAGGCAGAGCAGCTGCTGGAAGCACTGCAGTCCGGGGTGTACGGCGGATGCACGCTGGCAGATGTGGGCTACACCCTGCAGGTGGGTCGTGAAGCGCTGGAAGAGCGGCTGGGCCTGCTGGCCGAATCGCTGGAAGAGCTGGCGTCCAAGCTGCAGGCGTATGTGGAAGGGGCAGACGAAGGGAAAGCCACTGCCGGCGAAGGTTTCTTTTACCGGGGGCAAGCCAAGGGCGGAAGAGAGGCGCTGTCGGTATTCGCCGGGGAAGAGGAGATGCAGGAAATGGTGAGCCGGTGGCTGCAGCGGGGCAAGTACGAGAAGGTGCTGGAGGTGTGGACCCGGGGACTGGCGGTGAACTGGCTGGAGCAGTACGGGGAAACGGAAAAGCACCGGCCTCGGCGGATCAGCCTGCCTACGTATCCGTTTGTGAGAGACCGGTACTGGGCTCCGATGAAGTCAAATGCTTCTTGGCACTCTCCATCGGCAAAGGAGTCCACCGTACTTCATCCGTTGCTGCATTGGAACACGTCAGACCTGAATGAACTGCGCTACAGCTCGATGATCAGCGCAGAGGATCCGTTTCTTGTAACTTTGCGGGATCATAACAGTAAAATGTTACCGGACGTATTTTATTTGGAAATGGCGTACGCGGCCGCACAGTTGGCGATACCCGAAGGGAAGAAGAATGTTCCTGTATGTATTCAGCTTCGAGACGTAACGTGGTTAAGTTCGGCCAAAACAGGAGATAAACCGTTAGAGCTGCACATCGGGCTATATTCGGAGGTGACTGACGCTGTCAGCTATGAGATTTATGGCGGCAAGGCGGGAAGCAATGAAGAAATATATAGTTATGGACGTGCAATCAGGGATGGAATAGAAGAATTTGAACGGGAGACTTTGGATTTGTCCAAACTGATGGAACGCTTCAGCCATGAGTTGGACAAGAAGGTGTACAATGATGCGTTCAAAACAATGAATATGGATAACAGCGGATTTCTCTCTGAAATTGAACGCGTTTATATGGGTGAAAATGAAATTTTGATGAAGTTCTTGCAGCCATCATCTTTACCAGAGCAATATACGGCATTTGAGCTGCCAATGGAATCAGTTGTAGCCGCTCTTCAGACCGGAATAGGTTGGATAAATGGCGGATTCAGCATTGCGGAAGAAAAAATAGAAACGCTGAGAACGGTTAAACCTGTCGCTCTGGAGTTGCTTGAGGTTGTAAGCAGGGGAAATGCATGTTGGGCGCGGATTCAGATAAGAACAGTCAGTCATGAAGAGAGATTGTGGCCAAAACTGGACATGGTGTGGTATGACGATACCGGTGCAGCCTTCATGCGTCTAAAAGGTCTGCAACTGGACGGAGCGGAAAATCATTCACTACCGGATAGGGTGATACCTGATGAACAGACCAATAACCTAAATCAGGCTCTAGTCATAGAAGAAGAATTGCAAACAGTGGGTCAGCTCAACCCGTTGGAGCAGCATACCGAAGATTCTTCACGTACTGAAGAACCGAATGCCATAAATAAGGTGCAAGGCAGAAGACTCGAGCTGAGAGGGATGAATCTGACCGAGTGTGTGCAGTGGGAGCTGAAGGAACTGGCAGGCCGGACTTTGAAGCTGAAGAAGGATCTGATCGACCCGGAAGAGAACCTGGCTGAATTCGGTTTTGACTCCATCAGCTTGACGGAGTTTGCATCGGTTTTGAGCCGTCATTACGAGATTGAGCTGACGCCGGCGGTATTTTTCGGCCGTTCGACCTTAAATGAACTCGCCCGTTATCTGGAGCAGGAATATACACAAGTATTGAATGATAAGTACGGAGAAGCGATAGAAGACCAACCCGTCTCCGAAACACCGGCGCGTTCCAAACCAACCACAGGGATAAAGGAAACAGGGTATCGGGCAGCAGGTAGTTCCCGGTTTGCCGCCCGTACCCGGCGGGGTCTGGAGACATCCGAGTCCATTGCCATCATCGGCATCAGCGGGCGGTTCCCGGAAGCACGGGATGTCGACGAAATGTGGTCTATCCTTGTGCAGGGAAAAGACGCAGTGCGGGAAGTGCCGGGAGAGCGGTTCTCCCGCACCGGTCCGGTCGCCTGGAAATGCGGGCTTGTCCCGGGTGTGCGTGAGTTTGATCCGCGGTTTTTCGAAATTTCGCCGCGCGAGGCGGAAAGCATGGATCCACGGCAGCGGCTGCTGCTGCAGGAATCGTGGCGGGCTCTGGAAGATGCCTCGTATGGCAAGAAACAGTTGTCATCCGGCAAGGTCGGCATGTTTGTCGGGGTGGAGAACAACGAATATTTGCAATTTGTAGGGCTGAACGGACCGCTCACCTCCAATCACAATGCGGTTCTGGCCGCCAGGCTAGCCTACCTTTTGGATCTCAACGGACCGAATATGGCAATCAATACAGCCTGCTCGTCCGGCTTGGCGGCCGTGCATCAGGCCTGCACCAGCTTGCGGGGAGGCGAATGTGATACGGCGATTGCGTCCGGCGTCAGTTTGCTGCTGACGGAGCGAGGATTTGAAGCAATGTCCCAGGCAGGCATGCTCTCGGAAGACGGCCGGTGTTACGCGTTCGACAAGCGGGCCAACGGGATGGTGCCGGGTGAAGCGATCGCGGTCGTAGTGCTGAAACGGCTGTCGCAAGCCGAAGCGGACGGGGATTCCATCTACGGGGTGATTAAGGGAAGCGGTATGAACTACGACGGAAAAACCAACGGAATTACAGCCCCGAGTGGAGTTGCGCAGACGGCGCTGATGAACGACGTGTATACGCGGTACGGCATTCAGGCGGAACGAATGGAATACATTGTGACACATGGCACGGGAACCCGGCTGGGAGATCCGGTGGAAGTCAATGCGCTGCAGGAAGCATTTAAGTCCCGAAGCATGAAGCAGGGCTACTGTGCGTTGACATCAGCGAAGACGAATTTTGGCCATACACTCGCGGCATCGGGAGTCGTCAGCCTGATCAGTCTGGTGCAGGCCATGCGTCATGAGACCATTCCGGCAAGCCTGCACTGTGAGAAAGAAAGCGAGTATATCCGCTGGTCGGAGAGTCCGTTTTATGTGAATAAAACTAACCAGCCATGGCCGAAAAAGGGAAGTCCAAGGCTGGGAGCAGTAAGTGCCTTTGGCATAAGTGGAACGAATGTGCATTTGGTGGTAGAGAGTTACGAGGGCCGCAGGAACGAGGCCGTTCTGGAAAGAGCGCCTTATTATGTACTGGCGTTATCCGCTAAAACGGAAGGGGCGCTGGCGCAAAAAGTACAGGACATGATAGAAGCGCTGGAAAGCGGCAGGGCTGGGCAGTCGAGTATGGCTGAAATCAGCTACACGTTGCTGGAAGGCAGGCAGCACTTCCGGCATCGCTGCGCCATCGTCGTGCAGAGCCGGGAAGATGCAGTGTATGTATGGAAGCAGGCCGGTGGCAGTGAAAAGCCGGGAAATCTGTTCCAGGGGACGGTAACACGGGAGTTCACCGGACAGAAGATGATACAGGAGCACGGGAATGAGCTGCTGAAGCAAAGCCTGAAGGAAGTGGAGGCTCCGGCCAAATACCGGGATATTCTGTATGTGCTGGCGGACTTGTACTGCCAGGGTTATGCGCTGGACTGGGAACAGATGTACGGGGAGCCAGCGCCACGCCGGGTCAATCTGCCAACCTACCCGTTTGCCAAGGAAGAATACTGGGTGACGAAGGAGGAGGTAAACGGACCAATCGTGACCGGAGAAAAGGCAGTGACATTGCTGCATCCGCTGGTGCACCGGAACACGTCTGATTTAAATGAGCAGCGGTACAGCTCGACATTCACCGGAATGGAAACGTTTCTTAGAGGCAGTAAGGGATTGGACAGCAAGCAACTGCCCGATGCGGCCCATCTGGAGATGGCACGTGCGGCGGTGCAGCTCGCCGTCCAGGGAGCCGAGACAGACATAAATGTTCCGGTGAAGATGCAGCTTAGGGATATCAAGTGGGTCAATCCTGCCGTGGTGGCAAAAGAGCCGCTTCAGGTGCATATCGGCCTGTATCCGGAAGAAGACGGGACGCTGAGGTACGAATTGTTCAGCCGGACGGAGACAGTCGGCGAAGAGGTGGTATGGAGTCAAGGATCTGCCTTCCTTGATGCGGCAGCACAGAAGGAGGAACAGCCTCTGAATGTGGCCCAAATTATGGAGCGATGCAGACGGATAGAGCCTGCTGCTGAGCAAGGACATATCCAGGGACACACACAGAAAAGCCTCCATTGGCCAATGGAACAGTATTACCTGGGAGCCGGAGAGGCCCTGGTGAAGCTGCCGCGATCCGACGCGGCCTTGAAACCGCAGGGTCTAGTGCTTGATCCGCAATTATTGGATGCGGCGATACAGGCAGCAGCGGACGTTACTAACGGTACACCTAGCCGATTTCATGCTGCTGCGGAAACCAAAACAACAGCATCGAGCAAACTGGTCGCACTGGAGTCGCTTGACATCTTAAGCGGCGGGCAAGCCGTTTGGGCCTGGATTCGCACCCGAGAAGATACGACAGAACTAGCAGAGAGCCATGCATACGAAAAGACGCGGAAGTTCGATATCACGCTGTGTGATGATGCCGGCCAAATCTGCTTCTGCATTGACGGATTGCAGCTGCGTGAAGAAGAACAGCAAGAGCTTGGTGCTCAGGTTGCGGCAGCAGCAGAGCCGAACCGGACGGAAGCCACCAGGCTGATGACCTTTGAGGAAGTGTGGGAGGAAGCAAACGATGCGCTACAGGTTCAGACAGAGGTTAAGACGCTGGTATGCCTGCTGTCCGGCCGTGAGAACCAGGAGGCTCTGCGGACCATGCTGGCACGGCGGAGTCCACAGACGCAGGTGGCTTTCATCGCGCAGCCGGCGCCGGAACAGGACGGGATCCATGCAGCGGCTGGCGAAGCATGCCAAACCGCATTCCGCTGTATTCGCCAGGAGCACGAAAAGGTGGACGTAGTGCTATATTTGTGGCCGCTGGAAGATCCGCGCTGCCTGCGTGAGCCGGGCACCATCGTCCAGATGCTGCAGGCGATGGCGGCTGAGCAAGTGAAACCGGACCGGGTCCTGTTGGCGGGGGAATACACCGAAGGCATCGAGCGGTGTTACCTGGATGCTTGGATCGGTTTTGAACGCTCGCTAGGCTTAATTCTACCCCAGACGCGGCTTACCGTGATCAGCCGTCAAGCTCAAGCACAGCCTGCCGGAGAAGCGGCTTGGTCGCTCTGGCCGGATTTGCTGTGGAACGAGCTGCACACAAGCCAGCCGCAAAGCGTCCGTTATGAGAACGGTCAGCGGAAGGTCAGCCTAATCCGCCCGGTTTCTCCTGCGGCGGAGCCACTCCCGGACAGCTACGGCTTGAAGACCGGGGGGACCTACCTGATAACCGGGGGACTGGGCGGATTAGGGCTTGTCTTTGCAAGAGCCTGGGCTCCGCGTGGGGTGAACCTGATTTTGATGGGCCGCTCTGCGCTGGATTCAGCAAAGCAGAAGACGCTGGAAGAACTGGAGGCAGCGGGCAGCCGGAGCATGTACGTGCAGGCGGACGTGAGTGAAGCGGCGCAAGTCGAAGAAGGACTGCGGGGCGCGAAGGAGCGGTTTGGAGCCATTCATGGGCTTGTGCATGCGGCCGGTGTCGAAAGCCGAGTCAGTGTGCTGGCGAAGAAGGCGGCAGATTTCGAGCGGGTACTGAGTCCGAAAATCCAAGGGACGCTGGTGCTGGAAGAGGCGCTGCGTGCAGAGCCGCTGGCGTTTCGATGTTACTTTTCGTCTTCATCGGCCCTGCTGGGAGACTTCGGTTCATGCGACTATGCGGTGGCCAACCGATTCCAGATGGCATACGCGCAGGAGCAGAGTCGTGAGGGGAGCATCCGGACAGTGGCGATTAACTGGCCGCTGTGGCGAGAAGGCGGTATGGGGGCAGGAGAAGAGGAAGGCTCCGGCATGTATTTAAAAACGAGCGGCCAGCGTTTTCTGGAGAAGGACGAAGGGGTGGGGCTGTTCGAGAAAATCATGAGGGAGCCGCACGCGCAGCAGTTGGTTATGGCAGGCCAGCCGAGCCGGGTTCATCGTTTTCTGGGCATAACAGCCGGTCCGGAACCGGTGAAGGAAGCGCAGCAAGCGCCCCGGAAGGACAAGAAACCGGAACGGAGGCGGCCGGAACTGCGGGGGAAAAGCCTGACCGAGTGTATGCAGTGGGAGCTGAAGGAACTGGCAGGCCGGACTTTGAAGCTGAAGAAGGATCTGATCGACCCGGAAGAGAACCTGGCTGAATTCGGTTTTGACTCCATCAGCTTGACGGAGTTTGCATCGGTGTTGAGCCGTCATTACGGGATTGAGCTGACGCCGGCGGTATTTTTCGGCCGTTCGACCTTAAATGAACTCGCCCGTTATCTGGAGCAGGAATATACACAAGTATTGAATGATAAGTACGGAGAAGCGATAGAAGACCAACCCGTCTCCGAAACACCGGCGCGTTCCAAACCAACCACAGGGATAAAGGAAACAGGGTATCGGGCAGCAGGTAGTTCCCGGTTTGCCGCCCGTACCCGGCGGGGTCTGGAGACATCCGAGTCCATTGCCATCATCGGCATCAGCGGGCGGTTCCCGGAAGCACGGGATGTCGACGAAATGTGGTCTATCCTTGTGCAGGGAAAAGACGCAGTGCGGGAAGTGCCGGGAGAGCGGTTCTCCCGCACCGGTCCGGTCGCCTGGAAATGCGGGCTTGTCCCGGGTGTGCGTGAGTTTGATCCGCGGTTTTTCGAAATTTCGCCGCGCGAGGCGGAAAGCATGGATCCACGGCAGCGGCTGCTGCTGCAGGAATCGTGGCGGGCTCTGGAAGATGCCTCGTATGGCAAGAAACAGTTGTCATCCGGCAAGGTCGGCATGTTTGTCGGGGTGGAGAACAACGAATATTTGCAATTTGTAGGGCTGAACGGACCGCTCACCTCCAATCACAATGCGGTTCTGGCCGCCAGGCTAGCCTACCTTTTGGATCTCAACGGACCGAATATGGCAATCAATACAGCCTGCTCGTCCGGCTTGGCGGCCGTGCATCAGGCCTGCACCAGCTTGCGGGGAGGCGAATGTGATACGGCGATTGCGTCCGGCGTCAGTTTGCTGCTGACGGAGCGAGGATTTGAAGCAATGTCCCAGGCAGGCATGCTCTCGGAAGACGGCCGGTGTTACGCGTTCGACAAGCGGGCCAACGGGATGGTGCCGGGTGAAGCGATCGCGGTCGTAGTGCTGAAACGGCTGTCGCAAGCCGAAGCGGACGGGGATTCCATCTACGGGGTGATTAAGGGAAGCGGTATGAACTACGACGGAAAAACCAACGGAATTACAGCCCCGAGTGGAGTTGCGCAGACGGCGCTGATGAACGACGTGTATACGCGGTACGGCATTCAGGCGGAACGAATGGAATACATTGTGACACATGGCACGGGAACCCGGCTGGGAGATCCGGTGGAAGTCAATGCGCTGCAGGAAGCATTTAAGTCCCGAAGCATGAAGCAGGGCTACTGTGCGCTGACATCAGCGAAGACGAATTTTGGCCATACACTCGCGGCATCGGGAGTCGTCAGCCTGATCAGTCTGGTGCAGGCCATGCGTCATGAGACCATTCCGGCAAGCCTGCACTGTGAGAAAGAAAGCGAGTATATCCGCTGGTCGGAGAGTCCGTTTTATGTGAATAAAACGAACCAGCCATGGCCGAAAAAGGGAAGTCCAAGGCTGGGAGCAGTAAGTGCCTTTGGCATAAGTGGAACGAATGTGCATTTGGTGGTAGAGAGTTACGAGGGCCGCAGGAACGAGGCCGTTCTGGAAAGAGCGCCTTATTATGTACTGGCGTTATCCGCTAAAACGGAAGGGGCGCTGGCGCAAAAAGTACAGGACATGATAGAAGCGCTGGAAAGCGGCAGGGCTGGGCAGTCGAGTATGGCTGAAATCAGCTACACGTTGCTGGAAGGCAGGCAGCATTTCCGGCATCGCTGCGCCATCGTCGTGCAGAGCCGGGAAGATGCAGTGTATGTATGGAAGCAGGCCGGTGGCAGTGAAAAGCCGGGAAATCTGTTCCAGGGGACGGTAACACGGGAGTTCACCGGACAGAAGATGATACAGGAGCACGGGAATGAGATGCTGAAGCAAAGCCTGAAGGAAGTGGAGGCTCCGGCCAAATACCGGGATATTCTGTATGTGCTGGCGGACTTGTACTGCCAGGGTTATGCGCTGGACTGGGAACAGATGTACGGGGAGCCGGCGCCACGCCGGGTCAATCTGCCAACCTACCCGTTTGCCAAGGAAGAATACTGGGTGACGAAGGAGGAGGTAAACGGACCAATCGTGACCGGAGAAAAGGCAGTGACATTGCTGCATCCGCTGGTGCACCGGAACACGTCTGATTTCGACGAACAACGGTACAGCTCAACTTTCAGCGGGCAGGAGTTTTTCTTGTCTGACCATGTGGTTCAGGGCAAAAAATTGCTGCCGGGAGTCGCTCATCTGGAAATGGCACGTGCAGCTTTGCAGTTGACGATGCCAAGAACAGACGGCATTAGCATCCATAATGTCGTGTGGATGATTCCCATAATTGTGGAAAAGGAAAATGAGGCGTCAGAGCCCGTAGAGGTGAGTATCGGGTTATATCCGGAAGAATACGGTTTAATCCGATACGAAATATACAGTGAAGAGCATCAACGAAACGGAGGACGTGTTGTATACAGCCAGGGTCAAGTCAGTACAAGCGAAGTTCCTAACCCTATTCCGGTGTGGGACATCATGAATCTTCGGGCATCCTGCAACCGTTATAAGCTAACGGCAGAGGACTGTTATCAAGCATTCAGACAAACCGGACTTGAATACGGGCAAGGTCACCAAGGTATCCAACACATGTTTGTGGGGGACGGCAAAGTTTTGGCACAACTGAAACTCCCTGACAGCCTTCAACCTGAAATGCACCGTTACGTTTTACATCCATGCCTTCTGGATTCAGCTTTGCAAGCAGCTATCGGAATGATGTTGGACCGTCCCAATATTGAGGGAGCACTTGATAAAAGCAGATTCACGGCTAGACCGGCAGTACCTTTTGCTTTGCAGGAGTTGAAGATCTATCACCCTTGCAGCGCCGAGATGTGGGCATGGATTCGGTATAGTCCCGATTATTCAGATGAAAAGAAAGTGCTTAAGCTGGACATTGATCTTTGCAACACTGAAGGCACCGTGTGTGTTAGGTTGCTCGGCTTTTCTTCCAGACCATTTGACAAAGAGACAGAAGAGAGTTTATCCCAGGGCGCTACTGATATTATGTTGCTTGAACCTTATTGGCAAGAGCATCCGTTTGAACACGCAGGAGCTGCATTGAAATACCGTAATCATGTCGTTCTGTTATGTGGTTCACATGTTCATTTGTTGCATGAACTAACGGATGGGGTTGAAGGTATTCAATTCATATCGGTGTCTGCAAACGAAAATTCAGCTGAAGTGGAAAACTGGTTTCAAACCAGCGCGCTGCAGGTGTTCATTGAACTTCAGAGCTTATTTAAGGCAGAGCCCGATGGTCAACTGTTAGTACAAATCGTTGTCCCTGAAAAGGGTACTCAACGGCTCTATGCCGCGCTTACGGGTATGCTGCAAAGTGCGAGACTGGAATATCCAAGATTTATTGGACAACTAATTGAAGTTGAGGAGAACACAAGAGCTTCTAACATGACTGAAATTTTGCTGAAAAACGGATGCGAGCCGCAGAACAGTTGGATCCGACATGTCCCGAATCGGCGGGAGCTGGCAAGCTGGAGAGCGCTTGAAGTACAAAATAAAACCGAGGAATTGGTGTGGCGGGACGGAGGAGTCTACTTGATCACAGGCGGAGCGGGGAAGCTTGGTCTTCTATTCGCAAAAGAAATTGCGCTGCGGGTCAAGCGTCCCATGCTCACCCTTATTGGCAGATCACCGATTAATGAAGCGTTGCAGGGGGCTCTTGAGAATTTAGAACAATTGGGAGCATTAGTGAGCTACCGTCAGGTCGATGTTACGGATGAGCGGGCTGTCCGGGAACTAATTGAAGAAATGAAA
Source organism: Paenibacillus durus (assembly GCF_000756615.1). Taxonomy (NCBI): domain Bacteria; kingdom Bacillati; phylum Bacillota; class Bacilli; order Caryophanales; family Paenibacillaceae; genus Paenibacillus; species Paenibacillus durus. Next base: position 2,474,095 of record NZ_CP009288.1, read on the forward strand.
AAGGAGTATGGGACCTTAAACGGCATCATTCATAGTGCAGGTGTTATCCGGGATAGCCTCTTTTTGAATAAAACAAAAGAAGAGTGGCTTGAAGTAATGGCACCGAAAGTAGCGGGGACCGTTTATCTGGATCGTTTTACCCGGGGCGAGGACCTTGATTTCTTTATTCTCTTTTCCTCCGGTACAGCAGTAATCGGAAATTCAGGCCAGAGCGATTATGCAACAGCTAATGCTTTTATGGATGTGTATGCATCCTACCGTCAGGCTGAAACAGCATTGGGGAATCGAAAGGGGAGAACCTTGTCGATCAATTGGCCTTTATGGCAAGACGGCGGTATGCGGGTAGAAGAAGCTACCGAAATAATGATGCGTCAGAAGCTGGGAATAGTTCCGATGAAAACAGAAAAAGGTATCGGTGCATTGATTGCTGCACTGGTCTCTTCCAAGTCCCAGATCATGGTTATGGAAGGTAATGTTTCTCTAATGAAACGCGCAATAGAAATGGAAAAAGCAATCGTGTCGTCTCCTGAGGCACAATTTCCGCAAGAAGACGTTGTCAAAGACCCGGTGTACTTCAACATTGTTAAAAGGGTGTTAAGTGGAGAATTGACTGAAGAACAATTCGTAGAGATTCTTTTAAAAGAGTCCTTGTATTCGTAAATTTGGACAAAATCCAGCTGTACCGCACTCAAGCGGCCATGTTTGTCTATGCCAGTTCAATATATAAGCATGGCCGGCTTAGGATGCATCATTTAAGCACAGGGAGTTGATCGGATGAAAGACGACCTATATCAAATGTACAAGGATATTAAGGCGCATAAAATAAATCAACATGATGCTGTCAGTCAACTAACCTCTCTTATGTCACGAACAGTTAAAATTCAGAACAACTCTGAACGTAAGAGCGGGAACCAAATAGACAAATCTTTATTTGACAAGGTACTGGCAACTATCGTAGAGGCTGTTTCCGGTCTTTTGAAGGTCAACGCAGAAGAAATTGAAGCTGATGTGGAATTAGGCGAGTATGGTCTCGATTCGATCATGCTGACGGAACTGACGAATACGCTCAACCGGGATTACCAAATGAACCTGACACCTGCACTGTTCTTTGAGTATCCAACGCTGCAAGAGTTTACCGAGTATGTGATCAGAACATACCGACACGTGTTTACAGAGCGTTTTTCAGAGAAAGAACGTTTGGTACAGGCTCAGGAAACTATCACCAAACCGGTGTCAACAAAAGCCCGGGAGGCGTCACTGGCAACGAAACACAACCGTTTTGCGAGATTTTCATCTTTACATGCCCAAGAAAACCGAACGGACGGCTCCGAACAGGAAGCCATTGCGATCGTCGGTATGAGCGGGATCTTCCCAATGGCTGCCAATACGGAAGAGTTGTGGAAGAACCTGTTGGAGGGACGGGACTGCATTTCGGAGATTCCGCCGTCCCGGTGGGACTGGAGAGCCCATTACGGCGATCCGCTGAAGGAAGCGAACAAGACCAACATCAAATGGGGCGGTTTCATTGAAGGCGTGGATGAGTTCGACCCCGGTTTCTTCGGTATTTCTCCAAGAGAAGCGGAGTTGATGGACCCGCAGCAGCGGCTGCTGATGCTTTATGTATGGAAAACGATTGAGGATGCAGGATACTCGGCGCAAAGCCTGTCCGGAAGCAAGCTGGGCTTGTTCGTGGGGACGTCAGGCACAGGCTACAGCAATCTGATCGCGCGGTCAAGCCTAACGATTGAAGGATATACCTCGACCGGAATTGTGCCGTCGGTAGGTCCAAACCGGATGAGTTATTTCCTGAATGTGCATGGGCCAAGCGAACCGATTGAGACGGCTTGTTCCAGTTCCCTGGTCGCCATCCATCGGGCAGTTACAGCGATGAAGAATGGGGATTGTGATGCAGCGATTGTCGGCGGAATCAATACCATCCTAACCCCGGAGGGACATATCAGCCTGAACAAGGCTGGCATGTTGAGCGAGGACGGGCGATGCAGAACCTTTTCGGAGCAGGCTAACGGTTATGTACGCAGTGAAGGTGCCGGGATGCTGATGATTAAACGGCTGAAGGATGCGGAGCAGGCAGGGGACCATATCTATGGGCTGATTCGCGGAACGAACGAAAACCATGGTGGCCGGGCAAACTCGCTGACGGCGCCAAATCCTAAAGCGCAGGCCGAGCTGTTGTCTCATGCATACCGGAAGGCGGGCATCGACCCGAGAACCGTTGGTTATATTGAGACCCACGGAACGGGGACACCATTGGGCGACCCAATTGAAGTGAACGGGCTGAAGGCGTCGTTCCGGGAGCTCTATCAGGCGACCGGGGATGAGCGGGTTAAGGAAGCCCACTGCGGACTGGGCTCGGTCAAAACGAATATCGGGCATTTGGAAATGGCGGCGGGAATCGCAGGTGTCATTAAGGTGTTGCTGCAGATGAAGTACAAGAAGCTGGTTCCTAACCTGCATTTGGATACCCTCAATCCCTATATCCAGTTGGAAGGCAGCCCGTTCTATCTGGTATGGGAAACCCGGGAGTGGAAAACGATAACAGACGAGAACGGGAAGGAGATGCCGAGAAGGGCAGGTGTGAGCTCGTTTGGCTTTGGCGGAGTGAACGCGCATATCATTATTGAAGAGTACAGGGGGAATCGGAGCGTAAAGAAGACGAAAGAAGGGGGGGTTACACCGGAACGGCCGGCAATGATCGTGTTGTCGGCAAAGAATGGAGAGCGGTTGAAGGAACAGGCACGGCAGCTGCTGGAAGCAGTTCGTCAGGGCAAGTATGAGAACAGCGATATGGAAGACATCGCATACACCTTGCAGGTGGGACGGGAAGCAATGGAGGAGCGTCTGGGAATACTGGCGGGAACGATGGAGGAACTGAAGGCCAGACTGAGTCTGTTTGTGGAGGGGAAAGAAGAAAACGGAGAAGGCGGGGGACTCTACCGGGGGCAAGTGAAACGCGGCAAAGATGCGCTGTTGTCTTTGACCAGTGACGAAGAGATGCAGGAGGTCGTCAGCAAGTGGCTGCAACGGGGAAAGTACGGCAAAGTACTGGAGCTTTGGACCACGGGATTTACGATGGATTGGGCGGTTATGTATGGAGACGACAAGCCGTCCCGGATCAGCCTGCCGACCTACCCGTTTGCACGGGAGCGGTACTGGGTGCCGTTGATTGAAGCAAAAGAAAGGGGTGCTTTCGGAGAAAGCACGACAACAACAAAATTGCATCCGCTGGTACACCGGAACACGTCTGATTTAAATGAGCAGCGGTACAGCTCGACATTCACCGGAATGGAAACGTTTCTTAGAGGCAGTAAGGGATTGGACAGCAAGCAACTGCCCGATGCGGCCCATCTGGAGATGGCACGTGCGGCGGTGCAGCTCGCCGTCCAGGGAGCTGAGACGGACATAAATGTTCCGGTGAAGATGCAGCTTAGGGATATCAAGTGGGTCAATCCTGCCGTGGTGGCAAAAGAGCCGCTTCAGGTGCATATCGGCCTGTATCCGAAAGAAGACGGGACTTTAATCTACGAAATTTACGGTGAAACGGGGACAGGCAATTCGGAGATTTTTAGCCAGGGTCTTGCGTTGCCGACTCTGCGTCCAGAGAAGGACTCAACTTCTCTGGATTTGACAGAGCTGATGAACCGATGTACCCGGAGGAGATATGCTCGTGAGCAGTTTGAAGCTAAAGGGGATACATCCACGAGGCTCTTAGGGGTCATTCAACAGTGTTATTGGGGATACGGGGAAGTTCTGGTGAAACTGGCGTCATCCAACATAATGTTGGAGCGAACGGATATGCTGCTTCATCCGGAATTGCTGAATGCAGTGATACAGATGGGAGTGGATACGGCAAACGAGGAATTTGGAGCCTTTTCGGAAAGAGAAACAGCTGAAGCCAACGGGCTTGTTGCAATGAAATCACTCGAGCTTCTAAGCGGAGGACAAATTGAATGGGCCTGGATACGTTATAACATGAGCACTGAGAATTACACAGGCCATGACTTACCTGAGAACATGCAGGGACTGGACATCGCCCTGGTTAATGAAGCGGGTCATGTCTGCGTCTGGATGAGGGGAGTTACACTGTGTGCATCTGAAGCATGTGAAGGTTTGCTGCTGCTTGAGCCGGATTGGCAAGACCTAGAGGAATACGCCGACGGGTTGGGGCTGCCTGTATATCACGAACATCGGGTGCTGCTTTGCGAGTCAGTGGCAGAAGGAATCGCGGAATTAAGTCCGGCAGGCTTGTTTAAGCCGCACTGTGTCCGGCTGGGGGCTGCTGGGGACATTACGCATCGGTTTGAGGCTTATGCGATGGCCGTTTTTGAAGAGATTAGAGAGCAAATGAAGAAGCATCATGATGGAATAAACCTGCTCCAGGTTGTGACATCGGGAAGTGGGGAGTCTCAACTAGTAGCAGGTCTGGTTGGGCTGCTGCGGACGGCGCGGCTGGAGAATCCGCAGTTAACTGGTCAACTGATTGAGATAGAAGCCGGGACAGCAGCGGATACAATGGCGGAGCAGCTTCAGGCCTGTGCAGAGCATCCGGAAGAGACACACCTACGTATTATAGGCGGGCGACTGCAGCGTGCCGGATGGAGGGAATACGAAACAGAAGGTGAACAAAAGGAATCAAATACAATTGAGAATACAAATGAGAATGAAAATAAAATTTTAAATGCAAATATATATAGAAAGGCAATTTTAGAGGGAGATGTAAATGCGAGCACAAAAGAAGTGAAACCGCAAGCGGGACAGGGCCATCGGCACCCATGGAAGGATGGAGGGGTGTATGTCATTACAGGCGGTGGAGGCGGCCTGGGCCGGATATTCGCAGAGGAAATTACCCGCCGGGCACAGGGGACCACACTGATTTTGACCGGGAGATCGGCCAGTCTGCCGGAGGCTGTCCGTCGGGAGCTGGAGCGGCTGTCGGCCCGGGTGATCTATGAGCCGGTAGATGTTGCGGATGCGGGAGCAGTGAAGGACGTGATGAAACGCATCAGCCAGTTATACGGCCGGGTGAACGGAATTCTGCATAGTGCCGGAGTGACAAGGGACAGTCTGATTCGAAATAAAACGGTGGACGAGTGGAAGGAAGTGCTGGCGTCGAAAGTGACGGGCACAGTGAATTTGGATGAAGCGAGCCGGGAAGAGGAGCTGGACCTGCTAATCCTGTTTTCGTCCGGTGCGGGAGTCACAGGCAACATCGGCCAAGCGGACTATGCGGCCGCTAATGCCTTCATGGACCGGTATGCGCAACACCGGAACGATCTGGTGAAGGCGGGCGAACGTAGGGGACGAACGCTATCGGTGAATTGGCCGCTGTGGGAAGCTGGCGGCATGCAGATGAGTGAGGTGCATCAGCGCAGATTCCTGGAGCAGACGGGCTTGCGCCCGCTGCGGACTGAGGCAGGCCTTGAAGCGTTGTACCGCGGACTGGCAAGCAGCAGCAGCCAGGTGCTGGTAGCGGAGGGTGATCTGCCTAAGCTGCGTCACAATTTTCTTTCGACCAAATTCCAAACGATTTCTTTGCATCAGTCAGGTGTGCAAACCGAGAACGCGGAAACAGACTGGTTGACAGATAAAGTCAGGAAGTTCATGGCTGCATATATAGCGGAGCTGCTTAAGGTCAACGCAGAAGAAATTGAAGCTGATGTGGAATTAGGCGAGTATGGTCTCGATTCGATCATGCTGACGGAACTGACGAATACGCTCAACCGGGATTACCAAATGAACCTGACACCTGCACTGTTCTTTGAGTATCCAACGCTGCAAGAGTTTACCGAGTATGTGATCAGAACATACCGACACGTGTTTACAGAGCGTTTTTCAGAGAAAGAACGTTTGGTACAGGCTCAGGAAACTATCACCAAACCAGTGCCAACAAAAGCCCGGGAGGCGTCACTGGCAACGAAAAACAACCGTTTTGCGGGATTTTCATCTTTACATGCCCAAGAAAACCGAACGGACGGCTCCGAACAGGAAGCCGTTGCGATCGTCGGTATGAGCGGGATCTTCCCGATGGCTGCCAATACGGAAGAGTTGTGGAAGAACCTGTTGGAGGGACGGGACTGCATTTCGGAGATTCCGCCGTCCCGGTGGGACTGGAGAGCCCATTACGGCGATCCGCTGAAGGAAGCGAACAAGACCAACATCAAATGGGGCGGTTTCATTGAAGGCGTGGATGAGTTCGACCCCGGTTTCTTCGGTATTTCTCCAAGAGAAGCGGAGTTGATGGACCCGCAGCAGCGGCTGCTGATGCTTTATGTATGGAAAACGATTGAGGATGCAGGATACTCGGCGCAAAGCCTGTCCGGAAGCAAGCTGGGCTTGTTCGTGGGGACGTCAGGCACAGGCTACAGCAATCTGATCGCGCGGTCAAGCCTAACGATTGAAGGATATACCTCGACCGGAATTGTGCCGTCGGTAGGTCCAAACCGGATGAGTTATTTCCTGAATGTGCATGGGCCAAGCGAACCGATTGAGACGGCTTGTTCCAGTTCCCTGGTCGCCATCCATCGGGCAGTTACAGCGATGAAGAATGGGGATTGTGATGCAGCGATTGTCGGCGGAATCAATACCATCCTAACCCCGGAGGGACATATCAGCCTGAACAAGGCTGGCATGTTGAGCGAGGACGGGCGATGCAGAACCTTTTCGGAGCAGGCTAACGGTTATGTACGCAGTGAAGGTGCCGGGATGCTGATGATTAAACGGCTGAAGGATGCGGAGCAGGCAGGGGACCATATCTATGGGCTGATTCGCGGAACGAACGAAAACCATGGTGGCCGGGCAAACTCGCTGACGGCGCCAAATCCTAAAGCGCAGGCCGAGCTGTTGTCTCATGCATACCGGAAGGCGGGCATCGACCCGAGAACCGTTGGTTATATTGAGACCCACGGAACGGGGACACCATTGGGCGACCCAATTGAAGTGAACGGGCTGAAGGCGTCGTTCCGGGAGCTCTATCAGGCGACCGGGGATGAGCGGGTTAAGGAAGCCCACTGCGGACTGGGCTCGGTCAAAACGAATATCGGGCATTTGGAAATGGCGGCGGGAATCGCAGGTGTCATTAAGGTGTTGCTGCAGATGAAGTACAAGAAGCTGGTTCCTAACCTGCATTTGGATACCCTCAATCCCTATATCCAGTTGGAAGGCAGCCCGTTCTATCTGGTATGGGAAACCCGGGAGTGGAAAACGATAACAGACGAGAACGGGAAGGAGATGCCGAGAAGGGCAGGTGTGAGCTCGTTTGGCTTTGGCGGAGTGAACGCGCATATCATTATTGAAGAGTACAGGGGGAATCGGAGCGTAAAGAAGACGAAAGAAGGGGGGGTTACACCGGAACGGCCGGCAATGATCGTGTTGTCGGCAAAGAATGGAGAGCGGTTGAAGGAACAGGCACGGCAGCTGCTGGAAGCAGTTCGTCAGGGCAAGTATGAGAACAGCGATATGGAAGACATCGCATACACCTTGCAGGTGGGACGGGAAGCAATGGAGGAGCGTCTGGGAATACTGGCGGGAACGATGGAGGAACTGAAGGCCAGACTGAGTCTGTTTGTGGAGGGGAAAGAAGAAAACGGAGAAGGCGGGGGACTCTACCGGGGGCAAGTGAAACGCGGCAAAGATGCGCTGTTGTCTTTGACCAGTGACGAAGAGATGCAGGAGGTCGTCAGCAAGTGGCTGCAACGGGGAAAGTACGGCAAAGTACTGGAGCTTTGGACCACGGGATTTACGATGGATTGGGCGGTTATGTATGGAGACGACAAGCCGTCCCGGATCAGCCTGCCGACCTACCCGTTTGCACGGGAGCGGTACTGGGTGCCGTTGATTGAAGCAAAAGAAAGGGGTGCTTTCGGAGAAAGCACGACAACAACAAAATTGCATCCGCTGGTACACCGGAACACGTCTGATTTAAATGAGCAGCGGTACAGCTCGACATTCACCGGAATGGAAACGTTTCTTAGAGGCAGTAAGGGATTGGACAGCAAGCAACTGCCCGATGCGGCCCATCTGGAGATGGCACGTGCGGCGGTGCAGCTCGCCGTCCAGGGAGCTGAGACGGACATAAATGTTCCGGTGAAGATGCAGCTTAGGGATATCAAGTGGGTCAATCCTGCCGTGGTGGCAAAAGAGCCGCTTCAGGTGCATATCGGCCTGTATCCGGAAGAAGACGGGACGCTGAGGTACGAATTGTTCAGCCGGACGGAGACAGTCGGCGAAGAGGTGGTATGGAGTCAAGGATCTGCCTTCCTTGATGCGGCAGCACAGAAGGAGGAACAGCCTCTGAATGTGGCCCAAATTATGGAGCGATGCAGACGGATAGAGCCTGCTGCTGAGCAAGGACATATCCAGGGACACACACAGAAAAGCCCCCATTGGCCAATGGAACAGTATTACCTGGGAGCCGGAGAGGCCCTGGTGAAGCTGCCGCGATCCGACGCGGCCTTGAAACCGCAGGGTCTAGTGCTTGATCCGCAATTATTGGATGCGGCGATACAGGCAGCAGCGGACGTTACTAACGGTACACCTAGCCGATTTCATGCTGCTGCGGAAACCAAAACAACAGCATCGAGCAAACTGGTCGCACTGGAGTCGCTTGACATCTTAAGCGGCGGGCAAGCCGTTTGGGCCTGGATTCGCACCCGAGAAGATACGACAGAACTAGCAGAGAGCCATGCATACGAAAAGACGCGGAAGTTCGATATCACGCTGTGTGATGATGCCGGCCAAATCTGCTTCTGCATTGACGGATTGCAGCTGCGTGAAGAAGAACAGCAAGAGCTTGGTGCTCAGGTTGCGGCAGCAGCAGAGCCGAACCGGACGGAAGCCACCAGGCTGATGACCTTTGAGGAAGTGTGGGAGGAAGCAAACGATGCGCCACAGGTTCAGACAGAGGTCAAGACGCTGGTATGCCTGCTGTCCGGCCGTGAGAACCAGGAGGCTCTGCGGACCATGCTGGCACGGCGGAGTCCACAGACGCAGGTGGCTTTCATCGCGCAGCCGGCGCCGGAACAGGACGGGATCCATGCAGCGGCTGGCGAAGCATGCCAAACCGCATTCCGCTGTATTCGCCAGGAGCACGAAAAGGTGGACGTAGTGCTATATTTGTGGCCGCTGGAAGATCCGCGCTGCCTGCGTGAGCCGGGCACCATCGTCCAGATGCTACAGGCGATGGCGGCTGAGCAAGTGAAACCGGACCGGGTCCTGTTGGCGGGGGAATACACCGAAGGCATCGAGCGGTGTTACCTGGATGCTTGGATCGGTTTTGAACGCTCGCTAGGCTTAATTCTACCCCAGACGCGGCTTACCGTGATCAGCCGTCAAGCTCAAGCACAGCCTGCCGGAGAAGCGGCTTGGTCGCTCTGGCCGGATTTGCTGTGGAACGAGCTGCACACAAGCCAGCCGCAAAGCGTCCGTTATGAGAACGGTCAGCGGAAGGTCAGCCTAATCCGCCCGGTTTCTCCTGCGGCGGAGCCACTCCCGGACAGCTACGGCTTGAAGACCGGGGGGACCTACCTGATAACCGGGGGACTGGGCGGATTAGGGCTTGTCTTTGCAAGAGCCTGGGCTCCGCGTGGGGTGAACCTGATTTTGATGGGCCGCTCTGCGCTGGATTCAGCAAAGCAGAAGACGCTGGAAGAACTGGAGGCAGCGGGCAGCCGGAGCATGTACGTGCAGGCGGACGTGAGTGAAGCGGCGCAAGTCGAAGAAGGACTGCGGGGCGCGAAGGAGCGGTTTGGAGCCATTTATGGGCTTGTGCATGCGGCCGGTGTCGAAAGCCGTGTCAGTGTGCTGGCGAAGAAGGCGGCGGATTTCGAGCGGGTACTGAGTCCGAAAATCCAAGGGACGCTGGTGCTGGAAGAGGCGCTGCGTGCAGAGCCGCTGGCGTTTCGATGTTACTTTTCGTCTTCATCGGCCCTGCTGGGAGACTTCGGTTCATGCGACTATGCGGTGGCCAACCGATTCCAGATGGCATACGCGCAGGAGCAGAGTCGTGAGGGGAGCATCCGGACAGTGGCGATTAACTGGCCGCTGTGGCGAGAAGGCGGTATGGGGGCAGGAGAAGAGGAAGGCTCCGGCATGTATTTAAAAACGAGCGGCCAGCGTTTTCTGGAGAAGGACGAAGGGGTGGGGCTGTTCGAGAAAATCATGAGGGAGCCGCACGCGCAGCAGTTGGTTATGGCAGGCCAGCCGAGCCGGGTTCATCGTTTTCTGGGCATAACAGCCGGTCCGGAACCGGTGAAGGAAGCGCAGCAAGCGCCCCGGAAGGACAAGAAACCGGAACGGAGGCGGCCGGAACTGCGGGGGAAAAGCCTGACCGAGTGTGTGCAGTGGGAGCTGAAGGAACTGGCAGGCCGGACTTTGAAGCTGAAGAAGGATCTGATCGACCCGGAAGAGAACCTGGCTGAATTCGGTTTTGACTCCATCAGCTTGACGGAGTTTGCATTGGTGTTGAGCCGTCATTACGGGATTGAGCTGACGCCGGCGGTATTTTTCGGACATTCGACCTTAAACAAGCTTACGCTTTATCTTGTCCAGACGTATCCGAATGATCTTACGGCTTTCTATGCTGAGGAAGCTTCAGTCCGAGTTCCCGGAGAGGAAGAACAGCCCGCTGTTCCAAAACCAACATACACACAGGCTCGTTTAGGAACAAGATTTCCCGGTATTCCCGCGTACAAGACGAATGAGGAGTCCATTGCGATCATTGGAATGAGCGGGAAATTCCCTCAGGCCACCACGATTGAACAACTATGGGGAAATATACAGACAGGCACATCATGCATCTCAAAGATACCGCGTAATCGGTGGGGCATCCATGCAAATGATCAGGATTCCGAAGACCGCAAGGTTCCTGATTGGGGCGGTTATATATCGGATATCGACCGGTTTGATCCTTTGTTTTTTCAAATTTCCCCGAATGAAGCATCAATGATGGATCCGAGGCAGCGCTTATTTTTGGAGGAGGCCTGGCATGCCTTTGAAGATGCAGGATACATGGGTGACCGGATTCGTGGACAGAACTGTGGTGTGTATGTCGGTGTAGAGGAGGGCGAATATGGTTATTTGGCAGGCGAGCATGGTTCCATTAATGGCAATCAAAATGCGACGCTGGCTGCTCGGATTGCGTATGCACTTGATTTGAAAGGGCCCAATATGGCAATCACCGCTGCGTGCTCTTCAGGTCTTGTTGCTCTACATCAGGCTTGTCAAGCCTTGAGAAATGGGGAGTGCCAGATCGCTCTGGCCGGAGCGGTCAGCTTAATTTTATCATCCATGCTGCATGCTGGATTAGCCAAGGCCGGGATGCTATCACCTGATGGGCAATGCCGGGTTTTTGATGAACGAGCTAACGGTTTGGTTCCCGGGGAAGCTGTAACAGCTGTGTTCCTTAAGCCATTGTCGCAAGCAATAAAAGATGGAGACCGTATTTACGGCAGCATTAAAGGGAGCGGGGTAAACTACAGCGGAAAAACGAATGGACTGACAGCTCCGAATCCGGAAGCCCAGGCCGATTTGATGAAGAGAATTTATAAGAAGTACCAAATTAAGCCTGAAGAGATTCAGTTGATTATGGCGCAAAGTGTCGGATCTAAAATTGGGGATGCTATTGAGATGCAGGCACTGGCTGAAGCTTTTGGTCCGCATACAGATCTAGCCGGGTATTGTACGGTGGGCTCGGTTAAACCCTTAATTGGACATACCTTTGCTGCTTCGGGGCTAGTCAGTCTGATTGTCTTGTTAATGGCTATGAAGCACAAAACTCTGCCAGCGCTGCACCTCTACGAACAGCCCAACCGCTATATTGATATGAGCAGCAGCCCGTTTGTATTCAACCAAGAAAATAAGCCGTGGCAGACACAAGACAACAAACCCAGATTGGGTGCCGTGAGTACAACGGGAATAAGCGGAACGAACGCCCATGTCGTCATTGAAGAATATTGCCTAGTCTCTTCCAAAGCCAAAGAGTGTCCCAAAGCTGAATCTGCTCAAATCATCGTCCTGTCCGCTCATCAGCGGGAACGTTTGCAGGCGGTTGTGCAGCAAATGCTAAACACAGCCATTTTGCAAACGGAGCTATCATTATCGGATATAGCATACACACTGCAAACAGGACGTGAAGCTTTGCCGTTTCGTCTGGCTCTGGTTGTCAACAACAAAGACGAGTTTATAGCAGGCTTAAAGGATTATTTGAAATCCGAGAAAGAAGGATCGGTACTATCCAATACTATTCCTGTATTTAAAGGCCAAGTGCAGGAGGAGGATGCAGTTGTTCAAGAATTGTTATCGGGTCCTACCGGTGAAAAAATCCTCCAGGCGCTCATTGCCGACAACTGTCTTGATAAAGTAGCTCTGTACTGGGCTAAAGGAGGGAAAGTATCCTGGGAAGCTATACATGGAGGAGAACGGGCGGAACTCATTTCACTTCCTGGGTATCCATTTGAAAAACGGCGGTGCTGGATTGAGACGCTGCAAGAAAAGCTTCCCGTTGCTGCAAAAGGTTCATCGCCTGCTGACCAGCCAATAAGAAATGACGAAGGAATCATTGCCATTGTCACGAACCTCCTTGGACTTTGCCGGGAGGAAATGAATATGCGTACTCCGCTGGTGGAATACGGCATGGATTCCATCGTTTTTATGCAAATGGTTCAGCGGTTTCAGACCCAAATCAGTCCTGAAGTTAATGCCGTTGACTTGCAAGGTTGTGTAACGATTATGGATATCGTTTCTGCGCTTTCCTCAAAGCTTGGCTATACCGGAGCAAAAAAGAACTTTCCTCTAAACAGTATAGAGGAGAAGGGAGCGATCTTGCCAAAAAAGACTACAGCCCAGGCATGGCTGCAGTTTCCTGAGCTCATTAGGTTAAACGAAGGGATAGAAGGCAGACCGGTATTTTGGTTCCATGCAGCTCTAGGAGGGGTCGAGGGTTATCAAGTCATTGCTTCGCAGAGTCAAAGACCTTTCTACGGCATTCAGGCAAGAGGCTGGATGACCGACCGTTCTCCGCTACACGGCATCCAAAGCATGGCAATGTATTATTTGCATTTAATTCAGATCGTTCAGCCGGACGGTCCTTACGATTTAGGCGGCTATTCATTGGGAGGGCTGATCGCTTACGAGGTTTCCAGGCAGCTGCAACTAAAAGGTGAGGTTGTGAACAGCATTGTTATGCTGGATTCGCTGCACTTGTCAGACTCGGACGAGATGACATCATCGGATAAGGGATTTATTTTTCAATCGGTGAATATGTCCCTGTTGTCAACCATACTGCAAACCCCCGAGAAAGTACCAGACACACTGATTCATCGGGATGATGTCAATCTTGAACTGGAAAATGAAGTGTTTCTCAAGGAGTTGATCGCTATTGCTAAAACACGGGGGTTATCCAAAAGCGAGTCCCGTCTTCAAGAGCTGATTGAACAATGTGTCAAAGTTCAGCAGGCATATCAGGCAGATCAGTATGAGGTGCTTCCGCTTCCCAACCGGGAAGCCGTTACATGTTACTATTTCCGTAATAAAAATGGACAATTTTTTGGTGAATTGGAGCCTTATTTTGTAACAGAAGATGATCGTATTGAGATCAACAACAAGGCATATTGGGAAGTGTGGGAGCAGCAAATACCGGGTTTGCACATAATTGATGTGGATAGCTCCAACCATATGATGCTCTTATCGGAAAAGAATGCCTACGACAAAATTGCTGCATTTTGCAAACAATTGTATTCAGGGGAAGGCATGAATGAAAAATTTATGAAATCCTTCAAAACGAAAATAAATAAAGGAAAAAGTTCCAGGAAAGACCGCTAAGTAAGACGGATAAATAAAGATATTTTATTAAATTCATTTGAAAAGAAGCGACTCCCTTATGAACTTGGGGTCGCTTCTTTTCAAATCTGGCTGAGGCCTGTTTGTGGACATATATTTTGAGCGCTTCATATCAAGCAACCGTTCGAGTCCTCCGAATGGTTAGCAACGACACGATCGCTCATCTTCTTTCATATATTTTTTAAAATAAAGGAAAATATACTAAATTAGAGCAGAATATTGAACCTGTTCTGTCGAGTTATACATCGCCAATCTACCATTATGCGTAAATTATCTACTTTTGTAAGTAAAAATGTAAAATTATTGACATGGATAATACGAGGTCATATAATTACATTATTATACATAAAAAGGAAGGATATCATTATGATTACTGGACACTCCAATATCAGAGAGAATCCGAGCAGTTCATTTCATGTAGCTAAAGAAGAAAGACTATATTGGTCACAACATCCGGTTAATAGAACAAAAACGGAGTATCCCAAAGAGAAAACGGTACATCAGTTATTTGAGGAACAAACCCTGAAAACTCCTGATCATATCGCGCTTGTCTCGGGAGAGAGACAGCTCACTTATCAGGAAGTTGATCAGCAATCCAATCAGATAGCGGCTTTTCTCCGTCAAAAGGGAATGGGTCGTAATAAAATAGTAGGCATTATGGTAGAGAAGTCCCCTGAGATGATAATTGGTTTATTAGCCGTTTTCAAATCAGGGGCTTCTTATTTACCTATTGATCCTGAAGCGCCGCAGGATCGGATTGAGTATATGCTGCGTGACAGCGGCGCAAGCATGCTGCTAACGTCATTAACTTGTAAGGATAAAAGCCAATATGACAGCATGGAGTCCATTTTTTTGGAAGAAGAGGATTTCGGCTGTTTTCCCTCTCATTCATTAACTCATGTTAACGATGCTGCCGACCTAGCTTATATTATTTACACTTCGGGGTCGACGGGATACCCTAAAGGAGTAGCGATTTCACACTACAGCGCAATCCGGGTGGTTCGGAATACAAATTACATAACAATAACCGATGATGACAGCGTCCTTCAGATGTCCAATTTTGCGTTTGACGGCTCGGTGTTCGAAATTTTCGGTGCTCTCTTGAATGGAGCCCGGCTGGTCATGATTGACAAGGAGCAGGCACTGGACATCACCCAATTAGCTGCGTTGACAAAACAGCAGCAGATAACGGTTATGTTCATAACAACTGCTTTTTTTAATGCTATTGTAGAGAGGGAAATCTCCTGTTTCGAAGATGTCAGAAAAGTGCTGTTCGGGGGTGAGAGAGTTTCTGTCACCCATGCGAAGAAGGCATTAGCCTATATGGGTCCCAACAAGCTTATCCATGTTTACGGCCCGACAGAAAGTACTGTATTTGCTACCTATTACCCCATTAATAAAATCCATGAGGAAGCAACAACAATTCCGATTGGAAAACCTATAGCCAACACCACTGTGTTCATTATCGATGAACATAATAATCCAGTCCCCATTGGTACACCGGGAGAGCTGTGTATATCAGGAGACGGTTTGGCTGCAGGTTACTTGAACAACGAATCACTTACCTCCAAGAAATTTATCCCCCATCCGTTTATTCCGGAAGAACGCATGTACCGCACAGGTGACTTGGCACGATGGCTGCCTGATTACAATATTGAGTTTCTGGAAAGAATCGATCAGCAGGTTAAACTTCGTGGTTTTCGCATTGAACTTGGAGAAATCGAGAATCATTTGTTAAAACATGAAGCGGTTACGGAAACGTTCGTTACTGTTAGAGAGAACCAAGCAGGTCATAAACATATTTGCGCATATATGACAGCGGAAAGGGATATTACCGTTGAGGAGTTACGGACTTTCTTAGGAAGAACGTTACCCGATTATATGATTCCTGCCTATTATGTAAAGTTGGACCGGCTGCCTCTTACAACTAATGGAAAAGTAGATAAAAAAGCTTTGCCTGAGCCGGATGGCAGTATAGTTACCGGGTCTGAGTATGTGGCTCCGAAAAATGATACGGAACAGAAGCTTGCAGCCATTTGGCAAGATGTACTTCAGATCAGCCGGATTGGAATAAATGACAGTTTCGTACATCTGGGCGGGCATTCCTTGAATGCCATTGAACTGATTGCCCGAATAAATGAGCAGTTGAACGTGAATTTGCCTTTAAATCAGCTTTTCCGTTTATCAACAATAAAAAAAATCGGAGCTTATTTAGAAGAAAATCAGGAAAACGTAGCGGATGAAGGCTATTTTTCTGATATTGGGGATCCCGGAAGTATGCATGAGCCTTTCGCTCTAACCGGAATTCAACTGGCTTACCTGATCGGCAGAGACGCGACATTTGAAATGGGTGGAGCTGCCACGAATTTTACCGTCGAGTTTGAGGCAAACGCGGATATAACAAAAGTGAATGCAGCTCTGCAGAAACTGATTGCCAGACATCCGATTTTACGTACCGTTGTGTTTGAGAACGGGACGCAGAAAATCATAGAGAAACCTCCCCTCTATACGGTTGAAGTGCTGAATGCAACGAATTGGATCGAGCCTCAAATTGAATCCGATATGCAGGCCGAAAGGCAGCGGATGCTCACTAAAATTATCAATCCCAGCCAGTGGCCTTTGTTTGAAATCAAAGCTTACTTGTTGCCAAGTCGCCAATATTACTTCTATTTGAACATAGATCCATTGATCTGTGATGACAGCAGCTTGAAAATTTTAATCAAGGAGTTCAAATGGCTATATGATCACAGTGAAAGTCAGCTCCTTCAGCTTAAATACACTTTCAGGGATTATGTTCTGGCCATGGCGGAATTTAAACAATCGGGACGTTATTTAAAAGATAAGCACTACTGGATGGACAAACTGGAAACCTTCCCCAGTTCTCCAGCTTTGCCGTTAAAATGTAGTCCAGCACATGTAGATGTGCCTCGCTTTAAGAAGTTTTCTAATTTTATGAATGGTATAGATTGGAACAAATTAAAACAGAGAGCAAGAGAGCGGAATGTCACGCCCACATCGGTTCTCTGTGCAGCTTACGCCTATGTGCTGGCTTATTGGAGTAATCAGGAACGTTTTGGCATCAACCTGACGGTATTCAACCGCATTCCTTTTCATGAAGATGTGAAAAAAATGGCTGGGGACTTTACTACCCTCATGTTACTTGACATTAATGCAGCCGAATCTTCGCATTCCTTCTGGAATTTTACTGACCGGGTTCAGGATTCCTTATTGGAGGCACTTGAACATAGGCACTATGACGGGGTGGATTTTATTCGCCAACTCGGCAGAAAGCATAATATGAAAAAAAGAGCAGTAATGCCCATTGTATTTACAAGTGTGTTGAATGAGAATCCGGAAGATTCATTTGACAAGTTGTTCAATTTTGAACAAATCAAGTTTTTCAGCACCAGAACCTCGCAAGTTTTTATTGATAATCAGGTTTACGAAATCAACGGCGGTTTGTATATTACATGGGATTTTGTTGAGCAGTTGTTTGACGAGGACGTCATCACATCTATGTTTGAGCAATATTTGCAAATTTTGAACGAGATCATTACAGCGGATCGGGTATCGGAAATCGAAATCAGTGCAGTCAGCAGACAAATTATTGAGCAATATAATAATACCCGTTTGGATCTGCCGGTCTGTCCTCTGCATGAAATGCTTAGCAATACTGCAAAGAGTATGGCAGAGAATATTGCGGTCCGGCACCACGAGAACACCATGACTTATCGGGAATTGGATGAGAAATCCAATCAAATCGCCAGGTATTTTATGGAGAAAGGAGTCAGCAAAGGCGACTATATTGGTGTGATCGCCAAGAGAGGCATCAATACAATTGTTAATTTATTTGGGGTTCTTAAAGCCGGCGCCGCATACATTCCTCTTGATCCGGATTA
Source organism: Paenibacillus durus (assembly GCF_000756615.1). NCBI lineage: Bacteria > Bacillati > Bacillota > Bacilli > Caryophanales > Paenibacillaceae > Paenibacillus > Paenibacillus durus. The sequence goes on from NZ_CP009288.1 coordinate 2,491,845, forward strand.
TCCTGATGAGAGAAAACAATATATCAGGGAAAAATGCCAATGTAAATTTTTCATAGAGCCCAGTCTCTATGAGCAAGAATTACTTCACACCTATTCAGCAGAAGCAGTGGACAGCGGTGTGACCCTTGAGGATATGGCCTATGTTATCTTTACTTCCGGCAGTACGGGCAATCCAAAAGGGGTCCAAATTACGCATGGGGCTGCCGCAAATACGATACTTGATATCAATTCAAAGTTCAATGTTACGGCTAATGACCGCATTATGGGAATATCGTCCTTATGTTTTGATTTGTCTGTCTATGATGTATTTGGTGCGCTCAGCAGTGGAGCTGTCCTTGTGATTATTGATGATCAGCGTGATATGTTCCGGTTGAAAGAGGTCATTGAAAAAGAAAAAATCACGATATGGAACTCTGTACCTGCCATTATGGGGATGGTTGTTGATTTGTACTCACTATCGGAGCAGAATAACGATCTGCGTGCAGTTCTGCTTAGCGGCGACTGGATTCCCCTCCAGCTACCCGCTAAAATAAAAAAAATTTTCAGGAACACTGAAGTAGTTAGCCTGGGAGGAGCAACTGAGGCTTCTATCTGGTCGATATATTATCCCATTACACAAATAGCTGAGGAATGGAAGAGTATTCCTTACGGCATACCTTTAGCAAACCAACAAATTTATGTCCTTAATCAAAACCGGCAACCCTGTCCGGTGAATGTAGAGGGTGAATTGTATATAGGCGGGACAGGTGTGGCCAACGGTTATATTCATGATGAGGAAAAAACCAGACAGTCTTTTATTCTGCACCCGCAGCTAGGACATATTTATAAAACCGGCGATTATGGTGTGCTTAAACCTGAAGGGGTTGTTGAATTCCTGGGGAGAAAAGACAGTCAGGTTAAGATCAGAGGGTATCGAGTAGAACTGGGCGAGATCGAAAATTGTCTTTTGCAGAGTAAAGATGTAAGGAAAACGGCGGTCATTGATTCGGCTGATGAGCAAGGGACCAAGCATCTGTATGCTTTTATTATCTCAGACAAAAATGCCTATTCGTTGTCTTTAAAGCGATTCCTGCAAAATAAGCTGCCCGGTTATATGATTCCAACGATGTTCTTTAATGTCGATGAAATCCCTTTAACCGTAAACGGTAAAGTTAATAAAGGGCTGCTTGAGGAAGTTGTCCGGCAGCATCATTTAACGATGAAAGAGAGTGCACCCGTCTATGCGGAGCCGGCAGACCCTACGCAGAAGAAATTATTGAGCATATGGAAAGAAATTTTCGGTCTTGAACACATAAGCACGGATGCAAGTTGCTTCGATTTAGGCGGGGATTCACTAAAAATTATGGCGATTGCGGCTGAAGTGAAAAAGCAGCTTCACATTGAGATTCCGATCGGTGAAATGTTTAGACATGATACCATTCATTCTCTGAATCAATATTTGAAAAGCAGGTCTGATGCCAAACAGGATATCACAATTGAGACAATACCTGAGCAGGAATATTATGCAACCTCAGCTGCTCAGAAAAGCATGTATATGTTATCCCTTTTTGAAAACAACAGGGGGGCATACCACATTCCAATGGGGCTGTTTGTAGAAGGGAAACTTCAAATTGGCCGTTTGGAGCAAGCGCTGCAAACCTTCATCGAGAGACATGAAATATTAAGAACCGGATTTGAAGTTATTCAAGATGAGCTTGTGCAAAAGGTTCATGCAGCAGTGGAGTTCCGACTAGAGTATGACGATTTAGGTGATATTGATACGGACACGGATCAGCTGATTGCCTTAACCAGTAAACTGTGCAAGGAGTCGACCCAATCTTTTGATTTGAGCAAGCCGCCATTGATGCGGGCAAAAGTGGCTAGAATCGGTCATAACCAGCACTTGTTTATCATTAATTTCCATCATATTGTTGCTGACGGGGCGTCGCAGGGCATTTTGATGAATGAGCTTCTGGAACTGTACAGCCATGATAATTTGCCCGACATTGATCTCCACTATAAAGATTATACAGCTTGGCAAGAGAACTACAGCCAGTCGGATGTTATTAGAAAGCAAGAAGCTTACTGGCTTGAAGTCTTCAGCAGCGAGCCGCCGAAGCTGGAGCTTCCTTATGATTTCAAACGGCGTGAAGTGAGCAGTTATGAAGGCAATAACATCCACATCCCATTAGGAAGCGAATTATCCAATCAAGTTAGACAGCTTGCCAAGGAAACGGGATCAACACTGTATATGGTAATGCTGAGCGCGTATTATATATTGCTTTATAAATATTCACATCAAACGGATATTGTTGTAGGAACAGCCGCTTCGGGAAGATTGCATCAACCATTGCAAAACATGTTTGGTGTGTTCGTGAATACGATTGCCATGCGGAATCAACTGAATGAAACAGAGAGCATCAAACAGCTTATTGAACAGATTAAACATACAACCGTTGCTGCCTTCGAACATTCAGAATATCCGTTTGATGAGTTGGTGCGCAAGACAGGGTTCGATAGAAATGCCAATCGAAACCCTTTATTTGACACGATGTTTGTATTGGAAAATGCAGATCTATTCACCCGGATGAAGGACGGCTTGAAAATGTCTCCCGTTATGTTCAATCTAGACAACGCTAAATTTGATCTCACATTCAACGTGCTGGAATTCGAGAATGAAATGGTGCTTAATATCGAATATTCCACCGAGCTTTTCCATTTCGACACCATCCGTCGTATGGGGGATAACTATGTCACATTACTTACGAATATTTCTTCCAATCTGGATTTGAAGGTAAAGGATGTAGATTGTCTGGCACCGGCAGAGAAAACACTACTGATGGATACGTTCAATCAGGCAGCGATGGACTATCCGCAGGAACAAACGGTGAATCAATGGTTTGAAGAGCAGGTTAAGCGCACACCGGATCATCTTGCGCTGGTTATGGAAGAGCAGCAGATGACCTACCGGGAAGTAGATGAGCGATCCAATCAGCTTGCCCGTGTACTTAGGAGCAGTGGTGTTCAACCGGATAGGATTGTAGGTGTTTTGTTGGAGCGTTCTGTAGATGCCGTGATCGGCATGCTGGCTGTACTCAAGGCCGGCGGAGCGTTTTTGCCGATTGATCCTGCTTACCCGGCTGACCGAATAAATTATATGCTTCAAGACAGTCAGGCAGGATGGTTATTGACAAGAAAAGAATTATCCAAACAAGTGAATTTGTTGCAAAATGACGAAATTTCCCTAATCGATATGGATGATGCCCGAATCGGTGCAATGGACTGTCACCGTATTGACAGCCGGCACGTCAGCGGAAATTTGGCTTATCTTATTTATACATCGGGTTCCACGGGTAAACCGAAAGGGGTCATGATTACTCATCAATCCTTGGTCCATCTGTGTACCTGGCATAATACGTGTTACCAGATTACAGCAGAGGACCGGAGCGCGAGCTACGCAAGTATGAGCTTTGATGCGTTTGTGTGGGAGGTATTTCCCTACTTGCTGTCGGGCTCATCTGTACACTTGATCAGTGAAGAGATACGGCTTGATGTAATCCGTATCAATGAATATTTCCATAAACATCAGATAAGCATTGCATTTTTGCCGACACAGATTTGCGAGCAATTTATGAGACTTGATAATCGCTCGCTGCGGACATTGTTGACCGGCGGTGATAAGCTTAACTATTTCGAAACAAAAAATTACCAGATTGTGAACAACTATGGACCGACCGAGAATACGGTGGTGACGACAAGCTTCACCATTGATCAGGCGTATACCAATATACCCATTGGCCAACCTCTGCCCAATACAAAAGTGTTTATTTTGGATGCGCATGACCTCTTTTGTCCAATAGGCGTCCCAGGGGAGCTTTGTATCAGCGGACCAGGCTTGGCTTCCGGTTACTGGAACAGACCGGAGTTAACCGCCGAGAAATTCGCAAGTCATCCGGCTGTACCTGAAGAACGAATGTACCGAACCGGAGACCTGGCACGATGGATGCCTGACGGAAATATCGAGTACCTGGGTAGAATGGATGACCAAGTTAAAATACGCGGTTTTCGGATTGAGCTTGGAGAGATCGATAACCTTTTGCTGCAGCATGAAGGGGTTAAAGAAGCCGTCGTCTTGGCGAAAGAGGAAGGTAAATATTCTTCATATCTCTGCGCGTATATTGTAATGGACAAAACGGAATCCAAACATGATACGGAAGATATTAAACAATACTTATCTGGAACATTGCCTGAATATATGGTGCCTTCCTATTTTGTCACACTGGATAATCTGCCGTTAACACCGAACGGGAAGGTGGACAGAAGGGCGCTGCCTGATCCGGAAACGGTAAACCGCCCATTAATTACCTATGAGGCGCCATCTAATGAGACCGAAGTTAAGCTTGCTGCGATTTGGCGGGATATTTTGGGAAAAGCGGACATCAGTGTCCATGACAACTTCTTTCACATTGGCGGGCATTCACTTATGGCAACCCTGCTTATTTCAAGGTTGCATAAGGAGTTGCAAGCAGTAGTTCCTTTGGGACAATTATTCCGTACACCTACGGTCAGAGGACTTGCAGAACATATCACGGATAGCAAACAGAGCGAATATATGACAATCCCACAAGCCGCTCCAAGGCCTTACTATGAGCTGTCCCCGGCACAGAGAAGGATTTATATTTTAAATCAGTTGGACCACGCAGGAACAACTTACAATATGCCTTTTGCAATGAAAATAAAGGGTGAGCTTAATGTACAGCAGTTAAGCCATGCATTCTCTCTTCTGGTAGCAAGGCATGAATCGCTCAGAACTTCCTTTGTCATGCTGGATGGTAAACCGGTGCAAAGAATAGAAAAGGATACAACATTTACAATTCAGTACAATCGATTTAAGTCTGGCGACAATCCAAATATGCTGACCGACTGGGTTAAACCTTTTCAACTGGACCAGGCACCTCTTATGAGGATTGAAGTTGTGCGTGTGGATGAACATGAGCACATCATGCTGTTTGACATGCACCATATTATTTCAGACGGTGTGTCCGTAGCAATTTTGCTTGAAGAACTGGCGGAACTTTATAGAGGCAATCAGCTTGCTCCAGTATCTGTGCAATACAAAGACTACGTTCATTGGTATGCCGAGCGTTACAGGTTTGAGGGGTGGAAGCGGCAAGAGCAACATTGGATGGATGTTTTCGAGGGGGGCATCCCTGTTCTTGAAATGCCAACCGATTATGCTCGTCCGAAAAATAGAAGCTATCATGGTGACCAGCTTCACGTTCAACTGGATATAGAATTAACAAACAAGCTTGATCAGATGGCAAAGGAGCACGGTGCAACGATGTACATGCTGTTCCTTACCGCGTTTACAGCGCTTTTGTCCAGATACACGGATCAGGAGGATATTGTGATCGGCACACCGGTTGCAGGCCGAGACCACGAGGATTTACGCCGGGTTGTAGGCATGTTTGTTAATACACTGGCTTTGAGAAACAAGCCGTTCGGGCATCAAACGTTTCGTGAATATCTCCAGCAGGTAAAGGAAAACACTCTGAAAGCCTACGAAAATCAGGATTACCCGTTTGAACGACTGGTTGACCTGACAGACGTGAAGAGAGATGCATCAAGAAATCCACTGTTTGATGTGATGCTTGTCCAAAATACGGAACAGATCAGTCTGGACATTGACGGCTTGCAGTTTACACTGCTTGAAGACGGGGCCAATCGTTCCAAATTTGATCTGACGATAAGAATGAATGAAACATCAGAAGGCTGGAAGCTGGAGCTTGAATATTGTTTGGACTTGTTCCGCAAGGAACGCATGCAGCAATTCGCCGCGCATTTTATTCAGGTACTGAAGCAGGCGGTGGAAATGCCGGATATTCAACTGAATCAGTTAGATATCCTGACTGAGCAAGAGAAAAGAATGCTGGTGTACGGCGTTAACCCTACGAAGCAGACCTATTCAAAAGAAAAAACGTTAACCTCCCTGTTTAAGGAACAAGTAGATCGAACACCTGACGCTACGGCTCTGGTATATGAGCATATCAGTATCACGTATCGTGAATTGAATGAAAGGGCAAACAGCCTGGCAATCCATCTTCGTGCCAAAGGAGCTGGTCCTGAAACGGTAATCGCAGTAATGATGGAACGTTCGATTGAGATGATTGTTGCTGTCTTTGGAGTACTAAAAGCCGGCGGCGCATACTTGCCCATTGATCCGGACTACCCAGACGAGCGCAAAAAATATATGCTGTCGGACAGTGGGGCGTTGTTGTTATGTGTTGCCGATGACAAAGGTTGGAACAGCGATATCTTTAATGGAGAGATGATCCGGCTCAATGCGCTGGATTCTGTTCAAGGTGCTGAACCGGAACCGCTGAACCGTTCAAGTGATGCCGCCTATGTGATATATACATCGGGATCAACAGGACAGCCCAAAGGTGTTGTGATTGAACAGTTCAGTGTTCATAACTTGGTGGGCGGATTAGATACAGCTATATACAGCCATTATCCAGCTCCGCTGAACTTTGCCTTGATCGCACCATTTGTCTTCGACGCATCCGTAAAACAAATTTTTGCATCGTTACTTTTAGGCCATACGCTGCACCTTGTTCCCAAAGAAACAAGTTGGGACGCCGACCGTCTGCTGGACTATTATGTGCGACATGGTATACATGTTTCTGATGGCACACCGGCTCATTTGAAGCTGCTTACTTTTGCCGACAGCAGCCGGAAGGCTAAACTGGACATCAAGGAGTTTATTATTGGCGGTGACGTGCTAACTCATGACCTCTTAAATGAAGTGTACGGAACCCTGCCCGGACTTACAGCTAACGTAACCAACGTATATGGCCCCACAGAGTGTACTGTTGATGCAGTATACAACCGGGTTATTTACGGGGAACAGAAGCGGACGGGAGGAATACCGATCGGACAGCCGTTACAAAATACGGCCATTTACATTATGGATCGCTCACAGCGTCTTCAGCCGATTGGGGTTACCGGGGAGTTATGCATCGCTGGAGAAGGCGTAGCCAGAGGATACTTGAACAAACCGGAGCTGACGGCGAAGAAATTTATAGAACACCCCTTTGAGCCCGGGAAGAAAATGTACCGCACCGGTGATTTGGCCAAATGGCTTCCCGATGGACAAATTGAGTTTGTTGGCAGAGTGGACCACCAGGTTAAGATACGTGGCTATCGTATTGAGCTTGGGGAAATTGAACATCAACTAATCAGGCTGGAACAGATTGAAGAGGCTGTTGTCACTGCTGGAAAAGATAATCACAATAACGACTACCTATGTGCCTATATTGTTACTCGTCAAGAATGTACCCTGATGGATGTAAGGGAGTGCTTGGAAAAACATATGCCTGCCTATATGATTCCTGCCTATTTTGTGAAGCTAAACCGCCTGCCCCGGACGGTGAGCGGGAAAGTTGACAGGTCACAATTACCCGAACCGGAAAAGACCTTTTTAAACGATTCTGAGTATGAAGCACCAAGGAATGATAAGGAACAGTTGATGATTCAAATTTGGCAGGAGGTACTGGACTTCAGGCAAATCGGTATCAACCACAACTTCTTTGCTGTGGGTGGTGATTCGATTAAAGCTCTCCAAATTGTATCCAAGATCGCTAAACAGGGTCTAAGACTGGAAATGAGAGATTTGTTTGCGCATCCGACTATCCGCCAGCTAAGCAAATATGTCAAAGAAATCTGCATTCGACATGATTACGATGAACGGGTGACAGGGGAAGCAGTATTGACGCCTATTCAACAGCGTTTCTTTGAACGAAACTGTGTGGAACACAACCATTTCAATCAATCCTTCATGCTGTACAGAAATGGAGGATTTAATGAGCGTGCTGTAGTGCAATCTTTCAACAAGCTGATGGAGCATCATGATGGATTAAGAATGTCCTACAGTAAGAATGCAGACGGCCATATAACACAGACAATTATGGACTATGAGGACCAGATGTTTGAGTTGGATATTCATCATCTCAAAGGTATAGAGCATCAGGAGCTTTTCATTAATAAGCAGGCTTCAGAGATACAGAAAAAAATGTCCATAGAGAAAGGGCGTCTTGTGAAACTCGGTCTGTTCCGGTTGGATGAAGGCGATCATCTGTTAATTGCGATTCATCATCTGGTTATTGACGGCGTATCCTGGCGAATATTGCTTGAAGATTTTGAGCTGCTCTATCAACAGGCACTGAACGGTGAACGCTTGAACATCGACTACAAAACAGATTCTTTCAAACATTATGCTTCTCAATTAAAAGCTTATTCAGACAGCTATTTATTAGGAAGAGAGAAGCCGTATTGGCAGTTTGTCTCCCGGGTGAAAACGAGCTTTCTGAATAACCAAAGAGCAAAATCAGATAAGCCCAATGTGTTTACCAACAGCCGCACAGCTGTAGTTGGGCTGGGAAAAAAAGAAACGCAATGGCTGTTAAGAGAAACAAACCGGGCCTATCATACAGAAATTAATGATATTCTGCTGACTGCGCTTTTGTTGAGCGCAAGAGAAATTGCAGATGAGAACCGATTCAAGATTATGCTGGAAGGTCATGGGCGCGAGAATATTGGAACAGGAGTCGACGTGAGCAGAACAATCGGATGGTTCACTTCGGTATACCCAGTTGTTTTCGAACTGTCCGGAGAGCAGTATCTTCCATTGTTGATCAAAACTGTAAAAGAAACAATACGGAACATCCCCAATAAGGGTATTGGTTACGGCATACTGAAATACTTGTCGGATATCCAGGATTTTGCGGATGAGACGGAAGCTCCTATCTTATTCAACTATTTAGGAGAATTGGACAGCGGACTCAACAGGAAGGAGTTTCAAGCATCCAGCATGCCGACAGGCCAGACGGTTGGAGGACAACTCGCCAGGGCACATCTTTTTGAAATCAATGCGGTTGTCATGGATGGGACATTTGTTGTGCATACCTCTTATAATGCATTGGAATATGACGAGCATATCGTAGATCAGTTCAACCGCCTCTTTATGCAGTATTTGGAGCTCATCATCCGACATTGCAAAGATAAGAAAAGCAGTGAAAAAACTCCTTCGGATTATGGTAACCATCCTGTCTCGTTGGTTGAGTTAAAATCTATGGAGGAAAAATACTATCCCTTCACAATTGAGGAAATTTACACGCTCACGAATTTGCAAGCGGGTATTTTATATCATTCACTGGAAAATAAATCATCAAATGCATATTTTCAGCAGGTGTTAATGGATTTACATGGTGAAATCGATGTTGACACATTAGAGCAGAGCTTTCATGAAATCATACAGCGTCATGAGGGACTGAGAGCTGCCTTCGAGTATAAGCTTGTTGAACACCCCCGTCAGGTGATTCTGGATAACCGCAAAGCTGTATTTGTTTATCTTGATTGGGCCGGAGAAAGCGCCGGGAATCAGGAACAGCTTTTGGAAGCCTATAAAGCTTCCGACAAAGCGAAGGGCTTTGACTTAAGCCGGGATATGCTTATCAGGATTTGTCTTATGAAAACAGCGGAACGTTCTTACACCCTGCTGTTGAGCCATCATCATATTTTGATGGACGGCTGGTGCCTGAATATCCTGATTCATGAAATGTTCCATATATACGCTAATCATATTACCAGAGAACCGTATCAGCTCGAAGAACCGAGACCATTAGGTGATTATCTGCAATGGCTGGACCAACAGAACAAAGAAGAAGCCATTGCCTATTGGAAGGACCATCTCCAAGGTTACCGAGAGCAGGCGACATTCCCGAAAACAAGCTTGAACCGACGGGATGGGCAACATTCCGTAAAGGAAAAGGAAGTCCGCTTCTCTCCCGGCCTTACAAGTCAGCTTAAACATTTGGCGGCTAAAAACCATGTTACTTTCAATGCTTTATTCCAAACCATCTGGGGGCTTGCACTATGCAGATACAATGAAGCTGAAGATGTTGTATACGGAACAGTTATTTCTGGCAGGGAAACGGATGTAGACGGGATCGAAAATATGATTGGTCTGTTCATCAATACAATTCCGACCAGAGTGCGGCTGAATAGTGAACGTTTGTTCACAGATGCCATGCGTCAAGTTCAAGAGGAAGGCATGCAGGGACAAAAATACGGTTACGTGAATCTTGCAGAAATCCAGGAACAGAGCGGGTTAAAGCGGAATCTGCTTGATCATGTCCTTGTGTTTCAAAATTTTTCCGAAGTTCAAGCTTCCGGAAATCAAGATCGCAACCGTACAGGATTTACCCTCCAGCGCGTATATGGCAATGAACATACCCACTATAATCTGAGCGTGGCTGCTGTCCTTCAGGAACGTTTTGTACTGAAAATGGCGTACAACGAGAGTGTGTTCGACGCTGGCCTAATTGACCAACTGGAATTGCATCTGCTTCATATTGCCAAGCAAATTACGGTTAACGAAGAGATCCGAGTGAAAGACATCGTTCTGGTCAGTGAGGACGAAAGACAGAAGCTGGGGTACCTGTTCCATGGCAAACAGACGGATTATCCCAGAGAAAAAACCATTCCAGAGCTGTTCGAAGAGCAGGTGGAGAAAACGCCGGATGCTGCTGCGGTGGTGATGGGCCATATCCGTCTGAGTTACAGGGAGCTGCATGAAAAGTCGAACCGGCTGGCCGCTCGCCTGCGCGCCCGGGGAATTCAGAGCCAAGCCATTATCGGACTGATGGCAGAGCGTTCGCCTGACATGATCGTGGGTATTCTCGGCATTTTGAAGTCGGGTGCGGCGTATCTTCCCATGGATCCCGAATGGCCAAGCGAACGGATCGAGCATATGCTGCACGACAGCGGGGCGGCACTGCTGCTGACTCAACAGCAGTGGATGACCGGCCTGCCATCCGGGACAGAGGCGATGCTGCTGGACTCGGATGAGGAGGACATGGCTGCCGCGGAGCTGGGCCGGGAGCCGGAGACTGGCAGTGCGGACGATTTGGCGTATATCATTTACACCTCCGGTTCAACGGGAACGCCGAAGGGCGTCATGATCTCCCATGCCAATGCGATCCGCGTCGTGCAAGAGACGGATTATATCACGATTCGCCAGGAAGACGCGGTATTGCAGCTATCCAATTATGCCTTTGACGGTTCGGTCTTTGATATCTTTGGTGCTCTGCTGAACGGAGCCCGGCTGGTTTTGATTGAACAGGAGACGGTGCTGGATATAGCTAAGCTGGCGGAAGTGATGAACCGGGAGAACATTACGGTGGCGTTCATGACCACCGCACTCTTCAATGTGCTGGTGGACCGGGAGCCAGACTGCCTGAAAGGGCTCCGCAAGCTGTTATTCGGCGGGGAGCGCGGATCGGTCATTCATGCGAGAAAGGCGCTGGCAAGCCTCGGCCCGGACAAGCTGATTCATGTGTACGGACCGACGGAAAGTACGGTATTTACCACCTACTATCCGATCAATGAAATCGATGAGGATGCCGGAAGCCTTCCGATCGGGAAGCCGATTGCGAATACATCGGTATGGATCGTTGATCGGAATCAGCAGCTCGTGCCTCCGGGAGTGCCTGGAGAGCTGTGTATTTCCGGAGACGGCTTAAGCCGGGGATATTTAAATAACGAAGAACTGACGGCTACCCAATTTGTGCCTCATCCCTTCGAGTCGGGGGGACGGATGTACCGGACCGGAGACCGGGTTCGCTGGCTGCCGGACGGACAGATCGAATTTCTGGAGAGAATGGACCATCAGGTCAAATTGCGGGGTTACCGGATCGAGCTCGGGGAAATCGAGCAGGTTCTGCTGGAACATGAGAACATCCGGGAAGCCATCGTGCTGGCAAGGAAAGATCCGGCCGGTCAGGATGTACTTTACGCGTACGTAACTGCAGCGGTTGAGCTGAGCCGAACGGAGATCCGGGCATACGCGGGAAGCCGCCTGCCGGGTTACATGATTCCGGCTTACTTCATTCTGCTCGACCACTTGCCACTGACAGCCAACGGGAAGGTGGACCGGAAAGCCCTGCCGGAGCCTGACTCTAGCGCACACGCCGAAAGCGGATATGCGGCACCAAGCAATTACGTAGAAGAACAACTGGTATCCGTCTGGGAAGAAGTGTTAAATATGAAGCCCGTCGGTACTTCTCATAATTTCTTTGAAATCGGCGGTAATTCGCTTAAAGTTATGCACGCCGTACAGTTAATTAATAAAAAGTTTCATACCGAATTGAGTATCAGTCAATTTTTCGAGCATCCGACGGTCAAACAGCTGGCCTTCTATATTTTGAGCGGAGACTCAATACATTCAGACTCGAATGAATATATAGAGGAAGAAATTTAACTGTCTGTCAACGAACAGCCTGATCGGAATTCAGAGTATCTGGAAAGCCGCACATTCTCATGATTTTTTCATAGTGGCTGGATAAGAGATTGTGCGGTCATTCCGAATCATTCAATTTGCTGCCTGGACATAACGAAAGGAATGGTGTGTTCCTATGAATATCACGGAGCTTATGCATGACTTAAACAAGCGCAATATCAGCCTGTATCATGAGCAGGGGAAGATTAAAATTATTGGTCCCCGAGAGCAAATCAGCCCTGAGCTTAGAGAAAAGATCAAATTATACAAGAAAGAGATTATTCAGTTCCTGACGGATAGCGAACGGCTGGAGAAAAACGGAATTCCAAGAGTGAAGCCGTCCGAAGAGAACTGCTACCCGCTATCCAGGGCGCAAAAAAGGATGTATATATTGCATCAGATGGATGAGCAGGGAGTTGCCTACAACATTCCGTTAGTCATGAAATTAAAAGGGAGATTGGATATCCATCAGTTTGAACAGGCGATGCAGCAGATCATTCAAAGACATGAGGGATTAAGAACAGCTTTTATTAAACTGAACGATGAGCCTGTTCAAAAAATCCATCGTGAGATTCATTTTGAAGTCCCATTATCCGAATTGGGAGAGCAAAGCATCACAAGCAGAATCCGGCAATTTATCAAACCGTTTGATCTGGAGCAGGCTCCTCTTATTAGAGCAGAGATGGTCAAAGTTGACAATGACGAGCATCTGATGCTGCTCGATATGCATCATATCATTTCAGACGGTATTTCGATGGCAGTCTTTATGAAAGAGTTGTCCGTTCTGTTTGAGGGGGGGCGCTTGGTTCCGTTGTCTGTCCAATACAAAGATTACTCACAATGGCAACATGAGAGAGAGCGCCAAGGAAGCTTGGACGAACAGGAGAAATATTGGCTGCTTACGTTAAGCGGTGAATTACCCCAGCTTCAGATGCCTCTGGATGATGTGCGGCCTGCTGTGCAGAATTACGAAGGCGGTCGTATCTTATTCGAGGTTAATCAGAGCATGACCAGAAGACTGAAACATTTAGCCGAACAAAATGGAGTTACGCTCTATATGCTGCTTATGGCCGCCTATACCGTTTTGTTATCCAAATACACCGGTCAAAAGGATTTGATTGTTGGCACTCCAATTGCCGGCAGACCACACGATGAGCTCAAACCGATTATTGGATTATTTACGAATACGCTGGCGACAAGACATTATCCGGAATCTGATCTGATATTTACTCAATATTTGAATCATGTGAGAACTCATATATTATCCGTTTTTGAAAATCAGGATTACCCTTTCGATATGTTGGTTGAAAGCTTAAACTTGCCAATAAACCGGAGCAGAAATCCTGTATTTGATACGATGTTTGATTTGCAGTATGCCAGTGATTTTCAATTTAAGCTGGGCGATCTGAAAGCTGAATCCTGTAATATCGACTTTCCAGTAGCTAAGTTTGACATCGGACTTACCGTAATCCATTACGGAGAATATATACAGATGGATCTTCAGTACGCCTCTAAACTGTTTAACGCGGAAACAATGGAGCGCTTCTCTGGTCACTTTTTGAACATTTTAAACGAAATTGTGGATCGTCCCGAAAAGACATTAGATGAAATCAGAATAATGTCTCCGGAAGAGGAGTCCCAGGTTACTTATCAATTCAATAGTCATAAGGTGATATATCAGGAATCCAGGACATTGAACGATCTTCTTGAGGAACGAGCGGAGATTACTCCGGAACGCGTAGCTGTTGTCCATGGTGATCATTCATTGACATACCGTGAGCTCAACAATAAGGCTAATCAACTCGCCCGCAGGCTTAGAATAGAAGGAGTAAAGCCTAACACGGTAGTGGGTATCATGGTCGAACGTTCGATTGAAATGATTGTTGGCATTATGGGGATATTGAAGGCTGGCGGAGCTTATCTGCCCCTTAATCCGGAACTTCCTGGCGAGCGGATTTCTTATATGCTGGCAGACAGCAACGCCATTCTTCTTGTAACCGAAGAAACCTTTAAATCTCAAATGAATTTTTCACCCTGTATCACGTTTGATGACGGATTGATAGACACCATGGAAAAGACCAATCCTGAACGGGTAAACCATGCCAGCGATCTGGCATATCTCATTTATACTTCTGGATCGACCGGCATGCCTAAGGGCGTGATGACAACGCATAAAAATGTTATGAATTATATCCATGCTTTTTTGGATCAGATTCCGCTTACAGAAGAAGATACCATTCTTCAGGTCGTTTCTTTTTCATTTGATGCTTTCACTGAAGAAGTGTTTCCGCTCCTGACCGTTTCCGGTCGGATCCTGATTAGCGGCACACTCACAGAGACACATGTGGATGAATTGGTTAAGCAAATCGAAAGGCAGAATGTGACCATCGTGAGCTGCTCACCGCTGCTCTTAAATGAACTGGATAAGAACAAGCATTTACGTCTGCATACAGGAATGAGATTTATTAGCGGCGGCGATGTATTGAAAGCCGAATACATAAAAAACATAATTACCACGGCTCAAGTCTTTAACTCATATGGACCGACTGAAGCAACCGTTTGTGCGACGTATCACCGAGTGAGTCAGGTGGATCTAACGAGAAAAAGCATTCCGATTGGCAGGCCCCTTGGCAATTACCAAGTGTATGTGCTGGATGAGAATAAGCATGTACTGCCTATTGGTATTCCAGGCGAATTGTATATCGGAGGAGCTGGAGTTGCCAGCGGCTATCTGAACAATCCGGAAATGACGGGTTCGAAGTTTATGGAGCATCTATACCTTTCTGGAGAACGAATGTATCGTACCGGTGATTTAGGCAGATGGCTTCCGGACGGCAGCATTGAGTTTTTGGGAAGAACGGATTACCAGGTGAAAATCCGCGGTTACCGTGTTGAGGTACAGGAGGTCGAGCATCATTTATTGAGTCACCCCGCTGTAAAAGATGTGATCGTTGCTCCCAGACAGGACAGTGATGGGAATAACTTTTTATGCGCGTATGTGGTGTTAGCTGATTCCCAAGATCAGACAGCCGTGCAAAAAGTGAAAATGTACGCGGCAAAGGTACTACCGGGTTACATGGTGCCATCTTGCTTTGTTCCGGTTGAACAAATACCGCGAACGATTAATGGGAAGACGGATTGGAAGGCACTGCCTGTGCCTGTTCTGGACGGGATGACTTTGGCAGAATATGCAGCACCCAGAAACGGAGCAGAGCAGAAGCTTGTTCGTATTTGGGAAGAAGTTCTCGGCGTTGGTTCCATTGGAATTGATCATCATTTTTTTGAGTTGGGAGGACAATCACTAAAGGCGTTTGCTATGATGACTGCTCTGCAAAGGGTTTTTCAAGTTCATATTTCGCTGAAGGATATCTTTAGCCACGCCACGATCAGGCAATTGGGAGAATACATCCGGTCTGTTGATAAACAGGATTGTTCAAGTATTAAAAAAGCGGAAGAAAAGCCTTATTATTCTCTATCGGCAGCACAAAAACGGATCTACATCTTAAATCAGATACAACAGCCGAGCATTATGTATAATATGCCACTTGTTATAAGAATATCCGGTGAAGTGCATCATGGACTTCTTGAGCAAGCATTCCACACGTTGATACAGAGACATGAGGTGCTTAGAACATCGTTTGTAGAGATCAACGGAGAGCCTGTTCAGCAAATCGAACAAACCATTGCATTCCGGTTGCGGTCAAGTATGGTCAATAGTGATGAACTGGAACGGCGAATTCAAACATTTATCCAGCCCTTTGACCTTAGAGAAGCGCCGCTTCTTCGGGCGGAACTGTTGAAGGAAGAACAAGACCATCTGTTGCTGCTAGATATGCACCACATTATTTCAGACGGTGTTTCCATGGATATATTGACCAATGAGTTAGGGCAACTTTATGAAGGCAACAAGTTGCCGCCTGTGGCGATTCAGTACAAAGACTACTCGGAATGGTCTTTGACGGCGGAACGAAACAGGGAACTTAAGAGACAGGAGCAATATTGGCTGCAGGCGCTGGGAAAAGATCTTCCTGTACTGCAATTGCAGACGGATTATGCGAGACCAGCGGTTCAAAGTTCTGAGGGTGGCCGAATTAGCGTTGAACTCGGGGAAGAACTGACAAAGAAGCTCCGGATAATGGCTGCGGACAGCGGGACAACAATGTTCATGCTGCTGCTGGCAGCTTACACGGCACTGCTTGCCCGGTATACAGCTCAAGAGGATATCATTGTGGGTACCCCTATTGCGGGCAGGCAGCATCAGGATCTTAGCCATACAATGGGCATGTTCGTCAATACACTGGCATTGCGTAATTACCCTAGACCGGAATTAAATTTTCAACAGTATCTTCATCAGGTCAAAGAAACGACGATCAATGGATTTGAACATCAGGAATATCCGTTCGACGAACTGGTTGGTCAACTGGGATTAGATAGGGATGTGAGCAGGAATGCATTGTTTGATACCATGTTCTCCCTACAAGACGAGCAACAGACGGGTTTTAACGCAGAAGGTTTGCAGGCTGAACTATACCCTTTTGAATACCCCATCGCTAAATTTGATTTGAGCGTCACAGCCTTGGAGTCTAGCAATCTCATCCGGATTTATTTCGGCTATGCAACAAAACTGTTCAAGCAAGAAACGATTGAAAGAATGGGCCGTCATTTAACAAAAATTTTGCAAGAAATCGTACGACAACCTGAATGTCCACTCGGCGAGATTAATCTTGTCTCGGACGAGGAACGGCAAATGCTGCTGCATGTTTTTAATGATACCGCGAGGGAGTATCCCCGTGATCAAGCGGTTCCTCAATTCATTGAAGATCAGGCTCACCGCAGACCCGACCATACAGCTGTCGTGTTCGAAGGCGAGCAGCTGACGTACCGGGAGCTGAACGAGCAGGCTGATCGCGTCGCTCAGCTGCTGCGGGCCCGGGGCGTAAGACGGGAGACGCCCGTTGGCATCATGATTGACCGCTCCCTGGAGATGGTGACCGGGCTGCTCGGCATTCTAAAATCCGGCGGGGCCTATCTGCCGCTGGACCCGGCGTTTCCGGAAGAACGGATCCGTTACATGCTGGAGGACAGCGGGGCCAAGCTGGTCGTGACGCAGGGCCACTTGGTAAATAAGGTGGGTGAGGCCAGCATGGATTGTGAGACCCTCGTCATCGACGACTCGATCCTGACGATGCAGACGGTTCAGGAAGCTTCGGCACAGACCTCTGCTGCTGCCAATAAGGTTGACCATGATCCGCAGGACCTTGCGTATATTATCTATACGTCAGGCTCCACCGGACTGCCTAAAGGTGTTTTAGTGGAGCACGGTGCCTTTGCTAACTTTTGCCACGGATTTAGCGATCTTCATCAGATCACCGAACAAGATCACGTGGGGAACTATTTACAAATTACTTTTGACGGCTCGATTATTGAAATTTTCCCGGCGCTGATGATGGGCGCAACGTTGCATGTCATTCCGGCAGATCTGCGCCTAGATATGGATCGACTGAATAGGTATATGAATGAACAGTCCATTACACTCGTGACGCTGCCTCCTAAAGTGTGCGAAGCCTTTATTGGGCAGCCGAATGAATCCCTACGCCTGCTGATTGCTGGAGGAGAGCAGCTGAAGCTGAGCACCTTGCCGCATTATCCGGTAGTGAACGCATATGGGCCAACCGAAAATACAGTCGTAACCACCAGCCAGCTGATCGACCGGGCAGGAGGGAATATCCCGATTGGCAAGCCGGTACCCAATACACGGATCTATATCCTGAACAGAAGCCGGCAGCTCTGTCCGGTGGGTGTGACCGGAGAACTGTATATTGCGGGCGACAGTTTGGCGCGCGGCTACCTGAACAACGCGGTGCAGACGGCGGAGAAGTTCGTGGACAATCCATATGAGCCCGGGGGCAGAATGTACCGGACCGGAGATCTGGCGCGCTGGCTGCCCGATGGCAGTTTGGTCTTTATGGGACGCGCCGACCAACAGGTTAAGATCCGGGGCTACCGGATCGAACCGGGCGAAGTTGAGCAGCAGCTCCTGAAGCATCCGGCGATCCGTGAGGCAGTGGTCATTGCACACGAGGACCGGCAGGGCGTTAGCTCCTTATGTGCCTATCTCATCTCGGATGATGTGTGGACGACAACAGCTGTAAGGGAGCTACTGGAAGCGGAGCTGCCAGAGTACATGATTCCTGCATATGTAATACAGTTGGAACAGCTGCCGCTGACTTCCCACGGCAAGCTGGACCGGAAGTCCCTGCCGGAACCGGATCAGAGTTTGCGGTCAGGACCGGATTATGAAGCGCCGCGTAATGAAGTGGAGGAAAAGCTTGTTTCCGTGTGGCGCGAAGTGCTCGGGATTGAAGATATTGGGATCAACCATCAATTCTTTGTCTCCGGGGGCGATTCCATCAAAGCGCTCCAGATTGGGTCGCGGCTCGCCAAAGCAGGTCTCCGGCTGGAGGTTAAGGATTTATTTGCCCATCCGAAAATTAAAGATCTGTCCTCTTATGTCAAGGTGGAACAGCGGGAACGGCGAACGGAAGAAAGCGTGGAAGGAGAGGTGGAGTACACACCGATTCAACAGTGGTTCTTCCAGCAAAACCGCGAGGAGCGGAACCATTTCACACAGTCGTTCATGCTGCACCGGGCGGAAGGATTCGAAGCATCCCGAATCGAGCAGGTCTTCGACCAACTGCTGGCGCACCATGATGCGCTGCGGATGATCTATGCAGAGCAGGATGGAGAGATCAGGCAAATCAACCGTAGAGCGGGAGAGCGGATGTTTAGTCTGCACCGCTATGACGTTCGGGGAATGGATGATCAGGAGCGGCAGGTCTACGAGATTGCCACGAAAATCCAGCAAGCCAGCGCCATTGAAGAAGGAAAGCTGGTTCAGGTAGGTTTGTTTCGGGCCGAAGACGGCGACCACCTGCTTATCGCCATCCACCATCTAGTAGTGGACGGGGTATCCTGGCGCATTCTGCTTGAGGATTTTGAACTGCTCTACAGACAGGCAGAGCAAGACGCGCCGCTGGACATCGGCTTCAAGACGGATTCCTATCAGCGCTTTGCGGGGGAGCTGAAGGAATACGCGCTGGGCAAGCAGGTGGAGAAAGAGCGTGCCTACTGGACGGAGCTGGCGGCAGTCAAGACCCGCTTTATACCGGGACAGGTTGTGCCGGAACCGGATACGTTCGCAAACAGCCGGACGATCCAGAGCAGCCTGAGGGAAGAAACGACGCTGCAACTGTTGCGGGAAAGCAATCGGGCGTATCAGACGGAAATTAATGATTTGTTGCTGAGTGCGCTGTATGTTGCAGTACGGGAGCTGACGGGAGAGCAGCGGCTGAAAGTCAATCTGGAAGGTCACGGCCGGGAAGATGTGCTGGAAGGAATGGATGTGAGCCGGACGGTGGGCTGGTTCACGACGATGTATCCGGTGGTGCTGGAAGGCGAGGAACAGGACGAATTGTCCAAGACGATCAAGCGGATTAAGGAAGGATTGCGGAAAGTGCCGAACAAGGGCATTGGCTACGGGGTGCTAAAGTACCTTACCCGGGTACCGGAGCTGCAGAATGAAGAGCGGGCACCGATTCTTTTTAACTACTTGGGCGAGATAGGCGGAACAGCACATGACGGGCTGTTCGGAGGATCCCGGTTCTCCTTGGGGGAAAGCATCGGCGGCAAAATAATTAGAAGCAATCCTGTTGAGATAAACGCGGTTATTGTGAACGGACGCCTGATGATGAGCACAACCTATAACGCGTCGGAGTACAGCGAAGCTATAATTTCGCGCTTTAACAACATGTATGTAGATGCTTTGGAGCAGATCATTGCTCACTGCGCAAACAAAGAGTACGCAGAAAAAACATCTTCAGACTATGGATACAGCGACTTGTCATTGGAGGATCTTGAAGAATTATTAAGCGAATATGAGGTGGTCGAGGATTAACCGTTCCATATTCGTTGTCCAACGTTGCAATGATCCAATAAGGAGATGAAATCAATCCATGAAGGCAAAAGTAGAAAAAATTTATCCGCTGTCCCCGATGCAAAAAGGGATGTTGTTTCATGCGATGGAAACCCCGGCTGAAGACGCTTATTTTGAACAGACTGTTCTGGATATCAATGGTGCAGTTGATGCTGTTATCTTCGAAGAGAGTTTTAATGAGCTGCTGCGCCGCCATGAAATATTAAGAGCCTCCATTCACACCAAAATGGACGAGCCCGTTCATATCATTCTGACCCGCAGAACGATTAAATTCAAATACATGGATATAACGGATTCGGCAGACGTGGATCCAACGCAATTCATTGCGCAATACCTGAAAGAGGATCAAAGGACAGGTTTTAACCTGTCCAAGGACAACCTGCTGAGGGTAGGCCTCGTCCGTATACAAGAGCAGCATTATAAAATGGTCTGGACATTCCATCATATGGTGCTGGACGGATGGAGCATCGGCATATTATTTAATGAATTGCTGACCATATACGCAAGCAAGGCTCAAGGGAAGGAACCCCAATTAGATGAGGTCCGACCTTATAGTGAATATATGAAGTGGCTGCAGAATCAGGACAAAGAAAACGGGCTTAGTTATTGGAAAGACTATTTGGCAGGTTATAACGAAAAAGCAAGCTTGCCTGCTCAGCATACACGAGCCGAGGATTTACCATTCGTAAGAAAAGAAAAAAGGATTGAGTTCTCCAAAGAACTGACCAATAAGATCAAAAAGATGGCTCAACGAAATGCGATCACCTTGCATACCGTCATTCAAACCTTATGGGGTTTTCTGCTGGCGAAGTACAATGACCGGGATGATACTGTTTTCGGGACAGTTGTTTCTGGAAGAGAGGCTAACGTAGAGGGTATTGAACAAATGGTGGGATTATTTATCAATACCATTCCGACACGTGTAAGCATGAACGGCGATACAAGCTTTGTTGATCTCATGAAAAAAATTCAGTCCGACGCATTGGCAAGCCAGTCCTACCAATATTTGAGTCTGGCAGAGGTGCAATCACTGAGCGAGCTTAAACATGATCTTCTTGATCATGTCGTCGTATTTGAGAATTACGCCTTTGATTCAAAATCGATGGAGCAGAAGAAAAATGATCTTGGCTTTGAAATAAGGGAAGTCAATGGAGATGAAAGGACAAATTACCACTTTACTATTGCTGCAGGACTAGGAGAAAAATTAACCTTGCTCCTTATTTATAACGCACAGGTACACGAGCCAAGCATAATGGATCAAATTGAAAAGCATATGAAGATGGTCATGAATCAAATTGCATCTAACGAAGAGATCCGAGCGAAAGACATCGTTCTGGTCAGTGAGGACGAAAGACAGAAGCTGGGGTACCTGTTCCATGGCAAACAGACGGATTATCCCAGAGAAAAAACCATTCCAGAGCTGTTCGAAGAGCAGGTGGAGAAAACGCCGGATGCTGCTGCGGTGGTGATGGGCCATATCCGTCTGAGTTACAGGGAGCTGCATGAAAAGTCGAACCGGCTGGCCGCTCGCCTGCGCGCCCGGGGAATTCAGAGCCAAGCCATTATCGGACTGATGGCAGAGCGTTCGCCTGACATGATCGTGGGTATTCTCGGCATTTTGAAGTCGGGTGCGGCGTATCTTCCCATGGATCCCGAATGGCCAAGCGAACGGATCGAGCATATGCTGCACGACAGCGGGGCGGCACTGCTGCTGACTCAACAGCAGTGGATGACCGGCCTGCCATCCGGGACAGAGGCGATGCTGCTGGACTCGGATGAAGAGGACATGGCTGCCGCGAAGCTGGGCCGGGAGCCGGAGACTGGCAGTGCGGACGATTTGGCGTATATCATTTACACCTCCGGTTCAACGGGAACGCCGAAGGGCGTCATGATCTCCCATGCCAATGCGATCCGCGTCGTGCAAGAGACGGATTATATCACGATTCGCCAGGAAGACGCGGTATTGCAGCTATCCAATTATGCCTTTGACGGTTCGGTCTTTGATATCTTTGGTGCTCTGCTGAACGGAGCCCGGCTGGTTTTGATTGAACAGGAGACGGTGCTGGATATAGCTAAGCTGGCGGAAGTGATGAACCGGGAGAACATTACGGTGGCGTTCATGACCACCGCACTCTTCAATGTGCTGGTGGACCGGGAGCCAGACTGCCTGAAAGGGCTCCGCAAGCTGTTATTCGGCGGGGAGCGCGGATCGGTCATTCATGCGAGAAAGGCGCTGGCAAGCCTCGGCCCGGACAAGCTGATTCATGTGTACGGACCGACGGAAAGCACGGTATTTACCACCTACTATTCTATCAATGAAATCGATGAGGATGCCGGAAGCCTTCCGATCGGGAAGCCGATTGCGAATACATCGGTATGGATCGTTGATCGGAATCAGCAGCTCGTGCCTCCGGGAGTGCCTGGAGAGCTGTGTATTTCCGGAGACGGCTTAAGCCGGGGATATTTAAATAACGAAGAACTGACGGCTACCAAATTTGTGCCTCATCCCTTCGAGTCGGGGGGACGGATGTACCGGACCGGAGACCGGGTTCGCTGGCTGCCGGACGGACAGATCGAATTTCTGGAGAGAATGGACCATCAGGTCAAATTGCGGGGTTACCGGATCGAGCTCGGGGAAATCGAGCAGGTTCTGCTGGAACATGAGAACATCCGGGAAGCCATCGTGCTGGCAAGGAAAGATCCGGCCGGTCAGGATGTACTTTACGCGTACGTAACTGCAGCGGTTGAGCTGAGCCGAACGGAGATCCGGGCATACGCGGGAAGCCGCCTGCCGGGTTACATGATTCCGGCTTACTTCATTCTGCTCGACCACTTGCCGCTGACAGCCAACGGGAAGGTGGACCGGAAAGCCCTGCCGGAGCCTGACGCTAGCGCACACGCCGAAAGCGGATATGCGGCTCCGAGTACTACGCTGGAGCACCGTGTTTTAGAGATCTGGAAAGAGGTATTAGGTGCCAAGTCAATTGGTATTCATGACCACTTCTTTGAAGTGGGAGGACATTCGCTGAAAGCTACAACTTTAGCGTCTAGAATTCATAAAGAACTTCAAGTCGCCGTACCTTTAAGACAGATTTTTCTTACGCCGACCATCCAAGGAATCGCGGAATATATCCATTCGGCTAAAGAACATGCGTATTCATCGATCGAAAAAGCAGAAGATAAGCCGTATTATGCTCTGTCGTCTGCTCAACGAAGACTGCATATCTTGAACCAGATCGCGGATGCGGGAACATCCTACAATATGCCTGCCGTGATGAGGATCAAAGGGTACTTGGATATTGCGCGTTTTGAGCATGCTTTCAGACAACTCGTGCACAGACATGAAGCGTTCAGAACTTCTTTTTTATTGATAGACGGTGAACCTGTTCAAAAAATAGAGCAGGATGTCCCTTTTACCATAGGTAGAAGACATTTGGGAGAGGAGTCTCTGGATGAGACTATTCAAAGCATGATTCGTCCTTTCGAATTGGATCAAGCGCCTCTTTTGCGTGTCGAAATTATTGAAATGAGTGAACACGATCAAATCGTGGTTATGGATATGCATCATATTATTGCGGACGGCGTGTCTACGGGGATCTTGACCCAGGAATTCCACGCGCTTTATGATGGAAAAAAATTGCCCCCTTTACCGCTGCAATATAAGGATTATTCCGAGTGGCAAAAAAAATGGTTCTTGCAGGATGCCATGAAAGAGCAGGAAAAGTATTGGCTGGACATGTTCAAAGGCGAGATTCCTGTTCTTCAGCTGCCCGCAGATTGGCCGCGACCGAAAACCTACAGTTTCAAAGGAGACCGAATTCGCTTTAACCTAGATCCTCAGATCTTAAGACAGCTCCATCAAATGGCCAGGGATCATGAAGCGACTCTGTATATGCTGCTGTTGGCAGGATACACGACGCTGCTTGCAAAATATTCGGGCCAGGAGGATATCATTGTTGGTTCACCGATTGCCGGACGAGTGCATGAGGATTTGAAGCCGATCATCGGGATATTTGTAAACACGCTGGCCATGAGGAATTTCCCGCGTTTCAATCTGCCATTTACCGAATTTTTGAAGCAAGTGAAGGAAAATTCGCTGAAAGCTTACGAAAATCAGAATTACCCGTTTGATGAACTTGTTGATAAATTAAATCTTCACAGAGATAGAAGCAGAAATGCATTAATTGACACCATGTTTGTCCTGCAAAATTTGGATCATCCAAATGAAAAGCTTTCAGGATTACAGATTGAACCGTACGAAAGTGAATTACCGATAGCCAAATTCGACTTGACTCTTATAGCTACCGAAAAAGACGGCGAACTGGAATTAGAATTGGAGTATTGCAGCGACTTGTTTTCCCGGACAACGATAGAGAGCATGTCAGGACATTTAATTCGTTTATTCACTGAAATCGTACGACAACCTGAATGTCCACTCGGCGAGATTAATCTTGTCTCGGACGAGGAACGGCAAATGCTGCTGCATGTTTTTAATGATACCGCGAGGGAATATCCCCGTGATCAAGCGGTTCCTCAATTCATTGAAGATCAGGCTCACCGCAGACCCGACCATACAGCTGTCGTGTTCGAAGGCGAGCAGCTGACGTACCGGGAGCTGAACGAGCAGGCTGATCGCGTCGCTCAGCTGCTGCGGGCCCGGGGCGTAAGACGGGAGACGCCCGTTGGCATCATGATCGACCGCTCCCTGGAGATGGTGACCGGGCTGCTCGGCATTCTAAAATCCGGCGGGGCCTATCTGCCGCTGGACCCGGCGTTTCCGGAAGAACGGATCCGTTACATGCTGGAGGACAGCGGGGCCAAGCTGGTCGTGACGCAGGGCCACTTGGTAAATAAGGTGGGTAAGGCCAGCAGGGATTGTGAGACCCTCGTCATCGACGACTCGATCCTGACGATGCAGACGGTTCAGGAAGCTTCGGCACAGACCTCTGCTGCTGCCAATAAGGTTGACCATGATCCGCAGGACCTTGCGTATATTATCTATACGTCAGGTTCCACCGGACTGCCTAAAGGTGTTTTGGTGGAGCACGGTGCCTTTGCTAACTTTTGCCAAGGGTATGCCAAGACTCAGCACATAACGGAACAGGATCGGGTATCCAACTATTTGCAGATTACCTTTGATGCTTCGATCAGCGAAATTTTCCCGGCGCTGATGATGGGCGCAACGTTGCATGTCATTCCGGCTGAATTGCGCCTGGATTTGAGTAGGCTTAATGCTTATATGAACGAGCAATCCATCACGCTGGCGACGTTTCCTTGCAAAGTGTGCGAAGCCTTTATTGGGCAGCCGAATGAATCCCTACGCCTGCTGATTGCTGGAGGAGAGCAGCTGAAGCTGAGCACCTTGCCGCATTATCCGGTAGTGAACGCATATGGGCCAACCGAAAATACAGTCGTAACCACCAGCCAGCTGATCGACCGGGCAGGAGGGAATATCCCGATTGGCAAGCCGGTACCCAATACACGGATCTATATCCTGAACAGAAGCCGGCAGCTCTGTCCGGTGGGTGTGACCGGAGAACTGTATATTGCGGGCGACAGTTTGGCGCGCGGCTACCTGAACAACGCGGTGCAGACGGCGGAGAAGTTCGTGGACAATCCATATGAGCCCGGGGGCAGAATGTACCGGACCGGAGATCTGGCGCGCTGGCTGCCCGATGGCAGTTTGGTCTTTATGGGACGCGCCGACCAACAGGTTAAGATCCGGGGCTACCGGATCGAACCGGGCGAAGTTGAGCAGCAGCTCCTGAAGCATCCGGCGATCCGTGAGGCAGTGGTCATTGCACACGAGGACCGGCAGGGCGTTAGCTCCTTATGTGCCTATCTCATCTCGGATGATGTGTGGACGACAACAGCTGTAAGGGAGCTACTGGAAGCGGAGCTGCCAGAGTACATGATTCCTGCATATGTAATACAGTTGGAACAGCTGCCGCTGACTTCCCACGGCAAGCTGGACCGGAAGTCCCTGCCGGAACCGGATCGGAGTTTGCGGTCAGGACCGGATTATGAAGCGCCGCGTAATGAAGTGGAGGAAAAGCTTGTTTCCGTGTGGCGCGAAGTGCTCGGGATTGAAGATATTGGGATCAACCATCAATTCTTTGTCTCCGGGGGCGATTCCATCAAAGCGCTCCAGATTGGGTCGCGGCTCGCCAAAGCAGGTCTCCGGCTGGAGGTTAAGGATTTATTTGCCCATCCGAAAATTAAAGATCTGTCCTCTTATGTCAAGGTGGAACAGCGGGAACGGCGAACGGAAGAAAGCGTGGAAGGAGAGGTGGAGTACACACCGATTCAACAGTGGTTCTTCCAGCAAAACCGCGAGGAGCGTAACCATTTCACACAGTCGTTCATGCTGCACCGGGCGGAAGGATTCGAAGCATCCCGAATCGAGCAGGTCTTCGACCAACTGCTGGCGCACCATGATGCGCTGCGGATGATCTATGCAGAGCAGGATGGAGAGATCAGGCAAATCAACCGTAGAGCGGGAGAGCGGATGTTTAGTCTACACCGCTATGACGTTCGGGGAATGGATGATCAGGAGCGGCAGGTCTACGAGATTGCCACGAAAATCCAGCAAGCCAGCGCCATTGAAGAAGGAAAGCTGGTTCAGATAGGTTTGTTTCGGGCCGAAGACGGCGACCACCTGCTTATCGCCATCCACCATCTAGTAGTGGACGGGGTATCCTGGCGCATTCTGCTTGAGGATTTTGAACTGCTCTACAGACAGGCAGAGCAAGACGCGCCGCTGGACATCGGCTTCAAGACGGATTCCTATCAGCGCTTTGCGGGGGAGCTGAAGGAATACGCGCTGGGCAAGCAGGCGGAGAAAGAGCGTGCCTACTGGACGGAGCTGGCGGCAGTCAAGACCCGCTTTATACCGGGACAGGTTGTGCCGGAACCGGATACGTTCGCAAACAGCCGGACGATCCAGAGCAGCCTGAGGGAAGAAACGACGCTGCAACTGTTGCGGGAAAGCAATCGGGCGTATCAGACGGAAATTAATGATTTGTTGCTGAGTGCGCTGTATGTTGCAGTACGGGAGCTGACGGGAGAGCAGCGGCTGAAAGTCAATCTGGAAGGTCACGGCCGGGAAGATGTGCTGGAAGGAATGGATGTGAGCCGGACGGTGGGCTGGTTCACGACGATGTATCCGGTGGTACTGGAAGGCGAGGAACAGGACGAATTGTCCAAGACGATCAAGCGGATTAAGGAAGGATTGCGGAAAGTGCCGAACAAGGGCATTGGCTACGGGGTGCTAAAGTACCTTACCCGGGTACCGGAGCTGCAGAATGAAGAGCGTGCACCTGTCGCTTTTAACTACATAGGGGAGATGGATGGTACGATGCAGGGTGAGGGAATATTCCGGGAATCCCGGTTCTCCTCGGGGGAAAGCATCGGCAGCAACATTGTTCGAAACAATCCTATTGAATTCAATACTTTTGTAATGCACGGCGAATTGATTGTCAATACAACATTTAACGAGGCGCAATTCAGTGAATCGGTTGTTCAGCATCTTCTTCAGACGTATATCCAGTCCATCACAACCATTGTTAATCATTGCGTAAATAAAGTTGAAACGGAAAAAACACCTTCTGATTATGGCGATACAAGTTTAACTTTGGATGAACTCGAACGTATTAAGACAGCATACAGTGATAATACGATTGAGCGGATTTATCCTTTAACCAACATGCAGCAGGGCATGATCTTCCATGCTATGGAAGATACGAATTCAACCGCTTACTTTCAGCAGACCGTTATGGATATACAAGGATTTGTTGACGCAGAGGCCCTCCAGCACAGCTTCAATGAAATTATGAGCAGGCATGAAGCATTAAGAGCCTCCTTTGAATACAGACATGTTGAGGAGCCTCGGCAAATTATTATAAGGCACCGGGATGTTGTATTTGAATGGATGGATTTGCGGACGATGGACTCTATCCAATCCGTTGCAGCAATCGAAGAATATTTGAAGCAGGACAAGGGAAAAGGATTTGACTTAAGCAGAGAAGCGCTAATGCGCGTCGCCCTCTTCCACAAGGATGACAGCTCCTACACGTTGGTATGGAGTCATCATCATATTTTGCTGGACGGATGGTGTCTGGGAATTATTCTGACGGAGTTATTCCAGCTTTACAGAGCAAAGATCAAAGGCGTTCCTCACCAGCTTAAGGAACCCAAACCATATCGTCATTATATCGAATGGCTGGTTGATCAGGATGAGGAGGAAGGAAGAGCCTATTGGACCCGTTATCTGCAGGGTTATGAAACGCAAGCGCAAATTCCAGGGTCACTCCATGCCACCACAAATCTGCCTTATATCCGGAACGAGAAGAACGTTTCCTTCGGACGGTCCCTCACGAAGAAACTGGCTGAATTAGCCAATTCCAACGGTGTGACTTTGAATACAGTCATTCAGTGTCTGTGGGGGCTTGTATTAGCCAGATATAATGATACGGAAGAAGTTGTATTTGGCACCGTTGTTTCCGGTAGAGAAGCCCCTGTGGAGGGCATAGAAGAGACTGTCGGGCTGTTTATCAACACCATACCCGTTAGGATCAGGCTGGAACGCAGCAAGGATTTTGGAGAAGTTCTACGGAAAGTACAGAAGGAGACGATTGAAAGCAATCAGTTCAATTATATGAATCTGGCAGAAGTCCAAGCGCTGAGTGAACTGAATAAAGAACTGATCGACCATGTTTTTGTTTTTGAGAATTATGCTGTGAATCACGGTGCTCTGCATCAAGCCAATGAAGACATCGGTTTCCAAATTGAGAGCTTGCGTGCGGATGAGCAGAGCAATTACGGTTTCATGATTTCAGCAACACCGGGAGAACAACTGCATTTGGTCATCACTTATGACGGAAACAAATACGATAATCAGGTTATTGATAATATAGAGCAGCATCTCCGCTGGGTTGCCGAGCAAGTATCCTCAGGTGAATGCAAGCAGCTTGCAGACATTGAACTTGTTTCCGGACAGGAAAGAGAATGGCTTCTTGAGCGTTTTAATGAACCCCAAACGGAGTATCCGCGCAGCTTAACTATTCATCAAATGTTCGAGGAACAGGCACAAAGGACACCGGAACAAACGGCAATTGTTTTTGAGACGCAAAAACTGACGTACCGGGAACTTAACGAGCGCTCTAACCGTTTAGCCCGAACGCTCAAAGCCAGGGGTATTGGAACGGACCAGTTCGTTGCAATCATGGCAGACCGATCACTGGACATGATTGTTGGTCTGTTGGCCATATTAAAAGCTGGCGGAGCTTATGTGCCGATTGATCCAGAATATCCCGATGATCGAATTCGCTATATGCTGGAGGATTCGGGCGCATCTCTGCTCCTTTTACAGGAAAAACGGATGAACCGCGGATTATACGCTGGGCCGTGTATCGTGTTAGAGGATGAGTCGTTCTATCACCACGACAGTACAAATCTGGAGAGTACCACCCAGCCGCATCATCTGGCATATGTCATTTACACCTCGGGTACAACCGGAAAGCCTAAAGGGACGCTGATTGAACATAAAAATGTTATTCGCCTGCTGGTGAATGAACGGAACCGCTTTGATTTTAACCAAACGGATACGTGGACGATGTTCCACTCCTTCTGCTTTGACTTCTCCGTGTGGGAAATGTATGGTGCACTTCTATACGGCGGCAAACTGGTTGTTGTCTCTCACGCTGTGGCCAGCCAGCCAGCAAAATTTCTGCAGTTGTTAATCCAACAAGGTGTGACGATCCTGAATCAGACGCCATCCTATTTCTACAAACTGCTGCATGAAGAGATGGGCCGTAGCACAGCCGACTTGGCTGTCCGTAAAGTGATCTTCGGTGGTGAGGCGCTTAGTCCAAGTTTATTAAAAGACTGGTCACTCCGGTATCCTTCCATGCAGATGATTAATATGTACGGCATTACGGAAACCACGGTTCATGTGACCTACAAAGAGATAACAGATGCCGATATGGAGCAGGGCAAAAGCAGTATAGGTCGGCCGTTGCCGACATTAAGAGCGTATATCTTGAATCAGTATCGGCATCTTCAGCCTGTGGGTAGTGCGGGTGAGTTATACGTAGCGGGAGACGGTTTGGCGAGAGGTTATTTAAACCGGGAGGAGCTTACAGCCGAAAGATTCGTAGACGATCCGTTTTATCCGGGAGTGAAGATGTATAAATCCGGCGATCTGGCCAGGTGGCAATCGGACGGAAACATGGAGTACTTAGGAAGGATAGACCATCAGGTCAAAATTCGGGGATACCGGATTGAACTGGGAGAGATTGAACATCAATTGCTGAAGCAGAAGCCAGTCAAGGATGCCATCGTGATTGCGAGAAAAGACGAGGAACAGTCTGATTATATATGCGCATATTTGACATTCAAAGGGACTGAACCGGATACGGTGATATCGGATATCAGACATGCATTGTCCCTTAATCTTCCTGACTATATGGTGCCGGCATATATTATGCAGCTGGATCAACTGCCGTTGACACCAAATGGAAAAGTAGACCGGAAAGCGTTGCCCGTTCCTGAGGTTGGTGTCAATACTGAATATGGTTATGATGCACCGACCAACAATGTTGAAAAACACTTGCTTTCCATCTGGCAAGACATACTGAAAACCGACAAAATCGGGATTAATCATCATTTCTTTGAAGTTGGCGGTCATTCTTTGAAAGCAGCAGCATTAATCTCCCGAATTCACAAAGAAATGGGCGTAGAGGTGCCGCTGAGACAAGTATTTATAACACCGACGATCAAAGGATTGGGACAATGGATTGCTTCTGCACAGGCAAGCGTATATCTGACGATACCCAAAGCGGAGGATAAACCCTATTATCCGCTCTCTTCGGCGCAGAGAAGACTGTATATCTTGAACCAAATCGAAGATAATAGCTTGGCCTATAATATGCCGTTTGCAATAAGGTTAACCGGCAGCTTGGATGTACCAAGACTGGAGCAGGCTTTCCAAAAACTCGTTGCCCGCCATGAGTCCTTGAGGACCTCCTTTCATATGATCGACGGACAGCCTGTACAAAAAATTCAACAGTGGGCTGACTTCACAATAGGGTACAGCGAGCTGGGCGGACAAAATATAGATGAATGCTATAAAAGGTTCATCCGTCCGTTTGATCTTACACAGGCACCTCTGTTGCGTGTAGAAATTGTAAAAATCGATGAACGAGAGTTCATTCTGGTATTTGATATGCATCATATTATTTCTGATGGTGTATCGATGGGTATATTGACTAAGGAACTTGCTGCACTATACGAGGGGCGTGAGTTGGAGCCGCTGGAATTGCAATACAAGGATTACTCTCAATGGCAGGCTGAATATCACACAGCAGCTGCAATTAAACAGCAGGCAGATTACTGGCTCAATGTTTTTGAAGGTGATATACCTGTTCTTGAATTACCTACAGATTATACCAGACCACAGCACCGGAGCTATGCAGGGGATCTGTTTCCGTTTGAATTGTCTCCTTGCCTGACTGGCAGGCTGCAGCGTTTAGGACAGGAGCATGGAGCTACGATGTTTATGTTGCTGCTCGCGGGATATTCAACGTTGCTGTCTCGTTATACTGGACAGAAAGATCTCGTCATAGGCTCGCCAATTGCCGGCAATTCACAGCCGGAGCTTAAAAATGTTATTGGCTTGTTTATCAATACGCTGGCACTTAGAACCAATCCGACAGGTGATTCTACCTTTCTTGAATATTTAAACGAAGTTAAAGAGACTACGCTGAAAGCATATGAGAATCAGGAATATCCGTTTGATGAACTCGTCGAGAATCTGGCTTTAACAAGGGATATGTCCAGAAGCGCGTTGTTTGATACGATGCTGGTGCTGCAAAACTTCGAAAGCAATGAATTCGTTATTGACGGGTTGACCTTTAGTTCTTGCAATATGAATGTGGCATTATCTAAATTTGATTTAACGTTGACCGCCTTTGAAGAAGATGACCGGATCAAATGTATTTTCACTTACTCAACCGAATTGTTTAAGCGTGAAACGATAGAACGAATGGTCGGCCACTTGATTCATATTTTTGAAGAAATCAGCGAAAATCCGGTGCTTAAATTAAAAGAAATCTCTATGCTTTCAGCTGAAGAATCCGAATCGTTATTACTCTTGTCCAACGGCAAACGTGTTCATGATCCGGAGGACAAAACGATAAGTCAATTATTTGAAGATCAAGTGAAAAGGACGCCTCAGCATACGGCAGTGGTATTCGGAGAGTATAGCTTGACTTACCAGGAGTTGAACAACAAATCGAACCAATTAGCCAGATGGTTAAAAGCAAAAGGTGCTGTTGCGGAATCCATTGTGGCTCTAATTATTAAGCCGTCACTCGATATGATTGTGAGCATGTTGGCTGTATTGAAGGCTGGAGCGGTGTTCTTGCCTATAGATCCTGATCAGACAACAGCACGAACAAACGTTATTTTCAGGGACAGTGAGGCTCGGATTTTGCTTGTGAACCGGACTCTTTCTGAAGGCATTTATTTTGGTGGAGAGGTGCTGGATCTCAGGGATAGGCACTTAGACACCATAGATACAGGTGACCTTTTGCTTCCGAACTCTCCGGACAATAATGTTTATATGATTTATACATCCGGTTCAACGGGAATTCCTAAAGGTGTTCTTGTTCGTAACAGTAATCTTGTCAATTATACCCGCTGGTTCATACGGGAGGCCGGTCTTTCTTCGGATGACAAAACGATGTTAATGTCTTCGTATGCCTTTGATTTAGGATATACAGGTATTTTCACATCGTTGCTGCAGGGATGTCAGCTTCACCTGGTGCCTAAGGAACTATATTCCGATGCTTCAACAGCATTAAAGATGATCAGGGAGCAGGGCATTACGTTTGTCAAGCTGACACCGTCTTTGTTTAATGTGATCGTCAATGATGCTGCATTTGCGAATCATCAGAGTTCGCTGCGGTTAGTCGTTCTAGGCGGAGAAAAAATCAATACAGCAGATGTTGAAACGTTCTACCGCCGCTATCCGGACAGCACGGTAATGAATCACTATGGGCCCACTGAAACAACCATTGGAGTTGTATACCAAAAAATATCGCGCCAAGAACTGGCATCTTTCACAAAACGTCCTGTTATTGGCATGCCCATTGACAATACTAGGGTGTACGTACTTGACTCCTATATGAATCTTTTGCCGGAAGGCATATATGGGGAATTGTGCGTATCAGGTAAAGGGGTGTCTAGTGGTTATTTCAATCAAACTCAATTAACCCGTGAAAAATTTTTGGACGATCCGTTTCATCCTGGTCAAGTTATGTACCGGACAGGGGATTTGGCCAGAAGGCTAAACAATGGTTGTTTGGAACTGGCCGGCAGGATCGACAGCCAAGTGAAAATACGGGGATACCGCATTGAAACCGAAGAAATTAAGAGACAACTGCTCCAACTGGAGGGGATTCAGGAAGCACTGATAGTTGCACGAGATAATAAAGAAGGTTCAAACTATTTATGCGCCTATATTACGAGCGGCAATCCGGTAACATTTGATGAGTTGCGGTCACATCTAAGCCGTGAACTGCCCGACTATATGATACCGTCCTATTTCGTGCTGCTGGATCGTCTTCCCTTAACGCCTAATGGGAAAGTTGATCTGAAGTCACTTCCAGAACCTGATATCAGTATTGGCGGAGAAGCAGAGTACGAAGCACCGCGAAACGAGGTGGAAGCGCAACTGACAGCTGTGTGGGAAGAAGTGCTTGGATTCAAACCGTTGGGTATTAATCATAATTTCTTTGCCGCTGGCGGAGATTCGATAAAAGCACTGCAGATCATATCCAGGCTCTCCCGAGCAGGTATGATGCTGACTATGAAAGAACTGTTTGCTAACCCGCAAATCAAACTGCTGGGCAAATATGTAAAAAACGAAGTGCGTGTTAAGAAAATGCAGGAAATGATTACAGGCGAAGTCGCTTTAACACCTATACAGAAGTCGTATTTTATGAACTATACTTCTGGAGCGGATCATTTCAATCAGGCAGTGATACTGTATCGGGAAGATGGATTTGACCAGGAAAAGGTCAGCAGTGTAATGAAAAAGCTTATGTATCATCATGATGCACTGCGGATGATCTATCGGTTTGATCGGAGTC
The DNA here is from genome assembly GCF_000756615.1 of Paenibacillus durus. NCBI lineage: Bacteria > Bacillati > Bacillota > Bacilli > Caryophanales > Paenibacillaceae > Paenibacillus > Paenibacillus durus. The sequence continues at coordinate 2,526,307 of NZ_CP009288.1, forward strand.
ATATTGTTCAAATTAACCGGGATATGGAAGCCGATTTGTTCAGTATGGACGTTGTTGACGTGTCGGAGCTCGATGAGGCAAATCTTCATATCAAGGTGCAAGATGTTGCCACTAGACTGCATCAGCAAATCAATATTCAGCAGGGTCCTCTTGTGAAAACAGCAATCTTCAGAACAAATCAAGGAGATCATCTCCTTATCATTATTCATCATTTGATTATTGACGGTGTGTCATGGCGAATCATATTGGAGGATTTTGCAATAGGCTACAATCAATTATTGGAGAAGCAGGAACTGTCATTCTATCCGGTTTCCGAATCTTACCAGCACTATGCTTCAATGCTTCAAACTTACGCCAAAAGCAGAAAGCTTCAAGGGGAGAAGGATTATTGGAAAGCAGTGTCTGCGGAAAAAGTAGTATTTCTCAACAAAATTGAAGATATATCGGAGTTCCGGTATGGTGATAATCAATTTTTAAGTATCTCCCTTAATCAAGAGGAGACAGACAAGCTTCTTCGAAAAACCAACCATGCATACAACACCGAAATCAATGATATTTTGATTGCTGCCCTGACAATTGCGGTCAGAGAACAGACAGGGGAGAACAAAATCAAAATCAGCATGGAAGGTCACGGTCGTGAGCATCTGGTTGATAATCTGGATATCAGCCGTACCGTTGGATGGTTTACAAGCAAGTATCCGGTACTTATTGACTTGGGTACTGATGACGATATTGGCGTGAATATTAAACGGGTAAAAGAGCAATTAAGAAAAGTTCCGCTTAAAGGCATCGGTTATGGGATTTTAAAGTATTTAACGGAAGATTTAAATTCAAGACACGAGGAAAATCCGCCTTTGCTGTTCAATTATTTGGGTCAGATGGACCAGGAGATGAACAATAATCAGTTTAATTCTTCCTGGCTGCCTGCAGGGGAACTGATCGGAAATGCGGTAATCCGGGCGAACCCGATGGAATTAAATGCCCTGGTTGTTGAGGGACAATTAACCGTAAATCTGACTTATAACCATAAGGTGTATAGAAAGGATACGGTGAAAGCATTTGCGGAGTCGTATATAAGAGCACTTCAAATGGTTATAGCCCATTGTTTAAGCAGACAAGTTACAGAGAAAACACCATCGGACTACGGTGATAAGGAGCTTAGCCTGGAACAACTGGAGATCATTCTGAAGAAATATAACGGCTGGCAGGTTGAAAAGATCTATCCGCTGGCTAACATGCAACGTGGGATGCTTTTTCACACCCTTGAGGATCAGGAGAGCAGAGCTTATTTTGAACAAGTCATTATTGATCTAAAAGGGGAGTTAAATGCACAGTGGCTCAAGGAAAGTCTGAACGAGGTTATGACGAGGCATGAAATACTTCGTGCATCGTACGAATATGATGCCGTTTCCGAACCGCGGAATGTCATTATCAAAAATAGGCTCGTTGAATTTGTTTACCAGGATAACCGTTATTTAGGTATAGAGGAGTGCAAAGCAAGCGTCGCAGCCATTGCCCGGGAGGACAGAAGCCGAGGCTTCGACATGAGTCAAGATACACTGATCCGGTTCCAACTGATTCGAACAGACGATGACAGGCATACGCTAATCTGGAGTAACCATCATATTCTGCTTGACGGATGGGCCAGAGGGCTGATTCTCGGTGAACTGCTTCATTTATACAGCAGCAAGGCATCCGGGCGGGAATACAGATTGGAAGAGGCAGCACCTTACAGCGACTATATCCAATGGATGCAGGAACTGGACAAAGAAGAGGCTAAATCTTATTGGAGCCGGTACCTTGAATTTTATGAGAACAAGGCTCAAATTCCAATGAGAGCGAACAGCCCAGCTCCTACGGTACGCCATAAAGAACATCACATCCGGTTCTCTAAAGATCTAACTCAACAAATGAACCGGCTGGCTAACCGGAACAATGTGACATTTTATACCGTTTTACAGTGTATATGGGGAGTTGTACTTGCCAAATATAATGATACAAAAGATGTCGTCTTTGGAACCGTTGTATCAGGAAGGGAAGCCCCAGTCACTGGCATTGAAAGAATGGTTGGTTTGTTCATAAATACAATACCTGCCCGGATTAATTGGGAACCGCAGCACAGCTTCAAACAATTAATGAAAAATATTCAGAACAAGTCGATTGAGAGTAATGAGTATCATCATTTGAATTTATCCGAAATTCAATCGTTAAGCAGCCTGAAAAGGGATCTTATCGATCATGTCATGGTATTTGAAAACTATGGTGCGGATGAGAGTCTTGCCCAGCACGGCGAGAGCAATCTGGGATTTGTAGTTGAGGAAGTGCATAGCCAGGAGCAAACTAACTATGGTTTTAATCTCATTGCTATCCCCGGTGATCAATTGCTTATAAAACTTGCATATGATGCGGGTAAATACGAAAAGTCAGTGATCTTGAATATTGAGAAACATATACTATCGGTGTTGGAACAAGTTGTTCACGATGACAACAGATTAATAGACAACATCGAACTGGTTGCAGACGAAGAAAGGGCGGTATTGCTGCAGCAATTCAACAACACAACGGTTTCATATCCTAAGGAGAAAACGATTGATCAGCTCTTTATAGAGCAGGCAGCAAGAACACCTGAGCTTACTGCAGTAATACTTGGAGAGCATACATTAACCTATCGGGAGCTTAATACCAAGTCCAACCAGTTGGCAAGACACTTAAGATCTTTAGGTGTGCGCCCAGACACCATGGTAGGTATCATGGTTGAGCGTTCGCCTGAAATGATTGTCGGCATCTTGGGGATTATGAAAGCGGGCGGTGCGTATGTTCCTATTGATCCGGATTATCCTTCTGACAGAATTGAGTTTATACTGCAGGATTGCGGGGCACATTTTATATTGGAAAAAGGAACGGGTCTCATTCGTAATGGCAAACAATCTGTATTCCTGAATGCTGATTACAGCACATATTCTGCCGAACCTTTGGAACCACTGACCGGACCGGAAAATGTGGCTTATATGATCTATACCTCCGGATCAACCGGAAAGCCCAAAGGAACCATGATTCGACACAGAGGACTTGTGAATTATATTACATGGGCGGAGTGCGTTTATTTGCAGGATGACAAGCTTGATTTTGCTTTATATTCATCATTTGCTTTTGATTTGACGATAACATCTATCTTTACACCATTAATTTCTGGAAATAAAATAGTTGTATACCCAAATGATGGGGACGGGCCTATTGTCCGAGAAGTATTTCTGGATAATAAAGCGGGTATTGTCAAATTAACGCCTTCGCATCTGAACTTAATTAAAGATATGGATAATACCCAATCCAGCATTAAACGGCTGATTGTCGGAGGGGAAGATTTGAAGTCAGATCTGGCCAGGGCGGTATATGAAAGCTTCGGTCATCACATTGAAATATACAATGAGTATGGACCAACTGAAACGGTTGTTGGCTGCATGATCCATCGCTATGATCCGGAGAAGGACGACCGCGTATCTGTACCGATTGGCAGACCGGCTTCCAACGTCCAACTGTACGTTCTGGATCACAACAAACATCTGCTGCCGGCAGGCATGCCTGGCGAGCTGTATATTGGCGGTGATGGTGTATCCAAAGGATATTACCAACGGCCGGAATTAACTGCCGAGAGGTTTGTCCCAAGCCCATTCTTAGACGGTGTTACCCTTTATCGTACCGGAGATCTGGTGAAGTGGCTGCCAAGTGGGAATATGGAATTTTTGGGCCGTATCGATCAGCAAGTAAAAATCCGAGGGTACCGCATTGAACCCGCTGAAATTGAACATCAGCTACTGCAACAGCTATCGGTCAAGGACGCTGTAGTAATGGCACTAACCGATCGCACCCAGCAGCACTATCTCTGCGCATATATTGTGCCAAGGGATGTACACAGCCAAGGCGAGATGATGGAGCTTAAGCAGATGCTGCTGAAGAAGCTGCCGGAATATATGGTTCCGTCCTACTTTGTGGTATTGGAGCAATTACCTTTGACCGTTAATGGAAAAGTGGACTTGAAGGCATTGCCTGAGCCGGACGGAGGAAATACAGTTGGGGAAGAATATATACCGCCAGGTACCGTCCTTGAAGAACAATTGGTCGAGGTCTGGGAGGACATCTTACCGGTCAAACCGATCAGCATCCATGCCAATTTGTTTGAGAGCGGGGCCAATTCCTTAAACATTATGTCTTTTGTTTCAAGAATGTACGGAAAATTAAATTTTAGAATACCGTTTAAAAATATATTTGAAAATCCAACCATTGCCGGTTTGGCTGCCTTTATAGAAAAGGCTAAGGATCTGTTGGAAGATTATACGGAAGACTGTATTCAGCTCACACGGTCAAGCAGGAGCAACAAAAACATATTCTGTTTCCCTCCCGCGGCTTCTATGGGAATTGCCTACATGGCCTTGGCGCAGCATCTGGAGTTGTACTCGGTCTACACCTTCAATTTTATTAAATCCGAAGACCGCATCGAACAATATGCCAAAATAATGACAGATATTCAAAAAGACGGCCCGTTCATTTTATTGGGGTATTCATCTGGAGGCATTCTTGCATTTGATGTTGCCAAAGAACTGAATCGTCAAGGTTATGAGGTTAGCGATTTAATCATCCTGGACTCCAGATACCGGACAACTGTTGACGAGAACCGCCTTACTGAAGAGCAGTTCAGACAAGAACTTTATAAAAAGTTCGACCTGGAACAGTATAATGATCTTGAAAAGTTAGCCCGTGACTATCTCATGGAGCTGATAACCAAATCGTATAAGTATGTGCATGAAGCCATTACCTTCGGATCTATTGACGGAAATATCAGTTACATTACTTCCGGTGACGCGGGCTCAAATGCTCAAAAAGCACTTTGGAAAAATGCAACAACACAGCAATTTAAAATTATCCGAGGCCATGGAAGCCACATGCAAATGATTGCGAAGGCTTATCCTGACATTGTTAAGGAGAATGCAATGCTCATTAATGATTTGTTGGCCAGCATTAAATTGTAACATCTTAAAAGTTGGCGTTTCGTGTTAAAAACGCCAACTTTTTTAAGATGAAAGAAGGGTTTGTACAGATGGAAAATATTCGTGTACTCATCGCTGACGATGATAAAGACATTCGGGATTTATTGAAAAAGTATCTGGAAAGAGAACTATATACGGTCGTTACTGCTGTAGATGGCCAGGAAGCTTTGCAATTATTTAACCAGCACAAGTATAATCTGATTATTTTGGACTTGATGATGCCAAGGATGGATGGCCTTGAGACTTGTCGAAGGCTGCGTAATAAAAGCAATGTGCCTATTTTGATGCTAACGGCCAAAGATCATGAAACCGATAAAATTGTTGGCTTAGGCGTAGGAGCAGACGATTATATCACCAAACCATTCAGCATCAATGAGGTAGTGGCCAGAATAAAGGCTCTTATGAGAAGGTTTTTGGTACTTGGCAGCGAGAACAGCACCAGCAGTGAATTGATCAAATTTAAAGGCTTAACGATGAATATGAAGACGTATACGGTTGAAATCGACGGAATGGAAATTGCATTTACCGCAAAAGAAATTGAACTGCTTAAATTTTTGATGTCCAATCCAGGTCGAGTATTTACCAAAGCCCAGTTATTTCGTAATGTGTGGGATAACGGTCTTCTGGATGACGACAACACCGTTATGGTATATATCCGAAAACTTAGGAAGAAAATAGAGTCCGATCCGTCTGATCCTCAATTTATCAAAACAGTGTGGGGTATTGGCTACAAGTTTGTAGGTGAGAAAGATGAATAAAAACGGAGTAACGATGCTTTCGGGTATACAGCTTGTCGTCCTTATGCTGACATGGACACTGGAGATGAACGCAGTGCTTTCAGACATGATGAGGACAGGCTTGTATATCACTTTGTTTGTTCTGAGTGTTCTGCTGATGGCAAGTCACTATCAAACAAGCAGTAAGCAAAAAACAATTGCGTATGAAATGAATAAGGCGGTAAACGGAAATCTGAAAATAAGATTATTAAGTAAAGGCAATTACCTGTTGGATGAAATTGTATTTGCGGTAAACGGATTAATTGAGCAGCTTGAGCGAGTACAAATTCAAACCAAACGATCTCAGGCGGAAAGAAGAAGTCTGTTGTCAAGCATTTCACATGACATCAGAACGCCTCTGACCTCAATGATTGGTTATGTTGATGCCCTCAAAGATGACATAGCTGCTACGGATGAGGAAAAGCAGGAATACCTTGCAATTATTTCGAGAAAATCGAAAGATTTAAAGAAACTGATTGATCAAATGTTCACAATAGCCAAGCTGGATGCTGATGAAATGCCAATGAGAGTGGAGCCACTGGACTTTACTGAATTGACAAGGGAGACGCTGATTGAATTCTTCCCGGACATCAAAAAATATGATATGGAACTAAAAGTAAACATCCCCGAAAACAAATGTCTTATTTTGGCTGACCGTATCAGCATTGTGCGGATTATTGGCAATATGATCAAAAATGCCGTCCAATACGGAAATGAAGGAAAAGTGCTAGGTATCAACTTTACTGAAACTGGTTCAACATTTCAACTGGAGATATGGGATCAAGGCCCAGGGATATCCAAGCAAGATATGGGACATGTATTTGAACGCATGTACCGAAGCGATCATGCCCGTACGCCTATGCATGGAGGAAGCGGGCTTGGACTTGCTATTGCAAAAACTTTAGCTGAGAAGAATGGCGGCCAGATCTGGGCAGAGAGCGCTCCCCGGAAAAAGACGTCATTTTTCTTTCGTATGCCCAGACATAAGTAAAATGCTAAGTTAAGAGATAATTAAGAAATAGATAAGCGCTATTTAAAATCTCAAACCTAGAATAAAAACATAATCTTTGAGAAGGAAGGTGCGTTCTACGTGAGTGTTGTCATCAAAACAACGAATTTAACCAAAGTGTACGGTAATCAAAAATCAGTCAATTCACTGAATATGACGGTCCGTCAAGGGGATATTTACGGTTTTCTCGGACGAAACGGCGCGGGTAAAACTACAACGATTCGCATGCTGCTTGGACTCATTAAACCTACTCATGGTGAAATTGAAATATTTGGAGAGAATCTGTTCAACAATCAGAAAGAAATTTTAAGACGGACCGGATCGATCGTCGAAGTTCCGGGCTTCTATGAGAATTTGACAGCAAGAGAAAATCTGTTAATTAACGCCAAAATTATGGGGATTTACAAAAAAGAAGCGATCGAAGAATCTCTTGAAATCGTAGGATTGCAAAATGAAACCAAAAAACTGGTCGGCAAATATTCACTGGGAATGAAGCAAAGATTAGGCATTGCCAGAGCGCTGCTTCATTATCCGGAGCTGTTGGTTCTGGATGAACCGACGAATGGATTGGACCCGATCGGTATTAAAGAGATGCGGAGACTCATTAAAGATCTTGCGACTGAACGGAATATAACGATATTGATCTCCAGCCACATCTTGTCTGAAATTGAGCAGTTGGTTGATCATATGGGGATTATTCATGAAGGGAATCTGCTGGAGGAGGTCTCGTTTGAACAGCTTAGAAAAAGAAACCGTAAATATACCGAGTTTCAGGTATCCAATGATAATAAGGCTGCAACACTGCTGGACGGATTAGAGCAGGTTGAGTACGAAGTTCATGATGAAGGAAACATTCGACTGTATTCTCATTTAGGCCAACAAGGGCAAATCAACAAAATGTTTATACAGAACGATATTGAAGTGACTAAGATTATAGTCAGCGAAGACAGACTGGAAGACTATTTTACCAAATTGGTTGGGGGTGGCACCATTGGTTAATCTGCTCTATAGCGAACTTCTCAAGTTAAAGCGCTCTAAAATGCTTTTGCTTAGCATTATTGGAGCAGCTGTGGCTCCGTTCATGGTAGCCGCCGCGATGTTTGTTCAAATGAAAACAAAACAGCCGACAATCATCGCCCAATTCCATGTGCTTCTGTATAATACCAGCATCTATGCCGTACTCGTTATCGGAGTCCCCTTATATGGTGTCATTACTGCATACCTTTACAACCGGGAATATGCAGAAGACACAATGAAAAATTTGTTGACGATTCCCGTTTCAAGAGTCGCGCTTTTAATATCAAAATGGATTCTATTATTCGGCTGGATTATGTTGTTGACTTTGATGGCTTGGGCTTTGGCACTTCTGTTTGGAACCATAGGTCAGTTTGCCGGCCTGGATCTTTCGTTTGTACTCAATTCATTCAGCAATTTTGCTGTGGCGGGCATTCTGCTATTTCTGCTGTCAACTCCCATTATTCTGATTACACTCGTGTTGAAAAGTTTTGTGCCGGCCATTATTGTAACGATTATTATTACACTGATGAACGTTATGCTGGCAACGAGTGAACATCGTGGATTATTCCCATGGACTGCGGCACTGGATATCGCCAACGGCACGCTGGAGGCTAAATATCCTCCGGAATATTCGTACATAGCCATAGCTGCAACGTCAGTGCTGGGATTAATTTTGGCGATTATGTACTTCAAAAAAATAGATATTCATTGAGGATGTTTGTTTGTGAATCTTTGGGAACAGCCGTTTGCGGACCCATATGACAAGGATATGAGAGAAGGGGCTATCTTCTCGTCACTTTTGGTGATTTAGGGACAGCCCCTTCATCCTTGTCAAATAACGAAAGCAGTTCAGGTTCGTGTGAGCTAACCCCCCCCCCCCCCCGTGAGGGTTCGAGTCCTCTCGACCGCATCCCTAAGATCATCAGGTTATAAAATTGTTTTACATTTAAATCTTATTAAGCCACAATTGTAGCTTGATCAAAATGTTCAACTGCTTCCCATAGGATAACTTTTCTTTTACTGGCATAGATGGAATCCAGGATATTATTCCGATAAATGTGCTAGCATTAATAACGGCAGCAAAAAGAAAAGCAGCTTCGAGTGAAAACTGATCCCCAATAAATGATATGAATGGAACGCCTAAAACCATCCCCACAGTTAATCCTGTAAAAACTCTAGAAACCGCTGTGGCACTTTGTTCTTTAGGGACAGAGCTTGCAGCTGCCGCAAAAGCTAATGAGAAATAAACTGGATGGAGAAATGCAGGTAAAATTCGACAAAACAATAGGACAGAATAGTTGGGGGCGAATGCTGAAACAAGATTGGCAATTGCAAAAACAGCAATCACACCTGCTAAGATTTTTTTCGGTTGATTCCGGAAAATAATAAAACCATGAACGGACCAGAGATGGCAATGATCAGCGCAAATACCTATTGAGTGTAAAGCGTCAGGAAGTAGTAAAGCGTGCCAAATGATGCGGAGAATAAAGCGGTGGTAAGTCCGATATATTTCATTCCCAACCACAAGTGGACATGTGCATGTGGTTGGGATGATAAAACAGGTGACGGTACTGAAATGCCGGAAGATCGAGAAAGCCCCCCAAAGCCTGTTAACCTTTCAACAAATGCGGCGGGAAATGAGGCAGCACGTATTCACCCAGCTCTTGAATAACTTCGCCAGCCGGACGATCACTGTCAAACAGGGCGAAGAACAGGTGATTCACGCCAATGGAACGGTAGATTTCAAGCAATTCGACCAGTCTGTTCCGGCCTACGCGATAGCCAAGCCGGATTGGGGTTTCCCTTTCATCCGGGTTTTCCGCCAAATCAAGATGCATGGGCATCGAGAAAGGGCGGAAGACTTCATTCCCGTTACGGTCAGACGAATCACGCCATGCTGCTATGACTTCTTGCTGCCGCGCCGGTGCTTGCGGGTAGTACATCCAGCCATCGCCATTTTGACCAAGCCAATCCATGTCTTGCTGCGCAAAGCCGGTAACGATGGTGGGAATCCTGTTTTCCAGTTTCGGAACAAGCGTGGTTCGTTCCATCTGGCCATAGCTGGAATGAACCAAGGGGTATTCCTCATACAGTGCTTTTTGGAGATAGGAATAAGCTTCCCGGAACTGAGCGCCCCGGCCAGGGTGATCTACTCCAAGTCCGCGAAAGTCTGCCTGCCGGTCTCCGGAGGAGATTCCCATAATCAGTCTCTGGGGAAACAGTGCTTCTATTGTAGCAACCTCCTTCGCCAGCCGAAGCGGATGGCGAAGAGGCAGCACAAGGGCGGACGTCCCTAGAGCGATTTGTTTGGTCTGACTGAGAAGATGTGTTCCGTAAATCAATATGTCATAAATTTGGCCGACAGCCGGGTCCAGGAAATTCGGATCTTTCAAGATAACGTCCCGCAGCCAGAGTGCGGTAAAGCCGTAATTTTCAGCAGCTTGCGAAAGCTCCACCTGATGCGCCATCGTCGGCGCCTTCATCCGATAATTCTCCAGCGGGATGTGAAGGCCAAGCGTTAACTTACCTTCTTGGTACATCCTTTGATAGCTCTCATGAGAATCAAACATATCCTCGCCCCCGATCAATTCCGCTCAAGCTTAGCAGAAATCGCGGTGAGTACAACCGCAATGATAACCATTAAAGCCCCGATCCATGGAGTATGCACAAGTCCCATAGAATCAACAACAACCCCGCCGACAAAAGCGCCAATGGCGATGCCGATGTTGAAAGCCGCAATGTTAAGTGCTGAAGCGACGTCTACTGCCGAAGGAACATACTTTTCAGCCAGTTGGACAACATATAACTGAAGACCAGGGACATTCATGAATGCGAACAATCCCATCAAGATGATGCCAATCAACCCAGTGACTTTAAAGGGAATAAGGAACGTCAACAGAATAAGAACAGCGGCTTGCAAAATAAACATCATAAGCAGCGCACGGATCGGATTTTTATTGGCCCATTTACCGCCAACAGAGTTGCCGATTGCCACAGCAATACCATAGACGATCAGGATAATGTTAACCGCGCCTTGGCTGAATCCGGTAACATCTTGCAGGAGCGGGGTTAAGAAAGTGAAAGCGACAAACGTTCCTCCATAACCGAGCGCAGTGATCAGAAAGCCCAGAAGCAGACGGCCGTTCGTGATCAGCCGGAACATATCCGAGAATTTAGCAGGGGGAGCTTGCTTCAAATTACGAGGGATAAGTATGGCGCTCGCAATAATCGCAATAACACCCAGCAAGGCAACGCTCCAGAATGTTGCTCTCCAGTCAAAAGCTTGACCGATAAATGTCCCTAACGGCACACCTGTAACAATGGCAATCGTAAGACCGGTGAATACAAGCGCGATGGCACTGGCTTTTCTTTCAGGAGATACTAACTGGACAGCAATCGTCGATGCAATAGAGAAAAAGACGCCATGAGAGAATGCAGTAACGAAACGCGCAACGAGCAGCACCCCAAATGACGATGACATCGCGGCGGTCGCATTGCCGATGATGAAGAGCACCATCAGCCACATAAGCAAAGACTTGCGGTTCATGCGATTGGTGAGCGCAGTAATGATAGGGGCCCCCACAGCAACCCCGAGGGCATAACCTGTAATAAGCAGGCCGGCCAGAGTAATAGCGACATTCAAGTCGCCGGCGATGCTAGCAAGCAGACCTACGGGAACAAACTCGGTTGTTCCGATACCGAAAGCGCTGATCGCAAGAGCTAGGAGCGCCCAGTTTCCTGATTTTTGCGTCTCTTTTGCCTGAGACACGGATTGTGCAATGTTGCTCATATGAATTTCCTCCACTTTTTTTATTTGCATCGAATCGAAGTTCCATGCATTGAAATATTTATCTCATGGCGTTATTGTATATCTGTACGGCCCTTATGATAAGTACGTACTTTTAAGTAATGTAGGCACTAAAAAGTACCCTATCATGTTCAAGGAGGTGAACTGCAGTGTTCAATATTCCGGTTGAAGCTACTCTTGAGGTGATCGGAGGCAAATGGAAGGTCGTCATCTTATGTCATTTAGATAAAGGGGAGAAGCGAACCAGCGAATTAAAGAGATTAATGCCAGGCATTACGCAAAAGATGCTTACCCAACAATTGCGTGAACTGGAAGAGGACGGAGTCGTGAAACGTAGCATTTACGAGCAAATACCGCCGAAAGTGGTATACTCGCTAACGGATTACGGATGGTCTCTAAAACCAATTCTCGATACCATGTGCGCATGGGGGGAGAAGCATATGGAACAGACGGATGAAACCCCAATTGTTTTATCTTCCAAATAGATTTTAGGGTAACGTACTTATTCAATATTAATCGGTCAAAGTGGACTGTGCATTTTTATGCAGTCCGCTTTTTTTAGAAATTAAACCCATGATGAATCAAGTGAAGTACCATCCGCGGTTGGCCCAAAAGGAATTACAGCAATATTGCAAGAAAAATAACAAAGTATAACAAATTTTATAATTATTCTTAACATTCTTAAGTGAAAATGCCGAAATTTAGATTATAAATTAAAAATCAAGAATCAAGAAGAGGTGACACAGTACTCAAGGACAGTTTTACGAAAGAGAGTGAGAGGAAGGACGTTGGATTGAAACAAGGCAATTTCGGTCCAACTGCCTCGGTGGATGCCGAGAACTTATGTAAGGAGGAGTTAGGATGAATATAATGACAGCGGGAGTTATACAAGGTTTGATAGGAGCATCTGGATATATGAAAACTGCTGATGTTGCTATGGGGGTTTATGAAATTGGTAAAAATAAAAATGATGAAGCTGTTATGAACAGAGCTTTAGGTTATGCAACCGGCTCGTTAAGTAGTGCAACTGAATTCAGTAATGAGGCGAATAGAGCTTTAAAAGAGGCTCAAATCGAAGCCGGAAAGAAAGCAAAAGCCGAACGGGAGGAAGCTTTGGAGGAACGCCGTCGTGAAAAGGCTGCTGAATTGAAAGCCGAAGGTCAGACAGAGGGCTATTCATCAAAAGTGGATACCGTTGAAATTAGCGCAGAAGGTCTGGCTTCTCTTCATGCTGAATCTTATGCGGAGATTGATGCTCCCGTTGCAGCTGCTGCTGAAAAAACGGTTTCTCAACCTAAAGTATACTCACCACAAGGGGACATAATAATGGCGGCATCTGAACCTAGTGTAATTGTAAGGGTTTGATATGTTTTACTTTATCAAATGTACAGCTGCCGGTCGGAACTCCGTTCTCAAGATTATTCGGATCGGGTTTGCCGTCGTCATCCGTACACCAAGACTGGGTTTGAAAGGCCAGGAAATAAGCGACCCAGTTATCTTTAAACTGAATCAATACACAACCGTCGTGATACGTTCCGTTTTCCTGCGCCGCAATTCTGCTGTTTCCCTGGTTCATATGCACGTTGTGAATACCTGTCCGATTAAACAGAGTGCCATATACATACACAGTCGCGTTTGGGTTATCCAAAGCAAGCTTCATATTTTTGTCGATGAAATCATTCAAATCATTGTCCGGACCAGGTTGGTCATAAGGCACAATCAACATTTCATTCGGATTAAACAACCCGCTTCGTATAAAATCCACCGCAATCTCAGCGTTCACTCCGTTGTGATAGTCAATTTTATGAAACCCCGGTTCTAGCTCTGGAAGAATAGTTATTGCGCTGGCATCGTATTGATCAGAGACATAGTACAGCAAATCGGGCTTGGACACGTCAGTCGAACGAACATTAATTGGCACAGTGTATTTTCGCCCATTTTCCCCTTTCGCTTCAAGTATATAATGCGTCTTGTCGAAATCTCGCTCTGCACGTGTGCCAACTATCATTCCCTTTAAAACTCCATATTGAGATGGCATTTTATTGTTCCCTCCATACTATTGTATTTTGGTATATCCCGCTCGGAGCGCCGCTTGCTCCGTGAAGAAAAACACTCTCTTTTCGACAGCAACTTGTTTATATTGATCAGGATTAACATAGGTTTTCATTGTGAAATCACCCACATATTTACTTGGGTTTTCATCGGAAACACGTGCCCTGAACTCAAAAGGCAGTTCCAAATCCGGCGTTTTCCACATACCCAATTTTGTGTTTTTAGCTTGAAGCATCGTTTTTTGGTATTGCTCCAGCTTCGTGATATTCGGCCATATGAAATAGGTTACCGCATGTCCTTTCTTTAGCATTTCTTCGTTGATATCGACATCGTCTTTATAGATGTGGGCTAACAAGCGGCCATATCTATCTTTTTCCTCTTCTCCTACAGACAGCTTGACCTTGGTTCCCCGTGGTAACAGCGATTGAAGATAGGCTGCCGATTCAATGGCGATGTCGCCTTGACTCTCGCCGCTAAAGTTGGTTTCAGGCGCATCAATGGACAATAGCCGCACTTTTGTAGTGCCGAGCACTTTATCTTTTAAATGTACAGTGTCCCCGTCAACAACTTTTTGAATGACCGTTTCATACAGATGCCCGCTTTCATCAGCACGTACATGGAAGGGAGCATACCACAGTACGCTCATAGTAAATAACAACAGTATAAGTAATTTTTTAAAATAAGGGTTCAATGTTTTCATTTTTTATTCATCCTTTTTTCATTTTATTTTTCCTAAAGCATAATATGAGCTAACATTTTTGGCTATATTCTTCTAATTTATGTAAAATTAATTCAAGCTCATGCAAAATGTTAGTGGATTTTACGCAGCAGAATCAAATGGGTGATTCTTCGAAGTTAGGCTCCACTTTGGGCGCTATAGGTACTTTTAAGTGCCTGCGGTACTAAAAAGTACGTACTTACTATAACGTTCTGTTGGATTTATAATGAGCCTGCAGCGGGGCGAAGATGAATGAACCCAGTTCCCCCGTAAATGAGGCGCCGCCTCAACAATTTAACTCGAATAGATGAGAATGGAGGAAAGATTCAATGGCAAAAAATTTGCAAGATACAACTGCTCTCTATAATGGTGTGAGCATGCCGTGGTTTGGATTGGGTGTATTTAAAGTGGAGGAAGGTCCCGAACTTGAGAATGCAGTAAAGACGGCGATCAAACATGGATACCGCAGTATCGATACGGCGGCTATCTATGGAAATGAAGAAGGCGTCGGACGGGGAATTCGCCAAGGGCTTGAAGAAGCCGGGATTGGCAGAGAAGAACTGTTTGTGACTTCCAAAGTATGGAATGCTGATTTGGGATATGAGTCAACGTTGGCAGCCTATGAGACGAGCCTCAAAAAGCTGAATCTGGAATACCTGGATTTGTACCTGATTCACTGGCCGAAAGAAGGAAAGTTTAAAGAAGCCTGGAGAGCGCTGGAAACCATTTATAAAGAAGGCCGTGTAAAAGCGATTGGCGTAAGCAACTTCCAAATTCATCATCTTGATGAGCTAATGGTTGACGCGGAAATTAAACCCATGGTGAATCAAGTGGAGTACCATCCTCGTTTGACCCAAAAGGAATTACAGCAATATTGCAAGCAGCAAGGCATTCAATTTGAAGCTTGGTCACCGCTCATGCAGGGTCAACTCCTGGATAACCCGGAACTCAAAGCAATTGCGGATAAATATAATAAATCCATTGCCCAAGTGATTCTGCGCTGGGACCTTCAGAACGGCGTTATCACGATTCCTAAATCTACAAAAGAACATCGGATCGTTGAAAATGCCAGCGTATTTGATTTCGAATTAACCAAAGAGGATATGGAGCAAATTGACAGTCTGAATCAAAATCATCGGGTCGGTCCGGATCCGGACAACTTTGATTTTTAAGAGGAAGAAGTATACCGGCAATAGCAAAAGGGGACTGTGCGATGATCGGAATTGGTATTGAGCAATACGGCGATGAACAGCAGCTAAAGACAGTAGTTGTACCCACAGAACCGTTAGGGCCTGATGACCTCTTGATCTCAATAAAGGCAAGCGGGGTAAACCCCGTTGACTGGAAAGTACGGGAAGGGCTTTTGAGAGAAGACTTTCCGTACCAGCTTCCCCTTATTTTAGGCTGGGATGCATCAGGTAAGGTGGCCGTTGCCGGCTCCAATGTGAAGGATTTTAAAGTGGGAGACGATGTCTTTTTTAGACCGGAAATGGAAAAACAGGGCACCTACGCAGATGAAATCGTGGTACCTGCAAGCCTGGTCGCACCGATGCCTCAAGGTCTAACCTATGCTGAAGCGGCTTCGCTCCCCTTGGTAGGACTCACGGTATGGCAGGCTCTTGTAGAAGCAGGGAATGTTCAACCAGGGGATAAGGTGCTCATTTTAGCGGGAAGCGGCGGGATTGGTTCGATGGCCATCCAAGTCGCTAAAGCACTCGGCGCCTATGTGGCGGTGACAACAAGCTCCAAGAACATGGAATTCGTACGTGATTTGGGGGCGGATGAAGTTCTCGCTTACGACATGGGCGACTTGAATACAACAACAGAGTTTGACTTTATGCTGGATACGCTCGGAGGCTCATCTTATGGGGATGCTCTGAAATTTATGAAGAAAAATGCAGTGGTAGCTACAATTATTAGCGGGCGGGATGCCGTACGTCCTGATTATATAGATGCAGTGGAAGAAGAGCGCCAGTTGACGGTTAAGTTCGTATTTACTCGTCCGGACGGAAGGAATATGAACCATATCCGCGAACTTGTTGAAGCGCAAAAAATAAAGCCGATTGTGACCGAAGTTCTTCCGCTAACCATTGACGGGGCCAGAAAAGCTCACCTTTTAAGCCAGACAGGGCGGGCGCGGGGAAAGATCGTATTGAGTAGTAACAACTAATCTGCTTGATTAGTTGTTATTTAAAAATTTAGTAAGTGCAAATTTTCACAATTAAAAGTTAAGGAGAGGACCCATCATGTTTACGAAAATTTTTGAACCGGGCAAGATAGGCAATCTGGAAATTAAAAACCGGCTGGTCGTTCCGCCGATGCTGTCTGAATATGCCGAGGAAGACGGCAGACTGACTGAACGGTATATCAGATACTATGAGGAAAAAGCCAAGGGTGGCTGGGGCCTCATCATTGCCGAGGATAACGCGGTCGAACCCCGTGGGGCCGGTTTTAAGAATCTAGCCGGGTTATGGTCGGATGAACTGATGGAAGAGCATAAGGAATTGGTTGAACGGGTCCATAAGGCGGGAGCCAAAATAGCGGTCCAAATCTATCACGCGGGCAGAGAAGCTAGCAGTGCAGTCATGGGCATGCGGCCGATAGCCCCTTCAGCGATTCAAGATCCGACGCAGTCTGAAACTCCTGTTGAAATGACCACCGAGGAAGTAAAGGAGATGGTCGAGAAATTCGCGCAGGCCATCCGAAGATGTAAAGATGCAGGCTATGATGCCATTGAGCTTCACGGAGCGCATGGATATTTAATCAATCAATTCGTCTCCCCTTTCTCCAACAAGAGAACCGACGCCTATGGCGGAAACCTGATGAACCGGCTGCGGTTCCCGCTTGAAATTATTGCCAGAGCCAAGGAATTGGTCGGCGATGAGTTCCCGATGATTTACCGGATTTCCGCCGACGAGATGGTGGAAGGCGGACTGACCATCGAAGATACGAAAGTCATCAGTCAGGTGCTCGAGCAAAGTGGCATTGCGGCCATTCATGCTTCTGCCGGCGTCTACAAGACCGGAGCGATCGTCTCTGCGCCTACAGCGATCAGAACGGCCGTATTCTCCGACTATGCCAAAGAAATTAGAAAAGTAGTCAACATTCCGGTATTCGCCGTAAACAAAATTATTTATCCACATGTAGCGGAGTCGATTCTAAAGGAAGGCAAGGCGGATTTTGTGGCCATGGGCCGGGCTTCCACCGCAGATCCTCAATTCCCGAACAAGGTGAAGGAAGGACGGCTGGATGAAATCATTTTCTGCATCGGCTGCAGACAGGGCTGTCAATGGAGAATCGCTCAGCAAAACCCAGTGTCCTGCCTGGTCAACCCGTTCACAGGCAAAGAAGGTGAATATGAGGTTAAAGAAGCTGAAGTTAAAAAGAAAGTGATGGTCATCGGTGGCGGACCTGTCGGTATGGAAGCGGCTATTGTCGCAGCAAAACGCGGTCATGATGTCACCTTGTACGATAAGAGCGATAAGCTTGGCGGACAGTGGCTGCTGGCTGCAATTCCTCCCGGCAAAGAGCTCCTGAACACCTTTACGGTATGGCAAAAGGGCGAGCTTGACCGTTCAGGCGTAAAGGTCGTGTTAAATACAGAAGTAACGAAAGAATTCGTGGAGCAAGTGAACCCGGATGAAATCATCCTCGCTTCGGGAGCCACTCCAATCATTCCTGGAATACCTGGTGCAGACAAATCTCATGTATATACGGCCAATGATGTGTTGCTCGGAAAAGTGGATCTGGTGGATCAAGTGGTTGTCATTGGCGGCGGACTGGTAGGAGCGGAAACGGCAGAACATATTGCGGTTCACAATCGGAAGACCTCCATCGTTGAGATGTGTCCGGAAATTGCGGCCGACATGGAGCCTGCATCGAAAGAGTTCTTGATGAAATCCTTAAAGCATAATGAAGTGACCGTTCACGTGAATTCGAAGGTTCTGGAAATTACGGATACGCATGTAATCATTGAAACGGAAGAGGGACAACAATCTCTGCCAGCTTCTTTGGTCGTGTTGGCGATCGGATCAAGATCCAATAACGCATTGGCTTCAGAACTTGGTGAAAAGTACAACGTTAATGTAATTGGTGATGCTTCTGTTGTCGGTAAGGCTCTGGAAGGCATAAATCTTGCATACAAAACGGCCCTGGCTATATAATCTCTGGTGACTTAATAGAATGATTAAAGGACTGCGGTAAATGTGAAGTGTTCATTTGCTGCAGTCTTTTTCACTATTTCGACTAAATTATGGATGGTTAGACTCTTGAAATGATAACTATGCGATGATATATTATTAAAAATAAAACATACTAAACTTATTGGTGAAATAGCAATTACATATTCATTTCGCTGCCAACTGGAAAACCGGAGGCCCGTGTTAATGTTCAGCCATTAATCGGGTCTCCTTTATTTTTCAATTTAGGAGGTTGAAGCTGATGTCATCAGCGTTACCGTATAAGAAAGGTCTTCACAGCATTGATCCGTACATTCCCGGCAAGCGGCTGGAGGAGGTAGTGAAGGAGCTTGGGCTTCGCAAAGTGATCAAGCTGGCTTCCAATGAGAACCCTCTGGGCTGCTCCCCCCATGTCACGGAAGCGGCGGCGGCTGTACTGCAAGCTCCCTCCCGCTACCCGGACGGCGGCAGCTCGGAGCTCAAGGCTGAACTGTCCCGGCTCACCGGACTTGGGGCGCAGCAGTTCGTTATCGGGGCAGGCTCCTTTGAGCTGATTGCCTTTGTTGCGGAAACGTTCATCGGTCCGGGCGATGAGGCGATAATGCCGACTCCTTCCTTTTCTTGGTACGGTACGGTTACCAAGCTGCAGGAAGGCAGAATCATACAGGTGCCGCTAACAGCGCACCGTATCGATCTGGATGCCATTAAGAGAGAAATAACAGATAAAACAAGGGTTATCTGGCTTTGCAATCCCAACAACCCCACCGGTACGATCTTTACGGATGTAGAGCTTAGCCGATTCCTCAAGGATATTCCGTCTTCGATTGTGGTCGCCATGGACGAGGCCTACTGTGACTTTGTAACCGGCGGGGAGGGCTACCCGAATACGCTTGATTGGATCGGGCAATATCCGAATCTTATCGTTCTCCGTACCTTTTCCAAGATTTACGGGCTGGCCTCTCTGCGCATCGGGTACGCCGCCGCAAGCGAGGAAACAGCCGATTATATGAACCGATGCCGCCAGATTTTCAATGTGAACGCTGTTGCCCAAGCCTCTGCCTTGGCCGGATTAAAGGACGCCGGATTTCGGGAGAGAGTCTACGAGAACAACCGGCTGGGAAAGGAATATTTCTACAAAGCCTTCGGAGAGCTGGGATTGGACTACATTCCAACGGAAGCCAGCTTCATTATGGTGCATACCGGGCAGGACAGCGATACCTTGTATCAGCAGCTGCTGAAGGAAGGCGTGATCATTCGTCCCGGCTCGGCTTACGGGCTGCGGGAGTGGCTCAGAGTCAGCATTGGAACGATGGAGGAAAACCGCATATTTATAGAGGCGCTGCGCAAGGTGTTGAAAGCACCTGAGGCGGCGGGAAGCTCAAAGAACTATATAAGATGAACTTGAAAAATGTAATCAGTGTAAGGAGTAACGAAGGGGGAGTTTGGAACTGTAGGAGCGATAGCGATCGGCCGAAAGCTTTCCGAAGGAAAGCTCGCTTCGAAAGCATAAGCTGTCTCCGGATTTCAACCGCGAAGAGTGGGTTAAATCAAGAAATCTGGAGATGGGCAGCGGCCGGAAGTCCAAACGTTCCTCGTAGTTGCGACTGGTATCTGATGGGAGAATCTTTAGTTCATTTTATATAATTCGTTAAGGGATTTACATATTATTGAAGGGAGAGAATGAATATGATCTTGGCAAAGGCTCCGGAGAAGTACTGGAACGAACCGGGAATTCTCGCAAAAGGAGGAGAGATTATTGCCCCCATCGGCAAGCGGGCTTGGATACTGGCGGGAAAGACGGCTTTGTCCGTCGCCGGTGAGGCGTTACTGAAAAGTCTGGACGAAAGCGGTATTGTATACGAGATTCAGGTGTATGAAGGCTACTGCACCCTGGAAGATATCGATATTCTTGGAAAGGCGGTGCAAGCTTCGGCATCCGATGTGCTCATTGGGATTGGCGGCGGCAAAATTCTGGATACCATCAAGGCGGTGGGGGATAAGCTGAGCCTTCCGGTTGTAACGGTGCCTACCATCGCGGCAACTTGCGCCGCATGGTCAGCCCTGTCCGTCATCTATACCCGTCAAGGCACCCAGACAGATGGAATCGTGCTGGAGAGATCGCCGAAGGCGGTATTGTCCGACACGGCAATATTGGCGGCTGCGCCGCCCCGTTATATAGCGGCCGGGATTGCCGACACGCTCGTCAAATGGTATGAAGCTGCGCCCAATGTGGGAAAAGGACCAGGCAGCATTCACGCCAGAGCGGGACTGGCGACCTCCAAGCTGGCGCTGGACATTTTGGAGGAACTCTCCATCGACGCTTATCTGGCGTCAGGCCGCGGGGAGGTTACGGATGCCATAACCGAGGTAACCAATACGATCATTTTTCTGGCAGGCCAGGCTGGCAGCTTGAGCAGCGGCAGTCCGCGGGCTTATATTGCGCATGCCATTAACAACAGCCTGACCAAGCAGCATGAGACGCATATCCGGCTGCATGGCGAGAAGGTAGCGTTCGGTCTGGTCGTGCAGCTGGTTCTGGAAGGGTACAGTCAGACCAAGATCGATACCGTCGCCCGCCTGCTGCATGCTCTCGGGCAGCCGCTGACCTTGCGCGAGCTTGGATTTAAGGACAGCTTCGGGGACAAAGCGGCGCTGGTAGCCAAGGGCGTTACCCTTAACGAAGAAGCGGCTGCTGCGCTTCCCTTCAAGGTCAATGCAGAGCTTCTGGAGCAGGCTATCCTGAATACCGACCTAACCGGACAACGTATCGCAGAGCAGGAGCAGAACGCTTCAAGGCAGGTTCAGGCCGTATGACCCGGCCGCGCTATGACTTTGACAGACCGGTTGACAGGGACAATACCCTGTCGGCCAAGTGGAACTATATCAAGGAATCCGTAGGCGTAGAGGATGCTCTGCCTATGTGGGTAGCTGACATGGATTTCGAGACCGTTCCCGAGGTTAAGGCTGCGATCCTGGCCAGAGCGCAGCATGGCATATACGGATACACGGCACGTTCCAAGGGCTATTATGATGCGATTATCGATTGGAATCTTAAACGGCATGGATGGAAGGTGGAAAAGGAGTGGATTACCCACAGCAAGGGTGTGGTCAATGCATTGTTCACTGCCGTGCGCGCCTTCACCAAACCGGGAGACGGCATTCTCATCCAGCCTCCGGTTTATCCCCCTTTCTATCGCGCCATCAGCATGAATGATTGCAAGGCCGTCCTTAATCCGCTGAAGGTGGAAGAGGGCCGATACGTTCCCGATCTCGCGGACTTTGCAGACAAGGTCGGCAGCGGCAGGGTCAAGCTGTTTATTCTATGTAATCCGCATAACCCTGTGGGAAGGGTGTTCACGGAAGAAGAGCTTCGGACCATGGGCGAGTTGTGCTTGAAGCATGGCGTTATCGTCATATCCGACGAAATTCATTCCGATCTTCTGTTCAAGCCGCACCGTCATATTCCGTTTACATCCATCTCGGAGGCATTTGCACAGAATACGGTCGTGTGCACGGCTCCAAGCAAAACGTTTAATTTGGCGGGGCTCTCCACATCCAATATCATCATTCCGAATGATGAACTGAGACGCCGGTATGATGCAGCCAATGAGCAAGTGGCGCAAAAGAGCCATAACATATTCGGCGCAGCGGCCTGTGAAGCGGCATACAGGCATGGGGAAGAGTGGCTGGATCAGTTGATGTCCTACATAGATGGAAACCGGCAGTATGCGGTCGAATTTATTGAAGCCAGGCTGCCGCAGCTGAAGGTATACAATCCGGAAGGGACCTATTTCCTGTGGCTGGACTGCCGTTCGCTCGGTCTCGGTAATCAGGAACTGGAAAAATTTTTGCTGCACGAGGCAAAGCTCTGGTTCAATCAGGGATATACTTTTGGCAATGAAGGAGACGGATTTGTCCGGATCAATATCGGCTGCCAGCGTTCGACTGTGGAAGAAGCCCTGAAGAGGCTGGAGCATGCAGTTCACTCGCCGGTGAAGCAGGGATAGCTCGATCCAACATCTTGCTTTGCTCAAGGCAATCACCAAAAAGTCTATGGAGCCTACATTCCGTAGTCCGAAAAATCGGACACTCCCAACATCTCGGCAGATGCGGGAGTGTCCGATTTTTTTTGAAAAAATATTACTCAAAACCAGGGCGGAAGAGGCTGCTTATTAATATCCTCCACCGTACCCATAGCCAGGATAGTAAGGATAAGGTGGATAATAATACGGATAAGGTGTGAAAAATGGAAATGCAAAAAAGAAGAATGGGAACCGGCGTCGGCGAAACCGGCGAAATCTTCTTTGACCATAGCCAAATGCTCTGTAAGTATTGTCATTTTCCCGTTCTGTATCGTCAATCTCTTCGGGAACTAACATCGTGACGCCGTCGTCGTCCATACCATCGATAATACCATCAAACTGTGACCCGTCTTTCGTCTGTACAATAACATGGTAGCCCATATACCTTTGACATACTGCTTTTACATCGCCTCCCATTGGGTAAGCCGTCTTGCTTTGATTAGGATATGCTGGATTTGGATTGATCATTTGCCTATCCCTCCTTTACAACGTCATGATATTCGCCTATTCCGGGAAATGTTACTCTTTAGAGAAAATACGAAAAAGCCCCCTGGTGAAGGAGACTTTTGCACTCATCATGATCGAGTATCGGCTGCCGTCATTGTTGGTTTAAGTCCGGATATTTCTACGCTTTTTTGATTTGTCCGCGGATTTCTCCGTCCGGAAATTGTATCGTGTGGACATTCGCGTAAGTATTGCCGCGTTTCATTTCTTTGACCAAGGATTTTAGTGTCATCCCGCTCAGAGGCCCGACCAAATCCGCCGCAGTAAGGGTTCCCCGCACAACCCCTCTTCTTACAGAGATGCCAAACTTGCTTGGACCGAACAAGAATGCGACAACAGGACCGTTCTGCCCTCTTCTGCCTACATGGATATGGGCTTGAGTGACCCGAGAAATGTTTCTTACGACAAGTACGAACGCCAATCTCTTGCCGTCACGGCTTAGTCTGAACGTAGCGGTTCCGAAAGCTTGTGTCCGGACGGGAGGCACCTCTTCTCTGCCAGATAAAAAAGCTCTGAATATGCTCATGACACTTGCTCCTTTCGAAATAGATAGAATATCGTATTCCGGTTAGGAGGAAATGTCATGTTCGCAGGCCTATTTTGAACAAAAGGGCAAAGAAGATCATACTAATCCGTCGTAAATGGCATTACGGAGATCTATAGTATACTGGCCGGACATCCCTTCCAGCGTGGTATTCGTAAACGCTGCAACGCTAAGCTTCCGGATAGGATCAACGAACCAGTAATGGCCATATACTCCGCCCCAGCGCCACGTTCCCGGGGATTGCGGCGTCTGGGCGGCAGCCGGATCTGTCAGCACGGAGAATCCAAGGCCGAATCCGAAGCCCGGCGAGTCAGGAAGCGTCAAACCGGATGTCTGGCTGCGTCCCATCTCCGCAATGAATGCTGGCGTTAACAGCGGCTTGCCGCCGGTTCGCAGAGTTTCCAGAAGTTGCAGGATGTCGCCTGCAGTGCCGATCATTCCCGCGCCGCCCGATGGAAATGCCAGCGGATCGAAAGCACGGGCAGGATCGAGTAAAGTGCCGGATACCCCTTCAGATTTACCGACAATATCAGGCTCCCGCATGCGCCGAGGTTCGGGTGTATCATCCGCATAATTGGCTGCAAGACGTTTCGGGTCAACGACATTGAACGCCGTGTCCGTTAAGCCAATCGGCTCCGTCACTAGTGATCTGACCGCTTCGGGGAGCGGCGAACCATGTACGCTGGCAACAATTGCACCGAGCACATCCGCTGCGAGCGAATAGTTCCAGGCGGTTCCGGGGGCGAAGAGCAACGGTACAGAAGCCAGCCGCCGCAAATTTTCTTCGAGTGAAAGGTTGGAACGGTCCATTCCGTCGGAGACGCCGGCCTGATGGTAAGGGCCGTCCTCCGGTTCCAGAAAGCCGTAGCTAAGACCGGCCGTATGGCTCATGAGCTGGCGCAGCGTGATTATAGCATGAGTACCATCGGACAGACGCGGTTTGAAGTAGGGAAGCCAAGTGTCGATTGGCTTATCAAGATCGAGATTACCCTTGGAGACGAGCACCATTGCGGCGACCGAGACGACGAGCTTGGTTACCGAGGCAAGACGGAATAATGCATCCTCACGCATAGGCAGGTTCCTCTCACGGTCTGCCAATCCGGCGGCACGACTGTAACTAAGTTTACCGTCTAGAGCTATTTTCACTACCGTCCCAACCACCCGTTTTTCGGAAAGTGTACGGTCAATGACTTCATCAACTCGTGCTTGCAAGCCTGCTGCACCCATTTGATTTATTTCATAATTATTCAAAGATTGTCCTCCTTCCAAATGTCAGGGATAAAGAATATTATGGATCAGCATCCAGATCAAAACAATATGCAAAATCGGATATATGCCAAGTAATCGTGATCACTAAAAGTTTCAGAGATTATTGCGTTCCCGGAACCATACAATCTTAACAGAGATGCATACAAGTGCCAAAGCAGCAAACAGCAAACCGCTCCCAATGATTTCGTTTATACCCAAACCGGAAATAAACCAGCCTCCCACGGCTGTTCCTAGTGTAACTCCCAAGTTTGAAAAAGAGACATATAAACTGTTTGCAAATTCGGGAGCCTCTTGCGCTTCGGATGTCAGCCAGATTTGACTGACTATCAGTCCGCTGGTGTGAACGGCTCCCCAGAGAAGAATAGCGGCGATGACGGGAATAACGGAGCTTGATACAAAATAAAGAAGCAGGAAGCAGAAGCCTAACGCTACAGGATAAAACAGCACCGTTTTTACCATTTGAAGAGCGAGCAGCTTTCCCGCATACCAATTGCCCAGAACACCGCTGATTCCAAAAACTACAAGCATCAGGCTGATAAATGCCCCGTTCATATCGAATCTTTGCGTCAAATACTCGGAGAAATAACTGTATACAGAAAACATGGAGGAGAAGATAAAACAGTTTGCAGCCATATTCAGCAATAGCGAGGGTTTTCGCAATATGCCGAGCTGGTTGCCGAAAGATAGATGGTTAATCTTTGCGGATGGAGAGGGAACCATAATGCCAATCCCAATACAAGCGATCCCGTTTACAATCGCGGAGAATAAAAAAGAAGTACTTAGTGATAATTGATTCGCGATATAAGAGTTAAGCGGAATTCCCAGAACCATGCCTATGCTGACTCCTAGAAATACTTTTGCACTTGCTTTAGCTGCTTCTTCTTTTTGAGATAATGCCTCGGCCATTGCAAAAGCAATCGAAAAATAAACCGGATGGAAGAAGGCGGGGAGTACACGGAATAACAAAAGAATCTCAAAGCTGGGCGCAAAAGAGGAAACAAAATTAGAAACCGCAAATAATGCCATGATCCCCATCAACACTCTTTTTTGATTCGGTCTGGATAGGAGTAATGTCATCCAAGGACCAAGAATAGCAATAATGAACGCAAATGAACTGACAAGCATTCCGGCAGATACAGCAGATACATGGTACTTATTCATGACCATTGGTAAAGCTCCGACGATTCCAAGCTCCGTATAAATGATGCCGAATACCCCAACTGTAATGAAAAATAACGAATAGTTGCGTTTCATATCATCCCGCCTTTAATCTTTATATATGCATATCTATAAATATAGATATATTAGCCGTAAGCAGACAGCCCAAAATTCCAATGGGGCTGCCTATAAATGGTTTTTGATATAGTCGGTAAATTTACCGATATTTTCTTCATTCCTGCGGTAGTAAGTCCACTGACCAAAACGTCTAGATTCCAACAGCCCTGCATTTTTCATTAGCGTTAAATAGCTGGAGATCACGGATTGCGCAAGTCCTGTCTTCTCTTGAATGCTTCCTACACATATCCCTCCTTTGAAGTCGGCATCGGGTGGCAAGTAGATTTGAGGGCCAAAATGTACATCCGGACTCTTCAGCCAATCTAAAATTTGCACGCGGGTCTCGTTGGAAAGCGCCTTAAAAATCAAATTAGTATCCATGTTGCTTATTATATCTACTTATCTAGATATTTCAAGATGTATGAGTGAAACAATCTGAAATTCAATACAAAAATATGTGGTTCAGCCTGAAATTGACTGTCGCCCTCGCCACATAAATTCTCCTCTGCCATCAAAGAATGAAACCAATATCTATGTTGGCAAGGGAGATGAAATCATGAAGATAAATACGAAAGCCGTCGCTCTGTTGGTGATGGTGATAGGCCTTGTAGTTGGCGGTGGTCACGGAGATGCGGCAGTGTGGCAGGGTAATGAATCTGCGGGACACGAAGCCGCGGCCGATCCGAGTCAATCTTTTGATAAAAAAATGAATACTCTGAAGCCGTCCGCACGCACAGGCTCCGCCGTCCATCCGCGTATAGCCGTTATCATCGATGACTTCGGAAACGGTATGCGGGGGACGGACGAAATGTTCACTCTGCCGATCAAGTTCACCGTCGCGGTGATGCCGTTTCTATCCACCTCGCAGGCGGATGCCCGGCGGGCTCATGAGCGGGGCTTTGACGTTCTGGTGCATTTGCCGATGGAGCCGCGGCATGGCAAGCCGGAATGGCTCGGTCCGGGAGCCGTCTTGTCCAGCTTAAGCGATCAGGAAATACGTAAGCGGGTTGAGGCGGCGGTGGATAATGTGCCTTACGCGATCGGCATCAATAATCATATGGGCTCCAAAGTTACGGGAGACGAGCGGGTCATGCGCGCCGTCCTGTCCGTTTGCAAAGAAAGAGGCCTGTTCTTTGTGGACAGCCATACCAATTACCGTTCGGTAGTCGGCCTAGTGGCCGAGCAAATGGGCCTGCCCAGGGTGGAGAATCATGTCTTTCTGGACGACACCCATACAGCCGGTCACGTAACCCGTCAACTTCAACTGGCCGGGAAGTGGGCGCTGGACCATAAATACTGCGTAACAATCGGTCATGTCGGAATTCAGGGCAAAGAGACCGCCGCAGGAATCCGCAGCGGCATAGATGATTTAAAGAATCGCGTACAGTTCGTCGGCATTTCCGATCTGGTCAAGGACGAATGGAAATGGAGCTCCCGGCTTACATTTCCATAAGATAGGCGGCAATGCCGTCCGATATCGCTTCAGCGATTTTCTCCTGGCCTTTCGAAGTCGTCAGCATGGCCCGGTCGACCGGGCTGCTTATAAAGCCCGTCTCAACAATAACCGTTGGGGCGGTTATTTTATTAAGCAGATAGAACGGCTTTCCAGGATGAACATCTAATTCGATTCCATAAAGTAGATTTAGCTGATCCTGAATCGCTTTGGCCAGCAAGAAGCTGCGGCCTTCCTGACGGTATAGAACGATCGGTCCGTGCTTGGACGGAGTACGAGCCCAATTGATATGAACACTGACGACGACGGCGGCAGGCAACGTCTCGGCAAGCTCCTTGCGCTGGGCGAGATCGCGCATATGGCGGGAGCGGCTTTGAAGCCATCTGTTCTCATCGCTGGGCGCATAATCGCCGAACCGGTTCAGGACGGCGTCAAAGCCGTCCGCTCTCAGCAGCAGGAATAGCTTGCGGGAAATGGCGAGCGTCAAATCTTTTTCCAGGATGTCCCCGTGCGACGTACCGCCGTCAATACCCCCGTGACCGGCGTCAATCAGTATGATGCGGTGACCGTGGCCTATCAGTGTTTGACGTTGTTCATGCCGTTCGTCCGGCGTGGCGAAAGATGGGTGGGCAATACCCGCCAGCAGCGTTCCCGTAATAAGCAGGACAAGCAACGTCCTGGCCAGAGTTCTCCATTGGTTAGTCGGTATCAAGAGATAAACCTCCCTGTGTTGAATCCGGAAGCGTCAATAATCCTTGCTTCTGGCCTGTTCTTTTTTGGTTAGATTGTGCTTCAAAAGGCAGAATTATGCGGCCAGAGCCCGTTTAGGGCGGAGATAATCGGTGCAAACTAACCATTAAGGAGAGGATTACAGGAGGAGGTGAGTGCAGTGGCCTCGGACGGTGAAGATCTGGTTAAATACATTACTGAAAAAGTGGTCGACTATATGGAAAGCCCTCGCGACAGCCGCGGCCGGCACCGGGCAGACAGACAGCCGTGGAGCCAGAAATGGTTCGGAATGCTGCCGCTCGGTTTGGCGATGTGGCGAAGCAGCCGGAAGGTTAGGAATAAAGGGTAGAAATAATGAAATGTAAAATGGCGCGCAAAATGGGAATCTATTTTAGGCATCAATTGGCGTATTTCTTTTTCCATTTATCGCGCCATTCCTGGTAACTGAGCCCTGTTACTTCTTCTAATGTTTTACCGTCCAATGAGTAAACTGCCCCTGCTAAACCATCGACATCAGGAAAAGAGTAACCGCCAACAACCTTGCCTTCAGAAAGCATGATATAAACATTGCTCTTCGCTTTATAGATCTTTTTCAGCGGATGATTAGAAACCGTAAATGGATAGATTGTGATCTGTTTTCCAAAATACGTATCGGGTTCTGCCTTCTGAACGCCCCACGCCTGTTGATAGGGCACTGATTCCGTACTCCCGAAAAGTTTGCCTTTGTCTAAAGTGTAGCTGTAAACTTCACCTTTGCTGAAAGTGATGTTATAGCCTTGTGCAATTACGTATTTTTCGGCTGTTTTTTCATCAGCTGTGATATTTTTGCCGCATCCGGAAAGGATGAGCAGCACCAGCCCAATGATGAGAGCTGTATTTGAAAACCTCTTCATAAAGACACCTCACTTCATTTACAGTTGTGCTGTAACTAATAAAACGTATGATTTGAAAATATTGTTGCATTTACCTGTAGAAAAGCCCCATTTTCCGGCAAAAGCGGAGTATGGGGCTATATTGCTTTCAACTATGAATTGGTTTGCCAAAAATCTAGTTTGCCGCTTCTCCGTCGCCGGTGACATAGACCTGGAATTTGCCGCTTGCCTGAAGGGCGTCAAGCGGAAGAAACCGCCGGCTGCCAATATCTGTAGCGGCATAAGGGACCGGCCCGCCGGCTGCTGTGGAACTTGTCCACAGCTGATAACCCGTAATCATGAGCGGGGCTCCCAGGATGTCGTTCGCTCCGGCATTTGACCGGAACACAAGACCCTGCTGCTGCTGAAGAAGCTGTACGAATTCGCCTGCCGCCAACGGAGCGAGCTTTGGAGACGTCAGCCACAGCAGATTATCGTACGGATTACCGGTGTGTCCGGTTTGGAACATCGGCCCGGCTGTGATTTCGGATAATGATCCGGATGCCGTCAAGCCGTAGCGTCGTTCTGTTTGGGAGCTTCTTGCGACCGCATCAGCCTTGCTGACGTCCCAAGGAAGGATTTCCGGAACGACGGCATTCACATACAGCGTCTGCCCGTTCACCGTAACTTTCCAGTAGGGCAGAAGCGGCGCATACAGCGGAACTGATTCAAAGTTATCAAATATTGAATGGATAAGGCCCTGCTGCGCCAAGAATAGGCGCAGCTCGGTGACGGAATAGGGAAGACCTTCGGTATCCGCCCCATATTCGCTCAATGTGTATCCGCCGTTATCCGAGGCGGTAATGATCATATATCCGATCCGCTTATCGCCGCTGATGAGGTTGACGAGCCAACCGTGAGTTCCGGGTCCCAGCGGATGAATCGATAGTTTCGCCGTTTTCCATTCCTTAAAGGGGGCTTCATCCGCAAGCTTGTCGGCCGCTTCGCGAACAAAAGCCTCCAGGGAGTCCGGAACGGTGAGATTCTGCCGTTTGGGCAGCGGCGATAGGGCTGAATCAGCCGAGCGGGCAGCCTCGGCAGCCGCTGTGTGCGTCAATCCCAAGGATTTGGCGGCAGGAGCATCCGCAGCGGGAGGGCTGAAGGGGAATCCGGAAACGGCCGCTGTCAAGATCAATGCAAGAGTGAAGAGAAAGCACACACGCATCGCCGGGACGACTCGCTTTCTTCTGCTGCTCGGGTTCATTTGCGTTTGTTCACCAGTCCTTTTATAGGCTGCCGGAGCTGCCGAATTTTGTCCAAATCTACTATCATTCATTGTAGTGGACAAGCGCTGAAAAGGTTGTTGCAAGCTGTCGGGCTCATTCAAGGCGGATTCCGCTTTTTTTGGCCGCTTTTAGCGAGCCGGGTCGCTTTCTACTGCCTGCGGAGGTGAAACAGGCCGTAGACGACCGGCGATACGGAAATGTTCGGTTCATACTGCCAAATGGTTTCTTTGCGGCGGCTGGCATGCTGTTCTTGGGTAGCAAACCGCTTTTCTTCATCGGGTTCCTTCAGAAGCTCTTCATAATAAGCGTCTATAATCTCAAGCTCTTCTTGCAGACGCCGCCGCGCAGCCTCAGCCCAGCTGTAATCCTGACCGGAAAGCTTAGAGAGGATATGGCGTTCAAGCAGGCCGGCTCCCGAAGCCAGGGAGATTTCATAAGGCTGGATGTGGACATTCTCCGGCAGGCGCGGAGTCAGCTCAAGGGAGTCCAGAATAGAGCTGAAGTTCTCCCTAACTTCTCCGGTTAGCAGCGATACGCCGGTGAAATGCAGCTCCTCTCGTCTCAAATCGCAGCTAAGCTCCACCTTGAAGCAGACGGCGAGCCATGGCTCGTATGCGGCAGAGAAAAGGGTCATCCGCTGGAGATTTCCCGGAGCCTCAAACAGATGCAGACATTTCCCCTCGGTCTGCGCCGCGGACCAAATCTGGCGCAGCCGTCTGCTGCCGAACGTGATATCCTCACGGCGGATCAGCCCGGGGCCTAGACGCGGCAGCATCGGCGTTACCCCGAAGTAACGGGCAAGGATGCCGTCATTCGGCCCGTTGTTCGCAGCCGCGTTCCCGGCAGCGCTGATGGGTCCGCCAGCGGCGCCCCCGGCGTTCGCTCCCGGATTGCTCCCAGCGTCCGGTCCGGGATTTCCCCCGGGCGGGCGGGCGCCAGGGCCTTTCGCGTCGTTCGGCCCTTGGCTTGCTGCCGCTCCTCCGCCCCAAGGAGGCGGACTTGCCGGCGCGCCGTAGCCGACTGCCACGTTGTTTCCCCCGGCTGCAATTAACCCGGCGCCGCCCCTTGGCGTGGGGACACTCGCCGCCGCATCATACTTCTCCGGGTCAAACACGAAGGTAAAGGACAGCGTCTGCGGCTCCGCGCCGGTTCGCTCGACGAACCCCCAGTAGTAAGGCCGGTCAGTCAGCATTTGATCGGCGCGGGGGGAGAGCTTTACGGTGACATGAACCGGCGATTTTTCAATGATCTGGCATTCCGTCGCTTCCAGATAATCCATTACATGCTTCTGCACCTGCCGGGGGGTCATGGTCATGGCGCGGCCTCGCTTTCACTGAGGATTCCATCCTTCAGCTCGGCCAGCGTCTGGCCGAGCTGCCCTACTTTGCTGCGGATTTCTTCGTCGCTTTCGGCCTCCAGCATAATTTTGTACAGGCTTTTTTCCAGCGACTCCTTTTTCTCGAACCGTTCCAAAATCGTGTCCAGCCCGCCGATTACGGTCTCGAACAGATTGATTTTTTCATGCAGCAGATGCAGGATATGCTCCTCAATCGTACCGGTGGTGGAGAGGTTGTGGATGATGACATCGTTCTGCTGGCCCAGCCGGTGCACCCGGCCGATCCGCTGCTCGACCCGCATCGGGTTCCAGGGAAGATCAAAGTTGATCATATGGTGGCAGAACTGCAGATTGATACCCTCGCCTCCAGCTTCGGTGGCAATCATCACCTGGGCGCGTCCGCGGAACAGGTCCATCATCCAGTCTTTTTTACCGCGGTTCATGCCGCCGGAATAAGGGACGGAATGGATGCCGTGATCGCGAAAGTATTGAAGCAAATACTCCTGGGTCGCCCGGTATTCGGTGAAGACGATTACTTTTTCGTTCATTTCTTTAATGAGGGAAATGGTTTTCTCCGCCTTCGTATTCTCTTTTACCGTCCGGATCAGCTGGAGGAGCTCGATCATCCGTTCCCGGCGGGGCGAGTCCTCGGGCAGCTTTTTCGTCAGATTAACCAGAGTTACAAACACCGCGTCACGGCTGCTGCACACCTCCCGCTGCAACGTGACGAGCGACAGCATACTGCTTAAATTCCCGCCCGATTCCTGATACTGATCTTTGACAAAGGCGGTGACCCCGTCATATAATGTTTGTTCTTCGGGTGATAGTGTGAGGGGCACATTGCTGACCTTCCGCTTCGTAAAAGTGACCGGTCCTTCGCCCCTGCGGTTGCGGATCATCACTTTGGACAGCTCGCCCCGAAGCTGGTCTTCGTTCTTGGCCACGCGCTTGTCGACGACGAAATTAGCCGCAAAATCGCCCTGATTCCCGAGCTGGCCCGGCTTCAGCAGCGTAATGAGATTGAACAACTCGCCGAGGTCGTTCTGCACCGGAGTGGCGGTCAGCAGCAGGCAGTATTTTTTGCGGAGCTCCTGAACGAATTGGTAGTTGGTCGTCTTCTTGTTCTTCAGCTTATGGGCTTCGTCGATAATGAGCATGTCGTATTCTCTGGAGATCAGAAGCTCCTTGTGGGGATCGCGCTTGGCCGTATCCATGGATGCAACGACGATGTCGTTATCCCAGGAGTACGCCTTCTTTTGCGCCACGGCAGAAATGCCGAACTTCGTATTCAGCTCCCGGACCCACTGGAGCACGAGCGAAGCGGGAACGAGAATCAGTACCTTGGAGACAAGCCCGCGCACAAGATATTCCTTCAGCACAAGGCCCGCTTCAATCGTCTTACCAAGGCCGACCTCGTCCGCCAGAATCGCACGGCCCGACATTTCGAACAGCACCTTGCGCGCCGTATCGAGCTGATGGGGCAGAGGAGACAGCGTTGCCAGATGCTTCATGCACTGCAGCTCCTCGAAGCTTTCCACCAGGCCGGAAGCCTCGCCTTCCATCGCCAGCCGTGACAGCCTCCAGTCGCCCCAGGGGCCGCCTTTGTCCAATCGGGATTCCAGGTCTTTCAACCATTCACGTTCGAAGGAGATAGGCACGGGAAGAACGATATCCTGCCCTTGTTCTTGCTCCGGGTTGTTGCGGGGTACGTGAGTCATGAGAGCTGTCTCCTCCTGCGGGCCTAATGTTTACGTTTATGTTTACATAGTGAAATGTATAAGTAGTATGCGCGTAAAAGAGAGATTTCATAACTGCTATTTTTGGAGCCAGTCTCTAAAAACAGGAGAAACAAAGAGGAAATGCGGGCTGTTGCCGTGATTTTTCAGCGTGGGCCGCGATATTTCGCCAAAGACTCTTTCCACAATATATGGTATAGTTTAAAGGCTAATTCACACAATATATTGTGACAAATGCGGTGAAAGCCGTTTTAATCGGAGAAGACCCGCCTACACAGAGATCGGAGTAGTAATCATAATTTCGGGAGGTTGTTTAAATTGAGTACAGTAGAGCGCAAGCAGCGGCTGGAGGGGCTCAGCGAGAAAATCTTTTTGGACCGCTATGCCTGGAAAGACGCCGACACAAACAATGCCAAGGTGGGAGACGTGGTGCTTGTCCTGACCAAAGACGACCCCAAATTTCCTACCAAGGAAGTCGGGGAAATCGTAGAGCGCAGCGGCCGGATCGTAACGGTTAAGACACGCAGCGGCGAGCTGGTGAAGTCCGAGGTGGAGAAGCTGACGCTTAATATAGAAAAAACACCGGAAGAAATGTGGGACCGCCTGGCCGGAGCCATGGCATCCGTAGAGAAGACGCCGGAGCTGCAGCGCGAATGGACGGATAAATTCCGCAGCATTCTGGATGACTGGAAGCTTGTTCCCGGAGGCCGGATCGCAGCCGGAGCCGGAGCGAGCGACGAGCTGACGCTGTTCAACTGCTATGTTGTGCCTTCGCCTAAAGACAGCCGGGGCGGCATAATGGAGACCTTGTCCGAAATGACGGAAATTATGGCACGCGGCGGCGGCGTCGGCATCAACCTGTCTTCGCTGCGTCCGCGCCGCGCCGTCGTCAAGGGCGTTAACGGTTCTTCCAGCGGGGCGGTATCCTGGGGCGGACTGTTCAGCTACACGACGGGATTGATCGAGCAGGGCGGAAGCCGCCGCGGTGCGCTGATGCTGATGATCAACGACTGGCACCCGGACGTCGCCGATTTCATTACTGTCAAGCAGACGATGGGTCAAGTGACGAACGCCAACCTGTCGGTATGCGTCAGCAACGGCTTTATGAAGGCAGTCAAAGAAGATCTCGACTGGGATCTCGTATTCCCGGATACGACAGAGCCCGATTACAATGAAGTCTGGGACGGCGACCTCGATAAATGGAAGGCTGCAGGCCGCAAGGTCAATCATTACCGTACTGTAAAAGCGCGGGATATCTGGCATACCATCATCGAATCCGCATGGAAATCGGCTGAGCCAGGCGTTGTCTTCATGGAGTACTATAATCAGATGTCCAACAGCTGGTACTTCAATCCGATTATCTGCACGAATCCGTGCGGCGAGCAAGGGCTGCCTGGCTGGGGCGTCTGCAACCTGTCCGCGATCAACCTCTCCAAGTTCTATGACGAGGAGAAGCATGATGTGGCCTGGGACGAGCTGGCAACAACAACCCGCTACTCAGTGCGCTTCCTGGACAACGTGATCGACAAGACACCGTACCATTTCCCGGAGAACGAAGCCAACCAGAAAAAAGAACGCCGTGTAGGCCTCGGAACGATGGGTCTGGCTGAGCTGATGATCAAGCTGAACATCCGTTACGGCAGCCCGGATTCGCTGGCGTTCCTGGACAAGCTGTACGGATTCATGGCCCGCGAAGCTTATCTGTCCTCCGCCGAAATCGCGGCAGAGAAAGGTTCTTTCCAGGCGTTCGACGCTGAGAAATACCTGCTGAGCGGCTTTATGAAAAATATGACCGAGGTGTACCCCGAAGTCGGCGAGGCCATCGCCAAGCAGGGGATGCGCAACGTTACAGTCATTACCCAAGCGCCGACAGGCAGCACGGGCACGATGGTCGGCACATCAACCGGCATCGAGCCGTACTTTGCCTTCAAATATTTCCGTCAAAGCCGCCTCGGCTTCGACGAGCAGTTCGTGCCGATTGCAGAGGAGTATCTGGAGGCTCATCCGGGCGAAGAGCTGCCGGACTACTTCGTAACCTCCATGGACCTGTCCGCCAAGGATCACATCCGAGTGCAGGCGGCTATCCAGCGCTGGGTGGACAGCTCCATTTCCAAGACGGCGAACTGCCCGAATGACTTTACGGTCGAAGAAACGAAAGAGCTGTACGAACTGGCTTTTGACCTTGGATGCAAAGGCGTCACCATCTACCGCGACGGCAGCCGGGATGTACAGGTATTGCAAACGGAGAAGAAGGAAGACAAGAAAGACGCTCCGCTGAAGGAGACGGCGTCTCCGAGTGCCGAAGCGGCAGAAGCCGCACCGGTTGGTGCCGCTCAGGTTTCTACTGCGCCCGCGGCTTCGATCAGCAGCGTATCCTCTGATTCCGGCTTGGCGTCAAGCGGCAAAGTTGTCGACAAGCAGTACAAGAAACGCCCGCAGGTGCTGCGCGGCGCGACCTATAAGATCAACACGCCGTTCGGCATGGCATACATTACGATTAACGATCTGGACGGCACGCCGGCCGAAATCTTCCTGAATGTCGGCAAGGCCGGTTCCGACGTGTTCGCAATGGCGGAAGCGCTGGGCCGCGTCTGCTCCCTGTTCCTTCGCTACGGAGACCACGGCGAGAAGGTTGAGCTGCTGATCAAGCATCTCAAAGGCATCGGCGGCTCCGGCGCCATCGGCTTCGGCGCGAACCGCGTCGAGTCCATCGCCGACGCGGTGGCGAAGGCGCTGGAAACCCATGTGCAGCAAAGCGCACATGAGGACCACGCTCCCGCGCCGATCGCCGCAACGCTCGCGCTCGAGGATTTCGAGAGCGCGCTGAACGCGGAGCTTAAGGCCGGCGGCGCTCCGGCAGCCCCGGCGGCTGAGGCCGACCACGGCCACGGCGGACATGGGCACAGCCATTCGTCATCCGCTTCCCGCGACCTGTGCCCGTCCTGCGGCACCGCCTCGCTGATTAACATCGAGGGCTGCAAGACCTGCGGGAACTGCGGGTACAGCCGGTGCGGGTAAGGGGATTTGAAGAGTAGACGGTTTTAAACAAATGTGTGATGGATCACGAAAGCTGCAAAAACGGCCACAAATGATGATAAAAATGACTCATTAAAAATGAAAATTCATTTAATATTCATCATATTGAATGAAAATTCAGTGATGTATTTTTAATTATTTACATGCATCAATAATAGCGGATCTGCTTTCGTATCGGATTCAGCCAAGCGTTTTAATTTAGAAAACTATGCAAAAAGTCCCGATAAGGTAGTTTCTTTATCGGGACTTTTTACGTGTAATAAACATTCTGGCATCGATTTAATAAAACCCCAATGACCTCAGTGATGGTTTGTACGTTTTACGAAATATATTGCAGTAGATTACCGGAGTAATGAATACGAAAATCCTGCAACATAATCTCTTTACAGTTCTTTTATAAAGGTATGTTGAAAATTAAATATAATCATAAATAAGCTCCGTATATTGTTGCTGGTGGATCGTGGAGAATTTTTTTTCGTTATCTCTAACAGATATTTACGAAACTTTAGAATTTCGTTTATCGTAAATATTGTAAAAATAGGAAGCGGGGAAAAAGTATGAGTTCAATATCTGTTAAGTTTTTTATGCTTGAAAACGATTTGTTGAAGTTTTACAAACGAGAGCTAAGTGAAGGAACGATTTGGCTAACTAAAAGAAACTGGTTTTATTTGGGAACTGCCTTAATAGGTATTTTAGCTTCGATTGTTGGCTCGGTGAGAGGCGTGCTCCAACTAGAATGTTCATGGATTCTTATGGGAGTCGGTTTGCTTTTTTTTCTACCGTTGATTAAAAAGCTAACACTCCAGAAAATGGGTAATAGAGGGTAAGACAAGTTCTGGAGGGATCATCATGAAACCTAACAGGGGCTTACCTAAAAATCGACTGACACCCGAGAAACGAGTTTATTTTCGACCGGAACTTACACATTGTCCTGACTGTGGGACGAAACTGAAAAGGCACCATACCGCTTCGCATAAAATTGTAGCGACTCTGAACGGAATTCTGGAGGCCTGGAATATGGCATACCACTGTCCGAATGCAGCTTGCGGGAAACCGGAACGATATTTCACCTCGGCAGAGGCCGATGCGCTCTGTTTAAAATATACTTCGTACGCCTACGACGTGTTGGCCCTTGTAGGCGTCATGCGTTTCAAGCAGCATAGGACGGTTACCGAAATCTCTGAAGCCTTAAAAGAGCGAGGAATTCCGACCTCGGAACGTCATGCCATGCGTCTGTACGAATGGTATCTCACCTTACTTCGTGCTTCTCTGACCCCTGACGTAAAAAAGGATTTAACGTCTGTTGTAGAGACATACAAAGGTCTTCTTCTCTCCATGGACGGTGTCCAGCCGGAGAAAGGGAATGAAACCCTTTATGTGGTCCGTGAAGGGTTTAGCGGTCGGATTTTGGCCGCAAAGAATCTGAAAAGCGGATCGAAAACGGAACTTATGGCGCTCCTGAAACCCTTGAAAGACCTCGGGCATCCGGTCATTGGTCTGGTTAGCGACGGTCAGAAATCTATTCGTTTGGCCATGGAGGAAACGTGGCCGGATACGCCATACCAATACTGCCAATACCACTATCTTAAAGATATTGCTAAACCGTCGTCGATCTGGACCGCAAACTCAAAACCGGACTCACTCAAGAAGAGCTTGCGGGGGCTGCGGGAGATTGAAAAGCAAGTCCAGGACGATGACTCCGTAGAGGGCGAAGTCACTCGTGACTATCTTGCCGCTACTCGCTCGCTACTACTAGAGGACGGTAATCCGCCGTTAGATTTACCCGGTGTAAGGATTTATGAAGGAGCTCAGGCCGTGAAAGCTTCACTCGAACAAAGTGTAGCTAAAAAAGGGGGGCCTCGACCCTGAACAAGGTCCTTCGTCTTTACCGCAAACTCCCCGAGTTCACTTCGCAGTACCACGCGGTGAAGCGTTGGCAGATTCCGATTCAAGAAACCGCACGACTGCTTATCCCTGCAGTGGTGGGGGCAGACCAGCGTAGCGAAACCGTACGCTTTGGGATGCAGTGCTTACGGTCCTGGATGCAGAAAACCTGTACCCATAAGGGAGACGACGTCCTTCTTTCCAATTTTGAGAGCTACACGAAGGGCTTCTGGAAAGGGCTTTTCACCTGCTACGATGCCCCTTGGGTCCCCCGTACGAATAACGACCATGAACGTTTTTTTCGTCAAACCAAAACGAAGCACCGACGAACGACGGGACGCCGAAGTTGGAATGAACATATTCTACGCTGCGGCGAGTTTGTGGTGCTCGTTGATGATGCCTTAGGTGTTTCTGCTAAAGCATAACGCCGCGAAGCTGGCGGGATTGCCTGTCCGGAAGTTGCCAGATATAATGACCGTATTCTAGCAAAGGAAAAAGGATACTTCCATCGCGTGTATGCCTGCTAGCACAGGCCGCACCGGAAATATCCTTCATCATTAGACATGGTCATTGTAACAGAGTATGCGCTGGTTGAAAAGATCCCTGGTGTTTTTCGTCAGGGGTGCGGAGGAGGTGCCCTGCCCGTGCTGCACAGAGAACCTAGAGATTATCGGTAGCCGGGAGCGGAAGGTCCGGGGTGGGGGTGGTGAGCTGCGCCAACTGGTGATTCGCAGACTCCGGTGTGCGGGATGCCGCAGGATTCACCATGAGCTCCCGGATCTACTCATTCCCTATAAACGGTACGATTCCCGTTGTATCGAACAGGCGGTCACGGAGCCGGAGGCGTCCGTGACCGCCTGCGCGGAAACCTCTACGTTACGGCGTTGGAAGGTCTGGTTTCGCGTGCTCTCTATCTACTTCATCCTCGTTCTGCAGGCGCTGGAGGCTCGGATGTCCGGCCTCGCTCCCGGGTCCCCCGAAGCTTCGGATCACCTGCGT
Organism: Paenibacillus durus; assembly: GCF_000756615.1. Lineage (NCBI taxonomy): Bacteria > Bacillati > Bacillota > Bacilli > Caryophanales > Paenibacillaceae > Paenibacillus > Paenibacillus durus. Next base: position 2,565,891 of record NZ_CP009288.1, read on the forward strand.
ATGACCTCCGCCCCCGCCTTTCGTCAGCAAGGACCCGGCTGGCTGGCCAGACTTGTCCGCCCCGTCGCAAACGCTCATTTGTGGGTACATACCCGTTTTGCCTATCTGTCCGCCCCGGCTCTACGGTAGACTCTCCTTGAGTTCATTTCAGGAAGGAGTTTACCGACCCATGAAAGACCAAAAGAAAGCCGAAGCCCTCGCCGCAGAGCGGATGCAGCTTCTCGCTCCCCTGCTTGCCGAAGGGCTGGACCCGGCCAAAGCCCGGGAGATGAAAGCGCAGATTTGTAAGCAAACCGGACTCTCCGAACGTACCTTGCGCCGGTATTTGGCGAGTTACCGGAGCGAAGGATTTACCGGCCTGAAGCCCAAAGGCAAAGGGCGGCAGCCCTCCGAAGAGATTCTTCCTACCGCCGTGCTCGAGCAAGCGATTCTTTTGCGCCGGGAGGTCCCCGGCCGCAGCGTCGCACAGCTCATTCAGATTTTAGAATGGGAAGGGCGGATTTCGCCGGGCCAAATTAAGCGTAGTACCCTGCAGGAGAGACTGACTGCCTGTGGCTACAGCTCGCGCCATCTGCGGATGTACGCCGAATCCGGGGTTGCCGCCAGACGCTTCCAGCAGCGCCACCGGAACCAGCTGTGGCAGTCAGACCTCAAATACGGACCGTATTTGCCCCTTGGCGAAAGCGGGACGATGAAACAGGTGTATCTGGTCGTGTTCATTGACGACGCTACAAGGTTTATTCTGCATGGGGAGTTTGTGCCGGTCATGGACCAGCGGCTGGTCGAATCGGCGTTTCGCCAAGCGATCCAGAAGTATGGGGTACCAGAAGCGGTCTATTTTGACAACGGCAAGCAGTACCGTACCCAAGCCATGACCCGGATATGTTCCAAGCTCGGAACCCGGCTGCTCTATGCGAAGCCCTACTCGCCTGAATCCAAAGGCAAGGTCGAACGGTTTAACCAAATCGTCGATTCGTTTCTGAGCGAAGTCGCCTTGGAGAAGCCGAAGACACTCGAGCAGTTGAATGAGCGCTTCGAGGTATGGCTCTCGGAGTGCTACCAGCACAAGCCCCACTCCGCCCTGCCGGACAAGCAAAGCCCGGAAACGGCGTTTCGGAGTGACAAGAAAGCGCTGCGGTTCATGGACCCGGATACCTTGGCGGACGCGTTCTTGCATAGTGAAAAGCGGAAGGTCGACAAGTCGGGCTGCATTAGCTTCATGAACCGAAAGTACGAAGTGGGCCTGACGGTCATTGGCTGTACGGTCGAGGTGGTTTATGACCCGGCAGACCCCACGGAACTGACGATTGAGTATGAGGGACGAGCGCCGTGGCGGGTGCGCGAGATGGAAATCGGTCAGCGGGCGGGAACCCGTCCGGCGTTGCCGGAGCACCTGGGCGCATCTATGACCGACACGTCGAGACTGCTGGAGGCGGCAGAGCAGCGACACCAGCAGCGCAAACAGCGGGAAGCACCTGCGGTGACGTACCGCAGAGTGCAGGCGGAGGATGGCCATGTTTGAGTCCTTCTACGAGTTGCACCGTGCTCCGTTCTCCAGAGATCTTGCGGTAGACGAGTTATATGCGTCTGCGTCGCAGGAAGAAATGCTCGGGCGTCTGGCCTATGTCGCGGAACGCCAGTGGTTTGCCGTGCTCACAGGGGACTGCGGGACCGGGAAAACGACTACGATCCGGCGGTTAGCCAAGGAACTGGACGAGGCGCGCTTTAAGCTACTCTACCTGTCCGATTCGAAACTGACCCCGCGCCACTTCTACAAAGGGCTGCTGGAGCAGCTCGGCTGTGAGTCGAAATTTTACCGGGGGGATGCAAAACGGCAGTTACACCGGGAGATTGAACTCATGCGTGGGATTCACCGGCTACAGCCCGTGGTCGTGGTCGATGAAGCCCATCTGCTGGACCGGGAGATGCTGGAGGAACTGCGATTTCTACTAAATCTGAAAATGGATTCACAGAGTCCGATGGCCCTGATTCTGGTGGGGCAAAGCGAACTGTGGGACCGGCTGGGGCTGCAAGCCTATGCGGCGATCCGCCAGCGAATTGATATGCAGTGTTATCTTCCGCATATGGACCGGGCGGAAGTGGGGGCCTATATGAAGAGGCATCTGAGTGCAGCAGGTGCCGAGCATGAACTGTTTACGGAGGCGGCGATGGATGAAATCTACCGTTTTTCCAGCGGAGCCGCCCGGCTGGTGAACAAGCTCTGTACCCACGCGTTGATCTACGGCGCACAGAACAAGCACCGGATTGTGGACGACCATATGGTAAAGCGCGTGATCCAGGGAGAATTGTCATGATTCTCCCTGCTTTTCTATCCTACTGCGGACAGCATGGCCGTCAATAGCAGGACAGCTTACACCGTCAACCTCCGGTCATTATGGGTTAGCAGTAACACCCTTATTTAGAGCAGCGACATACAATAAGTTGAAACATGTTTAATCACTCATGGTTGCAAAATATATTCAAAAATATGAATATTTATTCATTTATAGAAAATATTTTTTCTAATGAACTCTGTTATAAATGAGTTTTATTGCTTGTTAGTATCATTAATTCTAATTATTTCAGTTATAAAAGTGAAGGATTTTCGCTGTTTTTTTAAGGCATATTCTAATTATTTATGGAATATCACATAAACTGTGTGATTTTTCATTTTAAATGAGAAACGTTTCAATTTAATTGATAAAATTGTTTCATTTGATTCATTAATCAATCCTTTATTCATGTTATTGCATATAAATACAGTATTATTCGCGCACCTTGAACACGACAGCATGCTAATTAATGTTGTCGTGTTCTTTTTTTAAAAGATAACCCAGTCGTTTGGAGAGACGCTTATTTTTGCCATGCTCTGGGTAAGTCTGAATAAGCCGGAGCAAGTGATGAAGACGAGCATATACGCGGTTCTTTTGTCCGGGTTCTGTATCCTACTGCTTAATCTCTTTGCCATAGCCGTTTTTGGCGAAGGGATTTATTTGCGTTCAATATTTCCGCTGTACATCCTTATTCGGCAAATTAACATCGGAAACTTTATTACGAATCTTGATGCGCTTGGCGTGCTGTATTTTTGTATCACTTCGTTTTTCAAATTCTCCATCTACCTCTATGCAGTTGCCAGAGGCTTTCAACAGCTGTTGTTTCTCAAGAGCTATCGAATGATCATTTGGCCTGCGGCATTGTGCATTTTATTTATAGGGATGACAATGGCCTCAAGCCAGAAAGAGCATATTGAAGTTGGCATGAACATATATCCAAGGTTTCAAATATTGCTGCTGTTAGCGCTGCCTGCAATCCTGTTACTCGTGACTTGCGCCCGCAAGGTGCTGACCAAAAGGAGCTGAACGTGATCATGATTCATTGGCCATGGGAATCTCAGACCATTATGCACCAACCTTGGGTAACGCTTATTTTCTTTTCAACAATGGCTTTGCTTATGTCGATATTCAGCTGGTTCAGGGCAAGGAGGAAAAGGGGGAAAGATAAATAACCATTTCTATTTTGGCTCAAAACCGAAATCCTATTTTTTATTTCCGCCAAAAAGTTGAACAGTCTGCCTTATCCCAAATATTAAACTCGATCATTTTCTTAAGTAATGAGAAATCAACCGGACTATCCCATTGGATACGTACCAACTCCTTGGTGTGACCATAGCCAGCCTGCACAATTTCATCAGAAAAATGATTAATCCCTGCCCTTTCAGGGGCAACAGCCAAATGATGTTTGGCTACGCTAAAGCCAATAATAAATGTGCCGTGATCGGTAAACATAGGCTGATTCCACGCAATTTTTGGCATTAAATTTGGAAATTTCTTAGTTACCCAAGCCAAAACTTCTTCCGTTCGGGCCCGATGTTGCGGGTTATCAATATGCGCTAAATATTCTGCAAAAACTTCCATGTTGTTCCCTCCTAAAATAAAAATTTTTATAAATATATCAACGGATGAAGCTGTCCATCTGCACAAGCCATTAACTCACTTGTGTTCATAGAATATAGTATCTCTCAATGGAGGAGTGAAAGACTAATGGCAGAGATTCTGGATATGGATGCGTTAATGGTGTGACAAATTTATTCGTACATGTTAGGGGGTGAATTCAATGCATAAAGTAATAATCACAGGAGCAAATGGATTTATTGGTAGTTCATTAACGAACTTTCTTGCGAAAAAAGGGGTAACCATATTTGCTGTAGTCAAAAACAAATTCTCTAATGTTGATACAATAATGAAACATGAAAATATTAATATCATCTATTGTGATCTTAATCATGCAGAGCAGTTAGAATATTTGATAGCAGATAGAGATATTGATGTGTTTTATCATCTTGCTTGGACGGGTGCGTCTGGACCGGAAAGGGCAAACTATAAGGTTCAAGTGGATAATGTATCCAATTCCATGGAGTGTGCTAAGCAATCAAAGCTTATGGGATGTAAAAGATTCATTGCAATAGGTACTATTGGAGAGTTCATGGCAGAGCTAGCCATAAAAAATAATATAATTTCAGAGAATTTCACTTATGCTATTAGTAAGAAGTTTTATCACTCCTTGCTAGACATATATTGCTATAACAATAACATTCCCTACACGTGGTGCACTTTACCTGGTGTATATGGGATTGGGGATCGAACATCCAATATTATTAATTATACAATCAAAAAATTATTACTTAAAGAATTACCCGAATATACTAAAGCGGAGCAATTATTTGATTTCGTTTATATTAATGACTGTATCAAGTGTTTGTTTGAAATCGGATTAAAAAATGATTTAAAAAAATACTATTTTATCGGAGGCCCTTCTCCGCAACCTTTGTATAAATTTATTGAAGCAGCTAAAAATGTAGTTTCTCCTGACTCACAATTAGGGTTAGGAATAAGAAATGAAGATGGATTTGTATACAAGAAAGAATGGTTTACAATGGATGAAACTATAAAACATTTGGGTTTTAAACATGAATACTCTTTTGAAGAAGGTATAAAATTAACTGCTGAATGGATCAAATCAACGGGGATCTAGGTATATAAAGATCAGCGGATGAATTTGTTCATCTGCACAAGCCATTAGCTCACTTGTTCATAGAATATATTATCTCGCAATGAAAAGAACAAGGAGGCTCGTCTAATATGATTATCGGAACGGTAGTAGGCGCTTCGGGATTGCCACAAGCCAGGCTGATGGCGGCTTCGGTCAAGCGGGTAATGCCTCTAACAACGGTCGTCGTCTGCCTGGTAGAGCAATTTCCGGTAGAACCGCTTCCGGATATCGACTGGATTGTTACGGCCAAAGATATCTCGGCTTATATAGGATTCCACGACTTTGACGGTTATATATTCAAGTTTGGCTCCCTCCAATGCGCTACGGCGATGAAGGCTCAGCTGACCGCTTACCTGCTCAAAGCCTTCCCGGAGGAGGAGCAGATTGTTTATCTTGATCCGGAGATGTATGTAATGAGGCCGTTCAATGAAATATGGGGAATGCTTACCTACTATGATGTGGTGCTGACTCCCCACCATCTTGAGCCCTCGCCCCCTTGGGATTGTTTCCGCGAAATCGGGACGCTGCAGGACGGGACCTATAACAGCGCACTGGTAGGCGTTAGAAACAGCGACGGGGGCCGTCATTTTGCAGACTGGTGGGTGAAGATGACTTCAGGTGATTTTTACGGACAGCCGAAAGGGCTGTATATCGACCAGCCTTATCTGAACTTCGTTCGCACTTTTTATCATACAGGCATTCTTCGTCATCCCGGCTACAACCTGGCATTCTGGAACCTGCATGAACACTGCAGAGAACTCTACTGGGTAGAAGATCAGTATGTTTTGACCGACTGGACTCAGCTTCGCTGCGTGAACTTCAACAATACGGCCGGGCTGCTCGACAGCTGTATGAACGCCTTCATTCCGGACAACTGGGTTTATGCACAAATGTGGAAGAACTACAAGCAGGAGATGGAAGCTTTGCTTCCCTGGCATTCACCTTCCTCCTGGAGTTATGACTTCTTCTACAGCGGGGAGAAAATATCGGATGAGACCCGATTACGCTACCGGGAGGCCAAAATATACCGTTCAATGGAAGTTAATCCCTTCACACTTTCTAATGGAAGTCATTTTTGATTAATGAATGAAGAGGAGGACCCGCCATGATCATCTGCTCGGTGACCTGTGCAGACAATCTGCATGAGGCTAAAGTGATGGCAAGAAGGACAAAAGTTCAAATGCCATACGCCCGGGTTGTCATATGTCTTTTGGAGAGGTCGATGCATCCGGCAGCGCTTAACGTTCCATGGTTCGACGAAGTCATTCTGGCCAAGGATTTGGGAATCCCCGAATTTGAAACCAATATTCTAAAATACCGGCTTTATGAGGCGGTAACCTCCATTAAACCGGCTTTTCTCCATTTTCTGTTTGACCGGTATCCGGATGAGTTCAACATCGTATTCATGGATACGGACGTCATCCCTTATGCTCCATTCGACGATCTGCTGTTTCACCTGGAACATCAGAACATCCTGCTGTCGCCTCACCTGCTGGAGCCGTGCGGAGATCCGTGGAGCTATTTATGGGTGGGCGTCTTTAACACCGGCTTTATGGCGCTTCGGCGGTCGGAGGAAACCATGCATTTTCTGGAATGGTGGAAAGAGCGGCTGTACAGCTATGGATATTACCAAGCCCCCTATTATTGTGATCAGAAATGGATCGATCTCGCGCCAGCTTACTTTAACGTTACGGTATGGGACCACCCGGGGTACAACGTCGCTTACTGGAATCTGCACGAGTCCAGACGGAAGATCATTTCGGCCGGGGAAGGGCAGTATTGGTTTGAAGATGGCCTTTCATTCGTCTGTTTTCACTATTCCGGAATAAACAGGGCTCTGCCGTACCATTTGGGGATATGGTTTCCCGATCATTCGTATCCGCTGTATGAGCTGATCCGGCTCTTTCAGGAAGAACTGTGGGTTATGGGTAAAGAGGAGTTTTCCCAGCTCCCCTGGAGCTATGACTATCACATCGATGGCACTCCTATTACAGAGGAAGAGAGAAATAGCTATCGCTGCTGATGTCTGGACTTTTTCAGAACACATAAACGATCATAATTTTATGAAAAATCACAATTCTCCATCCATAAACAACCAGCCCACAGCGATTGACGCTCTGGGCTCTTTTTTGTGGAAATACGCATTTTCCAAGATTTACACAATCAATACAATGATCTAATAATCTATTTACCATTCATTGCTAGACTTATCCTATTGTCCCCAGTGACGAAAATGAGATCAGAAAAGGAGATTAGGATGAGATTATTAAAGTACATAACAGCTATGCTGCTGGTTTTCCTGTTGGCGGCGGGGTCTTTGAATGCGGCAGGACCTGTACTCGCGGCAGAGTCTTCGGATGCTGCGGTATCCGTCAGCAAGGTGACGGTAACGTTCAATGGCGACCCCAAGACCTCCAAGGGGTTCACGTGGTATACGCCAAAGGCTTCTCAAGACAGTGATGTACAGGTTATTGAAGCAACCTATGGAAAAGCGGAGTTTGACACCGGCCTTACGTTCAAGGGAATAACCCAGGTGTCTACAAACTCTCCTCTGGAGAATGTGCACAAAGCTGAAGCAACCGGACTCAAGGCAGACACCGCCTATTATTTCCGCGTGGGGGACGCCGCACTGAATGTGTGGAGTGAAGCGGGAACGTTCAAGACAGCGCCTGCAGGCGGAGCCTTCACGTTCATCGACCTGGCAGATACGCAGGCGAAGAGCGAGGATGAAGCGATCCTTTCCTCCGAAACTCTGGTCAAAGCGCTGGCGACGGTTCCGGATGCCGACTTTGTGGTCCATAACGGCGACATTGTCGATAACGGAATCAAGGAAGAGCAATGGAACTGGCTGCTGGGCCACTCCCGGCAAAGCCTGCTGAACACAACGATTGTGCCGGCTGCGGGCAACCATGAAGACGAGAATAATGCGTTCATCGAGCATTTTGACATCAAACCGGCCGCAGGCTCGGCTACAGAAACCGGAGCGTATTACTCCTACGATTACAGCAACGCGCATTTTGTGGTGCTGAACACGAATGAGAACTCGGAGGAGTATGCGGATTTCTCCAAGGATCAGGTAGAGTGGCTGAAAAGTGATGTGAAAGCAGCCAAAGCGGCGGGCGCCCAGTGGATTATCGTGAACATTCACAAGGGGCCGTACACGACATCGAACCATGCGACCGACACTGACATCATGGGACCAAACGGAGTCCGGACGAAGATCGCCCCGCTGATGGCAGAGCTGGATATTGATTTTGTCCTTCAAGGGCATGACCATATTTACGCCCGCACCAAGCCGATCAAGAGCGATAACACCGCCGCTGCGACCGCGAAATTCATCGAATCGCAGAACGGCAAATCTGTGGAATACACGGTTAACCCGGACGGCACGATCTATCTGATCCCGGCGACAGCGGGACCAAAGGTCTATTACAAGAACCAGAAAGAAGCGCTTGGAGATAAGTATTACAATCTGTTCGAGCGTGCGGAAGAAAACCATGCGGCGAAATACGGCCCGGACCCAAGCGACGCCACCCGCCCAAAACGCAGTCAGGTACAGAACTTTGTCGGCATAACGATTGACGGCGGCAAGCTGACGGCGTATACGTATGAAATTGATCAGAATGTGGATAACGCTGCTCCATATCTGGTTGACCAGTTCGGTATTCAAAAGGATGTTGGAGTCAGCAAGGTGACGGTAACGTTCAATGGCGACCCCAAAACCTCCAAGGGGTTCACGTGGTATACGCCAAAGGCTTCTCAAGACAGTGATGTACAGGTTATTGAAGCAACCTATGGAAAAGCGGAGTTTGACACCGGCCTTACGTTCAAGGGAATAACCCAGGTGTCTACAAACTCTCCTCTGGAGAATGTGCACAAAGCCGAAGCAACCGGACTCAAGGCAGACACCGCCTATTATTTCCGCGTGGGGGACGCCGCGCTGAATGTGTGGAGTGAAGCGGGAACGTTCAAAACGGCGCCAGCAGGCGGAGCCTTCACGTTCATCGACCTGGCAGATACGCAGGCGAAGAGCGAGGATGAAGCGATCCTTTCCTCCGAAACCCTGGCTAAAGCGCTGGCGGCGGTTCCGGATGCCGACTTTGTGGTCCATAACGGCGACATTGTCGATAACGGAATCAAGGAAGAGCAGTGGAACTGGCTGCTGGGCCACTCCCGGCAAAGCCTGCTGAACACAACGATTGTGCCGGCTGCGGGCAACCATGAAGACGAGAATAATGCGTTCATCGAGCATTTTGACATCAAACCGGCCGCAGGCTCGGCTACAGAAACCGGAGCGTATTACTCCTACGATTACAGCAACGCGCATTTTGTGGTGCTGAACTCAAATGAGAACTCGGAGGAGTATGCGGATTTCTCCAATGCCCAGGTAGAGTGGCTGAAAAGTGATGTGAAAGCAGCCAAAGCGGCGGGCGCCCAGTGGATTATCGTGAACATTCACAAGGGGCCGTACACGACATCGAACCATGCGACCGACACTGACATCATGGGACCAAACGGAGTCCGGACGAAGATCGCCCCGCTGATGGCAGAGCTGGATATTGATTTTGTCCTTCAGGGGCATGACCATATTTACGCCCGCACCAAGCCGATCAAGAGCGATAACACCGCTGCCGCAACCGCGAAATTCATCGAATCGCAGAATGGCAAATCAGTGGAATACACGGTAAACCCGGACGGCACGATCTATCTGATCCCGGCGACAGCGGGACCAAAGGTCTATTACAAGAACCAGAAACCAGAGCTTGGAGATAAGTATTACGATCTGTTCGAGCGTGCGGAAGAAAATCATGCGGCGAAATACGGCCCGGACCCAAGCGACGCCACCCGTCCAAAACGCAGTCAGGTACAGAACTTCGTCGGCATAACGATTGACGGCGGCAAGCTGACGGCATTTACGTATGAAATTGATCAGAATGTGGACAGCGGCGCTCCGTACCTGGTTGATCAGTTTGGTATTCAAAAGGTTTCCAGCACTGGAAATAGCGGTGGCACCCCCAGCAATACTGGAGGTGGAGGAACGAAACCGACGGTGCCAGCTACGCCGCCAACTGCGCCAACTACGCCAACGGCACCTGCGGTACCAACAGCGCCAACTGCCCCGGCAACAAAGCTGAAGGATATTGGCGGGCACTGGGCAGCAGCTGCAATCAACAAGGCTGTGGAGCTTGGGTTTGCCAAAGGGTATGCGGACGGAACCTTCCGTCCGAACCAAACGGTCAACCGGGCGGAGTTTATTACTCTCCTGATGCGTGCTGTGAAACATACGGACACCGGGAAAGCCCTGGGCTTCAAAGATGCGGGCAAAATTCCGGCTTGGTCGCAATCCTTTATCGCGCAAGCTTTGGATGCGGGTATTATTGCGGGCTATAATGATAACACCTTCCGTCCCGATCAGGTCATCACAAGAGCCGAAATGGCGGCGATGATTGTCCGTGCTGGCGGAGTCCAAGTGAATCCTAAGGCGGTGCTGTCTTTTGCGGACGCCAAGGATGCTCCGAAATGGGCGGTTCCTTATATTGCAGCGATTAAGGATGCGGGGCTTGTAAACGGAATCGGTCAGAACCGGTTTGCTCCAAATCAAAGGGTTACAAGAGCGGAGGCTGTAACCGTCATTCTGGGGCTGCTGCAGCGAGCGCAATAATAGCAGCTTTTCACAAATGGGCGTCCCATAAGCCATGCAATGGCTAGGGACGCCTCTTTGGTATGTTCAAAAAGTGCATTTCGGATGAATTCAATGAACTTTGTCGCCTTTTGAGTGAATGATAATATTCCCGGAGAGCATTGACAAAACAAGGAATTAATTTGTACAATTAGGAAAAATATTCACTTAGATTCCAATCTTTCTCCGGTAACAAGCCTAATGCAAATAGCGATAAGAATCATCTTAGCGATTGCTATAATGGCTCTTTTTTGCCCTTCCTAAATGAGACATACCAGTACCAATTTCCGATAAGACAGTTATGGCAGAAGTTCTGTCACTTTCATAAGGAACCACCATTTTGTCAAGCTTTTCACTCAAATATGTGTAGCCCTTGATGCTGTCGTTTCCGGGCATGCTTGGCAAATCTACCTCATCCATCAGCGACTACTTAGTCACATCCGATTTTTTTCCGGTACACTGTTTATCTCTCTCCACAAATTCTTGCGATTGAAAGCAATGGTTTGGAAACTTAAATACAACGCTTATCCCAATAAAATAGGCAGACTCATGTTCATTTACTTTATCTGTTTTTTACTGCGAACTGGAACCAGAACTATCCTTAACTCTGTATATTTGAAAATTTGAATATATGATTACTCAAATTTATGGTTATAAAGTGGGGATGAAAAATATGACGATATTTGTTTTTCCTGGACAAGGCTCACAGGTCAAAGGAATGGGAGGAAATCTCTTTAATGAGTTCAGGGAACTAACTGCTCAAGCAGATGACATTTTAGGATACTCTATCAGAGAATTATGTATGGAAGATCCTAACTCAACTTTAGGTCAAACCCAGTACACTCAACCTGCTTTGTTCGTAGTTAGTGCATTAAGCTATCTTAAAAGGATCAAGGAAACGGGGCGCAAACCGGATTTTGTTGCCGGACACAGCTTGGGAGAGTATAACGCATTATTTGCAGCCGGAGCGTTTGATTTTGAGACTGGATTAAAATTGGTCAAAAAAAGAGGAGAACTGATGAGCCTTGCTACTGGAGGCGGTATGGCGGTGGTTCTCGGAATAACTGAAGAAAACATTGTAGAGGTTTTAAAACAAAATGGTTTATATTCGATTGATATTGCAAATGTGAATTCACCTTATCAAATAGCACTTTCCGGACTTAAAGAAGATATTGATCAAGCTAGGCCTATTTTTGAAGCAACTCCAAATGTCCAATTGTTCATTCCGTTAAATGTCAGCGGGGCTTTTCATTCCAGGTACATGACTGATGCACGATTGGAATTTGAAAAGATTTTAAATACATGCACTTTTTATCCATTATCCATTCCGGTTATATCCAATGTTTATGCGCGTCCCTATAAGCGGGAGCTTCTGCAATCGACTTTAGCTGAACAAATTAATAGTTCTGTAAAATGGACGGAAAGTATCCGTTATTTGATGGGATTGGGAGAGTCCGTATTTGAGGAAATTGGCCCGGGGAGAGTGTTAACGGGACTGGTCGAACGGATTCAGAGAGAAGCAACGCCCTTAGTCATCGACACTCCCGAACAGGTTGAAGAAGAGCCGGCGCCGAAACCAATGGAGCCTTCTGAGCCTAGTCATTCCGCAATTCGTTCCGAAATTACTGCATTTCTACTCGGCAATCCGGAATTTAAAAATGAATATCATCTGAAATATGCGTATTTGACCGGTGGAATGCACTATGGTATTGCATCCGAGGACTTGGTAATAAAAATGGGAAAGGCTGGAATGATGGGATTCTTGGGAACACATGGCATGGAGCTTCCGCAAATTGATAATGCAATCCGGCAAATTCAGAAGAATCTGAATGAGGGGCAAGCCTATGGAGTCAATCTGTTTCATAACCCGGCGGACCCTGAAAGAGAAGAAAAGCTGGTTGATCTGTATTTAGCGCTTGGAGTAAAAGTGATTGAGGCGTCTGCTTTTTTAACAGTAACACCCGCACTCATAATATATCATGCCAAAGGTTTGAAAAGGGATGTTAATGGCAGGGTCGTAAGTTCAAACCGGATTATTGCCAAGGTATCCCGCCCCGAGGTAGCAGAAGCTTTTTTGAGTCCTGCTCCTAGACATATTCTAGATAAATTGCTGCAAGAGAATAAAATTACTCTGGAAGAAGCGGACATGTCAGAAAATATCCCCATAGCCGATGACATATGCGCTGAATCGGATTCAGGAGGCTATACAGATGGTGCATCGGCTTATACTTTAATTCCGGCCATGATGTCATTAAGGGATGAAATGAAGGAAAAATATCATTACCACAATAATATACGGGTAGGGGCAGCAGGCGGGATTGGAACACCGCAAGCAGCAGCAGCGGCTTTTATACTTGGAGCGGATTTTATTCTGACAGGTTCAATCAATCAATGTACGGTGGAAGCAAGAACTAATGACGTAGTCAAAGACTTATTGCAGCAAATCAATGTTCAGGATACGGATTACGTGCCGTATGGCAATATGTTTGAAACAGGCGTAAAAGTTCAAGTGCTTAAAAAAGGAGTGTTTTTTCCTGCGCGAGCCAAAAAATTATATGATTTATACTGCCAGCACCATTCTCTAGACGAGATTGATGAGAAGACAAGGATTCAAATTCAGGATAAATACTTTAAACGAAGCTTTAATGAGGTATATGAAGAGGTAAAGGCTTATTCCCCTGAACACAAGATTCATAAGGCCGATCAGAACCCCAAGCAAAAGATGGCGTTAATTTTCAGGTGGTATTTTGAATACAGCAATAGATTGGCTTTGAGCGGAAGTAAAGAACATATTGTGGATTATCAGGTTTATTGCGGATCAGCCCTTGGCGCGTTTAATCAGTGGGTTAAAGGTACGGACATTTCAATGTGGAGAAATCGCCATGTGGATGAGATTGGGGAAAAAATAATGAATGAAACGGCAAAAATGTTAAATCAAAAATTCACCGGCTTTCTTGGCATTAAAGAATTATAGAGCCGGTTGTCCTAACAATTTTTATTGGAGGAGAGTTTATGGAACAAGAAAAGGGTCCGGAAAACACTTCATACGTCTCTCGAATTTTCGAAGTATGTAATAAATACCCCGATAAAAAGCTGTTTATTTATCAAGATAATAATGAATATCCTGATTTCCTTGATGGGCAAACCTTAATGAATAAAATAAGAACGGTAGGCAGTGCCTTGCAGTCAAAGCTGGCTCCGGCCGAAAAAGCCATACTTATACTGCCGCAGGGATTAGAATATATTTATAGTATGATGGCATGCTGGTATGCCAATGTTGTAGCGATACCTGCGCCGATTACTGACCCGGATGTTAAAGCTCAGGATTTGGACAAGCTATCTCTAATCCTAAAAGATTCACAAGCGTCATGCATTATAACCAATACATATTTAATGAAGGTTCTTAAAGAAAACCCGAATTTTGGCTCTTTATTGATGTTGAATGTGGATGATACGGCATGGGATGGATTTGCTGTAACTGAGGAAAGAAGCCACAATCCGGGGGATCTTGCCCTTTTGATTTATACTTCAGGTTCTACATCCCAGCCTAAGGGTGTTATGATCAGTCATAAGAACCTGATGTTTCAAGCCGGAGCAGATCAGTGGCGAATAGATCAAGATACACGTATGGTTTCCTGGCTCCCCCAATTCCATGCCTTTGGACTTCACAATAATATCCTGGTCCCGCTTCTACATGGAGCTTCCAGTGTAATTTTATCCCCAAGCCGCTTTATTAAAAACCCCGAAGCCTGGCTTGAAGCCATTGACCGCTACCAGGCTACGCATACCGCTGTGCCTAACTTCGCTTTTGAGTATTGCTGCTCATCAATAGTCATTGATTCTGTAAAAAATCTCTCCCTGGCTTCGATCAAGGCAATTATTTGTGCAGGGGAGCCTATAAGGGAGGAAGCTTACCAAAGCTTCAATATAAAGTTTAAAAGTATAGGACTTAGGGAGAACGTCTTCTGTCCTCTTCTCGGCCTGTCAGAAGTATGTCCTGTTGTCAGCATCAAGCCGGGCGAACCTGTCCGCTATTTGAATTTGGATGTTGACTGTTTGGATCAAGGCAAAGTTAAATATAGCGATAATCCAGGCAAGAGCAGGTCCGTCTCAAGCTGCGGAGAGATTGAGAAGCCTACAAAGATCGTCATTGCCAACCCTGAAACCCGTGTATCCTGCTCGCCTGGAGAGATTGGAGAGGTCTGGATAAAATCTGACGGTGTAGGATTGGGGTATTTCAACAGAGAGCAGGAAACGGAACAAAGCTTTTCTGCAATTTTGGATGATACGAAGGAGGACGGATTCTTCCGTACAGGGGATATTGGATTTATTGAAGACAATCACCTCTATATCATCGGACGGGAAAAAGAGGTAATGGTCATTCGCGGCAAAAAGCATCACCCTATTGATCTGGAATGGACGATCAAGAAAAATCTTCCGGAGCTTGCTTCTTCAATAGCAATCTTCTCCTGTGAAATCGGGCAGCAGGAAAGAGTGGTGGTCGTTCAAGAGCTTGAAGCACCTGTTAGCGAATCCGAGTGTAAAAAAATAGTAAAAGATATTATTCGTGTCGTGACTGAAACCCATGGCGTTGAGATCTATGAAATCGATTTGGTTCAGAGCGGCAGCATTCCAAAGTCAGGCAGCGGCAAAGTTCAAAAGAAAGCCTGCCGCAATCTCTATATGAATCATGAGCTTCCAGTAATTCATAAATATGTGCGGGGGGTTCATACAGCTCAAATGAAAGTTCAAGAAGCCCCTGCAGTCAAGACTGACGAAATTATTGAAGCTTTAAAAAAGGAGGTTTTCCTCCCGATACTTGACATTGACCCTGCAGCACTGGAAGAGACAAAAGTGTTATTTGAATTTGGAATAAATTCCGTCCAGTACGTACAGATCTCCAAGAAGATAGAAGAAATTTTCAATATTTCATTTGAGACTGTCCGATTGTTTGAGCATGTAGATTTTGAGGATCTGGCGAAGTATATTCTGACACAAATGCATGGTTTGCCTGTTCGAGAGACATCTGAAGCTCAAGCTGTTGCACAGGTTAGGGCTTCAAGCGATACACCGGTCGCCGTTACCGGAAACACAAATCAAGGGGATATTGCGATCATTGGGGTATGCTGTGATTTTCCGGGGGGCTCTGTTGATTTAGAACATTTTTGGGATAATATCATTGGAAATTCGGATTGCATCACTCCGATTGAGAAAAGCCGTCCGGGTATTCTAAAAGACTTTGAAGCCTATTACGGAGATTTAGATGATTCTTTTCCGCAATGGGGGGGCTTTATTGAAGATGTGGAGATGTTTGACGCTCCTTTTTTTCACATTTCGCCTTTGGAAGCGGAGAGTATGGACCCTCAGCAGAGAAAGTGTCTGGAGTTCACCTGGACTGTCATTGAGGATGGCGGATACAATCCTGCCCGGTTAGCCGGACAAGACGTTGGGGTATTTATTGGTGTTCATTATAACGATTATGCAGAGCTGGTTCTAAGACAGCCTGAGCTTATGGAAACCTACGGGGCTTACCTCGATTCGGGGCTTCATATGAGTATGATTGCAAACAGGGTTTCGCGCTGGTTCAATTTTCATGGTCCAAGTGAAGTGGTCAATACGGCTTGCTCAAGCTCGTTAGTAGCCGTACACCATGCCGCAGAAGCGATTCACAAGGGAGAATGCAGTCTTGCCGTTGCAGGAGGCATTAACCTTATCCTGACGTCCCGGGTTTACCGCGCCTGCCATAAAGGAAGAATGCTGGCAAAAGACGGACGTTGTAAAACTTTTGACGAGCAGGCAGACGGATTTGTAAGAGCGGAAGGGTATGGTGCCGTATTGCTCAAGGCATATGACCGGGCCGTAGAAGACAAGGATACGATTTACGGAATCATTAAAAGAACGGTGATCAACCATGATGGACATTCCGGCTCATTAAGAGCGCCAAATCTCAATGCTCAAAAGGAGCTTATTAAGGCGGCGTATAAAGATTCTGACGTACCTCCCGAAACGATCAGTTATATTGAGACCCATGGGACAGGAACTTCCTTGGGTGATCCTATCGAGGTTCAGGCCATTCAGGAGGCGTTTAAGGAGGTTAATCCCAATATCCCTAATTCCTTCTGTGGCGTAGGTTCCGTTAAAACCAATATTGGCCATCTCGAATCCGCCTCTGGCATAGCCGGACTTATAAAGGTGCTTCTATCCATGAATAAAGGTATGCTGCCGGGTATTGTTCACTTTAACAAGCTGAATCCCTATATTCCGCTGAGTATGAGCCCTTTATATATTGTAGACCGCGTGAAAGAGTGGAAGAGACTGACAAACTCAGAGGGGCAGGAGATCGCAAGACGGGCGGGGATCAGCTCTTTTGGATTTGGCGGCGCAAATGCCCATGTGGTAGTTGAGGAATATATTCCTCATAGTAGGCTCGAAGGAGCGGCTGCCGGTCTAACTAAATTTAAGGCGGCGATCATTCCGCTGTCGGCAAGGAGTAAACAACAATTAAATGCTTATGCTCTAAAGCTGCTTAAATTTCTGATGAAATTTAATACAGAGGTTAAACTCGAAGATCTGGCCTACACTTTTCAGGTCGGACGCGAGGCCATGGAGGAGAGAGTGTCATTTGTAGCCGATGACATTCAGGGATTGATTGAACAATTAAAAGATTTTACGGAAGGAAAAGACCAGACTCAAATTTGTTATGGCGTTGCACCGGATGAGGATTCCCAGGAAAAAGAATTTGCTGAATTATGGGCAAAGGGCTTGAGTATGGACTGGAATAAGCTGTATGGCGATATAACGCCCCGCCGGATGAACGTTCCTACCTATCCTTTTGCTAAGGAACGTTATTGGATACCTGAGGCGGAAATTATGCGTGGCAGTCAAATAATTCCTGTAGCTGGAGCTCTTATTCATCCTCTCTTGCATCAGAATACTTCGGATCTTTCGGAGCAGCGGTTTAGTTCGACCTTTACAGGTGAAGAGTTCTTCCTTAGAGACCATATAATCAACGGACAGAAGATCCTGCCAGGGGTTGCCTATATTGAAATGGTCCGGGAAGCGGCAAGGCAGGCTACAGGCACTTCAGAAGAGAGCCATAATAGGATACGGATAAAAAACATGGTTTGGGCCCAGCCGGTTGTTGCAGCCAGCAACCCTGTGAAGGTAGATCTCTCTCTTTTTCCTGATGAGAATGGGGAGATTGGCTATGAAATATACAGCAATATTTATAATGATGATACCGGGTATAGAGTAAATAGCCAGGGCAGCATAGTGCTGAGTCCGGCTGTAAAGCCTCAAATGTTGGATATTGGGGCCTTAAAGGCGATTTGCAGTGAGTACCGTTATTCCACTGGACAATGTTATGAAGCTTATAGAGAATTGGGAATTAACTATGGCTCGGGACACCAGGGGATTGAAACTTTATATGTTGGTGAAGGTAAAGTCCTGGCGAAGCTGTCCTTGCCCGCTTGCGTAATGGACACCAAGGACCAATTTGTGATCCATCCGAGTTTAATGGATTCGGCTTTACAGGCATATATAGGTTTAACATTGCTTTCCGGTGATTTGAAAACCGTTTTGCCTTTTGCACTCGAAGAGGTGGAGGTTTTTGAAAAATGCAATCCCAATATGTGGGCTTTTATCAGCTACATTGACAATAAAAAGACTGAGGAGAAGGTACAGAAGCTTGATATTGACTTGCTGGATGATGACGGCAACGTTTGTGTACGAATAAAGGGGTTATCGTTAAGAGTATTAGAAGATGAGGCGTATTATGAGGCGCCGGCAGAGACTCATATGCTTGAGCTTTATTGGAAAGAGCAGCCTATTGAGCCTGAAGCTCTAAATGTCAGCTATGCTCAGCATGTAGTGGTGCTTTGTGAACCCGAAGAAGATATCCTTAAAGCGGTTCAAGGCGGGATGGATAAAGCACAATTTATGATCTTGCATTCAGAAGACCAAGCTATTGATCAACGATTTGAAGCCTATACGGTACAGGTATTTGAGGAAATACAAAGGATTATAAAAGCAAAACACACAAGCAGGATATTGATCCAAGTTGTAATTTCCTTTAACAACGAACAAATACTCTTATCAGGTCTCTCCGGATTATTAAAGACGGCCCAATTGGAAAATCCAAAAATTGCCGGTCAATTGATTGAAATTGAAACCTGGGATAATCCGGAAGAAATAGTGAATCAGCTAACTGAGAATAGCAGAGGCAGCTTCGATAACCATATTCGATATATAAACGGTAAAAGATGGGCTATAGACCTGAAAGAATTGGAGACAGCAAATGAAGAAGTCCATATTCCATGGAAAGATAATGGCACCTACCTGATTACTGGCGGCGCAGGAGGCATTGGTTTGATCTTTGCCGAAGAAATTGCTCAGCGTGTTCAGGGTGCAAACTTAATATTAACAGGTAGATCCCCACTCCGTGCGGACAAGGCAGCTAAACTTGAAAAGCTGCGGGAATCAGGAGCGTTTATTGAATATCAGCAAGCAGATATTACGCAAAAGGATGCTGTTGCCGGATTAATCAGAAGCATTCAGGATAAGTTTGGAAATATTAACGGCATCATTCATAGCGCAGGGGTAATTCGGGATAACTTCATCATTAAAAAAACCAAAGAAGAGCTAAAAGAGGTATTAGCACCCAAAGTTACCGGGCTGCTTAATATTGACCAGGCAAGTAAAGATATTAACATGGATTTCCTCATTCTTTTTTCTTCTGTGGCTGATATGATGGGTAATCTTGGTCAGGCTGACTACGCTGCTGCAAATGCTTTTATGGATGCGTATGCGAAATACCGAAATCAACTGGTGGCGGCAGAGCAGCGCCCTGGACAAACCTTATCTATTCTTTGGCCTCTATGGAAGGATGGAGGGATGAAGGTGGATCAGGAATCCGAGAAGATTATGCTGGAAAGAATGGGTTTGGCGCCCATGAATACGGCAGCGGGTATCCGGATGTTGTATCAGGGTCTAGCCTCCGGCAGAGACCAGCTAGTAGTCATGCACGGTAATCTCAAACGGCTGCGTGCTGCACTGCAGAGGAATAATATTAGTACCGGAACCTCAAAAGCGCCTTATGCCGGAGGACAGCAGATAGAAAATAGTGGGAATCTCGGAAGCTTAGCGAAGGAAAAAGCGGAAAACTACTTTAAAGCGTTGCTTTCATCTGTACTCAGGCTGCCTGCACACCGGATAGAAGCCGATGCCAAAATGGAGAAGTATGGAATAGATTCCATTATGATTATGCAGCTGACAAATGAGTTAGAAAAAACATTCGGTTCATTGTCTAAAACCCTATTTTTTGAATATCAGAGCATTAAGGAACTGACTGAATATTTCCTTGAATCCTATGCAGATAAAATGGCGGAATTACTCGAAATAGATGAGCATTCGGAGAATTCCGGTTCGAAGCCGCCTGAAACGGCTGGGCCGGATACAGTGACGGAGACTCCGGAGCCGACTCTTAAAAGCCGTAGGCGTCAGCGATTTGCCAATATTCATTCTGAATCCCCGCAAGCGACGACAACAGATGCGTTGGATATTGCCATTATCGGTGTATCGGGACGGTATCCCGGAGCAAGGACAGTACAGGAATTTTGGGAAATTCTGCGGGACGGCAAGGACTGCATTACAGAAATACCCAAGGACCGATGGGATCATAGTTTGTTTTTTGATGAAGACAAGAACAAGCCTGGAAAAACCTACAGCAAATGGGGAGGCTTTATAGAAGATGTAGACAAGTTCGATCCCCTGTTCTTTAATATATCGCCGCGAGATGCTGAAATGATGGACCCGCAGGAACGCTTGTTTTTAGAATGTGTCTATGAATCTTTGGAGGATGCGGGGTATACCAGAGAAGCTTTACATGCAGCCGCCGATTCGGGCTTGAAAGGCAATGTCGGAGTCTATGTAGGGGCCATGTATGAAGAGTATCAGCTGTATGGCGTTCAGGAAACTCTTCAGGGCAGACCCGTTGCTCTTCCGGGGAATATATCCTCCATAGCTAATAGAATTTCTTATTTCTTTAATTTCCAGGGTCCAAGTATGGCAGTCGATACCATGTGTTCCTCCTCCTTGACGGCCATACATCTAGCCTGCCAGAGTTTACAAACCGGCGGATGTGAGCTGGCGATTGCAGGAGGTGTGAATGTTTCCATTCATCCTAACAAATACCTGGCACTTGCACAGGGGAAATTTGCATCCAGCAAAGGCAGATGTGAAAGCTTTGGACAGGGCGGTGACGGGTATGTTCCTGGTGAAGGCGTTGGCGCAGTTCTACTAAGACCACTTTCAAAAGCAATCGAGGCCGGAGATCATATCTATGGAGTTATCAAAGGAACAGCAATTAATCATGGGGGAAAAACAAACGGATATACTGTTCCTAATCCGAACGCGCAAGCAGCAGTAGTCAATCAGGCTTATAAAAAAGCAGGAATTGACCCAAGCACAATCAGCTATATTGAGGCGCATGGTACCGGAACTTCTCTGGGCGATCCTATTGAAATCTCCGGGTTATGCAAAGCATTCCGGGAATATACGGATAATACGCAGTTCTGCGCTATTGGATCATTGAAATCAAACATTGGACATTCTGAGAGTGCAGCTGGTATTGCAGGAATAACCAAAGTATTGCTTCAGTTTAAATTTCATAAATTAGCACCGTCGCTGCATTCTACAACATTAAACCCTAATATTGACTTTATCCATACCCCATTTGTAGTGCAGCAAGAGCTTTCTGAATGGGAGCATCCGGTGATTAACGGAAAGGAGATTCCAAGACGTGCCGGAATAAGCAGCTTCGGCGCCGGAGGGGCCAATGCCCATATCGTAGTAGAAGAATATATAGAACAAAACCGGCAGGAGACTCTGGTTGCACAGCCAGTCATTATAGTATTGTCGGCAAAGAATGAAGAACAGCTTACCAAGCGGGTACAGCAATTGTTAGCTGTGATCGAGGAACAGCAATTCACGAATGATGACCTGGCATCTATCGCCTATACCCTTCAGGTGGGGCGTGAAGCAATGGAAGAGAGAATGGCCGTTATTGCCGGTTCTGTTAATGAGCTTCAGAGCAAGCTGAGCGCATTCATTGAAAATCAGAATGAGATTGAGGCGGTATATAAAGGGCAGGTTAAACGCAATAAAGCAGCTTTATCGATTTTTGCGGCAGATGAAGAATTACAGGAGGCTATGGATAAATGGGTCCAGCGCAAAAAATATGAAAGGATTGTGGAGCTTTGGGTCAATGGAGTCGATTTTGATTGGAACAAGTTATATGCTGCCGTTAGACCTAAACGCATAAGCTTACCAACCTATCCTTTTGCCCGAGAACGTTATTGGATGCCTGCAGGGAAGCCTGTTTCCGGCGGAATAAAAAATCCGGTTGCTTCTGAGGCTGCACCGCCCGCATATACGGAGAACATGGTTCTGGTGAAAGATTGGAGCCCCCAAAGTGCTGAACCGGACAGGGATACAAAAAAAGGGATCATTATTGTAGCAGGAACATCGGCTACGGAGGAACTGGCTTTTACGTTGTTTAAAGATCATAGGGACATCCAGATCATACAGGTTATCCATGGCGGAAATCCGTATTTGGAAGGAATAACTACCGACTTTTATTCCGGTTCGGCAAGCGAACGCCTTTATCAACAGGTAAAGGAAGTAATTCATGATCAAAGAATACTGGGTGTAATTGACATTACGGCCTTGGATAGTGAATATGAGCGATCTTTGGATGTAGAGCTCGGCAAGATCAAATTCCTGCAACAAATCATTGAGAATAATAGGAATGACCATTGCAAGCTTTTACAAATTACTTATAAGCTAAATGACTTGGACACCCAAATAACCACCATGCACGGCGCACGCCTGGCAGGATTCTACCGCATGCTGAGTGCCGAGTACAGTCAAATTCAAAGTATAACGATGGATACGGATTGTTCAATTCAAGAGAATCATCGGCTTGCCGGGCAGATTCAAATGGAGTTTTTAAATAAGAATACGGAGAACGTGACAGAATGTTGTTATCGTAACGATAAGCGGTATATGCCTGTGCTGAAATCTTACCCTGTGGAGGATGCTGCATGGGAAAGGATTAATGCCACTGCAAAGGTTGAAGACCAAGATGTTGTTGTAGTTACAGGCGGATCACGGGGAATTGGCGCGGCTGTTGCCAGACATATCGCTTCGCAGGGAGTTAAAAATCTGGTAATTATGGGCAGAGAAGAGCTGCCCGAGCCGTCCCGGTGGAAAGCGGTGCTGGAGGGTCAAGAAAAGCCTGAGCTGAAAGAAAAGCTAAAGGCCATGCAATACTTGATGGATCAGGGGATAAAGGTTCTCTATGATCATACGTCTTTAACTGATCCGGAGGGTCTTCGCCTCCTGTTGCGGAAGGTCCATAGGGATTTAGGCCCTGTAACGGGCGTGTTCCATTGTGCCGGGCTTGCAAGCAATAATCCTGCCTTCTATAAAAAAGAGCTGAACGATATTGAAGCAGTGTGCGAGCCTAAAATAAAAGGGCTTGTGACTTTGCACAAAGCTTTTGAAAACGAACCGTTAAAATTCTTTGTTTTATTTTCATCCATATCCGGCGTTGTACCGGCACTGGCAGCCGGCCAAAGTGATTATGCCGCAGCAAATGCATATATGGATTATTATGTACTGAATCAAATCGGAGAGGGAAAGGCATATTTCCAATCCATTCAATGGCCGGCCTGGAGTGAGACGGGAATGGCTGCAGGGGTAATGCGCACACCTGCTTACACCCGAACGGGAATTTCTGCCTTAGGAACGGCAGACGGAATAAGGTTTCTGGATTATTTGCAGAACAATCCATATCCTGTCAGCATTCCCTGTAAAGCGGATTCGAGCACATTCGCAAGCGGCTTGATGCTGAAAGCTGAGATCAAATCTGCGAAAGAACAAGATCGCTTGCCTCAGCATGACCGGAAGGGAAGGTCCGAAATTCCTCTAACAGAGGGAATAGGTGGTTTGCGAGTTCCTGTTATTAAGTGGCTGCGGTCTGTTTTGGCATCGGAATTAAAGCTAAAGGAAGATCAGCTTGATGAAGATAAGCCATTCAGTGATTATGGGGTCGAGTCGATTACATTGGCCCAATTAACGCAAACGATGCAGCAAAAGGTGGATAAGCCGATTACGCCGTCCTTACTGTTGGAACATAGCACGATAGCAGCATTGGCGGATTACTTTGTTTCTAACCATTCCGAAGCTTTACAAAAAAGCCTTGAAGAATACCACATTACGCCAAATAATGCATATTCTCAAACCGAAAAACCAGAAGCGGATTCGGGCATTAAGAGTCCTTTCGTAACGGATCAGGCCAATACAACGGAGGATATCGCCATAATCGGAATATCCTGCCGGTTTCCGGATGCTCCCACGAAAGAGGACTATTGGGACTTGCTGGCGCAAGGGAAATGCGCGATCCGGCCATTAACCGAAAGACGCTGGCATTCTGAGGACAACCATGTATATTACGGCGGGTGGATTCAAGATACGGAGCGGTTTGATCCGAAATTTTTCAATATTAATGAACATGATGCCGCCATTATGGATGTGCAAGCCCGGATTATTTTGGAAGAAAGCTTAAAGGCCGTTTATGATGCGGGATACGATCACAAGCAATTATCAGGACACAAGACAGGGGTTTATATTGGAGGACGGTCGCAGCCAATCGCGGACCTGGAGACGGTGCTTGAGGCTCCAAACCCCATTTTGGGAATCGGCCAAAACTATATTGCGGCCAATATTTCGAAATTTTTCAATTTCAAAGGACCTAGCATGATCGTTGATACGGCTTGTTCATCAGGAATATCCGGTCTACTCCTTGCCGCCGATGCTTTACGGGCCAAGAGAATGGATATGGCTCTAGTTGGAGCGGTCAGCGTACAGACGGATTCCCTCGCCCATGACATGCTTGCGGCCCGGAATATTTTAAGCAAGAATGGCGAGTTTCATATATTTGACAAGCAATCTGAAGGAGAGGTGCTGGGAGAAGGCGCAGGGGTTGTCCTACTCAAGCGCCTTGATGATGCAATAAGGGATGGCAATCATGTATACGGCGTTGTCAAGGCAATCTCAGTTAATAATGACGGCAAAACACTTGGTCCCGGTTCACCGAATATCCTTACTCAAAAGCAAGTCATGCAGGACGCGCTGGAATTAAGCGGAGTGCCAGCCGGGGACATCGGGTACATCGAAGTCAACGGGGGAGGCTCGCCTGTCGTCGATTCAATCGAAATTAAGGCCGTGTCTGAAGTTTACAGCCTTAATAAACGGGATTTGCCGCTATGCTGTATCGGATCGGTTAAGCCTAATATCGGTCATTTGTTATTAGCATCCGGGCTAGCCGGATTTATCCGTTGTGTATTAAGTGTGTATCATAAAAAAATTCCACCATTCTTATCTGCTTTAACACCTTTCGATTACTATGATTTTTCCACCTCCCGTATCTGCTTTAACCGGGAGACCATGGAATGGCGGGCGGATGTCGGAAAGAAACGGATTGCGGCGCTCAATTCCTTTCCTGACGGCGGTACAAACTGCCATGTGATTATAGAGGAATTTGTACCTCATGCCGATTACAGGCAATACCTTTACCCTAAGACGGCTCCACAAATGGATAAGAAATATTTTCCGATGAGCAATGGCAGAACTTCTTTGAAGGAACTGGTAATAGCCGGCAAACCGCAGGATGCAAGCCAACGAAAGGAGCGAAATATAAAAAATGTGTGGGGCGACTACTATGAATAAAACACTGAATACGTTAATCACTATTGCGCATCCGATTATTAAGAATCATTTGGTTAAGGGACAGCCGTTACTGCCTGGCTTAGCTTATATTGATATGTTATACCAATTGGCGAAGCAAACACTGGGCTTGGATTATCAAAGGCACTCCTTAAAAAAGCTGTCTATTTTCAATCCCTTGATTGTACGTGAAGACCAGCCGGTAGAATTGAAGATTTCTTTTAACAAGAATGCAAACTACTGGGATGTGTCGGTTAACGGAACTGAGACGGATGTACACGGGAATCGGCTTCAAGAGAAATTGTATATTACGGCCGAATTGCATGAGGAAGAAGTAAAGCTTGATAAATATATAAATATAGAAGCAATGCAGCGAACGGCTGTACGGTATTTAAACATTGAAACCCTATACGAGCAGGCAAGAGCGCAAGGATTGGTCCATACGGGGATGATCAAAGCCGATGCTGATATTTACCTGACCAATCCGGGGTGCCTTGTAAAAGTGAATGTAGGTGCGGACTACCGTAACGAAGCGGAAAATTTTCTTTTTCACCCTACACTCATTGACGGTACCGGACTGGCATCGGAAGCATTAATAGAAAAAGACGGCAATGGCGCTGTGGAAGAGTTATATATCCCTTTATATTATGAAAGTTTTTTTTGCAAAGAACCTTTACGTACTCACTGCTATGCTACGGTTAATTTATCTTCACGCCATTCAA
Organism: Paenibacillus durus; assembly: GCF_000756615.1. Classification (NCBI taxonomy): domain Bacteria; kingdom Bacillati; phylum Bacillota; class Bacilli; order Caryophanales; family Paenibacillaceae; genus Paenibacillus; species Paenibacillus durus. The sequence goes on from NZ_CP009288.1 coordinate 2,592,129, forward strand.
GTAAGGATATCCGTGTGATAGATATACTGTTTTTCAATGCAGAAGGAACACAAATTGGAGAGTTGAGCGGCTTAACTACCAAACGGGTAAGATTTGATGGCCAAATCAATCCATCAATGCTAAATGAGATCAATAGAAATCAAGGATCTGCCCAGGAGCGGTTAAGACAGATTTTTTCAAAATACCTTGCACGGAAAGCTTCTGAGATTGACGTAAATATAGGATTCTATGAGCTGGGGCTGGAATCTGCGCAATTGCTGGCTGTCGTTAAAAACCTTGAAGATGCTTTTGGGCTGGCATTAGCCCCGACCGTACTGTTTGAGTTCACAACAATTGCAGAACTGGCTGCATACTTTACAGAGAAGGGCGTCACGTCCATAGGGCAATCCAATAGCGGGATACGAATACAGGAGATGAATCAGGGACAGGCAGAGGATGATATTGCGATTATAGGAATGGCAGGACGCTTTCCCAAGTCAAGGAACCTTGAGGAATTTTGGGATAACCTGAAAGATGGAAAAGATTGCATCAGTGAAATCCCGAAATCCCGTTGGAATTGGGAGGAGTTTAAAGAGTTAAAATCGCCTTCAGGAAAAAACATATCAAAATGGGGCGGATTTATTGATGAGCCGGATTGCTTTGATCACCAGTTCTTCAGAGTAACGCCGCGGGAGGCGAAAACGTTAGATCCTCAGGAACGGTTGTTTCTGGAAACCTGCTGGGAAGCGATCGAGGATTCGGGGTATACTGCAAGCACTTTAGCGATGACGCATGGTGAGGTTAAAAGACACCCTGTAGGGGTATTTGTCGGGGTCATGCACAAGGATTATTCCTTGATTGGCGCTGAGGCGATGGCGCGGGGGAACGTATTTCCACTGTCGTTAAACTATGGACAAATCGCGAACCGGGTTTCTTATTTCTGTAATTTTCATGGGCCAAGCATGGCAGTAGATACCTTATGCTCTTCTTCACTTACTGCTGTGCATCTGGCCCTGGAAAGCATCCGGCGCGGCGAATGTGAAGTTGCGTTGGCGGGTGGAGTAAATTTGTTGCTCCATCCTAATAAATATATAGCTTATGGAATGATGGATTTCCATTCCAGTGACGGTTATTGCCGTACTTTCGGAAATGACGGGGACGGCTATGTCTCAGGAGAAGGGATCGGCGCGGTTGTATTAAAGCCGCTGAGCAAAGCAATACAGGCAAGAGATCATATTTATGCCGTCATCAAGGGCAGCACTGTTAATCATGGAGGTACAGTAAGCGGGATTACCGTTCCAAGTCCGGTTGCTCAGGCAGATGTCATCACGGAATGCTTGAAGAAAACGGGCATTCATCCCAGAACCATTAGCTATGTAGAGGCCCATGGGACAGGCACTTCCCTGGGGGACCCCATAGAAATTCAAGGTCTGATGAGGGCTTACCGGCAATATACGGAGGAATCGCAGTTTTGTGCGATCGGATCGCTGAAGTCAAATATTGGGCATAGTGAATCGGCAGCAGGGATTAGCGGTTTGATCAAGGTTGCTCTTCAGCTTTACCATAAGACGCTGGTACCGTCCTTGCATGCTGAAGAAGTAAACACACATATTCATTTTGAACAGTCTCCGTTTTACATACAGCGTAGAAATGAAGAATGGAAGCAGCCTGTATTGAACAAAAACGGAAAAGAAGCAGCTTATCCCAGAAGAGCCGGATTAAGTTCTTTTGGTGCTACAGGTTCGAATGCCCATGTTATTTTGGAGGAATACGTACCTGAAGAAGTTCCACAGCAAACAACCGGGGCCATGAATACCCATTCTGACCCTGTGATTATCATACTTTCTGCCAAGAATAAAGAACGTCTGCAAGCTTATGCCAAGAAACTGCTTGAGTTCTTGAAGTATAGCGAAGTCAACTTAATTAACCTGGCTTATACCTTACAGGTCGGACGCGAGAGTATGGAAGAACGGGCAGCATTTGTAGTAAAAGATGTTTCAGCGCTAATTATTAAATTACAGCATTTTATAGACGGCAGGGAAGAAATCGATGAATGCTTGCAGGGACAAGTGAAGAAGAGCAAAGGTGTAACGGATGCGGATCAGAGTTATCCAGCCTTAATTAATCAATGGGCCGGCAAAAGAGAGTTTATGAAAATAGCGGAGCATTGGGTTACTGGACATAGGATAGAGTGGGAGTCTCTGTATGGAGGAATAAAACCTCAACGTACCAGTTTACCAACGTATCCTTTTGCAAGAGAGCGTTTTTGGGTGCCGGAGCTTGAGGAGAAGCTGATAAGAACGCCGATAGACTCAAATGCTGTAACTGCGATCCATCCTTTATTGCATCAAAATACTTCTGATCTTGCTGAGCAGCGTTTCACTTCAAATTTTACCGGGAAGGAATTTTTTCTGGAGGATTTGCAAACGGCGGGGAGCAGCACATTGCTGATCGGGGCTTATCTGGAAATGGCAAGGGCAGCGGTAGACCAGGCTACAAGCAGTATTAGGGAAGAAAACAGCAGAATCAAGCTAAAGGATGTCATTTGGGCCAAACCTGTTGATGTTCAACAACAACCCGTTCAGGTGCATATCGGGCTTTTCCCTGAGGACAATGGCGAGATTACCTATGAAATTTATAGTACACCCGGGCTGCCTGGTTCTGAACCGGTTCTGCATTGCCAGGGTAGTTCATTCCTAAATTCGGATACCGAAGCTCCAGCTTTAGACATTAAGGCCATACAGCAACAGTGCCAGCAAGGTGAATTATCATCCGGCCAGCGTTACCAGGCCAAAGCCAAGGGGATCGAGACATTATGGATGGGAACCGGTCAAGGGCTTGTGAAGATGGCGTTATCTCCCTCAGCCGCAAGCGCATATCATCCGTTCATTCTTCACCCCAGCCTGATAGATTCTGCATTACAAGCAGCTATAGTGTTCATGGAAAGTACCGCTAAGTCCTTTGACGGCAAAGCTCATGGAGGTTATGTACGGCCTTATGCGCTTCAGGAGCTTGAGATTTTTAACAGTTGTTCTTCTGCAATGTGGGCATTTATTCGGTGCAGCGACAATGATGAAGCAGGGGAAAGCGAACGGAAATTTGATATTGATATCTGTGATGAGAAAGGCAAAGTATGTGTACGCATAAAAAGGTTCTCGATCAGAGTAACCGGATTGGATATAAATCCGGCAGCATCTCTCCCGGCTTCTGATGCGCTGCTTATGTTAAAGCCCGGCTGGAAAGAAAAAACGGCTGTAGGGGGATCTGGAGATTCCGGGTACAGTCGCCACTTGGTAGTGCTCTGTGAAATCGGCGGTATTTCGCGCGAGGACCTGGAAGGGAACATGCCGGGAACCCAATGCATGGTTTTACAATCCGCGCAAGGAGAACTGGATCAACGCTTTCAGGAGTATGCTGCACGGATGTTTGACGAAGTGAAGAGTATCCTTATGGCAAAGCCCAAAGAAAAGGCGCTTCTGCAGATTGTAGTTCCAGCCAAGGGGCAGCAGCAGCTATTCCGTGCCCTTTCAGGGATACTTTATACCGCGCAGTTTGAAAATCCTAAGGTTATGGGACAGCTTATTGAAGTAGAACCGGAAGAAGATGCAGGAAGTCTTATAGCCAAGCTGAATGAGAATAGCCGCAGCCTGGCGGATACACAGGTTCAATATAAAGACGGAAAGCGCCGGGTGGCTGTATGGCGCGAGCTCAGCGCAGGAACATCTGGAGTGAAGCCGCTATGGAAGGACCATGGAATCTATTTGATTACGGGGGGCGCAGGGGGCCTTGGGCTTATATTTGCCAGCGAAATTGCCGGTAAAGTCAAGCATGCGACGCTGATTTTGACAGGCAGATCCCCGCTTAACGAGGACAAGCAGTCTAAGTTAAAGGCGCTTGAGGCTGCCGGTGCGCGAGTGGAATACAGAAGAGTCGATGTGGTCCGCAAAGAGGAAGTGGCGGCTTTAATCCAGGGCATCCGGGAAGATTACGGAACCCTCCACGGAATTATTCATAGCGCAGGGATCATACGGGATAATTTCATCCTGAGAAAAACAAAAGAGGAGCTGCAAGCCGTGATGGCTCCCAAGGTCAGCGGACTGGTAAACCTGGATGAGGCAAGCCGGGACTTGCCGCTGGACTTCTTCATTTTCTTCTCATCCATGGCCGGGGCTGTCGGTAATGTCGGCCAGGCGGATTATGCCACGGCTAATGCGTTCATGGATGCTTATGCAGGCTACCGGAATAGCCTGGTGCTGTTAAAGCAGCGCCCGGGACGGACACTCTCCATCAATTGGCCCTTATGGAAAGAGGGCGGAATGCATGTGGATGAAGAGACCGAGAAAGTGATGATGAAGGATTTCGGGATCGCCGCCATGCGGACAGGGACCGGTGTTCAGGCGTTATACCATTCCTTTGCCTCTGGAAGTGATCGAGTCATGGTCATGGAGGGGAATCCGGTACGATTAAAGGAAAAATTTTTGTTGGAATCTCCAGCTTGGCCGGAAACAGAGGTTCCCTGCCTTACAGAAGATCAGGATATGGGCACTTTGCCGGAGCAAGTGCAGGAGGATTGCATAAGAAGAATCGCCCGGCTGCTTCAAACGGGTACCGAAGAAATTGATCCTGATGCAGAGTGGAAAGACTATGGACTTGATGTGGTGGCCCTGACCGGGCTGGTTAACGAATTGAAACAAACGTATGGACTCGACTGGACCTATGATATCTTTCTAGAATATCCGACCCTCCACAGCCTGGCAGACTATCTTCTGGAAACCTGCAGAGACCGTTTGGCCAGCCCATTTGGAGGGAACGTTTCAAGCACACCTGCTGCTCAAGCTGTGTCGGCTTCGGCGGTTGATCCAGAATTATTGAAGGAAAAAACCCTGCACCAGCTCAAGGTTATGTTTGGCGACATTACCAAAATGCGTGTGGACAGCATTGATGGGGAAGAGTCTCTGGAGAGCTATGGTATCGACTCGATTATGATTAATCAGTTGAACCAGAAGCTTGGGGATATATTTGGGGAGCTTTCCAAGACCCTGTTCTATGAATACCAGACCTTGCTGGAACTGGCGGAGTATCTGGTCTCCGACCACTCCCAAGGGTGCTTGAAATGGACGGGGCTTACAGAGCGGGTTCCAGCCCTGTCGCAGCAGCAAGCGGTACAGGGGGATTTCGAGCAGGAGCTCCCTGTACTGGCTTCACGGAAAGCCGGCAGAAGGAAAGCCCGCAGCTTTACCGCCGGGGCGCCCGCCGCTGCCGCTGCAACACGGGAGCCTGTAGCTATTATAGGGATCAGCGGACGCTATCCTAAGGCCGGAAACCTGCAGGAATATTGGGAGAACCTACAGCAGGGACAAGACTGCATCACGGAAATTCCGGAAGAACGCTGGTCCCAGGAAGGGTTCTTCCATCCAGACCCCCAGGAGGCTGCAGCTCAAGGGAAAAGCTACAGCAAGTGGGGCGGCTTTATAGACGGATTTGCGGAATTTGACCCGCTCTTCTTCAACATATCCCCTTTGGAAGCCCATAACATGGACCCTCAGGAACGGCTGTTTGTCCAATCCTGCTGGGAGGTATTGGAGGATGCGGGCTATACCCGGGAGCAGATCCGGTCGCAATATCACGGCAAGGTGGGTGTCTTTGCGGGGATTACCAAGACTGGCTACGATTTATACGGCCCGGATTTATGGAAACAGGGCGAAAGGGTATTTCCGCACACTTCATTCAGTTCGGTAGCGAACCGGATTTCCTATTTGCTGAACCTGCAAGGCCCCAGCATGCCCATTGATACGATGTGTTCTTCGTCATTAACCGCCATTCATGAGGCTTGTGAGCATCTGTATCAGCAGGAATGTGAAATGGCGGTTGCAGGAGGGGTTAACCTTTACCTTCATCCTTCCAGCTATGTTGGATTGTGCGCCCAGCAAATGCTTTCGGCAGACGGCCAGTGCAAGAGCTTTGGAAGCGGAGGAAACGGCTTTGTCCCAGGTGAAGGGGTAGGTTGTGTTCTGTTGAAACCCTTGTCCAGGGCAGTCGCAGACGGGGATCATATTTATGCAGTGATCCGAAGCACCAGCATAAACCACGGCGGCAAAACCAATGGGTATACCGTGCCAAATCCGGTGGCCCAGGCCGAGCTGATCCGAACGGCGTTGGACAAAGCAGGAATCCATGCGAGGACCGTCAGTTATATTGAAGCCCATGGGACAGGAACTTCCCTGGGCGATCCGATCGAAATCACGGGACTGACCCAGGCGTTTGGCAGAGATACCCAGGACAGCGGGTTTTGTGCGATTGGATCGGTAAAATCAAATATCGGGCATTTGGAGGCGGCAGCGGGGATCGCGGGAGTGACTAAAATCCTGCTGCAAATGAAGCATGGAAAGATCGCGCCGAGCCTGCATGCGAAGGAATTGAACCCCAATATCCATTTCGCAAGAACTCCCTTTACCGTACAGCAGGAGCTTGCCGAATGGAAACGGCCGGTCGTGGATGGACAGGAGGTTCCAAGACGGGCGGGAATCTCCTCGTTTGGGGCCGGAGGCTCCAATGCGCACGTGGTGATTGAGGAATATATTCCTGTAGAGCAGGAAGCGGCCTCGGCTGCCGTTACCCCGGAGAAGCCGGCCATCATTGTGCTGTCGGCCAAGAATGAGGAAGGGCTGAAGGCGCAGGTACGGAGATTGCTGTCCGCCATGGAGGAACAGCCATGGACGGAGGCAGACCTTGCAGATATAGCTTACACTCTCCAGACAGGGCGAGAAGCTATGGAAGAGCGGATGGGAGTAATTGTAGAAAGCATCGGGCAGCTCAAGGAGAAGCTGAAGAGCTTTGCGGCGGGACGGGATGGGATTGAGCATGTATACCGCGGAAAAGTCAAGCAAAATAAGGGAACCTCGGCTATTTTTGCAGCGGATGAAGATATGCAAACAGCAATCGATTCCTGGCTGATCAAAGGGAAATATTCGAAGCTTTTAGATTTATGGGTCAAGGGAGTAATGATTGACTGGAACAAACTCTATGGCTCGGCTAAACGCAGAAAAGTCAGCCTTCCCACCTACCCTTTTGCAAAAGAACGCTATTGGGTAGATAAGGTCGGTGAAAATAACGGCAATAACTTGCCAGCTTCTACCGAAGCTTCCGTGATTCATCCTCTGCTGCACCGGAATACGTCCGACCTTTCGGAACAAAGGTTTACTTCAACCTTCACGGGCAAGGAGTTTTTCCTGGGAAGCCATGTTGTTAAGGGACAACGGGTGTTACCTGGAGTCGCGTACCTTGAGATGGCCCGGGCTGCGGTGGAGCATGGGGCGCTGAAAGGGAAACGGACGGGGATACGGCTGAAGAATATCGTTTGGGCCCAGCCTATTGTTGTGGGAACCCAGCCGGTTCAGATCCACATCGGACTCTTTCCAGAGGAAAATGGAGAGATTTCCTATGAAATCTATAGCGAGGATGAAACAGTGGATGCACAACAGGTAGTGCATAACCAAGGTATTGCATTACCATGCCGGTTTCCGGAAACGCCAACTCTGGATATACATGCGATGCAGGAGACCTGCAACCGAAATATCATCTCACCCGAAGCTTTAAAAACGAAGACGGCAGGCCATGATGGGATTCACCATTGGATAGAAGAAGTGTATGTAGGAGAAGAACAGGTGCTGGCGAAGATTTGTTTGCCATCTTACGTATCCGGTGCGGAAGGACAATTTATCCTGCATCCCGACATCGTGGATTCTGCCTTACAGGCATCTGCCGGATCGACTATAGATACAGGACGCACTAAACCTTGCTTGCCTTTTTCACTTCAAGAGCTGGAAATTTTCGATAAATGCGCTTCGAATATGTGGGCGCTGATCCGTTTTAATAATGGAAGCAAAGCAGGAGAGCGGCTAGAGAAGCTTGATATTGATCTTTATGATGAACATGGCGCAGCTTGCGTCCGAATGAAAGGATTTACAGGCAAGAGGTAAGCGCAAGAATGCTTTTGCAATGAAGTCAATCCATATTACGGGAGGGTTAAACTTGGAAACATTAAAGGACAAGACCCTATATCAGCTTAAAACTTTGTTTGGGGAAACTACAAAAATGCATGTGGATAGCATTGATGCTGAAGAGCCTTTGGAAAGCTATGGAATTGATTCGATTATGATCAATCGGCTTAACCAGAAGCTTGGCGATATATTTGGGGAGCTTTCCAAGACCCTGTTCTATGAATACCAGACCTTGCTGGAATTAGCGGAGTATTTTATATCCGACTACCAGCAAGTATGCGTGAAATGGACAGGATATGTAGACAGGGCCCAATCCATACCTGAAAAACCTTCGGAAGAAGAGAAGTTCGATAACGAATTTCCAGTGCTAACTTCATTAAAGGCAGCCAGGAAACAAGCCCGCAGTTTTGCTGCTGCGGTACCGGACAACGCAACACGGGAACCTGTGGCTATTATAGGGATCAGCGGACGCTATCCTAAGGCCGGAAACCTGCCGGAATATTGGGATAATCTACAGCGGGGAAAAGACTGCATCACGGAAATTCCGGAAGAACGCTGGCCCAAGGAAGGGTTCTTCCATCCGGACCCCCAGGAGGCTGCAGTGCAGGGGAAAAGCTACAGCAAGTGGGGAGGCTTTATAGACGGATTTGCGGAATTTGATCCGCTCTTCTTCAATATTTCCCCACGGGAAGCGTATAACATGGACCCCCAGGAACGGCTGTTTGTCCAATCCTGCTGGGAGGTGTTTGAGGACGCGGGATATACCCGGGAGCGGATCAAATCACAATATAACGGGAAGGTGGGTGTCTTTGCGGGGGTTACCAAGACCGGCTTTAATTTATACGGCCCGGATTTATGGAAGCAGGGAGAGCAAATGCATCCGTACACTTCATTCAGTTCGGTAGCCAACCGGATTTCCTATTTGCTGAACCTGCAAGGCCCCAGCATGCCCATTGATACGATGTGCTCTTCGTCATTAACCGCCATTCATGAGGCCTGTGAGCATCTGTACCAGCAGGAATGTGAAATGGCGGTTGCAGGGGGGGTTAACCTTTATCTCCATCCTTCCAGCTATGTTATATTATGCGAGCAGCAGATGCTTTCGGCAGACGGCCAGTGCAAGAGCTTTGGCAGCGGAGGCAACGGCTTTGTCCCTGGTGAAGGGGTAGGTTGTGTTCTGTTGAAACCCTTGTCCAAGGCAGTCGCAGACGGTGACCATATTTACGCTGTGATCCGAAGCACCAGCATCAACCACGGGGGCAAGACCAACGGGTATACCGTGCCAAATCCGGTTGCCCAGGCCGAGCTGATCCGGACGGCGTTTGACAAAGCAGGAATCCATGCGAGGACCGTCAGCTATATTGAAGCCCATGGGACAGGGACTGCTCTGGGCGATCCGATAGAAATCACGGGGCTGACCCAGGCGTTTGGCAGAGATACCGAGGACAGTGGGTTTTGTGCGATAGGATCGGTAAAATCAAATATCGGGCATTTGGAGGCGGCAGCGGGGATCGCGGGAGTGACTAAAATCCTCCTGCAAATGAAGCATGGAAAGATAGCGCCAAGCTTGCATTCGAAGGAATTGAACCCCAATATCCATTTTGCAAAAACACCCTTTGCCGTACAGCAGGAGCTTGAAGAATGGAAACGGCCGGTAGTGGATGGACAGGAGGTTCCAAGGCGGGCGGGAATCTCCTCGTTTGGGGCCGGAGGCTCCAATGCGCACGTTGTGCTTGAAGAATATATTCCTGCAGAGCAGGAAGCGGCCTCTGTTGCCGTTACCCCGGAGAAGCCAGCAATCATTGTGCTGTCGGCAAAGAATGAGGAACGGCTGAAAGAGCAGGTACGGAGATTGCTGTCCGCCATGGAGGAACAGCCATGGACGGAGGCAGACCTTGCAGATATAGCTTACACCCTCCAGACAGGGCGCGAAGCCATGGAAGAGCGCATGGGAGTGATTGTAGAAAGCATCGGGGAACTCAAGGAGAAACTGCGGGGTTTTGCGGCAGGACAGGATGGGATTGAGCATGTATACCGCGGAAAAGTCAAGCAAAATAAGGGAACCTCGGCTATTTTTGCGGCAGATGAAGATATGCAGAAAGCCATCGATTCCTGGATGATCAAAGGGAAATATTCGAAGCTTTTAGATTTGTGGGTCAAGGGGGTCATGATCGACTGGAACAAGCTCTATGGCTCGGCTAAACGGAGAAAAGTCAGCCTTCCTACCTATCCTTTTGCAAAAGAACGCTATTGGGTAGATAAAGTCGGTGAAAATAACGGCAATAACTGGCCAGCTTCTACTGAAGCCTCTGTGATTCATCCTCTGCTGCACCGGAATACGTCCGACCTTTCGGAACAAAGATTTACTTCAACCTTCACGGGCAAGGAGTTTTTCGTGGAGAACGATATGGTTAATGGGCAGAGGATTGTACCCGGAGCAGCATATCTTGAGATGGCCCGGGCTGCGGTTGAGCATGGTGCGGGAGCATGGAAAGAGGAGCAGGCCGGAATACGGCTAAAGGATATCGTTTGGGCTCAGCCTGCCGTTGTGGGGAATCAGCCAGTGCAGCTGAACATTGGCCTGTTCCCGGAGGAGAACGGAGAGATTGCTTATGAGATATATAGTGATGAACCGGAAAAGGCAGATGCCAAGCAGCTCGTATACAGCCAGGGAATAGCCGTACCCTGCCCGCTTCCGAAAGCCCCGGCTTTGGATCTACAAGCGGTACAGAAGGTGTGCAGCAGAAGTATCCTTTCAGCTGAAGGGTTTAAAGCCGGAGCTGCCGGTCATGATTTGACCCGCTATGGGATAGAGAGCGTGCATACAGGAGAAGGGCAGATTCTGGCAAAGCTTGGTTTACCATCTCCGGCATCGGATACGGAAAGCCGGTTCATTCTGCATCCGGGGTTGATGAATGCTGCGTTAAAGGCATCTGCCGCGCTGACAGCCGGTACAGTGGATGACAAGCCCCGCCTGCCTTTGGCGCTTCAGGAACTGGAGATTTTCAGCACATGCACCTCGAAGATGTGGGCGTTCAGCCGGTACAGTTATGACGGCAAGGCAGAGGATATGGAGCAGAAATTCGATATTGACCTTTGTGATGACACCGGAATGGTTTGTGTACGGATGAAAGGAATAGAACTGCACATAACGGATGAAGGTATGGAGCAGAGCATCATTAAGGGTAGTATGAATCATTCTGCCAAACCTTTGGAATCAAGTGATGAAGCGAATCAGATTTTAACTGCAGCAGCTATAAAATACCTGAGCGGTTTGATGTCAGAGATTACTAAAATTCCTGTAAACAGGTTAGAGGCTGAGGCCCCCTTTGACCAGTTGGGTTTGGATTCAATCATGATTACCAGGCTTAACCAAAAAATAGAGCAGTGGACTGGAAAGCTGGAGGCCACTTTATTTTATAAATATAACAGTATCCAGGCATTGGGGAATTACTTGACAGAAAACGATCCGGATGCGGTTTCTAAGCTGGTGGACAGGCCAATAATAGAAGAACCCAATTATGAAGTGCCGGCATATGTAAAAGAAATACCTGAACTTGCTTCAATACGCTCCGCCAAGGCTGCCCGAAACCGTAAATTTTCATCTGTTAAAAATAATAATGAGTATATTGATATTGCTGTAGTTGGGGTCGCTGGAAGGTATCCAAATTCCGGTAATGTAATGCAATTATGGGATAATATATATAACGGCAGGGACTGCATTACAGAGATTCCTTCAGACCGGTGGCCTCTGGAAGGATTTTACGAACCTGACCGGGTCAAAGCCGTTGAAAGAGGACTTAGTTATAGTAAATGGGGAGGATTTTTAGACCATACTGACTGTTTTGACCCCTTGTTTTTTAATATCTCTCCAAAAGATGCGATGTTTATGGACCCGCAGGAACGGCTGTTCCTGGAAGTAGCCTGGGAGTGTATGGAGGATGGAGGATATACACGGGAATCGTTGAAAAAGGATGGATATGGAAATCGTATCGGCGTATTTGTAGGCGCAACGTTCAACAATTACCAGCTTTATATGGCCGAAGCAGCATACCAGGCCGGTCAGGATATGTTTATGGCGAACAGCCAGATCTTTTCGATTGCTAATCGTGTCTCTTATGTTATGAACTTTACAGGCCCAAGCCTGACAGTAGATACTGCCTGCGCATCCTCGCTTTATGCCGTTCATTTGGCTTGTGAAAGCATTCGTAACGGACAATCCAAAATGGCCATTGCCGGTGGAGTGAATTTATCTCTTCATCCAAGCAAGTATATTACACTATCCCAGGGGCAATTCAATGCTGCGGATGGCAGATGCAGGGCCTTCTGTGAAGGCGGTACAGGTTATGTTCCGTCGGAGGCTGTAGGCGCAATTTTCTTGAAGCCGCTGAAGGATGCCATACAAGACGGGGATCAAATCTATGGTGTTATCAAAGGAACTGCTGTCAGTCATGGCGGAAGAACAAACGGGTATACCGTACCAAGCCCGGTCTCTCAATCTTTGGCAATAGAAGAGGCTTTGCTGAGAAGTGAAATTGATCCTCGTACAATTAGCTGTATTGAAGCCCATGGAACAGGAACCGCTTTGGGAGATCCGATTGAGATCACCGGGCTGACGGATGTCTATAAAAAATATACAAATGAAACAGGATTTTGCGCTATTTCCTCTATTAAATCGAATATTGGACATGCAGAAGCTGCTGCGGGAATTGCGCAGGTTACAAAAATCCTATTACAACTGAAGCATCAAACACTTGTCAAAAATATAATGCACGGGGAAGGTCTGAATCCAAATATTGATTTTTCTAAAACTCCTTTTGTTGTACAGGAGAAGACAGAACATTGGAAACGGCCGGTAGTAGATGGACAGGAGGTTCCAAGAAGGGCGGGAATCTCATCGTTTGGGGCCGGAGGCTCCAATGCGCACGTGGTGCTTGAAGAATATATTCCTGTAGAGCATGAAGCGGCCTCTGTTGCCGTTACCCCGGAGAAGCCAGCAATCATTGTGCTGTCGGCAAAGAATGAGGAACGGCTGAAAGAGCAGGTACGGAGATTGCTGACCGCCATGGAGGAACAGCCATGGACGGAGGCAGACCTTGCAGATATAGCTTACACCCTCCAGGTAGGGCGCGAAGCCATGGAAGAGCGTATGGGATTGATTGTAGAAAGCATCGGGGAACTCAAGGAGAAACTGCGGGGCTTTGCGGCAGGACAGGATGGGATTGAGCATGTATACCGCGGGAAAGTTAAGCAAAATAAGGGAACCTCAGCTATTTTTGCAGCGGATGAAGATATGCAAAAAGCCATCGATTCCTGGATGATCAAAGGGAAATATTCGAAGCTTTTAGATTTATGGGTCAGGGGAGTAATGATCGACTGGAACAAACTCTATGGCTCGGCTAAACGAAGAAAGATCAGCCTTCCTACCTACCCTTTTGCCAAAGAACGCTATTGGGTAGATAAAGTCGGTGAACATAACGGCAATAACCGGGTGGCCTCTACCGAAGCCTCCGTTATTCACCCTTTACTGCACCGGAATACGTCCGACCTTTCGGAACAAAGATTTACTTCAACCTTCACGGGCAAGGAGTTTTTCGTGGAGAACGATATGGTTAATGGGCAGAGGATTGTACCCGGAGCAGCATATCTTGAGATGGCCCGGGCTGCGGTTGAGTATGGTGCGGGAGCATGGAAAGAGGAGCAGGCCGGAATACGGCTAAAGGATATCGTTTGGGCTCAGCCTGCCGTTGTGGGGAATCAGCCGGTGCAGCTGAACATTGGCCTGTTCCCGGAGGAAAACGGAGAGATTGCTTATGAGATATATAGTGATGAACCGGAAAAGGCAGATGCCAAGCAGCTCGTATACAGTCAGGGAATAGCCGTACCCTGCCCGCTTCCGAAAGCCCCGGCTTTGGATCTACAAGCGGTACAGAAGGTGTGCAGCAGAAGTATCCTTTCAGCTGAAGGGTTTAAAGCCGGAGCTGCCGGTCATGATTTGACCCGCTATGGGATAGAGAGCGTGCATACAGGAGAAGGGCAGATTCTGGCAAAGCTTGGTTTACCATCTCCGGCATCGGATACGGAAAGCCGGTTCATTCTGCATCCGGGGCTGATGAATGCTGCGTTAAAGGCATCTTCCGCGCTGACAACCGGTACAGTGGATGACAAGCCCCGCCTGCCTTTGGCACTTCAAGAGCTGGAGATTTTCAGCACATGCACCTCGAAGATGTGGGCGTTCATCCAGTACAGTCATGGCGGCAAGGCAGAGGATATGGAGCAGAAGTTCGATATTGACCTTTGTGATGACACCGGAATGGTTTGTGTACGGATGAAAGCACTTATAACCAGGTCTTTGAATGGAGCGATGGGGCAGATTGAGCCAGCAACTATTGGAACACTTTTACTTGAGCCCAGCTGGAAAGAACAAGCGGCAGTAGAGGGATCTGGAGATTCCGGTTACAGTCGTCACTTGGTAGCGCTCTGTGAAATCGGCGGTATCACGCGCGAAGACCTGGAAGGGGAAATGGCGGGCACCCAATGCATTGTCTTACAATCCGCGCAAGAAGAACTGGATCAACGCTTTCAGGACTATGCTGCACGGATGTTTGACGAAGTGAAGAGTATCCTTAAGGCCAAGCCCAAAGGAAAGGTACTTATTCAGATTGTAGTTCCAGCCCAGGGCCGGGAGCAGCTTTTCCGTGCTCTTTCAGGGATACTCCATACGGCGCAGTTTGAAAATCCCAAGGTGGCGGGTCAGCTTATTGAAGTAGAACCGGAAGAAGATGCAGGAAGCCTTATAGCCAAGCTGAATGAGAATAGCCGCAGCCTGGCGGATACACAGGTTCAATATAAAGACGGAAAACGCCGGGTGGCTGTATGGCGCGAGATCAGCGCAGGAACATCTGGAGTGAAGCCGTTATGGAAAGACCATGGAATCTATTTGATTACGGGGGGCGCAGGGGGCCTTGGGCTTATATTTGCCAGCGAAATTGCCGGTAAAGTCAAGCCTGCGACGCTGATTTTGACAGGCAGATCCCCGCTTAACGAGGACAAGCAGTCTAAGTTAAAGGCGCTTGAGGCTGCCGGTGCGCGAGTGGAATACAGAAGAGTCGATGTGGTCCGCAAAGAGGAAGTGGCGGCTTTAATCCAGGGCATCCGGGAAGATTATGGAGCCCTCCACGGAATTATTCACGGCGCAGGGATCATACGGGATAATTTCATCCTGAGAAAAACAAAAGAGGAGCTGCAAGCCGTGATGGCTCCCAAGGTTAGCGGACTGGTAAACCTGGATGAGGCAAGCCGGGACTTGCCGCTGGACTTCTTCATTTTCTTCTCATCCATGACCGGGGCTGTCGGTAATGTCGGCCAGGCGGATTATGCTATGGCTAATGCGTTCATGGATGCTTATGCAGGCTACCGGAACAGCCTGGTGCTGTTAAAGCAGCGCCCGGGACGGACACTCTCCATCAATTGGCCCTTATGGAAAGAGGGCGGAATGCATGTGGATGAAGAGACCGAGAAAGTGATGATGAAGGATTTCGGGATCGCCGCCATGCGGACAGGGACCGGTGTTCAGGCGTTATACCATTCCTTTGCCTCTGGAAGTGATCGAGTCATGGTCATGGAGGGGAATCCGGTACGATTAAAGGAAAAATTTTTGTTGGAATCTCCAGCTTGGCCGGAAACAGAGGTTCCCTGCCTTACAGAAGATCAGGATATGGGCACTTTGCCGGAGCAAGTGCAGGAGGATTGCATAAGAAGAATCGCCCGGCTGCTTCAAACGGGTACCGAAGAAATTGATCCTGATGCAGAGTGGAAGGACTATGGACTTGATGTGGTGGCCCTGACCGGGCTGGTTAACGAATTGAACCAAACGTATGGACTCGACTGGACCTATGATATCTTTCTAGAATATCCGACCCTCCACAGCCTGACAGACTATCTTCTGGAGACTTGCAGAGACCGCTTGACCCGCCCATTGGGAGGGAACGTTTCAAGCACACCTGCTGCTCAAGCTGTTTCTGTTTCGGCTGTTGATCCAGAATTATTGAAGGAAAAAACCCTGCACCAGCTCAAGGTTATGTTTGGCGACATTACCAAAATGCGTGTGGACAGCATTGATGGGGAAGAGTCTCTGGAGAGCTATGGCATTGACTCGATTATGATTAATCAGCTGAACCAGAAGCTTGGGGATATCTTTGGGGAGCTTTCCAAGACCCTGTTCTATGAATATCAGACCTTGCTGGAATTGGCGGAGTATCTGGTCTCCGACCACTTCCCGGGGTGCTTGAAATGGACGGGGCTTACCGAGCGGGTTCAAGCCCTGCCAGAGCGGGTACAAGCCCTGCCGCAGCATGCGGCACAGGGGCATTTCGAGCATGAACTCCCTGTACTGGCTTCACGGAAAGCCGGCAGAAGGAAAGCCCGCAGCTTTACCGCCGGGGTGCCCGCCGCTGCCGCTGCAACACGGGAGCCTGTAGCTATTATAGGGATCAGCGGACGCTATCCTAAGGCCGGAAACCTGCAGGAATATTGGGATAATCTGCAGCAGGGACAAGACTGCATCACGGAAATTCCGGAAGAACGCTGGTCCCAGGAAGGGTTCTTCCACCCGGACCCCCAGGAGGCTGCAGCTCAGGGGAAAAGCTACAGCAAGTGGGGAGGCTTTATAGACGGATTTGCGGAATTTGACCCGCTCTTCTTCAACATTTCCCCTTTGGAAGCCCATAACATGGACCCTCAGGAACGGCTGTTTGTCCAATCCTGCTGGGAGGTATTGGAGGATGCGGGCTATACCCGGGAGCAGATCCGGTCGCAATATCACGGCAAGGTGGGTGTCTTTGCGGGGATTACCAAGACCGGCTACGATTTGTACGGCCCGGATTTATGGAAACAGGGCGAGAGGGTATTTCCGCACACTTCATTCAGCTCGGTAGCCAACCGGATTTCCTATTTGCTGAACCTGCAAGGTCCCAGCATGCCCATTGATACGATGTGTTCTTCGTCATTAACCGCCATTCATGAGGCCTGTGAGCATCTGTATCAGCAGGAATGTGAAATGGCGGTTGCAGGAGGGGTTAACCTTTACCTTCATCCTTCCAGCTATGTTGGATTGTGCGCCCAGCAAATGCTTTCGGCAGACGGCCAGTGCAAGAGCTTTGGAAGCGGAGGAAACGGCTTTGTCCCAGGTGAAGGGGTAGGTTGTGTTCTGTTGAAACCCTTGTCCAGGGCAGTCGCAGACGAGGATCATATTTATGCAGTGATCCGAAGCACCAGCATAAACCACGGCGGCAAAACCAACGGGTATACGGTGCCAAATCCGGTGGCCCAGGCCGAGCTGATCCGAACGGCGTTTGACAAAGCAGGAATTCATGCGAGGACCGTCAGTTATATTGAAGCCCATGGGACAGGGACTGCCCTGGGCGATCCGATAGAAGTCACGGGGCTGACCCAGGCGTTTGGCAGAGATACCGAGGACAGCGGGTTTTGTGCGATTGGATCGGTAAAATCAAATATCGGGCATTTGGAGGCGGCTGCGGGGATCGCGGGAGTGACTAAAATCCTCCTGCAAATGAAGCATGGAAAGATAGCGCCAAGCCTGCATGCGAAGGAATTGAACCCCAATATCCATTTTGCCAAAACTCCCTTTGCCGTACAGCAGGAGCTTGAAGAATGGAAGCGGCCGGTAGTGGATGGACAGGAGGTTCCAAGGCGGGCGGGAATCTCATCGTTTGGGGCCGGAGGCTCCAATGCGCACGTGGTGCTTGAAGAATACATTCCTGCAGAGCATGAAGCGGCCTCAGTTGCCGTTACCCCGGAGAAGCCTGCAATCATTGTGCTATCGGCAAAGAATGAGGAAGGGCTGAAGGAGCAGGTGCGGAGATTGCTGGCCGCCATGGAGGAACAGCCATGGACGGAGGCGGACCTTGCAGATATGGCCTATACCCTCCAGGTAGGGCGTGAAGCCATGGAAGAGCGGCTAGGAGTGATGGTAGACAGCATCGGGCAGCTCAAGGAGAAGCTGCGGAGCTTTGCGGCGGGACAGGATGGGATTGAGAACCTGTACAGAGGGCAGGTAAAACGTAATAAAGATACATTGGCTACTTTGGCTGTGGATGAAGAGATGCAGGAAACGATTGAGAAATGGATTCAACGTGGAAAGTACGGGAAAATTGCAGATCTATGGACGAAAAGTTTAGCTTTTGATTGGAACAAGCTCTATGGCTCGGCTAAACGGAGAAGAGTCAGCCTGCCCACCTATCCATTTGCAAAGGAACGCTACTGGATAGATGGAATCGGTGAAAATAACGGCAATAACCGGGTATCCCCTGCGGAGACCTCCGTGATTCATCCTCTGCTGCACCGGAATACGTCCGACCTGCTGGAGCAGAGATTTACTTCGACCTTCACGGGCAAGGAGTTTTTCCTGGAAAGCCATGTTGTTAAGGGACAACGGGTTTTACCCGGAGTGGCGTACCTTGAGATGGCCCGGGCTGCGGTGGAGCATGGGGCAGGGGCATTGATGGAAGAAGAGTCAGGGATAAGACTAAAGAACATCGTTTGGGTCCGGCCTATTATTGCGGGAACCCAGCCGGTTCAAATCCACATCGGCCTCTTCCCGGAGAAAGATGGAGAGATTTCCTATGAAATCTATAGTGACTTCAGCGATAAGGAACCGGTCATATACAGCCAGGGCCATGCGGTGCTGAATGTGGCTAAAGAAATCACAGCCCTGAATTTAACTGCCTTGCAGCAACAGTGCAATCAAGGAACTTTTACATCTGCCCAATGCTATGAAGCTTTCCGCGCTATAGGGTTTGACTATGGTCCGGGGCATCAAGCAATAGAGAATGTATATTTGGGATCAGGCCAATTGCTGGCTAAACTGTCTTTGCCCTCATCTGTTTCTGCTACGAGAGGTCAGTTTGTCATTCATCCAAGTTTGGCAGATGCTGCTTTACAGACATCAATGTGCTTAATGATGGGTTCACATGAGCTTAAGACAGCGGTACCCTTTGCTTTAGACGAAATTGAAATATTTGGAAGCAGTACCGCTTCGATGTGGGCTTTTGTCAGGTACAGCAGGGGGAGCGAAGAGGGAGACAAAATCAGGAAGCTTGATGTTGACTTGTGTGATGATAACGGGAATATTTATGTGAAATTGAGAGGATTTACATCCAGAGTGTTTGAAGGTGATGCGGATTCTGAAGGAGCTTCAGTTAATACCGGTACTTTAATGCTTAAGCCTGGCTGGAATGAACAACAGGTTCTGCAAGGGGATTCGGCGCCTGTTTATGGCCAACATGTAGTTATACTTTGCGGGCAGGATGAAGCAGCCAGGGAAAAAATTGAAGCTTATATAAACGGAGTCCAGTGTATCATTTTGCAGTCTCAACAGAGCAACATAGATGAACGATTCCAGATATATACTGTAGAGATCTTTGAGAAAATTCAAAACATTCTGAAAGAAAGACCTAAGGATATGGTGCTGATCCAGGTTGTTGTTCCTGCCAGGGAGGAGCTGCAATTTTTATCCGGTTTAACCGGTCTTTTGAAAACGGCTCAACTGGAGAATCCAAAGCTTATAGCGCAGTTGATTGAAGTAGAAGCATGGGAAGGCTCAGAAGGAATACTTGAGAAGCTGCAAGAGAACAGCGGCAGCCCGGTTGATACTCACATACGATATCAGGAAGGTAAACGGTTCGTTGCGGCCTGGAGCGAAATCGAAGCGATCCGCGAAACAGCGGAACTTCCATGGAAAGATAGGGGCATATACCTGGTTACAGGCGGCGCCGGCGGCTTGGGACTTATCTTTGCCAAAGAAATTGCCAGCAAAGTAAAGAATCCTACACTGATTCTCACCGGACGATCCCTGCTCGGCGCGGACAAACAGGCTAAGCTTGACGAATTAGAGGCATTGGGTGCCCGAGCTCAATACAGACAGCTGGATGTGACTCAACGAGTGGATGTTATTGATTTCATACGAAGCGTCCAGGCGGAATTCGGAGGCATCAACGGAATCATACACAGTGCTGGTGTAATCAAAGACAATTTCATACTAAGAAAAAATAAAGCAGATCTGCTGGAGGTTCTGAAGCCTAAAGTTAGCGGGCTGTTGAACCTGGATCACGCGAGCATGGAGCTGCCGCTTGATTTCTTCATTCTATTCTCATCGACAGCAGGGTGCTTTGGCAATGTAGGCCAGGCTGACTATGCTGCGGCGAATGCTTTTATGGATGCCTATGCCAGATACCGCAATACTTTAATCTTATCGAAGCAACGGCAAGGCCAAACCTTATCGATCAATTGGCCTCTGTGGAAAGATGGCGGCATGAGTGTCAACGCAGAAATTGAAAAACAATCGGAACAAAACAAAGGTATAGTTGCCCTGCAAACTGAAACCGGAATTCAAGCTTTATATAGAAGCATAGCTTCGGGCGAACCGCAGGTGATGGTTATTGAAGGCGATATTAGACATTTTCAGGAAACACTCGAAAGACAGTTGCCTCCAGCAGAAGTTGTAACAACGAAGCCTGCTGCAGAAGCGGCAAAAGGAGTACCTGTTATAGAACAACATTTGCTTCATGAGAAAGCTGTAAATTACTTTAAAACGCTGCTTTCATCCGTGATTAAACTGCCTCCTCACCGTATTGAGGCAGATGCGCCCATGGAAAAGTACGGCATAGATTCTATCATGGCCATGGAATTGACCAATAAATTGGAAAAGCCTTTTGGTTCATTATCCAGAACCTTGTTTTTTGAATATCAAAGCATTCAAGAACTAACCGGGTATTTTCTTGAAGCCCATCGGGATAAATTAATAGAACTTTTAGGAATTAAAGAGAAAACAATTGAGGACGGCAAAAATTCAAAGAAAAATGTTGCAGAACCGGAGCCTGTAAAGCAAATGTTCAATAGTCACAGAAGGCTGAGGTTTACATCCTCACGTATGGAATCGAAGCCGGAAAAATTACCTGAGGATAATGATATTGCTATCATAGGACTTTCAGGACGTTATCCCGGAGCAAGAAATATTCAAGAATTCTGGAATAACCTGAGGGACGGGAAGGATTGCATTACAGAGATTCCTGGTGATCGTTGGGATCACAGTCTGTACTTTGATGAGGCTAGGAACACCATTGGAAAAACATATTGCAAATGGGGAGGATTTATTGAAGACATCGATAAATTTGATCCTTTATTCTTCAATATTTCGCCAAGAGAAGCAGAAATTATAGATCCTTTGGACCGCCTTTTTCTGGAGACGGTCTGGAATGCACTGGAAACTTGCGGATATACCCGTGAGAGTTTACAACGCCTGTATCAGGCTAATGTCGGAGTTTTTGCCGGTGCGATGTATCATCAATACCATTCTTTTAATTTGGACATTTCCAAAGAATCAGCCATGGCAATATCATCCTACAGCTCCATTGCAAATAGGGTTTCTCACTTTTTCAACTTTCAGGGACCGAGTGTAGCGATTGATACGATGTGTTCTTCTTCCACGATCGCCATTCATATGGCTTGTGAAAGTCTCATAAAAGGTGAATGCCAATTGGCAATATCTGGAGGCGCTAATCTTTCCATTCATCCGAGGAAATATCTGGGATTGAGCCAGGTGCAAATGCTTGGCAGCCACAGAGACAGCAGATCTTTTGGTAAGGGTGATGGTTATCTGCCTTCGGAAGGTGTTGGGGTAGTGCTGTTGAAGCCGCTGTCGAAGGCAAGAAGGGATGGCGATTCCATTCTAGCTGTGATTAAATCAACATCAACCAATCATGGAGGACATACTAACGGATTCTCCGTTCCCAATCCGAACGCACAGGCTCAGTTGATTGAAAATAACTTTGCAAAATCAGGGATTGATCCTCGTACAGTCAGCTATGTTGAAGCTGCGGCCAATGGGTCGGCATTAGGGGACCCTATCGAAATTACTGCCTTGAATAACGCTTTCCGTAAGTTCACAAGTGATCAGCAGTTCTGTGCAATCGGGTCCGTAAAATCCAATATTGGGCATCCGGAGGCTGTATCGGGAATGGCGCAGCTGACGAAGGTGATTTTGCAATTGCAGCATAAGAAATTGGTTCCGTCCATTAAGGTCGATCCGTTAAACCCTAATATCAGCCTGGATCAGACACCATTTTATCTGCAAAAAGAGTTGATAGATTGGAAAAGACCGGTAATCACACTGAACGGAGCAGAACAGGAATATCCAAGGCGTGCAACTGTAAGTTCCTTTGGAGCGGGCGGATCGAATGCGCATTTAATTATAGAAGAGTATCAGGCCGAACAGGAAGATGTGGATGTAGCTCCAGGCCAGGATTCATCATCCCCTGAGCAGCAGCTCATTGTCTTCTCAGCCAAGAATGCGGTCCGGCTTCAGCTCGTTGTCCGCCAAATGCTGGA
This sequence comes from Paenibacillus durus, assembly GCF_000756615.1. Taxonomy (NCBI): domain Bacteria; kingdom Bacillati; phylum Bacillota; class Bacilli; order Caryophanales; family Paenibacillaceae; genus Paenibacillus; species Paenibacillus durus. The sequence goes on from NZ_CP009288.1 coordinate 2,614,514, forward strand.
GTTCCTGCAGCTTCAAGACGGATACCGCTTATCCGATATTGCCCACACCCTTCAAGCAGGGCGGGAAGCAATGGACTGCCGATTGGCAATGGTAGTAAGCAGCCGTGAAGAGTTGATCGAGGGTATGGAGGCGTACTTGAAATCCGTAACTGAAAATTCAAGAATGGATGCCTCTGTTCCTATGTATACGGGGAATTATGAAGAGGATATTTCAGCGGGAATCAGAACCCTGCTCTCGGGAAGACTGGAGGAGGTCTTGCTGCAAGAACTTATAGCCGAGCATAACCTTGAGAAGCTGGCACTATGCTGGGTGCAAGGAAGTAAAATTCCTTGGGAGCTGCTGCACAGCGGTATAGGTGGCCGAATCGTAGCCTTGCCGACCTATCCCTTTGAGAAACGGCGCTGCTGGGTAGAGCATCAACCTGCTGCAGGGCTGACCGTTAAGCTTGAAGTGCCTGAGGAAGCCGCAAATGAGGATACCGCAGCGGAATTTGAATCTCTTGCCGACCAAGTCATGGATATACTGTCCGTTGTCCTGGGAATGAGCCCGTCGGAACTGGACATCAATAAGCCTTTGGAGCAGTACGGATTTGATTCGATATTGCTGATGTCATTATTTCAACAACTGCAATCCAGGGTGGAATCTTCAGTTACTTTGGACAATTTGCGTGAAAGCAGAACGGCTCAGGATATTGTGAACATTTTGAAGGAAAAGAGTGCAGGAGTAACTGTGGCAGACTTCGATTCCGAAGGCAGCAATCATCGTTCCAAGTGATTTATCCGAATATCCGGAAATTATCCACCTCAACGAAAGCGTCCATGGGCAGCCTGTGTTCTGGTTTCATCCGGGGCTCGGCGGAGTAGAATCGTATCAGGGCATTGCCCGGAATTCACAAAGGCCATTCTATGGAATCCAGGCGCGCGGGTGGATGTCCGAAAGGGAGCCGCTGCAAGGGATACCCTCGATGGCTGAATACTACATTCAAATCATTCAGGCAGTGCAACCGGAAGGACCCTATGATCTGGGAGGGTATTCGCTGGGAGGAGATATTGCGTATGAAGTTACCCGGCAATTGCAAGAGATGGGACATAAAGTAAATACTATTGTTATGCTCGACACACTGGATAGTAATGCATTAAATGCGTTAAAAAACAGTGATAAAGATTTAATTCTGCAAACAATAAACGTCGCCCTCATTTCTGCAATGAAACAAAAATCAGATGAGCCGCCTATGTTAATCCATCGTGATGAAACCAATTTAGAATTAAGTGATGAGGTCTATTTAGATGAGCTTATTGAACTTGCAAGGAGCCGCGGATTGACTAAAACGACTGCGCAAATACACAAAATGATACAAAAGCATTTAGACATTCAAAAATCTTATAAGCTGGATGAAATTTCTATTTCGCCATTATTATATCCGGAAGAAGTGACATGCTACTATTTCCGTAACCAGGGCGGGAAGGTTTATGGTGACCTGGAGCCCTATGCTTCTACGGTGCCTAATTTTTCACAGGCAGTAGATGGTTCAAAATACTGGGGAGACTGGGAACGGGAAATTCCAAAACTTTATATGATTGATGTGGACCCTAGCTGCCATATGACCATTTTTGATGAGCCAAATGTCTATGAAAAGATTCTTAAATTGTGTGAAAAATTATATTCAAAAAAGGCAGTTTCCGATAGGTACCTTCAGAATTTGATTGAAAATTTACAGTTAAGCGGTACTGGAAGTAAAGCTCCAGTATAATCAGTATTTAATGGGTTTAAGGTTCCCTGGCGGCAGAACGAGAGCCGGATAGGCTGTAACGCCGGAGCGAAGCGGGCCAAGAGCCCGCTTCGCCCATTGCGGGAACGTTATATTTTTTCATTTACAAACAATGGAAAATCTGGTACCTTGGATGAAGGGGCTTCGACGGGAGAATGCCAAGACCGACGTCATCTTCGGCATCGACCGGCCGGACACTACTGGTTTACCCCATAAGAATTTCTGCAAAATACGCCAGTCCCACTCCAGATGGCCGCATGTTTTAAACTTCAAATATCCTATGCTCCCCCCATCTCTTGAAAATCCAACAAAGCGCGAGCAAATGCAAGAAATGCATGTAATATTATACAAGGAGAGAATAGTAAATGGGAGATTTTAACTCAGATCTAAACGACCCCAGCAAAGGGGAAGCTCTGACTACGTCAGACAAAAGCAGGAAAGCAAGGAAATCAGCCCCACAGCCGCTTGATCTTTTTAATGGACCCATTGCTCTTACTACGCTGAAACTAGGCATTCCAATATTGATTAGCCAGTCCGTGCTATTTGCCCATATGATGGTGGATACTTTTTTTATATCCCTGATTGACCGGAGCTCAACGGCTTTGCTAAGCGGTACAGGTTTAGTTTATAGCATATACTTGATTATTTATTACATATCCTGTTCCTTATTTATGGCAACAAGCTCCGTTACAGCCAGAGGCCTCGGTCAAAAAAATGAAGTGCTGATTAAAAGAACAGGGGACTCCGGGCTATTCTTGGCATCGGTCATTTCCGTTATTACATTGGTTGTTTGTTCTATATTTGGGCGGAACATCATTGAGCATTTATCGGGCAGCAAGATGTCGGCTGAAGCTATTCAATATGGCGTTGATTATTTGTATTACATGATTCCGGGTATGGTATTCCAACTGTTAATGACAACGATTGGGGGAATCCTGCAAGGGGAAGGTAAAGCCAAAGAAATTGGTATAGCTGTAACTGCTTCGACAATTATTAATATTATTTTAAACCCGATTTTGATTTTCGGCTTCAATATGGGAGTTAAAGGCTCGGCCTTGGCGACTTCAATCTCTGTCGGGTTAACGGTTGTATACTATTTATCTTTCTTTGTACGAGGAAAGACAACAATGCAAATTCAAGGAAGACTATTTGCGCTAAACAGTAAAATTATTAAAGAGATTCTGTATATTGGTATCCCTGCTTCCATAGGTTTCTTGCTAATCAATACAGCAACCATGATATTGAATAATGTAGTAGGGTCTATAAGTGAAGCATCAATGAATGCCTGGGTTTTGGTCAGCAGAACGGATCAAATGTTTTTAATCCCTGCATTTGCTATTGGGCTGTCTACAATTCCTATGATCGGACAAAATTTTGGAGGGGAAAACTTTAAACGATGTGACAAAATATTCTCCACAAATATCAGAATATGCATGATATCCGGCTTAGTTCTTGCAGCACTGTATATGTTGTTTGCGCCTCAGATCTTTCAGCAATTTTCTTCTGTACAGGATGTTATAGATAACAGTGTAAGACAGGTGAGGCTGTTAACATTGACCAGCATTGGGCTTGCCGGAATTATTGTCACTTCTTTCGCTTTTCAGGCCATTGGCAAACCAATGCCCAATTTAGTCAGTGACACTTTGCGTATGTTAATCACTTCATTTCCGGTGCTGCTGCCATTGCTTCATTTTCCCATCAAGAATATGAACCTTATTTTCGTATTCTTTGGAGCCGGAAACCTGATAGCATTCTTACTTCTGTATTTGTGGGCAAAACGCGAGTTTATAAAACTGAGAAATAAACCAACAGCTACTGAGGCTTAAAATAAGGCGGGAGCGGGGGTTGCAGGCGTACTGTTCTGTTCGTCGGCAATCCTCGTGACCTATCTACACATTTCCTAAAGAGGAGATGGAATGATGAAACAAAATATAATATCCGTTGAACACTACACTCCAATTTTGATTGTCGGTACGGGTATCTCGGGGCTTGCTGTTGCTTATTATTTGTCAAAAAACCATATGAAGTACACGATAGTAACAAAAAAGAATGCGCCTAAACAAAGCAATTCCTTCCTTTCAGCCGCAAATACGCGTGTTCCATCAGAGAATGAAATTAATGATCTTATTAATCTTACTATTGATAAATGTGGAGCAGATCGGCCAGTTATTGAAACGCTATACAGGAATTCCGGCATAATTATAGATTTTTTTGAGGAACTAAGAATCCCTTATGAGAAAACCTCCTTTGGTATCATGCCTGAATGCTTGATTAAATCACATGGGGGAAAGAAATTAATCAATGGCTTGTTGCAGCATATTGAGCAACCGATGTGTAATAAAATTTTGATTCATTTGGACAAGTCTGATCATGGAATTATCGCATTATTTTATGACACACAATCAGATCAATTTATCAGTATCTATACTAATTATTTGGTATTGGCTACGGGAGGATATGCGGGACAATTTAGTTACAATGATAATTCGCCGGGTTCAACTGGTGAAGCGCATATTTTGGCTAAAAAAATAGGTGCAAGATTAAAGGGAATGTCTACATTAATGTGTCATCCTTGGTCAATTTACAACGGAAGGCAAATTTTATTGGGCGGAGTTGTATCTATGAGTCAAGGGAAAATAGTAGATAAGGAAGGAGTTCAGTTATTAAAAGATGACCATATCAGTGATGCAATTGCACGTGATGATTATCACGAAATGATTGATGAGATTTTGAAATTTCAACTCGATTGTATCAAACAAAAAAAGGAAATGTACCTGGATCTGAGCCATGTTGATGAAAACCTGTTGAATGAAAAGTTCAAAAAATATGGATCGAGTCCTAATGTCGTTAATAATAAAAAAATCAAAATTACACCAACGATGCACTATTCTTCAGGAGGAATCGAAATCAATGCCAATGCCGAGGTTATAAACCTTAATCGTGTCTTCGTTACTGGAGAAGCTCAATTTAATGGTGATCTTGGCATGGGAAGAATCCCTGGACAAGCCTACGCATCGGGTATCGTTTTTGGTAAATTAATTGCTGACAGAATAGCTAATGAAGGTGTTTTTAATACGCAATATCAATTTTCATTTAAAAATCCGCCTGAAACGATGCAGCTGTATTCGAAAGAAAATAATGACTTTCCGATTGAAGAGTTTCAGAAGAAGCTGTCGGCTCTAATGATGGAGCTAATCCCTTCCCATTCACCCGGCATTTCTCTAGCCTTACATAAAAAGAAATTGCAAGAAAGCCAAAACATGGTATTGCGCAGAGCAAGAGGATCGGGAAAACGATACGAGGATATTTTAACATTATTTTTTGGATATTTTGTGGCAATGGAAATGATAGAAGATCTTGAAGGAAAGAATCAAAATATATGAGTTGGTGGTAGTGATGTGGACATAAACTATGAAATTTACCAATTAAATACACGTTCCTATCGTTTTTTCAAACTTTACATACATCATCATTGATAAGGTGACTAGAAATGCATTGATTGTTGACCCGGCATGGGAGCTGACTAAAATAGTCGACAAGCTAAATCAGTTGGATGCAGTTTTGCAGGGAATTCTTTTAACGCATTCGCACTTTGACCATGTGAATTTGGTTGCTCCTTTAGAAGCGCTGTTTAACCCTTATGTATACATGTCGAAAGCAGAGATCGACTATTATGGATTTAGGTGCAATAATTTACAGGCCATAAATGATCTGGACAAAATCAGCGTTGGAGAAACAATGGTAACCTGCATGCATACTCCGGGGCATACGGCAGGCGGTATGAGCTATCTCCTGCAGGACAGCATATTTACTGGAGATACAATTTTCATAGAGGGCTGCGGCATTTGTAATTCCTGGGGAGGCTCCCCGGAGCAAATGTTCGAGAGTATTCAGAGGGTTAAATCATCGGTATCCCCCCATGTGCGTGTTTATCCGGGACATTCATACGGCAAAGCTCCCGGCCATACCCTGCAATACCTGATGAGAGAAAACATATATTTTCAAATAGATAATAAAGAAAATTTTATTGGATGGAGAATGAGAAAAAATCAAACTGGCCTTTTTGACTTTAAGTAAGAATACTCCAAATGACCAGGAGGAACCGGTCTCACAGAGATTGAGCACTATTTGAAAGCGAATGAGATTATAGGTGTTAGACTACCCGTCCAGTTTGCTTTTCACTCTTCCTTAATTGACCCCATAGCATTGGAATATACAGCATTTTTAAAGCCAAGGACCCTGCAAAGTCCTAAGATTAATATGGTTTCATCCCTGTACGGCGGGAAGGCGGTATCCCTTGATTACCGTTACCTTTGGGATGTTGTAAGAAGGAGGAAATGATTGGAGCGGCATGATATACGGAAATATATGTAATTCCAAAAATAGGTATGGTAAAATAATGTAAAAAAAGGAAGGTGATTCGATGGATGGCGGAATGAATACAAATATAGCTTTTGAACAGCATCATAAGAGCCGCGTCTCGATTCAAAACGATTTGGAAGTCAAGGAGTGGTGTCCGTTCTGTGGTGAAGCGGTAATAGGTTATATTAGCTGCGAGCAAGGGATCATTCAACGGATTCATTTCCGGCCATGCAAGTGCAATCATTCGAGCGAACTGTTCCAGCTTACGCCATTATTCGAGGGTATGCCGATTGATGAATTGTATGAGGATGATTATGCAGAGCGGATTTCCGAGCAATTGTCGATATTTCATGATAAACTGCAAGGGCTTGCGCTAAGCTTATCCGACAAAATCCTGTATGCTTTCTACAATAGATATTATACTTGAGCATCATATGTTGCTGCAGGATGAATTCCTTCCGAGGCCAACTGCGAGATCTGGAGTTATCATAAACTTGCATCAAAAATCTATTGTCCGCTGACCGCTATGGCAGGGATATCACGAAGTTATTTCTTTGCCAGTCTGCTTCTCGTTTCAATTGGGCTGGCTTGCGGTTTGTATGAATATTGGCAGCGCCGGGTATCGGCGAGAGAAATCCATCATAGCCCAGAGCAGAAAAATCAAACCATCTGAACGGAGTATGGCGTGACGTCTATATGCGGAAATGAGATAAAATGGATTAATTGGGAATCATATGATACCACACAGGGGATCGGTTTTTAGCGGAGAAACAAGCCTGAAAGGGGAAGCTCAAATGGAAACAAATAAATTGATCCGCTTCACCAATCCCGAGACATTACCACCGACGTTTGGCTACTCGCATGTTGTGGAAGTCAGAAATGCGAGAACGATCTATATTTCGGGACAGGTGGCTTTGGACAAGTCCGGCCAACTCGTCGGAGCAGGGGATATGTCTGCCCAGACCAGGCAAGTCTTTGAAAATATTCGGATTGCTCTGGAAGCGGTGGGGTTATTTTTTGAGGATGTGGTCAAACTAACCTTCTTCATGACAGACATTTCTCAGATGAAATTTGTGCGGGAAATCAGAGACCAATACATCAACACGCAAAATCCTCCGGCCAGCTCGGCGGTCGAAGTAAGAAAGCTAATTCAGGAAGACCTGCTAATAGAAATCGAAGCGGTTGCTGTAGCTGCATTGGACCCGCAGTAGACGAAGGATTTCGATTTGACATTCCGAATTATAGCTAAGTCAATAATAGTCTGAGAAATTATAGTCACCTAAAAGCGATCACGAGAAGAAGGGTAGCCTTTATTCTCGATGGATCGCTTGTTTTGTTACGTTTGTATAGTGACTAACGGCCCTTTAATTATCTCTTGACTCCATGACAGCATGAATACACGAATCTAATATTCGCAGACTTTCTAAAGCGCTTGCCCTGGGGCTGCGCGGTTGAATCTGATAGCAAACCCGCTCAGGCGGAGGGGATTCCAGATGATACATAAAGAATTCCCCTGTTTGTTCATACCGGCGTGCCAGAGACATCGGAACAATCGCCCATTTTTCAGGACAATCCATGAATGTTTCTATTAGTGAAGCCGCATCTAAACGGATAGGCGGGTAATTTCTGTCCCCAATCCACCTGTCATACCATGCTCGAAAGGAGGGGTTCCACTCAAAAAACAGCTGATTTGACGTATCCAGCTCATGATCGATTAAGGTGTTGTTCGCAACCGGTAACTTTCCTTTGCTTATAACAATCATTTGTTCAGCAAGGAACTTTTTAACAAGCATATTAGGCATAGGCTGTTCCAAATTGGAAAAAGCAATATCGATCTCACCGCGCTCCAACAATTGGTATAGTTCCGTCGATTGCTGAGTGCGAATGCGAATCTCGATTTGTTTTGAATATTTGCTTAATTCCTTGTAAATGGCAGGAAGGACGTAAGTTTGGATGCTATCTGCTGCTCCGATCGAAAGTGTCCATTTTATTGTGCGGGTACGGATTTGGTTGGTCTCCTGAACAAGGGCCTCCCATCTTCTGGCCAGCGCTAAAAATTCCTGCCCGCTGGAAGTTAAGGATAAGGTTCTTAGTCCTCTTCCGCGGTCGATTAAGTTCATCCCGACTTCCCGTTCCAGTTGAGCTAACCGGTGACTTAGGGTGGACTGGGATATAAATAAGGAGCTGGCGGCTTCAGTTAAACTACCGTGTCTTACTATAGAAAGAAAACTTCGATTCCTAATGTATCCATGGGATAACACGCTCCAAAATATCAACTTTATCAATATTAAAACACGATATATTGTATTTTACAATTATTTATGAAGGCTCTATGATTCAATTTAAGAATGAATTTTAGACCAAAAGAAGGAAGTGTCCTTTTTCATGAGATTGCTCATTATTTTTCTGTCCGTGACCAACGCTTTCATCATTATTTACGGTCCACAGCCCATTCTTCCATTATTCATGCGGGAATTTGGCATATCGATTTCAACGGCCAGTTTGTCGATTTCGTTAACCATACTCGGCATTGTGTTTTCATCGCTGTTTTTGGCTGTATTTTCGGATAAATGGGACCGTAAAAAAGTGATCCTAGTCTCAAACCTTCTGCTGATCATCCCAAGCCTGGCCTTATTTTTTACCCATTCGTTCAGTTGGCTGCTTGTGTTTCGATTTGTTCAGGGAACCTTGATCACCGGAGTAACGACGATCCTGATGACCTATGCGGCTGAGGAATTTCCCATTAAGAAAAAAGGGATGGTGCTGGCCACCTACGTTAGTGCCACCTTGGCAGGAGGACTTCTGGGACGGGTATTATGCGGATTGATTACGGAACATTTCAATTGGGAATGGTTCTTTTTTGTAACAACGGTTATGACAACACTGGTTAGTCTCTTGATTTATTTCTTTTTGTCGGAATCGACTGGGCAGGTGAAAAGCGGTAAACAAAACTTCACGGATCATTTCAAAAATCTACCTTTGCTTTCCATTTTCTTTATTGGATTTTCTCATTTTTTCGCTTTTGTCGGATTCTTCAATTACTTGCCTTTCTACGCCAGTCAAGCGCCTTTTCATTATTCCGTCGCCCAAACCTCGCTTCTCTATCTAACGTATATTTGGGGCATTGTATCTTCGCTGATTACGGGGATGGTCTCGAACCGGTTTGGCCGGAGAGCAACGATTGCCGCCGGACATCTTGTAGGAGCTACAGCGATATTGGTTACGTTGATTCCTTCTCCATATACGCTTATTTTAGGTGCATCGATACTGACTTTAGGCCAATTTTGTTCCCAATCTTCAGCCACCGCCTATATTACGGATGTTGTCACTCACTCCAAGGGTGCGGCCACTTCCTTGTACCAGTGCTTCGTTTATTTAGGGGGGAGCCTCGGGGCGTGGATTCCTGGAATCCTGTGGAGACATTTTCATTGGTCCGGTATCGTCGTTACGACGGTAGGTTTTATTTTATTGGCGCTAAGCAGTAATTATTTTCTCGGAGGGAAAAGAAATCGTGTTGCTCAATCTAAGCGGGTTGCTGTATAACCCAAGTACAAAAATCAAAGTAGGCAGCCTGGGGATTATTACACTCCAAGGCTGTCTTTTTTTGCTAAAATCCCTGCACTCGATTGGAGTTAATTAACTATTGAGTTAAGATTGACTTTGCAATAAAGTCAGCTATAATAACGTGTACTATATTGTGTCAAAATATCTAACATAATTTAATCGGATGTTTTCTTGGGAAACGGGAAAGGATCGTTTTGTTAATGAGATTAAGCGGCTTTCATTTAACTAAAAACTCCATTGCCTTTAAACTAATTATTTGTATACTGGTCGTTTTAATTCCTTTGAGCGGGCTTCTGATTTATAACAATTACCAGGCCATGCAGGTTGTTCGGCAAGAGGTAGCAGAGACTAACCGGGAATTTGTGTCAGTCTATATGGAGCATATTGACAGCCGGCTTGATAATTTGGAGTTTACTTTGAAGAGTTTGATGGCCCAAGACGAAGATTTAACGATCATGATGGATGAAACGAGCGGAGATCAATATCAAATGGCAAAGACACGGCTGTCTCAAACCTTGGAGAAGGAGAATGACCCGAATCTGCTCACCGATATGCTGTTTGCGTATTCCATCACCAATCAGGAATTTATAGAGGTCTTCGATAGCGAGAAAACTTCATATCCGGAAAGGCAGCAAGTTCGGGATTACATTTCGGCTTTAAAACCGAAGGGTTCCGATATCAATGAATTATTCCCGAAACAATGGGCGGTTCGTCAAATCGGCGGACAATATTATCTTCTCTATATTTTGGAATCAGGGGATATGCTCCTGGGTACGTGGATCAAAGCGGATAATCTCCTGAAACAGTTTAATTTGGTCATTCTAGGGGAAAACGGAAAATCATTATTTGCGACCACAAGCGGAGAGCCAATGCACAAATTTTCGTGGTTGAACGAGAATGGTGTTGATCTCTCCCGGAAACTGGGTTCTTATTATCTGTCAGGTAATCCGGTAAAATATCTGGTCGTTGGCAGTCCTTCATCAAACGGCGCTTTCAGTTTAATCGCACTTATTCCGGATAGTCAAATACGGGAAAATCTGCCCAATGTCGGAAGGCTTTCCGCTTTTATTATGATATCCTTTCTGATTGCCCTATCCGTCGTGTTGCTGCTCTTACAGAAGGTCGTTTTGGCACCTTTAAATCACATTCTCAAGGCGATGAAGCGTATTCGGGAAGGCGATATGAAAGCCAGAATTGAGTCGTTTGATACTTCAGACGAATTTCTGGTAGTAAACGAAACGTTCAACCGTATGATTACCCAAATTCAAGAGCTTCGTATTAGCGTCTATGAAGAACAACTGAGCAAGCAGCAGATAGAACTTCAGAGGCTCCAGCTGCAAGTCAATCCGCATTTTTTAATGAATACTTTGAATATTATCTATAACTTATCCCACATAAAGGACTATAAGTTAATTCAGGAATTCACACTTTGTCTGGTTCAATATTTCCGCTTTATGCTGCGCAGCAACCAAGCTTTTGTACCGCTTAACGATGAGCTGCATCACGTCAAGAATTATATTCGGATTCAAGAATTGCGTTTCCCGGGAAGCTTCTCGTGGGAGATCGAGATTCCGGACTTTGCGCTTCATGTCCCTGTGCCGCCAATCTTGATTCAAACCTTTGTGGAAAATACGTTTAAATATGCCATCTCCAGCGACAAACCGATCCATTTATCCATTTCAAGTCAATTTGTTTATTTCGAGCATGTGCCATGGCTTCAAATGACTGTTCAGGATAACGGGATTGGCTTCCCAGGAAACGTCCTTCAGGCGATCCGTGAGGGAAAACCGGTTGTCGATGAGATGGGAGAGCATATCGGCATTTGGAACGCACAGCGCAGGGTGGAGTTATTGTACAATGGACAAGCTTCCCTTTTGTTCGAGAATAAGGATCCATCGGGAGCCGTTGTGACAATCACCATCCCAATCCTGGATCACAATCACTTGAGAGGTGAGTAAGATGACATCATTGTTGATAGTGGATGATGAGAAACTGGCAGTAGCGGGAATAATAAGTGTCCTGAACCGTGATAAATTGCACATTAGCCAAATTCATAGCGCCTATAACATAAATCAGGCTAAAGAAATTTTTCTCAAGCAACCGGTTGATGTGATGTTATGCGATATTGAAATGCCTTCCGGGTCCGGACTTGAGCTCTTGGATTGGGTAAACAACAATTACCCCGGAACGGTTTCGGTGATATTAACCTGCCATGCCGATTTTGAATATGCCAAAAAAGCGGTTCAACTCAATAGCTTGGATTATATCTTAAAGCCGGTTCCTCCCCATGAACTGGAGGCAATTGTAAAGAAAGCCATAGAAAAGCTGCATGAAGATCAAGCGCAAGCGCAGCTTAGTATTTATGGGCATTACTGGTTCCAGAATCAGCCCTTGCTTATTGAGCGGTTCTGGCTGGATGTGCTTAATCAGAATATTGAACCGGATTCGGACGCTATTTCACGGGCGGCTATAGAGCGGAATATTCCACTTCATGATGCGGTTGTCCCGATACTAATCGTCTTCCAGAGATGGCATAGTGAAGTAAACCATGCCGGGGAGCAAGCTATGAAAGCAGCCATAAGGAATGCTGCGGAATTTTTTGTGAATTCGATTCAGGAAAATAGCGTACTTCTCTCCTTAGGAACAGATGAATTTTTAGCCATTGTGCCGGCCACCTCGGATGCGAAACCAGCCATTCGTCAACTATTGAAATCCTGTGAGCGATTTATAGGTGATTGCCATCGTTATTATAAATGTGATCTGTGTATTTATTTGGGAGAAGACGTCGTTCCACGCAACTTAGCTGAAATGGTCAAGAATCTTAAGGGGTTGGAAGAGAATAACGTAGCCTACTATAACAGGGTAATTCACTTCAATTCATTCAAACCGGCAAATCAGCAGTTAGTACCGCCTAATATGCAGCTTTGGTCGGCCATGCTCCTCGGCAACGCTGTGGAGGAAGTCATACAAGAAGCAATCCATTATTTGAATGGCTTGGTTGAGCTCTCCGCAATGAATGTTGAGAACCTAACTCACTTCCACCATGATTTCCTGCAAATGATCTACTATCTGCTAACGGAGAAAGGGGTAATGGCGCGTCAGCTGCTTAGTGACGAGCAGTCTTTAGCTTTATCCAAGAAGGCCAATCGATCCCTGGCGGATATGATTGACTGGATTCGCCATATCATCAATAAAGCAATGAGTTTCTTGGGGACAATTGAAGAAGCTCAATCCGTTGTCGAGAGAACAAAGGAGTATATATTAAGGAATATCAATAAAGAGCTGACACGGGAAAGTATCGCAGGCCATGTGTTTCTTAACCCCGATTATTTGGCAAGAGTTTTTAAGAAAAGTACCGGTGTTACAATTAACGATTTTATTCTAAATGAACGGGTGAACATAGCCCAAGAACTGCTTGCCAAGACCGATATGCCAATCAGCGCCGTTGCGGCTCACTTAGATTATATGAACTTTTCGAAATTTTCGCAAATGTTTAAGAACAGAACGGGTTTTAATCCTATCAAGTATCGGGAAACATCCAAAAGATTACAAGCTAAAAAAGTTAAATAACCTCTAATACAGGGGGAGGGGTTTATGAAGAAATTTGGGTGGATGTGTTTGGTGTTTCTGATTTTGTTGACGGCTTGCAGAAATTCCAAGGATAAAGCAGCTGATATGAACTCAGGTGGTGGAGATGCCGGACAGGAGCTTGTGGAATTAACAATGGCCTTTCATTATTTTGGTTCGGTTCCGCAGGATTTGGGTCTTGTTGAGGAAGAAGTAAACAAAATTACGAAAAAAAAGCTTAATATTAAGGTGAAGTTCCTTCTAATTGGATTTAGCGCTTGGCAGCAGCAGATGAACTTGATGTTAACGGGCGGTGAAAGTCTCGATTTGATCGTGACCGGCACAACTCCTGTCTTCAGTTTTACCTCCCAAGTAGCCAAAGGCCAGCTGCTCCCGTTAAATGATTTGATCAAACAGTATGGGAATGGGATTAGGAAAGTGATGGATCCTGCTTGGCTTAGTGCGGGTCAGATCCGAGGAAATATATATGGTATTCCATCTTTAAGGGAAATGGCCGGTCAATCTGGTTTTATGATGCGAACAGATTTGCTTCAAAAATATAACATTGATGCAAGCAAGCTAAAAACGGTTGAAGATGTTGAAAAAGTGTTGGCTCTGATTCACGAAAAAGAATCGGATCTGATTCCTTTGGCACCACATGTCCCGGACGAAGATTTCGTAAGCACCCTCTCCAATTGGGACACGTTGGGCAATGGTTTGGGTGTTCTGATGAATTACGGTGATAACCTGCATGTTGTTAACCTGTACGAAACCCCAGAGTATAAACAACGGGTTGAATTGTATCATAAATGGTTTCAAGCCGGGTATATTCTCAAGGATGCCGCGACTTATAAAGAAATCACGTACGATCTTGTGAGAAATGATCGGGTGTTTGCATATGCCAGTAATATAAAGCCCGGTATCGAAATGGAGGCACTAAAGCAAACTGGCAAGCAAATGACACCAGTGCCAATGACTAAACCATACACGGCCTCTGACAAGTTAGGAACGCTGATGTGGGGAATACCTGCAGAATCCAAACATCCTGTAGAGGCGATTAAATTACTTGATCTTATGTATACGGACAAAGAATTAGTTAACTTGCTGGATTGGGGTATCGAGGGTAAGCACTATGTGAAAGTATCGGATAACGTAATCAAGTTCCCTGATGGAATCAATGACTCGAACAATCGATATAGTTTGAATTTAAATTTCCTGTTTGGCAACGAAACTCTATCCTATGTGTTTGAAGGAGAAGATCCGAAACTCTGGGAGAAAATGAAAGAATACAACACAAACGCCACAAGATCTAAAGCGCTAGGTTTTACGATGGACCAAACACCGGTTAAAAGGGAAATTACCGCCGTTTCAAACGTAATTAACCAATATGCTCTGGGATTGGGAACAGGATCACTCGACCCTGATAAAGTGCTGCCCGAGTTTATTTCTAAGCTGAGAGCAGCTGGAATCGACAAGATTATAACGGAAAAACAAAGACAGCTTGACGAATGGGCAAAACAAAATAAGTAAACATTATCAATGACCCGAACCCGGTTTTTTAGGTTTGGGTCATTTTTTTACGATCGATTCCAAAAGGTCCGGTTTAGAGCATTTACAAATCGGTTTTGGAGTGGGAGAGGGATAGCATCGGATATATGATTATCTTGTTAGATAATCTATCATATCCGGGGGGGATAAAGAAATTTGGTAGAGCCGCCAGCAATCAATGTCATAAAGTCTAACATTTCTAGAACAGAAAATAAAATCTGATGAAAAGGGGTAATAAGGATGAAGAACGGTTGGAAAAAGATGGTTGGAACAATGATGGCAGGTTGTTTAGCGGCAGCTACAGTAATAGGTGCTGTAGATGTTATAAACAAACCTGAAACGGTATCTGCTGCTCAAAGCAATCCATTCCAGAATGATAAGCTTGTTGATACATCGCCTATTAAAGTGGCGGCTGTAAATGCTGAATCCGTAAATTATGATTTGCAAGCCGGGTTGAAAAAAGCAGATATCATCACAAAAGAAGCTAAGCGTGCCGGTGCAACATTAGTCGCCTTCCCTGAACTTTGGCTTCCAGGGTTTATGAATGGAAGTCCAAATGGTTTAAAAGGGAAGCAGCCTAAACCTTTCCAAAAATATGTAGACAATTCGATTGAAGTGGGAAGCAAGGAATGGAAGGCCTTATTAAAAATTGCAGATGTTAATAATGTCTATCTTGCTATGAGCTTTTCCGAGAAGACGAAAGACAAGCATCTTTATATGTCGCAGGTCCTTATCGATCCAAATGGGAAAGTCATTGACAAAAGAAGTAAAATCAATCCTTCGGGTGATGAACGAAACTATTTCTCTGACGCGCCAATGAAAGATAATCAAAATGTAGTGAATACTCCATTGGGACGAATTGGTCAGCTTTCTTGTGGTGAGCATCAGAAACCGATGATGACCTTCAACATGATGGCCCAAGCAGAAAATATTCATATTGCTTCTTGGCCTTATAATAGTAGCAAAGGAATATGGTGGGAAAAGTATCACATGGATATGACTAATTCTGCTTATTATGCTGTAAATTCCGGTGCCTGGGTGATTATGCCTTCTGTTGGGAGATCAGCTATTATTAATGGTCTTGGGGAAATTATGGCTGAGAAAGATAGTAAGGATGGTCATTTTGCCATTGCAACAATCGACCGTGCTCCGTTTAAAAATGTTCAATTTCAGAATGAGTGGTACTCTTATAATGTTCTCGGATTAATTGAACAGAACTATAAAGGAACTAAAGAACCAAAAGAACCGGTTGAAACGCTGAATCAGCCGGATTATACAAAAATTAAATAATAAAGTTCGGAAACAAAGGAGGTCTGCTCAGCAGACCTCCTTTGTCTACGAATAAAATTAAAAAAGCCCGTCTCTCCAACGAATGAGTAGACACGGACCCGCTTAAAAAGTGATCGGAATGAAAAACTCGAATCCCTTTGCTCTGAAAGGATTTCTCCTCCTCAGGGAAAACCTCTGAAAAAATCGCATTTGCAGATTGTGCCAGCTGCTTTTTTTCCTTCACAATCTTATTCGCATCCCCTGATAAAATAAGTTTGGTTATGAGATCGCCAGTTCGTTAATTGCTTCGTTTCAGCACAGGACTGCGGATGAGCACAAAAAAAGGTTGGGTCAGAATTCTTCTGCCCAACCTTTTTCTATGTAAACAACTGTTTTGCCATCAGCTTCAATTGACATCGTTGAAGATAGTGATAAAATATAGAATGATCAAAAATAAAAAAAATATTATACCATGAAACAAATAAAAATTCAACATTTTTTAGATTTTTTTAAGAAAAATTTATGGCAAGCGAGAAGCAGAAGAAGGAGGATAACGGCATGTATTTAGCCCGTATTTTCAACTCCCTGAACATGTCTATGCAGGAACATTATATGAACGAATTGCTGGAGTTAAACGAGAAGACCAAAGAATACGGCCTGATCCTGACCCCTCGGGATGTTGAGCTGATGATGGCGGCGAGAAACGAGGTCCTGCACAGCTATGGGCGGGTGGAATTGAGCATCGAAGTGACCAAGGCGCTTATCGAGGTATTCTCGGCGTCCTCGTTCATTCAGCAGGAGAACTATGCGGATACGCTGAATGAGCTGCATGAGATTTTTTATGATCTGAAAAATGAAACCGAAGACCGGGTCAGCGACATGAAGCTCATTCACAGGATGAAGGAAATGTTCGAAGAGGATTGCGAGGGCTCGCTGGGCTTACTTAAAAGCAGGCTCGAAGAATGGGCCGAAGAATTCCGAAGAGAATTGCAAAAGAACGAGTCGTTATCTTTATTGGAAGGAGAAGAGGATTATGGGATCTGAACAACGGGGTAGCGGGCGGGAGCTGACCGTTCAGGGGGGCATTCGCAATTCCCGGCTGCAGCGAAGCCAATATACGATCTCCTTAATGAACGAAGGCTTGCGGGCGGAACTGCTGACGAGCCGGGAAATGATGCGTATACAAAATACGTTCATGCAAATTTTGCAGGAGCTGATCCAAAGATACACCCGGGGCGAAAGCACCTCGGTCACCACGGAAACCGCCGAAAGCCTCCTGACCTCCATCATGTATGCGGCCGATGCGCATCTGTTCAGCTTTGAGGAGCCGGAGATGGCGATCACCTGTCTCAAAACGGTTGATATTCGGCAAATCTATGAACGAGGCGTGGAAAAGGTCAGTCAATGCTTGGAAGAAACCAAGCAGCTGTATAAGGGAATTATGGCTAACAAGCTGGAGGTTCCGGTCGACGCCTATAACCTGACCATCGATGAGTCCCTGCCTGTTTTTCTTAGAAAATACGGCATCGTCTTTGATGCCCACAATACGATGGCGAGTATCGATTACCCGCTGGCTATCGATGACATGCGGCTACAGGGTGTTTTTTATATGAAGCAGTATTTGGAGCGGCTGAAGCTGGAGACCGAATTTTGCAGGATGTTCGATCAGCGGGAGCTGCTGGATTTGCTGGCCCACTACGGAAGGGAATGCAGGTTTAACTACCGGATCGAGCTGTTCAATATATATGAACTGGTGCTGAATCAGGCGATTTTCTCGGTTTTATCAGGGGGAGATGCCGATGAAATCAGGATTTCCGAGAGTCAATATAAACGGCTGGAACAGCAATTCATGAGCCTTAATGAACCGCTAATCAGGTCCGTCATCGGAAATGCGATGGAAAAGCTTCAGCAAGAATTGCCGATTCATCCGCAATTGAAGGAGTACATGGACGGGTGCAAGGAAGACCTCGTGCAGCGAGTGGCGAATGCCGCTAAGCACGACAGCTTAAGGGCTGTCATTATTACAGAGCGGGAGGCGGAAGTGAAGTCCATGGTCCTTTTCTTGGGCGAAGAGGACAGAATGAGCGATGTAGAGTTAAGAAGACGGCTGGATGAGATTATGGCCTGTGAGCGGAAGGAGGACAAAGTGAGGCTGATCTTATCGAGCTTTCATTCCTTCCATGACTTTCTCGATATGCTTGAATCCGACTGCTTGTATGGGGAGGAGTATGATGCGCTCTTTCATGCGTTTGGCGATATGGAGCTGGCTATTTTGGCGAAAATCGTATTCTATGAAGAGCTGCGAAGCGAGTCTTGGGATTTGCCGTCTATTCTGTTACTGGAGAAAGAATATGAGATGGAGTGGCAAATGCAATTTGTCCGGTGCCTACAGGGGATGAGCCGGGAGCGGCTGCAACTTGTCGAAAAGTATATGGGTGAAATGGACTATGAACAAATGAAATTTTATTGATCAGAAGGGCTGTAAGATCATAGACGAACAGACCTGATGAGGAAACCCTCTATCAGGTCTGTTTTTTCTTGTTTTGGAGGCACACAATAGCTGAAAAGAGCAAAACGCTGATGAAACTGTCCCGGCAATGATTCTTATGCGCTTACCAAGTCTTTCGCTTCTCTTTCAAAGGTTCGAACCAGCTCTGGATAAAGATCGCCTTCACGCAGAAGCTCCTCATGCGTGCCTTCCTCGACGACCTGCCCATCTTTCATGACGAAGATGATGTCGGCATTCATTACCGTGGACAACCGATGCGCAATGATGATCGTCGTCCGTCCCGAACGCTTGTCATCCAGCAGCTGCTGTACTTTCCTTTCCGTCTCCATATCAAGGGCGGATGTGGCTTCATCCAGGATGAGAATATCGGGATCTCTCAGCATCGCCCTTGCCAAGGCAAGACGTTGACGCTGGCCTCCGGAGAGCTGAATGCCCCGTTCCCCAATGGTTTCATCTAGCTTTTTCGGCAGCTTCATCACCGTATCCAGCAGCTGTGCGTCCTGCAGCACAACGATAAGCTGTTCCTCCGTATCTTCCCGTCCGAACAACAGGTTCTGCCTGATCGTGTCGGCGAGCAGGTAAGGCTCCTGGAATACGATCGCAATTCGGCTCATCCAGTCCTGGCGCCGAATATCGGTAAGCGGAATGCCGTTCACGAGAATTTCACCTTCGCTTGGATTGTAGAAGCGGGTGAGGAGCTGGGCTACCGTCGATTTGCCGCCGCCGCTTGCTCCGACGAACGCGATTTTCTTTCCGACAGGAAGGACGGCGGTAAGGCCGTTAAGTATATTTTTATCCTCATAAGCGAAGCTGACGTTCCGGAAATGGATGGATTGAACCTCGCCGCTAAGCGGTTTCGTCCCGTTGTCGATTTGCGGCATCTCATTGAAAGCTTCGATGCGGTCGATTAAAGCGAATCGCGCGATCATCATCATGACGTAACCAAACAGCCAATCGAATTTCTCCATAATCTGCAGCACCAGCTGCAAGACAACTACGAAGGTCCCTATGCTCAGTTTGCCCTCTATTAGCTGATAACCGCCTACAGCCACAACCGCTACAGCAACTCCCCAGCGCAATGGCGCGCTGAACAGCATCTGGAGGTTGACGGTCCGTCCTTCCTGAAGGATCGCGTCAAAATATTTTTTAAACAAGGCTTGATAGCGGTTCGATTCCCACTCGGTTCTGTGAAACGCAACGACCTCCCGTGTCGAGGATATTCCTTCCTCCAGATGAACGGTCAGATCGGTCCGTTTTTCCAGCACGACGGCCGCCGCGCTCTTGATCCTTTTCGCAAAGAAACAGGCATTTCCAATATACAACAAGCACACGGCCAGGACGCACACCATGACCCAAATGCTCGAGTAGCCGACAATGGCAAGCATGATGAGCGCTTCGAACAAACTCCTGATCCCGGTGGGTGTAAGGTAGCTGACCAGTGAGCCGGTATCCAGCACATCGCTGTTCAGGTTCTGGACAAACCTGGCGGCACGCTCCTTTTGGAAAATGGAGATGGGAAAGCGGAACAACCGGCTGAACATGTTTTTGGTCATGATTTTCGTAATGATATATTCGTTTCGGACAAACGTATACGGGGTGGCGACGAACAGGATGGCACTACAGATGAAAATAACGGCGTAAACACTAAGCAGAACGGGCAGAAGCTCAAACTTTTGCTGCATGAAGAGATCGTCGATGATGTATTTTTGCACGTAGACGGAAGCGACGCCGAAGAAACTTTCCAGAATGAGCAGGACGATGGCCAGCTGAAAGCCGCTTCTGATCATCATGAGATGATTCCATATCCATTTGATATATTTCATAGCGTAACCTCCGAATCAACGGTAATTGCGGCAGTCTGATCCTGTCCCTGGGCCAGATTATAGAAGATGCCTTCCCGGGCCATCAACTCTTCATAGGTACCGGTCTCTGCGATTGTCCCCTCGTCCATGACCACAATCCGGTCAAAATCCTTGATAGTCGATAACCGGTGGGCGACGGCGATCATCGTACGGCCTTCAAAGAGGCGATCCAGCGCCGTCTTGACCTCTGCCTCGGATACGTTATCCAGCGCGGAAGTTGCTTCATCGAGCAGAACGATTTTCGGATTTGAGATCAGCATGCGGGCAATTGCGATTCTTTGCTTCTGTCCGCCAGACAGCTTCATGCCGCGGTCGCCGACCAAAGTGTCATAGCCCTGCGGAAGCTGAAGGATGAATTCATGTGCCATAGCAGCTTTTGCGGCCTGCTCAATCTCTTCGTCCGACGCCTCCGGCCGTCCAAAGCGAATGTTCTCTCTGACGGAGAAGCCAAACAGATACGATTCCTGAAAGACATAACCAATGCTGCCTCTTAAATCTTGAAAAGAAATCCGGGTGATGGGTACGCCATCCAGCTCGATCGTGCCTTCCTGAGGATCATAGAAGCGGTCAATCAGCTTGAGTAAGGTCGATTTTCCGTTGCCGCTTGTGCCGACAATGGCTAACCGCTCCCCGGGCCGGATGTCCAGCGTGAAATCTCTGATGACCGGCGGGCGATTCGGGTAGTGGAAACCCACGCCTTTGAAAGTGATTTGGCCGTTTATCGTTCCTAAGGGAATGGGATGCTCCGGTTCCTCTACAAGGGGCTTCAGCAGCATCAACCTGCGAATCGGATTGGCCTGCTCCAGCATCATCCCTTGCTGCGCAAGATTGCCGATCAGCATGGATAATTTGAACATGACGACAGAGTAGATGAGGAAAAAGGAAAGGAAAGCGCCTACAGTTAACGTCTGATTCCGGATAAACCAATAACCGAAGACGAACAGCGCGACCGCTCCAGCGTCGAAGAACACCCTTCGGATGCTCCAGCGGGTATGTATGAAGAATACCCATTTCAAGGTGGTGTCCGTGACGGTCTGATACAGCCGGAGCCCACGCTGCAAATCCCAATCCTCTGCGGAAAAAGCCCGAAAGTCGCGGATGCCTGACACCGATTCATGAATTTTGCGGTTATAGTCCATCCGTTGTTCATTCATGCGTTCATTCCACTTCGTCGTCTTTCGATCAAGGCTCGGTCCTACAGCATAGTAGATCAGGAAGAAGGGGACGGCAACCAAGGTTAGCTTGAGACTGCCCGACACCATGACGGAAACAGCAAGAATAACGAACAGGGCCAGCTCCAGCATATCGGGAAAAAAGCTGGTGTACAGCTCCTGCACCGCGTGCACCTGATTGTTCATCAAGGAGAGCATTTCGCCTACGGGACGCTGTTCATAGTAGGAAAAGCCAAGCTTCCGCAGCTTCTGAAGCACGGAGAACTGCAGGTCGCGCGCGGCTTTGCTTCCGGCCGCTCTTTGAAGCAGATTGCGCAGCAGGGAAGCGCACACGGATAGTGCCACGATTCCAATGAGCAGGAGTAGCATGCTTGTAAAAGCGCTTTTATTTTTGGCCGGAATGATGTTGTCGACCAAATGTTCGATCATCTTCGGGATCACCAATTCTCCCGCGGCGGCAATCAGTCCGCACAATACGATCACCGTAAGTTGACCCGCGTAAGGCCGAAGATAGGATACGACCCACAAATACAGCATAAAGCGGCGCTCTTGCGGGGTATCCTTCTGATTTTCTATAACAGCTTCAGAAACTTGATTCAAGCTTTAACACTCCTTACCCTGAGAAAAATGGCCTCAAATAAAAATTCTTCCAAAATTGGTTGCGCATACATTGAGCTCAATTACACAATATCCAATAGATTTTTTGTTCACAACTACTTTTATCAGTTGTTTTGTTTAAATTTCATCGGATTAGATGATGGCCTATTTCGTATGTGTTATAATGACCCGGTTAGGTCTTTTGGTTAACTTTCCCATTCAACTCACAGAAAGGATGAAGACAAAGTGGAATTTGTACAGGTATCCGATACCGGACTTCAAGCCTCGCGAATTGGTTTGGGCACTTGGGCAATCGGCGGCTGGATGTGGGGCGGAAGTGATGATGCGGAGTCCATTCGTACCATTCATGCTGCATTGGATCGTGGAATTAATGTGATCGATACGGCGCCCGTATACGGTTTTGGCCATTCTGAGGAAGTTGTTGGACAAGCGATTCAATCCTATGGGAAACGGGATCGCATCTTGATCGCGACCAAGGCGGCGCTGGAGTGGGTTGATGGCAATGTCCACCGTAACGCAACAAAACAACGCATCCTGAAAGAAGTCGACGACTCTCTTCAGCGTCTGAAAACCGATTATATTGATATTTATCAAATCCATTGGCCGGACCCGTTAGTTCCTATAGAAGAAACAGCGGAAACGATGCGGAAATTATTAGAGCAGGGGAAAATCCGAGCTGTTGGCGTTAGTAATTTCACAACCGCTCAGATGGAAGAATTCCGAAAGGTCGCGCCGCTGCATACGGACCAGCCTCCCTATAATTTGTTCGAGCGTGAAATTGAAAAGGACGTATTGCCTTATTGCGTGGAACATCAAATCACTACATTGCTTTATGGGAGCTTGTGCCGAGGTCTATTAAGCGGCCGCATGAAGGCAGGTGCGGAATTTACGGGCGACGATCTGCGCAAAGTAGATCCGAAGTTCCAAGCCCCGCGTTTCGGGCAGTATCTTGACGCCGTGCAGAAACTCGATCAATTTGCTCAGCAAAATTATGGAAAGCGCGTGATTCATCTGGCTGTCCGGTGGATTCTGGCTCAACCTGGCGCCGGCATCGCCCTCTGGGGAGCGCGGAAGCCTGAGCAATTGACCCCGGTGGATGAAGTCATGGGCTGGTCACTGGATCAAAGTGCTTTGGCAGAAATCGATCGTATTATCCAAGAAACCGTGAAGGAACCGGTTGGCCCGGAATTTATGGCGCCTCCGAGCCGGACTAAATAAGGAAAAAGACAATCTCCTTTTCAGGGGATTGTCTCCTTTACCTAAAAAAGAACTGGCAGCGCCAGCCCGTTTAAAGCACTCCTTCTGAGATATTGTTCATTAGGAGCAATCCAGATGATGAGACTGAAAGGCGTCCTGATACGCGGTTAGTTCTACCTCGGATAACGGTGAAGCGTTGTCTGGAGCATTGTGCCGCCCTGACGGAGCTGCCTGGGTGATAAAGGGAGGAAGCTGGGCCTGCTTTACACCTATATGCTGGAACAGACTAGAGAATCCCTCTACATCTTCCGGACGGTCGTTCAAACCGGGAATAAGGGTAAGCCGAACTTCAACCTCGCTTGGACTGGAGAGAGCGTTCCGCAAATTTTCAATAATTAGATCATTGTAAACTCCGGTTATTTTTCTATGCGTTTCACGTTCATAGTGTTTTACGTAGAAGATCAGATGATCGATCAAGGGGAGCAGTTTGGTAAATTGACTTTCTATTACATATCCGGTAGTCTCAACTGCGGTATGCATTCCCCGTTCCTTTAGACGTGATAGCAGTTCATAGACAAAGGAATGCTGCATCATGGCCTCTCCGCCAGTCAACATAACTCCCTTTGCTATCTTTTCTGAGGAATCAGGATTGCCAAGACACAGCTCCAATACCTCCTGAACGGAATAAATCCGTCCGTCCTCGAAATGTCTGGCTCTAACCGGGTCCCATACCAGCCTGACTCCGGGATTGCGGAGCTCCGGATTGGGGCACCAAGTGCAGTACATAGGACAGCCCTTTAAGTGGACGACCGTTTGGGTACCGGAACCGTCCTGGAAGCGGTGTTTCTGTATATCACGAATGCAAGCGCTTACGACTTCTGTTGTCACAGAAAAACTCCTCCTTAAAATGATGACAAGTATATAAACTTTAGTAAGTCACATTCGTCATTCTAGATATATTCACCAGACTGTGAAAATATAATACAACGCTATTAGAGCTTTTTTGTTATTCATTTTTTTCATACCTGGACAAGCCGAGTATTGAGAAATATGATATATAGAAATATATGTAAGTATTTTTTGACAGGAGGACAAGATAATGAAGCAAAAAGAAATTATTTTGAAATATGGAATTAATCCATACCAAAAGCCGTCAAGGATTTTTTCCGAAACAGGTCAATTGCCTATTGAAGTATTAAACGGGAATCCGGGATACATCAATTTTATGGATGCGATTAATTCTTGGCAGTTGGTTAAGGAGCTCAAGATTACCTTGAAACTCCCTGCGGCAGCTTCCTTCAAGCATGTGAGCCCAGCAGGTACTGGAATAGGGCTGCCACTTGATGAAAATCTAAAGAAGGCTTACTTTGTTGAGGATATGGAATTAAGTCCGTTAGCTGCTGCGTATGCCAGGGCTAGAGGTGCGGACAGAATTTCTTCTTTTGGAGATTGGATCGCTCTAAGCGACAAGGTAGATGAGTCAACTGCTTTGCTGATCAAAAAGGAAGTATCAGACGGTATCATTGCCCCTGATTATTCCGAGGAAGCCTTGAAAATTCTTAAAGAAAAGCGCAAAGGCAGCTTCAATATTATTAAAATAGATCCGGACTATGAACCTGATGCCTTAGATACAAGAAAAATTTATGGAATTGTTTTTGAGCAGCACCGGAATAACCTAATCCCCAGTACGGATTTATTACATAATATTGTAACTGAAAATAAGAATCTGCCTGATGAAGCTGTCCGCGATTTGATTGTTTCAATGATAACTTTAAAATATACACAGTCCAATTCAGTTTGTTATGCCTTAAATGGTCAGGTTATTGGATGTGGAGCTGGGCAGCAGTCCAGAATTCATTGTACTCGTCTCGCTGGAGAAAAAGCGGACCTCTGGTTCCTTCGTCAGCATCCAGCGGTGTTGAACTTACAGTTTAAGGAAGGCGTTTCGAGAACAGAAAAAGATATTTCAATTGATCAGTTCCTGGGGAACAATACAACAGCTGAGGAAATGAAGGATTGGGGAGATGTCTTCGTAAATATTCCAAAAAGACTCACCCAGGAAGAAAAAAACGATTGGCTGAAGAATTTAGATGGCGTCTCCATTGGTTCTGATGCATTTTTCCCTCAAAGGGACAATATCGATCGCGCCCAAAAAAGCGGTGTGAAATACATTGTCCAACCAGGCGGCTCAATTAGGGATAATAAGGTGATTAACGCGTGTAACGAATATGGTATGGTGATGGCGTTCTCCAACACTCGGTTGTTTCATCACTAAGGTTGTCAGTATCTCACTGCCTAATATCCGATACCGAATACTGATATTCAAAGAGGGAAACGATGGTTCAATAATAAACATGAATAGGCTGCCGTGGAGACACAGCAGCCTTACAATATTAACGGACAGGTAAAATATCTTCCCAATATTTAATGGGTTCGTTATTCTCAAGTCCGGGGATTGGTCTGCCTTTCGGGAGGTCAAAAGACCATTGAACATCTGAGTAATACCGACCAACAATACTACGAATCAACGTAAGTTTCGTCGGCATGCAGGATAATCCTTTGATGATAAAATTTCCATCCTGAACTTTCGTACCAAGATCAATACTCCCGCGAAACTCTACGGGGTATTTATTGCCTTTATCATCAATGGCTTGCCATTGCTCGACCGCTGGATTGGCCATATTCACGTATTCACCCTTAATTTTGATTACTCCAGCCGATTTCGTTTCTTGATTCTTGGTAACTCCAGCCGCTATCGCTGCTTGTTGATCAGGATCCTGAATAACCTTAAAGGCTTCAAACCATACTTTATCGCCTGAATTGCTAAATACGGCATTTTCTTTGTTCAGCTTTGATGGATAAATGACTACGGAACCCTCACTCTTCTCAGGGATGGAATATCCGTCCAGAACCATCTTAATGCGCTGTGAATCGTAAGGCAGATCAATAAAGGTATACACCCAGTGGATCCCTTGTTCCGTACGTTTGGATGTTTCTCCCGCTAACATAGAAATCGAGTGCATTTCATTAACTTGCGATATTATATTTCCTTGTTCATCTTCAAAATGAAACATTAGTTTCTGCATCTCTTCCCTATTAGCAGGAACGTTATTTCTTGCTTGTTGGCTTAGCGATGTAGTAAGTTCTAGTTTCACTCCGCTCGGAGTATGGGTCAGTTTGTTCATTTGGATATTCAGGCCTTCTGGAGTAACATAGTGTTGATTGAGCTCATCTACAGTAGTTAAAGAGTCGGCTCTGGTCAAGTCTACCGGGAAAGAAAATTTCCAGTTCCCTTTTGTTCCTTTGATCTTATCAATGCGGCTCTCTACAGTAATTGTTGGAGAAGTAAGTTCTCCTTTATAAATATAGGTAAAAACATCTACGCTGCTATTTCCGCTTCCAAATCTCCCTAAGCCAATTTCATTCCCTTGTTCATCCTTAACGCTGATTTGTTCCCAATTAAATCCTTGTAGAACCGGTTTGCCAAACCGATCGGTGACCTTTACTGCTATTGTGAGTCTAGCCGCGTCTGCTGAAACCTCGTTCACTTGAATTCTGTAGCCGTGACTTCTGATATCGATGTCTGGATCTTGAATGAGACCTAATTTTTTGGACTGCTCCAGTCCAGGGTCCAGTTCGGCGTCAGACGAAAACATGGATCGAACAATTTCCGCGATTGATGGATTTGCATAGATTAGTGACCCGGACAGAATAAGTAGAATCGCCGCGGCAGCAGCCCATCGTTGTAAATTTCTGTATTTCCGGCGAGAAGGTTTTTCAGGGAAAATCATATTTTTATGTACCGCCTCTTCAACTGGTTCTATCTCTGTTTCTTGCAGAGCTTCCAAGACTTGATTGGTGAATGAAGCAGGTAATGATGCCTGAAACAAGGCGCCGGACCATTCGGATTGTTCTTGCAGCAGCTGTTCGTAACGAGCTAAACAAGATGGACAGTTCTCAATATGCTTCTCCAGCTTATTCAGGTGCCTGTTTATAAGAGATTCTTCCATCTGTACAGTGCTCCAGCATTTCATTAAAGTCAACTCCTTCCTTTGTAAGCATCTTTTGAAGTCTTTTTTTAGCCCGATGTAATCCGTTTCTGATTTGGTTCATACTGAATCCCGTTATTTGTTCTATTTCTTCATAGGTCAGGTCATTTGTATATCTCAGCATTAGCATTAATCTGTAGTTGCTTGGAAGCTTATCGACTATACGGGAGAGTTCGTTTCTGGTCTCCTGTTGTATGGCTTCACTCTCCGGATTAGGGAGCGGGCTCATAAGATCGGCAGGAATTTCTTGATGAATAAGTTTTTTTCTCCCCCTGAATTTTTCTTGGAAGATATGAATAGCAATGGTGTAAATCCATCCTGCAAAGCTTCGGTCTGTATGATGGTGCCCCAGCTTACGATAAGCTGTTATAAAAATTTCCTGTGTCATATCTTGAGCGTCTTCAGGAGATGTTTCTGCTAAAGCATAACGCCGCGAAGCTGGCGGGATTGCCTGTCCGGAAGTTGCCAGATATAATGACCGTATTCTAGCAAAGGAAAAAGGATACTTCCATCGCGTGTATGCCTGCTAGCACAGGCCGCACCGGAAATATCCTTCATCATTAGACATGGTCATTGTAACAGAGTATGCGCTGGTTGAAAAGATCCCTGGTGTTTTTCGTCAGGGGTGCGGAGGAGGTGCCCTGCCCGTGCTGCACAGAGAACCTGGAGATTATCGGTAGCCGGGAGCGGAAGGTCCGGGGTGGGGGTGGTGAGCTGCGCCAACTGGTGATTCGCAGACTCCGGTGTGTGGGATGCCGCAGGATTCACCATGAGCTCCCGGATCTACTCATTCCCTATAAACGGTACGATTCCCGTTGTATCGAACAGGCGGTCACGGAGCCGGAGGCGTCCGTGACCGCCTGCGCGGAAACCTCTACGTTACGGCGTTGGAAGGTCTGGTTTCGCGTGCTCTCTATCTACTTCATCCTCGTTCTGCAGGCGCTGGAGGCTCGGATGTCCGGCCTCGCTCCCGGGTCCCCCGAAGCTTCGGATCACCTGCGTATGACCTCCGCCCCCGCCTTTCGTCAGCAAGGACCCGGCTGGCTGGCCAGACTTGTCCGCCCCGTCGCAAACGCTCATTTGTGGGTACATACCCGTTTTGCCTATCTGTCCGCCCCGGCTCTACGGTAGACTCTCCTTGAGTTCATTTCAGGAAGGAGTTTACCGACCCATGAAAGACCAAAAGAAAGCCGAAGCCCTCGCCGCAGAGCGGATGCAGCTTCTCGCTCCCCTGCTTGCCGAAGGGCTGGACCCGGCCAAAGCCCGGGAGATGAAAGCGCAGATTTGTAAGCAAACCGGACTCTCCGAACGTACCTTGCGCCGGTATTTGGCGAGTTACCGGAGCGAAGGATTTACCGGCCTGAAGCCCAAAGGCAAAGGGCGGCAGCCCTCCGAAGAGATTCTTCCTACCGCCGTGCTCGAGCAAGCGATTCTCTTGCGCCGGGAGGTCCCCGGCCGCAGCGTCGCACAGCTCATTCAGATTTTAGAATGGGAAGGGCGGATTTCGCCGGGCCAAATTAAGCGTAGTACCCTGCAGGAGAGACTGACTGCCTGTGGCTACAGCTCGCGCCATCTGCGGATGTACGCCGAATCCGGGGTTGCCGCCAGACGCTTCCAGCAGCGCCACCGGAACCAGCTGTGGCAGTCAGACCTCAAATACGGACCGTATTTGCCCCTTGGCGAAAGCGGGACGATGAAACAGGTGTATCTGGTCGTGTTCATTGACGACGCTACAAGGTTTATTCTGCATGGGGAGTTTGTGCCGGTCATGGACCAGCGGCTGGTCGAATCGGCGTTTCGCCAAGCGATCCAGAAGTATGGGGTACCAGAAGCGGTCTATTTTGACAACGGCAAGCAGTACCGTACCCAAGCCATGACCCGGATATGTTCCAAGCTCGGAACCCGGCTGCTCTATGCGAAGCCCTACTCGCCTGAATCCAAAGGCAAGGTCGAACGGTTTAACCAAATCGTCGATTCGTTTCTGAGCGAAGTCGCCTTGGAGAAGCCGAAGACACTCGAGCAGTTGAATGAGCGCTTCGAGGTATGGCTCTCGGAGTGCTACCAGCACAAGCCCCACTCCGCCCTGCCGGACAAGCAAAGCCCGGAAACGGCGTTTCGGAGTGACAAGAAAGCGCTGCGGTTCATGGACCCGGATACCTTGGCGGACGCGTTCTTGCATAGTGAAAAGCGGAAGGTCGACAAGTCGGGCTGCATTAGCTTCATGAACCGAAAGTACGAAGTGGGCCTGACGGTCATTGGCTGTACGGTCGAGGTGGTTTATGACCCGGCAGACCCCACGGAACTGACGATTGAGTATGAGGGACGAGCGCCGTGGCGGGTGCGCGAGATGGAAATCGGTCAGCGGGCGGGAACCCGTCCGGCGTTGCCGGAGCACCTGGGCGCATCTATGACCGACACGTCGAGACTGCTGGAGGCGGCAGAGCAGCGACACCAGCAGCGCAAACAGCGGGAAGCACCTGCGGTGACGTACCGCAGAGTGCAGGCGGAGGATGGCCATGTTTGAGTCCTTCTACGAGTTGCACCGTGCTCCGTTCTCCAGAGATCTTGCGGTAGACGAGTTATATGCGTCTGCGTCGCAGGAAGAAATGCTCGGGCGTCTGGCCTATGTCGCGGAACGCCAGTGGTTTGCCGTGCTCACAGGGGACTGCGGGACCGGGAAAACGACTACGATCCGGCGGTTAGCCAAGGAACTGGACGAGGCGCGCTTTAAGCTACTCTACCTGTCCGATTCGAAACTGACCCCGCGCCACTTCTACAAAGGGCTGCTGGAGCAGCTCGGCTGTGAGTCGAAATTTTACCGGGGGGATGCAAAACGGCAGTTACACCGGGAGATTGAACTCATGCGTGGGATTCACCGGCTACAGCCCGTGGTCGTGGTCGATGAAGCCCATCTGCTGGACCGGGAGATGCTGGAGGAACTGCGATTTCTACTAAATCTGAAAATGGATTCACAGAGTCCGATGGCCCTGATTCTGGTGGGGCAAAGCGAACTGTGGGACCGGCTGGGGCTGCAAGCCTATGCGGCGATCCGCCAGCGAATTGATATGCAGTGTTATCTTCCGCATATGGACCGGGCGGAAGTGGGGGCCTATATGAAGAGGCATCTGAGTGCAGCAGGTGCCGAGCATGAACTGTTTACGGAGGCGGCGATGGATGAAATCTACCGTTTTTCCAGCGGAGCCGCCCGGCTGGTGAACAAGCTCTGTACCCACGCGTTGATCTACGGCGCACAGAACAAGCACCGGATTGTGGACGACCATATGGTAAAGCGCGTGATCCAGGGAGAATTGTCATGATTCTCCCTGCTTTTCTATCCTACTGCGGACAGCATGGCCGTCAATAGCAGGACAGCTTACACCGTCAACCTCCGGTCATTATGGGTTAGCAGTAACAAGGAGAGGCGCCCATTTTTAGAAGCAGACCGTATACTTTATTTTTATATTTGTCTACCAGGAAAGCGTATGATTCTTTATTTCCTCTTAATACATCCTGTATTTTGCTAAGCTCCAGTTCTTTAGCATCCATTTTTTATCCTCCTTTCCGCTTGTTCTGCTTCTAAGATGCAGTAAACCATTAATTGTTCTCACTTCATATCAAAAAAATTAATATGTTTTCCCATTTTCGTGTTTTTGACGGCTTTTTTCTTTGCGTTAAAATAGCGCCAAGTCCGCTCTCCTTTCCGTTATTTCCAATACAAGCCGCTCAAACTTCAATAAGATGTAATCGTTAGCGGTTCACCTATCATGCCAAATTCGTAAAAAGAGGAGCAGTGAAACGTATGATCATTTCGACAAGCAATCATCCCTTGGAGCCTTTGACCGCGGAAGAGATTACAGCCGCTGTTCACATTTTGAGGGCGGAGAAGGATTTGGACGAGTTCTGCCGGTTCGCAAGCGTTAACCTGCTGGAGCCTTCGAAGGAACTGGTGCTACGGTGGAGCCCTGGCGATTCCTTTGAGCGGGAAGCGTTCTGTATTGTTTTCAACTATAAAAAGAACCAGACGTTCGAAGCCATCGTATCCTTATCGGGCAATAAAGTGAAGTCATGGACGCATGTTCCTGGTATGCAGCCCGGGATTCTGCTGGAGGAATTTGAGGCCTGCCAACGAATCGTCAAAGAGCATCCGGAGATGCAGGAGGCATTTCGTAAGCGCGGGATCACGGATTTTGCCCGGATCATGGTGGACCCTTGGTCGGCGGGAAATTTCGGAATCGAGGAAGAAATCGGGGTTCGTCTCGTCCGCGCGATCTGCTACTACAAAACTTCGGATTACGACAATGGCTATGCGCGGCCTTTATCCGGTCTGTATGCGATCTTTGACCTGAACCGGCTGCAAGTCATGAAGATTGTTGACAAAGGCCCCGTTCCACTGCCGCCGCTGGACGGCAATTATACCCCGGATAAGGTAGGTCCGCTTCGAACCGACCTGAAGCCGCTTGAAATTGTTCAGCCCGAAGGGCCGAGCTTTACGACCAACGGGCATGAAATTAGCTGGCAAAAATGGAAAATCCGCTTCGGCTTCACGAGCCGCGAAGGCTTGGTACTACATACGGTGAGCTACTGGGACAAGGATGTATACCGCCCGATCCTGTACCGCGCTTCGCTATCGGAAATGGTGGTGCCTTACGGGGACCCGACCAATCCGGTTAACCGCAACAACGCCTTTGACGCGGGTGAATATGGCATTGGCGCGCTGGCCAACTCACTGGAGCTGGGATGTGACTGTCTGGGCGAAATCCGGTATTTTAACGCGAATCTCGTAGACGGCGAAGGAAATGCAGTCGTGATCAAAAATGCGGTCTGTCTGCATGAAGAAGACTTTGGCATTCTGTGGAAGCATACGGATTGGAGAACGGGGCAGGTCGAAGTCCGCCGATCCAGGCGGCTCGTGCTGTCGAGCATTTCGACGGTGGGAAATTACGAGTACGGATTTTTCTGGTACTTCTATCAGGATGGAACGATTCAGTTTGAGGTCAAGCTAACGGGAATTCTCCATACCCAAGCGCTGGAGCCCGGCGAAAGGGTGCCTTACGGCAATCTGATCGCACCGCAATTGGTGGCGGCCCATCACCAGCATTTCTTCAACGTGCGGATGGATATGATGATCGACGGCGTGGACAATTCCATCTATGAGGTCAATACGTCCAGCATGCCGCCGGGACCGGACAATCCTTATGAGAATGGGTTTATTCCGGTATCAACCCAGCTGAAGACAGAAACCGAAGCCATACGGGACATGGATATCCGCTCCTCGCGCTATTGGAAGATTGTAAACCCTGCTAAGAAAAATCCTGTGGGCGATCCTGTGGGCTACAAGCTGTTCCCGGGCGAGAACGCCTTTCCCTTTGCCAGCGATAACTCCAGTCTTATCAAGCGCGCTGGCTTTCTGAAGCATCACCTGTGGTGCACGCCGTACAATCCGAAAGAAAAATACGCTTCCGGCGACTATCCGAACCAGCATGCGGGTGGAGCGGGTTTAAGCTCCTGGGTACAGCAGGATCGGTCCCTCGACAATACGGATGTAGTCGTATGGTACACGATGGGCCATCACCATGTCACACGGCCGGAGGATTGGCCGGTCATGCCGACGGCTTATATCGGATTTTCGCTGAAGCCGGTAGGCTTCTTCG
This sequence comes from Paenibacillus durus, assembly GCF_000756615.1. Taxonomy (NCBI): domain Bacteria; kingdom Bacillati; phylum Bacillota; class Bacilli; order Caryophanales; family Paenibacillaceae; genus Paenibacillus; species Paenibacillus durus. The sequence goes on from NZ_CP009288.1 coordinate 2,647,651, forward strand.
ACCGGAGTCCCGCGCTGGACGTACCTCCGTCTAAGCCTAAGCACGGTTCCAGCTGCCATTCGGACCATGGTCCGAGCTGCGGTTCCAAGAAATAACCGGGACTTTGCCATAATCTCGCGTACGAAGTAAAAGGGGCTGTCCCAAATGTCATCCTAAATGACTTGGGGACCGCCCCCTGTTTCCATTTTGTAGAACAAAAAGAAGCCGTTCCTTAGTGAAATGGAAGTGTCTAGCAACCATTCCAAAGGAGGGCTTCTTTTGTACGTTCACTATACCATGGATTCGGGCAACTTCCTCGAAGCGGCCCCCGAAAAAAGGTCTTCTTATACCGAAACCGTCATTCGCTCGGAATCGAGTGTGAACTGATCCCATTTTGCCTTGATTTCAACAGGCGTATACTTGCTGAATTTCTTGAATTCTTTGATCAAGTGGGATTGATCGTAATATCCCTGCTCATCAATAACCTCGAAGGGCTCAAGGTTATGCTTCAGCATCATAATGAGCGAGTGTTGAAACCGTATGATTTGGGTGAACATCTTGGGGGAGATGCCGAGGGTGTCTTCAAATTTAATGCGGATATATCTCGTAGAGTAGCCGGTTGCGTCGGCGAGTTGATTGATCGTGATGTTTCCTTTGCTGTGATAGATCTGATTGATGCAGTAGTCAATAAGATTGGGCGATTGATAGACGTCGAGCAAAGTGCCGAGCAAATATTTTTCGAAATAATGGATACGCAGTTGAAACTCATCATGCCGCAAAATATCCTCGTAAATCCCGAGCTTGCCTTTAACGAGATCCATCAGCGGGATTTCGGTTTCCAGCGCTTCTTTCAGACTCAATTTCCGGTTAATGCCTGACTCCGGCAAGAATCTGACTCCGAAGTAGGTGGTTCCAGCCTGAAAATGAATCTGCCGGGTTTGCAGGACGCTTCCGCATACGTGCGAGTAAGGCCTCAGCGGGTCGCAGCCGAACAGAATATCGACGCAGCCGTCAGGCAGCACCCGGATGATGTCGGAATCCCGATTCATTTTGAATTGGAAGTACAGAACGGAATGGTTCAGCTTGGAACAGTAGTTGACCGATTTCTCTATATAATATTCCGTATCCATTTCGAAACCGATTTGCACAGGAACAAATGTACAGGTTGAAAGCTTGCCGTTTTGACCCATCAGATGACCTCCCGCTGGTATTCAAGTCAAGTCATTCCGCAATCGGATTTAATTAAAATTTAAACAATTCAATTTGTTAATTATGTTAATATAGGTTACATTACATAGTCAATGAAAATAATTCATGATTTTCATGTCGGTTTCTTGTTCCCTTTTTTCCTATAAAGCGACAAGAAGTGCGCCTATGATTGAATAAAAAAGCAGCACAGTAACGCAAGATGTTGAATTAGTTGACATTAATGCGGCTGCTTGGCGAAATTTGTCGATCAAGGAGGGGATGAGATCATGAAAAAGGGTTTCGCACTGACGGCGCCGAGATATTCATTCGTTGCGCTGGCGTCAAGTTCGTTGATGCTCTTGCTGCATACCGTTCACCTGCTGCTTGCTCCGGCTCTGGCCCAGGCCGCGCACCAGCATGCACACACTCAGCAGATGGACCACAGCGGGCCATTGACCTACCTGATTGTGACAGGGATTCTGGGCATTTCCGCCGTGTGCGTCTACTGCGCGGTTCGGCAGCTGGCAGCGGCGCGCAGCCAGAAGCATCGCGGCGGATCGGCGGTGCTCTGCAGCGCAATGTCCGTAGTATCAATCGGTATAACGGGATATACCCTGTTGTCCGTCGCCCGGCATTTCATGAGCTGACAGGAAAAGAAACTTGTTGATGGAGGAGATACGCCTTGAGTTTACAAACCGGGTTCATTTACGACGAAAGTTATTTTTGGCATGATGCCGGAAACGGGGTGCTTGGCTGGCGGGCCGGCGGATGGCTGGAGCCGGACACCTATGCAGAGAATCCGGCGACCAAGCGGCGTCTGAAAAATCTTCTGGATCGGAGCGGCTTTATCAAGGAATTAAAATCCATCGCCCCCCGGAAGGCAACTCCTGAAGAAATCGCGCTGTTTCATACCCCTGAGTATATCAATAAGGTAAAAGCCTTGAGCGATCAGCAAGGCGGCGATGCGGGAATGATGGCGATCGTCGGCATCGGCTCTTACGAAATCGCGCAGCTGTCGACAGGCGGGGCGCTGACAGCGGTGGACGCAGTGATGAAGAGGGAAGCGGCTAATGTTTATGCGTTGACGAGACCGCCCGGACATCATGCGGAACGTGATAACGGAATGGGATTTTGCCTATTTAACAATGTGGCTGTCGCCGCGAATTATGCCCGTGAACAATACGGCCTGAAGCGCATTCTGATTATTGATTGGGATGTGCACCATGGAAATGGAACGGAAAGCGGCTTCTATGACGACAATGAGATCCTGTTCGTCTCCCTGCATCAGGAATTCAACTTTCCTTATAACAGGGGCTTCGTCAGCGACATAGGGGAAGGCAAAGGACTCGGCTACAACGTGAATATTCCTCTGCCGGCCGGAACCGGTAATGCCGGGTATCTCTACGCACTTGAGAAGGTTGTCTCTCCGATTGCGGAACAGTTCGAGCCTGAACTGATTCTGGTGTCGGCAGGACAGGATGCCAGTCCCTTTGATCCGTTATCGCAAATGATGGTTACGGCGGCGGGGTTTGGAGAGATTGCGGCTTTTGTGAAGGGAATGGCGGAGCGTCTCTGTCAAGGACGATTGGCTGTCTGCCATGAGGGCGGCTACAGCACGGGTTATGTTCCGTTTTGCAGCTTGCGAATCATCGAGTCGCTTAGCGGGAAGAAGAGCGCTGTGGAAGGAGATCCCTTTCAGATGGGAATTCAAGGTCTGCCAACGAATACGTTGTTCCCCCACCAGAAAGAGGCGGTCGATCAAGTTGTAAAAATACAGTCTGAATTTTGGGATATAGGTAAGGGGTTAGCATAACAATTCTATTTCATTTTCCCGGAGGGTTGATTATGAGACAAGCACGAAGCTTCATTTTAATCACAATGATATGTTTACTCGTTGTTACTCTGGCCGCCTGCGGCTCCGGCAATAACACAGGAACGGATAAAGCTTCAGGCTCTGATGCGCAGAGCGGCACCGAAAAAATCACCCTGACTCTTCAAACCCCTGTAACCGGACAGGAAAGAGTCTCTGATAAAATCATTGCGGATTATCAAGCGGAGCATCCGAATGTAACGATTAAAGTGGATGCGCTCGATCTCGGCGCCCATAATGTAAAGCTGAACACGCAGGCGGCCGCCGGAGCGCTATCGGATATCGTCGTAGTGAACGCGGGCGCCGCGATGCAGCCTTTTGTCGATGCCGGACTGCTTGCCCCGCTGGACGACATTCTGGAGAAGGACGGTCTGAAGGATACCTTCCTTCCGCTGGTTCTGGACGGCTATAAATTCAATGATCAGCAATATGCGCTGCCGATGGCGTATAATCTGACCGCTTTGTTCTATAACAAGGCCTTGTTTGAGAAGATTGGGGCCGAGGTTCCCACAACGTTCGAAGAGCTGGTGGAGGTTTCGAAGAAATTCAAAGCCGCGGGCATTCTCCCCATCGCCCTTGCCGAGAAGGAGGCGTGGACGGGAGGGCTCTTGTTCGGATCTGTTCTGACGCGGCAAAACGGCGGCCCGGGATTCATTAAAGATGTCCTTGACGGCAAAAGAAATTTCCAAGATCCCGACTTTGTTGAATCAATCAAGAAATTTGAGGATTTGATCAAGGCCGGAGCGTTCCAGGAAGGGGTAACGGCGGTCGATTATTTTACGGGACTGAACCAGTTCCTTAACGGAGAAGCGGCCATGCATATTAACGGCACCTGGATCAGCGCCGCCTTCCCGACAGCCAAAGCGATCAATGATCTGCGAGTTACGGAATTCCCGACGGTTAACGGCAAAGGGCAGATCACCGACTTCAGCGCCGGACCCGGCATTGCGCTTGCTGTCTCCTCCAAGGGCAAGCATACCGAGCAGGCCAAGGATTTTGTCCACTATTATATGATGCATTTCCCAAGCGTTTCGCTGGATATGGATAATGCGATCGGCATTGCGCAGAAGATCGACGGAGATTTGAAAGCGAAGGGATACAGCGATCTGAACATTCAGATTCAGGAACTGTTCACCAAGATCAAGCGGGTCGAGCCGGTGGACGCCAATCTGAACGCCGCAACCTCGGAAGCGCATAATAAGACGCTGCAAAACCTGTTCATCGACCCTAACGTCAAGCCGGAGGATGTCGCCAAAGAGTATCAGGATGCTTATGAGGCCAATAAGTAGACGGATTGCCGCCGAGGGGGACTCCGGGTCCCTCTGGGCGTTACCGGATTATTTTGTTAAGAAGAAGGGGGATTTGGGATGAACGGAGGATTGCGGGTACCCAGAAGAATCTATGCCGTCTTTGTGCTCCCGTCCTTGCTGGTCTATCTGCTGCTGGTCTTCTTTCCCATTCTGACATCGGTCTATTTCTCCATGCTGAACTGGTCAGGAATCGGGAAATCGAAGTTTATCGGTCTGCAAAATTTTGTTAATCTCTTCACGAAAGACCCGGTATTCTGGACCTCGCTCAAGAACACGTTTTTGATTGTCGGTTATTCTCTGATTGAGCTGCCGTTAACTTTTCTTATCGCCATTCTGGTCAACCGCCACGTCCGGCGGTCCAATTTTCTCATCTCCGTCTACTTTATCCCGATCATCATGTCGAGCGTTGTGGTGGGCCAATTGTGGAAGGCGATATACAACCCGGTATCGCAGGGGGGAATGCTGAACAAAATCCTCATTTCCACCGGGCTGGAGAGCTGGACAAAAGCTTGGATTGCCGATCCTTCAACCGCCATTTACGCGCTGATTATTGTCGGGATGTGGCAGGTGTTCGGCTATTATGTCCTGCTGTATTTTACCGCTATCCGCGGCATTCCGGACGAGTTGTTCGAAGCGGCCCGCATAGACGGAGCCGAAGGCTTGAAAGCGGACCTGCATATTACCCTTCCTTTGGTTGGTTATGTCATTAAAATTTCAACGATCCTGATGGTGGTGGGCGCGCTGAAAGCCTTTGACATCGTGCTCGTCATGACGGGCGGCGGTCCCGCGCATAAAACGGAGGTCATCTCCTCCTATATGTACAACATGTCCTTCATTTCGCTGAAATACGGTTACGGAAGCGCGTTGTCGACGGTGCTGGTGCTGCTGTGCCTGATCGCGACCGTCATTATGAATAAAGCGTTCAAGCGTTTTGATTGAGAAATCCGAAAAAACAGGTGGTGAACACATTGAAAAGCGCGGTTATGGAACAGTCGATAGTGAAAGCGCGAAGAGCCGGGAGCAGACGCATCAGCTTGAAGAAGGTTCTCATACGCGGCCCTTTATTGATTCTTGTAGTGACTCAGGTATATCCCCTGTTCTGGCTGCTGCTGTATTCCCTTAAGACGACCGACGAGATCATGAAGGGAAGCTTTATTGCGCTGCCGGATTCCTTCCGGTGGGAGAATTATGCGAAAGCATTCGTGGAGGGGCATTACCTGCAATATTTATGGAACAGCATTGTGGTTACATGCATCACCGTGGCAGTCACCCTATTTTTAAGCACGATGGTGTCGTATGCGGTAGCCCGGTTCAAGTCCCGAATGGCCAAGCCGGTTATGCTGCTGTTCATGATTGGCATCATGATCCCGATTCAGTCTACATTGCTGCCGCTGATGATTATTTTCAGAAAAATCGGAATATTGGACACGCATCTATCCCTGATTCTGCCTTACGTCGCCTTTTCCATACCGATTGCCGTCATGATCATGTCCGGTTTTATGCGAGACATTCCCTATGAACTGGAAGAGTCCGCTTTTATGGATGGGGCCTCGATTCTGCGCATGTTCTTCAGCATTGCCCTGCCGATCTGCATGCCGCCGGTCATGACCGTCTGCATTCTTACCTTTATCAGTAACTGGAATGAGTATATTATGGCGGCTACCTTTCTCTCATCGGTCGATTTAAGGACGCTGCCGTTTGGAACTAACAGCTTTATGAGCCAGAACAGTACGGATTACGGAGCTTTGGGCGCGTATCTGGTAATGTCTGTTCTGCCGGTGATCCTTGTCTATTTCTTTCTGTCGGAAAAAATCACCAGCGGCATGATGGCGGGAGCCGTTAAAGGCTGATCGCGAAATCATTTAAGCGGGAGGACGAGCTGTTGCGCGAAGACATTCAATCATTCATTGAACAGATGACACTGGAGGAAAAGGCGGGGCTGTGCTCCGGTCTCGATTTCTGGCATACGAAAGGGATCGAGCGGCTTGGCATCCCCTCTCTGATGCTGACCGACGGTCCGCATGGGCTGCGCAAGCAAAGCTCTTCCCCGGATCACCTCGGTCTGTCCGACAGCGTGCCTGCGACCTGCTTTCCATCGGCGGCGGGCCTCTCCAATTCATGGGACCGCGCTCTTATCGAGCGGATCGGGCAAGCATTGGGGATCGAGTGCCGGGCGGAGGATGTTGCCATTCTGCTTGGACCCGGGGCCAATATCAAGCGCTCTCCGCTATGCGGACGAAATTTCGAATATTTCTCAGAGGACCCCTATTTATCTTCGGAAATGGCGGCTCATCATATCATGGGGGTGCAGAGCCAGGGGGTGGGAGCCTCGCTCAAGCATTTTGCGGCCAACAACCAGGAGCACCGGAGAATGACGGTCGATGCGGTCATCGATGAGCGGACTCTAAGGGAAATTTATTTGGCCAGCTTCGAAGGCGCCGTGAAGAAGGCGAAGCCCTGGACGGTCATGTGCGCTTACAACCGTTTGAACGGCGAATACTGCTCGGAGCATGACACGCTTTTGAAGGGTATTTTAAGGCGGGAGTGGGGATTCGACGGATTCGTCGTCTCCGATTGGGGGGCGGTGAATGACCGGGTCAAAGGGCTGACCGCCGGTTTGGAATTGGAGATGCCGTCAAACGAGGGGAAAGGCGATCTCAGCATCATCCAAGCCGTCCAGAGCGGCGAAATGCCCGAAGCCGTCCTGGATCAAGCGGTCCACCGGCTGCTATCCGTTATTCTCAAAGCGGCGAATTCGCTAGAGCCCGCTGCCGCATTCGATAAAGAGGCGCATCACCGGCTGGCCAGACAGGCGGCGGCTGAGAGTATGGTTCTGCTCAAAAATGAAGGGTCGATTCTGCCTTTACGCCGGGAAGGGAGAATCGCCGTGATTGGTGAGCTGGCGGTAAAGCCCCGATACCAAGGCGGGGGCAGTTCGCATATTCATCCGACCCGGCTTGACGATATTTTCGAAGAGATGAAACGAACGGCAGGGGAGTCTGCCGAGCTGATTTTTGCGCAAGGGTATCATCTTCATACGGACGATACCGATCATCTACTGCTGGAAGAGGCGGTAAGAGCGGCGGCGTCTTCCTCTGTGGCCGTACTTTTCGCAGGGCTGCCGGACCGCTACGAGTCGGAGGGGTATGACCGAACCCATTTGAACATCCCTTATAACCAGGTCCGTTTGATTGAAGCGCTATCTCAAGTACAGCCTAATCTGGTTGTAGTACTGAGCAACGGCGCCCCGGTGGAAATGCCCTGGATCACTAAAGTTAAAGGCGTCTTGGAAGCTTATTTGGGCGGTCAGGGACTGGGCGGGGCGATTGCCGATCTGTTGTTCGGCGAGGTGAATCCAAACGGCAAGCTGGCCGAAACGTTTCCTATGCGGCTTGAGAACAATCCTTCCTATTTGAATTTTCCGGGAGAGGGCGACCGCGCCGAGTACAAAGAGGGCCTGTTTGTGGGCTACCGTTACTATGACGCAATGAAGATCAAGCCTTTGTTTCCCTTTGGCTACGGATTGAGCTATACGAGCTTTGACTATACCGACATCGAGCTGGACAAGAAGGAAATACAGGATACGGAAACCGTTCAAGTTCACGTTAGCGTCAAAAATTCAGGCGACCGGGCCGGTAAAGAAATCATTCAGCTGTATGTCCGTGATATCGAAAGCAGAGTGATCCGCCCGGACAAGGAGTTAAAGGGATTTGCCAAGGTCGAGCTTCAGCCGGAAGAAGAAAAGACCGTTTCGTTTACGCTGGACAAAAGGGCTTTTGCCTATTACAACGTCACTTTAAAAGACTGGCATGTGGAGACGGGCGAATTCGATATCTTGATCGGCAAGTCGTCGAGAGACATCGTGCTGTGTGAGCGAATCGTTGTCCGCTCTACCACGAAAATCAACCGGACCGTTACCCGTAACACGGCGCTGGCCGATGTATTGGAGCTTCCGGACGCTGAACCGCTCATTCGGGAGCTGCTCCAAGAAAGCCCTTTTGCCCGGGTCGATGCGCAGGATGAAGTTTCGGCCGAAATGCTGGCGGCTTTTGTGAAATTTATGCCCCTGCGGTCGTTGACGGCCTTCGGCAGCTCGATCACGGATGACAGGCTGGAGCGCCTTCTCCTTGTATTAAACGGTGCAAATTCAGAAGGCTATGAGGAGGAGAGTTGAAATGATCGAACATTCAAAAAAACCTGAATATATCAGTGTCGGCGAGCTGTCGGTGGGATTCAGCGAACACAGCCTGGCGCCGACGCATGAGTTGGAGGGCAGCGAATACACATTTTATTATGAAGAGGGAAAAATAACACGGCTAACTTTCATCGACAGCGAACAGGTGAAATGGGTGATAGCTGTCGGCGGTTCGGAGCAGAGCTATGTATCCTTTTACAACGCGGTAAGTCCAAGACCTCATTGGTATTTCATTGATTTCATTATTGAGGGTGGCGATGAGGCCAAGCAATCCGTATCCATCCTACTGAATTTACGCAGCAATATAGCCTTGGTCATCACAGGCATTCTTCCGGGTGCGGCAGAGATGCAGATACCTATCATTCAGCGGGCGAAGGAAGCGCTACCTCTGTCCTCAGTAACCTGCTCTTTTGAACACGCCTCAATCGATGCTCCGTTTACAGCGCTTACGCCGCGCTGCGAAGAGACAACCGAGCTAATAGGCAAAAGGATCGAGTTCGTATATAGCTCCAAGGATGTGTACGAGCATATTTATCTGAACGAGAAAATGTACACTTGGCATTGCATCAATGGCAGCGAAAAAGGATTATGCGATACGGACCGCTGCTTCTATTATAAGCTGGATGATGAATTCTACCTGTTTGTATGGATGGAGAAGGTTATTCCTACTCTGGGCATTGTGCTGGAGGATCTTAAGGCGATGCGGTCATACGGAAAAATATACGGGTACGAGTCCCATGATGCGGGAACAACCGCCAACTTTCCCGTCGGCTCGTATGCCAAAGAGAAACAGTCCTAGCGGCTATATAATAAAACATCTGGTAAACGATGGGGGATGTCCCGAAAGCAGTGGTGAGTTGCTTCCGGAGCATCCCCCTTTTTCCAGCTATCATCTTGGGATCATTCTCAAGTCATAAGTTCTGCACATGTTCAGCAGGCATTGAAGGAGCAGCCTCCCGCTGATCCAGTGACCAGCTGATTAAGGTAACCAAGAGCCCGGCGGCCGTAACGGCTGCAGCTACCCATGGCAGTGAGCTAAGCCCCGGGCCGCTGTCGATCACCCATCCCCCCAGGTAAGCTCCTCCGGCATTGGCCAGATTAAATGAGCTGATATTCAGAGCGGAAGCGATGCTTGGAGAGCCTTGGGCTTTTGCCAGTACCCGCATTTGGAAAGCTGGAACGATCGTGAAAGAGGCAAATCCCCAGACGAATACCGTGAGCACAGCGGGGATTTTATAGCTGCTCGTTAGCGTAAACACTGCCAGAACTGCGGTCAAAAGCGCCAGCATTCCTGTGATTGACGGCATCAGCTTCCAATCCGCCAGTCTGCCTCCGACGGTATTGCCGATCGTCATGCCGACGCCGAATAGGAGCAAGATCGGAGTAACCGCACGAGCGCCAAATCCCGTGATATCGGTTAATATCGGAGCGATGTACGTAAAGGCTGTGAATACTCCGCCAAATCCCAGTATCGTCATGAGCAGCGCCAGCATGACCTGCTTGCTTCTAAGAACGCGAATTTCTTGGCGAAATCCGGAAAGCGTATCTCCCTGGATGCGTGGAACGAGAAAGGCAATCCCGATTAGGGAAAGGATGCCGAGAGCCGTTACAACCCAGAAGGTGGAGCGCCACCCCCATATCTGTCCGATGAAGGTGCCGAAAGGGACCCCGAGAATGTTAGCGAGTGTAAGCCCTGCGAACATCATGGCGATTGCGCTCGCTTGTTTGTCGCGGGGCACGAGGCGTGTGGCAACGATAGAACCGACCCCGAAGAATGTGCCATGTGAAAAGGAGGCTAGAACGCGGGCAAGCATCAAAATAAGATAATTGGGCGCTACTGCCGCCAGGAGATTTCCTGCGACGAAGATAAGCATCAGACTGAACAGCAGTGACTTGCGTGACAGACGGCTGGTACATATCGTAACCAACGGACCGCCGATGGCGACACCAAGCGCATATCCGGTAACCAGTAATCCCGCCGCGCTTAAAGTGACATGCAAATCACCAGCTACGTCCGGTAGAATTCCCATGATGACAAACTCGGTTGTGCCAATGGCGAACGCGCTGATCAGGAGCGCAATTAGCGCTAAAGGCAGCTTGCTTCTTTGAGCTTCTGTGTTTATTTTAATTACCTCCTTGTTTTGGGATAGGATGATCGCTTTTCAATGCTAATTATATATAGTGAATTCATTTATGGAAGTAGTGTCTTTTAATTCATATAGTTTCCCTAGAGGAAGTAATGCCGGGAGCAAGCCGTCATAACTGGCTTTCTGGATTTAACTGGATGAATAGGTTATTCTGTTGTGGAGGAGGGAGATTAAATTATGGAACTTAATTTAAAAGGAAAAACAGCGCTTGTTACGGGCTCAACGGAAGGGATCGGGAGAGCGATCGCCGAGGCATTGTCAAAGGAAGGCGTATCTGTACTGATCAACGGACGCAATGCGGACAAGGTGTCCAAAGTAGTGCAAGAAATAAAGGAATTGTATCCTAATGCAAATCCTCAGCCCGCCGCCGCTGATCTGGGGACGGAAAGCGGCTGTCAGGAGCTGATTAATCGGGGATTTGAAATCGATATCCTCGTCAATAACTTAGGGATTTTTAAGCCAGCGGAGTATTTCGAGATTCCGGATGAAGAATGGTTTAAGTTTTTTGAAGTGAATATTATGAGCGGAGTCCGGCTGACACGGCACTACCTTCAGCAAATGCTGCACAAAGATGAAGGAAGAGTCATCTTTATCGCCAGCGAAGCCGCCATTATGCCTTCACAGGAAATGGCGCACTACAGCGCGACCAAAACGATGCAGCTGTCGCTTTCCCGGAGCCTGGCCGAACTGACCACAGGCACCCGAGTGACTGTGAATACTGTTATGCCGGGTTCGACGCTTACCGAAGGGGTGGAGACGATGCTCAATTCTTTATATCCCAATGAAGGTCTTAGCATAGAAGAGGCTGAAACCAAATTTATGAAGGAAAATCGGCCGACCTCCATTATAGAGCGCCTGATCAGACCCGAAGAAATCGCTAACTTCGTGACCTTCCTGAGCAGTCCCTTGTCCTCGGCAATCAACGGTGCGGCATTGCGGATTGACGGGGGATTGGTGAGAAGTGTATTTTAATTCCAACAATTCGTGAAATAGACACATATGAGATCTATACTCTGAAATCGAATTATAATGTTAAAAAAAATGACTTATTAGTGTTAGGATTAAGTGTACAATATATTAATTTTTTATCTTTTGATAAAAACTATAAACTAAATCACATCCCTACTAGAAATTTCACTTTTATAATATGACTAATCATATATTATAGAGGAGTGGGATTTATGGGAAAATATGTAGTGGTTAAAAAGGATTCTTGCATTGCTTGCGGAAGCTGCGGTGCTTCGGCTCCGGATATTTTTGATTTCGACGATGACGGTTTGGCGGAAGTCACTTACGAAGGGGACAACAACCGCGGTGTGACGCTGATTGCAGCTGATTTAGAGGAAGATCTGCAGGATGCCGTCGACAGCTGTCCGACAAGCTGTATCAAGACATCGGCCAAAGCTTTTGCATAAGCTTCGCGTTTATCCTTGACCTTATAGTTCTGCCGGAAACGGATGCTGTCTCACAAAGACGGCATCCGTTTTTTCGTGGCGGGTGTGAGGGCTTTCATTTATCGCATCAGCCAATCATGAGAATCTTCTTAAAGAAAACATTAACATTTTCCATTGAAAGCGCTTTATGGAACTGGTATGTCATATATTCTAACACCCATTTCTACAAATGAGTTAAACAGAGTTTGGGGTGGTTGAACTAAGTTTTAATGATAATATAATTAAATAAAAATAGAATTTTTGGAGGTGGGGTTTTCGGAGGTTATAAATATATCTAGTTATATTTAAATATAAATAGATATAAATAAATAATAATTAGGAGGAATGGATATGGAGCCGGCATTGGCGCGTCACCCTTGTTACAATGAAGAAGCCCATCATCATTTTGCCAGAATGCATGCTGCGGTTGCACCGCGATGTAACATTCAGTGTCATTATTGCAACCCCAAGTTTGATTGTGTTAATGAAAGCAGGCCGGGGGTCGTAAGTAAGATCATTACTCCACAGGAAGCCTTCGACAAGGTTAGTCAGATTGCGGGAAGCTTGCCGAATCTCTCTGTAGTTGGAATTGCAGGGCCGGGTGATCCTTTGGCGAATCCCGAGGCAACCTTCGATACCTTTCGGCTCATTGCCAAGGCTTACCCTGACATTCACTTATGCTTAAGCACGAACGGGCTGATGCTGCCGGATTATATTGATGAAATTTGTGAACTGGGTATCCGTCACGTAACGGTTACGCTCAACGCTATTGACGCGAATATCGGCAGCCAGATTTATGCTTTTGTAAGGTACAACGGAACCCTATATAAAGGCAAGGAAGCTGCGGCTTTATTAATGAAGCGGCAGCTGGAAGGGATTAAAGGGCTGACTGAAAGAGGGGTTCTGTGCAAGGTAAATTCCGTTATCATACCAGGCGTGAACGACTCGCATCTTTCAGAGGTTACCCGGGAAGTGAAGAAATTGGGGGCTTTTTCTCATAATATTATGCCGCTTATTTTGTCTCCGGGCAGCAGGTTTCAAAAGGATGGTTTCAGGGCGCCAACGTTGGAGGAAATCACCAAGGTACAGCACGAATCGTCTCGTATCATGCCGGTCATGCGTCATTGCAGGCAGTGCAGAGCAGACGCTGTCGGGCTGCTTGGCTCCGACCTCAGCCAGAATCCTGAAATGCTTCCTCCTCAAAAAGAATATTCGGCTGAGCAGCGCGAGAAGCTTCAACAAGACATTCTCTCAAGAATGAAACAGGCTGGAGCGGATGCAGCTGCGGAGTGGAGCGAAGATGAATGGAGCAATGCCGTACGCATTGCTGTTGCCACAAGAGGCTCCAATGTAATCAATCAGCATTTTGGGCATGCCAAGGAATTTCTCGTCTATGATGTTTTAGAAAGCGACATTCGGCTCGTGGGGGTGCGCAAGGTGCAGGCCTATTGCAATGGAACGGCGGATTGCAGTTCAGGCGAAGAACCGTCCTCACCGCTGGCGGAGACGCTCGAAATGCTCAAAGATTGCAAGATGCTGCTATGCTCGGGAATAGGGAAAGGTCCAAGCGAGAGGCTGCGGCAGGCGGGCATCATCCCTTTAATCAAAAAAGGGAATATTGACGAGCAGCTGCTCGAGAACGCGCGGTATATGGGCTATTTCAAGAAAGCTTGAGGCTCGCTAGCTGAAAGGAAGGTTTATTAAGCAAAGAAGTTATGGCCTGAGCCTCGGATCATCTGGAGGAGGGTGACTCTGGTGCCAAGAGGAAATACTAACTTGTTCATTGAACCGGATTGCGAGCATAATGCTCAGAAGAACAAAGGCTGCGCGAGCCCTAAGCCGGGTGAGCTGACAAAGGGCTGCGCCTTTCAGGGCTCGCGAGCTGCGCTATTGCCTATTTCGGATGCCGCCCATCTGGTACACGGAACTCCCGGATGCCTGGAGAACAGCCGGGGAATGCTGGAGGCGGGAGCGCTCGGCGTTCCACTATCCAGGTTCGGCTTCTCCACCGGACTGACGGAAGAAGACATTGTGCTGGGCGGCGAGAAGAAGCTGATTCAAGCCATAGATTACATTGCTGAATCTTACAATCCTCCTTGCCTATTTGTCTATGCTACCTGCATCACCATGTTAACGATGGACAATCTGGACGCGATATGTGCGGAAGCAGAACAGAAATGGAATAAACCTGTTATTCCTGTTCATCACTCAGGATTCTTCGGCAGCAAAAATATGGGCTATAGACAGGCGGGCGAGGCGTTGTTCGAGAAGGTGATCGGCACCTCGGAATTGAATGAGGAGAACAAAGGCCTTTTTAATATCAATCTGATTGGAGAGTATCATTTCTCCGGCGAAGGCAAGGAAATCGAAGCCCTGTTATCGAGGCTCGGGATTCGGGTTGTGTCGCGTATCGCGGGACAATGCTCATTTCAGGACCTGCGCTGCGCCCATAGCGCCAAGGTTAACATGCTTGTGTGCAGCCGATCCATGATCACATTGGCACGCAAAATGCGCGAGAGCTTCGGCATTCCCTATTTTGAAGGGTCCTTTTACGGAACCAGAGAAATCAGGTTTTCGCTACAGCAGCTCTCCTTTCATTTTCAGGATGCCCAATTCGACAAGCGGGTGCAGCGTTATATCCGTAGAGAAGAGGAGCGGGTGCGCAAAGATATCTATCTACATTACAAGTCACTACAAGGAAAAAAAGTGGTGCTGTACACGGACGGAATAGAAAGCTGGGCATTTATTTCTCCCTTGCTGGAATTGGGGATAAAGATTGTTGGCATCGGGACGAATAAGAATGCCCTGGAAGATCTTTCGCGCATCATGGAAAGAACGGAGCAGGATACGATCCTAGTTAAAGAAAGCGACGAAAACCGGATTCTTCAGCTGTACCGGGAGCACAAAGCGGATTTGATGATTGTCAGCGGGCGCAATGCCTATGTACCACTTAAAGAAAAGCTTCCTTTTCTTGATATTGACCAGGAGCGGCACGGGGCGTATTCAGGCTATATGGGCCTTCGAAGAATGGCTCAGGATTTGGTCGACGTTATGGAGCAGCCGGTCTGGGAAATGGCACGCAGACGTTCGCCTTGGGAGGGAGAGCCTGATGAACACCATATCTGAGGCCGCACCAAGGTCTTTAACCATTAATCCGTTTCGGATAAGCCAGACAGTTGGGGGTGTGCTTGCTCTTCAGGGGATTTATCGATCGATCCCTATTCTGCATGGCGTTCAAGGCTGTGTGGAATCGATCAGAACCGTATTATCCCATCATTACCTTGAGCCGATCTCCATTGATAGCATACCCATGCATGAATACAACATCATTTTTGGCGGGCGTGAGACTATATTTGAAGTCATTGATCTTATGGTTTCCAAGCATGAGCCTGATGTTATAGCCGTTATAGGGACATCATTGACAGAAGTTGTCGGGGAAGATGTATTGGGAGCCGTTCATGCCTATCGCAGACAATGTTCTGATCTTTTACGGGAAAAGCTTTTATTCGGTCTATCCCTTCCTGACTATGAAGGTTCAATAGAGTCCGGTTATGCCAAAGCAACGTACGAAGTCGTGAAAGAAATGGTTCATTTAAACAGGAATGCCTCCGGTGAAAGACGAAAGAACCGTATTAATTTGCTGCCCGGTTCCCATCTCACCCCTGGAGACGTGATGGAGTTAAAAGAAATCATTGCTTCATTTGATCTGGAAGTTATCGTGCTCCCTGATCTTTCCTCTTCACTGTCAGGACATCTGATGACCGGTTACACGCCTCTGACCCGGGGCGGAGTTCCATTTGATTATATGAAGGAAATTGTGACATCTGGCTATACCGTAGCTGTTGGAAGCTCTATGGAAGCTCCGGCCAAGCTTTTGAAAGAAGCGTGCGGTATTCCCTACACCATCTTTCATGGGATTACGGGACTTCAGGAAACGGATGATTTCTTTAGCTTACTGCAGCGATACAGCCGAAATCAGGCTCAGGTGAAGTACCGCTGGGAGCGTCAATTTTTGCTTGATTGTATGCTTGACACCCGCTCGGTTTTTAGAGGAAAGAGTGTTATAGCCGCGCTGGAGCCCGATCATTTGATTTCCGTGTATCAATGGCTTGGTGAAATGGGGATCAAGTCCTTTCAGGCTGCTGCTTCTACCCCATCCTCAGCTTTAACACGCATTAAAGGACAGGTGCTGGCGGGAGGGGACTTGGAGGAATTGGAGCACAGAGCTCAAGCGGGGGCCGATCTGTGGATCAGCAATTCATATGGAGAACAAGCGGCGCGGCGTAATCGTACTCCTTTCATGCCGCTGGGATTTCCGGTTATTAACCGGTTTGGTGCCGCTTCTGCCGTAAGTGTGGGATATCGGGGGACGGCGGACCGGATCAATGCTGTTGGCAATGTATTAATCAATAGGGAGAGTGCATACCGATGAAAGTGGCGTTCGCATCCATAAACGGCAGGAGTCTTGATAGTCATTTCGGACACTGTCCGTCATTTTCTATATTCGAGTTCTCGGAAAAAGGTTACAAGTGGCTTGAATCAAGGTCTGTCCTGGATCGCCCTGTCAATGGAGAGGAACATGATAAGGCTGATCTTCGGGTTAAAGTCATTAAGGACTGCAAGCTGCTGTTTGTCAATAATATAGGAAACGATGCAACCAAGAAAGTAATGAAAGCGGGAATTATGATTCTTAAAGCTGAGGAGGGGTCCGAATTGATTCCACATTTGGAGAAGCTCCTTCAGATGCTTAAAGAGCGTCCTCCATTATGGTTAACCAAGGTGCTCTATCATTCGGAGGAACAATAAATCCATATTCTATTTGGGAGGAATTAGATCATGTCAGAAGTAGCGGATTCAGAAGAATTGCTGCAGGTGTTTAGTATTGAGTATGACCCCCAGTTGCTGGCGAATCATCGGGTTACCTTTGCTCTACTGCTCAGACAATATTTAAACCAGGCCAACTGTCTGGATGAGGAGATTCTTGTAGGTCCCGATGGAAAGGCCGATTTGTCGCATCCTACGCACTCAATCATTCGCGTTTGTCTTGAAAGTGCTTGGGCCGATTTGAAAAGTGGAGAAAAATGGGGCAAGTATGACAAAACGGGGGGCAAAGGGGGGCGTCAGTCCAAATCGTGCGGCTCCTGCAAATCTTCCTGCTCGGATTAACTTGTATCCCACTGGAAAAGTTCATAAAGTCTTGTTAACGTGCACTCCTTGGAATGTTCATTGGAACCCTTCTGGGTTAATCTCAATGAATTCTAAAGGGGTGCATTTTGCTTTATGGACGGCTTTTTCAGGAGAATTAAAGTGTTCGAGGGTAAACCGGAGGGCGGCTGATCGCACAGGATCATATAGGAGATACTTAGGTTACTATCCAAATTATGAAAGCGATGCTAAAACTATCAATAACACGCCCGAAAACAAGTTATGTTATATTAGTTGACATGAATTTTGAAGAAATTGATATGCTGAGGGAGAAAACCGTCGAATTCGTTGACCGTTCCGTGTTGCAAAGGCTAAGATAAGGTCAACAAAACAAAAACACATCACAAAATGTCAAATAAGATGACATAGATTGGGATGGGGGAGACGCTTTAACGGGTGTCTCTCAAGAAATAGTGGGAGGTGAGGTAAGCAGCGTCAGGAAAGGTGACCTGAACTTTACGGGTAGGAAAGTAGTTGTAAAAAAAGACTAAACCGAAAAATGAGAGGAGCTATTTCAAATGACAAGAAAAATCGCAATTTACGGTAAGGGCGGCATTGGTAAATCCACGACACAACAAAACACGGCTTCGGCAATGGCTTATTTCCACAAAAAACAGGTGTTCATCCATGGCTGCGACCCGAAGGCTGACTCCACACGGATGATTCTCGGCGGCAAACCGCAAGAAACATTGATGGATACGCTGCGCGAAACCGGTGAAGAATCCATCACGGTCGACAGTGTAGTAAAAACGGGTTATCAAGGTATCCGCTGCGTTGAATCAGGCGGTCCGGAACCTGGGGTTGGTTGTGCGGGACGCGGCGTTATTACCGCAATCAACCTGATGGAAGACCTTGGCGCTTACACTGAGGACCTCGACTTCGTATTCTTTGACGTACTGGGCGACGTTGTGTGCGGCGGTTTCGCAATGCCGATTCGCGAAGGCAAAGCAGAAGAGGTTTACATCGTGGCCTCCGGTGAGATGATGGCCATTTACGCAGCTAACAATATTGCACGCGGTATGCTGAAATATGCGGATCAGAGCGGCGTCCGGCTGGGCGGTATTATCTGTAACAGCCGTAACGTTGATAAAGAATTAGAACTTATGGAAGAATTCACTACCAAGCTTGGCACGCAGCTGATTCACTTTGTACCTCGCGACAACATCGTTCAAAAGGCGGAATTCAATAAAAAATCGGTTATCGAATTTGACGCTGCAAGTAATCAGGCTAATGAATATTCAGAACTGGCACGTAAAATTATCGAAAACAAAAGCTTCGTAATTCCTACTCCGCTGACCATGGACGAGCTGGAAGATATGGTTACCAAGTACGGTATTGTCGACTAATAGCAACAATAAATGCGGATAACAACGGATAAAAGCGAAAATGGTAAGGCCATTTTGTTAAGGAGGTATGGAACATGCCATTAAAACTATTAAAATGTGACGTTACCATCCCTGAACGGGAAAGACACGTATACATCAAGGAACCGGGGGAGGATACCACTCAATACCTGCCGATTTCCAACGCTGCCACCATCCCGGGGACATTGTCGGAGCGGGGCTGCAGTTATTGCGGAGCGAAGCTGGTAATCGGCGGCGTCCTCAAGGATACCATTCAAATGATTCATGGACCGGTTGGCTGTGCATACGATACCTGGCACACGAAGCGGTATCCAAGTGACAACGACAACTTCCAGTTGAAGTATGTCTGGTCCACCAACCTGAAAGAAAAGCACATCATATTCGGCGGCGAAAAGCAGCTGAAGCAGAGCATCATTGAGGCTTTCCAGGAAATGCCTGATATCAAAAGAATGTTCATCTACACAACCTGTGCGACTGCCCTGATCGGAGATGACCCGAAAGCTGTTGCCAAAGCCGTAGAGAAAGAGCTTGGCGATGTGGATATCTTTGTTGTCGAATGTCCGGGATTTGCCGGCGTCAGCCAATCGAAGGGCCACCACGTACTCAATATGGGTTGGATCAACGAGAAGGTAGGCACTCTGGAACCGACCATTACCAGTCCTTATACGATTAACTTTATCGGTGACTATAACATTCAGGGCGATTCTCAGGTGCTGGAGAAATATTTCCACAAAATGGGCATTCAAATTATCGCTCACTTTACCGGCAACGCATCGTATGACGATCTGCGCGGCATGCACAGAGCGCAACTCAACGTAGTGAACTGCGCCCGCTCCGCAGGCTACATCGCTAACGAATTGAAGAAACGGTATGGCATTCCCCGTCTTGATATCGACTCCTGGGGTTTCGAATACTGCCAGGATGCTCTTCGCAAAGTCGGCGCATTCTTCGGTCTTGAAGATAAGGCTGAGGAGGTTATTGCCGAAGAGGTTGCCAAATATCAGGAGCAAATGGACTGGTACCGTGCTCGCTTGAAAGGCAAAAAAGTATGTATCTGGACGGGCGGCCCTCGCTTGTGGCACTGGACCAAAGCTTTGGAGGATGACCTTGGAATGACCGTCGTAGCCATGTCCTCCAAATTCGGTCATCAGGAAGACTTTGAAAAAGTTATTGCCCGCGGCAACGAAGGTACCATCTACATTGACGATGCCAACGAGCTTGAATTCTTCGAAGTATTGGAAATGGTAAAACCGGACCTGGTTCTGACCGGACCTCGCGTTGGCGATCTGGTGAAGAAGCTGCATCTGCCTTATATCAATGGTCATGCTTATCACAACGGTCCATACATGGGCTTTGAAGGCTCTGTCAACATGGCCCGCGATATGTACAACGCCATCTATTCGCCGCTGATGAAGCTGGCTGCAATCGACGTTAGAGAAAAAGCCGCTCTGGAAGTAGGCGTGTAACAAGACCTGTTGATAAGGAGGTAGCGAAGAATGAGTGATAAAGTGGAACAATTAACGAAATTCATTCAGGAAAAATGCCTATGGCAATTCCTCTCCCGTACATGGGACCGCGAGGAGGCCATATCCGGTGTAATCAAGATGATCGAAACCCTGCAAACCGGCGGTCAACCGGTAATCGAAACACCGATTGACAAGTGTCATTACGCCGATGCCAAAGTACTGCTGACGGATATTAATAAAGCTTTTTCCTGGTTCGGTGAATTGAAGGCCGACCAGCTTGGCGAAGTTCTGCACGGTGCTGAAGCGCGTTTGAAGCAAATCACCATCACCGGTTCCTTGAACGGTGAACTGAATCATCAATTGTACTAATCGTGATAAAGGGAAAGAGGTGACAGATATGTCTTTGGAGCTTAAACAAAAAGAACGATGCGGTATTATTAACCCTATGTACAACTGTCAGCCTGCTGGCGCGCAGTTTGCCAGCATCGGCATTAAGGATTGCATTCCGCTGGTGCATGGCGGGCAAGGCTGCAGTATGTTTGTCCGTCTTCTGTTCGCGCAGCATTTTAAAGAGAACTTTGAAATTGCGTCTTCTTCGGTTCATGAGGAAGCGGCTGTATTCGGAGCGGTCAAGCGGATTGAGGAAGGTGTCATGACGCTGGCACAGCGTTATCCGGACCTTAGAGTGATCCCCATTATTACAACCTGCTCGACGGAAACGATCGGTGACGATATCGAAGGAACGATCCGTAAGGTCAACAAAATGCTGGAGGCTGAATTTCCTGGCCGGGAACTTCACCTGGTTGCCGTCCACACGCCGAGTTATAACGGAAGCCATGTCTCCGGTTATAACGTAGCGGTTCAATCCCTCACGAAAACCCTCGCCAAGAAAGGCGAGCCCACTGGCAAGATTAACTTTTTCACGGGCTGGCTGAACCCGGGCGATGTGAAGCAAATCAAGCATATCTTGAGCGAAATGGGTGTGGAAGGAAATATTCTGCTCGATACGGAAACCTTCGACGCTCCGACCATGCCGGGCAAGGATGCCTTTGCCTATGGAAGCACAACGGTAGAGGATTTCGAGAACAGCGCCAACGCCAAAGGCTCCATCTCTTTGTGCAAGTATCAAGGGGCCAGCGCTGCAAACTTCCTGCAAACCAAATTCCAGGTGCCGTCCGTCGTGACCAATACGCCAATCGGCATTAAAAATACGGATTTATTCCTGGAGGAAATCTCCAAGATGTCCGGCCAGCCTATTTCGGATTCTCTCGTAGAAGAACGGGGCAGAGCGATTGATGCGATGGCCGACCTGGCCCACATGTTCTTTGCCAACAAGAAAGTGGCTATTTTCGGCGATCCCGACCTGGTCATCGGTTTGGCTCAATTCTGCCAGGAGGTTGAGCTGGAGCCTACGCTGCTGCTGCTCGGAGACGACAACTCCGCTTATACCAAAGACGAGCGTCTTGCGGAACTGGAGATGAACGCAACCGCTCCGATGGAAGTGATTTGGAACGCCGATCTCTGGGAACTGGAACGCCGCGTAAAAGAAGGTCAACAAATTGATCTGATCATGGGCCACTCCAAAGGCAGATATGTCGCCACGGATAACAAGATTCCTATGGTTCGCGTCGGCTTCCCGACCTTTGACAGAGCGGGCTTGTGGAAGTATCCGGTCATCGGATACAAAGGGGCGGAATGGCTGGCGGAGACCATCGCCAATACGCTGTTCGTCGATATGGAATACAAGAAGAATAAAGAATGGATCTTGAATGTCTGGTAAGAAGATTTCAAGCTGGTTTTTCAAGGGGTACCTAGCGTACCCCTATTACTCATATTAAGAAAACAAAGCGGAAGGAGCGGGGAAAATGTCTATTGAAACAACATTTTCGGATAGCATCGTCTTTCATGGGCCGTTAAGCGAGCTATACCAGCTGGCAAAAGAAGGGAAAATCAAAACCAGCTTACAGGGCAGTCATACCCGTCCCTGCAAATTCTGGACGGCGACGAAAATATTGAGCGGTATCCAGAATTCCGTAATTATTGCCCACGGGCCCAGCGGTTGCGCCTTCGGCGTCAAGAAGGCTTACAAGTTGACGAATTCCCGTAATAGCGGCTCTCCCTATGAAGCGGTCATCAGTACGAATATTGATATGAAGGGAGTCGTTTACGGCGGCGAGAAGGAACTGAGAGGGGCAATACGTGAAGTTGACAACAAGTATCGTCCTGACGTGATCTTCGTTTCCACCAGTTGCGCCACAGGTATCATTGGCGATAATGTGGACGCTGTTGTGGACAGCTTGAAGGACGAAGTGAACGCAGAGATCATGACTATACATTGCGAGGGCTTTGCCGGTGAGTACCGAAGCGGCTTTGACCTTGTATTCAAGCAGTTGGTTAGGCTGATGGAGCCCCGCGATCCAGAGAGAACAGCGGCGTTGGCCAAATCCGTTAACATTGTTGGGGGTAAAATGGGTCCCGAACGGACGGAAGTGGATACGGACGTTAAAGAGCTGGTGCGTCTTGTGGAAGGAATGGGAGCTCATATCAATAGTGTCATTGCAGGAAACTGCACACTCGAGGAATTGAAGAATGCGCCAAGCGTAGCGGTGAACTGCACGCTTTGCCTGGATCTTGGCTATACCATAGGCAAGGAAATGAAAGAAACGTTCGGAACTCCGCTGAATTCGACCATACTGCCTTACGGAATAAGCGCAACAGAGCGCTGGCTGCGCGAGGCGGCGAAATATTTAGGTATGGAAGCTGAAGCTGAAGCATTGATTGCCAGCGAATACGGAGCCATTCAGCAGGAAATAGAGGATGCAAGGGCGCAGCTTGAAGGAAAACTGGCTATTGTTGAAGCTCATGACGCCATTAAAGCCTTGTCGATTGCGCATATGCTGGAGAAAGATTTCGGCATGCGGGTCGTTATCTATAATTTTCACCCATGGAGTACGGAAGCAAGAGAAACGAGCATCGACTATTTGCTGGAAACGGGGATGGACCCGGAAGTGTTGATCACAAAAGGAACGCTTAAATTCGGCAAATACGAATCCATGAAGCAAACGGAGGAAGAGCTGCTGGCCTTTCTCGGAAGTGTGGACCCGGTGTCAACGGTCTATTTCGGATCGTCGCTCAGTTATCCGGCCATTCCAGTGGTTGATTTGAACGCCATTCTGAATCGTCCGCGCTTTGGCTTTCGCGGCTCGTTAAAGGTTGCACAGTGTATTCTGACATCGATGCAATATTCGTTCCGTCCGCGCAGCTGGCTGACCAAGAAGATGGTATTTCCCGAGCAGTCCCAAGGATTGGCCTCCGCTTCGTCCCTCACGCCTAAATGGAGCGAAGAAGCGCCGGATTGCACGCTGTATGCAGCGGAAAGGAGGAAGGGAAGATGTATGATGAATTAGAGTTCAGCCACTGTAGTCACAGTAAGGACCCGATTATCGGCTGTGCGCTTGAAGGCGTGGCGAATGTGATTGCCGGAATCAAGGACGTCAGTATCATTATCCATTCTCCCCAGGGCTGCGCATCGACTGTTGCAACGGCTTTCGATAAGCACGAAATTGATTTTACCAGACGAAAAGTGGGCTGCACCCGCTTGTTCGAGACGGATATCATTATGGGCGCTTCCGAGAAGCTGGCCGGCATGATCCGGGAAGCGGACCGAACGTTTAACTCCAAGGCCATGTTTATCGTAGGCACTTGTTCCGCTGACATTATCGGAGAGGATATTGACGGACTATGCAGGGAGATGCAGCCGGAGATTAAGGCCAGGCTGATTCCCGTTATGGCGGGGGGGTTCCGGGGCGACAGCTTCGCCGGCATTGATATGGGGCTTGAGGCCCTGCTGCCTTTGATTCCGAAGCAGGAAATCAAGCTGGTTAACAAGGTAAATCTCATTCTCCCTCAATCCAATCTCAATCCGACATGGCAGGCTGACCTCCTATGGGTCAAAGAGGTTCTCCGGGAGATGGGAGTGGATGTGCTGTCAGTGCTTCCCCACAACATGGCGCTGGAGGAGCTGGAAGAAGCGGGGTTGGCTTCCGCCAATATTTTGTTAAGCCATGATGCCGGTTATAAGTTTGTGCGCAAATTGGAAGAGCGGCATCAGATTCCGTTTATCCTCGGTGATGTTCCCCTGCCTGTCGGATTATCCAATACGGCGCGTTGGCTAAGGGCGGTGGGCCGTTACTTTGGAGCGGAGGAGAAAGCCGAGGAGATCATTACCCGGGGGGAGAAGCTTGTCGTAGATACGCTCCGGAAGAGAGCCTTAATGATTATTCCCCGTTACAGAAATTGCAGAGTCGCGTTATCCGCGGATGCGACTTTAGGGATCGGCATGGTTCGGATGCTGTTCGAGGAACTCGAAATGATACCCGAATTGGTGCTGCTTCACTCGGGTACCCAAGAGGCCCGCGAGCTTTTAGTTAACGAGTTGAATGAACTTGGGCTCACGCCTGGAGTCGCTTTCTCCGTTGATGGTTATCAGCTAAAGCAAGCCATTTCGGAAGCGAAGACGGATGTGGTGATCGGATCGGCATGGGAGAAGTATATGGCGGAGGAAGCGGGGATCAAAACTTCCTTTGACTTGCTTAGCCCGACCAACCGGGATGTTTATATGGATAGGGCTTATTTTGGATACGAAGGTATGCTCAATATGCTGGAAGTATTCGGGAATGATTGGGAGCGTTCCTATCGTTCCAAAGCGATCAATTGGGAGCAATTTGCGTGATCAAGCCATGATGCCGGGAATTGATTAGAGGAGAGAGGTGCGGAAAATGGTTTCGCTTATTGATTATACACTTGACGAGGCTTTGCGTCGGCGTGTTCCCCAATCCGCCATTGCAGGAATACTGGATACTCTGCAAAAGTACAATGTTGAAATGCATGACATTTCGTTAGAGCATATGCCGGAATACCGGAATATCTTAAGCGACGCCAGTCTATTAGAACGGCTCCGCTGCAGAGTAGCTCCTTCAATTTCCGAACTGTCCAAAGCGTGCGGAATGGGGTTCAAGAAGATGGCTGTTGTATGGTCCAATAAGCTGAACCCTGTATCCCTATCGAAGCTTGAAGCGGCATTATATGCGGTGCGTAATGCGGGAGCCGAGCCGTTCTTGTGTATTGAGGATGCTTCGCGATCCTATTATGCGGAATTTGACGTGTATTGGCCGATAATTGAGCGATATGATGTGCAAAGGCTGATTTACTGTGACAGCAGCAGCGCTATGGACCCGTTCATCGTTCGGCGCAGCTTGATGGAGCTGCTGGAGACGGCGATCTGCCCGGTTGAATTCTGTGCAAGCAATACGTTCGGTCTGGCAACAGCGAATAGTCTTGCGGCACTGAAAGCGGGTGTAGAGCATATTGGCACATCCGTCAATGGAGTCGGACCGAAGGGAAGAACGGCTATGGAAGAATTACTGATGGCCGTGCGCCATTTATGGAAAGGGCAGACGCCGCCGGGATATACGCTGGCCGATGACTGCTCTTCGATCTTGTCGGCAATGAAGATGGAGGTGCGGGTGGATAAAGCCATCATCGGCGCCAATGTGTTCGCGCATGAATCCGGAATTCATGTGGATGGAATTGCCAAAAATCCGGAGTTATATGAAATGATAAAGCCCGAGGAAGTGGGGCTTAAACGGCAATTGGTGATTGGTAAGCATTCGGGCACCGCTTCGCTTAAATACAAATTCAGGGAATGGGAAATGGAGCTTGAACAGGACGATGCCGTTCAGATGCTGGAGCAAGTGAGAGAGCTCGCCGAACAACAGAAGAATCCTTTAACGGACCTTCAGCTTATGGATCTGTACCGGAGACGGCTTATTTTTATACATGAGTAATTATATTAAGTAATTATATTAATACCCCTATTGGAAGAACGGAAAGGAGAGGATTAGAATGCAGTCGAAGGTTTCGTTCCAGCTTGTTGATACTACGATGCGCGATGGGGAACAAACGGCGGGTGTCGTATTCTCCCAGGAGGAAAAACTGCAAATGGCTGTAAAGCTTGATGAGGCGGGTATTCCCTGGATTGAAGCGGGGATTCCGGCTATGGGCCGCCGCGAACAGGAGACACTCAAAGAAATGCTGTCGCTGCCGCTTCGAGCGACTCTCATTGCCTGGAACAGAGCGGATGAAGCCGATATTCGCGCTTCCATAGCTTGCGGCTTCTCGCATATTCATCTGTCTCTCCCGGTATCCGATCTTCATATTCAGTTTAAGCTCAAGAAAAGCCGCGAATGGGTGCTGGAGCGCCTTCAGCATATTTTGCAATTTACGAAAAGCTTTGGCTGTACGGTATTTGTGGGAGCGGAGGATGCTTCAAGGGCGGACCCCGAATTCCTGCTTCAATATGCGGATGTGGCGTCCCGCTTCGGGGCCGAGCGTCTTCGTTACGCAGATACGGTCGGTTGTCTGGACCCTTTCGAGACATTTAGCAGAGTAAACCATCTTGTGAGCAGATCCAGCTTGCCGGTGGAATTTCACGGCCATAATGATTTTGGACTTGCCGCCGCGAACACGTTATCGGCGTTTCATGCGGGCGCGGCGCTGGCAAGCGTGACGATTTCGGGTATCGGGGAAAGAGCGGGGAATGCCTCGCTGGAGGAGGTTGTCACTTCGATGTCGCATCTGTATAGATTCTCATGCGGCCTTCAGCTTCCTGTGCTGCCTGAGCTAACGCATCTGCTCTCGCGGGCGAGCGGCAGACCCATTCAGACTTATCGGTCAGTTATGACCGCGATGAACGGGTAGCCGATGACTCAGGATACATTTTATACCATTGACGAAGTCGCCAAGCTGCTAAGGGTTTCAAAATTAAAGGTATACGACATGGTAAAGAAGAGGGAACTTCCGTCTTTTCGGGTCGGCAGGCAAATCCGGATTGATTCCACTGACTTCAGCCGCTACAAAGATATAGCGAAGGAAACAGCCGCAGAGCAGTATAAACCTTCAGATACGAACCAGTATACTGCGGAGTGGTTTAACAACCGTCCTCGTCCATTTGTCATAGCCGGTGAGGATATGAGTCTTGATTTGGTGGCGCGATATATGACTAAGGGCCGGGAAGGATTTCGCCCGCTTCGTTACTGCGGAGCAGGGCTTGCCAATCTGCGCTCCTTGTATCGTGGAGAGGTTGACATGGTCGGCTGTCATTTGTTCGACTTTGAATCCGGGGAGTACAATATACCTTACGTCAAAAGATTGCTGATGGGTGTGCCTGTGCTTGTTATTAGGCTCTCACGGCAATATAGAGGAATATATGTGCAGAGAGGAAATCCTTTACGCATTCAGAACTCAAATGATCTTGCCCGCGAAGACATTTGTTATTACGCCCGTAATTCAGGTTCGGGGACAAATTTGGAAAGTACGGATCTTGAGGCTGCCCTGCAAGTTGCCAATGGCGCCGCAGATGCATCCATTGGGATTGAGTCCTGTGCCTTCAAGGCTAATGTGGACTTTGTTCCGCTTACCGAAGAACTGCATGATCTTGTGATTCTAAGAACACCGCAGAACTTGAAATTAATCGGCGAGGTTGCGGATATCATCCGTTCAGAGCCGTTTCGCAAGGAACTGTCCGTTATTGGAGGATACGATTTGACGGAAAGCGGACGTGTTGTTTATGAAGCGATATAGCGGGCAAAAGGAAGGATTGCATGCATAACCGGCCAAGCGGTATTCCGCCTGGCCGGTTTGTTTGTGCTCTAAAATACGCGATATTTTCCGATAAAGGGGCAAAATTGGCAACGTATACATTATAGCCGTGAAATCGATTACATCATGTCTATGTAACAATACATGACACTCATGTTGAACTTAATAGTAACCCTTCCAAATTCCGTTGACTGGAAAAAGGAGTCAAAGTAACATTGAGAAAAAACACGGCTTTTGTGTAATGAAACTTAACAAATGTGGAGGTGTTTACTGTGGAGTATGTCAAAAAAGGTGTCATTGAATCAAGCGATGTGCTGCTGAAGTCGGATTCGCGCCGAAGCTCAAGCAGGAAGAAGGCGTCTATCCTTACCGTGCTCGCCGCTGTACTGATTGCCGTAATCTGTATTTCCGTTACGGTGGGCAGATATTCGGTTCCGCTGTCAGAAATGATACACATTCTCTGGGGAAAGCTGTTCGGAGCTACCCCTACATGGTCGCTTTCTGTAGAGACAGTGCTGCTGCACGTTCGAATTCCCAGAATTATTAAGGCCCTTTTGGTGGGAGGAGCTTTGGCGGTATCCGGAGCAGCTTATCAAGGGCTGTTTAAGAATCCGATGGTATCACCCGACATACTGGGGGTATCATCAGGAGCCGGCTTTGGCGCTTCCCTGGCCATTCTGTTCTCCTTCGGAACGATTGGAATCCAGCTTGCCGCTTTCGGCTTCGGTCTTGGAGCGGTAATACTCACCTTCTTCATCAGCGCTATCATCGGACGCGGTAAAAGCTCCATCCTGGTACTGGTGCTTACCGGAATGGTGATCTCCACCTTATTCGCCTCGTTCACCTCAATGACGAAATACCTTGCCGACACGGAAAATAAATTACCCGATATCACATATTGGCTGATGGGGAGCCTGGCTCGTTCAACCAGCCTGAAAGACATCATCATTCTTCTTGTTCCTGTTCTTGTAGGCTGTATCCCGCTCTTCCTGATCCGGTGGAAGCTGAATGTGCTCTCCTTCGGAGAGGAAGAAGCCCAGGCGCTGGGGATTAACACTACCAGACTGCGGCTGCTCGTCATAGGCTGCGCGACGCTCCTGACAGCCTCGGCTATTTCCGTAAGTGGCATGGTTGGCTGGATCGGACTCATTATTCCTCATGCGGCCAGGCTTATCGCCGGTCCCAATTACAAAATGCTCCTGCCTACGTCCATTCTGATCGGCAGCGCCTTCCTGCTGCTGGTGGACGATATCGCCCGCAGCGCATTCGCTGTTGAAATTCCTCTCAGCATACTTACCTCGCTGATTGGCGCCCCCTTTTTTCTGTACTTGCTGTTACAGGGAAGGAAGGCATGGATATGAAGCTGGAAATCAAGAACGTCTCTTGCGGCTACGGTTCAAAGGTTGTGCTAAGCGGCATATCCATGGAAGTGAATTCCGGAGAAATCCTGAGTCTTCTAGGACCTAACGGAGTGGGAAAAACAACTTTATTCAAAACGATGTTGGGATTCTTGAAGCTTATTGACGGTGAAATCCTGCTGGATGGTCAGGATGTGAGAAGCTGGTCCAGGAAGAAACTGGCAGGCGCAATCGGTTATGTTCCCCAGGCGCATACGCCCCCGTTTCCTTTTTCCGTAATTGATGTGGTGCTTATGGGGCGGGTGGCTCACTTGGGCGCTCTCTCCTCTCCCTCCGGCAAGGATGTAAAGATCGCCGACGAGGCGCTGGATTCTTTGGGAATTTCTTATCTGAGGGACCGGATTTATACGGAAATCAGCGGTGGTGAACGGCAGATGGTGCTGATCGCCCGCGCCCTAACCCAGAAGCCCGACATACTGGTCATGGATGAGCCTACCTCGAATCTCGATTTTGGCAATCAGGTTAAGGTGCTGAAGCAGGTTAACCGCCTGGCTGAACGGGGACTTGGCATTGTAATGACGACCCATTTTCCGAATCATGCTTTTCAATGTCCTGGCAAAGTGGTGCTGCTGCAGCGAAATAACCGGTTCGTTTATGGAGAAGCGGATGAAGTCGTAACCGAGAATCATCTGCGCGCCGCCTATGGCATTGATGTCGTTATCAAGGATATCATGCTGCCTAGCGGGAATGCCGTTCGATCATGTGTACCATTAATTAATTAATAAAAAATATTAAAGTGGGGGTAATGCAAATGTTGAGATTAACACAGGAAGTCTTGAAAAAGCTGGCTATTGCAGGAGTAACAGGCGGATTGGTGCTTACGGCAGCGTGCGCGTCTGAGACAACGAATCCATCCGGAGCCTCCTCATCCCAAGCTGTGAATTCGGCGCAACCGGCCGGTGTCAGCTCTGCAACAAGAGTTATTAAGGATGCAACTGGAAGAACCGTAACGATTCCTAAAGAAATCAATCGGATTGCAGCGGCTGGAGCGTTGGCTCAGATGGTATGTATGCTGGGTGGCTTTGATAAGATTGTGGCAACCTCGGAAAGTGTGCAGACCGGAATGTTTGCCAAGCTGTTTCCGGGAATTAAAAATCTTCCTCTTGCCTTTACCGGGACAGGACCCAGCAGCCGCGTCAACATGGAGGCGATTTTGGAGGCGGAGCCGCAAGTCGTGTTCAGTGCTTTTAACGAGGAGGATGCAGCCACTATGCAGGCGGCGAATTCGGTTATGCTGGGGACCCTTCTCAATACTCCGGATGATATTATGAATACCCTGCGGATGGTAGGTGAAGTCATAGGTCCGGACGCGGAGAAGAAAGCCTCCGATTTTGCCGCTTATTATAAGGGGAATATCCAAAAAGCCTCCGATTTAACCCGATCAGAGTCCAAGGTCAGAGTATTTCTTGCGGGCGGAGACGGTTCCAAGGGCGCCATCAACACAACCGTAGGCAATGATATTAATACGTCTTATGTGGAGGCGGCAGGAGGGATTAATATAGCAGCAGCCCAATTTCCCAAAGCTCCCGGAAACGGGGCGGCAGCCGTCGATTTTGAATATTTAATCGCCGAGCAGCCGGATGTCATCATCGCGTCAAGCAGAGCTGTGTATGATTACATCGTAGATGCGGACAACGGGAGCAAATGGCAG
Source organism: Paenibacillus durus (assembly GCF_000756615.1). Classification (NCBI taxonomy): domain Bacteria; kingdom Bacillati; phylum Bacillota; class Bacilli; order Caryophanales; family Paenibacillaceae; genus Paenibacillus; species Paenibacillus durus. The sequence goes on from NZ_CP009288.1 coordinate 2,678,536, forward strand.
TCGTTAACGGCCGTAAAGAATAAAAAAGTATATTTGAATCCAAAAGGCGTGTATTTATGGTCGGTAAGAAGTGCTGAGGGGGCTCTGCAGCCATTATGGCTGGCGAAGATTCTGCATCCCGAGCAGACTTCCGGGCTTGATCTGGACAAGTTTGTGAAGGATTTCTACAAAACTTATTATTTCCATGATCTCAGTGATAAGGAATTACAAGAAATTTATTTCCCGAGCAAATAACAAACGGAGCGGGTAAAGGAGGAGAAACGGGTGATAGGCAAGCCATTGGTTGCGGCAGATGCCGATATTTCGTTCTCGCAATGCGCCGGCTGCGCGGCTCCGGCTATATGTACGGTGCTCGCCATGATTCGGGATACGGCGGTAATTATTCATTCGCCTGCTGGCTGCGCCGCATCTTTCGCTGACTTCAACCGCAAATACAAAGGCATGCTTCGGAGGAAGGGACTCCCTTCACGTAATGCGCCGCTCATCTCGACCAACCTGACGGAGATGGACATGGTATTCGGCGCGGAGCCGAAGTTGGAAGAGGCAATCAAGGAGGCTATTCGGCGATTTGCTCCAAAGGCGGTGTTTATTGCGGCAAGCTGCGGTTCAGGGATATCAGGATTGGATATTCAAGATGTCATTGATAGGGTGCAGGGAAATTTTGGAGTTCCGATAACAACGGTAGTTTGTGAGTTATATGCCCCCAAGAAATGGGGGTCAGGCTTTGGCGGCAAGGAGCACGGACTGCTAACGAAGGTTATAAAGCCTCCAGAAGCGGGTCTGGAGAATCCATCTTTCTACAATGTCATTGATTTTAGCGAAGACGACTCGATAAAGAAGCTGCTGCATGAGACCGGAATCCGCTGGAATTATGTCGCTTATGGAGCAGAGTATGAAACGCTTGAGCGAATGGGGGGCGCCCTGGCCACCTTCCATCTTCATGCGGACCGGTTTGGAAGTTACTTGGCCGGAAAGCTTCAGGAGGATTATCAGGTGCCAAACGTCAGCCTGCCGCTTCCTGCGGGATTTGCCGGAACGGAAGCGTGTCTAAGGAAAATAGGTGAAGCGGTTGGCCGAAAATCCGAATTTGCAGCGCTAATAACACGGGAGAGAAGCCGTTATACGGAACGCTTAAGCAAGCTGAAGGAAAGGTTAAAAGGAATCCGCTGCCTGCCCATCGTGGAGGGACTTGATTATGAGAGCGGAATCTTGTCCATTCTGCGTGAACTTAACGTGGAGATTGCCGGTGAGTCGGGAGAAAAATACTGTGCGGCAAGACCTGCTCCTGTCAAAGGGAAGCAAGCATCTCGCAGACCCGTGCATTCATCCGACAGCCTGTATGGTCCGGAAGGGCTGCGGATCGGATTCTATCAAGGCTACGAATTGCTGCCCTTGGTTCGGCTCGTAAGTCCGGATGTGCTTGTCGTCAAGCATCGGAGTCTTGCGGCTTGGGGTGTCAGATTGGGCATTCCTTGTCTATGGCTCGACGAGGACGCGGCTTTTTACGGGTATGAGGGGCTGCTTCGATTTGGCGAGAGGCTAGCGGATTTGGCCGGTAACCCTCATCATGCACGCAGAATGGCCGCGCATACACAGCTTCCTTATTCGGAATGGTGGATGGAGCTGAAGCTGTTCTGGGAGGTTGGGCGGCATGGGTAATATTATCGCGCAATCAAGAAATTACTGTGCGCTTGGCGCGCAGCATTCCGTGCTGGGGATTCGAGGAGCGGTTCCCATCATCCATTCCGGTTCCGAATGCGTCTTTCGGCTGCATAAGGGAATGAGCTTCTGCAACGGCTACCAGGGCATGGGCTACGGAGGGGGCAGCGCGACGCCCAATGACAATATTCATCGCAATCATATGATCATGGGGGGAGAAGCCAGGCTGCGGGAGCTTATCGAAGGTACGGTTAAAGTGATGCGAGCAGAGCTTTATGTCGTCTTAAGCGGCTGTAATGTTGAGCTTGCCGGTGACGATACGTCTGCGGTCGTCCGCGAATACCGAAGCCAAGGCATACCGATCGTTTCGGCAGATACGGCGGGCTTTAAGGGCAGTGTATATCTGGGGCATGAGCTTGTATCCAAAGCGATAGCGGAGCATTGTGCCATTCCTGGTTTGCCTAGACGGGCCGGGATAGTGAATTTGTGGGTATCCACGCCTTATCTTGATCCTTTCTGGAGCGGTACAATCGAAGCGATAGCTTCCATGCTGGGGCAAATCGGGCTGAAGGTTAATCTCCCTTATGGCTTAACTTCGGACATCAGGGCATGGAGGCGTCTTCCCGAGGCTGAGTTTAACCTGCTGATCTCTCCGTGGTCAGGGCTTGGCACCATGGAGTATTTGCGGGAGAAGTTCGATACGCCTTATCTCCACTATCCGCTGCTGCCTATAGGTGCCGTCGAAACAAGAAAGTTCCTTGAAACCGTTGCGGATTATGCCGGGTTGAATAGAACAAATGTTGAAACATTCATCAGCAGCGAAGAAACCCGCTTTTATTACTACCTGGACCGGGCCTCGGAGCTGTTCGCCCGCTTTGATAGCCGTATGCCGACGCGTTTCTACACGATAGCGGATTCCATGTATACGGCCAGTATTACCCGATTTCTGCATCAGGACGCAGGGATGATTGCGGGAGGGGCATTTCTGATCGATAACCCGCCAAACAAGCTTCGGGCATCCATAGAGCGGCTGTTCCTTGACGATTTCTCGGAGCCATTCTGTCCGGTTGCGTTCATGGAGCCGGAGAATGTGGACATTTGGATGAGAGAGAAATCAGATGACGGCATTCCTTTGGTGCTGGGAAGCGTCTTTGATTCGCCAATTGCGGATGAACGGGCAGGCTATTATCTTAGCATTGGCGCACCGGCAGCTGACAGGCTTGTCCTGGATTGCCATTACGCCGGGTTCCGAGGCGGACTTCGGCTTTTGGAGGATATTTATGGAAAGGTGCTGGGACTGACGGTGTAGTGAAAGCCTTTTATTTTCAGTGTGGAAACGTTTTGTGTTAGTAATGAGTTATAAAACTTAACATAAAAACTGACAAACTTTTTAACAAGGTTAATAAAAGCGACCGAATTCATTGACCACTTCCTTTTAATAGAAGTATGATTGTAGGAAATTAGAGAAAATATGAAATAAAAGGTTATCAAAGGTTACGGAATATGTTAGATAATTTACCGTGAGTGCGATCGAACCGGCTATTGGGGCCCGGTAAGCTGCTCATAAACGAATAGTGAGTTAAGTGCATGCAGGTACTTGGTACCCTTTTGTTCTTTTTTCTGGAACGGTATCCTAATCCTTGTATTCCAAAAAGCGGCGTATGCCGAAGAAAGGGGGATGTACATGCCGAAGGGAAGGAACAATCTTTTTGTGGAACCCGACTGCGAGCATAACAATCAGGAGAAAAAGGGATGTGTGCGTCCCAAGCCGGGCGGGGTGTCGCGCGGCTGCCCGTTCGCCGGTTCACTTGCCGCGTTGACGCCGATTGCGGATGCGGCGCATCTGGTGCATGGAACGGCCGGCTGTCTGGAGAGCGGATGGGGGCATCCCGGAAACCGGATCGATACCGGGAGCTTGTCCGGCTACGGCTTTTCGACTCAATTAAACAACCGGGATATGACTATGGGCGGCGAGAGAAAATTGCTTCAGTCAATCGGTTATATCGCCGTAAATTACCGCCCACCGGCCATATTCGTCTATGCGACATGTGTAACGGTGCTGCTGATGGAGGATATTGATTCCATTTGCGAGGAAGCCGAGCAAGTCTGGGGCTTGCCGGTCATTCCGGTTCATAGCCCCGGGTTAACCGGCAGCAGCGGCAATATGGGCAGAAAGCTGGCCGGCGAGGCGCTAATGGACAGGGTTATCGGCAAAGGCTCGCATAAGCGGGAAGAGATAACGGAATTCGATATCAACCTGATCGGGGAATATAGCGGTACGGAAGAAGGACACAGCATCGTAGAGCTGCTTGCCAAGGCCGGCATCCGGGTGCTTGCACAGATTACCGGGGAAAGCCGTTATGAAGAAGTCAGCCGCTCGCATTTGGCAAAGGTTAACATGGTGGTCTGCAGCCGTTCGATGATAACACTGGTCCGGAAGATGAAGGATAAATATGCCATCCCTTATTTTGAAGGCTCCTTTTACGGAGAGCGCGAAATCCGGTTCGCCATGCGGCAGATCGGCTTTCATTTTCACAATCCCGACCTTGATAAACGTCTTCACCGCTTCATCCGCAAGGAAGAAGAACGTTTACGTGCCGAGCTTGCGCCCGCACGGAAGGCGTTAAAAGGGAAAACGGCCGTACTGTACACGGACGGGGTGGATAGCTGGATTTATTTGACGATGCTTCAGGAGCTCGGACTTAAGATAGCCGCAATCGGAACGAACCGGAACGCCCAGGAGGATCTATCCCGGATCAGGGAGCGGCTGACCAACGGAACACAGATTATCAATGACTGCGACGACCATCAAATTGTGAAAATCTATCGGGATCGCAAAGCCGATCTGATGATCGTCAGCGGACGGAATGAATTTGTGCCGCTCAAAGAGAGAATCCCTTTTCTGAACGTAGCCCCGGACCGGCACGTTTCCTACGCCGGTTATGATGGCGTGAGCAATTTCGCGCATGATTTACTGGGCACGCTGGAGCAGCCGGTCTGGGTCATCAGCGGCAAGAGCGCTCCCTGGGAAGGGTGAAGCCATGAATCTGTACAGGGAGAATATAAGTAAGCTGTTGTCGGTTAACCCGTTCCGGGTAAGCCAGGCTGTCGGGGGCGTGCTGGCTCTGCAGGGATTTTTCCGCTCGCTGCCCATCATTTATGGAGCCCATGGCTGTGTGGAGGCTATAGGACAGCTGTTGTCCCAGCATTTTCGGGAACCGGTCGCACTGGAAAATGTTACAATACATGATTCGAATCTCATTTTCGGCGGAGACGACAGCGCCAGGGATGCGCTTGAAATGGCAATGTCCCGCTACAAGCCGGATTTGACCGTACTGATCGGCACTTCGCTGACAGAGATGGTGGGCGAGGATTTGGAGAATGATGTAAAACAATTTATCCAAGAGCGAGCGGGTGCTTTGAGGAAGAAATTAGTACTGTCGCTTCATATGCCGGATTACGAGGGGTCGCTCGAAACGGGATATGCCCGGATGACGGAGCGGGTCGTGGAAGCGGTGATCGGGCTTTCCGGGAAAACGGCCCGCAAGAAACGCCGCAACCGTATCAACCTGCTGCCCGGACCGCATTTGACGCCCGGGGACGTGATGGAGCTTAAGGAAATAATCTCATCTTTCGGGTTGGAAGTCATTACCCTGCCGGATCTGTCTTCGTCCCTCTGCGGCCATCTGCTAATCGGGAACACGAAACTGTCAAGGGGCGGGGTGCCGCTGGATTATCTGGACAAGATGTTAACGTCGGGCTGTACGATCGCGGTAGGGGGATGCATGGAAGGCGCGGCCCGCCTCATCGAACAGGCATCCGGGATTCCTTACCGTGTCTTCCCGAGCCTGACGGGACTGCAGGCGACGGATGATTTCTTTGAATTTCTGATCAAGGAAAGCCGAAGCGATGTGGAGGTGAAATATCGGTGGCAGCGCCAAATTTTACTCGACAGCATGCTGGACGCGCGCTGCGTCTACCAGGGAAAGTCGATTATTGCCGCGCTTGAACCAGATCACCTGCTGGGGTTGTCCGAATGGCTTGGCGAAATGGGGGTGAAGGTCTTTCGCGCTGTTGCGCCGTCCGCCTCGCCCGTATTGGAACACATCAAGGATGGAGCGATCATTGGAGATTTGGAGGATATGGAGCGGATGGCCAAAGAAGGTGCTGACCTGTGGATCGGCAGCTCCCATGGCGAACCGGGCGCGCAGCGCGCGGGAGTGGCGTTCGAGCCGATGGGATTTCCGGTGTTTGGCAGGCTATGTACGTCCCTGGCGGTCAGCGTCGGCTACCGGGGGACGACGGAGCTGCTGGGCCGGGTCGGTAATGCGCTCTTGACAACAGAGAGTGGTGTACGTAAATAAAGGCTGCCTTCGCTTCCAAGAACGGGAAGCATATTAACGCGTATTTTGGGCAATGCCGCTCTTTTATCCGGCAGAATTATATATTTAGGAGGGATTCTACGATGAGTTATTCGGTTATAGAGACCGGATTCGAGAAGTTCCGGGACAACTATCGGGATGCACTTGGGTATCACCGCAGAGCGGAGCAATTCCAGCGTGAGGACCGGGGCTACAGTCTGGTATTTAATGTCGCCTGTGTCGCGCTTGAACGCTACCTTGTTGCTATGTGTTATTTATACGACACTCCGCCTTTGAATCATAATTATATTTGTCTGATGGATGCTGTGGAGACTGTGGTCGATTTCCCCGCTGATTTAAACAAGGAGATCCGGTCGCTGGATTTTATATTCGGCATTTGCTCGCTGGAGGAATATTTTCATGAAACGCCCGAGCCGATGGACGTGGCCCGAGTACTTGCCATGTGCGAAGCGGTGCGGGATTTATTCGATCAGGAGAAAATACAAGCGGTCAGCGCCGCTTTTGACCTTGAGCAAGCCGGGCAAACGGGTTAATCTGCATATGGAGGGGGAACGTTCGTCACTCATGAATGACATGGCTGAACTGATCGATTATACCGTTGATGAAGCGTTTCGCCGTTCTGTGGATTTGGAGGAGATCAGTGCCATGGCATCGCTATTGCAGCGCTACGGACTTAATGTCTTCGACGTGTATGTCAGGTACATTGATGCGTACCGGAGCGCTATTGCAAGCGCAGAGCTTACGGACCGGATTCGCTGTAGGGTACGCCCTACCGCCGACGATTTGTCCCTGGCCCAGTCGATGGGTTTTTCCAAGGTTGCCATTCTGTGGTCGAACACATCCGGCCCGATGGCATTATTCAAGCTGGAAGCCGCTCTCGAAGCAGCAAGTGCGTTTGCGGAGGAAATCTATTTATTTATTGAAGATATATCGTTAACCGATCCCGGAAGCTTTGACGTCTATTGGTCCCTGGTTGAACGCTATGGGGTCAAGCGGATGATCTATTCAGACAGCAAAAGCAGGCTTGATCCCCTGATTGCCCGAGGCCATCTGGCCGAGCTGCTTCAACGGGCCATTTGTCCCCTTGAGTTCTGCGGCGCAAATATGCTTGGTCTGGCGACAGCCAATAGCCTAGCGGCATTGAATGCGGGGGTGAAGCATATCGGCGTATCGGTAGCGGGGGTTGGCTCCAAAGGCAAGGCGGCGATGGAAGAAGTGCTGATGGCCGTCAAAGTGCTGTGGAAGCAGACGCAAGGACCTGCCGCCCACACGTTAGCCGATGATTGCGAAGCGATTCTATCTGTGATGAATCTCAAGGTACCCCTGGACAAAGCGGTGATCGGCCGGAATGTCTTTGCGCATGAATCCGGCATTCACGTGGACGGCATCGCCAAGAATCCCGAGCTGTACGAGGTGATCCGTCCGGAGGAAGTGGGTCTTACCCGTAAGCTGTTCATTGGCAAGCACTCGGGAACCGCTTCATTGAAACATAAGTTCCGGGAATGGGATCTCGAGCTGGCCTCGAATGAGGCGGTGCTTCTACTGGAACAGGTGAGAGAGATGGCAGAGCGCCGGAAACGGCCGATCAATGATAAAGAGTTAATGGAATTGTATATGCGGCAGAACGACCTTGAATAGAGACAGCGGTTAATCCGGATCGGATTAACCGCACACAAAGAAGCGGCGGCAGCTGAAGGAGCAGAAATAAAGTCTGGACGCCCATGCCGCTGAATGTATTAAACATAACAAAGGGTGTCCCGGGCAGTGCCCTTTATTTTAGAGGCTGGAATCAGGCGGGGGGGGGAATACGGGGGCCGTCCGTTATTCAAAGTGCGACGATGAAGCGGATCATGTAGAAAGCCTGAAATTGCATCTTTTGGCCGCGTGAGAAAACCCATTGTATCACACACCTGCGAATATACAGTTTTCCCCTATGTCCAGTCTTGCATCCGGTTGATACGGCCTTAAATTCCTGCATAAATTAAGGAATTCTCTATGTATGAAAGATTTGGATTTAAAAAACCTGCACTTTTAGCCCATTTGCCAGACGCTGAACTTCAATTACAGCCGCGTGGCCCCATCCCTTGATTTTGGAGCGTCAAGAAGTACGCATCCATGCTCGCAGCAGTACATCTCAACGGCGGGGTCAGGATATGGAGGACCTACATCCGTTTTTACAATACCGAACGGCTGCAAGCCAAATGAAACGGCCTTAGTCCCATGGAATTCAGGACCAAGGCCGCCTAAATACTTTTTATTTCTATACTGTCTACTTGACGGGGTGCAGTTCAGGCAGCTATGAAAGGCCTAGGGCACCCCTTGTTGTTTTATTGATTAATCTTAGAATTGAGCAGCTGCTTCCTTGGCTTTGACGATTGCGGTTTCTTTGATGGTCTGAGCTTTCTCTGGCATTGCATTCATACCTTCTACAAAGATGCCCTCAAATGAAGCCATGCCAAAGAATTGGGAAATTTTCTTCAGGTAGCTAAAGCCACTTTCAAATCCGGCAGAGGGGCCTTCGGAGTATACTCCGCCGCTAGCCTGAATGTGTAAGCCTTTTTTGCCGGTCAGCAATCCGACCACACCATTTTCGGTGTATTTGAAGGTTTTACCTGCTACAGAAACGGCATCAATATAAGCCTTCATAACAGGCGGGAAAGAGAAATTCCACATTGGACTTACAAAAACATACTTATCGGCAGCCACGAATTGATCCACAATTTCACCCAAACGCGCTACTTTTGCTTGTTCGGCAGCAGACAGCTGGTCAAAACCGCTTCCTGACTGCAATTTACCCCAACCGCTGAATACGTCTGCATCAATTACCGGAATATCCAGTTTGTACAGATCCAGATGAGTGACTTCATCGGCCGGGTTGGCTTCACGGTAAGCTTCAATAAATTCTTTACCTACAGCTAAGCTATAGGAAGTATGATGATCGTTAGGGTGGGCAGTAATGTATAATACAGTTGACATGTTTAATCTTCCTTTCTCTTATAGAGATGTCTTTAGAACGATTATATCATTATTATAGTAAATAGCAAATATAAATTCACTTACATAAAGTTCATAATTAGCAATTTTGCCGCCAGACAGTCCGTCACGGTCAATATTTCACCCAACAGCAGAACAATGAAGAGCAAAGTAACGAACGGTGTAAAAAACGTAAAGCTTGCAATCAAAGAAGCCGAAGAATATTTCAGCTCCCGAAAATACAGGAAGAATCCGAACACGATATTGCTCATGCCAAGCCAAAGAACGACGTAAAAGTCTGTTTTTTGAGGAATGATGAAACGGGATGAAGCAAGCCCGTATGTGCAAAAACCCTTCAGCCGCAGCTGAAGGGTTTGTTAAAGCCTATTTTTTCTCGTAGATAACGAATAGAACCCCGCTGAGAATCAGGACAGAGCCGATCCAAAAGGTCACACCTATGTTCTCGCCTAGAATAAGCCATCCGAGCAATGTTCCAACCACGGGTTGAAAGAAGAAAAAAAGTCCCCCGCTTGAGGCATTAAGCATTTGTAATCCGCGGTTCCACAGCAGAAATCCACCTGCCGTTGAGACGATGCCCAAATACAAGACTCCTCCCCAGATCGCAGGGTGTGTCAATTGAGCGATATTTATGGCGTGCAGCCGTCCCAAAACAAAAGGGGTCAACACAATTAGGGCCACCAGGATGGAATAGGCCGTCACCACAATTTGTGAATAATCGCCCGGCACGCGCTTTACAAGAACAGACATGAGCGCCCATGTTAAAGCTGCTATAAGCAGTGCAATGCCGCCAAGTTTACTGGACACATCCACATGATCGGCTCCAACAATGAGCAGAACTCCAATGGTCGCCAGACAAACGGAAAGTCCCTTTTTTACAGTCAATCGTTCCTTAAGCAGCAGGCGAGCAAAGATAACCATAAATGCCGGTGTTGAAGAAGTGATTATGGCTCCCATCTGTGCTGAGGACAGCATGGTGCCGGTTTCCTGGGTAACTATCGAAATGACGTTGCCAATGATCCCAATAGCTATGATGAGTAAAAAGTCACGTTTATGGATTCGCCATTGTTGCCGTGTTATCAAGCCGATCGCGAGAAGGGCGACAATCGCCACTAAATAGCGCATCCATACAAGTTCAAGCGGCGGTATGACCGCTACGACAATTTTAACAACAACGTACATACCACCCCAAATACTGGCGGCTAAAGCTAAATAGATAGAACCTAACCAAGTGTTTTTCATCTTCGTACCCTCCGTTTTTATTTAGGCAGCGAAATGCCCCTAACGGAGAGGTGCAGTCACCTTCACTCCACTAAGGGCGGAAGGGTGCTGAAGGTACATCGTTTTCAAATAATGGAGCCAAAACCATGCAGTTTCACCTCTAATCTAAATGCAGATATACATTGTTCCATAGTAGCAGATGATTCTGTTCTTGAATAGACAAACGGCGGCGCTTATCGAATGCTCAAGGAACCCTTCGGGCAGCTGAGTGTTTCAGGAATTGTTTTTCTTAAAAAAATTGAACGCTTTCATTGACAACCTGTATATACAGGTTTAATATAGGGGTATGAAAAATAACCTGTATATACAGGTTGGCGAAGGATCGCATTTATTAAATAAAGCGCTTTCCGAAAACATTATAAAAACCATTGTTATAAGAAGTTGGATCATTATTGGGGGGATCAGGCTGTGAATGAAGTAAAAAGACAGGAGTGGTGGCGGCGCTCCACGGTGTATCAGGTGTACCCTAAGAGTTTTAAGGATACGACGGGCAGCGGACAGGGCGATATCCGGGGGCTGCTGGAGAAGCTGGATTATTTGCAGGATCTCGGAATCGATATTATTTGGCTCCAGCCGGTATACGTTTCACCTCAAAATGATAACGGTTACGACGTGGCTGATTATTGTGAAATCGATCCGCAGTTCGGCACGATGAAGGATTTCGACGAGCTGGCAGCGGAAGTCCGGCGCAGAGGCATGAATCTGATGCTGGATATTGTCGTTAATCATTCGTCAACGGAGCATAAGTGGTTCCAGGAGGCCAAGAAATCGAAAGACAATCCGTACCGGGATTATTATATCTGGAGAGATCCGAAGCCGGATGGAAGCGCCCCTAACAACTGGCAGTCCAAATTCGGCGGCTCCGCTTGGCAGTTCGATGAAGGCACAGGCCAGTATTTTCTCACCCTGTACGATAAAACGCAGGCCGATCTCAACTGGGAGAATCCTAAGGTAAGGGAAGAAGTTTACAACCTGATGAGCTTTTGGGCAAACAAGGGGGTGTGCGGGTTCCGGATGGACGTCATCAACCTGATATCCAAGGATCAGCAGTTCCCGGAAGACGACGGCAGTGCTCCGCCGGGAGACGGAAGGAAGTACTACACGGATGGGCCGAGGGTTCATGAGTATCTCAAGGAAATGAATCAGCGAGTATTCGGCCCTGATACGGTAACGGTGGGTGAGATGTCCTCGACAAGTATGGAGCATTGTATCCGGTATTCGAATCCGGAGGAACGGGAGTTCTCGATGACCTTCAACTTCCACCACCTTAAAGTCGATTATCCCGGCGGGAAAAAGTGGGAGCTTATGTCTTACGATTTCGAGCAGCTCAAAGCGCTGCTGTCGGAGTGGCAGACCGGTATGCAGCAGGGGGGCGGCTGGAATGCCCTGTTCCTGAACAACCACGATCAGCCGAGGGCCTTGTCCAGATTCGCCGATGACGGCGAGTACCGGGTGGAAAGTGCAAAAATGCTGGCAACGACGCTGCACGGTCTTCAGGGAACGCCCTACGTGTTTCAAGGGGAAGAAATCGGCATGCCGAATCCGCACTGGAACGAAATCGGCGAGCTGCGGGATATCGAATCCCTGAACATGTACAACATCCTGCAGGAGCAGGGAAAGACCCCGGAAGAGGCGCTGGATATTATCCGCGAACGGTCCCGTGACAACTCGCGCACACCCATGCAGTGGAATGACGGTCCGCAGGCGGGCTTTACAACCGGAACACCATGGATTAAGGTGGATGAACGCTACCGCGAGATAAATGTCCGGAACCAATTGAATGATCCGGATTCCGTGTACAGCCTTTATAAGAAGCTGATTGCGCTGCGTAAGGAAATCGATGCCTTGACCGATGGAAAATATGAGCGTCTGGATGAAGGCCATCCGCAGGTGTTCGCTTATGCGCGGATTACCGATGTGGAGACTATAGTGGTCGTTTCCAATTTCAGCAGCAGCGGAGCTGTCTTCGATTTCCCTGAAGAATTTGCGGCAAAGCATATTGGCGGAGGCACAGCCGAACTGCTGGCCGGCAATACGAAATCCTCTCCGGCGCTGGAAGCGCGGATTGAACTAACCCCGTACTCATCTTATATGTGGATCATTCGCCAGACCCGATAACATAAACGAAGGGAGCAACAAGCGTATGGCTTTAAATAGAGCAAGCGTGGAAGAGATCGTCCGGGCCGTCGGCGGAGCAGATAACATTGAAGCTGCAACGCACTGTGTAACGAGATTGAGATTCGCCTTGGTTGACGAGAAAAAAGTGGATAAAAAGCTGCTGGACCAGAACGATCTTGTAAAAGGACATTTCTCCTCCCAGGGGCAATTCCAGGTTGTCATCGGACCCGGGCTCGTTGACAAGGTGTATGATGAGATGGTTGGCATTACCGGAGGGCAGCGTTCCTCCAAGGATGACGTTAAGACGCTGGCGGGCAAGAAGCAAAATCCGCTGCAGCAGGCGATCAAGACGCTGGCGGATATCTTTATTCCGATTCTGCCGGCTATCGTCACCGCAGGTCTGCTGCTCGGCATTAATAATATTTTGACGGGACCCGGCATCTTCTTTGAAGGGCGGTCCCTGGTGCAGGAATACCCGGCATGGACGGACTTCGCCGGGATCATTAACCTGATCGCAAATACCGCGTTCACCTTCCTGCCTGCGCTTATCGGCTGGTCGGCCGTGAACCGGTTCGGCGGCAGCCCGCTGCTTGGGATTGTGCTCGGCCTGATCCTCGTCCATCCGGATCTGCTGAATGCCTGGGGCTACGCCCAGGCTGCGCAGGAAGGCACGATTCCGCACTGGAATCTGTTCGGGTGGCAGCTGGAGAAAATCGGCTATCAGGGGCAGGTGCTTCCCGTTCTTGTATCCGCTTACCTGCTCGCGCGGATTGAGAAATTCCTGAATAAAAGAGTTCATGATTCCATCAAGCTGCTCGTCGTCGCTCCTGTAGCGCTGCTGGTAACGGGCTTTCTGGCCTTTACGATCATCGGGCCGGTCACCTTTGCAATTGGAAACGCAATCACGAACGGACTGGTGCATTTGTTCAATACGCTTCCGGCCCTTGGCGGCCTGCTGTACGGCGGATTTTACGCGCTGCTGGTCGTAACCGGGATGCATCATACGTTTCTGGCTGTTGACGTGCAGCTCATCGGCAGCAAGGGAGGAACCTTCCTGTGGCCAATGCTGGCGCTCTCCAATATCGCCCAGGGATCGGCGGCGCTGGCCATGCTGCTTGTATTCCGCGAACAGAAATCCAAAGGCCTGGCCGTTACTTCTTCCATCTCCGCATTTCTCGGAGTGACCGAGCCAGCCATTTTCGGGGTCAATATCCGCTATAAATATCCGTTCATCTTCGGTATGCTCGGTTCGGCTTTAGGCGGATTGTTGCTGACGATCAATCACGTTCTGGCATCATCCATCGGTGTCGGCGGCGTGCCCGGCTTCCTGTCCATTTTTCCGAATCAGTGGGGCGTCTTCTTCGCCGGAATGGCCATCGTGCTTGTTGTTCCGTTCCTGCTGACCGCGGCTTATGGAAAAGTTGCTGCCCGAAAGAACGGGAGCGCAGATACGGACAATGAATCAACGTCAGCAGCAGTTTCCTCCGGGACCGCTGCGGCAGCCGCTGTCTCCGCCGAAGCAACGGTGACTTCAGCCGCTGCGAGCTCCGCTGTGCAAGCTTCTGCTCTGGCTGCCGATTCCAAAACGGGCGAATCAGTCTCGGCCGGGAACGCTGTCAACGTGCTGGATATTTACGCACCGCTTTCCGGCAAGGCCGTACCTCTGGAGCATGTGCCCGACCCGGCTTTTGCCGAGCGGCAAATGGGCCAGGGCATTGCCATCGAGCCTTCGGATGGCCGGGTCGTTGCTCCGTTCGACGGCAAGGTAGTGCACATGATCAAGAGCAAACACGCCATTATTTTGGAACATGCGACCGGCGTCCAAATCCTGATTCATGTCGGCATCAATACCGTGTCTTTAAAAGGTGCTCCCTTTACCGTGCATGTCAATATCGACGATGAAGTCAAGGCCGGGCAGCTGCTGCTCGAGTTTGACAGAGAAGCCATTCTTCAGGCCAGACTTCCGGTGATTACACCGATCATCATTCCGGACGGGCAGCAGATTGTGGAACAGGTGGCTGAGGAACTTCCTGATGAAGCAGTCGCAGGACAGGATATTATAATGAAGATTCGTTTGTCCTCCTAAGGTCACTAAGCAGAATTGGCTGTGGATAAAAGAAAAGAAGCGCAGTCCAAGGGGGCTGTGCTTCTTTCTATCTTCGGGTATGCTATAGATAGGATGGTGATAACCCGTGAACGCCAATATTTATTGGAATATTTATAATGATTATGCAGAGAAGATCCAGAACGGCGGCATTCCAGCCGGCGCCAAAATCCCATCGGAGAGCGAACTCGCCGAAACCTACGGAGCATCAAGGGAAACGGTTCGCAAGGCGCTTGGCCTGCTGTCCCAGAATGGCTATATCCACAAAGTGAAGGGCAAAGGTTCATTTGTGCTCGATTTGGGCCGGATGAAGTTTCCGATTACGGGCTTGATCAGCTTTAAGGAAATGTCGGAGAAAATGGGCCGGAAATCAAGAACGCTCGTCCACAAAACGGAGCGGGTGCCCGCATCGCGGGTCATCGCGGGTCATTTGGACATTCAACAGGGGGCGACGGTGTGGGAAGTGATTCGTTCCCGCGAAATTGAAGGGGAGCGGGTGATTCTGGACAAGGATTATTTTTTGCCCGAACGGGTAGAACTTCTGACTCCGGAAATCGCCGGGAACTCCATTTATGACTATTTAGAACATACTTTGAATCTATCGATCAGCTACGCCAAAAAGGAGATTTCGGTCGAGCCGGCGACTCCCGAAGACCGGGCCCTGCTCGACCTGAATAATCTTTCCCATGTCGTAGTCGTACGCAATTACGTATACCTGGAAGATACGACGTTGTTCCAGTATACGGAGTCACGGCACAGACTCGACAAATTCCAGTTCGTCGATTTTGCCCGCCGGGTGCGTTAGGCCAATAAGGAAGAACGGCGGACAGCGTGAAGCCTCCGCCGTTCTTCCTTATTATAAGGGGGATTTCAAGTAAGGCCGGTGCTCCCGTCACGCCAAAGCTTTTTTTCCAAACTGCTTGTCGTACAAATCCTTATAGACTCCGTTCTTCTCCAGAAGCTGCTCATGCTTGCCTTCCTCTACGACCTTCCCATCACTGACGACAAGGATATTGTCGGCCGCCAGAATCGTGGACAGACGGTGGGCGATGACGAGACTGGTCTTGTTACTGAGCAGGACCGCCATGGCCTCTTGGACATAGTATTCGGAGACCGTATCGAGCGAGGAGGTCGCTTCGTCCATAATGATGATCGACGGATTCTTCAGCAGGACTCTGGCGATGGAGATTCTCTGCTTCTCTCCGCCCGACAGCTTGATCCCCCGATTGCCCACAATCGTGTCATAGCCATCCGGAAGCTCCATAATAAAATCATGAATGTAAGCCGCTTTGCAGGCTTCAATCATCTTGTTCTCATCCGTTTCGCCGACCGCATACAGCAAATTCTCACGGATTGTTCCATTAAACAGGTACGTATCCTGGGTGACCAGGCCGATGTTCGACCGTAAGGACTTTAGAGTGAGCGAAGTGATATCCGCGCTGCCAATCCTAATGCTCCCCGAATCCGGTTCGTACAGCCGGGGAATGAGATTCGTAATGGTTGTTTTTCCCGCTCCGCTCGGTCCAACAAGCGCGGTCATCGTTCCAGGCTCCGCCTTGAATGAAATATCCCGCAGAGCCGGTTTGCCTTGTTGATAGGCGAAGCTGACATTTTGGAATTCTATACCGCTGTTCGCATCATTTAGTGGAACTGCATTAGGATTGTCCACAATCTGCGGCTCCATGTCGAAATAATCGAAAATGCGCTCGAACAAAGCAACCGACCGTTTAATGTCCACATACAAATTCGTAAGCTGCCCCACAGGGCTGTAAAGTCTGCCAAGCAGCGCCACAAAGGCAATAATGGCTCCGACGGTAATCTCACCTTGAATAAACAGAAAGCCTCCGTACAAATAAATCAGCATAGGTCCGATGGAAGCGAACGTACTGACCAGCATCATGAACCATCGGCCGGCCATGGATTCCCTGATTTGCAGGCGGGTTGTTGCCAAGCTGACTTCTCTGAAGCGGGACTGTTCGGTGTCCTCCCGGGTAAACAGCTTCATCAGCATATATCCGCTAAGGCTGAGCGTTTCTTCGATAATATGGTTCTGCTCGGAAATTTTCTCCTGCGTTTGCTTGGCGAGCTTCCAGCGGACGCTGCCCATTTTGCGGGTAGGAGCGACGAACAGCGGGACAACCAGCACACTGACCAAGGCCAGCTTCCAGTTCATCAGAAAAAGCGTCACCGCCGTGCTAATCAATACCAGCAGATTGCTGGCAAAATTCACGATTGTGCCGCTGAATACCCCCTGAATCCCCGAAATATCGCTGGTCATTCTGGTGATGACTTCACCCTGCTTCACATTCGAGAAGAACTGCAGCGGCATGTCTTGAAGATGACGGTACATCTGATTTTTCATATCATAGACGATATTTTGCGAGATAAAAGAATTCAAATAACTCTGCAGCACGCCCAGCAGGCCTGATGCAACCGTCGCGCCCAGGGAGGCTGTAACCAGGAAGAGCAGCATCCGCAGATCCTTGCCCGGAAGTGCATGATCGACGATTTGCTGAATGAGCAGAGGCGGCAGCAGTCCAAGCAGAGAAGTGAGGATCAGGATCGCCAGCACGACCAGCGTCTGTTTCCAATAAGGAAGGAAATAGCGGTAAATCCGCAGCAGCATGGCTTTGGAGAAATCCGGCTTCTCCAGGGAGTCGTCGAATTTCATTCTCCCCATTGTGGGTCCGGCAGTTCTTGACATAGCGTATCACCAGCTTTGGTATAAAGTGTAGGGGCCGGAATCGGCATCCGGCAGGCTTTTTCAAAGACTTGCACATCAGAAGCGGCAAAAGTTACAGCTCGTTCAGCAGCCGTTCATGCATCGTCAGCAGCAGCTCGATCTCTTCCGGTGAGAATTGGCGGAGAGCTCCGGCCAGTGCCTTGCGGGACAGGTCATCCCGGTCGTAATGCTCGCATAAGGTCTCCCCCGCCGGAGTAGAGCGCAGCAGCGTCTCCCTGCGATCCTGCGGAGAAGTTTCGCGAACCGCGAATTCTTTGTCAACCAGGGCGTCAATATGTAAGCTGACTCTGCTCTTGGGCATCCGCAGCCGTTCGGTCACTTCTTTCTGGGTGAGCCTGGGAGCCGTTCGGATCAACCGGAGAATGTCGAGCTGATGGACGGTCAGTCCGGACTCGGCGGCGCTTTGGTGGGCGAGTCTTTTGAGCTGTCTGGCAATGGAAAAAAAGGAGCGGTAAACCTCCGCCGTATGGCAATGATCGTCCATAGTTCTAACACTCCCCATTAGTTATCAATATAAACAGTTTACAATAATAACTAAATGAATGCAAACGGACAAGAGAAATAGCTCTCCATATTTTCTACATATTTTACAGGTACACTGGACTTCATTAGATATAGACATTCTCAAATACGGGAGGAAACCAAGTGAAAAAGCTATTGAAAATTGGAGCTGTGGCTTTGCTGTTCGGCTCGGTTCTGGCGGGCTGTACACTGGGCGGCAAGGCGGATGAAGCGGCGAACAGCAATACTGTGGATACTTCTTCTGTTGCAGTACCCTGGATCGGAACGAAAAATACGACGCGCATCAACACTACAGATCCCGCAGCAGCGGCAGTGCTTGTCTCACAAACTCTCTGGACAGCGCAGTCGGATGCCAGCCGCCCATCCAGTGTCGTGCTAACGGATGTGGCTAATTGGCAGATCGCCGCAGCCGCGACAGACCTGATTCATCACCCGAGCAACGGTCCGGTGCTCTTTTTTGACAAAGACAATGTACCTCAGGCTACGCTGGACGAGCTGAAGCGGCTGAATCCGAAAGGAGCCGAGAGCAATGACGGCATCCAGATCGTTATCGTCGGTCCGGTTTCGGATAATGTGAAACGGCAGCTGGATGAGTTAAAAATGAAGATCGATCAGATTGCAGGCGACGATCCGGCCACCGTAGCTGCGGCGATTGATGCGTATTACGCCAAGGTCGCCGGCGAGCTGCCGCAGGGCGTTGTGATCGGCTCGGCCGACAGCCCGGAATATACCCTGCCAGCCGTCAACTGGATCGCGCACATGCCGGAGCCGCTGCTCTATGTTACCAAAGACAGTGTGCCGGATGCGACGGCGAAGGCGCTGGAGGGACGTTCCGGTAAGGCGTCTATTTATGTGCTTGGCCCCGAATCGGCTGTTTCGGCCAAGGTTGAGGATGCGCTGAAGCAGTACGGAACGGTCACAAGAGTTTCCGGCAGCGACCCTTACCAGAATGCCATTGCTTTTGCCAAGTTCAAGGATTCTAGCAACGGATTTGGCTGGGGAATTACGACGCCGGGACATAATTTCTCGTTCGTAACGACGGACTCCCCAGCGCTGGCTATTGCGGCCGCTCCGTTCAGCCATCTTGGCAAGCATGCTCCGCTGCTGTTCACCGAGAAATCCGGCATGCCGGATTCGGTCATGAATTACCTGATGGAATTAATGCCGAAGTTCCAGGACTCACCGGCAGAGGGTCCGTACAACCACGCTTGGATTACCGGCGACAGCTCGGCCATTACGGCCAAGGCGCAGAGTGAAATTGACGACATGCTGGAGATCTCCCCAGCATCTGGCGAGAATCCGCATTCCGGTCATTAGATCGGAGTGCGGTAAGCTAAAGAGCAATAATTGCACAGCTAATTTTTTAGGGAAAGGAGGCGAAAAAGCGATGAAAAAGAAACTGTGGATTGGCATCGGTGCGATCGTGCTGACGCTCGGCATCGGTACGGCGGTCTATGCCGCTGATGCGGGAAACTCGACTTTTCAAGAGATGCTCCCCTTCATGAAAAAAATGCATCCGGACCTGTCCGAGCAGCAGCTGAACGACATGCATAAATCCTGCGTGGAGCAGAACGACAGCATGGGCACCATGATGAAATCCGGCGGTTCCGGGATGATGAAGAACATGGGAAGCATGATGAACGGAAGTTCGATGATGTAAGGAATGGTAGTGACGGTAGAAAATGGCGTGCGAATCGGGAGATTCGGCACGTCATTTTTTTATGGACAATGTCTATAATCTATACAGGGCTTGTACTAAAATCCAGTTGCTAGTGACTTCACAAGAATGACACAACATAATTTCACTTTTTTGCAGCAAAAATTAGTTATACATAATAGAAAGGAGGTGACGCGGTGGATGAGGGTGAATGGATTCGGCGCATCCGGCAGGGGGAGACTGAGTATTTGACGCCGCTGATCGAGCGGTATTACGCCGATGTCCAGAAGTACTGCCACTGGTGGGTTCGGAACGAGGAGGAGTCGAAGGATTTGACCCAGGAAACCTTCTACCGCTTTTGCCGGCACATTGAGGGTTATACCAATGCGGGAAAATGCCGCGCTTACTTATACACGATCGCTCGCCATCTATGCAGCGATCATCTGAGGAAGCGGCCGCCTCTATCCTGGGAGAACGCAGAAGAATTAATAGACCGGGCGACTTTGCAGAAAAGTTGCTCCGTAGAGGAGCAGGTGGAAAGGGAGCAGTTGGTACATGAAATGCTCCAGTTGTTGCCTGAAGAGCAGCGGGAACTGGTATTTATGCGGTTTTGCCTGGATTTAACTTTCCGCGACATCGCTCGAATAACGGGTGTAAATGTGTGCATGGTTCAATATCGGGTGAAGCGCGGGCTGGGCGTATTAAGACGCTACTTGGAAAGGAGTGAATTCGATGAACAAGGAATCGAAACATGCCATCATCGCCGCCCTAAAGAACTACCCCTCGCCCCCCGTTGACCAGAAGAAACTGCAGGAGACTGTCAAAGAGGGGGCGGAGGTGCTGCGCCAAACACAGGCGAGCCGTAGAACTTCCTTTGGAGAGTTTTATATGACACAGCTTCGCTTCATCAGCTGGAAGGTGTGGGCTGTTCAATTGCTGATTGTTCTCGGGATGGGGCTGCTGCTGCACAACTCCCTGCAGGAACAAGTTAGAAATGTTCAGCTTGTCATGCTGACCTCTATCGCCGCACCGCTCTTGGTGATAGCGGGAATACAAACGCTGACCCGTTCGTTAAGCTGCCATATGCTGGAGATTGAACTCAGTACGCGCTATCTTCTGGAGAAGCTGACGCTGGTCCGCATGAGTCTGCTCGGAATGGCGGATCTGATAGGTCTGGCACTGCTGGCCGTCTTAATGACCGCTTGGATGCAGATGGAAATCGCGGTCATACTGCTCTATTTGCTGGTGCCATTCAATCTGACTTGTTTTGGCTGCCTGTGGCTGCTGAATCGGGTTCGTACCCCAAACTGTGGATATTACTGCCTGATCTATAGCGGTATGGTGGCGCTGATGCAGACGATTTTGGCGTTTAATCCTTCCCTCTGGCTGTTTGAATCATCGTCAATCGGGGTGTGGCAGGTCTTGATGATCATCACAGCCGCAGGAATTGCTTTCGAGGTACGCGGGTTGCTCAAGACTTGCCGGAGTCTGGAAACCGCACCGAGAATGCTGGTGTGACATTCTGGAAAAGCATGCAGGAGAAACGGGACATACAAGGAGGAGGCATAAGATGCTCGAACTGACCTTGAATCAGGTAAGCAAGCAATTTTCCGCGAAAAAAGCAGTAGACGGCATTTCGGTCCGTTTGAACAGCGGAGTATATGGATTACTCGGGGCTAACGGTGCGGGGAAAACGACTCTGATGCGGATGATTTGCGGCATTCTAAACCCGACATCGGGAACAATTCAGATGAACGGCCAGGAGATCGGCCGCATGGGGGAACGCTATCGTGATCTGCTGGGCTATTTGCCTCAGGATTTCGGCTATTACCCTGATTTCAGTGCGGAGGAGTTCCTCTGGTATGTGGGATCACTGAAGGGGTTGACTCTGCCCGCGGCAAAGGGCAAAGCCAAAGAGCTTTTGCGGATGGTTGCCCTGTCGGAGGCAGCCCGCAAGAAAATCCGCACGTTCTCAGGCGGGATGAAGCAGCGTCTGGGCATTGCCCAAGCGATGCTCAACGATCCCCGTGTGCTGGTGTTGGACGAGCCGACGGCGGGACTTGATCCTAAAGAGAGGGTCCGCTTCCGCAACCTGATCGCCGATCTTGCCCGGGACAAGATTGTCATCCTTTCGACGCATATTGTGTCGGATGTGGAATATATAGCCGACCAGATTCTGGTGATGAAGCAAGGCGGGCTATTGATGACCGGTACGGTGGAACAACTGACGGCGACGATGGAAGGCTGCGTATGGTCATGTCATATACCAGCGCGGGAGGCGGAGGAATGGAATACCCGCTACTGTGTGAGCAATCTGCGGCATGAAGGGAATCAGGTGGAGCTGCGAATCGTGTCCAAGGTGAAACCCGCGAATCACGCGGCATCGGTTGCTCCGACACTGGAGGATTTCTACCTGCATCACTTCCAGGATGAACAGGCCGCAGTGAGTGATGAAGAGAAAGAGGGGGCATAGCCGATGGATACGCTGACTCGGTTCGA
Source organism: Paenibacillus durus (assembly GCF_000756615.1). Lineage (NCBI taxonomy): Bacteria > Bacillati > Bacillota > Bacilli > Caryophanales > Paenibacillaceae > Paenibacillus > Paenibacillus durus. The sequence goes on from NZ_CP009288.1 coordinate 2,700,492, forward strand.
GCTGCGCAAGATCATGCGCCGGAAATCATTTTTTGCAGGGATTGCGATTTTGGTAGTAGTGATCATATTGATGATAAGTACTTTGGTTACGGGTGCAGAGATAACGGGTAAGGACGGTAAGGAATTGAAAGGACTGGCGGCTATCCCTCTACGTAAGGAATACGACCGTCAGCTTGCCGGTCCTCTAACCGTAGAGAGAGTAGCAGATGCGGTTGAACGGCATCAAAAAGTGATGCGTGATCCGAAAAATCTGAATGAAATAGGAGAAATCACCAATGAGGCCTATACCAAATATGAAGTAAAGGATGAACAGATAGATAGATTGATTCGTGTTACTTTTTCTCATGTGCATGATTACGATCATTATATTATCAACAGATTGACACCAAGTGCCGCAAAAGCGTTTTACCAGAAACGGCTAGAGAAAGTTAACGAATATTTGAATACTGAAAATACCTACGGGTACTATTCGCCGGAAGATAAGGTTTTCCTTATAAAGATGAATAAGCGCATCCCTGTTCCTTTCCAAATGGACTATGTAACAGGTTGGGAGAATGTGTTTGAGAATCTGCAGTACGTCTTTTTTTTCACTGCTTTTGTTATCGCGTTCTGTCTTGCTCCCGTGTTTTCAAGTGAATACCAGAGCGGGGCTGACTCCATCATTCTATCCTCACGCTATGGCCGCAATAGGGTTATCATCGCCAAATTGAAAGCTAGCTTCCTGGTGTCCCTGGGTCTGTTTGTCTTCGCGCTGATGGCCTATACGCTCTTGATGCTGGGGATATATGGATTTGACGGCGGGAGTGCCAGTGTGCAAATCATTGAACTTTTGGCGCCAGTCCCCTACACGGTTTTCCAAACGTATTTGTGGGCGGTGTTCATTGGTGGTCTGGCATGTCTGCTTATAGGAGCAGTGACGCTGTGGCTGTCCAGTCGTATAAGGAGTCCCTTTCCCGTTATCATTGTAATCGTCATGTTCCTCTTCGGTCCGCTGTTTTTTTCGGCCAGCAAAAGCAACCGCCTGTTTAATCACTTGATGGATTTGCTGCCGGGCAATATGTTCAACAGTTTTGAAAAGGTAACCGGTTACGAGGTGTTCCATATTTTTGGTCAGTTGATTCCGGAGTACAAGGTCATGGCAGGATTTGCAATAATCGTAATAGCACTGCTGTTGCCTCTTACGTATCGAGCATTTAATAAGCACCAGGTTATTTGACTGATTGATTGGGGTCAACAAGCCTAAACACATATTACCTGTGAAGCGAATTTCATGACAATAGTCATTGTTTACGTCCAACATCAGATGCTAAATTACTTCGAAAAGGAGCGATAGTTGGATATGCTAAATGAAGATCTCAAGTATAAAACTATGTTTACTTCTTTGGTGGGCACGATAGATGAAATTAGTGTCTTAATTCTTACTAAACAAGAAATTAAGGAAGAAAAAAAGAAGGAACTATACCGTGAGTTAGCCGATATATCCAGCTTGGTTGAAAGCGAAATCGTGATATCGCGTGACTTGGCATCTACACTGTTTAATTTTTACATATTGGTTCATAGTGATGCTTCTTTCAATCAAGATAAATCATCGTTATTTTTTCTTGGTCACTTGCAAGAATATATTGAGAAAATATTCGGAGAAAACTCATAATTGTGAAACTTTATGTAGAAGTTTGAAAGGCAAAACCACATGCGGTTCAGAATGTGGTTTCTTTTTTTATGGCACCATTCGTATATCATTAACTTTTCCAAGTAGTGTCTGCTTTTGTAACTTGCCATTTTCCGTTTTTGTATTGAACAATAACTTTCGTTCCGATTGCTCCGAGACCAGATCTATATTTAGACCCTTCAATCACAATTTGATTCTCTGAAATTTCAGTCTTTTCGACACGCAGCAGCAGGCCATTTAGCGCCATTGTCTGGGGATCAAATAACCCTTTGTCTTTTAGCTGCTCATAACTCGCTTCCATTACCTCAACATTGTATTTCTCAAAATACTTTAGAATTTGTTCCTTGTCTGTTTCATCAATATCCTTAAAATTACTCATGTCAATTGCAATAAATTTCATAGCGCCGTTCAGACCTTGATCAATGGGCATGTATGCATCTAGTGCCAAACTATACAATTCTCCCATATCTTTTGTATGAGTGGTGTTCGTGCACGCGGTTGTTAACATTACGCAGAGCAGAATTAACCCCCAACACAGTTTCTTAAATTTCATTGTCATTCCTCCCTTATTTCATCAGACGGTACATATTCTGGTAATGTTTCAAGTATGATAGAGAACCAATCTCGCAGCCCCTCTTGCCCTTGTATATTATAATATATGAAGGCGATTTTTCATTTTCACCGATAGAAAGAGGCGAGCAAGGATCATGGGCAAGTACCGTACTTATCTTTTTTTAATTATGGCTAATCTGTTCTGGGCGGGGAATTATGTGTTCGGCAAATATGTGGTGGCGGAGATGACGCCGGTGCAGATGACGTTCTCGCGGTGGCTGATCGCGGTGTTCCTGCTGTTTCCGATCGCACAGTTCGTTGAACGCCCTAACTGGAAGAGCGTCTTGAAAGAGTGGAGAATCTTAGTGCTTATGTCCATACTGGGCCTGGTCGGCTATAACTTTTTGCTGTACGAGGCGCTGAGGTTCACAACCTCCATGAACGCTGCGCTCGTCAATGCGATGAATCCGGCGCTGATCGTGCTGTTCTCTTCCTTTTTTCTTCGGGAAAAAATCTCGCTTGCTAAAGGTGTAGGGCTGCTGGTGTCGCTGCTCGGCGTGCTGCTGGTGCTGACGAATGGACAGCTGCAGCTCATTTTTCAGACCGAATACAATCTCGGCGATTTGCTGATGCTGGCCGCGATTCTCGTATGGACGTTCTATTCGATCCTTGGACGGAAAATGAAGGGTTTGCCTCCAATCTCGGCTACGGCGGTTTCCGCTTTGATGGGGCTGCTGCTCATTCTTCCTTTCTTCCTGGCTTCGGGCATCCATCTTCCGCTGAGTCCCAAGGCGACCATGGGCATACTGTATATCGGCATTTTTCCTTCGGTGGGGTCGTTTATTTTCTGGAACGCGTCGATCCGCGAGATCGGGGCCAGCCGGGCGGGGATTTATCTGAATCTGATTACGGTGTTCACGGCTATTCTCAGCATGCTGCTCGGCAATCCGATCACGCTTGCGCAGGTACTCGGCGGGCTGCTTGTGTTTGCGGGGGTATACATAACCGGGAAAAAAGACAAAGGGATAAGAAGCTAGCTAAATTGAACTTTGGAATGAATGAGAGGCGGAGCGGCGAAGAGGAAGCTTGGAAGTGAAGGAGCGCTCAGCGAAATCCGAAAACAACAGCGACCGGAACTCCAAGCATTTCTCGTAGTCCGCGGCAATCCTTATGTAAAACAAAAGTTCAGTTTATATAGCGCTTTTCTTGCCCGTTGTGATACACTTAATCTGAATGTCGACATGTATTTTAAGGAGTTAACCTGATGATTGATCCGAAGCTTAACATAGGGTTGGGAGAGCAGCTGACCGATATTTTGCGGATGAAGATCGTTGGCGGCGGGTTGGAGAATGGGCTGAAGCTGACGGAAACCGCGATAGCAAGCGAATATGGATTAAGCCGCGCTCCGGTGCGGGAAGCGTTCCGCAATCTGGAATACGAAGGTCTTTTGGATATTACGAAGCAGGGGGCTGTCGTAAAGGTCCTTACCGAAAAAGAGGTCAACGAGTTCTATAATGTCCGCTATATGCTGGAATCGTTTGCGCTCAGCCACATTCCGCCCGAAGCGCGGGATCATATTATCCGCTTCCTGGAGACTTCCGTCGACAGAATGGAGCTGGCGCTGAGCCACAAGGATGCCGACGAGTTCGCGGCGCAGGATATTGCGTTCCACACCAAGCCGTTCGAGGTGATCGACCACAAGTTCATCAAGCTCTTCTGGGCGAACATAGACAAGCTGTGCCGGGCGATTCTGATTGTGGGAACGCGCCGCCAGTTCGGCAAGGGAGAGTTTGAATACAAACGCCAGGTGGTCGATAAGCACCGCCAGATTGTGGCCGCGCTGAAGGTAGGCGGCAGTGAGGAGATTCTGGCCGCACTTCGCAATCACTTTCACTACAACAGCTGGATCGATAAAAAAGAATTCTGATGAAAAAGATTTCTAAAGGCAGGTTAGCCGCTCCCCCGAGCCGATAGCGCTTGGGGGAAGTTCTTTTGTCTATCATTGTCGACAGAAATACTTGTTGACAATGATGCGCTTTCATTTTAAAATTCGAATGTAAGCAATTGCTGAGCAGTTACAAGCTTGTTCGAGGAGGAGAAGATGGAGCTGAAATTTACTGCGCCAAGCAGGCCGGGACTGCACCGGATTGTCGGACCCGGGAACAGCCAGCTGGAGGTTCTGGAGCTGTTCGTACTGAACTTGCCTTCGGGCGGGGCGCAAACCATTGAGCTGGAGGGCAGCGAGGCAAGTCTGGTCTGCATCGAAGGCAAGCTGCGGATCGCGGCTGTAAACAGCGAGTACACGTTATTGCCGGGGGACGGCCTGTATGTTCCGAGAGGTCAAACGGTCAGCGTTGAGGGCGTCTCGGAACAATCCAGGCTCGTTATGGCAGCGGCTGAAGCGTGGAGCGACGGGGAGTTGATTTATGCCGATTATGGCATCGCCTACCGTGAGAAGGAAATCCACGGGAGGTATAACTATACCCGTGATATCGTGAATCTGCTGATCCGCTCCGACCGGGCGAGCCGTATCGTAACAGGCATCACTACAGGGCAGGATGGAGCCTGGACCAGTTGGCCGCCGCATCATCACTCCGGCACGCTGGAGGAAATCTACTTTTATTTCGATATTCCCTCACACGGCTTCGGCATTCATGTGGGAATGCTGATGGACGGAACCGAGCAGGCGGAAATCGTCCGTTCGGGTGATGCGGTCATTATTCCGAATGGCTATCATCCCACGGTGGCGTCTCCGGGCACCCGTATGAAATACATCTTTTTTCTGGGAGCCAAGGGCAGTGAGGAGGATCGCCGTGCTCCGTCTGAGGATCACCCTTATTACAGGTGACGATGATTGGTTAAGCGTTGCTGCACAGCGCTTGACCAAACAACAAGGGGTTGAAAGCGCAATCATCAATCTTTTCCTTAACCGGTCTAATTTGCAAACTCGTTAAGCCGGTAAAGGAACTGGGAGGGTCAGCCATGTATTTCGGTAGTATTGAAACATTGGAACAAACGAAGCGGCAGTATCCGCCAGCTATTACAAGAGCCCTTCAGTATTTAAAGGACAACCGGGAGCAGTTTCTGTCCATGGATGCCGGAGTTTATCCGATTGAGGGACAGGAAATTTACGCCCAGGTCGTTAATCTGGTGACCAAGAAGAAAGAGGATACCCGGCCGGAGGTGCACCGGAAATACATCGATGTGCAATTTTCCGTGGAAGGCAATGAGCGGATCGGATTTGCGGCGGACACGGGAAACAATGTGGTGGATGAGGATCTGGTGGCGGAGAAGGACATTATTTTTTATAAGCAGGCCGAGAATGAAATGGAGCTTCTGATGCAGCCTGGGCAGTTCGCCGTCTTTTTCCCCGAGGATGTTCATCGTCCGGGCTGTGAGAATGGAGGCGGCGCTTCTTTGCGCAAGGTGATCGTAAAGGTAAGCACTGCTATCTTATAGCTTGGCGGCAGACTTGGCGTTGACCGATCCCAATACCCCTTATTGAATGCAGAAAGGCGTGAGCGGCCATGATCTTTTCCAACATTGAGAGCGGAGAACCGATCGAGAAAAAATATACGGAGCCAGTGGTCCGGGCGGTCCGGTATTTGCAGGAGCATCAGCATGAGTTTGCGCACATGGAGACGGGCATTTATCCGATTGACGGAGACGATTTCTTTGTCCAGGTCTTCGATGTCACAACCCGGCAGAAAGAGGAGGCCAGACCGGAAGTCCACCGCAAATATGTTGAAGTACACTACTCGGTGGAGGGCAAGGAACGAATCGGCTTTGCGGTCGATTTGGGCAAGAACACGGTGACGGAGACGCTGCTGGAGACCAAGGATGCGATTTTTTACGCCGAGATCGACAGAGAGACGGAGCTTGTGCTGGAGCCGGGGGATTACGCAATTTTTTTCCCCGAAGATGTTCACCGGCCGATCTGGGAGCATGGCGGCAAGATATCAATCCGCAGGGTGGTCATTAAGATCAACGAAGCCATAATGTAGGTCTATTCGCTTGAAAACTTCTTATAACAAGGGGTGTCAGTGAGAATGATCAGCGAAACTCGAAAAATACCGGGCAGCCGTTGGAAACGGATTTTACCTCCGCTGCTCATAGTGTGCATTATTTCGTTCATGGACCGTGTCAACGTGAGCTTTGCCATATCTGGCGGAATGGATAAAGAGCTCGGCATGACTGCCGGCATGGCCGGCTTCGCGGCGGGAATATTCTTCTTCGGGTATTTGTTTCTGCAAATCCCCGGCGGACAAATCGCCGCCAAGAGCAGCGGCAAAAAGTTCATTGCCTGGGTGATTCCCTTTTGGGCCGTTGTCTCCATATTAAGCGGCTTGGTAACGAGTACGACTCAGCTGCTGGTGCTTCGGTTCTGTCTCGGTATTGCGGAGGGCGGTATGCTGCCGGTTGTCCTGACGATGTGCAGCAACTGGTTCCCCAATGAGGAAAGAGGCCGGGCCAACGCCATCGTGCTGATGTTCGCGCCCATCGCCGCCATTATTACCGGTCCTATTTCGGGGTTCATCATTTCCATTTCCGGCTGGCGCGAGATGTTCATTATAGAAGGGATTGTTTCGCTGGTTGTGCTTATCCCCTGGCTGCTCATGGTCAGTGATCGTCCGCAGCAGGCCAAATGGATCAGCAAGGAAGAGAAAGACTACATTGTCGGCAAGCTGGAAGAGGAGCAGTTGGCGATTGAGCAGGAGAATCAGGTGAAGCAGGCATCGATTAAGGATTTGCTGCCCAATAAATCCTTGTGGAAGCTCATTGCCCTGAACTTCTGCTACCAGTCGGGCGATTACGGATTCTCCATGTGGCTGCCGACCATGCTGAAGAAATTGACCAATAGCGGAATGGGCATGGTGGGCCTATTGTCCAGCTTGCCGTGGATCGCGTGTATTGCGGGGATGCTGCTGTTCTCGAACCTCTCCGACCGGACCGGACGGAGAAGGGAATTCGTTATTATTCCGCTTCTGGGGTTCGCGCTGTGCCTGCTGCTGTCTGTCACGATTCACGGGAATATCTGGTTCTCATACGTCTTCCTCATCGGCGCCGGATTCTTCGTTAAAGCCGCAGGGGTAGTGTTCTGGGCGATTCCTCCGCGTTTATTCAGCAAGGAAGTCGCAGGCGGAGCCCGGGGAGCCATCAATGCGCTCGGGAATCTGGGCGGATTCTTTGGACCCTATATTGTCGGATTTCTGATTCAAATCTTCAATTATAATGTGGGAGTATACAGCCTTGTAGGTCTGCTGGTCATATCTGCGCTTATTACCGCAACGCTGCCTGGAGCGGTTCAAACGAGAACAAACAAGAAAGCGGCCTAATGCACGATAAAGATAGCGGCGGCCAAGAATCGCAGCTTAGTTCACGCCGCCGCATATTACAGGAGATGGAGGAACCGTACTATGGATTTATCCGATTTTTCACTGGAAGGTAAACTGGCGGTTGTTACTGGAGGCAACAGGGGGCTTGGACAGGGCATGGCGGTCGCGCTGGCCAAGGCCGGAGCGGATATCGTATCCGTTCAGCGAAGCGGGGAGTGCCCGGAAACTTTGGCTCTGATCGAAGCTCTGGGCCGCCGTTGTTATGCGGTCGCCTGCGATTTGGCGGAGCTGCAGACGGGCGAAGAACTCGCCGCGAATATTGAGGGGGAGTTCGGCCCTGTCGACATTCTGGTCAATAACGCGGGCATTCAGCGCCGCCATCCGGCAGAAAGCTTTCCTATCGAAGAATGGGATCTGGTCATGCAGGTTCAGCTTCGCTCGGTGTTCATGCTGTGCCAGGCATTTGGGAAACGGATGCTCGCAAGAGGCTCGGGCAAAATCATCAATATCGCCTCCCTGCTGTCCTTCTCCGGCGGCTTAACCGTGCCCGCCTATGCGGCGGCGAAGGGAGGGGTTGCCCAGTTGACCAAGGCATTGGCCAATGAATGGTCCTCGCGGGGAGTGAATGTCAATGCCATTGCGCCCGGATATATGGCGACGGAGATGAATACAGCCCTGATTAACGATTCGGTCCGCAGCGGGCAGATTATGGACCGGATTCCTTCCAAACGCTGGGGTTCGCCGGAGGACATGGGCGGGACGGCGGTCTTTCTCGCTTCCGAGGCCGCGCGTTATATTCACGGACAGATTATTTGCGTGGATGGAGGCTGGATGGCAAGATAGCTTGCGGCCGGCCTGAGAATAAATCAGTATTAAGCAAAATGTTCAAATTCAAAAATGCTCAATTTCAAAAATTCCAAAAGGAGTGGATCATTCATGTCAAAAGCCCGTGTCTATGTTACATATCCGCTTGGGGATAATATTCTGGCTCTGCTGCGCGAGCAATGTGAAGTGGTGATGAATCCGGAGGAGCGGAGCCTCAGCCCTGAAGAGCTGATTGAAAATGCCCGGGGCTTCGACGCCGTACTGACTGTGTCCGTAGGAGTCAATAAAGATGTGTGCCGGGCGCTTGCTTCGGATTGCAAAATCTTCGCCAACTACGGCGTCGGCTACAACAATATTGATGTCGAGGCCGCATCGAGACACGGCATATATGTCAGCAATACGCCGGACGTTCTGACGGATGCCACCGCCGACTTTGCCTTTGCCCTGCTGCTGTCCGCCGCCCGGCGGGTTGTGGAATGCGACTCGTATGTGCGGGCCGGCAAGAAGAACTGGGGCCCGATGAATCTGATCGGCGCCCAAGTCAGCGGCAAGACCATCGGCATACTCGGCGGAGGCCGGATCGGCAGGGCCGTGGCGAAGCGCGCTCAAGGCTTCAATATGCGGATACTGTACAACGATCAGCAGCCGAATCCCGATTTTGAGGCAGAGACGGACGGGATTTTCGCAGATAAGAATACGCTGCTGAGAGAATCGGATTTCGTATCCGTTCATGTGCCGCTGCTGCCTGCGACCCGCCATCTGATCGGTGCGGAAGAGCTGGGGCTCATGAAGCCGAGCGCCATCCTGATCAACGATTCGCGGGGACCCATTATCGACGAGCAGGCACTGGTGACCGCGCTCCAAGGCGGCGTCATTGCCGGAGCGGGCCTCGACGTATTCGAATCCGAACCGGAGCTTGCGCCGGGACTGGCCGAGCTTCCAAATGTGGTGCTGGCTCCCCATGTGGGCAGCTCCACTAACGAAGCCAGAGTAGCCATGGGCGAACTGTGCGCCCGGAATATCTTCGCGGTGCTTGGCGGAGGAACGCCGATCACCTGTGTAAACCCGGAAGTTAGCGTGAAGGCCTAAGCAGGCCGCGCCTGGCGTTGGCGGAATCTTTCCTGTGACCCGCCAAATTCGGCAACGGACAGAGGCAGAAATCTTCCATAGCGAGAGGCAGATTAGCCGCTGCCTGCGGCAAACCGAAAGCCATCCCGAAAGCCATCCCGAACCAGGGATGGCTTTGCTTTTGCCATATTGATTGCACTTTCAGGATAAACGATAATGAGAAGACGGCTGGCCGTAAACGGAGGCAACATATTTTCCACATATCCGGCGTGTATAATGAATGTATTCTCTCAGATATATCGTATAAAAGAAGGTGACGATCATGGCGCAGCTGCGCGTGCTTGTTGTAGACGATGAATGGAATATGCGAAATCTGCTGCGTATTTATTTGATGAAGGAAGGCTTTCAAGTCAGCGAAGCATCCACGGGGCGGGAGGCGCTGAAGCTTATCGGCAGCGGGAATTTTGATATCGTGCTGCTGGACGTGATGATGCCCGATATGGATGGCTGGCAGGTATGCGAGGCCGTCAGGGCGCAGGACAGTGTGCCCATTCTGATGTTGACCGCCCGCTCCGAGACGAAGGACAAGGTCCGGGGCCTTGAAATCGGGGCAGATGATTATCTGACCAAGCCGTTCGAGCCGGAGGAACTGGTTGCCCGGATGCATTCGCTGATCCGCAGAGCGTCTTTGGCGCAGCAAGCGGTTCCTAGGGAGCGTGTACTGGAATTTCCTGGGCTGGTTATCCGTCCGGATGCGCGAGAGGCGTCCGTTATGGATACCGGGGTCGAGCTGACTCCAAAGGAATTCGATCTGCTGGCCGTTCTGGCCGGGAACCTCCAGCGCGCCTTCAGCCGGGATGAACTAGTGGAGCGGCTGTGGGGTATGGACTTCGAGGGGGAAACGCGGGTAGTGGACACCCATATCAAGAATATACGCGAAAAGCTGCAAAAAGCAGGTCTCGGCTACAACCCGGTTCAGACCGTTTGGGGCGTGGGCTATAAATTTCAGGCGCCGGTGAAATCCAATGAAAAATAACGTAATCGGCCTGAAGCTGGGCCTTGTTATTTCCGGTCTGTTTCTCGTCGTGCTGCTGTTTCTGGGGGTTGCGGTCGACCGGATGTTCACCAGCTTTTATTTGGCTAATATGAAGACGGAAACAGAGGAATTGGCTTCCCACTTCACCGTTATGGCCGAATCCTCGGAGGGCGGCACCAGCGAAATGATAGGGACGTTCGCCGAATTTTCGGCGGTCAGCATTTATAATGTGCGTCAGGACGGAAGCGTTATTATGCACTCGGGCGTACAAGACCCGGCATATCAATCATTTATCCGCGTCTCGGATGTGAGCAGGATTTTTTCTGGAAAAAAGGTGAATTTTCTCTATGCGGACCCGGCAGGCGGGCGCTATTTCGTCTCGGGCCAACCGATCGTAAAGGAAGGGAAAGTTGGCTCTGCCCTGTATCTAATGGCCTCCACAGAAAGGATGGACCGGTCGCTGGCAGGGGTGCGGAATCTGCTGATTCTTTCCGGAATCGGAGCGTTCCTGCTCGCTTTGGGCAGCACCTGGATTATCGCCCAGTTACTGTCCCGACCGCTGCTGCAGATGCAGAAGGCTACCCGGAAGATTGCCGCCGGGGAGCTGGAGACGAGAGTCGATATCGGGAGCAGGGACGAAATCGGCGCGCTTGCCGGAGCGATTAACGATTTAGCAGTCGATCTTCAGCGCTACCGGGATACGCGGCAGGAGTTTTTTGCCAATATTTCGCATGAGCTTCGGACGCCGATCACGTATCTGGAAGGATATGCGAATGTGGTCAAAGAGCGGCTGTACGCCACGGAAGAGGAGAAGGACCGGTATCTCGACATCATTTATATGGAAGCGCGGCGGATTCAGCATCTGGTGGACGATCTGTTCGAGCTGGCCAAGATGGAGGAAGGCAAAATAACCCTTTCGCCGGAATGGATCAACTTGGCTGAGCTGGTGGAGCAGGCGGTCGAAAAGGTGAGACTTAAAGCCGAGGACAAAAATCTGGAACTCTACTGCACTGTCGAAGGAACGCCGCATAGGATGTATACGGACGGAGCCCGGATGGAGCAAATTGTGCTGAATCTGCTGGAAAATGCAATCCGGTACACGGAGCGGGGAACGGTTGGCGTTCTCTTGTCGTTCCAATCCGCTTCAGTGAAGCTTGCCGTGCAGGATACGGGAATCGGAATCCCCGAGGCCGAGCTTCCTTTTATATTCGAACGTTTCTATCGGGTGGAGAAATCACGTTCCCGTATGCATGGCGGCACCGGCCTCGGGTTGTCCATCGTACATAAGCTGGCGGGGCTGCTTGGAGGAAAGATAACCGTTGCCAGCAGACCGGGAGAGGGGACATGCTTTGAACTTTATTTTGATCTGCGGCGGAAGCCGGGGGAGGATCGCGTATGAAAAAAATCGAATGGCTGATCGCGATTCTCCTAATCGGGATGGGTATGCTGTGCATGAGCGTCTCGGCGTTCTCCTTCCGCAGCATGCCCCTTATGCATTTTGGGGAGCGGATGATGGGGGTGTTCGCCTGTTTCGGGACATTGGCCGTGGTTCTTCTGCTGTTCCTCGGATGGGCGGCATTCAGGAAGAAGCGTTAATTTCAGTTTAAAAAGGTTTACCCGGCTGTGCGCATCCCGTATCCTTAAAGAAAAAGACGGCGCGATTCGTTTGACTGCAGTACGGACAATAGCTGTCTATGAAAAAGGGGGCGCAAGCGATGGCATGGTCTTTTTACCCTCTGGGAGACTCGGCGGTATTAGTTGAATTTGGCCAGAGCATTAGTGCAAAGATTCACAAAGAGATTAGAGCGGCTGTACACCGGATTGAGCAAGATCCCTTCCCCGGCTTTATCGAATGTGTGCCTTCCTTTGCTGCGATAAGCGTATTTTATGATTTGGCGGCGCTGCGTATTCCGGAGCGGAACCGGACGGCGTTTGGCCATGTATGTTCTATCCTGCGCGATAAACTGATGCCGACTGGAGACGGTCAGCATGCTGAGAGCACAAGGATCATTGACATTCCAGTCTGCTATGGCGGCGAATTTGGCCCGGACCTTGGGCATGTGGCGGAATTGAACGGTTTATCTGAGGAGGGAGTCGTTTCGATCCATGCCGGAGGACAATATCTTGTGTACGCTATTGGCTTTGCGCCGGGCTTTCCGTACCTGGGAGGAATGCCGGACACGATTGCGGCGCCGCGAAAAAAAACACCCAGGCTTCGCATTCCCGCAGGCTCAGTCGGCATTGCCGGCTCGCAGACCGGGATCTATCCAATAGAGACACCTGGAGGCTGGCAGATCATCGGCAGGACGCCGCTTGAACTGTTCCGGCCAGGCGACTCGCCGCCGACGCTGCTGCAGAGCGGGGATTATATCCGGTTCTGCCCCATCGGACCGGAAGAATACCGGAGATTGCGGGGGATGCAGCCATGAGCATAAGAATCCATAAGCCAGGCCTGCTTACGACCGTTCAAGATCTTGGAAGAACGGGCTATGGAAAATACGGCGTTATCGTCTCCGGGGCGATGGACCGTACCGCCCACCGCATAGCGAACTGGATTGCCGGGAACGATGATAGCGCGGCGGCGCTTGAGATTACGCTCTCGGGCTTTGTCGCGGAATTTGACCAGGATCACTGGATTGCGATAACGGGAGGCCATATGAGTCCTGTTATCGATGGGAGGGATGTGCCGATGTGGCGTCCCGTATTTGTGCGCAGAGGGAGCAGGCTGATCTTTAAGCGGCCGGTTTCGGGCTGCCGGGCGTATTTGGCAGTATCCGGCGGACTGGATGTCCCCGTGGTGATGGGCAGCCGCAGCACCTACCTACGCGCAGGAATCGGCGGATTTGAGGGGAGAGCGCTTAGAGCGGGAGATGAGCTGCCCGTAGGCCAGGGCCGCCTGCGGGCTCTAGCGGCGCTTACGGGAGATGATTCTTTTTATGCGGTTTCCTGGACCGTTCCCTGGTCGGTTATTCCGGCCTACAGCTCAAACCCGGAAATCCGGTTCATCCGGGGCCGCCAGTGGGAAGATTTCACTCTCCACAGCCGTCAAGCTTTTGCGGAGTCATCCTACAAGGTAACTCCCCATTCGGACCGGATGGGCTACCGCTTGGCCGGACCATCACTTATGCTGGAGTCGCCGCGAGAGTATCTTTCCGAGGCCGTAGCGCTTGGGACGGTCCAGATTCCGGCGGACGGGCAGCCGATTGTATTGATGGCCGACCGCCAGACGCTGGGCGGCTATCCGAAGATTGCGCAGGTCATAAGCGCGGATCTCCCCGTAATGGCCCAGGCTGCGCCGGGAGGACATATCCAGTTTCGGGAAGTAACGGCCCGAGAAGCCGAATCCCTATATATATGCCAGGAGCGAAAGTTGAAGCGGCTTGAAATGATGGTCAGGCTGAAGCTGAAGGAGGGTTATCATGTTAGAGGTGGATTTAAACTGTGATATGGGGGAGAGCTTTGGCGCTTATACCATCGGCGCGGATGACGAACTGCTGCGCGAGGTCACCTCGGCGAATATTGCCTGCGGGCTCCATGCGGGCGATCCCTCTGTCATGCGTAAGTCGGTCCGGTCCGCGCTGGCAATGGGGGTAAGTATCGGAGCCCATCCGGGCCTGCCCGATCTTGCGGGCTTCGGGAGAAGGAACATGGACATTTCTCCCGAAGAGGCGTTCGATCTTGTCACGTACCAAATCGGAGCATTGGAGGCCTTCGTCCGGCAGGAGGGAGGGAAGCTACGGCATGTGAAACCGCATGGCGCTTTGTACAATATGGCGGCAGCATCCTGTCCGCTTGCCGATGCCATAGCGATGGCCGTGCACAGATTCGACCCGTCTCTAGTGCTGTACGGCCTGGCCGGAAGTAAGCTGCTTGCCGCCGGCCGCGAGGCGGGACTGTCCACGGCAAGCGAAGTATTCGCCGACCGTACCTATCAGCCTGACGGGTCGCTGACACCGCGCCGTCAGCCGGGAGCCGTCATTACCGACATGGATCAGTCGGTCCGCCAAGTGATCCGCATGGTAAAGGAAGGAGCGGTTGCCGCTGTGGACGGCACGGTAGTCCCGCTTGAAGCGGAGACGGTCTGCATTCATGGAGACGGGGCGGGCGCCGCCGCTTTTGCCGCCGAGCTGCGCCGCCGGCTGAAAGCGGAAGGGATTGCGGTGCAGGCGAAGCGGTAGCTTTTAGTCCGTCAGGATATGCCCCGGAGGGAGCGCCGTCCCGGTAAAGCCCGCCATCTGGCGGGCTTTGAAGCCGATGGGCCGGCCGCTGCCAGCGAGAATCATATTTTTCAGGCTGGAGACGTCTTTATCGGGGAGAATGAACGCTTCCGTATGGGGGAATACCGAAGTGAGTGTCGTGTGAACCGCTTGGATCAGCCGGTCATTTCCGCCTTTTCCCGTTAGGTTCATCAGCATTATTCCGCCGGGATTAAGCTTCGTCCTGACCAGGCGGAAGAACTCCTGCGAGATCAAATGCCGAGGCGTGCCCTTGTCGCTGAATGCGTCCAGAACGATATAATCGAAGGACTCGTCCCCCTGTTGTTCAAGCGTGCGGCGTCCGTCGCCGATCCTCACCGAATCCCCGCTGTATCCGAAATACGTTCTGCTGATTTCCGCAATCTGGGGACTGACCTCTGCGGTTATCATTTTTTTGCCGGATAAATGGCCGGAAATCGTCCCGACCCCATGCCCGATGATGAATACGTCCTCAAATGCCGGGTTGTTCCACTCCATCAAATGAAGGATTGCTCTCGGATACTCGAACATGATCCGCTCCGGATGATTCAAGTCCACCGCTCCCTGAACCGCTTCCTCCGAAAATTGCAGCAGCCGGAAGCGCCCTTTCTCGCCGTACCATTCATCCGTATCGTATACTTCAATATCATGCCCGTCTCCGCGCGTCTTATAAAGCAGCTTCAATCTTCCCGTCCCCTTGCCGTCCTTTTTCTATTCATGATAAGGGATTACGGCTGTGAATCAAAGTGCCGGCTCCAGAGAACATTTAGCATGTTTGTAAAAGGGATCACCGGGCAACTATAACTATGAGGCAAATAAGTAAAACCTTAAGAAGGAGGAGATAAGCATGGCCGATCAAATCCAAAACGAAGCGGAAATCCGCAATCGGGAAAATAGAAAGGGAGACTCGCTCGCCGAGATCAAGAAGATGGAAAACGGGGTAGATATCGAACCCGAAGCGGACGAGTGGGAAGCCAAACCTGCTCCAACCGCCCATCCAGACCCTGTGCCGAAAAAATAAAATTTCAAGAAGAAACGGCATCGCCGTCCTTTTAGGGGCGGACGGTACCGTTTCTCGTATAAATATAAGACAAAATGATAAGCGCTCAGCTTATAAATTCTTATATTTTAAGAAAAATGGGCTTTCCTTTGGGACAGCCTGTTTTTTTATGCCTGCTCATCTAGTATACTGTTAGTACATACCGGAATTTCCAACCTGTTGTTTGGCGGCGCACTTTCTTGATCTGTAACCCATTTTGCCTTAGGGAGGAAAATGCAAATGCGTGATCGGAATCGAAACGCCCGTTACCGGCAGAAGCGGCAGGATGTTTTTGCTGGAGTCGTTCTTGAGAAGAAGTATGGTCCTTATTACGGAGTCCACAGCGATATGAAGCTGGAAACCCTCCGAAAGCTGAATGACAGCCCGCTCCAGTCTCCATCGCTTAAAGAGCAGTACCCTAAATAACGATACGGCGCATGCAGGCCGTATATTCGGGCATAACCTTCAGGGTTGTGCCTTTTTCAATGTGATTCCAGCCCTTTCGAATTTGAGAATATCTGTTGTCGCCTCTCTGCGGATTGTGATATATTTAACAGCAATTCTGATGGCGGAGAGGGAGTTGCACAACATGAATCGGATCAAGCAGTTCCATTCCATGGGTTTAAGAACGAAATTAATGCTTCTGCTGCTGATCATCACGATATTGCCCCTCGGACTGCTTGGTATGTTCTCGTACCGCAAGGCTTCCACAGAAATTCAGATCAAGGCCTACGAAATTATATTGGAGAACCTGTCTCAGGTCAATCATAGCTTAACCGATTTTGTGCAGGATATTGAGCAATTATCCATGTATTTATACAGCAACGAGGAAATACAGGAGATATTATCCAAATCATCATCCCGGAGCGTGGCCGAGAAGTATGAGGATGAGCAGACGGTAAACGGAATTTTGAAGAGCTTTCTGGGCTTTAAATCCTGGGACATACAGCTGTATGTGATCGGGGCGAACGGAGAACGTTATTTCACAGGCGATTTCTTGCCGCCCGCCTATCGTGACTACCAGCCGAACTGGGGGTTATTTCGCAAAACAAGAATTGCGGACGGCGGCGCAGCTTGGGATACCCATTACTCCCTTAAGAAAATTGAGGATTACGGGGCTGTATTAAGCTCGGGAAGGCTTTTGAAATCTATAGAAACCGGGGAGACGCTCGGATATTTCATAGTAGATATTAAGGAGTCCGCGCTGGCGGACAAGTATCAGAAGGCTCACCAGTATCCCGGCGGTGAGGTGTATTTGCTGGATGCGAACGGATATGTCATCTCCAGCAGCCCCTCCAAGCAGCAGGTCGGAACGCGTCTGAATAAAAGCTATATGGATGAAGTGTTGAGCGGCACCAAGGGCTATTTTTCCGCAGTGGATGAAGGGTCTGACAAAATGATTATTTATGACTCCTCGGATTCCTCCGGTTTCAAAATGGTGAGTGCCGTGCCAATTGGCGTATTGACGAAGGAAAGTCACAGCATCCGTAATTTGACGATATTTATCGTGATTTCTTGCATACTGATCAGTTATTGCGTTGCTTATTTGCTATCAGACTATATGACACGTCCACTACGCAAGCTTCGCTTATTGATGAATGAGGTCGAGAAGGGCAGGATGGACGTTACCTTTCCTTCAAAATACAACGACGAGGTCGGCCATCTGGGACGCAGCTTTAATACGATGCTCAGGCAGATCAACCGGTTAATCCGCGAAGGCTATGAGAAGCAGATTCAGGTGCAGGAGGCGGAAATCAAGGCGATTCAGGCGCAGTTTACGCCCCACTTTTTATATAATGCACTCGATTCGATTAACTGGATGGCGCGGATACATGGGATGGATGCGATCAGCAAAGTGGCTTTATCGCTTGGCAACCTGCTGCGGTTCAGCATCCGGCGCGGTAATCCGGTCATTCCAATCCGCGAGGATATGAAGCAAATACGCAACTATTTGACGATTGTTCAGCTTAGATACCGCGACAAAATTAACATCGAGCTTGATATTGACGAGGAGATTCTGGATTTCTACACACCGAAGCTTTTGCTGCAGCCGCTGGTGGAGAATGCGGTGGGGCATGGGCTGGAGATGAAGGAAGGCGAAGGGGAATTATTAATTTGGGCAGGCGTCGTAGACGGGAATGTACAATTCATCGTGGAGGACGATGGCGTCGGAATGACCGGGGACAAGCTTGCGAAGCTGTGGGAGCATGAAGAAGAAAGCGCACAGTCCGCGAAGACGCGAATCGGCCTGCACAATTTGAAGAAACGGCTGGAGCTGCATTTTGGGCCTGCGTATCGGCTGGATGTGGAGAGTGAAGCGGGCAAAGGGACGAAGGTTATGATTCGTATTCCTTGTATTGTTGATCCGAAGGAGGTTGAGCGGGTTGTATAAAGTGTTGATTACGGATGATGAATGGCTCATAAGGGAGGGACTGAAGCAGACGATTGACTGGCAAGCTCTCGAATGTGAAATTGTGGCCGAGGCTTCGAACGGAGAGCAATCGCTGCAAGCGGTCAAGGAGTATAAACCGGATATATTACTCACTGATATTCGGATGCCGAGTATGAATGGAATGCAGCTTGCGGAAGAAGCACAGCGGGTTCACCCTGATATTCGCATCATTTTTTTAACGGGATTTGATGACTTTACCTATGCGCAGCAGGCAGTGAAGCTTAAGGCGGCTGATTATGTATTAAAGCCTACCAATCCGGACGAGTTATTGGAGGTCATAGAGAAAGTCTGTGGAGAAATCAAGGCTAGCAGGGAAAATGAAACGGTCAAACAGGAGCTCAGAGAATGGGTGGCGGCAGGGTATACCCTTGTGCTGGAGAAGCTTCTTCATGACCAATTATTAGGGATTTCCGATCCTAAATCCGTGAAGATGTTGACAGAGATTATCGATAATCATCGGCTTAGCAATGAAGGATTTCGCATTGCCCTGATTCAGTATGAGGACCATACCTACTGGCACGAGAAGCTGAAGGATGAACTGCATGACCGGTTATGGGATATACTCATGGGACCTCCTGTGACGCTGGGCGGGAACCGTGCAGCGTTAATGATCGGGGCTGATTCGGGAGATCATAGTAAGCAGCTCTGGAGCCGGATTCAAGAGATTTCAGGTAAAAGTCAACTGGCTATTGGGCTAAGCTTGCCGCATCGAAGCTTCGACAGCATGGGTCAGGCTCACCGCGAAGCGGTCGCCGCGCTCCATTTCAAGCGCCCGGGTTCGGGGCAGAAGAGCGGAGTACTTGAGTTCGGCGATATTGAGCGCTGGGGAGAGCAGCCCGTAACTCCTGATGCCGCCCATTTCAAACAGGTGGAGGCTTTCATTCAGACACGCTATGCGGAAGATCTATCCTTGCAGCAGCTCGCTTCCCAGTTTCATGTGAGTGAGGCTCATTTCAGCAGACTGTTCCGAAAAGCTACGGGAACTACCTTTATTGATTATGTGACACAGGTGAGAATGGAAAAGGCGATGGAACTGCTAAGTTCCCCCGATTCGCGGATATACGAAGTATCGCTTGCCGTCGGTTATCAGGATTCACGCTATTTCAGCCAGTTATTTCGCAAGGCTACAGGCAAGACCCCTACAGAGTTCCGTAGAGAAAGAGAATTTATGTGAATTCTGTGTTATTTAAGCGTTAGTTTAATGTTAAGAATAAATCTAGTGAAATCAATGGATCGTCCCCGAAAGGGGGCGATTTTACTGTTTATGGGAATCATTTTTTTAAACAGTTACGAAATTTTGTCCCATTGAGGGAACGGAAGCCTGTAAGTATAGTGGGTATAGATTCAATCAATGAAAGAAAACTTGACATCAAGCGGAGGTTGGGAAGAAATGAAAAAAGGATGGCTTAAAGGTTTGGTCGCTATGGCACTCATGACAGTAACGATCACGGCATGCGGGGCTAAAGACGATACAGCCGCAACTACCGGCTCTGACGGCGGCGGCAAGGCCGGGGGCGGGAAATTAACGGTGTACTCTCCGAATGCAGCGGAAATCAACAACCCCATTATTAAAGAATTTCAAGACCGGACAGGAATTACAGTGGACTTGATCTCCGGAGGTACGGGAGAGCTGCTGAAAAGAGTGCAGGCGGAAGCCGGAAATCCGCTTGGCGATGTCTTCTGGGCCGGCGGCGCCGACTCCCTGGAATCCTATAAAGAATATTTCCAGCCTTATAAGACCAAAGAATTCGACAACCTGCTGCCGGCTTACGTAGATAAGAATTCCTACTGGACGCCATTCAACGCGCTGCCAATGGTTATCACCTACAACAAAGAACTGGTGTCTGAAGCTGAGCTGCCGAAATCATGGGAGGATCTGCTTGATCCGAAGTGGAAAGGCAATATCGCTTTTGCCGATCCGTCCAAATCCGGCTCTTCCTATACCCAGCTGGTGACGATGCTTACGGCGTTCGGCAAAGAAGACGGCAAGGGCTGGGATTACGTGAAGAAGCTGGTGGCGAATATGGACGGTAAAATCCTTTCCGGTTCAAGCCTGGTGCAGCGCGCCGTTCCGGACAAAGAATTCGCGCTCGGCATTACCCTTGAGGATGCGGCTCTTCGTTACATTGAAGGCGGCTCGCAAATCGGCATCATTTATCCGGCAGAAGGAACCTCCGCTGTACCTGACGGCGCAGCCATTATGAAAGGCAGCAAGAATCTCGAGCAGGCCAAGCAGTTCGTCGATTTCCTCGTAAGCAAAGACGCGCAGGAGATCGTGCAAAAGGAATTCAAGCGCCGCTCCGTGCGTAAGGATGTAGCTCCTGTGGAGGGTTTGCCGCAGACAGGCGATATCAAGCTGGTCGATTATAACTTCGATTGGGCCGCGGCCAACAAAGACGAAATTATTAAAAAGTTCACCCGAATCACGACTGGACAGGAATAAAGCATCACGTATTTAGGGAGGAGAGCGGCGGCAGGGCACTTTTAACCGGCTGCCGCCGCTGTTCCCATCATTACCGGAAGCGAGGGAATATTTATGAGCAAGGTTGTTTTCGATCATGTAACAAAATATTTCGGTACGGCAAAGGCGGTTAATAATGCGCATTTTACGATAGAAGAAGGCGAGTTCTTCACCTTGCTCGGCCCCAGCGGATGCGGTAAGACGACGCTGCTTCGGACGATAGCGGGCTTCTATAGACAAGAAGAAGGAAATATTTATTTTGGCGATCAATTGATTAACGATGTCCCCACTCATGAACGCAATATCGGCATGGTGTTTCAGAACTATGCGATTTTTCCCCATATGACTGTATTTGATAATGTAGCCTATGGCCTGAAGGCGAGAAAAGTGTCCAAGGATGAAATCCGTACCCGAGTGCTGGAGGCGCTCGACATGGTGGAACTGACGCATCTTAAAGACCGCATACCATCCAACATGAGCGGCGGGCAGCAGCAGCGGATTGCCTTGGCCCGCGCGATTGTCATTCGTCCGGCATTGTTGTTAATGGATGAACCTTTGTCGAACCTCGATGCCAAGCTGAGAGTGAAGATGCGCACGGATATCCGCAAGCTGCAAAAAGACCTGAACATCACGACCATTTACGTAACGCATGACCAGGAGGAGGCGCTCGCTGTATCCGACCGGATTGCCGTTTTGCAAAATGGCACCGTCCAGCAGATTGCTTCCCCGCAAGAGATTTATCTGTATCCGCAGAACCGTTTTGTCGCGAACTTCATGGGCACCTCGAATTTTCTGGACGGAACCTGTGAAGCAGGAGCCGCACTTAGCAATCCCGCCAATATTAAGCTGATGGGACTTGAAACCGAGCTGTCTCTTCTGAAGCCGCATTCCGGAAAGGTACTGTTCTCTATTAGGCCGGAACGGGTAAAGATATCGACAGAGCCCTCTGAGGATCATGGATACCAGGGGACGATTGACGAGGTTACATTCCTTGGGGAAAAAGTCAGCTATACGGTGAAAATGCCGTCGGGAGAATCCATTGAGGTACATGACCATTCGGTGTATACGCGGGATATTTACAAGCCGAAGCAGCCCGTGTATCTTGATCTTCAGCTGAGCCAATCCGTCATTTACAATGGCAGCGGCGAGGAGGTAATCTATCGTGCAATCGAGGGCTGAGCCTAATCCGGGCAATGTAATCCGGCAGAGACTGCTGCTTAGAAAATGGGATTTCTGGACCGCAGTGACGCTCGTGGTCTATTTGCTGCTATGCGTCTTCGTTGTTTACCCCCTGGTAACTTTGTTCATCAACAGTTTTATCAGCGAAGATGGCGGCTTTACCATTGAAAATTATATTACTTTCATTTCATTGAAATATTACCGTATGGCGCTGCTGAACAGCTTTATGGTATCCGCGCTTGCCACATTAGGCGCTATCCTGATCGGAGTTCCGCTGGCCTATTTATCTACCCGATATGCGATTAAATTCAAAGGTCTCATGCAGATCATGATTGTGATGTCTCTCTTATCGCCTCCGTTCATTGGCGCTTATTCGTGGATCTTGCTGATGGGCAACAACGGATTTATTACCCGATTCATTCGTGACCTCGGCATTTCGGTTCCGTCAATCTACGGGATGCACGGCATCGTGTTCGTATTCGCGCTGCAGTTCTATCCGCATATTTTCCTGTACGTCTCCGGCGCGCTGAAGACGATCGATACGTCGCTGGAGGAAGCGTCGGAAAGCCTCGGGATGACCTCCTGGAAGCGTCTTCGCACCGTGACCCTGCCGCTGATTTTTCCAACTCTGTCGGCCGGGGCGCTCATGGTATTTATGGCATCCTTCGCGGATTTCGGTACACCGATGCTGCTGGGACAAGGCTTCAAGGTGCTCCCGATTCTTGCTTATGAGCAGTTCGTGAGTGAAATGGGCGGCAACCCGGCGATGGCCAGTACGCTGAGCATCATCCTGATTTTATTCTCCACCTCGGTCTTGTTCACTCAGCGTTATTTCGTCGCACGCAAAAACTTTTCGATGACGGGCATGCGGACACCGAAGCTGATTCCTCTTAAGCCCTTGGCGAAGACGCTGCTGACGATTGTCGCTTTTATTCCCGCATGTATTTCGATACTGCCGCAGTTGACTGTAATCTTAACGTCTTTTATCAAAACGAAGGGTCCTGTCTTTCAGTCAGGGTTTAGCCTTGACAGCTACAGGGAAGTACTGTACCGGGTTCCCCGTTCGATTATTCACACGTACTCGTATTCCATCCTGTCCATCATCATTATGGTTGCTGGTGGCATGCTGATTTCGTATATCCTGGTTCGGCGCAAATCCAAGCTTACGGCGGCGCTCGACGGCATTCTGATGATTCCGTATGTGATGCCGGGAACGGTGCTTGGGATAAGTCTTATTGTCGCTTTTAACAAACCGCCGATTGTGCTGACGGGAACCTGGATTATTCTTGTCATTGCTTATGTCGTGCGTAAAATTCCATACACCATACGCTCCAGCACAGCCATTCTCCATCAGCTTGACCGGAGTGTGGAGGAAGCCTCAATTAGTCTTGGCGTTCCGCCCATGAAGACCTTCTTTAAGACAACGGGGAGGCTGATGGCGCCGGGGGTAATATCGGGAGCGATTCTAAGCTGGATTACAACCATTAACGAGCTCAGCTCGACCCTGGTGTTGTATTATGGCGCAACAGCAACGATTTCCGTTACGATCTACAGCGAGGTATTTACCTCCAACTATGGGACGGGCGCGGCGCTTGCCTCGATTCTGACGTTAAGCACGCTGATTTCTTTGCTCATTGCGAATAAGCTGTCGGGCGGAAAAGGGTTATCTGTGTAAGGACTCAGTTGAAAGGGAGGATGACAATGACAAAAAACGGTGTCGTATGGGCGGCTTTATTGGTCATTATTACGGTTACAGTCATTGTATATTCCAACTATTTCACTGAGGTCAAGAGGGTTCCCGAGCAGTATGACACGGAAAAAGAGAAGCTGGTCTGCTGGATCTATACGGACGGCTGGTCGGACCTGCTGGCTGCGTATCAGGAGACCCATCCGGGTGTTGAACTGGAAGTGAGAGTATTCCCTTCCTATAAAGAATTGTATACCGAGCTGCTCGCGGCGCTATCGATCCAAACGGCTCCGCAGATCGTTGAACTGGACAGCTCCTACGGACTTTCTGAACTGGTTTCAATGCAGGCGTTAGCGCCGGTATCAGGCAATGCGCTTCTCCCCGGAGAGACTTTGCCTGCGGCAGCCAAGCCATTCACTTATGGCGGACGGCTGTGGGCGGTTCCGGCAGGAGTCTCCGTTCCAGTCATGTTCTACAATAAGGACCTGATGAAATGGACGGGTGCGGATAAAATTATCGATTTCTCTTCTTTGGAAGAGCTTGGTTTCAAAACAAAGGCATGGAAAGCAGGTCTAACTGCGCGCAATTCGGCGGGCTGGGAGCAAGCGCTTGTAATGGATGATTCGAAGCCGTTTATCCTGCTGAATTTATGGGAGCAATCCCGGCAAAGCGGCCTGCCCGGTAATCAAAGACTGGAACAGCTGCTTCGGGTGTGGAGCGGACTTGTCTTTGATTCAAAGGCCATGAAGCCTCTTCGCAGCCAGTTGGCTCCCAGCGATTTCATATCCGGCAAGACGTTATTTTATATGACAAATTCAAATATGATACCTTGGCTGGATCATTACATTGCCGGAAAATTTGCGTATGGCATGCTTCCGGCGCCGCTTGCTGGCGGGAATGTGTTATTGCCCCACATCAGCTCATTTGGCATCGTGGCCGGCAGGAAGGCTGCGGGTGCGGCGGAAGATGCGGTGAACTATCTCGCATCTTCCGAGGCCCAAGCCAAGGTGCTGGAGGCCACCGGATATTTGCCGGTTCGAACACAGACGATTGAGGCCATCTCCCGAAACTATGCCTTAAACAGGAAATATAGTGTGCTTCTAGGCGCGGTTGGCAAGCTTGAGAGCCTGGAACCTTCGGCAGACGCGCGCCTTCGCTGGGAGCGGATTACGCTAATCCTTAACCATTTGGAGATGGACCAGAAAGCTGATTTCCGTGCATACGCTGCACAATTACTGCCGTACATGCCCTAACTCCTAGGGATATGGATGCGCATTGCTGCCGGATGGATTATATATTGGACAGGGGAAGGTTAACATGATTGAAATGGATTGGATTTCGCTTCAAGGCACAGGGGAGTGGAACGAGGATGCCGTCATTTTGAATGAGGAACTGGGGCTCTATGGTGTAGTAGACGGCGCTACTTCGCTTGTACCATACCGCGGGGAGGGTAACGAGACCGGCGGCCGGCTCGCTTCCCAGATTATTAAGCAATACGCTGAAAGTGTAACGGCGGCCGAATATAAAGGAATGGAAGACCTGCTGCGGGAAGCAAACTTCCGGCTGGGCCAGGAAATGAAACGGTGCGGGATTAATCCGCAGTCGAAGGATGAATTATGGACAGCGGGAGCAGCCCTTATTCGCATAACCGATTCCTTCATCGAGTTCATTCAGGCCGGCGATTGTATGATCTATGCGATCTATGAGGATGGGTCAATCCGGCCGATCACCCGCGATCATGTTGCGGCGATTGATCATGAGTCGAAGCGGATATGGATCGATGGCATTGAGGCGGGAGTGCGCTCCAAAGATCAATTATGGGAGACGGTCAAGCCCGTAATTGCGGCAAACAAGCAAAAAATGAATACGCCCGAAGGGTATTCCGTGCTTAACGGGATGGTGGAGGCGGAGCAATTTTTCGAGTATGGAAGAATCAACCGGATTAGGCTGCAAAGCCTGCTGCTTGTGTCGGACGGCCTGTTCTATCCCGATGAGGGTAACACTGCTGAAGAAGACGCGGTAAAGTCGCTGGTTCGTAAAGTATCGCAGACAGGTCTTAGCCGTTATGCGGAATGGCTGCTGCAAATTGAGCGGGAAGATGCTGAATGTATTCGCTATCCCCGTTTTAAAGTATCGGATGACAAGACAGGCATTTATATCCAATTGAATAAATAAGGTCCGTGAAAACCACATACGGCCTCTCAAGCCCCGCTTTGCGGGGCTGATTTTATGCGTATATTCCCGTTTCCAGGATGGCATACTATGCCCGATTTCAGGAAAAATGGATATTCCATTGGACAGGAAGGCGGGAAATTTAGCATGTCGGGATTGTTGTCTTGGGGCCGGGAGGCGGCCCACAGTTTGCCGGGAGAATATTTTATTTATTTTATCGTCTACTCGATATTGGGCTGGCTTATAGAAGGTATGTATAATTGGTACAGCGTCGGGACGTTCCGCAAAGAGGGGCTTATGAAAGGACCGTATAAACCAATGTATGGCATCGCTCCTCTGCTGCTGCTGGCTTTAGGAGGTACAGCCATGCCGCTGCCGATGTTTCTGGCCGCAACATTTATCGTACCGTCGGCTGTGGAATATTTCACGGGGGCTTTGCTGAAGCTCTTGTTCCGCCGCCGCTGGTGGGATTACTCAGGCCAAGAGTATCATCTCAGCGGGCATATCTGTCTGCTGTTCTCTCTGTATTGGTGGGGATTATCGGTTGTATGCCTCGTTGCCGTTCACCCGCTGATGATTCGTCTGTACACACTAACGGCGGATATCTGGAGTGTGCTGCTCCCCATGGCTGTCCTTGGCTTTGCCGCCGATCTCGCCCTGACTTTCCGCATCCGCCGCAAGGAAGCGGTACTGTCGGCGCTGGGCGATGAGGCTGGCGGATCGTACTGACGTTGACCAGGGCAGCTAACGTTGCAAAAAGCTATAACAGGCGGTTCCATCATCAGCGGACCGTCTGTTATTTTTTTTGCCAAAGACTTGGCGGCTTCTGTGTGTTAGAATGATATTTGGATGATATACCCAGTCATGGAAAACTCCGCGAATATCCGCGGATCGTTGATCGGAGCCTTGGGAGGAACACGGATGGCCGGAAGTCTGCTTGTCGTTTTTCTGCTTACGATGATTATACACACCGCCGAGACGCTGTCGTATTCTGTCCGGTACGCTGGAGTAAAATTGAATAAAATCGCGATCTCGCTGTCCCTGACCGGCATTATTGTACTGGTATCGAGGACGGCCAATCTGATTCAGGCCCCGCTGACTGCCAATTTTGTGGATATGGCGAGATTAGATCCCAGCTTTCACCTGAAGAATTATTTAAGGATTATCCTGCTGGGCGGCTCGCTCGGAACGCTGATCGCGATCGGACTGTTTCCCACATTTATCGGACTGTTCGCGCGCATCATTTCCAAGCTGGAGATCCAAGGTTCCATACCGAAGCTGCTGGCCAGCGTCACCATCGGACAATTGAAAAATACCCGCAAATATGTCAGACGGCCGAAAATCCGGCTGCACTATTTCCGGTATCTGGATGTTCCAAAACGGTTGATCGTGCTGAATATTTTCGTTACGGCCTTTTATACGGTGGGGGTCATGTCGTCACTGTACGCAGCCCATCTCATTCCGAAGTACAGCACGACCGCTTCCCAGGCCTCGGGGATTATTAACGGGATGGCGACGATCCTGCTGACGATCTTCATCGACCCGCAGCTCGGGCTGATTACAGACAAGGCGACGGCCAGCGAGGAACACCGCAGACGGCTCGGCAAGGTATATGTATTGCTCATGGGCTCCCGGTTTCTGGGCACGCTGCTCGGTCAGCTCGTTCTCGTTCCCGCCGCCTATCTGATCAGCATGATTGTTGGGCTGATGGTTTGAGAGGCCGGTAAAGTGAGATAAGGAGAGGTTTCATTGACTCAATCGGAGAACCGGAGCGCGGACGGCGTTGCCCTTGTCACCGGGGCTTCCAGCGGCTTCGGACTGCTGACGGCAGTTAAGCTGGCGGAGCAGGGCTTTAAGGTTATTGCAGCGATGCGTGATCCATTGAGAAAAGAAGATCTGGAGCGGCTGGCAGAGCGGTCCGGCGTTCTGGATCGCCTGCATGTGATGCGCATGGATGTGACCGACCCTGCCGGGATCGAACAGGCCGTCTCGGGAGTGCTGGCCGCTTACGGCAGAATCGACGTCCTGGTTAATAATGCCGGCTACGCGGCGGGCGGCTTTGTGGAAGAGGTGCCGATGGAGGAGTGGCGGCGGCAGCTGGAAACGAACTTTTTCGGCCTGGTCGCGGTAACGAAGGCCATTCTTCCTGCGATGCGGGAGCGGCGCACGGGGCTCATTATCAATATCGGCAGCGTCAGCGGTCTGGCCGCTTTTCCCGGCTTTGCGCCTTACGCGGCTTCCAAGTTCGCGGTTGAGGGCTTCAGCGAGAGCCTGCGGCATGAAATGTCGCCGTTTGGAGTGAAGGTCGTTCTGCTGGAGCCGGGGGCATACCGCACCGCCATATGGAACAAGGGGCTGTCGCAGATTAGCACCACGGATGGATCTCCTTACCAAGCGCGTCTGGATGCGGTGCTCCGGTATGCGCGCAAGTCCGCCGATACGGCCCCCGATCCGCAGGAGGTTGCCGACCTGATCGGGCGCATAGTGCAGATGCGCTCGCCCCGCCTGCGCTACGTGCTCGGAAGAGGCTCCCGGCTGATGATCGGAGGCAGGAATCTGCTGCCGTGGGGCTGGTTCGAGCGAATCGTCGCCTGGGCGCTCAAATAATGGCGATGTTTGAATTTTACCTTTCAGTAGTCTATTGTAGAGCTAGGTACATAACAGTGATTGGAGGCAACCGATGCCTGATTTTATGGAGTTCCAGCTTTGTTTCGATGAAGCGGGACGCGAAATTGAAATTCTTGATGTAACCCGCATCGGCGAGAATGAATACCGGATCGAGGAGACACCTGTGTTCAGACCGGACTTGTCCCTGGGTGACATCATCAAAGTGAAAGAAGAACGCGGCGTCTATTACTACGTGGAAACAGTGCGTAAATCGGACTACGTGAAAATGGTCAGGCTGCTCAGCCGGGAAGCCGCACAGTCGCCGGAGCTTGCATCATTCAGGAAGCGGGTGCTTAAATGCGGCGGGAAATGGGAGACCGTATTCGGCGGGGTGCTCATTATTCACGTTCCGAAGGCAGTGGATCAGCTATTGAAGGCTGAACTTGATAAGATTACCCGTGCTTACGGTATTTAACGGAGGTTAATAAAAGTGAACAAATTCACCAAACTGATTAAAGATTGGGTACCGACCCTTCTAATTGCCATTGTCCTTTCTTTGCTAATTCGCAGCTATGTCGCCGAAGCGATGAGAGTTCCGACAGAGTCGATGGTTCCGACTATCCAGGTGGGTGACCGGCTGATTGTGGAAAAAATGCTATGGGCCACTTCACTAAAGCATGGAGACATCGTCGTGTTCCATCCTCCCATCGCCGGCGAGACGAAGCTGTTCGTCAAGCGGCTGATCGGACTGCCGGGAGATATTGTGCAGATTAAGGATGGCGCGCTGTACCGAAACGGGGCCAAGGTGGACGAAACATACCTTACCGTGAAGATGGATTACTCCTTTGGACCGGTTACGGTTCCGAAAGATCATTATTTTTTCCTGGGGGACAACCGGAATATCAGCTTCGACGCGCATTTATGGGACACGCCCTTTGTCGCGAAGGATAAGCTGATCGGCAAAGTCGTGCTGGAGATTCCCCTCCATAAGCTGCGGGATTGACCTTAGGAAATTGCAAAATAAATCAACGAAGACGAAGGGTAAGTAGACGTATGATAGGAATTTGCAGAGAGCCGGCGGTGGCTGCGAGCCGGTGTTCCGCATACGATTGAATGGCCTTCCGAGTTGCTGTCCCGAGCCCGGCGCGCCGGTCGTAGGGATACGCCGGGTTTCCCGCCGTTATCAGAGGGAACGGTATCGAAGAGGCGTGAACCGCCAATTCCGCACCGTCTAACGAGGACCGCCGATTCCGCGCAGCTATGCCGGATAGAACGGTCAACTTAAGGTGGCACAACGAGCAGTCTCGTCCTTATAAGGACGGGGCTTTTTTTGTTGATTAAAGCAACAGAGCCGATTCTTCACTTTACAGGAAGATTTTGAAAGGGGGTGATGGCCTTGGATGGCGGCTGGTGGCGATGGTTAAGGTTGACAATATACCGAATAAGGAGAATGAAAAATGAATCAAGAGAGAGTATTAACCGGGGACCGCGTGACCGGAAAGCTGCATCTGGGCCATTACGTAGGAACCCTAAAGAACCGGACCCAGCTTCAGCACAAGTACGACACCTTTATTATGCTGGCCGATGTTCAGGCGCTGACCACCCATTTTCATCAGCCCGGGCTGATTCGTAAGCATCTGCGGGAGATCGTACTGGATTATTTGGCGGCGGGGATCGACCCGGGGCGGGCGACCATTTTCGTCCAGTCGATGATTCCGGAAATCGCCGAGCTGACCCAGTTCTATTCCATGTTCGTTACCGTGAACAGCCTGCGTCATAACCCGACCATAAAATCGGAAGCGCAAAGCGGCGGCGGAGATGAGATGTACTACGGATTTCTCGGTTATCCTGTCAGTCAGGCGGCGGATATTACATTCTGCAAAGCGACGATCATTCCGGTGGGAGAAGATCAGCTGCCGCTTATCGAATTAACCCGCAAAGTCGTCCGCCGGTTTAACGAGCTGTACCGGCCCGTACTGAGCCTGCCCCGGGCGCTTGTCGGCGATACGCCGCGGCTTGTGGGTACGGACGGCAGCGCCAAGATGAGCAAGAGTCTTGGCAACGCGATTCTTCTCGACTCCTCCCGGGAAGAGGTGGAGCTTAAGATGCGCAAGGCGGTGACCGACCCCTCGCGCGTGCGCAAGGGTGATCCGGGGCATCCCGAGATCTGCCCGGTTTATGCGTATCACCGCTGCTTCCGGGCGGAAGGCGCGGAGGAGATCGGCGAGGAATGCCGCAAGGGCTTGATCGGCTGCGCGAAGTGCAAACGGCGCGCCGTGGAAGCCATCGCGGAGCTGCTGGAGCCGATGGCGGAGCGCAGGGCTTATTATGCGGCTCGGCCCGGAGATGTGGACGATCTGTTGATGTCCGGCACGAATCGTGCCCGGGCGATTGCGCGGGAGACAATGCTGGAAGTGCGCGAAGCGATGGGGCTGGACTATTTTAAAACCGGATTTCCCGGGTAATAGGCTGAACCTGTATCCTAAATTTTGGTTGACCACATGAAGACAGTGTAGTATGTTGGTAGACGTTCCGAATTGATGAGAACAATAGAAGAGCGGATTGATCCTGTCTCTTAACGAGGCAGGATTTTTTATATAGAGAGGGAGTATACAGAGTGAAATTGACAAGATCTACGGCAAATGTCCTGCTGTTATTCATTTCTTTGCTTTGGGGCTCGGGGTTTGTGGTAGTCAGAATCGCACTGGACGCCAACGCTTCGGCGGGATTCATCAACTTTTTTCGAGGCTTTCTCTTTGCGCTGCTCGTGCTTATTTTCTTCAATAAGAAGATATTTAACATGACCTTTAGGGATTTTAAAATAGGCTTGATTGCCGGATTGCTCAACTTTGGCGGATTCCTCACGCAAACGATTGGCGTCAAGTATACCACTCCATCGAATAATGCGTTTATTTCGGCCACGTATGTCGTCTTGATTCCTTTCATAGCCTGGGCCCTGTACCGAAAACCGCTCCGGGTCAAAAGCTTCATCTCCATCTCGTTATGCATGCTGGGCATGGGAATACTGACAGGAGTATGGAACAAAGCATTTACGATAAATATTGGCGACATTTACTCTTTGATTTGCGCGCTGTTTTATGCCGGCTCGATTGTATATCTCGGTTATGGAGCAAGAGAGACGGATGTTAGTATTGTGGCTTTTATGCTGGCCGCGGTGCAGGGCGCCGGCGGATTGATTTTTTTCCTGTTCGCGGAGACGGAGCGGATTGCCGATATCGATTGGTCCGCCGCTCTCATCCCTTTGCTGTATGTAAGTATCCTGTGTTCCTTTGTCGCGCAGACGATTCAAATTATAGCCCAGAAGCATACCTCTGCGACATCTGCCGGACTGATTATGATGCTTGAAGGCGTTTTTGGCAGCGTCTTTTCCGTTGCTTTTGGGTTTGAGGCATTTACAGTTAATCTGTTTATTGGCGGAACGCTGATTATGCTTTCTCTTATACTTATGGAAGCCGATTTTCGGCAGGTGCGGGTCAAGATTCTTGGCAGCGCCAAAGGCCGAATGACAAAGGCGGAGCGCAGGAGGGTCGGGTAATTGGATTTGGATGGAAACTGGTTGAGTAAAAAAGAGATGTACAACAAGCCTGCTCCTAAATATGGGAGCAGGCTTGTTGTTTATACGGTGTTATAACTGGAAATTCAGCGGTTCATTCAGGACACCTTCACCAGCACCCGGCCGCGCGTGTTCGATTTCAGAATATCGGCGAGCGCCTGCGGGAGCTCGTCCAGCGTTACCTCACGGTCGACAAGGGCTTCAAGATTAGCAGGCTTCAGGTCACCCGCCATCCGTTCCCATACCTTGAGCCGGAGACCGGCGGGGCAGAAGACGGAGTCGATGCCGAGCAGATTTACGCCGCGTAAAATAAAGGGCAGCACTGTCGCCGGAACCTTCGTACCGCCCGTAAGCCCGCTGACGGCGACCGAGCCCCGGTACGCTATTTTGCTGAGGATAGCCGCGAGCTGATTTCCGCCCACCGGATCGACGGCGGCCTGCCACAGCTGCTTATCCAGCGGTCTTTGCTTCGCTTCGGGGTCATAGATCTCGCCTCTTGAGATGACCTCGGCCGCGCCGAGCCGCTTCAAGTAGTCGCTCTCCGATGTGCGGCCTGTGCCTGCGGCAACCTGGTAGCCGCGCTTCGCCAGCATCGCGACCGCCGCGCCGCCGACGCCGCCGGACGCGCCCGTGACCAGGACTTTTCCTTGATCCGGGGAGGCTCCGTTATCTTCAAGCGCCTGAATGGACATGGCCGCCGTAAAGCCGGCGGTGCCGTAAATCATCGCTTCCTTTAAGGACAGGCCGTCCGGCAGCGGAACAACCCAGTCTGCGGGGACGCGGGCATATTCGCTGTAACCGCCGAAATGGGACACGCCAAGCCCATACCCGGTAACAAGTACAGGCTGGCCTTTTACAAAGCGTTCATCTTCGGAGGATTCCACCACGCCGGACAAATCAATCCCGGGCACAAAAGGATACGATTTGACGATATTGCCGTCCGGAATGGAGGCAAGGCCGTCCTTGTAATTCACGCTGGAGTAGGCGACCTTGATCACCACTTCACCTGCGGGCAGATCGCCCAGCGAAATTGGTTTTACGGCGACACTGAATGGTTCCGTGTTGTCCACGAACAGGGCTTGAAAGGATGAGGACATAATGATACGCTCCTTTTAATGAAATGTAAGGTTGTCGAAGGCTGATTATTGTGCATTAGCTGTTATTATATTTTTATTCTGACCGGTCAGCTTTTTTATGTCAATGATCTGAAGTACATTTTAAAAAAATTATTAACATACAGGTGGGAGTCCCATGGTCCGTTACAAAAAATCAGAGGAAAAACGCAAGCAAATTCTGTACGCCGCCTTTCAGGCCATCGCCGGGCAGGGATACGATGCGGTGACGCTTCAGACGATCGCGGACAGCGCGAAGGTCAGCAAAGGCGTTGTGCATTATTATTTTGAGAGCAAGGAAGCGGTGCTGGTTGAACTGCTTAGCTGGCTGACAGGCAAAATCTACGAAAAAGAGGCTGCGGCGGTGAGTGAACAATCCAAGGCGGCGGACAAAATGTACGCTTATATCGATTCCGTCTTCGTGTCGCCGGAGAAGAACCGCGATTTTTACCGGGTGTACCTCGATTTTCTGGCCAGAGCCAGCCGCAGTGCCGCCTACCGGGAAATCAACAGCCGCTTCTATGACAACTGCGCGCGGATCAGCGCGGAAATTGTGGAGCTCGGCCAGCACGAGGGCGTGTTCGACTCCCGTTTGTCGGCGCGGGAGACCGCCCCGGTCATCCGCTCCATCATCGACGGCTGCCTGATTCAGTGGCTGATGAATGGACAGGATGAGCTGCATGCCGTATACAGGGACTACTGCCGGAAGGCGGTTATGAAGCTGCTGGGTTCGGAGACAGGGGAAAAGTCATAGGCGGCAGACGGATAAAATGTTAAATTATTGAAATCTGCTATGGGGGGCGATTTCAATAATAACAATCAGACGGCTAGGAAGCATTGGAGCTCTATACGCCACACTGGTGATGGCAAGCTGCGGCTTTATTGACGACGGCAAGGATAAAATGTACGGAAGCAGCGCTGATATTGTAAAGGAAGGCGACAGTTTTTCCTATATTTCCAAGACCGGTTCAATCACTACCCGGATTGTGGACCGTGAGTTTAAAGGGTTCTCCGGCACGGAGACGATTTGGAGTCTGGATGTGGAGAAGAAGGCCGACCTTCGGATTGACTATTTCCTGACTGTTAACAAGGGAGCATTCAAGGTAGTGCTGGTCACCCCGGACGATCGGGCGGTCACGATTGCGGAAGGAACCGGCGACGGTGTCAGCATGGTGACACTGGAGAAAGGGCAGAATCGCATCAAATTTGTCGGCGCACGCACAGCGGGCAAGGTGGAAATGCATCTTCAGGCCGGAAAAGCAGTCAAAATCACGAACATATCGGATGAATAGCACTTCCGAGGCGGCATCAAGGCGATGAACGGGCCGGTCGGTGGGGCCGTGTTCATCGTGAAGCTGGAGCTTGGTTCCCGGTCTGTCCAGCATGACGGATAATGATGTGTTTCAAGGCACGCGGCTATTACTGCTGCGGAAACCACACATGCCGCAGATCGATCCAGCCCTGGCTGTTGAACCGGACTCCCCGGACGGATGGCAGGTAGGCGGTTTCCACTGGTTTTTCATACAAAATATGCAGCTCTCGCTCCTGTATCAGCCGGTCTTCGATCCGGCGGAACGCCTCGGCTCTTGCCGCGTGACTGGACTCGCGCGCGATCAGATGCAGCCCGGCCTCAATCTCCGACCGGATCTGTGGTGTGACATGCTCCGCCAGCGTCTGGTAGAGGTCGAACAGCCTTAGCTGCTCGTCGCGGTCGCGCACGAGGGAGAACAGGATCAGATCGGCTTCCATCCGAACCGCTCCTTTGAACTCTTCGGGCGGCACAGAGACGATAGCCGCCGAAATGCCGCGCCCGGCCAGTTTCTTGGCGACGAGTTCGGCGTCCGCCGCATACTGCGGTATCGTGGCGATCCGCAGGGATAGCCCGGGCAAGGAAGCGGTCTTTCCCACAGCGGCGAGATGATGAGGATCGGAGCCGCCGGACATACCGGAACACCCCGAAACTCCATTCGGACCAGTAGCGCCGGAGCCTCCGTCCGGATCAGTAGCGCCTGTGCCTCCGTCCGGTTCGTTAATTCCGTCAAGACAAGACAGAATCTCCGCCCTGATGGCGGGATCGCTCAACGGTCCCGCTTTTTTGGTGTTGCAGGTAATGAACTTGCGGACGGAAGTCTCGGTGTGAGTCCGGCTGAGCGAAGCCGATTCTTCTGGCAGGGGATTCTGAATGATATGAAAGGGAGAGCCCGAATCCGCCGCAGACGGCTCTGCATCCCAAGGAACATGCAAGATTTCCACCCGGTCCAGCTGCGCCCTTCCCTGAAAATAATGCGAAAACGCCTCCAGCACGCAAAATTCCCTATTCAGTTCTGCAATTTTGAACGGCCCGGTTCCGACCGGTTTGTGGACAAGGCGGCTTTCCCCGGACCGCTCCGGCTCGCGCGGAACAACGGCTGCCCGGCTTGTGCACAGGAACGAAAGAAACAGCTCGTTCGGAGCCTTAAGCCGGATGCTGACCGTTAGTGGACCCATCGCCGTAACCTCAACAATATCCCGCAAAATAAAGCTGTACAGCCTGCCCCGGGGCATCTGGATCAAGCGGGAGAAGGAGTAGACGACATCGCCCGCATCAAGAATAGCGCCGTTATGCAGAAGCACTTCCTTGCGGAGATAAAAGGTCCAGTTCGTTCGCGTCTCGTCGGTCTCCCAGGCATGCGCAATGCCGGGTAGGATCTCTTCGCTGCCTGCTCCTCTGCGGACAAGCCCGTCGAATACATGGCTGGAGACGAAGGATTCGGCGAGCAGGTTCATGTGCAGAGGATCAATCGTATGTAGAGGCTGGCGGATGGGCAGACGGAGCGTATCGATGACGCGGTCCCTGCGCATTTCGGCGTGGTGGCCGGAATAGGCCAGCAGCCAGCTTTGCAGCGTATCCTGAAGCGCTGAAACTCCCGCGTGAGAGCGGATCTGTTCCATTGCGGCCGATACGGCGTCCCGGCGTTCCATCGCCAGCATCATCGACTGAACGGCGATATCGTCCCGTGGCGCCATGAAGCGCAGAAGGGAACGGCGGCCCCGTCCCCGGCTAGGCGTCCAGGCTACCCAGCCCTGACGCGTCATTTTGCCCAGAATATTCAAGGCGTTCCGGTGTGTGCAGCCAAGGATCGCGGCAAGCTCATCCAGGGTGGCAGAGACTTCATCCGTGCTGCCGTAATGGGCCCGCAGCCGCATATATTGTCCGTGCAGCTTCATTTGGTCCCATCCTTCCGTAAAATAGGAAATAAACGAATATTTATTTCTCTTTATCTTCTTATTTTATCATCTAGAATAGGGAGCAGAAAGTAAAAATGGAGGGATATCCATGAACGAAGAAGTTTCGTCCAGGTGGACGCGTTCTCTTGCGCTGCCTGCCGCCGGTTTTTCGCTGGCCGTTATTCACCAGTATCTGTTTCTCGACAACCGCTATGGTGTGTCGTATCCGCTGTTCACTGTACTTTTTTATGCGTATATGCTGTACTTTGCCAAGGACAAAATCCGGAAGCCTGTCGGGGCGGGATATGCCGGAATGACCTATGTCTTTTTGCTCTCCCTGACCTATAGCATGTTCGCTAACGAATTTTTTCACAATTTGAACAAGCTTGTCATCCCGGTGGCGATCCTGCTTCATCTGACCTATATGATTGGTGCCGAAAGACCGAATTGGGACCGCTTCTCCCTGGTCTTCAGCATGCTGGACCATCTGATTCCACAGAATCTGCGGCATTGGCCCCGCATCATCGAGGTCTTCAAGAGAGCCTCGGGACAATCGGAGGAAGGGAAGGACAGGGGAGTTCTCGGCAAGGTGCTGATCGGCCTTTGTATTTCCTTCCCGCTGCTGCTGATCGTGCTCATGCTGCTGTCTTCGGCGGACGGTGTGTTTCACAGCGTGCTGTCGAAACTCCCGGTCTGGCTGAGTAATGTATCGTTGGTCGAGGGCTTCATCCGTACGCTGTGGGTGCTGCTGCTCGGGATGTT
This sequence comes from Paenibacillus durus, assembly GCF_000756615.1. NCBI lineage: Bacteria > Bacillati > Bacillota > Bacilli > Caryophanales > Paenibacillaceae > Paenibacillus > Paenibacillus durus. The sequence goes on from NZ_CP009288.1 coordinate 2,737,465, forward strand.
CTTCTTTGGGTTTGTGCGGGGATTTCTGTTCCCTCATAAAGATGAGGACGCGACGAGGATATGGAAACGGCCGGAACAGGAATCCAGAGAGCTGCCCGATTTTCGGGTGGATTCGATCATTGCAGCCACTGTATTAACCTCGGTTAACATCGTATATCTGCTGTTTGTCTGCGTGCAGTTCTCTTATCTGTTCGGCGGCTGGCAGGGCGTGCTGCCCTCAGGTGAAACTTATGCCGAGTATGCCCGCAGGGGATTTTTTGAACTGATCATGGTAGCGGGTATTAATTTTATCATTCTGCTCGGGCTGCTGCTGCTGGGCACCAAAGGGACGGAGAAGCTGAACAAGGCGATTCGCGGGCTGCTCTATCTTCTGGCGGGCTGTTCGGCGATGATGCTGTATTCCGCCTATACCCGGCTGGCCCTCTACGAAGAGGCCTACGGCTATACGACAATCCGGTTTCTCGTGCACGGCTTTATGATTTTCCTTGGGCTGCTGCTGATTGTGACGGCGCTGCGCATCAGCCTTCCGCGTCTTCCTTTGGCAAAATGCTACATTGTCCTGGGTGCGGCGGCCTATCTGGTCATGAACTATATCGGGATGGACGCCATTATTGCAGGTAACAATATTGCGAGGTATGAAGTGAGCGGCAAGCTCGACGCGGCTTATCTGTTCGCACTGTCGGACGACGCGGTTCCGCGACTTATCGAGTTCAGCCATAACCAGAACGGAATGTTAGATAACGGCCTGAGGGAAAAGCAGTGGGATCAGGTACATACGAACGATAAATGGCCTTCCTTCAACCTGTCCCGTCACCGGGCTGCGGCGGAACTGGATCAGTATTTTGGCAATTAGTATAACTCCACAGTACCCGAATTTTTACACTTATGCATTATTGATACGGTGTAATATTCTTGTTAATATGACCTCACTTACATAAATAGACGGCATTGATGCTTGAATATCTAATCGCCATATTATAAGGGTATGATGCAAGAGGAGTGGAGAGATGGAGAAAAAGTACGATTATTCATTGGATGCTATCAAAGGATTCAGCTGTTTATTGATGATTATGGCTCACACCGGCATTGATTTTGCAGGGAGCAGCCGCTCGCTTCAGATCATCGGAGGCTTGGCTCCCGCGTTATTTTTCGCCGTTTCGGGTGTAACTTCAATCTTCCAAAGCAAGAAAAATTTCCTGCCGCTTCTTGCCTTTTACTTCGTCTTTGCCATCATGGGATTATCGTATAATGCGTTATGGAGGCCCTTTATATGGTCTGATCCCGTTTCAGATGTAGCCCAAATCGTTGCCATGAGTGTTTTGGGCATTATTGTTCTTGAGAAGTATCTGAGGCCTAATAAGTATGTATATCTTATACTTGCCATCTTGATCTTCACCCTGCACTTTGTTTTTACAGCACACATACCTTCTTTTCCGGCTAAACAATTCTTCATCCCGGAGGGCGATTATACCTATTTTACTTTCATTCCTTGGTTTTCGGTTTTTTTGCTTGGGATATTCGCTTACCGGAGCAGCAAGTTGATAAATTTGATATCCGGTTTATTCGCCGCATGTCTTCTGGCAGCAGCATATTTTCTAACACCAAGGGATACGGAATTTTTGGTTAAGTACAATATGTCGTTAGGATATTTTTTCCTTTCGCTGCTGGTTCTGTTTATGTCGTTTTTTCTGTTCAGATCAATCCGGCATTATTCATTGAAGAATCCGCTCATATTTTTCGGGAAGCATTCTTTTCTGTTCTTATACGTTCATGTATTCATTATCTTTGTAATCACTCATTTAAGGCTGTATTCCATAAACATCTATATCATCTGGGCAGCGGTTTTGCTTACTACCTTTATCGGGATGACAGCCGTTCTATGGATCAATAAATATGTTGAAAAAATATTTGATTATAAGCTTGCCTGGATCGCTCTACTGATGCTCATCTTACTTGTGCCGGCTATCGTGCATTCTGTTGGATTCATTGTTTTGGCTGAGACTGTTCTGGGCATGGCCTTTGCTTGCAACTATAAAAAGCTGTCTCAGGTATTGACTCCAATCTTCACATTTACTCCGAAAAGCACAAATTTACAACCGGGCATGGAATAGAGTGTATGCGGCAAAAAAGAGGATTCTTGGCATTCGACAGAGCCCTTCGGACACGGTACAATGTTCCCAGGTATGTTCCGTACAGGAAACAGGGAGGTCTGTTATGTCAACGAAAGTGGTAAACCATATTACGGAGCTGATCGGAGATACTCCGGTTGTTCGCCTGAACCGTATAACCGGGCCGAATGATGCGGAGCTGTATGTTAAGCTTGAGCGGTTCAATCCGAGCGGCAGCGTCAAGGACCGGGCCGCGTACAATCTGATTCTGCAGGCCGAGAAGGATGGGCTGCTGAAACCGGGCGGCACCATTATCGAACCGACGAGCGGCAATACGGGAATCGGACTGGCGATGAATGCAGCAGCCAAGGGCTACCGCGCCATTATGGTCATGCCGGACAACATGACGAAGGAACGGATCAATCTGCTGAAGGCGTACGGAGCCGAAGTGGTGCTTACGCCGGCCGCCGAGCGGATGCCGGGAGCCATCGCCAAGGCGCTGGAGATCGGACAAGAAACCCCAGGAAGCTTTATCCCGCAGCAGTTCGAGAACAAGGCCAATCCCGACATCCACCGCACGACGACAGCGGTCGAGATTCTGGATCAAATGGAGGGTAAGCTGGACGCATTCGTTGCGACATCGGGTACCGGCGGAACCATTACGGGTACGGGAGAGACGCTGCGGGCGCATCTGCCCGATCTGCGCATTCTTGTAGTCGAGCCGAAGGGGTCGCCGGTATTGTCCGGCGGTGAGCCGGGGCCGCATAAGCTGGTCGGCACAAGCCCCGGGTTCGTGCCCTCCATTTTGAATACGGAAGTGTATGACGAGATTGTACAGGTGTCCGACGAGGACGCTCTGAATACCGTCCGGGCGATGGCGGCCAGGGAAGGAATCCTGATTGGCCCGTCCGGCGGCGCGGCGGTATGGACCGCCATGAGAGAGGCGGAAAGGCTGGGCAGCGGCAAACGTGTGCTCTGCATCGCCCCGGATTCGGGGGAGCGTTATTTGAGCATGGGGATTTTCTGACGCGGTATGCGTTTGAACAGGGCAAGGGTGATCAGGGTGATTATAGAAATCCCTTCCCGGAAGGAACCTTTCTTTGGACTATAAAATCGGCCGTTAAAGACATGATGACTATGATGCGAAATGAGGCCTGTATTTTGAAAACGATATTCCGCAAACTATGGATGGTTTCTCCCCCAATGCTCGGCGCGCTGCTTCTGTTCGCTGCCACGGCGAGCGCTCATGTCTCCATCGCTCCGGCGCAGTCGGCAGCGGGCGCATGGGAGACCTACACGCTGAAAGTACCTTCGGAAAAAGAATCGCCGACCGTTGGGCTGGATCTTCGCATCCCGCAGGGTGCGCAGTTTATGCAGTACGAGCCGGTTTCGGGGGGTGTCCCATAAGCCATAGTAATGGCTGCTGGGATGCTCTTTTTTTGAGGTGGGATTTAGGTGGGTGGACGGGGCCACCCGAATGGAAGTGAGACATTCTTCTTCAATTAAACCTGAAATTGTGCATCTTTTGGTCGCCTGAGAACACCTATTGTTAACACGCCTGCAAAAATGCAGGTTTGTTCCCGTTCAGCCTCAAATTCAGTCAGAACAGCCTCAAATCCCTGTATAATTGCAGGTTTTCCCTGTGAATAAACGTTCTTGATCGAAAAAAGCTGCACTTTAGCTGTTTTGCAATGACGCTGAACTAAAATCACAACAAACCTGACCTCGTCCCTTGATGTTAAAGCGATAGCCCTGATTCCTAACCTGGTTCGATGGAAGAATTGACGAATAGAAAAGCAGAAGCCAACAAGTCTCCAATAACCGAAAGACTTGCTGGCTTCTTCTCTTGTTTAGGAAGGCGGCCGTACCGCAGATATATCCACTTATTGGACAGCCCTCTCTTTTGCAAAAACGCTATCCTATACTGGTCTTACAATTCTTCCACTTCCCGCAGCCACAGCGAGGCGGAGGCGTCGCTTGGCATGCGCCAGTCTCCGCGCGGCGACAGGCTGACCGTGCCGACTTTCGGGCCGTCTGGCAGACAAGAGCGTTTGAACTGCTGGGTGAAGAAGCGGCTGTAGAACACGCGCATCCACTGTACCAACTGCTCTCTAGTGAAGCGATCACCGAATGCATGCTGCGCGAGATACAGAATTTTGGCGGGCGGAGCTCCCGTTCTTAGCATGTAGTACAGATAGAAATCATGCACATCGTATGGACCCAGAATGTCTTCCGTGAGCTGGGCGATCTCGCCATCCGGTGAAGGTGGCAGCAGCTCCGGACTGATTCCTGTGTCGATGATGTCGTACAGAAACTTGCTGGCGGTCTCGTCCGCTTCATGGTCGGCGTACCATTGGACAACATATTTGATCAGCGTCTTCGGAATCCCCGAATTGACGCCGTACATAGACATATGGTCGCCGTTATAGGTACACCAGCCGAGAGCAAGTTCGGACAGGTCGCCGGTCCCGATGACGATGCCGCCGTTCTTGTTGGCCAGATCCATCAGAATCTGCGTGCGCTCTCTGGCCTGAACATTCTCATAAGTCAGGTCGTGCACGTCCTTATCGTGACCGATGTCCGCAAAGTGCTGGAGGCAGGCGGCTTTGATGTCGACGACCATCATCGAAGCCCCCAGCGCCTTGATCAGGCCGACGGCGTTATCGTAGGTCCGGTTCGTCGTTCCGAACCCGGGCATTGTAACGGCAAGTACATCGCTGGCCGGACGGCCCAACAGCTCCATCGCCCTTACCGCGACAAGCAGCGCGAGCGTGGAATCAAGCCCGCCGGAAATGCCGATCACCGCCTGCTTGGTGCCGATGTGACGTATGCGCTTCATCAGGCCGGAGGTCTGTATCGACAGTATTTCCTGGCAGCGTTCGTTCCGCTTAAGCGGATTGCCCGGGACAAAGGGGTTCGCGGCCACTTCACGGGCCAGCTCCCGGGGATAATCGCTCTTGGGGACGGGATTCGCGAACGAAATCTCACGGTAATCACCGCCGCCCCGGCCGCCCCGGAAGGTCCCCATGGCCATGCGGGAATAATGGAGTCTCGGAATGTCGATATCGGCGATGGTGATCCGGCTCTCATGGGTGAACCGGTCGGATTCAGCCAGCATCTGTCCGTTCTCGGCGATGAGGGAGTGGCCGCCGAAGACGACATCCGTTGTCGATTCGCCGGTATTGCAGCCGGCATAGACGTATCCGGCCACGCAGGAAGCGGATTGCCCCGAGACAAGCTGCCGCCGATAATCCGCTTTGCCGACAAGTTCGTTGCTGGCGGACGGATTGAACAGCAGCACTGCTCCCGCCTGGGCCAGACGGCTGCTCGGCGGAATGGGAACCCACAGATCCTCGCAGATTTCCACGCCGAAGGCCAGATTGGAATTCTCGCCACAGACAAACATAAGATCGCTGCCGATCGGGATTGCGGCTCCGCCGATGCGCAGCTCCGTAGTTTCCAACTCTTCGGCTCCGGCAAACCAGCGGGGCTCGTAGAACTCACTATAACCGGGAATGCAGGTCTTGGGTACAATCCCGAGAATGCTTCCGCTCTGTATAACGGCGGCGCAATTATAGAGCCGGCCTCTGATGTCGATGGGCAGACCGGCAATGACAACCATGCTCAGGTCTGCAGTTTTGGCGGCGATTGCGAGCAGAGCCTCCAGGGCTGAATCAAGCAGCCGGCGCTGCATGAACAAATCCGCGCAGGTATAGCCGGTGATGCACAGCTCCGGCAGAACAAGGTATTCCACCCGCTGCTTGTCAGCTTGCTCAATCACTTCGATAATTTTATTGGCATTAAACGCACAGTCGGCTACCCGTAGTTCAGGGGAGGCGGCGGCGACTCTTGAGAAACCGAAATTCAGCAATGGGTTCACCTATCCTCTTTATATGAGTGTAATTTTCTTTGTCATAAATTTAGCACAATAAGGAATCGTGTCAATATTGGCTAGATTCAGCATTCTCCTTGACCAAAACTCTCAAAAAACTTGGTCGCCAAGGTAGACGCATATTTTCCTTTCATCATAATGGCGGCAATACGCGTGCGCAATGAATCGCTGTTGATTTCTTTGTAGAGCAGATTGCCGCTGCTCACAAGTCCAAAGGCGGATTTCGGGATAATACCGATCCCAAGGCCCGCGTTGGCCCACAGCAGCGTCGTCCGGGCATCATCGTTCATACAGAACAGCAGCGGCTCGAAGCCGTGCTCCAGGCAGGCATCGGTAATGAGCTGCTCGAACCGGCGGTAGATAATGAGAGGCTTGTCCTCCAGTTCGCCTAGATCAATCATGGCATGGCCGGGTTTAAAGTCAAGTTCCCGGGTCATGACGGCAATCATTGGTTCGGAATCGGTATAGCGGCATTCGAGATTGGCCGGATTGAACGGTGTGCGCACGATACCGAGCTCTACGATTCCTTTGCTTAAAAGGTCGATGATCTTGAATGTGTTGCCTTCATGAATCTCGAACTTGACTCCCTCATAGGTCCGGTGGAACTCGCACAGCCGATTCTGCAGCAGGGCGGAGCCCGAGGAGGAGACTGTTCCGATGGACAGCGTTCCAGTTAATCCTTTGACATAATCGCCGATTTCCCTTGTTGTCGCATCGGCCAAATCGAGAATTTGCTGCGCCCGGTTCCGCAAAATCACTCCCGCGTCGGTCAGATGAATGCTGCGCGGCCCCCGTTCGACCAGCTTGACGCCAAGCTCCTCTTCGAGCTGCTTTAACTGCTGGCTAAGCGGCGGCTGCGCCATTTGCAGCTTCTTCGCCGCCGAAGTAATCTGGCCTTCCTCGGCAATCGTCAAAAAATATTTGAGCTGTCTAATGTCCATTTTGAATCCCCGTCCCATGGAATATGACTATCGTATCGGAGGGATACGAAACCAATATTATTAATATGGATGCAGTTATGACATAATCATAACTGTTCATTTTATATTTGTGAAATATTTTACGTATTTCTTTGAATGGGTGTGACTGCTGCAATGAATAAGATTAGTGTATTTCTGAAGCCTTACCGGAAACAGCTGATTATCGGCCCAATTTTCAAGCTGCTGGAGGCGATTCTCGAACTGCTGCTGCCGACCATCGTCGCGCTGATGGTGAACAGAGGCATCGGATTGCATGACTCCGCTTATGTGTACCGGATGGGAGGACTGATGCTGCTGATGTCCATCCTTGGCTTCGCCTGCTCCATGGTATGCCAGTATTCGGCGTCCCGGGCGTCCCAGGGCTTCGGGACAAGGCTGCGGAATGCCATGTTCCGGCATATTTCTTCGCTCTCCTATGCGGAGCTTGACCGGTTCGGCACGCCTTCGCTTATCAACCGGATTACCAATGACGTGAATCAGCTGCAGCTGGCGGTTGCCATGCTGATCCGGCTTGTCATTCGTGCGCCGTTTATCGCTATTGGTGCGATCATCATGGCCATGATTCTCGATTTACGCTTGTCGCTTGTGCTGCTGGCGGCCGCGCCGGTCTTTGCTGTATTGCTGTATTGGATCATTTCGCGTTCATCGCCGCTGTACCGCAAGTACCAGCAGAAGCTGGATGGTATCGCCCAGGTACTGAGCGAGAATCTGTCCGGCATCCGGGTCATCCGCGCTTTCGCCAAGCGGCGCAAGGAAAGAGAACGCTTCGGCGCCGCTGCGGATGATGTGACGGCGACGGCTCTGCATGTCGGCCGGATTTCCGCTCTGCTCAGCCCTTTAACCTCTTTGGTGGTCAATGCGGCCATTCTTGCGATTCTATGGGTGGGAGGCATTCACATTGACGCGGGCCGGCTCTCGCAAGGGGAAATCATCGCTTTTATCAACTATGTCACCCAGATTTTGCTGGCGCTGATCGTCACCTCGAATTTGGTGATTATATTCACCAAGGCCAATTCGTCGCTGGCCAGAGTAAACGAAGTGCTGACGGTGTCCAGTTCAGTAACGGATCCGGAGCATCCGGTCATTTCTCCATTTGCGGAAACAGGAGATGCAGCCGCATCCTCTCCCATGAAAGTAGGGCGAACCGATGGTTCCGAGCCAGCCGCTCAGGTTCCCGCCATTGAGTTCGATCATGTTTCTTTCGGATACAGCAAGGCCGGAGAGCTTGCGCTGGACGATATTTCCGTGAAGATCTGGCGGGGCGAAACCGTGGGTCTGATCGGCGGCACAGGTTCGGGCAAATCGACGTTCGTCAATCTGATCCCCCGCTTCTATGACGCCTTCTCGGGCGAGGTTCGGGTGAACGGAGTGAACGTCGAGGATTATCCGCTTCTCCGGCTCAGAGAGTCCATCGGAATCGTCCCGCAGAAGGCGGTGCTCTTTACGGGCACGATCGCCGACAATATCCGCTGGGGGAAGACGGAGGCGACCGAAGACGAAATCCGCGCGGCGGCGGCTGTCGCGCAGGCGGAGGAGTTCATTTCCAAGCTGCCCGAGGGCCTGAGTACGGACGTTTCCCGCGGCGGATTGAACCTTTCCGGCGGGCAGAAGCAGCGGCTGACCATCGCGCGGGCGGTGGTCGGCCGTCCGGACATTCTGATTCTGGACGATTCCTCCAGCGCACTCGATTTCGCTACCGACGCGGCTCTGCGACGCGAGTTGAAAGAGACCCGAGCCGGAATGACGACGCTTGTCGTCTCTCAGCGGGTCGGCACCGTCCGGCAGGCCGACAGAATTATCGTGTTCGAAGACGGCCGGATTGCCGGGGTCGGCCGGCATGAGGAATTACTGTACAGCTGCGAGGTATACCGTGAAATCTGCAACTCCCAGCTGTCAAGCGAGGAGGCGGCTTTATGAACGGCAAGCAGGTTTGGAAAAGATTGATCATCTATACCGCGCAGTTTAGAAGCTCCACCATTTTGGCGGCGCTCTGCGCCATACTCAGCGTAGCGGCCAGCCTGATTGGTCCGCTGCTGATCGCCCGGGCGGTCGATTATATGGTGGGACCGGGGAAGGTGGATTTTGACGCGCTGCTGAGGCTCATCCTGGAATTGGCGATTGTATTTCTTGCCGGAGGCCTGTGCGGCTGGCTGCTGACCTATCTCACCAACCGGCTCGCCTACCGCACGGTAAACCGCATGCGGAACGACCTGTTCGACAAGCTGAACATCCTGCCGCTGAAATTCCATGACAACCACCCGCAGGGCGACCTGATCAGCCGATTCGTGAACGACATGGACGCCGTTTCGGACGGTCTGCTTCAAGGCTTTCAGACTTTGCTTACCGGGGCTGTTACGATTGTCGGCGCGATCGGACTTATGCTGTATATCAGCCCGCTCATGACCGTGGTCGTGCTGCTGTCGGCGCCCGCTTCGTACTATATGGCCCGGTTCATTACAACGCGTTCGCAGCAGCTCTTCCGCGATCAGGCCAAAATTCTCGGCAGCCTTAACGGTTATGTGGAAGAAGTGGTCGGCGGGCAAAAGATCGTTCAGGCTTTTCACTATGAGGACAAAACCTATGAACGGTTCGAGGGACTGAACGGGGAACTGTATCAGGCTGGCGTCAATGCACAGTTTTACGGATCTCTCTCCGGCCCGACGACCCGGCTGGTTAACAACATTACGTTTTCCGTTATCGCGATCATCGGCAGTATCGTCATTATCGCGGGCGGGTTGACCGTTGGGGATTTGTCCGGCTTTCTGATCTATTCCAATCTGTTCGCCAAGCCATTTAATGAAATAACCGGCGTCATTACGCAGCTTCAGTCGGCGACCGCCTCGGCGCAGCGTATCTTTGCGGTTCTGGATCTTGACCCTGAGCAGCCCGACGCTCCGGATGCGTTTGACCCTGAGCCGGGGCAGGGGACGGTTGTATTCGACAAGGTCAAATTTGCTTATCATCCCGAACGTCCCTTAATTACGGGGTTCAGCCTGGAGGTCAAACCGGGCACCCGGGTCGCCATTGTCGGACAGACGGGAGCAGGCAAGACGACGCTGGTTAACCTGCTGATGCGTTTTTATGATGCAGGCGGCGGCGCGATCCGAATCGGAGGCGTGGACATCAGGGATATGACGCGCGACAGCCTGCGCCGCAATTTCGGGATGGTGCTGCAGGATACGTGGCTGTTCGGCGGAACAATCCGGGACAATATCGCTTACGGCAAGCCGGAGGCGACTGATGAAGAAGTCATCGCCGCCGCCAAAGCTGTGAGCGCACACAGTTTCATCAAACGTCTTCCGGACGGCTACAATACCGTGATCAGCGGCTCAGGCGACAACCTGTCCCAGGGACAGAAGCAGCTGCTTACAATCGCGCGCGTGCTGCTTGCCGACCCGCCGATGCTCATTCTGGACGAGGCGACGAGCAGCATCGACACCCGGACCGAAATTCGCATCCAGCGAGCTTTCCTGAAAATGATGGACGGACGCACCAGCTTCGTCATCGCCCACCGGCTGTCCACGATCCGCGAGTCGGACCTGATTCTGTTCATGAAGGACGGCGATATTGTGGAAAGCGGAACCCATGAGCAGCTTCTCCGTCTGGGAGGCTATTACGCCCGGCTGTACAACAGCCAGTTTGCAGCGGTTTAGGCTGATAGTCAGCCCATTTTATGCACCTTTAAGCATCGAGGATTATATAATAAACCTGACCCCCAAAGATGTCTCTTTGCCCCGCCGGATGGCGGGGTTCTTTTTTGGTTATATAAGATGAACTTAAGATTTTCCCATCAGATATCAGTCGTAACTAGGGTTTGCTGAACAACATATCGGTTTTGGTTAACACCCGGTAAGTGGCCTATAGAAAACCCAGCCGAAAAAATGGACAAAAAGAGCCCGTAACCGGCGCTCCAAATTCATGACCATGAATGAAAGGGCGATTACTGTCAGGCTTCTTGCCGCGCCTTTCGCTCGAATCAAGCCTAACCCGTAGCGGCGTTTACCTTCTCCAAACTTGCCTTCGATCGCATTGCGTTCCGCTGCATCTTGCCGTTCTTGCTTACGGTGTGTCGCCTGGTTTTCTGCTGAAGGCCTGCCCAGTTTGGGGCCGCTGAGACGAATGCACACCCCTTTACAGTAGGCAAGGTTCTCTCGATTCCGGTAGATCTTGTCTGCCAGGATCACCGCCGGATACGCGCCAAAACGCTCTTTGTACGATTTCACCGCATCTTGCAGGGTGCCCGATTCGTTAAAGTTGTCCCATTGCATCGTTTCGATCCAGGCGTATCCGTTGGACAGACTGGCTGCTATCTTGGCTCCAAACTCGACGGACGCTCCGGCTTTTCCCCGGACAATCGGTCGGACATGCGGCTGTTCGATGCTTACGATTCGATGCTCCACCCGGTGCACTCCGCCATTCATCATTTCTTGTTGCTGCCGGTGCAGTTCGCGAATGACTAGCAAACGGCGATAGGTCATTTTGCTCAAAGTACTCAGCGAGGTTTGCTGGCTCAGGTTTTCAATGATTCGCAGATCCCGACCCACATAGCCGAGCTGCTTCTTGACCGCTTTGCGGATCGTTTTACCTTTGGGCTGGCGTTGTTTAGATACAAGCAGGTACGCTTTACGGGCTTGTCTGCGGTACGTGCACCGATCAGCGGCTGATGCAATGCGTCAATGATACCTTCCAGGATTTCACGAGCATGATTCAATAGCCCCAGATCTGTCGGATACTTGATGTCGGCAGGCGCACAGGTTGCATCCAGCATCAACGTGCCGCGATGGGTTTGTGCGTCGGGATTGGGAAGAAGACGAAAGAGGGACTTGGCCTTGCCCTTTTGTTGAGACTTTTCCGGCGTGGTATCCACTTCCAGAATCGTTAGGGTGTCGTCCATTTTCATGACCATTTGTCCACCCCCGGGTGATCATCGTCGTCATCACGTGTTTGTTCCTTGGCTTTAGCCGCTGCTTTTGCTGCTTCCTGCTCGGCCTTCAGCCCTTCTTTTATGATCCAGTCATTGATCTCGTGAAGGATGTCGGGACCCAACCGGTCGCGAAAGTGAGTCATCAAGGAATGATGGAAGGGCTCTTTGTCCACGTAACCGCCAAAACCCAGAAAATACTGCAAATAGGGGTTTTCCATGATCTGCAAAGTGGTTTCCCGGTCGGTTAAGCCTAGACGTTCCTTGATCAACAGGGAGCCCAAAGCCAAACGTACCGAATACGCCTTTTGCCCTTCGTCGGGTGCGCCGAACACCTTTACATATTTTTCTTCCGCTTGCTCCCAGGGAACGAGCTTGGCCAGCTTCACCCACCGATTGTTGGGGTTCAGTTTGCCGCCAAAGGGCAGGTAAAAATCTTTGAGAAGATCGTCGGTCGATTCTATCCGTTCAAACATGATAATTCACTCCATCTGCAAGGTTTTTTTGCATTTTTCGAGTATTTCCTTGCAGATGATTTCGACAAAAACGGCTTCTATTCCTTGTGGGAGTAAGAGTTTTTGTTTATTCAGCAAGCCCTAACTACGAGGAATGTTTGGACTTCCGGCCGCTGTTTATAATGCTACATAGAATCTAGACAGCAAAAAAGGAGATTCTTAGTTGTGCCAACATCAAGACGAACATTCACGCCGGAAGAAAAAGCACGAATTGTACTGGAGATTCTAAGAGAAGAAAAGTCCATTTCGCAGCTGGCTTCGGAAGAAGGAATCCATCCCAATGTGTTAAATCGCTGGAAGAATGAAGCGACTCAAAATCTGGCTCAGCTCTTTGTAGACGACCGGAAAGGGATCACGAAGATGAAAAAAGAATACGAGCAGCAGATCGAAGACCTCTACGCCGAAGTGGGTAAACTGACCACCCAATTGTCGTGGCTCAAAAAAAAATCTGGCCGATAATCTCAGCCGTGCCGAACGGTTGCTCCTCGTCGAGTATGGGAACGCTGAACTTTCCATTCAAACGCAGGCGGACTTGCTCAGCCTGAATCGTTCCAGCCTGTATTACAAGCCGGTCCCTCCCTCCCCGGAGGAAATTCGCCTCAAGCACCGGATTGACGAGCTTTACACCCGCCATTCGTTTATGGGTTACCGGACGATTGCGGCCATCATGAACCGGGAAGGGGATGCTATTCATCCCAACACCGTACGGCGGTATATGCGGGAAATGGGGATCATGGCGATCTTCCCCGGTCCTAACCTGAGTAAGCGAGACCTACAGCACCGGATCTACCCGTACCTGCTGCGTAAGCTGCCGATTACAGCGCCGGATCAGGTCTGGAGTGTCGATATTACCTATATCCGCATGAAACAGGGCTGGATGTATCTGTATGCCGTCATGGACTGGTATTCGCGCTTCATTGTGGACTGGCAACTGGATCAAAGTCTGGAAATTGACTTTGTCCTGGAAACCATGAAACGCGCCTTGGCCCGTCGTGTTCCGTCCATCGTGAACAGCGACCAGGGCAGCCACTTCACCAGTCCCAAGTACATTGATCTGCTCAAGGAAAAGGAGATTCGGATCAGCATGGACGGGAAGGGCCGAGCGACAGACAATATTGTCATTGAGCGCTTTTGGCGCAGCCTAAAGTACAACGAAATTTACATCAACGAGTATGGCAGTCCAAGAGAGACCCGGCAGGGTGTAGGAGGATATATCCATTTGCATAATCACTACCTGCCTCATCAGTCCCTGCAAAACCATACGCCGGCTGCTGTGTATAACCAGGAGGTCATGCTTTCATCCACATAGGAATAAGGTGAAGGGAACTTTGTTCCCCTCCCGCGCCTTCGCTTGGGCCTTGTCCTCCACCTACAACAGCTCTACTTTTCACTTTGCACTTTTTTTCACACCTTAAATATATTCAAATCTCTGTCTTGACATCTTGTAGCACCATAGTTGTCCCCCCCAGATTTCTTTATACTAATCGCTCTTCGCGGATGAAATCCGGAGACAGCCTATGCTTTCGAAGCGAGCTTTCCTACGGAAAGCTTTCGGGCGGTCGCTATTGCTCCTACAGTTCCAAACTTCCCCTTCGCTACTCCTTACCTTGATGTCATTTTCAAGTTCATCTTATATAATGGGTTTTTATGTAATTTAGTTCGTTTACCTATTCTTACCAATGGAATATACTGTCTTTACTCGATCAGATTAAGGGGGGGCTCATATGCGCATAGCGTTAAAAACAATCGGAGTCCTGTTTAGTTTAACTGCCGTAGCTTTGGCTATACAGGTGTTGATTAATCTCGGCTCTGAAACTCAGGTGAGAATGTCCTGGATGATGCTTGCCCTATGCGGTTCGTTATTTTTTAACGGGCTGGCGGCATATTTGAAGAACAAGAACAGGCAAGGGATATATTCGGTCGTGATTGCTTTGGTTCTTTTCATATTCGTTGTTATAATAGCACTTTTGAGTGGATGTCAAAGTCCTCCAAAAACAAAAGTTGTCCAAATATCAGCAGAACAAGCCAAATCCGTTGTCCAGCAGCATCATAAGAAAAACAGCAATTTTGGTGAAGCCGAAATAATTTCGATAAAACACATAGATAACGAGTACAAAGTAACATGGGAAAGAAAAAGTAATTGCGAGAGCGGAACAGATTATGTTAATGACAAAGATGGGACTATTACAAGAGGTGAGGTCTCTATCTGCTAAGCCAACCTCCGGTCAGAGTCTCTCGAAGATGCAGCCGAACCCCTCATTAGCGGTTGTTTTTCTTGCGATTAAAGAATTGTTCAGCTCCGCTGAGAATTCAAAGATTCACTTAATCATAAAAACCGCTCTCCGGCTTGTCGCACAAGCCATGAGAGCAGCTTTTTCATGCCAACTTACATAAAATCGACGAACTCGCCCACCGGCTTGCGGTAGCCGCGCGGTCTGATCTTGCGTTGGTTGTCCTTGCCGATGGTAATCAGCATCACGGGAACGAGATGGTCCGGCAGTCCAAGGATGTTCTTGACGGCCTCCGGATCGAATCCGATCATCGGGCAAGTATCCCAGCCCTTGTCTTTGGCGATCAGCATGAACTGCATGGCGGACAGTGAAGCGTTGCGGATCGCCTCGTCGCGCTGGAAAGCCTCTTTGCCTATGTATGCCTGATTGATCGCTTCGATCACCCCGTCATATTCCTCCTGCGACATCGCCCCCAGCATTTTGAGACCACCGTAAATTTCCGGCGCCTGCTTGTAGGCATGCATATCACCCAGAACGGCAATGACGGCAGAGGCGGTATGAATTTTGTATTGTCCGTAGGCGCTCTCGCGAATCTGTTCCTTAAGCTCCGGGTCCGCAATCACTTTATAACGGGCGTGCTGTAGATTGAAAGCTGAAGGAGCGAGTCTGGTGTGGGAGAAGATTTCTTCCAGCTCGCTCTGCGGAATTTTGACGCCCTCCACGAAATTCATGGCCGATCTGCGGGCTTGAACAACTTCTAAAAAAGGGTTAGCGGTTGCTTGTGTATCCATTAATACTGCCTCCATCCAATGATTAAAAATTAATTAATTTATTAAATAAATATACTTACTAATAGTTACTTAATAATATATCACGGCTTCAATCATCCGTCAATGATGCCATGAATTTTGGGATTGCCATTATTTCCAAATCGTAATAGAGTCTATTATTAGAGCGGTTACAACCGGAAAGGAGCTGTATAATGAAGAAAAAGATCATGATCCCCGCGGCGGTATGCTTTCTGGCCGTTTCGATTTGCCTGGCTTCTTTGGCCTGGGGCGCGCCGAGGGAGCAAATTTTCCGCTTTATTCTGTATAATAATCCGATTTCGCTGGACCCTGCTTTGTCGTACGACAGCACAAGCGACGAGGTGCTAAACGGGGTTTTTGAAGGGCTGGTGCGCACCGGCAGGAACGGCGGAATTGAACCGGCCATGGCGAAGTCGTGGACCGTGTCGCAGGACGGCAGGACGTACACGTTCAAGCTCAGAGGCGACGCGGCTTGGAGCAACAAGCAGAAGGTTAAAGCTTCGGATTTCGAATATGCGTGGAAAAGAGTGCTGAATCCCGTCACCTCGTCCCCCCAAGCCTATATGCTGTACTATCTTGCGGGCGGAGAGGCGTATCATAACGGGACGCTAAAAGACGCTTCGAAGGTCGGCGTTCAGGCCGTGAACGATACGACACTCAAAGTGACGCTGCGGAGCCGGACCCCCTACTTTTTGCAGTTGGCGGCTTCCCGGGCTTATCTGCCGGTCAATCCGTCCGTGGTGAAGAGCAATAAGAATTGGGCGCTGTCTGCCAAAAGCCTTGTCGGCAACGGTCCGTTCACTCTGACGAAATGGGTGCCTGACCAAGAAATCGTGCTGTCCAAGAACAAATTCTACCCCGAAGCGAAGAAGATTCATTTTGACCGGATCAAGATAGGTATCATGAACGATCCAGCTCAGGAGCTGGCCATGTACAAGCAGGGTCAACTGGACTGGTCGGGGCCGTCCGAGACGAACATCAATGTCTTCAAGCTGGATAAAGCAACAAAAAAGGACGTGCACACCTACAATCCCGCCAGTACATATTATTACGTGTTCAATGTAACCAAGCCTCCATTCGACAACGTAAACATCCGCCGTGCGCTGGGCATGGCGATTTCAAGAGAGATGCTGACCCATGGAACGCCGGCCTATGCTTTTGTTCCGCCGGGTATCCGGGGCGCCGGTAAGACGTTTAGGGAAGAAGCTTCCGGAGCGCCTTATTTTACAGAGGATACGGACAAGGCGCAGGAGCTGCTGAAAAAAGGCTTGCAAGAGGAAGGCTTGAGCACGTTCCCGGAAACGAAGCTTATTTTTAATGAGGGACATGAGTATATCTCATCTGCGGTTACTTCGATGTGGGCGGATAATCTGGGAATCGACGTATATGCCGAGGTTCAGCCCTGGGAGGAACTGCTGGATAACCGCATGACCTTGAACTTTGAGATCGCCAGAGCCGGCTGGACGGCGGATTATAACGATCCCGCTTCTTTTCTTGAACTGTACACTTCCTGGAGCACGGATAATGACAGCGGCTGGCATAACGCGGAGTATGATTCCTATATTCGCCAAGCCCAGCAGACGGGGGACGATGCAGTGCGTATGAAGCTGTACCATCAAGCCGAGCGTCTGCTGATCGATCAGATGGTCATCATCCCGGTTTACTATTATAAAGAATTCACTTTGCAAAAACCCTATGTGCACGGTGTTTATAAAGACTATTCAGGTGCTCTCGTTTACCGGGACGGGTATTTGAAATAAAGGAGGACTTCCGAAGATGCTTTTTAAAGAAAACGACGTGATTTTGTTCCAGGGAGACAGTATTACCGACGTTGGCCGCAACCGCTTCGACGCTTATTCGCTGGGAAACGGGTACCCCCTGATGGTGGCCGGCCGGCTTGGTCTGCTGTTTCCGGAGAAAAAGCTTACCTTCTACAACCGGGGCGTCGGCGGTGACCGGGCTGCCGATCTCGTGCGGCGCTGGGACAGGGACTGCCTCGCGCTGAAGCCGACGTGGGTATCCATTTATGTCGGTATCAACGAGAGCTGGTGCCGGTACGACAGCGGCGAGGAGACGACGCCGGAAGCGTTCGAAGCGCAGTACCGGAATCTGCTGGACCGCACACGGCAGACTTTGAACGCGAAGCTGATCCTGATCGAGCCGTTCGTCCTGCCGGTTCAGGGGCTGAACCGCGACTGGCGGGAAGATCTGGACCCGAAAATCGCGGTCGTGCGGAAGCTGGCCCGCGAGTACGGGGCGCTGCTGGTGCCGCTTGACGGCTTGTTCGCAGCCGCATCGATGACGGCCGACCCGGCCTATTGGGCGGAAGACGGCGTTCATCCCACCCCTGCGGGTCACGCGCTGATTACCGAGGCGTGGCTGAAAGCGGCCTGTGTGAACTGATTTATTGGCGGTTTCCCGCTTAAAAAGGATGCCTTTGGCTGCTTGGGCCAGGCATCCTTTTATTTTTCCAAGAGGCGGCGGAGTCCCTGATTTCTCCAGTTTCGGTTTTGCTGTTATAATATAGAGAACGCGTGTTTTGGGAGGGAATCCATTGACATACACTATAGCGGTAATATCCGACATACATAGCAACGCACCGGCGCTGGAGGCGGTTCTGCAGGACATTGACCGGGAGGGCGCCGACACAATCGTCAATCTGGGGGACAGTTTATTCGGTCCGGTAGATCCGCTTGGAACGGCAAGACTGCTTAGGCAGCGCGGCGATATCGTCAACATCATGGGGAACTGCGACGAGATTCTTTTGGAGAAGGACAGCGGCTCGCCGACGTACCGCCATGTTAAGCCGCTGCTTAACGCCGATACGGAAGCATGGATTGCAGACCATTTAGCCGTGTGGCGCTATGAGGACCTGCTGTTCTGTCACGGAACTCCTTTTGCCAATGGACAGTACTTGCTTGAAGAAGTAACCGAAACCGGCGTTCGTTATAAAAAAGCGGAAACGTTGCAGACGGAGCTGCACACTATACAGGAGCGCGGCATTTTCTGCGGACACAGCCATGTATATCATACCTTAACGCTGCCGGATGGCAAATGGCTTGTAAATCCGGGCAGCGTCGGCTTGCCCGCCTACGAGGATGATCTTCCTTTTCCCCATGTCATGGAATCGGGCACACCTTACGCAAGTTTCTGTATCGTACGCAGGAGGGAAGGAACAGGCTGGAACGTAGAGCATAAGCTGATCCCATACGATTGGAATACGGCAGCCGATATGGCGGAACGAAACGGCAGACTCGACTATGCAATTGCCATCCGCAGCGGGAGAGTGCGGTAATTCGCCGCTATATGGTCCGTTTGCCGATTTAATAAAGAGAGGAATGGAAATTTCATGACAAGTGATACAGAGCAAGATTTGGAAGGATTGAAGGCGGCAGGGAAGGTCGTCGGATTCACAATCGCTGAGATGAAAAAAAGCGTAAAGCCCGGCATGACGACGCTGGAGCTTGACAAAATAGGAGCGGAAATTCTGAAGCGTTTCGGGGCGAAATCGGCTCCGAGGGAAACGTATGATTTTCCGGGCGATACGTGCATCAGTCTGAACGAAGAAGTGGCGCACGGCATTCCGGGTCCAAAAGTGATTCGTGCCGGTGACCTCATCAACATCGATGTATCCGCCGAACTGAACGGTTATTACGGGGATGCCGCCGTATCATTTCAACTGCCTCCATACAACCAGAAGCTGCTGCGCCTATGCGCCAGCGCCGAAGAAACGATGATGAGCGTAATTTCCCATTTGCGCGCCGGAATGCGGGTCAACGAAATCGGCAGAGTGATGGAAGCGGAGGCCCGCAAACGCGGCTACAAAGTGGTGCGGAACCTGTGCAGCCACGGGATCGGCAGAACGCTGCACGATACGCCGCATGAAATTCTGCCCTATTACAACCCCCGCGAGACAACCGTTCTGAAACCAAACCAGGTCATAACGATTGAGCCGTTTCTGTCGACCGGCGCGCAATACGTCGAGCAGCAACCGGACGGCTGGACATTGACCGTACCTGATAACAGCCGGGTCGCGCAGTTCGAGCATACGATCATTGTAACCAAGGGACGACCCATCATCTTGACAGGCGCCTGAAATCTAATTTCGGACGCTCTCCGGAGGCTGTATAGGACATTCAGCTTTAATCCAGATAGGCGACGACCTCATTCAGTTGTTCCAACGCTTGCGGCGATATTTTCAGGGTAGATCCGGGCTCTCCCGTACCACCGTAAACAAAGGGATAGCGGAAGAGCTTCCGGTCTACAATGCAAGGCAGCGGAAGCATCAGCGATACACTGCCCACTTCCTGTCCGGTAAGCTGCAGAACCTGCTTGGGGCTAGCCATTTTTAGAGAATCATATCCCATAAGAGCCGCCGTTTCTTCCAGGTTGACGCGTCCGCGGTCGCCGGAAACAATCAGGGCGCAATACTCATTTCCGGCTCTCAGTACCAAGGCGGGCGCGGTCTGTCCAATTTCGATTCCCAAAAAGGCTGCACCTTCCTGCGCCGTTTTGATGGGGCCTTCATGCTTAATGATTTCGTACTTGACTCCTTTTTCCTGTAACACATGTTCCAATTGCTCTAATTGATTCATGAGTGCCTCCAAGTAATCTTTTTCCATATTATATATCATATCAAGAATGCAGGACATGCCAGTCTATCCTGCGGGGGAGGCGTAATGAGCGGACAAGCATGTAACGCATTGGCGGAACTGGAGCTGTGGATGAGCGGCAATGGTACGGATCGGAAACGGCTGGAGGACGAGTTGGCCGCGGATAGCCGTCTACCTGGGCCGAGAGCCAATCTTGAACTGGCGGAGAAGTTCGCTCGATATTTTGGAAGCGGGGATTTGGCTGATGGACTATGGGAGCTTCTTACCGATTGGGGAAATATTTCGGGCGAAATGGCGGACACGGGCAACCCCCGTGAATTTCTGCCCTTTTGCGCGATTCGGGCGATGGGCGAACATTACGGATATGCGGACGCTGAGCGGAGAGTGGTTATAGCGGACGCATTCAAGTGGGCAATGAACGATTCCCGCTGGAGAATGCGCGAGGCGGCAGCGATGGGACTGCAAAGCGTCGGCGAGCATGATTTCGCGCTGCTCCGCGATCTATTGGAACATTGGCATAATGGAGCGAATGAGCTGGAGCAGCGCGCTTTTGTCGCGGCCCTGGCCCACCCGCCGCTGCTGACGGCAAAGGACAATGCGCGGTATGCGCTCGGCCTGGCGGGTGAAATCATGGAAGGAATCGGAGCCCGGCCGGAGCGGAAGACGGAGTCTTTCCGTGTGCTGTCCAAAGGCCTCGAATACTCCTTAAGCGTCTTCGCGGCCGCCGAGCCGGAAGCAGGCTTTGCGCTGCTGGAGCGCTTCGCCCGCAACCCCGATCCCCGGGTTATCCGAATCGTAAAGGCTAATCTCGGAAAATCACGGCTGACCCGCAAATACGGGCCGCAGGTTCAGGCCATTCTCGCTATAGTTGACAATGACCACAAAGGTAACTATGATAGTTACAACTAATTGCCTCTTCATACTGGGCGGCAAAGGAGAGACATCCTATGAACATTAGCACCCGATTTGCGGTTGCCATCCATATCCTGGCCCTGCTTGAGATCGATAAAGAGAGCAAGAACACCTCCGAATGGATCGCTGGAAGTGTGGGTACGAACCCGGTAGTGATCCGCCGGATTACGAGCATGCTTGGCAAAGCGGGTCTCATCGAGGTTCGGCCGGGGGTCGCGGGCGCCAAGCTGGCCCGAGCCGCCGAAGAGATTACGCTGCTCGATATTTATTTGGCGGTCGACGCTGTCGGACAGGATTCCCTGTTCGCGGTTCACGATCATCCGAATCCCGCTTGTCCCGTCGGCCGGAATATCGCGGGAGCCATCATTCCGGTGTTTTCGCTCGCCCAGCTGGCGATGGAGGACGTTCTTGGCAAGGTGACGCTGGCGCAGATTGCCTCACAAATCCCGGTCTGACGGCAGGCGATCTCCAACATCACCGCGCCCCGGCCTGCTCGGCGGGAATCCGATTGCGGGCACGCACGGCCGGTATCGCACATATCCGGTATTTTCGATTGAATGACTTGGTCCCGCCGATTGACAGTGTTCTTTAAATGGAGCAAGCGTAAAGCGGGAAGCCGGGTCAAACAGCGAACCTTTAATGAAGCCCTTCCGCCAATTCGGCGATACGCCGGTTCGCATCCCCTCGGTACAGCCCGCCGTGGTAGCAGATGACCGTCTCGATTTCATAGCCGGCAAGCCTGCGCAGGCTTGACAGCGCGGTGGCCATATCCGGCGTCACCCGGGGATCGGGACCACGCAGTACGCCTTCTTTCACCGTCAGGCTGTCGCCGGCGATGAGAGTACGGCTGGCCGGATGATACAGGCAAATATGCCCCGGGCTATGGCCGGGGGTCTCGATGACCACTACGCCGCCTGCGACCGGCAGTTCCTGGCCGTCTTCGATCAAGGCGTCCACTTTGGCCTTGGGGGGATGGGCGAGAACGTGCAGGAAGGCCCGCCGCCATTCCTCCGGCACATGAGGCGGGAGCATGGCTTCGGCTGCGGCAATTGCTTCCGGCGTGTGCTTAAGCAGCATCCGCTCCCCTTCGATATAAGGCTGTTCAATTGGATGCGCCAGTACCTTGATCGTCCCGTGCGGCTCGCTGAGTATTGCCGGAAGCCCGCCAATATGGTCAATATCCTGGTGTGTAATAACTACGGTATCAAGTTTGGACCAAGCCACGCCCGTATGGGCGAAAGCTTCCTTAAACTTACCGAGCAGCCCGGGGTAGCCCGTGTCGACCAACACCGCATGATCTTCATCCCACAGCAGGACAGGATACAGGCTATCCGTTCCCCCCATCACTTCGGCTGTAATCTCCAGCAGCTCAATTCCTTGGGCGATTTGCATTGTACTCCTCCTAGACGGATAATTATTGCAGTGACTATCTTAGTCGAAGAAGAGATATTAATCAATATGTAAATATACTATTATAACATAAATAAATATTTTTGTCAAGTAACGATATAGTGCGTGTGCAGCTGCATATCGCTGTAATTCATAACTTATTGCCCTTTGATTTGCATTAACGGACTTTATCCGCTTTTTTCTGCTTCCGTATGAAGATTTACGATTATAATATAATGATGTGAAAATATATGGGGGGCTGGTTCTTTGGAGACATTTACCGCAGTGCTTGTCCTTCTCGGTCTTATCGGCATATCCAAAATTGTTAACCGGTTCATGCCCTTCGTTCCTGTACCGCTTATCCAGATCGGCTTCGGGGTTATTGCCGCCGCCTTTCCTTGGGGGATTCACTTGACGCTGGAACCAGAGCTGTTTTTTGTCTTGTTCATCGCCCCGCTTCTGTTCAATGATGGAAGAAGAACCCCGCGTGCCGAGCTTTGGAATCTGCGGGCTCCGATTCTGCTGCTGGCGCTTGGATTGGTGTTCGCAACGGTACTGGTGGCAGGCTATGCCATTCACTGGATGATTCCGTCAATACCTGTTGCGGCGGCGTTCGCGCTCGCGGCGATATTGTCGCCGACGGATGCAGTTGCTGTAAGCGCCATGGCTGGCCGGGTCCATCTGCCGAATCGCATCCACCGTGTGCTGGAAGGCGAGTCGCTGATGAATGACGCATCGGGCCTCGTTGCGTTTAAGTTTGCGGTTGCGGCGGCAGTCACCGGCGTATTCTCTCTGCCGCAAGCGATCGGCAGTTTTATTCTTATCGCCGCCGGTGGACTGCTTGCCGGAGCCGCGCTGTCCTTTCTGCTGATTCGCTTAAGCGTGTTTATCCGGCGGCTGGGGATGGAGGATGTCACAGTACATGTTCTGCTGCAGATTCTGACCCCGTTCCTGATCTACCTGGTCAGTGAAGAGCTGGGAGTGTCGGGCATCCTGGCCGTGGTGGCTGGCGGCGTCGTTCAGGCCATTGAAAAAGACCGGACCGATTCCCCCCAGTACAAACTCCAGCTCGTATCGGCAAGCATATGGTCGGTGCTGCTGTTCATTCTGAACGGCATGGTATTCCTCATTCTCGGTGTTTCGATTCCGGATGTGGTATCGGTAATATACCGGGATACGGCTGTCGATAACCTGACGGTGGTCCTATACGTGCTGGCGATCACGGCTTTGCTGATTGTACTGCGTTTCCTCTGGGTGTACTTGATCTGTATAGGGAGCTGGCAGTTTAAGAACGGAAGCAGGCCGTCGATGAGGTCGCGGGTGCTTACCTCGGTTTCGGGCGTACGCGGAGCGGTTACCCTGGCCGGCGCTTTCTCCATTCCGCTTGTGCTGGATGACGGCTCGCCGTTTCCGGAGCGCGATCTGATTATTTTTCTGGCTGCTGGCGTCATTCTGACTTCCCTGGTGGTTGCAAGCGTTCTGCTTCCGCTCATCGCCCGCAGAGAGGAAGACAGCCGGGAAGAATCAGAGCAGGCGGCAAGATCAAGAATTATGGAGGCCAGCATGGCGATACTCCGCGGGGCGATGGCAGAGGACAGCCGAGCCGCTGCCATTTCGGCTGCTCCAGGACTCCCGGATACGGTGCCGGCGCTGCCGGAAATACAGGATAACCGGCTTATCAACAATCCGGAGGAGGAATACGGCAAGCAGTGCGCGCTCAAAGCGCGGTTGACCGGACTGCAGGCCGAGCGGAGGGAGCTGAGCGGGCTTATCGCAGGCGGGTCCATTCCTTCTGAGGCGGGACAGACGATTATGGAGCTTCTGGATCATAAGGAAGCATTTCTGTCCAGAGGACTGGATTCACAGCTCAAACTGTCGCTTGGGAAGCTGGGCCGGCTGTTCTCCGGCATATTCTCGAAGCTTCCGCAAGGAGCCGGAGGTTCCGGCGTTCTCCCGGACGGATGCGTTCGGGATGCCCGGATCGGGATGTGCCGCGCCGCGATCGACGCCATCCAGGAGGGAATGAACGATGATAACCGGGACGGTTACGAACGCGTGGCTGCCCGCTACGGCTTGATGCTTGACCGCCTGGAGAACGGTCCGGCCGCCGTGAATGTGGCGGAGCAGGAAGGCCGGCAGCTCGAATGGAAGCTGGAAGCGATCCAGGAGCAGCGCGACGCGGTGCAGCGGATGTACGAGGACGGAACTTTGCGCCGCAGAGCGACCGCCCAATTGCGCTGGTTCGTGGATGAGCTGGAAATGTCGATTTGGGAGGATTAGAGATGAACCGCGAAGAGCTGTCTTTCGTCGAGATCGGAGAAGAGCATCTGGACGAGGCGACGGAGATTTATAACTACTATGTGCTCAATACAACCGTGTCGTTTCACACCGACCAACTGACGGTACAGGAGATGAAACGGAACATGCTGACCGGCGATCCCCGGTTTACATCCTACGCAGTCATGCTGGAAGGGGAGATGCAGGGATATGTCTTAATTACGAGGCACAAGAACAAGCAGGCTTATGACGTGACCGGTGAAATCAGCGTGTACCTGAAGCCGGAATGTACGGGCAAAAGATTGGGAAGGCCAGCACTGGCCTTTATCGAGCAGATAGCCGCTGAACACGGTTTTCATACGCTGGTAGCCACGGTATGCTCGGAGAATAACCCCAGCCGTTCCTTTTTCGAGAGCAGCGGTTATGAGCAGAGCGCCTACTATAAGGAAATTGGCCGTAAATTCGGCCGTTGGCTTGACATCGTCGTGTATCAAAAAAGAGTCGAAGGCATAACCGCCTGATATTTGCGAAAAGCGCCTCTCTACAACATGAACAAGGCCGTCCTGCCCTGGATCAGAATCCAGGGCAGGACGGCCTTGCTGTTTCAGAGCGGACGTCATCAGCACGGGCTCTTCTGCCTGGCGCTTAGCTTTCCACGATGAGAGCTTTAGCTTTTGCTGCGGCGGAACATCTGTCCCAGCACCTCGCTGAGCACAAGTCCCGTGGCGATGGCTCCCGAGAGAAGGAGAGCCTGAACGGCGGCCTGCAGCGCGTTCGTATAATCGTCTTCAACGAACCTGCGCATGGCATCATAGGCGAGGCCGCCCGGCACAAGCGGAATGATGCCGCCTACGCTGAAGATGATGACCGGAATTTTGAAGGACCTGGCAAAAATCTGGCTGACTACCCCAACGACGACCGTGGCGAAGAAGGTGGCCACGACGGATTTCCAATGGGGATCGAGCAGCAGGTATACCAACCAGCCCAGCATTCCGGAAATTCCGCATTGAAGCAGCGTGCGTCTGGGCGTATTAAACAGGATGCAGAACATGGCGGAGGCAATAAAGCTCGTAATAAGCTGCAGAATCATGATAGTTCTCCTCTGAAGTAAGACTACGAAACGAAGGACAGCACAAGTCCGATCCCGGTTCCGATGGCAAAAGCGGTCAGGAACGCCTCGGCTCCCTTGGACAGTCCCGATATAAGATGGCCGGCCATAAGGTCTCTGACGGCGTTCGTAATCAGCAGTCCCGGAACGAGCGGCATGACGGAGCCGATGATAATCTTATCCGTCTCCGCACCGATGCCGGCTTGAACGAACAGGAAGGACAGCAGCCCAATCAGAGCAGACGCCGTGAGCTCGGCAAAGAATTTAATCTGGACCAGCCTTTGTAAATAAACTACGGAAGCGTAGCCGAGCCCCGATACGAACAGCGCGGGCAGGGCGTCCCAGACGCTCCCCTTGAATATGATGGTGAAGCAGCCACCCGCCAGGGCCGCCGCCATAATCTGGATCCAGGCCGGATAAGCATGCGCCGCATCATCCACCAAGGCCAGCCGCTCGCGCGCCTGCGCCGACGTGATCTGCCGCTGGCTGAGGCAGCGCGAAATGTCGTTGACCTCCGCAACCTTTTGCAGATCGGTCGTGCGCTCCTCGATGCGGAACAGCTTGGGCTGTTCCGTCCGGCTGGTCGTAAACATGATGACGGTCGGCGTTACGTAGCTGTGCGCCCCCGGAAATCCGAGAGCAGCGGCCATGCGCGTCATCGTATCCTCCACGCGGTAAGTCTCCGCGCCGTTTTGGAGCATGATTTTTCCGGCCAGCAGGCATAAATCTATAATTTCATAGGTTGTCCCCGATTCGGCATTGTTCAAACCTTCGTAATCCTCCCCTTGAATGTTATATATTTGATTGTGCCTGCATCGGCCCAAAAGATCAAGCTTCAATTCAAATTCGTTATTTATAGTGCCCGCCGATTTTTTGCGACCTGTCCTTGGCTTGCCCTGCATCAGTAAGTGACGAGGCTCTTATAATCGCGTCGCTGCCGTATCGGTTTTTTATGCTGTCCGTAGCTTCATCCAGGGCTCTAAGCTTTACCTGATCCTCAAAGAGAGTGAGCTGATAATTCTGGTCGTCCACGAGCTGGCTTAATGTCACACCGACACGGCGGACGGGCATTTTATCCCAGTATTTATAAAATAACATTCTTACTGTTTTGATTACGGTATTCGTGTGGTTAGTAGGGTCCTGCATCTTCATTTGGCGCGAAAAGCCGGTCGGTGCTTCATAGGGGCTGCACATACAACTGACGCTTACAACAGAGCCCATATATCCTTTGCGGCGGCAGTCACGGCATACCTCCTCTGTGAGCTCCAGCAGAACCGTATCGACTTCCCACGGCTCGGTATAATCTCTCGGCAAAGTCATCATATGACCGACTGATTTGGGCGGTGTAACAAAGGTTCCGGGTTTAACCGGACTATCATCCAGACCGTTCGCCGTCCGCCACATCACCTCTGCATGAATATCCGATTGCTTGCCAAAGCGGGCGCGAAATTTATCTTTTAGAAGGGAGAGAGGCGTTCTGGCAATATCTCCGATTGTATTTATTCCAAGACGAGTAAAATGTGCGGTCATACGCGAACCGACGCCGAACATTTTATGAACCGGCTGCGGCCACAGAAGGGTTTCGATTTCGGACTTAGGCAAAGTAAAGATGCCACTTTCATTCTTCTTCGCCCAAATATCCGTTGCGATTTTAGCAAGGATTTTATTGGAGCTTATGCCGATCCTCACCCGCACTCCGGTTTGACTCAGAACCTTTTGCTGCATGGTCTTGGCAATCGTTATAGGATCTCCGAAGATGGGCTGACTTGCCGTGATATCCAGAAACTGCTCATCAATACTAAATATTTCAACAAGATCCGTAAACTCCTCATAAATCTTCGTAATCATCAGGGAGATATCAATATAATGCTGCATCCGGGGACGAATGACAACGAGATCGGGACATTTATGTAAAGCCTCTCCGAGACGCTCTGCCGTAGTGACTCCATATCCTTTTGCAATCGGGCAGGCCGCTAAAATGATTCCTGATCTGCGTTCAACAGAACCTGCTACAGCAACGGGTTTATCCTTACATTCCGGGTGATCGGCCTTTTCAACGCTTGCATAGAAGCTTTGGCAATCTGCCAGAAATATAATCCGTTCATGTTTCTCACTCAACCTAACCGCCTCCGCATATTCATCAGCATGGTCATCAGCTCTGCCTTAACCAGACTCCGCAGCATCGTGAAATGGTGGATATACCCGCGAACCTTATACTCGACATGAATACCCTGTGCATTCATTTCGGTGCTCAAAATCCGAATATCTTGTGTTCTCATTTTTCTCTTGGCATTCTGCAGCTCGGGATAAACCGCATGTTCAATTTCTTTCAGATACATAAGGATATGATTATAAATAATTTTATCCTTGTACTTCTTCAGCTCATTCATGTCTCTTGCCAGCATATCCAGCAAAATGGGCAGTAACGTGTACTCCTTGATGACTTGAAAATCCTCTTCTGTTTCAATTCTTGAATTCATATCCATAATTACACCACCATAAGGAGAACGCATATTCGTATTTCCTATTATATACCGAACATGAGTTCGTTATGCAAGAGGGAATTTTTGGATGGATGAGCACCCGGCGAAAAAATAAATCTCAGGCAATGAACAAATAGGCGCTGAGTGAAGTCTTTTCTCTATATAGAACTTGAGAGGGGACTTCGAAATGAAGCGGATGATTGAATCCGTAATGCAGCGGGCAACGATTATTTTGGTTTGTGTCGTACTTCTATTAGCGTGGGGAGCGGTTTCGGCCTTCCAAATGCAGAGGGACTACCTTCCTGGCATCAATAACACCACTTTGATGGTGTCACTGCGCGCATCGGCCTATCAAGCGGATCAAATGAAACGGGACATCACAACACCCCTGGAAGACGCGATCCGTAAGACCGGCGGGTTAACCAGCCTTGAGACAACCTCGTACGATGGCGGACTGCTGATGAATCTCTATTACCCGATGGATTACGATATGGAAAAAGCGGAGAACATAGTTAAACAAGCGTTGAATGATGCGGTATTGCCGGATGGGGTTAACAAGCCTGCCGTAACAAGATTAACATCAAGCACGTTTCCCATCCTGAGTTATAGCCTGACTGCAAAAAATAACCAAGTGGATGATCTGACTCTGCAATCTACCTTGCAAACAGACATCGTCAAGCAGTTGAAATCCGTTCCCGGTGTAGCGGATGTCCAGACCGTCGGCGGAGCCAACAGGGGGTATGTCGTTGTCCTTCGCATGAAAGATCTGGCGGCTAACCGCCTGACGGTGGACGATTTTAATAAATCCATCACGGCGGATGTGCCCAGCCTGCAGGGAAGCATTGCGAATGTTAAAGCCCCGTTTCCCGTCAGAGTAGAAGGCTGGGACCTTACCGGGCAGCAACTGAACAATCTGGTCATCAAGAACAAAGACGGTCATAGCGTGCCTTTATCGGCCGTTGCGTCGGTATCTCAATCCCTGACCGATGTAAAGACGGTCTCCAGAACCAATGGCCGAGCAAGCGTTATAATTAACGTCATCAAGACGCCTACGGCAAACATTACGGATGTCGCGCAGCATGTAAAAGAACGCGTCTCCGGCATCGCTGCGCTTCGCAGCGGCGACCTGTCAATGACTCTGCTGACCGACCGTGCGCATGATCTGAATAGTTCCCTGAAGGGGCTTGTTCGCGAGGGTTTGCTGGGCTGTGTGTTCTCCATGCTCTGCGTTCTGTTCTTTTTCAGAAATGTGCGGTCTACACTCTTGATCGCCGTGACGCTTCCCATTTCCCTGCTGGCAACAACAGCTATTCTGAAATCAATAGGCGTCACGTTGAACATATTGACCGTCTCTGGATTAATCGTGGCCATGGGCCGCATTGTGGATGACGCGATCGTCATCCTGGATAATATGTATCGGCGGGTTCAGGAAAGTAAGGGCAAGCCGGTCTTGAATGTGTTGGCTTCTGCGGTCGTAGAGATGCTGCCGGCCATTTTCGCTTCCACCGCGACTACCGTCGCCGTCTATGTTCCGATTGCTTTAGTTGGCGGAATCATTGGCGCGTCGTATGCCGGCTTTGCCTGGTCGGTTGTCATCGCGCTTCTCGTATCGTTCTTCGTCGCTATGCTGGTGATTCCGGCATTTGCATTTATGGGCTGGAGAGAACCTAAGGCTGAAGCGGTAACGCTCGAGCCTTTGATGAAGCCGCTTCTTCAGTCGGCGCTGAAGCATAAGAAGACGGTGGCTGGTATCTCGCTGACCCTATTTGTTGCCGCTGCGCTGTTCGCATCACAGCTTCCATTTAGCCTGCTGCCCAGCACGGCGAGCAGTCAGGCAGCCATACAAGTAGAGCTTCCGAAGGGAACACCGCTGTCTGAAGTGGATAAGGAAGTAAGGAGAGTGGAAGACGTTCTGCATAGCAACACCAAAATTGCTTCCTATTCAGCGACCTTCGGGTCTTCGTTTACGCCGCAGGCAGACGATGTATTCGACCAGGGCGGAGGTTTCATTCAGCAGCCGAACGTAGCCAACCTGTCCATCCAATTAAAAAATCCAAAAGAAGTGAATGCGTTCATACCGGCTTTGCAGTCTGATTTAGACAAAGTTTCAAACCGTGCTGCCATTACGGTAACCAATCAGAATATCGCAGGCGATGATTCAACGATTAAAATTATGCTAACCGGCGCGGATCAGCAAACATTGGAGAACGCTGCCCAGCTTGTACGCACGAAACTGGCTCATATTGAAGGCCTAAGCGTGGCAGGAAAGACAGATCTGACGAACGGAATTCCCAAGTACGCTATAGCCATTGACAAGGAAAAAGTCACCAGGGCTGGAATCAAGCCGGACGATATCAATAAGCTGTTAGCCCGTTACATGGCAAAAGGAAAGGACTTTGATATTTCAACATCCACAGGACCCGGTACGATTCCGGTCGACGTGTATATCGATTCTGTCGCAGCAGGTGTGGTAAACGATAATTCGCTGCCTGTTTATTCACCGGAGCAAGTGCTGGCCTCGCTTGCAGCCGAGACAATCACCGGCAGAGGTGGTCAGTCCTATCGTCTGGACCAATTGGCATCGATTCATAAAAGTACTGCCGTTTCTTCCATTCAAGAGCGTGACGGTCAGCCATTCTCTGTCGTAGCTGTGCAAATCACCTCCAGTGATCTGAGCAAAGTGTCAAGCGCCGTAGATCAGGCATTGAAAGACATACAGCTTCCAGCCGGAGTGACGTATTCGCTGGGCGGTATTACAGAGCAAGTTACGCAGATGATTATTGAGATATCGATTGCAGTCGTCGTATCCATATTGCTCGTCCTGCTCATTACGAGCTTCGTATTCAGAGGGTGGAAAGCTCCGTTTGCTGTATTGATCAGCATCCCCCTTGCCTTATCCGGTGTTGTGCTCGCCTTATACGCGATCCATGGACAATGGAATCTCGCCGCATTCATCGGGGTGTTGATGCTTACAGGCATCGTGGTTACCAATGGGATCGTCTTGATTGATACAATCGAACGTAACCGCAAAGAGGGATTAAGTCTTCGGGGAGCCGTGGTGCAGGGCAGTCTCTCGCGGGTTCGGCCCATTTTTATGACCGCAGGCACGACGGTGCTCACCCTGATTCCGCTTGCCTTATCCCATAGCGCCGATACCGTCATTTCGCAAGTGCTCGGCATCGTGGTGATTGGCGGGATGATCACCTCCACATTGAACAGCTTTGTGATGATTCCAATTATTTACGAATGGATGCAGGGGAAGGCGGCGCGAAATACCGGCCTAACGAACAGCGCTACAGAGGTGTAATACCACGATAGGTATAAATTAAAGGAAGAGGAGGGTTTTCGTTGAATACTTTGACAGCATGGCTTGAACATTACGGATACGGACTGATTTTTTTCGCCTTATTCCTTGAAATGCTCGCCTTGCCCCTTCCTGGTGAAATGCTGATGAGTTATACAGGCTTATTCGTTTACGAAGGGAAATTAAATTGGCTGCTTAGTACCCTATTTGCGAGCGCCGGCGCTACAGCCGGCGTTACGCTTTCCTACTGGATCGGTTACCGGCTGGGTAAACCTTTTACAATCAAATATGGGCATCGTATTCATCTGGGGGAGGAGCAGCTGGCCCGCATATCCTTGTGGTTTGAGAAATATGGCGATAAGCTACTGTTCATCGCTTTTTTCATACCTGGTGTCAGGCATATAACAGGATACTTCTGCGGGGTAACCCGTATGCCCTTCCGCCGCTATGCCGTCTACGCATATTCCGGTGCGATTTTTTGGGTCAGCTTATTCATTTCCCTCGGCAGAGTGCTGGGGCCAAAATGGGAAGCCTATCATCGAACGGTGAACCGCTATATGATTATCTTCGGGCTCGTCTCGGCTTTGTTGACCCTGTTGGTCTATCTCTACCGGAAGCACAAACGGCGTGTTCTTGCATCGCTTATGGCACTGCTAATCCAAGGAGTACGCCATTTTAATTCATTCGGAAAAGTTAGATTCCTGGTGCTGGCTGCATTTTCAGCATTAGTTCTATTCGTCTCTCTGATGCTGGGGCTGATTCAGGATTTTCTGGCGCAGGAATTCAGTCAATTCGACGAGGTTGCCTCATATGTCGTTCACACCGTATTTGGACCCGGGTGGCAAGATGCAATGAACGGCTTTGCGAAGTTAGGCTCCTTATATTTTTACGGGCCTCTTATCGTGTTAACAGCTCTTGGGGTCGTCCTCAGGGGCAGTGACAGGCTGCTGGAGCTTTCCTTTCTGCTCTGGGTAGTGCTTGGAGGGGAACTGCTTGATACAGGGCTGCGCATGCTGTTTCATCGTCCTGGATCTGTTGCGGCCGGGGTTCAAGTATTTAATACATTTCCCAGTGAAGAAACCCTTACTTCTCTAACCGTATGCGGGTTCTCCGCATTTTTACTGCTTCGGCATTATAGTGAGAGCTTGATCCGCATTTCGGTGATTTTGTCTGTTATTTTATTGTGCCTGCTTGTCGGGATTAGCCGCATTTACTTTAACGTGCAATTTCCAAGCGACGTTGCGGCAGGATATGTATTCGGCGGGGTGTGGATCAGTTTAAACGTCATTCTGCTTGAGGTCTTAAGGCTGCTGCGAAATAACGAAGCCCTTACTGCCTGATTGGGGCTATCGCCGGTGCGATATTGGGTATTGGTCTCTTGTTATATAATGGGATGTGGTGACACAACAGGCATGATGGTGTGAAAGCTTCCGTTCTGGTAGGAGTTGAGGGCGCGAGTGGTGGACGAGGAACTAAATCATATCATTCATCGGGCTAAGCATGGTGATAAAGAAGCATTCGCTCAGCTTGTCAAACGTTATAAAGGCCATGTATATCGATATGCTGCCGGTATGCTGGGAGACCGGATGGACGCAGAAGACGTCTCTCAGGAGGCGTTCATTAAAGTGTATTATTCATTATCCGGCTTGGACAACGAATATGCATTCTCGTCGTGGATCATTCGAATTGTCTCCAACCTTTGCAAGGATCGATTGAAAAAACGTACAAAAGAACAGCGGATGAGCGATGAGCCCAATGAGACGATAGCGGATCAACATTTGCCTGACCCTCTGGAGAAGTTGTCTATTGAGGAAGCTATGAGCAGGCTTACTGTCGAGCATCGGGAAATTCTGCTGCTGCATGAAGTGCAGGGGTATCGTTATGAAGAAATTGCGGATATCATGGAAATCCCCTTGGGGACGGTGAAATCCCGGCTGTTTGCCGCCCGAATGGTGCTGCGCAAAGAATTAGGAAAGGGGGACCGGGGATGATCGAACATCCGGAGGATCAGTTGTCGGTTTATCTCGATGGCGAGTTGAATGATGACGAAAGGCAGCGTGTAAAAGACCATATTGAGAAATGCGAGTCCTGTAAGGCGCTTCTGGAAGAGCTGTCAACCCTACAGCATGACCTTGCGCAGACATTCCGTCGGATTCAAGAGCCGGCTCATTTAGAGGTTCGGATTCTCCAGTCCATAGCAGAAGAAGAAATACCGGCAGCTGCTGAAAAAGGTTGGGTACTTGGCTTTCTTATGATGTTGTTGACATTCAGCATCTTTTGGTTCCTGACCGGATCAGTATTAGTAAAGCTGATTCATGGATTATTGAAACTCACGGCAGCCATGGTCTATGCGGCGTCGCATTTCATCCTCAGCGTACCCGTGTTAACCGGGGTGACGGTTGTTCTCTCATTAGCTATCCTTACAGCATCCGTGTACTCGCTTAGGCGACTGCTGCAGACCACAGCCAATTGAAAGGGATGAAAGAATTGAGAAAGATTTTTTACACATTAAGCTGTTTCATACTCCTTATGTTCCTCATCCCTGGCCTGGCATCGGCGAAGAGTATCTTTGAGCATCAGAATATAACTGTGCCCGCAGGACAGACCGTTGACGATGTGTATGTTGCCGGGGGCGATGCGGATGTGTTTGGCCAAGTAAACGGTGTGGTTGTCGTCATTAATGGCAGTCTTCGTCTTGGAAGCACCGCCAATGTAAAAGGCGTTGTCATTGTGGTCGGGGGACAGGTTAACCAAGATCCGGGAGCTGTACTGGGTGACGATGTCTATAATATTTCACTTGATAACGCTACACAAAATAGCCTCCTGATTGGCGGCGGACTCGTGCTGGGCTTGTGGGTAGTGCAGCTCGCGGGCAGCCTGCTTATGGTTCTTGTACCTGTACTCATTAGAATCATCGTAAAGACGAAAATAGCCGCCTTCACTGATCAGTATAAGCGTGAATCCATCGGGCGATTGCTTTACATTGGTTTCCTTAGCGGATTGATTATCACGGCGCTGAGCGCGCTTTTGCTCGTCACAGTTATTGGCATTCCGATCTTAATCCTTATTCTGTTAGCTGTGATCGTTGTCGTCGCTGCGGGCATCACAGTGATGAGTTTTCGCCTTGGCGAAATGTTTCGTGGACCAACCCAAAGTTCCGATTGGGTGAAAGTGCTGATTGGCGCGTCCATCATAACCGCTTTCGTCAATATCCCTTTTATAGGCTGGGTTGTTCTGTGCCTTGTCGCGCTGGTATCTTTGGGCATTGGCACACAGTGGATATTCCAAAAGATGAAGAAGAAATCCAAGACTATATAAAGAAAGAGTCCGCGAACGTTTCGGCTGGACAGCATTTTGGCCTGAGCGTTCGCGGGAGTGAGCCTGATTAAAGTGCAGGCCATTCCGCAGCGCTCAAATGCTTCTCCTGATATTCGCCCGGGGGCATATGATGAAATTGTTTAAATACATGTGAAAAATGCTTTACGCTCACGTAACCGACCTTCTCCGAGACATCGTATACTTTCACGGGAGGGGTGGCCTTCAGCAGCTTTGCGGCCTGCTCCATCCGGACCCGGGTCAGAAATTTGATATACGATTCCTGCATCGTTTTGTGGAAGATGCTGCTTAAATAGCCCGGCGAAATCCCCATCTGATCGGCGAGCAGGGCAAGGCTTAACGGCTCCGCATAATGGGAGTAGATATAGGTTCTGACCCGGCTGACGATGTCCTGTTCATTTTCGTGTACAGGCTCTTCTATGCCGCCTCTGATGAGGCAATGAAAGATTTCCTGAAACAGCCCGAGCACCGCTTGTATGGAAAGTCCGGGCGGATTGCCGGGCATCTGCCGGAGATGCTGATAGGCGCTTTCCGCGAATCCGCCCTGACGTTCCAAAGGCCCGTTCGCAAGCTGCCTTAGCAGATGGAGCCCGAACTTCAAGACATGAACGGAGCTAATATGCGGCAGACTTTCAAAAAAACGCTTCACCGCCATTAAAAAAGCTGCCTCATTCCGATCCGGGATGGCAAATTGCAACGAGCTTAACGTTTGCTCGAGAATGGCAAGTCGCTGAAGCTGAACGTTCTCATCCGGTTCATTGAACAGGAAAGGCTCTTCCAAGAACAGGCGATGGTTAAGAGTCTCAGCCGCTTTGGCATGGGAGTACTGCAGATGAAACAGCTCGGATTCATAGGTTCCGAGAGCGCCGGAGACGGTAATTCCGGTATTGGCAAGCATGGCGGAGGAGACTTTCTCATAGAGCGAACGGCATTTATGCTGGGTATGATTTTTGTCTTCACCCGTCACCAGCACGCAGGTATGCTGATCTTCATCCAGAAAGACGAATCCCGAGCCGTTTGTATCGGACAGCTCGCCCGTTATCTGATTGAGAATAAAGCGGAAGACGGAAATATCGCCGTAAGGTATCCCTTTTTGGGCAAGCCGGTCTTCATCCAGATCCAACACCATAATCAGACCTTCCGTTTCGATCAGCTGGACCTTCAGGCGGAAGACGAGGGGATACAGAGCCTTGATCTCCACGCTGTCGCCGCTCACTAGAGACTTCAGGAACTGTCTGACGACCTGCGCCTGGCTTTCCTTGGAGACCTTTCCCATAGCTAAAGCAGCAAGTTCCTCATGAAATTTGCGGTCCAGCTGCGCGGTAACCTGCGTCAGGGCTTCGACCAATTCATCATGGACTACGGGCTTCAGCAAATAGTTCTGCGCCCTGAAGCGGAGAGCATCCCGGGCAAGCGAGAATTCATCAAAGCCGGACAGAATCAGGATAATGGGCGGATTCTCCGATTGGGACAGCCGTCTGCACAGCTCCAGTCCGTCAACGACAGGCATTTTAATATCGGTAATGACCAGATGGACCCGCATCTCCTGAAGCATCTCCCAAGCTTCCTGCCCGTCCATGGCTTCCCCCGCGACCTCCCAACCCGGATGATTGGAGGCGATATGCAATCTCAAATATTCGCGTACGAGCGGTTCGTCATCCACAAGCAGCACTTTATACATTCTCATCGCTCCTTCCCAAATCAGGTTTCCGGCAAAAGAATATATACGATGGTTCCCTGTCCCTGTAAGCTATCCACCTTAATTCCATAACCGGAACCGTATTTTAATTTAATCCGCTTATTCACGTTGACCAGGCCGATGCCGGTTCCCACCCGGGCACCATCGGGGGTCTGATCTTCTCCGGCAGAAGGATGATCCGGCTGGGCCTGCTCCAGCTTGCCGCGAAGCTTCTGCAGCGTTTCCGGGCTCATGCCTTGCCCGCTGTCCCGGATCGTGAACAGAACCTCGCCGCTCGCGGTCTTTTCTCCGGCAATAACAATGCTGGTCTGTTCGCGTTTGGCTTCGCAGCCGTGAATCACCGCATTCTCGACGATCGGCTGGAACAGCAGAGCGGGAATGGGCATGTCGTACAAAGCGGGGTCGACCTTTAGCTCGTATTCCAGTCTGCCTTCATAGCGGCTGCTTTGGATGCTTAAGTAAGCCTTAAGGAGATCCAGCTCCTTCTGCAGCGGAATGTCCTTATCCATCCGGGTCATGCTGCGGAGCATGCTGCTTAATTTATGGAGATGGTCGATGGCCTTGTCCTGCTTGCCCGTCTGCATCTGCATGGATATCAAATTCAGCGTGTTGAACAGGAAGTGCGGCCGGATCTGATTGTACAGCGCCTGAACCTGGGCTTCCTTCTGGAGCAGCTCCTTCTCGTATACCTGCTTGACCAGCTGCGTATTTTCCTCCAGCATTTCACGTACCCTGGACACCAGACCGTTAAAAGAGGTGCCGAGATGCCCCAGCTCATCATTCCGCTGCGCGGGAAAAGAGACCTGCAAATTCCCCTGCTCCACCTCTCTCATTAATTTCACGATATGCAGCAGAGGGGCTAGAAAACGGCGGACGAAGAAATACATCAGGATAAAAGCGAGCAGCGAGCAGGCCAAGGCGATAAAGAAGCCGAAATTTCTCGTTTCCGTGGCTTTTTGATTCAATTCCTTGATGGAACTGACGGCGACAATCGTCCAGTTGGAGCGCGGGAGCAGCGTTGAATTGAGCAGGTAGGAGGTGCCGCCCTGGTTGATCGTCATGGTCGGTTTGCCGCTTGCTTTGACTTGATTGAAGAAAAATACGGCGTTCAACCGGTTCGTACTCCGGTAAATCACGTTGCGGTTATTGTCCAGAATAAACAAGCCCCCGCCCGAGCCCATATCGACTTTGCTGCAAATGACCGCAATGCCGTTATAGTTGGCGTCCACCTTGATGGCCCCGAGTATTTTCTCCGTATCCCGCGTGCTCCGGAGCTGCTTCACAATAGAAAAAACCTTGGGACCTCCATTCTTCACCATCTGCTGCGTATGTGTGGGCACAAAGATGGAATCCTGCGTACTCATCGCCAGCCTATACCAATCGAATTCATGAAACCGGCTGTCGTAGTCCACGCTGATGGGCATGCGCCCGACCGTATAGATTTCATCTGTCAAAATAAAGACCCGGTTAATATCCTTCCGTGGATAAATCATCATCTCTTCGAGATAATTATCAATGAAGCGGCGCTTTTTTAGCTGGGCCAGCTGGGAATCATGGACATCTTCCTCCAGCGTCTGCATCACGCCGTCGTTCATATAGGGCGACAGGGTAAGGCGGAACAGATCGTCGAGGTAGGTATCAATATTATAGGAGACCTGGGCGATAATTTGCTGCACCTGCTCGGAGGATTGCTGTTCAAAGTCCATCGTGTATTTGGAATAGGACAGAATGGAAGCCAGAAAGACCGAGCCTAAAATGAACAATACGGAGAAAAAGAGCAGCTTTTTTTTAATACTCCAGTAGCGGTAGCGTTTCCATTTGTACATATCCCACTCCCCCCAACATCAGTGTATCGGTTTCTTGTATGCGCTTCAATTTGTTTTTCGGGAATATGCAAAAACCGTACCCTTGTGTAAAAATACGGTGTTTTGCGTTCGCGCATTCCCCCTTATGATGAGACTGTAGCAGGGAACACAATCAGGGGTTAGACAACAAAGGGAGGATTCAGTATGAGAAGAAAGAAACTCGGCTTGCTGCTCAGCGGCGTGATGATGTTCGGCTTACTGGCAGGCTGCGGCGGCAAGAGCGCGGATTCGCCAAACCCAAGCGGCAATGCCGCAGGCACGGCTCAGGAAACGGGTCCCAAAGAAACGGTGAAGCTGAAGTTTTTTACCGGAAAAGTGGAGACGGTCGATTTAATGAACACGCTGATCCAAAAGTTCAACTCGGAAAATCCGGGGATCGAAGTGGAACAGGAATATCAAAAGGACGCAAGCAATGTCATTAAAGTGAAATTCGCTTCCGGCGACATTCCCGACATTACCACAGTGGTAGAGCAGGATTATATCGATCAAGGCAAATATCTGGATCTTTCAAGCGAGCCGTTCTGGCCAAGAGTGCTGCCTGCGGTCAAAGAACTGTCGACGGACGTAAAGAGCGGCAAGCAGTATCAAGTGGCGACGAACGTGACGATGGCCGGTATTTTTTATAATAAAAAAATATACCAGGAGCTGGGCCTGAAAGAAGCGCTGACCTGGGACGAGTTTAAAGCGAATCTGCAGGCGGTCAAGGACAAGAAGCCGGATGTGACTCCGCTGTTTATCGCCGGACGGGAGTCGTGGACGCTTGGACACCTGATCGAGTTCCTGGCTCACGGCATCATCAAGCAGGATTTGGGTGTAAAAAGCTCCCGCGAAGCCTTCATCAACAATGAATCCGATAAACTGAAGTTCGATCAGGAGAACGGCCCGATTGATACTTTCGCGAAACGGCTGCTCGAGCTTCAAGACGCGGGCCTGATTAACAAAGACGCTTTGACCGCGACGTACGACAACCAGAAGGAAGCGTTCGCTACAGGCAAAGCCGCGATGATCAGCCAAGGAATGTGGGTGGTTGCCGATCTGCTCAAAATTAGCCCCGACTTCCAGAATGACATCGGGTTCAGCCCGTACCCGTCCATCCAGGACGGAACGAAACCGGTCGTCCTTTCTGCCGACGATTCGAGATATGCCATTACCGCCGAGTCCAAGCATCCGGAAGAAGCGAAGAAGTTCCTTGAGTTCTTATTGCAGCCGGAAAATCTGAAGACCTACAGCGAGTTCCTGAAATCACCTCCGGCATTCACGGATGTGACCGCGGATTGGGGACCGCTTAAAGAACAAGCCAATCAGGCCCTGAGCAGCGGCGTCAACATCGCTTTCACGGATTCGCCGTCGGGCTTCTCGGGCGATGATGCCGGCCGAATGGTGCAGGAGCTGCTGGCGGGCCAGTATGCCAATTCTCTTGATTTTGCCAAAGCCTACAAAGACGCATGGGATAAAGCCTGGAAAGCAACCCACAGATAAGCGGCGTTACGGTTTCGTAGCGCAAGACTGCGGGAGTATGACGACACCGGGACCCGTGAGTGGCAAAGTGCAAGATAAAGCCCGGGTTCCGGCAATGGATCGGAGAGAGATCGGATGAATATACTGCGTAAGCTATGGAATGACCTGCATCTTTTTATGGCATTGCCTGCGATCCTGCTGTTTGGGCTGTTCTTTATTTATCCATTGGTGCAGGGAATCGGGATCAGCCTGACGGATTCCAACGGCATGACCGCGCCGCGTTTTATCGGACTACACAACTTTGCCGACTTTTTCCATGATGCCCGGGCGAAGAGGGATGTGTACAATACGGTCTTCTTTGCGATTGGAAGCGCTCCCCTGCTTAATTTATTCGGATTTTTGTACGCGCTGATTCTCGATCGCCCGTTTAAGGGAAAAGGCTTTGTGCGTGCGGTCGTCTATTTGCCTGCGGTCATCAGCCCGCTGATTATGGGGTACGTCTGGTATTTTATCCTGCAGCCGGACCGGGGCTTTCTCTATCATTTGCTGGCAAGCCTGCATCTGGGCACCGGCGGAAGCGACTGGCTGGGCAATGCGCATTCTGCGCTCATTGTACTGGTGTTCATCAATGTGTGGCAGTTCGTGGGGATGACGATGATTATC
The DNA here is from genome assembly GCF_000756615.1 of Paenibacillus durus. Taxonomy (NCBI): domain Bacteria; kingdom Bacillati; phylum Bacillota; class Bacilli; order Caryophanales; family Paenibacillaceae; genus Paenibacillus; species Paenibacillus durus. The sequence goes on from NZ_CP009288.1 coordinate 2,778,028, forward strand.
TATCTGGCGGGTCTTCAGTCCATTCCGAAAGAACTGTACGAGGCTGGAGAGATCGACGGCGCCGGGTATTTGAAATCGCTCTGGTACATTACGATACCGATGGTCGTTCAGTCGATCAAAATCAATGTCGTGACCAATATTATCGGTTCCCTGTCCGTCTTCGAGGTCATTATCGCGCTGACGGACGGAGGGCCGGGCTACAGTACGGAATCGCTGAGCATCTACATTCTTCGCATGCTGTACGGAAGCTTTACCGGCTATTCGACGGCGGTAGCGATGATTCTGTTCGCCATGATTATTATTCCCGTCTTCATCTTTATGAGATATATCAATAAAAAAGAGTTTGAAATGTGAGGGCCGCCGCTATGAAAAATCCGCGAACACTTGGCAAGTATACGCTGGTAACAGGCATGTCGCTGCTGTCCTTGATCCCTTTTTACATCCTGCTGTACTTGGCGCTGAACAAGCCCTCCCGCACGTTGTTTAATGGCCTGTCGCTGCTGCCCGATTTCAATTTCTCCAATTTCTCGGAAGCGTGGGAATCGTCCAGGATGGGGCTCGCTACGCTGAACTCCCTGATTATCACTATCGGTGGTGCCTTTCTGATTATTCTCGTGGCAAGCTCCGCAGGCTACGCCATCGCCAGGTACAGCAACATATTTCACCAATCGGTCTTCAACCTGCTGCTGATCTGCATGATGATCCCGGCGATCATTATTACCGTGCCGCTTTACACGCTGATGAAATCCATTGGCGGCATCAATACGCATTGGGCGATGATTCTGCTTATGGCGTCGAACGGTATTCCTTTTTCCGTGTTCCTGTATACCGGCTTCATTAAAGTGCTTCCCCGGGAAATTGAGGAGTCCGCGATTATCGACGGGTGCACGCCGTTTACGGCCTTTTGGAGAGTCACGTTTCATTTTCTACGTCCGGTAACAGCGGCGGTCGTCATTTTGCAGGGGCTGGCGATCTGGAACAATTACGGCCAGGCCGTATTTTTCCTGCAGGGTCAAGACATGAGAACGATTCCGCTGGCCGTCTCCATGTTCTTTCAGCAATACGGCGCGCAGTGGAATCTGATGGCAGCTGCTGCCGTGATCGGGCTTGCGCCCGCTGTCCTTGCTTTTCTGATCTTCCAAAAATATTTCGTCAAAGGAATAACCGCCGGAGCGGTGAAAGGATGAACCGTATGTTTCCAACGATTAAAGACGCCTACCCGAGCAAAGCCCAATATGTAACTGGAGAACCGGTATGTATCAAGGTTGAACTGGATAATCCGCTCCAGCATGAAGCTTCGGTTCGTCTAACAGCAGAACTTGTATCTATGAACCGCGTGTTGGACAGCCAAGCCTGTGATATCGTCATTCCTCCGGGTGCCGTTTTAACGCATCTTCTGGATTTTGGCCCGCCGGATGAAGCTTTTCGCGGATATGGTGTCGATTTGCTGCTTACACAGGACGAAGCGGAGCCTGTGCGTTTCTCGACGGCCTTTGATGTGGTTTCGAGCTGGCGGCAATCGCCGAGGTACGGCTTTTTAAGCGATTTTCATCCGCGTGAGCTTGGGGATGTCAAGGATGTGGAGAGCCTTAATAAGCTCCATATTAATCTGGTGCAATTTTACGATTGGATGTACCGCCACGACGACCTCGTTCCGCCGGAGGATACCTTTACCGATCTGATGGGGAGAGAGCTTAGTCTTCAAGTTGTGAAGGAGAAAATCGCGCTCTGCCGCTCCTACGGAATGAAGGCCATGGCCTATGGAGCGATTTACGCCGCAAGCAAGGATTTTTACCGGGAGCGTCCGGATTGGGCGCTGTATTACGGCAATGGAAAAGTCATCGATTTCATCGATATTTTTACGATAATGAACATCAGCGAGGAGTCTCCCTGGCATTGGCACATCATTGGGGAGTACAAAAAGGCGATCGAACAGGTCGGCTTCGACGGCATCCATATGGATACGTACGGGTATCCGAAGACGGGCATTTCAAGACTCGGCGGCGTGGAGAAGGTAGAGCGGCTGGAGAAGCAATTCCCGGTTCTGATCGAGAATACCCGCGAGGGACTGGGCAAGTCCAAAGAGGATATCGGCCTCATCTTCAACAATGTGGGCAATTGGCCGGTGGATACGGTGGCGGCTGCCGCTCAGGATGCCGTATATATCGAGGTATGGAATCCTTATGAAAAATACCATCATATCCAGCAGATTATTGCCTGGGCACAGCAATTCGGCCATGGGAAGCCGGTCATCCTCGCCGCCTACTTGAAGCCTTTCCGGCTAGAGCCTCCGGAAGCCATCGATAAAGCGCACGCTGCCGCGCTGCTGCTGTCAGCGGTGATTTTCTCCCACGGGGCTTATCATCTGCTGCTTGGAGAGAACAACGGAGTGCTTACCCAAGGGTATTACGTCGATTATTCCGTGGCGGACGAAGCCTTCATGCGTGAAATCCGGAATTATTACGATTTTATGGTCCGCTACGTTCATCTGCTGTATGATCCGTCTTTGCGCGACGTATCGATGACGCATGTGGAGGGAGACAATCTGGAATACGTATTCGGCGGCGCGCCTTATTCCACATACGGCGAACCCGGCAAAGTCTGGACCGTAGTCCGGGAGAACGAGCAGATGAAATTAATCCAGTTCATCAATCTGACGAATAACACCGAAGACTATTGGAACGAAGGGAAGAACCGGCCTGCGGAGGTGAAAAATCTGACCGCTCGCGTTCAAGTGAATGAGCCGGTCCGTTCCGTATTTACGGCTAGCCCCGATATTAACATGGGCAGACCGAAGGAGCTTGAATATTCCATTGAAGAAGGTGATCGGGGAACTGTGCTTTCCGTTATCGTGCCCAGCGTGTATCAGTGGAGTATGTTGGTGATTGGGCACTGAACAGGCGCCATAGATAAGTTCGGGGCCAAGGTGCATTTTTGCCTCCTTCCAGCCGGATGATCTATAATAAAGCCGCTGTTAATGAAACGGGAGGCATGCTAGATGCTGATAAAAGATATGGATGGGGAGACCAGGAAGGAAGCGGCCAAGCTTGCCGGTCCGTTGATGATCTCCCGGGGGGGAAGATTCACCGGCTGGAGGAACTGCCCGGATGCTGTGCTGAAGATGAGAACGGGAACCTGCTGGCCACAATCTTCTATAATGTGCGGAATGGAGAGTGCGAGATCGTCTCGCTGGAGAGCAGGGCGAAGAATCGCGGCGCTGGCACCCGGCTTATCGAGGTGGTGATGGAGCGCGCCCGGGCGGAAGGATGCGCCAGAGTTTTTATCAGAAAAGGGGATTTGATCTCAAGGCCGTTTACCGCGATGCCATTACAGAGGCGCGTAAGCTAAAGCCGTCGATTCCCCTGATCGGGTATGACGGCATTCCGGTCCGCCATGAGCTTGAACTGGAGTATTTGTTGTAAACCGCAATCCGAAACACTGTGGTATTATATGGAGGGGAAGATATGAATTTTGAGGACGCAGCAAATTTCTTATGGAAGCATGGAAGATTATTAGAAAGAAGAATTTTTGAATGCGTTTTCCTGGATGGGTCGAAAAGTAACATTTTGACTTCACTTAAAGCTTATCAGAACGAAGATGGTGGTTTTGGACACGCACTTGAGCCAGATTTACGAGTTCCGGATAGTCAGCCCCTCTATATGGAATTTGCACTGCGGGTCTTATATGACTGCAACATTAAAGATGAAGAACTTTCTCAAAAAGCATGTGATTATATTTCAAAACTTGCTGATCTAGAGAAAGGAATTCCAACCATTTTATCTTCATCAGCTAAATATCCAAGAGCAGAACATTGGAATAATTCACTTTCTACAGAGCCATCATTCAGCAGGCTTACTGGACTGGTCGGACTTCTCAAATGGCAAGGTATTGAACATTCTTGGCTCGATAAAGCAACAGATATCTGTTTGAAGAACATTTCTTCTAAGACATATGAAGATGCACATACGATTTTAACTGCATTTTGTCTATTAGAAAGTTTACCTCAAACAGACTATATCAAAGGATTGTTTCAGAAATTATCTAAAGATCTTTTTATCGCCAATTTCTTTCGTTTGGATGTCGATTCCCATAGTTATGGACTTTCTCCTCTAGAGTTTTCACCATCATCAACTTCTTACTGTAGATCGATATTTTCTGACGACATTATCCTTGAGCATTTGAAAGTGCTTGAATCCCAACAAGACGATGATGGCGGATGGCATATCGAATGGGAGCCTCCTGGTGAAACGGCAAGATTAGAATGGAGAGCTTACAAGACTTTGAAGAGTTTAATGATACTCCATTCTTACAACCGAATAGTTCAATGGAGTACGGGAAAGAGTACCTTACAAGAAGGGAGTACAAATTGAAACTACTTAATAAAACTGAAATAGATTTAACAGAAATATTGACTGATGATTGATATTAGTAAATTAAAAGAGAAGTAACTGACGTTTCGCACCCTTGAGTCCCCTAAGAAAAGAAATAAAAGCAAAAATGAAATAGGGTGAGCGTGTCGAATACCTCTGTAGAGTGAATAACGTGCGGAGGAAAGCAGATGAACCCGAATATTCAAATCGAATCGATCTATGCAGCAGGGTATTTGAATCTCATTAGCCAAACGATGAAGGACATGAAGATTCCCCAGACGATTGATGAAAAAGTGCCCTATCATAAGCAGTGCCTGGTCAGTCCGGGCGAAGTGGTACAAATGATCGTAATGGACATGTTAACCGGTCGACAAGCGCTGGTTCACATGGCGGAGTGGGCCAAACGCCTGGATGTAGAGAAGTTGCTGCGCCCCGGTGCGCAAGCCTCTTTCTTTAATGACGATGCGATCGCCCGGCATTTGGATCGGATCAGCGATGCGGACATCCAGGAACTGTATTCGACACTGGCACTGCAAGCTTGGAAGTACAACCCGGATACCGTACTGGCTTTTCATAGCGATACGACCAGCAAATCAGTGTACGGAGCGTATAAAGACCCCCAAGAAGGAGACTTGTTCATCACGGAAGGCTATAGCCGTGACCGCCAAGGAGACAAGCAGTTTCAGTATGGACTGATCGTAGACGGACAAGGGCGCCCGGTCTATGGCGATGTCCACGACGGCAACCAAAACGATAAAAGCTGGAATCCCGAGGTTCTGAAGGCCTTGGATGCCCAACTGCAAAAGATCAATCTGCAAGGCTTTATCTATGTAGCAGACTCAGCCGCGATGACGCGCGAAACGCTGGAACAAGCCAGGCAGGCCAAAGCATATCTGATTACACGCGGCAGCAACAACTTGAAGATCGTGAAGCAGGCATTGGAGCAAGCCGATGGACAGGAAGACCGCTGGTCGAGTCCTCAGGCATTCGCCTCTTCCAACAGCAGCGCCCAGTACCGCCTTCAAGAATTTGCAGCGGACTATGAAGGGCATGCCGTTCGGCTGGTCGTCGTCGAATCCAGTGCACTGGATAAGAAGAAAGCCCATACGCTGGAGAAACGCGTAAGTCAGGAACACGAACAGATCACGGATGCGATGAAAGCCCAAGGGAAAATCGTGTTCCACTGTGAACATGACGCGCAGGTGGCGCTGGGGCAATGGCTGGCTGATCATCCGGTGCACTTTCATCAACTGGAAGTACGATCCGAAGCCTATGAAGAAATCTTGCGTCCGCGAGGCCGCCCCAAGAAAGAAGCCGTGCCGGAAGTCGTCACGCGGTACAAATTGGAGTTTGGCCCGGTTGTACCGGATGAAGAAGCGATTGGGGCGGCTCGCCGCAAGGCTTCCCGGTTTGTGCTAGTGTCCACGGTTCCCGCAGCATTTCAGGGTAAATCCATGGATAGCGCTGCGCTCTTACAAACGTACAAAGGACAAATTCGAGTCGAATGTAACTTTTCGATTTTGAAGGATCCTTATTTTGTCGATGAGATCTATCTGAAAAAGCCGCATCGTGTGGAAGTCCTGGGCTATTTGTTTCTGATCGCGCTCTTGGTGTATCACACGATACAGGGCAAGGTTCGCAGCCAAACGAGCGAGCGCCATCCACTGATTGCGACTACCAAACGAAAACTGGCGCAACCGACGACGCGGGAAATCTTTCGGCTGCTTGAATACGTGCAGGTCATTATCTTTCGGATGCCCGACGGCAGCCGCTTTCGCCAATTGGGTCAACAACTGGCATCGGAGGAACGGCGATTGTTGGCGCTATTTGGCTATGATGAGTCCATCTATATTTGAATGGGTTTGGAGCACGATCCACATTCTCTTTCCAGCGAAACTTTTTCCCGCTAACGTGCGCTGACGCATTCCGGCCACTTGATTTGCGTTGCTCTGGCATCCCGTTTCAAAAAACCGATTAAAATGTTTCCCATTTGGTATCTGTAGGGTGCGAAACGTCAGAAGTAAAGTATAGTTTTGGCTATTCCGAAGATGGAATTTACAGCGTCTAACAACGTACTGACGCATCGGGGCATTCGCCCTCGGTCCAGCAGAAGAGTAAGCTGTAGTTTCAGTAGAGTTTATTCAGTAGCAGGGAAGCAGAATCAGGCGGACACAATCGACAACGTCGGACGTCGTGAATGCGGATAATATGGAGCGGATTTGAAATGCCTTTAGAAAAAGTAGATTTAGAACTCATCGAGGTAGCGCAGAACACAATAAAAAAACTATACAAAGATGGCAAGCACCACATCGGAGCAGCGATTAGAACGAAAACAGGGAAAATATACTCGGCTGTGCATTTAGAGGCTTATATTGGACGGTATCCGTATGCGCCGAAGCGATTGTAATAGGCAAAGCTATATCAGAAGGAGAAAGTGATTTTGATACGATCGTAGCCGTAAGACATCTTGATCCAACTCAACAGGAACAAAAGATAGAAGTAGTATCGCCCTGCGGCATCTGGCAGACAACCCAGCGAGGCTAAGTGTGATCCGTTCGCTGGCACTCAAACTTAGGAGGATTGATCATGGTTGTACACATTGAAGAAAAGCATTCTTTTACAGTTATCGGAAAAATGGGACAGGGACTTTCATCCGAAAGTACAGAGTGGATTCCAAAGCTGTGGCAAGAAGCGAATCAAAATTTTGGTGAAATTAGTAGTTTAGCCAAGAAAGACAGTGCTGGTAACCTGGTTGGAATTTAGGGTGCGATGAGTGATGCATAGAAAGGTGATACATAACGTTAGCTTAGGACTCTAGAAAGGAACAACGTATGAAAAAGAGATCATTAATCGTTATCTTAGTCATTTCGTTTCTTTTATATGGGGGATACCAAGGCTATGAATATTATAGCGATCATTTTGTAGATCAAAGAATAATACAGAATATTTTGGAGCGTAATCATTATACTATCACCAAAAAGGACACTGCTGTAAAACTCGATCTTTCTATCAAACCTGAATGGATTCCTTTCAAAACGGAAAAACCGCAAAACCTGAATATTAAGATTGCAGAAAGCCACAAAACCAATATCATACTCCAACAAGTGTGGAATCGAGGCGGTGATATCTATTTTAGTTTCCATACAACCTATGATTTGAACTTCAAGAAGGGTAAGTTTCTATATAACATGTTGTTAAATGATAACGGTACGTATACAACGAAAGGGTCGCCAGAGGATTTTCAATTAACCGACCTCCATGGAAGTCAGATTCAAATAGGTCAGACCGGTTATGGACCAGGTTCTGATTTTTCCTTCGGCATTGATCCAAGTGAATATGAGAGAATTCGAAACGGATTTAATGTAATGTATTCTGGGATGATTTTGTATGAGTATTCTAGGAATTGAATTCCTTCACGTAGCGTCATTCACGCATTAGGGTGAAGAGGTTAATCTAAAAACGGCAACAATGATTGGAGGTGTCGAAGTGCTTTAATCTTTCTTGAAGGCAATTTGCAGGCAGACAACCGTGCGAGGCTAAGTCTATGACCCGGCGCTGACGCGTCTTATGCCTCTCGGGTTCTTTGATACCTAATTTTGTTAGGATTTCTTCAAGGCCTAATGCCTAATAAGGAAAATGAATTGATGAGGGGGAGATCGTGATACATGAAACCAATGCAAACAGGGAATAAGGATCTTATGGTATTAGCGGTAATGAACAAGCGTGAATTCAATTCGTTGGAGGATGAAAGACTGGGCTGGGCATGTACGGAGCCGACCTTCAGCCAAATCCGGGCCAAGGATATGGCGGTGAAGGCCAAGGTAATATCAGACCTCTCTGAAGGACAGCGGGCGTTATGCATGTTCAGGGTCTTTTATGGTCATGCAAAGAACTCGGAAATGGAGTATTACGGCTGGATCTCCCATCTGCTGCAAAATCCGGACATGTGGTCTGGGGTAATGAGCGGATTAAGCTTTTTTGGCGATATGAAGATGTCCCGGCTGCTGGAAGAAACGAAAGAGGTTCTGGAGACCCGAAACCGCAGGCTCGGCTTGGAGTGGAAGGACGCCGTAATCACGGATCTCGATCGTGATAAAGAATTGAATGCCGAGGTGGAGCGGTTATACCGGCGGTTCCAGCTTGTTTCAACGGCAAGTCTGAAGGCAATCGCCGCCCATATCCGGGCTAATGCCGATGAATTTGTGAGGTTTGAGGAGTAACCTAAATACACCAAACTAACGTTTGAGCGTCCGCTAATGCGGGCGCTTTTTTCGTTCCCATTTCCCTCATCTTGACTCCCTCATTGATCTCCATTGACCGTTAGCCGTACATTCCCAGCCGATAGCCGAATAATGAGCCACGACCAAAGTCCAGAACGAAACTAAACTCCGGACAGTTACGGCTAATTTAGTCATTTGCTATCCTGTTGTTAGAAGATATTGTCGCATTAAGCAGCTCGGTAAAATTTTTTGGCAGTGGGGTGAACACCATGATTGACAATACAGGAGACAATGATTCGGAGAGCTGCATATATGTGTTGTTGACTGATACGGGCACTTTGTTCACAACATTGATCAAAAGCTTCACCGCCGCTCCGTATAACCATGCCTCTCTGGCGCTCGACGAGGAGCTAAGCGAGGTGTTCAGCTTTGGCCGCAAATGCCCAAGGAAGCCTTGGGCTGGAGGGTTTGTCGAGGAAGATGTGTATGAGGGAACTTTCCGTCATTTTCCCGGCACTCGCTGCGTACTACTCCGTTTGCGAATTTCGAAGCAGCAGCGTGACGCTGCCATTCGGACTATCCGGTCTTTTCAGAAGGAGAAGCATGTCTATCGCTACAATCTGATCGGATTATTAGGCGTGCTGATGAACCTTGACATTGAGACGAAAAATGCTTACTTTTGCTCCCAGTTTGTATCCGAAGCACTGCGTAAAAGCGGACTTTCCCTATGGGACCGGCCATCCACGCTGGTAACACCCAACGATTTTCTTCACCATCCTGCATTCGAAATGGTTTACGAGGGCCTTCTGTACGATTACCCGCTTCTCAACCGGGACAGGCTAAAGTACATACGAAATGTGGAAGAAGCGGCAAGCGAATTGGAGGAGCAGGCGGTATGATGGATGCAGTGGCTCTGATGCATACGGCGGTTGAAATCGGCGCTATCCATCAAGTGTACGGTTAAGTCTCGCCAGCATGTCTCCAAAAGTCCGGCATTCCTGAGGTGACCAGTCTTTAAATATTTCCCCGTATCTGTCCATTCTGATTTCCCTTGCCTCGGCAAGCTTCCGTGAGCCCAGCTCCGTGATCTGAAAATAACTAGATCTTCCGTCCTGCGGATCGGGTATCCGCTCTATGTATCCTTTATGTTCAAGGACGCTTGTCTGTCTGCTGATCGTGGAGGTGTCCAGGCCGAGTCCTTCCGCTAGAGCTTTAACTCCAATGTTTCCGTGGTTGGACAGATGGTACAGCAGGGTATAGCTAGAACGATCCAGCCCGCCATGCTTCTTGTCCAGGGAGGCGCGGCGAATCAATGTCATCATCTCATTACCAATGAAATCCAAATTTTTATCTTCCATAGCACTTCCGTCCTTTAGTTTATACTCTTCTCCATATTATAAGTGAAAATACCCAGCCACAAGTGAAAATACATAAACCAAAATGAAAGTAACGTGAAAAAAGTAATATTGATTTTCAACATAATAGTTGTATAATACACCTATATTAAATTAATTGTATCCTACACCTATATTTAGAGGAGAGAGAGAACATTGAATAATCAAACCGCCAGGAATTCTTCCTTCTGGCTCATTATTTTAGCAATTTTTTTCGGGAATTTCATGTCCATCCTGAGTTCCACAACGATTAATGTGGCTTTTCCGGTGTTTATGAAGGACTTTCATGCGGAGGTTGGTTCTGTTCAATGGATGATTACCGGCTATCTGCTGGCAACCGGCGTTGTCGCTCCGGTCGTCGGCTATTTTGGAGACAAGTGGAGCTATAAGTATTTGTATGTGTTTGCTTTATCTGGCTTTACCCTCTTTTCCGGGCTATCCACGATCGCTTGGAGCATTCATTCTTTGGTTACCTTTCGCATCCTGCAGGGGGTCTTCGGCGGCCTAATCATTCCCACGACGATGACAATGATCTATCAATTCATTGAGAAGGAACGGCAGGCCTTTGCCATGAGCTTATGGAGTCTTTCCGCCATGCTTGCCCCGGCATTCGGGCCTACACTTGGCGGCTGGCTGACCGGATACTTCGGCTGGCAATCCCTGTTTGTCATCAACCTGCCTATCGGAGTCATTGCCATTACGGCAGCGCTCAAATGCTTGCCCTATCACCGCCAGTCCAGCAAGCTTAAGACATTTGATTTGCCCGGCTTCATAACCGTTATTCTAAGCAGCGCGTTCATTATCCTGGCTTTCAGTGAAGGGAATTCCTGGGGCTGGACTTCGTGGCAGACACTATCCTTGCTGGTGGTCGGGGCGTCCGTGTTGATCTACTTCATCCGCAGAGAGCTCTCCCTGGAAGAACCGCTGCTCAATCTGAAGGTGTTCCACCAGAAGCGCTTTACGTACAGCTTAATCATCAACTGCACGATTACCATTTCATTGTATTCCGGAACGTTCCTGATTCCGATTTTTCTGCAGGATATACAGCAGGCCACTCCGTTGCTAACCGCCTTGGTGCTGCTTCCGGGCTCGCTCGTGATGGCGTTTCTATCACCGGTGGTCGGCAAGCTGTACACCAAGGTGGGTCCGTTCTGGCTTATTCTTAGCGGTATTCTGCTGCTGGTCATATCGACTTGGGAGCTCAGTCATCTTACGCTGGCTGCAACCCATGTCTATGTGGCCTCATGGATGACGCTGCGTTATGCGGGGATTGCTCTTGCTTTTATGCCGGTTACGAATGCCGGAATGTCCGCCATCTCCAAGGAATATACCGGCCATGCCTCATCCGTAACGAACTGGGTGCGCCAGGCCACCGGAGCGCTGGCTATTGCGATCTTCAGTTCATTGCTGGCTGCAAGATCCGTGACCCATCTGAAAGAATTGACCGGGGGAGGGGCGGCAGGCTCTTCTCTGCTCAAAGCTCAAGGCATGGCGATGGGTGTTCAGGATGTGTTCCTGGCCGCAACATTAATTGGAGTCATTGCGATCCCATTAACCTTTCTGCTGAAATCGAGAAAGGGCGTGGCTGCCGTCGTTCCTAAGAGCTCAGTGGTGAAACGGGAAGCGAACGGTTGAGATTATAAAGGCTGATTAACATGAAGAGTTTCGGATACTTAAGAGCTGACCTGTTTGGGCGGCTCTTTTTATCGTACTTTAATAAATTGGACAAACACGCAGAATTCATTTATATTGTATCTTATTATGATGCTTTTAATAACTATTATCAAAAGTTACTGGAGGTGAATGTAATCAATCATTGCCAATAATTCCATTCGGGTTAAAGAGATCAACCGGGAACTCATCAAGCAAGCTTTGATAGCGATGAAGCAGGGCACGAAATCTATGATTTCACAGGCAACCGGCCTAAGCATCGCGACCTGCGGAAATATTCTCAATGAACTGCTTGAGACTGGCGAGGTAATCGAGACTGAACTGGAACAATCAAGCGGCGGCCGTCCGGCAAGGCGGTTTGTTTACAACGCCGATTTTTCCTATATCGCATGCATCTATGCCAAAATGGAAGACGGCCTGCTTTCCCTAACTTATGCGGTGGCAAACTCCGTTGGCGAGCGTGTGGACGGCGGGTACATGGAGGTGAAGGTCCTTGACGCGGCAGCCATTGATCACTTGGTCGGAACGCTTATTGAGAGGTATGACCAAATCAAAGCGGTCGGGATCGGCATCCCGGGATTCGTCCATCAAGGGGTTATCAATATTTGCGATATTAAGGAATTGATCCATGCCCCTCTGAAAGCACGGTTGAGTGAGAAATACGGAATTGAAGTTACTGTGGAAAATGATATGAACCTGACCGTTTACGGTTTTTATAAAAACCAGAATTACGATGAAGATAAAACAATCGCCGTCGCGACCTTTATCAAGGGCAGCTTTCCGGGCGCAGGGATGATCATTAACGGGCATATCCATAAAGGAAGTACCCAATTTGCAGGTGAAATCTCATTTCTGCCGTTCAGCATCTCGCGTGAGGAGCAATTCATCCGGCTTAATCACCGAGATACGTTCATCCCATTGGCGGCGCATACGATTATGTCCCTGACAGCGATTATTAACCCTGAGACGATTGCCCTGACCGGAGATCAAGTCGTGCCGGAAGATTTGGAACCGATCTTTAAACGCTGCCTGGATACGATTCCCGAGGAACATATGCCTGAGCTGATCCTTCTGGATCGTCCGGACGAGGATTACATGAACGGCTTGATTGCAATCACACTGGAAAGCTTGACCTATTGTTTGCAGCTTGTAGAAAAGCGGCGGTAGGGCGTCACTAAAATAAATTTTGAAAAGGCAGGGGATACACGATGGCAATCAAATCCGAAAAAGAAAAGATGCTGGATGGGGAACTGTACATGGCTTCCGACGCACAACTGATGGAAGAACGGGAATATGCGCGAAAGACAGTGCGGCTGTATAATCAGACCACCGAAACCGAGACGGAACTCCGAACAAAGCTTCTAAAAGAACTGTTTGGTTCCACGGGCGAAAACTTGAGCATGGAACCCAACATTCGGTGCGATTATGGATATAACATCCATGTCGGAGAAAATTTCTATGCCAACTTCGATTGTACCATCCTGGACGTTTGCGAAATTCGAATTGGGGATAACTGCTTCTTGGCTCCGGGCGTACACATCTATACGGCAACCCATCCGATCGATCCTTTCGAGCGCATCGCTGGCCCGGAGTATGGGAAGCCGGTCAAGATTGGCGACAATGTCTGGATCGGCGGCAGAGCCGTCATTAACCCGGGCGTTACAATCGGCGACAATGTGGTAATCGCTTCCGGGGCGGTTGTAACCAAAGATGTTCCGGACAATACTATTGTCGGCGGTAATCCGGCTAAAATAATTAAAAATATCGTGCTCTGATATGAAGGGATAATGTGTCGAGGGATATAGCGAACGTATACGAACGGATACCCATTGATGGGGAGCAGCCCGATCGGAGATTGGAATACGCAAAATCCGGCAGCAGTCTGTACAATATGGACAGGTATACTAAAGAAATAGCCAGGCAGCCCGAATAGCGCTGTTCGGCGAATTATTTCCTTTAAAAAAGAAGCTCAAAAACTTCTCTTGACCAAATCTTGGCTAAAGCCCAGTTTTGGTCTCTTCGGCATGTCCCAAAAGAGTCCTTAAAATGCAAAAATAGCCTTAATACACAAGGCTTTTCTCAATAGGACTTATGGGGATCGAACCCATGATTTCTGCCCTGTCAAGATTGACAGGCGTATTAATCGCAGTATCCTCACATAACCGAAAGTCCTTGCACATCAGAATTTTCAGCTTATTTTCATAGGGATGTTTCCAACTGTTTTTCCGAGTTCGTTGCCAATGCGTGACCACGGCTGTGATCGGTTCTTCTAGGAAAAAATTATGACTTGGTTACATAAAGGTAGTATGTGGATACAATGAGATTTACGCCATGATATAATAAACATATAAGATTGGAGTGATGATCGTGGAATTGCTCGACGCACGGAACGACTTTATTTTCAAAAAAATATTTGGCAGTGAAAACAACAAGGATGTGCTTCTCGCCTTTCTTAACAGCACCTTTCTGGAAGCTGGGGAACCGCCGCTCACTGAAATTACATTGATGAATCCTTTTACAGATAAAGATGATCCGACAGAAAAACAGTCGATCCTTGACATCAAGGCCAGAACGACGGAGGGCAAGCTGATCAACATCGAAATGCAGTTGTTTAACCCGTATAATATGGAGAAACGAAGGCTATTTTACTGGAGTGAAATGTATTACCACCAGATACAAAAAGGCGACAATTACAACTTATTGAAGAAGTGCGTAACGATCAACATCTTGAACTACTCCTGTCTGCTGAATGATCGCTACCATAACATTTTTCATCTGCGTGAAGATCATACCGGTATTCCGTTAATAGACGATATAGAGATTCATGTAATGGAACTGACTAAGCTTGAAGAGCATGCCGTTCCAGTGTCAGGCGGTTTAGTGAACTGGTTGTTGTTCCTCAAAGGTGTCGATAAACTAAACTGGGAGGCGTTGACGATGAATGAACCGATGCTGAAAAAAGCGATGGATACGCTGGAGTTTCTCAGCCAGGATACCGCCACACGGCTGGAGTATGAAGCCCGGCTGAAATATTTGCGTGATGAGGTTTCCCGTATGGAGGGAGCTAAAGCGGAAGGAATTGCCCTTGGTGAAGCGGTAGGAGAACGCAGAAAGGCGATAGAGATCGCTAAGAAATTATTGGGCATGGGATTGGAGATAGAAGCTATTGCTGAGGCTTCTGGTTTATCGGAGGCAGAAGTTCGCTCTTTAAAGTAAAAAATATAGAACGGAAAAGCGAACCTCCATTAACGTTGTCAGAGCTTCGCTTTTCTTTTATCAAATTTAACAAGAAATCCGCTCATTTTATAACGGGGTGCTTAATGTCAAACTTAATTTACGATTGGGAAAGGTTTTGGTGTAATCGTTCGGGAACATTCAGTCTAACAGATAACGGCTTTTTGTATGATCCTCTCTCACAGTATGGCAGGATTGCTAATCCTGGTGTAAAAACAATAGATGAACTTCATGAGATTAGATGTATCGCTTTATTAGGAGAACCCGGAATTGGGAAAACGCAGGCTCTTCAGAGAATAGTTGGGTCATATAATGCTCAATCTAATATTATTTTTATTAACTTAAGATCTTACGGTATCGGTTCAGAAGAGAGATTGATAAAAGAGCTATTTAGAAATAGCAAATTTCTGAAATGCCAAGAATCTAATGAAGAAGTATATATTTTTTTAGATAGTTTGGATGAATGTTTGTTAAGAATAAATCATATGGCTGCTCTAATAATTGATGAATTAAAGAAATATAACACAAAAAAAATTTACTTAAGAATTGCTTGTCGTACTGCGGACTGGCCCAATCAATTTGAGAACGATCTTATTAATTTGTGGGATAAAGATCAATTTCGTGCTGTGGAACTGCTTCCTCTGCGTCGTTGTGATGTTGTTGAAGCGGCTAGAGACAATAATCTTGATTTTGATGATTTTATGAAGGGAATAATACAAAAGGAGATTGTTTCTTTTGCCATTAAACCGATTACGCTTAAAATGTTAATAGGTATATATCGAAAACATGGACAATTCCCTGAAACCCAGCAGGAGATATATCTGCAGGGCTGTCAGTTACTATGTGAAGAACAAAATGATGGTCGGAAGATGACGGTTCAAGTTGATTCAAGAAAACGCTTAACAATAGCAACTAGAATAGCAGCTTTAACTATATTTATGAATAAGTTTGCCATTTGGTGTGGTACCGATTATGGAAATATCCCAGAGGAAGATCTTAGGTTATCAGATATTATTGACGGATCGGATAGAACGCTTCACGAATCATTTGTAATAAATGAAGGCGATCTGCTGGAAGTTTTATCATCAGGACTTTTTTCTTCGAGGGGGTCAAATCGATTAGGTTGGGCACATCAAAGTTATGCAGAATTTTTAGCTGCCTTATATATTATAGAGCATCAAATGACCTATGAGCAGACAATTAGCTTAATCAGGCATCCCAATGACGAAGAAAAAAAGTTAGTCCCTCAGCTTTATGAAGTTTCTTCATGGATAGCTACATTTAACTCTGAGATTTTTAATTATATCGTTGCTGTTGAGCCAGAAATACTTTTAAGAAGCGACATACTTAATGCTGAAACAAAAATCAAAAAAGGTTTGGTTCAGTGTTTGTTGGATAAATATGATTCCGGTCAATTACATGACGGACATCATGAGATTAATGATCTCTTATATAAACTCAATCATGATGAACTAGCTGACCAATTAAGAATTTACATTAATGATACATCAAAAAATTTATTCGTGAGGAGATTTGCTTTAAGAATTGCTAAAGCCTGTGTGGTAGAATCTCTCCAAAAAGACATTCTAAAAGTTGCTCTTGAACAAAATGAGGAATACTATTTACGAACATATGCAAGTAAGGCGTTTGCAGTTTTATGTGACAAAACGGAACTAATAAAATTGTTGCCATTAGCCGAGTCTGAAGCGGGGGAAGATCCTGATGATGAATTAAAAGGAAACGCCCTGCAAGCTTTATGGCCTGACCATATTTCAAGCCCCAAAATGTTCTCGTTGCTCACAGTTCCCAAAAGGAAGAATTTATTAGGCTCATACTACTATTTTTTGAGGCACTGTATAATTCCTGGATTTAAAATAGCTGACCTTTCGGATATTTTGAATTGGACAACGCAATTTGTGAATGCTCACGTTGTAAAAACCTGGATTGAAGATGTCCTTCATTATGCTATAGACAGAGGCTGGAATGAAGTTAGAAATCCGTCTATTACTAAGTTATATATTGATTTACTGAGAGTAAGAATAAAAAATTTCGACCGTTTGAATTATATGTCTAAACTAAAGGACGATGAGCTTACAAGAAAATATATTATAGAAAAGTTAATAATGACCAGTCAGAGCCAAGTGGATATTGCATATCTTGCAAACTCTCCGCTTGTTAATTGGAGTGATTTTTCATGGTTATTAGGGCAAACCTTGATAGAGGAGAAAGCTGAAATTCAGCAGAAGTACATTGAATTGCTTTTTAGAATATTTAATTGGGATGATTCACAGCACATTCACTTGCTAATTGAAGCAATAAACAAAAACGATGCTTTAGCAATGACATTTTCAGTCTATACGGAACCAATTCCTTTGAATTCAGATAGAACAAAGGATATAAAAGATGATTACTATTTTCATGAAAATATTCGTAGAAGATCCGAGAAAAAAAAGCTAACTCTATTGCCTATAAGCAAGAGAATGGAGTTTGTACTTAATAAAGTTGAGGCGGGCGACATTAATTCGTGGCGGATGATTTACATAGAGTTGGCGGTAGATCAAGAAGGGATAATTAGAGACGAACACGAGCCAAATATCCAAAATTATGATAATTGGTCAACAATCAATGATGAACATAGAAATAAAATCATTGAATCAGCTCATCTTTATATTAAGCAGGCGGATTCAAATAAAGAAGATTGGTTTTGTACCGATGCAATTTATAGATCTGCTTTAGCAGGGTATAAGGCACTGAGAATTATATATGAGTTTGATTATAGTTTTCTTCATACCCTCACCACCGTGGAATGGGAGAACTGGATACCTGTCTTACTATCTCAGCCATTAGTTTCAAGCGAAGAAAAAAAGATCCAATCAGACTTGATCAGTTTGGCATACTTTCATGCTCCAGAACAACTAATCTCAGATTTATTGGCTATTATGAAATATGAAAATGAACAGCATTCAAATATTTTTGTAAATACTTTAGTTGAGGAATGCTGGGATGACAGATTAAGCAAGTCAGTATTTGAATTCTTAAAATCCTTCGATTTAGAGCCACAAGCTAAAAAAACAATTATGGAGCAGTTGCTTGCGCATCAAATAGTCGGTATTGAAGATTATACTAAATCGCTAATTGAATTAGGAATCAATTCTAATGATGAACAATTTAAGAAGAACGCAGAAATGGCTGCTATAGCCCTTTGCAATAATTCTATTAACGGATGGGAGTGGATATGGCAATATAAAGACATTCATTTTTTTAAAGAAATTATCTTAAGAATATCTGATGAAGGAAAGGCTAAACTCATATTAAATTCAATGAGCGAGTCTTTCCTTTCAGATTTGTATACATGGCTTGAGCTTCACTTTCCGCATAGAGAAGACCCTGGTCACGAAGACAAGGAAATGGCTCATTTTATAAGCCCAAGAGAAGAAATTGCGGAGTTAAGAGATAACGTATTAAGACTATTGATAAACAGAGGGAGTGAACAATCAAGGGAAGCAGTTCAAAGAATTGTTAATGAATTTCCCCGCCTGACATGGTTAAAATGGTCGCTAATTGAAGCTCAAAACGCTACTCGACGTAATAAATGGATTCCGCCTCGGGCAAAAGATATTATCTTATTGGCAGATAATAAACAAAAAAGATTGGTTCAAAGTGGAAATGAACTCTTAGTAATTATCTTAGACGCCCTAAAGAAAATCCAGAAACGACTTCATGGAACTACTCCCGAGGTTTTTTTACTTTGGAATAATATTGATAAAAATAAGTGCAGACCACGTACAGAGAATGAGTTTTCAGATTATATTAAGGTACGTTTGGAAGATGAGATTAAGGGGCAGGGAATTATTCTAAACAGAGAAGTGGAGATTCAGCGAACTTTAGGTTCAGAAAGAGGGGAACGAACTGACATACAAGTAGATGCTATTCTTCCTAGAGATAGCGGGCAGTATGATAAACTTACTGTGATCATAGAAGTGAAAGCTAATTGGCACTCAGAATTGTTTGAAGCTATGAAGATGCAATTAGCCGATAGATATTTGAGAGAGGGAAAAACAAGCTATGGACTGTTTCTTGTTGGATGGTTTGCAAGCGAAAAATGGGATTCTAATGATTCACGTAAGAATAAAGTTCCGCAATGTGGGTTTACTGAAACAAATAATAAGTTGCAAGTACAGGCTAATAATCTTTCGGAGAATAAGAATGTCAAATCATTTGTCATGGATGTGAGATTTTAAGAAAGCTGTGAATATACTTGTAGAAGCTTATATGGTATTACCTTTAGGTTCACGATTCACAACATTGACAGAAGAAAGGGCAGCGCGCCTAGTATGAACGGGTCAAGCGAAACGTGAAGCGACTGCACCGGTGGAGTGTCATCAGATCTAGGAGGGATACACGAAGAAATACTACGTCTACAAATATGGGGTATACAATCAGTATTTCAATCTATCGACTAGCCCCCAAAATATGATAAACTTCTGCGTAATGACTTCTACCAGATCGTGTTTGCATTGTCCCCTCAGTTCTGATAGCAACATATCCAGGAGATACTTGATATGGGTGAAAATCAGATGTGTGAACTTTTATACTCGGCCAGCTTGATCCGAGTTGGTAGAATGATTAAAGTTCCGAAAGAAGTCTTCCTCAAATGGCTGGAGGGATGCATAAAAAAGTGGTACCGAACTCGGCACCACTTTTACTTTAGTTCGATAAAGGTCCCCAATCCGGCACCAATTCGCGCTTTTGATCATGATCACAATAGGCTGACAAAAAGAAAAGCCCTTGATAATCAAGGGCTTTTCTCAATAGGACGGATGGGGATCGAACCCATGACCCCTACCCTGTCAAGATAGTGCTCTCCCGCTGAGCTACCGTCCTGCAACGAGATTTATAATACCATAAGGCAGGGGGGGATGCAAATGTTTTTTCAAAATTGAATACAGGTACATACTCTAAATGCGAATATTGCAGCAGGCTGCGGGGTGATCGGGGCGGATGAGGAATGACGCAGCCATACTAGCATTTTATCGGACGAAAGTATTGTCGTATGGGCAAATATCCGCTAGAATCGGAGAGGTGATTTCCGTTGTCACGGCCAGTGTGACGCATGTGGCGGAAACCTGCCCGGAGATGTGATTATATTAAGAAATATATATAAAATAGCCGATTATTGATCAGGGATGAATTCATCCCGGTTCAGGATAAATAGAACAAGACCTAAGATTGTGAACGCGGTCAGCCAATAACAGGAGGTATACCCATGAATGTGGAGGAAATTATGCTGCTGCATCAAGGCGGCAAACTGGAAACAACATTGAAGCACCCGATTGAATCGATGGAGGATTTGGCGAAGGTCTATACGCCGGGAGTAGCCAAGGTATGTCAGGCCATCGCGTCCGACCAGGATAGAGCTTACGAACTGACCACCAAAAAAAATACAGTGGCTGTCATCAGCGACGGTACTGCGGTATTGGGACTTGGCGATATCGGCCCGAAAGCCGCAATGCCCGTTATGGAAGGAAAGGCGGCTCTGTTCAAACAGTTCGCTGATGTGGATGCGGTGCCGATCTGCCTGGATACGAAGAATACGGAAGAGATTATCGCGATTGTCAAGGCGCTGGCTCCCACCTTTGGCGGTATCAACCTGGAGGATATTTCTTCTCCCCGCTGCTTCGAAATTGAGCGCCGTCTTAGAGAAGAACTGGATATTCCGGTGTTCCACGACGATCAGCACGGAACGGCCATAGTGGTGCTGGCAGGTCTGCTTAACGCGCTAAAGGTGGTAGACAAAGACATAAGAGATGTCAAAATTGTCGTCAACGGCTGCGGGGCAGCAGGCATATCGGTAGCTAAAATGCTGCTGGGTGCGGGCGCCGGGAATCTGATTGGCGTGGATCGGGATGGCGCCATCAACCGGCTGAACGTGTATGACAAGCCTCATTGGACGGAATTCGCGCAGATCAGCAATCCCAATTTGGAACAAGGCTCTCTATCTGATTGCATCGCAGGTGCGGATGTATTTGTAGGCGTTTCGGCGCCTAACGTGCTGAAGGTCGAGGATATCCGGAAAATGGCCAAGGACCCGATCGTCTTCGCCATGGCTAATCCGACGCCGGAAATTGATCCTGCGCTTGCCGCTCCATACGTAAAGGTTATGGCGACGGGACGCTCCGATTATCCGAACCAGATTAACAACGTACTCTGCTTCCCGGGCATCTTCAGAGGCGCTCTCGACTGCGGCGCCAACGACATCAACGATGAAATGAAGCTCGCGGTAGCGGAAGCGATTGCCGCGTCTGTTGATCCCTCCGAACTGAACGAACAGTTTATTATTCCGAACGCTTTTGACAAGCGGGTCGTTGAATACATCCGGAAGGCGGTAGCCGAGGCGGCGATCCGAACCGGAGTTGCGAGAAAAATGCTTATTAGCGTAAACTAATCCGTCTTATCTAAAAAACGAACCGGCCAATCTTCCGTTGGCCGGTTCGTCTGTTGTTAGAGCTTCTATATCCCTATCCCTTGAGCCGCTAAAACTCGGCGTATCTGAACGCGGACCCTGCCAATCGCTCGCCTCTACGCAGCTTCTCGCGGACGGCCAAAATGGCGGCATCCGCTTTTTGCAATTCTTCAAGCAGCGCCGATTCGTCCTGATCGCTCTCCAGAACGTCTGCAATGCCGCCGCTCTTCAGCACAATTCGGCTGTGGGCGAGCAGGGCTAAGATCGGATCATGGGTCGCCATCAGCACAATCTTCTGATTCTGCACAAGAATATCTAGCGCCTGTCTGCGGTCAATCCCCGCATTCTCGATCTCGTCAATCAGCACGATCGGGCTGTCGGATAAAATGGCGGTATCCGCAATCATCAGGGAGCGTGATTGTCCGCCGCTGAGCGCGGTCAGCGGGGTATCCGGCACAATCGGCTCTCCGGTCAGCCGGTTTGCCTGAGTGACGACGCCCTGAATCAGCTCCTCCAGCCCCGTCTCGCCGAGGTTAATGTCGCGGCATTCCGCGTGCAGTGTAATAAATTCCGCCACTGTGGCGTCCATGACAAAGTTCATATTCTGCGACAGCTGGGCAATCAGCTTCCGTCCCATGTCGAATCGGATCTCGGGTGCGGGCGGCTGATCGTTAATCAGGATGCATCGGCCGCTCGGTGTATCCCGCTGGGCGATATATTCTATATCTGCCAGCAGCCTGCTCTTGCCCGAGCCTGTCGGTCCGACGACGGCAACCAGGTCGCCAGGCACCAGGCGTAAGGTGACATCCTCCACTTCACCGGATTTGGAATGGCCGCCAAGGATCGTAATGGATTGAATATCCTCCATCATGTCAGCTCACCTCCGGGCGGGAAACATCCGGAATAGCAATGCTCTTGACGTTGCCCATCTGATAGTCGTGCCCGATTCTCGTCTCACCCAGGCAGTAGGAGCAGACCGCCGCCGGCATCGAGAACCGCAGCTTCCGTCCGTCCAGGTCGTCGATATCCTCCGCCTGCGCGAGCAGGGCGCCGAGCCGTTCCTTACCCTGACCGGTCAGGCCGTTGATGTGAAGAATCTCCGCGCGGGCGTTCACTTTGCGGACTTGATACTGGAACACCTCGCGCTCGGCTTGTGAGACAATGTCGCCCTTTGTAATGGCCACGATATCGGCTTGTTTCAGCAGCGGGCCCATCTTGGTCGGGGTATTCGCTCCCGATAAATTATCAATGACGCAGACCGCCAACGCATGGCGGATAAAAGGAGAACAGCGGTTGCACAGACCGGCGCTTTCGCTGATCAGAATATTGAGTTCCAACGATTGCCCCCAGCGGGCGCAAGCTTCGATATTGGTTACAAAATAATGGTCCGGGCACAGGTTGCCGGCAAGACCGAGAAGCACCGGTACTCCTTTGGCACGGTAGCGCTCATCATCCTTGGAGGCAACGCAGTCGAATTTCACGACCCCCGCTTTCAGTCCCTGCTCCTTCAGCCAATCAATCACACGCAGAAGCATGGAGGTTTTGCCGCTCGACGGCGGACCCGCCACGGTTATGAGCTTCATAATCTTAGTCCTCCTGTTCAAACCCTTTGTTAAAGGCAGCGTTCGCCGCATCCGTCTTTGCCTGAATATCTCCGTTCCAGACGAGATCCCAGCCCATCCACAGCAGCTTGCGCTGAGTAAGCCCGGACGCCGCCGAAGGATGAGGCGATGGGAAGAAGGCCTGTTCGCACAGCTGCGCCGTCTCCTCGCTTGTGAAGAAGGAAGCTAAACGGCGCCCGCCCTCGGTCGCATTCTTTTTAGAGAGCAGGAATACCGGGCTTGCGATCGCGCCTTCCTCAGGCCAGATAATATTGATTTTGTCCTTCTTGCGGATCATATTTGCATAAAAATACGGCATCACGTATAGAGCCGTTCCGGCTTCGTTATCGGTTCCCGCCAGCTTCGCCATCTGGCCCGGATGAAGCCCCTGGCGAACCGACCGACCGAGACCGGTCAGTATATCTTCGCCGAGCTTCTCGCCTAATGTCAGCAGCACCGTTTCGCAAAAGGTGCCGTTATGGCCTCTCATCGTTACCTGCTTCCGGTACACGGGATTCAGCAGATCACTCCAGGAGCGCGGCTCGGGAGTATCCCCCAGACGGGCTGTATCGGCTACGATGACCAGCGGATTTACGCACATTAACGTAACCCGGCCAGTCGGGTCCTGCATGCCGATCTCCGCAAACCGTTCATTCGGAGCATAGCCTGCTGCATCGGCGAATACATCCTGATCGAGAAACCGGGTACGGAAATCACGATGGAAGAAGCTGCTGATTCCCGGCGTAATTACGATATCCGGCAGTTCGTCGGCGGATTGAAACTCATTTACTGTTTTATAGAAGTCGCTCTGATTCGCGTTTCCCTCGAATTCCAATTCTTCCGGGTCAAGATCGGTCCAAAGCCCCGAACTTTGCTGATGAAGAAATGTTTCTTCAATAGGCACCTTAAGCGGGCAGGGCAGCATGGCAAGCAGATGGCGGGGCAATCTTTCCTGTTCTTGGGCCGTTCCTGTATTCATATTTATTCATCCTCTCGTCGCCTTTTTTGAAAATACGCTAGTAAGTTACGTTTAATTATAAATAGTAGTGATTTGATTCACAATTTGCGAAAGACCGAAAGTTTGACAATACTACAAACATTCCCTCATCAGTATAATTTAGACCCGTTAGCATATAGGAAAAAGGAAAATTCATGAAAAAATGCAACTTTAGCGCAGCATTGACACGAGGCGGGCGTATGGAGAGACAGGAAAGGGAGCTATGCCTCCGGATAGACGAAACGTTCGATTGTGTCTGCAGCCCGGGCCAGGTCATTTCCGGAATTATCAAAGTATAGGATGGAGGAGGGGGGGAGGGGCCATTTTACGGTGCGGCTGACAAGTGAGGAGCGGAAATCATCCCAGTTGCGCAGCTTCCAGTCGTCCAATTTCGAGCTTCTGGCCCTAATTCTTTCCTTATAAAGTGTCTCATCGGACAGGCTGACGATGACCGCCTTTACTTCGACGTCGAGCAGTGATCGGCCGATCCGCGACAATTCGCGCGCAATCCACCCTTCATCCGCGGCTTCTTTCGTGAAAGGACCGACCACGATGCTGTCCACATCCAGATTGACGTTATCCAGCGCGGCATCCATCGTAATCCGGTATCCCAGGTCACGGCACAGCTTTTTGTATTCTTTAGAATCCCGGTCGGAGGGGTCAAGTCCATGGAGCGTCATTATCGCTTCCGCAGCCGGCCGCAGAAGGATATCCATATCGAAGAAGGCGGCTTTCCGTCTCGCTGCCAGCGCTTTCGCCAGCGTGGTCTTGCCGGCGCCTGCTCCCCCGAGGAAAAATACGAGTTTATTCATTGGCTATTCCTCCTTGTGTATGATTGCCCTGAGTTTACCCTAGTGTACGGGCAAGCGTAATCAACCCTGTAATTGTAATAACATTCAGCAGTGTCGAAACCAGTACGGTCTGGGCCGCGAAGTCCGGCTCATTATTATATTCCTCAGCAAGCAGCGAGGCGTTGACTCCGGTCGGCATGCCGGAAGCGATGATCAGCGCCTGCGCGGGTATGCCCTTGAGTCCGAGCGCAAGCACGAGCAGAATGCCGATCGCAGGAGCGGCGAGCAGGCGAAGCAGGAGACTCAGATAAAGATCGACCCGGGCCAGCCGGAGCGGATACTTGATGATCTGCGCCCCCAGCGTAAGCAGCGCGACCGCAACCATCGATTCCTGGGCATAGGTAAGCGGTTTGGAAATGAACAGAGGCAGCGGAACGGAGAAGGCGTGGAACGCTAATCCCAGCACCAGCGCGTAAGGAACGGGCATTTTCAGAAATCCGATAATGACGATCCGGTAATTGCCCTTAAGCTTGGCCCGCTGAATGGAAATAACCCCATAAGTGAAGGTTAGCAGGCTTTGCAGCGCCATAATCAACGATTGAAGCGAAGCGGCGAGAGCATCTCCATGAAACGCCAGATCATTAACCGGCATGCCGTAGTTGCCCGCGTTATCCAGCAGCACGCTGTTCGTAAATGCGGCCCTCATGCCTGTTTTGTATTTTAGCGAACGTGTAAGAATAAAGGACAAAATATAAAGGATGCCTATGTATAGCGCATAGAAACCGACCACCATGCCGAGCAGGGAGGGCGACATTTTCGAGAGGTACATGCTCATAAACACGGCGGCGGGTGTTATGTAGTAGAAGTTTATTTTTGCCATCGTATACAAATCCAGCCGAAACAGCCACTGAAGCAGCGAGCCGGCGCCAATCAGAATAAAGACCGGTAGCACAACCTGAAGCAGAATCTCACCAATCATTGAACCCTCTCTTTTCAATAGTTAAAGTATTTGCATTATAGCATAATTTGTCTTCCGGCAGAGCGCTTGGTTATAAAACATTCCGGCTTCGTTAAAACTGCTACAAGAACCTGCATTATGTGAATCGAGAGAAAGGAGCCGGACGATGATAAAAAGACAACTGGGATTGCCGGCAGTCTTCAGCGCGCTGCTGCTTGCCGCCGGCTGCATGCCCGGAAACGGTATGTCCACGGAGCCTGCACATCCCGCTTCCTTAGATATGACCAATCTCACAAACCCCGGGAGGGAGCTTGGGGAAGAGCGCGATCCGCTGGCTCCGATTATGAAGGATGTATATTCGAAGTCCATTCCGGATGATGTCTATTCGGACGGCCAATAGTGGCCTATAAACCTTCTCGTGCTGCCCATTTCCGTTATCCTTTCGGCTATACAGCCAGAACGATATTCAGTATAATAGTGCGGCTTGAAATTAAAGAGAGAGGAGCGCTCAGAGGAATGGCGGCGGAAATTGTGCGCGTTACAACTGAGGAGCAGCTGCAGCAGGGGCTGGATATTCGCAAAAAGGTGTTTGTAGAAGAACAAAAGGTTCCTGTGGAAGAAGAAATCGACGATTTCGACAAAATTGGACCGGATGTGCATCACATGATGCTCATTGACGATGGGATAGCCGTTGCCACGGGAAGATTAACCTATTACAGAGAGGGCACCGCGAAGATGCAGCGGGTCGCCGTGCTGAAAGAGTACCGTGTCAAAGGCTACGGCCGGGTGCTGCTGCTTGCGCTGGAGGAACTGGCCCGGGAGCTCGGACTAGAGACGTCCATTCTTGACGCACAGTGCAGAGCGGAAGAGTTCTACCGCAAGCTTGGCTACGAAGTGATTTCAGAGCAGCCGTTCTATGATGCCGGGATACTTCATGTGCGCATGCAAAAAAAATTGTAGAACCGCATATCCGTCCCATCCGCTGGACATTCTATGATGTGCCTTGTATATGGCAAATCTGGATTTAGGAGCGTGTTCATATGATGAGCGGAGAACGGGAACGTTTTGTGGCGGTTCGGAAGAACGGCGATGGTGATCTTGCCTCATTTCAGACCTCAACGGGCCGCGTACTGAGCTATGAGCAGGCGCTGCAGGAAGTTCAGGCGGGAGCTATCGCCGGTGTCAATGTGTTCAAAGGAAGGGACGGAGCCCCCCATATCCGAGGGGATGCCGACGGCGATCCGACCAATAATCTTGATCAACTGCCGCAGTTTTAACTGCAGCCCTAAGGTAAGGGACTATCCGAGAGGCCGAAAAAGCCGGGGATAGTCCTTTTTTTAAAGATAATACACCACATGCTGCTCCAAAAAATCCATCCCCGACGTCTTCCCGACGTAGTCCGGCTTCTCGTCGCCGTAATGCATCAGGGAAATCCTGCTGCGGATATCCTCGGTAAGACTTTTCAGTTCCTCCAGAGTGGTATGAACGACGCCTGCGCCTTCCAGCTGGCAGTCATGATAAATTTTGCGGCAGCCCCCGCTTCGCACGAGACGGGTCAGAAGCTCCGGCTCAAACGTCATGTCGGCGCTGTAAAATACCTCCTCGTTCAGCATGAGCGAATAGCTGTCTTTGCCCGGAATATGCGGTGTCCGGATCAGGCGGACGGTGATTTCCGGCGAGAGGGTATACATCGTATCCGGCTTAAGCGGACGAACATGAAACACGTCATCCAGCGAGGTAATTATGCCCTTCTGGTACAGCCCGCACATCAATGTGTGCTCCCACAGAGGATCAACGAGCGCTTCGGGGAGCAAAAGAGTCATTTTGCGACCGGTTGTATGGCGCAGTGTCAACGCAAGCTCTTCAAACCCGCCGACATGATCGGCATGCAGGTGTGTAATCAGCGTCGCTTCGACCTCCTCGAAGGAACGCCCCAGTTCGTGCATGGCCAGCGGAGCAGTGATGCCGCAATCGATCAGCAGGGTATAGCCGCTGCCCATCAGAAGGGCGTTATTGTTGAAATAGTTCTTGGCGAAGGCGCTGCCCGTTCCGAGCATTTGCAATTTGACAGTCATTATTGATTACCTCCCGGGTTAGCCGTCTAATATATAGTATCAGACGTTTGTAAACGCATGATGAAGATATTATCCTACTTTTTCTCGAACCGGACGCGCCGCAATATACTGAGTCCAATAAAAATTTGCCTCGGCTGCCGCAACTTGCTCATGCGGATAAAGTATATATTAACAGCATGAATTAGTATGGAGGTCCAAGGTTATGAAAATAAGATGGAGAAAAGTTGCGGTTTGTGTCATGGTCTTTTCCCTGATGGGCGGTTCATTGTTATTTGCCGACTCGGTCTATCAGAAAGTGCGAGTGTGGAGTAACGGCAAGGAACTTTCGGATGGCGGGTATTTAATCGATGGGAAAACCTATGTTCCCGCGCGGGAAATCGACGGGTTGATCGTTTGGAGCGATTCCGGCAAGGTGAAAATCCTTAAACCGAATGTGCATATATCCTTGTTCAAAGGCGACACCATTTTTGGCAAAGTCAAACTGGGTAAGCTGAAGTTCAGGGCGCTGTGTCAGGTGGACAGTCTGACCGACGATATTGCGGGCGTCAAGTTGTCGATTATCGATCCTTCCGGCAATGTCAAGGAACTCGATTCCAGTGATTTGGGCAGCGGACAGGAGGATAATTTCTGGTTCTCTACGAAGGATATTACTTACGATTTTAAAGAAAGCGGTAAATACCGTATCGGTTTCTACATGAAAGCGACCCGTAACGGCGATTACTCGCTTGTATCCGAGAAAGTCATCACCGCGCTAAATTAATGCTTTTTGCGGATGCCTGTAAATTGACCTGAACTTGTCTTACGTGTTAACATACCAAATGTAGGATAATTCAATTCAAAGCGAGGTATTTTAATGAGCGATCACAAACATGAGCATGGCGGAGAATGCTGCGGCAAACATGGCCACAATCACGAGCATGGCCATGAGCATGGCGGATGCGGCTGCGGGCACGACCATGAGCACGAGGAGTTTGTGCTGACCTTGACGAACGAGCAGGGCGAAGATGTGGAAATGGTGCTGGTGGAAACGTTCGACGTAGCTGACAAGCTCTATGCGCTGCTGCTGGAACGCGAGAACCCGGAAGCTGATGGCATCATTCTGCGCATGGAAGAAGAAGATGAAGAAATGGTGCTTTACAATATCGAAGACGAAGCGGAATGGAAAGCTGTGGAAGAAGCTTACAACGAACTGCTTGCCAAGCAGGGATAGATTCGGACAAGATATAGATGTCGGATCTGCTGCTTCAGCCGCCGACTGAAGAAAACCCGATACCTTATGACCAGGTATCGGGTTTTTGTATGAGCACTTAAAAAATTAAAAAATCGGGTCAGCTTCGACGATAACTTTAACATGGGTTAGCGTGCGGTCCTCCGGCCCTTTGACGGGCAGGCCGATCTCCACATGGTCGAGGATATAGTCGATATTATCCTGTGTAATAACTTCTCCGGGAAGCAGTATCGGAATACCCGGAGGATAGACATATATGAATTCTGCGATAATGCGGTCGGCCGATTCCTTGAACGGTACAAGCTCCGTATCCGCATAGAGTGCGTCCCGCGGAGTAAGCGCAAGCTGCGGAATTTCCGGAACCTGTACTTTGAGCTCGTAGATGTCGCCTTTGCCGTAATGAATAGCTGACAATACCCGCAGCGCCGACAACAGTTTGTCTACGGATTGACGGGTATCTCCGGGCGTAATTAGGCAAAGAATGTTATACATGTCACTCATTTCGACTTCGATATTATATTTCTCACGCAGCCAATTCTCCGCTTCCCATCCTGTAATGCCCAGATGGCGCACATGGATGCTCAGCTTGGTAGGATCGTGATCGAAGGTCGCTTCCGTACCGAGAATTTCGTTCCCGAAGCTGTACAGGCCTTCGATTTCATTAACCGCTTCTCTGGCATACTTGGCCAGCTCAATCGCATGAGCCGCCATATCATGGCCGTTCAGCGCGAGATGGCGTCTGGCCGTATCGAGGGAAGCGAGCAGGATGTAGGAGGTTGAAGTTGTCGTCAGCATGCTCATCATCGTCTGCACACGCTGCGGGTTAATGAAGCCGGTGTCGGCATTAACATTGAGCACCGAACTCTGGGTCATGGAGCCGCCGAGCTTATGAACACTTGTGGCGGCCATATCCGCACCCGCCTGCATTGCCGACATCGGCAGCTCCTCGTGGAAATGGATCAGAACGCCGTGAGCCTCGTCTACTAGAACGGGAACGCCGTAGCTGTGGGCGAGCTCTACAATCGAGCGAAGATCGGCGCATACCCCGAAGTAAGTCGGGTTGATGACGAGCACCCCTTTGGCGTCCGGATGACGCTGTAAGGCGCGTTTAAGAGAACTGGTCGTAATTCCGTGGTCGATGCCAAGGTTCTCATCCTGCACGGGGGATACGAAGATTGGCTTGGCTCCCGAGAAGATGATGGCGGACATGACCGATTTATGAACATTGCGGGGGACGATAATCTTCTCCCCGGGAGAGCAGACCGACAGAATCATCGTCATGATGGCTCCGCTAGTTCCTTGAACGCTGAAATAAGTATAATCCGCTCCGAACGCTTCCGCCGCCAGGTTCTGCGCCTGGGCGATTACGCCTTTGGGCTGGTGCAGGTCATCGAGCGGTGCAATATTGATCAGATCTATGGAAAAGGCGTTATCACCGATGAATTCCCTGAACTCGGGATCGGTTCCGGCCCCTTTTTTATGACCGGGAATATGAAATTGCACCGGATTTCCGGCAGCGTGCTTTTTTAGAGCCGTGAAGAGAGGGGTAAGCGATTGATCCATTAATACTCCCACAACCTTTCTACAAGTAAAGTCGCAAACAAAAGAAGTATAACAAAACCATGATCATAATACTAGGATGTGATGTAATGCCCTCCAAAACTGAGCAGCGGATGCATATTAATCTGGCTTCGCCGTTTATTATCGAGATGTGGATTATCATTTTTTTGGTTGAATTTGTGAAAGGATCGCTGCTTGTCGCGCTGCTGCCCGTCTATATGGAAAATACACTCGGGCTGTCCGTCACGGTGGTCGGTCTGGCCTTTGCGCTGCAATACTTGGGCGATAATCTGTTCCGCAGTCCCTCGGGCTGGATCATGGAACGGATCGGGTACCGCTGGACGATGACCGGAGCGCTGCTTATGATCACGGTGGCCGTCGTTCTTATTATTTATGCCAAAGACGCGGCGTCGCTGTCGCTGGCCTGCCTGATCTTGGGGATGGGCACGTCCCCGCTCTGGCCTTGCGTGATGACCGGCGTGACGGAGCTGGCCGGCTCCACCAAAAGCGGAAGCAGCGGCGCGGCCATGGGGGCTGTGGAGATGGCTTCCCTGGCCGGGACGGGCATCGGGCCGATCACGGTCAACTTCCTGATGGAGCATGGTCATCAGAGTTATCGCGCCGTATTCTTCGTGCTGCTGGCTTTTGCCGTGTCGGTGGTCGCCGTCGCCCTGCTGCTGCCCGACCGGATTGCCCACGGGCTTCATGCCTTCAGACAGGGCGGGGATGAGCCGGGGACGGCTCATCCGAAGCTGACCCCGCTAAAGAGCCTGCAGCGAAAGCTGCTTCAGGTGGGACGGTCGCTGAAGGTCAGCCGGCTGTTGTACCCGGCGCTGTTCCTGCAGGCATTCGCAATCGGACTGATGACGCCGGTCGTTACCCTGTTTACACGGACGGAGCTGAACCTGACGCCGTCCCAGTTCAATCTGCTGCTGATTGCCGGAGGCGGCATTACCGTGCTGGCTCTTATTCCGGCGGGCAGGCTGGTGGACCGGATTGGCACGAAGACTTTTCTTAATATCGGATTCCTGCTTGCAGCGGTTTCGCTCGCGGCTTTCTCCATGGTTCGCTGGCTTCCGCTCGTGTTCATCGTCGTCCCCATGGTTGGAGTCAGCTATGCGTTTATTTTGCCTGCGTGGAACGCGTTCCTTGCCAAGCAGGTTCCCAAAGGCGAGCGCGGTACGGTATGGGGATTGTTTCTCACCTTGCAGGGCTCCGGGATGGTAGCCGGACCCATTGTTTCCGGCAAGCTGTGGGATACGGTCGGCCACGGCGCTCCCTTTGTGGCAAGCGCATGCGTCATGGTGCTGCTGTTCATCCTGCATTTGACCATCGTACGCCGCACGAAGCTGAGAACCGGGGAGTCGCATTAGGCTTTTGCCGGGCACAATAAAACGGCCCGTTCTCCTGATCCCTTGGAGAACGGGCCGTTTTATTCGTGGGGGGCTGCACTTATAGGCGGGCCGTTTAGAACGACATTCGGTACAGGGGCAGCAGCGTTTCGAACGTCTGTTCAATCACTTGAAGAAGCGCTTGTCCATCCCTGAGGACCGGATCCTCGTTTCCGATCCGCAGTCCGCAGGTGACTTCCGCCTTCTTTACTTCTTTAAGACGGCGCGTCAGCTCGGCGACACGGGCATCGTCCATGTCCGATTGCGGCGTTCCATGCGCGTCCAGATGGTCCGTGGACCAGAAATAATGGCCCGGCAGCCGCTCCCGGACCGTTGATGCACCGCCGGACAGCGCATCGGCGAAAATGGCTTTGTTCGGGCTCTCGTAAATAATCGCGAATACGATGAACAGATGGCTCTGAAACAGGCCGGTCTGAAAATGTGGCAGCGCTTTGTAGCCTCTTTTGCCGGGTCCCCAGGCCACCCAGGTATCATTCGGCGGATGCACCGTACGGCGGGCGTGCTTGGCTACATGAGGAAACATCTCCTCCCCGCACAGGGCGGAAAGAAACGGGGCGACTTCGTCACCGAGCGCCGTCAGCTTGGGCCGAACCTTAGAGATTAGCGCGTCCATCCTTGGCTCGAGACCGTCAATGCAAAATACTTCAAAATCTTCTGCTGCAAATCCGTTGAACGACATATAGTGTAGTGTCACCTCTTAGTAGGATGTACTGATTCATCATGCCGCGCGGCATTTATCCGCGAACAAGGCGTTTGGAATGATGGTGCAGCGGGTAAAAATAGTCAATAAACCAAGTTCCCGCTACATAAACTGAAGTATAAAATAAGTGTAGGATGAACGCAAAGATCATCACTGCGTCCGCTTATATTTTATCGGCTGCAGTCACTACTTCCGTAAGGGTAAAGACGCCAATGACAAATGCTGGTTTTGCTATTCGCAAAACGTAAAGGAGGGAGTGCCGTGAATAAGAACGACGAGGTGGAGTATTGCAACCTGGAGCTCCGGTTTGACCGGATGCACATTCAGAATTTGATCAAGGACCTGATTCAGGAAGGCTATTCCTTGTATTGGAGCGAGAGCGACAGCCTGTTTGTCATATCAGTCCGTACCGGGCGCAAGCTTGTCAAGCTCCGGTTTCAACGGATTAAAGACGGCTACAAGCTGGTAGGCGATTACATGATACGCGACGCTCGTCTGTCCGAGTGGATGGAGAAGCTGATTGGCGATATGCGCGGCCATGCCGTCGTCAAGCGTTTTCGTGACCGCCAGATCATCATTGAAAATATTTTGTTCGGCGAAGTGATCCGCCTCGTGGAAATATCGGGCTACCAGCAGAAAGTGCTCTATCAGAAAGGACCTTTGCTGTCGGATCAGGAGCTGACGAAGATGTTCCACTCAACCCTGGGCGAAGAGCGCATTCGCGAGCGCAGAATGGAAGTCGACGAGGAACTGGACCGGCTAAGTGACGCTTTGGCCCGGGGCGATAAGCAGCAGGTGAAGCTTTCCAAGGAAAAGCTCGTGTTTTTAACGAAGGAATTAATGAAGTTGGAATGGTAAAACCAGTAGGTATAGGCGAAGATTAGGCACCTCTCTGGAAAGGGGTGTCTTTGATTTTCAAGGCAATTTTCTGTAGGGGTTCACTTCTGCTGCAAAAAGCGTTAGAATAGTTACATTGCGGGTCAAATTTCGTAATAGATACATTTTGTCAATGAAATTGATCTCTTAATGCTTCACACAAAATAAAAAAGCGTGCAAAGGGTGGAGGACCAGATGGCAAAACAACAAATCGGCGTTATCGGCCTGGCTGTAATGGGCAAGAATTTGGCTCTTAACATCGAGAGCAGAGGCTTTACCGTATCCGTATTCAACCGTTCCCCTGAGAAGACCCATGACCTTCTCAAAGAAGCGGAAGGCAAAAATCTCACCGGCACTTTTACTATTGAGGAATTCGTTCAGTCGCTCGAAACTCCGCGCAGAATTCTGATCATGGTTCAAGCAGGAAAAGCGACTGATGCGACCATAGAGCAATTGATTCCGCATTTGGATCAGGGCGATATTATCATCGACGGAGGCAATGCCTACTTCCCGGATACAATCCGCCGCAACAAGGAACTGGAGGAAAAAGGCTTCCGCTTTATCGGC
The DNA here is from genome assembly GCF_000756615.1 of Paenibacillus durus. Lineage (NCBI taxonomy): Bacteria > Bacillati > Bacillota > Bacilli > Caryophanales > Paenibacillaceae > Paenibacillus > Paenibacillus durus. The sequence goes on from NZ_CP009288.1 coordinate 2,812,145, forward strand.
ACCGGCGTATCCGGCGGCGAAGAAGGCGCGCTGAAAGGTCCTTCCATTATGCCTGGCGGGCAGGAAAGCGCGTATGAATTGGTAGAACCGATCCTCACAGCGATCTCGGCCAAAGTGAACGGCGAACCTTGCTGTACATATATCGGACCGGACGGAGCAGGCCATTACGTGAAAATGGTGCATAACGGCATCGAGTACGGCGACATGCAGCTCATCTGCGAAGCGTACCAGCTCCTCAAAGACGTTGTGGGACTTGATGAAAAAGAACTGCATGCGACCTTCGCCGAGTGGAACAAAGGCGAGCTCGACAGCTACCTGATCGAGATTACAAAGGACATCTTCGCGCAGTATGACAAAGAGACGGGCAAGCCGATGGTCGACGTCATTCTCGACGCTGCGGGCCAAAAAGGCACCGGCAAATGGACAAGCCAAAGTTCGCTGGATCTGGGCGTGCCGCTGTCCATGATTACGGAATCCGTATTCTCCCGCTTCCTCTCCGCCATGAAAGAGGAGCGCGTAGAAGCCAGCAAAGTGCTGAGCGGACCGGCTGCCGGCGCGTTTGACGGAGACAAAGCCGAGTTTATCGAGAATGTGCGCAGAGCGCTGTTCGCGAGCAAAATCGTGTCTTACGCCCAAGGCTTCGCGCAGCTGCGCGTCGCTTCCGAAGAATACGGCTGGAATCTGAAATACGGCAACCTGGCCAAAATCTGGCGCGGCGGCTGCATTATCCGTTCCCGCTTCCTGCAGAACATTACCGATGCTTATGAGAACAATCCGGAGCTCAAGAACCTGCTGCTCGATCCTTTCTTCAAGGACATCATGACTTCTTACCAGGATGCATGGCGCAAGGTGGTTGCGGAAGCCGTTACCCGCGGAATCCCGGTTCCGGGCTTCGCAAGCGCCCTGGCTTACTACGACAGCTACCGCACGGAGCGTCTGCCGGCGAACCTGCTGCAGGCTCAGCGCGACTACTTCGGCGCGCATACATTTAAACGCGTGGACAAGGAAGGCGTCTTCCACCACGAGTGGATCGCCGAAGCGCAGTCGGAATAACGCGCCCTTCCCGCTTTCACAGCCCGGAAGAGTCCGCCTTCAGGCGGTTCTTTCGGGCTTTTTTAAATAAAAGCCGATATTGGGCAGAGGAATTATTGTGCTGTGTTTTCGCCCTGTGTTATGATAAGTCCAAAATATTGAGTAGGTGAACGTATGTCTGGAGACGAGATACTGCCAAAGACCGGGCCCGCAAATTCCGGGAATCTGATTCTGATTGGAATGATGGCAACAGGGAAATCGAGTGTAGGCGCTATGTTAGCCGAGCAACTGGGTTATGAACTCGTGGACCTGGATCATGTTATTATCCGGAAAGAGGGCCGGAACGTGTCCGACATTTTTGCGGAAGAAGGGGAAGCATACTTCAGAGCCGTGGAGACGGAAGTGTTGGGGCAGACACTGCAGGGCAGCAGGAAGGTAATCTCCACTGGCGGAGGAGCGGTGCTTGCGCCAGCCAATAGAGAAATGATGATGGAGAATGGCATCGTAGCGGCGCTCAGCGCCACGGCAGAGGTTATTATATCCCGGGTAGCCGGAGACAACAATCGGCCGCTGCTGGCCGGCAATACGGAAGAACGCGTAAGGCGGATTCTCGAAGAACGAAAGGACGCCTACAGCTTCGCGCATTGCACGGTCGATACAACGGACTTGACAGCGGCACAAGTGTGTCATCATATTTTAATGCACTACCGCGTTTTAGCTTTTAAGCACGTGGGCTAGTTTTCCAGCAGTTCGTTCCATCCAATCATGCCGCCGCTCAGGTTGGCAACGCCGCTGTAGCCTTGGGTATACAAGTATTCGCATACCCGCTGGCTGCGGGAGCCGGAGCGGCAAATAAAAATAACCTCGGCATCCTCCGGGATATCGGAGGTGCGGTATGGAATATCGCCCATGGGGATATGCGCTGCGCCGGAGATCATACCGAGAGCCACTTCGTCAGCTTCTCTGACGTCGATCAGAACCAATTCTTCACCGGATTCAATGCGCTGACGCAGCTCCGGGGCTGTGATTTGGGGAATACCATTCATGGATATGACCTCTTTCCTTGACAAGAATGGTTTAATGATAACATAAGGGCGGATTACCCTGTCAAACTAGGAGTACCCCGCATCCAATATACAATAATAAGGAGAACTGGAATATGGACGTTATTGTAAGGCCTACGCCGGAGCTACACGGGGAAATCGGAGCTTTGTCCTCCAAAAATTATACGACGCGCTATCTGCTCGTTGCCGCGCTGTCAGAAGGCACGAGCACGATCTATCATCCGGCGCACAGCGAGGACAGCGACGCTATACGCCGCTGTATCCGCGATCTGGGAGCGGAGCTTACGGAGGACGACGAGAAGATCGTCATCAAGGGCTTCGGCCGCCGTCCCAAAGATGTCAAGGAGCTTAATGTGGGCAATGCCGGCGCGGTGCTGCGCTTTCTGATGGCTGTTGCCTCCCTGTCCCCGGAAGTGACCTTTGTAAATACATACCCCGACTCACTGGGCAAGCGTCCGCATGACGATTTGATCGACGCTCTCGGCCAGCTAGGTGTTAAGGTCGAGCATAATGAAGGCCGGCTGCCGATCACGATCCGGGGCGGAAATCCCAAGGGAGGCCGCATCACCGTCTCCGGCGCGGTCAGCTCCCAGTATTTGAGCGCTCTGCTGTTTCTGACGCCGCTGCTTGAGGAAGACAGCGAGATCATTGTGCTGAACGATCTGAAATCGAAAGTGGTCGTAGGCCAGACGCTGGAGGTGCTGGAGCAGGCCGGTATCGTCATTCACGCGGCTGATGACTATATGTCGTTCAAGGTGCCGGGCGGGCAGTCCTATGAGGCCAAATCGTACACGGTGCAGGGAGATTACCCCGGTTCGGCAGCCGTTCTTGCGGCTGCGGCGGTAACGAAGTCCGACGTGAAGATTCATCGTCTGGCCGAGAACAGCCGGCAGGGCGAAAGAGCAATAATCGATGTGCTGCGCATGATGGAAGCGCCGCTCATCCATGAGAACGGAACGGTGCATGTGCAGGGGAACGGACGCCTGAAGGCCGTAGAATTCGACGGGGACGCGGCAACGGACGCCGTGCTCGCGATGGTTGCCGCCGCCGTGTTTGCAGAGGGAACCTCCAGGTTTTATAATGTGGAGAATCTGCGGTATAAGGAATGCGACCGCATCACCGATTATTTGGCGGAGCTGAGCAAGGCCGGGGCGAAGGTGGAAGAACGGCGGGACGAGATCATCGTTCATGGCAGACCGGAAGGCGTCGAAGGCGGCGTTACGATCAACGCGCACTTCGACCATCGCGTCATTATGGCCCTGACGGTCGTCGGGCTTCGTGCTGCGAAGCCGCTGCTGATCAAGGATGCGCATCATGTCGCCAAATCGTATCCGCAGTATTTTGACCATTTGCAGGCGCTCGGCGCGGATGTTGAGTGGGTAAAATAAGTCCGCCACTGATAATTTATAAGACAAAGGAGGCTGAAATTAATGGCTTTTGAGAATCCATCCAGGGAACAGATCGGGGATATTCTGGCCTCCGCCGGCAATATTGCCGTGGTGGGACTGTCCGACAAGAGTGACCGGACATCTTACATGGTCGCTTACGCCATGCAGCTCAGGGGCTATCGGATCATTCCGGTTAACCCGTTGGTGGACGGCGAGATCCTCGGGGAGAAGTGCTATCATTCGCTCGCGGAGATTCCGGAGCCGGTCGATATTGTCAATGTGTTCCGCCGCAGCGAGTTCTGCGCGGAAGTCGCCCGCGAGGCCGCGTCTATCGGCGCCAAGGTGCTGTGGCTGCAGCAGGGGATTGTCAGTCCCGAAGCTGCGGAAATTGCCGCAGAGGCCGGCATGACGGCCATCATGGACCGCTGCATCAAGGTCGAGGAAGCGATAACGATGAACGGACGGAACCGTAATATAAAATAAGAGACAATGTGCTAAAGAACGTCCTAACCGAAAGGGGAGGGCGTTTTTTGCGCGTGTGTACACAAGAACAAATGGACTTGGAATGGAATATTTTGCTACTATGAAAATGTGCCAGCTTATTCTTTTGACAAAACGGAACACAGGCCGTACCATTCAATATAGTGAGAAAGGAGAGATACATCTTGAATTGGCTCGGATCATTGCAGCAGCTTGGGAGAGCCATCATGCTTCCCACTATGGTGCTGCCGGCAGCGGCCATTCTGCTCAGCTTGGGGAGCCTGCCATGGTCTGCCTGGGGACTGGCTTCGGTTGCCGAAGTAGCGACCTATGCGGGTCAGGGGATTTTTTATTATATGCCTTATCTGTTTGCAGTCGGAGTCGCATTGGGCTTATCCAATCAAGCAGGACCCGCCGGGCTTGCGGCGCTGGCGGGAATGTTCACCTATGACCGGATTGTGATGAAGCTGGGAGACGGCGCACTGCAGCCTGCGACGCTGATCGGCATTCTGCTCGGAATTGTCGCCGGCATTGCCCATAACCGGTTTAAAAATATCAAGCTTCCAGAGGCGATCCAGTTTTTTGGAGGATCGCGTTTTGTTCTGCTCTTTATGGGATTGTTCTCCGCGCTGTTCGCATGGGTCATGCTCGGCGTCTCACCGCTGATTCAGTATGGCCTTGACGGTCTGTTGCAATTCGTCGACCGGACGGGAGGATTTGGGCTGTTTGTATACGGCGTATTGTACAGAGTGCTGACGGCCTTTGGGCTTCATCACATTTTGAACAACGTATTCTGGTTCCAGCTGGGAACGTTTACGACGCCGGATGGCACAGTTGTTCAGGGGGACCTTCCACGTTTTTTTGCCGGCGATCCTACAGCGGGCAGCTTCATGGCGGGACTGTTTCCGATCATGATGTTCGCGCTGCCCGCCATTGCGTTTGCGATTATTCAGGAAGCCCGTGAAGATTTGAAGCCCAAGATCAAAAAGACGTTTCTGCGGGCAGCGCTCGTCTGCTTCCTGACAGGCGTGTCCGAACAGATCGAGTTCGCCTTTCTGTTCGCATCTCCTTATCTGTTCGCTCTACATACGATCATGTCCGGGCTCGCCATGGCCCTGACATCCGCGCTTGGAATTTATCACGGCTTTTCTTATTCGGCGGGGGCTATTGATTTTATACTGAATCTTCATTTGGCCCGTCGCGCCTGGCTGCTGATTCCGATCGGCCTCGTGTACGGAATGGTCTATTACCATCTGTTCCGCTGGGCGATCCGCCGATTTCAGATTCCGACGCCAGGCCGGGAGGAAGGCTCTGAGCTTGGCGATTGGGCCGGTAATATACCGTACCAGGCTCCGCTTATTTTACAGGCGCTTGGCGGCAAGGAGAACGTTGTGCAGGTCCAGGCTTGCATTACCCGATTGCGGCTTACGGTGTATAATGACCGCAAGATCGATACGGGCGCGCTCAAGAGCCTTGGCTCAGCAGGCATTATCAAATTGGGCGGGGGGAATGTGCAGGTTGTCTTCGGCACCTACTCCGAGCTGATCCGCGAGGAAATCGACAAGCTGATGCTGCGCGATCTTCCGCAGGTGCTCTTCAGCGCCCCGATGCAGGGCAAAATGCTGCCGATTGAAGAAGTGCCCGATCATATTTTTGCGCAAAAATTGGTCGGTGACGGGGTCGCTTTTATTCCGGACAAGGGAGAGTTGGTCTCACCGGTATTCGGCAAAGTGATGCACATTTATCCCACGATGCATGCCATCGGCATAGCCACGCCGGAAGGGCTGGAGGTGCTCATGCATATCGGCATCGATACGTCGCAGCTTAAAGGCCCGTTCCAGTCGGAAGTCAAAGAGGGGGATAGCGTCGAGCCCGGTCAGGTGTTGGTTAGGTTCGATCTGGACTATTTGAAGGAGCATGCCGCTTCGCTGGCCACCCCAATGGTTATTACCAATCCCGAACGCGTCAAATCCTGGAGCTACGCTCCGTTTAAGAATGTGAAAAAAGGACAATCTTCGGTGATGTCTGTCGTATTGCACGAAAGCAATGTTGGAGGGGTAGAATCATGATAAAAGGTATAGGGGCCGCAGCAGGTGTTGCCATCGGAAAGGCCTTCGTTTTGCCGAACTGGGAATGGAGTATGCCGGAGACGCAGGTAAACCCGGTAGATCTGGCTCAAGAATTTGAGCGTTTGTATGAAGGAATTCGAACCTCCAAGGATGAGATTGAGTTTATTAAAAAGGAATTCAGAGAGGTTGTCGGTCCCGAGGAATCGAGTATTTTTGACGCTCATCTGGCGATTCTGGAAGATCCGGTATTCATGAGCGAAATCCGCGGAATTATAGAGAGGCAGTACAAAGCGGCAGAGGTGGCGGTCAAAGAGGCGATCGATCACTTTGTGGCCATGTTCGACCTGCTGGACGATGAATATATGAAGGAGCGGGCGGTCGATATCAAGGATGTCGGCAACCGTCTGCTGAAGCATCTGCTGGGTGCGCCGGAGGTTACGCTGCCTTCGGATACAAAGCCCTATATTCTGGTGGCGAAAGAGCTTTCCCCTTCTCAACTGGCCCATCTGAATCCTAACTATGTGCTCGGTATTATAACCATGGCGGGAGGCAAAACGTCGCATTCCTCCATTATGGCGCGGGCGCTCGGCATTCCGCTGGTGGCGGGCTTGGAGAATAAGCTCCAAAGTCCGATCCAGACCGGAGACTTCCTGATCATCGACGGGGATAACGGCAATCTGATCATTAACCCTGATGAAGCCACAGCCGAGCATTACAGTGTTGTGCGGGACAGACAGCGGCAGAAGAGGGAACAACTGGAGCTATTGTCCTCGGTGGCGGCAATGACCAAGGATAGAGTTAGAATGCGGCTCGCAAGCAATATCAGCTCCGTGAAAGAACTGGATATGGCTTTAAAATACGGGGCCGAGGGCGTCGGCTTATTCCGGACGGAATTTCTGTATATGGACCGGAAGACGTTTCCGACCGAAGAGGAGCAGTACGAGGTATACAAGCTTGTGGCGGAGAAGGTCGGCAAGCATCCGGTTGTCATCCGCACCCTGGATATCGGGGGAGACAAGCATTTGGACTATTTTCAGCTTCCGGAGGAGCAGAACCCATTTCTGGGCTACCGGGCCATCCGTATCTGTCTTGACCAGAAAGAGATGTTCAAGACGCAGCTGACGGCGATTCTGCGCGCAAGCGTACATGGCAACATCAAAATGATGTTCCCGATGATCTCTTCAATTGAAGAGGTTAGGGAAGCCAAGGCCGTGCTTGAGGAAGTAAAGCAGGATTTGGACCGTCAGGGAATTCCATATGACCGCAAGCTGCCGGTCGGCATTATGATTGAGGTGCCTGCCGCGGTGATGATCGCTGATTTTTTGGCGGAAGAGGTGGACTTTTTCAGCATTGGGACGAATGATTTGGTGCAGTACGTGCTTGCGGTTGACCGGATGAACGAGCAGATTGCGCATTTATACCATCCGTATCATCCAGCCGTGCTGCGCATGATCCGCACAACCGTGGAATCCGCGAAGGCAGCCGGCATAGGCGTAAGTGTCTGCGGTGAACTGGCGGGCGACGAGCGTTCTCTCCCGCTGTGGCTGGAACTCGGTGTCAGCGACCTTAGCATGTCGCCGCAGGCGCTGCTGAAGGTCAAGCACCGGATGCTGAATACGACAGCCTCCGAGGCAAGGGAAGTCGCCAAGCAGTGCTTCCGGAACCGGGAAATTGCGGAGAGCGAGAAGCAGCTCACTCAGTTTCTCGACAAACACGTTATTCAGCATGTGATGAAGGGCAACGCTTAACCATTCGCGGATATAGAAAAAATAGGGGTCCGGCATGATTGCCGGGCTTTTTTATAGCTTCATTCAATCAAGCCGAGGTGTAGATAATCGTGATACCCGGCAACGCCATCAACGGGCAGTCCATACTTCTTTTCATAATCTTTTAGCGCGATTTCGGTTGAGCTGTTGAACCTGCCATTGCATTCCCCATTATAAAATCCTGCGCTTCGCAGACGGTATTGAATGATTTGAACGTCACCGCCGCTATCTCCCTTCGCTAAAAGTCTGGGGTTTTCGCCCAATTTTCCAAGGATATGGCCCCCAAAGCTTATTTTAGTCCCCACCCGCACAAATTCGTATAACTCCTCAACATCACGGTTGTGCATTCGTATGCAGCCATGACTGGCATTATGGCCTATAGAATAGGGCCTGTTAGTGCCATGAATACCGTATGTTCCCCACGGCACGTTAAGTCCGATCCATCGGGTGCCAAACCCTTTGCCCCAATTTTTGTATTTGTTAATAACGACATACTCGCCCACAGGCGACGGCGTTTCCGGTTTTCCAAGAGCGATGGAATACTTCTTTATAAGATGGTGGTTAGAGTACAAGTAAAGTTGGTGCTTTAAAGGATCAATCCTAATCGATATTTTTTCTTGATCTTGAGGAGGTTCTGCCGTGATAGTTGGATTGAAAAGGATGAACAAATGGAAAATTAACAACATCTTATGCATGAACATATGCTAAAAAATCCTCCATTTCGAGCATAATATTTTGTCTGTTTATTGCTTAGGCCCGAGACAGCTTATTCATAACGTTTACAGGCAGCATTCCCTAGCCCTGATTCTTATATTGTCAAATCACACAAAAATCTATCCCTGCCTCTTTCGGATGCATTGGGGGCTGAACCCAGATTCTCAAGTTTTTTTCAAAAAAAGCAAAACCGTTTGTGCCGCTGCGCAGTCTTAATCATATAGAGATAAGAGATGCCGGTGCATACATAAAAAGGGGGAGGGGATGGACATGGAGAGCCTGATCAGAGAAGAGTCCGTTATCCTGTCGGATGAAGAGAGCTTCTTCGGGCTTGTGGCAGAGCACAAAAAAACGTTATATGGGATCGCCCACAGCTATCTCCGCAGCGAGGCGGATGCGCTTGAAATGGTACAGGAGGCGACCTGCCGGGCTTGGATCAAACGCAGAAGTCTGAAGGATGAGGGGCGGTTCTCCCCATGGCTTATCCGAATTCTAATCAACTGCTGCAACGATGAACTGAAGCGCAGAAAGCGGGTGATTCCCTCAGAAATCCAAGGGGGCGAGTCCAGTGTCATAGAAATGGCGAGTGACCGCAAGCTGGATATGGAGCGGGCGCTGGATGCCGTGAAGCCGAAGTACCGGCAGGTGCTTGTCCTGAAATATTACCGGGATATGACGCTGTCTGAAATCGCGGCGGTGCTGGACAGACCGGAAGGAACCGTAAAGACGTGGCTGAACAAAGGCCTGAAGCAGCTCCGGGACAAAATGAAAGGGAAGGGAGATGACCGCTATGTTTGAACGTGAAGAGGAGCTGGCCCGGGACTATTTTCAAGCTGTGGACCGGCAGTTGCCGCCGGTATCTGAGCAGAAGCTGGACGCTGCGATTCATGCCGGTATCGGCGAAGGGAGCCGCAGAGGTAAGAACGTCCGTAGACGTTATGCTTTCACAACCGCTGTTATTCTGACCGTCGCCCTGTTGTTCATTATCTCGTGGCTGGGGGGACCCGGCGGTCAACGGATTACCGCGGTTCCGCCTAAGAATTGGGGGGAGTTTGAAGCGTACCGTTCACTTGCAAGGAACAATGTTACTATAAAAACGGCGCTGGACGCCGGACTGGTTACTCCTCTCCACATTTCAACGCAGGAGAAAAACGGCTACAAAATTACCCTGGACGGCATGATCGCCGACCGGCGGGGCATGCTGCTGCTGTATACGTTTGAGAACCGGAGCGTGCAAAAGGCGATGGTCACCGGTCTTTCGTTGAAAGGCCCGTCGAACTTTTCTTCCACTTCCTATTGGACCGGCGGCGACGGAAGCCCGGGAATTACCCATAATTACGCCCAGCTCACTTTGGAAGAAGGCCAGAAGCTGCCTGAACGGCTGACGGCTGAAGCTATCGTAATACCGGATACTCCTGAGGCTCAACTTTCCAGCTCGAACAAATTCAGAACCTCGCTGACGACCGGTTTTACGGTGGATACCGCGGAGATTGAAAAGTTCGGCCGTGAGATCGATATCCGCAAAACAATGACGGTCGGCGGTCAGCGGATTCATATCGAAAAAGCCTATATCGGACCGACAGGAATTTACTTGAATGCCGTATATGACGATCAGAATACCAAACGAATATTCAGTGTGATTAAGCCGACGATTATGTCCGGAAAGGGAGAAAAGGAAACGGCTCTGACTTCCTACATGACGCGGAGTGTGAATACTCCGCTGCAGACGATGGTTTTCCACAACAATAATATGGATGCCAAAGGGCCGCTGAAGCTTACGATCAAGGGAATCCAGGCTTTAGACAAATCCGATCTGAAGCTTGTCGTTGATACGGAGGCCCGAAAAATAATCCAGGCGCCTGACGACCGATTAACGCTTCCCGACCGAAGCACCGATATCAGGTTTACCGAAAGCAGTTCGGGCGTTGAGGGGAAAGCAAAGTCCGGTCAGCTTGTACTCCAATTAAGTACCAAGCCTACTCCGAACGACGAAATGACTCGCGTGTCATTTGATCTGGACGACAGCTTTACGGACGGCGAGGGAGTGAAGCATTCGATTTACCGGAACGAGGGAACTTTTTGGGAATCGGGCGGCAATTCGGAGGGATGGACAGATACTGGTATTTTCAATCTGGGGTCTGCAAAGCTTCCGCAGCCGCTAACCTTTACGATTATCAGCTACCCGAACCCTATACTTGAGGAGCAATCCGTCCGAATCCGTTAATAATTATGTCAAAAAGCCGCCTCCCACCCGCTTTACAAGCGGGGGCTACAGGCGGCTTTCTTTAATTTTATTCCCCGGCAAGTGCATCGCAGAACGCTTTGCCGTATGGCGGGAGATCGGGAGGACGGCGGGCGGAGACGATATGGCCGTCGACAACGACAGGCTCGTCCTTCCAGATTGCTCCGGCGTTCTCCATATCGTCCCGGATACCGGGAGTCGAGGTTACCGTAACGCCTTCCAGAATTTTTGCGGAAATCAGCACCCATCCGGCATGACAGATTTGTCCGATCGGTTTCCCGGCTTCGTTAAAATCACGGATAAGCTGCAGCACAGCGGAATAACGGCGGATCTTATCCGGCGCCCAACCGCCCGGAACCAAGATGCCATCGTAATCGGCTGCGTCCAGTTCATCCCAGGAGTATTCGGCGGTTGCCGGTACACCATACTTGCCGATATATGTTTTGCCTTTTTCAAGCCCGGTGAGATGCACCTCTGCGCCTTCCTCCCTGACCCGGTATATCGGATACCAGAGCTCCAAATCTTCAAATTCATCGTCTACGAGCGCGATAACTTTTTTTCCGGCCAGTCTCAATTGGCTGCAGCTCCCTTCGAAGAACGTAGTCCCGTTTATTGTAGCAAATATGAAATTTGAAGTCATCTGTCATCATGAATAAATTATCATATATGGTAAATTAATCATTTTATGCAAACGAGAAGGGTTTTTTCCGGGGAAAGCGAATATAAATTCAATATAAAAATTTATTTCAAATCTTTTTTTGAGGTGCAACTATGTGCAATGAAAGCCGGCTTACTCAAACCTGCCGCTGCGGCGGCGAGATGACAATACATATGCATACGCTGATTTATAAAGCTAAAGTGAAAATCGCGAGTGTCCCCGTATTTATGTGCCGTTCCTGTTTCCATTATGAGCCGCATCCGGCCGTTAAGCGGGATCTGAGCCTGGTCATTCAGGAGCTGGGCAGCCAACCCCAAAGATACAGCTTCTCTTTTGCCGAACGCAACGAGTGGGCTTCCGTTCTGAATGATGCTTTTATCACGTTTAAAGGCGAGGATTGTGATCTGGAGCAGATTGTTCAGGAGGCTATGAGCGACCGGATTGATCTGCTGCTGGATCTGTTCCGAATTGCGTCGAAGGCGGCCGATCCGGAATGGATGGGGGAGATCGAGAGCAGGCTGCTCATGCTCATTTGCCATACGGCCTCTAAAGTGTCGTGATTTTTTCTGCAAAAACAATGAAAATATTTCAGAAACATTGGATTTTTCCGTCGATTTTTGTTACCATAAGAAAGAGGTTACATTCCTGAGAAAGCAGGCCGTAATCTTACGAACAAGCCCTGTCTTATATGCGGAAAAGTCCAGGCAGCTTCGTCTCCTTACGCATTGATCGATGCTATTCTGTCCCGAAGCGTATCAGGCGAAGCCGCGGAGAAGTTGAGCATTCGGCACCAGCCGCCCCAAGCGATTCTTGCCTATAATGGGAAAGCAGTGTGGAATTAGACCTATTTTCGTATCACCGCTTCGATATTGAAACGATCTTTGAAAGGAAATTGAAGCGTTATCATTGCACAAAAGTACAAATTATCGTATCATGATTTTGACTAGGTCGAACGATAAAATTTATCGCAATGGAGAGAGTAATTTGACGGTAACCATTTACGATGTAGCGCGTGAAGCAGGCGTATCTATGGCAACGGTATCACGGGTTGTGAATAACAATCCAAATGTGAAACCGCAAACCCGTAAGAAAGTTTATGAAGCTATTGAGCGTTTAGGCTATCGTCCCAACGCCGTGGCTAGAGGTCTTGCCAGTAAGAAAACGACGACCGTTGGCGTTGTCATTCCTGACATTTCCAATTCCATTTTTGCGGAAATCGCCCGCGGAATCGAAGATATTGCCAACATGTATCACTATAATATTATTTTGTGTAACGCCGACAAGCGTAAGGAGAAGGAAATCCGCGTCATCAACACTTTGCTGGAGAAGCAGGTGGACGGGCTCCTCTTCATGGGCGGCACGGTGACGGATGAGCATATTTTGGCCTTCCAGACGTCCTCCGTTCCGATTGTGCTGTGTGCGACGAGTGATGAGAAGGGTGCGTATCCTTCCGTCGATATCGACCATGAGGCTGCCGCATTCGACGCGGTTAATACTCTGATCCGTCACGGCCACCGCGAAATTGCGATGATCAGCGGCACGCTGCAGGACCCGGCCAACGGCTATGCACGATTCCATGGATATAAGAAAGCGCTCGAAACGGCAGGAATTGATTACCAGGAAGATCTTGTGCGTATCGGAAATTACCGATATGAGTCCGGCGTTGAGGCCATGAAATACTTCCTGGGCCTTAAGAAGAAGCCTACGGCAGTTTTTGCCGCAACGGATGAAATGGCCATTGGCGCCATCCACAGCATTCAGGACGAAGGTCTGAAAGTGCCGGATGATTTCTCGGTTATCAGTGTGGATAACATTCGTATGGCATCCATGGTCCGTCCGCTGCTTACGACGGTTGCACAGCCAATGTACGACCTTGGCGCTGTGGCCATGAGACTTTTGACCAAGCTGATGAAGAAAGAGACCGTAGAGAATCCGCGCGTCATTTTGCCGCATGAGACCATTCTTCGTCTGTCCGTTAACCATTTGAACGAATAATTTTTCGACATCACCCATTAGGGCTGCCGGGCGGCTGTGTAACCCGGTGTAGAAGAATATGAGTCGGCGTATAAAGCTCCGTCATGGGGCTTTTTATGTTTTTATATATAATTTTTTAACAGGAGGCCAGCCTAATGGAAGCTGTAAGTGGCATTATTGGAGCTATGGATGAGGAAATTAAACTGCTGCTGGAGCAAATGGAGCACAGTGAGGCGGTTGTCAAAGCAGGAATTACATATTATAAAGGTTCAATCGGCGGGAACTCCATCGTCGTCTGTAAATCGGGTGTGGGAAAGGTGAACGCCGCCGTCACTACACAAATTATGATCGATGCGTTCGGTGCGCAAAAAATACTGTTCACGGGAGTGGCCGGAGCGCTGCATCCGGAGCTGGAAGTTGGGGATATCGTCATATCTTCGGAATGTATGCAGCATGATATGGATGTTACGGCGCTAGGCTACGACCGGGGCATTATTCCGTATCAGGAGACGTCGGTGTTCCCGGCTGATCCGGAGCTTGTGCGGTTTGCAGAAAAGGCATGCCGGGATATGGGGGTCCGCTATGTAACGGGGAGAATTCTCTCGGGCGACCAGTTTATTGCCAGCCATGAATCGGTCGTTATGCTGCGGGAGCAGCTCGGAGGAGCCTGTGCGGAAATGGAGGGGGCGGCGCTGGCCCAGGTGTGTCAGATGAACGGTATTCCGTTCGTTGTCATCCGCTCTATGTCCGATAAGGCAGACGGCTCGGCGAATGTCAGCTATGCGGAGTTTACGGAAATCGCATCGCGGCAGTCTCATCAAATTCTGAGCGTCATTCTAAACGAATTGCTTTAACACATGAATCGCAGCCTGGGCCGTACCCATCCTATCGATACTTCTTCATCACCGCAATCATATGACGGTACGCCCGGGTATCCAGACAGCTGCCTTTCCATTAATTCGGGATGGATTGTAAGCGCTTGCTGTGATATACTTTATTTTGACATAAAAAGTTCACATTTGATAGCTTGACTTCATATGCATGAAGCTGAGATATCAAGAATGTGCGATTTCAACAAGAGAAATTTGAGTGATCCGCGTGTTATTGCAATTTAAGCTTACGTCAGTTAAGCGAGAGGAGGCAAGGACAATGGGAAAGGTTCACGATCAAATTTTACCCCGCCGTGCGAACAATTCCAATTTAGCCGATTATGGCCAGGCTGTCGCCTATTTCAAGTGGGAGGATGTGGAACGCCAGTTCACATGGTACGAAACGGGTAAAGTCAATATGGCTTATGAGGCCGTTGACCGGCATGTTAATGAGGGACGGGGTGGAAAGACGGCGCTGCTATATAGTGATTCGGTACGTGAAGAGTCATACTCTTTTGCCGATTTAAAGGAAAAGTCGAACCGCTTTGGCAATGTGCTCCGTAAATACGGGATTGGCAAGGGGGATCGGGTATTCCTGTTCATGCCAAGGCAGCCCGCCCTGTATTTTAGTCTGCTGGGCATCTTGAAGATAGGAGCCGTCGCAGGCCCGCTGTTCGAAGCGTTTATGGAAACGGCGGTCAAGGACCGGCTTGAGGACAGCGGGGCTGTTGCACTGGTCACTACGCCTGAGCTGCTGCATAGGGTGAAGCGGGAGGAGCTTCCCGAACTGCGTTATATTTTTTTGGTAGGCGGGGATTCGGACCCTGATAGAGGACTGATCAGCTATGATTTAGAAAGCGCTTCCGCATCAGTGGAGCTTGAACCGGAGTGGCTGGGCCTTGAGGATGGACTGATTATGCATTATACATCCGGTTCGACCGGGAAGCCCAAAGGCGTATACCATGTGCAGCGCGCGATGGTCCAGCACTATTATACCGGAAGAGTAGTGCTGGATCTGCGGGATGATGATATATACTGGTGTACAGCCGACCCGGGATGGGTTACGGGCACCTCGTATGGGATTTTTGCCCCTTGGCTTAACGGCGTCACGAATGTCGTCCGCGGCGGACGCTTCAGTCCCCGCGATTGGTACAGTACGATTGAACGCAACCGGGTAACGGTATGGTACAGTGCTCCGACGGCGTTCCGCATGCTGATGGGGGCAGGGAACGAGAGTCTGAAAGGCTTTGATTTAAGCAGCTTGCGCCATGTCCTCTCAGTTGGAGAGCCGCTCAACCCGGAAGTTATCCGCTGGGGAGACAACGTGCTTGGCCAGCGTATTCATGACACCTGGTGGATGACGGAGACGGGCGGCCAGCTTATCTGCAACTATCCGGGGATGGACATCAAGCTGGGGTCTATGGGACAGCCGCTGCCAGGTATCACCGCCGCAATTCTGGATGATCAGGGCAATGAATTGCCTCCTTATTCCATGGGTAATCTGGCGATCAAAACGCCATGGCCGTCCATGATGGACCGGATCTGGAACAATCCCTCCAAGTACGAGGAGTATTTTCGCATTCCAGGCTGGTATATCTCCGGAGATTCCGCTTATATGGATGATGAAGGATATTTCTGGTTTTTGGGACGTGTTGACGATTGTATTAACTCCTCGGGTGAGATGATCGGACCTTTTGAGGTGGAGAGCAAGCTGATCGAACATCCTGCGGTTGCGGAGGCTGGGGTTATCGGTATACCTGACGCTGTGCGCGGAGAGATCGTCAAGGCCTTTATATCGCTGCGCGAAGGTTATTTGCCTTCTGACGCGCTCAAGGACGAAATTGCGGCGTTTGTAAAATCGGGGCTTTCCGCGCACGCCGCGCCTAGGGAAATTGAATTCAAGGATAAGCTCCCAAAGACCCGGTCCGGCAAAATCATGCGCCGCGTGCTCAAAGCCTGGGAGCTTCACCAGCCAGCCGGAGATCTGTCCACGATAGAGGATTAGGCATAAAAAGGCATATAAAGACGGTTGACCGCCCTGCCCGTCCCCGGGCGGATGTCAACCGTCTAATTCGTTCTATCGACTGCTGCAGAGCCTAAATGCCATTGGACCTAGCGAGCGCCGCGCTTCCCTCTGGCATTCAGCTTGTTACCGCTGTCTTGCGCCTTGTCCTGACCATCGTTTCCATTGGGCTGATCCAGGACCGTCCCGGGATCAACGGCTGTCCCGGGATCAACTGTCGCCCCGGGATCAACGGTGATCCCAGGCTCGTCGGACGTACCGGGAGTCGCGCCTGGACCCGGCACAATGTCCTCTCCAGGTGTAGCCTCAATGCCCGGTAACAGGCCGTCTTCCGGACTTGGCGACGGCTCCGGCGTCGGCGCGCCCCCGCCGACACTGCCCGAAGCCGTTTCATTTCCGGCCACATCAACCGCTGCGACATAAAAGACAGCATAGTCGTTTGCCGGGGTATCTGTCCTGAACGATGTGCCATCCCCAGCGAGAAGCACATCCACTTTTTGGAATGGGCCTCCGTTTACGGAACGGTATAGCCGGTAACCTACGACATCGGGCGAGCCGCTCTGCGTAAAGCGGATGACGGCCTTACCACTGTTATAATAAAGCTCGGCATTCCCCGGCGCCGTTGGAGCACGGCCGTCGTCCTCGCGAGGGTCGATCTCCGTCGGAACTTCCGTCTTCGCATCTGCTGGCAGATAGTACCCCAGCGGTTCATGCTCCCTCATTGAAGCGAAGGCCGCCTTCAATTCCTTGACCAGTTCCTCGATCGGCTTCTCTCTGGAAACTACGATCTTCTCCTTCAGAAAGTCATCCGGCGTCCCGTCACGCGGGATATAATTCACTCCGCCGTATGTAATGTATTTGGCAAGCGAAATCCCGTCGTCTCTGTCCTTCGGCACAAATTTTTTGTTGAAAATATCAGTCGTAAATTTATCCGTGAGCGAGGTCGGAAGCTTGCCGCTGTATGCCGATACGGTCTCTTTGACGATGCCGTCCGGCTGAGCGAATTTCTTCGTAGGGAACAGGTCCGGTTTTTTCTCGATGACCGCGTTCATGACCTTGGCCCACAGCGCCTGTGCCTGCTTCCGCTGCGTCTTGCCCTCCAGCGTATTGATCTGCTCCTTGTAGCCGACCCACATGCCCAGTGTTATGTCAGGAGTGTAGCCCATGAACCATACGTCCGCATAATTCTGGGTGGACCCCGTCTTGCCGACGACCGGAATATCTCTGAAATGCTTGTAATTGCGCTTAACGGTGCTTCCCGTACCGTCGGTAATAACCGTGTGCAGCATATCCGTCATTAAATATGCGGTCTGCTCGGAGAATACACGCTCCGGGTTAACCTTATGCTGGTAGATGATTTTTCCCTTTGAATCGACGATTTTCTCGATCATAAATGCATCGTTAAATTCGCCCTTGTTGCCAATTGCGGAATAGGCATTGGTTAAATCCTCGACGGACACGCCGTATTTTAAGCCCCCGAGAACCCCAGTCTGTGCGCTGTAGTCTTCGTCTTGTATGGTCGTGATTCCCAGCTTTTTTGCAAAAGCCCAGGCGTTCTTGATCCCAACCTTTTCGTCGAACAGCTTAAGTGCCGGTAAGTTCAAGGAGTTGTTGAGCGCATATCTTGCCGTCACGAGACCCTGATAACGGTTATTGGCATTCTTGGGAATGTGAAAGCCCTTCGTACCGTCCTTCAGAATAATCGGCGCGTCGTCCAGAATGCTTGCAGGCTGAATCACACCTTCCTCAAGAGCGGGCAGATAAGCGGCGATCGGTTTCATGGTTGATCCCGGCTGACGGACCATCTGGGTGGCGTAATTCATACTTTCGACATTGAAGTCGCGTCCTTCGATCATTCCCAGAATTGCGCCGGTCTTGTTGTGGATCATCATTCCGGCGGTCTGTTCGAGACCTTTGGCCTTGCTTTCCTTAGTAAAATTGCCGCTGTCCTCGGAGATGCTGTGCATCGCGCTGTATACTTTTTTATCGATTGTTGTATACACCCGGTATCCGCCTGTCAGCAGCTGCTGGCGAGCCTCTTCCAGCTGTGAAACACCCTTGGAGCTGTCCTGGTTATTGTTGTTAGCCAGCGAAAGCAGGATTCCCGCAGCCTGGCGCTCCGTTTCCATCATGAGATAAGGAAAAGTAACGTACGCTTTCTTGGTATGCGGAGCCAGAGATTTCTTGATGTCAAAGGCCAGCCCTTCCTGATACTGGGTAGGCGTAATTTTCTTCTCCTCCAGCATGCGCCGCAGGACAAGGTGCTGGCGGTCGAGCGCGCGGTTAAAAGCAGTCTCATTGAATTCCCCATATCCGTTGAATGCAGAATAGGCGGAAGGAAGCTGGGGGAGGCCGGCCAAATAGGCAGCCTGGGCCATATTCAGCTTATCCAGGTCGTCGATGCCGAATAAACCCTTGGCCGCGGCTTTGATACCGTAGACGTTATAGCCGTTCGCTCCGTTGCCGAAGGGAACCTTGTTCAGATAAGCCGTTAATATTTCATCTTTGCTCAAAAAGCGCTCCAGCCGCAGCGACAGCAGAATTTCCTTCACCTTGCGGTCTTCCGTCTTATCCAGGTTTAAGAATACGCGTCTGGCAAGCTGCTGGGTAAGGGTGCTGCCGCCGGTCTGTACGGACTCGTTCAGCAGTTTTTGCTTGACGGCGCGCATTGTGCCGCTGATATCCACGCCATGATGCTCGTAAAACCGGTTATCCTCGATAGCGAGAACGGCGTCAATAATGACTTGGGGAATATCCTTAAAGGCGACCAGCCTGCGGTCTTCCTCCGTCCGAAGCTGGCCGATCGGCATGCCGTCGCGGAAATAGGCGAATCCTGTCACGACGTTCTCGCCGATTCTCTCCTGAATCGTCTGCTCGGAGCGGACAGGGTCATCTTTTACTATGGAAGCGACAAGTCCTCCTAGAGCGCCGCCGGCGAACAGGACGCCCATTACGCCGAGGATGAACATCCATTTCACGACGGAACCGACCCTGCGCAGCCAGGACCTTCGCGGGCGAATGTCCGTCGCTGTTTTCTTCATATTTTCCTGAGCCATCGACATCCTCCTTTTAACGGAATATATTATAGCACAATTTGGCGATTTTGAATGCGCTTGTAGGAAGACTGCGGTTTAGCGGACATTGACTTTTCAAAAGATCATGTGATATAAATAAATTCAATTGGATATTTCTAAAGGCGGAGAAGGACATCAGTAAAAGGGAATCCTTGGTACTCAGAGAGTCGGTGGATGGTGCGAACCGATGGCGGGACCTTTTGAATTACAGTCTGGAGCCGTCCGGGGGAACGGATACAAGCGTCAAGCCTTGTCCAAGTAGTCCGGCACCGGGTACGATAAGCGCCCGTTATTTGAATGAAGCGAAGGCTCTGAATCGTCCTGTTTCAGAATGGCGGCAAGGAGCTTTAACTAGGGTGGTACCGCGAGTCTCTTTCTCGTCCCTTGGGATGAGGAGGAGGCTTTTTTGCGTCTATGCAGGAAGTATCAACATCAAAAGGGGTTGTTATTATGAAGTGGGAAGAATTATCGCCGGAGCAGCAGCTTGAGGTCCTGCGCCAGCTGGAGATTATCGCGCGCGGCGTCGTGGAAATCGTGCCGGAAGAGGAACTGAAGCGGAAAATCATGAAATCGGTCGTCACAGGCGTGCCGCTCAATGTCAAGCTGGGTCTGGACCCGTCCGCGCCGGATATCCATGTGGGCCACACGGTCGTTATGCATAAGCTGCGCCAATTTCAGGAGCTGGGCCATCAGGTGCAGCTGATTATCGGGGATTTCACGGGGCGGATCGGCGACCCGACGGGCAAATCGGAAACGCGCAAGCAGCTGACCGAGGAGGATGTGAAGCGGAACGCGGAAACGTACAAGAAGCAGCTTCATAAAATTCTTGATCCCGAGAAGACAAAAGTATACTACAATTCGGAATGGCTCGGGCCGATGACATTTGCGGATGTTGTGGGATTGTCCGCCAAAGTGACCGTTGCGCGCATGCTGGAGCGTGATGATTTCACCAAGCGGTACCAGAGCGGACAGCCGATCAGCATTCACGAGTTCTTCTATCCGCTGATGCAGGGCATGGATTCCGTGGCTCTGAAAAGCGACGTGGAGCTCGGCGGAACGGACCAGAAATTCAATCTGCTGATGGGACGGACGCTGCAAAAAGAATACGGCGTCGATACCCAGGCTGCCATTATGACTCCGCTGCTTGAAGGCCTTGACGGCGTGCAAAAGATGAGTAAGAGTCTTGGCAATTACATCGGCATTGACGAAGAGCCGAATGAAATTTACGGCAAAGCCATGTCCGTCCCGGACGAGCTGATGCTGAAATACTATTCGCTTGCGACCGATATCGGCAACGAGGAACTGAAAGAGCTGGAGAAAGGAATGGAGTCTGGAGCGGTTCATCCGCGTGACGCCAAAATGAAGCTGGCGCATACGTTCGTCAGAATGTATCATGGCGTCGATGCGGCGGACGCTGCGCAGCAGCACTTTGTGACCGTATTCCAGCAGCGGGCGCTGCCGGACGATATCGAAACGGCGGTTCTGCCAGCTGCAGAGCTAACGGATGGCTCGATTCGGCTGATAAAGCTGCTTACGGTGATCGGTTTTGCCGCTTCCAATGGGGAAGCTAAGCGCAGCATCCAGCAGGGGGCCGTCAAGCTGAACGAACAGAAGCTAACCGACCCGAATGCCGACATCGTTCCCCAAGATGGGGATATCATTCAGGTAGGCAAGCGCAAGTTCGCCAAGCTGACTCTGGAATAGGTATGACGCGCGCCTTATTAGCATAGGCGGGAACAATAGAAGGAGGGTGGCCGGGAATAATCCGGTTCACCCTCTTTTGACATGCCTGCATAGGGCATATGTGGATCATCAGCAATCGAATCTTAACATAGAAAGCAAACAGTGAAACTATTTGGTTATGTGCGGAGAACATAAAGAAGCCCCCGGAAGTTCCGGAGGCTTCTGCCAGACGATTTGTCCAGCCAATATTAACGGTTGTAGAATTCGACGATTTGTTTCTCGTCGATGTCTTGGGAAAGCTCAGCGCGCTCAGGCAGACGGATGAACTTGCCTTCCACTGCAGCGTCGGAGAATTCCAGGTAAGCTGGCAGATGAGTGCGGTTAGTCAGTGCTTCCTTAACGGAAGACAAGCCGCGGCTTCTCTCACGAAGGCCGATAACGTCGCCGGTGCTCACGAGGTAAGAAGCGATGTCAACCTTTTTGCCGTTAACCGTTACGTGGCCGTGGGCTACCAATTGACGCGCTCCTGCACGGGAGTTGGCAAAACCAAGACGGTAAACGAGGTTGTCCAGACGGCTCTCAAGCAGGAACATGAAGTTCTCGCCCGCGATCCCTTGCATGCTGTGCGCTTTGTGGAACAAAGTGCGGAATTGTTTTTCGCCCAAGCCGTACATGTGACGCAGTTTTTGCTTCTCCAGAAGCTGTTGACCGTAGTTGCTTACTTTTCTGCGTTGGTTAGCGCCATGCTGTCCCGGAGGGAAAGGGCGTTTCAGGTCTTTACCAGTGCCGCTCAGGGAAATGCCCAGACGACGGCTGAGTTTGAATTTAGGTCCGGTGTAACGTGCCATGTTATAGTAGACTCCTTTTTAATTGTGATTTCATCAGGGCTCTATTTGCGCCGCATTTCGTAATTGCGACAGACCGAATGGCGCCGCGCTGCCGGGAAAGTTCAGCCGCTGTCCCGTGCAGACGAAAAGCGTGAGGGTGACACAACGTTACGCCCAATTGAAGACTTATTACAGTCTTGTTCAACAATATATATTATATGAAAATGTCATTCAAAGTCAAGGAATCATACCGAAGTTTATGATATTTTTCGTATTTGGTTCTTTATACCTAAAAAATTCCTGGTTTATCTGAAAAACTAATGCGGGACGGGTGGAAAAAGAGTAAAATAGTCTTATTGCAACGGCGGCGGGTTTTTATTCGGGATGCAAAGGGGGGCCTTCTTTATGTCAGAACAGAACGCTAAAGGCTGGATGGACAGCCATGAACGGATACGAAACGGCCAGATGTTGGCCCGCAGCTTCAAGGATCCCGTCGATTGGCTTGGGAGAATGGACATTAATCGGCATGATTTCCCTTATGCTTCAGGCTTGATTGCGGACAGTTTTCATGAATGGTACAAGAAGGAAGCCGCGCTGTCTTTTACAGAGTCGTGGAAATGGTGCGTATTTGATTATGCAGGTAAGCGGCTGGCTGACAGCGGCGGAGCAAGCGCGCCGGATAACTCTTTATGGGAGCAGATCGCGGCTGTCAGTTTACAAACGGCCCGGGAGTGCACGCTCCATATTGATGAGGACGGAATGGAAAAGGCTTTTTTCGTATTGCCGGTGAGAACCAGGTCTGACGGGGAGATCTTTGCCCTGCTTGGGTGCGCAATGTCCGCGGAGCAGTTCGCAAAAGGCGGGCGTAATGCCGCCGAGGCAATGGCCAAGCATTTCAGTACGTGCTTCTATAAGCAATTCGAATATATATTTGTGACCGATCTTGCAAGCGTACATATCCACGAAGAACGTGAGAGCAGCCGCCGTTCGCTGCTGTTTCAGATTGTGCAGCGTATGTATGACAGCATCGACGTCGACGCTGTGTTAACTGAAGTAATCGCCAGCATTTCGGCCATGTATCCGGGTGCCGAGCTTACGCTCTACATGTCACAGGATCACCGCAGCGCGCATCCTCAGGTGAAGCCGCTCCCGCTTTGCTGGAACCAGGATGAAGTCTGCGGGAAGGCGTTTAAGAGCGGACGAGTGGCTCTGCGGACCACTAACAAGGATCAGCAGCTTGTAGAGATTGGCTTGCCTCTTGGCGGCAAGCAGGGCGTATATGGTGTGTTCCATCTGGTGATGCAGGTTCCAACTCATCAGAACACGGATAACATAGACATGCCTTTTCTATCCATGGTGGCAAGCACTGCGGGAACCGCCTTTGAGAATGCGAAGCTGTACGAGCGCTCCAACCAGCTTATACGTGAACTGCGGATGAGCAATGGGTTGACCGAACGGCTGAATCAGAGTCTTCAACTGGGCGAAACGTTCGAAGCGGCATTTGAAGGACTGCTCGAAATGTTTGAGGCCGATTACTGCTGCATTCTCCACTACAGCGAAGACAAGGGTGGTCTTGAGGCGGTTCTGTGCAATCACCCCGCCCTCAGCAATGAAATGATCGAAGTCGGCAGGGGAATAGGAGGCAAGGTATATTCCTTTGGGGAGCCGGTCATTTTAACCGAGTATGACCAGTCGGGTACAAGGTCGAAGCTAATGGACTTTACGGAGTCACAATCGCTTATCGCTACTCCGCTAAGCGTGGGCGGGGAAGTTTGCGGAGCGATTATGCTGGCTCACCGGCGCCCGTACTATTTTTCCTATGATAATTTCAGGCTGCTTCAAGCGCTGGCGGGTCAAATCGGCCTCGCCGTGGGCAATGCGCTTCTGCATGCGGAGGTTCACCGGCTTGCGAACAGAGATTCGCTGACCGGGCTCTATGCAAGACATTACCTCGATCAATCCATCAAGGAAATGCAGGACTGCGATTTCTGCGGCACTCTCGTTGTCTTCGATATTGACAATTTCAAATTGGTGAACGATACCTACGGACATCAAAAAGGCGACCATATTCTGAAGCAGGTGAGCGATATTTTATGTGCGTCGATCCGTCAGGGAGATCTGGCGGCAAGGTGGGGCGGCGAAGAGCTGGCGCTCTACCTGCCGCAGCTAAACGCAGAGCAGGCCTATGTTGTGGCGGAGCGTATCCGGCAGCGGGTTCAGGAAGAGACGAGCCCTTCCGTTACCGTCTCCTGCGGTATTGCGGAGTGGGACTTAACAGACAACGACCGGGCAAGCGCGGATTCTCTCTTTTACCGGGCGGACATGGCACTGTATGAGGCGAAGAACAACGGCAGGAACCAAGTGGTGATAGATCTCAAGACATAGCATAGAAGCACTGAAACTGACAAGAAGGCTCCTAAAGAGGGATATTCCCGGCTCTGGGAGCCTTTTTGCATAAGCTCTTTGAACATGGAAACGATAAAGCTACAACTGTGAAAAGAGGGTCTTGACTCTATGATGACACTGCTTGCAAAGAGGACGTTCACCGTACTGCTGGCATTCTGCTGCGGTCTGGCCGGCGGTTGCGGCCCGGAGAACGGAAAGACGGCCGATGAGCTGCTGAATCTGGCTTTAGCCGGGATGACGGGAACCGACGGGGTGACATTTGAGGGAGAGGCAGCGCTCTTGGTGGATGGCAGGCAGCTGCCCGAGGCATCGCTATATTACGGCGGGGAGCTGATTAACCATAAGTCACTCCGTATCTATAACCTGCTTCCCGACTCGGCGAAGTCTCAGGAACTCTCAGTCGATCTGACGCAGCAGCCGGCAAGGCCGAGTCTCTACAGCAGACTGGAGAAGAGCGGCGGAGAGTGGAGGGAGCTGCCTCTGAACGAATATCAAGGCGGCAGCCCGCTCCCGGGACTGAACCCGATCCGGCAGCTTGAGGAATTGAAAATAATGAAAAAAACGGTGACGAGAGAAACAGGGGCGGGAGGAAGAGTGCGGCTGCTCAGAATAGAGCTGGACCCGCAGCAGGCCCATGATCAGTTGGCCGCTGAACTCAAAACGGAGATGAACGCGCTCCGGGCGGCCTCCACAAGCGAAAACAGCCCGGTCGACAGGACGGTATCCGGGGTTTCCCTACTAGAGACACTGTGGAAGCGTGAGAACGGAGAGCTGCAGCGGAGGCTTCGGGACGCCAAGGTGGCGACCGTTTACCATCTCGAGGTGGATGCAAGGCGAAATCTCCCCAAAAGCTTGTCCAGACAGCGGACGATTACCTTTCTTTCTTCCGATGGAAGGACACGCCGGGAAACGCTTGTTTCCAGGGTTGATTTTTACGGATACCGGTGACAAGCCCTCGCTTGATGACGCACTTTCCGCTTCTTTCTGGTCGTGCTACAATAAGATAGCATGCTTATTTTTACCAAAAAGGAAGGAAGAACAAGAGATGAAAGATCCCCGAATTCAGAAATTGGCCGCAAATCTGGTCGGTTATTCCGTAGATGTACAACCGGGAGAGAATGTGCTGGTCGAAATGGTCGGCAGCGAACGCGATCTGGTTAAAGCGATTGTAGAGGAAATCGGGAAGGCCGGAGGCCATGCGTTTGTGCAGTTGATCGACCGTACCGTACTGCGCAGCATGCTGATGACTGCGACTGATGAAAGTCTGCGTACTTGGGCTGAAATTGATTTGAACCGCATGAAGCAAATGCAGGCATATATCGGCATTCGCTCCGGCGAGAATGTCAACGACTTGTCGGACGTGCCGGAAGAGAAAATGCGTCTGTATAATTCGCTGTATTTCCATCCGGTACATAGCGAGCAGCGGGTGAAGCATACGAAATGGGTCGTTCTGCGGTATCCGAATTCCAGTATGGCACAGCTTGCCAATACGAGCACGGAAGCTTTTGAGGATTTTTACTTCAACGTCTGCAATCTGGATTACGCCAAAATGGATAAAGCCCAGGACCCGCTTGCGGAACTCATGAGCAATACGGACAAGGTGCGGATCACGGGTCCCGGAACGGATATCTCTTTCTCCATCAAAGGCATCGGTGCCCAGAAATGCTCGGGTCACAGAAACATTCCGGACGGCGAAGTATACAGCGCTCCTGTGCGCGATTCGGTTAATGGCACGATCAGCTACAACGCGCCAACCTTGTATAACGGCATTACGTTTGAGAACATCAAGTTGACTTTTGAAAAAGGTAAAATTATCGAAGCAACCAGCAGTGATACCGCCCGGCTTAACGAAATTTTGGATTCGGACGAAGGCGCGCGCCATATCGGCGAGTTCGCCATCGGCTTCAACCCTTATATTCTGCATCCGATGAAAGATATTCTGTTCGATGAAAAAATCGCCGGCAGCCTTCATTTTACGCCGGGTCAAGCGTACGATGTAACCGACAACGGGAACCGTTCCTCCATTCATTGGGATCTTGTGCTGATCCAGCGTCCGGAATATGGCGGCGGGGAAATTTATTTCGATGACAGACTGATCCGCAAAGACGGCCTGTTCGTCATTCCGGAACTCGAAGCGCTTAACCCGGAGCATTTGATATAGACGGACAAATATTAGATAAATCCTTGCACCGGTAAGCGGCTTCAATGTATCATGGAATTGTTTATACAGCATATAATTTCTTAAATTTAGTTGCGGAGGGATTCACATGTCCAGTAACAGTAACAATGCAGCCATCGTGGAAATTGCTCAAACAGCGAGTAAGTTCGCTTCCTCGATCGTACTTCAGGCTGACAACAAGTACATTGACGTAAAAAGTATCCTCGGTTTGTTCACAACTCTGGTATCCAGTCAGAATTATGAACTGCACGTACACGGAAGCGATGCCGAGGAAGCCAAGAAGGCGATGAGCGAAGTCTTCGCCAAGCACGACTTGAAATTTATGGTTGTGGAAGAATAATACGGGTTCTCAGCAAAAGCTCTGCCGCTCCGGCAGGGCTTTTTATGTTGACTGGAGAACTGCATTCTTGTATTGGCAACCGATTTCGACTAATATTAAATATAATAGCGATGAAGCTGTAAATTTGGACATGGGGGGGAAGATGCATGACTTCGTCGGAATTGCAGGAACAATTGAACATCTTAGCAGTCACTCTTCTGCAAGAAGATGCCGATAAGATTCAGAAGCTCATCGAAGTGCAGATGGAGAATCTGGCAACTCGCTACTGCCCTCTCTATGAGGAAGTGCTGGACACCCAAATGTACGGCTTCTCCAGAGAGGTCGACTTTGCGGTCAGAGCGGGTCTCCTGCACGAGCTTGCAGGCAGAGAAATTGTAAGCAAGCTGGAACGGGAACTGGCGGTATTATATGAAGCGCTGAACGAGAAGGCGAAACAATAGAACGGATCTTTTTCGTCATACAACCGGACAAACCCGTAATAACAAATCGCGCCTGGGATTCCAGGCGCGATTTTGGTTTGGACTTACACGAGGTAGAAGGAAACGCCGAGGATGATATATACGCCGAGGAGCAGCAGTCCTTCGTACCAGTTGGTCGCGCCGTCCTGGGTAATCGATCTGGCGATGAAGACCGCAACGGCGATCGCCACCAGCTCGATGGTGGTGAAGACAATATCCATGGTATTGCCGATAAAATAACTGGCGAAAATAAGCACAGGCGCCACGAACAGGGCAATTTGCAGACTGCTGCCGACCGCAATCTCCACAGCAGCGCCGATCTTGTTCTTCGTGGCGAGCAGAATGGCGGCGCTGTGCTCCGCAGCGTTACCAATAATCGCAACCAGGAACGCACCGACGAACAGCTCGCTGAGTCCAAAACGTTCAGTCAGGCTCTCCAGCGTGCCGACCAGCCATTCACTGACAAAAGCGACCATTACTGTAGCGAGAATCAGGTACAGAATCGATTGGCCCTTTGACCATAAGGGCTCATGCTCGTTCGGCAGCTCTTCCTCATTGTCTTCGGTAACGTCGTCCAAATATTGTTTATGCGTAATCATCGAGAAGAGCAGCCAGGCGATATAGGCTACGATCAGAACCCCGGCTACAACCAGGCTGAGCGTATCCGTCTCCCCTTCGGTTATCGAATGGGTAGTTAGAAACATGGCCGGAACGAACAAGGCGATAACGCCTACAATCATCAGCGAGCCGTTCATCCCGGCCAGTGTAACATTGAAATTCTGCACCTTGTACTTCAAGCCGCCCGCGAAGATGCTCAGTCCCAGCACAAGCAGCAGGTTGCCGATGATGGACCCGGTCAAACTTGCTTTTACCATGTCGAACAGCCCTTCTTTAACAAGGAAAAAAGCGATAATCAGTTCGGCGGCGTTGCCGAAGGTGGCGTTAAGAAAGCCTCCCAGCCGTTGACCGGCGTAATGGGCGACGCTTTCTGTGGCTCTGCCGAGAAATCCGGCTACGAATACTACGGCGATGGCGGACAGCACGAATTGAAGTGTATGATCCCACTTGGCGTAATGTCCGATGGCGCTAAGTACGAAGGTGATAACGAGCAGCGAAGGAGAAATCCATTTCTTCAAAGTAAAGCACACTCCAATCTTCTTTTTATGTACGTAACTCAATATACCCAAATTGTTCCGGTATGTAAACGAGCATGCATAACTCATTTGCATTTTAGCCTGTTTAGGAATTACAATAATTGATAATGAATGTAGGGGGGAAATGGCATGGCGGAACAACTTCAATTGGAAATGGGAAATATACGAATCTCTAATGACGTAGTCTCAAAAATTGCCGGTATGGCTGCCTTGGAGACTCCGGGAATCGCAGCCATGTCGGGAGGGTTGTCTGAGGGCTGGGCCAAGCGTCTTAGCGGTAAAAACGTGCAAAAAGGCGTAACCGTGGAAGTAGGGCAGCTGGAGGCGGCGGTAGATTTGCGGATTATCGTGCTGTACGAAACGCCGATTCATGAGGTATGCCGGATGCTGCAGCAGAACGTTCGCGAAGCGGTGGAGAGCATGACAGGCCTGCGCGTCGTCGAGGTGAACGTCAAGGTGGAAGGCGTTGCTTTCAAGAACGATGAAATTTCGTAAGCAGATCCTGTGAATGCGCGTGTTTTTCGTAAATAAGTTACTAAAAAAGGGTTTCTCCTTCGTACCATCAGGTATGAGGGAGAAACCCTTTGTTGTATACGCGGATGAATAACCGGGTGCCTAGCGGGAGACTGGACCGGTGATTCTGACCGATTTAGTATGCTCTTCTTTCATTGGACGGGCGTTCTCCCGCGAAATGTTAAGGATAATGCCCATCGACAGCATTGTGACCAGAAGCGAAGAGCCGCCGTAGCTGATAAATGGAAGCGTAACACCGGTCAGCGGTATGGTCTTTGTGACCCCGCCGATATTGACAAAGGCCTGAATCGCGATAAGTCCCATGACTCCGATGCCGATCAAGGTTCCGAAAGGGTCCTTGCACCTAAGCGCTACGAGAATGCCCCTCCAGATAAAATAGAGATAAACCAGCAGAAACAGAAGCGTACCGGCAAAGCCGAGCTCCTCGCCGATGACGGCGAATATAAAGTCGGTATACGGGTATGGCAGATAATGCAGCTTTTGCACGCCTTTGCCGATACCGGAACCGCCCAAGCCTCCCTGTCCAAGCGCAGTCAACGATTGAAGGATGTTAAATCCGGCGCCTTCAGGATCTTTGGACGGGTCGATAAACGCTTCGATCCTTCCTTTTCGGTAATCCTGATTGGCCTCCGCCTGCTTCGAATGGGGAGAGAGCGAGTCGATCACCATTTTTCCGCCCAGGACTAAACCAACACCCAGTACGAGCAGTACGATGGACCCCAGAATATGCTTGAGGCTTGCCCCTCCGGTAAAAATAACCAGCCCGCTTGTGGCGACGAGAATGAGGCAGGAGCCTAGATCGGGCTGGAGCATAATCAGTCCCGCGACGATGCCCACGATAACCATGACCGGAATATAACCTGTCCGCAGATCGCGCAGACGTTCGCCTTTTTTGGTAATCAGGGCGGCCAGATACAGGATAATCGATAATTTGGCAAGCTCCGTCGGCTGGATGCCGAGTCCGCCAATGCTCAGCCAACTGCTTGCCCCGTTGATCCCCTCGGTAGTAGCCACGAATAGAAGCAGAACCAGGGTGATTACGAACAGCGGCGCATACCACTTCTTGAACTTGCTATAATGAATATTCATGGCCGCAAACATGGCAACGGTTCCGAGCAGAACCCAAACGATCTGCTTTTTCACAAAATACAGCGGATCGTGACCGAATTTCTCGCTGACCAAAGTGAGGGCTGAACTTGAACTGAAGACCATAATGAGGCCGAATCCCACGAGCAGCAGCGTCAAGATTAATAGTTGAAAATCCGGTGTGCCCTTTCTTGGGCGATTGTTGTTTTCTTTCATTCCTTCATCCCATTCATGCCTCAAGTAGTGTTTTTAATTCAACGATCCGTTCTCCGGCAATGTCCAGCACAGACTGTGGAACGGTTGACTCGTATTCCAGACCGTGGGGAAAGGTTGCTTTGCCCAGGTAAACGGCTTCAATCGCAAGTACCGCGTCCGGCTTCTCCAGTTTGCCCTCGACTGCGCGGGTGTTGATCCGCAGAAAGTAATCCCCGCCCCCAGCAGCGTCTTCGATTTTGCAGTCATAGGTAGCCCGGTAATATTCCCACTGCCAGCGGATGAAACCAGCCTTTTCGGCGCTCTCGTCCAGATACTGAAGATTGCTTTGCAATCCTACAAGTCCCGTATTCTCAAAAATCATTGGCGTGCCAACCCCCTTATGAAATAAATCTAATAAAGGTATCCAGTGGCCCATAACCGTATTCTACCTCATGATATTATGTTTGACAGGGCTATGCAAGACTGCAAGCGGGATGGAATACCCCGTTTCTGCCATTTCTGATACAATAAAAGAATACTGCCGCTGCAACAGGAGACAGCCTTACGGGCGATTCTTCTTTTGGGGAGCGGATTAGGCGAAGGGAATGGATAATATGGAGCAAAAACCGATAGAAATGCTGCAGCAGGACATGGTAGAGTGGCGCCGTTATTTGCATCAGCATCCGGAGCTGTCGTACCAGGAACGGGAGACATCGGCTTTTGTGGCAGGGAAATTGGAAAGCTTCGGGATCGAAGTGAGGAGAAGCGAGTCCGGTTATGGCGTTATTGGAATATTAAAAGGCGCACAGCCGGGAAAGACGGTAGTCCTTCGGGCGGATATGGACGCTCTGCCAATCCAGGACGAGAAGGAATGCGACTATGCTTCAAAAAAATCCGGCGTGATGCATGCTTGCGGGCATGACGGGCACACCTCCATCCTGCTGGCTGCAGCGAGTTATTACAGCAGCCGCAGGAATGAACTGCGCGGTGAGGTACGGTTCCTGTTCCAGCCTGCGGAGGAGGTATGCCCAGGCGGAGCGCTTGGCATGATTAGTGAAGGGGTGCTGGAAGGAGCCGACGCCGTGTACGGCCTGCATCTGTGGACCACGCTGCCGGTTGGAACGGTGGCAAGCGCACCCGGTCCGCTGATGGCGTCGGCGGATGAATTCTTTATCGATATTATCGGCAAGGGAGGACATGCCGGCATGCCGCACCGGGCGATTGACAGCATTGCGGCGGGAGCGGCGCTTGTTACGCAGCTTCACAGCATTATCAGCCGCTTCGTCGACCCGCTGCAGCCGGCCGTACTAAGCGTAGGCACCATTCAGGGCGGATATGCGCAAAATGTCGTTGCGGAACGGTGCCGGATTACCGGAACGGTTCGGGCATACAATACCGAGACCCGGGAGCTGCTTAAACGCAGAGTCGAAGAAATGGTGGCATCCGTTCCCGCGGCCTACGGCGCGGAATCGAAGCTGGATTATTTAATGGGCTATCCGCCGCTTATTAATGATGAAGGTGAGGCGGCCCGCTTTTTCCGGGAAGCGCCTGCGGCACTGGGCAGTTCGGTACGGGTTGAACGGATCGAAAAGCAAATGCCTGCCGAGGATTTTGCCTATTATGTAAATGAGATTCCCGGCTGCTTCATGTTCGTAGGGGCTGGAAATCCCGAAAAGAACGCGTCATATCCGCATCATCACGCCAAATTCGATTTCGACGAGGAAGCGATGCTGTATGGAGTCAAGCTGCTGATCGCCATGACGGATTCCTGCCTGAACGAAGCGAAGGCCGAATAATTTTGCGGTAACAGGAGAACCTATTTGCGTAATACGGATGCGCCAATGCGTCTTCGCGCTTAAGCCGGCTGTCGGCTGTGTTATCCGTAAAGCGAAAGGAGGGTTCTTCATTGAAGAAAACAGTTCAGGAAGTTATGACCACTAACCCGGTTACGGTAACCCTGCAGGACAATATTTATGAAGCGGCCGTCAAAATGAGAGACAATGACACCGGATTTATTCCTGTCGTTGATTTCTCCGACGGCAATACGCTCATCGGCGTTGTTACCGACCGCGACCTTGTCATCCGTGGATATGCCGAGAAGCATTCGGGATCGACATCGGTGGAGAGAGTAATGACCACAGGAATCCGCTGCGCCTCGCAATCCACTTCAGTCGATGAAGCTGCCGAATTGATGGCTTCGCAGCAAATTCGCCGCCTGCCGGTTACGGACGGCAAGAAGCTGATTGGAGTCGTGTCTCTCGGCGATATGGCGGTGCGGGGTATTTTTGCGGACAATGCCGGATCCGCGTTGTCGGATATTTCCGAGCAGCATGGCCTGCACTAGAACTATTCTTATCTATAAGCTCATTCCCGGATTGCCGGGATGGGCTTTTTCCTGTTGCAGCGAAATTGAGAAGACAGGATTGGCAAGAAGGAGATGGA
Source organism: Paenibacillus durus (assembly GCF_000756615.1). Taxonomy (NCBI): domain Bacteria; kingdom Bacillati; phylum Bacillota; class Bacilli; order Caryophanales; family Paenibacillaceae; genus Paenibacillus; species Paenibacillus durus. The sequence continues at coordinate 2,844,802 of NZ_CP009288.1, forward strand.
TATGATTAATAAGGGTCCTTGTCTTGTGCGCAGAGACCGGACAGTGCTGCTGGATTGCAGCCACCCGGAGTTCGAACCGGCCCGGGACCGTCTGCCGATGTTCGCGGAGCTGGTCAAGAGTCCTCCGCTTTATCATACATACCGGATAACTCCGTTGTCGCTGTGGAACGCGGCCGCGCTGGGAGCCTCGGCAGACGGAATTACGGAATGCCTTGGACAGTTGTCCGGGCACGGGCTGCCTTCCGGACTTGCGGAAGAGATGAAGCTGCTGATGTCCAGATATGGGAGACTTACTCTACATTCGGCAGATGGAGCGGAGAGGCTGCTGCTGCGCGGCGACAGCGTAGAGCTTCTGAATGAGCCGGAGGTGGGAACGGCTGCGGCAGCCTGCGGATTTCAAAGAACAGGTCCGCTTGAAATGACCGGAAACGCCGCGCACCGGGGAATGCTGAAGCAGGAGCTGGCGCGGGCCGGGTACCCGGTACTGGACAGCGCCGGTTACCATCAGGGCGAAGCGCTGGATATCAGCTGGAAGAAAGCCGATGACTCTTTTGCGCTGAGGGATTACCAGCGGGAAGCGGCTGAACGGTTCGAGACTTTCTGCGGCAGCGGGATTATCGTTCTGCCCTGCGGCGCGGGCAAGACAATCGTTGGTCTGGCCGTGCTGGAGGCTTCAAGATGCGAGACGCTGATCCTTACGTCCAATGCGACCTCGGTTCGACAATGGACCGAGGAGCTGAAGATGCGGAGCAATCTGGCTCCCGAATCCGTCGGTGAATATACCGGCGAACGGCGGCAAGTACGGCCGGTTACGGTCGCCACCTATCAAATGCTGACGCACCGCGTTGCCAAAGGTGACGGGTTCAAGCATATGGGGCTCTTCAACGAACGGAATTGGGGGCTGATCATCTATGATGAAGTGCATCTGCTCCCTGCTCCGGTCTTTCGGGCAACAGCCGAAATTCAGGCTACCCGCCGGCTTGGCCTTACCGCTACCCTGGTCAGGGAAGACGGGAGGGAGGGAGATGTTTTTTCCCTGATCGGTCCAAAAATCTATGACTGCCCTTGGAAGACGCTGGAGCGCCGGGGCTGGATCGCCGCCGTACAGTGTCTGGAGGTTCCGGTGCCGATGGAACCGGAGCTGAAGAAGCGGTATCTGTACGGGACGGCAAAAGAGAAGTTTCGTCTAGCTTCAGTCAATCCCGCCAAAACTGAAATGGCGGCGAAGATCATCAAGGCGCACAAGGGAGCGTCCATACTTGTCATCGGCCAGTATCTTGACCAGCTTGCAGAGCTTGCCGCAATCTTGGAAGCGCCGGTCATTACCGGCAAGACACCGCAGCAGGAGCGGGTTAAATTGTACAATGCATTCAATGAAGGCGTTGTGCCGGTGCTGATCGTATCCAAGGTTGCCAATTTTGCGGTCAATCTTCCGGATGCTTCGGTTGCCATCGAGGTGTCGGGAGCGTACGGCTCCCGGCAGGAAGAAGCGCAGCGGCTGGGCCGGGTGCTGCGCCCGAAACGGGGAGACAACCGGGCATACTTCTATACGCTGGTAACAGAAGACAGCAGAGAGCAGGAGTTCGCGCTTCGCCGGCGGCTGTTTTTGACGGAGCAGGGCTACGGGTATACCGTGATGCCTAAGTTCGGCGAAGAATCAGAGATGGAATTCGAAGACCCGAAATGCGGGAATCCGCGCGGTGAGGAGGCTTCAGGATCATAATGACGAGGAATGACCGAGGAACCAGCGATATAAATGCGGAGCTTCAGAGGCTGTCCGGCGATGCATGCAAAGTGCTGAAACGAATCTGCGCGGCGCATGCTGACCATCCGTTTCAGGAAGGGAAGGAAGATTCGCTTCGTCCGTTTGATATGACCCGTGCCGAATTCAGATTGGCGCTTTCGGAGCTTTGGAGAGAAGGGTGGCTCGTTGCGGTACGGAAAATTGAGGGTTCGCGACTGTTCTTTATTCCGTCTGGAAGATGGGAGGCTGCGCAGAATCACTTTTTTCCTATAGCGCCTTCAGCCTTGAATTCAGACGGGATTCATCTGTCTGCCCAGGCGGGCTCTGGGCTTACGGGAGAACTGTTCCGCGCACTGCTGTTTACAGCGGAGGAAGGACTGCCTCTGACCGCCAAAGGGGCCGTCCATAAAAAATTTGTTAACTTACTCGCTGCTATGCTTCAGCTGAACGAAGGGCAATTGCAGAAGATGGGCCTCCGCTCGCCGTATCCGGACGATTATCCTCTTCCTGCCATCCTGGCTATTGATCTGCTGCTTCATCTGGGGCTGCTTGAGCGGAGTCAGCAGGCTTTTTCGCTTGCGGTCCCCACGGTGGAGAATTGGTTGTGTCTTGATGACAGCGAGATGTTTACGCTGCTTCTGAATGCAGTCTCCCGGCGATACGGCCGCCGGACGGCCGCCGACCGGCATTTCCGCTGTCTGATCGCTCGCCCGGAATATATTCCGGGCCAATGGTATTCGCTGAAGGATACGATCGGCTGGATGGAGGCTCAAGGGCTGTCAGCGCCCGGGGATAGAGCCTCGCTTATGAAGGCATCCGTTGCATGGCTGAACGGCCTTGCCGGATTTGGCTGGTGCGAAGTCGGCGTTACGGCCGGCGAAAGTCCTTGCTTCCGCTGGACTTCCGTGAAGCCGCCGGCGGAGAAGCCTGTAAGGAAGGATGGTCAGGCTGCGGAGCGGATTATTGTACAGCCGGATCTTGAGGTGCTCGTCCCGGAGGATACGCCTTATAGGCTTCGCTGGAGTCTGGCATGTTTCGCTGAGCTGGTTCAGTGCGATTGCATGTGGAGCTTCAGACTGACCAGGGAACGGCTGGAGCGGGCATCCGGTAGAGGGATGTCGCCGCAGGAGATCATAACCTGGCTGGATAGATGCGCAAAGAACGGTCTGCCTGGCGAGGTCAGAGCCGTTCTCGGCCAATGGAGCCGCGACATCGGCCGTACGTCGCTTGCAGAGACGCTGGTGCTCTCCTGCAGAAACGAGCAGGATGCCGATTTGATTGCCGGGCATCCCAGGCTGCAGGGCAGCCTTGAAAGGCTCGGCCCCCGCCATTTCGGGGTGAACCGTGACCAGGCTAACCTGGTCCGCAAGGAGCTCGCTTCAGCCGGTATGGCTCCGCTGGAAGGGCGGCCCAGCCGAAGCGATGAAGCGCCGAGCGATAGCGGATTATTCCGTCTAAGCAGCCCTCCATCTGCAGAGAGCGAGACTCAATTTGCGCTGCCATCCGATCCAGCCGCAGGGCTGTGGTATGGCGATGATTATGCTTCCGCCCTGCCGCCGGAGATGCCGCCAATGCTTGCGTCACCCAAGGAGTTATGGCCGGATTCGGCGGATGTCCCGTCCATGTGGATCAAAGACAGGCGCCGATACCATGCTTCAACTGCCCGTCTGATCATGGAACAGGCAATGAAATGGGGGACGAAGGTAAGGCTGACTATGGAAGAACGGACATGCGAATTTATTCCCTCCCGCATTTTGCCGGGGGCGTGGAAGGTATCCGGATATTTGCTCGGCCAATCCGGCGAGACTTCGCAGGAACGGGAGCTTTCCGAGGAGGATTGGGACAAGATTCAGCTCGTTGTTCCTTCATTTCCCGCCGTCCCCCCTTCTGCTCCGGGCGGCGGTTGTGGTATGATGAGATAGTCCACCGAAATAGTGGAACACTCATTACGGAAGTCGAGATGAAATTCATGAGCGTAGCGGAATATAATACGGTCGATATGGCCGAAGTGCTGACGAACGCCTATGAATTGGGCGATATGATTAATCAATCCGCTGAAGTGGCGGATTATTTATACTGGAAGGAGCGGGTTGCCGCCAATTCCGATATCCAGAACCTGATCAGAAAGCTCGGAACCAAGAAAGAACTGTTCGAGGAAACCCAGCGTTTCGGCCACTTCCATCCGAATTATCATACTGCCAAGGAAGAGGTTGCGGCGGTGGAGGCCGAACTGGATCTATTCGAGGAGGTTGCCCGCTTCAAGCTGGCGGAGAAGGCGCTGGACGATATGCTCCATTCCATGTCGGAGACGATTGCCTTTGCGGTTTCGGACAGCATCAAGGTTCCCGGCAATGATCCTTTGCCTAAAGGTGGCTGCGGCAGCGGAGGCAAATGCTCCTGCGGCTGATCCGCCGAAAGGAAGCCCCATACAGAAAGGCGGAAGAGCGCATGATTGCGGAACGCACAGGTTATATCATTTGGGTCAGCGATGTAAAAGCCGCGCGCAATTTGGAGAAATACGGCACCCTGCATTACATTTCACGGAAAATGCATTACGCGGTCATGTACGTAAATACGGATCGTGCAGAGGAAATTATGAAGAACGTGCGCAGACTGTCTTACGTTCGCAAGATTGAGCGTTCGTTCCGGAATGAGCTGAAGACGGAGTACTCCGGCAGCGAACCGGACAAGACCCGCTATTACGGATTATAAGTCATAGCATCTCGCCCGGCGGACAGAACCTGTTCGCGTTACCCCTTTAGTTAAAACGGAAGAAGTCCGCCTCCCGGACCTCTTCCGTTTTTTGTATTTTTTAAAACTGGACCTAGTTCTTAATAATCAGCTTACCCGAATTATTCTTTGGGAAAATATTCCCTGACTTTACTGGCAGTTAATAGTATAGTCCTATTATAAAATAATAAAGTGATTGGACGAAGCGGATATCAGCTGCGAATTGGCGGCGAAGACGGAGCATGCGCTACGATAATCCTGATTGTGAATAGCCCAATATTCTACGGGAAGCGCCCCTTCTGTACAGGATCGGTCAGCCGCTTCTTCCTTGGAAAGGAGCCTAGGTTGATGCAGAATAAAGTTGGAGAAATAAGCCAGGCAATTCCGAGCATCGCTCCCGGCACCCGATGTGAACGCGTAGATCGGATTTTCAAAGAAAATCCCGCGCTTCACGGGGTGGCAGTAACGGAGAATGATTACCCGATCGCTCTAATTATGAGAGTGAGATTTTACCAGAGAATCGGGACCTTATATGGCTACACGCTGTATATGGAAAGACCCGTACAGCTCATTATGGACCCTGATCCATTGGTGGTTGATTATGAATGTCCTATTACCGATGTCAGCAGGCTGGCGATGGGACGTGACAAAGAGAAGCTGTACGATGATGTGGTGGTCACTTGCGGCAGCCAGCTGTACGGCGCGGTCAGCGTCAGGGATTTGCTGCTTCATTTTGCCGAAATTCAAGCCGAGACAGCGAGTTTCATGAATCCACTTACCGGACTTCCCGGAAATGTGAGCATTAGTGAATGGTTGAAGGGATCGCTAACACAGGAGCACTACAGCGTGCTTTATTTTGACCTCGACAATTTCAAGGCTTATAACGATACCTATGGGTTCAAGGAAGGGGACCGGCTGCTTCAGTGGACGGCAGAGCTTATAAAAAACGGCATGACTCCCTCAGGAGGACTTGTCGGACATATTGGAGGAGACGATTTTATCGTCGTTCTGGATCACCATCAATATGGAGAATGCTGCCGGTCGGTTCTGCGCGCGTTCGATGAGACGATCAGGGGCTTCTACTCCGAGGCGCATTTTATGAGACAGTCTGTACTGGCCGAGAACCGCTCTGGTACATTGGAAGAAATCCCGCTCGTGTCGCTATCGGCTGCCATTGTAACTAACCGTTTTCGCAGTTTCAATTCAATAGAAGAGATCGCTGCTGAAGCGGCAAGCCTGAAAAAAAGATGCAAGCTGCACAAGGGCAGCTGTCTGATCGACGACAGTCATTTGGAGCCCCGGGCTTATGTATAGCCCCTAAGGTTCAAACTTGTATATCCCGCTCCTATGGTGGTAAGATGTCATCAATACATGCGCGCCAAGACCCTTTATGGTGGAGTGTGATAACTATGCGCGATAATAAGACTGGGAGCTGGGGCGTTCACGAGCCGTTCTATGTTATGCTGAATGAGTACAGAATCGCCGACCTTGTAATCACAGCCCATGCAAGAAGCCGGTATGAGGGACGGGGCCAAAGCGACGGACAGCCCGGCAAAGATGCCGCTTACTGGCTGTGGCAGTGTCTCAAGCAAAAAAGGGTGCGTGCGTATTCTCCGGCAGAGCCGGAAATGTATGTGGTTGATAATGATCTTGTGATGGCGGCGCGCATTGTGGAAATTCCGGACGAGTCCGATCTTTACGGAAATCCGCTCTACAAGCTGATCGTCGTTTCGTTTCTGGGAAAAATGTCTGAAAATATAGACCTTAGGGATCTTAAGACTTATTATGCCCGGCAGCAAAATTCACGGCGGGTAACCCTCATGCAGAGCGGCCGAAAGAGGCGATAACAGGAAGTAAACCATAAGGCGAAGAGGCATGCGGCTGGGCCGCATGCCTTTTTGAAATCGGGCTCGTGAACATAAGTCTTAGCGATAATAGGAGTGTACGAGCATGAATTTTCACCAGCTGCACATTTTTTACACGGTATCCGAAAAAGGAAGTTTCTCCGCTGCGGCGCAGGCGCTGCATATGACGCAACCGGCTGTGACGATGCAGGTTCAGGCGCTGGAGGACTATTTCGGGACGAAGCTGTTCAACCGTTCTACCAAGAAAATTATGCTCTCCGACGCGGGTAGGACGCTGCTTCCGTTTGCGCTGCGCAGCATTGAGCTGATGCGGCAGACCGATCAGGCGATGGCGGCCTATACTCATATGCTCGAAGGGCGGCTGCTGCTCGGGTCAAGCCTGACAATTGGGGAATACGTGCTGCCCCGGCTGCTGGCGCCTTTTGGCAAGGCGTATCCGAATATTTCCGTGATGCTGAAGATCATGAACACGACGCAAATCATGGAGGAAATCACGAAGCATCAGCTTAATTTCGGACTGATTGAAGCGGAGGTCACCCACCCGGACATGGTGATCGAGCCGGTGATGGAGGATGAGCTGAAGCTGATTGTGCCCGAAGGCCATGACCTTGCCGAGAGAAGCGAAGTGCTGCTTGAGGAGGCTCTGAGGTTTCCGTTCGTGCTGCGCGAGCAGGGGTCCGGGACACGCCGCGTGATGGAAGAGCAGCTTCTGTCCAAGGGGATGGATCTGGACGAATTGCAGGTTGTCATGGAGCTTGGGAGTACGGGGGCTGTCAAATCGGCGGTGGAGGCGGGGCTCGGAATAACGATGCTGTCTCCCTCTACGGTTAGACATGAAGTCGCCTTGGGGCTGCTGAAGATCATAAATATCACGGACGCTTCGTTCAAGCGGCAGTTTTACGCGATTCATCAAAAATCGACGCTGCTCCCGATTCACGCGGTTACGTTTCTGACTTTTCTGCGGCAGCATGCAGAGGACTAGGAAGTACGTGTCGAAATAACGAAATTTTGGGGGAGAGTGGATGACGGTTTTTTTGGCGGGAAAAAAGGTTGTTCTGCGCGAGGAGTGGGATGGGATGAAGAGTTTAGGATGAAGGGAGAGAAATAAGCGAAATGGAAAAAGAACGATGGGATGCCAAAGCCGAGCCTGCCGGGCGCTGCGACCTGCATACGCATACCCTTGCGTCCGACGGCATGCAGCCTCCGGCTGAAAATGTGCGTCTGGCCAAGGAGAAGGGCCTGGCTGCGGTCGCCGTTACGGATCATGATACGGTAGCAGGGATAGCCGAAGCGCTGGCGGCCGGAGAACAGTACGGAATTACGGTCGTTCCCGGCGTTGAGATCAGCACTCGCGCCGGCGGCAAAGACATCCACATTCTTGGATATTACGTCGATTATCGGGATGAGCAGTTCCTAAGGCGGCTGGCCGCATTGCAGGAGACCCGCGCCGCGAGGAACGAAGCCATCATCGAACGGCTGCGGGGACTGGGCATCGAAATTACGATGGAGGCGGTCATTCGCGGTATTGGGCGGGAGCTGAAGCCGGATGAGAGCGTCGGCAGGCCGCATTTCGCGGACGAGCTGGTGCGTCTTGGAGCAGCAATCGATATGCGCGACGCGTTCAATAAGTATCTGGCCGAGGGAGCTGCGGCCTTTGTGTCGCCGCCGCGCATCTCCCCCGAAGAAGCTTGCGTCTGGATCGCCGAAGCGAAAGGGAAGGCGGTGCTCGCGCATCCCGGGATCTACGGCGACGATGAATTGGTGCGCGGCATTCTTGAGGGCGGGGGGTTCACCGGCGTCGAGGCTTATCATTCCGATCACGGCCCCGCTGATGTAGAGCGCTACCTTGAAATGGCGCGGGAGTACGGCCTGCTCGTTACGGGCGGCTCGGATTTTCATGGCGCCAGGGGCGGCGTGATTTTTCACGGCGATCTCGGCAGCGTAACGGTTGGAGCGGAAGTGCTGGAACGGCTGAAAGATTAGAGAGGTATCTTAGTATCGGCCTAACACGCGAAAAAAGAAGCTTTCACCAAACGGTATGGGCGTTCGGTGAAAGCTTCTTTAATGATGTCCGCGAACGAACAACAGCTCATTTGGTTGTTCAATTGTGCGCATTCCAGATTGACCTCAGCTCTTCAGCGTGCTGGGAAGGCGCTTGATCATTTCCTCATCCGGCGTGACGAACAGGGTCCGCTGATGGTCATAAATGACAAAGCCGGGCTTTGAGCCGCTTGGCTTGCGCACATGCCTGATCAGGGTGCAGTCCACCGGCACGCTGCTGGACTGCTTGGCCTGACTGAAGTACGCTGCTAACTGAGCAGCTTCATTAAGGGTCGCGTCTCCGAAATTCTCGCCCCGTATCACGACATGCGAGCCGGGAATATCCTTCGTATGAAGCCAAGTATCATTGGAACCGGCAAGGCGGTTCGTCAGGTACTCATTTTGCAGATTGTTCTTGCCTACATAAATCTCCAGGTTTTCCGAGGAAGTAAACACCTGAAGCCTCGGGCGGGCGGGCTTTTTCTTCTTTTTGCCCTTTTTACTGCGGTCGCGCAGATACCCGCCGGCGACAAGCTCATCCCGGATTTCCTCGATGTCGTTCAGGGAGGCGTGATCCAACTGCTGAAGCAGGCTCTCCATATAGCGGATTTCCTCATGCGTCTTCTCAAGCTGCTCTTCAATGACCGTCAGGCTGTTTTTGTATTTATTGTATTTTTTAAAATAGCGCTGTGCGTTGTCTGACGGCGTAAGCAGCGGATCAAGCGGGATAACGACCTCAGACTGGTCCTCATCGTAATAATTGACCAGGCGCGCCTCCTTGTCTCCCTTGGACAAGGTGTGGAGCGACGCGAACAGCAGCTCGCCGCTGACCCGGTACTGCTCGGCGTCGCTGGCTTCCTCAAGGTCCGCCTTAAGATTGGCCAGCTTCTTGATATTTTTGCTCCGTTCGTTCGTCAGGAAGCGGATCAAGTCGCTTACCTTCTGCTTGACCGTATCACGCTCGCCTTTATCGCCGAAATAGTCCTCCATACAGCGGCTGATGGTGTCATAATGCTTCGTCTTGCCGCTTAGCAGCATTAGCGGGACCGCCGAGAAGACGAGTTTGCCCTTGGCATTCGTGCCGGTTACCGGATCGAACCGGTTCTCTCTGACCGGCGCCATGACGGTTTCGAAGGCGTCAGCGAGCTTGCCGCCTTGGTTCGCGTCCTCTGAAGTTACCCCGGATTCTCCGGCGCTTGGGCCTTCCTTCGCGCGCAGCGCGATTTCCTGCGCAATCAGCGGACTGATGCCGCTGAAGGTGTCAACGATCCAGGCAATGGGATCTTGGGAGGGCGGCTTTCGGTTGCTTTTTTTCGGATTCTCCGCATCCGTTCCCGCATCCGCCTCATGATCTTGCTCTGCCGCTGTGGTCTCAGCAGCGTTGTACAACTGCAAGAAACCGTTCCGCGAAACGTCCAGCGGATTATGCTTGTTCTGCTCTGGCGGCTGCGTGTAAGCAAAGCCGGGCATGACGATCCGGTAGCTGCTGATCGCGGGCGTAACATGATGAATGCCGTCGATAATCGTACCGGCGACGGCGTCGGTCAGGATGATATTGCTGTGACGTCCCATCAGCTCGATGATAATCTTTTTGGCGGACACATCTCCCAGCTCATCCCTTTGCCGGATATTGATGTGAATAATCCGTTCCATCCCCACTTGGGTAATAGCCTCGATGACGCCCCCCTCGCAGTGCTTGCGCATCAGCATACAGAACATCGGAGCCTCCGGCGGGTTCAGGGTGCTTCTTTCCGTAAAATGCAGGCGCGGATAGGTCGGATTGGCCGATAAGAGCAGCTTGCCGCCTCCGCCCGCGCCTCTCAGTGTAAATACAAGGTCGTGATCACCGGGCTGGTATATTTTACTGATCCGCTGTCCAATGCAAGCCTGAAGCTCGGCCGTAATGGCGCGGGTCACGATGCCGTCTAGTGCCATGATTCGAATTCTCCTGTCGCTGGTAAAATTTCTTTCCTCTCTATGATGCCATACTTTTGCCGCCTTGCGCAAAACGAAGAGGATAAGCCCGGGTGATAATTCGGGACGACCCCGAATACATTGGTCATGAACGGGTGGAAAAGCACAACGCCGCCGGAAGTCAAGAAACGACCGGGAGGGGAATGGAGAGTCATGGAACAAAAAAGTTGGCACCGGCTCGGCAGCGAGGAACTGCAGAAGACATTCGCGGTTTCACCGCAGCGGGGCCTTGACGATGAGGAGGCTGAAGCAAGACGCCAGGAGAAGGGGCTTAACGAGCTGTCGGAGGGGGAAAAAATATCCCCGCTGACGCTGCTGCTCAATCAATTCAAGGATTTCATGGTCCTGGTGCTTATGGGGGCGACGCTTGTATCGGGGCTGCTGGGCGAATATCTGGATGCGATCACGATTGTCGCTATCATCGCCCTGAACGGTGTGCTCGGGTTCGTGCAAGAGTTTCGCGCGGAGCGCTCGCTGCGGGCTCTCAAGCAGCTGTCCGCGCCTTCGGCAAAAGTGCTGCGGGGTGGAACCGTGCAGCACATCCCGGCGAAGCAGCTCGTTCCCGGCGACATCGTGCAGCTTGAGAGCGGCGACCGGGTCCCCGCCGATGTACGCTGGCTGACATGCAGCGCCTTGTACTGCGAGGAGTCGGCATTGACCGGGGAATCGCTGCCGGTCTCCAAGCACTCGGAGCCGATACATGCGGAGGAAGTTCCGCTGGGCGATCAGAAGAACATCGGCTTCATGGGCACGATGGTTACCCGAGGAACGGGCAAAGCGATGGTGGTCCGTACCGGCATGGATACAGAAATGGGCAAAATCGCTAATCTGATCCAGAGCACCGACACTCAGGAAACACCCCTGCAGCGCCGGCTGGAGCAGCTTGGTAAAATTCTGATCTACGTCTCGCTCGCTCTGACCGTAGTGGTCGTGCTTGCCGGGATTCTACATGGCCAGCCTGCGGTTTCGATGTTTCTGGCAGGGGTCAGCCTTGCGGTCGCTGCGATTCCCGAAGGACTGCCCGCGATCGTCACCATCGCGCTTGCACTCGGTGTGCAGCGGATGATCAAGCGCAAGGCGATTGTGCGCAAGCTGCCCTCGGTAGAGACACTGGGCTGCGCGTCCGTGATCTGTTCCGACAAGACCGGAACGCTGACGCAGAATAAGATGACGGTAACCCATGTGTGGAGCGGAGGGCGCAGCTTTGATGTTACTGGCGAAGGATATACGCCAAGCGGGACAATTCTCGACAAGGGAAAGCCTGCGGATCTAAAACACAATCAAAGCCTGCGGAGATTGCTCCAAATTGGAGCGTTATGCAACAATGCGGAGATTTACGAGACAGTTCCTGCTGATACGAGGACCAAACGTAAAGATAAAGGCAAGGGGAAGGGCGGCGAAGTAGAGACGGCGCCGTCCACAGCCAAGATCTGGGAGCTCAAAGGCGACCCGACAGAGGGGGCGCTTGTGGCGCTGTCCGCGAAGATGGGACTGACCGCCTCGGCGCTTGCCGTAACCTTCACCAGAGACAAGGAGTTTCCGTTCGATTCCGAACGCAAGCTGATGTCGGTGACCCTGACCCATCCCGGCGGCCGCATGGTGTGCACGAAGGGCGCGCCGGACGTGCTGCTGAGCCGCTGTTCATATATGCTGTGGGAGGGCCAGGTTGTGCCCTGCACGCCGACTCTGCGGCAAAAAGCGCTGGAAGCGAACGAAGCGATGGCTTCGGACGCCCTCCGGGTGCTCGGTCTGGCTTACCGGGAGCTGCGGTCTAATGAGCAAGCTAATTCAGAGAAGGATGCCGAAAGCCAGCTGGTCTTCGCCGGGCTTGCCGGCATGATCGATCCGCCGCGCCGGGAGGTGCGGGATGCGATCAGCGTCACCCGGCGGGCAGGCATCAAGACGGTGATGATCACCGGCGATCACGGCACCACCGCCGAGGCGATTGCGGGTCAGCTCGGCATCCTCCAGCGAGGGGGCAAGGTGCTGACAGGCAGTCAGCTGTTGCGGATGGACGACGATGCGCTCGATAAATTGTCGGACAGTGTCAGCGTCTACGCCCGCGTGTCGCCCGAGCACAAGCTGCGCATCGTAAAGTCGCTGCAGCGTAACGGCCATGTCGTCGCCATGACGGGCGACGGAGTCAACGACGCCCCGGCCATCAAGGCGGCGGACATCGGCATTGCCATGGGCATTACGGGAACAGATGTAAGTAAGGAAGCCTCGGCGCTCATCTTAGGAGACGATAATTTCTCGACCATTGTAGCTGCGATAGAGGAAGGCCGGAGCATCTATGAGAATATCCGCAAATTCATCCGGTATTTGCTCGCTTCGAATGTCGGCGAGATTCTGACCATGTTCTTTGCGATGATGCTCGGTCTGCCGCTCCCGCTTGTGCCCATCCAGATTTTGTGGGTCAATCTGGTCACGGACGGCCTGCCCGCCATGGCACTTGGCGTAGACCAGCCCGAGAAGGATTTGATGGAACACAAGCCGCGCGGCGCCAAAGAGAATATCTTCGCCCGCCGGCTCGGCTGGAAGATCGTCAGCCGCGGCATTCTGATCGGGCTGTGCACGCTGGCCGCCTTCTGGCTGACGCTTCGTGTTGCCCCGGAAGATCCGGCCCGGCTGGTCAGAGCACAGTCGGTAGCGTTCGCCACGCTCGTTATGGCCCAGCTGTTCCATGTATTCGACTGCCGGAGCTCACGCTCCGTGTTCCACCGGAACCCGTTCCAGAATAAATATCTTGTGCTTGCGGTACTCTCGTCCGTGCTGCTGATGCTGGCGGTTATGTACATTCCGGTGATGCAGCCGATCTTCAAGACGATCCCTCTGGGCTTCCGGGACTGGTCGCTGTGTCTGGTCGCCGCCGGAATACCTACCTTCCTGATGGGCGCAGGCAGCGTCTGGAGCGGGAAGCGGAACCGGAAGCGCAGCCGCGGCGGCAGCGCCGGCGGACAGACGGTGCTGAAAAGTACAAAAATTTCGGCATAAAATTAATAGCTTTGTCTCCCTCCTTGCGGTATGCTTGTTGCAATTAATCGAAGGAGTGGACGAAGCATGGAATTTACCAAAATGCATGGACTCGGCAACGACTTCATTGTCGTATTCGGAGAGAAGTCACTGCCGGACAACGCGTCTGATCTGGCCGTTAAATTATGCAATCGGTTCTTCGGCATCGGAGCAGACGGACTTGTATATATTTTACCCTCGGAACGCGGGGACTACATGATGCGGATTATCAATTCCGACGGATCTGAAGCGGAGCAGTGCGGCAACGCCATCCGCTGTGTATCGAAATACGTCTATGACCATGGGTATGTACAGTCGGAGCAAATCGTCATTGAAACGATAGGTGCGGGTGAACAGAAAGTAAAGCTGCAGGTGAAGAACGGAAAGGTTGAGACGGTAACTGTCGATATGGGCGAGCCCGTACTGGCGGGCCCCAAAATTCCCGTAAACATTGACGCCGAGCCGGTGCTGGGACAGCCAATTGAGGCGGATGGGCAGGAATTCATTTTTACTGCTGTGTCGATGGGCAATCCGCACTGCGTTATCTACGTTGACGACGCTGTTAACTTCGATCTGGCGACCTGGGGGCCTAAGCTGGAAGTTCACCCTCTCTTCCCTCGAAAAGTAAACGTCGAATTCGCCACCGTGAAAAACCGCGGATGGATCGACATGCGCGTATGGGAACGGGGAGCCGGACCTACGCTGGCTTGCGGAACGGGCGCCTGCGCCACGCTTGTATCTTCCGTGCTTAATGGAGTGAGTGACCGTGCGGCATGGGTAAGCCTAAAGGGCGGCGATCTGTACATTGAATGGAATGAAGAAGACAATCATGTGTATATGACAGGCCCGGCTGAAGCGGTTTATACGGGTTCCGTGTCCTTGTAAGGGATAGAAAATTCCTGCGAAGAACCATTCATTTATTAGGTCAATCGGCAGCTTGCCGGTTGGCCTTTTTGCCGTTTTATGACACCTGCCGAAGCCATGTGCTCCTCCTTCCATGCGAATAACAAACGCGGAAGCCGTAAATAATGGAAAAAAGAAGTTGGAATTGAGGCGAGTGCGGATGAAAAAAAACGGACCAAACAGTCAGAACGAATCTGCCGGGGCTTCGGGTAATCCAGCGGCCGGAACCGGTAACCAGGCAGTCCTTACCATTTCGGACAATCTTGCTGAGACGCTGGAAAATATGAAGCGTGAGCTTGGGTCAAGTCCCGATCTGAAGATCCGGAAGTTTCGGATCGGTTCGGCCGAACCGTTCTGGGCGGCAGCCGTTTATATGGACGGAATGGTCAACACGGCGGCTGTCGATGAATTCGTCCTGGAAGCTTTGATGGAAAATCCCGAAGATGCGGCCGAGGAGGTGCCCCGGGAACCGCAGGACAGGCTTGGGCTCGTCCTAGCGAGAGGGCTGGAGCTTGGCGAAATTGCAATTAGAGACAATTGGGATGACATGATGCTCTCTCTTCTTTCGGGCAACACTATCATTCTGCTCGATGGCTGCAGTAAGGCTATTGAGGGTGGTACCAAAGGGGGAGCGTGGCGAACCGTCAGCGAGCCTTCCTCCCAGATTGTGATCCGGGGGCCGAAAGATTCTTTTATCGAGTCGATCATTACAAATATTGCTCTAATCCGAAGACGGATCAAATCGCCGAAGCTTTGGGTTGAATTTATGAAATTTGGCACTGTGACGAATACGGACGTTGCCCTTTTATATATGAAAGACAGGGCGGAAGCGAAAGTCCTTGATCAAGTAAAAATGCGCCTGAGCAAGATCGACATTGAAGCGGTTCTGGAATCCAGTTATATCGAGCAGCTTATTCAGGACAAAGTATTCACCCCGTTCCCGACGGTATTTAATACGGAGCGTCCTGATGTCGCGGCGGCCAATTTACTGGAAGGAAGAATTGTATTAATCGTAGACGGTACGCCATTTGTGCTTATCGTGCCGACGGTATTGGCCCAGTTTCTTCAATCGACCGATGATTACAGCCTGCGGTTTGACATTGCCACGCTCATGCGCTTGGTGCGCTATGTCAGCTTGATTATTCTGCTACTGGGGCCCTCGGTTTTTATTGCGTTGACTACCTTCCACTATGAAATGGTACCGACGCCTATGCTGATCAGCCTGCTGGCCCAGCGGGAGAATGTCCCTTTTCCGGCTGCGATCGAAGCGATCATTATGGAGGCCGCATTTGAAATTTTGAGAGAGGCCGGCATCCGGATGCCGAGAGCGGTGGGACAGACCGTTTCGGTGGTCGGCGCCTTGATTCTAGGCACGGCCGTAGTGGAAGCCGGCATTATTACGCCGGTCATGGTCATTGTGGTCGCGCTGACCGGTATCGCAAGCTTTGCCATTCCATCCTACAATCTAGCCGTCGCGGGCCGGATCGTCCGCTTCGGATTTATGATCGCTGCGTCGATGTTCGGGTTCTATGGCATTACGCTGGGACTGATCGTATTGATTGCCCATCTCAACAGCCTGCAATCTTTTGGTACTCCCTATTTAGCCCCGTTCAGTCCGTTTTCTGTGAGAGGCCAAAAGGATACGATCGTGAGAGTGCCCATGTTCTTGGTTAATCTCAGGCCGAATAAGCTTGGACATATGAACGATAACGATAAATCAGGTAAGGACAAAGGAACATCCGATTCAGGGAAGGATGGGCAGACCGGTGCTTAAACTATGGAAGCTGCTGGTGGTGTCGGGGCTTCTTCTTTTTGTGGCCGGCTGCTGGGACAGCATTGAACTGAACAAGAGAGCTATAGTATCTGGCGTATCTATCGATAAGGGGCCGTCGAAGGAGAAAAAATACAGCGTGTCCTTCCAGGTCGTTGTAGCGGATGAAATAACCGGGAAAAACAGCAGGGGGAACGCCCCTGTCGCTCTATACAAAGGAAGCGGCCGGTCCATTTATGAGGCGCTCGGCAACGCTTCACGCCAATCCCCGCGAATTCTCTCTCTGGGCCATTCAAAGGTGATCATCATATCCGAAGAGCTCGCCCGTGAAGGGATTCGGGATCTCATGGATCTTTTTGAACGGGAATCCGAAATGCGGCTGAGCACCCTGGTCTTTGTGTCCAGAGGACAGCGAGCGGAAGACATTCTTTCCGTAATGACGGTATTCGGCAAAATCCCTGCCAACGACCTTGTTCAGAAGCTGGAAACGGGAAACCGCTCCTTCGGTTACAATTTCCGAATTGAGGTGGATGATGTAATCCGCGGGATATTGGCGAAACAGGCAGGGGCGATTATCAACGGCGTGCTTGTCAAGGGCGATCTGGAAGCGGGGGAAACGAAGGGGAATGTGGAGGGCATCAAGCCAAAGGCCATTCTGAAAAACGCAGGTCTTGCCGTATTCAAGCAGGATAAACTGATGGCATTCCAAGATGGCATAGAAGGAATGGGCCTGAGCCTGATCCACAACAAGCTGACTGAATATCCGTTATTTCTTGACTTTGGGAATAATGAATCTGCCACCTTTAGTATGTTCAAGGTGCATACCTCGGTCAGGGCTATTGCGAAAGATCCGGAGCATCCGGATATCTACATCAGCGTAATGCAGCAAGCCGCTTTGAAAGAATACAACGGTGCACTGGATATTTCCAAGTCTTCCGTACTAAGAAACTGGGAAAAGCTTCTGAGTGAGGAAACCAGGAAGGAAATCGATGCCGCCGTCAAAGTGGCCATGCGCCTAAACATCGATTATATCCGGTTCAATGAGAGCGTGGAGCGGAATAACCCCAAAGGCTATAAAAGGGTCAAGGACCGCTGGGATATCATCTTTCCGCGGTGTAAAGTGCACATCAAGGTCAACACCCTTGTCCGTCATACCGAGATGAGGACCCGTTCCTTGCGATCGTCGGAAGAGAGAGAGGAATAGGAATGGAGGGATTTCATGCGTGATATCAGAATTGGCCCTGTACATTTTTTTTCTCTGGTTCTCATGTTTGAGCTGGGGACGGCGCTAGTGGTCAATGTTGGAATGGAAGCTGGTAGAGACGCCTGGATTGCCATCTTCCTGGGCTGTTTGGTGGGCATGCTCATCTATACCGGTTACAATTATCTGTTCAAGCTGTATCCGGACCTGCCGTTATCCGGCTATGCACGAGCGATTCTCGGCAAACCGCTTGGGGCGGTCGTGGTCATTCTTTATGCGGTTATCTTCTTGAATGGAGCCGGCCGCGATTTGCGCGATGGCAGCGCTCTATTGGTCATGGCCTCCTTGAACCGAACGCCGATCCTGATCGTTGCTGCGATGATGATTTTGTCCTGCGGATACGTGCTGCATAAGGGACTTGAGGTGCTGGCCCGGACCTCGTTTATTATTATGATTTTTGTGCTGATGATCGGCGGGATTATTACGCTGCTAATGCTTTTTTCCGGGGAAATGGAATGGCCGCGCATTCTGCCTATGCTGGGGGATGGAATCAAACCGGTGGCCCTTTCGGTGATCCGTTCGAATTATATGTTTCCGTTCGGCGAAGTCTTCTGTTTTATGATGCTGATGCCTTATATCGGCGACAAAAAAAGAGCGGTTTGGGTTGTCCCTTCCGCAATCCTGGCAGCCGGTTTGATTATCAGCTACACGGCGCTCGTCAATATTACTGTACTGGGCAGCGACATGGTGGAGCGTTCTCCGTTTCCCCTGCTATCCACCGTAAGTAAAGCGGCATTGTCCGATTTTATTCAGCGATTGGACGTTTTGGTGGTAATGCTGCTGATTATCGGCGTCTTTTTTAAAGTAGCCGTTTACTACGGTGCAGCGGTGATCGCCATCTCGGACCTGTTCAATCTCCCTTACCGGACGTTGATTATTCCCTCGGCGATTATTATTTTATTCTCCGGCATGCTGGATTCGCGAAGCTTTGTGGAACATCTGGAGGAAGGCGGGGAGATGCTTACCTTCGTATATCCCGTCTTTACGATTGTCATTCCGGCCGTCCTGATTATTGTCGCCGCATTCAGGAATTATCGTTCGAGTTCCCGAGCGGGCTGACGTCCGGTAATCCAATGGATAAGATCCGGAATAAGGAAGCTTGCGGCAAGGGTAATCATCAGTAGTTTTTCGGCTTGGGTGGTAATAGTGAACGGGAACATGATGTTAACATTGGTAATACCGTACCCGAAGATCCAGTCCGCAAAGTACAATAGCAGAATGGTGAGTGTGCCACACAGAACCACCGCGGCATATTTCTTCAGCAGCATCTTTCTTATCTGTTTCTTCACGGGTTTCAGCTCCTTTGCCTTATACAATAGTATGGGGCGGTAAGCCGCCCGTCATGCGCCCCGCGCTCGAATCTTGCAGATGCTTCGGGACGAAAGCTTATCTTTCCTTACGATTTATGTTACATTAGTATGAAACTAATGTCAGGGGAGGGGCTGCTCTGTGAAGCTGGATTTGCGGTCTGCCTGGGCCGCCAAAGTGCTGGTCGGCGACGGGGCAATGGGAACCTTTTTGTATCAGAAAGGATTTCCCGTCGGCATATCATATGAAGAATTGAATCTGACTTCGCCCGAGGTTATCGAAGAAGTGCATCGCAGCTATATTGAGGCGGGTGCGGAACTGCTGGAGAGCAATACGTATTCGGCCAATTACGATAAACTGTCCAAGTTCGGTCTGGAATCCAAGGTGGAGGAGATTAACCGGGCCGGCATCCGGATCGCCAGAAAGGCCGCCGGCAGCGCCGGATATGTCGTGGGCGCCGTAGGGTCGATCCGTGCAGGCAAGCGCGCCAGTCTGTCCGCTTCCGAATTGAAGAAATACTTCGGCCAGCAGATCGGCGCGATGCTAGAAGAGGATGTGGACGGCATCCTGCTCGAAACGTTCTACGACCTGGAGGAGCTGCATCTGGCGCTTAGAACCGCGCGCAAATTAAGCAATCTGCCCGTCATCTGCCAGTTCGCTGTCGATGAGACGGCGATGACGATGGACGGGCTCACGCTTCCGGAGGCATTCCGTATTCTGGAAGATGACGGCGCGGATGTTATCGGCTTTAACTGCCGCACCGGTCCCATTGGCATCAAAAGAGCGCTCGGCACCCTCCAGGGCAAGCTGACGCTGCCGGTGTCGGTATATCCGAACGCGGGACTGGCCGACTATGTGGACGGTCACTACAAGTACGGGGCATCGCCTGAATATTTCGGCGAGATGGCGAGCGCATTCGCCGACATGGGCTGCCGGATCATAGGCGGCTGCTGCGGAACGACGCCGCAGCATATCGCCGAAATTTCGGCGGCGCTTACAGGCTATGAACCGCTCCCTCTGCCGGAGCCGGTGACGCGGGAGAAGATAAGCGTCCGGATACAGGAGAGTCTTGCGGATGACTCCTTCGCAGACGGGGGAGAAACAACTATTATCGATCTCGTGAAGGAACGGCATACGGTGATCGTGGAACTGGACCCGCCGCGGGACCTTGATATATCGAAATTCATGAAGGGAGCGGAAGCGCTGCGCAGGGCAGGCGCGGATGCGCTAACCCTTGCGGACAACTCGCTGGCTGTCACCCGCATGTGCAATATGGCGCTCGGTTCCCTGGTTCAGCAAAAGACGGGATTGCGGCCGCTGGTGCATATTGCCTGCCGGGACCGCAATCTAATCGGCACCCAATCGCATTTGATGGGCCTGGATGCGCTTCGGATCGACCATGTGCTTGCCGTGACGGGCGATCCGGCGCGGTTTGGAGATCTCCCGGGATCAAGCTCGGTGTACGATTTGACGTCATTTGAGATCATCCGGATGATCAAGCAGCTTAATGACGGCATCGCTTTTTCGGGCAAGGCGCTTAAGCAGAAAGCCAAGTTCGTGATCGGGGCAGCGTTTAATCCTAACGTGAAGCACTTGGGCAAGGCGGTCGAGCGTCTGGAGAAGAAGATCGCATTCGGAGCCGACTATATCATGACCCAGCCGGTATATGATAAGGAATTGATTCATACGATCGCGGATAGAACGGCTCACCTGAACATCCCGATATTCATCGGCATCATGCCGCTGGCCAGCGGACGGAACGCTGAGTATCTTCATAACGAAGTGCCCGGCATTCAACTGTCCGAAGAGGTGCGCAGCCGGATGAAAGGGCTGGAGGGCGAAGCGGGACGGGCCGAAGGCGTAGCGATTGCCAAGGAACTGCTGGACGCGGCCACGGAGCGCTTTAACGGGATCTATTTGATGACTCCATTCATGTTCTATGATATGAGCGTTCAGCTTATGGAGCATGTATGGGCGAAGTCGGGACGCCAATTGTCCCCCTTGTTTCGCTAGAAAGAATCATTTACAATAGTGTAACGGATGTGATACCGATGTCATTTAGCATGACCGGATACGGTCAATCGTCGAGGCATTATGGCGGCAGCAAGATCGTTTTCGAAGTCAAATCGGTGAATCACCGTTACTGCGAAATCGTGCTGCGGATGCCTCGGGAGTGGAACGGATTTGAGGATACGCTGCGAAGAAAAGTCCAGCAATACGTCAGACGCGGCCGGGTGGATGTCGTTATCAACAGGGAGCACGAGGAGAACGCGGGCGGGCCGGTTCTGAACCGCTTGGCCGTGAAATCCTATCTGGCGGCGGCGGAATCGCTGAAGAAGGAATTTGGCGTGAACGGAGAGCTGGATATCACGAACCTGCTGACTCTGCCGGGAGTGATGGAGAGCGGCGAGAGCGCCTTGACCACACTGCCGGAGAATGGCGATTCCTTTCAAGAGCTGCTTGTTAACGGATTGGAAGAAAGCGTTAAGGCCCTGGCAGAAATGCGTGCCCGGGAAGGGCGCTTTTTGGCTGCCGACATTGCGGAACGGCTGGGCAGGCTTGAGGAATTGCACGGCGTAATGAGCGGAATGGCTCCTGCCGCCGTGATTGAATTCAGGGACAAGCTTCGGCAGCGGCTGGAAGCTCTTCAAGACGGCACGTTCCCTTTTGACGAACATAAATTCGGAATGGAAGTAGCTATTTTCGCAGACCGCTCCAATATTGATGAAGAGCTGACCCGTCTGCGCAGCCATTTTGAGCAGTGCAGGATTTTGCTGGACAGCGGGGAGCCGATTGGCCGGAAACTGGATTTTCTCATACAGGAGATGAACCGGGAAACGAATACGATCGGATCCAAATGCAATCATGCGGGGATCAGCAGCTGCGTTGTTGAAATGAAGGCAGAGCTGGAGAAGATCCGCGAGCAGGCTGCCAATATGGAGTAGCGACTGGGCAAGCGAAGATGTAACTAATGGGGGGAACAACCGGAACATGGCAATCAAACTCATCAACATCGGCTTTGGAAATATAGTATCGGCCAATCGGATTATTTCCATAGTCAGCCCGGAATCGGCTCCGATTAAGCGGATTATCCAGGAAGCGAGAGACCGGCATATGCTGATCGACGCAACCTACGGAAGACGCACCCGTGCCGTCATCATTACGGACAGCGACCATGTCATACTGTCGGCTGTTCAGCCGGAGACCGTGGCTCACAGGCTGTCCAGTAAAGATGACGATAATGACGAATAAAGACTAATGGAGTGTACTATGTCAAAAGGATTGCTGATCGTATTGTCCGGCCCGTCCGGAGTCGGTAAAGGAACGGTATGCACTGCATTGCGCCCGAGAATACCGGAGCTCGTCTATTCCGTATCGGCGACCACGCGGAAGCCCCGTGAGGGAGAGCAGGACGGAGTCAATTATTTTTTCAAATCCCGGGAGCAGTTTCTCCAGATGATTGACAATGATGAACTGCTGGAATACGCGGAATACGTGGGCAACTTTTATGGTACGCCGCGTGATTTCGTGGAACGGACGCTGGAAAGCGGAAAAGACATCATCCTGGAAATCGAGGTGCAGGGCGCGCTTAAAGTCAAAGAGAAGTTTCCCGAAGGCATCTTTGTCTTTCTTCTTCCTCCTTCGATGGATGAGCTCAAAGACCGTATTCGCGGACGCGGCACGGAGCATGACGACATTATCAATCACCGTATGACGGTCGCCGAAGACGAAATCAGCCTGATGCGGCACTATGATTACGCAGTGGTTAACGATGAAATCGATCTTGCCTGCGAACGAATAGAAAGCATTATTATTGCCGAACATTGTAAAATAAGATAAGCTGGGCGATTAATAGAAATAAAATTAATTGAAGAGGTGTCCCTGTGTTATATCCATCGATTGATGAAATGATGAACAAAGTCGACAGCAAATATTCGCTTGTTGTCGCCGCCGCAAGACGCGCAAGACAGCTTCGCGAAGGAAGCCACTCCGAACTGAAGTCTCCGAAATCCCATAAGCAGGTCGGGATTGCGCTCGAAGAAGTATATAAGGACATCATCACCGTATCCCGGGTAGATGATAAGACCACCGATTAAGCTTTGAATAGATATATCTTTTTTGTGACGATTGGCGCTGCGGCTCTTTATTTAGAAGGAAGGGCTGCAGATGCCGAAAGCACCCCGTGCGCTTGATCTATATTGCATTTATAGCCCGGACGGGGCTGTTCCTGACAACCGGAAGGTTGTTATTTTTTTAAAAATTTACTCGTATTCGGATTGTTATATGAACATGAGTGCGGTTGTCTCTTCATTCATGAAGCCGCAGCCGTATTCTCTCAAACCGGATTCTTTCCGTGTACACGGGGAGCAGGAGGGACGGAAATGTTGAAAGGCAAAACGATATTGCTTGGCATCACCGGCGGAATCGCGGCGTATAAAGCGGCCGCCCTGTGCAGCAAGCTTGTACAAAAGGGTGCCAAGGTGCATGTGGTTATGACGGCTTCGGCCAAGCAGTTCATTACAGAACTGACATTGCAGACATTGTCGAAACAGAGGGTGTTCAGCGATACGTTCCAGGAGCGCGATCCGTCCTCTGTTTCACATATTGATTTGGCCGATTCGGCCGATCTTGTGCTGGTGGCGCCAGCCACGGCAAATATTATCGCCAAAATGGCTCATGGCATCGCTGATGACATGCTCTCGACCGTGCTGCTGGCGGCGACAGGGCCCGTAATGGTCGCTCCGGCGATGAACGTGCATATGTACCAGCATCCTGCTGTGCAGAATAATTTGGATATTCTTGCTAAGCGCGGAATCCAGTTCATCGAACCCGGTGAGGGGCTGCTGGCATGCGGCTACGTCGGCAAAGGACGGATGGAGGAGCCGGAGACCATCGTCAGCTGTGTAGAGGCATATTTTGAGCAACAGGCCGGGAGCCGTAAACTGGCCGGCAAAAAAGTCGTTATAACGGCCGGCGGCACGGTGGAACGGATCGATCCTGTCCGCTATATTTCCAATGATTCTTCCGGCAAAATGGGCTTTGCTTTGGCGCGCGCTGCCAAGGAAATGGGCGCAGAGGTGACGCTGGTAGCCGCTAGGACGGATGAACGGCCGCCGCTGGACGTGAACATTGTGCGCGTTCAATCCGCCGAAGAGATGTATGACGCCGTGTCGGCCGTCTGGGAGGACTGTGATATTCTGATCAAGGCTGCCGCCGTATCGGATTACCGCCCGAAGGAGAGGGCCGACACCAAAATTAAGAAGACCGGCGATACCATGACTCTGGAGCTGGTAAAGACCGTTGATATTCTGGAAACTTTGGGCCAGCGCAAACAGCATCAGCTTCTGATCGGTTTTGCAGCGGAGACCGGCAATGCGGAAATGTACGCCAAAGACAAGCTGGTCCGCAAAAATCTTGACCTGATCGTCGCCAACGATGTGGGTGTACCGGGAGCCGGGTTCAGCGTTGATACGAATATTGTCTCGATTTATGACCGAAGAGGTCTTGTGGAGGAACTGCCGCTGCTCTCTAAGGATGAGGTAGCCCGCAGGCTGCTCGCCATTGCAGCGGACAGGCTGCCGGAAGAAGGTCTGTAATGGATATCGCCAAGGTGATCGTCGATGTTCCCGTGCGCAGCACCGACAAAACCTTCGATTATAAGGTACCGGAATCTTTAAAAGTATGGATTGAGGTAGGCAGCCGGGTGGCTGTTCCTTTCGGGCACCGAACTGTTCAGGGCTTCGTCGTGTCCCTGGAGTATGGCGATGTGAAAGCGATCCAGGGAATCAAGCCGATCCAGGAAGTGCTTGATCTCATTCCTCCGCTGTCGCCGGAGCTCGTGGAGCTGGCGGATTGGATGAGCGAACGATATGCCTGCCGCCGGATTTCGGCGCTGCAGGCAATGCTGCCGACGGCGCTTAAAGGCAAAGCCGAACGGCTTATTTCGCTTGGGACTGCTGAGCCTGAACCGAGGGATGAAGAGGGAACGTTATTTCCTGATGAGGAGTGGTTTCCAATTTTTCCAGATACCGGCCGGGAGGAAAGGGAAATTACTGAATTTGTGCGCCGCGCCGGCGAGGTGTCGATGAAGCAGCTGTCCAGGGCTTTTCCGGACGGGGCGGAAACGATCAAATTCATGCTTCGGCGGGGCGTCTTGAAGGAAAGCCAATCGATCAAGGACAAAATGGGCAAGAAGAGGCTTAAAGCTGTTGATCTGACGATGGAACCTGAATCTGCGCGGGAAGCGCTAAATAATCTGCCTGCGAGATCCGCCCGCCAGAAGGAGGTCCTATCGTTCCTGATCGATATGGACGCGATGCTTCCGATGCCGCTCAAGGACGTGCTGTCCGCTCTGCAGGTAACCGCTGGAACGGTGAAAGGACTGGAAGACAAAGGGTTGATCGAGATTACCGAGGTGGAGGTCTACCGGGATCCTTACCGCGGCCGCGACTTCAAGCCGAGTGCGCCGCTTCCGCTTACCTCGGAGCAATCAGCGGTATATGGACGTATTGTGGGTGCCATCGACGAGCAGCGGCATGAGACCTTTTTGCTTCACGGCGTAACCGGCAGCGGAAAGACAGAGATCTACCTTCAGTGCATCCAGCACTGCGTCGAGCAGGGCCGACAGGCTGTTGTGCTCGTTCCCGAAATATCTTTAACTCCTCAAATGGTGGAACGTTTCAAGGGAAGATTCGGCAGCGGGGTTGCGGTCATGCACAGCCGTCTGTCTTCCGGAGAACGCTATGACGAATGGCGGAAGATTCGCGAAGGCAAAGCGTCGGTTGCCGTCGGCGCGCGCTCTGCGATATTCGCTCCGTTTGGCAATCTAGGCCTGATTATTATGGATGAGGAGCATGAAACCTCTTACAAGCAGGAGGAAAATCCGAGATATCATGCGCGCGATGTGGCCGTCCGCCGGGCCCTGCTAGGTGATGCGGTCGTCATTTTGGGATCGGCGACGCCTTCGCTGGAGAGCTATTACGCCGCCAGGTCGAAAAGCGACGACAATTTCTCGCCGGTGCTGCTGGAAATGCCAAGCCGGGCGCTGGGAAACGAGCTTCCGGCGGTTCAGGTGGTGGACATGCGCGAGGAGCTTAAGGAAGGCAACCGCTCCATGTTCAGCCGGGGACTTCACGCGGCGCTGCAGAGCAGGCTTGAGCGAGGGGAGCAGACCGTGCTTCTGCTGAACCGCAGAGGCTTCTCAACCTTTGTGATGTGCCGCAGCTGCGGCTATGTCGCCGGCTGTCCCGAGTGCGATATTTCGCTGACGTACCACAGCCGGAGCAATAATCTGCGCTGCCATTACTGCGGTCATGCGGAGCCGGCTCCAGAGGTCTGCCCGGAATGCGGCAGCGAACATATCCGTTTTTTCGGAACGGGAACGCAGCGTGTGGAAGAAGAGCTGGTTAAGCTGTTTCCGGGAATGAGGGTCATCCGGATGGATGTCGATACGACGACCGAGAAAGGCTCGCATGAGAAGCTGCTGGGACAATTCAGGGACAAGAAGGCCGATGTGCTGCTCGGAACGCAAATGGTAGCCAAGGGGCTTGATTTTCCTGACGTGACGCTTGTGGGCGTCATTACAGCGGATTCGGCGCTGAACCTGCCCGATTTCCGTGCTGCCGAGAAGACATTCCAGCTTCTTACACAGGTGGCGGGACGGGCAGGACGTCATAAGCTTCCCGGAGAGGTGCTGGTTCAGTCCTACACACCGGACCATTACTCCATCATTCACGCCAGCCGGCATGACTATGCCTCGTTCGTAAGAGAAGAACTGAAACATCGAAAAGCGCTCCACTATCCGCCTTACTGCCGGCTGATTCTTGTGACGCTGTCGCATGAACAAATGCCGGTGGCGCTGCGCATGGCTGAGAACTATGCGATGAGCATTCAGGGAAAGGCAAGGCAGCGCCGGTGGTTCGGCAGTCTGGACAAGCTGACTTCGGACGGACTCGATCTGCTCGGACCCGTAGCCTCCCCGCTGCCCCGATTAAAGGGACGATACCGGTTCCAATGCATGATTAAATGGCGGGGAACCATTGATGCGATCGGGCTGGCCCGCGAGGTGTCGGAAGAACTTGAAGATTCGCTTCGTGATCCGGTGCTTCAAATCAGCATTGATGTTGATCCCCAAATGCTGATGTAACGCCGTTTGGCATAACATATATACAAAACCAGGAAGGTGATAGC
The DNA here is from genome assembly GCF_000756615.1 of Paenibacillus durus. Classification (NCBI taxonomy): domain Bacteria; kingdom Bacillati; phylum Bacillota; class Bacilli; order Caryophanales; family Paenibacillaceae; genus Paenibacillus; species Paenibacillus durus. The sequence goes on from NZ_CP009288.1 coordinate 2,871,600, forward strand.
GAAATGGCGATACGATTAATAGTGAAAGAGCCTGACGAAGTGCTGCACAAGACGGCAAAAGCGGTTACGAAAATTACACCCAATGTGCAAAAACTGCTGGATGATATGGCGGATACGATGTATGACGCCGAGGGCGTCGGTCTTGCTGCTCCGCAGGTGGGAATTCTCAAACGGCTGATTGTGGTGGACGCCGATGAAGAACATGGTCTGATCAAGATGATCAACCCGGAAATCATTAAATCCGAAGGCGAGCAGTTCGGCCCGGAAGGATGCCTGAGTATTCCGGGCATTAACGGCGACGTTCGCCGCGCGGAGACAGTAACCGTCCGCGGGCTTGACCGTGAAGGCAATGAGATTACCATAACGGGAAGCGGGCTGCTCGCCCGGGCATTCCAGCATGAAATCGACCATCTGAATGGCGTGCTGTTCACGGATATCGCGGAGAAGGTCTACGAAATTAATGCGGAACGCAGCCAGACCGGGGAGTGAATGAAATGAAGATTGTGTTCATGGGCACACCCGCTTTCGCGGTACCATGTCTGCAAATGCTGGTGGATGAAGGCTATGAAGTCGCTGCCGTCATCACCCAGCCCGACCGGCCGCAGGGGAGAAAGAAGATACTGACACCATCGCCTGTCAAAGCGGCTGCAGAGGCGCTGGGCCTTCCGGTTCTCCAGCCTGAACGTATGCGGCGTCCGGAGGCGGTAGCGGAGCTTGCCGCCTATGAACCGGAACTAATCGTTACGGCCGCTTATGGGCAGATTCTGCCCAAAGCCGTACTGGACCTGCCTTCCCGTGGATGCGTGAATGTGCATGGATCGCTTTTGCCCAAATACAGGGGAGGGGCGCCAATCCAGAGAAGCATTATAAATGGCGAAAGCGTAACGGGCGTGACCCTGATGTACATGGCGGAAGGACTGGATACGGGAGATATGATCGCAAAAGTTGAGGTCCCGATTGAGGATGACGATACGTCAGGCACCCTGTTTGAGAAGCTGAGCCAGGCAGGCCGGGATTTGCTGAAGTCTCAAATGCCACGTCTGCTTGCCGGACCCGTAACTGCGGAGCCTCAGGATGACAGCCAGGCGACTTACGCGCCGAATTTGAGCCGGGAGGATGAGCGGATCGATTGGAGCGCGGGCTCGCGGGAAATTTATAACCGCATCCGCGGTCTGGTTCCCTTTTCGGGCGCCTTTACACTCTGGAATGGCGAGACGTTCAAAATATGGGCTGCCGCTTCACCTGGCACGGCTGCTTCAGCCAATGCTTCCGGCGCTTCTGCCCATGGCGATGGACCCGAACCGGGAACCGTGCTGTCCCTGGGACAGGCCGGCATTGAAGTCAAGACCGGCGACGGAAGCCTTCATCTGCTTACTGTCCAGCCCGCCGGGAAGAAGGCAATGGCTGCGGGAGACTTTGCCCGCGGCGGAACGATGAAGCCCGGCATGGTGCTGGCATGAGCGGGCCTAACGGACGGGGAACACCTTCAGGCGGGAACAATCTGAACAGCCGCGTAGGCTCGGAACGTGGTAAGGCTGCACCCAAAGGCGGCGGGACCGGCAGAGGGCGCGGTGCCGCAGGCGGGGCAAGAACCGTTGCCAGGAGCATTTCGGCGAGAGAAACAGCCCTTGACGTATTGGTGCGCGTTCAGCAGGAAGGGGCATACAGCAACCTGCTGCTTAATACGAGTCTGCAGAAGGCAGCCTTGTCCCGTGAGGACGCGGGACTGGCCACTGAGCTCGTGTATGGGACGATTTCGCGTCTGAATACGCTGGAATATGTCCTGAAGGGCTTTGTGAGCAAAGGGCTGGATAAGCTTCAGCCCTGGGTTCGCTGCTTGTTGTCTTTAAGTCTTTATCAGATTATGTACCTTGACCGGATACCGCCTCACGCGGCGGTGAACGAGGCTGTCAATCTAGCCAAGCGCCGCGGCCATCAAGGCATCTCGGGCATGGTGAATGGCGTGCTGCGGAGTATCCTTCGCGCGGGACCGCTGCCGGTCATCCCTCAGGAAATGTCCTGGGAAGAGCGGACTGCTCTGCTCCATTCACATCCGCTGTGGATGGTAGAGCGGTGGCGGGACGAGTTCGGAGCGGACATGGCCGAAGCGATCTGCAAGGCCAATAATGAGCCGCCTGCCGTAAGCGTCCGGGTGAACACGACGATGACCAGCCGCGATCGGCTGCTTGAAGAGATGCTCGGTCAGGGAGTCAATGCCCGGCCGTCCGAGCTGAGTCCTTATGGAATCGTCGTGAGAGGAGCCGGCAATCTGGCGCTCTCATCTTGGTACCGGGATGGTCTTCTGTCTATTCAGGACGAAAGCTCCATGCTTGTGGCCGAGGCTGTTAATCCTCTACCCGGCATGAAGGTATTGGACTGCTGCGCCGCCCCCGGAGGCAAGACGACGCATATGGGCGAGCTGATGAAGGATCGAGGCTCCATTTATGCCAATGATCTGCATCCGCATAAAGCCGCGCTGATCTTCGATCAGGCAGGGCGCCTTGGTCTTGAATGCATCGGTACCGGAAGTGGAGACGCACTGGAACTCGGGAAGAAATTCGCCCCTGCTTCCTTCGACCGGATTCTGCTGGACGCCCCTTGTTCGGGATTGGGCGTGATCCGCCGCAAACCGGATTTGAAATGGGCCAAGCAGCCGGAAGATTCGGCGGCGATTGCCGAGCTGCAGTCTAAGCTGCTGGATTCGGCCGCTGCTTTGCTGAAGCCGGGCGGGGTGCTGGTGTACAGCACCTGTACGCTCGACCGGTTGGAGAACGGTAATATCGTTAGTTCCTTCTTGGAACGCAGCGAAGAATTCGCCTCTGTGACATTCTCTTCACCACTCTGGAACCGTCTTGGCAATAACGTTCTTGCCAGTGGCCAAGGGATGCAAATCTTACCCCAACATTACGGAAGTGACGGCTTCTATATCGCCATTCTTGAACGGCTCCGCCAATAGAGCCGCTGATCGGATCTCGATTGTCTTAACCCCCGCCGGGCCAGCCTCGGCGGGTTTTCTTTTACCCTCTGTGTGATTTGTGTTAAAATAGGCAGGATGAGAAATAATATGAATAACTCTTGAACGAATATCCTATAAGTTCAGACATCTTTAAGAAAGCACAGGTGCGATCACGATAATGAAACCTTTAATATACGATTTTACCCTCGAAGAGTTGGTAGAGTGGGCCAAGGATAACGGAGAACCGGCTTTTCGGGGCGGACAGATTTTTGATTGGCTGTACGTCAAGCGCGTCAGCGATTTTGACTCGATGAGCAACCTGCCTAAGTCTTTGCGGGCGAAGCTGGATGAACAGTTCTCCATTAACGCCCTTTCGGAAATTACAAAGCTCGAATCGAAAGATGGAACAGTGAAGTTTCTGTTCGGACTGCATGACGATCATGCCATTGAAACGGTCATCATGAAGCATAATTACGGCAACAGTGTATGCGTAACAACCCAGGTGGGCTGCCGGATTGGCTGCACCTTCTGCGCTTCGACTCTTGGAGGACTTAAGCGGGATTTGACGGCAGGCGAAATTGTGGCGCAGGTCGTGCGCTCACAGCAGATTCTGGATGCCCGCGGCGAACGCGTCAGCAGTATTGTTATCATGGGCACGGGCGAACCGTTTGAGAATTATGACGCCACCATGAGATTTCTGCGCCTGATGATCCATGAAAAAGGATTAAATATCGGGCAGCGGCATATAACGGTATCAACAAGCGGGATTGTCCCGAGTATTTATAAGTTTGCCGATGAGGATACCCAGATCAACCTGGCGATCTCCATTCATGCGCCGAATGACGCGCTTCGTTCAAAGCTGATGCCGGTCAACCGCCGTTATCCTTTTGATGAAGTGATGGAATCGCTGCGCTATTATCAGGCAAAGACAGGACGGCGCATCAGTTTCGAATATGCGCTGATCGGCGGCGTAAATGATCAGCCGGAGCATGCGGAAGAGCTTGCCGGAGTGCTAAAACATATGCTGTGCCATGTTAATCTAATTCCGGTTAACTATGTGCCTGAACGCAAGTATGTGCGCACTTCACGTAATGATATTTTCCAATTTCAGCGGATTCTGGCCGATCAGGGAATCAATGTGACGATTCGCCGCGAACAGGGCCATGATATCGCCGCCGCATGCGGACAATTACGCGCCAAACATATGGAGTTGAGGTGAGGTCTTTTGATCAGAACAGTTCATGCCAGCGACATTGGACGGGTACGTACCGTCAATGAGGATTCGGTCTGGACCGGTGTTACGAGCCAAGGATATACGCTGGGTATTATCGCCGACGGTATGGGAGGGCATTTGGCGGGTGATACCGCAAGCCGCCTGGCGCTTGAGTCTGTCCGGGAGGGGCTGGACGGAATTGCGTCCGGTCTTTCCGGTGAAGAGTTAAGCGCGGTCTTGTCGGACGCGATAATGAAAGCCAACGATACCGTCTACAAGCAAGCTGCCAGTGACGAGCGTTACCACAACATGGGGACGACTGTCGTGTCTGCGCTGCTCGCAGGCCAGTCGGGCTACATTGGCCATATCGGCGACAGCAGAGCTTACATAATTCAGGATGGTAAGGCGCGGCAGTTGACCGAGGATCACACACTGGTAAACGAGCTGTTCAAGAACGGCCAGATTACGCTCGAGGAACTGGATACCCATCCGCGGCGCAACGTTCTTATACGCGCTCTTGGAACGGATGAGGACATCAAAGTCGATTTGATTCCAATAACGCTTGAACCGGGTGAAGTGCTGCTGCTGTGCAGCGACGGATTGAGCAATTTTGTTAGTGCCGAGCACTTGGGGAAGATTGCCGGCATGCAGGAAATATCGCTTAAGGAAAGAGCGGACCGTTTGCTTCAGCTGGCTTTGCTTGCCGGCGGCGGCGATAATATTAGCGTCGCCATGCTGGAACATCATGAGGAGGCCGCTGTGCCCGAATCAAAGGAGTGGGAGAGATGATCGGTCACGAGTTGGGAGGCCGTTACCAAGTCATCGAGCGGATCGGTGGGGGCGGAATGGCGCTTGTATATAGGGCACATGATATTCTGCTCAATCGAAATGTCGCTATTAAAGTATTGCGGAACCAATTTGTACATGATGAGGAATTTATTCGCCGGTTTCGGCGGGAAGCGCAATCTGCTGCATCGCTTTCTCATCCCAATGTGGTTAGCATTTACGACGTGGGACAGGAAGATGAAATTCATTATATAGTTATGGAATACGTGGAAGGCAAGAATCTGAACGAAATTATCAAGGAGAGGGCGCCGCTACAGGTGGACGAAGCCGTGAGAATCGCCACCCAAATCTGTGACGCGCTCGATCATGCCCATCAGAATCAGATTATCCATCGGGATATCAAACCGCATAACATACTTATCGGGCGTAACGGCCGTGTCAAAGTGACCGATTTCGGCATAGCCCGCGCCGTAACGTCGACTACGATTACACAGACCGGTTCGGTCGTCGGTTCGGTGCACTATTTTTCTCCGGAACATGCCAAGGGAGTCGCCACAGGTGAAAAATCGGATTTGTATTCACTCGGCATCGTGATCTATCAAATGCTGACCGGCAGCCTGCCTTTTCTGGGCGAGAGTCCAATCAGCGTAGCGCTGAAGCATCTTCAAGAGGAATTTGAGGAGCCGCGCAAGCTGAATCCGATGATCCCCCAAAGCGTGGAGAACATCATCCTTAAATCAATGCGCAAAAATCCTGAGGAGCGCTATCAATCGGCTAAAGAAATGCTACAGGATCTGGAAACCTGTCTGCTGCCGGAGCGCCGGAGCGAACAGAAGGTATCATTCATGGATGATGATGAGGACAGAACCAGGGTGATGCCGGCCATCAAGCCGATTCCCAGGAGCAACGGCTTGCGCAGCCGCGGCGAGGATAGAATGATCCGTGAGGACGATCCTCCGTCTGCCAAGAAGAAAAAAGATTGGGGAAGACCCGCACTGTGGATCGGGCTTACGCTGCTGCTCCTGCTGGCGATGGCCGGGGTGGTGTGGTATGTAAACGCGAAGCTGGTTGTTCCTGAAGTAACAGTCCCCAAACTAGTCAGTCTTTCGCTGGACGATGCGAAAGTCAAGCTGGCCGATGCGGGACTTGTTCTGGAGGAGCCGGTAACGACGGAGTACAATGCTAACTTTGCTGAAGGGATCGTCTTCGAGCAGAGCAAAGAGCCGGATACGACGGTAAAAGAAGGAACGACCATCGCGCTTAAGGTAAGCATTGCCAAACCGCTCCTGTCAATGCCGGAGTTATCCGGGATGACTTATGACGAAGCGGTGGAAGCTTTGGTAGCGCAAGGTGTAGAGCAGAGCCGAATAACACAGGACAGCGAATTCAGCAAAGAAATTCCGGAAGGTGAGGTACTCCGGCAGAATCCGATTTCAGGCAGCCAATATGATCCGGATACCGCTGCTATCTCGATCACAGTCAGCAAAGGCCAGGAGAGCATCACGATGCCGGATTTAACGGGCCTCTCCGAATCGGAAGCGAAAGCCAAGCTGGAGGAGCTAGGTCTGGAGCTCGGTGATGTGAAGAGGGAATCCAGCTTTTCCATAGAAAAGGGCAAGATAACGAAGCAATGGCCGTATGAAAAAGGCGCAGCGGCGCAACCTGGCGAGAAAATCACCTTATATATCAGCGACGGCTATCCGCCTGAAGCGCTGGAATACACGTTCAACCTTCCGGTATCTCCGGTGCAGGAAGGGAAGAAGACCAAGATCCGGATCGAATTTGTCGATGCGCGCAACAATGGCGAGAAACAGGATTGGGGAACCCGCACGATCAGCAAAACCCAGGTACTGTCGGTGAACCTTATTCTCGCTCCAAATAAGGAAGGGGCTGTCATGGTGTACCAGGATGGAGAGTTCTTCGATACGTATTCCGTCTCGTACATGGATGCAAAGAACGGTACGGTGCCAATTCCCGAGCCTTCGCCGGTCAATCCGCCATCGCCGTCTCCGGCCGCGACGCCTGCCGGCACCGAACCGTCTGCAGATCCGGTAACCGCGCCCGGAACGGAAGGCGCTACGCCAGATACCGGGGGCGAGCCAGGCGTCAATCAGACGGGGGACAGTGCGAGCGGTACGCAGATCATATCAGGTAATGACAATCAGGACACCACTTCCAAACATAAAGGTAAAGATAAGAAATAATCGCAAAAACTAGTCAAAGACAAGAGCGGCCGCTTAAACAGCCGCTCTTGCAGCAAACGGGAGACGTATTGCCATCATACCCGCTGAATCAAAGAGAGGAAGGCTTCGTTCATGCCTGAAGGTGTAATCGTTAAGGCTTTAAGCGGTTATTATTATGTGAAACCGCTCCGGGAAGGAAAGATCTCTCCGGAGGATGAAATCGTTCAGTGCAGAGCCCGTGGTATTTTTAAGAAGAGAGGCCAGTCTCCTCTTGTCGGCGACAGGGTCATTTATTCCTTGACCGAGAATGGAGAGGGGATGGTGGATGAACTTCATCCCCGCGATTCCGAACTGATTCGTCCGCCAGTGGCGAATGTTACGCTGGCGGTGCTGTTGTTTTCCGTCCGGGAACCAGACCTCAATCTGCAGCTTCTCGATAAATTTCTCGTGCATATCGAGCATTCCGGATTGGACACGATCATTGTGCTAACCAAACGGGATTTGGCGGAAGAGGACGGGGAGGGCATCGCTCATGTTAAAGAGCTGTACGAGCAGATCGGCTATGAAGTGATGGTGACAAGCTCGCGGACGGGCTCGGGCAGCGAGGAGCTCCGGAAGCGGCTCGCAGGCGCAATCAGCGTGTTCGCCGGCCAGTCCGGCGTAGGCAAATCTTCGCTGCTTAACCGGCTCGTTCCCGGGCTTTCTCTGGAAACAAGCGAGATCAGCATGCGGCTTGGGCGGGGACGGCACACGACGCGGCATGTCGAGCTGATGGATATCGGCGATGGGGGTTATGTGGCGGATACGCCTGGCTTCAGCCAGTTGGATTTTCTGGAGCTTGGAGTGGAGGAACTGTCTGCCTGCTTCCGCGAGTTTGTTCCATTAGCGGCGGAATGCAAATTCCGCGGCTGCAGCCATCTTCACGAACCGGGCTGCCGAGTAATCGAGGCCTGGGAGGCCGGAGAGATTTCGGACAGCCGCTATGAACACTACAAGCTGTTTTTTAATGAAATGAAAGACAAGAAGCGGAGGTACTGATATATGATCAAAATTGCTCCTTCTATACTATCAGCGGACTTCGCCGCACTCGGCGCCGACGTAGCCGAGGTTGAAGCCTCCGGCGCGGACTGGATTCATGTGGACGTAATGGACGGCCATTTCGTGCCTAATATTACACTCGGTCCGCCAATCGTTAAGGCAGTATCGGCCCATACCTCCCTGCCCCTGGATGTTCACCTGATGATTGAGAAGCCGGAACGCTATATTGCCAACTTCGCGGCGGCCGGCGCGGCGGTCATTACCGTCCATGCCGAAGCTTGCGTTCACCTGCACCGGGTAATTCATCAAATTAAGGAGCTTGGTCTGCTCGCCGGTGTGGCGATCAACCCGGGAACGCCCGCCTCCGCTGTGAGGGAAGTGCTGGCGGATGTCGATTTGGTCCTGGTCATGACCGTGAACCCCGGCTTCGGCGGACAGGCATTCATCCCCGGCACCGTGCATAAAATCCGGGAAATTCGCCAGTGGGCGGCAGAGATCGGCCATGATCTGCGTATCGAGGTTGACGGAGGGATTGCCGAAGCGACGGCGGGTATCGTATCCGAAGCTGGGGCGGATGTATTGGTCGCCGGCAATGCCGTGTTCGGCCAAAGCGACCGGGCGGCGGCCATTTCCGCGATCCGGGCGGCGGCTGAAGCCCGCTAACAGGAGTAAAGGTCAAGTGGTATAGGCCAAGTTAGCATCGCATAAATATGGTTACATGAGCAGAAATCTCATGTAGCCTTTTTTGTGTCTTAATGAGGGCTGCAGCATTGATCGGAGGGTGAAACATGAAATTTTATACATTTAAGCTGCCGAAGTTTTTGGGAGGGTTTGTCAAGGCGATCTTGAATACATTTCAGAAGAGCTGAAGGCCGTAAGCAGAAGAAAGCAACATGAAAAAAAGCACCTTACTAATGTAAAGGGTGCTTTTTGTTTGAGATTAAGTTTGGAAACTAGACGCGCTCTACTTTACCGGACTTCAGGGCGCGGGTGCTTACGTATACACGCTTCGGTTTGCCGTTAACCAGAATGCGGACCTTTTGAACGTTAACTCCCCAGGAGCGACGGTTACGGTTGTTGGCGTGCGATACGTGGTTGCCGCTGCTCGGTTTCTTGCCAGTTACAGCACATTTACGGGACATCATTACACCTCCTTGTTGCGTTAGCCTGCATAAAACAATACTTAAATATAATATCACAGTAAAAAATGCCCCGTCAACCGGTTCAAAAACATTTATTTCTGAAGTTGCTTATAGTACAATATAGATTAGCGTATTGTGTCTAGTTTGTGTTAGCTACGAGAGGCATGAAGGCAGGAAGGGGAATTTTCATTGAGTAAGCGTTCTATAAATGGAATAGATTTTACAGCTATGGTACTGGCCGGCGCTGAGAAGCTGCAGCAGCATGCGGAGCACGTGAATTCCCTGAATGTTTTTCCGGTTCCGGATGGGGATACGGGGACCAATATGAACTTAACGATGACCGCAGGGGTGGGTGAATTGGGGAAGAATCATTCCGCTTCCATTGGACAATGTTCCAGCGTTCTGTCGAAAGGCCTGCTGATGGGCGCGCGCGGTAACTCCGGGGTTATCTTGTCCCAACTGTTCCGCGGATTCGGCCGTTCTGCCGCCGCATACGAAGAATTGAACTCTCAACAATTTGCGGCTGCGCTGCAGACAGGTGTGGATACCGCGTATAAAGCGGTAGTCAAGCCTGTGGAAGGGACCATCCTGACTGTAGCTAAGGAAGCTGCAAGACATGCTGTTTTCCTGGCGCGGCGGACAACCGATATTAATGTATTGATGACCGAAGTTCTGGCCAAAGCGAAAGAGGCGCTTGCGGGAACGCCGGATCTTCTGCCGGTGCTTAAGCAGGTGGGAGTTGTGGATTCGGGTGGTCAAGGTTTGGTTTATATATATGAAGGCTTTTTAGAGTCTTTAACGAGTGGGCAGTTCGCGGATTCCGGACAAGGACAAGCCGCCCGTGGGGCAGTGCCCGCAGAGCAGGCAGTAGTGCTGACCAAGCCGGAGGTAAAACCGGCACATGTGCCTGTATCGGCCCAGTCGCAGCTGTCAACGGAGGATATCGAGTTCTTATATGACATGGAGTTCTTTATCAACCGCCAGTTGGGCGGTCCCCATTCTGAGGCATTTGACGAGGATCAATTCCGGAAAGCGTTATCGGTGAATGGCGATTCCATTATCGTCATTTCTGACGATGACACCATTAAGGTTCATGTTCATTCCAAGGCTCCGGGTGAAGTGTTGAATCTCGCGCTTCTATACGGGGAGATTGCCCAAATTCATATTTTGAATATGCGCGAGCAGCACCGTGATTTACTGACAGCCGGGATGGACATCGCCCCGAGTCCTGAAGTATTTGCAGATATTCCCGAAGAAAAAAGCAGCATAGAGGCGCCCGCGGTACCCCCGGCGGATGATTTGGCGCCATATGGCTTTATCGCAGTATCCTCCGGTGACGGGATTTCTGATATCTTCAAGAGCCTGGGCATTGATGTAGTGCTGGCAGGCGGCCAGACGATGAATCCGAGCACAGAGGACTTCGTGAACGCCATATCGTCCATTTCAGCCAAGCATATCTATATTTTGCCGAACAACTCCAATATCGTTCTTGCCGCTGAGCAGTCTAAAGAAATCCTGGAAGGCGAACGGGAAATTACGGTTATTCCAAGCAAGAGCATTCCTCAAGGTATTGCAGCCGCATTCGCTTTCCAAGAGGAAGAATCGGTAGACAGTAATACGGATAGAATGTTGAATGCCATTGATCGGGTAAAATCGGGGCAGGTCACGTATGCGGTCAGGGATACCAAATACGAGGAAATGGACATCAAGGCGGGGCAGTATATCGGTATTTCCAATTCTAAAATTATCGCCGCAGCCGAGGATTTGCTGTCTGCCAGCCAGGCGCTGCTGTCCAAGATGCTGGAGAGCGGAGGCGAGATTATTACTATTTTGACAGGGCAAGAAGCCAATCTTGAGGATACGGAAGCCTTGGAAGGCTGGCTCGGAGCGAATTATCCCGATGCAGAGGTTGAAATTCACGAAGGCGGTCAGCCGCTGTATTTCTATTTATTCTCGGTAGAAGCTTAAGCCCAGAAACTGTACGAAGGGAGGTTTACCATGAATCATACCGTAATCGTCACCGACAGCACTTCTGATATCCCTCCGTCCATGGCGGAAGCTTACGGCATCCATGTCGTGCCGCTTACCCTCATGTTCGGGGAGGAATCTTACCGCGACGGGGTTGATATGACGCCGGAACAGTTCTATGAGCGGCTTCCTAGGTCTCCGCAGCTCCCGACCACGTCACAGCCGTCGCCGGTTGAATATATGAATGTGTACAGAAATATTTTGGAGCGATATCCGGATAGTCCGATATTGTCTTTCCATATTTCTTCCGGGCTGAGCGGAACCTACCAATCCGCGCTGCTTGCCAAATCGATGCTGGAGGAAGAAGGCAGCCGGATCACCGTATTCGATTCATTATCCGCTTCTTACGGATTCGGCTTGCTGGTGGTTCATGCAGCCCGTCTGGCTGCCGAAGGGAAAGGCCCGGAGGAAATCTTGGAGTCTGTCGAACGGCTTCGCCGCTCGCGCAAGCTTTATTTTCTGGTGGATACGCTGGAATACTTGCAAAAGGGTGGCCGGATTGGCAAAGCTTCGGCTATCCTTGGCACACTGCTCAATATTAAGCCGATTCTGTCAATCGACGAGGAAGGCGTTATCTATGCGGTAGAGAAAGTCAGAGGACGGAAAAAGGCGGTGGCCCGCATGATCGAGCTGTTCAAGAAGGATCTGCAAGGTATCGATAAAATCAATGTGGCTGTCGGACACACCGCACAGCCAACTGCTGGTGAAGAATTTCTGCAGGAGCTCTCCGCGTATTTTACACTGGAGGAAAAAGTGTTGACTAACGTAGGGCCTGTTGTTGGAAGTCATGTCGGCAACGGTACGCTTGCCGTATTTGTATGGCCCGCGTAGATGAGGGATGAATATGATTCTGTCTTTGGATACAACCTTGGTTAAACAAATTAGTGGCGTGAGCGCTCAAAAGCAGGCTGAGCTTCACGCCTTTGGCATATTTACAGTGAAAGATTTGCTGGAGTATTATCCTTTCCGCTATGAGGACTACCGCCCGAAATCGCTCAGCGAGGTGAAGAACGGGGATAAAGTAACGGTCGAGGCCAAAGTCATCGGCATCCCGGTGCTTCAGCGATTCGGCGGGAAGTCGCGCCTCAGCTGCAAAATGATGGCGGAGCCGTGGATGTTTACGGCTACCTGGTTCAACCGGCACTATGTGCGGGAGCAGTTGACGGCGGGCCGTCAAGTTGTCATCAGCGGAAAGTGGGATCAGAAGCGGTCGCAAATTACAGTGGCCGATTATGAATTTCCGGATCGAGGAGAAGGAAAGACCGGAACGCTGCAGCCTGTGTATTCCGTCGGCGGCAAAATTACGCAGAGCTGGCTCCGCAAGACGATTGCCCAGGCGCTGCTGCAATTTGGGGATATGATCCCCGAAGTTTTGCCGCAGCCGATCATGCATAAATACGATTTTATGCCGCGTAAACGGGCGATCGCCACGATCCATCAGCCCGAGGATTCACGGGAAGGCCAGCAGGGCCGTAGAAGGATGGTATACGAGGAACTGTTTCTGTTCCAACTGAAGGTTCAGGCTTTCCGGACGCTCAATCGGGGCAGGATGGACGGCATGGTTCATACGGTGGACAACGCAACGGTCCGCCAATTCGTACGCAGTCTCCCGTTCGAGCTGACCAACGCCCAAAAGGCAGCGGAGCTTGAGATTTTGCAGGATATGCGTTCTGCTTACTGCATGAACCGCCTTCTCCAAGGCGATGTAGGTTCCGGCAAAACGGCGCTCGCGGCAATCGCGCTGTTCGCGACGGTCCGTTCGGGGTTTCAGGGAGCGCTGATGGTGCCGACGGAGATTTTGGCCGAACAGCACAGCAGATCGCTTCAGGCGATGTTCGAGCCGTTCGGCATTTCCGTAGCGCTGCTGACCGGCAGCGTGAACGGCCGCAAGCGCAAGGATCTGCTGGCCTCGCTGCAAATGGGCCTCGTCGATGTGGTCGTCGGAACACATGCTTTGATTCAGGAGGACGTATTCTTTAGGGAACTCGGCCTCGTAGTTACGGATGAGCAGCACCGGTTTGGAGTGAATCAGCGCAGTATTTTGCGGCGTAAAGGCTACAATCCGGACGTGCTGACGATGACGGCGACCCCGATCCCGCGAACGCTGGCGATAACCGTCTTTGGCGATATGGATGTCTCCACCTTATCCGAGCGTCCGAAAGGGCGCATTCCGATCTCTACGTATTGGGTGAAACCGGATATGATGGAGAGGGTGCTGAACCTGGTCCGCCGCGAGGTAGGGCAGGGGCGCCAGGCGTACCTCATTTGTCCGCTGATCGAGGAATCGGACAAGCTGGATGTACAGAACGCAATTGATCTGCATATTCAGCTGTCTCAGGCTTTTCCCGATTTCCGGGTGAGCCTGCTGCATGGCCGGATGACTCCCGGTGAGAAGGACGAGGTCATGCGCGCTTTCTACGATAATGAAATACATGTGCTCGTATCGACGACAGTCGTCGAGGTAGGCGTCGATGTGCCGAATGCCACCCTGATGATTATCATGGACGCCGACCGGTTCGGACTGTCCCAGCTCCACCAGCTTCGGGGTCGCGTCGGGAGGGGAGAGCATGCTTCCTATTGCGTGCTGGTGGCCGATCCGAAATCGGAGGTCGGACGCGAGCGCATGGCAGCGATGACCGAAACGGACGACGGCTTTGAAGTCTCGCGGCGCGATCTCGAGCTGCGGGGCCCAGGCGATTTCTTCGGCACGAAGCAGAGCGGTCTGCCGGAGTTTCGCCTCGCGGACATGGCGGCTGATTTTGCCGTACTTGAGCAGGCACGCGGCGATGCCGCCGAGCTGCTCCAGGATGGAAGCTTCTGGACATCCGCCGAGTTCGCGCCGCTGCGAAGCTATCTCCAGAAAGAACAAATTTTTCAAGGCGATCTGATCGATTGAGGCACATGGAGACACGTCCCGTCATATACTGAGAAAGATTGGATATGACGGGAGGTGCGTCAAGCTTGAGTTATCAGCAATATGGAATCAGTCCGCAGCTGGTGGAGCGGATAAAGATGAAGATGAAGAATCCGACAATCAAGGAACGAATCAAGAATTTGATTAACGGCGTCAGCAAACAGCAGCTTCAGGACCCCGGCGTGGTGCGCAGGCTGGTGCGGAATGCTTCGGTTATCCTGGGGGAAAGGCTCGCTTCTGATCAGGAGGACAACATCGTCAGATTCGTCATTGCCCAAAAAGTCGATCCGAATAATACGTTTCACTTGATTCGCTTATGGGGGATGTTCCGTTAGCCGCTTCCAACATCAGTCTGATGAAAGCAAACAGGCAGATTTCCCGCAAAGCCGACATAAAAAAGCGTTCCGGCCTCGAAGCCGGAACGCTTTTTTAACAGCATTTTGCCTAAATTCGATTCAATTTGTGAAGCTGCGGAGGGCCAACGCTCCTAAGGCTATTGTTCCTCGGAGGCAGGGGTACGTTTCTGGGCCTTCCGCTTGACGTGCCTGCTCTCAAATTTGAATACTTTATCCAGCGTCCTGTAAATCCATTTGGACTCTTTGGTCAGCAGCGGACCGAGAATCGCCAGGATCAGCACGTACATGGCTGCGAACGGCTGCAAAATGGCGAGCAAACCGCCCGCTTTGCCAAGATTGGCCATAATGATGGAGAACTCGCCGCGCGACACGATGGTGAGACCGATATTGGAAGAAGCGCGCGGGCTCAGGCCGGCGCTGCGCCCGGCAAGTATGCCGGCGATGAAATTCCCCAGCAGCGTGACGACTACAGCCGCCAGCGAATACCATAGGGCATTTCCGCCAAGAGTGCGCGGGTCGATCGTGAGGCCAAAGCTGAAGAAGAAGATGGCTCCGAAAAAATCGCGGAACGGAATAATCAGCTTCTCGATCCGCTTGACATGTTCCGTCTCTGCAAGAACTAAGCCGACCAGCAGCGCTCCAATCGCCTCAGCGACGTGAATCGTCTCGGAAAAGCCCGCTACCAGGAACAGGATAGCGAATATGACTAGAGCAAATAGTTCGCCGGAGCGGATATTAAGCGCCTTGTTAAGCAGGGGGACGAGCTTTCGGCCGACGATAAGGAGGCCCAGCATATAGACCAGCGCAATCAGAGCCGACAGCAGCACTCCGCCAAGAGAGGAGGAGCCGCTGAGCACCAGGCCGGAAAGAATGGAGATGTAGACCGCCAGAAACACGTCCTCGAACATGATGATGCCCAGAATCATTTCGGTTTCCGGGTTGGCGGTCCGCTTCAAGTCTACCAGAACCTTAGCCACGATTGCACTGGAGGAAATGGTCGTAATCCCCGCCACCACCAGAATCTCCTCGAGTGGGAATCCGAGTCCCCAGCCCAGTACCAGACCAAGAGAGAAGTTGATCAGAATATAGATGGTTCCGCCTGTTACAATCGATTTGCCCGCTTTGACAAGCCTGCCCACGGAGAATTCCAGCCCGAGATAGAACAGCAGGAACAGGACGCCGATTCTGCCCATAAATTCAATCAGAGCGGCGCTTTCGATAAACCGGAAGTCCAGATGCCAAATTTGAAAGGCATGCGGTCCGACCGCCATACCGACCAAAATATAAAACGGAATGACGGAGAAGCGGAATTTCTCGGCGAGCAATCCGGACAGCGCCACAAGCGCTATCGCCAGTCCGACTTCAAATACGATATGGTTCATCGATCAACCACATCCATTCCGCAAAATATGCCTGAATTGTTTATGCTGCTCTCTCTCCCCCGCGGCAATGATGATGCAGTCCGGCGGCAGCCTCAGATCGGGTCCGGGACTGATATGTTTGGTGTGATTTTTTTCGATGACCGCTATTATCGTTACACCGGAACGGGCGCGGATATCAAGCTCGCCAATCGTACGGCCCACACAACTGAACCCCGGCTCCAGACGGTACCACTCAATAATCAGATCGTCCAGCGCAACCTCAATGGATTCAAGCGACCTTGGCTTGTATGTGACACCCCCGATAATAGCCGAAATATATCTGGCTTCTTCATCGTCCAGTGTAACCATCGAAATACTTTGATCCGGATCGTCATATTCAAAATGATACAGCTCCCGCCGTCCATCATCATGTACAATAATAGCGAGCTTATCGCCGCTGCGGGTCTCCAGTACAAATTTTCTCCCGATTCCGGGCAAATCGCATTCTCTAAAGTTCATAATAAATCCAGCCTCCAATAACTCGGATGTATTCGTAAGTTGACTATTTCGTCCATAATGTATTCAGCCGCCGAATGTGAAAACCACATAATTAGAGGTAAATTTAAGCGGATACAGAAGCAAGCGCTTCAACAGATTATAGATAACCGGATAAAATAACGCGAAAAGCAGAGGCAAAAGATAAGGCTTCAGCGCGATAAGAGCGGTTTGTTCATAGGGAAGACGCGATAATGTTAGGGGAAAATGCTGCTTAGGATGCAGGCGTGCGGATGATACCGCAAAATGGCGCTCCTGCTGTTCGATGCCTTTTGTCCCTTTCTCTTGAGCTGCTTGACTGCTCCAATCCATGAAGACAGATGCGGGCAAGGCAAATGCAAGGATGATGGCCAATGCAAGGCGGATGAGCCCAGTTCGCGTTCTTAGATCTATATATTGAGTCAAAAGGGGACCTCCTTAGCCGATCTAGTATATAATCATAACATAGCGGCTGCTCAGATCCAAATGAACGAGGCGGGGCGCAACCCTTGCCATGCATTCCGCGTACATAAATGTAAACAATTGGGCATTGCGGATACGAGATAAGCAAAGTTTATAAGAACAGGGGGAATGAATATGAGCGAATGGACCGGGTCAGCCACGTTTGAGCAGCCCAGCGCTTTTGAACTCTTTTGGCATGGTACACCGATATTCTTCAAAATCTTTGCCTTGGTAATTTTCTCAATAATGATCTATGCCATTGTCAAAGGAATGAAACAGTGGATGGCTAACAATGCAAGCGAACTGCTCACGGTGTCCTGCACTGTCGTTGCCAAACGGTTCAGAGTGCGTGGAGGTTCGGGAGACGCAAGTGCAAGTACGGATTATTATGTAACCTTTGAAACGTCAAACGGCGACAGAGTAGAACTTGAAGTGCCTGACAGGCTGTACGGGCTGATTGTTGAAGGCGACCGGGGAGACCTGACTTATCAAGGAACGAGATTCAAAGGGTTCGAGCGGGCTGCGGACCGAGACAGTATGAGATAAGCGGCTGGCTGAATATTTTTGTTAAGCGAAAAAGCATAGGCAGGCACGTCCTATAGGACGCGCCGCATATGCAGAATAACGTTGCTCCAATACCCGCTGTCCAGCTGGCTGATCTGAACTCCGGGATCACCCCAGGTGTGTATAAATTTTCCGTCACCAATATAAATGCCGACATGCCCGGGAATGGAGTCTTTGTCGAACCTACCGGGGACAGTAAAGAAAATCAGATCACCCGGTTCTAACTGTTCCCGGCTGACGGATCTGCCGACATTATCCTGATCTCTGGCCAGACGCGGCAGATCGACACCAAACTTCTCAAAGACATGACGGGTAAATGATGAACAGTCGAATGTCTTGGATTCCTCGTAAGGAGCCGCACCGAATTCATAAGGAACACCCAGATATTTCTTAGAGTAAGAGATCAACTCGTCGGCTTCCGACGAGGACAGGCTCTGAATACGGAACGGCTTGTCTGATTTAACCGCCGTGTTCTGCCCTTCTGTATGTTGTTCTTTTGGGGTATCAATAGAAATTTCTCCGCTTCCCTGATCCCAACTGACTGGCGTATTGAATAATTTCGACAGGGCGTCAGTCGTCATGTAGATTTTATCATTTTGCCGCTTCGGCGCATCCGGGAGGGTACAGCCTTTACCCAATGATAAGGCGCTTGCCGAACCCGGGCGCACTCTGTACATTACATCGCTGTATCCAACTTTGGCGTAACCGCCGCCGCCGGGTTCTTCTTCCACACGGTAGCCAAGTGAATTGGCCGCTGCCTCCAGAGGGACCCATGTTTTGCCGGATGGATCGGTAACAGGCAGATTTTCGATATAACTTCTGGAATGAACCGAAGGCTTGACCGCATTCGTCCGGAGTTGTCCGTCGTTTCTTACGTTACTGCAGGCTGATGCGGCCAGAACGGCAGCAGACAGTGCAGAGGTCAAGAATAATACTTTTTTTCGATACGTGAACATCTCTCACGCTCCATTTTCAAAATTGTAAACTCAGTATGCTCAGCCGCCATCTTTTTATGTGGCCGGGTTCCAGGAAATGGCTGCCAGGAATAATCAGGATGAATAGCCCTGGAACTGGGGGAACATGCGGATAGCCGGGCTTGACGAGGTTGTTTTTTCGGATTGACGGAAATTGAACCTACATATAATATGGTTTCATAGATAGCTGGCACGGATGTGGTTTGCCGTCCGCATTCACTTTAAAACTAAAATAGAAGAGGGGATTCTACATGAAGAGAAAGAAAATTTGGCTAGGGCTCAGTTTGTGTGTCATGCTTGCAGCGGCAGGCTGCGGTAACAATAATAATGCGGCGGATACCGGCGCCACGGCCTCCCCGGGCAGCACTGCCCAGAACACCGCGAGCGCCGATACCAAAACTTATAAGATCGCCGTATCACAATATGTTGAGCATCCGTCGCTGGATGCAACGTATGACGGCATTATAGCCGCACTCAAGGATGCGGGGATCGTCGAAGGTCAGAACCTTACCGTTGACTTTGAGAACGCTCAGGCGGATGCTGCCAACAATTTGTCCATCGCCCAGAAAATTGCCGGTGAAGATAATGACCTGACCATCGGAATTGCAACACCGTCCGCTCAAGCGCTTGTGCAGGCGGTCAAAGACGATACGCCGGTATTGTTTGCAGCCGTAACGGACCCGCTTGATGCGAAAGTGGTAACGAATCTTGAACATCCGGGAGGAAATGTATCAGGTGCGTCGGATACGAATCCTGAGGCGATAATCAGACTGATGGATTTCATCGCCGCTCAGTTTCCAAATGTGAAGAAGCTGGGGCTGATTATCAATGAAGGCGAACCGAACGCCGTTGTAATGGCGGACAAAGCCAAGGCTGCCCTTGACAAGCATGGCATCGAGCTGGTTAAAGCTCCGGTGACCAACACTTCCGATGTCAAACAAGCCGCCGAATCCTTGGTTGGACGGGCGGACGCGCTGTACATTACCCTTGATAACTCGGTTGTAAGCGGAGTTGATTCCATTATCCAGGTAGCCAATGAGAATAAGCTTCCGTTCTTCTCGAGCGACCGCGACACTGTCGAAAGAGGCGCTTTTGCCACAGTCGGCTTTAAGTATTTCGACCACGGCTATCAAGTCGGACAAATGGCGGTTGAAGTACTCAAGAATGGCAAGAAAATCGGTGATCTTCCTGTGACGGTGCAGCAGAAGCTGGACGTTATCCTTAACCTGAAGGCTGCCGCGGCTCAGGGAATTGAAGTCACGGACGCCATGAAGAAAGAAGTAGCCGACCCAACCAACGATATCATTCAATAATAAAGATTTGAACCGGGGCGATCCTTTACAGGCGCCCCTTGCCGTTTGAAGGAGGAAGTCATCATGTGGAATTCAATGCTTGGAGCGGTAGAGCTGGGGCTGCTTTATGCTTTAATGGCTTTAGGTGTATATATTACGTTTCGGATCTTGGATTTTCCTGATCTGACGGTGGATGGCAGCTTTGCTACTGGCGGCGCCATTGCCGCCGTCATGATCACCCACGGCTATACGCCGTGGCTGGCTACGCTCGGGGCGCTCGCCGGCGGTGTGCTCGCCGGATTGTGCACCGGTCTGCTGCATACTAAAGGGAAGATTAACGGACTGCTGTCGGGGATATTGATGATGATCGCGCTCTATTCGATCAACTTGCGGATCTTAGGCAAGCCCAATGTGTCGCTGATGGGTGAGACAACACTGATTTCCCTGATGAATCCGCTGTATGTTATGCCGTTCGTGGTCATCGCCGTGAAGCTGCTGATGGATGTGTTCCTGCGCACCGACCTGGGCCTTGCCCTGCGGGCGACGGGAGACAACTCGAGGATGATTCGCAGCTTCGGTGTGAATACGGACAGTACGACGATTCTCGGCATCAGCCTGTCGAACGGGCTGGTGGCGCTCTCTGGAGCGCTCATTGCCCAGTACCAGGCCTTTGCCGATTCCTCAATGGGCATCGGGATGATCGTTATCGGCCTCGCCTCCGTTATTATCGGCGAAGCAATCTTTGGCTCGCGCAGCGTGTTCCGCGCGACGCTGGCGGTTGTGCTGGGCTCGATTGTGTACCGGATCGTTGTCGCGCTGGCGCTGAGGGTGGATTGGCTGGACGCCTCCGACCTTAGATTGATAACGGCCATTATCGTAATAATCGCCTTGGTGTTCCCATCGGTGCAGCGCTTCCTCAAGCAAAAGAACAACGCACGCAAGCGAACGGCCGAGCTGGCCGAGCAAGCCTTGAAGGGCAAGAGAGGGGGGACTGCTAATGCTAAAGCTCGATAATGTATCCAAGCTGTTCAATCCGGGCACGCCGGACGAGAAGATCGCTCTGCTCGGAATTGATCTGGAGCTGATTCCGGGAGATTTCGTCACGATAATCGGCAGCAACGGAGCAGGGAAGTCGACGCTGATGAATATCATTTCCGGCGTAATGAAGCCGGATTTGGGTGAAGTCTTCATCGAAGGAAGCTCGATCAGCCATTTGGCCGAGCATCAGCGAAGCCGCTGGATCGGACGGGTCTTTCAAGATCCGATGGCCGGCACGTCGCCCCGCATGACCATTGAAGAGAATCTGGCAATGGCTTATAAGCGCGGCAAGAGCAGAGGCCTGTCCATCGGCGTATCCTCCTCGAAGCGGACGATGTTTCGCGAAGAGCTTGAGCGGCTTGGCATCGGCCTGGAGAATCGTCTGCGTGCGAAGGTAGGTTTGTTGTCGGGGGGAGAAAGACAGGCGCTAAGCCTGCTGATGGCTACGTTTACGAAGCCGCAAATATTGCTGTTGGACGAGCATACGGCAGCCCTCGATCCTGCCAGAGCGGATCTGATTACTCAGCTGACCGAATCCATCGTACGGGAGATGAAGCTGACAACTCTGATGGTAACCCATAATATGGAGCAGGCCATCCGGCTTGGCAATCGGCTCATTATGATGGACAAGGGACAGATTATCCTTGATATAGACGAGAAGCGCAAAAAAGACCTGACGGTAGAACGTCTTCTGGGCGAATTCGAAACCATCAGCGGACACAAACTGGCGGATGACCGAATCGTGCTAGGCTAAGCCGCCAGCTTCGATCTAACCCGGATGCTTGTTTCGATTTATCGGTACTTGCATCAAAAATGGAATCACATAGAGCATAGGCTCCACGCCAGTGGGGCCTTTTGCTTTCATTGCAGGGTTAGATGTGATAGCATGTTGCCCTATAATCTAACTTACACCTTTGAGAGGAGGTCGGATGATGGATGAGCATATTGTATCCATGATCAAACTGCTTATTGCCATGCTGTTTGGACTATTCATCGGAATCGACCGGCAGTTGAAGCAGAAACCGCTCGGCATTCGTACCAGTATGGTCATCAGCATCGCCAGCTGTCTCGTTACAATCGTATCGATCCAAGCCTTTGAAAAATTCTCAGGACCGGATCATCCTAATATGGACCCGATGAGGCTCGCGGCGCAGATCGTAAGCGGCATCGGCTTTCTGGGTGCAGGCGTTATCCTGCGCAGAGGCGGCGATGCGATCTCCGGCCTGACATCGGCAGCGCTGATATGGACGGCGTCGGGAATTGGCATCACGGTGGGTGCAGGCTTCTATATCGAAGCGGGTATTGCTGTAGTACTGCTCATTTTTGCGGTCAATGCGGTTCCTTGGCTTATCCGCACCGTCGGTCCGCAGTCGCTTAACAATCACGACATTTCCGTGAAGATTACTATGGCGAGCGATAAGGCCATGGTTCAAGTCATCAATAAAATCGAAAATCGGGTGGGACAGAGTAAAGGCAAGACTAAAAGGAAATTCCGTGAAAGAATGGTCCGGCGGATGAAAATCAAGGACCTGGATGACGGAAAACAAATGATCGATATGGTGCTATCCGCCCCCGACCGCGATTTTTGCACCGAAATCTATTATGATTTAAAGGATATTGAGCATATCTTGAACGTTGAAGTGGAGCAGTTGTAAGAACTAGATACACACGAAATGATATATGGTAATCTATCTTTAGTGAAAGAAATTACATTAATTGGGAGAAGGGGTGCGCCAGTGGGTATAGAGGCATACGAAGGACTATTTGAGGGAGAAGACGCGGTATGGCTCAGAGCCGGCCGTTATGAAGCGGCGGTGCTGCCGGGAATCGGCGGCAACTTGATTGCGTTCCGTGATACGCAGAGCGGTTATCGCTTCCTGCGAGAACCGGGAACGGAAGGTATGGATGCTTTTAAAAAAAGCCCTGGAGTATACGGGATTCCCGTACTGTTCCCGCCGAACCGATTTGAGGACGGTAAACTTCCTTGGAACGGACAAGTATATCGTCTGCCGATTAATGAGGAAGCGACCGGTAACCATATACACGGTTTTTTATATACGGCGGCTTGGCAGGTGGAAGACTTCGGGACCGGAAAGAACGAGAGCTATGTTACTATAGCGGTAAAAGTGGACGAGAAGCATCCGTCTTACAAATATTTGCCGCATAAATACACCGTTAAGCTTCGCTACGGCCTGTCGGAAGCGGGACTGTCCCAACAGGTTCTGATTCGCAACGACGGGGATGAGGCGATGCCCTGCCTGCTGGCTTTTCATACGGCGGTCAACGCTCCGTTTGCACCGGAAAGCGCCGCGAGCGATTACCGGGTGAAGCTAACCATCGGGAAGCGGTGGCAGCTTAATGAACGGATGCTTCCGACGGGGGATTATCAGCCTCTTACGTCTGAAGAGACGGACCTTCGGGAAGAAGGAGTATACCCGTTCTTTGCTTCGCTGGATAACCATTATACAGCCGTCCCACAAAATGGGCGCAACCGGATGGAACTTACCGATACGAGACTTGGCGTGACTCTTGTTTATGACGTGGGCACATCCTATAAGCAGTGGATGATCTGGAACAATGGCGGGGCGGAGGGCTTTTTCTGCCCCGAGCCCCAGATAAATCTGATCAATGCGCCAAATGTGCAGCTGCCGGCCGAAGAAATCGGCTTATTCAGTCTGCAGCCGGGCGAGTATTGGGAAGAAACCGCGAGATTGTATGTAAAGAAAACAACATAACAATTTTAGCTTAAGAACGGTATGGAGGAATGACATGCAGCTTATTGCCATGCTTACGATGCTGATTGATCATATCGGATATATCTTTTTTCCCCAGGACCTTGGGTGGCGGTATATCGGAAGAATTGCTTTCCCCATCTATTGTTATGCGCTTGTCCAGGGGCATCTCTATACCTCCTCCAAGTCCCGATACTTGCTGCGGCTGCTGATTATCGCGCTGATCGCGCAAGTTCCGTACAATTTGGCCCTCGATCCGGGAGGACTGAATGTCGTCTTTACGCTGCTCCTTTCCGAACTCGTGCTGATTGCGCTGGACAAGCTGCCCAAACTGTGGATGGGCATTATAGTTACAGCTCCGGTCCTTTGGGTAATGGACTATTTCCCGCTTGATTATAATGCGTACGGATTGCTGCTGGTGCTGATCTTCCGCTATGCTCATTCGTACAGGCTTGTTCTTGCGCATTTGGCGCTGAATGTAATTTATATGTTTTATTATGGCTGGACGGTTCAAATGTTGAGTCTACTGCCGACGCTGGTGATCGCATACGGACCCGAACTGTGGGAACATCTCCGAAAACGGAGCATGCCGCGTTTAGTGTGGTGGTTGTTTTACCCGGGGCACTTGGCTGTACTTGCCATCATCCGACTATTATACTATGGCGAATTGCCGGAAATGGACTGGAGAATTATTTTTTTATGTAAAAGTATGTAAAATCAGCATGTTCTATCTATTTACAGAATATCCCTCACCTGCGATAATAGTTTTGCATGCCTAAATCAAGAGAGAGAAGAGGGATTCAATGAAACATGTGAAAAAGAGAGCGAAGCTGCTGCTGCCGATTTTGGCGCTGCTGCTGGTGCTTGCGGGATGTCAGACGGTAGGCGGCCTGGATGTAAATAAGGCGCTGCTGGGCAATCTCGACGTGAAATCGGCGGAGGAGAGCATGTCTTTCTCTCTGAACGCGGTCCCCGCAGCGGGAATCAGTGCCGAAGATCAGAAAATCATCGATCTTATCAATTCTTTCACATTAAACGTTAGTCATTTGAAGCTTCAAGAAGGCGGAGATATTTCTGCCAGCGGGACGCTCGGCTATAAGCAGGCCAGCATTCCATTTACTTTTTACATGAGCAAGACAGTGCTCGCCCTGAACGTTGAAGGAGCGAAGAAACCTTTCTATTTCCCGATGGAGGGTTATTATCAGGAACTGTCGGGTACCGGACTTGATTTAGAGAAGGCGGAAAGCGTCAACAAGCTGCTGAGCCAGTTTGTAATTAAGAATCTTCCCAATCCGTCCGCAATTAATGTAACCCCGGTTAACGAAGCTGTGTATGGCGAGTCATTGAACCTGATGAAGCTGCACGCCGAAGTAACGGGAGATGAGCTGCCCGGATTGCTAAAAGCTTTCCTGAAATCCGTGTCACAGGATACGGAAGGCTTTACCGAACTGATCAGCGGCCTGTACGATTATTTGCTGCCGGTGCTGAAGCAGGAGTCGACAACGGACATGTTGAGCAGCATTGGGCTGGGTGACGTTCCGCTTGATAATAAAGCAGAGGTCGTTACCGTGCTTCACGATGCCGCTAAGCTGGCGGTCGATACGGCTCTTCTGCTGTATGACAAAGAGTTGGACAGACTGTATGAATCGGCCCCGGAAATTAAGACTGTTCTGAGTAAAGATACTAAGCTTCAAGTTGATCTGTTCGTGGACAGCGCCTTACATATCCGCAAGCAGAACATGAGTCTGAATGTGGCGCTGCCGAATGACGGAAGCATACCGATCCGGAGCATTTCCTTCAAGACAGAAACCCAGCTGTGGAACATTAACGGTCCGGTCAAGGCCGACCCGATCGCAACAGAGGGTGCCTTGAACGTTATGGAGACGGAGCTTACACCAGGTGTAGTTCTGCGCAATTTCACAGCGGATTCAACAGCATACCGCGTACTTAAAGACGATCTTGGCATTACTAAAAAATCGGTCGTAATTTACCCAGGTGAGGATTATTCCGATACCGTTGTTAAAGGGACGACGACGATGATTCCTCTTCGTTATTTGGCCTATGAATTGGATGCTGAAGTGAAATGGAACGCGGCAACCAAGCAGATTATAGTTACCGATGATGTATATGGAACGACCATCGTCCTGAAAGCAGGCTCGAAAGACGCCGTTGTGGGCGGCGTGAAAGTCAAGCTGCCTCAGCCGGTCTTTTTTGACCGATACGGCAGGGGCTATGTGCCGCTGCGCAGCATAGCCGAGGCGCTTCATGCCCAAGTGAAAGTGGACAGTGAAGGTCTGATTTATATTACGCGAGATTAGTCTTATTTAGGAGCCAAATAAGCCCTGCCGCTTCATTAACGCGTATGCGTTGAAGCGGCAGGGCTTTTTATTTGAGGGGAACGTAGACGGATGTGCCTTTCTCTTCAATACGAGCCAGCTTACTTGCGAGCGACTTATGGCTTGCGCGTTCTCCGTTATTAGTTAAGTCTCCGCTTAAAATAATAAAATCCGGCTTCTTAATACCGGCTTCATATACAAATGCATCCAAAATTTCATCTATATAGGGAAGCTGCTTACCGTCACCCGAAGATACGAATGATTGAAAAGCGGTTCCGCCGTCATGAAGACTTTTATCGAGATAGTGCAGATCCGTGGCCTCCCAGAACTGAACTGGGCCCAGAGCTCCGCCGGCAGGAACAGCCGCGCTGTTCTCCATGGTTCCGCTTTCACAGCCGCTCAATAAACCGGAGAGCAGAAGAATGGCAAGGCAGTGGCCAAACAGCCGCCTGTTTCTTAGTGCCGAATAGGGGTTGAAGAGTAGAACATATAGTTAACCTCCATCTATGTAACGTAGTTGTTATTGTATCCGAATTTCATAAAAGGTGTACAGGAGACTTCGCATAATATTAAGATGCAGGAGAAAAATAAATGCCGCTATGTAAATTTTAAAAAAATACACGAAAGCATTGCTTTGTCGGAAGAAATGTATTAAGATATATAAAAGTAAGTAACTAAACAAAATGGAGGAAATAATATTATGTCTAATAATTACTTTGATGCTGTGAAAAAAAGACGCTCCGTATACGCGATCAGCAAGGAACTGCCGGTATCTGCAGAAAAAGTACAAGAAATCGTAGAGCAGGCGGTACTGCACAGCCCGTCCTCCTTTAACTCTCAAAGCGCCAGAGCGGTTGTTCTGTTCGGCGAGCAGCACGACAAAGTGTGGGACATCACTTCCAGTACGCTGCGCCAAATCGTGCCCACAGACCAATTTGAAGGCACCGCACAAAAAATGGCTGCATTCAAAGCCGGAGCGGGTACGGTTCTCTTCTTTGAAGATCAGGCAGTCGTCGAGCAACTGCAAGCGAACTTTGCTGCCTATGCGGATAATTTCCCTATCTGGTCCAATCAATCTTCCGGTATGCTCCAGCATGTCGTATGGACCGCTCTGGCAGAAGCCGGCGTAGGCGCTTCCCTTCAGCACTACAACCCGCTGATCGACGAAGAAGTGAAATCCACATGGGGATTGCCGGAAAAATGGAAGCTGATCGCTCAAATGCCTTTCGGCGGCATCGTGACCGCTCCCGGCGAGAAAGAGTTCCAGCCCGTGGAAGAACGTGTAAAGGTGTTTAAATAAGACCGGGCGATTTCGATTGCCACCGCGCAGGCCAAAGAGTGGGGCGAACATCGCGGGAAGAAAATCCGGAAAGAGGAGCGTTGATTAAGCCGCCTCGCTTAGGATCTTCAGTATAAAATACGCAAAAAAGGACAGGCGACGAATCGCATGTCCTTTTTGGTCCAGGCTTGCTTATTATTGAGCAGCGGCGCTTGCTTCCGGCTTAGCGGAGGCTCCCGGTGCTGCAGAGGCTTCCGCCTTCTTGGCGTCGGTCAGCGTGTTCGTAATTTTCGCTCCAGAGGTTAGTTCTTGCATCCAGGTGCCGGACATTTCATTGACCTTCTGGGAAATCAGCGTTTTACGGATTTCTTCCTTCGAATTCTCCAAAGTTGGTGTAACGGCATCCTTATGTTCCGTCACTTTGATGATGTGGTAGCCATACTTACTCTTGACAGGCTCGCTTATTTCACCGGCCTTCATTTTGAAGGCCGCGTTCGAGAATTCGGCAACCATATCACTGCGCTTGAAGAAACCAAGATCTCCGCCTTTGTCCTTGGAGCCGGTATCTCCCGATTTCTCCTTGGCCAATGCCGCGAAGTCTCCGCCGGCTTTGAGCTGCTTCTCGATCGCATCGGCTTCTTCTTTCGTCTTAACTAGAATATGGGAAGCGCGAACTTGTTCTTCCGAACCGAGCGATGCTTTGTTTTCATTAAAGTACGTTTGGATGTCTTTATCGGTAATCGTGATTTTTGGCTCAAGCAGCTTGCGAACCTTAACCTGAAGCGGCAGCTGCTTCTTGAGATCGTCCATCGTCATACCACTTTGGGAAAGTGCGGAGTTCAGTCCTTCTTCGCCGCCGAACTGCTTCTTAAGGTCTTCGATTTCACTGTTAATATCGGCATCGGTAACGGTAACTTTGGCTTTCTCGACTTCCTGATCGACAAGCTTCTCGGTGATCATGGATTGCAGTGTCGACTCGCCGCCGGCTTCCACCAGCTTGTCATACAGCTCGTTCTTGGTAATATCTTGGCCGTTTACGGTGGCGACTGCGGCTTCACCGTCCGCCTTCTGGAACTGCGGATAGATCAATACAATAATAAGCGCGGCCGCCAGTACGATCGAGGCGATCATCCAGCCTTTGCCGCCCTTGGATTGAGCCGGTGCGTCCGCCGGCGATTCGCCGACCTTGTCCATAACAGGGATTCCCTGTTTAGTATTATCGACAGCGGCTTCCTCCGCTTCCGTGGGGATATCCTGGTGTTCTCTCTCGTTCAAATTCTTCTCATCCATTGTAACAATGACTCCCTTCAATTATAGGTGTTGCCTGTCTTCATACAACTTTACCAGAACTCAGCCTTCCAAACCTTAAGAAGACATGAAAAAACAGATTTTCTTTTCAAGATTGCCCTTAAATTTACGCCAAAAAAGCCGAAAAATCACGGTTTTCCCATGATTTTCCGGCTTTAAGAGGTTAATTACGGCAGATGCTTCAAGAAACCTTGCCGCCAAGAAGCTGGCGAATGGACTCCTGCTTTCTTTTAGGGATGCGTACCCGCTTGGCATATCCGCCTTTATCCCCGAAATAGATGCAGTCGTCCTCGATGGAACTGATCTTCTTCAGATTGACATAAACTCCGCCCTGGACATGAAAATAGCTCGAAGATTTCAGCAGCCGGTGGAGCTGCTCGGCAGACATTCTCTTTTTGATATTATAGTTTCTGCCGTGGAAGATGACCAGGTCATGATTGCCGATCTTAAAGAACAGAACGTTCGTTTCCACCTCGAAGTCCTCATATACGTTTCCGGCTTCCAGTAGAATGCTGTTCATTCCTGTTCCCCCTTCTAGATTAAACATTATGTTAGCGCTTCCATTATAACATGAGGTTCTTTTCCTGAGAAGGTTAATTTTTAAAATAATTTATGTAATTGTACCTATACGATTTGTCATGAACAAAGAAAAAATGTAAATTATAAAAAGCAAGCTTTAGCAAAAGAGGAGGAATAATAATATGACCGAACCATCCAAGCTATTACTATTCACAGGATCTTATTCCGGGGCCGGAGAGAGCGGTATTCACGTGTTTCAATTGGACCCGAGCGGAGGCGCTCTGACATTGCTTGATGAAGTGAAAGGGATTGCGAACCCGACGTTCGTCAATGTTAATGCAGAGGGACATCTCCTGTATGCCATAGGCGACAAGCTGAACAGCGATGGTGTTAAGGAAGGGGAAGTGGCTGCTTATGCAATCGATCCGGCGTCCGGGACATTAACGGAGATCAGCCGGACGGGAACGATGCCCGCTGAAGGGAAGATCCAGACATCCACCTGCCATATTAACCGGGATGCTGACAACCGGTATCTCATCGTCACAAGCTATCATGGCGGAAATATCGGACTTGTCTCCCTTGACGGTGAAGGAAAAACGGTGCGGCTGACCGGCAGCGCCGTTCATACGGGGCATGGTCCGCATCCGGAACGGCAGGATCGGCCTCATCCGCATTCGGCGACATTCAGCCCGGATGAACGTTATCTGTTTGTCTGCGATTTGGGGCTGGACGTGATCAGGGCTTACTCGATTAACTATGAGAAAGGAACACTTGAACCACAAGGGGACACCAAGCTTCACCCGGGAGCCGGTCCCCGTCATTTTGCCTTTCATCCGGACGGGCATTCCGCATATGTCATCAACGAAGTCGATTCAACGATTACTTCCTTTACATATGAGGCCGACAGCGGCAAGCTTACAACCGTGCTCACCGTGCCTACTCTTCCGAAAGACTACGCCCTTGAGAATACGTGCGCGGAGATCGCGCTGTCTCCCGACGGGCGATATCTCTACGGATCGAACCGCGGGCACGACAGCATTGTCATATTTGCGGTCAATCCGGCAACGGCAGAGCTTCACTTTGTTGAGCATGTGTCCACCCGCGGCGGCCACCCGCGCCATTTTGCGCTGACGCCGGACGGCAGCTATCTCATTGTTGCCAACCGGGACGCCAATAATCTGGTCGTCTTTGCACGGGACAATGAAAGCGGGCGGCTCACCTTTACCGGAAATGAAGCGGCGGTATCAAAGCCTGTCTGCGTTAAACCAGCTTTGTTCTAGGAAGCCCGTCAATGATGGGCAGCAGGCAGGAATAACGCAGAAAACGCCGGGCTCTTATGGCCGGCGTTTTCTGCTGAAACGGTAGGAACGGCAGAGAAAGTAGGATAGCACGCAAGAAACACTACCTTAGTGAAACCGGCCTTAACGGCACAATGGTGGATACGGCAGATTTGAACAGCACATTCTGTCTTCCGTCGTTTTGACCCTGCAAGGTTAAGGTATAAGCGTCATACGCGGTCAAAATGCCCTGGATTTTTACTCCGTTAGTTGTAAAGATTGTTAGCGGAACCTTGGTCTGAACGAACTGGCTCAGCAAGCGTTCTTGAAGCTTTTGAATTTCCACTTTGGCAGCACTCCATCTTTTTAAAGTTGACTACTTTACCAAGTATAGCATGGAGAAGGTATCCTCTGGAAACGGGACCTATTCGTAAAATGTACTTAGGAGGCAATAGAGAATGATTTCTTGGTATTGGTCCAGAGGTTTCAAGCTTTTCCTGCTGTTTACGGTCATCTTCGGGCTGATTGCCGTTCTGGTCGCATATAATTACACGGCAGCGTTTGATGAACGGATTATTCATTTCGTCCAGTCCGGAGAATCCCCTGCATTGACGTCAGCGGCCAAGGCTCTGTCACTGGTAGGATCGTCAAGAATTGTAATCGCTCTGTCGCTCGTTATTATGGCTGCCCTGTTCCTGTTCTTCAAGCACCGATTGGAGCTGCTGCTGTTTCTGTGGGTAGGTGTAACCTCAAATCTGCTCAATACAATTCTAAAAAATTGGTTTCACAGGGAGCGGCCGAACATCCACCGGATTATCGAGGAGACGGGCTTTAGCTTCCCAAGCGGCCATTCAATGGCCGCTTTCTCGGTATACGGCGCGCTGACCTTTCTACTATGGCGCCATTTGCATTATTCTGCCGCCAGGGTTCTGCTGGTCGCCGCCTGCTTCCTTATGACCGCTGTGATCGGCTGGAGCCGAATTTACCTCGGCGTACATTATCCGAGCGATGTAATCGGCGGATACGCCGCCAGCTGCGCCTGGCTGATTCTATCCATCGCCCTGTTCGAGTCTTTCCGCTCATACTTGAAGAGGCACAAGGAATAAGGCAATACGTAATCGAAAAAGCCGGATACCCCGGGAAGGATATCCGGCTTTGACTATCCGGCTGCAAGCCAGCGGAAATACGCTTCTGAAAAGCTGCTGAAAAAAGACTTAAATCCTGTTAAATTTCGCCTTTTTGTCACACGGGTAATAATAATAAGATCACGTTTGCACAAGCTGATACAAGATACAAGAGGAGGGATGGGCCGTGAATTTTGGCGCCCGCGTACTTAAAACGGGGCTTGCGGTAACGCTTGCCCTATATCTCGCCACGCTGCTGAAGTTCCCCTCGCCAACGGGTGCGGGAATAGCGGCCATATTCGCATTGCAGCCGTCAATCTACAGGTCATGGCGGCATTTTCTCGACCAGATTCAGACGAGTACGATCGGAGCGGTTATGGCGCTGCTTGGCGGCATGCTGCTGTCCAATCAGCCCATTGCGGTGGGGATTGTCTCCATTCTGGTTATTATGCTCAGCATGAAGATGAACCGGGCGGACACCATCGGGCTGACCCTTGTCACTGTCATATCCGTAATGGATGCATCCGGGCAGTGGCAGTTTGCACTTAACCGGTTTTTGATGATCATGACGGGGGTTGTGTCCGCTTTCTTCATTAACATTCTGGTAATTCCTCCGAAGCCGCGGAAGCAGTACATCAATCAGATTGAGAGTGTCTTTTCCAGTCTGTCCCTGCTGCTGCGGACCGCCGTCTCCCATGAAATGAAAGAGAGCGTGTTCCGGGACGAGAAGAACTCCCTTGAAGGCTCAATCCGCTCACTGGCTGACAAATACGCCCTTTTTGAAGAAGAACAAAAAAAGCTGCGAAAGCCCAAGTACAGCGAGACCAGGCAAATGGTGGTTTACAAAAATCTGCTTTCATCCCTGCAAAAAGGTTATGAAGTGCTGGATGCGATAGACAGGCATTATTTTCAGGCGGAGCGCAGCGAGGAGACAAATGCAGTGTTCGACCGCCATCTGGAGCTGCTGATCAAATACCATGAGCATATTCTGCTAAAGTTCCAGGATAAGATCAAACCGGGCATTTCGGAGACGGGACCGCTTGGAGATGATAATGACAGCTTTCTGGAATCGGTAGTTCAGGGCTATGAACACGGCAGCGCAAGCCGGCTTCGGCTGGCGGTTGTCGCAGGCGCGGTCTATGATTACGGCTATCAGCTGGAACGCCTCGACAGGGTTGCAGATCAAATTAACCGGGGTTCAGAGGAGAAAGACAAGCTGTGATCAAACGGGAGCAGCTTATACTAGGCTAAATAAAAATCCGGCTCCCCTCGGGGACCGGATCACTTGGCTTATATATGAGAATATGCTTTAATACAATAACTTGATTAGAACGTTGAGAATTGTTAAAATGGAAAAATGCCATATAAAGCAAAGGTTATTTTACATAGATACTCCTAACGATTATAACATGCTTTATATGTGGTGTCAACCTATAAAAGGGGATGAGTTGCAGTGTCCATAAACGAAACCGAATGGAAAGAAGAACAGAATCGGGTAGACCGCGTTACCGGACTTCTGAAGCGTCATATCCGGGCCCTCTCTGAGGAGCTGGGACTGCACCGCAGCGATGTGGTTGAGCTTCGCAAGGATTTCTGGGAAGAGGTAACCGTTAACTTCAGCAGCCCCGACGATCTTGGAGAAACCTCAACAAGTCTGCGGCAGCAGGCTCAAGTCTTGTCGGAGCGCGAACGCCATCATCTGCAATCCAGCAAAGCGCTGAAAAAATATAAAAAGCTTGTCGTATCCCCTTACTTCGGACGCATCGATTTTGCCGAATCGCCGGAAGGGGAGACGGAACGCATTTATCTGGGCATTGGCTCCCTTATGGAAGACGACGGCACTTTTCTGATCTATGACTGGCGGGCGCCAATATCAAGTCTCTATTATGACGGCGCACCGGGAGCGGCATCATTCGAGACCCCGGCAGGGACCGTAAGCGGAGAAATGAGCCTGAAGCGCCAGTTCGTCATCCAGGACGGAAAGATTGAGGTGATGTTCGATACCGGCGTGACGATCGGAGACGAGCTGCTTCAGCAGGTGCTAAGCCACAGCGCAGACGACCGGATGAAAAATATTGTGGCCACCATTCAGAAAGAACAGAACGCCATTATCCGCAACGACCGCAGCCGAATGCTTGTTGTCCAGGGGGCGGCCGGGAGCGGCAAGACATCGGCAGCGCTCCAGCGGGTCGCCTATCTGCTGTACAAATACCGCGGCACCCTTCAGGCTGATCAAGTCCTTCTATTCTCGCCTAATCCGCTGTTCAACAGCTATGTGTCCACCGTTCTTCCCGAACTGGGCGAGGACAATATGCAGCAGACGACCTTCCAGATGTATCTAGAGCACAGACTGGGCCAAGAATTTCAGCTGGAGGATGTATTCACCCAGACGGAAACGCTGCTGAACAGCCCGGAAGGCCCCGAGACGGACGCCCGGAGGGACGGAATCGCCTATAAGTCCTCGGTAGCGTTTCTTGATGTCATCCGCGGCTATGCGTTTAGGCTGGAGCATGAAGGGATGCTCTTCAAGCCGCTCATGTTCCAGGGCCAGGCTATCGTGGGCAAAGAAGAGATGGAGAGAAAGTTCTACAGCTACGACCCATCTATCAGGCTGGCGAACCGGATCGACCTTATGACCGGCTGGCTGCTGAAGAAGATTGCCCTCTTTAGCACCGAGGAGCGGAGTGCGGCTTGGGTGGAGGATCAGATCGAGCTGCTGGACTCCGGGGAGTACCACCGCGCTTATCAGATGATGAGGCGCAAGCAGCGGGGCAAGGAGGAGACGTTCGACGATTTTTACATGGAAAAGGAACTGCTCGCCCGCTATGTGGTCAGCCAGCGGCTCAAACCGCTGCGGGGTTGGGTCAAGCGCGGCCGTTTTGTCGACGCCAAAGGGCTTTATTGCCGGTTGTTTCAGGACAGTGAGCTGCTCGAAAGCCTGAACGGCAACACCGCACTTCCGGAGACCTGGAATGTTGTGAGCAGGCAGACGATGAATGCGCTGGCTGACGGCAATCTCTCGTACGAGGACGCGACACCGTTCTTATATCTAAAGGAGCTCAGCCAAGGATTCCATACCAATACCGTCATACGCCATGTGTTCGTGGATGAGGTGCAGGATTATTCGCCGTTCCAGCTGGAATTTATGCGGCGCATGTTCCCAAGGGCAAAAATGACTGTGCTTGGCGATCTTAATCAGGCGATTTATGCCCAGGGAGAGGCGCTCGGCGAGCTGGCGGGACTGGTAAGCATTTACGGGGAAGAAAATACGGAAGTTGTCTCCCTGACGCAAAGCTACCGTTCCACCTATGAAATCGTTGAGTTTACCCGTTCGATGATTCCTGGCGGCGACCGGATTATTCCATTCAACCGCAGAGGGGAAGAACCATTATTAAGGGAAGTTTCAGGCCGGGAAGAGCTCATCTCCCGGGTGGAAGAGGATATTCTGGATCTGCACTCGAGAGGCTATCATTACGTTGCGGTAATCTGCAAGACGGCTGAGGAAAGCTCCCGGATACATGAGGGTCTTAAGGATAAACTGCCGATACAGCTTGTCACCAAAGATACGCCGAATTTCCAGAAAGGGACGCTGGTTCTGCCTGCTTATCTGGCAAAAGGGGTCGAGTTCGACGCGGTGATCATCTGCGACGGCTCCGAAGAAAGCTATGGCAGAGAGAGCGAGCGGAAGCTGTTCTACACGGCCTGTACACGGGCGATGCACATCCTGCATATTTTTTATCTCGGCAAACCGAGCCGGTTCATACCCGTCAAAGCGCTGAAGACCGGAACTCATGCCCAATAACCCGGGGTTTCTCAATCTGTAAAAAAAGGCTGTTCCTAATTGTTCGGGGGCGGCCTTCTTTCTGTTGCCGGGCCCTGCTTCATGCCCTCTTTTGCAATATGAATAATCGGGGCGGAACGAACCACAATAAAGAATGTTATGAATCATGAGCAAAGGTGGTCCGTAAATGAAAGATAAAAAATGGGATCTGCTGGCGCTGGCGTCCATCCCTCTGATCATGACGCTTGGAAATTCGATGCTGTTGCCCGTACTTCCTCAAATATCCAGAAAACTGGCGATCAGTTCCTTTCAAGTCAGCATGATCATAACGGTATACGGTGTCATTGCAATTATTATGATTCCCGTTGCGGGATATCTTTCCGACCGGTTCGGACGCAAAGCCGTGATTCTTCCCAGCCTGTTAATCGCCGCTCTCGGCGGAGGCGTGTCTGCGGTCGCCGCATGGTTAATGGGAGGGTTCTCCGCGTACTGGGTGATTCTGGGAGGGCGTTTATTGCAGGGAATCGGAGCGGCGGGGGCATTTCCCATCGTGCTGCCTTTTGTCGGAGATATGTTCAAGGATGAAGAGGAGGTAAGCAAAGGACTCGGATTAATTGAAACCTCCAACACCTTCGGCAAAGTGCTTAGTCCGATTCTCGGCGCTTTTCTGGGGACGCTGCTGTGGTTCCTGCCGTTTATATTCATTCCTGCGCTCTGTCTAATGTCTTTTCTCCTGGTCCTGTTCTTGGTCAAAAGTCCGAAGATAAAAGAGAGCGAATCCTTCACTGTTCCGCAGTTTCTCGCGGGCATCCGAAGCGTGCTGCGTGAAAAAGGCCGCTGGCTGTACGCTATATTTGCCGTAGGCTGCATCTGCATGTTCGTTACGTTCGGTGTTCTCTTCTATCTGTCAGAGACGCTTGAATCGGTGTACCGCCTGCGGGGCGTGTTGAAAGGCCTGGTGCTGGCTGTCCCGCTCGCGCTGTTATGCCTGTCCTCTTACGGAGCCGGAAAAATAATCGGCAAAAACAAATTGCTGATGAAATGGATCGGATTTGGAGGTATGGCGCTGGTCACCGCATCCATGGTGATCACAGGCTTTTATAAGGGGATTTACTATATGGTGGGATTTCTTGGACTTGCCGGAATCGGCATTGGAGCCGCACTCCCTTGCCTGGATGCGCTGATTACCGAAAGCATTGAAAAAGAGAGCCGCGGCACTATTACTTCCCTGTACAGCAGCATGCGGTTTATCGGGGTGTCTCTTGGGCCGCCGGCTGTATCCCTGCTGATGAATGCCGGTCACTGGACGCTGTTCGGCACAATGGCGGCAGCCGGAGCTGTAGGAGGACTGTTAACCTTATTTGCCATC
This sequence comes from Paenibacillus durus, assembly GCF_000756615.1. Taxonomy (NCBI): domain Bacteria; kingdom Bacillati; phylum Bacillota; class Bacilli; order Caryophanales; family Paenibacillaceae; genus Paenibacillus; species Paenibacillus durus. The sequence goes on from NZ_CP009288.1 coordinate 2,908,166, forward strand.
AAGCCGAGCAAAGGGGAAAAGGGAGAGAAATTCTCCCGTTACAAGCCGGACCTGGCCGTTCCAAAGGCCGCCTTCAAGAGGCGATCCCCGGTCTAAGCTTCGTGAACATCGCACATATCACGGCTAGATCGTTAGCCTGGTTGGATCATTTGCCGCATGTCCCGAAGTGAAGAGACCCAGTGATGATGATTTTCTTTTCAGGTCCATTGCGAACCCGACGTAAAAAAGCTCCTGCCCGGACCGCCGGGCAAGAGCTTTTTTTGAAATATCAGAAAGTATAAGCTTCGCGCTTATCCTTGACCTGATATTTTTACGAGAAACGGATGCCTTCCTCTTCAGGAGGACGGCGAAGCCGTTTCTTCTTAAAATGCGGTCATTATTGCGGCTGTTTGGCTACCTGCGGGACCTTTTCCCAGTCTTTAAGGAAACGTTCGATGCCATTGTCGGTCAGCGGGTGCTTCCACAAGGATGGCAGCAGCGATCCCGGAATCGTGGCGATGTGCGCTCCGGCGAGGGCTGCTTGTTCTACGTGAGCGATATTTCTGATGCTGGCGGCAATGATCTCGGAGGACAGACCGTAGTTGGAAAGGATGGTCTTCAGGTCTTTGATCAGCTTCATGCCGTCCACTCCGATGTCGTCCAGACGGCCGACGAACGGGCTGATAAAGGTAGCGCCCGCCTTGGCGGCCATAAGGCCTTGGGCTGCGGAGAAGATCAGAGTCACGTTCGTTTTGATGCCCTTCTTCGTAAGCTCATAGCAGGCTTCCAGACCATCTTCCGTCATTGGCAGCTTGATTACCACATTGGAGCCCCATTCGGCGATTTCGTAAGCTTCTTCAAGCATTTCCGCTGCTTTTAGACCGATAACTTCGGCGCTGACAGGTCCGGGAACGATTTCAACAATTTCTTTGATAACGTCTTTAAACAGTCTTCCTTCTTTGGCGATGAGCGATGGATTCGTCGTAACGCCATCCACCAAGCCTAGGCGTGTAATCCGCTTTATTTCATCAATATTTCCGGTGTCCAAGAAAAATTTCATTTCCTGTTATCCTCCTCTGGTTTCCAGATAGAATGTAAAGCAGTTTGGATAACTACATTATGAGACATGACCGTGAAAGATTCAACTGTTATTTTGATTATCTCAAACTAACTTTTATAATATAGATATCGCTTTCATGCTGAAGGCCGGATGATCTATGGAGCCAGTTCGCTGCCGGAATGGGAGAAGACCGGCGAGATCGTGCGAATGGTCAAAAAAGCACATTTTTTGCAGAAAAAAATCGCCGTTTGGCGTAAGAGGCATTTTCGCCCGAGGCTCGCCCGTGTTAATATTAATCGGTATGGCTAATTCCGTTAAGTGACGGCGGAAAGGAAGATGGAAGTGGTTAACACCGAAGTGGAATATGTAATTGTGGACTCCGGCAATCCCGATCTGCGGCGTTTGATCGCTAGGCTGGACGAGGAGCTTCTGGAAAGATATCCGAAGGAGCGGATTTACGGGGTCGATTTCGATCATCCTGACGTACGCAGGATAACCTTTGTTGTCGCGTACTGCCAGGGTGAAGCGCTTGGCTGCGGAGGAATCCGGCCGCTGGAGGGCGTGGAACCGTCTGCGGTCGAGCTGAAGCGGTTCTTCGTGGACCGGAGCCGCCGCAAGCTGGGAATTGCCGCCGGGATGCTAAGATACCTGGAAGGCCGGGCGCGCGAAGCCGGATTCCGTGAAATGAGGCTGGAGACGGGCAGCGAGCAGCCGGAAGCGATAGCGCTCTATATGAAGCACGGCTACCGGCCGATTGAACGCTACGGACCTTATACGGATGATCCGGCTTGTCTCTGCTACGGTAAAAGTCTGGTCTGATTCTTAGGTCGTCAGACGTGATATTTGCCGGCCGGCTCGTTCAGTACCCATTCCAGCATCATGATGATATCGTCCAGCCGGGCAAGCTGCGCTGTCAGACCCGCACGCCCGGGATCGTCATCCTTTAAGGGAGCGATACGCGATTCCAAAGATTTGCGCTGGAGTTTCATCTCGTTAATTTTGGATTTGATCTGATTTTCGGTTCTCATCCGGAAATCCTCCTGAAAGTAATGAAATTAGGCAATACTCAGTACTAACTATTATAACGGCAAATAGGGGTGTAACCAAATGAACGCGAAGCAGTTGGCGGCAGAAGCGGCGGTTGAATATATACAGGACGGAATGAAGGTTGGACTCGGCACAGGGTCCACGGCCTATTGGGCAATCCGCAATCTGGGCGAACGCGTCGCCGAAGGATTGAAAATAACTGCGGTCGCGACTTCACGCGCTTCGGAGCAGCAGGCAAAGGAGCTTGGCATCCCGCTCGTGTCTTTTGGCGAGATCGACCGCCTGGACGTGACTATTGACGGCGCGGACGAACTGGACGGAGAGCTTCAGCTCATCAAAGGCGGAGGCGGAGCGCTCCTGCGGGAGAAGATTGTTGCAAAAGGCAGCGACCGGATGATTGTAATCGCCGATGAGAGCAAGGTGGTTAAGACGCTCGGAAAGTTTCCCCTGCCAGTAGAAATCGTGCCGTTTGCCTGGGAATGGACTGTAGCGGATCTGGCAAAGCTCGGCTGCGTTCCGGAGCTTCGGCAGGGCGGTGCAGACTTATATAAGAGTGACAATGGAAATTACATAGCGGACTGCCGGTTTGAAATCATAAAATCTGCTCCCGAGCTGGCTCTGGCTCTTCAGTCTATTCCCGGTGTGGTCGAGCATGGCCTGTTCATCGGTATAGCGGATATGGCGATAGTCGCAAAAAGCGACGGAAGTCTGCAAATCATCAAAAGCGGAACAGCGTAAGCATGTTCATTCCCCGGAAAGTCTGGGTAAGGAGAGCTGCGGCAGCGTGCCTTATCTTGTATTCCGCCTGCCTGCTTTACTGGATGTTCCTCGGCTTTGGCCGGACTGCGCGCTATAGCCAGCCTATGCGGTACAGTCTTGTCCCGCTGAGAACGATATGGTATTATCTTTCGGCCAGCGGTAAAATGCCAGTATCCGCGCGGCTGGTCAATCTGCTGGGCAACGTTGCCGTCTTCGTGCCTTTTGGCATACTGATACCTGCGGTCACCAGCAGACTGCGGTCGGCCGCCGGTCTGGCTGTCCTGTGTATCCCGTGCATTACGGCGCTCGAGATTCTGCAAATGCTGCTGCGCGCCGGGAGCTTTGACGTAGATGACATCCTGCTTAATTTGCTGGGAGTGTGGGCCGGCTTCGGACTGCTGCGGCTGCTCTGCAAAATGAGGACAAGGAGATTGTGAATTAGAGATGCTTATCGATATTAAATCCAAGCTGGATTCTCCTGAGGTGGAGGAATTATTGTCATACGCCGTCATATCCGATACTGGCGAACTCGAATCGGCCCGCGCGGAATACAGGTCGGAAGCCGCCCTCCAGCTGTACGGCTGGGAGGATGAGGAGCTGCTGGTCGGCCTGATCGGCTTTGAAGAGACCGAGGACGGCTCTATCGATATCCGGCACATTGCCGTCCTCCCGGAGAATCGCGGAAAAGGCTATGCGCGCGGGATGATTTTGGAGCTGCTAACCAGCCGAAATCCCCGGTATGTAATCGCTGAAACCGAGGACGAGACGGCGGCTGATTTTTACCGGAGTTTGGGCTTTATGGTGTATTCTCTGGGAGAGAGCGGCTCCGGTATCGAGCTGCTTCGCTGCGTGTACGAGGTGGAGGATTCAGAGGACGAAGAATAAGGTTTAGGGGACTTCCCGCATGTCATCATGGCGATGGCATACAGGAGGTCCCTTTTTTCGTGCGGACCAGACTTAAGCTTGACTTTTCAAACGGAACGAAATATAGTTTTATAATGAAACTGTTCTACTGACGAACTATTTACAGAAGGAGGCGATTATTTTGGATGATGAGATCAAACAGTGGATTTACCGCTACATTGACGCCTATCATACGGTTACCCGGCGGATCAACGCCCGGATCAGGGAAAGTATTGAAGAGGGCCTGACGAGTGAGCAGTTCCAGATTCTCAGGCTGATCGACGGGCAGCCCTTCTGCACCTCGACTTATCTGTCGGAAGCTTTATGCGTGGGCAAAAGCTCCATTACCGCAATGATCAACCGGCTGGCGGAGGCGGGCATCATTAAGCGGACTCGGGACGAGAACGACCGGCGGCTTGTTTATCTGGCGATCAGTGAGAATGGGCGCGCCATATATGAAACAGCAGAAGAAAAAGTGCTGGAGGTTATCTCGCCCTACTTGATGAACTTCGATAAGGACAAGGTCGAGCAGTTTATCACCATGTTCGAGAGATTGGCGGAATTAATACAGGAATCGGGAGGAAGTAACGAATGAGAGGCATTTTGAAAGCAAGATGGGTGATTATCGCGGTATGGCTGGCGGCTGCTGCTGCTCTGGTCATGACCGCTCCGTCATTCTCCGATCTTGTCCGGGAAAAGGGACAAGTATCGGTTCCCCCGGGCTACACATCCTCCAAAGCGTCCCAGATTCTGCGGGAAGTGTCCAATGCCAAAGGCGGAGAAACGCTTCACCAGGTAGCGCTTGTATTCAACAGGCCGCAGGGTCTGGGCAAGGAGGAGACGGAGAGCATCCGCCTTGGAGTAGAGAAGCTCGCAGCCAACAAAGAGGAGCTTGGACTCGACAGCATCACGGACCCTTTTTCCCAGAAGGCGTTAAAGGATACCCTGATTGCCAAAGATGGCAAGACAATCTTGGTCGCTCTCTCAGTAAAGGGCGGGGACGATGACGTCAAAGCGCTGCCGGATAAGGTGGATGCTCTGCTGAAAGATGTGGACGCCGATCATTACCTGACTAGCGAGGGTTTGATTAACGAGGATACGATTCTCAGTTCTGAAGCGGGACTCAAGAAATCGGAATACATTACGGTCGTCTTTATTCTGCTGATTCTGTTCGTTGTGTTCCGTTCAATCGTTGCCCCGTTCGTGCCGCTGCTGACGGTGGGGCTAAGCTATATCGTTTCACAGTCCATTGTGGCATTTCTTGTAGACCGGTTCGATTTCCCGATCTCCACATTCACGCAAATCTTCATGGTGGCGGTCATGTTCGGCATCGGGACCGACTACTGCATCCTGCTGATCAGCCGGTTTAAAGAAGAGCTGGCAGCTTCGGAAGATACCAGAACCGCCATAATTGAGACGTACCGCAAGGCGGGCGGAACGGTGTTCTATTCCGGTCTGGCCGTGTTTGTCGGCTTCGTCGTCATCGGTCTGTCCAAGTTTATTCTATACCGTTCGGCCGTGGCGGTCGCCGTCGGAATCGCGGTGATGCTGCTTGCGCTTATTACAGTGGTGCCGTTCTTTATGGCGGTGCTGGGCAAGAAGCTGTTCTGGCCGTCACGCGGCAGTCTGGAGCACAGTGAAAGCCGGATTTGGGGAGCGGCAGGTTCTTTTTCCTTTAAAAGACCTTGGGCGGCGCTGATGATCGTGGCGGCTATCGTGCTTCCTTTTCTGCTGACCTACAGCGGCAAGCTGTCGTTCAACAGCCTGGAGGAAATTGGCGACCGCTACGCGTCGGTCAAAGGCTTCGATATTATCGCGGACAGCTTCGGTCCGGGCGAATCGATGCCGGGCAAGATTGTGATCAAGAATGATGACCGCATGGACAACGCGGAATATATGGGGCTCGCCGAGAAAATCAGCCGCGAGGTTGAGCAGGCGGGCGGAGTGAAGACGGTTCGCAGCATGACCCGGCCGGCCGGAGAACTGATTAATGATTTCCTGATTCCGACACAGGTCGGAACATTGTCGGAGGGCCTTGACAAGAGCAGCGAGGGCCTGGACAAAATTCAGAGCGGCTTGTCGGATGCCAGCAACCAGCTTAAGCAGAATGAGCCGAAGCTGACGGAGGCCGCTTCCGGAGCGGAACAGCTCGTAACTGGTACGGCCGAGCTGAAATCAGGGATTGCCGCACTGGGAGACGGCCTGACCCGCATCCAGCAAGGCATTGAGAGCGGATCTGCGGGAGCGGGCGAGATCAAGAGCGGACTTGCGCAGGCCGCTGCGAGCGCGCAGCAGCTGGCGGATGCCCACAAGAAGCTGCTCGCCGGATATAAGCGGATCGGCGGAGGTCTGGATGCGCTGGACGGAGGCATCGGTCAGATTCAGCAGCAGCTGTCCGGTGTAGCGGCTGCACTGAACGGGCTTGGACCAAGCTTTACCAGTCTTGAGGGAAGCCATCCCGAACTGCTGCGGGACGCAGACTACCAGACCATCAAGGGGACAGTCGCCAAGACCGGTGATGGAGCGGCCAAGCTTGCGGCCGGGCTCGGCCAAATCTCGGCTCAGCTGAAAGGCGTCGCGGCGGGGATGGACGAAGCGAACGCAGGCTATGCCAAGGCTGCCGCCGGGCAGGATGCGCTGGCGCAGGGGCTGGACAAGCTGGTGTCCGGCATCGCGCAGCTTGAGTCCGGTCTGAATCAGGCAGCTAGCGGGCAGGCTCAAATTGTCGGCAAGCTTCCATCCATAACAAGCGGGCTGGACGAGCTGCAGGGCGGGCAGAAGCAGCTTGCGGATGGCTTCGGCGAGCTGAACGGTCAAATCGGCGAGCTGACGAAGGGACTCAGCGACAGTGCGGAAGGTCTGAAGCAGATAACGAGCGGCCTTGGCTCCGCGCAGGATTATCTGAACCAGGTCCAGGCTGCCGGGAACGACGAGCTGAGCGGATTCTTCATTCCGGCGGAAGCGCTGGAGTCGGATGACATCCAGCAGGTCTTCGACAACTATTTGTCCGGCGACCGCAAGGTGATGACAATCGACGTTGTCTTTGCCGACAATCCGTACAGCACTGCCGCTATCGATAAGGCGGACGATATTCTGGCGGCAGTAGACCGGGCGGTCAAGGGCACGAAGCTTGAAAATGCGGAGGTGGCTATGAGCGGGGTAACAAGCAGCTACAACGACCTGCAGACCATTTCCAATGCGGACTATTCACGGACGGTTATGCTGATGCTGGGCGGTATTTTCATTATTCTCGTCTTTTTGCTCCGCTCTGTCATCATGCCGGTCTACCTGATCTTATCGCTTGTGCTGACCTACTTTACGGCGATGGGCGTAACGGAAGCGATCTTTGTCAATCTGCTGGGATATTCCGGCATTACATGGACGACTCCATTCTTCAGCTTCGTTATGCTGATTGCGCTTGGCGTCGATTACAGCATCTTCCTGATGGCGCGCTTTAACGAGAATCAAAGCTGGGATATCAAGGACGCCATACTGCACGCGATGCGTAACATGGGTACTGTCATTTTGTCGGCGGTGATCATTCTCGGGGGTACTTTCGCTTCGATGTATCCTTCGGGCGTGCTGTCGATGATGCAGATTGCCACCGTCGTGCTGTCGGGCCTTGTGCTGTATGCGCTCCTGTTCCTGCCGTTCTTCGTGCCTGTCATGGTGAAAATCTTCGGCAGAGCCAACTGGTGGCCGTTCGGAGTGAAGGAGCCGGAGGGAGCGCCGGACCGCAATCTTCATATGTAATATTGATGCGAGCCAAAAATCCGTTTCGCACCGGCTGTTTAAGCGGTGGGATTCAGCCAGCCTTCGGGCTGGCTTTTTTCGTTGCAACCCGCGTGTTCGATGATCATTAGCAACCCGGCACTCGCATATTGACATTGGAATAAATTAGGTGCAGACTATACTTAGTAATACTAAATAATAAGGTTAGCAAGGTGATGTGATGAGCGATCCGGCAAGCCAGCTTAAGAAGGGGGTTCTGGAGATCCTGGTATTGCATTTGCTAAACCGTGGAAATCTGTACGGATACCAGTTGATCAGCGAATTGGATGAAAGAAGCGATGGATATTTCAAGCTTAAGGAAGGGACTCTGTACCCCGTGCTGTATCGTCTGGAAGACTCCGGACTCGTGGAGAGCTACTGGGAGCAGGGCACTGGCAAGCGCGGAGTCCGCCGCAAATATTACCGGATCACCGCAGCGGGCAAAGCTTGGCTGCAGGAAATGACCGGAGAGCTTGCGCTGTTTTATCATTCCATTTACAAGATTATGGGAGATGAGAGGTTATGAGCCAAAGATTGAAGCTCTACGTCAGTGAAGTAATGGCGGGAATTGATGCGGATCCTGGCACAAAACGAAGAATTGCAGAAGATTTGCTAACTTCATTAACGGAAAGGGCGGAGCGCAGCAGCGTCGAACGTGTGCTGGCCGAGTCGGGAGCGCCCAGGGAGATGGCTAAGGATTATATGAGCGGTCTGTATGGAACTGAAGCCGGTCCGGGATATGGTGACAATCAAGCGCCTAATTATGGATACGGTCCGGATTCCGGCGATTATTATGAATATAAATCCTCGTTGACGGTGTTTGATTTACCTCTGGTACATATTAAAATCCGCAGACGGGGCTGGTTCTTTGGAGGGGCGCCTGCGGTCGCCAAAGGGATCATTGCTATCGGCGATGTGGCGCTCGGAGCTTTTGCCGTCGGGGGAATCGCGGCAGGCGGAATTACCATCGGAGGATTGTCTGCTGGAGTCCTTGCGCTGGGGGGAGCCGCTGTCGGGGCCGTTGGGGCAGGCGGAGCTGCCGTGGGCCTCCTTGCTGTCGGCGGAGTAGCAGTGGGGAAGATAGCCCTGGGGGGTCTCGCCATCGGCAAGATCGCCATCGGCGGCAGCGTAATCGGAAAGTATACCTTAAGCGCTGCAGATTCCGGCTCCTTCACGCTGGAGCAGTTTCGCAGGCTGCTGGAGGAAGTCTACCCGCGTGCGGCTGACTGGCTGCGCAGCTTTAGATCCTAGCCGGTTGTGGCCGATGACGAACAAGAACCTCCGCTAATGCCGTGGGAGAGGCAGCGGAGGTTCTTAGATATTGCGCCGGATTCAGTGCTAGCTTATTCTTCCGAAGAAGCTGCGCAGAGCCCAGCCGCGCTCTTGACGCTTCTTGTATCTCGGCAGCGAACGGTAGACGTCGATGGACTCGGTAAAAGCTTGTTTCGCTTCAGTACTCTGGCCGAGCGCCTTGTACATCGAGCCGAGCAAATAATACGCTTCGCTGGAGGAAGACTGAATCTCCTTGAACTCGTGCAAATAATGCAGCGATTTATCGCGGTCACTGTGCCGGAAGCCCTCCGCAAGCCGGAGATAGGGTTGACCGTACTGCACTCGCTGGTTAATCTCCAGTCCGCGCAGCATCTGGCTTTCCCCTTCCTCCAGCTGTCCAAGCTTTATATTCGCATATCCCAGATCGACCCAATATTCGGCGGACTGCTCGTAGCGGTCCCCTATTTGCAGCAGAAGCTCTTGCGCTTCCCGGAATTTCTTACGTTCGGCCAATAGACGGGCCAGCTCGAACTTGGAAGAAACATCATTGGGGTTAAGCGAGATTTGAGTGCGTAGTCTGGAGCCTTGTCTTGCTCTGCGAAAAGGCCGGGCGATACTCGGGAAGATCCCCACATAACGGCGGTCGATAAAATACAGCACCGCAAGCAGGATAATCAGCGCGAGAAACGGATTCCCCACCAAATTCCACAGAAGCATAAAACCGATAAATTTAACCATGATTTCCCTCCAAAAAATAGTGATGCACGTATGCCTGCAATAGGCAATAATTCACATTATTATATCATCCTTTTCATCGGCAGAAAATGGCAGCCGTAATTGCGGCCATCGCTTCGATTGCAACTGCATTGGGGAGCGATGAGCAGAATATTGCAGAAAAAACCTGCGGCGGTACATCTTTTTATCGTCATCAACCTTCAACTGTATAACATACCTGAAAAAGTGCAGTTTTTTCCCCGTTCAATCCTAGATTCAGTCACTATAGCCTGAAATGCCTGTACGATGGCAGGAATTCCCTGCTCACAAACACTTTCGATGAAAAAACCTGCACTATAGCTGTTTTGCAAGTCGCTGCGCTTAAAATCACGATAACTTGATATTGCCCTTCTACGCCAAAGCTTCCACATATCGGGGTTAGGACCTCTTACTCATACGAATGTACCATCTTATCCTGTGATAACTTACCCCCACAAAAATCCGCGTCCCATGGCTCGGATCATTGTTCATAGTTCATTTGTCTGCTCCTGGTAAGCCGAAAGAACGGTTTTGCGCTGAATCGGGAAACTTGTTGCGCTTCGCCGCGTCTACAGATTAAAGCAAATTTGACAGGCTGCAATACGGTGTCTGTGACTATGCAGCTATTTTTCCGGAAATCCATAAAAAATGTTTAAGAATGGAAAGAATCGGGTAATAACAACGCAAGCAAGGAGCGAATATCAAAGGAGGCCGAGGGCAGTGATCATATCGGTACATAACATTATGGCATTCAATGAGCAGTACTTCAGACCACATCCATCTGTCGCTCAAAAGCGGGATATCGTCAATGATAAAAGCCAGAGCTTTCAGGACATCCTCAACGAGAAGATGAGCTCCGGCGGGGCAGGTTTGAAAAAGAATAATCGGTAAACCCATAATAATAGGCCGGTGACCCGCTGTGATGGCGGACCGCCGGCTTTTTGCTGTCCAGCGCATCATTCGCAGACGGCCGGCCCCTTTTCTGCATAATCTACCTTACCTCGAAGAACTCACAGTCTCTTCGCGAGTAGTAGGTCAGGTCGCTCACTTTTGACTGGATGATAACGTCCGTATCCGTGAAGCGGATCACCGTCGCGCCTGAATTGATCAAGTGATCGTTCTGGAACACGCGGACGGGCAGCTGCCGTTCCATCGCCTCCTGAAAGTCGCGGTCGGTAATCAAAGGTCGGTTAATCGGCATAAATAAAGTTCCCCTTTTGGCGTAATAATGGGCAATTGAAAGGTACAACCAGTATACCCGCGAACGGTCCGCAATGCCAGTTTGCCCGTAAACCACGCCTCAACCACCGGAAAAATTCATATCAAGAGCCCTCTCATAATTCCGTGTGTGAACATAAACTTGCTTTGAAAACGAAATCTCCATTATACTTGTGGAAACTTTCAGGCGGGAGGTGATCTTGTGAAGACAAAAAATAATATCGCGTACATTCCGATTATTCTGCAATGGACACTTAATGCGGCGCTGGTCGTATTAGCAATTATCCTTGTCATCCTGCTTGGTAAGGAGACGATTTATATTTTCGGCTTTATCAATGATGGCGAGCATCTGACCAAAATAGACTTGCTGGAGGCTCTGCTGATTTATTTTTTGTATTTCGAGTTCATTGCCCTGATTATCAAGTACTTTGAAGCGCACTATCATTTCCCGCTCCGTTACTTCGTCTATATCGGCATTACGGCGATGATCCGGCTGATTATTGTCGACCATGAAAGTCCGTCGGACACATTGATTTATTCCGGGGCGATTCTGGTGCTGGTCGTCACACTGTATATCGCCAACAGCAAGCTGCTTAAGAGGGAAAGCTGACGAGACGTTATAATCACCATTTATTTTGGAACAGAATTCTTACCAAATAGGGTAAGGGGACTGTTCTTTTTTTATTCCATTTACGAATAGCGCGTATCCATTTCCGAATTGCTGCTGAGTATGCAAGCTTATCACCTCGGGATAACGAACAACACGGAAATGTTCTTCGTGTATGAAAGCGTAATCTATAATGTTTCTCTATATATGAGCCGATTTCTTATAGTATACTTTATGGATTAACGAATATGGACGGCAATTCAATGAACAGGGGAATTATAGGAGATGGCATTCAAGCTAAAAGCGTCTTGGCCGGTACTGTACACGGCTCTATTTATTTTGTTTATAGCGGAGGCGTTTACGAGATCGCGCGGTCTGCTTGTGACGGAAGGCGTTCTGGTCATCCTCTGCCTGGCGGTATCCTTGCCTTCGGCTCGAATGATGTTCAGGGTAATCAGTCTGCTCTTTCTGGCAGCGGGGATAGGCTGCGTCTTGTGGAGCGGAGGCGGCATCACCTTGTTACTGGAGAACATGTCTTCGAATGTAATGCTATTCTCGCTGCTGTACGCGCTGCCCTTCATTAACCGGGTCATTGTCGTCGGCGGTTACGGACGGCAGCTTAGCCGCTGGGTGAACGCGAGATCAAGCAATATGGGGCATCTCTTTGCACGGTCCGCAATAGTCAGCTATGTGCTGAGCCTGTTTCTGTTCCTGGCATCCATTCCGCTTGTTTACTTCGTGCTGGACAAGCATTTCCATAATATGAATTCCGGGGTCAAGAAACGGTTTATGAGTATGTCGATTCTTCGGAGTTTCGGCGCCATCGGGCTTTGGAGTCCCGTGGAGCCGATCGTAGCCATGGCTTCGCTGCTGACCGGAGCTGCCTATTTTCAGCTGCTCCCGGCCATGCTCGGGATTTCGCTGTTTCTGCTTGCCGCCAGTGCGGTACTGGGGTATTTCCGGTTTCGGTCTATTCCGCTCAAGGAAGAACCGGCCGCGCCGGACAGGCTGCCGGACATCTCCAAATTCTTTTCGCTCTTTGCCGGACTCACGCTCTTGATCGCTTCGGCTTACGGCCTGCAGTCCCTGCTGAAGCTGTCTTTCTTCGAGGCGATGACACTGGTGATTATTCCGTTCTCTTATCTCTGGGCGGCTGCGCTGCGCAGGCTGGGACGGTTCGCCGCAGCCTCGCGCGCGCAGTGGAAGCCGAGCCTTTCCGGGCTGCCGAATCTGCTGGTGCTCTTCCTGTCTTTTGGTTTTTTCAACAAGGCGGTTGCGGCAACGCCGCTGCTGGTCCGTGTGGCGGATTCTATTCAGGGCATTGCGCATACGCCCGCGCTGCTGTTTTTGTTTATTCTGGCTGTGTGCCTCCCGCTGCCCATCCTCGGCGTGCATCCTTATGTCATTATGGGACTCTTCGGTGTAGTGCTGCAGCCGATCATGGATGAGATTAACCCTGTCGCCGTCGCCGTTGTGCTCATTACCTCCTGTGCCGCTTCGGCGGTTATGGGCACTTATAATACAACAGTCACCATAATGAGCGGGCTTATTCATGTGAATCCTTACCGGATTACCTGGTGGAATGCCGGCTTCGGGCTTCTGTTCGGTCTAGCCGGTTTCGCCGCAGGTCTGCTGCTGTTATGATCCATGGACGCCCGTTTCCGCCCACTCCTTGAACAGCTTATAATCGATCTCTACCTGGTCGGCATAGGCGGCGGCCCAGTGCGATAGATGGCGGGCGAGAGGGTTGGGGTCCGGTCCCATTGCTCTGGCGATTTCTTTCTCGCTATGATAGGGGAGAAGACCTTTATTCACGTCGGCGTCCGCCCTGGCGTGCAGCTTGGCCGTGAGCCGAGCCATGATTATAAGTGTGCGCTCCATGTCCTCGAATGAATCGATTTCCTCAAGCTTGATTCTTTTTTTGTACGGCGAACGCTCTCTGACATAGAAATGCCGGTCATCCATTGTGAAGAAGCCGAGGTAAGGATCGGCCTTATGATGCATGGCCTGCTGGGTTGCCGTGACACGCTTGCCCTGATGCCCGAAATAATGCCAGAAGGACTCTGAATACGGCATGAAATAGGCTGGAACCGGGACGCGCACCTCTTTTGCCTCCAGAACCGCATCCTCTGCGCCCTTTTGTCCCTCACCCTCGATCAAAATATAATAGCGGTCCAATCCGATCGATGCCGTTCCTGAACCGTGCTTCACTGCGATATCCTTGATTTTGTAATGTTCGGGAGCTTTTTTACGGGAATTCAGCGTATCCTGATAGAACGGCCAAGCATGCTCCAGCATCTCCTGTTCGGCCGCGCCGGGCACTTTCAGCTCCTCTGTTTCAAGGAATATCCGGTCATCCTGCATGAGCGAGGTCACTTTGTCCAGAAAATGTTCCGCCTTGCGCTTCTCCAGCTTCTTCAGCAGCTTCTTGACCGGTCCTTTGGCCGAATCCTCATCGATGATGAATTTGCCCGGATCATCCTTTCCATCGCAAAAGGCCTGAATCTGCTTGTAATATTCCTTTACATACGTTTCGATGCAGTCCCACTGTTCTTCAAGGCTGTAGCCGAGCTGTCGGCAGACTAGCGAAATGCTGACGGACATCCGCAGGAGGTCGTAGAGGTAGGAGCCCACATAGCCTTCGTCAAAATCATTGACATCATAGACAAGATTCCCGTCTTCGCTCCGAAAAGCGCCGAAATTCTCGAAATGCAAATCTCCTTGAATCCAGGTGGGGCGCTCAGGAGAGGAGTGGTAGGGGAAATACTGGCGTGTAGCGTCAAAATAGAACAAATAGGCGCTTCCGCGATAAAAGGAGAACGGACTCAGCAGCATTTTATTGTATTTTTCCGCTCTGTCGCCGTTGCCAAGCTTCATAATCTTACCGTCAAACTCATTAAAAACCGAGATCAGCGCTTGCTGCCGCAGCTTTGTGCGTGTGCGAATGACTCCCTCGGTAATGCTATTGTCGATCATGCGGGACCTCCCTAACAGTTGTTTGTATCTATCGTAACCCGTTTGTTTTTATTTGGCAAAAAGATAGAGGATGCTATATAAGCTCACATCTATTCAGTTTTTAAGCAAAATTGTTTATAAACTATTCATTCCTTGCTATAATAGGCTTCGATTGAGCAAAAATTCATAGATTCAAGTGCAGCAGATGGCACATTTTATTACAGGAGAGCTGCTGAAATTAATCGGATGGAGTGGGGAAATACATGGATAAACGTAAAATACTGATGATAGACACCGATACAGCTGGCGATGATTGCACCGCTCTGCTGCTGGCGCTTCGCTGGCCGGGAGTGGAAGTCAAGGCCATTACAACGGTTGCGGGCAATATTCCGCTGTCTTTGTGTACGCGCAATGCCCTGACCACGCTGGAAACGGCGGAGCGTCCTGATGTGCCGGTGTACCCCGGCGCAGTTAAACCGCTGATGCGGGGACTGTTCACAGCCGAGCATGTTCATGGCCATGACGGGATGGGCGGCTCGAACTTTCCCGAGCCTTCGCTGAGGCCCCGGGAGGAGCATGCGGCTAACGCGATTGTCCGGCTGATCAACGAGCATCCAGGTGAAATCGAGATGATCGCGCAGGCGCCGCTGACGAATCTGGCGCTCGCCTATTCGCTTGATCCGTCCATTGCCGGAAAGCTGAAGCATATGTGGGTGATGGGCGGAGCGAATAATTATATAGGCAATGACAGCCCGGCAGCGGAATTCAATTTCCTCGTCGATCCTGAAGCGGCGCATATCGTTGTTCATGCCGGTTTCAACCTGACGATGGTCGGATGGGATGTATGCCACCGGCAGCCGGTCATGGCAGAGGAGCATCTCCGCTTGATTGAAGCCATGGATACCGAATTCGCCCGTTTCTACTTGAAGGTGCTGCGGACCAATATGGAACGAGGGCTTAAGCAGCACGGGTATCGCCGGCTGTCCCATCCAGATACGCTTACCGTCGCCATGGCCATCGACAACCGGGTCATGGCCCGGTCGAATCGCTTCTACATCGATGTGGAGCATAAGAGCGAGCTGACCAAAGGCTACAGTCTTGTCGACCAGAACAATATCCTAAAAAAGGAGCCGAATGCCGAGGTGTGCCTTGAGGCCGACCTTGAGCTGTTCCGGGAGATGGTATTTTCGCTGATGAAGCAGCGGTGACATATAAAAGGATTTGAGAAATGTAAGTTGAATTATTATATTACGATGTAATTAATTGAGAGATTGGCAGGTTAAAGATATGGAGAATAGGTTGAAAGACAAAATAAGGAATAAAGAGACCGGCATTTTAACATATGGAATGACGCCGCCGAAGGCAACCCATCCCCCGGAAAAGATTGCAGAAATTTCACAAAAGCAATGTGAAAGAATTAAAGATTTGGACATAGACGCCTTAATTCTTTACGATGTTCAGGAGGAAGCGGATCGAATTGAACAAGAAAGACCTTTTCCCTATTTGTCGACCATTGACCCGACTACGTATAGTAATGTGTATCTAAACCCATTGTCCGTTCCGAAAATTATTTATCGCTGCGTGGGCAAGTATTCTGAACCGCAGTTGGTGGATTGGCTAAAATCAGATATGGATCAGGACAGGTTTTCTGTGTTTGTGGGAAGTTCCTCCAGTCAGCAAGAGGTTAAATTGGATTTGACAGAAGCCTATCGTTTAAGCAAACAACATAATCGGGGTTTAACTTTTGGGGGAGTCGTCATTCCTGAAAGACATATGAAAAAGAATGATGAGCATATACGGGTCGCCAATAAAGTAAAAAGCGGATGCAGTTTTTTCGTATCACAGGCAACTTATGATGTAGAGGCGTCGAAAAATTTCTTGTCTGATTATTTTTACTATTGCACAAATAACGGGCTTGAAATGGTACCCATATTATTTAATATCGCACCTTGCGGCTCACCCAAAACGTTGGAATTTATGAAATGGCTCGGCATAAGCATTCCGAAATGGCTGGAGAACGACTTGAAATACTCTAGTGATGTATTGGACAAGTCGATAACATTGACTCAAAAAATCTTTGCGGAACTATTGGAATTTGGATTGGAGAAGGGAATACCTGTCGGATGCAGCGTAGAGAGTGTTTCAACTAGAAAAGTAGAAATAGAAGCATCAGTCCAACTGGTTAAAGATATCAAATCGATCTTGGATAACAAGCTGAGCCGAGCCGCTGTAATCTAAGCTGGACAAGCTGCCGACAAAACGCAAAAATGACATTCAAACCGTTGTTGGTTGGAATGTCATTTTTTGTATAGTTATTGTTCCTCGCTAGAGCGAAACAAATGGAAGACGAATGATCCGCTGCGGGCCTGCTAGGTACCGGTTTACCGGGCGGCAAGCTGGGCAAACACCTCCGCCGCTTCCTGCGGATGATCGGCCCCGGCAATGGCCGAAATGACCGAAACGCCGTCCGCGCCTGCGGCAAGAACGGGGGAGGCGTTGGCTGCGGTAATACCGCCGATGCCGACTAGGGGAATGGTAATTCCTTCTCTGCGTAAATTCTGGATCAGAATCGTGCCCTGTACCGGTCTGGCGTCATCCTTCGAGGATGTGGGATAGACCGGGCCGATTCCGAGATAGTCGGCCCCGTCGTCAATCGCCTGCCGCACCTCCTCGGGTGTATGCGCGGACACGCCGATGATCTTACGGCTGCCCAGCCGCTCACGAAGAACCCGCGCAGGCTCGTCGTCCTGGCCGACATGCACGCCGTCCGCGTCAAGCTGGATCGCCAGGTCGATATCGTCGTTGACGATAAAAGGCACGCCGTGATCGCGGCATATCGCCTGAAGCTCCCGGGCCAGATTAACCTTGGCTTCGCCGATAAGCGCGCCGGGACCTTTTTCGCGGAATTGAAAGATCGTAACCCCTCCGGCAATCGCCTCCGTAAGCACTTCGGCTGCCGGTCTGCGGCTGTTGACGCTGCCCATAATAAAGTACACCCGAAGATGTGCCCGCACCGCTTCGCTATCCAGCCTGCCGTCATTTGAGATGGCGTCACGTTCGTTCATCGTTTCTCCTTCCCTTCTGCGCGCAGCCTGCGGCCGTATGCAAAATGATTGGTCGGCCCGTGTCCCGCCCCGATGCCAAGGCCGTCTTCGATCGCTGCCCGGATAAACGCTTTGGCGGTTCGGGCGGCTTCCTCTGCCGAATGTCCCTTCGCCAGCTCCGCCGTCAGCGCGGCGGAATAGGTGCAGCCCGTTCCGTGCGTATGCCGGGTGTCGATGCGGGGACTCTCCATGTATATGAAATCCTTGCCGTCATACAGCAGATCCGTGACGACGCCGTCCCCGCTGCCGTGGCCTCCCTTAACGACAACATAACGCGAACCCATTTGCGCGATTCTTCTTGCCGCTTCCTCGCAGTCTGCCAGGCTGGCAATCGTCATATCGGCAATGATTTCCGCTTCCGGAATGTTCGGCGTCGTTACAAGTGCAAGCGGAAGCAGATGCCGGATCAGAGACTGCACCGCTTCCCGCAGAAGAAGGGAGGACCCTCCTTTGGCAACCATAACCGGATCTACGACCAGGTTATTCCATCCGTATTGGCGGATTTTATCGGCAGCGGTCCGGATAATTTCTCCGCTGAACAGCATGCCGGTCTTGAGCGCATCCGGGGTCAGATCCTCGCCAATGGAATCGAGCTGCTGCGCCACAGCTTCCGGATCAAGCGGGTACACGCCCTGAACCCCGAGCGTATTCTGCGCCGTTACCGCAGTCAGCGCCGACATGCCGTAAACGCCCAGCTCCTGAAACGTCTTAAGGTCGGCCTGGATGCCCGCGCCTCCGCCACTGTCCGAACCGGCAATTGTTAACGCCTTGTATACGTTCATATTTGTTCGTCTCCCTTGCTGGAAATTTCGGGTTAAACTTCGCGGATTCTCGACAATTTTCCGTATTCCTCCGGCGTAAGAAGAGAGAGCTGATTCAGAAGTTCGATCTGGAAGCTGCCTGGACCCTGTTCAGCCGTCTTGGCGGCGGCGATTTCAGCAGCGACTCCGTAGAAGGAGAGGGCTTCCGCAGCCGCTTCCAGCGGGGAATCCCCGGCAACCGCCAGAAAAGCGGCAACGACGGAGCTGAGCAGGCAACCGGTTCCGGTTACTTTGGTCAGAATGGGGTGGCCGTTGGCAGCGATATACGTTTTGTTACCGTCGGTGATAATATCCTCTTTGCCGGTAACAATGGCGATACATCCGAGCTTTTTCGCCGCTTTTTGGGCCACTTCGACATGATCGCCGTCGCCTGCGCCCGCGTCCACTCCTTTAATGGACCATTTCTCCCCGATGACATTGGCAACCTCGGCCACATTGCCCCGCAGTGCGGTAATCTTCAGTTCGGAAACAAGCCGATGCGTCACTTCCGTCCGGTAGGCGGTAGCGCCCGCTCCCACGGGATCGAGCACGACCGGGACGCCGTGTTTGTTGGCAGACTGGCCAGCCAGCAGCATAGCCTTAATGGCGTGATCGTTAAGCGTTCCGATATTAATCAGGACAGCGCCGGACATTGCAGCGACATCCGCCACTTCTTCATGCGCATCCGCCATAAACGGCGAAGCTCCCAGAGCGAGCAGGCCGTTAGCGGTAAAGTTGGTGACGACGATGTTGGTAATGTTGTGGATGAGCGGATTGTTTTCCCGAAGCTTGGTTATGAATGACATTTGGAATTCCTCCTAATTTGAGTATATATAAGATGAACTTAAGACTTTTCTATCAGATATCAGTCGTAACTACGAGGAATGTTTGGACTTCCGGCCGCTGTTGTCTCCAGATTTCTTGATTTAAAACCGCTCTTGGCGGTTGAAATCCGGAGACAAAGGCGATCGCTATCGCTCCTACAGTTCCAAACTTCCCCTTCGTTCCTTCTTCCCCTGATGTCATTTTTTCAAGTTCATCTTATATAGTTTATAGATTTATAAAAGCGTCCTCGGCCTTAATATCCGCAGGCAGCAGTCCGTTCTCCGTCAGCCACTGACGCACTTTATCCCAGCTTTCCGCATCCTGAACTCCGAAATCTTTATCTCCCGCGTCCATCAGCGGCAGCAGGACACTTAGGCTCTGCTTCTCAATCTCTTTGTCGAGTGGAGCGGTCCCGTCTTCATGCGCCAGCAGGATGGACAGCGCCTCATCGGGATGCTCTTTTACGTAGGTCTGGCCTTCCCGCATCGCCGTCAGAAACTTGATGAAGTCGTCTTTATGCTGACCGATTCCCTCGTCGCTGGCAACAAGCACAAGCTCGGAATAATCCGGCACGCCATATTTCGCCGGGTCGATAGAGTTTACGGGATGGCCTTCTTTTTGCAAAATGAGCTGCTCATGATTGATGAAACCGCCCATAATGGCATCGGTCTGTCCGGTGGAAATGGCCGGGATCAAGTCATAGCCCACATCCACGAAATTAACCTTCTCCGGATCTCCGCCGTCGGCCTTGACCATCGTCTTAACCATCGCCTCATACAGCGGAATGGAGGAATAACCCACCGATTTACCGGCCAAATCCTTAGGGGTATGTACGGAACTGTTCGCAGGCACCATCAGGTGAGTCAATGGATGACGGACAATGGAGGCCAGCGCTTTCACGGGGATTTTCTCCCCCCGGGCCATCAGCACCTGCGGCTGGTAGCTTAGCGCCAGATCGACCTTGCCTGCGGCGACGAGCTTCAGCGCATCATTTGTGTCCGCCGGCATCTGGATTTCCACATCAATTCCCTGTTTGGCGAAAAAGCCCTTTTCCTGAGCGGTGTACAAAAAAGAATGCACGGCGTTCGGGTACCAGTCGAGCATAAGCGTCAGCTTGTGCGCGGGCTCCGCCGGACTTGCCGCTTGAGAAGCGGTAGGCGAAGGAGAGGCAGGAGCCTTGGAGTCGCCGGATGGCGCAGAGCCGCCGCAAGCGGCGGTTACCAGAAGAAGCGAGATAGCAGGCAGGACCATTATAGCTTTAATACGGGTAAAAAAATTCATCAATAAGAACCTCTTTTCTTAAGAATCTGATGCTCCAGCAGCCGGACGGCCAGGAACAGTACTACACCGAGACCCGACAGGAGAGCGATCGCGGCGAACATCTCGGCGCTGTGCAAGCTTCCCGCCATCCGGCGGCTGTAATAACCTAGTCCGCGCGTTCCCCCAAGCCATTCTCCGATGGTTGCGCCGATCACGCAGTACACCACCGACAGCTTAAGCCCCGAGAAAAAGGAGGGGAGCGCAAGCGGAATGCCGATCTTGACCAGCAGCTGCCTGCGGCTTGCGCCCATGGTCAGCAGCAGCTCCTTGTAGGCGCCGCCGCTTTTGGCGAGTCCGTCGTAGACGCCGACAACGACCGGAAAGAACGCGGTCAGAAAGACGACGGCGACCTTGCTCCACAGCGAATAACCGAACCACATAATAAAAATGGGGGAGAGCGCAATCAGCGGAATCGTCTGGCTGATGATGATAAAGGGATAGAGCGCTTTTTCCAGCGCCTTGGACAGGTGCATGCCGATCCCGAGCAAAATGCCGCCAACCAGCGACATCAGGCAGCCGACCACTACTTCTTCTAAGGTGGTTGGCAGATGCGTACCCAACAGCAGTCCGGTGTTCTGTACCAATGCGGTCCAGATCGAGGAGGGCGCAGGGAGGATAAAGGACGGAACATATCCTGAGCGGACGGCCGCTTCCCACACAGCGAGAATTAGCAGCAGCAGGAGAAGGAAGGCTCCGTAGCGGCGTGATCCTTCCTTAAACGGTGCGCGTTTCATACAGCCTCCGCTCCAACTCGGCCCGTAAAGAGACAAAGCCAGGCTCGTAATTCATTTCCAGCCGCCGGGGTCTTGGCAGTCCCACGTTCAGCTCATGAAGGGGGCCGGAGCTGCTAGGCGGCATCAGAAAGATGCGGTCACTGAGCAGAATGGCCTCCTCCAGATCATGCGTGATGAACATAACCGTTCGCCCAAGCTCTCCCCACAGCTCCAGCAGCCAGCGGTGCATGTCCCGCTTCGTCATGGCGTCAAGCGCGCCGAACGGCTCATCAAGCAGCATCAGCTTACCGCCGGTCATAAGTGTCCGGAGAAAAGCGGCCCGCTGCCGCATCCCGCCGGACAGCTCATGCGGATAGGCAAGCTCATAACCGGCGAGTCCGAAACGCTCCAGCATGTCTAGGACCGAGGCCGCTGCGCCCTTGCCCGCCCGGCCCTTGATCTCCAGCGGCAGCAGACAGTTGTCCAGCACAGTACGCCAAGGCATCAGCAGGTCCTGCTGAGGCATGTAGGCGATTTGGCCGAGCCGGTTCTCACCGCTGGCGCAGCCTTGCAGCGTGATTTCTCCCTGCGCCTTGGCAAGCAGTCCGGCTATCGCTTTGAACAGCGTGCTTTTGCCGCAGCCGCTGGCACCGATAATGCTGACGAATTCACCCTGGCGGATCGTTAACGAAAGATCGGAAAATACCGGCTTCTGCTGCGGAAACGAAAAAGTAAGCCGGCGGAGAGATAAAAGCTCTTCGATAGTCGGTCAACCCTCCTTAACATGAATAAAGACCCGTCCATTTCAGTCAGAGAAATGAACGAGCCTCCAAGATATCTGCCGTACAAGCGCTAAACCTTGCGCGGCGTAGATAGGTAAGCTTTAGGTTCCACTTCCCTCCGCTGGTATAATCCAGATCAGGTTCCAAGGGTCCGAAGCTCGCGGCTTCGTCTCAGTCGGACGACTCCCCTAGTGAAATTGCGGTCTTTATTCGGTTATAAGCTTATTTACTATACCATATACCTAGCCGATCCCTCAATGTACCATTTGGGTCTCACGGACTCGAAACCGGCATGATCCTCCATCACGCGATGGATTCTGGCCATCATATCGTCCATTTCTTCAGGTACGAATTTAATGCTCCATACAACGGATGATATAAGGCCCATCGCTGTATAGAGGGAATATAGCTGCCAGAACGACTCATCCGGCTCCTGTCCCTGATGATATCCTTTAATCTGGCCTATGCAGAAAGGCACACTGACCTCCGAACTGAAAAAGCCGGCTTTGATGAATTCATGCACAGGGTCACCAAAATCCAGCCGGTTGAAATCGATAACGCCCGCCAGCCGATGATCTTGAACAATAAGATTTCCCGTATGGAAGTCGTCATGCTGAAGCAGATTCGGTGACTCCTTCATCAGCGGAAGGCAGCCCTCGATGAATTCCATCACTTTGGAGTCGCCGTGGATATGTACCCCGAGTCTATCGTATTCCTCCATATATCGCCGATGCTTTGCCGTTTTTCGCTCGGCCCACGAGGACATTCCGGGCGGCGCCTTGCATTGATGAATGGTTCTCAGTTCGTTACCCGCTTCGTATCCGATGCGATATTGCTCTTCAGGAGAGTAAAGCGGCAGTTGATCCGCTGCATCTTCGCCTTCTATATATGTAAGAACGTAATAACCAAGCCCGGTGTCAGGCAGTAACCCGATTTCCAGCGGCCTTGAGCATTTGACGCCGTAGGCTTCCATCTTTTTCAGCGCATCGAATTCGGCCAGCTTGTTCCTATATAGTCCGTCATCGAAGATCCTCAGCAGATAGCTGCTCCCGTTCTGCGTCACCCGGTATTTATGGTCGCCGGAATAGCCATTATTAATCGGCTCGATGCTTGCTTCTGCGTGCAGGAAGGGGACGCTGCGAAGTGTTTTTTCCGTAACACTGTTATCCATCGTATCGGCCTCCTTCGATCGCGCCATTATTTTGACCAATGATCGGGCTTGCGTAATGAAGGCGGCAGCTTGGTATTCCTATCGCCTTTAGCTGAATTAACTTGTGCTTGCGTAAGAAAAATGCTCCCTCTGAGATCAGCGCCGCTAAGGTCGGCATCTCTAAAGTCGGCGCCGATCAGATCAGTTACTCTCATGTCGGAATCTCTCAGGTCGGATGCAATAAGCAAAGCGCCTCGCAAGTTAGCTCCTCTAAGGTCGGCTCCTCTTAGATTTGCGCCTATGAGGTCACTGCCCCTGCGGATTTTGTTCTGTAATTTTTGATTGTTATTATGCTTCGGCGCAGCTTTTGCCCGTACCCGTTCACTTGCTTGCAGAAGCAGGTCATTGACAGTCGCCCGATGGGCGGGGACGTTAAGCTCCAGAACCGAGCGCGGATTCAGACGGGTGAGCTCTTCCGTTTTTTCAAGAACATTCCGCAAATCTGTATGAATCGGCCGAGTTTCTTCCAAACTGAGCGCTTCGTTCAAGTAATATTGCATTTCATGCAGCTGCTGCATTATAGGGAATACCTCAAACATTTCCTGTGCCAACGCCGGATGATCCCGCCAATCGTTTCCCGGATAGGTGATTTGGGACACCTTTTGACCCGCACCAAAGCATTCATATACGGTGCACCCCCGAAAGCCTTTTGTTCGAAGGTCTTTATGAATGCCGCAGCGAAAATCCGATTGCAAGTTCGGGCAGGGAGTACCCCCGGCTTTATCCATGGCAAAATCGGCTGATTTGGCATACGGCAATGCTGCGCAGCACAAACCAAAGCATTGTTCGCAGTCCGCGCTGAATGGATTAATCCTGTTGTCATTGTTGATTCCTGGATTGGACATTTCCTGCACTTCCTTTATGTAAAACTACTTCTATATTCTATAAAGGAATCGTGCTGGAAGTAAACCTTCTTTCAATTATTCTGCCCGAAGCTTCGACCCAACAAAAGCTCCACTGTCATTGTGGGGTGCTCTTTAAATGGTATTTCTCGTTTAGTTGAAGCGATAAACAAGCTACCGATATTTTTGGTCATTTTAGATTGATTGATCTATAAACGAGGGGGGTATCTTCCTATAACAACTCCGTACTTGTACGTTTTTGAAGCGTTATTTTCTTGATGAATTTAAACTGAATGTGTCTGATTCAAAAAAAGAAAGGAAGTTTAAACATGAACAATAATAGATACAAAGGCGGATTGGCTTGGAACATTCATCAAGAAGTTAGTTAGCCCAAAATAAAATGATAGAAGGAGATTGAAAAAACATGGAGAAAAAACTTGTTCTTGAGCAGGAAGCACAAAATTTTGTTAAGGCTACAGCCAATCCGCCATTCTTATTCGATCTAGGACCGGAACAAGGGCGAATTGCGGTCGACGAAGCCCAGGCGGGCGAGGTTCAAAAGCTAGACGTTGACATAGAAGATATCAGTATTACAGGTGGTCCAGGCGGCCACGTATCCATTCGGATTTTACGTCCGAAACATGCTGCTGAGAAGAATCTGGCTGTCATTCTGTACATACACGGTGCAGGTTGGGTGTTCGGCAACGCACACACCCATGATCGGCTGATCAGTGAACTGGCCGTGAAGAGTGGAGCTGCTCTTGTATTCCCGATTTACAGTCTGTCCCCTGAAGCGAAGTATCCTACGGCCATTGAAGAAATCTATGCTGTGCTGCAGTGGATCGCAGAGCACGGCAAAGAACACGGGCTTGATTCGGATCACATAGCCGTAGCCGGCGATAGTGTCGGCGGCAACATGACTGCGGCAATCACGCTGATGGCCAAAGAGCGCAGTGGTCCTGCTATTGGACAACAGCTCCTTTTCTACCCAGTTACGGATGCTTCATTTGATACGGAATCCTATCATCAATTCGCCGAAGGATACTTTTTGCGCCGGGACGGGATGATGTGGTTCTGGGATCAGTATACAAGCGATTCTGAGGAAAGAAACCAGATTACGGCCTCCCCGCTGAGGGCAACTACCGAGCAGCTTCGCGGTCTTCCGCCGGCTTTGATCATTACAGCCGAAGCTGATGTCCTGCGGGACGAGGGTGAAGCTTATGCGAATAAACTTCGAGAGGCTGGTGTTGATGTCACTGCGGTACGTTATCAAGGAATAATCCATGACTTCGTTATGTTAAATGCATTATCAGACACTGCCGCGGCCAAAAGTGCAATATCTCTAGCCAGCGCTTGGCTAAAAGACGGGTTTCAATAACCCTGCCGATAAGGAGGATGTATCTTGATGTCCTTCATAAAACAATGGACCTGATGAGGAAACTCCTTATCAGGTCTATTTGTATCCGTTTTTTTGCATCCTAATTGAATAATCATAAATGGCAATAAGGGCTACTTATTTCCGTAAGCCTTCAAATACTCCAGCGCATTATACAGCATAACCGCTGCCTCAGCCCGTGTGAGCTTGCTTCCCGGATTGAACTTTCCATCCTTGTCCAGCGTGTTGATCTTATATACGAGGGACCGCTGAATAGCGCCTTGGCTCGCAGGGTTGATTTGGTCCTCATCGGCAATTTTTGCCGGAGCAATCTTGATCATCGGCAGAATGTTGCCTTTTTCGAGCCCTTGAACGAGAAGAACGGTGAACTGCTCTTTGGTCATCGGTTCCTTGGGATCGATATTCGCAGGGATTTCAACGCCGTTATAGTACGCGTTAATAAAAGCCTTGGCATACCACTCGTCATCTTTGACCTTGGTGAAAATATCGCTTGCTACGGGAGCCTTTACGAATCTAATGGCGTCAAGATTAAGCTCCAGACCGCCCGAAATGAACTGGATGCCTTCCGCCGAGCTTATGACAGACTTCGGCATAAAACGCGATCCGTATACTCCTTTAACGAGCCCACGGTCTTTCAGACTAGCGATTTTATCCTTACCCTGAACGGAACCGATATCAGTGAATTCGCTGCCGGCGGCAAAGCTTTCGCTTCCTGCCGAGAGCATCATTATTGCGCTGATTGAAAAGGCTGCTAAAGACTTTTTAGTTGATATCATACTGCTGCACCTCCTGCTGAGTACGGCTTGGGAAGCCGCCATATTCTCTAAACGGAGGACAGGCTGGAAAGGTTGCGGGAGGGAGGACGGAAAGGCTAATTAATCCAATTCACGGAACAAAAGATTACGGTAAGGATAATGGGAATCGCTGTACTTGAACAGGAGAGCAATTCCCGACTCC
Source organism: Paenibacillus durus (assembly GCF_000756615.1). Classification (NCBI taxonomy): domain Bacteria; kingdom Bacillati; phylum Bacillota; class Bacilli; order Caryophanales; family Paenibacillaceae; genus Paenibacillus; species Paenibacillus durus. The sequence goes on from NZ_CP009288.1 coordinate 2,934,439, forward strand.
TCAATCTTCACCGACCGCAGCCCTCGGGTCCGGACCAAACCGCGAACCATGGAGGTAACCGCCTTGCGGTCACCTTGGCGAATGCCCCGGGCAAGAGCGGCAGCGAAATTCCGGTTAAAGGCAAGCTCGCGGTACAGCGGCAGGACAGCGCGGGCAATCCGGCGGTGTACCTCCGTACTGAACGTAAACTGTACCAGTCCCGGCGGGATGGTAGTACCGTTTGTATAGGACGCAATAGGCAGCGGAAATGTATAGGTAATAAAATAACCGATGGCGTTTGTACCGTATCCCTGCCGGGCGGCCTGAGGCGACGCGAGCTTCAGCAGGGAATGCATAAGCCCCAGGTCGGCTCCGACGACCGCGCGGGACCATGCGCTTGCATAGCTCCGGTTTCCGGCGATTGCCCGGTAGAACGGCAGCATGCCCTTCGCCACTTTGACCAGTACGTCCGCCGTAACGAACGCATCACTTTTTTTCGTCTTCTTAAGCACCCGGTAATCCTCCTTACAGATAAGGGATCTGCTATAAGGTATGGGCTCCGGGCACACATCCGTATGGGCTTTTGCTCAAGAAAGCGGAATAAATATTTTGATCCTCATGTCCTCTGGGAACGTGGAGTTCCGCACATCGGTCACTTCAAAATCAGGCCCTTCCCCGCGATCGTAATTCGAATGGGGGAGCCATACACCGTAAATGAAATCCCGCATCTTTTGAATATTCCAGGCTGGGCCATAGGCTTTGAATTCGGCGTATTTTCCTTCCGGTAGATCGAATTTGATGTACTGACCGTCCGGCACTTCCGCGCATTCCCCTGCTTCCTCACCTACAATAAAGGAGAATCCGCCGTCATCCTGAAAGCGGCAGGAAACGCCGTAGACCATATCTGGCGCCAGTCTATCCGGGAGATGCAGATAGCGGCCGTTCCTTCCGAATTCGTCGTAAAAACCGGGGATATCCCGGTAATGCCGCCCTTCATTCAGATTTGTCTGATATTCACAGCCGATGATCCGTATGCGGTTCTTATGGATAATTTCCGGTTTGCCCATCTCGAATTCTTGGTCTTTCCTTCCCAGGTCATCCAGGAAACTGATCGGAGGCTGACTGGCGAAAGCCTGATTCTTCTTCCGGTATTTCCCTGGTGTCATCCCGAAATAGCTCTCGAAAGCGCGCGTAAAAGCCTCCTGGGAATGATATTGATAGGCCAGGGCAACCTTGAGAATGCCTTCATCCGAATCTGACAGAAGGCGGGCCGCTTCGGTGAGCCTGCGTTTGCGGATGTACTCCTGTACGGTAAAGCCCGAAATAGCGAGAAACAGGCGCTGAAAGTGGAAAGGGGAGAAGGAGGCCGATGAAGCGATGTCGCGCATCCCGATTTCCTTTTGAAGATTTCGCTCGATATAATCCACGGCTTTTTGAATCTGCTGATAGTATTGCATGGCGGCAGTCCTTTCTGCGATTGTATAGGACTATTATAAGCGGATCGCTTCCGGTTTTTTTGACTTGAAATGCGATCCTTTGGCGCGGCTGCCAGGGCTTGCCTCTTTCCTTTTTGCTGTACATTTGATATGCTTATTATAATAATTCTTATCTAGGAAGTTTTACGATTAACATCCGGGTATTGAACTAGAGAAAGACATGCTTCGCCGGAAGCGAGCAAGACTTTACCGTCCGAAAGGGAGGAATTTGTCATGAATCCTATGGATACGATCACCCAGCAGTTTGCCGCGCATAATTATAAGCTGACCTCGCAGCGCGAAGCTATCGTCAAGGTGCTTCTCGACAACGAGAAGGACCACTTAAGTGTCGAAGAGGTATATATGCTCGTCAAGGGAAGCTTCCCGCAGCTTGGACTAGCGACAGTATACCGGACGCTTGAACTGTTATGCGAACTTCATCTCGTTGAGAAAATGAACTTCGGCGACGGTGTATCCCGTTACGACCTGCGCAGCGAAGAACATGAACATATGCATCATCATATGATCTGCGATTCCTGCGGCAAAGTGGCCGAAATCAAGGACGACTGGCTTGCGGAACTGGAGGAGAAACTGGAAAAGGAATACGGCTTCTCCGTAACTGACCATCGCCTCGATTTCAAAGGCACTTACCGGATCTGCACGGGCAGCGGGTGCAAACGCTCGAAGGAAGGTCAGGCGATATCGTAAGCAGGCATAACCGGAGCAGCCATCATTCGATACTTGAAGATTATAAGAAAAAAAGGAGTGTTCCGCCGGAATGGCAGGACGCTCCTTTTTTTGCCTATTTTAAAGTCGCATATTTTAAAATCGCTAGCTCGTCCTCCCCTACATAAGCGCAGGCGCATCCAACTCCCTGCCATGCGTGCGGAACTGTTTGGGCGACATGCCGAACCGTCTGCGGAACTGCCGGTGAAAATACGTATAGTTCACGAAACCGCAGGCTTCTGCGATATGCTCTAGTGGCATCGGACTGTATACAATCCGCTCCCTGGCCATTTCCAGGCGGACTTCATTTACATATTTGACGATGGTCGTACCGAAGGCCTCCTTGAACAGATGGACAGCGCGCGAGACGGAAATGCCGACATAGGCCGCGACGTCTTCCAGATGGAAAGAAAGCGCCGCATTTTCCTCAACAAACTGCTTCATCCGGTAAGCCAGATATCCTCTTGTAGAGACGGAGGGACGGTCTACGGTAAGACGGTCGATCTCCATGCACAGAATCTGCAGGTAACAGCTTGAGATTTCCGGGGAAAAATCGGACAGGCGGCGCTGTTCCAGCACGAGCTGGCGGAAAAGTCCGACTAATGCGTCATTAAGCGGAATCTGCATAAGCGAAGACCGCAGGCGGCTGTTCCACCACCGGTCAATCCACTCCCCCCGGCAAAAGATATGATAATCCCCGCTTTCGACGCGCGGCTCGCCAAGAGGAAATTTCTCTTTGTCGATAATGAGGTTGTATGGAACGCCAGGCGGAATGAGCATCAGGCCGCCGCTCTCAACACGCGTGATCTCACCGTCAATCAGGGCGCTGCAGCCCCCTTCGGTCTGAAGGCGAATGAGATAATGGGGGAAGCCTTCCGCTTCTGACATTTGGAAAGGTTTATGATGGAAGGAGAATCCGGCGGTTAAAATAGTACAAGGTGCTTCGCTTTGCATATGTCCTCCTCAGGCAGCTAAAAGATAATCAGATTGTTCATGTTTTAATCATATTATTCATTTTATTATATTTGCTTTCAGATTACGATGATACTAGTTCTCGGGCAGCGAAAAAAATTCAAAAAACGCAAAAACCGCCCAAAAATTAAAGGGAACCTGTGTACATTGGCGTTCTAATCCCGTGAGGATCAAGGTGCAGCTGATGTATAGATAAACTCTTATTGTTCAGGTAAACAACAATGCTCAATTACATGCTGCGGGAGTGATGACAGAAATGATGAAGATCGGTTTGCAGCTCTACACGGTTAGAGAAGAACTGGAAAGGGACTTTGAAGGAACTCTTCGCAAGGTGGCCGAACTGGGCTATAGCGGCGTTGAATTTTTTAATTATTTCGGCCGGAGTGCTGAAGAAGTTATGGCGCTGCTTGAAGAAACCGGGTTGACCGCTATAGGAGCGCACAGGCCCTATGATGCTCTGCTGGAGAATGCCGATGCCGAGATCGACTACATACTTAAGCTCGGCAGTCCATTTCTGATCGTACCCTATCTCACTGAGGAGCAGCGGAGCGATTGGAGCAGCGTTGCGGCCAATTTACGGATTCTCGGAGAGAAATGCCGGGAGAAAGGCGCCGTGCTGCTATATCACAACCATGATTTTGAGCTGCGGGAGAAGAGCGGCGGGCTGACGGCGTTCGACTATCTGTACCGGGAGGTTCCGGCAGATCTTCTCCAGGTTGAAATGGATACCTGCTGGGTGTATTACGGCGGTTACGATCCTGTGCAGTATATTGGAAGTTACGCGGGACGTCTGCCTCTGATTCACCTGAAAGATATGAAGCGGCAGGAGGACGGTTCGGCGGAAACGGTCGTGCTTGGCGAAGGCGAAGTGAATCTTGCTGCCATTCTGGAGGCGGCGGAACAGGCCAGCGTCAAGTGGGCCATTGTGGAGCAGGACTTCTGCAGCCGGCCGCCGCTGGACAGCGTAGCGGATAGTATAAAGTGGCTTGAAACAAACTATAAACAAGGAGGCAATATTCATGTCTAACACACTTAAAATCGCAATTATCGGCTGCGGAGGTATCGCAAACGGCAAGCACCTGCCAAGCCTCTCGCGTCAAAAGAACGCTGAACTGGTCGCTTTCTGCGATATTATCGAAGAACGGGCTCAGGAAGCCGCAGAAAAATATGGCGCGGAAGGCGCCAAGGTGTATACGGACTACCGGAAGCTGCTGGAAGACGGCGGCATCGACGTAGTACATGTATGTACGCCGAATGACAGCCACTCGGCAATTACGGTTGCGGCGCTCGAAGCCGACTGCCACGTCATGTGCGAGAAGCCGATGGCGAAGACGACGGCTCAGGCGCAGGAAATGCTGGACGCTGCCCGCCGGACCGGCAAGAAGCTGTCTATCGCCTACCAGAACCGTTTCCGCAATGACAGCCAGTATTTGAAGGAGTTGTGCGAAAGCGGAGAGCTGGGCGAGATTTACTATGCCAAGGCGATTGCGCTGCGCCGCCGCGCGGTGCCGACTTGGGGCGTATTCCTGGACGAAGAGAAGCAGGGCGGAGGCCCGCTAATCGACATCGGCACGCATGCGCTTGATTTGACACTGTGGATGATGGACAATTACAAGCCGCGCAGCGTAACCGGCTCCGTCTTCCATAAGCTCGGACAGCGGGAGAACGCCGCTAACGCGTTCGGTCCGTGGGACCCGGAGCAGTTCAAGGTTGAGGATTCCGCGTTCGGCTTCATCACGATGGAGAACGGAGCGACGATTGCGCTGGAATCGAGCTGGGCGCTGAACGTCGCCGAGTACGGCGAAGCGAAGACACTGCTGTGCGGAACGGAAGCCGGGGCCGATATGACTGACGGACTTCGCATTAACGGCGAACGCTCAGGCCGTCTGTATGAGACGAATATCGAGCTTACTCCGGGCGGAGTCGCCTTCTACTCGGGAGATGAAGAAAGCGAAGCGGACCGTGAAGCGCGTCTGTGGCTTGAAGCGGTGACCCTAGACAAAGAACCGCTGGTCAAACCGGAGCAGGCGTTTGTGGTTACGCAAATTCTGGAGGCTATTTATGAATCTGCACGCACCGGACGGACCGTATATTTTGACGGAACCCAGGACAATCAGCCTCAGGAAGCCGCTCAAGCGGTGCTGAATAAATAAGACGATAAACGGAGAGGGGAAACGCAATCCATGAAACTTGGCGTATTTATGGTACTGTTCGGGGGCCGCAAGCTGGAGGACGCGCTGGACTATGTGGCGGAAAAAGGAGTTAAAGCGGTAGAGATCGGCACAGGAGGCAATCCCGGAAAAAGCCACTGCGATCCGAAGCTGCTGCTTGAAGACGAGCGCGCACTTAAGGAGTTCAAGCATGCGGTGGAGTCGAGAGGACTGATCATCAGCGCGCTCAGCTGTCACGGCAACCCGCTGCATCCGCAAAAAGCGCTGGCGCAGAAGGATCACGAGGATTTCTTGAATTCTGTAAAATTGGCTGAAAAGCTGGGTGTTCCGGTTGTCAACACGTTCTCCGGCTGCCCCGGAGACCATGAGGATGCGAAATATCCGAACTGGCCGGTTGCGCCTTGGCCGAATGATTTTCAGGAAGTGCTGAAATGGCAATGGGAGAATAAAATCATTCCTTACTGGACGGAGACGGGGGCTTTTGCGGCTGAATATGGCGTCAAGGTTGGTCTTGAGCTGCACGGCGGCTTTTCGGTGCATACGCCGGCGACGCTGCTCCGCCTGAGAGAAGCGGCGGGTGAAGTGATCGGCGCCAATCTGGACCCGAGCCATATGTGGTGGCAGGGCATCGATCCAGTGCAGGCCATCCATATCCTGGGCCGGGCCGGAGCGATTCATCACTTCCATGCCAAGGATACGGTCATTGATCCGATCAATGTCAATAAGTACGGCCTGACCGATATGCAGACCTATGACAACATGCTGGACCGCGCCTGGCAGTTCCGTACCGTTGGCTACGGCCATGATCTGAAGACCTGGGCGGACATTGTCAGCGCGCTGCGTCTGGTTGGCTATGATTATGTCGTCAGCATTGAGCATGAAGACGGGTTGATGTCGATCAATGAAGGCTTCTCCAAAGCGGTCGACAATCTGAACCAGGTGCTAATTCAGGAGCAGCTCGGCGAAATGTGGTGGCTGTAGGTAAGGGGGATAACAGTGGGAAATAATAAATGGTGGAAAGAAACGGTAGTCTATCAAATCTACCCTCGGAGCTTTCAGGATACGAACGGAGACGGCATCGGAGACCTGAAAGGAATTATCTCCAGACTGGATTATTTGGCGGAGCTTGGAATCGGTGCCATCTGGCTTTCTCCGGTATGCAAATCGCCCCAGGATGACAATGGCTACGATATTTCCGATTATCAGGATATCGATCCGATGTTCGGTTCGCTTCAGGACATGGAGACGCTGATTAACGAGTCCAAGAAACGAAACATCCGAATTGTCATGGATCTTGTGCTGAACCACTCGTCCGACGAGCATCCTTGGTTTCTCGAAGCAAAGAAAAGCAAGGACAATCCGTATCATGATTACTATGTCTGGAGAGACGGGGTGGAAGGAACGCCGCCCAACGATTTGCGAAGCTGCTTTGGCGGGTCCGCGTGGGAGTGGGTGCCGGAGCTGGGGCAGTATTATTTGCATCTGTTCTCTGTGAGGCAGCCGGACCTCAACTGGGATAATCCCAAAGTCCGGCAGGAGATTTACGATATGATCAACTGGTGGATGGATAAGGGAGTGGGCGGTTTCCGGCTCGATGTAATCGACCTGATCGCCAAAGAGCCCGACCGGAAAATCACCGCCAACGGCCCGAATCTTCACAAGTATATTCAAGAGCTCAGCAGGGAAACTTTTCAAAAGGGAGATCTGCTGACGGTAGGCGAAACCTGGGGCGCTACTCCAGAGATCGCCAAGCTGTTCAGCAATCCGGATGGCAGTGAATTCTCCATGGTGTTCCAGTTCGAGCATATCATGCTGGATGAGCAGGAAGGGAAAGGGAAGTGGGATCTTGCGCCGCTGGATTTCCTGAAATTAAAGCAGGTGCTGTCCAAATGGCAGACGGAGCTGAAGGGCGAAGGCTGGAACAGCCTGTTCTGGAACAACCACGATCTGCCGCGCATTGTCTCCCGCTGGGGAAATGACGGAGAATACCGCGTGGAGTCGGCCAAAATGCTGGCCACCCTACTTCATGGCATGCATGGCACCCCTTACATTTATCAGGGTGAAGAGCTGGGCATGACGAATGTGCACTATCCTATTGAGGATTTCCGCGACATCGAGCTGCTTAACCTATACAAAGAGCGGATCGAAAGCGGATACGCCCACGAAGATATTATGGAGTCGATTTACGCCAAAGGCCGCGACAATGCGCGTACGCCAATGCAGTGGGATGCTTCCGAACATGCGGGATTTACAGCGGGCCAGCCTTGGATTCGGGTCAATCCGAATTACACGGAGATCAATGCGGCGGGCGAATTGGAGAATCCGGACTCCATATTTCATTATTATAAGAAGCTGATTCGGCTCCGCAAGGAAAATAACGTAATCGTTTACGGCGACTACAAGCTGCTGTTCCCTGAAGATAAGGAATTGTTCGGTTATACCCGCACGCTGGGTGAGACCACGCTGCTCGTGCTGTGCAATTTTTATGGAAATACCGTTTCATATGAAATACCTGAAGAGCTGGCTGGAGAAAAGGAGTTGCTGATCTCCAACTACAGCGATGAAGTTTCCGCCGGTACGCTGCGTCCTTACGAAGCAAGAATGTACCTGCTCAAATAAGCTGGAATAAGAAGACCTCCATGAATCCTAGTATAGGTTCAGTGGAGGTCTTTCTTGTTATACGGCGCCGAGCCTCATTAGAGGTCCAGTGCTTGTCAGGTTCATTAAGTAGCCGCATGTTTGGAGTGATACAGGCAGTACAGCATAATGGCCTGCTGGACATACAGAAGACCTTTTTTAAATTCATATCCTACAAAATAATCTGTATCAATCACATCCGCTGCGACCTCTTCCCCTCTGAAAAAGGGCGGACACGGATTGAGCAGCGCACCGGGCTTGGCCGTCCGCATCCGCTGTAAATTTAACTGGTACTTCCCTATGTATTCGGCAGTCCGGAATTCCTCCGGCAAAGAATCGGTCAGCAGGATGTCGCTGTCTTGTAATATCCCTTCCAGACGGGTATGAAACGTATAATTGGCGGTTTCCGGCCCAAGCGCATTGCCCTCAGTGCAGACGTGGTGGAAGTTTAAATTCATCCTCTTCGCCATGCTCATCCATGTCCGGCTGATGTTGCTTCCCGGGCCCACAAAGGTATAAACCAGGTCCTTGTAATCCGGTCTCCGTCTGCTGATTGCATAGAGGTCGGACATAATTTCGCACGGGTGATTCTCCGAAGTCATCGCATTAATGACAGGAATCGAAGCATAACGCGACAGTTCCCGAAGCTTATTGAGGTCCGGATGCCGGATTATGGCCGCGTCGGCCCAGTTCTCCATATAGCCTATGACATCTGCAAGGTGTTCTCTCTTGTTCAGAGCTTCCGGGGACATGCAGATACACTCACCCCGCAGATCGCGGATGCCTTTCACAAAGCTTACTCTCGTGCGAAGACTGGTTTCGGGAAATAATAAAACGAACGTTTTTCCTTGAAGCAGGGGTTGCTCCCGGTTCTGGCAAAGCCGGTCGGCCAGGCCAAAAATTTCTTGGATCTGTTCCGGCTTACACTCCTCAATATCCAGAAAATTCACGGTAATCACGTCCTTGTATAAAAGATGGGCGAGTCTGAATAGCGAAAAAATATAGTAAAATATGTATTAGTATACACTAATTATTATGAATAGTGATATGATAAACATTCTAAACTCCCTCAGTGCAGAGGAGAATTTTAACACTGAATACCTATCGATATATGTAATGTAAGATGACAAAACTAAAAATTTAATTAAAGTGTGTCATTTATATTGACATTCATTTATTCCCGATAGTATTATTATCGCAAATACCAATTGTATCGAAGATGAAAGATTCAGAAATGTTGTTTTCGTTTGCGGGAAAAGGTTTTCCTTCTTTTCTTAAGTGCTTAACCGACAGTTGAAAAAGGTAAGTAACGAAACTTTTCTCTTTTTTTTGAGTGTGAGGAAAAGGTTTTCCTGATTATGACAAAGGGGGTGAAAGCATGTCATTTACAATCAAGGATGTGGCCAGACTGGCGAATGTCTCTATAGCCACAGTATCGCGGGTGCTGAACCGGAGCAAGCCTGTCAGTCCTGAAGTGCGTGACAAAGTCATGAAAGTGGTGGACGAGCTCGGATACAATCCGAATCCCGTGGCCCGGACGCTGATTATGAAGGAGAGTATGCTGGTCGGTGTGCTGATTTCGGATGTCGCCAATACCTTTATTTCGATGTTTGTTCGCGGCATTGAAAAAGAACTCTTCCAGCATGGCTATACGACTCTGCTCTGCAATACGAACGGGGATACGGAGGTTGAACTCCATTATTTAAATCTGCTTCGTGATAAGTATGTGGATGGCGTTGTACTGTTAACCTCCGCTCCGAAACAGGAGCAAATCGATTTCTTCGATAAGAACGATATTCCCGTTATATTCTCCAGTCACACGGACAAGGACGGCCGGTTCTCTTGCATCAACATCGATGATTACCAGGCCACCTATGATGCCGCAAAGTATCTGATCGGGCTGGGTCACCGCAGCATCGCTTTTTTCAGCGGACCGATGGAGTATTACCAAACGGTTGAGCGGTATAACGGCTATATGCAGGCTCTGGCCGATCACGGCATTGAATACCAAGAAGGATGGCTCTTTGATAAGGATTACGACCTTGATTCGGGTTACAAGAGCGGGATGGAACTGTTCGCGCGGGTGGATCGGCCGACAGCTGTCTGCTGTGTCAGTGATATGGTTGCCATCGGGGCGATCCGGGCGGCGGAGGACAGCGGTCTGCGGGTCCCGGAGGATGTATCGATCATGGGATTTGACGATATTCCGATTGCCGGAGCTTATCGTCCCAAAATAACGACCGTACGCCAGCCGGTGTACGAGCTGGGCTCCGGGTCCGCGCAAATGCTGCTTAAACAAATTCGGGAAAAAGGAACCGGAAGCTGTGAATCCAAAGTGCTTCCCCATGAAATTATCGTAAGAGAAAGCTGCCGGGCGCTGACTGACTAAAGTCTTTCTTATTCATCTACAAACTAAAGGAGAGATTTGAAATGACAAAGAAATTGGGACTTCTCGCACTTTGTATGATGTTGATATTTGTGCTCTCGGCCTGCGGCGGCAAGCCGGGTTCCGGGGCAGAGAATTCGGGAAATGCCGCCGCCGATTCCGGCGGGGAAGCGGTAGCGGAAGGGACGGAGGAATTAACGCCGGAACCGGGAGCGGAGTTGACCTTTTGGACGATCAAGGATGGTTTCAGCGATTACGCCGTTCAAGAGTTTGAAAAGAAATACAACATTAAAGTAACGGTAGAAGACGTTGCCTACTGGGACAGCGTAGCCCGTATGACAACGGATGGACCGTCCGGTACGGGTGCCGATGTATTCGGGATGACGAACGATTTCCTTGGTGGGGCTGTCAATGCCGGCCTTGTATTGCCGAACGATTATTTTGAAGAAGATACCAAAACCATCAATCGTAAGCTGGCTGTTGACGCATCGACATATGAGGGGATTCTGTATGGTTATCCTCGTTCAGTTTATACGTACGGGCTTTATGTCAATAAAGATCTGGTGAAGGACGCCAAGCTGGATACATGGGACGATGTCATTGCGTTTTCGAAGAAATTTAATGACGTTAAAAGCAATAAATACGGCTTCATGTTTGACAGTGGTTCCTTCTATCTCTTTAGCTTTCTGACCGGTTACGGCGGTTATATATTTGGCAGCAATGAAACGGACCCGACGGATATCGGCGTTAACAATGAAGGGTCGGTTAAAGGCATGACATTCTTAAAATCGCTAAAAGACATTTTACCGTTCAAATTGACCGACATGACCAGAGACGCGAAGAATGGACTTTGGGAACAAGGCAAATTGGCCATGAATTTGGATGGCAGCTGGGAAATCGGCAAATACAGCAAGCTTCCGTTTCAAGTAGCCGTTATCCCGCTGCCGGCCATGCCGGAAGGGAAAGCTCCGGTTACACTGGCGGGAACCACTTCGTATTATGTGAGCACGTATTCGAAATATCCGAATGCGGCGAAGCTGTTCGCCAATTTTATTACCTCAAAGGATATGCAGATTAAAGATAACGAATTAATCGGCTCCATTCCGGCTGCCGAAGGAATTGACGACAGCATTAGAAAAGATGAAATCATGCAGGGCTTCTTAAAACAGATAGAAAGCAGCCGCATGTGGTCAAGTCTTCCGGAAATGCAATACTTTGGGCAATACATGGACCCGGCATTTGATGCGGTTTGGAACGGCGCCGATGTCAAGGCGACCCTTGACAAAGCAGCGGAAGGCATGAAGACAAGCATAGGGACGAAATAAGCGGAGATAAAAAAAGGGGGTCATCCGGGGCTTTCCGGGTGATCCCTTACTTGGATAGGAGTTGAAAGGAGATGCAGCAGCTGGCGATTGGGTCTAAGTATCCCGAACCTTCCAAAAAGTTCAGAAAAAAGGCCGCCCTGTTATCCGTTATCGCGATGGGACTAGGCCAGATCTATAACCGGCAGTATGTCAAAGGGTTCCTTATGCTGGCCTTTTACGTGTACGGCATATTTACAGCGGTGACAAGTCTGCCCCATGCGCTTTGGGCGCTCGTCACGCTTGGTGAGACGGAGACTCACCTGCAGAAGGTCGGAAGAATATACAAGCAGGTCATGGGCGATCATTCGATCTTTCTAATGGTCGAGAGTTTGATCACGGTGTTCATCATGCTTGTGCTGATTTGGCTGTATATAGCCGGCATCAAGGACGCTTACCGGACCGGCAAGCTGCGGGAAGAAGGCGTTAGGCCCAATACGTTCAAGCAGACGCTTAGCTTTGTGGCGGCATACCGCTTCCCGCACATCGTGCTGGCCGTTCCGATACTCGGTGTCGTGTTCTTCACGGTGATGCCGATTATTTTTATGATCCTGGTAGCCTTTACCGACTTCACCCGGGAAACCATGCCGCCTGCCCATCTGATCAACTGGGAAGGACTTCAGGCATTCAAGGAGCTTTTGCGCACCAAGGCATGGAGCCACACCTTTTACAGTGTGACATTATGGACGTTTATCTGGGCATTTTTTGCGACAATCACGGGCTACTTTGGCGGATTCGCGGCGGCGCTGCTTGTGCAGTCCAAGGGAATCCGGTTCAAATCGTTCTGGCGGACGGCTTTCATTCTGCCCTTTGCCATCCCGATGTTCGTCTCCACCCTGATCATGCGCAACATCTTTAACGGACAATTTGGACCTGTCAACCAATACCTGGGCATGCTCGGGATCGCCAAGGCTCCCTGGCTGTCCGATCCTCTCTGGGCAAAGATCACGCTCGTCTTGGTCAATTTCTGGTTGAGCTTCCCGGTCTCCATGCTGATGATTATCGGAATCCTGTCCACCATACCGAAAGATATGTATGAAGCGGCGGATATCGACGGTGCGAGCGGCTCCCAGAAGACGCGTCTGATCACTTTTCCGATGGTGATGTATTCAATGGCGCCGCTGATTATCATGCAATTTGTTGCTAATATCAATAACTTCAATATTGTATACCTGCTGACGAACGGCAAGCCGCTTAACGGAGACTTCCAGTTCGCCGGACATACTGATATCCTGATCACCTGGCTGTTCAAGCTGTCCATGGAGCAGGGGAAATACAACTATGCATCGGTAATCGGAATCTTCATCTTTATCGTGCTCTCCGTATTTGCCATTTGGAATGTCCGCCGCACCAAAGCGTTCAAGGAGGAGGATGCTTCATGAGACCCGGAAACCAAGCGAGAACGACGATCCGGCTGTCTTTCAGCTATATCGCGCTTATTCTTCTTACAGCCTTCTGTGCCTATCCGGCCCTGTGGGTGCTGATGTCATCTTTTCGTACCGGAGACGCGCTGTTCAGCGATACGATCCTGCCGGCTTCTTATACGCTCAGCCATTATACCGAATTGTTCGCCAAGCATCCGTTCGGCGTCTGGTACATGAATACGCTGAAAATTGCGGTCTCCAGCATGATTCTCGGCACGATTCTTACCCTGCTCACCGGTTACGCGTTCTCGGTATTTCGTTTTACCGGACGCAAAAATCTGATGAGCATCCTGCTGGTGCTCGGATTGTTCCCCGGATTTATGAGCATGATCGCCATCTATATTTTGCTCAATCAGATGAATCTGCTGAATACGCACACGGCTGTCGTGATCGTATATGCGGCGGGAGCGCCGCTGTATTTTCTGTTCGCCAAAAGCTATTTCGACACAATTCCCCGAAGTCTGGTGGAAGCCGCGCGGATTGACGGAGCCGGGCATATGCCGATATTCTTTCGGATCGTGCTCCCGCTATCGACTCCGCTCATAGTGTACACTGCGCTTATGACCTTTACCGGGGCGTTCACCGACTTTATCTTTGCCAAGCTGGTTCTTCGTTCGCCGGACAAGAAGACGCTTGCGGTCGGTCTGTTCGACATGATCGGCGACCGTTTCTCGAATGAATTTACGATGTTTGCCGCAGGCTGCGTATTGGCTGCCGTTCCGGTTACCATCTTGTTCATCCTGATGCAGCGCTTCTTGGTAGACGGATTAACGGCTGGGGCAGACAAGGGATGAGCACGTTGCTTTAAATATAAATTTTAACCAATTTAGCCATAAAGTGAAGTTCAAGGATATTAACGTTCAACTAACGTTCAGGAGGATCAAGACATGTTAACCAGCGAACAGATCAGTCCCGATAAAATACAGGCCGATTACGCAGCCGCGTTCACGCAAACGCTCGGACGCGTTCAGGCCGTTACTGCGGAAGGTGGGCTCGTAATTTTCACTTGTGAAAATGGCAAACTCGCCGTCGGCAGGGTACGTACAGGAATCATCCGGATCAAGCTGTTCGCCGGCGCCGGGCCTGAAGACCCGATTCATCTGCGCACCACGGAGGCGGTCATCGGGTACGACGAGAATTCCGGCGGGAAAGAAGAGGAACTTCAGGTAAGCGACACCGAGTCCGCCTATATCATTGAAACGGATGGCATAACGATTGAGGTCGCTAAACATGACAGCAGCCTTCGATTCCTGAATGAGTCCGGGCAGATTATGGCGCATAATCCGCTGCTTGCTTGGAATGAGGACAAGGCGGCGGCCGCTCTGTTCCAGGCAACGGCGAATACGCATTATTACGGACTGGGGGAGAAGACGGGGTTTCTGGACAAACGGGGAGAGCGCTATGAAATGTGGAACTCTGATAACTTTAGTCCGCATGTGCCGGAAATTGATGCGCTGTACCAGTCGATTCCTTTCTTAATCGTGGGCGAGCCGGGGAATGCCTATGGGATCTTTCTGGATAATCCGGGGAGATCGGTATTTGACATGCGCGGCTCGGAGCAGGCGTTCTCAATCCATACGGAAACGGGCGGGGTGGATTATTACTTCATCGCCGGACCGCAAATCAAGGATGTGGTAGGGCGCTACACCGCTCTTACCGGACGGATTCAGCTGCCGCCAAGGTGGTCCATCGGTTATCATCAGTCCCGCTACAGCTACATGGATCAGGAGGAAGTATTGGAGCTGGCCCGCACTTTTCGTGAGAGGGAAATTCCGTGCGACGTCATCCACCTGGACATTCATTATATGAATGAGTACCGTGTGTTTACGTTTGATCCGGTCCGATTTCCCGATCCAAAAGCGATGATTGCGGAATTGAAAAGCTTTGGCATCCGAATTGTGCCCATCGTTGATCCGGGGGTCAAGTTCGATCCGGACTATCATGTTTATCAGGAAGGGGCGGATTCGGGTTTCTTCTGTATGAAGCCGGACGGTACTCCATTTATCGGTCCGGTCTGGCCGGGTCAAAGCGTATTCCCCGACTTCTCGGAAGCGAAGGTTGGCGAATGGTGGGGAAGTCTCCATCGTTTCTATACGGAGATGGGGATCGAGGGCATTTGGAATGACATGAACGAGCCTTCGGTCTTCAATGAATGCAAGACGATCGAGCCGGATACGCTTCATGGCAATAACGGCCATCCGGCAACGCATGGAGAGATTCATAATCTCTACGGCATGATGATGTCCAAAGCGACCGCGGAAGGGATGGCTAATAATCTGGACGGACGCCGTCCATTCGTGCTGTCGCGCGCGGGCTACGCCGGAATCCAGCGCTATGCGGCTGTCTGGACGGGCGACAACCGCAGCTATTGGGAGCATATGGCGCTTGCGATTCCGATGGTGCTTAATCTGGGACTGTCGGGCGTAGCCTTCGCGGGTCCCGATATAGGGGGATTCGGCCATCACACGACCGGAGAACTGCTGGCGAGATGGACGCAGATGGGAGCGCTGTTCCCTTTTTGCCGGAATCACAGCATGATTGACACCGTTCGCCAGGAGCCTTGGTCCTTCGGCACCGATGTGGAGAATATTTGCCGGGATTACATCAGCCTGCGCTACTCCTTGATGCCGCTGATTTATTCCGTATTCCGGGAGGCTGCCGAGACGGGGATGCCGGTCATAAGGCCGCTGCTGCTGGAATACCCGGACGACCCCCATACGGTGAACCTGTGCGATCAATTCCTGCTGGGAGATCAGATACTGGCGGCTCCCGTCTATCGCCCCGATACGTATCACCGTGTCGTCTACCTGCCTGAAGGGAACTGGTTCGATTACTGGACGGGCGAAAGAAGACAAGGAGGCAGTCACTTTATGGCCCACGCTCCTTTGGATACGCTGCCGCTGTACGTTAAGGAAGGGGCAATCATTCCCCGTACCGCACCGGCTGCATCGACCGAGTTTCAACGCTCGCCGGAGCTGCTGCTGGATATTTATACACCTGCAAGCGGCGAAGGCTCCTTTGACCTGTACGATGATGATGGAACGACTTATGCATTTAAGGACAACTCCTACAATCTGTACCGGTTGACGGTGGAAGGAGCGGAGGGAGCCGTAACATTGCGCGTTCATCCCGCTAGTCACGGCTACGCCGAGGGCTGGAAGAAATGGACCGTAACGTTTAAGCATCTCCGGTTTGCCGGGTGCCGCTTGGATTTCGGGACGGAAGCGCAGGACCGGGAAGAACTGGAGGCGCTCGCCGAGGGATGGCATTTTGACCGAGCCGCCGGTGAACTGACCGTGGTAATGGATCAGCCTTTGGAGGATTTGGAGCTGGTCGTTAATGCTCTGTAAAAAGGCGGAATGACCGCTGTCTGTGCTGATCAGACCTGTTAACTTTTATGCATTATGGTGTGAATAAAAATTACATGAAAATAATAATAATCCATAAGTTTACAACGAAATTTAGATTGGATAACAAAATATACCTGTTTTTTTGTGCGGATTGACATAAAGCATGTTATGTAATTGACGCTAAAGCTGACGTGCGATTATCTTCTAGATGTTGAAAATATAACTCTATGAGGTGATCGCAGGTGAAAAAATGGTTATTATTCAGTTTCGCATTTCTTTTGATTCTTATGCCTCTGCAAGTCCAAGCCGCGAGCAGTCAAGTGGTCCGGCCAATCGCTGTGCAAGGTGCAATGGACATGGAAGTCGATTATTTCCTGAAGCAAATGGGCGATTATAAGACGGAAACATTCGGTTCATATCATTTTTATTCCGGCAAAATCGAGGGTGTTCCGGTTGTCGTCTCCCAAACGAATATCGGTATGGTGAACGCCTCCGCTTCAACCACGCTCTTAATTGAGAAATATCATCCGAAAGCGATCATCAACCAGGGAACGGCGGGCGGTCACGACCCGGCACTTCACAAGTTTGACATCGTGGTTGGCGAAAAATCCATTAATTACGGCTGGTTCCAATCCGCACATCGGGACGCCGGGGCGGGAGTTGACACCGGTAGCTGGAAGGTGCTTACAGAGCCGGTTGAGCCGGACCCTGAACTGTATAAGACGGCAATGAGCGTAGCGGACCGGTACCAGCACGGTAAAGTGGTCTCTGGAGTAATCGGCACTTCGGACGCATGGAACAGAGAACTCGACCGCATTAAGGAACTGCATGATACTTTGGGCACAAGTGCGGAAGAAATGGAGACCGGAGCGGTTGCCGAGGTAGCCAAGACGTTCAATGTTCCTTTTCTGGGCATCCGGATCTTGTCGAATTCCGAATTGTATGCAGAGGATTTCGATCCGAAATCGGCTGACTACTGCTCCGAATTCGTCATTGAAGTGATCAAAGAAATCGAGAGCGGCGTGACCTTCTCGGACAAGCTGCAGGTGTATGCGGATGGTAAAGAAGTGGTTGGGCTTCTCGGACAATATGTGAACGGTGAAGCGCTGGTTCCGCTGCGCGGCGTTCTGGAGAGCCTTGGATCGGATGTGACATGGGACAGCGCCAAGAAGCAAATCCATGTTGTTCACGGCGGCAAGCACATTCCGGTCAAAGCCGGCGAGACGATGGTCAGCCAGGGCACAGCATGGATCGAAGTGGACTCGCTGCAAAAGATATTCGGCGTGAAGACAGATGTCCTTGGCTCAAGTGTATACATTTATGAATAACTGATCTTACGCCCTAACCGTTCTGCGGTTCATGAAGAGCTCTCCCTTACCGGGAGGGCTCTACTGCGTTTGTTCGGCTCTCATCAGCCACTTCAGTCCTTCTCTCCGGCTCAGCGGCTTCAATTCCTCTTGCTCAATAAATGCCTCGACTGACGCGGGATTGCTCTTGGAATACTCCCTCAAAGCCCAGCCGATCGCCTTTTGAATGAAAAATTCATTGGACGCCGCATGCTCGCGGATATAGTGGTACAGCAGCGTCTCATCCGTTGCTTCCTTATAATGAAGCTGAAAAAGAATAGCTGTGCGGTTGAGCCACATATTGTCTGAATGGAGCCATTTCTCGCCATACTCCGGCTGCAGCTCGGGGTATTTGCGCAGCAGAAACCCGGCGGCGTTTGAAGCAAGTAGATCGACCGTATCCCACCAGGAGTGCCGGGTGATGCAGGCTTCGATCATGGGGAGGTCGGCGGGTTCCAGCTTTTTTCGCAGGGATTGCGCGATATCCACCCCGCAGTATTGATACTCGCGTTCGGGCAGTTCCCACAGCAGAGGAATCCATTCTTTTTTCGGCGGATTCGCCGTCAGGAAGGTCTTAAGGACTTGTCTGCGCAGGGGAGTTCGGACGCCCAAAAAAGGAAATTGATTCCGTTGATACGCGCTCATGGCCGGCGCCGCGTCCGGGTCCCGCAATTCCTCAAGTTCCCGAACCAGCAGCTTAAGGTCTTCGCTCATTATTTTCGTTCCTTTCTCCATAGAAGAGTTCGGTGTATTCCTTATTGGCATAGTTCAATCATTTTACCATGAGCGGGTCGGATTGCCATACTCCAGCATTCCACAGATAATGGAAGTAACGATGGAAAACTGCTATTCTTAATAGCGTCAGGGGGAATGCGAAGTGAAGATTCAAACGATAAACTGGCCGGACGGAATCTGGACGAACCAGCCTGTATCCAGCAGCGTTGACCGCGAAAGACTGATTGTTGAAGCCGCAGAGCGCAGCGACTATTGGCAGCAAACGATGTACGGCTTTCAGCACGATAGCGGCCATGCCCTGCTGCATTCATGGGAGAGGCAATATGCTGCCGAGGTCAGCTTTAAGCTGGACCATTTCTCCGAATTATATGATCAGGCGGGATTAATGTTATGGCATAGCCCATCCCAGTGGATCAAAGCGGGGATTGAAATCAACGATGGCGTTCCCCATATTGGGGCTGTAGTAACCGATACATACTCGGACTGGTCTTTGTCCCCTGTGCTTGAGTGGGCTGGAAAAGAGATCACCATTCGCGCGTCGCGGCTTAATGATGCCGTAATCATCAGAGCTAGAGCAGATCGGGATGCTTGGCGAACCGTCAGGGTTGCCCGTTTTCCGTATCCGTCTGATGTGCAGGCCGGTCCTTTTCTATGTGCGCCAACCAGATCAGGGTTCCAGGTTACATTTACCCGCTGGGTGCTCACGAGTCCCGATGAGGACATCCATACCGATCCGCCCGCAGAAGCATGAGAAAGTAAGGAGCTTAAGAAATCATGAAACTGATATCTTGGAATGTCAACGGGCTGAGAGCCTGTGTGAACAAAGGGTTTAACGAGTATTTTGCGGAAGAAGACGCGGATATCTTCTGTGTGCAGGAAACGAAGCTGCAGGAAGGGCAAATCACCCTGGACCACGGGGAGAAATATAGACAGTATTGGAATTATGCCGTTAAAAAAGGGTACTCCGGAACCGCCGTTTTCACCAAAAAAGAACCTCTGTCCGTCTCCATCGGAATTGAGGGAGAGGAGGAGACGGAAGGGAGAGTCATCACGCTCGAATTTGAGGGCTTCTATCTCGTCAACGCCTACAGCCCCAATGCCCGGCGCGACCTTTCGCGGCTGGCCTACCGGCTGGAATGGGAAGATCGTTTCCGTGCTCATCTGAAGCGCCTCGACAAGCAAAAGCCGGTTGTCGTATGCGGGGATTTGAACGTTGCGCATCAGGAAATCGATCTGAAGAATCCGAAGTCCAACAACGGCAACTCCGGCTTTACGCTTGAGGAACGGGGGAAGATGACCGAGCTACTGGCCTCGGGCTTTATCGATTCGTTCCGGTATCTGTATCCGGATAAAAAGGACGTCTACTCCTGGTGGTCTTATATGCCAAAGGTGCGGGAGCGAAATGTGGGCTGGCGGATTGACTATTTTCTCGTATCGGAAAGGCTGGCTCCCGCTATTGCCGATGCCCGGATCGAGTGCGCGGTTATGGGCAGCGACCATTGTCCGGTCGTTCTGGAACTGAACGGATTTTAAGGAACTTCGGTGCCCGCAGTACCGGATCATTTGAGATGGGGAGATCCTAGCGGGCGGAGTTGTGATACACTAACAGGATGCGGTTCAAAACAGAACGATCGGAGGATTAGAGGGCATGACTTCTTTTGAACAGATGCTGGATAAATACGCAAACTTGGTTATCAAAGTGGGAGTGAACATTCAGCCCGGACAGGTGCTGATGGTCCATGCTCCGCTGGAGACCGCCGAGCTGACCCGGCTGATTGTGGCCAAGGCGTATGAAGCGGGAGCCAAATACGTCATTGTGGATTGGGACGATGAAGCGGTTACCCGAATCCGTTACGAGAAAGCGCCGGAGGATTCCTTCGGCTACTACCCGCAGTGGCATGCGGATATGCTGGAGAAATTCGCTGAAGAGGGCGGCGCGATCCTGCATATTAAAGTGCCCGATCCAGAGCTGCTTCGCGGCATCGATTCGGCTAAAGTGTCAGCAGCCGTCAAAGCGGCGGCGGTTGCCCGTCAGAAGTACCAGGCCTATACCCGAAACAGCCGGATCAGTTGGTCGCTGGTCAAGGCTCCGACCCGGGCCTGGGCCGATAAAGTGTTCGCCGATCTGCCGGAGGAACAGCGCATTGACGCCATGTGGAAGGCGATCTTCCAGATGAACCGGGTCGAAGCGGAAGGCGATCCCGTCGCCGCTTGGCAGAAGCATATCGCGAATCTGAAGGAAAGCCAGGAGAAGCTAAACGCCAAGCGTTACAAAAGTCTGCATTACCGCGCGCCGGGAACGGATCTGCGAGTCGAGCTGCCGGAAGGCCATTTGTGGCGGGCGGCAGGCGGGGAGAATGAACAAGGCGTCTATTTTGTCGCCAATATGCCGACGGAGGAAGTGTACACGATGCCGCACCGTACCGGCGTGAACGGAACTGTAAGCAGTACAATGCCGCTTAATCTGAACGGACGGCTTGTGGACGGAATCAAATTGACTTTCAAAGAAGGTAAGGTAACGGAATTTGACGCTTCCACCGGACGAGAGCATCTGGCCTCGCTGCTGGAGACGGACGAAGGCGCATCCTATCTGGGCGAGATGGCCCTTGTGCCGCATGATTCGCCGATATCGCGGCTGAACCGGATTTTTTACAATACGGGCATTGACGAGAATGCCTCTTGCCACTTTGCGCTCGGCAGCGCTTATCCCGTCAATATCGAGGGAGGAACGAAGCTTAAGCAGGAGGAGCTGCTGGCGAAGGGGGCAAATGTCAGCCTGACGCACGTGGACTTTATGATCGGATCGGCGGAGCTCGATATTGACGGCGAGCTGCCGGACGGAACCGTCGAACCGGTGTTCAGACAAGGAAACTGGGCGTAAGCGGGGCGATACACCGCTTAGAAACGCCAGTTGATTAATACGGAAATTTGAATTAGGGCAAGCCGTTTACAGACTGATGTCTGTATGAACGGCTTGCCTTTTTCAATTTAGCCGCCCAGCCGCACATACTCGGCAGCCGGAGCCGCTAATGAATCGGGTTTCAAGATTTCGCGGAAGTGATCTTCACAAATTTATCGGCTAAATCATAATTTAGGGCAGAAGGCCAGTTCGTTTTTAAGTGTGAATTGCTGAAAATTTTTAAGATCAGTCTGAGAAAGGTCCTGATTAAAAGGAGGGAAAGGACATAGACACTTTACAGGGCGAGCAGTTTATTGAGCTTTCAGTTGGATCAGAAACATGCGCACTTCGAATTAAAGACATTCACGAGATCATCAAAATGCAGGGCGTAACCGATATTCCATTCAGCAAACCCACAGTTAAAGGCGTAATCAATCTTCGGGGCAGGATCATTCCGGTAATGAGTCTTAGGAACCTGCTGGGGATGCCGGATGAGTCTTACACCAAAACATCACGAATAATCATTATATGCCGCCATGAAGAGCTCATTGGATTAATTGTAGACAAAGTCAATCACATCACGGCATATGAAGAGATTCATTCTCCACTCAGCGCGGCATATGAAGAAAGCAGTCATGGAGTATTTCTAGGAATTGCGAGCCGAGGCGAGCAGCTTATTGGCATACTGGAGCTGGAAGGGCTACTGGGCAATTAGAAATCAATTAACAAAGTGATTAGCCTGGGAGGAAATCATATGAAATGGTTCTATAATTTTAAGACCGCTGTTAAGCTTCTGTTGGCTTTTTCCGTGCTTGGCATTATGGTATTGTTCGTAGGTCTAATCGGTATAAAGCAGCTCGGGGAAATAAACAGCCGGCTCAATGACATGTATCAGAATCATCTCCTGGCAATCAAGCCGCTCATGGAAACTAAAGATTTATTCAACCAATCGAGAAATGAATTACGTAAGTTATATATGAATAGCGGAAGCGAGAGCTCATTAACGATCAAATCACTGAGAGACGACATGACCGCTGCCAGCGAGAGACTGGAGGAATTCAAGAAGACAGAGCTTACTGCGGAATCCCAGGAACAATTGACGGTATTGGAAACGGCTCTGGACAGCTACAATCGGTCTGTTGATGAAATCATTCAAATGGCGTTAAGCCACCAAAACAACCAGCTGCTTCGGCAGCTTAATGATCCTAACGGAGTATATGCTCAAGGAAGAGATGACACCTTAGCCGCGCTCGATAAGCTAATTGATATCAACGCAGGCGAAGCACAAAGGGCTGAGCAGGCAGGGAAAGAGGCGTTTGCCTCAGGCCGGGAGCTTGTTTATTGGATTACTGCAGCGGCGTTGGCTGTAACTATCGTTACGGGTATTTTTGTTTCCGGCATGATATCTAGACCTCTTCGAAAAATAGGGAGCGTTGCCAAGCAAGCTGCAGAGGGAGAACTGGGAATCGCATCAGGCATAGGCACAACAGACGAGGTTGGAGTAATAGCAAACGCCGTGGATACGATGATCCTAAATGTGCGAAAAATAGTAGACAGCATTCTTCTGGGCGCTGAAAGCTTGGAGGCCGCTTCGAAGCAAATCTCCGTTACGAGTAAGGAAATTGCCGGAAGCAACAGCAATCGGGCAGAGTCTGAAGGTAAGATTAATGTTTTGTTCAGAGAATTGACTGAAGTCATTAACTCGGTAGTGCAGAATACCCAACAGGCTGCCGAGCTTTCCGAACAAAGCGCCCGAATAATCGATAAGGGCACGGAAGTAGTCAACATCTCGCTGAACAGCATGAATGACGTTCGTGTCCATATGGCGGAGCTTGAGAAAAACTCGCTTGTGATCGGCCGCATTGTCGAAATGATAGAGGATATCGCCGACCGGACCAACCTGCTTGCTCTTAGTGCGGCCATCGAAGCCGCCCGGGCCGGAGAGCAGGGAAGAGGCTTTGCAGTAGTTGCCGACGAGGTTCGGAAGCTTGCGGAAAGCAGCAGTTCGGCTGAGAAAGAGATCATCGGCATGATTAAGGGCCTTCAGGAAAAAATACAGCTCAGTGCAGCTGCCGTACAGGAAAGCGTGACTTATTCCCATAAGACAGCCGAGACCTTTGGAGATATTCAAAAAATAGTCAGTGAAGCGGGAGCGAAGGTGACGAACATCGCCGCTGCAAGCGAAGAGCAATCCGTTCAGGCTGCTGGCGCCTGGGATGCAGTTGAGAGTATCATGGCGGCAACGAAAGTAGCGGCAGCAGCCAGTGATAAAATGGCAGTGACGGCTCAAACCTTAGCTCAAATGGCAGATGAATTGCAGAAATCTGTCAGTATCTTTAAGATTGACCGTCATGAGGAGACTGAGCGGGAATCGGAGTGAAAATAATGGAAGGGATGGGAGGCGGGAAGTCTCCCGGTTACTTCCAGCTTGCCAAAGAGCGGAATTTATTTTATGATCACTTTAGTACAATCGTTCTATATCTAAGGGGAGCAGTGAGGAACAGTGGCCAAGAGAAGCTACGACAGCGAACGGGTCCGGCAGGATGTGCTGAAGGAAGCCGAAGGGCTGTTCTCGCGAAAAGGGTATACCGCCACCTCGATCGCGGATATTTCCAAGGCGACTGGACACAGCAAGGGTCATATTTATTATCACTTTAAGAGTAAAGAGGAGCTGTTCGTTGCTTTGGCGCAGCAGACGATTCGAAGCTGGGGGGAGCGCTGGCGGGAGCGCGCTTTAACTTGTTCCTCTCCTTCGGATAAACTGTACGCCATTGCCGATTTCGTGATGAACAACTATAAGCAGGATCTGCTGAAAGCGGGCCAGGAGCTGGCGGCGCTTAGGGATGTGCAGATGTCCACCTTGCAGGCGCTGTATGGTTTGGCGAGCACGCCGATAGGGGCTTACCACGAAATCATTAGCGAAGGAATGGCAAGCGGCGACTTCAGGCAAGGGGACGCGGAGCGGCTCAGCCTGCTGTTCAGCGGATGGCTCGGCGGTCTCAATGCGTACGTGCACACACTGGACAAGGAGTCGCTGCAAGATTTGTACCGGGAGACGGTGTCCTTGTTTCTACGGGCGATTTCCGAGTAGGGAACCCGTATTTTTTTTCGGAAGATTAGAACGTTCGTACAAATTTAAAGCGAAAAGGGGAATGCCGCATGGAATGGTTGTATTGGCTGCTTTCGGGTATAAACGCACTGATGTGGGGAGGCATGGCGTTATTGTATACGGCCAAGGTTGCACAGATCGGTAAACTGTACAAGACGGAGGTGTTGCCGCTGGAAGAGCCCCCGCTGATCTCGGTGATCATCGCCGCCAGAAATGAGCATAAAGCGCTGGAACGCTGCATCCGCTCGCTTGCCGGTCAGACCTATTCGAACCTTGAAATTATTGCTGTAGACGACCGCTCTACGGACAACACCAGGGCGATAATAGAAGAGATGGCCGCCAAGTATCCTAATGTATCCGGAGTATATATAGAGGAGCTAGCGGAGCATTGGATGGGAAAAAGCCATGCCTTGTACGAGGGAGTTAAGCGGGCGAATGGAGAGTGGCTGCTGTTTACGGATGGGGATATCCTATTTCAACCGGAATGTGTATCCAAGGCGGAGGCCTACTGCCGGAAGGGGCGGCTCGATCATTTAACCCTTATTCCCGATTTCCACGGCAGTCATTTGTTCTCGAAATGGTACGGCGCATTTATCTTTCTTAGCGCGTCATCCTTCGGCATGCTCTGGAAGGTGAAGAATCCGAAAGCGCCGCAATCGCTCGGTATCGGAGCTTTTAATCTGGTCAAGCGCAGTGCCTACGAAAGAATCGGCACACATGCGGCTTTCTCCTATAACTCAACGGACGACGCGACGCTTGGTAAGCGAATCAACCAAGTGATTTGAAAAACCTGAAATCCTGAGAGCAATTTTATTAAGTATGACATTAATCACGCCCTTTTTGTAAAATTTTTAAGAAAATCTAAGGAAACATGAAAAGTCATCATAGAGGAGGCATCACAAGCTAAAGGAGGCCAGAAAATGGGCGCAATCAGAACGTATTTGAAGCTTGGCGAGTTATTGGAACGTTATCCGGACAAAGAGGGTGTGCTTAAGGAGTTTTTTGATGCGGGCTCGTCAGAGGAGCTGCTTCACCGTTACGGAGCGGACGCTTACCTGAACCGGATGCTGAAGAGCGAAGCGAAACCGGGGGATACCCTGCTGTCGCTGCTTAATGAGGGGGAGGAAGACCGGCCGCTGCCATCAGCGGGAGATCTTGACTTTCTGGGAATGACCATCTGTTTGATGCGCCAGCGGTTTCAGGCTTGCTTCGATGATTGGATGACGGATTACCGGGAAGAGACCGGCGGAAGCTTCAATTGTTACCTGCCCCGAAATTGCGGAAGCGGCAATCCATACCGGAACGTATGGCTGGCTGAGAACGTCCGTGACTTCCCGGGCATTGTGAGCGGCTGCGGCTTTAGCGATTTTTTCCGTGCTGAGTTCCGGGACAATCTGCTGAAAAAGAATGTGTTTCAATCCGTCGACATGCCGATCAATGCTTCGCTTTCCCAGGAACTGATTGATCCCTTTGGCGCTTATACGCTGTATGGAATCTATCCCTATGTGATGATGATCGACGAGACCCGGATCGGTTCGCTGCCGCGTCCGAGAGAATGGGCTGACTTGATGAATCCCGTCTACGAGAATAATGTCATTGTCATCGGTTCCACCGAAAAAGTATCGGAGCTGCTGCTGATGTACACGCATAAAGAGCATGGCGACGAAGGAATACGCCGGCTAGGCGTGACAATCAAGGACGGGTGGCATGGTTCCAAGATGGCTAAGACCGCGGGCAGCGGTTCCACAGAAGGCGCGGCGATTTATGTGCTGCCTTTAGGTTTTGCCCGGTATAGTCCGAGACCGGATAAAGTAACCATCGTGTGGCCGGAGGACGGAGCGATCTCGAATCCGCTGTTCATGCTGGTCCGCAAAGACCGGTACCGGGATCTTGAGCCGATTGCGCGCTATATGACCGGTCCGCAGCTTGGCCGCGAGGTGGCCGCCTGCTCCTTCCCGGCGCTTAATGCCGAGGTGGACAACGGACTGCCGCCGCATGCCAAGATGAAATGGCTGGGCTGGGAATACCTGCGTTCCGTCGATCTTCAGCAGCTGAAAGGCCATACTCAATCGCTGTTTCAGCAGAATTGGAAAAGAAACTCCCGCGTGGAGATTTCCAAATAAGGAGTATACTGTGTGATTTATAAGAGGGTGTCTCAGCAGCCATGCGAATGGCGGTTAAGGCACTCTTTTTATGGACGCTCCTTTAGCGGAACGTTACTCTAATCGCTGTTATGTCCAATTTTTTCAATCCACTAAAGTTTGAAAGGAGTATGTAATGATAATAATTAACCAACGGGAATTCTGCGTAAATGGGCTAAGTTATACGGTTAGATCTGCTATTGTTACCGATGCACAAGCTTTGTCAGAAATAAGAGTGCAGATCGACGGAGAGACTGAAAATTTGGACAGAGAGCCGGGGGAGGCGTTCATAGACACACCCGGGTTTGAACAGATTATTAAAACGGATACTGAAAATACGAGGAACCTATTTTTAATTGCGGCAGTTAATGATAAGATCGTTGGATTTTCAAGATGCGAAGGAAATCCGTTGAAACGATTCTCCCATAAGGTAGAATTTGGAATATGTGTATTAAAAGATTATTGGGGATATGGCATTGGGAAAAATCTGTTAACAGAATCGATTTCATGGGCTGACTCGAATGGTATTAAAAAAATAATGTTAAATGGTGTGCTGGAAACAAATGATAAAGCCATTGAACTTTATAAAAAGCTTGGGTTTGAAATAGAAGGGATTTTAAAAAAAGACAAAGTTCTTTCGGACGGAAAATACTATAACACCATTGTTATGGGAAGATTTAATGAATAAACAGAGGCATATTGCCCCTGTTTTTGTTTATTCCTGACGTGTAACATTTTACTGAGACATACAAACATTTAAAGAATCCTCACGATCAACCCAGAGAATTGCCTCGTCAGTCTCATCGTTCCAATCTCATATATATGCTTCTTTCACGAAACCCGAGCGACTTCCAAAATGCATAAGCTCGTTCATTCCAGTATATTACCTCGATATCCAGCCTGTCCGTTTCCAGAAAATTCAACAACTTACGGAAAGCCGCCTGCCCATAGCCTTGTCTTCTGCAGTGCCGGCAAACAAAAAAATGTCTTACATACAGCGGGCTGCGGCCATGATGGATTAGGGCGTAGCCTTTGACATCTTCGTCCTCTGAGAACAGATACGCTTGGTAATCCCCATCCAAAAAATTCTTCATCCGCTCCTTTAGTTGAACGGTATCCATCTTGTTATCATGCTTCTCGTCTTCGATCAACTGCCGGTTAAGTTCCGCCAACAGCTCCAAGTCGGTCTCCGAACAGGTCTTTATTTTCAGATTGTTCACTCACTCTTCCTCCTAAAGCAGCATCCTGCTTACCCATAATACCGCTATACTTTCCATTTTAAGTTATCACGGGAGCCGCACTGGCTTCAAGCGAATGGCAGTTTCAAAGTGTGCGGCGGGTAAATCGCGAGATATGCTGTTTTAAAGATTGACATAAGGAAGCGAAGAATTTAAAGTATATATCGTTGATAGTGATAATCATTATCACTAATACATAATTAATATTCATTCCTAGGAGGAAAGAGAAATGATGAAATTATGGTTCCCGGTTCTGATTCTGATGGCGATTATTGTCAGCTCATGCGGCAGTAGCAGCGGCAATTCCGGCGGCGTGGCAGCGAGCAGCAGTCCAACTTCCGGTAATGCTTCAGCGACGGCTAGTCTAGAAAGTACGGCCACAGCTGAAGCCGGTGCGGCAAGCAACACAGGCACAATTACTTACCAGTCCGAGAACGGTCCGGTTGAAGTGCCGGCGAATCCGCAGCGCGTCATTGTGCTATCGTCTTTTGCAGGTAATGTGCTGTCGCTGGGCGTCAACCTGGTGGGGGTTGATTCGTGGAGCAAAATGAACCCCAATTTCGAGGATAAGCTGAAAAATGTGGAAGCCGTATCCGATGAGGACCTGGAGAAGATTATCGAGCTGAAACCCGACCTAATCATCGGGCTTGACAATGTGAAGAATGTGGACAAGCTGAAGCAAATTGCTCCAACCGTAGTCTTCACTTACGCCAAGGTCGATTATTTGACGCAGCATTTGGAAATCGGCAAGCTGCTGAATAAGGAGAAGGAAGCCCAGGCTTGGGTTGACGACTTCAAGAAGCGGATGGAAAAAGCAGGCGAGGAGATCCGGGCGAAAATCGGCGACAAGAGCGTATCGGTCATTGAAAATGATGCCAAGCAATTCTATGTATTCGGCGACCACTGGGGCCGCGGCACGGAAATTCTGTATCAGGGCATGAAGCTGAATATGCCGCAAAAGGTGAAGGACGCGGTGGCTAAAGACGGATGGTACGCGCTTTCGCAGGAAGTGATGCCGGAGTATATGGGCGACTATGTCATTTTCAGCCGCAGCTCCGCAATGGACAATGCTTTCCAGCAGACCGAAACCTACAAGAATATTCCGGCGGTCAAGAATAATCAGGTCTATGAAGTCGATGCCAGAGCCTTCTACTTCAATGACGCGCTGACGCTGGATTACCAGCTTGATTTTATTACCCGGAATCTTCTGGGCAAGTAAGCGGACCGGCGATGAAAGCTGAATCTGCACATTCCGGAGCGATTTGGGGCAAGCTGCTGGCGGCTTCATTACTGCTAATCCTGTCCTTTGCGGTTTCTCTTGTTGTCGGGGCGAAGAGCACAACGCTTCATGAAGCTTGGCTCGCGCTGACATCGCAGGCGGCTGGTGACAATATCACCATGATCCGCGAAATCCGCCTTCCGCGCGTAGCGGCGGGCGTCTTGGTCGGCGCCGCGCTCGCCGTGGCGGGAGCGGTCATGCAGGGTCTGACGCGGAATCCGCTGGCCGATCCCGGATTGCTGGGCATTACCTCGGGCGGAAATGCGGCGCTGGCCTGCGCGCTGGCATTCCTTCCCTCATTGGACTATTTCGGCATGACCGTGGCCTGCTTTCTTGGAGCCGCCGCAGGAGCCCTGCTCGTATTCGGGCTTGGAGCCGCTTCAAGGAACGGACTTTCCTCCGTTCAACTGGTGCTTGCGGGCGCAGCGATATCGGCACTGTTGACTGCTGTTGCCGAGGGAGTCGCGCTGCTCTTCAAAATATCCAAAGATGTATCCATGTGGACGGCGTCAGGTCTTGTGGGCACATCCTGGGGGCAGGTTCGCACCATTGCTCCGTTTATTATTATCGGAATTTTGGTTTCAGCCGCTCTGTCGAGATCGCTTACCATCCTCAGCCTGAACGAAACGTCGGCAGTTGGACTTGGTATGAGGACGGCTCAAATCAAGACCGTACTCTATGCGATGATCATTGTCCTCGCGGGGGCTTCGGTCGCGCTTGTAGGGAATATGGCGTTTCTTGGCCTGATGATTCCTCACATCGTCAGAACATTCGCCGGAACCGACTACCGGTCCATAGTGCCGCTGTCGGCCCTATGCGGAGCGGCATTTATGCTCCTGGCCGATACGCTGGGACGGATGGCCAACGCGCCGTTTGAAACGCCTGTCGCGGCGATTGTTGCGATGATGGGATTGCCGTTCTTCCTGATCACCGTGCGGAAAGGAGCGAAGTTTCTGTCATGATCAGGGACTCTAATCTCAAAAGACAGCGAACAGTACTTCTGATGCTGTTTCTGCTGATTGCGGCAACACTGTTCATCGGTATGGGGACAGGCAGCTCGTCCGTCTCTTACGGCCGTATTCTGCCGACTCTGTTCGGCGGCGGCTCCTTCAAGGATGAGTTTGTCCTGTTCTCGATCCGGCTGCCGCGCATGCTCGTCACTCTATTGTCGGGAATGGCGCTGTCACTGTCCGGAACGATCCTGCAATCCATTACCCGGAACGATCTGGCTGATCCCGGCATCGTCGGGATTAATTCGGGAGCCGGGGTTGCGGTGGCGGTGTTCTTCCTCTATTTTCCGATCGACGCCGGTTCGTTTGCTTACGTGCTGCCGGTCGTCGGATTTGCCGGAGGATTTCTCGCCTCGGCGCTGATTTATCTCCTGTCTTACAGCAGAAGCGGAGGACTTCAGCCGATCCGGCTTGTATTGACGGGAATTGGATGCTCACTGGCATTGTCAGGAGCAATGATCTTCATCATCTCATCCACCGACCGGCAGAAGTATGAATTTATCGCTAAATGGCTGGCCGGCAGCATTTGGGGTACGGATTGGCCGTACATAACCGCGCTTGTACCCTGGCTCGTCATCCTGATTCCTTATATTTTGTACAAATCGCGGACGTTGAACCTGCTGGCGCTGAGCGAACAGGTAACGGTCGGGGTAGGCGTCAGGCTCACGGCCGAGCGGCTCGGTCTGCTGGCTGCTGCGGTTGCGCTGGCCTCGGCTGCGGTTTCCCTAACAGGCGGCATCGCCTTTATTGGACTTGTTGCACCGCATATTGCGAAATCGCTGGTCGGTCCCCGGCATCAGCTGTGTATCCCGGTCGCGCTGCTGCTCGGCGGCTGGCTGCTGCTGACCGCCGATCTTGCCGGCCATAATCTTGCGGCTCCGGACGGCATTCCAGCCGGTGTCATGGCCGCTTTAATCGGTGCGCCTTATTTTGCCTATTTGCTGCTGCGAAAATAACTCCAGGCAATGGCTGCGCCCGGAGTAACACGGAATCATAAAAGGCTGCGCCGCGATAGAGTACTCTAACGCGGCGCAGCCTATTTCGCTGTTGCTCCTTAATGGAGAGGTCCGGCCATCAAATTTTAAAGCGGGAGATCAGCGATTGGAGGTTTCCCGCCATACTGTTTAGGGATTCGGCGGCGGAACGCATTTCCTCGCCGGAAGCCAATTGTTCCTCGGTTGCTGCGGCAATTTCTTGCGTGCCCGCCGAAATGTCGCTTGTTCCAATTCCTACGGTTTCCATCGTTTGCGATACGGCTGTGAACTGGCTGCGCACAAGCTGCGCCGAGCCGGAGATTTCCGACGTTTTGCCGGAAACCTCGCTTATCGACCGCAGGATCTCTTGGAACTGATCCAAGCTGTGGCTCGTTATTTCGTTCCCTTCGGCGGTTCTGGCTTTGACGTCAGTCATGCTGCTCAGCGCCAGATTGGCGTTTTCGCGAATATTTCCGATTAATTCACTGATTTCTTTGGCGGATTCGGCGGAATACCCGGCCAGCTTTTTCACTTCCCCGGCCACTACGTTAAAGCCGCGGCCCGCTTCGCCCGCTCTTGCCGCTTCGATCGATGCGTTGAGCGCAAGCAGATGGGTCTGCTCGGAAATTTCGTTGATCAGCGAGGTAATCTCCGCGATCTTTACCGTCTGCCCGGAGAGCAGGGTTAATGTCGTATCCGCCTCGTCAACCGCCTGCTTGATATCATTCATTTTGTCACCCATTCGGGCAATGGTCTGCTCGCCGGCACCGGCCCGCTCTTGCATGCTAAGCGAAGCGGAGGCCATATCGGAGGAGTGGAGAGAAATGGATTCGATCCTTTCCAGTGATTCGCGCGTCTGGCTAGCATTAACGGCAGCAAGTTTATTTTGCTCGAAAGCTCTGTCGGCAATGGTCTGCATGGATCCGGCGATAAGCTGTGATGTGGACCTGGACTGCTCGACGCTTGCGAAGAATTGCTGCGATACGGAAGAGAGATGATTAGTGGCTTCGCCGACTTTTCCGATGATATCCCTTAAGGAAGCTACAAAGGCATTGAAACTTCCCGCCAGCATGCCAAATTCATCATTTTGAGCAATATGTATTGTTCTTGTAAGGTCGGCTTCACCCGCCGCGATTTCATTCATCTGCTCATTAAGCAATCTTAAAGGCTTCAAAATGATTCGCAGAAGCAAGATGGAGGCGGCTGTGCCAAGGATCACGCTTAAAACGGCGACCGCGAGCAAAATGGTTTGTGAGCGGGTCGAGTTTTCTTTAATTTGCCTCTCAACCGGGGCGGCCTCCTCTGCAAGAAGCTTAACCACCTTTTCAACGGCCGGATTTACATTTTGCTTCCGCAGGCTTCGCTCTTGATCGAAATGGACATTTTGGGCCTGCTGCACAGATCCGCTGCCGCGTAGGCGCACCATATCGCCGTTCAATTGGAACAGCTTTGATAGAGCGCTTTCGATCTCTTGCATCGCTGAGCCATACTTGCTCTTAAGAGCCGGGGCCATAGTTTGAAGCAGTTTGTTAATATAGTCGATCTTCGCTTGCATTTCCCCGGTAAATTCCGCCCCGCCGGTAAGCAAATATCCTCGCTCATCATTGGCCAGCCCGGCAAGCAAATATTGAACCTGCTTCATGTCCCGCTGCAGTTCATTTAGCTCCCGCAGCTCCTGCGCCTCATCCGCAATGGTACGGATTGATGTCACAGCCAAAGTACTGCTGCCGGTAAGCGCTGCAATCAGCAGCGCCACTAGTACGATTAATTTACTTCTGACTTTCATTTCCATTCCTCCCGGTCTTAATACTCTTATTTATATCGGGAGGTGTTACCCGCTTTGTTACACCACAGTGCTGAAAGATTCGTCAAAGTTCTACCGTCATCCGTCCCGCTTCATGGCGTAAGCTACATCAGCTTCCAGTCTTCCTGCTCCTCGGTATATACGGAGACGAGCACAAGGGCGGTATCTTCCCCTATATTTTGGACCTTGTGGGGAGTGCAGGCATTCCAGCTAAAGGAGTCGCCTTCCTCCAGCACCGCCGCATCCTCCCCCTGCTCGGCAAGAATCCTGCCCCGAATAACCAGATGCGTCTCCTCGCCTTCGTGGGCGCGGGGAGCTTCGCCGGTGGATGACCCGGGAGGGAACTCGACGAGCACCATCCGCATATTTTTCGTTCTGCTCAAATGGAATACTTTTAATTGCTCGGGTCCGCTGGAAGTTTGCAGGCGTTCCTGCTTCCGCACGATATGCATTTTTTCTTCTTTTCGCAGCAGGAGGTAGGCCAGCGGCACATTGAGTGCCTGGGCGATGCTTTCAAGTGTCGTGATGGACGGGGAGGTCTTATTCGTCTCGACCTGGCTCATGAATCCTTGCGACAGCCCGGTCTGTTCGCATATTTGGGCGATTGTAATATTTTTGCGCTTGCGTATGGCGCGGATTGTGGAACCGATATCCACAGGCAGTCACCTCGCTTGAAGTTATGTAGGGTTTCCAATATTTTAGCATTTTCGGCTGCGGAAAAACCAATTCAATTGAATAGGTACTAGGGAAATTGGTTAATAGATTACGAATAGTAAGAAACTATATTTATTATTGACAAAACGCATTTCTTCGATTATGTTTATTTACACAAAATAATAATTTGTATTACTTATATTTCGAGAGGAGAAATGAATAATGAAAAACACAGTGACGATTTTGATGAGAGTGGTATTTGGTGTCATTTTCCTGGCTCACGGGATCAGCAAGCTGCAAATGGGGCTCGGCAACGTAGCGGGATGGTTCGACAGCATCGGTCTTCCCGGATTTTTGGCTTATGTCGTGGCGTGGATTGAGCTCATTGGCGGGATCATGCTGATTCTGGGTCTGCTCACGCGCTACGTATCGGTGCTGCTGATTATCGTGCTCGTCGGCGCCATCTTTACCGCGAAGCTTCCTTCCGGCCTGCTTGGCAATGGGCAATCTGCTGGATATGAGCTGGATTTGGCCTACATCTTGATCGCTCTGTACCTGGCTGTTGCGGGCTCATCCGGCTTGTCACTGGACCGCGTACTCTTTCGCAAAGGCGAACAAAGCTGATGGATATCCCATACGAATACAGTGTTGTACTGCCGGATGGCTATAAGGAGGGCGAGCGGTATCCGGTACTGTTCGCTCTTCACGGGAAAGGCTCGAATGAGCAGGATTTGCTCGGTTTGGCAGCGCCGCTCAAGAGCAAGTTTATTCTGATCGGCATTCGCGGCGACCTGCCCTTGGGCCAAGGCTATCAATATTATGAGCTCCGAAGTCTCGGGAAACCGATTCGTGAAATGTTCGACCGGGCGGTTGTCCGGTTGGAAGCTTTTATTGAATACGCTACGGAAAAATATGCGGTTGATCCCGCGCGGCGCTATGTGCTGGGTTTCAGCCAAGGGGCGATTCTGGCGATGACGCTTGCGCTTACCATGGGCGATAGAATCAAGGGAATCGTGGCGCTAAACGGTTATATCCCTGATTTCGTAAAGAAGGAATACCCGCACCGCAGCGTGATGAACATGTCCATTTTTATCTCGCACGGCGAATTTGATCCTGTATTCCCGGTACTGATCGGCTATGAGACGGCGAACTATTTCAAGAACCTCAACGACCGTGTCGTCTTTAAGACCTACCCTAGCGGGCATGAAGTGACTGGGTCGAACCGCCAGGAACTGCTGAGCTTTTTGCTGGAAGATAGTCTTGGCACACATGTAAAGGAGTGAACCGATATGATGCCGTCTTACTTTTTTGCACATGGAGCGCCGTCGCTTGTGATAGAAGACCATGAATATACCTCTTTCCTGAAAAATATTGCCGCCACGCTTCCGCGCAAGCCGAAGGCCATTGTCATCTTTTCCGCCCACTGGGAGCATAACGTCCAGCAGGTCAGTGCGGTTAACACGCATGGTACAATCTATGATTTCTCCGGATTTCCCGAGGAAATGTACCGGATGACGTACCCGGCTTCCGGGGACGCTTCGCTTAGCGAACAGGTATTGTCACTGCTGAACGAGGCGGGGATTCCAGCCGTGCCGGACACAAGCCGGGGGCTCGATCACGGCTCCTGGGCGGTGCTCAAGCTGATCTATCCGGATGCGGACATTCCCGTCGTGGCGCTGTCGGTGAACCGGTATCTGGACAATGCGAAGCAGTACGAAATTGGTAAAGCGCTGGCGAAGCTGCGGGAGCAGGACGTTCTCATCATCGGCAGCGGCGGAATCGTCCACAATCTGCGGCAGATCAAGTGGGGCGCCGGAGCCGAATCCGTAGATCCATGGGCGCTGGAATTCGATACCTGGATAGAGAAGCGTCTGGAAGACTGGAGTTTGGAAGAATTATTCCGTTACCGGGAGCTTGCGCCATACGCCGAAAGGGCCGTTCCGACAAACGAGCATTTCATTCCGCTGCTGCTGGCGATGGGAAGCGGGGATGCGGTCCGGCAAGCGGAGCTTCTTCACCGAAGCTACCAATGGGGGAGCCTCAGCCTGACGGCGTGGCGGTTCAACTAAGAAGAGAACGAAAATAAAGGCCGTTTCGCCCTCCGCCGACTGAGCCATTAACCTGAAAAATAGACTTGAAAAACTAATGTCATTAGTTTATATTAAAACTAACTGCATTAGTTTTTGTTTTTTATACGAAATTGCATTATTCAGTGGACAGGAGAGGAATGACATCATGATTGAAATGCTGCAGATGCTTAACCTTGGGATTCGTTTTTTACTGGAACTGGTGGTCTTGATCATTTACGGGTTCTGGGGTTACCGGATCGGGTGGGGTGTATGGAGTCAGAGGGCGCTTTCCATTGGTCTACTGCTGGCTGCGGCTGTTCTCTGGGGATTGCTGGGCTCTCCCAAGGCAACTTATGCTCTGCCGGTCCCGCTGCATTCATTGCTGGAACTCCTGATGTTCGGTCTGCCGGTTATTCTGCTGCTGCGAATGAGTCACCCTGCACTTGCAGTGTTGTACGGAGCCGTGGCCCTCGCCAATAAGCTGCTAATGATATTCTGGAACCAGTGAAGGTTGACAGCGGAAATTCGGCATGCTACATTTAGTTAGAATTCTAATCAAAGAAGGGAACAAAATGGCACAAGAGGATGATCACAATTTCGAACATTTGATCCGCTCCATCGGCATCCGGTTAAAAAGAAGAGCGGACCAGCGGCTGGCCGAGTACGGGCTAAATTCCCAACAGGGCAGAATGATCTCTTATATCTCCGCTAATGAAGAGAAGGGCATCATTCAAAAGGATTTGGAGCAGGTATTCCAGCGCAGGGGCGCGAGTATCACCAGCATGCTGCAGGGTTTGGAGAAAAAAGGATTTGTCGAACGCCGCGTAAGTCCGGATGACGAGCGTCAAAAACGGCTGTTCGTGCTGCCCCAAGGGAAAGAGTTAATCCGGGAGTTCGACAGGCTGTTTGCGGAATCCGAAGAGCTCATCAAGGGTGGTCTAAACCCGGGAGAGCAAGAGAATCTGTATAATCTGCTGCG
Source organism: Paenibacillus durus (assembly GCF_000756615.1). Taxonomy (NCBI): domain Bacteria; kingdom Bacillati; phylum Bacillota; class Bacilli; order Caryophanales; family Paenibacillaceae; genus Paenibacillus; species Paenibacillus durus. The sequence goes on from NZ_CP009288.1 coordinate 2,971,157, forward strand.
GAAAGTGGACGCTTATTTAAGCGCGCAGCAGCTGTAAGTTATTTTTTTCTCAATATACTTAGAATTCTAATTAAAAATGGAGGCTGAAATTATGAATGAACATTTAGAAGAACGGCAAGGCAATCTTTATTATTTGGAGCAGGCGCCGATTACCAAAGCCGTCGTCCATTTGTCGGTGCCTATGATGCTCGGTATGTCCGTCGGCGTCATCCAATCCATCACGAACGCTTTTTTTATCGGCAAGCTTCACAATACGTCCATGCTGTCCGCGGTAACGCTCGGGCTTCCGATCTTTACGATATTAATGGCGCTTGGGAATATGTACGGGGTTGGATGCGGGACTTATATTTCGAGACTGCTAGGCGAAAAAAGAAACGACGAAGCGAAATCCGCCGCTTCCTTTGCGTTATACGGCAGCTTGATTACGGGGGCAATCGTCATTCTGCTGGCACTGCTGTTCATTCACCCGATCGTTCAACTGCTCGGCGCCGATGCCGACACTATCGGCTATACCCGGAAATATGCGGTGGCGCTGCTGGCGGGCAGTCCGCTGATCATCGCGAACTTCGCATTAGAGCAGGTAGTTAGGGCGGAGGGCGCTGCTGCGGTCTCAATGAAAGGGATGCTGATCTCTACAGCGGCCAATTTGCTGCTCGATCCTCTGCTGATCCTGTACTTCGATCTGAACATTATCGGCGCCGCCGTATCCATGGCTCTGGCGAACGGGGTGTCCATCCTGTATTATGTCTGGTATTTGCAGCGGAAGAGCGAAGTGCTGACGTTATCCATCCGAAGCTTCAAAGTGACGAAAGCGATCGTCTCGAATACGTTTAAAATCGGTATATCCGAGCTGCTGCTGTCTGTGTTCCTTATCTTAACCACGCTGCTGCTGAACAACTTCTCGGTTCTTTACGGAGACCGCGTAGTTGCCGGGTTTGGCGTTGCTCTGCGCATTGTTCAGCTCCCGGAGTTTTTATGCATGGGGCTGTTTATGGGAATTATCCCTTTGTTGGCATACACCTATGCTGCAAAGGATATGGTCAGATTTAAACAAGCGATCGGGACGACGGGTCTTTGCATCGGCCTCTTGATCATTGTTTTTTCCGGAATCGTATTTGCGTTCAGGACTCATGTCCTTCAGTGGTTCAGTACCGACGAGGGAGTAATCGGCACAGGAACCAAGATTTTGACGGCCATGCTGGTATCCTCCCTGTTTACGGGCTTTACCGGTCTATTCACCAGCATATTTCAGGCGGCGGGTCAGGCCAGGCAGGCGGCTGTCATGTCCGTGACGCAGGGGCTCATCTTTATACCGGTAATTATCATAGCTCATCGATTCTTCGGTTTGAACGGCATCATCTGGTCGCTGACCGTGACAGAGGCTGCGACATGCGGAATAGGATTCGCGATGTTTGCTTTGCTGAACAAGAGTCTGAAGAAACAACCGGTAATAGAAGTAATGTAAAAAAGGAGACAGCACAGCTGCTCCAACCAAGATATCGAAAAAAACCCATCCCCCCATTTGCGGAGGATGGGTTCGTCCATATATGGTAGAGAGGAGGACGAGCGGGTTTAAGTACTGCTTACATCGTTACATGGCGTGCTCAAAAATCTCCATGATTTCATCTTGCGAGCCTTGGACCGGATTGGTGACGCCGCAAGCATCTTTCAGCGCATTCGCCGCCAGGATAGGGAAGTCTTCCCGCTTCACGCCCAGCGCCGACAGTCCGGACGGGATGCCGACACGCTCCGCCATCACCTCAATGGCATCTAGCGCAAGCGCCGCGCCTTTTTCCGCAGCGACGCCCTCGACATTTTGGCCGAGCGCCTGCGCCACATCCTTCAGCCGAGCTGCGGCTTTGGCTGAATTATACCGTTCTACATGCGGCAGAAGAATGGCGTTACAGACCCCGTGCGGCAAATTGTAGAAGCCTCCGAGCTGATGCGCCATCGCGTGGACATAGCCAAGACCCGCGTTGTTAAACGCCATGCCGGCTAGGAATTCGGCATACGCCATCTGCTCGCGCGCTTCCTTGTCCGATCCATCGTCTACGGCCCGAACGAGATAATCCCGGATAAGATTAATCGCTTTTAGGGCGCAAGCATCGGTAATCGGCGTCGCATTGGTCGAGACATATGCTTCGATCGCATGTGTCAGCGCATCCATACCGGTAGCGGCGGTTAGGGACTTCGGCATTGCCATCATCAGATCGGGATCGTTGACCGCGATCAGCGGCGTCGTATGCTTGTCGACAATCGCCATCTTGATATGGCGTTCCTCGTCGGTGATGATACAGAACATCGTCATCTCACTGGCCGTTCCGGCCGTTGTATTAATGGCGATGAGCGGAGCGGCGGGCTGTGCGGACTTGTCCACGCCCTCGTAATCTCCGATTTCACCGCCGTTTCCGGCCAGCAGCGCGATTCCCTTGGCGCAGTCATGCGGCGAACCGCCTCCGAGTGAGACGACGCAGTCACACGCGGAATCTTTGTAGAGTTTCAGCCCCTCGCGAACATTCGTCACTGTGGGATTCGGCTGCGTTCCGCTGTATACAGCGGAGCCGATTCCATTTTGATTCAGCATATCCGTGACTTTAGCGGCAAGTCCGATGTCCACGAGCGGTTTGTCGGTAACGACAAGCGCTTTTTTATAACCAAGCTTATTGATTTCTACACCTGCGTCCGAGAGCGCTCCAGATCCCATCAGACTCATTCCCGGCATCATAAATTTCGCTTTACCTGACATTTCAGCACCTCGCTATTTGTTGGTTGGAAAATAATGTGATATCCTTGCTCTAATATTAAAATAAGGCTTCAAACGCCAAAAAACTAACCGTAACTGCGGTAAAATACACGAAACTTCTGGAGGATCGCATGGAAAAGCTTTTGAAGAACTTTAGCCGGTACGATGAACTGCATTACGGGTTTCAAACCGATCTGATCAGGATTTTATATTATGATCTGCCGGAGCATTACTACGAGCAGTATTCTTCTTATGAATGCTCCAAGCTGTGTACGATTTTGGACGGGGAGAAGGAAGTGCGGATTAATAAAACGGAGAGCTTTCAATATGGATCGGATGAAATGATTTTGCTTCCGCCGCACTCCTCGGTCGAAATGTCCATAGGGCGCCAGACGAAAGCGCTTGTGTTCGAGCTTGGTGATGAACTGATTGAGCGCCTGGAGCCGGTGGTGGGCGAAGAATTCGGGCTTGAGGAGAAAGCGACGGTCGGAGATGTCGTAAGGTGCGGATTGAGGAGCGATGAGATGGACCCCGTGGTGAAGGCCATCAGCCGGATGAAGACGTACATGGCTTACCCGGGAGACAGCAAAATTTTTCTTGTCGACCTTGCAGCGCAGGAGCTGGCTTATCATCTGCTGCGCATCCGGTCCTTCCGGCTGAGTCTGCATAACGACAGCAAACATCCCGTGTTCCGCGCCATCCGCGACATTCACTCGCAATTGTTAACGCTTGCATCTGTAAAAGAACTGGCAGGCAGCTATAATATGTCGCACACGCATTTTACCCATCTGTTCAAAAAGATAACGGGTCTCGCCCCGCGCGAATACATAACCCTAGAAAAAATGAAACTCGCTAGACAGCTGCTTCAGGAGAGCACGGTTACAGAGACGGCGATGCACCTGAATTACGACAACATTTCCCACTTCATCGCCTTGTTTAAAAGACAGTTCGGCATCACGCCGAAGCAGTACCAGCTCAGCCGCCAGCCTGAAAATGTGCTATAAGCGCACCTCTTCGGATGATCATAGAATTACCTGTTAGCGGATGAATTGTCTTCTTTAGTCCAGCCCATTCGTTCAATAAGCGACTCGATTTGAGCGATATGATGCCTTCCGTGCCATGCGTATCTTTGCATTGCCGTATTCAGTGTCATTTCACCATGAGTTGGACTTATGACAGTGCGTTGAAATTGCTGCGGCGTTAGTGAACGAAGCAGGACGACAAACCGCTCATGCAGCGAAGCAAGAAGGATTAACGAAGTTTCTATAGGCGCTTCTTGATAATCGCTTAGTTCCGCCCATAAGTCTTCCCGGTACGAACCGGCGACAGGAGCTTCTTCCGTTAAGGCCCTCTTAAAACGAATATACGCATTCATATCGTTATCGGCCAAATGATGTACAACCTGCCGGATATTCCAGCCGCCGGGCCGATAGGGTGTGAGCAGCTGCTCTGGTGTTAGATTCTGCACAAGCGATCGAAGCAGCTCCGGAATGCGAGCAATGTCCTCAATCCATTTTTCACGGTGCTCTGCGGCTGGATGTTCTTCCGGTATAAAATTGCCCAGGGGATAAGCCCATGAATCCATATTGACACCTCTTAAGTTCAGTTTGCCTAGTATTTCGCGATATTTCCGGGATTTCCTTTAGTTGAAACCAATATTGAAAAAATTTGAAAAAAGTTCATTGACAGAGCGGGCAATCTTCTCTATAATCCACATTATCCATTAATTCACATTGAAATAATATGAATTTAGCAATAAGCTGACCGGACCCCCGGAAGCTGAGCCTCCTATGACTTTGGAGCGCTTAGCTTCCTTTTTTTATCCGCTTGATTGTGATTGTTATCACATATATTGCTGTTTCATTTACACTCGTATGCCAACCAGTTCACTGGAGGCTTGAACTTGACCATAGATGGCGGGGGCAAGTCTCTTTTTTATAACCTGCAACTTTTGTTGTCCAAATTGAAATGGAGGAACAAGGAATGACAAGAATCGCTAGTAAACTGACGGATCTTATTGGCAACACTCCTCTGCTAGAGCTCAAGGCCTTCAGCGGGGAGAAAAATCTGGGTGCGTCGGTAATTGCAAAGCTGGAATACTTCAACCCGGCAGGAAGCGTAAAGGACCGGATTGGATATGCGATGATCAAGGATGCGGAGGAACAGGGCCTGATCGGACCTGGGACCGTTCTGATAGAGCCTACAAGCGGTAATACCGGAATCGCGCTTGCTTTTGTAGCTGCGGCTCGCGGATACCGGCTGATCCTGACGATGCCGGACACGATGAGTATAGAGCGACGCAATCTGCTGAAGGCGCTGGGCGCGGAGCTGGTACTGACTCCCGGCGCGGAGGGCATTAAGGGTTCTGTCCGCAAGGCGGAAGCGCTGGCGGCGGTTACCCCGAATTCGTTCATTCTGCAGCAGTTCAACAATTCGGCCAACCCTAAAATCCACCGTCAGACGACTGCCGAGGAAATCTGGCGGGATACAGACGGGAAAGTAGATATCTTCGTCAGCGGAGTCGGAACCGGGGGAACGATAACCGGAGTAGGAGAAGTCCTGAAAGAACGGAATCCGAATGTGCAGATTGTGGCTGTCGAGCCGTTTGACTCCCCGGTTCTCTCGGGCGGAAATCCGGGTCCGCATAAAATTCAGGGACTTGGCGCCGGATTCGTTCCGCTCATTCTGAACCGTGAAATCATCGACGAGGTGTACAAGGTACGGAACGAAGAAGCACTGGAAACGGCGCGGGAATTGGCGAGCACGGAAGGGCTGCTGGTTGGCATCTCCTCGGGCGCGGCCGTCTTTGCAGCCTCTCAGCTGGCTAAACGCAAAGAGAATAGAGGCAAAAATATTGTCGTGCTGCTGCCGGATACCGGCGAACGCTACTTATCGACCGTGTTGTTTCAGGAACCGGCGCAGACAGGAGGTTTATCATGAGCAAAGTAATTGAAAGACCGCGATATGTATGCGCCCTTGGCGGCGCGATCGGCACCATCCAGTCACTGCCCCGGGCGATTCCGATTCTTCATTCCTCTTCCGGGTGCGGCGGAAATCTGGCAGGAGCCTTAAGCGGAGCTTCGGGATATAACGGCGGCAATTATTGCGGCGGTCAGGCGCTCCCAAGCTCCAACGTATCCGAGCGGGACATCGTGTTCGGCGGCGAAGGCCGGCTGCAGGAGCAGATCGAGAACACGCTGAAGGTAATGGACGGGGATTTATATTTTGTAGTTACGGGCTGCATGGTTGAAATGATCGGCGACAATGTTCATGCGGTAACCAAACGCTTCAAGGGCGGGGACTTGCCGGTGCTGGCAGCGGAAACAGTCAGCTTCAAAGGAAATTCCTATTACGGTTATGAGCTGGTCCTTGAGACTTTATTCCGCGATTTTGTGGAAAAGACTACGGAAAAAGACGCCAAGACGGTCAATTTGTGGGGTGTTGTTCCGATGCAGGACGTGTTCTGGAAAGGCAATCTCGGTGTGCTGAAGAATCTGCTTAAGAAGCTGGGAATCGAGACCAATACTTTCTTCGGCCAAGGCGAGACTTTAGACAATCTGAAAAATGCCGCCAAGGCAAGCCTCAACATCGTTGTGTCGGACGCATACGGGATCGAAGCGGCCAAAGTATTCGAAGAGGTACACGGTGTTCCTTATCTGACAGTTCAATTGCCGGTTGGCGATCATGGCACCTCGCGTTTCCTCCGTACAGTGGGCAAGACTCTCGGCGTCGATGACATCAAAATCGAGAAATTGATCCAGGAAGAAAGAAAGGCGTATTACCCTTACCTGGAGCGTCTGGCCGATGTGTACAATGACCTCGATTTCCAGCGCTATGCTACCGTAGTCGGCGATCCCAATTACACACAGGCGTTGACGCGGTTTCTTGCCGACGATCTGGGCTGGCTGCCGGAGCTGGTTGTCATTACCGACATTTTGGCGGAGGAACAGAAGGAACGGGTTCTTGCTACGTTCGGCGAATACGAATCCGGGCTGCGTCCGGAAATTGTGTTCGATGAGGATGCTTCAAGTGTCGGCGGATACATCAACCGTCACTGGCCGCAGAACCAGGGGCAGAAATATTATAAAGGCTTTGCGCCCGGCGTTATTCTGGGAAGTGTTATGGAACGCGACACGGCGGAGCAATTCAAAGTGCCGCTTCTTTCGGTCACGTATCCAATCTCCAACCGTGTCGTGCTGAACCGGGCTTATGCCGGATATACGGGCGGACTTACGCTTGCCGAGGATGTGCTGAGCCTGGTTGTTGCCCACCGGTAAAAAGCGGATTTTTCTTAATCTTATACATTTAGGAGGTTTGCGAAAGTGGATTATATCAAACATAAAGTACCGCCGGTGCGTGAAGATCGCCTGATGGCTTGCCAAGCCTATGGAGGAACCTGTGGTGATCTGTCGAGAGATTCCAAGAAAGGCTGCCTTTATGCCAGCAAACGCACCTTCTCCCAGACCCAAGGCTGCCAGCTTAACCTAAGTCTCGGCATGATCAGCTCGATGCGCGACGCGGTTATGGTCATTCACAGTCCGATAGGCTGCGGCGGCAATCTGATCCAGAATGCCGGGATTAATAAAGTATTTCAGAAGCTGCGTCAGGAATCGGCGGTTGGCCTGCGCTGGATTAACACGAATCTCAGCGAAGTGGATGTAATCAGCGGAGGCGAAGCGAAGCTGCGGCAGGCCGTGCTAAAAGCCGAGCGGGAATTCCGTCCAAGCGCTATTCTTGTATTTAACAGCTGTGTGCCGGCCCTGATCGGCGATGATATTGACGGTATCCTGGATGATCTGCAGAAGCAGGTATCGGCCAAAATCGTCCCCATTCACTGCGAAGGGTTCAAGACCAAAATTCAGGCAACTGCCTATGATTCCGTCTACCACGGTCTGATCCGCAATCTCGTCGGTGAAGACAATGATTCGCAGCCGGCTGTCGTTCGCACTCCGGAGGAGGAAGCCGAACACCAGGCTGTAATCAGCAAAACGGTTAATCTGCTCAATGTCGGTTCGATGAGCCGCATTGATGAGGAGGAACTGGTGCGGCTGCTGAAGGCGCTTGATCTCAACGTACGGATTCTACCTTCTTATTCGCATCCCGATGATTTTGTCTATGCTCATGAAGCGGCTCTCAATGTAAGCATCTGCGCAACGCATGATGATTATTTCGTGGAGCATTTCCAGCAAATGTACGGTATTCCTTATGTAATGCGGACGATTCCAATCGGTATCGCCAATACAAATAAATGGCTGCGCGATATCGCTTCCTTCTTCGGCATCGAAGAACAGGCCGAGAAACTGATTGCCGCAGAGACGGCGGAGCTTAAGCAAGCGATTGAACCGTTTAAAGCTGAATTAAAAGGGAAAACGGCGTTTCTTACCGGCGGTGAGGTTCGGATATTGACCACAGCGGAGCTGCTGCATAATCTCGGATTTGAGATCCTGGGCCTCCGGGGCTATCATTTCGACAAATACGGCGAGATTCTCCTGGATGAATATTTGGAAGATGTTCCGAATTCGGAAAAAGCGATCTTTAATATCGGTTCGGGCCAAGTGTTCGAGCAGGCCAATCTGCTCAGCAAGATCACTCCTGACTTATTCGTCGGTCATATCGGCGTTAACGGCTCCGCAGCCAAGCAGGGATATCCGATCTTCCCGCTGTTTGGGCAAAGTGACGATTACCTTGGATACAAGGGCGTGTTTGAAGTAGCTGCACGGGTCAGCCGCATTTTGAAAAATCCGGCTTTCAATAAAAATCTTGGAAGCCATACGAGACTGCCTTACCGGGATAGCTGGTATGAGCAGGACCCGTTCACGTATATTGACGATTCGGCTAGTGTAGCCGCCCGCATTGGATAACAGAGAGGAGAATGGGAAATGGCCGCAAATGAAGCGAAAATAAAGGTGAGCGGGGTCACCCGCAGATATTCGATCCGGCTGAATAAAGATGAAGAGAAGAAGCAGTTTACCGCATTGCAGGACGTGGATTTGGAAGTAAGACCCGGTGAGTTCCTGACCATCGTGGGACCCAGCGGCTGCGGAAAATCAACGCTGCTGGATCTAATAGCCGGGCTTGCCACACCGACGGAAGGCGAACTGTATATTGATGGCAAAAGAATTACCGGCCCCGCACTGGACCGGGGAATCGTTATGCAGGGCTACGCCTTATTTCCTTGGCGCACGGTTCGCCGCAATGTGGAGTTTGGTCTTGAAATCAAGAAGGTTCCGAAAAAAGACCGGAAAGCCATCAGCGACCGGTTTCTGGAGCTTGTCGGGTTAAGCAGTTATGCGGACCGTTACCCGTATGAACTGTCGGGCGGGATGAAACAGCGGGTAGCCATTGCCCGGGCCCTGGCCTATGATCCTGAAGTTCTGCTTATGGACGAGCCGTTTGCGGCAGTGGATGCCCAGACCCGCGAGACGCTTCAGGATGAGCTGCTGCGGATCTGGGAACAGACCGGAAAGACGATTATTTTTGTCACCCACAGCATCGATGAAGCTGTCGCTCTTGCCGATCGTGTTGTGGTGATGTCGCCGAATCCCGGCAGGGTTCGCGAAATTGTTCCCGTTTCTCTGCCTCGTCCAAGAAGTGTAGGAGATGTGCAATCGACCGCCGATTTCAGCTGGATCCGGCACCGGGTATGGGAGCTGCTGCAGGGAGAGACGGCCACAGCCAAACCGCCGGCCAAGCCAGCCGTGGCCCAAGCGCCGCTTGAGCTTGCCGAGCAGCTCTCCTCATCGGCGGCACTATAATCCGGCAAGGGGATAACAGTAAGGCGTTATCCCATTCCAATGTTCAAAATGCGTATAACAAAGAAGGAGTGCTACTTCATGGCTAAAAAAATAAAACAAATCGCAATCTACGGCAAAGGGGGAATAGGAAAGTCAACGACAACCTCCAACATTAGTGCGGCACTGTCGGTGGCTGGCTATAAGGTAATGCAGTTCGGCTGCGATCCGAAGAGTGATTCGACCAACACGCTGCGCGGCGGCGAATATATTCCCACTGTGCTAGATACGTTAAGGGATAAGCAGATTGTAAGAGCGCATGACGTTATTTTTGAAGGGTTTAATGGAATTTACTGCGTGGAAGCGGGCGGTCCGGCTCCGGGTGTCGGCTGCGCGGGCAGAGGGATCATTACCTCCGTCTCTCTGCTGAAGCAGCAGAAAGTATTTGAAGAGCTTGATCTGGACTATGTCATTTATGATGTCCTTGGGGACGTAGTCTGCGGGGGATTTGCCGTTCCTGTACGGGAAGGCATTGCCGAGCATGTGTTTACGGTTACCTCCGCCGATTTTATGGCACTATATGCGGCTAACAACCTTTTTAAAGGGATTCATAAATACTCTACCGAGGGCGGCGCCTTGCTTGGCGGGGTTATTGCCAATTCGATCAACGCTCCTTATGCCAAGGAGATCGTTGATGATTTCGTGGCCCGTACGCACACGCAGGTGATGGAGTATGTTCCGCGTTCGGTATCCGTGACGCAGGCTGAGCTGCAAGGGAAGACGACCATTGAAGCGGACCCTAACTCCAAACAGGCACAGATCTATAAATCGCTGGCCCAGAAAATCGTAGACCATACCGAGTCCAAAGTTCCGGTTCCTCTGGAAACGAGCGAACTGCGAGAATGGGCTTCCAATTGGGGCAAACAGCTGGTGGAATTGGAAACCGGCGTGTTATCTCCAGCGGCGGCGGGGAATTTGTAATCTATCATTTGTAATTTATCATTTGTAATCTATCAATGGAATAATCGATATACTCTAAACCGACTTTTTAGGAAGAGGTTAAAATGACGCTTACCCGGCGCCGTTTTAACCTCTTTGTCTTTCAGGTGCAAATGCAGCAAGCTTCGTACTGCAACCCACTTTTCCAAAAGAGGTTAAGCAGCCGTTCCCCAACCGGCGAGCTTAACCTTTTTAATTTTTATAAAAGGGAGTGAATGTTAAATGCCAGAGATCGACGATGGAACCAGGCTCCTGTCTTATCAGGGGGACCGGATTCATCATAAGTCTGTCCGCAAAAAGACCGCCGCCCTCACCATCCTAAAGGGTGCCGCCGAGAAATCCGTCATCATGCTGCTGATTATCTCGGCTTGGGAGGCGCTCCCGCGTCTTGGACTTGTTGATCCGTTCCTGCTGCCGCCGTTCAGCGAAGCCGTCAAAAGCCTGCTGCGCCTGTTCCAGTCGGGTGAGATGTTCCGGCATATCACTATAAGCCTTGGACGCTCGGGACTCGCATTTCTCGCTGCCGTTGTCTTCTCCATCCCGGTCGGCACCTTCATGGGCTGGAACAAACGGATCGAGCAAATCATTGATCCGCTGCTTCAGGTATGCCGTAACACGTCGACTCTGGCTTTGTATCCTGTATTCATTCTTTTTTTCGGTCTGGGTGAGACATCGAAGATCGCTATCATCCTGTGGGGGACCGTATGGCCGATTCTGCTGAACACCATAGCCGGCGTAAAGGAAGCGGACCCGCTGCTCATTAAATCGGCGAGATCAATGGGCATTACCCGAACCGGATTATTTCTCAGGGTCGTATTGCCGATGGCGCTGCCCTCCATTCTGACAGGACTCCGTCTCAGCGCCGCTACCTCAATTCTGATGCTGGTGGCCGCCGAAATGCTTGGCGCGGACCGAGGGCTTGGGTTCATGATTTTTTATTACCAGGAGAGATACGCTATTCCCGAAATGTTCGGTGGCATCATCTTTATTTCCGTCTTGGGCGTCCTGATCAACTATCTTTTGGTTCATCTCGAGGGCAGGCTGACCCGCTGGAAAGAGCGGACAGTCAAAGGTTAGCAAGACTAGAACAGGAAAAGAGGGATAGGAGAGCATGCTGAATCTAAAAAGAATCAGACCTGTGAAACCGATTGCACTGCGAGCGCTTCTCTTGTTGACGACCGGAGCGACCATCCTTGCGGGTTGCGGCAATGACACGGATTCCGCGAAAGCCGGAAGTTCTGGAGAACAATTGGATGTCGTGCGCCTGGCCACACCGACCAATCTGACCGGCATCTCCACCTACTATGTGGCTGATGAGCTGGGATTTGCGAAGGATGCCGGACTGAAATTCGACTTTATCGGAGCCGTTGAACCCGGACAGTTGGTTGCGTCGGTAGTCGCGGGTAAGCTTGATGTCGGCGGCGCGCATATCAATCGCACCATTGCCGGGATCAGCGCAGGAGCCAAAATCAAGGCGGTTGTAGCCCAGACCGAAACGACCGAGGCCGTTCCGCATATGAGCTTCGTAACCACCAAAGACAGCCCGATCAAGTCAGCGGCGGATATTGTCGGCAAGAAGGTGGGTATCTCCAAATTTGGCGGCTGCAATGAGTATACGCCTTATGCTTATCTGCTGAAAAATGGCATTAAGGACCCCAAAGGCAAATTCGAAATTGTCATTGCGCCCGAAATCAAGCTGGAGCAGGCGCTGCTGCAGGGCGATGTCGATCTTATCGGTCTGCATGAGAATCCGTCGACAATTATCAAGCGCGGCAATTTGAGAGTCGTCTTCACAGATTATGACGTCTGGAACACCATCGGAGGCGCCACACCTCTCTATTTCTCTCAGAAATTCATCAAGGAGAAGCCGGATGTGGTTAGACGCTTCGTGGATGTCATCAGCAAGACCAATGATTATGTCAATGCGAATCCGGAAAAAGCGATTGAGATTACGGCGAAGCGAGGCGATATTGATCCGGCCAAAATCAGGGCGAACTATTACGCCCCCCACGGTGAAATCAAAGAGGAATCGGCACAGGTCTGGATCGACCTGTTGACGAAGTTCAATGAGATCAAGCCGGGCATCAAGCCTGAGGATATTTTCACCAACGAATTCAACGATACGCTGAAATGATCCGTCCTGCCTGTCCTGCTCTACACCAATAAGGAAAGGAAGGTCCGTCAGTGAAAATAAAAGCCATAACAAGGCTCAAGTCCGCTTCCGAACGGTGGGCGGCGATTGTGGCAGTATGTATTGCCTGGGAGGCCGTTTCCCGGAGCGGCATGGTCAAGGCCTTCATCCTGCCTCCATTCACCCGGGTCGTTTATAAGCTGTTCCAGCTGCTTGTTACGGGCCAGATGTGGCCCGACATCGGGGCCAGCATGCAGCGGTCTGCCTCCGGCTTCGCGATCTCGGTTCTGGTCGCCATCCCGCTCGGGTTCCTGACCGCTTGGTCGCCGAGAGTCCGGCGGGTGCTGGACCCGGTCATGCAGTTCATGCGCAATACGCCGACACTGGCGCTCTATCCCGTGTTCATTCTTGTCTTCGGGCTTGGCGAATTGTCGAAGGTGGCGATTATTTTCTGGGGCGGGGTGTGGCCCGTCCTCATGAATACGGTGGAAGGAGTTAACCGAACAGATCCGCTCCTTATCAAGTCCGGCCGCTCCATGGGCGCTTCGCCGCTGACGCTGTTCTTCCGGATTATTCTGCCGTCTGCTCTGCCTTTCATTTTTACCGGCATTCGGCTCAGCGCTTCCCGCTCGATCATCATTCTGGTCGCTGCCGAGATGCTCGGAGCGGACAAGGGTCTCGGGTTTCTGATCTTCTCCTCCGAACAGAACTACAAGGTGGAACAGATGTATGCCGGTATTATTGTCCTGATCCTTCTGGGAGTGCTTGTCAATTTTCTTCTGGTCCGTTGGGAGAAGCGAATAACTCGCTGGAAACAGGAAATTTCCGGGTCGTGATACGTCCCGGAAGTTCCGTACCATATAACGCAGTAACTGTATTCCAATTCCATAATACGAGGTGTTAAACATGCGGATTCAAGATGTAGTGGATGAAAGGCTGCTGGATACGTTAAACGGCGGCACGGTGATTGGCATTGACATTGGGTCGAGAACCGGCAAAGCGGTGCTTCTGTCCGGCGGGGAGGTGTACACGAGTTCGGTCTATACCGGGATCAATATGCAGGATACGGCCGACGAGCTGCTGGAGGATTTGCTGGATAAGTCGGGTCTCGAACGTTCGGACATTAGCTATATCGTTGGTACGGGATACGGCCGAATCGCTTTGCAGTATACCGACATTCCGACCCAGATCGTAACCGAAATCTCCTGCCACGCTATGGGCGCCCACTATTTGAACGAGGATGTCCGGACGATCGTGGATATCGGGGGTCAAGACTCCAAGGCCATTCGGGTAGACCCGCTGACCGGAAGCGTTGTCGAATTCGTCATGAACGATAAATGCGCGGCCGGTACCGGCCGCTTTCTGGAGAAGGTCGCTGAAATTCTGGAGCTGTCCATCGATGAGCTTGGGCAAGAAGCAGTGAAGTCTGATGCGCCTTCCGAAATCAGCAGCCAATGCGTCGTGTTTGCAGAGTCGGAGGTCATTTCCCTTCGGGCCAAAGGCGCGACGCGGCAGGATATCGCCGCCGGTATTCACTTCGCCTCGGCCAAGCGCGTCCGCAACCTGCTTAAACGGGTCGGGATTGAACCGGGCCTGATCTTCTCCGGAGGCGTCTCGAATAATGTCGGCATGAGGAAGGCGCTTGAGGAGCTTTCCGGCCACCCTCTAATTGAAGCCAAAATCGATACGATCTTCGCAGGGGCTCTGGGAGCGTCGATTCATGCTCTGAATTATTCCAAGGCCGCCGTCACTTCGGTCACAGAAGCGGAGGACGTGTTCCGGCTCGACTTTACCGGTCTGGAGAACCGGATTGCCGAGCGGCAGGAACAACTGGTTGCGGGTGCCGACGACCGCAAAAAAGTCGGTTACCTGTGCTCCTATACGCCGCTTGAAATGATCAGCGCCGCAGGCGTCAACCATATCCGGCTGTTCAAAGCGGGCGATACCGAAACGGTGGCAAGCGGCGAACAGATCACGCAAAGCGTATTCTGCGATTTCACAAAGAGCATTCTCGGCGCCTTCAAAGAGGAAGATCCGCTGTACACTTCGCTGGATAAAATATACACCTTCTATACCTGCGACTGCATCAAAACCATTGGTGAAGCCATAGGGGAGTTCTTTACGCCGGCTGACATTTATACGCTCCCCCGGATTAAGGACAAGCCGTCTTCACGTGATTTCTACAACTCCCAAATTCTAAGCTTCAAGGCCGATTTAGAACAATTATCTGGCAATATCATCACCGACGGCGAGCTGCGCGTACAGATCCGGCTGTATAACCAGGTGCGCAAGCTGCTGACCCAAATCTCCGAACTGCGCAAGCGTCCCAATCCGCCGATCTCGGGCAAAGATTACCTCGACTTGATCAAAGCCTTCTATTATCTGCCCGCTGAAGAGCTTCTCCCGCTGTACCAGGGAATCTATGACAAGCTGGCAGCAGCGCCGGTCCGTGAAGACCGGCCGATCCGCCTGTTCATGGCGGGGGGCATTATCGCAGATGGCGACAGGAAGCTGATTGAGCTGATCGAGGATGAGCTCGGTGCCAGAATTGTCGCCGAGGATCATTGCACCGGGCTGAAAATCGCCTCCGGCTATATCAGAGAGGAAGGTGATCCTTACCGGGCTTTGGCGGAAGGGTATATCGATCAGACTCCATGCGCCCGGATGAAGCCGCTCCAGGAACGTGTGGAGATTTCGGGAGCGCTGGCAACCGAGTATCAAGCGGATGGCGTGCTGTACGCTTATCTCAAATTCTGCCCGTGCTACGGACAGGTCAAGAATGAATTTTTCCGGCACTACCAGCAGCTTGGCCTTCCGGTCCTTGAACTGCCGATCGATTACTCCAAGAGCGATCAGGGCCAGCTCAAGACCCGGCTTGAGGCTTTTATCGAAGTGCTGAGGGAGCGTAAAGGTCTGGCCGCATTCGGAACGGCTTGAGGAACAATATGAACCGCATATCTTTGAAAGGGAGATGAACGTATGAGCGATTGGAAAGAAATCATTGACCCGGAACTGCTATCCACGTTTACCGGAGATGTCACGGTCGGGCTGGATTTGGGGTCCAGAACGGGAAAAGGCGTACTCCTGGCCGGAGGCAAGCTGTATACGGCGATTACCCCCACGGGTGTATACATGCAAGAGACGGCGGATAAGCTGCTGGACAGACTGCTCAAGCAGTCGAAGGTGGCGAGGGAGGACATTGCCTACATTGTCGGCACGGGGTACGGCCGTGTTGCGCTGAGCTTCGGCGAGATCAGGCACAAAATCGTGACCGAAATATCCTGCCACGCCATGGGCTCTCATTACCTGAATGCGAAAGTGCGGTCGATTGTGGATATCGGCGGCCAGGATTCCAAAGCGATTCGGGTGGACCCGACTACGGGCAAGGTTATCGAATTCATTATGAACGACAAATGTGCGGCAGGAACCGGGCGGTTTCTGGAAAAAGTCGCACACCTGCTGGATCTGACGCTGGAGCAGCTCGGTGCTGAAGCGCTCAGTGCCGATGCTCCCGCCGATGTCAGCAGCCAATGTGTCGTATTTGCCGAATCCGAGGTGATCTCCCTGAAGGCAAAAGGCGTATCCGCCGCCAATATTGCCGCCGGCATCCACCTGGCTACAGCGCGCCGCGTCCGCAATCTCGTCAATCGGATCGGGCTCGAACCGGATCTTGTCTTCTCGGGAGGGGTATCGAACAATCCCGGCATGACGAAAGCGCTGGAGGAGCTGCTCGGGCATCCGATCAGCAAGGTTAAGCTCGACACGATCTATGCGGGAGCGCTCGGAGCGGCCATATTCGCCCAGAAGGCGGCGTCCCGCAGCGATTCGGATTTGAACGATTTTGCCCTGCTGAATACAAAATAAATCATTTTCTTGAGGAGGAAAGTGTCAATGTCGACGATACTGACAAGCGAGGCCCAGGAACAGCTCAATCATATCCGGCACAGCCGGGATGTCGTTCATGCTTATTCGCCTGCGATCCAAAAGCTGTTCAATCTGGTCATCGATTATGTGGACGATGCGGAGAAAGCCGGTCAGGGCGGCAAAAAGGTCATATGGGCCGGTGTGCCCTGGGCGATGCCGCTGATTTACTCTACCGGAGCCATCCCGGTCGCTTTCTCGGAGTTGGGCCGCATCAGCGGACAAGAAGCGATAACGATCTCGGAGGACCATTATCAGATGCCCGCTGAGACCTGCTCAATGGTCAAAGCAACTGCGGGCGAGTGGTATCTGCGCAAGCAGGCTGGCTCCTCAATTACCCGCATTTTCGGTTCATCCTCCGCTTGTGAGCCGTACAACTTGGCTTGGGAAGTGATGAAGAAGGAAGGCTTCGACGTCTATACCAGCGATGTCGTCTATCGGGCGCCAGGAGTGGAAGGAGGGCGTTACGAGGAATTGGTCCAATATTTTGTGGACGAAATCCGGGAATTCAATGAATGGCTGACCGGAACCCGGGAGATCGATAAGGACAGCCTGCACCTTGAGATTACTCGCAAGAACTATCTCATGCGCAGAATCCGGGAAATCATGGACCTGCGGCTGAATCATCCGTTCTATGTAAAAAGCCTCGGAATCATGTATCTGCTGAACGGTCTAACCCATTATTTCGGCAAACCTGAAGAATATACCGAGGTTCTGGACAGTCTGGTCGAGGAGTTATCACTGCTTGAGGCGAACGAAGCAGATCGAAGACGGGCCATTCCGCTGATCTGGACGGGAGGGAGCGGGCAGGAGTTCGGGATTTATGACGCCATTGATAATGCCGGCGGGGCGCTGCTCGGATTTGTAAGCTCCCCTTATGCCAAGGACTATAACGAAGATATCGATCCGGTCGAATCGCTCGCCCGCTTCCAGCTCGAGAGCCAGATGGCCGGGGCCTCGATCTACCGGCGCCACGTTATCGAGCAGCAGATTGACAAAATTGGGGCCCGCGGCTTGATTCTGTACGGGTACCTGGGCTGCTCGTTCGGCAGCGTCACCAGGGAGATGTACAGAGAGTATTTTCACAACAAAGGCATTCCGAGCATTAATCTGGAAGGAACGTTCCAGGTCGGACCGCCAAGCGGACAAATCTTAACCCGCATTAGAGCTTTTATCGAAATGTTGTCCTAGAGCATAGAAAGGGACGTCCCAGTATCTGGGCGTCCCTTTTGTATATCCGCTTATTGATTCAAAGGTACAAGTAGAAACCAAAATCAGTGGGCGTTCCCGGGTATCCTAACTTGAACGTCAATTAATTTTTTCGGAAATATATTTCAGCTTGATAAAAATGGAAATCTATCACACAATAGTTCATGAGGGAAGGATACAGCTTACCACAGCCGGAATCCCTACTACGCCTTAAAGGAGTGATGATGTTTGAATACGTATACAATCACATTAAAGCCATTGAGAGGTCTTGATTCGTAGATAATCACACCTCTCATTAGGTCATGGGAGGCAGACAGGAAATGATGTCTTTAAGAAACATGGTCCGAGGATTGGAAAATGATTCTCCGGCCAAACAGCTGATTGAATTATGGGATCATGACACGGGAACGTTGAAGTTTTGGAGAGCCAGCAGCAATTTTGTATACATCTTCGACAGAAATGGGAAGAGGCAATACCTTCGGTTCATCCATGAAGAGGACAACACTGCCCAGAATATTCAGGCTGAACTTGATTTCTTGCAGTATTTGCTGGATCAAGGATATCCGGCCGCCGCGCCGGTACGTTCCAAATGCGGTTCATGGATTGAGACAATATCGACTGCGGAAGGGCTTTATTATGGCGTCGTTTTTGAGCAGGCCAAAGGAGAGCATATTCCGCTTGACCGGATGACGGATGTTCATTTTGAAGAATGGGGCCGATCGCTTGCCGCTCTTCATCTTTTATCTGAAAAATATACACCTCAAGCCGCTTCTTTCAAAAGTTGGCAGGATGCGCTGGCCTTTATTTCCTCGATGTTGCAGCGGTACACTCATGAAGCTGGCCTTCGGCAAGAACTTGAACGATTAAGGGAACAGCTCTTGGAGCTTCCGTCAGGGGAAGGACATATCGGAGTTATTCATTATGATTTCCAGACAGATAATATCTTCTACGATAATGAGGAAAAGTGCTACTCAGCCATTGATTTCGACGACGCTATGGCTCATTGGTTCATGATGGATGTTACATCCGCGTTATCGGATTTGGAAGAGCTGAAAGATAATGAGGGGAAGCGGAGAATAGAGCAGTTTCTTGCCGGGTACAGGTCGGTTAAAGCATTAGATGAAAAATATGTGGGCTTGCGCTTTGTTTTTCAGAAATTTGCCGATCTCTATATGTTTGCGCGGCTGCTTCGCAGTGTCGAGGCTCTGGATGCCAAAGGTTCTCCGGAGTGGGCCGTTAAGCTCATGGATAAGTTGCTTGGAGCATGCGATCGGATACGCGGGCATTATCTGCCAAAGTAGAATTCACGCAGAGTATCCGAATAATTAGTACGACTGCCGCCAGATACTGGCGGCTTTTTAAGGTAGTTCAAAGACGAATATGGTGCACTTATAGTCATAACCAATTACGGCGATACGATCTATATATTTCACGTATAAGCAGGGGGCATTGTACAATACATATGAAAAACGAATTGCTGGCAGAATGTCTGGGTTTTTGCTGAAAAAAGAAAGGAAGTGCTGCATTGAGACAGCAATGGAATACTGGAACCTATGATAAAGATATGACTTTTGTTTCCCATTTTGGGGAGTCTTTGATAGGTCTGCTAAGGCCGCAACAGGGGGAGCGGATCATAGACTGGGGCTGCGGGACCGGTGATCTGGCCGCAGCCATTGCCGACCAAGGCGCTATTGTAACAGGGATAGACGCTTCCCAAGAAATGATTCAGGCTGCCCGTGCCAAGTATCCTGATCTTAGCTTTATACTTGCGGACGGTCAAAAATATATAGCAGAGCTGGAAGTCGATGCTGTATTCAGCAACGCCGCGCTGCATTGGATGAAGGATGCGGACAAGGCTGTCGCCTCCATCACAGCCAGCCTGCGTACTGGCGGCCGTTTTGTCGCCGAGTTCGGCGCACTCGGCAATATCGCTTCAATCGTTGACGGGCTGCCGCGCGCTTTTGCCGCTATTGGTACCAGTGACAAGCTCCAATTGCCTTGGTATTTCCCCAGCATTGGTCAATACGCAACACTGCTGGAACAGCATGGGCTGACGGTAGATCTCGCTCATTGCTTCAACCGTCCAACGCCGCTGGAGGGTGGCGATCAAGGCTTCCGGCGATGGGTGAATACTTTTGCTAATGGAGTACTAAGCGTGCTCACTCCTTCGGAACGAGAGGCGGTACTCAAGCATCTGGATCAGGAATTGAGACCGTCACTTTTTAAGGACGGGCACTGGGTGATTGGATTACCGTAGAATCCGGGTGATGGCCCACAAATGGTAAAGCACCACGCGGTACAGACGAATCCAAGTTACAGTCCGGTTCTTTAAATACTTCTCTAACTGCTCCTTCAGTTTTATTTTCAATAATATAGGTACTTATCAGTACCTATATTACTTTTAAGTACCTATATTACAAAAAAGTACCTACTTCCCATTCGTTTCCCACAGAACTATAATTGCAAATACTCATCAAAACCAAGGTGTGCATTAGTTTCTGTTTTTTACAGGAACTATTTAATGCTCGCGCCATTCGTTAGGCCTCTGACTTGTCGTTGACGGCTATGGACTTGACGGGTACATAATGACACGAAGGAGAATGTTTATGGAATTGAACTTGAAAAATAAATTAGTTCTTATTACAGGATCTACGGCGGGGATTGGTAAAGGAACAGCCATAAGCTTTTTGAAAGAAGGAGCCAAAGTTATTATTAACGGCCGCTCTGAAGAAAATGTTAATGCAACGGTTAAAGAACTCTCCGCACTCGGAACGGTTTATGGAATTGCTGCAGACGTTGCCGATAAAGCGGAATGCGAGAAACTCTTGAACCTCTCATGACTAAAGTCACGAGATTCTTGGGTAGTCCCTTCAACGAAGAGAAATTTACCAAGCTAACCCTGTCGTTCCGACAGTTCGTGTAAGGATTACACAGCAAGAAGTCTTTTGCCTTCGGCAAGAATGTTCAGGCTTGCGTTAAAGTCTCGGTCGTGGTGCGCTCCACATTCTGGGCAGTCCCATTCACGCAACTTTAAGTCTTTTACATCTTTGTGCTTATAGCCACAGCAGGAGCATAGCTGCGAAGATGCGAATGTTTTACCCACAGCCACAACTATGCGACCATACCACTTCGCTTTGTACTCTAGCATGGAGCGAAACATCGACCAGGAAACCTCGCTAATTGCCTTGGCTAACTTATGATTCTTGACCATATTGGCTACCTGTAAATCTTCAATCGCAATGATGTCGTGGTTTTTGACAATATGCGTTGAAATCTTTTGCAAGTAGTCCGTACGAGCATTCGTGATTTTCTCGTGAATTCGCGCTACTTTGATGCGTTGCTTGTTCCAATTGCTGCTGCCTTTCATCATGCGTGAAAGTTTACGCTGTGCCCTTGCCAGTTTTTCTTCCAGTCTGCGAAAGAATTTAGGGTTGCCAACTACTACGCCATTGGATAGAATTGCAAAATCTTTCAAACCAACATCGATGCCAACTTCTTTGCCTGTTTTGGGCAATTCTTGGATGTTGGCTTCTACAAGCACAGATACAAAGTATTTGCCGCTTGGATGGCGTCTAATCGTAGCGTTCAGGATACGTCCTTCAACTTCACGGCTTTTAGCAAATTTCACAAGTCCAAGTTTAGGTAACTTGATCTGATTGTCTACAATTTCAATATTTCCATTCGTGTAGTTTGTTTGGTAAGACTGTACAGGATTCTTTTTACTCTTAAACTTAGGCGCATCGTTTTGTTTTTTGAAAAAGCGATGGTATGCGTCACTCAAATTCCTCAGTGCATTTTGTAAAGAGAATTTGTCCGGTTCTTTCAACCAGTCTATTTCTTGTTTTAGTTTTGTGAGTTCAGCAGAACATGCACCATAAGATAAGCCTTTTCCTGTTTCTTTATATGTGTCACTCCATAGGGCTAGAAAACGATTAAACACAAATCGAGCGCATCCAATCGTCTTGTTAATGAGTGTTGCTTGTTCTGGCGTGGGGTAAATGCGAAATTTGTAAGCTTTATTCACTACCATTGCTTTTCACTTCACTTTCTGATTTTGAATATACGTTCTTATCTGTGCTTCTGTATGTTCACTTACTGTTGCAACAAAATAAGAAGGATTCCAAAGATTGCCTCCCCACAATTTCTGTCTAATCTTTGGAAACTCTTTAAACAAAAGTCTTGCGGAAACACCTTTTAATGCTTTTATCATACCAGGTATCGAATGCTGTGGTGTACAATCCACTAAAAGATGAATGTGATCGGAGTCACTTTCAATTTCAGATATTGTGAAGTTGTTATCGGATGCAATCTGAACAAGAATTTCTTTTAGTCTTACGTCTATTTCTTCGACAAGAATCTTGTGTCGGTACTTTACGCACCATACGATGTGGTACTGAATGGCATAGACATAACCACGACCATGCTTTATTTCGGACATATCATCACCTCTGGCTACAGAATAACATATGTCAGTGTTATTTTTCTATAGAAACCTTGACACTAAAGGGATTGTTATAATAGTCACCTAAACATGTGTCGGATAGTTAACGTGGCATATGCCACGCCCTATCCGAAGTTTTCTAACTCACGACTGAAGTCACGAGTTTGCGAAAACTATGCATCAATAAAGTGAACGAAATCGGAGATTTGGATGTCTTGATTAATAATACGGGTGTTTTTACCGTAAAGCCTTTTGTTGATGTGACGGATGAGGAATGGCTGGAATACTACCAAATTAATGTGATGAGCGCTGTTCGTTTATCCAAAGCATTCCTGCCCAAGATGATTGAACGCAATGCGGGACGAATCATTAACGTTGCAAGTGAAGCCGGAATCAAACCCTATCCCGAACTTATTCCTTATGGTATATCTAAAACTTCACTCATTACGCTTTCAAGAGGTTTGGCGGAAGTGGCCAAAGGAACAAATGTAACGGTCAACTCGGTTCTTCCAGGACCGACGTGGACGGAAGGATTCGGCACTTTTATTACAGACCTTGCTAAAGAGAATGGAAAAGATTTGGATACCTTTATCAAAGATTACTTTAAGTATGACCAGCCGACTTCTCTGATTCAGCGTTATGCCACAGTTGAGGAAGTAGCGGATACCATTGTGTTCCTTGCATCCGATAAAGCTTCAGCCATCAACGGTGCGGCTCAAAGAGTAGAGGGCGGGATTATCCAAAGTATTTTGTAATAACACGGCCGAAGCAATATAAAAAGGAGGAGTACCATATGAACCCCTTTATATTTAATAATCCTACCAAAATCCTTTTTGGACGCGGGCAAGTCGAAGAAATTAAAAACGAAATTCCATCCTATGGACGGCGTGTTTTGCTTCTATATGGGGGCGGAAGTATTAAAAAGAATGGGCTGTACGATCAAGTGATTAAAGCCCTGTCTGAAATTACAGATGTCTATATTTCGGAACTGGGTGGGGTAGAGCCCAATCCGCGATTAACAACGGTGAAAAAGGGTATTGACCTTATCAAAGAAAATAATTTGGATTTTATTCTTGCTATTGGCGGCGGAAGTGTAATTGATTGTGCAAAAGCTATCTCTGTAGGCGTATACTACGAAGGCGACGTATGGGATATTGTAACGAATAAGGCAACAGCGGCAAAAGCCGTTCCTTTCGGCACTATTTTGACGATCTCTGCGACAGGTTCGGAAGTGAACAGCGGTTCGGTCATTACGAATTGGGAAGAAAAGGATAAACGTTTTTTTGTCTCCGATCTAACTTTCCCCAAATTCAGTGTTCTGGATCCGGAAAACACTTTTTCCGTACCTAAAAACCAAACGGTTTACGGCATGGTAGACATTATGTCCCATGTTTTCGAGCAATACTTTCATGCTTCATCCAATGCCCCGCTGCAAGAACGGTTCGGTGAATCCATCCTGCAGACAACAATGGAAGTTGCACCCAAGTTAATTAATGATCTCGGTAATTACGATTACCGCGAAGTCATCATGCTCAATGCATCAATGGCTTTAAATGGCATTCTATCCATGGGTGTTCATACCGATTGGGCGACCCATATGATCGAGCATGCGGTCTCAGCCGTTCATGACATTCCTCATGGCGGCGGATTAGCCATTTTGTTCCCTAATTGGATGGAATTTGTCGCTTCCAAGAGACCGGAAAAAGTGGCTCAACTAGGAATTCGCGTTTTTGGAATTGATGCCAAAGACAAAAATGACTCTGACGTGGCGGCTGAGACGATTCAAAAATTACGTGAGTTTTGGACTTCGCTGGGGGCCCCTGAGAAGCTTTCCGATTATGGAATCGATGATACGGAAATCGGCACAATGCTTGAAAGAGCAATGGTGGCCGAAACCCTTGGAAGTTATGTCCCTTTAAATAAAAACGATGTGGAGACGATTTTAAGAAAATCATTATAATCATTTAACAAAGTTTCTCGCATTAGCTGTTAAAAGGGGAGTTGAAAGTAAATTGAGCGCTATTTCTATTACAGCCATCCTTCAAGCAAAACCGGGAAAAGAACAGCTTCTGTATCAAGAGTTAGTGAAAGCAGTAACACCTTCCAGATCGGAAGAGGGATGCATAAAGTATGTCCTGCATCAATCTATCGAAAATAAAGCCGTTTTTGTGTTTTATGAAATCTGGAAAGATGAAGAGTCTATCAACTTCCATATTGAGACTGACCATTATAAGCAATTCCGGCGTAATATAGAGGGTCTTATTGAGTCAAGGCAAGTATACCGACTGCAGGAAGTTGATTCATAATCTTGATAAAAAATACAGAGTTGGCCCTAAGCGAATCCCTTGCTTAGGGCCAATTTCAACAACTTTACCCAAATTACCGAGAAAAAGGTGTCAAACAATAGGTGTCTTAGTCTATAATGAAGAAAGGTAACTAACTATAAATATATTTGCATAAGTCAGGAGAAAATCTAACGATGTCTTTAAAAAATGATAATCGGTTTAGACTTGTTTTACTTTTAGGCGCGTTTTCAGCACTGGGTCCACTTACCATCGACATGTATTTGCCGTCATTTCCTGAAATCGCTGCAGACTTTGGCACCCGTGCTTCTCTGGTGCAGCTTAGTCTAACTGCTTGCCTAATAGGATTAGGTCTGGGTCAAATTATTATGGGCCCTTTGAGTGACGTTCATGGAAGACGGAGGCCCATAATAATCTCACTTATTCTCTATTTGATCGCTTCATTTGTCTGCGCGGTCTCACCTAATATCGTCTATTTCATAGCCGCACGCTTTGTTCAAGGCTTTGCCGCTTCCGCAGGAATTGTTATTTCTCGGGCGATCATCCGTGATGTTTATAGCGGACCGGAACTCACCAAGTTTTTTTCACTGCTCATGTTGGTAAATAATATATTTCCTTTAATTGCACCAGTGGCAGGAGGCAGCGTCATAGCCTTTACTACATGGGTGGGTGTTTTTGTGGTTTTGGGTACTGTAGGATTGGTGTTAGTTATCCTTGCAACCTTGAATCTGAAAGAGACCTTGCCTGCTCAGAATCGAATTTCAGGTAACTTTAGCGAACTGATAACAGGTATTCGAACCTTGCTTAAAGATCGCGAGTTTACCGGATACGCGCTGGCACAAGGCATTATGATCGGAGGGGTATTTGCTTATGTATCAGGGACTCCTTTTATCTACCAGAATATTTACGGTGCCTCTCCCCAACTGTTTGCCATTTTATTCGGGTCAAATGGGATCAGCTTAATTATCGGCTCTCAAATCGTTGGACGCTTTACCCATGTGATCTCGGAGCGGCGATTCCTGCGTTATGGATTGCTGTTATCCGGCGCGTCCAGCCTTGCGGCCTTAATTGTAATTCTTTTGAACGGCCCATTACTAGCATTGGTTATTCCGCTTTTCTTCTTTGTCGCATCGATCGGAACAACTTCAACAGCTTCCTTCTCTCTAGCCATGGAATCACAAAGTCATAGGGCAGGGAGCGCATCTGCGCTTCTTGGATTACTGCCTTTCCTGCTGGGAGCATTCACCTCTCCATTGGTTGGCATTGCCGGAGAATACACAGCAGTCCCAATGGGAGTCATTATCTTATCGACCAGCTTATTGGCTATCCTCGCTTACTTTGGACTTGCACATAAATCCCAAACCAGCTATTCTCCGTGCTCTTAATTACAGATCAATTGCAAAGGTACGTCAAAATGGCCGCAGCAGCCTGCCTCTCGGCTGACTGCCATAGCCCTTAAGCCCGCTTCAAACGCGGGCTTTTATATTTACTCATCCCCGGTCGCAACCGGATTCTCCTCGTAGCGGATCTGGCCGCTCCAGCTTCCCTATTTTTTAATTTCGCATTTTTCAACCCAACATTCGCATACATGCATATCCCTGTTCAAGAAAAAAAGCAAACGCTTCCGGTGTGTGACTTTTGACTCAATCCTCCTATTGGATGAATGATCTTCTGGCAAATAACGACGCTTAAAATGACTTGATCAGGCTTGCAGCTTCGCGCTTTTAAGTCAGCGGTAGGATTTCATAAAGTCCATTCTAGTACCTCAGGTAAAATTTAGGACTAATGAATTATGGGAAAATTGTAATATATAGCCGATAAAAGAGGAGTATTACTCTTATATATTTTATTATTAGAAGGAGTTTTGAAATGAACAGCTATTTTGGATTTGCCAGAAAGACCCTCTTTACCCTGCTTGTCTTCGTACTGGCACTTACCGGAGTTTCAGTGGGAAGTGCAAAAGCTGAAGGAGCGGTGGCGGCCCCGTCTGATGATGCTTATGTGTATTATGTATCTAACGGGGATCTATACCGGGTGCGGACCGATGGAAGCCCTGCGCAGAAAATTCGCGATAATTTCGACGGAGTGGAACTGAAGCCCGCGGGCAATTATTTGTACTATTTGTACGATGCCACATCCACGACATTGCTTCGCTTGTCGCTAACGGATGCCACAGCCAAAATTTCTAATTTTGGTGGAGACAAAAGAATACTTCATTACATAACAGAGGGTGACCTTATTTATTACATGGATGACAAGGGTGGCATTTACCGCGCATCGGCCAACGCCGAGAGATCTACAGACGGTACCTTGATTGCCGATATGGCGGATACGAACTTCCCTCGATTTACGGTAGTGAACGGCAGAGTTTATTATAATGCGCTGAAGAATGGCCGCACGACCTGGGTGGCTTCCAAAGCGGCCGACGGCAGCGGATCTGTTCAATGGATTGCCAGCGGAGCCTTTCCAGGTGATTATTTTGCGCATACGTACAATAACATGCTTTACCTGATGGTGGATACTAAGCCTGAAGAAACCATGTATTCTTTGAACAGTATGGTGCTATTTACGCTGCCGGCAGGCGGCGGTAATGCCAAAGCCGTTAACGCAAAAGCTCCACTAGACGCGAATTCGGTATTGTCCGGCTCATGGGCAGGCGATTATTATTTATTCAATAAAGGGATTCGTCTTGACTCTAACGATGATTATGACTATTCCAAAGGCAAAGGCATTCTCATGGATAGAACCGGGAAATTCATAACCTTGAATCAAACCAGCGTGTATGAAATAGTCAATCTGGGAGCGAACAAATTCGCTTATGTGGATGGCAAAGGCAAAGCTTTTGTAAGTACAATTGCCAATGGGAAAGTAACGAGCACCAAGAAGCTTCCTTTAACGAATGTAGAATATGTCCGTAACTTAATGAACGGTGGAAAAGTAAGATCGACCGTGCTGTTTGCCGAAAGCGGAGCGTATGTGCTCAATTCAAACTTCACATTGACCAAGATGGTTGGCGTGGAATGGGATTTATGCGTATATGAAGACGATATTGCTGGGATTTTCTATGTAAATGCGGGAGATAACGGCCGTTTGTACCGGATGAGCGAGGACGGTAAGACGACTGTGAAGCTGTCCGATGAGAAGGTATCCCGAATTGTGTTGATCTCCAAGAACTAAAATTAAGCAATTAAAAAGATGCGCATCTAGGGGTTGTCTTCTAAGTCATCAAAAATGACGAAAGGATGGCCCCTTTTTCTGTACGCCTGGACTTATGCAGCCAATCTGCGGTAACGATTAAATTAGCGGAGGATAACTATTGTGCAAATTTTGAATAAATCCGGTTTGCTGGCTGGGATTTTGGTTTTTCTTTTAATGGTTACGGCATGTTCTGCTCTCCAAACGGAAAAAGCTGCTGAGACGAAATCGGAAGCAGCGGATACGGGAACCAAGACGAATGGAGCAACAGCTTCAGCAGGAGCTAAGGAAGCGGGATCTGATGAATCCGAGAAGCTTGCTGACACCGACAAGCTCAATTTAGAAATGGAAAAGTATAACGCTTATGTCGATCTTAATAATTTTATGACCAGCCGCATGCAAGATGTGCTTAATGATTACTTTGAAGAGTTCGGAGACGGGAATAAGCCCAAGATCGAAAAATATTTTAGCGGTTCCCTGCTCTCTATTTCGGAATACGATAAAGATACGATGAACCGGGCTTTTGATTATAAGGATAAGGAACCTGCATTCGATGCGGTTGATACGGCCATAGTTCAACTGGAGCCTGCGATTAAGAAATTGGCTGCTGTTCTGGGCGAAGCTTATGATTATTACGATGTAAAAGGGTATGTAGATGATCAATTTGCCAAAGGAAAGCAGTTGCATACACAAATCATAACTGCTTATAAGGCTTATGAAAAAGCGGCGGATGTGTATTTTGACGCTATCAATGATTTAGGGAATAAACGCACTCAAGCCGAGCTGAAGGAATTACGTAAGAACGATGAACAAATCAGGTATTCGATCTTGACTTTTATGCTTGATGCGGAAGCTCTGTCTGATGTAATGGAGCAGCAGGAGATATATGCCGACAATATTCTGAAACTTGATCTGAAACCCTTTAAAGAAAAATACAATGTGCTGATCACCGATCTCCAAAATATCAATAAATATGCGGCAGACAAAGCGCGAATAAAGACAGAAGGTTTCAGGGAGTACGCGCTGGAGAATTATGTGGATGCGGCCAAAGAAGTAAAGGTAGCGGCAACTAACATTATAGAACGCGTGAATAATAAAGAAGCAGTGGATGAGTTTACTTTGAACAGCAGCTTTTTCCGGAAAAATAAGGAAGGAACCCCCGAAAATTACAATGATAAGCTGAGTATATTGATCGACAAATACAATCAGCTGAATCAATAGCTTTTATTTTAGGAGGAAAAAGATCATGATTACCCATTCTTTGAGTGAATCGGATATATTCGCTACATCCGGGGACGAAGCGGTTGTACTGACACCCGATACCATTTATGCGAAAGTGAAAATGGAGAAGGCGAAGCAATACATCAATGGCGTTACAGGGGATGCTGGGGTTAAGGAACGGTTGCATTCCGATGAGACGATTGCGATTTCTGCCATTACTCGAATTGCGGCCAATAAGAAGACGGGATGGATTCGCTTATACACTAAAATTAATGGAAAAAAAGATAGCGAATTTATTGTTATTGAAGATGCCCAAGTCAAACAGCAATTTATTGATAAATTGTATACGTACATGCAGGGGAGCCATACTTACCGGATCGAGGAATACTCTGCCTTCAAGGCTGGAATCAAGCCTTCGCTAACGCTGGTGATTACCATTCTGGTCGGAATGGTCCTGACCTGGCTTGCCATGGATGCCAAGAACGGACCTGAACGCACGATGTATGTAAAGGCTTCAGTTAAATTGGTTTATGAATTACTGCTAATCATAGGGCCTCTAGGTGTTATAATCATTGCTGGAATTGTAGCGCTAATTACCCTTTACGTCTTAGTTCGCAGGGTCAGTAATCCGCCGGTTATGGTAATGATAGATAAAAAATGCTAAATAAAAGCAGCGGAATCTATGAAAAAGGCTAATCAACCAGCGCGTGCCGGTACTCAGGTTGGTTCGCGCTGGTTGAGTTTGGCCTGCTTCGGTTCCGATGTATGAACCTTACATCGCCAATAATAGCAAAGAGCCCGCATCAGGATGCGGGCTCTTTGCTATTATTCCTCCCCAGTCGCAACCGGATTCTCCTCATACGAAATCCAGTCGCTCCAGCTCCCCGCGTACAGCCGTACCTTATCATACCCGGCTCTCTGAAGAGCGAGCACATTCGGGCAGGCGGTGACGCCGGAGCCGCAGTAGACGATTGTCTCGCGGCTGGGATCGATGCCGGCAAACTGCTCTTTCAGCGCGGCGGCGTCTTTCCATCGGCCCTGCTCGTCCAGGACATCTTTCCAGAACCGGTTGACCGCACCCGGGATATGCCCGGCCTTAGCGTCGATCGGTTCTTCAAGGCCGGCATAGCGGCGCGGCTCACGCGAGTCAATCAGCAGCGGAACAGCAGAACCGCCAGCTTTCGAATATCGCGCGACTTCCTGGGCGCTTGCCAGCATCTCCGGATGTACATCCGGCTCGTACGTAGTTGGAATGCGGACGGGCTGGCTGTCGCTTACCGGAAAGTCCGCCGCCTTCCACGCCGAATAGCCTTCATCCATAACATATACTTTATCATGACCCAAATAGCGCAGCATCCACCACAGTCTGGAAGCGAATGCGCCGCCCTGATCATCGTAAGCGACGACGATGCTGCCCCGGCTAATCCCAGCTTGGCCCAGCACAGATGCTATCAGAGCGGGTTCCGGCAGGGGATGGCGGCCGCCATGTGGACCGACAGGGGCAGATAATTGCTCTTCCAAATGCAAATAAACGGCTCCAGGAATATGATCTTTCAGGTAGGCGCTGCGTCCCGCTTCGGGATCGGACAGCAGAAAGCGGCAATCCGCAATGACCAGCTCGGGTTCATACAGCCGGGCCAGCAGCCAGCGGGTGGAAACGACGGAATCCATAAGTTCAACCTTCCTCCCAATTTTCAAGTATTTTAAAGCTATTATAACGGAAAAAGAAGAGGGGACAAAGGGAGCGGGATTTGGCTGATGGCAAGCATAGAGCAGAGTCAAGTTCCGCCGGATATAAAAAAAAGACGGGGTGTCCCGTCTTCTTCTAGCTGTCTTCCTCGATAGAAGACATTGTCCAGAGATCAATCTCGCTAATCAGAAGTTCTTCCTCTTCCTCGGTCAAGTTGAGTCTGACTCCGTATTGATATTCGCCAAGGCCGTACATCCAGCCCCAACGGACGCTTCCTGTGAACCGAAGCATGTTCTCGTTCAACTTAAAGTGAATGATTAGCCTGATGTCCTTAGACGTGAACCGGAGGTTTAATGAACTGCGAACCTTGCAGCCCGAACGGCTGAGGTCGATCAGTACACCCTCGGTCTGCTTTCCAGCACCCGGACCCGTGCTGCCGGCCGGTAGTTCCAGCCAGCAATCAATCGGTTGATTCATGACATATCGGAATGGTTCTTTTCTACTGGCAGCGCCCATAATTTCCCTCCGCCCGTTTATTAGCTATTATAACGAAATGATGCGGATAGGACAATCTACCTTAACATTAATTTGAAAAAATATTAGAGAGTGTAACTGAGATGGGGCAAGAAGAGGAAGCACATCAAAAAAAGTAGGCGATTCTGCATAGGCCGCCGGAACTCTTTTTCGTCAATTGAAGCTTCACAAAAGGTTCCCATTTTCCGATATAAGAATTAAAAAGAATGATACGTCTAAATGCTATTGTCATTAAACAAGGTAGTCTTCTCTAACTGGACAATGGAAGAGGGGGATTTAACGGGGTGTCTATAAATTTGCGGACCATATTCGCAGGCGCATTTGCAGCCGTTATTATTTTATTGACCGTGCTGCTCAGTTATTTGATTGGCAACGAATCCTCCAAGACAGCAGAAGTGACCAATGGAAAATCGCTGGCGGAAGCGTCATATCAGATGTCGTATAATCTGAACCACTTCATGTTGGCGCGGACCGGGGAAGTAGAAGTGCTCAGCAAGCTTGGCGCTTTTCAGGAGCCGGTGAGTGAGGATGAGATTGCGGGACTTCTGAATCAGCTGAAAGAAAGTCTGCCTGCATTTACCTGGATTGGTTATGCGGATACAAAAGGCAACGTTCTGTCGGCAACCGGCGATATCTTGGAGGGCGGAAGCATAGAGGAGCAGCCTGTTTTTCAAAATGGGATCAAGTCTCCCTACATCGGTGATGTACAAGATGACTCGTTATTAGCAGAAATCCTGCCCAATCCAAGCGGAGAGCGCCTTCAATTCGTGGATATCGGCGTCCCCGTAAAGGACAAAAGCGGCCGGACCTTAGGCGTATTGGCGGCGCGTCTGAGCTGGGAATGGGCCCATCAGGTTGAATCCTCCATTTTGGCGCCTCTAGAAGAACGGGTGGAGGGTGCCGATGTCTATATCGTCAGCAATAATAACAACAGGATTCTGCTTGGACCAAGCAGTCAGGTTGGCAAGCAAATGTCGGACTTGGCGCTGCAGCTGGCGAGTCAAGGCAAAAACTCCTGGCTCATAGAAGAACACAAGGGAAGCCAAACTTATATAACAGGCTACGCTTATGCAGAAGGCGAAATGAACTATCCTGGTACCGGTTGGTCCGTGATTATCCGCCAGTCGGCGGATATCGCTTTAGCCCCCGTACACAAGCTGCAAAATAGTATCGTTTTGTCGGGGATGGCTATTGCCGTGCTATGCGGTATTGCTGGATGGTTGCTCGCCGGATGGATTATTCGCCCGCTTCAGCGGATCACCGAGAGCGCCGATGAGCTCAGTTCGAGTGGCAAGGTGGAGATTCCCGAGTTTAAGCGGATTAAAGAACTGTCCATCCTCTCAAGATCGCTGCGCAATCTTGTCAATAAACTCACCCGGCCGGAGCCGGAGCCATTCTATATGTCTGACTTGACGAGGCATGATCCGCTCACGGGACTGCCTAACCGAACGGCGCTTGACGATTATTTGGCTCATGCCGTAAACAAAGCCAAGCGGAATCGCTCGACATTAAGCTTCTTGTATCTCGGTTTGGACGGATTCAAGAAGGTGAACGAGACGCTGGGACATAAGACAGGCGACAAGCTGCTGCAAGAGGTATCCTTCCGTCTGCTGGAATCGACCCGGGAAAATGAGATGATTACGCGCATAGGCGGGGATGAGTTCGTGGTCATCCTGCATACGTCGGCCGCAAAACCGATGCAGGAAGCCGAGGCCGTAGCCAAACGCATCATTGACAAGATCAATCAACCCTTCCTGATCGACGGGGAATTCGTGCATGTCGGCTGCAGCATCGGCGCCGCTGTGTGGAGTCCTGAGAACCAGGATACAAGCGAAATCATGCGTTTAGCGGACGACGCGTACTATATATCCAAGCGGAGCGGCAAGAACCGGATTACTTTTGAAACGGCGGTATAAGTTCTCGGGATAAACACCCAATCGAATCAATGGGCAGCGGAATAAAATATGCCGTAAGCTACTTTGAGGGAGGAATTTCAAATGGGTGAAGTTGCAGGCTACGGATGGGGCACATCGACAGGCACGATTCTGGTATTGTTCATTCTGCTTGTCATTATTACCCGCACTTTTATGGTATATTAAGATACCGCTGAACTGATAAGCAGGAGCAGTTTATGAAAAAACAAAGCGCCTCTCGCCGTTATCCGGGAGAGCGCTTTGTTGCTGCCATATGGCATCTAATAATCGTTGGCTTCAGCCGTCCCTTTAAATAAACGCCTAAACTATGCAAAGGGAGGACGCAGCCAGCTCTACTTGTTATACCGAATGCGTTACAGGAGGTTCACTGAGCAGCGCGTTCTTCCAGACGCTGTATGCCTCCCAAGCCTTGCCGCCGTCCAGAAGCTCCTTGCAGGTATAGACACCCTCTTCGATGGAACCGACGCGGCCGGCCAAGTGCAATCGGACGGCGCCGTTGAGCAGAACTTGATTGTAGAAGGCGAGATGGCCGCCTCCCCGGAGCACGGCTTCCGCCGTCTCCAGTTGAAGACGGGCATCCCAGTCCAGATCCGGAACGGGAGTATCCAGCCCCAGTGCCTCGGGATCTATAATATCCAGACCCGCATCGCCGTTCTCTATGGTGTACACCCGGGTAGGGCGGTCGATATACAGATCTTCCGATCCCTCGGGCCCTTGAACGATCAGGGCTTTGCGGTACCCAAGCTTGATCAGAAGTCTCGAGAGGCGGTCAAATACCGTGTTATGATAAATTCCAAACACGATGAAGGGGGAACAGGAGTAGTCAACCAGCTTCTCTACCGTATTCAATATAGTCCGCATACCGATTTCTTCGCGGATATCCCGGATGCGCCCGAGCGGCGGACACCATTCCTCGGAGCTTACATATAACACTCCGCTGCGGCTGGCGGCATGAATCGAGCTTGTACGGGAAAGCGAGGGAGCAGGAATATCCGCTTCCATGATTATGTCCTGCAGCGTGATTCCCCATTTCGGAGGAAGCGAAGCGGAGCCGTGCAGTGTTACCGGCAGTCCTGCGGCGGCAAGCAAAAAGGCGGACGGAAAGGTCGCGGCAAAAGAGCGGAGACGGCCGTCATAAGGTCCGGCGCAGTCAATACCCTCGTGCAGGGGTTCACGCAGGGCAAAGCTGCGGCAGACGGACACAAATGCCTCCAATTCCTCCAGACTTTCAAGCTTGATCCGTTCGGCGATCAGGAACGCGCCAATCTGGGCCGGTGTGGCAGTTTGACTAAGAATCGCTTTTGCGGAAGCGGCAGCTTCTTCATAATTCAGATCGCGGGCGCCTCTTTTGCCTCTAGCGACTTCTTTAAGTATGTTAATCATGAGCGGTGCCCCCTTATCTTTGATCCTGAAGCATTCGGTATACCTTAACGATCGAGGTTGCGACATCGACCATACGTTTGCGTTCGTTCATCGCCTGCTTACGCAGAAGATCGTATGCTTCGGATTCGGAAATATTTTTGGACTTGGACAGGATGCCTTTAGCCATCTCTATCCATTTTCTTTCTTCGAGACGGGAGAGGAGCTGTTCCTTCTCTTTCATCCACTGCTTCCGTTCAAAGCATTGTTTGGCTCCGAAATGAAGGCCCCAGTGGATTTCGTGAGGCTGCATGGACGGAGACAGGACGCCATCCGCAATAAAGTTGTCCTCGCAAGCGGCTACGGAGAGGGTAGCGGTCTCTTCTGTGCACCACCATATAATAGGAGCGGTCTTGCACGACATCAGAAGATCCGCCCAATATTTGAACTCCGTAATCGGCAGACATAGTATGGAGGCGTCAACATCGGCAATCAGCGAGACGGCTTCTTCCCGGGAAGCGGCCACTTCTACGATATAGCCGCAGGATCTGAGAAGGAGTTCCGGCCTCGACCCGGCAGCGGTCTTGTCCGGAGAGTTTCCGTTCAGCCTGCTATATACAACCAACAGGGAATGCATAGTCGGACGCTCCTTTTTTTGCAATAAGATGTACTAACTGCACACTTCTAATCATGAGTTTCAAACTGTCTCATGTTATTTTATATAACACAAAATGGAGTTCGATGTCGATATTTTAAATAATTAAAATTTAATATGTCAAATTTATTGACGTTTACTAAATCGTGTTGTATAGTCAGTTTAACAAAATCAATCTTTCAGGATACAAAGACGTATCTAAGAAAAAGCGGCAATGGCGCCTGCTTGCATGTTTGGTTTGAGGGATGCTTTCTCTCGTGCCGGCATGAAGCGGGCTTTTTGTGTTTCCCATCGAGAGGAGAGAGATTAATTGACATTATCCCGTAAAAAACTGGTGCTCGTAGGCAATGGCATGGCAGGTGTGCGTGCAATTGAACATCTGCTGAAATTGGCTCCCGATGCGTATGATATCACGATTTTCGGCGCCGAGCCGCATCCGAACTACAACCGGATTATGCTTTCTTCCGTTCTCGCAGGGGGAACTGATCTTTCCGAAATCGTAATTAACGATTATGAGTGGTACCGCAGCCATAATATTACCTTATATACAGGCCACAAGATCGAGAGCATCGATACCGTGAATAAAAAGGTACGTACGGGCCTCGGGGTTGAGGCTGTGTATGATGAACTGATTCTGGCCACCGGCTCCGATCCGTTCATGCTTCCTCTGCCGGGCGCAGATAAAGAAGGCGTTATCGCTTTCCGCGATATCAAGGATTGCCAGATTATGATGGAAACCTCTAAGACCTATAAAAAAGCCCTTGTCATCGGCGGAGGACTGCTTGGACTTGAAGCGGCCCGCGGACTGCTGCATCTGGGGATGGAAGTATCCGTCGTGCATATCCATCACTATATCATGGAAAGACAGCTCGACCAGGAAGCGGCGGTTATGCTGCAAAGAGAGCTGGAAGCTCAAGGCATGAAATTCTTGCTAAGCAAGCAATCAGAGGCGATTCTTGGCAAAAAGCGGGTGAAAAGCCTGCTCTTCGCCGACGGCAGTTCAGCGGAAGCCGATCTGATTGTCATGGCGGTCGGAATCCGGCCGAATACCGCGCTTGCGCAAAAAAGCGGCATTGCCGTAGGTCGCGGCATCGTCGTTAACGATTATATGGAAACTAATATTCCGGGCGTCTATGCCATCGGGGAATGCGCGGAGCATCGGGGGATCGCTTACGGTCTCGTCGCCCCGCTGTATGAACAGGGGGCTGTTCTCGCCAAACGTCTGGCAGGCGTCCAGGGGCAGGGCTACGAGGGCTCGGTAACCTCGACGAAGCTGAAAGTGTCAGGCGTCGATGTCTTCTCCGCAGGACAGTATGACGAACCTGCCGGGTCGCGTGCTCTTCGCTATCAGGATGAGATCGACGGTGTCTATAAGAAGCTTGTTATAAGCAAGGATAAGCTGATTGGCGCGGTATTATTCGGCGATACGGCGGATGGTGCGCAGCTGTTCTCCCTGATCAAGAGCGGCGAATCGATCCAGGGAAAAGAAAGATCTCTGCTGCTCGGACTGCCTGACGACGCGCTGAAAGCCTCTCCGTCCGCCCGGCTGGAAGCGATGGCGGATGATGAAATTATCTGCGGCTGCAACGGCGTATCCAAGGGGGCGATTGCGGAAGCCATTACTACTGGCGGCTGCACAAGCGTAGGGCAAATTAAGGCATGCACCAAAGCGTCGGCGTCCTGCGGAGGCTGCAAGCCGCTGGTGGAAGGCCTGCTGGAGCTGTATGCGGGCGATGCGGCGGTCAAGGTCAAGGAAGGCATCTGCGGCTGTACGACGCTTGGGCGCGACGAAATCGTAGCCGAGATCAAACGGATGGAACTTAAGACGGTTAAGGAAGTTATGAATGTGCTCGAATGGACCAATGAGGAAGGCTGCTCGAAATGCCGCCCTTCCCTGAACTATTATCTCGGCATGCTGTGGCCGGAGGAATATGCGGACGAGAAGGAATCACGGATCACGAACGAACGCTATCACGCCAATATTCAGAAGGACGGCACCTTTTCCGTCGTTCCCCGGATATATGGCGGTGTAACTTCCCCGGGCGAGCTGAAAAAGATTGCCGAGGTCGCCGAGAAGTTCGACGTTCCAATGGTGAAGTTTACAGGGGGACAAAGACTTGACCTTCTTGGTGTCAAAAAAGAAGATCTTCCAAAAATTTGGGAAGAGCTCGACATGCCTTCAGGCCATGCGTACGGCAAAACGCTGCGTACGGTCAAGACCTGCGTCGGGTCCACCTTCTGCCGGTTCGGCACCCAGGATTCCATCGGCATGGGCATTCGGCTGGAGAAAGAGTTCGAGAGGCTGAACACACCGGCTAAGGTTAAGCTTGCCGTGTCCGGCTGTCCCCGCAACTGTGCGGAAGCAACGATCAAGGATTTCGGCGTTGTCGCGATCGACGGCGGCTGGGAGCTTCATGTCGGCGGCAACGGCGGCGTGCATGTCCGGGCAACGGATCTGCTATGCGTCGTGAAGACGGAGGACGAGGTTGTCGAATGGGCGAGCGCATTCCTTCAATACTATCGCGAGAATGCCAGCTGGAACGAGAGAACCTCCAATTGGGTGGAACGGGTAGGACTCGACAGTATCAAGGCGGCGCTTGATAACCGAGAAGACAGGCTGGCGCTGGGGCAAAGAATCCGTACGGCGCTCAGCGTGACCACTGACCCGTGGAAGCAAATCGTGGCGGAAAGGGAGCTCCGCAAAAATTTCGAGCCGATCTCTCCAATTGAGACGGCATAACAGGAGGGCTAACGGATATGACGATGACCAAAATGCATATCGGCAACGTAGCGGACATCGACCGCAAGGGCTCGCGGACCCTAAAAGTAAATGACATGGAAATCGCCTTGTTCCGCCTGTCGGATGGAGAGGTACTGGCAGTAGAGAACAAATGCCCGCATAAAGGCGGCACCCTGTCGGAAGGGATGGTCTGCGGCAGCAAGGTCCACTGTCCGCTGCATGACTGGCGCATCGATCTTCATACAGGTAAGGTTGAGGACCCGGACACGGGATGCGTGCCCACCTTTGAAGTTGAGGTAGATCCGGCCACAGGAGCCGTTTATCTGACAGTCTAAACCGTAGGGCTATACCGATTGGGCTTGGAGGGAGAAAAGCATATGAAGACCGGAAGCATATCCATTGTCGGAGCGGGTCCGGGAGACCCGGAATTGATTACAATAAAGGCGGTGCGCCGTATCCGGGAAGCTGATGTTGTGCTGTATGACAGGCTCGTGTCGGAGGAACTGCTGGACTATGCGAGGCAGGGTGCGCGTCTCATTTACTGCGGAAAAGCGCCAGGTCAGCACTCCATGTCCCAGGAGCAAATCGAGCATGTGATGATCCATCAAGCCCGTCAAGGCCATAAGGTCGTCAGGTTGAAGGGCGGCGATCCGTTCGTCTTTGGCAGAGGCGGGGAGGAGGCTTTGGCCGCAGCCGAAGCCGGCATTCCCTGGGAAGTGATCCCAGGCGTCACTTCCGCGGTCGGCGCTGCGGCGTCCGCAGGCATTCCGCTAACGCACCGCGGCGTCGCAGCTTCCTTTGCCGTCGTAACCGGCAGCCGCTGCGGGGATCATGAGACGCCTGTGGACTGGGGGCATCTTGCCCGCGGCGTGGATACGATAGCCGTCTACATGGGCGTTGGCCGCCTCGGACAAATCTGTGAGGAGCTGCTGCGCCATGGAAAGGAAAGCTCGACGCCGGTTGCGCTGATCGAGAACGGAACGACCAGCCGGCAGCGGACAGTCATCGGAACACTGGACAATATCGAACAGCTTGCATCCGCGTTCCGGATCGGCAATCCGGCGATGATTATCATTGGGGAAGTCGTGAAGGTGAAAGAGCAGCTGATGAAATGGACATCGGCTCCTAGTGAACAATTCGGATAACGGCCAGTCTCCGATTAGCATGTTTCAGTTTAGCAGCATGGGTTAATGAATACACATGAACCCCCTTTTTTTATAGATGCTTGGCTCCGCCGATCGGCGGAGTTTTTTTAATTGCAAACCAAACCCCAATAAGGTATGTTTTTCGTGTAACATGAATTAAGCGCTGAGGAGGTCTTACACGTGAAAATTAATGCAAACTATAATTATTCATGTCTAAAACCTAGAGTAACCTTCCTAATCAAATAAAATTTTAGGGAGGAACAGATATTGAGTAAACAAAAGAGATTGATTATTATCGAAGGAATACCAGGCTCGGGTAAAACAACAACGGCAAGCAGCGTTTTTGAAAGATTAATTACAAGAAGAATCAAAACTAGATGTTTCTTGGAGCAGGAAGAACTCCACCCGCTTTTATTACATGGAGTCAATTTTAATTCTTTCGAAAATGAGGAAGATGCAGACCTGTTCATCCAGTTACTGTCATCTCGGTTTTTTGACTTTGTTCAAGAGCAGTTGAATAGCCCTGATGAGGTCATTATTATTGAAAGCGTTTTGTTTCAAGATGCAATAAATGTCTCTCATCTTATGGGTATGAATTATGTTAAACTTCTCGATTTTAGTTCAAGACTTCTTACGATCTTGGAACCACTAAATCCCATCCTCATTTATTATTATCAAATGAATGTTGAGAAGCAATGGCGGTTTATTTGTGATGTACGTGGAAACGAGTGGGGGCCGGTCTCCCTGCATACTGATGAAGAGTTTAAACAAGCTGCTGAAGTTTGGGGAAAAAGTCAGTCATTTGTCCGTACAGTCATCGATCAATGGGAAGTTCCAAAACTGATTATTGAGAACAGTGAATACCTTTGGAGCGAATACAATCATCGAATCAATGAGTTTCTGGATAATTTACTAATACCAAGTGGAAAAAGCATCTCGAAGATATAAAAGAGAAATACCCGGCTGTTCTAGCCGGGTATTTCTCTTTTGATCAGACTAATTTTTATCCCCTACCCGAAAACCGTAAGGAGGTCGTCCGCTCAAAGATCGTCGTCAGCTGCTGAATGCCGTACTTTGGATTGCTCGTACAGGAGCTCCATGGCGGAATTTGCCTGCCTATTATGGTTCCTTGTCTTCCGTCTACAGTTTTTCTGGCGCTTACAAAAGGCGAGGATATGTGGTATTATTTTGGATCATGTTTCGATAGAACCCGATTGGAGCGAGGTCATGATCTGACACGACCGTAGTCCGTGTCCACCAGCATGGTCGGGCGCAATAGGGGACAAGCTAAGCAAGCAACCAAGTAGATTTTGAACACAATATTATGATGATGAGGGGTGCTCCTTGATGTCAAATAGCAGATTGAATCCTAAGGTTGATGAATTTTTGAGTAAAGCCAAGAAGTGGCAGGAAGAATTTGAGAAATTGAGAACGATCGTTCTTGACTGTCAGTTGACCGAAGAATTGAAATGGGGTGTTCCTTGTTACACGTTTCAGAAGAAAAACATCGTTTTAATACATGGATTTAAAGAGTACTGTGCGCTTCTTTTTATGAAAGGCGCCTTGTTACAGGATGTCCATGGCATTCTAATCCAACAAACGGAGAATGTGCAGGCGGCGCGCCAGATCCGGTTCACCAATGTTCAAGAAATAGTTGCAATGAAATCCATCTTGAAAGCCTATATTGATGAAGCCATTGAAGTTGAAAAAGCCGGTCTGGAAGTGAATTTTAAAAAGAATACAGAATTCAACATTCCTGAAGAGCTTCAAAATAAATTCGATGAAATCCCTGCCTTGAAAACTGCTTTTGATGCATTGACGCCCGGACGGCAAAGAGCATACCTTCTTTATTTTTCTGAACCCAAACAATCCAAAACTCGAGTGTCAAGGGTTGAAAAATGTATGCAGAAAATTCTGGATGGAAAGGGATTAAATGATTAGGACGTGTATGCAGACCTATCGCATCCAATTAAATGCCGTTCTATCTTACATCTCGTAGCCAATCACCGCGTCATGACGCTGTCCAGCCGTCAGCTGGAAGCGCAAAGGATTGCCAAGGGCATCGACAACCGCATGAATCTGGGTCGTTAATCCACCTCTAGATCATCCTTTTTCAGTCCAGTGGTTTAATTTCTTTTGATATTAAGCTCCCGATTGACCGTATCAATCATCGCTTGTACCCACTCTTCGCTAAAAAATAAACCTCTTCCCTCAGGAAGGCTTACTCCGTGCTCGTGATCGAACTCTGCATATTTCTGGTTTTTTGAGAGACTGTATATCGTGCTCTCCTTAAGCTCGTCCCAATTCAATATTGGTGACTGTCCTGCTAGATTGATGACATATACGAGACCCCGGCCGATATCCAGATATAAGTGGTCCTTATTTCTTCGGGGCGGGTTTGGCCTGGCTGAATTCAGCCTAATCTGATGCCTGGATTCTTCCCGCGACAGTTGAAGCGTAATGACCTCATTGCTGTCCGCATCAATGACCAGAGTTAGACACGGAACAAATCCGGCAAAAAAACGCAATGCGGCCGAATCGCGCAGCGAATCGTCAAAAATCCACCCCGTCGGCAGCAGTACATATGGTTCATCCCGGCCCCAAAAAGCCTTCTCCAGCACCGTCCGCAAAGCTGAGGTACCGGGAATCGAATAAGACTGAAGGGCGTTACCGTTTACTGTGTAATGAAGCACGTTTCTTTTTCTTCCTATATACCAATTGCTTAAGTCGCGGTGCCGATACAGATCCGCCATCACCGGCAGAACACCGTTCTTAGCCGAGGCGAACAGCATCTTCGATCCAGGTTTGACGTTCTTCATGTATATTACATTGACTTCGCCCTGGGCCATACACTGCTTGACTTCTTTGAAATGGGGAGCAACCTCGCTCACTACGAGCTTTAACACTTCCTCGTCATGCACCGGTATGCCGATCTGGAAATTGTCATTCAACCAGATGCTGCCTGCCATGAAGAATTGGGCCAGTGAAGTGATATCGCCCGGCGTGCTCTCCGTAACGATCTTCTCGAACCGAAAATCCTTATGTTCAAATTCCATTTGATCTTCCTGTGCAATATATTCTACGAGGCTGCGTTTGTTGATCCAATCGTACACCGGATGGCCCCCTTGAAATTTTGTTGCATCCCTATTGGACTACGTCACCTTCACGAACCGTTTCGCGAATTGATCGCGGTAGTCTTTGGTGAAAAAAGTACTGCTGATCTGGTCTCTCCATTGCTGCTCGGACTTGATGCTGTCGAGGTCGGTATGATAAAACTTTTCGACCGAACCTTTGGTCAGTGAGACAGAATAGGTCTTCCCTTGATACGGCAGAGTGATGTCGATAGAAGCCGTGCCCGGAAAGTGATGGAACAGCCGCGTCGATACTTCCATTAAAATAGCATTAACAGCGTCAACAGAGCCGAACTCGTTCGTATAATCGGATGAGGTAAGCTTTTCGCTTGGATTGGCCTTTTTGTACTCCGCGAAGCTGTTAAAGAAGTGAATTTCTATATTATCTGTTCCTATGCCAACGTCCCTTATAAATGGAGAGCCCTTCAACTGCCGCGTATAAGCCAGCACTTCCTGTTTCGGGAGAGGCACTTGGTCCGCAGAAATAGTTTGACTTGGCTCGGCTGATGGTTGAACGGTTGCTGCCGGCGTAGTCACTCCTGGCGATGCTGACGCTGGCGATTCGCTTGGCGCTACGGAGTTTTCGGCGGAAACGGCGGATGCCGAAGTCGTAGAAGGAGTGATCGTAGCTTCCGGCGAAGACTCCTGCGAACCGGCAGGTGTTGGCGAAGCCGAGGGCAAGGCCGTCTGAGTTGTCTGCTTTCCAGTGTTAACTACTTGTATGATCCCCAAGGTAATGATGACGATAAGTACCCAGAACCACCATCTGGTGTAGATGGGTTTGTTCATATTCATAACCTCCTTGGCGCTAATGTTGGTGCTACTTCCAGTTTAGCAGAATTGACGTTCGAGGTTAAATTGGTGTAGCCTGAAAAATACATATTATACCAGAGGAGGTGATCATTATTTTGGATCAAACGATTTACTGGATCGGCGGATCGGCCTGTGCCGGAAAAAGTACAATAGCCAAAGGGTATGCGGAGAAGCATGGGCTGGCCCTATATGCTTGTGATGAGCATCTGGGAAGTCATTTGAAGACCATAACTGCCCTGAACCAGCCTGCCATGCATAAGATTTCGAGGATGAATTATAATGAAGCTTTTTATATCCGGACAGTTCAGAAACAGTTGGAAGAGTATATCGCATTTTTCAAAGAAGATTTTGCATTCGTCTTGAAGGACCTTGCAGAACACTTTAATTGTCCCGTTGTGGTTGAAGGAAATCAACTGCTGCCTTCTTTGGTGTTCCCACACCTGCAGCCGCAGCATAAGGCGATATGGATGATCCCTACCGAACCGTTTCAGCGTCATCATTACAGCCAGCGAATCTGGATACAGGATATACTTAACTCCACGGATGACCCGGAGGCGGCTTTTGACAATTGGATGAACAGGGATGCCTTGTTTGCTGATTTTGTTGAAAAAGAGGCCCGAGATTTAAATCTTCATGTATTAAAAGTGGACGGAAGCAAAAATCTGCAAGCGACCTTTAATATAATTGAGGAATGCTTCGGCCCCATTGGATTCTAAACTTCATCTAACAAATCTTTTGAGTCATTACGCACATTTCCGACCTTCGTGGAGACGGGATAAGCTTTCATTTTCTCGGCATCGAACGGCTTCAGCAACTTGGCAAGACCGTCAACATCATGATTACTCCGGTCTAGCCATCGATCCACATCTTCCGGACGCAGAATTACGGGCATCCGGTTATGGATTTGCGCTGTCAGATCATTGGGCTCCGTAGTGATGATGGCGCAGGTGGCGAGCTTTTTTTCATCCGCATCTACCCATATATCATAAATTCCGGCCATCGAAAAAATACCGCCGTCACGCATCAGAATCCGCATCGGCTGCTTGCTTGATCCCTGGTTGCGCCATTCATAGAATCCGTCTGCCGGAATGACGCAGCGCCGCGAGGACAGAAGCCGTCTAAACGAAGGTTTGACGGTCAGTGTCTCCGCGCGGATATTGATCATTTTGCTCCCGGACTTGTCGTCCTTCGCCCAGGAAGGAACAAGGCCCCAGCGCAGTTGTCCGATTCGGTTCCCGGTTCCGCTGCTGATTACGGAAGGAATATACTGCATGGGCGCGGCATTATATTTTGGAACGTAATTAACGATCGTCACGTCCTGGGTGTAGTATTCTAGCATAAGCTCTTCCATTGTTACCGTTATCGTGTAGCGTCCGCACATCTTCAGCACCCCCGAGCAAGGTTTGTCATCAATAATAAAGCAAGTCTCTCCTGCATTCAACGGCGATGCTTTCGTTTCCTTTTGCTTGGCCCGATCTGTCTTTTCACCTTGCCGTGTTCGTCTGTTTCGATGATATATAGGTCTCTTACGGCTCCTGAGAGGAGAAACCATTCTTCCAAAGCTTCAGCTTCATCTAAGGGCCCGATTATTCTTTTTCCCCGATAACATATAAAGAACACACTGACACCTGGAAATGTATGTTTGTTGCTGTATTATGCATATTCTAGTATTTCGCAAAGAATTTAGATGTAAGAAAGCACATACTTTTTACTAAAAATATCCATATTCTTATTTTGATTTGAGAATTTATAGTTTAGCAGAAATCTGTAACATTTATTACATTAAAATAATTATTAAAGCATTATAATTATCATACACACATTAAGAATGGGCTGTAGCAGGTGCGAAGGCTCAAATTAGGAGGAGAAACGTATGGAGCAAATCGATAAGCTGAAAGAAGAGATTAAAGAGTTGAACAATGCGGCCATCAGCTTGCAGAACCAGCTTCATGATCTGGCGGAGGGCTTGC
The DNA here is from genome assembly GCF_000756615.1 of Paenibacillus durus. NCBI lineage: Bacteria > Bacillati > Bacillota > Bacilli > Caryophanales > Paenibacillaceae > Paenibacillus > Paenibacillus durus. Next base: position 3,016,022 of record NZ_CP009288.1, read on the forward strand.
CGATGCATCTGGAAGAACTCCCCGAATTGGCGCGTCGAACCTTTGAGACTTTTTCTGAACTGACAGCCAAGAGACAGGAATTGAAGAGTCTGAAATCGCAGAAAGTTTGAGATTGTATGACATAGAAATTTAATTGGATGATAGTTGATGCAGGAACTTGTCCAGGCCCCGTGAACGGGTGAGGGATAGGTTCTTTTTTATGTGCAAAGGCCGTGTCACAGGAAACTTCGTCTACGTACACTATCCTAAAAGGATGGTGATAGAGTTGGATGATAGAAAGCTTCGAAAGCTGCTGCAATCTGCTTCAAGACTTGTCACTGATAAGGAATGGCAGAGCGAATACAGGGATCTGATCAAAGAGCCGGCGAATCCGGATATATCCATTCAGGCCAGATCGCTGCTGGAGCGTCTCTACGCAGTGCAGGGGAAAGGGATTTTTACGGGACAGCATGAGTATTTGGAGGCTCCGTACACGTATACTGAACATGTAAATGTTCTGACAGGGGTGTATCCTGCTCTGAAAGGAGTGGAATTTGGAGGGATCACCGGACAGACTGCCGAACAACTGGACAACCAGCGGCAAAAGGTAATTGCTGCCTGCAGAGCCTGGCATGCCTCCGGCGGCATCCTTACAGCATCATACCATGCCGCTTATCCTGGAGCTGCGCCGCTTTGGGAACAGGTTCAGCGTAAGACGACCCAAGCAGAGTTCGACCAAATCGTAACGCCCGGAACGGCGCTCAATACGGCTTTGCTTGCTGATATGGACAGCGTGGCGGTTTATCTCAAGCAGCTGCGTGATGCCGATATACCGCTTCTTTGGCGGCCTTATCACGAAATGAACGGAGACTGGTTCTGGTGGGGCAGAAAGAATAACTTCCCGGCTCTCTGGGAGATCATGTATGGCCGCTTCACCCATTATCACGGCCTCACTAACCTGCTTTGGGTTTGGAGCGCCAATGCCAGCAATCAATGGTCAGATAATGCCGGGCGGTACTATGTAGGTCACAACAGGGCGGATGTGCTCGGCATGGATATCTACAATAATGATTACAGACAGGACTATTACCTGGAACTGCTTGAAATCGGACAGAGAAAGATTATTGCCATAACAGAGAACGGCCATCTGCCGAACATGACGGACATAAGAACAAGACAGCCTGATTATTCATGGTTTCTTACCTGGGGAAAAGAGCTGACGGGGAAAAATTCGGACGCGGTGATCAGAAACGTTTTTGAAGATCCCTACTCCCTGAACAGAGGAGAAGAGCCATCCCCGCCTGAATCGTTTCCTCCGGATACTACCATTGGGGACGGGCTGCTGGGCAACTACTATATTGGAAAAGATTTTAATACACTTAAGGTGACCAAGGTTATCCCAAAAGTGGACTTTAATTGGAAGAAGGGCACGACGGTTGGCGATTATGCGATGTCCGTCAGATGGACTGGCTTTGTTAAGCCGGCATATACAGAAATGTACACCTTGTACACGAATGCTTCAGACGGTGTGCGTCTTTATGTCGACGGCAAATTAGTAATCGACGATTGGACCGTACAGAGTACGACAGAAAATTCGGCAGCGGTGCCGCTGGAAGCCGGGAAATACTATTATGTCAAATTGGAGTACTTTAATAATGGTGATCCCGAGGCCGTAGTGCAGCTGTTGTGGTCGGGCTACAGCCAGCCGAAGGAAGTGATTCCGCAGTCCCGGTTATATTCCAGATAGATTAAGAGCATTGCTTATGGAAGCAGTGCTTTTTCTTATTGAAAGGTTGCCTAAGCTTTGTATTATTGGCGATAAGCCCTATCAAAAAAAATAAAGATACATACCTTGTAGAAGAGCTAATTTTGTTGGTTATGGTATGGTTGAACAGATTAAATTAATAAGAGGGAGAGAGTTTTATGCCGCGAGCTTCAGTTATTATGTCAGTGTATAATAATGCAGAGTTCATTCTTGAGGCGATACACAGTATATTAATTCAAACATATACGGATTTTGAATTTATTATTATTGATGACGGCTCCACAGACGGATCTGCTTATCTTATTTCACAAATAACAGACCCTAGAGTTGTTAAAATTTACCATAGTGAAAATAAAGGGTTGGTGGCCAGTTTAAACGAAGGTTTAAGCATGGCAACCGGTGAATACATTGTACGAATGGACGGCGATGATTTTTCCGTACCTGATCGACTCGCTGTGCAGATATCATTTATGGATCAAAACCCCTCAATCGATGTATGTGGAGCAGCTTATACTACAACTATAGGAGAAAGAGCCAAAGTTAATCCAATAGGTCACGATGAAATTAAAACCTGGCTGTTATTTCATTGCTGCATTTGCCATCCTTCCGTGATAATGCGTAATCGTATGATTCACCGGTTAGGAATTCAATATGATATAAATTATCCCCATGCAGAAGATTATGAGCTTTTCAATCGTTTAGCTTTCCAAGTACAAGTTGCTAACCTGCCAATTTGTCTACTGTTTTACCGTCAACATGATCGAAAAGTATCCATCCAGCACAGAAACATTCAGGCTGACACGGCCCGGAGAGTGCGGCAACAGCAGTTCTATAAGCTAGGTTTAGAATTGTCCGATGAAGAAAATCAGACCATGGTAGAGCTGCTCGAATTTAGAATTAATCCAAAAGATTACGCTAGCTATTCTAAAGCCTCAGGTTTTGCAAGATGGGTACTAGATCAAAATAGTCTGTATAAGATTTATAATCAGGAACTATTGAATGCGGCTTTCTCAAGATGTATATCTAATCTTCCATATCAATAATATAAAATCAGGGTGCCAAAACGGCCCAGAAGCCGTCAGCAGCATAGGGATATAAACATAGAAATACTAAATAATAAATAGCCCCGCTGGCTTGTGCTGGCAGGGCTTTGATTTTTACTCCAATATAAAAGAAAAAAATCCCTTGATACATAAGGGTTTTTTGAATAAAAATCGAGCCCCGTCTCGCGACGAGGCTCTTTCATGGGAGAGGAGAAACCGGACGAAGAGCTTATGGGGAAGCGTAAGCTTGCTCCGCGGTTGTCTACGACATTTTGTGATGTCGATAATTAAAGGATGGCCCACAAGTGCCGGATTTATACCTTTGCGTCAAAATAATTTGTCCACTTGATGTGTGCGCGGCGGGTTATGACAAAGTTTTTATTTAACGGCGGGAATGTGGTACGATAGGCGTGAAATTATGTCGTTTTTGGCGTAATAATAGAGAAACAGAGCAGGTGAAGCAAGCAGTGAGAGTGGTGTCGGGCACAGCAAAGGGAAGACCCTTAAAAAGCGTTCCGGGAACCGGAACACGTCCTACGACCGATAAGGTCAAGGAAGCGATTTTCAGCATGATCGGCCCTTATTTTGATGGAGGCGCAGTCCTGGATTTGTTCGCCGGTACCGGCGGTCTCGGGATCGAAGCCCTGAGCAGAGGGATGGACAGCGCCGTGTTTATCGATATGGAGCCGAAGGCAATCGACACGGTGCGCGAGAACCTGAAAGCGGCAAGGCTTGAAGATAAGTCCGAGGTTTACCGCAACGATGCGAACAAGGCGCTGGCGGCGCTGGAGAAACGGGGACGGTCGTTCGACCTGGTCTTTTTGGACCCCCCATACCGGCATAAATTCGGAGACGAGCTAATGTCCATAATGGCGGGCAAAGGCCTGCTGAGACAAGATGCGGTCATTGTATTGGAGCATGAATCAGGCCATGAATATCCGGAGCATATTCCCGGCTTCAGCCGGCTGCGATATGCATTGTACGGAGAAACGGCGGTATCCATTTATTGTTATGGGTCCGGATCAGAAACCGACATGGGTGAGGGGGCGCAAGAGTGAGTCTGCAAATAAGAGAAGAAAGAGTCGCAATTTACCCCGGCAGCTTCGATCCGGTGACGCTTGGCCATATCGATATTATTGAACGGGCCGCGAAGCAGTTTGACCGTCTGATTGTGGCAGTTCTAAATAATTTAAGCAAAAATCCGCTGTTTACGGTGGAGGAGCGCGCCGATCTGCTTCGTCAGGTGACCGCGCATCTTCCCAATGTGGAAGTTGATATCTTCCGGGATTTGCTTGCCAACTATATCAGGCAAAAAGAGGCTCAGGTCATCGTACGCGGCATCCGTACTGTTTCTGATTTCGAATACGAGCTGCAAATTGCTACCATTAACAGCAAGCTGAACTCGGACGCGGAAACGATATTTATGATGACGAATCCGAAATATTCGTATCTCAGCTCCAGCGTAGTCAAGGAAATCGGCCACTTCGGCGGAGACTTGACCGAATTTGTGACCCCGGAAGTCGAGCGGGCGATGCGGCTCAAGTTCAAAGGGAACGGCCGCGAATAGCCGAGACAAGCCGGACGGCGGCGGACAGCAGCAGCAGGGTAAGCAGCATTAGTAAATGCATGGCAACCAGACCTGGAAAAGAGCGCCAAATCGCTTCGATACCGGATGCCCCGGTTAAAGAAATCTCTCGGCCGGCCAGAACGGGCAGTGCCGATTCCTGAAACGCCGTAAGCGGCTTGTATAGCAGCAGTGTCAGAACGAACGCATAGCCGCCATGCAGCAGCCTTCCTGCGGCAAAGGGAAGATAGCGTACCCCGGCGGGCTTGAGTACCGCCAAGGCCTGAAGCTGTGCACAGATGCCGCTCCATCCTAGGGCTCCAGACAGCAGCGCAAGCTCAAGCGGTCTCAATGAGATTTGGGGCATCGTCCCAGACGTCAGAGCTTGTGCCCCGAGATGAAGTTCCAGCAGAGCAGAGGTAACGGCTGTTGGCAGCTGCGGCCCCAGCCCCGATATGATGCTGATGACGACGGCGAATATAATAATGTAGCCCCCCGCCAGCATCAGACACTGCACAGAGGCGCTTACCGATTCGCCGAGCAGTTTCCCGAAGCTGCGCCCATCCCTTGCGCGAGCGTCCGCGGCGGCGGTCATCGCCTGCCGAATCAGGGAGGTCTGCCTGGCGACTGAAGCTTTCGCCGAAGAAGCGCTTTTTGCGGGGCGTGTTGCCCCGGCGGATACCGTCATGCCGGCGGCGAGCCCCGCAAGCCAGTGTACGGCCAGCAAGCCGTAACCGGCTGCGGGGCTGTGAAGCATGGAGGCTCCGACCACAATCAGGAGCGTAACCGGACTGGCGAAATGGGAGAGCGACGCCAGGCGTCCGGCTTCCCTGCCGGAGATGTCGCCCTGCCGGTACAACTGGGCCGCTCCCTGGGCACCGCCGGGAAAGCCGGACGTCATCCCCAGCGCAAGCGTCCATCCCGCGCTGCCCGGAAGCCGAAAGACCAGCTTCGTAAGAGGTTCCAGAAGAACACCGATGGCATGAACGAAACCGGAGGCGCTCAGCATTTCCGATAGCATCAGAAAAGGCATCAGTGCCGGAAAGACCAGCGTCCACCATAGCTTCAAGCCTTGAAGTGAGGCGTTAAAAGATTGTTCAGGCGAAGAAATGATGGCTGCTGCGAGAAGCATAGCCAGGCCTCCGGATAGAAAAGGTGCCGATTTCTTGGCTATTCGGGCAATGTTTATGTTCATTTTTTATTTCACCTCTTCATAGCTTGGGAGCAGACGAGTTTCTAACAATTTATGCGAACCAGTCAACCGCCATGCTAAACCAGGGAACGGAACCGCAAGAATACATAATTAAGCGAAACGCCGGAGTCTATCGGAAAGAGGGGAACCCCAGTGAGGCAGTTCAGACACAGAACGGGAACGCGCGCCGCGGCTTATCTGTTTACGCTCATCGTGTTGGTTTATGCAGTTGTGTTCATGGGGACACCTTATGTAGTATACCAGCCGGGAGACGCCTCCGAGGTGGCGCCCATGATCAAGGTGGAGAACGAGGACAAAGCTGAAAAGGGAACCTTCATGATGACGACCGTATCCGCCAGCTACGCCAATGTGGCGCTGCTGCTCTATTCGGCGCTGAATCCCAACGCGGAAATAGACCGAAAAGCCAAAAGGCTCGGTGATCAGACGGAGGAGGAATACGCGGCTACACAGGTTTATTATATGAGCAGCTCGCAGTCGAGCGCCGTGGAGGCCGCCTACAAAGCGGCAAAAATTCCTTTTCGCAACACGACACAATATTTGTTCGTTTTCTCGGTTCCGGGGGAAGCGGGTCATAAGCAGTTTAAGCCTAGGGACAAGATTCTCACTGTTGCAGGACAGCAGGTGACGGATCCGGAAGCGCTCAGTAAATTGCTGTCTTCCAGAAAAGCAGGGGATCAGGTGGCGGTATCGCTGGAGCGCGATGGAAAAAAACTTGCTGAGAACGTAACCCTCGTGGAGATTAAAGACAGCGGCAAAACGGCGGTTAGACCCGGTCTTGGCGTTGTTATCGGCGCCGTTCAGAAGGTAGAGGCGTCGGAGGCTGGAAGGGAAGTCAAATTTACCGACACGGATGTCGGCGGGCCCTCGGCGGGCTTGATGTTCACCATGGAAATTTATAACCGGCTGACTAAGGGCGATTTGACCAAAGGGTACACAGTTGCCGGAACCGGTACGATTGATCCAAATGGAGAAGTGGGTCCAATCGGAGGCGTTCAGTTCAAAATCGTCGCCGCCGATCGAAAGGGCGCGGAAATCTTTTTCGTCCCGGTCCAGAATTATGCAGTCGCCAAGGTAAAAGCGGATAAAATCGGCGCCAAGATGAAGCTGGTGCCGGTAACGACATTAGGCGAAGCCATCCAGTATATGGAGAAGCTGCCGGTCAAACCATAACCGGCGGCATCAAATAGTCGCTGTACAGGTCGCTTCGGAGCGGAGAGGCGAAGGCTGCGGCATAGGCGGCGGACGCCTGAAGATCCCGCTCCAAATGCGGATGGGAGCAAAGCGCAGGCCTTGTGATAACGGGGAGGGTGGCGCTTTGCTTCATTTTTTTGAGCAGGGACCGGCCGCTTTCCCGAAAGCCGAGCACCCGGATATATCCCGGCCCCTGTGACAATGCGCCAGGAGAGAATTCTTCCTTGCCGTGATTCAGCAGAATGTGCAGAAGCATCCGCTGAAGCCGTGTACGGGTGTAGCGTTTGCTCTTCAAGGCTGATACCAAGCCGCTAACTGTGAACTGCTCAAGCTCCGGCAGAATCCGCAGCAGACGGTGCTCCAGTCCTTCGCTCACATCCAGCAGCCCGCCAAGCTCGGCGGCCGAGCGGGTGGAGAGAAGGTGCAGCAGCGGAGAGCGGAAGCTCTCCCAGTCCAGCGGCCCGCGGCCTTCCTGCTGCTCGCGCCGAAGAATGTCAAGGCTGTATTCCGGTATATATTCCGCAGGGGAACCGCCCATTCGCAGCAGCCCGCGAAGTGCTGTCGCACTGGCAATGGCTGTACCTGTGCGAAGCGGCTCATGAAAGCCCGCCCCGAGGCGCGGAACGGTCAGCGGAACGATACTGCTGCCCAGCCGCCTCAGAGCGATAAGGTAATGGAGGCCAAGGCTGTTGTTCGGTCCGCGCAGCAGCTCGGCTAAGCTGTCTTCGTTCAATTCCGGTGCGGAGCCGGTTCCCGGTTGGTCAACCGGATCGGCACTGCGTTCGGCAGGAATGTTGTTGCGGTGAGCAGCGAGCAGCGGCCCGCTGCCAGCCTCCCCGCTTTCCTGCCATACCTGCGCCGCCGCCGCGCTGTAAGCGGCGGGAAAGCTCTCGCCGAGCGCAAGACGACGGCGGAGCTCACTCTGGAGCGGACCGCTTTCCTCTGCTAGAAAGCGCGCCAGCGGCAGCAGCTGCGTAAGGCTGCCGGACTCGGAGCCGAAGCACAGGCTGCTTACGACGCCAGTCGCTTCCAAGAGCGCTACCGCTCCGAAGGCGAACCACTCCGCGGGCTGGACGGCATATGCGACCGGGAGCTCGATAACCAGGTCAGCGCCCATGCGCAGGGCCATTTCGGTCCGTGCCCGCTTGCTTAACATGGCAGGCTCTCCGCGCTGGGTGAAGGGACCGCTCATCACGACGATGGAGCGGCTTGCGCCGGACAATCTTTTGGCTTCGTTATAATGGTGGACATGCCCGTTATGTAAAGGGTTATACTCGGCAATTATCCCTACTGTCGGCACACAGGGTTCACTCCTGTTCTTGTTTATTGTTATCGTGCTGGCTCGTGCTTGCTTAAGCGTAAGCAAGCTCCGTCAAAACGCCCTGAATGGGTTACTAATAGTTATAACATAATTCAGAGCCCTTTTACCTAACAATATAAAGGGGAAATAGTTGACAAAGGTCGTATGCGGTAGGTATAATAAATTTTGTTTGTTTGGAGTGATATTTATGAAGTTTCACTTTCGCAAAATTGCAAATGCTGGCGGACCTACGCACTTCCATGAGAATGTGGATGTAAGCGAAGCCGTCAAAGGCCGCAAGGATATTTTGACTGTATCACCGTTATTAGCCGATCTCGATGCGCTGCCCGCGGCTGCGGATCTCGTAACCGTGGAGGGTAAGCTGAGCGGAGATGCGGACATGCTATGTGCACGTTGCTTGACTCCTGTCAAGACGCATATGGATATTCCTTTTGCCGAAACGTTCAAGTGGGGCAAGGAACCGGCTGAGCCGGAAGAAGATGAGGACGAGGATCTTATCTACGTGACCGATGAAGCCGTAGATCTGGCGCCTTATGCTCAGGAAAGCTATCTTCTTCATTTGCCGCTTTCCGTGCTTTGCACCCCGGACTGCAAGGGACTCTGTCCCACATGCGGCCAAAATTTGAACGAAGGCGCCTGCAGTTGCGACAACACCGTAATCGACCCGCGTCTTGCCGGGTTGAAAGATTTTTTCAAATGAGAAGATGAGACCGAAACGGCCCGATTAATCGGGTTGACTTGAATAAGGAGGTGGAACACATGGCAGTACCTCAACGTAGAACGTCCAAAACACGCCGTGACAAGCGCCGCACGCACTTTAAGCTGGTTGTCCCGGGCATGGTGAAATGTGAACAATGCGGAGAATTGAAGCTTGCTCACCACGTATGCAAAGTATGCGGAACGTACAAAGCAAGAGAGATCATCAAGCAATAGCAGTCTTACAACAAAGTAGTACTTCATCTATCGGTGAGGTGCTATTTTTTTGCGGACAGGTAACAGTTTTGGGTGCATGAGATCCACTTTATGGAGGCGTCCGGAGCACGTTTTAAAGTCCAAGCTTTATTTTTGCGGCCTCATGCTTTATACTACATATTAGTACCAGGTTCTAAATTTAGAATGAACATAACTTCCGATATAACTTGCGGCCGATTGAAGGGCATTGCTTTCATAAACAAGGACGGGAGGTGAACCGCCATCGAGCGCGTGCCGAAGAAAGAGCGCCAGCAGCAGCTGTTGCGGATTATTGAGGAAAATCCTTTTGTCACGGACCGTGAGCTTACCCGGCAGCTGAAGGTCAGCATTCAGACGATCCGGCTGGACCGAATGGAGCTTGGTATTCCGGAGCTGCGGGAGCGCATGAAGCAGATGGCGGAGCATTCCTACGATCAGGTGCGCTCTCTTCCTGTGGACGAAGTAATTGGAGATATCGTTGATTTACAGCTGGATAAGAGCGGCATTTCGATTTTTGAAATCCGTGCGGAACATGTCTTCTCCAGGAACGGGATCGCCCGCGGCCATTATGTATTCGCTCAGGCCAATTCACTGGCGGTTGCCGTAATCGATGCTGAAATCGCGCTTACCGCCTCCGCTGATATCCGGTTTGTACGCATGGTCCGTCTGGGTGAGAAATGCATTTCCAAGGCTTATGTCCGCTCGCTGGCGGGCCGCAAGGGCAAGGCCGAGGTCGACGTATTTACATATGTTAGCGATGAGATGGTCTTTCAGGGCCATTTCGTCGTGTATCGGTCTGTAAGCGAAGAATACAGCGAAGGAGTGAGCCGTAGTGCAGATCGCCATTGACGCCATGGGCGGGGATCATGCGCCCGAGAGCAATGTGGAGGGCGCCTTGTCCGCGGCAGCGGAATGGAAAGATACGCAGATTATTTTAGTCGGTGACGAAGCAAGGCTGGCGCCGCTGCTTAAAGATAAGCCGGTCAATGTAACGGTCCGTCATGCAAGCGAAGTAATCGGACCCGATGAGGAACCTGTCAAAGCGGTTAGGCGGAAAAAAGATTCATCCATGGTTGTTGCAGGGAAGATGGTTAAAGAAGGCGAAGCCGAGGCCATGATATCCGCTGGCAATACGGGCGCCCTTATGACGACAGGGCTCCTAATTGTCGGAAGAATGCCGGGCATTGAGCGCCCGGCGCTCGCTCCGATGATCCCGACCCTCGACGATGTCGGCGTGCTGGCTCTGGACCTTGGCGCGAATATGGACGCCGAGCCGCAGCATTTGGCGCAGTACGCGCTGATGGGAAGCATTTACCGCAGCAAGGTGCACGGCATTTCGCAGCCGCGCGTTGGTCTGCTGAACGTCGGCGCCGAGCCGGGCAAGGGGAACAAGCTGACCAAGGAAGCGTATCCGCTGCTGGAGCAGCTGGAGGGCATTAACTTTGTCGGCAACGTGGAAGCGCGCGACGTTCTGATGGGAAGCTGCGATGTGCTCGTCTGCGACGGATTTGCTGGGAATATCTTGCTGAAGTCGCTCGAAGGGACGGCGGGAGCGATTTTTTCTCTGCTCAGGGAGCAGTTCAGCAAGTCTCTGAAGACAAAGCTTGGAGCGGCGATGCTTATGCCTGAACTTAGAGGGCTTAAGGGCAAGATGGATTACAAGGAGCACGGCGGAGCGCCGCTGCTGGGCTTAAGCGGTCTCGTAGTAAAGGGGCACGGTTCTTCTGACGGAAACGCCATCAAGAATGCGGTCCGGCAGGCGCGGCAAGCGCTATCGTCTGGTCTTGTCCCAAGTATATCCAAGGAAATCAGCGGGAAGTGAGTGACATTATGAATAACTTACGGCCAGTCGGCATTATTGGTACGGGAAAATATGTACCTGAAAGAATATTGACCAACAGTGATTTGGAAAAAATAGTGGAAACGAACGATGAATGGATTGTCAGCCGGACGGGAATCCGGGAGCGGCATATCGCGGCTCCGGATCAAGCGACCTCAGATTTGGCTTACGAAGCTGCGCTCCGTGCGCTGGCTTCGGCGGGCATGAAGCCCGAGGATCTGGATCTGATCATTGTGGCAACGATTACGCCAGACACGACTTTTCCTTCCACTGCCTGCATTTTGCAGGATAAGCTCGGAGCAAAGGGTGCGGCGGCATTCGACCTGTCTGCGGCTTGTTCGGGCTTTGTATACAGCCTGGCGACAGCAGTCGGCTTCATTCAGAACGGCATGTACAACAATGCCCTGATTATCGGTGCGGACGCACTGTCCCGGATTACGGATTATACGGATCGAAACACTTGCGTTCTGTTCGGTGACGGAGCGGGAGCGGTCATTCTCGGCGAAGTGCCGGAGGGTCGGGGATTCAAGTCCTTTGATCTTGGCGCAGAGGGAGCCGGCGGACCGCTTCTGAAACTGGAAGGCGGGGGCTCGCGGCTGCCCGCTTCGGTGGAAACGGTGGAAGGCAAGAAGCATTTTATCTACATGAACGGACGGGAAGTGTTCAAGTTCGCGGTCCGGGTTATGGGTACGGCAACGGAGAAGGTGCTTGGCAAAGCGGGTCTTACGAAGGAAGACATCGATCTCTTTGTACCGCATCAGGCGAATATACGCATCATCCAATCAGCGATGCAGCGTCTTGATCTTCCGCCGGAGAAGTGCGTAATCAATGTAGACAAATACGCGAACACATCGGCAGCATCTATACCGCTCGCCTTGGTGGAAGCGGCGGAAGAAGGACGGATGAAGGAAGGCGACACCGTTCTGATGGTCGGCTTCGGCGGAGGCCTGACTTGGGGCGCTTCCATATTGATTTGGTAAGTGGAAGGGAGCAATAGCATAATGAGTAAAATCGCATTCGTATTTCCCGGCCAGGGGGCGCAGGCGGTTGGCATGGCGAAGGATGTATATGATGCTGTGCCTAAGGCCCGTGAGATATTTGAAAAAGGCGATGAGGTTCTTGGCTTTCCGCTCAGCACGCTTGTCTTTGAAGGGCCTGACAGCGAGCTTAAGCAGACAGCCAATACGCAGCCCGCGCTGCTGACCGCAAGCGTAGCCTATTTGGAAGCGCTGAAGGGAAAAGGCCTTACGCCGGATTATGTAGCCGGTCACAGCCTGGGTGAATACAGCGCGCTGGTGGCGGCCGGCGTCCTGGCCTACGAGGACGCGGTCAAGCTGGTGCGCCTGCGCGGCCAGTTTATGGAAGAGGCCGTGCCGGGCGGACAAGGCGCAATGGCGGCCGTTCTGGGCGCCGGGCGCGAGGCGCTGGCGGACCTGTGCCGCAGCGTATCGGAGCAGGAAGGCCCGGTTGAGCTGGCGAACGTCAACTGTCCGGGACAGATTGTCGTTTCTGGCTCGCAGGCGGGCGTGAACGCGGTCGTTCAGCGGGTGAAGGAAGCAGGCGGCAAGCGGGCAATTCCTCTGGAAGTGAGCGGTCCTTTCCATTCCTCCATGATGAAGGAAGCGGCTGAAAGACTGTCGGACGAGCTGGCGAAGACGGAGTTTAAGGCACCGTCCGTTCCCGTTGTCGTCAACGTTACCGCGCTTCCCGTTACGAATCCGGAGGAAATCCGCGAGCTGCTGGTCCGGCAGGTGTATTCGCCGGTACTATGGCAGGATACCGTGGAACGGCTGATTAAAGAAGGCGTGGACACATTTGTGGAGATCGGTTCCGGCAGTGTGCTCGCCGGACTCATCCGCAAGATCGACAAGAGCGTCAAGGTGATTAACATCAACAGCCTGGAAAGCATTGAAGCTCTTGGCTGAATTGCTTTCGATTGAACAGCAGGACGAGCTTTACGGAATATGAAAGGGGAATACAAAGATGTTCTCATCATTGCGGGGCCAGACGGCCCTCGTTACCGGTGCGTCTCGCGGCATCGGCCGCAGCATCGCACTGGCGCTGGCGGAGCATGGCGTTAAGGTCGCCGTAAACTATTCAGGCAGCGAAGATGCGGCCCGGGAGACCGTGGAACGCATCGCGGAGATTGGCTCCGAAGGAATCGCGCTCCGGGGTAATGTCGGCAGCGCCGAACAGGCGGAAGCCCTGGTTAAAGAAACCCTCGGCGCCTGGGGCCGGATCGATATTCTAGTGAATAACGCGGGCATTACAAGGGACAACCTGATTATGCGGATGAAAGAGGAAGAGTTCGATCAGGTCATCGAGACGAATCTCAAAGGCGTGTTCAACTGCCTTAAGGCGGTCACCCGCCCGATGATGAAGCAGCGTTATGGCCGGATCATCAATATTTCCTCCGTGGTTGGCGTGACAGGCAACCCGGGGCAGGCGAACTATTCGGCGGCGAAGGCCGGCATTATCGGCCTGACCAAGTCGGCTGCGCGTGAGCTTGCTTCCCGCGGCATTACGGTTAACTGTATTGCTCCCGGCTTTATCGACACCGATATGACCCGCCAACTGTCTGATGAAGTCCGCGCCGATCTGGCGAAGGGCATTCCGCTTGCACGGCTCGGACTGCCGGAGGAAATTGCTTCGGCCGCGCTCTTCCTTGCATCCGAGGGAGCGGCGTATATGACAGGCCAGACGCTTCATGTTGACGGCGGCATGTATATGTAATATTTTCAGTAGCTCCGGGTTGATCCCGGAAAGTGGGATTGAGCGTCAAAATTAGCGGGTTAAAGCGTTTTTTTAGCTCTATGGCATTTTGAACTCATATCTCGTATAATACCAAAAGAGGAGGTGAACCGGATGTCCGATGTATTGGAGCGTGTAAAGCGCATTGTCGTCGACCGCTTAGGAGCCGACGAAGCCGAAGTCACACTGGAAGCGTCTTTCAAAGATGATTTGGGAGCTGATTCTCTCGACGTTGTAGAATTGGTGATGGAATTGGAAGATGAATTCGATATGGAGATCTCTGATGAAGATGCAGAGAAGATTACGACCGTGGGTGAAGTTGTAAACTACATACAATCTCATACCTAGAGTCATTGGCTTAAAAGTCCCGTACCTGCTTAAGGCGGGACTTCTCCTCATTTTACAGTGTTTGCACTTTGCGAAAGCTGCTGCGCTTCGGTAAGCGTATTTCCAAGGAAAATAACAAACCGCCGCTTTTTTTCGCGGCGTTTGCAGTTTATATAGTAGTAAACGAGAGAGAAATTACGACTGTAGCTATATAGTAATCAGATGGGGTGAATGCTTTTGAGTCATAGAGTGGTTGTTACCGGTATGGGCGTGATGACAACGCTTGGCAAAGATCTGGAGACATTCTGGAACAGCTTGATGAGCGGGAAGTCCGGGGTTTCTACGATCGAATCCTTCGATGTGAGCGAATATCCGACACGAATCGCGGCTTCGATTAAAGATTTTGATCCGGAAGAGTTGTTCGGCCGCAAGGAGGCCCGCAAGATGGACCGTTTTGTCCAATTTGCGCTCGCGGCAGGTCAGAAGGCGCTGGGTGACAGCGGCCTGGTGATTGGCGAGGATATCGAAGCCGAGAGAATCGGCGTATCCGTCGGTTCAGGTATTGGCGGACTCGGCACCTGGGAAGATCAGCATAACCTGCTGCTTGAAAAAGGTCCCAAACGCGTCAGTCCGTTCTTTATTCCGATGATGATCGCCAATATGGGTTCGGGGCAGCTGTCCATCAGCCTTGGGGCAAAAGGTCCTAATACAACGCAGGTTACCGCCTGCGCGACAGGGAGCCACGCAATCGGCGATTCGTTACGCATCATTCAGCGCGGTGACGCGGACGCTATGATCTGCGGAGGTGCCGAAGCGACCATCCGTCCGACGGGCATGGCAGGCTTCTGTGCGATGAGAGCGATGTCCACGCGCAATGACGAGCCGGAAAAGGCAAGCCGTCCGTTCGATTCGGGCAGAGATGGCTTCGTTATGGGTGAAGGCGCCGGTATCCTGGTGCTGGAATCTCTGGAGCATGCGCTTCAGCGGGGAGCCCGGATTTATGCCGAGGTTATCGGCTACGGCTTGAGCGGCGATGCTCATCATATGACCGAACCCGATCCGGACGGCGCGGCGCGCTGCATGAAGATGGCGATTCGCGATGCAGGCATCAAGCCGGAGGAGATTGACTATATCAACGCGCATGGCACCTCGACTCCTGTAGGGGACAAGTCGGAGACGACGGCCATCAAGATGGCGCTTGGAGATCATGCGTACAAGGTGCCGGTCAGCTCCACGAAATCCATGACAGGGCACCTGCTTGGTGCAGCTGGCGGGGTGGAAGCGATCATTTGCGGACTTTCCCTGCAGAATAACATGATTGCTCCAACAATCAATTTGGACAACCAGGACCCCGAATGCGATCTGGACTATGTTCCGAATAAGCCTCGTGAAGCGGAGCTGAACATCGCCATGTCCAATTCATTCGGATTCGGAGGACATAACGCGACCGTTATTTTGAAAAAATACAATCAGTAAGGAGACCGTGCGATGAATGGGGACCTGAAGCAATTACAAAGTCAACTTCATATTCAATTCCACGATTCTTTGCTGCTGAAGCAGGCTTTTACCCATGCGTCCTATGTCAATGAACACCGTTTCAATCAGCACCAGGACAATGAACGTCTTGAATTCTTGGGAGACGCTGTCCTGGAGCTGACGGTTTCCGAATATTTATATAATTTGCTTCCCGACCGGCCGGAAGGCGAGTTGACCAAGCTGCGGGCTGCTATCGTCTGCGAGCCGTCGCTGGTCAAGTTCGCCGAGAACCTTGGCTTTGGCCGCTACGTGCTGCTTGGCAAAGGCGAAGAGCTGACGGGAGGGCGGACCCGGCCGGCGCTGCTGGCCGATGTGTTCGAATCCTTCGTGGGAGCGCTTTATCTGGATCAAGGACTCGAGACGGTGCGGAAGTTTTTGGATAACCATGTATTCCCGCTTGTAGAGAGGGATGGGAAGCTGCAAATGCAGATGACCGACTTCAAGACCGAGCTGCAGGAATTGATTCAGCATCATGGCATGGGTGCCTTGGAGTATCGGATAATCGAGGAACGGGGACCGGCTCACGAACGGGAATTCGTCTCCGAAGTAAGTATGGCCAGCCGTACTCTGGGCCAGGGAAGCGGGCGCTCGAAAAAGGAAGCGGAGCAGCATGCTGCGGCAGCCGCGCTGCTGCGTCTGAAAGAGGACGGCGCCTGAGAGAATGGAGCTTCCGAAGTATTACGGGTAAAAGCAGCAGAGCAGCAAGGGTTTGATTCCGGCATATAAACGGAAATCAGACCTTTGCTGCTCTTTTTTAAATTCTAACGATAACGTCCGAGGATTCAAAAATAACAGTTGGAAACGGATGGATAAGTGTTAATTTGTGTATTGACAAGAATTTTCGAAAAGTCTAACATGAACATGTAATAAATGAAATTAAATACCATTCAAAGATGGTAAGTATTGAGGTGTTTGGATGTCTGAGACTGAATTCGAATACCAAGAGAAGATTAGAAGACTTGTAGTCAAGATGGTTAAGCACTACCGGGGCAGAGGTCCGGAGAATGTGAAGGTTAAAGTAGAGAGCGGCCAATTAATCACGATTGAGATTAGGGGAATTCTCTCGAGTCTGTCTGAGATTTTAGTAAAAGAAGGTGCTGTCGATCTCGTTGCGGAATATTGGAAAGTCTTAAAGCCTTATTTGGAAAAAGAGTTTATGGCCGAAATGATAGACACGCTTGGCAGTCCGTTTACATATACTTGGAAGATTTACGAGCTTTGTCCAAGCGGCCGGGCCATCATTATTCAATTGAATAAATCGGTTTGATTGAAGAGAAAGGGCGTGAGCTTCTTCGCTTTTTAATAAGCCAGTACACGGTGTATTTTTCTATTTATACTTTGTATTGGCTTATTTTTTGTTGTGCTCTTTGTGCAAAAAATCACATGAAAAGGTGGTTATCTTAGTGGGGAACAAAGTACTGACAATATGCCCGTATTGCGGCAGCGGTTGTCACATGAATTTACTGGTTGAAGACGGGAAGGTCGTGGGGGCCGAGCCTGCGGATGGAAGAACAAACGAAGGGAACTTGTGCCTGAAGGGTCATTATGGATGGGATTTTCTGAATGATCCGCAGATTTTGACCGCTCGTCTTCGCAAGCCCATGATTCGCAAAGAAGGGGTTTTGCGTGAGGTCTCTTGGGAAGAGGCCATCCAATTTACAGCAGAGAAGCTTACGGCTATTAAAGAAAAATATGGTCCGGATGCGATCATGGGTACTGGCTCGGCCAGAGGACCTGGCAATGAGGCTAACTATGTGATGCAAAAATTTATGCGGGCGGTAATCGGCACCAATAATATTGACCACTGTGCCAGAGTGTGCCATGGTCCGTCCGTTGCAGGGCTGACCTATTCATTGGGCGATGGGGCCATGTCGAATTCTATTCCGGAAATAGAGGATACGGACCTGCTCTTCATTTTTGGCTATAATGCCGCAGTCACGCACCCGATTGTAGCCAGAAGAATCGTCAAAGCGAAGCAGAAAGGCGCTACCATTATCGTATCTGATCCACGAAAGACAGAATCGGCTAGAATTGCTGATACTTGGCTCCCTCTTAAAGGCGGAACGAACATGGCGCTTGTAAATGCATTTGGAAATGTGCTCATAGAGGAAGAATTATATGACAAGGATTATGTAGCCAACTATGTGGAAGGATTTGCTGAATATAAGGAAAGTGTGAAAAAGTATACGCCTGAGTATGCCGAGAGCATCACCGGTGTAAAAGCAAATGACATTCGCAAGGTGATGCGGCAGTATGCCAAAGCAAATAAAGCGATGATTCTGTATGGCATGGGAGTATGCCAATTCGCTCAGGCGGTGGACGTAGTCAAAGGGCTTGCCTCGCTGGCGCTATTGACCGGCAATTTCGGCAGACCCGGTGTCGGCATTGGTCCGGTCCGCGGTCAGAACAACGTACAGGGCTCGTGCGACATGGGGGCCTTGCCTAATGTGTATCCGGGCTATCAATCGGTTACCGATCCCAAAATACGCAAAAAGTTCGAGAAGGCCTGGGGCGTCATGCTGCCGGATAAAGTCGGTTACCGCTTAACGGAAATTCCCCATCTTGTATTGAAGGAAGACAAAGTGAAAGCTTATTACATTTTTGGCGAAGATCCGGTACAGAGTGATCCGAATGCGGCCGAAGTAAGGGAAACGCTGGAGAAGATGGAGTTTGTCATTGTGCAGGATATCTTCATGAACAAGACGGCGCTGCATGCAGATGTCATCCTGCCTGCTACCTCCTGGGGCGAACATGAAGGTGTGTTTTCGTCAGCTGACCGCGGATTTCAGCGGATTAGAAAAGCCGTAGATCCTCCAGGGGATGTAAAGCCGGATTGGCAGATTATCAGCGAACTGTCCACGGCGATGGGCTACCCGATGACTTACCGGAATACGGAAGAAATCTGGGATGAGATGCGAGCCCTCTGTCCGAAATTTGCCGGAGCAAGCTATAAGAAGATGGAGGAGCAGGGCGGCGTTCAGTGGCCTTGCCCGACCGAAGATCATCCGGGTACTCCGTATTTATATGAGGGTAACCGCTTTTCGACAGCTAACGGCAAAGGGCGGCTGTTCGCCTGTGAATGGAGAGCTCCGCTCGAGCAGCCGGATCAGGAATATCCGTTAACGCTGTCGACCGTCCGTGAAGTTGGACATTATTCCGTACGCACCATGACCGGGAACTGCCGGGCCCTTAGCCAATTGTCCGATGAGCCTGGTAATATCCAGATCAGTCCCGGGGACGCTTCGAGTCTCGGCATTGAAGACGGGCAGCTCGTTAGAATTATCTCCCGGCGGGGAAGGATTGTCGCCAGAGCGCAAATCAGCGACCGGGTGAAAAAAGGCGCCACCTATATGACCTATCATTTCTGGATTGGCGCTTGCAACGAGCTGACCGGCGATGCTTTGGACCCCGTCTCCAAGACGCCGGAATACAAATATTGCGCGATTCGCCTGGAGCGGATTCAGGATCAGCTTCAGGCCGAACAGAAGGTGCGGCAGCAATATGAGTCGCTGAGAAAGCAGATGCATGTGGGGGCGGGTCAGGCATGAAGAAGGAACGGCCCAATTCGTTCGTCATTGCCGAAGCCGGCAAATGCATAGGCTGTAAAGCGTGCGAACTGGCCTGCTTCGCCGTGCATAACCGTGATAATGGGGTGGCTGCTGCGGTAGGCACGGTCACCACGCCAGTCATTCCAAGGCTGTATGTTATCCGCACGGACAGTTTCACGATGCCTGTTCAGTGCCGGCATTGCGAGAACGCGCCTTGCGCCGGCGTCTGTCCGGTACAAGCGATCCAGCAGGAGGAAGGCGCTATTACTATCGATGAGGACCGCTGTATTGGCTGCAAAGCTTGTGCCATGGCTTGTCCTTTTGGAGCGATCAGTCTGTATAAGGCGTACAGCAGCGGCCAGGAGCATAAGCAGCCGCACTTAAGGGAACGGCTGGACGGCCATTTGGAACGGAAAACGAGAGTCATCGCTTATAAATGTGATTTATGCCATGATATCGTGTCTGACGGGAATACGGCTTCTGGAGAGATTGCAGCAGCTGGCAGAGTGACCGATATCAGCAAAGGCGACATGACTGTAGGGCCGGTTCCCGCTTGCGTCTCGGTCTGTCCGGAGCAGGCGCTGACGCTGGTTAGTCCGAGCCTCGGGGCATCCAGATCACGGAAAGCTGCAGGGCTGAGATTATGATAAAGCTAATCATAGAAAAGAAGGGATCATCTGTGACGCCAAACATCGATCCGATTATTCATATTGACGAAGAACTATGCACCGGGTGCAGGCGGTGCGCGGCGGTATGCCCGGTGGATGCCATTATCGGTGAAGCGGGCACACCCCAAAGAATTGATGCGCACCGCTGCGTCGTTTGCGGGCAATGTGTACAGACATGCGCCGCTTATGCGGCGGAAAGCGATCCTTCCCTGACTTCCCGTGCAGAGAAGCTGCGGCAAAGAGGTCAGCTTTCCAGTGTGCGTGAACCGCTATTCGCCGCTTATTCGACCGGGCATGCAATAGAGTTAAAGGAAGCGCTGGCCGACCCGAAGCGGTATAAAGTCGTGCAATGCGCTCCGGTCATCCGCGTGTCGCTGGCGGAAGAATTCGGCTTGCCCCTTGGCACATTAACTCCGGGTAAGATGGCGGCGGCGTTAAGGCTGCTGAATTTCGATAGAGTGTATGATACAAATTTCGGTGCGGACGTCACGATTATGGAAGAAGGCAGTGAATTAATTGGCAGAGTCATGTCCGGCGAGCGGCTGCCCATGTTCACCTCCTGCTGCCCGGCTTGGGTCAAGCATGCGGAGACGGCAGCGCCGCATGTGCTGGATCATCTGTCGAGCTGCAAGTCGCCAATGCAAATGGTAGGAGCACTGGTTAAGACCTACAGCGCCGAATTGGATGGAATTGCCCCGGCCGATATTCTCAGCGTGGCGGTCATGCCTTGTACGTGCAAGAAATTTGAGGCTGGCAGGGAAGAAATGAATGTTGACGGGCTCCGCGAAGTGGATATGGTCATTACAACGAGGGAACTGGCCCAGTTAATCAAGGATAAAGGCATTGATTTCATCAATCTTCCCGACGAACCGTTTGACTCGCCGCTTGGCAAATATTCCGGAGCAGGAACGATCTTTGGCGCCACCGGAGGAGTTATGGAAGCGGCGATCCGAACGGGGTATGAGCTGGTAACACACGAATCCATCCCGAACCTTCAGCTCGATTTTATCAGAGGGGATGAAGGAATTCGTACCGCAACGGTTCAAATTGGTGATTTGGAGCTAAAGGTGGCTATGGTTGCAGGGCTTAAATATGTCTCATCCATTTTGGAACAAGTAGCGGGTGGCACCTGCCCCTATCATTTTATCGAAGTGATGGCCTGTCCCGAAGGATGCGTCAGCGGCGGCGGCCAGCCGAAGCTTCTGCTGGAAACACAGCGAAAGAGCGCTTATCAGGCCCGAAAGAGCTCGATATACCGTCATGATTCTAATCAGAAGGTCCGCAAGTCGCATGAGAACCCTGCAATTATTAAATTATACAAAGACTTTTTAGGTGAGCCTTTAGGTCATACTTCACATCATTTGCTGCATACCAAGTTCTTTTCCAGAAAGGTTAAGGGGGAATTGAAATGAACAGTTTCGTAGTTGCTGATCCAGATAAATGCATAGGATGTCATACTTGTGAAGCAGCCTGTGTAGTTGCGCATTCGGGAAACAAGTTGTTTGAGCAGGAAGAAAGCGAGATTGCCTTTTACCCGCGTCTTAGTGTAATCGAGACGGAAGCCGTTACTGCCCCTGTCCAGTGCAGACATTGTGAGGATGCGCCTTGTGCCAATGTGTGCCCGAACGGTTCGATTACGAATAAGGACCATAGCATTTTTATTAACCAGGATACATGTATTGGCTGTAAGACCTGCATGCTGGTCTGCCCCTATGGGGCAATTCAGATGGTTACAGCGTATCGGAATGGTCAGAAGCAGCTGCAATCCGGCCTGCGGTCAAATGCTGCGGGTGTGCCAAGTCGGAAGGAAAGAATCGTTGCGCAGAAATGCGATCTCTGTGAAGAAAGCGGAAATGGACCGGAGTGTGTGCGCGTATGCCCGACGAATGCGCTCCTGTTCATTAACCCGAGTCAAATCGAAGAGTCGGCTTCCCGGAAAAGAATTGCCAGCGCACAGCTACTGCAGTCATTTGGCGATTTATCCGGCTATTGAGCATGTTAAAATTCCATCCAAGTGTTCAGTCACAAAATGCAGAAAGCAAGGTGAATCCTTTGTCCGATCCTTTGGTTGACTCCTTTGGCCGTGTACATAATTATGTGCGGCTCTCCATTACCGACCGCTGCAATCTTGGCTGTCAGTATTGCAGACCGGGGAACAGAGCGGCATATACTTCGCAGACGGACCAACTTAATTTTGACGAGATGGTTGCCATCGTAAATGTACTCGCTGAGATGGGGGTCACTAAGGTGAGGATTACCGGCGGAGAACCGCTGCTGCGGCCCCGTCTGGAAGAACTTGTGGCCAAGCTTGGCGCCCTATCAGGAATCAGACGCATCGGGCTGACTACCAACGGGATGCTGCTGGCGTCCAAGGCTCGGGCGCTTCGCCGGGCAGGGCTGACCGATGTGAACATCAGTCTGGATTCCCTTCTGCCGGAGAGGTACGCCAAGATTACGCGCGGCGGTGATCTGGGCCGCGTATTGGACGCCATTGAAGCCTGCTTTGAAGCCGGATTCGAAACGCTGAAGCTCAATGTTGTACTCATGCAAGGCGTGAACGACGACGAAATCGAATCTTTTTTGCGGTTGACGCTCGATTATCCGCTGCAAATCCGCTTTATCGAATATATGCCTGTCGGTAATCACACAGAGGGATGGAAAGCGAAATATATGCCGCTGGAAGGAATATTGGCGCAATGTGCGAAGAGGGAATGGAACGCGCGCCTTGTTGAGCCTGCTGACAGTCTGGCGAATCAATCCTTTTGCGGAGCGGCTGACGATGCGGGACCGGCCAAGTATTACCGGATTTCCGGAGCTGCAGGAGAATTCGGCCTGATTAATCCGGTGAGCGATCATTTCTGCATGGGCTGCAACAGGCTGCGCATTACGGCCAACGGATATATTAAGCCCTGCCTCTATTGGAACGACGAGTGGGATCTCAAGCCGTTTATCGGAAATGACGAGATGCTTAGAAAAGTATTCCGGCAATCGCTCGAAGCCAAACCGCAGCGGCATGAGATGATCGTTCAGCCGAGCCACAAGCCTTCCCAGCACGTAATGCGGCGTCAGATGTCCCAGATTGGCGGGTGAATGCTTAGAATGAGCGATGAATTCAAATTTCGCACGGAACAGGACTCGCTTGGCAGTGCCTCCGTTCCTGAGGATGCCTATTATGGCATTCATACCTTGCGGGCACGGGATAATTTTACCGTCAGCGGCCGTCCGGCCCACCTTCGGCTCATGCGGGCAATGGTGCTGGTCAAGAAAGCTGCGGCAAAAGTAAACGGGCGGCAAGGGGATATTCCAGAATATGCCGCTGAGGCAATTCAGTTGTCCTGTGATGATATTTTGGCAGGCCTGCTGGATGATCATTTTATCGTGGACGCCTATCAGGGCGGAGCGGGAACCAGCACTAATATGAATGTGAACGAGATGATTGCCAACCGGGCAATCGAGCGGCTTGGCGGGACCAAGGGGGACTCCAGGCTAATTCATCCGATTGATCACGTAAATCTTTATCAGTCCACGAACGATGTCTATCCGACCGCTCTGCGCATCGCTGTCATCCCGCTGCTGCGCGTGCTGAGTGAAGAGCTGTCTTCGCTTCAGGAAGCGCTGCAGGAGAAGGAACGGCAGTATGCCGATGTATTAAGGCTGGGCCGGACGCAGCTGATGGACGCGCTGCCGATCATGGCCGGGCAGAGCTTCGGCGCCTACGCTAAAGCGGTGGCTCGTGACCGGTGGCGGCTGTATAAAGCGGAGGAGCGGCTGCGGGAGATCAATATCGGCGGTACGGCCGTCGGCACAGGGATGAACGCGCCGTTTACGTATGCCTATGCCATTGCTGAGGAGCTGCGGGAAATGACCGGTCTCGGGGTATGCCGCAGCGATTTTCCAATGGATGCCACGCAAAATATGGATGTGTTCGTTGAGACTTCGGGTCTGCTCAAAGCAGCCGCGGTGAATCTGCTGAAGATATCGGGCGATTTCCGGCTGCTGAATTCCGGACCATCCGGTGGCATTGGTGAATATAAGCTGCCCGCTGTGCAGGTCGGCTCTTCGATCATGCCCGGCAAGGTCAATCCGGTCATGGCCGAGATGGCCGGGTCCGTCGCGATACGGGTGATTGCCAATGATACGGCGGTAACGCTGGCGGCGGCAAGCGGACAGCTTGAGCTTAATGCGTTTACGCCCTTGATTGCCGAGGCGCTGCTGGAATCGCTGGAATTGCTGAGCCGTGCTGTTCCGCTATTTAAGGAGCGGTGTGTTCAAGGGTTGACGCTGGACACCGTCCACTGCCAGGAGAATCTCGACCGCTCGGGAGTAATGGCAGCTGCAGCGGTGTCTTATCTTGGATACGACACCGCCGCTGAGCTGGCTAAGGCCGTCACGGCTACGGGACAGCCGCTAGAACAACTGCTGCAGGAACGCGGCCTGATGAGAGCAGAGCAAATTGAAGCGATCCTTCATCCGCTGGAAGTGACCAAGCCGGGTATTCCCGGAAGCGGCAGAGGGGTCTAAAGAGGTATAGGAAAGTGAAGGAGAACACCCTATGAGCTTGAACGATACACCACGCGGAGAACGATTGCATATCGCTGTATTCGGGCGGCGTAATGCCGGTAAATCGAGTGTGATTAACGCGCTTGGCGGGCAGGAGACATCGATTGTTTCCCCGGTAAGCGGTACGACGACCGACCCGGTCTATCAGCCGATGGAGCTGCTGCCGGCTGGCCCGGTGGTGCTTATTGATACAGCCGGACTGGATGACGTTGGCGATTTGGGGCAGCTCCGTATCCACAAAACGATGCGCATTCTAAACAAAACCGATGTGGCGCTGCTTGTGATTGATGCCGACCATGGCGCGGACGAATTTGAGCAGGAACTGCTGCGGACGATTGCTGCCAGAGAGATTCCGGCGATTGTGATATTGAACAAAATCGATTTGCTTAACGCACAAGGAGATGAAGGAGACGCCTCTTTAGCGGCAGCGGATGCGGAAGCCAAACTTGGCTGCAAGCCGGTTCTGGTAAGCGCCGCCACTGGATGTGGAATGGGTGAATTAAAGGCGGCGATTGCGGCTGCCTTACCTAAGGGAGAAGATAAGTTTCGGATCGTCGGCGACCTGTTAAGTCCCGGTGACCTGGCCGTTCTTGTCGTCCCGATCGACAAGGCTGCGCCCAAAGGCAGGCTGATCCTGCCCCAGCAGCAGACTATTCGCGACATTATGGAATGTGATGCGGTAGCTGTGGTGACCAAAGAACAGGAACTAAGTCATACGCTGTCGTCACTGGGGCGCAAGCCGAAAGTGGTGATTACAGATTCGCAGGCGTTTCTGAAAGCTCAGGCCGACACTCCGAAGGATGTGCCGTTAACCTCCTTCTCCATCCTGTTCGCCCGGTACAAAGGGGACCTTCCCCGGCTTGTGCGGGGAGTGAGGGCGATCAGCCGCCTGCGTGACGGTGACCGGGTGCTGATTGCGGAAGCTTGTACGCACCATCGGCAGTCCGATGATATCGCCACTGTCAAGATTCCCCGCTGGCTGCGGGAGAAGACGGGTAGGCAGCTTCAAATCGAGCATGCTGCCGGAAGTGAATTTCCAGAGGGATTGGATCAGTATTCCCTTATTATTCATTGCGGCGCGTGCATCCTGAACCGCAGAGCGATGCTTCATCGGATGGAAGAAGCAGGGGCCGCAGGAGTGCCGATTGTCAATTATGGCGTGTTTATTGCCTATGTCCATGGCGTGTTCCCAAGGGCGATTGAAATGTTTCCTTCCGCCATGTTGGCTTGGGCGGAGGAAGGGAGTTAAAGGACTGTCAATTAAATGGAAGCACCCGGTTCCTTGTTCAAAAGGTTCCGGGTGTTTTTTTGAAATATCAGAAAGTATAAGCTTCGCGCTTATCCTTGACCTGATATTTTTACGAGAAACGGATGCCTTCCTCTTCAGGAGGACGGCGAAGCCGTTTCTTCTTACGATGCCCTGTTCGTCAAATGTCTGTTTCTTAGAACCGCAAATCTCTTTCGCCTGCATGAATGCGCTTGAGCTGTTCCATCGTTGTTTTCTTGACCGATTCCTTGGGGATACGCTCCAGATTCTCGCGAATGGTCTGCTCGCCAATGGCGCGCATTTCCTCGTCGGCGTAATCCAGCAGGTACTCCTGAAAGGTCATCAAGGAGTTTGGCTGGCATACATTGTGAATTTGCCCCGATTTGGCCAGCTGCATGAAGCGGTCCCCCGTTCGTCCTTCGCGGTAACATGCGGTGCAGTAGCTGGGAACATAGCCGTCTTGGCACAGATTCTTGATAATTTCCATAGGAGAGCGATGATCGCCGACCGTGAACTGCGGTTTGTCGTCTTTGTCTTTATTGACGCTGTACGCGCCGACGCCAGTGGCAGAGCCTGCGCTGATCTGCGATATTCCAAGCTTAATGATCTGGTCGCGGAATTCCGGGTCTTCGCGTGTGGACAGAATCATCCCCGTATAAGGTACGGCCAACCTCAGCACGGCGACAATCTTCGCGAAATCGCGGTCGCCCACAAGATAGGGATAGCTGTCCAGATTCACGTTCTCCGCTTCGCGCAGACGAGGTACGGAAATAGTATGCGGTCCGCAGCCAAATGTCTGCTCCAAATGTTCGGCGTGCTGCAGCATGGCGATGGTCTCGTATTTATTATCATAAAGCCCGTACAGAACGCCGATGCCGACGTCGTCGATTCCGGCTTTCATTGCCCGATCCATGGCGGTCGTATGCCAATCATAATCGCTTTTGGGTCCTTGCGGGTGGTACTTGCGGTAACTGGGTCGATGATAAGTCTCCTGGAATAAAATATAAGTTCCGATCCCTGCCTCGGCCAGTTGGCGGTATTCTTCCTCCGTCGTAGCGGCAATATTGATGTTAACCCGCCGGATGCTGCCATTGTCCAGCTTGGTCTCGTATAGGGTCCGGATACATTCCAGAATGTAGTCGATGGAACAATGTTGAGAGTCTTCGCCCGCTTCAAGGACAAGCCGTTTATGGCCAAGCGACTGAAGAACCTTGACTTCCTGGGCGATTTCGCTTTGTGTAAGGCGGCTGCGCGCAAACTCGGAATTGGAGTGCTTGTATCCGCAGTAGACACAGTTATTGACGCAGTAGTTGCTGACATAGAGCGGCGCGAACAGCACAATCCGGTTGCCGTATATCCGTTCCTTGATTTCCCTGGATACCTGGTACAGCCGTTCCAGCGTTTCTTCATCATCCACATGCAGCAGAACAGCGGCTTCGCGAGAGGTCAGTCCTTTGCATTTTCTTGCTTTTTCCAGGATTGCGGTTATGAGCGTGCTGTCTTTAACCGCCGTCTCCCCGTATTGCAGCGCTCCCTTGATTTCCTCGTCTTGAATAAAATCAGCCTGATGGCGCTCATTTACTCGGTTCACGAACATCCACTTCTTTCTGGGTTGATTAAAATGACCATTGTTTACCGAACAGCCTGCTCCTCCGGAGAACGCGACAGCCGGTTCAAACTATCTCCGCGGCCCATGTCGACATGGAAGCCGGCACCCTCAATCCGCTGCTCCAGACAGAACCGGCACTGCGCCGATTCATCTCCCGTACAAATTTTATTGTCATATAATGTATATTTTGGACGAGCGGACAGCGGAGACAGATTAGGCATAACTACATTTGCTCCCGCTTGTAATGCGAGTTCCCGACCATACGGATGAACGGTTCCCATCGCTGTAGTAGCCGGGATCAAGGCGCTCGGGACAAACAGCCGCGCAAGTGCAATCATATCTAGTGTGTCCTCCAGAGTACCGGCCGGCTCGTCCTTTAAAGGGGTAGCTTGATGGGGCAAAAAAGGGCCGATGCCAATCATATCCGGATTAAGCTCCTTAACGTACAGCAAATCTTTGGCCAAATCTTCATGCGTCTGTCCGGGCAATCCAACCATAAATCCGGCCCCAACCTGATAGCCAATAGCCTTCAAGGCACGCAAGCGGTCCCGCCGGTTCTCAAAGGTCATGGTCGGGTGCAGCGCCTTATAAAGGCTGCCGGAAGCCGTCTCATGCCGCAGCAAATAACGGTCCGCTCCCGCTTCAAACAACCGGGTATAGGTCTCATCGTCCCGTTCGCCAATCGACAGTGTCACCGCGGTATCCGGATAATGCCGCTTGATATCAGCAATCAGGCCCGCCAGCTTATCCGTTGTATACCAGTCGTCTTCACCGCTCTGCAGAACGAAGGTGCGATAGCCCAGCTCATATCCTTCCCGGCAGCAGTCCATGATTTCTTCGGGGCTCAGCCGATAGCGGCTGACTGTCTTATTTCCAGAGCGTATTCCGCAGTACATGCAGTTTTGTTTGCATATATTGGAGAATTCAATCAGCCCGCGGAGATAGACTCCTCTGCCGTAACGGGCCACACGCTTCTGATGTGCAAAATTATGCAGTTGCCTCCTTGAAGTCTGGTCCAGATTTTCTAGCAGATCGACAATTTCTTCGGAACTGAGCGATTCCTGACCCTTTAAACGTTCCAGTAAATGATTCGTTGAACATCCCTCCCTAAGCTGAACAGATGCATCTTTTTTTGTAATAGATAGTCATGTAAATAATGTAACAATAGTAAAAATACAGAACTATGAGCTTTCTGCTTGAAATCCCGGGTTTGTTCAATTGTTCTTTAAGACCGCACAGTCGCTGATACGCTCGGGACGTGTATAGACATTACATGAATCGTGACGGATAAAACCGACTGTCGTAATGCCGAGCTGTTCAGCCAGCTCAAGGGCCAGGGCTGTGGGCGCGGATTTCGACAAAATGATCTCACAGCCGATTTTGGCAACTTTTAATAAGATTTCCGATGAAATCCGGCCGCTGAACACGATGATTTTGTCATTCAGGTTCATCTCGTGTCTTAGGCAGTGCCCGTAAATTTTGTCGAGCGCATTATGCCGGCCGATATCGCTGCGGGCAAGCAGCACCCCGCCGGTATCGCAAATGGCTGCGGAGTGGACGCCGCCTGTGCGGTGAAACAGCTCCGAACCTGCCTGCACGCCCTCCATGAGGCGAAAACAATCGTCAAAGGATAAAGAGATATGAACGCCGTCCATGACCTTGGCTGTCCTTGCATCGTTAACATAAACGAAACCGTGACGGCCTCCTCCGCAGCAGGAGTTGACATAACGCTTGGCGTACAGCTGGCGGTTAAGATCATTCCAGCGGTCCGTCGAGATGTGAACGTACCCCTTCTCTTCCTGAATCCATAGATCTTTGATATCTTGGATTCCCCGAATGATGCCTTCAGAGGCCAAATAGCCGACAGCCATGTCCTCAATGTATTCCGGGGTGCATACCAGAGTCACGAATTCCTCACCGTTAATCTTGAGTGTAACAGGATGCTCCGTCACGATGAGATCCTGTTCTCTGGTGATTTGTCCTTGCCGGTAACGAATAATGTTTTCCTGCCGTTCAAGTCCCTGCTTCATCTCTATCACCCTTATTAATGAAAGATTAGAAATAGAATAATTACTTTAATAGTAAATAATAGAAGTCACAAAACAACTTTACTACATCACTTTTTGTAATGACTGTCAATTTTATATTTCACAACCAACGATATTTGCTGCACCCTGCTCTTCATTGGAGCGTGCTATGTTAGGTTATGGAACGCTATGGTATAATGGGTCGGAGGTGACTGGCGAGGTATGTTTTTGAAACGGATTGAATTAGCGGGCTTTAAATCATTTGCCGACAAAACGGAGATGGAGTTTGTGCGCGGCATTACGGCTGTCGTAGGTCCGAACGGAAGCGGCAAGAGCAACATTTCCGACGGCATCCGCTGGGTGCTCGGTGAACAAAGCGCCAAATCGCTGCGCGGCGGCAAGATGGAAGATATTATTTTTGCCGGAAGCGATGCCCGCAAGGCGGTGAATTATGGCGAAGTGTCGCTGACGCTGGACAATGAGGATCACGCTCTGCCTCTGGACTTCAGTGAAGTGACGGTAACGCGGCGGGTTCACCGCAGCGGAGACAGCGAATATATGATCAATAAGCAGTCATGCAGACTAAAAGATATTACAGAGCTGTTCATGGATACCGGCATTGGCCGGGAAGCGTATTCCATTATCGGACAAGGCCGGATTGAGGAGATTCTCAGCACCCGTTCAGAGGATCGGCGCGGCATATTTGAAGAGGCGTCGGGCATAGTCAAATATAAATCGCGCAAAAAGGACGCGGGCCGCAAGCTGGATGAGACGGAGCAGAATCTGCTGCGCATCCACGATCTGATCAGCGAGCTGGAGGATCAGATCGGTCCGCTGAAGGAGCAATCCGAGAAGGCTATCCGCTACAAGGAACTGAAAGAACAGCTGAAAAATCTGGAGATTTCCGTCTATGTACACCAGATTGAGGGTATTCATGCGGCATGGAAGGACGGCAATGCCAAGCTTGAGATTTTGCGGGACGAGCAGCTTCAATTGTCGACGGTCGTCACAGCCCATGACGCCAAGCTGGAGAGCGGAAGAGCCGCACTTCGCCAATTGGAGGAGCGGATCGAACAGCTGCAGGAGCAGCTGCTGCGGTACAGTGAAGCATTCGAGAAAAGCGAAGGATACGGCGAACTGCTGAAGGAACGCCGGCGTCATCTGGAGAATAACCGGGAGCAGCTCGTGCAGACCATTGGCTCTGTTGGAGAGCGTTCGGAAGATCGCCATAGGGAGCTAATGGCGCTGGAAAGCAGCTTGGTGCAGACCCGGACTCGCCTTGCGGAGCTGCGGCAGCAAATCGCAGACGAAGAAGCCAGGCTGACAGGCGTTACGGACGGGCTCAGCCAGAGTAAAGAGGAAAGCTTAAAGAGCGCGCTGCTTGAGCTGATGAATAAAATGGCGCAGGCGCGCAACGAGATACGCTATGCCGACCAGCAGAAAGAAAGCCTGGAGCGGCGGATGAACCGCAGCGCGGAAGAGAGCGGGAAGTGGATCTCGCGGCATAAGGAGCTTCGGCAGGAGCAGGCGAAGCTGAAGGGACAAATCGAGACGCTGGGCAAGGAGCTAGGGAAGCTGCGCAAGGACTACATCTCCGAGAGCGAGCAATCGGTGTCCCGGCAGAAGCTGCTGGACGAAGCCCATTCGGGACTTCGCAAATGGGAGCAGAAAAGAGAAGCCCAGGTATCCCGCCATGAGACGATGAAGGAAATGCAGGACGACTTCGACGGCTTCATGCTTGGCGTCAAAGAAGTGCTCAAAGGCGCGCGCAAAGGGCAGCTTAGCGGCGTTCATGGCGCTGTGGCCGAGCTGATCTCCGTGCCGGAGAAGCTGGAGACGGCTGTTGAGACGGCGCTCGGCGCATCTTTGCAGCATATCGTCATGGAAAATGAAACCGTATCGCGCCAAGCGATTTCTTTTCTGAAGCAGCGGCAGCTTGGCCGCGCGACCTTCCTCCCGCTTGATGTCATTCGGCCGCGGCAGATTAACGGCACTGATCGGGGAATGATTGAGGGAGCGGAGGGATTCGTTGGAATCGGCTCCGAACTGATCAGCTTTGAAGGCAAGTATGCCAGCATTGTCGGCAGTCTTCTGGGGAATGTCGTCATTGCGGAAAGTCTGGAGCAGGCTAACAAGATTGCGGCCAGATGCCAGTACCGCTACCGCGTCGTTACACTGGAAGGCGATGTCGTCAATGCCGGCGGATCGATGACCGGCGGCAGCCAGCACAGGAAGAATGCCAGTCTGCTGGGACGCAAGCGCCAATTGGAACAGCTCCAAAGCGAAATCGGCGAAACCGAGCGCCAAATCGACAAGCTAAAGGGCAGCATCTCCCGGCTGCGCAAGGAGCAGGAAGATTCGAACGATAAGCTGGAGAAGCTTCGGCATGGCGGCGACGAGAAGCGGCTGGAGGAGCAGCGTCTCGCCGGTGACTTGAGGCAGCTGGAGCAGGAGCTTCGGCATGTGCAGGAGCAGGTGGAAAGCGCTGGAGCGGAGCGCAGCGGGTTCGAAGGCGAAGCGAAGCAGCTGGAACAGACAAGGGAGCAGGCGGCAGCCGACCTCGCTCGTCTGGAAGAGGAGGAGCAAGCCGCCCATGAAGCGATCCGTAACGCGGAATCGCAGCGCAAGGCGAGCGAGTCCGAGAGGGAAGAGCTTCAGGGCAAGCTGACCGGCATGAAGGTTGCGGAAGGGAAGCTGGATCAGGAGATATTTTCTCAGGAGGAACAGCTCCGAAGACTGAAGGCCGACGCCGGCTCGCAGGACAAGGAAATGCGTCAGAACCGCAATCTGCTCACGACGATTGAACAGGATTTGAAGACCAATGCAGCGGAAGCCGTAAAGCAGCAGGAAGATCTGAACACATATCGTCTTAAGAAAGAGGAAGCGGCGGAAAAGCTGGATTACGCCCGCGCGGAACGAACGTCCCTAACCCGAAAGCTGGAGCTGGAGGAAGGCGAGACGAAGGAACAGCGGCAGGCGCTAAAAGCGGTGGACGACCGCCTGCGTGCGACCGAGGTTTCCGTCGGCAGACTGGACGTGGAGCTCGACAACATCCTGCGCAAGCTGAGCGACGATTATGAGCTGAGCTATGAGCTGGCCAAGCAGCGTTATCCCGTCCCGGAGGACGTACCTGCGGCGCAGGCTGAAGTACAGAAGCTCAGACGAAGCATTTCTGCGCTCGGCGAGGTGAATCTTGGAGCCGTTGAGGAATACCAGCGCGTGAATGAGCGCTATACATTCCTCAGCGAGCAGAAGGATGATCTCGTTGAAGCGAAGACTACGCTGTATCAAGTCATCCGTGAAATGGAAGATGAGATGTCCAAGCGGTTCAAGCAGACATTCGATGCTATTCGGAGAGAATTTGGCACGGTCTTCACCAAGCTGTTCGGCGGAGGCCGGGCCGATCTGCTGCTGCTGGAGCCGGACAATCTGCTGAATACCGGCATCGATATCGTCGCCCAGCCTCCGGGCAAGAAGCTGCAAAACCTGCAGCTGCTGTCCGGGGGAGAACGCGCGCTGACCGCGATGGCACTATTGTTCGCCATCCTGCAGGTGAAGCCGGTTCCGTTCTGCGTACTGGATGAGGTAGAGGCGGCGCTGGACGAGGCGAATGTCGTAAGGTTTGCCCAGTACCTCCGCGAATTCTCGGAGCAGACTCAGTTCATCGTGGTGACACACCGCAAAGGGACGATGGAAGAAGCGGATGTGCTCTATGGAGTAACGATGGAAGAGGGTGGGGTCTCCAAGCTGGTGTCCGTGCGTCTGGAAGATGAAGAAGCGGAGATCGCTTAAATTGGCGGCTTGCCATTAATTATTTGAACGGAGGAATATGAGTGAGCTTTTTCAAGAAATTGAGAGAAAGCATTGCCGGCAAAACGGAGAGCGTAACGAAGCAGTTCCGGGAAGGTCTGGAGAAGACCCGCAAAGGGTTTGTAGAGAAAGTATCCGACCTGATTATCCGCCGCAAAAAAATCGACGAGGAGTTCTACGAGGAACTGGAAGAAATTCTGATCGGCGCCGACGTCGGTGTGAGCACAGTCATGACGCTAGTCGAAGATCTGCGCACCGAGGTGAAAAAGCAGCGGATCGAGGATGCCGCTGAGCTGCAGCCGGTTCTCTCCCGCAAGCTGATGGAGCTGCTGCGCAGTGACGATGACAACCGGCTTAATGAGAATCCGGACGGCATTACGGTCATTCTGTTCGTCGGCGTCAACGGCGTCGGCAAGACGACAACGATCGGGAAGCTGGCACACCGTTACAAGCAGGAGGGCAAAAAAGTTCTGCTTGCCGCTGGCGATACATTCCGTGCCGGGGCCATCGAGCAGCTTGAGGTATGGGGACAGCGAGCAGGCGTGGATGTGATCAAGCAGAGCGCGGGCTCCGATCCTGCTGCTGTGATGTTTGATGCGGTTCAGGCTGCCAAGCAGCGCGGCGTCGATGTGCTGATCTGCGACACGGCGGGACGGCTGCAGAACAAGAGCAATCTGATGGAAGAGCTCAACAAAATATTCCGCGTGATCCAGCGCGAGATTCCGGGCGCGCCGCATGAAGTGCTCATGGTGCTCGATGCGACGACCGGGCAGAACGCGCTTGCGCAGGCCAAGCTGTTCGGCGAGAAGAGCGGCGTGACGGGTCTTGTCCTCACCAAGCTGGACGGAACGGCTAAAGGCGGTATCGTTGTGGCGATCCGTCAGGAGTTGAATATTCCGGTAAAGCTGGTCGGACTTGGCGAGAAAATGGAGGACCTGCAGCCGTTCGATTCCGAACAATTCGTTCACGCTCTGTTCGCCGGTATAATTATCGACGAGAAGGAAGAAGAGAATTCGGGAGATTGAGCTTGCGTCCTAATAAGGCACACACAGCAGCGCCGGTAGATTCCGGCGCTCTTTTGCCGCATACCCGGCATGGGAAACCCGCTAAAGATTATATGTCCGAAAACATGACATACTACAACTGAGCAAAACCGGGATACGACCTTAACCGACATCTTTCAACCTAAATGCCGCACAAATTGTCAAAGTACTGTTAGTTTGCCAACAACTATAATATTTCATCATATGAAAAATTCATAATAGTTAAGTAATCGACCTCTCCCACATCACATTTATCTCTGATCCATCCATATAGATGTCCAGAACGGAAAAAGAGTGCGGTTTCATCAGACCGGTAAAATAACCGGCTATCAAAAGCCTTGTTATATATATTGACATGAGGATTCGAGTTTACGTATTATGAAAGTGTGATTGAATATTTTATGAATTCTGTCTTACTAAAAAGTATGATTTATTACTAAAAATTACATCTTTTGAAAGGAGTCGGGCTCATGTCCAAACTTGATCCACTGCCCGGTCTGTCTCCGTATCCGCTGCACCATTTTTATGATGAAATGTTCGCTAGCGAACGCAGCGTCCGCCCTCATTACAAGCATGTTAACCACACGTTCGCCAGAATGAGTCCCGAAGAGCTGCAGACCAAACAACACTTAATGCAGCGGCGCATGATGGAGGAGGGCATTACCTTTACTCTGTACAACCCGGCTCAAGACCAACCCATGGAACGGACGATCCCCTTCGATATGATTCCGCGGATTATCCCCAAGGATGAGTGGGAGAAGCTTGAGGCAGGAATTATTCAGCGCGTGACGGCGCTTAATCTATTCGTTCATGATATTTACCACGAACAATATATTATTAAGGACGGCATTGTGCCTCGCAAGATGGTTATCTCCAATTGTTATTTCCGTCCGGAAATGGCAGGACTTCGCGTTCCCGGCGGAGCCTACATTACGACTTCGGGAATCGATCTGATCCGGCATCACGACGGGAATTATTATATT
This sequence comes from Paenibacillus durus, assembly GCF_000756615.1. NCBI lineage: Bacteria > Bacillati > Bacillota > Bacilli > Caryophanales > Paenibacillaceae > Paenibacillus > Paenibacillus durus. The sequence goes on from NZ_CP009288.1 coordinate 3,051,018, forward strand.
CTGGAGGATAACCTGCGCACACCTTCCGGTTTTTCCTACCTATTTAAAGGAAGATCGCTGATGAACCAACTGTTCCCCGAGCTTTCTTTCTCCAACTCCATCCGGGATGTGGAACGCAGCATCAACCGTTTTTTATCTGTGCTTCGCAGCCTAGCACCTTCACGCACTCCAGATCCTGTTATCGCTCTTCTGACCCCTGGTCAGTATAACTCCGCTTACTATGAGCACGCCTTCCTGGCCCAGCAAATGGGCGTTCACCTCGTAGAAGGGCGCGATTTGGTCGTTCAGGATCATAAATTATTTTTACGGGAAATGAATGGCCTTAAGCGGGTGGACGTGCTGTACCGCCGGCTTGACGACGACTATATCGATCCGCTCGCCTTTGATCCCAATTCACTGCTTGGCGTGCCAGGACTTATGAATGCTTATAGAGCCGGTAATGTGGCCATCGCCAATGCGCCGGGAACCGGAGTCGCCGACGATAAGGCCATGTATGTATATGTGCCTGAAATGATCCGCTATTATCTGAATGAAGAGCCGATTTTAAATAATGTTCCTACTTATCTGCTTTCGAGACCGGATGACCGGACGTATGTGCTGGATAACTTGGCTGAAATGGTCGTTAAGGAAACCTCGTTGTCCGGAGGATACGGTATGCTGATCGGAAGCGAGGCAAGCAAGGAGGAGCAGGATAATTTCCGGCTCAAAATCATTGCCGAGCCGGATCGCTACATAGCTCAGCCGATCATGTCTCTTTCAAGAGCGCCGATACTGTCAGAAGGTATAATGAGTCCGCGGCATATTGATTTGAGAGCTTTTGTGCTGATGGGCGCAGACCGCAAGCCGCATGTCATTCCGGGAGGACTGACGCGCGTGGCGATGAGGGAAGGCTCACTGGTAGTAAACTCCTCTCAAGGCGGCGGTGTTAAGGATACCTGGGTAATGTCCTAAAGAATGGGTCTAATAACAAAAAGAGAGCGACAATATAGGACAAGGAGTGACGGTAGATGCTGAATCGAAATGCGGAAGCTTTGTTTTGGATTGGTCGTTATATGGAAAGAGCGGAGAATCATGCAAGACTGATTGATGTCCATTATCATATTCAGCAGGAGGAGGACTTCCGGGAAGAAGGGCATAAATGGTCGAGGCTGATCGATGCGATCGGCGCCAGAAATGAATATTTGCAGCAATTTGAAAGCTTTTCGGAGCAGGATGTATTATCCTTTATCACACTGGATCTCGGGAATTCAAATTCCCTGTTCTCCTGCGTGCATCAGGCGCGCAATAATTTGCGCACCCTGCGCCAGCAGCTGCCCAGCGAGCTGTGGGATATCGCCAACAGCTTCAACCTGTGGCTCGGCGAACGGTCCGTTGCAGATATAATGAAGAGCCCTCATCAGTTCTACCAGCAGATCAAGGAACGGACGGCCACGTTCCTGGGCGCCGAGCAGTCCGTCATGCTGCGGGGCAATGAGTGGCGGTTTATTGAAAGCGGACGTTTCCTGGAAAGGGCGGAGAACACCGTCCGTATTCTGCAGTCGGTAACCTTGTCCTGCCGGGATAAGGATGATACCTCTATTTATACCCAGCTGCAGGCCGTTTTGAAATCGGTCAGCGGATATCAGGCGTTCCGCAGATATTTTGCGGATGCGGTATCCCCGGATTGCATCCTGGAGTTTCTGATTACGAATGCTGCATTTCCGCGTTCTATTCGTTTCGCTTCCCATGAGCTCGAATACCATCTGTCGAATATTGAAATTGACTTCGCAGATGGGGGCGAAGGCTACGAACGGGTCATCCGCCAGGCAGGAAAGATTAGAGCCGAGCTTGATTACATGGAGAAGGAAGACATGGCCGAGGAACTGGTGGATCAGGTGCTGGAGTCGCTGAAGTCTTCCTGCCTGAAGCTGGGAAGAACGATGGAAACGGCCTTTTTTCGTCAAGAGGGGATTAGGATATGAAAATTCAAATCAATCATACGACCCGGTATACGTATACGGAGCCGGTGACGGACAGTGTCAATGAGATCCGGCTGACGCCGCGGACCAATTACAGGCAATCCTGTTTCCATCATGAGGTCGAAATATTTCCTCCGGCCAACCTGCTTACTTACGAGGATTTCTTCGGAAACCGGGTTCACGCCTATTCGGTCAATAAACCGCATACGGAGATGGTCATTCATACCCGTGCTACGGTCGTAACAGTGGACAAGGCTCAAGGCGCTGATTTGCCGAGTCTGCCATTGGAGGAGCAGATCAAACTGATGAAGGACGAGGAGTTTCAGAACCGGTATACTGAGTATATTCTGCCCACGCGATATACGGAGGTTACGCCGGAGCTGATGGAATTTGCCTCCCAGCATCCTTTTGACGAAGCGGAAGATATATATGAATGGACCCGGAAGCTCTCCTCCACCATATATGAGCAGTTCACGTATGATCCCGGGGCGACCAGCGTCAACACAACGGTCAAAAAAGCGCTGAAACTCAAACGCGGCGTCTGCCAGGACTATGCCCATCTGATGATTGCGGTCTGCCGCAGCGTCGGGCTTCCGTCGAGATATGTGAGCGGATATCACTACGTGAGTGATCTTCAGGGCGGCAACGCCGATTTCGAGCAGGCCTCCCATGCATGGGTGGAGACGCATATTCCGGGTACCGGCTGGCTGGGCTTTGACCCGACCAATAACGTTGAAGTAAACTGGCGTTACGTAAAGCTGGGGCATGGGCGCGATTATAAAGATATTGTGCCGGTCAAAGGCGTATACCGAGGAATTGCAGGCCAACTGGAAGTAACGGTGGATGTACAATTATTGGACAAATAAAAACGGATAAAGCCGCATAGACAGCGGTGTTTAAAGCCATAATCAAGGCCGCTTTCGGTTCATAACCGGAGGCGGCTGTTTTTGTGCAAAGGCATGTGTTCACCCGGGTAACCTACGAAAATGTTCTTGCGGCGTAAAGGGTTGCAGACCTCCATTTTTGGAGAAAATATTGGGGTACATTCGCTGAATACAGGTTCGAGAAAGAATCTTTTTTGCTGAAAATGGTTATAAAGGGAGACCCTTTGGGTAATCTTGAGACAAAGTCACTTATTACGTGAAAACGGAAGGAGAGACTAAATATGAGCCCTGATACTGGGACAAAACAGCGTTTTGCCGGAAGAACAGCCATTATTACTGGAGCGGGCTCGGGAATCGGCAGAGCGACGGCTATTCAGATGGCTAGTGAAGGCGCCAATATTGCCTTATTCGATCTGGTGAATGACCGCACCTCCGTTGTTGAACGGAAGCTGAACCGTATGCGAGAAGGTTGCGCGCTTGCCGTTGATGTGGATACCTCCGACCCCAGCCGTATGGAAGATGCGGTTCGGAGAACGGTCGAGCATTTCGGTGGGGTGGATATCGTATTCGCCAACGCCGGTATTAACGGGTCCATCGGACCCATTGAAGAGTTAAGCATTGAGGACTGGCAGCGTACGCTGTCGGTGAATCTTACCGGGACCTTCCTTTCCTTAAAATACACCATTCCTCACATGAAGAAAAAAGGTAAAGGGAGCATTATTATCACCAGCTCTATTAACGGCAACCGCCGGTTTGCAAGCTTCGGCTTTTCTCCCTACAGTACGACGAAGGCTGGGCAGGTGGCTTTTGCCAAAATGGCCGCTCTGGAGCTGGCGAAGTTTAAAGTCCGGGTAAACGTTATTTCTCCGGGAGCCATTTCCACCAATATTGATGAAAGCACAGAACCCAATGAGGAATTGGAATCGATCATTATCCCGATGGAGTTCCCGGAAGGACAGCAGCCTTTGGCTGACGGACCGGGCAAACCGGAAGATGTGGCAAAGCTTGTCTGCTTTCTTGCGTCGGATGAATCGTCTCACATTACCGGTGCGCAGATCGTCATCGACGGCGCCGAGTCGCTGCTGACTTAAGAAAAGGCTTATTAGAGGAAAGCGGGACAACACCTATCTATGGTAAAATAAACGCGAGGCGCGTTAGCGCCGGACCATGATAAAGGAGGCGGTGGAAATGGCCGTAATGTCTTGGTTGGCTGAGCAGCGGATTGAAGAGGCGATGCGAAAAGGCGAATTCCGGAATTTGCCGGGCCATGGAAAGCCGCTGGAATTGGAAGATATGTCAGGGGTGCCCGAAGAGCTGCGAATGTCGTTCAAAATTATGAAGAATGCCGGACTTCTTCCGGAGGAGCTGCAGCTGCGGGCGGAATGTGCGACCCTTGAAAACCTGCTTGCCGCATGTCATGATGGCGGAGCTGAAAAGCGCACACTGGGTCGTAAACTAACGGAAAAGAAACTGCGTCTGGAGGAGCTTCTCCGGCAGCGCGGGTTGGACGGAAGCGCCGTATTCGCGCAGTACGGGGAACAAATCCGGACGAGGTTAGATAAAGGTTAAATTCGTATGAAGCCCGGATGCCATGCCATCTGCTTTTGCAGGAGCAAGGCATCCTTTTTTTAGATTAAAGAAAAACAAGCGCTAATAAAGGATTCGGCAACTTCTTCGAAAAGACTCCGGGTAGGAGTTTTTCTTATTTCTGCCGTCCAAGTGACGGATGCAGCCTGTCCAGCATGTCCGGAGTGACGACAATGTCATCCCGGGAGATCCGTTCCAATTGGAAGGATTGGATCAGGTCATGCGGTGAGACCTGGAGCGGTTCCGCCAGCAGCCCCGCTGCCCAGGCAAGCCAGCCGGTTACGGTCTGAGGCGTCACACCGGCTTCGCGCAGCTCCGCAAGCGTAATTCCCCCATGACGCTTGGCCAGCCGGCGGCCGTCCCGGTCCATGAGGAGCGGGACATGGGCAAACCGCGGCGGCTTCCAGCCCAGCACTTCGTAGAGCATCAGCTGGCGGGGCGTCGAATCGAGCAGATCAGTCCCTCGAAGAACATCCGTAATCCCCATCAGGGCATCATCTACAACGACGGCAAGCTGATACGAGAAGATGCCGTCGGCTCGCCGTACGATGAAGTCCCCTCCGGCGGCGGCATTGACCCGGCGGTTTCCGGCCACACCGTCGGTAAAAGAAATCTCACCGGACGGCACGGCGAAGCGAAGGGATGGCGTCTTGCTTAAAGAGCGCCGCTCGGCCTCCTCGGGAGACAGGTGCCGGCAGGTTCCGGGGTATACTGGACCTTCCGAAGCAAGACCGTGAGGAGCGGCGGCTGCGGCCAGAATATCGTGGCGGCTGCAGTAGCAGGGATACAGTCTTCCTTCGGCCCTTAACTGGTTCAGCGCAGCCTCGTACAGCTTCAGCCGTTCGCTTTGGACATAGGGTCCATAAGGACCGCCCACGTCAGGCCCTTCGTCCCAGTCGAGACCGAGCCAGCGAAGATCTTCAATAATATGCCGGGCGTAATCCGGACGGCAGCGAGCCGTGTCAATATCCTCCATGCGGAGCACTAGCTTTCCGTTCCGGCTGCGGATTTGCAGCCAAGCCATCAGAGCAGCCAGGGCGTTGCCGATATGAATGTTGCCGGATGGCGAGGGGGCGAAGCGGCCGCGAACGCTGCCGGCCGGATCAATATCAGTGAACAAGGGAGAACCCTCCTTGAATAGCGTAAAAATATGACTTGCCAAAGCAGGCGGTTTGTCAGAAGCCGGAGCAGAGGTAAGCGTTATGCACCGCTCTTGAATTTTTCCGGCGTTTCGCCCATGATTACAATAACTGAGCCGTGTCATTCTTGAAAAATAAGACTTTATAAGCTTCGCGCCTATCGTTTGGACTTATATTTCTACGAGAAACGGATGCCCTCCTCCTACAAGGACGGTACAGCCGTTTCTTCTTGCTCAATATTTCATTGTAATTCACCGGTGAAGCAATTTCCAGCTTAGATGAACATTATCCATTCTTAACTTGATATCGGAGCGATCAAATGAGCACACTTCCCATTATGCAGATCATACCTGAACTTAAAAATAGACTTGGGGCCTCTTCATCCGCCGTCCTTATTGCGGAACCGGGAGCGGGTAAGACAACGATGACGCCGCTCGCGCTGCTGGACGAGCCGTGGATGAAGGGCAAAACCATGCTTATGCTGGAACCCAGGCGGCTTGCCGCCCGAGCGGCGGCCGCCTATATGGCGTCCTGTCTCGGCGAGCAGGCAGGCCAAACCGTGGGTTACCGGATGCGTATGGACAGCAGGACGGGGCCTGATACGCGCATTATCGTCGTGACCGAAGGCGTGCTGACCCGGATGCTTCAGGACGACCCTTCACTTGGCGATACCGGCCTTATCATCTTCGACGAATTCCACGAGCGCAGCCTGAATGCGGATCTGGGACTTGCGCTCTCGCTGGAGACGCAGGCTGTGCTCCGCGAGGACCTGAAGATCCTTGTTATGTCGGCAACGCTTGACGGAGAGAAGGTCTCCGCGCTGCTTGGCGGTGCTCCGGTTGTCCGGTGTCCCGGCAGAGTATTTCCCGTGGAAACCGTATACGCTCCCCCGGCAGCAGCAATCCCTCTGGAAAAAGCTGCGGGGAATGCAGCCCGGCGCGCGCTGGCCGAGCAGCCCGGCGACATCCTGCTGTTCCTCCCGGGCGAGAGAGAAATCCGCCGGACGGAGTCGGAGCTGCGGTCCGGCGCGCTGCCCGGGAACGTGACGCTTCGTCCGCTCTACGGCCAGCTTCCGCAGGCCGAGCAGGACAGCGCCGTTGCGCCGGCTGCGGAGGGCCAGCGGAAGGTCGTGCTGGCGACCTCCATCGCCGAGACAAGCCTGACGATCGAGGGGGTCCGGACCGTGATCGATTCCGGGCTGCGGCGGACGCAGCGGTTCTCGCCGAGAACCGGCATGCCGCGCCTGGAGACGCTGCCGATTTCCAAGGCATCGGCGGAGCAGAGGCGCGGCCGGGCAGGGCGGACGGCCCCAGGCGTCTGCTACCGGCTCTGGAGCCGGGAAGAGCATGACCGCCTGCCGGAATCGGACGCGCCGGAGATTCTGGAGGCCGATCTGGCCGGCCTCGCGCTGGAGCTGGCGCTGTGGGGCGTGCGCGACCCGGCCCAGCTGGCCTGGCTTGACGCGCCGCCGCCCGCGCCGTATGCGCAGGCGACCGCGCTGCTGCGCCAGCTCGGCGCCCTGGACGCCGCCGGCGCCATTACCCCGCACGGCCGGCAGCTGGCCGCGCTGGGCACGCACCCCCGCGCCGCGCACATGCTGCTGCGCGCGGCAGAGCTTGGCGCAGCGCCGCTCGCCTGCCGGCTGGCGGCGCTGCTGCAGGAGCGGGACCCGCTGCGCGGTCCCGCCTCGGGCAGCTGCGACCTCACGCTGCGCGTGGAGGCGCTGCTGCGGTACGAAGCCTCCGCCGGGCGTGACGCAGGCGGAGGCGATCCTGCGGCTCTGCGCGCCGCTGCGCGCGCAAGCCGGGGACTTGAGGCGCAGCTTAAGGCGGCTGCGCCAGACCTTTCCGCCGCAGCCGATCCGGCGGAGGCTTCCCTCAGCGGCCTGCTGCTGTCGTTCGCCTATCCTGACCGGATCGGGCAGCGCAGGGGAGGGGGAGCTTTCCTGCTCTCCGGCGGACGCGGCGCGGCAATGGGGGAGAGTCAGCACCTTGCCCGCGAGCCTTATATCGTTGCCGTCTCCGTTGATGACAAGGGAACGCAGAGTCGCATCATGCTGGCGGCTGCCGTTGAAGAGAAGGAGCTGCTGGAGCATCACGCGGATATCGTGACAGAGCAGTCCGAAGTGTACTGGGATGATGAGAGCAAGAGCGTCAAATCCCGCCGCCGCACGATGCTCGGCGAACTCACTCTTAAAGAGTCCGGTCATGAGCGCCCTTCACCGGAAGAAGCGGCGAAGGTTCTGATGCAGGTAATTTCCGGGGAAGGTCTAAGACTGCTTCCTTGGGACAAGGGAACTCTTCAGCTAAGAGAACGCTTGGCGTTTATGCATCGGCTCGACCCTTCCTGGCCGGATGTGTCCGATGCTGGACTCACAGGTAGCATGGAAGAGTGGCTGCTTCCCTTTCTAGACGGCTGCCGCAGTCTGCGGGATATCCAGCGTCTGCCGCTGCGCGAGGCGCTTGTGAGCATGCTGGACTGGGAGCGGCAACGGCGGCTGGATCAGGAGGCTCCAACGCATATCGCGGTTCCCAGCGGATCACGGATTGCCGTTGACTACAGCGATCCCGCCTCGCCGGTGCTGGCTGTGAAGCTGCAAGAGATGTTCGGGCAGCGGGAGACTCCGCGAATTGGAGCGGGAAGAGTGCCCGTACTGCTTCATCTGCTGTCTCCGGCAAGGCGACCGGTTCAGGTGACAGCTGATCTCGCCAGCTTCTGGAATAACACATATTTTGAAGTCAAGAAAGATTTGAAGGGGCGATACCCTAAACATTATTGGCCGGAAGATCCGCTTCAGGCCATACCGACTCACCGCACACGGCCGGTCAAATAAATTGCAGGAAGCAGCCGTTTGCCAGAATTCTGCCTTCATTTACGTCACCTTGAAGCGTGCCCTTCCCTCTTTTTCCATGCTTGGAAGAGCTGAGGAAGGGCAATATAACTAACGTACACCTAAGAATAAGGAGGACTTCAAGTGGCAAAGAGGATTGTTGGCGTATTCGATACGGGACGTGAGGCAACCAACGCGATACAGCAATTGCAGGCCAAAGGTATCCGAAATGACGATATTTCAGTGGTCACACGGGATCGCGAAGATCTGAGGATGATAACGGAGGAGACGGATACAATGGCTCCGGAAGGAGTCGCTACAGGAGCCGCAACCGGCGGTGTAGTCGGAGGGATTGCCGGCCTCCTGGCCGGAATCGGCGCACTGGCTATTCCGGGCATCGGCCCGATTATTGCAGCAGGCCCGATTGCGGGCGCATTGACCGGCGCGGCGATGGGAGCGAGCGCAGGCGGCCTGGTAGGGGGACTTGTCGGATTGGGTATACCCGAAGAGGAAGCCAGAGAATATGAAGGCTATGTTAAACAAGGCAAGATTCTGGTTCTTGTAGACGACGACGGACTCGATGCCCAAATTTCCGATATCTTCCGTAATAACCCCACGCTGAAAGCAACTCGTATCGATCGATGAATTCGGATACCGGCCCGAAACTCTATAAGCGAAACAAACTATAAAATTAGCGTATTGCCCAATAATTTTAATTTAAAAGAGGCTTGATTACCCAATTTATGAAAATACGGGGGATTCAGCCTTTTTTTGTGCATGGAAACAAAAAACAACGTATTCGAAAGAGAACGCTCAATCCTACCGATTATCGACAATATTTCATCATATGAAAAATTCACAATAAATAAACACAATAACCCTCCCATCTCATACCAGCTTATTCATTAACGTGTCTCTCCCAGCAGCAAGCCCAATCTGAAAAAGTCCTGGGCAGTTCGGCCAAAAGCCATATTGTGAAATTTGATAAACAGTGATTATATAGAGATATCCAGAATGATCAGAGGAGGTCTTTCATGGCTTTTATGATTGCCCAAAGGGCGTTTATCAAGCTGTATCTCATAACCATGGTCGAACAGCATCACGGTTACGGCTATCAAATGCTCGAGGATTTGCGGAGAGATTTCAAAAGCCATGGCTACAACCCGCCGCAGAGCGAGATTTACCGGGCCCTTCACGAATTGGTGCAGCAGGGCATTTTATACCGGACCAAGCAGCTCAAAGGAAATGATCCCAAAGTAGATTTTCAGGAAATCGTTCTTTATCATTTCACGCCGGACGGAGCCGAGAAAGCGAAGCTGTACAAGAAGCAGGTAAAGACCGATCTTGACCGGTGTCTGGGCATACTAAACAAAGCGGTAGCCGATAATTATTAAAGCCCTCAGCAGGCACGGGACGGTGATATTTCCAGCCAGTCCCCGCCCTGATATAATAAGTAAAGCTAAAAAGAGAACCAGTCAACGATGGAGGTAGTACAGATGGATGAACATATGAAGCGAAGACTGGACAAGCAGAGAAAGCTGTTCAGTCAGCTTGGGATTGCGCTTGATGCGTTAACCATTCATGAGAAAGAGTTCAGTATGAAATTGCGTGGATACGATCCGGAAGAAGTAGATACTTTTTTGGACAGTGTCATTAAGGACTATGAACGGTTCTATGCAACCATCGCTGACTTAATGGACAAATGGCAGGAGCAGCAGATTACCCTGCGTGAAATGAAAGCGGAGAGTAAGCAGGCGCCGCCGCCCGTTATCCGGGGAATCGATCCGAAAGAGATCGAAGAGACGATTCTGAAGCTTGAGGCCGGTGTCCGCCAGCTCAAGGAACGCGTTCAGCGCAGTGAGATCATTTAGCCTCCGGACTTGAACAAAAAATTATGGCTCAGACTGGTTATCAGGACGGAGGTTATACTTTTTTGATGAATAAAAATGTACTGAATTTCAAAATCCGCGGAAAAATCGCTTTTGGGTACATAATGATTTTACTGCTGCTCGGGCTTTTTCTACTCATTGTGCAGGGACGAATTTCTGAGCTTGAGAAGGAAACTGTTATCCTGAGCGGTCATGATATGCAGGTGCATGAGCTTACCTTTCAAATTGAGAAAAATATTCTGGACATGGAAACCGGCCAGCGCGGCTATGCGCTTACAGGCAACGACTCTTATCTTGCTCCCTATTATGACGGGCTGGAGAAGTGGAAGGTTAATTACTCCGATTTGAAGGAACTGATTAAGGGCAGTACATCCCAGACTGAAAATCTGGAAAGTATCAGGAAGAATATCGAAGCCTGGATTGTCAAAGCGGGCCAAAATGTGGTCGAACTCAAACAAGCGGGCCGTGATGATGAGGTGACCGCATTTTTTCATGCTGATACTGGCAAAGCGATTGTCGAACAAATCCGCAGCCAGACGCAGGATTTTCGTCATGTTGAACAAGCCGGGACGGCAAAGCGGATCAGCGATCTGAAGTCCCGCAACCACCAGCTGATTATTACCATGTATATTCTGTGGAGCCTGGTGGCGCTGGTCGCCATTGCCGCTTCTATCCTCATCACCGACAGTATCGTTAAGACACTGAAGAACGTAATTGACGCCATTAACCATATAGCAGACGGAGACAGCAGAGCCAAGCGAATCGAGGTGAAGACGCAGGACGAGATTTCCGATCTTGCTGCTGCGACTAACCGGCTATTGGAGATCAAGGAACGAGAGCAGCGGTTCAGCGGCCAGCTAACCCATATGTCTGTGAAACTTCAGGAAAAAACGGACCCCGCCGCTTTATGCGATACCTTCCTGAGCAGGCTGGCGACAATCCTTGAGATCCAGTACGGAGCGGTGTACATTGCTCAAGACTACTTTGGCGATTCTCTGCTGAGAATTAGTTCCTATGCTGGCGGAAACGAGGGATTGAGCCCAGGCAAAGAAAAAATATTGCTGGGTGAGGGCCTGGTAGGCCAATGCGCGCTTGATCAGAAAATTCTGAAAATTGAAGATCTACCGGATGGCTATATTCATATCAGCTCAGGTCTAGGAAGAACCGCGCCCCGGCAGGCGGTGATCGCCCCTGTTGTTTTTGAGAACAGAACCGTCGCGGTGATCGAGATTGCCTCACTCATGAAATGGGCGCCCGATCAGTTCAAGCTGCTGGAACAGATGCTGGACATGTTTGCAGTATCGATTAATTCGGTTATGACCCGGATGCAAATCCAGCATCTCTATGCCGAAGCCCAAACAATGAATGAGGAACTGCAGAACCAGTCCGAAGAGCTGCAATCCCAAACTCACGAACTGATTAACGTGAACAGCAAACTGGAATTGCAAAAGCAGGTTGCGGAGAATTCCGCTGGGGAACTGGAAAAAATGAACGAGGAGCTGGAGAGAAGCTCCCGGTACAAATCCGAATTTCTGGCAAATATGTCGCATGAGCTGCGGACCCCGCTTAACAGCATGCTGCTGCTGTCGCAGATTCTGTCTGAGAATCACAGCGGCAACTTGACAGAGGAGCAGATAAGCTATGCATCGGTTATTCATTCCTCTGGGAGTGATCTGCTGGCGATCATTAACGATATTTTGGATTTATCCAAGGTTGAGGCCGGGAAGATGCTAATCGAGACGAGCGCTGTCAATCTTACCGAGTTCCCGTCCTTGTTCGAGGGGTATTTCGGTATGACAGCTGAGTCCAAAAATCTCGAGTTTAGCGTCGTTTTGGAAGCTGGAACACCCGACATCTTCTTTACAGATGAACTGCGTTTGCATCAAATCCTCCGTAATCTGCTGTCCAACGCCTTTAAATTTACGGAAGAAGGCGGAGTAAAGCTGGTAATCTCCAAGCTCGACAACTTTGCTTCCCAAGGTTACACCCCTGAGGGGCCGGTGCTGTCTTTTGCTGTAATCGACAGCGGCATAGGAATATCTTCGGATAAACGAGATCTGATATTTGAAGCGTTCCAGCAGGCGGATGGCTCAACCGCGCGAAAATTCGGCGGAACGGGACTCGGACTGTCCATCTCTCAGCAGCTTTCGAAGCTCCTGGGCGGGCACCTTACGCTCGAGAGCAAGCCGCAAGAGGGCAGCATCTTCACGTTGTATCTTCCTTATCTGGAAGAAGAAAGAGACCCGAAGGATTACACGCTCAATTCAGAGGCGGCGGCAGCGATTGAACGCAGAGCTGATGACAGCGGCGATGCTGAGGAGGCGCGAGTGGACGGGGAATATGGCTGGCTGTCGGGCAGAACAATCTTACTAGTCGATGATGACCTGCGAAATATATATGCGCTGACACAGACACTTGAGAAATACAGCATGCAAGTACTGTCGGCCCAGAACGGATTCGAATGCCTTCAGCGGGTAAGAGAGAATCCCGGAATCGACATTCTGCTTCTGGACATCATGATGCCGGTGTTGGATGGGTATGATACATTATCGATTTTGCGCGAAGAATTGTTGAAGCACGACCTTCCGATTATTGCGGTATCCGCCAAGACTATGAAGGAAGACCGGGAGAAATGCCTGGCTGCGGGAGCGACCGATTTTATCAAGAAACCCGTTATTACGAAGGATCTTATTAGGATTTTGTCCTATTATTTGAGCAGCAAAGCCGCTTAATTGCCGGTTGAATTTGTACGGGCGACCCGAAACCTTATGGTAGCGGGCGCCTTTCTTCTATTTTCGGCAGAGATTTCTTAGAGAGAGTAGGCTTAGGATGATTTGCAGCCTGTTGCAATGAGGTTTAATCGCATGTTATCATTTGGTTGATCAAACAAACAAAGATATTGGGATGAAATCATTGATCTTAGGAGGTCTTTATTACGGAGCACGACAAACAGCAGCGAATTATTGACGCGGCCTATCAAGTATTGGCTGAAAAAGGGTATGACAAAGCCTCCACGAAAGAAATCGCACGGGTGGCCGGAGTCGCACAGGGATTAATCAGTTATTATTTTCCGAGCAAAGACTTGTTGTTTGCGGAAGTATTCCGCCGCGAATCGGAGAAGTACTGTGAATCGTATTCATTTACTCCAAGCAACGCCGAAGGGCCGCTAAATGCGGCAGCCGTCAAGTCGGCGCTCAGCGTACCGCAGTCCAGGGCCGTGGACAATCCGTCCTGGATCAAGCTTCGTTACGAATTATACGCTTTGGGGCTGAGAAATCCTGCGGTATCAGAGAGTATTAAGACTACGCTTGTCAGCAAGCGCGAACACCAGACCAGGCTCATTGAGCGGATTAGCCGTCTTCCGGAAGAACACTCGCGTTCGCTCGCTCCCATTTTGCTGTCCGTATTTGATGGCCTCGGATTGCAGCGGCTCTGCGATGAAGACTTCGATTACGAGGGCGCTTACGATACGTTTGCCGCAATACTTTCCGCATATTTACAAAGCATTCAAAAATAAGAGACTGGAATGCAAATTTTTTTTATAAAGAATTGTTTGAACACTCAAACAAACAGAAAAAGTGGAGGAGATTGAATGAACAATTTAAGTGTTACTCGCAACGCAGTGCCTCAGCAAGTCAAACGGACGCTGCTGGGAACGATCGGCCGTTTTGTTGTAAGGGCTAGATGGATGGTCATTATCTTTGGTGTAATTGCCTTTATCGCATCGGCTGTTGTTGGAGCAGGGAGCACTCAAAAGCTGTCGCTCAGCAGATGGGAAGTACCCGGTTCCGAATCGTATAGGGCCGGTCAAGCCCTTGAGCGCCAGTTCGGCTCCGGCAGTCCCAATCTCGCGCTGCTGGTGACCGTTAAGAGTGGAACCATCGACAGTCCGGAGAACCGCGAAGCGGGTCTCGCGCTCACGAGGGAGTTAGCGTCCGAGGAGGTGGTTCAGGAAGCATCTTCATACTGGTCCCGCAGGGAGACACAAACGCTGCGCAGTGAGGATCGGACGCAAGCGCTAATCCTGGCGCACTTGAAAGGAACGGTAACGGAGGCGCGGACAGCGCTTGGTGAATTATCTCCTGAATTTACCAGGGAGAACAATCTGTTCAAAGTCGCAGTGGGCGGGCAGGATGAAATATTCAGGCAGGCGGCTGGACTGGCTCGTGAGGATTTTGTGCGGGCGGAGATGATCATTTTACCCGGCGTATTTCTTCTTCTCCTGCTTGTCTACCGGCGCTTTCGGGCGACTGCCCTGACCATCGGCGTCGGCCTGTTCGCTATGGTCTCCACCTTGGCCGGGCTCGGCGGGGTTGTTTCGTTCACGGAGGTATCGACGTTTGCGCTTAATTTGACATTGGTCATGGGGCTTGGGCTTGGCATTGACTATTCGCTGTTCATGATCGCCAGATTCAGAGAGGAGCTGGCCTCGGGCAAGGATGCCCTTCACTCCGCTGTCCGTACAGTGGAGACCGCCGGACGAACCGTTATTTTCAGCGGCATTACCGTTGCGGCGTCCTGTGCGGTGTTGTTTGTCTTTCCTTTTCCGTTTCTTCAGTCCTTCGCGTATACCGGTGTGCTGGTTGTGTTGTCAGGGATTATCGGTTCCGTCCTCATTCTACCCGCATTCTTTGCCGTTCTCGGCAGCAGGCTTGCGCGGCGAACCGGAAAAAGAACGTCAGGCCAATCTGGGCTCCATACAGGGTGGTGGTATCGAAGCGCGAAGACCATTATGCGCCGTCCCGTAATATACGGCGGCGCAGCCCTTCTCATTCTGGTGCTGCTTGGCTCGCCCATTCTGAATTTGCAGTTTGGCCTTCCGGATCACCGGGTGCTGCCCGCTCATGCGACGAGCCGGATTGTGGAAGATCAGAAGATTGCCGGGTTTCGGGCCGAGGAGACAGACGCCATTCAGGTTTTGGCTCCAGAGATCAAAGATCCGGCAGGCGCGTTAAATGACATTTCTGCCTATGCTGCCCAGCTGTCTAAGGTTCCGGGTATCATTCAGGTTGATTCTCTTGCCGGGTCCTTCTCCCAAGGCCAATTAATCACACCGCCCAATGAAACGCATGCCCGCTTTGCCGGCGCGAATGGCGGCACCTTTCTGTCAGTCATTCCCTATGGAACCAGCATCAATGCAGATGCTCCCAAGCTGGTGAACGAGATACGGTCGGCTGATGCGCCGTTTGATGTTATCGTCGGCGGATATCCAGCGGATTTGACCGATTTTCGTAAAGAACTGCTCGAACGTCTGCCGGTTGCGCTCGCGCTTGTTCTAGTCATTACTTTTATTATCCTGTTCTTCATGAGCGGCAGCATCCTGCTTCCGATTAAAGCGACCTTGCTCAATTTCCTCAGTCTTACTATAATGTTCGGTACACTTGTCTGGGTGTTCCAGGAGGGACATTTGTCAGGTCTGCTTCATTTTACGCCAGCCGGATCAATCGAGCCGAGCATTCCGATTCTCATGTTCTGCATCGCATACGGCCTGTCGATGGATTATGAAGTGTTCATACTGTCCAGGATTAAAGAAGAGTATGACCGTACAGGCGATCTGACCGAATCGGTAGCGAGAGGGATCCAGAAGAGCGGTTCGCTTGTCACAACGGCTGCGGCCATCCTGGCCTTTACTTTCGCCGCTTACGCAACGGGAGAGGTTGTCTTTCTCAAAATGCTCGGCATCGGAATGACCCTGGCTGTGCTGGTGGATGCCACACTGATCCGGTCCGTGCTGGTTCCTGCATTCATGAAGCTTGCCGGCAGGGCGAATTGGTGGGCTCCGCCCATACTGCGACGCTTTTATGAACGTTATGGTATTTCGGAAGGGGGAGGAGCTCAATGAAAGCATTTGTAACTGGAAGTTCAGGCATGCTGGGCATTAACTTAATCCGTCAATTAACGGCAAAAGGCTATGAAGTAAAGGCTTTGGTGCGCTCGAAGGAAAAAGGGAACAAGCTGCTGGGAGATACCGGAGCGGAACTGATTGTCGGCGATATGGAGCAAGTCGAGGAATGGGCCTCCTCCTTGCAGGGCTGCGATACGCTTTTTCATACGGCGGCTTATTTTCGGGAGACATTCGCTCCGGGCAGGCACTGGGAGAAGCTTGAGCGGATCAACGTGACGAACACCGTGCGGTTGTTTGAGGAGGCAGGTCTCTTTGGGATCGGAAAGATCATCCATACGAGCAGCAATGCAACCATTCGAAAGCGGGAGGACGGCGTACCAAGCAATGAATCGGATGTGATGAACCCGGATGAAGCTCTGAACGATTACGGCAAAAGTAAAGTGATCGGCGATCAGAAGATCGCCTTGTTCTCCGAGAAGTTGGGGATTCCGGTTGTGACGATGAAGCCATCCTGGATGATCGGCCCATGGGACGCGGCTCCTACGAGCGGAGGCAAGCTGGTGCTGGATTTCATGAACCGGCGGCTGCCGGGCTTTATTGCCGATTCGGGCATTGATGTGGTGGACCCGCGCGATGTAGCTGACGCGATGATTATTTCAGCGCAGACGATAAACGAATCCGATTCGTTTATTTTAAGCGCGCATCATGTCAGCCAGCTGCAATTGATGCAAGCGTTGGAGGAAGCCACGGGAATCCCGGCTCCGGCAAAGAAGCTTCCGAAAAGGCTGCTTTTCGCGGCAGCATGGGCGGCGGAGCGCTACGCTGCGGCAACGGGCAAAGCACTCTCGCTATCGGTCAACGGCATCCGGTCGATTACGAATAAAAAACAGACCTCTTCAGCTAAAGCCGAGAGCGAGCTGGGCATCCATTTTCGTCCTTTAATTGAAACGGTTCGCGATACGGTCAATTGGTATAAAACTCACTGACATACTTGAATGGAGGGGCTTCTCCTCATAACAATATGAAGGAAGCTCCCTCCTTAGTAAATACTACCTGGTTTTAATTTTTCACTTGGCCGCTAGTTATGGTCATATGTACGGTTCAGGACGTTTACTAATTCCGGGAACCAATCGGCGAGCGTAAGAAATGAGAAGCCTGCCGTCTGCGCTTTTGCCGTGTCCATACGCCATGACTGCGGGATGCCAAACGGAGACATATGCTCATCCGCTGTCTTTTCACGGATTACGGCCTTTTTCCCTGCTGCTCCTTCAATTATGGAAATCATTTCATTAATGGTAAAAGAGCCTTCAGAGCATGCATTTACCGGTCCCGTTAATTCCGAACGGCCAAGCCACAGCAGAAAGTCCGCAGCCTCATCCGAACGGATGAAGGAAATGCGCGCTTGCCTATTCGGAATACCTACTGGCTCTTCCCGGCGGATATGCTCGATATGAAAATGCAATCTTTTCGTGTAATCATCCTCGCCGAGTACGATCGGAAACCGGACGGCGGCCACAGGGAACGCTGCCTGTTGGAAGAATACGGCTTCGGCCAGCCGCTTTCCCTCCTGATATGAAAAATCATCTCTGCCTCCCCCTCGAACGGGGTAAGCTTTCGGATCAAACAGGTCTTCAGTCAATATTTCCGGCCTTGGGTCATATACGGATAGACTGGAAGTCAGGATATACCGCTTCGCTCTGTCTTCAAATATGCGGCAGGCCGCCGCCGCTTCATCCGGTGAATAACAGATATTGTCATAGACGATATCCCAAGATTGATTCAGAGCTGCTGAAGCAAGCATTTCCGGATTTGTGCGGTCCATATGGATACGGTGAATCCGTTCACCAAATGGGTCGGCCGCATTTCCTCGCGTTACAATCGTAACATCGTTGTCCGCATCCTCCAGCAGGCGCTCCACCAATCTTTTGCCAAAAAAGCGTGTGCCGCCAAGCACCTAGATGTTGCTCATTAACTCAACTCCTCGCCGCAATATGATTTCAGTGTACCATAAGGTAACCTGGAAAGACTTCGCTCCTTTTTTTCTGCTATAATTTAGGTTATGACAAAACTGGGGGAGGAAATTGAGATGGCTGATCCGCATACTGCGTTCATTTTGATTGATGTACAGGAGGCGATGTTCTCATATCCGGGACTGAAGCTGTATGACGAAGAAGGTGTGATGGAGCGGATCGTATCGCTGCTGGATCGGGCGCGCCGGAGCGGTACGAGGGTGATTTATATTCAGCATACCGAAGATGAAGAATACACCAAGGGAACGCCTACATGGCAGATCAGCTCCAAAGTGACTCCTTTGCCCGGGGAAAAGGTCATCGAGAAGCCGACCTGGGATGCTTTTCACCTTACCGGACTCCAGGAAGAATTGCAGCGTCAGGGAATTTCCCATTTGATTATCGCGGGCATGCAAAGCGAATTTTGTCTCGATTCGACATGCCGACGGGCATTCAGCCTTGGATATTCCACTATTCTGGTGGAAGACGCCCATAGTACGTTTGATAATGGACGGCTCTCTGGCAAAGAAATCGTACGTCATCATAACGGGATTCTCGGAGGACGGTTCGTAACCTTGAAACCTGCGAGTGAGGTAATCTTCTGAAAATGGGTAAAACCTATTCGGCTGTGCGCCCCAAGCAGCGTTCCCGTTTGCGTCTTTTTGCGGGTAAACACTATTTTATCTGGAAAAGATATGTCAAATGGCTTACGGGGAAGGAAAAAGCGGCGATTACTTTCAGCCGGGAAGTCCTGCCCTGCAAGGTGTTCGAGCACGCGACCCCGCTGCTGCGCAAGCTTCGGCAAGTGGATATGCAGCTCCAGTACAATAAAATTACTAATCTCAGGCTGGCGGTTCAAAAGCTCGACGGCTTAATTATAAGGCCGGGCGAGACCTTCTCTTATTGGCGGAGGATCGGCAAGCCCACCCGTCGTAAGGGTTATATGGATGGCATGGTTCTGTATTACGGAGGATTTAAATCCGGCGTTGGGGGAGGGCTGTGCCAGCTCTCGAACCTGATATATTGGATGACGCTTCATTCTCCGCTGACGGTGACGGAACGGCACAGACACAGCTATGATGTCTTTCCGGATGAACAGCGAACGCAGCCGTTCGGCAGCGGGGCTACCTGCTCTTATAACTACCTGGATCTTCAGCTTAGAAATGACACGGATACTGAATATCAGCTTAAGGTGTGGCTTACCGATACGCATCTGCATGGAGAGTGGCGAGCGGCGGAACCCCCGCTTTATACATACGAGGTTTATGAAAGCGAGCATGCCATTTCTCTGGAGCCATGGGGCGGTTACCTTCGTCGTAACAGCATCCGCCGGAGGCTGATTGCCCGGGACGGGAGCACGGCCTTTGATGAGCACGTAACTGACAACACCGCATTAATGATGTATGCCCCTTTGTTAAAGGGTGAGCTTCAGGCTTAAGCCGATATCATTTTTTCAAATAAAAGGCTGATTTTTTCCGCTGCATGCGTTAAATTAACAGAAGTGCTCTACATCAATTGACGCGACAGAAAGGAAACACTCATCATGAATACTAGAAAACCGCCAATCCCCGTTTCGCTGCTCATGCTGATCGGGATTATAGCCATCTCATTTTCAGCCATTTTTATCAAATGGTCCCAAGCTCCGGCCTCCATTCAGGGAATGTACCGCTTGCTGTTCACTTCGCTGTTAATGTTTCCCTTCGTCCGTCCGTATAGTGGAACGGTATCGGCCCTCCGTCTTAAGGACTGGCTGCTGCTGGCAGCCTCCGGCTTCATGCTGGCTCTGCATTTTTTGCTCTGGATGGGCTCGCTGGAATATACCTCCGTCGCCAGCTCTACAATGATTATGGCGCTTGAGCCCGTTTTCATTATGATTGGGTCCTACATTCTGTACAAGGAACGCAGCCCGGTTTCCGCAATAGCCGGTCTTGGCGTGGCGATTATCGGCGTCGTCTTTATTGGCTGGGGCGACATTGGCTTGTCCTCGGACAACCTAAAAGGCGACCTTCTCTCTATATTCGGAACGGTGGCGGTAGCCGCCCATCTGCTCATTGGCAAAAAGCTGGTAGCCCGGATGCCGTCTTATCTGTACAGCCTAATTGTGTTTATTTGCGCCGGAGCCGTGTTCGCTCTGTATAATTGGGCTGCGGGCATCGCTTTCTTTGACTATCCACCGGGAGAATGGGGCATTTTCGCGCTGCTCGCGATCGTGCCGACTGTATTTGGCCATATCCTCTTCAACTGGCTGCTGCAGTATACGTCCGCCACTACCGTGTCCATGAATATTCTCGGAGAACCGGTGGGGGCCTGTATTCTGGCCTATTTGCTGCTCGGAGAGCGATTGTCCGGCCTTCAGTGGTCGGGCGGCCTGCTCGTGCTCGCCGGTCTTGCTTGTTATTTGTATATGGGCAGCCGAAAAGAAGCCCGGAAAGCAGAGCGGCGGAATAGCCATTCGCATGAACCTGAGGCATTGCCGGAAAGCGCTTCTTGAACCGGCGGGGTTTCACCGGAACTTGCACATAATGAGATTCGAAGCAAAGGAGCTTTCACTTTTATGTACGACAGTCACAAGGATGACAATAAACCTGAATCGGCGGTAACCTCCTCCGTCAGCGAAGAGCTGTGGAATGAGGATACATACAGCGCTTGGATAAGCCGGTTTGGAACGCCGGAAGAAGCCGCTGCCAAGCTGCGGAATAATCCCGCCGCCAAGCTTCAGCCTCTTCTTGCCTATTTCGGAGAAGTAGGCGGCAAGAAAATAATGAACCTGATGGGCTCGAACGGGGTTAAGGCGGTGGCGCTCGGACTGCTAGGGGCCGAGGTGTCGGTAGCCGACTTCTCGGAAGGCAACGCGCGTTATGCTTCCGAGCTCGCGGAAGCTGCGGGAGTTCGTGTGGATTATACCGTCTCCGACGTATTGAATCTGCCGGAGGCTGTTCTGCGGGGAGCGTATGATATCGTCTTTGCGGAGCAGGGCATCGTGCATTACTTTACCGACCTGAAGCCGTTTATGGACACGGCGTATTCGCTGCTTGCTCCGGGAGGGCGGTTCATATTGCGGGATTTTCATCCCGTGTCGACCAAGCTGATCTCCTCCAAGGGCTCCACAGCCAAAATCCGCAAGCATAAAGTAACGGGGGATTACTTCGATACGTCGCTTGAGGAGAAACGGGTGTCCTATGCCAAATATTCGCCCAGTGGCGGAGAAAGCAGGGACGTTACAGGTACCGTATACTGGCGCAAGTGGACGCTCGGTGAGATTGTGACCTCGGCCGCGGAAAGCGGCCTGCATATCCGTAAGCTGGTCGAAGAACCGAATCTGTCCTCGGACGTATTCGACAAAGGCATTCCGAAGACGTTTGTGCTGATGGCGGAGAAGCCGGAGCTTTAAGCCGAATAAGTCAGGATCTATGGCAGATGCCGGGCTGCAATCAGCCTGGCATTTTCCTCAATCTTTACGGAATTCATACAACTCCATGCTGTACCCCCCTACGGACCAAGCTGTCCGCAAAAGCCTGCTGAATCTCGGTTAGCACATAATCCTTCCGCCACGCCAGATAAAAACCGCCCCGATCCGGCAAAATACCTGAAAGTGGGCGATAACACAAGCTTCCCGTCTCGATCTCCGCCGCAATTCCGATTTTGGAAAAAACAGCGACCGCATTTCCTTGCATAACCAATTGCTTAACAGCCTCCGGGCTGTCCGTTTCCATCCTATTCCATACACGCACACCGTTCAACCCGGCCCAGCGGTCGGAGAATTCGCGCAGGCCGCTTCCCGGCGCATGCTGAATCCACGGCTCCCTGGAGATTTCATCGGGCCCCGGGTTATCCTTAGCATCAAACGGGTGCCCTGGAGCAAAGATAAGCACCGTCTCATCATCGGCAATCTTGCTCATATATAAAGATTCGTCTGCCTGCTCATAGCCATGCAGAACGGCAAGCTGAAGCTTGCGGCTCCTGAGCTGCTCGCGTAAGACGTGATTTTGCGCCTCGGACAACGTTATTTCCGTCTCGGGATACTGCGCCGCTAAGCCTGCCAAAGCTGCCGGGAGCAGATAGGCCGCCGAAATCGCCGATGCTCCGATAGCCAGCTTTAACCTGGAGCGGGAGTCGGCCAGCTTAACCGTTCTTTCGGCTTCGGATGCCAGCGCAACAATACGAACCGCATACTGGTGAAGCGCATGACCGGCTTCGGTCAGCAGCACGCGTCCGCTTCGGCTCTGAAAGAGCGGGGTGCCCAGTTCATTCTCCAGCGATTTCATATGAAAAGAAACGGTGGGCTGCTTCAGGCCAAGCTCTGCGGCAACATCCGTCACTTTTTTATATTTTTCAATAAGAACTACGATTTGCAGCTTTAATATATTCATGGAAGCTCCTCCGATTTGACAATATTCGCTAACTTTCTTCTTATATTATAGATTAATTCTATAGCACTATACATATTCTATTTTCTTTTTTATCGTTCATTTTACATAAGTAGGCGGTTTAACTAACGAAGGGATTTTACAATTAACAGTGTCAGGGCGAACGAGCCTAATTATTAACACAAACTGTAGGAGGAGACAAACAATAATGCGCTCTAAAAAATCCTGGATCATGGCACTTGCTTTAACGAGTGTCCTTGCACTTTCGGCTTGCGGTAACAACGGGGGAAATAACACAGCGGCTAACGGGGGAAATGCGGGAGCCAGCAGCGCGCCTACAGAGACAAGCGGCGCAGAAGTCAGCGGTTCGATTCTTGCTTCCGGCTCCACGGCTCTACAGCCACTGGTGGAACAAGTAGCCGAGAAATTTATGGAAAAGAATGCCGGCGTAGATATTCAAGTTCAAGGCGGCGGTAGCGGTACGGGTCTTACACAAGTAGCTGAGAAACAAGTGGATATCGGCAACTCCGACGTGTTCGCGGAAGAGAAGCTGAAAGATGCGGACGCGGAAAAAGCAAAAGCGCTCGTCGACCATCAGGTGGCGGTTGTCGCGATTGCGGCCGTTGCCCATCCGGATGCAGGAGTTGACAATCTGACTAAGCAGCAGCTGGTTGATATTTTTACCGGCAAAATCACGAACTGGAAAGAAGTAGGCGGCGCGGATCAGAAGATCCAAATCATTAACCGTCCGGCAAGCTCCGGAACACGCGCCACATTCGAGAAATTTGCACTCGGCACGAAGACGGAAGATCTTCCGGGTTCCATTCAAGAGGATTCCTCGGGTACCGTTAAGAAAATGATCGGCGAAACGCCGGGAGCAATCGGATACCTGGCTCTGTCCTACCTTGACGAATCGGTTAAAACCTTGAACTACGACAGCGTTGAGCCTTCCGTGGACAACGTAGTTAGCGGAAAATATCCGGTCTGGGCATATGAGCATATGTATACGAATGGTGAGCCGAATGCAACGGTCAAGGCTTTCCTGGATTACTTCCTGACTGATGAAGTCCAAAACGGCGATGTAACTGAACTTGGCTATATCCCAGCGAACAAGATGCAGGTTTCCCGCGATGTCGAAGGCACCGTAACGAACAAGTAATCAGATAATTAAAGCAACAATTTTCATAGAATTGGAGGCGGAATTCTTCTGCCTCTCTTTTCACTTTAAAGAGAAGGGACATAAATGCGAGTGCAGAACAACGAAACTATGCGAGCGCAGAGCAGCAAATCGCGTATCGAAAAACATCATATTGAAGACCTTATCGGACGTTCCTACATGTCTTTTTGTGTACTTCTGTTAATTGTCTCCATAGTATCCATGGTGTATTTTGTTACGTCTAGAGGGATTTCAACATTTGCAATCGACAAGGTTAGCTTTTCCGATTTCTTTTTCGGCACTAATTGGTCTCCCGAAGGGGATCATCCGTCTTTTGGAGCGCTGCCGTTTATCGCAGGGTCATTTATCACAACTCTCTTGGCCGCGCTGATCGCCAGTCCACTAAGCATTTGCGCCGCGCTGTTCATGACCGAAATCGTACCGGGATGGGGCAAAAAGCTGCTGCAGCCGGTGATTGAGCTTCTGTCGGGTATTCCTTCCGTCGTCTACGGCTTTGTTGGGCTCAGTGTTATTGTGCCGTTCTTGCGGAATGTCTTCCCTGGACAAGGCATCGGCGTTGCCGCCGGCGCGCTTGTATTGTCGGTTATGATCTTGCCAACGATTACCAGCGTGGCGGCGGACGCGCTGTCTGCGCTTCCGCAGAATCTGAAGGAATCCTCGTTTGCGCTTGGCGCAACCCGCTGGCAGACAATCGCCCGGGTTATAATTCCAACAACACTTCCCGCCATTTTGACCGGCGTAGTGCTGGGTATGGCCCGCGCCTTCGGCGAAGCGCTTGCAGTCCAGATGGTTATCGGAAATGCTCCGTTCATTCCCACATCATTATTTGAATCAGCGTCTACGCTGACCAGCGTCATTACGCTCGGTATGGGTAATACTACAATGGGTTCGCCACAAAATAATGCGCTGTGGAGTATGGCGCTTGTTCTCATGCTGATGACGTTCTTATTCGTGTTCATTGTCCGCATGCTGGAGAAAAGGAGGTCGATCTAATGAAAGCAAAAACAGCCGACAAGATCGCCACCTATGTTATTGTAACTTTGGCTCTGTTGATCGTCGCCGTTTTGGCCGGTCTGCTAGGATATATTTTATTTCGAGGAGTAAGCCACATTAGCTGGGATTTCCTCACATCGGCTCCGCGCAAAATACGCGCGGGCGGCGGTATAGGTCCGCAGCTCTTTAACTCGTTGTTCCTGCTGGTCCTCACGCTGCTGATCACCGTGCCTTTGGGCATTGGAGCAGGTATTTACATGGCTGAGTATGCGCGTCCGGGCAGAATCACCGGCTTTATCCGCCTCATTGTTGAGGTTCTGTCTTCCTTCCCGTCGATCGTCGTCGGTCTGTTCGGTCTGCTGCTGATCGTTAATATTTTCGGCCTCGGCTTCTCGCTGGTTTCGGGGGCGCTGGCCCTTACCGTATTCAACCTCCCGCTGATGGTACGGATTACCGAGCAGGCGTTCCGCAGCGTACCCCCTCAGCAGAAGGAAGCCGGGTTCGCGCTCGGGCTGTCTAAATGGAAAATCGTCACAACTGTTCTGTTCCCTGTGGCGCTGCCCGCAATAATTACGGGAACGATCCTGTCCGCCGGCCGGGTATTCGGTGAAGCCGCCGCCCTGATGTTCACGGCGGGGATGAGCAGCCCGCGTCTGGACTTCGGCAACTGGAATCCGCTGAGTCCGTCCTCGCCGCTGAATCCGTTCCGCCCGGCCGAGACGCTGGCTGTGCATATCTGGAAGATTAACAGCGAAGGGCTCGCGCCCGATGCGGCGGAGATTGCTGCTGGAGCGTCGGCCGTTCTGGTTATCACGGTTCTGATCTTTAATCTGGTCGCCCGCTATTTTGGCCGATTGATCTACCGGAAACTGACAGCATCGCGAAGAATGAATTAATCAGGAGGAGAAGAAAATATGGAAGCGACACTTACAGCACCTCATATTTTGCAGCCAGCGAAGACAGAAAGGGATTTCCGGACTGAAAATTTAAGTATATTCTACGGCACGTACGAGGCGGTAAAAGGTATCAGCCTGCCGTTTCCCGAGAAGTCGGTTACGGCCTTGATCGGACCCTCCGGCTGCGGCAAATCAACCTTTTTACGGTCGCTGAACCGGATGAATGATGAGATTTCCGGATCGACCAGCAAAGGAAGCATCTGGATCGACGGAGTGGATATCAACTCTCCGAGTACGGATGTAATTAAGCTGAGGCAAAAGATCGGCATGGTCTGGCAGAAGCCGAATCCTTTCTATAAATCGATCTACGAAAATATTGCCTTTGGTCCGAAATACCATGGCGTTAAAGGAAAAAAATCGCTGGATGAAATTGTGGAAAGCAGTCTACGCCGCGCCGCATTGTGGGACGAGGTTAAGGACCGCCTGAAGGATTCCGCCCTGGCGCTCTCCGGCGGCCAGCAGCAGCGGCTCTGCATCGCGCGGGCGCTGTCGGTCAATCCGCAAATTTTGCTGCTCGACGAGCCAGCATCGGCGCTTGACCCGGTTTCCACCGGAAAGGTTGAAGAGCTCATTAAAGAATTGAAAGAGCAGCTGCGCATCGTTATTGTTACCCATAATATGCAGCAGGCGGCGCGGATTTCCGATTTTACGGCATATTTTTATCTCGGCCAGGTGATTGAATACGGAATGACGGAAAAAGTATTTACGAACCCGGAAAATACGATGACTCAGGAATATATTATGGGCCGTTTCGGCTGATGCGAGGAACACTGTCCGGCAGGGCGGTGTTTTTTCATTTTTTTACGAAATGAACCCCACCGGAATTGACCCTTTCAAGAGGCGGTTGATTCCGGTGTTTTTCTTATAAAGAAATTTACGGAGCAGGGTAAAAAGCAGTTGCTTTACTAATGTCATTAGTTTAAAATATAACTAATATCATTAGTTTTGGAGGGGATCAAATGAGAGTAACGCGCAACGGCCAATTACTTCAACTAACTTGGATGCCTCGCCTGTTTCCGGTAAACTGCTATATTGTAGAGGAAGAAAGTGACCTGACCTTGATTGATGCAGGTATGCCATTCAGCCTGGAAGGTATCCTTCGTACCGCCGAATCGCTTCGTAAGCCCCTCGCCCGAATCGTGCTGACTCATGCGCATGACGATCACGTCGGAGCAGTGGATGCTTTGAAGAAGCGTCTTCCTCAGGTGAAGCTGTATATATCAGAGAGGGATGCGGCGCTCTTGCGCGGCGACCGTTCGCTGCGGTCAGGCGAGCCGGAAACTCCGATCCGCGGAGCGGTTCCCAAGAACGTAACGAGCATTCCCGATCATTTGATTAGCGATGGGGACGAGATCGGTTCGCTGACAGCTGTTTCCACGCCAGGGCATACGCCGGGCTCGATGTCCTTCTTCGACCGCAGGAACGGGGCCGTTATCGCGGGTGACGCGCTGCAGACTTTCCGCAGCGTTGCTGTAACCGGAGTGGTCGTGCCGCTATTCCCTTTTCCGGCGATGGCAACGTGGAATAAAGAAGCCGCACTACAGAGCGCTGTAACAATAGAGAAGTTGAATCCCACGCTTCTGGCAGTGGGGCATGGTAATTTGCTTAAACAGCCCGCCGAACGGCTGCGCGCCGCTATTGCCAAAGCTGAACAACAGATTTCAAAAGAGAAACGGGGAATGAATCATGTCGCCAAGAGTGGGCCTGGACCGCGATAAAATTGTAATAGAGGCTGTTCAAATCGCCGACGAGCATGGAATGGAGGGGGTAACGCTTGCCGCTCTTGCCGCTAAATTGGGTGTTCGCCCCCCTTCATTGTATAATCATATTAACGGACAAGCGGAACTGCGTTCGCTGCTTGCGGTATACGGCTTAAAGCAGCTTAATGAGGCGATGTCATCAGCATCGCAGGGATTAAGCGGCAGCGAAGCGGTGCTCGCGATGGGGAAGGGCTACGCCGAATTTGCCAAACAGCATCCCGGATTGTATGAGATGACGCTTAAAGCTCCGGATACGGATTACGCCGAGCTTAACGAAGAAGCGGGACGTGCGCTGAAGCTGATTATCAGCGTACTTGCACCCTACAAGCTGAGTGAACAAGGTGAACTGCATGCCGTCAGGGGACTTCGCAGTATTTTGCATGGCTTCGCATCGCTGGAGCAAAAGGGGGGCTTCGGTATTCCGCTTGACGTAAGCGTCAGCCTGTCCGCCACCATTCATGCTTTTCTGGCGGGCATTGACCGGTTCAGAGAGTAAACGAATAAGGAGATGGCATTCATGATCCATGAAGCAAAAGCGACAGCGCCTTTTACATTTGACGATGCCGCTGAACTTGTTGCAAACATCGGAATACTGCCGCTTGCGCCGCTTATTCCGGAGCATCCTTCGCTTAAGGGACTGACCAGAGAAGAAGATTGGCATACGGACACGGAGCTTGATCCATGGCAGTGGCGGGTCCGGTTTCCGGGAGAGAGCAAAGCGGCATACGGAAAATTTCTGAAGAAAAAAGCGGTGCTGGTCGCAAGAGATTGGTTCCCTTATTTTGCCGCTGCATTGGGAAGTTCCCTTTCGCTGAAAGAACGTTATGACCGTGGCTTGTCCGGCAGAGAAGCGCTGATAGTGCTTGAGATCATTAAGGCAAAAGAGGGCATCGAGACGCGTCAGCTTCGCTCAGAAGCAGAAATGAAAGCCAAGGAGAAGAAGACCGCCTTTGACAATGCCTTAAATGAACTGCAAGGCTCCGTGGATATCGTCATTTCCGGCGTGCGCCCGCGGCTAAATGCTGCTGGGGACAAAAACGGCTGGAACAGCACATCGTTTGAAACAGCCGCGAACTGGATGCGGGAGAGCGGAATTGAGCCGTTCGCCGGGGACAAGGAAGAAGCCATTGCCTGGCTGAAGGCCCGGATTGAGCCGGTCTGGTCGCCGGAAGCGGCGGCTTGGATTCAAAAATTATGGGCCAAAACAAAATAAACAAGACAAAATAAAACGGCTGATTCTCCGCTCCGCAAAGGAGATTCGGGATTAGCCGTAAGCGGTTTCGAAATAATTGCTGGGAGGAAGGGAAGTCATTCGAACATGGGGAGAATAAAAGCAACCAAAAAGTACAGAAAACCCAGGAACAGCATGACATAAGCGGTATATTTGACGGCATTGGCGGCTTTATCGCGATTCTCGTAAATGGGCTCGGTATCCTGTTCATCGACTTCAACGTGTTCGACCTTGCTTGAAGAAGGATCCTTCATCATTGCTACCACCTCCTTGCAATTGGTATTTCCACAACTCTATTGTGACATCTTTGTGAATTAAAATCAATAATTTTGTGTCTATATATTGAACGAATTTTGAAATTTAGTTTCTAATTAGGTTTGAAATAGGAGAGGGGCAGAGATGAAGGATAAAATCCTTAACGCCTATGCAAGGTTGGCTAAAGACTATGAGTTGCACGTAGATACATCAAGCGGGCATAATGCTTGCTATGAGCGCCCAGCGATGATGAAACTGCTGCCAGGGGAAATGGACGGATTGACTGCCCTCGATGCGGGGAGCGCCGCCGGTTGGTACACGGAGCAAATGATCAGACGAGGAGCTAGGGTTACAGCCGTCGATATGAGTCCGGAAATGGCCGAGGCCTGCAAAAGACGGTTTGGAGACGCCGCGGAAGTCTTAGTATGCGATCTGTCCGAGCCGTTGCCTTTCGGAGAGGAAACATTCGATGTTATTGTAAGTTCCTTGACTTTGCACTACATAAGCAGTTGGGGACCCGTATTCCGGGAATTCCGGCGTGTTCTGAAACCAGGCGGCAGGTTGATTTTCTCAGTGAATCATCCTTTTATGGACTTTACCCATTTTGATAGACCGGACTATTTCAAGCATGAACCGCTGAGTGAAACCTGGAATAAAAAGGAGTCTGGACCGGTGGAAGTTTCATTTTACCGGAGGCCGCTGCATGAGATTATCAATACGGTTACAGGGTACTTAACGTTAGAGCAACTTGTTGAGCCACAGCTTGAGGAAAGCATGCAGGAACATCCGAATTTCAGGGATTGGTTCGCCAGATGGGGTGAGCATCTGAAGAAGCATCCTCATTTTCTGATCGTGCAGTCGCGCAAATAGCCCGGTTCCTCCTCCAAAGAGGTTTGGAACCGGGCTATGCCCGTTTATATGAACATTACTGAACTATTTTACGCCCAACCGCCATTCCGGAAAATCGGCTCGGCCGTGCCGTCCTCCGTAATGCCGTCAATGTTCATCTCAGGTGAACCCATCATGAAATCGACGTGAATGAGGCTCTGATTCATCCCGCGCTCGGCGAGCTGCTCCTTCGTAAGCGCCGTACCGCCCTCCAGAGTGAAGGCGTATGAACCTCCAAGCGCCAGATGACAGGAGGCATTCTCGTCAAATAAGGTCGTGTAATATAGAATACCGCTTTCCGAAATCGGAGAATGGTGAGGAACCAGCGCCACTTCGCCAAGTGAAACCGCTCCTTCATCCATAGACAGAAGCGCATCCAGCTTATCCTTCCCGACTTCCGCAGTATAATCCGTTACCTTGCCGTCCTTAAAGGTCAGCGTAAAGCGGTCAATGACGTTTCCCGCATAGCTGAGCGGCTTGGTGCTGCTGACTGTGCCGTTCGTCCCGTCCCGATGCGGAACCGAGAATACTTCCTCCGTCGGAATATTGGCCAAAAAAGGCACGCCTTGTGCGTTCACCGCGCCGGCTTGGCACCAGATATGTCCCTCAGGCAGCTCGACAGTCAAGTCGGTGCCCGGTGCGGTGTAATGCAGCTTGCGGTACTTGCGCACATTCAGCTTGTCGCAGCGCCGCTTCAGTCCGTCTAGGTGCTGCTGCCATGCTTCAAGCGGGTTCTCCACATCCGCGCGGACCGCGCGGAAAATCGCGTCCCATAATAGATTAATCCGCTCTTCCTCCGGAGCATCCGGGAATACTTTGGCCGCCCAGGATGACGAAGGATAGGCGACGCCGCTCCAGCTAGCGTGATTGCTCATCAGCAGCTGACGGTAGCCTGCCATCGCTTCCGCCGACACCCGCTGGTATGCCCTGATCCGACCCGGATCAACGCCATTCAGCAAATCCGGATCAGTTGAAATAATGGTCAGGAAGCAAGCGTTGTTCTGCGCAAGATCCTCCATCTCTTCCGCGAACCACTTCGGAGGCTCCGAGAAGGATTCCTCAGGAGCCAGGTCGTAGCGCGTCCGCGTCACGACTTCATCCGAATAATTGACCTTAACCAGCTTGGCGCCTGCTTCATAGGCATTGCGGACGACCAGGCGGACCAGTTCAGCTGATGCAATGTCCGCATTGATGACAAGCGTCTGTCCGGGCTGTATGTTGACTCCGACTCTTACGGCAAGCAGCGCGTAGTTCTCCAGCTTTTGTCTAAAATCCAAATTCCAACCCCCCCTCGATTAAAACGCCCAATTCCCGTTCAGAAATACAGGTTCTTCCGTTCCGTCATTTGTGATGCCGAATATGTTCATCTCTGCAGAGCCGATCATAAAATCGACATGCGTAACACTTGTATTGAGACCACGCTCTTCAAGCTGTTCTTGCGTCATGCTCTTGCCGCCTTCCAGACAGAACGCGTACGCGGTACCGATCGCGAGATGGTTCGAAGCATTTTCGTCAAACAAGGTGTTGTAATATAAAATATTGGATTCCGAAATAGGGGAATGGTGGGGGACAAGCGCCACTTCGCCCAAATATTTGGCGCCTTCGTCCAAGTTGATCAAATGCTCCAGCGTTTCCTGTCCTTTCTCGGCAGATACCGAGACAATTCTTCCGTTCTCGAAGGTGAGCGAGAAGCCGTCGATAATATTCCCGCCGTGGCTCAGCGGCTTCGTGCTGCGGACGGTCCCGTTGACGCCGGTCTTCAGCGGCGCCGTGAACAGTTCTTCTGTAGGCATGTTGGCAACGAAGGTGTGGCCGTTCTCGTTAGTGCTGTCCCCTTGCGCCCACAAATGACCTACCGGAAGCTCGATGGTCAGGTCTGTGCCCGGAGCGACATAATGAAGCTTCTTGTATTTCTTGGCATTCAGTACGGCCGCCTTCTCTTCCAGCATGTTCAGATGCTCCTGCCAGGCTGCTACGGGGTCTTCACGGTCCAGACGCACGGTGTGGAATATCGCCTCCCACAGCTTGTTCACCCGTTCTTCGGCAGGAACGTCCGGAAACACTTTGTCGGCCCAGGCCTGGGAAGGAATGGCGACGATGCTCCAGCTAATTTTGTCCGACATAATAAATTCGCGGTACTTGGACAAGGCGGCTCCCCGGGTCTTCTGATATTCGGCAATCCGCAGCGGGTCAATCCCTTTCAGCGCATCCGGATCGTCGGCGATGACCGACAATACAGCCGCACCATTCTCGGCAAATTCGGTAATTTCACCTGCATACCATGTCGGCGCTTTGGAGAAGACCTCAGGCGCGGCATGTTCGAATTGCAGGCGGGTAATCCGTTCGTCACTCCAGTTCACTTTGACCTGGCTGGCGCCTGCCTCATACGCCTTGGCCGCAATCAGACGGACGAACTCCGCGGCGGTTATGGGAGCATTTACAACAAGCGCCTGCCCTGGCTGCACGTTTACGCCTATTTTCACGGCCAGGTCGGCGTATTTGGAGAGTTTTGCTTCAAATTCAGTCATAACATTTCCTCCATCTATTTCCAAATTAAGCTTATCAAGTATTGTACTAAATTATTAACCGCCGGATGAAAAAAGTCAATTAGGGCTGTAAAACGGGATTTGGGCGGGCAACAATGATATACTGAAAAAGGATTTCGAAGCTCTAGCCAAGTATTGCTTGGGATTCCCCGAACTAATGAAAGGAAGGAAGCTGCATGAGCGTAGTCGTTACGGAAGCGGCCATGCGCCGCGATGAGGAAGGAAATTATGTAGGGAGAACTGTATTCAGTCTGGAGGGCCATGCGGCCAGCTATGAGATTACGTTCTTCAGCAAAAAGGGCAAAGAATGGGATTACAGCCTGAGCTTTGCGGGTGAATCCGGCAGCGAGGAGCAGTTTCTGGAGCTGGATTCACGGCTTGAGGAAGATGACGACCTGTTTGACCAACTTCTGGATGCGGCTCTGGACGCGGAGGGATAGGGAACAGCGGAGAACAATAGAGTGATCATGCTGAAGTAAGCGGGCAAACAAAAGAAAAAACGGCGGTTCGCCCGCCGTCGTATTAACTATCCGATCATAAGATGTCCTTCGGGATGGCGGTACAGCTCCTTGCCTTTGGTCGGCCTGAGGGCATAAGCCAGCGTCAGCGGTCCGGTCCGTCCCATGAACATAAGAATAATGATGAGAATCTTCCCGATGGTCGTAAGCTCCGTTGTCAGTCCCATGGTAAGCCCTGAGGTTCCAAACGCGGACACCGCCTCGAACATGACCGCAAGGAAATCGGCTTTCTCGGTGATGGACAGGAGCATCGTTGCGGTCATCACAAGGAGTAGGGAGAGCAGCGTCATGGTTATGGCCCGGTAGACGTTCTCCTTGGACAGACGATGCCGGAACAGAACAACATCCTCTTTTCCGCGAATACGCGAGTACACGGCGGCGATGAGCAGGGCGAAAGTCGTCACCTTGACCCCCCCGCCGGTTGAGCCCGGGGCTGCGCCGATGAACATTAGCAGAATAATCAGGAATTGAGTGGATTCTCTAAGCTTATATATATCAATAGTCGTGACCCCGCCGGAACGGGGAGTAAGTGCTTGTAAAAAGGAAGCCATCACCTTTCCGCCGGGATGCAGCGGCCTCAGCGTATGATAGATTTCCAGCCAGAAAAATAATGCCGCACCGGCAGCGATCAGAATAAGCGAGGTCCACAGAACCACTTTGGAGTGCAGAGTAAGCCGCCTCCGTTTGCGGAAATCAATCACATCGGACAATACAATAAAGCCGATGCCGCCCAGAAAAATAAGCAGGATCGCTGTGATATTAACCACCGGATCTTCCGCATACCGCGTCAATCCGCTGAACGGACCATGCACATCGCCAAAGAGGTCGAAGCCGGCATTGTTAAAAATCGAAATACTGTGGAATATCCCGTAGTATATTGCTTTGCCCGCCGGCATGTCCTTTAGAAACCTTAGCGCCAGCACGGACGCTCCGGCAAGCTGGATCACAAGCGAATAAATCAGAACCCGGCGAATGAGGAGCACGATCCCCTGTATGGAGTTCTGGTTCATCGATTCCTGCAGCAACAGCCGCTCTTTAAGCGATATCCGTCTATTAAGAACAAGCGTAACCAGCGTCGCCATCGTCACGAAGCCAAGGCCCCCGAACTGGAACAGTACGAGCAGCACAATCTGGCCGAAGGTGGTAAGTCCCGTGCCTGTGTCGATAACGGCAAGCCCGGTCACGCATGTAGCGGAGGTCGCCATAAACAGCGCGTCGATCCAGGAAATACGGCCGTTCGCCGATGAAATGGGAAGAGACAGCAGTACGGTTCCCGCGATGATTAGCACAATAAAGCCGAGTGCAAGAATTTTGGGCGGAGTCAGATGCAGCCCGCCGTAGGATAGATTGGCCATAGGTCATTCTCCCGGGTATCAGTGTGTTGGTCCATGCATTGTGACAAATTATATCATAATATTATGCGCTTCCCCTAAGCAAACGGGAGGAAATGACATTAATATATCGAAAGTTACATTAGGAATGTCCAATTCCCATCTTTCAAAGGGGGTAATGACAGTGAACAGTCCCATCCTAAACAAAATCGGTGCTGTTTTTGTTCCGGTCAGCGATATTGAGAGGTCAAAAGAATGGTATTGCCGTCTTCTAGGTTTACCGCTTGACGATGAAATATTGTTCGGACATTTGTTCGTGATCCCGATGGATGGACCTGCCATTGTGCTTGACAGCAAAATTTTCACAATGGAAAGCGTGCTGAATACGCCGTTATTTCACCTGAATACCAACGATATTGACGCCGCCTATGATTTTGTTAAGCAGAGCGGAGCCGAGATACTAACCGATATTGAGCATGATCATTGGTTCAACTTCAGAGACCCGGACGGTAATGTGCTGATGATCTGCCGCAGCTAGGAGGTCTTTTGGTTGATCGAAAAAAGCTTCTTCATCAGGGAAGCGGTCCCGGAGGACGCCCGCGGGGTTGAGACGCTGTACCGTCTGCTGCTCCCGGATCATCCGGGTATTGAAGTACTGCCCGAGCGAATAAACCAAATAGCGGCGAATCCTGACAGCTTCTTGTTCGTATGCGAGGAAGATAACCGGATTATAGGCACCGTGCATCTGCATCTCTGTATGGATGCGCTCAGCGGCAACCGCCCTTTTGCTGTTGTGGAAAGGGTGATTGTATCGCCGGAAATGCAGGGAAAAGGCTGCGGCGCGGCTTTAATGAGTCATGCCGAGCAGACAGCAGTGGACCGCAGCGCACTCAAAATCATGCTCTCCAGTGCTTCCCGAAGAGGGGAAGCCCATCTCTTTTACACCGCGCTCGACTATGATGGGGAAGGAAGCAAGCTTTTTAAGAAATATCTCTAAAATGACAGATGATTAATCGATGGGAAGTGTACACTGGTGAAAGTAACTTTTAGGGAGCTGGTTCCCGGCGATGCCGAGGAGCTTCTTCGTCTGCAGCACAGTATGGATAAAGAAACAGCCTTTATGCTATTGGAACCTGGGGAGCGGCAAACCGACTTGCGGCAGGTTCAGGACATGATCGAAGGATTTGTAAGGTCCAAGACATCCAAACTGATCGGAGCGGAGGTGGACGGACAGCTGGCGGGCTATGTTTCAGCCAGAGGAGGCAGCGTAAACCGCAACCGTCACAGCGCTTATCTCGTAATGGGGCTGCTGAAGCGGTATCAGGGAATGGGTGTGGGCAGCGGACTGCTGCGGAAGCTTATTGCCAGGGCGGAAGAGGCTGGTCTCGTTCGGCTGGAGCTTACGGTAATGAAGCATAATGAGCGGGCCATTGCCTTGTACACCAAATGCGGCTTCACCGCCGAGGGGACCAAAGTGAAGTCGCTTAAAGTAGACGGCGCTTGGGTGGATGAACTCTATATGAGCAAAATTATCGGCTTCGCTGCACAGGAGAATACATAGGATGGGCGGTTCACCGTCAACCCGGGAGCAGAGGATTGGCTGACCGGCCTGCTGATATCGGATGAAAGGACATGAGGGACTAACCAAGAAGAAACGGCTTCGCCGTCCTTTTAGGGACGGTACCGTTTCTCGTAGAAATATAAGACAAAATGATAAGCGCTCAGGCTTATAAAGTCTTATATTTTAAAAAATGCGGCCCCCCTCTAAAGCGAGAATGGGCCGCATTTATCATTGCCTGCTAGAACGCTGATCAGACTTTTACGTAAGAGATTCTTCCATTGTCTCCTCGTGGGTTGACCGAACCGCGATCTCCACCTTGCGGATGCGGTGACGGTTCATTTCACGGACGATAAGCGTGGTGTCCCCCTCTGTGATTTCTTTGCCGACAGCAGGCTCTTCAAGATGGCTGTACAGCCATCCGCCGATCGTGGTCACCTCGTCATCGTCAAGATCCAGGCCGGTCAGCTGACGCACCTCGGGAAGAGACACTTTGCCGTCCACCAAGTAATGGGATTCGCCGAGCTTTTCCACATTTTTGCGTTCATCTGCGTCAAATTCATCCCGAATCTCGCCGACGATCTCTTCCAGAATGTCCTCAATCGTAATCAGTCCGGAGGTTCCGCCGTATTCGTCAAGCAGGAGGGCAATATGCACTTGTTCCCTCTGCATGCGCGTCAAGAGTGTCTTAACAGGCGTTACTTCGGAAACGGTTAGGACAGGGTGAATAAGGTCTTTGAAATTGAAATCGGGATTATTGTCATATTCGAGATACCATTGCTTTGTATTGACCATCCCGACGATGTTGTCCTTGTTGCCATCCGCCACCGGAAACCGGGTATACTGCTCTTTCCGGATAATATCCAGGTTCTCTTGCAGCGAATTATTGGTATAAAGGCAAACCATATCGGTACGCGGAACCATGATTTCACGGGCCAGCATTTCATCAAAAGCAAAAATGCGGTTGACATAGCCGTATTCGGCTTTGTTGATCTTGCCGCTCTCATAGCTCTCGGACAGGATCAGACGGATTTCTTCCTCCGAGTGCGCCTCTTCATGTTCGCTTGCCGGCTTCATCCCGAACAGGCGAACGAGAAGAGTGGCAGAACCGTTAAGCAGCCAGATAAAAGGAAACAGGATACGATAGAACCAGATAATCGGTTTGGCGGTCAAAAGACTGATTTCTTCGGCTTTGTTGATAGCTGCGGTCTTCGGTGCGAGTTCCCCCATAACGACATGCAGAAATGTCGCAATAAAGAATGCAAGCACGAACGACAGGACATGGCTAAATTCGCTGCTGACGCCGGCCCAGTGGAAGAACGGATAGAGCAGCTGCTCAAACGCGGGCTCCGCAAGTGCACCGATGCCTAGGGCAGTAATGGTGATGCCAAGCTGGCAGGCGGACAAATATCCGTCCAGATTGGCGGAAACCTTTTGAACAGCAATCGCATTTTTGCGTCCTTCAAGCACCATTTGGCTGATCCGGCTTCCCCGCAGTCGTACAATTGCAAATTCCGTAGCTACAAAAAAAGCGGTAAAAATAATCAAAACGGCCACCAACGTCAAACTAAGTCCTATACCCATATAATCGGTACCATCCCTTTCCTTCGTAAAATAGGTTATACTCAAATTATGAGTTCATATGAACTTATTGTACGAACTTTTCGGTCATAATTCAAATCTTCTGCATTAAATATGAATTCCATGATCTAAGGAGGGCTGATGGAGATGGAATCCTTTACATTGACCCGAGCTGAAATGTCCGCGCTTCTGCTTTCGCTTACCGGAACGTCTGGGTCTACTCCGCTGAATATTTTGCAGGAAGCATTGACCAAGCTTCATCAACGGATGATGAGAGAGGGGTCATCACTTAACGCGTTCTTATCTACAAATATTCCGGCGATTTTGCAAAAAATAATCAAAGGCGGGAAGGCCAAAGGTCTATCCCTTCAGGAAATTGCCGCGCTCGGAGCGCTAATAGAGTATTCCACAATTTCCATTACCGCTATGCAGAACTGGGTGAAACGAGATTTCAAAGAATATCTGGGCGCGCCGCTTGAAGGGAAAAAGTATTCGATCAACCAGGCGGCCATGCTGTTCATGATCGACGATCTCAAATCATCACTCGACTTCCGGAGTATTAACCGGCTCTTCCGCATGCTATTCCTAAAGCCGGAACGGGACGACGACGATCTGCTTGAGCCTGTTCAATTGTACGGCGCCTATGCCTCATTGTTTGAAGAGAACAGAGACAGCGCCGGACATCAACAGGACAAGCCTTGGGGGTGCGAAGAATTGGCCAAGGCCGCCGAGAAGGCTGTAAAGCGGCTATCCCATCTGAACCGCCCACAAAGGGAAACCGTACGAAACTCGCTTCTAGTCGCTGCGGTCTCGGTTCAAGCCTGTTATTTTCAGACGCTGGCCAAGCAGTATTTCAATGCCTCCCTGTTTTTGGATTTCTAGTGCGGCTATATAATGACAGGTTTCAATCCAAATAGGGAAGATTATATACAATTACGAAGAGGGAACAGAGAGGGAAATAAAGATGGGGGGAAATAAAGATGGGAGCAAATACATTGCTATCAAGCAAGAAGCAGCGCAAGCTGCTCTTCAGCGCGGGCCTGAGCTGGATGTTCGACGCGATGGACGTTGGCATGATATCTTTTGTCGTCGCGGCACTTGCCAAGGAGTGGAGCCTTAAATCGGAACAAATCGGCCTGCTGACCAGCATCAACTCGCTCGGAATGGCTGCGGGCGCGGCGGCTGCGGGCATATTGGCCGACAAATACGGACGGAAAAATATTTTGCTCTGGACGTTGGTCATCTTCTCGGCAGCCACCGGCTTGTCGGCACTGGCCGCAGGTTTTGCCATACTGTGCGTGCTGCGTTTCATCGCAGGCTTCGGGCTTGGCGGCGAGCTTCCCGTCGCATCCACGCTCGTATCCGAGAGCGTCGAGCCTGCGGAGAGGGGCCGGGCGGTCGTTCTGCTCGAAAGCTTCTGGGCGCTGGGCTGGATTGCGTCCGCGCTGATCGCTTATTTCGTTATCCCGTCATACGGCTGGCGGCTGGCACTCGTAATCGGAGCGGTTCCGGTCCTGTATGCCCTTTATCTCCGGCGGGCTATCGACGATTCTCCCCGGTTTGCAGGAATCCGCAAGGCGCCCGTTCCATTCAAGACGCGGTTCGCCTCGGTATGGTCGGCAGACTACCGCAAGTCAACCGTTATGCTCTGGATACTGTGGTTTACGGTCGTCTTTTCTTATTACGGGATGTTCCTATGGCTGCCTTCGGTGATGGTGCTCAAAGGCTTTAGCCTTGTCCGGAGCTTTGAATACACGCTGATTATGACGCTGGCGCAGCTTCCCGGTTATTTTACCGCCGCTTACTTCATTGAGAAGTTCGGGCGCAAATTCGTGCTTGTCGTCTACTTGTTCTTTACTGCTGTCAGCGCAGCCTGGTTCGGCTTCGCCTCATCCGAGGGGATGCTGATTGCCGCAGGGATCTGCCTGTCGTTCTTCAATTTGGGCGCATGGGGCGGAATGTATGCCTACACACCGGAGCTGTATCCTACAGCTGTCCGCTCGACGGGAGTCGGAATGGCCGCGTCATTTGGCCGGATCGGCGGCATTATCGCTCCCTTGCTTGTCGGTGTTCTTGTTGGACAATCCGTCGGGATTTCATCCATTTTCCTGCTGTTCTTCGCTACGATTATCGTAGGCGCCATAGCCGTGCTGTTTCTGGGTAAGGAAACGAAAGGTACGGATCTGATGTAGGTTTGGATCAATGGAGTGAAACTTATATTTTTTTCAAAAATTCATCAAATTATCCATAAAACACTTCTTTGTTTCCTAAATGAACATTGTGGTCGGGATGCGATACTTCACGGGCGAGGCAATTTGGGATTAGTGATTGCATTTTAACAAAATCTTCGTCAGATACTGCATCGTTGCCTTTTGCCCTAATTAACAACACCGGACACTTTAGGCTCGGTAATAGATGGAACCAATCTTCATCATACGCAATGCTGGCAGCCATCGCCTGTGAACTGAACATCATCTGATATCCCTCTGCCGTTTCAGTCAAACTATTTATGAAATATTGATAGCTCAAACTCGAATCCATGGCTTGCCTTATAAAATCTTGGGCTTCAGTTAAGCTGGAAAATGGTAATGGCCAATCCTTGGTCAAAGGATCAGTGGTTGGGATTTGATCTAACGGCGGCGTGTTTGGATTGGCTGGTCCGGATGCGGATCTGTCAAGTATAGCTAATGCTTTTACGTACTTCGGATATAACGCTGCTAAATACCCAGCCACTCGTCCGCCCATCGAATGGCCTACTGCAATGACTGAATCTATCTTTAAAAAATCTAGTAGCTCAATCATGTCCTCAGCCATTTCTTCAGCCGTATATTTCGAAATAGGTTTGCTGCTCAATCCGTGTCCCCTTTGATCCGGTGCGATAATTCTGTAATGCTGCCCATAGTGCTCAATAAAATCAACCCAGGTTTCCGCTCTTCCCCATCTTCCATGAAGACAAAGTATCGCTGGCCCTTCGGTTCTGGTATCAAAATAAAACAGTTCGACGTTCTTCAACTTCACAATGTTTCTGTGGATTTTTGTTTTTTTCATATCCATCATTATAATCCGAATAAACGTTCCCATAGTAGGAAGCATATCATATAATTCATGATATAATGGGAAGAACTATATAGGCGGTTCTTGGACTGCCGGTAATGGAGCGGGATGGATCGATGAGCTATGACGACAAGCCGCATTTCTCGGAGCTAGTCTGGGAAGGCGATGAAAAAAATATGGCAGTGCCTTCGCGTGAAGACGTTCGGGCGGAGGAAGTGAAACAAGCGGATGAAGCGGACAAGAACCGGAGCTTGGCGAAAAAAAGCCGGAGTCTGCCTGAGAGACCCGAACAGCTGAAGCTGTGGGACTTGGCGCTTCCCGAGCGCCGCGAAGAGAAGCGAAGCGGGCGTATTGGTGCGGCTGTGCCCCGAAGGGACGAGACTTTATATTCAAAAGAGGGCGAACACCGGAAACCTGTTGCCGTCTCCCGGCCGGCTACGACGGAAAGCCAGTTCGTAGAGCGCGCTAGAGAGCTGGCCGATTACACCGAGGCGTCAGCGGAATTTGTTAAGTTCAAGAGCTACTGGCCAACCTACGGGCACATGACCGGTCCGCAGACGAAATGGTACTTTTATTGGCGGAATAAAGTTCGGCACGGCCGTTATCCCGAAACCGATCTGTCTTATATTTTTCTGCATGTATATGAGCTGATTAACGGTGTCGGCTGGGATACGCCGCAGGACGGCTATGAACAGCTATCCGGGTTATGGGAAGCTTACCGGGGCACCTTCAAGCGTCTGGATCATTATCTCGGCGGCTGGATTGCGGATTTCTCCTTTATCCACGAATTGAATATTCCGCTGCGGAAAATTGTCGTCCGGGCCAAGGGGCTGGGCGGAGACCTGGCGGAGCTGGAGCTGGCGCGCTGCCTTACGTCCGCGCCGGAGCAGCTGACTTTACCCGCGCTGTCCTTGATGTCTGACTATGACATAACCAAATCAAAGTTCTACACGGGTCCCGGAAATGAAGTGCTGGAGCGCTTTCTTCCGCAGGTAATTGCTCTGATCGACGCTTATGTAAGGCGCAAGCACGGCACATCGCTGCTTGAAATGTTCCCCTCGGACCCTCCGGTGACAAGGGAACGCTACTTATTCCGCAGCGCCGTCTATGATAT
The DNA here is from genome assembly GCF_000756615.1 of Paenibacillus durus. Lineage (NCBI taxonomy): Bacteria > Bacillati > Bacillota > Bacilli > Caryophanales > Paenibacillaceae > Paenibacillus > Paenibacillus durus. The sequence goes on from NZ_CP009288.1 coordinate 3,092,488, forward strand.
TTCCCTGTATGGCTATTCCATCCTCGTTCCGGTGGTCCGTATCAGCAAATCGCCGCCGCTGCGGAGCCTGGTTACCCGGCTGTTCCGGCTTACGGAGAATAAGCTGCGCGCGCTGATGGACTTTCGGGGCCGCCTGAAGGGGATTTCTATCGACAAAGACATCGAGGAGCTGGTCAGCAAATTCCTTGAACGGGAATTCCGCAAGGCGGAGCGGGAAGAGAAAGGGCCGGACATTGTCATAGATCAGGACAGGCTGGAACAGCTGCGCAGCGACTCGGATGCCGTCCGTCAACTGCTGACGGTGGAAGAGCCGGCTGAGGAGAAGCCCTCGGTTGAATGGCCTGTGACAGACCTGCTAACAGTGGACGGACCTGACGTATGGGAACTTCATAAACAGGACGGTAAAGAAAAAGAATGGGAACGAATAAGCGAAGTACAGTCTTCCGACGATGAGGCAAGGGTTCCCGAAAAGCAGCTGGCTGAGGAGCTTCAGGTATCTGGGTGCGGGGCTGCGAGTGAGACAGTGACAAGCATCCCTGAGGGCAGCGAGACCGTTGCCGACGGGCTTGCAGCGCTTGGCGGACCGCAGAATACGACCTCAGCGTCTGGAAACGAATGGGAATCATTGGCCGGCGCGCTTAGTCCTTTGCAGCGTGAAGCTGTATTGGCTCTGTCCGGACCGGAAGGTCCGGCTGCGCTGCACAGATTAGCCGCCGCCCACGCGGCGCTGCCCGACCTGCTAATTGATGAAATTAACGAAATCGCAATGGATTTGCTTGGCGACCTGCTAATCGACGGCGAAGAGCTGTCGCCCGAATACGCATCCATGCTGCACTTTTTTAAGAGGTGAGACCCGAAATGAACGAACTTAAAATCCCAAAAAGAATGACAACGGCGCTGGTCAATTCCCTTACGGCAGGCGTTGTTCCGCGAATCGGACTGGAGCATGTCGCCGTCGGCCGCCGCGCGGAGATCGAATCGATTCTGCGCGATCTTGACAACATTGCTGAAGGAGGCGCAGCCTTCAAGCTCATTACGGGCAAATACGGCAGCGGCAAAAGCTTTCTGCTGCAAATGATCCGCAACTATGCGATGGATCGCGGCTTCGCGGTTGCCGACGCGGATCTGTCTCCCGAGCGCAGACTCGTCGGCACCAAGGGACAAGGACTGGCAACTTATAAGGAGCTAATGAGCCACTTGTCCACCCGCACCCGCCCGGACGGCGGAGCGCTGGAAGCCGTGCTGCAGAAATGGATCTCTTCTCTTCAGCAGAAGATTATGCAGGAACAGGGGATCGACCCTGGGAATCCGGTTTTTGCCGCTGAAGTCGAGAAAGAAATTTATGCCGTTGCATCGGATATGCGCAGTCTTGTGCATGGCTTCGACTTCGCCAAGGTGCTGGCGGCTTACTGGAACGGCCACAAGCTTGGAGATGAAGACCTTAAGCAGGAGGCGCTGCGCTGGCTTCGCGGCGAATTCGCTACACGCACGGAATCCCGCAAGGCGCTGGGGGTCGGCGTCATTATCGATGACGACAACTGGTACGAATATATGAAGCTGTGGGCGGAATTCTCCGCAGCCATTGGCTACAAGGGGCTGCTGCTGTTCATCGATGAAGGGGTCAACCTTTACAAGATCACGAACAGCGTTTCAAGGCAGAGCAATTATGAGAAGCTGCTCACCATGTTCAATGACACGATGCAGGGCAAGGCGGAGCATCTAGGGATATTTCTTGGCGGAACGCCGCAATTTGTCGAGGATCACCGCCGGGGATTGTTCAGCTACGAGGCGCTGCGGTCTAGGCTAGTGGCCGGAAGGTACGGAGCCGCCGCTCCGAGTAATTTCTCGGGGCCGATCATTCCGCTCGATATGCTGTCTTCCGAGGAGATTCTAGTGTTGCTGCAACGGCTTCGGGATATTCATGCGCTGCATTACGGCTATCCGTCCGCGTTGACAGACGATCAGCTCGTGCATTTTATGGAGGAAGCCTCGTCGAGGCTGGGAGCGGATGAGCTTCTGACGCCCCGCGAGCTCGTGCGCGATTTTATGGATCTGCTGCATACGCTGTACGGCAATCCGGAAGCCTCGTTTGCGAGCCTGGTCGGAGAACGGACCGGCAAATCCGATGAAGGCAAGGACCCATCGATGGACGATCTGCTGGCGGAGTTTGAGCTATGAGCGATAATCCGTTTTACCGGCTTGCGCCGTTTATTAAGGAGTTTATTTATAAAAACCGCTGGGAGACGCTCCGCGAAGCGCAGGTGGATGCCTGCCGGGTGGTGCTGGAATCGCCTGATCATCTGCTGATTGCATCGGGAACCGCATCCGGCAAGACGGAGGCGGCATTTTTCCCTGCGCTGACCGAACTTTACGAGAATCCCTCTTCTTCGGTAGGGATACTATATATCGCCCCGCTCAAAGCGCTGATCAACGACCAATTTGCCCGGTTGAACGACCTGCTGCTGGAGGGCGGCATTCCCGTCTGGCATTGGCATGGCGATGTGCCGCAGGCGGAGAAGACGAAGCTGATGAAGAATCCGTCCGGTGTGCTCCAGATTACCCCCGAGTCGCTGGAGGGCCTGCTGATGAACCGCCCGAATGCCATTCCGGCGCTTTTTGGCGATCTGCGTTTTGTCATTATTGACGAAGTGCATGCCTTTATGGGCGCCGACCGGGGAATCCAGGTGCTCAGCCTCCTGGCAAGGATCTCCCGTATGGCAGGCTGCTCGCCGCGCCGGATCGGGCTGTCCGCTACGCTCAGCGATTATGGCACCGCTACGCGCTGGCTTGCCGCAGGCACGCGGGAGCAGGTGCAGGTATCCGCGCCGCAGGGCGGAAGGAAGCTGCGCTTAAGCATTGAGCATTTTTCGTTTCCCGATGCCAGGGATGAGAAGCAGTCCGAGCAGCTGGAGCTTGTCCGCAAGGCGTATTATGACTATATTTACGACCATACCCGGCTCAAAAAAGCGCTCGTCTTCACCAACAGCCGAACCGATGCGGAAACGGCAATCCTTGAAATGAGGCGCATCGCGGCGAAGCGCCAGGAGCCGGACGTGTTCCACGTCCACCACGGCAGCATTTCCGCGATGCTGCGGGAGGAGGCCGAGGCCGCGCTCCGCGAAGGCCCCGGTGCGGCAGTTGCCGCAGCGACGCTCACGCTGGAGCTGGGCATCGACCTTGGCCAGCTGGAGCGGGTGATGCAGCTCGGGGCGCCGTACAGCTGCTCCAGCTTCGTGCAGCGGCTGGGCCGATCAGGCCGGCGCGGCGACGCCGCGGCGGAGATGATGTTCGTCACGCCGGAGGAAGAAGACGAGGAAGCGCAGCTGCCGGCGCGCATGCCCTGGACGCTGCTCCGGGCAATCGCCGTTACCGAGCTCTATGTGCGGGAGAGATGGGTCGAGCCGCTGATGGTCCGGCAAATGCCGGTCGGTCTGCTGTACCATCAGACGATGAGCATCCTGAAGAGCATGGGCGAGGCTGAGCCGGAGGATCTCCGCGATGCTGTTCTCTCGCTCCCTTCTTTTCAAGGGTTCAGCGAAGATGATTATGATGCCTTTATGGCCTATCAGCTAGGAATGGGACAGATTGAGCAAATGGACGAAGGCAGTCTGTTGATCGGGCTTGCCGGAGAGAAAATCGTCAACAATTTCCGCTTCCTGGCCGTCTTCAAGGACGATGAGGAGCATGTCGTATATAACGGGACAGAGGAAATCGGCTCGATTACAACCGTGCCTCCGCCGGGTTACTGCTTTACGCTGGCTGGCAAGCTGTGGAAGGTGGAAGAGGTCGACAACCGCCACAAGGCGGTATATGTGAAGTCGTCACGCGGCAAGGTCGATACGCTGTGGCTTGGCGCGGGCGGTGATGTGCATACCCGGATTATGACCAAAATCCGGGACATTCTCGGTGATACGGCACTGTACCCGTATCTCGCGCCGAGAGCGGCGGCCCGGCTCGAACGGGCAAGGCGGCTGGCGCGGGAGAGCGGGCTGCTTCAGCGCTCCGTGCTTCCGGCGGGCGGCGACTCGCTGTTCATTCTGCCCTGGGCGGGCAGCCGGACGTTCCGCACGCTGGAGCGGCTGCTGAAGCATCAGCTGACGCGTCCGCTGGGGCTGCGCTCGGTAGTGCCGATGGAGCCGTACTACATGGTCGTCGCCGGAAAAGCGGACGCCGACTGGCTGGAGGCTTCCATCATGGAAGCGAGCGCCGGCGGGCTTGACCCGCTTGCGCTGCTGGCGCCGGGCGAAGCCCCATACCTGGGCAAATACGACGAGTGGATTCCCCAAGACCTGCTGCGCAAAGCTTTTTCCTTGGACGGTCTGGATGTCCCGGGCTTCCATGAGATGGTGCAGCGTTGGCGGCTGAACTAATCTTACTCCAAGATCACTAAAAAACTCCCAATCGGCTGGTAAACAGCAGAAGGGAGTTTTTGCAAAAGGATTATTTATCTATACATCCGAGTCTGTTACAGCACTGCCGTGCCTATAGTACTGCCGCGCCTACAGCGCCTCCGAGAATACCGGCTGCAACGACGGAGAAGAAGACAAACCATACAACCCGGCGCGGAAATGAGCGGTAAACCATAAGCAGCGACGGCAGGCTGATAGCCGGCAGTGTCACGAGCAGCGCTCCCGCAGCGCCCGTGCCGAATCCGAAGGAAAGAAAGGTTCCGATAATCGGAATTTCCGCAGCTGTCGGAATGACAAATAGTGTGCCGGCGATGGCGAAGACCAGAACGGCAAGAATGCCGCTGGTAATTCCGGCTCCGAGTGACGGGAACATCCATGCCCGTGCCGCTCCCAGCAGCAGAACCGTAATGATATAGGCAGGTACAACGGCCAGAAGCATTCTTCCGGCAGCGGCAGCCCAACGGAGCAGCAGCGGGCCTTGCGGCGCGGGAGCTTCCATGGCAGGTTTAGCCAGCGTATCGGGAACCTGTGCGGTCCCGGCGAATTTATTAGCCAAGTAGCTGACGCCAAACGTAAGAATCAGCCCAAATACGATTCGCATCAGTGTAAATTTCCAGGACAGCACAAAGGTCATGAAAATGAGCGTTGCCGGGTTCAAGACGGGATTGCCGATCCAGAAAGCAAGCGTGGCGCCAACCGATACGTTTTTCTTGCGCAGGCCGACAGCGATCGGTGCGGCGCAGCACGAGCACATCATGCCGGGCAGAGAAGCAAGTCCCGCGATCGCCGTGCTTTTAAAGTTAGCTTTTCCCAGAACCCGCAGCAGCCACTTGGACGGGATCAGAACCTGTACAAGCGAACCGAGCAGAATACCGAGCACAGCGGCTTTCCATACGGATCTGAAATACGCTATAGCATAATCCAAAGCAGCTTGCAGCGAAGGTGCGGGAGCCGCAGCTTCTTTGCCGGTCAAAATGGAAGAACCGATAGAATGCTCGGCAGCAGCCTTAAACGCTTTGTGATAGTAGGGCCACCATTTGACATAGGAGAGTCCGGCCACGGCAATGAGAAGAAAGATGACCGTAAATACGATGGCTTTATAATCCTTTGGTTGATTGGAATACGTAGTACTGTTTGTTACTGGTGACATAGCAGCGAATAAACCCCCATCCTTTTATTTCAAATTTCATAATTATAGCATAATAAGGTCGTAAGGGAAGCACTATTTTGCGCAATATTGTTAGGATCGTGTAATATAGAAGGTGCTATTGTTTTCCATTTCATGAATACTTCGAATATAAGGAGTTGTCCCTTCAATGTCTCTTGCCGAACCTATTAAATTAACCTCGTTATCCTCCAAGGGAGGCTGCGGCTGCAAAATCGGCCCCGCCGATCTGATGCAGGTTCTCCGGAATTTGCCGAAATCGGTGCCGAATCCCGATCTGCTCGTCGGACTCGACACAAGCGATGATGCGGGAGTGTATCGTCTGAGCGATGAACTGGCGCTGGTGCAGACGGTCGATTTCTTTACACCGATTGTTGACGATCCGTATTCCTTCGGTCAAATCGCCGCCGCCAATGCGCTGAGCGATATTTACGCTATGGGCGGCAAGCCGCTGACCGTGCTTAATATCGTCGCTTTTCCCATTTCCACACTGGATAAGAGCATTCTGGCCGATATACTTCGCGGCGCTGCGGATAAGGTAAGTGAAGCGGGCGCTACGCTGGTCGGCGGCCATTCCATTGATGACAAGGAGCCCAAATTCGGTCTTGCCGTTACCGGACTCGTCCATCCCGATAAAGTGCGGACCAATGCCGCCGCGCGTCCGGGGGACAAGCTGATCCTGACCAAGCCGATCGGGGTCGGCATCCTGACAACTTCGATTAAGAAAAACCAGCTGTCACCCGAAGAAACCGCGCGTCTGACAGCGGTCATGTCCACATTAAACAAGACGGCAGCCGAAGTCATGAGCTCGTATGAAGTCCACGCTTGCACGGACGTAACGGGCTTCGGACTTCTCGGACATGCCTCGGAAATGGCCAAGGGAAGCGGCAGCGGACTCGTGATCCGCAGGGAAGCCGTTCCGGTGCTGCCGAGAGTCCGCGAGCTGGCGGAGCAGGGCTTCGTTCCAGGAGGAACCCGCAACAATTACGCCCATCTGGAAGGTACGATTATTTATCCGGAATCGCTGGATCTAATTGGCCGTTATATTTTATGTGATGCCGTCACCTCGGGAGGACTGCTGATCTCTGTCGCCGGGCATGACAGCGAAGCGCTGCTGCGTGATCTTGCAGCCGCAGGAGTTGAAGCCGCAATGATTGGAGAAGTCACCGCCGAGCACCCGGGACAGATTACGGTCATATAAAAGTCCGGTGCAAGCAACTTAAGCCGAGGGGCAGGAGCAACAGAGCCGGATGCCCCTAAGCGGCCTTTGATCGCATTCACAGCAGGATACAAGAAGGAGAGAGACTATTGTTTCAGGATATTACACTCGAACAGCTTCGGGCGCTGCAAGACCGCAAACAGATGACGATCATCGACGTCCGTTCCCCCTCCGAGTACAGAGATTCCACAATTCCGGGCAGTCTCAACATTCCGCTGTTCGACGATGCGGAAAGGGCTGAGGTCGGCACCCTGTACAAGCAGACGAGCGTTCAGGCGGCAAAAGACCGCGGGCTGGAGCTTGTCTCCGCTAAGCTTCCGGTTTTCATACGGCAATTCGCTGAAATCCCCGGGGACAAGACGGTATTTTGCTGGAGAGGCGGCATGCGGAGCCGGACGACGGCGACCCTGCTCTCCCTGATGGATATTCACGTCAACCGTCTGACCGGCGGCTACAAAGCGTACCGGAAATGGGTGATGGAATCGCTGGAGTCCTATAATTTCAAGCCGCATTCCTATATTATCCACGGGAACACCGGGACTGGAAAAACGGCGCTGCTGCACCGTCTTCAGCGTAACAGCTATCCAGTGATTGATTTGGAGGGCATCGCCGGACACCGGGGGTCGATTTTCGGACAGGTCGGACTCCAGGCGAATAATCAAAAGACCTTTGACAGTCTGCTGCTGGAGAAGCTGATCACGCTTGAACATTCTCCGTATGTACTGTTCGAGGCGGAGAGCATGCGGATTGGCAAGGCAGTGATGCCGCCGTTTATGGGCCGGCAGAAAGAGACGGGTACTCAGCTCTGGATTGAAATGCCGCTTGAATCCCGGGTGGCGCAGATCATGAAGGACTATCGCCCAGAAGAGCATCAGGAGGAACTCCTGACAGCATTTCGCAGAATTAAATCCCGTATTCATGTGCCCGTCGCGGCGGAGATTGACCGGAGCCTGGTAGCAGGAAACTTCGAGAACGCGGTCCTGCTGCTGCTGGAGCATTACTATGATCCGAAATACGATTATACATCCCTCTTGTACGGCGAGTCTGAGAAGGTAACGTTCAAAGTCAACCATTTGGATGAGGCGGAAGCGGCGGTAACCAATTGGCTGCGGGAACGTCACCCCGAGTCTTCCAGTCGAGGAAATTGGAAGCTGCAGGTATAGACAGCGGCCGCGTTTGCCGTGTGGCTGGCGCATCGCCTTGCCAATCGGACGGCATTTAACGCATAAACCCGCTGCGGTATTCGCTTGGAGACTGCCCGCACCAGTTACGGAACTGTTTGGAAAAGTAGAGCGCATCGTTAAAGCCGACGGACGATGACACTTCATCAATCGTCAAGACTCTGCTTTCCAGCAGTTCTTTTGCTTTGTCCATCCTGATTTTCATCAGATACTGCTTCGGGGATAGACCGGTCCGTTCCTTGAAAGCTTTGGAGAAATGGGCCCGGTGATACCCCAGAGAGGAAGCCATCTGGCTGATGCCGAGCTGCTGATGATACTGAAGCGAGATCCAGCGTTTGGCCTGTTCAACCTGGCGGTCGATCATTTCCGAATGCTGTGCGGCCGTGTCCCGCAAGTCTCTGCTCGCAAGTCCTAGTCTATGGATCAGCAGCCTCAGCCAGCCCGATGCTTCCAGACTTTCCAGTTCGGGAAAGGGCGATTGCTTGAAAGAATGCTTAATCCGCCGGTAGAAAGAATGAAGAGCCCAGGGGTCAGCACCTTTTAACACAGGCTTCTCCTGAGAAAATCCCGCTTCCTTAAGCAGCCGTGAAGCACCATCTCCTTGGACCGCCACCCACACATACTGCCAAGGCGTCCGCCGGTCCGATTCATAGCTGAACAAGCTGCCCGGCATAATGAGAAACGAATCCCCCGCCTGACATAAATATTTACGCCCTTCGCTTACAAATACACCCTCACCGGAAAGCACGGTATGAATTAAATAATAGTCATGGACGGATGGGCCGACTTTGTGGCCGGGTTTGGGACTGCCTTCTCCGCTAAAAAGAACAGTCAACTCACCCTCGCTAGGATGCAGGTTAATGCTGATTTCAAATTGATAATGATCCGGATTCATTGATTCCTCCAGCTTGAGAGATAGGTGCTCTTAACAACAACTTTATCATAAATATACGACAAACCTCCATATGTTCCTTTTATTCCTCCATATAAATTCCATCGGCTCTGCTCTATAGTAAATTGTGAAGAGAGGGAACGAAGCCGCAGTACAAAGCTGCATTATCCATAGGTTTTTTCAATAGTTACCAGAAAGAATATGCGCTGAGCGGCAGCAATCGTCCCAACACAAGGAGGAATAGAATCGATGTCCAAAATTACATTTATCGGAGCAGGAAGCACGGTTTTTGCCAAAAATGTATTAGGAGATTGCATGGCTACACCGGCGCTTCAAGGGTTTGAGTTGGCGCTGTACGATATTGATTCCCGCCGTCTGTCGGATTCCGAGAATATGCTGCTCAATTTAAAGCAAAGCGGCGGCAGCACCTGTGAAATCAAAGCCTACTCCGACCGCAAAGAGGCGCTGCGCGGAGCCAAATACGTCATCAACGCCATTCAGGTGGGCGGTTACGATCCCTGCACCATCACCGACTTTGAGATTCCGAAGAAATACGGCCTCCGTCAGACGATTGCCGACACCGTCGGCATTGGCGGCATTTTCCGCAACCTGCGCACCATCCCGGTTATGCTCGATTTTGCAGCGGATATCCGTGAAGTGTGTCCGGACGCTCTCTTTTTAAATTATACGAACCCGATGGCCGTGCTCACGAATGTGATGAATACGTACGGCGGTGTGCGGACCGTCGGCCTGTGCCACAGCGTGCAGGTATGCGTGCCGCATCTGTTCGAGCATCTGGGCATCGAGCAGGAAGGAGTGCAGGCGAAAATCGCCGGGATTAACCACATGGCATGGCTGCTGGAGGTTACGAAAGACGGCAAGGACCTGTATCCGGAAATCAAAAGACGGGCCGCCGAGAAGCAAAAAGAACCGCATAACGACATGGTCCGCTACGAGATTATGCAGAAGTTCGGCTATTACAATACGGAATCGTCGGAGCACACGTCGGAGTATCACCCGTACTTTATCAAGCGGAACTATCCTGAGCTGATCGACCGCTTTCAGATTCCGCTGGACGAATATCCGCGCCGCTGCGTAGAGCAGATCGGACGCTGGGAGCATATGCGCGAGGAGTTGGTGAATAACCGCAATCTGGAGCATGAGCGCTCGCATGAGTATGCGTCATATATCATGGAAGCCATCGAGACGAACGTTCCTTACAAAATCGGCGGCAATGTCATGAACACCGGCCTCATCACCAACCTGCCGAGGGAGGCTTGCGTAGAGGTGCCTTGTCTGGTGGACCGCAGCGGAATCCAGCCGACCTTTATCGGAAACTTGCCGCCTCAGCTTGCGGCGCTGAACCGCACGAATATCAATACCCAGCTGCTGACGATCGAAGCGGCGATAACGCGCAAGAAAGAGCATATCTATCATGCGGCGATGCTCGACCCTCATACAGCAGCTGAGCTGTCCATGGATGATATCGTAAGTATGTGTGATGATCTAATTGCTGCTCATGGAGATTGGCTCCCAAACTATAATTGATATTTCAAGAAAAGTCATAATGGACAATGCAATCCCATATCCCTAAAACAAGTGATTTTTTCTGCAAAGGAGGGATATGCTTGGATGAATTCGTCGCCCGGTCGTTAGATGAAATACGATTTTGGTCCAGGATCATGAAGGAGCATTCATTGTTTCTTGGGTTAGGATTTAGAGCAGAGGATACTCAGCTTAAAAAAGAAGCAGACCGGTTTTACGCGATTTTTGAGGATATTGAGCGAAGATCCCATGAATTTCAGCCTAATGCAGATCCGCACACAATCCAAAATTTTAATACAGAAGTGGCTATTGCGGCGACTAATATTTGGGCTTTTAAAAGAATGGTGCTAGGCCTGATCCTGCAATGTAAACTTCCCGGACAAACAAACTTCCCTTTACTGGTGGATCATATTAGCCGGGAAGCCAATTATTTCAGAAACCGCTTAGAAGAACTTAATACGGGGAGACTCGAACCCTTACCCGATGCGATTATCGATGAAAATGTCTTTTTCTTAAAGATTATGGCCGATCATGCAAAATTTATTGGTCATTTGCTTGACCCATCTGAACGGAAATTGGTCGATCAAGCGCGGGAATTTAGCAATGATTTTGATAAACTGGTATTCCAGGCGATTGATCTAAGTTCTATGCGTCCTCAATCTCAAACTGTTCCGCTGCTAAGTCAATTTGTTGATGAAAACAAGGTATCCGTAAAATCATTGCGCGATTTCAAGAAAACAGCACGCGATTTAATCGATGAATGCCGGATAAAAAGTATTATTCATCCTTTATTAGCGGATCACGTATTTCGCGAAGCCGAACGGTTTCTCTTCATTCTCGATATGTTCGATCAAGCCTTATCGGGTGCTAAGGTAAACAAGAGGGAAATTCTGCATTAATTATTTGGTTCGTACTATAGGAAAAAAAAGGCGCGCTGAAATCGGCTCGTCTTTTTTTTGTGGGCGGGAAATCGTCAGGTTTGCATAGCGCAAACATTTTTCGCGTAGGCAACTTTGTTTGACTGTCTTTATTTATTAACCTTAACGAAACAACGTTTCTCTAGACCCACTTATACCCAGACTGATACTATAAGCAGGTATGAAAGCGAATTGGAAGGGGCTTTATCTTAGAATGGATCAGCAAAGGTACGATAACTTGAAATTAGGTGAGCGTGGAGCAATAGTTAGTATTATCGCTTACATCTGCTTATCTGCTTCAAAATTAATTATTGGTTATGCAGCTAACTCTGAAGCTTTGAAGGCGGATGGTCTGAATAATGCGACGGATATTGTTGCATCCATTGCCGTTTTAATTGGTTTAAAATTAGCACGGAAACCAGCAGACGAAGATCATCCGTATGGACACTGGAAATCGGAAACCGTAGCTTCTTTAATGGCTTCTTTTATCATGATGGCTGTAGGGTTGCAGGTGCTTTACGAGGCTGTTATTTCAATGTTTCTTGGAAAGCAGCAGTCTCCTGATCTCATTTCCGCATGGACAGGGATATTCTGCGCAATTGTAATGTACTGTGTATATCGATACAACAAAAAATTGGCACTCAAAATAAACAGTCAAGCCGTTATGGCTGCGGCTAAAGATAATATATCTGATGCATTTGTGAGTATTGGAGCGGTAATTGGGATCATCGGCTCCCAGTTTAAATTGCCTTGGCTTGATCCGCTTACGGCTGTTGCGGTTGGATTCATCATTTGTAGAACGGCTTGGGAAATTTTTTGTGAAGCATCCCATTATTTAACTGACGGTTTTGATGAGAATATGATTCAATCATTCAAAGAAACCGTATTGAAAGTAAACGGAGTAGAGGGTGTTAAAGAAATAAGAGCCAGAAATTACGGAAGCAATGCAGTCGTAGATGTTGTATTGCTTGTTGGAGCAAAACTGGAGTTTCAAGAAGCTCATGAAATCGCAACACGGGTGGAAGATGAATTAAAGAGTAATTCTGATGTTTATGAAGTCCATGTTCATTATGAGCCAGCAAAAATAGCTAAAGCTTAAAAAGAGTGTCTACATAAAAAATAGAGAAAGCTAGGGGATTAGTCTTGAAAATAATGACGCTGAACACCCACGCATGGATGGAAACCGACCAGCTTCGGAAAATAGAAGACTTGGCCGATTATATCAGGGAGCAGCAGTTCGATGTTATCGCTCTGCAGGAGGTCAATCAGTCGAAGGGCGAAGAAGCGTTGTCCGCAGTGTCTTTGGACCGTTTTGTCCAGGCCGAACCGGAAACGGTGATCAGTCAGGATAATTACGCCTACGTTTTGCTGCAAAAACTCGGTATCCCCTATTATTGGACATGGATACCGGTACATACGGGATTTGTAAAGTACGACGAGGGTCTGGCGATCTTGACGCGCAAGCCAATCACCAGCGCCTTCAGTGAGTACGTTTCGGTTATAAGAGACTATGAGAACTACCGCACACGGAAGATTGTCGGCGTCAAAGCAGAGATTGACGGGGAGGAATCCTGGTTTGTAAGCGGTCATTTCGGCTGGTGGAATGATGAAGAGGAGCCTTTTCGAAGGCAATGGGATGCCGCACAGACGAAACTGGACACACTGAAAGAATTGCCGGTATTTATCATGGGCGACTTCAACAATGTGGCGGAGATTCGGAACGAAGGCTATGATTATGTTATTGAAAAAGGCTGGCATGATCTATATGCCACCGCTTCCGCTAAAGATGACGGAGCCACTGTCACCAAGGCCATCAAGGGCTGGGACGACAATAAAAGCAAGCTGCGCATTGATTATATTTTCTCCAATCGGCCGCTGCGGGCCAAGTCCTGCCATGTCGTCATGAACGGCATTCGGGGAGCGGTCGTCTCGGATCATTTCGGGGTAGCTGTGGAGCTGTAAGGCAGAAACTTAAGGGAGTGTATATGCCGCTGTCAGGCACGCTGCGGAAACGGCCGCCGCCCTTAAGCGACAAGCCATGACTATACATACTGCTTTTCTGTCCGGCGAATTTTCGCCGGGCAATTTTTGCGTTATCACCGGGCATACGTCCGCAAATACTCCGAAATATGTCCTTCCTCCTCAAGCATGAACGGCCACTCCAATACGTACTTCCAAACGCAAATTTCGACTTTTGTCACAACTTAGTTGACATCACATCTTTACAACAACCCCCAGGGGGGGATAATATGATGAGAACAGTTCTCAATATTAGTTTCATTTGGAGGAGGAAATGCTGGTTATGGGACAAGTTATGGTAGCTGAAGAAAAAGAAGACAACAAGCCTTTAAGCGCGCTGTGGGAACAGCATGGAGGCCTGATTATCGCGGCGGCCTGCCTGCTGTTTATCGGGCTTGCCTGGGTCATGGGCAGGAATGATCAGGGCATATTGGAAATCACGTTTTTCATTCTTGCCTATCTTGTCGGGGGCTACCGGAAGGCATGGGAAGGTCTGGAAACTCTGTTTAAAGAAAAGGATCTGGATGTAGACCTGTTGATGGTTGTTGCGGCGGCGGGCGCTGCGGCGATTGGTTACTGGCTGGACGGCGCGATGCTGATCTTTATCTTTTGTCTCAGCGGTGCGCTGGAAGATTACACGATGGAGAAGACGAATCAGGATATCGCCTCCATCCTGAAGTACCGTCCGGAAGATGCGGTTCTCCTTAGAGATGGCGGCGAAGTTAAGGTTAGAGCAGCTCAACTGCAAAAAGGCGACATCGTGCTCGTCAGACCGGGCGAACGCATCCCCTGCGACGGCCACATTCTCGAAGGGCATTCGGCAGTAGATCAGTCCTCGATCACAGGTGAATCCATTCCCGTAGATCTCGCCGCCGGCAATAAGGTCTTCGCCGGAACGATTAACGGACAGGGGGCGCTGCGGATCTATACGGATAAGGGAGCCGAAGACACGCTGCTGGCCCGAATTATCCATCTGGTGCAGGAAGCCAAGGACGAGCTGCCGCCAAGCCAGCTGTTCGTGGAGCGTTTTGAAGGCATCTACGCCAAAGTTGTGGTCGCGGCTGCCCTGCTGCTCATGGTTGCCCCGCCGCTTCTCTTCGGCTGGTCCTGGGAAACGACCGTCTACCGGGCGATGATCTTCCTTGTTGTCGCTTCGCCGTGCGCGCTCGTTTCCTCGATCATGCCCGCGATTCTGTCCGGCATTTCCAACGCCGCCAGAAAAGGCGTGCTGTTCAAAGGCGGAATCCATCTGGAGCAGATGGGTGAAGTGAGTGTCGTCGCCTTCGACAAGACGGGTACTTTAACCGAAGGCAAGCCGAAGCTGACCGACGTTCTGCCGTCTGGTGGCAGCAGTGAACAGGAGCTGCTCACGCTCGCCGCTTCGCTGGAATATTTGTCGGAGCATCCGATCGCCAAAGCCATTGTCAATTTCGCCAAAGCCAGCGGTATTCAAATGGAGCCGGCGGCGGATATGCAGGCTGTGCCCGGGATGGGCGTCAGCGGAACCGTCAGCGGCCGGAAATGCCGTATCGGCAAAAAGGAACTGCTGGCGGGCCTGGACATGGAAGATGTTAAGCTGCAGGCGGCGGATATGCTGGAGGCGGAAGGGAAAACGGTGATCTTCGTCGAATCGGAAGGCGTTCTGATCGGCATGCTGGCGGTTCAAGACGTGATGCGCGCCGGCGTGCGGGAAGCCGTAATGAAGCTTAAGAGTATGAATAAAAAGGTTGTCATGCTTACCGGGGACGCCAAGCTCACTGCCGAGGCCATTGGCCGCGCCGCCGGCGTCGACGAAGTCTATGCCGAGCTGATGCCCGATCAGAAGCTTGCGCTGATCCGGCAGTTGACCGGGGAGTTCGGCAAGGTTGCCATGGTCGGCGACGGCGTCAACGATGCACCCGCTCTGGCGGCTTCCGCCGTCGGGATCGCTATGGGCGCCGCCGGGACCGACGTAGCGCTGGAAACGGCGAATGTCGTGCTGATGAACGACGATATTTCCAAAATTCCGTTCGCGATCTCCCTGGGACGGCGGACGCGCAGGGTTATCCGGCAAAATATTTCCTTTGCCCTGGCCGTCATCCTCATTCTGGTTGTATCCAACTTCTGGGGCGGAATCAATCTGCCGTCCGGCGTGGTCAGCCATGAAGGAAGCACACTGGCCGTTATCTTAAGCGGCCTCAGACTGCTCCGCTAATCTGGCGCACTCTAATCCGCATCTGAACAGAGCGGGAATAACGTTCTATTAGCGGCGGCTTCCGGAGTCCGGCCGCACTGGCTGCCGCTTCTTTACCAAGCAAAATTGTCCCTGTCCATCATCTCTTGCTATAATAGCGGTATGGCAGTCATACTCGACTCATGAATAAGAGAAGGATCAAAAAAGAGGTGCAATATGGCACAGGAAGCCAGAGATCAAGAAGATAATCACGAGCATAAGTACCGCAAGCAGATCGTCAACCGGTTGGCCCGGATTGAAGGCCACGTTCGCGCCGTCAAGCAAATGACCGCCGAGGACCGGGACTGCTCTGAAGTGCTGCTGCAGATTGCTGCCGTGCAAAAGGCTTTGGACAAAGCGGCGAAGCTTCTGTTAAAGGACCATTTGGAGAACTGCGTAGTCAAAGCCGTCCACCATGGCAACGAAAGCAAAGTTCTTGATGACCTTAACAAAGCGCTGGACAACTATATCCGTTAAGTCAAGCCCTGTCGTTAATTAGA
Source organism: Paenibacillus durus (assembly GCF_000756615.1). Taxonomy (NCBI): domain Bacteria; kingdom Bacillati; phylum Bacillota; class Bacilli; order Caryophanales; family Paenibacillaceae; genus Paenibacillus; species Paenibacillus durus. Next base: position 3,108,547 of record NZ_CP009288.1, read on the forward strand.
CGACGGGGTCTTTTATTTTTCCAGTTCTGGCCCATTATATTTAAAATCAGGGATAGATCGCAAACGGGTATTTAATAATATATAGCGTATGGTTTAATCGTCCTCTTATGTTTACGGATTACAGTAAAATAATAACTAGAACAAAGGAGACTACCGATGAAACCCGATCCTGTGGTGCTTATTGTATCGTCCGCGTTTGGAGACGGTCACGCCAAGGTGGCTCAAGCTATTGAACAGTCCTTCCGATCCAGAGGGATAAACCGGGTGCATATTGTGGATCTTTTCGGTGAAGTGCATCCTTTGCTGAACGGAATCACGCGGACATTTTATTTAAAAAGCGCCGCATATGCTCCGAATCTCTACGGAATCATGTACAACATGACGAGCAAAATGAAGCCGGATTACCCGTTAGGGCAATTTTTGCACTCCATGGGCAAGCATAAAGTAAGGAAATTCCTGAATGACCTGCGGCCGGATCTAATCATTCACACCTATCCGTATTTAGCTGCTTCACAGCTGAAACTTGAGTCGGCGGACAATGTTCCGATCTTCACGGTTCTAACCGACTATTGTCTGCATGGAAGATGGCTTCATCCCCGCACCATGAAGTATTTTATCGCCAGCGACAGCATCAAGCAGGAACTGATGAAGGTTGGCGTAGCCGAAGAAAGGATCACGGTCAGCGGAATTCCGATCCGCGCGGCATTTACTGAGTCCGCCGATCGGGCTGAGCTGATACGGAAGCATGGACTGCGGCCAGACCGGCGCTATATTCTGTTATCTGCGGGAGCCTACGGCGTTTCGACCAAGGTTCGCACAATATTAAAAAGCGTGCTGGAGCATACCGATTTCGACTCCATTGTGCTCTGCGGAAATAATCAAAAGCTCCGCTTGGCGATTGAGGCCGGCTACCGGGATAATGAACGCGTTCATATTCTAGGATATACTGATGAAATCCATGAGCTGATGTCCGTCTCCTCCTGTCTGCTGACCAAAGCTGGCGGCGTGACCCTTACCGAAGCTTTTGCGCTATCGCTGCCCGTTATCGTGTATTGTCCTCTTCCCGGACAGGAAGCAGGAAACGCAACGGCGCTGTCCCGTCAAAAAGTGCTTTATACCGCGAGTACGGAAAAAGAATTGATCGGCCGTCTCCGGCTGCTGGAAATGAAGCCTTACCGCGAGGAAATTAAACGCCAGATGAATGCCATATCCCAAAAGAACGCAGCCGAGCAGATTATAAACGAAGTGCTGGAGATCCTGGAACACCATCCTTCACTTCATGGTCAGCCGGTACATTCACTGGGAGTAGAAGGGAAGGCGAAGACCGCTCATGGATACCGCTAATAAGACGGTGGCGCCTGATACAGCCATCGCCCGATTGGGTTTGGCCCTCTTTTTCATAGAGTGGGTGAGGGGAGCGTTTCTGGTTGCCTTTTTGCCTATATATGCGCTGGATCATCTTGGGTTGTCTGCATCCGTTGTCGGGATTGCCGTATCGATTCATTATTTGACCGACAGCCTGATCAAAGGCTTCATCGGCTACCTGCTCGACAGACTGCCTCATCAAATTGTACTTCATAGCGGATTTGGCATTGCTTTGGCCGGGCTCTTCCTGATGGTGACCACGCACCATGCCGGTATTCTGATTGCGGCTTCGGCCCTGCTCGGAGCGGGCTTTTCACCGATCTGGATCATCTGCATGAGCCAGGTTAGAGAGGAGAACCGCGCCCGGCAGATGGGGAGCTTATACGTGTATTGGATGGCGGGTCTGGGCCTCGGAACGGTTATGATCAATGTGATCATGGACTTCGGGTTAACCGTATCTCTCCTTGTGATCGGACTCTTTTTTGCCGCAGGCTGGATCTTCGCGGGTTTGACCCGGTTAGCGGAGGCGCCGGCGCTTGGGATCGAAATGACGGTGGGAGAGCAGTTTACGGCACTATGGCATAAGGTGAAAAGGGGCGGCTTTCTGGTGCCGGGGATGCTGCTGCAAACCGCAGCCGGGGGAATGATCGTGCCGTTATTAACAACCTTTGCCGTGAACCAGCTCGGTCTGTCCCACTCCGGGTTATCGCTAGCGCTTCTGATCGGCGGGGGAGCTGCCGTGCTGCTCATGGTGCCCATGGGCAGATTATTCGATATGATCGGCGGCAAATGGTTCCTGGTGCTGGGCTTCGCCGTATTTTCAGCATCGCTGTTCCTTCTGACCTCCGCAGATTCTTTTGCTAGTGTCGTCATTCTGGCGCTCCTGATGGGCTGTGCCTACGCTACTCTGCTTCCTTCCTGGAACGCGTTGATGGCGCTATATATACCTGAGAGTTCGGTAGGAATGAGCTGGGGCCTGCTGTTCTCGGTTGAAGGTCTGGGGGCCGTGATCGGTCCCTTCATTGGCGGCTGGCTTGCAAGCGGCGGCAATGAAATCATCCCATTCAAGGTGAGCGCTTGTATATTCGGAGTAATCAGTCTCATTTATCTGCTCTCTCCTGCCGAAATGTTCGCTCATCCGGAGCGCCGGACCAAGCTGCGGCAGCAGGAAACTAATTAGCATACGGGCTTGAACGATTAGCCGGGAGAACTTGGCCTACGCCGAGATTCTCCCGGCTTTTTAATCAACAACTTCAATTTATTTACGCTTTGTCATTTCCATGTTATGTTATTTCCATTGATATTTGGACGATTGGCGGGGGGATTATATGATTCGTAAGCTGAATGAACAAGACCGGGCGGCATTGCTTGCTTTTTTGGGAAAAGATCCGGCGCTGAATTTATTTTTGATCGCAGATGTGGAGAACTTTGGTTTTGACCAGGATTTCCAGGAGGTATGGGGCGAATTCGAACCGGAGAACGGGCAAATAAAAGCGGTTCTGCTGCGCTACGAGTACAATTACCTGCCCTACGCGGCTGGGCCATTTAATGTACAGGGGTTTGCCGACATCATAAAGCAGGACGAAAGAATGGAAATGTTGTCCGGTTCAGCCTCCATTGCCGGGCTGTTCAACCAATACATAAGCTTCCGTAAGGAGAAGAGCATGCATTTTGCCGAACTGAAAGAGCTGGATGGTGAGAAAAGCGTACCGGTCTCTGCGGAAATATCCGCTCAGCGGGCGACTCTCCAGCATGTAGAATCCATTTGTTCGCTTATGGACGGGATTGAGGAGTTCGAAGTGAGCCCGGAAAGCTCACGTTCAAATATGCGGCGGACTCTGGAGACCGGAACGGGGCGCACTTATTTTGTGGAACGGGACGGGCGTACAGCTGCTGCGGCCTCAACTACAGCGGAGAATTCGATGTCTGCGATGATAGTGAGCGTAGCCACGCATCCGGATTACCGGGGGGAGGGACTGGCAACCTTAGTAGTAACGAAGCTGTGCTCCGATCTGGTGAGCGAAGGGAAGTCGCTGTGCCTGTTTTACGATAATCCGGACGCGGCCTCCATATACAAACGAATCGGCTTCCGGGACATCGGCGGCTGGTCGATGATGTACAGATAGTCAGCCGGGGTAGCTGAACTTAGAGAAACTGACTTTGTAATCTTTTTCGGCTGCGCTATACTAGATTATTGAAGAATTCATTGCCGAGAATTTACTTGAAGGAGCGCGACACGCTTGCAGGAAAAACAAGAGAAAACGGGCTACAAATCCATAGAATATGAATACTGAATAACTGGATAGGGGGCATTTGCCCTCTTTTTTTGTGATATTTTCCTCCCCCAAAAACTCTTTATCCTATATTCTGATACAAAAAGCAACTGACGGCCGTCTTATATATAGCTGCAGCTAATAAGGAGGCATTACAAAATGGAAATTCCGGATTCCGAACGTTTTCGATCGATATTTTATGAGCACTATCCTGCTGTCCGGCGTAAATTGGTCGCTCTCGTGCGCGATGAGGCGGCTGCCGATGATCTGGCTCAGGACGTATTCTTGCGGTTATACCGCAATCCCCCGGACGATCCGGCGGCGCTGGGTGCTTGGCTCCACCGTGTGCTTACCCGAATCGGCTATGATTTTCTGGAGAAGAAAGCAAGGGAAAGGCGGCTGCAGAACAAGCAGGAACTGATGTATAACACGAAGGCATCGCCGCCATCGGGCGAAGAATTGATTCTGCGCAAGCTGGATCAGGAGGATGTGCGGGAATGGCTGGATGAGCTGCCCGAGCGTGACAGACAGGCGCTTCTCCTCCGATATTCCGGTTACAGTTATGCGGAGATCGCCGGCGAGCTTGGTGTCAGACCTCCGGTTGTAGGTACGCTGCTGCACCGGGCTACGCAAAGGCTGAAAGCTACTGCATCCAAATCGCTGCCGCAAATGGACTGACAGTTTAATCTTAAGGAGGACGTTGATTGATGAATAACTATTCTGCAAATCACGATAAAGAGAAGCAAAGAACGGATGAGGCATGGGCAAGACTTCAGGAGACGCTTGCGGGCGAGCCGCTCAATCACAAATGGGCGGAATGGGACCGGAAGACGGAAGCGGCAAAGTTTGAAGCACTGAAACAAGATGGATATCTCTCCGGTGCAGATTACCATAAGGCTGAGGAGCTGGGTTATGCAGAACAACAAGACCCTGTTACCGGCAGCAGCGGAGACCGAAGCCGTTCGCGCCGTCCGAGGATGAAACGCCGCCGGAAATGGACGATGGCTGTCGCCGGTATAACCATTGTTGCAGCTTTCCTCGCCACCCCTGTAGGCAACACGGCGATGGCCGCCATTCTCAATCAGTTCCGTATGCAGTCGGTAACGGCTGTAAATGAGAGCGATCTGCGCAATATGTTCTATTCGGTTAGCGAGAACGGCGACCTGAAAGAAACTATTAACAAGTTTGGTTCCTTTTCAAGCAGTTCAGGCACAATCAGCGGAAAGATCAAGCCGGAGCAAGTTAAGGACAAGTTAGGGTATGCGCCGTTAAGCGCGGCTTTATCTAATGACGGAGCGGAGTTAACAGTAAATCCTTCCGGGGAAATTACACTTAATCTTAATGTAAATGAAGTCAATAAAGCGATGAAACGTTTGGGCGCCGAACAGCTGCTGCCGGAATCCATTGACGGAAGACCCATTACGCTGCACATTCCGGAAACCGTGAACTATGATCTGTCCCCTGACAGCGCACATTGGGCTAACCTGACACAAATGAATACTCCCGCAATAACCGTAGACCCTGCAATCAAGGTCGAAGAAGCGCTGGAGGCCATTATCAACTTCCCGCTGCTGCCGGATTCTTTGAAATCGAGTCTCAAGCAGAGCAGTATTCTAGCGGGTGAAATTCCTATGCCGGTCATTTCGCAAGACAATGCCGACCAAATAACGGTAGAGGGAACGAAAGTTCTTGTGAGTCACCACGAATACGGTCAAGATACGACTTATGATGCCGTTTGGGTACACGACGGGCAATTGTTTCAGTTATTCGGCGGAAATGTATATACCACCAAAGAGAAGATAACCGCGAAGGTTCAGGAGCTGATTCAATCATGAGTGTACCGGCGATAGAAACATGGGCTCTTACTAAAGAATATAGTAACGGACGCGGCTGCCGGGATGTAAGCATTACCGTAGGGAAAGGGGAAGCCTTCGGCTTCCTCGGCCCCAACGGCGCAGGCAAAAGCACCTTGGTCAAAATGCTGGTCGGGATGATTACACCCTCAAGCGGCAGAGCCGCATTGCTGGGCTATAAGATTGGTTCTCTTGCGGCGAAGTCGCAGATCGGCTATTTACCCGAATTATACCGTTATCAGGAGTGGATGACCGGAGAAGAAGTGGTGGAGCTTCATGCGCGGCTATGCCGTGTTGAGCGTTCGGTGACAGCCAAGCGGGTTCCGGCGCTTCTTGAGGAAGTAGGGCTCGGACAGCGGGGAAGGGACAGAGTCAAGCATTACTCCAAAGGGATGCAGCAGCGGCTGGGACTGGCCTGTGCGCTGGTCAATGATCCCGAGATTATTTTTCTGGATGAGCCGTCATCGGCGCTGGACCCCATCGGACGCAGAGAAGTCCGCAATATTCTGGAGAAGCTGAAGGAGCGGGGCAAAACAATCTTTCTCAACTCCCATCTGCTGGAGGAGGTTGAGCTGCTGTGCGACCGGATGGCGCTATTGAATAACGGTGTTATCCTGCGGCACGGCAGTGTGTCCGAGGTGCTTCGCAAACAAACAAAGTGGCTTTTTAAAGTGGGCGGATTCACGCCTTTTTTGTGTATCTGGCTAAATGAACAAACGGGTCTGCACTTCAGGCTGTCTTCCCGGCAGGAGCAAACTTTCCAAGGGCGTAATAGCGGAGACCAGCTTCCGTCCGGGCAATCGCAATCGCAGGATGGAAGTGTAGTATGGCTGGAGGCCGAACTGGACAGTGAGGAGCAAGCAGGCTGGATCAATGCGCTCATCGTGGAGCAGGGAATGACGCTTTATGAAGTCACGCGTGAACAAGAACGTCTGGAAGAGTGGTTCGTGAATACCGTATCCGGACTTGACCACAGAGGTGAACGGGAATGAGGATCATTTGGGGCATAACCTGGAAAGAAATGCTGCGCAAGAAAGTGCTGCTGCTCACTCTGCTCATGACTGCAGTATTTCTTATAGGCTTCTGGTTTGTGGCGAGTGCAATCGGAGATCCAGGCGCGCAGCAAGGGTTCAGCGACAGCGGAGAAGCATTGATAAACCGATTTGCGAACGGTGCGGTTATCATGACGCTTGGTTTTATGTTTGGGTCATTTGTACTCGCGTTTCTGGCGATATTCACTTCTTTCTCGGCAATCGCGGGGGAAGCGGAAGCAGGCGTGCTTCAGGCGCTGCTTTCCCGGCCGCTTCCGCGCTGGAAGTGGTACGCCGGGCGTTGGCTGGGGTATGTAACCGTAGGAATCGCATACGCTTTGCTGCTGTTTATTTCCATTCTGCTCATTGCCAGGGCGCATGCGGCGATTCCATTAGATCCGGCAGCCTGGATCAAATCCTTCCTGCTGTTCTCCTTGGCCGTCCCTCTGCTCGTGACCGTGTCCATGCTCGGCTCCGGATTCTTCTCTGCCATTGGCAATGGGGTGTTTATGACGATGTTGTATGGAGCAAGCTGGCTGGGAGGCATGATTGAACGGATCGGCTCCGGTTTAAGCCAGGACCCTGCTATGACGGAATCGCTGAATCGGTTGACCGGAATCATAACGCTGATCATGCCCGCGGACGGTCTGCAGCGCAAAGTGATTGCCGAGTTATTCAGCTTTGACGAATTGAGCGGGATGGTTCCTATCGACGTGTCTTCACCCGTAAGCAACAATTTTTCCTCGATACCCTCAAATTCCTTTGTTATATATGCCATCGTGTACACGGTTGCAGCTTTTGTAATAGGGATGTTGCGTTTTAAGTCCAAGGATTTATGAGAGGTTGGGAATTAATGTAACCCCAGCCCGCGCAGCAAAAAAGCAATAAGCCAAGCATTAACTTGAAACAACCGGCATCCCGTTGACAGAACAGCGGCGGGAGGTTCAATTTCACCGGCAGAGCTAGATCCCCTTATAAAGAGCAACCCTATATCCTTATATGCTGGCGGAAGCTGCTGCAATACGATAAAGTATACAAGAGAAGACAGGAGTGACGGGGAGAGTGAGTAACAATGGGCTGCGGTGTCGCAACACTGGAACATCGGCATGTAGGCGTGATGTGGAAGACGGTTTCGGAGGACTGCAACCTGGCCTGTGATTACTGCTACTACAGTACATGCGGCGGCAAGCCGGGACCGAAGATCAACCGGATTGATTCCGCCATTCTGGAGAAATTCATTAAGGAATATATGGCCCGGTCACGGGGAGCGGCTTCTTTTGCCTGGCAGGGAGGGGAGCCGCTGCTCGCGGGTATGGAGTTCTTCGAAGAGGTCGTGTCGCTTCAGGCCCGCTACGCGCCGAAGGGGACAATCATCGGAAATTCCATTCAGACGAACGGGACGCTGCTTAACGACCGCTGGGCGGCTTTTTTTAAAAAATACAATTTTCTGGTCGGCGTAAGCCTGGACGGGCCTGAGAATATTCATGATGCGCGGCGGGTGGACTCGCTTGGGCAAGGCAGCTTTCACAGAGTAATGAAGGGAATTGAACATTTACGGCGCCATCAAGTGGACTTCAACATCTTGTCCGTCATTCACAAAGGGAACGTAGGTCATGCTGCCGAGATCATGTCTTTCTTGGAACAAGAAGGCTTCAGCTACGTTCAGTTCATTCCGTGCATGGATTTTCGGTCCCAGGAGCCGGACAAGCCGGGCGTTTACGATATTACACCTGCGGAATACGGCCGATTTTTGCGTGAAGCCTTCGATTATTGGTATAACGGAGGGAACCCGCGGGTTTCCGTACGTTTTTTTGACAACATGCTTGCCGGTTATACGAACCGGGAGGCAGAGCTGTGCATTCATAGGGCTGAGTGCCCGACCACGATTATTCTAGAGCAGAACGGAGACGCCTATCCGTGCGACTTTTATATTTCTCCTGAATGGAAAATCGGCAACGTGGCGACACACTCCATTGAAGACATTTTGAAGCATCCGTTGTACACTCGTTTTCTCGGAATGAAGCCAGCACTGCCGGAGGGATGCCGGAGCTGTGAATGGAAACCTTTGTGTCATGGCGGCTGCCCTCGCAACCGGGAATGGGGGTCGGAGCTTGAGGCCAGAGGCAGAGATTATTTTTGCGCCAGCTACAAGGAGATTTACGCGTATGCGGACGAGCGGATGAAGGAGCTTGGAGACAACGTCAGAAGCAGCCTGTTCCGCCAGAATATGCAGTATCATTTAAAAGGACAGCTCCCGGGCCGTAATGATCCTTGCGCCTGCGGCAGCGGCAAGAAATATAAGCAGTGCTGCTTAGGTTTGGTCACAATCTGACTAAAATCTATTGATAATCAAAGTTTTTAGAATTAAAATCAAAGAAATTTCATATCTTGCAATCAGGTGCCCTTGTGAGATCAAGGGGTAACAGGGAATCGGGTGTAAATCCCGAGCGGTCCCGCCGCTGTAACCGAGGAGCCTCCTTCTTTTATGTCACTCAGCAGCAAGTCTGGGGAAGACAGAAGGCAGGCGATGATACGGAAGCCAGAAGACCTACCTAGATTTGCACACCAAAATTGCCTTCGGAGAAAAGGAGTGGTGACGAAACATGAACTCGAAATTTAGCTCTGCTTAATTTGATGTTTATTAACGTTCCCATTGGAAAGTCCCGAATCTACCAAAGGTTGCCTGGGGCTTTTTTTGCGTGTTAAAAATCAGATGAAGAGAGAAGGAATCATCAATGTCAACGATATCGCTTATACTTCTTGTTTTTGTGCTGGGTCTTCGTCATGGACTGGATGCGGATCATTTAGCTTTTATTGATGGACAAACCCGTTACAATTGGCGGATGGGCAGCCCGATTGCCCGCTTTGTAGGTACACTGTTTTCATTTGGTCATGGAGCAGTTGTAGCTGGTATGGCGACAATTCTCGGAATGTTTACCCAAAATTTTAGATTTCCTGAGTACTTTGACACCTTTGCAACCTGGGTATCGATCATATCCCTATTTATCATTGGAACCATAAATATTATTAATCTAATGCGTTCCAAATTTAAAAATGAGGAATTTCAACTTAAGGGGATTAAAGGGAAGTTTATTTCGAATGTTGCGCGGGGAACTACAAATCCATTTTTAATTATTTTAGTAGGAGGGATCTTCGCACTGGCTGCGGAGACCATTAGTCAAACCTCCGTTTGGGCACTTGCAGCCGCCGGTAATTCATTCACGTACATGCCTTTAATTCTGGGACTTATTTTTATGCTCGGAATGATGATTACCGATACCATCGATTCTCTAATTACATTCAGAATGATGAACCAATCAAGCAGCCTGGGGCAATCAGCTTCAAGAATCATTGGCTGGGTGATTGTTGCTCTGGCCTACGGTGTTTCTTTCTATCAGGCATTCACCTACTTTAATCCTTGGGCAGAGCTTGACTTTGAAATCGTCGGGATTATTATTTTCTTATTCTTACTTCTTTGCTTTGTCCTTGTTAATGTGCGAGCGAAGTCAAAGACAGTTCGTTGATGAATCTATATGGCCAAAAGGAGAGGGCGACGATGTTCCGGTTAAAGGGAGTAAAAGCCAAAGGGATTCTGTCGATCACAGACTTAACGATACCTGCAAAGAGAATAACCTGCATTGTAGGTGGGAGCGGCAGCGGAAAGACAACCTTGCTTCGGCTGTTAAATCAACTGGATAGCCCAGATGAAGGCGAGATTTGGCTGGGTCAACATCTTTCAAGCGAACTGGACCCCACCGAGTGGAGGCGAGAAGCGGTGATGGTGCCGCAAGCCACGATCACGTTCAAAGGGACGATAAGAGATAATTTGCAGATCGGATTGTCTTTTGCCGGTAAGCCTGAAGCATCCGATGAACAATTGGAGGAGGCGCTTCATCTCGCCTGTCTGGAAAAAAATATGGAACAAAATGCGGAGGATCTCTCCGGTGGGGAAAAGCAGCGTTTAGCCCTTGCGAGGGCTATTGTGATGAATCCGATGGCGCTCCTTCTGGATGAACCGACTTCAGCACTGGATGAAGACACAGCGGATACGGTAATGCAGAGATTGACCGCATTCATTCGTGAAAACGGCAAAACACTCGTCATGATTACGCATTCCCGTCATATTGCCGATACATACGCCGATTTTGTTATTGAAATGAAAAGTGGAATGCCGCAGGGAAGCGGGAGGGATGCACATTGAACGGAACGATTGATTTATTATTTTGGCAGCTAGCCGCAGCCTATCTGTTCGTGATTTTACTGATTGTAATCGTTAGAATTAAAGGCATTCCGCGTGAAAAGGAGATATTGATCGGGGCGGTTCGCATGACCCTGCAGCTCATTCTCGTCGGGTACTTGCTCGTGTACGTATTTGGGAACGCTCATCCGGTGTACACCTTGCTGCTTGTGGCGATTATGCTCGCTTTCTCCATTCGGACGGTTATTAACCGGACAAAAGGGAAGCTGTCCAAAGCCTTGAAACAAAGCATTGCTTTTTCGATGACTTCCGGTATTTTGGTCAGCCTTATCTATTTTATTTTCATTGTCTTGCAGTTGGCTCCCTGGTACGAACCAAGGTATGTCATTCCAATAGCCGGGATGATCGTCGGCAATTCGATGACAGGGGTCGCGTTAGGCGTGAATTCCCTGATCGAAGGCATGCACGGCCAAAAAGATAAAGTGGAAGCGGCGCTCATGCTCGGAGCTACACCAAGAATGGCAGCACGGGAGATCGTCAATCAGGCATTCGATTCCGCCATGCTGCCCACCATAAATTCGATGGTTGGCATGGGCATCGTGTTCTTACCCGGAATGATGACAGGACAAATCTTGTCCGGGACATCGCCAATCGTGGCCGTCGAGTACCAAATTGCTATTATGCTGGGAATTGTCGGGAGCGTATCGTTATCTGTCATCCTGTTTGTACAGCTCGGATACCGGACATTTTTTAACCGCCGCAGCCAGCTTGAATTATAAACGTATAAACCTCACTTCTCCTGCCCGGCTATTCACCGGACATTCCGGATACAAATAGCCGGCAGGCCCCTTATTTTTCCGTTTCTTCTAATCCCATTTCCTGTAATGATGTTCCCATGTAAACCACCCCTTAATGAAATCTTTATCAAATAGAGGTATGGCTCGTTTATCTTTGCTGAAATATTTTTCTGGAAAAAACAACATAGAAGATGTATATTATATCCAGATTGCTTGGTTTTATATGGTATAACAGAACTTGATTACCAGTAATTACAGCCCGGCCGTCAACTGAGGAAACTAAAAAGGAGGATTGCATGAGCAGCTCAAAAATTTTACCGATGCAATACCCGATCATTACTTCATGGCAATGGGTGGCGAATTCTTTCGCGGTGCTAGACAATTATCCGGAAACGGAACCCTGGATTATGAATCACTTTATTCAGCTTCAGCTTACTACGAATCCGGGTTGGATCAGCGCCTATGTGGATTTTTTCCGGACCCCCGTATTCGAATACTGCCCATGGCTGTTTCATCAGCATTTGAAGCGGGAAACGGTGCGTTTCATCAATGAGGACATTTGCGCCTTTATTGTGGACTGTATCAATCTGAACAATTACATATACGGCGTGTTCGATCAGGCATTTTTTGTGCAGGGACATGACCGGCTGCCGCATGATCTGTTTATTTACGGATACGATCTGGAGCGCCGAGTGTTCCATGCAGCCGATTTCACGTTTACGGGCAAATATTCTTTCGCGGAGGTTCCGTTCGAGCAGTTGGAGAAGGCGTACCACGCGATAGAAGGGGAGGATGATTGGCTCTATTCCGGCAAGGGCGGCTTATCGTTGATCAGCTTTAATGACTCGATAGGCTATGAGTTCAATATATCGAATCTGGCGGAGCAGCTGGAGGGCTTTTTAACGGGGCATAACTGCTTTGAGAAGAGCAGGGAAATGACCCACCGGACAAATCCTTGCGTATACGGACTGGGAGTCTATGACCAATTGATTGAGAATCTTATAAAGATTCAGAATAAAGAGCAGGGGGCTGATTACCGGCCGTTTCATGTGCTCTGTGACCATAAAGCGCTCATGCTGCGCCGGATTCCCTTCCTGGAGCAGCACGGCTATTTGAAGCCGGGTACTAACCTTGCGGAGCGTTATCAAAGTCTAGAAAATGATGCTCTCCTGTGCAGAAACTTCCTTATCAAGTATATGGTTACGGAACAATCGTCAATTATCGACAAAATAATAACAAATATAAGAAAAATTAGAAACGAAGAAGAAGAGCAAATTAAAATCTTATTATCGAATTTAGTGATAGCCTAATTGTTAAATGATGGATGAAAGGAGTGTGAGGCATGAGTAAGCAAGGTGTTACCGAGCAAATTATCGAACTGATCAAGCAAAAAATATCATCTTCTCCAGGCACTTCCTCTGAGGACGCGTCCATTACGGCTGACACGCTGCTTCGCGATGTGTGGCTTAGACTGGAATCGATTCAGGTCGTTGAACTTGTCGTCGAGTTGGAGACGGAATACGAGACGGAGCTGCCGGATGAACTCCTGGGCCAGATAGACAGAAGCCCACTAATGGTATCTGATCTGGCCGCAATGGTTAAAGGTGATGCAGTCTAGCGCCTGATGTCCCGCTCTCGCCAAGAGGTACGGAAGCTTTCGAATCCGCCGCGTAAACTCTGAAGAAATAATCGCAGCTTACAGAGCCTTCCCGCTTTGATTGACGAGCCGCTCCTCTTGCATGTTCCGCCATTTGCCTCAGCATGCTGAATCTCGACGTCCAAAGCAGGCTGATTTGCGAGCTGTATTTCAACGCTGCATTTAATTTGGCTTTCAAGTTGCTGCGCCCAAGCTTGACCGATCTTTCACTTAGTCCCGCGGCGAGCTCGGTTCTCCAGGTTAAGTCATTATTAAAGCATAGATAAGGCAGGTCTTCGTAATACATCAAATGAGCAGGCCAGCCTGTACCGTTTCCGGCTGAAAGCCCGCACCGCTCGGCGGACTGCCGGACGAGGCAGTGATCGATATGCCTTCCGATTCCAAGCGGCACGTAAACGCCTGCATAATTTTCAAATTGGATTTGTTCTGACAATGCGGAGACGATCTCTTCCATCACCTGATGTTCAGTCCTCCACTCCGTATTGAACAACTCGTTCAGCTTGCTGTATACAGGGCTGCCGTCTTTATTTTTACGATAAATGCATTCCAGCAGGTTGAGATGCAGGACGCTGGCGCCGAGCGCCTTCGCAGCTAGAGTATCCTCTTGCCGGCGGACGTCCATCGTATCCATCCCGAGCCCGAATTTTTTGTGAAGGATTCTGGCCAGCATGGACAACTCCGTTCCCATACCCGTAAAGACGGTAGCGATCGTAACCTGGTAATCTTTTTGTACAAGGGCATCGATGTAATCGCCGCAGGACAGGATCGCATCGTCCAAATGGGCGGAAATAAACAAAACATGTTGTGGCATAAGGCACCCCCTTTGCATTAGTATTACAATTATATACTAATATATCTATATATGTTATTCATATCATTTTAATTTAGAAAGGAAGAGGAGAAATGTTTGAGAGTATTAAAGAAATTATTATCAAAATCAAAGAGGATGAAAGCTTGCGAAGCACTCTTACGCCAGAGAGCGATTTGATTAATGATGTCGGCCTGGATTCGCTACAGATGATCAATTTCATTCTGGAGATCGAAGACCGGTTTGGAGTGGAAATTGTGTACGAGGATTTGGATTACAACAGTCTGCTGTCCATTGAGCGCTTCATCGATTTCCTGAACGGCATGGAGAAGAAGATTGGCTAGAGAGCTCGTTGCCGGAATCTTTGACGCGGAGTCCCACTGGAGAGATGAGAATCTGGCGCGCTTGCCCGCTATTCGCGATAAAGAAAGAGAACGGATCGTTCTGGCGATGGATGAGCTTATGTTTCCGTTCTGCGGCAGCGGCGATACGCTATTAACCCGGTTTGCCATGGAGGATGCACATAAGGCGTATCTGGCAAGCATCGGTTTCTCCTTCGGGCATTGGGTCTGGGAGGGAGAGGAAGCATCGGCTAATCTCTTTCAGGCCATGGTATCCGAACCGGAACGTGATGAGCGGTACAGAGCATTTGACGCATTATCCCCTTTCGCCGTCGTGCCGTATACCCATGAGGTTATCGCCAAATACGGATACGCCTCCGAGGTCCCGAGGCTCGAAACGGTGAAACGGGTCAATTCCAAAATATACTCTACCTGGTTGACCGGGAATCTTCTTGGCGAAAGCTTCGGTAAGCCGGTGTACTCGGCGGAAGAGCTGTCGATGCTTGGGCATAGCCTGCTGGCGGAGCATGGATCAGTTCTTATTAAAGATCCGTACGGCGTTTCCGGAAAAGGCAATATGCTGCTTCAATCGAAGGCGAGCCTGGAGCGAGTGGCGTCTTATATCCGCAAACAGGAAGGAGAGGGCAAAACTACCGCTTTCGTAATCGAGCCTTTCCTGGATGTGGAGTGCGATTTCTCTTGCCAGTTCGATATTATGAGGGACGGTTCATTCCATCTGATCGGCTTGCAGAAAACACTCAACAGGCAGTTTGCCTATTTGGGCTCCGAATCCATGGATGCAGAAGGGCGGGGGGCGCTCGAAAGGGCGGGCTACTTCGATGTGCTGATGCAAGCGGCCAATCGCCTGTATAATGCCGGTTACTTTGGGCCGGTCTGTATCGACTCCATGATGTTAAAAGACGGAACGCTGGTACCGATTGTCGAGATTAATGCGCGGAAGTCGATGGGATTCATTAATCATCGTCTGGATCAAGTCCTTGAGACTCACGGAAAAAAAGGCTTCTTTACCTTCCGTTCGGTTGGGTTCAAGGAACGGTTCGATTACGAATGGTGGCTTGACGAGCTGAAGCGGCATGACATTCTGTATCCGAACCGGCAAGGAAACGGCATTCTGCCGCTGTCTTCCGCCACATTGTTCGCTGGCGCAGCCGAAGCCGGAACCGCCGCACCCGAAGGGGGCCGCTTGCATAAGGGCAGGCTCTACATGACCGTTATTGCTGATCATTTGCCGGAGCGGGAGCGTTATTTGGAGCGAATGAGACACAGCTTCGAGTCGAAAGGAGGGAAATGGTATAGCTAGCGAAACAAGACCAATCACCCTGCTCGGCTCCGGCAACTCTTTGGGCGTTTATGTGCCGGTCATGCAGCTTGGCCGCCAATTAAGCGGCAGAGGCATCCCCGCGGATGTGTACGTGCTGGAGGATCTCTACCTGGAGCACATTAAGCAGAAGGTGCCGGTGTACAAAAAAGCTTTTCATCAAAACTTCGCCGTAGCCAAAAAAGGGGCCGAGCTGGCCCGTGATATTTCCAGCTGCCTGGATTCCGTCAAGCTGCAGCAGCTCTTTGAAGTCTGGAGCCGGGAGGGCAGAACCCGATTGATCACCGCAACCGGCTTCTGGCTTCCAATTATAGAGCAGTATCAGCGTTATATCGGGAGCACGCGGCTGGAGGTGGATTGTCTCCATCTGGACGCCGTTCACTCTCCTTCATATCTGGTATATGAGGACATAGGCGTTTCATACAAGCATATTTGGTTCTATGACCCGGCTTCCAAGGGCATGTCCTACCGGATCGCTATTTCCGATGAGGCTCCCATACCGCTGCGGATGAGGGAAGAACGTTATATTACGCACGGAGGTGGCTGGGGCATCGGAACTTATCCGTCAGCCGTACAGGAACTGCTGCTGGCGGGGAAACGCCTTAATGGGCTTGCCTATTACCAAGAAGATATTAAGCCCCATGAACAAATTCAATATTACATGAATGATCCGCAGTGGAGCCCCTGGATAAAGGACGAACACGGCCGCATGCAGTTTCCCCCGCTCGCGCGGATTGAGCCGGGCCGGGCGCCTGCTTACCGGAATCAGCATCCTTATCCGCCGTTGTTCGATGTCATTCGGCACTCCGCCGCGATCATCAGCAAGCCGGGCGGTTATTCATTGATGGAGTCCCTGGCCGCCGCGACGCCTTTCGTTTTTCTGGAGCCGTTCGGCAGGCATGAGGCGGCCAATGCCGCCTTCTGGATCAAGCAGGGCTTCGGAATCTGGTATGAGGATTGGAAGGCCCAAGGCTATTCCATGGATACGCTCATTTCCTTGCATGAGAATCTGATGCGGGCAAGAAATCAATCGATTGATTATGGAGGGATCCTTGATGCAGCCCAAAACAACCCGGAAATTCGATGAGCAGGTGTTCAACGATCTGAAACGCACGATTATGAACATGTCGCGGGCAAGCCGCTTGCGGAAAGCGGACAGCCGATATGCGATGCAGGTCCCGGAGGATATCGGAATCAAGCTGAACAACGGCTGCAATTTGCGCTGCAAGCATTGCTATGAATGGAATGAAGACGGCTTTCACCGGGAAATGAGCAAGGAGGATCAGAGGAAGGAAATTGATATCGCGCTTGTAGAGAAGGTGCTGGCATTTACCCGGGAGAAGAAATCGAAGGTGTACTTGTGGGGCGGCGAGCCGCTTTACTACAGCCAATTTTCGCAGCTGGCCGAGCTGCTCGAACAGGATCAGCGGACCGTTACGATTTGCACGAACGCGGTCTTGCTGGAGCAGCATCTGGACTCACTGCTCAAGATCGGTGAAGGGCTGGTCGTTCTGGCCAGCCTGGAAGGATTCGAAGCGGAGAACGATGCGATCAGGGGCAAAGGGACCTACCAAAAGGTTATTCAGGCGGTAGAGCTGCTGCTGGAGCTTCAAAGAAAGGGCATTTTCAAAGGCAAGGTCTCGATCAGCCTGACGATGAACGATGCCATGATTCCGAAGCTGTTTTCCTTTATGCAGCATTTTCAGGAGATCGGCGTCGATTCCGTCTATTTTGTCTATCCCTGGTATATTTCCGCCGAGTCCGCGGCGGACATGGATGACTTGTACAGGAAGGAGCTCAGTTGGCTGAATCCGGCCGAGCCCGGAAGCTGCAGCTGGCATTCCTTCACCTACCGAATCTCACCGGAGAATGTGGAGCCGCTGAAGGAGGAGGTTCGCCGTATCTCAGAGCATACGTGGAGCAGCCGCATACGGTTCATGCCTGCGCTGGAGCTTAACGAGATCGGTGATTTCGTGAGCGGGGTCCAGATGACGGGGATGAAGCGGAAAGAGTGCCTGGCCATCTCCACCCGGATGGACGTGCTGCCCAGCGGGAACGTGACGCCGTGTAAATTCTTTCCGGAGCTTGCCGTCGGCAACATCAGCGAAGCGTCCGCCGAAGAGGTGTGGCACGGGGAGAATTACGGCAAGCACCGTGAGCTGCTGTCCTGCGGGTTGATGCCGGTCTGTTCCCGCTGCGGCCTGCTGTACCATTACGGACGGTAATTTCCAACATATAAGAGCAGGGTGATGAGGCTATTGGAAGAAGCGATCAAGGTTGAGCAATTAGCCAAAAGCTTTACCTACTATACGAAGGAAGTCGGAGTGATGAACTCCCTCAAAAATCTGATCCACCGCAAAACCTTAACCAAGCAAGCGGTAAAGGACATCACCTTCTCCATCGGCAAGGGCGAAATGGTCGCCTTTCTCGGTCCGAACGGTGCGGGCAAAACAACGACGTTAAAGATGCTCTCCGGCATCCTGCATCCAACTGACGGCAGCCTTTCCGTACTGGGATTTAAGCCTTATGAGCGGAAAAAGGAGTTCAAGAAGCGTTTCGCGATTGTCATGGGCCAGAAAAGCCAGCTGTGGCCGGATCTTCCCGCGTCGGAGTCGATTCTGCTGAACCGGTACATCTATCAAGTCGAGGAGCAGACCTATAAGCGGACGCTGGATGAGCTGGTCGAACTTCTGGATGTGAAGCATGTGCTGAATGTCCAGGTCCGGCGGCTGTCGCTGGGCGAGCGTATGAAGATGGAGCTGATCGCCGCGCTTATCCATAAGCCCGAGCTGCTGTTTCTGGATGAGCCTACCATCGGACTTGATGTCGTTACGCAGAAGAGAGTAAGAGAGTTTCTGGCGCACTACAACGAGTATTATAAGACGACGATTATTTTGACGAGCCACTATATGAAAGATGTCGAGGATTTGTGCAAAAGAACCCTGATTATCAACGACGGCCGTCTCGTCTTCGACGGCAACTTGAATCAGGTGCATGGTGCGGTAAATGAAACCAAGATTGTCAAGCTGAAATTCAGCCAATCCGTTGAAGCTTCCAGGCTTGAGCCGTTCGGGGCCGTTCGTCAAACGGACGAATTTGCGGCAACGCTGGAAATCGCTAAGGAACAGATTAACCCGGTTTCAAGAGAGCTGCTCGACCTGTTCCCGATCGAGGATATCACAATTGAAGAGAAGCCCATCGAGGAAGTGATCGTCTCTCTTTATAACAGGACGCAGCCCGTATGAGCATTTATCCAAAGTATATACGCGTCTTCAAGCTGGGCGTCCAGGCTTCGATGGAATACCGTCTTGACTTTGCCTTTTCCCTGATCAGCGCGTTCTTCCCGATTATGATCCAGTATTATATTTGGACCGCCGTCTACGGGCGTTCAGGCTCAGGACAATTTTTCGGCTATACGTACGGAGAAATGATTCTGTATACGATTGTGGCGGCAATTGTAACCAAAATTGTAACAACCAATATGGATCATGTCATCGCATCGGACATTAAGGACGGGGCCCTGAATAAATTTCTGGTGCAGCCGGCCAGTTACTTTGGGCTGAAGCTGTTTACTTTGCTCGGGCAAAAGCTGTTCTTTTTCACGGTTATGCTGGTCGTTTTGTTTCTGGTCATCTTTTATTTTGGCGGGCGGTACGGCATCCATATCCCGCTTGTGAACCTGGTGTACTTTGTGGCGGCGATGGCCTTGTCGCTGATCTTGAACTTTCTCATATCGTACACGATTGCGGCAATCGCCTTTTGGCTGTCCGAAATCTCTTATTTCTTCGAAATGACCGGACTGCTTGTCATCATTTTGAGCGGAGGCGTGTTTCCGATTGAGGTGTTCGGCAAGGCGGTGAGCAGCCTTCTGAACTATCTTCCTTTTAAGTACACAATTTATTTTCCGTCCAATGTGATCAATGGGAAACTGATGATGAGTGAGATCACGGAAGGGCTGCTGATGCAAATCTTTTGGATCGGCGTCATGTTCCTCGTTTCGAAGCTGGTGTGGCGGATCGGCTTTAAAAAGTATCTCGGTTTAGGGGGCTAATCGTTGGAAACGCGGCTCGGCACGCTCAAAACCTATGGCATCATTTATTTACAATTCATTAAAAACTGCTTTATCGCGCAAATGGAATACCGCACAAATTTTATACTTGGCATCGCGGTTGAAATCGCCTATCTGCTGTCCAAGCTGCTGTATGTCGTCGTCGTATATAAGAGCGATTTGCATATCGGCGATATACCGCCAGACGGGATTTTGATGTTCGTAGGTACGTATACGATGATGACCGGTCTTTATTCAGGCCTATTTTTCACCAATTTCGTCCGTATTTCGGACTATGTGAGAACGGGGGAGCTGGATCTGCTCATGGTGAAGCCGATCTCCCTGCAGTTTATGGTCTCGCTCCGTTATATCGATTTGGGTATGCCGATTCCCAATCTTGTCGCAGGCATCACGATGGTTTCGATAGGCTGGAGCGCGCTCGGGATTCCCGTTACCGCGTACCATCTGTTCTTGTTTGCGTTGTACCTTCTGTCGGCCTTGGTCATTACTTACTGCCTGATGATCATTCCGGCCATTCTGTCCTTTTGGTTCGTTAACACCGGTGGTCTTGCGGGCATATTTTATGCGATTTGGGATGCCAACAATATGCCTATGCCGATCTACCCCCGGCTGATTCAGAGGATCGGCGTATACGTGCTGCCTTTTCTGGTGATTACGAATTTTGCTCCGCTTAGCGTCATGGAGAGGCTGAACGGAGGGCTTATGCTGTGGGGCGCACTCGTCCCGATCCTTCTATTGGTGTGCGTCCGTTTGATTTGGAGACAGGCGATCAAAAATTATAGCAGCGCAAGCGGCTAAAACGACGAGGAGATGTTAATATGAACACGACTTGGCCATTGTCAGGCATTACCCTGGTATGCACCGAGTGCAAGAATGCTCTACATGAGGCGGACGGACATTTGGTCTGCGGGACTTGCGGCCTCGAATACGCACGGGAAAATGGAGTCGCGAGCATGTTAATCGACCGCCCCGTTGCGGAGAAGCTTGCGGAGGGCGCGGCGCGGAAGGAAGCGATCATCGGCATGTTCGATTCCATTAACCGGTCGCTTGAGGAGAAGCGGCTGTCCAGATTTTCCACCTTTATCAACTGGGGGTATGCCGCCCCCGAGAACGAACCATCGGGCGGGCTTCTGGGCATTAATCAAAGCAGTATCCGGCTGCTCCGCGAAATCATAGGCGGGCTCGATATTTCAGGAAGGGATATTCTCGAAATCGGCTGCGGACGGGGAGGCAACGTGAACGAGCTGTGCAAAAGCTATGGAGCCGGAAGCGTGGTCGGCATTGATCTGACTCCGTCCAATATTTATTTTTGCCAGGGAAACAACCGGTATGAACAAGCCTATTATTGTATTGGCGACGCGGAGCAGCTGCCTGTCCGCACGGAAAGCTGCGACTATGTGCTGAACGTTGAATCCTCGCATTTGTACCCGCACATCGAGCTTTTTTTTGATGAGACCTATCGTGTATTAAAGCCCGGAGGGACCTTCATGTACGCGGATATTATGAGCGCTTCCGACCTGCCGCGCTATGAAGCGCAGTGGCAAAAACTTGGCTTCCGCACCGCATTTATCCGGGATATTACCGGCAATATATTGCAATCGGGAGACGAGTCGCTGGGCAGCCGCCGGCAGGCGCTTGAAGGCTCCTTTGAAGGCGATAAACGGGTTATGGAATGGCTGGAGGCACCCGGCACGCAAAATCACACGGATATGATCGCCGGCCGCAGGGTGTTCAAAATTATTCATCTCGTGAAAGATGCCGTAGGCATCGAAGGTGCGGCAAGCCATGGCTAAGGAGGGGGAAGCAGTGAGCAGTGCTTGGCCAATCACTGGCATGAACTGGGCATGTCCGAGATGCAAGCTAACACTGAAGAAAAAGGCGGCTTCATTCGACTGTACGTCATGCGGGGCAAGCTACCCCTTGCAGGGCGGCTCGATTCCACACCTGCTATTGGAGAGTAACGCACAGGAACCGGTGGAGCATAAGGTGCAGAAGGTGGCGGTTAAAGAGATGTTTACGTCGTTTAACCAGGCCTTGGAGGAGAACGGCGTGTCGCGCTTCTCCACCTTTATCAATTGGGGGTATGCCGAGTCAAGCGATGAGAACGGCGGGGCAAGCAGCTTGCCGAGAGGAGTCAATCATCAATCGCTGCGGCTTCTGCAGGAGATCCTGAACGGAGTCGATGTGCAGGGGAAGGACGTGCTGGAGATCGCCTGCGGCAGGGGAGGCAATGTAAGGGCACTCTGCAAAAGCTATGGGCCGCGCACCGTCGCGGGACTTGATTTGACGGAAGCGAATATCGCTTTCTGTGCGGCTAGCAACCGGTATGAACAGGCAACGTTTTGCGTCGGTGACGCGGAAGAGCTCCCCATCCCTGATGCGTGCTGCGATATTGTGCTGAATATCGAATCCTCGGATCTTTATCCCCGGATCAACCGTTTCTATGATGAGGTATTCCGTGTGCTGAAGGCGGGAGGCGTGTTCGTATATGCGGATGATCTGGATGCGAATAAGTTCGAGGAAGGCGAAAGGTATTTGCTTGAGCTGGGTTTTGAAGTGTCGCTATCCCGCGATATCTCCGAGCATGTATTGCTCGCAAGCGATTTGGCCAGAGGCAGCCGTCTCGCAGCTCTAGGCGATACTCTTGGCAAGGAAAGCGCCGTATGGGAGACGATGGGCGTTCCCGGAACGCCGATTTACGATGATATGCGTGCGGGAAAGCGCAGGTACAAAATTCTGCACCTGGCAAAGAAGGCGTGAAGCGATGACGGCCTCCCAGTTGACCCTTACGGATATTCATGTATATATTCCTTCATTCCGGCCTTCTATCGATCAAGTCATCCAGGAAATCAACGAAGACGGCGTTTCTTTCCGCTTAAGCGCGGCGGAGTACAGAGACAGCGGCTTTGAGCATGTTCCCGTCGCAAGGGATGAAAGTCTGGAGCACATGATTGCCCGGGTGTGCGCGCCCATATTAAGCCAGGCAAGACGGGAAGGAATACGGCTCGGAGCGATTCTCTTCGCATGTGTCACGAGCGCCGGAGAACAGGCGCAGAGCCTGTTCTCCGGGCTGCTCCGCGAATATGGCTATGGTGAGACGCCGGTTATTCAGCCTGAGGAGTACGGCTGCGCCACCATTCATCTATCGCTTAATTTGGCAAAAGCTTATTTGGCTGCTGAAACGGACAACAACGCCGCTGTATTGTTTGTCGCTGCGGATAAAGCGATAAGCTCGCATCACCGCAGCGACTCCTATATGCTCTATGGGGATGCGGCAAGCGCCGCTCTATTCCGGGGGTCCGGTACCGAAGGGCAGCGGACGCTATCTACTCGGCTCAAAGTGGACGGCTTGGTATACGATGATTGTCCCGAACGGATTAAAATGTACTTTTCAACCTTTTATTTGGCTGTTCGTCAAGTTGTGAAGCAGGTATTACGGGAAGCGGGAATGAGCATGAACGAGATCCGCCTTATTTTTTGCTCCAATCTGGGTCTGAACACCTGGAGTACGCTTGCCCGGGCGATCGGTTGTCCCCTGGATAAATTTTATGCCGGGGCACTTGGACATGCGGGCCATCTTCATAATACGGACATTCTGCTCAACGTGAACGAGGCGATCAGGAACGGTTCCTTGAACAAAGGCGACTTCTATTTGACGGTAACCGTAGGCTTCGGAGGCTATTACGGCTGTGCCTTGCACAAATATGAGTAATAGAGAATGAGGGTGCTAGGATTACGATGAAGACGGAATTAACGTTTAATGTTCTCTATTCGGGTACAAGGTCAGGCGGTGAAAATCAATCGTTGGTAGACATAGCCATCGCTCAAATGGAAGCGAACAGACAATGGCTGACAGACCTGGATGTGCTGGTCCTTTGCCATCACGCGAATACTTCCCATGCCGAGCGAAACTGCGCCAAAATCAGAAGAGCGCTTGATCTGCTCGACACGCTGCCCTTGACACTGGGTCATTCCGGAAGCCAGGCATTCTCCCATGCGCTGTCGCTGCTGGAATGGCTAATGTCCGGCGGGGAATATCGAAGGGCAGTTTGCATACTGGCGGATGAAGAGTTTGGCCAGAACGGCTTGCCGCTGCCGGTTCAAGAGAATCCGCTGTCCATCATTGAGATTATGCCCTTATGAAATGAGGATGGAGTATGACCGAAGGGAAGCGGCTGCCGACTAGTTGCCCGCAGCCGCATTTTTCAAATAAGAATCAATGACTTTAATGGCTTTTTCAGGCCCGCCGCACTCTTGGAAACTATCATTGATTTTTTGTATCGCCTCTTTATACGTACTATTAGAAAGGACCTCATTTACGGCATCCTTTAAAGCGTGCGCGTCGATATGATCTTTGGATAATCTGAAACCAGCTCCAAGCTCAGTCAATCGCTGGGCAACCATTGGTTGATCCTTGTCATGGGGGATGACGACTAAGGGTACATTATAATGAATAGCTTCATTAACGCTGTTCATTCCACCATGTGTAATAATAACGTCAGATAGGTTTAACACATCCAATTGAGGTACATATGGAGAAATAATAAAATTTTCAGGCGGCTGCTTGATTTTGGAAAAATCAGCTTTTTCTCCGGCTGCGATTACAACTTTCCCCTCAAAATCAGAAAACGCATCAATACAAGTATTGAAAAATGGTTCGACCTGATCCAAAACGGTTCCCATAGAAATATAAAGCACCTTGTGATCTTTTAACGCTTCGAGAGAGAAGTGATTCGTTGTTTTCCTTTGTGGAAAGCTTGGACCGATAAAAACATATTCCTCCCCGAAAAGGTTACTGTCAGGCTGGAAATATCGGCTTGTGTATACAATATTTATTTCACCGGAATTATTCATGAACTGAAGCATATTCTTGGGCAAAACACCATATTCCGCCTTCATTTGATCAAGTAATTGTTCAGCATTCTCGTCAGGCTGGAACGAATCCGGGCCAAGCATATGGTTGAATTCTTTCTCGGGCATTAAAAATGATGCGGATGAAGAGACACTTGGAATATGTAAATAATCCCTCACCAACTCCCCAGCACCAAATTTATCATAAATAACAAAGTCGAAGTTAGTAGTTTCCGATAACTTCTTGGTGATTTCAAGTATATCAAGTGATGTTTGAATATGGATGTTTATAAAAGTGTTCAATCCGGAAGCAGTAAAAGGATCAATGGATGCTTTTCTAAGCAAATCAGAATGAAGATGTACGATCGCCCCAACTCCTTCCAGTCTTTCCTTGAACTTTTCAGTAGTAATATAGTGCACGTTGTCTCCCCGATCAGCAAATGCTTTTACAATACCCAAGGTAGGGTTTACATGCCCCTCGGCAGGAAAATTAACCATTAATATGTTCATTGTCAGTTGTTCACTCCTTAAATCATATTAAGTAAACCAAAGGGATGATTTACATTATTTACCTTACCATAGATTATTATTTTTATAAAGCTTTCGCTGAGTACGAAGTATAGTCGGTGATCCCTAATTGAAGCTTCCAATGCTGCATGCGTCAGGCTTTTCTATGTCCAATGGAATCGACAGCCATACGTTCCGGTGTTACAATTCCAATAGATTACAATAGAGCAATACATTAGAATATAGTTGATTTGAATTCGTTCTAAAAGAGAGAGGATGGATAAGGTGGCTAAAATAAGAGAACCGGAAGAGGTCTCCAAGGATACTCAGGTTCAGCAAATGCTGGCGGTTGCGAGAAGCAGGGGGATCGAAACGGCCTTTGATCGTGCCGATCAGACGGCGGCGAGGTGTCCGTTTGGGTCGGCCGGCCTCTGCTGCCGTTCCTGCCTGGAAGGACCCTGCCGGATTGTACCGAACGGAAGCGGGCCGAGGCGCGGAGTTTGCGGTTCGGATGCAGATACATTAGTCGCGCGAAGTCTCCTGAACACGATGATTCAAGGAGCGTCGGGCCATGCCGAGCACGGCAGAGAAGTCGCAATGGCTTTGCTGAAGACGGCAGAAGGGAAAGCTCCGTATGTGATCCGGGATGTCGGCAAATTGATGCGGGTCGCGAAAGGTTTGAACTTGGAGACGGAAGGGAAATCGATTAACGAGGTTGCCAAGGCTGTAGCGCTTGCGGCGCTTGAGGATTTTCAAAAGCATGAAGGCGTGATGAACTGGATTGAATACCGGGGTCACCAAAAGTCGCGGGAAATTTGGGATAAGCTTGGCATCACGCCGGTAAATGCCCACCTGGAAATCGCAAAAGCGGTCACTCGAAACGCCATGGGCGGCGATGCCGATCCGGTTAACCTGCTGCTGGGCTCGGTTACAATGGGGCTGGTGGACGGCTACAGCGGACTGCATTTGTCTTCCGATCTGCAGGATATTTTGTTCGGGACTCCGAAAGCGGTCAAATTCAATTACTCCCTTGCGGTGCTCGATGAGAAGCAGATCAATATCGCGGTGCATGGTCATATTCCACTGCTGTCGGAGAAAATTGTGGAATGGGCGCGGATACTTGAGCGTAAAGCACTGACCGTCGGTGCGGAAGGGATCAATATTGTCGGCGTCTGCTGCACGGGGAATGAGCTGTTAATGCGTCAGGGGGTGCATGCCGCTTCCAGTTTTTCTTCCCAGGAGCTGGTTATTGTGACAGGCGCGCTCGAAGCGATGGTTGTCGATATCCAGTGTATCATGCCGGGAATCCAGCAGGTGGCGGAATGTTATCATACCGAAATCATCACAACGATACCGCATGTTAAAATTTCAGGTGCAACGCACGTTAACTTTGAACCGGAATACGCGGATGATGCGGCCAGGGAAATCGTAGAGCGAGCGATCCGCAATTTTGCAAAACGGGACCCGGCAAAAGTAGTCATTCCAGGCGGTTCGGTGGAGGCCCATGCCGGATTTTCCGTCGAACAGATTTGTGAAGTGACCGCAAAAATCAACGCGGACAAGCCTTTACAGCCGCTGATTGACGCGATCAAAGACGGGACCATCCGCGGAGTTGCCGCAGTGATCGGGTGTACCAACCCGCGGGAGCCGCAAGATATAGGCAACGTTACCGTTGCAAGGGAGCTGCTCAAAAACAATGTGCTGATCGTGACTACAGGCTGCGCCGCACATTCGTTAGCGAAATACGGGCTGATGAATGAAGACGGGCTTGAAGCGTGCGGCGACAGTTTGAAGGCTTTACTGCGGCAATTGGGACAGCATGCGGGCTTATCCGCACTTCCGCCGGCTCTTCATATGGGCAGCTGCGTGGATAACTCCAGACCGCTGGATTTGCTGTCGGCGATTGCGGATGAACTGGATGTTCCTGTTTCAAGCCTTCCCGCAGTCGGCAGTTGTCCGGAAACGCATAGTCCAAAGGCGCTTACAATCGGAACTTATTTTATTGCACATGGTGTGGATGTTCATGTCGGCGTGGACCCGCAGGTGTCAGGCTCGAATCTGGTTACCCGGACACTCACCGGAAGCCGCGAGGACAAAGGCATTACGATGGATGGTCTGTTCGGAGGGAAGCTGATTGTTGAAAGTGACCCCGTTAAAGCGGCGGCAATGCTGTTGGAACGGATTGATATGAAACGCAAAGCACTAGGAATCTGAAAGATAAGGGAGGGGAAGAAAAATGAGCCAGACCTTAAAAATCGCAGTTTCAGGCAAAGGCGGCGTGGGGAAAACAACGGTTGCCGCGATGTTCTCTCATTTGCTTCGAAAGAAAGGGCACCGGGTGCTTGCCATTGACGCAGACCAGGATGCCAATTTGGGAATGGCGCTTGGATTCAGCAGAGAAGAACTGTCGGAAGTCCGTACCATCGCCGATGACCGGGATTTGATCAAGAAGAAGACCGGAGGCGAGCCGGGCGTCAGCGGCAGTTGGTTCTCGTTAAACCCGAAAGTCGATGATATTCCTGAGGAATATGTTGTGAGCAAAGACGGCATTAGGCTGTTGCAAATGGGCGGAGCGTCCAAAGGCGGCGCCGGCTGCGCCTGTCCGCAGAGTACGCTGCTGAAAACCCTGCTCAATTACCTGATGACCGAGGAAAACGACGCGGTGATTATTGATTTTGAAGCAGGGCTGGAGCATCTTGGGCGTTCGACCGCCAAAAACGTGGATGCGCTGATTCTCGTAATTGAGCCGGGAAGCCGAAGCCTGGAGACGGCAAAATCCGTCATTCGGTTGGCGAAGGATATTGGCATCGAACAATTTTATTTGATTCAAAACAAATGGATGGAGGGACTAAGCAGCACCGATGTGTCTTTTTCCGAGGATGAACGAGTGACTTTACTTGGCAGCATTCCATATCATCCGGACTTTGTATCCGCTGATCGAGAAGGTACGGCGGTATACAGCGCTTTGGACGATGGGCTCATAGCTTGTTTCGAGCAAATGCTGGACCAGCTGCTGGAAGCGATGAGCGGTACTCAAAAAAGCGTTCAGATCGGTTAAGTATCGTTTATGAAATCATCTATAAAAATTGGCATGCTAGTGGTGATCGTTATTATGATGACGGTTAGCGGTTTTTCACCGATAAAAGCTAGCGCTGTATCAAATGAAAAAATACAAAAGATCGAACAGTTTGTTGAAGAACAAAGAAGCATGAGTAAAATTCCAGGGATATCGGTAGTTATTGTGGAGAAGGGGAAAACGGTATATCAGAAAGGTTTCGGTTACGCCGATGTAAAGCAGAAAAAACCGGTGACTGGTAATACTTTATTTGAATTAGGTTCAACAACCAAAGCTTTCACCGCTTTAGCGATTTTGCAATTGGAAAAAGAGGGGTTGTTAAAACGTAGCGATGATGTCCAGAAGTATATACCATGGTTGAAATTAACTTATAATGGGGCGCCACAAACGATCACTTTAAATCAGTTGCTTCATCATACGAGCGGAATAGCTTTCAATTCAATAGCGCTCATTCCTGAGACTAATGCGGATAATGCCCTTGAGCTAACCGTAAAAAGATTACAGAGCCAGCAGCTCAATCGTAAGCCGGGCAGCTCTTTCGAATACGCGACAATCAATTACGACGTATTAGGACTGGTGATCGAGATTGTAACGAAGAAGCCTTATGATGTTTATATGAAGCAGCATATTTTGGAACCGATCGGAATGAAAGATTCGTTTGTTGGGCTACATCAAGTACAGTCCGTTGAGATGGCTGCCGGATATAAAATAGGATTTACGAAAGCGCAAAAGTACACTCCGCCTGTTTATCGGGGGAATATTCCAGCAGGATATATTATCAGCAATACGAATGATATAGCGAAATGGATGAACCTTCAGTTAGGAATCGATCCGAGCCATTCTATTGACAAACAGCTAATATATGATTCACATATCCCTGATCAGACCGTAAAGCCTTTCGGTGAAAATACCCACTACGCGTACGGATGGGGAATCCTGCAAGAAAACGATAAGAAATATATACTTCATGACGGAGAGAACCCGACATTTTCGTCTTTTTTCATAATGCAGCCCGATGAACAATTGGGGGTAGCCATTTTGGCTAATATGAAAACGAGCTTTACCACCTCCATAGGCAAAGGAGTGATGGATCTGTGGGAGGGGAAGAGCGTAACCAATAATCATAGCGACAGCTACCAAAAGTTAGATCAAATCTTGACGACCACATGTATATTCATCGGGTGTATCGTCGTATTGTTCATGTTATTCTTGCTAAGAATCATGAGGAAGTTGGCACGAAAACAACGGAATTGGACTTCATTAAATGGAAAAAGACTATCGCTATTCGTATTGCATACATTGATCGTTGCAGCAAGTATGACATTTATGATCATGATTCCGAAAATTTTTCTTGGTGGATTGCCTTGGGCATTTATTAAAGTATGGGCCCCAACTACGATCTCGCTCGCTCTTTATAGTGTCTTTGCCGTAGGTGTCATCTATTTTATGTTTGGATCATTGCTCGTGTTTACTAAGAGACATTAGAATAGGAACTCTAGAATTCCAAACGGAGAGGCATCACTCAAAAAGTGGTGGCTCTTTTTTTACGTTTCTTCGTCGTATGAGCGATCCTTGTGGCGTGCTGCTTTCATACGGTTTCCGCATATTTTCATCGAGCACCACTTGCGTTTTCCTGTGGCATCCATAAACATCCATAAACATTTGGGATTGGAGCATCGATGAAGAGTGGCAAGCTTGCCGTGAGTCAGCAATTCCAGTGCATCATAAGCAATCAGGGAGAGAAGCGCATTTTCATAGGGTCCGCAGGGAATGGGTAAGAGCTTATTTTCCTTGATCGCAAAGGTGAAAGGAGCATTATGGATATATTTCTCCAACGAATGTATCCAATGCTCGTCCACTAATTGTCCATCTATCACATCCTCGAAGCCCTTTCGCAAAAGACCCCTAAGCTCTTTAAGAGCAAATACGGATTCTTGTGAGAGATTGACATGATCGTTGTGTGAAAACTGTTCGGTATGAATGACCTGCTCGGAGAACATATGTTCAAGCCAAGAATAAACTTGCTGTTCGGTTCCCAGCAGATCATGTCTTTTTCCTCTTCGATTTTCCTCTGTATTAACCAAATTCAAAGATAAAGAGTCTGAAAGAAACTGAAATTTTTCTTGAACGGCCATTGAATCGGATCACCTTTCGTTGCGTTTTCTAACTCCATTATACATGAATAAAGGGTTAATTTAAAAGATGAAGGCCATTAACTAACCATATAATATAGTATTGACAGGTTAGTTTAACCGAAATTATAATGAGTTACGTTGAACAGGAAAAGCCCGGAGAGAAGAGGGGAACATGAAATGAATAATATCTTGGCTCTGCCTCGCGTCATGTTAGGATCATGGCCGACTCCTTTACAGCCCGCCGATCAGCTATCTAGGCAATTAGGCTGCCGGTTGTATATCAAAAGGGAAGATATGACTGGCCTTGGAGGAGGGGGGAATAAAGCAAGAAAGCTTGAATTTCAATTAGGGCAAGCCATTAATGACGGAGCAACCCACATTATTACGACAGGAGCTATACAATCCAATCATGCCCAGCTAACCGCTGCTGCTGCTCGAAGGCTCGGACTCCAGCCTCATTTGGTATTAAGCGGTCAACCTGACAAGCAACGCCGTGGGAATTTGTACTTGGATCACTTGATGGATTCGGAACTCACCTTCGTAAGCCCGCCAGCTGGCCGCCCGCCTTTGGAGGTTATTAATGAAACGATGGTTCAAGTCGCTAAGTCCATAACAAACCAAGGCGGGACCCCTTACATTATTCCGGAAGGAGGGACGGATGCGCTCGGGACAGTTGGTTATATCTTGGCAGTTAAGGAGTTAGTTCAGCAGATCAGCTCCATGCAGATGAATGCCAAACGAATTCTTATTGTAGTTGCGACTGGAACTTGCGGTACTCATGCAGGATTGATCGCGGGTGCAAGTATTATTTCGAATAACTTATTTGAGATTTTGGGTGTAAGTGTAAGCGGGAATACGGATATCAAGATAGAAAAAACGGCCAGAATTGCTACAGAAACATTAAGTCTAGCCGGGTATGAGCAGACGATAGACGAGGGACAAGTGTGGATCGAAGATGGCTTTATTGGGTCCAGATACGCTGATATTACCGAGGCATGCCGTAACGCCATTCATCAAACCGCGCGATCAGAAGGGATTTTCCTGGATCCGGTTTACACAGGCAAAGCCATGGCGGCTTTGGTTCACATGGGGCAGCATGGACAATTGTCTAAGTATGATGCGGTTATTTTTATTCACACCGGCGGGTTTCCTTTACTATTTAACTATGACTACGCCATTCTGTAATTCATCATTCATAAATTGAGGAGTGGACACACCTATGCCGAATGAAAATGTACAATCTACCATCAGCATTGAAGTGGGTAAAGATTTAAAGGTGATTGCAGAAGGACTATTGGATGACGTATTTAAAATTGTTCGAAATCTTCCTCCTGAGGCGCTTAATTGGACACCGAATCAAATGAAGAACAGTCCCTTTGTCTTGACATACCACTTGCTAGGATCAGCCGCCTATTGGATTGGAGACGTGGTAGGGGGAGTTCCAACGGATCGAGTTCGTGCTAATGAATTCGGTGTTCAGGGGGATCATAAAGAGCTGGAAAAACTGTTAGAAGATACGAAAAACCGCCTGACAGAAACGTTTGATAATTTGACCGAAACCAATTTATTGCCTGCTCCTATTGATTTAAGCCGAGGTGTCTTGTGCTGGGGAGAAGTTCCTCCGGAAGGACGTACTTCTGTCTGGGTACTGGTTCATGACCTTTGCCATATTGCTTACACACTGGGGCAACTGGATAGAATTAACCGCCTTTGGGAAGTTCATGCAGAAAATTGACTTACATATTATGAATTATGAAATATGGTTAAAGAAAGAATTTATAAAAAACGGAATCCAGAGCTTTACAACTGGATTCCGCTTTTTTGTGCTCAATCGTGTTTATCAAGTAACTTCTCCATGATCATGACATCGATATACTCATTATCAATAATTCCTTGCTTTTCAAAAACACCCACTTCGCGATATCCCATTTTCCGGTATAGCCCTTGGCCTTGTTGATTAAATGGAAATGTAAATAATACGATCTTATAGAAATCTTTTTCTGTGGCTTCATTTTCCAATGCCTGAAGGAGAGT
Source organism: Paenibacillus durus (assembly GCF_000756615.1). Classification (NCBI taxonomy): domain Bacteria; kingdom Bacillati; phylum Bacillota; class Bacilli; order Caryophanales; family Paenibacillaceae; genus Paenibacillus; species Paenibacillus durus. The sequence goes on from NZ_CP009288.1 coordinate 3,140,881, forward strand.
ACTGCCAACCCCCTGTCCCCGTGATTCACGGCCAATGTAAATGGATAGGTCTGCTACACCGTTGTAAGCACAGCGATGAGAATACGGATTGAGGGAAGCCCATCCAAGTATCTGATCATCCCTTTCAGCGACTAATACAGGGTATCTTCCTTGATGGTCTTGGAACCAGGATTCCATGTAACCCATGTCTTTGGCATCCGTTTCGAGTGTGGCTATACGATCCTCAATGCCTTGGTTGTAAATACGAAGGATATGGGCAATATCGTCTGAAACAGCTTGCCGAACCGTAAGTGTGGATATCATTATTTTCCCTCCATGGATCAGACCTAAGTATTATTTGGTCGCCTTGATCACTGCGGACACAATGTAATTGTCAATGTTGGCGCCGGGAACCCAGTCTTTAATAAAAGCTTTGGATTCATCTTTAGGCTCGATGGAGATGTCGGTAAATCCGCTTTGCTTAAGCATAATTTCCAGAGCGCTTATCGATGAAGCGCCCGAAATACAACCGGAGTATAGTTGATCAAGATCATTCTGAATTTCTTGAGGAAGCTCAGCAGTCGTCACGATATCTGAAATAGCGAGGCGGCCGCCTGGCTGGAGAACGCGGTATGCTTCATGGAACACCTGCTGTTTGTCGGGGGAGAGGTTAATGACACAGTTGGAAATAATCACATTTACCGTATCATCAGCCACAGGTAAAAATTCAATCTCACCCAAACGGAATTCCGTATTCGTAAAATGGCCCTTAGCGACATTCTCCCGAGCACGGCTGATCATTTCGGGAGTCATATCCACACCGATAACATGACCGGTTTCGCCAACCTGACGAGAGGCCAGAAAGCAGTCAAATCCGCCGCCGCTGCCCAGATCGAGAACCGTTTCGCCTGCTTGGAGCTCGGCTATGACTTGCGGGTTGCCGCACCCTAGACCAAGATTTGCACCTTCGGGTACGGCAGCTAATTCCTCCATGGAATAACCGAGTTTACTTGAGATCGCATTAAAATCTGTAGGGTTATCGCAGCAACTGGCTGTACTATTAGGACTTTCTGTGGAACAGCATGAAGAACTTGATCCGATTTTTCGTACAGCGATCTGTTGATACCGGCTTCTAACGTTTTGGCGGATTTGGTCATTCGTAAGATTGGTCATGGGATAACACTCCTTTTGGGGAATTTTCCAAGTGTTTAGAGCTTCCCTCTAAAAACTTGCATTTTGCAATTATAAAACAAGAGAAGTCACCCTGTTACAGGTGCGCAGCATCTGCTTGATTTCCCCATAGCCTCATTAAAAAGCTTTACCGAGCGCAATACGGTTTCTTTCTCAAACTCCGTCATGTACGAGAAGACTTCATCCAGATAATCATTCATTTGTTGATCAATCATGCCAGCTATCATTTTGCCTTCCGTGGTCAGGGAGAGGGTATACACCCTCCGATCGTTAGGATCAGACGTTTTATTAACCAAGTTCATATTTATGAGCGATTGTACCTGCCGGCTAAAAGTCGTTATTTCCGTTCCCAGCGCTTCTGCAACCTGCTGCATGGAAGGCTTATGCCGTTGATCAATTTCATAAAGTAAGTGACTTTGGGCTAAAGAGATATCACAGCCGCCAACCGAGCAGCAATATTTATTGAGCAGACCAAATCGACGGGTCATGATTTGAAATAATTCTCGTGCACTTTCCATTTTCTCTCACCTCATGATTTAGTTATAACTCATTAATTTGCATATTGCAAGTAAAAATCTTATTTTTTCTGCTAATTATTGCATGATACTATAGTTGGCAAATGAAATTATATAACGTCCAATACCGCTCCATTAATGATCAAGCGCAGAGAGTGTGACAGCTGCAATATCGTCCAAAACCTTCGGATTCGTGGTTAATTTAGCAGCCTGGGTTAACGAATATCTCGCCTGAGTGAACTCTCCCCCACTTAGCTTACGCATGAAGTGGGGGCTTCTGTTGGCATCGATACAGGGTTGCACACGCTGCGAGCTTCATGATCTAAAGGCTCAATGCCTGTTGCACCCGAATGAGGGAAGCCAACGTCCAATACGTTCGTTTTGCCAATGAAGGGTCTTTTGCCTCCAAGGACAACCACATCTTTTCAGATGTGGCTTTTTGTATATTACGTAGCACGTATCATGCGCCGATGTTATACGAGGCATTAAGGTCCGCGTGATACGTTTTGCCTGTTGCGAATACAGCAACATCCCGCTTCGTGTTTCGTTGTACAAATCCACTGCCGTCAAAAGCAAGCGCACTTGTATTCACAGGGTTGACCATGGAAACCCGCATCCCTAGAAAATGCGCCATTTCAGTCATTTTCGTTTGGATGCGCTGTTTCGCCCAAAACTGGAGTTTGGCACGAAGCCGCTTAGCTCCCCACGTTCCTTTAGGCAGACGCATCTTGCCTAAATACTCCATAACAATGACATCTGCGTTGTGCTTTTGGGCAAAGGAGAGGATTTGATGCGCGGTATCGTGGACGATATGCGTCTGTAAGCCGTTCATCCGCCGCCAGAAATTCGGTTTTGCGCCTAGAGTTGATTGACGCTGGGCTTGTTTTAATTTGCCTGTGATTTGGCGCATTCGGTCTTTTTCTTTGGCTTGGTTGATAAATGTCCTCGCCAAGACAGTGCCGCTTGCGTCCATCACGGAACAGACTGCGGAATTCGTTAATCCCAAATCAACGGCACACACCCGCTGCTTGGAACGTTCCGTCTGGGTCAACTTTACATCTCCCTCATAGGCGATATGAAGGGCATAGCGTTTTCCTTTTCGAACCAATGTGGGGCTGCATTCTTTCATGCTCCACACGTTACGTTTAAATAGGTCTTGTCCCTTAAAGGTAATGGGGAGCCAGATCCAATCGCCTTGATGAAATACCTTGATCTTGGCTGCCCTATTGGAGGTTCGAATGAACATATTGCCTTTGTAGAAGCAAGGGAACGCCTGATGCTGAGCTTGGAGTGCCGGCGGTTTCTTCGAAAAGCGTTTCCCTTCTTGCTGGGCGTGTTGCCGCTCGGCTTGCCAAAGCTGAAAACGGGATTGATGGCTTTTTACAATGCCAAACGCTTCCGCAATGGCACTTCTGCGGAAGTACGAAGGAAACTTATAAAAGCGTTGATCGAATTCGGCGTAGAACGGATTGGGATTGTGCTTGGTACGGTGAGTCAGCCGTTCTACCGCCGTCACCACCGCTTGGGTGGATAACGATGCCAAGGCTATAAACTGCTCTTGAATGACCGTAATCAAAAACGACAGCGCCTCTTGATACACATGGAGAGTCGCATCCAGCATGCGGTGGTGAGACGTGCTTGGATGTTTGAGTGTTTTAACCACCTTCATGAGATACGCCTCCATCGCAGTTTGATGGATTTAGCATAACACAAGAACATATGTTTGTTAAGCGAGTGTGAAACTGAACAGGAAGGAGATTATTTCGTAGGTCATGTATTGAGACATAGAAGGGAATGAATGTTTTGCGGCTAGACCCCAAAAATAAATCGAAGACTGACGATTTATGGAGTTCAATTACATTAGCAACATTCAACAAACGGGAAACGAGAGCTCAACAAACTACATCACGAGGCTGCCGGGAATCGATCGGCAGCCTCATTACGCTAATGGCCAGGATAACGGAGTAATAAACCACTGTATTATGGTAATATTGGATTATTCGTAATGAAGGTGAGTTAACCATTATAAACGGACAGAGGTGGGGAGTCATGAGAAGATCATTCCTAATAGCTGGATCAACTTTCTTATTAGCCGGAACCTTACTATTTGGTATGGTATATTGGGCAATTGCAGACTACGTTCCACATATGACGGGATGGAGCGATCCTCCTGGAAAATTCTCATTGGCTTTGGATGCAACGATGCTTAGAGTACCCTATATAATAAGCATTTTGTTCATGGTTATTGGTGTTGTATTGTTTGCAGTTGCTATTTATAAGGAGTTAACGAATAAGAATTTAGAAACACATAGAACGACTACATCGACATCTTAATAATTGGTGAATGAACGTTGCGCTAACGGAAAACGAAAGCTCAATAAACTACATCACGAGGCTGCCGAGAGATTGATCGGCAGCCCGTTCCGCGTTCCGCGAACGGGCAGGATTCTGCAACAGCTCCACTAATGAATATGTAAGCAGCTAAAGGAGGCCCATATGTATGAAGTCTCATACCTCTGACCGTATTAAAATCCCGCCAGGATTTTGGGCAGGATTACGTCAATTAGGGATTGCCGCCCACGACGTAGCTCGCAAAGCACGACTGCCGCTCACCATTATTACTGAACCAGTAGTCACCACCGCCCAATATTTCGCGATCTGGCAGGCTTATTCCGATCTCATTGGTGACACTGCCAAAGGAATCATCGAGCTTGCGACCGTCTTTGAAACAGCGAAGTACCCACCGACCGTCTTAGCGACTTACCACGCTCGTGACTACCGCGACGCTCTAAACCGAATGGCTCGGTACAAACAACTGTGTCCCCCCGAAAGCTTACGTATCACCGAGGATGGCGAGCACTGTACAATCGAACTGGAATGGCTGTATACCGATCAACCCGGTCCGCCGATGCTGGTTGGTATCACGCTGGCATGTCTTCTGGAGCTTGGGCGCCGGGGCACAGGTCAACCTTTGACGGCGCGGTTCGTCGAATTTTCGCACTCAATGGGCGATGTACAGGCCCTTGAAGCTTACTTCGGCTGCCGTATCCGGATTGGTGCAAAATGTAACCGGTTGACGCTACATCGAAGAGATCTGGACCGCCCCTTTGTCTCGTACAACGAAGAGTTGCTGGAGATCCTGACTCCCGTTCTTGACCGATCGCTCAATGAACAGCAGCGCAGCTGCTCAATTACCGAGAAGGTCAAATGGATCATGAAACGCAGCCTCACAGGAGGGCGCCCCGGCATTCAGGCTGTCGCGAAGGAGCTCAGTATGAGCGATCGTACCTTGCAGCGCCGGCTTACTGCCGAAAACACGAGCTTCAAGCATCTGTTGACACAAGCTAGACATGAGCAGGCACGAGAGTACTTGGCAGACCCCTCGCTCGATATTAAAGAAGTGGCTTTCTTGATTGGATATGAAGACCAGAACTCGTTCTACCGCGCCTTCCGCCTTTGGGAAGGTGATACTCCTTCAAATTGGCGTTTCATTAATAGAATTCCCTGAGTTTCATCATTTGGCGTGTTAAACAAGAACTTTGGCGCAATATGCTAGTTACTGAACAATCCAGACAAAGTAATATAATCACTATCCGGAGCACAAGACTCTTTTAAAAATGACTACTAATCAGCTTGCCGTGAATGACAAACGAATGAAAGGGGCGATTTTAAAGGGGAGCTGATCATGACATAGTTTTGAAGAAAAGGAGAAATGTAATATGGATATGGGATTAAACAATAAAACAGCTTTAGTTACAGGATCAACGAAAGGTATAGGTAAAGCAATTGCTATTGAACTTGCCAAAGAAGGTGTTAATGTACTAATTAATGGACGAAATTATGAAGAGGTAGAACGAACCGTAAATGAAATTAAGTCAGATTTCCCGGCTACCTCTCCTCAAAATGCTACAGCCGATATTGTGGATATTGGGCAAAGAGAAGCTTTATTTGAAAAATATCCCAATGTTGATATTTTAGTTAATAACATGGGTATTTATGAAATCATGCAATATGAGGACGTTGACGATGAAGTATGGGAAAAATATTTCCGTACTAATGTTCTTGCTGCAAATGGATTATCTAAATTTTATTTACCTAAAATGTTGAAAAATGATTATGGCCGCATTATCTTTATTGCGAGTGAAGAAGCCATTATGCCTTCAGGACAAATGCCTCAGTATTGTATGACAAAATCAATGCTATTATCATTGTCAAAAAGCTTATCTAAATTAACAAAAGGAACAGAAGTTACAGTCAATACGATCATGCCAGGACCAACACTCTCTGAAAATGTGCATCAAATAATTGAGGGTATGTACCCTAATGAAGATATGATTTTTTCAGAAAAAGAGAAAGAATTTATGACTACAAACCTACCTCAATCTGAAATACAGCGATTTATCAAGCCTATTGAAATAGGTAGACTAGCTGCATTTGTATGTAGTCCTTATGCATCCGCATTTAAAGGTTCTCCAATCCGTATAGATGGGGGAATGGTACCGACTATTTTTTAACACTTTTTCTATTTCAAATATTGGTCGATGGTGCCTGTTGTTAGGTCGAGCCTTGTGACTAAAGGCTTTCGAAATTCAGGATGAATTTAATTAGGCATGACCTTTATAATACTTCACGAAGGACTTCTATGCCTACATCAACGGTCAGATTCTGATTGAGCAAGTTAATTACGATTTTTGCCCTGTTTTTATGCTTGTCAATCTTTTTAATGATGCCTTCAAAGCCCTTGAGAGGGCCTGAAATAACAGAGACCTTGGAGTCCTTGTCGACGTGAACGGTAGAGTAATCAATGCACCCTCCGGGGCCGACCAGCTTTAATATCACGTCCATTTCTTCAAGAGCAATGCTTGAAAAATGGGTTTCCTTACCTTCGTAATATTTACCGATGTTAACCAGCGTGAATATCCGTGGAGTGCTTTTAATGTCATTGTAAATGACACTGTCCATTTCCGTTTGAATAAAAACATACCCCGGAAACATTTTTTTGAACACATGTTTAACTATGCCTTGTTTCTTCTCCGTAATTTTTCTTCTGGGAACCAGGGTTTGCAATGCACATTGATCGAATTTCAAATGGAGATGCTTCTGCACGAGATCTTCTTTACCACTTTCGACAAACAAGGCATACCAATTAACCATTCTCAACACCTCAATATTTTTGGTGAGCTTTGAAGCAGATTTGAGTCCATTGAATACTTTGCTGTCTGAACAAAGAGGAGAAGTGAATCAAGAGGACGAATGCTGTGTTTGATAGTGTGCTTAGTGGTAAGAAATAACTATTAACATATCATACATGGGATTTATTAAGAGAATTACATGGTTTAGATGAAATATATGTCAAATATCGACTGTAAATCAAGTGTCAAAATCACTAAAATCACTAAAATTACTAAACATTACAATTTACCGGATATGAATGCGTTGTTATACCAGTAAAATCATTAACACTATTCACAACACAAGCACCAAAAAAATGTGATTTTTATCATAATAAAAATCATTTTAAATATTTAATATATAAACATGTATAGGACCTATTGGATATTTAGGTAATAATACTTATTTATATATATTCCTATTCCAATCTTTCAGATTGACTAATCGCTGTTTCGGCACGTTAGCTCCGTCTTAAAGTACATATGATTCAAAATGCGTGTATTTCGAAGCACGAATGGTGATGAACCGTCCGAAAATATGTAAAATATTTACAATTGTAAACAAACTGTAAACGGAAGGTTAATTTTTTTATTTAGAGGAGTGAACGGTCTGACAAAAAAAGTCCTTTTTTCAGATGGCTATGTCCAGGAATTACGAATTAGGTTGGATGACCGTATATACAATGCTTGCTTGGTAATCACCGATTTCGCAGATATTTCGGGCAAGGACGCTGAGAATACATTGCATCCTCAAGAACTTAGCTATTATCGGCAGCTCACTTTTCCCAAAAAGGCGCAAAGCTATCTCATTGGCAGATATGCAGCCAAGTATGCGATATCCTCGCTCTTAGGAAACATAAATGTGAAATACATCAGAATAGAAAATGGATTCTTCGGACAACCGATGATCGTCGGCTATCCGCTAGAAAGAGGTGTGCAGGTCTCGATAAGCCATTCAGGCTTACTGGGAGCTGCCATTTCTTTTTTTGAGGACTGTCCCACCGGGGTTGATATCGAAGTTGTCAATGCTGCGAACTCGTCATTACTGTATAAGACGATTTCTGTTAGGGAACAAGAGTTGCTTGTTCTGCTGCCTATAGCACAGGAAGTCAGTTTAACCCTACTGTGGACAGCCAAGGAAGCATTGTCGAAAGCTATCCGGACTGGATTTACTTTGGACCTTGAAATATTGGAGGTTAAACAGATTATCGTCGCAGACAGTGGCTATGAAGTGAACTTTAGCCATTTCCCGCATTTTCGAGTAATTTCTCATCACTATAACGACTATATCTTTTCTATAGCATTTCCTTATAAGAAAGATTGCGAGTATTCATTGACAGGATGGAACGATGAGAAGTTAATGGTAATAGAAGGTAAGGGGGGCGGTTTTGTTTGAATAATGGCTATGAGATTCATGAGCTCAAAACAGGTTTTTTTCATTTTCTCAACTACAGCTACATTATTGTAGATAAGGCCACCAGATATGCGGGAATTGTAGATCCAGCTTGGGAAATCAGGAAATTCACGGACCTGCTGAAGAGGTTGAACGTTGAAGTGTCCTCGATATTGTTGACACATTCTCACGATGATCATGTGAATCTTGTCCAGCCCTTGATAAATTTGTATCAGCCCAAGGTGTATATGTCGAACATCGAAATTGACTATTATCACTATCAAAGTCCCAATCTCATCGGTTTCCAGCACATGGACCACATCAGTATCGGGGATACCGTCATAGAATGCCTGTTAACTCCAGGACATACGGCGGGCAGCACCTGCTACCTGCTGACAGACAGTATGTTTTCCGGGGATACGGTATTTATTGAAGGCTGCGGCATCTGCAATTGCCCGGGAGGCTCACCTTCCGACATGTATGAGAGCATACAAATGATTAAGAGCTATGTGCCTGATCATGTGAAAATATACCCAGGGCATTCGTTCGGCAAAAGCGCGGGTCATACCCTCGGCAGTCTTAAAGAAGATAATATTTATTTTCAGATTTATAAAAAAAGCCATTTTGTGGATTTTCGCATGCGTGCAAATCAGAAAAATATTTTCAGCTTTAAATAAGCGGGCAACAGATAGGAGAGGAAACCGTGAATCCGTCCATCGTATTCCTGTTCTCAGGTCAAGGTTCTCAATATTACCAAATGGGCAACCATTTGTTTCAGGGGAATTCTACATTCAGAAGCTATATGCACATGCTCGATGAGCAGGTTCAGCAGCACATGGGTTTCAGTCTGCTGCATGAACTGTATGATACTGGCCGGAAGGCCACAGAGGTATTTGATCATTTACCGTTAACCCATCTATCCATATTCATGGTGGAATACGCCCTTGCGCGCACTTTGATGGATGAAGGGATCATTCCGGAGTATGTGCTGGGAACAAGTCTGGGAGAGTTCGCCGCGGCGGCAGTCGCAGGGATGATTACAGTGGAGCAGGCCGTAGATATGCTTGTAGCTCAAGTCCGGTATATCGAAGAGGGCTGCGAACAAGGGGGAATGCTGGCTATTATCGGTGATCCCGGGCTGTTCAGCCAAATACCGTATATTCATGAAAAATGCAGCTTGGTATCAGAAAATTACAACATGCATTTTGTCATATCGGGCAGTACAGGCGATCTGGAAAAAGTGGTGCATGAGTTGGATAAGCGCCATATCCTCTCCGTTAAGCTGCCAGTGCGGTATGCCTTTCATTCTCCAATGCTCAACGGGGCCGGTTCCAGGTACAAAATGTATTTAAGCTCTATGAGCTTTCAAGCGCCTCAGATCTCTTTTATATCCAGCTTGTATGGAAAAGAAATCTCCCGGCTGCCGGAAGCTTATTTCTGGAATGTAATCCGATATCCTATTCTGTTCCGTGAGGCTATATCCGGCCTGGAGCAGTCTGCTCCGCACTTGTACGTTGATACGGGCCCTTCCGGCACCCTCGCTACAATGGTCAAGTACAACCTGTCACAAGCTTCTGTGTCGCAGCCGCATACGATATTAACACCGTTCAGCCGTGAATTTAACATAGACACTCTGAAGAAGACGCTGATGTTATCCAAAAATTAGATAATGAGGTGACGTATGACAACGTATCTGTTCCCCGGTCAAGGCTCTCAGTTCAAGGGCATGGGAGAGGAATTATTTGAGAACTTCAAAGAATATGTTGAGACCGCGGATGACATTCTGGGCTATTCTCTACAACAGTTATGCCTGGAAGACCCGGAGCGGAAATTGGGACTTACCCAGTATACCCAGCCTGCCCTATATGTCGTGAATGCCTTGAGTTACCTGCAAGTTCTAAGAGAGACGGGGATTAAGCCCGACTACCTCGCGGGCCATAGCTTGGGAGAATACAATGCTTTGTTCGCAGCGGAAGCCTTTGATTTTGCCACCGGGCTCCAGCTTGTCCAAAGAAGAGGGAGGCTGATGGGTACCGTCTCAGGCGGCGGAATGGCTGCTGTACTGGGTCTTGAAGAAGAGGCGGTTCATGCTATTTTGCAGGATGAGAGATTTAATCGAATTGATATTGCCAATCTGAATACACCGAAGCAAATTGTGATATCCGGTCCTCAAGCTGATATTGAGCAGGCTAAAGAGGTGTTTGAAAATGCAGGCGCTTACAACTATGTTATCCTGGCGGTAAGCGGAGCGTTTCATTCCCGGTATATGGAATCGGTGAAATTGGAATTCAAAGATTATCTAGCAGGGTTTTCTTTCTCTCCGCTTAAAATCCCTGTCATTTCTAATGTTCTTGCCAGACCTTATATTGATGAATCTGTCAAAAGCATTCTGGCGGATCAGATTACAAGCTCTGTGAAGTGGACGGAAAGCATCCGCTACCTCATGGGAAAAGGGGAGATGGAGTATAAGCAGGTCGGGCCGGGTCATGTGATGGATGGGCTTGTGAAGACGATCCAACGGGATGCGGAGCCACTGGTCGTTGTTGAGCCAATGGTCGTTAATGAACCGAAGAAGACCGCCGAAGGAATTGAACCTGAAGCCCGGGTTCAGGCTCAGGACCAAATCCAGACTGACAGCAGTCCGCTTGCTTCCGCGCCCGCAGCTGCCCAAGATTTGTTGACGGACCAGCTCGGCAGTACGGAATTTAAAGAGGATTACCAATTGAAATACGCTTATTGGATTGGAGCCATGGGCCGGGGAATTTCTTCCAAGGAGTTTGTTGTGGCAATGAGCAAGCATGGCATGATGAGCTGTCTCGGTACGGAAGGGCTGAAATTGGATGAGATCAGAGCGTCGCTTGATTATTTGAGACAAGAGCTGGGCGGCCGGCATCCGTTTGCCGTCAATGTAATGTATGAATACAGCAACCCGAGACGTGAGGAGCAACTGCTGGAGCTGTTGATCAACCAAGGGGTTCAGAGTATCGAGGCTTCCAGCTACATTAGTCTAAGTGCCGCATTGGTTAAGTTCAGAGTTCAAGGCCTCAGAAGAGATTCCGCAGGCCGGGTTGTTCCGGCCCGGAGAATTCTGCTCAAGGCTTCACGGCCCGAGATTGCAGAGATTTATCTGAGCCCTCCCCCAAGGAACGTGGTGGATAAACTGCTGGAGGAGCAATGGATCACCGCCGAGGAAGCACAGTTGTCATATGAAATCCCTATGATTGATGATCTATGTGTGCTGGGCGATTGCGGAGGATATACCGATCAGGGCACGGCACTGGCGATTTTCCCGCTAATCTTGAAGCTGGCCAGGGATGCACAGCGCAAATTCGGTTACAAGAAGAGAGTTAGAATAGGACTCGGCGGAGGATTAGGGACGCCGGAAGCAGCGGCAGCGGCATTCGTGCTCGGTGCCGATTTTATTGTGACGGGATCGATTAATCAATGTACGGTGGAAGCCAATACGAGTGAACTGGTCAAAGATATTTTGCAGCAAATTAGTGTGCAGGACACCGGGTACGCCCCTTCGGAGCATATGTTCGAGATCGGAGCCAGAGTGCAGGTTGTCAAAAAGGGAGTGTTCTTTCCTGTCCGGGCTAACAAGCTGTATGAGACTTACCGGCAATTCGGCGCTTTGGAGGAGATCAGTGACTCTTTAAGGTCACAACTCGAAGATAAGTATTTTAAGAAAAGTTTCTCAGCCGCTTATCAAGAACTCAAATTGCAGCTCGAACCGGACGAAATTGCCAAAGCGGAACAAAACCCGAAGGTTAAGATGGCCCTGTTGTTCCGCTCGTATTTGAGCGGCAGCTATCAGTTGGCTTTAAAGGGGTTCAAAGAACGGAAAGTGGATTTTCAGATTTACAGCGGTTCCGCGCTTGGTGCATTTAATCATTGGGTGAAGGGAACTCCTTTGGAGGATTGGCGCCAGCGGCATGCCTGGGCCATTGGAGAGAAGATCATGACCGATGCGGCCAGCCTGCTGAATGAGCGTTTTCAGTGGAGAAACACGAACAGTCTTGAACAAGTGTCTACTAAATTTTAATTAAATGGAGGATAAGCCCATGAATAAGGAATACGTATTGGAATTGCTGAAAGACTGCATTACAGAAACCTTGGAAGATGTTGATGTTAACAATATCCGGCAGGATCAGTCACTTAAAGATTTGGGTGCCAATTCATTGGACCGTATGGATATCATTCTGACAGTCATGGAGAAGCTGGAGATTAAAGTGCCGCTCGTTGAGATGGCCCAGACCCGAAGCATTCAAGAATTGGCAGAGTTCCTCTTCCAGAAGAAGGCTGCGCTTCAGTGAATCTCGTTCATAGCGGAGTGAAGGTTGCTGTAACTGGAATGGGAATTGTCAGTTCAATCGGGCACGGCATTGAAGCGTTCACGGAATCACTGAAGCAAGGAAATAGCGGTGCGGCGAAGCTCGTCTTGCCCGCGCTGCCTGATTTTCCGGTTCAAGTCGGGGCACTGCTTGGTGAGTTCAATGTTGACTTTGCCTCCTATGAGCCGGATAGCGGCAGACTTGTCTCACAAGCCAAAAAAGGCTTCAACCGCATGAGCAAGTCGATGAAGACGACCATAATTGCCGCAATGGAAGCCTGGAGAATGGCAGAATTGCAGCAGAAAGAAATGGAGCCGGGCCGGATAGGTATAATCGTTGCCGGCAGCAATTTAACTACGGCTGTGCTGTATGACAATGTAGATAAATTCCGTCATTCTCCAGAGTATACGTCACCAAACTTGATCCTTCAGCAGATGGATACGAATTATGTCGGTGTCCTCAGCGAAATTTTCGGGATTCGGGGAGAAGGCTTCACAGTCGGCGGGGCTTCGGCAAGCGGGAATATGGCAATTATTCAGGCAGAACGGTTGATTAGGCACGGTTACATCGATGCCTGTCTGGTAGCGGGTCCCATGGCGGACTTAACTCCAATGGAATTATATGGATATTTTAATATGGGCGCACTGGGCGGCAGGAGCTTTACGGAGAATCCAGTTGCGGCAAGCCGCCCTTTTGACCCTTCCCACGAAGGGTTTATTTATGGTCAAGCCAGCGGCTGCCTCTTGCTGGAATCCAGGGAACATGCGGAGAAGCGAGGCGTTGCCGTATGGGCGGAGATAGCCGGAACGGCCTCGCAACTGGACGGAAATCGGTCATCCGATCCGAGCACGGATGGGGAAGCACAAGTCATGGAGCGTTGTATTTTGCAGGCCCGCAAATCTATCGGGGAAATACAATATATCAATACACATGGCACTTCGACGCCTCTCGGCGACCGTACGGAATTAGCTGCCATCCGCCAGGTGTTCCAGGAAGAAACGTCAATGATCTGGTTGAATTCGACCAAATGTTTGACGGGGCACTGCCTGTATTCCGCAGGGATTGTTGAGGCCATAGCGACAGTACAGCAAATGGTTCACGGATTCCTGCATCCGAATATTAACCTCGAGCAGCCGATTGATGAGCGGTTCCGTTTCACAGGGAAGACTGCCGAACAATATCAAGTGGAGGCAGCACTTAGCAATTCTTTTGGCTTTGGCGGAGTGAACTCCAGCATTCTATTTACAAGGGGTTGAAATACGTGAGCGTAGGGATTGAGTCGATAAATTTATATGCCGGACCTTCTTTCATACCTGTTAGAACTATTTTTGAAGAAAGAGGTCTGGATCTGGAACGTTTCAATAATCTGATGATGGTCAACAAATCCATGGGGCTTCCTTGTGAAGATACGGTTACCAACGCGGTTAACGCGGCCAAGCCCATTGTTGATCAATTATCGGCAGAGGATAAAGGCCGGATCGAACTCGTCATTACGGCCAGTGAGTCCGGTCTTGATTTCGGCAAATCTCTGAGTACGTATATTCATGATTATTTGGGCCTGAACCGGAACTGCCGCTTATTTGAGCTGAAGCAGGCCTGTTATGGAGGTACAGCGGCTCTGCACATGGCAGCAAGTTTCATCGCATCCGGCGCTTCTCCGGGCGCCAAAGCTCTTGTAATTGCAAGCGACGTTGCCCGCGCAGCCGCCAAGAAAACCTATGCGGAAGTGTCACAAGCCGTGGGCGCAGTAGCGATGCTGGTCAGCGACAAGCCGGACATCCTGGAGCTCGACTGGGGAGCAACCGGCTACTATGGTTATGAGGTCATGGATACCTGCAGACCATTGCCGGAAATAGAGACCGGGGACCCTGATTTGTCGCTGCTCTCCTATCTGGATTGTCTGGAAAATAGCTATAAGAATTATACAGAGAGAGTAGACGAAGCGGATTTTCGTGAAACCTTTGACTATCTGGTATTCCATACTCCCTTTGCCGGAATGGTTAAAGGCGGTCACCGGAAGATGATGCGGGACTTATACCGGCTCAAGCCGGATTTGATTGAAGCGGACTTTGCCAGACGTGTAAGTCCATCCATTCAGCATTGCGTGCAGGTAGGGAATATCTATTCCGCTACTGTGTATATGGCTCTCTGCAGTCTGCTGGACAATGGTGAGATTAACAATGTGAAGCGCCTGGGCATATTCTCATACGGTTCGGGTTGCTCTTCTGAATTTTACAGCGGTATCGTCACGCCGGATTCCAAGCGGAAGATCAAGCAAATGAACATCCAGCAGCAGTTGTCCAGACGTTATCCTCTGAACATGGATGAATATGACCGTCTGCTGGATTTGAATCTGGAATGGATCTTTGGAGTACAGAACAAGACGGTCGATGTGGCTCCGTTCTCCGCAATGTATGAGCATTATTTTGAAGGCCGGAATATGCTTGTGCTGGACAAAGTTACGGAATTCCACCGTGAATACCGCTTTAGCTAAATTGACCGGAGAGCGCAGGGATGACCATGAATACCTTACTAGTCGAACGTATGAGCTATGGAACCCAGATCACCTTGAACCGGAGAGCGGCCCGGAACAGCATTAACAGGGAACTGCTGCTGGAATTAAACACGCTGCTGGATGAGCTGGAAGGAGATCCCTGCAAGATCATTGTCTTGCAGGGACAGCCGGGTTATTTTTGTACAGGGATGGATTTCTCGGAAGTTACTGAAACCTCTGCCCGGGGGGACGACGGTGCCACGCTGGAATTGAGTACGTTATACATGCATACACTCAAACGTATTTCGTTATTTCCCAAAGTTATTATCTCTGTAGTGGATGGTGAAGCCATTGCCGGCGGTTTAGGGATTATGGCCGCATCTGACTTGGTTATTGCCACCCCCAGATCAAGGTTCGCTCTTTCCGAAGCGTTATGGGGACTGTTGCCTTCGATGGCGGTACCCTATATCATGCGCAGAACCGGTTATCAGAAAGCTTATGTCCTGTCGTTAACCACAATGCCGGTTGGTGCAGAAGCGGCCTTGTCCATGAATCTCATCGATGAAATCCATGATTCTCCGCCAGAGAGCATTCACCAGTTCAGCCAAAGGCTGCTCAGAATAAAATCGGAAACGGTTCTTAACATGAAAGCCTATTTCCGCAAGCTTTGGCTGATTGACAATGAGATGGAAGAAATGGCAATCGAAAGAACGAACAGCCTGGTATCAGACCCGCGGATTAAAGAAGACATCCGAAACTATCTGCTCTACAAAAAATTTCCGTGGGAATAGTCATGTGAGGGGGATGTGCGTTGATTGTAATTAAAAATGTGATCAAAAACTACCGCTTGGGTGAGACGGATATCAAAGCTTTACGCGGGGTCAATCTGAAAATAGACAAGGGTGATTTTTCAACCATAGCCGGAGCCTCCGGCAGCGGGAAATCAACTTTATTAAATCTGATTGGCTGTCTGGACCGGCCTACCAGCGGGGAGATATGGATTGGCGGCACTCAGGTCAATAACTTGACGGAACACCAGTTGGATCAACTGCGTTTAAGAACAATCGGCTTCATCTTTCAGAGCTTTAATCTGATCCCTGTCCTGAATGTATATGAGAATGTAGAATTGCCGCTGCTCATTATGAAGGAAGTCAGTGCTTCAGAGCGTAAGAAGAGAGTTAATCACTTCATCGAAGCTGTGGGCTTGAAAGACTTTGGCCAAAGAAAGCCTTCAGAACTGTCGGGAGGCCAAAGGCAGCGTGTAGCGGTCGCCAGAGCGCTTGTGACGAAGCCGCAGCTAGTGCTGGCGGACGAACCGACAGCCAATCTCGATTCCAAGGTGGCTATCGAAATCATTGATCTGATGAAGCATATCCGCAGCACGGAGAACACGACCTTTGTATTCTCCACCCATGATCCCAAAATCATGGAGAGAGCAGATAAAATACTCCGCATTGAAGACGGCGTAATTATCGGCGGGAAGGGAGACTGAATATGTTCCGAATCTCTTTTAGGAATATGTTTCAGAATAAAGGCCGCTCTTTCATGATCGGTTTTTTTGTTATGTTCGCGACCATCCTTTATATCGTATTCAGCTCTTTTGTCAGCACTATGCGGAGCGGGATGGAGGATAAGATCATCCAGGCGGTGACGGGCAACTTGCAGATCAGACCGGCTAGTGCTACTGATGCGGATATGGTAACGATGAAGCATCAGGCTAACAGCAAGAGCTTCATGGATAAAGCAGAAGCCAATCAGATCGTATCCGAAATTGAGAGCGAAACCGAGCTGGCGGTCCGGCGGGTCCGCTTCAGTACCATACTAACCGCCAATGGAGCGAAATATCCGGTCACACTGGTCGGACTGGACCAGGATTTCCCGGAGTATAAACAAGCCTTCAAATTAACGGACGGACGTTATCTTGATGGGAGCGGCGAAGGAGAAATACTGTTGACCACCGCCCAGGCAACCAAGCTTGGCGTTAAGGTAGGAGACAGTATCGAAGTCTATTCTATGAAGCTGAATCCTCCGGCGCCGGACGGAAAGCTAAAGGTTGTTGGAATAGGCGATTTTGAAATGCTCAGTATGTTTGGTTATTCGGCTGCTTACACCCAGCTCCCTAGTGCGCAGCATTTTATCGGCTTTGAGAACGGGGAAGTCTCTGAAATTATAGTGTATGACAGAGCAAACCCGAAGACGGACGACACGAGTCTGCTGCAAAATAAATTACACGGTCTCGGTTTGACGGCAAGCGATGTTAAGGTATCGGCATGGAAAGACATGGGAGGCTTTATTATGGGCGGGGTTACCCTGTATAAAGCATTGTTCTTTGGTTTTATGTTCATCCTGTTGTTCATTACCGCCGTCCTGTTAATGAATCTAATCCTGATGATCGCTGTGGAAAGACGTCAGGAGATCGGGACCATGAGGGCCATCGGCTTTAGCAGAAACAATATTATCCTGATCTTCATCGCTGAAATTTTGCTGATCTGCTTATTTTTTAATATCGCCGGATTTGTTATTGGCAGCGGCATTGTAGCCGGATTATCCCATATCGCGATTCATACGATGCCTCCTTTAACCTATGTCATGGGAAGTGAATTTTTTATCCAATATAATGCCGTACAGGTTCTTCCGATCATAGGCATCATGCTGGCAATTGGATTGCTATCGTCGCTTATCCCTTCATTCAGGATATCCTCACTCAAGCCTGTTGAAGCTTTACAAGAAGGATGAAGCAGATGCTGACAACACTTTGGGGAGGGGAACTGTAATGGTGCTGATAAAAATCGCTTTACGCAATATATTTGCCCACAAAAAAAGGTCAGCAATGATCGGTGCCGCTATCTTTATTTCCTGTTTATTTATCCTGCTTAGCACGTCTGCCATGAACGGAGTTCAGCAGCAGGTATTAAAGGGGTATATGAACATCCAGTCGGGACATGTGGCCGTGGAATGGGAAGAGCAACAAAAGATCAGCGGCAGCGACCCTGGTAAATTCTCCGAGAACGGCAAGACATATGATCTGCGAAAGGACGCTGAGAATAAGGCGGCTCTTCAGAGACTGGATGCTTACTTACAGAAGCATGATGATGAGATCAAGGCTTTTTATCCTACCATTCATCGTAATGCTTATATTATGAAAGGCAGCTCGATGGATTTTGTCATGCTGTATGGGCTTACGGAAGCGAGCGGACATTTCTTCAGTGATACGAAGACGGTGGAACCGGACAGCGGTACTTTCGATTTTAAGCAGGAAAATGATCTTTATCTCAGCGAAGAAAAGCTGGCAGATAACAATCTGAAGGTCGGAGATACCATTACGATCGATTACACCTCGGCGGAGGGTCAGGCCAAAAGCGCAAATTTCCATATAGCCGGAACCTACGCGAACGGAGCCGGTTACAATAATATTTATGCTTATGTGCCGGACAGCTATTTAAGAAAGCTATTGGCTGTAGAGCCGGAATACTTCGATATCGGCAGGCTGTATCTTAAGAACAGTGCTAACGCCGGAGCATTCTCATCCGCATTGGATGCCGAATTGTTGAGAGGAAACCCGGTGCTGCGAGCGGAGCCTTATTCACTGGCTTCGGAATTTTATACGAATACCTCCAAAATTATGAAGCTCTTCTTCAATATCTTCTTTATTTTCTTCCTGTGTGTGATAGCGGCAGGAGTGTATACCACAATCAAAATGAACATATTCGAACGGTTAAAGGAATTCGGAAGTATGAGAGCTATTGGATACAGCCGTATGCAAACTTATCTGATTGTGTTCTATGAATTGTTTTTTCTATCGCTGCTCTCCTTGCTTGTTGCATTCGTTCTGTCTGCCGTGCTTGTCCTTTATTTCTCCAAAGCCGGGATTTACGTAGGACCGGGGGCTGTAAGCTTCGTGCTTGGCGGAGAGAGCTTCTTCCCATTCATGAAGGTGGGTGATGTTGTCTTTTCCTTTGCTATTATCATCTTATTCTCGCTCATCTCGACCCTGTATCCCGGGCTGCAAATGTGTTATCAGAACATCACCGATTTGATGCTTAAACGCCAGAAACGGGTCCCCGTTATATCAAGATTGTTCAGCTCAAAGGGCTAGGAGGAATACGATGGTTTTTATCAACAATAGTCGGGAAAAAGAACCTGGGATCGCAATCATCGGTATGGCAGCCCGCTTCCCAGGAGCGAAGAATTATGGACAGCTATGGGACAATTTAACAACGGGTGAACGTTATATTCGTGAAATCCCCGCGGATCGCTGGTCCTATGACCAGTACTATCATCCTGACAAAAAGCAGACGGGAAAAAGCATCAGCAAATGGGGCGGGATGATTGAGGATATCTACGACTTCGATCATCTTTTTTTTCACATGTCGCCAAGGGAAGCAGCCGCGATGGACCCGCAGCAGCGTCTTTTGCTTCAGGAAACCTGGCATTGCATAGAGGATGCCGGGGTTTCGCTGGCGGAGCTGCAAAGCGCGGTTACATCGGTTTATACAGGGGCGATGGCAACGGATTTCCCCGCACAGTCACCTTTTGCTGCAGGAGATGACAGATATAGAACTACGGGTAACTATGAGAGCTTCCTGGCCAACCGCATTTCATATTTTTATAACTTGAAGGGAATGAGCTTGCCGGTTAATGCCGCTTGCTCTTCCTCGTTGACCGCGCTGCATTTGGCGGCTTCTTCTTTGCAAAAAAGAGAATGCGATTATGCTTTCGTCAGCGCAGCTAATTTGAATCTGGACCCGAACAAGTACGTATCTTTTTCCAAAATGGGCTTGCTTAGCCCCAATGGAGAATGCAGATCCTTTCAGGAAAATGCCAACGGTTATGTTCCTGCGGATGGAGTGGGCGTACTCCTGTTGCGCCGTTTAGATGCGGCCATACAGGATAGAAATACGATCTATGGAGTGATAAAAGGCTCGGCAGTAACTCACGGGGGAACCACACGCTCTATTCTGGTGCCAAGCGCCGGAGCGCAGCAGGAGGCGATGTTAAAGGCGCACCAGCTGTCCGGTTTTCCGCCGGAGTCCGTCAATTACGTCGAAGCACATGGCACCGGCACCTATGCCGGAGATACAACAGAAATAGCTTCACTAACCAACTTTTACAGAAAAAATACGGATAAGGTCCGCTTTTGCCGGATCGGCTCCTTAAAACCAATTATCGGACATACTGAGGCTGCTTCGGGTATCGCGGGCATTATCAAAATCATGCTAATGATGAAACATAAGCAATTGCCCGCCTTGCCCCAATTTAACTATCCGAACCAGACCATTGATATAGAGAGAAGTCCTTTTGAATTTGCGGCTTCCATGAAGGAATGGAGACCGGAACCGGGATATTCACATTTGCGTGCAGGTATTAATTCATACAGCATGGGAGGGGTTAACTCCTATGTATTATTGGAGGAATATATTCCGATGTCATCTGCATTGAAGAAGAATATCGAACCGAAAGAGCAGTTTCATATTTTTGCTCTATCCTGCCGGTCGATGAGTGCGCTGGAGGAATTGGCGGGGACATGGAAGACGTTTGCTGACAGTGAATATTTTTCCGGCGTTGCCCTTCAGGACTGCTGCCGAATGCTGTTAACAACGAGAGAACATTTTTCTTATCGCTTCGGTTCGGTCATCAGCAGCAAAGAAGAGTTGAAAAAGTCTTTAGCAGCCTTTGTAAATGAGCAGCAGAAGAATGCCGATTCCAGACCGCGAATGTTAAACATTGGTGAACTGGATAGGAAGAACTACAGTAATTTCAAATCGTGGCTTGAAGAGAACCGGCTGTTCAAGTCCATTTTAAGCGATATCAATCATAGGAAAAATGGGAATGGACCTTTGCGCGGACTACGGAACATCTTATTTCAGCATTCATGGGATAAGAATAGCGAGCTGCAAGCTTTTATTATCAACTATTGCTGCGCAGCCGCATTGCTAGAGCTGGGATTCACACCGGACGTGGTAACAGGAATGGGTTCCGGGCTATGGGTAGCGCTGGTAATCAGCGGTGCCATTACTTTAGACCATGCGCTGCAAGCGCTAAGTGACAGCACGCAAAGCAGGGTGCCGAGCTTTCAAACACCACGGATTCCTTTTTATGATCACAGTACGGAGACGATTATTCATCAGTTTACTGATGAAGCAGCGGGCGGGGGCTTTAATCAGGAATGGATACGGCAGGCTGTCCGCCAAGAATTCCGCAGCTTCGATCACCAGGACATGAAGGTTTTCAGTTGGGGCAGCTCAAGCAGTAAAGAACAAGCCGCTTACGAGCCTGTCTATGAATTCAAACGCCTCTTGCTGGATTTATGGATGGACAAGGTTGATATCCATTGGAAGCTCCTTTATCCGCAGGATACGTTTCATAACGTCCCGCAGCTTCCAGGTTACCCTTTTGAGCAGAAGACTCACCGGAATGAAACGAACACGGCGCCAAGGACCAAGACTCCAGTACAACCGGTACATCATCAAGAGCAAGATCAAGAACGGCCCCTTGAGCAACTGGCCTCCGTATTAGCCATGCAGCAGAGGCTGGTTGAAATGTTCAGCAGGATTGCCGGAATTGAAGTGTCTTCTGCCGGGACAGATATGGATATCCGGGCCTATGGAGCCGATTCCGAAATGTTAGGTGAATTTGCCCGTGAGATTAGCCAGGCTGTCCATGTTGACATCAAAAGTTCGCTATTGTTCGAATATCCGGTGCTTTCCTCACTGGCTCAATATTTGGTCAAGAACAGACCCGCGGCAGAGCCGTCCATCCAAGCTGACGAGCCAAAGGCATATGAAAAGAAAGCGGCTGTTGCAGCCCGGGACGTAGCGATCATTGGCATGAGCTGCCGCTTCCCGGCATCAGGCAGCGCCGAAGAGTTCTGGGAGCATCTGATTCATAATGATGATTTAATTACACCGGTCCCGCAGAGCCGCTGGGATTGGACTGCCTATGAGGGAGATCCGCAGGGAGATGAGAATAAGACCAACTCCAGATGGGGCGGGTTTTTGGATGATATCCAAAGGTTCGATGCGGAGTTTTTTCATATTTCCAGAAGAGAAGCGGAGCTCATGGACCCGCAGCAGAGGGTAACGCTTGAGGAAGCCTGGCATGCGATTGAGGATGCGGGCTATAAAGCTTCCGAGCTGTCAGGCAGACAAATAGGCGTGTACATTGCTGTTTTTAATAACGATTATAATGATTTGCTCGGCTCCGGAACGGATACCAGGTGGGATGGATATTCTTCAACCGGGACCTATTTCTCGATGATTCCTAACCGGATTTCATACCTCTTGAATTTGCATGGACCTAGCGTAGCCATAGAGACAGCCTGTTCGGGCTCGTTGGTGGCGATACACCAAGCAGCCTCGGCTATTATTAACGGTGATTGCGAGCAGGCGCTTGCAGGAGGGGTTAATTTGTTCTGTACGCCAAGGCGGCATTTATCCTTCGGCAACGCAGGAATGCTTGCCAGTGACGGAAAGTGCAAGGCCTTCGATGCGGGGGCTGACGGGTACGTCAGAGGCGAAGGAGCAGGCGTGCTGCTCATGAAGTCACTGGAACAGGCCATTCAGGATGGGGATCACATCTATGGAGTTGTCAAAGGAAGTGCGGTGAACCATGGCGGCTATGCTGTCTCGCTGACAGCTCCGAACCCTCAGGCCCAGAGCAATCTGCTGATTCAGGCGTATGAAAGAGCAAAGATTGACCCGGCACAAGTCACTTACATTGAAGCGCATGGAACCGGGACCAGTCTTGGTGATCCGATCGAGCTTAATGCCTTGAAAAAAGCGTTCGCGCAGCTGCGGCATGCAGGTGATGGTTCGGCTGTTGACGCGCCAATTCAACCCTACTGTGCGGTAGGGACCGTCAAGACCAATATCGGCCATTTGGAATCGGGAGCCGGCATTGCCGGGGTGATCAAAGTATTGCTGTCCATGAAGCACGGTATATTGCCGGGCAATCTGCACTTTAACCGGCTTAATCCGCAAATTGAACTGCAAGATTCCCCTTTTTATATTTTGGACCGGAATAAAGAATGGTTGCGCTTGAAGGATGAAGATCAACGTGAATTGCCCCGGTGCGCGGGCGTAAGCTCCTTTGGCTTCGGTGGTGTAAATGCCCATATCGTACTCCAAGAGTACCTTATGCAAGAGGATGTAGCCGTGCATCCGCCTGGGGAGAAGCTCTTCTGTCCGCTTTCCGCCACAACGGCTGCGCGATTAACAGCTTATGCCATCAGCCTGCATCAGTTTTTGCTGAAGAATCCCGATCTCCCGCTGCGGAATATTGCGTATACCTTACAGACCGGCAGAGAGGATATGGAAGAGCGGATTGGCTTCTTGGCAGACTCAACGGAAGGCTTGAAGGATGCTTTACACGGGTACATTCATGGGGACGCTCCGATTAATGGTATGTATGCGGGAAGCGCTGGGAATACGGGCACCTTCGCGGGACGGAAGCTTATAACTGGGCAATCTCCGGTAAATCCGCAAGATAAGAAGCTTGAGGATGTCATACAGCAATGGGTAAACGGAGCCGGAGTGGATTGGCAAAGGTTATATAACGGCAACAAACCTGCTAAAGTCAGCCTTCCCGGCTATCCGTTCGGCGGAGAAGCCTATTGGCTGCCGGAGGAGCATAGTGACGCTGTTCAGACGTTGTCCCAATCCTACGCTTCCGTGGCCACAACCGGGGAAACCAGGCAGACGAACGACCAGGCATGGCTGAAGCATCTATTGCAGCAATTGAAGAATGGCGAAATTAGTGCGAATGACGTGAAGCGGAGGGTGGAAGAGAATTATGGGGAAAGTGAATATGAATCTTGATGCTATATTAGCCCAAGTTGAAAATCGGGAGATTAGTGTCAATGACAGCTTGCAAATGATCGACGAGCTCTTTAAAAAGCAGGCGTCGGATGAGCAACGGGTGTCACCGCTTGCAAATAAGTCTTCCTTATGTTACTTTCACAGCCCCCTGAAGCCGTCCGGGCTTCTGAACTCTTCCCAGCCTTTTCCTGCTGCCGGCTGCTATTTGATCCTGGATGTTAATCCGGCAATAACGGAGAATTTGCGCGCTTATATCCACAGCAATGGATGGTCTGCTGTCACAGTAGTTTGGGTTAAACCGGGAACCCATTTTCGTCAGATAGACGAGGGACATTTTGAGATTGATCCTTTGAAGGCAGAGGATTATATCACTTTGTTGAAAGGCATTACTAAGCAGCAAGTATCCGGTGCTCCTTCAGGTCTGAATATCGTGCTCAATCCGATTCAATCAGAGATAGCAGACAGTGACCGTCCGGCGCTGCACGAAGCGGAGTTCTATCCGCTTTTTTATATGGTTAAAGCTCTCTTGCATTTAAAAATAAGTCATAACGCTTCCATCCTGCGGATTGCCCAGGTTGATGATCCGGATGCCATTAACGGATTGGCGGCCGCCGCAGGCTTTGCCAGAGCGCTCCAGCAGGAAGATCCGCGTCTCATATGCAAGACGGTAGCGCTTCGCTTAAACCCGAATGATTGGTCTGAAGCTGGCGGAGACGGAATTTCCAGGCTGCTGATTAACGAGTTTCAAGCGCCGGCAGCCGGCGATATCGAAGTGCTGTATGAAGAAGGCATACGCTATGTTCCTGTAGTAACGCCTTTGAAGCGCGTAACTCAGGATGGTCCAGCTCTTCCGGTAACTGATAAGGGCATCTATATCATCACTGGAGGACTGGGAGGAATTGGGTATCGTATTGCCAGTTATCTGGCGGAACGGGCCAAGGTGAAGCTGCTGCTGATTGGCCGCACAGCGTTCAATGACAAGATGAACATAAAGCTTGAACGGTTGCGGGAAAAAGGTTCTGATGCCATTTATGTAAAAGCCGATGTCTCCAACGAGCAGGAGATGCAGACAGCAATACATGCCGCCTTGAATGGGCAGGACAATACTGACGGTTATGGCATCAAAGGCGTATTCCATTGCGCTGGAGTCATTAAAGACAGATATCTGTGGCATAAAACAGGGGATGACGCCGCTGAGGTGCTGGCTCCCAAAATCCAGGGCACCATCACCCTGGATCGTTTGACCCGGAGCGAGCCTTTGGATTTCTTTATACTATTCTCTTCTATCGTGACTGCGCTGGGCAATGCCGGACAGGCCGATTATGCTTATGCGAACGGCTACATGGATGAATTTGCCGGGAACAGGCACTCACTGGTCCAAGCAGGGCAGCGCAAAGGCCGTACCCTTTCCATTAACTGGCCCGTCTGGCTGGAAGGCGGAATGAAAGCTCCTGAAGGAGATTTTTCACGGTTTACCAGCGCCGGGCTGCTGCCGATGCCGACAAACTTAGGGATAGAGGCTTTGGAGCAGGCTTACGTTTCAGACCTTTCCAGGGTAATCGTAGGATACGGCGATCCGCAAAAGATTCACAAGGCTCTCCAACCAGTCAATGATACGCCGGAGAGCTATTTTCTTGCACAGGAAGATCAGGAAGACAGTGGACAAGCCGCTGCTTTACAGTCGCATACCGAGAAAATCCTGGGAGAGATTTTTGCCGGACTGCTTAAAATACCGGAAAACTCCATAAGTCCGGAGGCATCTTTTTCCAAGCTGGGGATGGATTCTTTTATCGTTAACCGTTTTAATTACCTGATGAAAAATACATTTGGCAAAATGCCGGCAACGCTCCTTTACGAGTACAATTCGATCAAATCGTTAGCCGGATACCTGATCGAGCATTACCCCGGGCTGCTGTGGAATCAAATCACCGGACAAGCGGAAGAGAAGAAGCAGGTCCGTGAATTTGAACAAGCCAGCCTGCGAAGGGAACAGCAGCCATTACCGGCTGAGGCTCGTATGCCGGAGAAAGCGGAGACAGCTCAAGTGAATATGCAGGATATTGCTATTATAGGCATTAGCGGGAGGTATCCGCAGGCGAAGAATCTGGAGCAATTATGGCAGAATCTGAGTTCCGGAAAGGATTGCATTACCGAGGTTCCCAAAGAACGCTGGAACTGGCAGGATTATTATGATGCTGACCCCGGCAAGGCGAAGGAAGGGAAAATATACGGGAAATGGGGCGGATTTATAGACGGGGTTGACCAGTTTGATCCGCTCTTGTTTCATATCTCCCCGCGTGAAGCCAAAGCGCTGGACCCTCAGGAAAGAGTGTTTCTGGAGGTTGCGCGGGAAGCCATGGAGGATGCGGGCTATGGCAACAGGCTCAGAGGAGAGCTGCCGGACGGCGGAAAAGAGAACAACATCGGCGTTTTTGTCGGGGCCACAACCAATACTTATTCCATGTGGGCGCCGGAAAGCTGGCAGAAGAACAGCGGTGTTCTTCCCCAATCCATGCCATGGTCTGTTGCTAACAGAGTGTCGTATACCTTCAACTTCACCGGACCCAGTATGCCCGTCGATACGGCCTGCTCTTCCTCGCTGACCGCCATCCATTTGGCCAGTGAAAGCATCCGCCGAGGGGAATGCAGCATGGCTATTGCCGGTGGCATTAACCTGTATCTTCATCCCGTTAAATACTTATACTTGTGTCAGATGACAATGCTCTCTACAAGCGGCCGCTGCCGGAGCTTTGGCGATAAGGGGGACGGGTTCGTACCCGGTGAAGGCGCAGGAGCCGTTCTGCTGAAGCCGCTGCAGGCAGCGATTAAGGATGGCGATCATATTTATGCGGTCATCAAGAGCAGCGCGGTCAATCACGGAGGCCATACCAGCGGTTATACTGTACCGAATCCCAATGCGCAGGCTGCATTAATCCAGGACGCGCTTAGCAAGGCAGACATTCATCCCCGCACATTGGGCTTCATCGAGACGCACGGAACAGGAACATCCCTGGGTGATCCTATCGAGGTAAGCGGCTTGCAGAAAGCCTTTAAGCGGTACACAAGCGACAGACAATTTTGTTCTATAGGCTCCGTCAAAAGCAATGTGGGACATTTGGAAGCAGCGGCAGGAATACTGAGCCTGACTAAAGTGATTTTGCAAATGAAGCATAAAAAACTCGTGCCCTCGCTGCACGCCGATCCGCCCAATCCCAACATTGATTTCGCCGATACGTCTTTTTATGTGCAAAAAGAGCTTGCGGATTGGAAACCGGCGGTTGTCTCTGTGAACGGGAGGTCGGAGATTCATCCCCGAAGAGCAGGCATCAGCTCCTTCGGCGCGGGCGGAGTGAATGCTCATATTATTGTTGAGGAATACAACCGGCCGCAAAATATAAATCAGGATAAACATAACGAGCCGCAATTGTTCGTGCTCTCCGCTGTGAATGAAGAGCGGCTAAAGGAACATGCCGCTAGAGTAGCGGAGCATGTGCACATGCTGTTCTCCAATAGCGTGAATCAGGAAAATTCTGCACTTCACCAGCCAGCGTTAGCTGTGGAGCAAGAAGCAGAACGGGATTTCATCGCCCTTGTAGCTGCTGCGGCGGGAATTCATGAGGATGAAGTGAATCTCGATGGAGATATTCAGGAATATAACATCGACTTGTATACCTTTACGGAAATTGCCGGCAAGCTTATACAAAAACATAATCTGACCCAAAGCATTCCCGATATCAGGCTGACAGGAAGCCTGCGTGATTATCTGAAAGCTTTTAGCTATACACCAACGGAGTTACCTGCATCTCCTGTCATACCAGCATTGTCTGATGTGGCCTATTCTTTACAGACCGGGCGCGAAGAAATGAACGAAAGATTGGCTATTATGGCTTCAAGCTATGAAGAGCTTTACCGTATATTATCCGCATTCTCCAACGGAGAACACAACCATGAGAATGTGTACACCGGCAATAGTCTTCAGGATCGCACACAACTTATGAACCTGATGGAAGGTCCTGAAGGCCGCCAATATATAGACGGACTTATTGACAACAAGCGGCTTGACAAGCTGGCCCGGTTATGGAGCTGGGGCTTCCACATTCAGTGGGAAAGGCTGTATAAAGGTTTATCGCCTCTCCGTGTGCCTTTGCCAGCGTACCCTTTTGCCAGAGACAGATATTGGTTTGACATGACAATGGAAAGTAAGCAAAGCAAGACAAATCCGCATTCCTTGGAGAGATTGGATGAGATGAGAAACTATTCGCCGAGAGATGAAGTGGAGTTGACCGTGTCTGAAGAGGGCTTTGCCATTGTAACCCTTCGGGACCGGGAGAACCGGAATATGTACAGCGAAGGCATTAACGAAGGGATAAAGTCCGCTTTTGCCCAGATTAACGGGAATGAACAGATCAAAGCCGTTATCGTCACGGGATCAGATAAAGTGTTCTGTATGGGCGGGACGGCAGAGAATCTGAACAACATCTCCAATATGGAGAGTAAATGTACGGATTTGTCTTTTGTCTATCAAGGTTTTCTGCAATGTAAAGTTCCGGTTATTGCAGCTATGCAAGGGCATGCTGTGGGCGGGGGACTCGTGCTGGGGCTATTTGCGGATATTGTCATTATGGCAACGGAGGGCGTATATAGCGCAAATTTCACGCAGTATGGATTTACTCCAGGCGTAGGTGCTACGTATATTTTGCAGGAGAAGCTAGGTAGTGCGCTTGCTATGGAAATGATGTTTACAGCCCGTTCCTTCTCAGGTGAAGAATTACAAAAGCGCGGAGCTTCGCTAATCTTCAGAGAATCGCATGATGTATTAAATGAAGCCGTTGCAGTAGCCAAAATGCTGGTTAAGAAGCCTTACCAAACGTTGACTGTTCTAAAACAGGAGTTGGCAGGCAGAATACTGGCTCAGCTTCCGGCGATTCTGGAAAGTGAAGTCACTATGCATGATACCGTGTTCGCCAAAATTGATGTCAGCGGCCTGATTAAGTATTACACGCGCACGGATTCAGAACGGCCGCAGGTTCCGGCATCATCTATTCAACCTAAGTTGACGCTGAAAGAGGTGCAAGAAAGCTCTGAACCGGAAAAAGCTGTGCAGACCCAAACGGTACCTCCCGTTAAAAACAAGCTCAAGCTAAAAGCAACGGGTTCTGCTGTACAGCCTGAAGAGGTGATGCCTGCTGTACCGCAGTCCGAAGAGACGAAGCCTGTTATTCCGCAGAAAGTGACCTTAGGCTCGTCCAATCCGCAGAAAGTGGTTTTGCCTGCGTCCAACCCTCAGCCAGTATCCTTGGAAATGGACGAAGCAAGAATTACAAGCAGCCTTAAAGAGATGGTCAGCTCCATCCTTCATATCCCCGCCAACGATGTAAGTGTGGAGCTGGGCTTTCATGAGATGGGCTTCGATTCGATCAGCGGAGTTGAATTGGTGCGGGATATCAACCGGCTGCTGCCGGTTAATGTGGATTCGATCGTGATCTACGATTATCCCAATATCCGCGACTTGGCCAAGCATTTATCGGAGGAGGCGCTACCTAATCCGCCGAGGTTGAACAATCAAGCAGCCGGGGGCGTGCGGCAAGAGCAGTTGCCTGTCGAACATATGGCGGCAGCAGGTCCGATTTCTTTCGCTGGCCAGCAGATTGACCGCAAAAGGGGAAGGAAAGACAAGCTTAAGCTCTCCACGGAAGATCAGAGCTTGCCGATTGCGGCTGAGCAGAGCCAGAGTGAAGCTGCCGGAGTACCTTCAGTTGCCGAGATCAAGCAGTCCATTGCAGAGCTGGTCGCGAGTATTCTGCACCTGTCTCTCTCAAACCTGAGCACACAATCTGTCTTGCGTGAGCTTGGGGTGGATTCAATTATTACAGTTGAAATGGTCAGGGATTTGAACAAATTATTTCATGTAGAGCTGGACGCTGTAACGATCTATGATTATCCGACGATTGATCAGTTGGCTGTGTATATATACGAGGAATTATCTATGAACACGCGGGTTCACAGTGAGCCGGAGCAAGCAGTTCAAAGGGAGAAGGCCATCAATTGGCTGACAGAGCTGGAGGCCGGGCAACTAAATATCGACGAAGTGGAGAAACTTCTGGAGGATATTTCATGAAGAGACAACTATTGAACCGCAAACAAATCCTTGAACAGATTCAAAGCGGTCAATTAAGTCCTGCGGAGGGCTACTCCTTAATCCAATCCTTGCCTCAAGGGAAGGAAAGCGGGGCTGCCCAGGAAGAATCCGTAAGCCCAAAACCTACAGATATCGCTGTGATCGGCATGTCCGGAAGTTTCCCTGGTGCCAGCGACTTGAACCAGTTCTGGAATAATCTGACCCACGGCGTGGATTCCGTAACCGGAATTCCGCAGACGCGCTGGCGTTATCAATCCGGCGGCAGCCAGCTCAAAGCTTCAGGTAAGCCGCTGCAATGTGACCGTGGGGGATTTATTGACGGGATTGATGAATTCGATCCATTGTTCTTCAATATTTCACCCCGCGAAGCCGAGCTGATGGACCCGCAGCAAAGATTATTTTTGCAGACGGCCTGGCATGCCATTGAAGATGCGGGGTATGCGCCGGAAGACCTCTCGGGGAGCAAGTGCGGTGTATTTGCCGGGGCTACCCAAGGGGACTATTATCTGAACATTCTCAGCTCGGACCGCGAGCTTGATTCCCAGGTTCTTACCGGCTATAGCAACTCTATGCTGGCAGCGCGAATTTCCTATTTTCTAAACTTGAAGGGTCCCAGCATCCCCATCGATACCGCTTGCTCCGCTTCTTTGGTTGCGGTACATCAGGCTTGTCAGAGCATTATTCATGGGGACTGCGAATGGGCATTGGCGGGTGGAATCTATTTATTATCCACTCCCGAGATGCATGAGATGACCGAAAAGGGAGGCATGCTGTCCCCGGAAGGAAAATGCAAAGCCTTTAGTCATGACGCAGACGGGTTTGTCCCCGGAGAAGGCGTAGGCGTTGTCCTGCTCAAACCTTTGGCGGCAGCCATTAAGGACCGTGATTATATCTATGGAATCATCAAAGGCTCAGCAGTTAACCAGGATGGAAAAACGAACGGAATTACGGCTCCAAGCGCCGTTTCCCAGCACCGCCTGCAAATGGATTGTTATGAGCGCTACGATATTGATCCGGCTTCAATCGGTTATCTTGAAGCTCATGGGACAGGGACGCAGCTAGGTGATCCAATCGAAATATCCGCTTTGAGCAAGTCGTTCGCTCATTTTACGTCACAGAAGCAGTATTGTGCCATTGGTTCGGTAAAAACGAATATCGGCCATACGTTAACGGCGGCGGGTGCAGCCAGTTTAATAAAAGTTCTACTGAGCATGAAATATGGCAAGCTCGTTCCATCGCTTCATTATCAGTCTTCCAATGTGCATATCCGGTTCGAGGATACGCCGTTTTATGTAAATACTGCACTGAAAGAATGGCATCAGGAGCATGGGCAGCCGCGAAGAGCGGCAGTCAGTTCCTACGGTCTTAGCGGAACCAATTGTCATATGGTTATTGAAGAATTCTTAGACCGGCACAATGCCCCGGATCGGGCTTCCTCTCTGCTATATCTGTTTCCGTTCTCGGCGAAAACCGCTGATGCTCTGGAAGTGCGGATGAGAGAATTTCACCAATGGCTTCAAAATGGGAAAGCGGCGGATGATGCGATTGCTGATATCAGCTTCACTCTTGCCGCAGGGCGCGGTCATTTTTCGTTCCGCGCTTTGATCACTGCCGGTAATTTAGATGAGCTGCGGCATACACTGGAGCAGGTGCTTGCCGGAAATAAGCCGGAGAATTATGCGGACAATCTTGAAGAGGGCAGCATTTCCCCGGACAATTTTGTACGATTCTATCTTGGCGGCGGCAAACCTGACTTCATAAGCATGTATGAAGGACAAGCGCGGCGAAGAGTTGCCGGATTACCAGGATATCCCTTTGCTAAAGAGAGCTATTGGATTGCCGGTGAAGAGAACGGACGCCTCTCTCATACAGTTGACAGCCAGGGCAGCGAGCTTACAGGGGAAGGCATGATTACCGAGTTTTACGGTACAGAACCTGTTCTGAAGGATCATCTGGTGGAAGGTCTGCAAGTGCTGCCCGGCGCAGCCTACATCGACCTTGCCGTACAATCTGCCGACAGGGCGGGATATACGTCGGTCAGCAGGCTGAGCGGCGTAACCTGGCTTCATCCGTTTAGTGTGGAGCATAAGCCGGTGAAGCTGGAGCTGGCGTTCACAGGTGAAGCGCTGAGCGATAACGGGCTGAGATGCCAAGCGTTCTCTAACGGCGAGAATGGGCGGGTTATACATTTTCAGGCTGACTTATTCACAGGGGAACGTCCCGCTTCGCTTCAAGAAACGAAACCGGCGGCTGTCATAAGGTCTGAGCTGATAAAGACTATGAAGCCGCTGAATGTGGAGCGTTGTTATGAGAAGCTGCGGTCCAGTGGCATTGAGCACAAGGGCAGCTTCAGAAGCATCCGCGAGCTGTATTCCTCCGGCACAGAAGCGGTTGCCCGTCTGGAATTACAGGAGGACAGCGAGAACGAGAAAAAGCATACCCGGAGAAATGCGGTGCCGAATGCATATTCTATCCATCCTGCCTTGCTGGATGGGGCTTTCCAGAGTGCGATTGGAATAGATGGCTTTGCGAATAGCGGCTATATTCCATTTTCAGCAGATGAAATAATCATTTACGGCGTTTTGCCTGAACGCTGCTATGTCCATGTGCGGTATATAGGAAAAGGAAGCGCCGGTGAAAACCGAATCCAGCGGTTCGACATGGTGATTTTTGATGAGCAGGGTGAAGTTCTTATACAGGTTAACAATTTGCTGGCGCGTGAGGCAAAGAGGATGGCCAAGTCTTCATCTGATCCGAGCTTGCTGTATTTCCGCGAAGAATGGCAGATTGTGCCTGAAGTTGAGGAACGATCCCGGCAACAGTGCTCTCCCGGCAATGTGATTGTGTTCGAGGAGGGCAGGGAATGGTTTGATCACTTGCAGAGTATGCTTTCGCTTTCGGAAGCGGATGTCACGGATTCAACGCTTACCTTGGTGAACCCGGCTAATCAATATCATAATGTGCAGGCTGATACATTCGGAATTAACACCGGTAATCCGTTGGATTATCACAAGCTGGTAGAAGAATTGAAACATAGCGGGAGGCTGCCTGCGGCTATAGTGTATATCAGCAACCGGGAACAGGCTTCCTATTCTTCCGTTTCCGGCATGTCCAGTGCGATTAGAAGCAGCTTTCATCCTATGCTGTATTTATGTCAGGCCCTTATGGGTGCAAAGCTGTATCAACCCATGACGCTGTATTACATTTATCAATCAGATGATTCTGTGTGCAATCCTCACCAGACGGCGATTACGGGATTTGCCCGTACTTTAACCCTGGAGAATCCGCAGTTTGAGCTGAAAACGGTTGAGCTTTACAACATGGAAAAGCGGGAGCGGGCCTATGAAGCCGTCTTCAATTTATTGACAGGCGCAAATAGCGCATCTTTGGGACCAGAGAATGAAATGATTCGCTTGACCGAGGGACGAATGCAGGTAAAGCAGCTTGTAAGATGTGAGCCTGCTGCTGCTCCGGAGAAAGGCTTAACCCTCAGAACAGATGGCGTTTATCTGATCACAGGCGGTTTAGGCGGAGTTGGAATGATTACGGCGGAGCATCTGGCCCATTTATCTAAGGTGAAGATTGTTCTGACCGGCCGTACGGAACCCAACCTTCAACAGCAGCAACGTATCGATAAGATGAAGGATAACGGCTCTGAAGTGACGTTTATGCAGGCCGACATCTCGGAAAGTGAAAGTGTAAATGCTCTGATTCTGGAGTTGAAACAAAGATACGGCCGTATCCATGGTGTTTTTCATAGCGCAGGTGTGCTTAGGGATTCTTTTATTCTCAGGAAAACCATTCAAGAAGCAGAGAGTGTAATCGCTCCTAAAGCTAATGCTGTTTACTTGCTGGACCAAGCGCTTAAGGATGAACCGCTAGACTTCTTTGTCCTTTATTCAGCCATAGCTTCCATTGTAGGCAACCCCGGTCAAAGTGATTATGCTTATGCCAACCGCTTCATGGATGACTATGCCCGTTACAGGGAGTTGTTACGGAAGCGGGACCAGCGCTCGGGAATCACAGTATCCATTAACTGGCCGCTGTGGTCCGATGGAGGAATGACTGTCTCTGAGTATACTGCACTGAGTCTCCGTAAACGGCTCGGGATGCTGCCCATGTCCACACGTAACGGGCTGCAAGCGTTACACACCTGCCTGACCTTCGGACATCCGGGCGTCATGGTATTAGAAGGGAATGAACGGGAAGTGATGAGATCCTTGGGTATCTCTGCAGTTAATGAACCGCATAAATCGGCAGCACCGCTAAGTGGCAATGCCGAAATTGCCGCCTCGGCGGCGGAGCCTGGTGTGAACCTTCAGGCCGCTGCGGAACAGCTATTGAAAGACGTCTTCGCCAAAGTGATCCAACTGTCCTCGGTCCGCATAAGTGAGCATGCTCAGTTCGAGCAATACGGCATTGATTCCATTGTGGTGATGAAAATCAATGATGAGCTGGAAACGATATTCGGCAGATTATCCAAAACGTTGTTATTTGAATACACGACGATTACGGAATTGGCGCAATATTTTGTAAGCAGACATAAGGATGTGCTGAGCACCAAACTTCCAGTTATCGATCGCCAGCCCAAGCGGGAGGATCAATCATACGCAGCAGAGGTGGAGCAGGTTCAGCCGGTGAA
The DNA here is from genome assembly GCF_000756615.1 of Paenibacillus durus. Classification (NCBI taxonomy): domain Bacteria; kingdom Bacillati; phylum Bacillota; class Bacilli; order Caryophanales; family Paenibacillaceae; genus Paenibacillus; species Paenibacillus durus. Next base: position 3,175,555 of record NZ_CP009288.1, read on the forward strand.
TTTGACTTTTGATCACGAATTCGGCAGTCAAGAGAACCGGGTAGATGAAGAGAGTCCAGCGAAGCTTGAAGGCTTTGCTGTCATTGGGCTGAGCGGACGCTATCCGCAGGCGGAGAATCTGGAAGAGTACTGGGACAACCTGGTGTCCGGTAAAGATTGTATTACTGAAATTCCGGCGGAGAGATGGGATATCCACACAGAATCCTTGCGGAATACGGAAAGCTCCGGCAAGCAGATGAGCAAATGGGGCGGATTTATAGACGGGGTTGATCAATTTGACCCGTTGTTCTTCAATATTTCGCCGAAGGATGCCGTGGGAATGGACCCTCAGGAACGGCTGTTTCTGGAAACGGCGTGGAATGCTGTTGAAGATGCCGGTTATACCAGACAGCAGCTTGACAGCAAAGAAATAGGTGTGTTCGTAGGAGTTATGTATGGACATTATCCGTTGATTGGACTAGAGGGACAAGGGCTGGGAAATCCCGCCGTGAATTCATCCTTCGCTTCTATTGCCAATCGGGTGTCTTATTATTTCAACTGGTGCGGACCCAGCATGGCGGTGGATACCATGTGTTCATCCTCGCTAACCGCGCTGCATCTGGCGTGTGAAAGCCTGCGCAGGAAGGAAAGCGAGCTGGCGTTGGCCGGCGGCGTCAATCTGTCTCTGCATCCACTGAAATATCAGGTGCTCGGCGAAGGGCAATTCACTTCCAGCGACGGACGGTGCCGCAGCTTTGGCGAGGGCGGGGACGGTTATGTCCCGGGCGAAGGCGTGGGCGCTATGCTGCTCAAATCGCTGGAGCAAGCAATTCGGGACGGCGATCACATCTACGGTGTAATCAAATCAACCGCCATCAATCATGGCGGGCGCACCAACGGCTACACGGTGCCTAACCCGAATGCCCAAGCCAAAGTGATCGCCAGAGCCGTTGCGGAAGCCAAAATCGAGCCAAGGACGATCAGCTATATTGAGGCTCATGGAACAGGCACTTCTCTTGGAGATCCTATAGAGATCACCGGACTGGCCAAGGCATTTGAACATTACTCGGAGGATAAGCAGTATTGCCGGATCGGCTCGGTGAAGTCCAATATCGGGCATTTGGAGTCAGCGGCCGGAATTGCCGGGTTAACTAAATTATTACTTCAGCTCAAACACAAGCAGCTTGTCCCTTCTCTGCATGCGGATAAACTTAATCCTTTTATTGATTTGGAAAGAACTCCATTCTCCGTCCAAAAGAAGCTGGAGCACTGGCCTAAAACAGTGATTGAGAACCACGGGAAATGGCAGGAGTATCCACGCCGGGCGGGCTTAAGCGCCTTTGGAGCGGGCGGATCGAACGCGCATGTTCTTGTGGAAGATTATGAAGGCAGTTATGGAGAAAAGAACGGCGAGATGCTCTTGCCTGATGATGAGCGGAGGTTAATCGTACTTTCAGCTCATAGCATGGATAGATTGCAAGCATACGCCTTGAAGCTGGCTGCATTTGTGGAGCGCCGCTTATTGTCCAAGCCATCCCGGCTAAATATAGAGGGCGGGGATTCACTAAAGCTTGCGCTCTGGAAGTCCATTCAGCAAGGGCTTGCCGAGGTCACCGGGATAAAGGCGGAAGAGATTCACAATGATGATGCCCTGGAATCCTTTTCGCTTGATCCGGTACAGTGGGATACGGTGGCCGGCCAACTGGGCAGCCGCTGGAAGGTAAGTATCGGACTTGCGGATCTGTTCAATCACAGGAGCGCCGGAGATTTGGCAGATCATTTATATTGGAGCAACCTGAACCATCTCCTGCAGTTCAATAGCGATACCCAAGCAGCTGATTACGAAGCGGCTTCTTTGTCGTTGCAGAATATAAGCTACACTCTGCAAGCCGGGAGAGAGGCTATGGAGTACCGTTTAGCTTTTGCCGTATCCGGTTCCAGCCAATTACAGGAAACCTTGGAGGCGTTCGGCCAGGGACGCGTTGCCCGGGGGACCCTGTTTACCGGAAGAGTTAAAAAGCATGTGGAGGAGTACGCTCCCCACAAAGTCTATACTCTGGATGAGGTGGAACAAGCACTGTTAAAACGCGATCTCCTACGGCTGGCTCAATATTGGGTGGAGGGGGTAGAGATCGAGTGGGAGCGATTATATTCATCGGATGCTCCCAAGCGGGTGTCTTTGCCTACCTATCCTTTTAAACGCAAAAGATATTGGCTTAACACGGCCTCTGACCGCTTAACCAGCAGCACAATCACCAGTAAACCGGCAGCCACATCATCCGTTAAGGAGCTTTCACACGTTGTTTCGGTTCCTGCCGCATCGGTTGCGGCTGTTTCAGTGCCTGCGGCTTCGGGGGCCTGGGCTCCATTGGATTTGGGGGCTTCCGCCGGATATGTCGGAGATGAGGTCAGCCTGGAAATCGTTGAAGGCAGTATTGCACTCGTGACCATGCGGGATAAGGCCAATAAGAATATGTTCTCCAGTAATATCATACAGGGGCTGATGGCCAAATTTCATGAAATCAAAGGCAACCCTAACCTCAAGGCAGTTGTTATTACGGGTTACGACCATGTATTCTGCATGGGTGGAACGAGGGAGCAATTGCTGGATATTTCAGAGAGAAGAAGCCAGTTTACCGATAATCCGTTTATGTTCCGCGGGCTGCTGGAAGCTGAAATTCCCGTCATTGCCGCCATGCAGGGACATGCCTCCGGAGGCGGCATGCTGTTCGGTCTATTCGCGGACATCGTCATTATGGCGGAAGAGAGTATTTATAGCGCGGTGTTCACAAAGTATGGCTTCACGCCGGGTATGGGGGCGACCTTTATTTTGAAGGAAAAGTTCGGACCCAACATCGCCACGGAGTTGATGTTTACAGCAAGCAGCTATTCAGGAGCGGAGCTGAAGGACAGAGGCGCTTCGGTGCTGTTCAGGAAGCGGGCGGATGTACTGCAAGAAGCGCTGAACATCGCCCGCTCATTGGCTGACAAGCCGCTGTTCACATTAAAGGTGCTGAAGAAGGAGCTGTCGGGTGCTATTTTGGAGAAGCTTCCGCAGCATATCCAAAAGGAAATTGAGATGCACGACCTGACGTTTAACCATCCCGAGGTTGTTCAGCGGATTCAACGTTATCATGTCAGCAGCCAGGATCAGTCTTCGGTACCAAGCTCAACTGTTCCTGTTGCTAAAATTCATTTGTCTCCTTCAGTTGCAGCTCCGCAGAGCAATCAGCCGGCTATAAGCGAAGCTGTATTTAAGGAGAACGCGGAGGAAATCATCACCGCGATTGTCAGCCGGATTCTGCATCTTCCTGTCGGAGAATGGAATACCGATTCAACCTTCAAAGAGCTGGGAACGGATTCCATCAGCGGTATCGAGATCATCCGGGAAGTGAATTCCAGCCTGGGTGTAAATTTTGACGCGGTTGTCTTGTACGACTATCCTACCATCCAGCGGCTGGCGCAGGCGGTAAGGGACCAAAAAGGCAAGCAGTCTTTTAAGAAGGATTCGCCGGCACCGTCTGCAGAACCGGAACTGCATGTAAAGCTTCCGCAGCAGGGGGAAAGCATACCTATTACATTATCTAACACGCTGGATACCGTGATGACAGCGGTTAAGAATGTGCTGCACATCACGGATACGGATCAGTTGGAACCCGACTCCACCTTTAATGAATTAGGCGTGGATTCGATCAGCGGCGTCGAAATCACCAGATTGATCAATGCAAGCCATGGACTGCATGTAGATGCAGTAGCACTGTATGACTATCCTACATTGAAGCGTTTGGCAAAGCATGTGCATGATGAAGTCTCACGCAGCCATACCGTTCCATCGGCCTTTGCTCCAATGCCTGTACCTGCACCATCCGGTTCAGATCCAGCACCATCCGATCCAGTACGGCTTGATCCTGCGCTGACTGAGCCGCCTTTGTCTGCACCTGTACTGACAGGCTCCTATTTGAGAAGCGGCAACCGCTCGGAAGTAAAGCATGTGCCTCAAGAGGGCAGTCCGAGACAGCTAAAGATCAAGCTGGGTGATATAAATAGGCATCCCAATTCAGAGGGAAGGCCGGAACGCAGGGAAGAGCAGGCCGCTCCGTCTTCTGAGGAAAGTGAAGGTGAGAGGGGAACCTATACTATAGCGGATAACCGGCAGTCTAGCGATGATGTGGCGGTAATCGGCATGGCGGGCCGCTTTCCCGGTGCCGATAATTTAACACAGTTCTGGTCCAACCTGAAGAACGGTGTGGATAGCATTTCTGAGGTTCCGCAGGACCGCTGGAATATGGATGATTATTATGATGCGGATGGCAAGGCTCCCGGCAAATCGGTCTGCAAGGTTGGCGGCTTCATCAATGGTGCGGATCTATTCGATCCGCTGTTCTTCAATATTTCACCCGTTGAGGCCGAGCTTATGGACCCTCAGCAGAGGGTATTTCTGGAGGAATGCTGGAAAGCCCTTGAAGATGCCGGTTATTCGGACAGAAGCCTGTCGGACATCAAATGCGGAGTATTCGTAGGAGCAACGCAGGGTGACTATCTGCAGAAGCTCAGTGTTAACGATTACGACAAAACCGCAGAGGCATTTACGGGTTCGTCGTCGTCCATTTTAGCCGGCAGAGTATCCTATTTCCTGAATTTGAAGGGCCCAAGCATGGCGATCGAGACAGCCTGCTCCTCTTCGCTGGTTGCTGTGCATCAAGCCTGCCAAAGTATTAGAAACGGGGAATGCCAAATGGCGCTGGCCGGCGGAGTCAGACTCATGTTCACACCGGACCTGATCATTCAGTCCAGTAAAATGGGCATTCTGTCCACTTCCGGACAATGCCGGACCTTCGATAAGAACGCAGACGGGACGCTGATTAGCGAAGGAGCGGGGGTCATCGTCCTAAAGCCGCTAAAGCAGGCTCTTCTTGACGGGGACCCTGTCTACGGGGTCATTAAAGGCTCGGGCATCAATCAGGATGGGAAAACTAATGGGATTACCGCGCCAAGCTCGCAGTCACAGACTGAGCTGGAGTGTGACGTTTACAATCGGTATGCCATTAACCCCGAGAATATTGGTTATGTGGAAGCTCATGGAACAGCCACCAAGCTGGGAGATCCGATCGAGATCAAGGCTTTGACAGAGGCGTTTGGTTCCTTTACCGCCAAGAAGCAATATTGCGCCATAGGCTCGGTAAAGTCGAACATCGGCCATACCACGATGGCTGGAGGAATCGCCGGATTAATCAAAGCGCTGCTCTCGCTAAAGCATAAACAGATCCCGCCTTCCCTTCATTTTGAAGAGGAAAACGAGCATATTCGCTTCCGTGATACTCCTTTTTATGTGAATACACAGCTTACGGACTGGCAGGCCAATCCGGGTATCCGGCGTATGGCAGCGGTCAGCGCTTTTGGATTTAGTGGAACAAATTGCCACATTGTTCTTGAAGAAGCTCCTTAATATAGCCTGAGCGGGGTTGATGAGTATGGTGAAAACAAAGCTGAAACCAAAGGGCGCTTACGAAGACAAGCCTGCTTCAACAGACAATGGGGCCTATGAGCTTATTGTGCTGACTGCGAAAACCGCAAGAGCCCTTCAGCAAAAAATAATTGATCTGGAACAATGGCTGGAGCAGCAATCCGGTCAAGAGATTGACCTCTTAAATGTGGCTTATACTTTACTTGCGGGAAGAAGCCATTTTCCATATCGTGCGGCAACGGCTGTCAAGAGCTTGGATGAGCTGCGGCGGATTTTACAAGCTGAAATATCTGCGGATTTCCACAGCGGGAAATGGATGAAGGGAGAACCGGGCTCAGCAAATGTGAAGGGTGATCCCTCTGCCAGTATGGAAAGAGCCGCTGAAATTATACGGGAAATCCGCTTACTTCCGGCGGAGGCACGAATAAAGCGCCGCTATCAGGAGTTAGCCGAGTTGTTCGTTGCCGGTGCCTGCGGGGATTTAGGAGCGCTTTATGCGGACCAGCGCTGCCATAAGCTCTCTTTGCCTGCTTATCCGTTCGCCCGGGACCGTTATTGGGTTCCCGATGCGCCGGCAGAGGCAAAAAAAGCCGAAGCTGGAGCAGGTTCAGAAGCACTTGGAAGCAAGGGCAATGCCCGCTGGGCTGAGGTGCTGCATCCTTTGATTGACAGCAATTGCTCCACTGTTGCAGCATTAAGCTTTCACAAAACCTTCTACCCGCATGAGTTCTTCCTGGCGGATCACCAAGTGGAAGGCGAAGGCGTGCTGCCGGGCGTGGCTTACCTGGAAATGGCGCGGGCTGCCGGAACCATTGCCAATCCCGGCGCGGTCGTCAACAAGCTGACGGATATCATTTGGCTGCAGCCTTTCAGAATGTCGAAAGGTGAACGGCTCAAAGATGCAACGCTCCGTCTGCTTCCTGCGGCAGAACGGTCAGGCGCATTTCAATATGAAATGAGCACAACCAATCATGAAGGTCAGCGGATCGTGAACGGCAAGGGCGTGATTTGCTATGACTCATCCGTGGAAACTCTGAAACCACAGTACATCGATGTGGATTTGATTAAGTCCAGATGCACTGTGACTATGGATAAGGAGGCTTGTTATGCCGCTTTCCGGCAAAGAGGGCTTCAGTTGGGAAGGTCTTTTCAGGCATTAACGGAGCTTCATCATAATGATACGGAAACGTTGGCTTATCTGGAGCTTCCTGACTCGTTGGAGGAACAATTCTCCCGTTACCTGCTCCATCCTTCCTTAATGGACGGGGCGCTGGAGGCTGTGATAGGGCTCGTTCATTCCGGTGACGCAAGTGCGCTTTCCCTGCCTTTTGCCATCGATGAAATCGAAATACGCTCGCCGCTTCCCAAGGATTGCCTCGCCTATGTTACCAATAGTGAAGTACAGCAGGAAGACCGGCACAGCCGCAAGTTTGATGTCCAGCTTACCGATAAGGACGGCATGGTACTGGTCTCTGTTACGGGCTTTACATTAAAGGTAGTGGAACCGGCACAGATATCGGCTGGTACGGATGAGGTTCTGTATTACAAGCCGATCTGGGAAAAGACGCCTATATGGCAGATTGGTGCGGATATGGTAACAACTTCCGTTTCCGCATCAGGAGCACACAGCCTAACTGTTATCTTCAACGACGAGTCATTGTACCGTTCACTTGCTGTGACAGAAGCTTTTCTGAACGGGAATAAGCAGGCCCTATTTATCGAGCACGGGGACTACAAGGAAAAAGCGGATGGAGGATTTTCTCTTCATTTTGCTCAAAAAGATGATTTCAAAAGAATGCTGCACTCGCTGAAGCGGAACCATAAGTTGCCGGACGAAATTCTTTTTGCCGCATCCAAAAGCACGCGATCTGCCGCAACGCATCCGCAGGATGAATTTACAGGTGAACTGCGGGCTTCTCTTCAGCCCGTGATTTACTTGCTTCAGTCCCTAATGGACATGAAGCTGGAAACACAAACGCAGGTGCTCTATCTGTGTCCCGCAAATGAATCTCCCAGCGCCTATAGTACCTTGCATACGGCGTTAAGCGCTTTGGGGAAGACGGTTCAGCTTGAGAACAGCCGTCTGCAATTCAGACTCCTGGAATGGCGGGAAGATGTGCCGGACAAGCAGAGAGTTGCGCTAGTGCAGCAGGAGCTTGCAGAGAAGAACCGCGAGGAGGTTCATATTCGTTATTCCGGCGGGACCAGAGAGTGCCTGCACTGGAAAGAGACTCTACTGAAACCGCAGGCCGCTGAAGAACTCGCAGTACGCAGGGACGGCACTTATCTGATTACCGGAGGTGCCGGTGGACTGGGGCTGATATTTGCTGAGCATTTTGCTGAGCAGGCAAGTCCGACTTTAATTTTGACCGGCCGTTCGCCGTTAACGGAGTTTCAGCAGAATAAGCTGCAGGAGATCAGAGCCAAGGGAGCGACTGTTGAATACCGGATGGCGGATGTGAATATCAGAACAGAGGTACAGTCTTTGATGGCATACATTCATGACCAAGGGTATTCATTAACAGGGATTATTCACGCAGCAGGCATTACGAGGGACGGATATCTTGCTGGTAAAGATGCGGAAGATTTCTGGAAGGTCATTGAACCTAAGACTGCCGGAACTGTTTTTCTCGACGAGGCGACCAAAGATTTGGCTCTGGAGTTCTTTGTGTTATTCTCTTCCATTGCAGCCGTGACCGGCAATGCCGGGCAGGCCGATTATGCATATGCGAATGGCTATATGGATCATTTTGCGGAAGTTAGAGAGTACTGGAGACACCAAGGCATCCGTTCCGGGAAGACGTTGTCCATCAACTGGCCGCTGTGGGCCAATGGCGGAATGCGGATGGAGGATTCCACGCTTGCCTTATACAGCCGGACTTCCGGCATGATCCCGCTGGACACATTGAAGGGGATAGAAGCTTTTGAAAAAGGGCTTTCGCTTACGGAATCTTCTCAATTCGGAATTGTTCAGGGGGACAAAGGAAAGCTGCGCCGCCTGCTCGAACTGGATCAAGCACTCTTAAATTCCGAGCAGCGTGTCCAGCATAAGGTTGTCCAGCCCAACGAAGATGAGCTTGCAACAGCTCTTAATGGCAATCTGGTTGCCATAGTAAGCGCATTGACGAAGGTTAAGGCACATGATATCTTTCCGCATAAGGCGCTCAGCGAGTATGGATTCCATTCTATTAATCTGGCTGAATTTGCCGACAGGATCAACACGGAGTACGAGCTGCGGCTCAATCCGTCTATTTTCTTTGAATATGCTACGCTGGAGGCTCTTGCGAGCTTTCTGCTGAATGATCATAAAGAAGCGGTAACAGCAAGACATACAGAGTCATTTGCGGCGCCTTCAGACTTAATGGATGCTGCGGAGAACGGCAATCAGGCTTCAGATAAAGCTGTGGATAAGCCTTTCATCGCTGCCGAACCTGCGGCTCCCGAAAAGCCTGTATCCAAGCCCGATAAACCTCAAGTTCGCGAAGAGGATGTGGCGATTATCGGAATGGCCGGGCTAATGCCGCAGAGCGAAGATCTGGGTCAATTCTGGGAGCATCTTAGCTCGCAAAAGAATCTGGTCACGGAAATCCCGCCGGAGCGCTGGGATTGGAAGTCTTTCTACAGCGAGACGAATGAGCCTAACACCTCGCCGTCCAAATGGGGAGGGTTCCTCAAGGAAGTGGATACCTTCGATGCAGGCTGGTTCGGCATATCACCTGCTGAGGCAGAACTGATGGACCCGCAGCAGCGGTTATTCCTGCAAACAGTGTGGTCAACCATTGAGGATGCAGGCTATAAAGCTTCTGCGTTGTCCGGCTCCCGGACAGGGGTGTTCGTCGGTGTAGGAACGATGGATTATTATGATGTGCTGCTTGCGAATGGCATCAATATAGAACCGCATTTCTCAACGGGCAATTCCCACAGTGTTCTGGCTAACCGGATCTCTTATCTGCTTAACTTCCACGGTCCGAGTGAACCTGTCAATACAGCCTGCTCCAGCTCATTGGTAGCCATACACAGAGCTGTACAGAGCATTAGCAGCGGGGAATCCGAACTAGCCATTGCCGGCGGCGTCAACGTGATGGCCAGTCCGCTGTTGTATTTGGCCTTTGGAAAGTCCGGGATGCTGAGCAAGGACGGAGAATGCCGCACCTTTGACCATAGAGCCAACGGTTATGTGCGGGGCGAAGGGGCAGGGGCCATTCTTCTCAAGCCCTTGAGTAAAGCGATAAAAGACCGGGATCATATTTATGGTGTCGTAAAAGGATCGGCCGTTAACCACGGCGGCAGAGCGAATTCCCTGACTGCACCCAATGTAAACGCCCAAGCGGAGTTATTGGTAGAGGCATACGGCAAAGCCGATGTATCTCCGGCGACCGTAACTTATATTGAGGCGCACGGAACCGGGACGCCACTTGGTGATCCGGCTGAAATCAACGGGCTGAAGAAAGCCTTTAGCACCTTGGGCAAGCTGCGCGGGGAACCTGCTCCGTTGGCCAGATATTGCGGTGTTGGTTCTGTGAAGACCAATATCGGCCATTTAGAGACTGCGGCAGGCATTGCCGGGGTAATCAAGGTTTTGTTAGCCATGAAGAACGGCACTATTCCGGGAAATGTGCATTTTGAAGGACTGAACCCTTATATCGAATTAGAGGGCAGTCCATTTTACGTTGCCGACACGACGCAGTCATGGGCGAAATTGACGGATGCCCGGGGCAACACCATTCCCCGCAGAGCCGGTATCAGCTCCTTCGGATTTGGCGGGGCCAATGCGCATGTGATTCTGGAGCAATATGAGGATGAACCTGTAGCCGCTGACGGCTATAACGAGCATCGGACCGGCGGTGAACTGCAAATCGTTATTTTATCCGCAAAAAGCAAGGAACAGCTTAATGAATACGCCCGGAAATTACTGAAGTTCCTTGATGTGGAGGGGCAGCACAATGTGAAGTTATTGCTGTCCGACTTGGCCTTTACCCTCCAGACCGGGCGCGAGGAAAGCGATGAAAGATTAGCTGTGGTGGTGGATGATTTAAATAAGCTGCGAGCTTTGTTATCCCTGTACTGTACAGGGACAGAGCAAGCGGATGGCCTGTTTACAGGAATGGCCAAGGCCAATAGGGGATTAGGAGAACCGGAAAGCGTTGCTTCGGTACAAGACGGGAAGTCCGATCCTTACCAGCTTGCCCGCTCCTGGGTTCAGGGGGCGCTCATCCCGTGGACAGATTTACAGAAGGGCTTTCCTTGCCGCCGGCTTTCCTTGCCGACTTATCCTTATGCCAAGGAACGATATTGGGCGGGTAATAAGACTACGTTCCCTATTTTCAAGCATGATACTTCTGTGGAACCGCAGCTTCATCCCTTGATTGGACAGAATACATCCAGCCTGTATGAGCAGAAATTTAGCACGCGGCTCTCGGGAGAGGAGTTTTTTTTCAAAGATCATGTGATTGGGGGAACGCGGATTTTGCCAGGCGCGGCCTATCTGGAAATGGCCCGGGCGGCTGGTGAGATTGCCGGGGAGCAGCAGGTCAGCAAGCTGAGAAATGTAATTTGGCTGCAGCCGATGACCATCACTGGAGAAGCCTGCGGGATAACGACCACTTTAGTCCCTAAAGGAGCATTCGTGGAGGCCCAAATCAGGTCTGCCCATGCGAAAGATTTCGTTTACGCACAAGGAAATATTATCCTGGGGGATTCTCGGGAGACGGCGGATTCTTCAGGGAATGGACTGAAACTGAACATTCCAGCAATCATCAAAAGCTGTGATGCTCCTGTTTCGGGAGAAGTATGTTACCGGAAATTATATGAGATGGGATTCCAGTATGGCCGGTCGCTGCGCGTAATTCAGGAGCATGGAAGCAGGAACAATCAGGAAGCTTGGGCTTATCTTTCGCTGCCAGCCGAAATAGCCGATACATTGACGAGCTACAAACTGCATCCTTCTTTAGTGGACGGCACACTGCAGAGCGCATTACTGATGGGGACTGGCGGTACATCCCTTGGAAACAGTAAATTCCTGCCTTTCGCACTGGATGAATTGGAACTGATCAGGCCGCTTGTACCAGAGTGCTTCTGCCATATTGTTTCCGTAGAGGAGTCAGGTAAGCAGATATCGTCTCTCAGAAAATATAATCTTGCCATTGCCGACAGAGCAGGTAATCTGTTGGTTCGAATGAACGGTTTTTCGTCCCGGTTGGTGCAGACCTCAGTACCGGAGATGAAGGCGGTAGAAGATGAAGTGTTGGATATACTGTATAAACTTCAGCGCGGCGATGTGGACTTGAATGAAGCCGAACGTTTAGCGGAGGGAAGTGTACTGTGAGCCGGAAGACAAAAAGACAAATCTTCAGTATGGTTCAAGCTAATCAAATTACACCGGAACAAGGTAAACAAATGTTAATGGAGCTTCAGACCGGAAGCAGCAGCCAGAAAGAAGATGAAATTCACCTTTATCAGCCCTCTTGGACACAATCAGCTATAAAAAGCGATCCGGAAGCGGAACATCGACCGGGGAATTTGCTCATTTTTGATGAAAACCATGGACTTTCTCAACTAATTGAGGAATATGCCGGACAGAAGGCCCGGCTGTGTTGTACCGTGATCCAACAAGGTGATGCTTACGCCAAATTGGCAGACGGTTCATACCGGATTCGGGTGGATGTTCCCGGGGATTATGAGCAATTGCTGGCTGATCTGAAGCTGGGTGAGATAGACTCCCCCCAAATCCTTCATGCCTGGTCCCGTGGTACCAATTCCGACTTGTCCTCTGATAAGGTAAACGAACAACTGGCCAAAGGGTTCTATTCGCTTCTTTATCTGACTCAAGCGCTGCTTCGTCTAAAGATCACGTCTCCGCTTCCGCTGCTGTATTTGCATACGTCGGAGCCGGCTCAGATTCAGCCGGTGTATGCAGCTGTTGGCGCTTTGATTCGCACCATCAGACTTGAGCAGCCTAACTTTCTGTTCAAAAGTGTTCAACTGGAGTCATTATCTGAATCAACAGGTACAGGTAATTCAGACTTATCCCGGATTGTTCAGCACTTGCTTACTGAGCTTGCAGAGCAAGGCGGAACCTCCCGCGAAGTGAAATATATAGGACATCACCGTTATGTAAGGTCGATCCAAGAAATGAATTCTCAGGAGTTTAATCAAGAAATACCGCTCGTGCGTGGCGGTACGTATCTAATTACCGGTGGCTGCGGCGGATTGGGGTCTCTTGTTGCCAAGCATTTTGCGGACCGCTACAAGGCTAACCTGATTCTGAATGGCAGATCAGAAGCAGACAAGCGGATAGACAAGCAACTGGAAGAATTACAGCGTTTAGGATCATCCGCCATTTATGTGCAAGCGGATCTATCCGTTGAAGCGGAAACCAAGCAACTGATCCATGCCGCCAAAGAGAAGTTCGGAGCATTGAACGGCATTATCCATTGTGCGGGTTTATTGCAGGATGCATTTATTCTCAATAAAAAGAGAGAACAAGCAGAGCTGGTGCTTACGCCTAAGGTAATGGGTACGATCCATTTGGACGAAGCCGCCAAAGACGAGGAACTGGATGTGTTTGTGCTATTTTCTTCCATATCCTCGCTGCTGGGAAATATAGGGCAAAGCGATTACGCTTATGCCAACGCCTTTATGGACCATTTTGCAGAGATGAGAAACTCTCTGGTTCATCGTCATGCGAGACATGGGAGAACCTTGGGCATTAACTGGCCTCTATGGGCAAGCGGTGGTATGGAGATCAGCCCGGCACAGGAAAGTTGGATGAAGAATTCACTCGATATTTCCATCATGGAGACAGACCAGGGTCTAAGCGCTTTGGAGACCAGTTTATGTGCCGGAAACGGAGTTAATCAAATCCTGGCGGTCACGGGAACAGGCAGTGCGGCGGCCACAGGGTTGCTTGAACTGTACCAGGGTAAGGAAACGCAGAGAATTCAGACTTCCGAGAAGATGAAGAAAACGAAGACAGAGAACGTAGCGGCTCATCCCGCAAGCCCTAAGCTCAAAGAATACGCTGAGCAGATGTTAATTAAACTGCTGGCGAAGACAACCAAATATCCGGCAACCGGGATCAAGGCCGATCAGGCCTTTGAGCATTATGGCGTTGACTCCATGATTGTGATGGCGATGAACCGGGAGCTGGAGGCCGATTTTGGAGAACTGTCCAAAACGCTGCTGTTCGAATATCAAAATATAGGTGAGCTTGCCGCCTATTTTGCCGACAACCATTCCGGGGTGTTAACGCAGCTTGCGGGCCTTAAGGACAATGAACCAACCGCTGCCGAAAGAAACGAAGCCGCGCCGCCTAAGGAGCAAAAAGAGCTTATTTCTGCGAAATCATCAAGATTCGCTGTTTCCGGACAAGTTTCTGTATCAAGCGCCAAACCTAAAGAAGAGAAGCGGGAAAGCGGCGATATTGCCGTGATCGGGGTCAGCGGACGCTATCCGTTAGCCCGGAATACATCGGAATTCTGGGATAACCTGCAAAATGGCCGGGATTGCATTACGGAGATTCCACAGGACCGTTGGGATGCGCTTGCCGCCTACACGGAAGATGTGAACGATAAATCGAAGTCCTATTCAAAATGGGGCGGATTTATTGCCGACGCGGACAAGTTCGATCCATTGTTTTTCAGTATTTCTCCTAAAGAAGCGATCATCATGGACCCGCAGGAACGAATCTTCCTGGAGACTGTGTGGCAGACGCTGGAGGACGCGGGTTATCCCAAATCCTCGCTAAATCATGCCAAAGCTGGCGTGTTCGTTGGGGTTATGTACGGCCAGTATCAATTGTTCGGTGCAAGCAGCGACGGTACTTCCTTGGCTCCGACCTCGTCGTATGCATCCATCGCTAACCGCGTATCGTATTTTTTCAACTTTCACGGTCCTAGTATTGCACTGGATACGATGTGTTCCTCATCTCTGACTGCGGTTCATTTGGCGTGTGACAGTATCCGCAGCGGGGAGAGTGAAATCGCTGTAGCAGGTGGAGTCAACTTGTCGATCCATCCGCAAAAATATCTGATGCTCAGCCAGCAAAGATTCCTTTCCACAGATGGCCGCTGCCGGACCTTTGGTGAAGGCGGAGACGGATATGTGCCCGGTGAAGGTTCTGGAGCCGTTCTGCTGAAGCCGCTGCACAAAGCCATTGCTGATGGAGATCGCATATACGCGGTGATCAAAGGAAGCACGATGAATCATGGGGGCAAAACGAATGGGTATTCCGTCCCTAACCCGAACGCTCAAGCGGATCTGATCACAGATGCCTTGAAGGAGACCGGAATCCACCCGAGAACGATTAGTTATATGGAAGCCCATGGAACCGGAACTTCGTTAGGCGATCCTATCGAAATTACCGGCCTTACCAAGGCGTTCGGCAAGTTTACCGGAGATACCGGCTTCTGTGCGATTGGTTCCGTCAAGTCAAACATAGGACATGCCGAATCGGCTGCCGGGATTGCGGGCTTAACGAAGCTCTTATTACAGTTTCAGCATAAGCTGCTGGTGCCTTCTCTGCATTCGGAAACGCCGAATCCCAATATCCGGTTTGACCGCTCTCCCTTTAGTGTCCAGCTGGAGCTGACGGAATGGAAAAGACCAGTGGTCTCGATTGACGGAGAGGAAAGGGAGTATCCGCGCCGCGCGGGAATTAGCGCCTTCGGAGCGGGTGGAGCCAATGTGCATGTGCTGCTGGAAGAATACAGCGCTGATGCTGCAAACGAAGCCGTGCGCGAGGCGGCAGGTCCACAATTAATTATTTTATCCGCTCAAAATAAAGAGCGCCTGAGCGAATACGCTGAAGAATTCGCCAATTATTTGAACAAGGCATTAAACGGGCCGTTGAACAATACCATTGAATCCGCTGCGGTTCCAACTGGGTCCCGTAATCAGGAGAAGATCACGCAGGAACTGGCTTCCATCCGTTCAGTAGTGCTGGAAATCGCCGCTGATATTCTGCAAATGGACAAAAGCGAACTGGATGCAGAGGCTAGTCTGCAGGACGGTTGGCTGCAGGGCAGTGAATTAATCAGGTTAACCGAGGAATTGCAAAAGCGTTATGCGTGGCCTTCGGAGGTTCATGATTTAATCACCGCTCCATCACTGGAGTCGGTGGTGGAAAGAATTGCTGACCGTTCCGCTTACCTGGGAGAGATGCACCTGACTGCCGCGGCAATCGAAGCACCGGCACGGAGCTTGCCGGATACCAAGAATTCCAGCTATGCCGCTCCGTCACTGGCCGATCTAGCCTATACGCTGCAATTGGGCCGGGAAGAAATGGAGGAAAGGCTGGCCTTGGTTGTATCGTCTCTCACCGAACTACAGGACAAGCTGTCCCGGTATGTGCAGAGTGGAGCGGATGGTGTGTCTCTGCACCATGGGAATACCAGAGCAGAGGAATCGTCGCTGCGGTTAATTATGAATGGCGAAGAGATGAGCGCCTTAATTGATCAGCTTCTTGTTAAAAAGGAGCTTGACCGTCTGGCAGCTCTTTGGGTGTGCGGGATCAAGGCCGATTGGTCCAAGCTGTATTCTTCCAGCCCTGCGTTACCGAAGAGGATATCGCTGCCCACCTACCCTTTTGCCAAAGAACGTTATTGGGTAAATGAAGCAACAGGAACAGTCAATCCATCAGGGAAGTCGGATTACCCTAGAGAAAATTTACATCCATTATTGGACGCGAACGTCTCAACGTTACAGGTTCAGAGCTTTAGTAAAATGCTGGAACAGCGGCAATGGCATTGGATGGACCATTCCGTTAAAGGGCGTACCTTATGGCCCGGGGCGGCTTACCTGGAAATGGCCCGAGCAGCGGGTGATTTATCCAATCATAACATGAGAGTCAGTGAAATCCGGAATGTGGTCTGGAGGCAGCCGTTGTACTTAATGGATACTCCTGCCAACCTCACGATAGAGCTGAGTCCTCGGGATCAAAGTGTGGAATATAACATCCTTACGGCAGCGTCCGATAGACAACCTCTGCTGCATAACAGCGGAGAACTGGTGTATGCTCAGCCGGATGATTCTGCTGCCGTACAGACCATCGAGACTGACGATATTAAGCAGAACTGTACCCTACGCTATGATCAGGAACAGTGTTATGGCCGCTTTGAACAGTTCGGTATGAGCTACGGGCCTGCTTTTCAGAGCATTCAAGAGCTTTTTTGCAGTGGGAATGAAGCTCTGAGCCTCTTGTCTTTGCCGGATCAGGTTGCTGAACACGGCTCAGAATTCGGGCTTCATCCCGCATTGCTCGACGGAGCTTTTCAGACGGTTGCCGGCATCGCTTGGGCTAATCACCAGGATGGTGAGCGGCCTTATTTGCCGTTCAGTGCGGAACGCATCACGCTGCACAGTCACCCTGTTAATCAATGTATGGTTTATGTAAAACGCGAAAGTGACAAAGGGCTGGACGACTCCGGTTTCCAGACGGTTCATTTGTATATTCTCGACCTGAATGGTCAGGTATTGGTGGATATTCAGAATTTCACATTGAAACGTTTGGCGGAAACTGCGGAGCGTACCCCACTAGATGCTGCTGCTGAAGGAAGCGATCAGGAGTTATTGTATTGCCGTCCGGTTTGGGAAGAGGACACACAGCCTGCAAGCTCTGCTGCCGCAAACGGGTCAGGAACAATGCTGCTTATCGGCGGCAGCAGTCCGATGGTGAAGAATCTGCGGAACTCCGGCAGCTACGAACATATTGTAACGGTGAACAGCGGTGAATACTACCGCTGCAAGGACGAGAACAGCTATGAGGTCAGACAGGGAAGTGAGCAGGACTATGGACAGCTCCTGCATCATCTGAAGCAGAACCATAATCTGCCTGACACCATCCTGTTTGCTTGTCCGGACAGCCGATTCACATTAGATATGCAGGAGCTTTCGGAACAACTCAGCCAATCTCTGTATCACCTGTTTGCGTTCAGTAAAGCATGGGCGGCAGACCACGTGAAACCTAATACAAGGCTTATCTGCTTATATCATACTGAACGGGGTGAACCTCAACCGCTGTATGCGGCTTTGAGCGGTTTCATCAGAACGTTGCAGCTCGAATACCCGCAAATGCGCTGCAAAGTTATAGAGGTTAAGAACAGCGCTTCAAGCGGCTTCTACGATGATTCGGAAGTGATGATTCAGGAGAGCCAACCGCCTCTGGATCATGACATTGAGGTCAGGTATGAAGGCAAGCGGAGATTCGTTAAACGTCTGCTGGAGCAGGAAGAAGCGGAGATTCCTGTTGCTGCTCTGCCGCTTGTTGATGGCGGCACCTATATTATTACGGGCGGCTTAGGCGGGCTGGGCTTTATCTTTGCCCGTTACTTAGCAGCTAAAGCACGCTGTAATCTTGTACTTACCGGCCGCTCGATGTTGAATGAGACAATCGAAAGCCGTTTATCGGAGATCAACGGGCAGGGAACGCAGACCATTTATGTTCAGGCCGATGTGACAGACAAGGAGGATGTACACCGCCTGGTTGAGCTCGTGAAGAACCGCTTTGGGCGTATCGACGGCCTGCTCCATAGTGCCGGTAATATCCGGGATGCACTGTTAGTGAACAAAAGCCGCCAAAAAATGGAGAATGTCATTCAGCCGAAGGTACACGGGACTCTAATTCTGGATGAAGCTTTGCGGCATGAACCGCTGGCCTTCTTTGCGCTGTTCTCCTCAATGGTTGCTTTGCAGGGCAATGCCGGACAAAGTGACTATGCTTATGCTAATAGCTTCCTGGAACACTATGCGGATGTGAGAACAAGCTCGGGAAGACCCGGCAAGACGGTTGTGATTCACTGGCCTCAATGGGCCGAGGGCGGAATGAAGCCGGACGAAATGACGATCGGGCACCTCAAGCAAGCGGGTATTTTCCCTCTTGGCACAAAGCAGGGAATCGAAGCTTTTGAGCTTATTCTACAATCTACGGGCAGTCTTAATGTAGGTGTATTATCCGGAAACCGCGACAAGATCAGAGAATCCTTAAACCGTTTTAACGGTAAGGACATAGTGAACACTGCTTTTGCACAGATACAACCGAAAGCAAATGGCCCTGCTGCCGGTAATACTTCGAACTTGAAGCGCAAAGCAGAACAACTGCTCAAGGAAGCCGTTGCGGACATCGTTAAACTGCCAGTGGCAAGGGTCGATATCCGGGAAAGCTTCGAAAGATACGGACTGGATTCTGTGATGAGCATGGATTTGACACGTGAGCTGGAGCGGGTGTTTGGCATTCTTCCCAAGACACTGTTTTTTGAATACCGCACGATTTCAGCTTTGGCTGACCACTTCGTGAGCGACTATGCCGATGCGTTAACAGCATGGGGCCAGACGATTGGGACACAGGTGAAATTGGCAGAAAATAGAGTTAAAGAACCATCTAATAAAGCGGAGGTACGGTTAAGTTCTACAGCACACGGAACTGCTGCGCCGCATCCGGCAAAGCGATTCCTGAAAGACCTCCCAGCCTTACAGTCCACAAAAGAGATCCCGGGGTCTCAGGACATCGCCATTATCGGATTAAGCGGCAAATACCCGATGGCTGACACATTGGAACAGTTCTGGACGAATCTAAAAGCGGGCAAAGACTGTATTACGGAAATTCCAGCGGATCGATGGGATTACCGGCAGTATTATGATCCCGATAAGGATCGTAAAGGGAAGTCTTACAGCAAGTGGGGAGGTTTTATTAACGATGTGGACAAGTTCGATCCGCTGTTTTTTCAAATCTCCCCCAGAGATGCCGTATTCATGGACCCGCAGGAGCGGCTGTTTCTGGAAACGGTATGGCGTGTAATCGAAGATTCGGGTTATTCCCGACAACAGCTCGATAAGCATACCGTCGGCATGTTCGCGGGAGTCATGTATGGACAATACCAACTGCTGGGTGCGGAGGAATATGCCAAAGGCAATGAAGTCGTCGCGGGCTCCTCGCATGCTTTTGTGGCTAACCGGGCCTCCTACTTTTTTAATTTCACGGGTCCGAGTATTGCGGTGGATACGATGTGTTCTTCTTCCCTGACGGCTATTCATCTGGCCTGCGACAGCATCCGCCGGGGAGAATGTGAGCTGGCGGTAGCCGGCGGGGTGAACCTGAGCATTCATCCTCATAAATATTTGCTGCTCAGCCAGAGCAAATTCACTTCAAGCGACGGCAAATGCCGCAGCTTTGGCGAGGGTGGCGATGGATACGTACCCGGTGAAGGTGCAGGGGCTGTGTTATTAAAGCCATTCCATCAAGCGGTTATGGACCGCGATAACATTTATGGAGTGATAAAGGGAACCGCGCTGAATCATGGAGGCAGGACTACCGGCGTAACCGTGCCTAATCCTGTAGCGCAGGGTAATGTCATCGCCGCTGCTCTGACCCGGGCCCATATTGATCCGCTTACAATTTCTTATATTGAAGCGCATGGCACTGGTACGGCATTGGGAGATCCGCTGGAAATCAGCGGCCTGGTGAAAGCCTATGACGGCGATCCCAATAAATCAGCTTGTGCTATTGGGTCGGTCAAATCCAACATCGGCCATTTGGAGTCCGCTGCCGGTATAGCTGCTCTGACCAAAGTGCTGCTGCAGCTCAAGCACAGACAATTGGTGCCTTCGATTCACGCCGATGTTACGAATGCTCATATCAAGTTTGAGGATACCCGGTTTAGGGTACAGCGGGAATTGGCGGAATGGGGCGACGGCACAAGCGGAAGCACCGCTCCGAGAAGAGCGGGAATCAGTTCATTTGGCGCGGGCGGCTCCAATGCGCATCTGATCGTTGAGGAATTCATCCCTGCTTATGATATCGCCGGGGATGATATTTGCTCACCGCAGATTATTGTACTCTCAGCTAAAGATAGAGCAAGACTGCGGCAAAGTGCGCTGCAGCTGCGCGATTATCTGGTTGAGCTGCTGGCTGACCAGCAGCAGGATTCATCGATCCGCTTGCGGGATATCGCCTTTACATTACAGGCGGGCCGCGAAGCGATGACTGAAAGATTGGCCATGGTGGTTCATTCCGTGGAGGACGCCATTCAGAGCTTGAATCAGTATGCGGAAGGTTCGATAGACATTCCTGAGCTGGTGACAGGCAGCCTTACGGAAGCCAATTCTCCGTGGAGAATCGGACCGGATGATGAAGACGGATTGTATGTTCAAAGCGTAATTAATGCCGGGAACTGGCACAAGGTAATCCGATTATGGGTGAATGGAACAGAGATCGACTGGGATCTGCTGCATGGCAATGCCCGTCCGCGCCGGATTTCCTTGCCGGGGCACCCGTTTGAACGCAAACGGTATTGGATTGAGCAAAGCGGTCATAGAGTCAACAGCGGCCGTGCTTTTTTACATCCATTGATTGATTCGGTAGAGGCTCATTTAAGTGTTGGAGAAGGCATTGTCTTTCAGAAATCCTTTGATGCGGCGCATCCTCTCTTGAATGATCACCGGGTTCTGAGCCAACCGGTACTTGCGGGAGCATGTTATCTGGCGTTGGTGCGCGCATGCGCGGGCATCTTGGCGGAGAACCCTGATGTGAACTTAAGCTTCTCTCAGGTGGTATGGAGAGAGCCGCTGCTTGTGTCAGGCCAGTCGCATAAATGCCGTATCACCCTGAAGACACAGGAGCGCGGCGGTTTCCTGTATGAAATCACCAGCCTGCTGGAGGGTAGAACGGTGGTCCATTGTACGGGCAGCTACTCTGTACAGCAGGCGGATCATAGCGCTGCCGCCGGCAATAACAGTCAATCAGATGAACAATGGCTGCCGCTTGAAGAGATCAAGCAGCAAAGTGAAGAGAGCATTACTGAACAAGCATTATACCGGGCCTTTGCTCATTCAGGCTTGAGCTATGGTCCGCATTATCAGACAGTAGAGCACATATGGTGCAGCGCTTCATCGGTACTGGGCCGGATCAGCTTAAAGAGCGCGAATGATGAATTGGAGCAGGAGACGCTCCACCCGGCTGTTTTGGATGGCGCTTTGCAGACCATCGCCGGGTTTGCCTTTGCAGGCCAGCATGAACAGCGTACGATGGCGATGCCTTTTTCCATTGAGCGGATGGACATGATAACTTCAGTTGGAAAGAGCGGATACGCTTATGTTCAGAAAGCGGCGGAGCACAAATATCATATCGCGATCACAGATGATGCGGGCAGAGTGTGCATCAAGCTGTACGGCGTGACGGTTCGGGAGCCAAAGCATCAAGAACAGAAAGACCAAAGCTCCTATTATGTCCCGGATTGGCAGGAAGCGCCTGAAGTGGAAAATCGTCCAGAAGCATCGCGCAAGGGCGGAATTCTCATTGTATCGTCACCAGAAGATACAGCAGCAGCACTGGCCTTGAAAGAGCATTATTCCGGCCTTGCACAAGATGGTCCTGCACCGCTAGTGGTACAATTGGACTCAGGATTTGTGCGAACTTCTGCCGATGAATATCCGGTACGCAGAGAATGGCTGTCCCTTGACACTAGGGATGCTTCAGCACTGAAAGATGTACTGGATACGTTCCGAACCTCAGGTCTCGCCGCTATGTATTTCTTAGCAGGCTTACATCATCATTCTGAGCAGGCTGACAGCATCCGGGAAACAGAGCTCGCTGAAGAGCTGGGTGTTATATCTTTATTCCGAATTCTTAAAGTGTTGTCAGCACAAACGTATGCATCCGACCCTATTGAGATTAAAGTGGTCACTGCCAATACCTTCAAAGTGGAAGCCGATGTTAGCATCAGACCGCAATATGCCGCTTTGCATGGATTGGTCAAGTCAGCAGGCAAGGAATTCCCGCATTGGCAGCTAAAATATATTGATCTTGATCTCGCTGAGGCTGGCCATGAGCTTCATATCCCGTCATCGGCATGGGTTTCCAGTGTTATATCCGAACCGGGACGTTCAGGTGATGAAGTGGCGATTCGGCAAGGACAACGATATGTTCGCACGTTGGTTCCGGCTGCCTTGTCCAAGAATAACCTTACACTGTTCAGAGACAACGGGGTCTATCTGATATTGGGAGGGGCAGGCGGGATTGGACTTGAATTAAGCCGTTACCTTGCCGAAAAGCTGCAAGCCCGGATCACTCTTGTAGGCCGGCGGAAGCTAGGCGGAGAACTGGCGGAACAGCTTAAAGACATTGAAGCTTTGGGCGGTGAAGTTCTTTATGTTCAGGCCGATGCGATGAATATTGAGGACATGCGCCAGGCCGTTCAGTGCACAAAGCAGCGTTTTGGAACCATCAACGGTGTAATTCACTCGGCGATTGTGCTGGAAGACCGGACATTGGTCAATCTGGATGAGCCAACATTCCGGAAAACGCTGGGACCGAAGGTAAGCGGAAGTGTGATTTTGAACGAGGCCGTCAAGGACGAGCCGCTGGATTTCATGCTCTTTTTCTCTTCGGCCCAATCGTTTATTGGCAGCAGGGGACAGAGCAATTATGCGGCCGCTTGTACGTTCAAAGATGCTTTTGCCCAGTATTTAAATGACTTAAGGTCCTATCCGGTCAAGATTGTAAACTGGGGATATTGGGGCACCGTCGGCGCCGTCTCCGGTGAGCAGTACAGCAAACGTCTGGAGGCACAGGGCATATTCTCCATCCAACCGGCTGAAGGAATGGATGCCATTGAACGGATTTTGACCTCGCCTTTCAACCAGGTGGCTTATGTTAAGGCTGATCCAAATGCGATGCGGCAGATGGGTGCTGTGCTGGAACAACAATATAAGGTGCTCCCGCAGCAGTCTGCTTCCGTTCTTGGACATGGGGGATTTTGGCTGCCTGAAGTGCAGTCTGATCCGTTGCTATTGAACCGCCAGCGGGAGGCTCTGGCCGGGCTTGAAGCATTGGCTGTCGATCTGCTTGTGCGTTCGCTGCGGCTGCTTGGTTTGACCGCCTTAAGAGGACAACAGTTCGAGCGAGATGAGTTAAGAACCCGGCTTGGTATAGATGGGCGCTATTTCCGTCTCTTTGACAGCATAATCGCCCTGCTCACCGAGCAAGGGCTGCTGGAGCAAGAGGGGACGGTGTTAATCTGGCGGGGAAGTTCTTATTCGCCAACCGAAGATTTGCCGCTCGATGAACAGAAATTAACATCCAGACGGGATCAGTTGCTGGACAGCTATCCTGAGCTGGGAGCTTTTACCCGTCTGCTGTGGGCATGTCTTCAAAGTTATCCCGGCATTCTGACCGGACGGATTAATCCTGTAGAGATTATGTTCCCTAAGGGGTCCAAATCGTTGGTGGAGGATATTTATAAAGGGCATTATGCCGCAGATTATTATAACCGTTTGGTTGCTGACACGGTCCAGCGGTATGTGAAGCTGCGCAGCAAGGAGCATACGGGCAGACCTATCCGCATTCTTGAGGTGGGTGCAGGCACAGGGGGAACCAGCCGCTGGGTGCTTGAGGCTCTGCAATCGGTTCAAGCGGATGTTCAATATGTATATACGGATATATCCCCAGGCTTCCTTGCGCATGGCCGGCGGGAATATGGGGACCAGTATCCATTCATCGAATTTACCCTGTTTAATGCGGAGAATGAGCCGCAGCCGCAGGGGTTGGAGGCTGGAAGTATCGATCTTGTTCTGGCAACGAACGTACTTCATGCCACAAAAGATGTCGGGAACACGCTCCAGCAGTTGAAAACACTGCTCAAACCCAGCGGGCTGATCGTCATCAACGAATTGACTGCCAATCAAGTCTTTTCCACCCTTACCTTTGGGTTGACCGATGGATGGTGGCTGTTTAACGACGCCGGGCTCAGGCTGCCAGGGTCTCCGCTGCTGAGTGTTGCTTCATGGAGCAAGCTCTTGAACAAGCACGGTTATAGAGACATAAGTGTACACGGATTTACCGATACCGAGCCGGAACGTCTGGAGCAAGCGGTTATAATCGCCGTAAGCGATGGCGTTCTGAAGCGAAATACTAAAACTAAGTTATTGGCATCTTCCGCTGCTGCTGAGCGGTCTTCTTTTGCACCGCTGCTGCCAGCTTCACCCAAGCCTAAGGCTGCGGTGTTATCCCATCCCGCTCCTATGGCAGAGACGGCGGGAAAGGAAGTTGTGAATCATGTCCGGAATGTCCGTGAAGAAGCCCTGAAGTATGTTAAGCGGGTCTTTGCCGATGTATTGCATATGAATGAAGCGGATTTTGATATTCATGCTACGTTTGAGACTTACGGAGTCGATTCGCTTGTCGTGATGGACATCAACAAACAGTTTGAACAGCAATTGGGCACCCAGTCGTCCACGCTTCTTTTTGAGTATAAGACGATTGACGCTTTAGCCGAGTTCTTCAGTAATCATTATGCCCTGTATTTCACGGGGAATCCGGTTCAAGAGTCGCCGGAGAAGGCAACACAGCCGCTGCCGGGACAAGATCCTGCTCTGCTGTTCAGTGATTATCACCACGAGGGTCTTTCTAGCGCTGAACTTGTGACTGTACGGTCTGAAGCTCTGCCAAAAAGCTCATCACAGGACATAGCGATCATAGGTTTAAGCGGAAAATACCCCGGAGCAGAGACGCAGGAGCAATTCTGGGAGCTCTTACGGCGGGGGGACAGCGCGATTCGGGAAATTCCGCACGAGCGCTGGGATTCTTCCGTACATTTTAGCCCGGACCGCCATGAATCAGGCAAAAGCTACAGCAAATGGGGCGGATTTATTGAGGGAGTCGACACCTTCGATCCGCTCTTCTTCAATATCACACCGGCGGAAGCGGAAACGATGGACCCGCAGGAAAGGCAATTTCTGCAGACGGTCTGGTCGCTCTTTGAGGATGCGGGATATACAAGCGCAAGAAGGGCAAAGGATGAGCATAAGGTCGGTGTCTTTGCCGGTGCGATGAATTCGCATTACGAGTGGCTGGGCGGGGCGGCGACGGCTAGCGGCAGCAAGACCTTTGCCCGCTCCTCCTACTGGTCCATAGCTAACCGGATCTCATACTTTTTCAATCTTTTGGGGCCCAGTATGGCTGTTGACACCGCTTGCTCCTCGTCTCTGACAGCTATTCATTTGGCCTGCGAGAGTATCCGCCGGGGAGAATGCCGCACGGCAGTTGCGGGAGGCGTTAACCTTATCCTGCATCCGGTGCATTATGAGCGGTATTCCATGATGAATATGATCTCCGGGAACGACGAGTGCAGAAGCTTCGGGGAAGGTGCGGATGGCTTTGTGGATGGAGAGGGTGTTGGTGCGGTGCTGCTGAAGCCTCTGGAGGAGGCCATCCGGGATGAAAACTATATCTATGGAATTATTAAGGGGTCGGGCATCAATGCCGGTGGCAAAACAGGCGGCTATCTGGTGCCCAATCCGTCCGCCCAAGCCGGGGTTATTCGTGAAACACTGATGAAATCAGGGATAGAACCTGAGTCCATCAGCTATATTGAGGCGCATGGAACGGGGACGGCTCTGGGAGACCCGATCGAAATTGCCGCTCTAAACGAAGTATTCGGAAAAACCGGCGGGGCGGCAAAACATTGCGCGATTGGCTCCGTAAAGTCAAATATCGGGCATCTGGAATCCGCTTCAGGGATCGCCGGATTGACCAAGGTGCTGCTGCAAATGAAGCACAGGCAGCTTGTGCCTTCCCTTCATTCCCTCCAGATTAACCCCCGGATTAAACTGGAGGGAACGCCCTTCTCGGTGCAGCAGAAGCTGGAAGAATGGACAAGCACAGCGTATCCGCGAAGAGCCGGACTCAGCTCCTTTGGCGCAGGCGGGGCCAATGCCCATTTAGTCATTGAAGAATATGATAACCGTGTCATCCGGAAACAGGCAGCCGATGCTAAAGCCGGAGTTCCGCAAGCGATTATCCTGTCTGCGAAGGATGAAGAAGGGCTGAAGCGCTATGTGAGCGGTCTTGCGGATCATCTTAAGCAAGCTTTGCAAGCAGAGCGTGCTGCCGGCAGCAGCCAAGCCGGAGCACTGGCCGACCGCAGAGATATTCTGACGGTGCAGAACATTGCGTATACTCTGCAATTGGGCAGAGAGGCAATGGAGGAGCGCCTTGCTTTTGTCGTATCCGATATAGAAGAGCTGCTCCAATATCTGCATCATTACATCGAAGAAAATAACCAGCCTGCCGGAATGTATAGTTCGAATATCCGCAAGGCCAAACCGTCCACAAGCAAACCTTACGGGGACCCCCACGTATCTCAGTGCATCCGGGAGAAGCGGCTTGATGAACTTGTTCGGTTATGGACGGAAGGAACAGCCGTCCCTTGGGAAGAGCTGTATGCGGAGTTGGATGGCGCGAATCAACCTGCCTTCATTACACTGTCGCCATATCCTTTTGCCCGGGAACGCTACTGGATACCTGATTTTGATGTCAATTCGATCTATCAAGACAACACGCAGACCCTTCAGCCCGTTCTGGGCGACAAAGAACTGCTTAAGCTGTTTACCGAGGTGAGCGAAGGAACACTTGACCCGGTTCAGGCTGAACAACGGATAGGAGGCGCGGCTCGTGGATAAACCGGATGTTCAACACATTCTGCAAATGATCCAAAGGAAAGAAATATCTCCCGAGGAAGGCGTTAAACGGTTCAAGAGCTTGCCTTATACGGAATCGCAGGCGGGTAACGACACCTCCGTCAGCGATTTACTATACTGCACGGAAGTCTGGGATAACCGGGAGCTGGGAAGTACTGAGGATTCCGGCAAAGAGCAGAATCATATTCTGCTCTTTGATCTGAATACTGAGGGGTATGACCATCTGAAGAAGATTTTGCGGTCCAATCAGCTGAGCGGCAATCAGGCCAGCCTTGTCATCCCCGGAGCAAGCTACCAGGAGCTGGGGGAAGGTATTTATCAAATTCGTCCGGGGCAGCAAGGGGATTACGATCGGCTCTTTGAAGCGTTGCGGGCGCGGGGAGCATGGCCGTTCACAGTGCTGCATCTGTGGTCACGTTCCGGTTCTGATTCGGCCAAAGCAGAGCAAAGTGGTGCCGATTCATTGGACCAGCTGCTTAAGCGAGGCCTGTATTCCCTGTTCTTCATCAGCAAAGCTTGGCTCGGCCAAGGGCTGCAAACGTCCACAAAGCTGATTTACTTGCATACATCCGCCGTGGCAGGGGTTCAGCCTGCTTATGCTGCAGTTAGCGGCATGGTTAAAAGCGTTCTCAAAGAGCAGCCGGGCTGGATGTGGAAAACTGTGGAGGTGCAGTCGCAGACTGACGCAGAAGGGCGAGGATTCGAGGGGGAAGACTCATCCTCAGAAGCAGCTCGGCTGCTAGACATCGCTTGGCAAGAGGCCCGCGAGATCGCGCCAATCGCAGCGGATATTCGGTATGCCGGAGCTGTCCGGCAGATTAGAAATTTCAAGGAAGCCGCATTGCCAGAGGAAGTCAAGTCTCCTTTCCCACTGAGAAACGAGGGAATTTATCTTATTACCGGCGGACTGGGCGGTTTGGGCCGAATTATAGCCGCTTCCATAGCCGGGCGGGTAAATAATCCCAAGCTGGCGCTGAGCGGACGTTCCCGGCTGGATGAAAAAGGCACACAACTGATCAGCGACCTGGAACGCCAGGGGGCGGAAGTTCTTTATCTTCAGGGGGATGTGTCCAACAGGGAACAAACACAGGATATCATTGCCCGGATTAAGGCCCGATGGGGCGGTCTGAATGGCGTGATTCACTCCGCGGGTGTGAATCGGGATTCGCTGCTCCAGCACAAAACGGAAGCGGAAATGGAATCCGTGCTGGCAACGAAGGTCCGTGGCACGCTTCATTTGGACGAGGCAACCGCAGCCGAGGAATTGGATCTGTTCGTCCTGTTCTCATCCATCGCCGGAATTGCCGGAAACGCAGGACAAATTGACTATGCTTTCGGGAACAGATACATGGACCACTTCGCTAGCCAACGCTCGCAGCAGCGGAAGGGTCGGTCTTTGTCATTGATCTGGCCGCTGTGGGAGGAAGGCGGTATGCAGCCCTCTGATGAAGAAAAAGCCTTGCTTAAAGAAGCCGCCGGATTGGAGGCGCTGCCCACGAATCAAGGCCTGCGAGCATGGGAGAGGGCATTGCAGCTGAATGGTACGCAGTATGCTGTTTTGTATGGTAACCGGGAGCAGATCACCGGAATGCTGAAGGTTCAAAACGAAGCTCAGCAGCTAAAGAAATCCGAACGCGCTGTCCAGGAACAGCACGCTGACGTGAAGCGGACGGAGGTTGACAGCAGCCTGTTAACAACGCGTATTGAGAAACTGTTGAAGGAGCTGTTCGGACAACTGATCAAGCTCCCGGCATCCAGGCTCGACCTCGACACGAGCTTTCAGGACTACGGTGTTGATTCGGTGATGGTGAAGCGGTTCAACGACCTGTTGGAGCAGCAGATTGGCCCGGTCTCCACAACACTGTTGTTCGAATACCGAACTCTGCGAGAATTGGCGGCTTCTCTGGCCATGAGTCACAGCGGTCAATTTGCAGAAGCGCTCCACCTTCATTCAAATGATGAAGCAGCTTCAATGCTAAATGTTGACGCGAAGGCAGAAGTTGTTATGCAAGTTGCTGAACGGGCAACTGGGCAAACAGCTAAGCAAGCCGGTCAGGCAACTGACCATACCACCACCCCGGCAGTATCGGAACAACCCGGCTCCACGACCGGGGACGTAGCGATCATTGGGGTTAGCGGCCGATATCCGCAAGCGGCGGATCTCTCCGTCTTTTGGGATAATCTCAAAGAGGGCAAAGACTGTATCCGTGAGATTCCGGCTGAACGCTGGGACTACCATTCGTATTATGATCCTGACACGGAAGCTGCGATTAAAGGGAAAATGTATTGCAAGTGGGGAGGATTTGTTGATGACGCCGACCGTTTCGACTCGTTGTTCTTCAATATATCACCCAAGGAAGCGGGAATTATGGACCCGCAGGAGCGCCTCTTCCTTGAGACGGTGTGGAGCACGCTGGAAGATGCAGGCTACACCCGGGAAGCAATTGCCAAGCGTAATCTGGAGCGGAAGCTCCCCGGTGTAGGCGTATTTGCTGGCGTCACTACGAATTCGTATCAATTATGGGGACCGGAGCAACTGCAACAGGGGGAAACTTCCTTATCCACCTCTTTTCCCTGGTCTATAGCGAACCGGATCTCGTATTACTTTGATTTCAGGGGGCCAAGTATTCCTGTGGATACCGCCTGTTCCTCATCTTTGACAGCGATTCATATGGCTTGTGAGAGTTTAGCTAAAGGTGAATGCAGCATGGCGATTGCCGGTGGCGTGAACCTGTATCTTCACCCTCTGAAATATATAGTACCCAGCCAAAAAGGGATGCTGTCCGCCAGCGGGAAATGCAGCAGCTTCGGGGTGGACGCAGACGGGTACGTGCCGGGAGAAGGCGCAGGCGCGGTGCTGCTTAAGCCATTGGAGCAAGCTGAACGGGACGGGGATTACATTTATGGCGTCATTAAGGGAACCTCAGTTAATCATGGGGGAGCCAGCAACGGCTATACTGTACCGAGTCTCAGTGCACAGGCGGAGCTCATTCGGGATACGCTGCGGAAAGCTGATATTGATCCGCGGACGATTAGTTATATTGAAGCACACGGAACGGGCACCGTACTGGGGGACCCGATTGAAGTTAATGCTCTGACCAAAGCGTATAGTGAATTCACACAGGATCGCCAATACTGCTCCATCGGTTCAGCTAAATCGAATATCGGACATCTGGAGGCAGCGGCTGGAATCGCAGGCTTGACGAAGGTGCTGCTGCAAATGAAGAATGGACAACTGGTGCCGTCGCTGCATGCGGAGGTTACGAATCCGAATATCCGGTTTGAGGAGTCTCCCTTTTATGTGCAGCAGGAACTGGCGGATTGGCAGCCGTTCTTGAAAGAACAAGGGAAGATTACCCGCATCCCGCGCCGTGCAGGAATCAGCTCCTTCGGTGCAGGAGGCGCCAACGCCCACATCATAGTCGAAGAATACAACTCTGCGAAACTGCCGGTGAACACGGGAAGTGCTGAAGCACAAGTGCATATCGTGCCATTGTCGGCAAAAAACGAGAAACAGCTGCTGGACTATGCGCAAAGGCTTCTTCATTTTTTGGAGCAGAAGACAGCAGCCGTTCAGGAGAATGAAAACGAAACCGGATTCATGGAGAGATTGGCTTATACGTTGCAGACAGGCCGCGAACCGATGGAAGCCAGAGCTGCTCTGTTGGCCAGCGGCCTGAAAGAGCTAATCGCCAAGCTGCAAGCATATGTCCAGGACAATTTCTATGGGGAGGGTATCCTGCAGGGCAGTGACCGCCGTTCAACCTTGGGCAAACTTCCGCAAGACGAGGATATGAACGGAATGCTTCGCAATTGGGCAGCAAAAGGAAAGCTGATCCAGATCGCTGATTTTTGGGTGAATGGCGGAATGGTGGATTGGCCCAGCTTAAGCGGTAAGCAAGTGCGGAAGCTCCCGCTTCCTGCCTATCCTTTTGCCGGTGAGCGCTACTGGCTTCCCCAGCACAGCAGCAGCCCTATGCAGGGGCCGCTGAGAACTCAGGAATTGCATCCGCTCGTTCACACTAACGTTTCGACTCTGTTGGAACATAAATACATCAGTATCCTGAAGAATAAGCAGCCGTTTATATACGGTAATGGACTCATTGCGGGTTTTGCCTTTGTGGAAGCCGGACTAGCGGCTGGCGGGCTGGCCGTAGAGCAGCACATCCGGAATATCCGTAATGTCGAGTGGTCTGAACGCGCAGCCCATAACGGCGACATCGAGGAGCTGCTGATCAGGGTTTATCCTGCCGGAGAAGACCTGCAATATGAGGTTGAAGCTAAGGATGGCCAATCTGAGGAAGTTGTGCTGTCCCAGGGAGTGCTGCTATTGAACCCGTTCTCTTCAGGACCTTCTGGCATGGAGGAAACACTGAATCTGCAAGAGATTAAGCAGCGCTGCGGGAAGGAATGGACAGGCGGACAATGCTACGAGCGCTTCCAGACAGCCGGTATGGATTACGAACCTTCATTCCGTTCTATTCAGCAGATCGTTATTGGGAAAAAAGAAGCACTGGCACAGCTCCGTTTGCCATCGGATCATGTAGAGCCGGAGCCGGGCCGTGGCGGGTTGACGCTTCAGCCTGTGTTGATGGACGGCATTCTGCAAAGTATTGCAGTGCTGCTAAGTGCTGGTGATGACAACCGGCTATTTGTTTATAGCCCGCGGCATCTGAACCATTTGGAGCTGCGTGGAACCCTGAAAGATATATGTATGGTGTACGTTACGAAGTCCTCCGGACAAGCAATCGATGCTCGTCCGAACGATTCTGTCTTCGATGTCCATGTAACGAATCTGGAGGGGAATTTGCTGCTTCGTTTAGAGCGGCTTCAGGTGAGACAACTGGAAAGAAACGCAGTCTCGGGTATATCCACCAGTGCTGATGTCCGCAGGGAGCCTGCCGTATCTACCGCAGTCTTAGCGTCTTCTCTCCTGTGCTGTACTGAAGCGTGGGTGGAACGGAAGCTGAATAGACCTGCACAGCCTTCTGGCGAGGCGGGTCATGTTCTGCTCTTTGATGTCGGTACCGGCGGATACCAGCACCTGAAAAGCCGTCTTCTCGCCGAGGGCCAGACGGGCCGGCAGCTTAGTCTGGTTATTCCCGGTACAAGCTACCAGGAACTCGGGAATGGCATCTACCATATCCGTCCGGATCAGGCTGCAGATTACGAGGCCCTGTTCCAGAACTTGCGGACGCGCGGGGCTTGGCCCGGCACAGTTCTGCATCTCTGGTCATGTGGCGGTGCGGAAGAAGGGAAGCACAGCGGCGGTGAAAGCTTGCAATGGCAGCTGCAAAGAAGCCTTTACTCATTGTTCGCCATCGGAAAGATGTGGCTGAATGAGAGAGGAGCTTCCTCTACAAAGCTGATTTATATGCATACATCCGGCAGTGAAGGCGCCCGGCCTGCCTATTCGGCAATTGGCGGCATGGCCAAAAGTGTAATGATGGAGCATCCGGGTTGGTTATGGAAAACGGTTGACGTTCGTCCGGAGTTTACAGATGCTGCCCAGTACGCCTATGAGAACGGCTTATCCGCAGCAGGAGTGCAGCTGCTGGATATCGCCTGGCAAGAGGCGGAAGAAGGCTCATCCGCCTCAGCCGATATCCGCTATGACGGAAAGGTCCGCCAGGTTAGAGTCTTCAAAGAGGTGCCTTCAGAACTGGAGTCTGGAAACAGACCCTTGCCGTTAAAGGATGGGGGCGTTTACCTGATAACTGGCGGACTGGGCGGATTAGGCCGGATTATAGCCTCGTCTATTACCCGGTTGGTAAAACAGCCCAAGTTGGCGCTAAGCGGCCGCACCAGGCTGAATGAAGACGGAGCGAATGTTATCCGCGAGCTGGAACGGCAAGGGGCGGAAATCCTTTATGTTCAGGGAGATGTGTCTGACAAGAAGCAAACGCTGGACCTGTTAGCCGCGATCAGAACACGTTGGGGACAACTGGATGGTGTCATCCACTGCGCCGGTGTGAACAGGGATTCCTTGCTGCGGCGCAAAACAGATGCCGAGATCGAGGCGGTGCTTGCGGCGAAGGTCTATGGCACTATTCATTTGGACGAGGCGACTACGGGCGACGGATTGGAGCTCTTCGTCTTGTTCTCCTCCATAGCCGGAATCGCCGGCAATTCCGGACAAAGCGATTACGCATACGCGAACAGCTTTATGGACCATTTTGCCAAGGCACGCTCATTACGCAGCGGCGGAAGGACTTTGACGCTGAATTGGCCGCTGTGGGAAGAAGGCGGCATGCAGCTGCAAGCCGAAGAGAAGGCGGTACTGAGAGCTGTGTCCGGATTGGAGCCATTGCCAACAGCTTACGGCCTTCAAGCTTGGGAGACGGCTTTGCGGCTGGACGGCAGTCAGTATGCCATCTTTTATGGAGACCGGGAGCGTATCGCAAGGCTGCTGGAGGGTACACAAGAGGGTACACAAGAGGGGACGAAGAAGTTCACAACCGGGGCGATTACTGCTGTGCCAACAAACGCTGACTTCGGGGAGTCCATTGAGCCTGCCGAAGAGCTGTTAAGAACAATCTTCGGGGAAGTCATCGGCATGTCCGCAGCCCAAATTGATATGGATACCAACTTCCAGGATTACGGCGTCGATTCGGTGATGGTCAAGCAGTTCAACGCTATGCTGGAAAGGAAGATCGGGCCGGTGTCAACGACGTTGTTGTTCGAATACCGGACGATCAGAGAATTGGCCCGTTACATAGCGGCCCATCACAGCAGCATATTTGCTGAAGCACAGCCGTCCATGTCCAATAGCAATAACCATAAGAGCACGGGCTGGGAGAAGCTTAGCCCGTTTGGAAAGAGCCGGGAAAGACAGCCTGACCGCATCCGCGAATCCCTGCGGGCCTCCCGCAGTGAGCGAACGCAACGCTCGGGTGACGTTGCCATAATCGGCATTAGCGGAAGATATCCGCAGGCGGCGGAGCTATCCGCTTTCTGGGACAATCTGAAAGCCGGTAAGAACAGCATTACCGAGATTCCCGGAGATCGTTGGGATTACCGTTCCTACTATAATGCCAACACGGATGAGCTGCCGGAAGGGAAGATGTATTGCAAATGGGGCGGGTTCGTTGAAGGCGTAGAACGGTTTGATCCGTTATTCTTCAATATCTCTCCAAGAGAAGCCGAAAATATGGACCCGCAGGAGCGCATATTCATTGAGACGGTGTGGAGCACCTTGGAAGACGCTGGTTATACGAGGGGAGGAATCTCCCGCAGAATTCGCGAGGAGAACTTGCCCGGGGTTGGCGTGTTTGCGGGGATTACCACGAACTCCTATCAACTGCTCGGTCCGCAGGAATGGAGCAAAGGCAACATGATTACCCCAAGCTCCTTCCCATGGTCCATTGCCAACCGGATCTCTTACTTATTTGATTTCAATGGTCCGAGTATCCCAGTGGACACCGCCTGCTCCTCCTCGCTGACGGCGATCCATATGGCTTGCGAGAGCCTGCTTAAAGGGGAGTGCAGCATGGCGGTTGCTGGCGGCGTCAATCTGTATCTGCATCCCATGAAATATGTAATGGCTTCCCAGCTCAGAATGCTGTCCGCCAAAGGGCAATGCAGCAGCTTCGGGGCAGAGGCAGACGGCTATGTGCCCGGAGAAGGCGCGGGCGCTGTTCTGTTGAAGCCTTTGGAGCAGGCTGAGCGGGATGGCGATTACATTTACGGTGTCATCAAAGGTACTTCAATCAACCACGGCGGCGCCACTAACGGTTACACCGTGCCGAGCCTGAACGCGCAGGCTGATCTGGTAAAAGATGCTGTGCGCAAAGCGGGAATTGACCCGCGTACGATCAGCTACATTGAAGCCCACGGAACGGGAACCGTTCTAGGAGATCCAATAGAAGTTAACGGTCTGACCAAGGCATTCAGGGAATTTACCGGGGATACGCAGTATTGCGCGATTGGATCAGCCAAATCGAATATCGGACATCTGGAAGCCGCGGCGGGTATTGCCGGACTGACCAAGGTATTGCTGCAAATGAAACACAAGCAGCTTGTGCCGTCCCTGCATGCCGATGTAATCAATCCCAATATCCGGTTTGAAGAGACGCCCTTCTACGTCCAGCGGGAGCTCACAGATTGGCTGCCGGTCCTGAATCAGGACGGAGCGGCACGTCCCATTCCGCGCCGGGCGGGAATCAGCTCCTTCGGCGCTGGCGGAGCGAATGCGCATATCATCGTTGAAGAATACCGCAATGATAGACAGGCTGACGAAATCTCATCGAGGCAAGAGACGCCGTTCTATATTATACCGTTATCGGCCAGAAATACAGAAACGCTGCAGGTATATGCCCGTAAACTGGCTGCCTTCGTGGACCATAATCCGACCAGCATCGCAGCTGCGGGCGTTGATGAGCATGTCCTAGTTCCCGATGCAGCATTCGGTGATCAGGCAGCGATCATAGCAACACTGTCCGAAATTACGAGAGAAGTATTCGGAATAGAGGGTCAGGATTTGCAAAGCGATGACCCTGTTGTCGATTACAGCAGCGATCCTCTGGTCCTGTCCGAATGGCTGAGCCGGATAAACCGCACGTACCGAAGAGAGCTGGATCACATGATTTTGCATCAATATCCTTCTCTTCAGTCGTTGGGGGAATATTTATATTCAACTAATAGATCAGCGGTAATACAGAGCAAACAGAGCCTGCAAGGAGCCGTGCCAAGCGGAGAAAAGGCTGCCAATTCCAATCACCTTGCCGCACTTGACGAGCTGGCATACACCCTGCAAACAGGAAGGGAGCCCATGGCGTGCAGAGTAGCCTTCGTTGTCAGGAATCTGGAGGAGTTGTCCGCAGGTCTGCATGCCTACATTAACGACATTCCTTCAGCCAATGTACATCGTAGTGAGCCATTATCGGCAGGAGGCGCAGCGGAAGCCTTGTTAAATGGCAGTATCGGAGATATCGTCGCCGCTGAATTGATCAAGAGCAAGAAGTTCGCCGAAATCGCGCAGCTATGGGCAGCTCATGTGAACTTTGATTGGAACAAGCTGTATACCAACAGACATCCGCACAAGATGCCGCTGCCATCCTATCCCTTCTCCGGCAGCCGGTATTGGGTGGAAATCTCCGGCGAAGCTTCTATGAGTAGAAGTGTGGCTGACAAGAAGGATAACGAGCTTGTGACGATAACTGCCGCCGGTGATTCTTTTGCCAACAGCAGCAATAACTCTTCTCTGTCAGACGGTATGTTATATTTCCCGGGCTGGTCTAAAGCACCTTTATTGGATGAGCCAAGAAACGCGGCAAAAGCAGCACCACAGCATATCGTTATTGTCTCCGCACGGCAAGGAGAGCTGATTAGTTCCGGGTTAGCGGAAGCTCATAGCCAGGATAACGTTGTACAGCTCGTTATGGGCGGATCAACGTTCCCGCCATCCGCGCCTGCTCGTACCGGCCCCGTTTGGGACATTGATCTTACAGATTCAAATGCCTTTGAACGCTGCATCGGTACGATGAAGAAGATTGATCTTCTCTATTTTATTAGTGTCAATGAAGCGGCTGAATTGGATAGAGAACAGGAAGGGCTAAGAATTAGCCAAGAGGAAGGAGTAATGGCTCTATTCGGGCTGTTCAAGACTCTTGATAAATCCGGTTTTGCTGAAGAAGAGCTGACAGTGAAGGTTATTACCAATAACGTATGCGGTGTTAACCCGTCAGACTCTGTTATTCCTTACGGTGGAAGTATTCACGGCTTTATGTATTCCATGACCAAGGAATTTACGAATCTCCGCATCAGTTGTGTGGATATTGATATTGCTGAGCTTGATGTCCTTCGTTCGTCTGCAAAAGACCAGAAGCGGCTCATCGATAGCATTATGAACGAACCGCCTCATCCTATCGGTAAAGTGACAGCCTTGCGCCAGAACCAGCGGCTGATCCCGACGATGTTCCCGCTCGCTTTGCCGGAGATTGCCCAGACACCTTTCAGACCCAAGGGTGTCTATTTCATATTGGGAGGCGCGGGCGGCATCGGGATGGAGCTTGCCAAATTTTTGGCAAGGAAGGTGAGGGCCCGGGTGGTCCTTGTCGGCAGACGCAAGCTAGGCAGCGAACATCTGCAGAAGATCAAGGAGATTGAAGCTTGCGGCGGTGAAGCGCTGTATCTGAGTGCTGATGCAACGAGCCTGGATAGCATGCGGGCCGCAGTGGCAGAGGCGAAGTCGCAGTTTGGCGGCATTCACGGAGTTGTGCATTCAGCGATTGTATTGCAGGATAAGACATTGCCGGGAATGGATGAGGAATCTTTCAGAAAGACGCTTGCTCCCAAGGTGCAGGGCAGCGTAGTGCTCGCTCAGGCCTTCGAAGACGAACCGCTGGATTTCATGCTGTTCTTCTCGTCCGCCCAGTCTTTTACCGGCAATCCGGGCCAAAGCAATTATGCGGCCGGGTGTACATTCAAGGATGCCTACGCCCAATACCTTAGAAGTAAACTGTCCTATCCGGTCATTACCTATAATTGGGGGTACTGGGGAACCGTCGGAGTTGTCGCCTTCGATTCTTACCAGCAGCGGTTCGCCGCGCAAGGCGTCGGATCGATCGAACCGGAGGAAGGCATGTTTGTGGTAGAGCAGGCGCTGGCCGCCCGTACCGGTCAGGTTGTACCGCTAAAGGCGGATAAGTGGGTGCTGGAAGCATTCGGGTTTGAGCTTAATCGCCGGATCGAGTTATGCCCGGAGGAAGCTCCGTCCATGCTTGGCCGCTGGAAGCTGGAAGCTGAGCGTGTATTGCTGGAAAGCCGCTCTCCTGCACATTCCCGTGAGACATTCATAGATGCTTCGGCGCCGTTTATTAGCTGGTATGTACAGGAACGCTTGAATTCCAAGCCACAGGAGGCTATACGCATCCTTAACATCGGCGCAGATCCTGACCCGCAACTAAGTCAGTTATTACTCTCCTTGCCGGCCTATGTAGAGTACAAGTGTGCCGGGCTGAAGGATTCTTTGGCCGAGACTGTCAAA
This sequence comes from Paenibacillus durus, assembly GCF_000756615.1. Taxonomy (NCBI): domain Bacteria; kingdom Bacillati; phylum Bacillota; class Bacilli; order Caryophanales; family Paenibacillaceae; genus Paenibacillus; species Paenibacillus durus. Next base: position 3,213,453 of record NZ_CP009288.1, read on the forward strand.
TGGGATCTGATTCTATGGAGCGGGCCGACTCGTATAGAAAGCGGCCAGGAGGAATGGCTTCTACAAGTCAAACGTCTGCTAAAAAGAAACGGTGTGTTTGCGTTAACGGCTGCCTCAGACCATGACCGTACGGGAGAGCCGAACGGAGAATGGGTACAGGCCATGCAATCTGCCGGAATGAATCCGGTACTGTCTGTGTACGAGCCGCATCTGCTTGTGGGTGAGAGCGACGGCATGAACTTCACTGACCATACCCGGACTTTCGCCGTTCCAAGCACCCGGAGTCAGAGCGAAACGGAAAGCCGCTCGACTGCACCAAGCCAGCCTCAACGAAACAACACAGCAGGCCACCCTGCCGTCATCGAATTGGCAACAGACTATATCAAGACTGTCTTTGCCCAGGTACTCAAGCTGAATAAGGAGGACATCGACCCTAAAGCGAGCTTTGAGCGGTATGGAGTAGATTCAATCATGGTGATGGAGCTGAACAGACGTCTCAGAAAAGACTTCGGAAAGCTCCCATCGACGCTGTTGTATGAGCATACTACGGTTGAACAGCTGGCTCGCTATATGGAACAGGAGCATGCTTCCGGCCTGCTGCAAATCAGCGGTGTATTGGAGGACAACTTACCCGAGCCTATCCATTCCTGGACGGAGATTGCCGCTGGCGGCAGATCCGAGCAGGAAATCCCGCCTGAAGCTTCCGCTCAGGCAGGGGAATCCGAAGTAGACAGTCTGGTTGATGAAATGTCCGACGATGAAGTAGATGCTCTTTTGGAACGGTTATTGAAACGTTGACCGAACAACGGAGACAGATCATAGCAGAGGCAAAATTGAACCGGGAGTTGAGAGCATGGAGAGCAGTCTGAAGGAGCATGGTCAAGGCTCGAAATCGGAACGTGATAAGAAAAGAAAACTGCTGAAGCAGCTGCTGCTTGAACGTGAGCTGTATGAAACAGACATCGCCGTAATCGGAGTGAACGGAAGATATCCCGATTCCCCTAATCTGGAGGAGTTCTGGAACCATTTGCAGGCAGGGGAAAATTGCATTCGCGAGGTTCCCAAGGAACGCTGGGATTGGAAGGAGCATTATGATTCCAGCAGAAAAGACAAGCAAAAAAGCTATACCAAATGGGCCGGGTTTATTGAGGACATCGATAAGTTCGATCCCCTGTTTTTTAGCATCTCTCCTTTTGAAGCCGCAGGAATGGACCCCAATGAACGGCTCTTTCTGGAAACGGTGTGGGCTACACTGGAAGATGCGGGTTATACAGGGGAAAAGTTTGCAAAGGCCAACCATAAGGTTGGCGTCTTTGTCGGCAACAATAATTCCAGCTATGAATGGCTGAGCGGCGCTGCGTCGGCCCGGGGAATATTTACACAGGCACACTCCGCTTATTGGTCAATCGCCAATCGTGTTTCCTATTTTTTCAATTTCCAGGGTCCCAGCCTGGCGCTGGATACCGCCTGCTCCTCCTCTCTCACCGCGATTCATCTCGCTTGCGAGAGTCTCAGGAGAAAGGAATGCAAACTGGCGATCGCGGGTGGAGTCAATCTGATCCTGCATCCGGTTCACATTGCCAGATTATGTTACTGGAACATGGTGACCGCGGACGACAAATGTAAAAGCTTTGGAGAAGGCGCGGACGGATTCGTGGACGGTGAGGGTGTAGGTGCCGTACTGCTGAAGCCCTTGGCAGACGCCGTAAAGGATGGGGACCGTATATACGGAGTCATTAAAGGCTCCGCAATCAATTCCGGCGGCCGAACGAACGGCTATACCGTGCCGAATCCCAATGCACAGGCTGAAGTCATTCTGGATGTGTTGAACAAGACGGGGATTGATCCGCGCACGATCAGCTATATTGAGACACATGGTACAGGCACTTCAATGGGTGATCCCATTGAGATTGCAGGACTTAGCAAAGCGTTTAACCAATACACCCGCGACAAGCAGTTCTGTCCCATCGGGTCTGTCAAATCATCGATAGGACATCTGGAGTCAGCCGCAGGAATTGCATCGTTTACCAAAGTGCTGCTGCAACTGAAACATAAGCAGCTCGTCCCCTCAATCCATTGCGGGACTTACAATCCCGAGATCGATTTTGCGGAGACGCCATTTTATGTTCAGCGGGAAAGCACTGCCTGGGAGCAGCCATATCTGGATGGCCCGGACGGACGCAAGTCTTATCCGCGGCGGGCGGGCATCAGTTCCTTCGGTGCAGGCGGCACCAATGCCCACCTGATTGTGGAAGAATACGTTGCCGGCGTCCCTGCCCGTTCCGGCGGCAAGGGGCATAAGGGTCCGTTTATTTTTGTGCTGTCTGCCAAGACCGCAGACAGACTTCAGCAGCAGGCCGGGAACCTGCTGAAATATTTGCGGAATAACAGCCCGCACAGTGCCGAAGAGCTTGAAGATATTGCCTATACGCTGCAGACTGGAAGAGAAGTCTTCTCCGAACGGTTGGCCGTGGTGGCCTCCAATGTACAGGAGCTAATGGAAGCCTTGGCAGCCTTCCACGACTCTTCAGCCTTAACGGGAGCAACGTATAACGGCAGTGTAAAGACGCAAAGCGCTCCAGGCTCTCTTGGCAATGGGAGTGCAGGCAAGGCCTTTATGGAAGCAGCCATAAAAGAGCAGGAATGGGAACAGCTCGCCCGGCTCTGGACCATGGGGGCCGATTTGGATTGGCATGCGTTGTATACTCACCGCGCTCCGGCCATCGTTTCACTGCCGACGTATCCTTTTTTCCGGGAGCGCTATTGGATTGAAGAGGGACATGCAGCTAAAGCGCCAGCAGCCGTTACCGGAGCAGGAGAGGCAGAACAGTCCCTCCAGTATTATGCGCCCAAATGGGTGCTGTCGCCTTTAAGTTCCGCAGCTTCAGCGCCAGTTGCAGGGGAGAAACGGCCAGCGTCCGTACTGCTGGTTTATCCGGACAATCACGGAGGTCTGGCACGCGTCATCACTGACTTTCATCAGGATTGTGAAGTCCGCAGCCTTGTGCTGGGAACGGTGAATAGACAACTGAACCTCCATAGCTGGGAAATCGATATTTACAGCGCAGATGGACTAACCCGCTGTATGGAGCGCTTCCCGGCAGTTGACACCGTTTATTTCATGGGCGGTATCCAGCCGGTGCCTTATGCACTGGATGATTTCGAGCAGTTAGAGCGCCTTCATAAACAAGGGGTGCTTTCCTTATTCAGGCTTGTCAAAGCATTGTCCAAGCACCCGGAAAACCTGGCACAGGAAATCCGGCTCAAAGTAGTGACAAGCAATCTGCACGATGTTCTGCCTGGAGAGCTGAATCAGCGCCCGTTCACGGGAGGCATCACCGGACTGGTAAGAACAATGTCCAAAGAGTATCCGCAGATCAAAATCAGTAATGTGGACATCTCCATGCCCTCTCATGACAGCCAATGGAGCGAGGATGATCTCGCTCTGATTGTAAGCGAACTTATGGAAGAGCCAGTAGTCAGAGACGGAGAAGACGTCGCTGTGCGAAGTGGCGAACGTTATGTCCGCAGACTGTTTCCGGCTGTGCTGCCCGAGACCCTCGCAGAGCCTTATGCGAAGGATGGGGTGTACGTCATTATTGGCGGCTTCGGCGCGATAGGTTATGAAATGGCTTTGCATCTGGCAGGTACAGTGAATGCCCGCTTGGCTATTATCGGCAGAAGCGAGCTGGATGCGGGGAAGCAGCAGCAAATATCCGCGCTGAAAGAACGGGGCGGGGCAGTAATTTATGTGCAAGCAGACATTTCGCAGGCGGACAGCCTTGCCCAAGCTTTTGCCGGAATCAAACAGCGGTGGGGCCGCATTCAGGGCGTGTTTCATTCGGCAATGACCTATGGAGAAGAGCGGCTGGATACGATGAGCGAAGAGACGCTGCAAGCTTCTGTTGCTCCCAAAATAGCAGGAAGCGTCTCGCTCTATCATGCGCTGAAGAATGAAGAACCTGATTTTGTTGTCTTTTTCTCTTCGGGTCAGTCCTTTACCGGAAATCCAGGCAGAGGCCATTATGGGGCTGGATGCAACTTCGAGGATGCTTTTGCCGCCAGTTGGAATCGTGAAGTCCGTTATGACGTCAAGGTCATTAACTGGGGCTTTTGGCGGAACAACGATACGCAGCTTAGTGAAGAAATCCATCAAACGTTTTCCCAGCTTGGGATTTACCCCATTTACCCTGAAGAGGGGCTGCAAGCGGTTAAACAGCTGATTAGCAGCGGGGCCGAGCAGATTTTGGCTTTTAAAGTGAAGCCGTTTGTACTTGATTTAATGAACGTCGATCCGCATCAGCGGATAGATTATGCCAGCAGATCAGCGGCATTGGACTTTGGCAGGATTAAGGAACTGGCGGCCGGCATTATGCCGCCGCAGGATCATATTGAAGATGCCGAAGCGGCAATGGCGGCACTCAATGAATATTTGCTGTTGTCTGCCTTCCAGCGCATGGGCGTGTTTACCCGCAGTGGAGAGTATTTTTCCAAGTCCCGTTTATGCGGACAGTTAGGAGTTACCCTGGGATATTCCCGTCTGCTCAGCGCCTTGCTGAACATTCTCAAACGGGGCGGTTATCTGGAAATCTCGGAGGATGTTATCCGCTGCACCGATCGAATATCTGATCCTAAGACAATCCGGGAATTAGCGCAGCTTGAAGCCAAAAAAGACTATCTGACTTTTGTCTATCCCGAAGTAAAAGCGCTGGTTGAGCTGGCCTCAGTATGCCTGATCAATGCTCCGGCTCTGCTGCGAGGGAAAATCAGCGCCGCCGAGTTCATGTTTCCGAATTCGTCCATGGAGTTGGTCGAGGGAGTCTATAAGGGGAACGCGGCGGCTGATTATTTTAACGAGCTGATGGTTCTTGCGGTCACGGAATATGTAGAATCTACTCTGCCGCAGCTAAGCAAGGGCGAGAAACTAAAGATTATCGAGGTTGGAGCTGGAACCGGGGGAACAAGCCAGCTTGTGTTGAAAGCTCTCGCGAAATACGGCGACCGGATCAGTTACCTCTATACCGATGTCTCCGGAGCTTTTATTCAGCACGGCAAAACTGTGTTTGGCCCAAGCTATGACTTTATGGATTTCAAAATATTGGATGTTGAAAAAGATGTACAGCAGCAAGGCTTTCCGCAAGGAGAATATCATTTGGCCATCGCTGCCAATATCCTGCATGCCACTGTTAATATGAGAGACACGCTCGAAAACGTGCGGACCTTGTTAAAAGAAAGCGGCAGCTTGATTCTGAATGAAGCGACACAAGTGAATGATTTTCTGACGGTAACCTTCGGTATGCTGGAGGGCTGGTGGCTGTATGAGGATGAGGCGGACCGGCTGGAGGATTCTCCGCTGCTGAGCGAAGAGCTCTGGGTTAAGACGCTTACCTCTGCCGGGTATAGTGCGCCAACGGCTCTGGTTGAGACCGGCGGCAGCAAACGGGGCTTATTCCAGAATATTATACTCGCTCGCAGAGCCGGTGGACATGAAAGTCACAGAACGGTTAGTACTCCTGGCATAATTAGCAATCGCAGCACCAGCATACCTAGCAGTCGCGTCAGTCACAGCAGCGCCCCTGCCTTGGCTCCCGATGAACCGGATAAGGGTATCGGTCTCAACGCGCTTCAGCAAGCCGTCAAGGAATTGATTGCCGGAGTCATACAAATTCCGCTGGATAGGCTTGATCCTGAGCTTCCGCTGATGGATTACGGCGTTGATTCTATTTTTGCTGTCAAAATTGTGGATCTGATCAACGAACAAATGGGGCTGAACTTGAAATCAACGGTCTTATTCGACCATCCAACGCTCAAGAAGCTGGCAGGCTACATTTTCCTGGAAAAAGAGAGGGATATTCAACATGTATGATGAAGAATCCGAGAAAATCCGTGAACTGATCCGCAGCAAGAAAATCTCTGATGAGGAAGGCTTTAGACTGTATCAGGAACTGATAGGCCGAACGAAATCAACGGCGGCGTCAGGCCATTCGAAGTCACAAGCGGCAGAAAAATGCAAGCACAGTAAGCAGGATATCGCGATTGTCGGCTTATCGGGTGTCTTCCCGGACTCCAGTGATGCAGAGCAATTATGGGAAAAGCTGGTGAACGGCAAGTCTGCCATCACCGAAATTCCCTCCTCCAGATGGAAGCTGGAGCAGTTCTATCATCCCGATCCTTCAACCGTTAATCGGAGTTACTGCAAAGAAGGGGGATTCATGCCGGATGTTGATAAGTTCGATCCCTTTTTCTTTAACATTACGCCGAAGCATGCTGAAATCATGGACCCGCGGCAGAGAATCTTTTTGCAGGAGGCTTATCGCGCGTTGGAGGATGCGGGATATTCAAGCCAAGAGCTGGAAGGCCAGCGGTGCGGGGTGTTCGTGGGCTGTGAAGGAAGCAGCGATTATTTTACGGGCATCAATCCTGAGGGGGTTGAGCTGAGCTCGCATTATTTTTTGGGCGACTCCAACTCGGTGCTGGCTTCCCGCATCTCTTATTACCTGGACCTGAAAGGGCCAAGCATCACGATTGACACCGCCTGTTCTTCCTCTCTGGTGGCGATTCATTTGGCCTGTGAGAGTATCCGCAGCGGTGACTGCAGCATGGCGATATCAGGCGGGGTCACGTTGATGACTAAACCGCTCGGTTATCTGCTGCTGAGCCGTATGGGCATGCTGTCGCCGGGCGGGACCTGCAAAGTGTTCGATAACTCGGCGGACGGATTTGTTCCCGGGGAAGCGGCGAGTGCCGTCGTACTTAAGCTGCTTAGCGATGCGATTGCCGATGGGGATTACATTTATGGCGTCATCAAGGGCTCAGGCATTAATCAGGATGGAAAAACGAACGGCATCACAGCTCCGAGCGCGATATCCCAGACCGCTTTGGAGACGGAGGTCTACGAGAAGGCCGGCATTCATCCGGAAAGCATCAGTTATGTGGAGGCGCATGGGACAGGCACGAAGCTGGGCGATCCCATTGAATTCGGCGCCTTAACGGATGCGTTCAGAAAGTTTACCGGCAAGCGGCAATTCTGCCCGGTCGGTTCCATCAAGAGCAATGTAGGACATACCGGAGCGGCTTCAGGCGTGACCGGATTGATTAAAGTTCTGCTGGCGCTCAAATATGATACGATTCCTGCATCTTTGTACTACTCGGTGCCTAATGAACATATTTCCTTTGAGGACAGTCCGTTCTATGTCGTTACCGAGCCATTGCCTTGGAGCCGAGGCGTTAACGGAACGCCGCGCAGAGCAGCAATAAGCTCCTTCGGACACAGCGGAACGAATTGCCATATGGTCATCGAAGAGGGGCCGGCACGCGAGCCGGGTTCCGCATCCTGTGCATTAAGTTATCTGATTCCCTTGTCCGCCAAGACGGAGGACGGGGTACTGCGTGTCATGCAGGATTTGTTGACCCGTCTGGAATCCGGCAGGTTCCAGCATACCCTTGAGGAAATTGCCGGAACGCTTCAAACCGGAAGAAGTCATTTTGCAAGACGCGCGGTATTCCTTGCCGCAGACATTGCGGAACTGAAGCAGCAATTACAGCGAAGGATTCAAGAATGGGATCAACGTGCGGTACCGGTCACCAACAAATCTTCGCATGGGAGCGAGGCGGCACAATTATCCCATGCATTGGAGGATATTTGGTTGGGACTGCACGAATCGCGGCAATCAGACAGCTTCGCTTATAAGCAGAACCTTCAATGGCTTGGTGAATGTTATCTGGATGGCGCTGACATTGAGTGGGAGCGGCTGTATGGAGGGCGCGTACCGGGTTCTGTTCCTCTTCCGGCCTATCCGTTTGCCAAAGAGCGCTACTGGATGACGGAGGCAAACTATAAAGACCCTGTTCCTGAGCCAACACCAGCCTATACTTTTCTGGAGAAGCGCTGGAAGGAAGCCGCGTTTGACGCCAAGGCAGCGGGAAGCGGGCAACGGGATCAGATGAATGGAACCGTACTCATATTTACGAACAAAGAGTCGGAAGCGGCGGCTGCAGATTTGCAGCAGCATTTAACTAACGTAAGCACCATAATTATCCGCGATCTGGGGGCAAATATTCCTTATGCAAGTGCCGGAATTTCCACGGCTGCAAGCGGCAGCGGCGCTTTTGATTTCAATGTTTTTAGCGAAGGGGCTGACGCTGCGGAAAATCTTGCGGCAGATGCGGAACAGGCAGCGGCAATAACCGCGGTTATCGATCTGTCCGATTGGGGTTCCGGGGCAAATGGAGCGGGAGTCATGGGCCGGATCGGCCTGCTTCAGAAGATTATTAAAGGTTCATATCCTGCTCCGGGAGAACGCCGGACTACGCTGCGGCTGTTCCATATTACGCAGGGCTTGCAGACGTTCGCTAACGACAAGCCAGCTTTGGGAGGGGCGCAAATGGCGGGCTGGATACGAATGCTGGGAGCAGAATACAGCCATGTGCAGGCCAAAACCATCGATTTGGAGGCGGGAAGTCTCAATCCCGCAGCTTTAGGCGGAATCTTGAGCCGCGAATGGCTCATCTCCGATGTTCACAGCGAGCTGTGCTACCGGGGGCAGCAGCGGTACGCGCCCTATTTGCAGGCGCAGAAGAAGCCGCTGGAACATGGAAGCCGCTGGATCGGGAATAGGGCTAAAACCGTCGTTATTACCGGGGGAACGCGGGGGCTGGGGGCGCAGCTTGCCGCATATCTCGTTAAGCAGGGCGTGCGCAAGCTTGTGCTGATGGGCGCCAATCCCCTGCCGCAAAGGTCAGAGTGGGACAGTCTTGCCGCTGATTCCGGAGATACGGGGGAGAAGATCCGCAGTATCCGGGAGCTTGAACGCAGCGGAGCCGAGGTAGAGCTGTATACCGGACCGCTGACGGAGGAAGCTTCGTTGAAGCGGTTTTTTGCCGGAATCCGGCAGCGGTGGGGAGCCATCGGCGGAGTGATTCACTGCGCGGGCAGAAGCAATCACCGCAACCCGGCATTTATCCATAAGACGGCGGACGATATATCCGATGTATTGGCTCCGAAAGTAGCGGGGCTGCAAGTGCTGGACCGGATTTTTGCAGAAGATGAACTGGACTATTTCATCTTGTTCTCGTCGATCTCAGGAATCGTGCCTTCTCTAGGAGCAGGCGTCAGTGATTACGCGGCAGCCAATGCGTATATGGACTATTTTGCAGCCTGCCGGAGCGGGCAAGGGGACCGTAAATACCGGGCAATTTCATGGACGCATTGGCGCGGAGCAGGCATGGAGGGTCTGGAAAGTCCGGCCTACCAACGGCTTGGACTGCGCACACACACAGTAGAGGAAGGCCTGAAGCTGCTGGATAGCGTGATGGAAAGCGGCGCAGCAACGAGCCTGCCCTGTGCAGCAGAATCCGCGGCATTCGATCCGGCGGAATGGTTGAAGATTACACAGTCACAAGGGAACAAGCAGCCTGAGCAGACGGTCTCTTATGCCAGCAGAGAGGCGGAGCAGCGAATTCAAGGACAGCAAACTCAAGAGTTGCGAGCTCAACAGCAGCAAGAGGCCGCCGAAGAACCCGGGAAGATGCTGTCCCAGCTAAAGGATCTATTTTCACGGGAATTAAAAATCCCGCTGGACAGGCTGGAGGCGCATATCCCGTTTGGTGATTATGGCGTCGATTCGATTTTGCTGGCAGAGCTGGTCAAACAGGTTGAAGAGATGATTGGACAAAGCCTGGAGCCGACCGTTGTGCTGGAGCATCCGACACTGGACAAGCTTGCGGGCCATCTTGAGACGTTTGCCGTGCCTAAGGTGACTGAACGGAAACCGGAATTGAACATACCGGTCGTCAAGACACAGGAGAATACCTATTCCGCCGAGGCCCCCGTCAATCAACCTAAGGCAAATTCAAGCCAGAAGATTGCTGTGGTTGGTATGGCTTGTCATTTTCCCGGTGCACCGGACAAGAATGTTTTCTGGGATCTGCTCGCGAAAGGCCAAAGCGGGATCACTGAGGTACCGGCAGGACGCTGGGATGTGGACAAATATTATTCGCCGCAAGCGGGCCCCGGCCGCAGCATGAGCAAATGGGGCGGATTCATTGAGGATATCGAGCAATTTGATCCGGATTATTTCCATATCAGCGAGGAGGACGCGCCTTACATTGACCCGCTCATGCGCCAATTTATGGAAGTAAGCGTAGAGACGCTGAGGGATGCGGGATATGAAACCAAGGAACTCTGGAACAAGAAAGTCGGCGTCTTTGTCGGTGCGCGTGCCGGCGCATTTTCGCCTAAACTGACTAAAGTAACTAAAAAAAGCATTATCGGCATCGGGCAAAACTTTATCGCGGCGCATATCTCGCATTTATTTAACTTTAAAGGACCCAATCTCGTAATTGACAGCGCCTGTTCCTCTGCACTGGTTAGCCTGCATTTGGCTTGCCAAAGCTTGCTGCTGAATGAATGCGAAGCGGCGCTTGCCGGAGGCGTAGATATTCTGCTGGACGAGAAGCCTTACCTGATCTTAAGTGAGGGAGGTGCATTATCTCCGGACGGGCAGTGTCATACATTCGACGAGAGCGCAAACGGATTTGTGCCTGGCGAGGGCTGCGGTGCGGTTCTGCTGAAACGGCTGGAGAAGGCGATTGAGGATGGAGATCAAATCTATGCGGTTATCGAAGGCTCCGCAGTGAATAATGACGGCCGTACGATGGGCATTACAACACCCAATGCGGAGGCGCAGGAGGAGGTTATCCGCGAGGCTGTGCAAAAAAGCGGAGTCGATCCCTCAACAATCAGCTACATCGAAGCACATGGAACGGGCACAATGATTGGCGATCCGATCGAGCTGCGGGCCTTGACCAATGTATTCAAATCGTATACGGAGGAACGGCAGTTCTGCGCCGTGGGCAGTGTGAAATCGAATGTCGGACATTTGCTCTGCGCAGCGGGAATAGCCAGCTTCATCAAGGTTGTCCTGTCCTTGAACAATGGTCAGCTTCCTCCAACGCTGAATTGCCGAACGCCGAATCCGCGCTTTAAATTTCAGGAATCTCCATTTTATCCGAACACCTCGCTCAAGGAATGGGAGCCTCGGCAGGGTATCCGCAGAGCAGGGATAAGCTCGTTCGGCTTCGGAGGCACCAATGCCCACCTGATTGTGGGCGGATATGATGTGAATTCGGCAGAACGATATAACAATGCAAGAACCCCTCTCCCTAAGCCGGAATTTAACCGGAGATGGTTCTGGCCTGAATCACAGCCGGGTGCTCACTCCAGGCCCAAGAAACTATTAACCTTGGAAAAGATCGGTTCAAAATAATGAACTATATGTGCGAGGGGGATACGCCATGGAGATCAAAGATTTTAAATACGTAACCGTCATCAGCAATGACGACTATGTGGTCAGCGACCACCGGGTTCATGGTGTGCGTATTATGCCCGGCGTGACCTTTCTGGACATGCTGCTGCGGATCTTGAAATCTGAAGGAATCGATGAGTCTGCGGTCGAGCTCCGCAATATTATTTTTCAGGAGGCCATCGCCACCACAGAGGATTACGACCGCAGAATTGAAGTGAGTCTCGTAAATGAACATAGCAGATTGAGAGTGACAGTGAAGAGCCAACGGATATACCACCCGTCCGTAGGAGCTGCAGACAGCCCTTGGGATATCAATTTCATGTGCGAGCTGAATATAGCGGCGCCGGCTGTTCCCCGAATGATTAATATTGATCAACTGAAGGCTGATGCTGTTACGGTGAGGGACCTTGATGACGCTTATGCCTATACGCGCCAGGTTAACATTACCCACTATGAATTCATGAAAGGCTTGGGCCAAGTCTACGATGGCGAAGGTTATATTCTGGCTGAGGTTCACTTAAGCGATTTGGCGGCAGAGTACAACGATTCTTTCTATATTCATCCGGTATACCTGGACTGCTCCACGCTGGTACCCGTTCTGTTTATGCTGAAGAGTAAGACGCTCGCCGATATCAGCCAGCAGCATGACAAGCCGTTTATTCCAATCTTCGTGGAGTCTTTCCGCGCGTCCGGAAAAATGCTGGATAAGGCATACGTATATGTGCGGGAGAATGGCGTCAGCTTGTCATCCTCCAAGGATATTATTTATTTCGACATCGAGCTGTATGACGGGCTAGGAAATTTGGTAGCCCTGTTCCATCGGCTGGCCTCCAAACAGATTCGTTCTGAAGGTTTAATGCACAAGCATGAAGAAGCGCTAGCACCACAAGTCCAGCCGCCGCGCGGCAGCAGCATAGAAGCGCCTAAGAACGCAATGATCCCGCCTGAAGTACCGCAGTCGGAAGAGCAGCAGACAGACAGGCTGCAGTTGCTGGAGCAAGAGATTCAGGAGATGGTTGGCGAAGTGGCCGGGGTGGCGGCACATAGCATCAGCCTGGAAGAAGGCTTTTATGATCAGGGGCTGGATTCTTCCCAATTGCTGCTGCTGGTGCGGAAGCTGGAAGACAAGCTGCAGATGCAGCTATATCCTACCCTGTTATTTGAATTCAGCAATATCAAACAATTGGCGGTGTACTTGGCCGAAAATAGCACTGAAGGCTTGAAAATTTCCAGCAATCCGCCTCAGCAGGTGTTACAGAATAGCGAAGTCAAACGTTTTTATTATAGTCACAATTGGGTGAAATTGGCTCCGCTCCCCTCAGAAGCACAACAGGCGGAGGGAAGATTGATGATATTCACGGCGGATGATGGGCTTGGCAGCAGTGTTGAGCGGTCAATTGCCGCACGTATGTCTGCCTCCGCTTCGGTCATAACCGTTCATCCCGGGAAGGGCTTTGAACGGGTTGATGACCAGTCGTACCGGGTCCGTCCCGGCAATCGTGAGGATTATAAAGTACTAATACAGTATCTGAACAGCATCCGGCAGCTCCCGCAGTTCATCATTCATTTATGGGAACAAAGCGCTGCACCGAATGATGACGTAGAGAGCATGGTTTCGGACAACCTGGAATATGGGCTGTATTCGCTGCATGCGCTCACACAAGCTCTGCTTGAACAGAAGCTTCAGCAAGGTGTAAAGCTAATTTATGCATTTATTAACGACGGAAAACTTCAGTCCTCTCTCGATTCCGCAATCTCCGGTTATATGCGTTGTGTAACTCGGGAAAAGGGGGATTTCAAATATAAAGCCTTGGAAATGGATGCAGGAAGCGACTTATCCGGGCTGGCCTTGACCGACATTCTGCTGCGGGAGCTGACCCCGCAAGCGATGAATGAATCGGAAATCAAGTACATGAGCGGTCAACGTTATACCAGGCATTATCAACCGTTTGCAGAATCTGCACAGAATCCTGCATCTGCGGCAGATCCGGGCGCAAGGCTCGGAGCGATTATTGAGAAGCAAGACACAATCCTGATTACTGGCGGTTTGGGTGGACTGGGCTGGATCTTTGCCAAATATTTGGCGGTTTATTATCAAGCGAAGCTGATTCTGGCCGGCAGATCGAAGCGGGGAAGCAAAGAAGAGAACAAGCTTAAAGAATTGGAGTCGCTGGGCGCGGAAGTCCTCTATGTTCAAGCCGATGTGGGAATCCGCAGCGAAGCGGAGCAGTTATACAGGGCTGCTAAACAACGCTATGGAAAAATTAACGGTATCATCCATTGTGCCGGAATCGTGCAGGACAGCCTCGTAATTCAGAAGGACAGAGCTGGAATAGAGAAGGTGCTGCGGCCCAAGGTTCAGGGAACCCTGCTGCTGGATGAGCTGTTTCAGGAGGAACCGCTGCGTTATTTTGTGCTGTTCTCTTCCTTTTCTGCGGTTGCGGGCAGCCCCGGTCAAGCCGATTACGCCTATGCTAACTGCTTCATGGATGAATATGCGGACCGTAGGGAAGGAACCGGACGTCCCGGAAAAAGCTTATCGATCAATTGGCCCCTCTGGAAGGAGGGAGGCATGCAGATCGATGCGGCTTCTGAGGAGCATATGACCGCGGCTACAGGCATTGTCCCTCTGGATACACAGAGCGGTCTTCGGGCTTTTGAAGAGTCGCTGCTGTCGCCTTTTTCCCGTGTCATTGTACTGGAAGGCGATGAGCGTAAAATCGCAGGGGTAATGCCTGCTAAAGAGCAAGAACCAGAGGTCAAACCCGCCGCAGAGAGAGTGCAGCAGCAGGCACGAACGGAACGAACGGAGCAAATCAAGCGAACCTGGCAGACCGTTTCTGCACACTCCCTTGAATCCGCAGACGAAATGGCCATTATCGGCCTAAGCGGCAGGTATCCGATGGCAGATAATGTAAATGAATTTTGGGAAAATATCAAAAACGGAATAGACTGCATCACCGAGATTCCCAAGGAACGCTGGGATTATACTAAAGATTTTGATCCGGATATTCATAAGCAGGGCAAGTCGTATACCAAATGGGGAGGCTTCATGAATGACGTGGATAAATTCGATCCGCTGTTCTTCAATATGTCGCCCCGTGAAGCGGAGTATGCCAGTCCTCAGGAGCGTCTGTTCCTTCAGACCGTCTGGCATGCCGTAGAGGATGCCGGGTACACGCGCAATGAATTATCCAAGAGCAATACCGGTGTGTTTGTAGGGGTTATGTGGGAGCAATATCAGCTGTACGGAGCGGAGCAGTCCATGATTGGGAACGTTATGGCGCTGAGCTCTTCCTATGCAACCATTGCTAACCGCGTTTCGTATGTGTTTAATTTTTGCGGACCCAGCCTGGCGATTGATACCATGTGTTCCTCTTCACTGTCCGCCATTCATTACGCCTGTGAGAGTATCCGCCGGGGAGAGTGTGAGGTTGCCGTAGCCGGGGGTGTGAATGTGGCCGTACATCCGAATAAATATATCCTGTTAAGCCAAGGCAAATTCGCCTCTACAGACGGCAAGTGCCGCAGCTTCGGCGAGGGCGGCGATGGTTACGTGCCGGGTGAAGGCGTCGGTGCCGTCATTATCAAGCCTCTGCAAAAAGCGCAGGCTGACGGAGACCATATCTACGGGGTGATTAAATCCAGTTCCATAAACCATGGAGGCAAGACGAGCGGTTTTACTGTACCGAGTCCGGCTTCCCAGTCGGGCGTAATTTCGGATGCTATTAAAAAGGCAAACATTGATCCGCGCTCGATTTCTTACATTGAAGCGCATGGAACAGGCACTTCGCTCGGTGATCCTATCGAAATCGCCGGACTTACCCGAGTGTTCCGAGAGTATACGCAGGATAAGCAATTTTGCTCAATCGGCTCGATCAAATCCAATATAGGGCATCTGGAATCTGCTGCGGGCATCGCCGGAATCACCAAAGTCCTGCTGCAGTTCAAGCATCAAGCGCTTGCTCCGTCCCTTCATTCGGAAATCCTGAATCCCGGCATCCCGTTTGAAAGCTCGCCCTTTTATGTGCAGCAGGACATAGCGGAGTGGAAACAACCGGCTGTCCTGTCTGAAGAAGGCGGAGCGGTTACGCGCTACCCCCGCAGAGCGGGGATCAGCGGCTTCGGCGCCGGAGGAACCAATGTGCATCTTATTCTGGAGGAATATCCGGTGCAGCAAGTCCGCCAGTCTTACGGCAAGGACAATGGGCCGCAGATCATTCTGCTTTCCGCCAAAACCGCGGAGCGGCTGACAGAAACCGTCCGGCAGCTTCTCCTGTATCTGCGCCCTGTCCAAAAGATGCGGGAGCCTCTGCCCCAGCCGGCGGAAGAACTGGCGGCAACAACTATAGCCGCGGATAACCGGCGGCAGCAAATCCGGCTGAGCGTATCCGAGCTTTTGGCCGGGGTGCTTCAGGTGGATGTAAGGGATTTGCTGGAGGACGAGAACCTGCTGGAATATGTAGCCTCTCCACTGGACTATTCGATTCTGTTTCAGCGAATCGGAGCGAACTTTCACTTGGAGCCGGATGAGGATCGTTTCCGGAACCATCTGACGTTCTCACAGCTATGTGATTATATTATTGAGCTACAGAAAAGCAGAGATTACAGCGTCAAGGAAGCTTGGGGGGCAGATTCCTCCGTTCACTCCGTCCCGTTAGAGGCTGAGCCTTTTTCTTTAATGGACATTGCCTATACTTTGCAGACGGGAAGAGAAGCGCTCACGGAACGAATCGCTTTTGTGGTCTCCAGCATCGAGGAGCTGTGCTTGAAGCTGGAAGGGCTTCTGGCAAACACGTCCAAGAATGCGGATGTTTACCGGGGCCAGGTAAATTCCGGCCGTTCAGGGCTGGGATTGTTGGTTGACGGAGCAGCCGGTGAACGTTTTCTGGAAACTATTGTACAGAATAAAGAGCTGTTTAAGCTGGCTGAACTATGGACGCTGGGAGCCAAGTTTGACTGGAAGATTCTATACCAAGGGCAAACCCCCAGACGTGTTTCACTGCCGGGTTATCCATTTGCCAAAGAGCGGTATTGGGTTCCGGCGATTCCCGCCGATTCCATGAAGCATGCGCAAATGGCGGCAACAGAGGCGCTTCACCCTCTGATTGACTGCAATACCTCTACGTTCTCACAGCAAAAATTTGCGAAGCGGTTTAACGGGGAGGAAGGTTGGCTTAGGGATCATGTTCTGGATCAGCAGCAGCTTTTACCGGGAGCGGTCTATTTGGAAATGGCCTGCGAGGCTGTACGGAAGTCTATAGACATCCGGTTCCCGGTACTCAGCAATATCGTGTGGGCAAGACCGCTCATCGTGAACAATGATGCGCCCGCAGATGTGCAGATTTTTCTGTATCCCGAGGAGCAAATGGCTGAGTTTGAGATTTTCACAGAGGAGCAGGGTCAGAAAACCGTCTATGCCCAAGGACACGCCGTCTTTGATAGCAAGCACCTGCCGGAACCGGAGGCTGTGGACGTACAAGCTGTACAGTCACGCTGCAACAAATATGTAACGGGAAAAGACCATTATGCCGAACTGGAAGCCAAAGGGTTCCGCTATGGCAGCCTTTTTCAGACGATTACCCGGCTATATTGCAGTGATACAGAAACGCTGGCTTTGCTGGAGCTGCCCCATGAAGCAGAGGAGGAGTTCAGCCGGTACAGCCTGCATCCTTCCCTTATCGACGGAGCATTTCAATCGGTAGCCGGTCTGGAAGCGGGAATGGGGGATCAGCCGAAAGCTTTTTATATGCCTTTTTCGCTAGGCGAAGTCAGCTTATGGGGTGAACTTCCACGCCGTTGTTATGCGTATTGCGTACTCGCTGACGGCCAGAATCATTCCGGCAAAGGAATTAAGAAGTACAATGTGTCGATTTTGGATGAAGCGGGACGTACACGAGCCTTTTTGAAGGATTTTGCCGTCAAGGAATTCGCCGCCGTCTCACCAGCCCAGGATCTTGTGTCAACGGATTTGTTATCCTTACTCAAAAAGCTGGAGACGGGCGAGCTGACAGCACATGAAGCGGAACAACGAATGGAGGTTCTTAAATCGTGATTAACAATCCAGCACGCAAACAGATACTTGAGTCCATCCAGGCTGGCCGGATCACGGCAGAAGAAGGGTTGGAACGTCTGAAGAAGCTTTCTTTGAATGAGGTGCACTACTTCCAGAGCTATTGGGAGGAAAATAAGTTAACCCATTTTATGCAGACCCAACCCAAGAATATCCTGATTTTTGGCAGCGGCGGCTCACTATCCCAAAATCTGGAACAGGGATATCGGTTGGCTGGCAGCGGAGTGATACAGATCACTCCGGGTGAAGAATTCCAAACGGAACATGACGGTGCTTACCGGGTAAATCCCGGACAGGCTGAGCATTATGATCTTCTGCTAAAAGCTGTAAGGCAGCGCGGGATCATTCCTGAGCATATTCTCTGGCTATGGTCTGAAGAAGATTTGCCTGAATCCGGGGATACCCGGGTACAGGCTGCGGAAGCGCTTCTGGCGCTTGGCATCAAAGCGTTAACCCTGTTCAGCCAATCGGTGATGAAGCTGTACCCCGCAGGGGATATCCGGCTGCTGTTTATCCACAACTCGTCGATTAGTGCTCATCATCCGTTTCCGGCTGCCATTAGCGGCTTCATCCGCAGCCTTCGCCAAGAGAACCCGCGCTTCATTTATAAATCCGTAGCTGTAGCTGCGTCAAATGCCAAATTGGACAGTCAGCAAATCCGGCATATTGCGGAACAGGAATGGTCTGCATCTACGGATAAGGCCATCGAGATCAGCTATGAGGGAAAGAGCAGATACACTCAGGCTGTGCGGGAAATCGAACCGCAGCGGCTGCAGAAACAAGAGTCCCCTTTTATTAAAGGAGGCTCTTATTTAATTACGGGTGGACTGGGCGGATTGGGATATCTGTTTGCGGCTCATATGGCCCGTAAGGTTCAGGCTAAGCTGGTGCTCACCGGCAGATCCGCACTGGATCAGGAGAAGGCGCGTAAATTGGAGGATTTACAAGCCTTGGGCGCTGAGGTGATGTACATTCAGGCGGATGTAGCCGTTCATGAAGACGTGAAACGCATTGCCGAGCAAATCAAGCAGCGGTTCCACAGCCTGCATGGAATTATTCACAGTGCCGGAAATCTTCGAGATGGGCTTCTTTATGGAAAATCTATGGACGATATGGATGCTGTAATCCGGCCTAAGGTGCTGGGAGCCATCCATCTGGACCAATTGTTCAAGGATCAGCAACTCGACTTTTTTGCCATGTTCTCTTCAACGGCGGCTTTAACGGGCAGCATTGGTCAGACTGACTATGCGTATGCGAACAGCTTTATGGATCATTTTGCAGCCTTCCGGTCCAGCTGCCGTCCGGGGAGAAGCTTATCGGTAAACTGGCCGCTGTGGAAAGAAGGCGGAATGACTGCGGACCAGAGCATGATTGACCGTTTATCCGCCTTTGGAATTGATCTGCTGGAAGAGCAGGAAGGCATCATGGCCTTCGAACGTTGTTTGAATTCAGAGCTGACCAGTATGGCTGTTCTAAAGGGTGATTCGCAGCGGATGAAGTTATCCTTTGGCGTAAAGCGGAGTTCAGTGCCCGCACCTGCCCGGCAAGCTCAAGAGACAAGTATGCAAGCATCCGCTGCCGCTCCTGAGGGCAGTCCGCAAGAAGCCCGGCGGCAAGAACGGACGGCAGCGCTGATTAAGAATACGATTGCCGAGGTGCTTCGGCTAAGCCCGGAACGCATCAATCTTCAAGAGCCTTTTGACAGCTATGGCATCGATTCGGTTGTCATTATGGAAGTCACCCGAAGATTGGAACAGCTATACGGGCCGCTCTCCAAGACTTTATTTTTCGAATACGGAACTGTCATGGAACTGACCGGTTATTTCTTAACCAATCATCCGGTTCCCGCAGTGCTCATCGATGAAGCTAAGTCTGAACCCGAGGCCGTATCTGTTCCTGCGCAGCCGGAATCGTTAGGGCAAACTGCGATCCCGATAACGGGCAAGTCCCGCAGGCTCGTCGCAGCCGCTGCTGAAGCGGAAGATTTGAAGGGACCTGTACAGCAAAATAAAACCGCAGGCGATATTGCCATTATTGGTCTGGGCGGCAGATATCCGCTGGCGGCAAATTTGGAAGAATTCTGGGACAATTTGAGAGCAGGCCGGGATTGCATCACCGAAATTCCGCAGGATCGCTGGAACCATAGGAAATACTTCAATCCCGAGAAGGGCGTAAGGGGCAAAACCTATACCAAATGGGGCGGTTTTATACGTGACTACGATAAATTCGACCCTTTGTTCTTTCATATTTCTCCCCGTGAAGCGGAGTTCATGGACCCGCAGGAACGCATCTTTCTGGAGGTGGCCTGGGAGACGGCAGAGGATGCAGGCTATACCCGCAAGAAGCTGAAAAATCGTAAAACCGGTGTATTCGTCGGCGTGATGTACGGTCAATATCAGCTGTATGGCACGGAGCATTTTGCTCAAGGAGAAGGCATCGCCCTGAATTCATCCTATGCTTCCATTGCGAACAGGGTGTCCTACACGCTGGATTTGAATGGTCCAAGCATTGCGCTTGATACGATGTGTTCTTCCTCGCTGACCTCCATTCACCTGGCTTGCGAGAGTATTCGCAGCGGGGGATGCGACATGGCTTTGGCGGGCGGGGTGAACCTGAGCATACACCCGCATAAATATTTGCTTCTCAGTCAAGGCAAGTTCGCTGCGAGTGACGGACGCTGCCGCAGCTTTGGGGAAGGCGGAGACGGGTATGTTCCCGGAGAAGGAGCCGGGGCGGTGCTGCTGAAGCCGCTTGAGCAAGCGATTCAGGATGGGGATCTCATTTACGGCGTTATCAAGGGCAGCTCACTGAATCATGGCGGCAAAACGAACGGTTATACGGTTCCCAGTCCTGCCGCTCAAGCCTCCTTAATCATCGAGGCCATGCATAATGCGGGTGTCAAGCCGGACGGAATCTCATATATTGAAGCACATGGTACAGGCACCTCTCTTGGAGACCCCATTGAAATCAGTGGACTGAGCCGGGCGTTCGGCGGGTCTATACAGGAGATGGGACACTGCTCCATCGGGTCAGTAAAGTCGAATATTGGACATCTCGAATCTGCGGCGGGCATTGCCGCCGTTACGAAAGTGCTGCTGCAAATGAAGTACCGTATATTAGTACCCTCCATTCATGCGCAGACGCTGAACCCCAACATTGATTTCCAGAGCTCGCCTTTTCGGGTTCAGCGGACTCTGGAACCCTGGGGTCAGCCGGAGAGCAGCTTATCAGGCAACGCCCTGGAGCCGCGGAGAGCGGGTGTGAGCGCTTTTGGCGCTGGCGGATCAAACGCCCATCTTATCCTGGAGGAGTATACGCCCAGACAGAATATTCAGCGGAATCTGTCCGATGCTCCGCAAATCATCATTCTATCCGCACGGACGGAGCCAAGTTTGAGAGCTTACGCGAAGCGTCTGCATGATCATCTTCAGAAATGGAATGCTGGCGCTGAAGTCCCTTCATTACAAGGAGCTGCACATGGATCTGCGGATCTCGAGCAATACCGGAAGGGCGTTGTGGACATTATTAACGAAGTCTGGAATATTAACATCGACGACATCAACCTGGACGATCCGCTGGCGGATATGTTGACCGACGTGGTCAAAATTACGGAAACCAGTCTGGCCATCCGGAAGAAATTCGGTGTTTCCTTGCCGCAGAATACGCTTGAAGCTTTCGCAAGCCTGGAAGCCTTGGCCGCTTATCTGTGGGAATCGTCAGACCGGCTAAGCGCTGCGGGCAATGAATTGACATCGAGCAGATATTGTGGGAATGAAGCTTTTCCAGCAATCGCTGACATTGCCTTTACGCTGCAAACCGGTAAAGAAGCCATGGAGGAACGCCTCGCGTTTGTTGCCGCATCGCCTCAGGAACTGCAAGAGCTGCTGGGTAAATGGCTGGCTGGCGAAGGACACATGAGCGGGCTATTCCGAGGCACCTTGAGATTCCTTTCGGATAATACATTATTTGAAGGGGAAGATGGCAAGACCTTTGTGGAGCAAATTATCCGTAAAAAGAACCTGGCCAAGCTGTGTCAATTATGGACAAGCGGAGTCGACATAGACTGGAGCCTGC
Source organism: Paenibacillus durus (assembly GCF_000756615.1). Taxonomy (NCBI): domain Bacteria; kingdom Bacillati; phylum Bacillota; class Bacilli; order Caryophanales; family Paenibacillaceae; genus Paenibacillus; species Paenibacillus durus. Next base: position 3,234,906 of record NZ_CP009288.1, read on the forward strand.
TGCACGAGCCCGGCTCAGTCCAAAGAATCAGCCTGCCTACCTACGCTTTTGCAAAGGAACGTTATTGGCTGCCGGATATGTTTGAACAATCGGCGAACATCCAAAGTCAGGGAGTTCCGCACTCTTCCTATCACCTGCTGGAAAAAGCTTGGAAGGAAGCGGCGATTGACCGTGCCGCCTCCGCAAGCGGGAAAACTGAACCGATTCAGGGAACCGTAATCATTCTGGCGGGATCAGAGTCTGCGGATATCGAGGCTGTCTCCTTGTTGAAGCATTTACCGGATGTGAAGACTGTTATTGTACGCGAGCGGAAGGAAAGTGACACTGGCAGCTTCGCTATCGATTATAAGCGCTTCGAAGAGGGAGCCGCAGCAGCAAAGACTCTTATGGAGCGGGAACAAGCCATCATGGGCGTTATCGATCTCGCGGATTGCCAGGCAGGAGAGAGCGGAGCGGGGCTGATGGGCAGGCTCGGTCTGTTGCAGCAGCTTATCAAGGATAGCTATCCTGCACCGGGAGACCGCCGGATCACGCTGCGTCTATTTCATGTAACGCAAGGCTTGCAGCCGTTTGCGAACGATGCGCCGTCACTGGCCGGAGCACAAATGGCGGGCTGGATACGGATGCTGGGAGCGGAATACGGTCATGTCGAGGCCAAGACGCTGGATTTGGACCGGGGAAGTCTGAGTCTCACGGCTTTAAACGAAATTGTGGCACTTGAATGGGCAAGTCAAGACTCGCACAGCGAGCTTTGTTACCGCAGCCAGCGGAGGTATGCGCCTTATTTGCAGGAACAGCAGCTGTTAACGGCACAGGCCCATAAGCGGCAAAGTCACTGGACCGGAGACGCGTCGAAGGCCGTTGTCATCACCGGAGGCACACGCGGACTGGGTTCCCAAATGGCCGCTTATCTGGTGAAGCAGGGCGTGCGCAAGCTGGTCTTAATGGGAGCTAATCCATTGCCGCCAAGACAGCAGTGGGACAGTGCGACTGTTGGGCCGGCTGAGACCGCTGAGAAAATCCGCCGCATCCGTGAACTGGAACGCAGTGGAGCCGAGGTGGAGCTGTATACCGGACCGCTGACTGATGAAGCTTCCCTCAGACTGTTCTTTAACGGCATCAGGAACCGCTGGGGAGCTATTGGCGGAGTCATTCACTGTGCGGGACGGAGCCATCAGCGCAACCCGGCATTTATTCATAAGACGGAAGAAGATATTAATGATGTACTTGCGCCCAAAATAGAAGGTCTGCAGGTGTTAGAGCGGATTTTTGCGGAGGACCGGCTGAATTATTTCATTCTGTTCTCATCTATCTCTGGAACGGTTCCGCGCCTGGGGGCGGGTGTCAGTGATTATGCGGCGGCTAACGCCTATATGGATTATTTTGCGCAGTATCAAAGGGCGCAGGGGAAGCGGAGCTATCATTCCATCTCGTGGACGCATTGGCGCGGAGCGGGAATGGAAGGCATGGAAAGCCCGGCATACCAGCAATTGGGACTACGGACGCATACGGTTGGGGAAGGCTTCGAGCTGCTGGAATATGTTATGGAGAACGGTGCTGCATACAGCTTGCCGTGCGTGGCGGATGCTGCGGGCTTCCAACCCGGCAGCTGGCTTCGGGCCAAACAAGTGCTGCAGCCCAAGGAATCTAATACGCCAACGCATAAGCTTCAAGGAAATTCCCAGCAATCCCCGGGAAAAGCAAACATTAAAGGGACCAGTAATGCAGGCAACCGAAATATGCTGACGGCACTGAAGGAGCTTTTCTCAGAGCAGTTGAAGATTCCTCTGGACAGACTGGACGAACACGTGTCCTTCGGGGATTACGGGGTAGATTCCATTCTTCTGGCAGAGCTCGTCAAACGGATCGAAGAAATGATCGGGACAAATTTGGAACCGACGGTTGTGCTGGAACATCCGACCTTAAGCAAGCTGGCTGGCCATTTGCAGACATTCGCAACACCCGTTACTTTCCATTCTTTAGATGAACCAGACCAACCCAATGAGAGCTATTCCGTTTATTCCGGTGAGAAGACTGAACCTGTTACGGTGAATTCTAAGATTGCCGTCATTGGGGCCGCTTGCCATTTTCCAGGTGCGCCGGACAAGGATGCCTACTGGAAGCTGCTCTCCGAAGGAAGAAGCGGCATTCGGCAAGTGCCGGCCAGCCGCTGGGATGTAGATAAATATTACTCTACGGAAGCAAGCCCAGGCCGAAGCATCAGCAAATGGGGCGGGTTCATCGACGGAATCGAGCAATTTGACCCGGAATATTTCAATATCAGCAAGGAGGATGCTCCCTTTATCGATCCGCTCATGCGTCAATTTATGGAGGTGAGCGCCCAGACTATAAGGGATGCAGGATACGAATCGAAGGAGCTGTGGAACAAGAAAATCGGTGTTTTTGTCGGTTCCCGTTCCGGAACCTTTGCCTCCAAGCTGAAGCAGATCCGTAAACATGACATTGTCGGTATCGGGCAAAATTTCATCGCGGCTCATATCTCGCACCTGTTCAACTTTAAGGGTCCAAATCTCGTCGTTGATACGGCTTGCTCCTCTTCACTGGTCAGCCTGCATCTGGCAAGCCAAAGCTTGCTGCTGGGTGAATGCGAAGCGGCGCTCGCCGGAGGAGTGGATCTTTTGCTGGATGAGAAGTCATACCTGATCTTAAGCGAAGGAGGCGCTTTGTCTCCGGACGGACAATGCCATACATTTGATGAGAAGGCCAACGGATTTGTGCCGGGAGAAGGCTGCGGTGCGGTTCTGTTGAAGCGGCTGGATAAAGCTATTGCGGACGGGGATCAAATATACGCTGTAATTGAAGCTTCGGCTGTGAACAACGATGGCCGGACAATGGGCATCACCACACCAAATGCCGAGGCGCAGGAGGCTGTAATCCGGGAGGCGCTGGAGAAATGCGGGGTAGATCCTTCTACAATCAGCTACATCGAGGCGCACGGTACGGGCACTTTGATCGGCGACCCGATTGAGCTTAGAGCATTAAGTAATGTATTCGGATCGTATACGGAGCAGCAGCAGTACTGCGCGGTGGGCAGCGTGAAGTCGAACATCGGGCATTTGCTCAGCGCGGCCGGGATTGCCAGCTTCATTAAGGTGATTTTGTCTCTGAAGAACGGCCAGCTCCCCCCAACACTGAATTGTCAAACGCCGAATCCGCGGTTTAAGTTTCAGGAATCGCCGTTCTACCCAAACACCTCGCTCAAATTATGGGAACCACACCAGGGCATCCGCAGAGCGGGTATCAGTTCGTTCGGCTTTGGAGGTACTAACGCCCATATTATTGTGAGTGAGTCTGGAGCTTATCCGGAATCTGCGAAGTATGCGGTTAGACAGCCGCTGGCACCCGCAGTTTTCAATAAACAGTATTATTGGATGGATGAACTTGCTTTAGGCGAGGTCTCCACTCCGTTAGCCGAAGCGGGCGCAGCGGCAGAGCTGCCGGACACCAGCGAATGGGTGCTTGAAATTGTTGACGAAACACTTTAATGATTATCTTGGCCGAGGAGGGCATCCATGGATTTTAAAAATAATTATAAATTCACTATGCTGATGAAGCACGATAATCTGTTCGTCAAGCATCATCAAATTAATGGGCAGCGTGCTGTTCCGGGAGCGGTCTTTCTAGACTCTATCATCCGGGCCTTAACCATGAGAGGCTTCGATCCAGCCTCATTGGAGCTTAGGGATATTCTGTTCCTGGAGCCGGTAATGACCAGTGCAACCAGGGATAAGGCGATTCAGATTGTATTGGAACGTGCCGCAGAGGGGTGGGGGTTCAAGGTACAAGGCAGAGATGAGAAAAACGGGACTGTCCTGGAACCCCAGTGGAAGGATGTAATGGAAGGAAAGGTAGTCATTAGCGGTGCAGCGGAACACTACCCAGTAAGTATTCAGCAATTAAAAAGCCAAGCCACCCAGGTGGAGAACATCGAGCGCTCCTATGCCCAGATGCGCAAGGCAGGACTGTGCCACTACGATTTTATGAAGCTGCAGGGTCAAGTGTACATGCATGTTTCTTATCTATTGGCAGAGGTGTCCCTAAGCAGCCTGGCAGAGCGGTATTGCCACCAGTTTTTTATTCATCCGGCATTTCTGGACGGGGCCTTTCTCGTTCCCGGAGTTGTGTCTGCCGGCACAGAAAGTGCTGAGCACCCGTTTGTCCCGATGTATGTTCAATCTTTTAGAGCCTTTGGCCCCATTCGCGGCAAGGGCTATATTCACATTCGCGAAGACAGTGTAAAGCGAAGTCCGGCACAGGATATCATTTATTTTGACGTCCAGCTCTATCATGAAAATGGAGAGATTGCCGCCTGCTACAAAATGTTCGGAGCCCGCCGGATCGACTTTACTGCCCGGAATGATGCAGAAAAGCCTGCGGGTGAACCGGTCCTGTCCGAGGTGAAGGGCAATGCCGGGCCAGCGGTCTTAACAGAGCCTGCAAATACTGTTGTTACAGAGCCGGTTATTGTTCCTTCTGTATCCAAAAGTGTCTCACGCAGCGACATTGAAAAGGTGGTGACCGAGGCAATCTCCGCAATAACCGATAAACCGCCCGCAGAGACAAGTCTAACTGACGATTTCTACAGTCAAGGGCTGGACTCCAAAAATCTGCTTTCTCTTGTTGGGAAACTGGAAGCCGAGTTCGGTATAAAGATGTATCCGACGCTGCTATTCGAATACACGAACATCAAGGCGCTATCCCAATATATCGAAAAAGAATTGCGGAATGCTGTACATCAAACAGACAAAAGTGCTGTAAACGTAAAAGCGGATAAAAAAACCATCAAGGAACCATCCTATGCTGCACCAGCTCAACAATCAGAAGCCAATATCAAGGTGATGGCGGTAAATTCACTGCGTCATTCCCAAGCTGCCGTTAATTACTGGAAGCAAATGAGGATTGGTAAAATACCGGAGCGGGAAGGGGTGCTGTTAAACAGAGAACAGCTCGATCTTATTCTGGATTGCGACCCTTCTTTATTGGTGCATTTAACGGTGCAAACGAAGGAAGACACCGCGATCGAAATGGCCATATCCGGTCAGGGAGAGACGGTTCTGCTCATCCCGGGATTCGGGTTTACGGCTTCACAATGGGTGCCGCAGATGAAGGATTGGTCCTCGTCGTTTCGTTTAATTGCCATTCATATGCCCGGCACCAGCCTAAGCGAGAGCACTCATGATTTATCGATGGAAGGCATCAGCAATACCTTTATGGAGGTGGTGGAGCAGTTGAATCCAGGCGGGCCTATTCATATTGTCGGCTCCTCCTGGGGCGGCATGCTTGGACAATATATTTCGGCTCTTCATCCTAATAAGGTCGCTTCCTTAACATTAGCGGGCAGTTTTGCCCAAGGCGTGGAAAAGCTGTATGAGATTGATATGAGAGAGCGGCTGCGGCAGGATTTTGACAATCTGGGGCGCAGCAAGGATTATTTGAGAGTGCTGGACTGCGAATTCGTTAATTATGCGATTTTGTCTGAGTTCGGAGAGCATATGGAGAATACAACTTCATCAGTAAAAATACTCAGCATGATTAACACGCCTACCCTGATCGTTTCCGGAAGAAAGGATGTAGTTTTTGATACGGATGAATCCCGCTTCCTTCATGAACGCATTCAACATTCAGAGCTCTTCGAAATCCCGAACGCAGGACATTTGCCCAACATCACGCATTCGAAGCTGTTCACCGAGAAAGTACAGGCTTTCATTCAATCAAAAAGCGAAAAAACCCGAGAAGCAGATCGCGAGATGGTGAACACCTAAGAATTGAAGCCCGTTCGGCTGACTTAATAGTTAGCTGGGCGGGCTTTTTTGTTATGATTTTTCTGAAACAAGCCGATGTTCTCTGATAGTTTAGGACATTTGCACAAAACCCGTATTTTGTACATATGTCATTAAATCGATTTAATCCCTTTCAGCCATTGGTTTCTTATATATATATTGTTACACAATATAATGATATGTATTTTCGATCATCAAATAATAAGTTCTAAATTGGGGGTTTGTTTTGTGTCAATCCGTACCTTGCATGAGCCCCGATTAATCAGCCGTTCTTTCTTGCCAGTTTGTTGAGTAAATCTGACCGATCGTTGAACAGGGCTGCCGATCGTCCGCGGCAGCCCTTTGGTGTAAAAGCTATCGTACCCGTTAGCGAAACACCTTGTACGGCTATTTCTCCAACTCATAGCGGGCCGCGATAATGCCCGAATTGAGCGTTCGGCTGGACAGCAGCTTGAGCCTGATTTTCTCGCCGCCGCCGTCGAATACCGATTTTCCGCCGCCCAGGACGACCGGACAAATTGTAAGCAGGAATTCGTCGATCAGGCCGAGCTTAAGCAGCGTCTTCGCCGCTCCCGGACTGCCGAAGATTACGAGATTTTTGCCGGGCTGCTCCTTGAGTACCTTGATTTCCTCTGCGATATTGTTCTTGATCAGCATCGTATTGTTCCATTCCACCTTGTCCATCGTGCCGGAAATGACGATCTTCTTAACATCCTGCACCCATTTGGCATGCTCCATAGCGTGCCTCGACGCGTTCGGATTGTCCAGCACCGTGGGCCAGTAGCTCTCCATCATACGATACGTCGTGCGTCCGTATACGGGAGAGCCGACTTCGGCTACGACCTCCTCGGCGTATTTCTCGATTTCCTCGTCATACGGAATCCAATCTAGTCCTCCGTTCGAATCCGACGCATACCCGTCCAGCGACACATGCATGAACAATACGAGTTTTCTCATGTCTGTATCTCCTCCGATTTCGAATTTATTTTGTTCGATTTTTTTGGCCGTTGGCCTGCGTTTCATCCTGCTGTTACGTTCATTATAAATCATTACGTTACGTAAGGCTCAAGTGGAAATCTGAATTTTTTTGAAGACAACAATGTTGCGCAAAACTGCCAGTTAGTGGATTCCCGACGATGAGATGGCCACGTACGTGTGTCACGTACGTGTGTAATGATAATCCGTATGATGAAAGATACTGCGAAAACATCCTGCATATATCAAAGATTGTTGCGGATTATTTCTGTTTTCATGGATTATAGAGCTTTAATGCTTCCAGCCTTTTTGCTCGCTTAAACGCTGTATGTAAAAACTCTTTAGCCGACAAATCCTCATAATCCCAATTCATGGCCTCTATTGCAGTCGCGCCTGGATAATCCGTTTCCGCAATTTTTTTCATGGTTGTAGACCAATCAATCGTGCCGTCAAAGGGTAACCCGTGTTGGGCATAACTTCCGTTATTATCATGTAAATGTACTGCCATCAACCGGGACCCGTACATGGATAATAAATCATTGCCCGGATAGTAGTTGTAGTGATGTCCACAGTCATAACAGAATCCGATACGCAGGGAATCCACTTGCTCCAGCACATACGCCAAATTGGTAAGGTTGCGTAAATTCTCCAGCGCAACATTGACGCCAAGCTGTTCAGCTTTTTCAGTAATTCTCTTGATTCTATCCATTCCCAATGCGTTATATGGATTGTCTTCGCCCGGCAGGTGCACCACCATTGTCGGAATCTCAAATTCGGCGCAATCTGCAACACATTGCAAATAGCAGTCGGTTAAGGCTTCACCGTCCAGATTGTCAAGCCAGAGGTTGTTTTCGTTTTGGATTGGCGTGTGGATATTTTCTATAAAAAGACCCGCTTCTCGCGCAAGTTGTGGCCCGTTGCGGTAATCGTTCCGATTAAAGCCTTCACTCCACCATAATAAAACACCATCAAATCCGGCTTCTTTTATTAACTGATAACGTTCCTTAATCGGCAATTCATAGCCAAACCAATCATAAATAGTAATCATAAGACGCTTCCTTTCCGGCTTTTTCCGTTATAGCTTTTATATAATTCATAGACTCCATCCTAACAAATCGCCCTAACAAATCGCCATAAATAACATTATATACTTATATTGCATATAAAATCCAACTCTAGATGTCTTAAGCAATCAGGCCTACAGGCCGAGGAGCTTCCCCTTTACTACAACCGGCTCTACTTTCTATGTATGTGAGTATAAAGTATTTGAGGCGCCGGAGCTGACGGAGGAGTATAAGTGGATTATGATTAAACTAACGGGAGACGTTAGTTCTAATGAAACAGCGACAGTCTAGGACTTTATTTTCTCGTCCTTTGCTGTCGCTGTTTCAATTTTTAGGGTCAGTTACAATTCGAAAAGCCGCGTGGAATAAAGACATTCAGTTTATCCTGAAATAACTTTATTTCATCTTCTAATGGTACCGCGTCAGCGGCATGAGCGTCTAATACTTTATTTTCTGCTGACAGTAATGGGCTCTTGTTAGTTGAATGCAACAATTCAAACCATATTACTTGATATAACTCCAATTATTTATCGGTTTTATATTCTTCAATAAAATGTGGTTTAGTTTTTGATCTGTCCAGAAACCTGGACTCATCCTCTATTACCCCGGTATCTGGAGCATACATTTTAGCCACCCAAGTTTCATAAGCCTCGCGATTTGAAAAGGTCATTTCGGTAATTACATCATAGTCTCCCACTTCGCCCTGAATATTGTCTTTTATAATATAGTTGCGCTTATATCCGTCTGGAACAGGGGCAATACTTGCAATTAGCGGCACGTGATTGTTCTCATAGTAATTGATAAATTCCCTAGTATCCATTCCATCTTTTTTAGTTAGAAAAGACATAACTTTAAACATTTTATTTCCTCCTCAGTTATAATCCATCGACTTATTCCTAAGTTAGTTACTCAAACTTCGCAGAGCGAAATTGCTCTTAAACCTTTGATAAATATAACTGAAACGGGATCATGAGTCTACAACTTATTACTCAATACATTACGATTTTGTAACCAAAAAAACCGCGTCAAATCAGGCGTTTGGTTGGGGAGATTTCTTCCCTAAATGAACGCTCAGCAGAGAAATATTAAAGGGTTACAATCAAAGTAACTCAAGAGCTTTTAGTAACGCATATTCACTTGATTTAGCGCCTTCTTGAGAGTAATGCGCATTCGGAAACGCTGGAGCCAAGTGATGATATCCAGGGTATACATGTAATTCAACTAAGACACCGTCAAAAGCTAGTTGTTTGGCAAATAATAAGGCTTCATCAATAAACAAATCAATGCTTCCTATGCTTATATAAGTTGGCGGTAAATCAGCCAATGATTTTGCACGCGCAGGCACATAATACTCGCTTGTCCTCTCTTGACCGGGTTCATGCCCTAATACCGATTTCCAGCCGAAATAGTTGCTTATTTTTGTCCAAACAAACTCGCCGGCATAAGGATGCTCTGACGAAATTCCCGTACGGTCGTCAAGCATTGGACTCCGTAGTCTTAGATGATGGATATCGAATTCCTTCTGATCACGAACGTATAGGGCTAGGCCCGCGGCTAATCCGCCGCCAGCGCTGCTGCCAGCTACAGCCACTTTCTGAGCATCTATCGCTAATTCCTCAGCATGTTCAATGCACCATTTCAGGCCTGAATAACAATCCTGCAATTGACTTGGCTGAATATGTTCCGGCGCTAGTCTGTAATACACAGATACGCAGCAAAAACCATGTTCCGCAGCCAGTGCCGCATTCCCTCGACGGTCGACGACCGGACTTCCCAAAACCATTCCCCCACCGTGAATCGAATAATACAACGGCGTCTTACTATACTTTGGTTGGCGGGGTTTAATAATTTCTATGCGAATATCGGGTCCTCCAAAATAACTGGGTACCGTCCTCTCTTCAAATGTGACAGGAAACAGTTGCGTTACATCGATTTGAGGCACCATTTTTGATTGATTTTGCCGCGATTCCATTAGCGTAGTATCCGATAAATCACTTGTCGGAAATAAATCAATCGCACTAATAATCTCATGATCTATCAGATGCCTGCTTCTGCTTTTTTGTTCATTCATTGTAATGTTCCTCGCTTTCTTGATCTTTTGCGGGTCGCCTCCTCTTCCGTTGTTCATATTCTAAAGCGCTCAATAAGCCATTAATATGAAAACAATAACTTAGAATCGTTCTAGACATAAAAAGACACTGATGAAGAAACTTCATCAGTGTCTTGTGCTACTTATTTCCTGAATAAACAATTCTCTTAATCGTTTCTACGGAGAGAAAATAGTCCTTAGCTAGCTGTTCAATACTATTATGATTATTCTTAAAAGCTTCTTTAATAGCAGCATTTCGGTGATCTAGCCACTGTCTTCCGCCACTCAAGCTTCCCCAATGATGAAATTCCTTTTCCTGCTTAGGAATGTAAATCGTCTCTCCCTGGACATACTGTTGAATCTCCATAATTAGCTTTTCGGGTAATATTTTTTTTGCATTCGTATATTTCAATGCGCTTCACTCCTCTTATTTTACAAATAAGGTGCAAAGCCAAAAAATCAGAAAAGCTTATAAAGCGTTAGATACGCTGTAATCATGTCGATATATCTATTTACGAAGAGAAGTCGTCCTCCATCAGAAACACTCCCTCTTTCACTCTATAAGGCTTGTAGAAGGCACGAATTTCTTGGGCTAAAGCTCTGGCTCTTCCATGGCCGTAAAAAGTCCATCACGATCCATGTTAGTCCAGCGAGTTATATTTAAATTGCGTACTGCCCAGTCTTTTGGTGGTAATACTATAAGATGTTCTGTAGTGAAAGATGAGATCCATCATTAACTATCCTCGAATCCCCAAGCGCGGGAAGATTTTCGCAACGCTTTGATATCTTGCAGAGGAGGTAAACCAAAAAGCCTTCGGTATTCCCGATTGAATTGCGACGGACTTTCATAGCCTACTGTCAATGCGGCCATCGTTGCCCCCATGGGACCGCTCAACATCTGGCGCCTGGCTTCCTGCAGGCGAAGCTGCTTCTGATATTGCAAAGGCCCCATTGTTGTAATCGCTTTGAATTTATGATGCAGTCCGGAGGTACTCATGTTGCAGGATTTTGCAAGTTCCTCAACGGTAAAAGAACGTGCATAATTTTCTTTGATCCATTGGATCGCCTTACCGACTCCATCCGCTCTTTGATCAAAGAGTACCTTTTGGAAAAATAAGTGTCCAAAATCACCTGACAGTAAGTTAAAAATCATTTCCCTTTTGATCAGTTCGGACAGAAATCGGACTTCTTTAGGCTTATCGATTAGCTTCAGTAACCGGAAAAATATATCTAGCAGCTCGGCATCCGCTTTTCCGATGAAGGCTCCGGCACTCAGATCATTCTCTTTTGGCTCCGTAACGATTTGTGCCTCCATGGCTACAGAAGCTATTTCTTGCGTTGTAAAATCGATACGCAACCCCATGTAAGGCGATTCTTCCGTGGCTCCGATGACTTGGGCTGAAGCCGGCATATCGATCAGCGACGCCAAATAATCACCCGCTGAGTAATGAAAAATCTCTTGACCAAGGTAAAGTCTCTTAGTTCCTTGAAGGATCAGGCAAAAGGAAGGAGTCAAAACACCTGTACTTCGCTGTGTCTCGCGACTGCTTCTGATTATGGAAAGAAACGGAACAATGGTTGGCGTCCGTCCGTCTGCCGGGGTAATCCGATCCGTCATGTCAATGAGTTGATCCAGCGCTTTCTTATGAATAGAAACATTCTTTCCAGTGATAACGTGATTATCCAATCTTTGTTCCGGCATGAATTCCATTCCCCCCTTCTTTTTCTAATCTATATCAATTTGCAGCTTTAGGCAAGTTTTCTGCAGGAACGGTCTACTTCCTTCCGCGGGCTTCATCCATAATATTCTTCAGGAACACTATACAACTAATTGGAAAGGAACATGATTATGAATCAATCAAAGTGGATCATTTTAACCATAATTATCGCATGTCAACTTATCGTTGTGCTTGACGCCTCTATTATGGTAACGGCAATACCTCAAATCGGTCGATCGTTGCATATGACGGCAACCAGCTTGACTTGGGTCCAAAATGCCTACATTTTGCCGTTCGGCGGTTTCTTGTTGCTCGGTGCCCGTGCAGGGGATCTTTTGGGGCGCAGAAGAATGCTTAGTGTAGGCATTGGATTATTTTCGCTTACCTCTATGCTGGCCGGTTTGGCGCCGACAGCCGAATTTTTGCTTGTCTCCCGTGCATTCCAAGGCTTTGCGGCTGCTTTGGCAACACCTGCTGCACTAGCATTGCTGTCAGCGAGCTTTGTAGAGGCCAAGGAACGTGCTAAAGCGATCGCGATGTACAGCGCGGTTTCGGCCGGAGGCGGCAGTGTCGGTCTCCTTCTTGGCGGATTTTTCACTGATTTTATTTCCTGGCGCGTCGGGATGTTTATCAATGTCCCCATTGGGATTGCTTTGCTCTTTTTGGTACAGAGGTTTATTCAGAAAACAGGTACGAAGACCGGACGTTTTGATCTTTGGGGTGCAATTGCCTCTGTAATCGGCATGACTGCGTTGGTATACGGTTTTGTTCAAGCTGCAGATCGCGGTTGGGGGGAACCCGAAACATGGATTTCACTTGCAGCCGGGATTGTTTTGTTAGCGGCATTCGTTCTTATTGAATCTCGAGTGGCTGAGCCGATAATCCCGCTCCGATTGTTTGCGAGCCGCCAGCGGTCCGGGGCTTATCTTGGAAGGTTCCTAATGGTATGCGGGAATTTTTCACTCTTTTTCTTTATCCCTCAATATATGCAAAACGTCCTCGGTTCCAGCTCGCTTGAAGCAGGTTTAGCCTTCCTGCCATTTACAGTCGCCCAGTTCGGGATGATGTATCTAATACCTGGGTTGGTGCAACGTTATGGAAATAGGAAAGTCCTGATGTCCGGTTTGCTACTCTCCATCATTGGTACACTTTGGTTAAGCCGAATCGTCTCCGTACAAGCTCAGTTCTTTCCGCAAATGTTCATCCTCTTGACCGTCATGGGCATTGGCGCCGGAATGGTTTTCCAACCGCTTACCGTTCTGGGGCTCTCAGATGTGGATCCTCAAGATAACGGTGCAGCTTCGGGTCTGATTAATGTCGCGCATCAAAGCGGTTCCTCGTTGGGACTGGCTATTCTCATATCCGTATTTGATGCAGCTATCCGTACGGACCAACCTTCAAAGATGCATTTCGCTCATGCTATATCGAGCTCCATATTGGGATCAGTAGTATTTATTACAGCAGCCCTTGTTGTGACGCTTCTCTGCTTTCTTCCGGCACGCCAATCTATTCGAAAACAAGCATCAATGGGTTCTTGATACAGCACTGGCATAAGACGTCCGGATATCTTCAGCAAGGAAATACTCATTTTTTTAAAAAACTAAGTGCCAATAATAATGAAAAGCCGTTCCTCTATTCGGGGAACGGTTCGTTATTTTGTAACTGCGACACAATCCAATACTCGATTTCTCCAAATCGAAATTCGACATTCGTATCCGTTCGTGGAAGCATTTTTATGGGCCAGGTTCGCCATTTCAGGGGTCATATCTACTCCATAGACCTTCCCCATCGGAATGATCAGTACCCGCAAACAGGAGCTGGAATGTCTTTTTTTCATACTCGCTTTTTATACGCTCTCATTGCAAAGATATAAGCCAGGAGCATAGTTCCGATGCACCACGCAAGCGCAACCCATATATCATTACCCACCTGTTGACCTGACAGCAGTGCACGGATGGCTTCTACGATTGAGGTCACCGGCTGGTTTTCGGCAAAGACGCGAACGACGGTCGGCATCGACTCGGTTGGCACAAATGCCGAGCTGATAAATGGCAGGAAGATAATCGGGTAGGCAAAGGCGTTAGCGCCATCGACCGTTTTTGCGGACAGTCCGGCAATTGCTGCGACCCAAGTTAAGGCCAGAGTAAACAGCGCGAGTATGCCGGCTACGGCAAGCCATGGCAGCACTCCCGCGGACGAACGAAAACCCATAATCAACGCTGCGAGAATGATGACGACCACCGATATGGCGTTGGATACCAGCGAAGTCAGCACATGCCCCCAAAGCAAGGCGGAACGTGAAATCGGCATGGTGTGAAAACGCTCGACTATGCCCCTCTGCACATCGGTAAACAAACGGAAAGCCGTGTAGGATATTCCGCTGGCAATCGCCATCAGGAGTATTCCCGGCAGCAAGTAATTCACATAGTTATCCGTTCCGGATTGAATTTCGCCGCCGAACACATAGACGAACAGCAGCATAAACGCGATCGGCAAGAGGGTGACCGTGATGATGGTGTCCATACTGCGGAAAATGTGACGCATGGAACGTCCAAGCATAACGCTTATATCGATGAAAAAATGCTTCTTTGCCGCCTCCATTTACTTTCCCTCCTTTTTGCCGACGATGGCGAGGAAGATCTCCTCTAATGTCGGTTGTTTTTCAACATACTCCACCTTTGCGGACGGGAACATCTTTTTTAGCTCCGGGAGCGTCCCGCTCGCGATAATCCTGCCTTCGTGCAAAATGGCAATCCGGTCGGCAAGCTGCTCGGCCTCCTCCAAATACTGTGTGGTGAGAAGTACCGTCGTCCCGCCGTCGGTAAGCTCCTTGACAATCTTCCAAACCTCGATCCGTGCCTCGGGGTCAAGCCCGGTGGTCGGCTCATCCAGAAAAATGATTTGCGGTTTTCCCACAAGGCTCAAGGCAATGTCAAGCCTGCGGCGCATCCCCCCCGAGTAAGTAGACACTCTGCGGTCTGCGGCGTCTGCCAGGCCGAAGCGTTTTAACACGTCGTCCGCAACCTGGTGCGGGTTTTTGAGGTATCTCAGCTTGGCAATCATGATCAGATTTTCCCGTCCAGTCAAAATTTCATCCACGGCGGCAAATTGCCCGGCCAGACTGATCGCCTGCCGCACGTGATCGGGTTCTGACGAAACATCGAATCCGTTTATGGCTGCAGTTCCGCCGTCTGGTTTGAGCAGCGTGGTGAGGATTTTGACAACCGTTGTCTTGCCTGCCCCGTTGGAGCCAAGGAGAGCGAAAATACTGCCCTTTTCCACCTCGAAATCTACGCCCTTCAGCACTTGATGCTGCTTGTAGGATTTCTGCAGTCCTTTTACTTGAATGGACTTGGTTTGCACGGTTTGCATCGGATTACCTCCCTTAAATGACTGTAACTTTTGACAAATCGGCTTCCATGCCTTTGAGCAGAGCAAAGGTCAGTTTATCCATCGTTGCGCCGTCAAAACAGATGGTTTTGATTGCGCGATAATACTTCTTTGACAAGGTAAACGCAGATTGAAATGATACATTTTTGAGTGTAGCTCCCCTGAACGAAACTTCGTTTAATGCCGCTTTGTCAAACCTAACACCGATAAAAGTTTGCCCGTCGAAACATAGCCCGCGAAGGTCGGAATATTTGAAGTTGACGCCATCAAATAAACAACCGTCAAAAATTGTTTTTCTAAGATCGGTCATTGTTAACATCACGTCGGTCAGTTTTACGCCTGTGAATTTGACTCCGTCAAGCCCCGACTTGCTGAAATTGGTTCGTACAAGGATCGTCTTATTGAAGCTTGCATTTGCCAGGTCAAGCGCGGACAGGCTGCAGTCTGTCAGATTCGCGCCGTCAAAATTGGCTTCGCGTACGTCGCTGCCCTTAAACGAACTGCCGGTCAAATCTGCGCCAGAAAAGTCGGAACCGCGCAGCGCACTGCCTTCAAACAGTCCTTTATGGGCAGTAACGCCTGTAAAGTCGCTCTTTGGCAGGTTGCTTGCGCTAAAGTTTGTCAGCACTTGCCGCTCCAGCGAGCGGGAGAGGTTAGCGACCTCCAGAATCGTCTGCTCAATGTCGCCGATACTATCAATGGTCATCTTAAACGCCGTTTCTTCGTCTTTACCCTCAGCTCTGAGCTCACTATACCGTTCCTTTAAATCGGAGAGCAGGTAGGCCTTTAATTCGGTGATGCTTTTTACCCCGTCGTATGGCGTAAAAACGCCGTTCAAATAGTCCGTCAATCTCTGATTCATCACATCAAATCTCCTTTTATATAGGAATAATCTGATGTTGTTACATTTCAGTTTTTCTCTTTTCTAAACATTATAATTTATTTAACCTGCCCTTTAGCTTTATGCCGCTCCCGGTCTATTACTTTATTTTTCAGTCGCCTTACGCATTAGTCTACAAAAATCACCATTGATTGATTAAACAACATTCGTTTATAATAAAAAATTGAAAGATGCTGCTTTCAATCGTTATAAGAACACAATTTGTTGATCACTCAACAGATCTAAATAAAGTATTAATTACCTATAGAAAGTCTGGTGACCCAACAATGAAAGTTGATCGAAGAGTAGCCAAAAGCCAAGAAGCCATTAAGAAGGCTCTTATTGAACTGATGACTGAAAAAAGTTTTGATAACATTACCATTCAAGATATTTCGGACAGGGCAAATGTAAACCGGGGAACTATTTATCTTCATTACATGGATAAATTTGACCTGTTAGATAAGATCATGGAAGAACATATATACAATATGAGTGATTTTTGTGAATCGGCAGCTGAAATGGATTTTTTGGAATCGACTGTACACTGTATGGAATACTTTGAGAACAATTTTTTATTCTTTTCGACGATGTTAGCGAGTGAAGGAGCTCCGTATTTTCGAAGTCGGTTCCTTCAGTTTAATATCGAAGAATTCAGGAAAGATGTGGACATCACTCAAGGAAAAAATGCCGGACAAAGAGAAGATGTAGTTGTTGAATTTGTTTCTAATGCATATGTAGGGGTAGTTGAATGGTGGTTAAAGAATGGAATGCCTTATCCGCCTCGTGTCATGGCAGAAAAAGTTGGAGAGTTATTGGAAAGAATCGTATAAAAATAAAGGGCTTATCTACATCCATCAACAATTGAGCAGGGATTATCCTGAAACTGTCATTAATAAAAAATTGCCCCTCAACAAGCAGCGGGGCAATTTTTTTAATAGGAGATATTCGCAACATCCATTAGATAACTTGTTTTGTTGGACGAATAATAATTTCACTTACTGCAACAGTTTCAGGTGTGCTAATCGCATATGCTACTGCATCTGCGATATCGCTTGATTTCAAAGAAAGACCTTCTGCACCCTTACTCATTACGAAAGTGGATTTAATGCATTATATCAAGTATCTTCCTGTGATCGACTGCTCCGCATGGATGATCTGCGCCGGTGTGCCCTCGAACACCACCTGGCCGCCCTTGCTGCCTCCGTCCGGTCCCATATCGATGATCCAATCCGCTTGGCTGACCACATCGAGGTTGTGCTCGATGACGATCACGGTATTGCCTGCATCCACGAGGCGGTTCATGATCCCAAGAAGGTGACCGATATCTGACATATGCAGACCGGTCGTCGGCTCGTCCATGACGTAGATGCTGCCCTTCTTATGCAGCTCGCTTGCCAGCTTGATGCGCTGGCATTCCCCGCCCGAGAGCGTGCTGAGCGGCTGGCCGAGTGTAATATAGTTCAGCCCCACATCACTCATCGCCTGGAGCTTGCGCACAACCTCTTTTAGCTGAAAAAAATCCAATGCCTGCTCCACCGTCATCTCCAGCACATCTGCAATGGACTTGCCGTTCAGCTTGTACGCGAGCACCTCTTCCTTGAACCGTCTGCCTCCGCATACTTCACATGGCAGCTTCACGCTGTCGAGGAATGCAAGGTCTGTATACACAACACCCAGCCCTTGGCAGTTCTCGCAAGCTCCCTTGGAGTTGAAGCTGAACAAGCCTTGGCTCACCTTGTTCGCGGAAGCAAACGCCTTGCGTACATCATCCATAATGCCCGTGTAGGTCGCGGGATTCGAGCGTGTTGACACGCCTACCGCCGATTGGTCGATGACGATCGCATCCGGATGCTGGCTGAAGAATACTTCATTAATCAGCGTGCTCTTGCCCGAGCCGGCGACACCCGTAACTGCTGTCAGCACTCCGGTTGGAATATCTACACTCACGTTCCGCAGGTTGTGAAGTTGGGCATCCTTGATGGACAGCTTGCCGGATGGCTGCCTGCAATCGGGCTTCAGCTGGAGCGGCCGCTTCATATGGGTGCTTGTCAGCGTACCTGCCTCCAGCAGGCCTTGGAAGCTTCCTTCATACACGATGGAACCACCGCGGCTGCCGGCGTGAGGCCCGACGTCAACGATATGATCCGCCAACTTGATCACATCGGGATCATGCTCGACGACAATCACGGTATTGCCCTTGTCGCGCAGCTTCTGAAGCAATCCATTTAACCGGTGTACATCACGGGGGTGCAAGCCAATGCTGGGCTCATCGAAGATGTAAGTGACATCAACCAGACTGCCGCTCAGGTGCTTCACCATCTTGACGCGCTGCGACTCGCCGCCGGACAAAGTATCCGTCTCACGGTCCAGCGTCAAGTAGTCAAGTCCGATATCCACCAAGTGCTGCAGCCGCTCCGTCAGCGACTTGACAATCGGCGCGGCGATCGGGTCGTCGATCTCCCGAATGACGCGGATGAGCTGTCCGACCTCCATGGAAGACAGCTCCGCAATGCTCCGTCCATTGATCCTGCAGCCAAGTGCGGCCTGACTGAGTCTCGCGCCTCTGCAGCTGGAGCAAGGCCCCTCGGAGATAAACGGCGCAACCGCTCGTTGTGTGCGCTCAGATTTCGTCTTCACATCCTGCTTGATGTACTTGTTAGTGAACTTTTCGATGACGCCCTCCACCGTAATATTCACTGCCTTCCCAGCGAAATCCATCTCCACTTTCCTCGCCTTGGCGTACAACAGCTGCTCTAGCTCCTCATCCGAATAATCACTCAGCTTCTTGTCTAGGTCGAAGAACCCCGACTGCACGATCATGTTCCAATCCCAGCTGTCTACCTTATAGTCCGGCAGCATGATTGCCCCTTCATTCAACGACTTTGACATGTCCAGCGCCTTGCTCATGTCGACACCCAGCCTGCGACCGATCCCGTTGCACTCGGGACACATTCCTTGCGGATCGTTAAACGAGAACATGTGCGCTTGTCCAACATAGGGCTGACCCACTCGGGAGAAGAGAAGGCGGAGAATGGGAGAGATATCGGTAATCGTACCCATCGTGGAATGGGAACCGCCGCCCAACCGCTTCTGATCCACAATAACAGCCATGCTCAGGTTCTCGATCGCGTCCGTATCCGGCTGAGGAACGCGGGGCAGGAAATTTCGCACGAACATACTGAAGTTCTCATTCAGCAATCGCGTGGATTCTGCGGCGATCGTATCGAAGACGATCGATGACTTACCGGATCCGGATACCCCGGTGAAGATCGTGATCTTCCGCTTGGGAATGCGCAAGGATACGTTCTTGAGATTGTTTTCCCTCGCACCCGAGATTACGATATACTCCTGATTGGATTCGCTCATGCTTACCATCCTTCCGGGTAGCGTTAATTTCTACTTATATTCACATTGTACCATTCATCGTGCATAGAAAGTCGGGCAGCTCGAACTTGTACCTGTTATTGTTCTAACCTGGGAGGTTATGCTATAGGTTATCTTGGAGCGCAAAAAAGATGAGGCTGTCTCAAAAAACGAACCGATCAAAGGGTTATTCTTGACCGGTTCGTTTGCTTTTTACCCGTTAAAGCTTAATGACTGCGAATCCATTTTCACTACGGGTTGTCACTGTTAGGTGAAAATAAAGTATTAGACTGGAGTAGTTGATTTAATGCGGTTCTTGAAATAAAGAATCGTCAGCCACTGAAAAATAAGTTTTAGACTGATCCATTAAAAGAAGCAGCGGCAGTCTAAGACTTAATAAATAAAGTCTTAGACTGCCGCTGTTGTTGTTCAACTAACGTTTCCCGTTAGCTTAAAACCTAAATCGAACTGAATGCAAACATTATTTCAGTTTCACAAACCATTTCATTGTTAACCATGGCAACGCCTTTTCCTTTGACTATCTGTCCCTTGACTCGAGTTACCTCAAACGTAAGGAGGAGTCGGTCTCCAGGTTTCACTTGCTGTCTGAATCGACAATTATCAATACCAGTTAATAAGCCTATTTTGTGATTACTGTTATCTTCTTTGGACATAACTATACCACCGACTTGCGCCAATGCTTCTACAATCAAGACTCCAGGCATAACTGGATAGTCGGAAAAATGACCAAGGAAATAAGGTTCATTGATTGTCACATTTTTAATTCCAACAGCTTTCTTGCCCTCATCTATTTCTAAGATTTTATCAACCAATAGAAATGGGTATCTATGAGGAATAACCTTTTTTATTCTTTCAATATCAAGCATGGAGTGCCTCCTCTTGTAGGTTTATTATCATTTTAACGCCGTTTGGGAAAATCAACCATAGTGAAACTAAACTGCCCGATAGCTTAATGAGGCCGCCCGATTGGTCCGCGGCGGCCTCATGATGTATTTTCTGCGCTAACGTTCCCCGTTAGTTCAATTAAATAAGCAGCTAGCATCCCCGAGCATAGAAAGACCGCCATTGAAGGCGGTCTAAAAATTTTATCATTTCTGCCCAACAATAAGTCCTGGGGATATTAAGATTGAGGGGAAACCTGAGATGATTCGCTGTAAGCCTTGATTAGAGCGTCTCAACCAATTTCTGAATCTTTGAGTGGGAAATTAAATATACAGGACCCATTATGTCTATTTTGCCGTCCTTTACACGCATAGCGCTCTCCTGTTCTGCCGCATAAACATCAATCTCTTCAGACAAGGGGAACAGGTAGCCTTGAACAAACGCGGCGTAGTCGCGTTTAGAATGAGATTCATAGGCAAAATGATCAAAGCCAATACCATCATAAATAGTACTTGTTTCAACTTCATAGCCAGTGTTTTTCAAGCTTAACCATTTTGCAGCCATGTTTAACGCACCGGCGCTGGCACCCATTATAACGGCATTGCTGTTCTTAATAACATTTGATAATTCATAATCCGCCAAAAAATCGTTTTGCAAAACAGGATCTCCACCGCATAAAAAAATGACAGAAGCGTTGTGAATTAATCGCTGGGCATCTTCCTTCTGCATGCGGTAATCAATGAAATGATATTCATCAAAAATAATGTTAGCCTGATTTAACCATGTACATTCAGAAACATCATCAATGTTAATTTGCTCACCTGTATAACCAGACGGTTCAGCGCTAATCATAACAAGCGATTTTCGATCTGTTATATCCTCATGCAACCATTTGACCAGCTTCTCTGGAAAAAAATCATTAAACCAACTGAAATAGTAGTGAGTACTCAAACTTAATTACCTCCATATGTACTATTTTACATTCATACATTCTTAACGATAAAACATATTATACACGCTAGAAAGATGAGCGGTTCTTCAGCCATTTCGCTTACAGTGCCTTGTACATTTTTCATAAATTAAACTCTATATTACCATAACATGGAATTGAAGCATGAGAAATATGTTACCACGTTAACCTGCCCTTTAGTTGAACAGCGGCGGATTTCTAAAGGGGGATCCGCCGCCAATACAAACTAAAAGAATCGTCGATAAAGTTCTCTCCGACGTTCGCCGCGGAGCTGTGCGTAGATTTGAGTGGTCGATGCTTTCTCATGACCGAGCATACCTTGGATGAAATCCAATGGGGCACCGTTATCAAGGAGTTGGCATGCATAAGTATGTCGAAAGCGATGCGGGTATACGTTCGCTTCAATTTCTCCCCGATCTGCAAGACGTTTTAATGCCCATCTAATCGTAGGTATGGCCATTCGTTTTGTTGGGTGCGTATCGGTAACAAATAAGGCTTTGCAGGAGTCCTCACGGCTGGCCAGGTACTTCTTTAACCATACTTTGCACTCTGTCGTAAAGTAAACTTCTCTCTGCTTAGATCCCTTGCCATTAACAATCGCTGAGCAGTTCTCCCAGTTAAGATCCCCAATGTTGATCTTTTCCACCTCCCCAACCCGGCAACCGGTACAATAGAGGAACTCAAGCAACGCTCTTTCCCTGAGTGACTGACAAGAGATCTTCAAGTGTATGACGTCTTCCTCAATCAAAAACTTAGGAATGCGCTTATCTAATTTCGGTTCTCTCAATTTTAGAGAAGGATTTGAAGTCAGATACGTCTCTTCATAAGCGTAACGGAAAAGAGAACGAACAAACCGAATTCGATGACCCAGGCTGCTTGGCTTCAAACGATCTGCTTGTTTTGCCAAGCACTCCTTCAGCATGGTTAACGTTACCTCTGTGATATCGAGATTGCCAAGCTCCAACAACAACATTTTGTGCTGAAGAGCGTATGCTTTTAATGTTTTCGGACTGAATCCTTGAATGCGTTTGTCAGCTTCATACAACCTCCACAACTCACTTAAGTTCATAACAAAACCTCCCTTTAGAAGCTATTAAATCTAGTTTGCTTCTAAGGGGAGGTTTTAATCTGCCTGCTGTTTTGAACTAACGTTTCCCGTTAGCTTAGACTGCTGTCTTAAAAGATTAACTCACAATCTTTATGCTCCCATACATCAAATAAGTTTCCATCTAGGTCCTCAAAAACAAAAAACTTGCCGTAAATGCCTTCATTGCTAATTGGTCTAGTTGTAACTCCCTCAGATGTTAGTCTCATGTGTAATGATTCAATATCATCTGTAAAAAATGTTACAACCCACCTTGACCGTCCGTTTACTTCAAAAACCGCTCTTGTGTCATTATCAGATTCAATTAAATCAATTATTGGGCGGTTATCCCTGAATAAACTTATATAATTCCCTCTATCGTTTCTGATGTTAAAACCAAAGTGACTGACGAACCATTCTCCAGATTTTTTTGCATTTTTAACTGGAATTACATTATATGCGATTCCTAAGATCCTCCCATTTACCATACTACTCAGCCCCTGTCATAAATTTATCTCCAATTATTTCAAGGTGGCTATTGCATTATCCTGCCCGTTAGCTTAATGAAGAATCGTCAGTCTAATACTTTATTTTCTTAGTCTACAACTTTATTTGCTGAGTCTAACACTTTATTTTTCAGTCTAGAACTTTATTTTCTTTTGACAGTCACGATATATGGTTGGAAAAGCTGACCCCGGCGTATTTCGAATAAGACAGTTTAAATAATAAAGCCACCATCCATAACTAATGTTGTTATAACATTCGTTTGAAACGCATCTTGGAGATCCTTTGTATCGGTTTCAACTAGAGAAGCAATTGTTTTTCGAGTTTGCAAAAACGCCGACGCAACTGGCAAGACCATCAATTCTTCCATACTTCAAATGAATTTCATTCGTTATAGCCGCTACAGAATCGGATTCCTTTGGCTCCACTTCTCGAATCTGTATGTCACAGAAAGGGGTTAACCTCTCAGGGCAGTCGCTCAAATCTATAGCCCACTAATCGCTTCAGAATCATATTAATGATTCGTAGCCTTCAGCGGAAGCTAACCTGCGAGGCCGCGTCACACCGTCTCCACTTCCAGCGATTTGACCAGCTCCGTCAAATCGCTGCCCTTCAGCGCGCCCTCCACCAGCGCAGGCAGCACGCCTGGTGTACAGGCGAAGCAAGGGGTTCCGTCCCTCGCGAGCTGGGTCGCTACCCGTTCGTCATAGAAAGGCTTACCTCCGTCGGATAGCGCCAGCAGGCACAGGGTCCGAACTCCCGATTCCCGCATTTCCCGCATGCGACGGATTAATCTGGCCTGGCTTCCGCCTTCATAAAGGTCCGAAATGAGGATAAACAGCGTCTTCTTCGGTTCCTCGATAAACTGCTCGCAATAAGCGACGGACTTCTGAATGTCCGTTCCGCCGCCGAGCTGGATACCGAAGAGCATATCGACAGGATCGTTTGCGCAAGTCTCCGTCAAATCAACCACCTGGGTATCGAATACGACCACTCTAGTGTCGAGCGCGGGAAGCGACGCGAAGATCGATCCTGTCACGGATGCCCAAATGACCGAATCTGCCATAGACCCGCTCTGGTCGATGTCCAGAATCACCGTCCATTCCTTGCTTTGTCTCGCCCTGTCATAGTAATAAAATCTCTCCGGAATGATCGTGCCCCTCTCCTGGTTGTAATGCTTCAGGTTTCTACGGATTGTCAGTTTCCAGTCGATTCCGTTCAATGAGGGCAACGGCGAATGACGCCGGCGGTTTAGCGCCCCGGTTACCGCCTGCCGGATATCGTTCTCCAGTCGGCGGACCAGATCGTCAACGACCGCCTGCACCAGTACTCGGGCCGTCTCCTTGGTGTGCTCGGGAATTTTACCTTTGAGCGCCATCAACGTGCCAACGAGCTGGATATCGGGCTTGACGGAGGCCAGAAGCTCCGGTTCAAAGAGCAGCTGCTTCCAGCCTTTGCGCTCCATGGCGTCATTCTGAATAATGGAAACGACCTCCTCGGGGAAAAAGGCCCGCACATCCCCGAGCCACCTGGCGATATGCGGTGCCGAGGGGCCGAGGCCGGCGCTGCGAGGGGAGCTTCCGCTGGAATCCCGTCCGAAAAGCGTGCCTTCCGGATCGTAGATCGCGGCCAGCGCCTGGTCCATAATCGTTTCTTCTTCCGTAAGCGGTACGCCTTCGCCTCCGGGGCCAAGCCCGCGTGACAGTTGGGATTCGCTTTCCCTTCCGAGAATCAGCCTCCATCGCCTCGTATCTCTGTTAAGGTCCCGGCCGCTCATCTTAGAAGTCCTCAAAATCAAATTCGTTCAGTTCTTCAATCATGGCGTGCTCATCCTCCCTTAGCTCACCCGTCACCGCTTCGGCGGCCTGCTCTCCGTCCACTCCCCATATCTCTCCCAGCAATTCGGCGGCCATTGTTTTCTCCCGTGGCGAAAACGAACTAAACGCCCGGCGGAGAAAAACGAGCGCACGCCGGAACTGCTCCTCGTCCAGTCCGGCGATATAGCGGTCCAGCTCCTCCCAAAGGCTAAGCCGGGACAGCAGGGCATAGCGGTTGCGCATGGCCAGACCCTCGAACCAGCCGGCACCGAGCTCGGGCGATATGCCCGGAGAAAGGCGACGGGACACCTCGGCTCCGGCCTCCTCCGCGCTAAGCTCGCCCCTCTCCAACAAAATCGCGCATGCCAGACCGGATAGCTTAGGATTGCGGTCGTCACGCATCGCCAAGTTGCCCAGTGAGCGGACCCACAGCGCCTCGTCCACCCCTTCGCTGTGCCGCTGAGCCACGGCGTTCAGCTCTTCGATCGCGGCTGCCATGCCTGAGGCAGCTTCGTCGTTGCAGCCTGAGGCTTCCTCTAAAAATAGGCAGCCACGCAGGAACAGTTGCTCCAGCAGCGGACCCAGAGGCTCCGTGTCAATTCTACGAAGGCTACCATAGCTCATGACGGCCGAGAGATCGCCCGTAGCTGCGGCGATGGCAACGACGTCACGACTGTCCGAGGACAGTCTCTGCAGCGTCTGCATGCCGGCCATCATCTGGGCGGTCAGCCCGCAAAGGCACGCCTCCGCTATCCGCTTGGACGCTTCGCCCAATGACGTGGAAGTCTCAAGCTTACGCTGCAGGGCATAAGCGCAGGCCAGCTCCACTGTTTCGCCGAGCAGCGTCGCTTCAACGAGCCGTATCTCGCTTTCGGGCGTCCACTGCAGTATCCATTCTTCCTTCCAGGACGCGGAGTCCTGCCCGCTCGGTCTAAGCTTGGCAAAGCCGATGTCCAACAGCTCCAGACGGTGCAGCAAGCGCGAACGGCGCAGATCCAGTAGAGCCGCCGCCTCCGTGGAAGCCCGGCGGTTCTCGCGCAGGTCAAGCGTAAGTTCCCCGGCGACCGCACTTCGGTACTTCTCGAGCTTGAGAGCCTTCAGCTCACGTGCAAGATCATCCTGGATCGGCGTCTGGCTTACTCCTTCGGCCAGCTCGCCAATCTCGGTCCCGATGTCAAGCCGGGCCAGCGCCTCTGCGACAGGAGCAAGCTCCCCGTGGCCTAGCAGCGTGCGAGCGGCATCCCGCAAATCGCGCAGCGCCGGCAGGCTTCCACCGTGGAGTGAAGCCAGCGCCTCTGCCAATCGCACCGCCTCGATTACTTCGGCCGTCGAGCGATGGGTGCCGGCTTCACGCATATGCTGAGCCGCCGCCGACATGTACCGGTGAGGCAGGTGGGAGAGATTTCCCAACGCCATCGCCTCCCACATCATGTCGAAATAATGCGGCGCTTCATTCCCGGCTCCGTAGCCCGATAAGCTCGAAAGCCGATAATAGGAGTAAGGCATCAAGGTCAGCTTCGCGCCGAGTACCGGAAGCATTTTAAGTTCCTCATCCTTCATGGCCAGAGCCGGATCGGTCAGCGCGGCGGCATGATAGGCACCGCAGACGACTACGATCTTGTCCGGCCGGTGGCCGTCCCGAACTGCCTCTTGAATGCAGTGGGCCATATAGGCTTCCCGCACGGCGTTGACCGCGTGTTCACCGGTGCGTTCCCGGTGCTCCGTCTTCTCCGTCAGCCCGCGCATACCGGAGGAAAAAGCCAGGATCGCCCGCCGGTAAGCATCCGGGTTCAGATTATGTTCAAAATGGCGCTCCCAGTATGTCTCGTAGTCCGGCTCCCCGTGCAGCTGGGCAAAGGTCTCGTAGAGCGAAAAGCCGGTATTTCCGGGTTCATTGCCCCCTACAATGGCGGGGGGCTTTAAACCATGTTCCGCCTCATTGCCGGCTTCATCCCTCGGCTTACCCTCCGCTTTAGGGGTGCCGGGCAGGTCTTCCGGGCCGCCTTCAGCCTTCCCCGTCTCCCCTATTTCCCGCTCCTGTAGAGCCAGCATTACCGGGGACGGCAGATCGATAAAGCGCGCCTCCGCGCCGCTGCGGCGGGCCCACAGCATCGCCTGGTACTCCGGCGAGTATACGGCCAGTGGCCATACCGCTGTCCGCACCGGCAGCTCTGAGGTATAAGCCAGAATCGCTACGGGCGGCCGCGTGGCTTCGTTGACCAAATGCAGAATTTCGGGCGTTGCGTCCGATGGACCCTCGATTAACACCGCCGTCGGTCGCACGGCGTCCAGCACCTCCAGCAGATGCTGGGCCCCACCTGGCGAAAGATGTCTCACGCCGAAAATATGGACCCCGATTTCCGGTGTGTCCCAGTCACTCGAATCACCCAGAAGCAGGTCGGCCTCCTCATTCCCGGCGCTCATCCGTTTATCTCCCGGCAAGCCTGGTACAGCCCGCGCCATTCGCTTCCCCGCTTTTTCATAATCTGGTCGAGATACTCCTTCCAGACCAGTGCGTCCTTGGTGTCATCCTTGACAATGGCGCCCTGAAGACCGGCGGCCAAATCCTCGTCGCTCAGCTCCCCGCTCCCGAAGCTGGCCGCCAGCGCCATGCCGTTCGTCAGCAGCGAAATCGCCTCTGCCGTGGAAATGACGCCTCCCGGCGATTTCACTTTCTCCTTGCGGTCCAGCGTCATGCCGCTGCGCAGCTCGCGAAAGACGGTAACGACCTTGCGAAACGCCTCGTCCGCCGGCAATGAGGCCTGAAGATCATAGGCGGACGCGATTTCGGCCACTCTTTTCTTGACGATTTCAACCTCCGTCTCCAGATCAGCTGGTGAAGTCAGCACGACAATGTTAAATCTTCGCTTCAGCGCAGCCGACATTTCGTTGACGCCCTTATCACGCGTGTTGGCCGTAGCGATCATGGAGAAGCCTTTTTTCGCCCCCGTTTCCGCAACCAGCTCTGGCACAACGATCGTTTTTTCCGACAGGATGGAGATCAGGGCGTCCTGCACCTCCGAAGCGCAGCGGGAAATTTCTTCAAAACGGGCGATCTGGCCGCTGTCCATCGCCCTCATGATTGGGCTGCGCACCAGCGCCTCCGGCGTAGGCCCGTTCGCAAGCAGCATGGCATAGTTCCATGAATAACGGACCTGCTCTTCCGTTGTTCCTGCCGTCCCCTGCACGACCAGTCCGGAATCGCCGCATATGGCCGCGGCCAGATTCTCCGACAGCCAGGACTTGGCGGTTCCCGGCTCGCCGATCAGTAGCAGCGCGCGGTCCGTTACCAGGGTAGCGATGGCCATCTCGACCAGCCGGTTATTACCGATGTATTTGGGGGTTATGGTTTTTTTGCCAGCGGTACCACCCGTAATATAAGTCAGCACAGCCCGAGGAGACATGCTCCAGCCCGCTGGTACGCGGCCATCGTCATGCTCGCGCAGCGCCTCCAGCTCCTCCGCATACAACGCTTCGGCCGGCTGCCGCAGCAGTCCCGTTCCTGTGTTAGTATCAGTACTCATGGGTTCATCTCCTTCAGCACATATTCGATTTGTCTGGCGCTGTCGTAACGGTAAACTCCAATCAGCATCTGCAGCCGCTCTGCATAGTCCGGAGGCAGGCTCAGCATCTGCTCGAACAGATACGGGTCCAGCACATAGTGCGTGGAGTTGCGTTTATGCTCCAGCACAAGCAGAAGCATTTCATGGCGAAGCGAATCCGGGCTCCCCAAACGCTCCATCCCCTTCAGTAGGTCGACCGCATGGCCGTCCCGCAGATCGGGTTTCTCCTTCAGTTTTCCTTTGATATATCTTTCAGCCCGGGCGTGGCCCGGCCTTGCGAACGCGCAGACCAACTGGAGCGCATCACGGTCGATCAACCAATCCAGCCAGCGCTCGTCCCATTCCACCGCGATCCGGGAAGGCGCAAGCATCTCGGCCCGCTGAAACCCGTATTCTTTATTATCGTTCCAGGGCATCTCATAGATTCGCATTTGGGATTTAAGAATCAGGGCCTCCAGCGTCCGGATAATAGCCTTGTCCCGATGCTCGTTTTTGGCGCCCAATGCCGATTTCAGCTTATCCAGTCGCGTTCCGCCGTAACGGGCGAAAACCTCACGGGGCGTCAGCCGCGTCGCCGCGGTACGGAAGGCGTAGGGTAAAAAACGGACTTCCGCCTCTTCTAGTTCAAACAGCCTTTCCAGGGCCTCGGGACGTTCCGAGCCCTCCAGATAGGCGGCGGCTTGCTCAATCAAATCCGTCCAGCCTGCGACGATATATTCCTTTTCGTGCACGGCCACACGGTCATAAGCAGCGTCTAGATCAGGAAGATGCACATCGCCCAGCGCCGTTCGGAGCGCCTCGATACGTCTCAAACTGGCCGCCCTCTTTTTGTCACCCGCCGGCCAGCCGCTCTCCTCCGCCTGCTGCAGCTCCGAGCGGAGCAGCGCAGCCAACCTCGGATTGAGGATGCCCGAAGGGCAGCGCCGGAGCGCTTCTGCTGCAACCTCCCGGTCCTTGCTGCCAAAGGCCGTATATAGCTTCTCCAGTGCTTCCAGAGTAGCGCTTTCGGCCAGAGCCGCATAAGCGGCCTGGCGAACAGCCTTCTTACCATCGCCGCAATATCTGATCAGCTCTTCTGCGAATTCCGGGTACCGCCCCATCGATTCGATGGCTGCGATCCGGACCTCCTCACTGCCGCTTTCGGCCGCCCCGGCAATCAAGGTCATGTCCTCCTCCCGTCCGATCGCGGCAAGTGCAAACAGACGGCGGGCTTGCGGCCTTCCGCCGGCAGGATCGAACCCGGCTGCGAGCAGCGGGGCCGCTTGTTCGCCATACGAAGGAATAATATCTCTCATGGCATAGTCTGCCAGCTCTGCATAAGGATCGCCGAGAGCCCGAACGGCCAGGGGCAGAAGCCGGAGGTCGGAGAAGTATCCTTTTTCGAATGCTGAAGTGACAATCTCGTAGCGACCTCCGCCGTTTGAGGTCAGGGCCCCGCGCAGCTCCGACAACTGGCGGTAGGTCAGCGTGGTAGGCAGATCCGTCCCCCCATCGGGCAGCGGACCCACTTCGCCGCGAATGTCCGTTGAACCCTGGGTCGCCAGTACCGAGGTCAGCAGCAGGCCTAGATCCTGCAGGCGAAAGGCGCCAAGCTCGGGCGGATTGCCCGATTGTGTCAAGCCTTCCATCCCTTCGGCTAGTCTCTTGAACACCGGCGAACGCTCGCCAAGAGCCTGGAATTTGGGCAAAAGACGCTTCAGGCGGAAGTCGTCCCCCGCCAGATTGCTGCCGGCGATATACAGGCGGTCAAGCTCAAGACGCAGTTCATTCAATAAAGTCGTGCTCATCCTATCTACCTCTTATCCTCTTTTAGTAGAGCAATCGAATCCTTTCATCCTGTCCGATCACGGTCAGCGGCTGAACAGCCAGCCGTCCCTCGTCAGGCAGGTGACGAAACCTTGCGAGCAGGGCGACATCTTGGAGCCTGTCGCGTTTGATGCAGGACAGCAGCTCTACTGTCCCTTGTCCGACATCGCCGATATCGCTCAGTGGCAGCATATGGCCTCCTTCATCGCGAATTATGTATTCGCCGCCGTTCGTAACCAGCGTTTCGGCTACATGCAGCAGCATGACGGGCATCCGGTCGGCCAGCGGATTCTTCAGTTGATTCCGGACCGTCTTCAGTACATCCGAATACGAACGACGGGCGCTGCGGGTAACTGCCTCCCAGTCACCGTCTTCCGTATGGCGGGGCTGCCACTCCTCATAACGTACCCTTCGGTTCAGTCCTCCCGGATAGAGATATAGCTCCCGCGCTTGCACCACATCTGTAAAGCTGTCTTCCTCGCGGATATGGCGGGCCGCTTTATACGGGCGGTATTGCAAGGTTCGGTGAATCTCACCCGTGTCCAGCTGCAACCAGTAACCGAGATCAACGTATTCCTGGCGAGCCCGGTCGTCATAACCGGTAAAAGCAAGCTGCACCAGCTCCACCCCCTCCGCGGTCATCCCGTGACGCTTCAGCTCGGCGAGTTGCCAGAAATGGCCCAGCAGTTCCTCTAATTCTGATCCGGGGTCCGGCTCCGGTGAGCCGCTCTCCAGCCTAGACTCCAGATGGCTGCGTCCCTTGCGGATCAGGGCATGCAGCATCGTCACCTGTTCCATAGAATAAGCAAAGCTTCCCCCCGCTTCCTCCTGCATCAGTAAAATCAGTTTTCGCAACTCATTCTGCGGCCCCGGGAGATAATAATTACCGAGTTCTTTGGCCTGGGCGGTCAGATTCTTCAGCGTCTTGTCGTTTATCGTGCCAAGTCCGGCGCGTACCAGCTCAAGCAGAAGCTTCTCCAGCAGCTCCAACCCCTGGAGCTGGGCTCCTATTTTTTTGGTGAGCGCGGCTTTACTGGTTTTCTTCGGCTTTTCTGCGGCGTGGCAGGCTTCCTGCTGTTGTCGTTTTTCTTCCCGTTTCTCCGCCTTTTCCCGTTTGGACACCAGATCTTCGGGAACCGGCGCTACGGTAAAGACTTTGCCCTGATGCAGCGCATACAACAATCCCAGTGTATGCTTGCACGGAAACTGGCGGCTAGGGCAGGTGCAGCGGAACACCGGCTTGTCTGGCTGGGCGAAATCGGCCGATGCCAAATAACCAGAACTGCCGCTTCCTTGACATTCGCCAAACAGCAGATCGCCGGCTTCAGAGCGGTGGAGCGAGGTAAATTTATTTTTCTGAACCAGTCCGAGGGCATTTTTGACGGCGGCGCTATTGGGGGCAAGGGTATCCGCATAAGAAGCTGTAATATTGAGCAAGCTAACGCCTCCTATTGATCTCTGAAATTAAATATGGATGAATCCGTCTTATCCCAAAGTCTATCATCCTTGCAGAAAGTCTTCAATTTTTTAGGAGAATAGGGATCATTATTTCGCGCTTATGCAAATGCAATTTTTCCTGTCTCAATACTACCGGCTTAGCCGGTGGCTTCCATCAGCCTAATAAGGGCATGTTACAAGCAAGCGCCTTTAAGGCGCACTGAAAGTCTGGCCAACCGCGAGCGTTTACGGGTAAGCCCCTGATAAGGGGCCTCTTTACCTGCCCTTTTTCACCGACTCATCCGTAAACGGATCTATGAGTTCGTTCATCTTTTTTCAATGACTTGCAGCCGGCAGGTTAAACTTTCAAAGGTTGCCATCACCATGCCTTTCATGTATTCTCGGTGCGTATCGTACAGTTGCTCCTCGCGTGCAATTCCAAAAGGCAAAAAAAGAAAACTCGCCGCCGAATTTCGCGTTACTGGATAATATTCGCCCGTCCACGATAAAACCGGCACCGGGAAAATGGTTTTTAGGAAATTGACGAATCCAGCCCCTCCCGGCCGCTGTCTGCGGCAGGAAGGGGCTAGGTCGTGGCTGGGTCGTTGTTGTCTTCGGTGTATGCGGCTGCGGTTAACCTTTTGTGCCGGAGATGGCGGACCGGCCCTCCACATAGTCGGCGTAATCCGCGGCATACTTCTCCAGCTG
The DNA here is from genome assembly GCF_000756615.1 of Paenibacillus durus. Classification (NCBI taxonomy): domain Bacteria; kingdom Bacillati; phylum Bacillota; class Bacilli; order Caryophanales; family Paenibacillaceae; genus Paenibacillus; species Paenibacillus durus. Next base: position 3,266,978 of record NZ_CP009288.1, read on the forward strand.
TTCATCGCTCACTTCACGAATTCTGCCTACTACAAAGGGCGGACGGTAGATCATTCCGGTCAGGTTAGCGGACTGCTGGAACGGCCGCAGCAGCTCGCTGTAAGAGTAATTGTGAAAGCCTCCGGCTTGGTACATGCTCTCCGCACCTCCCGAAGAGATGGCAATGAGGAGCTCCTTGCCATTCAGCTTATCGCCGCCTTTGCCGTGAGCGAATCCAAGCTCGAACACTTCATCCATCCATTTCTTCAGCAAGGAAGGCGAGCTGTACCAGAAGAATGGAAATTGAAGCACGATACGGTCGTGAGCCCTCAACAGCGCCTGCTCACGCGCAATGTCGATCTTTTCGTCCGGATAAGTCTCGTACAGGCGGTGAACGGTAACATTGCCTCTTCGTTCAATTTCGGCCGTGAGTCGTTTGTTAATCCGGGACGTCTCCAAATCCGGATGCGCAACGATAACGAGCGTTGCGGCGCTGCCGGACGGGTTGGAATGGTTGGACATGTGGAACAGCTCCTCTTTTAAGGTGTTGATAATTCGAGAAATGTCGATTTTTTGGGAAAAAATTAAAAAGATTTAGTTACAAATCTCGAATTATCGATTTATTTTTTATATAAAAACTGAATTCAATGGTTTGAATCCAGTCTTTATGATTTAAAGTTCTTGCTGAATGTAGGAAGCAACTTGTTTTATTGCCTCTTCATCTCTTTTGTAATATGTCCATTTTCCCAGCCGAGTCGCATGGACAAGCCCCGCCCGCTGCAGGACGGACAAATATTGAGATGTTGTGGATTGGGTCATATTAAGTTTCGTTGTAATCTGGCTGACGCATACCCCAATCTGGATAAGATCAACGCCTCCCTGGGGTCCAAAATGGGCTTTAGGATCTTTTAACCACTCCAAGATTTGAAGACGCGCTTCATTAGACAGTGCCTTAAATACTTCAATAGGGTCAATTGGTTTCATGTAACCATTTTATCGACGTTTTCCGATATGTCAACCCATTGAATTTCTAATTACTCGTTTGTCTAATGAACCTACTTAATTTACTTCAATGTATAACTGTCCGATACGATTAGCTTAATGTCAGTTAATTTGCTTAGAACGCTGCTTACCATGGATGCCATCAATTGTTGAACGAGCATGGCAAGAACAACGGGCAGCGCCGCAGCAGCCGGCAGGAATGTTGTCGCTATTACCGCTCCAGCGCTTATGTTCCGCATACCGACCGTGTAAGTCAGTGAAATCGTGACCCCGGCTTCCTTCCTCCATCCCCACCTGCCTGTTGAATATCCAAATAAGTAGGCGATGAGTGTCAGAAGAATCACTGTAGCAAGAATCCCCACAAGCTTCCATTCAAAATGAATGAAGAACGGAGCAACGAATGCCCCGTTCAGTGCAACTACTCCGCCCAGCGCAATCTTCGACAACGGGGCGAGCCGAGGCTTCCATACCCGTTCCGCCTCTCCCCGGGTCACATGATTGATGAACATGCCAAGCAGCGACGGAAACACGATCATCAGCAGGAGCTTCCATACCATCCCCAGCGCATCGATATGTACCTCCGAAGCGAACAAGAGAGACAGCATTCCCGGAACGAGGAACGGAGCAAGTAGCGTATCCAGCAGGATGACCGCAATCGTCAAGGTTACGTCTCCCCCTTTGTGCGCTACCCAGAATAAGGTCGTTACCCCTGTCGGAATGGCGGTTCCGAGCACCAGGCCGGTAATCGTCTCAACATCCCCGCCAAAAAGCGCCGTCCCGAGCAGCCATGCGACAAGCGGCATGACAAAATGCAGAAGAATTAGAGCGCAAATCATCGGCGACGGTCTCCGGAACACCCGGACGAAATCTCTGGAGCTTGTCCCGAGACTTCCTGCCAGCGTCATAAAGGCAAACAACCAGGTGGATAAAAAACCATAGGGTTTTAACCAAACGGTGAACAGCATACCGGCAATCAGACTTGTGGGGGTAATCCATGGCATGATTCGGTCAAACATCCGGTTCACGGTGGTCAGCATGGGTTAGTTCCTATTTTCATTATTTATTTCCTCCTACTTACTTCCGGGGTTATTTAACCGGATACATGTTCAATAAATGAATCTATCAGACAATGCGGATTCTCCTGAGTTGAACTCAATTGGGGAACAAACAGCGTCCCTATAAAGAATTGATGCCCTTGTAATTCAACAATTCTTGGCCTTCCTTCAACATCAGTGCCTACAATTTTCAACCCTGCTTCATGAATCGGTGCTTCAAATTCCGGGTTTAACCCGTAATTGCATCTGAATGGTTCGACAGTAGTTTTTTTCTGATAAATCTCACCAACCTTTGAAGGACTCTTTATATGCACCTCACCTTTTTGACCGACTAGTGAACAAGTAAGTTTACTGATAACCAGCTTAGAAGCATCTGGGTTTAGTTCTTCATGATCAGCATCTTCAATCATTAATTTATTTTTGGCATACTCGATAATTATATTTTGGAATCCGCCACAAGTTCCTATTAATGGAACATTATGTTCACGAGCGTATCTAATAATTTGTAATACTCCACTTATAGATTCGGGAATACCGGGGGCGATCCAGAAACCATTATAAACCTTTTTAATTGTATCTAGTTGTTCAGGAATTGATGCTGTAGGAATCCAGTCATATTCAATTTGTTTTCTACTTTTCTTAATAGAATGGGCTAATGCTTCATTCGTGGCTTGTTGTGAAGAATAACCCGGATTAAAATCACCAATAATACCAATTTTCATTTGGATACCCCCTTATAAAAAAATCACACCAAGCGATATTATCACGAACTGGTATTTTTTCCAAGATAGACGATCCCTTTACCATCTTCTGTTTTCCCATCCCTGCTGGCTCTCTTCCCGAAACCGCTGCACCCACTGCTCCGCCACATCGTCTGCCAGTTTATCCAAGGCCGGCGGTGCTACGTTAATGTTATCCGTCTGTACATCCAAAAACTCCAACATCCTTATAACCGTGCCTTCATAGTCCTGAATAAAATCTTCGTAGACAATCGTCAGCGGTACGATATCGGACTCCGAGAAGAAGTCCTCGATTGCCGCTTCGCACATCGTGCTTTGAAGGAGCAGATATTGGATGGCTTCGAAATTATACTTTTCCGCAATATCATGTTCCTGAGGCTTCTCCCCGAAGTTTCGATGCCATTCGCCGGTAACGATCGCGCGCCACCACGAGACAGCCAATCTGACTTTGTTACGGCGTGTCATATAAATATGCTTGAAGCAATTGGGGAAGGCAGCGCTCCATACCTCCGCCCGTGAAGCATTCTGCGGGAGCCCCGACATGGTACGGAATAGGTCGATCCATCTCTGTTCAAAGCCAATCTTCAACCCGAACACGCCATTAGGTGTAGTTCCACACTTCCATATTTGTTCCAGATCCTCACGCTTGAATTTGGCGGGATTATTATATTGGAAATTCAACCATTCTCGGGGGGCCCCCGCAACCCCTGTCGAGGCCAGCGCATAATTGAGCAGTGTGCTTCCCGTTCGCTGCGAGAACCAGATCGTATAGCTTAATTTAGGCCGTGTCATCAAGCTTCCTCTCTTTCTGATTTTATATCAAATTTTCGGATGATGAACTCAACAAGTTGCTGCGTACAGTACTCAATGGATGTGTGTTCCGTGTCTACAGTCAGCTCTGGTCGTATGGGTGCTTCATAAATAGCATCGATTCCTGTGAAATAACGGATTTCACCTTTTCTGGCTTTTTGGTAAAGTCCTTTAGGATCACGCCTTTCACACATTTCAATTGAACATTTCACATAAACTTCTGCAAAATCCTTGGAATCAAAACGATGCCTGATCTTATCTCTAACTTCTCTTGCTGGTGAAATCATCGGCACGAGAACGACAAAACCTACATTCAAGAACATGGCCGCCACTTCCGCGGCACGCCGCAAATTTTCCTCACGGTCTGCTTCGGAAAACCCAAGGTCGCGATTTAAACCTGCTCTAAGTTGGTCTCCATCGATAACAACACATTTGAAGCCGCGTTTGAACAATGCTTCCTCGACAAGCTCACTTAGCGTCGTTTTACCTGAACCGGACAACCCGGTGAACCATACGACTCCGCCCCGATGTCCGTTCAGACGTTCTATAACATTTCTCCGGATAGCTGCTCCCTCCCCTTTACGTTGACAAGGATCATTCTAACAACTGGAACTGCTTGGATATATAGAGCAAATACTTAGGAAGTATTCTTTGCATAATAAAAAGCCACATCAGAAATGAATCCAATGTGACTTGGGGTATAGGTGTGAATTATTTTAATTTTGAGTAAACAATTTTCTTAATGCTGTCCAGCGAAAGAAAATATTGCTCCGAAAGCTGATCCATCGTCACGCCGTCCGAGAATCTTTGACGGATTTCAAGATTTCGCTCCTTGATATATTTTCGACTGCCGGATTTTACGCCCCATCCCTCACGTACTCCTTCAGGTTTAGGAACGTAAATCATGGCACCATTAACATATTTTTGTACTTCCTTTAATAATTCCTCCGGTAAAATGTCAGCATTGACATATTTCATGATCACTCTACTCCTTAAAATAAATTTCATTTCAAGGCAGCAAAGTCTCATTATAAACGGATTTCACCATTAAAGGGTGTAAGGCGGTCTTCATTTACTCACTCTATACAAAACAACCGCCGTTGTTCATAATGTAGACTTTGCATAGAGCGGATTCTCTACTTGGTCATCATACATGGCTTGTGTCCCCCCTCCCCGACTACTAATGATCAATAAACCATCCAAATCTGTCCATTCTCATAGATCTGAACATCTTGAGACGAATGAATGAAGTCCGACCCGCTCGCATATCCGGTCTCTTTCATCTTTCGCGTGCCCTCTTCCCAACCGGGGCGGTCATGGACAATGGTGTAGCAATATACGACTCGGTCGTCCTCTTCGTCTTCTTGCGATCCCAGGTATACGAAATCTTCGCCAAACAGCGAATTCAGATATTCCCTGGCCTCCGCATGCGAGTGAAACCTCGGGAGAGCCTCTTCGAACTGCCGAGAGAGCATCTTGCGTTTGCCCGAAAGGGTGTAATAACGGTCTAACTCCTCTTTATTGATCACATCATTCGCCTCCTTACCAAGTCTGGTTTTTAACAAAATATCACTTGGCGCTGCGGCGCGCAATCCATCAGCCCAAAATGTCGTTACAGCTCAATCAGCTTTGTGGCAATATTGTTGCAAAATTCCCGGTCATGCTCCACAAAAAGGAGCGTTGGCGAATGTTCAAGCAGCAGCTCCTCAATTTGCATGCGGGAGATCACATCGATAAAATTCAGCGGTTCGTCCCAAATATGCAAATGAGCGTGTTCGCAAAGACTTTTGGCAATGAGCACCTTCTTCTTTTGGCCGCCGCTGTATGCGGATATATCCTTTTCAAACTGATTTCTTGAAAAATCAAGCTTTCTTAAAATCGATTTAAACAGGCTTTCATCAATCCCGTGGGTTCTGGCGTAATCCGTTAAGTTGCCCTGTAAATGGGAGGTGTCCTGTGAGACGTAAGATATTTTAAGCTGGCTGCCCTTTCTGAACGTGCCCGTATAGCTTATGTCCTCACCGCAAATCAGCTTGAGTATGCTGGATTTTCCGGAGCCGTTTTTGCCTGAAAGCGCGATTCGCTCACCCTGCTCAATCGTAAAGCTGATATCCTGGCAAACCTGCTTATCGCCGTAGTAAATCGATACCTTGTCAAGCTCGGCAAGCCGGCTTTTATGATACACAAGCTGTGCAATTTTGAGGCTGTCTGAGCTTTCTATATTTTTTAGAAGCTTGGACTTCTCCTCCAGCGCCGATTGCTGTCTGTGCTCCATCGTTTTGGAGCGTTTCATCATTTTGGCAGCCTTGTGACCGATATAGCCTTTATCTACCTTGGAACCGGAATTTCTTGTGCCGTTTTTCGTTTTTTCAACCTCGTCGGACCAGCCGCCCGTTCGTTTAGCCGTATCCGACAAACGTTTAATCTCTTTTCGCAGCTTATCGTTCTCTGCCAGCTCAAAGCGATCCTGCCTTTCTTTATTGTCCCACCAGTCCGAGAAATTGCCTTTATGAATTTCAATGTTGGTCTTATTGATAGCAAGGATATGGTCCACGCTATTATCCAGGAACGATCGGTCATGAGACACCAGAATAAATCCGCTCTTGGTACTCAGATATTCACTGACAATCCTTCTTGCGTCCATGTCCAGGTGATTCGTAGGTTCATCAATTAACAGAAAGCTGTGCTCCATCAAAAATAATGCAGCCAGCAGCACCTTCGTCTGTTCTCCGTTAGACAATGAATCAAACGGCCGGTACAGTACATCCTCCGATACGTTCAGCAATGAAAGCTCACGCAGTAATTTCCACTGAAGATAGTCCGGAACAATCTCCTCCACGACATCGTAGGTAAGATTTTCCTTGTTTTCGACTTGGAACGGAAAATATTCAAAGTGCACATTCGCCGAAATGTTCCCGCTATACTCATACTTACCAAGCAGCAGGTTTAGGAAAGTAGTCTTCCCTCTCCCGTTTCTTCCGGTAAAGCCCAATTTCCAATCGGTATCGATTTGAAAGCTTACGTTCTCGAACAGGTTATCGTAGCTGCCCTCATAGGCAAACGTCAGGTTCGTAACATTGATTAATGACATGAAATCATCCCCCTGTATCCAAAAATAGAAAAAGCCGCAAGAAAGTACCTTTCTCGCAGCTCAAATAGATACAGCAAATCCGGCCCGCTACGGGTCAGGATAAGGGATATAAACTTGAGCTAAAAAGGTTCAGTAACTTTCTTGCATAACAAAGAATAAAAACACGCGAAAAGAGTTCGCTTGATTGTTTTCCATTCTTAAACAAGAAAGTTTCTACATTATCCTTTTCAGCTCCTTGAAGAAATTACAAGTATCTTATCATACCCCATAGGCAATCTCAACCATGTGTAACCCTTTTTAACGATCACGGTTCACCAAATAATCCAGCAAATGCTTCAGAAAAGCAGTATTACGGGGCACCTCTCTTAAAGCCTCAACCGCCAGGCAGTAGTGCTCCCACATCTCTTTTCGGGCGCCTTCTTGACCAAGGACGGATACAAAAGTTGAACTGTTGTTTTGGATATCCTGGCGGGTGGGCTTACCAAGTACGAGCAGATCACCTTCCACATCAAGCAAATCATCCTTAATCTGAAAGGCGATGCCCGCATGATAAGCGAATCTCTTCAAAGACGCGATTTCCGGCTCTTTAACCTGAGCAAGTATGGCAGGCATAACTAGGCAAGCCTCAAATGCAATTCCGGTTTTGTAAAAACACATCATATTCAATTGGTCCAGGGTCAATACTTTCCCTTTGGAATGTAAATCCATCGCCTGCCCCATACACATATCTTCCGCCTTCTGGGCCGAATATTGCATCAAGGAAAGCACGGTCTTCGCATCGAACTGGTCAAGGGATGCCTGTTCTTTGATCGCCTTCTGGATCAGAAACAGCCCGGTTAATTCCGCCGTGGCGCTGTTATGCACCTTATGCAGTGTTGGACGTCCTCTGCGGGTAGGCGCATTATCCTGGGACGGCAGATCATCGAAGATCAGGGATGCAGTATGCATGTATTCGAGTGATCTCAGAAGCGGCGCGATGGCGGCTGCATTCAGTCCATATTCGTTTACGCCCATGACCCAGGTCAATATTGGCCGTATCCGCTTCCCGTCCCCTTCGAGACTGTAATTTGCGGCATCAATAAGCGGCTCTTTCACCTTTGGAGTCCCGTTATTTTTGGGAATCAGCAATAGGTTGTTGATCTGCTCGCGGACCGTTTGGATCGTATTCTGATAGTCTTCCTTTTCCTTCCGGTCGCTTTTCAAAGTTGTATTCATCTGGTCCCGCAGCAGTTTATCGAAGAAATCAACATCCTCCGCTTTTCGAACCATCTGCCCCACGAGGCGATTAAATTCCGGATTATCTGAAGCAAATATCTCCATGATTTCATTATACTTTTCAGTGCCTATGCGTTGTTTGCATCGTTTTAGACCGTTGATTGCCCGATCCAGTATCACCTCACGGGTCTTGGCATCGGAGTGATATACGTTGTGGATCAAATGGGAAATGACTGCCCAGTATAATTCAAAAGGGTTAATAAGATCCGAGCGCTGATTACGGTATTTTAAATAATAGGTATAGGGTGTTACCGCACCGTCCTTCATGTCGTCAAACATATCCGCAAAATCATCGGCCAGCTGGTTGTAGATGCCATAATAGAACATGCGATGATCAAAGCCTTTATCCATCCGGGCGCTAAGTACGGAACGGACAATCAGCCTGGAAGAAGAGGATTTTAAAATGACGGGTAAATAAAGCTCTTCGTTGGTGTAATCTGCATTGGATAGGTCCTTTGCGCGGTCGAGGTCCTGGGAATGAAAAAACACATAGGACTGCTCGAAAAATGTGCTCACTGTTTCCGGACGCTGAACTCCCTTAATATATTCAAAAGCATCCCGGAGCTCTGAATGGACGTATTGTATGAATTCCATGTCATTTCTGGCCCACCCGTTAAGTTCAGGCACAAACCCTGTGAGAAGCGCGGTTCGTATCATATGAGAATACTGTTCTTTCTCCCCGGCGGTTAAGACCTGGGAATCAAGCAGATCGTCTACAAAAGGATAGGTCAGTCCGTAGGAATACCCTAGCCGGATGGCTTCATCCAGTCTCCGTGAACGTTCCGCAGGCGGCGTTTCCTCCCCCATCTCTTCAATCACATGCAGAACAACCCCGACAATGATCTTGATCAGTTTACGCTGGGCTTGCTCGGCGTTCATTTCTTTTGGAATATGGGCGGCGACGTTCTTTAGTTTATCTATCACCCACATCGCGGCGATTTCTATGCCTTCTTTCTGAGCCCACCTATAAAACCCGGCCACGCTCATATACTCGGGCTGTTCTCCCCGCTTTGCTGCAGTGGAATGAATCAAGTGTTTTTTGATGTCGGCAACTACATGCTGAATCCGGGTCTGAGTGTCAGGAGAATCAAGGGCTTTGCCCAAATCCCTCATGTAAATATAAGAAACGCTTCGATCCAGATACTCATCCAATTTGCCCGTATAATCCAGCCACCCTATATATCTATGATAGTCCCGAGAGTCAGGTTTTCTTTTTCCCCGTGAAAAAAAGGATAACCAGGAACGATGATGGACATGGTTCCGTTTCCAGACTTCAATATCTTTTGTCAGGATGGGCACATAAGTCTTTTCCATAACCTGCATATAAAGGGTTGCAAAATACTGAGCCGCCTTCTGCTCAGCCAGCCGATACCATAGATCAGCATGATCTGTAAATTCCTCATTCACACGATTCATTACCATACGCTTCATTACCCCTACTTCTATTTTTGTAAAATCGGATTATGTTCATAATTCTTAATACGGGAAAGAAGCTTTTTGGTTACCAAATCGTTATGAGGGATATAGCCTGACCAATCGCAGCAATAGAAAAACCGCCGTTTACCCAAAAGAAATCGATTCCATTTCGGGGACGGCGGCTTTCTAAGCCAAATTCATTCTATTTACTTTTCCAATGTAATGCGGAATACAGTGCCGGCATTGCCTGCAAATACAATCGTTCCATTTTCAGGCAGAACCACTTTGTTATTGCGGCTGATTACAGTGTAGCTCACGCATTTTCCCTGGGCGTCATACACCGCAAAAGCTCCTTTCGCCGGTGTTGCGACAGTCATCTTCTTACCGGCCGCGGCAGAGGGAACTCTGTACCATCTGGCGTTGCCATCGGCTTGCACAGTAACCGCTGAATGTTTCCCCGCAAATAGCGGCTTTATGATATCCTCACTGACATATAAGCTTCCAGCGGCTTCAAGGTACTCAATCCCATCTTTTGTGTAAAAACGGTATTCAGCTGTATCCCGGCTTCCTATCGCAGGAATTTGATGCTGGCTCACAGCCGTATTCGGGCCAGTAATTTTTTTATCCATTAAATATCCTTGCAGATCGTCGGTCCGGGTGATCTTAAGGGTCGGCATAATCATGAATATGACCGAACTGAACTTCTCGCTCACAGGATAATAGGTTTTACCTTCCCGCTTCGCCCATGCCTCTGCTGTCTCTGTGGATATTGGGTTAGATTCGAGCTTCTCAGCTAAATACTGAGACATGGCCTGTTGTCCTAAACCCGGAATGGTCGCATATTGTCTGATCCAGAGATAGGTGCGTCCATTTTTTTCAGTTACAAAACTGACCTTCGCGCTGCCCTCCTGGTTAACAAAAGCCCCGTCCGATGTATATACAAACTCCTGCTCCGGATATCCAGGCATACTCGGAACCGATATGGACAGTATCCCATCCTTGATATCAATTTTAACCAGTTGGTTGAGGGTACCATAATAGCCCACGTTCTTCATTACGTCATTGGACATATCGGCTTTAACCGGCGTGCCGAATGATTTCCCGGGTTTGATGTCTTGGATCGTGCCCTTCTCTTTCATTGCCTGAAGAAGCAGCTCACTCGCCAGCATCTCGTTCAACGAGCTGCTGCCGCCCGACGACAGCACTGCCGCAGCCATGTTCTGCTCGGGAAGGACAACAAAGGAAGCATGATACAAAATCGTATCCCCGCCTTTACTTAAACCCTTCATTCCATAATCGTTAAACGGAAACAACCTTACACTGTCCCAGCCAAGCCCAAAGTCAATCGAGCTGTCGGCTTCTTGGGGCCATAGCCCTTTTTTGTATTCCTCCTGCTCCATTGCACGGACCGCCTCGTCCGAGAGAATGCCGTCCTTCTGTCCTGTAAATATTTGCGAGAATTGTACCAGATCTTCTGCGGTGGAATAAATTCCTCCCACTCCAATTGCATTGACCGTTTCATTCGGCAGCTGCTTCTCAAAAGGCGGATAATAAAGAGCGGCCAGTTTGCCTGGTTCCAGTAAGTCCTGCGGTGTATTCGTATGGTTCATTTCTAGCGGTCCAGTAAAATATTGATGGATGAATGCGGTAAAATCCATGCCGCTAACTCTCTCAACAAGAATCTCCGCCAGCATGAATCCGTCATTGCAATACACGGAGAAGGCGCCTGGGTCCGCTTTTAAGCTCTGGGTGGACAATTGCTGCAGCAGCGTATCATGAGCATAGGTGTCTGGATCATTGAACAGAAAAGCATTTCTAAGGCTTGTGCCTTGCAGGCCAGAGGAATGGTTCAGCAGCATACGCGGGGTAATTTGCTTATAACGTTCATCCTTCATCTTGAAATCCGTTATGTACTGCACCAAAGGGGTATCCAAATTGATCTTCCCCTCATCTACCAATTTCATGACAGCGGCGGCCGTAAACATTTTGCTCGTCGATCCAATGCCATACATGGTATCCTTGCTAAGCGGGATTTTCCCTGCCTTATCGTTTACCCCTGTCTGTCCCGACACCTTAATCTCGCCGTGATCAATCAATGCATACTGGACGCTGACCGTACCGTAATTTTTGGTTAACAGCGCCGCCTTTTCAGAAGCGATCTTCTCCAGCGCCTGATTAGTATCGACCACTTTGTTGCTGGACGCTATCGCCTCCGTTGGGACAAGCGAAGTCAGTGCAATTACGGCCGTTAATAACCAAACCAATCTTTTCTTCATTGAAATATCTCCTTTAATAGTAGACTATGATATAGTACGAATTAATAGAGTAAAGGGTTCAATTCATTGCAAAAAAAGTATATTCCTTCCTATTGAAAAAAAGGGGGGGTGGAAGATAACATAGAATTGCTTTTGCTCTACTAATGAAAAAAAGCATGTTTATGCCGGAAACCCGGGACACAAACATGCCTCTAACGATGTACTAAATGGCTTTTAGGAGAAGCTCCAATTCATTGGCCACGACGAACAAGCTTGCACGGTCTTCAAATTCCTTGCGGGACTGCGGCATGGGAAGAAGCTTGTGATACCGTCTTATTTTACATAAATCTTCATGCAGGCCCGGACTCCATCCGGAATGGCGGAGACTATTGCTCAGAGTGAGCAGGAATTCGCCAATCCTCTCCCGCTGCTCCATCTGAACGGTAATCCGGGATACGTAAGGCATCATCCGGGCGAGCGCGTCGTATTGCTGTTCTCTCTTCTCAAAATAGGGAGAATACATTTCATCCTTGCCTAGAATATGGTTTTCGTTATAGAGCAGCACCAACGACTTGGCCCTCTTGAACATATCCGAAAGCCGCTGCATTGCTTTGACATCACAAGGCCTGTTCCCATCCTTCAAATAAGCGGCGATTTCCTGCAATTGAGCCTGAAACAGCACCTCGACCTCTTCTTTGCAGCGATTAAGCTGCCGCTCGATGTTCGGCATATATGCGTTGATGATCAGCGCTGTGCCAAGGCCTACCATAATCACGAGAAACTCATTGGCAAAAAACGCAAGCGACGCCTCCTTGTGCATATAGACGTGCATCACGATGACCGAGCTGCTGGCGATCCCCTCCTGAATCCGAAGCCGGACACATAACGGGATAAAGAGCAGCATCAGAATCAGAAAAGAATAGGGAAAGTATCCAAAGATGAAAAAGATGCCGCTCGCGAAAAACATGCCGATAATACAAGCGAAAAAACGGCTTACCGCTGCTTGTATGGATTTACGGCGCGATTTCTGAATGCACAAAAGCGTAAGGATACCGGACGAAGAAAAATACTGCAGTTGCAGCAGCTGGGACACCATGACGGACAGGCTGACGCCAACCGCCGTTTTGAGTGTCCGCAGCCCGATTTTTAACGTGGGCACCCTCCATTTTAACCGAAGCATTCCGTTCTCTATATCCATCCTCTCCATTTCACCGCAACCATTTGTAGACTTATCACGGTTCTCCTTTACCTCCTTCAGTTTAGGCGGCGTCTTGGGCGGTCTCTTTGGACTTCAAATATCTCTTCGCTTTTTCAGCGTCAAATTTACCTTCCCATTTGGAAATGACCACGGTGGCCAGGCTGTTGCCCAGCACATTAACGACGGTCCGCGCCATATCCATAATCCGGTCGATTCCGGCGATAAAGGCCAGGCCTTCCGGCGGAATTCCGACAGAACCGAGCGTTGCCAGCAGGACTACAAACGAAACGCCCGGTACGCCCGCGATCCCTTTGGATGTGACCATTAATACGAGCATCAACGTAATTTGGGCGGTCAGCGACATATCGATTCCGTACATTTGCGCAATGAACAGCGCCGCAAGCGCCTGATACAATGTAGATCCGTCCAGATTAAATGAATAGCCGGTGGGAACGACGAAAGAGGTAATCGCCTTGGGACAACCGAACTTTTCCATTTTCTCGATGATTTTGGGCATGACGGTCTCGGAGCTTGCAGTGGAATAGGCAAGAATAAGCTCATCCTTCAGCAGCTTGACGATGGCAAAAATGCTTGTTCCGCACAGTTTAGCGATGATGCCGAGCACCACGATGATGAAGAACGCCATGGATAAGTAGACAGCGAATACAAGCTTACCCAGTGGGATAAGAGAAGCGATCCCGAATTTCGAAACGGTTACGCCGATTAACGCAAAGACGCCAAACGGAGCAAATTTCATAATTTGATTGGTGAGCTGGAACATGGCCTCCATGACCCCGTGGAAAAACTGGAGCACCGGCTTGCCTTTCTCACCGATGGCAGCAACGCCAAGACCAAACATGACGGAGAAAAAGATGATGGCCAGCATATCTCCTCTCGCCAGGGCATCCACAATATTGCTTGGCACGATGTTCACAAAGGTATCGGCAAAACCGTGGCTGCTCACTGCTTCCGCAGAATTCATGTATTTATGAACATCGGTTTTGGCCAGATGAGACATATCCACCCCCGATCCCGGATGCAGCAGATTGGCTGTGACCAGTCCGACGATAATCGCGGCGGTCGTCACAATTTCAAAATAGAGGATCGTTTTGCCGCCCAATTTACCGAGCTGCTTAACGCTCCCTGTTCCCGCTACGCCGACAATGAGCGAAGACACGACGATGGGAACGACGATCATTTTGATCAGCCGGATAAAAATATCGCCAATAGGCATTAGAAACTTTTCAATAGATGGATTCCCGTAAAACAATGCGCCTGCCGTAATCCCTAATGCAAGTCCAATCAGTATTTGCCAGGCCAGTCCTATTCTTTTCATTGAATCACTCCTTAAATCGTCAAGATGTTATTATAGGTCACATTAATATTCACATCGTAAACGGGCATCTACTTAAATCTACAAAAATGGACAACAAAAAAATAAAATCATGTAATTTAAACTGACATGTTCTGAAATTGCATAAAAGCGGTCCATTTGATGCTACAATATGAACCATCCTATAAATATCATTTTTTGAGATTTGGAAGTGTTTCGTATTGAAAACCAATATCGCTGCGTTCGTCCTTATGCTTATTGCGGTTCCCCTAGCCGGCGAGTTAAAATTCTTTCCTTTTCATGATGAATTTCGCGTAAGCTTAGGGATTCCCATATTTTTCTTTTTCCTGTTATGGATTCAAAGAATCCCCCCTGCCTTATCCGGATTCCTTGCCGGCATTCTCGTCGTTGCCTTCCGCATCGGATTGGACTCCTTGGTTCAGGCGGATGTTTCCATCGGAGCGCTGTATCTGAAGCATTTTCCGGCGTTCTTTTATTATCTGGCTTACGCCGCATTGTTCCAGCTCCTTCGGTTAAATCAGGTTCCTTACCGGCCGGTGCGGGTAGGGGTTCTAAGCATCTTCATCGAAATCATTGCCAATCTGGTTGAGTTCTCCGTTCGGCATGCGGACTCCATGGGTCAGTTGAATTTGGAGGTGGTAGGCAAGCTGCTGGTCATCGCGGTCATTCGCAGTTTTTTTGTTCTTGGTTTCTTTAATATCATGCAATTACGCCAGTCCGTCTTGGCCGAAGAGCATGAGCGGAAAGAAAAGGAACGTGTTCTTCTGCTCGTATCGAATTTATATGAAGAGTCTGTCCAGCTCAGAAAGACGCTGCAATTCGCCGAAGATATTACGAGAGATGGCTATGAATTGTACCGTCAATTGCAGCAAGTTCGTTCCCTGGACGAGCTGGACCCATTGGCGCGGAAAGCGTTGAGTATTTCAGGGCAGGTACATGAGATCAAAAAAGACAACCAGCGAATCCACGCCGGACTTTCCAAGTTGATCGCCGACGAAGGACCGTCTGACTATATGGATCTTCCGGATATCATGCGGCTCATTGTCCGGACGAACGACAAATACGCGGCATCTTTAGGCAAAACGATTCAATTTGGCATCGAAGTGAACGATCCGTTTCCTCCCCTGCATGTGTACACCTTATTATCTTTAATGAACAATCTGGCGGCCAATGCGGTAGAAGCCATTCCCAAGGAAGGGACGATTGCCATTTCGGTCAGCCGTACACAAGGCAGGATTGAGATTCAGGTCCGCGATAACGGACCGGGCATCCCGGACCGGAAGAAGAAGCTGGTCTTTACACCGGGATACACGTCAAAGTATGATATTTCGGGAAAACCCTCTACAGGAATGGGATTGTATTATATCCGGGAGGTCGTAAAGGAGCTTCAGGGGGATATAGAATTGCAGGATGACCCGGAAACCGGAGAAACGGTATTTACTCTGCTGCTTCCGATCGATCCATTAACCCAGAAAGGATGACAGCATGCGTTTTTTTATCGTAGATGACGATGAGGGAGTTCGTTCCATGTTGGCTGACATCATTGAAGACTTCGGTCTCGGTGAAGTTGTCGGTGAACTGGAAGACGGCTCGGGTCTAAGTCATGATCTGCTTGAACTGAAGAAAGTCGATATTCTGATGATTGATTTATTGATGCCGATTCGGGACGGAATCCAGACGATTCGGGCGATAGGTCAAGACTTCAGCGGCAAAATTATTATGATCTCCCAAATTGAATCGAAGGATATGATTGGCGAGGCTTACTCGCTGGGGGTGCAGTACTATATCACCAAACCGATTAATCGTCTGGAGATTCTGGAGGTCATACGTAAAGTAATGGACCATTTGCGGCTGCAAAAGTCGATGAGCGATATCCAGAGAACGATTCAAGGCTTGCAGATCATAAGCTCTCCGAAGAACCAGCGAACAGCGGATGCCGAGAACAAGATCGTGACGTCCGGCCATTTTATGCTTTCTGAACTGGGAATGATCGGGGAAGCGGGAAGCAAAGACGTATTGGAGATGCTGGAGGTTCTGTATCAGCTGGATTTGGAAACGGGTGAGGCTTCCTTTGCGTTCCCTTCGCTTAAAGATATTTTTAGAAGCATCGCCGCAAAAAGACTTGAACACCTGGCAGCCTCCACTGAGCTGGGTAAGGAAATCAAAGCCTCGGAGCAGAGGGTGCGCCGGGCTATTTTTCAGACCCTGACCCATGTGGCCTCTCTCGGCTTAACCGATTACTCGCATCCGAAATTTGAGAATTACGCTTCGAAATTTTTCGATTTCACCGAAATCCGTAAACGGATGCTGGAACTGCAAAATGAGGCAGAGCCTTCCCAATCCCAGGTGCGGATCAATACGAAAAAATTCATCCAGGTGCTTTATGTGGAAACGAAACGATCTATGAGTTAACCGAAGCTTCCGTCTCTCGTATTAGGCCATTTAAAACCGTAAAACTTGCATATTCTTATATTTTTTAAAAAAATCCGCGCTGAGCGCGGATTTCACTATTTTATGACCTTATTTTCTCTATTCAAATATTTCTGCCAGCTTCCAGCCGATGGTCTGCGTGTGGGCGGGTTTGGACGGATCGCTCCACAGCTTGGAAGCGGTGTTGTCAATGGCTGACAAGCCCTTGGAAAGGTCGGCTCCGGCGGCTTGCAGTCCGTCGTTGATCAATCATGCCCCGTAATCAACCCCGGTCTAGATTTCATAAAGCTCCAGCATCGTTTTGTTTTTTCCGAAGGCCTCGGCAAAATCATTGTTAAATGCGGTAATCGCATGATCCGTGGCTGGATGCCTGATTAAAGCCTCCAACACGTCTGGAGCGGCAGTCACCGAACCAATGCCATGCCGGCATAGTTCCAGAATTTGCTGCGAATTTTTGAAGCTTGCCGCCAGAACGTCGCTATCAAGTTTATGCATCCGGAGCATATCATGAATATCCATCGCTGCTTTCACGCCGTCCGCACCCATGTTGTCAATTCGGTTAACATAAGGAGCTGTGAATTTGGCCCCCGCTTTTGCCGCCATAAAAGCCTGCATCGGAGTATAAATCGCGGTTGCCGTCACGTGTATACCCTCTTTGGATAGAATGCTGATTGCCTTAAGTCCTTGAGCGGAGACCGGAACTTTTACATATAATCCCTCCCCCAGCCGCTTGACCATATAATGCGCCTCCTCCACCATCTCTTCGGCGGTCACGGAAATCACCTGCGCATGCAGCGCCGAACCGGCAGGCAAAAACTCCCAAATCCGAAGCAGTTGCTTCATCGGATCATTTTTTTCATTTTTCAATATCGTTGGATTGGTGGTAACGCCGTCATATGGGAACAGATCATACATCCGGGTAATCGCTTCAAAATTTGCGGTATCAAGCAATATAAGCATTGTTCTCTCTCCTTTGCGGATTCGTTTATTTAATCAAATTTGTAATGCCTGCATCCAAAGCGATGGTGTGGAAGTGAGTCATTTCTTGATCGCTGTACATTCGGGGATTTCTGTCAAAGCAGAATTTCTGTTCGACATGGTTGTATTTGGCCTGTGCCAAGGGATTATAATTCAACAGCTCGTATTTAACGTCAGGCCGGATGGCAGATATAAAAGAAGAAATGCTGCGGATATTATCGTCAAAAGCCGTATATTCAGGAATCAGGGGAGTACGGACAATTACTTCAGCTTGGGTATTACCTGTGAGCAGCCATTTCAGATTTTCTTTAATTCGGGCATTGGACAGTCCTGTATGCTTCTTATGCAGTTCCGTATCAAAAATTTTGAAATCCGCATAGATCAAATCCAGCATTTCAGCCGCCTGTTCCAGTATGGCCGGGGACGTCTGCAAGCTGCTCTCGATCGCTGTATGGAGGCCTGCTTGCTTTAAGGCTGTTAACAACTGTAAAGCAAATTCGTGCTGAAACAGTGGTTCCCCGCCGGAAAGGGTCACTCCACCGCTATATTTGAAAAAGCGGCGATCCTTCATTACTTCTGTAACCACCTCGTTCACCGCCATAACCTGGCAGTCCAAGGACAGCGCTCCGGCAGGACACACGTCGATGCATGCCTCACATTCTTCGATCTGGTCCCGCTCAAGCTTGATCCGTGTTCGGTTCTCGAAGGCGGAAGCGCCGTACTGTCCATTCCGGGCGCATAAGCCGCACCGGATGCATTTATTGCGGAAGTAGACCAAATGGGTCTGAAATGCAATCCCCTCCGGATTCTGGCACCAGCGGCAGGCAAGAGGACAGCCTTTTAGAAATATGTTGGTACGGATGCCGTGGCCGTCATGGGTGGAAAATCTTCGGATATCAAAAATTTTGCCGGATTTCATGTCCGCTGCATGTTCCATAGCTGTCTCCTCCTGTGCTGTCGTCTCCCCTGCTCGCTGTGAAGCTTTCGCTTAAATCTCCCCGTAGCTGGTTCTTGCGATAATTTCATTTTGCAGCTCATCCGCAAGTTCCGTGAAATAGGCGGTATATCCCGCCACTCTAACCGTAAGTCCGCGGTAATCCTCGGGGGACGCTTTCGCCGCGATCAGATCCTCTTTTTTTAACACGTTGAACTGGATATGAGGAATTTCAAGATCGACAAAGGTCCGTAGGAACTGGGAGAACTTGTTGATCCCGCTCTCTGTTTTGAAAAATTCTGGCAGAAACTTCATGTTCAGCAGACCGCCGTTGCTCGTCAAGTGGTTGTCGAGTCTTGATACAGAATTCAGCACAGCGGTCGGTCCGTTCAGATCCCTGCCGTATACCGGGGACATTCCGCCGTCCGCCAACGGTTCCCGCGAATATCTTCCGTCCGGCGAAGCGCCGACATTTTCCCCCATAGGTATATGCGCCGAAACGGTATACATCCCCGTATGATAGAGTCCTCCCCGGTAATTCCGGTATTGCGACAGGTATTGATTGAAGGTTCTGGCCCACTTGGCTCCGAGCTCATCAACCCAGACGATGTCGTTGCCGTATTTGGGAGATCTATTCAGCAGCATGGCCCGAGTAACTTCATGACCCTCAAAGTTGGCGCGAAGCGCCTCGAGCAGTTCTCCGGAACTAATCCGCTTCTCGTCAAACACAAACTTCTTAATAGCCGCCAAGCTGTCCGCCAGGTTCGCGATTTGAATCATTTGAATTCCCGAGAAGTTGTATTTGGCTCCGCCTGCGGTAACATCCTTGCCCAGCTCCACGCAGTTGTCAATGACCGAAGAAAGGAACGGTGAAGGAAGAGTATCGATATGAGCTTTCTCCACTGCTTCACAAGCCGCAATCATTTTGCCGATAAAATATTGGATTTGCTTCGCGAATGCAGCCTCAAGCTGTTCGAACGATTCATAGGTTTCGATATTGCCAAGGTCGGGAGCCAGTGTCTTGCCCGTAATGAGGCATCTGCCGTTGTTAAGCGTAAGCTCAAGCACCTTATTAAGATTGAACATCGCGGCATCGCTCCAGCCTAAATTATTGCCCGGTGTTGTAAGCTCTACGCAACCGACGATCGCATAGTTGCTGGCGTCCTCCCGGCTAATGCCAAGGCGAGTCATGGCGGGAATAATCGATTCATCGTTAAAAAATTGCGGCATTCCGCTTCCCAGAGATATAACCCGGATGCTCTCCTTAAGCAGTTCCTCCGGTGTGTTCTTGTGAAGTCTCACCGAGAGATTGGGCTGCGGGAGCAGCAGATGCTCCTGTGCTTTCAGAAAGAGGAAAGATAACTCGTTTGTTGCGTCTTTGCCATCCGGAGTCTGGCCGCCAACCGCAATGTTGAACCCGATCGGAAACCCCGCGAAGAATTTGGCGCTGTGGGAATTTCTCAAATAGACAATCTGATTGAATTTCAGCCAGAGGCATTCAATGATTTCAAGTGCTCTTTGTTCGTCAATCGTCCCGTTATCCAAGTCTTTCTTGAAGTAGGGGTACAGATACTGGTCCATCCGGCCTGGTGAGAAGGAAGAGGCGTTCGATTCCAAATGCAGGATGGCGAAGAGGAACCAAAGCGACTGAACGGCTTCATGAAAGCTCTCGGCGGGACGCCGGGACAGATTGCGGCAGTTGCCGGCGGTCACTCTCATATCCTCACGGATAGCAGGATCGCTCTCTGACTCCAGCTTCTCCAGAATTAGACGATGATAGCGAAGCATGAATTCTTGCGCGCCTTCCATCACCAGAATGACGCTTTCGTAGAACTCCCTGCTTTCTCCCTCGCATACGGCCAGCCTTGCGGATGCTTCCTGCTTAATGCCTTCCGGCCCGAGTTTCAGCCATTTCTCGGTATTCGGGCAGATATGCCCTTGGGCATGATCTTTTTGATTAATCTTCACTACCAGAGCGATTTCATCAATTTCGCCGCCGTATCGTTCCCGGATAACATCCTCCAGCGAGCGGGATTTCCAGTACGGTCTAATGTCCTGTCTGAACACCTCAATATCCTCCTGGCGGACTTGAAACTTATCCTGCGGACGTGTAGGAAGGCTTTCAAATTCTCTGTCGATCCAGGAAGTCCCGCTCTCCGGAAAAATAATGCCCTGCCTCACTCCCTTACTCCGGTTTCCTACAATCAGCTCTTCATTATGCGTATCGATTGAGAGATGGAGAAGCGCGTTTTTGAGTGATAAGGCACGTGTTACAATGGCGGACCGTTCCGGATGCCGTTCATACGTATCGGTGATGATCCGGGCCTGTTCAATTGAAACATACCTTTTCTCATCCAGCATTTTCTTTTTTAACGTTTCCACTCTTTCCGGCTTCTTCAGTCCTGCTAACGTTCGGTTCATACATTTCTGCCTCCAGCCCTTTGATTGTTCACAAATTCACATATGACTGCAGCGAATACGTTCATTCCGGTTCAGCTCAAGGATACAACTTCAGATCCCGGTCGGCTGCACCATTGATCAAACCGTTCCTCTTTCAATGAGTTTAGCGGGTAATTCCTCATTTGATAAATCACCATTTACGGCTTGAAGGAAAAGGTTTTTTCCCATATTCTCAAGAGGGATTTCTACTGTCGTAATATTCATCATCTTGGCTATTGGCTGATTATCGAAACCAATTATTGCAAGTTCGTCAGGTATAGAAATATGCCGGTTCTTACAACAGGTAACAATTCCAGCCGCGACTTGATCACTAGTGACCAACAATGCCGATGGCGGCGCATCCATTTCTTGTATTTGCTTAATGACCTTTTCTCCGTCCTCAAAATAGTAGCATTCATCCATAATATAGTCAGGCTTGTATGGTAAATTATATTTCTTAACAAAGTCCCGATATGCAAATGGCAAATGCTCTTTAATCGTTGACAAATCACAGGTTCTCGAACAAATGATTAACGAATCAATCTGTTTTTGCATTAACATTTGTAGAGCTTCCAGTTCCCTGCTCTCCATATAATCCGTTTGAAATAAGACTAACTTATAGTTGTATTCCAATGCTTGATTTGCTATTCCTTTTAACAACAAACCGAAATAGGGATGGTCCGAGAATGGGAGAACCACACCCATTAACGACGTTTTCCCCGTACTTAAATGAACAGCATTTATATTCTTATGATAATTACTAGCCTTAACCGCCTCCAGAACAGCATTCTTTTTTTCTTCGCTGACATATGGGTGATTATTTAATACACGGGAGACCGTTGTGACAGATACTCCGGCCATCTTTGCCAAATCTTTAATATTTGTCATGCGCTCACCTTTTCAACCAAAATAATCATCAAAGGATTTAATGGGTCTCACTTCCATCCGTTGTCCGGATGCTTTTAAACAAAAGTAAGCCGCCATATATATAATTAAGCAAAGCATCATCAATATTAAACAAAGCCCAATTAATCCAAGCATAAGATTCTCCCCTCGCCTTCTGTTCTTGGTTATGAGTGTAAATTATGAAATGCGTTCCATGTCAAATCGAAAAAGTTGGCGTAAACGGACAGGAACGAAAAAGAAGCCTGCAAATCAAGTTCAAGTGATTTGCAGGCTTCTTTTTGATTTTTCAGAAATGCCAATCCAATAAAAGAGTCATCATGAATCAACTAGCAGCTACGAGAGGAAGCTTGACCGTCTTGCAGCAAACTCCGGAATCCACTTGCTTTTAAAGTCCTAGAGAGTACTGCATATCCAATAATCCCGCCAAGCGTGTTGGCAATCAAATCATTAATATCGGTGTTTCGGGTGCTGCCAAGCGTCTGGGTGACACTAAACTGTACCAGCTCAATGATTGCACTCAGAATAAGAGCCGCTGTGCCGGCTTTCTTCCAGCTATTCGTTTTCCCCGAAACTAGAGGCCATAAAAAACCGAACGGCAGCATCATGATTACGTTCAACAAAAACGTTGGTACATCAGCCGTCAAAACCGGAATCCAGTTGATGGACTTATACCAAGCGTTCTGCGACGCGTATATTCCAATGTTGACGTCAATGGGAAAAAAGGCGAAATATGCCACGCTGGTCAGGTACAAGCACATAACCGCCCCGAATAAAAAACGCTTAGGCGAAGACTTGGTTTGAATCATCGACTGTAGGATAACTACCAGTACCGCCAGCAGGACGAGCAAAAGAATAAACAACGCGGGAAAAGCTTCAATCGTAAAGCGAATATCCACTTCAAATTCACCTTCTTAATTAATTCGTAAGGTCAATCCGGATGTCCAGGCCGTCCACAAACTGGCTGTTCTTAATTTCCTTCGGGAAGTCTCCGTCATTGTTCTTGAATGGTTTCAGGATCAAATATTTAGTCCCGCTCCTTGCGGAAGCATAATGCACGGTCATTGTGAACTTGTTGCCTTGAATAACGCCTTGGCCGCCCAGACGGTCCAGCAGATGGCCCTGATCGTCGTAAACCGCCACATTCGTATAAATCAGATCATGCTCATCCTGCTCAGAGATCGGCGTTTTCGACACTTTTTCCAGAGAGTATTCCAGCCTTGTGGTGATCGGAGTAACATCGACCGCATTTGCGGTAAAGATCAGGTCGCCCGCAGTTTTGACCGCATTCGGTTTGAGGCTGATGACATCGTCAGTCTTCTTCGTAAAAGGAACATTGAGCGTAAAAGTATGATCGATACCGGCCAGCTTCACTTCTACTTCCGCGTCAAAAGCGTCCGGGGCCGTATGTTTAATTCTTTCGGGCGAAGGGTTAAGGGTTTGCTCGACAATAATCGTATTCGGATGGTCTTTTCCCGCTCCCCAGTACTGGCCTCCTCCGCCTAAAGAGTCAAACTCTCCGCCATTCCCCTTAAAGGTAATAGCGTCAATCGCACTGCTAAGCTTTACGGGACCTTTGTCCGTATCGTACATTCCGTCTTTCAGATTCGGCGCCGCCACAGTCAGCGCGTATACAGCGCGGGTTCCGTCGAACACGGTTTCTGTAACTTCCAGCTTCACATCTTTATAGGACACGTTGCTGTCAACCTGTGAAGTCAAGCCTTCGTTGGCCGCGTTTTGCAGTCCAAGATCACGCTCTATAGAGCTGAAAAGGCTGCCGATCAGCGGTATTTGCCGAATGGAATCAGCCATAGCGGGCGAAGCGAAGCCCGAGGCGAACAAGGTTATACCAAGGACGGCTGCCACGGCGCCGGTTCCAAGAAAACGCCGTTTCCCTGAGCGTTCGGGACGCGTCCAGGCATTCATCTTCCCTCCGGAAATTGAGGCATAAGTCTCTTCCAAACGGCCGCGAACGAAATCGGACATTGGCGCCTCGTTATCCTTTTCTGCTTTCAACTGTTTATCCAGATCAAATTGATTCATGGTTCATCTTCCCTTCTTCTGCCGGATGAATTTCTTCCATCAGTGTTTTTCTTGCCCGGTACAGTCTCGTTTTTACCGCGCTTTCCGAAATTTGCAGCGTATCCGCCACCTGTTTAAGCGGCATATCCTGGAAGTAGTACAGGATAATAACGATCCGCTGCTGATCTTCGAGTTTGTCCACGGCCATCCTCAGTTCGACCGAAGCCATGTTATCGGAAGCGTCCTGCGTTTCCGGAAGTGTTTCCATGGTAACGCTACGCGAACGCCTTTTTAGAATGGTGCTGCATTCATTAATCAAAATCCGGTAAACCCAGGTTTTAAAAAAACCGGGTTCCCGGAGCGTATCCAGTGACTTATAGGCTTTCAGAATCGTTTCCTGCAGCGCGTCTGCTATGTCCTCGTCTTTTTTGACCATTGCTCGCGCGGTGTTGTACAGTCCTTGTTCGATCTGCCGCATCAGACGGATAAATGCTTCGCGGTCCCCCTGCTTGGCCAGCTCCACCTCTTGCTCCATACTCATGGTGTAACTCCACCTCCTCCCTCCGTTACTCCCTGTGTTGATTTTGTTTTACATGAATTAGACTGGGCAAGTACCTGAACGGTCACATCACAATCAAAAAAACTTTCAAAAAAACAAAAACCACCGATATGAAATACGGGACGATTAATGGATTAGATCAATCACTAACTTTGGTGTTGAGCCATTTTTATAATTTTTTGCGGAAAAGTTAGAAGCGATTAGCCTCCGCCTCGTCTTATAAGTAAAATAAATAAGTTTGGAGGCACTTAATGACGGATAAGGTTAACGATGAACTCATTATCGGCAGGGTGCTGCAAGGGGATCGTGAAGCATTTGCGGCGCTGGTGGATAAATACAAGTCCGGGTTATACATTCTGTTGCTGGGAATGGGCGCGAGCCATCAGGATGCACAGGATTTAGCCCAAGAGACTTTTATCAACGCCTATCGGAAGCTCAGCGGTCACAACAGCCAATCAAGCTTTGCCGCTTGGCTGTACACCATTGCGGTCAACCGCTTCAGGGATGTTAAACGGCGGAAAACCTTCAGTGTTGCAAGCAACTTGCCGAAGGCTCAAATCGATGGGACACCCACTCCGGAGGAGATGTACATGCGCAAGGAAAGCGAGCTTGAGCTGCATAAGCTGCTATCCAGATTGCCGGGCAGGTACAGGATCGTACTGCTGCTGCATTATACCAATGATCTGAGCTACGAGGAAATATCCGCAGTTACAGGCATGTCTATGCATCAAGTCAAAAACCGGCTCTACCGAGCCCGCCAAAAGCTGAGAAAATTATGGCTGCAGCCAAAGGAGGCTTCTCATGAAAAATCGGCATTACACGAGCTTAGATAACATGGTCGAGGATGAACTTCCACTACGCAGAATGTATGCATCCACCGGGCTTTCCGATCAATTTACGGAGCAAGTGATGGAGCAACTGCGGCATGTGGAGATGCTGCCTGCTTCCCGCAGATCGCGTAATTGGCAGAGAAAACACATCAATCATCGTTTGCGGCGCGGCTTTCTCTGGGGCAGTGCGGCTCTGGCGACGGGTGCAGCAGCAATGCTTATAATTTCAATACTGTCCGCCCTCGGGACGACTCCACATACTTCCTCTGTTTCGCAGCCAGTGTCTGAGATGTCCTGGAGACCTCCTCTGCAAGTCAGTCAATGGGCAGATAACAGCCTTAGGGAAGCGCAGGCGCTCGGATTAGTACAACAGCCGAGTGTGGAAGTAAGCGACAAGGGCTACACCCTGTCGTTGCAAGAAGTCATTGCCGACTCCTCTAGACTAGTGCTGTCTCTGCAGGTTACTGATGAATCGGGACAGACGGACGATGAGTGGACAAAAAATAGGTTTGACAGTCAGCAATTGCGTATTCTAAATGAAGACGGTGAAGAAATAGGATATTTTCTTTCTAAACTTCCACTGGAATATGGACCCAACACTGAGAAATCCCAAAAGTTGTGGTTAACTTACGTATTCTCCCGGCCGCCGGGGGATACCGTAATCATCGAGGGGAACGTTCATAAGCTGTATGTCGGTGACGATGGTACGGAGCCGCTTTCGGGAAACTGGAGCTTTGCCTACATGGCCGATATGACCAAGTCAAAGAAGTTGACCGTAACGAATGCTCTGGATGAATCCTATACCACCCCAACCGGGCTAAAAATTAACATGCGGCAGCTTGTTCGTACTCCTATCGGAGCCCAATTGCAATTCGACACCTTGCTTACAGATGAAGCGGCTGCCCTTTCGTCCAAGGGTCTCCGCAAGCAACTCATGCTTAACTACCATTTTGAAGATGAGAACGGACGTATTCTCGCCAAAGTTAACGGCCCAGGAAACTATACCGGCTCCCCCCCTAATGTCTACCTGGATCACTTTATGACAGAAGATGCACAGACTGGGACACAGCATTGGACCTATTCCTTCACGTATCTTCCATACGACAGCATGAAAGTTCGATTCGTGTTGGATAGTTATTCTATCCCTGTGCAATCTGAGGATTCTATTACTTTCCGTCCGGAGAAGCTGAAAGAGCAGTCTATAATGTTTGAAGCGCAAGGCGATATCCTCAAAATCCATGCAATGGATATTGAAAAAAGCTCGAATGAGCCGGGACTCTCGGGCCATATGACAGTCAGCGGGGAAGTTGTTAACAGCTTTAATGAGGATCGCTGGATCGCACGGGATGAATCCGGTAAGGAATATGAAGTTTACTTTGTCGGAAATGTTAGGAACGGTAACACGATAACCATTGATGAACCGAAGGAAGGAGTAAACTCTAAGTCTTATCTCGATGTTTTAGGCATGACTGCTATGCCACAGGAGCTAACGCTCATCCGCACCGTAACCGACAAGAAGTATACCGATGTGGACTGGAGCTTCGAGCTGCCGCAAATCGAGCGGCATTAGGCGTTTAAAGATATCTAAATTTCCAGTTCCACTTTTACAGCGACATGAAACTTCGGACTCAACAAAAAATGGGCTGTGCCTAGTCAGTTACATCTGGCTGGGGCAGCTCGTTTTTTCTAATAAAGTTTTGAATAACACCCGATAGTGAAAAAAGAAAAAGGCCATGTACACAGGTATTTGAGCTTCCTGGCGGTGGGCAAACGGGCTACGAAGTGGGGGACGATAATTATGAGAGGCAGCGGTCTAAATAGCGATTAGAATATAAAGAGGTGAACGAAGAACGCTGCGCATTTATAGTATGTACTTTCGGCGACAACTTCGGTAACAGATAGCGATCCTTGAGCGACCTACCAGTCGCCGCTAAGGATAATAAGCTCACCTGGATTCGGAATACAGGCGCTCTCCAGTATCATTCCTATCCATATCCCCCAGATCCCCGTTGTATCAATGAGATGAAGCGCGGTCTCGAATACCCGAGCTAATAGTTGGTGCATAAGGCTTCACGCCGCACACAAAAGCCAGGGGATTCCTCCCCTAGCTTCTGTGTATACCCTTAACGTTCTCCGATCATGACTGTAATCCGAGTGAGACGTTTCAGTTGTGCTTTTACCTGCTTAAATGTTCTATATTCTTAACCGCCAGCCGTTCGTGCTCGGGTTCCACATGAATTAATACTTGGGCATGATCAAATTTTATTTTGATAGCCTGCTCAATCTCATCACATAGGTGATGCGCGGTTTCTATCTCCATTATAGATGGTACCACAAGATGAAAGTCTACATATTCCTCTGGACCTGATCGCCGTGTGCGAAAATCATGAACTTCAATGTATTTTTCTTTATATGAATAGATGACACGCAGAATTTCGTTTTCTTCTTCTTCGGTCAGACTGGCATCGAGCAAAGGAGGGAATGATTCCTTCAGCAGCTTATATGCTTCTCTCATAATATATAGAGCCAGAATAATTCCGATAATAGGGTCCAGAATGGTCCAGCCTGTTACGGTAACCAATAATAAACTGAATGCAACCCCCAAGGATGTAAACACATCAGTAAGCAGATGTAAGGCATTGGATTTCATAGCGACAGAATGATTCTCTATAGCTGCCTTCTTTACCCTTCTTGAAACCATATAATTAATCCCCGCCCCCGCAACCATTACGATGATGCCCAACAAAGGAAGTTCAATAGCTGTAGGGTTTAATATTTTATGAACACACTCATAAATAATCCATATCCCTGCTGCAAAAATAAGCAAGGTTTCAATGGTTCCCGAAATATTCTCCATTTTTCCATGTCCATAAGGGTGGGTTTTATCTGCGGAGCGGCTAGAAAAACGAACCGAAAAAAAAGCAATCAAAGAAGCAGCCAAATCCAAGGATGAGTGGATAGCTTCAGAAACGACTGCTATAGAGCCCGTCATAATACCAACAATGAGCTTTATTAAGACGATAAAAGTGTTGCTAAGTACAGATAAAAAAGCAGATTTTGAACCATTCAAACCTAACACAACCTTTTTTAGTATTTAGTGGATTGCACAACTTAGCTTGACCAATCCGTCTTTAATAAATATTACCAAACGAATACGCAGTGGGTCTAGAGATCCCATTGTGTCGACTATCCGAAAATTATTGTTTCGTTTGTTATGGGCGTTAGCCGTTTCATGGCGCATGATTCTCCATAGACTAGTTCCATACTATTACTTCGTTTGACGAAAGGAGCCGCAATGAAAATCCCGGTTACTGGATTCGTAATAGATTCCGGAGATCAAGATGCTCATCATTCACACAAGCTTTATATAACCTCTTGGAATGGCAACCCTGTCCATGTCCATGCTTTTTCCGGTGTAACATCCGTTGATGACGGACATTCTCATGAGTATGCTAGCTGGACTGCTCCTGCACCCACTGGTGTCCCTCATGTACACGTCTACTACACCGTTACATCTTTGAACCAAGGTCATACCCACCTCATTCAAGGAACAACCGGTCCAGCCATTGAACTTCCGGGAGGCGGACACTATCATCGGTTTGAGGGCTATACGTCAATTAACGGAAGGAATCCTCATTCCCATGCCTATAGCGGGCGAACGGGCAACGAAGCAGGCAGGTAAAAAAAGGCTCACAGTAAAGGACGTACTCTGATACTCTTTCAGTACGTCTTTTATATCTTTTGATAACACGGGATTTTATATGTATCAACCGCATTTATGAATAATTCATCCTGTCCATAAGCACTCTAAAATTAAAAAAAGGTGAAACGAATGAGAACAGGATTGCGAATTGCTGCCGCATCACTTGCGCTTTTGCTATGTTTAACCAATACCGCTCTAGGACATCCAGCCGTAATAAAGAACCGCCAGTACTACGAACAACGGGGTGACATGATCTGGGAGGTACATACAAACCAAAAAGTGATTGCATTGACCTTTGATGACGGCCCGGACCCTTCGGAGACGGAGCAAATCCTGGACGTGCTGCACCAGTATGATGCCAAATGCACCTTTTTTGCCATCGGAAAGCGTCTTGCCTCCTATCCGGACGTAGCTAGGCGGGTTATTGCCGAGGGGCATGAGCTAGCAAACCATACTTACAATCATGTTTACTTTAAAAAGCCAATTTCCCAGAAGCAGGTCCAGCGGGAACTGGAATTAACGGAAAATGAGATTATCAAAATCACGGGCAGGCACAGCAAGCTGTTCCGTCCGCCGGGAGGGATGTACAATGAGACCTTGATAAACTTCTCCAACAGAAAGGGCCTAAAGCCGATTTTATGGTCCTGGCATCAGGATACGAAAGACTGGAACTGCCCGGGAGTGTACAACATTGCTAATAAGGTAATACGCAATGCGCATAATGGCGACATCGTGCTTTTCCATGACCATGTCCACGGACAATCACAAACCAGACAAGCTCTCAAGATTATTTTACCTGAGCTGAAGAAGCAGGGCTATCGTTTTGTTACGGTATCGGAATTGATTAGCTTATCTGAGAGTTCGATTTCAACCCATGGGAATCCGCCAGCGTGCTACTGGCGGAAGTCATGCTGGCGGATGTGGGGTATAGCAACTAGAACATGCAGGCTTTCAAAATAATAACCAACAAGATAAAGAGGACCAAGATAGCATTTGCCGACGTAAAGCCGCCGTAACCTTTGACTTTATGATCATATTCGCTCATGGATGAATCCCTCCTTTGCAGTTTAATACAACTTTAGGATATGCAAGCTTTTTATGAATTCTTGGGTATTCAGGAATCGAAGTACTGCCCGGCCTTCAGAATTTTTTCTAAACGGTCCAGATCGATGGTCGTCTCGATACCCTTTGGATGCCAATGCTGGATGCAGCCCGAATAATGGAGCAGCACACACTGGGGCTCATATCCCATTTCTTTCGCTTTATATCCTCCTGAGATGAGGTTCAGCACGCAAGCAATGCCAACGATTCCCACCTCTCCCTCCCGGATGCGCCGATGTCCGAATGCAGTGGAGGCATGCGGGATAACCACCACTTTACAGCCGTACCTTTTAGCCATAGCCGTGATGAGATTGACCTGACAATCCTTGGAACAGCTTCTGCAGAGATAGCCCTCTTTATCTTTTACCGCTTGGCAGGCTTCACTTGATTTATGCCGCATGCAGACGGGAAGGAACACTCTCTTTTCTTTGGCTGCCGAGAAACCGCCATGAAACGCCCGGTTCATGATCTCCGCGCCCACCATATTCAAATGATATTCCACCCGTTCACGGCTGACAAAAATCCGGTTTTCTTTCCATTTCAGCCGCTGACCGTTGTTATTAAGATAAGCCGCCACCCTCGAAGTATAGCATCCCAACCGCTCCCTGCTTCTTCCTTCAAACCAGTAGCCCAGCCGTGCAGCTCTTACCAGCATGTTTCCGCTTTTACTTGAAGGTTTCTTGTTCAAAAAATCCAACCAAACCGCCAATCGTTCACTCTCCTGCTCAAATTCTCCGCTTGCCCGCAGCCAGCCAATCATCCTCCTGAACAGGCTTAAATTAATCGCGTCTGTAAACCTTCTGCTTCTCGCCAAGACGGTCGTTCCGGCAATCCCCTTCAGCCTGTCTACCGCGATTTTTGCACCTGCACTTCTATTTCTTATCCTGTAAAGGGATGATAGCAGCTTGCCCATATATATACTTCCTGCCGTTGCCCTTCGGCCGTACACTCTCCACAGCACGCCAATCATAAGGAATTCCAGCGCATACACTGCACGATCGATCGGCTTCAGGTTATTTTCTGCAATGAAACGGTCAAAATCTTCAATAGTCTGTACTTCTTCACTCATTCTTTCCATGACCTCATCGGTAAAAGCGGCCACATCCGCGTAATATTTATCTGTTGTACCACGATCGCCTAATAAGGAGTAGGTTAACGTCTCTGTAGCTGTTTCACTCACCCGAATCACCTCCAGCTTATAGCATGTCAGTTTACATACCGTATTGATTTCAAAAACACAGTAAAATAACATGGAAATTAATTATTTAAAATTTTTATGTTATTATTATTGACATTGCTTCAAAAGCAAATTATATTGGCATTATAAGATTTTAGGCGGCACAATAATGTGTCAATCAGGTGAAGAACAGTTGATCCGCACAATGCTGTGGCCGGATGGATTGTCGCACTGCTATTCTTACAATTAATAAGTCAGTCACAATGATGTGGCTGCATTGGCAACGGGGCCGATTAACGAAATCCGCAATTTTGCGGGTTCTGTCAGTCGGCCCTTTTTTGCCATGCATGTACTCTTATAAGGAGGCGATGTTAGCGGCAGCAGCATGATAGTTCGAACAATCCCTGGCAACCGGCAAATCACTCTACAAGACAGCGGTTTACCCACTAAAAGGAGGAAGTTACAGATGGATGCAAAAGGTTTTCGCAAGGCCGGTCATTCCCCGAGTTTATTGTCAGCTTTTTTATATTTTGATGTCAGCTTTATGATTTGGGTACTGTGCGGAGCTTTATCGCTCTACATAACCAAGGATTTCGGTCTAACGGATACCCAAAAAGCTACGATGGTTGCGATCCCGATTCTTGGCGGTTCGGTGTTCCGGATACCGATGGGAATATTGGCAGACCGTATTGGCTGTAAAAAAGCAGGTCTCATCGGAATGGGCCTTACCCTTATTCCTCTTCTTTGGGGTTGGCTCGGCGGAACCAGCCTGATGCAGATTCAAATGATCGGATTCCTGCTCGGCTTCGCGGGCGCAAGCTTTGCCGTATCGCTTTCCTTGGCCAGCCGTTGGTATCCCCCGCAGTATCAGGGACTTGCAATGGGCATTGCCGGAGCGGGGAACAGCGGAACAGCGATTGCAACCTTTTTCGGGCCGCAGATCGCCCAGGCTTACGGGTGGCACAATGTTTTTGGTCTCGCCATGATCCCGCTCATTATTGTCATGATCGTGTTCGCAATTTTGGTTAAAGACGCCCCGAATGCCCCTGCACCTAAACCATTGAAGAATTACCTCAGTGTGTTCAAGTATGCGGATACTTGGTGGTTCTCGATGTTCTATGCCATTACCTTTGGCGGTTTTGTCGGATTCGCCAGCTATGCGAGCATTTTCTTCTATGATGTGTACGGCGATAACGTGCATCCCGGCGGTCTAACCAAAATTCAGGTGGGTTACCTGGTAACCATTACTGTTATTGCCGGCAGCTTCTTCAGACCTGTAGGGGGCTGGATCGCGGACAAAATTGGCGGCATGCGCCTCCTCGTTATTTTGTACAGTGTGATTTCCGTATGTGCTTTTGCGATCGCCACCATGCCCGATTCATTCCTTGTCATGCTTCTTTATACCAGCGTGATGATGGCCTGCCTTGGCATGGGGAACGGATCGGTATTCCAGATTATACCACAACGTTTCTCCAGTGAAATCGGAGTTATTACCGGAATCGTCGGCGCCGCCGGAGGTTTGGGAGGATATTTACTGCCTAAATACATCCTTGGCCCGCTGAAACAAACTACAGGCTCTCAGGTCACAGGATTTCTCGTTGTAGGCTCCATCGTGTTATTGACCACTCTTATTTTCTATGCGGTAACTCGTTCCTGGAGAAAAACCTGGGCTAAGGCGGAATCCGGGGTCAATTTCTAAAGGATTTATAGACAACTTCGGTGGGGGTGAATGTACATGACAACGAAAAAAGTAAAAAGTGTCTGCCCTTACTGCGGCGTTGGCTGCGGAATCGTACTCGAAGTGTCCGGTAACCGCGTTGTCAAACTCACCGGAGATAAAGAGCATCCTACCAATTTCGGCAGACTGTGCACCAAGGGCAGCACTGCGGCCTTAGCCATCACAGAATCGGGGCGTATGGAATACGCCTACACCCGCCAGATCCGAAAGGCACAGCCAGTTAAAGTTAGTATGAATGAAGCAATCAGCGATACGGCCAAGCGGCTCCGGGCCATTCTGGACGAACACGGTCCGGACGCCCTCTCCTTCTATGTCTCGGGTCAAATGTCACTGGAGGCTCAGTATCTGATTAACAAGTTGGCCAAGGGCTTCATAAGGACAAATAACATCGAATCCAATTCACGCCTATGTATGGCGAGCGCCGGCAGCGGCTACAAGCTTTCGCTTGGAGCGGATGGGCCTCCGGGGTCTTATCAGGATATGGATACAACCGATTTGTTCTTCGTAATCGGAGCCAATATGGCCGATTGTCATCCGATTCTGTTCCTCCGGCTGATGGATCGGGTTAAAGCGGGAGCGAAGCTGATTGTCGTTGACCCCCGCCGCACCGCTACTGCGGAGAAAGCGCATCTGTTCATGCAAATCAGGCCCGGAACGGACCTCGCCCTGCTCAACGGCCTGCTGCATCTGCTTGTAAAGAACGGCCATACGGACCCGGCCTTCATCGCCGAGTTCACCTCCGGCTTTGAGAACATGCCGGAATTCCTGGAAGATTATCCGCCGGACAAGGTGGCTGAAATTACAGGAATTCCCGAAGCGGATATCCGTAAAGCCGCCGAGTGGATCGGCGGGTCGCCTAATTGGATGAGCTGTTGGACCATGGGCCTCAACCAGAGCACGCATGGCACCTGGCATACGAACGCCATCTGCAACCTGCACCTCGCTACAGGAGCCATATGCCGCCCGGGAAGCGGTCCCTTCTCACTCACCGGCCAGCCTAACGCCATGGGCGGCCGGGAGATGGGTTACATGGGGCCCGGCTTGCCCGGTCAGCGTTCCGTCCTGGACGAAACCGATCGCAGGTTTATCGAGGAGATGTGGAAGATCCCTCAAGGCACTCTTCGTACTGAGGTGGGCACCGGCACCGTATCCATGTTCGAAAGCATGAAATCCGGCGATATCAAAGCCTGCTGGATTATCTGCACCAACCCGGTGGCCACCGTCCCGAACCGCAAGAACGTTATCGCGGGTCTGGAGGCTGCCGAGCTGGTCATTACGCAGGATGCGTTCCTCGATACCGAGACGAACCGGTTCGCGGATATCCTGCTCCCCGGCGCTTTATGGTCTGAAGCCGAAGGGGTCATGATCAATTCCGAGCGCAACCTGACCTTGATGCAGAAGGCGGTCGAGCCGCCCGGGGAAGCCCTTCCCGACTGGCAGATTATCGCCCGGGTAGCCTGCGAAATGGGCTATTCCGAGGCTTTTTCCTACGGTTCCTCGGCTGAGGTCTACCAGGAAATCCAGCAGGCATGGAATCCGAAGACCGGCTATGACATTCGCGGCGCAACGTATGAAATGCTGCATGAGACGCCTATTCAGTGGCCCTGTGCTCCGGACAGCGCGAGCGATCGGAACCCGATCCGCTATTTGAACGAAGCCGGCAATACGCCTACGACAAATGAGCTTGATAGCGGCAGCACTCCGCGAATCATTTTCCCGACGGCAAGCGGAAAAGGAGTGTTCTGGGCGCGCCCGTATCTGCCACCGGCGGAAATGCCGGACAATGAATATCCGTTTGTGCTGAATTCGGGCCGTCTTCAGCATCAATGGCACACCCTGACCAAGACGGGAAAGATCCCCACGCTGAATAAACTGAACCCGGGTCCCTTTATTGAGATTCACCCGGAAGATGCAGCGATGCTTGGAATTACAGATCAGGATTCGGTAGAAATCCGTTCAAGACGGGGGCGGGCCATTCTTCCGGCGGTCATTAATGATCGGGTGCGCCCCGGAAACTGCTTTGCCCCCTTCCACTGGAATGATATGTTTGGGGCGAATCTGGCGATAAACGACGTTACCAATGATTCGGTTGATCCTCTGTCCTTTCAGCCTGAATTGAAATTTTGTTCTGTCTCATTGGTCAAGGCTGAGGGGCGCCAATCATCGGAGACGACTCTTCCGGATATATCTGGAATTCAAACTCCGCTTCCAACCAACGCCACGGCCGTCAATCAGAAGGAGGAATTGTATTTGGCGCAACTGAATACGCTCGAGAGTCTGTTGGGCCTTCAATCCCCCAAAAACATCACACTGGATAATCATGAGCAAGCCTATCTGTCAGGCTTCATTACAAGTCTGCGCACCGGGGATTCGCAAGCAGCGTCCGGCATTCCGGTTCTGCCCCCTTCCGCGCCGCTTGAATCGTCCAAACGTTATTGGGTAGACGGCCTGCTGGCCGGGATGTTCTCCCGCAGCTCCGTTCCCGATGCGGGAACGATTTCCAAGCATGAGGCGGCAACGATTTCCGAGCATGAGGCGGCAACAGCGGCGGCGGGCAGACTTCCTGTTACCATACTTTGGGCCTCTCAGACCGGAAATGCGGAAGGTGCGGCAATCGGCTGCGCGAAGAAGTTACAGGAATTGGGTTATGATATCAGACTTGTAAATATGAACCAATATTCCGTACCGGATCTGGCTAAGGAACGCTTTGTCCTGTTCATCGCCAGCACCTTCGGAGCCGGAGATCCTCCGGACAACGGAGAAAGCTTCTTTCATTCTCTGCAAGCGGATAATGCGCCCCTTTTGCCGAACCTAAGGTACGCCGTTCTCGCCTTCGGGGATTCGAATTACGATCAGTTTTGCGGATTCGGACGAAATCTGGATGCCCGTTTGGAGGAGCTTGGCGCGCAGCGGCTTATTGAATGTGCTCCTTGCGATACGGATTTCCAGGAGCTGACCGATACGTGGACGAACACAATCGCAGGTGTGTTAAGCGAGTCAGCAAGCCAACGTGAGCAATCTTCTCTTACAGCAGCAGAAACC
This sequence comes from Paenibacillus durus, assembly GCF_000756615.1. Taxonomy (NCBI): domain Bacteria; kingdom Bacillati; phylum Bacillota; class Bacilli; order Caryophanales; family Paenibacillaceae; genus Paenibacillus; species Paenibacillus durus. The sequence goes on from NZ_CP009288.1 coordinate 3,303,009, forward strand.
GCCATATCGACTCAAGCTATTGAACCCGGTGCGGCGGCACAGATCCCGGAGCAAAGCGGATATAACCGAAACCGTCCGATACATTCGCGCATCCTGTTCAACCGGCGCCTGAATAAAGAGAACTCCGAGAAAGAAACCCGCCACTATGCTTTCGACCTTAAGAATACCGGGTTGCAGTACGAAGCCGGCGATGCTCTCGGTGTATGGCCGGCCAATTGTCCTGATCTTGTTGCTAATATGATAAGCACCCTTAAACTGCAACCATCTTCCCCGGTCACGGTAAAAGGACATGGAGAAATGCCGCTCGCCGATGCCCTGCTCCGTCACTTCGAGATTGCCCGTGTTGCTCCGGAAATGCTCCGCTTTATCCGGGACCGGTCACAACATGGATGGTTGAGCGAGCTGCTTAAAAGTGAAAATCAGACAAACCTGAAGGAGTGGCTGTGGGGGCGTCAGTTAATCGATGTGCTGCAGGAGTTTCCGGTATCCATGAGCGCGGCGGAGTTTACTCAGTTGCTCAAACCTTTGCAGCCCCGCCTCTATTCCATTTCATCCAGCCCGAAAGCGAATCCGGAAGAGGTCCATATCACGGTCTCCACCTTACGTTACGATTACAATGGCAACTCCCGAAAAGGCGTCTGCTCCACATTCCTTGCCGACCTCGCCGGTCAGGATACGGAAATTCCGATTTTCATTCAAAAGAACGCGCATTTCCGTCCACCGGCTAATCCGGATGCGCCAATGATCATGGTCGGGCCGGGTACCGGTATCGCTCCATTCCGCAGCTTCTTGCAGGAGCGCCGAGCAACCGGGGCCAGAGGCAAGAACTGGCTGATCTTCGGCGAGCAGCGTGAGGAGTGCGACTTTTACTTCAGGAATGAACTCGAAGCTTTCTGGAAGGAAGGTTTCCTGCATCGTCTGGACACCGCTTTCTCCCGCGACCAAGCCGACAAAATCTATGTCCAGCACCGCATAATCGAGCATGGTGCGGAGCTCTGGGCCTGGCTTCAGGAAGGCGCCCACTTTTATGTGTGCGGAGATGCCAATCAAATGGCCAAAGAAGTGGATGCCGCGCTAAAGGCCGTCATTCAGCAGCACGGCGGGATGACGACGGATGCAGCAAAGGATTATGTAAAAGAGATGTCCCTCAGCAAACGGTATTTGCGGGATGTCTATTAATAAGGCAGCTCATTTTACATGTGCTGACCATATCCTTTGTCCCATTTATTTTGAAGTAATAGGGGCTGTCCTATAAGTGGAGAATCCGGCAGGTCTTTCGATTATTGAAAGACCCGCCGGATTCTGTTGTTCTGTTTGTTGCTCCGCCGATCGAACCAGGTTAGGAATCAGGGCAATCGCTGACGGATTGTTCATCAGAACGTTTTCATAGAGTAAGAAAGTGAATTCGGGAGACTCGAAAAAGATTTTTGGGGCGGCCCGGGTGTTGATATGTATTGCTGCGAGCGTGAGTGCTGCCTCCTTGGCGCTTCAACATCAAGTGATGAGGTTAGATTGGTTTGTGATTTAAGTTCAGCGTCTTGCAGAACAGCTAAGATGCAGCTTTTTTTACCCAATACGCTTATTCACAGGGAGATCCTGCTATCATGCAGGAATTTGAGGCTGTGCTGACTGAATTTGAAGCTGAGCGGAGAAAAACCTGTATTTCCGTAGGCATGTTATACAATAGCTGTTCTCAGGCGACCAAAAGATGCACAATCTCAGGTTTTTTGCGTACTTTGCTTCATCATGCTCCAGGGACTGGAAATACATTTACCCTGTATACCTGCCTAAATTCCCCCTCAAAAAAATCGTCCCAGCAACCGTTTCCATGGCTTATGGAACACCCTCTTTAATGAAATGGAGTCCTAGCAGGTTTATTTTTCCGCCACGACGCCGATTTGCTGCATGAAAGTTAAGTTATCTTCCAAGTGCCAATCTTCAACGAGTTTCCCATCCTTGATACGTAAAATATCGATCGCCATGAAATGAATGGGCTTTCCGGTCGGCTTGTTCCCCATGAACTCACCTGTGTCCGTACCCGTGAATGAGAGACGGGCTGTTACCTTGTCCCCAACCACCAATAAATCCTCAATGCTGCACTGCAAATCAGGAACGATTTTGCGGAATCTGCTGGAGGCGAATTTCAAACCTTCCGGACCTTGAGGTCTCCCCTTCGGCAGCGTGTTATCAATGAAGTCTGGTGAAACGGCCTGCGAAATAAATTCCTCATTACCCGTATTCCAGAATGCGTAAAAGCGCTGCGCGGTTTGAACCATTGTGTCTGCTTCGCTTGCATTCAAAGCCGGATCTATCGTCATTGATTGGGGTTGTGGAAGATCCTTCAACAGTTGAATCTCTTTTTTAGGGGGTTCAGCGGTTTTATCGGCCGAGGCCGCATTACTGCATGCTGATACGAGAAGCACTGTTCCTAAGATGAGAGCACCAGCAATCGATTGAATTAATTTCTTTTTTGATAGCATCATGTTCCTCCAAGTTTTAGTTAATCCGGTAACCAGTAGTCCTCCTTGGTTCACCTCCCTTAATTAGAAATGGAATTATCGGATCACTTCGATATTATAAATGCAGTAAATTCATTTTTGGAAGTAGTGATATTTTATTCACATAGTTTCCCTAAGTATATTATTGTGAAGTAATTAGCTTAATCGAGTTAAAAAAATTATTGGAGGATGTTGAAGTCCAGGCGAGTTCTATCCCAGTGCCAGCTGAAGGATTATGGAGTATTGAATCGAGGCGGGTGACTTGATTCCTTTTTCTATACAAAAAGGGAATCCGAATTTTATACAAATACGATTCCCTCTTTGTTTGAATATTTTTCCCATAAAATGGCGGTTAACCTTGGTTAACACTCTTTCAGATGGGATTGAAAAAACGATTTAACGACTTCAAGCGTGTGAGGCTGGGTGAAACCGAAATGTCCGCCGCCTGTTATTTTATACAACGTTATATCATTGCCGGCCTGCTTCATCGTCTTGAAAAATTCAAGGCTTTGTTCGTATGGCACGACGTCGTCCTGATCTCCGTGCATCATTAAAATCGGAGGCGTATCTGGGTGTACATATTGACTTGGACTCGCTTTTCTAGCTTTATCCTTGTTTTCCTGGATGGCCCCGCCGACCAGCTTCGATTCGGGCGAATGCGGTGAATCATGGTCAAACCGGGACGGATATTGACTCATGGACAAAAGATCCGTCGGGCCGAACCAGTCCACAATGGCCTGAACCCGCGAGGATTCCTCAAGATGCTCCCTGTCTCCCGTGAATTCTTCGATCCCTTCGGTCAAGGCAAGCAAAAGAGATAGGTGCCCGCCCGAGGAATCTCCCCATACGCCTATTTTTTCCGGATTGATATTGTACTTGGACGCATTGGCTTTCAGGAAACGCACCGCCGCCTTCACATCCTGAAGCTGTCCCGGGAACAAAGCTTCACCACTTCCTCTATATTGCACAGACGCGACCACGTAGCCTTGTTTTACAAAATCGTCCAGTTGAGGGATAAAAGCGTAAATATTCTGTTCCGTCCATCCCCATCCCGAGCCTTGCAAATAAATAATCAAAGGATACGTTTCTTTGTTCCCTTCCCTGCCGAACAGCGCATCCATCGGGTCCCGATACACCAGCACATTCAGTTTCAATGAAGTTCCCTCCACATTGGAGAACTCAATATTGGGGATCAATTGAACATACGTATTGACATTTGGCTCCCACTTAAGCTCTTTGACTTCGTTTTCCACATTGACGTTCTTTGTCATTTGATTCTCCTCCTTGAAAATAAAAAATATACAGCCCGGTAAAATTTCACCTGCAATTCCATTGCTACATTGTCCTCACCCCTTTCAAAATCGATTTTGTTGTAATCATAATCATTACAACGAACTTAAAAAAATTATGCTTCCGCAGAAGCATTAGAGGCATTCTTTCTTTGAACAATAAGCTCCGTAATTTCTTTAATAGAGATTTCTTGCAGGATCTGTTCCATAGCCGTTTGAGCTTTTAATAAAATTAGCTCCAAAACCTGATTAATATTGGCTCCCACCCAACAGCTCGGGTTCGGATTGTCATGCGTATGGAACAGTTCCCCTTCCTCGACGACCTCAACGGCTTTATAGATGTCATATAAGGAGATATCGGCGGCATCCCTTAGCAAGAAGGCCCCTCCGGAGCCCCGCTTCACATCGAGCAGACCTGATTTTTTCAATAACCTGCTGATTTGACGGATAATTACCGGATTCGTGTTAACGCTGTCGGCGATCTGCTCCGAAGTCAGAAGATCCGTCCGAACATGAATCAGGGATAACATATGAACGGCGATGGAAAATCGGCTGCTGATTCTCAATGTAATCATCCTTTCGTTGTAATAATATTAATTACAACAAGGTGGATTGTCAACCCCTCTACCCGCATATTAATTTCCCTGCATCTTTGGTGCTGCGATTCACGTTTTCCTAAAGATGTTATAGTCAATCCGCCCTTCCCTTCTGTCTAGGATAATCGTACATATATAACAAAGACACTGGTTGAGGAGGATGACCTTGAAAAGTGGCAATAGTTATACCACAAAAGTGTACAGCGATAAAAGAATTAACATACGCTTGATAAGCAAGCAGCGGAAACGGCTGAAAAAAATTATATTATTCTTTGATTCAAGCGGAAAATTACGCGTAAAGTTTCCGCACAAATCAAAACGCAGCGTGAGAAATTTACAAAAAAGACGGCTCTCAAATCGAAAAAAGCGCTCTAGACATTCTAAACGGAAGAAAGGGGTTCTAAGAGCAGGCGCAGTGCGTCAGATAACTTTAACAGATATCAAAGAAATAGTCGTTTCCCGCGATCCCCCAATTACAAATGAACCACTCGTGATTACAACCAACCCACAGGCGGCTGTCAACACAAACGTTGCAACCAACCGGCCACATACGATGGTGAACGGGCAGGACGTGAGTTTAAGTGTTCAACAGAGTGAATCCAGCACTGGCTTGGCTGAGCGCCCGCATCAAGAAACAAGCATACACCTCCCGGGAGAAGACATCAGCGACCCTAAACAGAATATGCCTGTACAGATTATCAAGGAGAATACAATTACAACCATCCCACAGGTGTCAACCAATCCAAACGTGACAACCAATCCGCCACTTATGCCGGTGAACCAGCAGGATAGCAGTTTACGCATTCAGCATCGTGAATCCAGCACTGGCTTGGCTGAGCGCCCGCATCAAGGAACAAACATACACCTTTCCTCAGGTGAAGCGATCAGCGACCCTAAACAGAATGTGCCTGCACAGACTATCAAGGAGAATAAAAAAAACCAAGCAGTGACGAATCCCGGAACGGTGATCAGCAAACCTGGTTTAAAGAGTGATCCCGATAAAACGTTGGCGGATAGCCAGAAGTCTCATCTTATCCAAAGCATCCCGCAAGAAGCGCCGGTCGTTAATGATAGCCCGGTCACCTGGAGACGCACTTTCGAAGCGGAAAAAGCCAGTGATACGGCCGCAATAGATTTTTTGCAAAAGAGAAAAGGCCCTCTTCATCAGAGTGGTTCTAATACAGAGTCGGCAGATCAATCGCAATTGACAGTCAAGCGGCAGGCCTGGAGGTACAGCGGGTCTAAAAGGACCGATCCGGGCAGCAGCCTCAGTTGGATCGAATGGGCACATAATCAAAAATCGGTACAAACAAGCGATCCTCGTGTGATAATTCCAGAACCGGAGGCAGCATCCGTATCACATGATCCCATACTGGAGCCCAGGGTTGAAAAAGAACCACTGATAATTAAAGATATCCTGAGAACAGACAGTATTGAACAGGTCAAGGGTAAAGCCAACAAAATTGTGAAGGAGACAAATAAGAAGTACACCAAAGTATCTACTCTAGAGGATGTAAACATAAAAATTACTGGAGAGAACGGTAATGGCTCGATTCGAGGAAGCGGACGTCATAACAGAGGATTATAAATTAGGAGTGATCATGTGATCCAGAATGAGAAAGAAATTACGGTTCTCGTTGAAAAAATAATCACGCGGCAAATAAAACAGCTGCAAGAAAAATTCTTGGGAAAAATCAATGCTGACCTGAAAAATGAAAACGGAAATGCAAGTGTCAAACAAAGTGGGAACGGCATAGTATATGTAGATAATACAGGAATCGCATATGCTATGGTCTTATTCTATTATCATTTCATGGATGAAGAGCATAGAAAAGCCATGAATATCGATGAGATTTTAGGCAGACTCGATGGGATTATTTCCGAGAACCGTAAAACTTTTACGGATGTCATTGAATCATTAAAACCCTCAGAAGAATGAAATGACACCGGACAGCTCAGTGGTAAAATGAACTGTCCGGCCGGCAACTCAACACATGAACTTAAGATCTCTTAGAATTAGTAATCTACGTGAGCGTTACCGTTTTTGACTTGAATAAAAATTTTCTGCTCCGATTCCTGTTCCGACTCCTGCTCCGATTTTTGTTCAGCTTTTTGCTCAGATTCCTGTTTGGCATCTTGATCTGCTTTGGCAGAAGCAAAAGCTTGTGCGAATGCTTTGGCAAAAGCTTCACTTATTGCCTTTGCAAGAGCTTCGTTTTCGTTCTTATTTTCGTTCTCATTTTTGTTCTCATTTTTGTTCTCATTTTCATTTTCATTTTCGTTTTCGTTTTCGTTTTCGTTCTTATTGATACTTTTTTGGAGCTGCAAGGCAACTGCGATGACCAGCGAAAGAAAATCTTCGTAATTTCTCAATGTGCTATCCCCTTATCTGAACATTATTTGTTTTTATTTGGATGTATTACCATTTTTTATTGCGTTTTACATGTGCGTTACCATTTTTAACCTCTATATAAATGTTTTGATCGGAATCCTGATCGGAATCCTGATCGGATTTTTGTTTAGCTTTTTGATCGGAATCCTGTTTGAGTTCCTGCTCTGCCTCCGCTTTGGATTTTGCACTTGCATAAGCTTTAGCGAAAGCTGCAGCCAAAGCTTTTGCCCGTGCCTTATTCTCGTTGTCATTGTCGTTGTCATTGTCGTTGTCATTGTCATTGTCGTTGTCGTTGTCGTTCTCGTTATCATTCTCGTTTTTGTTAAAGCTCAGTTGTGCTTGTAATGCTGCGGCAATTGCGGCTCCAAGAGCATCTATATCAAATTCTCTATCACTCATGTTGTGTCTCCTTTCAGTTTGATAATGTATCATATGACAGAGAATCCGATTCGAAAGGGTGATTAAACTGGATGAAAAATCCATTTTTCACATGCTATCGCGTGGTTGGTTGAACGAAAAAAGCATCCCTCCCAGATCTGCGAGAGGAATGCTTTTTGAAATACATAGGCCTATTAATATTTATAAATCACATTGCAAGAAGTAATTCCCGCTCCTACCGACCAGAAGACGATGACATCGCCGCGTTTGATTTCGCCCTCTTCAATCGATTTGGCAAAGGCGATAAACGGGCTGCTTGTCCCTGTGTAGCCAAACTCATCCCCAATAAACTTGAATTTCTCAGGGTCCTCGTTAAGCTGATCGCAAATGATATCGATATTTTTCTTGGCAAATTGAGACAGGAAGTATTTTTTGACATCCGACTTGGTCAGTCCGTTCTCCTTGAGCAGTCTTTCGATGGCGTTCTTCGCACTCAAGAAAGCTTCATCCGTATCGAACGGCAGCCATTCGATTCGCTTGTCGCTCTCCTCCAAGTCCTCCCTGTATATATTGGAGAATCCCTTGGCAGGCAGAACAATCGTATCATGCAGCGAAGAATCCGTATAGAATGAAGAATCGATAAATCCGCAATCGCTATCCTCCACTCGTTCAAGGATAAGTGCGGCAGCGGCATCTCCAAAATTGGAGTATGGAACTTCTTCATTTGTCCTGGAGTATTTATTCAATTGCTCCGCTCCGACAATCATGGCATATTTGACATTTGGATTCGACAGCATATTGCGGCTGATCTGTTCCAGCGCGACGACCATTCCCACACAGTTGGAGTTGATATCATAAACGATAGCGGAGTTCTTGCCGCCGAGTGCATGATGCACTTTCACAGCGTTGGTCGGCTGTACATACTCGGGTGTTCCTGATGAAAATACGATCATGTCTAGCTCAGCGCTATCAATACCCGTTTGGTATAGTACTTTTTGGGCCGCTTCAATTCCCATCGTTAGTGGGTTTTCATGGGGATCATTAGACAGATAACGGGTCTCCCGTCCGGTTACCTCCAGAAGCCCCGTAATATCCTTCCCTTGCCGTTCAAAATGCTTCACAAAGTACTCGTTGCCAACTTTATTTTCCGGATGGTAGATCGCTACCCCGCAAATTTTTACATTTGCACTCATTATTTTTCATCCCCTTTTTCAAAATTCGGCATCACAAAAGGCAGTACTCCGGCTGATACAATAGCGCGACGTGCTGCCTGGTTTATTATAGCTGAAGCTTTCCAGGGTCATCCACGAACTGGAACTTGTCCCGCATGTTCGTTTCCCGTGCAACCCGCTTAAGCTGCATTTGCCCCACAGGATTTTGTGGATTAATGAAGCTCACCGATTTGAACTCCGCATACGCTTGATACGCATCACGCAAGTATGGCAGTAAATCGGGCTTGAAGGTCGAAAGGCCTTGGCAGTCGATTACGATGCTGTATTCATCCTTGTTTAAAGAAGCCGCATTCTTCTCGTAGTCTACAAAAAATTTCTCTGCCTCATCCACCCCGTAAAAACCAAAGAGGTCAATGTGAAACACCTTTGCTTTGGGATCAACCCACATATGATGCCGTCCCAGTTGGTTTGTTGATTCTGCCATCTGTCATTACCGCCTTTCGTCTTAGACACATTGTTTGAATATAATCTCCGAGCTGACAATCCCTGGTAGCATATACTATATGTATCGGATAAGAATCAGAAATCTTTAGTAAAAAAGAACCAATATACTGATTATTCTGATCGGCTTGCCCCCAGAAGGAATCTAGCACAACTTGGCGTATGCATCATACGTCCTTTTTATATGAGATTAAACTATTCGGTATATGTCCAATGGCAAGAATCACACCGCAGATCAATAAATAAACGGAATGCAGCACGACCGAGCCAAAAAGAAAATAGAGGACCGGGCTAACCGCTAGAGGTACCGGAATCCCAATCATTGGAGCGAACAATAGGCTATATTCCCTACCCCGCCCAAAATATCGTATCCATCCTATGTAATAAAGTAATAGAGATATTATCATTCCGATCAGTGAAATGACCTCATATGAATGTTCAATATGTACAGATGAGAAAATAGGAATTATGAATACCCCGAGCCGTCCAACCCCTTCTGCCGCCGAGAGAATTGGACTCCCTTTTTCTTCTGCTTGGTTAGGTCCATTCCTTGGCTGGAATCTAAAAAACATAAGATTTGGCAGTAAAATCAAAAACGGTATAATAAGACTAACCGGATGCAACAACTCGATCTCCCCCTAGTTGATTTACTTTTCGAGCAAACTACGATCGCTCTGTTCTTCCTACCAAATTATTCCAGACTAATCCCCTCAAATAATTACAACAATAGATTAGAACAACAAAACTACAGGAGTGATTATATTATGCCTCTACAGCCTTATGGTGTGTTAAAGGGAAAAGTATCGAGAGGGGAGCCAGTTCCAGAAAATTCAAATGACACTACCCCTCATTACCGTGCCACGGTGGAAGCCAACAATAAGGAGTACGAAATACAGATTAATGTCAAGTCGAAGAAAGCCCCATCCGAATTATTATATTTGGTCAGTGAGGATTTTCATGCGGATCAAATCACACATTTACCCGGCCTTCCCGAAGGGTTTAATGAAATTACTTCAACCGATCGACAAATTGCTCTGGACTATATCAGAGGGGGATTGTTTGACCCGGGTAAGATGACCGAGCTTCCCTACAGAGTAAGCGGCCCCGACAACGATCTCAACGAAAAGGTTGACAACTATATTAAAGAAGCCATTTCAAAGAGAGCGGTCATCTACGTATTTGGCGAACCCTATAATAATCGACGGGGAATGCACAATATACACATGAACCAAGGCAACCATCGGGATTTTGTGGGGGACGATGGCATTTGGCAGGACGGCGGAATCCTCATTCATTTTGAAGAAGAAAATCGCTGGGCCGGTATGTTCCTGGCTTTCCAATCTCAATCCTGGTGTACTGACGATCAAGGGCATTCCGAACGGCCGGTCAGTGTATGCAATCATAAGACGGTACGCAGAGCTGAGGCGGCTCAATAACGGACGGTGTGTCCTTACCTCGATCATCCTGCTTTCCAGCCTTGCGGCAAGTTTACAAGCCTTTACCCTGGCGGTTGATGTGGATATTTCAGACGGAAGCTTAAACCGGGGAGCCCTGATTACCGCTGTCGGAACAGGGCTTGCTGGAATATTCGGTGTGGCCCCGGCCATGCCAATGGCAATATCGGCAGGTTTTATCACCGTTACGGGCATCGCCTTACGGCTTCCTTTTATGTTGGCATCCGCAGCCGTTGCGGTGCTGGGCTCTTCCCCTTTTTAGGACAATGCTCTCAACCAGATCATGGAGCCGTGGATGTAGTCAAACGGTTCATCAGGATCGCCAGAAACCGCCCGCTATCCACTTCAAGGCAGACCTCCACATTGCCATCCTCTGCGCGGACAGCGACAGTCTGCCCTGTCTTTGCACGGTGATCGTATTCGACGGTCACTTTCATTTTTTCGGTTTGGACAAGCGACCGGTCGATGAGAAGCGAGACGGTAAGCGGGTCATGCATAAACGTCTTCTTCTCCTTGATAAAATCGAACCAGAAATCCATCTGCCGAGCCAGCGCGGCATTCAGCGGATCATTCGTCTCCTGCAGCCGTTTGCGATGTTCATCGGTAATAATGACCTGCTTTGTGACATCCAGTCCCACCATTACAATAGGCGCGCCGCTGCCGAATACGACAGATGCCGCTTCCGGGTCGCTGACAATATTATGCTCGGTCACAGGTAATTCGGCAGCATTGCGGCCAAGTCGGGTAACGCCGCCCATCAGAATAATTTCTTTGACGTTATGGGCGATCCGCGGCTCGCGGATCAGGCAGGCGGCGATATTCGTCAGCGGTCCGATCGGCACCAGCGTAATTTCGCCCGGATTCGCCATAATCGTATCGATGATGAAATCGACAGCGTGGCGCTCTTCGTAAGGAAGCGATTCTCCTTCCTCAATAAGCCCTTTCCCTTCGTGGCCGGCCATCCATATTTCACGGTTGCCGAGCAGCGGCCGATCCAGACCGGCGTATACGCGTACGTCTTCCCGGCCGCCATGCTGAAGCATTTTGGTGACCATCCGGGCGCGTAAATCGGCATTTCCGTACACAGTCGTGACACCTTCGAGAACAAGCTCCGGGGATTTCATCGCCAGCGCAAGAGCCATGGCGTCATCAATATCGCTGCCGATATCTGTATCGATAATTAAACGGTTCATATCCTTTTCCTCTCTCTTTGCGGCTTTTTTCGATATGGCTGAAGTCATGTTCTGATTTTATCAAATTTTAAATGAAATTTTTATAAAAATTTCGACGTAAAATGCACCCGCTTAAAATTTTCATTAGTTTGACCTGAAGGTTGTTCTAATGTCCATCCCAAGGGGTGCACTTTACGTGAAATGCAGCGCTTTATTACTTGTCCCTCCTAGTTAGTCTGTACCGGTTACGCGGCTTTTGTCCAGGTGGATGCCGAGGATATGCTGGTCATCGACCAAGGGACGCATCACGCCAGAATACGCAAACACACGATAATCCAATCCCCCGAAATCGCCAGGAGCAGCCTTTATTTTGTAAAAGAAGGAGCCTTGCGCCTCTATATCATCAATGCGGAAGGGAAACAGTTTACCGTAGGTATTTTGGGAAAAGGAAGCACGTTTGGCGAGGTGGAATCTTTCTCACTAAATCAAAGAAATAGCATGCTGGAAAAAATGGCCCTCGGCACCGTAAAAGAAAAAATCTTCTCATGAAATACTCCTGCGTTGTTAGCTGCTCCGAATTAGAGAACCGGGAACCCTCATGGATTCCCGATCTCTCGGTCTTAAAGCTCCCCAAGTTAGAATTTAATGCAAATCTTTCCAAAATACGACCCTTCCGCCAAGTATTGCAGTGCTTCGACAGTGCGTTCGAATGGAAATACACGGTCAATAACCGGACGAAGCCCGTTTTGCCGGATTGCTAGGTTCATCGATTCGAACATGTCGCGGCTTCCGACGTTAATGGCCTGCAGGCGAGCTCTTCTTAAAATGGCGGGGATAATCGCAAAACCATCCACTTGGTAGCCCGAAAGACCGCCTACCATGCTGATCTGTCCACCCACTCGCAGCGCCGAGATTGACTTGTTCAGTGTAGCCGATCCGCCCAGATCGACGATATGATCGGCACCGCGTCCATCCGTTAGTTCCAGAACGATCTGATCCCATTCGGGCGTTTGTTTGTAATTGATCCCGAAGTCCGCCCCGAGTTCCTTTGCCCGCTTAAGCTTCTCATCGCTGCTGGATGTTATGATCACCGTTGCACCGTGAAGCTTGGCGAATTGAAGCGCGAACAGGGAGACGCCTCCTGTGCCTTGCACGACAACGGTATCACCGGCTTTGACTTTGCCTTCTTCTACGATAGCATGCCATGCCGTCACCCCTGCGCAAGGAAGCGCCGCCGCCTCTTCATCCGTCAAATGATCGGGCACGCGAACGAGTCCTTTCTCGGGAAGTACGGCATATTCCGCAAGCAGCCCATCCAGCGGACTTCCCAGCGCACTCACCCAATTGTCTCGGGTAGCCTCTCCGGAAATCCAACTTTGAGTAAAAATACCGCTCACCCGGTCACCGAGCTTGAACCTCGTCGCTCCCTCGCCCAATGCCGCCACTTCGCCCACACCGTCAGATACCGGAATTAAAGGGGCTTTCAAATCAGGATTATAAAATCCGTCAATCACGCCCAAATCTCTGGAGTTAAGGGAAACCGCCCGCATTTTGATGCAAACTTCGCCAGGACCCGGAACCGGTATCGGACGTTCGACTTCCTTCAACTGATCAATTCCAAATGCGCCTTGAATTTCGTATACTTTCATGAGAGCTCGCTCCTTTTTTGTATGGTATAGACATACATTAATACATATACTACACTTTAGTAAGGAGGCACTTTATAGTGTCCAGGGAACCTAAAGGTGCACAGGAGGACGTCAGATGAATTCTTCATATTCACATAAAACTATACAGCCCGATATATCTTTATCTATTTGCGGGTACAGCAAAGTACTTGAGATTGTTTCCAACAAATGGACAGCATTGGTCGTCTATGCAATGGAAGATGGAGTTATTCGTTACGGCGAGATAAGAAGACGAATCGAAGGCATATCCAAAAAAATGCTGACCCAGACCCTGCGGCAGCTGGAACGGAACGGATTGGTGAAGCGTGTTATTACGCCGTCCGTCCCACCAATCGTCGAATACTCACTTACTGGGCTGGGAGAATCTTTACTTGAGCCCATGAGGACACTGAATCAGTGGACGAAAGAAAATTATTCGCTGGTTGAACAGGCCAGAGAGAATTACGATCGGGATAATAGCGGGGAATGAAATTCGGAGGCGCTTATACGATTAAGCATTCGGGACCACTTTGGTCCAAGTCATCAGCGGCCTGTTTCCTCCACCCATGGCCAGAGTATATTCATATCAAGTATGTTTGAAATCCGACATTCCCACACATGGTGGTGTATGCGAGGGAAAACGGGATTAAGATTATTCCTTTATGCCCCTTTGCCAAGGGAAGATTCGAGCGTTACCCCAAGTACGGGGACGTACTCCACAAATAACCGCAATAGTAAAATTCACGGTCATACCCAGCTCCCGCAGCATATAGCTGCAGGAGCTTTTTATGTTTCAAGGCGGCTTGAGCGGCGTCAGGGACGAATAACTCCAGGCTCCACTTTAGTGCTCCGGACAACTTTCAGTGGTCATTCAGCCAAACTTCAGACAGGTTTAAGCTTCCAGGCGGATAATGGGTTCACAGAACCGAACAAGAAGATTGGAGATGAACGCGTGAACAAGAAAAAACCGTATGTGAAGCTTGCCCTTGATGCAGCGATGGGCGTTACATTTGCTCTGCTGTTCAATACCAGGGTGTTTGGAGGACTGGCCTTCCACGAAATTGCCGGAATCGCCATCGGCATTGCTATTCTGACCCACATCGGATTAAACCTTAATTTTGTCAAAAAAATCACCCTGCGCCTGTTCGACAAGAATCTCCCTCATAAAACGCGCCTGAGCTACGGATTAAATGTGCTGCTGCTTTTATCCATGATCTTTGTTATTTTCAGCGGGCTGGTCATTTCTAGAGTGGTTCTGCAGGGCTTCCAATTGGGGAATGAGCGCTGGTTCAGTGTTTCCCATATGAGCATCGCCTATCTCACACTTGCTCTGATCGGAGTACATATCGGCCTGCACTGGCATTGGGTGATGAAAGTAACGCAAAGGCTGCTGCATCTGAAGATGTCAAAAGCCCGTGCGCGAATTCTGATGACCTGTGCCGCGGTGTTCGTATTGCTGTTCGGCGTGTACCAAGTGTACTCCACTCACTACATTTCGAGGCTTCAGATGGTTGGGAACGTATTCGGCATCTTGACTGCGGCGGCGGAAGAAAGCGGGATAGAGCGGTATGATTTTGACGAAAGAACCTTCAATAACGAACCGGCGCCATTCGACGGGACGGGCATGGACCAAGAGAACGGCTTCGAGCGACGAGCTATGGGAGGATTTTCCCGGGGAGAGCATGAAGGCGGCCGTCAGTCCCCCAACTTTATTGGCGTCATCCTGACCTATTTCGGCATTATGGCCGTATTTGCCGGAATCACTTATTATGCAGATAAATGGGCCTGCCGAAGAAAACGGGCCATTACCGCTTAAAAGAAGCGTTATACGAACTCCAATCCCGCTATAAGCGGAATTGGAGTTTTGTTGTTGGACCATTCAATGATGCTGAATCACATTATGGATCAACGATCGCTTCATACTGCAGCCAAACGGGCTCCAAGCTCAAACGCCTTTTTGCGGTCGATGGGGAACTGCTCCTCTCTTACCCTGGCCTTATGCGCAGCGTCGAATCTGGAAGCTTCATACTTGGAATAATCGGTAAATTGGTACGTGTCATAGGAAAGCAGAATCTCCGAATCCCCGCCCAGTATCTGCAGAATATTCCGGTTGCCCTGGAACACCGCCTCATAATTCATATCATGTGCCCGTTCTTCTGTGACATTCATGGTATAGATAAAGCCTGAGTTGACCTGCCCTCAAAAGTGGATCTTTCTCCTACGTTGTAGGATAGATTGGGGAACAGCAGCCGCTCCAGAAAGCTGCGCATTTCTCCGGTAACATTGCCGAAATAGATTGGGGAACCAAGCAGGAGGGCGTCCGATTCCAGAATTTCCTGGAGCACTTTCCTAAAGTTCATGTAGGATCAGATCCTTTACGCAGAGCCTGCGATCCTGAACAAAAAAGGTTCGCAAATCGCTCCTAAGAACAATTATACGAACCTTTGAGCCTATTTTCACATGAAATCATTCAAAACGACGGAATAGATATCTTCAACCAATTGTAATGCTCCATTATATCCAACGTAGGATTTGCTCAATACCAACTCATTGCCGATCGGCGCGGCAACCGATAACTGATAGGCGTTCAAGTCTCTTGCAACCACCCGCTCCCAGGAACTGCCCAGAATAATAGGCCGGCTTCTGATTTTTAATCTTCGGATTTCTTCTTCAACATAACCGCCGTCATTGGAAAATACCGTTTCGGCAGCGATATCGTTAGTGAATTTTGCAAATTCAGCAGCTACGTCGCTTTGATAATTTGTTGGTGTATCATCGGTGATAAACTGCTTCTCCGGGATTAATCCCATGTCATTCGTCAAAAATTTGGCGATTCCCAGTGCATACAGGCTGTCCGCCACCGTAATGAAGCGTCTTGGCAGCAGTCTTGTTTCCAACAAAGTATCGGCCGCTCTTTCCAAATAGTAGAAATATCGCTCCTCTTGCTTACGAATGACATTTTCAACTACTGAAGGATCAATCCCGGCGAATTCACCTACCGTTCTCAGGAAATTTGAGGTTTCGGTCGGACCGATCGGAAGCGCGGGATAATGCAGAAACGGTGTACCGAATTTATCTTTCAAATGCTCGGCGGTCCGGAGTCCCACCCATGGAGAGATCACTAGATTAAACTGCGCCTTAGGTATGTTATTAATAGCGTCAACGCTGCTATCCGGTCCGAAGATCACATTCGGTTTCAGCCCGAGCGAAGAAATGAGAAGGTTCAGCTGCTCGATGTCGCCCGACCAGAAGGTATTCTGATAAGGCACAGACGACCAGATATTGACCAGTCCCGGTTCTACCTGCTGCGGCTGCAAATACTGGTCGATAATGGCATCCAGAACCAGTTCATGACCGATCAGATTGCTTCCCTTGAAACCGCCGGTTTCCACATATACAATCGGTTTGCCTTGGGCCTGGAACTTTCTTGTAATCTCTCCAACGTCATCCCCTATGATATCCGATGTGCAGCCTGTCAGCACTACGAAAAGATCGCCGTCGATGACATCAAAGGTATTGGTGATGACTTTACGCAGCCGGTCCGTACCGCCAAACACCACTTCTTTTTCCGAGGCATTGGTGCAGGGAATCGCATGTCCCCCAACATAGCCCGAACCCTGATGACCGTTCTGACTTCCAAGTGTTGTCCACAGCTTGGCCACGCAGCCCGGACCGGCATGAATGATGGGCACCGCTCTCTTGATGGCCAGTACCGATTCAAACGCACCGAGTGTGCACACATGTCTGATTTGCTCAACGCACAGCGACATTTTTCTTATTCTCTCTTTCTGTTTTTTTATTTTTTTGTTCCAGGAATTCAAACGGGTCCTGCTCCAGCCACCACTCGGTATAGGGAAGATTAACTCGTTTGGACAGATTCACGGCAAGACTATTGTTGGTCAGCGCATCGATAATGCGGTGGCCGAACTCGATCGTTCCCTGGTAGCCGAAGGCGCTGTATTCATCGCTGACCATGATGGCGGGAATACCCATCTTTGTAGCCCAGACGGACATTCCGGGATGTCTTCCGATGAAAATATCCGGCTTGACCTTGGACAGCAGATTGATAACCTCATGATTCTGCTGATCGCTTACGCTGACCGGGATATCCTTGTCTTTCTTTGTAAGCTCGGTTGTGCAGGATGGGCATCCGCCATGATCATGCTTGGCATCGTAATGCCAGGAGAATCCCCATACCACTTCCATGCCGAGATCCTCGAGAAACCGGATATAGTTATGCGCGAAGCTCGGCCCCATGCCGACGACCACTTTTTTGCCTTTCAGCTTAAACTTGAGCTCTTCCAATTCAGGCGCAGCAAGAATCTTTTGTTCGGCAAGGTACTCTTCCACTTCTTTCTCCTTGCCTACGGTCTCTCCAAGCTTTGTGAGCCAGTCATCAAAGCCCGAAATCCCGTGCGGCTGCAGCGCGGTTACATAAGGGACGCCAAAATTCTGCTCCAGGCCATTCCCCATATAACCGCCGAGCGTGCCGCAAATGCTGATTGTAGCCCCGGCTTCCGACCATCTGGAGATTTCCTCTATGTTGCTGTAGGGTATTCCGAACTGGGGAACCAGCCCCAGACGCCCGAAGATCTCGGTAATAAGAGCCCGTCCACTGCCTACAAAATTGATGACATTAACCAATTCGGGACGCTTCTTCTCAGCAGGCTTGACAATTCGTGTCAATAGGGCATGGAATGCCGCATCGAACCCGGAGGCCCAGATCTGTGACCGGAATCCTTCGCAAAATACGGGAACCACGGGGATGCCAATCTCCGCTTCCGCTTTTTTTATCGTGCTTTCGATATCGTCTCCGATAATCCCGGAAGCGCAGGATGTGGTGACAAAGATCGCTTTCGGTTTAAATCTTTCATAGGCTTTCAGGATGCCTTCTTTCAGAATCTGGTCTCCACCGAATACGACAGCCTTTTCCGACATATTGGTATTGATGATTCGAACATTTCTCTGGTCCCAGTCTCTGATTCTCTGCCCCCATTGAAACCCCGCGTTTGCGCCCGCGACGTCACCCGCACAGCCAATGGGTCCATGATTGACGATAGCGGCATCCGTTATCGAAGACAAATACCCCTGCGCGCAGCCCGAGTTGCAATTTGTCGCCTGGCTGAATCCTCTGGATGCGTTCTTCAGGCAGCCTGATTGGGATTGTTCCGCCAAATCCTTGATCGTTCCTTGATACCCTACGATGGATTTCAGTCTTTTTTCCCTGATGATTACCTGAGAGCGATCTAAATTAATTGACACTATTAAAACCTCCTTCTAGCTTTATGTGGGTTTAACTCACTCCTTAGGCGCACACCATTATTTGGCTGTTGCCAGGTAATATAACAAGCAAAATCGGATAAGGAATTCGGTTTGGCGAAAATCATGGAGAGTAGTCCGGATCATATGAGGGTTGTCTTACCGCTGCATTATCCCGGGGAATTGTGATGGTATGGGGGATTTTCTAGCGATCAAAAAGGCAGCAGGTTTTATTCCGAGTAATCTCATATGCTTAATGTTTTTACTAGTATAGCATTATTTGGGTACATGTCAAGGATAAACATTCCTTCCAAACTCTCTGAAATAAGAAAAAACCTGCAAACAAAATTCCCGTTACGGGCATTGTCTACAGGCTAGGTATAGAGTTTTTAACTTTTCGATTCTATTAGTTGTACTGCTATGAGATTACTGGACTTCGGTTTTCCCTGTTACTTTACCATCGATTTGGGCGGATGCTTTCACATCTTCGCTTGCAAAGTAAAGGTTGCCATCTATAGTTGATGTTTCATGAAGATTAAATCCTTTGGCTTCAACATAAACGTCGCCTTTAATCGTTCCGCCTTGAACTCTTAAATTTTCGCTTTTTACTGTAACTTTCGGTGCAGTAAGCGTGTAATTAGCGGTGATATTGCGATTCGCATCTTGCGCGTAAAGGGCGATTTTCCGGTAAATATTACCGTCTGCGGCGCCTTTATCATGGAATTCTCCGGCTACAACCACTTCATTATCAATCGTTAAATCATTAAGAATGGCAATGATCCAAGTTCCTTTTTCGCTTACTGCATTGTTGAAAGCATCCGCTACGTTCACGATAGATGCCGTAGTTTTGGCGTCCGTTTGCTCTGCTGTCGCTGGGCTGGCTGCCGGACTAGCCGATGGAGCCGCTGCTTCTTCCTTGTTTCCCCCACAACCGGACAATAACGCGGCTGCGATTCCTGCTACTAAAAAACCTTTAACTAGTTTCACCATAATTCCCCCCAATTGTATTTATAAAAATATTATATATTAAACAATTAAAAAGACATGTGACACATTTCACTAAAAAACGACATTTTATTTTCCAAGAAGATCCATCAGTATCGATAATAAAATCGACAGCGTGGCGCTCTTCGTAAGAAAGTGATCTCCTTCCTCAATAAGCGCTCCGGGGATTTCATCGCCAGCGCAAGCGCCATGACGTTATCAATATCGCTGCCATAATCGTATCGATAATTAAACGGTTCATAAAATTTCGGTACAAAAATGCACCCTCTAGAATTTTCATTAGGTTTACCTGATCACTTATTTTTCAGGACATTTTTATGGGGTATGGTCATAGAGCTTTTGATGTTTTGCCGGATGGTTTTCTTTACTGGGGGTATCTTTGTCAAAGTCATCAGAATGGCATTAACCATTCTCATGCCATACTTTTTTTGTGGAAAATCGTAAAATCTATGCTTTTTATAATATCTATGGTCGCCTTGAAATACAAATCTGAGGGGTCCCCATATATCGTCCCTGAATATTTTCATGCCTCCGATCCCGAGAAAGGTGTGCGGTCTAATGTAATGTCTTACAGAGAACTGAACAAGATTTTGTGCGAAGTCTTCCATCATTTCATTTATTTCGTTCTCGTACTCATCAGTAAGAATCCCCACAAGGTTGGCTCCATCCATCTCTGTGGTGGTCTGCAGAATTTCTCTTAAATTATGATTCTGACTCAAATGCCCTGAAATCAGATATCCTATCTGTTTGCCTGTATACAGGGGCTGGTGGGTTCGAAAAAAGCTTCGATCAATAAACATTTTCCATCTGGCCGATAAATATCTGTCTTTAATAGCCCCTGCAAAGACAATAATGTCAAACCCTCTTATTTTTTCATATATCATTTGGATGTCATCACTTTTTCCGTACATACATTGATTATCGAACCCACACTTTATGCATCCTGTACAGCCACCCTTAATATCTATTGCAGATATGTTAATAAGCTCTGCCTGGGTAAGCTTTCTGAAGCGCTCCACCATTCTACCGATATTTTTAGTCTGATCCACTGAATCGGTCACAATAACAATCTTTTGTCCTTTGTTTTCTACTGTAGCCTTTATTTCCGTAGGTATATATTCTCCTATGTTGTATTCGATTGGCATGTATGTTCTCAACGTCTTTATTTTTTTATTTATACTTTCAAAAAAGTTTTCTGCAAAAAAGATTAAGCTGCTTCGTTCCGTTTCTTTGGTCAAATCATTCATATGAGCAGAGAAGAAATCAATATACCTCATCCCCAAATCATCACATATCGAATGAATATAACTTAGCGCTGTATGATCAAAAAAATGTATGGATGTAGCAACAGAGGCAGTATATTTATCCCTGAATACATCCTGCGCCCCTCTCTCCCAGATTAATTCAATAAAGCGCTTGTAATTTGAATGCACCAAGCAAACATATAGCGGGAATGCCCAAATCACACCATCAGAGCTTTTCACACTCTCCATAACATTTCCAAAAAAGGCTAAATCATTCTCAAGCTTTTTAATAGAATGTGCTACATTCAAGTAAGTAAATACATGTTGCGGAAATTTCTTCTCAATATATTTTATATAATGTAGGGTCACACTATCATCGCCCTTGGGACTTCCATTCAAAACCACAATCTTCATATTTCACACCCCTTTTTTTATATTCTCCAAATCGCCCAATAAATTATGGCTCCAATCTATTACGTATTTATAATAGTTAATTCCAAAAATTAACGTAGAAAACTGATAAACATCACTCGTTTCCTTTATTTGGTTTTCAAGTATTTTTAGACTATTGTGGACTTCTTCAACTTCTTCAATAAAGGCTTTCAAGTTTGATATTGCCTTTTCTTTTGGCAAGAATCCGAAAAAGAAAACTTTTATGAGATGATCTGGTTTTGTCCTTGTAAAATCTACGGGCTGTTCCAGCCAATTCGTAAAATCAGACTTCCCATACTCGGTTATGGAATACAACTTTTTATACTTCCCTCCATCAACAACCTCGCGCGAACATATGGCACCCTTAACCTCCATTCTTTTTAGCGCAGTATAAATAGTTCCAAAGCTTGCATCAAAAAAATTTGATGTACTCTTTAACATACGCTGCTTCAGGTCATAACCACTCATTTCACCGTACATTAAAAAACCTAACATAATGTTCTCCAACATAATGACCCTCCATATATGTTGTTTAGATATATGTCTTATAGGTATATATTATTCCGATATATTAATCTCTGTCAATATCTTACTTTTTGAGGAAAACCGCAAATAAGATATACTTTATTAACCAGTCGTTAATCTCGGGAATAAACGCAGCGCATTTTCACAATAAATGAGCCGGCGCTGTTCTTCCGTTAGCATTTCTGTGATGTCCAAGGCATCTGCTAAAGCCATGCAGGCGAAATCAGGTGTATATGGGTAGTCACTGCCATACACTAAATGGTCTATTCCAACGATTGGCATCACGTTAGCCAGTTGCCTTGGCAGGCAAGCTCCGGCCAGGTCATAGTACAGTCCTTGCAAAGCAGCATAGATATCCACTACGTCTGTTCCAATTTGTTCACCAAATGATGAAGGCGTCATTTGAAGAGCAGGTGCGATCCTATCTGCAAGTACCGGCAGAAACGCTCCTGCATGGGGGATGATGAATTTAATATCGGAGAAACGATTCAGGGTTCCTGTTAATATCATGTTGATGACTGTGCGAGTTGTATCGAAGAAAAATTCCATCATGGGAATAGGCAAGCCTTCCACAACATGCTCAGGGACACGACCGGGTTTATTGGGATGAAGAGTGACAACGGATTTATGCCTGTTTAACTCTTCAAATATTGCATCCAGGCATGGATTTCCCAGATACACTCCCAGTGTATTGGTAGGCAACGTGAAACCATCCACATGCAAAACATCCATTGCGTATTGAATTTCTGCAATACTGTGCTCAATATCAGGCAATGGCAAAGAGGCAAACAAGCCAAACTTCCCCGGATATTTCCTCACAAGTTCCGCACCGTCTTCGTTGGCTATTCGGGCCAAGGCTTTAGCGGCATTCTTGTCTCCAAAATTAATATGGGGCGATGATAAGGAAAGCATGGAAGTAGTAATGCCCAAATGATCCATGGCCTCCAAATGCATTTCCGGACTCCATGCGGGTGTTGGAAATCCGTCGGGATTGTTCTCACCGCAATTCAGCAATGCCTTCTTGTACGCCTGAGGCAAGTAATGCACATGAAGATCAATCTTCATAAAAAGCTTCTCTTAATTTTGTACATACCAAAGCCAGAGCATCTCGTGCTTCTTCCAATGTGTGCTGCATGTTAAAAAAACCGTGTATGACTCCATTGTACCTCTTCAGATATACGTTAACCCCGGCCGCAGCCAAACGCTGCGCATACAATTCGCCTTCATCTCTTAACGGATCGTATTCTGAGGTAATGATGCACGCGGCTGGAAGCTCTGCGAAATTTTCTGCCAGCAACGGCGAAGCCAATGGATTGTTCGCCTCGCTTAACTCGTTCAAATACTGGCGAACAAACCATTCGATGCCTTTGGTTGTAATCCTGTAACCTTCAGCGTTTTCCACCCGGGATTTGGGTTTGGTTTCGCCCAGCAAATCTAACATTGCGTTAATGATAACTTGATAAATAATCTTGAGTTCCCCTTTATCCCTGGAAAGCTGACTAATTACAGCGGAAAGAGTTCCACCTACGCTGTCGCCTCCAATGGAGATTTTATCGGCCAATATATTCAGCTTTTCAGCATGATCAGATACCCATTTTACAGTCTCATAGCATTCTTCTACAGGCAGGGGAAACTTGTATTCCGGTGACAATCCGTATTCTATGGATATTACCGTACAGTTTGCATTGTTTACGATCCTGCGGCAGACAGAGTCATACACTTCAATATTTCCAAACACAAACCCGCCGCCATGAATCCAAATAAAAGCAGGATGAGGACCATTTCCTTTGGGATGATAGACTCTAATCAGGGTATCCCTTACGGATGTTTTTACGATGAGATCGTTTACGGAGCCGACTTCCACAATGCTCTCTTTACAATCATCCCAGCTTCTTGCATACCATTCTCTCTGTTGATCAAGCGGCAGAGCATATATTTTCTCAAAGTCGGTTTCAAGTAATTTATTCAGTTTGGGATTTAGTGGCATTCTCATTACCTTCTTTCGTATATTCGGATAATTCAATAAGATTTGCGCTTGCAGACTTTTCTGCCATCGCCTGAAGCCCTTTAAAAACCACATCTTTAGTTTCTTCATCCATCCCCTCGGTGGTGTGGTCCTTCCACTTCTCCAAAAGCATGTAGAAATGAGCTTTATGATCTCTTGCTTTGTTGGTTAAGAATAGTTTTTTGGCTCTTCTGTCATCCTTCATCATCTCACGCGTTATAAATCCCTTTTGTTCGAGTGATTTTATCGACCTGGCGGTTGCCGCTTTATCAATAAACAACAGGGATGACAGCTCTTCCTGGTTGATTCCTTCGTTGTCATATAGATTCATCAGAAAGATGCATTCAGAGAAACTGATATCCATGCTGCTAAAAGCAGTCGTAATATACGCCTGAGTTTGCCTGTTAAATATTCCAACATATTTCGCTAAAGTTAAAAGGTCCATTTATATCCCTCCATAGTTGACTTGATCAACTATATAATAATCCTCAATGTTGATCGTGTCAACTAAATTACAAGCTGCGTCAGGCGGAAATACCAAGTGCACGATCAATAATAAAATAAAAAAGCACTAACAACAGTGTCAGTGCTTCATATATGAAACTTAAACCGATCAAGGATGATATAAGCGACATCAAGCAAAGCGTCAGAAATTTAAGTGAAAAGCTAGATTTATTAGCCTCCGAGCAACCAAGTGATACGTTAGCCATGCTGAGCTGGAAATCAATGGTTTGAAGACACAGTAAAAAGCCAAAAAGACTCGCTTCTGCGGGTCTTTATTGGCTTTTATCAATCATATTTCTCCGTATCCACTTCTTAGTCTAACAGCACGGGGCCATCCGCGCTCCGGCTTCACCAGCACTTCATTATGTTTTTCTCTGAACAAAACCCTCTCCTCCGCCATACACTTCAACCATCATTAATGCGCCCATCCGAAACCCGTGGACAAAAGAGGCGGCGGAATAGATCGAGGTTCGGATGGATGCATTCGTCAGGACGCAAATTCCCGTAAAACAAGCCTTCCAATATATTACTCACGGTCTCCCTCCATACTTGGATACTTAATGAAAGATTTACGTGCAAAAACAGGACTGTTACTCTCTCCGTTTAGTGATACATCATCAGACCAGCAGGCATTAAAATATAGCGATAATATCGCTAGAAGCTTCGTATCTCACGTTATGCCAGGATATACCGGAACTTCTCTTTCCCTTCCAAGTAGGGTAAGACGAGGGATTACTCCCTTGGACTCCACGTCAAACCGTGCAAGCGGATTTCCCTCACACGGCTTTCCTTCGTCAGTTCCCCATCGTCAGGAGTAAGTTCTCATCATCCGTTGCCGGATTGCTTATTTCGTTCCATCCACCCTGACCCTAATCACGTCGATGAGTCTTGCAGGTCATCTCCCTTTGTTTGTTTTCCTGGGTAGTCATTGCTTACGATTGATGGTGTATCGAAAGCTCATATGATTATCTTTGCTCAAGAGTATTCAGCGAATCTCCATTGAGAGTGACACATAAGTGCAACGATTTGCAAGGACTTACTGAGTTATTTTTGGCCGGATCACGATTTGGTGAAGGTGAACTATTCACGCGGCGGGATGGCGGGGTAGTTCCCTGAGTTTGGAGTCACCCTCTTGTGGGGGCGTTGATGCAGCGCAGCACTGGCCTGAAGTTCAGGAGAACTGGGAGGAGCGGGAAGGGGGATTTCGACGCGACTAGCACGCCGGTGCAGGGTGAGTCGGTTTCGATATGTACGGCCATACAACCCACACAATCAACATCAGCAAAAAAACAACGATCCCCGCTTGGCCGTGTGGCTGGGCGGGGATTTTTTGTTTATTGTGCTGCTTTATAACGTACTCTTACCTTGTTATCGCGTATACGCTTACTACAAATTTGGCTGTTGCGCCTTTTGGATTTGCAATATAAAGAGATCTACTTTCATAAACATCTGTATACTTACCGTTAACTACGCCAGAAAAAATAGTTGGATCGCTGCCGCCGCTTACATCTCGCGCTACAATGAAACTTATCGAATTGGGATTATCATTTCCAAAAGACGATATTTCCCACTGAAAATTGATTGTGTTGGCAGGAAGAGTTTCCGTTGAAAAGTTCCCGCTGGAACGGCTTGACTGGCCAGGTTGAGGGGTTGGTGAAGAAGTAACGCTGGAAATAAGTATTTTAGTTGACATATAATTTCATCTCTTCATTTTTGTGATGTCTTACAAAAACATATATATGGATAAATTTATAAAGTATTACGATATTTGTTATACTCTGAGAACCCTTCTGATTCACTGCGCCATTCGGTAAGCGATCCGAAGCGTATCATCGTGCCTATTTCGAACTAATGCTTGCCGCCAAAACGTTGTTGGCTGTTGCGCTCTTTGAATGGAACAAAGAAAAAACGAGGGATGATGAGGGCTGCGTCCACGGCGAAATGTGGGCACGAGCTACGAGCAACTACACTTGATTGGGATTCCATTTTGACCAGTCTGGACAATACACTATGTTCACCGCGCAGTCCGCATCGGATTTCTGCTCTCACAAGGCACTTTGGTCTGGCACAGACCGCAGCCGGCTCCCGATTTGGCATTTCCGCCATTGGCCACCGCAAAGTCCCGGGAGGCTTGCCCATATACAAATTTCATGCAGGTGATTTTGTCATGCCCCTCTTTGCTGATAGCCTGAACCGGGCAGCGGGTGATGCAGACGCCGCAAATCCCTTTACTGTGGAGCAGGCAGTTCCCCGCATGGCTTGTTGCTGTTCTGGCATCCGGAGCCGCCTGCAGGTCGGTCACAACGGAGAACAAGCGGATCGCAATCCCCTTTTCTGAGATGAAGCCGTCATTGATACTGAAGCTGCCAAGGCCCGCAGCGTAAGCGACATGGCGTTCAGACCAATTGGATACCGGCCCCGAAGCCGTGCCCTGAATGCTGTACCAGTCGGTATCCAGCGGGGCAACCGCCCGGTAACCAAGGCTGCTTAAATAAGCCGTTAAATGCCTGCGAATCGCAGTCACAAAATACTCATCCCCGAATGTGCGAAGCAGCGCCCACTCCCGCGAAGCCCCGTCCTTCTGCGCCCGATTGGCGCGGCGAATGACCTCGCTGATGGGCAGCACCACGCTGATCACCGAGCCTCCCTCATAGCTGCCGGAGCCAAATGACCGCTCAAAGACTTCCCGTGGCGTAGCATGGTCAGGACCGATAAGGGTCTTATATTCCTCAAACAGGGGATCATCACAAGCTGCGAATTGTACAATCGGCTCCTCGTAGTAAGGCGCCTGTAGATCTTCGGAAAAGTTCCCTTTGTTCTCCCGCACATAAGACTTTAATTCCTCTACGATTAATTGCTTGATACGTCCCTCTGCCTCTTTCGTGTCTTTTTCCATTTCCAAGTTCTTTCCCTCCCGGCATATCTATTTACCGCAACAGCCCACATATTCGTGTATATACACGAAAAGAACGCATAACGATCTAATTGAAAGTACAAATCACTTTGAATCAGGCAGCACTTACAGATCACCGGAGTGCATCAAGGCGCAAGATTCTCCACTTTAGATAACAGAACCGTTAGTGCTGCCAAATCCTCTTTACCCAGCGATTGCTCAACAAAGCTTTGCGCATCATCCCACAACTTTCCCGCAGCCGCATGTACCGCTTTCCCGCTCTCCGTCAAAGTCAACTGGCGGCTCCGGCTTCCCTTGGCTGACGTATCCTGAACATAACCCCGTTCCTCCAAAGCTTTCAAATTGCGTACAAGTGTTGTTCGGTCGAGCCGCATCTTCTGCGCCACATCACTGACACTTGCCGGTCCAAGCCGATCAATGTGCCGCAAGAGTGAGAACTGGCTATTATTCAGCCCACTGGGTGCAAGATACCGATCATACAGCTCCGTAATAACCAGCGAAGCCCGCCGTAAATTGATGCAGTTGCAGATTGACGATGATTTGTTCTCTGATGACCTGTTGTTCATGATAGTCGAATAGCTCTCCTTTTGCCTTATCGTGTATCTACACTATTTCAAATTTCATGATGTTTGTCCGTGCGCTTTCTCACACACCGCATAGGCACTCACTGTAAGCGGACAGCAAAAAGGCCAACCAGTATCTGCGGCTGACTGTTATTGCGCGGAGAATCATCATCTCTCATATTATATCGAAGCATCATAATGAGAAGCTCCGGCATCCTCATTCGCAGACAAACTGTGGATAAGTCCAGCCTCTTCGTATTTGGTTGACAGCAAGAATTTCACGTTTTATAATTCAAACAAACAATTAAAACAAATGTTTAAATCAATTGTTTTAATTGTTGCAGATACCATACCCATACGAATTTTAAGGAGTGAATGCTTGATGAACACAATTAGGGAATTACTGAAAATGAAGACGACGATAATTGGCATAGCTGTTGCGCTGCTCTTTCAGCTGCTCTTCTCCATCATCTGGATGACAGGTTATGAGGGTATGTCGGACCGGGTCAACGAGCTGAGCATCGCGGTCGTAAACGAGGATACGCAAAGCGGGGCCGTTATAGCGAAGCAGCTGTCGGCGGGGCTGCCCGTCCATGTGGAGACGGCAGCGGATATGGCGTCCGCGCGGGAGCGGCTGGAAGACCGCGACATTCAGATGATTGTGCATATACCCGCCGACTTTACCTCGCTTGTGGCGGGACGGGACAGTAAGGCATCCATTCAGTATGTTGTGAACGAATCCAATCCTGCGATGATCAAGAGCATCATGACCTCCATCGCCTCCCAGGTAACGGCAGCAGCGAACAAGCAGGCAATCGCGGCCGGCGCCCAGGCTGCGCTGTCTCAGGGAATGCCTGCGGAGAAAGCTGCAGCCACGTCGGATCTGCTGTCCGAGCGGGTCGTATCCGATATTCAGTCGGTGAACATCGTTGATGGAACGAACAATCAGATGGTGCCGATGATGATGGTACTCGCCTCGTTTGTCGGCGCGATGATCATGGCTCAGAACCTGGAGGTATCAATGACGGCAATCTCCGCCCGCACGGGACGCTGGCAGCGGCTCGGCGCCCGCATCGCCATTACAATTCCAGCGGCCATCATCGTTTCGCTGGTCGGAACATCCCTCGTCATGCTGCTCGGCGGACAGGTCGAACAGGGATTTTTGGCCTTGTGGGGCTACCAGACATTGTTCGTGCTCACGTTCATGATCGTCGCGCAGACGCTCATTGTGCTGCTCGGCACGGCCGGCATGCTGATCAACATTGCACTGCTGTCTGTACAGCTCGTGTCCTCCGGCGCGATGATGCCGCGTGAGATGTTGTCCGGCTTTTACTTCAATCTCGGCAGCGTACTCCCTGCTACTTACGCGGTTGAAGGCCTGATGAATCTGCTGTTCGGCGGCCCCGGGATCAGAGGCGATGCGGCAGCGCTGCTTATCATTGCGGGTGTGATGGCGCTCGTGATGATCGGGACAACCGCTCTGCGCAGGGAACCGGCGTCTAATGCGGCCGCTGCGCCCGTAGGTCAGACTCGTTCCAATACGGTACCCGAATCATAAAGCCGATTAATCCGGCACATGCCTCTGACCTTACTGGAAAACCCCCGCTCGCCCCGCTTATAATAAGAGCATACAAGGGACCGTTTAGTTCCGGAACGCAATTCCAGAGAACGAAGGAACAAAGGGGAAATGGAAAAGCATGGGCTCAGAAGAAAATGACGTTAAGCTGCGCATTTTACAGGCCGCAAAAAGGCTGTTCGCGCAGCAGGGCTTCAACGCAACAACCGTACGGCAAATATGTGAAGAGGCGGGCGCGAACGTATCGCTCGTCTCGTATTATTTTGGTGGCAAGGATAAGGTGTTCGAAGCTCTGTTCAAGGAATATTTTTCACACGATATATTAAATGGAGACGAACTATCCCGGATGGATGCGGCCTCGGGCCTCAAACTGCTGATAAGGGAGATCACCGCCTACCGGCTGCGCGAGCCGGAAATGATCAGCCTGCTGCAGCAGGAGATCGTCATGCAGTCCCCTCGAATGGACTATATACAAAAATTGACGCTGCCGATTTGGACGCTTATCCGGGATTGGCTGAAGCTTGGCCGGGAACAGGGCGTATTTCATTTCCGGTCACTCGATCACACCTTCATCAGCGTACTTGGCAGCATCCTGTTTCACAACAAAACGTATTATTTCAACCAGATTCTCGGTAATAGCGAAGAAAATCCGAATTTACTTATTGAGGACTTGACCCAGTTTATTTTTCAGGCGATCGGTTATGAGGAACAAGCATAGCATGGGTCCCGCCTGGATATCACAACACGCATGAGATCCTGCTCATTTCAGCAACATTATTCAAGAATTTTCTTTGTTTACGTATTATAATGACAGCACATTGAATGAATGAAGAAGGTGCAGTCGATGACTCGTGAAGTTCGAACGGTAAGCTTCGATGCGGACTTAAAGGTTGAAGCGTACCGGTTTGAAGGAATTATGCAGAAGTTTCCCAACCATTTTCATGACTATTATGTCATTGGTTTCATTGAACAAGGCAAGCGGCATCTGCTGTGTAAAAATGAGGAGTACATTATTGGCGGCGGCGACGTGGTCATCTTCAACCCCAATGATCCTCACGCCTGTGAGCAGCTCGATGGAAATACGCTTGATTATCGCTGCATCAACATTCAACCGGACGTCATGCGCCAATATGTGCTGGAAATTACAGGAACGGAGTATTTGCCTTGTTTCACACCAACCGTTCTCTTCCGCAGTGAACTGGCCGTGACCCTGCATGATCTGCATCTTATGATTATGGAGGGCCAGCCCGATTTTCAAAAAGAAGAATGGTTTCTATTACTACTGGAGCAGCTGCTGAGAGAATATACGGACGTGGATACGCCCTGTTCCTCTCAGGAACCTGCCGCCGAAATCAAAATGATATGCGAATACATAGAGTCACATATTGCACAAAGCATTACCCTGGATCATTTAAGCCAGTTGACAGGACTCAGCAAATATCACCTGCTGCGTTCATTTACAAGACAAAAAGGAATCTCGCCGTATAGCTACCTGACAACTATTCGGATTAACCATGCGAAAAGGCTGTTGGAGCAAGGAATGCCGCCGATCGATGTGGCCTTTCAGACCGGGTTTAGCGATCAGAGCCATTTTACAAATTTCTTCAAAAAACTGATTGGCTTAACCCCCAAGCAATATGCGCGTATATTTCTTCATGAAACGGGATCGCAACGATCTGCGGATATCACGGCATGATGGATCAGCGTAAGAACACTACCGGACACCTGTTGGCACTGTTCACGATTTTAATCTGGGGAACCACCTTTATCTCCACAAAAATACTGCTCATTGACTTCACTCCCGTTGAAATCCTGTTTTTTCGCTTTCTCATCGGATACTTTGTTCTGCTTCTTGTCTATTCTCGCCCAATCCGAACTAAGGATTTTAAAGAAGAATTGCTGTTTATCTTGGCAGGACTTTGCGGGGTCACATTATACTTCTTAATTGAAAATATAGCCCTTATTTATACACTTGCTTCCCACGTGGGCGTGATTGTGTCGATTGCCCCCTTCTTCACGGCGGTGTTGGCTCACTTCTTTTTGGAAGAAGAAAAACTAAACGCTCCATTTATGATCGGATTTTCGCTTGCGCTGTCAGGTATTGTATTGATCGGGCTAAACGGGAATTTTCTCTTGCAGCTGAACCCGATCGGAGACCTATTGGCATTCTTGGCCCCTGCGGTTTGGGCGGTTTATTCTGTCTTGATGCGAAAAATAAGCGGGCTAAAGCATCATACGATTGGCTCTACCCGCCGAGTGTTCTTTTATGGACTGCTGTTTATGCTGCCGGTGTTATTCCTGAATCATTTCAATCTTGGCCTGGATCGATTCCATAACATTTCAAATGTTACAAACTTGCTGTACTTGGGCCTTGGTGCCTCCGCATTATGTTTTGTGACCTGGAACCGGGCGGTGGGAATATTGGGAGCGGTAAAAACAAGCGTGTACATTTATATTGTGCCTGTGATTACAGTGGCGGCCTCTGCCCTTATTTTGCATGAACAGATTACCTGGGCTACCCTGGCAGGCGCCTTCCTGACCCTAATCGGTTCGTATATTTCAGAGCGGAAACCTAACACGGTTAGAAAAGGAAAGGTGCGCTGCGAACAGAGTTAAATGACTGGACAGTTCATCAATGATTGGAGCGGGGTAACGTTCTATGCCGCTACCCGCTCCATTTAGAGCATAAGTCCATTAGCGTAGTTGCCGGCAGCGTGACGCGCAGATCCGATTCGAATTACTCGACAGGAACGTCTGCTATCGTCACAGCCTCGGTGTATTTTGCTGTACCGCTCAATCTCAATCGCATATTGGCTGCGCCGGTTACGCTCGGATTGATGGTTACCGTTAATATCTTGGAGGCAACACCGCTTGAATTGGCCGTCAGCGAGAAGGTTGAGCTGTAGCCATAGGATGACGGCCACGAACCGTCGCTGTTCTTCACCTTCGCGACTTGCGTCCCCGTACTGGTGTATACTCCGAGGCTGTAGCCGGAGGTCGTCGAGTTGGCCGTCAGACCGGTGGCGATCACTTCTACCTCGAACTCATAATGGTTTGGAAGCGTCGCTTGATGGCTGAACGCATAAGTTGGCGTTGTGGTGGAGGCCGAGTTGGCACCATAAGAGCCGGTCTTAAACGTGGAAGGATCATACCATTTGTACCCGGCAGCTGGCGATGCCCAAGGCTCAGTCTCCAGCTCCATGGAACTGGAGGGCGCTTCCCAGCTGTACAACGGAGTTGCCGTATCCAGTGTAAGCCCCGGTACCGAGGAGAGTGTTGTATAGCTCTCCGGCGTCGCGAGCCAGTTGACCATGTTGATCAAGAGAGTGGCGTCGTCCGCCTCCCCATAGCCGTTGTACGTCGTTTTGGTGCCGCCCGTCTCTTCTTTCTTATATTTAGGTGAAGCGTCTTCGACCGGGGAGGAATCTCCAATAAAGCCCGCTTTGCCGCCGCTAACCTTGGCTACAGCGACAAACGGCCCTTCCGCAACCCCGCCGCCGTTATAAACTCCGGTATCCACTGCACTCGGCCAGGCGGTAGCCGTCGTCGGAACATAGACGATTCCCTTCGCCTTCGCCGGGTCGGTAATGGCGAGCGTTGAACCGGCGTGGACGGCCACGGTGGATACCCCGCTTGTAATATTGAATGCTTGCGACGGTGTCACGATATTATTTGCTGTCACGTCGCCAAGCGCGTTGTAGCGGAATCGTACACCGAAGTTGGAAGACAGCCAGTCCGCGCTGGCGACCCCGGACATCGCGGACGAAGCAGCTTCCTCCGTGCTCATTCCGAGCGCAGGATTCGACCAGGCTCCCCGCCGATAGCCGTTGAAGACCTCCGATGCGTCCCAACGGTTTTTGTTCCGGTCTGCGTTGTAATGATCGCTGATGAAGAAAATGCTCCCGCCGCCCTGTACATAGTTAAGCAGAGCGGTCTGCTCCGATGTCTTGTAAGGGATATTAGCTTCCGGAATGACGAATACATCATAGCCGGACAGATCCGACAAGGTAATCGCCGTGCTCTTGCGAAGCTCCTTAACGTAATATCCTTCGGCCGTGAGCCCGTTGGCGAAATCCGAGAAGCCGCCGTCGATGACCCAATCCGCCGCGCCTGCGGTCTGCGCATGTGTATTGTCGAACAGAACCTTCTTGCCGTTCGCCGTAACCGGGGTGATGCTGGGCGCCGGATCGGACGGTCCTTCCGCGTTGACCCTAAGCGATGGAATCCCTAATGCCGATACCAGCACAGCGGCAATCATCAGGCTCGTCCAGGTTTTGCGGAGCCGCAGGAAGCTTTGAAACATCATTCATTCCTCCACTCTCTTCATTGGATTTTGACCATGGATGGCCGCTATTAGAATAGCATAGGAGATTTTGGAATAGAATATAGATTTGATATATTTTACAATTTTCAAACATTTTTGATGAAAGGACAACAAAACAACCGGATGATTAGATCTGGCACCTGTTATAATAAGAGGCATACAACGCTGCTGATTTGGACACTGCTCCGGGATTGGCTGAAGCTATAATAGAGGGGATTTAATGATGAACAAAGAACTCGTTCTGGAGAAGACAAAACAATTTGTAAAAGAAAGGCTTGAAGGCGAAGGTTCAGGACATGATTGGTGGCATATTGTTAGAGTCTATAATAATGCTGCTGATATTGCTAAACAAACAAAAGAAGCGGATTGTTTTATTGTTGAACTAGGAGCGTTGCTTCATGATATTGCTGACCATAAATTTGGGTACACTGACGATGATCGAAGAAGGATTATTTCAGATTTCTTGGGTGAATTAGAAGTTTCTAAAGAAATTATTGAAGCGGTAGTATACATAGCGAATAACATTTCTTTTAAAAGTGGAACTAATAAGCATATATTGTCTACAATCGAAGCAAAAATTGTTCAAGATGCCGACAGACTTGACGCCATTGGGGCGATGGGTATAGGTAGAGCATTTACTTATGGTGGATACGTTAATAGACCCATGTATAATCCGTCATTTAACAATGATACGATCAGTCATTTCTATGAAAAACTATTATTATTAAAAGATTTAATGAATACAGAAATTGGAGCACAAAAAGCTCAAAGAAGGCATGACATTATGGTAGAGTTCTTAAATCATTTCTATGCAGAATGGAATGGTGAAGTTTGACAAAGTTCAACAATAAATGTAGTGCCTCTGCCTGGCTCACTTTCAAAGTATACCTTTCCACCCGACATCTCAACGATTTTTTTGACGATAACCAGCCCCAATCCATTTCCGTCCTGCGAACGTGATTTGTCGCCTTTATAGAACCGTTCAAAAACGCGCTCCTTATCCTCTGCCCGGATCCCGATGCCATGGTCTGCAATCTCCACTTTTACGAGCTCTCCGCTTCTGTACAGACCAATTTTTATCATGCCCTGCTGATTTGAAAATTTAATGGCATTCTGAATCAGGTTCAGCCAGACCTCCTGAAGCAAATGCTCATCGCCCGTTATGATTACTTCCTCTAAATCGATGTCAAATTCAATCTCTTTCTTGGACCACGCGGCTTCCAGGATTAATACCGCTTTCCTGATCTGTTCATCCAGCGAAAATACGGTCGCCTGCTCTCTTATCACTTTACTATCCAGCTCGGACAGCTTTAATAAATTGGACGAAAGCACCGACAGCCGCTCACTTTCGTTCACGATGATTTCGGTGTATTCCGAGAATTGCTCGTCCGTCAGCCGATTGTCTCTAATAAGCTTGGCAAAGCCTTTTATGGATGTAATAGGCGTCTTAAACTCGTGTGACACGCTGGATACGAAGTCTTTGCGCAGCACATCGATATTTTTCAGTTCCTTGGTCATCAAGTTAAAATCGGCGGTTAACTGCCCCATTTCATCTCCGCTGGTTACTTTTACCTCAATGTCGAAGTTGCCTTTGGCCACTTCTTTCGACGCCTTGGACAGCCTCTTGATCGGTTTAACAATACTCCTTACCGCAATTAAGATGATGATTGTTCCTACGGCGGCGCTAACAAGAAATACAAGACCGGTAATCATCCGGACTCTTCTAAATTCAGCCATTAACTGGTCATGGTCCATAGACAATTTATCGAAAAAACTGTTTGCAATGACATTAATCGTCACACCGAAGGTCAATGAGTTTAATACCCACCATATCAGCAAAAAAAGGATCGCGAATTTGGCATAAATGGAGTTGAGCAGACGGGGCTTTTTCATATCAGCTTGTCCACCTTGTACCCAAGTCCCCTGACGGTGATGATTTTAAATCCCTCGAATCCATCGAATTTCTCGCGCAAGCGCTTGATATGGACATCAATGGTCCGTTCGTCGGTGTCATGATCCAGCCCCCAAATTTCATCCATAAGGTCCTGCCGCGTAAATATCTTTTGCGGATAGCTTAACAGCTTAAACAATAGGTAAAATTCTTTTTTGGGCAAAACGAAGGTTTCGGCTGGGGTTGTGACCGTTAACGTTTCATAATCAAGGATAACGTCGCCGATTACGATACGATGCTCATTGGAAATTTTGGCCCGGCGAAGCAATGCATGGACCCTCAACAGCATTTCATCAAAATCAATCGGCTTGACCATGTAGTCATCGGTGCCGACGAGGAAGCCTTTTTTCTTATCTTCAAAGGTTTCCTTCGCTGTAATCATCAAGATTGGGAGATCATGTCTAGAGCCTCTTAGTTCTTCGGTTAACGTATAGCCATCCATATTCGGCATCATAATATCCGCGATCATTAGATCAATATGCTCCGTATCCAGCACTTCCAATGCTTTCAATCCATCAGAAGCGGCAAAAACGTGATATCCATCGCGGATTAAATATGTTGTCATCAGCTTTCGGATACTTTCATTATCATCAACAACCAGAATATTGACCATTTTTGCCGCTTCCTTCTATAGTTAGTATCTGCCTATTATAAGCTTCTGAGCGCGTCGATCGGATTGAGTCTGCTGGCTTTTCTGGCAGGCATATACCCGAAGATGATACCCACACCCGCCGAGAATCCTATCGCCAGTGACACGGTAGACATGGAGATGGAGAAACCTAGTCCAATAAGCGCCGCGGCAATATAGGCAATGAGCGCGCCAAGGATTAATCCGATCAGTCCGCCAATAAGCGAGAGGAATATCGATTCGATGATAAATTGAAGCTGTATTCGATTAGGCGTCGCTCCCAGAGCTTTGCGAAGACCGATTTCCGTAGTCCGTTCGGTGATGGATACAAGCATCATGTTCATAATGCCGATTCCCCCGACAACAAGCGAAATGGCGGCAATCCCCCCAAGAAGCATGGACATCATCGACATCATGGTTTGGAAGGAATCGATCATATCTCCCATATTATTAACGGTGTACGCATTATCCTTGTAATTAAATGCCGCGTTCAGTACGCCTTTAATATCGATTACCGATTCATCCGCCAAGCTGGTATCCTTAAGATAAACATCCAGACTAGAAATGCTTTTTACGTTCAAATTCCGCAGCGCTGTTGTGTATGGAATGAGGATTGAATCGTTATTTGAGCTAAGCCCGAATCCGCTGGAAGAGGCTAATGTGCCGATTACCGTGTACGTTGTCCCGTTTATCATTAACTCTTTGCCGACAGGGTTCACCCCGTAATAGAATTCACTCACGATATTACTGCCAATGACAGCAACTTGATTCTTGCTTTCCAGGTCCAATCTATTGATCGCCCTTCCGGATTTCAATAGGCTTGAATCAGCCTTAAAGTAAACCTCATTCTTCCCCTGAACCGATACGTCTTCTTTGACATGACCATTATACACAATACCCGTTTTGCCTGAAACCGTAGGAGATACACCGCTGATATTGTCTAATTTCGAAATGCTGTTCATGTCATCTTCGTTAAGGCCCTGCTTAAGCGGAGTGCCCATTGCATTAATCATAATCCGGTTGACGCCAAGCGCATTGACCTGATCGCTGATACTGTTCGTCGCCCCTTGAACGATCGTAATTAATGCGATAATCGAGGCTACGCCGATAACAATGCCAAGCATGGTTAAGAAGGAACGGAGCTTGTTATGAATAATATTTTCCCAAGACATCTTTATGCTTTCAAACAGCATCTACTCCACCTCCTGCCCCGTCTGCTCAGTTAGATGACCGTCTAAAATATGAACGACTCTTCTGGCATGCCGGGCAATCTTGATGTCATGGGTAATCATCACAATCGTTCTTCCATCGTTATTCAGTTCTTCGAACAGCTCCATGACCTGTGATCCGGTCTTTTGATCCAGGGCGCCTGTCGGTTCATCCGCAAGGAGGATAGTAGGTTCAGTAACCAATGCGCGGGCAATAGCCACACGCTGCTGCTGTCCGCCGGAGAGCTGATTGGGCAGATTTTTCATTCTATCCGCTAGGCCTACGCGTTCCAGAATCGCTTTTGCGCGCTGTTGGCGTTCCGAAAATGACAGACCTCTATATATTAATGGAAGCTCCACATTTTGCAGTGCGGTCATCCGGGGCAAAAGCTGAAAATTCTGAAAGACAAAGCCTATTTCTTTATTTCGTATTTTGGCAAGTTCGATCTCATCCAGGTCATTAATATCATTGCCGGAGAGCAGATACTTCCCTGACGATGGCACATCCAGACAGCCAATGATATTCATCATGGTCGATTTGCCTGAGCCTGACGGACCCAGTATGGATACAAATTCACCCGAATGGATGGTTAAGTTAACATCATGCAGAATAGGCAGCTCCTCTTCACCCATATAGTAGCTTTTATTTATATTTTCCATGTGAAGGATTTCTGTCATTCGTTTCCGCCCCCGTCCGAACCATTCGCATTGCCGCCTCCTCTGCCGAATCCTACGCCTGTTGATGCCACAGCCGCTTTTTTATAGAGAATAGTTTCTCCGTTTGCAACCCCGCTTTTCACTTCAACGGTTGTCCCGTCATTGATGCCTGTCGTGATTTCCGTTTTGACCTCCGCCCCATTTTGATCCTTCTTCAGCACATAGGGCTGGTTGTTATCATCAAACTGAATGGCTGTCATAGGCAATGTCACAACACCCGCAGCCTTGCTGCTGATCAGCTTTACCTCTGCCGACATGCCGATCTTGAGGTCTTCATCTTTGGCAAGGTCAATCGTCGCAATAAAGAAGGTGATCCCGTTCATAACCTGGCCTTCCTTAGAAATACTGCTGATCTTCCCTGTCATTTCCTTGTTGATTGCCCCGATTTTCACTGCTGCTTCCTTGCCTTCCGCCAAGGCATGAATGTCGTATTCATCCACCTTGACATTAAGCTCCAGATTATTGTAATCCACGATTTCTATCAGCGCCGTTCCAGCCATGACCTGAGCGTTATCTTCTACATTGATCTTCACAATTTCACCGTTGATTTTAGACTTAATTTCATCTCCGGCAGTTGTCGTTAGCAGCACATCACCTTCGCTAACCGTAGCTCCCTCTTCGACTTTTATATCCGAAATTTGTAATATCTTCTCCGCTATAACCGTTTGACGATTTTTCGTTTCGACATTTCCTGAAAAAGAATAATAGGTGGTGATATCCCCAGATTTGGCCACTACGCTTTCATAGGAAGCGGCTGCGGGCCGCATAAGCGCTGCACCGGCAATGACCGCCACGGCAATCACTATTACACTTACTACCAGCCATTTTCTTGTCTTGGACTTTCTTTTTGTACTCATAAAGAGCCCTCCTATGTATTTAATGAATTTAGAATAATATAGGTATATGAACTGAAGATGAACGGCGGACAATCTCTTGGAGTGAGTGATGTTTTCATAAAAAAAGGGCGCCCCAAGGCGCCCATTTGCGGTATTACTGTCTTATGATGAGGATGTCGCGAGGCGGTCTGCCCGTGCTTTGAATTAGGGCAATTTCGAGGTTGGTCAGGTTGCGGCCTACCAAAATAAACGAAGATGTGACATTGTTGAAGTTAAAATTGCCCAAGTTCGCTACGTTTTGGCTTCCACGGAACACACGGAATGATCCCTGAAAGTTAATTCGTGAAAACAGTACAAGCGTTACTTGAGAGCTCTGCACAACATTTCTGAGCCGGAAGCTCGAGAGAACATTGTCAAACCGAAACGCTCCAAGATCACGAACCGCAACTCCTCCCCGTCTGAAGAGAATCCGGCGGCCGGTAAAATTGGTGCCCGACCAAAGAGCAAGACGCACATCTCTGTTTGCCAACTATATCACTCCTTATCTGAGGATGATATAGTCTATTACAAACTTCAACGAATGGTATCAGACAAATATAGCGGTTAAAACGTTTGTTTTTTGCTTAAGGGAGATATTATTGGTTAACAATGGTAAGGGACCCGGCAAGGAGACATCCGCTAAGGCCCACCAATTTAGACAGCTTCAGAAGGAGGTATACCGTGACAGAAGAAAAGCAGGAATTTAATGAGCAGAAGGAAATGAACCGGACTGCGCTAGATAAGGAAGAGCAGGCTGCCAGAGACAGAGGCTTGGATATGGAATCTGACGGCGAGCTAGAACAGAAGAAGAAAATAGTTGATTCCATGGATCAGCTCGATAGCTTTGAATATTAAGCAAGAAGGCGCCGGAGCACCGGCTAACGCTGCTGAAAAAATGCTGCGCTAGCCGGTGCTTGGCAAGATGATTAATTTTTGCCCAAGTGCTTGATCACGACATTTTCAAAGACCGCCGTGCCCCCTTCTGAAAAAAGAGTGATCCCTTTATCCTTCCATCCGGGGAAAATGACATTGGAAAATACGACCGATCCGTCATCAACAAAGACTTCGATGCTTGTTTTATCAACGAGGATTTTTAAATGCACCTTTTTGTTGCCAGTATTAAGCGGCGCCCTGCTTTCTACATAGGTTCCACGCTTGTCGGGCTGCCATGTCTTTGCTCTATTCACATAGCTGTAACTGCCTTCCACAAAAACCCCGACATCGACATGCCGCTTCTTGTCTGCAGATTCTCGAAGTCTGAAGCCTACATTCTTAACCTCCGACCACGAAATGTCCGCGTCAAGCTGGTAAGCATCTCCGGTTGTATTAAGCGTTGTAGAGCCGTTGACCTCGATTCGTTGAAAGGATTCCGTTGATTTCGTCAATTGATTCAATCCTTCAGCGGGCTGTGAAACCAAACGGTACATACCGTCCGCAGACTTAAGCTTGATTTGACGAACGATGGAATTCGTTCCATTATACCCTTCCTGCATCGTGGGCGTAGTATGGGGATAATCCCAGTTGTTCATCCAGGCCAGAGCATAACGATGGCTGTCTTTATCGCTGCCTGCCCCCTCTTCAAACGTTACAGCGGCATACCAATCAAATCCGTAATCAAGCCACTGCGGCTCCTTGATATCCGGGACAAATTCCTTGCCGTCAAATTTTCCGGTCCAGTAAGCGTAGGTGTTCGGCTTACCCGTCGCTTTCCCATTTGCGCTGGCCCCAAGAATCCAGTGATAGGTCCCGTCATCCGCCCGCATCCTGTAAAGGTCAGGACACTCCACTATACCGATATTTTCCGTAATAAATCCGTAGATATAGCGCCAATTCTTTAAATTCGAAGACTCATAAAAACCTATCTTCGTTCCTTCCGCCATCGTCATGATCCACTTCCGGGACTCCGGATCCCAGATAACCTTCGGATCGCGAAAATCATGTGTTCCCGGATTCGGCAGGACTGGAACGTTACGATAAGAGGTGAACTTTTTCCCTTTATTTGTGCTGTACCATAAATATTGTTCCTGCTTCCCGCCATCAGCAGAGGGTTGTGTTACAATCGCCACCAGAGCCCCTTTACCAAAGCCTGCCGTATTATCTGTGTCTACAACGACCGACCCCGACCAAGGATCGCCGTTTCGGTTCGTATATTTGGGAATGGCGACACCTTCATCTGTCCAATGCACCAAATCCGTTGAAGTCGCATGCCGCCACTCTGTACCATTTCCATGAGGATAGTCGCGATTGTAGAGATAATAGTAATGATACTTGCCGTCCAAATAAATCGGCCGCTGAGGGTCGTTCATCCATTTGTCGGGAGTTGTGAAATGGTAGGCTGCCCGATAAGTAGGCTTTATATTGGATAGAGGAGTTTCTTCATTAACAATAGTCGCCTCTTTGTTGTCATTTGTTGAAAAATGAACCGCTAACCCTATCGCAATCAAACCGGCTAAACAAAAAATCCATATGGCGAATCGTCTTCTAAATGCTTTGTTGCTGTTCAAGTGAACACCTCGCTTTAAGAAAAAAGAAAATGCCAATGTAAATTGACATTTTCTCTTCTTAATTATGCGTAAAATCCTGTTGTTATTTGATCGTCAATTGACCTTGTTCAAGAATGCTGTCTTTGACAACCGAAGTTTTGTCACCCTTAATGTTTACCACAAAGCTTGGTGCAAAGGTAGAACGGTGCTCCGGATAGAGACCTCTGTTCGTCATGTAGCTTGTGATGACCACGTTATTGCTATCAGCTTGCGGGATAGCAAAGTGGGAGTAAGACCAAGTAACATCTCTAGGATCAAGATCCATTTGCAGAACAAGTCCGCTGTCGTTCAACGGTTTGTAAGGTCCTGTCAAGGAATCCGAGATATAACCCAGCATGTAAACATCCTTCGCGCCGATTCCGTCAATGGTCATTTTAGATCCACGGGAATCCGTGAACAGATACCATTTACCATTCTTTTGGAATACGTTAGCCCGTTCAATTTCATCCGTAACAAGATTGGATGCGATCAGCGGCTTCATAACGGTCTTCAGCGTGTAATCATCGTTCAATTCAATGATACCCAGCGCCCCGTTGGCCAAAGAAGCAAGAGATTTTTTAGGGCTTACCAGCAGTTTATCCTTCTCATTTTCAAAGAATTTGTTGCTTCCGCCATAGTAGACTTTGTTAAAGAAGGAATCATCCCCTTGATAACCCACTTCCGTTCCGGTATTTGCTTCAAACACAAGGTATTTGCGGCCATTGTCTTCAACGTAGTGAGG
Source organism: Paenibacillus durus (assembly GCF_000756615.1). Lineage (NCBI taxonomy): Bacteria > Bacillati > Bacillota > Bacilli > Caryophanales > Paenibacillaceae > Paenibacillus > Paenibacillus durus. The sequence continues at coordinate 3,345,122 of NZ_CP009288.1, forward strand.
GTCTCTCAAGGTATGGTTATCGGAATAGTCACCACCGCCGAAAGACTGGTTAACATTTTGATAAATTTTTCCGTCGCCGTCAAAGACCGACTTGTAATCTTCTACGCCATCTACCTTCAGCGTGTTGGCATCCGGTTCGGACAGATTGAGTTGAGCCGTTGTCAAGGTTTGTTTACCGAAGAAGCCGTGTGCCGGGTCCCAGCCATGACGGTTAGTGTAGAACAAGCGAACTTCACCGTCTGAGGTCAAGGTTGCGGAACCGGACCATTCTTCCCCTTGCAGGTTCAGAATTGGATCGTTAGGAACATTCTTGTCGGTGTCCTTGAATACTCTGCCGGCGCTCTTCCAAGCGTCAAAAGAGTTGTCGCCGACTTTCTTATAGAGCATGTGGATGAACGTGTCCCAACCTCTGGCAGGATCTCCCGCTAGAGCAAAAACAATTTCATAGCCGTTATAATTGGCCACAGTTCCATCGGCGTTTTGCAGCGGCCAGCTATCCCACACATCCAGGTCGATCAAGTTGCCGTATTGGTCATAACCTTTGGCGGTAGAGATGTTTTTAATAGTCGATGCATCAAATTGCGGAACTTTAAACTGCTCGCTTTGTTGTTGTTCAGGAATTTTCAGCATGTCAAAACGTGTGATGTGGGAAATGCCGTAATCTTCTTTGTAAACCACGCTGTCTTTCCCTTGTGCAAAAACAGAAGTTCCCCCGCCTGCCAGTAAAGCTGTTGTAAAAGTTACTGCTGTTGCTTGTTTCACAAACTTTTTGATGTTCATACCTTGTCTCCTTTTCTCCTTTGAATTTTGTTACTCTCCAACAGAAAAAGACCTAAAAATTCCTATGAGGATATCAATAGATAGTATTGCTATCCCCAATCGGAGTTTCTAGGTCTTGCCTGCCTAAACAGTAACAATCCCGTAATATTTTGTTGTCACGGTTATTCTATATTGTTGAACAATGGTCTGACTATAGACTAAAACTCCCGTTTTGGTTAAGGCTAAAAGACGTATTCCTCTTATCGGTCTATCCTCATATATACCTAAAATGATTACTAATTATTAACAGTTTAGATGGATTCAATATGGTTTATCTTAAGCTAACATCGACTACCTTTTCTTCAATTCTCCGCCAAAAAAACACGATATTAGCAAAGCAAAGCGGTATAGGTCCATAGACCCATACCGCCCAGTATGAGTATATTTCGCTTGATGGCTTATGCTTATTTTTAGTTGATCGTCAATTGTCCTTGTTCAAGGATACTGTCTTTGACAACCGAAGTCTTGTTGCCTTTGATGCTCATCAGGAAGCTTGGCGCGAAGGACGCACGATGCTCCGGATAGAAACCGCGATTGGTTATATAGCTGGTAATAACCACATTTTTACCGTCGGCTTGCGGTACGGCAAAGTGAGAGTAAGTAAAGGTAAGATCCGCAGGATCAAGATCCAATTGCAGCACAAGTCCAGTGTCGTTCAACGGCTTGTAAGGTCCGGTAAGCGATTCGGATACGAAGCCCAGCATATAAATATCTTTAGCAGTGATTCCGTCAATGGTCATTTTCGATCCTCTGGAATCGGTGAACAAATACCATTTGCCATTCATTTTAAATACGTTGGCACGTTCAATTTCATCCGTTACGAGGTTGGACGCAATTACAGGCTTCATGACTTGCTTCAACGTATAATCATCATTTAATTCAATCATGCCAAGAGCGCCGTTCGCTAACGTAGCGAGCGGTTTTTGCGGACTTTGCAGCAATTTATCTTTCTCATCTTCGAAGAATTTTTTATTTCCGCCATAGAAGACTTTGTTATTGAAGGCATCCTCATCCTGGTAACCCACTTCAGTGCCTGTATTAGCCTCAAATACAAGGTATTTGTGACCATTGTCCTCAACATAGTGAGGATCTCTTAACGTATGGTTATCGCCTGAAGAATAGGCTCCTTCATCGATAAACTGCTGAACATTTTGATAGGTTGTTCCGTCTCCGTCAAAGATGGATTTATAATCTTCAACACCGTCCACCTTCAGTGAATCGGCGTCCGGCTCGGACAGGTTGATTTGAGCCGTAGTTAACGTTTGTTTGCCATAACCCGTTCCGCCATCCCACGTCGCGCCGGAGAAGTCTGTATAGAACAAGCGCACCTTGCCGTCACTGGTCAATGTCGCGGAACCTGACCACTCTTGGGTCTGATATTTGAGGATCGGATCGCCCGAATCGAATTTATCGCTGTTTTTAAAGACTCTGCCGGCACTCTTCCAGCTGTCAATCGAATTGTCTCCGGCTTTGTGATAGAACAGGTAAATCGAAGTGTCATTACCGTCTCTCGGATCTCCGGCCAAGGCAAAAACGAGTTCGTAGCCTTTATAATTCGCTGCCGTTCCATCGGCATTTTGCAGCGGCCAGCTATCCCATACATCCAAGTCGATCAGATTGCCAAACTTATCATAACCTTTTGCCGAAGCGATGTTCTTGATGGTCGATGCATCGAACGCCGGCACTTTGAACTGTTCACTCTGCTGCTGCTCGGGTATTTTCAGCATGTCAAAGCGTGTGATGTGGGTAAATCCGTAATCTTCTTTGTAATCTGTACTATCATTCCCTTGCGCAAATGCTGAAGTTCCGCCACCTGCCAATAAAGCTGTTGTAAAAGTTACTGCTGCTGCTTGCTTTACAAATTTTTTGATATTCATGCTCTGTCTCCTTCTCTGCTTCATATTTTGTTCCCGCCAAACAGAAAAAAGACCTAAAAATTCCTCTGGGAAAATTCCCAATCGGATTTTTAGGTCTTGCCTGCTTAGCAGTAACAATCCCGACAATGTTTTGTTGTCACGGCTATTCTATATTTTTCAGCACACAATAACTATAGACTAAATTTCCTCTTTTTGGATAAGGTGAAAAGGAGGGGTTTTCATTCGGTCTATCCTCATAAATTCCTAATTATTCCTGAACAGTTCGACATTATTTTCATCTTTATTAGAAGATAGCGTTGCAATAGTGAAGTTGCTTGAAGGCGGGGCTGAATAAGAAACGGATCCGTTCCACGATGGACGGATCCGTTTCTTTTATGAGAATACTTTATATACATTATAATGAAGAAACTCAATTCGCCATATCCTTCAACCGGGTACCCATCCGGTTAATCTCCATGGCGATCAATACCAATTGGCTGTCGGCAAACGTATAGCCATAGTCCTCTTCCACCTGGCCTGCGATCCATCTTGCCTGCTCGTAAGCCGTGTGATAGCGTTCCTTGGCGATCCTGACAATTTCAGGGTCCAGTTCATTGCACAGCTTTCCGCTGTCATCGGTTCTAAGAATATTTTCGAGTTGATTCACCAGACGCTCATAGGTGGCAGAAGCCCGGTTCAAAAAAACACCGGCGATACGTTCCACTCCTTCGGCAATATCCCGGATTAAGGCCGCTCTGTCCGTACCTGCCCCTGAAGCTCCGGCATTAACCCAAGCAGTATGGATGTGCATGGCGATATAACCGACCTCGTCATCCGGAATTTCGATATTCAATTTATCTCGAATGATTCTTTTCGCGTGCAGCCCGATTTGGAATTCTTGCGGATAGAGAATCCGGATTTCTTGCAGAAGCGTATTCTGAATGACCATACCTTTGCTAAGCCGCTTTAAAGCGAATGAGAGATGATCGGTCAACGCAATATGAATATGTTTTTTGAAGGTTACTGAGAGTTCGCTCTCCGCAAAGGAAATGATGTTCTCCGACACGGCAATTTCCTCTTCGGGCAGTGTTCGAAACATCTCCTTCAGATGGCTATATTGATCCGGATCGTCCATAATGAACACTTTCTCGATGCGGTACGGATCGACAATATCGTTTTTTCCTTTTTGAAAAGCAATACCGGAACCCATGACAATCTTTTCTTCTCCAAGGTCGTGTACCACAACCGCGTTATTGTTCAGAATTTTTTTGATTTTCATGATATTCTCCTGTGCTTTTACGATTGGTATTTGAATCATTGTTCTTGCCGATGCGTGTCGACTCCTAGAACCCAGGTAACTACGAAGGCCACTCCCGCAGCCAGCAGGAGACCGACCATATAATGAATGAAATTGATGTGTCCAGGCGGGACAATAAAGGCGATCATCGGAATCCCGGTCAATCCGAACGAATTGGCTACCACCTCATGAAAGGCTACATAAGCCCCTCCCGCCGCCCCTCCCGCCGCTGCGCCCAGGAAAGGGCGGCCAAGCTTCAGGTTGACGCCGAATGCGATCGGCTCAGTAATCCCAAGAAAGGCGGTAATCGAGGCGGGAAGCGCTATCTTTTTCAACTCGCTGTCCCGGGTTCTTGTATACACCGCAAGTCCGGCCCCGCCTTGAGCGATATTCGCCATCGACCAGATGGGAAGCAGAAAGTTGACCCCGACGTTTGGATTGGAAATAAGCCCGATTTCAATTGCCTGAATGCCGTGGTGCAGCCCGGTCAAGACGATAAGACCATAGATCCCGCCAAGGACCAGCCCGAATACCGTACTCCCAAATCGGTACACCTCTTCCAGCAAGCCGCTAAGAAAGCCGCCCAGATGCGCAGCAAGCGGCCCAATGACCAGAACAGCGAGGCCGCCTCCAACGACAAAGCTGAGAAAGGGAACCAGCAAAATGGTGGTTGATGGCGGAACAATCCGCCGCAGCCCCTTCTCGATCAGCGTCATCAACAATACCGCAAGAATAATCGGAATTACGGTGCCTTGATAGCCAAACTGCGGGGTGTTCGTTAAATCTGCAGGGTTAAGTAACGCTGTTCCGCCGGTTCCTGCCATATGCAATAAGTCGAGCCGGGTCATGACAATTCCGATAGCGGCGCCGAGCGTAGGGGTGCCCCCAAACCGCTTAGCCGCATGATAACCGAACATCACGGCCAAGATTTGAAAGGCCGAGCCGGTCAGCAATAATAGCGTCCGAAACCATGTGCTGTCAGGGGACGCCCAACCGAAGGCTTTGATCATGCTGATCAAGCCGAGAAGCAGGCCAACCGCGACGAAGAGCGGGATGATCGGCACTACGATATCGGAAAAAAAGCCGACCGCCCCCATCACCCGGCCAATCAAGCCCCTTTTTGCCGAGTCATTCAGCTCCGTAGATGAATCTTCTCCTGCCTGATGCGCCCAGACTTTCCGTTTCCATGCCCCCCGCAAGGAAGGAAGCGAGGTATCGCCGGCCCCCGCGATGGGGACGGGGCTTTCCGGTTCGCCAGTTCCGTGCTGACGTTCCGCTTCCCGCTTATGTTCGGGTCCAGAGTCCTGAAGAAGACGAACTATTTGACGGTGCACCTTAAAGACGATTGCCGGTCCCAGAATAATTTGCAGCTGTCCGGTATGAACGAACACGTTCTGAACCCCTTCGATTTGCGCAAGGCCGGCTTCATCCACGCGGGTGCTGTCTTGTAACCTGAGGCGGATACGGGTTGTACAGTGAGCTACTTCCGACACATTGTCCAGCCCGCCGGACAGCTCAATCAAGCGCAAGGCCAGTTCCTTTGCCGGGCTCAGATTATCCTTTACACTTTGCCCGTTCTGAACCAAGTGAATACGGCCTTCTGGCATTTTCAGCTCCTCCCCGTTCTTTATGTACAGCATCTATAGTGTAGTTCAAATTCTATATCGGCGGGGAACATACTTTTGTTGATGCAAAAAAAGACCTATTTTCAAATCAAGCATCGGCTCTCGAATTATAGATTCAGCGGCACTTGACTCTTCTCTGGCCTAGCCCACATAAAAGTAACAATTTCGTAATATATAATAGCATTTCTATTGTGACAATAATCGAATATAAAATCAATGGTCAGTAATTACCACCTTTTACTTGTCGAAACAGGCACTCTGCCTTAGTTGGAATGGATGCACGCTCAGCCTAAGGTTTAGAACTATCGCCCTAATTTTTTCTTGTCATCAATAATTCTTCAATTTCATTCAATGACTGTACTATGTAGTCTGGTTTAACATCATGCTCCCAAACTCTATTATTTCTATTAATCCAGCAAGTTACGATGCCTTCTCTACTAGCTCCGAGCACATCCGAAGCCGAATCGCCAACATGAAGCACTTGTTTAGGGTTGGTACGATAGAATTTAAGCATATGAAATCGCCTTCTCATTAAATATTTGCGTAAAGCTTCTCTTATAGACTTCATTCATGAGATGAAATTGTCCCGTCGTTCTCAGTTCAACCCAATGAGTAAAAAAATACTTAAGCAAAGTTTGTCCATACTCTTCTGCTAATTGAGCTGATGAACAATCAACTCCGTTAAGTTTAGTTTCCTAAACGAAGAGAAGCCCTCAGGCACAGAGTGGCCGAGGGACTCTCGAATAGATCAGAAGTCTTTTTATGCCGTAGCTTTTCCTCCTGGGAACATTCCGCAACAATACTTCGACTTTAAGTTCTTCCGAATACTAACATTTTAACCTATTTTTAATATTTTTTCAATATATTTATTTGTCAAAGTTCATTTTTTTCTGTACAGGACCACGCTGCTTGAGAGAATGGAACGAACGAAACCGTACGGCTGCCGCAGCTCGGCTTCTATCTCTTCGCGTGTCATCAAATGCAGGTCCACAGTGATGGGATAACGCCGCAGCCATTGCTTAATCTCGTTTCCGCGAAGAGACGGAGAACTGCGGAAATTGCCTATGACCAAAATATCCAGATCACTATCGCTGTTATCCTGGCATTTGGCATAGGAGCCAAACAGCAGAACCTCATCCGGACTGCAGCAGTGGACAATCATTTCCGTAATGCGGCGCAGCGTGCGCTCCGGCTTCATGATGTCTTGAACTCCACAACCAGATAGGCATTCCGGATGATGCCCGGCTGCAGCGATTTGAAGTCAGTGTCCGCCGACTTCTTGATTTGGAGCTGCCATTCGCCCAGCAGCGGCACGCCGGCGGCAAAGCCGCTCTTGGCAAGGTGCTGTGAGCCGCCAAATGCCGGATCGGGATTCATCGTCTCATCGGACGCCGCCGCTGCGCCCGGAACCTTCAGTTTGGCGCTGAAACTGCCGGTTTCCTTGGTTTCCACGAATAGGTCTATCTTGGTTAGATTGATATTGCTTTTACCGCGCGCATAGAATGGCAGATGTTCGCGGTCCAATGCAAAAGTCAGCACTTGTTCGGCACCCGCGACCGGATGCAGGAAACGCTGCCAGGCCGTTCCGAACTCATGGTTCAGTACCAGGAGACGCTTCCCTGACGGCGGCAGGATGGCGGCTACATTGTCTTTGGCAGCTTTGACCAGGTCCAGATTTCCACTGGCCTTGGCTGTATAACGGAGATGAATGATTACATCGGAAATCGTCGACATATCGAATTGATTATTCTCCTGAGGCAGCTGGATCCGCCATTCACTCACCGCTCCCGCACCCTCAAAAGGCAGATATCGGTCATCTTCAAAGTTCAGCTCGAACATTCCGGCATCATTCTGTCCATGACTGGTGGCGATTGCGGTTACCGGAACGGGACTCTTGTAGAACCGGATATCCCCGGCGGCCAGCGGATTTCCATAACCCGCAGCCACATTATCGTTTATTCGTATGCCGTGATTGGTCAGCGACAGTGTGCAGTTCACTCCGGTATACGGTCCCGTTACGCATGGAATGCTGATGGAGACCGTCTTGATGCGGCGGGAAAAATGGCCGGGATAATCCATATCAAATAGCCATTCCGGCAAAATTACTGAGCAGGCACCGCCCTCTTTCAGTGCCAGTAAGCTGAGAGGCAGAAACTCAGCCAGCGAAACATGCTTCGTTAATTCCAAATCACGCGTATTGGATTCCAGATAAGCCGCCTCCATACGACGGAGGTCGTTCGTCAGCCTCTCACCGGCCAGCAGACCTTTCTTCAGGCTGTCCCAGTAGCCGAACTGCACAAATGTCGACGCCGGATTGCCTGTCTCGAACTGAAAGCACTTCTCCGCCCGTTTAACCATGTCGTAAGCCATTTGGTAGCTTTGGAAATAGATAGACGACACTTGGCGGATCTGCCATTCATATAGCTGCTGGTTAGTATATTTACTCCGCATGTACTCGTCAGCGGCATGGGCCTCCTCGATCTGCAGCTCGTGGTTCTCCAGCTCCTTCTCGGCAATGGCCAAACGCACTTTAGCACCCGCTATTTGTTTGTCGATTTGGAGAATCTCCGTCTCTGCCAGCCCGCCCTGGAAGTCCCACTCCTCTTTTCTGCGCCAGTAGCCTCCCATCGTGGAGGCCAGCGATCCCAGCTTGTCCGTTGCTGCGGCGACAGCGCTTAAGGTCATCACAGCCGCCTCGGCTGCTTTTGAGAATCGGAGTCCATCAGCCGCGTCCACAGTGGCTTCCGGAGAACCGCCGAAGCCGGCGGCACCGGCTGTAAACCGGGGAATGAGCGCCAGGCCGCCTGCCAGGGCATAACCGACAGCGATCGCAGCCTGGGCCGCTGCCGAAATTCCGCCAAGCCCAAGAGCTATACCCTCCCAAGGGCTGATCAAGTCGCGGCTTGTAAAGTATTCCTTTTTCTGCGCCGCCATCAATTTGCTCAGCTCCAAGCTCGCCCAACTCTCATTTGCTTCCTCCACCTGCTTCATGCGCACTTCACGCACAGCCTGAAGCAGCCGGATCTCCTGGGTTGAGCGGAGAAGAGCAAGCCCCTCTGCGTCGAATTTCTCCAGAACAGAGAGCAGCTTGTCCCCCAGTGTCTTGACTTCGCCGCACAGCTCCGCCGCCTTTTGCGCCAGCCGCTCGAAGCGGTAAGGACTCGGCGCAGTTGCAATATCGCTCATCACACTGCCAAGGTCCACGCCAGCAGCCGCAGCTTTGACGAGAAGCGCCGGGTCAACGGGCGGCTCGAACAGCGGCAGCTGCCTTACGGCCCCTTCAATATTCATGCAATGCCGGATTTTAAACAGCCGGTCCTCGACCGTATTCCAGTATTCGAGCAGCCTTCCGTTGTTAGGGATGGAGAAATAGGCTACCTCAAGGCGCGGCAGCGGCTCAGCCCCTTCCGCTGTCCGGGTTACCCGAACCGGCACATCCGTAAAGTTCTCCATTAAGACATCCACCTGCTTGTTGCCAAACGGGTCAAGGGCTCCGTCAGCCGTCAGCTCATTATATGAACGATCCGCATGACCGGCACCCGGTACCTTCACCGGCCTTCTTCCAAGCAGCTTATACGCCAGCACGTAAAGCGTGGTGGCTTCATTTATGGATTCAATCGTATCCCGCCGAAAGAGCTGGTCTCCCCAGGCAATCAGGTTATCCAAGTACTTCATCACCACGGCCTTCTGATAAGCCACAGGACGGTAACGGGCGATCAGATGCGGCTTAAACGGGTGATTCTTCCAGGCTTTCAGTTCGTCGCTGTGCTGTTCGATATTCCGGAGAAGATTCTCAATCCGCTGCTTCCGGTAATCATCGCTGCTCTGTTCGAAGAACGGCCGGGTGATCCAGTAGCGCTGCGGAACATTTGGCGTCTCAACATTGGTCGGGTCAAAAATATAGTGGAACCACCGCATGGCTTCCTCAAAGCGTTGGTTCGCGCTCAATCTGCAAGCGATCATCAGGGGCGCATGGAAAAATATTTCCCAATTATAGATGGAGTACGCCCCATAGCGCTCGAAATCGACGATATCATGCTTGACTGTACTATCCGGCTTGGCGACCGAACTCGGACTGTAGCTGCCGAAGCTGAAGTTGTTACCCGGATAGTATTCCTGCGGTCTGAGCTGGATGCGCCGGTTTAGCAACCCGTCTACTCCCGATCGGTTCAACTCTCGCATGAACAGCGCAGTATACGGATGGTAAAACGGATAGAAGTTATAATTATACGTTTGGAGCGTTTGGTTATAGCCGACGATCACCTGCTGCCATTCCGGCTTTATGAAGAATGTACGGAAATTATCCTGATAGAACAAAGGAACCCTTCCCCACATCGCTGTATCAAAGGCAATCTGATGCTGGGAAAAAACGATTTCAAACGGTGATTTTGCCGCGCTCAGCAGTGTCTGGGTATGTCCGTTCTGCAGTACATTGGCATTGCCTCCGTTAAGCAGCCGTTTGTCATTTGCGAGCCGCACATTGTCATAATGCATGCCAGCCGGCAAAGGCAGCCGGGGCGCAATCTCATACGGGCCTGACAGCTTGTGGATAGCCCGTCCTTCTTCACCGAAATTGTCGTGCACGTAAGTATACGAGTTAGTTTGCGTCAGTGCGTCGGTAGCGACTCCGCTGCTGTCCGGCACATGGTACTGGCCGTTCAGCCCCTTCATCTTGACGTCTACCACCTCTCCGTCGAACACGAACGAAGAAGAATGCCACGGCCTTGCCCGCTCATCGTAAGGATGGGTAGCGGTAACATATTCCCGAGTATTGCGGTAAGCGTCCCAAAAGCGAGTGCTGTTAAACTCCGGTGACTGGGAGATGTAAATGTCCAGCCATAGCAGATTTTCCCGGCTCTTGTAGCGCGGCTTCAGATTGTAGGCATAGAGAGGGCGCTGCCACGGATGGATAAGCTTTTGCTTGGATACACGCTTGGCTGTCCAACCGCCGTCTTTTTGCATGCTCCACGCCAGTTGAATCTCGATCTGATTCGGTGTTTCGGGTACGTTCGTATCGTTGCTGGGCTTGGCCGGCGGCTGCTTCTTTACTTTCTGGGGCTTCTCGATAAAACTCAGCCAGAACAGATACAGCTGCCGGTTATAAACGACGGGAATCACCTGGTTGCTCTGGATGTCCACGTCGATTTTTTCCCAGGCTGTCCACTCTCCATAATTCAGGTCGAACCGTCGGTAGTAGTAAATTGAAGGATGTGCCCGGGTCCGGCCGATTACGTGAAATAGATTGATGTCGGGCGCCAAGTTATCCCTTGGATCCGTATCGTCCAGCTCGTAATAGACCCCTGTGATCTCAAGACGCGCCACCTCGTGCACCTTCTGCACATAGTTCAGAAAGACCGTTTGAGCATTTTCGAAGGTGATGTCTTTCTGCATGATTTCCGCTTCCAGCTCTTTAAAGAACGGCGATTTATCATCGCGGAGCTCCGGTTCGATCCAGTTCTCGGGATACAGAAATACTTTGCGATTGGCTTCCCAGATCCGATAGCTCTTCATCCATTTCCATTGGCTCCAGCTGTTGTCTGTGACGGTCTCCTGCTGCTCCGCCCGGGAAACCTCGACAAAAGGCTGCTCAAGACCGAGCATGCACCGCTGCACGAACATTTGTACCGAGCTAATAGCCTGCTTGATGCGCGAGGTTAGCTGGCAGACTCCCATCTCGACGTCTATCAGATAATATTCCAGAAGGTCATTGGCATCACGCCAATAGGACGGGTTGGCGTACTTTTTGCCGCCAACCTCAATATCGGGGCTTGCGGTACGCTGCGAAGTCTCCACGAGATAGCTGATCAGCGCATTGCGCTTCTTCTCCCGCAGCGCGTCTTCCATCGGCGCCGCCTTGTCCAGCCAGACGCTGTAATCGTATCTGGACTTGACGGCCTGACGGATTTGCTGCGATACCAAAGCCTGGGCGCCGCCCGTATCGTTATCACGATTACTCCAGGCAAGAAGTGTGCCCGCACGGATGCCCGTTCGCTTGATCAGCTTAAAGCATTCCAGGAGCCGGAGATAGCTTCCAATGCGCGTGTAATCGGAAGACACCCCGCCGTGCTGAAGCCCCAGGCCTGCTGCCAGATCATTCAGATCGTCTAAATTCCACTGCGTCAATTCGGCAATGGATTCTATTATTTCGTTAGACGGAGTTGCGGCTGCCATCGCAAGATCAAATATTGTCCGCAGGGATATCCCTTCCGGTTCGGGATACAGACCTTTGAAGGATAGCCATTGGAACAGCGCCAGCCAAGCGGGAAACAGCGGCGCCGCAGGTACCGCGCTCCCGGTCACTGGCAGGACGCCCGGGTTAAGAAGATTGAAGTCTCCGGCCTTTTGCAACAGCCATCCAAGGTCGTCCCTGGTCATCTTAAGGCGGGTCAGCAGCTTGGCCAGCTTGTGCAGCAAGCGGTAAGTTCTATAAATTTCAGGAAAATTTCCGGCTGTAATCGCCAGCGTGTACACCCCGGTGCCGTCTCTTAGCGTTAAAGCCGGAGCATTCAGATGCGCTCCGAGCGTCTTCCCCTCCAATATCACACCGAGAAGCAGTTGAACCTGTCCGGGGGGCAGCGTAAACGCCGCTGCAACCTGCGAAATGATCGTGCCTTCCCGCTGGGCGGCTGCGCTGCTGCGCAGCGCTTCACGGAGAGCCGCCACATATCCGGTTATCGCTTCTTCACGAAGGCCGTAAGGCGATTCCGGCCTGAAATTCAAGAGATAGTCCAGCTCATCCGCGGACATGCCGGATTTCGCCACCCAGTCCAGCATCCCAATGAACTCCAGTGTAGTTTGGGGCGAAGCGAAAATATCGGCAGCGCCGGACAATGATTCCATGGCCAGCAAATCTTTAATCCCGATTCCCAGCCCCCGCTTTAGGACCACGTAGCGGTTGAGCTTCGACAGGTTGGCAAGCGTGAGGCTGTTATTTCCCAGTCTAGCAAGCAGCAGTTCCAGGTCTGCCTCTGTTAACGCGAACGCCGCCAGCAGGGTCGCCTTGTGCTCCGGTAGATGGCCGCTGCCGTCAAGAGGCAGGACGAATCCGGAGTCGGCCGGACTGACCACGGCAGGGTTAAGGAACATCACCTTGTACAGCGGATCAATGCTGCGCTCAGGCTTGTCTGGCTGTACCCGAATTTCAGTATTGATATCGCCATACAGTGCCAGCGTCTCATCTGCCGGCAGGCCCAGCCGCTCTTGAACTTGCCGAAACCGCTTAAGCCTCGCGAGCAGCTCCTGGTTCATGATGCCGCCGCCAAGAACGGTATTTCGAATCAGGAGGTCCAGCTCCCACATGGCCCAGCCGGTATGCCGCCACAGACGCAGGAACCTGTGCATTTTGTCGAGGCGGTCAGGGGTGAGGTTGACTATTTTTTGCATATCGGTATCGCAGGTGGCGTTAGGACGTTCAATCACCATTTTACCCGGATCGCCCGGGGGGTTAATCCAGCGTACGCAGAGCAGGTCGAGCAGCTGCCCATAGCTCAAACGGCTGTGGCGCATGAAGCCGGAGATGGCAATCTCGGTGAGATTGGCATCAAATCCCCAAAATACCGTTTGGCTGGCTGCCGTGCCCGCTAGTACAGTAACCATCCCCGTTTCGTGCGTCGACATCCCCCAATATTCTCCGGCAATGCTGACATTGGAAGGTGATGGAGCAGCCCCGGACTGGACCGTCTGAAAAGCCTCCATAAGCTCCCACCGGGGAACTCCCAAATGCTGCAAATATCCCCTCGCCTCTTCCTGCCACAGGTTGAAGGCATTGTCCAGCGGGTAGTTGGCAGCTTTCAGCGTGTTGTAGGCGTCAACCTTGACGTGCTCCGGAAAAGCCCGCAGCTCCGCTGCGGTTCGGGTCGTTTGAAAGCTGAAGTTCGGACTCGGCGCGGGAATGGCGTTCTCCAGAACTTCGCACACCAGATCAATATAAGGCAGCGGTGTTTCTGTATTTTCACAGTTAAGCTTGATATTGCCGATGTCCGGCCTCCGGCCGAAGAGCACGTCTTTTACCGTCTTGCCGGCTGTCTCGGAGTTATGGCTGTCAAGGTAGCGCAAAAGGTCGGCCAGATATGCGGATGGACCGCACACCGATTGGCAGTCGGCGCAATCGCAAAAATCAAGCGAGCCGAACAGGGTCTCCAAATCGGAGCTCCCCGCTAAAGCCGAAGGCAGTTCCTCCGGCGTGAAAGTAAAATCCATGATAGCGCGCGGATTCGTACCGTGCAGCTCCAGGCGATAATCCGCGATTCGCTGCAGGACCTGCGCATATTGATACTCGGCCAAGCCGTAGACGGTAAGCGCTGTACGCTTGTCAACCAGCTGGGTAGCCGTTAGGGCTTCCGCGAATTGTGCTTTGCCGAGCGACATGATTTGAGCCGAGTTGTGGATCTTCAGGTCAAGCAGCGCTTGCCCGGCCATGGCGGTAGGCGCAATCCGGTGTACACGCTGCAGCACCCGGGTTTCCTGAAGAACGTCCGAATCCGTAATGCCCTTTTCCTCGAAAAAAACATTGAGATTCGCTGTGCGAAGTTCAAGATCAGGATGCTGGTCAAGCAGTTTCTGAACTTCAGCCGCATGTGGCAGCGGATTACTCTCGCTGCGGCTAACCGCCGCAGCAAGCGCAACGGCCGGAAACAGCCGCTCGCTCTGACTGGCCAGCGTGGCGGCATAAGTCGAAGCCTGGTTATCCGTGCCGTCTGTATTCGGAGGCACCTGCCCTCCATTCTCGTTAATCAGGTCTTCCCACTGCCCGGTTGTAAGCTTCGCAAGATCCCGGACGGATTGAATCTGCGTGAAATTCGGATCGGCGATCTTCTGCTTCAGCAGATTCAGCATGGGCTTGAAGTTCTTGGTGATATGGCCTACGTTAACGACCGTTTCAAATTCCGCAACGGCCTCTTTCCCGCCGAATTCGACTGCGTTCTCGCTTAAGTGAGACCAGAAATCGGGGCCGAGGCTTTTGAACTTGATAAATGTGTCCGCAACGGCGCCGGAGTGCGGCTTCATCCCCGGCGACGCCTCAAGAAGAGCCTGCAAGCTGCCATTGCCGATCAGAATCGGCTTTTCGAGCGCATAAGTCCGCTTGAGTGCCGCAAGAGCGTCAAGGATGGCCTGCTTTTGCAAGACTACCGCAATTGGCATCAGATTCAGCGTAATGGCGTTCCCGAAAGCCGACGCCTGAAGTTCGCCGTCCATGAACACCAGCCCGCCGCAGGCCGATTCGACAAGCTGGTCAATCAGCTCCCAGTCCTCGGTGCTCTCGATGAGATCGCCGGGCAGGCTGGGAGGCAGGTTCTGTCCGATATAGGCATAGCAGGCTTCAGGACCCAGAACCGGATGCTTGAGCTTGTCGGCGGCGAGATGCGCGAGCACGAGACGCATGATGTCTTCGGCAGCCATTCCGGCCCGCAGCGACGCCTCGCTGATCTGCCGGTTCTGCTCCGTCTGTACGAGCGATTTTACGGCTGTGGGTGCTATGGCCTTGTTCAGCTCGGCCATGCGCGATTCGAACTCGGAAATGCCGCGGTAAGGCTCGTCGCCCTGCGTGAAATTGGCCCAGCAAATCATGGTGGGGTTGACCAGCGTACGGCTGCCAATCTCCTGATTGCCGACGCCCAGCGCTTTGACCTCCAGGGAGAACGACCGCTTGATCTGCTTGGTGGCCGAATCGCGCGGCGGTTCATAGGGGATATCGAAAAATCCGTTTCCAGCCGTCTGACGTTCGGAAAGCAGAGCGCCCGGGCCGCCGATCAGCCTCTCCCACACCTGTATTTTAATTCCGCCCATACCGGCCCAGAGAGGGTCGCGTACCGATCCGCGCACGCGGTAAGCATATTCTTTCTCGCTTGCCAGGGGGTTGACCTGACGCAAATCGCGGTTGAGACTCTCCAAGGTCGGACCTTCGGCATGCCCGGTTACAGGCAGTAACCGGGTACGCTGGTACTCAACCAGGGCTTCCCGGGTCGATTTGCCGAAGGTTTGGCTCTTGAACTCTTGTTCATTGATGCTGTACCCCAGATAAGCCAAAGCTTCCTGCACATCGTTGACGTGGCGGGCCTTCATATTGAGCCTTGCCGTTTTTCGGATCGGCTTCAGCTCCCCCGCACTCCCCGGCTTCATACGCATAATAGGCTGCGGAATGCTGGCCGCAAGCGAAATCAGCCGGTCATAGGTGTCAGGGTCCAGCTCTCCGGTAGAGGGCAGACCATACTTCTGCTGCAAGGCTTTAAGCGCGGCCCGGGTTGAAGCTCCAATATGCCTTCCGCGCAGCTCGCCGTGATCTACCCGCACCTCGCCGAGCTTGGCGGTGTGGAGCGCCCGCAGAAGGGTTCGATGCAGCACAGCCACTTGTCCCTTGGAGCTGAAACGGGCCTTGAGCGCTTCAGCGCGTAATCTGGCTACAACTTCATCCGATACCCGTCCGTCCTGCGCCAGGTTCATGTTGGCCTGGAATCGCTTCAGGACCTGCTCGGTGCTGGGTCCAAATCTCCGGTTCCTAATTTCTTCGGGATCAATCGGCTGCCCCACGCGCTGCAGCAGCTCCTGAAGACGCTGCGTCCGCGTCTTGTTCCCGGCCACAAAGGTATGCGCCAGCTCCGCGTTCAGTTTGGCCACGGTTTCTTTTGTCAATTTCCCGTCCGCAGGAAGGCCGACCCGTTCCTGAACGGTTCGTATCGCTTCCTGTGTGGAGGTTCCCATTTCTTTGCGGGCAAGGTCGCTCGGAGAGATGTCCAGCTTCAGCTTCTGAAGCGCAGACTGCAATTCGCCAATCGACCTGCCGCCGAGCGTATCCGGAGAGATCTTCAACCCTTGTGGGAAGATGATTCTATTCATCGCTTATCCTCCGTTTCTTAAGCCTTGCATTGTTTGGTCCATGCAACCGATTATCTATTGCACTCCCTACCATAGATCGAAGAAACGACCGGCATGAAATATGCCGACTCCGATAGCGGCAATGGCTCCAGCGGCAAGCAGCAGCGGCGCCCCCGCGACTCCCGCCAATATTCCTATCGCTCCGGCCGCGATGGCCAGACCGGCAAGGACCCCTACGCCCCCGGCTACCGCACCCTTCATGTCACCCGCCTGATAAGCTCTGTATCCGCTTACTCCTGATGTAACCGCTATGCCCAAGCCTCCAATAGCTACCCCGACAGTTAATGCGCTAAAGCCTGCAACTGTAGCACCCGCAGTGGTCATTGCGTATATCTCCAGTCCGCCGCCCACCGTTCCAAGCGCGTCCCCAACACCCATGGCTGCGTCGCCCCTCGCGATATCCGCACCTAGCGAAAAGGCCGACAATCCCGTTCCCACCACCGTCAGAACCTTTCCGGCTGTTCCAATCAAGCCGGGCAGTCCCCTCACATACTGAGGATCAAGCGGATTGTTGGGTATTGGCTTGCGCGCGCCTGCCAGCGCCCCATCGACGGCTGTTTCCACTGACTTGGGGGCGTCCGTCGGAGCGATCATGACCGCTTGCGGTCTTTTTCCGGCCATTGTCCCGGTTGGATTGGCGGTGACCGCGTCGCTTGCGGCCCGGGTCGCATCTCTTGTAAACTGCCTGATGTATTTGGCGTCCGTACTGTCCGTAGATTTGATTTGCTGAACCTTGTTCCCGCCCGGCGGTTCAAAGTCAAAGTCCTTCACATTATCCGTCTGCCAGACACGGGGATTATTGGTATACATATTTTGAAGAATGAACCCTCTTCGGCTCCCGCTTAATCCTTCGTTTTTGAATGAATGCTTCCATATAAACAGCTCGGCTTCCGGAGCAGCGAGACTTAGCTCAGTGCCGCCGCTGCCAAGACTTCCCGTCTTCGGCTTATCGGGTGGAGGCGCTTTGCTGTCAGCTTCGCCCGGGGGCGCCTTCCCGGCGCCAGGAGAACTGTTCTGTCCGTTAGTCCCATCGCCTGTACCGGGTATTTTCAACCAACGGCCGACATCCCAGTTATCACCGGCGCGTTTGGCCAATCCTACGCCTTTGCCTGAAGCGTCAGGGCTTACCGCCTTGCCATTATCGTCATAGCCGGTAAAGTCATAGCCGCTGGCTCTAAGCTTGCTTGAGAACTCCTTGGGATCCGTAACTCCCTCCAGACCGAGATCCTTGAGCAAATAATCGGTATGCTGCTCCTCTGTGCCATTGGGATCACGCCACATGACCGGATTATTCGAACAATAGCGATAAAGGTTCAATCCGGCTGCAAATCCGGCAGGGTCGCTGCTTGTCCACCTTCCCAGCCACGGTGCGTAATATCTCGCCCCGAAATAGTACAGGCCCGTCTCCTCATCGCGTTCCTTGCCGCTGAAGCGGTACCGCTTCAGACTCAGGTCATATCCGGGCTTCGCCAGGCGGTACGCCGTGGTCCCGTAGGGATGGTACTCCTCGTAGGAAACGGGATTGCCGTCTTCGTCCGTCTCAAGCACCGCTGAGCCCAGATGATTGGAGTAGAGGTAACGAATTAACGGCAGGTTCAGCGGATTGGCAGGATCGCTGCCGTCCTCGTCCCGGGTCTTGGTATCGGCCCGCGCGATAATCCCGGTGTTGTCGCTAAGATGAACCGTCCAGCGCTCGAAGCGAAGCTCGCCCGTATCTCTCCGCCTGCGCCTGCAGATCAGGACCGCGCCCAGGTAAATCCACTCCAGGTTCAGGTTCCCGCCCCGCTCGATTACTTTGCGGATTCGCTGTCCTCCCAGATCATAGACGTAATGCGCCATGCCGCCGCCGCCCAAATCCGCCTTCTGCAACTGATCGAGGAAATTCCAGCTCAGGCTCACCAAATGCGGCATCTTGGTCATGTTGCCGAAGGCATCATAGTTGTAGTTCCCACTGTATGGACCCGGTTCCGGATCACCCGGCATGCTAGTTGAAACCAGCCTGTTGGTGGAATTGGCCGCATCATTCTCATAGCCATATTTGTAACGGCGTGTCCAGCCGCTGCCAATGCCCGCCTGGGCCGCATAACGATGACGCAGCACCGTAATATTTCCTAAAAGGTCGTACTCATACTCCTCGGTGTATCTGCGCACGGCTTCCGTGTTATTGGAATGAGGCAGATGCGGTACAAAGTCAAGATCGGCATCCGTCCGGATTCCGTCATTGACGCCGCCGGCATGCTCGCGCCCGGCTGCCCGGATCAGCTGATAGGCCGCATCGTACTCGAACAAGCTGTCGGGATGGACGACAGCGTTGTTGAAATAATGCGTTTGCCGGGCCTCATCCTTGATGTGTGTAATATTGCCAACCGGATCATAGCTGTAATGCAGATTTTGCAGCGCCCCGGTATTCGGGTCATCACCGGACCCGAAGGTTACCAGGCCCAGCAGACGGAAGCTTTTGGGATCATAGAAATACCGGCTGCACGCCTCATTTCCGTAAAGCGCATTCAGACGGCGGCCCTTTGCGTCGTAGTCCTGCTCTTTCAGGAACTCGATAAAAGTGCCCTGTCCACCGATCTGCGCCGAAAGCGAAGCCAGAACACTCGCTTCATTGTATACAGGCTTGACGACGGTGCGATCCGGGAGAGTCACCAGAGTCGGGCGATTCAGAGCGTCGTAATCTGCGGAAGCCCGAAAGACCTCACTCGTGTCCAGCGCGGCGTTTGCCGCCGCCTGAATAGCGGTATAATCGGGTTGATTCAACAATATATCCCAATTTAAATTTTGGCTGTAATCGCTGGACAGAATTCGTTCCACCCGCTTGGGATTGCCTTTAAAATCCGCCTCCGCCAGCCGCACCATACCGGCCTGATCGAAAATCTGATGGACCGCCCCCAGCAGGTTCAGCTGTTCACCATCGGGATACCGGTCGCCATATACCATATAGCTGAACAGAATTTCCGACTGTCCTGCTTCCTGTACATAGATGCCGACGGGACGTTGAAGAGAATCGTATTCGGTGCGAAAATGACGGCCCTGCTCATCCCAGGTCCTTACTATTGCGCCCGCCGCATTCTGAAAAATCCAGCGGCGCCCTTTCTCTGCGCTTTCTCCAAAGACGGGAGAACCGGCCATGCTGACAAATCCGCTTGCGGCCTCTCGCCCCAGTTGGTCGAACACTCTGGTGAGACGGCCCGTCAGATCGCTCTCCGAACGGACGGCCGCGGTCCTGCCGCCTCCATAGTCGGTCACCGTATAGAATGGACGGCCCAGGCTGTCGAGGCGGATGATTCCAGGCGTGTTCGCATGCTTGGCCGCAAGCCAGGCGGCGCGCCGCTCGGGATTATTCTGCGGCTCCGGCTCGGCCGCCGGGTCCGGACTCCCCCGCTTGGCATACCATCCGCTGTCTGTGACGGTATCGTTGGCATCGTAAATCTTCTGATGCCATGGATCAAATTCGACCCTGGTATAAGTGCCGTTTGGGTACTCCGTCCGCAGGTTGCGCCCGAGAGGATCGTAATAGAGGATCGGGGTCACACCGATTTCCCGGGGGCCCCGCTCGTCTTCATACTCGTGCGTCGCGCTGAAGTAAGGCTCATACTGCTTGACAGGGTTGCCCTTGTTGTTCAGAATCGTCCGGCCGCTGCCGATCCAGCGCGGATTGGCGTCCACCTCCAAGATGATGCCGCCCGGACTCGCCCGCAGGGCCTTGCCGGGATTGGCCTGCCGCTTGATCATAACCACGCTCCCGTTCCCGTCCGAGTACACGTAGCTTTCCTGCCACCTTGGATTGGCTGGGCCGTGCAGCTCGCGGGCAAGCATGCGGACATAATTAGGCTTGCGGCCTTTCATCCATTGATACAGATCGTATTCCACCCGTATGGTCGGATCGTCCAGCGAATCGCCGTCTCCGCCTCCCTCCTTCCCCATGGCAGCGGATTTGACGACGACTCCCAGAGCGTCCATCTCCACGGCGGCGCGGTTTTTGTTGGGATCGGTCAACATCACCGCACCCAGCACGCGGTAGTCGTTGACTGCGATGCTTTCATTCCAGGCTACCTGTTTGACCTTAACCCGCTCCACGAGCAGATCATACCCATCATAATCGGCGTTCGTCTCCACTCCGAAGAGATCCTTCATTCCGATGGGAATATAGAAATGAGCGGCAGGATCGGTGGGATACAACGCGGTGCCGGATCGAATCCACCAGTTCTCATCCCCATCCAGGTGCACATAACCTGCCTGAATACAATCAGCTTCGCTTACGTTCCCCACGTAGCAGGTTGCAATAGCTCCCGGTGTAAAAGCAAGCCTAAAGCTTTGATGAACCAGCCCGAGCGTGTCCTGACGCCCTGGCGGAAGCGGATTCAAATGATCATCGGCATACACCGTCCGGGTTCTCGACAACAGACGTTTCTGTGGCGCCAAGCCGCTGGCCTGCGCTTCGTAGGGAATCGCGGCAGCTCCGGCAATCCCCATCCTGATCTCCGCTAATCGGAACAATCCGGTAGCGGGGGCCAGGCCCGTTATTTCATAGCTTCTCGACTCAAATGGTGCTCGCAGCCGGTATGCGGAAACAGGGACTGTCCGGTCGATATCGGCGGTATAATCCGTCTCCGCGTAAGCGATATAAAGGCGCTGCTGCCCGGCGGTCACTTCTGCAGGCAGCGCTGGATCAGCGGTGCTGCGGCCATATACGACCGAGCAGGATTTGAGTGAGTTCCCGTATTCATCCGTCTCCAAATTCAGCATGTGGGCGATGCGCGGGTCCTCCGGATTGCGTTCGTAATGTACGGAAAGGGACTCACAGCCGATAGGGAGACATACCGCGTGCCTCTGCTCCCCATGCCGTTGAATCAACCGAATCTCGTAATTGTGTTCCTCCGCGCTGTACGGATGCGGGGCCTGTTCCGATCCATCGAAGCTGTACACCTCCCGCCGCAGCGGGAGCCCTTTCAGCGCCCGCAGGCATTCCTTCCATTCCCGGTCATCCAGCTCCGGCGGCAGCATCGACTCTGGCGTAAACGGCTCGCCCCGGTAATATTCTCCCCGCAGCTGATGAAGAACACGTTCCCGGTCGAAGCAGGCGCCCGTATGATACCATGTGCGCGTCGTAACCGGCGGCTGGTTGATTGCAGCGGCACCGCTTCCCTCGTCTTCCCCCTCTCCCGCCTCATTCCCGGTCCACGATTCGGTATCCAGCCGCTCCACCATGGCAAAGCCGCGGAACTCGCGCTCGTCGCCATCAAAATAACCGTGATGGTAAACGTAGCGGTTGACAAAACGGTAACCGGTAATGTGATCCCGGGTCTCCACACGCTCGACCACATGAACGGGAAGAGGAAGCTTGGTAGCCCAAGGCCTCCCGGCGAGCTTGTCAGCTAGATAAAACGCTGTTGAAGGCGCGTATTGAACTTCCGTTTCGCCTCCAAGATTATTGATTGA
Source organism: Paenibacillus durus (assembly GCF_000756615.1). Lineage (NCBI taxonomy): Bacteria > Bacillati > Bacillota > Bacilli > Caryophanales > Paenibacillaceae > Paenibacillus > Paenibacillus durus. Next base: position 3,367,036 of record NZ_CP009288.1, read on the forward strand.
CCTAACCAGCAAATGCGGCTTCCGGCCGCCCGTCAAATCGATGTAGCGGAGGCTCCGGCGTGCCTCTCCAGGCATGGACGAGCTCCATACAAGACAAGCCGTCCCATTCCCCAACAAATCGACGGCCGCTGCAGAGGAGAGTTCCTCTCCCGTCAGGGGAAGATCGTCAAGCTGAACCGGAATGCTCCAGCGATTACCCGACTGGTTGAAGTAGAGGCGCACGCCCTCCCGCGCGAAATAGACAAGGTCGGTAATGCCTGAACCATCGAGATCGGCAAGGCGGATGCGCGCCTGATCGAATTGGCCGGGAAGGTCGAACCGGGGGGCGCCGTCCATCACTACCTTTGCGCCGAAGCGGCCATAGCCCCGGTTAGGCCAATAACAAATTTCGCCGTTGCGGATACGTACAAGGTCAGTGAGTCCGTCGCCGGACAGATCCGCCAAATAAATCGACTGCTCCCCATCCGCAAGTACGAGCCGCGGACCCGGCTCCTCGCTGGAAGGCTGCCGAACCGAACGGGCAGGGCCGAACCCTTCTTTTCCCAGCGACGGATACCATGTGAAAGCCTCGTTCTCTGTAATCAGCACGTCGGCGCGGCCATCGCCGTCCAGATCAATGAAGCAGAGGTTCGGATCATCCCAGGAGATATTCGGCCGCCGCCGGAAAGGCGAGAACGGCTCCCAATTCCTATCCCCGGTTCGTTCGTACACTCCCGGCGCGGGACCGTCCAGCACAGCAAGTCCGATCCGGCCGTTCCCCTCGATGTCCAGCAGCCCCTGCCGTCCGTGAAGAAGATCCGCAGCGGCGGGCCTTGGGGCAACGATTTCCTGCGGGCCGAAGCGCCCCCCGCCCAAATTGGGCTTGTAGAACCAGCCGCCGCCATGTTCCGTCAGGATGCCTGGCAGTCCCTCCCGGTCCAGATCCACCCACCGTGAGGGCGCAGCACCGAATCCCGGCGGCGGGTATTCTATGCTTTCCGGCTCCAGTTCCCGTATGTCCTGCCGGATATCCAACTTGCTGTATTCGAACTCTACCGGAGGCATCGATTGTTGAATATAGGAGACATAGATAGCTCCGTTTCGCATGGTCACAGGCCGGCTCTCATCACGGATATAGCCGGATTGTGTAACAGCGCGGAGAAAGGACGCCGCGCGCGTGCTGCCCTGATGCGCAAGCTCGGATTCGGCCGGCACGATCTGCGCGGAGCCATAGTCGAAGTCCGCATATTCAAACTCCGTAGAGCGTACGAGACACGGCTCGCTGCCAAGCTCCGCGAAGCGGTGGAACATAAGCATGCGGCGGCAGCGGCGGTAGGTACGCACCTCAAACCCGGCGCGGTAGAACGAGAACGGGTCCGGCCGCGCCGCCCATTCGGAGCCTGAATCTAGTGAAGCGAGAACCAGCCGCTGTTCACCGATATGATCCTTCTCTTCAGCGTGATCCGAAGCATTTATAGGACCGAGATCTTCAAAGTGGCCTTCCTCATAGTCGAAGACCGCTTCGAACAGCCACTCCGCCGCGTTCAAATCCGGCTGAAGCGTAAGCGGAACTCTGTTGCCATATTTGACACGCTTCAAATAACGGTTGGCTGTACGCATGCGGTTGGACTCGTTGGCCAGAGTGAAGTCAACGTTCGTGTCATTCTCCTCCGCATACTCATACAAGGCGGCATTCCCCTTGTCGTCCCGGCTTTCGCAAAGAAGCCAGGAGTACACATGCGCGGGTTCGTCCGGATCGGCGATTTGACTGTTCTCCGTTCGGCCATATACAGCGGCGGCATTGTCTGGAGTATAGGTACACCAATGAATCTGGCCCGTCGCTCTGTCAGTCCATCGCTCGATGCGCGCAAACGTTCCTTCGATGCGGGGGCGGTACCTGTGAATCGTATAGCCCTCCGACGATTCTTCATAGCGGCTTCCGTCGGGACGGAGAACCGGCACCAGATCTTCTGCACCAGAGAGTAAAAAGACGTCCGATTCTTCGGCGTCCTGATAACGAGGCAAACCTTTGTCTGTTTTTCTAGAGATGGAAGGAATGGAGAGAGTCCAGCCGAAACCAAACGGTCCGTTTCCTATACCGGAGTCGTGCTGAAGCGAAATCTGAGGTCCGAAGCCTGAGCGGCCGGGGCTGAACGCAAGGGGAATGGCCATCGATGCAGCGCCGGTGACCGGATTGGCGGCAAATTTCTCGGAAATGCCCCTTATCGCTCCACCGCCCTTTGGAAGCGAAATCGAGGGTACGGAAAAGGTATGCTGGCCGCCCATATTTGCCCCTGAAGGCTTGTTGTCGATCAATAGCGATCCCTCCCGGCTTTTGGAGTATGACCATCAATCGGATGCATTTTTTGTAAAAATATACTATTCTATTGATAAAGTAACAGAGAGCGCTTTCATGCGCAATATGGCTAGAGTATGTCACACTGAAGTCCCGGTTATCCCGTTCGGAAAAATCCACGGATGTTTCGACATTATGCGACAAGCATAGAACAGTTCTCCATCCCTATCCATCCAATATTTCCTCTAGACCTTCGGTGCATGCTTATACCTTTGGCCCCAAGCCGCTAATTGGCAACTCCACCCTCAGGCTTACAGGGATAAGCTAGAGATTGATTAGTCAACTCTGCCTAAGCGAATATCGGTCAGCCATCTGGAGAATCCAGTCTTTCAAGTCAACGATTCTTAGATGTTTCGGCTGTGAATCCGTTCCGGCAACAATGAGAGGGACGATGGAATCCGCCTCATGCAGCGATCCGTGTGCTCCTCCTCCGCGATGGGTGGGAGAGCTTTCACCAGCCAATTCGTATCCCGGTTTCACCGTGACGACGGCATATCGTCCTTCATGGGAATGGAGCGCACCATATAATCGGGCCAGCACGTCCGGGTATTTTCCGTATTTAATCCGATGTTCACTGAGGGAAATGTCCGCGAGCCTGGGATCGCCCGACAGCGACCATTTTTGCCCGTACTCATCCAAATATGGTCCTCCTGGACGATAGGACAGAACGTTATCACCTTGTCCTCCAGCCGTAAGCCGTACCGAATGATCCTGGTTTACCGCTATAATGTCGAGTTTGGCTTCCGTTTGTAACCCTTTCACGATCTCAGAAAGCTTTAGACTGGGCGAGAGGGCGTAAATGTAGGCCATCCGTTCGTTAGCCGCGATGACGATTTGGTCGTCTTGTCCGACCGGCCGGTCAAGCTTGGCGATGCGGTACCCGTTCAGAAGAGGGCGCAAATCCACTTTGAATTCGTCCCGATTTTCCAATACATCACTTTGAGCGCTGTCCCCCAGAATCATCCAAGTGGTTCTTTTCACCGCCTCCTCCCATGATCCGTATGAATCGAGAACGTGCTGCAGCGCCCGGTCAGCCCTTTCAATACCTTGGAGCGCCATCGAGCCTTTTCGGTGATGAACGCTATCGTTTCCCGGAAAATATGCGATCGTTACTTCCGGAAGCTTCCCGTTCTTTACCAGATAAGCAATGTCCCGGGCTGTGAACTTGTCGTTCATACCGTACTTTTCCCATAAGGCCGTATGCAGGGAATTTTCCGGATTTAGATGAGTGAACGCGGCAAGCGAAAACAACTCCGGCGTGTTAACTTTATAATGCTCCGGCAGCCGTGTAGTTTTCGCCATCGTTTGGGGTACTTGCAGATTCCGTTCCGTTCTTCCTCTGTAAATAACTGCGTTGATCGAAGCCGAATGTTTGCCTGAGTCGGCCAATTCCTCATGAATGGTCTTCACTTTTTTGCTCACTTGAACCTGGTTCAACTGATATACGCTGTCCGTTAATACTTGCAGTTGATCGATCTTCAAAGCCTCTTTTGGCCCATTGCCGTAAAAGATCATCCGCTTTTCATGGTCACAGTACCACACCAGCCCCGGAACATGATGCTTATCCGCGTACACACCCGTTAATAAAGTGCTGTCAATCGTTACGGACATGGTTGGAAAAGAACTGACAACTTTAGGAAAATATCGCCCGTGATCAATCAGATATTTCAAGGCCGGCGCTTTACCCTGTTTCAGTGCTTCCTGCAAAGGCTTGTCCATCAGAGAATCGATGATAATGGCTACGATGGGCTTATTGCCCGCTGATGCTGTCTTGAACTCGGTTTCGGATCGCATATCAACGTTCATTCCCGATTTCGCTTGGCATCCGGTAAGTGACATGATTAAAGTTAGGCCGATTGTCAAAATAACGGTTATTCTCATACTGAATTTTCCCCTCTCGAATGGTTAGCAAGATAAAAATAAAAATGCCCAATTAGGGATATGATTATGTAAAATTTTATTGAATTTTTCCCGGATTGAAGGGGTAGATTATTGTCGTTGACTTCAATTTCAGGAAAGATGGTGGCAGCTTTTGAATACTTCGTCTTCACCCCAGCTTTACCATTGGTTCGTTCGTCCGAAATGGTTTACCAAAAAATATATTCATGATCAAATCCAAACCCGATTCGCGTTTAACGGCAAAGTCGTGCTTGACTTTGGCTCGGGTACAGGGGCTAATTGTTCGATGTTTCAGCCGAACCACTATCTCGGCATCGATCCGGACGCCGGACGGATTCATTATGCGAGACGGCTGTATCCGACTCACAAATTTCTTGTTCTTGAAAACGGCATGCTTCCTGTTGATAATGAGTCTGTCGATTACATACTCATCATCGCTGTGTTGCACCATATTTCGTCCGAAGAAATTACAGAGTACATGAAGGAGTTTAAGCGAATATTAAAACCAACCGGAAAAATCATCGTTATGGAACCTTGTCTATGCCGAAAGAAACCGTTAAGTAATTGGTTTATGAATCTTTATGACAATGGGGAGTATATCCGGAAAGAAGAAGAATACATTCAATTGTTTCGGGAGAATGAATTTTCTTCACAGGTCATCAACCGATTTAGAAAAGGTTTCTTATATAATGAGCTGTTTTTCTCGGCTGACCTCAGATAATCTCACAATGAGAAGCGCTTTTTGAAAAAAAGACTCTGCTTTGCTGTAGAAGCGGGCATGAGTCTTTTTTCCGCTTATGCCCTTTCAAGGAGGTGAAGTAAACCATTGCTTTGGATCGTTTTGGCTCTCTTGTTGTTTATTATCCAAATCGCATTCGTTATCATCTTCGAATATCAACGTCCTAACAAAGCGGTGGTTTGGCTTATCGTTTTGTTTATTTTTCCGGTAATCGGTTTCGTGCTGTATTTATTTGTAGCGAGAGAATACCTTTGCCCCCCTGCTCTTTCGAGGACAGACAAAGGGCATTGGGACCGATTAAAGGACGAACTCATTGAACGATGCAGACAGCGAGTACGGAAAGAGCTGCATGGGAAGACTCTTGTCCAAGATGACAATTTACATGCATTACTTAAAAAAATACCGGTCGCCCCCATTACGGCTTGTAATGAAACGGCGGTTATCGTCGAAGGAAAGAAAGCCTTTGAAGCAATGATGGATGCAATAGCCGCCTCCGAGCATCATATTCATGTGGAGTTCTACATTATTCGCGACGACCGTCTCGGTATCAGGTTTGAGCAATTGTTGACCCGGAAAGCGCAGGCAGGGGTGAAAGTACGATTTATTTATGACGGGATCGGAAGCCGCCGGTTAGGAAAAGCCTATTTGAAACGGCTGCGGGATGCCGGGGTGGAAACGGGGTGTTTTTTCCCTCTGCTAACCTCTTTCTTCAATAAGCGGCTCAATTATCGAAATCACCGTAAAATCGTGGTGGTGGACGGCAAAATCGGCTTTTTCGGCGGCTTGAATATTGGAGATGAATACTTGGGGGAAGATCCGAAATTCGGCTATTGGCGGGACACTCATTTTAGCATTAAAGGCGATGCGGTACTGTGGGTCCAATATACATTTTTGACCGATTGGCACTTGGTTACAGGACAAGTCATAACCGATCCCGTCTATTATCCGATTCAGGAAAGACACGGGAATGAGCTTGTACAAATTGTAAAAAGCGGCCCGGACGAGATGATTCTGGAACTTATTTTCTCCCTCATCGTTTCGGCGAAGAGGCGGATTTTTATCGAGACGCCCTATTTCATTCCCGATCCCGGCATCTTATTGGCTCTAAAAACAGCCATCTCAAGAGGAGTCGACGTTCGCATCATTATACCGGCTGTTCCTGATAAAAACCTTGTTTATTGCGCTACTTTGTCCTATGTTCAGGAATTGCTTCAGGCGGGAGGCCGGTTTTATGGCTACCAGAAAGGGTTTATCCATGCCAAACTGATTATTTCCGACGACTTGGCGCTCTCCGGCAGCGCAAATATGGATATACGCAGCTTTTGCAACCAATTCGAAATCAATGCAGTCTTTTTTGACGGGAAGGTCGTTAACCGCCTGGTACAAGATTTTTACCGGGATCTTGGCGTGAGCGAGGAGATTTTGCAGTCGAAATTCGAACAGCGCAGCACGTTACAAAAAATGCAGATTATTTTCGCCCGGCTGCTGTCGCCGTTGTTCTAGGGGTGATTGGTCCGGTCGCGAACCACTCGGGGACCCCAACCGGACAAGGATTTTTACCGGGGGCTAAATGTTCATGGTAAATATATTAAGCTTGGATACTTATCGGAGTACAGCTCAATAGAAGTAATATTTGAATCGGTCAGCCGGTAATCGTCCAGTGTATTGAAAGCAGCGTTTGTCTCAATCATTGTTATTACTTTTGACACTGTTTCCGAATCACTAATCTTCTTCCCGTTCTCATTAAACTCTACGGCGGTTGGGCTAAACTCTTTCAGGCTGATTTCGGGAACATTCAATCCTTTATATATAAAAGCAAAAGCCAGCTCATCGTCTTGAACTGCCAGCCACTTGCCGCTTTCCATATCCGGTATTTCGTAAAATGAAGTTCTGGTCTCTCCGTCTGCTCCTATTTTCCTGCCATGGGTTTCGGTCTTCAGATGCTGCGAATAATTCTTGTATGTTCTTCCGTTATACTGGAGAATATTGCCGTCATCCGAAATATGTACTCTTCCCCATGACTTATGCGCATTCGTAATCTGCTGATGTACCAGATCATTAACTGTAGCCAATACAATATATTCTGACAAAAACAGGCACTCAAAAATGTGAAGAATATCTCTTAACAAAGAATCCAACCCGAATCAATCAGCGCACTCCATCCTTTGTTCTTCATAAATTCCACATACATTTTTTATACAATGAGCCGGATAAGTTAAATCTATCTCTATTGGGGGAGTATCAAAAAATGAGCATGACGCATTACATGTCCTTGCTTGCGGACAATCAGCCATGGAATTTGATTATATTCATGGCCATTCCCGTGATCTTTGCCGAAACGATCACTGTAACCGAATTCTTTATCCTCTTTGGCAAAAACACGCAGGGCGGACTGAGAAGCTTTAACCGCATTTGCAGCATTCTCGCAGGACTGTATTTCACAGGAATCTTTCTCTACTTGTTCCCCACCGCGTTTATTCCTTTAACCGTAAATGGAGAATGGCACACTTGGGTGGACGTTGTCGCTGTAGGATTTTACCTGAGCGGTGTATTCTTCTTACTGCCCCTCGCCCTTCTTGATCTTGGTCTAATCGCCCGCAACCGTTCCTCAGAAGGAAAATTGAAGCTTCACTTTATCCTCGTCAGCGGATTTCTCGTTGTGGCCCATATTGCGATGATATTTGGTATGGTCAACCCGGAAATCATGGGGGGAATGGCTGGTATGAATCATTAATCAAAAGACAAACAAGACTTCGGAGCCGAACTCCGAAGTCTTGTTTTTACTCCTGCAATGTCAGAAGGATCAGTCCAGCCGCTCCATCTCATGCAGCTTATCAAAAATAATCTGTGTAACTTCAGATACACGGCCCCGGTCATTATAGGTTAACCAGGCCAATTCCCCGATTTCCGAAGCCGGACGCAGTTCTCCTTCGAACTCGGCCGTGTAACATGACATTTTCACCTGAACCCCCCCAGTCTTGCCGTGAGCCTCCGCTTCAAACGTCCCGAAGTAGGCGACGGTTTCGGGATTGATCCGAACCGATAGCTCCTCCTCTATTTCCCGCAGCAGCGTATCTGTATCACTCTCGCCGGACTCTCTTTTTCCACCGGGCAAGTAGTAGATATCCTTCCCTCGGGAACGGGCGCATAACAGTTTGCCCTGATTCATGGATATCCAGGCGATTTTATCGATTACGGTTGTCATCCTATGCGCCTCTCGCTTCATTCTTTATTTTGCATGGCGGAGTCTCGTTTGTTTCTTCCGAAGCCGACTGATGCACACGCCCGCCTCCTAATTTGAATACCAAAATTCCGCCGACAATGACCAGCACCCCGAGCAGCTGTCTGAATGTAAAAGGAACTTTGTTTAAGCCAAGCCAGCCCATCGAATCCCACCATAGGGCGCTTCCGAGCTGTGAGATCAGAACGATGGAGATGGCATACGTAGGACCAAGAAGCCGGATCCCCAGCGTCAGACAGATAACGACCCCCACCCCGATTACGCCGCTGATCCAGTACCAGGGCTTCATATTCTCCAGACTGAACAGCCGGCCCCCTTCAAAGATCAGGCCAAAAGTCAGCGAAGCCGCAAAGCCCATTCCCAGCACCAAAGCCGTTGTGGCCCAGGACCCTGTATGTTCATTGACTTTACTGTTAAACACATTCTGCATACTTACAAGCGAACCTGCGACGAGCGCGAGTAACAGCCCTTGAATCATTACGCGTATACCTCCTATTCATAAATATTTTGATTGGCCAGCGCGCTTAAGCCATCCTTGTCTTTAACCACGATAAACCCTTTGCTGCGCTCAATCAGGCCTTCCGTGCATAATTTTTGAATGATCCGGTTTAGATGCCTGTAGCTGGTTCCAATAAAGTTCGCTACATCAATTAGGCGGAAGCTGTTAAGCTGCCCCGGAATCTCGGAATCGGAATCGTCATAGGAAACCGACAGCAGATAGCTGGCCAGCCGCACCTCCACCGGATGCATCATATTAAAGTTTAAAAAGTTAGACTTCACATAAAACTTCCGGGTGATGACTTTCAGTAAAAAGTTCAGCAGCGGCGGGTAGTCTGATCCATATTTTTCAAGCATGCGATAAGGAACGCCAACCATATAGACCGGCGACACCGCCTCCACCGTATGGATAATCGGGATATGCTGGATATACTCAATTTCCCCGATCACCTCAATCGGCTTCTTGAACGAAATAATCAGGGTTTTGCCCTCCTCGGAGGTGGTATATACTTTAATCTTGCCTTTCACAAGCACGTACATAACCTGTGAAGGCTCTCCCTGGGAGCAGATCAGTTCACCCTGATCAAAGCGGTACAGCGACAAATGCGGCATCAATGCCTCATTAAATATCGTTTCCAACTGATAAGTTTGTAAAAAAGAGTGCAGCTGCTCATGATCCTGGATTTCTTTCATAATCCGCATTCACCTCCAGCCTGTGACCTTGTGGTCCTTAAATTACGGCGTAATCATATTATCAAAATTCAAGTATGATTACACCAGCGATCATCATTCCAAGGCCAACGAACTGCGGCAGCTTCATCTTTTGCTTCACCACGCCAAACCATCCGTTCGAATCAATTAAAAAGGTCTGACATAACTGGGCAATCAGCACCGCGGATATTGTTAAAGTAACCCCGACTTTGCGAATTGCCGTCACTTCGCTGAAAATAATGACAGCCGCAAACGCGCCGCCAATAAGATATAACGGCTTAACCTGCCCCAGCCCCTGGCGTCTACCGTCCCGGACGAACAGTAAGATCAGCAAGGCCATAATAAACCCGGTTAACTGGGTAACTGTGGCAGCCTGCCAGGTTCCAATATCTTGACTGATCCGGGAATTGGCCACTCCCTGCAGCGTAATACACGCCCCGCCCAACAATGCAAAGAACAGCCCTCTCATTTCTTAACCTCTCCTCTGATGTTAGCTCTGATCCTAATTAAATGATATCTGAGATTTTTTGGGAAGGACATATGTCCTAAAAGTAAAAAGAAACGGCTCCGCCGTTCTCATGGGAAGAAGGCAGTCGTTTCTCACAGAAATAATAAGCCATTAATAAGCGTAAAACGATCCCGTCATATCACTGCGTCAAGTTCATCGTCTGAAGGCTGCTTGTGCGGGTTGAATACTTCCACATAAACCCGGGTCGGGATGCAGATAATTTGCTGATAAGGCTTGGAGATGAACCCCATATCCAGCGCGATCCGTTTTGGAGCATCGGAATAAGTCATTTGAATCCCGTAATCGAAGGCTTTGAGCGTATTATGGCCAAATTCCGTCTGGATGTCGATAATTTGCACTTCTTTGGTTAATGCCACGTTCTTGTAAAGCTTCCCGTTCACCGTAATCCGAGCCATCAGCTCTCCCGGTTTGTAGGCGCTGTGGTCCATGTGGAGCCATTTGATTCCGTAAATGGAACCGGCAATTAGCAGTCCCAGCAATATGATGTACAGATCTCCGCGTTTCATAATAATGGATATCCCTCGCCCTTTTTAAAATGCAGCGGTTAGATCGAAAAGCTCGTTTTCTTCAGTTCTTCCGTGCTGAACAGAATGTCGTAATCCTTGATGCCTTCCTGCTGTACAAAATGCTCCGCAACTTTCCGGACAGATGCTTCGTCTGATCCGTGAATCATGGCGTACAGATTATACGGCCAATCATGATGCTCCCGGCGTTTGTAGCAGTGGCTGACTTCCGCATAACCGGCCAGCCTTTTCCCTGCCCCGGGTATTTGCTCCTCAGGAAGTACGCTGACGAACAGGCCATTGGCTGAAAAGCCGGCTTCCCTATGCTTCAGAACGGCTCCGATTCGTCTGAGCGCTCCTCCTGCCTGCAGCGTCTGCAAACGCAGAAACAACTCCTCCAAGCTGCATCCTGTCTTATAAGCAATCTCGGTATACGGTTCGGGCGACAACGGAAGATCTCCCTGCAGTTCGCGGATCAGCTGCACATCCATAATCTCTATTTTACAATGCTCCTGTTTGAAGGTTGTGCCTCCATTTAGGTTCGGACCTGGTGCAATGGTTGATACGGCAGCCTTTTCTTCCATATTCAAAAAGACCTTCAGCTTGAATATCTGCTCGGAGGGAAACTCGTAGAGGCGCGGCCCGCCCGCCGCTTCTGAGATTGCTTCAAGAATGGCTCCCCGTTCCTCCTCGGTTCGGGAAGTCAGCGTAAACCACATATTGAGCCGGCTGCGCCGGCGGTAGTTATGAGTAACGCCTTTGAAGCTGTTGACAACGGCAGCCGTCTGATAAAAAAGCTCTTCCCGTACTGTCATCGCATACAGACAGCCTCTAAATCCAAGCCCCGCCGGATTAAATACCCCGCCGATCCGCCGGATGAATCCCTCTTTCTTCAACCTTTCCAGCCTTAGCAGCACATCTTCCTGCTGTAATCCCAGTTCCTCCGCAATAGTCTTCCAAGGGTGTCTGACCAGAGGAAGCTCGATCTGCACCCGATTCAGCAGCTTCCGGTCCTTCGCATCCAGTTCCACTGTTTCCACCTCCCCGGCCTACAGCACCGCCGATCTTTTGTAACACCACGGCTCTTCAGCCATGAAATTGCCGCCGCTGTAATAGTACGATCTCGCCCGGCAGCCGCCGCAAATACCGACATCCGGACAGGAGCCGCATTCTCCTTCATATTTCTCAAAGTTCCTTAAATCCCGGAATACCGGATTGTCCCTCCATATTTCATCAAAAGGCTGCTCGCGAACATTCCCCACCTTGACCGGCAGGTACGGGCAAATATGCACCTCGCCATTCGGCAGTACCGAACAATAGGCAACCCCGGCGAGACAGCCCCGCGTGTACCGCATTTCAAGCCCCATGCTCTTGGCAAGCGGCATGAACTGGGGAGCGCATGTCGGCTTGATTTCAAGCGAGGTTGATTTCTGTTTGGACAGTACACTGCGCAGAACCGAATAATACCGTTCCCGCTTCAAGCCGTCCTCTTCAATATTGACGGCTCGTCCGGTTGGAACAAGAAAGAACGGGTGCAGAGAGGAAACCTTCAGCTCCTCCGCAAGCTGAGCCACCTGCTCGAAATCATCCATATTGCCCTCGGTCAGCGTCATGTTAATTTGCACTCTCAGCCCGGCTTCGCGGGCATAACGAATGCCCTCCAATGCTTGCTGCCAGCCTTCCGGCGCATTCCTGAACCGGTTATGATACTCCGGCGTGGCGCTGTCTATGCTGATCGCGATGCCCCCAAGCCCCGCTTCCTTGAGCTCGGCAGCTTTGGCGGCGGTCAGAAGTGTGCCATTGCTGCCAAGTGCGGGACGAAGGCCGATGGATGAGGCATATGCGATCAATTCGCAAAGATCTTCGCGGATCAAGGGCTCGCCGCCGCTGAAGATGAGAAGCCTGAATCCGGCCTGCTTGATCTGATCAATGAGCCGGGTGCCTTCTTCTGTGGTCAGCTGGTCTTCTACGGGAGATTCCGGTCCAGAGTCGCGATAACAGTGTTCGCAGTATAAGTTGCACTTCTTGGTCACATTCCAGGAAACGAGCATGCGTAATCAGCCTTCCTTTGCCGTGTTATACGATTCCAATTTCGCGGTCGCTTAAATAACAGGATGGGTCCTCCGCCCAGAAATCACCGCTTACCGAAGCCCGGGCGCGGAAATTTCCGTTACAGACGTCCAGCCATTTGCATTCACTACAGCGTCCTTTCAGCAGCGGTTTGCGGTCGCGCAGGCCCGCCATTAGCGGATGAGCGGCGTCGCGCCAGATCTCGCTGAATTTCTGCTTGCGGATATTGCCGATTTCGATATCTCTGGTGAACTGATCGGGATAGACATTGCCGTGCCAATCGACACACCCGATGGCAATTCCGGAACGGTTGCCGCCGTTTCTCCGAAGCAGTCCAAGCAGTTCATCCGCACGCTCAGGGTCGTGTTCCTTCATCCACTGGTATAAGTAAACTCCATCCGCATGGTTATCTACGGTAAGCAGCTCAACCTGTTTGCCTTTACCATGCAGGTCTATCGTCTTGGCCATAATCCGTTCAAGAGCATGCCGGGACTGTTCATGGGTAACATCCTCCTGCTGCAGGGCGCTCCCGCGGCCGGAATAGACGAGATGGTAGAAGCAGGCCCGTGGAATATTTTCCCGCTCGATCAAATCAAGGACTCCATCCAGATCTTCGTATGTATGTCTGCTGATGGTGAACCGGACTCCTACCTTCTGGCCGATGGATAAGCAGTTGCGGATACCTTGAAGCGCCTGCTCGAAGGAACCCTTTCGTCCGCGAAACTCATCATGGCGCTCTTCCAGCCCATCCAGGCTTACACCGACATATTTAATTCCTGCTTCTTTTAACAGTTTCGCCTTGTCGTTGGTTATTAGAGTGCCGTTGGTCGATATTACCGGCCGCAGCCCTTTGCTTGACGCATAAGAGATCAACTCAAAAATATCTTTACGGATCAGTGGCTCTCCCCCGGAAAAAAGCAGGACAGGAACCTGGAATGCGGCCAGGTCGTCAATAAACGCCTTCGCTTCCTCTGTCGACATTTCATCGGGATCATGGGCAGGACAGGCATTTGCATAACAATGTTTGCAGGTCAGGTTGCATGCCCGTGTCGAATTCCATACGACGACAGGTCCTCTGCCCGCGGAAACGCCATGCGGTTTGTGCCCCGGCTTAACGGTATAACGAAGGTCATCGCCTTCTCCCTTCATACCGGTAAGCAGTTTCGTTACATTAATCATTTCCGCTCCCTCGTTTCTCCAAATTTAGATACAATCTTTTTTATCGTACTATAGCTTGGGAGAATAAGAATATGCGCTTTTATCTTGCTCTTATGGCGTATTCATGCTAAAGCCTGCAAAAAGAAAAACCCGCAATAGCTGCGGGTTTCAAAAAGGGCATGGCGTTATGATTTTTTCCTACCGTTAGCCAGTTCTATAATCATAACGACAAGAACGAGCAATGAAATGAGCTGGTCCAGACTCATTACGTCCGCCTCCATTCCTCAGCAAGGATGGCTGTTCGGACGGTTTTCCTCTCCCAAGGACAATTGCCGCGCTCCCCCAAAACATAATATGAGGCAGCGTCAGCGGATATGCGGATTGTAAGAGCTCTGGCAGCGGGCTTTGCCGGTTACCTTTTTAAAAAAGCAAATCCTGCGAGTAATTATCTCCTTCCAGCATGTCGTACTCCACTAAACGGTAATCATCCAACAGCTCCTGCTGCTCCGCGTTCAATCCGGTGACAACGCCGGAGGGCCCGATCAGTACACTTTTGCTTAAGCCGGGAAGCTCCGATTTCACCTTGTCCAGCAGCTTGTAGTAAGCCGGCATCTTTTGCCCCGTCAGTTCAAATACAGTCGGCCCGAGAAATGCGGGACTGAGCGTACCCAACGGCTGCTTGCCGATATCGAAATTGGCCATATAGAGCAGCTTCGTCTCATGCTTCAGTCTGGGATTCGTATCCCAGCCCGCCTGCGTATAGATGTCCCCAGAGAGCGCTGGAAGATGGTCGCCCCAAAATACGGCAACCGTAGGCCGCTTCAACGACTTTAGCTCCTTGGCAAGATAGGCGAGCGCCTCGTCGGTCAGCTTCGCATCCTGGACGTACGTCTCAAGCTCGTCCTTCCGTTCCGGCTTCACGCCGCTAACCGTTATCGTATTCGGCCCGTTATTGCCTTTGACAAACGGAAAATGATTCTGCATCGTAACCAGATGCAGGAACGTCGGCTGATCGGAGCTGTCCAACTCGCGCACCGCTTCCTTAACAGCGGCCATATCCGAGATATATCCGTCCGGTGTGATGCGCTCGGCATTTGCCATTTGATCCTGGCTTGTAAACCGGTCAAACCCGAGAACAGGGTACACTTTGTTCCGGTTATAGAATGTCTCATCGAACGGATGAAGCGCGAGCGCCCGGTATCCCCGATCTTTGAGGATGCTGACGATCGAGGGCAGTGAGGACATTTTCACGATCCGCTGCTGGTAAGGAATGGAGCCGTCATTGAGAAAATACATCGACAAGCCCGTCAGCGCTTCAAACTCGATATTGGCCGTATTGCCGCCAAATTCGGGTGACAGCATATAGCCGGACGGCGTATTTTGCTGCTCCTGATGGATAAATTTCAAAGGGTCTTCACTGAAAGTGTAGGTAGGAAGACGCGTCGGGTCAAAGAAGGCTTCGTCCATCATATACAAAATATTGGGGGACTCGGCTGGCGCTGCGGCAGTGCTGTTGCCCTGAAGCGCGCTGTATTTTTCTGCGATTTTAGTTATGGCTTCCTTGCTGTAATTATCCGGTTTCTCCATCAGATTCTGTTTCAGATTGCCTGTAAAAGCGAATAAAAATCCGTTCTGTGTATAATTCACTTTCTGGTTCCAGTAAATATTCTGATAGTGAATGGAGGTTGCAAGCGTGGACTGGCCGTCGACCAATAGGATAAACCCGGCAATCATGATTGCCGAAATAATCGTAAATCCTGCCCGCAGCGGCAGTCCGATTCTGATCTTGGGAAGCTTGCGCAGCAGATAGATCAGACCCGCAATGAGAACCACAGCCAGCACAAGCGTGAGCGGCGAAATCATGCCTTTGGTAATCTTGCTCATCTCCTGAGCATTTTTGACCAGCATAAGGTCCCACGGAAACAGCGGTTCCCCTGTCGTTGTAAGCTTTTTATAATTAGCAATGCCCAGAATGACACAAGCGATAAAGGCAATTAAAGGACCTGCGTACAAATTCGGAATAACCGCCGCAAAAGCGAGCAGCACGAAGAAAAAGAACAGACTGCCGGCAGCATACAGCCAGTAGTAGTTCGATATCCAAGCGAAAACGCTTCCGACATCCATGCTGAACGAAGCAGCCTGCATAATGAAATTCAATATAAATCCGCCGATCAAAAAAGACAGCAGCATGATTCCCAGCCGTTTGCCGGGCAAATAATGACGCATCCTTACCCTCTCCTCAGCTCATTTAAACAAACAGTATACGCCCATTTCCTTAAAAAGAACTTAAAATTAACAAAAAAACCACACTCGGATAATACTACCCGAATATGGCTATGAAATAAACCATCAAGTCCGATCACGCGCCGAATTTTTATTGCCACTTGCCTATAAGGTCATTGATTTTCTGAACGATTGCCGATTCCTTTATAGTTAGAAGCCGGCCGCCGCCGACTACGATTTTGCCGTCAACCACCACATCCCTGATCGCAGTCGGCTGCATGGAATACACGACATTGGCGAACAGCTCGGCAGCGGGTGACAGAGATAGATCATACAGGTCCACAGAGACAAAATCCGCGTAATTTCCCGGCCGGATGTCCCCTGTGGGAAGCCGCAGCAGCTCACCGCCGGCTTGGGTGCCCATATGAAAGACCTGCCCGGCGTTAATGCAGGTGCCGTCCAATCTGGTTACTTTCTGGAGCAAGGAGCACATTCTCATCTCTTCCAAAACGCTGATCCGGTTGTTGCTGCAGGCGCCGTCCGTACCCAGCGATACCCGTACACCCTCCGCGAGCAGGCCGGGAATATTCGTAACACCATCCGATAGGAACATATTGCTGGAAGGACAGTAAGCCAGCCCCGCGCGCTTCTCTCCCAGCAGGCGGATTTCCGAATCCTCCAGCCACACTAGATGGACAGCGATCATCCGCTCATCCAAGATGCCGAGCTTATTCAGATAATGGACCGGCCGCAGCCCGTATTTGGCAAGCGTCTCCTCTACCTCAAACGGTTCCTCCGCAACATGGATATGAAAAGGTGTATCCAGCTCTACAGCCAGCTTGTAACCGGCCCGGATCATCTCCGGCGAAGCGGCGTGAGGGCTGTGCGGCGCAGGGTGGACGGCCACCATGGGATTCCCCTGATATTTTACAGCTAACTCCCGGGTACGCTTAACCGCATCCGGCACCGTTTCCCGGTAGCTTGCCGGAGCTCCGGCCCAATCATACATCGTCCGCGCCAGCACAAGCCGAATCCCGAGGTCCTTGGCCGCCTTGATCACGGCTTCGTCCATGGCCGTTCCCCCGTCATGCACATAAAAGAAATCGCTGACCGTCGTGACGCCGTACTTGAGCATTTCGCCAAAGGCAAACAGAGCGCCGATATAGATCGCTTCCTCATCCAAGAGCGGCGTATATTTATACAGCGCTTGATCTCTCCACTCCAAAAAAGGCCGGTCCGCCGCGATTCCCCGCAGCAGGCTTTGGAAGGAGTGATTATGCGCATTAACCGTACCCGGAAGTATGGCTTTTCCTGTCCAGTCAACAGGCAGCGCATGGTTATATTTACGCTCTAGCAGGGACTGTTCACCTGTCTCGATGATCCTGCCTTCTTCGGTGTAAATCGCCCAATTCTGCCGGAACTGGCCGTCTGCATAGACTAGGTCCGCTTTGAACAGCTGCTTCAAAGTTGTCTTCCTCCCGTATCCAGGCCGGCATCCAAATCCAGCAGCGTGTGCAGCAGCACATTAGCCGCCTGCTCAATGTCGGAGATGCGGCTTTCTTCTTCCGGGCAATGGCTTTTGCCGCCTACGCTGGGGACGAATATCATTCCGCTTCGGGTAATGGAAGCAAGATGGGCCGCGTCATGACCGGCCATGCTTCCAAGGCGCTGATAGGGAATATGCAGCAGCCCTGCCTGCCTTTCAATAGCTTCGATTATTGTCCGGTCCATGGGAGAGGGGGCCTGATCCAGGATAACCTTTCGGGTCACTACAGACGGACGCCGTCTCGCCAATAATTCGAGCCGAAGATTCCATTCCGTCAAGACCTGCCCGATCTGCTCTTTGGACTCCCCGCGGAACTCTACGAGAAATACCGCTTCCGCCGGAATAATATTAGGGGCGTTCGGAATGATTTTAAGCTGCCCGACTGTCCCGACCACCTCGCGATCGGGAAATGCCCGGCAGATGCTCTCGGCGGCGAGAATCATTTCAGCGGCTGCGGTCAGGGCATCGTTGCGGTCTTCCATAAGCGTGGTTCCTGCATGGTTGGCTTCTCCCCGAACCGTGACCTCCTCACGGTAGATGCCGGTTATTGACGTAACTGCGCCGATCGGAATGTTCCGGCTAATCAGGCGTCTTCCCTGTTCGATATGCACTTCGACGAAGGCACTTAAGGCTTCCTTAGAAAGCGCCGCCTGTTCAAAGCATTCCGGGCTTCCCCCTGCCTCTTCCAAAGCTTCCGTGAGCAGCTTGCCTTCGGGGTTCTTCACCCGGATGATCTGCTCCCGTGTGAGCTTGCCCGCAGCAGCCCGGCTGCCGAAGGTGGACAGTCCGAACGGATTCGGTTCCTCCGCGCTGAACGAGACCAGTTCAAAGGGGTGACGGGTAGCTATCCCCGCATCATCCAACGTTCTTAATACTTCAAGCGCCATTAACACCCCGAGCGCTCCGTCATATTTGCCTCCATTCGGAACCGTATCCATATGCGAGCCGCAGACGATTGGCGGCAGCAGTTCCAGATTCTCTCCGGCTCTTCTTCCCCAGATATTCGCCGCCGCATCAATCCTTACGCTAAATCCTTCGCTTGTAAGAGCCGCCTTTAGCCACTCCCTTGCCTCCAGTTCGGCGGGAGTAAAGGCGGTCCGGTCCAGCCCTCCATGCTCATTCAGTCCGAAGACAGCCAGTTCTTGAATGCTTCGTTCAAGTCTGTCCGGGTTAATACGCAGGCTGTTGTCGATCAACGAGGACCCCTCCTTTTACAACCACCTGCCCTTTCTTAATGACCGTGTGCACCAGGTTCATCCCGTAATAATATTGAAGCTGGCGGTAATTATCGGCATCGAACAAGACCAGATCTCCCTGCTTGCCGATTTCTATACTCCCCATTACTTTCTCTCTGCCAATCGCATAAGCCGCGTTAATCGTACTTGCCGTCAATACTTCAGCCGGGGTCATCTTCATCGTGAGACAAGCGGCATTCATAATAAAGGGCATGGAAACGGTGGGCGATGAACCCGGGTTGCAGTCAGTGGATAAAGCGACAGCTACCCCCGCTGCAATCATTTTCCGGGCGGCGGCTGCCTGCTCCATCAGAAACAAGGCTGTTCCGGGAAGCAGTACCGCAATCGTGTCGCTCTTCGCCAGCGCTTGAATTCCTTCCTCCGATGCCTTCAGCAAATGCTCGGCCGAAACGGCCCCCAACCTCGCGGCCAGCTCCGCGCCTCCGAAATTCTCCGCAATTTCATCGGCGTGTATTTTCAACTTGAAACCGAGTCTTCCTGCGGCCTCCAGAATCCTCCGGGACTCAGCGATGCTGAACACGCCTTGTTCACAGAACACATCGCAGAATTCGGCCAATTCCTGTTCGGCGACTGCCGGAAGCATTTCGTTAATAACCAGATCGACATAACCCTCAGGATTATTATTGTACTCTTCGGGAACCGCATGGGCTCCCATAAATGTCGAAACCACATCAATGGGGTGACTGTCGTTAAGCGCCCGCGCAGCGCGTAGTTGTTTCAGTTCATCTGTTACAGTTAGCCCGTATCCGCTCTTGGCTTCAATCGTGGTGACGCCGTGCAGAAGGAAACGGTCCAGCCGGACTTTGGATTGCCGTACCAGTTCTTCTTCGGAAGCTTCTCTCGTGCTCCGCGCCGTATTCAGAATGCCTCCGCCCCGCTTCAAAATGTCGATATATTTTGCCCCCTGCAGCCGCAGTTCCAGTTCATTCTCGCGGCTTCCGGCAAATACGATATGAGTATGAGGATCGATAAGCCCCGGTGTAACCACCTTTCCGCGGGCGTCGATGATTTCAACATCATCTTGGCGTGTACTTAAATAGTGCTCTGCCAGCGTATCGGAACCGGAAAAGACGATGATACCATCCTCAATAACAACGCTGCCGTTCGCGGTGATTCCCAGCATCGACATGCCTCTGCCCGTTCTCGGCCCGAGGCCTCCATCCATACAAATCAGCTGGGAAGCAGATTTCACATAGGTTAATTTCCCCATACTTTAGGCCCCCCTTAATGCAATCCCGGGATATTAATACCCTTCTTCTTCGCCGTGTCCACGGCAAGCTCATAACCGGCATCCGCATGGCGCGCAATCCCCATACCGGGGTCTGTTGTCAGCACGCGTTCAAGCCGTTTCGCTGCATCTTCCGTTCCATCCGCTACAACAACCATGCCCGCATGCAGCGAATACCCCATGCCCACTCCGCCGCCGTGATGAACCGACACCCAGCTCGCCCCCGCTGCGGTATTGACGAGGGCATTCAGGATCGGCCAATCGGCTACGGCGTCGCTGCCGTCCTTCATGCTCTCCGTCTCCCGGTTAGGCGAGGCTACAGACCCGGCGTCCAGATGATCGCGGCCGATGACAATCGGCGCCCCAAGCTCACCGGATGCGACCATCTCATTGATGATCTTTCCGAAGCGGGCGCGCTCACCGTAGCCGAGCCAGCAAATGCGGGCGGGGAGACCTTGAAACGCCACCCGATTCTGTGCCATGCGAATCCATTTGCACAGCCTTTCGTTGCCCGCGAATTCCTGTAGAATCACTTGATCGGTTTTGTATATATCCTCGGGATCGCCGGACAACGCCACCCACCGGAACGGCCCTTTCCCCTCGCAAAATTGCGGCCGGATATAAGCCGGGACAAATCCGGGATAAGTAAAAGCGTCCTTAACGCCTTCATCATAAGCTGCCTGGCGGATGTTATTGCCGTAATCGAAGGCGACGGCCCCCCGTCTCTTCATTTCGAGAATGGCGCGTACATGAACCGCAATAGACGCTTTTGCCTGCCTGATATAGAGTTCCGGTTTAACGCTCCTAAGCGCCTGCCCTTCTTCCAGCGTCAGTCCTACCGGCAAATAGCCGTTAAGCGGATCATGGGCCGAGGTCTGGTCGGTAATGATCTCGGGAATAAAGCCGCGTCGGATCATTTCCGGCAGCACTTCCGCAGCATTGCCCACAATTCCGATGGAAAGAGGCCGTTTCCGCGCCTTCGCTTCGGCAGCCAGGGCAAGCGCTTCGTCAAGGTCCGGCGCCAACCGGTCGCAGTACAGCGTCCCGATTCGTTTCAGGATACTTGTGCGGTCTACATCTATACAGATAACAACGCCTCCGTTCATGGTGACTGCCAGCGGCTGAGCCCCGCCCATGCCTCCCATACCGGCTGTTACCGTAACCGTGCCTTTCAATGTGCCTCCGAAATGCTGCCGTGCTGCTTCCGCGAATGTCTCATAGGTTCCCTGGACAATTCCCTGCGTGCCGATGTAAATCCAGCTTCCGGCGGTCATTTGGCCGTACATCATGAGCCCCTTTTTGTCCAATTCGTGGAAAGTATCCCAGTTCGCCCATGCCGGAACCAGATTGGAGTTGGCAAGAAGGACGCGAGGTGAATCTTTAGTTGTCTTGAACACGGCAACGGGCTTGCCCGACTGGATCAGCAGCGTCTCATCCTCTTCAAGCTCCTTGAGACAACCAATAATTCGATCATAGGCTTCCCAGTTGCGCGCCGCCCGCCCTATGCCGCCGTATACGACGAGCTTATCCGGGTGCTCCGCCACTTCCGGGTCCAGATTGTTCATCAGCATCCGCAGAGCGGCTTCTTGCACCCAGCCTTTCGTATTTAATTTCCGGCCGCGCGGGGCACGGATTATGCTGTCATGGTCTGTCATTTATAGATCTCCCTTATTCGTGTAATTTGGCAACATGATGTAATTGGTACCCACTAATTGGTAACCGTGCTACGACTGAATTTCTTCTAACAACCAATCCTGCGTCTTCATACTGCGCGCCAGCCGCTCAATATCCCCGCTCATAGACCGGTCTTCCGTCAGCGGAGGCACGGCAGAACGAATCAGGTTCAGCAGCTTGCGGGTTGCCGGAGCGAGCAGCTCAGCGCCCCTTATTTCAGCGGCCTGGGCGGCGCAGATCGCTTCAATCGCCAGCACCTTATAGCCGTTGTCGACGATAGCAGCCGCCTGCCGCGCCGCCGTAGTCCCCATGCTCACATGGTCCTCTTGATTCGCGGATGAGGGAATCGAGTCAACGCTTGCGGGATGCGCCAGCGTTTTATTCTCCGAGACAAGGGAAGCTGCGGTATATTGGGTAATCATCATGCCGGACTGCAGCCCCGGGTCGGGGCTCAGAAAGGCCGGCAAATCATTTAACTGCGGATTAACCAGCCGTTCTATCCGGCGTTCCGAAATACTGGCAATTTCAGCCATGCCGATGCCCAGAAAATCCATTGCGAAAGCAATAGGCTGGCCGTGAAAATTCCCCCCGGAAATAACCTGCCCGGTATCCGGGAACACAAGCGGGTTATCCGTGGCTGAATTAATCTCGATCAGCAGCTTCTCTTTAACGTAGGTAAGCACCTGCTGTACAGCGCCATGAACCTGCGGAATACAGCGGAGGGAATAGGCGTCCTGTATGCGGATTTCACCCTGGACAGTCGTAAGCGAACTGCCTTTCAATATGCCTAAAATGCGCCCGGCGACCAAACACTGCTCCGGGTAAGGCCTAACCAAATGAGAATCCGGCGCGAAGACGTCCGTGATGCCTCTTAAAGCTTCAAGCGTCAGCGCCGCAATGCCATCCGCCAGGAGGGCAAGCCGCTGCGCATCCAAATAAGCCATGACTCCAATCGCCGTCATCGCCTGGGTGCCGTTGATTAACGCCAGTCCTTCCTTGGCTTTCAGCGTGACAGGCTTCAGGCCGGCGCGGCGCAGCGCTTCTGCCCCAGGTAATCGCTCTCCCTGATATATCGCTTCGCCTTCCCCTACAAGCAGGAGAGCCAAATGCGAGAGCGGCGCCAGATCGCCGCTTGCCCCAAGCGACCCTTGGGACGGAATGAGCGGAACGATTCTGGCGTTCAGCACATCAACCAACAGCTTCAGTGCGCTAGCTGTAATGCCGGAGTACCCCTTAGCAAGCGCGTTGGCCCTCAGCAGCAGCATCGTTCTGACCGTATCCGGCGGCAGCGGCTCGCCCACCGCGCAGGCATGACTGCGAATCAGATTGATTTGCAGCCTCTCGGCGTCTTTGGCCGATATGACAGTGTCGCTGAATTTCCCAAAGCCCGTGGTTACGCCGTAAACTTTTTGCCCCTGCTCCACAATGGAATCGATTACCGCTCTTGAGCGCTTAATCTTGGTCCAGGCCTCATCACGGATTTCCACCTGCTCTTTGGAGTAAATCACCTGTGCGACTTGTTCCAGCGCCAGACTCCCGCCATCGAGACGTATCACCGGAAACCCTCCTTCACGCTTAGGAAGTGGAAAGACAAAAGAGGCTATGCCCGGGAAAGCTTATTTTCCAGGCACAGCCCCCTAATCGACTGTCAACTATAAGCACCGCTTCTCGCCGCAGTAATTGCTCTCCAAAGGTATGAGCGACCGTTCCCATAACCTGACTATATGAGCAAGCGGCGGCGGTTATTCGGAGGAACGCTAGTTTTTCCCCGCATTGAGCACAAATCAAAAAAGGCCTTGGCGCCATCACCAAGACCTGAACCCCTCTATGAATCCGGCTAACCTGCGGACGAACCGCCACGGGGACGCCGTATTTTTCCGCGCAAGGCTATGCGTCCGTTCTTCGTCAACCGGCCTGTTCTGCCAATATTCCTTCCAGCGCCCGGTAAAGAGCCTCCATTTCCTCATCCGTCCCGATACTGATCCTCAAATAATTGTCGATCCTGGGCTTGGCGAAATAGCGGACGATAATATCCTGCTGCCTGAGCGCCTCGAACAACTCCACTGCCGGAATAACAGGATGGGTCACAAAAATAAAATTGGCCCGCGAGTCAACCACTTCGAACTGCAAAGCCCGCAGCGCCTCGACCGTATGTTCCCGGGTCTTGATGATCCGGCCCACATTGAGCTCAAACGTTTCCGTGTCCCGCAGGGACTGCTCTCCCCCAACTTGGGCAACGGCATCCAGAGTGTAGGAATTAATGCTGTTCTTCACCCGGTTCAAGCCTTCAATCAATTCGCTCTGCCCCAAAGCAAGTCCGATACGCAGCCCGGCAAGCGAGCGCGACTTGGAGAATGTATGGACAACGAGCAGGTTCGGATAATCCGGAATCAGCGGTACGCAGGACTCTCCGCCGAAATCGATGTACGCCTCGTCGATGATGACGACCTTATCCGGGTTATGTACAAGAATTTGCCGTATGCTGTCCACGGAGGTGAATTTGCCGGTAGGCGCATTCGGGTTGGCGATCAGTATGCCGCCGTTCTGTTCAAAGAAAGGTTCCAGCGGTATGCCGAACTGCTCGTCCAGCGGAATTTTTTGATATGAGATATCGAACAGTCTGGCATACACTTCATAGAAGCTGTAAGTGATATCGGGAAATAAAATGGTCTCTCCGGGGTTGAAAAAAGCCTTGAAGCAAAAAGCCAATATTTCGTCGGAGCCGTTCCCGGCAAAAATATTCTCCATAGACAGACCATAGTAGTCGGCGGCGGCTTGCCGAAGTCCCACACATTCCGGGTCGGGATACAGTTTAAGCCGGCCGGATACGGCGGCTTTCATGGCACTGAGCACCTGTTCCGAAGGCGGGTAGGGATTCTCGTTCGTGTTCAGCTTGATGACCTTTTTGGCTCCGGGCTGCTCTCCGGGTACATAGGGCGTAATCCCCTTAACCGTTTCACTCCAAAATTTACTCATGCGCTGCCTCCTTTTTATTTTGCGCTCATTTTACGGATTTGACAAACTCAAGGATATCCGTAGGCTTTTCGAATTTGTATTTGGCGTCAATGTTCTCCTGATTAATGCAGCCCCACAGAGCAAGACCGAAGTCAATTCCTGCATCTCTGGCGCATTTGTAATCATAGATGGTGTCGCCGATATAAATCGATTTTTTGGGGTCCGCGCCGGAAATTTCGAGATATTTCAGCAGCGGCTCGGGATTCGGCTTGTGCTTGTTCGTATCGCTTGAGCATACCGTATATGCCATGTATTCCGTAAGGCCGAACGGGTTAAAATCATCGATGACTTCCTGAGAGGTCTTCGATGTCACGACCCCTGAAGTCGCCTTTTTTAGCTTCAATCCTTCAAGCAGCTCGGCTATCCCGTCAAACACCTTCGCCGTATAAAAAAATTCTTGGATAAAATGATTCCACCGGTCATGCGCCCGCTCCACATCCTCAATACCCAATTGTGGCAGCGAATCCTTGCCGGGAAGACCTAACACAAATGTAAGCTTCTCCCTCTCCACCACTCTGCCGTAGTCGGTTTCGAGCATGGTTTGCAGCCCTCTAAGCACAGCTTCCTCGGTATCAATCAAAGTTCCGTCAATATCAAAAATAATGGAATTGTACATCATCTTCTCCTCCGTATCGTTGTGTATGATATAAATAGATCATATTTTATGCAGTGAATACGGTCAACAAAGATTGAAGCCGGAGGCACTTAAGATGAGGCAGGAATTTATCACACTGACGGGTTGGAATAATGAGTATTGGAACATAATCGGGCCGATCTACCGGGAAGCTTTCCCAAGCGGGGCCAAACCGGAGGGGCTGCTGAAAAATATGCTGGAAAAGGGTATCGCTTCCATGCATGTCTTGATGTGCGAGGGGGAAGCCGGGGCTATGGCGGTTACTGGACTGGCCGGGTCTGAACCGGACAAAAAGCTGATCATCGACTATATGGCCGTCCGGGCGGATCTGCGCGGCCAGGGCATCGGAAGAACGCTTCTCGGCAAAATCCGCGATTGGGCCGTTAAGGAGCACGGCGTCTCTGCGATTATCATTGAGGTGGAGGCCGGAGATACACCGGCGCATGCCGAACGCTTTCATTTCTGGGAGCGCTGCGGCTTCATTCGGACCGCGTACGTCCATCAGTATATTTGGGTTCCCGAGCCGTATACGGCGATGCTGCTGCCGCTGAATCCCGGAGAGACGGTTACGGACGACGGCCGCTCGCTTTTCCGATATATCGAATCATTCCACAAAAAAGCCTACCGTCAGCGTTAAGATAAAGGGCATTATCCAGACAAAAAGCAAGCTCTGCGGCTGCGCCGCAGAGCATTCAAGGTGAGAAGTGAATGATTTATGCTAATACCCTTTTTCTAGGGTAATTTTCTGAAATCCAGCGACGAAGAATGGATCTCCGTAAAGATCTTCTTCTGCCTTTCAGATAGTACATGGGTGAATCAACTACCTTTCGGAATTACACAGAATGTCTTTCCATCTGACAATTGATACCTTCCACTTCCCACCTGCTTATCATTACCCCAATTACGGCTGATTGAAACCCCCATCCAATCATCTTAGGAATGGAAATTCCGTCCGTCGGTTACTTCCTTGACATAGCCTGCCCGGATGACGAAATCACCGAAATGCTCGCCGCTCTCCCGCTCCTTTGCATAACGGTTAAAGATTGGGCGGAGCGTCTCCAGAATCTCCGTTTCGCCGATGTTCTCCTTGTACATCTTGTTCAGCCGGTTGCCGGCAAACCCGCCGCCCAAATACATATTGTATTTGCCCGGGGCCTTGCCGATGAACGAGAGCTCCGCCAGCATTGGGCGGGCGCAGCCGTTCGGGCAGCCGGTCATGCGGATGACAATATCCTCATCACGGAGTCCGGCTTCTTCCAGCATCGGCTCCAGCTTGTCCAGCAGCGTGGGCAAGTAACGCTCGGACTCCGCCATGGCCAGGCCGCAGGTCGGGAGCGACACACAGGCCATCGAATTCCGGCGCAGCGCCGAATATTGAATGCCGTCGGTCAGCCCGTACTCCTCGATCAAGCTGGTGATTTTCTTCTTCTTATGGCTGCTGATGCCGCCGATAATCAGATTCTGGTTCGCCGTCAGACGGAAGTCGCCGGTGTGGACCTTCGCGATTTCCCGCAGGCCCGTCATCAGCGGATAGCCTTCCTCATCCTTGATCCGGCCGTTCTGGATAAAGAGCGTGAAATGCCACTTGCCGTCGCTCCCCTTAACCCAGCCATAACGGTCGCCGTTATGGTCGAAATGGTACGGTTTAGCTTCCTGTAACGCCCATCCCAGGCGCTCGGTCAGCTCGCCTGTGAACCAATCCAGACCCCGGTCGTCGATCGTATACTTGAAACGGGCATGCTTGCGGACGGCGCGGTCGCCGTAATCCCGCTGGATGGTGACCGTCTTCTCGGCGACATCAATAAGCTGCTCCGGCGTACAGAAGCCGATCACTTTAGCGACCTGCGGATAGGTCTTCGGATCGCCGTGGGACATGCCCATACCGCCGCCTACGCTTACATTGAAGCCCGCAAGGCGGCCATCTTCGATAATCGCGATAAAGCCCAGGTCCTGGGAGAATACATCCACATCATTGGACGGAGGAACGGCAATCCCGATCTTGAATTTACGCGGCAGATAGACCGGTCCGTAAATCGGCTCCTGCTCGGTTCCGTCCTCGCTGCCCGCTACCTTCTCGCCGTCCAGCCAGATTTCGTGGTACGCTCTCGAGCGCGGATCGAGATGATCGCTGACCTTGCTCGCTAACTCGTAGACCTCGGAATGGATCTCCGATTGGTATGGATTCGGATTGCACATGACGTTGCGGTTCACGTCGCCGCAGGCGGCGAGTGTACTCAGCAGCGACTCGTTCACTTCCTGGATCGTCTTTTTCAAATTCCATTTGATGACGCCATGCAGCTGAAAAGACTGCCGGGTGGTCAGGCGGATGGTGCCGTTGCCGTACTTGTGGGAAATCCGGTCCATCATCAGCCACTGGTTCGGTGTGACCACGCCTCCCGCCGCGCGTACGCGCAGCATAAACTGATAGGCTGGCTCAAGCTTCGACTTGGCCCGTTCAGCCCGCAGATCCCGGTCGTCCTGCATATAGCTGCCGTGGTGCTTCATAAGACGGTTATCGTCCTCGGGAATGGAGCCTGTAATCGGATCTGCCAATGTCTCTTCGAGGCTTCCCCGCAAATAATTGCTTCTGCGCTTAATATCCTCCACATCGCTGTGGGGAGCGTCATGGGGCGGATATTTATCGTTAAGTGCCATGCTGCTTTACTCCTCTCGGCGATTCTTTAGGTACAGGGCTTAGTATACATCCCGCTGGTAACGTTTCTGCTGCTGCATAAGAGTCAAATATTCGGCGGCTTCTTCGGAACTGAGCCCGCCTACCTGCTCAAGAATCGTGGCAAGCGCGGTATGGACATCATGCGCCATCCTCTTCTCGTCTCCGCAGACATACACCGCCGCGCCTTCCTGCAGCCACTGATAGATTTCACCGGCTCGTTCCAGCATACGGTTCTGGACGTAGATCTTCTTGTCGGTATCGCGGGAGAAGGCGACATCCATCCGAGTCAGCACGCCATCCTTAAGCCAGCGCTGCCATTCGACCTGATAAAGGAAATCCGTGGCGAAATGCTGGTCTCCGTAGAACAGCCATGTCTTGCCTTCTGCTCCGGTCTCTTCCCGCTCTCCAAGAAAAGCGCGGAAAGGCGCGACGCCCGTTCCCGGACCGATCATGATGACCGGCGTTTCCGGATTCTCCGGAAGCTTGAAGTTCGAGTTACTTTGAATGAAGACGGGCAGCTTGTCCCCCGGCTGTACCCGCTCTGCGAGCCCGACGGAGCACACGCCGTACCGGTCTCTTCCCTGGCTTTCGTAGCGTACAGCGCGGACCGTGATATGCACCTCGTCCGGATAGGCTTCCGGGCTGCTGGAGATGGAATACAGACGTGCGGGAATTTTCCGCAGAATTTTCACGAAATCGCCTGCCGGAATTCCTTTTAATGCGTAGTCCTGCGCCAGATCGAGCAGGTCCCGGTCTTCGGCATATGCCCGAAGCTCCTGCTCATGGCCCGGCGCTGCCAGTTCCTTAAGTCCGCTCTCCGGCGCAAGCCCTGCCGCCTGCTCCAGCAGCGGCTTCGTCAGCACCGTGATCTCATAGTGGCGCAGCAGCGCTTCCCGAAGCGGAAGCTGTCCGCTTTTGCCAGCGGCTACCTTCTCTTCCGGCTGCCAGCCCATGGCCTGAATCAGTTCCTCAACAAGCCTTGGATGATTCTCGGGAAAGATCCCGATACTGTCGCCCGGCTCGTATTTAAGATTAGATCCCTCAAGGGACAGCTCGATATGGCGGGTTTCCCGGTCCGATCCCCGCCCGTTAAGGTTCAGATTCTCCAGCACCTCGGCGTAGAACGGATTGCTTCTGGAGTATTCCGGCTCGGCGCCGGTATCCGCAAGCGATACGGCAGCGGCTCCGGCAGTCTGAACACCGGTCCCTTCGCCAAGCGAAGAAAGGACATCCTTCATCCACTCGGCAGCCGGTTCGTTAAAATCTACGTCACAATCGACGCGCGGCACCAAGCGCTTGCCGCCCAGCTCCTCCAGACGTTTATCGAAATCCTTGCCCGTCTGGCAGTAAAATTCATAAGACAAATCACCCAGCGCCAGCACGGAATAGCGCAGCCCGGAAAGCTCCGGCGCCCGCTTGCTGTGCAGGAACTCATAAAAAGATATGGCGTTATCCGGCGGTTCCCCTTCTCCGTGGGTGCTTACCAGGATAAGGAGATTCCGGGCCTTTTTAAGACCATTCGGTTTGAAATCGCTCATTGCGGACAGGGTTACCAGGTATCCCGACTCTTCCAGCTTCTTGGCAAATTTCTTCGCCAGACCGCGGGCATTATCTGTCTGCGATCCGAAGAGCACGGTTACTTCCTTAGGCGCTGCGCTTACCTGCGCAGGCACTGCCTGCACGGCTGCCGGACCTGCAGCAGCACCTGCCACAGGCGCAGCAGCAGCCGCTCCGAGAGCCGTCAGATATCCGCTCAGCCATACCCTCTGCGACTCCGTAAGCGTTGGCAAAAGACGGTTCAGCAGCTCCGCCTGCTCCTGACTAAACGGACTATTCGTAACATGAAGTTCCAACAATATGCACCCGCCTCATTTTTTCATCATAAATTTCAAGTAATTTTATCACAATGTAAGTATCTCTCATTAGAACCTATCATAGTACGGAAGAGAGGTCAATTAGTATCATCTTATAGCTTTTATCAGTTATAGTTATAAAGGAACGGCTATCGTTCATGCAGAGAATTGGGGGGAATCTTTTGCCGAGAAAAATAAAATGGTTAAAATCCGCTTACGTCCTGCTCGTTGCAGCGGTGATCCTGGGTCTGATCCCTAAGTATTCCTATAATGATCCGGACACCTTCTGGCACATCGAGCTTGGGCGGTACATGCTTGAGCATCACACGGTGCTGCATCACGCGATACATACGTTTTACGGAGACAAGCTGCCTTATATCCCGCATGAATTCGGTTTTCAGATCGTTGCGGCCGGATTGTACGAAGCATTGGGCTGGCCGGGCGTGTACCTGCTGACGGCGCTCTGTCTGTTCCTCCTGATCTGCGGGCTGCTTCAAATGGCCAAGATATCGCGCAGGGAGCTGGGATTCAGGGAGGATCATCCCCTCCTTCTGCCTTTTGTGCTGCTGATCTCGGTCTGGATCTACTACAACTATTTCAAGGGCAGACCGCAGATGATCTCCTCCTGGATGATCGTATGGTTCTTTGTGTATTTGCGGAGATTCCAGATACAGCCTATGAAAAAAACCGCCGCGGCCATGATCGCCCTTTCCTTCGGAATCGCCAATTTCCATGCGGGCGTCTGGCTCGTCATCGTCGTGTTTACGGGCATGGCCTTTCTCGAAGCCTGGATCGCCGGAAAGCTGGATAAACGCCGGAACCTCGTCTTTGCCGGGGTGGTGATCGCCGGTCTTCCGAATCCGGGCGGCATCAAGAGCCTGCTGTTCATATTGACGGTCAGCAAGAACGACTTCAACATGCTGATTAACGAATGGCAGCCGATTGCGTTCGGCAAATGGGATACCTCGGCCATAACGCTGCTGCTGCTATTTTTCGCCCTGACCCTGCCCTTCTCGCTGTACCGGAAGCCGTTCCGGTATTTCCTGATGCTGGGGATTCTGTACCTTGGGGTGTCGAACTTCAAGCAGAATTTGTTCATGTGGCTGTTCATTCCGTATTTTGCGGGGGCATTCTTTGAAGCCTTTCCCTGGATGCGCAAGGTAGATATCCGGCTGAAGCCCCGTACGATTCGCGTCGCCCTGGCGGCGGGGCTGCTGGTCAACTGCATCATTAACTTCACCGCTCCGCCGGCCGTGAACACCCGGAGCTATCCTGTCGATGAAATGGCCTATATTCTAAAAAACCATACGGGAACCGCACGGCCGAAGGTGCTGGCTCCTTACGGCTCGTCCGGCTACGTGATGTACCGTGGCGGCGATGTGCTGTGCGACGGCAGACAGGACCCGTTCATTACAGATGAATCGCTCGGCGCATACGGCTGGACCGCGTTTGAGCGGTCGATGTACGGCTTCTCCGACATTTTGCCGGACATTGCGGACTACGACAAGCCCGAATACATCATCGTCCGCAGCACCGCCTCCGCCCGGCTGTTCGAACAATGGAGAAAGGCTTTCGGCGAACCCGTCTATAGAGGACGTTTCGGCAGTGTGTTCGCATACCACATAGACACCAAAGGATAAGCGGTTCTCTGCCTCTTCCTTTTATCCATCCGCAAAACGGCCCGGCGCTTCTCCATATGGAGATAACGTCAGGCCATTTTTTTAGTTCATATACGGTTCGCATAATTCTCTCTTCGGTGTTAATGGAGAACGGCTGACGTTAGATCAGCGCGATCGCGAGCAGAGTAAACAGGCTGAGGGTGATAATAGCATTATTGTAATAATAAGGTCCATACGGATAATAACCCGATGTTCTCATGCTGCCTCTCTCAGTCTCCAGATAAACGTTATTTCTGTCCACGTCCTTGATCACGCCTCTATACTCCTTGCCGTCTCTCGTCAAAATGCGAACCTTTCTTCCCTTGCATCTCATACAATTGTAATAGGCTTCCATTAGATCAACTCCTCTCTTATACCTGCATAGTATGGCGGGCGAAGCATGCGGGAGACGGCTAACGTACAAGCGCGGCAGCTTAATAAGGAATTTCCACAAATCTATTGACTCTCACAAGGTGGCAGGGTTTAGAGTTAGAGTACAATCCGGATTGTGAATAACGGTACAAGGAGGATTAATGCTAAAAATCGGTGATTTTTCCAGACTTACAAGAGTTTCCATTCGTATGCTAAGGTACTATGACGAGATTGGGCTGCTGCCCCCTGCGGCTATTGACCAGAGCTCGGGATACCGCTATTATTCCGCCGGCCAGATTGAAACGGTCCATCACATTAAGTCTCTCAGGGAAATGGGCTTCGGCTTTCCGGAAATCGGGGAATGGCTGAAGGAGAGCGGCAACACGCGGCGTCTGCTTGAATTATTGGATACACGGAAGCGTGAGATCGCGGAAGCGATTGAACAAGAGAATGAGAAGCTGCTGCGCGTCGGCAGAATGCTTGAACATTTAACCAAGGAGGATTCAACTATGGACTATACCATCGCATTAAAAAGCGTCCCGGCTTACCGGGTGCTGTCTCTCAGAGACATTATTCCGGCATACAACGCGGAAGGCGTTCTCTGGGAGGAAATCTCGCGTTTCGCGGAAGTAAGTGGCATCAAGATGCTCCAGCCCTGCTACGCGATCTATCACGATCAGGGGTACAAAGAGCATGATGTGGATGTCGAGGTGACGCTGCATATCGAGGGAGAAGCGGCCGAAACGGACCGCATCCGTGTGAAGGAGCTGGAAGCTGAGCCGCAAATGGCCGTCCTGTTTCACAGCGGCCCATTTGAGGAGATGAGCAAGGCCTATCATGCGCTGGGCGTGTGGATGTCGGAGAACGGTTATGGCATGGCGGGGCCGACCCGGGCAATTTATCATAAGGGACCATGGTCGGAGAAGAATCCGGCGGATTATTTGACGGAGATCCAGGTTCCTGTGGCAAAAGGGGAATCGTCTTCCTTCGGCCCTACAGCCGGGTAAGTGTGGGGCTGTCTCCTGCTCTGACTGTGATTTGCAAGCGCCGATTCAAACCGCGCAGCGCTTTTACGCATTCTGGAATACGGGCAATGAGGATTTTATTTCCCATTAGGTCACTAGGGCGGCCGCTGAAGAAGCTTGGAGCGGATGACAATTAAGCGGGACACCGGTTCATATTCAAGGCAAGGCGTTCGGCAGCGGGGACAGTTGGTTGGTCTGCCGGTGGGCTGTTGGGCTGGTGGGTTGGCTGGTGGGTTGCTGCTGGTGGGTGGGTTGGTTGGCTGGCTGGTGGGTTGGCTGGTGGGTTGCTGCTGGTGGGTGGGTTGGTTGGCTGGCTGGTGGGTTGCTCGTTGGCTGGTCGGTTGCTGGGTTGCTGGTTGGTCTGCCGGTTGGCTGGCTGGCTGCTCGTTGGCTGCCTGGCTGCTCGTTGGCTGGTGGGTTGCTCATTGGCTGGTCGGTTGCTGGGTTGCTGGTTGGTCTGCCGGTTGGCTGGTTGGCTGCTGGTCGGTTGGCTGGTTGGTTGGTTGCTGGTCGGTTGGCTAGTGGATTGCGGAAATTCCTGCGTTCATACATCTTTTTCCATGAAAACCCTCCTCCAAAACCCATTTCCTGCTAAAGTGCAGGCATTTCACCTCCTATCTCCCCGTTCCGGCACGTATGCACTGAAAGGCTGCAGATTTGCAGCCTTTTCTTCTTCCCCCGCGAAATTCATCGGAAAAGCCTGCAGGTTTTGCAGGAAACACAGCTTGTTCCGCCATAAGCAGACTGAAGAGACGAATCTGCCGTCCCCTGCATCCCCCTACATCCCCCTGCACGACGACGAACGGCGCTATACCCCACCCCAGCAAAAAACGGGTGCCGCCCTTTACGGACAACACCCGTCTCTTTTCTATTGCAGCTCGAATTCGATGATTGGCAATCAACGTGTTATGCAATCAACGTCTCGGCAATCAGGAACAAGTTCAGCGAGACGACGATACCGGCAATAACCCAGCCGAGCACCGAAGTGATCCGGCGGTTAACCAGCCCTCCCATCAGCTTGCGGTCGCTGGTGAAGATAATAAGCGGTATCAGCGCAAACGCGATGCCGAAGGAGAGAATAACCTGGCTCATTACAAGCGCTCGGGTCGCATCGACGCCCGACAAGATAACAGCAAGAGGCGGAATGCTTGTAATCGCCCGGCGGAGATACAGGTTGATTCTCTTGTTAATGAACCCCTGCATGACAACGTCGCCCGCCATTGTGCCGACAGAAGCGCTGGAGAGTCCGGCAATCAGCAGACCCAAGCCGAAGGAAATCGCCGTAACCGGACCGACCAGTTGCCCGAATTGATGAAAGGCTGCATCCAAATCTTCGACAGCAAGCCCGTTCTTGAAAAAAGTCGCCGCCGATACGATCACCATAGCCATATTAACCGCGCCCGCAATGAACATGGCAATCAGGATGTCGATGAACTCCAGCTTGAAAATTCTTTTCTTCTCCGCATCGTTTCTGCCGACAATTCGGTTCTGGGTGAGTGAGGAATGCAGATAAATCGCATGCGGCATGACGGTCGCCCCGAGAATACCCGCCGCCAGCAGCACACTGTCAACGCCTTGGAAGCTTGGTGTCACAATGCCATGAAACACTTCGCCCACCGCCGGTTTAGCCATGACGACCTGAAAAGCGAATGCCAGCACCACGATCAGAATCATGGAGGCGATTCCCGCTTCAAGAGAACGGTATCCCCTCCGCTGCAGCTCAAGTATGGCAAAGGAACCTGCCGCTGTAATCAGCGCAGCGGGCAGCATGGGAATGTCGAACAGAAGATATAGGCCGAGCGCCGCTCCTAGAAATTCCGCCAGGTCAGTGGCCATAATGACCAGCTCGCTTTGTATCCATAAGAAGAAAGAGACTCCCTTGGGGAAACGGTCTCGCGCAACTTCGGGTAAATTACGCCCGGTCGCGATCCCAAGCTTCGCGGACAAGGACTGAATAAGAACGGCCATCAAGTTGGAGGCTGCAATAACCCATAGCAGGAGGTATCCGTACTTTGAGCCTGCCGTAATGTTGGTGGCGAAGTTGCCGGGGTCGAGATACGCGACAGCCGCGATAAAGGCAGGTCCAAGGAATGGCAGAATTCTGCTGAGTCCTCTACCCTTTCCTTGAATAGCGGAACGTGCGGCGAGAAGTTGTCTTTCATTTTGCTGGGCCAGGCCCACAGTCTGAGTACGTTCCATCATAGATACTTTCCTCCCCGCCTAAAAATTAGCCAAGCACACAAAAGTTTACCTTGTGCAACTTTAGATAAAATTATTATATTCTCCACTACTCCATTTGTAAACTTGCCCTCTGCTATTAAATCAAAAAAATACCCAAGCAAAGGACCAGCGGTTCAGCCGGAATGTTGGGTATCAAAAGTGGAATGATCAAGAGTATGATTAGTTTTACAGTAACATCAGCGCCCTTCGCCTTTCAAGTCCCAGACGTAGACGGAAGCTGCGAGCAGAAGCCCGATAAAGGAAAACAGCGAACCGAACCAAGGCAGAGCCCCTAGACCAATATGCGTGATGATGAATCCTCCGAAAAAGGCGCCAAAAGCATTGCCTAAATTTAGCGCGGAATGATTTGAAGTCGATGCCAATGCCGGAGCGTCCTTCGCAAGCGTCATAATCCGGATCTGAAGACCGGGCAGGACTCCGAAAGCGCAGGCTCCCCACAAAAATATAGTACCAACCGCGAGCGCCGGAATATGAACCGAATACGCGAAAAATGCCAGAATAGCCGCCAGAAACGCGAAGCTCCCCAGCATTACGGGCATAAGCTTCCAATCGGCGAGCCTGCCTCCCAGGATATTCCCCGTCGTCACGCCGACGCCGAACAGCACAAGAATCAAGGCGACGCTGCTCTCCGAGAACCCCGTAATGTCCTCCAGCAGCGGCGTAATATAAGTGAAGACGGTGAACAAACTGCTGCATCCCAGCGCTCCCGTCAGCAGAACCAGCAGCAGCTTCGGCTGCATCAGCGCGCGCAGTTGGCGCGTAAGGCTTGACGTCTCCTCCGCCTTGATTGCGGGCACCAGCAGCAGAATGCCGGCAAGCGACAGTACGCCCATCACGGCTACGGCTCCAAACGACGCCCGCCAGCCCAGATGCTGGCCGATAAACGTCCCGATTGGGACTCCAATAATATTGGCTACGGTGAGACCGGCCATCATAATCGAAACCGCCGCCGCGCGTCGTCCCGGCTTCACAAGTCCTGCCGCTATTACGGAGCCGACGCCGAAAAAGGTGCCATGGGCCAAAGCGGTAAACAGTCTGGCTCCCATCAATACGGCGTAATTCGGCGCAATCGCCGCAATGCCGTTGCCCAAAGTGAAGAAGATCATCAGCAGACAGAGCAGCTGTTTCTGCGGGAGCCGATGCGTCAGCATCGCCAGAATCGGAGCTCCGATGGCAACGCCCAGAGCATAGCTCGTAATCAGCTGCCCTGCCGAAGCGATCGACACATGAAGGTCCTCGGCTACATTAGGCAGGATGCCCATAATTACGAACTCGGTCATTCCAATGGCAAAAGCGCCGAGCGTCAAAGACAGAATCGCAAGCGGAAAGCGCTCCTTGGCTTTGGCTCGGGTATTCGTGGTATATGATGTTTCCAATGCTTTTATTCTCCTTTGCCCGATCTGTTATTGCCGGGAAAAATATAGGTTCGGCCGCCGCTTTGCCGGGCCGTGACGGGCACTTCAAAAAAACGGCTGAGCGTCTCTCCGTTCAGCATGTGAGACGTTGTGCCGGAATCAAATACCCGGCCTTTCCTGAAGAGCAGCGTGTGGCTGAAGACGGGCAGAATTTCCTCCGTATGATGGGTGACATAAATGAGCGAAGGCGCATTCTCGCTCAGGGTCAGCTCTTCAATGCTCTCCAACAGCCGTTCCCGGGCAAATAAATCCAGGCCGTTGCACGGTTCATCCAGGATCAGAATTTTCGGCTCGGCCATCAGGGCGCGGGCGATCAGCAGCTTCTGCTTCTCCCCCTGTGAACAGGTACGGTACTCCCGGTCCCACAAATGCCCGCAGCCGAGCTTTTCCATTAAAGCCCACGCCCGCTCAAAATCCTCTTCTGGCGCATTGGCGTACAGTCCGATCGAGGCATGCTTTCCGCTGATGACGACTAGCTGCGTCCGGTCTGATCCGTGCAGCTTCTCCTGAAGGGAAGAGCTGACCCAGCCGATGGACTTGCGGAGTTCCCGCAGATCAGTCTCGCCGAACCGCTCGCCGAGCACATAAATTTCCCCTTCGGTCGGCCAGATATAACCGTTGATCATGTTCAGCAGCGTCGTTTTACCTGAACCGTTCAGTCCCATCAGCGCCCAATTTTGCCCTTTTTCAATGCTCCAGTTTACCTCGTCCAGCAGCGTCTGCGTTCCCCTTTTCCACGAGACATTGCTTACTTTCAAAATGCTGTCCATTCCTCTGCAACCTCTTTTCTATTCTCGAGATAATCACATCTGATTAACGTATTGTAAACAATCCCAAGTAAAAATGTCATTGTGAAAATTGCTCGATTCATCTGCAATTATTGCTATCATGCTATAATGAGACGGGGTGAACGCTAATGAAAATGCAAGTTGTGACGGAGAACATCGAGCTGTGCAGATTGGAAGAACATTACGAAGAAACTCCCCATGTTCATCAGAACTGGGTACAGCTGACCTTTGCCGTCCGCGGCGGCTCCTCCGACATTAGCCGTGGCGCATCCGGGTTCATTCCGGAGGGAGAAGGAATCATCCATCAACCGATGCAGGAGCATCAAATCCGGGTGGATAAAGGAAACCGCGCAATCGTGATCAAAGTACGCCCTTCGCTGTGGGAGACTTTGCGGGTTAGAGAAGCCGATTGTATCGCTGTGGAGCAGGTCATCAACCCCCTGGAACTAAACGCGGAGTTCAATCGCTGGATTTCCCCGCTATTTATGACTGATGGGGATGATCGATGCTGGCGGAGTCTTACGGAGGCCAATGTGCTGCAATATCTTACACGCAATCTGAAAAGAGGGGCCTGTCCGGAAACGACTCACCCGTGTCTTCCTGAACTTTCCAGTACGGGAGATCCATACATGGATCGCGTATTTGAATACATACACCGCTCTTATACATCACCTATTCGCATTGATTTATTGTCGTCAATGGCTCTCCAGAGCCGATATCATTTTATCCGTTCCTTCAAAGCGGCGACCGGATTCACGCCTTATCAGTACATTCTTCGTTTGCGGATCCAGCGCGCCAAGTATGAGCTCGAATATACCGAAGCTACGATTTCCGCGATCAGCGCGGGCCTCGGCTTTGCTTCAGCCAGCCAATTTTATCGCGCATTTGTCAAAATCACCGGCAAGGCTCCGGAACAATACCGCCTGGAACGATAGATGGGCTGAATCGGCTGACGATGGGACTCAGCTTCCAGGCGCCCCCCTTTCAAGCCCCTTTCATTCCTCTTACAAACCCAAAGAGGCGCGGCCCCGTTGTCTTGAACGGCGGCCGCGCCTCCTGAATTTTAGTGCTTTCCCGGATTGTATTATTTACCGGTTCAAACGGTAACCCCCGTGAAACACGGGGCCGACATACTTGTTGAAAGCGTAGCCTGCGCGGATCGCCGCCGTAACGAAGTCCTTCGCCTTGGCGACGGCTTCACGTGCGCTCAAGCCGGTTGCGAGACCTGCCGTAATCGCAGCGGCGAAGGTGCAGCCCGCACCGTGATTGTGCGCCGGCTCGATTTTATCCGTCTCGAATACCGTATACTCGTCTCCGTTATAGAACAGGTCCACCGCCTTGTCTCCGCCAAGCGCTTTACCGCCCTTGATAACAACCGTCTGCGCTCCCTGTCGATGAATAACCGCGGCGGCCTCTTTCATTTCGTCCAGCGTTGAGATCTTGCCTATGTCGGACAGCACACCCGCCTCGAACAGGTTCGGCGTAATGACCGTAGCGAGCGGCAGCAGCAGCTCACGGATCGCCTCGGCGCTCTCGGGACTCAGCACCTCGTCCTCGCCTTTGCAGACCATGACAGGATCAATAACCACATTGCCCTGATGGTTGTTCTTTATTGCCTGTTCCGCCACCTGGACAATCTCCACGCTGCCGAGCATGCCCGTCTTCAGGGCGTCTACCGGTCCCCCGGCGAAGACCGTCTTGAGTTGCTCCGCGACCAGTTCGGCGCTGACGGGATACACATGATGATGCCAGCCGTTATCCGGGTCCATCGTTACGATCGTTGTCAACGCGCTGAAACCATAGGTTCCATATTCCTGAAAGGTCTTCAGATCCGCTTGGATTCCCGCGCCGCCGCTCGAATCGCTCCCGGCAATGGTCAATGTCTTCACTATTCTGCTCAATGCCAACTATCCCTTCTGAACTTTGTTGTTATATGGTTACTCTCCCGAAAAGCTGGTTTCTTT
This sequence comes from Paenibacillus durus, assembly GCF_000756615.1. NCBI lineage: Bacteria > Bacillati > Bacillota > Bacilli > Caryophanales > Paenibacillaceae > Paenibacillus > Paenibacillus durus. Next base: position 3,406,285 of record NZ_CP009288.1, read on the forward strand.
CATGATAACATCATGCGCGCCGCCCTCGACGAGACTGGTTGCAGAAACAAGAGTGATTCTGGCGTTTTGCTGCAATTCATCGATTGATTTCGCGCCGCAGTTAGACATCGTCGACTTGATCTTGCTGATCGTCTTGTCCAGATTCTCTTTGAGACTTCCCGCGTAAGGCACGTACGAATCAACGCCTTCTTCAAAGACCAGCCCCGACTTTCCGCCGGTATCATATCTTTGCCAGTTCCGCGCCCGGTTGGAGCCTTCCCCCCAGAACTCTTTGACAAAGTTGTTTCCAACTTTCAGCTTCTTGGTCGGACTCTCGTCGAACCGGGCGAAATACCGGCCCATCATGACGAAGTCGGCGCCCATCGCGAGCGAAAGCGTGATATGGTAATCGTGAACAATCCCCCCGTCCGAGCAGATTGGCACGTAAATTCCTGTTTCTTTATAATACTGCTCCCTTGCCTCCGCAACCTCGATAAGCGACGACGCCTGTCCTCTGCCGATTCCCTTTTGCTCCCGGGTGATACAGATCGATCCGCCGCCGATGCCTACCTTCACAAAGTCGGCGCCTGATTCGACAAGATACAGAAAGCCTTCCTTGTCTACAACGTTCCCTGCTCCGATCTTGACATTGAAATTCTCTTTGACGTAAGCGATGGTGTCACGCTGCCACTCCGTATACCCGTCCGACGCGTCAATCACCAGGATATCGGCGCCCGCTTCTACGAGGAGCGGCACCCGCTCTTCATAGTCCTTCGTGTTGATGCCGGCCCCGACGATATAGCTCTTATTGCTGTCCATCAGCGCCAGCGGGTTTTCTTTATGAGCGTCGTAATCTTTACGGAATACTAGACTTTCCAGCCGCTGCTCTCCGTCCACGATCGGCAGACAGTTCAGCTTGTGCTCCCAGATCATGTCATTGGCTTCGGGAAGGTTGATTCCGGACTTTCCGACAATCAGGGAAGAGAACGGCGTCATGAATTCACTTACCGGTTTGTCCAGCGGATCACGGCTGATTCTGTAATCCCGGCCGGTTACGATTCCCAGCAGCTTGCCTGTCGGCGAACCGTCATTGGTAATGGCGATTGTGGAATGTCCCGTCTCCGCTTTCAGTTCAAGCACATCTTTCAAGGTATGATCCGGGGTCAAGTTCGAGCGGCTCACGACAAACCCGGATTTGTACTCCTTTACCTTACGGACCATGGCCGCCTGGTCTTCCGGGGATTGGGAACCGAAAATGAACGAAATGCCTCCGCAGCGGGCTAGTGCAATCCCCATTTGATCATCGGAGACGGACTGCATCACCGCCGACGAGAACGGGATATTCAAGGAAATGTCCGGCTGCTCGCCCTTTTTAAATTTGGTAATCGGTGTTTTGAGGTCCACATTTGCAGGTGTACAATCCTTAGTCGTCAAGTTTGGGATCAACAGAAATTCGCTGAACGTCCGGGAAGGTTCCGGGTAATAGTAGGCCACCTTTTTTCCACTCCTTGTCTAAAATTCCTCACATCATAACGTCAACTAATCCATTTGTCAATGCAAAATGTGTGAGCGTGTCATTCGTCTGTGATCCATCACATTACGCCAAAAAAGCACGGACTCCCGGATATTCTCCGGGGAGCCGTGCTTGGCAAGATTTATGGCCGGCAACTTCCATCCGGAATCGCCGGCCTTCCTATCATTTGCTCGGCTCATGAGCCGGCAAGCTTGTTGATCATGCTGGCGCAGTACGCGCCGCCGTAGCCGTTGTCGATGTTGACCACGCTGACTCCGCTGGCACAGCTGTTCAACATGGACAGCAGCGCCGACAGCCCGCCGAAATTGGCCCCGTAGCCGATGCTCGTCGGGACGGCGATGACGGGTTTGTCGGTGAGGCCGCCCATGACGCTGGCCAGTGCGCCTTCCATCCCGGCGACAACCACGACGACCTTGGCTCCCCGAATCACGCTGAGCCTGTCGAACAGCCGGTGAATCCCGGCAACCCCTACGTCGGTGATCTTCTCTACACGGTTCCCAAGGATGAGGGCCGTTTCGACGGCTTCCTCGACAACCGGAAGGTCGGAGGTTCCAGCCGAGACAATCGCGATGTAACTGTCGGTCAGCTCCACCGGTCTGCGGCGGACGGTGATCGTCCGCCCGATCGGATTGTACTCCGCTTCGGGACAGATGGCCTTTACCGCTTCATACATCTCGGCGCTTGCCCGGGTGCCCAGAATGTTGTTGTCTCTCGTGAGCATGTATTCGACGATTTGCCGTACCTGTTCCACCGTCTTCCCGGCGCAATAGATGACCTCCGGAGCACCGGTTCTCACTTCCCGGTGATTGTCAATCAGCGCGAACCCGAGGTCTTTGAAAGGCAGCTCCTTAAGATCTTCCAGGGCTTCTTCCACTTTGATCTCGCCATTTTGCACGGAGGTGAGCAGCTTCCGAAGCGCTTCATTATCCATGCCGCTTCACCCCGTGACGCCGATGGCGGCGTTCAGGCTGCCCGTCCGGTAACCCGCCAGGTCAAGGGAGACATAGCGGAAGCCGAATTCCTTCAGCTTTTCCGAGATCCGGTCCATAAGCTCCTCGTCGAACAGCCTGCTGCGGTCGCTCCGGCCCACCTCGATGCGGGCCAAATCGTCGTGACAGCGGACCCGGATGGCGCGGAAGCCAAGGTCCATCAAATATTTTTCCGCCCGTTCGATCTTCTCGAAATCCTCAATGCGCAGTTCGCTGTCATACGGGATACGCGTTAACAGGCAGGCATACGGCGGCTTATCCCAGGTGGGCAGCCCCAGCTCCCGGGACAGGCTGCGGATCTCCGCCTTGGTCAGCTTACAGTCGAGCAGCGGGCTCTTGACTCCCAGCTCGGCGAGCGCCTTCAGCCCCGGCCGGTAGTCATGGATGTCGTCAAAGTTAGTGCCGTCGATAACATAGCGGTACCCGCCCTTCCCGGCCAGTTCCTTGATCATGCTGAACACTGCGGTTTTGCACAGGTAGCAGCGGTTATCAGGGTTATATCTGATTTCGTCAATTAAGGGCGCCTCGATAATCTCGTAATCGACGCCGAGCTCCCGTACAAGCTCCTTGGCCTCTTCGATTTCCCATTTGGGAATGTAAGGGGAAAGAATCGTGACGGCCTTCAGCCGGTCGCCTAGCGCTTCCTTGGCCGCGCGCAGCAGGAAGGTGCTGTCCACCCCGCCGGAGAAAGCAAGCACCACCCGGTCAAGCTGCTTCAAATAATCGAGAAGGGCCTCATATTTCGGGTTGCGATTCATCCAAATTCACCTCATAACTGGTATAAATTTCGCGGTAAATCTTCGAGATCGGCACGCCGTTTGCCAGCGCCAGCCTTTTACAGTCTTCGTATTCGGGCTTATATTTGACAAGCTTTCCTTCATAATAGGAGTTCTTGATCGTTACCTCGCCGTACCGGGTGCTGTGCTTAACGAAGCTGCGCTCCAGCATGGCTTTGCCGACCGGGAATTTGCGTACGCCAAGGGATGTCGTCTCCTTGAAAATAACCTCCAGCACGTCCTTCTCCCGCTTCGGACCGACAAGCACGCTCAGCTTAACGGCGGGGCGGCCCTTTTTCATGATGATCGGAGTCTTGAATACATCGGAAGCGCCATGGGCAAAAAGCTGCTCCTCCACGTAGCTGTACAACTCGGGGTTCATATCGTCGATGTTCGTTTCCAGCAGAATCGGTCCGGCTGCGGCGCTTTCCTTCTTATCCTCCATCCGGCCCAGGTAGACCCTCAGCACGTTAGGGATCTCCAGATCCCGGTTGCCGAGTCCATAACCGACCGCCTCCATCACAAAATCGGGCTTGTCGGTAAACTCATCCACCACCGCGGCCAGAATCGCAGCTCCCGTAGGCGTCGTCGTCTCGAACGGAACGAGACCGGCCTTCAACGGAATGCCTTTCAGAATCTCGACGGTCGCCGGCGCAGGCACCGGAATCAGCCCGTGAGCGCAGCGGACAAAGCCGCCGCCCACCTGAACCGGAGAGGCCAGGATTTTATCCACTTGAAGATAGTCGAGGCAGATGGCGGCTCCAACGATATCCACAATGGAATCTACCGCACCCACCTCATGAAAATGGACCTCCTCCAGCGGCTTGCCGTGAACCTTTGCTTCCGCGAGGGCAACCTGCATGAAGATTTTCATGCTGAGCTCCTTTACCCGGTCAGGCAGCGAACTGGCCCCGATGATCCGCTCAATATCCCCGATATTGCGGTGATGATGGCCGTGAGGGTGATCGTGGCTATGTTCATGCCTATGGGTATGGCCTTGCTCATGATGATTGTGCCCCTGGAATTGAGGATGCTCATGGGCGTGATTCTGCTCGTGTACATGCTCATGTCCGTGCACATGGTTATGTTCGTGTCCTCCATGTGCATGCTCGTGTACGTGAACATGTTCATGCTCGTGCCCATGGCTATGTTCGTGTCCATGTTCATGCTCGTGCCCATGGTTATGTTCGTGTTCGTGCGCATGTCCAGACCCTTGGTGCGGACCATGATGATCCCCCGTCAGCCGAACATCCACTTTAATGCCGCTGATTCCTTTTTTGAGCGCCTTGGCGATAGTAACTTCAAATTCGCCGTTCAGGTTCAGCTTGGCGATCTCCCGAAGGAAGTAATCGGGATCGACCCCGGCATCAAGAAGCGCGCCCAGGTTCATATCTCCGCTGATGCCCGCAAAACAATCGTAATAGAGAATGTTCACCGGTTTACTCTCCTTTCTGTCCAGGTTATATTGCAAGTAATTTAAAATTGAATGATGCATGTCGATGCATAGCTGTTCGCGGGTTAAGCGAACACCTCCGCTACATGCTTAAGCTCTTCGATGATAGGCAGGTTCTGCGGGCAATGCTCCTCGCAGGTGCCGCATTCAACACATTGGGATGCCCGTTCTTTCTCGGAAATCCGGGCATTATAGGTTTCCTTCAACATCTTCTTCTGGAAGTCGTTATCGAGTAAATAATACTCGTTCACATAGGTGAAATTGCCCGGAATGTTCACTCCGGCCGGACAAGGCATGCAGTAGGCGCAGCCGGTGCAGCTGACTCGCGTCTGGCGGAAAACGTTCCGCGCTTCATTCACAACATCCAGCTCCTTCTTGCTTAAAGAACCGGAATACGCTTCGTTTGCAATCTTCAGGTTTTCCTCTACCTGCTCCATGGTACTCATGCCGCTTAAGGTGACCGCCACGTCAGGGTTGTTCCACACCCACCGCAGCGCCCATTCGGCGGGCGTCCGCTTGATATCGGCCTTATCGAAGGCAGCCTGCACGCCGTCCGGAATGTCGCGAACCAGCCTGCCGCCCCGCAGCGGTTCCATGACGGCGATGCCGATGCCTTTGGCCGCAGCGTATTCCAGACCTTCGATTCCGGCTTGGAAGTATTCGTCCAGATAATTGTACTGCACCTGACAGAAGGTCCAGTCATAGGCATCGACAATTTCTTTGAACACCGGCAGTTCGTCGTGGAACGAGAATCCGGGGTAACGGATTCGTCCGTCTTTCACGGCCGAATCGAGGAACTCTCCGATGCCGAGTTCTTTAACCGTCTTCCAGGTTCCGGCGTTGAGCGCATGCACCAGATAGAAGTCGATGTGGTCGGTTTCCAGACGCTCCAGTTGTTCGTTCAGATAGCGGTCCATATCCTCCCGGGTCTGAATCAGCCAACTGGGCAGCTTGGTGGCGATATTCACTTTGTCGCGGTATCCATTCTTAAGCGCCCGGGCGACGAAAGGTTCACTCTCCCCAGGTCCCCCCATGCCGTCTCCATGATATGGATAAGCGGTGTCCACGTAATTGATCCCGTTGTCGATCCCGTAACGCAGCATCGCGATCGCTTTGTCATCGTTGATATTGCGGGCGTTGCCGTCAATTACGGGAAGCCGCATGCATCCAAAGCCCAGAACGGAGACCATCTCGTTTGTCTTGCCATATTTGCGGTACAACATGGATAATTCCTCCTAAACAAAATAGTGATATTTTTCACATATAATGCCGCGCGATCACACTTTTTCCGCCGCTTGTTCCCTTTCACGGACCAAATTTTCATACCATTCCGTCTTGTGCGTGATTTTCTCCAAAAACGAGTTCATTTCCTCCACCTTCCGCTCCGTCGAGCGCTTGTGGTCTTGCAGAATTTGCAGACGTTCCCTCATGGTGTGGTCGCCCTTGAAAGCCAGCTCGGCAAAATGCTTGACCTTGGCCACAGGCATTTCGGTGTCCCGCAAGCAGCGGATAAAATACAGCCAATCCAGATCCTCCGGCTCAAACAGCCGATTTCCCCGCTCATCCCGTTTAAGCGCCCTCAAGAGTCCCTCCTGCTCGTAATACCTTAGGGTATGGACGGTAAGACCCGTCTGTTCGGCAGCTTCCTTGATGGTTAAGGCCATCCGCGCATCCTCCTTTCCGCTTCCGGACTCGATTTCGTTTTCATCATACACCTTCGAGTGCACTTGAAGTCAACAATGGATTTCAAGTTCTGTAAAATGAGTGAGTATGTTCCATTCCACAAAAAAACGGCCTCAACAGACGAAAAATGTCTGTGAAGCCGCCCGTATTCAAGGTTATACTCCTGTTTTTTCCCGTTCCACGACCTCGATCTTGTCCCTGCCGCCATAGAAATCCCACCAGGGGACCGCGGCCTTCGACAAAATTTCACCCAGACGGATCATCCGCCGCACGCCCTCATCCTTCAGCCATGCCCGCAGCGCTTCCGCTCCATGCTTCCCGTAGATCTCGACGCCGTCCTGCCAGGTTGCCCGTCCGCACAGCACGCCCGAGAAAGGGACCCCGGCTTCTCCGGCCAGCTCCAGTGTCTCCATGAACGTTTCATTGGTGACGCCTGCGCTCAAATAAATGAACGGTACGCTCGTCAGACCCGCCGTAGCCTTGAAATGCGCTATCGCCTCTTCGCGTGTATACACGGCTTCGCCGCCCGCGTTGGCCCGGGTGCCCGCCACGTACTTCAGGTTAATCGGAACCTCCACTTTCAGCACGTCAATCTTGTATTGCGGCTGGGTGAATTCCCGCATGTATTTTTTCACCTTTTCCGGCTTGGCTTTGGCAAATTCCGCGCTGGCGGAGTCCTTGAGGGTATCGCTGTAGGTGACGGCCTCGAAGAAAAACGGGATACCGACGGACTCGCATTCCGCGCCGACCCGTTCAATGAAGGCATGCTTAATCGTGTTGATCTTCTCGTCGTCGTCCGGGTCGTAATACATCAGAATTTTGACGGCGTCGGCGCCCTTCTCCGCATACCGACGGACCGACCATTCCGGCAGAAGATCGGGCAGCCGTCCTTTTTCCGTGGCATCATAGCCGGTTTCTTCATAAGCGATCAGCAGGCCGGTATCCTTATGCCGGACCGCCGCCGCATCCCAGCCGTATTCCGGGTCGAGCAGAATGGCGCTAGAGTATGGCGTCAGCTCTTCGGAAACCAATCGTTTGAATTCGGCGACATGCCGTGCATCGGCTTCGCCTCCAAGCGCGCGCCCAAGCGATTTTCTAAGCGATCCCCGCTGATCAATCGCCGTCGCCACAAAGAGCCCCCTGTCATCGGACAGCTTAAGCAGACGGTCGTATTTTCCTTTGGATATTCTCACACTCATCTGTTATTCCTCCTTCATCTCCTAATATGGCCCAACAGTTGCCCCGCTATTTCGTATTTAACCGTCAGGATGGAGATCAACCAGGAAACTATAAATCCCGGGTGGAGAACAGACGCAAAGAGATAAGGTAAGAAACTGCGATAAATACGATGTAGACGGCACCTCCGACCAGCCATTTTTCGAAACCCATATCCGGACTTTCCTGAATAAAGGTCTTCAAACCCGGAATTCCGTTAATGATGTCTCCCAAATTGGCTGAGCCGAAGATAACGACCATAAAAAATACGGTATTTACATATTGGGATCCCTTGGGTCCGAGCCAGTAGTAAAGGGGCAGGTAAATCGAGGCGATCAGCGGTACCAGCAAAATAGAGACCCCCATTTCCCTCCAGCTTATATTCAGACCTTCATATCCCAACTGCGGCAGCACCTGAGACATTACTAGAGTAAATGCAACGCCAATCAGGGTAAAGGGCAGAACCGATACATATTTGGAGGCCACGATCAAGCTGCGGTGTACCGGAAGACTGAGCGAGAATCTGATATTCACATTTCGGACATCCTGCAGGCAGGTGGTAAGAAGCATCATCATAGCGGGCATTGTTACAAGCAGACTCAACCCGAACGGCGCGCTTCCCGTATTCATAATGGTCATAAAAATGAGATAGACCAACAAGAATAACAGATAATTACGGGACAGCATAAAATCTTTGCGGATCAAGGAAACGAGATTAGACATGAGCCTTGCCTCCTTTTACAGTGAAATACATAATGTCTTCGAGCGTCGGCGCCTCCAGCAGCGCACTTCCCTGAAAGACCTTTTCCGCTTCCCGCCGGTCCGGCGCCAAGGCTTCAAACCCGTGAGCCCCTTCCCTTACCCCGACAAAATACTTCAGTACATCCTTGTCCAGCAGCTCGCGCCCGCCCTTGACCAGCACATACCGTTCCAGCACTTCATCCTTATTGTCGTTGAAGACGACTTTCCCCCGGTTCATGAAGACAATATAGTCCGCGATCCGGTCCAGATCCGTCGTATTGTGAGTCGAGAAGATGATCGACTTGTTCTCATCCATAATCTGCTCCCCGAGTAAATCCAGCAGCTCCCTGCGGAAGACGGGATCAAGGCCTGCGGTCGGTTCGTCCATGAGCAGCAGGTCTGCATCGTGAGACAGTGCCACCGCAAGCGAGAATTTCATCTTCATCCCTCTCGACAGGTCTTTGATCTTGGACTTTTCAGATAGCTCGAACAGGTCCAGATACCGGGTAAAGGCCGTATGATCCCAATGCTGATAAAAGGGGGCAATCATTTTTCTCATATTCCGGATCGTCATATTCTCATAGAAATAATTCTCATCCGAGACGTACCCGATGCGTTCCTTTAGGCCCGGATTATCCGCAAGAGTGCTGCCGAAGATTCGAACCTCCCCTGCGCTTGGACGCACCATATCCATCATAATTTTGATCAGCGTACTCTTTCCGGCGCCGTTGGGTCCGATCAATCCGGTGATAAACCCTTTTTTCACCTCGAACTGCACCTGACTCAGCGCAAAACGTTCAAAAGACTTCGAAACTCCCCGAATCTCAACTACATTGCTCATTCCTGCTCCTCCTTAAGCGTCCTGAATATGTCAACCATTTCCGCAAACCCGATCCCAAGCAGCCTGCTTTCTTCCATCACTTCTTTCATTTTCTCCTCCAAGAGCCGATATCGCTGTTCACGGATATACTGCTGATTCATGCCGGACACAAAGGAACCTTTTCCTACGAGCGAGTCCACCAGCCCTTCCCGCTCTAATTCCTCGTATGCGCGCTTTGTCGTAATGACGCTGATCTGCAAATCCTTGGCCAATTGACGGATCGAAGGCAGCGGGTCCCCCGCGGCAAGCTCGCCCTGCAAAATCAACTGCCGGATCTGGCTTACAATCTGCGCATAAATCGGTTCTCCCGATGAGTTGGACAAAATAATGTTCATCCTTCACCTCATTCCGCTGCAATGTAATTAATGTATATATATTATATATACAATATATCCATTCTTGTCAACGATCTTCCCCACTTTTTTCTACAATTGAGCTTCAAGAAGTCAAAAAAGCACACCCTGCGCTTATGGCAGAATGTGCTTTAATCGACTGGTATCTTCGCTGTCCCTTGATAGGCAAAGTCCTCTTCGCCGTGGCCTGGCCGCAGGATGCTACCGTTCCCGCAAGCCCGCCTTACTCGTAGGAGCTTTGCTCGTTTTCCTTATAGCCTTTGTCTCTGCGCAGCATCTCCTTGCGCCGGTCCATCTGCTCTTGCTCCATCTGATTAGCCTCATGGGAGGTCGGCGCCGTCTTCTCCAAATCTTTTACCGTGTTGATCAAATTTTTGTCGGGACTCATCGCAATCCTCTCCTTAACCATTCTTTAATACCTTGAATAGTGTTTCGGTCAGGAAGGAAAATTATGCATGATCGCGATAGGAAGCTTCATTAATTGGTGCTCAGCGACAGGCCGATGATCTCCGACCGGCTGGCGAGACGGATGGGCGGACCCCAGGTTCCGTATCCTGAAGAAACAATAACATGCAGATTCTCTTTATTCAGATAGCCCCAGTCCAGCTCGAACAGGCGTCTGGTAATCCAGTGGATGGGCGCGATTTGTCCCCGGTGCGTATGCCCCGAGAGAAGCACATCGACGCCGGCCCTGGCGGCGGCCTCAAATCCGGTTGGCTGGTGATCCATCATGATAACGGGACGCGTCATATCCAGTCCTTCCAGCAGGGAGGCGACACTCTTGCGGCCTTCGGTGTCCATGCTCTCTGCCGCTTTGTCTTTCCTGCCCACAATGTACACTCCAGCGGTCTCGGCTACCTCGTCCTGAAGCACGCGTATGCCGACTTCGTTCATTAAATCCGTATATTTCTTGATGTCCTTGCCGTAATATTCATGATTGCCCAGCACGGCGAACACGCCGTAACGCGCCTTCAGCTTGCCAAGCTGCTCGCTCATCCGGTGGCGGACGAACGGCTCCACGCTGTCATCAAGCACATCCCCGGCCAGTAAAACAATGTCCGGCTCCATCGCATTCATCCGGTCGACCATTTTCTTCAAATGACGGTTGCCGACAATATCGCCAAGATGAAGGTCGGATGCGACGGCGATCGTTAGCTCTCTCTCAAACTGCTTGGGAAGCCCAAGCGTGTGAACGCGGAGCACCGTGCTCCACGCATTCCGGGAGCCCCATACGATAAAAATCGCCAGCAGCGCCACAATTACCGCACCCGCTTCGGAAATATACCCCGAAATATCGGTGCCGGCAAGGGATAAAATCCAGTAGAACAGATCAGCCACGGGCAATAGAATGATAGCAAACTGCATCAGAGCCAGATAATACGAGCCGATGACCTTGAGAAATCGGGCGAGCGGCCTAAAGACAGACGGCAGCGGAGTTCTGCAAATAATAAAAGCGAGAGCGATGACCCAAAAGACCGGCCAGAACACTCCCGGGCTCGTCCCGGGAAGCCAATTCTGTATAAGCAGCCACGCATGGTAGCCGATATAGAAATTGACCAGGCTGAGCAGCAGTACGCCTCCAGCAATGGAAAGGACCAATCTTATTCTCTTCATTCCTATGTCTCCTTTGGTTATATTTCTCTATACGGCAATGGCAAAATGTCATCCTTTATTATAATACTAAATGCATTTGTGCCCAATATTACGTGTGACTCCACGGTTTGTAAACATCCAAAATAAAGGAAGCCGCTCCTCTTTCCCGCAGGAGAGAAGAACGGCTTCCCATGTCTTGCTGCCAAAGCAGTTAAGTTAAAATATGTCCGCCTTCTGTGTGAAGGACAGTTCCGGTCACAAAACCATTTTGCAGCAGGTAGAGTACGCTTTGTGCGACATCCTCCGCTTTGCCCACCCGTTTAACCAGGAGTTTGCCTGCTACCGCAGCGTAGAAATCATTGCGCGCGTCTTCAGCCATTTTGCTGCGTGAAGGCGTATCGATAATACCCGGCGACACGATATTCACACGGATTGGAGCAAGTTCCAAAGCCAAGGTCTGGCCGAGACTCGACACCGCAGCGTTGACCGCGCCCAATACAGACGATCCAACCATCGATTTATAGGCGACTACGCCGGAGAATAAGGTAATTGAACCGTTCGCTGCAATGTTCGGCGCCCCATATTTAGCCGCATAGTATTGACCCCAAAATTTGTTCTCGAACAACTGACGGGCTTGAGCCGTATCCGTGTGAAGGAAGGACCCACCGGATGTTTCCGCGGCGCTGACAACTAGGTGATCGAACTTGCCGATTTTTTCAAAAAAAGCTTGCACCTGCTGTTCATCCGTCGTATCCAGCGTATATGCCGCCGCTTTGGCTCCCAGTTGCTCTTTCGCCTTCTGCAGTTTGTCTTCCGAGCGGCTGGCAATGATCACTTCTGCTCCATGAGCAATTGCTTGTTTAGCCGTCTCCAGGCCAATGCCGGAGCTTCCGCCGATAATTACGATTTTTTGATTTTGCAGCACGAGAATTCCTCCTATTTTGTGGGATGTATTAGAAATTCAGCACTTCATTTAGATGCGCACCCAGTTCGGATACGAATTTGTCCAGCTTTGGATTTTTGATGACATCGTAGCAAGCGTAGCTCTTTAAAGGCTGCATGCCGAGGAATTCCTGTACACGGTGCAAATGAGCGATTGCTCCTTCCAAGCTGTCTCCTTTAAAGAACTGCGTCGGGTCGTTAAATGCTTTTTCCGGGGCATTCCAGGTTGTCGAGAACATATATTTCTTGCCGGTTAATAACCCGCCTCTTCCATATTCGTCCGCACCCTTGAAAAATACGCCGTATTCATACACTTCATCCATATATGTTTTGAGCAGCCCGGGTACACTGAACCAATAGATGGGGGTTTGGTAAATGACAACATCCGCCCAAATAAATTTCTTATGCTCCTCTTGGGTGCTGTATCCGTTTTGAATCGTTGTAGTTTGCACTTGATTCTTTTCACTTAAAAGACTCACCATGCTATCCACCAATGTCTGATTCAATTTCCCCTCTGCTGAACCATATTTTTGGTGACCGTTAATGATAAGTATATTTTTCATTTTCTCCATCTCCTTATGGGTATATCTGATCACAACGATATTATATATGCAGTAAATTCATTTATGGAAGTAGTGATATTTAATTCATATAGTTTCCGAAAGTATATTATTGTGGTATGATAAGCTATATCAAGTCAAAAATATTTTTGGGAGGATGCTTCGATGAGTAAAATCGAACCGATCGTTCTGACCAAAGGAACACCGGGTGAGCCTTGCCCCATTGCCAAAACACTGGACGTCATTGGGACGAAATGGACCTTTTTAATTATTCGGGATCTGCTTATCGAAGGGACGATGCGTTTCAGCGACCTGTTGAGATCCATGGATGGAATTAGTCCGAAGACATTGTCGCTCCGTCTTAAAGAACTGGAGGATCATGGGGTATTGGAAAGAACGGTATTTCCGGAGGTTCCTCCGCGCGTCGAATATACGTTAACGGAGAAAGGGAAACGGCTTGAGGGGATTTTTATTGAATTAAAAAGATTCGGATTAAATTTGTAAAAAAATAAGCCAACCGGAAGTTTCCGGCTGACCCCAATAAAAAAGACGGCAGTTCAGGACGGAATTCCTGCCCTGCTGCCGCTTTTAAAAAATCGCAACTATGTACTCAAGAAAATCTACGCTTTCGCACGCTGTTCGGCCATGTAATCCCCAATCAGCTTGTCGCATTTGTTAATATGGGTAATCAGCCAGTCCGTCAACGTGCGGTTAAGCTTGATCGTAGTCAGAACGGAAACGCCTTTGGTCTTAACCGCCTCTTCCAGCTCAAGAACAGTCTTGACGAAATCGGCATGCTCCTTCTGATGCTCGGCTAATTCCGGAAAATGGATGTCGTTCATTAATCCTTCTTCACTGCCGAAATGCTCAATGGTGTAGTCCTTCAAAAATTTAAGTGTCTCTTCGATCTTCTCGTGCCCTTGCTGGTTCGAGCAGGCATCAAAGAACTCGTTCAGCTTGACCAGCAGCTGCCTGTGCTGACAATCTATTTTCTCTACTCCAATTTCGTACGATTCCCGCCAAGCTATCATTTCCGCATCGCTTCCTTCTTCCATAAAATTCAAATTATTATTCTCTTCATTTTCTCTTTTTCGACTGGAAAAAACAGTTAACAACATCACATGACAATATAAAGTCTGATTACTCAGGCCTCAATAGCCGCAGCCGATTTACGCATATTTGCCACTCTAATAGCCAGCAGCGAGGCGAAGAGGCACAGAAAACCTGCGGTAACGAAAGGAACCGTGTAACTGCCGAGCCACTGTCTCATCACTCCGGCGCCATAAGCGGCCGCCGAAGCGCCAAGCTGGTGAGCGACCAGAATCCAGCCGAATACCATCCCCGCTTTTTCTCTTCCGAAATGATCGGCGGTAATTTTGACGGTCGGGGGTACGGTTGCAATCCAGTCCAGCCCGTAGAACACGGCAAACACCAGCATAAGCGTGTAACCACCGTCCAGCGCGTAGGGCAGGAAGATAAGCGACAATCCCCGAAGGCCATAATACCAGAACAGCAGCCATCTGCTGTCAAAACGGTCGGACAGCCAGCCCGACAGCGTCGTACCGATCATATCGAACATCCCCATCAGAGCGAGGAGCCCCGCAGCCGTTACAACCGGGATGTTAAAGTCGCCGCAAGCCGGGATCAGATGCGTGCCGATAAGGCCGTTGGTCGAGAAGCCGCAGAAGAAAAAAGTGCCTGCCAGCAGCCAAAACGTGCCGCTCTTCACCGCATCCTTCAGCGCAAGCAGCGGAGCGAGAAATAAATTTCCATGGAACGGCGCAGGCGGTACAATCTCCGTCTCTCCCAGCGGAGGAACACCGGCATTGTAAGGATGATCCTTCATCCAAATCGCCACTATCGGAATCAGCACGATCAGAACCGTAATAGTCGTGTAAATGGAAAACCGCCAGCCGAGGACAACCGAGATCTTCGCCAAAAGAGGCAGGAACAGCAGCTGACCCGTCGCCGCGCTGGCTGTAAGCATACCGACAACAAGCCCTCTGTGCTTCACGAACCAACGGCCCGCCACCGTAACGCCCAGCACATTAGCGAGTGCCCCGGTGGCCAGGCCTATGACAACTCCCCAAAGCGCAATGAACTGCCAGAGTTCCGTCATAAACGACGTTAACGCAAGGCTGATTGTCAGCAAACTCAACGTCAGCAGCATGATGCGGCGAACGCCAAAGCGGGCCATCAGCGCAGCGGAGAAAGGTCCCATCAGCCCGTACAAAAATATGCGGATCGACAATGCGCCGGACACCGCAGAGCGGCTCCAGCCGAACTCTTTTTCAAACTGCAGCATCAATACGCTAGGAATCGAACTAATGCCTGCCGATACCAGTAATACGAAAAAAACGATCGAAACCACAGTCCACCCATAATACCACCGGGGAGCTTTATTTATTAACTGCATCCCTTCACTCCTATCCTTGTCTCTATCTCTATCATTGCTTATATAGCATATAATCTATGTTCCTACAATTACCATGGCAGAGGCTTGCCCATATAGTAGAACTGTCCGTTCGGTCCGTCGGCATCAATGGTTGCCAGGGCCACAGCCGTCTTGGCGCCTTCTTCTACCGGGATTTCCGCATTGGCTCCCCCCATGTCCGTTTGTACCAGTCCGGGATGCACTGAATTTACTTTCAGTGCGGTGCTCTCCAGCTTCTGCGCCCAATAAGCGGTCAGCATGTTCAGTGCCGCCTTGGATGCGGCATATGCCGGATCTCCGAGCTTACGTACCGTTTCATCGGTATGCATTAAGGTAATGGAGCCGATCGCACTGCTCTGGTTCACGATGCGTCCCGCCTCGCTCTTCAGCAGCAGCGGAAGCAGCGATTCTGTGAGTAAGAACGGAGCAAACGTATTGACCTCAAAGGTCTGACGGAAAGCGTCCAGATTTCCTCCAGAAGAACGGAGCACGATGCCTGCATTATTGATCAGGATATCCAGCTTGCCATAGCGCCGGTCTATCCATTCGGCCAGCGCTGCAATGTCGTCCTTGTTCGTAACTTCCAACTGAACGCCGACCGCATCAATGCCCGCAGCTGACAACGGCTTCGCCGCAGCTTCCGCCGAGGAGAGCGTGCGGGCGCCCATCAGAACGGTGATGCCTAGCGCGCCCAGTTGTTTGGATATTTCCAGTCCGAGACCTCTATTAGCACCGGTAACCAAAGCGATTTTTTGAGTCATTGTTATTCCTCCTGATCATTTTTTAAGAATGTTCATTCTTTAATTAGGCAAAAAAAATTAAAATATAGCTGAAAGTGCGACTTTATATACATCCTGTAACGTTTTGGGGTCAGTTGTCGTCTTGGCCACGATATGCACTCCCTGCTTCACACAGACTAGGAAACGCGACAGCTCGCGGAGATTACGCTTCCCTTTCAGCCCGCCTTCCTTCTGCGCGCGGAGCAGGAAGCTGTAGAAGCGGTTCTCCATATCGAGCAGACTTGCCTCCACCCTGCTCGCCACCTTGGGGTCGAAGGGCGCCAGCTCGACGGCCGTATTGGCAATTAAGCAGCCGCGCCGTTCTTTTGTGTTGTCCATAGATCTTTCGATTAGCCGCTCGAAAAAGGCGGCAAGCTGGTCCTTCGGATTGCCGGGCTCCTCCAACACCGCAAACAGTTTTCCCGCTGAATGATGCCGGAACCGGTCAAGCGCGGCCAGAAACAAATCATTCTTATCCCCGAACGTTTCATACAAGCTGCCTCTGTGTACTCCGGTATGCTCGCATAAATCCTGAATTGATGTTTTTTCAAAGCCTTTGCTCCAAAACAGTTCCATTGCTTTATCCAATACTGTTTCTTCATCGAACTCCCGAGGTCTCGCCATCATCACTCCTCCTCTCTGAATCCATCTTAATTATTTAAGAACGTACAGTCAAGTATTATTTTGAAAATTTGCATTTGTTAGTTGACAATATGCCTTATTAACAATGGTGCTCACCCGGTTCAAGCTTCCGGATTGGGGCTTGCGGCGGTTAAGTCACGTGCCGTGTCGATTATGGCCGCTCTAGTGGTGCAGGAGCTGCTGACTCAGGACGGTAAGTTCATCCCGCTGACAAGCCAATACGGAGCTGTTCGCAGCAGTTCCTGCTTTTCTCGTCTCCATTTCAACACGCAGCATGCTCGAAGCAGTGACAGTGGCATTGTGTCGCTGATGCTGCTGCATCTGGTGCTTTAAGTGGTCAGCAGCGGTTTAAGCTCGGTAATCACTGCCTGAAGCTGGGACGAGCACTGCTCGTACAGCTTTTTGGTGTCCTTGTTATTAGAGGACAGTCCGAACAGTTCCAGGTCGGCTTCGCATTTTTTCAGCAGGGCGTACAGCTCCGGCTTCTCCTGCGGCTGAGGGACTTGAGCATTATCTGCATACAAATCGACAGTCAGCTCCCCGTAGGCATCGACTTGGCCCAAGAAAATATCCTGCAGGTTAAGCTGCTGCTGCTCAAGCTCATCCAGCAGCCACTTTGGAGTCTTCCCCATCATATCGAGCGCTTCAGGCATCAATTTTCCGTCCATAATGACGGCTTGGGTTTCTTTCTCCGGGGCTACCTTAATTCCCAGATGCTTCGGAGTGAGCGGCTGATTCTCGCGGGTCAGCAGCACATTGACCTGTCCGCTTGACTCCATAAGCGCAAACTCCACATCGGCCACCTTGAACACGTCTTTGCTCCGCAGCAGTTCCAGAAGCTCATCCGTTGTTAGGCGCTCTTTTTTCATATTCTCTTCCAAGATCTTGCCGTCCTTGATCAGTACAGTCGATTTAAAGTCAATAAAGTCTCTGGCCCTCTTGCTCTTGAGCTGCAGAAATTCGATTCCAAAGGAAATGGCGATCCATACCAGAATCGCGATCATGCCCAGATGCCAGTTCTTATCCGTATCCAGCGAGATATAGGCTGCCAAGCTGCCAAGCGTAATCCCCGTAATATATTCGAAAAAAGAAAGCTGGGACACCTGTCTTTTGCCAAGTATCTTCGTTAACAGAAAAAGTACGACCACCGCGAAAATGGTCCGAAAAATAACCTCCAGCCAAGTCGGCATTTCAGCGTCCTCCTCATTGTTTCTTGGTATTCTTAACAAGTTCATTATTTCTCGAGGCTTCCGAAACTATGCGAAAATGTTCCTTTTGCGTAACCGTCCTGACAAAAATCCAATCGGTGAATAATTACAGCTCAATAAGCAAATATTAGTGAACGGCTCAATACATTACGCCAATACATTACGCCAACACAGGAGGAATTGACAATGACTGTAGCTTCCGATGTAAAGACTTGCCTTTCTTCACTAAAAAGCGCTCAAGCAAGCCTTGAACAGTTCGCATTGAGCACTCAAAATCAGCAGGCCAAAACGTTGTTCACCAATGCCGCGCAGCAAACTCAACAAATCGTTCAACAAGTGGAAAGCCGGGTTCAGGATCTGGAACACGAAGAACCTCAATACAAAGGGTTTTAGTAAAAAGCCAAAAGGCCTCATTCTCCACCAGTTAGTGGGGAGTGAGGCCTTTCCTTTGTTAGCTTACAATCGGACGGTCACCTGGCATATCCTCATTTTCATCCAAACTGCTTAAATTCCAGTAAAAATTTCTTGATATCTCCGTTCCATCTGTTGCCGCTCGCATCCAGAAGCCCCAGCACACTCTTGATCGTCTTCAAAATTTTGCTGTCCCCCGTCCCGTTCTGCACTGCCTTTTCATAGGCTTGTCTTAGCTTGGGATCGATGGTTGTCGGTTCCCCGCTTGTTCCATAATCATAGGCGGGTGTATTGTTTGAACCGTAAAAGACGAACATTCCCATCAGTTTGAGCTTGTCTTTAGCCGCAGCAGTTCGGTTGGACTTCGGGGATTCTTTTACGTAGGATTCCAGAGCAAGCGCACGGTTAATCAGCTCATCCCATGTAATGATGATGGCTGCATCGCTCAGGGCTGGCCTATTGGAATCGGTAGCCATCAGATCAATATAGGCGGCGATGTCCTTTCCGATATAAGACTTGAAATATTTGAAACCCTCGTAATGCATCACGGGATAGTACATGCCTTCACTGGTCTCCAGCTTATAGCCGTAACCGTAAGACTCGGTCAATATGGCGCGAACGCCGGGATCTGTAATGGTATTCAACAAGCTGGTGTAGGTAAGTCCGGTCTGCAACCCGTTCTTACGAACGGCGGCGTCGATCGCCTTTTGCACCTTCTCCGGAAAGAGTTTTTCGGAAAAAGCGTCCAGTCTCGCCTTTTGTGCATTTTCGAGCTGAAGCACCATGACGGTAGCCCGCCAGGAATCGGCTCTTTTTATGTTGTTGAGCAAATAATTACGGGCCTGAATTAAGCTTGCCGGTGTCTTGGCCGAGTTTTTCAAATATTTCTGGAACTGGTTATATACGCTCAAGCTTTGTTCGGCGGTTACAGTCGAAGCTACCGTAGCTGCCGATGCAGATGGAGTAAATGCCGCTGTGCCGACACCGGCTCCCAAAGCGATCGCGAGACCGAGCAGCGCCCCTTTTTTTATTTTTGCGGATGTTTCAAATAGAGTCTTCATATTCATCCTTCTTTCTGTGCTGTTATACAGGGTATTACCCTCTAGACGCGCACACGCCGCATTTTGTTGCAACGGAACAGACAAGAAGGTTTTACGCGGGTTCTAGAACAGCTCCCTTTCCGGAAGAAGAAACGCCTGACGGCGTCCTTGAAGAACGCAAGAATATTTCGAAAAAGCCCCCGGCATTCCGCCGAGGGCCTTTAGTACGGTTGATGTTTCGTTAATGCATAGCGCCTTCCTGCGGATGGCGGACGTTAACACGCTTCAGGAAGAAAGCGATGACGAGACCGACAATGGTCAGCGCCGTTGCGAAGATAAAAGCGTGCTGCACCCCTTGAGTAAAGGCTGGGATCAGATGAACCGGGTCCTGTGGATTCTCTACGCTCTCCAGGTAACTTTTCGAGCCGGCCGTCATGATGCTAATGGCAAGCGCGGTGCCAACGGCTCCCGCAACCTGCTGGAGCGTGTTCATAATGGCCGTACCATGCGGATACAGTTCAAGCGGAAGCTGGTTGATTCCGTTCGTCTGCGCTGGCATGAACACCATCGATACACCGATCATCAGCGAGCTGTGCAGCACGATCGTGAACACAACCGAGGAAGCCGGGTTGATGTCCGCAAAGAACCACAGCGAAACTGCAACAATAGCAAGACCCGGAATAACAAGCCACTTCGGTCCGAATTTATCGAACAGCCGGCCCATTAGCGGCGACATCAAGCCATTGATAAGTCCCCCCGGAAGCAGCATAAGCCCCGCCTTGAACGCACTGTAGTTCTGTCCATTCTGAAGATACAGCGGAAGGATTAGCATGGCGGCCAGAATGACCATCATACAGATAAAAATCATCAGCAATCCGACGACGAACATCGGATACTTGAACGCGCGCAAATCCATCAGTGGCTGCTTCATCGTCAACTGGCGCCATACGAACAGCACCAGCGACACAACTCCAATAGCAATGGCTATGAGTACTTTGGGATTGCTCCAGCCTTGCGCTTCTCCTGCGCTGCTGAAGCCAAATACAACACCGCCAAAGCCGACGGTGGAGAGTAGAATCGAGAACCAGTCGATTGCCGGCTTGGTTACCTCCGTTATATTTTGCATGTATACCATTCCGAAGATCAGCGCGATTACAAGAAACGGCAGCGGAAGCCAGAAAATCCAGTGCCAGCTCAGGTTCTCAATAAGCAGACCGGCAATGGTCGGGCCGGTGGCAGGTGCCACCATAATGACAAGGCCGATCATGCCCATGGCCGCGCCTCTTTTTTCAGCCGGAATAAGCACCAGAATCGTATTGAACAACAGCGGCAGCAGCAGTGCCGTTCCCATAGCCTGTACCACGCGGGCGATCAGCAAAAATTCGAAGCTTGGCGATGCGGCAGCCAGGGCCGTTCCAATGATGGAAAAAGACAAGGATGCGATAAACAGCTGTCTCGTGGTAAACCGCTGAAGCAGCAGTCCCGAGATAGGTACAAGAATGCCCAGTGTCAATAAATAAGCCGTCGTCAACCACTGTGCCGTGGTCGGCGTAATATTCAGCGCATCCATCAATACGCTGAGAGCAACGTTAAGCGCCGTTTCACTGAACATGCCAATAAAACCGCTAAGGAGCAGCGCGATTAAGATCGGCATTTTCCTGATCTTTTCCATGTTTATGGCTGTAGATTGCATTGTTTCTCCCACTCTTAATTCCTCCTGCTATTAGTGTATTCTTCTCTCTATTTTTGTACTCGCTTCAAAGAGCTGCATCCAATCATTTGTTAATACTGTGGTATCTCAAAGTATAACCGAACATAAGTTCTAATTCAATAAGTTTCCAGTAAAAAGATTGCTATTGAGGAGGGCAACATTCGGTCTACACAATAAAATCATAAATTTAAACTAAAAGTCAATGTCTATCACTTTAAAAATAGGCTGGAAGATAATATAATTTAATTATTCCAATATGCGAGGTGGGTATTATGACCGATACGTTAAAGGGGATTCCCAGACCGCTCGTCAGGGTCAATCAATCCGTCATTGCTTTGTCCGTGCTGCTGACCTGGTTTACCGGCTTTTACTGGTTTCTGGCCATTCCGCTGGCCGCCGGGCTGCTCGGCCTTATTTTCCACTACAATCCAGTGATCCGTCTCTCCGTCCGGTTTCTGAGGAAAGACCGTTCCGCCTATATTCTCGAAGATGAGGATCAGCAAAGCTTCAATCAAACTATCGCCGTACTCTGTCTGGCCGCAGGACTCATCAGCTATCTCGGAGGTTGGTTAATTTCGGCGTATATTTTCACCGCTATTGTAGCTGCCGCGGCTTTCGTTGCCATACTCGGCTTCTGCATCGGCTGTTTTATCCATTATCAATGGAAAATGTACACCTATAGACGTAAACAAGGCAGCCCTCGCTGAAGGCTGCTTTGAATTTTTGTAAGGGAGGCTGTGAGCAGCGGCTGCGCTCCCCCCCCGTCCGCCTACGGTCCGGGCAGTCACTTCTCTTTGTCGTTCCCTTCGCCAACCACCGACCAGCGGTGGCGGAACTTTTCAAGCCGGGGATGCAGACCACGCGGCACTTCCGGCAGCAGCAGACGCAGCTTCTTAATCCATTCTTCGAAAGAGGAGAACGAGGCGAACAGATTGGCCGTCTCCGGAGTGAGGTACAGAAAATGCGGCGACGGATAACGCTCGGTCAAATGACGCAGGGCGGAGTCGATCGGCGTATACTTTTTCCGCTTGCCTTCTAGGTTCTCCACCGTAATGTAGGAAGCGCCCTGCTCCCTTTTCCACTCATGAAGACGGTCTTCCCTTTTGTAGTACGAGCTGGCGGGCTCCTTGGACATTCTGCGCACTGTTTCCTCATGCAGCGGATAGAGTACAAGCTTGCTGAAGTTTTTATCCAGCGCCGCCTGCGCCGCCGCTCTCAATTCTTCATCAGTCGTATGCTCAAAGGAATCATAATAGATTAACGTCCCTCTGCGTTTCTCCGCCGGCGGCTCGTAGCCGTAAGGCAAATGCTGTACTTCACGTCCCATTGGTTGACCTCCCGTTGTGTATATTTATGATTGTAGCATTTCCTTTAACGATACGGGATATCTAGAACTTCATGCTTAGTGAGGCGGATGAGCCCGGAATAAGATCTTTTCTGCGATATACGCCGAGCAGCAGCCCCAGGGCGCCGTATTCGATCAGCAGATGGCTTCCGCCATAACTGATAAACGGCAGCGGCAAGCCGATGATGAGGACATGTCCGCTTAATTTGAGCACTCCGTACACGAGCTGAAAAGCAAGAATCAGTGCAATGCCAGCAATCAAGGATTTTCCGTAGGTGTCACGTACGGAGAACCAAGCTTGTATGGTGCGTATAACAAACCAAAGAATGAGCCCCGCAAGGAAGAGGCCCGCCACCCAGCCAAAGCTGTAGATCAAATACGGAAACAGCATATCTGAATAAAGGTAAGGAAGCTGTTCATTGGCCGCTCCAAAGCCGTGTCCCCACCATCCGGCGGAAGCAACAGCCTCACTGAGTTTGATTTGGATATATCCTGCGCCTTCGGCAAACATTATCGGATTCAACGCAGCGGAGATTCTAGCGTGATAATAATCCGTATTCCATGCAGCCAGAAACCCCGCCGTAGTTACTATGGCAGCCAAGAGAACAGCTCTTATCCATTTGCCGGATAACCAGGCGAACAGAATAAGGGACACTCCTGCAAAAAGAACCATCTCTGGCAGGACATGCCCCCGCCAATAAAGAAGACAAGGCACTCCAATCAGCGGAATTGCCTGCCACCCATTGATTGGGAGCTTTCCGCCTGTCTTTTGAATTCCGCTGCACACCCAGATACCAGCTAATGCAATGATGAGCAAATAAGGACTCCAACCCATCACATTGATAGCGAAATGTAAGGGAAGAACTAACCATCGGTTAACACCGTTCACCATATT
The DNA here is from genome assembly GCF_000756615.1 of Paenibacillus durus. Lineage (NCBI taxonomy): Bacteria > Bacillati > Bacillota > Bacilli > Caryophanales > Paenibacillaceae > Paenibacillus > Paenibacillus durus. The sequence goes on from NZ_CP009288.1 coordinate 3,429,448, forward strand.
CCCGCTGAATTGGACAGCCAGCATTCCCGCCAATGTCAGGATGTAGAGCGGCCAGGACAAGCTTCTCAGCTTGCGATAGTCCACTAGTGACAGTACCAGCATCAGGATCACCGCTATACACACATATACAAGATGCCTTTCCCCAAACTGCGGAAGGGCCGGATTCATTCGAGTACCCATGTAAGAGGATGCGCTCAAAGAAAACATCCCAATAATTCCACTGCCCGCAAACAACAGAGCTCCCGCCAGCAGCCCCCAATTGATTCTCGGTCTATGTATGCGATTAAGGCTCTTTCCAACTGCTTCGGGATCACCCATCTGCTGCATCGCCCATTGAACAGCTTCCTCACGTTCCCAGCCTTGACTCTCCCTGTCATCCGCCAGGTCAACCAAATGGCTTCCGAGTTCCCTACGCAGTTCCGGGTGTATGGCTCGCGCTCTTACCTGTGCGCACACTCGTTTAAGATAAGGACTCATCTCATTATAATCCTTCACTCATGCTCCTCCTTCCCCGATAACGGAATCGACAGCATTACGGAACAAGGCCCACTCCGTTTTCTTCTGGTTTAGTACTCTGCTCCCTATGTCCGTTATCCGGTAATATTTCCTGTTCCGGCCGTTTACGGCTTCCCAATAAGCTTCGACCCAGCCTTCGGCTTCCATACTGTGCAGAATGGGATAAAGCGTTCCTTCTTTTAGGGAAAACACCCCTTCGGACCGGCGTTCCAGTTCCCTAAGCATCTCGTAACCATACAGCGGCTGACGGCTCAGCAGCGTAAGCAGCATAGTGCCGGTGCTGCCTTTCATGAGTTCCTTGTTCAATTTAATCGCCCTCTCTCCTTTCAAGAATCAATATGATGTACAATTTTACCAGTCATTATACCTATAATTACTATGCATAGCAATACTATGTATTATATTAAAAATTGAATGAGATTTACCGTGATGATTTGGAGGATTTATTTTTAATTAATCAGATTAAATAAAACCGCGCTCATTTCCCGAATTATCAGACAAATACTGAGCTTATTCGCTATTTTGCAAACTGACACCCAATTCATTAATGTAGTTAAGTTTATTTGTTAATGCCATTAATTAAACTGTGTCCGGCCTCCTCAACGTTCAACCGTTGGCATTTTATTAATTAAAATTGAATATAATTCCATTGACAGATTGAAGAATCGCCATACAATAAAAACTATTCCTATTTATCCGATGGGTTTATCTGAATAAATAATCATACAATTTAGGAGGTACACGATGAATCAAAAAACACTAGTCATTACGCTTGGAGCGCTGGCCGTAGCTATTAATGTGGTTGCCGGCACAGTCGTAAGCAGCCTGAAAATCCCTTTCCTGTTTCTGGACACGGTGGGTACCATCTTCATCGCCGCTGTATTCGGACCGCTCTGGGGCGCTTTGGTCGGCCTGTTGACGAATCTGGTACTTGGCGTCACAACCGGTTATACCGCCATTCCCTTTGCCCTTGTCAATGTGATCGTCGGTTTGGTTGTCGGTTATTCGGCCCGCAAGAACGGTTACCGCTTCTCTTCCGCTCTAATCTCCGGCATTGTGCTTGGCATCCTGTGCCCGATCGTCGGCACCATACTAGCGGTTGGATTGTTCGGCGGCTTTACCGGAGGCGTTCAGGACGTGGCTGTACTCTGGCTGAAGCAGGCTGGAACGAGTCTGTTCGCCGCTGCATTCCTTCCCCGCCTTGGAGAAAATCTTATTGATAAAATCCTGTCGGCCCTTTTGGTGTACTATATTGTGAAAAACTTGCCGCAATCCTTAATAAACCCTCGCAGTTACAAGAAACGGAATAGCTATGTTGCGTAGCAAACAATTAATTGTCGCCTCCCATTGCGTCATTAACCAAAATGCTGTTGTGAAAGGCGAAGCTCGTAGTCCAGGCATAATGAAAGCGGCAGTCGATTGGACTTACGAGCAGGGGTACGGCATCTTTCAACTGCCCTGTCCCGAATTCACCTTTCTCGGTCCGGAGCGGCCTCCGATGACCGTGGAAGAATACGATACCCCGGAGTTTCACGCCCACAACCGCCAGATTCTACTGCCAGCCGTTGAGCAGCTGAAGATCTATCAGGATCATGGATACAGCATCGTCGGAGGCCTCGGCATTTCAGGCAGTCCCTCCTGCGATCCCGGAAAAGGCGTGTTCATGCGTGACTTCCTGGAGCTCGCAGAGGAAACTGGCGTAAAAATCGACTTTTTCTGGCAAATTCCAAATACGGCCGACGGAATCTTTGATCCGGATGATGATAACAGCGTATTCGGTCCAGTGACAGCAAGACAGCAGGAACCTCTACATAAGAACTCCGCTGGCACAAAGGGTAAACAAGGCGGCAATCAGACATGATCGACATTCGAGACGTTACTTTTTATTATTATGAACCTGACGAATCGGAAGCGAACGCCGGCCATAGGCCGGTATTGTCCAACGTCTCCCTTTCTATTGAGCCCGGGGAATTTGTAGCCTTTCTTGGACGAAACGGGTCCGGTAAATCATCGTTGTCCCGTCTGCTTAACGGTATTGAGCTTCCAACCCAGGGAACCGTTCTTACCCTAGGCCGCATGACTGCAAACCGGAACGATCTTCAGGACATTCGGCGGGCCGTGCAGATTGTATTCCAGAATCCCGAGAATCAGCAGGTTGGAATTACTGTAGGTGAGGACATTGCGTTCGGTCTGTCCAATATCGGCTGGCCGCAGGAAGATATCACCCGGCGGATCACCTGGGCCATAGAGCTAGTGGGACTGGATGCCGATGAAGATCGTCCTGTAACACATCTGTCGGGAGGAGAAAAGCAGAAGCTGGCCTTGGCTGCGGTTCTGGCACTCTCCCCCCGCTGTCTCATTCTCGATGAGGCCACTTCCATGCTTGATCCCGCGGCACGGCGCCAGTTCATCGAGACGCTGAACAAGGTCCGAAAGGAATATCCAGTAACTTTGATTTACATTACACATCATCTGGAAGAAGTGATGGATGCGGATCGGTGGTTCCTTTTTCAAGGCGGTAAGATCGCGGCTGCCGGGACTCCGGCCGAGCTGGAGCTGGATTCTGCTCTCCTCAAGGAATGCGGGGTGGAGCTGCCGTATTACCGGCAATTGGCGATACAGCTTCGGGGTCACGGCGTTCCCGTATCCGCGAAGCTGAACGGGGAAGAATTGCGAGGGTTATTATGCAAATCCGATTAAACCATGTTAGTTTCAATTATATGAAGGGGCGCAGAAGCAAGCCACCTGGCGGTCTATGGGTTCTTCAGGATCTTAGCCTGACTGTGGAAAGCGGAGAAATGCTGGCCATTGCCGGAAAGTCCGGATCAGGCAAATCGACATTTCTGCAGCTGCTGAAAGGCTTTATCGCCCCTTCGTCTGGAGCGATTCTGCTGGACGGTACGAACCCTCATCTCAAACGTCAGCCGGAGCTGTTCGACCGGATCGGCTTTATTTTTCAATATCCGGAGCATCAGTTGTTCGCTACTACGGTCTTTGATGATATTGCGTTCGGGCTGCGTCACCGGAAGCTTCCTCTGGAAGTTCAAGAGGAGAAAGTACGCAAAGCTATGGCATCGGTGGAATTGGATTACGAAACCTTCAAGGACCGCAGTCCTTTCGAGCTCAGCGGCGGCGAGAAACGGCGAGTGGCGATTGCGGGAGTCGTTGTACTGGAGCCCGAAGTGTTGATTCTGGATGAGCCGACAGCCGGGCTGGATTTGCAGTCGCGATCGTCCCTCTTCAGCCTCCTGCACTCGCTGAACAGAGACGAGGGGATTACCGTCATATGGGTCAGCCACCAACTGGAGGAAATTCTGGAACACGCCTCCCGCCTGCTGGCGCTAAAAGAGGGAGCCTTCCTTGCAGACGGCCCACCTTCTCGGCTGCTGTCTGACCCGCACGTATTAAAGGCCTTCGGATGGGAAGAACCTCCAGTTCTAACCGTCTCGCGTCTGCTTAGTGAGATCGGCGCAATTCCCGAGGGGATACTCCTCTCACCGTCTCAAGCGGCCAAAGCCGTGAAAGGCTTCCTGAACCGCCATGAAAATCTGCTGTATAGAAATTGAGGGAATACTTTATGTCCGTTAATGGTTTCTTGTTGTATCAGAAGAAAAATTCTTGGCTGGAGCGCTGGGACCCGCGCATGAAAATCATAGCTACTTTATTGTTCGGAGCCGCCCTGCTCCTGACACATCATCTCGCGCTGAAAACAGCCCAACTGGCGCTGCTCTTCACAATGTGGGGCATTGCACGGCTGTCGTGGAAGGTGCTGGCCGTCACGCTTCTCTCTTTGTCGATATTTTTTCTCTCGACGATGATTTACCAGGCTGTGCTCACTCCGGGTCCGGGAGACAATATGGTAGAGTGGGGCTGGCTGCGCTATTCTTCCGAAGGAGCGCTGAGAGGAGTGATGATGTGCGAGCAGATTGCCGGCATTGTTCTTCTGCTGTCGCTGCTCGTTCGGACGACCTCTCCTATTACATTGGCGGAAGGCCTGGAAATTCTGCTAAAGCCGCTGAAAAAATGGCGCGTGCCGGTTCATGAAGCCGTCATGATGTTCTCTATAGCGCTGCGATTTCTTCCGATTCTCATCGAGGAGTTTGATAAAATCCGCAAAGCGCAGCTTGCCCGGGGAGGCGGCTTTCATCGCGGCGGAATCGCCTCCCGCTTCGGCGGGGTCCTACCGATGCTGATGCCGCTGTTCGTGATGTCCATTCTGCGCGCCAAGGATCTGGCAGTAGCGATGGAATCCCGCTGTTATCAAGGCGATGAGGGAAGAACACCGATCCGTATTTACCGATTCAGGTTCAGTGACTATGCGGTATTTGTCTTTGCCCTATGCAACTTGCTGCTTGTATTTATGGCATAACTAGAAGAAGCTCCCGGCTTTCGCCGGAAGCTTCTTCCTCAAGTAACAGGCAGCGACGTTTAAGATCCCGCTCCCTTATATTTCCGCACTCCCCGGTTCCAGACGAACAAGCCAATGGACAGGAAGATTGCACCCATGACCGGCGTTAGCAGCGCCATCCGCGTCATCTCTTCACGCTGGAGGAACAGCCCCGCCGGATAGACACCGACAAAAGCGAACGGCAGAATCCAGGTCAACAGCACCTGAATCGCCCGGTTGTAAATCGTCACCGGATAGCGGCCGTACGACTGAATGTTGTACATCAGCGGAATGATGCCTGTGGGTGCGTCCGAATAAAAAGACAGCGCCGTCAGAGTCGTATAAATCCCCGTGTAAATGGCCGTAGCGCTGATCGTCAGCAAGATTAACGCTGGAACCGTCCACCACTCAAAGGGCAGCCCCAGGTTGAAGCCGCTGACCGCCATAATAAGCAGCCCGATCAGCGAGCCGATTAGCGAGGGCGGGTCCACATTTTCCAGAAAAATCTGAAACAGATTGTGGGCGGGACGCGTCAAAATACGATCCATTTCCCCTTTGACGATATAGCGTTCGCTGAAATTCCACATATTCACGAAACAGGCGAACACGCCCCAAGGCACCATAAAGAAGCCGTAAACAAAGACCACCTCGTTCTGGCTCCAACCAGCAAGGGTGTTCGTATGCATAAAGATAACGAAAATAAATACCAGATTCGTTACCTGGAACAGAAGATCCGAGAGCACCTCTACCCAAAAATCCGCACGGTAGGTGAGCCGGGTCTTCATGTAGTTTTTCAAATATTCGGACAGCAGTCCCAAATGATACAACACTTCCTCAGCCTCCCTGCACGAACAGACGCTGCCTTGCCGCGCGGTATAACCAGAACAGCGGAATCAGCAGAATCGCAAACCAAATGATTTGAATGCCAAATACGTTCCAAATCCCCACGCCCTGCACCCGCCCGGTAAAGACAGAGCCCGGCAGATACGTAATCGCCTGAAACGGCAGCAGCTTCAGGATGGAGGACAGCCAGCCCGGAAACAGACTGATCGGAATGATCAGGCCGGAGAACAGATCAACAACGACACGTTTCATCCGCATCAATCCCTCGTTATTCTCCACGAAAAAGGCCAGCAGCCCTGTAATGATGTTAATCTGCGAATTGATCAGGAAGCTGAAAAACAGCATGACCAAAAAGCCGGCCCACGCCGCCGGATCATGCGGAAGCTGCACCGGAAACAGCAGCATGGCAAGAGCCATGCCAGGGATCATAAACAGCAGGAAACGGAACATTCCTTCTCCGAAGCCCTGCATCATTTTGGCAAATACATAGTTATATGGCCTGATAAACTGGATAGCGATGCTTCCGTCACGGATATCCGTCGCGATTTCCCTGTCGAGATTATTGAAGTAGAACGCTCTGGCCATCCATGATACAGCCACATAGGTTGTCATCTGCGCTGCCGTAAAGCCGCCCAATGACTCTCCCTGCCCGTATATCGCTTTCCAGGTGAAATAATTGACGCCGATATTGAGGGAGTAGATCAAGATTCCGGTATAATAATTCAGCCGGTACGCCAGCATGGTCAAAAAGCGGATGCGGATGAAATCGAAATACGCCTCTAACAGCAATCTGCGCTGCACACGTTTAGACCCCTCGTCTCCCCTATATCCGCCTCCCGGTGAAGCCCCTGCAACGGATGTACGATTAGACATGTCCGGCTCCTTCCCGGGGTAGCGCCAGCATCGCCTCTTCCGTCTTATTCGCCGATCCGGACTGGTAAATACTGCGGACGATATCATCCGTGTTGGTCTCGATGATCTTAATATCGGTGATGTCGGCTTGACCGACCACCCGCCCAAGCACATCCGACACGTTCAGTTCCAGCGGAATCCACACTGTGGCAGCCAGATTGTTCTCGGCTGTCCATTTTACGGGCATCCCTGATGTAAGCTGTTCCAGACGGTCAAGCTTCGTGGCGGTGCCGAACTGGAAGGCCACTTCACGGCCGGTGCCCCAGCGCTCCTTCAGTTCATCCAGCCCTCCATCGTAAATAATCCTTCCGTCATCCAGCATGATGACCCGCGAACAGAGCGCCTCAATGTCCTGCAAATCATGGGTTGTAAGCAGAATGGTCGTACCATGTTCACGGTTCATATCCTTGAGAAATGACCGAATTTCCGACTTGACGACAATATCAAGACCAATCGTCGGCTCGTCGAGGAACACGATGGACGGATTATGCAGCAGGGCCGCTACCAGCTCGCAGCGCATCCGCTGCCCAAGACTAAGCTTGCGGACAGGACGGTTCAGCAGTTCCTGAAGCTCAAGTCTCTCTACAAGCTCGTCCAATCTTTTCTTATAATCGGCCTCGCCGACACGGTATACCTTGCGCAGCAGCTCGAACGACTCGATCACGCCAATATCCCACCAGAGCTGGCTGCGTTGGCCGAACACGACGCCGATATTCCGGACGAACTTCTCCCGCTCTTCATACGGCACATAGCCGCCGACAGTCAACCGCCCGGAAGTCGGGACGAGAATACCTGTCAGCATCTTGATGGTTGTTGATTTCCCCGCACCGTTCTCGCCGATATATCCGCAGATTTCACCCTCAGGGATTTGAAACGAGATATCTTTGACCGCAGTCACTTCACTGTATTCCCGCTTAAACAAATCAACGAAGGCCCCTTTGAGGCCTCCGCGGTTTTTTTGCACTTTAAAGGTTTTTCGTAAATCCTGCACATCGATCGCTACCATAATATACCTCGCTAAACATTTAAGTTTATTCAAGTGCATTATAAAGGAACGGGCTAAAAAGCACCACCCTTTACTCCGTTCTCCTTGTTACCTCGCCATAATTCCCGGCAGTATTTCCCCGTCCTATGCTCCGAGATGGCCGGAACGGGTTACTTTCGTACGCAAATACTTCTCATTGAAGACGGAGACATCGCCCCACAGCGGTACACGCTTCACAGCATTCATACCGGCGGCTTTCAGCGCCATCAGCTTCTTCGGATTGTTCGTGATCAGTGTGACCGGCTTGCTGCGAAGGCGCTGAAGCACACTGATGGCGTCCGCATAGCTTCTGGAATCATCCTCAAAACCCAGCTCCAGGTTCGCTTCCACGGTATCATAGCCTTCTTCCTGAAGAAGGTAAGCCATAGCCTTGCTGAACAGCCCGATGCCTCTTCCTTCATGATTGGCCAGATAAAATAGAGCGCCGGAGCCGTTCTCCACGATCATCTTCATCGATTGGTGAAGCTGGAAGCCGCAATCGCAGCGCTTGCTGCCAAAAATATCCCCCGTATGGCAGATGCTATGCATCCGAATCAGCGCCGTGTCGGCATTTTCAAAATCCCCGTACACCAAGACGCTGGACTGCTGGCTGTCGGCAAGCTTCATCCCGACCAGGCGGCCGATCAGCTTCTCCGTCATCTCTTCCCCCATGATCTCGTTCCGTTCTTCATCCGTAACATGGAGCCAACTGTACCACTTAAACGTAACGGTCTCCCCATTTAAATTTACCGGCAGCGTGATCGGCCCAACCAGAATATTGGCGGAGTCGCTCCGTTCAATGGTTTGAATTTTATTTTTCAGTATGGAAACAACTTCGGGCTTGATCATGAGCGCACCTTCCTTAATATCGTATTTCATCCCCATCGCCGCTCACAGTAGAGTAGTCGGGTTAATAAACGTTAAGTAACTATTTGTAAGTAAGTTTATCATTGTAATATATATTCGTCAAGTTATAATATATAATTAAATATTTATAATTACTTATTGTAAGTTTATGTTATAATGAATGTGAGGTGATGCAATTGAAGGATTTCGTTATGTGTCCCCGCTTTGAAAAAGCGGTCGATCTATTGAGCAAGCGTTGGGTCGCACTGATCGTATTTGTGTTGATCTCCGGTCCGCGCCGGTTTGGTGAAATTGAAAGCTGCCTATCCAATCTCAGCGGAAAGGTGCTCTCCGACCGGCTGAAGGAAATGGAGAACGAGGGCATTATCCAAAGGACGGTATACCCCGACATTCCGGTACGGATCGAGTATTCGCTGACTGCGAAAGGTGCGGCGTTGGCTCCTATTTTAAAAGAGATTGGCAGTTGGTCCACGGAATGGATCGAAATTGGGTCCACCATGTGATCGGCCGGAACTTCTAAGCGCTTTATCCGTTCCCTTTCGGGGAAATGAATAAGGCGCTTTTTCATGCAAAATCATTCCATCTACGCAAAAATACAGCCCTTTCTCGCTCGAAAGGACTGTCGAAGTATTCGGATTAATGACATGTATATGGTAGAAATATACATAACTATGACATATTATAGAATAATTTCATGAGATATTACTGCCATACCGTTGAAATGGTAAGAAAAATATAGTAATTTAAAAGAGTCAATGACACCAATTTAATAGAGAGGCGGAATGATTAATGGAAAGCATGTGTATGGAAATGATGATGTGTATGTGTATGGAAGACATGATGGCTAAGATGAACAGCATGAAAATGTGCATGGAAAAAATGTCCGAAATGAATATGGAGTCCATGAACATGGATATGATGATGAAGAAAATGCAAGACTGCGATGAAATGATGACAATGTGCATGACGATGATGCGTGAATGCATGCCAATGTCTAAGTAATTTTTCAAAATTGAATCCGGTCTTGGCAGAGCAGACAACTGCATGCCTTTTTTTATGCCCTTTTCAGGCTTTATCTATGGTTTAGTGACGCAAATGGATGTATTTGTCCTGAAGTTCTTTTGCCAATGAGATTCTCTCCAGCTTAAGCTCCCAGACCCGCTCTCTCCAGGCTCTCGCCTGATTATCGTCCCCGCCGGTACGCAGCTTGTCGAACAATTCCAGCAAATTCGCGTTAATATGGTCAAAACGGAGCCACATTTCTCTAACCTTCTGTTCACGGATTTCCGCTTCTGTCATGTTCTTGAAATTCTTCAAGGAAGTAAGCAGATCGGCCTGCCACTGGGCATCGCCTAATTGCTTAGCATAATTATACAGGTCCAGATAATCATCGACAGACATTTCTATCTCTCCTCGCTTTCTTTATACCAAGTATTATACTCGGTATTATAGAAATTGCAATACTTTTCTGATAAAAAGATAAACCGCCCTCTCGGAGAGGACGGCACGGGCGTTCAACTTCATCTTCATCTTTTTAACATAAAAAAATCTAATCAATCGCCCTCAAGTTATCTATACTTGACATCCGATTCACTTTTCTTAAAGGCAACGAAGTAGAGACTAAACAAATGACAATGGCGCCAATAAAGGACCAAACAATTTCAACAAACGGAAACCGCCAAGAAGCCAAATCGCCATTTATTGAGTGTAAGAAGTATGAGATTCCACTCCCTGCGACTACTCCAATTAATGCCGCCACCAATCCATATAGCAATCCTTCCCATATAATCATACTGAACAATTGCCTTTTCTCCATTCCAATCGCCTGCATGGTTCCAAACTCTACCGTACGGGTATGAATATTTGTGTAATTTGTATTAAAGATGTTTAACGCTCCGATGAGTCCGACAAAACCGATAAATTCCCAGGCAAGGATATTCATTTGACGTTTGGTGTTTGCAACCTGAGCCTGAGCCTCTTCATGAGAAACCAATGTGGAGGATGGGACTTTATCTTTGATCGCACCAAGTGCGGTCTCGATCGAATGACGATCTGCTTGAGGATCGACAAAAAGTTGAACCGCTTGAACGTCGGATCGGCCATAGAGCTCCTGGTAAACAGCCGAAGGCATGATAACATCATAGCCTAACCTGTCATAGGTTCTCTGGTAGGCATGCCCACCTGCCACTCCAACTACCGTCATTTCTTTTCCATGTACGGTTATTTTATCGCCCACTTTAAGGTGCGGAAGTTGAACCCCTTCAACGCTCATAGGATTAATTGCGATGACCCCTGTTCCCTGTTTTAAAGCTGCTTCATCAATAGAGCCTTGCAGCATGAATTCCTTTAATTTACTTAGCATCGACGGATTATAACCAAATACTTCATTCGTCGATAATACCGGTGCCCCTTTTATTTGCACATCGTCTTTTTCGGCATGCTGATACTGAGCTGTTCGCACCTCCCTGATCCCCGAAAGAGATTCAATGGACGTTACATTCTGTTCGGAGAATCCTGCCTGTTTATTATTCTGATTAACAAACAGGTCGTAATCTCCCTCAAGCAGCTGATCGGCCTTAGCAGTACCGCTTAGCGACATGGAAAAAGAATGGATGGATACAAAAACGACAATTCCCATAAATAAAGATAACATAGTGGTAAAGGTCCGGCCCGGATTTCGCTTAAGATTCAGCCGTGCCATATAGCTGACGAAATGGCGAATTCGTGCAACATTATGGGCAGTTCTCTTGCGGCGAACAGGAATTGAAACGGCGGCACGACCGGTTATGGCTACCGTAGGCGACACACGGGAAGCCTTGCGTGACGGAACGAGTACGGAGAGCAATGTGGCTGCCAGACTGACACAGCCTGCTAATACAAACGGCCAATAGGAAAGGGAATGATAGCTTCTTATTACCTCTTGAGCTTCTTTGGTGGAGGAAACCCCCAGCATATCCGGATTAAACAAACCGGCAATCATTTGCGATAGCCACTCGGCAAACCCGGCGCCTGCAAGCATTCCGAGTGGAATAGCAATAATACACAGAAGAAAAGCTTCTCCGAGTACAAGGGAACGAATTTGCCTCGGCTCGGCTCCAATCGCCCGCAGCATGCCAAACTGAGGAATTCGGCGTAACATCGAAATATGAAATACATTATAGATCACAAGACATGCGGCGAGCAGCACTAATCCGCCCGTCAATACCCAGCCAAGGCTGGAATCGCGGATCGAACTGCCTTTATAGCCTTGCGCAGCCATCAACATGTCATTGTAAAGAATTTGGTTCTTACTAATTTCATACTTTCGGGCAATGTCCGAAATGACTTGTTCGGGATTATGACCATCGGCAACTCTGATAAATATGGAATATTTTTGATAGTCTACCGGCAACAATTTCACTGCCGCATCCGGGCTAGCGAGTCCTAAACCAATATTAGTTGCATTTGTGCCTATAGAATTCTTCAAAATTCCCGAGAGTTTAAATGTTAATGTCTGTCTCAACTCATGGCCAGCGGAACCATTGATGGAGCTGATATCTAGCGTTATCTTCTGCCCAATCTCTCCGGTAATTCCCATCTGCTTAAGAACGGCCTGCTCAAGCGCAATTTCATTCTCTTTTGTCGGGAACTTCCCTTCAAGCAGCTGCACATTTTGCATACTACGAACTTCGGAATCAAAACCTTCAATGGTTACATTTATTCCCCCGCCAGGAAGCGTGAATGCTCCTAAAGTAAGACTTAAACCAGCATCGTTGACTAGTGGCTCATGTCGTATTTGTTCTGCGGTCGAACGATCCAGATTGTAAATGACGGCATGATGGTGTCCTCCTACTTCTTCAGCTTGGTGAATCATGGCATCCTTCATGAGGGAATAGGACAAGCCCAGCGCTGTAAGAAGCGTGGTTGCCAGAATAATGCTTATACCCGCCAGAATAGCCATCATCTTTTGCCGGGACAAGCTTTTCGTAACAAATTGCAGGTAAGAGTTCATTGTCTTGCCCCTTCCATAATGCGGCCGTCCACTATATTTAATACAGAGGAAGCGCGCTCAGCTACCTTGGGGTCATGTGTGATTACGATTAGCGTCTTGCCGAATTCCCGTACCGATTCAATCAATAGATCAAGTACTTCTTCTCCGATACGGGTATCCAGATTACCTGTCGGTTCATCCGCAAAGACAATCTTCGGTTTCCCGGAAAGCGCACGGGCAATTGCAACCCGCTGCTGCTGCCCCCCTGATAACTGCCCCGGCAGGTGGTGCAATCGTTCTTCGATGCCCAATTTACGCGAAAGCTCACGCAGATATGTCAAATCCGGCTTTTTCCCATCCAGCAACAAGGGCATAGTAATATTCTCTTCGGCTGTTAAGATCGGAATCAAATTAAACGACTGAAAGATAAATCCAAAATTTCTTCTGCGAAAAATCGACCGTTCCCTCTCATTCATTGCATATAAATCTTGTCCCTCAATAGTTACCTTGCCGGAACTCGGAGTATCCAAGCCCCCAAGCAATTGTAAAAGCGTGCTTTTCCCGCTCCCGCTCGGTCCCACAATAGCTAAAAATTCATTCTCGTTAATCGTAAGATCAAGCGGATATAGAGCCTGCACCGTCGTTTCATCCTGACCATATTTCTTGGCCAACTGTTTCGTTTCGATTAATGGCATCTCAATACACTCCTTGTTACTATATAGAGATAATAAGACCGAACTTTTTATTACAGGAAATCATCTTTTCCCGTAGATGCCCGACCCAGCGGGAGGAACAGCGAGAATGTGCTGCCGCTGCCGGGCTCGGATGCCGTCTTGATGTATCCGCCCTGCTCGGTGATTATTTTGCGGGTCAGATACAGTCCGAGACCAATGCCTTCCGCATCCCGTACATTCGACCCGCGGTAGAATCGTCTAAATATGGCATTCAGTTCTTCGCCCGGAATTCCCTGTCCGTTATCCGCGATATCGATTCTGGCAAACAGATCATAGGCTATGAGTGTGATGATGATGTTCCCGCCCGGCTCCGTGTATTTTACAGCATTATCGATCACGTTATAGATGGCTTCTGCCGTCCATTTGGCGTCATGGCAAAGCGAAATTCCCTGTCCGCCTTTCCACTCGATGGTTACGTTCTTCATCTCCGCCGCCGGGAACGCCTGCTTGATTGCGGCAAGCACCGTATTACCCAGATCTTTCGCTTCTGTCTTGATAGAAATAATCCCGGATTCCAGTCTCGACAATTTGATCAGGTTGTCCATCAGCCATGCCAGCTTATCGATTTGGCTCTTTAATCGCTTGCCGAACTCCAGACGCTTATCCGGGGGCAATCCGGCGTCATCAAGAAGACTGCTGTACATCGCCAGGTTGGCGAGAGGCGTCTTAAGCTGGTGCGAGAGGTCTGAGATTAACGATTTAATCTCTCTATTTTCTTTCAAATATCGTTCTTTTTGGACGGACAAGATTCCGGTTAGTTGAATCACTTGGGTTTGCAGCTTGGACAGCAGCGTATCTTCGGTCACCGAAAATATCTGTTTATCCCGGCTGTAAATAAGACTCTGGATCATTTCAGAGAGCTGCGTAAGAACGGTTTCCATTTCCCTTCGCACAGAGAACATGAACCCCGCGCATATCGCGCCGGCGCAAGCAATATAGACGAAACCGCCGATCAAGACCGGAGGCTCTGGACGGAAGTATAACATCAGCATGACGAACAGGACGGACACGAATCCCAATATAACCGCCCACCTTAACAAAAAGATTCGGAACGAATTCTTGTTCATCCGTCACCCCATGTGTAGCCGATGCCGAAAACCGTCTTGATGTACCGGCAGTTTTTGGGATCGTCCTCCAGCTTATCCCGCAGCCTTTTGATATTGACGCTGAGCGTGTTCTCATCGACAAAATTCCCCGACTGGTCCCACAGCCGGTCCAGAAGCATTTCACGGGTCATGACCTGTCCGCTGTTCTGCGCAAGCGCTTCAAGCAGCCGGTATTCGGTCGTCGTCAGCTTCAGCTCCTCTTCGTTTTTCCAGACCGTCATTTTGCCGTAATCGACCTTCAAATCTTTATAAATAAAATAACGTTCCATTCCGGTTTCATCTTCCCCGGTCCTTCTTAAGACAGCCTTTATCCGGCGCAGCAGCACTTCCATGCTGAAAGGTTTGGAAATATAGTCGTCCGCCCCAAGGTCGAAGCCGGCGACGATTTCCGGCTCCGTATCGTTGGCTGTAAGGAAAATAACGGGCGTGCCGGAGCTCCGGCGGATCTCCCTGCACAAGTCGGTGCCGCTGCCGTCGGGCAGGCGGATATCCAGAATGGCAAGCTGGATGCTATGGGATTGAAAGTAAGCCACGCCTTCTCTGTAAGAGCCGGCCGCCAGCACTTCATATCGTTCTTTTTCCAGTGTATAGGCCAATCCCTCAAGCAGCAGCCGGTCGTCTTCAACGATCATAATGGTGGTCATCTTCTTCACCCCTCCGCCTTCAGTTTATCAAGGACCGCCGGAGACGTGCAGCGACATGCTGCGCATTCCCCGCCCGGAATCAGGCGGCTTCGCGCAGACGTTCGGGAAGTGGAGAGCTGCGAACCCGCCTGAAAGCGGCAACGGGAGCCACTAGACAAACTGCGGCCACCAGCACAATCACTACCAAAAGCGGAATGGCCGGGAAGGTATAAACCGCATACGTCGCTTCTTGGCTGAAGAGCCGATACGCGCCGTAGCCGAGCGCATTCCCAAACGCGGTGACAAGCAGTAAGGAAATGAACGCATACCAGGCTCCCTCAAGCAGCAGCAGCTTTTTAATCTGCCGCGACGTCATCCCGATGCTCTCCAGCACGGCCAGCTCCGGCTTCCTCGCCAGAACGCCCGTAATCATAATGTTGACGAAATTCAACAGGCCGATCAGGGCGAGAATCAGCGCAAGTCCCCCGCCGAGAATATAGAACGCCAGCTTGGCCGATTGCATCATATTCATCATGTCGACTTTGGATTCCAGTTTCAGATCACCGTTTCCGGCAATTGCCGCTTTGACCTGTTCTGCGACTTCCGGCCAGTCCTTCCGATCCGCATTAAAGGAGACTTTATAAATAATCGGATCTTTTAAGATTTGCTTCATAGCAGTCTGGCTAATATACACATTGGGAGCAGTTTTACGAAAAGTAACCAGGCCATCGAAGCCTGTCATTCCGCCGATCTCCATCTTCGTTTTTTTAGCGGCGCCCGCAATCTTCATTGTAAAGTTGTCTCCGGCCTTGAAAGCGGGAATTTCCCCATCCAGCAGTGCCACCTCACCGATCTCAAACCGCTCCACCTTTACGGGAGCTGGCAGCTTCTGATTCGCCTCACGAAAGTCGGCCGGGTCAAGCCCTATCACATTCCCACTGAACATATCGGGCCTTTTCGTAAAATCGACTTCCCCCGAGCCGCCTCCCATATATCGCGCCTTGAATTCATCCACGTATTTTCCGAACACTTTGGGATCATAATCCAGCACGGCATTCGCGAGATATGTGGTTCTAATGTCTTTTGCCCCGGGGATCGACTTGATCTTCGCCAATAGCTCGGGTGTTACAGCTTGCTTATCCCCTCCGGACTCATGGGTCAATTCAAAATCATGCCGCATATAATCGTCCACAAAATGTTCCGGGTTCATGCTGAGCACCAGAGTGTTGATAACCAGAAAGGTGGTTAACCCTAGAAACAGGGACAAAAATACGACGAGCGCACGTTTTTTTACTCTGAAGATGTTGCGCAGCGCCATCCGGTGCAGCTTCGAGCCGCCGCTGCTCATTCTCGCTTTGGAAGAAGGAGTAATTCCGGTGTATTTGGCCGCTTCCACGGGCGAGATTTTGCCTGCAACCCTGGCCGGCTTGATGCAGCTGACCATCGTCGTGATCAGGGCGAACAGAGCCGCTCCGGCAAAAATAAGCGGGTGAAACGAGATGCTTCCGCCAACCTGTAAGTCAATCGTGTTCAAGGCAAGCGGCACAATACCAAACGAAGTAGCCGCTCCGGCGATTAAACCGATTGGAATGCCGATCAGCGCGAGCCGCAGCGCTTGCCTCCGAATCATGGTCCGGATCTGCCGGCGCGTGACGCCGATTGTCTTCAGCAGGCCATAAAACCGGGTATCGCCCGCAACTGACAGATACAGCACATTGTAAATCAGCAGATAGCCGCTCAGCATTACGAATAGAACCAATCCGCCATAGCCGATTAGCGTCGATGTTCTTCCGCTGTCCGTATACGATATGCCGGATGCGGGGCTTAGCTCCTGGCCTTTCGAGAGTTTAAGATCCTGCCGCATGTTATCCATTAATTTTTCAATATTTTTGTTGTCCGTGAATAAAATAGATGCCACACCGACATCTTGCATCGCGGCTCCGCTCTGTTTCACGAATGGCTCCGATACTAGCAGACTGCCCAAGTCTCCGGAGCCCAGCTGTGAGTAGTCCTTGAACCAGCCAGTAAGCTTGAAAGTCTCTTTATGCTGCACCGCCTTGCCCCCAGACACCACGGTATAGCTTAGAGGAAGGTTCATCCCGATTTCGGGCTTATCGATCCCCAATTGCCGGAGCAGCTCCAGCGGAGCGGCAATTTCGTTCTCGGCGGCGGGATACATTCCCTTCCATCCGTCAATAGCAGGCCCCCGCATCGTGTTCCATTCGGTCTCATCATACCAGACCAAATGGGCTGTCTTGTCCGGATCGCCCGAAATGCCTTCAGCGGCGCCAAGCACGGCCTGAAGTCCGACCGCCTGGACATAATCAAGGGCCTTCATCTTCTCCAGCTGATCTTCTGTTGGAGCGGACAATACGGCCTGGGCAATCGTTCCGGCGAGCTTGGCCTCCTGCATATCCCATGATTTGGAAACGCTCATGCCGATGCTAAAAAAAGAGGTAATCAGCCAGGTCGTCAAAATAATAGCCAGAATAACAAACCGGTTTCTTGTGCGGCTCATTCGCATGCTCCCGGCTGCCAGCTTGTTTACCGCGATCTTAGTATTGTTTGGAAACATGATAGACCCTGCCCTCCATAATCTGACCGTCCTCGATCCGGATCACCCGGTCGGCCATCAGAGCGATTTCCTCGTTATGCGTGATCATCACCATCGTCTGATTAAACTGCCGGCTGGTCACCTTCAGCAGCCCGATTACTTCCTGGCTCGTAGCGCTGTCCAGATTGCCGGTCGGCTCGTCCGCCAGAACAAAGGAAGGCTTGGCCGCCAACGCTCTGGCGATGGCGACCCGCTGCTGCTGGCCCCCGGAGAGCTGACCCGGCAGCCGATGGAGCAGCGCCGTCAGCCCCAGCGTTTCGGCGACATGCGAGACAAACTCACTATCGGGACGGTTTCCGTCCAATTCGATCGGCAGAACGATGTTGTCATACACATTCAGTACGGGTACTAAATTATACTGCTGGAAGATGAACCCGATATTTCGTCTGCGAAAAATCGTCAGTTCGTCATCGTTCATCGCATAAATATCTTTGCCCCGGATTAAAACCTTCCCTTCAGTCGGCCGGTCCAGCCCGCCAAGCAAATGCAGCAGCGTGGACTTCCCGCTTCCCGATGTACCGACCACCGCCGCGAACTCTCCATCCTGAACTTCCAAATCTACTCCTCGAAGCGCACGAACTGCACTAGACCCTTTGCCGTAATGCTTAATCAGGCCGCTTGCCTGCAATATAGACATTTTATCCTCTCCATTTCTCGGTGTATTTTTACACGACCCATTATATGGGATAGTTCTTACATTCTCATGACAAGGCAGTCTTACAGGACATCCTTCAATAGAAAAAACGGCTCCCCTCCTCCTGCACGGAAGAACGAAGCCGTTTCTAAAAAACCGCACAGCGAACGGCTCGCGTGCGGTCTTAAGTGATATTTAGCTGCTGAACTGCGTAGTGACGATATCGTCAATTTTGACTTGGTCTTTCTTCAGTGTGCCGGACTGAACCAGATCATCAATCCATGGCTGGAAGAGGTCGGTTGGCAGACCTTTGTCGGTAAAGTAATAGTGGGTGGCATTTACCGGTTGTCCGATATATTCGGCAGTCAGCTTGACGGACTCGTCCGTATTGTGATTAACCCAGTCCTGCGCTTTCTTAATGGCGTTCACGAAGCGCTGAACAGCTTCCGGGTTCTCTTGGATAAATTTATCGGTAAAGTAATAAACGGAAGCGCCCGATGCGGCACCCAGCCCTGTATCATGGGAATCGGCCAGCAGGGTGAGCTTGGAATCATTGGCCAGCTTGTAGAACGGAGGATGAATGCCCGCGACATCCAGGTTGCCCTGCTGAACAGCTTGAATGGCAGCCGTATCCGATTCGAAAGCGACATATTGGATTTGGCTTGGGTCCAATCCTTCTTTTCTAAAAATCTCATTAAAAATAAAGGTGCTGCAGTTCGGGGCGGTGCCGCTGACCGTGATTTTGGCTCCCTTCTTCGATTCAACATACTCTTTTAATGTTTTACCGGCAAATTTCTCACTGGTCACATACCGCATATGACGGAATTTGGGATCAACGCTATCCGGCGGGTCAACCTCGCCCAAAGTAACCGCCTTGACCTTGGCACCGCCTGCAATATATGTAGCCAATGCATTAGGCAATGTCCCTCCGATATCATTGGTTCCGTTCAGAATGGCCGGAAGCTTCTGCTCCGTTTTCAACTCACCCGTATATTTGATTTCCAGACCTTCCTCCGCGAAGAATCCTTTTTTCTCTGCGATGACCCAAGGCGTTGAGGAGCAATTCAATTTGGTATCGGTTTTGAGCGTGATTACCTTTTTGCCGGAATTTGCCGCTGTATTATTCGCATCCTTGAGATTTTTAAGGCCAGCCGCACCTTGGATCGTGTCCGATGTTCTTCCATAATAGCTTCCAATTCCGATCCCGCCGGCAATAACAACCGCCAAAGAACCGATAATAATGAAATTTGTTTTCTTCTTGTTTGCCATTTCTTTTAACCTCCTGAACATTTTTTAATATTGAACCGCCTAATGAATTTGAACGGCTTCTTTCCATACCAGAAAGTGCTTCTTTAACCTTCCAAATGCAAGATTGATAAGGATGGACAACACCGTAATATAAAGTATGATGCCGTACATTAGCGGCAGTTGATACTTGGTTGTAGCGCTGATATAGTACCAGCCCAGTCCAGTGCTGGCCCCAATGACTTCCGAGGCGATAATCATGAAGAAGGACAATTGAGCTGCAATTTCAACGCCGATAAAGATGTTGGGCAGCGCATACGGCAGGATTACCTTGAGAAAAAGCTCCCGTCTCGTCGCACCCATCGATCTCGCTGCGCGTATGAGCGAATAGTCAACGGCTCTGGCGCCGGCCATCGTATTGAACAGCAGCGGCCACAGGGTAGCCCAGAAGACTACCGCCACTTTCTCGGCTGTGCCAATTCCGAAAAAGATCATAAATATCGGAATGATGGCAAACGGGTTCAATTTCTCGCACATCCGAAAGAAGGGCAGCAGCAGCTTCTCGGCAGGTTGGAAGAATGTTCCGAGAAGAAAGCCTAACGGAAGGGCAACGAGAATGGAAAGTACGAAGCCCATGCCTACTCTCCCTAGGCTAACTGCGGTCTGTTTGAACAGCACATCGGAAGTTGCCGCTGTCCATAGAATCTTAATAACCTCTGAAGGCGGGGAAATTACGCCTTTGGGCACCATTCCCGCTCCGACCTCCCAGAAAATGAAGAACAGAATAATCGGAATGCTTCCAAAGCCAATTTTTCTAAGATTTAACCAGAACGTGCTCATGTGTTAGGTTACCTCACTGTCTATTCAGTCTTATCATGCTAAACGGTCTGTTCCTCCGCGACCTCTTTCCAGTCCACGATGTTCTCTTCCAGAAAATCCAGAATGAAATTCAGCAGCGCTCCGACCGCAGCCACGATCAAGGCTCCGAGATAAATCCGTTCGATGAATCCCATACTTTGCGCATTGTGAATGAGCCAGCCCAACCCTTTATCCGCTCCCATGCTCTCCGCGCCAATCAGCATAAAGAAGCTCATCGTGAGGCCTGTCCGCATGCCGGTCATGATCGCCGGAAAAGCCGCCGGAAGCACCACCTTGAAAAAAATCTGAATACGGCTGGCATTCATGGCCTTTGCTGCCCGGACAAGAAGCGGATCAACCTGGCTGATCCCGGCAATGGAAGTGAACAGTATCGGCCAAAAGGATGACCAGAAGATAACCGTATAGATTCCCCCTTCGCCTATGCCGATAATAATGACGAATACGGGAAAGAGAATATAGGGCGGAATCTGGGAAAGAAACAGGGTGAACGGTCTAATGAACCGGGCCAGCCATGGAAGCGCGCCAGCCAGTATAAATCCAAGAGGCAGAGCCAGCAAAGTGGATATAAAGAAACCTGCGAACACCCTTTTCAGACTTATTGCAATATACAGCAGAATATTTCCGACTCCCAAATCCGCTCCTACCTTAATAACTCTGGAAAAAGGAGGGACGAAAACAGCACTGACCCATCCAAGTCTGGGAGCAAGCTCCCAAATGATGATAAGCAAAAAAAACAGATAGTAGCTTGTCAGCGCATGATGAATTGACTTCAAAGCCTTAAGCATGTGATGATCAGTCCATTCTGATGGTTATAATTGAAATTATTCATATGAACTCCCCTCGTATAAAATCCAACCCCCAGTTGCTTCCCCTCCTTCATCTGGTTAAGCCGACCTTTTTAAAAAGCAAAAGGCCGGACCTACAACCTGTATACAGGTGTTGGGTCCGGCCTCTGGCGATCCAGTCAGCTTCGTTAAAATCCATACTTTGTTTATCGGAATTATTTAATTTACATCCTAAATGATTGCCTGCTGAACTGTCAATCATTCATCTTACACTGTCAACAAGCTGTAATAAATAAAATACATTTTCAGAAAAAGAAACAAATTTCACAGACAAATGTCGCTGGTTGTATGAATAACTTCTGCACCGCGTGCAGCTCCCAACGCGCGGTGGGGCGATACGTGGTGGCAGTCAACCACACGCCTAAATTATTTTCCCCGCTTGTTGTGCCAGATCAATGCATGCAGTTGAGGGAGAACACGGGCGGCGTTCATCTCTGGATCGACAATCACTTTCTCAAACAGCCACTCCAGCTTGTTCAAGAGACGCGCCGATATGTCGCCTTCTTCCGTGACATTATCGTTCCCTGGCTGGAGGAAGAACGGAACATCCGGATAACGGTGATGAACCTGGGCCGCGTACTTGTAGTCTTCGTCATCAAAGACGACGACCTTCAAGCTGTGGCCACCCTTCCCGCTTGTGCGAACCCGCGCCATAATGCTGTCCAGCACTTCCCAATCAGTCGGCATCCCCGAGCTTGGCGGCTTCGGACTGATGGTAAGAGCATCCACCTCCATGAACCAGTCCTGCCAGCGGCTGCCCTGGGTTTCAATCGCGGCCTTGATGCCGCGTTCATGAAGAAGGCCGATCAGCTCGGACAGTCCCTCGCCGATCAACGCCGGATTGCCGCCAGATATCGTCACACAGTCGAAACGGTCGCCTCCAAGCTCCGTCAGACCGGACATAATCTCTTCGGCGTCCATCATGACCCTCTTGTCTTTACCGGTTCCGTCCCAGGTAAAGGCGGAATCGCACCAGGCGCAGCGGTAATCGCAGCCGTAGGTGCGGACGAACATCGTCTTGACGCCGATGACCGCCCCTTCTCCCTGGATCGTCGGCCCGAACATTTCGATTACCGGAATTTTGGCGCTCATAGATCGCAGCCTCCATACAACCGGTAAGACGGACCTTCTTCGGGGATGTCTGCGGCAAGGACCTCAGCCCAAGCGCTCGGCGTCTCCCACAGCTTGACGGAATACACCGGAAGGCCGCTCGTCTTCAGTGTATAGGCGATGTAGCTGGCCAGATTCTCAGCCGTCGTACGGAAAGACAGCACCGCCGTCTTCGAGCCGCTCGTCTTAAGGGCCTCCAGAACGGGCTCGTCGCCTTTGGCGAGAAAAGCATGGTCCAGCCGGTCGACAACTCGTTCCTTCACCAGCTCTTTAATATCGCCGAAATCGACGACGAAGCCTTCATCGGAACGCCCCTCTTCTGCGACCGGCTTGCCTTTCAGCACAACCTCCAGCTTATACGTGTGCCCATGAACGTTGGCGCATTTCCCTTTATGCCCTACCAGTTGATGCGCCGCGTCGAACGAGAAGATTTTACATACCGAAACCTCATGCAGCATTAGCGGCCCACCGTCTTTCTGATCGCTTCATACTGCTTCAGGCCGCGATTTCGCAGCTGGCAGGCCGGACACTCGCCGCAGCCGCTTCCCTTGATCCCGTTGTAGCAGGTCAGCGTATGCTCGCGGATATAGTCAAACTGGCCGAGCTCGTCGGCCATCTGCCATGTTTCTTTTTTGTCCAGCCACATAAGCGGGGTATGAATAACGAATTCGTAATCCATCGACAGATTAAGCGTAACATTCAGCGACTTCACGAAGACATCCCGGCAGTCCGGGTAGCCGCTGAAATCCGTCTGGCATACGCCTGTAACAATATGGTTGTACGAGAACTGCTTGGCCAGTATTGCCGAGAAAGACAGGAACAATAAATTCCGCCCGTCGACAAATGTGCTCGGAAGCTCCCCGTCCTCTCCCGCCTTAATCTCAATATCCCCGCGGGTCAGAGCGTTCGGCGCAAGCTGGTTCAGCAAGCCCAGATCCAGAATATGCTGCTTCACATTGAAA
Organism: Paenibacillus durus; assembly: GCF_000756615.1. Classification (NCBI taxonomy): domain Bacteria; kingdom Bacillati; phylum Bacillota; class Bacilli; order Caryophanales; family Paenibacillaceae; genus Paenibacillus; species Paenibacillus durus. The sequence goes on from NZ_CP009288.1 coordinate 3,452,719, forward strand.
TGGGCGGCGATTTCCTTGGCGACTTCAATTTCGGCCGCATGCCGCTGATTATAGTTAAAGGTCACGACCTGCACTTCTTCAAACTGCTTCAATGCCCATACCAGACATGTTGTGCTGTCCTGTCCGCCGCTGAAGACGACCATCGCTTTTTTGTTCATGCTCGAATCTCTCCTTATCGGTTGTCGATTGTCTCCGGGTACAAATCATGATTCAGCAGCCGGTGCTCGGCCATTGCTTCATATTTGGTTCCCGGACGGCCATAGTTGCAGTAAGGATCGATGGAAATGCCGCCGCGTGGGGTGAACTTGCCCCATACCTCGATATAGCGCGGGTCCATCAGCTTGATCAGATCGTTCATGATGATGTTGACGCAGTCTTCATGAAAATCACCGTGATTGCGGAAGCTGAACAGATACAGCTTGAGCGATTTGGACTCGACCATCTTGATCTCGGGAATATACGAAATATACAGGGTGGCAAAATCGGGCTGGCCGGTCACTGGGCACAGGCTCGTAAATTCCGGACAGTTGAACTTTACAAAATAATCCCGGCCCGGATGCTTGTTATCGAACGTCTCCAGCACTTCGGGCGCGTAACCGAACTTATACTGCGTCCCCTGGTTGCCCAGCAGCGTAACGTCCGGCATTTCTTCTTTCAATCTTCCTTCGGACATAACAAAAAATCCCTCTCTTTTCCTTCGGCATTCTCCGCCGGTATTCGGAAAGAAGAACGAGATTTCATCAAACCTGATCCATGTTGACTAAGAACGTGAAAAATGGACATACCCATCTTCGGGCATATCGGATCTTAGTTTTTTATAGAGGGAGTTTGCGAACCTCTCCTGCGAAAAACCCGCAGATTTTCTTCTTCAATTATTCTTTATGCGTCTAGAACTATACCACAGGAAGCGCCGGTTAGACAAGACACGCAAACGGCTCACCGACGGCGGAAAGCGCCATTGATGAGCCGCATTATGTTTAGGCCGGAGAACGAGCCGCAGGAGCCTGATACTGTTCTTTCTGATTATGACCGAATTTCCTGCAAACGGCGTTTGCTTTGGAAAACTTTTAGGTGTCCCGGCTTGTAGCGTCTCAGACGCAATGAGTTAAACAGGACGGACAGGGAGCTTAAGGCCATGGCGCCGGCAGCCACCACCGGATTTAGGTAGCCTGCGGCTGCCAAAGGAATTGCCAGCAGGTTATAGATGAAGGCCCAGAACAGATTCTCCTTGATAATGGTCATGGTCTTGATCGAAAGATGGATCGCGGATGGAATAGCGAGAAGGTTGTCTTTTAGCAGCACAATGTCCCCTGTCTCGATGGCCACATCTGTTCCCGATCCAATAGCAATGCCGATATCAGCCGTTGCCATGGCAGGGGCGTCATTGATCCCGTCTCCAATCATGGCCACAACCTTCCCTTTTTGCTTCAGCCGCTCAACCTCCTGCGCCTTACTCTCCGGAAGGACCTCCGCTACCACATGCTGAATTCCCAATTGCGCGGCTATAGCTTCGGCCGTCCGGCGGTTGTCGCCTGTAAGCATATGCAGTTCAAGTCCCATTTGCTTTAGCTCGGCAACAGCCTCAAGCGCCCCTTCCCTAAGCTCATCTGCTAATCCTGCCACAGCTTCCAGCACCCGGTCGATAGCTATGAACACGGTCGTCTTCCCGCTTTGACGAAGCCGCTCCGAAGCCTGGCCGTCGAACCGCTCCAGATCCACGCCGTACCCGGCAAGGAACAGCGGCGAACCTACCAGCACCTCGGCCCCGTCTACAAAAGCGCAAACCCCTTTTCCCGGAACAGCGAAAAAGGTTGCAGGTTCGGGTATGCCCTCCGGGAACCGAGCCGCTCCGGCTTCATAGATAGCCTGACCCAAAGGATGCTCCGACCGTTTCTCCGCAGCGGCGGCCAAGAACAGGATACGGTCCTGGCTTAATGAACGGTCTGCGCCTCCCGTCGCAATAAGATCGGTCAAATGCGGTTTGCCGGATGTCAGCGTTCCGGTTTTATCAAAGACCACCGTCGTAATCTTTCCCGCCCGCTCCAACTGCTCACCGTTTTTGACGAGAATCCCGTTTTGAGCGCCTCTGCCCATGCCGGCCATAATGGCGGTAGGGGTAGCCAGCCCAAGGGCGCACGGGCAGGATACAACCAGCACCGCTACCGCGTTGATCAATGCCAGGTCCAGTAAAAATACCGTTCCCCCGTAAATCACCCAGTACCAAATCGAAAACGTTATTAATGAAGCAAGCAGGACGAAAGGGACGAAATAGGTCGCCACCTTGTCGGCTATTTTCTGAATGGGCGCTTTACTGTTCTGAGCCGCCTCCGTCATTTGTACGATTCGGGCAAGGAAGGTTTCCCCTCCCACCTTGGTTGCCCGGAATTTGAAAGTTCCATGCTGGTTGAAGGAAGAACCGATGACGGTATCGTGTTCCCCTTTTTGCACCGGAGTGCTTTCCCCTGTGAGCATGGATTCGTCCACAAACGAGCTTCCTTCCGTCACGATGCCGTCCACCGGTATTTTCTCGCCCGGGCGAACGATGACAACATCCCCCACCTGCACTTCGGCTATAGGCAGATCCTGTTCCTCCCCACCCCGGACAACGCGGGCCGACTTGGCCTCCAGTTCCATCAAAGCGCGAATGGCGCTGGAGGTTCTTCCCTTGGCTACCGCTTCCAGATATTTTCCAAGGAGAATCAGGGTAATGATTACGGTGGAGGCTTCAAAGTAAATATTTTGCATCCCGGCGATCACCAGGGTCTCTTTATATAGAACCGTATATAAGCTATAGCCGAACGCAGCGCTCGTTCCGAGCACGACCAGAATATCCATGGTAGCTTTTCTCGCTTTAAGGGAATAGAAGGCGTTCTTGTAATAAGGCCAGCCGATAATGAATTGTACGGGAGCGGCAAGCGCCAGCTGGATTTTCCAGTTATGCATCCATAGCATTTTTTGTCTGATGCTATCAAGAATTTGCGAGAACCACGTTTCCTGCTTCCCATAGATTACATCATGGCATAATCCAAGGCCTCCCAGCAGCATCGCTACAAAAAGCGGAAGGCTGAGCAGGACGGAAATCATAAGACGAGTCCTCAGCTTGTTCATTTCCCGCTGTCTGCCGCTGCGACGGCCATTTTCTTGTTCTTTTCCTTTGACGCCTGCTGAAAAGCCCAGGGATTCGATGACACGTACAGCCTCCGATAGATCGAGGGTCTCTTCCTCATATTCAACAAGCACTTTCTCTGTCGCATAACTGACCGATACGCTGTGGACCCCCTTCAACTTGCTAAGCGCCGCTTCTATGGTCATAGAGCATAGCGTACAGGTCATTCCGTATACACGAAGGGTAGCTTCCGCCATCCTGACCCCTCCTTCCTTGGTATGCATTGCTATGGTTTGATATCCTCTACGACAATAATGCTGCTCTTGATCATGCCCATCCCGCAGGTGTAGACAAACTCGCCCTTCACATTAGGTGTAAACCGGATTGTATTGTCTCCGGCATGAAGCTTCTGCTCGATCTTGAAGCCAAGAAGGCTTACGGTATTGTTGCAGCTATTCAAATCCTCTTCATCCACATAGAGATTCAACCTGACCGGAACTCCTTTCTGCACAACGATCTGCGGATAGCTGTCCTTTCCCGCCCGCGCTTCCACAACCTGTGTCTTGCCGTCCGGGGCCAGCTGAGCAATCACCGCATTGTCACTCCAATGATCGCTACCGTTAGCGAGGGAAATGCCGGTTAGGGCAAATCCTCTATTCAGCATGACCAGTCCCAGAACGATGACAATCAGTGCGCTTGCTTTTAGGACTCGCCCGGCGAACTTTTTGCTAAGCATTGGATGCACGGCTCCAAACAGGAAGAGCATGGGCACCGTCCCGAGGGAAAAGACCAGCATGGAAAGAGCTCCGTGAACGACGCTGCCTGTACCCAGAGCATACAGCTGCATAATCTGCAAAGGCCCGCAGGGCATGAACGCGCTCAGCAGCCCTACCGCAAACGGCCCGAGACGGGAAGCGCCGCTCTTAATAAGGTTGAACGCAAATGAGGGCATGCTCAGATTCACTCTGCGAAGCACCTTGAACAAACCAAGCAGATTGATCCCCATAATGATCATGAACAGTCCGCCGAGCAAAGGGATAATCCCCCGCCAGACACCGGAAAATTGGAACACCTGGCCAAGCCCGCCCGCGAGTCCGCCAAAAATCGTATAGGAAATCACTCGGCCTCCGTTATAGCGGATGGAGGGGGCGTAATGCCTAAAGCGGTCCAGCCTGCCGTGCCCGCTTCCGGTACGCACGGACTGGGCGATTGCGATGCCCCCGCACATTCCTGCGCAATGAAAGGAGGTTAGAACGCCAACTGTCAAAATCATGCCGTAACTTGCGTTCATGGTTAGCTGCGGCACGTTTTTCATCATGATAAGATTCTGGAACATGCTGAACGCTTCGGGATGCAGCAGGAGCAGTATATACGCCGCTATAATCGCTGCAGCCAGCGCTATGCTCCCTGTTCTTTTGTGAATGAGACGAATTTGCTGATGCTTCACGTTGTCGTGATTGGAATCCGTCAAGTGATGAGACATCGTTTCTCCTTTCCCGTTAGCCGGATAATGAAAAAAGAGGCGGAAACAACCCCCGCAAGGGATTGCATCTGCCTCTGGTATTTCCAGTCAACGTTAAACCTAGTTTTTTAATAGGAATTATGTAATTAAATTTACTATACAACATATTTTTCACTACGGTATAGCTTTTCCCTTTCAATTTGTAGCAACATTATGACATTCCGATTGACAGACTGCCGCATGACGATATAATAGTTCTATGACTATTGAACAACTTGCCGCTTCTGACGAACAACGTGTGCGCATCTTCAAGGCTTTGGCCGATCCTACCCGTCTGCAGATCATTCGGACCCTAAAGGGCAGCCGTACTGAACTGAACTGCGGAGAGATCGGAGAACGCTGCGAAGCTTCCAAATCGAACGCCTCATACCATTTCCGCACCCTGAGGGAGGCAGGGCTGATTCTTGTCCGAAAGGAAGCTCAGACCAAATACATACAGCTTCATTATGAGACATTCGACACTTATTTGCCCGGATTCCTGGATTCCCTGTGATCCGGTTTTTTATAGCTATATTGTTCAATAGTTATTTAACTAATGAAATAGGAGGCTTATTATGCAAAAATCAAGTTTGGCACTCTTCTTTCTGGTCATGTTCGCTATAGGCACGGATACCTTTCTGATCAGTCCCCTTCTTCCCGTCCTTAGGCATGAGTTTCATGTATCTACGGCAAGCTCGGGCTGGATGGTCAGCGCTTATGCTCTAGGCTATGCCTTATTTGCCCTGGTGGCGGGACCGATATCCGATCGGCTCAACCGTAAGCATGTTATGGTATTCGGGATGGCCGCATTCTCTATTTCCACGGGATTATGCGCCGCTGCTGCCGGCTTCTGGAGCATGGTCCTGTTCCGTTTTCTTGCCGGTGTCAGTGCGGCCGTCATATCCCCGCAAATCTGGGCGTCCATTCCTATCCTGCTTCCCAAGGACAAAATATTGCAGGGAATGGGCATTGCCACCGCCGGTCTCTCCATTGCCCAAATGCTGGGTCTGCCGCTTGGCAGCTTTTTCGCCGCCCGCGATTGGTCTCTTCCCTTTATCATCATCGGCTTGTTTTCTCTCCTGCTGACCTTGCTTCTCCTGTTCCTGCTGCCAGCTCTTCCGCCCCGCAGCCCATCGGGAAACCGTCTTTCTCTCCTGAAGCCATACTTCGGGCTGCTCTCTTCCCGGATTGCGGTTACCGCCTTTGCCGCCTATTTTATTTTTCAGATCGGCAATTTTGCCGCCTTCTCCTTTCTCGGCTCCTGGCTCTCCGGCGCTTTTGGAATGAATGTGGCTCAAATCGGCCAAGTCATGCTGTATCTGGGTGTCGGCAACATGCTTGGCAGCCTGTTCGGCAGCCGTCTTACTACGCGAATTGGCCGCTCTACAACGCTGCTGCTGGGTATTGCGGTGAATAGTGTCATGTTCCCGGTGCTCTCGCTGACACACAGTCTTTCGGGCATCAAGGCGGAACTGCTTGTCATCTTCGGCATTACCGGAATTCTGTTCCCTATTATGATAAGCATCCTTCAATCTTTGACGGACACTGCACGCGGAACGGTCTCGGCCCTGACGAACGCCCTGATGTATCTCGGAACTACAATTGGAGCTGCCGCGGCCGGGGGAATTTATCAGACTTCAGGCGTCTTTATGGCCGTTACTTTGGTAACTGCGCTCTCCTTTGTCCTCTCCGCCTTCCTCTTTCGAAAAAGTGGAGTCGCGGCATCTTAGATGGATTCAATTTGTTATAGCAGGGTAAATTACTGATTAAGACTGACAAAGCGGCAAAGGATGGGATCTTACGATGGAAGAACATGTGCAAATGTTGGCCGATTGGCTTAACGGGCATACGGGCGGAACGATTGTTATCGAAAAACAGGAGATGGAGGACCGCGACAAGGTTTATTTTAAGCTGGATCGTGTCGATTACCGGAATGCCGATGACGTCGTTGATCATTATCTGGACAACGCGCTGATCCTGCACGGCACGGGCAGCACGATGAACGCGGACGGCGACCTCGTCCCCCTGCCGCTACAGAGCTTCGAGATCGCTGTCACCGGCCTTGCCTTCGCTTCTGCGGATGAGAAAAGAGTACAAGCACAAACGGAACGGGCCAAATATACGTTTACGCTCGAGTAAGAACAAGCCAAAAAGCTGCGGGGAGCACTTCCCCGCAGCTTTTTTGAAAATAAAAATGTGAATAAGTTTACTATGTCCTGCTGCGCCTACCCGCCCGCCGCTGGCGTCGGGTAATGCATCCCTTTAAAGCTCTTCCCCGATGATCTTGACTTCCGTTTCGAGTTCAATGCCGAATTTATCCTTAACTGTCTCTCTTACATGCTGAATCAGACCGATATAATCGCTTGCCGTAGCGTTATCCGCATTAATGATGAATCCCGCATGCTTTTTCGATACTTCAGCTCCACCGATTCTTGTTCCCTGAAGTCCGCTTTCCTGAATCAATTGGCCTGCATACCGTCCCGGAGGACGTTTAAAGACACTGCCGCAAGAAGGGTATTCCAATGGCTGCTTGGATTCCCGCATTTCGGTCAGCTTATCCATCGAAGCCTTGATTTCATCGTAGTTTCCGGGCTTTAAGGCGAACCGGGCTTCCAAAATGAGATAATCTCCGCTTGAGAACACGCTGCTGCGGTACCCCCATTTCAGCTCATCGCCTTCAAGCACAGCCATCGCCCCGCTCTTGTCAACGACAAGCGCGCTCTGCAGCACATCCGCCACTTCCCCGCCGTATGCGCCGGCATTCATATAGAGTGCGCCCCCGACCGTGCCGGGGATGCCGCAGGCAAATTCCAGACCTGCCAGCTTGTGCTCCAAGGCGAAACGGGAGGTCTCAATAAACTGCGCTCCGCACTGGGCGATGATCACATCATGCTCCACGCTGATCCCGCTTAATCCGGACGTGTGCAGGACGATCCCGCGAACCCCTCCGTCTCTGATAATCACGTTCGATCCATTTCCTAATATGGTAAGCGTAATGCCTTGTTCGGCAGCATATGTAACGATCGCTTGAATTTCTTCGTAAGTCGAGGGTGATGCCAGAATGTCGGCCCTGCCGCCCATTTGAGTGAAGACATGCGGTTTGAGCGATTCATGGCTTTTAACTATTCCAGTCGGAACAAGCCTCTCCAGTTCTTCTTGAATTTTCCCGATATCCATGGGTCTGCTCCTTTATCTGTTTTGCATATGTCAGGCATCCCCAACTTTAACAACGAACAGGCTCCCTTGTCAATGATAAGGAGCCCTATAGATCGTTATTAAGTTTGCGGGACGGAGAGGTTCCTGGCAGATCAGGCCTCTGCTCCCGCAGCGCCAGGCTTTACTTTCGCCTTTTCAGACGGCCTTGCACTCTGCCAGGCTGTGAGGAAGGCACAGCGGCAATCCCGTCCGCGGGTCTTCGACAATATCCGCCTCGATGCCAAACACTTCGCGCAGCACCTCCGGCGTCATAACATCGACTGGTGCGCCTTCGCTGATTACGGTGCCCGATTTAATCGCTACCATATGATGCGCGTAGCGGGAGGCGTGATTCAAATCGTGAACGACCATGATAATCGTCCGGCCCTCCTGCTCGTTAAGCACCTGCAGGAGCTGCAGCACCTCAAGCTGATGCGCCATATCGAGGAATGTCGTGGGCTCGTCCAGGAATAAAATGTCCGTCTGCTGGGCCAGCGCCATAGCGATCCATGCGCGCTGCCGCTGGCCCCCGGACAACCGTTCGATCGGCCGGTCGCTGAAAGCTTGCATCCCCGTCACTTCAATGGCCGAGGAAATAATGTTCCGGTCCTCAGCGGTGAGCGTGCCGAAGCCCTTCTGATGGGGATAACGGCCGTAGCCTACAAGCTCAGAAACGGTTAGTCCGTCCGGAGCGGTCGGATTTTGGGGCAGAATGGCCAACTGGCGCGCGACCTCCTTGGTCGACTGAGTATGGATCGATTTGCCGTCAAGCAGCACTGTGCCGCTAGTCGGCTTCATCAGCCTGGCCATCGTTTTGAGGATTGTGGATTTACCCGAGCCGTTGGCGCCCACGAGAGCCGTGATTTTTCCGGTCGGAATCGACAGATTGAGATCTTTAACAATAATCGAATCCGCATAACCGATACTTAATTGAGCTGCATTCAAACGCTCCAACATCAGCTTCACTCCTTATGTCTAATGATGCATAACATGTCATTCTTCATTATTGCACCGAACGTTTACCTTGTTTGATTAAATGATATTGATTATCATTATCTTTGTCAACTTTAATATCAAGGGCGGTTTTGTCGTTTTTTTGTCCATAAGTAAGTAATAACGACTGCATCATCCTATTAAAGCACGCCATACGAAAAAAAAGCAGCCATCGGAGAAATTCTCCAACAGCAGCTTTCCGTTACCCGGTCTACCCGCCGGGTTATTTATTCAGATGATACGGCACCGTCGCAACGACGATATCCTTATTGTTCATCAGGTAAGTCCGGATAAAGACACTCGTCTGATTATGCAGGATAGCCTGCCACCAGTGCTTGGTGATAAATTGAGGGATCAGAACGGTAATATGGTCCGTCTCAGCGGTCTTCCATTCCACCGTATCGATAAATTTAACCAGCGGGCGCAAGACACTGCGGTACCGTGAACGAAGCACGATAAGACGCACTCCGGGGTCCCATTCCTCCCATTTCTGCTCCATCTTGCGAATCTCTTCCTCGTCAAAGCCGATGTATACGGCAACCACATTATCCGTCAGCGATTTCGCATAGCTGATTGAATTAAGCACCGCCCGGGTTACAGCGGATACCGGAATAACGATCGTACTTCCCTTGATCACCGGCTTATCCTTATCGAGCTGAATCCGAAGCTCATCGGCCGTATTCATAAAATGTCGGTGAATGCGGAAGAAGATGAGCATTACGATCGGAAGGAAAATAAAGGCTACCCATACGTTCGCGAATTTGGTGATGATAAAAATAAGCGTAATGGTAAGAGTTGTAAGCATACCAACCGTATTTACGGCAAATTTGCCTTGCCAGCCGGCCGGCTTCAGCTTGAACCAGCGCACCATCATACCGAGCTGGGACAGAGTGAAAGGGATAAATACGCCGACGGCATAAAGCGGAATCAGATTTCCGGTTTCACCGTGAAATGCCGCCACAAGCAGCGACGAAGCCACTCCGAGAAAAATAATACCGTTCGAGAAGCCAAGACGGTCGCCGCGAACCATAAAGGCATGGGGCAAATATTTATCTTTCGCCAGCATGAACGACAGCAGCGGGAAGGCCGAGTAAGCCGTATTAGCGGCCAGAAACAGGATTACGGCCGTTATCGCTTGAATGCCGTAATAGAGGACACCCCGTCCGAAGGTCGATTCGGCAATTTGAGAAACCACCGTTTCTTTTGTACTCGGGGTAATGCCGTACCAGTATGCCAGCAGCGTAATGCCGGTAAACATGAATCCCAGAATGAGTCCCATCATCATCAGTGTCTTGGCGGCATTCTTCTCCGCTGGAGCCTTAAAGTTCGGGATCGCATTGGATACAGCCTCGACCCCGGTCAGGGCCGAACAGCCGGAGCTGAAAGCCTTAAGAAGCAGGAACAGACTGACATTGGAAACAGCTGAGCCGATTTCGGGAACAGCGGCATGACCGCCGCCGACCGCGTATTTAACCAGTCCGGAAATGATCAAAACCACAATGGACAAGACGAACAAATATACCGGGATGGCAATGAAGGATGCCGATTCGGTAACACCGCGGAGGTTAATTATCGTCAGTATGATAATCACCGTAACCGCAATGGCCACTGAATGCTCGTGAAGGCTCGGAAATGCCGAGGTGATCGCATCCGTTCCGGCCGAGGCGCTTACGGCAACCGTCAGAATGTAGTCCACAAGCAGGGAACCACCGGCCAGAAGCCCTGTGGAAACGCCGAGATTATCCTTGGCTACAATATAGGCTCCCCCGCCTTGAGGATAAGAAAATATGGTCTGCCGGTAAGATAAAATCAGAATCGCCAGCAATCCCAGTACGGCGAGTGCAATCGGCAAAGAGTACCAGATGGCTGTAAAACCGGCAGCTACCAGCACGATCAAAATCTGCTCTGTTCCGTAAGCAACGGACGAAAGGGCATCTGACGATAGAACGGCGAGTGCCTTCAGCTTGGAAAGCTTTTCCTGGTCGAGTTCGGTCGATTTTCTGGGACGACCGATTAATAGTCGTTTTACTCTGCTTACCATTTTGGATACATTTCCTCTCTTTGGTGAGTTGAAGCGGTAGTACCGCGCGCCGTTTTCAGTCGTGGATTTTCAAAAATAAGGGCACAAAAATAAGCATGCGGAAATGACCGCATGCTTTTGCATGATCATTATCCCACTGTAGCTTACGAGGTTAGCTGGCGGATTCGGACTGTGGAAGCCCTACGGGCCGGATTGACTTAACCGGTACCGATTCACCCCGTCGACCATAACGGTCAGGTTGGTTCCCCCGTTTTTCCTAACTGGAAAATTCAGCGCATATTCAACTTCTCACAAGGTCTAATATTAGTCCATAAAGCGAGAGCCGTAAACAGTGAAAATAATGAAAAAGGAATGAAAAACCGACTAAATCACGCAAATTTCAAACATGATATGTTCATGTCGTTTATTCTCTTGTATTATCCCTTCAGCGCGGGTTTTTATGCCATTTACATGAAAAAACTTCTACTCTACCTGAGTGAACCCGTCCCCAGTTTCTTCGGAATTCTCTTCTGCGCTCTCTCTGCCGTTCCACAGCAATACAAAAATAAGCACAAAAGCCGTTAGCGCCAACAGCGGAATGGTGATAAAACCGAAAAAATTTAAATAATCCTTCGTACAAGGAACACCGATGCTACAAGGAACCACTGTGCCCAGCGCCGGAATTTTCTGTTCCGCGTAATGATACAGGGATATGCTTCCGCCTATCACGCATAACGGCAGCACATACGGAATAATCCGCTTGTCATTACGGTAGGTTGCGATACCCAGAAGAAAAACTTGAGGGTACATAAAAATCCGCTGGAACCAGCACAGCTTGCAGGGTTCGTATTTTAACACTTCGCTCAGGTAAAGGCTGCCTGCTACAGCGACCAAAGATACAAACCAGGCCAGATAGAGACAATGCCGCCTTAAGAAGGTGGAAAATGCGCTCATTCCGCTTCAGCCGCCTTTGCCGCTGATTCAATCTCTGCCGCAATCGCTCCAAGGTTAAAAGGATCACTGGCCCTTACACCGTTAATAAACAGCGATGGTGTACTTGTCACATGATTAGTTTTTGCAACCGCATTATCTCTTGCCAACTCATCCGCATATGTACGGTTTTGTATATCTTTGCGCAGAAGATCATAATCGATAGGGAGCTTTTCATTTTGCGCAAGCTCTACCAGGAAATCCTCGGTCGCCCACTCGGCATTCTCATCACCCTGGTTCGCATAGAGGGCATCGTAATAGGTCCAGAACGCTTCGCTATTCTGATGATAGACTGACAGCGCTGCAAGGGAAGCCGTCTTGGAATCAGGCCCGATAAAGGACATATTGACAAAATAAAGCGCCGCCTTCCCTGTCTCGATATACTCTTGCACAAGCAGAGGTTTGATGCCGACGGAGAACCGGGCGCAGGCCGGACATTTGAAATCGCCGAACTCTACCAGCTTGATCGGTGCATCCGCCTTGCCAAGTCTGGGAAGTTCATCATAATTAAACGATGCCGGACTGCCGGAGCCTCCTGGATTGCCTGTATTTTTGGTAGCCAATACAAAGAGACCGGCGAAAATAACGACTGCGATCAGGATTGTTCCGATTAATAGAATGCGGGTCTTCTTCTGCCTCTCCAGTTCGGCCTGGCGCCTTTCTTGCTTGATCTTGGAAGAGGAGGTCGTCCTGTTTTTCTTCGATTTGCTCAAGGTGGTATTTCCTTTCTGTCCAGATGGACCCGAATAATGAATTGATTGAAAGTTTAAAAGAAGGGTACCCCTAAAGCAACCGCTTCAGAGAGGTACCCTTCATGTAATGCCAGAACTATTAATCTTGCTTTCAGGCTCCCGCTTCTTCCGCCAGCGGCTCCATTTTCAGAAGCTTAATGCGGGAGATGCGCTTGTTATCCGTCTCTTCTACGATGAACAGATGGCTTCCGTACTCTACGAATTGCCCTTTATGCGGGGGATTGGCTTCCAGTCTGGAATACAACCAGCCGCCAATCGTGTCGTAATCTTCCGTTTCGAGCTGCATATCGAATCGGCTGTTCACCTCTTCAATAAGCAGCAGGCCGTCGAGAGAGTATTCCTCCTCGCCGATCTTCTCGATTTCCGGGCGCTCCTGGTCGAATTCGTCCTGGATTTCCCCGACGATCTCTTCCATAATGTCCTCGAGGGTGACCAGTCCTGAAGTTCCTCCGTATTCATCAATTAGAATCGCGATTTGCGTCTTTGCCTTTTGCATCGTTTTCAGCAGGGCGCTGATTTGGATCGACTCAGGCACCGTCAGAACCGGCCGAATCAATTCGTTAAGGTTCAACGCATTTTCCCTGATCATATCCTTCATATGAATAAATCCGATAATGTGGTCCTTATCGCCCTCGCATACCGGATAACGCGTCCGCATGCCTTCAAAAGCGATTTGTAAATTTTCCTGGACGGATGAATGAATGTTAAGAGAGATCATTTCCGTCCGTGGAATCATGATTTCCCTGGCCGTGGTGTCCGCAAATCCGAAAATATTGTCCACCAGGGCCATTTCGGTATTATCGATCAGTCCGCTCTTGTTGCTTTCCTGCATAATAATCCGGATCTCTTCCTCTGTATGCGCGGTCCCCATCTCGGAAACGGGCGCAAACTTGAACATTCGCAATATACCCTGCGCAAGTCCGTTCACCACCCAAATAAAGGGATACATCAGCTTGTAAAAGGCGCCGATCAGCCCTGCGGTCATCAGCAGCACCGTTTCGGCCTTGTTCACCGCGATGGTCTTCGGAGCCATTTCGCCAAGCACGATATGAAGGACGGTTATTAATAAAAAGGCAAGGATAACAGAACATACATGCACCGCCGCACTGCCCAGTCCGAATCCGGACAAAAGCGGTGACAGCAGCGCCGCGATGACAGGCTCTCCGAGCCAGCCCAGAGCCAGCGAAGCCAGCGTGATGCCGAGCTGGCAGGCCGATAGGTATGCGTCCATATTGCGGATGACGCCCTGCGCCGACAGCGCTCTTTTGCTGCCTTCCTCAGCCAGGGAATCGACCCGCCCTCCGCGCGCTTTTACCATCGCGTACTCCACAGAGACGAAAAATCCGTTTAACAGCACCAAAAGAATAATCAGACCAACTCTCAATAAACCGGGTAAAGGGTCGCTCAAGTTTTACTCCTACCCGTCGTTTTTGTCAGGCCGGCGGGTAGGCCCACCTCCTTCGTTTTTTCCAAATATTGACGTCCAACTTGGCAGCCATTCCTTTCGCTACATATTTCCCAATAGACTCAACTCCTTGCTTATTCCGGGTATAAAGATATTCATTATTATATAAATATATCCGGCATTCCCGCAAGCATGCGTATTCCTTTCGCAAACAGGCGAATTTATGCACAGTCCGGTTTACCTGAGGGTTGCTGAGGGTTGCTCGCGGAAAAGAAAAAGTCCCGCGCCGTTAGGCCGGGACCGGATTAGCTCTATTAACGGGTAACCGGAGGAGCGCCGATGACGCCCGGGTACTGGTACACAAGGGGCTGGTCAAAGGTTGCATAATCCAGGTTGACCATCAGCAGGATCGTGCGTTGGCCGGTAGTCGGATCACTGATAATGATGTGGTCCCGTCCCGCAGCCTCCAATACCCCTTTGAAGACTTTGGCGTTCCATTCGCTGTTATTCTCGTAGGTCATATAGAACGTGCCGACCTTGCCCAGGTTAAGCCGCAGGATATTTTCGATGTAAGATTGCTCGTAAGCGGGCAACGCCCCCGAGACAACAGCACCTGTGGGCGTCATCGCACCTCCGCTTGCTACCTGTGGGGGGACGCTTCCGGTTGCCGGCGTTCCGGAAGACATGCTTCCGTACGAATAAGTAACGGGACGATAGGGCTGCATAATCATGAATCAGAACCTCCTTATAATAGAAAAATCTTTTAGTAAACGGCTGGACAATCCCCTTGAGTGGGCCGGAAAAAGCAATGCGCTTTAAAACGGCCGGTATTCTGCTGGTTATACCAGGTGCCCGGGCAATTGCCGACGGGACGGAAGAACCAGAGGGCGTTTGAGGCGGGATGCGTTCTTTCACCGCCGATGACGCGTCTGGCGAGGCGGATGTCCCTATCCCTTGCGCGTTGATAGAAATAGCCTTTGGTCGTTGCTTCAAATCCGCCCGGACTCTGAAATACCATGTCGTTGACAGACCGGATGTTTCTAAAATCCAGACAGTTGCCCAGGATCCGGTTAACCCCGACATTCCCCACCATCAGCATGCCGAGATCCCCGTCTTCCTCCGCTTCCGCCCGCATTAGCCGGGCCAGAACTTTTTCCCCTTCCGAATTGGTCTTAATGACGGCCACGCGCTTTCCTCCTTCAACTTGTCGAGTTAGAGGCAGTCGTTCTGTATTGCACGATGTATTGTATGTGCGAACGCCCAAGTGGTGACTTTTACCTGCCACTTTTTTTGGAAGAACTGCATTCCGGCCGTATTTATGCCTATAAATGTAATATATCCCCTGAATCCGCATTACGGAAACAGAGGATATCAAAGTTGCTCTGCTTGAAAAACGTTTAAACTAGCGTTCTTCCATAAAAGAATAATGGGGTTCCCGCTTGAAACCATGATACCTGGTGCCTTGAAAGGTTAGACGCCCCCGGTCACGTTCGGCACTGACACCGTATTCGCTCCCGTTGACCTTGAACTCCACCCGATCCCCGTCTTCAAGTTCAAAGGTTAGATAGTAAATCATCACCGCACGGGAGATGCTGCTCTCATCCGGAGGCTTTTGTCTGATCTCGCTGCGCTTGGCCACTATGCAGGCAGGGACGGTAAGTACAGGCATACGGTTGTTCCTGAACCATCCAAGCAGTCCTCTCCCGGCTGACAGGGCGATTATGCCTGCCATCACGACAATAAAAATCGGCAATACCGTTCCGGCAAAATCAAACATCCAGGATGGGTCCGGCCCCAAATTCATAGCGATTCCCCCTCGCCTCCCGTATTCCGCCCGCAATTCAACCGGCCAACCCGGGCTTCCCTACATTATATGCCTATACTTTTGCGGCATACTTAATGCCTAAGACATATACGATTACAGCGAGGATTCTGCTAAAACTAAAAGACCGCACGCTCTCCCGGATTTCAGGAAAACTTGCGGTCTTAAACCTTGGGTCCAATGATTAGATTATGCATGCACCAGGTTCAAGAAGTTTTTGGTTTCATCTTCTTGCTCCGGAATCATGCCGTTCTCAGCCCAGCAGGCTCTGCATTGTTCTTCAGTCTGGCATTGGTGGGCATCTTCACAGGTGTAGCACAGCTGCAAAAGGTTTTTGGTTACAAAATCCGTTTCAAATGTTTTCATTATAATCTCTCCTGTCGATCAGTTAGTTTGTGAAAAAATGAACTTACTTTCTATGTGTTAAATATATCACAGGGTATTTGATGATAATGTGATTTTTTTCACATTTAAAAGAAAATTTTAAATAATTTTTGCATTGTTTATTTTAGATTATTTAAAAAGCGCGCGACTCCCTATCTTCTCGGATTAGGACCGCACGCCTTCTTTACTCTACGCGCCAATTGACACCGCCATTCGTTGTTTGCAAAAGAATCGACCGCTTGTTATCACTCTTTTCGATCAGCAGCCAACCGACCTCTTTCGAGATAAATTGGAGCTTGACGATCTCCGGATACTCGGTAAGCTTAGACTGAAGCACAACGCTGGGCGGGAGTGCTTTCCAATCTTTACCTTGGTTCGTCGTGTGGTATAAAAGATTCCCATTCAGCATCCAGCCAAGGCCCGCATCCAGGAAGGTCGGAGGCACATCCTCATTCTTTCCAGTCCGGACGCCCAGATGAAGCGGATAATAAATCCATGTTCTCCCTCCATCCATCGTGAATAAGCCGTCATAGAATGTCCCATCGACGCCCTTCTTGCTGCCTGCCACCGGTATCCATCCGCTATTCATGCCGAAAAATTCGGGTTGTCCCAGCTTAACATTATCATAATTCTTGAAAGCGTCGGCTGGGGCAAAGGCGCTATCTTCCTGCCAGCTGGCTCCGCTGTCCAGGGTATGATATAGCTTTGGGGTCTTGGATTTATTCAGTGTGACCAGACCATGCTCGCGATCCCGAAATACCAAACCGCCAGTAACGCCAGCTACCGGAATCGCTTGATGGAGGGATTTCGGAGAATATTGATCATTTTGCATAACAGTGTTCCAGGTTGCTCCACCATCTTCTGTCATATACAGCGCCTTGCTCTCCCCGCTCCCCTCAGAGTCCCAGGTAGCCAAAAGCCAGCCTTTTAAGGGAGAAGCGAAATATACGGATGAAATCCTGCCGCCTTGATTGAGAGAAGAAATTTTCCAGCTCTTTCCCCCATCCTTGGTCCGCAGAACAGTGGTTTCCATCATTCCAAAGGCCTGCCGTATAATCCAGCCGTTCCCGGGGTCCGTGAAAAAGATGTCCTGCCCGTAAACGGGATTGGATGAGAACTGGACGGTGGACGCTGGAGAAATATTGGTCCACGTCTGTCCGCTATCCCGGGTTAAATACAACCGCAATGCATTTTTGGTTACGCCCCAGGCCAGTCCCTCCGACTCGCTGAGCAGCTGAAAGTCGGTAAGCCGTGTCTGGATTTGGTATTTGGACTTTTTTGCAGAATAGATGTTGCCCGCATCCGGCGTGATCAGGGTAATCGTCTGCCCCTCCTCAGGCGGCTCCGTCGGCTTCGGCTGCGGCTTCGTTTCCGGCGGGGGAGACGAACAGGATGCCACGGTCAGCGCAGCCAGCAGAACGGTGAATAACTTTCTATAATGTTTCAGGCGTACAGCCGGAACAGGCAATGCTCTCTCTCCTTTCGGCGTTGATAGAAGTATCCTCGTCTGATTATACGCTTCCCGTAACACCAACAGCAAATATGCTTTGATGCCCTAAAGCGGCCCGAAATGGTCTAACTGCCCGCTGCGGTATTCTCTAACACTTCCACCCATTTCATGACAAGCGTCGACATATAAAAACAAAAAAATCGCGCTGTTTCCCCAGTTTTCGTTGTCGGTCCCGGTTATTATTGGGTAATGGATTAAAAAGAAGGTTCTTGAAAAGACTAACGATTGAAGCTATGATAAATAAGATTGTACACAAAAAATTCACACCATTCGAAGGAGATGGAAATATGGCCCCTTTTAAACCTAATCGAGTCGTCGTTATCGGTACCGGAGCAGTAGGTACAACGACCGCTTATACCCTGCTGCTGCGCCGCCGCATGCCCGAACTTGTACTCATTGACGTTAATCATCAAAAGGCGCTTGGCGAAGCGCTCGATATGAACCACGGCATGCCTTTTGCGGGTGGTGTAAAATTGTGGGCTGGAACCTACGAAGACTGCCGGGATGCGGATATTATTATCGTGACCGCGGGTGCTTCACAAAAGCCGGGCGAGACACGAATTGATCTGCTGCGCAAGAACATTTCGATTTTCCGGGATATTATCCAAAAAATTACGAAATATAATTCACACGCCATTTTGCTGATTGCAACCAATCCGGTTGATATCCTCGCTTATGCCACGCTGGAAATCAGCGGCTTCGATCGCAGACGTGTCATCGGGTCCGGGACTGTGCTGGACAGCGCCCGTTTCCGCTACCTGATCGGGAAGCACAAAGAGATCGACCCGCGCAGCATCCACGGATCGATTATCGGCGAGCACGGCGACTCCGAGGTTCCCGTATGGAGCCTTGCCAACATTAGCGGCGGCATCGAGCTCGGCTTTGACGATGAGACCCGGGAAGAAATTTACCAAAATACAAAAAACGCCGCTTATGAAATTATTAACGCCAAGGGAGCAACCTCTTACGCAATTGCGCTCGCTCTGGACCGGATCGTAGAAGCCATACTCAGCAATGAAGGAGCCGTACTGAACGTTTCTACACTCTTGAACAACTATAACGGCGTTTCGGATGTATTCCTCGGTGCTCCATGCATTGTGGACCGTTCCGGGGTTCGCGAGGTGCTGAAGATGCCGCTGAGCGAAGAAGAGCAAGCGCTGTTCCAGCAGTCTGCCGAGAAGCTTAAAGCTGAAATCGCAAAATTGGATCTGTAAGTCAAACTGCGCGTCACCATAAAGC
The DNA here is from genome assembly GCF_000756615.1 of Paenibacillus durus. Taxonomy (NCBI): domain Bacteria; kingdom Bacillati; phylum Bacillota; class Bacilli; order Caryophanales; family Paenibacillaceae; genus Paenibacillus; species Paenibacillus durus. The sequence continues at coordinate 3,471,636 of NZ_CP009288.1, forward strand.
GCAAACAGAAGAAGCCGCCAAGCGCATAACTGCCAGGGGCTTCTTTTTTAGGTTCAATATAACAGGTAATTGCCTATTCTTCGCTGGGTCCTTCTTCATCCGCTGACCATTTCTTATCCAGAAGCCTGTCCGCCAACTGCGCAAAGGGCTCCGGCTGCAGCAGCTCTACAGGTGAAAATCCTTTATCAAAAGTAAAAGAAGAGCCCTCAATCACAAGCGCATAGCGGTCTCCGAACGTAGCGATATGGATCTTGTCTCCATAATCCGCCAGAAACCCTTTGACATAGGTGTCGCCGATTTTGAATTTCAGTTCGATTTCCGGCTTGATATCGATAATCCGCGACGCCGCCTCGATCACTTCCTCAGGCTCCCACTTGTGCTGGATGTCGCGCTTCTCGCTTGCGGCCCAGAGCTCCAGGTCACGCTCGGTCTGCTGGCGCTCTTCATGACTCTCATCCGGCCATTTGGTCTCTACATAGCTCTGCACATACTCCATTACCTGGTCGTTTACAATCTCGGGAATCGACTGCTCATAGGTAACGAACTTCAGAAAATCCTCAAAGTAACGGGCATGCGAAGACTGGTGGATTTTGAGTTCCCATTCCTCGAACATACCTTCCTCCGGCATATAAGGATACTGAATCGACTTCATGTTGCGGGCGCTGATCGCCATTTCCACCTCGCTGATCAGACTGCGCTCATCGGAAATACGGGCAATTTTGGACTCGAAATCGCACTTCATGATAAATACGAACGGATCGTCGCCATGGGTGCGCAGGACAGCCTGGGAAAGAATTAGCGCTCCCCCGCGAACGGCGCTCGTATCCAGATAGCTTCGGACGAGATCGTCACCGAACTCATGAAAGGCTTCCACATCTTCCGCCGCGCGCAGCCGCGTGAGCTGATTGAAATTAGGATTGCTGTCAAGGTCATATCCCGGCTCCACCAGAAAGCGTCCAATCTTGGTCGGCGCCTGCTCCGAGTTCGGATTCTTCTCTACCTTGCGCTTGGCTGTCCGTGTAAACTCACCGTCAAGAAACTTCTTGATCTCGCTGTGCTCATACTCTTCTTCATCCATAGTCTGGTAATGCTTGTAAGATTTCGCGCCTTGCCCTTCATTTCCTTCCACTTGAATCACATAAAAGGACAGAAATTGGACATTGAATTTCATCTTCTGCAACCTCATTTCCTGTTCACCGTTCGTCGGCATTCTGTCATGTTATCTACTATAACTGGAGCTGCAGGCGGGACATGGCCTCTTCTTTTTCCTTGTCCGTGATATGGGTGTACACCGTTGTCGTCTGTATGGAGGAATGTCCGAGCAGTTCCTGCACCGTCCGTAAATCGGCACCCTTCCGCAGCAGCATCGTGGCAAAGGAGTGCCGCAATTTATGGCTGGAAAAAGAACGCCGGCGGACAGCCGGAATTCCGCTCTGAAAGCGCTGAAAGGTCTCGGAAGCAATGCCCTGAATGGCGCGGATCGAGAGCCTGCGCCCTTTTTGCGAGATGAACATGGCCTCTTCCCTGCTTCCGCGCCAAGGCGTTAGCCGTTCCGCAAGAGCATGGTCCAGGTAGGGAGCGACATCCCCGGGTACGGGAACATTGCGCCATTTCCGGCCTTTGCCGAACACGCGAAGCATGCGCCGCTCCGGATGATAGTCTCCCAAATTCAATGTATGTACCTCTCCTACGCGCAGCCCCATATAAGCCATCAGCAAAAAGACCGCCAGATTGCGTTCTTTATATTTTCCGTCCACTTTAGCCAGAAACCGCCGAATATCGTCCTCGTCCAGATAGACCGGCTCCCGGTTTTTCTCGGTCTTGGACTTTTTGATGCCCGCTGCGGGATTGCCGGTCAGCAGTTCAAGCTCAATCAGCGATTTGAAGAAGCAGCTGACGGAAGCATGCTTGCGGTTCCTAGTCGTGTCGCTGACTCCGCGTTCGCGCATGGAGGTAAGGAAGGAGATCACGTGCAGCTTTTTGACAGTGTTCAGCGTCTTCCCGTTCAGACTGTTCAAGAACTGCCGCACATCGGCAAGATACGATTTTTGGGTATAGGCAGTGTAGCCTGCATCCTTCATCCAGATGATGAAGGCTTCGAGTTCTTCTTCATATCCCAGCAGAGCTTCGTCCATCCAAGGCGCCTCCTCCCTTTTTTCGACCACTTATTATAGCAGATCATAACTTAACCGTGAACGCCTTGACCCTGCCACCCTACGGCATGCTGCCGCACCGTTTCCATAAACGCATCCAGCGCAGGGGATTTCCATTTCTTCCGGTGATAGGCAACCTGAGTCGCCACCCGCTGGGATTCGTCATCCCAGTTGAGCCGCGCCATTGTGCCTTCAGCAAGCTCTTTCTGTACCGTAACAAGCGGCAAAAAAGAAATGCCCAGACCGGCCATGACGCACTGCTTGATCGCTTCGATGCTCCAGAACTCCAGCTTGGGGTCCGGGTATACTCCATGCGCATTCAAATGCTGCTCGAACAGCAGCCGGTACGAACAGCCCGTCTCGGTATGGAGAATCGTCTCCTCCTTGAGATCAGACGGCTGGGTCTTGGAACGATGGGCCAAGCGGTGATTCACCGGAGCGACCAGCGCCATTTCCTCGTGCACCAGCGTCTCGATATGAAGATCCCTGTCTTCCCGCTCGGGCTGCAGCAGAAATGCCAGATCCAGCTCGCCCGACCGGATCATCTCCTGCAGCTCCCAGCAGTAACCGGGCTTCAGGATCATTTCCACCTGAGGGAAACTCCCTCTAAATTCGCGGATAATGCCGGGCAGCCGAAAAGCCGCCAGAGATTCGGGCGCGCCGATCTTGAGCGATCCACCGATGCCGCTTTGAAAGCGCAGCGCTTCCTCAGCCATGGAATGCATTTTGGAAATCTCCTGGGCATACGGCAGCAGGCGGCGTCCGGCATCGGTTAGGGAGATTTTCTTGCCGATCCGGTCAAACAGCGGCTGGCCCAGCTCGCCCTCTAGCGTCTGGATTTGCGCTGTAATACTGGACTGGGCGTAATCAAGCTTCTGGGCGGCCCTTGTGAAGCTGCCTGCTTCTACGACCACCAGAAAAGTAAAAAGATGACGGGATTCCATCGGCATGCTCCCTTCCATCGGAATTTTGAATGGATGGTATCTAAACATTCCGTTTTTCCAATAGAACCATTATCTGATACTCTGTAGCAAAAGACAAGAAAGGCTGGATGAAATTTAATGAATGAGTCCAATTCGCTGCAACACCATATCGGGATGCCGCAGGCGATCGCCCTTTATATCGGTGCGGTGCTCGGCTCGGGAATCCTTATCGTACCCGGACTGGCGGCGGAAATGGCCGGACCCGCTTCGCTGCTCGCATGGGGATTCATGACGCTGCTGATCCTGCCGATGGCTCTCTCGATGGGCCTTCTCTCCGCCAAATTCCCGAACGCCGGATGAGTATCCCATTTCGTGACGCTCGCCTTCGGGGAACGCGCCGGAACGCTGGTCGGCTGGTTCTTCCTCATGTCCGTGCCGATCGGCGCTCCCGTAGCCGCGCTTACCGGAGCCGGCTATATGTCCGCCGCCATGGGCTGGGGCGAACCGGCGCGAATTGCGCTGGCCGCCGCCATGGTGATTGCCGGGCTCGGCATGAACTGGGCCGGGATGCAGCTCGCCGGCAAAGTGCAAATCGCCGTTGTGCTCGCCATCGTAGCCGTACTCGTCTTCGCTTTTGCCGCCGCCCTGCCCCGGATGGACAGCGCCGCGTTTACACCGTTTGTCCCGCACGGCTGGATGAACGTCGGCAAGGCGACGGCGATTCTGTTCTGGTGCTTTATCGGCTGGGAAGCGGTGTCCCATCTGTCCGAGGAGTTTAAAGACCCGCAGCGCGCAGCGGTCAAGGGCGTGACCATCGCCGCCATACTAGTCGGCGCGCTATATTTCCTGACGGCGCTGGCCGTCGTCGGTACCCAAAGCTATCTTAAAGGAAGCTCCTCCTCGCTGGTCTGGATGATCAGCCGCCCGCTTGGGCATTGGGGCGGACTGGTCGCAGGACTCACGGGGCTGTTCATCTGCACCGCCACGATTATCGCCTATGTCGGCGCCGCTTCAAGGGTGGCCTATGCAATGGCCCGCCAGGGCCATGCCCCCAAATGGATGGGCAGGATGTCGAGCCGCTTCCATACGCCGGTCGGTGCGCTTGCTTTCCTGCTGTTCTGCTTTGCGTCGGTGCTCACACTGTACGGCAGCGGACTTGTATCGCTGACAACTCTCATCACCTTCCCGAACGCTACCTTTATTCTAACTTATATCGGCGGCTGCGCGGCGGGAATCCGGCTGCTCAAGGGCAGCCGATCCGGAGTAATCATCAGTTGGATTTCCTTTATCGCGACAGCCGCCGTCTTCCCGTTTACGGGCATGGCCATTGCCTATCCTTGCATAATCATTGCCTTTTATTTTGCCTTCACTTTCTACAAGCAACGGAAAGCTCCCCTTAACGTTCAAGCGGTTCCGGCTAAATGTCCGGATCAACGGACCGAGGTTTCCTGAATAGGTCAATACGAAAACCATCGGCAGAGTATCGAATGATAGCTCTGCCGATGGTTTTTTATTGAGTAGCTATATTCCAGTTTAACCGTCTTAGCCTCATAATAGTTTACATAATAATTATTATGTAAACTATTTTAGTTTCATGGCTTTATTTTCCATATATAGAAACTTACTCACCGCTTCAGGAGTCAAATACATAGAAGAATAATAAGGAGATGAAATTTTTGAAAAAAACAGCTTATATTCTGAACGCACTGCTCGCCGCAGCCCTGCTTACCACCAGTGACGGTCTTTACGGACACATCGCCGCGGCGGATACCGCAAATGAAAATATCTCTTCTGTTTCAAATGCGGCCGACTCCGCAACTCCTGTTCTCAAGCCGCTCTGGAAGGCAAAAACAAACGAAACCAGACTTTATGATAAGCAGGCCCCCGTGTCGAATGGCCTTGTGTATTATGCTGCAAGCGGCAAGCTTATGGCGGCCGATCTCGCGACAGGCAGGGTGAAATGGTCCATCCCGGGAGGACAGTACCCCGAAGTTATAACCAACAACTCCGTCTTTTACATCACAGGCAGAGGTTATCTGGTGCGGGCGGATGCCCGAAACGGAAAGGTTATTTGGAAAATGAAAGGGATCAATACTATTTCAGAGGTCGGTGCGCATGCAGCACTTGTAAGGGGGACCTTGATTTATTTTAACGAAAACGGCGGACTCGCTGCCTACAATCCTTCTAACGGCAAGAAAAAATGGGAGAACACAGCGTTGCCCATGTACGCAGGCTCCGTGATCGGCCAATACGACGGCGTACTCATCGTGTCCAGTTCGGTCGATAATTACCAGACGCAATTTTTCGGCCTTGATCCCGCTTCCGGCAAAAAACTCTGGAGGACTGCGGGAGTTTACTCCTTCCTCGCCTACCGGAACGGACAACTTATGATGCGCCGGCAGCCAGACCTTTCAACAGTTACCGGCGGAGTGGCGGTTCCTGGTTATTTGGTCACTTTGGTTCAGTTGAGTCCCCGAACCGGAAAGATAACCAGAACGGAGAACTACAGTCCTCTTCATGATATACGCCGACTCGGCAACAGCCATACCGCTATTGTAGGCCCCTATCTCTATACCGCCGACGGTAATCTCGACAAGAACGAAGCCTTCCTTCGCCGCTATACTTTGGGCCAAGACAGCAATGCCAAACCTGTCAGTTATGAACAGTATGGAAAATGGTTGGCCGGTCCGGAAAACGGTGCGGCCTTCTTTTCACAGGGAACCAAATTGATCGGTGTCAAACTCAGTAATCTTATTACAGTTTCCTACGGAAGCTTTCCCAGTCCCGTTGCTCGTGTTCAAGCCATAGGCAGGGGCGTGTTCGCCAGTTTGGACAACGGAGACTTTTACTGGATCGAGGCGGAGACGGGCAAAAGGTTCGGACGTATCGCAACGAACGCCGCCGAGATCGGCAGCGCCTATACGGTCAATAGCATACTGCTCATTCAGACAAACGCGGGATTAATCGCCGCCCTTCCGAAATCACTAAAATAGCCAAAAAACGGGGCGAATCCGTCCGTCCACTGCTCCATCCGCCCGAATAAAAATCGCTTGAATCAAAAACAGCGTATAATTTATGTTATACGCTGTTTTAATTGCGGCAGAAATCCCCCGTATTCGGCGATCAATGTCCAGTAACATTTAAATACGAACTTCTATAACATTCGCCTCGAACTATCTCAAAAAGTTCGTATTTATGTGTTACGTGTTCTCTAAATTAGGTTTAGGTTACAACGTTAAAAACAGCCTCAATCGAATTATTTGATTGAGGCTGTTTTTATGTCAAATAAACCTGTTTATTTCTATTCAGAATTTTTTTATGAAGTCGAGTACATACTCATTGTCCTCAAGCTTATTCTGAACCATCTTTTCCCAAACATCCTTTTTTAATAACGTCGACAATTTTACACCATACCAACTTGCAACATCATTTCGCGAAACCTTATATGACGTTCCAATAAAGTTAAAGTTCATGGCTTCCAAATTGTCAATTAATGCAAATGCAGCTGTTGCATTGTATATTAATGCTTTATTGACCTGATCTTCACCAATATCCGTTACATTGGATTTATAGTTTATCTCTGCCGTTAGTTTATCTGGAATCAACCGGAATGACATTCCCACATTGTTTAATGGCAATGAATTGAATAGATTAATTAAATTAGAGTTATCACCCATATACTTAGATTTGAATTGTAATGCATTTTCAATATCGTGCCTAAGTGGATTTTGCTGATCCTCCATATATTGCTTTTTAGTATGTTCTATTTGGGGTATGACAATACCCTGTACCACTCCAAATAAGGCTAATCCCACAACGATTAAACAAATTATTATTCTATTCCTGGTTCTCATGATGCTCGCCCACCTCATATTTACGAATTAGTTTCAAAGCCGCAGGGAAAAGCAATGGTATGATGATAGAAACAAACGGCAATACATATCTGATTACCAACACGGCGAATTGATAAGGCCCAGTGATATTTATCGCTCTCCCAAACCAAATGTTACTGCCAAATTCTACTGCCGTATTACCAAGTATGGACACCGTAACAAACAAGCCCCAAATGAGCCAAGCAATTTTTCTATAGCGCATGACAGTATTAATGTTATAGATGGATGTCTTACCCCAATAGTGGCTTTCCTTTTTTGAATTTAATACGAAGAATAAGATGCCCACTGCAAATACGACTATCAGCAGAAAGAAGTTGAGAAGAATTCCCATTCCCACTAATCTGAGGGGTATGGTTATAACCCATGCGATTAGGAAATATAACAATGCGACTTGTAAAAATTCGATCCGATACCTGTTTGTATAGACTCTTGTGTTACCGTCGATTAATAACTCTACGCTGTCGATATTTTCAGTAGCTACTTTTACTGCTTGTGTATAATCCATGCCATTGGCTGTGAGATCAGCAACTTTAGCTTCAAGATTACTTAGGATTTCATCTTTCAACTCTCTCGTCTGTTTGTTGTCTTTATGTTCCTTAAATAATTGATCAACATAATTTTGTAAATGTTTCATAAGGTTCCTCCTATCTAATTAATTTGTCGATTAATTCTCTGGCTATTTTCCAATCCGCAAAGTTGCGGTGAAAAGTATCCTTACCTGCATCTGTCACTTTATAATATTTCCGTCTGCCGCCTTGGCTCTCATCACCCCAGTAAGATTGGATAAATTTGTTAGACTCAAGCCTTTTTAGACTTGTGTATAAAGAAGGTTCCTTTAATTCGTATTTTCCGTTACTTTTTTTCAAGATTGTCTTGATGATTTCATAACCATAGCTATCTCCATCACATAAAACACGAAGAATAATAGTGTCGATATTGCCGCGAATTAATTCGCTGCTTATTCTGTTTTCATTCACCTTATACTCACCCCACAAATGCATCGTATCAAATATTACTATGTGTGTCAATGTACTTCTTAACAAGTAATACATTAACTTAAAAAACCCAAGCATAGTCTGCTTGAGCCTTTTTTTAAACAAAAATTATTTTATATAGTGTCTCTATAAAAGCCCGATCTGCTTCGGCAGATCAGTTTCTCGTATTGAACATTCTGTTTACTATTCGTCCAATAATGAAACTCAATTACCTTTTCCCCATCCTCTTCATTTGGAATTTTAATTAAGAAAAAGGGAAGATGGTTATACTGAAATGGCTGATACGACGTGTCCATGCACAGTTGGTTATGGATATCGCTTGTATTTCTTAACCTTGTTTCATGATCTGCAACTCGAAGCCAATTTCTAAAATGATTTAACTTCAATCATGATCAGCACCAAAAGGCTCATCCTTTAAAGATGACCCTTACTTGGCTAGATGGATAAGTGCTTTTTTCAAAATCATGCCTTCACAAAGGCTCCGGTACCATAACTTGTTCATCTAATTTCAGCCGTAAAAGCTGCCCGGCATGTGTCAAACCCGCACCAAAACCATACATAAGAATCCGATCCCCATTTTTAACTTTCCCTTCGCGAATGCCGAGGTCGAGAGATAAAGGAATGGTCGCAGCCGAAGTATTCCCGAAGTTGACCAAGCTGTACAGCGTCTTTTCCATCGGGTGTCCAATTTTTTCACAGATCGGCTCGATGATCCGCAAGTTGGCGCTATGAGGGATAAACCAATCCACTTCGTCTATAGTCATTTCCGTTTTATTCAAAATTTCTTTAATACCATTGGGAATATTTCTAACCACCCATCGAAAAACTTCTCGGCCATTTTGGACAAGGCTTCTTGTATCGATCAATTCAATGTCATTTACTTTGTTCGCTAGATTGGCCCGATACACATGATGCGCTCCACTCCCGTCACTCCCCATATGATATCCAATGAAGCTATTAAATTGGTCATCCCTTTCGATCAGCACGGCACCGGCCCCGTCACCAAATAAAATACAGGTGCTTCGATCGGTGTAATCTGTTATTTTAGACATTGTATCTGCGCCGATGACCAGTATTTTGCCGTGAAGCCCAGATGAAATCATACTGTGTGCCGTATGCAAAGCATATACAAATCCGGAGCATGCCGCACTTAAATCCATTGCCCCTGTCTGGGCGATATGTAATTGCTCCTGCACAAGGCTGGAAACCGACGGAAACGAAAAATCCGGAGTGCTGGTCGCTACTATAACCATATCCACATCTTCAACCGTTTTATTGAATCTCTGAATCAAATTTTTTACGGCGGCTACACATAAATCACTGGTATATTCATCAGGACGGCTAATTCTGCGTTCTTCAATGCCGGTTCTTTGAATAATCCATTCGTTATTCGTATCAACCATACGCTCCAAATCAAAATTGGTTAATCTCTTTTCGGGCACATAAGTCCCTATCGCGGTTATTCTTGCTCCTGTCATATATTTCACCTCACAATAATGTATAATCCGATATTAGTACCTGGTACTAATTATAGTGTAAGATGCTGGAAAAAACAATATAATTTTATATCCTGAATCTTAAATGGACCAGAAGAAAATAGTATTTTATTCATAATTACGACTGAACCCACCGCTCGCCAGCCTGGAGGAAAGCCATAAAATACCAATTTTTTTTCAAATGGCTAGAAGGAATTTTGATATTTGTATTTAATTAATATAAATAGAGTTTTATGGAAGAAACTAATAATAGAGGTGATTTAGTAAATGAAGAAAATTATTTTGTCAGCAGCAATCCTGATCCTTATTCTCACAGCAACTTTCAATTCAGTAAATGCCGCATCCGCACAAGCCGAGGAAAGAGTAATCGTTTTGTTCAAAGACAAAGTTGACAAGGAATTGATTGCAAACAATGGAGGGAAAATCAACAGAGAACTAAGGAACTTACCGGCCATATCCATCAGTGTCCCTTCAGTCGCTTTACAAGGGCTTTCCAGAAATCCGAATATTGAACTTATTGAGAAAGATTCAATAGTGAAGGTAGAAGGGCAAGTTTCGGATTGGGGAATTGATGATGTAAAAGCACCCGTTGCATGGAGTTCAGGTTACACTGGAACGGGGGTGAAAATCGCTGTAGTTGATACAGGAATATCACTTAGCCATTCGGATCTTTCAGTAGCAGGAGGAGCTTCTTTTGTGGCCTATACAAATTCCTATAATGATGACAATGGTCACGGTACCCATGTATCCGGAATCATTGGCGCCCGAAATAATGATATTGGAACCATTGGCGTAGCCCCTGACTCTGATCTGTACGCAGTGAAAGTGCTTGATTCCAGCGGAAGCGGCTATCTCTCGGATGTAATAGCGGGGATTGACTGGGCTATCTCAAACCAAATGGATATTATTAATTTAAGCTTAGGAAGTTCAACCGATTCTCCTACATTACACCAGGCAGTAGACAAGGCCTATAACAACGGTACCTTGGTTGTTGCTGCAGCCGGAAACAGCGGTTTGATTAACGGCAACGGCGATACGGTTGAATATCCCGCAAAATACGATTCCGCTATTGCAGTTGCCGCAGTAGATTCATCTAATAATCGTGCCAGCTTTTCGTCAACGGGTCCAAAAGTTGAAGTGTCAGCACCAGGAGTTTCCATCTACTCCACGTATTTGAATAATAGTTATACAAGAATGTCAGGCACATCAATGGCTACTCCTTATACTACGGGTATACTTGCCCTTCTAAAACAGCAGAATCCTGCTCTGACCAATATTGAACTTCGGGACAAGCTTGATCAATACGTCGTGGATCTCGGGGCTGCTGGGCGTGATACTCTTACAGGATACGGATTAATTCAGGCCCAAGCTCAACCAGTTGAATCTATCAAGACAGTTATGAGCGTTACTACAGATAAAGATTCTTACTTAAAAGGAGAAACCGTTACTGTAGAAGCTACAGTTAAGGACTCCAATTTAAATGCTTTGAACGGGGCAACTGTAAACTTAACGATTACCTCACCAAGTGGAAGCCAAACTAATGCAGTTCAGACCACCGATTCTAGCGGGGCAGTTGTATTCAATATAGCTACGAATAAAAAAACTAAGACAGGAACCTACAAAATTAATGTTCAATCATCCTTATCCGGTTACTCAAGCAGTAATGCAACCACGCAATATCGTATAGAATAGTAATGGCTGAGAATGTCTCGCTGGCTATTTCCATACCCGCCCTGCTGAACCGGTTGCTGCCCGCCCGCATAGAATACTGTGAAATGAAGCAATATGCGCAAAGGTGGAATCTATTATATGTCCAAGAACAAGCGCGGCAAAGCGCTCTGGCGTATGCCTTCCCGCGGGAGGGGAACTTGCCCCCTGTGCGGCAGCACACGGATCAAACTATTATATACTGCCAAAGGACTTCAAGGCGAAAAACTGACGGTATGCAAAAAGTGTCAGGGTAAACAGGCGGGGTAACATTCACATCAGAGCCGTATCAGCATAAAGATTCATCAAGTCTCATTTTGAGGCGGCCTATGCAGTTGACTCACGGGTTATCCACGTTTTGTTAGAGACAGGTGACCCGTGTCCTCCATATCCCGAAAGCTGTATCCCCTTTTTCAATCCGCATACAGAGTACGAAGATCATCCAGCTTGACTTTGATAAATTTCCTAAGCTCCTCCGGCGCAATGACCTCGGCGCAGCCGATCAGTTCCATGACGTCGCGGCAGGCGGCTTCATAACCATACATATTCACCGTAAGCAGGGCCTCATCCTGTTCCCAGGAAATATTTAGAATCTCAAGTTTGTTCCGCAAATTCACGCTTGGCTCTTTCGTCCTGAGAACCACCGGATAATACTCCCTCTCTTGCCTCGACCGCTTAAAAGACTTATTGCTCCCTTTCCAATAATGTTCCAATGCGAAATCTGCTGGAATTTCTAACTTTTCCTCTAATGGTTCTGCCGCTGAAATCCGCTCGCATTTAAACGTCCGGACTTCCTCCGCCGCTTCGCAGTACGCAGCCAGATACCATTCCCCCTGCTTCACCACCAGCCCGTAGGGCCGCACGTTCCGGATGTACAACTCCCCTCCCGGTTTACGGTAATGGATGGTCAGCTTATGCGATTTCCAAAGCGCGGCACGAACCGTTTCCAAGCAGGGAGCATCGAGGCGCTCGCGCCACCAGGGCGTATCGTCAAAATAAAACCGGGACTTAGCCTTAAGCAAATCCGGTTTGTACTCATCCGGCAGTGTCTTTTCAAGCTTCAGCAGTGCGCTTCGGAGCTTATGTCCTGATTCGGTTCCCGCGCCGGAATATATGCCGAGTCCCGTTAGATACAGATGAACAACGTCATCATTATGTAGACTTTTTAAATCAACCGTATACCCTTCCATCAGCGAAAGACCACCGGCGGGACCCGGAACGCTGACAATCGGAACACCGGCTTCAGCCAGCGTATCCACATCGCGGTAAATCGAACGGACGGAGGTTTCCAGCGCTTCCGCCAGCTCTTTTGCTTTCAGCTTACCCCTTGATTCCAGCAGCAATAATATCGCAACCAGCCGATGGAGCCTCATCACGCCCCTCCTTTTATCAGCGGACAGAATATTTCACAAATAATCTCAAATCGTTGCCATTCTGCTGTCAACAATACAAGTATATCATAGAGTCAGAACAATTGAAGGAGTTGGAATTTATGAATGTAGCCGTTCTCGGAACAGGATTTGGAGCATATCATGCCAGCCTGCTGAAGTCGATGAATTTGTGTGAACGATTGGTCGTGTTCGGCAGGAACCCTGACAAGCTGGAGCAACTGGAGAAGGAGCTAAATGTAGAGATTGCCCGGGATATCGGCGAAATTTTGCGCGATCCGGACATTGATGTCATCGATTTATGCCTGCCTTCCTCTCTTCACTGCGAGATTGCGGTCAAGGCGCTTGAGCATGGAAAGCATGTGTTCTGCGAAACGCCCGTGTGCTGCTCTATGGAAGAGGCTGCGGCCATGCTGATTGCTGAAAGGCGCTGCGGCTCAAGAGTCCTCGTTAACCGTTTTATCCATTTTGACCCGGCTTACGCCTATTTACGCGAATCCTGCCTAAAGGGTACATACGGCAAGCTGCTGTCCCTCACCTTGAAAAGGGAAACGCCGCCGATCTGGGGCGACCTCGGTTTGGAGTCCCTCCCCGTCAATCTCATGATTCATGAGCTGGATTTTATTAGCGGAATTATGGATTGTCCTGAGTTAGTATCCGCCTGGGGAGCGGAATATGAGGACAAACGGCAGTCGCTGGTTCGGGCGTTCTTCCGGGAGGGAAGCACTTTTGCTGAGGTCATTTCTTCCTCGGGAATGCCTGATGAGTATCCGTTTACTGCCTTTTATGAAGCGTATTTCGAATCCGCCAAGCTGGTCTTTCACGAGAGTGACCGGAACGGCCGCTCCGAACCTCTGTTGATCGAGTACAGCGCCTCCGGAGAGCAGCGCCTTGTGCTGGAAGAGGCCAACCCTTACGCCAAAAGCCTGGAACACGCGCTGCAATGTTTCGGGCAGAAGAGCGATTCGCTCCTTTCTTTGGAGGGAGCCGCCAAGTCAATGGAGAGCGCGCTTAAAATTCGGCGACAAATAAAGCAAAAGTAGCTTGTGCTTTTCCAGGGATTAGTATATTCTGTTATAGACAACTTCATAGACACGGGAGCTCGGAAACAGCCGGGCTGAGAGGATGGCCATATGCCATCGACCGTAATACCTGATCTGGGTAATGCCAGCGGAGGAATCGTCACAGGCTTTGTATGTTCAAAGACCGCTTCTTTCGGATGCGGTCTTTTTTGCGTACCTGGCCTCCTCTGGCGCTTCATAATGAATTAGAGGAGGAAATGAAATGACAAGTCAAAGTCAAAAAGTGTACGTTAAGGGTTCTCGGGAGGATATTCGGGTGCCGATGCGCGAGATTACGCTGAGCGATACTGACGGGGTTGACGGCGCAACTCCTAATCCCCCTGTGAGGGTATATGACGCTAGCGGCCCTTATTCCGATACGCAGATGTGTACGGATATCCGAAAAGGACTCCTCCCGCTCCGTCATAGCTGGATATTGGAACGCGGCGATACCGAGGAATACGAGGGCCGGGATGTAAAGCCGGAAGATAACGGGCTGCGGAATTTGGAGCAGGACCCTAACGCGGAAATCTTTCCGGGACTCAAGCGGCGGCCACTGCGCGCCAAGAGCGGAGCCAATGTTACGCAAATGTACTATGCCCGTAAAGGGATCATCACGCCGGAAATGGAGTTCATCGCCATCCGCGAAAATGTCGATCCGGCGTTTGTACGGGACGAAGTCGCCAGCGGCAGAGCCATTATTCCTTGTAATATCAATCATCCGGAAAGCGAGCCGATGATCATCGGCCGGAACTTTCTTGTAAAAATTAACGCCAATATCGGAAACTCTGCGGTCTCCTCCTCAATCGATGAAGAAGTCGAGAAAATGCGCTGGGCTACCCATTGGGGCTCGGATACGATTATGGATCTTTCGACAGGCCGCCATATTCATACGACCCGGGAATGGATTATCCGCAACTCCCCGGTGCCTGTCGGCACGGTGCCGCTGTACCAGGCGCTGGAAAAGGTCGGCGGTAAGGCGCATGAGCTGAGCTGGGAAATTTACCGCGATACGCTGATTGAGCAGGCGGAACAGGGCGTCGACTACTTCACGATCCATGCGGGCGTACTGCTGCGTTATGTCCCATTGACCGCAAAACGGGTAACAGGCATTGTGTCCCGGGGCGGCTCGATCATGGCGGCCTGGTGCCTCGCCCATCATCAAGAGAACTTCCTGTATACCCATTTTGAGGAAATCTGCGAAATCATGAAGGCTTACGACATCGCGTTCTCTCTAGGAGACGGCCTGCGGCCGGGTTCCATCGCCGATGCCAATGACGAAGCGCAGTTCGCTGAGCTGGACACCCTTGGCGAGCTGACCGAAATTGCCTGGAAGCATGATGTGCAGGTCATGATTGAAGGACCGGGCCATGTCCCGATGCACAAGATTAAGGAAAATGTCGACCGCCAGATGGAAGTGTGCAAAGAGGCTCCATTTTACACGCTGGGGCCGCTCACGACGGATATTGCGCCGGGCTACGACCATATTACTTCCGCCATCGGCGCGGCGATGATCGGCTGGTTCGGCACCGCCATGCTCTGCTACGTGACGCCCAAAGAGCATCTGGGCCTCCCGAACAAGGACGATGTCCGCGAAGGCGTCATCGCCTATAAGATCGCGGCGCACGCGGCCGACCTGGCCAAAGGGCATCCCGGAGCCCAGGAGCGGGACGACGCGCTGTCCAAAGCCCGTTTCGAATTCCGCTGGAAGGACCAGTTCCAGCTGTCGCTCGACCCCGAGCGGGCGATCGAATATCACGACGAGACTTTGCCAGCAGAGGGCGCCAAGACGGCGCATTTCTGCTCCATGTGCGGACCGAAATTTTGCAGCATGAGAATTACTCAGGACATTCGGGAGTACGCCAAGCAGCATAATCTGGAGGACAGCGAAGCGATTGAGCGGGGAATGAAAGAGAAATCGCAGCAGTTTGCAGAGGCGGAGCATGGTTTGTATCTGTAATATGTGAGTGAACATTCCAGCTAGATGAGCGTTAACTCCCGAAAATAAGTTGAGTGACTAATCCATTTAGTGCATGAAGCGGCAGTCTAAGCAAAAATTTTAGACTGCCGCGTTTATTGAGCTAGCCTTTGACCCGAGATGATTTGATCTCTAGTGTCCCGTTAGAGCTTAAGCAGTAATACATTACCCGACTTCGTAAAGCCTTACTTTACTTTGTTCCTTGCCTGAATCCCACTGTGTACCATTCCATGTGGCAAAGCAGGCTCTGCCTTGTTCATTCACTAGAACTTTAAAAATCTGTCCCTTAAGCTTATGACGGGAAATGAGCTCAAGATTGGAATTCCACACTTCAAATGTGCTACTTCCTGTTTGAATATAAACATTTCCATTTTGATCAACATGCAAAAACCTAATGAACCCGTAACACTTCTTACTAGTACTTACATGCAACGGTTGAAGTTCGATCTTAAACAGCTCTCCCTCGAAAATATGTAAATAAATAATTTGGGAATGACGATCAATAATCGAATTAAAACTGGTATCATCAATTTCAATTTGATCCAATATTTCAAGTTGTTCACTCAAACAATACAAATGAGTTTGCTGTATACCATCTTTTTCTTGAGTGCAGCAATGATAAATACGGCCTTCACTGTCAAATAAGAATTTCTCCCAGTGACATCCTCCCCTTGTATCAAGAACTAAACTGGATTCGATCTGCCCCTGCCGATTTATTTTAACTACCATAGGTAATTCATCCGCTTTTTGTATATGAAAAAATAATTTATTTTGGTGAAGAGCGGGATTTACTTTCAAATATCCAACCTCAAACTCCCATATTTTTTCATTAGCTGCGTTACATTCAAACAAAACTTGCTTTTGACAGTAGGTTGAGTAGAGAGTTGATCCATCGGGAAAGTTAAGTAAGATATGTCTATTTTCCTCATTAGTCGCTTGCAATCTAGGCATGAGGCTTCCGTCGGATAGCAATTCATAAACATTGGAATCATCAACGAGATAGGAACCGTCTTTGCGGGGCAGTTGTACATCTGTTGAATCTGCTGTTTTTAATACGGGCATCCCTTCAAATTCTGTTATGAGTTGAAGCTTGGTTTTATTTTTTATCTTATTCTTTGCTTTCAAGTCTTCACAGTAAGCATTCACTATGCTCCTATCAAACTGTTTTAATCTTAATTCATTTTCAGGTATTTCGTTGGCATCATAGCTTATCCATAAATGGACACCTAGTAGATGCTCTAAAAGATAGACTTTCTCCTCCAGGTCATCACATTTAAATACTTCCTTTAAAAGTGGAGCAACTTCTTGATCCAACTCTAAGCTTTGTTGAAAACGTGTTGGATTCCCACGCTTTGCCTGATATCCATAAGCGTTATTGGTAATATCTGAAGTGACCATTTTTCCTTTATGAAATAAATGAAGAGCCAAAACATCATCGTCAAAGTAACCTACGGAGAGCACGACGTTCTCTATTTTTTTGGATAATCCACGGGCTATTTGTTCGATTTGACCCATCTGAAAATCCTCGCGCAAAACCGTAGTCCATCCCTCGGATAATACTCTAACAGAACAACCTGGCATATGTTCAATAACCTGTGCCGGCTCGAGATATCTGACGTGAATATTAGCGAATTTCGTTCCCATTAATTTTATTGGAACCTCCTTCTATTAGACAGCCAACCACAACTGTTTTTTAAGCCTGCAAATTTTTCTCATCCCCTCTCTTCACCCACAGCTTGGAAATATCCAGAAACCCAAACGAGCCGGTATGCAGGCCGAGCAGGCTCTGGCTGAGCTTCGCTCTTTTGTTGAGATGGCAGCCGTGGAGCATCCAGAAATTGTCCCGGGCAAGCTGTTCGGCTTGAAGCAGGCTGGCAACGCGTTTCTGCGGGGGAAGCTGAAAAACATCTTCCAGCTCGCGCTCCAATAAATCGGTATCCGCACGGCTTAACAATAGATGAAGGTAGTTCTGTTCATTTTTATAGAAATTCATCATCCCCCATTCCCAGTCATCTTCCAGCACCTCTTCCGCAAGGAGTAAATCGGCTTCCTGCAGAACATGCTCATGATCCCTGCTATCAAGCGGGTGCAGCACAAGGTTTAGTCCGACCACGCGGCATCTTTCTTGCAGCCATTCGGCTTCCTCGCTTTCCTCCTTCTTGGGTGGATAGGCGAGACGCAGCGGCTCACCGGCATATCCCGCACGGCGCAGCAGATCCGCGGCTTCGGCCAGATTTCTCTCCTCCACCCGCCGCTCTTTGCTGACCCAAGGCAGGAAGCTGTCCGCAGGTATGTAGCGGCTTCTCCCGAGTTCACGAATCAGGGCGACCCGGTCATATGCGATTCGTAGAGCTTCGCGGATTTCCTTCCGGTGGTGCACCCCTTTTCGATGCAAATTGAACACAATATACCGGCAGCCGAGCGCTGGATAGTCAATGCTGTTGTTATATTGATTCCAGGGCATCAGGTCTTCTGTATCCTCGCCGGAAAGCCCGTACTGCCGGTCATTGCCTGTCCTCTCCGGAAAAAACCAGATTTCCACCTTATCCAGCAGCGGCCGGATGGCGTAATAGTCATCAAATGCGGTAAGCGTAAGCACATCCTCATTCAGATTGGCCACACGGAAAGGACCGGTACCGACCGGAATTCCCGAGAAAGCGACGTCATTCGGTATAATGGACATATACAAGCTTCCAGTTAAATGTAAAAAGAACAGGTTCGGACGGCTTAGGCAAAAGCAAATTGTATAGTCGCCTTCCGTCCTCACCTCCTCAATGTCCCGGTACTGCCACAGCGAAGGGCTGTCCACTTGAATCAGCCTTTCCAATGTATATTTTACATCGCCGGCAGTTAATGTCCGTCCATGATGAAAGCGAACCCCTTTTCGCAGATAAAACGTCCAGCGGGTATAATCCTCACTGTTCTCCCACGTATGTGCAAGCCCCGGAACGAAGCTTCCGCTTGCGGCATCATAGCTCACCAGCGTATTGCAGACCTGCCCGATGATGTACCCTTCAAAAACCGTAAATACAAAGGCGGGGTCCAGCTTCTCCAAGCTGCGGTTCCGCATCATGCGCAGCACGTCTTGCCCCGAATTCGTTTCCGGTTCGCTGTGGAAGCCCATCTGCCGGTTGAGTTCGGTCCACAGCTTTTCTCTAAGGAGATTGCTCACCTCGGGCGCTCCGATCAGCTCAATCGCTTCCTTCATTTTTCCTTTGGCGAGCAGCTCCTGAAAAGTCTCTTCCAATATTTCTTCCATACTCCGTAAAAAAGTAAGCAATGATACATGCCCTCTTCCCCTGCCCGGCTTCCATGAGATCAGTGCTTTCTCCTCCAGCCGCCGCAAAATGAACTTCACGTTGCGGGGAGTGCAGCACAGCAGCCCGGACAATTGCTCTATCGTCACGCGAACCGGCTCTTCCGGTCTTTCGGAAGGCTGCAGAGCAGCTGCCAACCGCAAAAAATGAGCGTCGCTTAGTTCCACCTACCTCACTCCTTTAAAGGTGAAATCATTCCATGTAAGATTTCACTTTTCCTTCCCCTTTTTTGTATTACAATTATATCCATGTCCCAAGCCGGATGACAAGAAAAAGCTTTGAAGGAGAAACTCTATGAAACAAACGTTACGTCATGTCCATCCCCTCGCATGGACCATCATCATCGGGACTATGTTCGGAAGGCTGGTCACCTCGATGAGCATTCCCTTTCTTTCCATTTATTTGACCAAAGTACTGGGCGCATCGCCAACGCAGACGGGGCTGACTATAGCGGTCAGTTCGCTGGCCGGAGTCTCGGTATCTTTCTATGGCGGCTACATCTCGGATATTATCGGCCGCAAAAAAGTAATGCTCGCTTCCATTTTCTGCTGGGCCTCGGTATTCGTTGGCTTCGCTATGGCTGGACATCTGTGGGTGTTTCTGATTGTCAATACGCTTAACGGGTTATGCCGCGCCGTCTTCGAGCCAACCTCAAGGGCGCTGCTGTCGGATATTACGCCCGGAGAGCATAAGCTGCTGGTCTTTAATCTGCGTTATGCCGCCGTAAATCTGGGTGTCGTCTTCGGTCCGATCATCGGCCTGCAGCTCGGTTCGGCAAAGTCGACCTTTCCGTTTCTGATCACCGCCATTGTCTATATTGCCTATGGACTCGTGCTTGTTCTGCAGTTCGCCCTCCATGGCAAGAATTTGCCGGTGCGTTCCGTATCGAAGGCCCCCCGGCTGCGCGAAGCGCTCGCCGTAACAAGCAGGGACCGTGTGTTTCTGCCGATCCTCCTCGGTACGGTCTTTTGCGTGTTAGGTTACGGTCACTTCGGCTCGACACTGGCGCAGTATTTGGCGCTCAACACCCATTTTGCGGATGGCGGAAAAGCTTTCTCCTACATGCTGTCGCTAAATGCGATTACCGTGCTCATTGTCCAATATCCCGTTGTGCGGACAGCCCGCCATTTTCCCCCGGTCGTCCCGCTGATCCTCGGCAATGTATTCGTGTCGGCAGCTTTGATCCTGTTCGGTCTGGCCGGCGGCCTGCCTCTGCTTATGTTCAGCGTCGTGCTATTTACGATTGGCGAAGTGCTGCTGTTCACGATGATGGACATGCTCATTGACCGGGTCGCGAAGCCGGAATGGAAAGGGACTTACTTTGGAACCATCGGTTTCAACGGTTTAGGCAGTGTGATGGCGCCGATTCTCGGCGGCCTGCTGCTTGACCACTTGGGTCCGGAACACGGACCCGCAATATTCATCCCGCTGGCTCTCATGACAGCGGTCGGTCTACCCTTCCTTTTTACTGCGCACCGCCGTCTGACGGAGAGAGAACAATCCTCCAAAATACATAGGGCAGAATACAACGAACGGATAGGGTGACGATAGGCCAGAATTTTGAAAAAGGGATTTCGGACGGGCGCCTTGTGGCGCCCTTTTTCCGTTCTGGAAGTTTTGTTGGTGGGATGAATGTTTGGGATTTGGCGGTGTGGCAAGGGAAGTGATGAGTGATTCTTTTTTCTTTTATGAATTTTTCATATAGTGAAATAACATAAATTAGGGGCGATCAAAATTAGGGGATATATGTAAGTTGTTTTCGAGGATGGTACTAATCGTGCTTTTAGTTAACATAATATTTATTATGTAGACTTATTAATCCGATCAATCAAACTAAGCTCTCGAATCTATTCTGAATTTTTCATGTGTCTAAATATTAACATCAGGGTCGATCGAAGGCTGTGTATTCTCACCCCATTATAAAAGCCGTCCAAATGGACGGCTGGCTAATCCTATAGCTGAAGCGATTATTACTATCTTAGAGGACGGGCTCGCTGTATACTTTCTCCTCACGCTTGTTCAAAATATTTTCTTCCAGTACCGCGAATTTGTCGCCGTATTCTTTGATGATATGTCTCTCCCCCCATGCGCAGAGCGAATCGAGAATCGATTTAAGGCTCCAGCCGTACTCGCTCAGCTCATATTCCACCTTGGGCGGAACCTGATTGTAGCAGATTCGGTTGACGATGCCGCTCTCTTCCAATTCTCTAAGCTGTTGGGTCAGCATTTTTTGCGTGATTGCCGGCATTAGACGTTTCAGGTCACTCGTCCGTCTCTTACCATGCGTTAGATGGCACAGAATGACACATTTCCACTTCCCGCCGATGATTTCAAGGGTCGCTTCTACCGGAATATTATATTTCTTTTGAGTCATTGTTCATCTGCCTCCATAAAGAATTTGTCTTTCTATGGGTACTAAAAAGTACTTATAGCACTTAAAAGTACGTACTGTTCAATATTAATCGTTGGATACATAATAACACTACCGGCCGGTAATTGCCACATAGGAATACCGCATTTAATGCGGGCATTGCTATTGGGGCTTATCTAGGCGGGATTATCGCGGATATGCTCGGACTGATCTATACGGCATGGATCGGCGCGCTGATGGTAACTGCCGCAGCCCGCGCTCACTGCCTGGAGCCTGGTGCTGGTAAGAAACAAGAACTCGGTTCCCGAAACAGAAACAGCTCTTAAATAGACCATATGATCACTGGAGGATTTCAAAATGATTCATAATCTGCACAGCAAAGTAACACTTCAAGGCGGCGTTCAAATGCCCTGGTTCGGACTAGGCGTATTTCAAGTTGAGGAAGGCTCTGAGCTGGTCGAAGCGGTAAAATCGGCAATAAAGCACGGGTATCGCAGTATCGATACAGCGGCTATTTACGGCAATGAGAGCGGTGTTGGCCAAGGCATTCGCGAGGCTCTGTCCGAGAACAATCTTTCAAGAGAAGATCTGTTCATAACCTCAAAGGTCTGGAATTCCGATCTGGGATATGACGAAACGCTGGCCGCTTATGATACAAGCCTGAGCAAGCTGGGTCTTGATTATCTCGATCTTTACCTCATCCACTGGCCGGTAGCGGGCAAATATAAGGAAGCCTGGAGAGCGCTGGAGACTTTGTACAAAGAAGGCCGCGTTAAAGCGATCGGAGTGAGCAATTTCCAAATCCATCATCTGGAAGACCTGTTTGCGGACGCCGAGATTAAGCCTATGGTAAACCAGGTGGAGTTCCATCCTTATCTGACGCAAAAAGAACTGCTTAGCTTCACCCGGGAACATGGTATCCAACTGGAAGCCTGGGCGCCCTTAATGCAGGGCGGGCTGCTCTCTCAGCCGCTTCTGCAAGCAATAGCCGCAAAATACGGTAAATCGGTCCCTCAAATCATTTTGCGCTGGGATTTGCAGCACGGAGTCATTACCATCCCAAAGTCTACCAAAGAACATCGGATTATTGAAAATGCTTCGGTCTTCGACTTTGAACTGACTCAGGATGAGATGAACCAAATCGATGACCTGAACCAAAACCGTCGCGTCGGTCCCGACCCGGATAACTTTGATTTCTAATTACTTTGCAGCACTCCCCGCTTTTAGCATGCGAAAAGGCGGGGTTTTTTATATTCCGCATGAATTCTATTCTGAATTTTTCATATGATGAATTTCAAACATATTTAGTGAACCATCCTATTATTCTGTATTTGCAGCTCTAATGGAACGTAGATTACCTCATTTGGTTTACATAATATTTATTATGTTAAACCTTGATTATTTCGCCTGCCTCTCCGTTGTCCTTCTTCTTTTACCCGCCAAAATAATCATCTGGGTCAACCCGCCGGGAATGCTGCCGAGCAGCACCGTTTTGTAGTCGATCCCGGACAGCTTGGCTACGACGCCGGCAATCCCGGCGCACAATATGATTAACGCCGAGGTCATCATGAGCATGCTCGGCAGTTCAATGGAGATCTCTTTGAGCGCCGTCGCGGTCATCGCGAGTCCTATGGTATAGCCGACGATAATCATCCCCGTATTCCTCGCCGCAGGCGGCCAGACAAAATAGCCTTTTGTCACATTGGAACCGATCAGCGCCGCCATCATAGGTCCGAGCAGCCAAGGAATGGGCAGGCGCAGAAGCATGAACAAGACACCTCCGATGGCGCCGGTCAGCAGAGTAACAGCGAATCTGACATTCGGATTATTTCGTAATCGTTTCTGCATCCTTATCACAACCTCTTTCATCGCAGCAGCTTGAAAACGAAATTCTCGATCCGGTTCGTGTATAATCGGCCCCTGTCGCCGCTTTTGCCTGTCACCGCCCGGTAGACCAGCCTTTCCGCAAGCGACAGCTTGCTGAATTTCACTTCATTGCCCAGCACTTCTGCAGCCTTGGCTTTCAAACACAGGCTCTCCGGAAAGGAACGCAGCAGCTCCAGCCCGGCCTTATCCTCTGATTCGCCCGCACAAATGTAAAGACCGATTCGCTTGTCTGCCAGACCGGATTGCTCCCTGTCTATGAACTCGGACATTTGCTTCTGGATTTTCCCGTAATATATGGACCCGCCCAAAATAACGGTATCGAATCCGGCTAAGGAAGGCGAATAGTTATGCATTAGGTTGACGGTTTCCGTCCCTTCCCCCAACCGCGATCGCAAAGCCAGAGCCGCTTGTTCGGCGCAGCCATGCCGTGAAGTATAGAGAATAATGGCTTTCATGGGCTTTCTTCCTCTCTAAGAACATTTCTTATAAATGGCCAATCATAACCAGCGTCGTCTCCAGATAATGATTGATTAACCGTTCTTTCTGTTCCACGGGAAGGTCCTTCTCCACCGTCAGACGAAGGATCAGCCCGAACGCTCCGCTCCAGATCACCTGGGCCGTCCGCTCCAAATAATCTTCATCCTTCTCTTTCAGATGCCCGAAGCTGCAGAGCTGCCGGAAGAGCAAGTTTAGCGCCTCTCGCTCCGATGCAGCTCCCCGAAACAGCACAGCAGTATGGGACAGAACAGAAGGAGATTCGTTAAGCATAATATCACGGTAACGGACGCCGTCCGCAAGCGAAGTCTCAATAAAACGCCGCATCGTCTGCGCAAATACAAACTCCGGCTGTGTCTCCTTATTACTAATGGCATTCAGATCCGAGACCATCTCCAGATAGCCGTGCTTCAGCAGCTGTTCAATAATGGCTTCCTTGCCTGAAAAATAATGATAAATAATGCCCGGCGAATATTCGATATGCTTCGCAATCTTCCGGATAGATAAGCCGTCAAGTCCTTCTTCCGCCGCGATGAGACCTGCCGCATCCAAAATCGCCTGACGCATCTCATCCCGCTCGCGCTCCTGCCGCTCTTGTCGTTTCTTCATGGTTCGAGCCTCTCTTTAAATATTATTAAATAATGTTTAATGCGTTGAACAGTGTTCAGTATAAGACTTGCCCGGATTACTGTCAAATAGCTTTTTCCTATCCTATCCATGTCTAGCCTGCTGATTGAACAGAAAAAAAGGCAACCCGGTTAAATACCGGATTGCCGTACCTGCTCCTGTCTGTTTATTTATTGACCCTGCCGACTTTCAGGGTGCTGAAATATTGGCTCGGGTTGCCCTGCCGCGAATTGTATCTTTCCTGGAAAGCCCCGTTCGTATATTCGCCAATAACCCTGTGCCAGAAGCTGCGGGCGGGCGAGTTGGCGCGGATCTGGGATACTTTCCAATCGCCGGGGAACATATCGAACAGCAGATGTGCCGCCCATGTTCCGACCCCAGAACGGCGGTATTTGGGCATAACAAAAAACTCCGTCATGTAAAACTGTCCTTCGCTGCTTCGCAGCAGGCGGTCCACGAGCGCAAAGCCTGCCGGATGATCGTCGCAAGTAATAAGATAAGCATATTTGTTATGGCCGCTGTTCCAGTAGGCATCCAGACCCGGATATGCAGGGTACTCGCCATCCCGGTTCACATCCAGGTCCAGATATCGTGTAAAGTCGTATAAATAGAACTGCATCAGTCTGCTGATCATCTGCTTCCGTTCGGCAGGAACGAGTTCGAGTCCAAGTTCCAAAGGATTCACCTCTGCTTGTTTCTTTTTTGCTATTATTTCACATGATATAACTTTGAACCATCCGGAGCAAGGCGGGCCGCCAAAAGAAAATCCAGCCGGAACATGTTAAAATAGTAGGCAGAACGAAGAATCTCGAATAAAGGTGACCTCATGAACATTCAAAAACTGAGCGATCGAAAACATCTGGAGCAAAAGCTGCCGTCGATGCCCTGGTTCGTACAGCAGTTTATCGATTACAAGCTGCCGGACCTCTCTCCCTCCACCCTGCTGGAATACGTGCGGGATTATGAATCCTTTTTCGGTTGGCTGCGCGCGGAAGGATTGTCGCAGGCTGAAAGCAACGCAGAGATTACTCTGCTTGATCTGGAGACACTCCATATGGACAGCATTGTCAGCTACCGGCTGCACCTTACCACGCGAACGGAAGGCACGAATTCAAAAATTACCGTTTCAAGGAAGCTGTCCGCCCTCCGCTCCCTGTTTCATTATCTCAGCCAGATCGCCGAAGACGAGAACTTCTATCCCTTGCTGAAGCGCAACATCATGGCGAAGGTTGAGATCAAGCGCATTCACAAGCCGAAGGATACCGCAGCCAAACTGAAGGGGAAAATACTGGAGGAGGAGGAGCTGCTCGAATTTGTCGGCTATATCCTAGATGGCTATGGACGCGATGTGGAAGGCAATAAGCAGGCGTATTACGCTTTCCAGTTGAACCGCGAACGGGATGCCTGCATTGCAGGTCTTATCCTTAACTCAGGGCTGCGCGTATCGGAAATCGTCAATATGAATATGGACGACCTGGATCTGAACAACAAGCTGCTGTATGTGTTCCGCAAAGGCCATAATGACGAGACCTTTAAGACGCCTGTATACTTCCGCGAGCAGGCCAAGGATGATCTGCAGCTGTATTTGAGCCTCCGGCAGTCTCGCTACAACACGCCCAAGAAGGAAAAGGCGCTGTTCGTGACGAAGCCCAACGGGAGCCAGGAAGGCAAGCGGATGACCAAACGCGCCATTCAGGCAATGATCATCAAGTACGCCAAGCGCTTTGGCAAGCCCTTCTTAACCGTTCACAAGCTGCGGCATTCTTTCGCTACCGACTATTATTTGCAGAACGACATTTACAAGACCAAAGAGCAGCTCGGGCACGCTTCCACCGATACGACCGAGGTATATGCCCACTTGACCGACAAGACGATGTCCGAAGCCATTGAGCGGCGGCTCGAATCGTGACCCAATCGGCGGCTTCGCCGTATCCGGCCAGGATGCGCGGAAGCCGCCTTTTTCCGTTCGATGAACAGCTGCAGGCGACCTGAGCAGGTACAGCTTTTGGCGGACATGCTGGATTATGCGGCGGTTTGTTGTTTATTATTGTGAATTTTTCATATATTGAAATTTTGAAAAAAGATTCGTTCCCGCCATAAAAATTCGGCGATTTCGGACGTATCGTTGATCCCAAACCACCTCTGCCCAGGCGGAAGATATTCCGCGATAACCTCGGGAAGTTCTCCCCAGATTGCAGACGCCGTCACTCCAGACAGCCGTGAAGACAGTTCCAAGTCCGCTTCATTCCGTAACAGCACGATCTTGGGGTAGGATTCTTCCTTAAAGCCTTCCACAAGCACATAATCATAATGCATAAAAGCCTTTATCAATTCCTCCAGCTCTCTGCTCCTGGATTCAAATATAAAGGACTGTTCATTCCCCGTAATAGCGACTGCCCCGGCCCCCGCCTCCCGCTGCCGCCATGTATCGGTTCCCGGCCGATCCGTCTCAAAGCCGTGGACATCATGTTTAATGACGGCAACGCTGCAACCCTTGGCTTTAAGCAGCCGGATCAATTCGCAAATAAGCGTTGTTTTACCGCTGTTTTTGTAGCCGACAACCTGGCAGACCGCAGGCCGGAGGGATGATGTCTCACTCCCCAAGGTCCTGTCCGCACTGTAGCTTTGAAAGTCCGCATGAGCGCCGGAAACGGGCAAAGGCACGGATGCAGAAGTTTTCCTCACACACCCGGATCGCCGAAATCCCCTGCCAGAGTCCATTCTCCTGCTCCGCAAAGGCTTCCTCATGGCAGCCTAATCACCCGGACCTTCGTCCCGGCGGCTAATCCGCGTTCTTCGGGAGGGACGATGATCAGGCAATCGCTGTCCTTGATCGTAACCATGGCAGACGATTCGTCGATTACGGCAGGATGGGCATAGACGCTCCCGTCACGTACCTCCAGACGGGCCCGCACAAAGCGGGTATAATTATTGACCTTAGCATAGTCGGCGCCAAGGATCACCGTCCACTCCGGAAGGAATGGCTCTGCCGCCCCCTGCATGTTAGCGATGGCCGGACGGGCGAACAGCTGGAAGCCGACAAAACAGGCACCGGGATTTCCGGAAAACGCAAGCAGTACCTTCCCGCCCCGTACCGCAGCCGTCGTGACGCTGCCTGGCCGCATGGCGACTTTATTGAACAGCATGTCCCCCGCTTCTTCGCGTACCAGGTCGCCCATAATATCGTAATCGCCGACCGAAACCCCTCCGGTCGTAATCACCAGGTCGTAAGTTTCCAGAGCCATTTGCACCTTGCCCCGGGCAAGATCAAGATCGTCAGCAATGGCGCCAAGCATCACCGGTTCGCCCCCTGCTTCTCTGACCAGCGCCTCCAGCATCGGGGAGTTGCTGTTGCGGATTTTGCCGGGCTGAAGCGGCTCCTTCACATCCAGCAGTTCGCTGCCTGTAGCGAATACAGCGACCTTTGGCCTGCGGATAACCGGTACTCCGGGTATGCCGAACGCCGCCAGCACGGCGATATCTCCTGCCGCAATCTTACGGCCAGCCGGCAGCACGGACTCGCCCTCGCTTATCTCCAGTCCGCGTGGTGTTATATTGCGGCCGCTTGCAATCGGCTTGTGAATGCCGACATGGGGAATGCCGTCAAGCTCGCGGGTCTCCGTCGCCTCCAGCATGACGACGGCGTCGGCGCCATCCGGCACCTGCGCCCCGGTCATAATCCGCGCCGCCGTTCCAGGGATAATCGCCCCGGAAGGCACCGAGCCGCAGGGGATGTTGTCGACTACTTTCAGCCACACTGTCCCGCCTTCGCGGCAGTTCTCCGTATCCGCGGCGACTACAGCATAGCCGTCCATTCCCGAACGGTTGAATGCGGGGACAGGATGCGTAGCCGCTATATTCTCCGCTAAATATCGCCCCTGAGCCTCTTCAAGCGGAACGGTTTCGCTCTCGAGCCGTACGGCATAAGCCAGGATTCTCTTCTGAGCATCCTGTACCTGCAGCGCCTTTCGCCCAAACTTATTGTCTACTGATTCCCGGTTTGCCATTACTTGTCCCTCCCGATTCTGTTCTCAATCTCATGCAACCACCCAAATATTGCCGAGCGTAGATTTCTCGCTATATTGTATCACACAGAGGGTGATGTTCCGAGTCCAGCAGACGACGCATTGGCAGCTTAGACACAGAAAAAGCAGGAATACGCGAAGGCATTCCTGCTTGTCGTTTTATCCTGCTTTCAAATTTGGATTCAGGACGCTTACGCGCCCCGGATTACTCTCACATCGCCGGGAATGATTTTTTCTCCTTCATACAGCATAAAGCGCCCGTTCTGCCATTCGATCCGGAGCAGTTGCCCTTCATCCGACTGGTACTGCCAGACATGCTGGTCGCCCGCGTTCATAAAAGGTGTCTGTCCGGCGGCTGACACATGGCCTTCATACTCTTCCTCCAGATAATATACGATATCATCCAATTCCATCGTGGCGGGAACCTCAGACAGACTATCCAGCCGACCGTCGATTGCCTTGTACAGCGCATATCGCAGCTCTTCCCTCTGCTCAATATGCAAATAGGCGATTGCCGTGCCATCGCGAAGCGTCAGCAGCGCTGCATTCCGGCTGAAATTGCTTACACGCCCCGTCACCTCGTAGGTGACAAGCGAGACTTCGCAAATATCGCCGGGCGCCAGCTGCAGCATGCTCTTTTCCCGCAGCGGCGGTTCATCCTTCGCGAATAGATTGCCAATACGCTTCCATATACTCATCAAGGTATCCTCCCTCTCATGAACACGTCAGTGCAAAACGAAGGAGAAACAGCGCCGCCGTCTCTCCTTCGCCTGCATACCCGAACCGCTAACCTATGCGGGAGTACCCGTTATTGTTTCTCGTACTGCTTCATCAAGGCGGCGAGTTCGTCTTCCACTCCCTGGTCCTTGTTCAGCTTCTCGAACTCTTCATCCAGCGATTTGCCCCGAGTGCTCATCTCGTTGCTTGCTTCCGCCTGCGCTTCGGCCTGGAGCATCTTCTCCTCCATCCGTTTCAGTCCGGCGGAAGCGGAATCGGAGCTGAACCCGCTCATCGCTTTATTGATTTCGGTCTGTGCCTTTGCAGCATTATAGCGGGCGACCAGCGTCTCGCGCTTGCTCTTCATCTGGTTCAGCTGCTTGCGCATTTCTTCCAGCTTCGCCCGCAGATTGTCCGCAGAAGCCTTGTTCTGGTCGTAGCTGGTCTTGTATTCCGTCAGCTTGCCTTCGGCGGTCTTCTTCTCTTCCAGAGCCCGGCGGGCGAGATCGGCGTTGCCTGCCTGCGCAGCGGTATGCGCCTGCTGGTTGCGCTTGTTCACCAGCGCTTCCTGCTCTTCGTAAAGCTGCTTGAATTTCTTCTCGATAGCGATTTGGGCGGCTACCGCTTTCTCCGCATCCTCCAGGTCCTCTGTCATGTCACGGATGTATTGGTCGGTCATCTTGATCGGATCTTCAGCTTTGTCAATGATTGCATTGATATTGGACAGGGTTAAATCGCGCAATCGTTTAAAAATCGACATGGTTCATTCCTCCAAAAGATGGTTTATTAATGCTCGTTGATATGATGTACGCAAGAAAAAGCGGGCGCGTTTCATTTTTTAAGCTTATCCGCCAAATATTGTTCTACCTTGCGCTCTACAATCTCTACCACCCGTGCGATTTGTTCTTTGGAGAGATCGTCGTAATGAATTCCCATGACAACCGTTACCGTTCTGTTCAGCGCCTCGGCCACTTTGACGGCGACCGATTCGCTAATGGTATGCTCCTTATGCCCGGGCACGGCCGAAGTCGTCGCCGAAACGCCATTCTCTCCGGCGTAGGCGGTGCTGGCAGCGCCAATATGCCGGACTCCGCCTGTAATCAGCAGCAGAATATCTTGTCCCACTGCCGTTTCGGACAACAGGATATCTCCCGGATCAAAGGCTCCCGAAGACACGGGCATTCCCTCCCCTATTTATTAACCGTATGTTAAACAATACCCCGTATTTCATCCAGAGAAGCTATATTCTCTTCGATCATAAACTGGCGGAGGTCTCTAAGCAAGTCTTGACCCGCACGCATATTCATAAAGTTATAGGTGCCCACCTGAACCACGGCTGCTCCCGCCATAATGAATTCGACGATATCTGTCGCAGAGGTTATTCCGCCCATACCGATAACCGGTATATCCACCCTTTTGGCCACTTGATTCACCATTCGCAGCGCGATCGGCTTAATTGCCGGACCGGACAGCCCTGCGTACAGATTGTTGAACACGCTGCGCCGGCGCCGCACGTCGATTTTCATTCCGGAGATTGTATTGATAAGTGATACGGCGTCCGCCCCTTCTTCCTGGCACATAAGCGCCATATCGGCGATATCTTCCGCATTCGGCGACAGCTTGACCGACAGAGGCAGGCTCGTCGCCTGCCGCACGGCCCGCACCAGCTCACGCGCGTCACAGGTTCGGATGCCGAAGGCGATCCCGCCTTCTTTTACATTCGGGCAGGAAATGTTCAGTTCGATCATGTCAACGGCTTTGCGGCCGCGCGTATCGGCGTCCTTCTGAATCAGCTCCGCTCCGGCGACGTAATCCTCAAAAGTATTTCCCCCGAGGTTCACGATCCGGACGGTGTCCAGCGTCTCCCAGTACGCACATTCTTTGTCCAAAAAGGCGGCAACTCCCGGATTCTCCAGCCCGACGCTGTTCAGCATTCCCGATGCCGTCTCATACACACGGGTTCCCTGGTTCCCCGCCTTGGGCTGAAGCGTCAGTCCCTTGCCTGAAATGCCGCCGAGTTCGTTCACATCATAATATTTGGCATACTCCTTGCCGAAGCCGAAGGTTCCCGAAGCCATGACGATCGGGTTCTTGAACGTGACGCCGGCAATGCGTGTGCTCAAATCGGCTTCCGTATTTCTAGATGAAGAATCTCCGATATTAATCATGGAATATGACCTCCTCCGCCAAAAATACCGGCCCGTCCGCACAGGCTTTCCGCTGCCCGTCCTTACAGGATACGCTGCAGACGAGGCACGCCCCGATTCCGCAGGCCATGCGGTTCTCCAGCGACAAATACACGTTCACCGGACTTCCCGAGGTAGCCGCAGCGATCCCTTTAAGCTGGGCCGCTTTAAGCATCGGATGCGGTCCGCATACGAAAATATGGTCATACTCTGCAAAATCGACATTATCTAAAATAAGACCGCCGACATCGACCGTTAGTTTTGCCGCATAGGGACGGAACTCCTCCGTCCGAAAAGGCTCGCGGCTGAAGCCAAGGTATACGTCGCAGCCGGGAATCTCCCGGGCGCAATACAGCAGCGGCGCGATGCCGATGCCCCCTCCGACTAACGCAACCCGTCCTGTAACTGCGGGAAAGCCGCTGCCGAAAGGTCCTTCCAGATTAATGGAGTCGCCGGGAGTCAGCTGAGCGAACAGCTCGGTGCCTTCCCCTACAACATGATACAAAAATTCAATGCCATCGTCTGCCACCTGATGTATGCTCAGCGGTCTGGACAGGACAGGATAGGCTCCCCATGCCCGCAGCATGTAGAATTGACCCATCTCGCCGCCGTATTCTCCACTCACCCGGAGATGGTAAACATTATCCGCCAGCCGCTCGTTACTTATAACCGTCCCCACTGTATCAAGCTCCTTAAAATTTTATCTTATTAAAGATGCCTGAGAAGCACAGTAAAATCTGTGATCTTCTTCACAATCATTAATCTTATTTTCGAGAACCGCAAGCATCCGTTATTAACAGTATACACGTATTGGAAGCTTCAAGAAATAATGAATACAGGTCCCTGAGTTTGTATGTTTTGCTCCCGGTTGTGGAATAACAAACGTACTAATGCCCGGATTTGAAAGGAGCGCAAGATGATGATCAATGTCCGCTTTGCCAGAATGATCATTTTGGGCCTTATTTGTACGTTCATCTGCTGCCTCACCGGCTGCTCGGCCGATTCGGATACGCTTCGGACGGGAAGGGCGGCCGCGGTTACTGGAAGCAAAACTGGCGATAGCCAGATCGCGTGCCGCGCCGCCGGGACGGCCGGAGATTCTCCGGAATGCCGCGCCGCAATGAATGGAAGGAACTTTAATCGAAACAGGGACCCGGAACCCGCCAGCAAACCGGCGGCAGCGCCGCTGACTCTCGGACAGCTTATCCGCAAATACCCGAATGCGATCAAGACGAACGGCCCCCGAACTAAAGAAATCGCGCTCACATTTGACGACGTTCCGGACCCCAGATTCACGCCGCAGATTTTGAATGTGCTCCGGAGATACCGGGTGAAAGCCACTTTTTTTATAGTAGGAAGACGGGCGGCCAAACATCCCGCGCTTGTTAGACGCATTGTGAGTGAAGGGCACAGCATCGGCAACCATTCGTACAACCATCCCCAGTTTACTAAGCTAAGCCTTCGGCAATTCCGTTCCCAAATCATGCGCGCGGAAAATATCATCAATAAAATAGCCGGGTTCAGACCACGGCTGATCCGCCCCCCTTATGGCGAAATAACCGAACAGCAGCTCAAATGGGCCGAAGCCCAAGGCTACAAGCTGGTTAACTGGAATGTCGACTCTCTGGATTGGAAGGGATTGTCCAGCCAGCAGGTGAAGCACAATATTTTGTCGCGTGCCGGAAAAGGGTCCATCATCCTTCAGCACGGAGGCGGCGGTGTAGGCAGCAATCTGAAGGGCACCATTGAGGCGCTGCCTGATGTTATTGAATCGCTCCGGCGCAAAGGATACACCTTTGTTACCGTACCCGAGATGCTGAATGTGCCGGAACAGAAATAGAACGCGCTGCTGCTCACTTATGCAAAAAAAGAAACAAAGCGGACCTCCCGGCCTGACTTTGTTTCTTATCAGCTGCTACTTAATCAGATACAATTGCACATATTGGTAACCGAATTCGGAGACGAAGCTTTGGCTTCCGGGTATGAAAATGTCAATACGGTTGCCCTGTATGGCGCTTCCTTTATCAGAGGCGGTTGCCACAAAAGCCCGCTTCGGCAGGCCGGGATGGGAATACCCTGTCACCAGCACCTTCGTTCCGAGCGGAATGACATCCGGATCGACGGCGATCGTCCCGAGCTTCAGCGGATCGCCAAAGTAGTCAACGGCCCCCCACCCGCCGTTCTCGCTTGCGGCTGAGGAGTAGGCAGACGCTTTAACCTGCAGCGTTTTGTCATAGTTAAAGGTCTTCCCCCACGCCTCCACCGTCTTCAGATCCGTCTCTGCGGCCAGCGGTACCGCCCGGGCTTTGCTTAACGCCTTCGGTCCTGCGGCAGCCGGGGATGCGCCCGAATCCGAATCAGGTATAACCAGTCTCAGGCCGGGATACAAATTGAGCGGGTTAATATTCGGATTCGCTTTTATTAATGCGCCTACATCCACGCCGTATTTTTGGGATACCGCATAAAATGTCGTCTGTTTCCCTGCAATGTGTACCCTGTCCGCATGCGCCGGCGAAGCGATCAGCAGTGCCCCAAGGCCCAAAATGGCGGCGGCGGATTTTATCGATGAGATTCCGAACTTCATAACTTCCTCCTCTATTTCCTTCACGAAAAAAGCTTTCTATGTATTTTCCAATCGTCGGCATATGTGCTGCATTCAGCAGCCCCGACATTTTTAAATATATCACAATTTTGTAACCATTTCATTTGTAATTGTTACCACTTTGAAATATTTTGTCGAAATGCGCGGCACATCCTAAATATTTTACACTGCGTTAACAATCAAAGCTGTCACAAAAGGTAGAATAAAGATGAATTGGCTGGATATCCATCAACAAAGGAGATTAATACATTGTCTTCACAGTATGTTAAAATAAGATGATATCGCCAGAATCGACCATTGGTTATAAATTTGGAGGAGTCATGAGCGAAGAAGAGAAAAACATCATTCACAACAGTCCGTCCGCTGCCTATCTGAACCGGGATCTGAGCTGGATTGAGTTCAACCGCCGCGTACTGAGGGAAGCTCAGGACCCGAATAACCCCTTGATGGAACGGGCCAAATTTCTTGGCATCGTCTCTAGCAACCTGGATGAATTCATCAGTGTGCGGGTTGCGGGTATTCAGGATCAAATCCGTGCGGGCTATACGAAAAAAGACTTTACCGGCTATACTCCTTCCGGCCTCCACCAACGCCTGTTCAAGCGTGTCGGAAAAATTGTCTCCGATCAATACCGGACCTTCCGGGATATTTCCCGGAGTCTTAACAAGGAAGGCATCATTCTTGTCGATTACGAGGATCTGACTCACGCCCAGGAAGCCGCAATAGAGCAATATTACCGGGATATCATTTTCCCCGTTCTAACGCCGATGGCTGTGGATCAGAGCCGGCCTTTCCCGCTTGTCCACAGCCTATTTATTTATCTCGCCGTCGTTCTGACGAAAAAGCATAAAGAGCATGAAGAGTTCTTTTTCGCCATCTTGCAAATCCCGTCCAATCTGCCGCGCTGTATTCCTCTCCCGCATCGCGCCAACAGCAAGCGGAGGCAGTTCGTCTATATCGAGGATGTCATCCGCGCCCATATCGGAACGCTCTTCAGCGGCTATCATCCGGTCGCCGTCAATGAGTTCCGCCTGACGCGAAATTCCGATCTCAGCATTGACGAGGAAGGCGCTGAGGATTTGCTGGAGGAGATTGAAAAGGAACTGCGGAAGCGCCGTCGCGGCGCGCCGGTCAGACTGGAAGTCCAAAAAGGCATTCACCCGTACGCTCTGGAGCAGCTGCAGGCCGAATTTGAAGCCGAGCATTTTGTGTATGAGATTGACGGTCCGCTCGATCTCGGATTTCTGCGCCAGTTTGCCGGAGGCTTTAAGGGGCTTAGCTCCCTGAACTATCCCCCGGTCGAGCCCGTCTACCCGGCTGAGTTCGAAGAAACCGAGGATTTCTTCCAGGTGCTGCGGGAACGCGACGTTCTGGTCTATCACCCTTATGAATCATTCGAGTCCTTTGTCGATTTTATTACCCAGGCGTCCGAGGACGATCAGGTCATGGCGATCAAAATGACCCTTTACAGGGTCAGCGGCAATTCGCCGCTCATTACCGCGCTCGCGCGCGCGGCAGGATCGGGCAAGCAGGTAACCGTAGTGGTGGAACTGAAAGCGAGGTTCGACGAAGAGCGCAACATTGCGTGGGCCCGGAAGCTGGAGCAGGCGGGCTGCCATGTCGTGTATGGATTGGTCGGCCTGAAAACCCATGCCAAGATCACCCTGATTGTGCGCCAGGAAGGCAATGAGCTGCGCCGTTATGTGCATATCGGGACAGGAAATTATAATGAGAATACCGCCAAATTGTATACCGATATCAGTCTGTTCACCGCGCATTACGAGATCGGGCTGGACGCTTCCGAGCTGTTCAATCAGATCACGGGATATTCCGCCAATTGTGAGTGGAATTCCTTCTTTGTCGCTCCGGTCAGCTTGAGCAATTCGCTGAAGAAGCTGATTCAGCGGGAGAGCGAACATGCAGCGAACGGCCGCCCGGCCCGTATTATCGCGAAGATGAACTCTCTCTCCAACCAGCAGGTGATCGATGATTTGTACGAAGCGGATCAATCCGGCGTTTCGATCGACCTGATCGTTCGGGGAGTCTGCTGCCTTCGTCCCGGAGTCCCGGGCCTGAGCGAACGGATAACGGTACGCAGCATCGTCGACCGCTTCCTCGAGCACTCCCGAATCTATTATTTCGAGAACGGCGGAGATCCCGAGGTGTATCTGTCAAGCGCGGACTGGATGACCCGCAACCTGACCCGCCGGGTTGAATTAATGTGTCCTGTCCGGGATACGACAGCCCGTGAACAGGTGATCCAGATTTTGGAGATGTCGCTGCGGGACAATCAGAAATCTAGCTTCCTGCTGCCAAGCGGCAACTATGAGCGGCCAAACGACGGAAAGGCTCCTTTTCGGAGCCAGTTCGCCGCTATGAATGTTGAGAGTTGGAAATATGCTCAAGCTTTACCTTCAGACCCCAAGCATTCTTGAATACCTTGAGGGCTTCGTCAATCTCTTCCAGCTTTAAGAGAGGCCGCTGATTGCCCAGAATTTCGATATCAAGACTTCCCCCATTCAAGCGGGGGTTAATCTGCTGTTTTATTCCGGTCTCGTTGTTATCCAGGGCTGCGCTTAGTTGAACAAGTGAACCAAGCTTATGTATCCACTCCTCGTCGGAAGCCAGAAGAATGTCCTTATGCTCTGTGGACAGCTTCTGCTTCCGGCTTTTTGTGCTGTATGAGGCGATCATGGCGCACAGAACGAGCTGGCGGTGCGTAAGACCCCGGATCGGCGAATTCATCAACCAATAGCGGGTATGCCGCTTGGACTGGTAATAATTAATATTGGCCCCGACGCGGTAGAGCATCACCGATACATAGATGAGCATTTCCTGCTCCTTCGCATCCCCTTCGACTTTGAGGGCCCTATATAAGCTCTGCGCGATTTTATGGACATCATTTAAAAAATCGGCCGAAGCCTCGTTGTTCAAACGCTGCAGCGTTCCGAGACTGTACTCCAGCGTGCTTGCGCGTACCGGGTGATCCGGTTCCAGCAGATCGTGCAGCATCCCCTCACGCAGCCCTTCTCCGCTAATGACTGCCTGTCCGGCTCCAATATACTGGTATACGGTATGAAAAATAATCAGCCCCGATACGATAATGTCAGCCCGGCTCTTGGACAGGCCGTCGAGATTCTTTCGCTTGTCGTATGACATCGCCGGCAGCGTCTCCATGAATTTTTTAATTGTCTCGCTATACATTGTGTATCCATGAGAATTGGGAAGGGAATATTTGCGCCCCTTCTGGTCTATCTTGCCAAGCGTCCGCAGCGTTCCCCCAAGGCCGTATAATGGCCGTCCTTTTCCGGTTCTGAGCCATTCATAATCCGCAAGATGCTCACGAACGAACGCTTCCAGCTTACGCACGTGCTCCCCGCTCCAATTGCCTCCCTGACCAAACATCACATTGGTATTGACCGCTCCGAACGGAAAGGAAATGCTGTGCCGGTAGCTCCGATCTTGAAAAAGCGTAATCTCTGTACTGCCGCCGCCGATATCGATGACAAACCCGTCTTGGACATCGAACGCGTTGATGACGCCGAGGAAGCCGAAATAGGCCTCCTGCTGCCCGCTGATGATTTCGATCTGCATCCCCGCTGCATCGGAGAGAAACGCGGTAATCTCTTTGGAGTTGGCCGCATTCCGGATCGCAGCCGTTGCGCCAACGCGGACCCGGGCCGCGCCGTATACCCGGCAGACCATCTTAAACTGCAGGAGGACCGGAACAATGGCTTGCAGCGTCTCGCGTTCCAGTCGGCCCTCCTTGGTGATCTTCTCGCTCAGACGGGCGGAATATTTAGATTCTTTGATAATCCGGTATCCGCCTTCAGGCGTTGTTTCGTAGATGACGAGTCTGATGGAGTTGGAACCAATATCGATAATACCGATTCGGCTAAGGTCGTTGTTCATAGTATGTTTCCCCTTTATTTATCACTGAGCATAATTATACATCTTCCGGATACATATTTACATTTTAAACGTTTAACGTTTTTCTAAACGATCCCGCTTCTTAATTGTTAGCAATCGTAACGATTCCCAGCGGGAAACGCCCGTCCGGCCGGCGGCCGCTGATGGCAAAGTCAACGCCTGGAAGCCCGCTAGCCGGGTCTAGAATAGCAGCCAACACCGTATAGCGCCCTCCCGGAAGCCCTCCCGGCAATTTCAGGTGGACGACGGCTGTACTTGCGCCCGGTACCCAGGTTCTGATATCTGTAGAACTGCGGACGGAAGCTTTGACGTTCCTCTCTTCGTCCGCCAGTGAAATCTCCAGCGGCCATTTGAAGTAAAAGGGCGCCGTTCCACGATTGGCTACGATCAGCTTGACATGCAGCGTCTCGCCCGGCTTTCTTTTTTCTTCGTAGACCGCCTTCTGGATGACGAAGCGGTAGCCGATGGTGCGCAGAAAGCGGTCGATATTCGCCTGCAATTGGCCCCCGGGCTCCTCATCCCAAGGCGCGGAAGGACCAAGCCAGGATACATGGGTTAACCTGGCCTGCCGGATCGTTTCTTCCAGGTTCCCGTCCGCAAAAAAGACACGCGGATCTCCAGAGAATTCGCCTCCACTGGGTGACTTCACCCAGAAATCCCGCATGGCCGGCTCCCTATCCTTCGTCAGCCAGGAGGTGTAGCCGTTTGTGTACCAGTTCAGGAATTCGTCAATAGTCGCATCATGCTGGCCGAAAGCGTCATTATACAGTCCCATTCCATAATGTGCCGCCGCCTTTGTCGGCCGGCGCATCAGCAGCGGCTTACTGCTGAAAAATTGGACATACGGCTCTATGTACTTGTCGGTTATGCTTCGGGGCGGAAAAGGAATGCGGCCCGGTCCGGAGTTCATCGTATGCCACTCCCCCCAGTGGCCGACGCTGCCAAGCTGAATAAAGGCAACGGCAGGATCGTTATTGTAGCGCTGGGCAAGTGCTGCAATCAGCCTCCGGTGTGAAGCGGTCAGCAGGGGACTGGAGTAGTCAGGACTGAAGCCTTTTCCGTACGGCAGATCGTACCAGGTTCCCTTCTCTCCGGTTTCCTTGTACAGCCAATCCGGAATGTCGAGATGACGGTCCTCCCTGGGATAATCCAGCACCACCCGAAGCACAAACCGAACCCCTTGCTCTCTCCAGTACTGAAAGTGGAAGGTCTCTTCTATGCCATCGAAATTATATTTTCCCGGTTCCGGCTCCAGTTCTCTCCAGGTCAGGTTGGCATGCACAAGCGTAACCGGTTGAAGCACACTCTCCGGGTCCCGCGCGTCCGCTGTAAATCCTGTAAACGGATTGTACAGCACGGTTCCGGTTTCCACCGGATAACGGACTGCCATGGCGGGCTGCCGGCCGCCGGTCATGGCCCCGCCGCACAGCAGCAGCAATACGGCCGATGTCACAATCAGGCTTGCTGCCGTGAGGACTTGTTTCTTTTTTTTCATGCAATTATTCCTCGCTTTGATTATAATGAACAATGGTTCGCAAAATTTCGTCTTCTCTTCGACTCTATCATACTAAAGAACTAGTCAAAATAGTTCTAAAGGATGTATAATGTTGGCAGCAAGAGCGAGTGCAAAGTCTATTATTTTTACCATAGAACGGAGAAGCAGGATGAAAGTGTTAGTCACAGGGGGCTACGGCTTTATCGGATCTCATGTATCCGACCGTTTTCACAAAGAAGGCTATGATGTCTACATTATTGATGAATTATCATCGGGAAGCAAACGCAATATCCAATTTCCGCACAAAGGATATATACTTTCGATTAATGATCCTAAATGCGAGGAAGTGTTCCGCAGCAACAAGTTCGATGCTGTAATCCACCTGGCCGCGCAAATCGGCGGCCCCGCTTCAATAGAATCTCCTCCTCAGGATACCGAGTCCAATGTTCTCGGGTTATCCAACATGCTGACTATGGCAAGCCGTCATGGCGTCCGGAAATTTATCTTTGCATCTTCGGCTGAAGTCTATGGAATCAAAGAAGATGCTCCTTTACATGAAACCGCTCCCCTCTCCCCCCGCTCTCTTTACGGGATCAATAAAATGATAGGAGAAACATACTGCGCCAAGTGGCAGGAAATCTACGGACTGGATACGGTCTGCTTCCGTATGTCCAATGTTTATGGTCCGCGGCAGGGGAACAAGGACAAGGGCGGTGTGGTTTCCATTTTTATGGATGAATTGATGGAAGGACACGGCATTACAGTCTACGGCGACGGTAATCAGACCCGCGACTTCATCTACGTCGAGGATGTCGCTGACGCTATGTTCAGGGCCTCCTACTCCCCGGTCAGCGGCGTCTACAATTTATCGGCAGGCAAGGAAAGTTCGATCAATGAGCTGATTGATGAGCTTCAGATACTGCAAGGCGGCGATGCGCGCATCACCTACTCTTCGCCCCGCGAAGGCGATGCTTATCGCCTAGTGCTGGATAACAGCCGTATCATGCATGATCTGGATTGGGCTCCCAAATACTCACTGCATGAAGGGCTCCATAGAACTTGCAACTGGAAATCCGACAAGCAAGGCGAGAAATCCGAACAACCCTCCGTATCCAGGACAAGTTCCCCTCTGCGCAAGAAGCTGAACCGTCTGCTTCCTTATGCCGAGAATCTTATTGCATTTGCTGCGCTTGCCTTGATCGGCAGCCCTCTGGAAATCACAGAATCTGCCGGACTTGATTTAAAGCTTCTCTATATTATCGTCATGGGCATTCTGTATGGCAGCCGCCAGTCCATGCTTGCCGTGATGCTGTCCGTTATCCTGTTCATTCAGGAGAAGCTGGACAACGGCCGCGACCTGCTTTCTTTGCTGTATGATACGACCCTGTTCTTCCAAATGGCTCTGTATCTATTCATCGGTCTTGTCGTCGGTTACAGCGTGGAGCACCGCAGCAATAAGCTTAACCGCGCTGAGCGGCAGCTGGTTCAGTCTGGTGAAAAATACACATTTCTGTATGAGGTGTATGAGGATACCCGGTCAGTCAAAGACGAACTTCAACAGCAAATCAGGGCAACCGAGGACAGCTTCGGCAAAATCAACGCGGTGACCAGGGAGCTGGAAAGTCTGGAGCCGGAGAGAATCTTCCTAGAGGCAGTCGGCGTGGTCGAGAAAATCATGAGGACTGATCAGGTCAGCATTTATACCGTCAACAAATCCAAGCAATATTTGCGTCTGGCCGCTCATTCCTCCGGCGCTTCCCTGGCGGATGCCCGTTCCTTGAAAGTGGAGGAGCATCCACATATTAAGTCCCTGCTGGATAGCAAACGTCTATATGTCAATAAGGAGCTGCTGCCCGGGCTTCCCCTGCTTGCCGCTCCGGTCCTTAGCAGCGGAGAAGTCGTTGCCGTCGTATCCGTACATACTGTCGAATTCAGCCGTTTCACCCAGTATTATCAGAACCTGTTCAAGACGGTTGTGGACCTCATATCCTCCTCGCTGTCGCGCGCGCATGCCTACGTTGAAGCCGCAGCTGACCGCAGGTATATAGACGGGGTGGACGGCCGGATTTTACGAACAGAGGCTTTCAAAAGCATCCTGGCCAGCAAGCAGGCCGCCAGCGAGCGGTTCGGCGTTGATTATGTGCTGCTCTCCACCGGATTTCGGAATGCGTCTCCCGAGTTGGCCGAGCGTATCCACACTTCCTTGCGCGAGACCGATTATCTGGGTCTATCCGAAGACGGAGAGCTGCTAATCCTGCTAAGCAACTCCAACCAGAAGGATGCCCAATTTGTCATGGACCGTTTATCGGAAAAAGGCGTGCATCTGCAAGAAGGAGTGGAATCCTTCTATGTATAAGTTCCTGTATATAACGTATATCGCGGCTTGCGCCTGCTATTTCTTCCTGCGCTTTCGCCGTTCAATGCCTGAAGCGGCAGTTAGGCTGGCCTTTGCGGCCGCTTTTCCGCTCATCGGCTTTTTGCTTCCTTTGTTTTGGCGGCAGAGGCGCCAGTCCGATGAATCGCAGCGAATTCAAACACTGGAATCATACCTCCGCCAGGATGAGCAAGCCGATCCTCTCAAAGTTTCACATTTGTCCGAGGACGAAAAGGAACTGAATATTGTACCGCTCGAAGAAGCGCTGCTGGTTAACGATTTAACCTCGCGCCGCCGGACAATGATTGATCTGCTCAAGCAGGATGCGACTGAATATTTGGAAGTGCTGCGCATGGCTGTCGGCAATGAGGACACCGAAACCTCCCACTATGCGGTTAGCGCAGTCGTGGAGATTAAGCGCAAGCTAAATCATTCGTTGCAGGAATTTTCCGTCCGCTATGAGACGAGCCGGGATGATGCCCATTTCCTGGCCTCCTACGCCGAGGTGCTGCAGAATTACATACGAAGCGGATTTCTGGATCGAAGCACGGTGATGCAGCTCAAGTATTCTCTTACCGAAGTGCTGCAGCACTGGACGGAGGCTGACCCTGACGCATTCGAAGCGTATGAGCAGAAAATGCGGATTGAGCTGGAGCTCGGGAATTACCTGTCCGCAGAGCAGGCGTCAGCCATAATGATGGAGCGGTTTCCGCATCGCGAGGAATCCTATCTTGCACAGATGAATCTCTATTTTACTCTAAGATCGCCGCAAAGGTTCAACCAGGCTCTTCAGGCGCTTAAGCAATCCCCCGTTCGACTGTCGAACGATGCTCTGAAATTAGTCCGGTTCTGGTCGGAAGGAGCCTAATGGAAATATAATGAAGCAGCCTATGAAACTGAACACCCGCATTTACAGCATCATCATCTTTATCATCCTGCTGGCCTTTGTCATGTACTTGACGCAAACCCAGTATTTCCAGCAGTTCAGCCACAGCCGGCATAACGAGAATTTGACCGAGAGCTGGAAGGCCGAAGCGGTCTCCGCCTCCTCTCCTTCCCCGCAGTCCGGCCCCCCATATTGTCTCGCCTATGTAAGTAGTGACGAATTCAGCGCCAAAGTCAATATGCAGGCAAGCCGCACGCTGGGTTATATGAAGAAGGAAGCAGTCACAACTGATTTGAGCAAAAAGAAGCTGCAGCCTTCAGGCTGCGCCGCAGTCATATTGACGGTCAGGGACCTTTCTTCAATTGGCAGTCCGGAAGTCTTGACCAGCTATGCGGAACAGGGAGGGCATGTATTCTTAACCTCCATGCCGGAGAGAAACGATGCGTTTTACCGATTATATCGAAAGCTGGGCATCCTGAACGCCGGGAATTATAAGGATGAGACCGGGGTGCAGCTGCGGGGTGAGGTACTGATTGGAGAATCCGGGCTGCATATCGATGACAAATTTATCTTGAATACGGTGATGCAGGTGGAGCTGGATTCTTCGGTCACCGTGCATGCTGCAACCTCGGCTGGAATGCCGCTCTTATGGAGTGTGCCAAGCGGGGAAGGGTCAATTATGGTGTTTAATGGCACGATGCTTCAGGAGAAGATCAACCGCGGACTGATTGCCGGGGCTATCTCCATCATGATGCCGGACTTCATCTATCCTGTCTTCAATTCAAAGGTGGTTTATATCGATGACTGGCCGGCGCCGTATGGCAGCTTGATTGATGATGCGATCTACAAGACGTACAAGTTAAACCGGCAGGGCTTCTTTAAGGAAATATGGTGGCCGGACATGCTTGGAATTGCCAAACGAAATCATATTAAGTACACGGCAGTGCTGATTGAGTCTTACCAGAATCGGGTGACTCCGCCCTTTGATTCGCCATCCGATGCCGACCCTAACGGACTGATCAGCTACGGCAGGGAAATTATCAAAAGCGGCGGTGAAATCGGTCTGCACGGATACAATCATCAGTCGCTTACGCTGGATCAAGATACCAGCGCCGCGTTCGATTACCAGCCCTGGAACAGCGTAGGCGACATGTCGCAGTCGATTCAAGAGGCTGTAAGCTACGCCAAACAAGGCTTTCCCGAATATACGATGTTCACGTACGTGCCCCCGTCCAACGTGCTCAGCCCGGAAGGACGCGAAGCGATCAAAGCGGGATGGAAGAATTTATCTGTGATCGCCTCTCTTTTTCCGGATGATGCAGCCGGAGTATCGTATGTGCAGGAGTTTGAGCTGGCGAAGGACGGAATTATGGAGATGCCGCGGGTCACATCCGGTTATAAATCCACCCCGTTTGAACGATGGGCGGCGGCAAGCGTGCTGACGGCCAACGGAATCTTCTCCCACTTCATCCATCCCGATGATGTTCTTGACGCCGAGCGGAATAAGAACATGAACTGGGAGAGCATGTACAAGACCTTCTCCGAGATGATGTCCGGATTGAACGAGCGCTACCCGTGGATGCGCGCCCAGACCTCAATGGAAGCGGCCATCGATATGAAGAATACGCTGACAAGTCGAGTCGATTTGCAGCAGGAAGACGGCTCCATTAAAGGCTCGGTGAAGCCTTTTGAGAATGAGTCTTACTTTATCTTGCGGACCCGTAAAAAAGTCGGGAGCCTGTCGGGCTGTTCTGCAGATAAAATCGGCGACGGCATCTTCTTGATTACCGTCCGAAAAGCCGAATTCACAATTCAGTTAAGCGAGGCATGAGTTCATGAGAATATGTATAATAGCGGAAGGCTCCTATCCCTATATCACCGGAGGCGTCTCCAGTTGGATTCATTCTCTGGTTACCAGCCTGACTGAGCATGAGTTTATTATTCTGGCTATTGGAGCTGAAGAGAAGCAGCGGGGGGCTTTCAAGTATCAGCTTCCTTCAAATATCGTTGAAGTGAAAGAAATCTTCCTGAACAGCTATCTGAATGAGGTAAAGCCGCGCAGGGACCGCCTCCGGCTCACTCCTGCCGAGCATGAAGCGATTGGCTCCCTGCTTGGCGGCGGCACTGCGGTGGACTGGGCCGGTCTGTTCGATTTGCTGCGTTCAGGGCGGGTTACCTCAGCCGTTCAGTTTCTGATGAGCAGGGAATTTTTCCGGGTCTTGTCCAAACGCTGCCAGGAAGATTATGAACATGTGCCGTTCACCGAAATGTACTGGACCGTCCGGTCCATGATGCTTCCG
This sequence comes from Paenibacillus durus, assembly GCF_000756615.1. Classification (NCBI taxonomy): domain Bacteria; kingdom Bacillati; phylum Bacillota; class Bacilli; order Caryophanales; family Paenibacillaceae; genus Paenibacillus; species Paenibacillus durus. Next base: position 3,516,442 of record NZ_CP009288.1, read on the forward strand.
CTGCTGCTTACGATCCGCGAAGATATTCCGAAGGCGGATTTGTACCACAGCGTATCAACCGGCTACGCCGGAGTCATCGGCGCCCTCGCCAAGCATCTCTACGGCAAGCCCTATCTGCTAACCGAGCACGGCATTTATTCCCGGGAGAGAGAAGAAGAGATTATCAAGGCGGACTGGGTGCAGGGCTATTTCAAGGATTTGTGGATTCAATACTTCTACCGTCTGTCCGAGGCAGCCTATTCCATGAGCGATCAGGTCATTACACTCTTTGGCCGCAACCGCGACATTGAAATTGAGATCGGCTGCGATGAACGGAAAATCAGCATTATCCCAAATGGCGTCAATGTCGCGGATTATGCGGAAGTGGCGGGACCTCCCCCGGAAGGCGGCCCCCTCCGGCTCGGCGCCATCGTGCGTATCGTGCCGATCAAGGATATCAAAACCATGATTCAAAGCTTCGCGCTGGTGAAGCGGGAACTGCCCGAATCAGAGCTGTACATTCTGGGTCCCTGGGAAGAAAACGAAGATTATTACCGCGAATGCCTTGAGCTGGCGGCAACGCTGCAGGTGCAGGATATCATTTTCACAGGCGAGGTCAATGTGCGCCAATATTTGAAAAGGCTCGACATCATCCTGCTCTCCAGCATCAGCGAGGGTATGCCGCTGGCCATCCTTGAAGCGATGGCCGCGGGGAAACCGTGCGTCACGACCAATATCGGCAGCTGCCGCGAGCTTCTGTTCGGCAACGGTGATAACTACGGTCCCGCCGGCATTGTTGTTCCCGTCATGCATTATGATGAGATGGCGTCCGCCATTATTCGGCTTGGCCGCAGCCGCGAGCTGCGGGAGCAGATGGGCCTCAACGGTCTTAAACGGGCGGAGGCGCACTATACCAGAGAACAGTTCATCGAGGGCTACCGCGAATTTTATCTGAATTATGAGGAGGGGCGGTCATGGCCGGCATCGGCTTCGAGCTAAGAAAACTACATAACCAGCAGGGACTGCTTCGTCAGATTCGGGCATACGCCTACTCGTCCATGTCGACGGTCGGACCGATGATCCTCTGTATGGCAATGGTGGCCGGCATTCAGCGTCTGATGGCGGTTTCCGGCGCGGCCTTTCTGGAGCGGGAACTGTTCATGACCACCATTGTGTATGCCTTCATCTTCTCTGTGCTGGTCACCGGCGGCGTCTCTATGGTGCTGACCCGTTTCCTGTCGGATATGCTGTTCCAGAAGCAATACCAGCACGCCCTTTCCTCCTACTACGGGGCAGCAGCCGTATGTCTGCCTGCGGGTGCGGTAGCGGCGCTGGTGTTCCTAAAAGGCGTTGAAGCCGGATTCGCGTACAAGGCTGCCGCGTTTCTCCTGTTTATGGAGCTGATCCTCATCTGGCTGCAGTCCGTTCACCTTACGGCGCTCAAGGATTACAAGCGCATCTTTCGCGGCTTTCTGTATGGTGCCGGCACCGCCGCACTGGGAGCCTGGGCCGTCTGCGAATATACACCCTATCAGACAGCCGCGGGAATGCTGGCCGCAGTGGATGCGGGCTTTTTCCTTGTGCTGCTGCTGACTAATAGGCACTTCGAGCAGGTGTTTCCCCCTCGGGATTCCCGCTTATATTTTCATTTTCTGTCCTATTTCAGCAAATATCCAGCGTTGTTCGGAATTGGCACATTCCTCTATACGGGTGTATACACACACAGCTTCGTGTACTGGTTCGGCCCGCAGAACAAAGAGGTGGCCGGCCGCTATCTCGTCTCTCCTTTTTATGATACGCCGGTCTTCTATGCCTACTTAAGCGTCATGCCGACCCTCATTCTCTTTACGGTCGCCGTCGAGACCAATTTCTATGAGAAATTCAGAGGTTATTACGATCTGATTCGGCAGCGGGGAACATTTAAGGAAATATCAGAGGCCCGCCGGGAGATGCAGCGGACGCTGATCCGTGAACTGACGTTAGTCATGGAAACCCAGCTCATGTTTACGGTTATCAGTCTTGCGCTCGGCATCAAGCTTCTGCCCATGATCGGTTTTAGCATGAATCAGCTTGATGTGTATATCATCCTTTTGTTAGGCTATTATTTCTTCATCATTACATTCGTCATCATGCTGCTTCTGCTGTATTACGATGACCGGAAAGGTGTTTTTATGATCAGCGGTGTCTTTCTCGTTCTGAATACCGGCTTAAGCACCCTCTCTATGCTGGGCGGCTACGATGGCTATGGTTTGTTTGCCGCTTCCTTTATTGCCGTGCTGCTTGCACTCGGACGGTTAATCATTTATGTCCGCAGCATTGACTACCACACCTTCTGCGCTCAGCCTGTTAATCCGGTCAAGCGGGAACGGGGGCGTCTGTTCCGTCCGGGGCTGGCGTCCGTTACGCTTGCCGTTCTGGTCATTCTGCTGACGGGCTGCATGGACAGCGGCTTGGATGAGAAGAGCGCCCCGAAGGCGGCGGATTCCCCAATCTCCGAGCCGGTTACCCAGGATAAGCTGGCCGAGGACAAGCGCATCTATGAAAGGGACAATGATACCTCCGTGGATACCTTGTATTTGACCGTGCTTGAAGGTGACAAACAAGAAGGCGAAGCCCCCCTCACCTGGTATGAGCTGAACCGGATTCGCAGCCGGATGGAAGAAGGCTCGCTGAACGCCATCCTGCAGGAAGGCGCAGCCGATGGCAGCGGACCGGCTTCAGGGTCCTTTGGCTACTCATCCCAGGAAGCCAACGCCCATGTTTCACTTCGCGGGAATTCGACGCGGTATGCTTCCCAGCGGTCGTACAAGATCAAACTGAATGATCTGGCGGGACTATGGAATGATCAGCGCACGATTAACTTGAACAAGCATGCCTACGACCCCTCGAGGCTGCGCAATAAACTCAGCTTCGATCTGTTCGAGACCATCCCGAATATTACAAGTCTGCGTACCCGCTTCGTGCATCTCTATGTGAAGGATCTGAGCGAAGGCGGCGCGGCCAATTCAAAGCCGTTCATCGATTATGGACTGTACACTCAGATCGAACAGCCTAACAAGCAATTCCTGAAGAATCACTGGCTTGACCCATACGGACAGTTATACAAAGCTACCATGTTTGAGTTTTTCGAGTATCAGGGTGAGCTTCGGCTGCAGGATGATCCGCTGTATGACAAGGCCAAGTTTGAAACCCGCCTGCAAATCAACGGGCGTGAAGATCACCGGAAACTGCTGGACATGCTGAAAGATGTGAACAATCTGTCCATTCCAATCAATGAAGTTATAGACAAGCACTTTGACCTGGATAACTATCTGACCTGGATGGCCTCCAACATTTTAATGGACAACATGGATACGAATACCCAGAATTTCCTGCTATACTCCCCGCTTAACTCCGAAAAATGGTACTTCCTTCCATGGGACTATGATGGAGGATGGGAGCTGCAGCAAAATTCGGCTAACATCATCACTTACAGCAGCGGCATCAGCAATTATTGGGGCTCCAAGCTGCATAACCGTTTTTTCCGCAATATGGAAAATGTGAACCTGCTAAAGGACAAGATCGACGAGTTGTACCGGGACTATATCAATAACGATATCATTTCCAAAAGAGTCGCGTTGTACGCCCCTATCACACAGCTGTACACCAGTAAGCAGCCCGACAAAGGCTTTCTCCCGGAGCTCTTTTCCGATGTCCCCAAGGATCTGGCAACGATCAGTACAGTTCCCGAACGCTCCATGAAGCGGTTTATTGAAGATATACAGAAGCCCAAGCCCTTCTTTCTGGACGATCTGCATCAGGAGGGGACAACTTCCGTATTTCAGTGGGATGCCTCGTTCGACCTTCAAGGAGACACCCTGAATTATGATTTTACTCTGGCCAGGGACCCGCAGTTTACAAAGGTGGTCAAACGGATAAGCACACCGGGTACCTCCGTGCGGCTCAGCGGACTTTCGCCAGGAACGTACTATTGGAAGGTAACGGCGGCCGACGGCAAGGGACATTCGCAAATCGCATTTGATATTTATTACGACGGTGAAGGCACTGCCTACAACGGAGTCAGAGAGGTTAAGGTGAACTGACATGGAATTTATGGGCCGGCCTCTCAGGCACGAATTCAAATATTATCTGCATCCCCATGAATATTTATCCATGCGTCAGCGTGTAGCGTCGCTGCTTCCGCTTGATCCGTATTCGCAGAACGCGGACGGCTACGGCATCCGCAGTCTGTACTTCGACAGTCCTGTGGATCATGCGCTGTACGATAAGACAAACGGAATTTTTGGGCGCGAGAAGTTTCGAATTCGGATATACAATGCAAGCGACAGTTCGATTAAGCTGGAACGCAAGAGTAAATACGGGGATTATGTAAGTAAAGAGAGCGCTCCGCTAACCCGCCCCGAGTATGAAAACATTGTGCACGGGGACGCCTCGTCGATTGCGGATTCGCCGCATCCTCTTGTTCGGGATTTATACAGGGCACTTACTTATAAGGGCTTCCGCCGGGCGGCAATCGTCGATTACGTGCGTGAAGCCTATGTATACGATTACGGGGATGTCCGTATTACATTCGACAAGAAGCTGTCCTCCGGCATCAACAGTCTGGATCTGTTCGACCCCGGGCTGGCTTTTCGGGAAGCTCTGGACGATTCCACACGGACCATTCTGGAAATTAAATTCAACCGCTTCCTGCCGGAACCGGTACGTCTCATCACCACCCCGGCTGCGAGCGTCCGGTCCACGATATCCAAATATGTAATATGCAGGGAAGCCGCCAAACTTCATTTCAAACGATAAGGGGATACACCTCAAAATGGATGACACTATAAATTTCCAGGATTTATTTAAAAAAAGCGCGCTGCACCTTGATGCCTTCCGGACCGTTTCATATATCGATGTCCTGCTCGGTCTTATCACTTCCTTAGGTGTCGGTCTGTTCATCTTTTACATTTACCGCAAAACCTTTCGCGGGGTCGTCTACAGCTATAATTACAATGCCGCCTTCGTGCTCATGTGCATGATTACAAGCATGATTATCATGACCATCAGCTCCAATATCGTGCTCTCTCTCGGTATGGTTGGAGCACTCAGTATCGTGCGTTTTCGTACCGCCGTCAAAGACCCGCTGGACATTGTATACATGTTCTGGTCAATCGCGGGCGGCATTGCGACTGGAGCCAAACTCTATCCTGTCGCGCTCATCGGCTCCCTCGTCATTGGACTCGTACTGCTGTGGCTGTCCCGCCGCAAAGTCCGTGAGCAGCCTTACCTGCTGATTATCCGTCACTCGGAAGACGCCACCACGGAGCTTCGGGTCCGGATGCGGAAAATTGAACATACGCTGAGATCCAAGACGATCCGCAAGGACTTTGTGGAGCTTACGGTCGAACTCAGAATGCGGGACAACAACACCTCGTTCGTCCATGACATTTCCTCCATCGAAGGCGTTATGGATGTTTCGCTGATTAACTACACCGGAGATTACGCCCAATAATTATGAAAAAGCGCCAGAACAGCTAAAGTAGCTGATCACTGGCGCTTCTTTTTTCAATACGGGTTGGCAGCAAATGTTCACTCCCGGGCCGTATTTATCTTGAGACGTTACAAAACCTTGCTCAGAAAATCCTTCGTTCTGGCGTTCTTTGGGCTGCCAAACACTTCGGCAGGCGTTCCCTGCTCGACGATAAACCCGCCGTCCATGAACAGAATCCGGTCCCCTACCTCGCGGGCAAAGCCCATTTCGTGGGTAACGATGACCATAGTCATGCCCTGCTCGGCCAGCTTCTTCATGACCTCAAGCACCTCGCCCACCATCTCAGGGTCAAGCGCCGAGGTCGGCTCGTCGAACAGCATGACATGCGGATGCATGGCAAGCGCGCGGGCGATTGCGATCCGCTGCTTCTGCCCGCCCGAGAGCTGCGACGGGTAGGCATCCTTTTTATCTTCGAGACCGACGGTGCGCAGCAGGTCCATCGCTATTTTGTCCGCTTCCGCAGGAGACTGCTTCTTAACCTTGATCGGAGCCAGCGTAATGTTTTGCAGTACGGTCTTGTGGGGAAACAGATTGAACTGCTGGAAGACCATACCCATTTTTTCGCGAGTAACATTGATATCATGCTTCCGGTCCGTAATGGACTGTCCTTCAAAGGTAATTTCCCCGCCTGTCGGCTGTTCCAGCAGATTCAGGCAGCGTAAAAAGGTGCTTTTTCCCGAGCCGCTGGGACCGATGACGACAATCACTTCACCTTTTTGTATCGTAAGATCGATACCTTTCAGAATTTCCAGCTTTCCAAATGCCTTTTGCAAGTTCTTAACGGTGATCACTGGCGCTCCATCTCCTTTCCAGCCGGCCAAGGACCTTGGATAATGTAAATGTCAGAATAAAATACATCAGAGTAATAACCAGCAGCGGAGTCAGTCCGTCATAGGTAATCGTGGTAATGGTTCTGGCTTGGAACAACAAATCCATCGCTCCAATCATGCCGACAATGGACGATTCTTTGATGATGGTGATGAACTCGTTGCCTATCGCCGGGAGTACATTCTTCAACGCCTGCGGAAGAACAATATAGCGCATGGTCATCGCCTGCGTCATCCCGAGTGAACGTGACGCTTCCGTCTGTCCCAGGTTCACGCCCTGAATACCCGCCCGGAATATTTCGGCAAGATAAGCTGAGCTGTTGATTGTAAGAGTAATCACCCCCGACTGTATCGCGGTAAACTCAAGTCCGATTGAAGGAAGACCGTAGTGAATAATAAACAATTGAACAAGCATCGGCGTTCCGCGCAGAAATTCCACCCAGGCGGCGGCGATCCAGCGAAGCACTCTGAAGCTTGACATCCGCAGCAGAGCAACGACGATCCCGAGCACGAAGCCGCAGATGACTCCGATTACCGCGAGAAGCAGCGTGTACTGCAGTCCGGTCAGAAAAAAGCTGCGGTATTCATAGGCCATATTTAGCAAATTCATCCTACCCCAAACCTCCTATCAACAAAAAAATAGAAAACGGCGGACCACCGCCATTTTCTTCATTTGAGTGAAAAGCAACATACCAGCGCAGCTTTAAAGCTTACTTGCTCACGGCCAGATCGCTCGCCTTGGTCACATACTCTTCGATCTTTCCAGCAGAGTTCAGCTCGCCCAGAGTCTTGTTGATCTGTGTCAGGAGCTCCGAGTTGCCCTTCTTGACCCCGATGACGTAACCGTCATCTTCCACTTGCGGCTTCGCGTCAGTAATAGTCAGACCCTTTACATTTTTTACAAAAGATTTGGCTACCGGCCCTTCCATAATGGATGCATCGACACGGTTTGATTGAAGCTGGAGCACGATATCGGAAATTTTAGCGAGCGATGTCAGCTTCGCCCCCTCGATTCCTTTCGCGATATCTTCCTGAATGGAACCGGTCTGAATGCCGATCTTCGCGCCTTTCAAGGTATCCATCGTGCTGAATTTATCCTTGTCAGCTTCGCGGACCACAACGGCCTGCTCGGCTTTATAATAAATGTCGGACAGATCGATTTGCTTGGCTCTATCCGGAGTCGGACTAAGACCTGAAATGACCATATCCACTCTTCCGCTGGACAGCTCATTCAGCAGCGAGTCAAACGGCAGGTCCTTGATGACCAGCTCCGCGCCCATATCGGAAGCAATCTCCTTGGCAATATCAATGTCAAAACCGACGATGGTATCTTTACCCTCCACTATCTTGTGGAATTCATACGGCGGAAAGTCCGCGCTTGTTCCCAGCGTCAAGGTCTTCGCCGCGCCGGCATTGCCCTCTGTGGTGTTGGTAGTGGAACCATCCTTGCCGCAGCCAGAAATAAGGCTTGCCGCAAGCAGCATCCCCATAGACATTTTGATCCATTTGTTCATTTTCTCTTTCTCTCCCCTGTTCTCTCGTCGGGCGATTTGAAGCCCATCTCTAAGTATGTTAGTTGCCTTTTTGACCCAGACCGACTTATTATAGTTCAACCTACATGAATATGCAAAGAGTATTTTGTTGACAAATTGACCAAAATTATAGGGAAGTGCCGCATCCTTTATTTGCGAAATTAGCAGGTTGAGTGGCAGTATCAGTTTCTGAAAACATTCAGAAAAATAGTTTAATACTATGTATTTAAGGGTATTAAACTAAGTATACCGCTCGGGAGGCGTAGTGGCGCTTCAATCAGATTTAGGAGGGGAGACCATGCTGCTGGAAGCTTTGTATCACGTTCCACGCGATAAATGGGCATATGCCTATGACAAGGAATCCGTGCATCTGCTGATGCGGACCAAACGGGATGACGCTGATGCGGTATATGTCATGACCGGTGACAAATATGCTTGGGATCAGACTTTCGAGGAAATTGCGATGGAAAAAGCCGCTTCCGACGAACTATTCGATTATTGGGAAGCCTGTGCGCGGCCTAAATATAAACGGTTGTCCTATCTTTTTCGAATCGAATCAGGCGGTGAAACGGCTTATATGTCCAGCAAAGGGATTATGCATGAGATACCGCAGCCTCCGGGTAACAATTTCGACTTCCCGTATATCCATGAAGTTGATTTGTTCAAGGTTCCGGAGTGGGCTAAAGAAGCGGTCTTCTACCAAATTATGCCGGAACGTTTCGCCAACGGAGACACGGCCAATGACCCGGAGGGAACTGAAGCCTGGGGCGGTGAACCGAAGTACGACAACTTTTTCGGGGGCGATATCCAGGGGGTAATCGATCATCTCAGCTACCTGCTTGATCTCGGCGTAAATGCGATTTATTTCACGCCGCTGTTCGTGTCCCCGTCCAATCATAAATACGACATCATTGATTATAAACGGGTGGATCCGCAATTTGGCGATAATGAGCAGCTGAAGACTTTGGTCGATCTCTGCCATGAGAAAGGCATCCGCGTCATGCTCGATGCGGTGTTCAACCACTGCAGCAAACAATTTCCGCCCTTTCAGGATGTTATGGAGAAAGGCGAACACTCCAAATATGCTGATTGGTTCCATATCAATTCCTTCCCCGTAGAAGTCGTGGACGGTATACCGACTTACGATACCTTCGGATTTTATGAGGCAATGCCCAAATTCAATACGGCCAATCCGGAAGTCAAGTCCTATTTGCTGGACGTGGCGGAATACTGGATCAAGGAAGTCAAGCTGGACGGCTGGCGCCTCGACGTGGCCGACGAGATCGATCACCACTTCTGGCATGATTTCCGCAAGGTTGTGAAAAAAGCCAATCGGGACGCTTATATCGTAGGCGAGGTATGGAGCGATTCGCTAGCTTGGCTGCTCGGAGACCAGTTCGATTCCGTCATGAACTATCCGTTCTCCGGAACCGTTCTGGAATTCTTTAACGGCGGAATGGACAGCTACACCTTCTCAAATAAAATAGGCGGTCTGCTCATGCGCTACCCCAAGCAGGCCAATGAAGTCATCTTTAACCTTCTGTGCAGTCACGACACCCCGCGTCTGCTTAACGTTCTCGGGGAAGACAAGCGGAAAATGAAGCTCGCGGTCGCCTTCCTATTCACCTTCATTGGTACGCCATGTATATACTACGGTGACGAAATTGGGCTGTCCGGCGAAGGCGATCCCGGCTGTCGTAAATGTATGGAATGGGACCCAGACAGACAGGATCATGAGCTTCTTGATTTCTATAAAATAATGATTTCACTTCGCAAGGAGAATCCTGCGCTGCGAGGCGGAAGTTACCGGATTCTGGGCGCCTGCAAGGATGATCCCTGCATCATTTATGAACGTGTGGACAGCGATACCCATTTTACAATCTGGATGAACAATTCACCCGAACCCCGCAGCTTAAGCCACACGATTGAGACCGACGATTGGACCGATGCGCTCTCTGGCGACGCGGTAAGACCCGATGAAGGTATCATGCACATCTCTCTCGAACCGTATGGATTCCGCATTTTATCCCGCCGTGTAGAGCAGAAGATGCCCCCTTTCGTTCATAACGCGTCCGGCCGAGTATCAACAGAGCACTCTCCCGTACACCGATAAGTTCAAGCTGGCCGCCGCAAAATCAGTCTAGACTTAAGTATCGGATTTCGGTAAAAAAAGCAGCTTTCTCTAGCGCTCAAGCACTTGTGAGAAAGCTGCCTTTTTCTTTATTTTCGTGAATCAGCGTACATTCAGCCCGAATATTATCCCTGCCCGGTGATCTTCTTATAGATATCGATATACTCCTGCGCGGATACATCCCAGCTATAATCTCCCGTAAAAGCGTTGCGGGTCACGCGTTTCCAATGCTCGGGCTTGTTATAGAAGGATATCCCCCGGCGAAGGGTGTTCATCATGTCATGAGCGTTATAATCTCGGAAGGTGAATCCGTTCCCTTCCCCCGTTTCCTCGTTATAGGAGTGAACGGTATCATTCAGCCCCCCCGTTTCCCTGACAACCGGAACGCTGCCATACCGCAGAGCGAGCAGTTGGCTGATTCCGCACGGTTCGAACTTCGACGGCATCAGGAACAAATCGCTTCCGGCATAGATTTTACGCGACAGCTCATCGCTGAACCGGATCTGCGCAGACAGCTTGGTCGGATAACGCCATGCGGCTTCGCGGAACCAGCGCTCGTATGCTTCATCCCCGGTACCAAGGACGACAAACTGGACGGTGTCGAAATACAGCATTTCATCCAACACCCGGGTCACGAGGTCAAGTCCCTTCGAATCGACTAAGCGAGTGACCATGCCTACAAGCGGGATATGCGGTGCTACCGGGAGACCCAGTTCCTGCTGTAAACCGATTTTGTTCTCGGTCTTCTTGTTCAGATTATTCCGGTATTTCGTAAAGATTTTGGAATCAGTCGCCGGATTATAGGCCTTCGTGTCAATACCATTGACAATACCGCTTAAATGATCGGCCCGGTCATTCAACAGGCCGTCCAGACCGTAACCAAAGTGTGGCGTTCTGATTTCCTGCGAATAGGTCGGACTGACCGTAGTCACATGATCGCTGAACACGATGCCGCCTTTAAGGAAATTAACATTGCCGTAGTATTCCACCCCGAGAAAAAAGCTGCCGTCCAGGCCGAGCAAATCGCCCAGAACCTCAAATGGAAACACTCCCTGATACAGCAGATTATGTATGGTGAATACGGTACGGATGTTGCTGTAGAACGGATTGTTGCGGTAATGCCCCTCCAGAAGCATGGGAATGACGGCGGCGTGCCAATCATGGCAGTGCAGCACATCGGGCTGGAAGTCAATCGCCGGGAGCACCTCTAAAACGGCTCTGTTGTAAAAAGAAAACCGTTCCGCGTCATCCAGATATCCGTATATGCCGTCACGGCCAAAGTAGTATTCATTGTCTATAAAATAGACTGGCACCCCTTCATGATCCAGCCGCTCGATTCCGCAGTATTGATTCCGCCAGCCTACAGGCACCTCGATTACCTTGACAGGCTCCATTTGTAAGCGGTATTTCTCCGGAATCCCGCGGTACTTCGGCAAAATGACTCTTACGTCCACTCCGGCTTCTTTCAGCGCCTTCGGCAGCGCACCAATTACGTCGGCAAGGCCTCCCGTTTTGATAAACGGGTGGCCTTCCGCAGCGGCAAACAGCACTTTCATTCCCTTTTCCTCCTCTTGTGTAACTAACTGTTAAATAGAGTGATTCGTTTCCTGCGGGATTTCGTCGCTTTTTGTTTTACGTTTGCGCGGAGCTGCTTTTTTGGCCGGCGTTTCGGACTTTGGAGTCTTGTCAGCCGGTTTAGCTTCACTCTTAGCTTTGGCACGCGTCGTCTTAGCTTTTCCTTTTGGAACTTCATCTAATACTGCCGTCTCATCTCCCTTCGCCTTCCGTCCACTCTTTTTTAGCACCACCATGCTGAGCGGAGCCAGGGTCAGTGCAAGGCTTTGGAGCTGGCCATGCATCTCTTGTTTCTCTGTCTTCAATGGGCCTGGCGACGTTCCGGAGCCGCCGAACTCCGGTCTTTCCGAATTGAATGCCACTTCATAGGTTCCCGCTTTCGGAACGCCGATTCGGTAATTCGGCCGCTCCACCGGCTGGAAGTTGATGACGACAACAAGCTGGTCGCCAGCCTTTTTCCCTTTGCGAATATAAGTAATGACGCTTTGCCAGTTGTCGTCCGCGCTGATCCATTCATACCCATCAAAGCTGTGATCAAGCTCCCAAAGCGCTTTCTCTTCAATGTAGAACTTGTTGAGCGCAGCCGTGTAGGCCAGCATTTTCCGATGGCTCTCATAATCGAGCAGCAGCCAGTCGAGCTCCTCCTGATCCTTCCATTCGATGAACTGGCCGAATTCGCCGCCCATGAAGAGCAGCTTTTTGCCGGGGCTTGTCATCTGATAACCCAGCAGCAGCCGGAGGCCCGCGAACTTCTGCTCATAGGAGCCTGGCATCTTATTCAGCAGCGACCTCTTGCCATGCACCACTTCATCGTGGGAAAGCGGCAGCGTGTAATTCTCCGAGTAAGCGTAGGCAATCGGGAATGTCAGCAAATTGTGATGATAGGGGCGGGCATCAAACTCCTTCTCGACATATGCAAGCGTATCGTTCATCCAGCCCATATTCCATTTGTAATTGAAACCAAGCCCGCCATCGTGAACAGGAGCGGTTACGAGCGGCCACGCGCTGGATTCCTCCGCCATCATCAACGCATGCGGGTAATGCTGAAACACTGTGGTATTCAAATTCTGCAAAAAGGCTATGGCCTCAAGATTCTCAAGACCGCCATTGACATTGCGTCTGAACTGATGTTCCTGCTTCTCAAAATCAAGGCGCAGCATGCTGGTAACCGCATCCACACGCATGCCGTCGATATGGTACACGTCATACCAGAACAAAGCGTTGGAAATAAGGAACGATAAGACCTCCGGTCTGCCGAAGTCAAAAGAAAGCGTTCCCCATCCCGGCTTCTCCGCCAGCATCGGATCGCTGTACTCATAGCATGGCGAGCCGTCAAATAAGCGCAGGCCTGGATCATCCTTTGCAAAATGGGCAGGCACCCAGTCGAGAATAACGCCGATATTCGCCTGATGCAGGCGGTCGATCAGGTACATCAGCTCCTTCGGCTCTCCGTACCGGCTCGTTGCGGCGAAATAGCCCGTTCCCTGGTACCCCCAAGAAAGATCGTACGGGTGCTCCGCCAGCGGCATGAACTCCACATGCGTATAGCCCAGCTCCTGCAAATAGGGAATCAGCAGGTCGGCGACTTCCGTATAGGTGTATAGCTCCCCGCCTTCCTTGTTATGAATATTTTCCTTCTGTCTCCATGTGCCAAGGTGCATTTCGTAAATATTGAGAGGCTTGTTGTAAGAACCTTTGTTCTTACGCCGCCAGGCCCCATCACCCCAGCGATAGCCTTCAATATCGGACACAACCGACGCGGTAGCCGGACGGACCTCAGCCTGATATCCATAAGGGTCCGCTTTCAAAAAGCTCGAGCCGTCCTGGCCGACGATTCTGTATTTGTAAAATGTTCCCCGGGCAATTTCCGGGAAAAAACGAGTCCAAATCCCCGAATCGGGTATCTTATATAACGAGTCTTCCTCACGGCTTCCATCCCAGCCGTTTCGATCGCAAGCCAATCCTACATATGTTGCATGGGGCGCCCACACGGAAAAACGTACTCCGGGAACTCCTTCTTCCACGGAAATATGCGCTCCGAGCATGCGATAACTGCGGTAATGGGTACCTTCGTGAAACAAGTAAATATCCTCCGGTGACGGCATGTTTACTGCTGTTGGTTGCTCAGCCAATTGAAATACCACCTTTTGTAAGAATGATTTAAGGTTTCCGGGGTCCCTGCAAAGTACCTTAATATACTCCGAAGCAAAGCCGCACTTTGTAGGAATATTTTATATAACAGGATGCACCTAATACATTACCCCAATTGCATTCGTTTGAAAATAATTGGTGCTGGCAAATAAGTGAAAAAGAAATGAAGATCTCAGTCATTTTTGTGTAATTTTCCAATGGACTTTGTAATATATTTCACTTAGCTTCGTTGTTCACATTTCAGACGTCAGTCGGTCAGGTTATATAACATGTATTGTTTTGACAAAACACATTTTTGGAGGGGTAAACGAATGAGTAAAAAAGATTGCATCGCCATGCTATTAGCAGGCGGGGAAGGGCGCAGACTTGCTCCACTTACATCCAGTATGGCCAAACCGGCCGTCCCTTTCGGAGGACATTTCAGAATTATTGATTTTCCCCTCAGCAATTGTGTGAACTCGGGTATTGATACGATCGGCGTACTGACGCAATATGAAGCTGGTTCCCTTCACAGCCATATCGGTACGGGAGAGGCCTGGGGTCTCCGGTCGGAAGAACGCAAAGGCGTAACACTGCTGCCCTCCGGCAGTGAAGAAAGAAATTGCTATACGGGTACGGCAGATGCTATTTATAAAAACATTCCATATATCGACAAACTTAATGTAGAGAATGTGCTTATTTTGTCCGGTGATCATATTTACCATATGGATTACCGCCAAATGCTTGATTATCACCTTGCTAAAAACGCCGAGACGACTATTTCCGTCATGGAAGTCCCGTGGGAGGAAGCCAGCCGCTTTGGTGTCATGAATGTTGACGATGATCTGAAAATCACGAGTTTTGTCGAGAAGCCCAAACAACCGGAAAGTAACCTGGCTTCAATGGGTATTTATATGTTCCGCTGGGATTATCTCAAGGCTCACCTGCTTAGCGACGCAGCGAACAAGAGTTCCAGCCACGATTTCGGCAAGGATGTAATTCCCGCCATGCTTCAGAATGATGATATCCTTTTCGCTTACCGTTTCAAAGGCTATTGGCGTGACGTGGGCACGGTGGAAAGCCTGTGGGAGGCACATATGGATCTCCTGCAACGAGATGGCTGGAAATTTAACAATGCGAATTGGCCCATGTACAGCCGCTCTCAAGTATCCAAACCATCCTCCATCCGGTCCAAAGGTCAATCCACAGATGCGGAATCCCTGATTAGCGAGTATGCCTCTGTGGAAGGCAATATCCAACGTTCGGTTATTTTCGACAATGTTGAAATCGGCAAAACCTCCTTCGTCACGAACAGCGTGATTATGCCCGGCGCCCGCATCGGCAAAAACGCATACATCGAAAATGCGATCATAGGGGAAGATGCTCTTATCAAAGAAGGGGCTGTTGTAAAAGGAAGCATTGATCGGATCGCTGTGGTCGGACCGAACGAGACGGTTGCGCCCAAACCGCTTATCCTTACCCAGCCTTCCCGGCTGCTTCAGGATGTATACGAGAAGGCCGGCACCGGAAGACTCCGGGCCGGGGGGCTGCTCTCGTAAGAACCAGAATCAAAAAGGGTTGTTTCAACAGGTTAATGTCTGTGAAACAACCCTTTCTTATTTAGAGTTAAACTCCCGGAACGAATGACGCCCGTTATGTACGTTATATAATGTTGTGTTTCATTTCATTCCACTCTCTGTCCAGCATAGCCATCTCGATAAGATTCGCATAGCGGTCACTGAAACGGGCCGCTTCGAGATGCTCGCCTTCCCGGCGGAATCCAAGAGCTTCATAAGCACGAATCGCGGAGGTATTGAAATCAAAGACACCGAGCGCAAGCCTGTGCAGGTCCAATGATTCAAACCCGATGCGCATAGCTTCGCCAATCATCCGGCGTACATAGCCCTTTCCCCGGTATTCCGGATCAAGTATGACCCTGGTAATTCGGGCCGAACCGTTATCCCGGTCAATGCCGGCCAGACTGAGATGTCCGATAACGGTATCCGTTGCCATATGCACGGCGCTGTAAACCATCAGCTCGGACTCAGCGGGATGGTTGGCGCCGGTGAGATATTTTCTCAGCTCATCATCCTGTATCGGAAAGTGAAGCGAAGGCCCCGCCCACTGCTTGAGGAAATCCGGCGAGACGCTCCAACGTCTCAGACATTCGAAGTCCGCTACATCAAAATACTGCAACCGAATAGCATTCATATCGCTTAAAATCTCTATTTTTTCATACAGATTGACAAGCCGCCCTCCGCCGACATCATTGGTGCCCATATAACGGAATCCCTGGCTCTGGTAATACCGGTTCAACTTTACATTATCGGCGATCGTATCTAGACGAAGCCCGCTGCGTCCGGAGGCTTTGGCCGTCTCGGCGGCGAACTTCAGCAGCTTGCTGCCCAGTCCCGCTCCACGGAAAGGCATCGCCACTGCAAGCCTGTGAAGATAAGCAAATGACTCGTCATTTCGCCGTCCCCAGTACTGGGGGTCTCCAAATTGCAGGGTGAACATACCGGCAGCCACGCCGCCCTGCATAACGATATAGACCTCACGCTCGTCAAAGTAACTCAGGATTTCCTCTTCCTTGAACTGCTCCGGTTTCCATTGTGTAAGGCCGTTATCGCGCATCCACTGCGCCGCTTCCCGCAGCAGCTTCAGAACATCTCCGGCCATACCGGAGTCTGCTCGAACCACGGTAAGTCTGCCCTGGGAAGTGTGGATATCTCCAATAACCGGCGAACTCATGTATTTCCCTCCTCCCGATCATGATTTTCCTCCGGCATGGGCAGGCTCTCCTGCCCCATCGTCTCCACTTCCGGAGACGGCTCCGCAAGCTGCAGGTACACCGTAACCCTAGTGCCTTTGCCAAGCTCGCTTTCAATTTCCATCGTTCCGCCATGAAGCTCCACCAGCTGCTGAGAAATAGCCAGACCAAGCCCGGTGCCGCCATTAAGCGAATCCACCTGGAAGAAGCGGTCTTTAACCCGGTTTAAGTGATCCTGGCTGATGCCGATTCCGCTATCCTGCACCACGATTTCGGCCTTTTCCTCGTCAGCACGGCGCGCAGAAAGCATGATGACTGAGCCTTCATGCGAGAATTTAACCGCATTGTCTGTCAAATTCAGGAACACCTGCTTCAGCCGGTTAGCGTCGCCTCTGACATAAATGCCTTCTTCCGCCTCCAGCACAAGCCTGATGCTCTTTTTCTCAGCTTTGGCCCACAGATTCAGAATAATTTCCTGCAGCAGCTCTTTTACACCTACGATGCCGATGGAAAGCTTCATTTCATTCTGATGCAGCTTGGAGAAGTCGAGGATCTCCTCGACAAGCCCAATCAGCCGGTCGCTCTCCTTGGAAATAATGCTCATACCGAGCTTTGTTTCTTCGGGGTCGTAACCGCCGGAGATTAACGTCTCGCTCCAGCCCTTGATGCTGGTCAGCGGCGTCCTGAGTTCATGCGATATCGAGGAGATAAAATCGTCCTTGATCTGATTGCTCCGCACAATCTCCTCGGCCAAGTAATTCAGGGTGGAAGCAAGCTCGCCGATCTCGTAAAGATAATCTCCCTTAATGCGCGCATTGAATTTGCCTTTGGCCATTTGCGCGGATACCGCCGTAATATTGTTCAACGGCTTGATAATTGAGTTGGCCAACCCGAAGCTGAAAGCGGCGACGACCGCAAGTACGGCTATGCCAACGCTAACCGAGATAAGAGTGACGTTAAACAAATCGGCGTTCACTCCTTCAACAGAGGTCACATAACGCAGCACATAGGAGTCGCGGCCGTGGATTTGCAGCACTTTGGAGACGGCCATAACGTTTTCGTTAGTTCCCGGCTGTCTGCCGACCCACCGTCCGATTCCGCCGCCGACCGCTTCCGGCACATCGCTCGTCGTAATCGTCCGGTCAGGCTGGAAGCCCGTCGAGCTTGTGATCATATCGCCTTTCAGTGTAAGCACTTGAAGCTCCGTATCCTTTAGTTCGAAGCTGCGCAGCAGCTCCTGCAGGGAAATCGGGGAGTCCCTACTAGTGACCCGATAAAAATATTCCGCCTGATTGAGTTGTGTCGTAATCCGGGTATAGATGCTGTCATAGTAATACGTCCGAATTACGATCAGAAAGATGACTTCCACGAGGAGAAGCGCCAAAAAAACTACAAGAATGTAGTGTAAAACAATCTGTCTGCGCATCCCCTTCTTGATCATTGTCCCTGACCTTTCCACTTATAACCGTGCCCCCATACTGTCTGCAGATATTCGGGCTCCGATGGGTTGTTTTCGATTTTTTGACGCAGCCTGCGGATGTTGACGTCTACGATCTTCGGGTCGCCCATATACTCCTTGCCCCACACATGATCGAGCAGAAGATCCCGGCTGAGCGGTGTATTTTCTTTTTCAAAGAAAAACTGCACGAGCGAAAATTCGGTCGGTGTAAGCTCGATAGGAGTTCCGCTGCGCTTGAATTGCTTGGAAATGAGATCCAGCGTAAACGGGCCGGACTGAAAAGACACCTTGGCGGACTGCTCCCGGTGCACATTCACTCTCCGGAGGAGCGATTGGATGCGGGCGATCAGCTCCGTCGGGCTGAAAGGCTTGCTGACATGATCGTCGGCGCCGACGGACAGCGCATATACCTTATCCTGCTCCTGCACCTTGGCCGTCAGAAAAATGATGCCGATCCGTTCATTCGTCTCGCGGATTCGTCTGCATACTTCGAAACCGTCAATACCCGGCACCATCACGTCTAGCAGCGCGATATCAATATCGGGTACCGCATTCAGCTTGGCGAGAGCTTCATTGCCGTCGCCCGCTTCCAGCACTTCAAACCCGTTGCGTTTCAAGTTGATGACAATAAAACTGCGGATGGATTCTTCATCCTCCAGTATGAGCACCTTACTCATTGATTCCCTTCCTCTCTGCGGGAACCGTAGTGTTCCCTTTCTTTATTCCGTCTGCATTCTGCTCCAGCTTACCCCGATACCCGATGATTGTGTCCGCATCCTGGCCCCAAAGCTCCCAGCCGTCATCTTTCACCCGATTCCACTCCTCCGTGGAGAAAAAGGAAATTTCGGCAACCGTCTCTCCGGTGTCGGTCATGATGAACTTGAGATACCGATTCTGCACGGATTTCGTATCAACCGTAACCTTGCCGTGCCATGACGGAGGAAAGTTCAGTGTAAACCGGTCTGATGGATCACGATACTGCTGCAGCGCGAAGACCAGACCTTCCTTTCCATCCCATTTATAGTAAGAGTAGAACCAGGGGACGGCATCCGCCTCGAAATTCTCCCAGCCGGACGGTCTTTCCATCAGGCCGATTTCGATAATGCCATCTCCATTGATGTCCCCGCTTGAAATCCGGCGATCCTTAAAGGTACTGTCGTCTCCGGAAAGTACGACTCTGAAACGGTTATTCTCCATAACGACCATATAACTGTAGGCGGAATGCGAATTGACGGCGGCATCGAGAACGATGCCTTCTTTACCTTTCGCTACCTTGCCGACAGCCACGTTGTAGTAATTATTAATGTAAGGATCGAGATTCTCCAGCCGGTCAAGCTCCTTGAACCCGCCGTTGTACTGATAGGTCGACAATGTGGAGGACTCGTTCCGCTTGAGCGAAACGACCGTTATGTCATCCATCCCGTCTCCGTTCAAATCATCGATCACATATTTGGTGTAGGGGAGCGTCAGCATTTCTTCCAGTGAAGTACCTGAATAGCTGTACACGACCAGACCTTTCTGCAGCCCTTCGTCTCCCCGGGAATAGCCGGCTATGATTTCCGGTATGCCATCACCCGTCAAGTCCCTGATTTCGACTGATTCAAGCACGGTGCCCGCGCCGTCGAAGGTCAGCTTCTTGACCCAGGAGTCGCTCTGCTTCTCCAAAATCAAACCGTGGATTTCCACCGTCTCCCCCGGCGTTTCATAGAAGACCAGCGTTTCCGGAACGCCGTCCCCGTTGAGGTCCTCTGTGCGGATGGAGCTGTCGTCGTCGTTATTCGGACGAATAAGCTTCAATGTGCTTATGGCGGCCATCAGGGTCGCCTTATCCTCTGAAAGCCTCGGCGACTTCATCCTGGATACGGGATCACTGATAAAGCTGCACCCCGATAGCAGCGAGAGCGCCAAGATACCAGCGCCAAATCGCCGCAACGCCGGGACAGCGAAAGTGCGGCGCAAGCCCGATACACCGGCGGTGGAACGCCGCGAACGAGAACGAGGTCGCCGCATACTTTGTATAATCAACTGGATCACTCATTTCATTCTTCAGAATTCGGCAGCTTTCGGCCTATAATAATCCGGCCCGCTCCTGCGAGGTAAGCCGGCGTCCGCTGACATCATGCCTAATCCTGCCATTGTCCAGCACCCAAAGGCGCGTAGCGTAGCGTTCAGCAAGCTCAAGCGGTATGATGGCGACAACCGTAAGACCGCTCTCCTTGCATAGTTCCCGCAGCGTCTCCATAATGCTCTGCGCCGACTTCGGGTCAAGCCCCGTCACCGGCTCATCGGCAAGAATGACCTTGGCTCCGTGGACGAGCGCCCGGGCGATGGCAACGCGCTGGCGCTCCCCGCCGCTGAGTTGGCCTGTCTTCATCTTGGCCTTGTCCAGCAAGCCGATCCGTTCCAGTTCATCCATCGCTCCCATGTAATCGTCGGAACGGACCATTCCCGTCAGTCTCCGCCATAAAGGGGTCTGGGCAGCTTGGCCAATCAGCACGTTCTTTAAAGCGGTGCGGGTCGGATTCAGCTGGGCGTTCTGCTCCAGGAACGCCCATTCACGGCGGATTTTCACTCTGCCGCCAAAGCCGCCCTGTAGAATATCGGTGCCATCCACCCGGAAATTCCCTTTGTCCCACTTGTCGCGCAGCGCCAGGCACCGGAGCAGCGTTGTCTTGCCGCTCCCGCTCGCGCCGAGCAGTCCGATCAGTTCTCCAGATTCCATTCGAAAGCCTATATCTCTCAGTACCGGAGTCTGTTCCGGTCCAATCGACTTGGCTAAATGCTCCACGATAATCATGAATCAGTCTCTCCTGTTCCCAGTTCTACTTCATATATAGTGTACTTGAAAAGCAAGAACAAATTCCATGCGATCACTCGTTCCCTTATCTTACCTCAAAATTCCCATTTTGGCGAGAATAATAACCCCAGGAAGAGGAACAGGATATTAAGGAATCCCATTATGCGGCTCCCATCATTCGTTCGGCGGCAAGCATCAAAGCATAGCACCCGATATATAGTGCAGCCCCATTAAGGCTTCAGCGAAGACGCTGTCAAGGCACGGATGATATCCTCCTAATATTTTTAGTATAATAAGAAACAACATTATAGTGGACAACCCTAAACCAAACAAGAGATAATCAGTAGTGAGTGATTTTCTGGGAGGACTGCATGTTTCATGGAATATGAATTGAAAATTGACGTGTCGCCCGTATATGAACTGGTGGACAGTTTCATGCTATATGTAACGCGAAAATGGATTTCCAATCTGGATATCGGACCCGAGTGGGTGCGCGACCTCGACGGTCGGATTCCCCCTCAAAAGGTGTCGGCGCTGCTGCAAGCCGCCGAATGGCCGTTCGAAGACTATGACGTTCTTTACTGCTGGGCTTATACCCACGGACCGTCTGCCAAAGTGCAGCTGTTCCTTGAAGATATGGAGTCCGCCACCGTGGAGGAATGGTTTGAACTCGCCGCCCCCTACGTTCCCGGGTTCACGCTGGAAGAGTGCCGCCGAATCAAAGATGGCTACGGACCGCTGCTGCGGCTCTGGCATGAACAGTACTTTCGGCATGTCGAGTCCAAAATGCTTCCTCTGCTTATTGAAGATGCTTCCGAGAAAAAGCTGCTGCAGAGCAAGATGGACCCCGGAGCGCTGATCGAGTACGCCTCGGGCGGATTTGTGATCGAGGACATCCCCGAGCTGGAAACAATCGTGCTTCTGCCAACGGTGCATCACCGGCCGATCAACACGTACTGTTTTTACAAAAAGCTGATGCTTGTACAGTATCCCGTGGACGTCCCCGTGGAGAATGAAGATGAGCCGCCCACCCTGTTACTCCGCATGACCAAAGCGCTGTCCGATCCGGTGCGGCTTCGCCTGCTCCGCTATCTTGCCAACGAGCCGAAGTCGCTCTGGGAAATGCAATCCGACCTCGGCCAGTCGGGCGACATTCTGATGCATCATCTGATGATGCTGCGGGTAGCCGGACTTCTGCGCCTCCATTTGCGGGAAGAGCAGAACGAACGGTTCAGCATCCGTCTCGACGGCGCATCGGAACTTCAGATGTTCCTTGAATCGTATATTCGATTATAATACTCTTACAATCATACAGAACTGGCTTGGATAGGGCCTTTTTTAGACCAGGGACCCCGTTTAAGCCGAACAAAGGAGTGAGTGATATGAAATATTGGACTCAGCAGGTGATCTTTGACCTGGATGATACTTTAGTCCACTGCAACAAATATTTTGACCTCATTCTGGGGCAGTATTTCGAGATGATGAGTGACTGGTTCAATGAAGAAGGAGCTACAACCGAAGAGCTCCGCCGCAAGCAAGTGGAGATTGATGTCGAGACGGTCAATATGAGCGGGCTCGCAAGTGACAACTTTCCGAAGTCGCTGATCGCTACCTACCGCTATTTCTGCGCAAAATATAACCGGCCAGCCGATCGTTTCCAGGAAGAACAGCTAATGAAGCTTGGTCTCAGCGTATACGATCAGGAAATCGAAGCCTATCCCGGCATGGTCGAGACGCTCGACAACCTGAAGCATGACGGCCATCAATTGCATTTGTACACAGGCGGAGACCATTCGATACAACGGCGCAAGATCGAACAGATGAAGCTGGACCTCTACTTTGAAGACCGCATTTATATCCGGAAGCATAAAAATGTGGAATCGCTGGAAGCGATTTTAAGCAGCCAACCCTTTGAACGAAAACGCACCTGGATGATTGGCAATTCTCTCCGTACCGATGTGCTCCCGGCCATTACCGCCGGTGTCAAGAGCGTCTATCTGAAGCAGCAGAACGAATGGCTGTACAATATGATCGAGCTTCAGCACGAAATGCAGCAGTCGTTAATCACAATTTCTTCCATCCATGAAGTAGTGCCCGTCATTCGCGGAGCCGCTGTGCGCCGGAACAAAAGCCACGGCTGATCGCCGGCTTGGATGCGCTGTTACAAATAGCATATAAAACCCTCCGCCGAAATGATTATACTATTTTAGTGAATTTAAGCATTCGGCGGGAGGATATGCATGAAGAACAGCCAGAATAAGAAGAAAAAGACAGGAAACCAATATGCGCTGCCTATGGTGCTGGGAGGACTGGTCGTTATCCTTGCGGTCGCGCTCGGTCTTGTTCTGACCAGGGGGCAAGCAGGAGAAGCTGCGGATTTGAGTAATCTGCCCAACTACACCGATGTGAAGGGAACGATCGTGGTTGACGGTCTCAAATACGAGAAGCAGCCCCGGATCGGAAATCCGGAAGCCAAGGTTAAGGTGATCGAGTTTGCCGATTTTAAATGTCCCGCCTGCAAAAAATGGACGCAAACCTACATGGAGCAGTTCATCAAGGATTATGTGGATACCGGCAAGGTCGAATACTACTTCATGAACTTTGCCTTTATCGACCGTGACTCCTACCTGGCCGCCAGCGCAGGCGAAGCGATCTATCATCAGAGCAACGAGAAATTCTGGGAATATGTAACCAAGCTGTACGATAATCAGGGGGACGAGAGCAAGATTTGGGCCACTGAGAAGTTCATCCTGAACTTCGTGAAGGACAACATTGACGGTATCGATTACGCTAAGTTCGAGAAAGATCTCAAGAATCAGACCTATATGTTGGACGTAAAAGAGGACTTCAAAATCGCCGGCTCCTACGGCGTTAACGGCACTCCCAAGTTTATGGTGAACGGTTCGCTTCTGAAAGGTTCCTCGTATGAGGCTTTGACGGCCGCCATCGACAGACAACTGGCGGGCGGTAATTGACCCGCGAAAATCGGCAAGCCGCAGCTTAACTAAATCAGCCAGTCACCATGAAACCGGAGACTGGCTGATTTTTATTTTGGTGATCATTTTTACGGTCGGCCTTAAGCAGATTTTGGCTGAATTGCACGTACCACCTGTAAATCCAGGAATTCCTGTTACCTTTCACGATTTTGCCTGTAGATTCGTTGAATCCCCGGAATATCGCTGTTTTTCTTGCACCCTATAGTCAACCCAAGTGTGGAAAATTGTCTGTATTGGAAAATGATATACAGAAATTTTCACCACATTACGGCAAACGGCAAATCCCCTCTCCGTCGGAAGGATGCGCTCGTGCCCCGGTCTGTCCGCACCCCGGCTGAGATGGAATTTCTCCCTCTTATCTCTGCAAGAATGGCTAAAAACTAAGCCTGGGAGGGAATTCCTCCCGCTTAATCGGGCGTATTTGGCGAAAAACAAGAAAATGCGTTCAATAAGCCGGAGATTTTCCGGTTTATCGACCGGTAACCGTCTTTTATTGAATATAAAGGGGACTAATTCCCGTTCAGACATGCCCCATTTTAAAGATCCCAAGGCAGAGTTGAAAAGAACCTATCTAGAGCTATCCAAGGGTCCAGTTAATTCCGTAGCCCTTACCCTCGCCAACGTTGAACATCTCTCACGGCGTCTCTTTGGCCGCTCTATTCCACCCCCAGCTCCCCCGTTTCCGTGTTTCGGAGGGTCAGCTTGCCTTCGGCAGCCGAACCGTCCGGAAGCATCAGCTTCAGCTTGGCGGTGCGCCCTTTTTCGATAAGCGCCTTAATCTGGGTGTCGGTAAGCTGTCTGCCGTAGCTTTCCTTCCAGATGACAAATCCGCAGCCTTCCTTGTAATGAGAGCAGCCATACCCTTTGCGTCCCATAAAGATTTGACCGCCGCAGCCGGGACGCGGGCAGGTGCCGATGAACTTGGGGGCAGCAGGCCGGGAAGCAGCGGCTTCCTTGGCACCGGAACCGGACTCAACGCTCCGACGCCCTGGAGAAGCGTTGCCGCCCGGTGCGGCTGCCGCCGCTGCGTTCTCGCTCGGTGCCACTGCCGCCACAGCGTTCTCGCCTGAGGCCGCGTCCGATGCCGCTGGAACGGACCGTCCGGCGGCCTCTCCCCTGTCGGCTCCGCCGGACTCGCCTCCCGCTTTCCCGGAAACGCCACTCTGCCAATTGCCGCCTCCATCCGCACTGAAAGCGTCACCATCGCCTTTGCTACCACCGGAACCGTCCCTCCCGCCGCCTGAACGCCGGGTGCCGCCCCTTCCTTTCCCTCCCTTGCCTGATGCCGGTTCAGAGCTTTCAAAGGACATTTTGTCGGCCCTTGACTGCGCTCGCACCTTATCGACAATCATCGCTGCGAATTTCTTGACATTCTCCATAAATTGCAGGTCCGAAGCCGTGCCGCGCGAGATTTCATTCAGGCGGCGCTCCCAGTGGCCCGTCATTTCTGGAGATGTCAGCAGCTCGACGCCTGCCCCACGGATTAGCTCAATCGCAGTCCGTCCCTTTTGCGTGATCAGAATCTTTTTGCCCTGCATTTCAATGTATCCGACCTTCTTGAGCCGTTCGATTGTCGCCGCCCTTGTCGCCGGAGTTCCGAGGCCCGAATCCTTCATTGCGTCGCGCAGCTCCTCGTCCTCGATCTGCTTGCCCGCGCTTTCCATGGCCTTCAGCAGAGTGCCTTCCGTGAAAGCCTTCGGCGGCTGCGTCTCCTTCTCCTTCACAATAGCATCACCGCAGTGAACACCCTCATCAGAAACAACGGAGAAAGGCTCGCTGACCTCCGTCTCTTCTTCCGCTTCTTCATCCTTGCCCTTGGCTCTGCCGCCTCTTGGCTTGTCCTTCTTCTGATCATTATAAATGACCTTCCAGCCAAGGCTCAGCAGTTCTTTGACCGTCGTCTTGAATGTTTCTTCTTCCACTTCGGTGAGGACAGTATGCATCTTGTATTCGGCAGCCGGATAGAACTGTGACAGGAACCGCCGGACAATGAGATCGTACAGCTTCTGCTCGTCTGGACTGAGCCCCGCTGCTTTGCGCCCCGTCGGCAGAATGGCATGATGATCCTCAACCTTCGCCGGATTGCAGACAAATTTATTGCCTTTGTGCACCAGGCTCCGGTTCGCGCCTTGAACCCATTCATCGTAAGCCGTTCCTGTTAGCGAGGACAGCGTCTTGTGCATCTCCGGAATATTCTGCTCGGTTACATAATTGGAATTCGTCCTCGGGTACGAAATCACTTTATGCTTCTCGTACAGCGCTTGGGCGGTGTCGAGCGTTTTTTTGGCCGAAAAACCGAATTTGCCGTTCGCTTCACGCTGCAGCAGCGTCAGATCATACAGCCTGTTCGGATATTCTTTCGTATCCTTGACCTCGTATGAGGCAATACGCCCAGGCTTACCTTTGACCTTTGCGGCCAGCGCATCCGCTTTATCCTTTTCAGTCAGGCGGTCGCCCTGCCACATGCCCTTGTAAGACGTGTCTCCCTGCACAAAGTGACCCTCCACCTGAAAAAATTTCAGTGAGGAAAAGGCTTCGATCGTCTTTTGCCGTTCGTAGATCAGAGCAAGGACCGGCGTCTGCACCCGGCCGACCGACAGAAGCGCGTTATGCCTTGTGGTAAAGGCCCGCGAGCCGTTCATTCCGATCAGCCAGTCGGCTTCGCTGCGGGCTTTCGCCGCTTTGGTCAAGTTGTCATACTCGGACCCGTCTTTTAGCTCCTGGAAGCCTTTGCGGATCGTCTCGGTCGTAAGGTCGGAGATCCACAGGCGCTTTACCGGCTGCTGCAGCTTCAAATGCCGCTGGATCAGCGAGAAAATATGCTGCCCCTCCCGCCCGGCGTCACAGGAGTTAATCAGCAGATTGCTGCGCTTGGCGAGTTCCCCGATCACTTTAAGCTGATCAATGGTCTTCCGGTTCGGCACGAGCTTGAACTGCTCGGGGATGATCGGCAGGTCGCCGATATTCCACCTTTTGTATTTCGGATCGTATGCCTCGGGCTCCGCCAGTTCGATCAGATGCCCGATGGCCCATGTAATAATATACTGCTCCCCTTCAAGGTAGGAACGGTGATTTTTGGCTTTCGGGTCAATTGCGGCGGCGATGTTCCGTCCCATATCCGGTTTTTCCGCAATGATCAGTGTCTTCAAAAACAATCGCTCCCTGTCTATCAATCTCTGTTGTATAAAATAAACTTTTGTTTTACATAAGAATTGTCGCGGACTGCGAGAAATGCTTGAAGTTCCGGCCGCTGTTGTTTTCGGATTTCCTGGATTAGGACCGCTGTTTTGCGGTTTAAATCCGAAAACAAAGGCGAACGCTGACGCTCCTCCACTTCCAAGCTTTCTCTTCGCCGCTCCGCCTCTTATGACTCTTAAGTTCATTTTACATAGTAAAAAGGTCCAGTAGTCTATTATACATCAGATCCGATTGTTTTTAACATGCTCCTTAATCCGCAAAACGGCCTTATCAAACCCGAGAGTTTCCTTGACACCGCTGAGCCGATTTTCATATTCGACTCTCTCAAGCGCCGCCTCCCTGCCGATCACCACGACCTGCGGCGCACCGATCAGCCCGGAGTCTTTAAATTTAACGCCAGGGCGCTCATCCCGGTCATCCAGCAGCACCTCAAGACCAAGCTCTCTCAGCGTGCCGTACAGCTTCTCCGCCAGCGCGGCCTGTGCTTCGTCCTTGATCGAAACGATAATGATCTGCACCTCAAAAGGCGCCAGCGCATCAGGCCAGGCAATTCCCCCTTCTCCGGCGTTCTGCTCGGCAACCGCCGCCAGCAGACGGGAAATGCCTATACCGTAGCAGCCCATAATCATGCTCCGTTCACTGCCGGAAGCGTCCAGAAACGTTGCCGAGAGCTTGCCGCTGTAACGGGTTCCAAGCTTGAACACATGCCCGATTTCTATCCCGCGGTGCAGTGTCAGGCGGCCTTCACGGCAGCGCGGACATGAGTCTCCCTCGGCGGCATTGCGGAAATCTCCGACACGGGTAAGCGGAAAATCGCGGCCGGGCCGGACTCCCTGGAGATGATAGTCCCGTTCTCCGGCGCCCGCGACACCCTCCGTCATTGCCTCGACGGCATAATCGACAAGCACCGGCAGCTTAAGTCCAACCGGTCCGACATAACCGCTGATCACACCCGCCGCCGCAGCTACCGTACTGTCATCCGCAAGCATGATGTCCTCCGCTCCCAAATATTTGCCCAACTTCAGCTCATTGACCTCATGATCACCCCGCACAAGCACCGCGATGCTGTTGCCATCCACCCTGTAGATCAGCGTCTTGATGATTTGCTCCGGCTTCAGGCTGTATGCCGCTGTAAGCTGGTCAATGGTGCGGATGTCCGGCGTATGGAATTTCTCTGGCAATGGCGCGTCTTCAGCAGCAGCCCCGCCTCGATCCGCCTGCGGCGTGTCCGAATCGGTCTCCGCAGCGCCGGAACCGATTATTTCTCCGTTCCAGGCAGCCGTCTCGGCCTGTTCCAGATTCGCCGCGTAATCGCAATGATCGCAGACAGCGACCGTATCCTCGCCAATTGCAGAGAGTGCGATAAACTCGTGGCTGCCACCGTCTCCTCCGATCGTGCCCGCATCCGCCTCCACCGCCTTGAAGCGAAGCCCGCAGCGGGCGAAGATCCGGTTGTACGCCACGAACATGGTCCGGTAGGACAAATCCAGTCCCTCCTCGGAGATGTCAAAGGAATAGGCGTCCTTCATGATGAATTCGCGCCCTCGCAGGAGCCCGAAGCGCGGCCGCTTTTCATCGCGGAATTTGGTTCCGATCTGGTAGACCTTCACCGGCAGCTTACGGTAGGAACTCACTTCGTTCTTCATCAGGGAAGTGACGGCCTCTTCATGCGTCGGTCCAAGAATAAATTCCCGTCCGTGACGGTCGTTTACCGTCATCAGATTTTTGCCGTATGATCCGTAGCGCCCCGATTCCATCCACAGCTCCGCCGGCTGCATAGAGGGCATCATCACTTCCTGAACGCCGGCGCGTTCCATCTCCTCCCGGACAATCCCCTCGATTTTGTGCAGAATGCGGCGGCCCAAGGGAAGATAGCTGTAAATTCCGGCGGCAAGCTGCCGGATGTAGCCGCCGCGCAGCAGCAGCCCGTGACCTTCCGTGTCCGCCTCCGAAGGCCGCTCCCGTAAAGTGTTCAGTAATATCTGGCTTTGTCGCATCCTTATTCCCCCTTGAAAAAAATAAAGACACATTCGTCAGGGACGAATGTGTCGTGATACCACCCTATTTCAATCGTAGGCCAATATAGGCGAACGATCCTCAAAGCGGATAACGGCCGCAGACCGGCAGCGTTTCACGCCTGGAGCACTCAATATGGATTCGGCAGACACTGCCGTCTATCCGTATGAGAACTTATTAAGCATATGTTCCATGCCCCTCAGGGGATGAAACATATGGCCTCCAGCGCTTCTTCGCTGCAGCTACCGGGGCGGGGGGCAGGCTGACGTTTCGGGGAACCTCTCAGCCGGTGAGTTCCCTTTCTGTACCAACGGGGCTGGTGCAACTGCCTTCCTCGGTCATAGCTGCTGAATCATCAATTGTAATTTCAACTAATTTACATAATTTCGGCAGCTTAGTCAAGAGGCAGGCTTACGGCAGAATGGTTGAGCCCGTCAAATATTTGTCCACCTCACGGGCAGCGGCGCGTCCTTCGTTGATCGCCCAGACAACCAGGCTTTGTCCGCGGCGCATGTCTCCGGCGGCGAATACTTTTTCAACATTGGTGTTAAATTTGCCGTAGCTGGCCTTTACGTTCGTGCGGCGGTCAGTCTCCAGCTTCAGTTCTTGGACCAGCCCCTGCTCCGGTCCGTCAAAACCGATGGCGATCAGCGCCAGCTGCGCCGGATAGACCGCTTCGGTGCCGGGAATTGGCTGATAAATTTTACGGCCCGTCTCATCAACCGTCCGGTGGATGTTCACCGTATGCAGCTCTTTAAGGTTGCCGTTCTCGTCGCCGACGAATTTCGTCGTCATAATCGAGAATTCACGCGGGTCATGGCCGAATACCGCCTTCGCTTCCTGCTGGGCGTAGTCCAGCGTATATACATTCGGGAACTGCGGCCAAGGGTTCGCAATCGGGTCGCGCTCGAGTGGGGCCTTGTCATGCGTACCGAACTGGGTAATGCTCTTGCAGCCGTGACGCAGCGCCGTAGCTACACAGTCGGAACCGGTGTCGCCGCCGCCAAGCACAATAACGTCTTTGCCTTCCGCAGACACGAAGTTGCCGTCCGTAAGTCCCGAATTCAGGCAGCTCTTGATCGTGCCGTTCAGATAATCCATGGCGTACATCACGCCGTTCAGATCACTGCCTTCAGTGGTGAACTTACGCGCCTTGGTCGCACCGCCGCACAGCACGACGGCATCGTACTCGTCAACCAGCTGCTGTGCCGGAATATCCTTGCCGATCTCCGTGTTTACAACAAAATTTACGCCCTCAGCCGCCAGCAGGTCGACGCGGCGCTGCACGACGCGCTTGTCGAGCTTCATTGTCGGAATGCCGTAGGTCAAGAGTCCGCCGACCCGGTCGCTGCGCTCGTAGACGGTAACCAAATGGCCCGCTCTGTTAAGCTGCGCCGCCGCCGCGAGTCCGGCAGGTCCGGAGCCGACAATCGCGACTTTTTTGCCCGTACGCTTCTCCGGAGGCTCCGGAACGACCCAGCCCTCTTCAAAGCCTTTATCGATAATGGCCAGCTCGATCGTCTTGATCGTGACCGGCTGTCCGATCAGGCCGACCGTACAAGAGCCCTCGCATGGAGCCGGACAGATGCTCCCGGTAAATTCCGGAAAGTTATTGGTCTTATGCAGACGCTCCAGCGCTTCCTTCCACAATCCCCGGTATACGAGATTGTTCCATTCGGGAATAAGATTATGCACCGGACAGCCCGAAGTGCCGCCGGCCATATCGATTCCGGTATGACAGTAAGGTGTTCCGCAGTCCATGCAGCGCGCGCCCTGAGTCCGCAGTTCATCTTCGGACAGATGGTCGTGGAACTCCTCCCAGTCCTTAACCCGCTGCTCGGGATCGCGGTCGCCCGGAAGCTGTCTTTTATATTCCATAAATCCAGTTGGTGTAGACATATTTTCGATTCCCCCATCCGTTCTATTCTTGTTGGTTCAGTACATTTCGAACATATTGCGGCATTCAGGCGGGATTCACTTTAGCGCACAGAGGTTCTTGTACATTAATTAATGGGCCTAAAAGTTCTAATTTTAATTATATTAGCATCCTTAACTTTCGCACGTTAATGGACTAATTTGCTGATTGTTTGTACTTTTTTCACATGTTATGTCAGATAAGCAGGCTGATCAGCCTCAGCGTGAAGAGATTAGGGCCGCCGATTATTCCGTACGTTCGTACACGACAAACCGGTAATCATACGGATTTTTCTCATCGCGGATGCCCTGCGTGCTGGATACTTCCCGCCACTTGCTCCAGTCCGTTTCAGGAAAAAATGTATCGCCTTCAAAAGACTCTTCGATCCGGGTAACAATCAGCTTATCGGCAAAAGGCAGCGTCATCCGGTACACTTCCGCACCGCCGATCACCATCAGCTCATCCTGCCCGCGGCCAAGTTCAAGAGCCTCCTCCAAACTGTTCACGGCTTCCGCCCCTTCGGGTGTGAAGGTTTCGTCCCGGGTCAGAATAACGCTCTTTCTTCCCGGAAGCGCTTTGCCTCCTAAGGAATCCCAGGTTTTCCGTCCCATCAGCATCGTCTTGCCCATCGTCTCCGCCTTGAAGAACGCGAAATCCCGGGGCAGCCGCCAAGGCATGCCGCCGTCTTTGCCTATGACTCCGTCCTCGGCCATAGCCCAAATTAAGCTAATGCTCATCGTTATGCTTCCCTCCTCGCATGCAGTTATGAGATCTGCGAATGGAATGTCTGCTATACGGCGACAGGTGCTTTGATTCCCGGATGGTAACGGTATCCTTCAAACTCAAAATCATCGAAGGTATAGTCGAAGATGCTATCCGGTTTTCGGCGAATGACAAGCTTGGGCAGTTCGTAAGGCTCCCTCGAGAGCTGAGTCGCCACCTGCTCCAGATGATTTGTATAAATGTGCACATCCCCGCCGGACCAAATAAACTCTCCCGGCTCAAGCCCTGTCTGCTGGGCAACCATATGCGTCAGCAGGGCGTAGCTGGCAATATTGAACGGCAGCCCGAGAAACGCATCCACCGAACGCATCGTCAGCATGCAGGATAGTTTGCCGTCCGCTACATAGAACTGAAAGACGAAGTGGCAGGGCGGCAGCTTCATTTGATCAATCTCGCCCACATTCCAGGCGCTTACGATATGCCTGCGTGAATCCGGGTTGTTCTTGATCGAATCGATCACGCTTGAAATCTGGTCGATATGGCGACCGTCCGCGCTTTCCCATGCACGCCACTGTGAGCCGTATACCGGTCCCAGCTCTCCGTTCTCATCCGCCCACTCGTCCCATATGGTAACGCCATTTTCTTTCAAATAAGCGATATTCGTTTCGCCTTTCAGAAACCAAAGAAGCTCATGCACCACCGATTTCAGATGAATCCGTTTGGTCGTCATCAGCGGAAATCCTTCCGCTAGATCGAACCGCAACTGGCGGCCGAATACGGATATCGTTCCCGTTCCCGTACGGTCGCTCTTGCGGGCTCCATGATCCAATACATCCTGCAGCAGATCTAAATATTTACGCAAGCCTTCAACGCTCCTCCATTCATATTCTCTTCTAATTCTACCATGACTTACGTCCCCATGTAACATACCAAACTATAGAAAAGGACAGCATCCGCCATGTATAAGCAGCGACAGCTTCTCCATTCTTCCAGAGCGGTGACCGTTTCACACAGAAATAGAAAGCAGATAGCAGGCGCTATTAGAAAAAAGGGCGAAAACGCTTATGCGTCTTCGCCCTATTCTGCCAGCTTGCCTATGCAAGCTTTCTAGTTCGTATAATTAGCGGGTCAGCACATGAATCGGATGTCCTTCGACCAGTTCTGCCGCTTCCATTACGACTTCCCCCAGTGTCGGGTGGCCGTGGATGGTCAGCGAGATATCTTCAAGCGTAGCGCCCATTTCGATAGCCAGACCAAGCTCGGCGATCAGGTTCGAAGCTTCGATACCGACGATTTGCGCGCCGAGCACGATATTGTTCTCTTCGTTCGCGACAATCTTGATGAAGCCGTCCGCATTATTCAGGGACAGGGCGCGGCCGTTGCCCGCAAACGGGAATTTGCCGGATTTCACTTTGAAGCCTTTATCCTTCGCTTCTTTCTCCGTCAGGCCGACGCTCGAGCATTCCGGATCGGTAAACACGACGGCCGGAATCACTTTATAGTCGACAGCGGATTTATGTCCCGCAATCGCTTCGGCGGCAACCTTGCCTTCGTAGGAAGCCTTGTGGGCCAGCGCAAGGCCCGGCACTATGTCGCCGATGGCGAAGATGTTCGGGATGTTGGTGCGGCCCTGATGGTCGACCTTGATCAGTCCGCGCTCATCCAGCTCGACGCCGATCAGGTCAAGACCAAGCTCTCCATCCGTGTTCGGACGGCGGCCTACGGTTACGAGCAGGTACTCAGCCGTTACTTCCTTGGACTCGCCGCTAACGGAATATTTCACGGTTACTTCGTTGTCCGTCTGCACGGCGCTTTCCGCTTTGGCATTCGTTACGATCTCGATGCCGGTCTTAGCCATGCTCTTGGCTACAAGACGGGTCATGTCTTTGTCGAAGCCCGGCAGTACGGTATCCATGCCTTCGATAATCGTAACTTTGGTGCCGAACTTGGAGTACATTTGGCCGAGCTCGGCGCCGATGTAGCCGCCGCCGATGACGATCAGGCTCTTCGGAATTTCCGGCAGCTCAAGCGCCTCGGTGGAGGACAGAATACGTCCGCCGAACGGGAAAGGCTTAAGCTCGATCGGACGGGAGCCGGTCGCGATAATGCAGTTCTTGAAGCGGTAACGCGGCGATTCATGGTCGTTAAATACGCGCGCTTCCGTTGTGCTGATGAACATGCATTCACCGTTAAACACTTCAACCTTGTTGCCTTTCAGCAGACTGGCGACGCCGCCGGTCAGCTTCTTGACGACGCTGGTCTTAAACTCCTGCGTCTTGGTGAAGTCCACCTTCACGTTCTCGGCGCTAACCCCGAACGCTTCGCCATGCTTGGCGGATTCATACTGGTGAGCCGCCGAGATCAGCGCTTTGGACGGGATACATCCGCGGTTCAGACATACGCCGCCGACTTCGGATTTATCCACGATGAGTACCTTTTGTCCAAGCTGGGCAGCCCGGATGGCCGCCACATATCCGCCAGGACCTGCACCAATAACCAATGTATCAATATCGAGTGAAGCGTCTCCCACTACCATATCTTACACCTCCATAACCAGCAGCTCCGGATTTGCGAGCAGCGATTTAATGTAGTTCATAAAGTTCTGCGCGGTTGCGCCGTCGATAATGCGATGGTCGAAGCTTAAGGAAAGAGCCATGACCGGAGCGGCGACGATCTCGCCGTTCTTCACAACCGGCTTCTCGCTGATGCGGCCCGTTCCGAGGATGGCCACTTCAGGGAAGTTGATGATCGGCGTAAAGAACATGCCACCGGC
Organism: Paenibacillus durus; assembly: GCF_000756615.1. NCBI lineage: Bacteria > Bacillati > Bacillota > Bacilli > Caryophanales > Paenibacillaceae > Paenibacillus > Paenibacillus durus. The sequence continues at coordinate 3,550,796 of NZ_CP009288.1, forward strand.
GGAGCCGATGTTCGTGATGGAAATCGTGCTTCCCTTCATTTCGTTCGGGCTCAGCTTGCCTTCACGGCCGCGCGCGGCCAGATCGCTGATCGCCGATGCGATCATCCAGATGCTCTTGCGGTCGGCATCCTTGATCACCGGAACGATCAGGCCGTTCTCCGTATCGGTAGCGATACCGATGTTGTAGTACTTCTTGTACACAATTTCATTCGCTTCTTCGTCAATGGTCGCATTAAGCGCCGGGAATTGACGGGAAGCCGCAACAAGCGCTTTGACGATAAACGGAAGATAGGTTACCTTCACGCCCTTCTTCTCGGCGACAGGCTTCATGCGTGTGCGGAATGCGACCAGCTCGGTTACATCCACTTCGTCCATAATCGTCACGTGCGGAGCGGTATAAGCCGATTTGACCATGGCGTTCGCAATCGCTTTGCGGATGCCCTTGAACGGTACGCGCTCTTCCTCGAGACTCACATTGCCTACAGCCGCTGCTGCTGCCGGAGCCGCCGCTTTCTCTGCTGGCGCCGCTTCGGAGGCCGCTTCCACTGCTGCGGGTGCCACTGCCTGGCCGCCGCTCAGGAACGCTTCGACGTCCTCGCGGGTGATCTTGCCGTTTTTGCCGCTGCCATTCACCTTGGAGATGTCCACGCTGTTGTCACGGGCGAATTTGCGTACGCTCGGCGTAGCCAGAACGTCGCGGTCCGGCGCCGGAACGGCTTCTGCGCCGCCAGCTTCGCCCGCTTTCGCGTCCGCAGGACTGGCTGCAGCCGGAGACGAAGCCGTGTCCGCGCTGCCTTTGGCCGAATCGGCTTCCTGCGCGCTCTGCTCCTCGGCATGACCGCCTTCCTGCTCCGGAATATCGCCTTCAGCGTCGATAACCGCAACAGTCTGGCCTACGCGGAACACGTCGCCGTCCTTTGCCAGCACTTCCAGAACGGTTCCGTTAACAGGACAAGGAACTTCGACGACCGCTTTGTCGTTCTGCACTTCCATAATAATGTCTTCGTCGGTCACTTTATCCCCGGCCTTGATGTGCATCTTGATGATTTCGCCTTCGTGCAGGCCTTCGCCCAGCTCGGGGAACGGGTAGTTGAATTTTGTCACGATCGAAAACCTCCTCTATAAGAAATAACGATTAAAATTCCAGAACTTTCTTCACGCCGGCAATGATGCGGGCGGGATTCGGCAGCCAGGTATCTTCGATTTGGGCGAACGGATATACCGTGTCCGGTCCTGTAATCCGCAGAACGGGAGCTTCAAGGTGGAGAATCGCCTTCTCGTTGATCTGCGCAATGACTTCGGCGGCGACGCCGGCGCTCTTTTGCGCTTCCTGCACCACAATGGCGCGGTTCGTCTTCTTCACGGATTCCACAATCGTATCGATGTCGATCGGGCTGACGGTGCGCAGGTCAATAATTTCAGCCTTGATGCCGCTCTTCTCAAGTTCATCGGCAGCCTTGGTGGCCGTATGTACCATCAAGCCGTAAGCGATAATCGTAACATCGGAGCCTTCGCGAACGACGTTGGCCTTGCCGATTTCAACGGTATAGTCGCCTTCCGGGACCTCTGTACGGAAAGCATGATACAGGTTCAAATGCTCCATGAAAAATACCGGGTCATTGTCGCGGATAGCCGCGATCAGCAGGCCCTTCGCGTCATAAGGGTTCGAAGGAACGACGACTTTGATGCCGGGACTCTGGGCAATCAGGCCTTCCAGGGAGTCGGTGTGCAGCTCGGCCGCCTTGACGCCGCCGCCAAACGGCGTACGGAAGACGATCGGAGCGTTGTATTTGCCGCCGGTACGGTAGCGCAGACGGGCCGCCTGAATAACCATTTGGTCCAGCGCTTCAAAAATAAAGCCGACGAACTGGATCTCGGCAATCGGCCGGAAACCTTGTACGCCAAGGCCCACAGCAAGACCGCCAATAGCGGATTCCGCCAGCGGGGTATCAAATACGCGCTCCTCGCCGAACTCACTCTGCAATCCTTCCGTCGCCCGAAATACGCCGCCTACATGGCCGACGTCTTCGCCGAAGATCAGGACGTTCGGATCACGTTTTAATTCGACGCGCATCGCGTCGCGAATCGCTTCTTTCATATTCATTTGTGCCATAGCCAGTACTCCTCCTTATTCAAAATCGGCTTTTTGCTCTTCAAGATCTTTCGGCGTCGTTTCGAACATGCTGTCGATCAGGCCGGAGATCGTCATTTTCTCGGTTTTTTCCGCAAGCTTGATTTCTTCGTTCACTTTCGCCTTCGCTTCGTCCTTCACGCGCTGCGTATCTTCATCGCTCCACAGGCCTTTGGACTCCAAATATTTAACCACACGGGCAATCGGGTCTTTCTCGTTCCACTCGCCCTCTTCCTCTTTGGTGCGGTATTTGCTGGCGTCGTCGGACAGAGAGTGCGGACGGAAACGGTAGGTAACGGCTTCGATCAGGGTAGGCCCTTCTCCGTTACGTGCGCGCTCGGCGGCTTCTTTGACGGCTTGAATGACCGCAAAAATATCCATTCCGTCTACTTTTACGCCGGTAATGCCGGCAGCAACCGCTTTATGGGCGATCGACTTGGAAGCGGTTTGCTTGGCGAACGGCGTTGTGATGGCGTAGCCGTTATTTTGCACAAAGAAAATGACCGGCAGCTTGAAGCGTCCCGCAAAGTTAAGACCTTCGTAGAAATCGCCTTCGGAGGAGCCTCCGTCACCTGTGTAGGTAATGGCGACATTCTTCTGATTCTTCAATTTAAAGCCCATGGCAATGCCGGTGGCATGCAGAATTTGAGCGCCAATGATGATCTGCGGAGGCAGTACGCTGACATCCTCAGGGATTTCACCGCCGTGCTGGTGGCCGCGGGAGTACAGGAACGCCTGATGCAGAGGCAGACCATGCCAGACAAGCTGCGGAATATCGCGGTAGCCCGGGCAGATGAAGTCTTCCTTCTCAAGAGCGAATTCACTGCCGACCATTGTCGCTTCCTGTCCGGAAGTCGGGGCATAGAAGCCGAGACGGCCTTGACGGCCCAGGTTAACAGCACGATCATCCCAAGTACGGGTGAAAATCATGCGGTAAGCAATTTCTTTTAATTGATCATCGGTAAGAGCGGGCATTTTATCTTTATTGATCACTTCTCCAGCCGGAGAAAGGACCGTAAGAGCCTCTACGTCCTCTGTATATACCTCGTAAGGAACTTTACTCATTATCTTCACCTCAGCAAAAAAATTTGAATAACAATTTGAATATTGCCTGCCTCTGTTATAGAATTATTATACACCTGTTTCGTTAATTTCGTCAAAGAATTACGCATTAAATTTACACCTACGCAAACTTTGTATGTATAACAAGGCTGTATATTTTGTATAACAGAAATGCAGTTTTTCAACATGTAAATGATTTTTAACACAATTCTCATTGTAACTTATTGGCGTGAGCATTGCAAAATCCGACAGGAAAGGTGCCTGATGTAACATGGATGACTCTGTTTTTCTGAAACGTACAATTGTAAAACATACCCTTTGGAGTGAACGCCTGCAAGAGGACCGCAAGCTGCGCATATATCTTCCTCCAGGCTATAACGAGCTGCTCAGCTATCCTGTGGTCTACTGCCAGGACGGCGAGGAGTTTTTTAACTTCGGCCGAATCGCCACCATAGCGGGCAAGCTGATTCTAGAAGGAGACGTAGATCCTTTCATCATTGTTGGAGTTGAAGTGAACGTTGCCGTCAGAACCCAGGAATACGCACCTTTTGGCGCCCGGTTCGACCAGTACCTTGCCTGCTTTGCCGAAGAAATTATCCCCTATGTCGAGCAAAATTATCCAGTCCGCCGTTCGCCGAACGAAAGAATTGTCGCCGGAGATTCGCTCGGGGGAAGCGTCTCGCTCCACCTTGCCCTCCGTTACCCTGAGCTATTCACCCGCGTGCTCAGCCTTTCAGGCGCGTTCTATCCTCTCACACTGGAATGGATTGAGGACGAAACCGATCTTTCGTGGCTTGAGATCAACATGGTTGTGGGCCTCCAGGAAAGAGATTATAAGACCGACACGGGTGTTTATGATTTTGTGCAGCTCAACCGGGATGCGAAGAAGCTGCTTGTGGATCGCGGCGCCAAGGTGGATTACCGGGAGAAGGACGGACGCCATTTGTGGGGCTTTTGGCAGAAGGAGCTGCCGGAATCGCTATTGTATTTTTTAAACACTTGAACAGGACTTGAATGCCCAAAATGGTGAACAATTTCTTACAATTCTATCGGCCTAATGATTACGCTTTCATAAGAGGGCGAAGGAAGAGAACCATAGCCCTCTTCTCTACTTTAATGACAGATCTTGTTTCAGCTTATCCAGCAAAACCCCGCAGCCCGCATCAACCAGTTCATACACTTCTTCAAAGTTGCCTGTAAAATAAGGGTCCGGCACTTCCCTATGCTCTTCGTCCGGCAGCAAATCCATAAAGCACATGAGCTTCGCATCCTGTGCTCCTGGCAGTTTACGCACATTGGCTGCGTTTGAGTTGTCCATGCAGATGATATAGTCGAATTTACCGAAGTCTTCGCTGCTTACTCTCCTCGCAGCCATTCCTTCATAGCTGATACCGTACAGGTCCAGCATTCGTCTTGTCCCCTCGTGCGGCGGTTTCCCGATATGCCAGTCGCCGGTACCGGCGGAATCCACAGATATCTTTTGTTCCAGGCCTTCCTTCACGATCTTGTCCCTTAGGACCGCTTCCGCCATAGGAGAACGGCAAATATTCCCCAGGCAAACAAACAGCACATGCAGCATAGTTTCTACCCCCTGATTATTCAGCATTTTCCGGCCTCTTCATACCTTGTCCAGGCTGCGCCCCGAGAGGCACCTTACCCATTTTATCTTCGCCACCCCCAATTGTACAACCTTTCATTGTGTTTTATACTAGGTCAGGATTACAAAAAACTTTGCATCAAAGCGGAAGGAGGTTTGTGATGCCTGCGCGAAGAACCGTCATTTTTGCCGGCGGTGAGCTATCCGAGCTGTTTTTACGGGAGCTGGACAAAGATGATTTCATTATCGGCGCCGATCGCGGAGCGCTGTTTCTTGTTACTCACGGCGTTATTCCCGATATTGCCGTAGGCGATTTCGACTCCATCTCTCCGGAAGAATTCAAGCGGATTGAAGAACAGGTCCCAAGAGTGATTGCCTGCGACCCCGTTGATAAAGATTTAACCGACAGCGAGCTTGCATTGGATCTTGCTCTTGAACAGCAGCCTGAGGACATTCTGCTCTTCGGTGTTACCGGCACACGGCTTGATCATACCCTAGCCAGCATCCAGATGATGACTCGGGTACTTCAGCGCCAGATCCGCTGCTCGGTCATGGATCTCAATAATTATGTCACCATTACCGGCTCCCAGGCCACTATACAGGAACGGGGCTATACTTATGTTTCCCTGCTGCCCGTGACTCCGGAAGTCACTGGGATTACACTCGAGGGTTTTCAATATCCATTAACCAACGCAACGCTTAAGCTGGGCCAATCTCTCGGAATCAGCAACCGGCTGGTTGCGCCTACAGGGACCGTTACGATCCTGAGCGGACTTCTGCTTATTATTCAGAGTAAAGACTAAGCTGAATTTCGTAAAATTAAAGACATCTTTGTAACTTTAATAGCCATTCCTTAAAAGGCGGATTCCCTTTAACTACAAGGGTTTATCCGTCTTTTTTTGTCTATAGGGATTTGTGAAGATTAATTTTTTGTAACTTTTAATGCAATTTTAATATAACGCTTACACTTTCGGTCCGCTATGACTTTGAGCCCATCCATCCAAATTTTAGGCTGTTTCAAAGCTGTTATACTACGAACTAGCCAAGACAACTACTTGGACAAACATCTTTGGAGGTACTATTACATGAATAAAGCAGCACTCATCAAAAAAGTACTTGTTGTTGGGGTATGTACAGCCATCGGATTTGGCGGAGTCATGGCGAGCGGAGAAGCAACACCGACCGCACAAGCCGCATCGGTGTCGACAACAGGTACGAAAATTGTCAGCTTAGGCAAACAATATATGGGAACCCCTTATAAATTCGGCGTCACCACAAAGACGACCCGATACTTTGACTGTTCTTCCTTTACCAAATATATTTTCGGCAAATATGGCATCGACCTGCCCCGCACTTCCGTCAAGCAATCCAATGTGGGCAGAGCCGTCTCTAAAGCCAATCTTCGCGCAGGCGATCTCGTATTCTTCTCCAGTGGCAGCCGCGCTAACGGCAGAAACGTAACTCACGTGGCGGTATACGCTGGGGGCGGAAAAATTCTGCATACCTACGGCTCTCCGGGTGTTACGATTTCCGACCTGAACTCCGGCAACTGGAAAAGAACGTATTTGAAAGCACGCCGCGTTCTGTAATTGATCGCTACCTGCTATCTAACCGTATAAACTTACGTATATGGCGCCATTTCTGGCGCCTTTACTACATAACCTGCGCCGCGGACCGTGTGGATCAGCTTCTGGCGGTGACCCTTATCCACCTTTAACCTAAGATGGCGGATATACACGTCCGTCACATTGGTATCGGCGTGAAAATGGTATCCCCATACGTGACGTAAAATATTCTCCCGCGAGCAAATCTCGCCGCTGTTGGCAACCAAGTAATAGAGCAGCGCGAATTCTTTGGCGGTAAGCTGCAAATCCCGGCCGTCGCGGACGGCCCGCCGCCGGGACGGCTCAAGCGTCAGACCGTCAAGTTTCAGCGTACCGCTCGCTCGCCGCCTGCTCGTCAGCGTCAGCAGATTCTCGATGCGGCACCGAAGCTCGCCGGGATGCAGCGGATAAGCCATATAGTCGTTGGCTCCCGCTTGGAATGCGGCTTCGGCCGCATCTCCGCCTCGCAGGCCGGAAATGACCAGGACCGGGAGATATTTGCCGTTCTCCCGGACGCTTGCCACCGTATTCCAGGCTTCCCATTGCCCGCCTTCCGGGATCTCCGCTAAGAGCAATGCGGCATCCCGCTGTCCAAGGCGGTCCCGAAGGCTCTCTGCATCCGTAAATCTCACTACGGTCAGTCCCGTATCATGGAGCGCGCGTTCGATTGATGCCCGTTCGTTAACCGTTTTTTGCGCTGAGCCTTGAAAATCGCGTCCCTCCTTCCCTTCAGGGAAGAACCAAATGATTATTTCATCCATGGAAATCCCCCATATCCGCCGGCTAAGCCTGCATTGATCTCCGGCGCAGCATAGGTCTAGATTTCCCTAAAAAAACACGGCCATTCCCGAGCGGATGGCCGTGTTTGCTTGATTATCCAAAATATCGGTGATAAACGCTCCTCGCCGCCGATATGTCATTCGTTCCGTGAACAAGCGCTCTCCCATCCCCAAATACGACGACCCGGTAATCCCCGTCATTGAAGGAGACAAGATACGGATTGATGTCCACCTTGCCCAGTCCCAGCCTAGACAGCCTGCTCGCGGTGTCGGGAAGCGAGATCGAGCCTCGGACCGCAGGACGAATCTGCACCGTATTCCGCCCGCAGAGCACGTCGCTGCGCTCCGTGTTCGCTGCGGACAAATACGGATACACCGGGTCTTTGCCGCATGAAGGACAGTGCTCCTTGCGGGCGGCGCCGACGCCGATTTCCTGATACTCATTGCGCCAGATGTCAAATGTGAGCAGCTTCCGGCGGAGCTGCTCCTTGCGCCCGCCCAGCAGCTTAAGCGCCTCGGCCGTTGCGTTCGATGTGACCATCTGCACGGCTTGCGGCAGAATGCCCGCCGTATCGCAGGTATCCCCGCCAAGCGGAACGGTACCGAGCAGGCAGTTGAGGCATGGCGTCTCGCCGGGAATGAATGTATAAGTGACTCCGTAGCTTGCCACGCAGGCGCCGTATATCCACGGAATGCCATGCTTCTGCGCAATATCGTTGAGGATAAGCCGGGTATCGAAATTATCCGTACCATCCATAATGAGATCGATCCCAGGCACGAGCGCCTCCAGCTCCTCCGCGCGAACGTCCATAATATGACTCTCCACCGTCACTTCGGAGTTAATCGCCGACAGCCTTGCTTTGGCCGCCGCTGCTTTCGGTATGCGGCGCTCGGCGTCTTCCTCCGTGTACAATTGCTGACGCTGCAGATTGCTCCATTCCACATAATCCCGGTCGGCAATGACAACTCGTCCGACTCCGCAGCGGACCAGCGTCTCGGCAATGCCCGTACCGAGCGCTCCCGCTCCAACGACAAGCACGCTCGATTCCGCCAGCTTCCGCTGGCCCTCCGCGCCGAACGGCGCAAACCGCACCTGGCGGGAGTACCGCCCTTCTCTTCCGGCGGCCGAGGAAGCCGTGTTTTCTTTTTCTTGATCTTTCTCCATCCCGGTATGTCCCCTTCCTATATTCAAAAGTCCGGGAAACACGGCGCCTTGTCGCCGTCTCCCGGACTTTTCGATTAAATTCTGGGCAAAGCATTAGCGAGTGCTAGACGGATTGTGTGGACCACTGCTCCACGTTCCACGTTTTGGTTACCCAATCTTCGTAGAAATCGGGTTCGTGGGAAACGAGCAGAACGGTGCCTTTATACTCCTTGAGCGCCCGCTTCAGCTCATCCTTCGCCACAACGTCCAGGTGATTCGTCGGTTCGTCGAACAGAACCCAGTTGCTCTCGCGCATGAGCAGCTTGCACAGCCGGACCTTTGCCTGCTCTCCCCCGCTCAGCATGTTCAGCGGACGGGTAATATGCTCGTTCTTCAGCCCGCAGCGAGCCAGATGGGCCCGGACTTCATGCTGATTCAGACTCGAGAACTCATTCCAGACATCATCGATCGGCGTAATGTTGCCGGCCTTTACCTCCTGCTGGAAATAAGCGGGGTGCAGGAAGTCGCCCCGGTAGGTCTTCCCGCTCAGCGCCGGAATAACGCCCAGAATCGTCTTCAGCAGCGTTGATTTGCCGACTCCGTTACAGCCAACGATAGCGATCTTGTCGCCGCGCTCGATTATCATGTTGAGCTTGTTTGGAAGCAGCGGGCGGTCATAACCGATCTCGAAGTCAATGCCTTCAAATACCGTCTTGCCGCTTGCCCGGCTCTCTTTGAACTGGAACGTAGGCTTGACAGCTTCTTCCGGCTTGTCGATCCGTTCCAGACGATCAAGCTGCTTCTCCCGGCTCTTCGCCCGTCCCGAAGTCGAGTACCGCGCTTTGTTGCGCTGGATGAAATCCTCTTGCTTTTTAATAAATTCCTGCTGCTTCTCGTAAGCTTCGATATGCTGCGTCTTATTGATGTACGCCATATCCAGGAATTTCTCATAATTGGCCGTATAGCGCGTCATCTTCGCAAATTCCAGATGATAGACGACATCGACGACCTTGTTCATGAACTCCGTGTCATGGGAAATCAGAATGAATGCATACGGATACTGCTTCAAATAATTGGTCAGCCAGTCGATATGCTCCACATCGAGATAGTTGGTCGGCTCGTCAAGCAGCAGTACGTTCGGTTTCTCCAGCAACAATTTGGCCAGCAGCACCTTTGTCCGTTGTCCGCCGCTAAGGCTCGCCACGTCCCGGTCCAGTCCGATCGCGGACAGCCCGAGACCGTTGCCCATCTCCTCCACCTTAACGTCGATTAAATAGAAGTCGCCAATATCAAGCTGCTCCTGGATTTCGCCCATCTGCTCAAGCAAGAGCTCCAGCTCTTCCGGCGAGGCGTCGGCCATTTTCTCGGTGATGCCCATCATTTCCTGCTCCAGCTCAAGCAGCGGCAAGAACGCATCCTTCAGCACATCGCGGATCGTCTTGCCCGGCGTCAGAACGGTGTGCTGGTCCAGGTAGCCATAGCGGATCTTCGGGGTCCATTCCACCTTACCGCTGTCTTTCAGCAGTTTGCCCGTCAAAATATTCATCAGCGTCGACTTGCCGACGCCGTTCGCACCCACCAGACCGACATGCTCGCCCGCGAGCAGCCGGAACGATACATTCTTGAACAACTGACGGTCCCCGAAATTGTGGGCAACGTCCTCTACAGTAAGTAAACTCATAAATTCTCCGCAAGCTCCTATCTATATTTAAAATCATGGATATTCCGCAAGGCATACAACGATTAATTTTAGCATAAAAATCCCGTTTTCCGAAATATAAATGTTTACATTTCTTTTTCATTTGCGCTGAAAAAAGCGCCCTTTTTTCCGTCCGCCGCCTTTTTCCAGTATACCGGCAAGCAGACCGCGAAGTTCCGATTCCAGGCTACCGCCGCTTGCGAGAGGATCGGGCTGAAATGGCAGAGCATACACTTCCCGGACTCCCAGCGTCCGCCTTAGCAGCTCGGCGGCATGAAGTTCCGCCAGCGGAAGACCGATCTTCCAGCCGTTGTCCTGCCGCCAGCCGCTTCGGCGGAGCCATTGCAGCGTCTCCTCTATTCGCCAATCCGCCCCTGACGCAAGCACCAGGGGAATGTCGCCGCTGGCAAATTCAGCTTCCGCCCCTTTATACCCCCCGCTGCCCATATCCAGGACAATGTACCGGTAGCGGGCTCCGAGCTCTTTCAGATTGCCACCCTCCGGGCGTTTCCAGCAATGAATGCCGTTTACCTCAATGGGAGCGTCTATCCCCGTGGATGGAGCCCGCCTCCCGGCGGCTTCGGTCATAGCGCTGATCCGCCCGTAGACAGGCGAATCGGGAGCATAATCAACCCAAGCTACCGGACCGCAGCGGCTTAGCAGACGTGCGGCAGCGAGCGACGTGTGTGTGACGCCGATGCCTGAAGCCGTCCCCATCAGCGTTACGATATGTGCCTTACCCTTGGCAGGCACCATTGTCCGCGCAAATACTTGCTGCCGGATTCCGGCGGATGAGCCCGAGTCGACATCTTCAAGCACCCGAAGCACCTCTTCCGCGCTGCCAAAGCGGTCTTCTGGCCTTGGCCGAAGCAGCCGCCGCAGCACGGGAACCAGCATATCGGGCAGGCGTCCCTCCAGCCTGCGCTCCATCCCCGCCGCCCATTCGCTGTATTTGCCTCCGGTGGCCAAGTACAGAAGCAGTGCTCCTAGTCCATACAGATCGGAACGGTGATCGCTCTCGCCGCTCCCGTACTGCTCCGGCGCGGCGAAGCCGACCGTGCCCAGCTTGATTGTATCTTCTCCCGTGCCTCCCCTATGCCTGCGGGCGATCCCGAAATCGATCAGCATGAGCCCTTTTTCCGGAGCCAGCATAATGTTCGAGGGCTTCAGGTCGCGGTAGACGATAGGCGGATGATGCTCGTGAAGATACTTCAGCACCTCCAGCAGCTGCTTGGCGAACAGGAGCAAGGTCTCACCCGGAACTTTTCCGCCTACAGAATCCATATAACGGTTCAGTGTCACACCTTCGATATAGTCCATTACGAGATAAGAGTAGCCGTCTTCATCCGGTGGAAAAAAATCAGCGACTCTCGGAAGTCTTCGATGATCCAGACTGATCAGCAGTTCCGCTTCGGCCTGAACGTTTGCATCATCTTGATTTTCCGACACACATTCTTTGACGGCCCAGCGCTTGCCGGGCAGACGTAAATCCTCGCCCAGATGCACATGACTGCTTCCTCCCGAACCGATGATGCCCGCAATGGCGTATCGGCCGCCCAAGATCTGTCCAGGTTTCAGCTTTGATTTATAGCGCATGTCTTTCTCCTCCAACTCAAAAATTTAAAAAAAGAAAAGCATCCCGCTGCCGGAAGCCGCAACTTTTGCGGCTCACTTCGGCGGGATGCTTTCCCGGAAACAACTATAGGTCATGCCATTAATATTTAATCATATAAAGTGTTATTTCGTCCCGGTTATGGAACAACTGCTTGGCCCGCTGAATCTGCATTCGCTCGGCTTCAAACATGGCCGTAATCTCTTTGATCAGCGCCAGCGGCTTCTTGTACATCAGCTTCACGGTGACGACTGCGGTTCCTCCGGGGGCCAGGCTGTAAAGCAGTCCCGTTACGAGCTTAGCCATCAGCTTCGGGCTCCAGCTCATGTCGCAGACGAGCAGATCAAATTCGTTCTCCTTGAATTTAACTTCCCCGGCATTTTTACGCAGCACCTTAAGACCTGGATGGTCCTTTAGCGATTCATGCATGCGCGCCGGATCGACGGCTGTCACCGCAAGGCCCCGTTCTAGCAGGAAAGACGTCCAGCCACCCGGCGCCGCCCCAATATCGAGCGCTCGCCGGAAGCCGCCGAATGGAATGCCGAATTCCTTCTCCGCTTCCATCAGCTTGAACTTCGCCCGCGAAATTTGGCCGTCCTCGCGGCGGAAGCGGATCGCTCCCCCGTTCCAATCGCTTAAATTGTCTTCGGGACGGGATACCCCGGCGTACAGCGCGTTCGAGGCCGCATAGACCGAGACGATCCAAGCCGGGCTCTGCACGGTAAATTCAGCTGCCACGCCTTCAAGCTTGGCCTGCAGCCATTCCCGCAGCTCACCTGGGCTGTCCCGCCAGAACGAATCATCGGTCTTGCGCACTTGAACGGCGATCCGCTCTCCTTGAAGCTCGCTTCGGCGGCTTAAATAGACCGCCAGCCGCTCCAGCGCTTCGCTTCCGCCTTCGTCCTGCAGCTGAACAGGCTGAATATGGCGCAGAAACATCGGCGGGTTCTCCCCAAGACGCCGCGTCACTTCTTCCGGTTCCGCGTGAAGCGTAGCCAAGAAGACTTCTCCCGGCAGCAGCAGCGTACTCTTGACCGAGCCGAACAGGCGCCGCAGCTCCTCCTGAGCATAGGGGGCAAAGCCGTGATTGGCGGTGCAAATGTATCTTGAAACCGTCTCGCTTACCGAAGGAGACAGACTGTGTTCTAAGCTTAGGTTAAGCTCGTTCAAATGGATGAACCTCCACGTTTTATTTTTATCCAGGGATGCTCTTCCTCCCATTCGATCTCCACGGGAAGCTCATAGGCGGCAAGCATCATCTCACGGGTCAACACTTCTTTCTTCGGTCCCGCCCCGGCCAGCCTGCCTTCACGGATCAGCGCCACATGGGTAAACAGCGGCACAATCTCCTCAACATGATGTGTGACATACACGACGGTTACCTCCCGCCGGTTCAGCTTGTCCACCTCGGCCAGCATTTTTTCCCGTTCATAAAATCCAGTCCCGCGCAGGGCTCATCCATAATGACAGCTTCGGGTCCGCCATCAGGCAGCGCGCCAGCATCGCCTTCTTGCGTTCTCCCTGGGACAGTGTGCCGAAGGTATGATTAGCCAGACGCCCCATATTCATGTCTTCCAGCAGCGCAATCGCCTTGGCCTTAATTTCACCGGGAATCTGCTGATAAAAGCGCAGGTAAGCGTATGCTCCGGTGGCCACCACCTCCCAGACGGGATCGCGGAGCGTCAATTTCTCCATAAGCGACGGCCCGATGTAACCGATCTCCTTGCGTACTTCGCGCAGATCAACCTGGCCGTAGGTGTGGCCGAGCACCTCAACCGTGCCGCTGCTTGGGAACAGATAGCCGGTCATCATCTCGAGTAAGGTCGTCTTGCCCGATCCGTTGCGCCCGAGGATCACCCAATTCTCGCCTTCTTTAATATCCAGCGATACATCGTCCAGGATTAGGTTCTCCTCCCTGCGCAGGGTAATATGCTGTAAAGAAATCATTATAAATTCACGCTCCTTATGTATTCCAGCACACGCTCCACCGAAGATAGCGCATAATGAATGCGCGGCGGAAGGTCACGGTCTGCGTCAAATACAAGCAGCGCCGGAACGCTGGCAACGCGGTACTGCCTCACGATGCTTGGGAGAAGATTTACGTTGCCGGATACCAGCGCATAATCCCGGGGAAGCAGATGTTCGGCGACATGCATCATTTGGCGGGCCACTTTGCATGTACCGCATAGCGGCGTCTCCAGAAACACGGCAAGGCGAGCCCCGCTGCGCCCAATTGCCTTCAACAGTTCGGGTTCATTCAATTCCTTCATGATCCAGAGGCCCCTGAAGCGATCTCGCGAAGCTTCTCCTCCGGTATCAGCCCGTAATGGACAGCCGTTTCTCCAGGTTTTGCCGGGTAAAGAAGCTCGAACATTTCTTTTCTGCCCTCCGTACTTGAGGTATGCAGATAGATCTCCCTGGGGAAAAGCGCTTCAAGAACGATGGTTTTGGCTACGTATCCGCCGTTTTCGTCTTCCGGCCCCATATCGTAGTCTAGTGAGAGGACGCCGACCTCACATTCACGAAGCAGCAGCAGACATTCCTCCGTCGTCCGGGCAAGCGTAAATCCTTGGGGAACCCGCCTGTAATCGTCCATATATACATGGATCATTCGTTCACCGCCCCTTTTTTACGCTTCAAACCATGACAGCACCGCTGCAATTTCATCTCTGTGCGTGCCGTCCGTTCCTTTTTCGGTCTCCAAAATGGCCGGTTTGCCAAGCAGAGGCTCCGATGTCAGCAGCTCTTTCAGTCCTTTTTCGCCGATTTGGCCCCTGCCTACCCCGGCATGCCTGTCCCGCTTGGAGGAGTAAGGATACCGGGAATCGTTGAGATGAACGGCAGTCAGATGCGGCCAGTAATTCAGCCTATAGCCCGACTCCAGCAAATCGCCGCTGCGCTCCGGATTCCATATGCCTGCCGCAAAGGCGTGGCATGTATCGAAGCAAAACCCGATTTTTTCAGGATACCGGCTAAGTTCGCGGATCTTGACCAGCTCCTCCAGCGTCGTCCCCTCGAAACCGCCGTTTCCCGCCTGGTTCTCAATCAGCAGCTTGGCCGTCCCTGTCCAAGAATGAAGCGTTTCATTTATACATTGTATAATATTTTGATAGCCTTGTAACGGCGGCAGCTTCTGAAAATGCCCGAAATGCACGACGACCCCCAGCGATCCGCACGCTTCGGCGATCTCCAAGTCGTTAAGCAGCGACCGAACCATCACTTCCCTGCTTGGCGAGTCCGTATCGCCTGCCGCGAGATTGGTAGGATAGGGCGTATGGGCGACGCACAACAGTCCTTTTTCCCGGCAATATGACGCGCAAGCTCCCGCATCCCTTGTATCCACAGCCTTAAGCTGCAAGCTTCGGGGATTTTTCGGAAAATATTGAAAACAGCCCGCTCCGCTCCTCCATGCCGCTCTGGCAGCCTGAGCGTAGCCGCTCCTAATGCTGACATGCGCCCCGATCCGGGGCTCAGTGCTCATGCTGGCAATCCGGGCAGTAGAACACCTTGCGGCTGGACAGTTCCGACTTGACGATCGTTCCCCTGCAGCGTTCGCAGGTCTCGCCTTCGCGGTCGTATACCTTGCATCTATCATTATAGCTGCCCGTGACCGTATCGCCCGCCATAAAAGGCATCTCCATGTAGCCCCCGATGTCTGCCGCCTCGCTCAGCACTTTGCGGACTGCGGCGTACAAGCGGGTTATCGAATCGGGCGTTAGCCCCTGAACGGGGGCTGACGGCAGCAGCGCCGCTTCGAAGGCGATTTCGTCGGCATAGCAGTTGCCGATTCCGGCAAGCACCTGCTGGTTCACCAGCAGGCTTTTGAGCGCACCGCGCCTGCCCTTCAGCAGATCGGCGAACCGCTCTTCGTTCATCCGCCGGTCCAGCAGTTCGGGACCCAGCTTGGCGAGGGCCGCCTCGGTCTCCTTGACAGATAATAGATGCAGATAGCCAAGGCGCAAGCCCATAAAATATAATATCCGGTCGCCGAAGGCGATCTCCACCTGCGTGCTGCGGTCCGGACGTTCTTCCTCCGTTCCGTAGAACAGCAGCCCTCCAAGCATCAGATGCAGCAGCAGCCGGCGGCCGTCATTCAGATGGAACACCAGATGCTTTCCCCTGCGTTCGACAAAAACGATGCGCGCGCCGGCAAGTCTCTCTACGAACACTTCCGGCTCCACATTTATCGATTTCTCCCTGTTAATCGTCACTCCGGTGATCGGTAAATTAACGATATGCTTCGAGAGCAGCCTGCGGTAGTTCTCCATTTCCGGAAATTCCGGCATAATTCATCGTCCTCTCCTATTGTGAAATGCAGCTCTGCCATTATACACCAAGCAGGGCGCGCAGTTCAGCCAGATTACTGCAAATAAAGTCCGGAGATACCCCGGTCCACTCCTTGTACTGTTCCAAATTGTCTTTCGTCGTCACACCGGTCAGCGTAAGCACCGTCCGGCAGCCGGCATTGGCTCCTGCGGCAATATCCGTTCTCATGTTGTCGCCGACAACGATGGCGTCTTTGAGATCAATGCCCAGCCTAGATGTTGCGTAGCTCATTAGATGGCGGTGCGGCTTGCCGATGATAACCGGCTTCACACCGCTTGCAGCTTCGATCGCCGCCCCCAGTGTGCCCGCTCCGGGCATCATGCCGTCGTCGGAGGGCAGCATGAGGTCCGGATTGGTCAGCACAAACGCCGCTCCTCCTGTGATCCAGCGCGCTGCACGGGTCAGAGAATCATATGTAAAAGAACGGTCAATGCCTTGGACAACGTACTGCGGCGAATCGGTTACGATATTAAGACCCGCTTCCTCGCAAGCGCGGTGCAGCCCTTCTTCTCCAAGTATCGCCACTGCCGCCCCGGGAGATTCTTCGGCAATATATCTTGCCGCCGCCAGCGAAGAAGTGCAGACTTCCTGCTCATGCGCTTCAATCCCCATCGCGCTGAGATGAGCCGCGACATTTGCCGGCGTGCGGGACGAGTTATTGGTTACGAACAGAAATGGTATTCCTTTCGATCTAAGTCCGGCAATCAATGTATCCGCTCCCGGAATCATGATTCCCCCGTGAAACAGTGTGCCGTCCAGATCCAGAAGCAGGCCGTGTATATTATCGATCATTTCTCCTCATTTCCTCCCCGCCTAATCATTGAAAAAACCTCAAATTTGAGACATTATTCTCCATGCTTTTCTCGCTGAGAGACTACTAAAAGTCGAACGGCATCGAACTTGCGGCGGCTTCAGCAATTGATGACGGTTCTATGTCGCTTCCTGCGCTTTCCCGGAAAATAATTTAATTTCCCCGGCTCCGCTCCACCGGAAATAGCCGAAATTCCTCGGCCAACTGCGTGTCCGGAAATATGGCACGCGCCTCATCCAGCAGCGGGCCAAGCTCTTCTGGTGAGCTGTATCTTGAGCTAAAATGCGTAAGAATCAGTTGACGGGCGTTTGCCTCCTTCGCGATTTCAGCCGCCTGGACCGTCGTACTGTGATGGTATTCCCGGGCCATCTTGGCCAGCTCATGGGCAAAGGTTGCTTCATGGATCAGCAAATCGGCTTCTCTCGCGAGCGGAATGGAATTTCCGCAAGGTCTTGTATCTCCAAGAACGGTTACGATTCGGCCGCGTTTTGGTTCGCTAAGGACATCTGCGGCGGCAATCGTTATTCCCTGTTCTGTGGTCACATCCCTGCCGCTCTTCAGCACACCATATAGCGGCCCCGGCTTAAGACCGTAACCTTTAAGAAGCTCGATGTTGAGACTGCCTGGACGATCCTTTTCCGTAACACGGTAGCCATAGCTGTCAATCCGGTGCTCGAGCAGAGCTGACTCCACCTTAAAATGCTCATCCTCAAAAAGAAGCCCCCCTTCATGCTCGACCACTTCAAGCTTGTAGGGAATCCGGGATTGGCTCACGGACAGCGAAATTTCCAGATAAGCCTTGAGTCCCGGCGGACCGTATACGCTTAGAGGAGCGGTCCCTCCCTGATATCCCCTGCTGCTTAGCAGCCCGGGGAGTCCAAAAAGATGATCGCCGTGAAGATGGGTAATGAACAGCTTCTCCAGCTTGCCTAGCCGCAGCGGCGAACGGAGAATCTGATGCTGTGTTCCCTCGCCGCAGTCGAACATCCAGAAGCTTCGGCGCTCCTCAAGCAGCCGCAGGACGACTGAAGTTACATTTCGCTGCACAGTGGGAATACCCGCGTTCGTGCCCAAAAAATAAATCTCCATCTCTCTCCTCCTTCCTCTGATGATCTTGTTCTTCCAAATTGAGCCTGGCGGTCTTCCAGCAAAAAGCCTCCCGTAACCGGGAGGCTGGCATAACGGGAAGTTCCCTTAATTGCTATTCTGTCCAAAAGCTCAGGCTTTCTCAACATTAAAATACTGCGCTTCAGGATGGGCGAAGACCATCGCGGACACGGATGCCTCAGGCTCCATCATAAATCCATCCGTCAAGTGGACTCCAATATCCTCAGGTGACATCAGCTTAAACAACGGCCCCTGATCCTCAAGATCCGGGCAGGCCGGATACCCGAAGGAGACGCGGATACCTTGATAGCGGGCGCCATGTCTCTGCTTCATCGTCATATCCGCCGGGTCCGGGAAGCCCCAGGTATCCCGCATCATATGATGGACACGTTCGGCCAATCCTTCCGCGATCTCAAGGGCCAGCGCCTGCAGCGCATGAGAGCGCAGATAGTCGCCCTTATTCTTCAGTTCTTCGGACTGTTCACGAATTCCTTGTCCGGCTGTTACCACAAGGAAACCGACATAATCCATAATTCCGCTGTCCACGGACTTCAAGAAGTCGGACAAGCAGAGGTAAGGCTCAACCTGCTGGCGCGGGAAAGTAAAGGTGTGAAGTACCTTTCCCGTGTTCTCCGGATCGTAGATCAGGATATCGTTGCCTCTCGACTGAGCCGGGAAGAACCGGTACATCGCATGCGGCCGGATGGTTCCGTTCACCGTCGCTTCAAGCAGCAGCCCGTCCACCGTCTCCTTCAATTCGACCGCCCGGGGCTCGCCTGCGGCCAGCTGCGCTTCGACTGATCCTCTAAGCCCCAAATGATGCCCAAGCAGCATCTGCATGTTCACATAAGGGATGATGTGGCCGAGCGGGTAATTGCGGAGCACATGCCGTTCCAGGTCCGGCGGAATATAGACCGGCGCATCCTGTGAAATTTTCGAGCGTACCGCTCTCGTAAGCTGGGGAAGCTCCGGTTTCTGAGGAGCAGCTGCTGCGGCCTCGTTCTCCTCACGCATCTCCTCGGCCATCTTGGCCCGTTCCGCCGGATTCATCAGCTTGTTGGCAAGATCGAGACCATCCATGGCATCCTTGGCGTACAGCACAAGTCCGTCGTATTCCGGACGGATGCGCGTCTTGGTGAATTTGCGGGTCAGTGCCGCGCCGCCGACCATAATCGGCACGTCTATTCCCGCCGTGCGCAAATCCTGCGCCGTCAGGACCATCTGCTGGGCTGATTTAACGAGCAGCCCGGACAAGCCGATGGCATCGGCTTTTTCCCGGCGAAACGCTTCGATGATCGTCTCCGGCGGTACTTTTATACCCAGGTTGATAATTTGATAACCGTTGTTTGAAAGGATAATCTCGACCAGATTTTTGCCGATATCATGGACATCGCCCTTGACGGTGGCGAGCAGAATCTTGCCCTTGACCGAGGTTTCATTCTTCTCCATGAACTGCTCCAGATGGGCAACCGACGCCTTCATTACTTCAGCGCTTTGCAGCACCTCCGCCACGATGAGCTCATTATTGTTGAACAGCCGTCCGACCTCGGACATTCCGGCCATAAGCGGTCCGTTAATGATCTCGAGGGCGCCGTATTTGTTGAGCGCCTCGTCAAGATCGGGGACCAGCCCCTCTTTACTTCCTTCCACCACATAGGAAGCCAGCCGCTCTTCCAGCGTCAGATTGGAGATCTTCTCTTTCTTCTCCACCTTCTTGCCGCGGAAAGCAGCGACAAAGTCGGCAAGCGTCTCATCGTTGGTGTTGTAAATCAGTTCTTCGGCCAAGCGGCGCTCTTCTTCAGGAATCGAAGCGTACCGCTCCACCTTCTCCGTATTAACGATCGCATAATCCAGCCCTGCCTTCGTGCACTCGTAGAGGAAGACCGAATTCAGCACTTCCCGGCCCGCCTCCGGCAGCCCGAACGATACGTTGCTGATTCCAAGCACAGTATGAACACCTGGCAGTGCTTCCTTAATCAGGCGGATGCCATCGATCGTTTCCTTGGCCGAGCCGATATACTGTTCATCCCCTGTTCCAACAGGAAATACAAGCGTATCGAATATCAAATCCTCTGGCGCCAAGCCGTACTTGTTTACAAGAAGATCATAAGAGCGTCTAGCCACCGCAAGCTTGTCCTCCGCCTTGATTGCCTGGCCGCTCTCGTCGATAGTTCCGACGACAACCGCCGCGCCGTACTTGTGAATCAGCGGCGTAACATGCTCGAATTTTTCTTCACCATCTTCAAGATTAATGGAGTTAATGATCGCTTTACCCTGGCTGTACTGCAGAGCCAGATCAATAACCTTCGGGTCCGTCGTATCAATCATGAGCGGAACCTTAACCTTCTTCACGACCAGCTCCAGGAATTGTTTAATATCCTCCGCTTCATCACGGTCGGGGTCCTGAACACACACATCCACGACCTGCGCTCCGCTCTTCACCTGGGCGCGCGCAATTTCCGATGCCTCTTCATACTTGCCTTCGACAATGAGCCGCTTGAATTTGCGCGAGCCAAGCACGTTAGTCCGCTCGCCGATCATATACGGCCGGTTATCCTGCTCAATGTATACAGGCTCGATACCGGACAATGCCGGGGAATGGCTTCCGCGCAGAGGGCGCGGCTGATATTCCGCCAGCAAATCCGCCATCGCCCGGATATGCGCCGGCGTCGTGCCGCAGCAGCCTCCGGCAATGTTGAGCCAGCCCTTCTCGGCGAAAGCCGCGACCTTGCGGGCCAGCGACTCCGGCGACTCATGATAGTTACCGTTCTCATCCGGCAGGCCCGCATTTGGATAGCAGCTGACCGCCGCCTTGGCCATCTCGGACAATGAACGGATATGGTCGCGCATGAATTCCGGTCCGGTCGCGCAGTTAAGTCCGACTGAGATCGGCTTCAAATGCTCCAATGAAATATAGAAGGCCTCAATATTCTGACCGGCCAGCGTCGTGCCCATCGGCTCAATCGTGCCAGATATCATGATCGGGAGGGTAGTTCCGGTCTTCTCAAAAGCGTTTCGGATGCCGATGCTGCCGGCTTTTACATTCAAGGTATCCTGTGAAGTTTCGAGCAGCAGAGCATCCACGCCGCCTTCGATCAGGGCAACCGCCTGCTCCTCATAGCTTTCCGTCAGTTCGATAAACGTCAAACCACCTGTAACGGACAGCGTTTTAGTAGTTGGCCCCATTGCGCCTACGACATAACGCGGACGGTCCGGGGAGTCGTATTTATCGGCAGCTTCCCTGGCGATCGCCGCTGCGGCGAGGTTGATTTCACGCGCTCTTTGCGGGATATCATAATCCGCAAGCACCACCGAGGTTGCTCCAAACGTGTTTGTCTCAATCAAATCTGCGCCGGCTTCCAGGTAAGTTTCATGAATATTTCGAATGACTTCGGGTCTGGTCAGCACGAGCATCTCGTTGCAGCCCTCAAGATCATCTCCGCCAAAATCCTCCCCGGTCAGAGGAACTTGCTGTATCATCGTGCCCATAGCACCGTCTAATATCAGAATGCGCTGCTCCAGCGCTTCTGCAAGTGTAGGTTTAGCCACTTTCCAATCCCTCCAGTAAAACATTAGAGTAAGTTTAGCAGAATAAAGGGAATTCGGAAAGTCTCCCGCCATTGATTACCGCTTAACGGTCAATGATTTTGTCGGCATCGAATGCTGCGTTCGGGCAGTTACATGCAGGGTCACACTGTAGCTCCCCGCCTCCGCCAGCATTCCTTTAGCCGTATAATTCCCTTGGCCGACCGGCGTACCGGTAAGCTTAAGCTTTTTTGACGCATCAGTGTTATTTACAACTTCAAACCGTACTTCCTTGGCATCATCTACTGGCTCACTGCCCTGAGTTACTCTCGCTTTAAAAGTAATTTCCTGAGTAACCACCGCCTCTGGCGGACTCCAGTAGAGCTCTACCTTGATCGGCTCCATTGACATCTCGGACATGTTCATGCCGGAATGATTATTTCTCCCGGAAGAACAGCCTATCAGCGCTCCGGCAAGCACCAGGAATAATAGATCCCATTTTGCGAATGGCCTCAGCATATGCAGCCCTCCTGGATAGCCTCTATTTCGTACGGTTTGTTGATTACATCTTACGTTAATCTTACGTTAAGTCTGCCTTTCTTATTATACATGGATTGACCGTCTTTGACAGCCAACTACGCGCCGTTTTCCATAGAAATGAGATATTTGTCACACATCCGGTTTAATCTTCCATATAAAAGACCGATACCCTGTCATGCAAGATACCGGTCACGAAACGAACGATATAAAGTTAGAGACTTTGAACCAAAGGAAGCAGCTCCGACAAATGCTTGATTTCATAATGAGGGATAATTTCCGGGTCGGATGGTTTGCCGGTGCGATTGATCCATACTGTTGTAAGTCCTGCGGCCAAACCGCCGCGAATATCAGTCGTAAGCTTGTCTCCAACCATAATTCCCTGTTCCGGTGCGATATCCAGCCGCTTCAGCGCATGCTCGAAAATCGCTACGTCAGGCTTGCCCTTCCCAAAAGTCCCTGAAATGACAATATGATCAAAGAAAGGAATCAACTCGGGTACCCCATCCAGCTTCTCCTGCTGAAGGGCCGGACAGCCGTTGGTCAGCAGCAGCAGCTTTACCTTCCCGCGAAGCGCAGCCAGAATTTCCAGCGTCTCTTCATAGATGTAGGGACGGCTCCGGCGTTCCGAGGCAAAGCGAGCAGCGAGTGTCTCCGCCAGGCTCTCATCGTCAATTCCCACGGCGGCAAGTCCGCGGCGCCAGGATTCCTTCCGGTAATTTGGAGCAAGCTGCTCCAGCTTCCGGAACTGCTCCTGCTCTCCGGCAGTAAAATTCGCCCACAGTGCTTCAAACGGATTAATTCCGATCATCTGCGTAAAAGGAAAGGTCTCGTAAGATTCATAGAGACTTCTCGCTTCCCGTCTAACTGCGGCTTCCAGTTCCTTCGAGTCCACGGTTTCACCCGCCGCTTTGCAGGCGTATTCAAAAGCTTCCTCAATGCTTCGCTCATCCCATAAAAGAGTATCATCCAAATCAAACAGTACGGCCGCAATCGGCATTCCACTACTCCCTCTCTATAATAAACTTTACAATTATTGCTCTATACTATTTGCGCTCCACAGGAATACGGTTTTGCTCACCAAAACGCTCCATCCGCTCACCCATGACAGCCGTGTCATAACGGTTAATCAACCGCGAGAAAATCCACTGCCCCCGCTTAGCTTTGGGCTTAATGCGAATGGAGCCGCGGGATATGATAATTTTCTCGATATCGGCTGCCTCAAGGAACCTTTGGCGGTTAAATTTGAAAGTAGAGACCCGCGCCCGCTCAACCTTCAAATATGGACGCCGGAAGAAGATCATTGCCGCCAGCGCAAAATAGAGTACAACGCCAACCCAATTCATTACCAGGCTGTTTTGGCTGCCAGATGATGTGTCGAACTGGCCGATGCTCCAATACAGAGCCCCCAATGCCGCAAGCAGTACAGGAAAAACAATATTGCGTCCCTTATAAACGTCGGCTTGACCGGCCTTGGATGAAGAATTAATGGAATCCTTGCCCTCTTTTTTTCTTCTCTTGTTGATCTGCTGTGTGTTGCGTTGAACCATTCTTTCCCAAGAACGGGCCATTTCATTTCCCCCTAGTCTTCCTGAAGTTTCTATGAAAAGACGGCTTCGGCTTGATTAATGAAGATTTCTATTGCCGTCTCGTTCATTTCCTTTGTCATCCACAATTTCAATCGACTCCAATTGAGCGCGGAAATTGCGGCGGACATTACCGAGATATATCTCCCGAAGTTTGGCGCGTTCTGCCAATTCCTCTTCGTTTAGTCCGACGCTCTTAGATTTGCGCGCCAGCTCATTAATGCGATTAACCAGTTCATCTATATTCAAAATGTTCCCTCCTAATTTCTGCTTGATTGTTCATGCCGGCATTAGCGGTAAGTTAAAGGAACCGGTAGAACTGCTCTAAATTCATTCTAACTTTGCCATGAGAAAAAGAGCTTGTCAAGGCGACTCCCCTGAAAGCTCATTTTACTGCATTAGCCTGATATGCTTCTACTCTGTTAATCAGCACTTTGCAAAATTTGCTTCAAGTCGCTAAGGGTATTTGCAAATGATTATTTGTATACGGGAATTGATAATATATCTCCGGCCTGGATATCGGAACCGCTCAAATTATTATGTCGTTTAATAGCATCAATATATACGACAGTTCTCATATCGGAAGCTTTATTCTTAAGAGCGATACTCCAGAGTGTATCGCCGGGCTCCACTACAATCCGCTTCTCCTGCTGTATTGATAACGAACTGGCAAATACTTGGCTTACCACGGTAAATCCCGAAATAATTAGAAGAAGCACAATCATCAGCTTAAAAACATCTTGCTGTTTCAATACGATACATGCTTTCTTGATGATCACTTTAGTGTTCTTTACGGATGGGTTCATATGGCTAGAAACCGCACTCCGGCACGCTGAGGCGGCCTCCGGTGTCTCATTATAAATGCTGCGGTATGTACTATATTTCAACATGTATCATCAACCTCCAAACACTTGTTCTTACTTGCAAAATTAATATAGCACGAACATGTGTTTCGATCAAGAGGTTTTTCGAACGATTGTTCCCCTTTATTTTTTTAGAACTTATGTTTGTGCGAACGGCAGTTCTATGTTATAATTTTCCCAAACATTACTAGATGGGGTGTATTCCGATGTCAAAGATTTCGAGTCGCCAGCTGGCGATCCTGGAATTTATACGTAACGAAGTTCGCAGCAAGGGGTATCCGCCTTCCGTCCGGGAAATTGGAGAAGCGGTCGGCCTGGCCTCCAGTTCTACCGTACACGGGCATCTTGACCGGCTGGAGAAGAAAGGACTTATCCGCCGCGATCCCACGAAACCGCGCGCCATTGAATTGCTGGGCCAGGAAGACTCCGAAAATGTCCAACAATTCGTGCAGACCGTTGCCCGAGTCCCGGTTGTTGGCAAGGTGACTGCGGGTGTGCCGATTACAGCAACAGAGAATATTGAAGATTATTTCCCCCTTCCCACCCATTACGTCGGAGAAAACAAGGTCTTCATGCTTTCCGTTATGGGCGACAGTATGATTGAAGCCGGCATCATGAACGGAGATTACGTCATCGTCCGCCAGCAGCAGACCGCCGATAACGGCGATATCGTGGTCGCAATGACGGAAGACGATGAAGCTACTGTCAAGACCTTCTATAAGGAGCGCGATCATATTCGCCTGCAGCCTGAAAATCCGGCCTATGAGCCGCTCCGGCTTAACCGGGTGAGTATTTTGGGTAAAGTGATTGGATTATTCAGAGACATCCATTAATGGCTGTGCACATTTGAAAGGCGGCCCCGTTTACCGGGTCCGCCTCTTTTCGTACATACTTTTTCAGCATAGCTCTTTGTGCCGCACTTCGATATTCAGAGAAATTAGAACGGCATATGCACTCCCTGCATATTTTATACCGTAAAGGAGTGCTGATCATATGCCTAATTACCGGATCATTGTCGATTTATCCCAGCGCATGTTGTACCTTCTGGATAACGATAAAGTCGTTCGGGGCTTCCCCGTAGGAATCGGCAAAATGTTAACCCAGACACCCGAGGGCGAATACACCATTGTTAATAAGCAGGCAAATCCAGGCGGACCATTCGGCGCATTCTGGATGGGACTTTCCAAGCCCCATTACGGCATTCACGGAACCAATAATCCCGCGTCAATCGGTCATCAGGTTTCGCATGGATGTATCCGTATGTACAATGCCGATGTACTTGAGCTGGCCCGGATCGTTCCGCTGGGTACTAGAGTAACTATTCGTGAATAAATATTAAAAACCGCCAAAAAATGGCGGTTCTATTATGCAAAAAGTTAGTACAACGCGATCAGCTCCATAAAAATGAGGTTGCAATGCCGCGGTCATCCAACTGTTGAAGCTGGACTTTAGGCTCCATTGGCGGATACTGGGTTTCTCTATTATCGTCATTCTAACTGACCAGACTGGCAGTTATTCAAAATAAGCTATCAGGGACGTAATAAACTTGCTGCGTATTTTTTTTATTATCCGGGTCTGTAACTATAGTAAAATAAACGTTGCCGTTTTTGGTCTGTACTCCCTCGATTTCATGGCTTCCCACATTTGTTATATTCACAAGGGTTTTGTATGCTCCTGTGTTTGACATCATAGCAATCTTGGGAGTATCACCTTCTGCGCCGCCTGACGTATATATTTCCGTTTTATCAAGCATATCAGCTCCCTGGAATGATCCGTTCGGTCTTACAATAGCATTTCCCGACTGCGTAAAGCTGGTTACGCAAGCGTTTACCGTAGCTGCACTGTCCATTCGTACCTGTTCATTGCTGTCAAGAAGCTTGTTTAAAGCTACCGTATCATAAATGGACCAAGTAACGGTTCCTTCCGCAGTTTGTACGCGGAAAATCGTATAGTTACTGTTGCCGCCGCCATCAACACGGTAAGTCTCACCTAATCTTGCACCCGTCTTATTAGCGTAATTCAAATAAGTGAACCGATGAAGATCCGTATAATCAAGTGTCGCACCAGACGAGTATTGAAGCCTTGCTACCTGAAGCGACCAGTAATACGGCGTTGAAGAATCAGCTTTTGCACTGAAATAGAAATAGTTAATGCCATTATAGGTGTACATATCCAGCGTTTGTCCGTGACCGGAATTGGTGATGGTCATTTCATCAACATATGTGGCGTCGCTTCCGTTTATGAGCAATCTTGAAAGATAGACTGTTCCCCCGGACCGCTGTGTTACATAAAGATACTTATCAGCAATGTAAGCTTTCTGAACAGCCAGGTTGTGATTAAGTCCTTTGAGATTGTATGCGAGTGTTGCCGTAGCGTTTACAGTACTCTCAGGAGCAGCCGCAAATACGGGTAAGACAGACATTCCAAATGAAAGAAACGCGACAACAAAAGATGTAAGTATTTTTAATTGCCTTCTAAACTTCAACGCTTGAACTTGAGACATATAGATACCTCCATTAAAAATGATAATAAACTAAATATCCCTCACATTCTTAATTTTGGTTACCAAATAGTTCACATGAAGAATACAGACATGAATATACCATAAAATACATTTTTTGTCAATTATTACATTTTGAAATAATAACTGGTTATCTGGTTATTGAATCATACTTCAATCGCCGCCACAAAGAAAAACCCTCAAAGCCTTATAGCCTCAAGGGTTTTCCAATTAGTACAGCGTGATGTATTGGTTTCTTTCCCAGTCATGCACCTGCGTGCGGTAGATGTCCCATTCGATTTCCTTCAGCTCATAGAAGTGCGCCAGGGCATGCTCGCCAAGAGCGTCGGTGACTACGGGGTTGCGGATCAGTTCACCCAGTGCTTCCTTAAGATCCGCCGGCAGACTCGGGATGCCTTCTTCGATCCGCTCTTCTTCAGTCATAATGTAGATGTTACGATCAATAGGAGCAGGCAGATCAAGCTGACGCTTGATGCCATCCAGACCTGCCTTCAGCATAACCGCCAACGCAAGGTAAGGATTGGCTGCCGGGTCCGGGTTCCGGACTTCAATGCGCGTGCTGAGTCCTCTGGAAGCCGGGATGCGGATCATCGGGCTGCGGTTGCTCGCCGACCAGGCAACATAGCAAGGGGCTTCATATCCGGGAACCAGACGCTTATAGGAGTTCACCGTAGGGTTCGTAATTGCGGCAAGCGCCCGCGCATGCTTTAGCAGGCCTGCCATGTAGCTGCGCGCAGTATCGCTAAGACCAAGCTCATCTTTTTCTTCGTAGAAAGTGTTCTCGCTGCCCTTAAACAGCGATTGGTGGCAGTGCATTCCCGAGCCGTTCATACCGAACATAGGCTTAGGCATAAATGTGGCATGCAGCCCATGCTGGCGGGCAACCGTCTTCACTACCAGCTTGAACGTCTGGATCTGGTCGGCTGCCTTGATCGCATCGGCATATTTAAAGTCAATCTCATGCTGTCCATACGCGACCTCGTGGTGTGAAGCTTCGATTTCGAAGCCCATTTCTTCCAGCGTTAATACAATTTCGCGGCGGCAGTTCTCTCCAAGGTCCATCGGAGCAAGGTCGAAATAACCGCCTTGATCGTTGAGTTCCGTCGTCGGATTGCCCTTCTCATCGGTCTGGAACAGGAAAAATTCCGGTTCCGGTCCAACGTTCATGGAAGTAAAGCCCATTTCTTTCGCTTCTTTAAGGCAGCGTTTCAAAATACCGCGGGGATCACCGGCAAACGGAGTTCCGTCCGGCATATAGACATCACAAATAAGACGGGCAACGCGGTCTTCGGCTACCCATGGAAATATTACCCAAGTGTCGAGATCGGGATATAAATACATATCGGATTCTTCGATGCGGACATAGCCTTCGATGGAAGAGCCATCAAACATCATTTTGTTGTCCAGCGCCTTCTCCAATTGGCTGACGGGAATTTCCACATTCTTGACCGTACCGAGCAAATCGGTAAACTGGAGACGAATGAACCGGACATTCTCTTCCTTGGCTATGCGCAAAATATCTTCTTTAGAAAAGCTCACTATACCCTCTCCCTTTCGCGCTTCTGTATATTATTTATTGAAAAACCGGGATAACTCCCCTTGAATAAGAGATACTTGTCCCGGCCTTTTCCCGGAAACCAACTCCTGCTTGAGCAGCCTGTGGAGTTGGGAATCGGACAGCTCGCGCCGCCGGACTTCCGTGTCGGGGGTAATGACGGTAGCTTCTTCCGATTCCTTGGATACCGGGTTCATAACCTGCTTGATACCGGCAATATTAACCCCTTTTTCAATCAAAGCCTTAATTTCCAGCAAACGCTCCACATCGTTAAAAGAGAATAATCGCTGATTGCCCGAGGTGCGCGCCGGAACAATCAGACTATGTTGCTCATAATAGCGGATTTGCCGTGCGGACAAATCAGTAAGTTTCATTACAATTCCTATTGGGAATAACGCCATATTTCTGCGGATTTCATCACCCATGACTCATCCAACCTTCCAATGATCTTTTTCTCATCTCATTGTACATTTCCGGCTATGGCGTGTCAATGATATGTAAGATATACTCACAACATTTCTAGTTTCTTTTTTACAGTAAATTCCGATCCCGAATACTCTGCAGCGCCATCAGCACACCATATTTGACATGTGAATAGGTCAATCCTCCCTGCATGTAACCGATGTATGGAGCCCTGATCGGAGCGTCTGCAGACAACTCCAGGCTGCCTCCCTGAATAAAAGTTCCCGCCGCCATAATGACCGGATGCTCGTAGCCAGGCATGTCCCAAGGCTCCGGGACGGCGTGGCTGTCTACGGCAGCTGCCCGCTGTATTCCCTGAACGAAGGCAATCAAATGCTCGGGTCCGTCAAAAGAAACAGCCTGTATAAGATCGGTCCGCTGCTCCTGCCATGCAGGCTTGGTGCGAAAACCGCAGCGTTCAAAAACGGCGGCGGCGAAGATGCTTCCTTTTAAGGCCTGTCCGACCGTGTGTGGAGCCATAAACAGTCCCTGATAAAGCCCCCGTGTCGTCCCCAGCATCGCTCCGACTTCGCCACCGATGCCCGGCGCCGTAAGCCGGTAAGCAGCCAGTTCTACCAGGTCCCTTCTGCCGCATATATAGCCTCCGGTTTCGGCGATGCCGCCTCCGGGGTTTTTGATCAGGGAGCCAGCCATCAGATCAACGCCGACCTGGGTTGGCTCCATTTCCTCGGTAAATTCCCCGTAGCAGTTATCGACAAAGACGACAGCGTCCGGCGCTATTTCCTTGACTTTGGCCGTCATTTCCCCGATCTGTTCCACAGTAAAAGAAGAACGCCAGTCATAGCCGCGCGACCGCTGAATGCCGATCACCTTCGTCGCGGGCGTCAAAGCCCGCGCAACCTCCGCCCAGTCAACTTCCCCCTCATCGGTAAGCGCCATTTCCCGGTAGGTTATGCCGAAATCCGCCAGAGAGCCTGTCCCGTCCCCCGGCTTGCCGATCACCTTATGCAAAGTATCGTATGGCCGTCCAGTGATGTACAACAGCTCGTCTCCCGGCCGGAGCACGCCGAACAGCGCAGTGGAGATCGTATGCGTGCCCGACGCAAAATGAGGCCGCACTAGCGCGGCTTCGGCTCCGAATACATCCGCATATACTAGATCCAGCACCTCCCGGCCTCTGTCATTATAGGCGTAGCCCGTTGAACCGGCAAAGTGGAAGTCGCTGACTTGGTGACTTTGAAAAGCTTCGATTACTTTCCACTGGTTAAGATCCACAATCCGGTCAAGAGTCCTGACCGCCTCCTGAATCTCAACTTCCGCCGCTTCCGCCGCTTGTAAAATATCTTCTGCAAATACTGCCATTTATGTCCGTCTCTCCTTACATACACTTTCCATGATTATAACAGTAAGCGGCAGAAGACTGTCGCTTATAAATCCGAAAAATAGGATGTTATTGTTAATTAAGCGATAATATCCCTGGGAATTAAGTATAGCGGCCATTCCAAATTTCCTGCTATTAGTCCCGGTTTGTCTGATCCACGAAATCGGCCAGCAAATAGCCCCATTTTTCATAATCGTCCTTGTTCACCCGCACATTGTAGAGGATATCATTCTCCTCGAAGGACTGATCCAGCACATCCCCCACTCTATACAGGAGGGAAGTCAAATCGCCCCGGCTGGATGGTATCCGGAAGCTTAGCGTATCTCCGGCCAGCTCATTCTGGATGGTGTCCGCAATCCGGGCAAGATCCTCCGGGTTAAAGGCACTGACCTTCATATAGCCCGGACCTCCGGGCAGCATCTCAAGCTGCTCAGGCCGGCAGAGATCGCTCTTGTTGAACAGAACAATCTGCGGCTTCTCAGCAGCGCCAAGGCCCTCCAGAATGGAATCTACAACCTCCATCTGTTCTTCCCTCATTGGGGAAGAGGCATCGACTACGTGCAGCACCAAATTGGCCTCATTAACTTCTTCAAGCGTCGCCCGGAACGAGGCAACCAGATCATGCGGTAGATTCTGGATAAAGCCAACTGTGTCTGTAAGCACAACGCTCTTCCCGCCAGGCAGCTCAAGCAGCCGCGAGGTCGGGTCCAGTGTAGCGAACAACTGGTTCTCGATGTACACGTCCGCATCGGTCAGCTGCTTGAGCAGAGTGGATTTGCCGGCATTCGTATAGCCGACGAGAGCCACCTGCACCACCCCGCTCTTGCGCCGCCGCTCACGGTGAAGACTCCGCGTCTTCATCACTTCATCAAGCTGGCGCTTCAGCTCGCCGATCCGGTCCCGGATATGCCGGCGGTCCGTCTCCAGCTTGCTTTCCCCGGGTCCTCTTGTGCCGATGCCGCCGCCCAGCCGGGACAGGTTCTTGCCATGTCCCGACAGGCGCGGCAGCAGGTAAGACAACTGAGCCAATTCCACCTGGATAATGCCCTCACGGGTCTTCGCCCGGCCGGCAAAGATGTCCAGAATGAGCTGCGTGCGGTCAATGATCTTCAGGTCGAGGGCTTCCTCCAGATTACGCACCTGAGCGCCCGACAGCTCCTGATCGAAAATCGCCGTATTGGCGCCCAGTCCATCCGCAGCCATCCGAAGCTCCTCGACCTTGCCTTTGCCGATAAACCATTTTGAATCCGGCGTTTCCTTATTCTGGCGCAGCACTTCAAGCACTTCAACGCCGGCGGTTTCCGCCAGTTGAACCAGCTCCTGAAGTGAGTATTCGGGATCAATCCCGGTCCGTTTGACCTCATCGGTCACAAGGCTTACCAGAATTGCCCGGTCCTGTATTTCTGTATTTGTCTCATGCGTCGTAGTTACCATATGCATTCTCCTTTTGCAGAATATAAGAACTTATGTGCTTAGCGCATTTCTATCATTGTTCTTATATTATTGGTTCCTTGCGGCCCAACTTACAGTTTGAAATCCTCGGTTCTGAGGGTCATAAGCTCCTGCTTGCCGGGGCTATTATGTTCATACTGATTAAGCAGCCTTACCGCCTGGCTGCGGACCGCTTTTTCGATCGCGTTGCGCACGTAACGCGCATTGCTGAAGGCATGCGGGCTCTCATCTTTCTCTTGCAACAAATGCTGCTTTAATTTGAGTATCGCCTGCGGCATCAAAATGTAGTCACGCTCCTTCGCCATCAGCTCGGCGATTTGCAGAAGCTGGTCAATCGTATAATCCGGGAACTCAACCTGGATCGGAAAGCGCGAAGGCAGGCCCGGATTGCTCATCAGAAAATAATCGATCTCACTGGAGTATCCCGCCAGAATAAGCACGAACTGACTGCGGTGATCTTCCATCGATTTGACGAGCGTATCGATCGCTTCCTTGCCGAAATCTTTGTCACCGCCGCGAGCCAGGCTGTACGCCTCGTCGATGAACAGAATGCCGCCAAGCGCCTTTTTGACGAGATCCCGGGTCTTCTGCGCGGTATGCCCGATATATTCGCCTACAAGATCGGCCCGCTCCACCTCGATAAGATGTCCTTTGGTCAACACACCCATACGCTGAAACAATTTCGCGACAATACGCGCCACCGTCGTCTTGCCGGTGCCCGGGTTTCCTTTAAACACCATGTGATAAGCCTGGCCGCCGCTTGCCAGACCCGCTTCACTGCGCATTTGAGCAACCTGTAGCAGTGCGTAAATCTCGAAGACAAGCTCCTTAATATTATCCAGACCTACCAGCGCGTCCAATTCTCCCCCAATCTCCTGGAAAAGACCGATTTGGGCATTGCTTTTGGGAGACGCCGATTCGCTGATCGCCGATGTTCCGCTCACAGCCGGTGTTTCGTGATTGCGTAATACGATGTTGATTTGCCGCGATGGTCTGCCTTCATCCCGCCCGCTTGAAGCAGCGCTGCGTATGTTCATGGGTTCACCTCATTACTTAGGGCTGAGTGTTCTACTCAAGTCTATTCCCAAGGTCCAGGCGTTATTAGCAGATTCGGCATTTTCCCTTAAACAAGCTTAAAACACCTGCAGAAGCTTCCATTTCGTGTAGGCCAATATTTCCCTCGTCTTATACTTAGCCATCGACATCGACTCAGAATCGGTTAAACCGAGCTCGGGATTCTCAAACCCCAGTTCTTCGGCAACCTCAAGCGCTCTGCGGCCATGGAAGGTATGGGTGATAACCACCGCCGTGGACCAATGCTCCCGCTGCATGATTTCCCGGCTGAATAGGAGATTCTCATATGTTGACGTCGCTTTATTCTCCACGGCAATCGCGCTGTCCGGCACGCCCCCGGCAATCAGATAATTGCGCATTCCCTGGCCTTCCGTATATCGATAACCTGGTTTATCAAGCCCGCCGCTAACGATAAAACGAGAAAAAAAGCCCTGTTTATACAGCTTCAACCCGTAGTCAAGCCGCTCCTTAAGCCCGGGACTGGGCTCATCGCCCCACATCGACGCGCCAAGAATAATGCCAACATCCGCCTTCTTCATTGGGGAGGTCGTCTCCGCCTGATTGATGATAATGAGCACATAAGTACTCCACAACATACCGGCGATCAGCAGAACGGCAGCTGTAAACACCATAATCCGCTTAAATCGCCATTTCCGTCGGCCCGCCGCACTGCTGCGGATCGTCGACGAGTCTAGAGCATACCTTTGCATCTAAAATTTCCTCCTGAATTCCCCATGATGAAACAATTCGGAGCGATGTTTTAGAGACATTGTGAAAAAAGGAAAGGCGTGCGCGTCAATGCTTTGCAGTATCCTTCTGGCGGTACTCCAGGCCAAATTGTAATCGCTGTCTGAAATATCTCCCCGTTCAAGCGCCTCTTCAAGCTCATCTTCATCGAGCAAGAATACTTCCCCATTCCACAGCACCACTACATCCAGGTACAGATCGTCAAACCAGGGCACCCCCTGATCCGTTACTCCCTGAACCTTGCAGGTGTCGATATACCATTGGATGATATTTTGTCTTTCATCGAACATCGCCGTAACAATATAATGACTGTCTTTTGGAAAATACTGCAGCCACGAATAGCCCTTGTCCGCAATGCGGTATGTATGCCGGCCATAGCTTTTCCAGAGCGGCTCCTTCAATCCGTAAATCGTGTAAAGGGTGATGTATCCGCTGAATTCCCGGCTTTCCACATAGCGGCAGGCAAACCCACGGCGCGTAATCCGGCGCCAGTTGGCCCGGTCTCCGAATTTACGTTTCATATAATAACCCTCTCCATTATGGTGTCTTCAGCTTACCACATTTAGGAGTCGCACTCAAAACCTTAGGGCTGTGAAAAAGAAAAGCTCAGGAAACCCGGACCAACCGTCACTAACGGAAGATCCAGACTGCCTGAGCGGCTTTACTAAGACAAAGTCCCTGCTATTGCGCCGGAACTCCTTCATTCACAGATCCGTCGCCTGGGGCAGCAGCCGGATCGCTGCCATCTCCCGGTACGGCTGCGTCCGCAGGACTTGCAGGCGGCTCAAGAGATGGTGCCGGCGAAGGGCTCTGCTCTGCCGGAGTGCCCGAGTTACCGCCGTCATTGCCGTTACCACCGCCATTGCCGTTGCCATTGTCGTTGCCAGTGCCATTTCCATTGCCGCCGCCATTGCCGTTACCGTTACCATTGCCCCCGCTATTTCCGTTATCCGGGCTCGGTTCGGCCGGACTGCCGCCGGCACCGTTGTCTCCGCCGCCCTCTGGCGTGGCCGTAGGCAGTTCAGGACTAACCGATGGCGACGGTTCGACCGATGGTTCAGCCCCCTCTATAAGCACCGATGCGATATTGGAAGGATCACTTTCTACTCCCTGATCCGGATAATATACCCTCACATAGTACTCATAGGTAAGGCCGGCCATGGCGCTAAGATCAGCAGCATTAGGCGTCAGCGTATTGATCAGCGGACTGAAATCCGCTTCCGACGTCTCTTTACGGTAGACACGGTATTCCGCGCCCGGAGTCCGGACAGGTGTCCAGGCTAGATTGACGGTTCCCGTCGAGGAATCATAGTGGGCGGTCAGCCCGCTGGCCGGTCCAACTTGATCCACCGGCTCCTCCGAAGGTACTGGAACATCGATATTATCCGGTTTCGGGAACGATTTCTCCGGATAATTCTTCACGACCTCCTCCATTACTTTACCCCAGAATGCAGCGGCCAGCGGACTGCTGTTCTTGAGCAGATGCTGACGGTCGGGATTGTCATATCCCATCCATACTGCTGCCGTAAGCTCCGGCGTGTAGCCGACGAACCAGACGTCACGGTTGGAATCGACGCCTCTGTAACCGCTCTGTGTCGTTCCGGTCTTACCCGCAACCGGACGATCGATTCTCGCTCTTCTACCGGTCCCGCTCTGCACGACCTCCTGCATCATCTCGGTCATCTGATAAGCGGTGCTTTCCTTCATGACGCGCTCGGCGTTCGTGTTCGCCTTATAGACGGTTTCTCCCGTGCTGTCCTTGATGGATTTGATCGCATAGGCCTCCCTCAATTCACCGCCATTGGCGAACGCTGTATAGGCCTGGGCCATCTCCAGCGTATTCGTACCTTTGGACATACCGCCAAGCGCGAGTGACAGGTTTCTGTCGTCATCCTGTAGCCCGATGCCCATTTTTTTGGCAAAATTGAAGCCTGTGCCTACCCCGATCTCGTTAAGCAGCCATACGGCGGGGATATTCTCCGATTTCGTCAGCGCCTCGGTCATACTGATGGATGACGAATAACCGTGCAGATTGGTCGGACAGTAATCGCCAAAGCACTGCTTTGCGTTGCTGATCTGCGAGTTCATCGCGAATTGGCCCGATTCGATCGCCGGAGCATAAGATACGATCGGCTTAATCGAAGAGCCCGGAGACCGCCGGCTGTTCGATATGCGGCTGTATCCCTTTTTCTCGTAATTACGTCCTCCAAGAAGAGCGACAATACTGCCGTTCTCCTGGTTGATAATGACCATTGATCCTTGAACCGGCTCGTCGTCAACGCTTTTTTCAAAATTGTCGCCGTCAGCAAAAGCATTCTCGACCGTCTGCTGCGCATCTTTATCCATGGTCGTATAGATTTTGTAGCCGCCAATGTTGAGATCGTCTTCGGTAAGACCGAATTTGTCCTCGGCCTCGTCGATCGCATAATCGATAAAAGCCTGATATTTCTGCTTTTTCGTAGGCGGCTTATAGTTGTAATTGATAACCTTCGCCTCGTTCATTTCCTCTTGGGTAATATACCCCTGTTCGTACATCAGCTGAAGCACTACCGCTCTGCGCTCCTTGGAAAGCTCAGGATTACGGAGAGGGTTGTAGCGGGAAGGACCCTTGGGCATCGCCGCAAGCGTCGCGATCTGCCATACCTTCAGCTTGTTCAGCTCGCTCACCCCGAAATAATGCTCGGACGCGGCCTTGATGCCGTAAATGGTGCCGCCAAAGTTAATCCGGTTAAGATACAGTGTAATGATCTCATCCTTCGTATACTGACGCTCCAAAGCCATAGCGATAGACATCTCCGTCGCCTTGCGGAAGAACGTTTTGTCCCGGGTGAGAAAAATGTTCTTGGCCAACTGCTGCGTGATTGTGCTGCCGCCTTCAACCATACTACGGGCGACGACGTCTTTGACGGCCGCCCGTCCAATCGACCATAGATCGACCCCGCTATGCTCTTTAAAGCGTTTGTCCTCCGTCGCGATAAAAGCATCCTTGATAATGTCTGGAATCTGCTTGCTATCGACGGGTTCGCTTTTTTCCAATGCCAGTTCTCCGATAAGGTTCGCATTGCGGTCGTAAATCTTGGTCGTTTCGTTGACAGTCAGCTTATCCTTGTTCGCATTAAGCAGCTTCTCCCCGTCGATCGTGATGAACAGGTAGCCCCCAAGCGCGCAAAAAATGGCTAAGGCTGTTGTAAAAAACAAAGTCCAAAAGACGCGCTTGCGGGTCAATCTTTTCTTCTTTTTGGGCTTGGGCGGTTGCCCGGCTCCCCCTTTTCTGTGGCGGTTCGACCGAAGGATCTCGTCGTTCGACATGTTGCCTCCTACTCCCCTATGAAAGGTCATAAGTTTTATTTGTCTCTCAATGAAAAGAACAACCTTATTCAGGTTGCTCTCTCACCCTCTATTCAAACGAATCATAAGCAAAAAGGTTTCGCTTCGAACACATTCTGGCGTATTGGCATAAGCCCTCGGCTGCGGAAATTATTCTTCGGTAGCGTTGTCCTGCATCAAGGATACGCTGCGCTGCGGAGTAAATGTTGAGATCGCATGCTTGTACACCATTTGCTGGCGTCCGTCGCTGTCAATTACAATCGTGAAATTGTCAAACGCTTTAATGATTCCCCGGATTTGAAAGCCGTTGGTCAAATATACTGTAGCAGGGATATTTTCTTTCCGAAGTTGGTTCAAGAACGTATCTTGGATGTTAATGGACTTGTTCATATGCCGTACCCCCAATGGTTCAATTAGATTGTTCAGAAGTATATTCAAGACCTGAAAGAAACTTTCCTGCTATTATAGCATGTATTTTCGAGAAATTCTCAGAAAAGTTTCCGCTGCCCGTAACATCGATCCACTGAATATCCTTC
Source organism: Paenibacillus durus (assembly GCF_000756615.1). Classification (NCBI taxonomy): domain Bacteria; kingdom Bacillati; phylum Bacillota; class Bacilli; order Caryophanales; family Paenibacillaceae; genus Paenibacillus; species Paenibacillus durus. The sequence goes on from NZ_CP009288.1 coordinate 3,588,195, forward strand.
ATATGCCGAAACCATGACAGCTGTCTTTTGGCGAAACGGCGCGTATCCCGCTTAAGAAGCACCACCGATTCTTCCAGTGTCATCTCTCCCCCAAGATAGGCGGCGATCTCCTTGTAGCCGAGCCCTTGCATGGAAATGAGGTTCCTGCCGCAGCCCCGATCCATCAGACTCCTAACCTCTTCGACCAGCCCTTCCGCCAGCATTTCGTCGATTCGCTCTTCAATACGTTTATATAGTATTTGCCTGTCCATTGTCAAACCGATGAGGCAAAGGTCATAGGGAGACTCCGGTTTCTTGGCCGCAGGAGACTCGGACAAAGGCGTATCCGTCTGCTGGTAAATCTCCAGCGCGCGAATAATTCTCCGCCGGTCATTCGGATGCAGCCGGGCCGCGCTTGCCGGGTCCACCTCGGCAAGCCTCGCATGCAGCGCCAGCGCGCCGTGTTCCTCCGCAAACCGGTCCATTTCCGTGCGGAAGGCCTCATCGGCGACCGCCTCGGAGAAGCGAAATCCATAGCAGAGAGATTCAATGTAAAGGCCCGTGCCCCCCACAATGAAAGGCAGCCTGCCCTTGGCGGAAATCTCGCGGATCAGTCTGCGTCCTTCACTCTGAAATTCGGCGACCGAGTAAGGCTCCTGCGGATCGTGAATATCGATCAGATGATGGGGAATGCCCTCCATTTCGGACGTCTTGATCTTAGCCGTTCCGATATCCATGCCGCGGTATACCTGCATTGAATCGCCGGATATAATTTCCGCATTGAATGCCTTGGCGATCGTAAGGCTGAGTCGTGTCTTGCCGACAGCGGTAGGGCCGAGCAGCACCAGCACCTTCGGTTTAGCTTCTTTGGTCAATTCGGATCACCCCGTACGATGTTTTGGCCCCCGGGCGAAGCATTTCCTCGAACCCGAGCCGGCTGAACTCGCCGCTGCCTCTTTTCTCTTTCAGCACCACCGCTTTGCGTGCGACCCGAACCGCTGCAAGCACGCTTTCCTGAGACAGCGAAGCGCTGTTGGCGTATGCGCGAAGCGGAGAAATCGCCGCCGAATCCTCGAGAGGCTCGCGGAACATCGGATCGAAATAGACGATATCCACGCTTCCGTCCGGCAGGCTCGCCAGGTAGCTCTGATGATCGCTGTTAACGACGTTGATCCGGCGCAGCGCGGCATCCACTTCCTCTATTCCGGAAGTGTAATTAGCCATCCCTTCCGCCAGCAGGGCGTAGAGCGGCAGTGAACTCTCCAGCGCGGTAACGCAGGACCGTTCTCCTCCGCGCACCGCGAACAGCAGAGCGTCGGAGCCCAGTCCCGCCGTGCAGTCCAGCACACTGTCGCCGGGAGCCATTCCCGCCGAATCCAGCATCGGGTCGCCATCACCCTTTAATACCCGTTTGGCGCGTACAAATCCCATGCTGGGATGAAACTGAAGCTGCGGACGGTCCGGCCGCAGCAGCCTTACTCCCTCCAGCAGCACAACGAGAACCTCGGCGCCGCCATAACGCGAGAAAAGCTTATTCATGGATAGGTTGCCGCGCGCTATGTAGCGAACACCGAGGCGTTCGGCCAGCCTCTCGGCACGTGCGGCAACCTCGGTTAGCGGGCGATCGCCCGTAGTTATAATCATGGTGCCTCCGTTTATTTAATCTGCGTAATTAAATTAATCACATTCATTATTTATCACATTACCCTTTTGAAGAGCTTCTCCAGGTCATATGCCGAAAAAGAAATGACGATCGGTCTTCCGTGCGGGCAGGTATAAGGCTGCCTGCAGGCAGACAACCTGGAGAGCAGGCTCTCCACTTCCTGCTCCGTCAGCTTCTGGTTCGCCTTAATGGATGCTTTGCAGGAGCATAGAATGGATGATGCTTCCCGCAGCTTGGCGAGGTCGATGCTCTTTTCGCCGAGCACCCATTCCGCCATCTCCTCAATAATCTCTTTCTCATCCCCTTTCGGGAACCAGTAGGGATGCGAACGCACCAGAAACGTCTGGCCGCCGAAAGGCTCCAAGTAGACGCCGGCCTGCTCGAACCACTGCAGGCGCTCGGCAAGCAGCTTGCTCTCTGCCGGAGTAAACTCCAGCGTAATCGGCAGCAGCAGCTCCTGTGAGGCTTCCGCCGGGCGGCCGAACTTCTCGTAATAGTATTCGTAATTGATGCGCTCGTGAGCCGCGTGCTGGTCGATCAAATACAGCCCTTCGTCGTTCTGGGCGATAATGTAAGTGCCGTGATGCTGGCCGATATAAGTCAGCTCGGGAAATGGCGGCAGACCTACATTCTCGCTTCCCGCAGGAGCCCACAGCTCTTCAGTTCCCGGCAAGGCCTGAGCCGGACGTGAAGCCGTCCTGGAATCGGAACGATATCCTCCTGCGTATGCCGCTCCGTCCCGCAGCTGGGACTGGGAAGCCGGTCGGTCCGGATATACGGCATCCCGGCCGCTCCTGCTCGTCATGGAGGAACCATCCGCTTTATGGGGTGCAGACGGAGAGGAGGCCGCAGCAGCAGCGCCTGCCGAAGGGGCGGAGTATGGATTTTGGCCGCTCCGGGCGCCCGCTTCTCCCGGACCGCCTTCAGGAACCATCCGGCCTTCCCGGTTACCCAGAGTTTCGCCCGCTCCCGCTTTTGCTGTAAACCCAAAATTGTCTGGGCTTGTCTTCGGTATTCCGTCTGCGGCTGCGGTATTCGGCGATGCCTTCGGAAAGGCAAACTGCTCCTGAATGAAAGAGGTGCTGCCCTTCGGCCCGATCGTTTCCCTGCCGGGACGCGGAATTAAATTCTCGCCGAGCAGGACCTTGCGGATTTCCTGCTCCACGAACTGATACAGCTCGGTCTCCTTGCTGAACCGCACCTCCAATTTCGCCGGGTGCACGTTGACGTCCACCAGCGAAGGGTGCATATCCAGCTTCAGCACGAGCAGCGGATAGCGGTTAATCGGCAGCAGCGTGTGATACGCGCGCATAATGGCCGCATTCAGCCCGTTGCTGCGGATATAACGCCCGCCCACAATCGTTGTTACGGCGTTACGGTTAGACCGCGTCCATTCCGGGCGGCTGACAAGCCCTGAAATCCGGTAGTCCGGATCTTCTGCCTGTACGGGCAGCATGGCTTTCGCGGCCGAAGTGCCGTAAACGGCGGCAATAACTTGAAGAAGATCACCGTTGCCCAGCGTATGCAGCAGCTGGTTGCCGTTATGATGCAGTGTAAATGAAATCGCTGGATGGGCGAGCGCCATCCTGTACATAGCGTCGGAGATATGGCCCAGTTCGGTCTGGATGCTCTTCATGTATTTCAACCTTGCCGGGGTGTTGTAGAATAGCTCCCTGACATTCATCTCTGTCCCCCGGCTTCGGGCGGCATTTTCATTCACCGTCAATTTGCCGCCCTCGATCTCAAGCAGCCGCCCCCTGCCGTCGTCAGAGCTCGCGGTCAGCAAGGAAACTTTAGCCACGGCGGCGATACTGGGCAGCGCCTCGCCCCGGAAACCGAGACTAGTAATCTGAAACAAATCCCGGCCGTTCGCAATCTTGCTGGTAGCATGGCGGTAAAAGGCGGTCTCGCAATCCTCCGCTTCAATACCCGATCCGTTATCCTTGACCCGGATGCTCTGCAGCCCGCCTTCCTCCACAGCGACTTCAATACGGGTGCTGCCCGCGTCAATGGCGTTCTCCACAAGCTCTTTCACCACCGAAGCCGGCCGCTCCACGACCTCCCCGGCGGCAATCTGGTTCGCGATATGCTCGTCCAGCACATGGATTTTGGCCATTTACGTTCACCTCCGATTCGGTTAAGCTCTATTTCTTGTTGATCTTCATCTTCAAGTCGTTCAGCATTTGCATGGCCTGCAGCGGCGTCATATTCATTAGATCCGCTCCGCTGACCGCAGCCATAATATCGTCGGCTACCGAATGGCCTTGCTGGTTTGCTGCTGCCTTGCGGCCGCGCCGCGGCTCTTCATCGCCGAAAATGGAGAGCTGCACTACGCCGCCTTCTTCCACGCGGTCGGCTAAGTGCACCGCCGTCTCCCGGCGGGCCGCCTCGGAAGCGCCCAGGCTTCCTTCCGTATGGGATGAAATGTTAGCAGCGGAGCCGGCTGCGGGGTATGTACTTGATTCGGCAGCCGTTCCAAGAACGTTCTCAAGTGCGGCTTCAGCCGCACTAACGTTTTTTCTACTATCTGTGAGATTTGAACCTGCAGAGGCCGGGCCGCTGCCGTGACCCCTAGACATGGAAACAGGTTCCGCAGGAGCATTGGCTGAAGTAGAATGCTCGATATGCTGCAGCAGCCCGTAAGCGCGGTCGATAATACTGCCGGGCAGCCCGGCAAGACGCGCACAGTAAATGCCGTAGCTGCTGTCCGCAGCGCCGGGGATCAGCTTGCGCAGGAAAGTCACTTTATCTCCGCTCTCCTGCACCGCCATGGAATAATTGCGGAGGCCGTTCAGGCTGTCCTCCAGATGGGCCAGCTCATGAAAATGAGTCGATACAAGCGCCTTGCAGCCGATATGGTGATGCACATATTCGATAACCGCCTGGGCTATGGCCATCCCCTCGCTTGTCGAGGTTCCCCGGCCCAGTTCATCAATAATTATCAGGCTGCGCGGCGTCGCTTTGTCGGTCATGAGCTGGATGTCGGCCATCTCGACCATAAAGGTGCTTTGACCGCCGATCAGATCGTCAGCCGCTCCAATTCGTGTGAAAATCCGGTCGATAACCGGAATTTCCGCCTTTTCCGCCGGAACGAAGCATCCCACCTGCGCCATAATGCAGATCAGGGCCACCTGGCGCATATAGGTGCTTTTTCCCGCCATATTCGGACCCGTTATCAGCAAAATTCGGCCGTCGTCCTGTGTGAGACTGCTGCCGTTGGCGATAAAAGAAGCATCCTTCAGCACCGCCTCAACGACAGGATGGCGGCCGCCTTCAATCTTCAGATCATAACCTTCGGTCAGCATCGGCTTGACGAAACGCTGCTCCGCGCTGACCGCCGCGAGACCCTGGTAGACGTCGATTTCGGCCACTTTCTCCGCCAAGTTTTGCAGTCTGGGTATCTGCGAGCTTAACCGTTCGCGCAGCTCGCTGAACAGGCTGTACTCGAGGTCGGTCATTTTGTCCTGCGCTTCCAGAATCAGGGCTTCCTTCTCTTTCAATTCGGGAGTTACGAAGCGTTCCGCATTCGCGAGCGTCTGCTTGCGCTCATACCGCCCCTCCGGCAGGGACGCCAGATTGGAACGGGTAACTTCTATATAATAGCCGAATACCTTGTTGAAGCCGATCTTCAGCGACTTGATTCCTGTAGCCAGGCGCTCCTTCGCCTCAAGCTCGGCAATCCATCGCTTGCCGCTGCTGCTTGCCTCTCTAAGCTCGTCCAGCCGGGCATGGTAGCCGGGCCGGATCAACCCGCCGTCGCGCACGGATACCGGCGGGTCGTCGACAATAGCCCGCTCAATGTCCTCGTGAAGATCGGCGCATTCGTCAATCCCTTCACCGATTTCCCGCAGCGTGGACGAACCGGAAGCCAGGCACTGCTCCTTAAGCGCCGGAATCTGCGCCAGCGACAGCTTCAAGGCGTTCAGATCACGGCCGTTCGCGCTGCCGTACGCGACCCGTCCGGTGAGACGCTCCAGATCGTAAATTTCTTTCAGGGCCAGGCGCAAATCCTCGCGGACAATGTACTGGTTGTACAAATAGTCGACAGCCTCCAGACGCCGCTCAACCTTGGAGCGCTGCAGCAGCGGCTTGTCGATCCGCCGCCGCAGCAGCCGGGCGCCCATAGATGTCTCTGTGCGGTCGAGCAGCCAGAGCAGAGAGCCTTTCTTGGAGCGTTCCCGCACGGTCTCGGTCAGCTCAAGATTACGCCGCGTGAAGGGGTCCAGAATCATATAATTCCCCGGCTCATAGGCGGAAATCTGGCTAAGCTGCCCCAAGGAGCGCCGCTGCGTTTCACTGAGATAAGCGATCAGCAGCGCGAGGCATTCGGCCCGCTCGGGCTCCAGCCGCGCCCAGGCCGCTTCACCGAATTGGCTCCGCGCGAGCTCTTCGCTCTTCTTCTCCCAGGGTGTATAGACAACCGGCTTGTCTCCGAGAAGCGTTCCCGCCCGGACACTGTCAAGCAGCGTCCCGTCCCCGATAATTTCCGCCGGCTCATACAGGCCAATTTCACCGCGCAGCGTGTCCGCCCCTGTAGGCGAAGAGGTTACATACAGCTCTCCTGTCGTCAGATCACAAGCGGCCAGCGCCGTCATTCCGGCGAGCTCGGTGACGCAGACCAAATAATTGTTGCTCTTGTCGGCGAGCACTTTGCCTTCCATAACCGTGCCCGGGGTGACAACCCGCACAATATCCCTGCGGACCATTCCCTTGGTTGTCGCGGGGTCGTCAAGCTGCTCGCAGATCGCGACTTTGTATCCTTTTTCAATAAGACGTTGAATATAGCCCTCGGCGGAATGGTAGGGAACCCCGCACATCGGAATGCGCTCATCGCCCCCGCCTTCCCGTCCGGTCAGCGTAATTTCCAGTTCCTTGGAAGCCAGCAGAGCATCGTCAAAAAACATTTCATAAAAATCGCCCAGCCGGAAAAAAAGAAAGGCGTCCATCGCCCCTTCCTTCACTTTCAAATATTGCTCGATCATCGGTGTATATTTTGCCATCGTAAACCTCCAGGCCTCATCATGCTTATCCTCCATTATACCAGAAACCGTCCCGCCAAGCGTAAGCGGATAGACGGGCAGAACGGGGCGTAACGGTAGGTCTAGCGGGTTTAATAGAGAAAGAAACGGACTCAGACTATAAATTATTGATACCTTGATCATTCACGCCGCTCTATATCAGATGGACGAATCCGCCCACCGCAGCGAAATTTTGGCGCGCAAAGTATCTTAACATAATCGAAAGAGTTCGCCTAGAGCCCGCAAGTTCCGCTCATCCGGATTTACAACCGCTTGACGGAATAGAAAAAAGCGCCTTCTCAGGGCGCTTGTTCACCGCACCATAACCTGCGGACATTGCGGGTTTCGTCCCAGCTCCGGCCGGCGTCGATATGGCGCAGCAGCGGCTCAACGGCGTCCGCAGCCGCAGCGTAGCCGGCCAGCGCCCGGAGCTGCGCCTTCAGCGGCGCGAACGCGGCGCGCAGCAGCGGCTTGTCGCCGCTGTAATACGCGGCGTGGAGCTCCTCACGGTCAAGCGGGCGCAGCGGCAGATCCTCGTAATGGCTCACGATAAGGTGAGCCAGCGTGACCGCGCCCCGGGCGATGACCGGGGACACGAGGAAGCTCGGCAGGGTCCGGTACTCGAAGCCGCCATGCGGCTGGAGCCGGAAATCGCCGAGCACGCCGTAGCGGGGGCGCCGGCCCTCGGCCCTGGCGTCCTCCAGCAGAGCGATGGGCAGCGCGAGGTAGTTGTCGAGCGCGCGCAGCAGCGGCGCCGTCAGCGTGACGCCGCTGAAGTGCAAATGCCCGCCGAGGGCCCAGCCCCTCAGCGGCATGCCTCCCGCCCGCCAGCTTATGCTGCGGTCGGCAATGAGCCGGTCCGCCTCCATGGCGGCGGACCTCAGCTGCGCCAGCAGCGCGCGCGGTTCCCCGCGCGGCCGGGGGCGCAGCTCCGCCACCGGGAACGCGCCGCGCGTTCCCGGCGGTCCGGCGTCGCAGCCGGCGACGCCGTCCGTGGGCAGGTACCGCGACGCAGGCACGACGCGGCCCGTGGATTCCCGGAGCAGGAGGAACTCCGGGTCCATGCCCATAACGAGGTCAGGCCGCCCGGGCCGTTCCCTCTTTAGGGCGCGCTGCAGCGCAGCCTCCGCTGAGCGGTAAGGCTCCGGAATCACACCGCTGGATGCAGATTCCAGCGGTGTGATTCCCTCCACCGTATACTGCCGCTCTCCCTGGGCCGCTAGCAGCACTTCCCCGCTGTCAAGCCCCAGACAGTACAGCGTTTTGGCTGCAAGGCTGCCCAGCCGCTTCGGCAGGCTTCCCCGCTCAAGAAAGGGAAGCGCGGCGTATTCAGACGAGTCTTCTGCTCGTACGCCGTTCGAAGAGGAGCGACGGCGCGGCCGGGCCGTAAGCGCCGCCGCCGCGGGCTTCATTCCCCGCCCTGCGCCCAAAGGCGTGATTTCCAGCGGAGTCAGATTGTAGACCTTGACCATGTAGCGCTGGCGGTAATGCTCCTTCGCCGAAGCCGCCGTCCCAGACACGCCATGGCCCAGTCTTCCTGTCTCCGTGAGCCGGCTGCTGGCAGCCGTGGACAGGGTTCCCCCTCCGAAGGCAAGGGAAGCTGAAATCCCGCTGCGCCGAAGCCGCAGCTCTCTGCCTTCGGGCGTCAAAGCATGATATACATCGAACCCATCGTTCATAGTTAGGCCCTCCCGAAGCGTAAGGTTCATATCCATCCACTTTTCAAGCCGGGCTGCGGCAGTCTTTACGGAAGGCGCCTCCCTCTTCTGCCTAAAAAAAGCAAAAAAAGGAGGGCATCCGCCCTCTACGCCGCCGCCCCCGGTACATATAATGGATTATATCCGCTTTTGGTTTCGGCCCACCGGTCTCGCAGTCCGGTGAAGCCACCCTCTACCCTGGCGGCGGCGCACCGTCCTTACAGTTCATCATCCAGCGCGTCGGGATCGAGGTCCTCGTAGTCGAAGCCCTCGGCTTCAAAGTCGTAATCCTTGTCTTCGGGGTCGCTATCCTGGTCACTGACATATACGCGGAGCTTAGTTTCAGCCACCAGCTCCGCCTCGAATTCGCGTTCGACCCGGATGGTTACGCTGCCCCCGCCCGAAGATACGCCCGCTTCCACACAGTTCGGCTCCTGCGTTGCCTCCGCAGAAACCTCTACGGTTGAAGCCCGGTGCTTCGGGTCGAGGTACGAGAGCGAAATCGGCTCCACATAGGAAACTGTCTCTTTCGCCACCTCGGTTTGCTTGTTCTTGTCGTACGAGTACCAGATGTTGATATCGTAAGTACCGATTACCTCGATTCCGTTTCCGGCGGCAACCGCTTCGTATTGGTGGTTGATGATCCAAGCCCCCAAAATACTAGTCGGATGATGTGGCGGAGTCACGGTATGGGTTACGGTGGAGAACTTACGACCCTTGCCGCAAATTGCCTTCGTAATGATCTCCCTTGTTTGGCGTTTATGGCCTAATGACATCTTTGAACCTCCTCCATACAATCATTCACTATCAAGTGTATGCAGGGCATTGGCCCAGGGTGACAACTATTTTTGGATAAGTTGACGATTTTGATAAATGAGCGCATACTCCCGTTTTCGGCGTTTTCCTCATGTTTTAGACCAAATAAAGAGACGGCTGCCTCCCACGCGGGAAAGCAAATCCGTCTCTTTCGTTTTTTCAGAAAATAGAAAATAAAGGATAGGTAAACAGCTGCTACTGTCTTCCGGCTGCCGAAGCCCGCCGAGGCATCTGCTGCCCTGCAGCGATTGGCGCTTTGTACTGCTTGGCAATCTTAAGATACAGCGTCAGCTCCCGGCAGAGCTGGAGAATGGCCGAGCGGACCTCAAATTCCACGCGCGTCGATGGCAGCTTCATTTCCCGGAACTGCTGCTCCAGCGAGTTCAGCAGCTTCTCCGTTCTTCCCGTGTACTCTTCATTCAGCACATCGTCGCTCAATTGCTCGAACAGTTCGGCGACCATTTCACCATGGGGCAAATGCTGATAGACCTGGGAGAGAAGATGAATCATATTCTGAATCGATTCCAGCTGCTCCTTGCGCATGTAAAAATAGACGTTCCACGCTTCGTCCGGATGAATGACGCTGTTCTCCATCTCCCTTGCCGCAGCCGTCAGGCCGCGCTGAACCGCGCTGCCCGCCTGAATCAGCTCCTTGCCGTCCCATACATACAGCGGATCATGCAGCGTGCTTGAAATTTGCTTGAAAATAATGGAGAAGAGCCCGTCCACCTCCCGGCGTATTCCGTACATCATTTCACTGCTTTTTGGCATGTAAATCAGATTGACCAATCCGGCGGAACCGAGTCCGATCGCAAGCAATTCCACCTGCTGGATCAGTACTTCCAGGTTAAGCTCGGCTTGTCCGAATACGCGAAAGACGATAACCGAGCTAGTAACGATCCCTTCTCTAAAGCCTGCGCGGACGATCAGCGGGAAGCTGAACAGAACGAAGAGCCCCAGCACCCAGTAATGGAAGCCGAGCCACCAAAACAGGACCCAGCCAACCAATAGACCGACCAATGAGGCGAAAAAGCGCGCCGTGATCGTCTTTACGCTTCTTTTCCGGGTAACCTCAACCCCCAGAATGGCCAGCAGCCCGGCGCCCTGTGCATTCGGAATACCCGCCGCCGCGGCCAGCAAAACAGACAGCAGCGTCGCCGCCGCCGTCTTAACTACGCGAAACCCCATGAAATTACCCCGCTTTAATAGTTATGCTAAGAAGAAACGCCTGACGGCGTCTTTTTAAGACGCAGGTGCGTTTCTCGTAAAAATATAAGGCCAAGGATAAGCACGAAACTTATACTGTCTTATATTTGATGCAAAACTTGCTTCGATTCTCAGGTGTGACCCCGCCGCTCTGCCGCACCTGATTCGAACGCTTAAAGTTTTTGCTGATAAATTTCATGGTACTTGATTTTCTGATAACACACAATACTTTCAGGGTGCGTCACTGCCTGGACACAAGCACCTTCTCAATATATACGACCAATTGATACATGGTGGTGGCGACAAAGGCGATAATAATCAGGCTGGACATCACGAGCGTGAAATTGAAGACTTGAAACCCGTATATTATGAGATAACCGAGTCCCGATTTCGCGACAAGAAACTCGCCGACGATAACGCCCACCCATGACATGCCGACATTCACCTTAAGTGTAGAGACGATGGCCGGAAACGAAGACGGCAGGATGACCTTGAAAAAAACTTGCGTCCGGTTTGCTCCCAGCGATCTTGCCACCTTGACCAGATTGGGGTCTACCCCGCAAAAGCTGTTGTAAACGACCAGTGTCGTGACAATAATCGTAATGGACAGCGTCGTCACTACGATGGCAGTGAACCCGGCGCCGAACATGACAATAAAGATCGGGCCGAGTGCCACCTTCGGCATACTGTTAAATACAACCATATACGGATCAAGCACTGCCGATAAGAACGGGGACCACCAGATCGCAACGGCCAGCAGCGTGCCGAGAAGCGTGCCAAGCACAAACCCAACAGCGGTCTCCCCCACAGTGACCCCTAAATGATGCCATAGACTGCCGTCAACCATATTGGCATAGATCTGCCGAAATACTTTGGACGGAGAGCTGAACAGCAGCCGGTCGATCCAGCCCAGTCGGGCTGCTGCCTCCCACAGCGTGAAAAACAGCACGAGAAGTATACCCTGGACAGCGAGCACTGCCCTCTTCCGAAGCCGTTTTGCCCGCTTGAACTCATCATGGCGGCTTCGCAGCCATTCCGAACGGGAAGCCGCGATTCCTGTATTTTCCGCTCCCGTCGCCTTCACAAGCTTTCCCTCCCTTTAGTCTCTAGCCTTCTGTCTTCCCGGCCCTGTCAGCAGAGGTGCCCGCAAGCTCCATTTCCTTCCATAGTGTATGGAACAGCTCGGCAAATCCCGGCTGATCCCTTGCGTACAAGGGCGGCGTATCCGCGATTTGCGGCGGAATATCGAACACGCGGCGGATTCTGCCCGGATTTCGCTCCAGAAGAATGACCCGGGTGCTCACCGCAATGGCCTCCGACAAATCATGGGTAACCAGGACCGCCGTCTTTTCGCGCTGCCGCAGCGTCTCCGACACCAAATCTTCCAACTGGAGTTTGATCTGATAATCCAGAGCTGAGAACGGCTCATCCAGCAGGAGCAGGCCCGGATCGGTCGCCAGCGTCCGCACGAGCGCCACCCGCTGGCGCATTCCGCCCGAGAGCTGGCTCGGATAAGACCGCTCCGTCCCCTTCAGCCCCATATCCGCGAGAAGATCGGCCGTCTTCCGCCGTCCCGCTTCGTCCAGTCGTCCGGTCAGCTCCAGTCCCAGAGTCGCATTGTCAAGGATGCTGCGCCATGGGAACAGATAGTCCTGCTGAAGCATATAGCCGACTTCCGGCGAAGGACCGCTCACGGCGCGTCCGTTCACAAGCACTTCGCCGCGAGAGGGCTGCAGCAGTCCGGCTATAATCGACAGCAGTGTCGTTTTCCCGCAGCCGCTCGGTCCGACCAGGCTGACGAACTCGCCTTGTTCAATCTCAAGATTCAGATCCTCAACCGCAAGGGAAGCTTCCCTGTCGCCTAGGTAAGCGTGCGTGACCGACCTTAATTCCACAACCGGCGGCATGCATAATCCCTCCTTTACGCTTGGCCTCCCGGATGGCGAAGAGCGGGCTTACTTGCCGCTCACCGCCGCAGATTGCGCTTTCTCTGCGAATGTGTTATTCACAATCTTCCCTGCCGGCACCCGCTCTTTCAGCTCTCCCGCATTGTCCATCACATCAAGCAAGTTATTCCATTCCTTATCGTCGATGACCGGAGTCTGTGCGTAAGTATCCTGATCTTTATAGCGCTTAATCGCCGAAATAACGATGTCGCGGTCCGTATTCTCGAAGTAAGGCGATACCGCATCGGCGATTTCCCCGGGACTGTGCTTTTTCACCCACAGCTGGGCTTTTTGCAGTGCATTGGTGAATTTTTGCACCGTGTCGCTGTTTTTTCCGATATAGCTCTTCTTGGACATAAATACCGTATACGGCAAATAACCGCTCTCGACCCCAAAGGAAGCGATAACCTTGCCTCGTCCTTCGCGTTCAAAGATCGAAGCCTGCGGCTCGAACAGCTGCACGTAGTCCCCGGTTCCCGAAGCAAACGCGCTGGCGATATTCGCAAACTCAATATTCTGGATCAGCTTGAGATCAGAAGCCGTATCAATTCCCTTATTCTTAAGCGTGAAAGCTCCGGCCATCTGCGGCATGCCGCCTTTTCTTTGTCCGAGAAATGTCGAATTTTTGAGTTCGCTCCAATTGAAATTTGGATGGTCTTTGCGTGCAAAAAGGAAGGTGCCGTCTCTTTGCGTCAGCTGGGCGAAATTGATCACCGGATCATCCGACCCCTGCTGGTATACGTAGATCGACGTTTCCGAGCCGACCAGCGCAACGTCAATCGCCCCCGAAAGCAGTGCCGTCATCGTCTTGTCTCCGCCCGGAATGGTCTGAAGCTCGACATCCAGCCCCTCCTGCTTGAACAATCCCAGCGACAGCGCCACATATTCCGGAGCGTAAAAGACGGAGCGGGTAACTTCGCCTACCCTTACCTTGACAGTCTCCGATTTGCCGCCGCAGCCGCCAAGCAGCGGGACGGCAAGAATGATCGCCAGCAGCAGCGCCAGTCTTGTTGTTCTGCCCATATGAATCTCTCCTTTCTCCCCAAGGGTCCTGCCCTTCCTAACCTGAACCGCTATGAAGCAAATGCTCCGCCCAGCGGGATTAATTAAATATATGCGGATGCCTAGGGTTTGGTTAAAAAGGTCTGTGGAAAAGGATAAGAGTCGCGTAATAACGTAAATTGCGGGCACAGATCAGCCGGAAGCGGAAATCCATGGCACTCCCTGCCGGGATACCATGGCGAACCTTTTTGATGAGGAGATGTGGGGTTTGATGAACGGAAAGAAGCTCGTTTCGAGGAGAAAGTGGTTAGAATGAAGACAGAGACCAAAACTGCCCGTCATGATTCAGAGGTTGGTCACTCTACGAGGAAGTAAGCGGCTTTAAGTGCAGCAGCCACTCCAGAAAGGCGGCGCAGAATTGCTTCTTGCCAACGGGCGTCGCCGACAGCCAATCCTCATCTCCGCAGCTCATACGCAGCAGCCAACCGCAGGAATGGTCGGCGAAAAAGGATGCGTACTGAAAGGCCCACCCTCGGCTGCTTCTGGAGCAAATACGCAGCTCTCCTGCGGTATGCCGGCATTTTACGCTTTTGGCGAATCTGGCGGACAGCCGGGAGTCACCCGTAGCAAGTTCAATATACCATTGCAGTTCCTGCAAGGAGCAGGAGTCCGACATTCTCAAGATTTCATCATATTCATATCTCGACATCAGAAGCGCGGGGCTCTCTCCGCTTATTTGTTCGGGGAGTGAAATGCCGCCCAGGAGAAAGGCGCACATCCCTTTCTTGCATTCGCAATCCTTTAAATCATGGCAGAAAGACTTCGATGTCTCCTGGCATACAGCGACTATTTTATCCATATGTACATATACGAACAGATCATTCTCTGTATCCCCGCTTGTATAGTGCAGACGGCAGATCCGATCCGTATCTTCCGGCAGCTCCAGCAGTTCTTGTTCCAGATGCTGCTCCATGTCTTCCGGCATCAGAAAGCGGGATAATTGCTTCGACTCATTAACATTCACTGTAATCGTTTCCTTCCGGTTTCCGGATTTGGGGGTTAAACCTCTCATTTCCGGGTGAATATCTAGCAATCTTTATGTTATCATAAGCTAATTTTAAGGTAAAATTAAGAAATGAAGGGTAATATTCATATTATGAAATAACTGTAATGAGGTGATTTCTAATGAAAATGATGATAACATTCCAAAACAAGCCCGTACCCGTATATTTTACTACGGAAAATAAGCAGCCGACTCAAAAAGTGCTCAGAATCCTGACAAGCACGCTGGAGCTCAAAATCAATAAAGGCAAAAATGCCCTCAAAAAATGTCTAAACTCATTGATTAGTATTGAAATTAAAGGCTCTGAGGCCATTTTGCACAGTTTCAGCGAGAACGATACTCTGGCACTGTCCCTCTATTAATGCTGGCGGCGGACATTCCTCCGAATAAGAAGAAACGGCTGCGCCGTCCTCTGGAAGAGGAAGGCATCCGTTTCTCGTAAAAATATCAGGTAAGGATAAGCGCGAAGCTTATACTTTCTGATATTTCTAGCAAAAGAGCATCTTCCGTGGGGAAGATGCTTTTATTTTGGGATTTTTAGCTGGATCATCCGGTCTTCTTGCCGGTGTTCTCCGCTTTTTCCGCCTTTTGAATCCGAAGCTGAAACAGTTTGACCAAATTGATTCTCGTCTGCTCGTGACAGTTGTCCAATTTTTTTATGATAAAACGGTCAATGGACATGCCAATCGCTCCTTTATTTCGCCTTGTATCCCCTATATAACCCGGCTATTTGCTTTTCAAACGGGCCGTTTCGCGTCCGGAATCCCTTGAAAACCTCTTGATTAATGACATAATATCCGTTTTAATCCACGTATTTTCTATATATTGACGAACCTTCGGCTAAAACAATGCTCTCAAGCAAATATGTAGAGGGAGACAAACTTCGGACTTCAAAACAGGTTCGCAAAAAAATTTGAACATAATGCGACATATTTTTTTGTCCGGCCGTTTATCTCCGTACAGCCCCGAATAGCTAGACCTTAATCCTCCAGTTCCCGCCGCCAGCCGTATTTGCGGGAGCGTGAGGACGCCGCCTTCTGTCCGGAGCCCGCTCCGCCTTTCCGTTTGGATTTGGCCTCCTTGGCGGTTTGATACACAAGCTCCCGCTGGGTTTTATGGTAGCTCTGCAGCCGTCTCGCCTCAAGCTCGCCGCTTTCCACAGCCTCCAGAACGGCGCAGCCCTCCTCCCGCTCATGCCGGCAGTCCGCATACCGGCAGCGCACCGCGAGCTGCGCAATATCGGCGAATGCGAGATCCAGCCCGCCTTCGTCCTCCCACAGCTGAAGCTCCCGCATTCCCGGGGTGTCGATGATCACCCCGCCGTCAGGCAGCAGAAACAATTCGCGGCGTGTCGTCGTATGCCGGCCCCTGCTGTCATCCTCCCTCACTTCCTGGGTAAGCTGAAGATCGGCGCCGCAGAGCCAGTTGACCATTGTCGACTTGCCGCAGCCCGAAGACCCGGTCAGGGCGATCGTCCGTCCTTCGCCGATATAGGGCAGCAAAGCATCGCGTCCGCAGTCCGTATGCGCGCTTACCGCATGAACGGGAACCCCCGGAGCCGCCATTTCCATCTCCGCTATTTTGGAACCCGGATCATCGCATAAATCCGCCTTGGTCAGCAGAATAACCGGTGACGCGCCGCTGTTCCAGGCCATAATGAGATATCTTTCCATCCGCCGGAGATTATAATCATCATTGAGCGCGCTGACCAGAAACAGGGTATCCACATTGGCGGCTACGATCTGCTCTTTCGGCTGCGTTCCGGCGGCCTTTCTGGATATCACACTGCGGCGGGGAAGCAAGCCATGGATGATTGCCTGCCCACCCTCCGCTAGCTTGACCGCGCTCCAGTCGCCGATAGCGGGGAAATCGCCGGAAGCTTCCAGCGAGTGCCGCAGCCTGCCCGACAGTTCTCCCCATCGTTCTCCTGCATCCGTCAATATCCGGTATTTGCTTCCGAAATCACCAACAACCCGCCCGGGAGTAAGAACCTCTCTGTCCGCTTGTTGCCCTGCTATACCATTCCATTGATTGATCCAATATTCATTCCATCCGTATTGCCGTATCGTCATGCGATACCTCCACTCATTTATTTTTCTTCTTGCAGATTCCTTCATTATTCTGCCGGGAACCGCGCCGCATGCCTTGAACATAGTGCGTTTTGGACGCAAAAAAACCCGCCGGAGCAAGTACGTTCCGGCGGGCGGTGACAGGCAAGGTCTCTTAGCTAAGAGACTCCTTGGCCTGCCTAACCTGGCGTGCGCTGCGGCGATGTCCTCTGGACGCCAAGCCGCTGCTCACATGCACATGCGGACAGACTTCTAGAGAGTCTTATACGCATATGCAAAAAAGCCGCCGGAACCGATACGGTCCCCGGCGGCGCTGATGGCATACGAAACATGCGCGCTTATGCTGCGGCGTCTACCCCACGCTCACAGCCTGTTCCCGGAAGACACGTATCCTGAGCAGTAACAACCGACAAGACCCAAGCCGTATAAACTGTCATAATACATCCTCTCCTTCCGGTAATATATGGTGTCATCATAAACGGGAAGACAGTCTGATGTCAACCCTTTAACCCGTCCAAATTACCGCCCAATTATAAAATGCTCCGCAGTTCGTGAAGCTCATCGATCGTCTTCCAGGGCTGCATATCCAGCTTGTCGTCCCACGAATGGTTGCGGCGCAGCCAAATGCCCCTCATACCGGAGCGTCCCGCTCCCCAAATATCGTTCACGGGATGATCCCCGATGAACACAGTCTCTTCGGGGCCATGTCCCAGCCTGTCCAGCGCCAGACGGTAGATGGCGGGGTCCGGCTTACTGATTCCGGCTTCACCGGAAATGACAATGCTCTTGAAATAACTCCGCAGCCCGAGCAAATCAATTTTTCCGTGCTGGATCTCGCTTTTTCCGTTCGTTAATAACCCCATTGCATAACCCCGCTCCCGAAGATAGCCGAGAGACTCTACCGCATGTTTCATCAGCGCGCCGTGACTGGAATATTTCAAGTCGTAGAAAGCGCGGATATCTTCAGCCGACACGGCTTCCCGCCAAGGCAGAACCTCGCTCAGCTCTCGAAAGAAACCATCCTTGTCCCGATACCCGTCGGCGTCCCTGATAATGATATCTTCCACAATTTCCAGCTGCCGGTCCGGGTCCAAATGGCCCAGAAAATGGAAAACGAACTGCGTGCTGAAGCTTCGAAAGGTGTAATCCCTGTCCATGAGCGTATTGTCAAGATCAAACAGCAAAGCCTTTACCGTTTCCATACCTGATTCCCCTTGTCTTTCTATATGCGTCTTTGCCCGTAAGCGGGCTGTCAGGAATCATTGTACTATGGCGCTTTACTTTATGAAAAGGCCGTTTCTCAAAAAAGGAGCAATCCGGACCGTTCTCATATTTTCCGAAGAGAATCATTAGCATTTAACGGGATACGCCGACGATTTTTCAGACTGGCAAGAAAATAAACAACCGGCAAGGTCAGCAGCAAGCATCCGGCGGCAATCATTCCGCTCACCTGCCCGTAATGATAGGCTGCAGTCCCCAGCCATGAGCCGAAGGAGCCCCCAAGATAATATCCGACCATATAGAGCGAATTCAGACGGCTGTGATGCCCCGGATTCAGGCGGCTTATGCGTCCTTGGTTCAAAGTCATGTTCATGCGGGAGCCTACATCAAGCACAAAAGTAACGGCTATGAGGACAGACAGATGATACCAGCCCATGCCTAACAATATAAAGGAGAACATCATCGTCAGCAGCGCAGCCACATTCCACCCGCGCGCATGAATTCCGTCAGACAGCCGTCCAGCGAAGCCTGCCGCCAAGGCGCCGGCGATCCCGATAATGCCGAAGGTTCCGGAGATCCCGTTCCCGAAGTGATAGGGCGCGCCACTGAGAATGAAGGAAAGGGGAACCCAAAAGACATTAAAGGCGGCAAAGGCGGCCGCGCCGAAAAATATCGTTTCTCTTAATATCGGCTCCTCTCGCAGCAGGGGAATCATGGACAGCATGATTTTTGGGTAGGAGTCTTGCTTCTTGGCCGAATCCTCCGGCAGTTTCACAAACACATAACCGGCAAACAGCGTTAAAATCCCGGCTGCAAGCCAGTGTACGGTCCGCCAATCGAACATCTGTCCGATCCACCCGCCGGCAACACGGCCAACGAGCACACCTAGAAAGACGCCGGTCAGCAGTCTGCCAGTGACGGTCCCCTTTTTCTCCGAATCCATGTTGGAAGAAACGTACGGAATAATGAGCTGCGCCGCAACCGTGCTGAGCCCAAGACCCAAAGCGGCAACGAGCAGAAGGCTAAACGAAGGCGCGATTGTCATAACAACAAGCCAAAAAGCCGATAAAAGCAGGCTCGCAACAATCAGCTTGCGTCTGTCAAACCGGTCTCCAAGCGGAACGATAAATAATAAGCCAAGCGTGTAGCCCACCTGCATCATCGTAAACAGTAAACCGGATGCATTTTGAGGCACATGATAGCTGCTCGCGATATCCGACAGCAGAACCTGATCATAATACAGATTGGCAACGGCCAGCGCGCACACTACGGTAAGCAGCCATTGCAGAGTAACGGGGAAAACTTTAAGCTTAGTAACGGATTCCATGACGGATCATCCTCTCTTCTTAATACGATACAGTGTATAATCATCGCTGTAAGGCATGAAGAGACGCATGATCCTAGGACTTAGAATCCTATGCAAGAGAAAGGGGCTGGCTTTGCCGTCGTGACTCAAGACAAGCATCTGGAACTGGGACTTTTTTTAAGAAAAAAACGCGCTTCGCTTACACCGGAGGAGGTTGGTCTGCCCCCTGGAAGCAGGCGGCGGGTAGAGGGACTACGCCGGGAGGAAGTTGCGGAATTGGCCGGTTTAAGCAGCGATTGGTATGTTCGTTTGGAGCAGGGCAGGCCTGTGCGCCCTTCAGCCGAGGTATTGCTTGCATTAAGCAATGCGCTTCAGCTCAATCGAAAGGAACGGGAATATTTGTATACACTGGGGGCGCAGCGGCTGCCTGATGAAACGCCAGATTCATTTAAGGTCAGTCCCGGGATGCAGCAGTTTCTGGATTTGCAGAACCCTTATCCCGCTTATATTTCCGACCACGAATGGAATATTATGGCCTGGAATCGGGCTGCCCGGTCGGTATTCGGAGATTACTCCGCAATGTCCAAGCTGCAGCGCAATTCAATCTGGCGCGCGTTCATGGACCCGTATATGCAAATGCTGCTGGACAACTGGGAAGGACATTCCAAACTGCGCGTGAGTCAATTGAGGATGGCTCATAGCCAGCTGCCTGAGAATCCGGAACGGACGGAATTAATTCATCAACTGCGCACGCACAGCGAAAAATTTGCAAATTGGTGGAATGAACAGACGATTGCGGGAACGCCGGAGGGCAAAAAACTGATCCACCATCCCCTCGCCGGCGATATTCGCCTAAATTATCTTTCTTTTCAATCCGAGGAACTGCCGAATGCGACGATTACCATTCATCTGGCAAGCGATACGGAATCGAAACAGCGGCTGGAGCGGCTGCAGGAACAAAGCAAATCATGACCGTTCAAGCCCTGCAAGAAGAGGACAAGAATTCCCTAGACATTCAAGCTCACCAAGTGCCGTGGCACTGCTTACCCGAAATGCTCCGGACGGTGGGTCAGCATCAATTCCTCTTCGGTAATATACAGCGGAAAAGGCGGCATTTCCTTCAAATACCTCTGACTTGCCAGCAAATGATAGTGAACCTCGGGAAGGTCCGATTCTTCAAGCAGAGGCAGCTTGCCCGTATCGCTGATATAATTGTCAACCGCAGACTGCACCATATCAAGAAAATAGGGAATCTCTTTATCCTTTTCTTCAAAGATCTCAAACGTTTCTCTCGACAGATAGAACTTCTGCTCGGACCTTCCGCCCAAATAACGGGCCAGCCGGGACAGATCAATGCTTTTGTCTTCCCGCATCAACACAGTCCGGTTGATTTTGCCGGGCATATCCTTTTCAAATTGACGAACAGCCTGCTTGACTTCGGGCAAGGTTACGGTAACTTGGCGGGGGACGGCTTCTTTCTTAAACTTTTTAAAAAGCATATCGAAAGACTCCTTTCTAGCTTTTCGTAGATAGCGCTTACAATTCCATTTTACTCGATTCTGCAAATTTTAATCAATTCAAAATTGAACCGTCACAGAAATGTAAGATTAATAAGAAAATTATTTGACAGATTCCCATTTCGTCCACATTTCCCGGGGATTCAGCTCGTAATTGTCATTTTCCCTGTACATGAACTGATGCATGATGAACTCGCGGCGGATTGTGGCGCAATCGTCATGATACTGCTTGATGAAGGTGTTGATTTCTTTCTCGCTGTAGACAACGCCCGGCTTCAACTGTTCGACAATATGCTGCAGGGCAATCAGCTTCTTCTTGTACTGCGCCGGAATTTGCCGCAAACGGCCGTCCTTGGCGAAGAAATTGCGGAGTACCGACTCCTTCAGCTTCTGTTCCTTGCTCTCCTCTTCCATTTCATCCGCTCCCTTATCAAAAATAAACTGCAGCGACGCCTCCCCGCCCTTCCGGATAAATTCCGGATTCAGCGTGAAATAGACGGTATTCTTGTCACGGCGTTCCTTAATGAGCGCTGCCGAGCGCAGCTTGGCCGCATGATGCGTTACCGTCGGCTGCGACAGGTTCAGCTTCTCCGCAAGCGCCTGGCCGTTCATTTCCCCTTGCGACAGGAGCAGGAGCATGCGAAGGCGCGTGGGATCGGCAAGGGCTTTATGGTAACCTACGATTTTATCCAGCTGCATCAAAGACACTCTCCTCTTAACGTAAACTCATTAGATATATGTCTAATTATATAATGAACGATACTGTTAAAGCAAACGGAACATTCGTCGGCGCGCCCTGCCCTGGAAAAACAGTGCAAATTGCGGTAGGATGTAGTTTGCACGTTCCACACGGACGAAGAAATTACGATAAATAAACGGGAGGGAATCCGCATTATGTATGAAGTCATTATCATTGGCGCAGGGCCATGCGGCTTGTCCGCCGCCATTGAATGCCGCAGGCAGGGCCTGTCCGCGATCATTGTGGAGAAGAACTTTATTGTCCACTCCATCTACCTGTATCCGACCCATATGCAATTTTTCAGCACTCCGGAGCTGCTGGAAATCGGCGATGTTCCCTTTACGACGCCGAACGAGAAGCCGTTCCGCCACGAGGCGCTCGTCTACTACCGCAAGGCTGCAGAGCTGCACGGTCTGGAAATCGCCTCTTATGAAGAAGCGACTGCCATCGAGCGGCTCGATGACGGGACATTCAGCGTTAATACGGTGAACCGGCGGGGCGAGCGCCAGACGCGGCAAGCAGGCTCTGTCGTCATCTCCACCGGCTACTTCGACCAGCCGAACTGGATCGGCATTCCCGGCGAGGATTTGCCGAAGGTGGCCCACTACTTCAGGGAAGCGCACCCTTACACCGGCATGAAGGTGGCGATTATCGGAGGCAGCAATTCGGCCGTGGACGCGGCTCTTGAGCTGATTCGGGCCGGTGCTTCGGTCGATATGATCTACCGCGGTGACAGCATCTCCGGCAATATCAAGCCTTGGGTGCGCCCAATCTTTGAAAGCATGGTGCAAAAGGAAAAGATCCGGCTACATCTTGCTTCCAAAGTTACCGAAATTACGCCGGACACGGTTGTCGTGTCTTCTGTTTCCCGGGATGAATCCTACACTCTGGAGAATGATTTCGTTCTGGCGATGACCGGCTTCAGACCGGACCGCACGCTGATGTCCTCCATCGGCGTCTTGATGGACGACGATATGGATAAGCCCGTATATGATCCGGCGACGATGGAGACGAACATTCCGGGCGTATACGTGGCCGGCGTTATCGCCTCCGGCCGTAACGCCAACGAGATATTCATCGAGACGGGACGCCGGCACGGGGCGCTGATCGCGGAGCATCTGGCAGCCAAGCGTCTGACTGAAGATAAGGAGCGGAACTGAAGATGGACTACACTGCTCTGCTCCTTCTGGGTCTGGCCGGACTTGGCATCATCAGCAGCAATTCAACCGTAACCATCGCCATGGTAGTGCTGCTGCTAGTGCGGCTGCTCGGCCTGCATCAGGCTTACCCCTGGCTTGAAAAGTATGGCCTCACGGTTGGCATCATCATCCTCCTGATCGGCGTCATGACCCCGCTGGCCAGCGGACGAATCTCGCTGCAGACCGTGGGGGAGGCATTTCTCCATTGGAAATCGCTAACTGCTATCGGTATAGGCATTCTTGTCGCTTATCTTGGCGGCCGGGGAGCAACCCTGATCGGCAGCCAGCCGACGATTGTCGCCGGTCTCTTGATCGGAACCGTCATCGGCGTCGCCGTCTTCAAAGGCGTTCCGGTCGGACCGCTCATCGCCGCGGGCATCCTGTCGCTCATCATCGGAAGAATGTGAGCATGCATGCACACAGAGGATAGAAACCGGCTTGGATCAAGCGGATTCTACCCTCCGTTATCTTTTCTTGGCAGTCCGTACGCGGTTCTCCCGGTACAGGCGCTTATTGACTTTTGTTCCGTACAGTGTTTTGATATTTTTAAATCCTTTCCAAAGGATTATAGCAGCACCCGAACTTCAGGAGGATAATGATGTCAAGACAATTTGTGACTGAAGCCGTTATGATGGCCATTTACGGCCAACTGCTGGTACCGAATCGACCGGTAGAATATATCGTTCCCTATACTACAATACTTGAACTGTACGAGCTCCGGGATAGCGACGAGCCGCTGATGAACATTCCCGACGACGATCAGCACGTCAAGGCTAAGATCGGTGAACTGATCGCCTATTTCGAGCAGCCGCTTAACCAGAAAAAGATCCGCCGCTGTCTGAACGTTCCATGGGCTAAAAGTCCGGCCATCCTGCTCGGCGAGCGGGCACAAATAACCGTCATCAACAGTGTGGACAATGCCAGTTACGGCGAAACCTACGACCCGATCGAGACCGAGCTTTTGCTGACCTCGCAGCGGGGAAAGGTTCCGATCTTGACCGATCAGGTCGAGCTGATCCATCGGATTATCGACGGAGGCGTCCCTGTAATGGTATACGATATCGACGATTTTGAATTCGCCATGGAAGAAGAAACCTTCCGCCGGTCCCATTGACCGCCGCGTTCCCTTGCAGCGGCCGCAAACGCAAAAATCAGCCCTTGCCTTCGGCAAGGGCTCCAGTTGTTGTATCACTTGTTTGCGCTAGCGCCGGCGGCGGCTTCCGGCACTTTCTCCCCGCCAGCCTCAGGCTCATACCGGTACTCGATATCATCTTCTTCCGGCGAGTAGATGATCGACAGTCCGTACCCTTCCATATACCACAAATCCTGCTCCTCCATGTAAAAAACGACGCCCTCCCGGGAGGCTTGAAGTCCCGGACGCCCCGGCGGTTCCACGGCAATGCCGAGCGAAAATCCGGGATGAAGCCCGCCGCCGGAGCTGTATCTTGGAAACAGGCGGACGCAGTCGCCGTCCGTCAAACCGAGCTCCCGCTTGAACCAGGAGGCGGCTTCAGGACTGACAGATATGCTCATACAGCTCTCAACTCCTTTGTCTGTTATTTTTATCATACCCTAATCCCAGGCTCTATTCCAACCACTAGCGAAATAACGCGATCCAAACTAAATTGAATTTGTTAAAAAACATGTTTGACAATTTCGGAGGACCGGTGATAAACTCGACATGAGCGAAACGTCTTCTAATCATTACCAAATTTTTAACGAAAGGGTGATCTCGGTGTTTACATTTATGGATATTCATCACACTATTGTCGGCAGCATTATCCAACAGAATACCGAAGCAGCCCTGCAGGTGAATCTTCCCCGGAAGCGCGCGTTCTAGCCGCTTTAGTTGTCGGGAAGCCGAACATTTTACTGGCCGGTGCTGTCATGCACCGTGCGCATGATACGTTTGAGAAACCAGGCATATCGTCCGTTAACGGATGGTATGCCTTTTTTTGCTCTTCACCGACCGTTAATCCCGATTAACCTCTGGGCTGTATTGGAAGGCGCCACTCCTAAGCGAAAGGAAGGGATTTCATGTTTTCCGTATTAAAAGATCTCGGCTGGTTCTTCCGCCGGGAGAAAAGACGCTATACGATCGGCTTGTTCGTGCTGATCTTTGCCGGCGTCATTGAACTGCTGCCTCCGCGTCTTTTGGGTAACGCCATTGACGAAATCGTACACGGATCCATTACGGCAGACTCGCTAATCAAGTACATTGTTATGATTCTCGCGCTGCTTCTCATCATCTACTGGATCACTTACATATGGATGCGCAGCCTGTTCGGAGGATCGAATCTGGTGGAACGCCTGCTGCGTTCCCGGTTTATGACCCATCTGCTTACGCTGACACCCTCATTCTTCGAGCGAAACCGCACCGGAGACCTGATGGCCCGGGCCACCAACGACATCCGGGCGGTATCCGTAACCGCAGGCTTTGGGATGCTGACGCTGGTCGACTCCACTGTGTTCTTCTCTGTCGTACTCCTTGCCATGGGCTTTCTGGTGAGCTGGAAGCTGACGCTGGCTGCCGTGGTGCCCCTCCCGCTGATTGCGGTGGCAATGGTGATCTACGGCAAAGCCATTCATGACCGTTATAGTCTGGCGCAGGACGCCTTCGGCGATATGAACGACCAGGTGCTGGAATCCGTATCCGGCGTGCGGGTAATCCGTGCCTATGTGCAGGAGCGTCTGGATGAGAAACGATTCGGAGAAATCACCGATGATGTATTCCGCAAAAATATGGCTGTGGCCCGGGTCGATGCCTTTTTTGAACCGACCATCCGGTTCTGCGTGGGGCTGAGTTACATTATCGGTCTGACGTATGGAATCTACCTCGTCTTCCGAAATCAAATCACGCTGGGCGACCTCGTATCGTTCAACATGTACCTTGGCATGATGGTCTGGCCGATGTTCGCCATCGGCGAGCTGATCAATATTATGCAGCGCGGCGGCGCTTCGCTCGAACGAATCGATGAGACGCTGAATTCCGTCCCGGATGTACAGGACCCGGCTCATCCGGCCAGTGTATCCGAACCTGATGGAATTGAATTCAACAATGTGACGTTTCGCTACCCTTCGTCGCCCATTGATAATTTGAGCGGTGTCAGCCTGTCGCTGGCCAAAGGCGAGACGCTCGGCGTTGTCGGCCGCACCGGCAGCGGCAAATCGACGCTGCTCAAGCAGTTGCTTCATGAATACCCAACCGGAACTGGCAGCATCCGCATTTCGGGTGTTCCGATTGAGGACATTACGCTAGACCGTCTGCACAGTTGGATGGGCTATGTGCCGCAGGAACAAATTCTGTTCTCCAAAACCGTGCGCGAGAACATCCAATTCGGACTCGAGCGCGCAAGCGACGACCAGATTCTGGAGGCGGTCTCCACCGCCGCCTTCCTCAGCGATCTGGATACGCTGGAAAGCGGCCTGGATACGCTTGTCGGCGAGCGCGGCGTCTCTCTTTCCGGAGGCCAGAAGCAGCGGGTATCGCTGTCCCGCGCTTTTATTGCCGAACCGGAAATCCTGATCCTCGACGACGCGCTGTCGGCTGTGGACGCCCGGACCGAAGCCCGGATTGTCGATAACATCCGCTCCCGTAGAGCTGGAAAGACGACATTGATCTCCACCCACCGCCTTTCCGCCGTGGAACATGCCGACCAGATCGTAGTTCTGGATGGCGGAGTAATAACCGAGCGCGGAACACACAAGGAATTGCTGGAGCTCGGCGGCTGGTACCGGGAGCAATACGAACGCCAGCAGGTGGAGAATAATCTGAACTAAAACCATTCACCAGGGAGGTGCCATCCATCTTGAAACAAAGTACGGGCAGACGCCTGCTGCAGTATGCGCTGCATGCGAAGACAACCTTCATCGCGGCGCTCCTCCTGCTCTCCATCGGAGTCGCAGCGGAGCTGGCGGGCCCTTTTATAGCCAGAAACATGATTGATAACCATATGCTTGCCATTGAGAGACCTTATTTTGAAACTAATTCGCAAGGCAACGCCGTCTATTACAATAATGAATATTTCAAGCGCGGCGACCGGTTTGAACCGGGAGAGTCCAAGGGCCGTGAGGTCCGACTGCTTCAGATTGGACGAAGCTTCTATTTCATCGGCCAGCCTGTTGAAGCGATAGACGGAAAGCGCAGCTATGTAGACAGTCAAGTCACGATCGACCGCGGTAGCGAGAGATTCAGCTATCCGGCCGTACAGCTTGCCATTGAAGATGTATTCGCTTTTTACAAGCCGGAGCTTCCCGGTATTTATAAGCTGGTCGCATTGTTCGGGCTGTTCCTGATGATCTCGATCTTCGCCGAATTCGGCAAGACCTACTGGCTGCAATCGTCGGCCAACCAGGTCGTTCGCAAGCTGAGAACGGATGTATACGCACATATCCAGCGGCTTCCGGTCTACTTCTTCGATAACCTGCCTGCGGGCAAGGTAGTATCCCGGGTAACCAACGATACCGAAGCGATCAAGGAGCTGTTCATTGCCGTCTTGTCGAACTTCGCCACCGGGATCATCAATATAATCGGCGTGTATACCGCCTTGTTCCTGCTGGATGTCCGGCTCGGGCTGGTCAGCCTGTTCATCGTCCCGGTCATCGTCATCTGGGTCATCCTGTACCGCAAAATCGCAACCAAATACAACACGATCATCCGCTCACGCCTGAGCGAGATTAACGCCATTATCAACGAATCAATTCAGGGCATGCCCATTATCCGCATCTTCCGCCGCCAGAAGCAGCGGCTGGACGAATTCGAAACGCTCAACGAAGACTATTTGAAGTATCAGAACAAAATGCTGAATCTCAACTCGCTGACCTCGCATAATCTGGTCGGTGCGCTGCGCAGTCTTTCCTTCGCGCTCGTGCTCTGGTATTTCGGCTTCGGCAGCCTTGGCGGCGGGACGGTCCTCTCTCTTGGCGTGCTCTATGCCTTCGTCGACGTACTGGGACGGATGTTCCAGCCCATTATCGGGATGGTCAATCAGCTTGCGAATCTCGATACCTCGATGGTGTCGGCAGGCCGCGTCTTCAAGCTCATGGATGAACCCGGGGAAGATGTGACTGACGGGGAAATGCCCCGGTACAGAGGGAATGTGGTATTCAAGGATGTCTCCTTTGCCTATAAAAAAGACTTCGTCCTGCGCGACATTTCGCTCACAGCACGCTCCGGCGAGACAGTCGCCCTTGTGGGTCATACCGGCTCAGGCAAAAGCTCGATCATCAATCTGCTGTTCCGTTTCTACGATCCGCAGCGCGGCACCATCTCCATTGACGGGCACAAAACGACGGATATTCCGAAGCAGTGGCTGCGCAAGCATATGGGTATCGTCCTGCAGGACCCTTATCTATTCACCGGGACGATCGCCTCTAATGTCAGCCTGGGAGACGAGAGCATTTCGAGGAAAAAAGTCGAATGGGCGCTCAGAGAGGTCGGCGCGGACCGGCTGCTGGCCCATCTGCCGCACGGTTTCGACGAACCGGTAGTGGAAAAAGGCAGCACGCTGTCTGCCGGACAGCGCCAGCTCATCTCGTTCGCCCGCGCGCTTGCCTTCGATCCGGCGATCCTGATTCTCGATGAGGCTACATCCAATATCGATACCGAGACGGAGAGCCTTATCCAGCAGGCGTTGGAGGTTCTTAAAAAGGGCCGGACGACATTTATCATCGCCCACCGCCTGTCGACCATCCGCAGCGCAGACCAGATTCTCGTCCTGCATCGGGGCGAAATCGTCGAGCGGGGCAGCCACGATGAGCTGATGGGGTTTGGCGGCCGCTACTACCGCATGTATCAGCTTCAGGTCGGCTCCGCCGCCCAGAGCGTGGATGCTGCTCAAGCATCCAAATCTGATCCGGCTGTAAAGGTTCCGGCCGCAATGCAATCAGCGCATTCGCAAAGTTAGGCTCTTTTGCTTCGCTGCCGGAAGCTCCGTAATCCCGAGAAGGGACGCGGAGCTTTTTCTTTCATTGCAAACGGAACATTTGTTCGTTATAATGGGATAATCACCCAATGAACGGAGTGAATTCGCTCTTGATAAGCTATGACGTATCCAAGCGCCAGGCTGCGCATTTTCTTCTGAAGCATCAACGGCTCGGCCCATACCGTCTGCCAGGCGGCAAAGCGAGCGTGTACCGCTACATCCGGCATGTCAACTGTATCCAGTATGACCCCCTGAATATCACCGGCCACAATCATGAGCTTGTGCTCCAAGCGCGTATCCCCGGCTTTGTGCCAGGGTTCGCGCAGGAGCTGTTGTATAAGGACAGGCTGCTGCTCGACGGCTGGGACAAGAATATGTCGATCTATTGCACGGAAGATTGGCCATACTTCCGAAGATTAAGGGACAGCGCAGCCGCCCGGCATGGTTCCAATGAAGCCGTGATGGCGCTTGTCCACAAGGTTCGAGCGGAGATTGCAGCACGCGGTCCGCTCTCCTCGCTTGATTTGGACTTTAAAGACAAAGTGGACTGGGCCTGGGCTCCCGCCAGGCTGTCCCGCGCGGCTCTGGAGAGCATGTATTATTGGGGAGAACTGTCCATCCATCGCCGGGTTCACACCCGCCGCTATTATGATTTTACGGCAAATCTCCTGCCGGAAGTACTTCTTGCCGAACCGGAACCTAATAGGGCGGAAGAATCGTACCATGACTGGTACGTGCTGCGGAGAATCGGAGCGATTGGCCTGCTGTGGAACAGGTCCGGCGATGGCTGGCTGGGAATAAGCGGTCTCAAGAGCGGGGAGCGCGCCGCCGCAATCCGGAGGCTGCTGCTTGCCGATTCCATCCGGGAAGTGAGGGTCGAAGGAATCAAGCCCCCGCTTTATGTTCGAACCTCCGACGCCTCTGATCTGGAAACGATTCTGAACGGTAGACCCGGCGATAATCCGTTCGAGACCGGACATTATGCCGCCGCATTGGCCCCCCTCGACAATTTGATCTGGGACAGAGAGCTTACTCGTCAGCTGTTTGGCTTTCATTACCGGTGGGAGGTATACAAGCCAGCCGGGGAGCGCTCCTATGGCTACTATGTGCTGCCGCTGCTCTATAACGACCGTTTTGCCGCCAGATTCGAGCCGGTTCTGAACAGAGCGTCCTGTGAACTTGTCATCCGTAACTGGTGGTGGGAAGCCGGAGAGGGTCCTCATATTTCCGGCTTGCTGGAGACGGCGAAATCTGCGGTTTCCTCGCTTGCCCTCTCCTTGGGAGCGGTCAGAATAACGGCATCGCCCCCTGCGGCGGCGCAGAGCGGCATTGAAGAATGGAATGAATAAAGCCTCTGCGGGCATTCCTGCCGGCAGAGGCTCTACTGTTCGGTTAATACTCACTGGCTTTAGTGATTTCGCCGCTTCAATTCGGCGGAAGAGGCGCCGCCTAATAAATCTTCATCATCCAGTTTGCCTTCCAACCCCAGCTTTCGGTACAGCTCCGAGCAGTAGCCCTGCAGCTTCAGCTCCAGGGCGCTGGCTTTATTCTTGAACCGCTTCAGTTCCCTGATTATGCGGGTTCTGCCGGCAGGAGTGAACGTGTCCTGAATTCGTTCCTTGAAATAATCGTGAACAATATAATTTCTCTGCTTCCAGACATGATGCAGCTGCGTCGTCTCTTCCTCCGAGAAAGAAAAATGATGCTGAATCTCCTTAATAAGCTGACCGAGTGAATTACCGAGTTTACGTTGATATAAATCCGTAAGCTCCGCCTCGGACGGTAAGGTCCCCTGGGAAAGCTTCGTCAGCAGGAGCAGGTTGGTAAGCTGCTGCTCCAATGCCTGGCAGTAATAGACGGCCAGTCCAAAATAGGCGAACAGCTCTTTGGAATGTTCACTTTGCGGTAATTGTGTGTCCTCCTTCATCTGCCCTCCGTCATTATGAAACGTTGTTGTAAATATAATGATCTAACGCTTATGTATGGATACAAACCTTTTATTTCTACATTCTAATATTCGCCGGGCTCCTGTTAATTCCCTCTTCCTTCTGCGACTCCTTTTAAGAATTTTATGACTATGAATTATATAAGCCAGCTTTCGCAAAAGCTGGCCCGTTACTCTAAAGTGTCAGTTATTGCTCACGAACATGTTCAAGCTAATACGGCAACAGCTTTACTTATTTGGCGACAGGCATCCGCACACTTCAAGCAAGCATTTATACATTCCTGACAATGCGTAAGCTTATATCTTCCGCTCACTCTGGCAGTGGCTTCACAAATCTCCGCGCATAGGCGGCAAATATCGGCAACAAAAGGACTTTGACGGATCATCGCCTGAATGGCGTAGGCGCAAATATCGGCGCATTCCCGGTCCATCCGGATACATTCCCGCAGCTCCGCAAGGTCATATTCTTTCAGGCTTGAGACATAGCTGACATTACAGGCGTTCATACATTTCAGACAAGAGTCGATGCAGTCCTGGTACTGAATTTGGGTCATAACCATTAACCTCCTGCAATCTGATTGATCCATGCCTTTGTATTAAACCTCGGCTGCAGGGACGAATCAGCAGATGCCGCCCTCCGCACCTTTTGCGCTGCTTCCCGGCTTGTCAGACAGTCCCAGATTCCCTGAAGCTACAAGCTTCTTTTTACGCTCCCGGGCAGGGTAAATCCCCGTCCTTCCAGCTTCAGCAGTTTCTTCCGCAGATCCCCTGACGAGAAGTGCTCCCCGATAAATACAGCCACGTCCGTGACCTCTCCCTGCGGGTTAATCTTTAGAAAATCCGATTCCCGGTATGCGTACTGGAACAGAAAGCGCCCCGAAGTATCGTTAAAGGTAAGCACACCCTTCGCTCTGTATACGTCGGCAGGCAGTTCTTTGATAAAGGCTTCAAATTCCACACTGTTAATCGGATTCTTAAAAAAGTGCGTATACGCCATTACATGATCATGCGCGGCCCGGTTGATATCGATGACATCAGTCTCCAATGCCTCCGTCAAGCCTTCCATTGTCGTCGAAGCCGAAGCATCCGTTTCTGGCGCACTCTCCGAGATTTCAACAAACGCTGAGTTATCCGTTCTGTTGATCAGTCTTTCCGGGTCCACCTCGCATCGTACCGCCGGAATAATTTCCGCGAACGCATTCCATTTGCGCAGAACCCCGTTCACTTCCTCCGCTTCTTCCGGGGACACGCGGTCCGTTTTGTTCAGAATCAGCACGGAAGCGCTGCGGATTTGTTCCTGCATCAGCCGGTATGAGGCTCCTTTCTGCTCTCTGTACAGCTGAAGCAGATGGGCGGCGTCGACTACGGTGATCAGCCCCTTTAACTCGACATTGCTGTAGAGCGATGTTTCCGTAACATTATCAATGATATCCAGAGGATTGGCTGCCCCCGTTGCTTCAATCACGATGACATCCGGTGACTCTTTTTTCACCAGGGTATTAAGCTCCATACTAAGATCCGCGCTTGCGGAGCAGCAGATGCAGCCGCCGAGCAGTTCCGCCATCGGCACCGATTTATCGACCATTATGCCGTCGAAGTTAACCTCTCCGAGCTCGTTCATGACGACGGCCGGACGCATGTCTTCATTTTTCCAATACTCCAGCAATCGGTACAGCAGAGTCGTTTTGCCGCTGCCAAGAAAGCCCGACAGTATATATACAGGAATGGTTCTATCCATATCTCATTCTCTCCTAAGGTATCTGTTCTGTAAGCGAGTGTACTACATTCCTTACCGGCGAAGCAACCTTATTAAATATTATGTATGCGCTTTCCAAGTAAACGCTCACATCTTCCTCCTTTCTCTTTCCTTGCAAATTGGCAATTCTATCCCCTATGATAGTGGCGTATGAGAATCATGTAAATTTGCGGCAAGGAGTGAAGAAGACCTATGAATTCAGTCGAACAGCACCGCATGGAAGCCCCGGATTCGGTCAATTGTTATATTATTACGGTCTCCGACACCCGGACGATGGATACGGATAAAGGCGGCCGCCTGATTGAGACACTGCTTGAAGAATCCGGCTACAAGATTGCCGGGCGAATCATTGTAAAAGACGATTATGACGATATCCGTGAGCTTATTCACGAATGCGCAGGAGATAGCGGCATTGAGGCCGTGCTGCTTACGGGTGGCACCGGTATTGCTCCCCGCGATACCACCTATGAGGCGGTCAAATCTCTGCTGGACAAAGAAATGCCCGGATTCGGGGAAATATTCCGTTATTTGAGCTTTGCCGAGGATATCGGAACCGCTGCCATCCTGAGCCGCGCGGTAGCCGGTACAGTCGGCAGCACCGCCGTGTTCTCCATGCCCGGATCAGTCGGAGCCGTCCGGCTTGCAATGACCCGGCTCATTATTCCCGAACTGCGGCATGTGATGCGCGAGATTTATAAATCCTCCTAAAATCTATCTGCAGCATCTTTAACCGGACCCTGAATGGGGTCTGGTTTTTTTGCATGTCTGGTTTTTTTGCATTGACACTGCCCATTCTCCCCGATATAATGTTGAACACTTTTCGCGAAAGTGGTTTTTGATTAACCATCCGGTTAATCGGAAAGGAACTTAATGAGCTCATTACCATTATTGCACCATAAAATCAATACGGTTGTCAGCCCCTTCCATGAAATGCTGTGCAGTCTGCATGTATTGTACCAGCCGGAGCATCATCCAAGGCGGCTAGAGTGGTCACAGGAGCTGCTGAGAAAAATGTCGCCCCAGCTTCGGGATGGCATCCGACAAATTGGCGGATTGACCGACTGCTGGACCGCATTAATCGACATTGCTGACCATGCGGGACAGCCTATGACCTGCCGTAAAGGCATAGATGCGCTGAACACCCTCCCGGAAGCCGAGCTAGTCCACTTGGCATTAAACAATAGAGTGCCGATTGGAAGCATCATCCAATGGATGAACGGCGCAAGAGGACTGGAAGATGAGGAACTAGAGGAGGCCGGGCTAACGCTGCTCGACTCGCTGCAGGAATTCCGCATGCTGCTTATAAGCACGCTTGCCGAGTACGAGGAATCTTTTTTTCGCCGGGAATGGCAGAATGTTGAACCTTGGCTGCAGACGGCCGCCGCCGCCTTTCAGCAGGAGGCCGAAAAGTCCGCGGAAAAGGCCATCGCTTCCTTGCATCCGCGCTTGTTCGCGGAGAACGGGACGATTACCGCCCAAAAAGCGAATACCTACCATTTTGCGTATGACAACTTGGAGCATATTTATGTGTTTCCCAGCGCCTTCATATTTCCTCATCTCTTAACCGGCTGGTACGGAAAAGATCTTTATCTGCCGCTCGCTGTCGACATTCCGGAACTGCCGTACAGCGAAGCCCCCCCGGTCGATCTGCTGCTGCGCTTCAAGGCGCTTGGCGACGAGACCCGGCTCAAGATCGTGAAGCTGCTCTGGAAAGGACCTCACTGCACGAAGCAGCTTGCTCCCGTGCTCGGGATATCCGAAGCGGCCGTGTCCAAGCATCTGAAGCTTCTGAGCGAAGCCGGTCTGATCAAGGCCAAACGCCGGGGAAACTACCAGTTTTACTCCGCCGACAAGGAAGAGTTTGAAATGACGCTTGTGCTGCAAAGACAGTTTCTGGAGCAATAACTTTATCAAGAGCCATATAAAGGAGCGCTTAGTAATGTGGCATACCGCCCTCGCGACATTGGTCAGGAATCAAAGGTCTAGTCTTAGAGCTTATCCCTGGACGTTTACGTTCGGCCACATCATTGATGGAACGTACCTTGTTCTCGTCACTTATTTTTCTTATGTATATCTGATTAAAGGCGATGTTGAGACCCAGTTTGCCGCCTATGCGGGCACCTCTGATTATTTAACGTATGTCATGATCGGCGGGGCGCTGAATCTGTTCTCGGTCAGCATGATTATGAATGTTTCGAGAGCACTGATTACGGAGTGGCGGGAAGGCACGCTGGAAGCGCTGCTGCTTTCCCCTTCCAGCCGTTTTGGTTATTTTGCGGGGACTGCTGTTCAGCAGCTTCTGCGCAGTCTGTTTGAGCTTGCGGTCGTGCTGATTTTCGGAATTGCGGCGGGTTTGCGGCTGCCTCATTTCGACTTTTTTTCCGTCCTGATTGGAATTTGCGCCTATTTATTGTCCTGTTTCTCCATGGGACTCCTGTTGGGCTGCGTAATGCTGCATACGAGGGATACTTTTTTTGTGCAAAATACACTGTTCGCGTTTACCGCCCTGCTGTGCGGATTTCAGTTCCCCCGGGAATATTTGCCCGAAGCTTTGCGGCTTACGGGAAATGTGTTTCCCTTGACCGATGCGCTGGCGCTGCTGCGGGGAAGCCTGCTGACGGGCGGGGTCATCCGCTTCGGCGATATAGTCCCCGTCCTGCTGCTCTGCGCCGTCTATACCGCGCTTGCTCTGTGGAGCAGCAGAAGGATCGAGCGGCGAATGTTCGAGCGGTATTGAAGGGCTATTTTACGTGGAACGGTATGCATTACATAAGAAGAAAGGCTGTGACGGCATGATCGCCATGAACGAGGTTACCAAAATATACGAAACCAAGAACAGGCTTGGCTGGTTCCGCGCCGAACGCGTGAAGACTGAAGCGGTAAAATCGCTGTCGCTCACTCTTGAGCCCGGACAAATCACGGGTCTGCTGGGGCTTAATGGAGCCGGCAAAACGACAACCATCCGTATGCTATCCACTCTGCTTGATCCGACAGAAGGCAGCATTGAGGTGGACGGACTCGACATGAACCGCAGCCGCAGCGCTATTCAGCAAAAAGTAAATATGATCGCCGGCGGCGAACGGATGCTGTATTGGCGGCTTACGGGCAGAGAGAACCTTCACTATTTCGGTTCTTTGTACGGTCTGGACTCTGGCCGTCTCCGGCTGGAAAGCGACCGGCTGCTAAGCGAGGTAGGTCTAGCTGACGCGGCTGACCGTCCGGTGGAGCAGTATTCCAAGGGCATGAAGCAGCGGCTGCAAATCGCCAGAGGGCTCATCAACGATCCGAAATATCTGTTTCTGGATGAGCCGACGCTTGGGCTGGACGCGCCTATAGCCAGACAGCTGCGCGGCATGGTTCGAAATCTTGCTAAAGAACGGGGAAAAGGCATTTTGCTCACCAGCCACTATCTGCAGGAAGTGGAGGAGCTGTGCGACATCGTATATGTGCTGAACCGCGGGGAGCTGCTGATGTGCGACACTCCGGACCGCATTGTGGCAAGGGTGGCGGGTATGCAGACGGCTCATTTTGAGCTAATGGGCTGGAGGGATGAGCTGAATCCTCTGCTGCTGGAGTATCTTCATACTGAAATCGGACTAAACCGGAAAGAATGGACTGAACTGCAGAAGCCCTCTGCCGAATCCGGCT
Source organism: Paenibacillus durus (assembly GCF_000756615.1). Classification (NCBI taxonomy): domain Bacteria; kingdom Bacillati; phylum Bacillota; class Bacilli; order Caryophanales; family Paenibacillaceae; genus Paenibacillus; species Paenibacillus durus. The sequence continues at coordinate 3,623,909 of NZ_CP009288.1, forward strand.
CATCCCCCGAGGAACCGGTCCGGTTGACCGTAAAAAGCCGTTCGGCCGATAAGCTCATCACCAAGCTTTTGCCCTGGACGGCGGAGAATGGACTCAAGGTTGTCTCTTTTTCCGCTGAAAAGCCTAATCTGGAAGATGCCATCATTCTGCTGTCGGAAGGCAAAGTGTCATGAAGAAGCGCGGATGGATGATCTCGCTCCTGGCGGAAGTGTTGAAACAGCACAGAAGCCGCACCAGAGGAAAAGCCGTATTTTTCTCCATGCTGCTCTGGCCTGCGCTTGCCTTTCTGACCTCCTATTATGCCATGCAGCCTTATCGGACCGGCGAAGGCTCGGCTTTGTCCGGAGTGATCCCTTCCGGCGGAATTCCGCTGTTTCTTCTTAGCGGTTATCTCGTATTTCAGCTGTTCTGGACCACGGTGCATTCGGCATGGCTGTTCGAGCTGGAACGCAAACAGAGCACACTGGAAATCATTTTTCTGACGCCTTCCTCCAAAATGGCTTTTTTATACGGCAGATCACTGTACTCCCTGTTTAATGGAATCTGGATGTTCGCGGCATTCTCCTTCCTGACGTTTTGGTTTGTCGCCGATCCCGGGGAGGTGAAATGGGCCGTTCTGCTGCCGGTGCTGGCACTTATCGTATGCTCTGCGGTTATTTGGGGAGCGATGCTCAGCGCCGTCTCCCTATTCTCACGGGACTCCGGCCTGCTGTACTACATTTTTCAGGCTCCGATGGAGCTGTTCGGGGGTGTGCGCATCCCTCCCTCCGTCTTCCCGGTGTGGGCAAAAGGACTGTCCCTGCTCTTTCCCGTTACCTACAGCCTGATCCTCGTTCGCGGAGCGCTGTACGGGAATACCGGCGGACAATGGATGTGGGCGCTCATTGTGCTGATCGCTGCTGATGCGGCGCTTGTCTGGTTCACCCGGTATCTGCTCTCCTTGGCTGAAAGACATGCGAGACTTAAGGGGAATTGGAGTTTGTTCTGAATGATAGCGTGAGAAAAAAGGGGCTCCGGGCCGCACGTCATGTGCTGCGGTACTCGGAAAGCCCCTTTTAGTGCCTTTATACGATTAACGGTACGTGCCCAATACGCGGTCATAGATATCCTCGATCAGCCGCAAACCGCCGTTATACCCTGCGTAGCCGCAGTTTAATACCAGCCGGTAAGTGATCGGCACGCTGACTGGAAGCAGATCGGCTCCGATATCGACAGCCAGGTCACGTTCCCAGCCGCTTCCGAGAATCAGCGCGCGCTGCTTCGGACTTGTCTTTCTGATATTCTCCTGAATTTCCCCGCCATCCACCGAGAATTCCACCTTCGCCGACCTTCTGTCGGAGATGCGGCGAAATTGTTCACGGATTCCTTCACGGTACTGTTCGGGAGTATCATCGACAATGTACTGAACATCCGCCGGAATAATGCCCAGCTCATTCAACAAATATTTGGAGAAGCCTACGGCATAAGTCGCATCAAGGATCGTGTAGAATACACGCGGGATGCCGTAACGGAACTCCAGCATGAAATCGGCTGTACGCTCGATATGCGTATAGAATTTACGCTCTTCATCAGCGATGAATTTCTCGGCCTTTTCACGGTCTATGCTCGCGCCGAATGCCGCAACCTCCCGCAAAAATCGGCTGGTCTCCACGCCTCCCACCGGTAAATAGGGAAAATGGTAAAACGGCGTTCCGTATTTTCGCTTAAGCAGCTTGGCGCTTCTCAGTCCGGGCCAGGCGGATACGACAATATTGAATTCGGCCTGAGGAACGGTCAGCCATTCGGATACACCGCCCGATTCGGGACCGAACAGGATATTCGGTGTAAGACCGATGCCTGTCAGCAGCCGTTTAATTTCTTGCAAATTGCCGATCCAGTAAGGGTCCTGATATGGAACGGAGGCAAAAACATTAACCAGTCCGGGGATGACTTCACCTTTGGCGGGCGCGTACCGGTCGACATACTGCTCGACAATCGCCTTAATGATTAGGTCATGGCTGACATAGTTATTGCTCTTGAAGCCGCCGGTCTCCGCGAATACAATCGGCTTGCCGAGATTTTGAAATTCACGGGTCACCTGGCCGACATCGTCTCCGACAATATCGGAGGTGCAGCCAGTGAGCACGACGAACAGATCCGCGTCGATAACCTTGAATGCTCCGTCAATGACACCCCGCAGCTTTTTCTCGCCGCCAAATACGACTTCGGATTCGCTTGAATTGGTGCAGGGGATCGTGCTTCCTCCCGCATAGCCCTCCCCTTGACCGAGCAGGCCGTGAATTTTGGTGCTGCAGCCTGGTCCTGCATGGACGATAGGTACAGCCCGCTGGATTGCGATGACGGTCTGCTGAACGCCCAGCGCGCAGGAATACCTTGGCTGTTCAATAAGCTTTGACATGAGTATTGCCTCCCAAAAAAGTGTATGGATCTTGCTCCAGCCACCATTTGGTGTAAGGCATGGAACTGTGTTTTACCAGGTTGGTTACAAACTCCCGGTTATCGAGCGTCTCCAGAATGCGTTCCGCATAATTAAGCAGCCCCTGGTATCCCCAGCTGAAATGTTCGTCCCCAATCAGCAGGGTGGGAATGCCAAGCTTGGCGCCCCAGAGCGTCATTCCGCCGTGACGGGCGATCATCAGGTCCGGACGGACGCGGTTCAGAATATTGACCAGCTCGTAGGCTTGCTTGTTGCAGACGTTATACCCCTTAATGTCTCCATAGGTCTTGACCGTGTGATCCAGCATATCCGCCGCAGTGCTTTCATTGTCATAAATAGGGTCATGATGAAAAATAGCCGCGCCCTGCACTTCGATTCCCAGTTCACTCAGCAGGGCGATCAGGGCATGACCGTGAGCTGAGCCCGCAGTCAAATAGCAGGTTGTACCTTTAAGCTTAGCCCGGTACTCCTCCAGCTTCTGCAGAACAGCCGCTCTCTCCTCGCGGATAATTTCCTCAATCTCGTCTTCGCGGTCCAGAACGCGCCCCAGCTCGCGCATCCAGGCATCCGTTCCCGCTATACCGTAAGCCATTGGAGCCTTGATCTCCGGCACTCCGTAGACTTGCTCCAGCGCGGCTCCCATATACGTTCCAAGCGTCGGGCAAATCTGAATCGTTGCCGCAGCCTCGGAAATGGTTTCCAGTTGGCTTACTGTGGAAAAGGGAACGACATAGTTCGCTTCGTAGCCCAGGCGGTTCAGCAGCTTCGAGAAGACATCACTGCCCCAGAAATTAATGATATTCACTTTGTTCGTCCGCTTCTGCGGAGGCTTCACAATTTTGCGCACAATCGAGTGATAAGCGGCATCGAAGCCGGAGGTCCAAATTTTGGATCTGAAGCCCTCGCAGACGCAGTTGACGACGGGTATCCCAAGTTCATTCGTCATTCGGTCTGTGACACTTTCCACATCTTCCCCTATGATCCCCGAGGCGCAGGATGTGGTAACGAAGATCGCATTCGGCTTTACTCTGTCGTACGCGAGGCGGATCGTCTTCTCCAGCTTGGATAAAGCGCCGAAGACCGTATCCATCTCCTCGATATTTGTATTAAAATATCTGCCGATGGCCGGGGGTAAATCCCGTTCCATCTGCCCGACGCGGTAAACGAAATTAAACCCGAAGAAATCCCCGGCGCAGCCGACGGGCGCATGGTTAACCATCGCTGCATCCCGAATCATCGATAATTGGCAAAAAGCATTTCCCGAGCTGCAGCCCATGCATTGGCTGAAAGAACGGGTACCGTCCTTCAGGCAGCCGCTGTTGGAGCAGTTGACCAGGTCTCCCGCAGTTCCGGCAAAACCCGTAATCGAACCCAAACGTTTCTCGCGGATCGGGACCTCGGTCAGATTCAAATTCACTTTTGGCATGTCCTTTTCCCCTTTTACGTTTATAAATATATTTCCTGTTTATTGCTTAACCCCTTAATGGAGCGTCTCCAATCCTATTGAACGAATCGGATAGAATACGGACTCTTCTGCCTTGGGAGGCTCCACGTCCACGTCGATAACTTTTTTGATCGCCGCTACACCAATGTCTCCACAAAAGCCTTCTCGAACGCCTGCTCCAGATCTGCGATTAAATCCTCGGCATCTTCGAGGCCAATGGACAGGCGGACCGTTTCAGGCTTAATGCCGGCAAACGCCTGTTCTTCAGGATTTAACTCGCCATGCGTCGTTTTCGGCGAATTGATAATGAGCGAGCGGGCGTCACCGACATTGGCGTGATAGCTGAACAGCTCCACCGCATTTAGAAAAGTCTTGAGCTGCTCCTCATTTCCCTTGAAGCCAAAGGAGAAAATGGAACCCGCGCCTTTTGGAAAATATTTGTCAGCCAAGGCTTTGTATGCATTGCCTTCCGCCGCTGGATGACTGACCCAGCTTACTCTGTCGTTGCTTTGCAGATACTGCACGATTTTCAGCGCGTTCGATACCTGCTTGTCAATCCGCTCAGATAATGTCACTAGTCCCTGAATCAGCAGGAAGGCGTCGAATGGGCTGAGAGACGCCCCGAAATAAGCGAGGTAGCTAAGCCGTACTCTTGTCGTAAACGGCGCATTCGGGAAGACCTCAAGAATGCTGCGCTCGCGTCCTGTCGCCTGATCCCGCAGCAGATACTGCGGCTCTTCAAAATGCGGAAATTTTCCATTGCTCCAGTTAAACTTACCGTTTTCCACAATGACTCCGCCAAGCGTTGTTCCATGCCCGCCGATCGCCTTGGTTGCCGAGTAAATGATAATGTCCGCTCCATGTGCGAATGAATCGAACAGATACGGAGTTCCGAATGTATTATCGATAACTAACGGAATCCCGTTGTCATGTGCAATTTCGGCAATGGCTTCCACATCCAGGATGGTTGCGTTCGGGTTACTGATACTCTCGATAAGTATCGCTTTGGTATCCGGCCCAATGGCCCGCCGGAAGGTATCCGGATCATCCGAGTTCTCCACAAAATCGACATGCACATTGAATTTAGGGAATAGATGCTTGATAGCGTCGAAAGTTCCCCCGTACAGTCTAGGTGTTGTTAAAATTCTTCCTCCGCCCTCAGCCAGGTTGAGCAGAGTATAAGCGACAGCGGCCATTCCCGAGGCGACGGCAACAGCGCCGGTTCCTTTATCCAGGGCGGTCAGCCGCTCCTCAAGCACGGCTACGGTCGGATTTCCGATCCGCGTATACAGGAATCCCGCTTCCTCCAGACCGAACAATTTTTCCGCCCGTTCCACGCCGCCTAAATCGTAAGAAGCCGTCTGATAAATCGGCACGGCTACCGAATAATTATGCTCGCTTGACTCATAGCCGGCTCTTACCTTCAATGTATCAAAGCCTAATTGTTTCTCACTCATACAGATCCCTCTTTTCAGATAATGATTATTTGATCAAGCCTTACTGTAAAATAGCTCCACGGCCTGAATGAAGAAAGGAAATCAGCCGGTTCAATGCCTTTTCAATGGGGGCTTCGACTGCCAGAGCAGTAATTCCCACATTGTGAAGCACCGCAGTGGCACCATGACCAATCTGGCTGACAAGTACATACGAACAGTCCGCTAGCGCTTCGGCTACTGCCTCCAGACGGCTTTGCTCATGTCCTTGACTGCTTGCAGGATTGCCGATTTCCCTGATTCCGGTCTGTGAATAGAATCCTTCGTCATCCACTTCGTAAATTAAAAACCGGTCGCTCCGGCCAAAATGCTGATTTACGTTAAAACCATCCGAACTACCGACAGCCACTTTCATTTCATCTCTTCTCCTTCCAAAAAATGAGACAAGCACGGCTCTAATAATTCATGAGCGGGGTGTGACTTATTTCACAATGATAACCAATAGAAAAGGCCGGACTTATCCTGTTGATCAGGAAGTATCCGGCCTGCGGTTAACCGCTCAGCTCAAATCTCTTAAAAACCAATTGTTTTACTATGTTTTAATATACCGATTAGTGCTGAAAAATTCAATCCCTGAAACGTGAATATAGTGTGATCATTTCCAGAAAAAGCAAAGCAGCAAGCCTCCAATAATGGAGACTTGCTGCTAAATTCAAACGGTATAAGGTCTTACAGTTCCGGATGCTCGTGCTTCGCTTTCAGGCGGGTCCAGCGGCGCTCTACTTCTTCCTTGAAGCCGTTCAGCGCAGCTTCGTTCTCTTCCTTGAGCAGATGCTTGGTTTTACCCATGCCTTTGAGCCATTCGGTAACGTCGACGCGTTTCTCCTTCTCTTCCGGATTGTACGTAATCGTGGTAACGCCTTGTTCCACTTCATACAGCGGGAAGAAGCAGGAATCGACAGCCAGAGATACCAGCTTGGTGCCTACATTGTCCTCGGTCATCCAGTTCAACGGGCAAGCAGACAAGATTTTGCCATATACAAGCCCTTCGTTTTGAGCGTACCATTGGGCTTTGGCGGCTTTCTTCACCAAATCCTGCGGGAACGCTTCGGAGCCTGTGAACACATAAGGAATATTGGTAGCAGCCATAATTTGCGGAGTATCTTTATGCTGCGTCACTTTACCTTTTTGCGTCTTGCCGATGCTGGAAGTCGATGTGCGGTGACCAATCGGCGTCGAGTACGATTGCTGGGCACCCGTATTCATGTAGCCTTCGTTATCATATTCCAGTACGATCATTTTGTGTCCGCGAAGCGCGGCGCCAATTGCCGGCCCCATACCGATGTCCATGCCGCCGTCGCCGGTAACCATGACAAAGGTGAAGTCGTCTTGCAGGTTCAGATGATCAAGTTCGCCACGGCGTTTGCGTTCCCAGAACATTTCAACAATACCGGACATTGTCGATGCTCCGCTTTGGAACAGGTTGTGAATGAAAGTCGATTTATGCGACGAATAAGGATAGCCGGTCGTTGTAACAAAAGCGCAGCCTGTATGGTACAGAGCGACGATATCTCCTTCGATGCCTTTGAAGAACAGTTCCAGACCGGAGAAAATACCGCAGCCTGGGCAAGTGCCGTGACCTGGGGACAAGCGCTTCGGTTTAACGGTCAAGCTGCGCATTGGCGGAATCTTAACCTTGAGTTTACCTGTCTCTTCATCCTTGTCCACAGTAATCAAGCCAGTCTTGAGAGACTCGAATTTAAGCGGTTTGATCACACGCTTCGGCGCGCTTTCGGCAACGCCCGGATTGTGGCCGTAATAATCGAAAGGTACTTTCACTTCACCGGTTTCCGCTGCTTCAATAGCCAGCTCGAACAGGCTGTGGCCGTCTTCGGCGAAGAAGTCCTTGCCGCCGACACCGTAAATCCGGCTGATCACTTTCGTTGTTGTATTGCCGTAAGTGAACAGAGCTGCCTTGATTTCATTAACCATGTTGCCGCCATGCGCTCCGAAAGAATCCGCGCGGTCGCCGACGGTGATGGCTTTAACGTTCTTCAGCGCTTCGGCAATTTGCTTTTGCGGGAACGGACGGATCATGTTCGGCGAAATGGCGCCGGCTTTCACGCCTTTTTCGCGAAGCTGGTCGACAACATCCTTGATGATCTCGGAAGCAGAGTTCATCAGGAATACCGCAACCTCAGCATCCTCCATCCGGTACTGCGACAGGATTGGGTAATAGCGGCCTGTCAGATCGCCATATTCTTTAGCGATTTCTTCAAATACTTCTCCGGCATTGTACATAGCCACGGATTGTTGGTATTTGTTGTTGATATAGTCGGGTTCGTTCATGTAAGGGCCGACAGAAATCGGGTTCTCGCGGTCCAGCGTGTCGTCATAACCTTTCGGTTGAGGTCCAATAAAGCTTTGGACATCTTCACGGTTCGCAATCGCTTGGACGCGGCGCTTCTGGTGAGAAGTGAAATATCCGTCCATAGCCACCAGTACTGGCAGGCGAACCTTGGCATGCTCGGCAAGCTTGATTGCCATGATGTTCATATCATATACGGACTGTGGATCCGGACACATCAGGATCGGCCAGCCGGTGTTCAGCGCAAAATACAGGTCGGAGTGATCGCCGTGGATATTCAGCGGTCCGGAGATGGACCGGCAGATGAGGTTCATGACCATCGGCATCCGCGTACCGGATTGAACCGGAAGCTGCTCCAGCATGTACAGGTAGCCTTGGGCGCTTGTCGCGTTAAATACGCGACCGCCCGCGGTGGAAGCGCCGTAACAGATACCCGCGGAGCTGTGTTCGCCGTCGGAAGGCACCAGCATGATGTCATGCTGTCCGCTGGCTTTCATGGAGTCGAGGAACTGCGCAACCTCCGTGGACGGGGAGATCGGGAAATAGCCCATCACATGATAGTTGATTTGATGTGCAGCGTAAGCCGCCATTTCATTACCGGATTCATATAAAAACTTCTGCTCCACTTTGGCGGAGCCGACTTCCTTTTCGTAATCGATAGCCATTAGTGTTCCACCTTTCTCTCGGGATTTAGATCTGGTTTACAAGATCAAAAGTGTGACGGACCGTATTGGCCTCTGCGAAGCCTTCCTTCTCACGCGCACGGGAGAGTGCGGAGGTCGGGCAGGCTTCCACGCATTTGAGACAGCCTTTACAGTATTGATAATCGATCCCTTTCAGGAACATCATCGATCTGCCTTTTTTATTGACCTTCTCTTCCCAAACGAAACACATGTCCGGACAAACCGTATCGCACTCTGCGCAGTTGATGCAGGACTCGTTGTCGTATACCGGCACAAGCCCGGAACGGGAAATGCTGAGATCTTTCAGGAAGCTTGTTCCCGGATTGATGATGGTGCCGCCAATCGGCTGGGTTTCGTATCCGAGCGGCGAAATGTCGGACCGTACAAATTCCGGCATGCTCTCGCCTTCCGGCAGTTCAAACGTTTGGAACTTCACTTCATTGTAGCCGCGGTCGAAAGTCGTGATGGCCGATTGAACCGCTTGAGGATACTTCTTGCCGAGCGACTTCTCGATAACGCTCTTCATTGTATTAGGATCAAGGAACGGGCAGAGGCGGAACAGACCGCCCAGCATCGCCATGTTAACGCGGTTCTTCTCTTCCAGCGCGATAATGGTTGCATCGACAACGGCGATTGTGCCCGCTGTTACACCAAGCAGTTCCTTCAGCTCTTCCGGAGATTTCGCAGAGTTGATCAGAACCGTGCTTTCTGCGGTAATACCGCTTGTTACATTAACAATCTTGCCCATGGCTTCGTGGAACACGGCAACGACATGCGGCCGTTCAACCGGCGAAGTATCGCGGATCGGCGTATTCAAATCGCAGAAACGGATATGCGCTTTAACCGGCGAACCTTTCTTCTCCGAACCATAAGACGAGAAGCTGACGCCATTCATATTCGCGCCTACTACCCCTGCTTCAGCCAGCATTTTACCGGCAAGGTTCGCGCCGAGACCTCCTATGGATTCGAGACGGATCTCGAAAAACCCGAGTTCGTTCACTTTCGGTAATTGTACCACCGACATAACCCCTTTCCTCTGTGTCAGCTAGAATAACATCCTGTTTGACTTTTTCAAAATTGTACCTTGATTCTACATCAAGCGAAGTGATAAATCTTGCACAAAATGACTTAAGAGAATCATAAAAATTTATAAATCACGATTAATTCTCTTATATGCGACAGGGCTGCGTAACAGAAAGAGGAAGAAAGCTTCCATGGAAATCGATAAATGTGTACAAAAAGTGTCTTTCGGTTACCTGTGACATTTGTTGCCTTTAATCTAGCAAAATAATCTAAAATTTTATGTTAAATTTATCACATCCATAATGACCAAAATCACATTATATGAAAGAAAAAAATGATGACTTGAAAAATTCCTGAATCTCGCAAAAAAAAACTCTCCCCGAGGCCGCAAAAGCCATCAAAGAAAGTTCATTTATCACCTTTTTGCTGTAGTCTTCGAAAATGAATGTAATGCAAAATGATTTTCACAAAAATATCAAATATTTAAAGCCGAATTTTGCTGCCTTATTCCCGGTCTGCCGGCATATGCTCCGTAATCAGCTCCTGCTTCCGGTTCCAAACCCTCTCGCTCAGGTTGACCCGGTACACCTCCGGATTCAATTTGCGCAAGTATTCCGGCCAGAACAGGCTCAACTGCTCTTTATGGTAACGGCGAATCTCGTCCAGCCCCGGAAGAGTGTATATTTGAAAGCCATTCACAAAGATCGGCTCCAGCATCGGCAGCGCCTCATATCGGTCAACCTTCTTCTGCAAATAGGGATGCAGCGGATTGAACAGCTTCAGCGCGCGGCCGCTTTGCAGGATGTCCTCATCCGGAAAACAGATATAATCAGCCAGGGCCCTTCCACTCGTTCCGATGATGCGGTATACATCCTTTTTGCCGGGCGTGGACACCTTCTCGGGATTGGAGGATATCTTAATGGTAGGCACCATCTCCCCATCCTTGGATTCGATCTCTACCAGCTTGTAGACGCCCCCAAGAGAAGGCTGGTCGGATGCGGTAATCAGCTGCGTGCCGACACCCCAAGTGTCGATCGCCGCTCCCTGCAGCTTCAGGTTGGAGATCGTGTTCTCATCCAAGTCGTTGCTTGCGACGATTTTGACGTATTGAAGCCCCGCTTCATCCAGCATCCTCCGCGCCTGAATTGACAGATAGGCCAAATCTCCGCTGTCCAGCCGGATTGCATTCATGCGTTTACCTGCGGCCTCCAGCTTCTTGGCTGTCGCAATCGCATTCGGCACGCCGCTGCGCAATGTATCGAACGTATCAACAAGCAGGGTGACCCCATCAGGCAGCACTTTAGCGTACGTATCGAATGCTTCCTGCTCGCTTCCGAAGCTCTGTACCCAGGAGTGCGCATGAGTCCCCTTGGCAGGAATACCGAACATCCGGCCTGCCAGCATATTGGACGTTGCGTCAAAGCCGCTGATATACGCCGCCCGGGTGCCCCAGATCGCCGCGTCGGCCTCCTGAGCTCTCCTAGTGCCGAACTCAAGCAAAATATCGTCCCCGGCCACCTGCTTGATCCGTGAAGCTTTCGTTGCGATCAGTGTCTGGAAATTCATGAAATTCAGAATAGCCGTCTCCACAAGCTGGGCCTCCATAATCGTGCCCTCCACCCGGATCAGGGGCTCTTCCGGAAACACCAAAGCGCCTTCCTTCATGGAATAAATCGTGCCTTGGAAATGGAACTGCAGGAGATCTTCCAGAAAGGCCGGAGCGTAATTCTCTTCCTGCTCGGACAGATAGCGGATATCTTCCTCTGAAAACCGGAGGTTTCTGACATAGTTTACGATCCTTTCAAGGCCGGCAAATACGGCAAAGCCGTTGCCGAAAGGCAGCTTGCGGAAATAAGCTTCAAACACCGCGCGGCGCTTATAGGTGCCGTTCACCCAATGGGCGTACATCATATTGATCTGATATTTATCCGTATGCAAAGCAAGCTCTCTGTACAAATCATCATCTCCTGTCGTTGCTGCACTTTTCATGTATAGGCGGAAAAAGCGGCTGTTCGCCGCTCCTCCTCACATCAAGATATATTGTTATAATGACTTCGCGTCTTTAACCACTTTGGCGCCCAGACTTCCGGCAAAATGCCCCAGCGCCCAGGCATGTCCTTCCGGGTTGAAGCTGGCTACGGCGTCCTCATGCACAACAATCGAAAAGCCTTTATTGTAAGCATCTACTGCGGTATGTAATACGCATATATCCGTACATACGCCGATCAGGTGCAGCTCTGTGATCCCCCGCTCCCGAAGCTTCTGTTCCAGGTCGGTGCCGCAAAAAGCGCTGTAGCGGGTCTTGTCCATCCAATAGATGTCATCCCGGCGGGCCTCATATATATCCTTCAGCCTTCCGTACAGCTCCCTTCCTTCACTTCCCCGGAGATTATGGGGCGGAAACAGCCTGCTCTCCGGATGAAAGGCATCATCCTGCTCATGCAAATCCACAGCCATCACCACATAATCGCCGTTCTCTGCAAATTCACCAGTCAATCGGCAGATCCTTTCCTCAATATCGACCCCCGGCTGTCCCACCGGCAGGCTGCCATCGACAAAATCCTTCGTATAATCGATTACGATCAGCGCTCTCATGCAAGCAGCCTCCTCCCAGAATCTCAGCTTCTCCCCCATTGCCAAGTCCAAGCTCAAGATTACGTATAGATGGACAGCAGCGGCTGATGATCGGTAAACATATACAGCTGCGCCGGACGCTGGGAATATTGGTTGGAGCTCATCGGATTGCCGTCCTCGTCCCGCACTTCCTGCAAAATGCCCTGGCGGCTGCGTGTGGAAGTGATTTTGCGGATAAAGTTAGGCTCCTTGAATTCCGGCACTACCGTCTGAATGACCTGATACAGCTCGCTCAGCGTAAAATGACGCGGCAGGAACTGCTTCGCAATCGTTGTCTGCAGCATCTGCTGCTGAATTCTCAGGTAGGCTTCCGAAATGATGGCATGATGGTCAAAAGCCAGCTCCAGCTCTTCCAGCGCCTCCTGCAGCGTAAACAGACCTACTTCTCCCGCATCGTCGGAAGCCCGTCTCTGTTCAAGCATCCATTCCTCAACCAGCGCAAAGAAAGCATGGCTGATAATCCATCCCCGAGGGTCCCGTCCCGGCGTACTGTACACCCCCAAGTATTCCAGGTGGCCGCCATCGACCCCGGTCTCTTCTTTTAATTCCCTTGTAGCCGCATCATATATCGACTCGTCCTCCTGGCAGAATCCGCCCGGAAGCGCCCACATTCCCTCGCAAGGCCACTTCTTCCGCTTGATCAGCATGACTCTCAGTTCACGGATCGGAAGCGTCTTGGTGACGGTCTTCCGCTCGCGTTTCGTTAAGGTAAACATGACGATATCGGCCGGAACACCATCCGGAGTGCGGTATTTTTTGGCGTTGTAGTGTTGTTCCCCGTTCTGGCTCACCATAAATCCATCCTTTGCCGCAGCTAATTTAGTTGATCGTATCCTTAGATGTTACCAAACCTAAACTTCGAAAATCAACAACCTTGTATCATAAAGTTACATATTCCATGCGAAAGGCGCTTCAGATGGCTATTATGGCCTTAGAAAAGGACTTTTGCCCGTTTTACAGAATTATACTTATAATTCATCCACCAACGTTTGTAAAGAGGAGCATCGATATGGAAATCATTGCATTGCGAATTCCCGAGTTCATTGAGCCGGACGGTTTGGAACTGCTAATGAACAAAGTAAGCGAAAAAAAGAGAGATAAACTCTCAAAATACCGGCGCAAGGAAGATCTATACCGTTCCTTATTGGGAGAACTGCTCGTCCGCGTCACGGCTTGTCAATATATCGGCTGCAAAAATGAGGCCATCCGATTTGTTTATAATCGTTACGGCAAGCCTTTTCTTGCTGAATATCCTAGCTTTTCATTCAATCTGTCACATTCCGGAAGCTGGGCAGTCATCATCTGGGACCATCGTCAGCAGGCGCTTGGGGTGGACGTTGAGGAAATCAAGCCTATACACATGGAGATTGCTGAACGTTTTTTTGCAGATACCGAGTATCGCGATCTTGTGATAAAGCAGGGGAAGGATCAATTGGAATATTTCTTTCGTCTCTGGACACTTAAGGAAAGCTATGTTAAAGCCATGGGGAAGGGACTGTCTATACCCTTTAATGATTTTTCACTAGTCCAAAAAGGTGATAATGAATGGTTCTCTCCGGAAGCCGACAGGTTCCACTTTAAAAGTTTCAAAGCCGATGACCGCCATTCCCTCTCGGCTTGCGCCGAAACAGAGGACATTCCGGACCAGTTCAAGTTTATGTCTTTTCCGGCTTTATGCCGGATACTGGAGGAAATATAACAAGCCATTGCTCTTCGTGTACAAAGAACAATGGCTCGCGTGATATCGCTGGCTCTTTAATGGGTGAGGCTACATGAGGATCTCCAGGAAAGCATCAATTCTGTTCTTCACATGATTAAATGCATAGTTGTTCCGGTCGATAAAATCCACATTAATGGTTAAGTACTTGATTTTCTTTTCCCCGCATACTTCCCGCATCATCGGGCTTAGCGCCAGCATATTCCGGCAGCCCCACGCATTTGAAATAACGATGCCGTCAATTCCATAAGAGTCGCATACCTCTGCCAAATTCGCTTGAAGCCTTTCCATATGCCAGTGATATTCGATGGCCCTTCGGGCGATGCTGCGGTAAGGATCATCCGGGTCCAGCTTCATGATATTGCTGCTCCAAAGCGGAGCCCAGAAAATGACCTCCACTTCCTCCTCCATATACCGCATGATTTCATGCGAACCGTCCGGTGCCTGTCCCGCCCATAGCACCCGTTTCCCGCTTTTTTTGCTATCCGGCTTGTTGCTCATCTCCAACGCTTCCTGGTACAACGTTTTGCATAATTGTACATTCTCCGGCAGTCCGAAAGCGTTCATCGAGAAAATCTCCAGAAGCTCCCTTGAAACACCGGGCAAGCGGTGATCCCGCAATAAATCCGCCGTTTTGCAATAATACTCCCGGGCTTCGTTGGACTGGCGGACCACCCGGTCAATTTCCGACTCATGAAACTCCATATCCAGCGCCGCCGCCATGTCCTTCACCAGTATTCTCTGCTGCTCAGCCAGATAATCCAATGTATCATCATTCAATTCCGTCGGCGTTGTAATCGAGAAGAAAGGGCTCCGGTAATATTTGCTGGCAACATTGGCAAGCTTGCTCAGGCAATCGCAGGGCTGGTCATTGGCGAGCACGATATCCGGATTCGGATAACAATTAGCCATGATAACGCCGAACGATCCTCTAAGAAAGGAGCAGATATCCCGTGAAACGTGATTTTGCTGCGTCAGGTTGATGAACGAATCCGCGGACCCATACTGGGCTAAAAGAATCGCCATCGATTCGATATTCCACGGAATCATCCCCAGGGCGTAAACCAGCTCATTGGGAAACTGCTCGACGACATAGGCAACCTTCGAGTCCGGCTCATAAGCCTTTGAAAGACGGTATGCATTAAGCAGCGACCGAATCCGGCTTGCCTTCAAATGTGTGGTACTGGACAAATCCTGGATACGGCAAGCCTCCAGCACCTCCGTCATATTCCGGTGCTGCGACTTGCGGTCGCTGTCCGCAACTTCAAATAGATTCATCGGCGTCTCCTTTCAGAACATCCGGGTTTCAAGAAAGGTTTGAACCCGCGTCTTAATGCTTTGAATATTGGACATTTGCTGTTCCCCTTCAATGAACAAGACGGAAATCCCCCGCTGTTGCAGACGGTTCATCACGTAGGGATAGTCCATAAGGTAAATATCGCAAAACTTCAATGTGAAATAGATCACGGAGTCGGCCTCATATGTCTCGATTAGATCCAGTAAATGGTTCAGGCGGATGTCCGAGTCGAACATTCTGGCGCAGGTCGCTTTTTCAAGATAGTAATCGGCGATTGCCGTAAGAGGGTCTTCGGTCTCCTCAATGCTGCCCTCCGCATATTTGATGCCGATGCTCGTATCTTCGCAGACAATCTGCGCTCCGGTCTGTTCGATGATTTCCACCAATTCGGGCTGGTCAAAATAGCTGCCGCACACTAAGACGCGATGCCGCTTCGTCGGCGGTTCATTGCGCGCTTCCCGATCATCCAGAAATCTCGCCAGTTCAAGGTTAAATTCTTCTTTGCGGCCCGCAGTTGCGGCCTTCATGATTTGCAGCGCCTCCATGCCCGTCACCGGACTACAGTCCGACTGTCTAAGCTTGTACAACCGCTGGAGCAGAGTCCGCGTTTCGTTGTGAAGTGAAATCGAACGGTGCAGCGCTTCGTTGGTAATCTGAATATGATAGTGCGATTCCAACGCCGCAACCCACTTCTTGAGCTGCAGTCTGAAATAGGCTTTGGATTCCGGCGTAATCATCTTTGGAAGCTCCAAATAATAGGTGAATGGAGGATTCAACTGTTTTTTCCATGTTTCATAAAGTCTTTTGCGCCAATCGCATTCATCGACAATGACAATTCCGTCCGCAAAATCGTAAATACCCTCAATGCCCTCGCTAAGGGAATGAAGCAAGTAAGAGCAAAAATTGCTGCAAATCATCGAGCCGGCTTCCGAAGTGTTCTGCGCAAACTCTCCTGTAATGCGGAATGGAACCAGACCCGCCGCATATAAGATTTCTTCGGGCGTATAGATCGACAGCCAGCCAATGGCAGGTCTGCCCGACGATTTAACGAATTCGGTTCGATTCCGGTTCATCAAAGCAAATATTTCCGCTTGCTCAATCATATCGCTCCTCCTGTTTCGCATTATTGGCAGTTCGGCTATGCATCCGCGGCTTGCGAATGGATAACGTGAATCCTCTTCCATCTGCCGCTCCTGAACCGGACAGCGACAAGACCCAGCATCAAGAACGTGTAGATCAGCAAATCCCACCATACCCAAATCAATGGGCGGCCATGGACAACACAAATCCAGTAAGGGAAAATAAGGTAGAAAATTGCCGGCATCGTCAAATAAACCACCATAATGAAAAAGGTGTCGCCTATCGACTTCAGCACATTAATAAGGAGAATGACCATCGTATCGAACGCAATCCATACGGATGTAATCCGGACGAGCGGAAGGGCCGCCTGCTTGATTTGCTCGAACATCCCCCGGCTATCATGATCCTGGAAGATCGAGATTAGGGCGACGGGCAGCACGTTGAACAGAATAATGATCAAGGCGCTGAAGACCAGGCTCAGCATGATTCCTTTCCTTACCACAAGTGGAATCCGCTCCGACCGCCCGGCCCCTCTCTCCTGAGCCGCGATAATGCCAACGGCCGTACCCAGCCCCAATACGGGAAAGATGGACAGACCTTCAATGGTAAAAACAATGTTGGCGGCAGCCAGAGACACTTCGCCAATCCCTCCGATAATAATCAGCAGCAAGCTGTAATAGCCTGTCTGAACAAAAGCCTGAATTCCTGCGGGAAAACCAAAACGAATCACTTTCAAAATGGCTTCCTTATCCGGCCTGAAATTCCGGAGACTGCCGAAGCTGTCCTTGTATTTAGGCAGAAAGAGCATGGCCAGATAAATAATGAAGGTGAACAGGCAGCCTCCGATTGTAGCCGTGCCCGCTCCGTTGACGCCGCCCATTTCGGGAAAACCGAGATTGCCGAAAATCAGCAGCCAATCGAGTGCAATATTGCACAAGTTGCCGGCGATTGCCGCAATCATGATGATTTTGGTGTCGCCTACTCCCCGAAACAGTCCTGAGACGGAGGTTGAGAACAATTGCACACAGCTTGACAGAAGGATCAGATGAAAAAATCTTTTTTCATAGACAAGCAGCTCGCCTGTATGTCCCAACATGTCGAACAACAACGAAGTCCACGGCGAGAGCAGCAGCAGCACTGCCGAAAACAGGATGCTCAGATAAACCCCTTGCCACATGGAGGATGCGCATCGTTCGTACTTACCCGCTCCGTAATACTGGGAAATGAGGGTAGAAACAAAGGCGATCATTCCGATGAACAAATTCGCGATAGCCGTTGCGGCGTTTCCTGCGGGAAGCGTAGCCGCAAACTCGACCAGATCATACCTCGCCACAAAAGCCCGGTCGACAAACACCATGATGTTCATGGAAAACATGGACAGGATGATCGGATAGGTAATGCCGATAATCGAACGATACGTGATATCAGGTTCTGCAGATTTCAACGTTCACTCCTCCATTTGCTTGCAAATCAGGCGATAAAAGCGGCCCCGATCGCACCCGTAACCTGCGGGTAATTGGTCACGTTTACCGGTTGTTTCAGAATGCTTTCAAGCGCGCTGATCACGCCGACATTTTTGGCAACGCCTCCGCTCATCCCAAGCGGCCCCTGGATACCGACGGATTTGAGCAAGGCGACGGCTCTTGTGGCGATAGAATCATGCACTCCCCGAATGATATTGGGAGCCGGTGTTCCGACCGCGACAAGGGAGACCACTTCCGTTTCCGCAAATACCGTGCACATGCTGCTGATTCGCGCCGAAGTCTCCGCTTCGCGGGAAAGTTCGCCCAGGTCCTCCAGCTTGACACCCAGCGCCCGGGCGATAATATCGAGAAATCTGCCGCAGCCGGCCGCGCATTTGTCATTCATCATGAAATTGACCACACCGCCGTTTTCGTCGATCTGAATGGCTTTGCTGTCCTGTCCGCCGATATCAAGGATGGTCCGGATTTCGGGATTCAGAAAATGCATGCCTTTGGCGTGGCAGATAATTTCCGAAGCGTTCTTATTGGAAAAAGGCACATTTTCCCGTCCATACCCTGTCGTCACCACGACGTCGACGTCTTGCTCCGACAATCCCGCCTTTTCAAGCACATTTCGGTAAGTAATTTCCGCGGAGGCTCTGTTGTTACCTCCCGTATAAACGACATCATAGGCTATGACATCCTGCTTGTCTTTTAGAATCGCAGACTTAGTGGACAGCGATCCGATATCGATTCCCACTGATATCATGGAAGACATCCCCTTTGCTTATTATTATTTTGCTTTCCGTCATTCGTCCACGCGGACTGTCCGGCGTTACTCTTGCAGCGCGGTGTTTAACTGAACGGCTGAAGATTCCACATGCTCATGATCAAAGATTGAATAATGGTCCCCTTGTAAAGGGTACATCTTCAGCGTTTTGCAATAACGGCCCCATTCCGTAAGCTCCGGAATCGGCGAGCAAGTGGCGGCGAACAGATGGACAGGCGACGACAGATAACGGTCAGGCTGATACTCCGTTCTCGCCGCATGCAGACTCCGTATCGTATTGAAGGAGCATAACCATTCACGAAACGGGGCTTTGGAGACAGTCAGCACCGGAACCTGCCACTGCTCCGCTATTGTCCGCCGAAAGAGGCCGGAGTCAATACCGCCTTCCTCTTCCTGGCCTGCGAATGTGCGCCATAATTCGTCCAGGCTGCGGCACTGCGCAAGCCGGTTCTTGTCCGTCTGGGACACGGCATACTTCGACAGCCATTCCAGCTCTGCTTGCAAGGTAGAGCTACCCAGCGATTCGGCCGGGTAATATCCCGGCGGAGGCGGATCAAACAGCCCGCAAAAAGCGACTTCGTGGCCGCCGGCCTCCAGCTGGCTCGCCATCTCAAACGCGATCGTTCCTCCTATTGACCAGCCGGCTAAATAATAGGGCCCCGATGCCTGTATTTCCGCGATCCTGCCGATATAATCCTTGGATAATTGCGGAATAGACAACGTCTGAGGAATGCCGTCGCTTAATTCGTTGTACAAGATTCCGTATACGGAGAAGTCGGACCGAATTCGGGTGCACAGCTTGAAATAGCCTTCAATTCCTCCGGTTCCGTCATGGATGAGAAACAATGTTCTCGTGGGACTCACTCCCCGTCCGAGCAAAATCGGCCGGGTTCTGGCCGGGTAAGGCCAAGAGGAATACAAGCTGCCGTTAGTCGGCGCGTTCATGCCGCAGTCCCTCCTTGTATCAAATTCGGTTACCTGTTCAAGAGCAAATCGTCTCCCAGCAGCTGCTCCACCTTCGCTGAAAGCTCGCCCACCGTAGCGGATTCCATCACATCCATAATGGAAAGCTCCACATGAAACAGCTTCTCGACTTCCAGCGCCACATTGATGAACAGCAGAGAGTTTCCGCCCAGAAGATATAAATTGTCGTTCATATTCGCTTCTTCAAGATGGAACATTTTTTTAATCAACTCCGCCATTTTCCGTTCCGTATCTGAACGGGGCGCTTGCTTCTCCGCGTGAAGCAACACAGGGACTTCTTCCGGATCAGGCAGCGCCGCCAAGTCAACCTTGCCGTTTGCCTTCAAGACCAGTGAATCAAGCGGAATGAACAGGGAGGGAATCATGTAAGACGGCAAATGCCCCTCCAGAAAAGAACGCCACGTGTGGGCATCGCCTTTCGCCGCCCCTTGCAAAACAAGGTAAGCGACGATACGTTTCTCGCCTTCCTGCGTCTCATTGACAACAGCCACCGCTTCCCGGATACCCGGATGGCTGATCAATACCCGCTCGATTTCCCCAGGCTCGATCCGGTAGCCGCGAATTTTCACCTGCTGGTCGATCCTGCCTAAGAACTCAACGCTCCCATCCGGCAGCCATCTCGCCAGGTCTCCGGACCGGTATAAGCGTTCGTCCGGAAGAAACGAAACGGATATAAATTTCTCTGCATTCAGATCGGGCCGGTTCATATATCCGCGGGCCAGACCGTCTCCGCCTATGCACAGCTCGCCCGCAGCGCCCGGCGGCAGCAGATTCCCGTAACCGTCCATAATGTATACCGCCGTATTCGCAATCGGTTTGCCGATCGGAACCCGGCTTGCCGTCTCCTCGCCGACCTTGTGGAAGGTAGTAAACGTTGTATTTTCCGTAGGCCCGTACATATTCAGCAGAGTTAATCCCGGACAGGCTTGCCGTACCCGAGCTGCAGCCTTCGCCGGCAGTACATCACCGCCTACCAGCAGCGCAGTCAGCGGCGAGAACAGGTCCGGCTGTTGTTCCGCCAATTGACGGAATAAGGGGGTTGTCAGCCACAGCAGATTGATTTGATGCTCCGCGATAAAGATGCCCAGCTTATCAGCTTTCAGCAAAACATCCTCTTCCGCTACATACAGCGTTAGACCATTTAGCAAGGCGCCCCATATTTCGAAGGTTGCCGCATCGAACGAAGGCGAGCCGGTCAGCAGCATTCTCATCCCTTCTTGAAGCTCTAAATACCCGCCGTTCTTCACCAGCCGGACGACGTTTCGATGCTCGACCATCACGCCCTTCGGATGTCCGGTTGAACCGGAGGTGTACATGATATACGCCAGAGAGCCTGGCTTGCTTGTGTTCACCAGGTTAGCGCAATCGGGCGCACCGCCTAGAGCCGCTCCATCCTCCTGCACTTCGACTTTAACAACTTCAATACCCGCGTACCCAGCTTCTAGCCAAGTATTTCCTTGTCCCGGTATTGCCGCCTGGACAAGCACAAGCGCCGCGCCGCTGTCCCGCAGCATAAATTCGATACGCTCCGGCGGATAAGAAGGATCGATGGGCAAATAAGCGCCGCCTGCCTTCAGAATGGCAAGTATGCCGAGTATCATGTGGGGAGAACGTCCCGCCAGAATGGCCACGACGGACTCGGGACCGATTCCCCGGCTTTGCAGCACGCGGGCCAGCCGGTTGGACCTCGCCTTCAGTTCGGCGTAGGTCCATACCTTACCGGCTCCACTTAGTGCGATCGCGTCCGGGGTGCGGCTTGCCTGTTCCTCAAACAGTTCATGGATGCATTTGTCCGCCGGATAGGCTGCGCGGGTATCGTTGAATTCCTTAACCAGCTTCTCCCGCTCGGCCGCGTCCGTCATCCGCAGCTCCTTCACCTGCGCGTCCGGTCTTTCGGCAATGTCCTCAAGCAGATTGCCGTACATCTTCAGCAGCCGGCGCACCGTCTCCGGCCGGAACAGGTCGCTGTTGTACTCCGCCCATACCGCCGTCTCTCCTTCCCGCTGCCGGATATCAAACAGCAGGTCCGCCTGCGTCGCGTCGCTTTCCGCCTCCTGCCACGTCTCCGCAAGGTCCGCAAATCCGCCTTCTTCTTTCGCTTCCGTCACCATGTTGAACATCGCCCGGAAGATCGGATTCCGGCTATGCTGCCGATCCGGATTCAGCTTGCGCACCAGCCGCTCGAACGGATAATCCTGCATATAGTACGCCTCGTCCACTTTCCCGTGCACGGTCTTCATCAGGTCCTCCCAGGCCCCTTCTCCGTCGACCTCGGCCCGGATCGCCACCGTGTTCACGAAGAAGCCTGCCGCCCGGCTCAGCTCCTGACTGTAATGCCGGCCGGCGAACACCGTCCCGACGACCACATCGTCCTGGCGGCTGCATTTGTGCAGCAGCACGTAATAAGCCGACAGCAGCGCCGAGAACAAGATGACCCGCTTGTTCAGACACTGGAACTTCAGACGGCCGATCAAGTCGTCCGGCAGATCCAGCTTCTCAAGCCCGCCCCGAAAGCTGATTCCCGGCGGCGGCGGAAAGTCGGCCGGCAGGTCCAGCACGGGCAGCTCGCCCTTGAACTGCTCCAGCCAGTACGCTTCCTGCTCCAAGGTCCGCTCTTCCCCGAACGTCTCCTTTTGCCACAGCGCATAGTCGCCATAGGCGATGCCAGGCTGAGGCAGCTCACCCGCCTCCGCTCCGGTCCGGCGGTTATACAGCGTCTTCAGGTCCCGCCACAGAAGCTGGAATGTCGTCGCATCGGAGACGATATGATGCAGCTTCAGGACCAGGAGGGCCTGATCCGCTCCGTATGGTACCAGGATTGCCTGAAAGAGCGGATCGCCTCCCCGGATGTCGATCGGCTCCCGGCATTCCTTGGAGAACCATTCCGCCAAAGCCTGCTCCCGGCTGCCTAGGTCCCCTTGCGGCAGGTCGATCAGCCTGAACTGCTCCGGCGAGAAGGAACCGAACGATTGGACGGGGGGCTGGGCCAGTTCAATCTTCGTCCGAAGCGCGGCGTGGCGCCCGGCCAGTTCCTCCACGGCCGCCTGCATCGCTTCCGCGTTCAGTCTGCCCGTCAGCCGCTTGGCCGATATCAGGTTCCACAAGGCGCCATTCGGCGTCAACTGGTCCAGATACAGGACGCGTTCCTGCTGATAGGACAGCGGGTAATCCCGCCGTTCTACCCTGTGCTCAATCGCCGGATATCTCCTTATCGAAGTTGTCAATGATTTCACTCCCCGTTATTTGAATAATGTGAAGAGCTTGCCGAGCGCCTCTTACAGATTAAGAAGCGCCGACGGGCAGCAGGGATTCAACCGTTTTTGCCAATTTCGCCAGGACGGGCAGATCGATGAAATCCATGAGTGACAGACTGATGCCGAATGTCTGTTCAATCTCTGTAATAAAACGGATCGTTAACAACGAATTGCCGCCTAAATCGAAAAAATTATCATTCGGATGAATGCCGGATAGGTTTAGAATGGACTCGGTTATTTCAATTAACTTCCGTTCCACTTCGCTTACCGGTTGTTCAGGTTCATTCTCCGAATCTTTATTAAGGCCGGGAATAGGCAGTGCGGAGCGGTCGACCTTACCGCTCTTATTCAGAGGCATAGACTCCAGCCGGATAAAGGCGGAAGGTATCATATAGGACGGCAGCCACTCGGCCAGATGCCGCTTCCATTCCTCTTCCGGTACCTCGGTGTCCGGATTCACGACACAGTAAGCAACCAGCATCTGACGGCCAGGCTCATCCTCTCTGGCGATGACTGCCGCCGACAAGATCGACGGATGCGAAGCCAGCGTTTCTTCGATCTCGCCAGGCTCAATCCGGAATCCGCGAATTTTGACTTGTTGATCAATCCGGCCAATATAGTCCAGTGTGCCGTTATCCCGTCTGCGGACCAAATCTCCGGTGCGGTACAATCTTTCTCCAGGGCGGTAAGGGTTCGGAGCGAATTTCTCGGCTGTAAGTTCGGGAAGATTCGCGTATCCGCGCGCGAGTCCCGGTCCCGAAAGGCATAGTTCCCCGATCAAGCCTATCGGCAAAAGCTGGCTGTAACGATCCAGGACATAGGCCTGCATATTCGTCAGCGGAGCTCCGATCGGAACTTGCTCTTCCGGCGTGTCCTGCCGGAGACGGTGGCAAGTCGCATAAATGGTCGTTTCCGTCGGACCGTACACATTGACCAATTCCGTGCCGCTTACTTGTTCATGGAAGGATCTGACGACATGGGGTTTAAGCGCTTCTCCGGCGGCAAACGCATACCGCAAGCTGATCAACTCACGGATTCCCCTCGCCTTAAGATCTTCCGAGAACGCTTGAAGAAAGGACGGCGAGAAATTGGCATGGGTAACCCCGTGTTCCGTGATCGCCTTCACGATTTTGACCGGTTCCTTTTCCGCTCCCGGTTCCAAGATCACCAGCTTGCCGCCCTCAAAGAACCAGCCGAACAGCTCGGAAACGGAAACATCAAAAGCAAAGTGAGTCTTGAGCAGATGGGCGTCGTTAGAATGAACCGGGAAGGTCTGCTGCATATAAAACAATGTATTCAGTACGGAGCCGTGCTCGACCATAACGCCTTTCGGTTTGCCGGTTGAGCCCGAGGTGTACATGATATAGGCCAAATCTTCCGCATGGCTGACGGGCTCCAGATGATCTGCCGAATTGACGGAAGCCAGCGCTTCCTGGATGCTGACTACTGGAACCGGGCTGCTATCCGCTCCGTCCAGCACGGGATGGACGAGCAGCAAGCGGGCATTGCTGTCCTCCAGCATATAACGTCTCCGCTCCGCGGAAATCTGCGGATCGACGGGCACGTAGGCGGCTCCCGCTTTGAGAACGGCCAGAATGGAAATCACCAGCTCGAAGGAGCGCTCGCTCATAATACCAACGACGCTTCCCGCCGCAATATCCTTGTCACGGAGATAGCGGGCCAGCCGATTGGCTTGGCGGTTCAGCTCCTCATAGGTCATGGCATGCTCCAGGAAAACGAGAGCCGTCCGGTCCGGGGTGCGGTTTGCCTGTTCCTCAAACAGTTCATGGATGCATTTGTCCGCCGGATAGGCTGCGCGGGTATCATTGAATTCCTTAACCAGCTTCTCCCGCTCGGCCGCGTCCGTCATTCGCAGCTCCTTCACCTGCGCATCCGGTCTTTCGGCAATGTCCTTAAGCAGATTGCCGTACATCTTCAGCAGCCGGCGCACCGTCTCCGGCCGGAACAGGTCGCTGTTGTACTCCGCCCATACCGCCGTCTCCCCTTCCCGCTGCCGGATATCAAACAGCAGGTCCGCCTGCGTCGCGTCGCTTTCCGCCTCCTGCCACGTCTCCGCAAGGTCCGCAAATCCGCCTTCTTCCTTCGCTTCCGTCACCATGTTGAACATCGCCCGGAAGATCGGATTCCGGCTATGCTGCCGATCCGGATTCAGCTTGCGCACCAGCCGCTCGAACGGATAATCCTGCATATAGTACGCCTCGTCCACTTTTCCATGTACGGTCTTCATCAGGTCCTCCCAGGCCCCTTCCCCGTCGACCTCGGCCCGGATCGCCACCGTGTTCACGAAGAAGCCTGCCGCCCGGCTCAGCTCCTGGCTGTAATGCCGGCCGGCGAACACCGTCCCGACGACCACATCGTCCTGGCGGCTGCATTTGTGCAGCAGCACGTAATAAGCCGACAGCAGCGCCGAGAACAAGATGACCCGCTTGTTCAGACACTGGAACTTCAGACGGCCGATCAAGTCGTCCGGCAGATCCAGCTTCTCAAGCCCGCCCCGAAAGCTGATTCCCGGCGGCGGCGGAAAGTCGGCCGGCAGGTCCAGCACGGGCAGCTCGCCCTTGAACTGCTCCAGCCAGTACGCTTCCTGCTCCAAGGTCCGCTCTTCCCCGAACGTCTCCTTTTGCCACAGCGCATAGTCGCCATAGGCGATGCCAGGCTGAGGCAGCTCACCCGCCTCCGCTCCGGTCCGGCGGTTATACAGCGTCTTCAGGTCCCGCCACAGAAGCTGGAACGTCGTCGCATCGGAGACGATATGATGCAGCTTCAAGACCAGGAGGGCCTGATCCGCTCCGTACGGTACCAGGATCGCCTGAAAGAGCGGATCGCCTCCCCGGATGTCGATCGGCTCCCGGCATTCCTTGGAGAACCATTCCGCCAAAGCCTGCTCCCGGCTGTCCGGGTCCCCTTGCTCCAGGTCGACCAGCCTGAACTGCTCCGGCGAGAAGGAACCGAACGATTGGACGGGGGGCTGGACCCATTTAATCGTCGTCCGAAGCGCGGCGTGGCGCCCGGCCAGTTCCTCCACGGCCGCCTGCATCGCTTCCGCGTTCAGCCGTCCCGTCAGCCGCTTGGCCGATACTTTGTTCCACAGGGCGCCACCTTGCGTCAACTGATCCAGATACAGAATTCGTTCCTGCTGATAGGACAGCGGGTAATCCCTCCGTTCTTCCCTATGCTCAATCGCTGGATACTTTCTTTTGCCTTGTCTCATAGCTTCTGCCCTCCTACCGGATTAAATGAAGACTTTGCCCTGCGCTTGATGAGCTCATCGGCAATGATTAGCCGCTGAATTTCCGAAGTCCCGTCACCGATTTCCGTTAGCTTAGCGTCCCGAAACAACCGCTCCAGGGGTAATTCTCGCGAATAACCGTAACCCCCGAAAATTTGAACGGCATCCTTAGTGATTCGCGTCGCGGTTTCCGAAGCGAACAGCTTGGCCTCCGACGCTTCCTTGGCGAAGGGCTTGCCGCTGTCCTTCAGGTGCACGGCCCTTTCCAGCAGCAGCCGGGACGCATTCAGATTCACTTCCATATCCGCGAGCATATTTTTGATTGTCTGAAACTGGTAAAGGTATTGATCGAACTGTTTACGCTGCTTCACATACTGCAGACAATGCCGCTGCGCTTCCTCGGCGATTCCGACGGCGATTGCAGCCATACCCATACGGGCGCTTGCCAGCGTTTCATGCAGAACTTCCAAGCCAAAATTCTTGCGTCCAACGACATTTTCCTTCGGAATGATCACGTCCTGGAAGATGAGTTCGCCCATATCGGCGCCTCTCATCCCGAGCTTGCGTTCCTTCTTGGAGGAAGTTGAGATGCCTTTCATTCCTTTTTCCAGAATAAATACGGTAAGACCGAGCATTTTTTTATCCGGTGCCGTGCTCGCCGCCACAAGATAAATATCCGCTACATTCGCATTGGTGATAAAGGTCTTAGACCCGTTCAACACATAATGATCGTCATGCTCCACGGCCCTTGTCCGCATGGAAGCCATATCCGATCCGCTGCCTGATTCGGTCAACGCAAAAGCGCCGATCGCCTCTCCCGTTGCTAACCGGCTGAGGTGCACCGTTTTTTGCAGGGGGGAACCAAAGGAATGAATCGGATGGCCGCTTAGGCAGGTATGGGCCACGACAGTCATCGCCGTTGACGCGCAAGCGCCGGCAAGCTGACGGACGAAGGAAATGTAAGAGGCAAAGCTCTGGTCCAATCCTTCGTATTCTTCGGGAAAAGGAATTCCGAGCAGGCCGAGCCTTCCCATTTCTTTCATATTGCTCATCGGAAAAGTCTCCTGCTCGTCGATCTCGCCCGCAGCCGGCTCCACAAAGGTCTTGATAAAGTTCGCCGCCGTTTCTTCCACAATCTGCTGCATTTCGTTAACAGTCATTGCTTTCACACTCCAAACGTTTTATGCCATAATTCGAGAGCGATCAAGGCATGCGATGTGCGAAAGACGGCCAAATTGTCCAGCCCCGCGTAATCGCCCCTTTTATTCAAAAAATCGATCGTTTTTCTCTTATCGAAATAGGCTGAAATTTTGGAATTGCCGGAACGGATCAGGTCGGAGGCCTGCTGCCTCTGAGCGATAACGGATTTGGGATCCACCGGAAAGGGAAAAGGCTTCTTCTTCCGGCCGGTAATGGCGCTAGGAAGAACGGACTTTCCGATTTCTTTCAGAAACCATTTTTCGCTGCCATCCTTCATTTTGTATTGCGACGGAAGGTTTATCACGCTCTCCACGATACGGTAATCCAGAAAAGGTACCCGAACTTCCACACCCGAGGCCATGCTCGTCTTGTCCTGCCGTTCCAGCATCTCAAGCAAATAATATTTCATGAATAAATATAAAATGCGGTTGAGCGGGTCCCGGGACGGAAACTGTCTTAACGAATCCCGGATCGATGACTCTACCTTGTCCCGGAATCCGGTCCGCTCCCCGACGGCCTGGTCAAGCAGTCCGGACACTTCCCGGTAATAGGGAGCCCACGGGAACTGGGAGATCTGCCCGGAAGGATCGCCGTTCAGAAAGAAGAAGTATCCGCCAAACAGTTCGTCGGCCCCTTCACCTGAAATGACGACCGAGACCTCTTTTTTAATTTCCCTATACAGCAAATACAAGGACGGCGTCGTCAATTCAACGGGCTTCTCCATATGCCAGGTGACCTTCTCCATCATGTCCCTGTAATCTTCCGTCCGGAAGATAAATTCCCGATGGTCCGTCCCGAGGTGTTCCGCCATGAGTCTCGCATAGGCTGTGTCGGAATTGGAGGCGCTCACGTCCCGGTTGTCCCCGTATTCCATCGAGAACGTACGCATTCGGGAATCAGGTCCGCCGCTTACGGCGAGCGCCGTCAGCAAGCTTGAATCCAGCCCCCCGCTGAGCAGAGAGCCGAACGGAACATCGCTTATGCGTCTTTTCCATATGGAGTCGGTCAACAGCGACAGCGTCTCTTCCTTCCAGGAATCAAGCGAGCGTTCTTCCCCGATGTCCGCCTTCATATTCCAGTACCGGGCCAATTTCAGCTTCGTTCCCTGTATGCTGAGCGTATAACCCGGGGGCAGAGAGTGAATATTTTTGAACATGGTCTGCCCTTCGAGCAGGACGGTACAGAACAAGTACTCGGGAACCGCACCTTCCCGCACCTCCGCCTTAACCGAGGGATGGGACAGAATCGCCTTGATTTCGGAAGCGAAAATAAAACGATGGCCGGCCACCGTATAATACAATGGCTTTACTCCAAGCCGGTCCCTTGCCATGAATAATGTTTCGTTTCGTTCGTCCCATAGCGCAAAGGAGAACATCCCGTTAAATTTAAGCACGCAGTCAGGTCCGTATTCCTCATAGGCGTGAACAACAACCTCCGTATCGCAGTTGGTGCGAAAGGCATGTCCTCGCTCAATCAGCTCGCGCCGCAGCTCCGGGAAATTAAAAATCTCGCCGTTATAGGTCAGCCAGATGCTTCCGTCTTCATTCGTCATCGGCTGCCCGCCGTTGGCCAGGTCGATAATCGACAGCCGCGTATGCCCTAGACCGATTCCAGCGCCGATATGCACCCCTTCTCCATCCGGCCCCCGGTGGCGAAGCAGGGCAATCATGTCCCGCAGCTCGGCTTCGAGGGCTTGGTGTTCCACGTCCGTGTTAACAATGCCGCATATTCCGCACATACTTCCTCCCCGCGCCTCGACAGGCGATTAGAAATAATACCAGATGGTCCTATAATCCTGGATATCCTCGCCCAGCTCTTCAAGCTTTGCCAAATAATTGCCGATAGGCTCATCCTTGAACAAAAAGGTATTGACCGGAGCCATGTACTTCTCCCATGGATAAAATTCATAGATTCGGCTCCCGTCCTTGTGGATCATAACGATATCGTGATCCTGCCAGGCGTTCAGATCGTTTTTGCCCAGTGTAGGCACGTTGAATACTGGCTTGTCCGTCCTTACCGTACCGGGAAGCAGGCGCGCTTCTTCCTTTTGCTCTTGAAGCAGCCGGGCAACGGGAACTTTAAAATTCGCCGTCTCTTCCTTGCCTTTCAGGTTAAATAAGTAGTAGGGGGTAACCCCGATGGCCCGAAGCTGCTCCCTTAAGAAGCTCGTCTCAAACTTCCGGCTGTTGTATAGCGTGAATACCTGCTGGTTGTAAATGTCGATTCCGGCTCTCTTCAGTTTAAGCGCAGCCTCCGCCGTCTCTTCGGAAATCTCGTAGGCATGCTGAAAATGAGTCATCATCGTTACCGTTTTAAAGGGCGGCTTATGATAGGCGGACAGAATGCGCAGCAGCTCCTCGTCAAACCGCATCGGCATCGTCACCAGCGTTCGGGTCCCAATCCGGATTCGCCGGATATGCTCCATCTCGAACAAATTTCGGATGACATATTCCAGCATCTCGTTGCTAACGGTAAGCGGGTCGCCGCCCGTAATCAGCACTTCGCTGATCGAGGGATTGGACCGGAACCAGTCGAACGCTTTCTCCAAATCCTGAAAAGCGGGCTCAGCATGATCATCTTCCTCATCGGCAAGCTCCCAATTCCGCTGACAGTACACGCAAATTTGCGGACACCACAAGTAAGGCTTGACGATTGCGATCATTGCATATCTTCGGGTTACGGATTGCTCGGGAGACGTATCCCGCTCATGCATGAAATCCAGCGATTCCCTTCCGCCGGAACAAGCCTTTAGGTAGGTATCCAGGTAAATCCGGTTAGGTATGACTTGCGCCCGCAAGCTGCGGTCCCGGCCCGATAAGGATGATTCCATATCCATCAAGGACAAATAATAGGGTGTAATCCCGAACGGCAGCCGGTGCCGCGTTGTCGCCCGGATCATCTCCTCCTCTTCATCCGACAAGGAGATAATTTCAGCAATATCCTCCAAGCGTTGAAACCGGTGGCGCAACTGCCACTTGTAATCTGCCCAATCCCTTTCCTCGGCGCCTAAATACCGCAGAATTCGCGCACGCATCTCGTCTCTGCTCTTTTTCACCATCGGGTGCAGCCCTGTCATATATTCGTTTTGGCTAATAAACTCCTCATATTGATTCGCCTTTTGGTCCAAATGGACCGACCTGGCCTCCGCTGCTTCCCGGCCTTCCAGATGGACGAATTCGGGTACCTCCCGCTTGCAGATTCCCGACTTGGAGTAAATGCCCGACAGGCCGATCACACCTTTGAACAGATGAGCCATTTCCCCCAGAAACGCGTCGCTGACATCCGGCCAGTCCTCCTGCTTCCAGTGCTCCGTCGCCATTTCCCAAATGATAGCAAGACAACTGTGTCCCGTCTTCCGTTCATTTCCTTCGGAGATCAGATTGCGGAATACCGCGATACAGCTTCTTACATTCTTCTGTTCAAGCGGATGCAGCGGACAATCGCTCTTAAGGACGTTCTGTTCGCATTGATTCAAATAATCAAACAGCCGCTCCCGGGCTTCCGCCACAATCTCGCTCATCACCAAGAGCCGCAAAATGTCTGGATTGGCATCAAGCCATTCGGTTATTTTTTCACGGGAAGCCATACTACCACCACACACTTTCGGTCGGTATTCATGAAGACATCAGGCTCTTCTCCACTTCTTCCGACAGGATTAATGTCGTCTCCGCAGGGTCTTCGACTCGTCTCAAAGCTTCTTCTCTGGTAATTATTCCTTGTTGTACCAGCAAACTCATTTCATAATCGTAGGGGTGGAAGCCGTAGTGCTCCAAATGCTTCACAATTCCCAGCGAATTCAAGCGGCAGTTCGATGAATTGGGGTCTACATCCTCCGGTCTGACCCATCCGAGCGACGAAATCGTTTCGTAAATGTTGCGCTCGTCGTACCCGATTAGCGGAAATGCATTGACGGTGTACGGAAACGGACGGGTTCGGTATTCCTCTTTGCTCAGCATGACATAGTCATAAACCTCGTCTCCCAGACGATCGGCAAGAGGCCGGAACAGATTTTTCCTTAATTCATAAGGTATTTTATTGTCCTGAAAAATGATCTCGTTCTCCGACTGGATCAATTGGCCGGGACTGTTGCCCAGCATGACGAGCGGTATCCCCTTCTCTATGGCAACCCTCAGCGACATGGTGGTCACCATACGGATGCACGAGATGCAAATTCCGCTGCCGAAACCGGTTAGATGGGGCGGATAAGTGCCGGGCTCCGAGCTGCCAAGAAAAATTTTGTTCATCATATCCGCCCGGGGCTTTACAATCAGATGGTCCACGTTCATCGCATTCAGCACTGTCCGCATATTGCGGAAAGAGGCTTCAGACATATAGCCGTTATCAAAAGTACAGGCCAGCAGCGACAAGCCGTATTTCTCCTTCAGGGTATGAATCAGGAAAGTGCTGTCCTTCCCCCCGCTGAACGCGACCAGTGCATCGTATCTGTGCTTGACGGACTTGCAATCCTCCAGCAGCTCCGACAGCCTGACGCGCAATTTCTCATAAGAAGGCAGGGCCGATCTGTTCTCCGCTTGCCTGCACAGGGAGCACACTCCATCCGAATCGAACGTAATTCCGGGATAGGTCTCGGGCAGAACGCAACGTGTACAACGCTTCACAACGACATTCCTCCTGCAGGCTCCCTCAACAGGGACCGATTGATTTTTAATGTGGCCGTCTTGGGCAAACTGTCGCAAAATTCGACCTCATATGGAATCATGTAATGCGGCAAATTCCGTTTGCAGTGCAAGATGACATCCTGCGCCTCAAGAGACGCGCCCTCCTCCCGGACAATGACCGCTTTGATGCGGACGTTGCCGTTGGTATCCGTAATGCCAACTGCGGCGACTTCCTGTATTCCGGGCATCCGGCAAAGGCCATCCTCGATTTCTTCAGGACTGACGCGGATTCCCATCAATTTGAGCATCATGTCCTTACGGCCTTCGACGTAAAGAAAGCCCTCTTCATCCAGCCAGCCCAAATCGCCCGTGTACAGCCTTCCGTTCCTGAATGTCTCCGCCGTCAGCTTGGGAAGATTCCAGTAACCGGGTGAAACGAAGGCCCCCTGATGGGTAATTTCCCCGATCTCTCCGGGCCGGCAGGGTTCGCCTTCCGGATTTAGGATTTCGATTTCCACTCCCGGCAGCGGCTTGCCCGCCGAGGGGAATTTCCGGTCAAAATCTTCCGGCAAGAGACAGGTGGAGCGGAACGCCTCGGTTGTTCCGTACATCATGTAGAACCGGGTCTTAGACAGCACAGACCTAAGCTTCTTTATTTCGTCGTGGGGAAAAGCCTCCCCGATAATAGATATATATCTGAGATTAGGATAATGGTGCCCGGCAAAAGGAGAATGTCTTTGCAGCAGCATCCTCCAAAAAGAAGGAACGGCATGAAAGCCGGTGATTCGTTCTGTCAACAAGGTGCCGACAATATCTTTGGGGAAGACAGAATCTTGCAAGATCAGTGTTGCTCCGGCAAATACGGAAGTGAACAACTGGCTCAAAGCTCCGTCAAACGAAAATGGGGTGACGCTGATGATCCGGTCGCCGGCATGGTTCCCGAGCAGACCGGCTGACACGACTGTCGATTCATACAAAATACGGTGGGTAACGATGATGCCCTTGGGTCTCCCGGTAGAACCGGAGGTATACAAAATGGCCGCAGGATCATCTTCCAACGCCGGGTTAGGCTCAATCTTCCCCGGTTTACCGCCGGGTTTATATTCCGCCAGCGGCAGCGAAATCACATTTGGAACGGACTCAGCAAGCTCCGCTTTAAGAAAAGTCCCGGTTTTGCCTTCATGCAGAAACAGCAGCTTGATTCCGCAATCGGCCGCAATATGACGCAGCTGCTCTTCTTTAAAAAAGGGATTGATATGGACAAAGACGGCGCCAATTCTCATAATGGCGAATAGAGCGATGATTTCATCCAGGCATTTGGATGAAAAAATGCCGACACGATCACCCTTTCCAATCCCCTTGGCAACAAGCAAGCCCATGACGGCGTCAACCGCCGCTTCCGCTTCCATGTAGGTAAGTCCCTGGCCCTTGCAGCGAAAAGCCTCCTTGTCCGGCTGTTCAATTGCCGCCTTGGACAGCAATTCGGGAATGAACATCATTGGCGCACTCCAAGGTTCCGCTTCCTTTCCACGAGTCCCACCAAGCCGTCGATCGTGCCGAAGCTCTCCATATCCACGTCTTCTTCGGAAATCTCAAGCCCAAAGGTATTCTCCAGGAACGCCAGCAAATCAAGCACATCCAGTGAGGTTAAGAATCCTTGCTCAAATAAGTTGCTTGCATGATCGGATACCGGTTCATTGATCAATTCCTGTATAAAACCCGCAATGAGTTCTCTTTCGTTCATGATAAATGCCTCCTCTTGTCTTAAATAAGTTCCTTATCACTGCCCGCAGCAACAGTTCTGAACGTTCCCGACTCTATGCAATGGATAAATTCCGGTATGACCCGGAATAAATCTCCGACAATACCGTAGTCGGCATATTGAAATATAGGCGCGCCGGCATCAGAATTGATCGCAATAATCATCTCTGACTTATCCATGCCGACCGTATGCTGGAGCGCGCCCGAAATGCCGCATGCGATATAAAGACTCGGCTTCACGATAACGCCCGTTTGGCCAATTTGTCTTGAAGCTTCCAGCCATCCTTCATCGATCAGCGGACGGGTAGCGCCAATCTCCGCCCCGATCGTCCCGGCCAGCTTGTGAATCAGCGGCAGATTCGCAGCCGTACCGATCCCCCGGCCGACAGCGACAATGGAATCGGCCTGTCCGAGCTTGAAGCGCTTTCCTTCCTGCAATATCCTTTTCCCCAGCGTATATACAGACTGCATTACAGGATATTCATCACTGAAGTCCAGAATCATTCCTGCGGGATGCCCGGAACGATCGGCTCTTGGGAAGACGCGTTCTTTCAACGTCGCCATCTGGGGAGAATGATGCGGAATGACGATCCGGGCCAGAACGCCGCCGCCAAGCGCAGGACGGGTAATAATCAACCGGCGGGTTACCGGCTCCAAGCTTAAATCCGTGCAATCCGCGCACAATCCGGTCCCCAGCTTTGCAGCGATTCGCGGAAACAGGGAACGGCCGTGTTCCGTTGCTCCTCCGAGAAATATATCCGGCTGTCTTCTCGCCAGCACATCGGCGATTATGCGGGTAAGAACATCTTCCGCATAGAAAGGAAGCCAGTCCAAATCAAGCAGCCATATCTCATCAACACCGCAGCGCATCACTTCCCCGGCAAGCTGACGGCTGCCGTTTCCGGCTATGATCGCCGCTATTTTGAAGGAATCCGATTCTCCGGTGAGCGACCTCGCAGCCCCGATTGCCTCATAGGACGATTCATTCATAACTCCGCCGGTGTGTTCGATATAAACACATATCACAGTGGGCCGATGTTCGCTGATCTTATCTGCCGCTGCGGAGTTGTTCGCCGCTGTCTCCTTATCCTCTTCCGGCCACTCGGTAGAATCCTGGCGTATCGCCTTGTTCGGACATGATGATGCGCAAAATCCGCACTCCATGCATCGCTCATCGTCGATGACTGCCACGATTCCGTTAACGGATATTGCCTCGACCGGGCACATGCTTCTGCATATTCCGCACCCGCTGCAGTCGGTCTCGTGAATGATCAAGCTCTACCCTCCTCCCTCCTGACCTTTGGCTCGGGTTAACCCGAGCCGGGAAACCAACCGAGAAACGCAGGCCGTATCCTCTTCAAATAGGTTAACTTCACCCTTTTGGCGTTTGCCGGCTTTAACCAAACGGGTCATCTCCAGTACTCGCGTCGGCGATCCCTTTAGTCCCATTCTTCCCGGGTCAGCGGCCAGGTGCTCCTCTGTCCAGATCGTTATCGTCTCCCTTCTCGCCCGAAGCGTTCCCCGTATCGTCGGCAGTCTTGGACGGTTGCTATGCTTTCGTACACTGAACAAAGCGGGGAGAGGCAGAACATACTCAAGCTCACAATCGCCGCATTCCTTGATAGCGGATATCTCCGGACTCCCCTCCTCATACCGAACATCGATCACCCTCGTTAAATGGGGAATACCCAAATACTCGGCTACTTCGGGACCGACTTGTCCCGTCTCCCCGTCTGAAGATTGCTCTCCCGTGAAAATCAGATCATACGGAGAAAGCTTCCGAATCGATGCGGCCAAAGTAAAGGAAGTCGCCAGCGTGTCCGCTCCCGCAAAAACCGGCGAGGACAGGAGTATGGCCCGATCGGCTCCCAAACTTAAAGCTTCCTTCAACGGTCCGGCGCATTGGGCCGGTCCCATTGAAATGCAGGTTAACCTTCCCCCGCAAGCCTCCTTGAGCTTAAGCGCCGCTTCCAAGGCAAACAGATCATTCCGGTTATTGCATAATTCGAACTGATCCCTCCCCTCCACGTTATCGGAAGTGCTTTCATTAACCGGAATCTGCTTGAGACAAACAAGAATCTCCAATCTTTTCACCTCACTTTGGTTAGAATGGGTTTCTCGTCATTTGTTTTAATTTTTTGGAAAATATCTACATTATTTTACAACCAATAATAGAATAGTCCTAATAAACGTCATTCCCTATGAATAATATCACTTTTTTGTAAGTCAATACATTTTTTGTTTATTTATCCAATAGCAAAGATTCAGATATCCGCGATGGGGATGGTTTGGAAAGATATTACGGCAACTAACTCCCGGCTGCAAAAAAAGCCAAACGAGCTGCACCGGCACATCCATCCGGAAGCAACTCATTTGGCTTTTTATCATCTGCAAAAAGTTCTGGGCCTACAAGTCCTAGCTTTATTCACCGCATTTGGAAGGCGGAGCTTCGCTGCCGGCCTCGACATTGATTTTTTCCGAAACGGTGTCCCGGATGACGGAAACGACCAGCTGCAGCAGGTAATTGATATCGGTCTGGCTCTGCTGGAATTCGGTGACCAGCGGAATGCTGTCGATCTCATCCTGCAGATCATTGATTTCGTCCTCGATCTTCGTTACCATCGCTTTATTGCCAAAGCTTTCGAAGGCGACGATCTCCTTCTGTTTCTTCTTCATCTGGGCAATCAATCCCTGAACACGTTCATGATTCCGGATTTTCTCCTCCGCCTGCTGAAACTGCTTAACCTCTTCACTGGTCGAAATCAGCGACGCGAGCTCCTTAGCCTTGGCCATGATGTCGTCACGTACGATCAGATCGCGGGTATCGTAGGACATCATCCCGTATTTATTCACACGGCCTTTCTCCTCTGTCATACAGGGTCGCTCACTTTCGTTATGAGTTAATGGACGGCGGCGGCTTCGGCCACGTAATCGCCTTTGATATACCAGGTCTTCGTATCGGTGATCCGCACCTTGATAAAGCTGCCGATAAGCTCCTTCGGTCCTTCAAAATGAACCAGCTTGTTGCTGCGGGTTCTTCCGGACAGCACGGAGGCGTTATTTTTACTCTCTCCTTCAACCAGCACCTCAACCGTCTGTCCAAGCATCCGATCATTGCCAATCCGGCTCTGCTCGCTAATCAGCTCGTTCAACCGCCGCAGCCGGTCGCTCTTGACCTCTGCAGGCACATTGTCCTCCATAGAGGCCGCCGGAGTTCCTTCACGAGGAGAATAAATGAACGTGTAGGCCATGTCGAAGCCAACCTCGCGCACGAGCGACAGCGTTTCCTCGAACTGCTCCTCCGTCTCGCCGGGGAAGCCGACGATAATATCTGTGGTCAGCACAAGATCCTTGACCGATGCCTTAAGCTTGCCGACGAGTTTCAGGAAAGTCTCCCGGCTGTATTTGCGGCTCATTCTCTTCAGAATGGCATTGCTGCCGGACTGAACGGGCAGATGGATGCTCTCCATCAGATTGCCGCCCTTGCCCAGCACTTCCACAAGCTTATCGTCAAAATCACGCGGGTGGGACGTCATGAACCGGATACGCGGAATATCAATCTTGCGCAGGTCGTCCATCAAATCGCCAAACGTATAATCGATATCATTAAAATCCTTGCCGTAAGCGTTCACGTTCTGCCCGAGCAGCGTCACTTCCTTGAAGCCCTGGCGGGCCAGATCGCGAAGCTCCGCAATCACGTCCTCGGGACGGCGGCTTCGTTCCTTGCCCCGGGTGTACGGGACGATGCAGTAGGTACAGAATTTGTCGCAGCCGTACATGATGTTGACCCAGGCGCGCATACCCTCCCTTTTTTTCGGCAGGTTCTCGATAATGTCGCCTTCCTTGGACCAGACCTCCACGACCAGTTCCTTGCTGAACATCGCTTCCTTAATCAATGCAGGGAGGCGGTGGATATTATGCGTTCCGAAAATCATATCGACAAAGCCGTGCTTCGCCATGATCCGGCTTACGACTCCCTCTTCCTGGGACATGCATCCGCAGACGCCGAGCAAGAGGCCCGGTTTTTCCGTCTTCAGATGCTTGAGGTGGCCGAGCTCCCCGAATACCTTATCCTCGGCGTTCTCCCGAATGGCGCAAGTATTGAGAAGAATGATATCCGCCTGATTCCGGTCCTCGGTGCTCCGGTAGCCCATTTGCTCCAGCAGGCCTTTCATTGTCTCGGTGTCATGCTCGTTCATTTGGCAGCCGTAGGTCGTGATGGAATACAATTTGCCTTCGCCAAAAGCTCTCATATCCTCGGGAATGGCAAAATCGTAATGGACCTCTATTTCTTCCTTACCCCGCCGTTTACCTTCCTTATAGTCGGGCTGGCTATTCACCTGAATCGTTCTTCCCTTGATGCGGTATGTGGTCTTGCCTTCTTCTTCGCTGATTACTTTAGCTCCGCTAAAATCGAAGTATTTGGAGTAATCCTTGCCACCCTTGCCGGATTTTAAGTCCGGTGAGCTGTTCTCCTTGGTCATGCTGTCACATCCTCTATTCGAAAACGATGAATTTTGGTTTCGCTTGCAATTAAAAATTATAACATAGTGCCGCGTGATATATCCATATGCTCAAATTTTAGACATTACGGGCCGGGAAGTTCCAGATTATTTAACCAATTCCGTAAACGTCGCGGAGACCACCTCGGCCAGCCTGCCTGGAGGGAGTTCCATCTGCATGCCTATTTTGCCGGCGCTCACCGCTATTTTTTCCAGCGTTTCCGCGCTTCGGTCGATGAATGTGGGGTAATGTTTTTTCATACCGACCGGCGAACAGCCGCCCCGGATATATCCGGTCCATTTTTGCAGATCCTTCACGGGCAGCATTTCAATCTTCTTCTCTCCAGCGGCCTTGGCCGCTTTTTTCAGATCGAGCTCTTCCGCAACCGGGATAACAAAGACATACAGATTGCTGCCGCTGTGTGAGACCAGTGTCTTAAACACGCTCTCCGTCGGTCTTCCGACCTTCTCCGCAACGGCCGTCCCATGAATTTGACCATCCTCATTGTCATAGGTAAGGATTTCATAGGGTATCTTATGGGCATCCAAGATTCGAAGTGCATTCGTTTTGCCGACCTGCATAACTGCTCATTAACCTCCGTTCGCCATGATCTCATATTTTCATTATACTTTTTAGCATAAGGAATTCCCAGACCTAAGGGGACGGGCTCAGACTTCGGCAAAATTGACATTCGCACCGATTAATAAGGCAGCTTATTAACACGAATCTAACGATCCGGATGTATACTAAAGCCAGATAGCAGTTGAAAGGAGCGAGACTCTTGCCCAACTTATGGATGCATATCGAATACGGACGGCAGCTCAAAAATGATTTGCAATCATTCTTCCCCTTCAGGGGCGGTTCTTCCGAGCATGCTCTCCTCTACCAACTGGGCTGCCAGGGTCCGGATTTTCTGTATTACCACAGCTTTCTTCCCTGGAGCCGTGATATTGGCGCGGCCCGGCTCAGTGACCTGATGCACAGCCAAAGCTGCGGCGGAGTGTTGATGGCGTTCTGGGATAAGATTCTTCAGCTTCCGCTTCAGGAACGGGGACCGGCTGCGGCTTATTTTGCAGGTTTCCTGACTCATCATCTGCTGGACCGCAACCTCCACCCTTACATTAATTGGAAATCAGGTTACAAGCATAGGGATCATCAACGGTTCGAGGTGGCTCTGGATACGGTGTTTATTAAACGTCTAAACGGCCGGAGCACATGGAAAATCCCTGGATGGAAAGAGATCGAGGCCGGACCGTCTCTCCCCGCCAGCATTATAAATATTTTACATGAAGCGGCTTGTACATTTTACCCTGAAGCGGCGAATTTCCCGAAATCACGCTGGCAGGAGGCCTATCGTGATATGGTCAAAGCGCAGAGACTCCTGTTCGACCCGTACGGCTGGAAGAAAAAATTGATCTACGGACCGAACTCCGCTCTGTTCTACCGCAAGCTAACGGCAGCCGAGGAAAAGCTGGATTACCTGAATGAGCGAAATACTCCATGGAGGCATTCAGCGATGTATTCCGAGGTCAGAACGGACAGTGTGCCGCAGCTGTGGGAGCAGGCGCTTTTGGAGGGACGAACGGTTTTGAAGGCCTTATCTGCCTGGCTGCTGGCGCATTCCCGCCAAGAAGCGGAAGTCATGCGCGAGCAGTTCCGGCTTACTCTCGGCGACCGGTCCTACGACACGGGTAAGGATTGCGTTTCCAATCTGGTCAATCAGTATGCCGAACCGATCTGGGATACGGCCGCCGTAAACTGATGGGGATGATATACAAAATATAGGCAAACAGCGAAGCTGCGGTCCTGCGAGGACGAGCTTCGCTGTTTTTATTAGCAGGAGTCTGTCTGCACACATCGTTACGCTAGGTTAGGTAACAAGCCCTTCTGTTCCATCGGATACCGGACCTCCGTTATCTGCAGATCTGCCCTGCCAGCTGTCGCTCTTCCCCCGTTCCACATCCACCCTCAGCAGCATCACAATGCCCAGTCCGAAGAAGAGCAGCAGAGAGAGTATCCCCATCCGGGAGCTGCCGGTAAGCATGCCGACCAGACCGAAGAAGAAGGGCCCGAAAATCGAAGAAAATTTGCTCGTAATGTTGACAAAGCCGAACAGCTCGCCCGTACGCCCCATGGGCATCAAATCGCTCAGCAATGATCGCGAAATGGATTGGCTTCCTCCTTGGACAAGACCGACCATGACTGCAAGCAAGTAAAAATGCAAGGCTTGGGTCATCCAGTAGCCGAGCGCCACAATGAGCACATACATGAACAGCGAAGCCAACAGCGTCCGTTTCGCGCCGAACCGCACTGCCGCTTTTCCGAGTAAAAGGGTGCTGGGGAAGCCGACAAACTGCGTAATGAGCAGGGCCAGTATGAGATCGCTCGTCCCGATGCCGATCGTCGTTCCATAGATGGTCGCCATCAATATGATGGTATTGATCCCGTCATTGTAGAACCAGAAGGCTGCAATCAGCTTAAACAGCTGAGGGTAGCGCCGGACATCCCGGTAAGCCCCCGCAATACGCCTTAGGCCGGATCGGACATATCCCGCCGCGGTTAGTCCCGAAGTCTGGCGCTCCAAATTTGGCACCCGGCGCATTACCGGCAGCGCAAATAGCAGCCACCACACCCCTACAGTGACAAAAGACAAGCGCGTACCCGTCAGCCCGTCGGTTATTCCGAACAGCGAAGGCTTCTGTATCATAAGCAAATTCAGCGCAAGCAGAATGCCGCCGCCCACATAACCGGCTGCATATCCTTTGGACGAGATTTCGTCCCTTCGTCCGGGGGGAACGAGATCGGGCAGCATGGAGTCGTAAAAAGCATTGCCCCCTGAAAATCCGAGCGTTGACAATACAAGGAAAGCCGAAGCCATCAGCCAATCTCCTCTTTCCACCAAAGCGAAGCAGGAGGTAGACACGATACCAAGCAGCGTAAAGCATGTTAAGAAGGTTGTCTTTCGGCCGGAAAGATCCGAAATTGCGCCAAGCAGCGGCGACAATATGGCCACCAGCGCCATTCCGATGGCATGGGTGTACGCCAAATAGGATGCCGCCGTTGTCTTGTCCAATCCGTCAGCCGCAACCGAACTGTAAAATACAGGCAGAACCGCCGCCAACACTGTTGTTGCATAAGCGGAATTGGCCCAGTCATACATAATCCACGCCCGAACAGCCGATTTATTCATGTCTTCACCCTTCCTCTCCAAAGCCCGCTGCCCGTATATGCAGCCAGGAGCCCGGCATCTTTGCTTCTATTATACCGAATATGTAGAGAAGGAATGTTCAATAAATGTTCAAGGAGTATAAAATAATAAAAGCGGAGGATCGCTCCCCCGCATTTATCATAATTTATATGGATAATAGCCTGCTCAGGCTTAGCTTAGTCGACGATTTCAGCCGTATCGCCGTTGCTTGCTCCTGCAGCATTTGCTTCGTCCGTGTCGATGTGCATATCGAGCGCAAAGCTGTCCGATACGCGGGCAATTACGTTCTCCAGAACGAGGCCGCGATCTCCGCCAAGGCGCACTTTCAGCAGCTGCTTGTCGGCAATGCCCCATTTCTCGGCATCGGAGGTATGGAAATGAATGTGACGGGCTGCCACAATAACACCCTTCTCCAGTACAACTTCGCCTTCCGGTCCTTTCAGCGTAACGCCAGGCGTTCCATCAATGGTGCCGGATTCGCGTACAGGCGCCTTTACGCCGATTGCGAATGCGTCCGTACGGGAAATTTCAACCTGCGAAGCCGGACGTACCGGTCCCAAAATTCTGACTTTGTCGAATTTGCCTTTGCTGCCGATTACCGCAACGGTTTCGTTGGCGGCGAATTGTCCAGGTTGGGAGAGCGGTTTGAATTCAGTCAGCTGATAGCCGGGTCCGAACAGCGCCTCCACATGTTCTTGCGTTAGGTGAATATGTCTAGCCGACACACCTACAGGTACTGTCTTACTCATTACTTGGTCACTCCTTGTATTTTCTCTATTATCTGTACAAGCCAAGGAACATTATACAACTATTTAACCAAAAATAAAAAGGAACCTGCTCATCTTCAGGCTCCTTTTTGGGAATAGTTCGCATTTTCGTCAATTCATTTTGAGACGCATACCTCCTTCATTCAGCTTTGGGCGCGGAAGGCAGGTTGCTCGCCAAATAACTTACGGCATTCCCGTACAACCATCCTTTTACCGATTCTTCGGAATAATGACACAGCAGCAGTTCTGCCAAGGCCGGATAATGACCCGGATGTTCCAAGCCTTTAATCCAGGAGTCGATGCCGTCAAAATCGGAACCAAACATCAGGTGCTTCTCTCCACCAAGGGTACAAATATGCTCGATATGCCTTAAGAGATCATCCGGCACGGCCTCTTTGCCATCGGTCACGAACCATGGGACAAAGGTAAGCCCTATACGTCCCTCTATGCTGATTATCGCTCTAATCTGATCATCGGTTAAGTTCCGGGGATGATCGCAGATCGCTCTTGCATTTGAATGGGACGCGATAAACGGGCGGTGAGAAAGCTCCGCCAGTTCCCAGAATCCGGCCTCCGACAGATGCGAGACATCCAGCAGCATGCCGCTTTCGTTGCACCATTTGACAAGCTCACGCCCTTTTTCGGTAAAACCTCCATTTCGCTTCTCAAGCACACCATCCGCCGCCCAGTTGGCGTAATTCCAAGTCAGTCCAAGAAAGCGTACACCAAGCTCAAAGATCATCTCGGCATAGAACAAATTTCCCTCCAAGCCGTCGGCTCCTTCAAGCGACAGCATTCCCCAACTGGGACCGCCCCCCAGAGTATTAGCTAAACCGTCAGCCTCCTCCTTCCAGCGCAGCGGTCGAAGCCCTCCCGCGTTCACTACTTTGCTCCGGTAAAGTTCGATTTGCCGCAGCACATGCTCAATCCGGGGAATCCCCCGCTTCTGCGACAAATATATGGCAAAGCACTGCATCCGCAAACCGCCGGCCCGCAGTCTCTCTCCGGTCACATCCAGCCGCCCGTCAGCCATAAAATCAATGGAGGGATTCTCCAGCATTTTGCTCAGTGCATCGCAATGAAAATCCACTACCGGGAAATATGATCTCCCCTGTCCCTGCGGTTCCCCTGGATTCATCGGTCTGTCCTCCTTTTTTGTCCAAAGCAAAAAACCTGTCTACTGGCGTAAACAGGCTTACATTTTATACTTCTATTTATTATCTGGGCTCAACAATTAATTTAATGGCTGTGCGGTCTTCCCCATCAATAACAATGTCGGTAAAAGCTGGGATGCATATCAGGTCGACGCCGCTGGGAGCGACAAATCCCCGGGCAATAGCAACGGCTTTGATCGCTTGATTCAGAGCTCCTGCTCCAATGGCCTGAAGTTCGGCCGCTCCACGTTCGCGAAGAACACCTGCTAATGCGCCGGCAACGGAATTCGGATTGGATTTAGCTGATACTTTTAATACATCCATAGTAAGTACCTCCCCTGGGATAAATAATGGTGTTCTTCCACTACTTTGATGTTATTCGCGTACAAAAGAAAAATTCCTTCTTTTTGCGAACCCCTTTGCAGAAATTGGTACAAAAGATGCTGTTAAGCGATATAAAAAAGATCACACTTTTTCCCCAGCCGAAAAAACCAGTCTGAAATGCCTATATCCCATCCTTTCGTCCTAATCCATTACCCACTCGTCTTCGCG
This sequence comes from Paenibacillus durus, assembly GCF_000756615.1. Classification (NCBI taxonomy): domain Bacteria; kingdom Bacillati; phylum Bacillota; class Bacilli; order Caryophanales; family Paenibacillaceae; genus Paenibacillus; species Paenibacillus durus. Next base: position 3,667,530 of record NZ_CP009288.1, read on the forward strand.
CATTCGAATCTTTTCCAGACGCTTCGCTTTGCCGGAGTCCTCATCCAGCTCCACAAACAATCCGTGAAGCATCCATTTTCCCTCATCCACGACAAAACGGGACGGAAGCTGGGTTGTAAATTTATAGAGTACCGCATCTTTTTCCATACCCAAAATTCCTTCTCTTGAACCAACCATGCCCGCATCGGTCAAATAAGCCGTCCCTCCAGGCAAAATAATGTCATCGTTACTCTGAACATGGGTATGAGTGCCTACGACAATTGATGCACGTCCATCCATGAACCAGCCCATGGCTATTTTCTCGGATGTGGCTTCCGCGTGAAAATCAACCAAAATGCACTTGTGCTGCCTCCGCAGTTCTTCCACTATCTCTTCACCGATCCGGAAAGGACAGTCGATGGCCGGCAAAAAGGTGCGCCCCTGCAAATTGACGATTGCCAGCTGCTTACCATTTCCTTTAACCACGGTGTAACCTTGGCCGGGCGTACCCGGAGGAAAATTGGCCGGACGTACTATACGCGGCTCATCATCGATAAATTCAAAGATATTCTTATTATCCCATGTGTGATTACCCATCGTGATCCCATGAACGCCCCAATTGAAAAATTCATTCGCGATTGCAGATGTAATGCCTCTTCCGGCTGCGGCATTTTCACCATTGACGATAATAATATGCGGCTGGTATTTGCTCTTCAGGGAAGGAAGCATTTCCCGCAGCGCTTTGCGGCCGGTGTTGCCTACAATGTCGCCGATAAATAAAACTTTAATGTTGATCTCCTCCTACTGTAAAAAACACCGGTTTCTCGTACAAATATAAGATAAAATGATAAGCGCTCAGCTTATCAATTCTTATATTTTAAAGAGAAGTGGCGCCTTAAAGGCGCCACTTCTCTGATTATGCCTATTTAGCGTACTCAACCGCCCGTGTCTCGCGAATAACAGTGACCTTGATATGACCCGGGTAGTCCAGTTCATTTTCAATCGTCTTCGTAATATCGCGCGCCAGACGGAAAGCTTCGGCATCGTCGATCTTGTCAGGCTGCACCATTACGCGGACCTCACGGCCGGCTTGAATCGCATATGACTTCTCGACGCCTTCGAAAGATTCGGAAATCTCCTCCAGCTTCTCCAGACGCTTGATATACGTTTCCAGCGTTTCCCGGCGCGCTCCCGGTCTTGCCGCCGACAATGCGTCAGCCGCACCAACCAGCATAGCGATAACCGAAGTCGCTTCTGCGTCCCCGTGATGGGAAGCAATGCTATTAATGACAACAGGATGTTCTTTATATTTCTTAGCAAGCTCTACGCCGATCTCGACGTGTGAGCCTTCCACCTCATGATCCAGCGCTTTGCCGATATCATGAAGCAGTCCCGCGCGTTTGGCTAGCACGATGTCTTCCCCAAGCTCACCGGCCATCAGCCCGGTCAAATAAGCAACCTCCATGGAGTGCTTCAATACGTTCTGACCATAGCTCGTACGGAATTTCAGTCGACCGAGAATTTTGATCAAATCCGGGTGCAGACCATGAACGCCAACCTCGAAGGTGGCTTGCTCGCCATATTCCCGAATCCGTTCATCCACTTCCTTACGCGATTTCTCGACCATTTCTTCGATACGCGCCGGATGGATACGTCCGTCTGCCACCAGCTTTTCCAGTGCCGTACGGGCCACTTCCCGGCGAATCGGATCAAATCCTGACAAAATAACCGCTTCTGGCGTGTCGTCGATAATAAGGTCAATACCGGTGAGGGTTTCCAGAGCGCGGATATTCCGGCCTTCGCGGCCGATTATCCGTCCCTTCATCTCTTCATTCGGAAGTGTAACGACGGATACCGTTGTTTCCGCTACATGATCGGCGGCGCAGCGTTGAATAGCTAGGGTAATGATCTCGCGGGACTTCTTGTCCGCTTCTTCCTTGGCCTGCTGTTCAATATCCTTGATCATCTGCGCGGTTTCATGCCGAACTTCCTGTTCTACATTGGAAAGGATAATACTTCTTGCGTCTTCCATGCTCAAATTGGAGATACGCTCCAATTCAGCAACCTGATTTCTGTAAATTACATCGATTTGCTGCTGGGTTTCGTCAATTCGTTTCTCTTTGTTAGCCACTTGTTCTTCTTTTCGTTCAAGCGATTCCATTTTTTTATCCAGCGATTCTTCCTTTTGCAGCAACCGTCTTTCCTGACGTTGGATTTCATTCCGACGTTCGCGAGTTTCCTTCTCAGCCTCGGTACGGATTCTGTGGACTTCGTCCTTGGCTTCCAATACCGTTTCCTTCTTCAGCGCCTCCGCTTCCTTCTTCGCGTTCTCCACGATTACGCTAGCAGCCTGTTCCGCGCTGGAAATCTTAGCTTCTGCAAGGGATTTCCGAATAAAATAACCGAACCCAAAGAATAATGTCGCTACAACGAGAACGATGATGACCCAGATCCAGGTGTCCATCTGTTTCACCTCCTCGTTGGTTCCTCCAAGGCATTCCTTGGGATTGTGCAGTTGTCAAACTATCCGTTCATCACCATACAAAAAAACGGTAAATCCACCGATTGCCGAACTGCACATGATTCACATGCACACTGCCCGCCGCATCCGGCGATTACATTTCATATGAGTTGATACGCGAATCGTTTAGAAAAAGATGGCCTTTTTGGGAAGGAAAAAGGATTCTTATTTTATGCCGATTCATGTTATATTTTATTATTTATAAAAAGACATTGTCAAGAGAGCCATTCCTGGGCGCAAAGTCAAGGGAGTCAATCGAACTCGCAGAATTCGTCCTCTGCTCCGTCCATGTCCGCTTCCTGCCGCAATGAATTTATGACACTTCGAACGATCTCGCCCGAAAATCCCCTTCTCATCAAAAAAGCGCCTGTCTTCCTTCTCTTGTCGGAGGCCTCGCCCTTGATCGCATTCCACTTCTTGCAGCCCAGCTCAAGTGCGCTTTGCCGCTCCTGCTTAGCGCTGATTCCATCCAGCGCCTCGCCAATAACCGATTTGTCGATGCCTTTACCTCGCAGCTCATGGCGAACCCATAGGCGCCCCTTGCGATGCCCGGTTATCCGCTGCTCCGCCCACTGCTTCGCATACTGGGTATCGTCAATCAACCGTTCACGCCGAAGCCGCTCCAGCACTTCGGCAATTATAGCTTCCCCGATTTCCTTTTGCCGCAAACGTCTTGCCATTTCCATCCCCGTCCGCGGCTTGCGTTCCAAATAACGCAAGCCTTCAACATATGCCCGCTGCCGCTCATCGGCCAATACGATCTGCCGAAGGTCTTCCTTCGTGAACGCATTTCCGGAAATCATCCGGTACTTGACCATAATATCCTCATGGACGCTCAGGCTGAATGTCCCGAAATGAATAATATAGCGGTGATCGGATTTTTGTTGACGTTCCACCCTGGTTATCGTCAGCAGCTCATGATCAGGGAATTGTGAGAGCACATCCTCTTCCAGTTGCTCGTCATCATAATCTAACTGTATTGTCATGAGTGTGCATCCTCCCTCCTACTTTGGTTAACCGCCTGATGCAGCGAAGGGAGCATCATTCCCGTATAACTTATTTCCACCATAAAAAAAGACGCCCTTACGATTAAAGAGGGCGCCTTGCTTCCAAAAGATTTATTCGATTTCGAGCAGTTCCTGTTCTTCCTGCTTCTCTGCTTCGATCTCCGCATCGGTTGGAGCGGCAACGATTGTAGAGAGATTGCTCGCTTCACGAATCTTGTTCTCGATGACAAGCGCCAAATTCTGATGTTCCTTCAGGAACTGCTTCGCATTCTCGCGGCCTTGACCCAGCCGTTCACCTTCATAGGAGTACCACGCGCCACTCTTGTTGACAATATCCATTTCCGTGCCAATATCGACAAGACTTCCTTCTCTGGAAATACCCTCACCGTACATAATATCGATATCCGCCTGTTTGAACGGAGGCGCCACCTTGTTCTTTACAACCTTGATCCGCGTACGGTTACCCACTATATCATTGCCCATCTTAATACTCTCTACGCGGCGCACATCAAGGCGAACCGTAGAGTAGAATTTCAATGCGCGGCCGCCGGGAGTCGTCTCCGGATTACCGAACATAACGCCGATCTTCTCGCGAAGCTGGTTGATAAAGATAGCTATCGTCTTGGATTTGTTAATGGAGCCTGACAGCTTACGCAGGGCCTGGGACATCAGCCGGGCTTGCAAGCCGACATGGGAATCGCCCATCTCGCCTTCAATTTCAGCCTTGGGAACCAGCGCCGCCACGGAGTCTACCACAATGATATCTACCGCGCCGCTGCGGACAAGCGCTTCTGCAATCTCCAGCGCCTGCTCGCCGGTGTCCGGTTGGGACAGCAGCAGTTCATCAATGTTAACGCCCAGTTTGCTTGCATAGCTCGGGTCCAGCGCATGCTCCGCATCAATAAAAGCGGCTTGTCCGCCGACCTTCTGAACCTCCGCAATCGCATGCAGGGCAACCGTTGTCTTACCGGAGGATTCCGGCCCGTATACTTCTATAATACGGCCTTTAGGAAGTCCGCCGATTCCCAGAGCAATATCTAAAGCCAGCGATCCGCTGGGCACAACCTCAACTTGCATATGAGTCGATTCACCCAGTTTCATGACGGAACCTTTACCGAATTGTTTCTCTATTTGACGAAGCGCCATTTCAAGCGCTGCACGACGATCTGACAATCAGATCACATCCTTTTCACTGTTATAATATCGGAGAGGTAAATCTTATATTAGTATTGTATCTTGTTTTGAAGTCTTTGCCAAGCATTTTTTCGAACATACATTCGTTTTTTTCACCCTCCAGTCCGCCTCTTCCTTTTATTGTAAATCAAAAAAAACAAAAACCGCGGCAAAGAAATACAATGCCACGGTTCTTCCGTATGCTTCCATTATATAAGAGAAAAGCTGATCATTTCAAGCCCGAACCCTCAAGCGGCGTGTTCGCCTTGCGTTCCGCCAGTCTTCGCCACAGCCGATACAGAATGGCCTTGACGGAGCGAATGCGGATATTCTCGCGGTTGCCTGATAGCTTAAGCTCGAATACTTCCGTCTTGCCGTCTTTCTCGGCGATGCCGATATATACCAGACCAACAGGCTTGCGCTCCGAGGAGCCCGGACCCGCCACTCCGGTAATCGACAGGCCATAATCCGTACCTGTGGTGATTCTGACCTGCTCCGCCAGAACCTCCGCCACCTCGCGGCTGACTGCGCCGAAAGCGCCCTCTCCTTCCAAGTAATTCTTAGGCACGTTCAGCAGCTTCTGCTTCATTTCGTTGGAGTAGCAAACAATGCCTCCCATAAACATGGATGAGCTCCCGGGGATGCTCGTAATGCTCTCCATCAGCAGTCCGCCCGTACAGCTCTCGGCGCAGCTCACGGTAAGTCCTTCATTCGCCATCCAATCCACGATAACCTTTTCCATTGGAACATCGGTAGAGGCGTACAAATTCTCAGGAAGAATGCTGCGGATTTGCTCCTCCAGCGCATCCAGCTTCTCCATCGCTTCGCTGCGAGTAGACGCCTTGGTGGAAATACGCACCGTTACCTCGCCTTCTTTGGCATAAGGAGCGATCGTCGGATCATTTTGGCCGTGAATGAGATTGATCAGCTTGTCTTCAAGCAAAGATTCCCCGATGCCGGCAAATTTAAGCATTTTGGAATGAAGCGGGGTTTCATCCGTCAGCGCATGCTGCTGAAGCCAAGGCTTAGCTTGCTCTGTGAACATCGGTTTCATTTCCCTTGGCGGTCCGGGAAGAACGACATAGTAGTTGCCCTCATGACTAATTGCAAGTCCCACAGCCAGTCCCGTCTCATTCGGAAGAGGCGTCGAATCGTCGATCACAAGCGCCTGCCGGCGGTTGTTCTCAGTCATTGGCACGCCCCGGCCTTTGAAGAACCGGTCTACATGTTCCATCGCCATCTGATCGATATGCAGCCCCCGGCCCAGCGAAGCGGCCAAAGCGTCCTTCGTCAGATCGTCCTCTGTCGGTCCGATCCCTCCTGTGAACAATATGAGATCGGCGCGCCCCTTCGCAATTTCGATAGCCTCCTGCAGCCGGACGCTGTTATCGCCTACCACAGTCTGAAAATATACGTCAATGCCAAGAGCGGCAAGCTCGACGGACAGAAATTGGGCGTTGCTGTTCATGATTTGGCCGAGCAGCAGTTCCGTACCGACTGCAATAATCTCTGCTTTCATTTCATCATTCCTCCCAGGGTGATTAATCACCGGACGTCACACGGATAGAAACGGGGCAATAGGCGCATGTCCTACTGCCCCGCTGCGGATCACGGCAAGCCGGTCTGATATTAAGCGTTATGAAGCTGGAGCAGCTCCTTGTTTTTCACGAAATAATCGATTCCCGAGTAAATCGTAATTAAAGCGGCCGCCCAAATGGCAATACTGTCAAAAGGGATGCCGACGAACTGAAATGGAAAATTGTTAAGCAGAAGCAGGGAAATCGCTATAATCTGCACGATCGTTTTGATTTTGCCCCACTTGCTGGCCGCAACGACCTTACCATCCAGCAGCGCCACTTGGCGCAGACCGGTAACGGCAAATTCGCGGCTGATAATGACGATAGCAATCCAGGAATCGCATCTGCCCAGCTCGACCAGCGAAATCAGCACCGCTGACACAAGCAGCTTATCGGCCAAGGGATCGAGCAGCTTGCCAAGATTGGTTACCATATTATACTTGCGTGCAATATAGCCGTCGATGCCATCCGTACTTGCCGCCAGCAAGAAAATAATCGCAGCTATAAGATGATTGAACGAGAGTTGAAATGACCCCCAGTGCAGCGGCTGCGGATAGAAACTAAAATTGACCAGCAGGAAAAACATCATGATCGGGATCAGACATATTCGGGCAATGGTTATGCGATTAGGCAAATTCACTGAAGCACTTCCTCCCCTGACAAATCATATTCGAAAGCATGGGTTATCCGAACCTTCGTAATCTCCCCGATGTCGATGTTGCTGCCTTTAACAAATACTTCTCCGTCAATCTCAGGCGCATCGTACTGCGAGCGGCCGATATAGACATCGCTGCGGCCGTCATAGCGTTCCACCAGCACATCGAGAACTTGGCCCACAAACCGGCTGCCCCGATCCTGGGTAACCTTGCGCTGAAGCTCCATTAATGTGTTGGCGCGCCATTCCTTCACCTCATCCGGAACCTGGTCCGGCAGGCGCGAAGCCGGAGTTCCCTCTTCGTTCGAGTAAGTAAATACCCCCAGCCGATCAAAACCGACCTCGCTCACAAACTCACACAAGCGCTGAAAATCCTCTTCAGTCTCGCCGGGAAAACCGACAATAAGCGAAGTGCGCAGCGACACGCCGGGAATCATCTCCCGGATTCGAGCAATCAGCTCGCGGATATCCCGCTGGCGTCCGGGTCTGCGCATGCGTTTGAGAATTGAGTCTTCACTGTGCTGGAGCGGCATGTCCACGTATTTGCAGATCTTCGGATTATTCGCCATCGTCTGAATCAGCTCTTCGGTGAAAAAGCCAGGGTAGGCATAATGCAATCTAACCCATTCAATGCCATCCACTTCGCTTACGCGGTTTAGCAGCTCAGGCAGCTTGAATTCCTCGTACAGATCGGTTCCGTAATTGGTGGAGTCCTGAGCGATTAGGCTGATCTCCTTCACTCCTTGCGCCGCTAGTGTCCTTACCTCTGCCAGAATTGACTCTATGGAACGGCTGCGGAACGCTCCGCGCATAATCGGGATACTGCAGAACGTGCAATTGTTATCGCAGCCTTCCGCAATTTTGACATAGGTAGTATAACGCGGCGTCGATACCTTACGGGGCAGCGCCTCCTCATAATTAAAGACCGGATTCCCAACCCATACCGGCCTGCTTCCTCTTACGGCTTCATCAACAATCTGAACGATGTTGTGAAAATCTCCCGTTCCGACAATTCCGTCGATCTCCGGCATCTCCTCCATCAGCTCCGCCTTATAGCGCTGGGTTAAGCAGCCCGATACGATCAGCGCCTTAAGATTGCCGCTCTCCTTGAGCTCCGCAAGCTCAAGAATTGTATTGACGGATTCCTCCTTGGCTTCATCGATAAATCCGCACGTATTTACAATAATGACGGTAGCTTCTTCTTTACGGTCCACAAGCGCATATCCACGTTCATGAACCAGGCCGGACATAATCTCCGAATCTACCAAATTTTTTTCGCAGCCAAGTGTTACAATGTTAATCTTCTCTGTCATCAGTCATCCTCCAATAATACAAAGCACGTATCCACATTTTCTTAAGCAAGTATAATATAGCCGGAATTCAGCTGTCAAAAACACAAAGCACCCCGCAGATTTTCGCTTCGCGAGCGGCGCTGCGGGGCACGGAATCATTATTTCAGGTTAGTGTACTGCAAATCAAGCGGTAAATCAGCCTTGTTAAGAAGCTGAATAATTTGCTGCAGATCGTCTCTGCTCTTGCCGGTAACACGAATCTGATCACCCTGAATTTGGCTCTTAACTTTCAGCTTGGAGTCGCGGATCAGCACATTGATCTTCTTGGCGTTATCCTGATCGATTCCTTGTTTAAGTCCGAGCCGCTGGCGAACCGTTCCCATGGAGGCAGGCTCGATTTTGCCGAAGTCAAGATTCTTGAGCGTGATGCCCCTCTTAACCATTTTCGACTGCAAAATATCAATGACAGCGTTCAGCTTATACTCGTCGTCGGACACAATGATCAGCGCGTCTTTTTCCAGCTTAAGGCTGCTCTTGCTTCCCTTGAAATCAAAGCGGTTTTGAATCTCTTTCTCCGTCTGATGAATTGCATTGGTCAATTCCTGAATATCCATTTTGGACACAATATCGAATGAACTTTCCGAAGCCATATTTCCACGTCCTTTATGTGCGTTATTTCAGCTACTATTATATGAAAAAGACAAGGCCAAGTCTAACTGCCAATTGTTATTTGGCCCGGCATATAAGAAGAAACGGCTGCGCCGTCCTCTGGAAGAGGAAGGCATCCGTTTCTCGTAAAAATATCAGGTTAAGGATAAGCGCGAAGCTTATACTTTCTGATATTTCAAGAAGAAACGGCTGCGCCGTCCTTTTAGGGACGGTACCGTTTCTCGTAGAAATATAAGACAAATTGATAAACGCTCAGCTTATTAATTCTTATATTTCAAAAATACGCCTCCGTCAAAGGGTACTTTCCCCTTTTGCTGGAGGCGCCTGCGGCATGCCTGTTATCTGCTTCGAATCGGACTTCTGAACATATCCAAGATCCCCAGCACGATATGCGCAAGACCGAAACCCAGGATTCCGTAACCCCAGGCTCCGGGTGTCAAGTAGTAACCAAGCAGGCTGACGATAATGCCCAGGGCGATTACAATCCAGCTGACCGTCATCGATGCACACCTCGCTTTAATGGATGAACTGTTAACCCGTCTTAGGTTCTCCATAATGGCAGAGTCTATGCGTATCGGTAAGTTATTCCGGGGTGCCGCCTTCAGCGGTTACACCGCTGTCAGTCGTTTGCCCATCCGTACTGTCCGCCGACGTTTCGGTTGTGTTCGTTGATCCTGCGCCGTCACCCAGCTCCAGCAAAATGCGTGAGGTAGACTTTCCGTCCGTTACGACCTGCCCGTTCACGGTGATCTGCGTAGCAGGGGAGTTTCCGGATTTAATATAAATGCCTTCACTTCCCAGCGTAAAGGTCTTGGTGTCTCCGGAGGCCGTGTTGCCAAAAGAAAGTTTCTCACCTCTCGAATTAGTTCCTTTATATACCTCGAGCCAGCTAACGCCTGTTGCAGTAATGACAACCTGCGGATTGGTACCCGTCACCTTAAAGACGGTAGTCTTGCCTGATTTCCGGTCCTGGACGACCGTTCCGCCTTCCGTGGCTGGTGAAGGTGAAGGAGACGGCGAAGGGGATGGGGACGGCGAAGCGGTAGCTTCGCTTCCTGCTCCAACATCGGCTCCAACCGAAGCGGCCGGCGTCGCTGTCCCACCTTCCGCAGAAGCCGGTCCAGCGGACTGTGCGGGCGTAGGATTCTGTGTGCTCGTAGTAATCGGATTAGCATCAGTCTGCGGGTTATCCGATTTACCCCAGTTCGAAGCATACATATAAATGACCGCTATAATCAATACCGGAAAAATCCACATTAAGAGTGTCGGAAGCCATTTGGCATTCCGCTCGGTCTCGGGTCTGCGGCTGCGCTTTTGGAGCACAGTTTCCATAGTGGAAGGCTCCTCTTTAGGCACAGGAACACTTCCGGGCTCTTGTATAAGCTCATCGGGATTAACGCCAACCGCCTCTGCATAAGTCTTGATAAAAGCCCGCACGTAAAAACTGCCGGGAAGCACCTTATAATCTCCCGTCTCAATAGCTTCCAAATATTTCTTGCGAATTTTCGTTACTTCCTGCACATCGTCAAGACTCATTCCCTTTTGCAGACGAGCCTCCTTCAATTGCCGGCCCAGTTCCGACATTCCTTTGCCTCCTCCTTATGTTTCTGTCTATTTATAAATCGTCGCTGTAGCTGGATGTAAATGTGTCGTAAAGGATCTCTTCGCCAGGATTATTGCGCAGCTCGATCAGAATGTCAAAATCGTCATATGTGTATTCTGACTCGCGGACAAAAATGTCCGGGTGCTCAATAACCTTCGTACTCGGCATAGACATTATATCTTTAAGCAGATTGTAATGCTTCTCATTAGAGCGAATCGTGCTGACAATACCATCGATAATAAAAATATTGTTCGGATTCATCTCATCCTCGGCAAGCTGACTGCGGACGGTCTGCCGGAGCATCGTCGAGGAAACGAAGGTCCAGCGCTTCATTGCGCACACACTGCCAGCGATAATCGATTCCGTCTTACCCACTCGCGGCATTCCCCGAAGACCAATGACCTGATTGCCGTCACGTTTGAACAGCTCTCCGAGAAAATCGACCAAGAGGCCCAGCTCATCCCGGGTAAACCTGAACGTCTTCCGGTCATCCGAATCCCGGTCGATATATCTTCCGTGCCGAACGGCCAGTTTGTCAACCAAGCGCGGTGAACGCAGGGCGGTTACCGTTATATTTTCAACCTTTTTGAGCATATCGCCCATCAGCTGGATCTTCTCATCATCATTTGTTTCAAGCAGCATGCCCCGGGTCTTATCCTCTACTCCGTTGATGGTCAGTATATTGACCTCCAGCATACCGAGCATCGAAGCGATATCGCCGAGCAAACCGGGTCTATTCTTATGTATCTTGTATTCCATGTACCATTCTTTGTATTCCAACTTGTACACCTCGTAATGTAAATTCCCTTTCCCGAGCCTAGATTCGCCACAAAACGGCAAGATGCGACACACCACAGGTTCACGGGTCATGTTAATGATATATAAAATGAAATTGAAAGGCAAGGTGAAAGGTCAGACAATTGCAGAAAAGCTCCCTTGAGGGGGAGCTTGTTCCGCCGGGCTATGCGTTCTGCTTCGCCAGCTTGACCATGAGGGAGGCAATCGTATGCCGCTGACTTTCATCGCCTACGTCCCACAGCTCTTTGATCGCCCGGTTCGAGGCGTTTTGCGGGTCTACCTTCTTGTCGAGGAATTCCCCGATTTCATAAGCGAGCTCGGCAATAGTGCTCTCGCTCATGCCTACTTTCTCGGCCTGAACAACCCGATCGCCCAGAAATTTCTTCCAGGTATCAAAATTTTTGATAACTGTCGACTCTGTTGACATATTAAATCCTCCTTCGTGGTGATGACCTTGCTTACCCTTAGGCAGCAGGCCATTTGCGCTAAGATTTAAAAGCAACAGTCATAATATGCCCTTCAAGAAAGCCCGTTATTCTTAGGTCCTTTACCACTGTCAGGTAACCCAGCCCCCATTTGGGCTAATAATTTGTCCGTTGATATATCCCGATTCCGGCAGAGCCAAAAAATACACAAGCGAAGCAACTTCTTCCGGCGAGGCAAGCCTGCCTGCGGGAATTTCTTCCTCCAGCATGCGAACCTCGTCCTCCGTTAAATTTTCCAGCATCGCCGTGTGCACCGCGCCCGGAGCCACCGCGTTCACCGTTACGCCCGAAGGGGCCAATTCCTTAGCCAGAGCCTTAGTAAAAGCGTTGACGCCGCCCTTGCTCGCGGAATAGGCAACTTCGCAAGACGCGCCCGAAATCCCCCATACAGAAGAGACGTTGATAATCCGCCCATACCGCTGCGAAACCATATAAGGCATAAAAATCTGGCTGCAAAGAAACGTCCCTTTCAGATTAACGGCCAAACAATCGTCCCATTCCTCTTCGGTAAGATCGGCAAGCATGCCGTAATGGGCTTTGCCGGCATTGTTGACCAGTATGTCCGGCTGCATACCGCTAACCGAAAGCCGTTCAGCCATGCGCTGGAGCTGGCTGCGGTCTCTTAAATCGGCGGCCACGGTCATTACCTGTGAACCTGCGTTCATACAGCGCCGCGCCACCTCGTTAGCCGCCTCATGGGAATTCATATAGTGAATCACAATATTCATCCGTGCCGAGGCAAAGCGCTCGGCAATAGCGCCGCCAATCCCCCCGCTGCCGCCGGTAATAAGCACCGTCGTTTCTCCGAGCGGCTTGCCGCTCGCTCCCACAGTATCCACTACGGATTCACCACTACAGATACGGCAAGCTGCTCCCAGTCGATATGCTCACGCAGCCGTTCGTTCACTTCATCCAGTGTAATCGATTCGTATTCCGGGAGGACGCCGAAGAAGTCTCCGCCGCGGAATTGATAACGGGTAAACTCATGGGCAATGCTCTCCGGAGAGTTCAGCATGCGTAAATGTCCGCCAATTTTCTTGTTGCGGGCCCGGATAAAATCGCGTTCAGAGAAGCCCGTCTCAAGAATGGCGTCAATCTCTTCCCTGATCCGTGTGAGCAGCAGATCGGGGTCTTTCGTATCGCCGCCGATCGCGGAGAAAGCGTACTGCGGCGAGCTGTTGAATTCATGTCCGAAGCTGTCAGAGATGAGCTCTTCATCGTACAGCTTCTGGTATAAGGCGGTACTGCTTCCCAGCAGAAGGTCAAGCATCAGCTTGGTAGTCAAATCGCGCCGCACCGCGGCTTTGCCTGTCAGCCCGGTCTCTTTTTCCTTAAAACCGAACAGACATTTAGGCATAGACACCGCCAGCTTGTTCTCCAGACGCTTCTGGCCAACTTTTTCCGGCTCCTGTTCAAAAATCCGTTCAATCTCGCCCTGCGGTTCGTAAGCTTTCCGGCTCTGATTGTCACGCACCAGTCTAAAGACGGCTTCCGGATCTACGCCTCCGACAATAAACAGCAGCATGTTGCTCGGATGGTAAAAAGCATTGTAGCAGGTATAGAGTGTTTCTTTGGTAATGGACGAGATGGATTCCACTGTGCCGGCGATATCGATCCGTACCGGATTTTTCTGATACATCGCTTCGATCAGCCCGAAATAGACACGCCAATCCGGGTTGTCGGCATACATGTTAATTTCCTGGCCGATGATGCCTTTTTCTTTCTCCACATTCTGGTCTGTAAAATAGGGCCGCTGCACAAAATCGACTAACGTTTCGATATTCGTTTCTATTTTTTCTGTGGCCGAGAACAGGTAAACCGTCTGCTCAAAGCTCGTAAAAGCGTTGGCCGATGCTCCGTTAGATGCAAAAGTGGCGAAAATGTCGCCTTCCGGCTCCTCGAACATTTTATGCTCCAAAAAGTGGGCGATGCCATCCGGCACCGATGTTTCCTCGCCTCCGGCTACACGGAAGTGATTATCCACCGAACCATATTTGGTCGCAAATGTGGCGTATGTTTTTCTGAAACCCGGCTTCGGAAGAACATATACCTTCAGCCCGTTATCCAATACTTCGTAATACAGCGTTTCCTGAAGCCTGTCATAATGGATCTGTTCCACAGCTACTCCTCCTTCTGTCCTGTCAGGAAATAGATCGTATCCAGCTGGACGGTTTCAGCGGCCCGTTTCACATCCTCAGCGCCGGAAGCTTCCACCTGGCTCATCAGTTCTTCCGCGGAACGGTCTTTGCCTGACAGCTGGCGGTTGAAGTCGAATGCAATCATTTCAAAGGCGGAGTCCTGGATTTCCAAAAGCAGGTTGCGTATCATCGCCTTGGTCTGATTCAGCTCCAGATCGCTGATATTTCCTTTTTTCACTTCATCAAGCTGCTTGCGTATGATGTCCACAGCTTTGCCGTAGTTCTCGATTTCGATGCCAGACTGAATCGTGGCAATTCCTTTATGCCCGTCATAACGGGAAGACGCATAGTAAGCCAAGCTCTCCTTCTCCCGGACATTTACGAACAGCTTGGAATGCGGGTAGCCGCCTAAAATGCCATTGTACATCAAAGCATGCGCATAGGCGTCGTCTCTGTAAGTAATGGAAGTCCGCAAACCCATGTTCAGCTTGCCTTGACCGACATCCATCCGTTCTTCCACTGTGCGGACGTCCGTAATGGTCTTGGGGGAGAATCGGGATTGATACTGGGAGGAAACTGTCCGGCCTCCAAAGCCAAAATGCCGCTCTACAAGCTGCTCAACTTCTTCAGGCGTCGTGTCGCCTACGACGTACAGATCGAGAATCGCTCCTTCAAGCCAAGAAAGATAGGACTGATGCAGCGAGTCTGGGGTAATAGCATCCAGATCCGCCCTTTGTCCGAGCGGATGGAGCCGATATGGCTCTTCCCGGCACATTTCCTCGATACAGCGTTCGGCCGCGTAACGGATTTTGTCATTGACGATAGACTCCAGCTTCTTGCGGACAGTCTCGCGCTCCGTTCCCACATAAGAAGCCCTGAAACTGCCCCCTTCCAGCACAGGCTGTGTAAGCACTTCTCCCAAGAAAGCGAAGGACTCGCCAAGCAGGCTCTCTTTGCTCTGCACAAATGAGTCATTGATCGTATCCATCCGGAACTGAATGATCTGGTAATCGCCGCGCTTATACACGTCGAATCCAAATCCCGCTCCATACAGCTCTTCCAGCCGTTCGCGGAACTGGGTTGTCTCCGGATAAGAAGCCGTGCCCCGGCGAAGAACGAACGGAATCAGCGCGGTGGGGGTCACGGTCTCTTCGGCTAAAGGAACGCCGGCATACAGCGATATCGCATAAGTCTTAAACGTCTTCGTCGGCAGCACATGAATCCGGATGCCTCCTACATTGCCATGCTGAAATACATGATTTGTCAAGTGGAAAACTCCTTTACAGCCTGGATAGATGCTTTTGTACCATATTTATGAAGTAATATTTATTCTAAACCATTCCAAAGTAAGGAAGCAACCGAAAGACAAGTCTTCCGATTGCTTCTGGGGTTTCTGATTACATACAGAAAATATGCTCGCCGATTGTCTTGACCTGCGGCCGTGTCCAGATCCATTTGGAGGTTGCGGTCTTTGGATTGAAGTAATACAGACAGCCTCCCGACGGGTCCCAGCCGTTGAGCGCCTGTTGAACCGCTTTGCGAGCCTGCTCATTGGGCGTCAAATAAATCTGTCCGTCGGCGACGGCGGTAAATGCTCCGGGCTGGAAAATAACGCCCGATGGCGTGTTCGGAAAACTCGGGGATTTTGTCCGGTTCAGAATGACCGCGGCAACGGCCACCTGCCCCTCAAACGGTTCCCCCCGCGATTCCCCGTATACGGCGTTCGCCATAATCTTCAAATCATTCTCGGACAATCCCATTGTATTTCCCGATGCCAATCCCGCCGCAGCCTTATTATTTGTTGGTTTCTTGGCTGTCTTCGTTCCGGAGGGCGGTTCGGTCGGACGCCAGTTCTTGGTCGCATTGTACAGCTTCAGCTTCGTCTTTGCTCCAACAACTCCGTCGGCCTTCATGCCAAATTTCCATTGAAACCATTTGACCGAGTTCAATGTTGTGCTGCCGAACTGGCTGTCTATTTTGCCCGAGAAATATCCAAGGTGCTTTAAGCGTCCCTGAAGCTCGTACACATCTTGCCCGGAGGCGCCGTATTTAATGGGGACAGTACTGAAAGCGGGCATCGCTTCATCATAGGCATAAGTCTCGGACGAAGAACTCGCAGCGGTCTGCGGAACTTTCGGCGATGTGTTCCCCCCGGAGAACCGTTCGACCAGCGGGGCTGATGCAAGCGTAAGGGCTAGTACGGCAATAATCCATAGCTTCTGATTCTTCATTTGGCTTCGCTCTACCTTTCTCTTGTAAGTTCTGCATGGATGGCTAACGTTATTATGACGACAGCGCAACAATCCTATGCACCGCAAGAATGAAAAGAAAGGAGGATGAAAAAAAGAAAAAGCGTTCCTTTTCCGCAGAAAAAGAACGCTTGGCTTATGCTGCTGCCACGCATAATCAGGAACTGATCCGGCTCTGCTGATACTGCTCCAGCGAGATCAGTACCTCCCGAGGCTTGCTGCCCTCGTATGGACCTATAACACCCCTGGCCTCCATTGAATCGATCAGTCTGGCGGCCCTGGTGTAACCGACGCGCATCCTGCGCTGCAGCAGCGATACCGAAGCCTGCTTGGCTTCAAGCACGATCTGCACCGCCTGCTCGTACAGCTCGTCCTGCGGCTCCCCGGTTTCCGCAGTCGCATCATCCACTTCCGGAACGATAGACTCGTCATACTCCGCTTCGCCTTGGCTGCTGACATAATGGACGATCGCCTCCACCTCGGCATCGCTCATGAAAGCCCCTTGAACCCGAACCGGCTTCGAAGAGCCCATCGGCATGAACAGCATATCCCCGCGGCCCAGCAGCTTCTCCGCACCCGCCATGTCCAGAATGGTACGCGAATCAACCTGCGAGGAGACGCCAAAGGCAATCCGCGAAGGGATATTAGCCTTGATAACACCGGTGATGACATCCACCGAAGGACGCTGGGTCGCAATGATCAGATGAATTCCGGCCGCCCGAGCCATCTGTGCCAGACGGCAAATGGCGTCTTCCACATCGTTCGCGGCAACCATCATCAAGTCGGCAAGCTCGTCCACAATTACGACGATATACGGCAGAACCGCCTCCGGGTTATCCTTCATCAGATGGTTGTAGCCTTCCACATTCCGCGTTCCGGATTTGGAGAACAGCTCATATCTTTTCTCCATTTCGACCACGATTTTCTTGAGCGCCAGGCTGGCGCGTTTCGGGTCGGTAACGACAGGAGCCATTAAATGGGGAATCCCGTTGTATACATTCAGTTCGACCATCTTTGGGTCGACCATGAGAAACTTAACTTCGTCCGGCTTGGCCTTGTACA
This sequence comes from Paenibacillus durus, assembly GCF_000756615.1. Classification (NCBI taxonomy): domain Bacteria; kingdom Bacillati; phylum Bacillota; class Bacilli; order Caryophanales; family Paenibacillaceae; genus Paenibacillus; species Paenibacillus durus. The sequence continues at coordinate 3,684,738 of NZ_CP009288.1, forward strand.
GAATGCTGGTGATAATACCATTAATGCAGACCGATTTGCCAGAGCCGGTTGCACCAGCGACGAGCAGATGGGGCATTTTGGCAAGGTTGCCGATGATCGTCTGACCGGAAATATCCCTGCCGAAAGCAATGGTAAGCTTGGCTTCGGCTTCCTGGAAAATCTGGGTTTCCATCACTTCTCTCATGGTAACAAGAGAGACCTCCGGATTCGGCACCTCGATTCCGATTGCCGACTTGCCGGGAATCGGCGCCTCCATCCGGATATCTTTGGCAGCGAGCGCCAAAGCAATATCATCGGTCAGATTGACAATCCGGCTGACCTTCACGCCGATATCGGGCTGAATCTCGTACCTGGTAACCGCCGGACCCCGGACAACCTCCAGCACCTTAGCCCGGACGCCAAAGCTTTCCAGCGTCGCCTCAAGCTTGCGGGCCGTCTGCATATAATCATTCTGGTCGCCGGCTTTGCCGCCGTTGTTTGGCTTTGACAACAGCCGGAACGGCGGAAGTTTGTAAGGTTTAGGCGGAGGCGCCGGCTTGGGAGCCGGAGGTATGTCTCCTCCGGCCTCTCCTTCAGCGCCGGTGCTTGCCTCCGGAATAATGCCGGCCTCCCCGGAAACAGCGCCTTCCGCCGCTTCAGTGAGGCTCAGGGCATCGGCAGGCTTCGTACTGCTCCTCGCAGCCGGCGAGAACCCGCTCCATTCCTCACGGTCTTCGTCGCTCAAGCCTTCCTCACGGATATGCTCGAAGAAATCACGTATGATCGGAGTTACAGGTTCCTGTTCCTCGTTATCAAAATCATAATCATCATCCGCACCGGACCAATCCGATTGGGAAGGAATACCGGATATGATCGGAACATTCTTATGCTCAGCGTCCCAATCTTCCTCCTCAGACTCCGGCAAAGCTTCGCCTTCGGAGCGCGGAGTCTTCCGCCGCAGAAGTTTGTCGAAGAACTGCGGCGCTTTGCGGCTCGGAAGACCCGCTTCCAGCTCCTCCTCTTCCTCTTCTTCCGGTTCTTCCTGAACCTTCTTGGGTCGTCCCCGGCCCGATACCGGTACCGCCTGCGGGCGGTTTGCCGCTCTAAGCCGAATGCCTTCCGCAAGCTTGACCGCCCGGTTTCTCAGAATTCCGAACAGCTCGATGTAGGAAAGATTCGTAACCAGCATAAAGCTGATCGCCAGCATAACGACCATAAGCAGCTTCGCGCCGAGTGTCCCGAACAACCACAGGAGCACGGCGAATTCCAATCCGCCGAGATAGCCGCCGCTTATGTCTTTGCCCAGCATATATACGCCGCCGCCATTCGCGGATGCAGTCAGCGCTCCTGCCAGATCCTTCTGGGTCTGTGACATTACATTGCCCGGATGGAGCATGGACACCGGCCCAAGCTTCTGCTCCATGGCCGAGATGCTGCTCATCAGGCATAGCGAGAATACCAGCAGCAGGACACCGCTGTGCCGGCTGCTCCAATTCGAAGGCCATTTCCGGTAAATCATGACCATTAAACCGTAATACATGCCGACGAGCGGCAAAACAAAATAAAACCGGCCGAGAAGGTAAGCGGCCAAGCTTGATAATGATCGCCCCACAGCCGCTTCGCCGGATAAAGCTATAACCGAGAAGGTAATCAGAAGGATGCCATAAATCTCATATTTTAGAACGCTGCCCAGCAGCGCTTTCTTTTTTTTCCGTTTTCTCCGTTTAGCCACGCCAGCCACCCCCGAATCAGTATTATACCATATAATGGCGTGGCGTACCTATGTTCTGTTTTGTCGGAAAACGCTGGTCTTTCTTATCAGGAGCCGCCGGGCTCTCCGGACGCATATGAAATGATCTGTCCCGGCGCAAGGCCTGGCTCCAGATAGCGGTGCAGCGGGCATTGCAAAAGTCTTACAATTCTGGCCCTGCCCTCGTCCAGCGGCTCAACCTGCATGACAATTCCTTGTACAGTGACTTCACGGAACGGGGGCGAAGCCTTAATGGCCCCTTCCCACACCTGATCGGCGGATATTATGGAATACAGGATCATTGGGGCAACCCTCCCGTCTCCGCAGGGGCGCCTCTAAGGGCAATCAGTTCATTCAGTTTCGCCATCGCTATGCCGATCCCGCCTACTTCATCCATAAGTCCAAATGCAACGGCATCACTGCCGCCGACCGCCGTACCGATGTCCCTGTTGAGTTCACCTGTCTTAAACATCAGGTCCTTGAAGCATTCTACGGAAATCCGGGAATGGGACGTGACGAACCGGACGACGCGCTCCTGCATTTTCTCCATGTACTCAAAAGTCTGCGGAACGCCGATAACGAGGCCATTCATGCGGATAGGATGAATCGTCATTGTGGCGCTTTCGGCTATGATCGAATAGCTCGAAGATACCGCGATGGGAACCCCGATGCTGTGGCCTCCCCCAATAACGACCGTAACTGTCGGCTTGGACAGTGAAGCAATCATTTCCGCAATGGCTAGACCTGCTTCCACATCACCGCCCACCGTATTCAAAATGATAAGCACCCCCTTGACTGTCTTGCTCTGCTCAGCTGCGACCAACTGGGGGATAATATGTTCATATTTTGTCGTCTTATTATGCGGGGGCATGACAATATGTCCCTCGATCTGACCAATGATCGTAATGCAAAAAATCTCCGGTTCGGTGGGCGGAACCGCCACTTGACCGAATTCTTTCACCGTGCCGATCATGCCGCCGGCTTCCTGAGTTCCTTCACCCCCCGGCTCTTCTCTTCCCGGAGGCGTTGCCGGTTCCTCATTTCGGTAAGCTGTTTCGATAGGTTTATTGCCATCCATGCTCAGCGCTCCCTTATTTGCTTGCACTGAAGCTATTCAGCAAGCGTATGGTAATGAATCTCCCGTTAGTATGACTAATCGCACCCCGACATTATGCAGGCTTGTAAATGAACAGCATAAAGCCCCTCTCCACCGGAAACCGTCCAATATTTCCAGCGGGAGAGAGGCTTTATGATTTAGTATAAATTACACTTCCATGATGATCGGAAGGATCATTGGTCTGCGGCGGGTCTGTTCATACAGGAAGCGGCCAAGCGCGTCCTTGACGCTTGTCTTGAGCGAAGCCCACTCATTGACCTTCTCGCTCATCAGACGCTGCAGCGTGCTGGAAACAATCCGGTTCGCTTCGTCAAGCAAGCCTTCGGATTCGCGCACATACACGAAGCCGCGCGAAATAATGTCAGGCCCCGAAACAATTGCTCCATTCTGCTTGCTAAGCGTGACGACGACAACCAGAATACCGTCCTGCGACAGCAGCTTGCGGTCGCGCAGGACAATATTGCCTACATCGCCAACGCCAAGACCGTCAATCAGAACATTGCCGGAGGTAACCTTGCCGGCTTTGCGGGCCGAGCCGCCTTGGATCTCTACCACTTCACCAAGCTCGGTGATAAAGATGTTGTCCGGATCGACGCCCACGGACTTCGCAAGAAGTGCGTGTCTGCGCTGCATGCGGTACTCGCCGTGAATCGGAATGAAGAATTTCGGCTTCATCAGGTTAAGCATCAGCTTCAGTTCTTCCTGGCTGCCGTGACCCGACACGTGCACGCCGGAATTCGAGCCGCTGTAGATCACGTCTGCACCCAGACGGAACAGCTCGTCGATCGTACGGCCGATGTATTTCTCATTGCCGGGTACCGGTGTTGCCGCAATAATAACGGTGTCACCAGGCAGAATGTCCACTTTGCGGTGACTGGAACGCGCCATGCGCGTCAATGCCGACATCGGTTCGCCTTGGCTGCCCGTGCAGAGAACGACAACCCGATTGGCCGCCATCCGGTTCATTTCCTCCGGTTCGATCAGCATGCCGTCAGGCATGTGCAGATAGCCGAGCTCAGAAGCAATGGAGACAACGTTGACCATGCTCCGGCCGATGACGGTGATTTTGCGGCCTGTCTGTACTGCCGCGTCTACGACCTGCTGAATCCGGTGAACGTTGGATGCGAATGTTGCGACCACAACACGCTGTTCAGCTTTCCGGAAAATATCTTCCAGCACGATTCCGACATTTTTCTCCGAAGGGGTGAATCCCGGTTTCTCGGCGTTGGTGCTGTCGGAAAGAAGCGCGAGTACGCCCCGCTGTCCGATTTCAGCCATCCGGTGCAAGTCCGCGAATTGACCATTGACTGGGGTATGGTCAAACTTGAAGTCGCCCGTATGGACCACGTTGCCTTCCGGAGTCTCGATGCACACGCCGACAGAGTCGGGAATACTGTGGTTGGTTCTGAAGAAAGTAACGACCAGCGAGCTGCCCAGCTTGATCACCGAATCCTCATTGATCAGAATGCGTTTCGTTTCGCCAAGCAAATTCGCTTCCTTCAGCTTGTTCTCAACAAGCCCCAATGTCAGTTTCGTTCCGTAGACCGGAACATTCAAATGCTTAAGGACATACGGCAGACCTCCGATATGGTCTTCGTGGCCGTGCGTAAGCACAATGCCTTTTACCTTGTCACGATTCTCCGTCAAATAAGAAATATCAGGAATAACGATGTCAATACCGAGCATATCCTCTTCAGGGAACTTCAGTCCCGAGTCAACGACCACAATGTCGCCGCCGTATTGCACCACATACATATTCTTCCCGATTTCTCCCACTCCGCCGAGTGCGAAGATCATCAGTTTATCATTGTTATTTTTTTTGGACAAATGAATCTAACCCTCCTAATATGTTGGACGTCATATGTTATTTTAATCAAGAACTTCAATTATTTAGCGGTACTTAACACATTTAATAACGCAGAAATCTTGCCGATGTGAAGACAAAAGGGATATTAAGGCGTAAAAAAATAAACCTTAATTAAAGCTTCCCTGCGGGGCAGGAGCATACATTACGTTCGTTAGCGAACCTATGCCGGTAAACATTCGGCCGCGCCCCTTGCGCAAAGCACCTTTGCCGGACAAAACAGATCCAAGGATGGAAAAATATACCCTTTGAAACGAACAGACCTGCAGCGCCGCACATGACATAAGAGTTACCGCATATTTAATTTTAACCGCACCCAGTCACTTAACCACATTATACATGATATTTTTGTCAAAACACAAGTCGGGGGATTTAGTTAGCCGTATTCTTCCCGTAAAAGCGGAGCATTATTTCACTGCGCACAAAAATAACAATACAAAAACCGGTCCTCGTAAGCGAGAACCGGTTCATAAAAGATAAATACCAGGGCCCAATTTCTATTGTACCAGCTTTCTGATAAATTCCGCCTCCGCCTCATTCGGCGGGGTTAAAGGAAGACGGACCGAACCCACCTTGACTCCCCGAAGCTCAAGCGCATACTTGACGGCGGACGGACTCGGCAGCGGCTGCGGACATTCGAACAGTCCTTTAAAAATCGGAAATAGTTCCCGGTGAAGCTGCCCGGCGAGCTGTACGCTGCCCGAGAGATAAGCCGAGATCATTTCGGTCATTCTTACGCCCTCGATATGGCTTGCCACGCTGATAATTCCGTGACCTCCAACGGCCAATGCCGGCAGCGCCGAAGAGTCGTCTCCAGAGTACACATGAAAATCCTGCGGCGAGCCGGACACGATCAAGGCGACGTGGTCGAGGGACGCACATTCCTTCGTCGCGACGATGTTCGGAATTTGCGAAAGCCGAATCGTTGTATCCGCACTCATGCAGATTCCAGTCCGTCCAGGAACGTTATACGGAATGAGGGGCAACTGCGTCTCCGCCGCGATTGCCGCAAAATGGCGATAAAGACCTTCCTGGTTCGGCTTGTTGTAATAAGGAACGACCAGAAGCGCGCCGTCGACGCCGATTTTCTCCGCTTTTTGAGTCAGCTCGATCGTATGCTTGGTGTTATTTGAGCCAGTGCCCGCTATGACCTTGCAGCGCCCTGCGGCTTTCTCCAGAACAAAGGAAAACATCTGCAGCTTTTCTTCATCGCTCAGCGTAGGCGACTCGCCCGTTGTCCCGCAGACGACGAGCCCCTCCGACTTCTGTTCTTCAATCAGGTAGTCAACCAGGCTCGATACCGCGTCCCAGTCGATCTCCCCCTCCTTGTCAAAAGGAGTTACCATAGCTGTTATTAGTCTTCCGAAATCCACTAAGAATTCCTCCTGTTAACGGTGTAATTCAAACTTGTAATGCAACGCGCGCAGCGATTGCACCATATCTTCTTTCTTGACCAGCACCCAGATCGTCGTATTGGAATCAGCGGATTGCAGAATTTGAATGTTGTGATCGCTGAGCGCTTCCACGATGCGCGCCATGATCCCTGGAACGCCGTTGATGCCGCCACCGATAACGGATACCTTGACGCAGCCCGACAGGCTCTTCGGACGAAGTCCAATTTCCTGAAGCGTCGCGATCGCTTTTTCCGAATGATTATCAAAAACGGTGTATACGGCGCTGGTCGGCGTAACATTAATAAAATCAACGCTTATGCCGCTATCCGCCATGCTCTTGAATATTTGCAGCTGAACTCCGGTTCCGTTCCCTTCCGGGCAGTCCAAGGAGATCTGCGTGATGTTGCTGACATAGGCGATGCCGGTAACGAAACGGTCGACAATTCCCGGCTGGGACTCCTGAAAGCCTTCCGGATGCGTGACAAGAGTGCCTTCATTCTCCGAAAAGGTGGAGCGGACGCGGACCGGAATCTGCGCCTGCATAGCGATCTCCACAGCCCGGGGATGTATGACCTTGGCCCCCTGATAGGCCATATTGCAAATTTCGGTGTAGCTTACATAGGTCAGCGGCTTCGCATCTTCGACGATACGCGGATCGGCGGTCAGAATGCCATCGACATCCGTGTAAATATCGACCATTTCCGCACGCAGCGCGGCGCCGAGCGCCGTTGCCGATGTATCGCTTCCCCCACGGCCAAGCGTGGTAAAGTCCCCATCTTCCGTCTGGCCCTGAAAGCCGGTTACGATGACGACCTTCTGGGCGCGCAGCTCCCGCAAAATCCGTTCTGGACGAACATCGAGTATCCGCGCGTTTCCGTAGCCGTTATCCGTCAGGAAACCAGCTTGGGCTCCGGTAAGCACTGTCGAGGGAATCCCTTCTTTTTCCAGCAGGCTGCATAGTGTGGTCGCGGAAATGATCTCACCGCAGCACAGCAGTAAATCCCGTTCCCGCTGAGGGAGAGCATCGCCATTCTGGGAGACCCAGTCCAGCAGCGTATCCGTCGCATAAGGCTCGCCCTTGCGGCCCATTGCGGAGACTACGATGACAAGGCTGTATCCTTGCCCAAGCTCCCGTTTGACATGCCGGATCACATGATCCCTGGCCTGCTGGGTGGAAAGCGAGGTCCCGCCAAACTTCTGTACCAAAATGCCCATTAATAATTCCTCCATTAGTTAACGACAGGCTGCACTTATTCTCAGGATGAATCCCGAAAATCCCGGGACTTCGTCTCTAAATCTAAAGGAATAAACACGATTGTACCGCCCTCATAAGGAGGACGGCAGCGGTTAATCAATTATGTTGGAAGCCTCGTACATATCAGCAAGTTGTCGTTACCCTGCTAATATCTGTTGCTTATGCTGAATGAAACCGTTCGATGATCATCGGCTGCAGCTGGGAGCCATGAAGCGCCGCATAGCAGGCCTCTGGAATCAATTCCATGCGGGCCACCAATGAATTCGGCTTCTGCTCGGGATTATCCTGTCCGAATGGAACAAAATAAATATTTTTGGTTACCAAAAGTTTCGCAATATTCGCCGCGTTCAGACCGAGTCCGTCATTGGTTGATATGGCCAGAACAATCGGCCGTCCGTTGCGCATTTGGCATTTGGCCGCCATCAGCACCGGTCCGTCCGTCATGGCATTGGCCAATTTGCTAGTGGTATTTCCTGTGCAGGGTGCAATCGTGAGTACATCCAGCCTCTTGGATGGACCCAGCGGTTCCGCTTCAACAATTGTAGAAATGATATCATTCCCCGTTATATCTTTCAACTGTTTTAGCCAATTTTCCGATGTGCCGAACCTTGTGTCCGTTCCGAGCACCGAGGCCGATACAATAGGCACGACGTTCGCGCCTTCGTAGACAAAACGCTTAATTTGGGGCATCACCTCCGCAAAAGTGCAGTGGGAACCGGTGATTGCATAGCCTACCGTCTTACCGTGCCAGTTCATTATTAATCCCCCTTTGTCAACATCCGCTCCGAAATGGACTGGACTAGCGCGCCTGCCATAATCTGTCCCGCGCTTTTGGGTGCGACGATTCCCGGCAGACCCGGCGCGAGCAGTGCCTTAATGCCGCGTTTTTCCGCATAACGGAAATCCACTCCCCCGGGCGCGGAAGCGAGATCAATAATGCAGGTATGCCGGGGCACCCACGACAGCACTTTGGCGTTTAGAATGAGGCTCGGTATCGTATTAAAAATATAATCAACGTCCGTTACATGCTCCTCCAGCCGATCCGTCATAAATGGTTTCCAGCCCATGACCTCCGCCTTGGCAAAATGCTCCCGCTTTCTGACGCCTGCTGTGACTTTAGCGCCAAGTCCCTGAAGGCTTTTTGCCATTGTAAAGCCGGTTCTGCCTATTCCAAGCACCATCGCTTCAGAGCCGTGAATGGTAAAATCCGTATTCTGGATCGCCATGACGAGCGCACCTTCAGCAGTTGGAATCGAATTGTAGATTGCGACATCGTCACGTTCAAGCAGCTCCACCAGCTCCAGCCCCCCAAGAGCGCACAGCCGTCTCAAATATTCTTTCGCCATGCCCGTGTAAATGGTGCAGTGTTTAGGCAATGCCTCGATATGCTCCTTAAGCAGCGGCATCGGCTTCGAAGAGTACTTTGCGCTGATATGGCCTTCGTCGTCACAGCCGACGGTCGGCAGCACCAGAACGTCCGCGCCGCTCAATAGGTCGGCGGACATTGCCTCCAGGTTAACCCCGTCACAGGGGGTACTCCATTTATCAAAGCCGGCAACGCTTACCGCCGCATCCATCTCAACACATTTTCGAATCACTTCAATTTGTCTTGCGTCCCCGCCCAGGAACACGATCCTGACGCCAGTCAGCATAGGGATGACGCTCCTTTCAACATTACACTGTAAGGCCATAGAGCATCTTATGCGGGTAAACGCGGATGGGTGAAAGCCAATAAAAAGAGCCTGTGTTCAGCCGTAACGGCCCTCCCACAAGCTCTGCATTCATGAATTATAAACAAGTATAAATCTATTTGCCGGTATGGCCGAAGCCTCCCGCACCCCGCCCGGTATCGCTCAGTTCTTCCACTTCGACCATCGTTACGGATGGCACGGCCTGAAAGACCATTTGGGCGATCCGTTCATTCCGGGCGATTGTAAAAGGCTCCTGGCCCAGATTGATCAGCAGCACCTTGATCTCGCCCCGGTAATCGGCGTCAATCGTGCCTGGCGTGTTAAGGCAGGTGATGCCGTGCTTCAGCGCCAGTCCGCTGCGCGGACGAATCTGCGCTTCCAGTCCGTCCGGCATAGCGAGCGCGATTCCCGTCGGAACCAGCGCCCGCGCTCCGGGCTCAAGGGTCATTTCGCCGCTGACTGCGGCGAAGAGGTCGTAGCCCGAAGCCTGCTCCGACATTTGACGGGGAGGATTCACATCCTCATTGCCCGGAAGCTTTAAAATTTGTACGTAGTAAGACAAGATCATCTCTCCTAACATTGGCAATCGCTTTATCGGAAGACCCGACCATCGCAGCCGCAAGCGGCTCAGCGAACATCCGGTCAAGCACCTTATTTACATCATCCATCGTGACTTTCTGAATCTTGGCAATCATTTCGTCCAGCGTGATGTGCCGGCCAAGCATTAATTCATTCTTTCCAAGCCGGTTCATCCGGCTGCTTGTGCTTTCCAGGCTTAGGATCAAACTGCCTTTGAGCTGTTCCTTGCCCTTGCGGATCTCTTCTTCGTCCATTCCCTTTACGGCAAGCTCATACAGCATTTCTTTGGTCAGTTCCATGACGTCTTTGGTCTGCTTAGGAGCGATTCCGGCATAAACGGTGAAGAGGCCGCTGTCGGCTTGGGAACTATGATAAGAATATACCGAGTAGGCCAGTCCGCGCTTCTCGCGGATTTCCTGGAACAGTCTGGAGCTCATGCCGCCGCCGACAGCGTTATTAATTAGCACCATCGCATACTGCAACGGGTCGTCGTTAGCGCAGCCCGGCAGCGACAGGCAAATGTGGTTCTGCTCCGTTTTTTTGCGGCGGAACAATAAATCCCCGTGGAAATCCGGCGGGGTCAGCCGCTCTTGTGTTCCATGATTGGCAAACGTTCCGAAATACCGTTCCACCAGTTCGCCCACACTGTCGTCAAAATTGCCGGCAATGCTGATTACCGTATTCTCGATCGTATACTGCTTCTGCATATAGGCCCTTAGATCATCCGGCGTCATGGCCTCCAGCCGTTCCTTGAGTCCAAGAATGGAGTAAGCGAGCGGATGGCTGCCGTAGGCTGCCATGGACATCAGATCATGCACCAGATCGTCCGGCGTATCTTCGCACATGGAGATTTCCTCAAGAATGACGTTCTTTTCTTTTGCCAATTCCTCCGCATCCATCTGCGAACGGAAGAACATGTCGGCCAATACATCAACGGCGATCGGCAGATGCTCATCCAGCACTTTGGCGTAATAGCAGGTGTATTCCTTAGAGGTAAAGGCATTGACATTCCCGCCGATGGAATCGAACCGCTCTGCGATAGCCTTTGCGTCGAACCGGTCCGTACCTTTGAACAGCATATGTTCGATAAAATGGGAAATCCCGTTGTTTTCCGGCGTTTCGTTCCTGGAACCCGTCTTTACCCAAATTCCGAAGGAAACGGAGCGGCCTGTCGGGATTTTCTCCATGACTACTCGTAATCCGTTTGATAATACCATTTTTTCCACAGTAAAAAGTCCTCCTGCCATAGCCCTTCGTTCGCCTTTCCATTTAACCGGGCGCCTTATATCCTACCAGAAACGGCGGATTCACTCAACATCGCTTGGCAGCACCCGCTCCGGCGACAGCGTCTGGCTGACCGTTCCGAGCACCAGCCCCTTGGCCTTGATGCCGCGGATCATCCTACGCAGCGCTTTCGATGACGAAGAGGTGGGATGCATGAGCACGAGTGTGCCCGGCTCTGTATTCGCGGTAATTTTGGCGACTACCGATTCCGGCGAAGGATTGCGCCAATCAACCGTATCAACCGTCCACAGTACCGTCTTCAGCCCCAGCTCGCGGGCAATCTCCACAGTCTCCTGGTCAAAGTCGCCCGAAGGGGGAGCGAACCAGCGGTTATCCACTCCAAGGCTCGATTTCAGCAGCTTCTTGGTCTTGTCGATCTCCATTACCGCGCGCGCCCGGCTGAGAGTGCTCATATTAGGATGCGAATAGGCGTGATTCTCAAGCTCATGCCCGCGCTTTTGGATCTCCATAGCAAGCTCGCGGTTCTTGCTCAGCCAGCTTCCGTCCAGAAAAAACGTCGCCTTCACATGCTCCTCGTCCAATATGTTCAGCATAGGGACAATATATTCGTTCCCCCAAGCGACGTTAATCATCAGCGATACCATCGGCTTCGCGGGATTCCCCCGGTAGATCGGCTGAGCCCCGAGAGCATCCAGCGAGACAGCAGGGGCTGTCTGCTTGTAAACATATTTGATCGCTCCGCCTTTTGGAAGCAGCAGAGCTTCTTTGTATGTTGCGTCCACGTCAACACTCAGTCCGTTATAGCCGGGAATGGCTTTCCATACGCGATCCACTCTGGCGTCCACCGGCGGGGTGTCAACCTGCGCGGCTTTGGCTTCAATGCCGCTCCTCAGATCACTTCCCGCATCGGTATTAGGCTTCAGAACAGCCAGTCCACCGAAGGCGCGGAGCTGCCCCAGCATACTTTTTACCGGTCCTACGCTGCTGCCGATTCCGATCACTATAGCTATACAAGCCAGCACTACAGCCGCTTTTTCCAGTCTCATTACGACTTCCTCCTACGTGATTCGCCGTCATTCAATTTCGCTTAACGTACACCATCTGCTTATGCCAAAGGCTCGGCAGACGATGTACAACCCTCTGTCCCAGCCTATGAGACAAGAAGGGGCAATATGCCTTCAAGCGGCTTAAGAAGAACTGAGCACGCGGCAGAACGCGGTAGGGTCACGTAAGAGACTTCTGTAAGGACAAGATCTTCACTAATTTGAGCTGCAACTCAAAAAAGAGCCAGAATGTAAGCTTCTGCCTCTTTTCGTCCATTCAATCTAAATGAGAGTCATCGCTGCGCTTCTTTGATTAAAACCGTGGCAATTAAGCCTTGGCTTCTGCGGTCAGCACTGCCTTGCGCGACAGATTCACGCGGCCCTGCTGGTCGATTTCAGTCACTTTTACAGTGATGGTATCGCCGATGGCAACCACGTCTTCCACCTTGCCTACACGCTCCGTGGACAGCTGGGAAATATGCACCAGACCGTCTTTACCCGGCAGTATTTCTACAAAAGCGCCGAATTTCTCGATCCGCTTGACGGTGCCGACATAAATTTCGCCGACTTCAACCTCACGCACAATGCCTTCGATGATGGAACGCGCTTTTTGGTTCATCTCTTCATTCGAGGATGCGATGAACACGCGGCCGTCCTGCTCGATGTCGATTTTTACGCCGGTTTCTTCGATGATTTTGTTGATGATTTTGCCGCCTGCGCCGATAACATCGCGGATTTTGTCCGGATTAATCTGCAGGATGATAATTTTAGGCGCGTATTGGGAAAGGCTCTCTCTTGGTTTGGAGATAGCTTCCATCATTTTGCTAAGAATAAACATCCGGCCTTCTTTGGCCTGTTCAAGAGCTTCTTGCAGAATTTTGCGGTCGATCCCGTCGATCTTGATGTCCATCTGAATCGCGGTTACGCCTTCCGCCGTACCTGCCACTTTGAAGTCCATATCTCCGAGATGATCTTCCATACCTTGGATATCGGTCAAGATGGAGACATGCTCGCCGTCCTTGATCAGACCCATCGCTACGCCCGCAACCGGTGCTTTGATCGGTACGCCCGCATCCATCATCGCCAGTGTGCTTGCGCAAATACTCGCCTGGGAAGTCGATCCGTTGGATTCCAGCACCTCGGATACGAGGCGGATGGTGTACGGGAATTCGGTTTCGTTCGGAATAACCTTGGACAAGGCGCGTTCACCGAGTGCTCCATGACCGATTTCACGGCGTCCCGGCGCTCTCAGCGGACGGGCTTCCCCTACGCTGAACGGCGGGAAGTTATAATGATGCATGAAGCGTTTCGTTTCGGTTAAATCGATACCGTCGAGAATTTGCACATCGCCGAGGGCACCGAGGGTACACACGCTGAGCGCTTGCGTCTGGCCGCGGGTGAACAGTCCCGAACCATGCGTGCGCGGCAGCAGCGACGTATCGCACTCGATCGGACGAATCTCGCTTAGCTTCCGGCCGTCCGGACGAACTTTGTCATGGGTGATTAAACGTCTGACTTCTTCCTTAACGATATCATGCAGCACTTCCTTCACATCGCCAATCAGCTCAGGCGTTTCGATATACTTCTCCGTGAAATATTCCACCGTCTCGTTGTTGACCGCGTCGATCGCATCTTGACGGGCATGCTTCTCGGCAATCTTAACCGCCTCAACCAGCCGCTCCTGGGCGTATGCGCGAACCTCAGCGTTCACTTCGGCGTTTACGGCGTGCAGTTTCACGGTCATTTTTTCCTTGCCGGCAATCTGCACCAGCTCTTCGATCTTCGCTACGATGCCGCGGATTTCTTCATGTCCGAACATGATCGCTTCGAGCATGATTTCTTCCGGCACTTCATTCGCTTCCGCTTCCACCATCATAATGGCGTCTTTTGTTCCGGCCACCACCAGATAAATGTCGCTTACTTCCTGCTGGGCGATTGTCGGGTTGACGATAAATTGCCCGTCAATGCGTCCCACCACTACACCGCCGATTGGGCCGCTGAACGGCACATCGGAAATGCTCAGCGACGCCGACGTTCCGATCATTGCCGCGATTTCCGGCGAGCAGTCCTGATCGACGCTCATTACCAGATTCAGCACCTGTACGTCGTTACGGAAGCCTTCGGGGAACAGCGGACGAATCGGACGGTCCGTCAGGCGGCTGGACAGAATCGCTTTTTCGCTCGGTCTGCCTTCCCGCTTGATGAAGCCTCCCGGAATTTTGCCGACCGCGTACAAGCGCTCTTCATAGTTTACTGTCAGCGGAAAAAAATCCAAGTCCTTCGGTTCGCTTGAAGCCGTTACCGTACACAGCACCGACGTATCACCGTAACGGACCATAACAGCGGCGTTTGCCTGCTTGGCAAGCCGTCCCGTTTCCAGCACCAGGGTTCTGCCCCCGAGCTGCATTTCAACACGTTTTTCCATAAAGTCCCTCCTTGGATGACAGCAGACCCGCTCAACTTCGTGGGCAGGTTCATCTGAATTTTGTCAAAATTAAAACGCCGTATCCCTATAATAAGGCTTACGCACGTTCTCTATGCAATACAAGCAAAAACGGCTTGGCCTTTTTTTGAAATATAAGAATGTATAAGCTGAGCGCTTATCATTTTGTCTTATATTTCTACGAGAAACGGTACCGTCCCTAACAGGACGGCGAAGCCGCTTCTTCTTGAAAAAGGAGCCGTTTTTGACATTCATATTATCCTGCCAGTTGCCAAATTTTTCCCAAATTTTCAAAAAGCAACCCAGCTGTCCCGCTGACGCTTCTCGGAAGCACATACGGTAAACAACCAGGCTGCTTTAAGGGTAAACATATGGGTTATTAACGACGCAATCCCAGTTTCTCGATCAGTGCGCTGTAACGCTGCACGTCTTTGTTCTTCAAATACGCGAGCAGTTTACGGCGTTGACCTACCATCTTCAGCAATCCGCGGCGGGAATGATGATCCTTCTTGTGCGTACGCAAGTGGTCGGTCAGATTAACGATATTCTCCGTGAGGATAGCAATTTGCACCTCTGGAGATCCCGTATCGGATTCATGAGTTTTGTGCTCGTCGATCAGTTGATGCTTGCGTTCTTGAGTCAATGCCATCCTGTTCACCTCCTTCAATATAATCGCCATTGGCCTCGTCACCGTCGGTGACACTCGAATGACCAAGCCAAGGTTATGGATGCCAGAAATCTAGCAACGTTAATCAGTATAGCACTATACAAGGCAAAAGTAAACGTCACTTATGGAAAGTCACCGGCAGAAAAATTAGGGCGATAAATCACGATTCAAGCAGTATTCTCTCAGCTGTCTTCGCATCCTCGCGAATTTGCGAAATAAGCGATTCGACCGAATCGAATCTGCGCTCCGGCCGGATGAAGGCGACGAGGTCTACCCTCATTTCCTGTCCATACAAATCTCCGGCAAAATCCAGCAAATGGACCTCAAAACTCGGCCTGGTAACTCCTTCGTGAAAGGTCGGCTTCACGCCGACATTCATGACTCCCGGCAGGGTCTTTCCATTATGAATGGCCCGAACGGCGTAGACGCCTTTCGCGGGAATGACATACCGGTCTTCAAGCTCCAGATTCGCGGTCGGAAATCCAATGGTGCGCCCGCGTTTTTCGCCATGCGAGACCGTTCCCCGCAGATGGTAGCAGCGGCCGAACCAGGAGTTAGCCAGCTCCATATCGCCGATCTGAAGGCCTTTGCGGATACCGGAACTGCTTACCTTTACGCCATCCAGTAAAAAAGGCGGCACGGTCTCCACCTTCATGGAGCCGCCGCCAAGCCGCCGCAGCATTGCAGCATCGCCTTCACCCATGTAACCAAAGCGGAAGTCGAAACCGACAATCGCCGTAGTGATTCGCAGAGGCAGCAGCATGACGGACACAAAGTCCTCTGGACTCACCTGGGAGAGCTGTTCATTGAATTCGATGACGTAGAGAATATCAACGCCCATTTCTGCGAGCAGCTCCTGCTTGTCCCGGGGCGGCGTCAAATATCCATCATAATCGCCTTTACCCATAACATCTTTTGGATGAGGGTAGAATGTTATGACAGCCGCAGGCACTCCTTCTGTGCGAGCCAAGGCTACGGCGGAGGAGATTACACTGGCATGCCCGCGGTGCAGGCCATCGAATTGCCCCAGGGCGGCAATCTGAGGCTGTGCCCACTCCGCTGCCGCATGGGGCGGCAGCGGATAGGTTAACGTTACGGTTCTCACGCTGTTTCTCACCTGCACTTCACTTAATTAAGCTTATACTCTTAGATTTAAAAATACTATACTGGAATTATTGCCGCCGGCAATACGGCGCCCGGCCGTCAACCTTGAGCAAATACTTTCACAGGAGCGATCGAACCGGTCTCCTCGCGTTTGTAAATGCCAAGAAAACTGCCTTGAAGATCGTAAAGACGAATGGGGCCGTCCACTAGAACTTCAGGCGCCACAAACCGGGCGGCCAGCCGCTGGCCCTGTAGGGCGGCTGCTTTCTTCTCGTCCGCCACCTTATGGGCCGGCAGATGATGAATCGCCTCATCGGCAGGGATAAGAAACTCCTGAAGACTTCCATTCGCCATGCGCTCACCGATTTCCTCAAGTGTAAGGCAGCGATCAGCCCGGATTCCCGCCGACATCGTGCGCTCCAGCTTAACCATCACACCAGGCAGCGACAGCGCCTGGCCGATATCGACGCAGAGCGTGCGGATATACGTGCCTTTGGAACACAAGACGCGGAAGGTGATGTCCGGGAATCTCCCGTTCCAGACCATCTCCAACATCTCGATCTCGTAAATTTCAACCTCACGGCTTTTGCGCTCCACAGTCTTGCCCTCACGGGCCAGCTCATAAAGACGTTTGCCGCCCACCTTAACGGCAGAATACATGGGAGGCGTCTGAGAAATAATTCCCCGGAACGAATCCAGCGTACGTCTTACCTCATCTTCAGTTACCCTTATGTCATCCGCCGTTTCCGTCACGGTGCCGGTCAGGTCTTCCGTGTCGCTGGACATGCCAAGCCGCAGTGTGGCGATATATTCCTTAGGAAGCTCTTGAATGTACTCCACGACGCGCGTGGCCCGTCCGAGGCAAAGCGGCAGAACGCCGGTAACCTGAGGGTCCAGCGTGCCGGCGTGCCCAATTCTTTTCATCCCGAGTATACGCCGCGTCTTGGCTACAACGTCATGCGAGGTAAAGCCGGCCGGCTTGTACACAGCCAGAACGCCTTCAAGCTCACTCATAACAGCCGGTTGACCTCCTTAAGCACAAGTGAAATCGCTTGTTCCAGCGGCATGTCAACCCGGGCGCCGGCTGCACGGGTATGCCCTCCGCCGCCAAAAACTTGTGCCAGAGCAGCTACATCCACTTTGCCGGCGGAACGCAAGCTGACCTTAACCGATTGGTCGTTAATGACCTTGAACAGCATGCCGACCTCAACGCCCTGGATATTGCGGGGATAATTGACGATCCCCTCCAAATCCTCGTTGGCCGCTCCGCAGTCAATCATATCCTGAGGCGTAACATATACCCAAGCAATGTCGCCCTTAGGTGATAATTGCAGTCTGTTCAGCGCCTTGCTAAGAACTTTCACTTGAGGGAGAGTCATTTCCTCCAGCAGCGTTTCCGCAAGTTCCGGTCCATTTACTCCAAAAGATAGCAGCTCAGAGGAAGCTTCCATTACTTTGGGAGAAGTATTGGAATAACGGAAACCGCCCGTATCGGTTAAAAGGCCGGTATAAATAGCTGTCGCAATATCGGCATCCCATGTTATGTTAAATTCTTTCAGCAGATCAAATAATATCTCGGCCGTAGCCGCAGCGTCCGGCCTGATGAGTTGAATCGTGCCGTAGCCGTTATTAGTCGGATGATGATCGATGTTCACAATCGAAGCATTGGGTTCAAAATAGCGCTGTGTCTGCCCGACACGCTGAAAGTCGGCGCAGTCGACGCAAATGACATTGCTGAACGTGCGTTCCGGAGGATTTACCGACATATCGGCAATTTGCTCTGCCTTCCACAGGTATTTCATTCGGGTCGGGATCGGCCCTTCGTTCAGCATAGTGTATTTCTTGCCCAGACATGAGAGAAGCCAGCCCACCGCTAGGGTAGAGCTGACTGCATCTCCGTCCGGCTGAATATGCGACACTACAAGATAATCGTCATGGTCCAGCAGAAACTGATGTGTCTGCCGGAGACTTTGTTCATAGCTCTGCATTCGCCGTCTCCTTTGGTTATTCCTGGCTCTCGTCCTGCTTGCCGATTTCGCCAAGCAGCTTCTCGATCCGGCTGCCGTAGGCGACGGATTCGTCGAACTTGAAGATCAGTTCCGGCGTATGCCGAAGGCGGATCGCCTTGCCAAGCTCGGAACGCAGAAAGCCGTTCGCTTTCTCAATCGCCTTGAGCGAGGCGTTCTTCTGCTCATCGTCTCCGAATACGCTAAGGTACACCTTGGCCTGAGAAAGATCATTGGTAACATCGACGCCAGTAACGGTAACAAATCCGACCCGGGGGTCTTTAAGCTCGCCTTGAATCAGACGGCTGAGTTCTTTCTTGATTTGTTCGCCGACGCGTCCGGCTCTGATTTTGGACATGATTCATTCACCTCTTTAAGTTAGCGCTCCACGGTTTCCATGATAAACGCTTCGATGATGTCGCCTTCTTGGAGATCGGTATAGCGTTCCAAAGTAATGCCGCATTCATAACCCTGCGCTACTTCTTTGGCATCATCCTTAAAGCGTTTCAGAGAGTCGATCTTGCCTTCAAATACGACGATGCCGCTACGGATCAGGCGTGTCTCCGCATTGCGCGTGATTTTGCCGTCGGTAACCATACAGCCGGCAACAGCGCCCACTTTGCTGATTTTGAAGACGCTGCGCACTTCGGCATGACCGATAACGCTCTCCTTGAATATCGGATCAAGCATACCCTTCATCGCCTGCTCGATTTCCTCAATTACATTGTAGATAATATTGTGCAGACGCACATCGACCTTCTCCTGCTCAGCGGCAGCCTTCGTCTGGGCATCCGGACGAACGTTAAAGCCGATGACAATAGCGTTGGAAGCAGCAGCCAGCGTAATATCGGATTCCGTAATTGCACCCGCTCCGCTGTGGATAATCTTAACGCGCACGCCTTCCACTTCGATCTTGGCCAGGGAACCTTTAAGAGCTTCGACCGAACCTTGAACATCCGCTTTGATAATGACGTTGAGGTCTTTGATCTCGCCGTCTTTAATATGCTTGAACAGATCGTCCAGTGTAACGCGGCTGTTCGTATTGAGCTCCGATTGACGCTGAGTAGTCGCCCGTATATCGGCAATGTGGCGCGCTTTCCGTTCGTCTTCGAACACCATGAACGGATCGCCCGCCTGCGGAACTTCCGTCAGACCGGTAATTTCAATCGGCGTGGAAGGTCCAGCTTCCTTCAGACGGCGTCCCTTGTCGCTCACCATTACCCGTACACGTCCGAAGCAGTTGCCCGCTACGAAGGCGTCGCCCACTTTCAGCGTTCCGTTCTGAACGAGAATGCGAGCTACCGGACCGCGGCTCTTATCCAATTCGGCTTCGATTACGGTACCGCGAGCCCGTTTATCCGGGTTCGCCTTATATTCATTGACTTCGGCAACGAGCAGAATCATCTCAAGCAGATCCTCAAGACCGATGCGCTGTTTAGCCGACACATTAACGAAAATGGTATCGCCGCCCCACTCTTCGGGAACAAGCTCGTAATTAGTAAGCTCCTGCTTCACTCTGTCCGGATCCGCGCCCGGCTTGTCAATTTTGTTGACAGCCACGATGATCGGCAGTCCCGCAGCTTTAGCGTGGTTGATTGCTTCAACGGTCTGCGGCATAACGCCGTCGTCAGCCGCTACGACGATAATCGTAATATCGGTAACCTGTGCTCCGCGGGCGCGCATCGCAGTGAACGCTTCGTGGCCCGGGGTATCAAGGAACGTAATTTTCTTATGGTTGATTTCGACCTGATAAGCGCCGATATGCTGCGTAATTCCGCCGGCTTCGCCGCCGGTTACATTCGTGGAACGAATGGCGTCGAGCAGAGTAGTTTTGCCGTGGTCGACGTGACCCATGATAGTCACGACCGGAGGACGTGCCTGCAGATCTTCGGGAGCGTCGTTCTCTTCCACGGTTTCGAAACGGTCTTCCTCTACCGGTATCTTCACTTCGACTTCAACGCCGAATTCACCGGCAAGCAGTTGAATTGTCTCGATATCCAGTTCCTGGTTGATCGTTGCCATAACGCCCATCAGAATCAGCTTCTTGATGACTTCTGAAGCGTCCTTATGCAGCAGCTTTGCCGTTTCGCCGACTGTCATATTGCCGCGTACGATAATTTTCTTCGGCGTATTGTCGATTTTCTCCCGGCGCTCCATCGGCTGCTGGTTTCTGCCGCCGCGCTGATTTTTGCCGCCGCGTCCGTTATTCCGGTAATTACCGCCTCTACCGTCATCGAACCGCTTCTGGTTGCTTCCTGGCCGGTTTTTGGAATTGCGGTCTCCGCCGCGGGAGAAATCGCCGCCTTGGCCTTGCGGACGGCTATCGCCTTGACGAGAAGCGCCGCCTTGGCCCTGCGGACGGTTGCCGCCGCCAAATCCGCCCTGACGCTGGCCTCCACCGCCTTGGCCTTGCGGACGGGAATCACCTTGACGGGGTGCGCCGCCTTGCCCTTGCGGACGGGGTGCGCCGCCTTGGCCCTGCGGACGGGGTGCGCCGCCTTGGCCTTGCGGACGGGATGCGCCGCCTTGGCCCTGCGGACGGGATGCGCCGCCTTGGCCCTGCGGACGGGAAGCGCCGCCTTGGCCCTGCGGACGGGATTCGCCTTGACGGGGAGCGCCGCCTTGGCCCTGCGGGCGTCCTCCTTGGCGAGATGCTCCGCCTTGCCCTTGCGGGCGCGGTCCGGAGCCGGTCTGGTTTCTGCGGGAATCCTGCCCGCTTTGGGGTCTTGACGACATTGTCGATGAGTTATTGTGTGGTTTGTTCATACCTACCTGCTTTTCTATTTGATTTTTGTCAACACTTTTTGCTTCGACTGTAGCCGTTGCTGAAGAAGCGGAGCGGCTGGCTCCTCCGCTCTCCCGTTTGGCTGCAGCATTCGACTTAATATCCTTAAAGAACTGTTCCACCTTTGACACGGCGTCATTTTCCATAACGCTCATGTGGTTGTTCACCGGAACGTTCAGACGTTTCAAAATGGTGATAATCTCTTTGCTGCTCATGTTAAGCGATTTGGCGTACTCGTAAACCCGCAGTTTGTCTTTGCTGTCTTGTTTAGTCAATGATTCCACCTCCGACTTTATCTCCGAGCTGCTTGGAGATCATTTCCGCGAATCCCTTGTCCGTGACAGCCAACACGACGCGACTGTCCTTGCCGATAGAAGCACCTAAGATGTCGCGGCTGAATCCGATCACCAGCGGAATATTGTATGTTCCGCATTTGTCGCGGAATTTCTTCTGCGTATTATCCGAAGCGTCTCCCGCCAAGAGAACCAGCTTCGCCTGCGCCGAACGGACCGCTTTCAGCACAATCTCTTCGCCGGTGACAATTTTCCCCGCGCGCATGGCGAGCCCTAAATTAGAGAGCGCCTTACTCATCTTCCGCAGCTTCCTTAGCCGCAAGGAACTGCTCCTCCACGGACACGAAATCCCTGGCGAGCTGTTCGTATATTTCCGGGCTAACCGGAACCTTGAGCGCACGGTCCAGCGCCTTGGTCTTTTGAGCCAGCTTGAAGCATTCGAGCTTGCCGCAAATATACGCTCCCCGGCCCGATTTCTTCCCGGTAAGATCGATCATGACTTCGCCACTTGGCGTTCTCACGATACGGATGAGTTCTTTCTTCGGCATCATTTCCTGACTGGCGACGCATTTGCGCAGCGGCACTTTTTTCTGTTTCATCGTAAGCCACCCGCCCCTCGTTATTAATCTATGGAGACGGAATCCTGATGCATTTCGTCGCTGGACGTTTTAGGTCTGCCGAATTCCTGCTCCGCCTGGCTTTCGCTCTTGATATCGATTTTCCATCCCGTCAGCTTGGCCGCCAAACGGGCGTTTTGCCCTTTGATTCCGATGGCCAGAGACAGTTGATAGTCCGGAACGATAACGCGCGCCATTTTTTCCGCCTCAAACACTTGAACCTCAAGCACCTTGGAAGGACTGAGCGCATTGGCTACATATTCTTCCACCAATTCGGAATAGCGCACGATGTCGATTTTCTCGCCTCGCAGTTCAGTGACGATTGTCTGCACGCGCATCCCTCTCGGGCCTACGCAGGAGCCGACGGGATCGACTTCCGGATTGCGCGAAAATACCGCGATTTTGGAACGGAAGCCCGCTTCACGGGCTACGGAGCGAATCTCGACAACGCCGTCGAAGATTTCGGGAACTTCAAGCTCGAACAGGCGCTTTAACAGGCCGGGATGACTTCGGGAGAGCAAAATTTGCGGTCCCTTGGTCGTATTCTCGACTTTGGTAATGTAAGCCTTGATACGCTCGCCATGCTTGAATTTCTCACCGGGCATCAATTCGTTCAGCGGCAGCACCGCTTCGATTTTGCCAAGGTCGATGTATACGTTGCGCAGATCCTGGCGCTGCACGATCCCGGTGACGATATCCTCTTCCTTGTCGATAAAAGCGTTGTATATCAGTCCCCGCTCCGCTTCACGGATGCGCTGAGTAACGACCTGCTTAGCCGTCTGGGCGGCGATACGGCCGAAATCCCGAGGCGTTACCTCCTGCTCTGCGACATCCTCAAGCTGAAAATGCGGATTGAGTTCCCGGGCCGCAGGCAGCGAAATTTCGGTGCGCGGATCAAGCACTTCTTCCACGATCAGCTTGCGGGCATATACTTTTATTACGCCTGTGTTGCGGTTCATATCGACCCGAACATTTTGCGCGGCGTTGAAATTTCGTTTATAGCTGGAGATCAGCGCAGCCTCGATGGCCTCGAACAGCACGTCCTTGCTGATGCCTTTCTCTCTCTCCAGTTCATTCATAGCTTCAATAAAATCCATACTCATGAAAAATCCGGTCCCCCTTTCAAAAGCTAAAAAATAATGGCCAGTCTCGCGCTGGCAACTTTGGCATACGGAACAACATGCTGTTTTTTGCCCGCAGAGATGAGCATTTCCCCGCTCTCGAATGAAAGCAGCCGGCCTTCGAATTCCTTCAGTCCGTCGATTGGCTCGTAGGTCGTCACAAATACGTCCTTACCGACCGCCTTTTCCACATCGCCGGCTTTTTTAAGCGGCCGCTCCGCCCCGGGAGAAGATACCTCCAGGAAATAAGCGCCGGGAATAGGATCGTTCTCGTCCAGCTTGGCGCTTAAGAATTCGCTGATGCTTCCGCAATCATCGATGTCGATTCCGCCTTCCTTGTCCACGAATACGCGCAGAAAGAAGTTGGAGCCTTCCTTTACATATTCTACGTCCACCAGTTCGAATCCATTGTCGTCAAGGTAAGGCTTCAGCATTTCTTCAACCGTACCTTTAATTTTGGGTGTGCTCAAATGAAACTAACCTCCACGAACTTGTCTTTTGCTGTATACCAAAGATAAAGAGTGGGTTTCCCCACTCTTTACACAACGGACTTATCTCATTATTACCAAAAAAATTATACCATAGCATGGCAATACTGACAAGTGTCGGCCCTTGACTGCCTTATAACCTCTCAGGACGGTGACAATGGCAAAGCATTCTTTTTACGGTATTCATCAGGAGTAAGGCCATATTTCGCTTTAAACACGCGGTAAAAATATTTTTCATCCTTGAATCCAACTTTTCCAGCAATTTCATATACCTTCATGTCGCCGGCTCTCAGCAGTTGAACCGCCTTTTCCAGCCGGATATCCGACAAATATTTCGTAAAGGAAACTCCAAGATAGTTTTTGAAAATCATGCTTAAGTAGTTGGGGCTGAAATACAGCAGATTGGCTGCATGCTCAAGAGAGATGTCCATGGTATAATGCTCTTCAATATAATTGACGCATTTTTCAATGACTTCGGCATGTTTCTTTCTGCGGCTGGTTTGCATAATCATCATGAACCCTTTCAGGATTTCGACAAACTGCTCCCTACAATCCTTAAAGCTGATGCAAGCTGTCAGACTGCTTTCCGCCTTCTGCAGGGCGCACTGGTAAGCCTCTTCACTGAAAAATCCCTTGACCGCCGGAGCGATATGCAGCACAAGCTGAACGATCGATTTAAGCCACTGCTCCCGGTAAGGCAGCCCATTCTCCAGAAACTGGCGGAACAAGTCATCCGTATGCTTGAGCAATAAATCGGCCTTGTCCGTTCTGATATATTCTTTGAACAATTCCTCATCTTTATGGAAGTCGTAATGCAATGGTGCAATCCGGCCGGAAATTGCAGCATACGAAACGACACGGTCCCCGCCCAAAAAGTAGCGAAAATCGGCTGCGTCAACCGCTTCTTTATAGGAGCCGGCGGCTTCGCGGAAGAAATCGGCGCGCACATTGCCTACGCCTACGGCAAACGACAGCTGATATCTTGCGGAAAGTCGGTGTCCATATTCTTCCAGATCCGAGAGCAATATAGGGGTGATTACTTCGTCAGGATGCTTCGCCGTAATTACCGAGATCATGGTCAGGTTGCGATTCGAAGCAAAAAAGGACACGACCCGGTCCGAGGAACTCAGCAGGTTCGCGAGCATCCCGGGCATTCCCCCCCGAATATCATCCAGACCTTCAGGGTACAGCTCGCCGGGAGTATTGTCCTCAATGCGCGTTACAATGACCGCCCCGCAGGGCTCCAGCGAATACTGCTGCTGAAGCTCCTGGAATTTCGCTGCGGAAACCCCGTTCTGTATCCATTCTCCCAGCAAATGCCCATAGTACGCATTCATGCTGATGTGAAATTGCTCCCTGCTGATCTCTTCGGGCGAAATCCTTTTTTCTTTTTCTATACTTTCCCGAACCTTGTCGAGCAGAACACCAATGGTCTCCTCCTTCACTGGCTTGAGCACATAATCGAAAGCGCCTAACCGGAGGGCCCGCTGGGCATATTCAAAATAACGGTAGCTGCTTAAGATGATGATTCGGGTAGCGGAGGAAAGCTTATTCATATGCTCAATGAAATCGAATCCGTCCATGATTGGCATTTTAATATCTGTAATTACGACATCAAATGAAGCCATTTGGACAATATCCAGCGCGGTCTTTCCGTTGCCGGCCTCGACAACCTCACATCCAGGCAGGTATTCCCGGATCATTTTGCCAAGCACCCTTCTCTGAATCGCTTCATCATCGACAACCATAATTCTGTTCATGGCCGCGTTCACCTACTGTATTGAATTTAGTTTGGCTTCGGGAATTATACCTTACTATTGTAGCACGGCTTCCCCTCCTCTGCTGCTCTTCCTCTTAAGCCCGAGTCCGGTCAACCTTTGATTCCTGCGCTGGTAATTCCTTGTACATAATATTTTTGCAGCAGCAGGAACAGTACAATGATCGGGACGGTCGTGAAGGTCAGCGTCGCCATAATTTGCCCGTAAAAGATCGGGGGCAGCGTGAAGAAAGTCTGGATGCCAAGCTGAATATTACGCAGTGATTCCCCTGTTGTCACCAGAATCGGCCACATGAAATCTCCCCAATGACTTATGAAATCCAGGATGAACACGGTTGCAAAAACCGGTCCCGAGAGCGGAACAACGATGGATGCAAAGGTCTTCAGCGGACCCGATCCGTCGATAGAAGCGGACTCCAATATTTCATTCGGAATGTCCATAAAAAACTGGCGGAACATAAAAATGCTAAAACAGTTCGCGATAAACGGAACGATCAAGGCAAACCAGGTATTGACCCAATGCAAAGCGTTAACTACCAGGTACAGCGGCATCAGGATGCTCTCAAACGGAACGATCATCAAGGCGATTATACTCACAAGAATGAACTCACTGCCCCTGAACCGCAGCTTGGCCAGCGCATATCCGCAAATCGAATTTACCCCAAGGCCGCTGATGCAAATGACGGACACGTAAAAAATGCTGTTGAACAGATATTTCAACATTGGGATGCGCTCAAACGCCGACCTGTAATTGTCCAAGGTGATATGAAGAGGCAGCAATGATTTCAGCGAGCTCAGATCGGCAAAAATTTGGTTCTCCGGCTTGAGCGAGGAAACAATCATCCATAACAGCGGGATAATGAACAGCAGTGACATTATAAAATTAAGAACGTACAACAGCAGCTTCGTCCGGGTATTTCTCATGCCTGATCTCCCCTCCGTTATTTATCTCTGAGAAATTTTTTCATCGAAAATGAGATCAAGACGACAATCAGGAAGAAGATAACGGAAATGGCGGAAGCGTATCCCGCATTTCGGAACTGGAAGCCTTGCTGGTAAATCAGCAGAGCCAGCGTTCGGGTCGAGTTCTCCGGACCGCCATTCGTCATGATGTAAGGCTGAACGAACAGCTTCACAGCCTGAATCGTCGTAATCGTCAGCACAAAGACCGTTACATTGTAGAGGCTCGGTATGGTAATGTAGCGAAGCTGCTGAAGCTTGTTCGCCCCGTCAATTGAGGAGGCTTCATATAAATCCTTCGAGATTCCCTGAAGACCGGCCAGAAAAATCATCATTTGGTAGCCGGCCGCCTGCCAAACCGACATAAAGATAATCGAATTCATCGCCTGGGAGGAGCTGCGCAGAAAAGGCTGGTTCGAAATGCCGAAGAAATGAAGCGCCGAGTTAATCAATCCTTCATTCGGGTTATAGAGAGAAATCCAAAGAATTGCGATAACAGTCATGGAGGTGACAACCGGACTGAAGTAGGCAATCCGGAACACATTCCGCAGCTTGAGGCTGTTGTTGACGAGCAGAGCCAGCATCAAGGCTACGCCCGATTGAACCGGCACGACAATTATCGTGAAATATAAAGTGTTCCAGAGCGATTTATAGAACAGGCCGTCGGTAAAGAGCAGCTTGTAATTGTCAAACCCGGTAAAATGAATTTTATCCGGACGCAGTAGATTGAATTTCGTAAATCCGAAGACCACGGCAAGCAGAAAAGGCAGCACCAGAAAAAAGATCAGCAGGAGAACCGCCGGCGTGACAAATGAATAGCCAACCAGCGTTTCCCGTCTTCTCTGCCGGCTAAAAGTTGATATATGCTCGCGCTTATGCGCATTCATTGCCGTTTGCATTATCCATTCTTCCTTTCTTCGAAGCTGAAAAAAAAGCTTAGGCAAAGGCACTCCGCAGCACCTTTGCCGCGGGTGAGTCTTACCCCCAGCTATTCGGCAAAATTGCGCTTGTACTCTTCATCATAAGTGGACGCCACGTTGTCCAGGGACTTTTTGACATCCGCGCCGACCATAATATCCGTCAAGGCCTCGGCAAATTTCTGCGTCAGCACCGGATACGCCGGAGTAACCGGTCTCGCATGCGACACGCCAGTAACCTGCTCCTTGATAATGCGAAGCGGAAGTTCATTATATTCCGTCAAGCTCTCAAACGCCGATTTGCGGCTGGCGGGCATGCTGATCGCCCTTGCTAATTGGGTCGAGCTATCTTTATTCGTAATCCATTTAATGACCTCCGCCGCTTCTTTCGGATGCTTCGTGTCGGCCGATACCCCTACGGCCCAACTGCCCGAAGGAGCCGTTTGAATGCCTCCCGCTTTTTTGGGGAAATAAGTGATGCCCCACTCCAGGTCCGGATAGTTTTTGAAGCCCGGAATGTTCCAGGGACCGCCGAGCTTGGTAGCCGCTTTCCCTTCCTCAAACTCCGTCGGCTTCGGATCAATATTGAACAGCTTCTCATTAGCCAGCTTTTGCAGGAAATTGGCCGCCTCAACACCCTGCGGGCTGTTGACAAATCCTTCGGCGGTTGTCCCTTCCTTATTGACAATATCCGTTCCGCCGGAAATCCATAACTGCTCGAAGGCGTAGGTCATCCATTCCCCTTTGTCGTTGATCATGTTCGTGCCGAACACGCCGTCCTTGGACGTCTTCTTCATCACGTCGTACCAGTCGTCCCAGGTCCAGGCATTTTCGATTTTGTCCGGAGGCGTTATTCCGTGTTCAGCCATAATTTTTTTGTTATAGAAAAGGACGACGGAGGACTCGTTCAAGCCCGGCGCGTAAAATTTGCCCTGGTACGAGCCTTGCTGAAGGATCGAAGGGACGAAATCGTCCAGATCTTCCTTGGAGAAATACTCATCAAGCGGGATAATAATCTCCGAGGCCGCATAGTTGGCGATGTTAGGTCCGTCCATTGCCAGAACATCCGGAAGAGTATGGGAAGCGACGGCGGCATTGATTTTGTCTTCGTAAGCAAAAGAGTTGCCCCGGGTAATGACCTCCATCTTGACATGGATCTTCCCTTTATTGGCCTGATTAAACTCTTCAATCCGCTTTACATACACATTGTCCTCAACTTCGCTGGCCTGCGGACGCCAGAAGGTGAGCTCAACCGCCGATCCTTCTCCCTGTCCGCCACTGCTTGAATTGGCGTTTTGGGTCCCGCCGCCGGAGCATCCCGCGAGCAGTGACACGGCCAAGAGTGATAGTAGAATCCCCTTTTTCATATGACACCGTCCTATCAAATGAAGTTTTTGATTACGCTTTCATCATAAAAGGAAATGCGTTCTCCTCCTACTCTAAAAAAAGGAGAATGGTGGACTTTTCTACTGAAAGTATTTTTGTTGTGATGAAAACAAACAAAATCCGGCTTGGGACACTACTCCAAGTGCCTTAAGCCGGACTCTGCCATATCCAGGGGAAGCCGTAAAATGACAGTCGTCCCCATATTCAATTGCGAGCGGATGTCCACACCAAAAGCTGGACCATACAGCAGCTTGATCCGATGGTTCACATTCTGGATTCCAATGGAAACTGCGGCGCCAGAATCCTCATGAATTTCCAGCACACGGGCTATCATCTCGGGGGACATCCCTTTACCGTTGTCAGTCACGGTGAATATTCTGCCGGTATCGTCAATCTGCCCCGTCACATGAATAAGTCCCCCCTGCTCCTTATCCTCAAGTGCGTGAACCAGGGCGTTCTCAATAAACGGCTGTAAAAAAAACTTGGGCACCCAGTGGCTTTCCAGTTCCGGATCAATCTCATAAGTCACCGCGAATTTGTCCTCAAAACGGCGGCTCATAATAAACACGTAATTTTTCAGATAGTTCAGATCCTCGGAGAAAATAACCTTCCCCGGGCTATGGGCCGTATACTCCAGCATTTCCGACAGCTCAACCAGCATTTTGCTGATCAGGGACTGTTTATTTTCAATCGCCAAATAGTTGATAATATTCAGTGTATTATATAAAAAGTGTGGATTGAACTGGAAATTAAGAGCTTTAAGCTCCGCCTCCAGCTCTTTCATCTTTGCTGTGTAGTTTTCTTCAATCAGCGTGTAGATGCTTTCATTCATCTGGTTGAATTTGTGAATGATAATGTTAAGCTCCTTGGTGCCCGCCGATTCGATATAGGTATTAAAGTGACCGTCTCCGCTTCGGTTGATGCCGCGCAGCAGCTTGATAAGCGGCATGATGATGCGGCCGGACAGCAGCGCCGCGACCGCCACCGATATCAGGGTAATGATCACCATGGAGTACAGGGTGTACTCGAACATGTCGGGGAGTGTCCGCTTCAAATTTTTATACGGAATAAACACCGCCGACAGCCAGCCTGTCGTCTTCATCGTATCGAAGCAGACGACCAGTTTCTGCCCGCCGAGCGTAATGTATTCCGTGCCGCTCTTCTTGCTTATAGCGTTCGCTATCCATTTCCGGCTTATTTTGGCTGGATCACCAGCCAACTCCGAACTGGATAGAACAGCCCCTTCCCGGGTGAACATATGGTAATAAGAGCCTTCAACGTTCAAACTTTCCTCGAGGGCATGCTGAAACATGAATTCCTGAAAGTTCACAACCAAAATCGGCCGCTCCACACTCTTCTTCATTTGGATCAGGATGTTGTTCCGGACAATCGCAAAATTCATTAACCGTGTCGCCGTAAAGACATATTGGTCTTTCTCCGAAGGAGCGGTCGAGTAAAACTGCTCCAGCAGATTATAGGTGGGAATCCAGGTTATGCTGCTGCGCGATTCGGTTCCTATCTTATAAATGTTGGAGAGGGAGTAATCCTTCTTGGGAATCCAAAAGGAAGGTGTTTCTCCAAAGGTGTACTCCCTTGTTACCAGATTAACCGAGAACATATCCTCCGAGCTTGGAAAGTATTTTTGCAATATCCGCGTAATTTTACGGTCCGAGTCATTGGTGATGTCCCTTAGCCGCAAGTTTTCCGTATTGAAAAATTGAAACAGATCCTCATCCAGATGCATGTTGATGGCGCTCTGCTCCACCCTGACCAGGCTGCTGTCCAGCGATTGATTGCCCATCCGCACAAGTCCCAGTGACGTTTCACTGGCATTCTTCAGAATCACATCGGAGCTTTTGACGGTATATCCCACAGCCATAACCGATAGAGATAAGACGGTCACAGCGATAAAGGAGAGCGTCAGCTTGGTCCGCAGGCTCATTTGAAACAGAAATGTTTTGACTCTCCGCACAAGACCGACCTCCGAATTCATATCGCCTTTAAGCAGCGGGACTGTCAAGACTCAGAACAAGGATAGCTGGTTGCTCTCCGGTAATCCACGGAAGCAGCCCATACCGGTGAGCAGCTCGACGATCGTCTTACTCGCCTTGGATTTCTGCTGAAAATCCTCAATCGATAGAAACTCTCCGGCATCTTTAGCCGCGGCGATATTCTTCGCTGCATTATCGCCGATACCGGCCAGCGCAGAGAATGGAGGGATGAGGCTGTCTCCGTCAACCGTGAACTTGGTGGCGTCCGAGCGGTACAGATCGATGCTCTTGAACGTAAAGCCGCGGGCCGTCATTTCGAGCGCCATTTCGAGGATCGGCAGCATTGCTTTTTCTTTTGGCAGAGCTTGGAAGCCCTTCGCCTCAATCTCGACAATCTGCCTATGAATAGCGTCATAGCCTTGGCAGCACAGCTCAATGTCGAAATCTTCGGCGCGAACCGAGAAGTATGTCGCATAATAGTGTATCGGGTAATTCAGCTTAAAATACGCGGTCCGCACGGCGGAGATGACATAGGCTGCGGCGTGGGCTTTCGGGAACATGTACTGGATTTTGAGGCAGGAATCGATATACCACATCGGCACCTTGCATTTCTTCATTTCCTCAATCCATTCAGGTGTCAATCCTTTGCCTTTCCGCACGCTTTCCGTGATCTTGAACGCCAGCCCAGCGTCCATGCCCGCTTTGTAAATCAGATAGAGCATAATGTCGTCACGGCAGCCGATAACCGTCTTGATGTTACAGGTGTTGTTCTTGATGAGCTCCTGCGCGTTGCCAAGCCAAACTCCCGTTCCGTGGGACAAGCCTGAAATCTGCAAAAGATCGGCAAAGCTCGACGGCTTCGATTCAACGAGCATTTGACGGACAAACTTTGTGCCCATCTCCGGCACCCCGTAGGTGGCGACAGGCGTTCGAATCTGCTCCGGCGTCACGCCAAGTGCATCCGTCGAGTTGAACATGCTCATGACCTTCGGGTCGTTCATTGGAATCGAAGTCGGATCGACGCCGGTCAAATCCTGCAGCATCCGCATCATCGTTGGATCGTCATGGCCCAGAATATCGAGCTTGAGCAGGTTGGCGTCGAAGGCGTGATAGTCGAAATGTGTCGTCTTCCATTCCGAATTCACGTCGTCGGCCGGATATTGAATCGGTGTAATGTCTTCAACCTCGATGTAATCCGGCACGACGACGATGCCGCCGGGATGCTGGCCCGTATTCCGTTTGACGCCCGTACAGCCCGCAGCCAGACGGCTGAGCTCGGCGCCGCGCCAGCGCTTATGATGATCCTCCTCGTACTTCTTGGCGAAACCGAACGCGGTCTTCTCGGCCACGGTACCGATCGTACCCGCCCGGAAGACGCTTTTCGGTCCGAACAGCACCTTCGTATAATTATGCGCATGCGGCTGGTACTCACCGGAAAAGTTAAGATCGATATCAGGCACCTTATCGCCCTTGAAGCCGAGGAATGTCTCGAACGGTATATCCTGCCCCTCACCTTTCAGCTTCCCGCCGCAGTTCGGACATGCCTTATCCGGCAGGTCGAAGCCGCTCGGCACACTGCCGTCGAGGAACCACTCGCTGTGGCGGCATTCCGGATTGAGGCAGATGTAATGCGCCGGGAGCGGATTGACCTCGGAAATGCCGAGGAAGGTTGCAACGACGGAAGAGCCGACCGAACCCCG
The DNA here is from genome assembly GCF_000756615.1 of Paenibacillus durus. NCBI lineage: Bacteria > Bacillati > Bacillota > Bacilli > Caryophanales > Paenibacillaceae > Paenibacillus > Paenibacillus durus. The sequence goes on from NZ_CP009288.1 coordinate 3,716,910, forward strand.
GGAGCCGACGAGGTACCCGTCCTGGTTCGATTTTTTAACCAGCCGCTCAGATATGAGATAGTTGGCGGAGAAGCCGTACTTGATGATCGGCTCCAGCTCTTTTTCCAGGCGGGCGACAACCACCTCGGGCAGTTCCTCACCATAAATGGATCTTGCAGTCCGGTAGCAGGTTTCGCGGATTTCCTCATCCGCCCCATCAATAATCGGCGTAAACAGCTTGTCGGGGAACAGCTCAATCGCTTCGAAGCGCTCCGCCAGTTCCACCGTATTGGTCACGACGACCTCAAGCGCCTTATCCTCGCCCAGGAAATCAAATTCCTGCAGCATTTCTTCCGTCGTCCGGAAATGGGCATCCGGCTTGCGCTGATCCTTCAGCGGACTGAATCCGGTAATACCGTGAATTGTAATGTCGCGGAACAGCTTATCGCGCGGCTCCAAATAGTGCACATTTCCGGTAGCGATGACCGGTTTGTTCAGCTTCTCCCCGATTTCGCAGATTCGCCGCACGACGCCGCGCAGCTCTTCGGGGCTTGCCACAAAGCCTTTATCCACCAAATGCATATACATCGTCAGCGGCTGGATTTCCAGCACGTCATAGAAGGCGGCGACTTCCATCGCTTCCTCTACCGTTTTGTTCAAGACGGCCTCGAAGAACTCGCCCCGCTCGCATCCGGAAATAACCAGCAGGCCGTCGCGCATTTCCTCCAGCTTCGACTTTGGAATGCAAGGCACGCGCTTGAAATAATCGGTGTGAGATAAGGATACCAGCTTGTACAGGTTCTTCTTTCCGGTCATATTCAGTGCGTAAATACAGCAGTGAAACGGACGTGTGTTGGACAGATCCTTACCGACCTCGTCGTTCAGACGGTCCAGCATCGTCAGCCCTTTCAGCTTCTCGGCGTCTGCCAAAAGTCCGTTCAGAACTCCACCTAGCGCCACCGTATCGTCTACCGCGCGGTGATGGCTTTCCAGCAAAACTTTATATTTGTCGGCCAACGTGTTGAGCCGGTGATTTTTCATATTCGGATGCAGCAGTCGCGCCAATTCCAGCGTATCAAGTGAAGGATTGGGCAAAGGCGGGAGCCCAAACTTGGCAAGCGATGCCTGGATAAACCCCATATCGAACCGGGCGTTATGCGCCACAAGCACGCTGTCCTGGGCAAACTTCACGAAATCATGCAGCACCGGCTCCAAATCCGGCGCATCCTTAACCATATCGTCCGTGATATTCGTAAGCTGCTGGATATGATAAGGGATTTTCTCATGCGGATTGACAAAGGTTGTGTAGCGGTCGATTTCCTGCCCGCCCTGCATTTTGACGGCGGCAAGCTCAGTGATATTGTTCCGCGTAATGGACAGCCCGGTGGTCTCGATATCGAAGACGACATAGGTAGCGGTTTTAAGCTCTAGCGGCTGCGGATTCTCGACCACATTTACCGCATCATTGACTACATTCGCTTCTACGCCGTACAGCATTTTGATGCCGTTCTTCTTTGCCGCTTTGCCGGCTTCTGGGTAGCACTGGACCCCGCCATGGTCGGTGACGGCAATTGCCGGATGCCCCCATTTGGCCGCGGTTTTGATATAGGCGTCGATTGGGGCTACCGCATCCATTGTGCTCATTGCGCTGTGAAGATGAAACTCCACCCGCTTCTGCGGCGCATTGTCCTTGCGGGCCGGCGGAGCAGACACCTCGGACAGGTCCGACGGAATCATCACCAGTTCCGGAGTTTGCATGAAACGGTCGTACTCCACCCGTCCACGCGCTTTTACCCATTTCCCGTTTGCGAGCTGGCTCATCACTTTCAGGTCGTCTTTTGTTTTGGCGAACATCTTCATTTGCAGGGAATCCGTAAAGTCGGTCAAGCTGAACGTGAACAGCGTGCTTCCGTTGCGCAGCTCCTTGCGGTCGAGTCCGAAAATCGTTCCCTGAATGGTGATTTTTTTCTCCTCGTCCTGAATTTCCATAATTGGCACGGGTTGGTCTTTGATATCGTAACCGACCTGAAGCGGAACGACCTCTTCGCCGTCTTCATTTTCTGAGGATACTTCAGTCTCGATGGCCGTCATCATCTGCTCAATAATTTCCCGCTGCTCCTGCTGGAGCTTTTGCTGGAATTCCTCGAATTCCTCCGCGCCGTTTCCTTTTTCCGCAAGCTGCACTTTTACACGCAGGGATAGTCCAAAGTACGTATCGTAAAAACGGACAATCGCTCCGTCGATGCCTTTTTTCCGCGCCAGCTCCAATGACATCTGATCGCTCATGTTCAGCAGCAGCGTGTCTCCCTGAAGCTCCTGTCCCGAACGAGTTAACCAGCCATTGACGGAGGGAATCTCACGGTGAACCCATTCGAGGAACAGTCCCCAATATTCGTGGAAAATGTCAGCCCGGCTCACCTGCTCCTCGTACTTGAACAAGAACCCGACTTTCGCGATATGCTGCATCCGCTCCCGCACTCTCAAGCAAAACGTCCGATATGCCTGTGCCGGAACGAGAGTCTGCTTCACTACAACGACGCGCCAATCCCGGTTGCCTCGGCTGATCTCCACCCTGTCGATATAACCATCCAGAAAATAAGGATCTATAAGTGCCGGTGGGATATCTCCCTGTTTCATCAGCAGCTCGAACCGCTTTCTTCTCTCATCGCTGTATTCCATGCTTCCCCCACCTTTACATTCCCCGATAAAGCGAGGTCTTTGCTGTCACTCTTAAAAAATTTCAACTGTATAATTTTGCAAAACAAGAATAAGACTAAAGATGATATACGGCCAGCATATAAGTTCTTGCAATTTAATAAAGCTTCCGGAGAAGACGAAACGGCATCCGTCTCTCGTAGACATATAGGCAGGGCAAGCGTTCGGCTTATCCCTGCCTATATGTTTAAAAAGCGCCCGGGCTGTCCGCCCGCCGTCCTCTTTTCACCAGAAGCTTGCAATCATGCCCGAAATGGGTGTTGTAGACTTTTAGTATGCTTTGGCGAATACAACTGTATGCTCTGCCGGTTTGCCGCAGCAGACGCAAGTCTTCTTCGTTTCGCCCGGTTCAAAAGGAATGTTGCGGCTCGTTGCTCCGGTTTCTTCCTTCACCTGTGCCTCGCAGGCATCGTCACCGCACCAGCCGGCTAGCGCAAAACCGCGTTTCTCTTCCATCGCCGCTTTCATCTCATCCAGCGTCTCGACAGAATAGAAATGATCCTCGCGGAATTTAAGCGCCCGCTCGAACATTTCGTTATGAACCTGCTCCAGCATAGTCTGGACTTCTTCAACTAGGCGATCCTGCTGAACGATTTTCTTCTCGCCGCTAATCCGCGAGACCAGTACGCAGACGCCGTTCTCCATATCCCGGGGGCCAAGCTCCAGTCTAACCGGCACTCCGCGCATTTCGTATTCATTAAATTTCCAGCCGGGCGTTACATCGGAACGGTCGTCAACGCGCACACGGATGCCTGCCGATTTCAGTTCCTTGAACAGCTCGTCCGTCCGGGCAATGACCGCTTCCCGCGTCTTCGGTGGGCCGATCGGAATCATGATAACCTGGGTCGGCGCCACTTTAGGCGGCAGGGCAAGACCGCGGTCGTCCCCGTGCACCATAATCATCGAACCGATCATGCGAGTGCTTGTCCCCCAGGAAGTCGTATGCACATATTCCAGATTGTTATCGCGGCTGAGGTACTGAATGTCGAACGCAACAGCAAACTTGGTGCCCAGATAGTGGGAGGTCCCCGCCTGAACAGCCCGTCCGTCTTTCATCATCGCCTCGATCGAGTACGTGTCTACCGCTCCGGCAAAACGCTCGGAAGGCGTCTTCTGTCCGGTAATGACCGGAATCGCCAGATACCCTTCGACGAAATCGCGGTAAACTTCCAGCATCTGCATCGTTTCCTCGCGCGCTTCGGCCTCATTTTCATGCGCCGTATGGCCTTCCTGCCACAAAAACTCGCTTGTGCGCAGGAAAGGAAGCGTCCGCTTCTCCCAACGGACGACGTTCGCCCACTGATTGATCAGCACCGGCAGGTCCCGGTACGACTGAATCCATTTGGAATACATATGTCCGATCATCGTTTCGGAGGTTGGCCGGATCGCCAGACGCTCTTCCAGCTTCTCGCCGCCGGCTTCCGTTACCCATGGCAGCTCCGGATTAAAGCCTTCGACATGCTCTTTCTCCTTCTGAAAAAAGCTTTCCGGAATAAACAGCGGAAAATAAGCATTGCGGTGTCCCGTTGCCTTGAAACGCCGGTTCATCTCTTCTTGGATATGCTCCCAGATTTCATAGCCGTCCGGCTTGAACACGATACAGCCGCGTACCGGAGAATAATCCATCAGGTCAGCTTTCTTGATTACATCGATATACCAACGCGAGAAATCTTCGCCCTGCGGCGTTATTTCCGTAACAAACTGTTTTTCTTTTGACATAGAATGGAATTCCCCCCGTTAATAAGCCCAAGGCAGCAGATGGCTGCAGCTTAGGGCCTCAAACAAAATTAACCGCTGATTAGGCGTAATATATCATTATAGGTAACGGCGATCATCAGCAGAAACAGCATCGCGAAGCCGACGAAATGGACCATGCCCTCCCGGCTTGGGTCAACCGGTTTGCCGCGCAGCGCCTCCACACCGAGGAATACGAGCCGGCTTCCGTCAAGCGCCGGAATCGGCAGCAAATTGAAGATGCCAAGGTACAGGCTGAGTATGGCCGTCCAGTGGATCAGATGCACAATCCCCTGCTGGGCGATTTGGCCAGTCAGCTCGAAAGTACGCACCGGTCCGCCGATATCATCCATATTAAACTGATTAATCAGCTGCTTGAAACCGAGAAAAATCGCTTTGGTCGTATCGGCCATGGCATGACTCGCTCCGCTGAGCGTTTCTCCAATTGTCGCATTTCGGGTCGGAAGCTCCGGCGAAATACCGACTTTACCGCCTTCCTGCCCTTTCATATGACGGGGCGTCATCGTTACAGTGATCATTTGATCTCCGCGCTTGATCGTCCAATTCATTGCTTTTCCTTCAGAAGCTGAAGTCAGGCTGATCATCTTCTTATAATCCGCTCCGATGGTCTCGCCGTTAATCGAATAGACGATATCGCCCTTTTGAAGTCCCGCCTGCTGGGCTGGCATGCCCTTGGAGACGTCGCCGATCAATAAATAGGTTGGATTCTCTACCGCAACGCCCGCCATTTGAATGTAAACGCCAAAAAGAAGAAAAGCGAGCAGAAAATTCATTACCGGACCGGCTACAATGGCAAGCGCCCGCTGTCCGACCGTTTTACTGCCGAACTGCCGATCCTTGGGAGCGATCTGGATTTGCTGATTACCTTTAACCAACATAGCCTTTGGATGCAAGGAATAGGTTGTAACCTCTCCGTCAACATCCAGCCGGATGCTCAGATCCTTCTCCAAGTCGGCATACTGCGCTTCCCCGCGGATAACATTTCTGCGCGTATCCAATTGGTCGAGATATACGGTCTTTACGATATTGTCCTCGCCGAGCCGTACCGCTATCGTCTGCCCGGGTGAAATCTCGATCACCTCGGGATCTTCACCGGCCATCCTCGCGTAACCGCCAAACGGCAGCAGACGGAGCGTAAACTGTGTTTCATTGCGTTTATAAGAAAACAGTTTCGGACCGAAACCGATAGCGAACTCTCTCACAAGAATGCCGGCGCGTTTAGCAAAATAATAATGTCCCCATTCATGAACCGTCACCAGGACGAAGAACATGAGCACCGTCAAAAAAACGACTTGAACCATTTCCAAGTTAGGCAGCCCCCTTTAGGTGAAAGACCGAAGTATGTCCTCTTAATTTATCATTATTCTCCGATCCGGCACAAGAGAATCAACCGTCCAAACCAATTTTTCCGGTTTTTGGTTTCCAACTTCCATTGATTTCACGCGGATTACAGACTTTGTGCCAGCGCGCGCACTGTGCGGTCACATTCCTCGATTTGCTCCAGACTCGGATCACTCTGTACTGAATGGCGCCCAAGAACCTCTTCCAATATCTCTTCGATACGCAAAAAAGAAATCTCGCGCCGCAAAAACCTTGCGACGGCAACTTCGTTCGCGGCATTGAAGGCGGTTGTCGCAGTTCCGCCGGTCTTTCCGCATTCGATGGCAAGCTTTAGCGCCGGGTAACGTGCGAAGTCCATCTCGCGGAATGTCAGCCGTCCCGCCTGCGCAAGCGACAATCGCTGAGCCGGAGAATGCCATCTTCCGGGATAGGTTAGCGCGTACTGGATCGGCACACGCATATCGGGATTGCCGAGCTGGGCGATGATACTGCTGTCACGAAACTCCACAAAAGAGTGAATGATGCTCTCCGGGTGAAGCAACACCTCAATTTGTTCGTAAGTCAGATCAAACAGCCAGTGGGCCTCGATGACTTCCAGCCCTTTATTAACCATAGTAGCGGAATCAATCGTAATCTTGGTGCCCATTGCCCAATTGGGATGGCGAAGCGCATCTTCGAGCGTGACATCTCGGAGCTGCTCCCTGGACAGATCCCGGAAGGACCCCCCTGAGGCGGTCAGCGTAATCGAAGCAATATCCTCCTTGCTTTCTCCATTCAGGCATTGAAAAATCGCCGAATGCTCGCTGTCGATGGGCAGCAGCTTTACCCCTTTGCGCCGGACCTGCTCAGTGACAAGATGTCCGGCCGTCACCAGCGTTTCCTTGTTCGCGAGTCCAATGTCCCTGCCGGCCTCGATGGCGGCAAGTGTGGAACGAAGGCCGACGCTGCCCATAACTGCGGTCACTACATACTCGGCATCTCCTCCGGCTGCAATTTGCACCAGTCCGTCATCGCCGCTATAAAGTTCTACTCCAGCCGGAAGCTGTGTCCGAATGTCGTCTGCAAGCTCCTTGCTGGCGACGGATACCCTCTTGGGCTTAAAGCGGCGAACCTGCTCCAGCAGAAGCGCCGTATTGCTTCCCGCAGCCAGGCCGTCCACTTCAAAGCTGTCCTGATGCATGGCCACAACATCGAGCGTTTGCGTTCCGATTGAACCGGTTGAGCCGAGAATGCTGATCTTTTTCAAACGTCACGCACCCTCTTTCTAGTTAGTGATAAGGCATCAGCATCATGATATGTACGAACGGAAATACGATAATCCAGCTGTCGCAGCGGTCGAGAATGCCTCCATGTCCGGGCAGCAGCGTTCCCGAGTCCTTTATACCGTATGCCCTTTTATAGGCTGATTGAACAAGATCCCCAAGCTGTCCGACCACGGCGCTGGCAAGACCGATAACTAGCGCACGCCCTAAGGAGAGCAAATCGGGAGATATTAAGGCAAAAATTAAAGCAACCGCCATCGCGATGACGATTCCGCCTACTGCTCCTTCGACGGTCTTATTGGGGCTGATCGCAGGCCAGAGCTTTGTTCTTCCCATCGCTCTGCCGACAAAATATGCTCCGGCATCACTGCTCCAAATGCAGCAGAGAAGCAGAAGGGTCCAGAATAGTCCATTGCCGTCCGGCGCAGAACGGGAAACCGCCATATAGGAAAAGCCTGTCCCTATGTATAAAGCGCCGATGAACAGCAGCGCGGTTATGCGAATATCCACTTTATTCTTGGTAAACACTGTTATGACAAGGAATAACAGCATCAAGAGCCATACTCCCTGCATCCAAGATAAAGGCGCGGAAAACCCAATTAAGTCCCAAGGCATCATAAAACCCAGCACAGCGGCATAGCCTGCCACTGCACTGCGGCCTGCAGGTGAACAGCCGATCATTTTGACGAATTCATAGTAGCCGATCAAAGCCATGGCGATCAGCAGAAGGTGAAACCACCAACCGCCAAGCAGGCATAGTCCCAAAAATAATGCACCGGCCGCCACCCCGGTTATTAGTCGCTGCTTCAAACGTTCTCAACTCCTATCAGCTACTTCAGGCCGCCATAACGGCGGGTGCGCCGCTGGTACTCGGCCACAGCCTGAAGCAGATGCTCCTTGCCGAATTCCGGCCAGTAAATATCGGTAAACCACAATTCGCTATAGGCCAGCTGCCAGAGCATAAAGTTGCTGAGACGCATTTCACCGCTAGTCCGGATAAGCAGGTCGGGATCGGGCAGCCCTCCGGAGAGCAGCCGGCTGTCAATCAATTCTGCCGTTATCTGCTCCGGCGCTAAATGTCCCGCAGCAATATCTTTCCCCAAACTGCGCATGCAGTCCTCAATTTCCTTACGCCCTCCGTAATTTAGCGCAAAATTCAAAATCAGTCCGGTGTTGTGCTGTGTGCGAAGCACCGCTTCGTCCATCGCTTTACGGGTATACGAAGGCAGTGCCTCACTGTCGCCCATGACTCGTACCCGGACGTTCTTTTCGATCAGTTCGTCCAGTTCGATAGCCAAAAACTCTTCCGGCAGACGCATCAGAAAATCGACTTCCTCTTTGGGCCGTTTCCAATTTTCCGTTGAGAACGCGTACATCGTCAAGTATTCAATACCTAGCTCGTCGGCGGCAATCGCGGCGCGCTTAACCGCCTTCATACCGTTCTGATGGCCGACAATGCGCGGCAATCCAAGGCGTTTGGCCCAGCGGCCGTTGCCGTCCATAATGATGGCCACATGCCGGGGAATATTATCCGGTGAAATATCGACCGGCTGCTGCCGCTCTTCCCGGCCCAGCCAAGATTGAACCCGTTTGATCATTAACGTTTCCTCCATGTTTCATGCGAGAAAGAGACAAACCCCACCAATTGAGGAGGGGCCTTAATCTCTGCGCTATCTTTATACTTCCATGATCTCTTTTTCTTTAGTCAGGAGCACTTTGTCGACCTCGGCAATGAACTTATCCGTCGTCTTCTGGATATTCTCCTGATGTCCCCGGGACTCGTCTTCTGAAATGCCGTTCTTCTCCATCTTCTTGATATCGTCATTAGCATCGCGGCGGATGTTGCGGATCGCTACTTTGGCTTCTTCGCCGAATTTTTTCGTCAGCTTAACAAGCTCCCCCCGGCGTTCTTCCGTAAGCGCAGGAATGGACAGACGGATTGTGCTGCCGTCGTTAGCAGGCGTAAGACCGAGATCGGATTTCATAATCGCCCGTTCGATATCGGCAAGCGAGGATTTATCCCATGGCTGAATAAGCAGCGTGCGGGAATCCGGGGTGTTAATGTTGGCAAGCTGATTAACCGGAGTCGGCGAACCGTAATATTCCACCTGAATGCGGTCCAGCAGCGAAGGGGTTGCACGTCCGGCACGAAGCGTCGACAAATCGCGTTTGAGCGACAAAATCGCTTTCTCCATGCGCTCTTCGGCATTTTTTTTAACCGATTGTGGCATTATTCTACACTCCCTTTAACAATTGTTCCGATGCGTTCTCCCAGAACAACGCGCTTGATGTTGCCCTGTTCCGTAATGGCAAACACAATAAGCGGTATATCGTTATCCATGCAGAGAGAGGATGCGGTGGAGTCCATGACCCCCAAATTCTTGTTGAGCACGTCCAAGTAAGTAAGCTGTTCATACTTTTGGGCGGTGCTATCTTTGAACGGATCAGCGGAATAGACGCCGTCGACTTTGTTCTTGGCCATCAGAATGACTTCGGCCTCGATTTCGGCCGCACGCAGCGCCGCAGTCGTATCGGTCGAGAAGAACGGATTGCCCGTACCGGCTGCAAAAATAACAACCCTCCCTTTCTCCAGATGGCGAATAGCCCGGCGCCGGATATAAGGCTCTGCGATCTGCTGCATCGAGATCGAGGTCTGTACTCTGGTCGGCACACCGATCTGTTCCAAAGAGTCCTGCAAAGCCAGTGAATTCATTACCGTAGCCAGCATGCCCATATAATCAGCCGTCGCACGGTCTATGCCGCTTGCGCTGCCAGCAATGCCGCGCCAAATGTTGCCCCCGCCACAAACGATGGCGACTTGGACGCCAAGCTCCACGACTTCCTTCACCTGCTCGGCAATAGAGCTAATCGTATCCGCATCGATACCGTAACCGTTAGGCCCTGCCAGCGATTCGCCGCTGACCTTCAGGACTACCCTTTTAAATACCGGCTGTTCCAAATTGTATACCCTCACTTTGCAATGGTGCCTTACAGGCCCCAGGTTACTCGTACATCCCTGCCGCATGAGCGGCGAGGGTGTATCGGCGGCCAAGCTGTCTCACTCCGGTCCGGCATCCCCGTAAGGAGAGCAGATCCGTATACTTCCGCTTGCAAAAGACGGAACACCATGTACCTGTGTTCCGCTCCTGAAAGTGCCTGATATATGTTCCACTCTGCGGCGCTAGCCGCGAATGCTTATTATTGTTTTACTTGCGCCATTACTTCTTCTACGAAGTTGTCGACTTTCTTCTCGAGACCTTCGCCCAGTTCGTAACGGACAAAGCGGCGAATGGAGATGTTCTCGCCGATCGTGCTGATCTTTTCGTTGAGCAGGTTGGAGATTGTCTTATCAGGGTCTTTGATAAAGGCTTGTTCAAGCAGTACATGCTCTTCATAGTACTTATTGATGCGTCCTTCGACCATTTTGTCAACGATTTTCTCCGGTTTGCCTTCGTTCAGCGCTTGCGCTCTCAGAATTTCCTTTTCCTTCTCAATTTCTTCCGCAGGAACTTCCTCACGGCGTACGAAACGCGGAGCAGCTGCGGCGATTTGCATGGCGATATCGCGTGCGAAATCCTTGAATTGGTCGGTCTTGCCGACAAAATCGGTTTCGCAGTTGATTTCTACCAGAACGCCGATGCGGCCGCCTGCATGAATGTATGATTCAACAACGCCCTCAGTTGCAGCGCGTCCAGCTTTGTTTGCCGCTGCGGAAAGGCCTTTTTCGCGGAGAATTTCAACCGCTTTGTTCAGATCGCCGCCAGCTTCTTCCAGTGCTTTTTTACAATCCAGCATGCCGGCGCCGGTTCTTTCGCGGAGCTCTTTTACGGATTTTGCGTCTACTGCCATTGTTTAATCCCTCCAGATAAATTGTTTGCCTTCTAAATTCAAAACGCCCCCACAAAGAACAGCCTTGGCTATGGAACCTTAGTTGGTACTTTGCGGGGACCTGGAAGCTTAAAAGCTATTCATTCGGTAAAAAAAGGGCAGTGAGAGGTTATCCACCTGCCGACCACCCTTTTCATTTAATTTCATATTCGATGTGCAATCAGCAGGATTTATGCTGAAGTTGTGTCTTCGCCTTGATGAGCTTCCACTACAGCGTCAGCCATTTTACCCGTCAGCAGCTTAACGGCGCGGATTGCGTCGTCATTGCCCGGAATAACATAGTCGATCTCGTCCGGATCGCAGTTCGTATCGACGATAGCAACAATCGGAATACCCAATTTGCGTGCTTCGGCAACGGCAATGCGCTCTTTACGCGGGTCAATAATGAACAGCGCGCTTGGCAGACCTTTCATGTTCTTGATACCGCCAAGGAATTTCTCAAGACGTTCTTTCTCTTTGCGGAGAAGGATGACTTCTTTCTTGGGCAGAACGGAGAATGTGCCGTCCTCTTCCCAAGCTTCCAGCTTTTTCAGACGGTCGATACGCTTTTGAATCGTTTGGAAGTTCGTCAGCGTGCCGCCGAGCCAGCGTTGATTGATGTAGTACATGCCCGAACGTTCGGCTTCTTCTTTTACAGAGTCTTGAGCTTGTTTCTTTGTTCCCACGAACAGGACCGTACCATTGTCGCCTGCTACGCTTTTTACAAAGTTGTAAGCCTCTTCTACTTTCTTGACCGTCTTTTGCAGGTCGATAATGTAGATTCCGTTTCTTTCAGTGAAGATATAACGATCCATTTTCGGGTTCCAACGACGAGTCTGGTGACCGAAGTGTACCCCAGCTTCGAGAAGCTGCTTCATGGAGATTACTGCCATCTTCACACACCTCCTAAGTTTGGTTGTATTGTGTGTCCCTCCGCCAGGTATCATCTTGCAGCAAGACTTTCTTCGGAAGAAAGCACCGCTTGCTGTAATCAACCGACGTGTGTTTTAACACCGTCATTTAATATATCACAAGACTACATGGGATGCAACGTCTGGCGCACGATTTTTGTCATAAAACGCGATGCTTGATAATACGGGTCCATATTCACTTAAAAAACGCCCATTTTTAATAGCGGCGCTCACTTTTTCGCCATAACCAGCTCATCGATGATTGATTCAACGCTCTGTCCTGCCTCAAAACTGTACTGCCCGTATTGAATCCGTGTATTTGCCTTGCGGCTGCGGGCGGCATCCAAAAATGCGTCCTTGTCATGGATTACTCCCGCTCCCGCCAGCAAATCCGAGACTTTGGTTAGATTGGCTCCCTTCGGAATACGCAGGACAATACTGGAAACAACCGGTTTCTTGGCATATGTATCGGACGACGGCGATGCCGCAGCGGACGGCTTAGCGGGCGAAGCCGGAGCCATAGGAGAAGCCGCCTGGCTGGGCGGTGATGCTGGCTGGCTCTGTGCAGCAGGAGATTTCGGGGCCGCAGGCTGCGATGTGCCTCCGCTATTGACTTTACCCTTTGCGTCTTGGCCTTTTGAGGCTTCCTCTTGCTGCTCCAACGCTCGCCACTCGTCAGCTGTCAGCAGATTCGATCCCGCATCGGCAACCTTCATGTTCAGCTTCGAAGCTTCCTTGGCAAGCTGCGCCTTCGTTGGTGTAGCCATACCCGCCGAAATCATAAGCTGAAGAAGAAGCGCTCCAGCCACGAGCCCGCTGCCGAGCCCGATGATAAAGGAACGATTCCTGATCACGCTGATTCCTCCTGTTTGGCGAGCTGCAGAATCAATTGAATTTCTCCTGATTGCATTCCCGTTTTCTTGGCGATGGCATCGATAGATTTCCCCTCGTTATGAAGTTCGAATAGCTGCGGATAACGAAGCTTAATCGTGCTGACCGGTTTGGCCTTAATATCAACTGCCGGGTCGTCAGTCGCTTTTGTTTGAACTTCCGGTTGCTGCGCATGCGCATTTGTTTCTTTTCCGCCGGATAACGCCAACTGAAGGAGCCCGTTCTCATTTGCAGCCATACGCGTCTCCAACTGTGATGTTCTTTGCTGCATCGCGTCCAGCCGCCCATTCAGTTCGCTAAGCTGCTCTTGAACCGCGGCCTGGTTGCTCTGGGACTGGGTCTTGATGGAATCTAGCAGCTCCAGCAGTTCACGGTTTTCACGTTCGACATCGGTCATATATAATTCCAGCGCCGCTTCGACTTCTTTCAGGCTCTGCTTGTCCGCACCGCTGTCCTTGTTACGGGCACGCGACGGCAGAAACAGCGCATAAGCCAGCGCAAATCCGCCAAGCATAACAATGTACGCCCATGGTTGCACGTATCCGCTCTCCTTTAGTTAATAGAATAAATATTCCGCTTCTCTAATTACAGGGCTTCTAATTACTAAACTCTAAATCTAGAGCTTAATATCGAAGCGGTGCCCTTTATAGGGATGCTCCGCGTTTCGCTCTTTGTCTTTCTTTTGTTCCCGGGAAGTACCGTTACCAGTAGAGCCCCCCCGGTGTCCTTCATCCCTTACGGCGGATTCCGATGACTCGCTGACCTCCGTGCTGCGGTGGGCCAGTTCACGAGATTCCTTTATGTTCTGACCCGCCAATCCCTGCTGCTCAAGCCCGGGCCGATGCTGAAGTTCTTGCTGGAGCTTACTCGCCTCAGTTGTCCGGGGCACTGCAATTTGCAATTCAACTGGCTTTAAGTTCACGGTAATCCCCTGCCCTTCCCCGTTAGAATCTATTCACCCTCATCAGAGGATTTAGACGTTAGGCGCCATATAAATGTCGCCCTCGGAGTAGTAGAACGTAACTCGCTCTGCCGTGTCCTTAATAAATCTGGTATATCTGCCGATTACGATTTTCGAGCCGCCGTAAATGGTTTTGACGACCTCAACTCTGGCCGAATCCGTATCCTCAAGCATTCTTTCGATCTCCAGAATCCGTTCTTTAATATGGGCTTCCTCTCTTTGCTGAGATTGCTGAGTAGCATTAAGCTTGATCCTTAAGGCAACCTTGTCCGGGGGCAGGGAACCGTTTATCGCCAACTGATTCAGCAGATAGAGCGCCTTTTTCGTTTTATCGGCGTTATCCAGGAGCAAGCGAAGCTGCTGACGAAGGTCGTTAATTTCATTTCTCAGCTCGGGCAGCACTCCAACTTCGATAGCTGTTGCCGTCGACATCGTGTTTCCAATCGTGCGCGCAACTACTTTTTCCCCCGCCTGCACCGTTCCGCCTACGATAAGACCCTTAGACCCATTGCATAACACGTTCTTGCCGGCGCGGATATTTGAATGCATGATGCTCTGGGAGACAATGATATCCTCCGCCGCCGTCACATTTCCATCCTGAATAAAGGACACCTTCACATTGGTTCCGGCGCTGACTAATCCTTTGTTATAACCGATAATGCCCCCATTGATTTCGATTGAACCTTTTGCAAATAGTTCAGCCCCTTCAACACCGCCGCTTACCCGAATGTCCCCTTCTGATTTCACCGTAAACCCGGACAGTACATTGCCTCGGATGACGACGGTGCCGACAAAATCGATATTCCCAGTGTTGTAATCCACATCGCCCTGCACTTCGTATACGGGAAAAACATTGATTTTACCTTTATCGGTATAGGATATCAGTCCATCTATTGCCGCATACATTAGGGTTCCATCATCATTAAGCAGGACGTTCTTACCGACCTTGAAGTGGGCAGCCTTCCCTGCCTTGCAGGGAATCGGATCCCCGGTGACAGACATTCCGGGCTGCCCTGGTTCAGGGGGAATAAGCGTGGCAATCAGTTGTCCCTTGCGGACATTGCTCAGCCGGATTAATTCCTTAAAGTCGACCTTGCCGTCTTCCTTTTCCATCGGGCGGTGGTCATTATCATCCTTAGTAAAAGTAAGCAATATTTGTCCGTCTGTACCGTTTACGGGTGCCTTGCCCAGAGCAATCGGCACTTTGCCGGATATGTACTCTTCCGGGTGATCTGCAAAACGCTGAACGATATCCCACTGTACACCGTAGAGAACCTTATTTCGCTGCAAAAAAACGCCCAGTTCTTCAACCGAGCAGGCGAATCCTTCATCCCGTTGATAAAATTCAAGATACGCAATTTCCTTGTCCTCCGAAAAGCTGATGCTCAAATATTCGCTCAACGCAGATTGAACAACCATTTTCCGCCTCCTTGCCGCCATACCTGGCTAATCATTTTGCATTAAGAGATCCCGATTCTTCTCAAGCGTTCCCCGCAGCCGCAGTATCGCCTTGGAATGCAGCTGCGATATCCGTGAAGGAGATAAGGACATGACCTCTGCAATTTCGCTCAAAGATAGGTCTTCATAATATAAAAGGGACACGACGGTCCGTTCTTTCACAGTTAGTTTCTCGATGCCTTTGGTAAGCGTTTCACGAAGATAGAACTCATTTACTTTATGATCAGGGTTCTTGGCTTTATCATCCACCAATACCGACATACGGGTCTCTGATTCTTCTTCCCGAATTGGATCCTCTAAAGAACAGAGCGTCATCACCGCCACATCCTGGAGCATGCTTTGAAACTCTTGTTCGGTTACATCTAAATAGCGGCTCATCTCTTCATCGCTGACAGATCTTAAATATTTCTGTTCGAGCTGCTGGTATGCATCCTCAATCTTTTTCGCCTTTTCCCGGACCGAGCGCGGAACCCAGTCGCCTTGACGTAGAGAATCGAGAATTGCGCCTCGGACACGCCAGGAGGCATAAGTTTGAAATTGCAGTCCCCTTTTGTAATCAAACTTTTCAATCGCGTCAATCAGTCCCATAACGCCATTGCTTGCCAGGTCGTCTTTCGAGACGTTTTTAGGCAGACCTACGGCCAAACGCCCGGCAACATAATCCACTATGGGCAGATATTTCTCGATCAGATTTTTTTTGGCTTCCGGGTTCCCTTCTTCTTTCCACTGTTCCCAGAGGGCCTGGTGTTCCAAATGAGAAGCTTTATGCTCGTTCAACGGCTTTCACCCTTCCCACAGTGTAGTCGGCGAGTCCGCGGGCCAGGGTTCATTGAAATCCACAATATGTCTCCCACTACGCTCGCTCATTCATTTTTTAAGTGACGAACGGCCTTGGCCAATTCTTCAGGATCCTTCATCGAGACCAGTTTGGGAGGCTGAAGCGGCTTAAACTCACCGTTTTCTTGTTTCTCTTGTTCAGGCTTAGGTTTAAGCAAATCCTTTAATTCCTCATTCTCGTCCGGAGTCAAAATATCCACTTGAGCGCCCAAAGTCTTCTGAACACCGCCTGAAGAGGAGAAGAGTTTGTCCGAATTTGCAGTTTGCTTAGTAATAAGCCCCAAAACCCATTGCAGGGCATAGGCAAGTAAGAACCAGAGAATAAATCCCGCTAATCCCCGAAACAAACTGGTCATTGGCAAATTGTTCCGCAGCGAAAACAGATAGGTGAAAATAAAACCGGCCAGCCCGCAGGTCAAGTTAATTAAAATAGTTCTAGTCATCATATTATAATTCCTTAACACCTTTTTGCACACTGCGGATATACAATAATCCGGAACTGCAGGCGATCTCGATCGTACGGCCGTAACTGCCCCCCGTATCTTCCGCCAATAAAGGAATATTCAAATTCTCCAAAGTTCGCTTACAGGATTCCACATTGCGCGGGCCAATTCTCATTGTGTCGTTCCCGCCGGCAAAAGCGAACATTTGGGAACCGCCGGCCATTTTGGCCACAATCCGGCTGCGGATCGCACCGAGACTGAGCAAGCGGGATAAAAGCTCGGGGATTGCCGTATCTGCGAATTTGGCAATGTTAAGCTTCCCTTCGCGGGCGATCTCCGATGATGGCAGCATGACATGAGCCATTCCCCCCAATTTTTTCTCGGGATCGTAAAGTGTAAGTCCAACGCATGAGCCAAGACCTGTGGTGCGGATTACTTTATCGTGGCTGCCTACGTTCAGATCAGCCATTCCCACCTTTATAACACTTTGCTCCTCTATCATTCAAACGGCACTCCCAGAGATTGAAAAATTTTAGGAAACGATTCAGGATCCGGAATAAGAAAGAACTGGCCTTCAATCTCATCCTGCCCTTCCAAAAATGTTGTATCGATCAGGAGTGCGTCGTCTCCCATCTGTCCGAACTGCAAAAGCCCGTAGCTCAAAATCGCTCCCGCCATGTCCATCGCCAAAGCCGGTACCGTCGGGTACATGGAAAGGGAAGTAAAGTCGGCCAGGGACGAGAGGTAGGACCCCGCCAATATATTACCAATTTCATTGAGTGCGGAGAGTTCCATTTCACTCAGTTCTTCGCCCGACACCTCAGAGATGCCCGCTACACGTCTCAGCAAATTGCGTGCCGCATCCGGCGACAGTATAAAGAACAAATTCCCCGGCGCCTCGCCTTCGACGCGCAGAAAAACTGCAAAGACAACCTCTTCGGCACCGCCCACTTTTTCAGCGATCTCCTCGAATCCAAGCAATTGAACTTTAGGAACCGCCATATCAATCGGCTTGTTCAGCAATTGGGACAAAGCTGTGGCGGCGTTCCCAGCTCCGATATTCCCGACTTCCTTTAGGACATCCATTTTAAAATCTTTCTGATATTTGAACATTTCCATGGCATCAGCCCTCGAAACTTTCCAGTTGCACGATTTCGTTCTTATTGAGGACTTCTGACAAATTAAGCATAATGAGCAGGCGATCCTCTCCTATTTTGGCCACACCATCCAAGTACTTGGCTTTAATGCCCCCTACCACTTCCGGAGGTGTATCGATGGATTCCCTGTTCAAATCGATCACATCGTTGGCCGAATCCACGATAAAGCCGACCTCCATCTCATTGACAACAACGATAATGATGCGGGTCTGATCGGTATGCTCTGCCTCCTCCAGACCAAATCTTCCTCGAAGATCGATCACGGGGATAACGACGCCGCGCAGATTGATGACCCCTTTGATAAAGTTGTACGTCTTCGGAACCCGCGTAATCGGCATCAGACGCTCGATTGTTTGAACTTTATCCACTTCGATCCCATATTCCTCGGTAGCTAATTTAAAGACAATGACTTTAATATCTTCTGCCATGGAAAGTACCTCCATTTATGGTTTCTTTTACTTAATAAAAGCGTTGGCATCGATAATTAGCGCAACCTGTCCGTCGCCAAGAATTGTGCCTCCCGATATTCCCTGGATACTAGGCAAGTACTTGCCTAGATTCTTAATGACAATTTCGTTCTGGCCAATGAAATCCTGCACCGTGAGCGCAACGAGCTTGTCACCTTTGCGAATGACAACAATTTCGGTCTCTTCTTCGTCGCTATCGTCATAGTCTGGCACATTAAAAATGGTGCTTAGGGATACGATCGGGATATGGGAACCCCGGAACTCCAACATCTTGGCACCATGGACGCTGCGAATCTGCGACCGCTTCACGATTCCTGTCTCCACAATGGAAGAGAGCGGAATCGCATATTTCTCCGAGCCCAGCCGGACCAGCATGGCGGCTATAATGGACAGCGTAAGCGGAAGCTGAACAGAGAATGTAGTACCTTTCCCCGGAGTGGAATAGATGGTGACGTTGCCTCCAAGCGATGAAATCTTAGCTTTCACGACATCCAACCCGACCCCCCGGCCCGATATATCGGAAATAACCTCGGCTGTGCTGAATCCTGCGGCGAACAACAGCTGATGGGCCTCATTGTCACTCATTGCCGCAGCTTGCTCCGCAGTGACGATTCCCTTATTAATCGCGGATTTCAGCACCTTCTCGCGGGAAATGCCGGCGCCGTCATCCTGAATTTCTATAAAGACGTGGTTGCCGCTGTGGAAGGCACGCAAATGAATGGAGCCGGTCTCCGGTTTGCCGGCGGCGATCCGGTCGGATACGGATTCGACCCCATGGTCGAGCGCATTACGCAAGAGGTGAACGAGCGGATCGCCGATTTCGTCGACGACGGTCCGGTCGAGCTCGGTTTCAGCGCCCGTAATGATCAGGTCCACCTTTTTGTCGAGTGACTTGGCAAGATCGCGAACCATACGGGGAAAACGATTGAACACCGTATCCACCGGTACCATCCGCAGCTTCATGACTATATTCTGCAGGTCGGCACTCACTCGGCTCATATGCTCAACCGTCTCGGTCAATTCTCCGCTCTGGATATCCGAAGCATGCTGCTCCAGCCGCACCCTGTCGATTAGAAGCTCGCTGAGCAGGTTCATAAGAACATCCAGACGGTCGATATCGACACGGATGGTGCGTGATGGAGCGCCGGCGCTTTTGGCAGGAGCCTTCTTGGCTTCTTCTCTTTTGGGGGCTGCTGCGGGCGTTTCGTTAGCCGGAGGGATGTTCTCTCGCGCAGGAACTGGGGGGGCCTCCTCCACAGCGGCGGCGACTTCCGCCTTTCCAAGCTGGCTCAGCGTCTCCACATCAAGCGCCACCGACGTTACATTATCGATCTCGGATACTCCCATGATCAGAGTCTGCATTTCCTCGGCAGTCTTCTGGGAGATATAATAGAGTGAAAAGCTGTAATCAAACTTTTCCTGCTCGATATCCTGAACCGAAGGGAAGGATTTCACGACTTCACCGAAACGCTCTAGCAGTTCAAAGACCATATAAGCCCTCACCGCGCGGAGCTGACAGTCTTTACGAAGCGATACTTGAATGAATAGCACCTGAAGTCCTTCCTGAATCGATTGTTCAAGAACCGATAGTTGGAATTCATCGAGAAGAGCCGGTGCTTCCGTTTCCTTGGGTGCAGCGGCTGCCGGCGCGGCGCCTTCTCCCTGAGCCGACGGCACTTCGCCGCGCACAATTGCTTGAAGAGAGGACACAATGGCAGATACGTCGGCTTTACCCTCTCCACCGGCAGTAATATCCTGAACCATGGCTTCAAGCGCATCAAGACTCTTGAATAAAGTGTCAAAAATAAAATCCTGCATAACCAGCTTGCCGTTTCGCACCAGGTCCAGTACATTCTCCATCTGGTGGGTTAGCGAAGCCAGATCTTCAAATCCCATTGTCGCCGCCATGCCTTTTAAGGTATGTGCGGAGCGGAAGATCACCTGCACAATACTGAGATCGTCCGGATTGGCCTCCAGGCCCATCATATTCTCGTTCAAAGACTGCAGATGATCATTCGACTCATCAATAAACATGGATAAATACTGATTCATGTCCATGTCTGAGACACCTACCCTTCACGTTCGCTTTGCGTTATTTAACGACTTGAACCAGTCTTGGAGCAATGTCTTGCAACGGCAAAATATAAGTGACACACTGGAGCTCAACTGCGGAACGCGGCATCCCGTAAACGACACAGGTTTCTTCGCTCTCGGCAAAGGTTGAGGTGATACCCGCGTCATATAGCGACTTCATCATCTTGGCGCCATCGCCTCCCATTCCGGTCATAATAACCGCATGGCGCTCCAAAGCTTTTAGTGGAAGCAGTGACTCGAACAGCGTGTCCACCGAAGGACGATGACCGTTACGGGCTTCCTCCTTTGACAGAGCTACAGCATACTGCCCTCCAGCGGTTTCCGTGACCTTCATGTGATACCCCCCCGGAGCAATATAAGCCGCTCCTTTCCGCAGAATCATTCCCTGCTCCGCCTCCATGACATCCAAAGGACTAAAGGTATTCAGCCGCTGGGCAAGCGACTTCGTAAAATTGGGGGGCATATGCTGCACGATAACAATCGGTGCGGGAAAATCGGCCGGAATATTCTCAAGCAAAGCTTTCAGCGCGCGCGGTCCGCCTGTTGAACATCCGACGGCCACAAGCTTTGTCAGCCCATTCACGCTGAATTTGCGATCCTTGCCTGCCGCTACGGGAGTATCTGGACCCGCTCCTGATTTCGGCGGCTTCGGCGCAGCAAGATCAGCCGGGACGTCCGATTTCTTCTGGGAAAAAGTCTTGATTTGTCCGGCTTCCGGCTTCGCTCTAGGAGGGACGCTTTTTGTTCGCTCTGAGCGAGGAACCGGCGGCTTGTCTGCACTCTTGCTTTCGGCGGGCTTCCCGGTAACCGGCGAGGGCGGCCGTGTGATCGGCGCTTTAATATCCTTTATTTCCCGGCTAGGGATGTGTTCCGCTGCGCCTCCGTCCGGCTTATCCGCCGGCTTGACTGGCGGCGGGGGAGAAGCAGGTTCGGGCGGCTGCAATGCGGGTGAACCGCCTGTGCTTTGAAGCTCCGACGCAGACCGCGCTTCCCGGCGTTCGCGAGCAAGCATGGCTTCCTTCATTTGCTCCCTCAGCGCTTCCCCAACACTGTTGATATCATGGGAGCTGGAAACCGAGGGTTTGCGAATAAAGTCGAAGGCCCCGCCTTCCAGTGCAAGGATGGTCTCTTTCATTCCTTCTTCATTAATACCGGACAGCATGATGACAGGAAGGGGATGGTCAAGCATGATCAGCTTCAATGCTTCAAGGCCATTCATTTCCGGCATTTCCACGTCCATGGTGACAAGATCCGGCTGCAGTTCCTTCACCTTCTCAACCGCTTGTCGTCCGTTGACTGCCGTTGCCGTTACTTGGAAGTCGGCGTCCTTTTCAATTAAATCGGAAATGATTTTGCGCATAAATGCTGAATCATCCACTACCAGAACTTTATATGGCTTCATATCATGTCCACCTCTGTCCTTAAATTCAGAACATTTCTTATATACGGTGAAGCCACTTACTGAGAAACCCTTTAATTCCTTGCAATTCAGCCGAGGCTGATGAACGGTCGGATGACAAATATCGCAGCGTCAGTCTGTGAAGATCCTTCGCAGCGGCACTGTTTGGATAGGCCAATGAGAAAGGAATCTGGCGTTTAACGGCTTGTACTACATGATTGTCGCTGCTAATATAGCCGAGGAACGGGATATCCACCTGCAGAAAACGGCGGGCGGTCAGCCGGATTTTGTCACTCGTTGCAGTCGCTTCCTTTATATTGGATACCTGATTAATAATTAGCTTGAACACGATGCTCGGATGACTAGTGTGAACAACCTTCATCAATGCGTAAGCATCGGTAATCGCCGTCGGCTCAGGAGTCGTAACAACGAGACAATCGTCGGCTGAAGCGATGAAATTCATCGTTTCTTTGGAAAGTCCGGCACCCGTATCAAATAGAATATACTCCATCTCATCGGCGATTGCGGCAATTTGGGATGTGAAGTAGTTTAAATCGCTTTCCGAAAGCGAGAAGAGCTCTTCCAGGCCGGATCCTCCGGCAATAAAAGGCAGGTGGTTAGGGCCCGTCTGAATAATCTGCTCAATGCTGGCTTCTCTGCCAAGTAAATGGTAAAGATTGTATTCCGCCGAGACACCCATCAGAACATCCAGGTTGGCCATGCCGATATCGGCGTCGAAAAGAAGCACCCTTTTTCCCATACTCTTGAGTGTAAGCGCAAAGTTAAGAGTGAAATTCGACTTGCCGACTCCGCCTTTTCCGCTGCATACAGTGATTATTCGTGCGGTGCCTGTTCCTCTATCGCTAAGCTTTCTGTTTTGTCCAGCGACAAGCTGTCTCAACGATTGAGCCTGATCCGTCATTGTTCACCCGTTCCGAGCAGCAAATTGCATACCAGTTCTCCGGATGGTATTAGAAGATCATCAGGTACGGACTGACCATTAGTCATATATGACAGCATGAACGGGTAATCGTTAAGCAGGTTGAACAATGGTCCGTAGCTTCCCGTTTCATCAAGTTTCGTCAGAATGACTTTATCCAGCTTGTATTTGCTAAAATGCTCGGTAATCAGCTTCATATCTCTACTCTTTGACGTCATGCTGAGCACCAGGTATGTCTCGCTCTTCATTGCCGGTGACAGCAGACTCTGCAGTTCGGCAACGAGAAGTTCATTGCGGTAGTTTCTTCCAGCCGTGTCCATTAATACGAGATCACAGCCCTCCAGCCTGGATAAGGCCCGCTGCAAATCACCCGGCGACTGAACAACCTCTAGGGGGACATTCAGAATGGAAGCATAGGTCCGAAGTTGCTCCACCGCAGATATCCGGTATGTATCGGATGTGATCATCCCGACCTTTCGGCCATGCCTGAAGAGCTGATCGGCCGCCAGCTTGGCCAAGGTCGTCGTCTTCCCTACCCCTGTAGGACCAGCGACATACAGGAGCCGAGTATCCGGAGAAATGCCTTCTCCTATTTTATCGGCAAGAAATCCCTCCACCTGTACTCTTAGAGCTTCCTCAAACTTTTCTTCCGGCCACAGTCTTCCGTCCTTATTCCAATTATCCAGCACATCACTGATCCATTCTTCTACCAGTGCGTCGTCCATTTCCTGCTCGATCAACCGCAGGCGGAGCCGTTCCAGCCCTTCCGGAAGTTCTCTCGAGTCGGCGGACTGCCGGGCGATTCGCTCGATCCACTGCTTCATCTCTCTAATCTCATCAAAAACGCTGGTATCAGACGAACGATCCTTTCGGTCTGAAGGAAGCGGAGCCGAAGGAGGCTGCATAACGGGATCAAATACCTCCGGACGGTAACTCGCTGAAGCTTCCATTGGCATTTCCGGCACCGCCTTCTCTTCCAGCACGGCGATGGCTGCTTGCTTCTTAGCGGCACCTTCGAGCGACGCGGCAATCTCGGCAAAGCTCCGTGAAGGCTCCGATCCGCTTGCGGCGACATTTCCCGAAACCGAGGCATAGGCCTCCCGGTAGGCCTTGGGAACACCTGCCCGGGGGACGGACTGAAGCGGCTGCTCCCTCTGTTCGGAAGCTGCTTGCTTCTGTTCATTCTCTACAGCGGCAACCACTTCGATTTTCTTTTTTTTGAACATTCCCATGAAACCACCGGTTCTGATTTCCTTCGTGCTCAGGATGACGGCGTCACTACCAAGCTCGCTGCGAATGGAATGCATGGCGTCCGGCATCGTATCGACAACGTAACGCTTCACTCTCATAGATTCACCACCCCAACGCTTTGAATTTCAATATTGGGTTCTAATTCGCTATACGACAGCACTGGAATATCCTGCATCGTCCGCTCTATGACCTGCCGCAGATACATACGGATGGTAGGTGAAGTCAATACAATAGGCTGCTGACCGGATTGCATTAGACGGTTAATCTGCTCGCTAAGGCGCTGATATACCGTCTGGGTTGATACGGGATCGAGCGCAAGGTAGCTGCCTTGCTCCGATTGCTGAACGCTTTCGGCAATTTTTTTCTCAAGCGTTGGTCCTACCGTAATTACCTTAAGGGTTTCACCGGACTGGGAGAATTGCTGAGTAATCTGCCGCGATAGCGATTGCCTTACATATTCCGTCAGTACATCCGGGTCTTTAGTATAGGTTCCGTAGTCTGCCAGCGTTTCAAAAATAGTAACCAAGTCCCGGATCGATATCTTCTCTCGCAGCAGCTTAGCCAACACTTTCTGCAGATCCCCGACGGTGAGTACGGATGGAATCAATTCATCGACCAGCACAGGATAACTTTCGCGAATATTGTCGACCAGCATTTTCGTTTCCTGCCGCCCGATAAGCTCATGTCCATACCGTTTGATCAATTCGGTAAGATGGGTAGCAACCACGGAAGGCGGATCAACGACCGTATAGCCGGCCAGCTCGGCCCGCTCCTTGACCGATTCATTAATCCACAACGCAGGTAATCCAAATGACGGCTCGATCGTTTCGATCCCGGTAATTGATTCGTCATCATACCCTGGACTCATTGCCAAGTAGTGATTAAGTAGTAATTCACCGCCGCCGACCTGATTTCCTTTAATTTTGATGACATATTCATTCGGTTTTAGTTGAATATTGTCGCGAATTCGGATTACGGGGACAACAAGTCCCATTTCAAGCGCGCACTGCCTCCGAATCATGATGATCCGATCGAGCAAATCCCCGCCCTGCTGGGTATCAGCCAGCGGAATCAGGCCATAGCCGAACTCGAATTCGATCGGATCGACATTCAGCAGGCTGATCACGCTCTCCGGACTGCGCACCTCCTCGATCTGCTTTTCTTCGACGAGCTGCTCTTCTGCGATGGCCTTACGGCTCAAGTTCTGCGTCATCCGGTAGGCCGAATAGGCCATAAGTCCTGCTAACGGCAGGGTTGTTATCGCATGAATAGGTGTAAAAAAACCTAAAAAGGCAACTGTAACTGCAACGATGTACAGAAGCTTCGGATAAGACAGCAACTGCCCTGTCAGATCTTCCGCCAGATTACCATCCGAAGAAGCCCGGGTAACGATCAGGCCGGCTGCGGTAGAAATGAGCAGAGCAGGTATTTGGCTAACCAGACCGTCCCCGATTGTCAGAACGGAGTAGGTCGAGAGCGCATCTTGGAATGGCATCCCATGAACCGCCATCCCGATGATGAAGCCGCCGATCAAATTGATCAACAGGATAATAATGCTGGCTATCGCATCCCCCTTAACGAATTTGCTCGCCCCGTCCATCGCGCCGTAGAAATCCGCTTCGCGCTCGATATTGCGCCGGCGCTCCCGTGCTTGCTGCTCGTTGATCATGCCTGCATTCAAATCGGCATCAATACTCATCTGCTTGCCGGGCATGGCGTCGAGTGTAAATCTTGCCCCTACCTCGGCTACGCGTTCAGAGCCTTTGGTGATAACGATGAACTGAACAACAACCAGAATCAGGAACACGATAAATCCGATCGCAACTTGGCCGCGCGCAATCCAGCCGCCGAACGTCGCCACAACTGAACCGGCTTTACCCTCAGATAAAATCAGCTTGGTTGTCGAGATGTTCAGCGCTAGGCGGAACAAGGTCGTAATCAGCAACAGTGATGGAAAGATGGAGAACTGAAGGGGCTCCTTTGTATTCATCGCCACCAGGATAATCGTCAACGCGATCGAAATGTTAATGACCAGCAGAAGGTCGAGCAGCCCAGAGGGAATTGGCAGAATCATCATAAGCACGATTCCGATTATGCCGATTAGTACCGTTAAATCCCTAGCTTTCAATGTTTCTTACCTCCCTGAAATTATCTGGTTCTGCCCTTCAACTTATATACATAAGCGAGCACTTCGGCTACCGCCTGGAACAGATCGGCAGGGACCGAATCCCCGATTTCCGCCCTTTGGAAGAGCGCCCGTGCAAGCGGCTTGTTTTCCATCGTCATGACGCCATGTTCCTTGGCAATCGACCTAATTCGAAGAGCGACATAATCCTGGCCTTTAGCCACGATCTGAGGCGCCTCCATTTTAGATCCGTCATATTTCAGCGCAACCGCAAAATGGGTCGGGTTCGTAATGATGACATCTGCATTGGGGACTTCTTGCATCATCCGCTGCATCGCCATCCGGCGCTGCCGCTCCTTGATTTTCCCTTTAATCAGCGGATCGCCTTCCATTTTTTTGAATTCATCCTTAATTTCCTGCTTGGACATTCTTAGACTCTTTTCATGCTCGTATCGCTGGTACATATAATCGAGCACAGCCATAATAAGCAGAGCCGCCCCGATTTTGATTCCGAGATTCAGAGTCATCTTTGCAGTAAAACGAAAAACATCTTCCGCACTAACATGCGCCAGGGACGAAAAATCTCCTTTTTGCCCCCATAATGTACTGAAAACCAGATATGCGATTACCAGCAGCTTAAAGATTGATTTGAGCATTTCAACTAGTGACCGCATGGAAAAAATGTTCCTAAAGCCTTTAATCGGATTGATCTTACTGAACTTCGGGGTGACACCCTCTCCGGTAACCATAAAGCCAACCTGTGCTACACTGGAGATCAATGCCAAAATGAAGGTTATGCCCAGCATCGGTCCCAGCAGAATCAGAATTTGTACTCCATATTCGTTCATCAGCTGCAGCACATTTTCTTTAGTGACCTCCATCATGAGACGGTTCATAAAGACGTCTGTATACAGCGCGGTAAACCGTTCCTTCATAAATCCGCCGAACATCATCAGACTTAGCACCCCGGACAATAGTACCATTGCACCTGAAAGTTCAGCGCTTTTGGCAACTTGGCCTTTTTTGCGGGCGTCCTGCCGCTTCCTCGGGGTCGCCTTTTCCGTCTTTTCTCCGCCGAAGAGCTGGAGGTCGAGTTTATATCGATATGCCATGTCTGGGCCCTCCCACTCTTATCTTACGGACTGTTCCCCATTGCACTCAGCAAATTGCGCATGGATTCGAACATGATATTGAACAGGCTTTGAAAAAGTACGGCTAAAGCAGGCATCAGAATAAACAGCAGCACGAGGCCGACAATGATTTTCAGCGGCACGCCGATAACGAACACATTGTATGACGGCGCAGTTCTTGCCAAAAAAGCTAGCCCGACATCCGTCAAAAACAGCGCGGTCACCAGCGGCGCTGACATTTGAAAAGCAAGCATAAACGACTGCGCGAACGAACGGAGAAGAAACTCCGCCAGACTTCCGTCCATCATTTTAAGCAGCAGCTCATTATCCAGAGGAACCCAGTTATAGCTGTTGACAATAGCATCAAGCAAATAATGATGGCCATTCATCCCTAAAAACAACAGCAGGGCAATCATATATTTGAAGTTGCCAAGTATGGGCGAAGACGCCCCGGTCAGCGGGTCGATAACATTCGCTATGCCGAAGCCAATCTGGATGTCAATAAACGAGCCCGCAGTCTGAATGGTCATAAACATCAGATAGCCTATGAACCCGAGCAGCAGCCCGATCAGAGATTCTCTGATGACCAGTAAAATTATACCGAGATCTTCCGGAACCGTAACACCGCTTCCTTTGGCGCTAAACACGACAAGTGATAGAAAGAAGGAAATTCCGATTTTGAAAGACCTTGGTACGTTTCGGGAAGAAAAGACAGGCACGATAACAAAAAAGGCCGTAATTCGACAAAAAATAAGCAAAAAGACTGGAAAGCTGCGTAAAATGGAATCTATCATAGTATTCATCCGATATACAAATGGAGATTACCCAAAATTTGGGTAGTAAAGTCGACAAGCTTTGTTATGATCCACGGGCCGAACAAAAGCAGTGCCAGCAGCACAGCAACGATCTTAGGGACAAAGGCCAGCGTCTGTTCTTGAATCTGAGTCGTCGCTTGAAAAATACTGATAATCAGCCCGACGACCAGACCCAGGATCAGCATAGGCGCGCTAATCTCAAGCACGAGATATACGGCTTGACCCGCAAGACCGATAATAAACTCCGTATTGATACCCTTCGCCTCCTCTTCCCCGTCACGAGCCGTAGCTGAGCAGCAGCGATTTGACTACGAGATACCAACCGTCCACCAGCACAAACAGCATGATTTTAAAGGGCAGCGAGATCATTACGGGCGGCAGCATCATCATCCCCATCGCCATGAGCGTGCTGGCTACCACCATATCGATAATTAAAAAAGGAATAAAAATCATAAAGCCCATTTGAAAGGCCGTTTTCAATTCACTCATCGCAAAGGAAGGCACGAGCACGGTCAGTGGAATATCAGTGTAAGTCGCCGGCTTGTTATTGCCTGTGTAGCCGTTATATTTCATAAACAGCAGCAAATCCTTCTCATGCGTATACTTGAACATGAATTGTTTCATCGGAACGGCGGCCTTGTTCATCGCTTCCGTCTGCGTGATTTGGCCTTTAATGTAAGGCTGCAGCGCCGTCTGATTCACTGTTGACAAAGTTGGTGACATAATGAACAGCGTCAGAAAAAGAGCGAGTCCCACCAGCACCTGGTTCGGCGGCATCTGCTGCGTTCCGAGCGAAGTGCGGATAAATCCCAGCACGATTACGATCCGGGTAAAGCTGGTCATCAGAACCAGAAAAGCCGGAGCCACGCTAAGAACCGTAATCAGCAGCAGGATGGAAATGGAACTGGTGCCGGTTTGACCGCCGTCTCCTCCTACTTGAATGTCAATGTTCGGAATAGGATCGGCGGCATAAATCGGACGCAGAGCCAGAAAACTGATAACACCAATCAGCAGGAAGGCTAACCATATTTTTTTCTTCATAAATCCCCCTGCCTGCCCTTTTGATCTTCGCCGTCAAGCCGTTCCTCCATCTTCTTCTCTCGGTCCGAAGCGGAGCGCAGCTTGGTCTGCAGCATTTCATAGAAAGAAGAAGTCTCGTTCAGATCGATTTCCTGAGACGGAACTTCCCCGCGCAGCCTTTCTCTAACCCTGGTAATCAGCGGAATAAAGAACTTGCTGCCCGGCACAGACTGCTCCTCGAATGCCGATACGATTAACGCTACTTCTTCGGGATCGGTGATTTTATCCACAATCGTTACGTTCTCGCCAACCCCGATCAAATAGAGACTGCGCCCAATTTCTATCACCTGCATCGACTTGTTAGGGCCAAGTCCCACTGCACCTAAGGTGCGCATGGAACGGCCTTTCATCCAAGCTTGGTTGCGCCGCCCCAGAAACCGGATTAGCAGTATTATAATAACGATGATGACCGCCAGCACAAAAATAACATTGAGTAAATTCAGCAGGTTATTGCCTGTACCGAGCGGCTCGGTGTTGAGCGGCATGAATAATCCTACACGCCAAGCGTCTTACTGATGGCTTCGATAACGCGGTCCGCCTGGAATGGCTTAACGATAAAATCTTTTGCTCCAGCTTGGATTGCGTCGATAACCATAGCCTGCTGACCCATGGCGGAACACATAATGACTTTGGCGTTGGCATCCACTTTTTTAATTTCTTTCAGTGCCGCGATTCCGTCCATTTCAGGCATGGTAATATCCATGGTAATCAGGTCGGGACGCAGTTCCTTGAATTTTTCAATCGCCTGGGAACCGTCCTGGGCTTCACCCACCACTTCAAAACCGTTTTTCGATAAAATATCGCGAATCATCATTCTCATAAATGCAGCATCGTCCACGATCAAAATTCGGTTACCCATCTTAAAAATATCCTCCCTAAGTATGCTTATTGTAATTTTTGAACCCGGTCCCATTGGCTTACGATATCCGTTACACGAACCCCAAAGTTTTCATCGATTACCACTACTTCTCCCTTGGCAATCAGCTTGTTGTTCACTAGTATATCAACAGGCTCGCCTGCAAGCTTGTCCAGCTCAATGATCGATCCTTGCGACATTTCAAGAATGTCTTTGATTTGCTTCTGGGTCCTACCTAATTCTACGGTCACTTTTAGGGGTATGTCCATCAATAAGTTCAAATTATTTTCGTCAATATTCCCAAATGTGTTACCGCTGAGATTGGCAAACTGGACCGGCTGTACGTTGACATTCCGGTTCGGCTGGGAAGCTGGGGGCGGGGACTGCGGGTAAGGCATTCCCTGTTGTCCAGGCATTCCCTGAGGGGGCATACCATAAGAAGGCATTCCGTATGGTGGATAATAATGGCCTCCTTCAGGCATTCCCGGATATTGTCCTGGTGGTACCTGTTGTGCCGCCGGCTGCTGAGCAGCCGATGCGGGCTGGGGCTGAGATGTTTCCGGTTTGGCAGGGGCCGGTGCTTCAACAGCGGCAGCAGGCGCTTCAGTCGATTCCGAGGAGTCTCCAACCAGCATCATCACCATATCCTTAGCAAAAGAAACGGGCAGAAGCTGCATAAGGGTCGAGTCGATCAGTTCACCAATTTTGAGACGGAACGAGATACGAATCAGTGTCTCGTCTTCAGGCAGGTTAGCCACTCCCTCGCCGCTAGACATGTTAAGGATATCGATACCTGGCGGCGAAATGTTAACGAACCGGTTGAAAATGGTCGACATCGATGTGGCGGAGGAGCCCATCATTTGATTCATGGCCTCCTGCACAGCACTGACATGTATCTCGTTCAGTTCTTCTTCATTAGGTTCTCCGGTACCACCCAGCATCAGATCGGCAATAACCTGGGCATCACGGATTTTGATCACGAGCGAGTTAATGCCCTGAAAGCCATCTACATACTCTACATGCACTGCAACGTGAGGTTTAGGGAAAACTTCCTCAAACTCACTGCGCGTAATAATGGAGACTTGCGGGGTCGTGATGTCCACTTTTTTACCGAGCAGGGTCGAAAGCGCTGTTGCGGCGCTGCCGAACGTAATATTACCAATCTCTCCTAAGGCATCCTGCTCAAACGGGGTCAGATAATCATCCACCGTCTTCTCTGAAGATGCGCTTCCCGGGCTTTCCGCCGATTGTCTTAAAAGTGCGTCGATTTCTTCCTGGGATAAATAATCTTTACTCGTCAAGTCCTTCAACTCCTTCGCTGACAATCTCATCAATTTGCACGGCTACCCGGTCTTTGAGCATTCCCGGACTTCCAATAAACTTCAGCTTGTCGCCCACTTTGATCGATAGTCCGGTATCAACGGTCCTATTAAGTGAGATTACATCTCCTACATTAAGGCCGAGGAACTCGGCTATCGAAATTCTGGATTCCCCCAGTTCGGCGACTATTGGAAGCTGAGCCTTGTTGACGCTGGCTCTAATCGCCTCCACTTCCTGCTCATCCCTAGCCTTTTTCTCAGATACAAACCATTGATGCACGGACAATCTGGACATGATTGGCTCCAGTACAACGTGCGGGATACATAGATTGATCATGCCCGTTGTATCCCCGATCTTGGTGCTGAGTGAAATGAGCGCAATTGTTTCATTAGGGGATACGATCTGCATAAACTGCGGATTTGTCTCCAGCGCTTCCATAACCGGCTCAATATCCAGCACCGTCTTCCAGGCCTCCTGCAAGCTCTCAAAGCATCTGCTGAATATACGCTCCATTATAGTTGTTTCAATTTCAGTCAGAGCGTTGATTTTGGAAGGAGCCGTCCCGATCCCTCCAAGAAGCCGATCAAGCATGGCGAAGGCAATATTCGGGTGCACTTCCATTACCATTCTACCTTCCAAGGGCTCAGCTTCAAAAATATTCAATATAGTCATCTTGGGTATGGAACGGATGAATTCATCATAAGGCAACTGCTCCACCTGAACGACATTGATCTGTACAAAAGTTCGTAACTGTGCCGAGAAATAAGTCGTCAGATATCGGGCGAAGTTATCATGAATCCGGGTCAGGCTTCGGATATGATCCTTCGAGAAACGTACAGCCCGTTTAAAATCATATGAGCGTATTTTGCGCTGGGTTTCCTCTTTTTTTAGTTCGTCGGCGTCCATCTCACCGGATGATAAAGCGGCAAGCAGGGCATCAATCTCGTTTTGCGAAAGTACATCAACCATTCAATCACCCCCCATAAGATAACTTTGAAATGCTGCCGTTTATATAGTAGTTACAACAAAAGCGGTCATCTCCACCTGGGTCAGCTTTCCATCTGTCAACGTATTGTTGATTATATTAACAAGCTTGCTGCAAAGCTGATCCTTGCCGGCCGCCCCATTCAGTTCCTGCGGTTTAGCGTCGGCCAGTGCTTTAATAATAAGCGGTTTGATCTTGATTTCCTTGATTTTTTCGAACTCTTCCTTACTTGATTCGGAATTCAATTGGAAGGCGAAGTTTATAGAAACGATGTAATCGGGATCAGCAAGATTGGTTTTTATTTCGTTAATTTCCGAAGTCATGGCCACGATTTCATCTGCAGTCAAGTTCTTTGTCTCCACACTGCTTACTGAGTCGTTAACCGCGTTGCCGCTGCTATCGGAAAACCATTTGTTCATTAGTAAAAAAGCGGCCAGCACGATTAAAGTAATCGCCAATAAAATCGTGATGAGCCAAGGCAGCATCTTTTTCATGAAAGCTCCTCCAGTGTTTGGACTTTAATGGTGGCTGAGTAGGCGCCGATTTCCTTATTGTAATCACGGATTTTCGCAATAACTTCGTCGGCTTTTTCAAGAACGATCAGCCTCTTGCCCGTTACAAGCGTGATGTAAGTATCTGGGCTTTCTTCCACCATTTCCACCAGCAGGGCATTCAGCCACATTGGCGATCCGTTTAAACGTGTTACCGAGATCATAAGAGGCCTCCTAACAATAAATTGGGAGAGGATCGCCTCCCCCAGATTGTAACCAATACGATGAGCTATAAACAAGCAATATATAGCTATTATTCTGCAAGCCCAGCATCCGAAAAATACTAAACCAGAGAATTGCCAGGATGACCTGAAATTATCGTTTCAGATTAACGACTTCCTGAAGCACTTCATCCGATGTTGTAATAATCCGGGAATTCGCCTGGAACCCGCGCTGAGCGACGATCATTTCTGTAAATTCATTCGTCAGATCGACATTGGACATTTCCAATTGTCCCGCAACAATTGCTCCGGTGCCTGCTTCGCCATTGTTGGCGGTTGTAGGCTCCAGAGCGCCTTCTGCGTTGGCATTCAAAGTCATTCGATACAGATTGCCCCCAATTTTCTCAAGGCCCTGAGGGTTGCTGACTTTAGCGACGCCGATTTGGACGCCCGGTTGGGTTGTACCGTCGGCCATTGTCTGTACAATGGTTCCGTCATTGGAAATCGAGAAGGCCGTGACGTCCTCTCCAATGACTATCGGCGCTCCGCCTGAATCCAGCACATGAAGGCCGTCAGAAGTAACCAGGTTACGGCTGGCATCAACATGAAAGTCACCGGCCCGGGTCAGAAAAGGAGTCGCTTCCTCGCCAGTCAAATTAACAAGGAAAAAACCATCTCCGTCGATACGCAGATCGGTCGGATTATTGGTTGTTTGGGCGCTGCCTGCCAGATGCATCGTGTCAATGGAACCGATGCTGACGCCAAGTCCGATTTGCTTGGCGTTGACACCGCCCTGTCCGTCATCGTTTGGCGCGGTAACGCCCGAAATCGTCTGGCTCATGATATCTTTGAACATGACACGTCCCGATTTGAAACCGATCGTATTCACATTCGCGATGTTGTTTCCGATAACATCCAGCTTGGTTTGGAAACCGCGCATGCCTGAAACACCAGAGTACATTGATCTTAACATTATTATACCCTCCCAGAATTTAGAGCTTGGGGGCTCCATTAATTTGGATAATGATTATAGGTAGGACCGCTTCAGTCGGTCGGCGGTCCTCCGGCTTTCCGTTAGGACCAGCCGGGTCAAGAGATGATCACTGCACTATCTATTTGGGTGAACACATTGTCCTTCATGGAGTTCCCATCTATTGCCGTCACCACGGTACGGTTAGCAACACTGACAATCAGCGCCAAATCTTTCAACAGAATGAGCGATTCCTTGCTGCCTTTGGCCGCCGCTTGTTCTACGGCCGAAGAGATCTGGTCAAGCTGCTTGCTTCCAAGCTGAATCCCTCGCTGCTCCAGCCGCTTCGCAGCATGATTGCTGAATTTCAGCATATTCCGCTGAAGTACGGTTTCGAAAGAGGTACTTCCGGATGAAGATCCGTTGTTATTGACGGTGTTTGAACGCGGCAGCACGCCCGGATGCCGGACACCGGTAAACATCTGTCCGACAGTCATTTTATCGTTCATGATGCCGTCCCGCCTGCGCTGCCGGCTTCGTCCACCGCCGAGGTGCTGTCACTATTTTTAATTTGCGTAATATCAGTGAGCGCAATCTTGTCCTTACCAACAAGCGCATACTGCACTCCGTCGTTAACGACAATGGAATCCACCGTTCCCGATTTCTGCTCTGAAGTGGAGCTGTCAAGCCAGCTGACATTTTTTCCAATTAGACCTGAAACCGAGCCAAGCGACTGATTAAGCGCCGTTATCTGGCCGGAGATGTTCATAAGCTGCTCAACAGATGTAAATTGAGCCATTTGAGCAATAAATTCCTTGTCTTGCAAAGGCTGCATCGGATCCTGATTCTGCAGTTGTGTAACCAAAATTTTAAGAAATTGGTCTTTCCCGAGCGTTTGATCGCCCTTACTGCTGCCCGAGACGTTAGCTGCCGAATAGTTGGGCCATACATTATTTGTGGATATCATACTATTCGAGGTTGCCATTACCTTTCACCCCTCTTTCCATCACCCCTAAGCCTCAGCTGAGAACTGTCCTGTCAGACTACGGGCACTTTGTCTTTCGCTATTCAGCCATTCTTTCCATTCTCCATCGAGTTCGGCGGTGAGAATAGCATCATCTGATGCTTCCTTCCGCTCCTTGGAGCGTCTGTCGGAACCCTGGCCGCCTGCTCCAGAATGTCGTCCCTCTTGAAAGAGCTGCGACTGCTGGGAAGCATTGTTCTGTGAAACTTCCAGTTTTTCCACCTGCAGTCCTTGGGATTGAAGCGCAGCACGCAGCTGGGACATCTGATTCTCAAGCAAATCTTTGGCTCCAGCATGCTCAGTCATGAAATGCGCTACCAAATGACCGTTCTGCATCGTGATTTTGACATCTACTTGTCCCAGATTTTCCGGAAACAGAGATATTGTCGCCTCGGCAATCCCGCCTTTATTGACAATCTCCAGCTTGCCTGTAATAAAACCAGTCATTTCTTGCGCAAATCTATGAACCGGAACTTGGTGGGTCTCCGTCTTCAGAGGAGCCGTAATTCCGTCTCTCAGCATGAGCTGGCCTGCGGTAATGACTTTGCTGTCCCCTGTGGAAGAATCCTGCTCTGCAGCCATTTCGGATAGTACATCTGCACTTGCCTTGGAATGCTCCTTACCTTCTGCGGATGTCGTCGTTACTTTAAGGTCCATCATGTTGCCTGCAGCAGCCTTGACATCGCTAGGGTTCGCGGCAGCTTTTCCGGAAGTATCCGGCTTGTTCGCAATCAAGTCTCCGGTCTTGGAAGGAGCGGTTCCTTCGAAATTATTGCCGTCCTCTTGGCGTTCTTGAATCTTTCCTGCGACGGCAGTTTGGGAGGCCGCAGACTGTACAGAAGTTACATTGGAAGTTGTTTCGGTTCCAGTATACGGTTCAAGGATTGCCGCAAAGCTGTTCAGCAGCGTCAGCGCTTTGCCCGCTGCGGCTTCATCGCCGCTATCTGCAGCTTGCTGAAATCTGGCCGCAAGGTTGTTCAGTTCATCCTGAACAGCAAACCTGGCGGTTGCGGGGTTCTGTGCAAGTGCTGTAAGCGTGTTCTCAGCCTGACCTTCCCCTGACAAAAGAGCGGAGACTTGAATCAGCCAGCCTTGAAGCGCCGCCAGCAGCGCGGGATTCGTTTCAATCTGTTCATCCAGTTTTGCAAGCTCGGGAAGAAGTTGATCCAGCAGCTCTTGGCCGGCCGCGCCTGACATTTCGCCATCCTTGTCTGTTGATCCGGAAACTGTCGTCTTCAGAAGGTTCTGTAAAGTTACAGCTACCGAATCGCCCTTTGAAGCTGCTGTCATACCAGAAGCCGCTCCTGCCATCGATTGCAACAGAGTCTGGGAGAACATCCCGTTTCCCGCAGTACCGATAACTCCTTCTATTCCGGAAGATCCGGCAGAAGCAGCCGCTTTGGCATTAAGACCTTTGCCTGAAGAAATCATTTGAAATACAAGACTCATCATTTTCCACCTCCTTTCAAGTGTAAAGCTTATTTACCACCCATCAGACGATTCACAATTTTGGCAGTTACTCCTTTTGTATCATTCTTGGTCATCTCGGATAGTATGGAAGACCGCACACCGTCGTTCACGGTACTCAGAATCGTAATCACCTTATCCGGACTGATGCCGTACATATCGCTGAGCAGTTTTGCTGCTTCGGCGGCAGGCATAGCGGAGAAAGTCTGGCTTAGCTTTTCCTTGTCAAGATTTGAATTGCTGCCGTTCGAGACGCTTGCTGCCGCCGATTCTTGATTTAGTCTCGATTGAAGGGCTGCAATAGCCATATCGGAAGAATTAGCCGATTCTTTTAGCTTTATGGACACGTCTGCGGCAACTTTCGGGTCCATCTTTTCCAAAATGGCAGTTTTGCTGTCATTATTCATTCCGCTAAGAAGCTGAACCACTTCATCGGTCGTCATATTTTGCATGATCGCCGCCGCTTTGGATGCTTTCATTCCCGCATAAAGTTTAGTCATAGCTGCTATCTCTTTCTCGTGGGCATCCTCTGCTTCTGCCTGTTCCTGACTGCTGGCGGTCTCCTGCATGTCGACAATCTGAGTCTGCAGTTCCTGTACCTGATTGTCCTGCGCGGTTTTTTGCTCATTCAGCTGTTGTACTGTCTTTTCCTGTTCGGATAGCTTGGCCTTTAGCTCCTTAATGGTTGCTTCCGAGCTTGCCTCTTGATCCTGCTGCTGGCTACTGCCGGCGGTAGCCTCTTTCGGATCAGGCACCCATTGATTTACAAGCGGAATTTTGTTAGCTATCTGCAGCATGTCGTTTCTGAAATCCGTATTTAAAAGCGTCAGCAGCACCCCAATGAGGACAAGAGTGAAAATAATCGGAATCATCAGAAACAGAAACCGCTCAAACTTGCTTGCCGCCCCTTCGTTTTCAAGCTCAAAATCGTTCGTTGCCACTGGTGAATAACCTCCAAACGTCAGAGGGGCCTCATCGCGAAGCGGACGGTAGCCATCTCATCCAGTTCGTTTTGTTCCCGCAAATTCATATTTTGTTTAAAAATGCCCAGCGCTTTTTCCCTTGCTTTCAACCAAATTTTTTCATCCAAAGCTTTTGAGTTAAGATTATCCTGTTTTCTTGAAACTTCTTGATGCGCTTGGCTAATCTCACCTTGTTTGCGGGTAATGCAGTTGTCCAAATAATCCACGTAATCCTGCATTTCCCGGATCATCGCCATCGGTGTTCTGCGCTCTGCCGCTGCCTGAAGCGAGAGTAAAATTTCATTTCGCTGTTCCATAAGTTCAACCAGACTTTTCTCCTGGGCCTGGAGTTCCCCAAGCGCGTTTGAGAGCAACCATTCCGCCTGCGTTTTTTCATTGCCCTTCAAATCGACGACTTTCTGGAAATTATAGTGAAATCTCATTAATCAAATCAACTCCTCGCGAACTGGGAAATTAAGATCTGTTGAACTTCGGTCAGCGTTGTCTTCTCGTCTACCTTCTGTTTTGTAAAATCCCAAATACTATCAATATAATGCAGCGATTCATCAATCTGGGCATTGGAACCTCTCTGGTAAGCGCCAATATTAATTAAATCTTCGGATTCCTTGTAAACCGACATCAACCGCTTCACATTTTCCGCCGCCTCAATCTGATCCGCAGGCGCGATATCCTTCATCACCCGGCTGATGCTTGCAAGTACGTCGATCGCCGGAAAATGCCCTTTATTCGCAATGCTCCGGTTAAGCACAATATGTCCATCCAATATGCCGCGAACTGCATCGGCAATCGGTTCGTTCATATCATCTCCATCGACCAGCACGGTATAAAAAGCTGTAATTGATCCGGTTGGCCCTGTTCCTGCGCGTTCAAGCAGTTTCGGCAGACTGGCAAATACTGATGGTGTATACCCCCGCATCGCCGGCGGTTCACCGACGGCAAGACCTACTTCGCGTTGTGCCATCGCATACCGTGTGACCGAATCCATCATCAGCATGACGTTGAGTCCACGATCACGAAAATACTCTGCGATGGTCGTAGCAATCAACGCTCCTTTGATCCTGATCAGCGCCGGTTGGTCCGAGGTCGCTACGATTACAACCGACCGCTGCAGCCCCTCCTGACCGAGGTCGCGTTCGATGAAGTCGAGAACTTCTCTCCCGCGCTCTCCAATCAGTGCGATAACATTAACATCCGCAGAAGTCCCCCGGGCGATCATACCCATCAGCGTACTTTTACCTACGCCTGAGCCTGCAAAAATTCCGACCCGCTGCCCCTTGCCAATCGTTAGCAGTCCGTCGATCGCCCGCACTCCGATGCTGATCGGTTCCTGTACTCTGGGCCTGTTAAGCGGATTAGTAGGGATATTGAAAGTTGAACTGTACGGCATGCGAGCCGGTATAAGCGAACCGTCAAGAGGCTGTCCAAGACCATCGAGCACCTTGCCGAGCAGTTCGGAACCCACCTGCACGTTGAGCGGTTTACCCGTACCTACCACATCACAGCCGGGTCCAACCGCTTGCAGCTCGCCTAGCGGCATAAGCAGTACCTTATTATCGCGAAAGCCGACGACCTCCGCCTTGAGCGGTCTGCTGCCCTTGGCAGGATAGATATAGCAAACGTCACCTATACTGGCATCCGGCCCTTCCGACTCGACCATCAGCCCGATAACCTGAGTTACCTTGCCGTTAATTCTGACGGGATCGATACTACGCAGCTGCTCTTTGTATTTCTGGGTGTCAAGCATTACCTTCCCCATTTCTCTGCCCAACATTATCCAGCGCCACCCTAATCAGTTCCTTCTTAATCTCTTCGAGCTGGGTGTCGATCCTTGCGTCCACGCTTCCAAGTGAAGAACGTATCACGCATCCATGGTCCTTCACCGTCGAGTCGGGCAAAATCTGAAGTTCAGCCTGCGAATCAATAGCCAATGAAAGTTCTTCGCGTGCCGCGTTAACAAAAGTGAACTGTTTAGGGTTTACGCATAGAGAGATGATCCCCTGCTCCCTCTTACGGGCCAGGTTTCTCTTGATGAGATCAATTGTAAACGCCGGTTCAACCGTTAACTGCTTCTCCACAATTTTCTCGGCGATATCGCAGCTCAGTTCAACGAGAAAAGGCTCAGCTTCCTGAATGATCACATCACGCGCTTTATAGGCTTCTAACAAAACGGCTTGAGCCTCTTCCATTACCTTCACTAGCTTTGCCTTCATTTCTTCTTCAGCCTGCAGCAAACCCTCATTGTAGCCTTGACTATAAGCTTCTGCCTTGACCGCTTCGGTTAGGTGTTCATCCTGCTCCCTGCGGCTGCGCCACCATTCTTCGGCTTCACTATGCGCTCTCTCAATGATGTGTTCAGCCTCAAGTGAGGCACTCCGCACCTGTTCTTCGGCAAACTCCTTAGCGTCGCGCAGCATTTGTTTGCATGTCTGCTCGGCCGCCTCGCGAGCGGAATCGCCATGTTGCGTTTCGCTATTTTCCTCTGATTGGGTTTCTTCTTCGGCTAGACCGGCATGCTGCCGGGCCAGCTCCAATCTCTTGAGTGCTTCAACAGGTACATATTGGGAGTGTTTGATCAACCTAGACAATAATGTCATCTCCTCCACCGCGGGCTATGATGATTTCACCTGACTCTTCCAGCCTTCGAATGGTACTCACAATACGGGTTTGAGCTTCCTCTACATCACGAAGCCGCACCGGGCCCATGTATTCCATTTCTTCCCTGAATGTTTCCGCCATACGTTTGGACATATTCCGGAAAATGACATCGCGGACTTCTTCGCTCGCTACCTTAAGCGCAAGCTGCAAATCCGCATTCTCGATATCGCGGATAATGCGCTGGATGGAACGGTTGTCCACATTGACGATATCCTCGAATACGAACATCCGCTTCTTGATTTCTTCCGCCAGTTCAGGATCCTGAATTTCAAGTGAATCCAGGATAGTTCGCTCTGTCCCCCGGTCGACGCCATTCAGTATCTGTACGATCGACTCGATGCCGCCTGCATTTGTATAATCCTGAGTAACGGTTGCGGACAGCTTTTGCTCCAGAACTTTCTCAATCTGGGAAATGACCTCCGGAGAGGTGCTGTCCATAACAGCAATTCTTCTAGCAACCTCAGCCTGCTTCTCTTGCGGCAAAGAAGAAAGAATTGCAGCCGCCTGTTCAAATTGAAGGTACGATAGGACAAGGGCGATGGTCTGCACATTTTCATTTTGAATAAAGTTCAAAATTTGATTTGGATCAGCCTTCCGCGCAAAATCGAATGGTCTGACCTGAAGCGTCGCCGTAAGCCGGTTGATAACTTCCAGCGCCTTTTGCTGCCCGAGCGCCTTCTCTAAGATTTCCTTGGCATAGTTGATGCCGCCTTGCGAAATATATTCCTGGGCCAGGCAGATTTGATGAAACTCCGATAAGATTAATTCCTTCTCGCCGCTGTCAACCTTGCGGACATTAGCGATCTCCAGCGTAAGCTGCTCAATCTCCTCGTCTCTTAAATGCTTGAAAATCTGCGCCGAAACTTCCGGTCCTAATGTAATGAGCAGGATTGCGGCCTTTTGACGGCCGCTAAGCCCCTGCTGTGCCGCCTTTACCATTCGTTCACCTCTGTTCATCTGCTAGCCAGGTGCGCAGCAGGTTTACGAACTCTTCCGGCTTTTTCTTAGCCAGGCTTTCCAGCTGCTTACGCACTTGACTCTCGTTCGTTACGCTGTCCAGGTTAATGGACGGGAATTCGGTCGGCACCTGAAGCGGAATCTCTTCCTCTTCTTCTTCCGTATTATTGCGGCGGCGTCGATAGATGATGTATCCCGCGCCAGCTCCAACCA
Source organism: Paenibacillus durus (assembly GCF_000756615.1). Lineage (NCBI taxonomy): Bacteria > Bacillati > Bacillota > Bacilli > Caryophanales > Paenibacillaceae > Paenibacillus > Paenibacillus durus. The sequence continues at coordinate 3,757,930 of NZ_CP009288.1, forward strand.
GCAGTGCCGCTGCGGCGATCGCCCATATCATCCAGTTTGCAAAGCCGCTAGATGCTTGGGCTGCTGCTTGTGCACCAAAAGATTGAGAGTAGACCGAAACTTTTTTACTCAAATCAGCGTCAGTATAGGTAATCCCTGAATCGGCAAGGGAAGCTCTGACAATATTGACCAAAATAAGCCGAATGGCAGCCGAAGTGGCCGGATCCAAAGTTGGTTGCCCATCGGGTGGTTCAACCGCAACATTAATGGTTAAATCTTTTACAGTGTATGGACTTGCGATGATGTCTCTCGTGATTCGGTTCACTTCAAAATTTTTGGTCTCGGACGACTCCTCAGATGAAGTGTTTCCAGAATTCGCACTGCTCGGGTATCCTTGTACATCTCCAGCCCCGGTTCCCGCTACTCCACCGTCCGTACTGCCTTGTCCAGAGTACGTATTACTAATTATTTGGGAGCTGATTACGATCCCTTGCATATTTTCAGGGTCTACAGGCTCAACCCGGTTTTCCTTTCGGGTCTCTTTGTCGAAGTTCAGCTTGGAAAAAACAAGCACATCAACTTTATCGGGCCCAGTTAGCTTGCTGAGAAACGCTTTAACATCCTTTTTCACATCTTCTTCGAATTTCTTCTGAAGGAGGAAGTTTTCTTCAACCTGGCTGGAAACGCCCGCTTGTCCACCTTTTGCCGTCGGTAAAAGCTCGGTTTCATTATTCGTAATTGTAATGTTATCAATGGGCAGATTGGGCACGGCCGTCTTAACCAGATTGAAATAGCCGTCGATGTTGTCCTGAGTGGGTCTAAAGCCCGGTTTAAAGCTCAGTACCACGGATGCCGAAGCCTTCTCCTGGTCATCCTGGGTAGCAAACACGGTCTCCTTTGGCAGATTGACGAGAACCTTGGCATCCTTAATTCCCTGCATCCTGCGAAGAAGCTGCTCCACTTCCCCGTTAAGAGCGTTGTTGTACTTTACATTAAACTCATTGTCTGTCGTTCCGATCATTGATGAGCTCTGGTCAAAAATCTTATAGCCAATTGAGCCGTCCTGAACGATCCCTTGCGATCCAATATCTACTTTGGCGCGGGCTGCGTCCGCACTCGGAACGGAAATACTTTTTCCATCTGGACTTAACCTGTAGCTGATGCCCGCAGATTCCAGATAGTTTATTACTCCGGCGGCATCTGTACTGTCCAAATCCTGAAAAGCCACCTCGTACTCTGTCTTGGTAAGCTGCATCGTCGCTGCGACGATGATGATTATAATGATCAACAGCGTAGAAAAGAAAAGTATTTTCTGTCTGACGCTGAATCTATTCCAATACTGGGCAAGTTTATCCCTGTACTGGGCGAACCTTTCATTCACAGTGTCACCCCATCCGAAACTATGCTAGGATTGTTTAGATCTAATTAGATCTGAGTTCTCATAATTTCCTGGTAAGCTTCAACAGCTCTGTTTCGGACTTGGGCGGTCAATTGCAAACTCAGCAGAGCCTGCTGTGAGGAGATCATCGCTTCATCCACATTCACTTCCCCCAGGACAAACTTGTTATTCATATCTTTGGCAGTTTGCTCCTGAGCAGCCACTTGATTAAGGGCATCCTCAAGATAAGATCCGAAGCTTTTAGTAGTGTCCGAAAGACCGGCCGCAGATTGCGTCTCTGTGGTCTTCATTGCTAGTGGCTGGATGCTTTGTGCACCAATTGTCAAATTCTGTATCAAGGTTTCTCCTCCTAGAAATCAAACGCTAAAGTATACCAATCCTTACAGTCACGTTAGAAGATTTGTACTGAAAATTACTTGCCGATTTCAAGTGCTTTGGAGACCATCGCTTTGCTGGCATTGAGCATGGTAACATTCGCTTCATAGGAACGGGAGGCGGAGATCATATCCACCATCTCTTTCGTTACATCCACATTGGGCATGTATACATACCCATTCTCATCAGCATCGGGATGTGTCGGATTATATACCGGCTTTAGCGGCGAGGAATCCTCTATAATGGACTTGACACTCACGCCTTCCGTTCCGCCATTCATCTTAGAATGCAGAATATTGGAAAAACTATCGTTCTGTTTCGACTCCAGCACCACCAGTTTGCGCCGATAAGGCACCGCTTTGCCGTCGACCACCGACGCTCTTGTCGTTTCCGCATTGGCAATATTGGACGAGATTACGTCCATTCTTAGCCGTTGTGCGGTTAAGGCAGAGGCGCTGATTCCAAAACTGCTGCCGAAATTCATACCTCATTATCTCCCTTCAGTCGCCGTTCGCATCATTGAAATTTGACTGTTCAAAAGTTGAACGTAAGAACTGTACCGGAGCTGGTTCTCGGCACTTAGCGCCATTTCTCGGTCAATGTCGACATTATTGCCGTTATTGTTCATAGACGTCCTCTTGTCAGTCTGGATGACCGGTGAGGGTACATTGCCTGTCGACCCGAATTGAATATGGCGGGAATCCGTTACTTTCGCTCTAAGTGAAGATTGAAGTCCTCTTTCCTGCTCACGCAGAAAGCTCTCAAAAGAGACATCGGAGCGCTTGAAATTAGGCGTATCGACATTTGCCACGTTATTAGCCAGTGCGTTTTGTCGCATATTGGCGGCGTCAACGCCCTTTTGCAACCGCCGGAAACTAAGAGAGTTCAGCAAACCCATAATTTTCCCCCTTCCAAAGCTATCATAGTGAAAAGAATTCCACAACTCTTCTAAAAATCCTTCCTTTTCGACAACATTTGATTGAAAGATGCTCAATCTCTTACAAAAAAACCTAGAAAAACGCTCGACATTAAAAGACATAATCGAGGTTTTTTTTGCATATATTGATTCTCGTAGAATTTGTATAATATTACAATAAGAAAATAGCCCTATCTTTTAAAATGAGATAGGGCTTGAATCATTTTTTATCTACTTTTTTCCATTTAATGTCCATAATATCCTTAAACGCTCCATATATTCCTTCAAAATTACTTATTTTGGGTTTTAATTATTTTTTGACTAATACTTCTTTCCTAGAAACCTGCCATTAATGGGCAATTACAAAATATACTGGCTTAAGTCCCGATCCTGAGCGATACTTGCCAGCTTCTCACGAACGTATTCGGGTGTGATTACCATTTTCTCGAGTGTAAGCTCAGGAGCCTCGAACGAGAGGTCTTCCAGAAGCTTCTCCAAAATGGTGTGAAGACGCCGGGCTCCGATATTCTCCATATTTTGATTGACCGTCGCCGCAATTTTCGCAATTTCGTAGATGGCGTCGCTCTGAAACTCCACTTCGATATTTTCCGTAGCGAGTAAATTGGAATATTGCTTTGTCAGCGCATTTTCCGGCTCGGTGAGTATGGATACGAAATCTTCAAGGGAAAGGCTGCTCAGTTCAACGCGAATAGGAAAGCGCCCCTGGAGTTCAGGAATGAGATCGGACGGTTTGGAGACGTGAAAAGCTCCCGCTGCCACGAACAATACATAATCGGTCTTTACAGGGCCGTATTTCGTCATCACGGTTGATCCTTCAACGATCGGCAAAATATCCCTTTGCACGCCCTCGCGGGAAACATCGGGACCTCCCCCTTTGCCCTGGCTCGCCACCTTATCAATCTCGTCGATGAAAATAATGCCCGATTGCTCCGCGCGCGCGACGGATTCCTGGATAACGTCATCCATATCAATCAGCTTGTTCGCTTCATCCTGAATGAGCACTTTACGCGCCTCACGGACAGGCAGCTTACGCTTCTTGGTCCGTTTCGGCAGCAGACTTCCGAACATCTCCTGCATATTCATTCCCATCTGGTCGTTACCCTGACCGGCGAACATATCCAGCATGGTCGGTGCGGTGTCTTCGACATCGATTTCAATGATATCGTCTTCGAGCTGTCCGGCAAGCAGTTTAAACCGGATTCCCCGGCGGCTTTCATTCAAGGAAGCATCGCCTTCCGAATCATCGGCCTTTGCGTCCTCCTGGCCGCCATTCCCGCCAAACAGCATCTCAAACGGGTTGCGTTGGGCTTTATTCTTAGAGGCGGAAGGGGCAAGAATACGCACGATGCGTTCATTAGCCAGTTCTTCCGCACGGTCTTTCACTTTTTCGGTACGCTCAAGCTTGACCATTCGGATCGCGGTCTCCACCAGATCGCGAACCATGGACTCCACATCGCGTCCTACATAGCCGACTTCAGTAAATTTCGTGGCCTCCACTTTGACGAACGGAGCATTCACCAGCTTGGCAAGACGTCTGGCGATCTCGGTCTTGCCAACACCCGTAGGCCCGATCATCAAGATATTCTTTGGTACGATTTCGTCTCGAAGTTCTTCAGACAGCTGGCTGCGCCGGTAGCGGTTGCGCAAAGCGACAGCCATCGATTTCTTGGCCTGCTTCTGGCCGACAATATACTTATCCAGCTCGGCTACGATTTGCCGGGGCGTAAGCGATTGATTCGCCATCTTGATTCCTCCACCTCTCTGTCAGTCTTTAAGCCTGCAATTGTTCGACGATAATATTCGAATTCGTATATACGCAAATTTCGGAGGCGATCTTAAGCGCTTCCTTGGCGATATCCGCCGCGCTGAGATCCTTGGCATGCCGCTTCAGAGCCCGGGCGGAAGCCAGGGCAAAGTTGCCGCCGGAGCCGATCGCCAGCACATCGTCGTCCGGCTCGATAATTTCGCCTCCACCGGAAATAAGCAGCATTCCATTCTTATCCATTACAATCATCAGCGCCTCAAGCTTGCGCAGAACACGGTCCTGACGCCAATCCTTGGCCAGTTCTACCGCGGCGCGCTGCAAATTGCCGTGATGCTCTTCCAGTTTGCCTTCAAATTTCTCAAAGAGGGTGATTGCGTCGGCAACAGATCCGGCGAATCCGGCGACGACCTGCCCTCTGTACAGCCTCCGCACTTTTTTGGCGGTCGTCTTCATTATGACATTTTCTCCAAAGGTAACCTGCCCGTCGCCTGCAATTGCCGCTTCGCCATTATGCCTTACGGCGCAAATAGTCGTTGCGTGAAAGCTGGGAATCATGCTCTTGCCTCCTTCGATTGTGCTCCGAAAATGCGTCAGGTTCTTTGCAGGGTCTCGGAACCGATATGATGTGGCAAACCCGTACGGTCTGAGAACCCGGCCAGACTATCCAATGCGCGATGCGCAAGAAGCTCATTCTTCTCCTTTTTGTTTCGGATCTTCCGTTCAGGCTTCGGTAGAAGGCCGAAGTTGGCGTTCATCGGCTGAAAATGCTTGGAATCGGCAGCCGTAATATAAGCCGGCATGCTTCCAAGAACGGTATCTTCCGGAAATACAAGCAGCTCCTCACCAAGAGCAAATCTAGCGGCATTAATGCCGGCTATCATACCCGAGGCCGCAGATTCAACATAGCCTTCCACACCTGTCATCTGTCCAGCAAAAAACAGCCGTTCCCTGCCTTTCATCTGATAGGTTGGATGCAGCAGCTTCGGCGAGTTAATGAAGGTATTGCGGTGCATAACACCGTAGCGGACATATTCCGCATTTTCAAGACCTGGGATCAGCGAAAAGACCCGCTTCTGCTCGCCCCATTTCAGGTGTGTTTGAAATCCAACGAGGTTATAGAGCGTTCCGGCAGCGTTGTCCTGGCGCAGTTGAACGACGGCATATGGTAGCTTGCCCGTATGGGGATTGACGAGCCCCACCGGCTTCATGGGCCCGAACAGCGCCGTCTGCTTGCCGCGTTTCATCATAATCTCGATCGGCATGCAGCCTTCGAAATAGATTTCTTTCTCAAAGTCCTTGAGTGCTGCCGTTTCCGCAGAAATAAGGGCGTCATAAAATACGTCGAATTCCTCTTCCGTCATCGGGCAGTTAAGATAGGCGGCTTCGCCTTTATCATACCGGGAAGCCAAATACACCTTGCTCATATCGATTGAATCCTTCTCAACGATCGGAGCCGCCGCGTCGTAAAAGTAAAAATACTCCTCGCCCAGCAGCGCCTTAATCTCGGAAGACAATGCCGGAGATGTCAACGGTCCGGAAGCGATCACAACAATCCCTTCATCCGGTATATGCGTCAATTCCTCATTTATAACTTCAACAAGCGGATGCCCTTGCAGCGCTGCCGTAATTTCGCCCGAAAATCCGTCCCGGTCGACGGCAAGCGCGCCTCCCGCCGGTACGGCATGCTTGTCGGCAGAGCCCAGCACCAGGGAGCCAAGCCGCCGCATCTCCTCTTTGAGTACGCCGACCGCGTTGCCAAGTCCATTCGCGCGCAGCGAGTTGCTGCATACAAGCTCGGCGAATTTATCCGTATGATGAGCCGGTGTCTTTACGACAGGCCGCATTTCATATAATTTAACAGGCACTCCCCGCGATGCGAGCTGCCAGGCCGCTTCACTTCCGGCAAGCCCAGCGCCGATTACCGTAACCGGAGCGGGGCTGCCCGCTGTTTGCTTAGCAGTATCCGTCAACTGTACACAACCTCCATAAGTCTTTCTAGATGAATTTATTAGTGTTAAGCTTATTTATTCCGCCGTTTCCTCTTCGCTGTCCTCCAGACTCTCGGTATGGTCGCAGGACGTACACTGCAGCCGGGTTCCTTGCTTGTTCCGTTTCTCAACCATCCACGAGCCGCACTCGGGGCAGGGTTTTGAAGACGGTTTATCCCAGGAGACAAAGTCGCATTCAGGATAACGGTCGCAGCCATAGAAGACACGTCCCTTCTTGCTGCGCCGCTCTACGACTTTTCCTTCATGGCATTTCGGGCAGCCTACCCCGATATCCTTAATGATCGGCTTTGTATTCCGGCAGTCGGGGAAGCCCGAACAGGCTAAAAATTTACCGAAACGTCCCAGCTTGTAAACGAGCGGCTTACCGCATTTTTCGCAAATTTCATCGGAAACTTCATCCACGATCTCAATCTCTTTCATTTCCTCTTCGGCCACTTCAAGACGCTTCTCGAAGGAATTGTAAAATTCAGCAAGCACTTTTACCCAATCTTCCGCGCCTTCTTCCACATGGTCAAGATCGCCTTCCATATGGGCCGTAAATTCTACATCAAGGATTTCCGGAAAGAACTGCTCCATTTGTTCAATGACCAGTTCCCCGAGCTCGGTGGGCATAAACTTTTTTTCTTCTATGGCGACATAGCCGCGCTTCTGAATGGTTTCCAGCGTCGGCGCATAGGTGCTTGGACGTCCAATTCCCAGCTCCTCCAGCGTCTTAACGAGACGCGCTTCCGTATAACGGGGCGGCGGCTGAGTAAAATGCTGTTTCGGCTCGATTTCCTGCGAAATCAGCTTATCTCCAGCCTGCAGCTGAGGCAGGTACTTCTCCTCTTCCGTTGTGCCGTCATCGTTGCCTTCCACATACACCTTCATAAAGCCGGGAAAAGACACCTTCGAACCAACGGCACGAAACACAACCTCGCCTGCCGAAATGTCGACTGACAGCGTATCCAGCCGGGCCGAAGCCATCTGACTGGACGTAAACCGTTCCCATATCAGCTTGTAAAGCCGAAACTGGTCGCGGCTGGTAAACTCTTTGACGGTATCCGGTTCGCGCAGCGCCGAAGTTGGGCGGATCGCTTCATGCGCGTCCTGAGCTCCGGCCGCCTTCTTGGAGTATTGACGCGGCGATTCCGGCAGAAAATCCTTCCCGTATTTGCCGGAGATCAGCTCCTTTGCTTCTTCCTGCGCTGTCGCGGATATCCGAGTAGAGTCTGTACGCATGTACGTAATAAGACCAACTGTGCCTTCTTTTCCGAGCTCCACACCCTCATACAGCTGCTGGGCGACAGACATCGTCTTCGCCGCCCGGAATCCGAGCTTGCGAGCCGCTTCTTGTTGAAGGGAGCTGGTTGTAAATGGAGCTGACGGATGACGCTGTCTTTCCTTTTCCTTCACTTCGCTGACGATGAAATCGGCGCCTTCAATCGCCTTCATTACTTCCTGTACGTCCCTCTCGCGCCCAAGTTCCTTTTTCTCGCCATTTAATTTATAGAATCTGGCCTCGAATAAGGAATCACGGATACCAAGCTTGGCGGTAATGCTCCAGTATTCCTCCGGCACGAATGCCGAGATCTCATTCTCCCGGTCCATAATGATTTTAACCGCTACCGACTGTACACGTCCGGCGGACAGCCCCTTTTTAACTTTCTTCCATAATAAAGGGCTGATTTTATAACCAACAAGCCGGTCAAGGATGCGCCGGGCCTGCTGGGCGTTGACCAGATCCATATTTATTTTGCGCGGAGTCTTAAAAGCGTCCTTCACGGCCTGCTTCGTAATCTCGTTGAACACGACGCGGCAATCCTGCGTATTGTCCAGTTCCAGCGCATGCGCCAGATGCCAGGCAATCGCTTCTCCTTCGCGGTCCGGGTCAGCCGCCAGATATACTTTTTTGACTTTTTTGCTTGCGTCTTTCAGCTCTTTAAGCACCGAGCCTTTGCCGCGAATTGTAATATATTTGGGATTAAAGTCATTCTCGACTTCTACACCAATCTGGCTTTTGGGCAAGTCGCGAACATGTCCCATTGATGCCTTTACAATATATTTGCTGCCCAAATATTTGCCGATGGTCTTCGCCTTTGCAGGCGACTCGACAATGACCAAAGAATCAGCCACACAATCGTCCTCCTAAAAGTTTGTCAGCATAAACTTCATTGAATTCTATAGCAAAACTCAGTTCGGAAGAGTACGCCAAACCCTCAAACTTCTCTATTATATAACCTTATATACTGCGCCTGGTAAGGATGTTACCGCTTTTTTTATGATTAAAGATAACAGAACGGAATGCAAATGTCCAAAATCCAGACCGCTTTTTTCCAACAATTCATCCAGAGAACATGGTCCCTGATGCAGTATATGGTATAGGCGGGACTCGTCACTTGTCAAATTCTTTTCACTGCATACCATCCCAATCCTGTCGCTCCCGGTCTCCCGATCCGGTGTAAAATCTGCAGGCTCAGGCAGCAGAGAGACGTATTCCGCTATGATGTCGGCTGCACCCGTCACTAGAGCCGCTCCCTGTTTGATCAGTTCGAGCGCCCCCCTGCTTTTTGGGGAAGTAATCGGTCCGGGAACAGCATATACATCCCTTCCCGCTTCAAGGGCGGCATCTGCCGTGATCAGAGAGCCGCTGCGGCTGTCAGCTTCTACGACGACGGTTCCGAGAGTGAGCCCGGCTATAATCCGGTTACGCTGAGGAAAAAGGCCGGGGTGGCTTTTGGTGCCGATCGGATATTCAGTGACCACCAGGCCTTCACGTGAAATCCGTTCCAGCAGTTCGCGATTCTCCGGAGGGTATATTTTGTCCATCCCGGTAGCCATCACAGCCACGGTTCCCCCTTGCTGCCCTAGCGCCGCTTCATGACAGATACTGTCGATTCCGCGGGCCAACCCGCTGACAACGGCAAGGCCGCTTGCGGCCAACTCCTCGGCGAGAACGGCTCCAACCTTGCGGCCGTAAGACGTTGGAACGCGCGTGCCAACAAGCGCAATACCGGGTCTATGCAGCAGCTCAGCCCGTCCCCGGTAGTATAATACCCAGGGAGGCTGGGATGTTTCTTTCAGCAGCTGAGGATATTGATCATCGAATATGGTAACCATCGATACATCGGCTGATTCTATGAGAGAACGGCGCTGTTGCACCCAATCCGGGGTCAGAGTTTTCGACAGCTTTGCCGACATTCCAGGCGTGATGCCGATTCTCTCCCAATCCTCCACCGTACAGTCAAACGCCTGTTCCGACAAAAATCCCGCTTTGCGAATTTTGCCGATGCTCCTCCAGCCAATGCCTTCCACTTCATGCAAACCGAATAATATATCCCGATTGTTCATAAACAGACTCTCCCTCGTATAGGAGGTGCACACCCTCCAAATTTTGTGTTGCTCGCAGCGCAAACGCAAAAAAGCAACCTTCTATCCCCGTAAAGAGAATAAAAGGTTGCTTACCTTTGTTATTATTATACACAATTGGACGGTTACCGGAAGTACTGTTTTGTCAGGGGACAGTCGCCCGGGAATGTTGCGTAGCTTCACAAAGGGCTTAATGCGTCGTGCAAGCGTTTAGAATTCCTCTTTCTTCCAGTACACTTACAAGCGTTGAGCCCATTTCAGCGGGTGTTGGAGCAACTCTGATACCGCACGCTTCAAGAACCGCGATTTTCTCGCTGGCCGTACCTTTACCGCCCGAAATAATCGCGCCAGCATGACCCATCCGCTTGCCTGCAGGGGCTGTCTTTCCCCCGATGAAGCCAACTACCGGCTTGGTCATATGGTCACGAATCCATACGGCAGCTTCCTCCTCAGCCGTCCCTCCAATTTCGCCGATCATAATGACCGCCTTCGTGCTGGGATCATCATTAAACCTTTTCAGAATATCGATAAATTCCGATCCCTTGACAGGATCGCCTCCGATGCCTACCGCTGACGACTGGCCGATGCCGCGGGTTGTTAACTGATGAACCGCTTCATAGGTCAGTGTTCCGCTGCGGGACACGACGCCGACATATCCCGGCATGTGGATATAGCCCGGCATAATGCCGATTTTACATTCCCCAGGCGTAATAATACCCGGACAGTTCGGACCGATCAGCACCGTGGAGCGGCCCTCGAGGTAACGCTTCACCTTGACCATATCAAGCACCGGAATTCCCTCTGTAATACAGATTACAAGATCGAGTTCGGCATCTACCGCCTCCATAATCGAATCAGCCGCATAAGCCGGAGGCACATAAATAACGCTGGCGGTCGCACCCGTCGCCTTCTTGGCCTCGATCACCGTATTGAAGATAGGCAGACTTACTGTTTTGCCGTTATTCAGCGTGATGTCAAATGAGGTGCCTCCTTTACCCGGCGTAACGCCGCCCACCATCTTCGTCCCGTACTCCAGCGCACCTTTAGTATGGAACAAGCCCGTCGAACCCGTAACCCCCTGCGTGATGACTTTCGTATTTTTATCGACAAGAATGCTCATCCCTATTCACATCCTATTCCTTATTGTAAAGTACAGGAAATCGCGGCAAATTTGTCATTACTGCACAAGTGAGACAATTTTACGGGCTCCGTCAGCCATGGAATCCGCCGAAACGATATTCAGTCCCGAACCAGACAAAATCTGCTTGCCCAGCTCTACGTTGGTACCTTCAAGACGGACTACGAGCGGTTTGGTTAGCCCCAGCTGTCTGGCCGCTTCTACCACTCCGCTGGCAATCACGTCACAGCGCATAATACCGCCAAATATATTTATGAAAATCCCTCTTACCTTGGAGTCGGACAAAATAATCTTGAACGCCTCGGTCACTTTCTCCACTGTTGCGCCGCCGCCCACATCAAGGAAGTTGGCCGGTTCGCCTCCGTAATATTTGATGATATCCATCGTTGCCATCGCCAATCCTGCGCCGTTGACCATACAGCCGATATTGCCATCCAGCGCAATATAGCTCAGATCGTATTTGGAGGCTTCGATTTCCTTCTCGTCTTCCTCGTCCATGTCGCGCAAATCCTGAATATCCTTATGGCGAAACAGCGCATTCGAGTCAAAATTCAGCTTGGCGTCAAGCGCCAGAACCTTGCCGTCCTTCGTAATGACCAGCGGATTTATTTCGGCAATCGAGCAGTCTTTATCCACAAAAGCGGAATAGAGCGCTTGCATAAACTTGACCGCCTGGCTAATGAGATCATTCGGGATGAAAATATTGTAGGCCAACCTGCGTGCCTGAAACACCTGCAGTCCCACCGCCGGATCAATGGTTTCCTTAAAAATCTTCTCCGGGCGCAGGGCCGCCACCTCTTCGATTTCTGTTCCGCCCTCTTCGGAACCCATCAGCACGATACGCCCCGTTCCCCGGTCGACCACAAGCCCAATATAATACTCCTTGAGGATATGGCAGCCCTCTTCGATGAGCAGCCGTTTTACTACTTTGCCTTCGGGACCTGTCTGGTGCGTAACCAGTGTCTTACCGAGAATTTCTCCGGCATATGAGCGGACTTCATCCAAATTCTTTGCGACCTTGACGCCCCCGGCCTTTCCTCTGCCGCCCGCATGGATCTGCGCTTTCACAACGGCGACGGGACTGTTCAGTTCCTGGGCTGCAGCTACCGCTTCCTCTACGGTAAAAGCCACTTTCCCATTCGGTACGGTGACGCCGTAACTTTTTAGCACTTCTTTTCCCTGATACTCGTGGATATTCATTCCGGAAGCCTCCTAAAGTGTAGCGGAGCCCGCAGGCAGCCTGCAGACTTTCCGCTTTCCGTATGGATTACCGCTAGATCGGGTTCGGTCCGGTTCAGCATCCTGAATTCCCTTAAGCAGACAAAAGGTCCAATTCCGGAAAACCGGCAGCCTTCTTCCTGCAAGTTGGCAATGAGGTTGCAATGCCAAATTTGGAAACCCAGAATATTGTATCATGTTTTTAAAACGCTTACCTCATAAATCTTTCATGCTTTATACATACATTTTCGCATGGTTTCATACCGAAATGCGAACGATATCATTGACAAACTTCTTGGACATCCATTTCAATTACGGCAATTCGCTTGATGTACCCTGTTCAATAAACTGCGGAACTGCAGAAGGAGATCTCCGAATTCCTCTTTGGACATCTTCATTCCTTCCGCCATTACGCCCGGGATATCTTTAGCTTGATCCTGAAGCGCCCAGCCTTCATCCGTTGGAGAAATCAGCACTTTGCGCTCATCGTCCTGCGAACGCTCGCGAATAATTAGTCCGGCGGCCTGCAGACGCTTCAGCAGCGGAGTCAGCGTCCCGGAATCAAGGTACAAGGCGTTGCCAATCTCCTTGACGGTACATTGCTCTTTCTCCCACAGAACAAGCATGACAAGATATTGTGAATACGTAACGCCGAGCTCATCAAGAAATGGCTGATACAGCTTCGTTATCTCTCGCGAACAAGCATAGATTGTGAAACAAAGCTGGTTATCGAGCAGCAGTTCTGGAATAATCGTTGATTTTTGTGTCATAGCTTATATTCACCTGCTTTCTTTACTCAATTTTATCATATTTTGCTGTTTGAATGTTATTTGCAAAAAATCATTTGGCTTTAATTTTATTAGCCTTAAATTATATTGTATAAAATATTAATCTATCATTTTACAGCAGGTTGACTGCTCAGGAGAAGTTCCGATTGGCAATGACTATTGATTTGTACCTGGATTGATTTATATAATGGATGCATATCAATATTTTCGGAAAATGGGGAAGCACCTCTTTACTGAAGCCTTGCGCACATGATGTGCCGACTTTTGGAGAGAGGTGTTTTGTTATGTATGGAAAAATGCACAGTGCGTGCCTGTACGGAATTGAGGGCGTAATGATCGGCGTTGAGGTGGACCTCGCAAACGGCTTGCCGCAGACCCATATTATCGGGCTTCCAGACTCTTCCATACGCGAGGCGGCTCTTCGCGTCCGCTCCGCCGTGAGGAATTGCGGCTTCCGCTATCCGCAGCAGCGGGTTACCATTAATCTGGCCCCGGCCGATCTGCGCAAGGAAGGCTCGGCTTTTGATCTTGCGATCGCTGTCGGCATTCTGACGACAAGCGGTCAGCTTGTGATGCCTATTGCAAGAAAGACGTTAATAATCGGCGAGCTCGCGCTTGACGGCAGCCTCCGCCCGGTAACCGGTGTGCTGCCGATGATCGAAGCCGCCCGAAAGGCCGGTTTCGGAGCCGTGCTGCTGCCGGGCGGCAACGCGGCGGAAGCAGCCCTAATCGGCGGCATGCTGGTCTATGCTCTTGATCATTTGCGGGATCTGCGTGGACCGGAGCCGTCGCTTTCTCACAACATAAGCAAGCCAGAAGAACAGAATGACACCTGTATAGCCTCTGATACGGCAGGTTCAGCCGATTTCCATGCGGCGGATGGGCTGGAAGACGAAATGAACAGCCTGCCATTTCCGGTAACGGCGAGCAGCAGGCCAAGCCCATCTCAGCCCGTGATGGCGCTGTCATTGGAGCATCTTCGTTATATTTCCCCCATCAGCTTCCCAACTGCCTCAGAACCAGCGGAAGAGATGCAGGAGGACTACAGCGATGTGCTGGGCCAGCATCATGTCAAACGGGCGCTGACCATTGCCGCCGCCGGCATGCATAACCTCCTTCTTATTGGCCCGCCAGGCACGGGTAAGACGATGATGATTAAGCGCCTGCCCGGGATTCTGCCTGCCCTGACCGACAGCGAAGCGCTGGAGGTCACCCAAATATTCAGCGCTGCAGGCAAGCTGAAGGACGCTCACCGGGGACTGATTCGGGAAAGGGCCTTCCGCTCGCCCCATCATACCATCTCCGGGGCGGGATTGATCGGCGGCGGCAGCGTTCCAAAGCCGGGGGAGGTCAGTCTGGCGCATCGGGGCATTCTGTTCCTCGACGAGATGCCTGAATTCTCGCGCAGCGTGCTGGAAGTGCTGCGCCAGCCGCTGGAAGACCATGTCGTAACGATCAGCAGGGCAAGGGCCGCTTTTACTTTTCCAGCTAGATTTATGCTCGCTGCTTCTATGAATCCGTGCCACTGCGGTTTCCTCGGAAGCGGGCATCCCCAGCAGCGATGCACATGCAGCGCGGCGCGCATCGCTCAGTACCGCGGGAGGATCTCGGGGCCGCTGCTGGACCGCATCGACCTTCAAGTTGATGTACCAAGGCCCAGAGAATGGGATGTCAAAGGAAGTGCCGGCCTGTCGACGGCGGAAATGCGCTCCAGCGTAGAAGCGGCTCAAGCCATTCAGGCTGAGCGCTACCGGCGCCTGCCCATCTCCTGGAACAGCGAGCTATACGGCACATCCCTGCGCCGCTACGCCGATCCCGGTCCAGAGGGCGCCCGCATGCTGCACTCGCTGCTGGAGAACCTGGGACTGAGTATGCGGTCTTATGACCGCATACTGAAGCTGTCCCGCACCATCGCCGACCTGGACGGGGCGGACGGGATTTCATCCGCTCACATCGCGGAAGCGCTGCAGTACCGCAACCTGGACAAGCAGCCCGTTGAAGAGGAGTAGAATTCAAATATCCTCCACCTAATATTATAGAAGAAAAAATTTGACGAAATGTGCGACTCGCCGCAGAAAAGTGTGTTTGGGCTTCGAGTCATCACTGTATTCGGATGGTTTGCTGCAGTTGTACCAGCCGCTAAACGCAAGATAGGCTAAGTCAATCAGCT
Source organism: Paenibacillus durus (assembly GCF_000756615.1). Lineage (NCBI taxonomy): Bacteria > Bacillati > Bacillota > Bacilli > Caryophanales > Paenibacillaceae > Paenibacillus > Paenibacillus durus. Next base: position 3,773,056 of record NZ_CP009288.1, read on the forward strand.
TTCGGCCGGAGGGTTCCCGCTTGCTTCCTGCTGCGAGGTTAAGGCTTCCATAATGGCTTCAAATGACACCGGCTTATAGTTCCAGTGCTCTACGCAAACATTGAAATGATTAATCCCTTCGTACTTTTGCCCATGGATATGACCGTGTATATTTACGTAAGGCATGTGCCGATTCATGTACATAGGCTCATGGGTAAGCAGAAAAAAATCTTTATAAATAATGCCGTTCCCGCTCACTTCCTGAAATCCGGCATCCAGCCACCAACTGCGGGAACGGTCGCGGTCATGATTGCCCAGAATCAGCGTCTTATAGCCGTTCAGCCTGGATAATATTTGGCTTGTCTCCTCTTTCCCCAAAGAAGAAAAATCGCCCAGATGAAATACCTGGTCCGTTTGCCCAACCGTTTGGTTCCAGCTTGCAATCATCGATTCATTCATCTGCTCCACAGTCTCGAATGGCCGGGATTCATAATCAATAATGGCTTTATGCCCAAAATGATGATCCGATGTGAAATAGACTTTTGTCATCTATCTCTCTCCTCCTCTGTTTACGATTTCATATGTATATAGACAGTCTTATATAAAACAGTTGCGTTTAATCGTAGATGTGTATGGCACAAGGTAGGCGCGCAGTTTTTTCGTATATAAATATATGCTTGCCTGGTGCTTTCTCCATGCATGGCAAACAGGCCCCGCACGCGACTCTTGCCAGTTCCGCCCGAAGCCCGGATTGCGATCCCTGCTTACCTTTGTTCCTGCTGTGTAAGCTAGAAGCTTCCGCTTTTCACCACTTCACAAATTGCGTTTATGGAGCCGCGGATTGTCTGATGATTGCATCAGCTCGGCAAGAATCGGCGTACCCTCATTCTCAATCAGCCATTGCCGCATCGCTTTAATCGCCTCAACCTGACCGGCTCCGTTATCCCGCCAGGTTAATAGTTCAATAACATTAATAATCAGCGTCATCAAGCTTGCATTACTGCTCTGTGACTTATCCGCGCGTATTTTTTGGAACAGCGCTTCATTTTCCCAATCAATTAATATTTCTTCCGCAATCGCCGGCCTCATGACAGTAAAAGTCTGACGGCAAGAGCCACAACTGATGGTCGTAACCGGCTCTGTATTAAATACAACTCCAATTTCCTGCCCGCAATGTTGGCAAACAAATTTCACTTGTACATCATATTGTTGGTTCACTCGGACAGCCTCCTCTTGATGTAATAAACGGTTACACTAATGTATACCCATTTTCATTCTGGACTGACCCATGGCGAGCCATTTTGAAACTCTCATCCCAGTCAACGAGCCTTAATTGCTTGAAAGTTAATAATTCCCATCTGACAGGCATTTGCACTTTTGCGCATAAATCACCTTAGATTAGAATGCCTCGCAAATATGATTGAGCGAAGAGACACTTAAATCCCGGTTTAACATTACCGTAATGACATCAAAAGACACGAGACGTTCGCCTTGACGATTGGCATGCATGTAAACTCCCGCAGTCCGCCGCACTTGGTCTATTTTGCGGGCATCTACCGATTCCTCCGGCGTTCCCTGCGCCAAGCTGCCGCTTCGGCTGCGCACTTCGACAAAAACGAGGCGGCCGCCCTGCTCGGCGATAATGTCGATCTCACCCGTCCGGCAGCGCCAGTTGCGCTCCACAATGGCATAGCCTTTGGCTGAGAGGTAAAGCACGGCTGCTTCTTCGGCCGCTCTGCCTTTTTGCTTACGGTTATAACAAGCTTCCTCACTCTTGGCGTAATTTCCAGCCTTCCCGCTCAGCTCATTCAATTCGTTCATCCCATTCCCCGGTTCCGGCGGCGGCATCACTTCGGTATACGTAGCTTAATATTTCAGCTACCAGATGATATAATCCGGGCGGTATTTGCTGGTCGAGATCAAGCTTGGAAAGCACTTCGACTAATGCGGCATCCTCCTGAATGGCAACGCCGTTTTCTTTTGCCTTCTGCAAGATCGCTTCGGCAATGTTTCCCTGCCCCTTGGCGACAACGACCGGAGCTTCGGTCTTCCCCGGCACATATTTGAGCGCCACCGCTTTTTTCATGCTGTATAAGAGTTCGTCGGAAGAATCTTTCATATCCGGTAATCCACTCCTTTATAAGAATCGGGAACGTAATCGTCCGGGATGCCCGGTCCCTTGCCCGGCTTTTCGGTATTTTGAGCAGGGAACGGCTCCGCCTTAAAGGAGGAAAGCTGATAGCCAATCGTCTCTATCGCGGACTTGATCTCATCCTTCGATGTTTCAAACAGTTCTTGCGCCCATGACTCGTTATTGTGCAGCTTCAGGCTGACAATGCGGTCAACGACCTGCACATCGACGAGCGTCTGACCCAGAGCCTTCATATCCAGATCAAACCACAGCCGGCAGTTTGACGCATCCAGCTCCCCCTTGGGCCCCCGCCGGGACTGTATATGGACGGAAGCGGTCTCCTCCCCGTCCGGCCCCTTAAGCGGCAGGAACAGTGTAACCTGCGCAAACGGCGCTGTCCGGTCCGTGTTCAGCAGCAGCTGTTGGCCGGTCAGATGCTGCACCAGCTGCCCCGCGGCTTCTTTCAGCGCCGCGGGAACGTCGCTGCTGCCCATTGCCTGCAGCAGCACGCCCTTGACCGTGTCGCCGGTCCGCTCCCCGGCGACCGCTCCCGGCGCGCCCTGCGGATGCGCCGGGCCCAGCTCCGCAGCGGCGGTCAGCCCCCCGCCGCCGCGGAGCGCCTGCTGCTCGTGCTCTGCACCGAGCAGCTTGAGCACCCGCGCCACCCATGCGCCGCCCTGGGTGGCTTCCGGCTGCGGCTGCGCCGCAGCCGGACCCGGCCCGCGCGCCGCATCCGCGCGGGAGGGCTCTCCCGCCGCGTCCGACGGCGGGAGAGCGGCGAGCTGCGGCAGCGTGTCCCGCAGCTCGCCGAGCACGCCCTGCAGCTTCGCGAGCAGGGCGCCAGCCCGCGGCTGCGCCTCTGAAGCCGCCGCCTGCACTCCCCCGGCCCATGTCTCATTAGCCGCCAGCCCATCAGCCCGCACGCCTCCGGCACCCAACCCATCAGGTGCCGATCCGCCAGCCTTCACTTCGCCTGCGGCCGCACCGCTATTCTGCACTCCGCCTCTGGCCTGAGTCTCATTCGTTGCCTTCCCGCTCGCCTGCGCTTCTCCGGTCTGCGCCTGCGTTTCAGCTGCCGATAAACCCCGGCCTGACTGCACACTTTCAGTCCCGGCTTCACCAGCGGCCTGTCCGCCTTCCGGCATGCTCGCGCCATGAACTGATGATTCGCTGCCCCCTGTTAGGCCTTTGCTGGCGGTTCCACTGGGGGCTTGCGTTTCGCTTCCATCCGCTTCCAACCCACGCCCCGGCTGTACCTTTCCGTTCATTCCTTCAACCGTATCCGGATCTCCTTGTGTCGCAGCCGACGACAGAGCTGCCCCGCTTCTGTCCGCCGTCTTCCCGTCGGCTTCCGTCTTCGCCGCTTCGCTCCCCACTGCGGCATTACCATTGCCAGCTGTGACCGAATCCGTTCCGGCGACCGATGCCTTTACGCCCGACGGCTCCGAATTTCCTGCCTGTGCTTCACTGTTTTGGGCATTTGCCGCTCCTGCAGTTCCTGCTGCCTGATTGGCAGCATTTCCGGTGAGACCCCCAGCAGCTTCAGGCGAAGTGCCAGTATCAGCGCCCGGCTGGGCCGCCAATCCTTCTCCGCCCCCCTTCTGCTGCTCCATCCACAGATTCAACTGATCTTCCAGCGCGGACAGCAGCTGGTGAAGCTGCGGCCCGAACACCGCCTGCTGAAGTCCTCTGACGCTTCCAGGAGTTACCGGGAGACCTCTTTTTTCCGCAATGACAGCCGCTTCCAGCCACTCCTGCACAGGCACGTTCGCCGGTTTGGCATCTATTACCAGATTCAGCTTGGCGGCCGTTTCCTTGGTCAAAGGCAACCCTCCGGCCTGCATGGCCTGTATGATTTCACGCCCTGCCTTGGAATCGCTCAGACCAAGCGCGCTCAGCGCCTCCCCCATCGTCTGAGGGGAAGCGCTGCTGCCCGCCGGAGCCGGCTTCAATACCGGCATCCCCCGATCCCCCGGTGGCCCCACCTGCAGATTTAGTGATTGCCCTGGCTGCAGCGGCGTCTCCAGCTCTGCACGCACGGGCGTACCGTGAATTTGTACCAGCGCTTCTTTTCCCGATTCCGATACATTGAGAACAACGCCGCGGACGATCTGTCCTTCTTTCAATTCAAGTGCTTTCGCTGCTCCTGGCTTGCTGTCTCCCAGCAGTCCGCGAATCAAAGACCCAATGTTCACGCCGCTTCCCCCTGTCTTCTTAACTTCTTGCTTTTATATCGGCATCTGCCGCCATTTTTGCAAGTGAAGCGGTGTTCTCCATTTTTATCTGGAAAAAAAACAGCCCGGCTTAACAGCTTCACCGGACTGCACTACATCTCTATTTTTAATTTTGAAGAATCTGTTAAAATAATGTAGGCTGCTCCACCAGGATTCTTCCCAAAAAGCTGCGCCGATGCATCGGCGTCGGCCCCAGCGTTACAATCCGCTCGCGGTGAAGCTTTGTCGCATACCCCTTATGTATGGCAATCCCGTAATCCGGATACAAGTCCTCCCATAATCCTTCGCACAGTCTGTCGCGAGTTACTTTGGCTATGATCGACGCCGCTGCGATCGATTGACTGTTGGCATCCCCCTTAATAATTGCCCGCTGCGGCAGAGGGAGATCGATCTTTTCCGCGTCAATCAGCATATAATCCGGCCGGATACCGAGCCCTTCCACCGCTTTCTTCATGGCCAGCCTTGAAGCCTGCTTGATATTGATTTCATCGATCATAGAAGAATCCACATGACCCACACCGACAGCCAGCGCCTGCTCCATAATTAACTCGTACAGAGCCTCCCTTTTTTTAGCTGTCAGCTTTTTGGAGTCATCCACTCCCTCGATCATCAGACCCTCCGGCAAAATGACCGCTGCCGCAACCACGTCGCCGAACAGACAGCCTCTGCCCACCTCGTCCACTCCGGCAATGCGGCAGTAAGACTGCCCCCAGCCCTCTTTTTCATAGAACAGCATATCGATATCCATTCGTTCACCCACCTGCCAAACTATAATTTCCGCTGCTTATCGCCTGCTTCTTATTCAAGCTTACCACAGGCCGGCAGGCAAGGTCACTCCACTATTTACGAGGATTCTTTTTCCATAGCCTCTCAGTTAACACTGCCAATGATTATACTTCTAGTTATTGAAACGCAATTTTATGTAAAAAGTTTCTCCGCTTATGTTAACCTCATCCCATGCAAAAAAAGAGCCGCCGAAAACGACGGACTCTTTGTTTATAGCGCGCTGCTATTCAATTGTTGGTTGCGTATAGACTAGACTGCATTGCACCCGGAAGTCTTGCCGCGTTCGAATCTGCCATGATTAAGTACGAAATCCGCGCTGTTAGCCTTTCGTGTTCGGTGCTTCCAGCGTGAACCGGCCCAGCTTGCCGGCACGCAGCTCATGCAGCAGAGTACGGGAGGCCTTCTCGAGATCGACTCTTCCTCCGCTGACCAGGCAGCCGCGCTTACGGCCCACCGCTTCCATAACTGCTACAATTTCGTCCGGGTTCTCCAAATCCTCCGGAAGCTTATCAATCCCGTACCTCTCCCGGAATCTGTCACCGTAGTCCCGAAGCAAATATTTGACCGCATAGAACGCGATGTCTTCCACATTGAGAATCTCCTCACGAATCGCTCCGGTAATCGCCAACCGGTAACCGACCTGCTGATCCTCGAACTTCGGCCACAATATCCCCGGGGTATCGAGAAGCTCAAGGTTCCCTCCGGTCTTGATCCACTGCTGTCCTTTCGTGACGCCCGGACGGTCGCCCGTTGCCGCGATGTTGCGGCCGGCCATCCGGTTGATCAGCGTCGATTTGCCCACATTGGGAATGCCGACGATGAGCGCCCGCATCGCCCGCGGATTCATCCCTTTGGCGATCTGCTTGTCGATCTTTTCTTTGAGCAGAAGCTTGACCTGATCCGGAATTTCCTTAACTCCGTTGCCGGTCGAGGCGTCTACGAGATGCACGGCATGCCCCTCTCCCTTGAAAAAAGCAAGCCACTGCCGGTTCATCTCTGGATCAGCCAAGTCGCTTTTGTTCAAAATAATAAGCCGCGGCTTATCCCGCAAAATATCGTCAATCATCGGATTGCGGCTGGACAGCGGAAGACGGGCATCGAGCAGTTCTATAGCAACGTCAATGAGCTTCAATCTATCCTCGATTTGCCGTCTGGCTTTCGTCATATGACCCGGAAACCATTGTATGGTCACTGCCCATCGCCTCCTTTGAGTAAGTATGTTAATGCTTAATCCATTCCATATCCGACACCGGCCAGAAAATCACATCGGCCCGGCCGACGATATCGCCCAGCGGAATATAGCCAATCATCCGGCTGTCCTTGCTGTCGGAACGGTTGTCCCCCATAGCGAATACATAGCCTTCAGGCACGACTCCGTCCTTAAAGTCCTCGTTGGGGAAGTTCTTGTTGTTGTAAAGCTGGTTGTTCTTATGCGCCTGGTCGATCGCTCCTTGAATGTAGGTTTCGTCTACCTTTTTGCCGTTTACGGTCACTACGTCGCCTTCAACCTTTACGGTATCCCCGGCTACAGCGATGACCCGCTTAATGAAATCCCTGCCTTCGGAAGGCACATGAAATACAATAACTTCGCCCCGTTGTGGGGACCGGAAGTCATACAGAATTTCATTGACGATTACCCGCTCGCCGGTATGGAAGTTCGGCTGCATGGATGGTCCGTCCACAATAAACGGTTTGAACAACAGCCAACGAATCAGAATAACCAGTATTAAAGCGATCGCGATCGCTTTTACCCATTCCAACAGTTCATTCTTTTGCTTGGGCGGAACGTGCGAAGCCTGATTATCGCCCTCGCCTTGTCCCTGCTGCAAATCCTGCTGCATAGTTCACCGTCCTCTCCTTAACCTTGACAGTCCAAGGATTTTTTATGAACCAATACAAATCAAAAAAACTTCACCCCAAAAAACCTCTGCCTTAATTTCCTCAGAAGGCTTTTTCGAAAGAAGCCCGTCCCCAGCTTTATCTATCTGTAAAGTATGTCAAAATCTTAATAAACGAAAAGGGCTTGAAATCAAGCCCCTTTCCTTTGCCGCTTGGATTAGCGACGAATCTCTTTAATTCTTGCAGCTTTACCACGCAGTTCACGCAGGTAGTACAGCTTGGCGCGACGAACTTTACCATAGCGAATTACTTCGATTTTGTCAATCTTAGGCGAGTTGATCGGGAATGTTCTTTCCACACCAACGCCGTAAGAAATTTTACGAACCGTAAAAGTCGCGCTGATTCCGCCGCCGCGGCGTTTGATTACAACGCCTTCGAACAGCTGGATACGTTCGCGGGTTCCCTCGATAACCTTAACGTGCACTTTCAAAGTGTCGCCAGGGCGAAAGCTCGGGATATCCTTGCGGAGCTGTTCTTGTGTAATTTCTTGTAAAATATTCATTAAGGACTTCCTCCTTCCGTACAGGTGTTCATGCCTCCTCCGGAGAAATCTTCGTTCTCCTTCATCATCCGCAGCGGACCACCGTATTCCACACAACAGAATTAATGATATCATACCAGGCGAATGAATACAACCTATTTATGAGATTATAGAGGGAGCATATCCCGCTTTTTGGCCTTTGCTTGGCAGTCCTTGCATAAGCCGACAACCGAGCCGTCATCCTGTGCATAAAAAATAAGCTTGCCGTTTTTCTTTTTGCAGCTTGAGCAGGGCTGTTCATCCGTACTTTTCCGCGCTTTTCGGTGCGCATCCAGTGGAATCACATTGTTCTTTGGAGCATTTCCTTTTTTCGTCTTCCTTGTGTTCAGAACCCGGGTTACAGTATAAATGACAGCTACCGCCAACAAAATCATGAGGAATACAATGTATCGCATCAGCAAGTATCCTTTCTTTTGGGGGCTTTATTTATTATTATACGGGAAGTCTTTTTTCTGAAACAACTTTTTAGGCCGTTACCGGATTCTTGCAGGATGTTTGCTGGCGAAACAGCCACTTATCTCTATCCTCCCCAACTTTAGTCTAGTTTAGCACCAGTCTCCAGCCCCTGTTTCAATAAATTTCCATAAGATATAATGCGCTTAGTACATACTTTCAGGCGAATAATTAGGGGATTGGCAAGATCGGATTGCTGCGGTTCAAAATGTTTTGTTTGTTTATTAAAGGGGGACATCGAATTGAGAAAAAGTATGAAGAAAGTGACAATGGCTGCCCTATTTGCGGCGCTGCTTCTAGCAGGCTGTACACCGCTTCCCGGGAAGTCGGCGGACAGCGCGAGCAACGATATGGAGACCTCGATGCGGGACATCGGGCAGGCAGCGGAGTCATTCGGTGAGACTATTCAGCAAAACGTCGGGGAGGCAGTGGGTAGCGCCGCGCAAACGATTGAAGACACTGCGGATCACGTATCGGACCAGCTCAAGTCTGGAAGAATCACCAAACAACTCTCCACCCAGAGTCCGGTCGGTTCGGCTTCGACGCTTGTCCTTGATAATTCGGTAGGCGATATTGAATTAAAGCCGGGCAGTGGAACCGATTTAAATGTAACCGCAACGATTATTTCTTACAATGCTCTTGGCAGAAAAGATACCAGCCAGCGCATTTTAAACAGCGCCGAAGTATCCATTCGGGAGAGCGGCGGCGAACTGAAAGTGAACACTCATCCGAAAGATAAGCCAGACACCGATTTATGGTCATGGGCAAGCAGAACGTACGGCACCTCCGACTTCAGTATCTCATACATTATTGAAATTCCCGCAAGCATTAGCCAGTTTGACATTAAGGGCGATGTCGGAAAAATCAAACTTCACGGATTAACGGGCACCTACCATATCTCCAGCGATGTCGGAAGTGTGAGTATTGAAGATGCACATATTACAGGGAAATCCAGCATAAACACCGACACCGGCAGCATTTCACTTGCTATTGCCGCAATGGACAGCAGTTCCTCCCTCACTGCCAGCACTGATGTAGGCAGCATAAAAGCAGCTTTGGAGCAATCGCTGAGCTGCACGCTTGAGGCAGACACCGATCTCGGCCGCGTTTCCGGAGTACCCTCCGGCAAGAGCGATATTAATGGAGGCGGACCGCTCCTCTCCCTCTCCTCTTCCGTGGGTGCGATCAGTGTAACGAAATAATGCTTTGTTATAAAAACAAAAAACCGCAACCACCAATCTAAAAATTGGTCATGTTGCGGTTTTTAAGTTCAAGAAAATCGGAGTAGCGGGATTCGAACCCACGGCCTCACCCACCCCAAGGGTGCGCGCTACCAGACTGCGCCATACCCCGATATTTGCAAGCTGCTACTGCGCATACACAATCCATATAAGTGGAATGTCAGCGACGAATATTATTATACGGCTTATTCCCCCATTGTTGCAAGTATAAATCTAACGCAGAATTTACAATAAATTTCAGCTTAAGCTATCAACTGAAGTTAGATGAACGCAATAATTTAAGCCACTTTTCTTGATTGAATAGTTCTCGTGAATTTAGCGGTAAAGCTAGCTATTGATTTTTTTAGCAAAAATGCCATTAGTAAAGTAATTAAAATGCAAATTAGATTATATATAAAATTGTCTATACTTAGATTTCCGCTTATTTTAGCAGTAATATTTAAAACCCTTTCATGGATCAAATATATTTCAAGACTGTGTGTACCGCAGAAAGTTAAGAAGATAAATTTTTTAATACCAAGCTTTGAAAGGGTTTGTAAAAAGGCTGCCGCAAACATACACAAAGGTAATGTAATTAAAATAAATGGATACCAAAATAAGCCATAGTGCCATGAAAATTCATATGGTAAATTCTTTATACTTACAGCTAAAAAGATTAAACCCAAAATTGCCATCACTATATTTACTACTAAATGTAACAAGTTAGCTTTTTTACGGGTCTCAATCCAATAACCTACAAGAAACCCTATGAAAAATATTGGAATTCTTATAGTAAAAATATTTAGATAAGATAGAGGTGTTGGTGTAATAACAACAGTTATTAGTAATCCAATAAGAATAGCCGCAGCAACTGAAATATACTTGTTTTTCGACTTGAAATAGTGCATAAATACGGGTGTAAGTAAATATAGAACCAAAATTGCTGGGACATACCAATCAAATTTATTTTTAGAGTCCACCCAAAAACTTAGTGTGGTCAAATTCAAAACTACATCTGTAAGCGACATTTCACCAACATACCAATAAAGGAGACAAATAATAAATACAAATATCATATAAGTTGGAATAATACGCAGTAGTCGTCTCTTATAAAATGTTATAACGTTATTGTCTTTCTGCCACGAGAAATATAACCCCAAACCAGATAACATCAAAAAAATATCTACTCCTCCATATCCGATTGTTTTAAATGTATTAATGATTGGAAAAGAGGAGGTATTAATCGTAGAGTGAAAAAATACAATCCATAATATGGATATCCCCATCAGTTGAGTACGGTATGTACTAATTAACTTATAATTAAAATATTTCATAAAATACCTCCTTCAGAACTGATATATTAATAATAATACAAAATACCCTTTATTTATATAAACATTTCACAGATTTATGATATCCCCAATATTTGTACGCCGCTATCCCCCCTACCCGTAAAAATGCTAAAAAAACATTTAGAATTATATAGATATTTCAGTACTCCTATGCTATACTGTCCGTACAAGGAAAGGAGGTGCGTTCACATTAATAATGACATGTTGAACGTATCCCTTACCCGGACCATTGGCTAATGAATCGGCTTTTGGTGGCGCGGGATACGGATCATGAAAGTTAAGCGCCTCGGGTAGAGAGACCGTCTTCGGACGGTCTTTTTTCATTTGCACAGCATTTTGCAAAAAGCTCATGTAATTCCGATCATTTATCTTTCTTGGCTGATCACGCAGAGGACCACCCAACCTTTGAACCAGAGTTCACGGATTGGGTGGTCCTCTTGGAAATTATCTCTCTGCATGGATGGCGATAGACTCCTAGCAGGGTTGATGGATAGGTTTCGCACCCGTCCCCCAGGGGACGAGAAACTTCAAGATTTTCGGTTCGTGTAGAAGTCAATAATATCGCTGACCGTGCGGAGCGGCTCCGCCTCTTTGCGGATCGGGTTCGTATCCGGCTTGAAATCTTCTTGTGACTTCGTTGTCATTTCAAAGTTCATCCTTTCGCTGGTTAAGCCTTTTCTATATTTTACGGCGTCTTACTTTATTACCCAAAAATGCAGGTAATGACACCTTAATAATATATGGCCCTACTGAACTTTTTATGACGGCTAATTGCATTTCATATTAACGAAAAGGCGTCTTTTTAACGGATAAGTTAAAAAGACGCCTTCTCTTCTTCGCTGCGGCTGCAGGCACGAGCCTCATTTAATTCTGCTTTCAATCGTTCCAGCAGCTTATGGTCTTTTGCTGTAAGCTCCGCCTGCTCAAGCAGCTCGGGTCTGCGTTCCAGCGTTCGCTTCAGCGACTGCTCTCTCCTCCACGCTTCGATATTGGCGTGATGGCCGCTCAGCAGCATATCCGGCACCTTCCAGCCCCGAAACTCAGGCGGACGCGTGTAATGCGGGTACTCCAGCAGCCCCGTGCTGAACGAATCAGTCACCGCGGAGGACTCATTCCCAAGCGCTCCGGGCTGTAGACGGACTACCGCGTCGATAACTGTGAGCGCGGGCAGTTCTCCGCCTGTCAGCACATAGTCACCGATGGACAATTCATCCGTAACCAGATGCTCGCGGATACGCTCGTCATAGCCCTCGTAATGTCCGCAAATAAAAATAAGATGCTCCTCCTTGGCCAACTCCTCAGCGATTCGCTGATCGAAAGTCCGGCCTTGCGGACACATGAGTATAATACGCGGGTTGACGTTCTCCGCTTGATCCAAGCCCGCTGTTCTATCTTCAGACCCTTCGCCAGCTGGGATCAAGTGCGTCGGATCTGCGCTTTCCGTTTCGCTCTCTGTCACTGACCGGCCCTCCAGATTGTCCAGAATATGCTCCACTGCGGCAAAGATCGGCTCAGGCTTGAGCACCATCCCGCCGCCGCCGCCATAAGGAGTGTCATCGACACTGCCGTGCTTGTTGTTCGCATAATCGCGGAAGTTCACCGCATTCAGCCGGACGATGCCTTTTTCCCGCGCCTTGCCCAGAATACTTGTCCCGAATACGCCTTCACACATTTCCGGAAAAAGCGTCAGCACATCGATCCGGATCATGACAGCAGTCCTTCCATCAGCTGAATCTTCACACGCTTGTTCGGAACATCAACATCAAGTACTACGTCGTCAATAACGGGTATCAGTATATCCTGGCCTTTGGGACGTCTGACAACCCAAACATCGTTAGCGCCGGGGGTCAGAATCTCAGAAATCACGCCAAGCGGCGCAGCCTCTGCTTCAGCTGTGTAGACCTCGCAGCCGATAATATCGTGAAAATAGTACTCGTTCTCCGGCAGTTCCACGCGGTCGCCCTCTGTAACTTTGATCAGACTGCCTTTATATTTTTCCACCTGGTTGATGTCGTTATAGCCCTTCAGCTTTACGATATACATTCCCTTATGCTCGCGTGCCGCCTCCACGGTGACCTCAAACTGTCCTTTTCCATCTTCCGGAAAAATCAGGAGCTTACTCCCCGGAGCAAACCTCACCTCGGGAAAATCGGTCCGGGATAATATTTTGATCTCGCCGCGAATCCCGTGGGTATTGACCAGCTTGCCTACCGTTAACAGCGATTCCGTCATGCCATCCACTCCCTTAACGCTTCAACTTTATATGAATAACGTTCCCCAGTGTAAAAAGCCTATGCTCCGCAGGGACGTATCTTATCTCTCTTAATTAGACAAAAGGAGCCGGAATCCAGCGATCCCCAGCCCCTCTTTTAATGGTCACCAATCAGGATAAAATATCCACGGTGACACGCTTATCGCTCTTGACTGCTGCCGATGTGACGACTGTCCGGAGCGCTTTGGCGATCCGCCCCTGCTTGCCGATGACCTTGCCCACATCACTCGGATGAACGGAAAGTTCATATACAATCAGATGATCCTTCTCCACGGTCCGCACCGTCACATCTTCCGGATGATCCACTAAAGCCTTAGCAATAACTGCAACTAATTCTTCCATAGAGGACCCTCGCAATCAGTCATTATTTCTGCAGCTTAGACTCATGGAACTTCTTCAACACACCCGCTTTGCTCAGCAAGTTGCGAACCGTGTCGGATGCTTGCGCACCGGTTTGAAGCCACTTGAGCGCTTTTTCCTCATCGATGTTCACTACTGCCGGTTGTGCAACCGGGTTATAGTAACCGATTTCCTCGATAAAACGACCGTCACGAGGAGACCGGGAATCGGAAACCACTACACGATAGAAAGGCGCTTTATGAGCACCCATACGTTTCAGACGAATACGTACTGCCACGAAATTCACCTCCTTATAAGGGTATCCCCTCCCAAACCCTCCCCACTGGGGAGGGCCCCAAGGGCTGCCGCCCTCTGGACACCCGCTAATGGCAATTGGCGTTGGCGGGTGGACTTGCGGGACCTTGGATGGTTGGGGTAATGATCGCTTTCCGTCCCTTACGGGACACGCTTAACTGCGAATCTATCTAGTTACGGGTTGAACCCCTAAAAACTACAACTTCAAAAGATATAAGACTAAGGGCGGATTAACCTATGTTGTACAATGGTTAATCGCAGTAAAAAGATAAACACTGATTAACCTATGTTGTACAATGGTTAATCGCAGTAAAAGATAAAACCTTAAAGATTAGCGGAAGGGGAACTTCATGCCTTTGCCGCCGAGCGCTTTAAGCTGCTTCATGGCGTTCTTCTTGGAGGCTTTGCCTCCGCCCATTCCGCCCATCATGCCAGAGAATTGCTTCATCATCCGGCGCATCTCATCGAACTGCTTGATGAGCCGGTTCACCTCGGCAAGCGAGGTGCCGCTGCCGGCGGCGATCCGCTTGCGGCGGTTGTGGTTGATGATCTCGGGCTGGCTCTTCTCCTGCTTCGTCATCGAATGCACAATCGCTTCGACGCGGCCCATCTGCTTGTCGTCGACCTTCAAATCCTTCATGCCTTTGGCTTTGTTCATGCCCGGGAGCATGTCGAGGATTTGGTCGATCGGGCCGAGCTTCTTGACCTGATCCATTTGCTCCAGGAAATCATCGAACGTAAACTCCGCATTGCGCATCTTACGTTCCATTTCCTTTGCCTTGTCGGCGTCGATGTTGGCCTGCGCCTTCTCGATCAGCGACAGCATGTCGCCCATACCGAGAATCCGCGAAGCCATCCGCTCCGGATGGAAAGGCTCCAGCGCGTCGATCTTCTCGCCGAGAGCGGCGAACTTGATCGGGCAGCCGGTTACGGCCTTAACGGAGAGGGCGGCACCGCCGCGGGTATCACCGTCAAGCTTCGTTAACACGACGCCGGTCAGCTCAAGCTGCTTGTTGAAGCTGTCGGCCACGTTCACGGCGTCCTGACCGGTCATGGCGTCGACCACGAGCAGCACTTCATCCGGATTCACGGCCGCATGAATCTGCTTCAGTTCTTCCATGAGGTCTTCATCAATATGCAGACGGCCGGCGGTATCGATAATGACATAATCGAGGTTATTGTCCTTGGCATGCTGCAGACCTTGCTTCGCGATCTCAACCGGGCTTGTCTTGTCGCCCAGTGTGAACACCGGCGCCTTGATCTGCTCTCCGAGCACCTGAAGCTGCTTGATCGCAGCGGGACGGTAAATGTCGCCGGCCACGAGCAGCGGACGGTGATTTCCCTTTTGCAGCAGCTTAGCCAGCTTGCCGGAAGTCGTCGTCTTACCGGCGCCCTGGAGGCCCGCCATCATAATGACGGTCGGCGGCTTATTCGCCTTGGCCAGCTTCGCCTGGCTTCCGCCCATCAGCTCCGTCAATTCCTTGTTCACGATGTCGATGATCACCATGCCCGGCGTGAAGCTCGACATCACTTCTGTACCGATGGCCTTCTCCTTCACCTTCGCCACAAAGTCCTTGACGACCTTAAAGTTAACGTCCGCTTCGAGCAGCGCAAGGCGCACCTCGCGCATTGCCTCGTTTACATCATCCTCGGACACCTTGCCTTTGCCGCGCAGCTTGCTGAACACGCTCTGCAGTCTTCCGGTTAATCCTTCAAATGCCATAGGCTGCTTCTCCCTTCAGCTACTCCAGCTTCTCCAAAGAATCCACAATATCCGCAAACCGCCGTTTGAACGGCTCAAGCAGCGCTCCATCCTGCGGCAGTCTGCGCAATTCTTCAAAATACCGGGTACGGCTCTCATGCTTCGCCAATAACCCCAGCTTATTCTCATAGTTCTCCAGCACCTGCTCGGCGCGCTTGATATGCTCATAGACGGCCTGGCGGCTGATCTCGAATTCCGCGGCAATCTCTCCAAGCGAGAAATCGTCATGGAAATAATATTTCAGAAACGTCTGCTGCTTGTCGGTAAGCAGAGACTCGTAAAATGCGAACAATAAGTTAATTCGGTTCGTTTTCTCTAGCCGGTTACCCTGACTCATCAAGGGCACTCCCTTCGTCAAGGAAAAACACTTTACACCATTTCAACGCTCCTTATAATACCGAAAACAAAGAAAGATGTCAAGCATTTTTGCTTGTCATCTTTTTCTCTGTTCTAGCTCTTATCAATATTCCAAAACACTGAGCGTCAGCGAATCGGCAGCAGATACAGCAAGACCGCGAAGAAATGCGTCACGCTGCCCAACAGCACGAACACATGCCAGACGGCATGGTGAAAAGGAAAAGCGCGCCAGACATAGAAAATGGTGCCGAGCGTGTACAGAATGCCTCCCGCCATCAGCAGCGCCATTCCGCCCTCCGCCACGGTAGCCGTAAGCGGCGCCCAGGCAATTACGATCAGCCAGCCCATGGCGATATAAAAAATCGTCGACATGAACAAAAACTTTTTCGTAAAGAAGGCTTTGAACAGAACTCCGAAGAAGGCGATGCCCCAAATGACCCCGAACAAGCTCCAGCCCAGCGTACCTCGGATAGCAACCAGCAAGAAAGGCGTATAGGTCCCCGCGATAAACAGATAAATGGAGGAATGGTCGAAGAACTCGAACAGATCCTTTAGCTTGCCTTCCTTCAGGCTATGTACGATCGTCGAGTTCAAATACAGCAGCAGCATTGTGGTTCCATAGATGGAGAAGCTAACGACATGCCAGGCCGTTCCCCACATACTGGAAAAAACAATGAGCAGGATAAGCGCGGCCACGCTGAGGATGGCTCCAATGCCGTGCGTTATCGCGTTCGCGACTTCTTCTTTTCGGCTGTAAGTGTAAGTGTTTGCCATATCCTGTCTCCTTTCATTTGTTATTTTCTTCTATTATATGCTCTAAGCTTAAGGCAATCCACTGACGCCCGCGCTATTTAACCTGATCCAAACGATAGATTTCACGGTACTTCGCTTCCAGGTAATCCGCCAGATAGTCGGGGTTCAGCGGTTCGCCCGTTACCCGTTCAATAATTTGCGACGGCGTCTGGCTCATGCCGTAACGGTAAATTTTGTCCGTAAGCCATTCCTTGATCGGCAGTAGATTCCCCGAAGACACCAGGGAGTCGAATTCCGGCAGCTCTTTACGCAGCGTATGCAGAATTTGCGCCGCATACATATTGCCCAGCGAATAAGAGGCGAAATAGCCGAAATCCCCGCCCGACCAATGCACGTCCTGCAGTACGCCAAGGCTGTCGCTCGGCGGCGTGATACCAAGATATTCACGGTACTTCGTATTCCATACCTCCGGCAGCTCCTTGACGGTGAGCCCTTCATTAAAAATAAGCTTCTCAATCTCATAGCGGATAATAATATGCAGATTATAGGTCAGCTCGTCCGCCTCAATGCGGATTAGCGAATTCTCCACCCGGTTAATCGCCCGGTAGAACTCCTCCGCCTTCACATCCTTGAAGGTCTCCGGGAAATGCTGCTGCAAATCTCCGTAATACCGTTCCCAGAACGCATGGCTGCGGCCGATCATATTTTCCCATAGTCTGGATTGGGATTCGTGAATGCCCATAGAAGCGCCCTGCGCAAGCGGTGTGCCGACAAGAGCCTTGTCGATGTTCTGTTCATACAGCGCATGTCCGCCTTCGTGCAGAGAGCTGAAAATGGAGCTGGTCACGTTATCTGCCAGGTAATTCGTCGTAATGCGAACATCTCCGGGATTCAGTCCCGTAGCGAAAGGATGCACACTCTCGTCTAACCGGCCGGCTGCAAAATCATAACCCATCTGCTGCAAAATAAAGAGTCCGAACTTCTCCTGCTCTTCTATGCCGAAAGTTCCCTTTAGAAGGTTCGCATCAGGCTTGTTTGGCGAAGCAGCGATTTGCTCGGCCAATGGCACAAGGCGGCTGCGCAGGCGGTTAAAGATCCCGTCGAGCTTCTCTACCGTCAGGTCAGGCTCGTACATGTCCAGCAGCGTGTCATAACGCGTGCCTTTCACGCCCCAATAATCGATGAATTCCTGTTTGAAGGCGACGATCCGGCTGAGCAAAGGCTCAAAGGAAGCAAAATCGTTGTTTTCCTTCGCCGTCTCCCACATCGTCTCCGACCGGGCGGCCAGAATGGCGTATTCCTCATATTTTTCCGGAGGAATGCTCTTGCTGCGCTCGTACTCCTTCCGGCAATCCTTGACGATCTTCTTCTGCACGTCAGTTAGCTGGCTCACCACCTCCGGTCTGCTGAAGTGTTCCGTGAACCGCCCCATCTCGGGCGAAGTTTCCAGCTTGAACAGTTCTCCGCTCAGCATACCGATCGTCTTCGACCGGACTTCCACTCCCTTGCGAGGCGCCCCCGTCCGCAGGTCCCAATGCAGCAGACCGATCGCCTCGCGGTATCCGCTGATTTTGGCTAATAAAATACTGAAGGCATTCCATTCCGCTTGTAGTTGTTGTTCCATTTCATGTCACCGGCTTTCCGTAATTTCGAAGCTACTCTTGATGATACTTTTTTAAGTGCGTATAATCAACTTCGGAGCGGATTATCTGAGATTTAAAGAATTGTTCCTCCGCTTACGTTCTGACACAGGAAAAAGGAGCGTGAACTGCAATGAAAATTCAGGTGACGCCGCTTGCTCTACAAAGACTGAAGGAACGGCTGGGCAGCCGGCCGGGGACATTCAAGCTCTTTTACGATACGGTTGACTGCGGATGCGACGGCATCAATGTGCTGCTGATCTTGGACAAGCCGGATACCGGGGACCTGCATGTCGAAGCCGAGGGTCTTCCTATAGTCGTTGGAAACCAGCATGAGATTTTTTATGAGGAACAATTGAAGCTGGACGCCGATGTGAACACATCTTCCTTTAAACTGAGCAGCGATTCACAGCTTTATGGGCAAAATATTTTGGTACGCGATATGCGGGGCCTAGAGGGGACCCGGCCTGAACCGGCTTCCGTCTGTGAAGTCCATTCCCGTTCATAAATAATCTTAGGAGGGTTCCGCCATTATGAGTCAAGTCTCCGATATTTTGAAATTTAACGAGAAATTTGTGGAAAATAAAGAATACGAAGCCTATCTGACAAGCCGATTTCCGAATAAAAAGCTGCTCATCATCACCTGCATGGACACGCGGCTTGTGGAGCTGCTGCCGAAAGCGATGAATTTCAGGAACGGCGACGTCAAAATCATTAAAAATGCCGGTGCCGTCATTTCCCAGCCCTTCGGAAGCGTTATGCGCAGTGTGATGGTTGCCCTGTACGAACTCAGCGCAGATGAGGTTATCGTCGTCGGCCATCACGGCTGCGGCATGGCTTCGCTGAACGCCGAGCATATGATTCAATCGATCAAGGAACGCGGGATTTCGGATGAGGTTCTGTCTACCTTGGAAAATGCGGGAATTAAGCTTACCAAGTGGCTTAAAGGGTTTGACAGTATTGACGAAGGGGTAATTCAAACTGTGGAGCTAATTAAGCGTCATCCCCTGCTTCCACCGGGTGTTCCCGTTCACGGCATGATTATGGATCCGGCTACCGGTGCACTGGAGCTTGTCTCGGATGGGTACACCAGTATTTGACATCTCTCAAAACTGCTTTTGCGCGGGTACTGTGCCCGCGCTTTTTTTTTAAACAACCGCTCCTGAGTAATTCGACAGCTTCTTCGAAAGACTCCGATGGGAGTTTTTTATGCAGCGTCCTACCCTTCCGGTCCTAAATGCCCGAACAGCATCTTATAATATTCATTGGTGTTCGGCGTAAAATCCCCCAGACTCACCACCCTTTCCTCCGGCCTTGCAAGCTGCACCTTCTCATCCCAGACAATCCCCTCGATCTGAAGAGCTTCTATCCCCCCTCCAACCAGCTGCCGGAATTTCGGAATATCTACAAAGAACAGCCCGGAAATTTCTTCCCGCTGAAAGGAATATCGCTCCAATTCCTGATCGCAAGTATAAAGAAACACATGACTAAACTCCCTATCTATCAGTCCGTCCGATGGAATACACTCCTCAGCAACGATCCCGCAATAGATCAGTTCTTCGAACGGGACGTTCGGCCCGAGTTCCTCCCGCAGCTCCCGAACACCGTCCTCCACCGTTTCTCCGGCCTGAAGATGTCCGGCGCATGAAGTATCCAGCAGTCCCGGAAAAGTATCCTTGGTCATGTGGCGCAGCTGAAAAAGGAGGCTTCCGCCTTCGCCCTTCGAGGGATGGACAATCCAGCAATGGAACGTTTGATGCCATAGCCCTTTGGCATGCGCATTTTCCCGGCTGTCGCTTCCGATCCGGACCATTTTTTCATCGAAAATATCAAACATTTCAGATGGCGGCATTCCTTTTACCTCCCTGGAAGGATAGATTATGAGCTTCCTTTTTTTGAATTTTTTTAAGTATCGCAGCACAGACTATCCTTTGTCCACTGTTTAGCGGAAAGTGCCTTTGCCATTTATTTAAAAAATAAGAATAGAAAAATGGAACCATTCAGAGAAGTCTCCGTATTACCGGGTAGGCACACAAACTAAGCGTTTGCTTCCGTAGCGAGTTTTGCGAAGTCGTTCAGGAAGCTTATGCTATCAAAACTTTTAGGAGGTCAGATTTATTAATGAAATTCTTAAAAAGCGCAATGATGATTGTTATGGCCTTTACCCTTTTCTTCGCGGCGGCGGCCCCGGATTATGCGGATGCGCGGCGCGGCGGCGGCGGTTTCAAATCGGGACAGCGGAGTTACACGACTACGCCGAATAAATCGACTCAAAGCAATGTAAATAAAAGCGACAGCACCAAGGGAACAACAGCCGGAACGACGGCAGGCACGGCTAAACGCGGATTTTTCAGCGGCGGCAGCTTCATGAAAGGGATGATATTCGGCGGTCTGGCTGGCCTGTTGTTCGGCGGCTTGTTCGGCAGCATGGGCGCTTTCGGCAACATCCTCGGCTTTGCAGTTAACATGCTGGCGATCTATCTGGTAGTTATGCTCGTCCTTTCCTTCTTCCGCCGCAGACAGCAGCGCCGCAAGTTTGACGAACGGGGTGGACGTTACTAATGTCCATAACCGTCCTCAGCATGGATGAAATTATCAACGCTATCTGCCTTCACATGGCCGAGCGCAAGGGCGTTAAGGTAACGGATGTGCAGGTGGAACTTAGCTGGGAGGAAGAGACCGGTTATACCGCCGAAGTGTGGATACAGGGCCGAAGCCAGTATCTCGTCGAAAGCAATATGATTGAAGCGATTCTGCGCTATCTTCATTCCGAGTACAATATCCGCGCTTATCGCGAGGATGTAAGACTGGAGCTGGACGAAGAGATTACGGCCGTCGTCAATGTTTAAGTAAGAACTGTTAGACCAAACAGGCAGACCGGGGATTTCCTGTGTCTGTCTTTTTTGGTTATCATCGTAGAAAAAAGAGCGTTCGACAGCCCTTCCGGCTGCTGGGCGCTCTTTTTGTGTTATTCGCTTCAGAGCAGCGAAATAGCCAGCAAATTGTACAGCACCAGCGGTAAAATGACGTTGCCGATCGGATTGACCGGGTAGTAATAAGGATAAGGCGGATAATACGGATTGTAATATCCTCTCATCGAGGGGCCAGACGCCTGCACAGTCAGATAAAGATGGCCCTCGTCGATACCCGAGATCATCCCCTCGTGGGTCACCCCGTCGATGGTATGAATCCTTACTTTCCGATTAATGAAGGGCTTTAAAGAGCCATGCATCGATTCGCGCACTTTTTTCACATGGTGAAGCGCAGTGGGATCAGCTTGATAAATCAGGGTTTGCGGTCCAGAATAGGTTGACATAAGCTCATACCTTTCGTTAGCTGGATTTTGCTTTAGTGTATGCGATCGCCTATCCCGTGGTGCTGCCCATAAAGGCTATACAATGTGTTAAAAATATCACTGACAATTTAAATTGAATCAACCATTATATCAATAATGATAATCGTTATCAATTAATGAGGGGGTTTTTTTCATGTCTCTGCTGTATTGTTTGCTGATTGCGGCCCTGCTGTGCCAGTTTCCGAAGTTTATTCAAAAAAATCGTGCCGCTCTTTACACCTTAGCCACCACAATTACGATCGTCGTCACCACCTACGAGATGATCCGGCTTTTTAGCGGCTTTCAACTGCAAGGATTCATCCGTGAATTGGAAAGAGCCGTCTCGCATGGCGTCATCTCCATTGCTTTGTTCATTCCCGTGATGTTTGCCGGGGCACTAAACAATCGCTGGAACTATACCCGAAAATTGATGTCTATCCGCGCCCCGCTAGCGATCATTGCTTCCATTCTCATGCTGGCCCATGGTTTTGTGTACCTCGTCAGATTCCTCGTAAGAGTTTCTTCCATGCTCAGCTCCGATGAAGCCACAGTGCTCAGGAAAACGATCTACCTTAGCTACTCTGTTATCGGCATTATCGCTTTTATTGTGATGATTCCTCTGTTCATTACGTCCTTTAGAAAAGTGCGGAGCCGGATCGGGGGTGCAAAGTGGCGTAAAATCCAGCGCTGGGCGTATCTGTTCTATCTGTTGGCCTACTTGCATGTGCTGCTGATCCTTATTATGGATAAAGATACGGATTGGCTGAGACTGGTGCTGTATACGGGAATCTTCGGCTCCTACACGATCTTGCGCTTAATGAAATATAAAGCAGCGAACGTCATGTCACAGGCCAGAGTATCCAAGGGAGTAAGAACTGCCGAATGATTACTAGCAGCAGCGAAAGATCGAACCATGCCATGAAAAAAGGGAGCCGCAGCTCCCTTTTTCGCTTTTACGGTCCGGTTACTTTATTACATTCCGGTTACTTTGTTTCCTTCTCCTGTTTGACAAAAAGCTCACGCACCGCCTCCAGGCTTGTAATCGGCTCTTGACAGGCAAAATCACGACAGACATACGCCGTGGCGTCACCGCCGATCGCCGGCTTGTCCTTCAGATGCGGCAGAAGCGCCGCCAACTCGTCCTCCGGAGCTTCCCAGTGAATGAGCAGCGAAGCATCCGGCATAAAGGTACGCTGCGCAAGAGAAATCATTTCGTTCAGGGCAGGATCTTCTTTTTTGCCGGACAATACCCATTCCTTGCCGCCGCCTGTCATGGTGAACAGCCCTTGCAGGAACATGGCGTAGCTGGCGGGATATTTCATCGCGGCCTTGCCCAGCACTGCCGCCGTCCGCTCAGCAACACCCTTGAGCTTAACGTCCTGGGTAATTACGGCGAGCTTCCACAGCACCTTCACCGCCACGGAATTGCCGGACGGCATTGCGCCGTCATATAGCTCCTTCGAGCGGATCGGAAGCTGTTCCGCATCCTTGCCTGTGAAGTAGAATCCGCCTTCCTCTTCATCCTGGAACAAATCCAGCAGTCCGTCTTTAAGCTGAAGCGCCCGCTCCAGATAGACCGCTTGTCCCGTGGCCTCATACAGCTCGGTCAATCCCCACATTAGAAAAGCATAATCGTCCACATATCCCGGATAAGCGGCCTCGCCGTCGCGGTATCTTGCCAGCAGCCGGCCATCCTCGCGGCGCAGATGGTTCCAGAGGAAATTCGCCGCCGCTCCGGCAGCCTCGGCGTATTCTGGCTTTTGGAACGCTTTGGCTCCCTTCGCCAGCGCCGTGATCATCAGGCTGTTCCACGAGGTCAGCACTTTGTCGTCCTTGGAAGGACGCACGCGCTTGCTTCTGTAAGCGAACATCTTCTCCCGCCATTCCTCTATCCGGGTACGCAGATCCAGAGGAGTCATGCCCATTTTTTCAGCGATCTCATCCGGCAGTCCTTCAAGCAGATTCGGGATGCTGTATCCCCGCGAAATGCCTTCCTCCGTTATCCCGTAGAGGCTACAGTAGGATTGACTATCTTCAGGCCCCAGCGCTTCCTCGACCTCTTCCGTGCTGAAGATATAGAATGCGCCTTCCTCGCCGTCCGAATCAGCATCCTCCGCAGAATAGAACGCGCCTTCGGGCGAAGTCAATTCGCGCAATACGTAAGCAAATATGCTCTCCGCAACTTCTGCATACAGCGGCTTCTCCGTGATCTGGTAAGCTTCCACATAAGCGGAGGCGATCAGCGCGTTGTCGAAGAGCATTTTCTCAAAATGCGGCACCAGCCACAGCTCGTCAGTGGAGTAACGCGCAAATCCGAATCCGATATGGTCGTAAATACCGCCCCGATACATGAACTCCAGCGTCTTTTCGACCATTCGCAGCGCCTCCGCGTTGTCATACTTCTGGCTGTATGCGAGCAGAAAGGACAGATTATGCGGCGTCGGGAACTTGGGAGCATGTCCGAAGCCCCCGTTCTCCTCGTCAAATATCGTGCTGTACAACCGGAAGGCATGGTGCAAAATATCTTCCGACAATTCAACATCTTGTTCAACGCTGTTCTTGGCAGCCGCGGCCTGAAGCTCGGAGAGCAGTTCATCGCCAAGCTGGTGGAGCTTCACGCTGTCCGT
This sequence comes from Paenibacillus durus, assembly GCF_000756615.1. NCBI lineage: Bacteria > Bacillati > Bacillota > Bacilli > Caryophanales > Paenibacillaceae > Paenibacillus > Paenibacillus durus. Next base: position 3,797,050 of record NZ_CP009288.1, read on the forward strand.
TTCCCATTTCGCCCGGACCTGCTCCAGTACCTCCAATAGTCCAACCTGCCCCATCATCCGCCGCTTCGGAAAATACGTTCCGGCATAGAACGGCTTCTTTTCCGGCGTCAGCAGCACCGTCAGAGGCCAGCCTCCCCCGCCTGTCATCGCCTGACAGACCGACATATACAGGGCGTCGATATCCGGCCTTTCCTCCCGGTCTACCTTGACCGCCACATAATTACCGTTAAGAAGCTCTGCAACCTCTTCATCGTCAAAAGATTCTTCTTCCATCGCATGGCACCAATGACAGGTGGAATAGCCGATGGATACGAACACGGGCTTGTTCTCCGCTTTGGCCTTCTCGAAAGCTTCCTCGCCCCAAGGCATCCAATCCACCGGATTGTGCGCGTGCTGGAGCAGATAAGGACTCTTCTCATTGATTAGCCGATTGGTGTATTTTGGAGATGCGGTTTCTTCGCTCATGGGAACAGCCCCCTTTGGTTTTTTGTAATCATTATAATATACAAGCCGGACATGCCGCCGAGAGAAATGTGGAGATTTCTGTTCAATCCTTCGTTAAAACAAGTCTAACACTATTAGATTTTCTTTTTTTGTAAATCATTTGAAATCCCCCATGATCATCTGATCCAATGCCGTTCCACTGAGAACCATAGGGTATACATTCTCTTCTTTTGACACAACAAACTCCACAAGTACAGGCCCAGGCGTTTCCAGAGCTTCTTGCCAAATACGGGAAGCCTGAGTTTTATTGCTTGCTCTCAATCCCTTGATTCCGTAAGCCTCAGCCAATTTTACGAAATCGGGACTCCCCCCAAGATCGATGTGGCTGTAACGATTCTCGTAAATGATTTCCTGCCATTGTTTGACCATCCCCAATACTTGATTGTTAATCACCACAATTTTGACAGGAATATTCTGAATAGCACAAACAGCCAGCTCTTGTATACACATCTGAATGCCCCCATCGCCGTTTACCGAAACGACAAGACGGTTTGGATTTCCTATCTGAGCACCTATAGCAGACGGAAGTCCGAATCCCATTGTTCCAAGACCTCCGGAAGTAATAAATGAGCGCGGGCGATTGAATTTGTAAAATTGGGCTGTCCACATTTGGTGCTGACCTACGTCAGTAGTAATAATCGCATCCCCTTGCGTTGTCTCATGGATCATTTCTAGAACAAATTGCGGTTTAAGCTCTGTATCGGAATCTTTGTACCGCAGTGGATAGGTTGATTTGAAGTGCTGGAGTTTATGGATCCAACTGCTTGACGGGGATGGTATAGCTATCGTATTTGCATATTCAAGCACAGCTTTGATATCACCAACACATGCAATATCCGGTTTGACATTCTTACCCAGTTCAGCAGGATCAATATCGATGTGGGCGATCCGCTTGGCATGCGGAGCAAAACTATCCAATTTCATCGTGACCCTGTCATCAAACCGTGATCCGATGGAAATAATCAGGTCGGCGTTTTGAATGGCCATATTCGCCGTATATGCACCATGATGCCCCGGCATCCCCATCCAGAGGTTGTGGTCACTCGGGAAACCGCCTAAACCGAGCAATGTGGTAGTCACCGGGGTATTTGTTTTATTCACGAACTCCAGCAGCTCACCGGATGCATTGGAAGAAACTACCCCGCCGCCAGCTATAATGACCGGTCTTTCGGATTCTGTAATAGCCTGAATTAACGTATCTATTTCGGTCTGATCAGGACTCGGAGCCGCATCGTAACCACGTAAATTAATGCTGGTGGATGCATAAAAGAACATTTTGTGATTGGATATGTCTTTGGGTATGTCGATTAGAACGGGGCCTTTCCTTCCGGTATTTGCAATATAGAACGCTTCATGGATGATGCGCGGCAGGTCGCTTACCTCGCGTACTAAGTAACTGTGTTTGGTTATCGGCATTGTAATACCAATGATGTCCGCTTCCTGAAAAGCATCGGTACCCATGACTGTTGACAGGACATTACCAGTAATGACGACAAGCGGTACAGAATCCATATAGGCCGTTGCGATTCCCGTCACCAAGTTTGCAGCTCCCGGACCAGAGGTGGCGATACACACGCCTACTTTTCCTGTCGATCGGGCATATCCGTCCGCTGCGTGAACAGCCCCTTGCTCGTGCCGGGTCAGAATGTGTCTAAAGTCCGGATTACCGGTCATTGCATCATAGATGTACAGGACATTCCCTCCCGGGTACCCAAATACACACTCTACGCCCTCTATGAGTAAGCAGCGTAAAAGCGCCACCGATCCGCTTATCAAATCCTGGGAAGGTTGATGCGTATGGTTCGCGGATTTTGATATTTTTTCCATTTGACTGCCTCCCTTAAAATATAAATAACCCCTCTCATCCTTAAAGCGGCAAAACACTTCTGCCGAGCCTAAAGGGACGAAAGGGGTAATTTCGCGATACCACCCTTGATTTGCCGAGAATCTTGCGATTTCAGGGCTTGATTCGGCTTTCCGTATTTTTCTCTTTATTGCTTTTTTTCATTTAATAAACACAGTGTTGATTATCGATCATAATGTTTATTATAATGAATGAATCTGGTAGAACAATAATCAAATATAGTTCGCATTGTTTACTAACCATCAATTCAACACTCATGTGTTGATTATCAGTAAATATTTTTCGTATAAGGTGATTAAATGGCTGAGAAATTAGACCGGAGACAAGTTCGCACCAAACAACTTCTGCATAAAGCGCTTATGGAACTCATGAGGGAGAAAAAAGCGGATGGCATTACCGTTACGGATATCGCAAACCGCGCGAGCATTAACCGGGGTACCTTTTACTTGCACTATCGGGATGTTCCTGACATGCTGGAGCAGATGAAAGATGATGTTTTCGAGCAAATCAAAGTTATTGTCACACAGTTGGATTTCAATGAATTAAGTCAATGTGCCGAAAAAGATGAGCCCTATCCATTATCCGTACGCATTTTCGAGGAATTCAGCCGACATGCGGAGTTTCTTACCATTATGTTCGGAACGAACGGAGATCTCTCTTACGTGAACCGGTACAAAAACTTTCTCACTGAACAAATTTATGATAAATTCACTTACTTGCAGCCACAGGAAGAGAAAATGCATATTCCGCGGGATTACCTGATTGCTTATATATCCTCGGCTAATTTTGGCATACTCTTGCATTGGCTCGAATCCGGCATGAAGCAAACGCCTCAACAAATGGGAATGATCATGGCCCAGATTATCACTTATGGACCCATTATTTCTTCCGGGCTCAGAGGAAAGTAGTCGGAAATTGGGGTGAAATGAGACAAGAATTGCCGCAAGGCTAAGGCATCAGAAAATGTTTGAAAAAAGCCCGCACAAGCGCTCCCCAATCTCTCGGGCCATCTTGTCCATCCGGCATACAGCAAGATGTCCGAGCTTTACGCAATTCACGTTTCATCGACAAGCACCCATCTTCTATCCTTATCATAAACAAGGAGAAAGAAGGGCGGGATGCAGATGGCTAACAAAGATTATGAGCAGCGGGCAATCTTTCTGGCAGCCGTCTGCGGACAGACTTATGTGCAATTTTCAAATATGGACGGTTCGTTCGTCGTTCCCTTGAATTATTCGGTCAGTCATACTATTCAAGCGAAATCCATTAACAATGTATGGGAGCACTTCGGGTTTATTCTCGAATCACCGCAAGAGATCATTGTCGCCTTTCGGGGAACAAGTTCAACGTCCGATTGGATCTCCGACATCATCGCCTCTCAAAAGAGGTTCAAGTATATAAAGGAGGACTGTCTTACACATCGCGGCTTCACAGACATCTATTCCTCAGCCCGTAGTGGCATTATTTCCGCACTTACCCGGTTGTCTCCTGACAAGACATTATACATCACAGGTCATAGTCTCGGCGCGGCGCTCGCGACGTTATGTGCGATAGATATTGCGGCCAATACTGTCTATAGCTCCCCCAACTTGTTTACATTCGGCTCCCCCCGTGTAGGCGATCCGGCATTTGCGAAAGCTTTTTCAAAGTATGTAAGGAACAGCTACCGTATTGCCAATCTCTTTGACGTTGTAACCTATGCTCCACCATCCGTTTACAAGCTGCCCAAGCGGGAAAAAAAGTACTATTACAGCCATGTCCAGACCCTCCGATCGCTATCTTTCCAGAATGGAGGCGTTGGCCTCAATCACATCATTGGCAGTTATTTCGTAGAGCTCTCCCAGGCCCAGCCGCAATTCACTCAATTGTTATGTGTAACAAATCCTGGGTTCTGTCCAGTTACGGAAATTTCCCCAATTGAACCGGCAAAGTCCCAGGGGATCAAAAAAAGGTAACCCGCCATCATTGGGGGTTACCTGATCAATAACTTTAATGATTATGTGCGGCGCATATAAGCGCGTACCGTGATTGAAGATCGCCACAATGACAGCGGCGCCGATGAGGGAGAAGGCAAGATTTCCGCCCATCGTTCCCGCGTTGACGAGATCCCGGACAGCCGTGACCAAATGCGAAATCGGGTTGATGTTAACGAACCACTGGAGCCAGTCCGGCATGGTATTGACCGGCACGAAAGCATTTGAGAGAAAGGTAAACGGGAACAGCGCAATCATTGATATCCCTTGCACACTGGAAGCCGTACGAGCAATTTCGCCAAAGAAGGCGAAGATCCAGTTAATAGCCCAGGAACATGCGAATATGAGAACCGGCGATGGCGACTTGCTCAATCCCGCTGCAGCATCGGTCGCCAGACTTAGCCTCGCAAGGTTGTCTGCCTGACAAGCTTCCTCCGATTCCTCCCGCAGGCCAAGGCGGTAGTGAATTCTATGTTATAGGAGGGTCTGTCTTCAAAGATTACATACGATATTTATTTCTCCAAATCTATTGGATATGACAAAGTTTTATTTTTATTTGTAAAATGTCTACTAAACACTACCCTCATAAACTTCTCAATATAGTCATAAATTTGTATAATATTCTCATATGTTATTCCGATCCTACCATCTATAACTTCCACGCTAAGTTCTTCAGAATATGTTTTTTTACTTTTCTTTTTGCTAACTGAACCGCATCTATGAATTAAATCATTTCTCAAATCATTAATCTGTATCATCTTACCCCAGAGATAATCTGATTTAATAGTTTCAATTTCAATTACTTTCTCTAAATAATTAATACTGCGTGTTATCCCCTTATCTTTAAAGTCCTCCAAATTGATCTTTAACCCCATATACTTTTTACATGTATTACAGTATCCATCTAAAGAAGCTTCCAGAATAGAATACAATGTTAATAAAAATGATTGAAATGCTAATGGTTTAATTGAATGATACATTTGCACTTTTCTTAATGACTTGTCATGTTCTTCCCAATCATCAATTAATTCTAAAGATTTGTCGATATTTACTTTGATTCTTTCATTTAAATTATTATTAGTATTTTCTATTAGTTCCTTAACACCATATAATTCAAAATGCCATGCGTAAAGCAATAGGCTTCTTATATCTTTCGTATCATAATCCTCTAGATCCGGAAACATATGATTCTCACCTTTTCTAGTACTTAATAGAATTTTCATATAACGTTTCCGCTTTCACGAATCAGAGAGGCTTAAGGCGCGTCAGCGCCCGCTCGAAGACTTAGCCTCGCAGGATTGTCTGCTGAATCAGCTTCTTCGGAAATGCATCTGCGGACCAAGGGAGCGATAGCAACCGCTGCGTGAATGAGACGCTAGATGAAGTTAATTGTCTTCTTGAATCACTCACGAGTTCTAAACTCCTCTATTCTAAATAGGAGATCACGTAAATCTTCAGGAATCTCTCTCGTGGTAAACTCATCAATAATTTTAAAATCAGTTAAACTAACCATATAAATTCTCTGTAATTCATCCCTTAGTAACTTTAAAACTATTTTCCCAGGCACCAGATCCATTCGTCGATTTAAATCTGTCCACTTCTCTTCAAATAAACTGAGTGTTTCAGTGTTAATTGTCGCTGTATCCATACCTGACTTCTTTCCCTTAAGGTAATCGGTTCTTCTTGCAAGATATTGACCTTGAATAGTAATCTTTAAAGGACTTGTTACCCTGTCTAATATATGATAAACACTTTCCCCTTCAGAGATTATAGTCTCAGTCCTATTTTCCCTTTCCCTAATTGCTTTCTTTAAAGATTTTTCTAACACCTCTGGATTTAGCAAATAATTCTCTATTTCTTTCTTTGAATGAACATGTGATAGTTCCAAGTGCTCTCGTATCTCCAACTGGATTTCTAGTAATTCTTCATCACACCAGAAGTCGCGGTCAAATATCGCACCTATATGTAATGATTTATTTAATGTTTCTTTAAACCCCCAAGCAAATGATTTAACTCTTTGCCAATAGGAGAATCCACCTGACTTAAACGCAGTGATATCATTACCTGTTGATAATTCTGTCAACCCAAGCTTTCTTGCGAATCTCCGAATAATCTTGTAATCATCGTCCCCTTCAAAGAACAGCATCCGCCCAGTTCTTGCAAGTTGAGTTAAGGTAACATTCTGTATAGAGCCAACTGTATCAAGCGCCTTTTGTACACCCTCTACATCTCTTAATCGATCTGCTAGTTTCTTTGATTTGTTAATTAGCATTATTTCTGTTGCATCGGCTTCCCCCATGATTTCTGTTGAGTGAGTTGCAATAACAATATCTGGACCAGAGTACCTTAATATTCCAAGTAATTGTCTCTGTACATCTGGATGTAGATATACCTCAGGTTCATCAACAATTAACAGGGAAGCTTTTTTACATCTTGAGATGTGGGTGAGTAACTGACACCATATTTGAAATCCGAATCCAGACCAGTACAGTTCACGAGGAATTCTATTTTCATTACAAAACATTATAAGCTCCGATGCCATAACATGAGGTTTCCTTGGAGCTTCTATAGTCATTCCCGGCCATGTTTTTGCAACTAACTCTACAAAACCCTCGAAACCTTCCGGATAATACGTCCAATAATTTCTAAAATGTCTTGAAGCCCTGTGCGTTGTTAATCCCTTCCTTACGGTTTCTTCAGAGACGATTTGTTCATTTTGTTCAAGTGGTCCAAGAACAGGAACAATTTCCAAGTCTAACGGGAACTCCTCTTTGAATTGCTTGGGTGTTGTAACTACTCTTCCGGATGATTCTGTTAACAAATTACATCCACCTGATCTAGGGAAGAAAAGAATTAATTTATTGCCATTGGACAATTTAAACGTAACTGATGAATCTATTTCCGCATAATCAGTGTGCACATTTTCCAAAGACATAGGTAACGATTCTTCAGAGATAGGATACCCATATCTTTCGGAATTAGGACCCTGAACTAAAGATGCCTTTTTGGAAAATCCCTGTCTTATTCCTACTCCAAGAGCCCTAAATGCGCTTATTATTGTGGATTTCCCACTGTTGTTTGGGCCAACTAATATGTTCATGTGCTGAAGTCGCAATGTGTAACTTCTCAAAGCTTTAAAATTTTTAAAATCAACTGTTGTTATTGTAACTTTTGGATTCATTCTTCGATTCCTTTCTTGACGATTACAATTGATTTCACCTAACGTATTACTCACGAAGATCGTGAAATTACTGAATACAACTGAATATGAATGGTTCACTTTATTATGTTAGTACCAATGGACTATAGTCTTATTATTATATGAACTGGAAGAATATAACGCAACAAATCTTATATTTTCCAACAACAAAATAACTCCAACTAATTCTAATGGTAGAAGCTTCTAAAAAAATGATTTTCGCGAACATCTCATAAATGACATGTGGAAATGGATACAACAAACACGGGCTTGTTCTCCGCTTCGGCCTTCTCAAAAGCTTCCTCACCCCAAAGCATTCAACCCACCGGGAAGTGCGCGTGCTAGAGTTGATAAGGACTTTTTTCGTTGATTAGCCGGTTGGTGTATTAGGGTTTGCGGTTTCTTCGTGTAAGGGAATAACCCCTTTGGTTTTTGATAGCTATAATATACCCGCTGGACATGCCACCTAAAAAATATGGAGATTTCTGCTCAATCCTTCATTTCAGGAGTTAGAATAGATTGACATTGCATAGATGCAGCGAAAACATTCTCCTAATCTATCTGCCATACGATAATATGTGGAAGATTACCATAAAAAGAGTGTTATGGAGTTATTGAAAAAGCACAGATTTAACTTTTGTTGAGCACAGACCATTAGTAGTGGAAAAAGTATTGAATAAAGAAGGCTTAAAAGTATTCGAGAGATACAAAAAAACTCCCACAGCAACCTGCGGGAGCTTCTATAATTTAAAGTTCTTTAGAGGACTGAGCGAGAAGCCCGGCCAGCAACTCATAATCCGGCGAATCCCCTTCGTGTATTTTGATCGACTTGCGTTCGGCAGGGCCCTCAAACTCTTCGGGGACATCAACCCCGCTGACATTGAACAGCATAAAGGCCACCGCATCTTTTGACGGTGTAATGACTGCAGTGTATTTTCCGTTTTTTAGAAAATGCGGTTTCTTGTATTGAATCCGTTCCTGAACCTCGGGAATGGTCTGATGAACCATTTGGCGGAGCTGATTGCAAACCTCGATTTGCCAGGCTGATTGAATGTTCTCTATAAACGCGGTAACCTCAGGATTCATCATTCTGCTCGCTCCTTCCATAATCGGTTCTGTGATATCGGAACTTCCCCGCATCACTATCCGTCTGCATCAAGAATAGTAGATGATGTCCGTAAACTCAAGGAGAGTTTCTTGATTATTTGCAAATGAGTGCGGGGAAGTACAGTCAAAGTAAATGGAATCGCCTTCTTGTAATACATATTCCTGAGCATTTATTTTCAGCGTTAATTCTCCTCTTAGCACCAGAATATACTCTTGGGTTTTCGGTGAATGACCATCAGACTCTTTTGAAGCATGCGGTTCCATCTCCACTTTAAACAATTCAAAATCCCGAATCGGATTATTCGCATAGTAGCAATATGAACGAAAGGAGTCATCATTCTCGGATTGCATCTTGGTGTCGGATTTACGGATCACAACGGCGTGCTCAATGGCTTCATCGATCAATTTGGTGTATGGCACTTTCAATCCGCTGGCAATTTTCCAAATGGTATTAATGGTGGGACTTGACTCGCCTTTTTCGATTTGAGAAAGCATCACTTTGCTTACACCGGATAATTCAGACAATTGACCCAGGCTTAAATTTCGTTCGAGCCTCAGATTTTTCAAATTCATGGAAATGACTTCATTCAAATTCATAATAGCTCCTTTTAGTTTGACAGTTATAACTAACGATTGTACAATATATTTTACGATTGGGTGCTTTATTAAGCAAGCGTTACCCTCTGCATCTAATCTATACCGGGGTTCTTCATTCATCGCAGAAAATATTGATTTTTTAAGAGAGGATCGCTATTATGAGCAAAGCTAAAATCAGTTTCATCATTTCGATGTTGATATTCGGCAGCATAGGTTTGTTTGTACGGAATATCCCGTTTTCCTCCAGTCAGATTGCGCTCGTAAGAGGTTTAGTCGGAAGCCTCCTGTTATTCGCTGCCAGCTTCGTATTTACACAAAGGCTTTCATGGAAAAGAATACGGCCCAATCTATGGCTGCTTGCTGCATCCGGAATCGCACTCGGAATGAACTGGATTTTCTTGTTTCAAGCCTACCATTACACGACGATTGCAAATGCGACGATCTGCTACTATTTTGCGCCAATCTTTGTGATGTTCTTATCTCCGCTGATCCTCAAAGAAAGCTTAAAGCTGATCAATGTCCTGTGTATCCTATCTGCAATGGCAGGGATGCTATGTATCGTTGGGATAGGCGGCGGCGCGGCCGGAACAAATAATATTCTTGGAATCGGCTACGGTTTAACGGCAGCGGCTTTTTATGCCATTGTTGTCATGCTCAATAAATTTTTAAAAAACATCTCAGGCATTGAGAGCTCCTTCATGCAGCTGTTCATTTCAGCCCTTTCATTGATTCCATATGTGCTGACCAACGACGGATTTCAAATATCTTCAACATCCGGCACATCCATAGGACTGCTTGTTATCGTGGGAGTTGTACATACGGGTGTTGCATACCTCATTTATTTTTCTGCCCTAAGGAAATTAAGCAGTCAATACATTGCCGCTTTCAGTTATATCGACCCGATTTCAGCCATCCTAATGTCAAGTATTTTCCTGCATGAAGGAATGACTCTGTTACAAATATTTGGAGGGATCTTGATTTTGGGAGCTGCGTTTGTAAATGAAATGGCTGGGACAAAAAAAGTGGATTCCGCTGAATCCCGCGACTAGGATGATTAGCCCAACATAGGATGATTAGCCCAACAATTGTAGATAAGATGAAAAAGTTTTCGTTTGTCATGGCAGCACCTCCTGTCCCCACTGACGCCAAGCTCACTTTTGCAGAAAACTCAGGATGTAGTTATTGATAAGGTCAGGTTGTTCCATTGACATACCATGACCGACATTTTTTAATAGCTTGGCATCAATTCTCGGAATCCATTTCTTTGCTCTCTTGAGGCCTTTGACCGGATTGTATATCACTTCTTCCTCTCCAAGGAGCAGCATTACGTCAGACTTTATATTTTTCAATTCATCATTTGGAATAACACTCGGCCAGATCGACTTGGATTTTTTCTTCCCTCGGTCAACACTGGATGAGCGTCTAAGCCTCATACCGGCAGTTAGCTGTTGTAAAAATAAAGGATGCATCTCATATCGCTCCTCGAACATCCAGCGCAGAAAGTTATCCAATAACGCCTTTTTTCCGGAGAAAAATAAAGTTGAGAATACTCTTGCGAAAAATTGTAGTTTAAAAGGTTGTAAAGTGCCTGCCGGACTAAGTAATATAACCTTATTGATGTATTCCGGATAGTGAATCGCAAAATTAAGCGCAATGAATCCCCCGTACGACAATCCGGCAAGATCGGGCCGCTCTAAGTTCAACGCCTTAATTACTTCAAGCAGCCATTCGGATAACTCGGATCTGGAAGCCGGTTTACGGGTGAATATCGTCTTATTGGCGTCTCCAACAATATCAATACAATATGTACAGCAACTTTTGCTTAGTTCTGCTATATTGGGATACCACATGGTAGAGCTGAAACCCAGTCCATGCAGTAAAAGAAGCGGCGGATTCTCTTCCGAACCGCTAATGAGTATATGAGTATCTCCATAGCTGGTTGTGACGTAGACGGTTTTATAAGCAACCGGCCACAACGAGAGGCATGCGGAATAAGCTTCTAAATAATCTTTATGGTCTGCCTCGGCTTTTGTTGTTTCCATATCGATAACTGCCCCTTAGATAACCAAATTATTTTACATTCTAACATTCGACGAAATAGAAAGGAAGGAGTTTCTAAATGCCGGATCAAGCCAAACAAGCAGCACAGTCTGCGGGAATCTGCCCTCTGTGCGGAAAGGCCAATGACTGCGCGGGCGCGGCGGGCCGCTCCCATGCAGACTGCTGGTGCATGAAAGAGATTTTTCCGCAGGAGATATTGAAGCAGATTTCGAAGGAGTATCTCGGCAAAGCCTGCATTTGCAAGAAGTGCCTGGAGGCATTTAAGCGAAACAGCGGATAGCATACATCTGCACTTCTCAATACTGCCCCCTGGCATACCCGAGAATCGCCGCCGCCGCTCTTTCCCGCCGTTCCGGGTCTTCACTGCGAAGCGCCGATTTCAGAACCTCCAGCGCTTCTTCAATCGTCTTGTTATCTACCTTAACCCGTTCCGTCCGGGATATTTGCGGTTCGATTGAAGGGTTAAGCCAGCGGTCCAGCCCTGCCTCTTCGTCCGGTAGGGGGTAAACCGAAACAGCCGCGCCTTCATTCAGCCATTCCCGTAAGGCGGGGTTCAGTTCGTCCCGGGGAATGCGGCTCAGCCAGGTAACTCCCCTGCGGTGACACATTCCATCCTGCTCGTTATCATATCGTTCGTCATAGAAATAGTCGCCGAGGTCACCCAGATACACATATCCTGCGTCTTCGGCAACTACCAGCACGTAATCGCCGTCCTGCATCCCATGCACAAAAAGTGCGACCCCGACCGCCGCTGCGTCTGGATCGGCTAACTCCTTGCCGTACACGGCGGCGAATCTCTCCCGCAGTTCGTCACTGCCCGTATGCTCCAGATCACTGATTCCCGGCCAGCCGATACAGACGAAGTTGTCTTCCAGAAAGCTCGCCAACCGATCAGTGCCGTTTGGCCGTGATGACATTTGATAAAGCTTCATATTCGATCCTCCTCATTGCCGTTTAACCGGTCTATTGTGTTAATCAACAATGATCTCTTCGACACTTCTGACATTAGCATTGAGAAAGAAAATTTTGTTGCCTAGTATGTGAAGATAAAATGTTTTATTATCGCTTAACTTTTGGGTTGTCTTATCAATAAGGTTGATCCGATATAATTTTTTGCTATATTCCGAATAGTTGCTGTAGTACAGCCAATCGCCTTGCACGTTAATATTTTGAGCATTATGTTCCGAGATTTTGGTTAATGACGTTCCGTCTATCCTCATTGTATAAAGCTGCTTATCGTAATTGAAGAGTAATGATTGATCTTTTACGTCTACCCATGTGATATAGCTGCCCTCAAGCAGTTTCTTTTTTTTGCTGCCGTCAGTGTTCATAACAAATAATTTACGAGCATCAATGGTATAAAAAATTTGTCCGCCTGATACGGCGATACTTGATACACCATACTTTTCAAGCAACACTTTTGATGTGCCATCTGTCTTCATGCGATATAGCGGCTTAAACATTGAGCTGCCTTCAGTATAATAAATCCAATCGCCTACAACAGTTACAAAGTTCAGCCCAATTCCAAAGTCCTTTAGCAGCATTCGGTTGGACCCATCTAAATCTGATTTAAAAAGTTTATTGTCACTTGTATAATAAAGACCTTCATTAACGATATTAAGATAGCCGACATACTGGTCATCGCTGATTTTTTGACTTTCAGAGCCATCCATCTTTTCTTTATAAAGTTTGCCGCTGTCAAGTTGATTGTTGAAATAAATCCATTCATTATCAGTCGCATACCAGCCACCGTTGTTTAGGTTTCCGATGGAATTACCTCTGACGGCTAGAGATTGTTTAGTATCATCTGTACTAATCGATATACGATTGTTTTCGTAATTTACGGATGCTCCTAACGCTTCGGATAGAAATCGGAGAGGCACTAACGTTCTACCATTTATTAATTTTGGAGCGGCTGTAAGCGAGAATTGCTGCTGATTTTTATAAACTGTTGTAGACCCGATACCTAAAGTAACGGTTGTGATACCCTTCTTTAAGGAAATCTCGTTGTCCTTCCATGAAGTTATATTTCCGCCCAGTTCATCCACAATAAAACGGATTGGGACAAAAACCGTGCCTTGATCATTAATAGGTTGTACATCAAAATTTATTACCTTTTCGTTTACAGTAACGATGATCGATTGGCTATCTGATGAACTTGCGAAACTCGTCCCCGTACTTAGTAAGCAAAAGGATAAGGGAAGAATAAAAGCCCATTTCTTCAATAAAACACCTCTTTATAGTTAAATTTTTTACCGCAAGTTAAATCACTGCATCAATCAGCAACTCGGTACACTTCCGTATAAATTCATTTGAGTAACAGTTCCTTATGTACTGTAGCCTCATTATACTATAATCTGGAAACCTGTAATCGAAAGCTGCGTTAATTCGACTCAAAATACGACAAAAAACCGAACCCCAGCGCTCTGCCGGGACTCGGTCTTTTGTGTGCTATTACTCGAAAGGATATTTTATGCCCCATTGATTGCGGACATTGGTCATAAGAGCCATAACATCATTGGACAGATGCAGCGTAGCGGTATTCTTCTTATTCAAGATGAAGTTCTGCATATCTTCCACTTCGTACTCCAGTGCTTTAGCCGTCTCTCCGGCCTCAATCTGTTCTACTCTGCCGTCCGCAGTATAGGTAATGGTGGCTTTATCCGCTCTTGGGAAGTTGTCCACGGTGATGAACCCGAGCTCTCCCGCGACTATACCGCGTTTCGGCATTTTGGCCCGCATGGTCAGCGAGATGACTGCCATTTCGTCTGCACCATTTTTCAGGATAATTCCGGACTGCTCATCCACCCCTGTTTCGAATGTTTTCACCGTCGTCAGAACCTCATGCGGCTGCTGGGACAGGAAGAAGCGGGTGAAGGACAACGCATAGGTTCCGATATCGAGAAGCGCTCCCCCGGCCAGATCTTTGCTGAAAAAGCGGTTCTTCACATCGTATTCCTTGCAGCTTCCGAAGGATACCTGAATCATTTTCAGCTTGCCCAGCTGACCCGAATCCAGAATCTCCTTGAGTTTTTTGTATAGCGGCATATAGTACAGCGTCATCGCTTCGGCAACGACCAGGTTCTTCTCTTCGGCCAATGCGATAATTTCAGTGAGCTGCTCGCTGTTTACCGTAATTGCCTTTTCGCTGATCACATGCTTGCCATGCTTCAGGCTCTCCATAATAAACTTGTGGTGCAGATTATGAGGGGTGGAGATGTAGACAACGTCGATCGCTTCGTCCTTTAACATCTCTGTATAATCTCCGAAGGCTTTTTCGACTTGATTCTTATCGGCAAAGGCCTGTGCCTCTTCCTGTGATATTCCTGCTACGGCGTAGACACTTCCATTTACCGTTTTGATCGCTTTTACAAAATCCGATGCTGCCCAGCCCGGGCCAATGATGGCCCAATTCAACTTACTCATAGTTTCAATTCCCCCTGAACGTTATCGTATTGTACTTTTGAACCGCTAATTTCACTTACATTTTTCTTAACAAAAGAAAGGATGCCCGCCGTAACCGCTGTCCCTGCCAAAATGGCAATGATATACGGAACCAGTTGGGTTACGACATTCGGAATCAACAGCACCCATACGCCGCCGTGCGGAACGGCTAGTCCAGCTCCAAACACCATTGACAGACCGCCGGCCACTGCGGAACCGGCCATGATGGACGGGATGACCCGAAGAGGATCGGTCGCAGCGAATGGGATAGCGCCTTCGGTAATGAAGGATGCGCCCAAGGCCCAGCAGGCTTTCCCCGCTTCTTTTTCCGCAGCCGTGTACTTTCTCTTCGCAAGCACGGTCGACAGTGCAATTCCAAGCGGCGGAACCATACCGGCTGCCATAACAGCCGCCATAATCGGCGAAGCGTGACCCGGTACGAGCGTGGAAGTGGCGAACGCATAGGCCGCCTTGTTGACCGGACCTCCCATGTCGAAGGCCTGCATCAATCCAAGAATAATTCCAAGTATTGCCGCATTTGTACCATTAAGCGAATTCAACCAATCAGCCAATGCCTTGTTGACGAAGGCGACCGGCTCTCCAACAACGTAAACCATGAGCAGTCCCATAATACCCGCGGACAGTAAAGGAATAATAAGGATTGGCATCAGGCCCTGCATCGTTTTGGGCAGCTTCAGATACTTCTTGATCGCAAGCACCAGATAACCTGCAGCAAAGCCGGCAAGCAGAGCGCCAAGGAAGCCCGACCCGTTCGTGCTGGCAAAGTATCCGCCGATCATCCCGGGTACTAGAGCGGGCCTGTCGGCAATCGAGTATGCGATATATGCGCCCAAGATGGGAATCATCAAGGCAAATGCCGATTTACCGGTTGTGAACAACGTTTCGCCAATCGATCCCGGATGGTCGAAGACATATATACCGCCGATGGCGAAGCCCAGCGCAATCAGCAGGCCGCCAGCCACCACAAAAGGTATCATGAATGAAACGCCGGTCATCAGATGCTTGTAGATTCCACTTCTCGATTCTTTTTCTTCCGCCTTGATTTGATTTACCTGCTCGGTCAGATCCACTTTTGCGGCAGCCTCCGGCTTGGCGTTTAAAGCCCGGTTAATCAGCTCTTTTGGATCTCTGATGGCTTCCTTAACCGGAACTTCAATGATCGCTCTTCCGGCAAAACGGCTCTTATCTACCTTGGTATCGGCGGCAATAATGATTCCGTCCGCTTCCCGGAGATCCTGCTCTGTAATCACGTTCTCGGCGCCAACGGAGCCTTGGGTCTCTACTTTGATGTTATGACCCATTGCTTTGGCTGCCACTTGAAGTGCTTCCGCCGCCATATAGGTGTGAGCTATACCGGTCGGACAAGACGTAATGGCTACAAGCTTCATTATTAATCGTCCCCTTGTTCTTTAATTAAGCGCTTACAATCTGGTTATTAAATTATTTCTTTCCTGACTCCCCATTCCCGGCTAACCTACCACCACCTAATTGATCTGCACATTTGTGCATTGAATAATAATTTGTGCTCGTTTTCACAGTTTCAGTATAACACCCGCTTTGGGATTGTCAACATAAAATTTCGGTCGAATTTCGGCTGAAATTTGGCGGTCTATTCTAATGAAAAACGGCTCCCCCATCCCATTAACAGGATAGTGAAGCCGATTGCATTAAAAAGCAAAACTCCAATAAACCGCACCGTCGTATGCTGAAGCCTCCAGCGTCACGCGACCCGATTTATTGGACTTTTTTAACGGATAAGATTATAAAGTAGGGCTTAATTCTTCGCTGCGGACACCAGTCGGATGCCGGATTCACCGGCAATCAGCGCTTTCGTAGCCACATTGACAAATAAGGATGTATCGACCACCCCGCGAATCTGCTGCAGATCGCTTTCAAGCTTGGCAATATCCTCCACCTGTTCAAAATGCACGTCCAGCAGCAGATTTCCGTTCTCCGTCACGGTGAACCCGTCTTTGGCGGCACTCGACCGAATGGACGGCTTGCCTCCCAGCTCCGTTACTTTACGCTGCACATAGGCCAAAGAATCCTCAAGGATCTCCAGAACGACGGGATGCTTAAAGGTCAGGCGATTCACAAACTTCGTATCGTCGACAAGCAGTATGTAGTCTTCCGCCATGGAAGCGATTAGCTTTTCTTTCGTATGGATGCCGCCTCCGCTCTTCAGCGCGTTCAGGCTTTCATCCACCTCGTCGCAGCCGTCAAAAGCTACCGATACTTGCTCAACCGCGGACGTGTACAGCACCTCCAGCCCGTTCTGGATGCAGAGCAGTCTCGTCTTGACGGATGGCGTCACCACTTTGATCTCAAGATTGGCATCCTCTTTGAGATATTGGATCAGATAGGATATGGTGCTTCCTCCGCCCAAGCCGATAACCGTGCCGGTCTTAATAAACTTAAGGGCTTCCCTAGCGCAGATTTTCTTGATATCGTCAGACATTGTTCTCCTCCTTAGACTGTGCGTTCCAAAATGATCCGGGCCGTTTCTTCAGTAGTCACCAGAACGTTAACATATTTTCCGCGCAAAGCGCCAATAATGGCGTCCGCCTTTTCCTCCGACTCCGCAACTCCAATGGAATACTTCGTCTTGTGCAAATGGTCCAGCCCAATCGCAATCCTGCGCTCGGAGATGCTTGTAGTCACAAGATTTCCGCCGATATCAAAAAATTGGGAACAAATATCCCCGACAATTTGGCCTCTTTCCAGCTCTTCAAACAGCTCGTTCCCGTAAAAAGAATTCCAGGTCGCGCTGCCCTTTATCTGAATGGAACCGATGCCAAAAATCGCAATGGTAACCTTTTCCCAAAGTTCCGAAATGTTCTGAAAATATTGCGACTCCACGATCTGATCCCGCGTTTCCTTGCGCTCCAGTATGGCAGGAACATCAATCAGGTAGGACGTTCCCTTAAACTTCTGCGCGGCTGCGTACACAAGGGTATTCACATGGAATTGACTCTCCAGCTTGCCCGACGGTCCGCCAACCATAGGCACGAACACGGCGCCGGATTCGCGGGGCTCTTCCAGTTCATTAATGACCTCGGCCAACGAGCTTCCCCAGGCTAAACCGACCACATCTTCATCACCGACAATCCGGCTGATCAGCTGTGCGCAAGCCTGGCCCATGACTTTCAGCTTGGACTTCTTATCGTCGCCTGTAACCGGGACTACGATTGCTTCCTTCAGACCGAAGCGCTCCACCAGCTGCCGTTCGATGCTGAAGGTTTCGCTCAGGCTATAGTTAATCGTGATCTTCACGATGCCTTTCTCGCGGATTTTCTTCAACATGCGGCTTATGGTCGTCCGGTAAATCCCAAGCTCCTTCGAAATTTCGCTCTGCGTCATGTCGTTGTCGTAATACATCTGGGCAACCTTCAGCATTAACCTGATCTCTTCATTATTATCCATGTAGACACCTCGTAGCTTTTGCACATTTGTTCATGTTGATATAAAATGTGCTAATGTGCAATTTGAGTATATGCTTTTTTCAAATGGGAGTCAATGCGTTATTCAGATAAGCATGCAGCGCTTTGTCAATGTCGGGGTGGTCGCCAGATTCAAGCCATTCTTCAGGAATAAAGAGATAATGGCAGGCGCTGCCCTGGAGATAGCTGTAAATAATCTGAGCCTCATCAATTTCTTCACGGCTAACTTTACTGGATTGAAGAGTCGAATCGGCCCTGAAGCTGTTCATAATTAAGTCCTTTATCCTGGCGTGCAGCGGCTCCATTCCAGACGGCCCGAGTGTAAGCTTCTCCCTGTGAAGAATGACATTCCGTTTGACGAGAAAGAGCTTGATCGTATCCTCGCTTAAATATTCATAGATGACGATATTCCGGTTCTCTTCGGTGAATCCGATTACTTTTTCCTTATTTAGAATGAAGTCTACGGACTCTATATAGTCCCTGTATTTCGCCGCCGCCTTAAAGTCGTACTGCTCGGCCGCCTCCTGCATTCTTTGCTGCATTTCTTCATACAGTCCCCGGTCACTGCCGTCAAGAAGAGCGATAAACCGGTCTAAGATCCGGTTATATTCGTTAACAGCCTCCCCGCCCAGACACATGCCTAGACATAGCCCGAGTGAATAGTTCAAGCAGGCGGAGCTGCTCCAGTGAGAATGAGTGCAGGCGATTTTGTAACATTGCTGAATCCCTTGGACCGCCCGTTCCACCGAATTTCGGTTAGCTGTGTAGGGTCCGAATACCACATGGTCATCGCTTGCGCCAGGTTTGTTGGTAATTTCTATACGGCGCAGCCCTACGGTGATCTTTATAACAATATAGGTGTAGGCGAGCGGATTTTTCATTTTTTTATTGTACATGGGCTTCAATTCCTGAATTAACCTGCACTCCAGCATAAAAGCCTCAAATTCGGTATCTGTCACTCTGTGCTCCAGGTCCTTTATGTGGCCGACCAGCTGCTTTACCTTTTTGGGATGGGACCTCAAGTTATAGAAGTAGGATTGCACTCTTTTTTTGAGATTCTTGGATTTGCCGACATAAATGATCCCGCCAAGCGAATCTTTCATCAGATAGACTCCCGGCGATGTGGGAAGGCTTGTAATTTTGTCTTTCATTTATGGAAAAAGCCTCCTTCTGCCGCTAGGTTCTCGGCCATTCTACTAGACATAGACCCATTATAGCATGACAGAACATTCCTAAATTCGTCCAAAGAAAAATCATATAAGCTTTAGCTCAAAAGAGGCGTAACCCAGATATTGACAGATTAAGAGGGTGTGATACGATATATTAGACCGATCAGTTTATTACATACCAATAGGCCCAATGTGAAGGAGTGAAACGTGTGGGATTAATTACAGTAGATCAAGAAGAGTGCATACAATGTGAGATATGTGTGAAAGAATGTCCAACCCGTGCTTTAACTATGGGAGAACAAGGTCCCGAAGAGACGTCGCCGACAGCCTGTATTGAATGCGGACATTGTGTCGCTGTATGCCCAAACGAAGCGATTGATCATTCATTAACGCCGCTGGCCGGACAGCTTCCAATCTCAGAGTTCAGCAAGTTTAGCGCAGAAGAAGCCGAGCGCTTCTTACGATCCCGCCGTTCTATACGCAGTTACAAGAAGACGGCGGTTCCACGGGAAAAACTGCTGCAGCTTGTGGAGATCGCCCGCTTCGCGCCTACGGGCAGCAATTCACAGGGGATCTCCTATGTCATTGTTGAGGATAAAGAGACTTTGCGCAAGGCTTCGGAAATGACGATCCAGTGCCTGGAAAATGCCCCCGTATTAGGCACGCGATATTCTTCCATCGTTGACACATACCGTAAAGAAGGAACGGATGTGATTCTGCGCAATGCTCCAAGCCTTATCCTCACAACTGCTGCTAAAGATTTCAAGAACGCCCGGGAAAATTCGATCTTCTCGCTGACCTATCTCGAATTATTTGCGCCTTCCATCGGCTTAGGTTCCTGTTGGGCGGGGCTGCTCGAATTTTGTGCGCGTGCAGAAGGTTCCCCCATGCTGGATTTGTTCCATATCCCAGAAGATAAGATCATCACCGGAGCAGTGATGGTGGGATACCCTATGTATCAATACAAAAGATTAGTGGACCGGAATCCGCTGGATGTTGCTTTTTTCAGTCCCGGGAAAGTAACGGTGTAAAGAAATATTAACAATATATCACCGCCAAAAAGACCCCTAGTCTTGTTGTAAGGCTGGGGGGCTTGATTGAAAAGAATGCCCTTCTCAATTCTTCGACTTAGGATCGGTCAGTTCTTCAGACATCTCTACGTTGGCATAACCGGGAGACACAGGTCTGACGGGCGGCAGCGGGCGGAGCTGCTTTCGGGATAGATAAGGCGATTTTCGGCGAAAGCGGCCGAACGCGTACAAGCCTGCGAACAGCAGAACAAACATCACTCCAGCCGCAAGGCCTCCCCCCTGGCCCGGGATTAGCGGCATGCTTACGATAATTGCGATCAGGCTTCCGATGGAGAGCCATGACGTATAGGGAAACCCTCTCATTCCGCGCCGCTGTACAAATGAGCCGCCATGCCGTTTACGGAGCCGGTAATGGCTGGCCATGATGACGACATAGACGAACAGCAGAGAGAAGCCGCCCGAGCTGACCAGAAATAAATAAATGCCCTGCGGCAGCATCAATCCGAGACCGAGAGCGCCGAGCATACCCCCTCCCGATACGAGAATGCCGCGATACGGTATGTCCGAGCGGTCCCGCATCCAGACCGGCGTATGCCCTTCCTCGGCCAGAGAGCGGAGCATACGGCCCAAGCCGAATACGGATGCAAGCATTGTGGATAAAATCGCTGATACCAGTACGATGTTCATTACAGTTCCCGTCCAGCCCAAACCATGCAGGGTGAGCGCCGATACGAACGGGCTGACCTCTTCAGACACAAGGGAACGGGGAATCAGCAGGAACAGAGCTGTTATAGCGGCTAAATAAAGACCGACCAGCAGGACAATTGTGAGCCGGATGGCCTTCGGTATCGTTACCGCTGGCTTACTCGTCTCGGACGCGGCGAGTCCGAGCACTTCAAATCCCGCATAGGTAAACATCACCATCAGCATGCTCCCTGCAATGCCGCTGATCCCTCCCGGCATCCAGGGCTCGCCCGTCAGGAGGCCGTACCCGGCCGCCACTGCGCCGCCCTGCCCGGCTGTGGTACCGAACAGAGCGGTCCCGATTCCGGCGGCCAAGCATACGGCAATAACTACAAAAGCAGCAATGGCAAGCAGCTTTATCGCGGCGAGCCCGCTTTCGAGCTTGCCTAACCATTGTGCTCCCAGCAAGTTAAGCAGCGTTACGATGATAATAATAACCACCCCGAGTACGGGGAGTGAAAGTATGGGGAACCAATTCCGAAGTAATATGGACGCCGCCGTCGCTTCGCTTGACATAGCCAGTACAAGCCCGGTCCAGTATACCCAGCCTATCGTAAAGCCGGCTCCCCGGCCAAAGGCTTGTTCAGTATAAGTGCGGAATGATCCGGACGCCGGATTCGCAACCGTCATTTCTGACAGCGCCGTTAAAATGAAATAGACCAGAATCCCGCCAATAACATAAGCCACCAGTACAGAAGGTCCCGCCGCACGAATCGCCACCGAGGAGCCCAGGAAAAATGAGCCGCCCACAACGGTTCCAAGCGCAAGCATGGTAAGCTGCCATACGGATAAACCCTTCTCTTCACGCTTCATAAGACGCCCTCCAACGACATGTTTGACATCAGTATCTGCAAATATCGGAGGAATTACCCATGGCAGTGCGGAACCTTCATCACATCCTGAATTTCGTCGGCAGATCGTCCGCTCCCATATACAAAACAAGGGGATGCCCCGCAAGCGATTGTTTCGCTCACGGAGCATCCCCTGACTTACATCACTGCATCCGGATTCTGCCGGTTATAAGGTACAGCCTGTTATTAATGGCCGGGCAAGAGCGCGGCATCTTCTTGCTGCACTTCGCCCTCGTCGGACGATCCCGCTTTCGGCTTGCGCAGAATCAGACTGATCACAACTCCGGCAGCGGCGATACAGGCTGACAGGAAGAAGACATCGTCAAAGCCCATGACCGCCGCTACTAGCGGATTGCCGCCCTTGCCGGCCGCTGCCATATGTTCGCTAATCTGTGTGGTCAGATATCCGGTCATTCCGGCAACGGCGAAAGAAACGACAACCTGCTGTGCAGCCGTTGTCAACGGTGTAACGCGTCCCACGAGATGGCGCGGCGCGGCGTTAAGCACATGCGTATTCACCGGCATCATCGTAAGACCCATGCCAAGGCCCATTAGTCCAAGACAGACCATAATGCTCGGCAGACTTGTTTCGATCGTAATATTCGACAGCAGGAACAGCGCGGTCGAGATGATCGACAGCCCGACAAATGCCAGCGGTCTTGCGCCAATCTTGTCAAACAGCCGTCCGCCAAGCGGCATACCGATGGCGGAGGCCAGAGCCTGCGGCAGAAGAATCAGACCGGTCTCAAGCGCAGAGAATTGACGCACATTCTGCAAATACAGCGGTACGAACAGCATGGAGCCGAACAAGGCCGCCTGGGTAACCCAGGACAGGAAGATGCCGCGGGTAAAGTCGGATGAGCCAAAGACACGCAGCTCAAGCAGCGGATTCTTCTGCCGCAGCTCCACAATAATGAACAAGAGCAGTGCGGCGCCGCCAACGGTGAGTCCAGTAATCGCCGGTGTCGTCGACCAGCCGGTGCCTCCGCCTTCATTGACACCATAAGCCAGCATCGAGAAGGCAATCGGAGCGAGAATGATGCCGAGCAGATCGAGATGCGGCGTCTCATGCCGCTCGGTATTCGGCAAATATTTCGCGCCCAGGATAACGGCAACGATGCCTATCGGCAGGTTGATCAGAAAGATCCAGTGCCAGCTTACATACTCAATCAGCCAACCGGAAAGGATCGGGCCCAGCGCCGGGGCCAGCAGCATCGGAATGCCGAGCATGCCCATAATGGAGCCTCTGCGCTCCGGAGGAGCCAGGCGGAATACCATAGCCATCCCGATCGGAGCGACCATTCCGCCGCCCAGGCCCTGAATGACGCGATAAATAATAAGCTGTACAGGTGTCTGGGCTATTGAACACAGCACCGACCCAATAACGAACATCACAACCGTCGCTACGAATATCCGTTTGGCGCCGAACCGGTCGGTCATCCATCCGGCCAGCGGGATCACAGCTGACAACGCAAGCGTATATCCGGTAATGGTCCATTGAATAGTCTTGAGATCCGCATTGAAATAGTCGGTAAGGTTCGGAATGGCGACATTGACCACCGTGCTGTCCAGAATAACCATAATCATGCCGACGATAATCGCCAGCAGAGGCGGAATGATCGCTTTTAGCGAAAAAGACTCCGTTTCCGCGGCGGACGAAACCGCCTGTTTCGTATGTTCCATGAATCTCCACTCTTTCTATATATGTTTTCGGTTAAACCTCATACTTGTGAAAGTAATGGTCGATCAGATGATCAACCTGAATTTCCACCGAGGGCAGATGCGCGCTGGGCAAGCTTTCGTCATCGTCTTCCGGTTCCGCGCATGTGTACGCGACAATCGGCATTAATACGGCTCCGAACAGCTGAACCATCATCAGCCTGAGCCGGTCTTCATCCTGCTCGCCTGTTGTCTCCCGCAAGACGGACAGCATTTTTTGCTGCTTCATTGTTTTGCTGTATTGGGAATATTTATGAAGTGAGCCCATGATGCTCGGGGTCTTATTCATCATGTGCTTGGCCAGTCCCGGATATTGCAGAAGATGGCCGGCATACTTCTTGAAGAACAGCTTCAGCCGATCTTTGGGCGGCAGAGCGTCATCCTCAAGCGCATTGAGCGCGGCATCAAAACGGGAAATCAGCGTACGGATCGCCTCAATCAGCAGATTGTCCTTGGACCGGTAATAGTAATTTACAAGCGCCAGATTCACCTCGGCCTTCGCGGCTATTCGGCGCAAGGTTACATATTCTACTCCTCCCTCGCATATCAAATCTACTGTGGCGTCAAGAATTTGCTGCTTCGTATCTTTATCTCCGAAAACCTCAGGATCTTGTTCCAGGGTCATGTAGAGCCATTTCTCCTTCCTGCGCCTATTTTACACAGTGATTTAAACGTTGTTTAATACATGGTTTAATATACTCCACACCGAAAGCGGCTGTCAATAGCGCCTCCCTTTCAGTCCGGGAACAGCAAAGAAGCCGAAATTAGCGGCATAATGATGCGCCCCGGCTTCTTTCACTTTGCATTTCATCCGTGCTCTACCTTATGTTCGAGCATGGTAACCCGGTTTCGGCCGTCGGCCTTGGACTGGTAAAGCGCGTCATCCGCCAGCTTATAAATATCTTTCTCCGTCAGACCGTCGACCCTTACCGCCGCAACTCCCACCGACACGGTTAAGTATCCGAAGACCGGACTCTTTTCATGCGGTATGTTTAATTCTTCAACGCTTCTCCTGATTCCATCGGCATACTCGAAGGACTGCTCGGGAGTCAATCCGGTGACGATAACCCCGAATTCCTCTCCTCCCAGCCGGAATACGTAATCACTGGCCTTGGCAGCCTGCTCTTTGATCGTTCCTCCAAGCCTGCGCAATACATTATCGCCTTCATAATGGCCGTACGTGTCGTTATACTTTTTGTAATAGTCAATATCAAGCATAATATAAGCCAAATACCCTTTGTCTATCCCGGCTCTGCCCACTTCGCTATAAAAAATCGTATTGAAATGCCGTCTATTATACAAGCCGGTCAGTTCATCGGTAATGGATATCTTTTCGATCAACAGGATATTCTTGTTCAATTCCTCGTTGTTCTGCTTCAGCTCTTTGGTTCTCTCGATTACCAGTTCTTCCAGATGCTCCTTATGCTTTCTCAGCTCTTCTTCCGCTCTTTTTCGCTCCGTAATATCCTTAACCGTTCCTTGAACTGCCGGCCTGTTCAGATAGTTAATGGAAATGGCTTTAAGAATCACATCAACCTCTTGTATACCGTCCTTATGCACCAGTCTGCTTTCATACTCGCCCGGAGTATCTATCCCGTCAATCCTTTTTCGGTGCAAAGCCAACACATCTTCCCTCTGGGCCGGAGCAATAAATTTATCAAAAGGCTGCTCTATCATCTCTTCCATTTCATAGCCAATCATTCGCGCCAAAGCCGTGTTAACAAATTTGCATTGCATGTCCTGAATAATGAATATTCCGTCCAGCATGTTGTTGACAAGCTCGCGGTATTTCTCTTCCGAGCGCTCCAGATCCGTATACAGGCTGGCGTTCTCAAGCGAGAACACCATTTCTCTCGACAGCAGATTGATAATTCTCATTCTTTCTTTCGTGAACACGCCTGTTACCAGATTATTCTCCAGATAGATTATAGCAATCGTCTTGTTATGATTAATTAGCGGCATGCACACGAGAGATTTGGGCTGGTGCTTAATAATATAGGGATCATTAATAAGCCCGGCTTCGGAACAGGCATCCTGATAAATCAGAGTTTCCTTGCTCTCCTCCACATCATGGATAATGGAATACGGCAGATTGTAATCCTCTGAATGGCGATGCACCACAACGGTAATTTTGTCGTCATCGGGCCTGTATTCTCCTTCGACCAGCAGATTCGTGTTGGATCTCAATAGGATACAGCCTCTTTGGGCTCCCGCATTTTTAATGACGATTTCCATCAGCGCTTCCAGCAGATTATTCAGTTCGATTTCCTTTGAAATGGCCTGGGATGCCAGAAGAATGGAATTGAGGTCGATGCTCTCTGTGGAATCCGTGACCGATCTTCCCATGGGGTATTCCCTTTTATATTTCACGATATCCTGATATTTCTGATTAATATGCTTGATCTTGCCTTTGGCTCCCCACACGGAATAGTAATATAAAGCTTGTCTGAACAGATATGAGGCAAACTCCGTGAATTGTCTGCTGTTATAGAATTTCGCGGCCAGCTCATAGACAAGCGCCTTATATCTGACAATATTCCCTTTTTCACAGGCTGCTATGGCAAGATCGTAATATTTACCCGCCAGTTCATTCTTGCCCAAGATTCTTGCCCATTCGGCCTTCATCAATCTCTCATGCAGCAGAAAATTCTCCGGTGTATGGGCCGCCCACTTTCGAACCCTGCCGTACTCTTTGTGCATTCTTGCTCTTGCCTTTACCTTTCCGTAAGCGTTTAAGTCTTTATAGCAATAGGCCAGATTCAGGAATGTATACAGGGAGAATTCTTCCATGAAAGCCGTCCCCGTAAGGGTGCCGATCATTTTATTCGCCTTGTCGATATATGTCAGGGAAGCGCCGTAGCTTTCGTAGGTAAACAGAAGCTTCATTTTAAAAATATAATAGACGTTAATTCCGGAATAATATTTAGCTTCTTCAAGTTCTTCCAAATACGCCTCTTCACTAAAGGTCTCACTGTTGAACGAGAGAGGGTCTTTCAGTTCCCCGGCAAGATTCAGAAATTGCTGCCTCGCCAGTTTGGCCATCGCCAGCGCTTCCTTGTGCCTTGTATTTTCAATCATTGCAATGTATCTTTTGCTCTCATGAAGATAGGAGGTGATGTCCATCGCAGGATTCCAGAGATTGATATAAAAGCATGAATGAGCAAGATACAGCCAACTGCCTGTTCTCAGGCTGGAATCAACCGCTTTGCCGAACCATTCCTGCAGGGTGTCCCAGGGTTCATTCCATACGTGGCAAAACAGCGTATATAATACATGTGCGGCCCCTCTCCACTGTAAATCATCGAATTTGTCATTGATTCTTATGCCCAGCCTTCCAAAATCGTAGGCCCCTTTTATATCGCCAAACCCGGACAACAAAATGGAATATCCGATGAAAGCAATTGCGGATTCGGGACTGTTCCCGTATTTCAATGTCAATTGAGCTTTTTTCAGCACGACAAAGGCAAACAGGCTGGTCTCACCCGAAATATACGCCGGAGGAAAAATATTGATCAATAGTCTCATGATGAGCTTGACTTTTTCGTCCTTCATTTCAGGTTTTTCGAAAATCTCCTCGATCGTCAAGCCTCTGAGACTTACTTTAACCTTTAGAAATTCCTTTAACACGGACGCCATTCCGGGCTTATCCGGTATTTTGATACCCAGTGCTTTAAGCCCGCGCTTCCCGGAAGCTATGGATTCCTTCATCATCCCCAGATAAGTATAATGATTCGCCTGCATCTCATAGACCTGGGCAATGGCAAAGCTGTCGCTCGTCTGCTTTAGAAGAATGGCGCATGCCTTGTCGGCTTCTTCGGTACGGTGGGTCAAATAACCGCATTCGGCATACAGTCTATAAATTTCCGAGGTCCGCCGCTCATCGTTCTTCCATGGGCTCTTCTGCAAAAGGCTAAACGCTGCTTCCAGGAACGCAAATGCGGCGTCATAGCCAAAGACCGCCTTCGCTTGGTTTGCGGCTTTCAGATTGAGCTGAATAGCTTGATTGATTTCATCCTCTTCGCTGATAAATTCAATCCCTTTATTGATATGCGTTACAATATCTGCGAGCCTATCTTCAATTTCTCCGGGAGCCAGCTGCATAAGCAGCAGTCTTCCTATTTTCAGATGCAGCTTCTTGCTTGTCCCGGCATCGATCATTTGGTAGCAAACCTGCTGAAGCCGGTCATGCTGGAATTTGAAATAAGCGTTAATATCCCGGGGGATGTCCTCCGTCTCTTCAAGGAGACTGGGCAGCATGGAGTGATTCGTGTCGGCAGGAATGATAATATCCTCACCCATGGCCTTAATGAGAGACTTGGCAATAACCCGCTGCTCCTCTTCGGCGATCAGGGACAGCATTCTGTAATCGAACAGATTGCCAATCGATGCGCATAATCTTAGTACTCTCTGGTCTTCCTCCGGCAGGGCTTGCAGCTTCATCATCAAGAACTCGACGACATTGTCGTTAATATTCAAATCGGAGATTTGGGCAAGCACCCACTTCCATTGGCCTTCCAGGTCGTCAAAATAAATAAAGCCGTTCTTATGCAATTCAATTAAAACTTCGTTTATAAAAAAGGGATTCCCTTTAGTTCTCGCATAAATAATTTCGGAAAGTTCCTTTACCCTATCGGGTTCGGCATAAAGCGTATCTGCAATGAAGCTTTCCACATCCCTGAGGGACAAGGAACCCAAGGCGATTTTTCCTGCTTCCGTACTTCTTTCAATTTTAGCGATAGCGGCAAAAAGGGGACCGCTCTCCGGCGCCGCAAGCTGCCTGTATGAGCAAATGATAAATAATTTCCGCAAATGATTACTGAGCGCCAGCTTCTCCATAAGCTGCAAGTTTGACAAATCGGCCCACTGAACATCATCCAGAAATAAGACCAAGGGTCTTTCATTATTCGTAATCCCCGCGATAAAGTTAATGAAGGTCTGAACGAAGCGGTTGATTTCCTCGGCAGGATTCAGAGGCTCAATTTCCGGCTGAACACCGATCAGCTTCGCAAGTTCAGGTATGATATTCGTGATCAGGATTCCATTGCCGTCCAAAGCGGTTCTCAGAGACATCTCCAGTTTCTTCTTATACTCGTTATCAGTGCTGTCAAGCAGCTGATGAATCAATTTCCTGAAAGCCTGGATCATCGCGCTATATGGGCTGTTCTGGTTATACTGATCGAACTTTCCTGCCGCAAAAAGCCCTTTCTCCTGACTTATATATTGATATAGCTCGTTCACCAGGGCGGTCTTGCCTACACCTGCATCCCCGGAAATCAGCATGATTTGCGGTTTGTCTCTCAAGCTTGTTCTAAAGGCGTCAGCCAGACGGCTCAGTTCCTCTTCCCTGCCGTAGATTTTTTGCGAAATCCGAAAGATATTCCGTTTATCTTCCTGTGCCAGCTCAAAATCACCGCCGCCGTCCAGACATTTCTTTAAATCGGCTTTGATGCCGTAGGCGCTTCGATATCTATTTTCGGGCGATTTCTCCATGAGCTTCATGATGATGCCGGATAATGACCGCGATACTCTGCCCCCGGTTAGCTGATAAGGAGAAACCGCTTCTTTTGCAATAATGGAGTAAATCTGGTCCAGGATATCAGCCGATTCGAAAGGCTTGACGCCGGTCACCATCTCATACAATACAACGCCGAGTGAGTAATAATCCGTTCTGTAATCGATGTTTCTGTTCATCCGGCCGGTTTGTTCCGGAGAGATGTATAATAGACTGCCTTCCAGGACGCCGCTGTTTTGGAAATCCCGCTTTTCTTTGGACAGCTTAACCGCCAGATCGAAGTCGATCACCTGCACGACGTCTTTTTCCTGATCCCATACAATATTGGAAGGTTTGATATCTTTATGTATTACATTGTGTTCATGGATGGCTCCAACAATATCGACAATCTTAATAAACAGCCGCAGCAGAGCTTCCTGATCCGGTTTGTTATCAGCCATGATCCGCTTTAAGGACCGCCCCTGCACATCCTCCAGTACCATAATAAAGTAACCGTTCTGCTCTTCCAGCTTAAGAGGTTTGATTACGCCATCGACGCATCCGCTTAATTCCCGGAGCATGCTGTATTCCTGCTTGAACCGCAGGACCTCCTCATGCCCGGCAGATTCCGATTTCAGGACCTTTAATATAACTGTACCCTGGGAGACCGTATCTCTGCATCTGTACACTGATTTGCTAGCATTATCGGAGATCGTTTCCAGCATTAGATAATTGTCAATCGCAGTCATACCCAGTCCACCTTTAAACATTATCCTACACTTCAATATCGGCATTAAAGTCAAAAATATAAGCGGCAATCAGCCATGGAAAATCGCCATACCCTGGCGGAAGCCCCTTCCATTTCACCATTAGTATAAGCCTTTTTTGCCACTTTTTCACCAATACCAACCTTTCTTATCATACAAAATGCATAAATGCCTATAGTCTCTATTAACGGCTTAACCGGGAATACTGTGAAGGGGTCTTCTTGGATGTTAATCTATGATATGACCAGACTTAAAAGTTTAATATAATGGCATATATTTCTTTACTTTTTAATGTATTATGCAAAATCATTTACGATTATTAACGCCTACCTTACAATCATCTTATATCAATGATGGGATGAGGTTGACCATGGACGAAATCGACCGCAGTATTCTGGAAGCGCTGAAGGAGAACAGCCGGATGACCGTTTCCGACATCAGCAAAAGAGTGAAGCTCTCAATCCCCGCAGTTACGGAGAGAATCCGCAAAATGGACGAGTCCGGAACGATCGAAGAATACACCGTCAGGATTAACCGGGCCAAGGCAGGCTACAAGCTGCTGGCGTTCGTGCTGGTCGTCATCGACCGGACGGAGCAAATTCCCTCGTTTCGCGCATTCATATCAGACTGTGACGAGGTGCTGGAATGCCACCACCTTGCAGGCGAATTTGACTACTTGCTGAAGGTCCTTGTGGAGGACACTGGGGAGCTGGAGAAATTTTTGTCCGATAGGCTGAAAAGCGTGCCGGGAGTGATCAGAAGCAATACCATGATTTCCATGTCTTCACTAAAAGAGAAGTGGAACAGATGAACGGGAGGGGGGGAACACATGATATTCAAGGGGTTAAAATTGGGCCTTCTGCTTCAGCTTGCCGTGGGTCCGGTTTGTTTGTTTATTTTTCACGCCGCCTCGCTGCGCGGCTTCGCCGCAGCCGAAGCGGGAGTCGCCGGCGTATCGGTGGCTGATGGTCTATTCATTCTCGCCGCGCTGCGGGGGGTTGCTCTGCTTGGCGCAGGGCGGAGGCCCGGCGGTATTCTTTATGTGCTCGGAGCAGGCACGCTTATGGTGTTCGGCCTTACTATGATCGCAGGAATATTCGGTTACAGCCTGCTGCCCGTCCTCCCTATTGCGAACGGCTCCGGCCAAGACGGCATGTTTGTCCGCGCCTTTCTGCTGACCGCATCCAATCCGCTGACTCTCCTCTTCTGGACCGGAATCTTTTCGGCAAAGATGGCTGAGCTTAAGCTGCGGAGCAGCGAGCTGACTCAGTACGGGCTTGGCTGCCTGCTGGCGACCGTTCTGTTTCTGACGGCGATTGCGCTGCTGGGGCAGTTGGCTCACCCTCTCGTTACACCTGCGTTCGCACAATGGCTGAACTTTCTTACCGGCATCCTGTTTCTCTTCTTCGCCTTCCGGCTGATCGTCAAATGGATCTTTAGGTCCGAGGCGCCCACAGCATAATGCTGACTCCGGCCAAACAGACCGCTGCGCCGATCCAATCGTACAGGTCGGGTGTCTTTTTGTCGACAAGCCATCCCCATAACACAGCCAGCATAATAAAGACACCGCCATAGGCCGCATACACGCGTCCAAAGCCGGGGAAGCGCTGGAAGGTTGGAATAATGCCGTACACGACAAGGATCAGCGCTCCGGTGATGCCGAACCAGAGCGGCCTTGATTCCCGCAGCCACAGCCACACCAGGTAACCCCCGCCAATTTCCGCAAGTCCCGCCAAAATAAATAACAGTATGGATATTACCATTTGATCACCCCTTCTTCCGGAGTTCGGATATCCGGCTATTCAGTTTTTCGCCGATTCCAGAGGGTAATAGTATTCGAGTTATTTTCAGAAAATCCTCTATAATGTGACAATTCAGAAGCTATTGCGATTTTTATTTCCTAGTAAATGCAATCTGACATAAAACATTTGGTTGAAGCTTGCACCGCCTTTTGACATAATGAGTTAAATAAACAATTACGTCCTTTCATGGGCGGAAAGTATGGAGACAAGGGGGAAGCAGCATTGAAAGGGATCATTACTGTACTCGGAAAAGACAAGGTGGGTATTATTGCCAAGGTATGCACGTATTTGGCAGAAAGAAATGTAAATATTCTGGATATTTCTCAGACGATTGTCCAAGATTACTTCAACATGATGATGATTGTCGATATTTCGCAAGCGGCGAAATCCACCGAGGTTCTGGTAGAAGAACTGCAGCAGATCGGCGAGGAGATTGGCGTGGAAATCAAGCTGCAGCATGAGGATATTTTTAATATTATGCACCGTATTTAAGGCGCTAAGCCGATCCATACAGACTTTTTAATGATAAACGCAAGCGGGAGGGTTACCATGATTTCACTGGTGGAAGTACAAGAAACGAATAAAATGATCCGCGAGATGAACCTGGACGTGCGGACCATTACCATGGGCATCAGCCTGATGGATTGCGCGCATACGGATTTGAAAGTGTTTAACCAAAAGATCTATGACAAGATCACCAAATCCGCAGAGAAGCTGGTAAAGACCGGTGAAGATCTGGAAAAACAGTTTGGCGTTCCGATTGTCAATAAACGGATTTCGGTTACGCCCATTTCCATTGCGGCGGGTTCTCTGAATACGGACAGCTATGTTCCGGTTGCGGAAGCTTTGGACAAGGCGGCTAAGGAAGTTGGCGTCAACTTCATCGGCGGATTCTCCGCGCTTGTGCAGAAGGGCTGCACCACGGGCGACCGCAAGCTGATCGAGAGCATTCCCGAAGCGCTCGCCGTAACGGAAAGAGTATGCTCCTCCGTCAATGTCGGTTCGTCGCGCAGCGGCATCAACATGGACGCCGTCAAGCTGATGGGCGAGATTATTCGCCAGACCGCTGAGCGTACGGCGGACCGGGACTCTATCGGCTGCGCGAAGCTGGTTGTATTCTGCAACGCCGTGGAGGACAACCCTTTCATGGCCGGTGCTTTCCACGGTGTAGGCGAACGGGAATGCGTCATTAACGTAGGGGTCAGCGGCCCCGGCGTTGTCAAACGGGCGTTGGAGGAAGTGAAAGGACAGGACTTCGAGACACTGTGCGAGACGATTAAGCGGACCGCCTTCAAGGTGACCCGTGTCGGCCAGCTCGTAGCGCAGGAAGCATCGAAGCGTCTCGGCGTGCCGTTCGGCATTATCGACCTGTCGCTGGCGCCAACGCCGCTGATCGGGGATTCCATCGCGGAAATCTTCCAGGTAATGGGCCTTGAAGAAGCGGGAGCGCCCGGAACGACGGCTGCGCTCGCCATCCTTAACGACAACGTCAAGAAAGGCGGCGTCATGGCTTCTTCCTATGTAGGCGGACTTAGCGGCGCGTTCATCCCCGTTAGTGAAGACCATGGCATGATTCAAGCCGTACAGCGCGGCGCGCTGACGCTGGAGAAGCTCGAAGCGATGACCTGCGTCTGCTCGGTCGGACTCGATATGATCGCCATCCCGGGCGACACGTCCAGAGAGACGATCTCCGGCATCATCGCCGACGAAGCTGCGATCGGCATGGTCAACAACAAGACGACAGCCGTTCGCCTCATTCCCGTGATTGGCAAGGGAGTCGGCGAGATGGTCGAGTTCGGCGGTCTGCTTGGCTATGCTCCGATTATGCCTGTCAACTCCTTTAACTGCGCGGGCTTTATCGACCGGGGCGGCCGGATTCCTGCCCCAATCCACAGCTTCAAGAACTAAAGCCGGACCGCGAACCCGGTCCGGCCCATGCGCGGTCGGCCGCTTGAGCGCCGCGCCGGAAGGCCAAAAGCCTCCGATCCATCGCTGATTGCTGCGATTGACCGGAGGCTTTTTTCGATTGGAGCGGGCTGCCGTGCGGTATCCCGAGTATGAAATCATTGAACGCGTAATTCCATCCGCTGATCAGCAGACAGCCTTCTCTTCGTAGAAAGCCGCATTTCATTCGTTGACGGATTTCACGGCGGAGCAGATCATTTCCCCCCGGTACCGGAGTGAAATAAGCGCCTGGACACACAAAAACGACCATAAAAAAAGGCCAACCAGAAAAGGGGCTGACCTCATATACGAAGCAGGCCCCGCGTCCGGTTAAGCCACGAAGCCCGCTTTATATTCCTGGACCGTCACCGCTGCTGCGCAGCGGACGGGCAAGCTGAAGGTGGGGAGCAGGAGATGGAGCTGAAGAAGCGATGATATTTGGCACACTGCTCCAGCAGCTTGCCGATCTCTCCCTCTCGCGCCAGCGCTGTCAGACCGGCGCGGGCCAGCCGCTCGGCCGGTCCGGGACCGATCGTGGCGCAGAGAACGATGGAGCAATCCTGCAGCAGCGCCACCGTCTCATCCAGAATCGCCTCCTTGTCCGCTTCCCCGCATTCGGCCTTGCCGTTGCAGTAAGCCTGAATCCGCCGAACGCCCAGCAGCTTCTGCTCTTGCCCTGATACCTCGTAGACAAGAAACTCGCGTGCATGTCCGAAATGTACATTCACCTGGCCCCCGCCGCGCGTCGCCACGGCGATGCGCATGCTGCCGCGCTCTCCTTGCTCTCCCTCATTGGCTTCGCGCCGCTTGTGCTCCGCGGTCGTCCGGTCCAGCCGGATAAGCAGCTCCTCGCGTGCTGCCGGGTCATATTCCCGGGCCGGTGCGTTTCCGGTCTTGACGCCAAGATCTTCGCCAATCAGCCCGACCGCGTCGGCGCGGCATTGGCGGCAATGCCGCATGACCGGCATAACCGCCTCGCTGCGCGCCTGCACCTGAAGCGTCAGCGAAGGAGCGGGCTCCTTGCGTCCTTCCTTCTCATATACGCTGCCAGGCGAGAGAATCAGCGGCATAATATTATGGGAGCAAGCGCCTGCCGCCTTGACCGCCTCGGTCACCTTGATCAGATGGCTGTCATTAACGCCGGGAATCAGCACGGAATTGACTTTGACCTTTACGCCACACTTCTAGCGATCCGCCGGATGCCCTCCAGCTGGTTGTGCAGTAACAGTTCTGCAGCCTCCCTGCCCCTGTAGGCCTTACCTCGGAAGAACACAGCGCGGTATACCTCCGCCCCGATCTGCGGATCGACGGCATTGACCGTGACGGCCACATGGGAGATGCGATGCCTGACGATATCCTCCGAATAATCGGGCAGCTTCAGCCCGTTGGTACTGAGGCACAGCTGCAGATCGGGCAGGCCTTCGGACAGCAGGCCGAAGGTTTCGAACGTCTCCCGCGGATTGGCCAGCGGATCGCCGGGTCCTGCGATGCCGACCACAGTCAGCTGCGGCAGCGAAGCCAGCGTACTGCGCACCTTGGCGTAAGCCTCCTGCGGCGTAAGCACCTTACTGACGACGCCGGGGCGACTCTCGCTGACGCAGTCATATTTGATATTGCAATAATTGCAGTTGATATTGCATTTCGGCGCTACCGCCACATGCATGCGGGCAAAATAATGATGCGCCATCTCGTCGTAACAAGGATGGCGTGATTCGTTCGCCAACGCAAATACCACCTTTCCATCAATTTGTCCAGGCTCGTCCTTCACCGCGAAGACGATATCCCGATCTGGTACGTTAGAGCTTGGCGGCGATTGTCCGCCGCAGCCAGACAAGAAATGCATAATGTACCGCCTGAGGGAGCGACCGGATCGTTCCGATCATTTCCCACGGAAGCGGGCATCTCATGGTGCGACTCTGCCTATGAAGACTTGAGGCTTAAACGAGCGGCAGTGCCGCTCATCTCAAGCCTCCGGTAAACCGGTTGGCTCTGGAATCCGATAACCCGCAAAGCGACAAAAGCCGGACAACTGCCGCTGCAGTCATCCGGCTTCCTTACATTCGGTCGGCCGTGTTCGTTATCCCATAATCCCCATATGCTTAGGGTATTATAGAACGATCCCCAGTTTCTGTCAACGGCGAAAGTAACAAATCCATGGAAAAGCAGCGGCGAGCGGCGATCAGTGACTGACGAATGTTCTTGATTCCGTCAAATTCGAATTCTTATCCAGCCAGTAAATCTATTGACAAAAAATCGATGACAAATCTAAACTGTACAAAACTTATGAGAAAAATAGGATTTATTAAACGAACAGGGGGTTATACTTTCATGGCAACCAGGAATATCCCGGTTTTGCTGCTCGTCTGCTTACGTTTATCCGGCATCGCCCTGCTCTGTATTCTGTGGGAGGTTTTGCCGAGAAGCGGGCTGGTGAATCCGACTTTCTTCCCGCCGTTGTCTGCGGTGCTGCAGGAGATCGCAGCTCTTCTGCGGGACCAGCATCTCCTTGGCCATACGATAGCCACACTGTGGCGTGTGGTTGCAGGCATTGTGCTGGCAGCACTGCTAGCCGTGCCGGCGGGTGCGATTCTCGGGTACTGGCTGCCCAGTCTGGCTGCGGGACTGAACCCGCTGTTCCGCATTCTGGCCCAGGTCAATCCCTTTTCGCTCATGACGGTATTTCTGCTGTTCTTCGGGATCGGGGAAAAGGCGAAGCTGATCATCGTCGCCTGGGTCGCATTCTGGCCTCTGCTTCACCATGTCATTGGCGGTGTGCAGAATATAGATGCGGACTTGCTGAAAGCGGCGCGCAGTATGGGAACCTCTCCCTCGCGGCTGTTCTTGCAGATCATACTGCCAGGGGCGGCTCCCTCTATTTTGCTGGGGGTCCGTACGTCGATTATCTTGCTGTTGGCTATTCTGGTGGCCGGAGAAATGCTGGGAGGCTTGGCCGGTCTCGGCTGGCTGCTTCATTGGTCCAGCAATTACTACTCGTCCCCGTATGCCACGACGCCAATCTTTGCCGTTGGGCTATGTATTTCCCTGATTGGCGTCGCTCTGAGCGCCGTATTGCGCAAGCTGGAACGCGATCTGTTTTTCTGGAAGCCTCTTGAATCCGCATGGAGTGCGGCGCCCGCCCCCCGTAAGCTGCGAGGCAGGCCAAACCGTATTTTTGCGGTTACCGTATTGTCCGCTATGTTGCTGATTCTCGTGGCTGGTGGCGCGTCAACAAGCCGGCTGAGCAGAACGAACGGCAGCTTCTCGGGAGAGGGTGATGTGCCTTCGCCATCCGCCAGCGATCACAGCGGCCACATGTCACATGAGCATTCGTCGCCTGCAGCCGGGCATTCCGGTCATTCAGGCCATACTTCGCCATCCGCTTCACCGGTACAGTCCGGACATCCTTAACAGATCTGGCGATAAATAAATTGTGTCGGGAGGAACGTAAGTGAATGTGTTAACAAAGCTTGGCAAGCGTTATACTGTCGTCATCGCCTTCCTCGTCCTGTGGGAAGCCAGTGTAAGGTTCGAATGGGTAGACCCCCAATTCATTCCTCCGCTCACGCGGGTGCTTCAGTTCATCGGCGAACAGGCGGCAACAGGAGCGCTGGCGCACCATCTGCTGATTAGCCTGGGGCGCGCCGCCGGAGGACTGGCCATCGCCCTGATTGCAGGTGTGCCGCTCGGAATAGCCCTGGCCGGCTGGCCGGACAAGATCCGTATTGCCACCAGGCCGGTGCTGGAGTGGCTCTCTCACATCAATCCCTTTGTTGTGTTTCACATCATCATCGTATTCATGGGAGCCGGCGAGCCCACGAAAGTCTCGATTATCGCCTGGGCCTGCATTTGGCCGATTATGTTCAGCACGCTGTCCGGGATGATCCATGCCGACGCAGACATTGTCAAAGCGGCGCGTTCATTTGGGCTAAGCCGCCTTCGGCTGACGACGAAAGTCCTGCTTCCCTTAGCCTTCCCCTCCATCTTGACCGGAACACGTCTAGCTGCGGGCTATGCGCTGCTGTTTCTGATCGCGGCTGAAATGATGGGATCCAGCTCCGGCCTGGGCTTCATGATTTATACGGCGCAAGCCAATTATCAGATTGTGGAGATGTTCTCCGGAGTTTTGATTATTGCGGTCCTGGCCATCGTGCTGGACGGAATCATGTCAGCGGCAGGCAAATGGCTAGGCCATCCCGCTATAAAATGACAACCAATATAATAATGTTACAAATTTTCGAACTGAACGATTTATGTAAGTTCATGCGTTGACAATCATGAAAGTCTTAGAATAAGCTTTAATCTATAAATCTCATAAGAATTATCGGATTAAAGAAAGTTGACCAGTAAGCTGGAGACTAACGTTCTTCCCCTCGGGAAGTTCGTTTAGTCTCTTTTTTATATTACACCGAGGCAGGTGATGAAGGGCTGAATAGTTGCATCTTTATATGTTAAAATTTAACTTAAATTAAAATTTTTAGGAGTGTGAGAAAGATGGCAGATGGTAAAAAGAAATGGGTTATTATTTCCGTAGTCGCCGCTTTGGTGGTAGTAGGAATCGGCGTGGGCAGCTACTTGGGGCAGACGAAGAAAGGAATCGGCATCCAAGGCGCCGCAGGGTTATCGACCTTAAAGAACGCAGGGTTTGACCCGGCCAAATCCGGCAAGAAGGTGTACACCATCAAAACCGACACCAAGGTCAACTGCTCCTCCACACCATGGGTGATTGCCGAGAAAAAAGGCTTTTTCGCCGAGGAAGGGATCAATGTGGAATATACCGGCGAGCTGACTACCGCACAAGTACTTCCCTCCATCTTGAACGGAACGAACAATGTCTCCAGCACCCATGTTAACAATATCGCCACCTATATCGCCGGCGGGGCCAAAATCAAGGGCGTTACGATCGGCGGAGTTGAACCGAAGCCGGATGTTGATGAAAAATATCATCACATGAAATTCTATGTCAGCCCCAAGGCGGGTGTTTCTTCCCTGGATGAGCTGATCAAGAAGAAGAAGGGTGAGAAAATTACGATCAACGGCACCGTACCGAGCTGCACAACCTTTATCGCCACCAACGCATTCGACCATCTGGGCTTCAAGCGTGATCAAATCAAGTTTGTCGCTTTCGAAAGCGACACGGCGGCCTTGCAGGCCAACCAGCAGGGCAATATTGACATCGTCGGCGTCCATCCACCCTTTTACAAGTTGGCAAAGGACTCCGGTCTGATCGAAATTTTCGACACGGCGGATACCGGACTCGGCGAAGCGGCAGGCACAACCTTCTACTACTTCACGGAACAATTTATCAAGGATAATCCCGAAGCCATCCAGGGCTTTGTCAACGCGATTAAGAAAGCGCAGGACTGGATCGTCAACCCGGCGCATGAGGAAGAAGCGATCAAGCTGACCGGCGACTATATCGGCCAACCGGTAAACGCCGTGCACTACTACTACACTGGAAAAGGATTCCAGGACAAGCTGATCCAGCCTTGGATTGATGACCTCGTTGTATCCGGATCCTTGAAGAAGGATCAGCTTCACGTCAATGACCTGATCACCACCCAGTTTGACCCTAGCTGAAATGCCATTATGCAAAGGAAAAGCGGCGATTATTCGCCGCTTAATTACAACCAATAGTTGAGGGAGAACCCGATTATGACTAAAAAACTGAGACAAATCGCATTTTACGGCAAAAGAGGACTCGGCAAATCCACCACTTCGCAAAACACCCTGGCTCAGCTGACCGTTCCCACTCCGATCGATATGGACGAACTGGAACGGCTGCTGATTGATTTCAGTGTGGTAGAGGATGAGGACACGGCTCTGCAGACGCAAGCCCCTAAGTAAGGAGGATGGAAACGCGATGAAATGGATCATTTCGGTTCATCGGAAACTGTTAAGCTTTTATCTTTTTTTCCTGGTGCTGATCGTTTGGGAGCTTGCGCCGAGGCTGGGACTCGTTAGCAACGTATTTGTCCCGCCCTTCTCGCGGATCGTAAAGACCGGAGTCGAACTGGGACTGACAAACATTTTTCTCTACATTTCCATCAGCCTGAAAAGAGTGTTTGTCGGCTTTGTCCTGGCTACCATTTTGGCCCTGCCGCTTGGCTTTATTCTGGCCGGAGCCATGCCGAAGCTGGCCGCATTTCTCCACCCTCTCACCAAATTTCTCTCCAGCATCCCGCCGTTTATTCTATTTCCGGTCTTCGTTATCATTATCGGAATCGGAGAGGGAGGCATCTATACGGTTATCTTCTGGTCGTCGTTCTGGCCGATATTGTTCACGACCATAGCCGGTATTCAGAATGTCGATCCGCTGCTGATCCGGTCGGCCAAATCCATGAATGCGGGCAAACTGGTGATCTTCACAAAGGTGATCCTGCCCGGCGCCTCGCCGACATTGATCACCGGACTCCGTACCGGACTGACCATGAGCTTCTTCATGCTGATCGGTTCGGAGAGCATGGGCGCCGATTCCGGTATGGGCTGGATGATCCACAATGCCCAAAGCATGGGGTTTGTCGAGCGCATTTACCTTGGAGCCATTATGGTTGCAGGCGTCGGTCTGGCGCTCAATTATGTGCT
Organism: Paenibacillus durus; assembly: GCF_000756615.1. Lineage (NCBI taxonomy): Bacteria > Bacillati > Bacillota > Bacilli > Caryophanales > Paenibacillaceae > Paenibacillus > Paenibacillus durus. The sequence continues at coordinate 3,837,360 of NZ_CP009288.1, forward strand.
TGAATACCTGGAGAGTGCAGTGCTGCATTGGCGGCAGGCTCCCGATTCAAGCCATAAAGCCGCGGCCTAGCCGGATCTTATCTTAAGTAAAGGAGGACGAGACGGGTTCCATGAATTCCACCGCAGTCAAGCTTAAAAAAATCGGCATCGGCAGCATCCCGATCCTGTTGTTCTTCATTTTCTGGGAGATCGGCGCCCGAATCATTCCGAAGGGCGTCATCTCGCCTCCCAGCGACGCGATTCTAGCCATCTTCCGCTCGGCATTCTCCGACGTGCTGCTGGGGCAGACGCTAATCAGCCTGTACCGGGTGCTGCTCGGGTTCTTGCTCTCGCTGATTATCGGTATTCCGCTCGGATTTTTGCTCGGTACCTTTTTTAGTTCGGCGGAAAAAGCGTTGCTGCCTTTCTTCCGCACCTGCGAGAAGCTGAACCCCTTCGCGATCATTCCGATTTTCATGATCTTCTTCGGAATCGGAACTTCGGAAAAGGTGGTCGTCATCTTCTGGTCTGCGCTCTGGCCCGTACTGTTTAATACGATGTCCGGAGCCAAGGATATCGATTACAACCTGCTGCGGGCGGCACGGTCCATGGGAGCTACGCGCAGAGAGCTGTTTACCAAGGTCGTCCTGCCGTTCACCGCGCCCAATATTTTTATCGGTATTGAATTTGCCGCCCAGCTATCGTTCTTCATGATTATCGCATCTGAAGTCATCGGTGCCAGCACGGGGCTCGGATGGTATTACATCAACTCTACCGCCCGCTATGATCTGCCGCTCATGTACGGCATCGTCCTGTTCATCACCGTGCTGGGCATTATCATCAACCTGTTGTTCGCCAGACTGAAAAAGCGCTTTCTGGTATGGAAAGAAGCGTCACAGCTTCACTAAACATTGGAGCTTTGTACCATTTGCCTGTCCGTTCGAAACGGCCGCAGGGCCGCAGGCGGTCACCGAGCCGGCTGCCGGAATGAAGCACCAAAGATCAAACGCCTCCGTTCCATTCGCGATCAGCGATGGATCGGAGGCGTTTCTTTTTTCCTAAGTGTGCTATATCTATGATCTAAGGATTCCCTCACCTTGAACTCATTAGGGTCATCCTCTGCCCTCTCCCGGTCTGTGCTGACTAACCTCTACACGAACCCGTCTTGTGTGCATGAACCGCCAGCCCGTCAGCAGAGCCGCCGCCAGACTGATTGCCGCTGAAGTGATTAACACGACATGCATGCCCGCCAGAAAAATATCGGGACGGTCCGGGATCAAACCGGTGACGCGATAGCCGGCTTTGCCGCTCATCACATGGAACAAGGTGGTGGTGGCAATGGTAATGCCGACGACCATACCGATATTGCGCACCAGCGAATTCACGCTGCCCGCCGAACCGAGCTCAGTGCGGGGCACTGTGGACATAATCAGGGAGTTGTTAGGGGACTGAAACAGTCCGTTGCCAACCCCTAGCATCGCGATCCATACACCCACGAGCCAGACTGGACTCCCGTCATGAAGCTGAGCCAGTCCGAATTGGGCGATGACCATGACGACCAGTCCGGCAAATGTAAGAAATTCCGAGCCGATCTTGTCCGACAAAGCGCCGCTCAGCGGGGCGATGACTACCATGCTTATCGGAAACAGCATGAGCAGAAAGCCCGCCGAAGACGGAGACAGGCCAAGCATGTTCTGTGTGTAGAATGGCGAAATAATGTTAAAGCAGAAGTTGGCGGCGAATACGAGAAACCCGCAAAGAATGCTGAGCGAGAACAGCGGATTCTTGAAGAGATTCAATTGCAGCAGCGGCTCGGGCCTCCGCAGCTCCACCTGGAGAAAGGCGATAAAGGCTAGTACGGCAGCGCAGAGCGCAATTATTATGCCGGTACTCCCGTATCCATGCTGCTGTCCGAGCAGAAGGCCCGTAAACAGAGCAATAATGAAACATGCGAACAGCAGGCTTCCGGGAATGTCGACTCTCGCCTTCACCTGGATCAGATCTTTCGGGAGCACCTTCCAGCCAAGGAAGATTGCCATCAAGCCGATCGGAACATTCACCCAGAAGATATACTCCCAGCCGAGATTGGCAACAATAATGCCGCCAAGGCTTGGACCGGCGATACTTCCAAGAGAAACGAAGGTGCCCATAAGCCCGAGCGCCTTCCCCCGCTCCGTTGCCGGAAAAATATCCGTCACAATACCCTGGCTGTTCGCCATGGTCATTGATGCGCCCATCGCCTGAACAACCCTGGCCGCCACCAGCACCGGCAGCGAACCGCTCAGCCCGCACAGCAAGGAACCAAGGATGAAGACGACCGTGCCGATCTTGAACAGTCTAATCTTGCCGGCGATATCTCCAAGTCTTCCGAAGAACAGAATCGCCGCGCAAATCGCCATCAGATAGCCGGTGGTCACCCATTCGATCTGTGCGATCGGCAGATTCAGCTTCTCCGACAGCACCGGCAGAGCAATGTTCACAATGCTTCCGTCCAAGGTGGACATGAAAATAAACAGATTTAATACAATAAGAATCAGCCAGCGGCGGCCCTGTACGCCGGCATCCTCTTGATAAGTTCCCCGATTAATTGTGCTCATAAGCCACCTCTTTTTCGCATGTACCGATTTAGTTGCATACGCAACTATCTACAATTCAAAGTGTACTGCAATTTTGTTGCGCGCGCAACTATATTGCGGTAAAATTTTTTTATCATGATGAAAGCATGCGAATATGAACCCGATATCCCGAAAGGAGTGCTTATGAAAGAATCCGATCCTAATAAAAAAGAACCGATCGGTAAGCTGATCTCCTATATTCACCGAACTCAACTGAAACGCATGTCCCGCTCGCTCGGCGAGTACGGAATCGGCGGCGGCGGGCAGTACAGCTTCCTTAAGGCGATTCTCATGTCTCCGGGAACAACGCAGGACCAGTTGACCGTAGGCCTCAAATTTGACAAGGCCACCACCGCCCGCTCGGTCAAGCAGTTGGAAGCTGCAGGCTATATCGAGCGCAGGGCAGACCCGGAGGACCGCCGGTCGCACCAGCTCTACCCCACTCATAAAGCAATAGAGTTCCAGCCGGTGCTTCAGACCCTTTTGGATGAATCCAACGCCAAGCTGACACGCGATTTGACGGATGAAGAAGAGGATCAACTGATCGCCCTGCTGCAAAAGCTCAATCTGGAGGATTGAAAAAATACAAAAGCGGCGCTCTTCGCTTGAGGAGCGCCGCTTTGTTGATGTGCCGAAACAGAATCTTTTGCCACATATCAAATAAGCCGTTAAAATGATTAATTATCGCAAAATCTTTATTTTTTATGAGGAAAGGAACCCTTTGTCATGTCTATTGAAAGTGTAAAAGCACACTTCCACGAAGTTGGAAGAGAGCAGCATATCATGGAATTTGAATCCTCCAGCGCTACTGTAGAGACAGCCGCGGAGACGATCGGCGTCATCCCCGCCCGTATAGCCAAAACGCTGTCCTTCTACGGCGAAGGCGAAGCCGCAATCCTGGTTGTGGCCGCCGGCGATACTAAGGTCGACAACAAAAAATTCCGGAGCGAGTTCGGATTCAAGCCGAAAATGCTGTCTCCGGAGGAAGTACTGAAGCAGACCGGACATGCCGTCGGCGGCGTTTGCCCATTCGGACTGGCTAATGACCTCGAGGTCTATCTTGATATCTCCATGAAGCGCTTTGATACCCTCTTCCCCGCCTGCGGCAGCTCGAATTCCGCAATTGAACTTACCTGCGCCGAACTGGAGCAATACTCGGGCGGCAAGGCATGGGTCGATGTCTGCAAGAACTGGGAATAAGGGCTTGCCGGGTTAATGGCCGGAGGCCGCTGCTTCTTCTTCCGTACCAACCATTTTGCTGCTTCCCATGAACAGCGAGGCGAGAAGGGCCAGCACCGCCGGAATCATGGCCCAGGCGAAGGTTTGTGTGATGGATGAAGCCAGCCCCTCCGTGATTTTGCTTAATATCTCCGGCGGAATCAGCGCCCTCGCAGCCGGGGACAGCAGAGTATGGGGGTCCGAGAGATTGATCGCTCCCGGCCCGCCTTGAGCCGCTCCCGATGCCGCAGTCAGACTCCTCAGCCGGTCCGTCAAGTAATGGCTCTGGATAATGCCGAAGGAGGTAATGCCTACTGTCATGCCCAGGGACCGGATGAAATTCAGGGTTGCGCTCGCCGATCCGCGCTGCCGGGCGGTCAAGCCGTCTATGGCGGCGTTGCCCAGAACCGAGAAAGACGCGCCGACGCCAAAACCGATAAGAACCATATACACAGTGACGAGCAGCCGCGTCGCATCCGGCGGAAGCGTGGAGGCCAGCCAGATTCCTAGCGCCAGAAGCACGAGGGTAGGAACCATCAGGCTGCGGTAGCTGAATTTATTCATCAGGAAGCCTCCTGCGGTTGCCGAGATAACGGAACCCACCATCATCGGCAGAAGCACCAGACCGGAATTGGTGGCCGTGCCCCCAAGCACGCCTTGAATAAAGATCGGGATATAAACCGAGGCGACAACGAATGTCGCTCCGCTGAACAGAGCGATCAGAATGCTGAAGGCATACAGCCGCCGGCGGAACAATCCGAAGGAAATGATCGGCTCCTCCGCCTTCGTCTCCACATACAGAAACACCGCAGCAAGCACCGCAGCCGCGCCGAACAGGCTGAGAATAAACCCAGAATTCCATGCATATTCTTTGCCGCCCAGTTCCAGCGCGAACATCAGGCAGATCACCGCCCCAAGCAGCGTACCTGCGCCAAGCCAGTCAATCGGCTGCTTCGAATGCTCATGCGATTCCTTGTAAAAGAACGCCACCAGCACAAAGGCAAAGACTCCGAGCGGCAGGTTGATGTAAAATACCCACTGCCAGGCGATATGATCCGTAATGTAGGCGCCGAGCAGCGGACCAAATATGCTGGACAGTCCGAATACCGCGCCAAAAGCGCCGCCCAGCTTCCCGCGGGACTCAAGCGGCACCGCATCGAACATAATCGCGAAGGCTATCGGCACCAGCGCTCCGCCGCCTATCCCTTGCACCGCCCGGTAAATGGCCAGTTGGGTGATGCTTTCAGCCGTTCCGCACAGCGCGGACCCTGCCATAAACACCAGAAGGCCGAACACGAAAAATTTCTTGCGGCCGTACATATCCGACAGTTTGCCGAAGATCGGCATGCCCGCCATCTCGGCGACGAGATAGGCCGAGGTAACCCAGACGAATTTGTCCATCCCGCCCAATTCCCCAACGATGTTCCCCATGGCCGTCGCCACGATCGTACTGTCCATGGATGCCATCAGAATGCCCAGCAAAAGCCCGGCAATGACCAGGCCCAGACGGTTATTCTTTTTATCACTCATACTCTCCACTCCCGTTTTTCTATAAGTATCCGGTTTACAGTTTAACCTGGCGACGCACATTCGCACTCTTGTGTATCTCCAGTGCTTCTCTGTATTCCACCGTTTCGATCTCACAGCCAGGTCCGATAATGACATTTCCGCCCCTTACCGTTTCGGCCGCCACATGCTCAAGCTCCACGAAGTCGCCTTCAATACTTCTTCCCTCGAAGCGGGCTTCCTGGCCCGGTTTGACCATCTTCATCAACAAATATCCCTTGCTTCGTTTGATTCGGATCTTGCCTCCACCGACATCTCCCGCCCGGCTGTATCCGATTAGATTGATATCCAACTGATCTCCGCTCAGCAGTCCGCCGATCTCCACCACGCCGGTAAGCCGGAATTCTCCCGCCTCGCAATCACCCTTCACTCCGATGTGTCCTTCAAACGCAAGCCGCTCAGCCCTTATCCCGGAACCCGCCATCAGTTCTCCGCGCCCCTTTACGGACAGTGCATCGATATGGCCCTGCACTCCGCATTCACCGGTCAGCTTGATTTCTTCCGCCTTCAGACTGCCATCAATTTCCGAATTCCCGGTCAAGCCGAACTTTACACAGTCGACATCTCCCGAAAACCTGCACTCACCCGTTATACCCACATTTCGGAACGAACCTCCGGCGGATGACGTTGTGCCCATTATTTTGAAATTACCGCGAGCTGTATCAGTCACCGGTCTTCACTTCCTTTCCAATACGGGCTCCGGGGTGGACCGTTAATCCGGTTCGGTATTCCACCAACCCGACGGAACAGCCCTCTCCGATAATAACATCATTCCCTCTGACGACATCCGCATTTGTATATTCCAAGTCCAGATCATCTCCCTCGATGACCCTCGCGGTAAGCATCGGCTTCAGTTTCGGGATGATTCCGCCCAATAACCGGTTCCATAGACTCTGATCCCCCTGACGGACCTTCAGACTCTCCACTCCGATTTCATGAACTTGCCCCGCTCCCTCCAGCCGGATGTCTACATGTCCCGCGCTCAGCAGACCCTCAATCGTAAATCCCCCCACGCCTCTGAATTCCTCTAATTCACAATCCCCCTTTGCGGTCATCAGCCCGTTCAGAACACAGTTCTCGCCTATGACGCTGCCATCGATATGGAGGATACCGTCCAATTTCATTGTATTGATCCGCAGAGGCCCTCCGAGGCTCATTATACCATTAACTTCCATGCCTTCGGTAAACAATCCTCCTTTCACCCGAATCTGCCCGTTCGCTTTGAATAACCGCGCATTTAGCGAACCCTCGACTTTCCCCACTCCGTCTATAAGGACTTTGTCGTAAGCCCCTCCCGCAGCGCTGCCGACTCCATTAAGGATAAGATCCGGCCGCTGCCCTAGCTCCTTATCTTCCTCTGTCACTCTACGATAACCTCCCTTTCAACTGTTCAACCAAATCTCCGAGCGTCACTTTCGCAACCAGCCGGACACCCTCATCGAAATAGAGTTCAGCCGGCGACGGCGCTAGCAGAAATAAGGCAACGCCCATTTTCCGGACAAAATAAAGCTCGCACGGCTTACCTGTCAGCGCGCCGGCATGCTTCTCCAGCGTACGCAGCAAAAGCCTTCCTTCATCCAGACTCATCTCCCCTCTGGCAAGTAAAGTGTCCGCCGCATACAAATGCAGAAGCTGCTCGAAGGAATACAAGCCCTCATTGCTCTGAACCTCCGGTCCATACGCAGACATTGCAATATCCGTAACAATGTTTCGTTCTATTATAGCCTCTTTGGTCAAACGGATCTCGCTATACCCTTCCGTATTGGACAGTCTGCTGGCGAGCTCATCAAGCGAAAGATCATCCTTCATATTTAAGATATTTCGAATCCGGGCTTGAATAAGCATGCTTGGAAAAAAGGTCTCCTGTCCAGTAAACGTGGATTTTCGGATAAACCATTCTTCCGGAATGAGCTGCTTGCGCTTCCAGCGGTAAAGCTGTCCGTATGAAATTCCGGTAAGGTCCAGAAGCTCCTTTTTTGATATTAAATCATCCTCCATTTTCTTCACCTCATAAACGCATTGTAACATAACATTGTTACGTTGTAAAACTGTCGCTGCCCTGTGTGCTGAATATAAATGGTTAACTTTTGGTGTTTTGTTGGTATAATGCAATTAAAGGCAATGTGCAGTTACATTAATCGATATACTAAGGAAGGATCGACATGCTAAAGACCAAACGCATTAAGCAAATTCAGGATTATATCATTGAACACAACACCGTGTCGCTCGACGAACTCGTTGCTGTATTCGATGTTTCCAAAAATACGATTAGACGGGATATCCAGGAACTGGTCGAAGGAGGGGAAGTTAAGAAGGTGTATGGCGGTGTAGCCGCTGTAAACCCGCCTCTCATTTCTTTTAACGACAGAAAGTCGCAGAACCACAGCGAAAAACAGAGAATTGCCAAAGCTGCTGCGGGGTATGTAACTGACGGGGATATTATATACATTGATTCCGGAACAACCACTCTTGAGATGATTGAATATATTAAGCATTTGAACTTGACCGTTATTACAAGCAATCTTGACTTCATCCTTGGTTCTCTGCCTTACGGCAATTTGAATGTCATTTCAACTGGCGGTGTCCTGGAGCGCAAGACAAAATCATTTGCCAGCTTCAAAAATATGGACCTGCTGAAAGCGTACAATATTAATAAAGCGTTTATGGCTTCAACCGGCATTTCAATCTTGAGCGGCGTAACCAATTCATCTCCGCTCGAGAGCGAAATCAAGCAAATCGTGGTCGAACGCTGCCGGGAAGTGTTCTTGCTTGTAGACCACAACAAATTTGGCAAGCATGCGCTCATGACCTACTGCAAGCTGGAAGATATCGATTATTTGGTTACCGGCACCATGCCCGGGAGCGATTACCAGCAGTTTGCGGAGGAGAACAATATCAAGCTTGTCATAGCCGATGAATAACAGGCAGCCAAGCCGAATATCAACGCCTGCTCACACAAAAGCGCGTTCCCTCCGGGTCCGGAGAGGACGCGCTTTAATTGTATATATCTCAATTGCGAGCCGCAGGTCAGGCTTTCGCTCCTTCGGCAACCTCTTCGGCCGCCGGTTCCGCAGCCCCTTCTTCGGCCGCAGGCTCTGCCTGGACAGCAGGCGGCGCGATCTTAACGACCAGCGTTTCCGGATCTGTCAGCACTTCCCATCCCGGATGCTTCGGCAGGTCTGAAACGAGCAGATGATCTCCGATATTCAAGCTGCTTACGTCCACTTCAAATACGGATTCCAGCTTGTCCGGCAGTGTGCGGATATCCAGCTCATGCAGCTCGACCGTCTGCACGCCTCCGGCTTTAACCCCTTCCGGCGTACCGGTAAAATGCAGGGCTACCTTAGTGTCCAGCTCGGCTTTCAAATCAATGACATGGAAGTCGATATGCAGCAGCTTTTTGGTCAAAGGCTGGCGCTGTACGCCCTGAATAATCACATCTTTGGTGCCGGACGCCGGCAGTTCCGCTTTCACAATCGCCCGCGGATTTTTGCTCAGAATACTGTCTATCGTTTTTGCATCCGCGCTAAGGGAAAGGGATTCAGAACCCGCACCGTAGATGACAACAGGCACCAGGCCCTGTCTCCGCTGCGCGGCAGGCTTCCCGGTTCTTTCCATCAATCGTACTGCTTCACTCATTACCAATTCCTCCTAAGTATGGATTTAAAAACATAAGACCGATTAGATCTATATTCTAATCAGTCTCATACTAACCATATTGCTTTGCTGTGCAACCAGTATAGCACTCCTGAAAACGAGAGTCAAAATTGTCATTTTACCCAAATTAATCCAAAATTCGCGATTTTCTGCCTTTGGTCAATATTATTCGAGTCTAACTCGCTTTTTGCCCGTAGAGAGAGTAAAATAACGGTAATCCATATAACAGGAGTGATGAATATGCGGCAAATTTCTTCAGGAGAAGGTCGGTTTTACATTGCCGGAGATGGAGAAGACCTTGCTGAAATTACATACAAGTTGGACAATTCCAAGACAATGATCGTCGATCATACGTATGTATCGGAACAACTGCGGGGTCAGGGAGCAGGCGAAGAGCTGGTCAAAGCGGTTGTAGAAAAAGCAAGAAACGAGGGACTATCGATCATCCCTCAATGCTCCTACGCCGCGCATCAATTCAAGAAGCATCCCGAGTACGGGGACGTGCTGAATGAGAACGGAAGCGGTCTGTCTTAAACAAACTGCCCGTTATTCGCAGCGAAATGTCCGCTCGGGCTGCGATTCCAATGATTAGGAGGAAACGGGTTTGGCGACACAGGAAATTTTACGAGAAATAGAGGAATTGCAGCGCCGCTGCGAAGATTATGATGGCATATCGCTGAAGCTTAACTGGGATTCGCTACGAAGCGAACCGGGGTCTGGAGGCGCTCAGTGGCTCTATACTTACGAAGAGGGGCTGCTGGCCGGATTTATCGGACTGTACAGCTTCGGCGGCGAAGTTGAAGTTTGCGGAATGGTGCGGCCCGGCTACCGCCGGCGCGGCATCTTCACCTCATTATGGCAGCAGGCCTATAAACAGATCGTCCGCATGAAGGCGAAGAGCATACTGCTCAATGCGCCGGCGGCTTCCAAATCCGCCTCCGGCTTTCTGAAGACCCTGCCGCTCGAGTTCAATCATGCGGAATACCAGATGAAATGGGACTATGAGAAGGCTGAGGACCGTTCAGCTTTCGAGAACAAGATCCTGCCTGATGACATGGTGATCCTTCGTCCCGCCCGCGCCGACGAGAAGAGACTGCTCGCCGTTCTCGACAGCATGGGCTTCAATACGACGCTGGAAGAAGCGGTAGAAATGTATGAAGAACTGGATGGGGAAAGCAGCAATGAGCATATCATTATTGAGCTTGAGGGGCAGCCCGTAGGCAAAATGCGGCTGTGGACAGAACATCACGAAACGTGGATTTACGCCTTCACCGTAGATGAGAGAATGCGGGGCCGAGGCATCGGACGCAGCGCTCTTATTCAGACGATTCAACGGGAAAGACGCATCGGTAACGGAATTAACCTGGAAGTCGCACTGGACAACCCTAACGCGCTCGGACTGTATGAAAGCTGCGGATTCGTCATTACCAATAAGCAGGATTACTATCGTTATATCAGCTAGACCCGGTTAAGTGACTATTAAGCGTGAAAGATCCGCCGGGAACCGGCGGCATGAAGACCCTATGGTCCGGCGACGGTCCGTAGGGTCCTTGTGTGTCACAACGCGGCAGCCTAAGTCACATCAGGAGATGCCTTGATAAGCTGTCCTTACTGGTTCTGCCTCAGCTTTCGCCCTTTGACGTACAGTCTGCGCATCCGCTGCCTCCCTCGCTATTCAATACGGCTAGCAGCCTTAAGTAATCGAGCGAGGCTTCCAGCGTATAGGCATTCCCGTCGTAGAGGCGCCTCTCCTCCTCCATGAGATAATGAATCTCCACGCTCTCGGGCGGCGCGCCGAAAGTCTTGCGGCAGAACACGTTGGCCATATGTATGAACCCCCGGGCAACCTCCTCATTTCCGCACACCATGAACTTCTGCACATTCAGTCCGCTGCCTCTTCTGCGGGAGTGCCAGACCAATTGAAAGATGATGGACAAGTCCATTTGCAGTTCAGGTACGGGCACATACCACTGTTCATACAGCATGAACGGAATCTCTCCCTCGTGACAACTGCTTACTAGGCGGACCAGTGCATCGGATATCGTATTTTTAACCTCCCAATAGTGCATAAGCGAAGGAAACAGTTGAACTCGCAGAGGCCATCTGCGCTCCAGGAGAAACTGAATAGGCGTCTCCCTGCGCACCTCGGGCGTTAAGCTGTAATAATCGTTTAACGTATGACCGACCGCATACTGCACCTGCTGCCGCCACAAAGGCAATTCTTTTCCGCCGGCGCTTACCTCCGCCATATCAAGCAGCGTACGCTCTACGATATAATCGTGAAATTTTGGAAGACGGGAGGCCGGATTAGCAACTGCGCCGCATGCCGTATTCATCTTAAGATACCCCTACGCAGGCCTCGGCAAAACGCTGTCCGAATTTGCGGCAATCCTCTTTCTCCACGGCTGTCGGCCCATATTCAATTTTCAGACTCGTCTGTACTATGGCGGCGCCCTTTTCCCTCAGCTTTTCCTCAATCAGGTCAACCGCACCGCAGTAGATGTCATAACCGGTGTCGCCGCTTCCGAACACGGCCGTCTTTCTGCCTGCTAAATCTATTTCATCCAGCTCCTCATAGAAATCGAGGAATTCATCGGGCAGCTCTCCGTCTCCCCAGGTGTAGGCTCCCAACACGGAACCATCATAGGATGCTATATCGAAGGCGCTGCAGTCGGTGACCGATTTCATGACCGCCTCTCCTCCCGACTGGCGGATTCCCTCCGCGATCAGTTCCGCTATTTCCTCTGTATTGCCGGTCAGGCTGGCATATACCACCAATATTTTAGCCATGTTCCATATCCTCCCCCAAATGACAGAAAGCCGTTTTTGAAAACAATGAAAGTATCCCTTCTCCAGTAGCGGTGTGGGATATAAACCCATTCTATTGATAATGATTATCAATGTCAATGATATTTTGCAGCAGAATAGCTCATGGATAAAGCGCTCGAACCGTTTGTTATAAACCGGCAAAATGATGTACAATATAGGCTAAATGAATTTTTGAAGGATGGATTAACATGTACATGGCTCGGGACTGGAAGGATTATGAGATTATCGATACAGGAGGCGGAGAAAAGCTGGAGCGCTGGGGGGATATCATTCTTCGGCGGCCGGACCCGCAAATTATATGGCCGCTTACAAAAGAAACCTCGCGGTGGAAGGATGTTCACGGACATTATCATCGCAGCTCATCGGGCGGCGGTCACTGGGAAATGAAAAAAAGCATACCTGATAGCTGGAGCATCAGCTACGGCAAGCTTAGATTCCATCTTCGTCCAACCAACTTCAAGCATACGGGATTATTTCCGGAGCAGGCGGCCAACTGGAGCTGGATGATGGACAAGATTGCGGGCGCGGGACGTAAAATACAGGTGCTTAACCTGTTCGCTTATACAGGCGGGGCCACCGTTGCGGCGGCCAGCGCGGGCGCTTCCGTCGTGCATGTCGATGCGGCCAAAGGCATGGTTCAGTGGGCAAAAGAAAACCTGCAGCTGTCCGGCCTCGGAGAGCGTCCGGTCCGGTTCATCACCGACGACGTCTTCAAATTCGTGCAGCGCGAGCAGCGCCGGGGCAATAAGTATGACGCGATCATTATGGATCCTCCCTCCTACGGCAGAGGACCCGGCGGCGAGATGTGGAAGCTGGAGCAGAGCTTGTATCCGTTTCTGGAGAGCTGCATGAGCATTTTGAGTGATAACCCGCTCTTCCTGCTCATCAATTCCTATACGACCGGCATTTCCCCAACCGTTCTGGAGAACATGCTGGCCATGACGATGAAATCGCGCTACGGAGGCAAGCTCAGCTCCGGGGAAATCGGCCTGCCGATCACTTCCTCCGGACTGAATCTGCCTTGCGGCATTCTCGGCCGCTGGGAGTCGTAGAGCCATGGTGCGGAGCGTAAACGGCGGACAGGAAGACGGACAGATGCCGGGTTCCTGTCAGATTTTGTATGAGGATAATCATCTTCTTGGAATCGTTAAGCCGGTTAACATTCCCGTACAGGAGGATGCCACGGGAGATGCCGATCTGCTCACCCTGCTGAAAGAGGATGTCAAACGGCGCTATGATAAACCCGGCAATGTCTATATGGGCCTCGTTCATCGGTTAGACCGTCCCGTCGGCGGAGCCATGGTGTTCGCCAAGACCTCCAAGGCGGCTTCTCGATTGTCGGAAAGTGTCCGCAGCCGTAGCTTCCGCAAAGTGTATTTGACCGTCGTACACGGACGGCTGCCTGCTCAAAACGGCCGATTGCGAAATATCCTGCTCAAAAATGCCAAGACGAACACAGTTACTGTTGTTCGGGAAGGTACACCTGGCGGAAAGGAAGCCATACTGGATTATACCGTACTTGGCTTCACCGAAGGTTTCAGTCTTGTAAAAGTGGACCTGCTTACCGGACGGTCTCATCAAATTCGCGTACAGCTTGCCCATGCCGGCTGTCCGCTGTACGGAGACCAAAAATACGGAGCGTCCGTCAACAAGCCAGGACAGCAAATCGCGCTGTGGTCTTCGCTTGTCGGATTCCCGCATCCCGTTACTAAACAAGAAGTCGAACTGATCTCTCTACCTCCGCGTCAATATCCTTGGGACCTGTGGAGCGAAGAGCTTCAGGAGCGGGCTCTCAGGTAAAAGCAGCGACACTGTTACGCAGCGGGGTGTTCCCCCACAAAATTCATGTCAGCATTCCGCTGACCATTGCAAGAAGCAGGCTATCCCTCTGCGGGATAGGCCTGCTTTTGTTATATCTGCCCCGCTAATTCCTGGTTACCTGGTCATTTCCAGAGGGGCGGCTTCATTGCCCGGAGCCACGAGCTTACCCATTAAATACAGCAGAAGCTGCTGATTATGGGCCGAAATATGGTCCAGCACTTCCGCGAAAAAATCGCTGCGGACCTTAAGGCCGCGCGCGGTTTCCTTCCTGCCGAGATCGGTTATGCTGACCCAGACGATCCGGCGGTCGGAGGCATCCCTGTCTCTGATAATCAGTCCGCCCCGCTCCATCCGGTCGAGCAGCATCGTAACCGCGGCAGGACTGGTAGCCAGATGCGGAGCCAGATCGGAAGGCTTGGCGGCTCCCCGTTCCTGAACTAATTCAAGCACCGTAAGCTGCGCGTCGGTAAGCGTAGGAGCCAGCTTTGTATCCATATGAACCTTATAGTCTTTAAGAATTTTATGCCATATTTTACTGAATTCAAAGGAGTTCACAGTTGTTCCTTCCTTTCTTGGCGAAAGATCCGTTATTAAGATATGTTCGCGGAAGAGTTTCTTTTTCCTGCAAGTGGAAAAAAATAAATAACTCCGTGAACTTTTTACCCACAGCACGGATGTATTAATCAGTATACTTCTCCACCAAGAGAAACGGCTGCGCCGCCCTTGAAGCATCTTTGAAAAAAGCATCCGCCGCCTCTGTCGAAAAGAGGCGGCGGATGCTTGGTTGCGGATTCTCCCGATATCGATAAAATCCGCTTTATTTCACGGAAATTTGCAAGCTGATGATCTCGTCTTTCTTCTCCAGCGGAACAAGAAGCTTGCCGGTCGAACGCCGGTCGGCGATTGGCGCGGCTTCCGAGGAGAAATGGTACAGCGCGCCTTCGCGAGTAATGGCGGTCAGTTCAAACGGTTCTCTACAGTAAAATGCCCCGGCAATACGGCTGCCGTTCGGACGGACGCGCTTGCCTTCCTTGAATTCAAATGTCGGCAATCCCTTGCCGCCCCGGCTCTGCGGCATATAATCCAGCAGCAGACTGCGCTTGCCGTAGCCCAGTTCAGTCACAGCCAGAACCTCTCCCTCGTCGTCCGAGACGCGGAAGCAGGATATCACCTCATCGCCTTCTCGAAGCTGAATCCCTTTTACGCCAGCGGCTACGCGGCCCATCGGATTGACTTCGCTCTCGCGGAAGCGGATGCTCATTCCTTCCTTGGTGACTAGCATTAGATCTTTATCTCCACCGCTCAGCATAACCGACAGCACTTCATCCTCCTTAGCCACCTTGCATGCCGCCACGGCGCCGCTGCGGCTGGTGAAGTATTCCTTCAGCTCGGTGCGCTTCACCTGTCCTTTGCGGGTAATAAAGAACAGGCTTTGGTCAGGCTCTTCGAAATTGCTTACAGGTATCATTCCGGCTATGCTGTCTCCCTTGCCCAGACCGATCACGTTTACAATCGCGGTGCCCTGATCCTTCCATTTGAACTCCGGAATCTGATGGACGGGCAGCAGGAAATATTGCCCCTTGCGCGTAAATACCAGCAGACTGTCCCGCGTATTAACGTCGAGCAGGCTGGCGATATAGTCGCCTTCCTTGACGCCGGAAGAATTCCGTTCGCCGCCGGAGCGGGTGAAGGATAGCATGCTTGTCCGTTTGATATAGCCGTCCCCCGACAGCGCTACAAGCACATCCTCCGCGTTGACCAGCGCCTCAATGCTGACCTTGAGCTCTTCCACCTCGACCTGAATGGCGGACCGGCGGTCAATGCCGTATTTATCGCGGATCTCCATCAGTTCCTTGCGGATGACGCCAATCAGCTTCTTGTCGCTCTCCAGGATGCTGCGCAAGGCAGCAATCTTCTTCTGCGTCTCCTCCAATTCCTTCTCCAGCGTCTTGATCTCCAGATTAGTCAGACGATACAGCTGGAGAGTCAGGATCGAATCGGCTTGTCTTTCGCTGAAGCCGAACATCCAGACCAGATTGTTCTGGGCGTCCTGACGGTTCTTGGATGCTTTGATAGCTGCGATTACTTCATCCAGAATATTGAGCGCCTTGACCAGCCCCTCCAGTACGTGAGCCCGGTCCTCCGCCCGCTCCAGATCGAACCGGGTACGATGCGTTACGACTTCACGCTGATGGGCGATGTAAGCCTCAAGGATGGCCTTAAGGCCCAGCTGCTGGGGCGCTTTATTGACAATAGCGACCATGTTGAAATTATAGGTGATCTGCAGGTCGGTCTTCTTGAGCAAGTAGGCCAGAATCCCCTGCGCATCAGCTTCCTTCTTCAGTTCGATCACGATCCGCAGACCTTCGCGGCCGCTTTCGTCGCGTACTTCCGCTATGCCTTCAACCTTTTTCTCAAGGCGGATATTCTCCATGGCGGTAACCAGACGCGATTTGACGACCTGAAACGGGATTTCGGTAATGACGATCTGCTGCTTGCCTCCGCGCAGATTCTCAATCTCCGTCTTGGAGCGCAGGTAGATGCGCCCTTTGCCTGTCCGGTAAGCATCCATAATTCCGTCGCCGCCCATAATAAGACCGCCTGTCGGAAAATCCGGCCCTTTCATGAAGGTCATGATCTCCTCCAGCTCGATCTCCGGCTTCTGCATAACCGCGATGCAGGCATCAATAGTCTCGCGCAGATTATGGGGCGGGATTTCGGTGGCAAAGCCGGCCGAGATGCCGCTCGTGCCGTTCACGAGCAAATTCGGATACCGCGACGGAACCACGACCGGCTCCTTGGCCGTGTTGTCGAAGTTGTCCTTGAACAGGACGGTACGTTTCTCGATGTCGCGCATCATTTCCATGGCAATCGGTGACAGCCGGGCCTCCGTATAACGCATGGCTGCCGCAGGATCATCATCCATCGAGCCCCAGTTGCCGTGTCCGTCAACGAGCACATGCCCCATTTTCCAAGGCTGCGCCATTCTTACCATGCCCTCATAGATCGACGAGTCGCCGTGCGGATGGTAATTCCCCATCACATCCCCGACTGTCTTGGCCGACTTGCGGTACGGTTTGTCCGGTGTATTGCCCGAATCGTACATAGCGTACAGTATTCGGCGCTGCACGGGCTTCAGTCCGTCGCGGACGTCGGGAATGGCCCGGTCCTGAATGATATATTTAGAATACCGGCCGAATCGGTCGCCGACGACCTCTTCCAGAAATGCCGGCAAAAATTGTTCGGATAAACTGCTCATGCATTCACCTTCTGTTCCTCAAACTGTCGCCTTATGAAAAAATGTGACGATTAACGCGGCTCCGCTGCGGATTGTCCTTCCGGTCGCTGTTGTCCCCAAATATCTTTAATATTATTCAAAGGTTGATATTCGGGGACAAAGGCGAACGCTGACGCTCCTCCAAGACAATTCCGCCGCTGCGCTCTTTATCGCCAAGTTTCTAAAATCTCGAAATTCTCGTCACCTTGTGACGAGAACACTTAAATATTATGTCTCGTCACTACTCTACAATCTCGGTAAAATCGACATTCTCGACAATCCAGCGCTTACGCGGGTCGACCTTGTCGCCCATCAGCGTAGACACACGGCGCTCCGCCTTGGCGGCATCCTCAATCTGCACCTGAAGCATGGTCCGCGACTCGGGATTCATTGTCGTTTCCCACAGCTGATCGGGGTTCATTTCGCCGAGCCCTTTGTAGCGTTGAAGCTCAAAGTTCTTGCCGAACTCTTTCAAATAGTTCTGAAGCTGCTCATCCGTCCAGGCGTATCTGACCGTTTCCAGCTTGCCCGATTTGCGGGTCAGCTTATACAGCGGAGGCTGAGCGATGTATACTTTGCCCGCATCGATCAGCGGCTTCATGTACCGGTAGAAGAACGTCAGCAGCAGCACCTGAATATGCGCGCCGTCGGTGTCCGCATCGGTCATGATGATGATTTTGGAATAATTACAGTCTTCGACTGTGAAATCCGAGCCTATTCCAGCGCCAATGGCAGCAATGATCGCCCGGTATTCGTCGTTCTTCAGAATTTCCGGCAATTTTGCCTTCTCGGGGTTCATCGGCTTGCCCTTGAGGGGCAGAATCGCTTGAATCTTGGAATCGCGCCCCTGCTTGGCTGAGCCGCCTGCGGAATCGCCTTCCACAATGAACAGCTCGGTGCGGGAAAAGTCCTTGGATTGCGCAGGAGACAGCTTGCCGCCCAGATTCGAGCCTTCACTGCGCTTCTTGCCGCTGCGTATTTCATCCCGCGCCTTGCGGGCCGCTTCGCGCGCTTTGGCAGCCTGGATGGATTTCCTCAGCAGACTCTGCGCCACCTGTGGATTCTCTTCAAGAAAGCGTTGCATATTCTCGGAGACGATAAAATCAACCGTGCCTCTCGCCGAGGCGCTGCCGAGCTGGTCCTTGGTCTGGCCGACGAATTCGACCTCGGCCATTTTGATGCTGATCACAGCCATCATGCCTTCCCGTAGGTCGCTGCCATCCAGATTCTTATCTTTCTCTTTCAGCAGCCCCGTTCTCCGGGCGTAATCATTCATGACGCGCGTATACGCTGTCTTGAATCCGGTCTCGTGCGTACCGCCGCTGCGGGTCGGAATCGAGTTCACGAATGACGCGATCGTCTCGGTATAGCCACCGTTGTATTGGATCGCCACTTCTACCTCAATCTCATCCTTCTCGGCGCTGAAATGGATGACGTCATGCAGTACATCCTTGCCTTCATTCAGATAGCGAACGAATTCGCTGGCTCCGCCCTCATAATAATACTCATCCTGGCGTCCGCCCCGTTCGTCCGTCAGCGTGATGCGTAGTCCCGAGTTGAGGAATGCAATCTCCTGAAGCCGTTCGGCAAGCGTATCGTAGTTCAGCGAAATGCCTCCCTGGAACACGCGAATATCCGGCTTGAATGAGATTTTCGAGCCGGTTTTGTTCGTATTGCCCAATATCTCAAGACCCGTAACGGGTTCTCCGACATGTTCTTTACCGTCTTTACCGACCCAATATTCAAAGCGCTGGCGGTGTATTTTGCCTTCCCGGTAGATCTCCACCTCAAGCCATTCCGACAGAGCGTTCGTCACCGAAGCGCCGACGCCGTGCAGTCCGCCCGATTTCTTGTATCCCGAGCCTCCGAACTTGCCGCCGGCATGCAGGATGGTGAATACAACTTGCGGCGTCGGAACGCCCGTTTTGTGCATGCCTGTCGGAATTCCCCGGCCGTTGTCGGTAACGGTCACCGAGCCGTCTTTGCGCAGCACGATATCGATTTTCGTGCAATATTTCGCCAGATGTTCATCCACTGCATTATCTACGATTTCCCATACCAAATGGTGTAGTCCCGAGGAACTCGTACTGCCGATATACATGCCGGGCCGTTTGCGAACCGCAACCAGACCTTCAAGCACCTGAATGTCGTCAGCATCGTATCCAGTCCGGTCTGCTGCGCCGTTCTTCGAGACTCCAGCGAACATATCGACCTGTTCGAACATTCATGTTCCCCCTTCTCTTCTCTAATCCCAAAATGCAAACAAATGTTTTGGTTACTTTGTACATTCTAATTCAAAATATCCCTTTTCGTAAAGACGGCGAATGAAATGATTATAGATACGATCCCCCAAATGCTCAGAACCGCAATCGAAAAAGGCAGTGACATCCCTTCAATCGGCGCCGGAGACCCGGACAGATAATTGGTCAGGCCCAGGTTAACCATGAACAGATACTTGGCCGAAGTCCAAGCCGATGCCATATTGGTAAGGATCGTGCCGGCGATCAGCGCGGCCATCATTACGACGATGCTTGCCGCCGTACTGCGGAACAGCACCGAAACCATAAAGGCGAGCAGAGCGACAACTACGCTGACAAACCAGAT
This sequence comes from Paenibacillus durus, assembly GCF_000756615.1. Taxonomy (NCBI): domain Bacteria; kingdom Bacillati; phylum Bacillota; class Bacilli; order Caryophanales; family Paenibacillaceae; genus Paenibacillus; species Paenibacillus durus. The sequence continues at coordinate 3,856,926 of NZ_CP009288.1, forward strand.
GAGACCACACTGCATCAGCATATATTCCCACTGCGGCACCGAATGAACCGCGGACATATCGACCGAGTCTCCGCTAAGCTGAAAGCCGGTGAAGACTGGCGCGTTAAAGCCGCCGTACCCGAAAGCCAGTCCGGAGATAAGGTAGCTTACCAGAAAGGCGGATAAAATAATCAGTGACACAAACATCAGCAGCGCGATCAATTTGCTCATAAGCACCTTCCAGCGCTTTACGGGCCGGGTCAACAGCATTTTAATGGTTCCCGTCGTTCGTTCTCCGGATACAATATCGGAAGCAACCGCCATGATCATCAGCGGGATGAACAATGAGATCGAATTGTCCAAAAATTCGCGGGTAAAGGTTACGCCGCTGGGTTCGTTCGGATTCACATCATGATCGAGATAATACTGCATCTGCTGTATAAAAATTCGCCGGTACGTCTTCCACTCCTCCGGAATCCGGCTGCTGCTAAGCGAATTTTCGTTATCGGTAATCTGCTGCTGCAATTCCAGCCGCCAATCGGAACTGAACTTCTCCCTGTTCCGTTCAGCCGATCGCATCTGGGCATAGGTGAACATCGGAACAAGCACGACCAGAATAAGCAAAATGACATAGAAGCGTTTCTTCTTAATGATTTTCATGCACTCATTGCGGATGAGCGGCAGCAGGCTATTCAATAGTCTCACCCTCCGTCAGTTTCAAGAATAGCTGTTCCAGTGTCGGGTTGATTTTATGCACGGCTCTAACCTCAATTCCCGAGGCTACGAGCGCGGCGACGGTATCCGGTACGGCATCGTCATCCATAATCGTCACGGCGGACCCGCTCCTCAGATTCGCAATGACTGTATCATCCAGCGCAAGCTCGGCCGGGTCTGCAAGCCGGATTCCCGCTCTTGATTCCAGCAAGGCTGCGCCCCGTTCGTATGGCTCCAGCTCCCACAGCACATAAGGCGAATTGCGGGCGACAAGTTCGCTCACGCCGCCAACGGCCAGCACGCGCCCTCTGCTGATAATAGCGACGCGGTCACAGAGCAGCTGAATTTCGCTCAGCAGATGGCTGGATACGAACACCGCCATTCCCTCTTCCGCCAGCTTGCGGATGAATTCCCGCATTTCTTTGATGCCCTTGGGATCGAGACCGTTCGTGGGCTCGTCCAGAATAAGCAGCCGCGGGCGTCCGAGCAGCGCCTGTGCTATCCCCAGGCGCTGGCGCATACCAAGCGAGTAAGTCCTCACCTTGTCATGTATACGCTGGTCAAGCCGGACGGTCCGGGCAACCTCGGCAATCCGCTCCTCATCAACTCCCGGCTGCATGCGCGCGAAATGCTGCAAATTCTCCCAGCCTGTCAAGTATGAATAAACCTCGGGATTTTCGACGATGGAGCCAACATACTGCAGCGCCATTTCAGGCTGTTTGTTAACATTATAGCCGCATACGGTAATGGAACCCTCGCTTGGCCGTATCAAATCGACGAGCATGCGGATTGTGGTCGTCTTTCCTGCCCCATTCGGACCGAGAAAGCCGAAAATCTCGCCTTCCCGAACGTCAAAAGTAACGTTGTCGATAATCCGCTTCCGTCCTATTTTTTTGCGGACCCCGTTAACGGATAAGACGACGGCTCCAGAGCTGTTTATGTTGTCATGCGTGATCATGTATTCCACCTCTTTCCTCTACCTTACCGCCTGAACAATCCGGTCCGCCATCCGCTGATACCCATCGCCGTTCGGATGAAAGTGGTCGCTGGACAAATATTGGCCGAGATGGCCGTTAAACAAATCAAGAGTCGGGACAAGTGTCATGCCGGTGTTGCGGTTGATGATATCCATCGCCGCACCATTCCAAGATGTGACGGCCTGATTGCCCGGAATAAGCATCTCCCGAAGATCCCCGAAAGGATTGTACAGACCGATATAGTAAATCCGCGCCTGCGGATTGATCTCAGATATTGCGCTCAGAACTTCCTCCAGCCGCTTTGAGGCGCCGGGAAGACTCCTGAGCAGCTGTTCAGGAGTCAGATCCTTTAACGCAGCGTTCTCCGGGGAACCGCTGCCGGGAACCGCAGCGCTGCCCGCAGCGGCGCCTTCGCTCCCGCCGGAACCCGCTTGAACATCTGCAGACCCTGATGCGGCTTCCCTGCTCTCATCTGTTCCTCCCCCCGATTCGTTCAGCATGCGCTGCGCTCCCTGAAACAGATCATTGCCGCCAATCGAAACGAGAATAATATTGGCCTGACGGAGAACATACTGTACGCCTTCTTCTTTAAGCTTGTCCCGCAGCCCGGCTGTTGTCAGGCCGTTAATGCCGAGGTTCCCGACTAGCTCGGTCTTCGTTCCGTCTGCGGACAAACCTGCCACGGCCCGCCGCACAAAGCCCTCGCCCGTATTATCCCCCGTACCCTTGGCCAGCGAATCGCCGACTGCCGCGACCTTAAGAATGCCTGATTCTTCGGCGGGAGCCGCCGTATTCTGAGGGACCTCAGCGGAGTAACTGGTTCCCCGGGGGGACATGATATCTCTAGCTGCATAAATGAAGCCGATGACCAGCAGCAGCGTGGCCGCAATGGACAGAAGGCTTAGACCCCGCCAGGTCCATCTGAAATCGTTCAAACCTATCCCTCCATCCGATCGATAATATGTGTTGTATTTAAACATAATTCTTCTATCTTTATTTTGCAAATGTACTGAAAAACAGAGAAATATAAAGGAATTAATTGGGAATCAAAAAAATATTAAAAAAAGCTTGCATAAATCTATGATCAGAGTTATACTATTTCTCGTTGAATCATTGACACGGGTTATTAGCTTAGCTGGTAGAGCAGCCGACTCTTAATCGGCAGGTCGCAGGTTCGACCCCTGCATAACCCATATTAAAGAAGCACAGGAAATCTCCCGTGCTTCTTTTCGTTTTTTCAAATTTCAAATAAAGAAAGACCGCCCTTCTCCGCAGTGGAAGAAAGACGGTCTCTCGTGTAACACGGGAACGCGAATGTATTATTTTCCGATAAACTCCTGCGCCCAATAGTAATTGTCAAAGCCCACTCCGATATAGTTGAAATTTTTGTTCAGAATGTTGGCTTTGTGTCCCGGGCTGTTCATCCAGGCATTCATGACTTCTTCCGGCGTACGCTGGCCTTTTGCAATATTCTCGCCGGCATAGTTATAAGTAACGCCAAAAGTGCGCATCATATCAAACGGTGAACCGTACGTAGGTGACGTATGCGAGAAATAGTTGTTGCTCCGCATATCCGTCGCTTTAGCCGCCGCAACTTTGTTCAAGCTGTCAAGCGCAGTCAGCGGAGCAAGACCGGCTTTGGCACGTTCCTGGTTTACCAAGTCTACTACTTGTTTGACAAATGAAGCTTTGTCAGACTGGACAGCCTCAGGAGCTGTTTGCACTGGTGGCGCAGGCTTGGCCGCTGGGGCTGGCGTTTCCGCCGGTTTCGCTACAGCCGGCTTTTCCGCCGGGGCTGCTACCGGCTTAGTCTCGACCGGCTTTGCATCCGGCGCTGGTGCCGGCTTAGCCACGGCAGGATTGGAACAATTACCGTCTGTTATACCTGTCAGATCAGACGGGATCGTTTTACCATAATTTCGCTGCAAATATTGCATCAGCTGTTCGTAGCTGATTCCCTCCTTAACCGTCACCTGCGCCGAAGCCGCCTGTGCCTGCGATGGTAAGGATATGCCAAGCGCCATTACCGCCGCTACGCTTCCGCTTAGTAGTGCTTTTACCATGTTGCTCTTCATTCCGCCATCTCCTCTTCTTGTTGTGTCTCTATGCCGTATAAGAGAATAGCGGCAAAGATTACAAAGTTGTAATATGTTCCTTGGTCATTGTAACATACTACTCACCCGTTATGTGACGTTAATTTCTGCCATTTTAGGTGTGCCTTTGTAATCTCTTATCAGTGCCGTGTGCCTTTATATTTAGTGAAAAGACCGCCAGAATGCTCCCTCGGTGTTGATGAGGCCCATAATCTCCGCAAAAGGAACACGGAAGGTCGGGAAGCCTGCGGCGTAAGGGGCAATCTCGTAAGGAGCGAAATAAAGATAGAGCGCTTCTCCGTCGACATAGAACGGCTGGTCTTGAGCTATGCCTTTGAAGGCACCCTCAAATACATACGAGTATTGGGGATCGTTCTCGATCTGCCGGGCAACAATTTCACTGAGCCTATCCGTGTAGTTGATCGCCGGCTTGAACAAATCTTTTAGTTCATAGAATTTACCGGACCGCAAATCGATGGGCGTAAAAATACGGGTAGGCATTCCATGGGCGGCTCCATAAGGGAAGCGGTAACCGTCTAACTCAAGCTGCAGCAGATTTTTGCGGAAAAAAGAGACGGAAAAATCACCCGTGTAGCTGTAATCCCGCTGATCTTCAGGGATAACCTCATTAACAAGCGAAAGCTCTTTCAGTCTGTTATTGACCCGGGCAGACACACTCGAATCGGAAAATCCTTGTACATACGGGTAGTAGACGAGGTAATTGAAGTCCGGTTTAAACTTCCGCTCTTCCACGGCGTAGGGAAGCCGGAGGGGAATGAGCGTATTTTCCTTCCACACCTGTCTTCCGTTCCGGTCATAATAACTGGTACGCTGATCCACGTCCGCTCTGATCAGTTTTCCGCTGAATGAAAGGGTGCCCGAGCCCGGAACAACCGGCGGCTGTGCTGCCCGGTTTCCGCTTCGGTCAATGAAATAAGTCTCTTGTTCATCATATACGGAGGCGAGTCCCTCACTGTAATTGTTCACTCCGCGCAGCGGATGAGCGCCAAGTATCCGGCCGGTTACAGCATCGGCTATAGTATACGAGGAGCCACGGAACGGTTCAGCCGGCTTCAGAGGTGTCCCGAGCGCGACGCGGTTCTCCCCGAGCTGCTGGATGTACTCGTAGTTAGGCTGAATGACAAACGTCCCGTTCCTATCGATCAAGCCATAGGCGTTCTGATAGGTCTCCGCTATGTTAACAGCCGCCCTTCCTTCCGAAAAAGGCAGCGCTGTCGTAAACTGCGGCTTAATGACCGTTTTTCCTTCCTCATCGATATATCCGTATCTGCCGTTCTCCTCCGCCTGATAGGCAAGCAAGCCGTCTCCCGGATTGCCTACAAAAGGGTAGTGGTACGTATGCAGGACTTCGCCGTTCTTCCCGATCAGTGCAAATTCTCCCGCCTGGACCTTAACAAGCGCCTTTCCATCCTTAAAGTCGGACGCATCCTCGTATTGGGCTGGAATGGCTTCCCGGCCGTTACGGTCCAAATAGCCGTATCTGTATTTGTCATCCACCTGCTTGTAAAACAGCGCACGCCCTTCCTGCAGGGAGTTCAGATAGTCGTATCTGCGTCCTGTCAAAGGCTTTCCCTTCTCATCTATTAAAAAATAACCTTTGCTGTCGCTCGCGACCGCGCGTCCTTCTTCAAAAGGCCCGATAAACGCGTACACAGGCTTAACGACTTCTTTGCCCGCTGTGTTAATTAAGCCGCTGTGACCCTTGCTTTGAATGACGGCAAGACCGTTCTCCTGGAATTCTTCGGCATAGTCGAAGCGGGGTTCAATGACCGTGCGTCCATTGTCGCCAATGTATCCCCAAAGCACCCCTTCATTTAGCCTAAACGGCGCCGGGTGAAGGGAAATGGCCCGCAATTCGGCATCGGCTTGAAATTCATCCCCGTAGGTCACGTCTACATCCCCGCTGTGGAGATCAATCCGGTACCAGCCGGGTTCAGACGGCACAACAGCATAGGCAATCTCCGGGGTCCGAGCATCCTGCTCCGGCTGGGATATACGCTCGTTCCATCCGCTGCCGTCCCATTTCCATACTTCCGCCGTCCTCCATGCATTCTTCTTTGCTTCCCGCGTACCGCGTAAGTCGATTTTCAACATGTTCCGCTCCCCCTGACATAAGGCGTTTGCCCATAGAATATGGGAGAGGAGCCCATTTTGTGAGAGCTGACGGCAAAAAGCCGCCCCCAATCCGCGAAAAAAATTCCGACGGTCCGGGAAGCGGCTTGCGGTTCAGGAACACGACCGGAGTATTGGCCGCTTTTGCTTTATTGATGATGACGCCCGCCGCTTGGTCGACCGGATTGATCAGCATGGTGCTGTATTTCTTGGTAAGGAACAGATCCATCTTATCGTTCTGAGTAGGCTGGGAGTTCTGGGTGTCCACGATGTCCACCTCGGCGATGCCTTTGGCTGATTCCTCGACTTGTCCTCCTTACACAGACAAATACCGGCTTTTTTAAGGGGAATTGTACGGGTTGAGCGGACTTTTACGCAAAAAAAAGTTTGGGTAGACTTTCGCGTCCACCCAAACCTTTCTATGCTCCGCCGCCCTGTACGGCTGCGGCCGCCTAATGTTATTCCGCCTGCTCACGGTCCAGAAACGTCCGGTTCTTCCGTTTGTTCTCGAACGCAATCAGCTTACCGACCGCGTCCTCGACTGTCCCCCTGCTGGAATACACTGTAATTCCGAGCTGCTTCAGCCTCTGCTGCGCTCCCGGCCCGATCTGAAGCACAAGCACCTTGCTGCAGTCTTTGAGCATGTCGACCGTCTTGCTGAGTTCATCCGTGTGATGCTCTCCCTCTTCCCGCGTGGTTACGTTGTCGCGGACTTCCAGCAGAGTCCATTCTCCTTCATCGCCGACTTCATAAATATAAAACCGCTCGCTTCTTCCGAAATGCTGATCGACAAGCTCCCCGTCGCTGCTTCCTACCGCCAGTTTGTAAGACATTCTGTATTCTCCCTTCTAAATTGCCGCCTGCAAGCTGTTCATTGACTCCGCACGGCATACAGCCGCCTTGACACGGCACTGCGTAGCGAAATTCTAGCATGAAAGCTGCAACTCTATCAATGAAATTTACCTCACGAACGGGAAGAGCAGCTTCTGATTTTCCGGCCACAGCATATTATCCAGATTAATCAGCTTCGTCCCCGTATCGTCGATGTGCGGCGGGGTCGATCCCAAGCAGGAGGACAGCGCCGCTGCCATAAGGATTAAGAGAAGCAGGGTCAGCCATACCGGTATCCTTTTCATTGGGATTTCATGAGCCGGAAAAGTAACCGTAACCACAGTGCCTTCTTCAAGCTCGCTCTTGAAGGATAGGCCGTATTCCCGCCCATAGTACAAACGGATTCGCTCATCCACATTGCGTATGCCGACGCCGGACCGCTCCCGCTTTTTACGCCTCCCTTTAAAAGTACAAAATGATGCTCCTCCTCGCAAACGATAAAGTATGCGCTTTCATTTTTAATTGTAAGGCTGATGTGTCTTTATTTCAAACAAGAATCCTTTTAACCTTTGCTGTCTCTCAATAAAAAAACCACCCCTGCTGAAAGCGGGATGGGGATGGATGCTCGGTAAAGTATACGTTTTGGTGTAAAACGATTTATTTCAAAACGATTTAAAACAGCGATTTGCAAAAGCGATAACCGTTCTGTTCGAATCCGAGATGGCGGTAAAAAGCATGTGCTGGCGCTCGTTCGACGCGATTGCCGCTGCTAAGGAAAATCTGCTTGCATTGACGGCCGCGCGCCCAATCTTCTCCGGCAGCTATCAGCCGTTTGCCAAGCCCGCTTCTTCTGAGAGACTCCTCGACAATAATGGCGGTAACCTCGGCGACGGATTCCTGCTCCTTGCAATAGGAGATAACCTGCCGGAGTTCAATCATTCCGACCGTTTGACCGTCGACTTCAGCAACGAGCGTGCAGTAGGCCGGATCATTCTTCACAGCCTCCAGTCTCTCTTTCATCACGTTAAGGGTTGTCGGATAGCCGAATCCTCTCAGCAGTGCCGTAATTGTCTCCAGATCGTTCATATCGATGTTGCGAATCTGCAGTACCGGTGCCTGAGTACTACTGTTCATCCTTGTATACCTCCACTTTTAGCAGTGACGCCGCCTCTTTGGCTGTCGCCCGCGCTTTCTCCACATTATCGGCCGCACTTAGCGCGACCGCCATCCGCCGTCCCGGGCGGACCTCCGGTTTGCCAAATACACGGACCTGCGTGCGGGGAAGCCGCAGCGCTTCATTCAGTCCGGTAACGGCATAAGCCTGTCCGACAGCATCTTTCCCGGCCTTAAGCGTCGCCGACGCTCCCGGTGACAACAATTCCACCGGCTCAAGCGGGAAACCGAGAACTGCTCTGACATGCAGAGCAAATTCCGACAAATCCTGAGTAACCATCGTCACCATTCCGGTGTCATGCGGTCTCGGGCTTACTTCACTAAACAGAACGCCTTCCCTCGTCAGGAACAGCTCAACGCCAAAGATGCCGTAACCGCCAAGCTCGTCCGTTACGTTACGCGCGATATCTTGCGCCTGAGCAAGCTGTTCTTCCGTCATTTCATGCGGCTGCCAGGATTCCACATAATCCCCATCCTTCTGGATATGCCCGATCGGCGGACAGAACACCGTCCCGGAGGAAGAGCGAACGGTCAACAGCGTAATCTCGCTCTCGAAGACGACGAAAGATTCCACAATGACCCGTGTTCCTTTCGCTCTGGCTCCCTCAAGGGCCGTGTTCCAGCAGCTGTCCGCATCCTCGGGTTTCCGGCAGACACTCTGTCCTTTGCCGGAGGAGCTCATAATCGGCTTGATCACGCACGGCGTTCCCAGCTCCTGCACCGCCTGCCGGAGCTCTTCAAGACTGTCCGCGAACCGGTAATCCGCCGTAGGAAATCCAAGCTTCTCAGCAGCCAGCCGGCGAATGCCTTCCCGGTCCATAGTCAGCTTGGTTGCGCGTGCGGTCGGCACGACACAAAATCCTTCTTCTTCCAATTCCAAAAGAGCGTCCGTGGCAATAGCTTCAATCTCCGGAACGATAACATCGGGCTTCTCGGTGCGGATCAGCTCCTTAAGCGCTTCTCCATCCAGCATATCAAGCACATAGGAACGGTGGGCAACCCCCATCGCGGGAGCGCCATCGTAACGGTCTACGGCTACCGTCTCTACGCCGAGTCGCTGAGCTTCAATGATCACTTCCTTGCCCAATTCTCCGCTGCCCAGCAGCAGCAGCTTGCGGCTGTAAGCAGAATAGGGAGATCCCCACATATCGGTATTCAACCTCTTTCGGCAAAACCCGCTCCTTCCTGCAATTTCCATGCAAAAAGCAGCAGTTTCTCTGCAAATTTTCAGGCTTCTTTATTTTCTTCCAAGACGCGACAGATTGCAAGTATTCTTCGACATTTTCCATCAAACTTCACACTTTAAATTTTTGTGAGGTTGCCAAAAGCGGTTTCTTGGTCACGCAGCCTGCCGACAAGCTGGCTCCAGCGCCCCGCCGAATCACCCCCTTTCCGCATCGCGGACATCGCCAATTCCTGCTCTTTCATCATCTCCCTCAGCGCTTCGGAAGCTCCAGCCAGTGCCTGCAGCGTTAGTGATTCGTAATGATCCAGCAGAAGTTTCTCCCGCTTCAATGCTGCCGAGGCAAGCGCTTCCTTCAGCAGCGGTTCCACCGCGTTTCTTAACGCGTCCCGCCCGCCGCCTTCAAAGAAGTGCTTCGGCGATTTGAACAGTCCCCACAATCTTCCCCAATCCGCAGGAGGCAGATTGCCCTCAAGGCCTTCCGGCGCCGGCCAAGCGTTATCCTCTGTTACCCTGGAAGACGGCAGTTCATGGGGCAGGCCAAGCTCGAAAGCCGCAGCCGCCGCAGCCTCACGGACCAGCCGGCGGCCGGCATCCGTGAGCCGAAGCGTCGTCGCCCACAGCTCCGACTCCAGTTCCCGGCCTGCGGTGCGCCACAAGTCACGTCCGCAAGCGGCGAAGACATCCTTCAGACCGCCGCCATCGTCCCGCAGCAGCGACGGATGGAAGGATTCCTGAAACATCCGGCCAAACGAGAACCCGAGCCGCTGATGTACATGGTACAGCAGCTCTCCTCCCTCGCGCCGCAGCTCACGCGCGGGACGCTCTTCGGCTTCCAGCTGTGCAAGCCTTATCTCCGCTGCGCGGCGGCGTTCTTCCATGCGGCGGATCTCGTCGTCCCAGTCCGAGTCGGCTTTCAGCGCCATGTCCAGCCATTCCTCTGCCTGGCGGGTGACGGATCTAAGACTGTCCATCCCCGCCTTCAGCGACAGAGCAGGCAGTTCTTCACCCGCGAATTGCCACAGCGCCGCCTCAAAGACTGCAAACCGGGAGGCTTCAAATACCGCATGGCCTCCCCCAGTCTTGCCCTCCAGTGCCAGCATGCTGGAAACCGCGTAAATACGCGGGTTGATCAGCCCCGCTGAGCGCAGATTGCCGGCGACATGCTCCTTGACTTCCGCCAGCTCAGCCTCATCCGATGCAAGGTCTGAGGCGTTGACGATGACAAACATTTTGTCCAGCGCGCCGCTCTCCCTGATCCGGCCTAGCTGCGCCAGCAGTTGACGGTCGGCCTTGGAGAAAGCGTGATTGTAGTAGGTAACGAAACAAATCGCGTCGGCTTCCTTCATGTAGGCGAAGGTGACGCCGGTATGCCGGGCGTGCACGGAATCGGCCCCCGGCGTATCGACCAGCACAATTCCGCAATCCGTCAGCGGGCAGGCGTAGTACAGATCGATACTCCGGACAAAGCAGGCCCGGCTCTCTTCGGCGACAAGCTTGCGGTACTCGTCAAGCTCAACCGTCCGTACTGTTCCGAGGAGAGATTCCGCCTCATTCCAGCCTTTTGTCGCCGCCCTCAGGAATCCGGCATGCGGCAGCGCCGACGGGTGCAAGCCCCGTGCGGGCAGCTCAGACACCGCGTCCGCCCAAGCTCCGGGCGACGGTTCTCCGAGCTGAAGCACTTCGAAGGAATGGCGGATATCGTCCCATATCTCTTCCCTGCTCTTCATCGCCACTTCAGCCGTGGCGTGCCGGAACGGTCCCTCTGGCTTAAGAATGCGGTTCACCGCTGCCGTGGCGGGATGGGGAGACACGGGCAGCACCTCTTCGCCTAGCAGCGCATTGGCGAAGGAGGATTTGCCGGCGCTAAATGCTCCGAATAGCGCCAGCGTGAACCGGCCGCCGGCGAGGTCCGCCGCGCGCGCCGCCAGGCTGCGAGCCGCCGACCCCATTGACGGCTCGCCACTTAGCAGCGAAGCCGCGCCCGCCAGCAGCTGCGCGGCTTCGCCCAGCCGCCGGCGCCCCTCCGCCGGCGCGGGTCCGGCCGCAGCGCCCTGCGCGGCCGGTCCTGCGTCCGCCAAGCGAAGCGGCGGACGCTCCTGCGGGGCGGCCCCGGCACGGGCCGCCCGCGGGAGGGCGCTCACCTCCGGCAGCAGGCCGGGGGTGAGCGTGCGTCGCGGCGGCAGCTTCGCCGCGAGTTCAGCCGCGCGGGCTTCGTACGCGCGGGTAAGGGCCCCCAGCGCGGCGGCGGCTTGCGCCTGCCGGGCGCGGGCGGCCTTGCGGCGCGCAAGCTGCGCGCGCCGCGCCTCAAGGAGCGGCGGCAGCTTCGCCAGCAGCCCGTCGGCTGCGCCGAGGGCGGCGCGGCGGTAGCCGCTCCGGATGTCCGCCGCCAGGCCGCGGCAGAATTGGAGCAGCGCCTCGCCCTCCACGGGCGTTCCCGGCTTCACCGCTTCCGCCAGCCACTCAGCTCCCGTCTGCGGAAAAGCGTTCCTCAGCTCCAGCTCGTCGGCATCGCTCCACAGCTCCAATTCCCCGCCCCATGAGCGAAGAAGCGAGAGCACATGCCCATCAAGCTGCGCCGATACCTGCCGCTCCAGCGCATCGGCGAGCAGCGCAAGCCGGCTTGCCCGCTCCCTCTCCCGCTTGGCCGCTGTGGTCAGCAGCCCCGTCCGAAATCCCGGCTTAAGGCTATCGGCATAGCGGCTTATCGCTTCCCGGATATCGGCGGGCATCAGGTTCGCGTTTCCTAGAAGAGCGTCCAGACTGGCGCGAAGCTTATGCCGTGCGAGATCAGGCAGTTTTTCCAGTTCCTTCTCCTCTTTTTCCATCTCTGCCAACTCACGTTCCAGGCTAACGGGATCTTCACCGTCAAGTTCTTTAAGCAGCGCTTCCCTTTCCTCCCGCTGCTCTTCGCGGAACGACGACAAGTAAGCATCGGCCGTATGCTCGATCGACCGGGATAGACTGTATGTCAGAAGCGCTTCCCGCCGTTCCAGCAATTCAGCAATCAGCCCGGGGAGGCTTTCCAGGCGGCTCAGCGGATGCTCTTTTTCTTTCAGCGAAGTGAACAGCAGACCGGCAAACTTGACGCCCCAATCCCGGAAAGCGCTTACCACTTGCTTCCGGTAATCCTCAATGCTTATCTCCTGTTCCCGATGCTTGTCGATCTGGTTGATGATCAGGTATAGCGGCTTGCCCCAATCGCTCAAATTTTTGGCGAAGACGAGATTATTCTCTGACTGCACGTGATTGTAATCCATAATGTAGAATACGATATCCGCCAAATGCAGCGCCGAACGGGTTGCGCTTTGATGGCCTTCCTCCGTGGAATCTACCCCAGGGGTATCCATAAGCACGCCATGCGGCCCCAGAAGCGGCACATCCTCCCACACCTCGATTGCACTGTAATCTTCTCCAAGGCGGCAGTAATCACGGAGCTGCTTCGCTGACACTTCCATAGGTTCTCCCATGCCGGTCCCGCCACTGCCTTTATAGATCAGCGTTCGCGGATATCCAGAGCGAATCGAAACGACGTTTGCGCTCGTAGGCAGGGGTCCCGAAGGAAGAATATCTTTGCCGCACAGCGCATTGATCAGGCTTGATTTCCCTGCCGAAAAATGACCGCAAAAGGCGAAGACCAGCTCCCCGGACTTCTCTTTTTCGAGCAAATCCGCGAAAATGCGACCTGTATCCCTGTCACCTTGCAGCTCCGCCCACTCGGAGAGCCTTGCCAAATTCCATTTCGAAGCTGTATTCACATCGCTTTGTATTCTCTCCCGCTCCGCACCCATATGCTATCCACCTCTGCCGATATGTAATGGTTATCCGTCAGGCTGCCGATATCCGGTAAGTATTTTTATAAGAATAGAATAATTCCATTTTATCATCGGATTGGCACAAATCAAATATGCAGAGAGAATAAAACTGTATCCACTTACCGTATAGCAACTCGATTAGCCCGATTCCGATACCGTTCATCAGATTGATCCTTGCCATGACAACGCCCGAATCGCACTAGCCGTATTGGCGCCCACGGTTTTTAGGCCGATTTTGCCGAAAATATTAAAGCGAGGCTATCCCAGTCACCGAAAGCGGCAAAAAGGGACAGCCTCATCTAAATTACAGCTTGAATCGGTCAACCAACGCGTGCATTTCCTCAGCCATTCTGGATAAATCCGCCGATGACGACGATATTTCCTCCATGGAGGCCAGCTGCTCCTGGGCGGCGGCGGAAATATTCTCCGTTTCGGTCGCATTGGACCGGGCAACGTGCGCGATGGCATCAATGGCCTCGTTCATTTCCGACGCCCCGTCGGAAATTTGCTTCACTGCCGACGAGACGCCGCCGATTTGATCATTCACCTCGTCTACAAACCGCTCGATCTGCGAGAACAGACTTCCGGCGGTTCCCACCGTGACCATACCTCCCTTAACTTCTTGTGTGGAAGTGTCCATAGAGGCCTGAACGTTGACAATCTCTTCTTGGATATTGCGGACCAGCAAGGAGATCTCTTGCGCCGACTGGGCAGACTGATCGGACAGCTTCTTCACTTCACTGGCCACCACTGCAAACCCCCGCCCATGCTCTCCCGCTCTGGCCGCTTCGATAGAAGCATTCAGCGAGAGCATGCCTGTTTGTCCGGAAAATTGAGTAATTGCTTTCGTCACTTCACCGATTTTTTGCGAAGTGTGGGACAATACTTGAATAAGACGCGCCAAATTTTCGACTGAACTATCGATGGAATCCATCTGCTCTGCGGCATTTCCGATGGCTTGAGTACCTTCCGCCGACAACGTCGCCGTTTTGTTCGAGGTATCCGTGACCAATTGGGCGGCAGCGGCAATTTCTTGAATGCGGGCGGTTATTTCATAAACGGTCTGAGCCCCTTCATCCACCGTTCCAACCTGTTTTTCAGCCCCATCCGACATTTTCTCCGTCGCTCCCGCAATATGCTCGGTAGCCTTGACGGTCTGCTCCGAACTCACCGCGAGCTGCTCCGCCGAAGCGGCCAGTTGATCAGACAATTCGCTTACTTCAGTAAGCACTCCTCTCAGCGAATCAATCATCAGGTTGAAAGTCGATCCAAGCTGCCCCAACTCATCCTTCGATTTCACCTGCACGTGAGTTGACAAGTCCCCTTCGGCGAGTTTCTCGGAAGCTTCTTTAAGCGAACGCAGCGGAGAAGTGATCGAACGGATAATAAACAAAATTAAGGCCAAACCTGCTGCCATAGCTGCGATTAGAACGATAAGCGTCATCCGGAAAATTGGGGCAGCCTCCCGCTTCACTTCATCTATGTACCATGTGCCTGCTATTTTCCATCCGGTGAGAGCATTGGTGACAAATATCAATTTCTTAGTCTTTCCGTCCCTCTCATTTACATAATCCAGTTCGTCCGAACCGGATTTAAACATACGACCGATCACCTCTAATTTAGCCGTATCGCCAATCTTCACACCCGGCGACACCAGATACTTCCTCTGATTGTCGATCAAAATGACATAGCCCTGTGAGCCGATTTTCGCTCCTGCCACGGTTTTGCTTAACTCGGCCAGGCTGAAATTCGCCCCCACGATCCCATGTCCGTCCTTCGTCGCCTTCGCTATGGTTACAACCGTAGTATTCGTCGAGGCGGATGTATATGCATCTGTTATGATAGCCTGGTCTTTATGCTGCATTGCCTTGATATATTGAGGTCTCGTCCTTGGGTCAAAGCCTTTGGGCAGATTCAATTTAGTCGCGCTAAGTATAGCCCCTTGGTTATTTGATGCAAATACCGTTTCCAAGTCCGGATGCAATGCTTTGAAGCTGACAAGCAGCTCTTTTATTTCGGCATTTTCAGCACCCGATTCGGAAATTATGTTATTGACATCCACCTGCTGGGATAAGAAATCAATGGCTTTCATTTTTTCACTAATGCTCTTCTCGATCATTTGATTCAGCAGATTTACATTGGAAGATGCCGAATGCCTTAAGTCATCATTGACTTTGTTACGTGCGGTAAAATAAGAAGCGCCGCCGATCGCCAGACTGGGCAAAAGCAAAATGCACAAAAAAGACATAATCAGCTTGCTTTTGACCGAATGAAAATTCCACTGCATACCATGCTTTGTTTTCAACGAAACCCATCCCCCTCATTTCTGTAAAAGCAAAAATCCCCTTTTTCGGTTTGATTTTCTAAAAGCACTATCGTTTATATCGGCAAAATCATCCTTCAAAACAATACTTGAAAAAAACAATTCATATTTCGAAATCCGATCTTCCTAAACCAAAAAATAGGCTTGCAGAACTGCCATTCAAGCAGTCATACAAGCCCATTTCCAAAGTAAATCTGGAAGCCATTAACAAATATATTCAATAGACAAACCGTGCAAAAAAGCGGAGCCCCCTCATTGGGAACTCCGCCGTTTAGCCGCTTAGGCCGTCTCAAGCACCGGCAGCAGAATTTCAAATACCTTGCCATGCTGAAGGATCGTCAGCCCGCGGGATTTATCTTTCATAACCACGACTTCAGGCTTTTGCGCCATACGCTCAAGGTAATGTTCGGGTACGTCCCCGGAATGGCTGATCGTTACGCCCTCTACTTCCTGCTCCTCGTTCTCTTCCATCGAACTGTCCACTACACGGTCGAAAATATCCGAGAACAGCTCAAAATTATCTGTGTATACGGAAATGCATTTCATTCTAATCCCATCCTCTTCTTCATATCTGACTTAAAGCGGCCGCGCTTCACTATTTCTTAGCTTTACTTACCTGCGAGGTTTTCATACGTTTTTTTCCTTCGCGGCATACATCCAGAAGCGGGCATACCTGACATTTCGGATTCTGCGCCTTGCAGTGATATCTTCCGAAAAAAATCAGCCGGTGATGCGTCAGCGTCCATTCATTCATCGGGACCGCCTTCATCAGCTTCTTCTCAACCTCTAGCACCGAATCCTTCCAGCCCGCCAGCCCCAGACGCTTGGATACTCTCTCAACATGTGTATCCACGGCAATCGCAGGCACGCCGAAGGCGTTGGAAACGACCACATTGGCCGTCTTGCGTCCCACTCCCGGAAGTGTAACCAGCTGATCGTGGGCCTGCGGCACTTCCCCGCCATACTGATCGATCAGAATCGCGCATAAATTCTGAATATGCTTAGCCTTATTGCGGTAAAGGCCGATCCGCCGTATGTCTTGCTCCAGTTCTTCCAGAGGGACCGATACATAATCCAGCGGTGTTTTATACTTCCGGAACAAGTCTGCAGTGACTTTGTTTACGGTTGCGTCCGTGCATTGAGCCGACAGCAGCACGGCAATCGTCAGCTCAAACGCATTGCTGTGGTTCAGCTCACAGTCCGCATCCGGAAACATTTCGCCAATCGTATCCAGAATGTGGCGGACATCTGAAATCTTCATATGGTGTACCTCACGCTTCAGATATATCGCTCTGCTAGTATAAATGGTTGCACCAACTTATTCAAGGAAAGTTCAATGAAGTATGTATTATAACAGTGCAGTCCCATACATTACAAGATTGTATCTCCTCTTCCTCAAAAAAACGTCCCGACGCAGGGAAGCCATGCGTCAGGACGGTATCTCTCGCGGAAAGCCGCCATTCCTTACTGCTTCACAATTTCAACTACGACATTGTTATTGAAATATACTGCAATTTTATCATTTTCTTTGAGAGATTGCACGGATAAAGTCGTGTCGCCTTGGTGAATGTATACGTTAGGCGACAGGATAAACCGGTAATTTTCGTCATTGACGTTATCCCGCTTGACAACAATGCGGCCTGCGGCTGCATCATAGCTCGAAAAGTAGCGGTTTTGAACGGGCAGTACGCGGACAATCGTCGTTCCGTCGGCATCCTTGCGGACCTCCGCTCTTTCGGATACAGAAAGTGAACCCAGTGCAGCGGAAGTGCCATTGTCACGGACAATTTTGACGCTTCCTCCCGTTCCGAAGGCTTGGACGGCTCCCGAATAGTCTTTAACGCTCAAGGTCCCGGCTGCGGCGTCAATGGCTGTTACCTGGCCTGCCGTCAGCTTTACGGATTGAATCGACGTTGGGGAGCTTCCAAGTGCGCTGACATTCACATAGTTTCCGGCTTTGAGATCGCTCAGCTTGATCGTCTGTCCGGCCTCATCGGTCAGCGGAATGGCGAGCGTGTAAATATCGATATTCCCTCCGGATGTCTTGACACCCAATTTGTTGTTCGCCGCGTCGACATACGCAAGCTCCAGTTGCTGGGATGTCTTCACTTTCAGTGAAGTCAGCGAATCCTGGCTTGGCGTGAGGAAGCCGGTTACGGCACTGCCAACAGTTACATCGGTAATGGAAAGACCCGTTCGTCCGAATATCTCGACAATCGGCGGATACGGCAGGATCATGGAACGGCCGTCAGTCGTCTTTAGGACAAGCGTTCTTGTCGCGGTATTGACCGAGGCTAATGTACCTTCATATTTGCTTACAATTTCCAGGGAAAGCGTCCGCTGGCCAAGTACGCTAATATTCAGCTTTTGATTTTCTGTGAGCATCGAAGCAATATTGTTCAGCGTTGGCACATTACCGAAACCGTTGATGAACTTCGTATTCTCGTCGAGCTGGTAGACACGCGCTTGATTGTCGCTGTCCATGACTGTCAGCAGCTTGGTCTTGAAGTTATAGCTGACTACCGACGTTCCGAACAGCTGCTCCAGCTTGCGGCTGACTACCGCTATCTTTGTTACCTGGTCGCTGCCGTTTAACGTCAGTTCTACAGTGTCGCCGTAAGTCGCGTCCGCAATGAGATCCGACGAGGCCGGTTTGGCATAGCCCGGTATGACGATGGCAGTGCTTGACGCAAGCAGTTGGACGCCGCGTGTACCATCCGCTTTCTTGTAGACTACAGAGGAACCGTTCAGATCGGTGAGCATTCCCTGTACCGTCCGTTCTACAGCCTGCGTCACCTCAACGGAAACGATCAGATTGTTCACAATCTTATAATTCACCGCAGAACCAGCTTTCAATTCAGAAGGCAGCAGAATAGCCTTTTGATAGCTGAATAGGGCGCTGTCCGCCCATTTGAATGTTTCTTCCGTTCCAGTAGCGTTCGTGAAGGTTATCGTCTTGGCGGTAAGGTCGATGCTTTTGAGCGTTCCGGATGTTGTTTTATTGACGACACCAGAAGTGACCTGAACTTTAAGAATCTTATTCTGTCCTGTAAATGTCTCTCGTGTAATCGCCACGATACTATCCTCCGAAATCGAGGAAGCTGCAATGGCGCTGCCCCCAGCATCCACAAAGGAAGTAGCATTGTCGAAGGCATATTCCGGGTAACCGTCGGCATTTTTCAGCCACAGCTTGTTGCTGCTTACGGATAATCTCGCGAATGTGCCTTGGATCGTCTCCACCTGCGGTTTCGGATCAGTCAGTTCTACATAGGCAGCCGCTCCGTTCTTGCCAATGACCGTGACTTTAGTATAAGGCTGGATATTGTTCAGCGAGATCGCCGTTTCGGCAGCGCTGCTGAAATAAGCCGTCCCGGAGTTCAAGGAGTACACGGAGTTGGATGCACCGCTATATAGTGTCATTTTGCCTTCTTTTACTTCGGTTACGATACCGCTTGACGTATTATTGTATACCGCCGCCGAATGAACTTCAGCCCGGCTTAAGAAGGTGGCGAGCTGCGCCCGCGTAACTTCTCCCTTTGGATTAAAAATATTCCCGCTTAGCCCGTTCGTAAGCCCAAGGTCGATGGCAACGTTGATATATCCGCGTTTACCTTCGGAAATCTTGGTGTCATCCGCAAACCCCGAAGGCTCGCTGGCGACTGCCTGGGCATCTGATGTCTTGCCAAGGGCGCGGATCAACAGCTCGGCGATCCACTCACGGGTAGCCTTGCGTGTGCCCCAGGACGTCTTCAGATTGTCGACAGCCATTTCCGTCGTTTTGTCCAGCACGTTCCGCTGAAACGCCAATACGACATATGGCTTGTAATAATTGGAGACGTCAAAGCCGGCCGGAAGCGCTGTTGCCGTCCCGCTCGAAGCCTGGTCATCCAGCTTCATGAAACGCAAAGCCATCAGCACAGCTTCCTGTTGGGTAACAGGGTCCCCTGGACGAAACTTTCCGTTGTTGCCTATGATGATTTCCTGTGCGGCAAGTTTGTAGATATGCTTCTCGGCCCAAAAGCCGGAGGTTACATCGGAGAAAGCCCCAGTCCCCGCTGCACTCGGCGCCGATACGGCCCCAGCTGTGTTCCCGGCGGGCGCTCTGTCCGCCAATACCGTCCCCGCTGCGCCAAACGCAATCGCCCCGGTGAGCAGGATGGATATAGCCTTCTTAGTATATCCCCTATAGTAATAGTTGTATTTATTAAGTCCAGACAATTTGGAATGTTCCCCTCTCTGCATATAGATAAGCCGTCCCTGTCATTAAGGGTATTAGACATGCCGATGCTCTTTTCCTGTGCCGGCTTACTGACTGTTCTCCCTGGTCATCGGATGCAGCAGGTCTGCATGGCCCATCAGGCTTTCAACCTGCTCTCCATCAACCAGCAGCTCAATGCTCTGAACTTCCGGAAATTGGAACAGGGTCTTAGTTAGCGCGCTGAGCGCAAAGGATTCGCCTCCGGCTCCTAGCTGAGCCTCTGCCGGTTTGTGAATATCCATCACGATTTGCCCGTTCTCAAACTTCAGAGACTTCAGCTCCATTTTTCCCCATAAAGAGAGCAGGTCCGAGTTGCCGCTTTTTTGCAGCGCTTTGAAAGCTTCCGTGTATTTTTCGGTGTCATCCTTGAAAGCAATGTCCGCCTTTGCCGGCTTCAGATCCGTCATTTGAGAATCCGTATAATAGACATCAATCGTTTGGCCCTGCTTCTCCTCGGGCGGCGCAACGCTCGGTGACGGCTCAACTGAAGGAGGACTCTCATTTACTGCCGTTGGCTGCGCCGTAGGATCCGGAACGGCACTTTCCGCAGGCTGCTCCGAAGCTTCAACATTCGCTTCAGTACCGCTGACGACAGCCGGTGAAGTGATGCCCCCCTCATTTGCAGGCGCAGTAGACGATTTGTCGCCGCATCCTGCCAGGACAAGCAGAAGAGCCGACGCTATACCGATGATCCCCATTTTTTTATTCCACATTTCAAAGCCTCCTTAGTAGAATGATGCCGTGTGCATATCTTGTAAATTTATAAGAAGGGGCAGACCTTCCCGCAAAGCATCCTCTATCCCTGCATGGGCAGAAGCCTGACTCTGCGGCGTCAGTCTGCCGTGAGGCTGTTAGCTGATGCCCAGGTACTCTTTAATTCCGCTCACAATCGCTGCGGCCACCCTATTCTGCAAATCTTCCGTAAATAGGAGAGCTTCGTCTTTTTTATTGCTGAGATATCCGGCTTCCAGCAGAATCGCCGGCATCTTCGTTTCACGAATAACATGAAAATTGCCGTACTGCACGCCCCGGTCGCTAAGTCCGGTTGCCTGCACCAAATATTTATGCATGACAGCGGCAAATGCCTTGCTCTCATCCCGTTTATAGTACGTCTCGGTGCCGCTGGCAGCTGTAGACGGGCTGCTGTTCGCATGTACCGAAATGAACAAGTCTGCGTTCAAGTTATTGGCGATAGCCGCCCGCTCTTTGAGCTCAAGGAAAGTATCATCGCTGCGCGTCAGCACAACTTCGATATTTGCCTCCTGCTTCAGCAGCGCCTCTGCTTTGAGGACTACCGCCAAATTAAAGTTCTTCTCATATTTCCCTGTAACCCCGACCGCGCCGGAATCCTTGGCACCGTGCCCGGCATCCAGTACAACGAGCTTCTTGCCGCCTCTGTCAAGCGGACCCGTGGCTACATCCGTCCCGGTTCCACCGGCGGCGGCAACCAATCCTCCAGTGCTATTCAGGTCAATGATGGCCAGCTTGGACGACGAATCGTTTCCGGATAAGCTGTAACCGAAATCTTTTGACTCATTCAGTTCGATAACGAACCTCACCATATAAGGATTACTGCTGTATAAAGAATAGCGGATTTCCTTGACATCCGGGTAGCCTGTCGCATCAAGCGTATTCATTTGATCGGACGGCAGGTTCTGTCCAGACCCGAACGAATCGGAGAAGGAGGCGTTTGGAATATCAACCACGATTCGAGCGGGACCATCCAGAACGGAAACCTTAGGCGCCGAATCACCGGATAACGCGATAAGAAGCTGGTTATCGCTAAAGCTAACGCCGTTAACCTTCGTTGAATTGCTTGCGGATCCGGACGGCGTCACTCCCGCGTTGGTTCCATCTCCCGATGAACTGCCTCCTGTGGATGGAGTGTTGTTTGCAGGCGAACTGCCGTCAGCGGAAGTCGGCGGCGATGTTATCGTTACCGTCTTCTCCTTGTTATCCCATTCCACCTTTAACCCGAACTGCTCGGAAATGAAACGGATGGGCACAAGCGAGGTATCCGTCCTCAGGACGGGGGCCTCATTAAGAGTTACCTCATTGCCGTCGACTGTCGCAGTTTTTTGGCCGACTACAAGCGAGATCACTTTACCCTGCTGGCTGATTGTCACCGTCTTAGCACTCTGGTTCCAGTCCACTTTGTATCCCAAGTTCTGGACAATCATCCGCAGCGGTACCATAACGGTACCGTTCAAATTCTCGACCGGGACGCTTTGTCCTGCGGTCAATTCCTTGCCGTCGAGAAAAATCTTGTTGTTTCCAGAAGCGGCATGTCCATTTTCCGGCATAACGAGTACGAACAATAGCACGAGCAGCAAAAAGCTTAATTTCTTCATTCTTCACCTCTAGGAATCTAGTATTCCGCCCCGGAACGGCGTTCTATGGTGGCATCCGCCCGACAACCTTTGACACTAATTAGACGCCGGGCTTCATGAAAAGTTGCGAAAGATTTCCATCCTATCCGGCGTCTAAATAGATCGCTGCTCCTTATTATAAATGAGCCTAAATTCCTAAATTCCTAAATATTCAATAATGCCCGCCGCAATTTCCCGAGCCAGTGAATCCTGAATATCATTGGAAAAAAGCTTCGATTCATCTGAAGTATTCGTCAGATAACCTGACTCCAGCAGCACCGCCGGCATTGAGGTTTCCCTGGTCACATGAAAGCTCCTCGTCCTAACCCCGTTGTCCTTGAAGCCGGTTCCCTTCACCAGATGCTTATGCATAACCCTGGCTAACGGAAGACTGTCACTGCGGGTGTAATAGGTTTCGCTGCCGTTAACCTTGTACCAATTGGGGGTTGTCGTTTCTATCGCATTCGCATGCAGCGATACGAAGAGATTCGCTCCAGCCGCTTCCGCGATATCAACACGATCCTGCAGACCAAGCGTAATATCCTCTGTCCGCGTGTACACAACCGTCACGCGCCCATCGCCTTGCAGCAGAGCTCCAGCCTTTTGAATGACCGCCAGATTGAAGTCTTTCTCCTTTCGTCCTGCCGGGCTAACCGCACCTGAAGCCGAACCGCCATGTCCGGCGTCCAGCACAACCACGGGGTTGCCGCTGCCGCCGCTAGTGGCTCCTCCTGTATCACTAACGTTCAGATCCACGGTGATAAGACCAGTGCTGTCATCAACGCTTAGCCGATAAGGCAATTTTTCCGTCGTCTGAATTTCAAACCGGACGGCGGAAGGAGCAGTACCTGTCAACGAATAACCGATAGCGGCTATTAGCGGATATTCCGAAACATCAAGCGTACCTTGGGCAGCTCCTGAGACCGGTCCTCCCCCCGCGAAATCGGACGCCAACGAAGTGCCCGGCAGCTCCACGATAATTCGGCTCGGATTATCCAGCGTCGTAATATTCGGCTTGACGGTACCGGTAACGGCAATGATCAGCTGATTCGCGATAAAATCCGCCCCTTTTACCTGTATCGGCGTGCCTTCAGCGGTTCCGGCAGGCGCCTCTGTAGGCCCGGGCGGTGATGAAGCTGTCCCCGTTACCGTGCCGGTAGTCTGCGACGGCGCAGGTGTAGGCGCCGGCGAGCTGACCGCCGGACTTGCGGGCGGAGAAGGCGCAGCAGCCAGCGAGGTTTCAGGCATAGCCGAGCTAGAATCTGATGAATTCCCGGACAGATAGACAATCTTTTCTTTATTGTCCCAGCCGACTTCAAGCCCGAACTGTTCGCCAACGAACCGAATCGGGACGAGAACCGTCCCTCCGGTCTGTTTAGGCGCGGCGTTAAGGCTGAGCGGAACACCGTCCGCATCGGCGTTTTTGCTCCCGACAAACAGCTTAATCTCTTTAAAATCCTGACGGATCGTCACTTTACGGGCCGTTTGATCCCATAACACTTCGTATCCCAGATTCTCTGTGACGACACGGATCGGGATCATGACACTCCCGTTGATGTTCTCGAGCTTAATACCTTGCGGCAGCGCCAGCTCTTGGTTATCCAGCACTATTTTCCCTCTACCCGCCGCCTCCGCGTCCTGCCCGAACCAGACAATAAACACCAGCAGGGGCAGCAGCAGCGCGAACATTTTCAGACAAGTCTTCCTCATTCTCTTCTCCCCTTACTCCCTAATTGCAGAACGACTGCGATAAATTCCAGACGCGGGTATTTGCCAAAAGTTACATATGAGACAGCAATTCTAGTCTTGATGTTTATACATTCTGCTATTATAGCAAAAAAACTTCCATTTCCGGTACAGGAAATGGAAGTTTTGTGTAAAAATTTACGAGATTCGTATCTTTGCTGCTCCCCAGCCCCTATTAGGCAAAAAGCTTAGCCGCATGCTTCTGTTCATAGGCAGCAATTGCGTCCTTATGCTGAAGCGTCAGACCGATGTCGTCAAGACCTTGCAGCAGGAACTGACGGCGGTGCTCGTCAATATTGAAGCTGATACTCAGACCATGAGCGTCGCTGATATTGTTGTTCTCAAGATCGACAGTCAGCTCATAGCCTTCATGGGCTGCAGTCCGCTGGAACAGATCTTCCACCTGCTCTTCAGAGAGCTTGATCGGAAGAATGCCGTTCTTGAAGCAGTTGTTGTAAAAAATATCGGCATATGACGATGCGATAATCACCTTAAAGCCGTAGTCCAAGATCGCCCACGGAGCATGCTCTCTGGAGGAACCGCAGCCGAAGTTGGCTCTGGAGATCAGAATGGACGCACCTTTGTAGCGGTCCTGGTTCAACGCAAATGCCGGATTGTCGTTGCCCGCTTCATCAAAACGCCATTCAAAGAACAGAAACTGTCCGAAACCTGTCCGTTCAATTCTTTTAAGGAATTGCTTCGGAATAATGGCATCCGTATCCACATTGACCCGATCCACAGGTCCGACAATCCCGGTTAATTTCTTAAAAGCTTCCATCTATATTACCCTCCCGATTATCTCAAATTCTTATGAGCTGACGGCTTCCGTCTTGAAGTTCCAATCCCGCACATCCGTGAAGTGGCCTTTGATCGCAGCCGCGGCAGCCATTTCAGGCGAGACAAGATGCGTACGTCCCCCACGTCCTTGGCGGCCTTCAAAGTTCCGGTTGGAGGTCGACGCGCAGCGCTCTCCCGGCTGCAGAATGTCAGGGTTCATCGCCAGACACATGCTGCATCCCGCTTCGCGCCATTCAAAACCGGCTTCCGTGAAAATTTTGTCCAGACCTTCCTTCTCGGCCAGAGCTTTTACTCTTCCCGAACCCGGCACGACAATGGCCGTTACGTTCTCCGATACCTTATGGCCCTTGGCAACCTCAGCCGCCGCGCGCAAATCCTCGATCCGGCCATTTGTACAGGAACCGATGAAGACATAATCAATGGCAATTTCGGAAATAGGAGTTCCAGGCTTCAAATCCATGTATTCCAGCGCCTTTTCAGCCGCTTTACGTTCGTTCTCGGTAGCAAAATCAGCCGGATTCGGCACTGTAGACGTAATGTCGGTACCCATACCCGGGCTTGTGCCCCAAGTTACTTGCGGAATCAGCGAGTCCACTGCAAATTCGACAACCGTGTCGAACTCCGCGCCTTCGTCGGTAACCAGCTCTTTCCAAGATGCTACAGCCTCGTCAAATGCGGCGCCTTGCGGAACATATTGACGGCCGCGCAGATATTCGAATGTCTTCTCGTCAGGAGCGATCATGCCCGCTCTGGCTCCGGCTTCAATCGACATGTTGCAGACGGTCATCCGCTCTTCCATAGACAGCTCGCTGATAGATTCTCCTGTGTATTCAATGACATAACCTGTTGCGAAGTCCGTGCCGTATTTGGCAATCAGTCCAAGGATCATGTCTTTCGCCGTAACACCCGGGTTGCGCTTGCCAATAAAGCGTACTTCCATCGTCTTCGCTTTAGCCTGCTGCAAGCACTGGGTTGCCATAACATGCTCTACTTCACTTGTCCCGATGCCGAAAGCAAGGGCTCCAAAAGCACCGTGGGTCGAAGTATGACTGTCTCCGCAGACGATCGTTTTGCCGGGATGTGTAAGTCCCAGTTCCGGCCCCATAACGTGCACGACCCCATTGTCAAGATCGTCAAGACCGAACAGCTTCACTCCGAAATCGGCGCAGTTCTTCGTGAGTGTATCGATCTGCTGTTTGGAGATCGGGTCCGTAATATTGAAACGGTCAGTGGTAGGAACGTTGTGGTCCATCGTTGCAAAAGTCAGCTCCGGGCGGCGAATCTTGCGTCCGCTCAGACGAAGTCCTTCAAAAGCCTGCGGCGATGTAACTTCGTGCACCAGCTGCAAGTCGATATATAGAATGCTAGGTTTGCCTTCCTCTTGATAGATAACGTGATTGTCCCAGATTTTCTCGAACATTGTTTTCTTGCCCATAATTTCACCTCGTCATAGATTCGTTCATCTGTAAGGAAAAATAGATTTCCCCTTGGAATGATCTAAATATAACATGAGGTTGTTTATTACGCCAAGATATAATATCTATAATTCTTATAGGTAAATATTATAAGGATGGATACGCTTTGTTAGGAAAAACTTCCCATAAAACTCCACTCGCCTTAACGAATAAAATTAGTAAATATTTTTTCTTCTCTTTCAGGCTTCTTTACATTTCCTTCACCGTTTTCTATCAACTTCATAAGCCATGCCATATTTTTACCAAGTATCCTCATGATTTGAATCCCTTCTTGATCCTGCATTGCCTCCCCTGGTGCTGTTCCGTTAATAACATTCCAATAATTTGAAGTAGCCATAAGCATTTCAGAATGATTAATGTAGTTATTTAACTGGTCAAAAGTTGGAATTCCACCTGCACGTCTTACTGCTACAACTGATACACCAACTTTATGTCTTAACATACTATCATTGGCTTCTGCCACACGAAAAGCTCTATCCAAAAATGATTTCATTGTTCCAGCAATGGATGAATAGTGAACGGGTGACCCTAAAATTATTCCATCCGCTTCTTTCATCTTTTCAACCCATTCATTAACCGGATCAGTAGTAATAATACATTTTCCATTTTTATTTTTTATGCATTTTTTACAAGCAATACATCCTCTAACAGGTTTATTCCCTACGTGAACTATTTCCGTTTCTATTCCTTCTTTTTCAAGTTCATCAATAACTATTTTTATTCCATGATAAGTATTTCCTGCTTTAGCAGGACTTCCATTAAAAGCTACAACTTTCATTAAAAATTCCTCCCTTTATTTTCCACAAAATAAATACTGAACGTATCGTTTACATATTATATAATATACTGAACGTACAGTATTGTAAAGTGTATTTTTTTAATATCTATTCGGGCTCCTTTATAGGTTATGCTTATAAGAGGATGAATCTTAGAAGGAGACTACTAGAATGGAACTCAGACAACTGCTTTACGTGCTGCAAATCGCAAATGAACGAAATTTCTCAAGGGCCGCGGAGAAACTCCATATCGCCCAGCCCTCGCTAAGCCAGCAGCTTTCCAAGCTTGAGAGGGAGCTCGGCGTAATGCTATTCCAGCGGAATACAAGCACTGTTGAGCTTACCCATGCGGGAAGGAAATTTGTGGATCAGGCGCAAATCATTATCGATGCGGTTGAGCTGCTTCGCCAGGAGATGAATGATATATCAGAGCTTCGTACTGGACGTGTGGTTGTCGGCAGCATGCCGATTACGGGAGCCCACCTGCTGCCCTATGTGCTGCCGGTATTTAAGCGAAAATACCCGGATATAGATATTACGCTGCTGGAGGATTCCTCAATGAATCTGGAAAAGCTAACCGCAAGCGGCCAGACGGATCTCAGCCTGCTGTCTCTGCCGCTGGAGGTCCCCGCGCTGGCCTATGAAATTCTTGGGGAGGAGCGCATTGATCTCGCGGTTCCGCCGGAGCATCCTTTGGCTGTACGCGCGTTCACCGGCATGAGAACGGCAATAGAAGAACTAAAAGGAGAATCGTTTATTGTCCTTAAAGAAGGCCAAGGCTTTCGTAAAATGACAGTGGACCTGTGCCGGGAGGCCGGATTTGATCCGTCCATTGTTTTCGAGAGCAATAATATGGAAACCATCCAATCGCTTGTGGCGGCAGGCATGGGCGTGACGCTGGTTCCCCGCTTTATTTCCCGCGCTCCGCGCAGCGAGTTTGTACCGGTCTATTTGCCTTTGGCTGAGCCTGTGCCCAGCCGGACACTAGTCGTCGCCTACCGCAGGGGGCGCTATCTGTCCAAAGCAGCCGAAGCTTTTATTCACACGTTCCAAACAACGGTAGCCGAGCTTGCGCAGGAATAGCCGCCGAAAGGCGACGAATAATTCGGTTACGCGGCAAAAAGCCGTCCATCACTACGGATGTGATGAGCGGCTTTGGTTATTTTACAATTGACGTTAGTTCTGGTATTTACGGAAATTACGCTCGGAAATGAAATGGTTCTGAGTATCAGGCACATGCGAGGTATCTTCGTCAACCGGCCCTCTTGAGTGGGGACTGCCGGTCTCTTCCTCAATAAATTCTCGCATAGTCTGCCGCTGCTCCTCCAGTTCATCTTTTCTTTCTTGAAGCTTCTGCAGGTTCTCTTTATTCAATGGTTCCACCTCCTGAACACGGAATAGATCTATTTTGCCCGCTCGCCGGAAGGATAAACATTTTCCATACACCGGTCTTTTCAAAGGCAATAGCTTGAACTCTCTTGGCAAACTTGGCTCCTCATGGTATTCTAATTGTCAAATAGGTAAACGTGCAGACGGGACCAGTACGAACGATCCTACCGCGCCAGAGAGTAAATTCCGATAGGCTGAAAGAATTTACCGCGGCTAGCGTTCCGAATCCTACCCCCGAACGGCCTGCTCCGCAGGACGGATTCCTCCCGTTACGAGGCTAAAGTCGGATGATCCCTCATCAATGAAGGTGGTACCGCGGAAGTGAACCCAAGCTTTCGTCCTTTGCTCAGTCTAAGGATGGGGGCTTTTTTGTTGTTCAATATGGATAATAGGAAGTGAAAGGCAATGTCTACACGATTAGTGGTCAAAATTGGCAGCAGCTCTCTGACCGCAGCCGAAGGCGGGCTTAACCGCGACGCGGTCGCCTTTTTCGCGTCCGAAATCGCGGATCTGAGGCGCAGCGGCTGCGAAGTGCTGCTCGTAACCTCGGGGGCGGTTGCCGCGGGCTTCCGCAGCATCGGATATCCCGCGCGTCCCAAGCTGCTTCATGAGAAGCAGGCCGCCGCAGCCGTGGGCCAGGCGCTATTGATGCAGGCCTACCAGGAAGCCTTCTCCGCGCACGGCCTGACTGCTGCCCAAATTCTGCTGACCCGCACGGATTTCCGCAGCCGCCGCGCAATGAACAACGCCTCAATGACCGTCGAAGAGCTGCTGAGGCAGGGTGTGATTCCGGTATTCAATGAGAATGACACGGTGTCCGTCGATGAACTGAAATTCGGCGATAACGATATGCTATCCGCTTTGGTCGCCAACCTGCTCAAAGCCTCGCGCCTGCTGATGCTAACGGATATCGACGGCCTATACAGCAGCGATCCGCGCAGCAATCCGGATGCCAAGCGCTACCGGCTTATCGAAGAGATCACGCCGGAAATTTATTCGACTGCCGGAGGAGCCGGTTCAGCAGTCGGAACAGGCGGCATGCGCTCCAAAATCGACGCCGCGAAGATCGCCACCCGTGGAGGCGTGCCCGTCTTTGTGGGACGCGTGACCGAACCCGGCGATTTACAGCTGGCGGTCAAGGACGAAGGCAAGGGCACGTACTTTGCCACAACGCTGTCTTCCCTCCCCGTCAAGAAGCAATGGCTGGGCTTCATGTCCACACCGCTCGGCTCGTTGATTGTCGACGCCGGAGCAGAAGAAGCACTGGTTCACGGAGGGCACAGTCTGCTGCCGGTAGGCGTCCGGGAGGTTCAGGGCAGCTTTCATGCCGGAGATGTCGTTGAAGTGCTCGGTCTCGATTCCAAGCTGCTCGGACGCGGCATCGTGAATTACGACGACACTCAGCTGCGCATCATCCGGGGACTGCCGAGCGGTGAGGTCATGCACCAGCTTGGAGAAGAAGTGCACCGGCTTGAGGTCATTCACAGGGATGAATGGATTACGTTGAAATAAACAACTTCTGCTGTGAAACCTTTTTGCCTAATATGTTATGATTCAATTTGTTTAAGGGGGAAAGATGATGGGTGAAGTTGCAAGCAAAGCGGCCCTGGCTAAACGTGCTGCAGGGGCGCTCGGCAGACTGACTACCGGACAGAAGAACGAAGCGCTGCTGGTAATGGCAGATGCGCTGCGGCGGGAAGCTGCCGCGATTATCGAAGCTAACGCCGAGGATCTGGAACGGGGCAGACAAGGCGGTACGCCGCAATCCATGCTGGACCGGCTATCGCTGGATACCGACCGGATCGACGCAATCGCCGAGGGGCTTCAGCAAATCGCCGTTCTTCCCGATCCGGTCGGGGATACTCTTGAGACGTTGGAGCGCCCGAACGGTCTGATCATTGAGAAAATCCGTGTGCCGCTTGGCGTTATCGGCATTATTTATGAAGCTCGCCCGAACGTTACGGTCGATGCCGCCGGTCTATGCCTGAAGACGGGTAATGCCGTCGTGCTGCGGGGCGGTTCAGCCGCTCTCTCATCCAACCGCAAAATCGTCGAGGTGCTGCATGCTGCTCTGGCTGGGACGAACATCCCTCCTGAGGCGCTGCAGCTTATTGAAGACCCAAACCGCTCGTCCGTTGACGAATTGCTCAAACTGAACGGTTTACTTGATGTCATTATCCCGCGCGGCGGCAGCTCGCTGATTCAGAATGTTGTGAAGAACGCTACGGTTCCCGTTATTGAGACGGGGGCAGGCATCTGCCATACGTATCTGGATGCCAGCGCAGTCGCGGAAATGGCTGAATCCATCAGCCTGAACGCCAAAGCGCAGCGTCCCTCCGTCTGCAACTCGATGGAGACCCTGCTTGTTCACCGGAGCTTCGCGGCTGAG
Source organism: Paenibacillus durus (assembly GCF_000756615.1). NCBI lineage: Bacteria > Bacillati > Bacillota > Bacilli > Caryophanales > Paenibacillaceae > Paenibacillus > Paenibacillus durus. The sequence goes on from NZ_CP009288.1 coordinate 3,887,347, forward strand.
CATCTGACCGCGCTTGGAGAAGCTTTCCGCAGCGCTAAGGTGGAGCTTCGAGGATGTTCCCGTACACGGACGCTCATTCCATGGGCGCTCCCGGTCACCGAGGAGAATTTTGCGACAGAATATAATGATTATATCCTTAACATTAAAGTAGTAGACGGAATTGATGAAGCGCTGGAACATATTGCCCGGTATGGTACAAAGCATTCCGAGTGCATTGTGACAGAGGATGAGGAGAGCGCCGAACGGTTCCAAGATGAAGTCGACGCTGCGGCAGTCTACCATAACGCGTCTACCCGCTTCACCGATGGCTTCGAATTCGGATACGGCGCCGAGATTGGCATCAGCACCCAGAAGCTGCATGCCCGCGGACCGATGGGTCTGCCTGCGCTGACTTCTACCAAATACAAAATTTACGGCAACGGACAAATCCGAAGCTAGCCATTATCCGCCAAGGAGGAACTCAAGACGATGTGTCAACAAACTGCTAAGCCTTTAATTAATCATAAGGTCGTTTTTCACGGGGCCGGCTCTATGGCAGAAGCGATCGTCCGTGGTCTGATCGCCCGCTCCGTCATTTATGCCGATAATGTAGTAATGCTTAATCGCAGCAGCAGTGAACGTTTGGCCGAACTGCGTTCCCGCTACGGCGTCAACGGGACCAACGACCCCGAACATAAAGACGAATATTTGCGTACATCCCCGGTTATTGTGCTTGCCATGAAGCCCAAGGATGCGGCGGCGGCAATTCGGGACCTCGCACCGCTGCTCACGGACGGGCAGTTAATCGTTTCCGTCATTGCAGGCCTGTCCATCCGCACGATTCAGGGACTGCTCGGCAAGAAACAGCCTGTTGTCCGCACCATGCCGAACACCTCCAGCTCAATCGGTCTTGGCGCAACAGGCATTGCCTTCTCCAAGGAAGTGTCTGAAGAACAACGGAAGCTTGCACTTAACATCTTCGAGGCGGTAGGGCTTACGGCCGTGATCGATGAAGAGCGCATGGAAACGCTGACCGGCATCTCCGGCAGCGGTCCCGCTTACATCTATTACATGATGGAAGCGATGATTGCCGCCGGCATCCGCGGCGGACTGTCGAAGGAGCAGAGCGCCGAATTGACGGTACAGACGGTGCTCGGCGCGGCCCGCATGGTGCAGCAGACGGGTGAAGAACCAGCCGCCCTCCGTAAGAAGGTCACCTCTCCGGGCGGTTCCACCCAGGCTGCGCTGGAAGTGCTGGACAAGGGTGATTTTTTTGAAACGGTTATTGCGGCGGTCAGCCGCTGCGCCGAACGTTCGCGTGAAATGGGAGCTGCGCTGGAAGCGGAGCTTACGCCAAACGACGAAAAGGAATAGTCGATTTCTAACAACCCGGCATCTTTTATAGTTCAACATTTTCGCCTAGCAAATAAGGCCGATCAAGTCTGATTCCTTGATCGGCCTTATTAATTATCCCTGCTATCTTCCCCCGCGAAACCGCTGGGAGTACGCCTTGACGTCCTGGGCGTTCTTCACCCGGTTGCGGCTCCATTCTAGCAGAATCCTGTCAATATAACGAAAATGCACCTTTCCGGCGAAGACGGATTCCTTCAAAGCGAGCAGAATCAGTTCCTCGGGATACCGGTCCTGGTCGAGCCATCCGGAGATCGTCTCGCATTCCATCGGTGAAAGCGGACGGCCAAACTCCTTCTCGAATACAACGAAGAGACTACGGCTTTCATCTTCCCCAAACGCATCACCGGGAAGATTATTGCCTGTTCCGAGCGATACTGCCCGGCCGCCGCTTCGAATTGAACCACGGTTCCCATCAGCTGCTGAAGAATCATTCTGGGAGGCGAGATAAGAACCCAGCTTATCATACAGCCCCGAGAAGTCATAGCGTTCGTAATGGATACCCTGCCGCTCGTCGCTGCCCGCTACAATCTTTAAGAATCCTTCTTTGATTAGCTTCTGCAGCTCACTGGCAATAACCGAACCGTTGCGTCCGGTAACGGCTTGCAGCTCCTCCAGTGAAGGAAAGTCCTTTCCTTCAATCTGGCGGAAAGAGAGCAGATGAATGAGCAGCAGCGTCTCGCTGCCGGTCAAACCCAGCCTTCGGTAAGCGGTTAGAAGCGTATATGGAATGACGGCCATCCCGCTCTGCAGTCCAAAGGATGCGCCTCCGCTCCAACTGTTTCCTTCCTTGCCGTCCATAAGCCCCTCCTCTCTTCTTAAGGGTAGAGACGGTACAGCATCCGCGGGAACGGAATGGTCTCGCGCACATGATCCAATCCGCAAATCCAGGCTACAGTCCGTTCCAGACCAAGTCCGAAACCGGAATGAGGAACAGAGCCATACGTCCGAAGATCCATATACCATTTGTACGTATCCAGTGACAGCTCATGCTCTTTAAAGCGTTCCTCTAGCAGCTTGGGATCGTCGATCCGCTGCGATCCGCCGATAATTTCCCCGTATCCTTCCGGAGCAATCATATCCGCGCACAGTACGACATCCGGGCGATTCGGATCAGGCTTCATGTAGAAAGCCTTAATTCCGGCCGGATAATGTGTAATGAATACCGGCTTATCATATTCTTCCGCAATTGCCGTTTCATGCGGCGCGCCGAAGTCCTCTCCCCAAGGGATGTCAAAGCCTTTATCATTCAGGAATTTGATCGCGTCGTCATATGTGATGCGCGGGAATGGAGCCTTGATATTTTCCAGCTTGGAAATATCGCGTCCCACCGCCTCAAGCTCCGTCCGGCAGTTCTTTAGCACGGACTGCACGACATGACTGATGAACTCTTCCTGAATGCGCAGGCTTTCTTCATGCTCCGTGAACGCCATCTCCGGCTCAATCATCCAGAACTCGATCAAATGGCGGCGGGTTTTCGATTTCTCCGCGCGGAAGGTCGGTCCGAACGAGTATACACGGCCGAGCGCCATCGCCGCGGCTTCCATATATAGCTGTCCGCTCTGCGTCAAATAGGCGTCTTCCTCAAAGTACTTGGTGTGGAACAGGTTGGTCGTTCCCTCCGCCGATGTCGGGGTCAGGATCGGAGGATCGACGAGGGTAAAGCCGTTAATGTCAAAATACTCCTGAACCGCCCGGATAATTTCCGCCCGGATCACAAGAATCGCCCGCTGCTTCGAGGAGCGGAGCCACAGATGCCGGTGATCCATCAGGAAGTCGACGCCATGCTCCTTCGGTGTAATCGGATAATTCTCGGTTAGGTGCAAAATCTCGATACCGGTCACCGTCATCTCAAATCCCGATTGGCTGCGGGGTTCTTCGCGGATAATTCCAGTGACGTAAAGAGAGCTTTCCTGGGTCAGACTTTTAGCTGCGTTCCAGACCTCCTCCGGTACTTCCGATTTCACGACGACGCCCTGAATATAACCGGTTCCGTCCCGAAGCTGCAGGAACTGTATTTTGCCGCTGGATCGTTTGTTATTTACCCAGCAGCCAATGACGACGCTTTCTCCAACATGATCTTTCACGCCTTGGATAACAGTTTTGTTAGCCATGCCCTCAATCTCTCCTCTATAGAAGTGCAGTACGGTAAAAGGTCCGACAGCCAAAGACCGCTAACGGGCCTTTGGCTGTGGATTCCTCTTGCTATTTACTATTGTAACTCTTTATGCTTGTTCTTGCACGATGCGAAGCGTATCGCGGGCGATAACGAGTTCTTCGTTGGTCGGAACGACAAGCACTTCTACCTTGGAGCCACTCGCTGAAATGCGGCGAGGATCGCCGGAGCGAACCTTGTTCGCTTCCTTGTCCAGCTCTATTCCGAGGAAGGTCAGGTTGCTCAGAACCTTCTCGCGAAGCAATGAAGCATTCTCGCCTACGCCGGCCGTGAAGACAATGACATCAACGCCGTCCATCGCCGCCGCATAGGAACCGATATATTTGCGCAGACGGTATTCGTACATTTCAAAGGCCAGTGTGGAATTCGGCTCGCCCTTCTCATAGCCGTCAATAATGTCCCGCATGTCGCTGCTTGTTCCGGAAATGGCGAGCAAGCCGCTGTGCTTATTGAGCATGGAGCTGGCTTCGCCCGGAGTAAGCTCCTCTTTGTTCATGACGTAAGGAACGACAGCCGGATCGATGTCGCCGCTGCGCGTACCCATCATGAGACCTTCCAGCGGGGTCATGCCCATCGAAGTGTCCACCGATATCCCGCCTTGAACAGCGGTAACGCTGGCGCCGTTGCCGATATGGCAGGTGATAATCTTGAGGTCTTCCAGCGGACGCCCAAGGTACTCGGCTGCAGCCTTGCTTACAAAATCATGCGATGTGCCGTGCGCGCCATAGCGGCGAACTTTGTACTTGTTGTACAGCACTCTCGGAATGGCGTACATATAAGCTTTTTCCGGCATAGTCTGATGGAATGCGGTATCGAATACGACAACCTGTGGAACACCCGGCATATTGATTTCCGAAGCGGTAATCCCCATAACAGCCGCCGGGTTATGTAGCGGAGCAAGGTCGAACAGCCGGCGGATTTCCGATTTGGCCGCCCCGTCTACCAGTGCCGATGCCTTAAAGGTCTCGCCGCCGTGAACGACGCGGTGACCTACGGCATTGATCTCTTTAATGGAGTCGATCACGCCATGTTCCTTGTCGGTCAAATTGGCCAATACTTTACGGATTGCCGTCGTATGTTCCAGAATTTCGCTTACTTCGGTAACTTCCTGTTTGCCTGTCGGCTTATGCGTCAGGATCGAGGAATCCATACCAATGCGCTCGACCAAGCCTTTGGCCAATACGGATTCATCGGTCATGTCATAAAGCTGATATTTCAGCGAAGAAGAACCTGCGTTAATTACGAGTACTTTCATACACGGTCACCATCCTTGTCATACTTGAAGAAGCCTTCGCCCGATTTCATGCCCAGTTGTCCCGCACGCACCATCTTTTTCAGAATGGTCGACGGGCGGTATTTCAGTTCGCCGTACTCGCGGAACATACGCTCCAGAGCGGCAAGAACCGAATCCAGGCCGAAGCGGTCAGCCATTTCAAGCGGGCCGTACTGGAACTGGTAGCCGATACGCATAGCATCGTCGATATCCTCCGGGGATGCGACGCCCTCTTGCAGAACATGCATAGCTTCATTAATGAACAGACAAATGAGGCGTGAAGTTACAAATCCCGGGGATTCGTAGATCATTACGCCTTTCTTCTCAACAACATCGTCAACAAAAGCTTTAGTATTCTCAAATGTCGAATCCGACGTCTTAAGGCCGCGTACGATTTCTACGACGTCCACCTTCGCGACCGGATAAATGAAGTGCATGCCGATGACACGTTCAGGGTACATCGTGGAGCTTGCAAGCTCCGTTAAGCTGAGCGTGGACGTGTTGCTGGCAAGAATAATATTGTTCGGACATACCTGGTCGAGCTGATTAAATACTTTCTTCTTCTCTTCCAGATCCTCAATTATAGTTTCGATGACCATGTCGCAGGAGCTGAGTTCCGCGAAATGAGTCACTTTTTGGATACGGCCGAGGATAAGCTTCTTCTCTGCCTGAGTGATTGCCCATTTCTCCAGTTGTTTATCGAGACTCGTCTCGATCATGCTGTAAGAGTAGTCCAGTTTTTCCGGCGTTTTCTCTACGAGCAGGACATCCAGACCCTTGGCTGCCAACATTTCGGCAATCCCTTGTCCCATCGTGCCTCCGCCGATGACACCGATTTTCTTAAAATTCATAAAAAGCCTCCATCCTTTCAGGTATCTCTACATTTGTGTAGGACCTATTTGTCTGTCGAAAAAACAGCATACTCCGACATTTATAATATCTTAGCATGCATTAAAAGTAAAAAAAAATAACCGGCATCAATAATTATGCCGGTAAAAGGACACTGTCACGAAATTGACAACGAAATTGTTCTCCGGAGAGCACTTCTTCCTTCATTAGGATATCCAGGGAATAATCAAAAAGATTTCGTTTATTTTCCAGAAGAGAATGGGTTCGCTCCATCAGTTCGTCCAATATTTTACTATTCTCTTTCATTAGTTCTTCCGTTGTTACCATTTCCAGCTTGGCGATTCCAAGGGAGGTCAGGCCGGATTTCATCATCATTTCCACAATACCGAGCGCCTGGTCGAAATCGCCCCGGGAGCCTGTGCTCCGTCCGCCGTAATACATTTCTTCGGCTGCCGCTCCGCCGAGCGCAATCATAATCTGCTCCTCAAGATAGTCTTTCGTGTACAGATACTGCTCCTGCTGCGGGTTATGCCGCACATAGCCGAGCGCCTGACCGCGCGGAGTGAGTGTTACCTGACTGACGCTGCCCGGACGCAGAAGCTCGGCCATAATGGCATGTCCCAGCTCATGAATCGCTACCCGCTTCTTCTCTTCCTGGTTCGTCTCACGGTCCGTCTTCTCGCCCATCATGACCTTGTCAATCGCCATTGCCAAATGGCGGTCCTCTACTTGAGTCAAATTATCACGCATCATATAGATCGCGGCTTCATTCATCACGCTTTCGAGCTGGGCTCCGGAGAAGCCGTAAGCTTCCTCCGCAAGTTTATCCAAATTGACATCGGGATGTAGCGGCTTATTCTTGGCGTGCAGCTCTAAAATGGACTTGCGGCCTTTTTTGTCGGGCATGTCCACTTGAATATGACGGTCAAAGCGCCCCGGACGCAGCAGCGCCGGATCAAGCATCTCCTTACGATTCGTAGCGGCGATCAGCAGAATACGCGGAGTTTCCGAATTATAAATGCCATCCATCTCGGTAAGAAGCTGGTTAAGCGTCTGATCATACTCCCGCTGCTGCCCGCCTTCACGCTTGCCGCCGATGACGTCAATTTCGTCGATGAAAATAATGGCGCTTTCCCGATTCTCCTTAACCGCACGGGTACGGGCGTCCTTGAACAGATCGCGGATCCGTCCGGCGCCAACGCCGACATACATTTCCACAAACTCACTGCCGGAGGCCGCCACGAATACCGAGTTCGTGTAATGGGCCGCAGCCTTCGCCATTAGCGTCTTGCCCGTCCCGGGAGGGCCGGTAAGAAGAATCCCTTTGAGCGGACGAATCCCGAACTTGCTGATTTCTTCATGCCGGATCAGAAAATCGAGCGCCTCGCGCAGTTCCTGCTTCGCGTTATCCTGGCCGCCGATTTCTTCAAACGTCAGCTTAGCCGGACCCTTCTTCTTACGCTTCTTCTCCGCACCCGCATTTACGGCGATGCCGCCGCGCATATGGGTGATAACGAGCAGGGCGCCGACCATGGCGGCAGCAACGATAACAGGCACGATATTAATACCCAGAAAAGCCATAAAAATCAGCAGCACCGGCACAAATCCGATTAATACTTCTTTGCTCCATTTAGGCATTGTTCCATACCCCCATCGTTTCAGGCTCGCGCGGCAAAATAATAAATTTGCTCTTTGTGCCGTCCGACAAACTCACATACACATTCTTGTCGTCTATTTCCGTTGTAACGGCAACATTCTTATACTGAGCGGACAGCTCTTTCAGCGTCTCCGGAATAACCGTATATTTGCGGCTCTCCATCGCCTCAGCTACAGAAAACAGCGCTCGATCCCAATAATCGTCCAGCACTTCACTCGAATGTTCCTCCACATCAAGCTTGACGGTCCGGTCTCCGATTATGGACTTGCCTTCGGTATTTATATAATGAACCAGTTCACGAAGCTTCGTGCCCGGCTGCAAATCAAGTTTCAAAGTAACCTCATTGCGGTTAATGGTAATATGGGACTGCTTAACACCCTCATAACTGCTGACCATCTTTTCAAGCGGTTCCTGAACGGCAAACTCACGGTACAAAAACCACCCGCCGAACAATAGCGCAGCAGACAGCAGTGCAGTCAACAATACAGGCATTAGACGAAGTTTCAAACAACGTCCTCCTCTCTAATGATGTCTAACTTTATTGCTTTCCAAGCAGCGTGCCTAGCGCCGTTCGAGACTGGCATGCATTTTGGCATGCCCTGATACAACTAGTAGTATATCATAGGTGTATATACTAGAACGAATCAAATGTGAAGAATATTTAAAATTTTACTTTCTATTTTCTGCCTTTGTTCCGAAAGGAGATTCATTATTGTGGCAAAAGCGTACGGCAAGCCTCCCTATCAAACCTTTTTAATTCATGGCGGGCCGGGCGCTGCCGGAGAGATGGCTGGAGTGGCGGCTTTTTTATCAGAGAAAGTCGGAGTTATCGAGTCCTTTCAGACCGGGCTGACAATAGATGAATTACTTCTCGAACTCAAGAAGGATATTGAGCATTACGTCAACGGACCCGTCTGTCTCGTCGGTTATTCCTGGGGCGCCTGGTTGAGCTTTATTTTTGCGGCGTCATTTCCGGATCTCGTCCGGAAGTTAATTCTAGTCGGGAGCGCTCCTTTCGAGCAGCAGTATACCAAAGATCTGCAGGCCACCAGGTTAGCCCGATTAAACGAGCAGGATAAAAGAAGAGTCCGTGAGCTCGAGGCCGGTCTGGAAAAAAACGAATCCGATAAGAATGAAATTCTTCGTCAATATGGAAAGATAATGGAAAAAACAGACCTGTTTGATCCCATACCCTCTGATGATGACATGGTGGAATTCGATTTGAATGCCTATCATCACATCTGGAAAGAAGCCGATGCGCTTAGGTCATCCGGCGAGCTGCTAAAGCTAGGCTATCATGTGGTCTGTCCTGTTGTCGCGATTCACGGAATACATGATCCTCATCCCTATTCAGGCGTCATACGGCCTCTGTCTGCCGTCCTGCAAGACTTCCGTTATCACTTACTTGAGCATTGCGGACATACGCCTTGGAAAGAACGAATGGCAAAAGATCATTTTTATCATTTACTTCATGCAGAGCTGCCCGAAAATAATCTTTAAAAAATAAAGAACCAGCCATCCTCTTTAGGTTGTGGCTGGTTCTTCTTATTACGTCTAATTAACGATTGGGCAGGCTGTAGCCGTCGCCGATCTGCTCACCGTCCGAGAAGCGGTAGAACCGGTAATAGTAGCGGTCCCCCTCTTTATAAAAAAGCTGCCAGGCGTACTCGCCGTTATAGGCGCCGGGAAGCAAACGCTCGATCTTGGCACCCGGAATGGAGGAAGCGATAATCTGCCGCATTTTATCCTCGGATACTCCCTGAGACAGCTCCTGCGCATGCACGGCGTTCTCTCCTTTGGCCGGCTTGCCGTCAACAGTAAAACGCACCCACACCATCATATCGGAGCCGGTCTTGCTTTTGCCAGTAATCACCCAATAAATAGAGTTCTCATCCCATACCGATTTCTCCGCTTTATCAATCTCGGTTAGGCCCGCCCCGCTAATTGCCGCAGCTTCGGCTGCGCTGCGCTCGCTCCATTGATCCTTCAGCACGTAGGCAAAAAATTGATATAATCCGAACAGAAGGAGCAGGGCCAGAAACACCCCGTAGTAGATCCATTTTCTCCTTTTTCTCAACGTGCAGCTCTCCTTCTTAGGAAGAAACATTACCGCCGTCCCAAAATGACGAGGCTCTTGTTTCCTTTGTTCCAGTAGTCGTACAGGCTGTCAGCGAAAGCTCCTTAAATTTACCGATTCAGCAGTCCCTCGAATGCTTCCTGCGCCTTGCGCCGGATTGCCTCTTCGTCCAAGGTCAGGCATTCCCCGTGCTTAATGATCTGCTTGCCGTCGACCCATACATGCTCTACGTCCTTGGCGCTCGCCGAGTATACGGTATGGGATATCAGATCCGTATGCGGAAGCAGATGTGGCTGGTCAATATCAATGGCGATGAAATCAGCTTTCATTCCCGGCGCGAGCCTTCCCACTTGATTAAGGAATAAAGACTTTGCGCCATACTCCGTAGCTATACGCAGGGCCTCGCCTGCCGGAACCGCCGTCGGATCGCCGGACACTCCTTTATGAATCAGCGCGGCTAGACGCATCTCCTCGAACATGTCCAGGTTGTTGTTGCTTGCCGCGCCATCCGTTCCGAGCGATACCGTAACACCGGCCTTCAGCAGCTCGGGAACGCGCGCCACGCCGCTTGCCAGCTTCAGATTGCTGCCCGGATTATGCGAGACGCCAACTTGATTGCGGGCAAGAATTTCGATTTCCTCATCGTTCAGATGGACAGCGTGCGCCACTAGCGACGGCCGGGTGAACATCCCGAGCTTCTCCAGATGGGCAACGGGCCGAAGGCCGTAATCCGCTTCATTTTGCTCCACTTCCCGCCGCGTTTCGGACATATGCGTATGAATAGGCAGGTCGAGGTCATGCGCCGCCTGGACAAATTTCTCGATATAATCCGGAGGACAAGTATACGGCGAATGGGGTGATATCATAGCGGTGATCCGTCCATCCGCCGCGTTATGCCATTTTTTTGCAAAAGCAACCGCTTCCGCAAGCTTCTGATTCTGCACCTCTGCCGGGCACAGCCCGATTACACCACGCATCAGGACGGCGCGTATTCCAGATGCTTCCGCCACCTCAGCCACCCGGTCCATATGATCATACATATCAAGAAACGTCGTTGTCCCGCCCTTGAGCATTTCCAGCACCGAGAGTGCGGTTCCCCAGTAGACGTCGTCTCCGGTGAATTTCCCTTCCATTGGCCACATTTTTTCCTGAAGCCATACCTGAAGGGCAAGATCGTCTCCATAACCGCGCAGCAGCGACATCGCCGCATGCCCATGCGTATTGACAAGCCCCGGAAGGAACAGCAGGCGGTTGCCTTCAAAGACAGGTACGTCTTCTTCAAGAACGGGCGCTTCTTCCCCTATGTACGTAATCAAATCGTTATCAATTACCATATATCCTTCAAAAACAGGCTTATCCGCGCCAGGCACGGCAAATTTGCCGTTTCGGATCATCCATTTAGTACCCATGCTCTTCTTCGTCCTTTCCTTCATGCAGATAGTAAGCCAGACTTTGCAGGTCGGTCGTAAAATCCGCCGCATGCACACGAATCTCAGGCGGCGTCTTCAGGATTACCGGAGCGAAATTCAGGATCGCTTCAATGCCGGCTCCGATAAGAATATCCGCTACTTTTTGCGCCTCCTGCTCGGGCACGGTAATAATGCCTATGCGAATGCCCTGCTCGCGTACGGTACTTGCAAGTTCATCCATAGGCTGAACGGTCAAAGTATTGATCTTGGTCCCGATCTTCGGCGGGTAGGAATCAAAGACGGCCGTAATTTTCATTGTATCTTTCAGATAAATATTGTAATTGGACAGCGCCTGACCCAGATTCCCCGCTCCTACCAGAACAACATTAATCTGTTGGTCGAGCTTCAGGATGTGGCGGATTTTTTCGATCAGGTAGGGTACGTCATAACCAATGCCCTTCCTGCCGAAGTCGCCAAAATAGGCCAAATCCTTGCGGATTTGCGCAGGATTTAAATCCAGTCGTTGTCCGAGTTCTTGAGAAGAAACAGTGGCGATTTCGCGATTTTGCAGGTCGTTCAAAAAACGCAGATATACTGGCAATCTGCGGACGACGGCCTCAGATATTTTGTCCGATTTCATGAGTTCTCCTCCTAAATTTTAAATAGGACCCTCCCAAACCCTCCCTAAAAGGGAGGGCCCCAAGGGCTACCGCCCTCTGGACACCCGCTCACGGCAAATTGGCGCCCGGCAAAAGTTGGGCGGGACCTTGAATCAGGCGGATGAAGGATCGCTTTTCGTCCCTGACGGGACACGCTTGACAATTGGCGGAATCTACATACAGTATGACCCATGTAAAGATTAAGATCGGCAGATCGGCCTATGTTGTACAATGGCCAATCGAAGTGCTGAAAAGCAAAAGACTGGATTGGCCTATGTTATACAATGGCCGATCGAAGTGCTGAAAAGCAAAAGACTGGATTGGCCTATGTTATACAATGGCCAATCGAGTATTTTTATTAGGATGCGCCGTCTTGCTGTAGCCATTCGGCGATGCGGGGGACCATTTGTTCCGTCGACATATGCTCCATTTTAGGTCCTGGCAGCGAGTACAGGAAATACTTACCGTAATAAGATTCGATTACTCTGGTATCATAAACAATAACAATGCCGCGATCCTGCGCGGTCCGTACAAGGCGGCCGAAGCCCTGCTTAAAACGGATTACGGCTTGAGGCACGGACAGCTTCATGAACGGATTCTTCTTCTGCGCCTGCAATAGCTCGGCCTTCGCCTCTGCGAGCGGATGGTTAGGCGGCTGAAAAGGCAGTCTGACGATTGCCAGACAGGTTAGCGCGTCACCAGGGATATCGACGCCTTCCCAGAAGCTGCTCGTTCCAAGCAGGACGGAAGCTGAATTCTCCTGGAACCGGCGGAGCAGCTTGCTTCGGCTTCCTCCTTCAACGCCTTGCCCGAGTACAGTGATATCTTCGGACGCAAGCGCCTCCTTGAGAGGCTCGTATACCTGCCGAAGCATCTTATATGACGTGAACAGCACAAGCATCCGCCCGCGCGTGGTCACTGCGGCTTCAGCCAGGGAATGAACGAGCATATCGACAAATCGGGCGTCGCCGACGGTTCCCTTCACGCTTGGGAAATCCCGCGGAATGACCAGCAGCGCCTGATCCCGGTACTTAAAGGGTGAAGGAAGCTGTATGGTCGATAGCCTTCCTTCCTCCTGCGCCTCGTTCAATCCGAGGTTGTCGATCATATACTGGAACGATTTATCTACGGACAAGGTTGCCGAGGTCAGGACAGCGCTTTTTTTCTTATCAAAGAAAAGCTCCTTGAGCTGCGCGCTGACATCAACGGGCACGGCGTACAGCTGCAGGGATTTGCTGCGATAGTTTCCATTTGCCTCCAGCCAATATACAACATTTTCGTCTTTCATGCCCATAAAAAAACGCACTTGCTCGCGGATATCGGCCAAATCCTTGAATAGTCCTCCGATATCAGTTACAAGGCTATCCGCTGACGATTGACCTTCCTGGTCACGCATCTCGGCAAGCATTTTTTCCCCTTTGCGGATAATATCGCTTAAAGACAAATTTAGTGTACTCTCCAGTGAAGCAAGCTCTTCCCAGCCTTTTGGTCTCTTGGCAGGCAGAAGGCGGTGAACCAACTGCCCCGCTTCTCCCGCCGAGTCGGCCCGTTCCGGTATCAATGCATACAGCTTATCGCTGAGCAGATCCCATGCCTCTTTTACGGTAAGGAGGTCGGGATACAGCCGGTTGATAATCCCGCTCCACTCGGCGGCCTGTTCACTGCCCGAGCTTTGCAGGATCTGCCGGAGTGCGGGCAGTTGACCGGTGCGGCTGTCTTTGTACAAGCGGTTCAGTGTATGGGAGACGGTAAAATGCTTCATATGCATGCCCAGGTGCTTGCCGGCCACTTCCTCCAGTTGATGCGCTTCGTCAATTACAAGGTACTCATAGGAAGGAAGCAGCTGATGGCCCGCTTTCATATCGGCGAATAGCTTCGAGTGGTTCGTAATGACCACGTCGGCGTTACCCGCCTCCTGCTTGGCGCGATGGTAATAGCATTTACGGAACCACGGGCATGACCGTCCCAGGCAGGAGTCCGTATCGCTCGCCACCGTTTCCCAGAAATCGCCGCCCCGGCCGCTTAAATTCAGCTCTTCGTCGTCGCCCGATTCGGTCTGGGTGAGCCACACAATCATTTGCGCCGATGTTAGAGTATCCTCTCTCGGTGAGGCGTAATCCTTTTTATTTATTTTATGTTCAAACTTGCGCAGACACAAATAGTGTCCCCTTCCCTTGAAGACGGCAGCCTTGAACGGAAAAGGAACGGCTTCGGTCAAGAGTGGAACATCGCGCTCGCGAAGCTGATCCTGAAGATTGATCGTATGAGTGCTGACCATTACCTTTTGCCCCGTGCAAACGCTCTGGTAAATAGCCGGGAGCAAATAGCCGAGCGATTTGCCGGTCCCTGTGCCCGCCTCGATCAGCAGATGCTTCTCTTCTTCCAGCGCCTTGATCACTTCGCCGAACATAATTTCCTGAGCCTGCCGGCTTTCGTACTGGGGCAGGATGCTCCGCAGCCGTTCGGTAATCTCGTTCAAGTAAGCCTCAAACGGCATATGCTCCAACGGATTATAGCCGTCCTCGCGCGGTGGAGCCAGCTCCGTCCAATCACCCACAGCTAATGCAAGCTGGCGGTAAAACTTAAGATCACCTTCAGGCTGGAAGGTTTCCAGCTCACGCTCACTCAGCAAGCCCTCAAAAAACCAGCTCAGATCGCTGTCTTCACCGGCAAACAGCTCGGTCAACCGCTGTACCGTAAGCAAAGGCAGGCTGTACAGCTCATCCAGACATTTCAGCAATACATGCGCTGTCGCCAGCGCGTCGCTGTCCGCCTGATGCGGACGTTCATGCTGAAGCCCGAAATGGGAGCTGACGTTTCCAAGCTGGTAGGAGGTGAGCGATGGAAAGCAGATTTTTAAAAAATCGATCGTATCGAGAATACGCCCCTGAAACGGCAAATAACCGCACCGGTCCAGAGCGCTCTGAAGAAAATGAAAATCGAAAGCGACATTATGCCCAACAAGCACGACATCATCAAGAAGAGGCACCAGTTCCATCATCATCTCTTCCAGTTCGGGGGCATCCTGCACATCGCTGTCCGTAATGCCGGTTAAGCCGGTAATAAAAGGGGGTATCGGTCCTTTGGGCTTGACGTAGGAGCCGTACACACGCGAAATGGACCGGTCTTCTTCTATGATGGCAAGTCCGACCTGGATAATTTCACCTACGGACTGGGTTCCCGTCGTTTCAAAATCAAGCACCGCAAATTTCATGATGTTTTCTAAACCCTTTCATTCGAGACTCTTAATCAGCATAACAGAAGTTGCGAAAAAAGGCGATGCACTCCGCCGGAAAGCAGCAGCTTGCATCGCACCAAATGAAAAGCCTGATTATTATAATAGCGAAACCAGCTGAGAACCGAACTGAAGCTCGCCTCTGCCGCGCCTGCAGACCTCCAGATTGGCGTCCGGTTCAGGCAGCGCCGGATCGTATTTCAATGCCAGCCCGAACAGTTCTTTCGCTTCATCGAACTGGCGGCCCGACGCCGCAATGCAGCCCACGGCATTATACAGATGCGCCTTCAGCTTGCGGCTCTGAACAAGGGGCAGCATATGTTCCAAGTGAACCCGCGCCGTGAGGGCTTCTCCTTGATGAAGATGGGACATGGCCAGATACAGACGCGCCGCCAGATTGTCGGGATAATGGGAAATGACAATGCTGAACTGCTCGATGCATTTTGGAAACATCAGCAGCTTGTAATACCCTTGACCGCGCGCAAAATTCTCCAACTCAATTCCGGAGTCTTCCCCGCTAAGCGGCGTCTCCGGTTCCGGCTCCTCAGTAAGCTCCGCTTTCTGGCGAAACAGACTGAGCGCTTCCGCAAAAGCCAGCCATTCATCCAGCGCTTCATCGCTAAGCTTGCGGAGCATGCGGTATTTGCCTAAAAGCTCATGCCGCTTTACTCCCTGAGCCTTCGGCAGCTGTCTGGCGATATCGGAGAGCATTTCGTTCATTTCGGCAAACATCTGTTGAAACATAGGAGCCATCCCTCCTTGCGAAAATGAGATCAGTGCAGCTTGCCTGACTTCATTGTTCGCCCGGAGCGGGCCTTTCATGCGTGGCAGTCATTGCATGGTCACAGGGCCCGATAGCCAAATCAGACAATCGTCGCGTGAAGCTCCTTATTGTCAAGCTTAACGGGACGGTTGTTCTCGTCCACAAACACAACCGTAGGCTTATGCACTTCAAGCTCTTCCCGGGAAAGTATCGCATATGAAATAATAATGACCGTATCGCCGGGCTGCACAAGCCGCGCCGCCGCGCCGTTCAGACAAATGACGCCGCTGCCTCGCGGACCCGGTATGACGTAAGTTTCCAGACGCGAACCGTTGTTGTTGTCCACAATCTGCACTTTCTCGTTCTCAAGCAGGTCTGCGGCTTCCATCAGATCCTCGTCAATCGTAATGCTGCCGACATAATTCAGGTTGGCTTCGGTGACCGTCGCCCGGTGGATTTTCGATTTCATCATATGTCTATACAAGCGCTGCGACCTCCTTCGGCGTAAAGATGATATTGTCGATCAGGCGCGTACGGCCAAACCGAACGGCCAGCGCCATTATAATCTCCCCTTCGGCTCTCGTAAGCGGGAAGTTCCCTTCAAGCGGTTCAAGCTCCGGAAATGTCAAGATTTCCGCGTAATCAATGTCGGCAAGCGGCGAGCCGGAAATAACGGATGTCAGCAGCTCCCGGACTTCATCGGTCGTAGCGGCCTGTCCTTCCTCTACCGCCTTGCGGGCCTCCTGAAGCGAGCGGGACAGCACCAGCGCCTGACGGCGTTCTTCGGCCGATAAATAGACGTTGCGGGAGCTGAGCGCGAGCCCGTCGCTTTCACGTACGATGGGGCAAGGGATGATCTCCACATTCATGTTCAGATCATCCACCATTTGCCGAAGCACGGCTACCTGCTGCGCGTCCTTCAGTCCGAAAAAGGCATATTCGGGCTGAACCAGATTAAACAGCTTGGCGACCACGGTCGTCACTCCGTCAAAATGGCCCGGGCGCGAGGCGCCGCATAATCTCGTTGTAAGAGAGGACACCGTTATCTTACTGCGGATTGGGCGGGGATACATCACCTCTACCGTCGGAATAAACACGATATCGGCGCCCTCGCGTTCCGCAAGCTCCAAATCCCGCTGCTCGTCGCGCGGATAGGCCTCATAATCCTCATTCGGTCCGAATTGAATCGGATTGACAAAAATGCTCATGACAACCGTGCCGCACATTTCTCCCGCCCGCCGCAGCAGACTTGCGTGGCCGTCATGCAGATAACCCATCGTCGGAACCAGCCCGACAGGCCCCTGTCCTGTACGCCGCATAAACGAGGTGGCTTCCCGAAGCTGCTCTATTGTTCTAACGACTCTCATTATGATCTCGCTCCTTTTCCGGCTGCGCCGTATAATGATTCCAGCACACTCTCATCCGCGCCGAACGCATGGCCTGCTTCCGGAAAGGCACGCTGTTTGACTTCCTGCACATATTGGCCGAGCGCGTCGCGGATGATACCGCCGACGTCGGCATACGTCTTCACAAACCGCTTCTCCCTGTAAGGCGAAGCATACCGCAGCACATCGTGGAACACGAGCACCTGGCCGTCACAATAGCGTCCCGCTCCGATTCCAATGGTCGGAATGGTAAGCTCTTTCGTGATCGCTTCAGCCACTTCTTCGGTAACCAGTTCCAGCACGATGCCAAATGCGCCCGCCTTCTCCAGCGCCTTCGCCTCATCCATAAGCCGCTGCGCATCCTGGGCATCCTTGCCCTGCACCCGGTACCCGCCAATTGTATTTACCGACTGCGGCGTGAGCCCGATATGGCCCAGTACCGGCACTCCCGCGGAGACGATGGAAGACACGGCGGCGCATATTTCAAGCCCGCCTTCCATCTTAACCGCATGGGCATGTCCTTCCTGCATAAGCCTACGCACATTCTTCAGTGTCTCGTCGATGCCGCCGTGATACGTCATAAACGGCATATCCGCCACGATGAACGTATGCTCCGCTCCCCTGGCGACCGCCCGCGTATGGTATACCATATCGTCGATGGTGACAGGCAGCGTCGAGCTGTATCCAAGAACGACATTGCCGAGCGAATCGCCGACCAGGATCATATCGACGCCGGCCTCTTCGGCCAAGGCGGCCGAAGGATAGTCATATGCGGTCAGCATGCTCAGCGGCACGCCTTCCGCCTTCATTTTTTTCATTTTCACAATGTTCAGTGCTTGTTTGTCAGCCATTCCCTTTTCCCCTTTTGCGAGTCACCGCGCTTGTTTTAGCGCAAACAAAAAAACCTTTTAGCGTATCCGCTAAAAAGGTCCGAAGGGCAAAAAAGAGTCACTCGCGATCGTCCCTTCTGTCTCGGTCCTTGCGGCTCAGAGCAGAATCCAACGTAACCGTTCATTACAGTTATGAAGGTATAAACAAAAGCAGCTTTGCTATGCCAAGAGTGCAGTTCTTTTCACAGATACCGCCTCTTGCGATCAGTATAACAAATCTGCCGGACAATTACACGATATAAATGTGACAAGGTCTGGTATTTTATACTAAGGTGATTTCGCCGGAATATACACTCGTCACCGATCCATTGTCCTCCCGAAGCAGCAGTCCGCCGTCTTCGCCGAGGCCTACAGCCGTCCCTTCCAGCCAGCCCCGGGGCGTCTCCAGCCCAATCCTTCTGCCTAGGGTAACCGAGTGCTCCTCCCACAGCCTCGCGATCGGTTTCAGGCCTTGCTCCATGTACAGCCTATAATGGTGTTCCAGCTCCCGCAGCACTTCTGCGGCCAATTGTTCGCGGTCAACAGGCATGCCGCTCTCAATCAGCAGCGATGTCGCAATATGGCGAAGCTCTGCGGGATAGTCCTCCTCCGACAGATTGGTGCTGATGCCAATCCCGGCGATTGCATACTGGAGCCCTCCAGGTCCCACATTCGATTCCAGCAAAATGCCGCACAGCTTTCTGCCGCGGGCCAGAAGATCGTTCGGCCATTTGATTCCTGCTTCCACACCGGTAAAATTACGGATGGCTGAGCAAACGGCTACGCCTGCCAGAAGCGTCAGCTGAGGCGTAGACTGCAGCGGTATCTCCGGCCGCAAAACAACGCTCATCCAGACGCCCTTGCCCTTCGGGGAATGCCAACGCCGGCCCCTTGTTCCCCGTCCGCCTGTCTGCTCTTCAGCCATAACGGCAGTCCCTTCGGGAGCGCCCTTCTCTGCGAGCAGCTTGGCTTCCTCCTGAGTAGACACGACGGTATCCAGGCGCCTCAGTCTACCGGCCCAGTTCGTATCTCTTAGTAAGTCCGCTTCGGAAGCAGCGGCCATTATTTTATCATTGCTCATGGTGATTCATCCTTTTCGCTTCGTTAATCAATGCTGTCCTGTCATTAGGCAGGATGCCGGACGCCGCTGCCAGCAGCAGTGCCTGAAGCAGCTCTCCCAGCCAAGGCCCCGGACGGCGGTCCAGTGCGGACGCTAAATCGCCGCCCGTCACCGCCAGATCGGCCAGGCCGCGCACGGGCATTTCGTCCAGCCACCGCCGGGCGGACGGAACAAGCCCGGCGCACGGGCCGCCGCACGGCATGGCGGCCAGCAGCGCCAGCCACCCTTCGGCGGCTTCCGCGCCGAAGGCCAGCGCGGCGGCGAGGAACCGCCGCCGGAAGTCTGCGGGGCCTTCTCCCGGCCCCGCCTCCGCCGCCGCTGCGGTCCACGCCTCGCGGACCCGCAGCACCTGGGCGACGCCGCGCCGCGTCGCCCCCGGGAACGTCCATGCCCGCATCAAGCCGTCGGCCGCCTCGGCCGTCGCCCCCAGGGCATGGAGCAGCAGCGCCCACCGCAGGCGGGCGCTCCCCAGTTCCCCGATGCCGGTAAGACCTGCGGCTGCAGCCGCCAGGTCTTCTCCGGTCCAGGGGAACGGGGCCTTGCCGCGCGCGAGCAGCCCGCTGCGCGCCAGCATCGCAAGGCCCGTCAGCGGCCGGGGGCCTTCCACGATGCGCGTCAGCTCAGCAAAGACGCGCTCCACGGCGATATGCACCAGGCCGTCCCGGCGGCGCAGCAGGCCGCGCCACGTGTTCTTCGCGACGCTGAAGCCCAGAGTGGACGCGAAGCGTACGCAGCGGAGCATGCGGAGCGCGTCCTCGTCAAAGCGGTCTTCCGCCTTGCCTACGCAGCGGATCAGCCGGCGGCGCAGGTCATCCGCCCCGCCGAACGGATCGATCAATCTTCCGTCCAGACCGAGACAGATCGCATTGATCGTAAAGTCACGGCGGCGAAGATCCTCCTTGACATCCATAACAAAAGTAACCGTCTCCGGCCGCCGGTGATCGGCATAGCCGCTCTCGGTCCGGTAGGTTGTCACCTCAAACGGGAAATCGTCCTCCAGCACTGTAACCGTTCCATGCTGCAGGCCTGTCGGCACACATCTTGGAAAGAGCGACATGACCGACTCCGGCTTGGCTGAGGTGGTGATATCCATATCGTGAACGGGCCGCCCCAGCAGCTCGTCCCGGATACAGCCGCCTACCCAGTAGGCTTCATGCCCGGCATCGGTCAGGCGAATGATGATTCGCCCGGCAGCTTCGGCCATCAGGGGATCGGCCATTTTCCAATTCATAATGCCACGGCTCCATTCTTATCGGATCGCTTTCGTCACCCTGCGGTCCAGCACACGGTAATAGATACTTTCGTATTGATCGGTAATGGCGTCCTTGCAGAAATCCTCTCGCGCGCGCTCCAGGCATGCTTTGCGGAACCTGCCCGCAAGATCCTCGTCCGTCAATAGCCGGACAGCGTACTCCGCCATGGCTGCCGTATCGCCGATCGGGGCCAGAAATCCGGTCTCGCCATGCAGCACCAGTTCGGGTATTCCCCCCGCCTGCGAGCCGATCGTCGGCACGCCGCAGGCCATCGCTTCCAAGGCTACAAGCCCGAAGCTCTCTTTCTCCGAGGGGAGCAGCAGCACATCCGCAAGCGAAATCACCTGAGCGATTTCATCCTGCTTGCCGAGAAACCTTACCTTTTCCTCTATACCCATTTCGGCGACTTTGGCCTGAATCTTCGGAAGCTCCGGCCCCTCTCCGACAAGCAAAAGACGGGCAGGAATTTCCTTAGCGACTCTAGCAAAGATATCCACCACATCTCCAACACGCTTGACCGGCCTGAAATTGGAAATATGCATCAAAATTTTTTCATCTGGAGACGCAAAATCCCCTCTTAGATCGGATACATCTCTCGGATAATATACCCGTTTGTCCACAAAATTGTAGGTCAGATCGATCTCATCCGTAATATCCAGCACCCGGCGAGTCTCGTTGATAAGGTCCTGTGACACCGCCGTTACCGCGTCGCTCTCATTAATGCCTAGCCGGATCAGATCCTTAAGCGATTCGTCCTGCCCTAGAACCGTTATATCCGTCCCGTGAAGCGTCGTTACTACTTTGACCTGCCCGCCCACCATTTGCTTGGCCAAAAAGGCGCAGACGGCATGCGGAACCGCATAGTGAACGTGGAGCAAATCCAGCTTCTCCATCTTGGCTACCTGGGCCATCTTCGTCGCCAGAGCAAGATCATAGGGCGGGTACCGGAACACATAATAGTCGTTAACTTCAACCTCGTGATAAAATATATTTTTCTGAAACGTCCCCAGACGGAACGGAACGCTGTGAGTAATAAAATGAACCTCATGGCCCTTTTCAGCCAGCAGCTTCCCTAGTTCAGTGGCCACCACACCGGAACCGCCGAGAGACGGATAACAGGTAATGCCTATTTTCAACAACCGGTCCATATGTCCGTCTCCTTTAATTATTTGCTGGTTGGTCCGCGAGCATCCGCTGTGCAAACACCCGCCACGTATCCATCTTATCTCTTGAACAAATCAACCGCATAGGGAACTTTTGAAGCAAAACCTTCGGCATAAGCAAATCCCCTGCGCTGTCCGACCAGCATATCTCTGGAACGGACGCGTTCGATATAGCCGTCGTTCAGCGGTGTTGCCACAATATCTTCTCCTGGTAATTTCTGAAATTGGGAAATATAGCATGACAAGGCAGATTCCTTCAGTCCGTAATGATCCGTCACGTCAACGATAAGATCTGTGCGCCCCAAATCGTTGATGAAGTAAAAATAAAGCTGCGGCGCCTTCACCGCCGGAAGCGACGGCATATACCGGCGAAGCTTCGCATTAAAAACCGCCTCCTCCACGAGCCTGCTGCAGGCTACATGGTCGGGATGGCGGTCTTCCCAGTAGGGAGCGAACACGATATCCGGCGAGCAGCGGCGGATCTCCGCCGTTACCGCCGCAATTTGATCCTCGGTCAGGCGCAATCCCCGGTCGGGCAGCCCCAAATTGGTGCGCGACGAAGCGCCAAGCAGGCCTGCGGCCCGGGCCGCTTCCTCTTTGCGGCTCTCCACCGTACCGTTGGAGGACATTTCCGCTGCGGTCAGATCGCAGAGCCCCACCTTAAGGCCGGCTGTCGTATGCTTGGCAATCGTTCCGGCCATGCCGATCTCCGCATCGTCGGCGTGGGCTCCGAATACGAGAATATCGAGCTTCATTCTTCAATACCCGGCTTGTACTTGTGCACCAGGTCCCGCCAGGCGAAATCGCCGCGGTCGATCGCCTTGACCAAAATTTCCGCAGTCGCTATATTAGTGGCCACCGGAATCCCGTACACGTCGCATAACCGCAGCAGAGCCGAAATATCCGGTTCATGCGGCTGCGCCATCAGCGGATCGCGGAGAAAAATAATCAGGTCCAGCTCGTCCTGCGCCACAAGAGCGCCAATCTGCTGGTCCCCGCCGAGAGGGCCCGACATGAAGCGGTGAATTCTTAAGCTTGTCGCTTCCATAATACGCTGGCCGGTTGTACCGGTCGAGTACATTTCATGCCCCTGAAACACATCCTCATAAGCGGTTACAAAATTAACCATTTCATCTTTCTTGCGGTCATGCGCAATAAATGCAATCTTCATCGGTTTCTCCCCCGTTTATTCGATAAAGTGATCAAATCCGTATATCATACCAGTATATCCCATAACTTTTTCGATCCCCAGCTTGACCCCAGGCATATACCCCGAACGCTCATAGGAATCGTGGCGGATCTTCAGCGTCTGGCCGAAGCTGCCGAAGACAACCTCCTGCTGCGCAAATACACCCGGAAGCCGCACGCTGTGAATCCGGAAACCGTTATAGTAGCCGCCTCGAGCGCCTTCGATGGTTTCCTCCTCCTGTGGATTACCCTGACGTACCTCCTCGCGTGCCTCGGCAATCAGCTCAGCCGTTTTGATAGCTGTACCTGAGGGCGCATCCAGCTTCTGGTCTCCATGATACTCAATAATTTCCAGGTTGGGAAAATATTTGGCCGCCTGCGCCGCAAACTTCATCATCAGGATCGCTCCAATCGAGAAATTCGGGGCGATCAGTCCGCCGATTCCCTGTTCCCGGCACTGCTTGTCCAATTCATTAATCTGTTCAGGCGTAAAGCCGGTCGTACCGATAACCGGCCTTACACCATATTTAATTGCCGCAACCGTGTTGGAATACGCGGACTGCGGTATCGTAAAATCGACCAGCACATCTGCGCTTCCGGCAGACAACGCGGCATCGAGATCCGTTGTAACGGTTACTCCCGCTTCCGGCAGGCCAACCAGCAAGCCCGCATCAATATCATGCAACGAATGATCCACTGCGGCGGCAAGCGTCAGCTCTTCATCCTGCAGAACCAGCTTAACGACTTCTCTGCCCATCCGGCCACCGGCTCCTGAAACTATGACTCTGATTTTATTTTTCATATTAGATATGGCCCCCGCTTTCATTCATCTGATGATTACTGCACATACTTCTGCAGTGATTTCTGCAGATCTTTCATTAATTCCTTCAAACCTTCATCGTCCGGATGAAGCAAAATAACTTCTTTCATGGCTGCGATCGCCGCCAAAGGATCGTTCACTCGACTGTAAGCAATGGCCAGCCATACATAAGCATCCCCATAAAGCGGGTCAAGCTTCACAGCCTCCTTCAGCAATGTGACCGGCCGGTAGGGATTGCTCCTGTAGCCGATAGCTTCCTCCAGCAACCGTTTGGCTTCCTGCACATGCAGCATAGCTTGCAGGTGCTGCAAATGCAGACGGTAATCCGGCTTCGCGCCGTCAAGCTTCACCGCGGCTCTGGCATGTTCGGCCGCCTTTTCCAGCTTCCCGCTGCGTGCGTAAGTGATTGAGCAGCGATACCGGACCTCCGGATCATTCGGATCGGCCGCAATCGCAGCTTCGAAGCACACTATCGCTTCTTCGAAATCGCTTCGCAGAATACAACGGTACGCCTCTTTGACATAATCACCGGGACTCATGCCTACCACCCCCCGTCATATGCTTCATCATATGCGTCTGGGCTTAATCGGTGTTTTTTTTCGTCCAGCGGTCCGCGTCCCGGGTATTAAATTTATGCATGACCTTGTTCATGGCTTCCGTCAAATCGATGCCGAGTGAATTGGCGAAGCAAACGGTGATAAACAGAATATCTCCCAGTTCCATTTCGATGGAATTTTCCGGCTCGTCCGCCTTTTTCGGCTTCTCCCCGAAGGAATGATTGACTTCCCGCGCCAGCTCTCCCACTTCCTCGGACATGCGCGCAAGCATAGAGAGCGGACTGAAATAACCCTCTTTAAACTGCCCTATATAAGCGTCCACTTCCCGCTGTATTTCGGCGAGGCTTTTCTCCATTTCCTGAAGGCGCTCCTTTCGGTCTGCCGCATATTGCCTTTTCGTTTGCCACTATGTTATCGTAAAGACGTTTTGAAGACAAATCTTTTTTGATTATCTCACCCCCTGATCAGAGGTATACTTTCCCGTAAAGGAAGAAAAACTGCCGTAATAAACGGCATTGCGGAGGAATCCATGAACACTTTGAAACTGACTTCAACCATTAAGACGGTCGCTCCGATCATGCTGGGAACTGCCGTATACGCTTTCGGACTGCTTTATTTCATTATTCCCAATCAGCTCATGGAAGGAGGAGTCACAGGGATTACCATTCTGCTGAATTACGGCTTTGACATTCCTGTGTTCCTTACCACCCTGCTGCTTAACCTTCCGCTGTTTCTGCTGGGCTGGAAAGAACTTGGCGCAAGGCAAATCGCTTACACCGGCGTCGGCATCGGCTCGCTGTCGTTCTTCCTTTGGCTCTTCGAGCGGATGATTGCCCTTGGCTGGTTCGACCCCTTTCAGACAGAGCATGACTTTATTCTGGCCTCTCTTTATGCGGGAGTAACCCTTGGCCTTGGACTAGGCATCGTCTTCCGCTTCGGCGGTACGACCGGCGGCGTCGACATTGTGGCCCGCATATTCGGCCGCCGCTTTGGCTGGAGCATGGGACAGGTCATATTGGTAACTGATGTTGTTATTATCGGATTATCCCTTATCTACATCCCGAGAGAGAAAATTTTGTATACGCTGGTCGCTGTATTTATCGCTTCCCGAGTGATCGATTTTATCCAGGAAGGGGCATACGCCGCCAAAGCCTTTACGATTATTAGCGACTTCGGAGAGGAAATCGCCGACCTGATTACTAATGAAATGGAGCGGGGCGTTACCCTCATTCCTTCCATCGGCGCTTATTCCAAGCAGGCGAAGCATATGGTATATTGCATTGTTTCCCGTCAGGAAATCCGGCAATTAAGCCGGCTGGTCAAATCCGTCGATCCGCGGGCATTTGTCATTATCAGCGATGTGCACGACGTTCAGGGAGAGGGCTTCCGGGAAATCTGAACCCTGCAGCAGCGTCCGTTTTTACAAAGCGCAAAGGGGCTGTCCCAAAAGGGGATATTCCTATTTGACAAGAGCGCCTTCTCTATTCAGAATGGCAAAGAAAAGTTAAGAAGCGGCAGGTCTTTCGGATATCGAAAGGCTTGCCGGCTTCCGTTGTAGGAATCAGGACAATGGTTCCAACATTAGGTCGGGGACGGATCGGGTTGAGTGCGATTATAGTTCAGCATCTGGCAAAACAGCTAAAATGCAGCTTTTTTTAATCCAAATCGTTTATTCACCGGGAAATCCTGCACTTTCTGCAGGGATTTGAGGCTGTGCTGACTGAATTTGAGGCGGAACGGGAAAAAGAGTGTATTTTTGCAGGCACGTTATAGAACAGGTCTTCTCGGGCGACCCAAAGATGCACGATTTCAGGTTTCTGCACTGTCCCGCTTCAACTCGGACGGGAATGCATCGGGATGTTCTCCGTCTATCATTTCGTAAGCGATCGCCCGGGTCAGCCTAAATAAAAGGGCGCCCCTTTTTTTCTATCTGTCCTCAAATAAGGCCACAGTTCACTATGGCTTATGGGACACCTCCTAATATTATGCATTCTTTGAGAAATTCATTTTCAGAAAAGCTGCCAGCGGCTTCTTTCGCCTCGATATTTCCTATAAGCGGTGTAGGCCAGCGCAGCCAGGATAAATCCAGCGCCCAGCCATCCCGCCAAGCCGTATTCCCGGGGAGCGAGCGGAAGGGACAGCGCCGGTTCATCCCTTTCCTTGCCGAACATTACTCTGGCGGCCTCCCTGCCGTGTGAGACGGCATTCATGAGCTCTTCCCTTTCCGGCGGCCGGCTCCCTGACATAAGCCCGGCGGCATAAGACAGCCAAGCATCGAACCGGTTCACTTCTTCCGGCTTGCGGGCAATAATGACGGCAGGCCGGATCGTATCATAACGCTCCTGAATACGGGCAACCGCCGTTCTCCAGCCTGTCATATCACTCTTGGCCGCGCTTTGTTCCATATCGTTCAGATCCTCGCGGATCAGCTTGTAATATTGAAGCCACATCGGCTGACGGGGATGAGCCAGACTATTGGCGGCTAGACGCAGCCTTGCTGCAGACGTCTCCCAACGCTCCTGCTGCACGCTTACTCCCGCCACGGCGGCTTTCATATCAATAATCGCCCCCGAGAGCGCATTGATTCCTTCCACAGATGTGAGTCCATCGAAAGAAGATTGCACGAACAGTCTGGAAATCGCATCCATCGTTTCCCTAGCTTTATTGATGTTCCCTTCCGTGACTAACCCGTACAGCGTCTCCGCCTGCTGCTCCAGCTTAAGAGCATTCGCTTCGGCGGTTACCGGCGGCTGCGTTCTCTCCGCCGGCGATTGAGCCCGGCTTGAATCCGACTGGCTAGCAGCGAGCTCGCTGTAACCCGACACACTTGACGCATCCCATCCAGCCGTGCAGACCAGTACAACCAGCGTAATGAATATCCAATTCCTCCCGCGCAGCATGGGACATCCCTCCCTCCTGCCTTATGTGTATGGCTTAGGGACAAGGATTAGAACGTCATATTCTCTTTATTGGGCACGTCTTGGATATACATCCTTGGACGCGAGCCAAGCGGCCGCCGCGCTAAAGAGAGTCAGCAGAAAGGTAAAGTTCCGGACCTGCGGAACATCGTCCGTAAGCGCCCTGGGAAGCCAAGGATAAACGCCGTAGGAATAATCGACCGTATCGTTAAGAAGAGTCCACAGCAGAGCCGCCGGAATCATCTTTCGGCAAATAAAAAACCGGGCGTACAGCAGCGCCTCCGCAGCCATTCCCGCGTGCGAAATCATCAGCATCCAATCCTGCCAAACGATCGGTCCTCCCTGATAGCCTCCCGCTGCAATAATGGATACCGCCCAGATGCCGTACTTAACGGAAGTTACAACCGCGAGCGCCTCGATCAAGGCTCTCACCGAAATTCCTGCCGCGGTCTTCGGCGGATAGAGCAGCAAAATAAGCGCCAGTGTGAAGAACAAGCTTGCCGTAGGGCTGTCAGGCACGAAAGGCAAAAGCCAGCTTGGGTAATGAGCCGCCGTATAGGCCAATTGATTGCCGTACCATATGTATCCGTAAATCGTTCCCGGGACATTGACTGCCAGCAGGAGCCAAATTATGGCCCTGTGTTGCAGCAGCTTGTCCATTTTCATTCCAACAATCGACACGTTCGGTCTCCCCCAAAGCATACAAAAACCTGACCGCAGCTATTCGATCAGGTTATGCGATATTACCTTTATTCTACTGTTCGGATTTTTGTTTCGCAAGCCACTCCGCCAAATGGTTGATATCCTGATCGGTTAACCCCGCGTTAATGGCTGTATCATACATGGGTGGCATCTTATTATTGTAACCTTCTTTAATAATGGTCAAAATGGCTGCCTTATCGTGAGTATCACCGACACCCCGTAGAGACGGTCCTGCCGCGCCCTTCAGATCAGCAGCGTGGCAGGCCACGCATCCGGCCTTCTGAAAGGCTGCCATAGCCGGATCATCCTTGTCGACGATAGCGATCTCTTTTGCCTGCGCGGCGCTGCCGGCCGGAAGCCCCTTTGCCCGGTTCTCGGCGGCTTTTTCCTCACGCTGCACATCTTCAGGCACCTGGCCGGTAGCCGCCATTTCATGCTTATACTCTGTCCAGGCTGTGTTCGTCAGGTAGATAATCGCCGCGAGCGACAGAAACATCAGCGAGGAAGCGATCGGTCTGCGGTAAAATCTGCGTTCTCTTCCTGTATCCAAAAAAGGAGCCAGCAGCAGGGAACCGAAAGCCACGCCCGTAACCCCAAGCGTCCCGAGCACGATATAGTCTCCGGAAGCATAGGGAAGCTTCAGATATTGATATAAGAACAGGAAATACCAGTCGGGAACCGGGATAACCGTCGCGCCGGCGTTGGCGGGAAAGCCAAGCGGCGCGGGCTCCGAAATCGTCAGCACCAGAATGCCTACGAGCACCACGACGCCGACCATCCATTCCTTGAGGAGAAAGTTCGGGATGAACGCCTCGGATTTCCCGGGGTAAGCTGTATAGTCGGCAGGAGGGATAAAGCCTTCTCCCCGCCTGACGCGGGAATCGCCGACATAGACTATTTTTTCCTTAGAGTTGTCTTCATGAGCCACCATAAGTCCTCCTCTCTTCGGATGCAGCCCGTTACAGCGGGCCGGAAATGCCTTGTCTGCGAATCATGATGAAATGTCCAACGAGCAGTATAAGCAGCAGCGCCGGCAGGAAGAATACATGGAGAGCAAAGAACCTCGTCAGCGTCTCTGCGCCGACAACGTCGCCGCCCTGCATCAGCTCCTTGAGCACCGGACCCAATACGGGCGTCGAATTGGCGATCTCCAGTGTGACTTTTGTCGCGAAGTAAGCCTTGTTATCCCACGGAAGCAAATATCCGGTGAGCCCTAACCCCAACATCACGAAAAAAATAAGCATCCCGACCACCCAGTTCATCTCGCGCGGCGCCTTATACGAACCGGTGAAGAATACCCGCATCGTATGCAGAAACATCATGACAATAACAAGGCTGGCCCCCCAATGGTGCATACCGCGGACGATTTGCCCGAAAGCGACTTTGGTCTGCAAGTATTCAACACTGGCGTAAGCGTTGATAATGTCGGGAACGTAGTACATTGTCAGAAACATGCCGGACAGAATTTGAATAACGGTTATGAAAAAGGTCAATCCGCCAAAGCAGTATACAAATGCGGAAAAATGATGCGCAGGGTTTACATGCTCAGGAACCTCGTGATCGGCCACATCTCTCCAAATCGGCGTAATATCCAGACGTTCGTCAATCCAGTTGTAGATATTTTTAAACATCGGCAGTTACGCCTCCTTGGCGGCCTCAGTATTCGGCACGATATCGCCGAGGTATACCCAGCCATTTTCGATTTTGGTCTTGTACTGATCGAGCGGCTTCGGCGCAACGGCCAAATTCAAGCCCTCTTTGGTGTAACGCGCGCCGTGGCAGGGACAGTGGAATTCATCCGGAGTGGCTTTGTTATTATTCCATCCGACCGTACAGCCCAGATGCTTACAGATCGGTGAAAGCGCATAAATTTCTCCCTGTTCGTTTTTACGGATCCACGCGGTCAGCGTCGCTGTGCTGGCGTACCATCCGTCCTGCTGC
Organism: Paenibacillus durus; assembly: GCF_000756615.1. Lineage (NCBI taxonomy): Bacteria > Bacillati > Bacillota > Bacilli > Caryophanales > Paenibacillaceae > Paenibacillus > Paenibacillus durus. The sequence goes on from NZ_CP009288.1 coordinate 3,916,750, forward strand.
TTCAGCTCAAACGTGAATTCCTGGGGCTCATCCGTTATCTTGGATTCTTCCGCCACCTTGATGAAATCACCCGCGCCTTTCTTATGTAGTATCGGGTCGACGGCGAAACGGATCATGGGCAGAAGGGCGCCCGCTCCCATAAAAGCGGTGGCTCCTCCGAGCGTATAGGTCAGAAATTGTCTGCGGGACATCTCTTTTCGGCTGGGCGGTTTCAAGTCCGGTTTTTCCGGATGCTCGTCATGGCTGCTCATTTTGCGTTTACCCCCTTTCGGATTTGGGAAAGCGCTCATTATGAATTGTCCATTTTTAGTCACAATTTTATTTCATATCTTTTAGCCACATTTCTTGTATTTCCTGAATTGCAAGCGCAATCCCCCTAAAGCTATTATCGTCGAAAAACCCTTTGATATCAATCAGTAAATCGCTTTCAAATACATCGGCGGCAGTCAGTGTTCCCCCGGCATTCAGCACGATGGCATACCTGAAATTACTGGATTTTACATTATGACATATTTCATTTATTATCGCCCAATCCTATCGATGTAATCGCGCAATCTCTCCACCGCCTGGGGCGGCGATTCCTGTCCTGTCAATCCTGTGAACGGTATGAGAACAAGTATCATAATAATGGCCACTCTCTTCCCAACTGCCGCTGTTGAAATCGCTGAATTTCATTCTGGCTCCCCCTCATTTGGAAATTCTGTAAGCGAGAATGTTTTCACAAAAAAAGATGCGCCATTAAGCGCACCTCATGTATTTATGCTAAACTTTTCAGTTCTTCAGTCAGGTTTCGGAATGCTTCCTCGTCGCCGATTGCCAGCGCCGTGTCAATCTCACGGTACAAGATGGCGCACCGGCGCTTGCGCAGCGCTTCGTCCCACACCATTTCTGCCGCGAGCCCTAACATCACCTCATAGGTTGCCTTCATTTTGTCCATTCGAATACACCTCCGCTGTTTATGTTAATCCGTATACTTTCCCTAACTCCACATATCTGGCAGACGTGCGCGCCATCCGGAGCAGATCCTGGTCCGTCAATTCCCGTACTACCTTGGCCGGAGATCCGAGGGAAAGGGTGTATGGGGGAATTTTTTTGTTTTCGGTTACAATCGAACCGGCTCCTACTAAAGCATATTCACCAATCTCTGCTCCGTTCAATACAATAGCGCCCATTCCTATTAATGTTCCTTTGCCTATCCTGCAGCCATGGACAATTGCCCCGTGTCCGACCGATATGTCGTCCTCAATCAGAAGCGGCAATCCTTCGGCTACATGACCTATGGCCTCCTGGTGAGATACCGGCGTTACACAGCTCCCCCTTGCTTATAGGAGAAACTGCCTGGATTGCACTCTTTCCATACCCCATGTAGTCATTTTGATTACAGGGCCTGCATCCCCTTCTCCCATTCTGAGCATTCCCAGATGCAACATCATACGCAGAATGCGTTTTTCCAAAATCGAATCGGCATCGTCGTAATAAAACGGCTTAATGAGCCAGCCCAGCGCATTTTTTAAAGATTTGACTGTCACCCAATCGTAAGCGCTGACACTGATCCAATATACGAGTGATGGAAGATTTGGAATTGCGCCTTTATAAAGTCTTAACCAAAAGGAGAAAATCTGCAACAGGGATTCATATTTTGCTTCATCCAAAACCGCCGCGCCTAAGCTCGTCAGCTTAAGCCTCTGCCCTTCCTCCGCAATCCATCGCCGATGGCGTGCATAATCGTACAGGAGGGCCAGCCTTGGCGGGTAATGCTCGCAGGCTCTGCCGTAGCCGAACCTCCAGCCTCCTTTGGTCAGAAGCGGTTCGGAAATATGCAGGCCATTCATCAACTGCTGTTGGCATCTTCTGTACATCGCGCCTTCCAGATTCAATTCCGGCTCGTTCTCCAAAACAAAACGCAGAAGGGTCAGCAAATCGGCGGCGGCTAGTTCGCCTTCCTCCCTGTACACGCCCGGTTCCCCGCTTATTTCCAGCCCTTCCTTAATCCTTGCCGCCATCCGGTCACGGAAGCGTTCCTTAAGATCTTTCGGAACTTGAAACAAGTACTTGGTATGCTGAGATGCACCGTTAAAGAGCCACCCTCCGTTTTTGAACCGGGTTACCGTCTCGCGATAGCCTCCATTTGTTCCAGGCTGGGTCTCGAATGACGACGCTCTCGCTGCGGCAAGCAAATCCTCAAGAGTAAGATAGCTTCTTTCATCAAACAGCAGGGTATTCAGAAACCGCAAATCGTCTTGTGTGCATTCCCTCAATTGCGCTTCCATAAAGTCTTTGCTTCCAAGCGTTATGAGCAGGGTCTGAATAAGGTCATGCTTGGAATTTTGCTTACATTCGCACCGGTAACGGCCTGCTATGGCCGTCAGCTGACTCATGTCCGCAAAGCTGAGCATATCCGCCAGATTCATCTTCATCGCCTCGCCGTTTTAATACCATTATGGGATGAATGGCTTTTTTTATTCCATTTTTCGTAAAAAAAATAACCCGAAGGCGATCGGGTTAACGCTGGTTTTGCAGGATATGCCGGGTACAGTTATACAGGAGCGGGTTCCATTCCTTCTCTTGCTTCTCCAGAATCGTAAGGGAAAGATTGCCAATCCGCTGGGTGTATTTGTCCTTATATAGCGCGATATAGAGCTGGGCGAGAAACCCTCCATGCGACACAACGAGCACATTCCGGTCCGGATGCTTCCCGGATAAGTCCTCCATAAAAGCAAGCCCCCGCGCCTGAAGCTGTTCATCCTTCTCTTGGCCGAATTCCTGCTGATTCCAGTTCTTTCCCCATCTAGCTTCACGCTCAGCGGCTGTAAGCCCCTCTACCTGTCCGTAGGCGCGTTCTCTGATACGCTCGTCTGCCTCAAGGAGCGGAAGCCCTAGTCTTCCGGCAATAATTCTCCCCGTTTCTTCCGCACGGGAAAGGTTGCTGGTGATGCAGTAGTCCCAGCGGTATGGCTCGCGCAGAAGCCGCTCCGCGAGCAGTTCCGCCTGTCTGCGGCCTTCGCCGTTAAGCGGGATATCACTTTGCCCTTGAATCCTGCCGACAGCATTCCAATCCGTTTGGCCATGGCGTATCAAGCCCATCAACATAAGTAAACTCCCATCCTTTTCCGTATATTTCTTCTTACTGTAACATGGATGAGCTTAAATGTCTCCAAGTTTGGACGTTTCTACGCAGCAAAAGAGCCCTCTTGAATATCTAAGAGAGCTCTTTCAATGTCTGCGATACCGGTTAAGCCGGGCAAGCGAAAAGATGGACAAACCTACACCCAGCATCGACAGCAGCATCCAGTATTGCGGATGGGTTGGCCCCATGCTTACGACAAGAGGCTCGATAATCTGGCTGCCTCCGGAAGTGACCGGATAGACAGACTGCCAGTCGTTTGACGATCCGGCAATCCCGGTCGGCATAATTCCGCTCTGCGCCATAGTGGTGTTACCCGGCGTCTGCACCATTGTATAGTAGAGTAAGCTGCATAGGAACACCGCCAAAAAACAGGCGATCCACAAGCTGATCCGCCGCCGGAAGATACTGGGCTTGCCGGCCGACCTGCCGTCCCCCGGCATCAGCCAGGGGCTTTCCAAATAAATCCGTTCCATCACCCGGGCATTAATGGCCTCGGCGCGTTCCTCGCTCATCTCAGACTTCATGTCTTTGATCAGCCGGCTGCTTTCTTCCCACATCTCCCATTCGGCTGCGCAGTAGGAGCATCCCGAGATGTGCTGCAATAGACGAATTCGCTCCGGTTTACCGGGAGGAGCATCCCAAAGAAGCGGAATCAGATTCTGCGCTTCTCTGCAGTTCATTGGCTTTTCATCCTCTCAAGGTGTTGTTCGTAAGCGGGTTCGTAAAAATAGGATTCAAGCTGAAGCTTAACGCTGCTTCTCGCACGGAACAGCAGCGATTTGACCGAGCTGACGCTTTGGTCAAGAATAGTTGCGATCTCCTGATAATCCATTTGGTCGTACTCCCGCAGAATCAGCGCGGAGCGCTGTTTTTCCGGAAGATTGTTGATGGCCTTACGCACAAGATTCATCCGCTCGTTGCGCAGTACGGCCTGCTCAGGAGCCACTTCCAGCGGAGCGACCGGCGTATAGCCGCTTTCTTCAAGCGATACATTCCCCCCGCGGTTCTTGCGAAGCTCGCTTAGTACGGTATTGCGCGCGATGGTGTACAGCCATGTGGAAAAGGACGCATCTACCTCACGAAAGGAATGAAGGCTGCGGAAGGCTTTGTAAAACGTTTCCGAACAGAGATCTTCGGCGATAAGCTCCATTTGGGAATTCTTCAACATATGATAGACAAATGCCAGTATTTTGCGTTGATAGCGTCGCATGAGTTCTGAATAAAGTTCTGTATTTCCTTGCTTGATTTGCTGGATTAACTGGGAATCCGTCATGGTGGGCATTGCCTCCTCGCCATAGCGCGTTATATCCCGTTCGTACCCATTATTACCGAACAGGACCAAAAAAGTTGCGGTCTTTCTGAAAAAAATCTGATTTTCATACCGGTTTCTATGTATATTCATTAAGGCCAACGATAAACTGCGGAATTTCGGACATTTGGTTACAGTTGGTAACTCTATAAAAATACTTTTCCTATTGTACCACAATTCGGTTTCCAATGACATTAATAGACTTATGCCGCAAATCCTTATTTACCTTTACGAGCTTCCGCTTCGACAGGGAGGCCATTCAGCCTTTCTTCTGTATTCTAGATTTATCGGCTGTATCCAGGCAGTTGTGAAGCATTACGAATACCACACAAAAACTTTTCTTGAAAGCGTTGACAAAATGTAAACGGATACATATAATAAAAGTACAGTATGGTTTCTCTCCACTCCTATCCAAAACTGTTCAGTTCCAATACAGTGAACTGTGGCCGCTTTCTGAAAGCGGTCTTTTTTTGCCCTTTTCTATATAGCGCTGGCTTAACAGCTGAGCCCTGTATCTGCGGCATCGGTTCTCGATAGCCGTTGCAAGCAGGACGTCATCTTTTTCAGGTTGATTTCACTCAAAAAAGCCGGGCGCTGGCCCGGCCTTGCTTTAAACGTTATACGTACACTGTGTAGTCATGCCGCTGCAGCAGCACTTTGGCGCGTTCCATATCGCTCTCCTGGCGGAAAGACAGGCGCATAATACCCGGAACGTCCTCCCGGCTTTCAATAATCTGCACATTGCTCAGGTTGATGCCCTGATCGCCCAGTTCCGTTGCGATTCGTCCAATGATGCCGGGATGATCGGGAACGTCGATATGCAGATCGAACAGCGGGGTAATCATGCCCTTGCGCCGGTCAGGGAGCTTGCTGCGGAAACCGCCCGCTTCCTGGAACGCTTTCTCGATCCCTTCTCCGTCTTCGTTCTCCAGCAATTGCACGAAAGCAGAAATCTCTTCGTTCCAGTCCTTCAGCAGCTCCAGCATAACCGAGCGGTTATTCAGCAAAATATCCCGCCAAATAACGGGCTCGCTCGACGCAATCCGTGTAATATCACGGAATCCTCCCGCAGCCAGCGTGCTGTACAGCGAATCGGCAGAGTCGTACCCGTGAACCTGATTCACAAGCGCCACGGCGATTATATGGGGTAAATGGCTGATTGCTCCGACAATCTCATCATGCCGCTGGGGCTCCAGCCGGACGATCTGCGCTCTCGTATGTACCAGCAGCGTCTTAAGGGCCTCATATGCCTCTTCCGGGATATCCGGGGGCGGAGTAAGCACATAATAGGCATTCTCGAAGAGCAGCGAAGAAGCTGCCTCCACACCGGAGCGTTCCGAGCCAGCCATCGGATGACCGCCGATAAAATAGACGTCATGCAGGTCAATCGAAGCCGCGCAGGCGGCAATGCTCGCTTTGGTGCTGCCCACATCCGTAATAATGCAGCCCTTCTTAAGCGGCAGCTTGCTCAGCCTGAGCATATAATCTTCCAGCATCCCAACCGGGACGCACAAAAAAATAAAATCCGCGTCCAGCGCCGCCTCTTCAAAAGACAGCGTCGCGCTGTCGACTACGCCTCTGCTTACATATTTGGCAGCCGATTCCGGGCGATGGGCATGTCCCACCACATTTAGCCCTTCTCTGCCCTTAAAGCAGAGAGCCAGGGAACCGCCGATCAACCCGACGCCGAATATTGCAATCTTAGTCGTCATGTCTTTAAACAACTCGCCTTCTGTAATTTCCTTGCGCTGTCCGTGCTATACCAGAACTCCCTGCTCTTTGAGCGCGGCCTCCAATGCCTCGATAAAGACCTGGTTCTGCTCCTGCGAGCCGATGGTAACCCGGATGTAGGTAGGATAAAGGCGGTGTCCGGCTCTCACGATAACGCCTTTGCGGAGCAGCAATTCGAAAATGTCAAACGCAGACACACGGACATCAACCATAATGAAGTTCCCGTGCGCCGGGAAGGATTCCAGCCCAAGACGTTTGAATTCACCCTGAAGCTGAATCAGTCCGGCGCTGTTTAGGCGGCGGCATTCTTCCACATAGTCCTGGTCTCCCAGAGCCGCAATCGCGGCAGCCTGCGCAAGACGGGAAGTGTTGAACGGTTCGCGCACCTGATTAATGAGCGTAATAATTTCGGGTCTGGCGACCCCGTATCCGATCCGCAGCGCCGCGAGCCCGTATATCTTGGAGAAGGTGCGCAGCACGACGAGGTTCGGATAGCGATCCAGAAGCTTGATACCGTCGGAGTAGGACGGGTCGGTCACATACTCGTAGTAGGCTTCGTCAAGCACGACCATCACGCCGTCCGGGACAGCGTCCAGGAAAGCGGTCAGCGCCGGCCCGGATACAATTGTACCCGTTGGATTATTCGGGTTGCATACCCAGATTACTTTGGTCTTGCCGGTAATTCGGGCGAGCATTCCATCCAAATCGTGCGTGCCTTGAACCAGCGGCACTTCGATGCTCACCGCGCCTTCGATATCCGCGTTGCTCTTGTAGACGGAGAAGGTCTGGTCGGCCATAATCGTCTCGTCGCCAGGCAGGAAGAAGGCGCGGGCGATAAGCGCAATAATCTCATCCGATCCGCAGCCGAAAATGATATTGTCGCTGCTTACGCCCAAATGGGCGGCGAGGGAAGCGGTCAATTCGGCAGCGGAGCCGTCGGGATACAGGCTGAGATTGTCCAGTTCCGCCTGAATGGCAGCTTTTGCGCTTGGTGAAGAGCCATAAGGATTCTCATTGGAGGCAAGCTTAATAACCTCTTCAAGACCATACTCCTTCTTCACTTCTTCTATAGGCTTGCCGGGCTTGTAGACCGGAAGGCCAACGATATGGGGTTTCGGCTTCATGAACGATCCTCTCTCTCGGTAATAATCTATCGGTGCAAGAAGAAACGGCTTCGCCGTCCTCGCAGGAGGAGGGCATCCGTTTCTCGTAGAAATATAAGACCAAACGATAGGCGCGAAGCTTATAAAGTCTTATATTTTCAATAAAACTATGGTCTTAATTGTGCCACAAAATCACGGATTTGCAACAGCCCTTCAGCGCGCTTCGCCGGATCTTCAAGAAGAACAATTACTTCCTCAATCTTGCGTACGATAGCGCTCCCGACCACTACGCCATCGCAGATTTTGGCGAATCTGGCGACCTGCTCTGGAGTCGAGATGCCAAATCCGACCGCCACCGGAAGATCGGTCGCCTGACGGACGGATTCAATGAACCGGTCCACGTCTTCATGGAAAGATGCACGCTCCCCTGTTACTCCAAGAGAGGATACGCAGTATACGAATCCGTTCGCGCCGGATACGATCTTCGCGATGCGCTCGCTGGAGGTCGGCGCTACAAGAGGAACCAGGTTAATGCCTGCGTCACGGCTGCGGGAGCGCATTTCTTCCGCCTCCTCAACAGGCAAATCCGGAATGATCAACCCGCTGATCTCATGATGGTTCAATTCGGCAAAAAACGTATCGAGTCCCATCTGCAGCACGGGATTGTAGTAAGTAAAGAGAATAAACGGCAGCTTGCTTCCGGCTTCACGAGCCTTCAGCGCCGTTTCCATGCAGGTCCGCAGGTGTATATTCCCTCGCAGCGCCCGCGATGATGCGCGCTGGATCACAGGGCCGTCCGCCAAAGGATCGGAGTAAGGAACGCCCAGCTCAACAATGTCCGCTCCAGCCGCTTCCAGTTCGGCAATAATGGCCAGGCTCGTCTCCAGATCCGGATCGCCTATGGTCAGAAACGGAATCAGCGCCGCCCGTCCCTGTTCCTTCAGCCGCCGGAATGTCACATCCATGCGGTTCGTCGTTTCGGTCGTCATTTCAGCCCTGCTCCTTCCGTATAAGCCATAATCGATTCCACATCTTTGTCGCCCCGGCCTGATAGACAGATGACAATGATATCGTCCTTGGAGAGAGCCGGCGCAATCTTCGTAACCTGTGCCACGGCATGAGCCGATTCCAGGGCGGGAATAATGCCTTCGGTCACGCACAGCAGCTTAAGAGCGTCGAGCGCTTCCTGATCCGTAATGGGGACATATTTAACGCGCTCAATATCTTTCAGATAGGAATGCTCCGGTCCGACTCCGGGATAATCGAGCCCTGCGGAGATGGAATGGGCCTCAATAACCTGGCCGTATTCATCCTGAAGCAGGTAGCTCATCGAGCCCTGGAACACACCGTGGCTTCCTTTGCTCATCGTTGCGGCGTGATAAGGCGTGTCGACCCCTTTGCCAGCGGCTTCAACGCCGACCATATCCACGGTCTCGTCTTCAAGGAAAGGATAGAACATTCCGATGGCATTGCTGCCGCCGCCAACGGCGGCCACCAAGAGATCCGGTAATCTTCCTTCGGCTTCCAAAATTTGCCGCCGCGTCTCATCTCCGATAACCCGCTGGAAATTGCGGACCATCATCGGGTATGGATGCGGACCGACCGCAGAGCCGAGAACATAGAAAGTATCGTTTACGTTGCTGACCCAGTAGCGCAGCGCCTCGTTGCCGGCGTCCTTAAGCGTCCGTGATCCGGAGGTAACGGGAATAACCTCGGCGCCCAGCAGCTTCATCCGAAATACGTTAAGCTGCTGGCGGCGGGTATCTTCCTCGCCCATGAATACCTTGCATTCCATGCCCAGCAGCGCGGCGACCGTTGCGGTTGCGACGCCGTGCTGGCCTGCCCCTGTCTCGGCAATGACCTTCTTCTTGCCCATCATCTTCGCGAGAATGGCCTGGCCGATCGCGTTATTGATCTTATGGGCTCCGGTATGGTTCAGGTCCTCACGCTTCAGATATATTTTCGCTCCGCCCAGCTGCGCGCTGAGCCGTTCGGCGTAGTACAGCGGTGTCTCGCGTCCGGAATACTGCTTAAGCAAATAATCGACCTGCTCCTGAAACTTCGGATCGGCTGAGAACTTGTTATAAGCCTCCTCCAGTTCTATCAATGCATTCATCAAGGTTTCGGGTACGAAGCGTCCCCCGAAAGCTCCGAAACGTCCATGCCGGTCCGGCACCTGTATCATGATTGCTTCACCCTTTCCACAAAAGCTGTGATTTTGGCTATATCTTTCACACCGTCACTTTCCACACCGCTTGATACGTCTACTCCATCCGGCGCGTAAGCCGTCAGAAGACCGCCGACATTGTCCGGGGAAAGTCCCCCGGCCACATACAGCGACACACCGATCGCCCTCGCCCGCTTGTGGTAATCCGGGATCTGTTCCCAGGCGAAGGTCCGTCCGGAGCCGCCACGCTGCGCGGAGTCATACGTATCGAGCAGAACGGCGTCAATCGTTCCGGCATAGCTTTCAAGCGCCAGTTCATGGTTCACCTCGCCACCTTGAGCCGCCACAGATAGAGCCTTCCATACCTGAACGCCAGGAAAGGCTTCTTTGACCTCACGGCAAAATGCCGGACTTTCGGTCCCGTGCAGCTGAATAACGCCGAGCGGCGCGGCGGAAAGAATCTTATATAATTCATCCATGTCCGGGTCAACAAATACCCCGGCGGCAATAGGGGCCTGGCTCGTTCTCCAATCAGCCAGGATGGATATCAGACCCGAAGCCTGCTCCGGCGACACCTTCCTGCGGCTCGGAGCAAAGACAAGGCCGATATAATCAACCGGCAAGTGTACCATAGATTTTAGCACTTCAACGTCCTGAAGTCCACAGATTTTTACTTTTGCCTCAGCCATTGCGCACCTGGTCCTTACCTCGCAGAACAGGGCCAAGCAGCTTACCGACCGCCTTCTCCACATCCTGCTGTCTCATAAAATATTCTCCGACCAGCACACCTTCAGCCCCGGTCGTCTGCAGATAAGCAATATCCTCCGGCCCCGCAATTCCGCTTTCGCTGATTAGGGGAACCCCCTTCGGAGCGAGCGCCGCAAGCTCAGCTGTCGTTGCCAGCGCGGTTTCGAACGTGTGCAGGTTGCGGTTATTGATGCCGAGCAGCACATGTGGAAGCTCCGCTCTGCCCGTATCAAGCACGGCCTCCAGTTCGCTGCGGTCATGGACCTCAATCAGTACGTCGAGTCCGAGTCCGGCAGCCGTGTCTGAGAGTGAGGAGAGCGCCGCCGGCGTCAGAATGGCCGCAATCAGCAGCACGGCGTCTGCACCAAGCAGCCGGGCTTCATAGATTTGCTTCTCGTCGATGATGAAATCCTTGCGCAGGAGCGGCAGAGCGACCGCTTCGCGGACTTGCCGCAAATATTCGCCGCTGCCCTGGAAATACTGGCTGTCGGTGAGAACGGAGAGGCAGTCCGCTCCGCCAGTCTCGTAAGCCTTGGCAATCTGGACCGGATCGAAATCCGCCCGGATCAGTCCTTTGGAGGGGGATGCCTTCTTCACCTCGGCGATCAGCCCCATATCACGCTTCCGTCCGAGTGTGAGCGCCTTGCGGAAGCCGCGCGTCTCCGGCAGGCCGGCGATTTGCGCTTCCGCTTCGGTAAGAGAGAAGGATTCGGCGAGCAGCTCAACCTCTTTAATCTTTGTGGCTACGATTTTATCTAGATACATGTTTTAGCTCCTCCGTTATGGCGATAAGCTGCTCCAGCTTGCGGGCCGCTGCGCCCGAATCAATCGTTTCCGCCGCCTTCCGTACACCTTCGGCAAGCGTATCGGCGAGACCGGCGACATAGATGCAAGCACCGGAATTGGCAAGCACGATATCCCGGTACGGTGTCTTCGCGCCGTCCAGCACCGCGCGGATAATGGCCGAATTCTCTGCAGGGCCGCCGCCTAGAATGGCTTCAAGCGGATGGCGGGAAAGCCCCAGCTCTTCCGGGGTGATATCATAGGTCGTAACCTTGCCATCCCGCAGCTCAGCCACAGCGGTCGGTCCCGAAATACTGATCTCGTCCAGACCTTCGTGACTGCTGACCACGAGAGCGCGCTTCAGGCCCAGCTCCTTCAGGACCGTGGCGAGCGTCTCCGTCTTCTCCTTGTCGTATACCCCTAGAAGCTGGCGGTCCGCTCTGGCCGGGTTCGTCAGCGGGCCAAGCACGTTGAATACCGTCCTCACGCCCAGCTCTTTGCGGGGGCCGGCCGCATGCTTCATGGACGGATGGTAAAGCTGCGCGAAGAGGAAGCAGATGCCGATCTCGTCCAGACACCGCCCAGCCTGCTCCGCATCCAGATGAATGTTAACCCCGAGTGCTTCCAGCACATCGGCACTGCCCGTTCTGCCGGAAGCGGAACGATTGCCATGTTTGGCGACACGCACCGAAGCGGCAGCGGCAATAATGGCGGAAGTGGTGGAGATATTGGTCTTGTGAATACCCGAGCCGCCCGTTCCGCAGGTGTCCAGCAGCCGCGAGTTTTCTGTCGCAACCGCGGTACCGTAGCCCTTCATCGCTTCTGCGAAGCCGGTTATTTCCTCCACTGTTTCCCCCTTGATCCGCAGAGCGGTAAGCAGGGAGCCGATTTGGGCCTGCGTCGCTGCTCCTTCCATGATCCCGCCCATGATATCCCGCGCCTGCTCCCGGGTTAAATTCTTGCCTTCGATCAATCCGGCGATTCCGGACTGGATCAATAGATTGGCATTGCTGTTCATCCTTTTTTTCTCCTCCCGCTTATATTAGATTATTGCCCGCTCCAAGCTCTTCCCGCGCTCTTTGCGTCAAGGAGTGTACTCGTACATATAATCCTGATTGATGCTGCCGCCCTCTTTCGCTTTTGCCGGGAACATCGTCTCTGCCATCCGGATCGCTTTGAGCATGCCCTTCGCCTTGTTTACGGTCTCCTCATACTCCTTCTCCGGCACCGAATCCCATACAATCCCCGCCCCTGCCTGAACATAAGCCCGGCCTTTGCGGAAAATAATCGTCCGAATCGTAATGCAGGAATCCATATTTCCGGAGAAGCCAAGATAACCGATTGCTCCCGCATACGCTCCCCTTGCTTCACGCTCCAGCTCAGCGATAATCTCCATCGCCCGCAGCTTCGGCGCTCCGGATACGGTGCCCGCCGGCAGACAGGAAAGGAAAGCGTCGAAGAAGTCTTTATCCTCGCGAAGCGTGCCCGAGACATTCGACACCATATGCATGACATGAGAGTATTTCTCGATCTCCATGAAGGAATCGCATTTGACGGTTCCGAACTTCGACACCCGGCCAAGATCGTTGCGGCCAAGATCGACGAGCATCAGGTGCTCGGCTCTCTCTTTTTCATCCTCCAGCAGCTCAGCCGCCAGTGCGCGGTCCCGCGCCTCGGTCTCTCCTCTGGGTCTCGTTCCGGCAATCGGGCGGGTCTCGACTCGGTCACCGTCCACCTTCACCAGTGCTTCCGGCGATGTTCCGACGATGATCTCTTCATCCATTTTGAGATAATACATGTACGGGGATGGATTCAATGTGCGCAGCAGCCGGTAGACATGGAGCGGAGACACCTCGGTATTGATATGAAACCGCTGAGACAGCACCACCTGAAAAATATCGCCGGCCCGGATATATTCCTTGGCCTGCTCCACATTACCGATAAACTGTTCCTTCGTCAGGTTGGAGTGAATGTCTCCTAGCTCGATATCCTGCGGGATGCTCCGCCGGTTCATGTTTTCCTTCGGCGCTTCCTTGCACAGCTCCTCCGCCATTTCATCCAGCTTGCTGTTCAGCTTCTCGTAATTCGCCCGGATATCGGAATCCGTGTCGCCGTCCTTGACATGCAGGTTGCCGACCAGCAGGATCTGCTGTTTGACATGGTCGAACACGATAATCCGGTCGCAGAACATGAAGCGGATGTCATCCATCTTTAAGTCGTCGCTGGCATGAGCCGGCAGCTTCTCGTAATACTGCAGCAGATCATACCCGAAGAATCCGATTGCCCCGCCGGTAAACGGAGGCATCTCCGCAAGCTTGGGACTGCGGTATGAACGCAGAAGGGCTTTCAGTTCCTCGATCGGCTTGCCTTTCAGCCCTCTTTTCTCGCCGCCGATTTCCACGTTGATCGCACCCTTTTTGCCGGAGATAAGCAGAAACGGATCGCTGCCGATGAACGAATACCGGGCCCATTGGATGCCGCCCTCCACGCTTTCCAGCAGAAAGGCATTCTTCCGGCCGGCGAACCGCTGGAATATCCGGATCGGGGTTTCCATATCGGCCAGCAGCCGCTTCACTACGGGAATCAGATTATACTGCCGCGAGAGCGACACCACTTGTTCTACATTAGGACTGGTCATTTGTCGTTCCTCCTTGGACTTAGAAAGGGTTGGTACATCATACGTCACCCGTGTCTTTAGCTTCGAAAACAGGGGCCCAAAATGCAGAAAAACCTCCACCGAAGTAGAGGTCATGTTAAACAAGCGTATATAAGAGCGGGATTCCGGCTTCTGGAAAATGCAATGGCTCCACGGCAGATCATTCATGAAGAAAACTCCGCACATCAGAACAACGCAAATACGATTTCCCCAAAAGACGCTACCCACATATAAGGGCGATAAAGTTCGGAATTACATAAACGGGCGGCAATCCATCATCAGATATTCATGCACTTGTAAGCCTGCTAATCCGCAGTCCCTGTACTTGCATATCTCGCGCCTTGTATGTACCCTGAAAATCCCTTACACTCTGCTCTTCTCAGCTCATCTAATCTCAGTCTTGGCTCTGCTTCACTCGTCTGTTTACACTATACATGATACCAACGCTTATTGACAACCCCTGGACAACTATATTATGAGGGAGACTTGCATCGATGTTAAAAGCGTTCCCTTGGCAAGGACCGGGTAAACTGTCATTTACCTTTTAGTTAAGCCGCGCTATTTGCTTTCGGATAGATCGGGACGAAGCTTCTGCGCCTCGTTCAGGTATACATGGCGGATTTCACTCTGACTCTTATCCGTGTTGACCTGCACCATCAGGCGAATGCATTTCGGCAGGCTGCCCTTAACCGGAATTTCAGTCGAGCACATAAGAGGCACCAGCTCCCAGCCCTCGATTTCCCGAATAGCCCGCGCCGGAAAAGTTGCATCCAGATCGGTCGTCATCGTGATCCACACACTGCAAATATCTTCGGCAATAATGTCATTGCGTTCAACCATTTCCCGCAGCAGCAGGACGGTTTCCCGCAGAATTTCCGTTTCGTCGTTGCGAGTTACGGTTGTCGCTCCGCGAATTCCACGGTTTACCATGGGCTTCCCTCCTCTTTAAGCTGCCTGATAACCTCGCGTACCGCAGACTCCTCGATACCGTCAACAATGCTGACGGCTCCAATTTCGTCGGGAACGATGAACGTTATCCGGCCTTCCTTGAATTTCTTGTCATGCATCATCGCTTCGATGATGTCTTCCTCGCCGTATTCGGCCGGCAATCTGGTTGGAAGCTCCAGCGCGCTGAGCATGGAAACCGTCTCTTCGTAGAGAGAACGGGAACGCCCCAGCTTGGCGGCCAGAAGCGCCGAGCCCGCCATTCCGATGGAGATGGCCTCCCCGTGCAGGAAGGTTCCATAACCGCCCACTGCTTCTACGGCATGTCCAATCGTATGACCCAGGTTCAGGATGGCCCGCAGCCCATGCTCCCTTTCATCCTCGCCTACGACGTCCGCCTTGATCGCGCAGCCGCGCTCCAGCGCATAGCCCAGCGCCTCCGGCTCCAGATCGAGCAGTTCGGCTGCATGGTCCCGGCACCAGTAGGCGAAATCGCGATCCAGGATAAGACCGTGCTTGATAACTTCGGCCAGACCGGATCGCACCTGGCGAGGAGGAAGCGACTTCAGCGTGTTCAGGTCGTACACGACCATTTTCGGCTGATAGAAGGCGCCGATCATATTCTTCGCTAGCGGGTGGTTCACCGCCACCTTGCCGCCGACGCTGCTGTCATGCGCCAGTATCGTCGTCGGAATCTGCAAGAAGCCGATGCCGCGCATATAAGTGGCGGCCACGAAGCCCGCTAAATCGCCGACAACCCCGCCTCCGAGCGCCAGAACGGCAGAGCTGCGGTCTAGCCCGGCAGAGATCGCCGTCGTCATCACTTCCTCGTACACAGTCAGGGACTTTGAAGCTTCTCCCGACGGAATGACATGGCTGACCACCGTATAGCCCCCGGCCTTTAGCCGTGATTCCAGATTAGCCAGATATAAAGGAGCTACTGCGCTGTCGCTGACGATCAGCAGCGGGCTGCGCACCGGAAATCCGGCTTCCGCGCACAGTCCGGCAATGCCCTCCAGTATTCCGCTGCCGATCACGATCGGATAGGAACGATTACCCAAATCTACTTGAATCCGCCGCATATCAGTAGCTCTCCAGTTGGGCGAGATAGTTATTATAATTGGCTCTAATTTCTTCCAAGGAATCGCCGCCGAACTTATCCAGGAACGCCTTGGCAATTTCCCAGGCAACCACATTCTCCATTACGACGCATGCTGCGGGCACCGCGCAGGCATCGGAGCGCTCCACCTGTGCGGTAAACGGCTCCTTGGTATCGATATCCACGCTCTGCAAAGGCTTGTAGAGCGTCGGAATCGGCTTCATCACACCGCGAACCACAACCGGCATGCCGTTCGTTATTCCGCCTTCAAATCCGCCAAGCCGGTTGCTGGCCCGGTGGTATCCGCGTGCGGGATCGTACATAATCTCGTCATGGACCTTCGAGCCTCGCAGCTTGCCCGCTTCAAAGCCAATCCCGATCTCCACGCCTTTGAAAGCGTTGATGGACATAACCGCTCCGCCGATGGCTCCGTCCAGCTTGCGGTCATACTGCACATAGGTTCCAAGGCCAACCGGAAGCCCTTCGACGATACATTCCACGATTCCGCCGATGGAGTCGCCTTCTTCCTTGATCTGGTCTATGTAGGCTTCCATTTTCTTCTCGGTTTCCTTGTCCACTACTCTGACCGAGGATTCTTCCGTGCGGGCAATTAGTTCGTCAATGGGCAAGTCATTCGCAGGAGCTTCGATTTCACCGATACGGATGACCTGTCCGGCAATCTTCACTCCGAATGCTTCGAGAAGTTGACGCGCCACCGCGCCGCAGGCCACCCGCGCCGCCGTCTCCCTGGCGCTGGAACGCTCCAGGACATTGCGCAAATCCGTTAGATTGTATTTAAGTCCTCCGTTCAGGTCCGCATGCCCGGGACGTGGACGGTTCACCCGCCGCTTATCCTCGTCTGCGCCCGAAATCGGCTCAACATTCATGATATTCTTCCAGTGAGTCCAGTCTTTATTCTCTACAACCAGCGCAATTGGAGCTCCGGTCGTGACTCCGTGACGTACTCCTCCGACAATCTGGGCGGTATCTTTCTCAATTTGCATGCGGCGACCGCGGCCGTATCCTTTTTGACGCCGCTGCAATTGAAAATTAAGCTGTTCAAAATCCAGCGTAAGATTGCTGGGCATACCCTCTATAATCGCCGTAAGCTGGGGACCGTGTGTCTCCCCGGCAGTTAAATAACGTAAACTCATGCTGCGTTCCCCCTTCGCGCTTTCAAACTGTAAACTGCTAAAATCCGTTATGACCTTTGCTCATTATAGTATAGGGAAATCACTTTTGACAAGAAAGTCACATCAAGATAGCGGCACAAAGTGAGGTCCTGGTCTGCACATAGCAAAAAAGCGCCGCCCGGGCTCCATTTTATAGGAGCGGGCGGCGCCTTCGCCGACTGCAATGAAACGGGACTTTAGCCGCCGACACGCCGGCTCTCCCGCATGCAGGACATTTTGCTCAGTTCCTGCCGAAGCAGGAGCTGAAGCTGCACATCCTCCACACCGAGAATTTGTCCGCATTCCTTTACCGTAATGAACCCCCGGCGGTATGCGTCGATTACCTTGCTTTTATCCATTTATAGACGACCTTTCGCTTGGCATACTGATTCTATCATTCAGTATCTCTGCATGCAGCCGAAAGTATACCTAAGTACAGGACAACAATAGAGAAGCGTCTTATTTTTTCCGGTAAAAGAAAGTTTCCGTAGATTCGAACCCGTATTTGGAAGGTGTAAAAATCTGCTCCGTGCTTCCAACGAACAAATAGCCGCCGGGACGGAGACTGGCCGAGAACTTGCGGTACAGCTTATCCTTGGCTTCCTCCGTGAAATAGATCATTACGTTCCGGCAAACGATAAGATCGAACCCGGTATCGAATTTGTCCAGCAGCAGATTCTGCTTGTGGAAGTTAATATTTTTCTTCAATTCATCACTGACCTTATACATCAGCCCTTCAGGCGAGAAATACCGTGCGGCCACGTCCTTCGGTACATCCTTCAGCGAACGCTCAAGATATATTCCCTTATTGGCCTTGGCCAATGCGCCTTCATCGATATCGGTCGCCAGAATGCTGGTCTCGCGCAGAATTTTTTTATCGGATAGAATCATGGCGAGTGTGTAAGGCTCTTCTCCGGTGGAACAAGCCGCGCTCCACAGTTTCAGCCCCTTGCCGCTTCCCTGGAGTTCAGGCAAAATAATATCGCGCAGCACTTCCCAGCGGTTCGGATTGCGCCAAAATTCAGAAACATTAATCGTCATCCGGTCCAGGAACTCATAAAACAGACCCTTGTCTGCCATCATCGCCGCAAAAAAGTCGGTGAAAGTATGGTATCCGTTCTTCGTGCGAAGTGTCGTTAGACGCCGTTTCATCTGGGCTTCCTTATACTGTGACAGATCGATGCCCGTACTTTTATTGACATTTTGAATAAACCCCGTGTAATCGGGATCCACTGCCGCCGCTTCACGTTCAGGCATCATTTTCATCTACCCCTGTCTTTATGCCCGGATCAGATCCAGGCCTCAATATCTTTGTTATACTTGTTCAGTTCCTCGGGAGCAAAAAAGTTGGCGATTTCTCTTGCTGCGCTCTCGGGAGAGTCGGAACCGTGAATAAGATTGAGAGGGGTATGGCTGGCGAAATCCCCGCGGATGGTCCCAGGAAGCGCTTCGCCCACCTTCGTCTTCCCGATCAGCAGTCTGGACAGAGCGATCACGTCGTCGCCTTCCCAGATCATTGCAAAAACGGGGCCGGATGTGATAAACGAGATGAGCTCCGGGAAAAAATCTTTGCCTTCATGCTCCGCATAATGAATCTTGGCCTGCTCCTCCGTTACCGTGATGAGCTTGGCGGCGACCAGCTTAAAACCTTTGTCCTCGAAACGGGCTACAATGCGGCCAATCAGACCGCGCTGCACACCGTCAGGTTTGATCATCAAATACGTTCTTTCCATAGGGTTCACTCTCCATTCTCCCTTATAGATGATGGTCTGTTAAGCTATCTTACCAAAATCGCCGCTGTCTGTTAAATTGTTAAATCGGACCACGCAGCATTATCAGTATGCCCTGCCGGTTACAAAATAGGCAATGTCGCGCAAATTGCCCTTTGTGCGGTTGTTCGGCAGCTTATCCAGCGCGGCCAGCGCCTTGTCGATGTAACGCGAGGCCAATTCCTCCGCTCGGGAAATGCCGTCCCCGGATAGAATGATGTCAATGGCGCGGCCAGCTCCCGCCCGGCCTTCGCGGATCTGCTCCAGTTCATCCAGAAGGGCGCCGCGCAGACGGTCGTCCTCCAGGGTGTAGATGACCGGCAGAGTAATATTCCCCTGCCGCATATCGCTGCCCGGCGGTTTGCCAATCTGCTTCTCCGTTCCTCTCAGATCAAGCAGATCGTCGCGGATTTGGAAAGCCATCCCTACATTATATCCATACTTGTAGAGCAGCCCGGCCTTCTCCAGCTCAGCGTCCGCTGCCAGCGCCCCAAGCTGGCAGCTGATGGCAATGAGCAAGGCGGTTTTGCGCCGGATACGCCGCAAATAATGGCGTACACTCTGTCCGCTGTTGAAGAAATCGCGGATCTGCTCCATCTCGCCAATCGTCATCTCCACCATCGCCTTGGACAGAATCTGATGGATGCGCGGGTTCGGCAGCTCCGCCGTTATGGCCAGCGCCTTGGCATAGATATAATCGCCCGTGTACATTGCGATTTTGTCGTCCCATTTGGCCTTAACGGTTGGCTCGCCGCGCCGCGTATCCGCATCGTCGATGACATCGTCGTGGACAAGGGAAGCGCTGTGAATCAGCTCCAGGGGAACGGCAATCCGCTTCAGCTTGTCGAGGTCGTATGTGCCGAATTTACCGCCCATGAGCACAAATACCGGACGCAGCCGCTTGCCGCCGGCCTTCAGCAGGTGGAGCGACGTTTCCGTGAGCAGGGGATCATCGCCCTGTACGCTTCGGTACAGTTCCTTTTCCAGAATTTCCATATCCTTATTTAGCAGGCCGAACATTTGCAGTCGTTTCATTCCTTCACCCGTGTCAGCAGATTGTCGCTCCAAAACTCCATTTTCACCTTCTGCGGCAGCAGCCCCATTTCATTGGCATAACGGAAATAGAGATCCAAACCTCCCTGCTGCCTTTCTCCAAAATCATAACACAAATTCTGGAAATAACCAGACCAGTATCCGGCATCGCCGCCGATTCGATTGCAGGCCTCCGAGACAATCGGCGCCAGATTCCGCAGTCCCCGCCGCTTGCTCTCGATTAAGGCTTGGCAGATCTCAGCGACCGCCTCCGGTATTTCCAGCGCCGATTTCCGGCTTACAGCCCATACCGCAAAAGTCATCCCAAGTCCCGTCCACCGTTTCCACATTTCGCCCAGATCGGTAACTCTATACTGTTTATTCTGCCACATTGCCCGGATTGCATGATCGCCAATCAGCAGACAGGCATCCGCCTGTTCCATCATTTTCTCCAGATTCGGCTCAGCGCTTATGTATTGCGGATTTCCGCCCACAGCCTTCTCCAGCAAAATTTTCAGCAGATTCACCGACGTAGCCGACGTGTTCGTCACGGCGACCGTTCCCTTCGCCGCTTCTTCCACCGTTCCCTTCGAGAACAAAAGAATCGACCTCACGGGACCGTCCGAGCTGACGGACAGGCCCGGCAGCAGCAGCAGCCTGTCGCTCGCTTCAGCAAATGCAAAAGAAGACAGCGCCCCAACATCAATATCACCGCGGGCCATGCCGCGATTCAGTACGGAAGGCACCTCGCTAACCATCCGGGCCGGAAAAGAAAGAGCAGAGGGATCAAAGTTAAAAAAAACGGGCCATGAATTGGTATAGCTGATTTTGCCGATTACGGCAGGACCGCTCCTCATCTTAATCCCCCCATCTGCGAAATAAAGCGTGATCAATTCCGAAGCTGTCCAGCACCTTCCCGACCATAAAGTTGACCAGATCATCCATGCTTTGCGGCCCGAAATAAAAAGCCGGCATGGCCGGAATGATTCGAACGCCGAGCCGGGACAGCTTCAGCATATTTTCCAAATGTATCGCATGCAGCGGCGTCTCCCGGGGAACGAGCACCAGCGGACGCCCCTCCTTCAGCATCACATCTGCGGCGCGGGTCATCAAATTGTCGGAGGAGCCGTTCGCCACGGCCGACAGCGTTCCCATGGAACAGGGCATGATGATCATCCCTTCCGTCCGGAAGGAGCCGCTCGCGATGGAAGCTCCGATATCGGCGACGGGGTGATAGATCAGAGAACCGGGCCAGCCTCCAAATTGATCATTCAGAACGCCCTCCCGGTCAGAGACGCTCCAGCCCAGCTCTTCTTTCAGAACCCGCCAGCCCGCATTGCTAATAACAAGATGCACAATAGACCCTAGGGACAGCAGCGTTTCCGTCAAACGCACACCGTATATCGCGCCGCTGGCCCCCGTAATGCCGACTATAAAGCCCTTCGATCTTGAATTGCTCATTTGTTAGTCTGCACCACCAGGTCAATCAAGGTAAAAGAGAACACCACGATACTGAGCACCCCGTTCATCGTGAAAAATGCCGTTTGCAGACGGCTCAAATCGTTCGGGGAAACGATGTGATGCTCATAGAACAAAATAGCGTAAGCAATCAGCATGCCTGCGATATACCACCAGCTCAGATGAGCCATGAACAGCAAAGAAATGAAGCCTATGCCGGTCAATATATGAAATACCTTGGCGATCTTAAGCGCTCCCGCAACACCAAAGCGGACCGGAATGGAGTGCAGCCCTTCCTTCTTGTCGAACTCCACATCCTGGCACGAATAAATAACGTCAAACCCGGCCGTCCAGAACATGATGGTAAAATAAAATACCATGGCGGTCCAATCCACCTTGCCAGTGACCGCGACCCATCCCCCAAGCGGGGCCAGCGCGATCGTGAGGCCCAAAATCAGATGGCAGGCCCAGGTAAAACGCTTCGTAAAGGAATAAAACACAAGCAGGAACACCGCAATCGGCAGCAGCTTCGCGGACAGCGGGTTTAGCTTGAACGCTGCCCAGAACAACAGGAAGAAGGAAAAGGCGACAAAGACAATCACTTCTCCCGCCTTCAACAATCCCGCTGGAATGGCTCTACCTGCCGTACGCGGATTCTTGGCGTCGCTTACGCGGTCAATTAATCGGTTCAGTCCCATCGCGGCGCTGCGGGCGCCGAACATGGCAATGATGATCCAGCCGATATCCCGCCAGGAAGGAAGTGAGCCGGACATCACCATCGAGCCGAGCAAGGCGCCCATAAATGCAAACGGAAGTGCGAATAACGTATGTTCAAACTTTATCATTTGCATAAAAATACCAATTTTCTTAAACATCCACATTCTCCTTGAGCCCAATGTGTAATGCCGCGATGCCTCCAGTCAAGGGGAAGGATTCTACGCGCTCCAGACCGGTTTCACGAAAGATCTGTTCCAGCTGCCTTCGGTCCGGAAACATCGCAAGCGATTCGGGAAGCCATTTGTACTGCTCATAGCTCTTCGCGAACAGCTTGCCGATCAGCGGCAGCATCCGTGTGAGGTAGAAATAATAAATGCCTTTGAATGGCTGGACCGTTGGCTTGGACAATTCCAGGCAGACAACCATCCCGCCGGGCTTCACCACGCGCTTCATTTCGCTAAGCACCTGAATGGGGTCGGGCACATTGCGCAGACCGAAGCCGATAGTAGCGTAATCGAAGGAGCAATCACCGAACGGAAGATTCATGGCGTTTCCCTGTACCAGGGAGATCCGGTCGCCAAGCCCCCGCTCTTCCACCTTGCGGCGCCCTACGGCGAGCATACTCTCGCTGAAGTCGAGTCCCATGACGCCTCCGGTCTCACTGCTCTCAGCGAGCGCGATGCTCCAGTCGCAGGTGCCGCAGCATAGATCGACGGCGGTATCTCCGCGGCGCATCGCCATCTTGTCCATGGCAAACTGCCTCCAAGCCTTGTGACGCCGGAAGCTGAGGATATCATTCATTGTATCGTACTTCCCGGCGATTTTCTCAAATACGGAATGGACAAACTGTTCCTTCGGCTTGATCCCGTTATCGCCGGCCGCTGTTGACTTATTCATGTATGATCCTATGCCTCCCCCGCTGCTTGTCCCGACATTTTCAATTGCAGATGGAAACGGTCAAGCGTCACCCGCAGTTCGCGGGCGAGGCTCTCGTCCCTGAGATCCTGAAAGAGCTTCTGAATGGAATCCATCGCCTGATGCAGCTTGTCCGTCAGCAGGGATTCGCATTTATACTTCATTTTCAGCTTCTTCCAATCCTTAGGCCCGAGCTTCCGATCCCGGAGCTGCCGTCTCTCTTCATCATTCGCCGCCTCCAGCAAATGCCAGAAACAGTAGCCATGCAGCGCTTCGGCAGTCGAAGCTCCCCGCTTCAGTTCCAGCGCTATGGTCTCGCACCGGCTGAATTCATACAGCAGATTCGCCCACGTCTCAGCAAGAGAACGATCGATCAGGGGGGTAAAAGACAGGAATAGACGCATGTTCAGCTGCACAGCGGCCTGCAAATAAGCTTCAGCTGAAAGAATCATTTCTTTCGCCTTGATGTACAGCTGCGCCTTAAGAACATTAAAATCGGCGATTGCCGCGCTTAAAGAACCGACGATCCCGATTTCCCCGCTCTTAGCCAAAATATGATAAAACCAACTGCTGAAATAATCTCCCGCGAGCACCTTCAACTGCCGTGAACGCATAGCATCCCCTCCGGGAGGGTCTGCCATAAGATCGATCGACTCATGGGTATCGAGCCCAAGCTGCACGAGCGCGGTAACGAGCGAACACAGCTCCGCGTCGGGCTTCCTCGCGGCGCCATGGTTCAGAAATATATATAACAATGATACCCGGGCATCCGGAAATGGCGGCAGGTCCGTATGCCGCTGAATCATGTCGTAGTCCGTATAAGTTTTAGCCAGTTGCGGTATGCGGTACGGTTTCATTTCAGCCTCCGAGCCAATAAAAATGTATGACTGATCGTTTGTTCACAATCTTGTCTCAATCTTGACCATTATATCACATGTTTTTGAGTCGCGCACAACCGGATTCCCAGCCGTTCCAAGCTTCTTAGTTACATTTACCCGGATGAGGGAGGAATGAATTGATTTTTCCAGAGGCTCGTTTCACTGATTCGAAAAGCCGCCTTGAGACCGCCTGTAAGCGGCAGATTGCCGGCTGTTTGAAGCTCGCTCAGCAGTTCGCCGGACAGTTCTTGGCGCCTGGCGTCCGCAGCAAGCAGCAGACGCGCCGTACCCAGCCATTTGTCCTCCGCTATGACTCTTAGCATAACCTGATCGATATTTTCCGTATCCCGGAAAGCGAACAGGAAAGCCTTGGCCATATCGGCGTATACCTCCCTGGGCTCAAGCCTGCTGTCCGTTACCTTCAAATCCAGCGACAGCACTCCATCCTCTAAGCCGACGCTGCCGATGGACATAGAGAAGGGGAGGCTGCCGACTGAGTCCACCAAATTGGCGTCCCCTAGAATAATTCCGTCCTTGGCTGACGAAAGGGTCTCCACTATCCTATGTTCGCCCAGCATGGATGAATGAAGGCTTTCCATCCTTGGAAGCAAAGCGGCGGAAACCGCCGTAACCAGCATCGCCGCTCCAATCCACCATGTCCGGTTCATCATTCATCCCCCTTTACGCCTAAGCAGCAATGTACGCATATAGAAGACCTGGATTAAGCGTGAAAACTATACTTTTTTATATGCAAAAAAAAGCAGGCTATGCCTGCTGCTTTAGATGCCGCTCTCCAATTGTCCGTGCTTGGTCATGATCTCCGCCTTGCCGC
Organism: Paenibacillus durus; assembly: GCF_000756615.1. NCBI lineage: Bacteria > Bacillati > Bacillota > Bacilli > Caryophanales > Paenibacillaceae > Paenibacillus > Paenibacillus durus. The sequence goes on from NZ_CP009288.1 coordinate 3,941,190, forward strand.
GGATTTTCATCGCCGAGGTATGATCGGTAAACTGCGCAATCAGCACCTCTCCCTTGTCGAGCTTCTCGGTATGATGAAAGCGGGTATCCAGACCTCTCGTCAGCCCGATCACCTGCACGCCGTTCTCTTTGGCCTTCACGACGATATAATCGCTCTCCACCGCATCCGGGGCGCCTTCGTTCTTGCTCTCGCTCATCGCTAGTCCTCCCTTCGGAAATAACGTTTTGCCGCTCTTAAAAATAAATGCCGCCTGAAAGGGCGGCATGGTTAATTCGAATCATAATAATAATCGGCTATGTAGAAATCATTATTTAATTCCGTCTTTGAGCGCTTTGCCCGGTTTGAATGCCGGAACTTTGCTCGAAGGAATTTCGATTTCTTCACCGGTTTGCGGATTGCGGCCTTTGCGTGCGGAACGTTCGCGGACTTCAAAGTTTCCAAATCCGACCAGTTGCACTTTGTCACCGCCCTGCAAAGCTTCCGTAATCGCCTCGAATACGGCGTCTACTGCTTTGGTAACATCCTTCTTGGGAAGTTCAGTTGCTTCCGTCACTTGGTTGATCAAATCAGATTTATTCATTTCTTCTCACCTCCCTGGCAAGTTCTCTGTTATTGTTCACTGTTTCCGTTTCAACGCAAAATATACGTGATGATTTTCATAAAATGCATTATTGCCTGCATCCTTCCCCGGATGCGCAACAAATTTATAGTAATACAGCCCATCCATAATTTCAAGGCGTTCCGAAAAAAACAAGCTGAAATGATTTCCTGCATCTCCAAAACGGCATAAAAAGAGCAGGACGCTGGCGTCCCGCTCTTTTTTCTTCGCTATTTTTTCGTTGCTAAATGGGCTTACAGAATAATAGCAATCAAGCCGCCGGACCCTTCGTTAATAATGCGGCCCAGCGTTTCTTGCAGCTTATAGCGGGCGTTGTCCGGCATCATGGCGATTTTGCCTTGTATGCCCTCCCTTACGATGCTGTGCAGCGACCGGCCGAATATATCCGACTCCCAGATCTTTATCGGGTCTTTCTCAAAATCCTGCATCAGATAGCGGACAAGCTCTTCACTCTGCTTCTCCGTACCGATGATCGGCGAGAACTCCGATTCCACATCGACACGGATCATATGGATGGACGGAGCGGTCGCTTTCAGCCGCACCCCAAAGCGCGTGCCCTGGCGGATCAGCTCCGGCTCGTCGAGCGCCATTTCGGCCAGGGAAGGCGCGGCAATGCCGTAGCCTGTCGTCTTGACCATTTCGAGTGCTTCCGCGAACCGGTCGTACTCCCGTTTGGCATGAGAGAATTCCTGCATCAGCTGCAGCAGATGGTCCTTGCCGCGGATTTCGACGCCGACGACTTCCATCAGTACCTGGTCATACAGCTCTTCAGGCGCGTACAGGTCGATTTCCGCGACGCCTTGGCCCATATTCATGCCGCTGAGTCCGGCTCTGTCGATAAAGTCATATTCCGCAAACTGGGAAACCAGCCGGTCGACATCGCGCAGGCGGCGGATATCCTTGACGGTGTCGCGCACGGAATTCTCGTAATTGCTGCGCAGCCAGTGATTCTCGGGCAGCACCATTACCCAGCTCGGCAGATTGACATTCACTTCATGCACGGGGAATTCATACAAGACTTCACGCAGCACGCCTGTTACGTCATCCTCGGACATTGTAGCCGCGCTGAGCGTCATGACCGGAATATCGTATTTGGCGGCCAGCTCGCTGCGGAGCTGCTGGGTCTCCTCGCTTCTCGGCCGAGTGGAGTTGATGACAACTACGAACGGCTTGCCGACCTCCTTAAGCTCCGCAATGACGCGTTCTTCCGAATCTACGTACGAACTGCGCGGAATTTCCGCAACGGTGCCGTCCGTGGTGACGACGACACCAAGCGTCGAATGCTCCTGGATCACTTTGCGAGTGCCGATTTCCGCCGCTTCCTGAAACGGAATCGGCTCCTCGAACCAAGGTGTGGAGATCATCCGAGGGCCGTTCTCGTCCTCATAGCCCTTGGCGCCATCGACCGCGTAGCCGACACAATCCACGAGTCTGACGTTAACCTCAAGCCCCTCGGCAACCTTGATCTGTACCGCGTTATTCGGAACGAACTTAGGTTCGGTCGTCATAATCGTCTTGCCTGCGGCGCTCTGCGGCAGCTCATCCACGGCACGCACGCGGTCCGCCTCGCTCGTTATGTTAGGCAGTACGATCGTTTCCATAAAGCGCTTGATAAATGTTGATTTCCCCGTGCGGACCGCGCCGACGACTCCGAGATAAATGTCCCCGCCGGTGCGTTCGGCAATGTCCTTGAAAATATCCACTTTTTCCAAAAGAGATCCCTCCTCATATACTTCCGAAGAAAAAATGCCTGAAGAGCATCGACTTCGCGCTTGCCGCCGGTGTTCATCGCCTTCTCGGCATGAACCGGACTCTGCACTTGCTGCCCGGCTGAAGCTTGGTCCGTAAGGTCCGTAAGCTTTGCCCCGCGGTAAACTCCGAACGCTCGGACATGCATTTGGACTAGTATCATCATATGTACCCGCTGCAGATTTATGACCTGCTTTCACGCAAATTGAAGGTTGTTTCTCAGACTGGGAGCACGGCAGGCGTTACTGGAGCCCGGAAGCTTTCTCATCATGCATATGAGCATCCCGCCCGAAATAGAACTCCCGCCGGAAGCGTGACCCGGACACATCTATTAATCTTTCATCGCACGCAAAAAGACAGTCATCCCACGGACAACTGCCCTTTTTTAGAAGTTACGTGTATTTTGTTACTCCGCTCCTTGCTCTTCGGATAATACGCAGGGAACGGGCTGGCCCCCCACCCAGTAATAAGGGAGCGATTTGACAGGGACGAACCAGAAACTTTCCAGGAGCAGCGAGCGCAGATCCTCGCCTGTGGCCGGCTGCACTCCTATCCTGTCTATCGCAGACATAATGTCGAATGCGTAATCGGCGTATACACCCCCGGTCTTATCCATAATAAAATCCATCTCCTGGCCGGAGTACACGCTTGTCAGCTTTAGCCTTTCCGTCCCGGCCTTTTTGCCGTCGATCTTGTACAGACCGGGATACAGCTCTCCAGCTGCGGGCAGTTCGCCATTATGGGCTGAACGGTATAGATTCACCTTCCGCTGGACATCGTTCACAGCCTGAACCGTGACAAGATCCATCACCTTTACGGTCGGATTTCTCTCCTCATCCAGCAGCAAAAAATAGGCGCTGCCTCCTTTTTCGAAGGCCGCCGCCGGAATATCATCCAAATAGCCCTTTTTGTTCAGCTTATCCAGATCAATCCGAAATTTCTCGAACCTTGGCGTCTCCCTGTCAGCGTTCAAGATCGGAAGCAGGCCCTCCTTCTGGTAGAAATCGTCGACAGCGGACTGAACCCGGCTCACACTTTCATGGTAACTGACGGCGGTCCTTCCCTCCTCCTTACCGTTATACAGGCAGCCGGACAGGAAGAGAGTAAGGAGCAGCGTTCCCAGCACGCCTGCTACACGTAAAGACGGCAGAGTGCCTCCCCGAATGATTCCTACCCGGCTTGGCGGCTCCTTCGGCATATTTACCACAATTCATCCTCGTGGCCGCGCCGCGCCTCTTCCAGCCTGCGTCGTACAGCAGCTTTCAAAGGGTCTTCGGGAACGGTCACACGGATGTCTCCCTGCACAATGGCCTGACAGGCCAGACGGACGCCATCGTTGAGCTGGCTGCCCAGCTTGCGCCGTTCGATATCCCCCGGGGGCTTAACCCCGCCTGCAGTCTCATCCTCAATCTTGACCTTGCACATCAGACAGCCGGCTTTCCCGTCGCAGCGGGTAGCTATTTTAACGCCAGCCTTGCGCGCCGCTTTGAGCAGCGATACGCCCCCGGCAATTTCGGTCTGCCGCCCCTCCGGCAAAAATACAACCTTATATCCTCTATGCGGTTTCATCGATGTCAGTATCCTCCTCTTATGGCTCGACAAGTTCGAATAGCAAAATTATGAGCAGAGCGCGGTTACGCCCAGCAGCTCTCCAAGCAGCCCAATATGGGAAAGCTCCAGCGAATTGCGCCGGATCAGCGTTTGAACCAGCGGCAGATGCGCAGGCAAATTTCTCCTCATGACAGAGGCGATCACCTCATAACGGTCTCTGCGTCCGCGCAGCACGTTGAATACAAACTCATGGGCCAGCGGCATGAGCCGCAGCCTTCCGATACCGGGATAATTCTCGGCGGGTGCGCCCGTCTGCAGAAGACAGGTCTCCACATTGTACTTCGATGGGCCGCTGCATACTTTGAACCCGCATACGAGCTCCAAATGATAATCATCCAGCCGGTAATGGCCGATTAGCGAAAAGCATCCGCGGCTCCAGTCTTCAGCGGGTTTCCCGCAAGCATATCGTCCAAGAGCGGAATGGAGCCTGTCCACAGCTTCCAGATCCGCGTACAGATCGATATCGCGAGGAGGCGCCGCAAGCGGCACATCGTGCAGAAGCAGCCCGCAGCTTCCTCCCAGAAGCCATAATGGCGGGTCTTCCTCTTCCCCAAAGCATAATGCATCAGCAGCCTGTACAAGAGCCTTACGCAGCCCCTGCGGCATAGTATCACCGGCTAACATTCCTTCACGCCCCATTCCTTCAAAAATCGTGCTACGATTCAATCAGAAATATGTTCGGTTCGACGCTGTGAGGTTACCTGTTACTTCCAGTATTGCCTGGCAGATCTGTGCTGCAGCCTTCCTGCAATTATTCGGACCATATCTTCCGCCCTACTGCCGCAGCTATATGTAACGGCTTACATAATTGAGGCCAAGCCGCCAAGCAATCCGATTAGCATGATGACAAAAGCGATGACGGACAACACTCCGCGGAGCAGGCCTTTCGTCCTGTTGCGGGCAAACGTAATCAGAAATACGGACAGACCCATGATCAAAATAGCAATCAGAGACATCCACATTTTGGTCATCGGGTCCATTCGTACGTCTCCTTTCAACTGGATATTATAGGTATATTATAACACGATCACAAAAAAAAGAGCATCCGAACCGCTTTGGTTCTTTTGCTCTTTTTGGAAAGAAGGCCCTATTTTTTTAGCATCATTTTCATTAAGGTTTCCATACTGTTCGGATTTGCCCCGGTCTTCTTTACAGCATGGATAATTTCCTTAATTGTAGCTTCGCTGACCGGCACATTGGCCATCGCTGATACCTGCTTGATCAATTGGCGGAGCTGGGCTTCACTCTGCAGCGTTCCCGGCTTTACTGTACCGGCCAGCCTTTTAACGGCGCCTTCCGAGATGTTTTTGCCCGCCTTTTTATTAATGGCGTTCAAGGCGTCCTTGGAAAAATTTCGGCTCATTTGTCATCCCTCCTCCGTCAATCCCCGATACAGCATATGAGGAGATCCGGTAAAAGGTGAGGGCACTCCAAGGTTACTTCACGTATGCCATTGCTCCCATGTTTCCTGAGAGATGGACTCGAGTTCGGCTTTCGGATCGCGTCCCATAAGGGCCTCGACCGCTTCCCGCGGACTCCGGCCAAGGAACAGCACATGATAAATTTGGTCCGTAATCGGCATTTGCACGCCCAGTTTTGCGGAGATGGCGTATGCTGCCTGGGTTGTGCGTATGCCTTCTACTACCATGCCCATCGACCCTAGCACCTCATCCAGCGGCTTGCCCTGTCCGAGCAGCGAGCCTGCCCGCCAGTTGCGGCTATGCTTGCTCGTCGCCGTTACGACAAGATCACCGATTCCAGCGAGACCGGCGAACGTCAGAGGGTTCGCCCCGAGCTCCACGCCGACGCGGGAAATTTCCGCGATGCCCCGGGTAATCAGCGCCGCCTTGGCATTATCTCCGTATCCGAGACCATCGGACATCCCTGCACCGAGCGCAATGATGTTCTTAAGCGCTCCAGCCAATTCCACGCCAAGCATATCCCGATTCGTGTATACACGGAAGTCATTGTTCATGAACAAATCCTGAGCCCGTATCGCGGCCTTCTCATCCAATGAAGCGACGACGACCGTTGTCGGGCAATGGCGGACGACCTCCTCCGCATGGCTCGGACCGGATAGGACAACGATACGGTCTTCATCACAGCCAAGCTCCTCAGATATAACCGTGGACATCCGTTTCATGGTCTCCGTCTCAAAGCCTTTGGTCGCATGAACGCATAGCATCTCTTCCTTCCAATGAGGCTTCAGACTGCGGGCGACCTGGCGCATACCCGATGAAGGAGCCACGATGACGACCGCTTTGGCACCTGCAACCGCCTCTGCCATATCGGTTGTCGCGATAATGTTACCCGGAAGAACCGCTCCCGGCAAATAACGCTCGTTCGTATGCTTGGCGTTGATTTCCTCCGACTGGGATGCATTCCGCGTCCATAGATAGACCTCCGGATGGTTCGCCGCCAGAACACTTGCCAGCGCTGTTCCCCAACTTCCCGCAACGAGTACGGCGACTTTGTCAGACAACGCGCTTCCCTCCTTTGGACTTGGAACCGATTTTGTTCTCGCGCCGCTGCGCAATTTTAATTATATTCGTCCGGTGCCGCCAGAATGCAAAGACAGCGATAATAAGGCTAGTCCACAGCACCGGATATGTAAACCCGGTGAACAGCAGGAACACCGGCGTCAATGCAACGAACAGCAGCGACCCGAGCGAGACGTAACGGGTAACAACGATGGACAGAATGGCGATAATTCCAGCGTACAGCGCAGGCACCAAGGCTAGTGTCGCCATTACGCCAATCGTGGTCGCGATACCTTTTCCGCCTTTGAAATGAAAGTAAAGCGGCCAGTTATGCCCGATAATCGCCGCTATACCGCAGGCTGCGGAGACCCAGCCTCCCCACCCGCCAGCCCATACACCGAGCCAAACGGCGATAATGCCTTTGAGCACATCCAGGACCAGCACCAGTATGGCGGGTCCTGTTCCAAGAACCCGCAGCGTATTGGTTGCTCCTGCGTTGCCGCTCCCGTAATGACGGATATCAATGCCCTTAATCAGCCTTGCCAGCAGCACGCTAAAGCTGACGGAGCCAAGCAGATAACTAACAACAATTACTACAATTTCAAACGCCACGCTTCTTCTCCCCTATTCATCGTCGGATTTGCGCCGTGTAAAGATTCGGATCGGCGTTCCCTCAAAATTAAACGCACCGCGGATTTTGTTCTCCAGGTAACGTTCATAGGAGAAGTGCATCAGCGAAGGATCGTTGACGAATACGACAATCGTCGGCGGCTTCACGGCCACCTGAGTCACATAATTGATACGCAGACGGCGTCCCTTATCGGTCGGCGGCGGATTGATCGCAACAGCATCCGAGACGACATCGTTGAGAAGATGCGTCGCAATGCGCAGGGAATGCTGCTGCGCGACATGCTGTACAATGGGCAGCAGCTTATGCAGGCGCTGTTTTGTCAGCGCGGACAGGAAGACAACCGGCGCATAGGTCATGAACAAGAAATGGTCGCGGATCTTGTTCTCGAAGTGCTGCATCGTCTTATCGTCCTTCTCGACGGCATCCCACTTATTAACCACGAACATCGATGCCTTGCCGGCATCATGCGCATAACCGGCGATATGCTTATCCTGATCGATGATGCCTTCTTCGCCGTTAATAACGACGAGTACGACATCCGCTCGTTCAATTGCCCGCATAGCGCGCATAACGCTGTATTTCTCCGTCGTTTCATACACTTTGCCGCGCTTTCGCATACCAGCGGTATCGATCAGCACATAGCGCTGTCCGTCACGTTCAAACGGCGTATCAATTGCATCGCGGGTCGTTCCCGCCACATCGCTGACAATAACGCGCTCCTCGCCGAGTATCGCATTGACCAAGGACGATTTGCCCACATTAGGGCGGCCGATCAGCGCAACGCGGATCACATCCTCGTCGTATTCCTCGTCCTGCGGCTCCGGAAGCCGCTCCGTAACCTCATCCAGCAGATCGCCGATTCCGGTGCCGTGGCTGCCGGAGATGCCGATCGGATCTCCGAAGCCCAGGCTGTAGAATTCATAGATATCCTCAGCCCGCTTCATATTGTCCACTTTGTTGATTGCGAGTACGACCGGCTTGCCTGACCGGAACAGCAGTTGAGCCACTTCCTCGTCCGCATTAGTCAATCCGCTCTTCGCTTCACACATAAATACGATAAGATCCGCTTCCTCGATCGCCAGCTCTGCCTGGATACGGATGGATTTCAAAATCATATCCTCGCCATCGATCTCGATACCGCCCGTATCAATTACGCTGAACGCCTTGCCGTTCCATTCCGATACGCCGTATATCCGGTCGCGGGTGATTCCGGGTTTATCCTCTACAATAGCCAGCCGGTCACCGATCAGCCGGTTAAAAATCGTTGATTTCCCTACATTGGGCCTTCCTACGATGGCCACAACGGGTCTTGCCATGTTTCATTCCTCCTGTCTGCCTTTCGTTACCCATCATAGCAAAAAAGCCTTCGCTTGGCTAACGCCTAAAAACACAATCGGCGAACCCTCATATAAAAGGGTTCGCCGATAAGTATACCCATTATGTCAGACAAAATAAGGAATTATTTCCCCTTGAATTTGTCCAGCTTGTCGCCGAAACGTTCGGCCAGCGTAAAGCTGAGTCCTTGGTTGCTCAGCGAAACATTGGGGTTGTCGAGCACTTCTTTAGGAGCCCGGTCTCTGTTTCTTTCCGGCTTGGCAGTAGGCGCCGGAGCTTCTTCCGTTTCCTTAATGCTTAAGGAGACGCGCTTCTCGGACGGATTGAAATCCAGAACTTTCACTTGAACTTCCTGTCCTTCCTTAAGCACTTCATGCGGTGTGCCGATATGCTTATGGGAAATTTGCGAGATATGGACAAGACCTTCTACACCAGGGAACAGCTCAACGAACGCTCCGAAGTTGACAAGACGTTTTACTTCGCCTGTTACCACATCGCCGATATTGATTTTGTCGGAAGCCGTGTCCCAAGGACCAGGCGTTGCCGCTTTGATACTCAGGCTGATTTTGCCTTTTTCCGGATCGACTTTCAGTACTTTTACACGTACCTTGTCACCTTCGGAAATCACATCGGAAGGTTTGTCAACATGGCTCCAAGCGATTTCGGAGACGTGAACGAGTCCATCAACGCCACCCACATCGACAAACGCTCCGAATTGGGTCAGACGCTGTACCGTACCTTCGATGATTTCGCCTTCGGTAAGCTCGGACATAATTCTTTGCTTGTTGGCTTCGAATTCCTCTTCGAGCACTTCCTTCGCGGAGAGAATAACCTTTCCGTTCTCACGGTCAAGCTCTTTCACTTTTACGCGAAGCGTACGTCCTTTGTAATCGCTGAAATCTTCAACGAAATGACGCTCAACCATGGAAGCAGGGATAAATCCGCGGGCACCCACGTCGGCAACCAGACCGCCTTTGACCACGTCGGCCACGGTGACTTCGAAAGCCTCTTGGGAATTGTAGTATTTCTCCAGATCGTCCCAGGATTTCTCGCTGTCCACAGCGCGTTTGGAAAGAACAAGGCTTTCCTTGTTGTCGTTGATGCTGACAACCTTGCACTCCACTTCTTGTCCGACTTCAACAGCCGAAGCGGCATTGTCGAGTTGAACGGAAGACAATTCGCGAATCGGAATGACGCCGTCATATTTATATCCAATGCTCACATAAGCTTGGTTATCTTCGATTTTGACGATCGTTCCTTTCACGGTGTCGCCTTTTTTCAAGGAAATGATTTGCTCCAGCTCATCCTGGCTTGCTATTTCCTCTTGATTGCTAGCAGCGGAATCAACCGCCTCTACGGATTCGTTGTTCTCCGCAGCTTCCTGATTTCTTATTTCTTCAGACATGTGATTACCCTCCTCGATTCAAAACCCCATTTATTTAAACCCGCACTAGAGCAGGGTTCAAAACATACATCTTTAACAAATGCCCCGCTATAGATGTTACTATCCTATTATGTTCCAAATAATAACGGCTATGCCGCTTTATTTCCCGCTTGGCTTACCGGTCTCCAGCATCTCGCGAATCCGGGCCATGATAAGATCGGTAACCGCTTCAGCCGAATCGCTGCCGCCTGCGGCATATTCGCTCAGATCAATCGGAGCGCCGTAAACGACGACCATCCGGCGAAAAGGCTTGTATGGGCCGATTATCGCCGCCGGTACAACTGCCGCGCCACTGCGGAGGGCAAAAGTCGCCGCTCCTTTTTTGGCAATTCCGCTGTCGCTGTTCCGCGTTCCTTCCGGGAAAATGCCCATTACTTGCCCGCTTCTAAGCAAATTAAGCGCCGTTTTAATGGATTCTTTGCTTACACCGCCGCGTTTAACCGGAAAAGCGCCCACCTGTCTGACTAGCCGGCCGAGTACAGGAACCTTGAACAGCTCAGCCTTGGCCATATAGTTCACTTTGCGCTCCAGCTTGATGCCCATAGTAAAAGGATCAAGATTGCTGGTGTGGTTGCCGCATAGCAGTACTCCGCCCTCGTTCGGAATATTTTCAATTCCCACCGTCTTAAGCGGAAACAGAACGGCATAGATCAAGCGAAGCAATCCTCGGCAAATGACATAAATCATTAATGATTTCTCTCCCCGCGGGCATAAGATCTGCAATGGGACACGATGGTCTCCACAACCTGTACGATATCCATCGACGTCGTATCGAGCAGAATGCTGTCATCCGCACGCCGCAGCGGCGAAATTTCCCGGCTCTGATCCAGAAGGTCGCGCTGCGCAATATCGTTCTCAAGCTGCTCCAGAGTTACCTGTTCCGCATCTTTCAGCTCCTTGTAGCGGCGGAGCGCACGCTCCTTCACGCTTGCCGTCATGAAAATTTTCACTTCAGCATCCGGCAGTACGGTTGTGCCGATATCGCGGCCGTCCATCACGACTCCTTTACCAAGCGCCATCTCGCGCTGCAGCTGACTCAGCCTTGTTCGGATGGACTCAATCTTGGCATACTGCGATACCATGCCGCTGACCTGCAAACTGCGGATATGAGGAGTCACGTCTTCCCCGTTGATTATCACTTTCTGCACTTCTTCTCCGGGTATTAATTCAATCACCATATTTCGTACTGTTTGAAGCACGTTATCATGATCTTCCGGCATAATGTCTTTGCGGATCATATACCAGGTAACCGCCCGGTACATGGCTCCCGTATCGACATAAATGTAAGAAAGCTTCTGTGCTACCATTCGGGCTACTGTACTCTTGCCTGCCCCGGCAGGTCCGTCGATGGCGACGTTAATTTTGTCAGCGATATGTGTCCCCTGCCTAACCAAAGGGGCATTCCTCCTCAGGCATAATGCCAAGATCGCGCTTGGCGTTGATCCACTTGACCTACCGGAAAGCACGAACATAAATTCATACCTTCTGATATCTTCAAGAAAAAAGCAGGCATTGCCTGCGACTTATAAAATTATACCACAGTTTGTACAGCAGTGCAAAATCGCATAGACTCAAAATACAGCAAAAAAATCGGGGAATGGCAGCAAATTTCAGGGTATTTTAGAACTCTTTCCGCGAATCCCGCGTGAAACTATAGCCTGACTCGCTTTAACGGTTGCGGAAATCAAACTGCCGCTCGAAGCAAAAGCGGATAATTTTCTGACGCTCGCCATCCAAGATGTTTACGAACTTTAGCATGGCCACACTCCGCCCGGTATCGAGCTCTTTCATCCGTACTACCTCGGCTTCAAAGTAAGCATGTTCGTTCAATCCGTTACGGTAAGGGATAAGAAGCCAGCACTCCAGCCGATCACCGACTTCAAGCGGAGTGCTTACGTCCGTCCAGAACGAAGTTCCGCCGCCGCCGATATCTTCGGTTCGAACCAGAAAGCGGATACCCGCCGCTGTTCTGACAGCCAGCTCCAGCTCTGCGCTGACACGCAGGAAGCTTCGTCTTTGTATCTTCAGAATCTCATCCTTCGCCGGCTTATGTACACGCACCATTCGGATGACGTCTTCCTTGAAACCGAGCACATGCGTATAAAAATAATTTTTGATTCCGCCCTCGCCCATAAAATAAACCGACAGCTCATCCCCGATATGCAGTTTCTTAAGCCGTCCGCTGCTTTCCTGCATCGGAATTTCTATCAGAAAGGCCTCGTCTTCCAGTTCAGCTATTCTGGACCGGTATTCGACTTCCGCTTCGGAAGCGTCGCTGGATGGTACCTGGATGAACAGTTGGTCGTTAATTTTGGGATACAAACATGTCACCGCCATTGAAATTAGTAAGATATTCTAATGGCGATTATACCATGTGATGCGGCGGCTGGGTGAGAAAATATTACGGGGACGCTCCAGTACGAATCCATGCAAGGATACCGGAGTTCATATCATTTATGACGCAAAAAGGCCATCCGCAAGCGGACAGCCTTAATCCGGTATTTAATGAAACTCTTCACTGCTGTTATTATTTTTGGGCGCCGGAAGCGGTCCGGATCTCTTCAACCGATTCTTCGATTCCGGTGTCCGCATTCAGATAAATCCGGTACTGGGAACCGTTAATCCGGCCGCCGAATTCGTAAGTGAGGACTTCTTCACCGTCATCATTCTCAATCAAGGAGAGACGGTTGTAGATCTCCCGGAAATCCGGGTTAAGCTTTTTCCGCGCATCGGCAAGGCTCATTCCGGGCTTTGCAATTTTGCGGTTTTCCTGATGCTCATTGACATAATCGCTGGACTGAAAACCGGTGGTATCGCCGGTATCGAGTCCGGAGCGCACCGTTATCTTTTCGGGATAGATCAGTACACCGCTTTGCTTCGTAACAAACGTGAAATTGCACATATTGCCGTACCGGTCAGCGCTGACGGGCGTCATATCCGAATATCCCTTGCGTTTCAGGAATTCGCCGGCCTTGGCGACGGCATCATCCACCGATACCTTCGGGGCTCCAATCTCGCGGTTATTGTTATAAGAAATCAGCAGCCCGCCTTTTTTCGTGAAATCCATACTTACCGTTTCATTCGCTCCGCTTACCGTCGCCGTGTACGTTTCCCATTCCGTGCCTTTTCCGTTCTCGGTCAAATGCACCTTGGCCCCGCTGCCGGCGTCGGCATATTTCAGCGCCTTGCGGCGGATATCATCCTCCGAGGCGGGCGGACCATTCAGCTTTTTGACGGAACGTTTATCGTAAACGCTGGCTACGGATGGCCCCCAATCCAGCTCCGGATAAGCACTCACTCTTTTATCAACCGTTTTGAAACCGTCGATAATCGTGTTGTCCTCGGCTTTTTTCTCCGTTGCCAGAGCGGCTTCAACGTCCATCCACCGGAGATGATTCGTAATGACCTTGTTCTGCACATCCTGAAGATCCTTCGAAATCTCGCCGGAGCTTTTATACAGAGCCGTCAAGTTTTTCATTTCCCCATCGGTCAAAGGCTTGGCAGCGTAATCGCGCACCGCCGCCTTGTATGAGAAGTTGGAAATCTTGGAGAGGAACTCCTCCGTCTTGCTGAAAGGCAGCAGTGTCAGCGGGAGCTGGTTGATCTCGTTTTGCGCCTCGCTGGTAATTCGCCACACATTCGTCAAGAACTTGTGATGCATTCCATCGGAGGTTGAGCTGACGGCAAGTACGTTACCCAATTCGCCATGCAGCCGCTCCATATGATAAGACAGATCGTGGAAGGACCGCTGGTATTGGTTTTCCGCTTTCAGCAGAACGGCGTTCTTTTCTTGATTCTCCTGATACCCCCATACAAGCGCCCCGATGAGCAGAATCAAAGTCAATGGGAACAATACGGCACTCATTCTTTTGTACATATGCCTTGAAGACTCCCTTCTGGTAGCTTATTGCCGTTAGTTTGACTAAAGTAAAGAGGTCTTATGCACCAGCCGCAAAGAGAATCGGTATAGGAACGGTATACAATAGCAAAAAAGAGCAACGCCTTATTAGGCCTGCTCTTCAATCAGAAATCCTTCGGTGCAGTTGCAGAGACATTGCTTGAACCCGGTCTGAACAATGCCATGATATTTTATGCCGCGCAGAATATAGCTTTCACCGCACTGCTTGCACACGATTCGCACTTTTACCCGCAAAAAAAGACACCTCTCTTTACAGTCTAATTTTCTCTGTGGAAAATCTGCCCGTAACAGTGTCTCCATCTGCGTTATAGATTAACCTCTTCCTCCCGCTTCAGCAGGCGAAAAGGCGACAGGCTGTTGGCCCGCGCTACTTTAATCATGCCTCCATACCATAAGAAGGCCATTAAAGGAACGATATACCAAATCCAATAGTTTGGCGTTGTGTTCAAAATAAAGTCGTAAATTCCGTGCCAGATCCAAGGAAGAAGCAGCGATACAGCAAGGATGCCGCGCCTTCTGACCCCGTTCGAAAATTTGGCTCTGCCAAGATGATACCCCATCACAACACCGAACATGGCATGCCCCGATACCGGAAGAAGCGCGCGAAGAAACATGGAGCCAAGCGAAGCATGGCTGTACCAAGCGTACATCACATTCTCAATCGTCGCAAAACCGAGCGAAATCGCAACAGCATAAAGTATGCCGTCATACGGTTCGTCGAACTCGGTATGATTGTAGATGATGTGGTACATCACAAACCATTTCAGGCACTCTTCCACTCCGGCGGAGATCAGAAATGATTCCGTGTAAGGACCCGTATCCAGCCCCAGCGTCAGTCCTCTTTGAATAATCATGACCGGAAAGACAATCAGCAGGCCCAGCAAAAAAACTTTAAGCACCATATGGAGCGGCTCCTGGTCATACTTGTCCTTCAGGTAAAAATATATCAACAGAGCAAGCCCCGGTGCCACTGCCGACGAAACTACCGATAACAAAAGCACCGAACGTACCTCCCCGCTTGTCAAAATAAAAGAACAGCCGGCCTATCCCCTATGAAACAGGCAGGACCAGCCGGCGTCGTCGTAACAACAGGTAAAGGGTCACCGAGGTTCCACCCCTTCCTCATTATTCCTGGCGTTTGAAAAAGGCGCAAAGCTGCTGAATGGCGTTCTCCGCCATAACCGTCTTGCCGTATTCGTTCAGTACCGCCTCGGTCACCGGAGATGAATCCCCGAATTCGGCGAGCACAGCGACAAGCGCTGACAGTGCGGGTTCCTCAAATTCTTTCGGATCGAAATAGAGGTACCATTTATCCTGATAAGAGTACAGCTTGCCTGCGGAAGTAATATTGCCGATGAGCACATGAGCCGCTTCAACCACGACTTCAAAATCACGGAAAGCATAGACAATGGAGTCCGCTTGTTCAAGGGTGACTTCCATTTCGTAAATCTCATCTGGTAATTCTTCTTCCCCTGGCGAACCGTACTGATGATCATATTTACCCCGGGTTACGATGACGACCATACCTTGTGCAGGCAGAGCGAACACTTCCACGGCAAGAGGACCGGTTGCGTCAAATCCGAGTTCATTATATGCCTGATCCATCATCTCCGTAAAAAGGTCATGAACTTTAGGGACTTCCTGCCACATGTCTTCTTTCTGAATTCCCCGCTCGCTCAGATCGTCAAAAGTGAGGAAAATCCGTATCTTATCTTGACTTAAACGCTCTATTCTCATGACAGGATCCTCCTTTTGAAAACTCAAATTTATTATAGTGTATGATGAGTCCCGAGTAATGAGCCAAAAATGGTTATTATGGTGATTGATATGTATGTATGTTACCATTTTGCCGCAATAAATGCACGTAAATATATTATAAGCGGGAAAAGCAGCATTTTCAAAAGTACGGCTAACCGTTTCTTCCTATATTAAAAAAAGAATCATTCTGGAGAAAGTCTCCAAAATGATTCTGTCGGCCTTTGCCTTTCGGTTACAAGCCCGGTATGGCTGTATGGGTTTCTTTGAGGATTTTTTCCACGTCGTGTTTGACATCGGGATTGCTGCGGATAAAATCCTTCAGCATGCTCAGGTCGGCTTCCTTGGAACGGACAGGCAAAGCTGCCTTATGCCCCTCCGATCCGGAGCTTTCCGTTTTGGCCGGCTGCTGATTTGCGGAAGTGTTCCCAAAGCCTGTAGTCGCCATATTGATAATTTTATTTTTTGCTTTTTCGGCAGCCCTGGATTGCCCCAGCATCGGCATAAACATGTTCCGCTTGTTGGACATAAGCATACTGGCGGCGGCACCCAGCATCACTCCGAAAAAAAATGACGAAGTCTTCACATTTATTACCTCCTTGTATGATAAAATCATCTCTAGTGTTCGCAGAAGGTTTCCGCCTCATACAGCTTAATCACAGGAAAGCGAGTTGAAATAAGTGGGTAAACAGACAGCTGCGCTGCTGCTTGCCGCCTTTCTGCTGACATCGTGCAGCAGCGCGGAGAACACTGCTCCGGATGGCGGAATGACGGCTGCGTCGCCAAGCGCAAATGCTTCATCTTCAGCGGCCCTGACCGGAACTTCTACAGCAAGCCCCTCTGTTCAGCCTTCCGCTGCAGCCGCCGGCAGTGAGGATACCGCTGAATCGCCGGGAGCTTCCGCTTCCCCGGTCGCCGGATCGGTTAACGGCGGCGCAAATCCAGAAGAACAGGCCGGAAGCGGAACGGAAGTGAAAGTACCGCTGCTGTACCACATGAACAAGAATTACGACATTAAGCCTAATGAAGAAACCACGAACAAAAAGGTCGTACTGCTTACGTTCGACGACGGACCCAAGGAAGCGAAACTGATCAACTCAATCTTCAACACGCTGGAAAAACATCATGCCAAAGCGATCTTCTTCGTCAACGGGTACCGCATCAAGGAGAACCCGGAGCTGCTGAAGTTGATTCAGGAACGCGGCGGAATCATCGGCAATCACAGCTGGGATCATATCGTTCTCAAAGATAAGCCGTACACCGCCGTCAAGAAACAAATTGAAGATGTACAGAGAATCGTTAAGGAAGTCACTGGAGTGGCTCCGGTATTCTTCCGGCCCCCTCATGGGGCGGGCGGAGATGTCGGCAAAAAGGTCGCCGCGGAGAACGGAATGCTGTACATGACCTGGTCGAACGGCTCCCTTGATTGGACGATGAAGGAAAAGGACACAGGCAAGACGGAAAAGCTGATTAAGAACGTCACCGATCAGCTCCATCCCGGCAGCAATATCCTGATGCACGAACTGCCGTGGACAACCGAAGCGCTGGATAAACTGCTGACGACGCTTGAGAGCAAGGGCTACGGCTTTGTCGATCCTCGCAGTATCGAACTGAAAATGCGGTAAGCTAAAATTAAGCGAAAAAGGCCCCGGCCCATCTTATGCGAAGGATGAGCGGGGCCTTTCACCTGATTATCGTAAACTGAAGCAGCCCGGCCAAGCCCGCTACCATAGCGTCCTAAGCGGCGGAGCCCCTTTTATCCCCCACCACAGCAGAAAGATCAACAGCAGCATAAACAGAACATTCAGCGAATTCACGAACAGCTTGCTGAGCCTGATCCGTTCCGAGCGATAGGTCGCCGAGCGGGACGGGGGGGATTGCTCCTTGTTTTCTCCCGGTTTGGGCCGGTCCGCTCTTCTCCCGCCCCGCGCGGTTCCGGCCTTCTGCCTTACCGCCGCAGACTTTCCGCCCTCCGTATTCTTTTTTCGCGACCGGGACAAGGCTTGTGAGGATGATTCTTTTTTTCTTGGAGATGAAGCTTCCGCTTTGCGCGGATTGCTTGCTTTGACGCCGGACATGCCCCCGCGGCTTCTTTTGTTCTGGCGGGACTTTACCCGGCTGAGCTCCTCACTCATGACTCCCTCCTGTAGCGGATCACCAGTCCTGAGAACAGGTCGATGATGAAATGACATAAAATAGGCGCCCAGATCGTACCGGAATAGATGTAGATAAGCCCGAGGCCGTAGCTGCTGGCAAATACCCAGCCCGTAGGAATCCAGTGCCTTAAATAGCGAACATGGATAATCGCAAACAGTATGCTCGTCCAATACGGCCCGAAAGCATACTGTATGGCGCCTCGGAACAGCAGCTCTTCGCAAATGGACACCATGGCGGCGATCAGTACGATATGCCAAAGCGGCCGTTTACGGAACAACAGCTCGTTTATCCCTCCGTCATCCATGGTTTGTTCGGGGACAATATAGGTTAACACGAAGTCCACTACAAGCATAATGACCGCGAGACCTAGGCCCCAGGCGGCAAAATTGATGCTTTCGGGAAAATTTAGTACTTGAAAAGGATTTCTTTTCTGAAATAATACCCAGATCAATCCGATAATAAGGGTAAGGCCCTGTGTAAAATAAAGATTAATTAAAAGCAGCCGGTCGGTTAACTGCTCAGGTGTTGCTTTTTGTACTTTTATGTCGCTGAGTTTAAATTTTTTCATCCATTACCTACCTGTTCTTAAAATATTTCAAATCCTAGCATTCATATCCAATTCAATCCTCATAGAAAAAGGAGCTTTTAAAATGAATCACCGTTCATCCAGCAAGCCAATGCTGTACACACTTGGATTTTTGTTCTGCCTGATCTCTGCCTTTGCTGTCTTTTTCACCGGAGTGAAGGTCGGCGCCGACAAGGTCGAGGCCAAATATGAGAAACTGAACGCCGATGGACAATCCTCTGAATCCTTCGCATATTACCGGCAAACGGATCTCGTTACTTTCTATCATAACGTATTTTCGCCATATCGGGAATTCAAGCGGAACTGGAACGAGCAGGTTGACCTTCTCATACGGGGAAGCGGCGCTGATCGTACGGAAATACTCAAAAATCTCCGCAATCTCGCGGATGGCGCTTACTCGCAAGTGACACAGGACTCCATCTTCGACGAATCTCCGCTTCTGAAGCAAGGCCAGCTTAATATTCTGAAAAGCCTTCGCCTCTTCTCCGAAGCTGCCGGCAAGGCATCCTCGGCCTCCGGGAAAGCACAGGCGGCAAAGGTACTGAAAAACGGGGAGTTTGCGGCTGGAGCAGTTAGATACGGACTTTTGGCCCAGAGCAATTATTATGCCTCAATGCTTAAATGGGGTTCCCAGAAGAATTCTTCCATTCCTTCCGAGACGGGCAATCTGAAGACTATCCCGCTAGCAAAATGGAACAAAATGCCTCTGCTGCAAAAGAACGCCGCTATCGCGGAAATCATGCTGAACCGCAGCATTTTCGAGGATTACGAACCGCAGGATGTAACGGCCAAGATCGATAATCTGACCCATTCCGGCAAGGCCGCATCCCTGAAACTTAAGGATATCCAGAGCGCAACCTCCCTGCTTGTATCCACCGGAGCCATTAGGGAACGGGATTTCTCCCGATGGCGCCAGCAGTACTACAGCAAGGAAACGGTTCCGCAGCTCCCTTTCTTCTACGACTGATATCGGCAAATGAATCATACCACAATCATCCGGCAAAATACTATTGACACATGTAGCACAGCCATGTTACATTATGAAAAAATTAATCAAGCAAAACCGATGATGGAACAAAGATACTGAAGGTCTTCAGAGAGCCGGCGGATGGTGCAAGCCGGTGGCGGACAGTGTACTTTAGCGCTCCTGAGATATTGTGTTGAACTAATAGTAGGCACAATCGGATCATCTCCGTTACCAGTGTTCCTGTCTTTCAGGATATGAGGCTGTGTCTGTAAAGGATGCGGTGAATTAGGGTGGTACCACGACAACTCTCGTCCCTTACTGCGGAAGCAGTATGAGATCGGGAGTTTTTTTGTTGACCGCCTGCTTCTCTAATGCCCGCCCGGATGAGCAGCCCATGCTTCAGGGTCCTGCTTCAGACCTATTCTCTGCTGCGACACCGCGTTGACGCTTGCCTGAAAATGCGGTATGATCGCCCTCTTCTGTGGAAAAGCTGTTTCAGGTAATCCGGAGAGCCTTAAAGGCCTCCTCAAAAAATAATAGTGTTCACACATCTAAGGAGGAAAAAGAAATCATGTTTAAAATTTTGGTATCGGACCCGATCAGCGATCTGGGCATTCAGCAGCTGACGGAAGCAAGCGACGTAACGGTAGACAAAAAAACGGGACTCAGCGAGGATGAACTCATTGCGATTATCGGCGAATACGACGGTCTGCTCGTACGCTCCCAAACCACTGTCACCGAGAAAATTATCGAAGCGGGGTCCAAACTGAAAGTAATCGGACGTGCAGGCGTCGGTGTGGACAATATCAATCTGGAAGCCGCCACGAAGCGCGGAGTTGTCGTTATTAACGCGCCGGACGGCAACACCATCACTACCTGTGAGCATGCCTTTGCGATGATGATGGCTCTGGCCCGTCATATTCCCCAAGCCTATACGAAGACCATTACCGGCGTGTGGGACAAAAAATCATTTCTCGGCGTTGAACTCCGCGGCAAAACGCTTGGCGTACTCGGCATGGGCCGAATCGGCAGCGAAGTTGCCAAGCGCGCCAAAGCATTCGGCATGAACATCCTGGCCTTTGACCCGTTTCTGACGGCCGACCGGGCAGAGAAGCTGGAAGTTACACTGGCTACGGTCGATGACATTGTAAAGGGCGCGGACTTCATTACGGTCCACACTCCGCTGACTCCGCAAACGCGCCATATGATTTCCCGGGCTCAGTTCGAGGTTATGAAAAAAGGCATGCGCATCGTTAACTGCGCACGCGGCGGCGTCATTGACGAAATGGCTCTGGTGGAAGCTATTGATGCAGGAATCGTAGCCGGAGCGGCTTTCGACGTATTCGAGAAAGAACCGCCGCAAGCGGATCATCCTTTCCTGTCGCATCCGAAAATTATCGTTACTCCGCACCTTGGCGCATCGACTGTGGAAGCTCAGGAGAATGTGGCGATCGACGTATCCGAGCAGGTGCTGCATATTTTGCGGAACGAGCCGTTCATCAACGCGGTTAACATCCCTCCGGTTGCGCCGAGCGTCATGAACAAGCTGCAGCCTTACTTCAATCTCGGCGAGAAGCTTGGCAGCTTCGCTTCGCAGATCACGAATGGCGCCATCAGCGAAATTCATGTGGAATTTGCCGGGGATCTCTCGGACGTCGACACCCAACCGCTGAACCGGTACATTGTCAAAGGCGTGCTGTCCCGCCACTTCGGCGGCGACGTCAACATCGTCAATTCCATGCACTTGGCCAAAAGCCGTGAAGTAAATGTGGTCGTGACGAAAGCCTCGAAGACCAAAGGCTTCACCAACCTGATTACAGTGAAGCTCATTGCCGAGGGAGGCGAAGAGCGTCTTGTTGCCGGTACGCTTCTGCAAGGATACGGTGAACGGATCGTGCAGCTCGGTAAATTCCCAGTTGATATCGCTCCGGAAGGCAATCAAATCCTGATCTCCCATAACGATAAACCCGGCATTATCGGCAACGTGGGTACGCTGCTCGGCCAGAACGACGTCAACATCGCATCGATGCAGGTGGGACGTATCGTTGTCGGCGGCGAAGCCGTTATGCTGCTGACCGTTGACAAGGAAGTTCCGAATGACGTACTGGTGAAACTGGCCGCCTTATCGGAGATCAATACAGCTAAAGAAGTCGTACTTCAGTAGACTTTAATATTCCTAAATACACGGCATAAACAGAGCGCCGGCTGCCACTTAAATGGGCAGCCGGCGCTTTTATTATTCAGATATTAGGAATGGCGGAACCACCCGGCCGTCAATATCGGTAAAACCGTATTGTTCCGCCAAATACCCTACCTGCTGAGGCACGCCCGACCTTTCCATAATCTTCGGATCGGCGGCCAAAGCACATACGGCCCTCCCGATATAACGGGTGGATTCGGTTGCTTGCAGTTCTTCCACTTCCCGCCAATGTGCTTCATCCGTATGAAAGGCGTCCAGAACAAGCTCTGTCCGCATCCAGCCCGGAGACAGCGGAATGACGGCGATTCCGTCAGCCGCAAGTTCCTTGGATAATCCGCACGCCATGCGCACCAGCGCATTTTTGGACAAATCATAGTAGAAATTGCTGATATGTCTATACCGGTCCCAAAAAGTAGTGTGAATGATCAGTCCGTTCTTGTGGATGCGCATCAGCGGGATCGCAAAGTAATTCGTTAGCAGCTGTGCGCGTACGCCGGATTCGAACATATGGTTCCAATGCTCCAGCGGCTGCTCCCAGAAAAGCCGCTCATCAATCGGCAGCTCGTTGCCTCCCCAGACATTGTTCACCAGTATGTCCAGCCTGCCTTGTTCGGAAGTAATGCGCGAAATTAAGCTTTCCGTATCCCGGGTATCAGTATGATCGCATCTTACCGCCGCTCCGAGCCCCCCTCCCTTTACGATTTCTTCCACTGTAGCATCAATATTTCCCGGGCTATTTTTCTTGAGATTTCCATTAACGCTTCTGCCAGTCACATAGACGTAAGCCCCGGCGGCGGCCAATTCCAGCGCTATACCCTTTCCCGCTCCTCTGCTTGCTCCGGTGACAAGCGCAATCTTTCCCTGCAGCGTTTTCATATTAAGGTGCCTCCCTGAGACCAGAACTCGCCTGCTCCATTTAGCTTCTCCAGATTTTCAGCTTTTCCGGCCTTCACTGGATTAAACACAGGCTGTATATTCAGTTTAGCCCTTATATATGTCATGGATTGTCGTATATTATAGATATAGCTGTTAAAAGTTATATTTAAGTTAGGAGGAATCGCGGAGATGAGAGCCGACCGTCTGCTGTCCATTCTACTGCTGCTTCAGAATCGCGGCAAACTTACGACCCGCCAATTATCAGGCATGCTTGAAATATCCGAACGGACGGTGCACCGGGATATGGAGGCGCTATCGGCAGCGGGCATTCCTGTGCTGGCAGAGCGGGGCCGCGAAGGAGGCTGGATGCTCGCGGAAGGCTACCGTACCAGGCTTACGGGCATGAAGCCCCAGGAGATCGGCGCGCTGCTCTTGACTGCCGATCCTGCGATCCTTGATGATCTAGGGATTAGAGAGGACTTTGCTGCGGCAGCCCGCAAGCTCGAGGCCGTATCCAGACCACTCAGCCCGGAAGCCGGGTACAGTCTGGCCGGACAAATTCACATTGACGGTGCCTCATGGCATCCTATTGATGAATCCGTCCTCTATCTAATTCTGCTTCAGCAAGCAATCCGGGAAAGCCAGAGAGTCAGAATCACCTACGGGCAGAGTACTGAGGCTAGTACTGAGGCGAAGGAACGGACCATCGAACCTCTCGGACTGGTGGCGAAAAAAGGGGTATGGTACGCGGTGGCTTTCTGCGAAAGCAATCTTCGGACATATCGGGTGTCGCGGATAGTACAGGCGGAAATTATGGAGGAACATTTTCAGCGGCCTCTGGATTTCGATCTTAGGGCGTACTGGGAGCAGTCTACCCGCGACTTCAAGGCTTCATTGCCCCGCTATCCCGCCGAGCTGCGGATTCGGGACTCTGCACTCCCGGAGCTTGAAAAAGAGCGTTATGTGAAGGTGCTGTTTTCCGCCGTTTCATCAGACCCCGCATGGCTTAAAGTAGAGGCGGAGTTCCATACGTTCGAATCGGCGAAACGCATCATTCTGTCTTACGGAGCGGACGTGATTGTTACCACGCCGCCTGAGCTAAGACAGGAAATTGAGCATACAGCCAGCGCCATTGCCTCCCTCTACCGGACACCGGGAAGCAGACCGCAACTTTCTTAAAGGATCGCGATCCGCCTCTTCTTGTCATAACCCTTTTCTATTGTAGGGGCCAACGATACTCTCACAGGCGTTCATGCTTATCCCATCCCATCGTCCTTGAGACGGCGTCCTGCCAAATACGGTAGCGGTCCTCCCGTTCTTCCTGCGGCATGACAGGCGTAAAAGTCTTCTCCGCCTTGTTGAAATTCCGCAGTTCTTCACGGTTCCAAAAGCCCGCGATAAGACCCGCCAGCAGAGCCGCACCCAGCGCCGTTGTCTCTGCGTATGTCGTTCGCGTTACTTCTCTGCCTAGAATATCTGCCTGAAACTGCATCAGCAGATCATTACGTACCGCTCCGCCGTCCACCCGCAGGTCGGATAGCGGCATGCCGGCGTCCTTCTCCATTGCCCCGATGACATCTCTTGATTGGAATGCAAGTGATTCCAGCGTGGCGCGTACAAGGTGGGCGGAGGTCGTTCCCCGCGTTAAACCGAACACCGCTCCCCGGGCATACATATCCCAATACGGCGCGCCCAGTCCGGTAAAAGCGGGCACGACGACGACCCCGCCGCTGTCTTCAACCTCCCGCGCCTTTTCCTCGGATTGCCCCGGATTTTCTATCAAGCCGAGACCCTCCTCCAGCCACTGCACCGCCGCTCCCGCGACGAATACACTGCCCTCAAGCGCATAATACAGCTGATCGCCTATTCCCCATGCCACCGTCGTCAGCAGTCCATGCCGCGAGACAACCGCTTCGCTTCCCGTATTCATCAGAATAAAGCAGCCGGTGCCGTACGTATTCTTGGCGCTCCCGGCTTCCAGACAGGTGTGGCCAAAGAGCGCCGCCTGCTGATCCCCAAGCACGGAAGCAATGGGGATCTCCGCTCCGAACCACTGCTTAAGCGCCGTTCCAAAGGACCCGCCCGACATCCGCACCTCGGGCAGCATACCTGCCGGAATGTTCAGCTCGGCCATCAGCTTCCCGTCCCAGACCTTCCGGTGCAGATCGAACAGCATCGTCCGCGACGCATTGGTGACGTCCGTAGCGTGTACGGCGCCGCCGGTGAGCTTCCAGGTCAGCCAGGTATCCACCGTTCCGGCGAGCAGCTCGCCCCTCTCGGCTCTTTCACGCGCGCCTTCCACATGATC
This sequence comes from Paenibacillus durus, assembly GCF_000756615.1. Taxonomy (NCBI): domain Bacteria; kingdom Bacillati; phylum Bacillota; class Bacilli; order Caryophanales; family Paenibacillaceae; genus Paenibacillus; species Paenibacillus durus. The sequence continues at coordinate 3,965,827 of NZ_CP009288.1, forward strand.
CAATATCCAGGCGATCTTCGTCGCCGAGAAATAAGCGTCGGCGACGAGGCCTGTTTTCTCCCCGATTTCCCGCTCCAGCCCCCTTCGCTTAAGTTCCTCGCACATCTCCGCAGTTCGCCGGTCCTGCCATACGATGGCCGGGTATACCGGTTTGCCTGTCGCCTTCTCCCACACCAGCGCCGTCTCACGTTGGTTCGTAATGCCGATCGCGGCGATTTGCGAGGGATCGATACCGCTCTTCACAACGGCTGCTCTTGCCGACCTGAGCTGCATATTCCAGATCTGTTCCGGATCATGCTCTACCCAGCCTGGACGGGGGAAATACTGGGTTAGCTCATACTGAGCCTGGCTGACCATTTTGGCTTCTTCATCGAACAGAATCGCCCGCGAACTGGTCGTGCCCTGGTCCAGAGACAAAATGTAGCGGCTCATCGTGCGGCTCCGTCCAGAAGCATGTCTGGAAACAGGATAATTACCGAAATGAAGCGCTTAACGATTGTCATTTTTCTCATTGAAAATCCTCCTGTTAGCTTGTTCCACGGAGAACAAGATTTATCGGCTCCATTCAACAAAAAGCACCTCCGAGGCAAGAGGTGCAATCAAAAATATTTAAAATTTATTGTTTTTCGACAGGCAGACGAAGCGTAAAACAGGTTCCTTCGCCTAATTTGCTGGCAGCCGAGATATGTCCGCCGTGGGATTCGACGATATTCTTAACGATAGCCAGCCCAAGGCCGGTGCCTCCGGATTCCCCGCGAACCCGGGCTTTATCCGCTTTGTAGAATCGTTCAAAAATAAAGGGAAGATCCTCGGAAGGAATGCCCACCCCTTCGTCTCGAACCTCGACCTCGATTTCCGACCGGTTCGCAAAAATAATCCAGTCGGCCACGATATCGATTTTTTTGCCAGCGGGGGTATGCCGGAACGCATTATCCAGCAGATTCGTCAGAACCTGCTCCAGCTTATCCTCGTCCGCATCATGGAGCCATAACTCGCTGCTCTTTTTAATGCAGCGCAATTCGATGTCCCGCTCCTTGGCGCGCACGGAGAATTTGCGGTATATCCGTTCCAGCAGCTCGGTCATGTTGACCGGAGCCTTATGCAGATCCGTATGTCCGGCATCCATCCGGGCCAAATCAAGCAGATCCTTCACCAGCCGGCCCATCCGCAGCGCCTCATCATGAATCACCTGAACAAGCTCGCTGCTCTCCTCCGGCGAAGAAGCCATGCCGTCCAGCAGCGCCTCGCTGTATCCCTGCATCATCGACAGCGGAGTGCGGATTTCATGGGATACATTGGCCAGAAAATCGCGGCGCATTTTCTCAAGCCGGACTTCTTCGGTCACATCCCGCAGCACGGCTACGGTGCCCTGAATTTGATTGTCCGAATATAGCGGCGCCATATGCACCGACCATACATCCTGGCGCACATGCACATTAGAGCTGTGGTCGCCGCCATCCCGAAGCGTACGCCGGAACAGCAGGCGCAGCGGACGCGGAACACCTTGAGCCTCTCCGCTTACGTATTCAAAATCGTCTTCGCCTTCCTGCTCCCATTTCAAATCACTCCAACTTTCCAGCAGGGACTGGCCGTGCGGATTGATGAGTACGATCTTCCCTTCATTGTCGAATGTGATCACGGGATCGCTCATGCTGCGAAGTACGCTGGACAGAAGCCCTTTTTCATGATTCAGACTTCGGATTGTACCCTCCAGCTCGGCAGCCATATGATTGAAGGATGTTGCCAGCTCGCCGATTTCATCGCTTGTGACAAGCTTTAGCCTTTTACCGTACTCTCCCCGGCGGATTGCATCCGCCGCTGCGATAACCTGATGCATCGGCTGCGTAATCTTGGTGAACAGAAACAATGCGAAGAAGGTCGTCATGGAAAACCCGATCAAGGCCGTATACATGAATAATCTTTTGATTGCGCCGGAATTGGCGAAGTTGCTGTCAATGTATGGCAGCAGGAACAGCCCCAGTGTCATAAGCACGACAGCGACGAGACAGATAATCGTCACCCACAGCTTGCCGACAAGGCTTCTCCAGAAGTTCACTTATTTCGGGACCTCAAGCTTGTAGCCTACGCCCCACACCGTCGTGATCATCGCAGCGGATTCCGGCGACACCTTATTCAGCTTTTCGCGAAGACGCTTCACATGGGTATCCACTGTACGCAAATCGCCGAAAAATTCATAATTCCATACATCCTTCAGCAATTCCTCCCGCGAGAATACTTTATCCGGAGATACCGCCAAATAATGCAGCAATTCATACTCCTTAGGCGTCAAGCTGACCTCCTGCCCTCCGGCCGTAACGCGGTGCGCGTCATGCTCGATCACCAGATGTGTAAATACGATATTATTGCTGGAATTCGTCTCCTTCGACAGAAAGGCGGTCGCCGAGGAACGGCGCATAATCGCCTTTACCCGGTAGATGACCTCACGCGGGCTGAACGGTTTGACAACATAATCGTCGGCTCCCATTTCAAAGCCCTGCACACGGTTGATCTCCTCGCCCTTGGCAGTCAGCATGAGAACCGGAGTGGACTTTACGTCTCTCAGCCGGGTCAGCACCTCGATGCCGTCAATCCCGGGCAGCATGACATCCAGCAGAATCAATCCGTAATCAGCGGCGGTTGCTTTGCGCAGCGCAATTTCTCCGTCCTCTGCTTCGTCGATTTCATAGCCTTCCTTCTCAAGATACATTTTCAGCAGACGGCGGATACGTTCCTCATCGTCTACCACCAGAATTCTATTCAGATGCTCTGCCATTTCACAACAACCCCTTCATCGATACAGTAGAAGATTACCCAGATTGACGCTACCGGTATCCCAGTAGACAACTTATTCTGTTCCGGCATATGAATGGAGTCCGGCGATCACCAGATTAACGCCAACCAGAGTAAACATGACAACCAGAAAACCAAGTACGGCCAGCCATGCGGATTTGCGTCCCTGCCATCCGCGCGCCAGCCGAAGATGGAGATAGGCGCTGTAAAACAGCCAAGTCACAAGAGCCCATACTTCCTTCGGATCCCAGCCCCAAAATCTTCCCCATGCCACCTGGGCCCATATCATGGCAAAAATCAAAGCCCCCAGCGTAAAAATAGGGAAACCGATGGCGATTGCCCGGTATGTAATCTCATCGAGATCGCCCTCATCGATTCCGTCCAATACGGGTTGAAGCGCTTTGCCAAGCGGCTTGCGGACAATGAGGCGCAATACGCCGTAAATGACAGTTCCGGTCAGAAGCGACCAGATTACTGTATTAAATTTCCTTCCGGCATTGACACCCTTCATCCAGAATGGCGCTTCGGTTAGCGGTTTCTTGATGCCAAGAATCGACTGGAAGCTCTCAATTTCGCTATGGTAAGGTGCCACAATGGGCGGCATTTTATAACTGACTTTCTCTATTGTACTATCTTTCTGCCCGGGATTGTCAACGGTAACGTTGCTTCTGGTAAAAACCGTCTCGTAGCCCGCCCCCCGAAATGCGAATACCGACACCAGAAATCCGATAATAACGATGATGATGAACAGCGTAAATTCGACTCCCCGCTGCTGGCGTTTGTCGTTTTTTGACGAGCTATTAAAATTAACTGTTCTCAGCAGATACATCAATCCCGCCGCAAATCCCACCGCAAAAAAGGATTCGCCAAGAGCAGCCAGCGTCACATGAATGTTCAGATAGATCGATTTTAAAGATGGAATAAGCGGCTGCACTTCCTGCGGGAACACGGCGGCATACGCCATAACAATGATGGAAATCGGAACGGAGAAAAGACCGAGCAGGATTTTGCGGTAAATGGAGAAGATGACGGTAAACGCGGCCATCACCATCATCGATAAGAAGGTCATGAACTCATACATGTTGCTGACGGGAATATGTCCCCCGCCCGCCCAGCGGGTGAAGAAATACGCAAGATGACATAAGAGTCCAAGGGATGAGGTGATAAAGGCGATTCTGCCCCAGCGCGCGGTATGCTCCTCGGGACTCCGGCCGGACCATCTGCGCCCCATGATGGCGATGGTAAACAACATGAACGCTCCGCTGTACAGGAAAAAGGCTGCGATAAATGCATCATTGCTGAAATCGAGCAGACTCATGCTTGACCTCCCCCATTTTCCAATGATTTTTCATCCACGGAAATATTCATTTTCTCCAAGAAGGATTTCACTTCCCGCCGAAGTCCGAACCAGTTCTTGTTCGTATGCGCCCCAAGCGTCAGCTCTCCCCCGTCCACAGTCAGCCAGATCCGTCTATGCTGCCAGTAAAAACCAAGCACCAGGCCGAGCATGACAATTCCGGCGCCGACCCAGACAAAGGGCATCGCACGGTCCACGCGGATGTTGAGATAGCTGGTTGACTCCGAGAAATCGACGCCGCTCATATCGCCCACCTCAAGCTCCAGAAAGCGTTCCTCTCCCCCGAGCTTGTCATTGATTGCATCCTGCTGGAATTCGGCCTTGTCGTTCTGCTTCGGAAAATAGAAATACTGCTCGCCGTCCGCCGGCAAATTCGGGCCCTTGATCAGAAAAAGAAAGGCAGGCGCGTTGGGATACGGTGATTTGGAGATCGGCCGTCCTTCCTCGTTCAGTCCGAATTCCATATACTTCTCCTTCAGCTCCAGCGTGTAGGGACCGGCGGCCAAGCTGCGCTGCGAGTTCTTCATCTCCAGCTTGAACGAACCGTACGATTCTCCTGTCGCGGAATTGACCAGCTTTGGCGTTACCGAACGCAGCACAGGGGTCAGGTCGTAGTCGAACTGATACGCTTTCATTCCTTTGTAGCTTAAAGGATCGTTAACCTGGATCGCATGCGAATCCACTTTCGTTAGCTTTGGCTCTTTGGATGGGTCGCCGCAGTCTGCCGTACATTCGTACAGCACCGCCTTCGTTTCGTACAGCTTGGGCAGCACTTTTTTGCCGCGAAATTCTTCAGGCATCTCCTCATCCTTGTAGAACTCTACGGTGAACTTCTCATTCTCCAAATAATAGGAGGTATCCGGAATATGGATGATATCTCCCTGCGGAAAGGCAAGATGCTGATCCATATTAAGCCCTGGCAGCCCTCTGGCCAGCACGGCAAGCAGAAAGATAATGAGGCCGATGTGGATAATGTAAGGCCCCCAGCGGCTGAACCGGTGCTTCTCCGCGAGCAGTGCGCTGCCGTCCGTCATAACCCGATAACCCTGTTTCTTCAGAGGCTGAACGGCTCCTGCCACCCAGGCATCCGAATCCTCCGCGATCTTACTTACAAGAACAACCTTCTGCCTTGTTAGAAACCGGCGGTGCTTGCGGATATTTTGCCGATGAAGAGCTTTGTACAGAGGGAGCACACGGTCAAGGCTGCAAATGACGAGCGAGGCTCCGATCATAACCAGGAGAGTGATGAACCACCAGGATTCATACGTATGGGATAGGCCGAGTCTGAAATAGATTTCGCCGGCTGTGCCGTAACTCTGCTTATAGTAGGTGGAAGGATCGATATTAAGAAAGGTGCTTTCCTGCGGAAAGATCGTTCCCAGCGTGGAGCCGAGAAGCGTCAGCACGATCAGGTAGATCGCGATTTTGACCGAGGAAAAAAAGTTCCACACCCGGTCGATGACGCCGGGGTTGGCCTTTTGGGAACGGCGGGCCATGCCGTCATAGCGCATTTCAAGCGGATCACCGGAGTCCGCGTTATCCTGCAGCGGCTTGCCGCACGCTTCGCATAGCACCGTACCGGCGGGATTCTGATGCCCGCATTCGCATTTCGTATTGACGAACAGGGGTGTACGTCCGCTCATCGGTTCACCAGCTTTCCGATTTGCGCATCGAGCGTGCTCAGTTCAAGCTGACCGATATGGATCGTATCGATTTTTCCTTTGGCGTTAATAAAAAAGGTCGTTGGCAGAGGAGAGATCCCGTAGCTGCGAACCGCTTCCCTGCTCTGGTCCATCAGAATCGGAAAGTTGACGCCGGTACCGTTTACAAAATTCTGGACCGTCATTTGATCCTCACCGACATTGATGCCAACGACAACGACCCCTAAGGTCTCCCATTTCTCCCACTGCGCCTGAAGAGCAGGCATTTCCTTTACGCATGGCGCGCACCAGGAGCCCCAGAAATTCAGGACAATCGGCTTACCTTTATATTCGTCCAGCGTATGGGTCTTTCCGTCCAGCCCAAGCAGCTTAAAGGAAGGAGCACGGCTGCCCTCTTTCGGCTTGCCGTCTCCTCCCAACGCCGAGGTTCCGACCGCATACCCGCCAAGCAGCACGATCAGAACCAAAATGATGATTTGTACCGGTTTTCTCGCTTTGCCCACACAGATTGCCCCCTTCTATGATACCGTTCATATCGTTAACAAGAAGTGTGAACATCCTATGAACATTATAACGAATACGGCTTCATTTTTCCGGGGGGTCTTTGCGGCACTTGTGAACATTATGTGTCTTTGCGGGTGTTGTTTCCTTTGGCCAGTCCGGCCATGGCGAGCTGTTTCAGCCCGTTGATCTCGTCCTTGGTCAAATGGCGGTACGAGCCGCGCTTCAGATTCTGCAGCAGAATATCGCCGAACGAAATCCGCTTTAGCCGGATAACGGGATGAGAGATCGCCTCGAACATACGGCGCACCTGGCGGTTGCGGCCCTCGTGGATCGTGATGCTGATGACCGACTCCTTGCTGTCCTCGTCAATATCCTTGTACTCCACTTCCGCAGGAGCCGTCATGCCGTCCTCCAGCTTGATGCCGTCCTTCAGCTTGTCCAGCGCCGTGCCGTGCGGAATGCCTTTGACCGTAGCCAGATACGTCTTGGGCACATGATGCTTCGGATGGGTCAGCAGATTGGCAAATTCCCCGTCGTTAGTCAGCAGAAGCAGACCTTCCGTATCGTAGTCAAGCCTTCCGATCGGATACACCCGTTCCTTGATGCCCTTCATGTAATCCGTCACGATTTTGCGGCCCTTCGGATCGGAAGCGCTTGTAATAACGCCCTTCGGCTTGTTGAACATGATATAAATTTTATTCTCGCCCGAAATCCTTTTGCCCGACACCTTGATGATATCACTATTAGGATCGGCTTTCGTTCCGAGCGTCGTCACGACCTCGCCGTTCACTTCCACTTTGCCGGCCAGAATCAGCTCTTCACATTTACGTCTTGACGCAACTCCGGCCTGTGCCAGTATTTTCTGTAATCTTTCCATTGTCGATTGGTCACCTCAGACTAATGATAACCATCGCCGGGATAAAGCACAAGTTCATTCCAGGGGAAATAGGGGCCGGGGCATGAATCGTTGTGGGGCTTAACAATCACCGGTGATATGCTGTACAGCGCGGCCAAATCCAGAATGAGCCGGCATGCCGAAAAAACCTGCTCCTTAATCTGGGCTGGCGGCGCAGCGGTCAAAGGCTTCCCGAAATCGCCCTCCAGACAGAGGTGGATATATTCAGGGTCGGTCAGAAGCGGCGCCGCATGGGTTGTGCCCGAAGCATCGATCCAGAAATCAAAACCTTTGCCGTTGATAGACGGACAGACGGAAGTGTGAATGATGAACCCTTGATATGGCATACCCGTTGCCTCCCTTTTCCATTGCTTCAATAGCATATGAAAAAGAGGAAGTCTGCGTTACGCCTCGCCGAAAAGTCGCCCGTTTCACTGCGGCTGAGAGATGGGTGGCCCAGGGAACCGGGCCTAACTCGCGGCGGGTTCCTGCAAAACCACCTACTGACCCAATAACTTCTGTTGAGTCTGTGTCCCGGGTATGGTGGCTGGCGTTTTTCCTGCAAACCTGCAGGTTCACCAGGTGTATTTAGCACAGGAAGAGGTCAAGGCTGCAATTGTGCAGATTTTCGAGCTTACCCGCTGCCTAACGGGGAGATAGAGGAGAAATGCCTGCACTTTTGCAGAAATTGTGGTTTAGGATGGGGATTTCTACGGAAAAAGATGTATTAACACAGGAATCTCCACAGCCCACTGGCCCGCCGCCTCCACAGCCTAGTACTCCAAGCAACCCGTCAATCGATCCCCCCAACCAACGACCAATCCCGGCATTCGGACTTGGCGTCAGCCGAACACCAGCAGGCAAATGGCGATGGCGGCGACAAAGCCTACGAGGTCCGAGAAGAGCCCTACCTTGAGCGCATAGCGTCCGTTGCGGATGCCGACGGCGCCGAAGTAGACGGTTAGCACATACAAGGTAGTGTCCGTGCTGCCCTGAATGGTGGAGGCAATCCGGCCGATCAGTGAATCAGGGCCGTGAACGCGAATCAGTTCGGTAGCGTAGGCTAGCGAGCCGGTGCCGGTAAGGGGGCGCAGCAATCCGAGCGGCAGCACCTCAGGCGGAACTCCGAGACCCCTCAGCAGCGGAGAGATGAATCCCATGAGAAAATCTAGCGCGCCGGAAGCGCGGAACACGCTGATCGCCACCATCATGCCGACCAGATGGGGAATGATCCCGATTGCCGTTCCGAAGCCCTCCTTGGCTCCGTCCACAAACGATTCGTAGACGGGAACCTTTCGAGCGTAAGCATATAATGGTATGAAAGCAATCATGACGGGTATGGCCCAGGTTGAAATCAAGCTGATGATCTGGTACAAGGGCATTCACCCTTTCACTTGATAATGTGGTGAAGCCGGTCCGCCCCCAGTTGGGGAGCGGCTCTCCGCTGGCGGCCCCGGGGGCCTTCGCAGCAGAAGCATCCGGCGGCACAGCCGGTCTGCGAAGATGGCGGCTAGCGTTGCAACGAAGGTCGCCGCGAGCGTCGTCCCGACGATATCCGCCGGATCGGAGGAGCCGTAGTTCAGGCGGATCGCGATCAGCGTCGCCGGAATGAGCGTGATGCTGGCGGTATTCAGCGCCAGCAGCGTACACATCGCGGGGGAGGCCGTATCCTTGTCGGGATTCAAGGTCTGCAGCTCCTGCATCGCCTTGATTCCCATCGGCGTCGCAGCATTGCCCAAGCCAAGAAGGTTGGCGCTCATGTTGGATAGAATATAGCCAATCGCCGGATGCCCTTTCGGCACATCCGGGAACAGGAAGCCGACAATCGGCCCAAGCAGTCTGGCGATGCTGCGCAGCAGTCCGGCATCTTCCGCAATCTTCATGACGCCAAGCCAGAAGACCAGGACGCTGATCAGCCCGAAGCTGACCGTCACCCCATTCTTTGCGCCGTCGAATACAGCGGCAGTAAAAGCGTCCATCCGGCCGTTCACGGCGGCGAACACAAAGCCAATAACGATCATACCCAGCCAAATGATGTTAATCATGGGAGACGCCTCCTTCCGCCCCGATCCGGAACAAAGCGCGCAGCGCGCTGTAGGCGGCCTGAAGCCATGTGTCCGCCGGATAGGCCGTGGTGGAAGCGTATTTTTCCATATATGGAGATGTTGCCGGCGGCAGACGGTCAGGTTCATAGACGGGAACCTGGCCAATTGGCTCACCGCCTAGCTTCAGTACAAGCGTTCCCCGTAGTCCGAAATTCTTATCGGTGCCGTCTTTGGTCGCCCGCTTCGGATTCAGAACCAGCTCTGTGACGATCCGCTCCTGTTCTCCCTGCTTGAATGGATACGAGAAGTTAAGGCCCGCCGCGAGCTCATAGCCCGTCAGCTTCTCTCCCCGTTCGATAATCGTTTTTAGCGGGAACCGGTTAAAGCCGAAATCGAGCAGCGAGGCATGGTCGTTCCAATCATTGCCGTCATTAAGCGTTACCGCGACCAGCTGCTGTCTTCCCCGGGTCGCGGAACTGACAAGGCAGCGCAGCGCTTTTTTCGTATAGCCCGTCTTCACTCCGTCCGCTCCATTATAGAGCCGCAGCATTTTATTTTTGTTGCTCCATTTGTAGTCCCATTTATCGTATGGATTATCCGCCGTCTTCACCTGCGTCTTCACAATTTCCTGGAATACGGGATTATGCAGCGCATAGGCCGTCAGTTCGGCAAGGTCATTGGCTGTGGAGAAGTGTCCTTTGGCGTCAAGGCCGTGGGGATTGGCAAAATGGGTATGGGCGAGTCCCAGCGCCTCCGCCTTGGCATTCATAAGATGGACAAATCCTTCCTCAGAACCGCCGACATGCTCCGCGATGGCCGTCGCCGCATCATTGCCCGAACGCAGCATCAGACCGTACAGCATGTTCTCAAGCGTCATCTCCTCTCCCTGTCTAAGGAACAGGGACGATCCTTCCTTGGCAAAAGCGTTCTTGCCGACCTTGACCTTGCTGCTTAAATCGCCGTTCTCAATGGCCACGATGGCGGTCATGATCTTGGTCAGGCTGGCGATCAGCATCGGCTCATCACCGTGGCTGCTGTAGAGTATCCGACCGGACTCCACATCAATCAGCGCGGCCGCCTTGGCATGGGTAGATACGTTCTGTTGCTCCGTTTCCGTGTCAGCCGCCGCAATCGGAGTGAAGAGCAGGAGCAGGCTGATGCAGACCAGAGCTATAAAGAATCCGAAATTTACTCTCTTCATGTTCACCCTCCGGGTTCCTATCGGCATTTTGTACAAGTGTATGCTTGTTTCGGGAACGGTATGTCCTTTCCTTTCACGTTGCGCAAAAAAGGATACCGCAGCTAGCGATATCCTTATGTTTGCGGCAGACCGCACCGGTCTTTACGGCATGCCCCGGCATGAACCGGATTCGCGGGGACCAGTCTGCCGAACTCCCTTTCGGTTACTGCGTGACGGTTACCGGTTGTGCGGGCGGCTGTGTATTTTGCTGTGCAGTCGCGTTTCCGCCTTGACCGCCTTGGCCGCCTTGAGCGGGAAACATCGACTGGATTTTGTCGATCAGCCCTGGGGTGGCATCGATAATTTTCTCAAAAATATGAGTTTGGTTGTCGAGCGGCACGATATGCACACCTTGCTGGCCGACGACAAGAAAAGCAATTGGCCGGATGGAAACCCCGCCCCCGCTGCCGCCTCCGAATGGGAGCAGCTTCACGCCGCTTTGGCCATTCGCAGGCTTGTCTTCATCTTCGACATTGAAGTCACTGCCCCCTGCGGCAAATCCGAATGCAACTTTACTAATGGGCAAAATCGTGCTGCCGTCCGACGTCTGAACCGGCTCGCCGACGATGGTGTTGACGTCGACCATGCCTTTAATGTTTTCCATCGCGGTCTGCATTAGACCTTGAATGGGGTGGTCACTCATATTGTTATCCTCCTTCGACTTCTAGGGAATAGAATTCCTTCACAACGTATATTCCCCCGAAAGAAGCGTTACTATGTACCCCGCCAGGGTCATGCAGCACTTTTTCCCCGTTTCCGGGACCGCATCTCGCGGACAAGCTCCTTCCACTGTCTGATGCCTTCATCCGCCTGCATGGCCCGTACCAGCAGCCTGAATCCTGCAAACAGCGCGTGGCCCGCAGATATTCTTCCGGCGCAATCGACCTCGGTGGAAAATTTCACGTCGTCATCGAACACCGGAACCACGAATAGGCGCGGACGGTGCAGCAGCTTTACCCACTGCGAGGCCCAGCCGATCAAGCTCCACTTCAGCCCCCAAAGCGCCCCGGCCGCCGTGGCCGTTCCCGCTGCGTCGCCCAGTGAAAAATTGGTGGACCAGTCCAGCTTCGTAATCTGCAGATGGGACAGTGTATCGGCGGTCCAGCGTTTCAGCCCTTGCGTGGCGCGCAGCGCTTTTTTTCCATATTCCATCCATTCGATAACGTCATCCTTGTCGATATCCGTCTCTTCCTTGTTCGACGATCTTGCCGGCGCGATACCGGTCTCTTCCAGCTTGACATGCAGCCCGCGCTTAAAACCTTCAAATGCGAGCGCCGGAAGCGAGTAATGGAGCTTAACCAATCCGAAAAGGGCGGTAATATCAAGCACGATCCGGTCATCCTGGCCTGTTCTATTCAGACTGAAATGAATATGAATGCGGGAAGAGAGCAGCAAGATCGAGCCAGCCAGCAGCAGGACGCCAATTAACAGCCATAGCTTCACGTGTCAACCTCCAAGCAATCTTTGATAGGACCCCTTGGATTAGTATGGCATTTTCAGACTGGAAAAATTCGCATGACGATAAATTCGTCTAAGCTCTCAAATACAAAAAAATCATAGACCCATTGCGCCTATGATTCTTCATACTCCATTTTAGGTTGCTCCACTTCATCAATTGTCAGCTGGCGGGTATCCAGCTTGTCGAACAATAGCTGCGTTTCTTCCTCCAGATGATCTCCGCTATCCAGTGCGGCGGGCTCCGGCAGCTCCTTCAGGCTGGCCAGCCCAAACGTCTCCAGGAAAGACTTGGTCGTTCCGTACAGGATCGGACGCCCCACGGCTTCCGCCCTGCCGACCTCTTGAATAAGGTCTTTATTGGTCAGCGTATGAATCGCCCGCTCGGATTTCACCCCGCGGATCTCCTCAATCTCCACCCGCGTAATCGGCTGCCTGTATGCGATGATAGACAGCGTCTCCAGCGCCGCCTGCGACAAAGACGCGCGGGAAGGCGAATACGCCAGCCGCTCGAAATACGGCGCATGCTCCGGCAGCGTCGCGAGCCGGTAGTTGCCGGCGATCTGCACGACCTGAAGGCCGCGCCCCTGTGAGGCCAGCTCCTCCCGCAGCTCCTCCATAGTCTCTGCAACCAGTTCCGTCCGCTGCTCTGTTATCTCGGCAATTTGCCGGGCGGACAGCCCGTCCTCTCCGGCCAGAAACAGCAATCCCTCAATAATTGATTTCAGACTCTTGTAATCCATTGAAGTCTTCTGCTCCTCTCCATTCCATCACAATGTCGTCAAACAATTTCTCCTGATAGCAAAAGATCGCCTTCATCTTCATCAACTCCAGAATAGCCAGAAAGGTAGCAACGATTTCATACCTCTCCATGCTTTCATTCAGCAGCGACGAGAAGCGCAGCCTTCCTCCCTTGCCGGTCCGCCGGAGCGCCTCGGATACATCGCGGATGCGGTCCTTGACCGAAATTTCATCTCTGGTAATCCGCGCATAGGCGGAACGTCTGGCCGCCTTGCCAAGCGCTTTGCGAAATGCGGCGATCAAATCCGACGTATGAAGGCCTTTAAGGGTATTGTCGACCTGGGATGGCACAAAGGGAGCCAAATCCTCCGGCTCCTTCGTAAAAATAAGGCTGCGTTCGCTCTCCATATCCATCAGTTGGGTGGCAATGCTCTTGATTTTACGGTATTCGATCAGACGCTGCACCAGCTCCGCCCGTGGATCGAAGTCGTCCTCCTCGTAATATTCGAATTCGTCGAATTCGATCACGGGCGGCTTGGGCAGCAGAATCTTGCTCTTAATGGAGAGCAAAGTCGCGGCCATCACCAGGAACTCGCTTGTGATTTCCAGTTCAAGCTCCTGCATATTCCGCAAATATTCCATGTACTGCTCGGTGATCTCGCTGACCGGAATGTCCTGGATGTCGATTTCCGCTTTGTCGATCAAATGCAGCAATAAATCAAGCGGGCCCTCAAACGTCTCCAGCTTGTACAATACAGTCACGAGCCAACCTCCCGCAAAAAAGTAAAGTGCAGCGCCCGGGGTGAGGGCGCTACACAAGTCGAAAACTCTAAGATTTAGATTAGATCGCTTTCTTCCTTATACATATAAATAAGCACGTTTGGGACGGATTCGTCAATAGCGGACTTCGCGGAATTTCCATTTCCTCAAGAAGAAACGCCTTCGCCGGCCTTTTAGGACGGCACCGTTTCTCGTAGAAATATAAGGCAAATTGATAAGCGCTCAGCTTATAAATTCTTATATTTTTAAATAAGTTTGGAAAGATTCGCCATCTCAATAGCGGATACCGCCGCGTCCCAGCCCTTGTTGCCCGCTTTCGTGCCGGCGCGCTCGACGGCCTGCTCAATGTTCTCGGTTGTCAGCACGCCGAAGATTGTCGGAACGCCCGTCTTGAGATTAATGGCAGCCACTCCTTTGGATACCTCGTTGCAGACGTAATCGTAATGGGTCGTGGAACCGCGGATTACAGTGCCCAGCGTAACGACTGCATCGTATTTGCCGCTTTCGGCCATTTTTTGCGCAATCAGCGGAATTTCGAACACTCCCGGTACCCAGGCTACGGAGATTTCATCATCCTTAACACCGTGACGCTTGAATGCGTCGAGAGCCCCGGACAGCAGCTTGCTCGTAATAAATTCATTGAAACGTCCCACTACAATCCCGTATTTCAAACCTTCTGAAACTAAATGTCCTTCAAAAATCTGCGGCATACTCATCAACAACCCTTCCATAAATTAGTCAGCTTATATTAAAAATCTGCTTGCTCAAATTTGAATAACGGCTTACGCCTTGGAGCTTTCGTTCTGTTCAATATCGTCGAACTTCAACAGGTGGCCGAGCTTGGACTGCTTGGTGTGCAAATAATTCGTATTGTCTTCGTTCTCCGGCATCTGGATCGGCACGCGCTCCACAACTTCAAGGCCGTAGCCTTCCAGCCCTTTAATTTTGCGCGGGTTATTTGTCATCAGCTTAATCCGGCGAACGCCCAAATCCTTCAGGATTTGCGCGCCAATTCCGTAATCGCGCAAATCCGCCGGGAACCCGAGCTCCAGATTCGCATCGACCGTGTCCAGACCTTGTTCCTGAAGCTTATACGCGCGCAGCTTGTTGATCAAGCCGATGCCCCGGCCTTCCTGGCGCATGTAGAGCAGAACGCCCTTGCCCGCAGCTTCGATCTGGCGCAGCGCCGCTTCGAACTGCGGTCCGCAGTCGCAGCGGTGGGAATGGAACACATCGCCGGTAAGGCACTCCGAATGTACGCGGACCAGCACCGGCTCGTCTCCGGAAATATCCCCTTTGACGAGAGCAACATGCTCTTTATCATCCACCTCGTTCGTATAGGCAATCGTCTGGAATTCGCCGAAATCGGTGGGCAGGCGGACCGACACTTCGCGGGTGACCAGTTTCTCCTTCTCATTGCGGTAATGGATCAGGTCCGCGATGCTGATAAGCTTCAGATCATGCTTCTTGGCGATTTCATGCAGATCGGGGAGACGGGCCATCGTGCCGTCTTCCTTAACAACCTCGCATATAACCGCAGCGGGGTAGGCGCCGCACATACGGGCCAGATCCACGGCAGCTTCCGTATGGCCGCTTCTGCGCAGCACGCCACCCTTTTTCGCGATCAGCGGGAACATATGGCCAGGTCTGCGGAAATCCATCGGGCCGGCTTTCGGGTCCATAATCGCCTTGGCGGTCAGCGACCGCTCATAGGCCGAGATCCCGGTCGTTGTATCCTTGTGGTCGATCGAAACGGTAAAGGCCGTCCCGTGAAAATCGGTATTTTGACTGACCATCGGCTTCAGATCCAGCTCCGCCGCCCGCTCCGCCGTAATCGGCAGGCAGACAAGCCCGCGTCCTTCGGTAATCATGAAGTTGATCACTTCCGGCGTCGCCCGTTCCGCCAATGCGATAAAGTCGCCCTCATTCTCGCGGTCTTCGTCATCGACAACGATAACAACCTTGCCGCGCATCAAATCGTAGATCGCTTCTTCAATCGGGTCCAGGCGAATATCTTCGTTATTATATTGGCTCATTTCCTTGACCTCCTGGTTCGCTGTAAACTTTCCGATTTTATAAAAAACCGTTCGCCGCCAAAAATTCGCTGCTGATGCGGGAACCCTCAGCCTCTTCCTCATCCGCAGCATTTTGCGGGGAGGAGCCGTAACGGAGCAGATGATCCACATACTTGCCCAGCACGTCGCATTCGATATTAACATGATCTCCTGCTCGCTTGTCGGCAAGCACGGTTTCGCCAAGTGTATGCGGGATAATGGACACGGTGAACGATGAAGCCGCCGTACCCGCCACCGTCAGGCTGATTCCGTCAATCGTGATCGAGCCTTTCGGAATAATGAACTTGAACAGCGACGCGCGGCCCAGCGCAATCTCGAATACAACAGCGTTCTGATCGCGCTTTACGCTCTTGATGGTTCCCGTACCGTCGACATGGCCCTGCACGATATGCCCGCCGAAACGCCCTCTGGCCGACATCGCCCGCTCCAGATTGATCCGGCCGCCGACCCGCAGTTCCTTAAGTGTGCTGTTGCGGTATGTCTGCGGCATGACGTCGGCGGTAAAGCCGTGATCGCTTATCGAGGTCGCCGTCAGACAGACCCCGTTGACCGACACGCTGTCGCCGATTTTGAGATCGTCCATGATGACGGAAGCATTAATATGCAGAACCATCATCTCGCCGCCCGAGGAAACGCTGCGCAGCACGCCGACTTCTTCGATCAATCCTGTAAACATCCTGTTTCCCCTCTCCTTCTATGCTAGCTCGGGTATGCCGCTGATGCACACATTATCTCCGAGAACCTCTACTTCCACTCCCCGCAGCGTAATGGCATTGCTCATCAGCTCCACCCCGTCAAAAGAAAACGCGGCCGGCGCCGCAGCGCCGCCTCCGACAATCTTCGGAGCGAAAAAGAGCACCACACGGTCCACAAGCCCCTGCTCCAGCATCGCCCCGTTAAGGATGCCTCCGCCTTCCAGCAGGATGGAACCGATCTCCAGTTCGCCGAGCCTGGACATGGCGGTATTCAGGTCTACTTGCGGTCCTGCGCCGCAGCGCAGCACCTGCACCCCGGCCGCTGTCAGCGCTTCTTCCTTCGCAGCGTCGACGGTTTCTGCCGCAACAATAATCGTCTGCGCCTGCTTGTCGGTCACAACCGATGATTCAAGCGGAGTGCGAAGATTCGAATCAATAATGATCCGCACCGGATTGATGCCTGGCACCTCGGTCCGGGTCGTGAGCGAGGGATTATCGGCAATGACCGTGCCTACGCCAACCATGATGCCCTGATGACGATGCCTTATCGTATGTACGATTCCCCTCGCCGCCTCATTGGATATCCATTTACTGTCGCCGGTGCGCGTGGCAATCTTGCCGTCCAACGTGCTGGCGCTTTTCAATGTGACGAAAGGCTGCTTCGTCAGTATATATTTAATGAACTTCTCATTGAGCCGCAGGGCGCGTTCGCGCAGCAGCCCGACCTCCACTTCGATTCCCGCCTTCCGGAGCATCGCGATTCCGCGTCCGGCCACCTGTGGATTCGGGTCCTCGCAAGCGATAACGACCCTTGTCACGCCTTCGGCAATCAGCCGCTCGCTGCACGGGGGCGTCTTGCCGTAATGGCTGCAGGGCTCCAGCGTCACATAAGCGGTGCTTCCCGCCGCCTGCCCTGCCGCCATATTCAGCGCATGCACCTCCGCATGCCCGGTACCCCGCTTCAGATGGGTGCCCAGGCCGATAACCGCTCCATCTTTAACGACAACGCAGCCGACAACCGGATTAATCCCCGTCTGCCCCTGGGCGCGCTCAGCCATGTCAAGCGCAAGCGACATATAGAACTCGTCATTCATTACATTCATGCCTAACCTCCGTCCCCTGCAGCGTCATCTGTTATTAACTAAAAAGCCCATTCAATACTCCTTCGAGGAGCCTTAAATGGGCAGTTTGAGAGTGAGAAAGCATCCATAACCATATGCGGACAAGTCCCTGAACATCAGATTCTTGTGAATTATCGCACATAATATCGGAAGCCATTTCATTGGGCCTGCCCTATGAGAATAGAGCAAGCGGCTTTCTCTCCTTCTTCCATCCAGACTATACTGTCGGTCCCGGAATCTCACCGGGTCCACCGTCCGCGCGGCAAGCGCGTTCCGGGTAGCGGACTTGTCTTGCGTATGCCGCTCCCGCGTCATACGAATCATCACCGCCGGTAGGGAATTTCACCCTGCCCTGAAGGATTGTTATATTCATTTGAGCCGGCAATATACCGACGTTTATGACGGTATCTTATCATTTTATCGCGCAAAAATCAATCATTACTAAATAACATAATTAAATTTACTTTATTATTGTAAGTTTTATTTATTTATTCATTGCCATAGCGTCCGATCAGGCTCCCGACACGGACAACGAGCTGACCTTGAGCGTCGGAGAGGTGCAGCTGCCGATAAACCGCGAATCATATCCAATCCTCTCGATCCCATTAAGCAGCTCAAAAAAGTTGCCGGATACCGTAATCTGATTTACCGGTCTTACGATTTCACCGTGCTCGATCAAATAGCCTATTGCCGCCAGGGAAAAGCTCCCCGAAGTCGCATTCGTCCCCGCATGCAGACCCTGAAGCTCCACGATCAGAATCCCCCGTTCCGTTTCACGGATGATTTCCGAAAGGCTGGTTGTTCCGGGTGCGATATACAGGTTATGATGCGAAACTTCGACCATGCCTTTGTATCCGCCCTTTGCGGCATTGGCTGTACTCTGGACCCCTGCCTTTCGGGCCGTTTTGCGGTTATGCAAAAAGGTAAGCAGTCTGCCGTCCTTGATCAGTTCATGCCGCGCGGTGGCGCTGCCTTCCGCATCGAACGCCTTGCTTGACGGCACATTTTCCATCAGCGGGTCATCGATGATCGATATATTGCTCCCCGCCACCTGCTCGCCCAGCTTGCCTTTTAGACGGGAAAATCCTTTGTCCACCGACTCGGCGGAGAACACCGAAGCGAAGCTTGACAGCAGAGAAGTTGCAGCGTCATTTCTAAAAATAATGGGATAATTGTCCGAAGGCACCGTCGACGCTCCCAGCTTGGAAACGGCCTCCCGGACGCCTGTCAGCGCCACACCTTCCAGATCGATATCGTCAAAGCTGCGCAGAGAGAAGTCGAACCAGCCTCCGGTCACGGTCTCCTTCGCATCCTTCGATTCTTTAGCCAGCACATAAATGCTCGCAGAGGCGGAGCTATGCTTTCTGTGACAGTTCAGGCCTTTCGTATTTACGATCAGCACTTCACTTTCGCTGACCGAGGCGGCGGAGCGTCTAACCATATCAATGCGGTGATCGGCATTCAGGGCAATGCGTTCCATCGCAAGGGCGGCTTCGATCAATTGGCCGGGGGGAGTCTTAATTAGAGAAGCCAAATAGGTATCCACGGAATGGTAGTGCCCGGAACCGGCAAACAATTCTTCCGGCTCCTCGTTCTCCAGCACTTCGGCATTGCTTCCTGCTTCGTCAAGCAAATAGTCTATGGATTCATAATCCAGCCTCTCGGTGGATGAATAGCCCATTTTGCCGCCGATGAGGCCGCGGAACGACAGGCCGCCGCTCTCTACGATGTTGTACGCATCAATTTCACCTTTAAGCACCGAGACCGAGGTGGACCGGCCGTTCGCATAGTAGATTTCCATTTCGGTGAAGCCCGCTTCCCGGCCTTGTGCAAAAAGAACTTTCTGAAACTCTTCGATATTCAACGCGCTACTCCCCCTTTCTTCCCCCGACGGTCATTTCCGACACCCGGATCGTCGGCTGTCCGCAGTTAACCGGCAGACTGCCGCTGACTGACCCGCACATGCCCTGTCCGTGTTCGAGGTTGTTGCCAACCATGTCAATTTTGCTTAAACAGTCGATCCCCTTGCCAATCAGGGTCGCGCCCTTGACCGGCTCGGCGATTTTGCCGTTACGTATAATATAGGCTTCCTGAACGGCAAAATTGAAGTCGCTCGTGGCCGTGTTTACCGAGCCGCCGCCCATGGACTTGGCATAAATGCCGTATTCGGTATTTGCGATTATCTCCTCGCGGGTCGACGCTCCATTGCAAATGAACGTGTTGTTCATCCGCGAAGCCGGAGCGAATTTATAGGATTGCCGGCGGCCGGAGCCCGTGGAAGGTAAGCCCATTCTGCGTGAGCCCATCCGGTCGATCAAGTAGCCCTTCAGTATGCCGTTCTCGATCAGGACGTTGCGCTGCGTCTTGGCGCCCTCGTCGTCGATATTCAGCGAGCCCCAAGCATTCAGGATCGTACCGTCGTCGACCGCGGTCACAAGCGGCGAAGCGACCTGCTCACCGATTTTACCGGCGAAGACTGACGATCCTGGTGCGACGGCGGTCGACTCCAGCCCATGGCCGCAGGCTTCATGGAACAAGACGCCGCCAAACCCGTTGTCGATAATGACGGGGAGCCTCCCGCTGGGCGCATAGGCCGCTTTGACCATCGTGACCGCAATCCGGGAAGCCTTCCGGGCATGTTCTTCGATGTCCAGGCTTTCCAGAAACTCGTGACCGGCATAGGCGCCAGGTCCACTGAAGCCGGACTGCTTCTGGTCCCCATCCTCCGCCACCGCGCTGATCCCAAGTCTAGTATAGACCCGCATATCCTGAACCAATAGGCCCTCGGTATTGGCAATCAGCACATTTTGGAGTTGATTCGTCGCGTGAATTTTCGTCTGGGCGATGCTTGGATCATATGCTGCCGCCGTGCTGTGGGCGCGCCGCATCAGTTCAATATTACGCTTTTTCTGCGAGCTGTCCGGCATAATCCCGATGACATGGCGATGATCAATGACCGTCCGCCGAAGATCCATTACCCGGCTGCCGGCTGCGCCGCCGCGAATGGCCGCCGCTGCCGAACGGGCCGTAGCGATTAGATTCTGCTCGCTGCTGTCGTTCGTGTACGCATAGACGGAAAAGTTCTCCCGCAAAATCCGGATGCCTACCCCGTAATCACGGCCGGAAAGGGAGCTTTCCAGCGTTCCTCCCACCATCTCAAGTCGCCCGCTCGTCTTATCCTCGGCGAAGATTTCCGCAAAATCAGCGCCGGTTTCAAGTGCGGCAGTCAGTACTCTATATATCACCTGTTCCTGCAGCATACCCTTCCTCCCCGCTCTTTGGATTCTCTTGCTCTTCTTTACCAGTATAGCTTATCATGATCGCTCAATGTCTCAAAAACAGGAATACGTGCAATCTCGTACCTGCCCCTAATGTTTAGCAAAAGCGCCCGGGTTGGCTCCCGGGCGCTTACCGATTCAGCCGGTATACTGGATGTTAGACCGGCCGTTATTTCGTTTTCTTGTTATGGATCAACCAGCGGTTGAGGATAAGTCCGATCAGGATAAGACCCAGACCGCCCATATATATAGGAAGCGAGCTTCCTTCTCCGGTCTTCGGCAAGTTGCCGGTTGCGGGACTTGGACCCGGGTCGGAAGGGCCGCCTTTGGGAACGTCATCCTCGTCAATGTCGACCCCGCCAAGCGGAACCTCGTCATCTGCCGGCACTTCCGTCGGCGTCACACTAGGTACCGGTGAAGGCTGCGGCTCACTCGAATTCGCCGGCCCTGCCGGAATTTGCTCATCCGGGATAATGACGGTCGAAGCCGTAGGTGTTGCTGATGGAGCCGGTGTAATTGACGGCGTAACGGACGGTGATTCTGATGGCGCAGCCGACGGGTTCACGATCGGCGGCTCAGATGGCGCAACCGACGGGGCCTCAGACGGCGGTACCGATGGCGCAACCGACGGGTTCACAGACGGCGGTACCGATGGAACGGCCGACGGCGTTGGCGACGGTGTTGGCGATGGTGTCACGGACGGCGTTGGCGACGGTGTTACGGACGGTGTCGGTGAAGCGAGCTTATGATTGGTTATTGGCAGTACAATATTTGCCCCTGCACCAACGGTCACCGGACGCTCGGCGGCACCCAGAACATAGCCTTCGGGTGCCTTCGTCTCTACCAATACATAGCTTCCGGCCAAAATTCCGTTAAATATAACGGTACCGTCCGCCCCAGTCGTCTTCGTTCCGATTAACAAGCGTTCGCTTCCGTTCAGACGATACAAATCAAATGTCGCTCCAACTAGAAGCTTCAGGTGATCGTCGTCGTCCAGCTTCTTGATCGTCAGCATGCTTCTTGAACCGCTGCCTGTTCCAAAGCCGCTCGACACGCCGACGATAATCTCAGTCGAAGTTTCCTTCGTCACTTCCACCACATTGTTGCCGCTGAGCGTAACGGCATTCGTCACCGTTTCTCCGCTGCGGGCCGCAATCAGCGACTGGTACTCCAGGATATACGCCGATTTAATGTCTTTCACAAAGCTTAAGACAAATGTCTGCTTGCCTTCATTCGTTGTGGTGATATCGAGAGTATAATCGGTTCCCTTTACAAGCTCCGGAGCTGCTTTGGTCAGCGTTCCGTCCTGAGCAACCGTCGTAGGATACAGATGGAACGAATCGGTCAGCAGCATTTGATTCGCGCTTCCGACATCCGTAATCTTCGCATCCTTTATGAAGGATTGGCCCCGGTTGATATGAATCGTCCAGTTAATCTTGTCGCCAGCCTGCGCTCCGCTCTTGACGACATACTCTCCACCATATGGAATGGTCACAGCGCCAGTCAGATCTCCCGATACCTTCTTATTTCCGTCATAAATGCTTGCCGTATTATAAACTTTGCCGCTGTTAATCAGCTGTCCTTCGAGAGTTGTTTTAAACTCGACGTAGAAAGGGTAATTCACCGGTTCATCGAATTTCACTCTCAGCACATTGTCGTTGCCTAGTGTAACCGAGTATTTCACATTCAGGTCGGACATTTTCCAGGTGAGGCCATTCGGCCATAAATACAACTGCTTGATCTTCACCGATCCGGGCACCAGCTGCTGCGGCGCCTCAATGGCGTCAACAATCTCCGCATTTTGCAGCGGCTTGCCGTTATAGTTGGCTCCAATCGACCATGTTATTTCCTTGGACGCCGCATTGTACTGTCCATATTTGAATCCGTTATTCTTGACTTCGATCCGGGGATTGAATATAGCCTTCGCCGAGGCGGTTCCTTCGTCCCAGGTAACGGTTGCCGTATTATAGAATTTATCCCCGCCGTCCTTGATGCCGTAATAGTCAAAGCGCAGCTTATAGCTGATGGTATATTTTCCGGTAATCGGCTTTTTGAAAGCTACGGTGAATCCTTCTCCTTGCACAACCGGCTGGGTATACTCCAATGTATATTCCGATGCAGGGACTACGGTTCCCGAAGCATTGCGGACTACCAGCGACTCCGGAATAAATGTAAGGCCGCCGGAAGGGAAGGTATCCTTGACGACAACATCACTCATCGGGTAGTTGTCCTCGTTGATCGTAATTTTCCAGTCTACGGTTTTGTTGCGGTAATCGGCTCCGGCGGCATCGACTGTTTTATAAATAATGACGGGGTGAATATCCTGATTGTATTCCGCTTTATAAGTGCCGGAGGTTACCGTGTTGTATATTCTTTTGGAGTCGAACAGACGCTCCTTGTTCTTGGTCTTGTACTCGATAAAATAAGGCGTGGTCACATCCCGCAAAAACTGAAGCTTAAACCCGGTTTTGCCAACTGCGGAAGCCGGTGAAACCGTATAATCCGTTCCTTCCGCCAGCTGTGAGCCCACCTCCGCCTTTCCATCGGAATCCACGCTCACATTATAGACTTTAACGGAATCCGGAACCAATTCCTGACTGTCATTGAATAAATCCTTGAGCACCGTATCAGCCTGCGGGATCGTACCATAGTTATAATTGTAATTGATGCCCCAGGTGACAGTCTGTGTGGAGGGTTCATAACGAATTGCATATTTTTGCAGACTCGGCGCGCGTTGAACCGCAACCGTTGCCGAGGCGGTCACCGGAGACAAATTGTCGCCAGAGAAGGATGCCGTATTTGTAAATTTCGTTTTGGTCAGATCGGTAATTGCTGTGGAAAACACAATACGGTATGCGCCGGTGATCGGCGAATCGGCAAACTTCAGCTTAAGCGTTCCATTCTGAACATCCAGCGTGTATTTTGCGGAATCAACAAGAGGGCCTTGATTCACCGTCCCATCCAGCTGAACATCAAGCTGATAGACAGCGGCAGTTACCGTATCAACGGTCAAGCCCGCCGGAATGGGATCGCTCATCTCCGCGCCATAGACCGATTCCAGTGTCTTATTCACATCCACCGACCACTGAATGCTCTCCGCATTGTACCCCTCGGGCGTTCCTTTTTTCTCAATGGCGGACGCGATATTCGGCTTGAAACGCAGGGTGACCACTTGGGTATCCCCGTTGACCGGGAACAGGATCTCCTGAACGGTGCTGCCTTTGATTACCTCTTTATCGAACTTGGTGCGGAAGCTCAGCGTTCCATGTACATTGTCATGGTCCTCAATGAAGCTGTTAAATGTCATGACAACAAGATGATTATCTTTGTTAACGGTAAAACTGCCCACGTCGCCTTCATCAGAAACCAGCGGACCGCTAATATCATTGAATAGCTTGAACTGGTCGGGCAGATGGAAAGCAAACGTGTCCCCGGCCTTATAACTATGCCCATCCGGCAAGGCCCAGGTATAATTCAACGTTACTTCCGAGCCCTGCTCGTAGACATCGCCCGTAACCGTCTCTCCGCCGGGACCATAGACCGCCATTGACACACTGGTGATAATATTCGTGTCGTTCTCGATAGCTCCCGCCTTGACTTCAGTCGTAAATCCGAGACCATAGCTGTATTGGGCAACCAGCATCAGGATCACGAGCCACAAGGCGATTCTTTTCCTCATCAATTTCCGCAACGTCATCCCTTTCTTCCCCTCTCCCATGTCAATTGACGGTAAAATACCGTGTTCAAATATATAAATTGGATTGCTCGCTAATCAGGGGAATTGTCCGTTACAATTAATACAGCAGAACTGACCATAAAAGAACCATTTTTCTTATTTGCGCGCTTATGTAAGTCTCATCACACTCCTTCTTAATCTTTGCCGGTATGTTGTTAGCGGCGGCAGCACCTGTTATCCCTAATTTGTATTACCCACTTTTTCACTTTCGATCTTGGTTTTTTTATTTTCTGCAGGAGGAATTATTTGGGGGTCTATCTTAGGTTCGTGGCCGCCTATACCTGTTCTTAATAAGGAATAATTATAGTCTACTATAAGGAACCTGATCTGCACAAGAAGCCTCGAGGTGGTAATTGGTGGGAAGCTGCCGGAGAACGCGTTTAAGCGTCTATAAAAAAAGCCCGGTCGCATTCCGAATCAATCGGTCATGCGGCCGGGCTTTATGCTTTCTGATTGAGCTTGGGCTGTAAGATGTTCTTACGCTTCGTAAACTTCCACGGAAGTCATTTTGTCGCGGCCTTGGAAGGCATCGACGTATTCCATGCCCTTTACTACTTTGCCGAATACGGTATGCTGGCCGTCAAGATGCGGCTGCGGAGCAAAGCAGATGTAGAACTGGCTGCCGCCGGTGTTGCGTCCGGCATGCGCCATGGCGAGCGTTCCGCGCTCATGCTTGTTCGGGTTGATCTCGCAGTTGATTGTGTATCCTGGTCCGCCGGTTCCTGTGCCGTTAGGACAGCCGCCTTGGGCCACGAAGCCCGGGATCACGCGGTGGAACACAAGACCGTTATAGAAACCGTCACTCGCCAGCTTTTCAAAATTGGCTACGGTATTGGGAGCATCTTGATCGAACAGGTCGAGCAGGACTTCGCCGCCGTTTTCGAGTGTGATTTTCGCTTGTTTTGCCATATATAAATACCCCTTTCACGTTGGACAAAATGTGCAATACTTTTACAGTTTACTATGAAAGTCTTCCCAAAGCAAAGCATATAGGTCCGCTTCTGATGCGCCTTGTCTCCCCGGACCAGTTAGGCGGCACATTAACAGCGGATCACCAGTGCACAACCGAAGCCAGGAGTTTCAAGCAGTGATCGCCCGGCGCCCGGCACGGCAAAAAGCCATCACGGCACATGATGTGCATGATGGCCTTCAAAGCCCGCGCTACACGCGTTATTTCGTTACCGGCTGTTTCGCGATTCGCGCCGGAATAATGTCATTGGCAATCAGATCGCTATGGCTTTCACGCTTGACCACAAGATCGCTTTGTCCGTTCTGCACGAATACAACGGCCGGACGGGCGATACGGTTGTAGTTGCTGGCCATGGAATAGTTATAGGCGCCTGTGCAAGCTACGGCGAGCAGATCGCCGCTCTTCGTTTCCGGCAGCTCCACATCCCAAATCAGCATATCGCCGCTTTCGCAGCATTTGCCCGCGATGGATACGGTCTCCACGGACGCCTCATTCGCACGGTTCGCCAGCAGCGCCTCATATTTCGATTCATAGAGCGCAGGACGCGGATTATCGCCCATCCCTCCGTCGACCGCGACATATTTGCGTACGCCCGGGATCGTCTTGTTCGTGCCGACCGTATACAGAGTCGTTCCTGCGTCGCCGACAATACTGCGGCCCGGCTCGACCCAGATTTCAGGCAGCACCGCGCCGATTCCCGCAAAATACTTCTTCACCGCGCCAGTGATGGCGGCGACATATTCGGATACTTGCAGCGGCGTGTCGCCTTCGGTATAACGGATGCCGAAGCCTCCGCCGAGGTTGACCACGCGGAACTCGGTGTTCAGTTCTTCCTTCACGCGGCGGGCAAAGTCGGCTACACGCTCAACCGCCATTTCAAAGCCTTCCGTCTCAAAAATCTGGGAGCCGATATGCGAATGTACGCCCAGCAGCGTCAGATTGTCCTTGGCAGATGCCTGTTTTACCGCTTCAAAGGCCGAGCCGTTGCCAATATCGAAACCGAACTTGGAATCGGTCTGGCCGGTGGCGGCATAGGCATGATGCGCATGCGCCTCAACACCAGGCGTTACGCGCAGCAGAATATTGACATTTACATGCTTGCTCGCCGCGATGGCTTGCAGAAGCTCCAGCTCAACGAAGTTGTCGACGACGAAGCAGCCAATTCCCGCGTCCAGTGCCATCTCGATTTCAAACGGCGTCTTGTTGTTGCCATGAAAGTGAATCCGGTCAGCCGGAAATCCGGCCTGCAAAGCTGTGTAAAGCTCGCCGTCGGAGACGACATCAAGGGAAAGCCCCTCTTCATCCGCGATCCGGCACATCGCCATTACCGAGAACGCCTTGCTGGCGTAGGCTACTTGGAAGCCCAGCCCGCTGGCGGCAAAAGCGTCCATATATTCGCGGCAGCGGCGGCGGATAAGCTGTTCATCCATGATATATAGCGGAGTTCCGTACTCGGCTTTGAGTTCCGTAACGTCGCATCCGCCGATTTCCAAATGACCGGCATCGTTAATCCGGCTCGTCCCGTGTAAATACATATTCGCAATCCTCCGATTTCTGTGGAATATCCATCCCATTCTTTTATGCTATTCAGTATAGCAGAGGAAGGGAACGCCATAGAATGGACAAATATGCAGTTGATTTGTATTATCCTACGATTTGTCCTTCTTTCCGGCGGTTAGAGGCATACGCGTATTATCCCTCGTTTTATTGAAAGACGGCCTTGTTTTGGAAGAAAGCACCGGCACGCGGAACAGGATTGCCCCCATAGCCTTTGCATTAAACGGTATGAATGGCCACAGATAGGACGAGTTGTAGGAACGGTTGACCGTCAGCAGAACGATGAACAGGGTCGAGGCGACCACAAGTCCTGAAACATGGAAGAAGCCTGTGGCCAGAAGCAGGAGCAGGCGGACAATCCGGTTGGCCAAGCCAAGCTCATAGCTTGGCGTAGCAAACATGCCGATCGTAGCCACGGCCATATACAGGACAACCTCATTAACGAACAGTCCGGTCTGCACGGCGATGTCTCCGATCAGAATCGCGGCGACCAGGCCCATGGCCGAACCAAGCGGTGAGGGTGTATGCACTGCGGCCATGCGCAGCAAATCCACACCGAACTCGATGATCAGAAACTGGGCAAGCAGCGGAATTCTGGCATTCTTCTGCGGACCAATAAATTCGAGCATCGGGGGCTTTAGCTCGGGATGGATGACTAACAGCATCCAGAGCGGCAGCAGGAAGATGGAAGCGAAGATTCCGGCGAGCCGAACCCACCGCAAATAAGAGCCCATAAGCGGGGTCTGGCGGTTCTCTTCCGCATGCTGACACAAATCAAAAAACGTCGTCGGGATGACCATTACGCTGGGGGACGTATCAACGAATAAGACGACCCTGCCTTCAAGCAGGTGGGAAGCGACAACGTCCGGCCGCTCGGAATAACGGACCATAGGATACGGATTCCAGTTCTTCCCTATGATTGCCTCCTCCAACTGCTTGTCTGCCAGCGGAATGCCGTCAATGTCGACGCTTTTGATTTTTTCGGTGACCGCTTTGACCTGGGTTTTATCCACAATATCGTCGATATAGGCGATGGACACATCCGTTTGCGTCCTCCGTCCCACCTTGTGAAGCTCGATTCTCAGTCCCGGATCACGCAGCCTGCGGCGAACAAGGGCGATATTGCTCAGCAGTGTCTCCGTGAACCCGTCGCGCGCGCCCCGCACCACTCGCTCGATAGATGGCTCCTCCGGCCCCCGAACCGGATAAAGCCGCGTATCCATGATGATGACATGCGATTCTCCCTCAATAAACAGAACGCTCATCCCCGCCATGGCCTGGTTGATCGCGTCGCTCATCCGATCGGCCTTCTCGACCTGGATATGAGGGATGTACTCATTCATAAATGCGGCCAAGGCATCAGAAGACATACTGACTGGGGTCAAGTAGGTAAGCCGCTTCAGGATCTCATCCAGGACGACGTCCTTGGCAAAGCCGCTGATTAATAAAAGACCCGTTTTTCTGCCGCCTAAGACCATTTCCCGGAATACTACGTCGAATGACGCTCCAAGGCCCATCACTTCGGTCAAAATTTCTTTTGTCTGATCAAGCGATTCCGGAATCTTGTCCTCGCCATGCCAATATATAATGGATTCTTTCACGGAATTTGAAAGTTCCTTATCCCGTTTCTCCTGCTTGGGATCTTTAGGCTGCCCCGAAGCCGCCTCCTGTTCTTGAAGGCTCTCCGCACCCTGATTTTCTTCTCCCTTTTGCGCCCCATCGCCAGTTTGCTCTTCCGGCCGTTCTTCGTCCGGGGATAGGTTCGAACCTGCCTGAGCCTGCTCTGAAGAAGATTCCTTACTGCCGTCTTCACCACTCAAAATACTCTTGATAAAGCCGGTTACCCCTCCTTCGGAGCCCTCCTCCGGAGCTCCAGGCTCCCAGGATGCTTCCATTTCGCCCGCTCCGGCGCTCTGCTTCATTACGAAGCCTGTCGCCAAGTCAACTGCGCCAGCGCTCACTCCTTCACTGGCGCCGCTCGACGCGTCGCTCTCAGCCGCTGCTTCGGTTTCTCCGGCGGCTTGCTCCACAACAAGATTGGATGCCCCGCTGGTATCTCCGGCGTTCTCCGCATCCGAAAGCGGCTGCTTCGGTCCTTTGCTGTCCAAGTAATCACCGCTATGAATGTATTTGCTCATCTTTAGCCCTCCGTTTACTGTCGATACACAAACCAATCAAATAAGGAACCCGCCACTTTGCCACATACCATCGCCATCAGCAGACCGAACAGGTGTGAAGTCATATGAAGGCGTTTGGCCAAAATCGGCAGTACGTTAAGAACTTCCGTCAAGGCGGCGGCAAGCATGCCGACAAAGATTCCCCCGAACAAGCCGACCGCCGCTTCGGCCACCGGGCCTGCTGCAATTTTCCAGTTCCAGAAATCGCTCACCGTGCCTAGCAGCGATCCGCTGACCATAGCGCCTTCATACCAGTGAACCTTATCGTAAGATTTCGTCAGCTGCGCCAACCGCGGAATCATGTCGAGCACGACAAACAGAGCGATCACCCCGCCGCCGACGGCGATGCCTCCCGCAATGCCAAGGATCAAATTCAGGCCCACCTCAATCGGAGCCGTCATTTACACTTCCTCCCTTTCACTTGTTCCGCCTTCGTCACGCTTCATTTTCCGGTATTCCTCATGAATAACGTACTGGTCGATATTTTTCTGATACAGGAACATTTCCACTTCGAGCGGGGTCGGCTCCTCATTCCATTTTTTCTTAAAAAGATGATTGAAAAAGATCACCATGCCGAACCCGATACCGATGGAATAGGCCAGTTGGAACAGATAAGGATGCTCGTCCCTGCGGCCGGTCAGCATCTCCACAATCCGGATTTGGACCGCCTGCATACTCACGTCCGCATGGAAATTCATAATCGTCAGCGCCGCGCCAAAGAACAGCAGCAGCCAGACAAGCGCGAACATCGCAGGCGACGGCTTCTGACCGCCCTTGGATTCGCTGATCTGGACAATCGTCTTTCCTTCTCCAATCGGCTCGATATCGGCTTCCGGCAGCAGCTGCTTCACCAGAGGAATGACCTTCAGCAGATCGATGAGGATCAGGTTGCCGTCGCTGTACTCCGGCTGGACCAGAAGCAGTGATTTTAGCCGCTCCTCCCACTCCGGCGGTGCAATCAGGTATGCGATGTCGCCAAGCTTCACACCTTTACCTTGAGGAAGCGTCACCCGATTCTTCAGTTGTATATAGATGGCGGAACCAGAGTGGGTCTTCATCCGCTTGTCCTCCTATTTCAAACTAACGCCAGTAAGCCAGATTAACGGTAGTATGGGTGGAAAGGTTTATTTTTACTCTTGCGCATGGGCAATCATCAGACTGACTTGCTTATATCAGGAATATCCCGAAACTTTTCACGGCCGAATGAGTCTATACTCAATATTGCAAAAGAAGGAGGATTAACCAAAATCATGAAGTTATTATCCCAAGCCTTTATCCGAATAATCTTAGCCGCCGCGGTGCTGCTGACCCTTAGTGGACAAGTCCTGCCTTCCGTATATGCCAAATCCGAAAACAGCGTGCAGGATTACGCGGTGGATGCCGCCAAAGGAGTTGAGATATACTCGATCCGCTACATGGTTGACGAAAAGTACCAAAATGCGGTGGTATACAAGCAGCAGGACGGCACTTTTGCCAAATGGCAGGAACCATTCCATTTCTTCAGAACAGCAGAGGACGGCTCACTAATAATCGGTGGTTCAGATGATCCCGAGGGCAGTTATGTATACGATCCAGATCGCCAAGCCATTGTCCACAAAAATATCTATTCGCTGTCACCGGACGGGAAATGGGGACTTCTGGAGCGTTCCCGCTATCTTTATGTAAAGAGTCTATCGCCATACAGCGACTACATTGCCAAGCTTAACGACTATTATTTAAAAAATATGAAGACCGGAGACGTTTCTTTGTATAAAACTATGCAGACAAGCTTTCGTACGGGCTGGTACGACCAACACACGCTGCTGGAATCCGGGTATGACAGCCAGGCGAAACAAAATTTGATTACGGCTTACAATCCAGAGACGGGAAAAAGAACCACTGTCCTAGCAGGCTCGATGTATGCCTTTAACAATTCCATCTCCAAACTGCTGTATGTGGAGAACGAGCCGCGCCGGCTGCAGAGGGTGTACGATCTGAAGACGTCTGCCTCCCATCTTCTCACGAGTGAAGCAGAACGGTCGGCCATCTATCCTTCTGTCCTTTCCAGACCTTCATCAGCCTTACCTGCTGGCATTAATCCTGCCGAACTGCCCGTCGTCCCGGTACCCGTTATTGAACAATATGAGTATACGGCGGAGATCAACGGCCTCAGCATCCCGGTAAGTACAGTATTTGAAGCAGACGGCAAACGCTGGATTCCTGTGCGGCCTCTCGCGACAGCCCTCGGCTGGAAGGTGGAGCTCTTGGATCAGCCGGGAACATCCTATAAAGCCTCGAACTATCAATATACAATCTCGCAGGGAGCGGCAAAAATCACTCTCACACCTTCCAACAGCTTCAGCACTGGCGGCAGGCTGTTCATGACCCAGGGCCAGCTGGCATCGCTAGGATACGGAGCTGTCAAGCTGGTTCCCCATTTCAACTGACTTTTCCAAATAGAAAAAAACGTCCAAGCCAGCGGTGTTAACCGGCTTGGACGTTTCTATATTCGAGCATTTGCCCTGGGGCTGTCCCCTCAGGCGTTCCATGGCATGCTTTATGAATTCGGCTGGCTCGCCGCCTCAAGCCGTTCTCTCTGCTGGCTGGAGATGAAGAACAGCGCGGTCCAGATCATCGCAAAGCCCAGAATCTGCTGCCACGTGACTAGCTGTTGATAGACGATCCAGTTCAGTACAAGGCTGGTCATCGGGAAGCTTAGCTCTGCGAGTGTCGCAAAAGAGGCTTTGGTTGTACTCAGTCCTTTGTAGTACAGCAGCATGCTGAGCAGCCCGGGAAGAAGCGCCTGCAGCAGCAGATTGATTGCTATGGCGGCGGAGGAACCGAGTCCCCCTTGCAGCTGCCAAGGCGCTCCTTCCATCGACGTAAGGACGAATAGAAACGGCAGCGCCAGAATAAAGCGCAGCGAAGTAACGGTCTCGTACTTCATAGTTCCAAGCAGATAGCGGCCCATCACGGTCGATCCGCCCCACAGCGCCGCTGCTCCAAGAGCCATGACGCTGCCGATTCCGATGAAGCTGGCGGCCTGCCCGAACGGCATGCTCCAGCCAAAGGTCAGCAAATAGGTGCCAAGGAGCGCAAGCAGAACGAGCGGACCGAAATAGCGGGGCAGCCGTTCCTTCAGCACCAGGGCGGCAAGGCCAATGGCGAACAGCGGCTGCAGCTTCTGGAGCAGCACCACAGCGTTAATGTCGCCGCCTGCGAGCGCCTTGGTGAACAGGATGGTCGCCACGGCCGATCCGCCCCAGGATACGAAGATCAATGCGGCCGCATGCCGCAGCCGTATTCGCTTCAGTTCGGCCCGGTGGCGCCATAACACGGGAGCGGCCGCCAGAAAGAGCACCACATGCTCCAGCAGCACGATTTGCGACGAAGTCAGAGACTTCAGCAGCAGGATGCGGAACAGCGGGTCGACGCCCCATAGAGCCGCCCCAAGAACCACCAGCCAGAATCCGCCGCGCAGCGGCGCCGTCCGCACCGTTTGAGTTTGAGAAGAAGCCGTTACATTACTCATAAATCATTTCTCCTTGTCGATACAAAATCCCGTTCAAGACCAAAAAAACCCCGAGTGCCAATTTGAGGCAATCTCGGGGGTTATATTGAATAAAAACGTCCATAAGAAAAGCACCGATTGGTGCCCTTTCGAAGATGCCGCCGAATCCTTCATTAGCGGTAGCTTTTCTTGCGATTAAAGAATTGTTCAGCTCCGCTGAAAACTTATAAATTCTTTAATCTTAGCAAAAAGCCGTTCCTATCCTTTGATCCTCTCTCCTCCGGACTTTACCGTCGGCTCTGGATTTCCACCAGATCAGTCCCTTCTTTCCAGCTAAGAAAAAAAGGAGTCGCGGGCTGCGGTCCGCCCTCGCGAACCTCACCGCCGGTCAGGAATTTCACCTTACCCCGAGAATCTTGTATTCCGTAATTTTTTTCACAATCCCAGCTTATTCCTTTTTCCCTGATTCGTAAAGAGTTTTATGCAAACGATACAATCTTAAGAAATATATTTGAACACCAGCCGGCGTTTCTCCGGGTCAGGGTCCTTCACCACGCATGCGGTTTCGTCAAAAATAAGGGTGGCTCGCTCCGTAAGCCCGTACTCCGGCCACGGAAGGTCTCTGGTACCCGGTCTTCCTCCGTGGGCAAATGCAATCCATGCATTCTGCATGCTACTCGAAAGCGACTCCATCGGCGGGCTGATTGCGAGTCCCAAGTCCCGCAAATGCGACATATTGCCAAACACATAGGGGATCTCCGCGGTGTGTACCGCTCTTAAGAGCAGCGGATGCTCCTTCACTCCCCAATCGAAGCGGTACATCCAGACCGGTCCGTGCTCCAGTTGGCTCTCCGCAAACGCAATCGCACCGCCCCAGAAGAACAGATCGGTCAAGATCCCGGCAGGCCCCTCCCAGTTCGCAGGATAATGTGAGGCAAGTTCTGACAGATCCGGTGTACCCAGCGCTTGCTGGAGCACCTTCAGCGACTCTTCGATGGCCGGTACCTGCGCACCTTCACGGAAAAAATAGTGGCCTTCGTGGGCGTTCGTGCCGATCAGCAGCGGAATACCCGCCGCAGAACCGTTCGCGACGGCCCGAACCGGCTCTTCCGGCAGTGTCAGGGAATCAACCACAGGCTGAAAGATCATGGCGGGCGAACCGCCGGTCAGCCGCTGCACTAGCCTTCCAGCCGCTTCCATAATGGCTTCGGCCGGAAGCTCCAGCAGCTTCCCTGCATTCGCCCGGTCAATGCCCAGCTCGGCGAGCAGCCCTAAGGCAACTGCCTCGCCCTGCTCGGGACGAAACGCCTGGGATGGGCCGCTCTGCATAATCGCGCCCGTAAGCAGGCCGCGCGCGGCCGGCATTGCCAGCAGCGCGGCGATGCTCATGCTTCCCGCCGACTCGCCGAATACCGTTATCCGCTGCGGGTCGCCGCCAAAACCGGCAATATTGCCTCGCGTCCATTCCAGCGCGGCAATCTGATCCAGCAGTCCCACATTGGATGAGTAGTCATCGCCGAGCGGCGCCAAATGAAGAAATCCGAACGGTCCCAGACGGTAATTGACCGATACGACAACGACATTTCCGCTGAGGGCAAGAGCGGCACCGTCGAACAGCGGCTGGCTGCCCGCTCCGGTCAGAAACGTCCCGCCGTGAATCCATACCATAACAGGCAGAGACTCCGCCCCGGCAGGCGCCCATACATTCAGGTATAGGCAGTCCTCATCGTAGACCGGCGTTCCTCCGGGAAAGCGGGTGCCTTTCCGGTCAGGCGGCTGGTGGCATACCGGGCCGAAGGCGAAGGCGTCCCGCACCCCGTTCCAGCTTGCCGGAGGCTGAGGCGCCCTAAAACGCAGTTCGCCGGTGGGAGGAGCGGCGAAAGGAATACCACGCCAGATGTTAATGCCATGATCTTGTATGCCCCGTACTTTTCCGTACATCGTTGCAGCTTCAGGCTGTCGCACAAGCGTTCATCCTTTCGTCAGTTTGTCTTATGGCTGCTCTTTGCCGTCCTCGGACGAGTCGTACAGTCCGGAACGGAAACGGAACCACTGAAAAATATGCGTGACCACTACCTTCAGCACAGCGTAGCCGGGCACGGCCAGAATTATGCCGATCACCCCGAACATTTTGCCGGCAAAAACAATCACGAAAATAATCGTAATCGGATGAATCTTCAGCGTCTTGCCCATGATCTGCGGAGAGATGAACTTGCCTTCAATCAATTGAACGGCCGTCCAGACCATAATCATTTTCAGCAGCATGAATGGCGAGGTGACCAGTGCCACGACAAGCGCGGGCGTAATTGCGATGGCCGGACCCAAATAAGGCACAACTGCCGTACAAGCGGCAGCAATGGCGAGCACAAGCGAATATTTCAGGCCGATGATCAGATAGCCGATGTAGAGCAGTGCTCCGATACAGCAGCTTACGATGATCTGACCGCGGATATAGGAAGAAATCTGTTTGTTCATCTCAGACATAACCATCCGGGTCTGCGGCTTTAGCGCGGTAGGAACCATATGCAGAATATAATCGGGGAAACGTTTGCCGTCCCTGAGCATGTAAAAAAGGATAAACGGGGTCGTTACAATTCCCAGAATGATCTCGGTAAGCGTTCCGACCAAGCTGCCCACACCCGTTAGAGCGTTATGTAGAAATGTAGTCAGCCATTCGGACACTCGCGTCGTCAGCGAGCTGACGTCGGCTCCCATGCTCTGCTGTAACTGATCGAATAGCCGGCTGCCCGTTAAATCACTGAATTCCTCTTGGATTTGAGCGCTGTAACGGGGGAAATTGTCGATTAAATCCAAGAGCTGACCCTTGATAATCGGAATGACCGTCAGCAGAATAACGGTTATGACACCGATAATAAGAAGATACAAAATCACGATCCCATAGGCGCGCTTAACCTTGCTCTTACGCTCCAGCCGGTCCACCAGCGGATTCAACAGGTAATAGGCGACCCCCGACAAAATAACAGGCAGCGCCACCGTATGAAGCAGCACCGATAACGGCATAAAGATGAACGGTATCCTCGCGAATACAAGCACATTGAGCCCGATAAGCAGCAGCACGAGCAGGAAAACGACGAATTTATTGTTCAGAAAAAATTTGCGGAATCTCTCCGGCCAAATCTGCAATCTTTGCATCCCCAAGCCTCCCAATGCGGCGATTAATCAAGCGTACGTCGGCTTTTTTTAATAGCATAGTCAACTTGCGGCAGACAAGTCAAATCCCGCAGACAAATTACCGAAACCTTATATCCGCGATCCTTCCTGCGCCCGCAAAGCCGATCGACTGATACACTTTATTGGAGTCCGGGTTTTTGGCGTCCGCATACAGCAGCGGAGTCAAGCCGTCCCGTATACAGTAACTGCTAATGGCCGCTACAATGGCGCTGGCATAACCACTCTTCCGCTCGCCCGGCGGTGTGTACACATCGTTAATCCGGGCATGCCGGGCCGTGCGGTGAGCGATTCTCGCCATAGAGACCGGTATACCATCTACATTCCACAGGTATAGCCCTCCCGTTCCAATAGCCGCCGTAGCAGCTCTATAGACATCGTCGGGCATGGGCGTGACACCGAATACTTCTTTTGAAAAAGCGGACATATTCGCCGCAACCATTTCTGTATGCCGCGCATTCGCCCGTTCGATATATCCATTCACATCTGCCGGGGGCCTAACCTCGGGACATATGTACGCTTCCAGTATCATATACGGCTGGGCTTTTAGCCTGCGGCCTTCCGTATAATAACGTGCAAAAGACTCTGCGGTCCCGGGATCGGAGGATATCCCCGGAAAAACTTGAGACCGCACATGCTCTGCCAGGTTCCGTAGCATCTCATCCTTTCGCTCTTCAGTTAGCTCTGGGGAGAGCCACAGCCAGGGATTGAAGCCCGGAGTCTGAGCGAATATCAGATCTTCGCTCTTGCTCTTGATCCGCAGGGCTTCCGGACTCCCACAAATCAGATGCAGCAGGTTATAGCGGATCTCGTCTTTCAAGAACACTTTTCCGTTTAGAACGGGATCACGGTCGGCAAGCTTTACGAACATCCGGTTCGTTCACCTCTATTCTTTCTTTTTCTCCAACAACTCGATGATAATGCCCCGTGCCGCAAAAGAAAATAACCCGCAGACGGCTATTTTGCCGAGTGCGGGTAAGGCGGAAGACCTGTATAATTCGCGTTCAATTTACATAATACTCTATTTTTTCCCCTTTTTCTTTCCCTTCATCCCTTCCTTGGCTGAAGCTTTCATGCCATCCTTCCCGAATGTGTACAGGATATTTTTTTTGAACCGCTTTCCCACCAGCGATTTTCTGACAAGCACCTTGACCCGCTTTGGCGACATATCCCCGTACCAGACCCCTTCGGGATAGGAAATAACGACCGGCGCATCTCCGCACCGTCCGGCGCAGGAGGTAAACGTCGTATGAATCAGAGCCTCCCCGCCCTGCTTCTCAATTTCTTTCTTGATCGCCTGCGCGATCTCCCCACTTTTGTGTTTCTTGCAGCTGCTCCCCCCGCAGACAAGCAAATGGCATGCTGTTCCCTGCAAATTCCATGTCGTCATAACCTTCACTCCTCTCTATATCTATTAATACCCCTTAATAACCCTGATGTCCCTTAGACGAGGGTAAAGCAATGTACCACACTGTGCTATACTCTTATATTATAGAGGGAAAATCGAAAGAGCAGCAATGGCAAGCTTACTTGGAGGAACTTATGGCTGAATCCGACAGCGTAGATTGCTCAAAGCTTCACTTGGACTTTCTGCCTAAACAAGAAGAAATAATCACGAAAATGCTGGATATTGACTCTGTGAAAATGGACAAATCGCTGAACGAGGCCATGATCCGGGATATGTTAAAATCATTCTGGCCCTTGCCTCGGACCAATAACAATGTCATCTTTGCATGGAGATTGACTTCACAAATCTCCTTTATTGGGATTTATTTGCGGCATTCCGTCTGCTCCAGATTTCCCGATTGGGGACTAGATCAAGCAACCGAGGACACTATGCGTGAAAAACATAAATGGTTCGTCACCCAAACTCTTCATGCAATTGGCAACAAAAATCCGTCATAATCCTTACACAATATGAAACAAATATGCTGTTTGGGTGCATTCTCATATTGAACGTTCCCGGCATATCCTTTATAATTCAGTACATTATATGCCGCTATTTTACGGCCCTCGAAAGGAACTGAAAAACGTTATGACACAAAAGCTTAGAGCCGGTATTGTCGGCGGAACCGGCATGGTCGGCCAACGCTTCATCGCTCTTTTGGAAAATCATCCGTGGTTTCAGGTAACCGCAATCGCTGCCAGCGCGAACTCTGCGGGCAAAACGTACGAAGAATCAGTAAAGGGCAGATGGAAGCTCTCCAGCCCAATGCCTGAAACCGTTAAGAATATTCCTGTTCAAGACGCTTCGCATGTCGAAGAAGTGGCCTCCGGGGTTGACCTCATTTTTTGCGCCGTCGACATGAAGAAGAATGAGATTCAGGCCCTTGAAGAAGCCTACGCCAAAGCGGGCGTGCCCGTTATTTCGAATAACTCGGCCCACCGCTGGACGCCGGACGTGCCGATGGTCGTTCCGGAGATCAATCCCGAGCATCTGGAGGTTATCGCCGCCCAGCGTAAGCGTCTTGGAACCGAAACCGGATTTATCGCCGTCAAGCCCAATTGCTCCATCCAGAGCTATGTGCCGATGCTGACCGCACTGCGCGGCTTCAAACCGACACAGGTCGTCGCCAGCACCTACCAGGCGATTTCCGGAGCAGGCAAGACATTTACCGACTGGCCGGAAATGCTGGACAATGTCATTCCTTATATTGGCGGTGAAGAAGAAAAGAGCGAGCAGGAGCCGCTGCGCATTTGGGGAACTGTTGAAGACGGGGCGATTGTAAAAGCATCTAGCCCTCAAATCACTACCCAATGTATCCGCGTTCCGGTTACGGACGGCCATCTGGCCACCGTATTCGTCTCTTTCGAGAACAAGCCTTCCAAGGAAGACATTCTGGAAAGCTGGAAGAACTACAAAGGTCGCCCGCAGGAGCTGGAGCTGCCAAGCGCACCGAAGCAGTTCATCACCTATTTCGAAGAGGAGAACCGGCCGCAGACGAACCTGGACCGCGATCTCGAGAACGGCATGGGCATTTCTGCCGGCCGACTGCGCGAAGATTCGCTGTACGACTTCAAATTCGTCGGACTGTCCCACAATACGCTTAGAGGCGCCGCCGGCGGCGCCGTACTGATCGCCGAGCTGCTGAAAGCGGAAGGATATATTACAGCACGCTAAAGTAATGACTAACGCTTAAGCCCATATAAATGCCCGTCTCCTGGATTTGGGAGACGGGCATTTTTGGCTTAATCCTGAGGAAGAGGCCAAGCTCATAATCCCCCCTTCCAGCGAATAACGTCAATTGTCGATGGTGCAGCGTGCAGCGCCCGAGTCCGCAATCTCATTCATGTGCGGGCTGCTCATTCGCTTTAATGTCCCTCTCCTTCCTCAGCAAACAGCCCCAAGCGTCCGCTTGGGGCTAAAAGCAGCTATGTCTTATTATTTCGAGATCAAATTATACAGAGCTTGCGCGGACTCGGCGCGGGTTGCATTTTCTTTCGGCACGAACCGGCCGCCATCCTTGCCTTTCAGTAGGCCAAGCGACACGGCTGCGGCCACATCATTCTTCGCCCAACCGCTGATGCGTGAACTGTCGGTGAATGAAGCTTGCTCCGAATAAGCCGCGGATATTCCCGCCTTCACCTGATAGGCCCGGATGATCATGGACGCCATCTCTTCGCGTGTAATTTGCTGCTGCGGTTTGAAGGACCCGGCATTCACGCCCTTCACAATTCCGCGCTCGTAAGCGGCCGCTATGGAATCAGCATACCATTCCTTACCGGTTACATCGGAGAAAGATGCCTTCTCCTTAGCGGCAAGACCCAGCGAACGGACGAGCATTGCCGCGAACTCCGCGCGCGTGACCGGCTGGTTCGGCGCAAAGCCTCCGCCGCTTATGCCGTTCACGATATGCTTGGCGCTCAGCACGGTAACGGCCCGGTTCGCCCAATGTCCTGCCGGAACATCATTATAAGTCTTAATGTATTCCATTGCGGCGTAACGGCTGAAATGGGTCACCTTCGCTTTGAGAAGGCCGCCGTCCCATTCTCCTCCAATATACTCCGCGATACCGGCGTCATTCAGGTAGTATACGCCGGTAAGCTGTGAATCGGCTTTTGCGTCCATGTGGAAAGTAAGCTCCACCGGTTTCGGGAACGCGGCAAGACTCACCGCTCTACCATCCTTCGTGACCGCTTGCAAAGCCAAATCGTACACCTCACTTGCAAAGCTCATAACGGTTCCAGAAGGCAGGGACAGCTGCTTGGCCGCAGCCTCTTTGGAGGCTTGCTCCAGCTTATGCACGCTCACCGCAATATGCGCTCCGTTCAGCTGCTCCGCTGTCAGCAAGGCGGAGAGGGATTGCAATACCTCTGCCTGAATGGTCAGCGTAACCTGATCTCCCTTAATTTCAAGGCTGCTCATTCCCGCAGCCGATACAGATTGAACGGGCAGAAGGAGCCGCCCAGCATTACGGTCCAGCGTGATCGACACGACGCCGCTGCTGTCAGGTTTCAGCTGATCCGCCGTTACCGTCTGCGTCCCGGCTATTAGGGTTTGATCGGCTGCCGATGTGCCGCCTCCGCTGCCGGTGCCGCCTGTTCCGCCCGAGCCGCTCTGTTGGACCACCTGAACATCGTAGCTCATAGACAGTCCGCTATAACGGACAGAAATGGCAGCCGTACCCGGTGAGAGAGCTTTTACCCTCCCCCCTGCTTCAACGCTTGCAATCAACGGGTTACTCGACTCGAACGTCGAATGTGAAGTTACATCAACCTTGCTATCATCGCTGTATACGGCGAGAACAACGGTACTCCACGTGTCGCCTACAGTCAGGCTTGAAGCAGGCTTGCCGACGATTAAAAATTTCGGTTTGCTCGCGTCCGGTTCCTCCGGCTTCTTAACCACCTGCACTGTAATTGCCTTCGATAGCCCGCCGTAACGGATGGTAATTTCGGCCCTGCCTTCCGCTACCGCCGTTATGATGCCTTGGCCGCTAACACTGGCGATCCCCGGCTGCGCCGACTCAAACGTTGCTTGCGACGTTACATCGGCTTTGCTGTTGTCGCTGTAAAGCGCCTGAACAGACGTACTCCACTTGTCGCCTACGGTCAGGCTTGAAGTAGGCGGGCTCACCGTAAGTTCAGTCAGAGTCGGCTGCGTAGTACCGCCACCGCCGCCGTTATCGCTGCCAGATCTTGTGACGGTAATCGCCAGCGTCTTCGTTGCCTGACCGGCGCGTCCTTTATCCGTATACCATGGCTGGGCCAGCGTCTCAGCCGTAGGCTCGATATGAAGCACGAACTTGTTCACTCCCGGCGCGAGCGGGATATTGCTTAGCAGGACATTGCCGTGAGCGTCCATCGCGCCATCCGCGATCGGCTGCCCGTTGATCGTAAAGGCTACGCCGAACGGCACGATAGCCTTTAGATTCATAGCACTTTCGTCCGTCGTATACTCAATGTCTGTGCCGTACGAGGTTCGAGGAAGCGTAACGATCATCGGCATATCGATCCAGCGCAGCACGTAATCCTCGATAACCTGCTTGCTGCCGCCCTGATTGGCAATCGTCAGCCTCATATTGGTGTCGGTGGAGCTGTATGCCCAGTTGCCCATATCGGTCGTATCGTCCGCATTCCGGGAATGGCTCGTGAACGCCTCGGTCTCCCAATAACCACGGGTGTATTTATACTGGATCGACTTGCCCGCCATCATCTTGAAATTGTATTCGACCACACTTCTGTCGGTCGCGCCGCTCGGCACCTTCATGGCGGTCGAACCGGCGTTCCAGCCGTTGAAATCGCCCGCGATATAAATGCCGTCCGTGCTCGGCGTATAATCCGGCAAATGCAGGCGAAGCGTGACATCGACCATGACCAGCTTCGGGGTGACTTCTTTTTCCGCCGAGTAAGAACGATTGTAAGCGGCGTCATAGGCAGCGACCTTATACGTATAAGCCGTATCGTTGCTGACAGTATAATCCGTGTACTGGCGCATGCTGCTTGGAAGCGCAGCTACCAGCCTATACTCTTTTCCCGCCTCCTTCCGGTAAATTTCGATGCCTGCGGCATCCGCCGCGTCAAGTGTCCAGGTCAGATGCGTCATATTCGACTCGACCGGAATGTCACCCAGTACAGGGGCTGCCGGGCCTTCGGTATCGTCCGGGTCGGGGGAGACAGCCAGGATTGACGGATTGGAAGATACAAAATGTTCTCCATTATCCGTAGATACCTGGGCCAAATACGTATAGCTGCCTGCCGCTGACGGCTCGAACTTCGCCCAGTACACCTTGGAGCCGGTCTCCGCATTGTCCATTTTATAGCGCAGCTTCGTTTCCAAAGCCTGATCCGGCGAGCCGGAGCTTGGATAGTAAATCAGCTTGGCGATAACGCCCGTCGGATCCTGACCAATATTGGCAGGCACATCCGTCAGTCCGGGAATGTTGATATCTACCAGAATTTCGTAGGTTGCCTTGCCGACGCCGACCGTCATATAGGTTGCTTCCTGCACCGTTGTGACGGAATCAATGACAAAAGCCGGCGTTGCCGAAGCCATGTCGCATGGCTCGCTCTCGTTCGCTCCCACTTTAGCCGTCACGGTGTAATAGTATTTATTTCCATTAATGACGCTGCTGTCGGTAAAGCCAAGG
Organism: Paenibacillus durus; assembly: GCF_000756615.1. Classification (NCBI taxonomy): domain Bacteria; kingdom Bacillati; phylum Bacillota; class Bacilli; order Caryophanales; family Paenibacillaceae; genus Paenibacillus; species Paenibacillus durus. The sequence goes on from NZ_CP009288.1 coordinate 4,008,173, forward strand.
CTTCCGCTTTCGCCTACCTTTTGCAGGCCGCCGCCTTCAATGGCCGCCCGGTAGACAATATAACCCTCAGCGCCATCCACGGCATTCCAGGACAGAGCCACGCTGCCGCTGCCTCCCGCCGCTTTCAGGCCGGTGACCTGAGCTACTTCAGACAACTCAGTCGTCGACAGCATCATCATGCCGGAGAGCGTCGGAATCGTCAGGCTGATTTTGCCTCCAGTCACCGTGCCTTCCGCGCCGCTTCCCAGCTTATCCTGAAGGGTTATACCTTCGGGCAAAAAGCCGGTGACATCAGCCTGAACAGTCTGGGCGTCGCTGCCCCGGTTAATGGCGACCAGCGCGCCTTTGGTATCATTTTTACGGGCATATACAATCACATCCCCGCTTGCATAGACCGCCTTCAGATCGCCGGTACGGAAGACTTCATTGTCCTCCCGAACCTTCGCCGCCTTCTGATAGGTGCCGAATAGCTCTGCATACTTTCCTGCTGCGCTGTAACTGCCGCTGTCATTCTCAACAATTCGTTCCCATGGGAAAGCGCGTCTGGAGTCAGGGTCCTTCGTGCCTGTGACACCGACTTCATCGCCATAATAGATCGTTGGAGCGCCGGGATAGCCCATTTGCAGAATCGCCGTCAAAGCTTGCAGCTTCAATGCCCGCTCAGTAGCATCTTTCGCAATCACCAAATGCTCCTCTTCATATTCCGGATAGTCGTATTTTGTGAGGGATCGGGTAGTATCATGCGAATCCACCAGGTTCAGCATGACCTGCCACGCTTCCTTCGGATAATCCTCACGAATCGATTCCAGCGACTGGTTCAAGGTATTCGCATCTCCGGAAATCATGTAGCTCTGAACCGCCCCCCGGAAACGGTAGTTCATTACCGAGTCGAACTGATCCCCGAGCAGGTAGCGCGTGGCAACGCCCCATTCTTCGCCAAGTATGAGCGGTTCCTCAATCGGATTGCCGTTTGCGTCGGTTCTCCCCTCGGTCGATTTGACCGCTTCGCGGAATTTCTGCCACGTGCCGCCCGATACGTCGGGAGCAACGTCAAGCCGCCAGCCGCTGGAGCCCATCCACATCCATCTCTGCGAGTTAGTTGACTGCATTTCTCTGTCGGCGTCGGCTTCGCTAAGACCGGCAAGGTCATGCCCGATGACCGCCTCACGATAGCCGATGTTATTCCATTCGTTCTGCCCCTCAAGCGCCTCTGTATCCACAGGAAAAAAGTCCGTTGCTTCCGTTTGCGGTTCTTTGGCATCCATCGCCGGCAGAGAGTCATATCCCCACCATGCGTCGTATTTGTAATGCAGGTTGTCGTCGTCGCGGTTCTTAACCTTTTCGTTCGAAATGGTGAACCAGGTTGTATATGAAAAATCGTCCGGGTACTTATATTTTACACCTGTCAGCGGATTGATCTTGGCCGTAAACTCCGCGCGGACCGCGGCTTCCGCGTCCGGCTTAGATATTTTGTCCGCGTTCATTTTTTCATAGACTTTGGCCCAGTATTCGTAGGCACCGATTTCGGGATATTTACCATACCGGTCAAAATAAATCGAGTCGTCCCCCACATGATTGAACACGCCGTCGTTAATGATATGCATTCCCTGTTCGTGGGCAGCCTTGGCAAAAGCCTGATATACCCGGTCGGATTCCGCCCGCGAAGCGGTGTAATCCAGTCCCGAGGACGGATCGCCAGGGGTATTATAAACCGGATCGCCGAACATCGGGTCCAGATGCTCATAATCGGTGGCATCGTATTTATGGTTGGAAGCCGCCCAGGCTACGGGATTGAGATACAGAGTTGTAATACCCAGTGATTTCAGGTAACTGAGTTTGGCCTGTATCCCCTGGATATCACCGCCGTAGAACTCGTTGGTCCATGCTCCATCAGTCCGGGCGTCCGGATAGGAAGGCTTATTCTCCGCTGTGGTGCGGTCGGGATTCTCCGGTACATCGTCCCACGTTCCCCAAACTTGATCCGGAGTCGGATCATTTGTTACCCCGCCGTCAAAATATTGCAGCTTCTGTCCGTCCTTCTCTGTCGCATATTTATCCGAGTTCGCCCCTCGGTATCCATCCGCAGTCTTGGCGCGGTTGTTGCTCTTGTCCCCGTCAAAGAAGCGGTCCGGAAAAATCTGATAAACCACCGCATTCTTCATCCAGTCCGGCGTTTTGAAGTCCGGATCGTATACCGTCAGATCGTAAGGAACGGCGCCGTCATCGCTGACGCTTCCGCTTCCGCCTCTGGAAGTGTCATCGCCATACTCTGCTTTGGCTGCACCGTCCACCAGGATGAATTTATAGCCCCAAATACCGATCTTGGAGAACTGGCTTCCCGGAATCGTCACTTCAAAATAATCCTTGTTATTTACCGAAGTCACCCGGTTCATCGTAAAATCTTTGGACAGCGAATCCGAATTCGTCAGCTCCACCTTAGCCAACTGCACGTCGCCCTGCTGGGCGGCAATCCGCAAAGTGACATCCTGCTGCCCCTTTTTAATTGCACCGAAGGGTTTCTTGTAAGTAATGGAACGGCTGTCGAACGCGATGGCGCCTTTATCGATTTTGCCGTCGTAGGCCGAATTTTTTGCAACATAATCATGGGTCAGATTTCTGCTGCCCGAGCTGTAATCAATCGTAAACGTTACATTGGCCGGATCCAGCACGTTTACAGCAAGGTTTTGACCGTTGTCTCCGTAGTTCTCGTCGTTGTTCCAGTCGGTTCCGAAAATGACCTTCGCCTGATAGTTCCCCGCAGGCAGGCTCCGCTGGATTTTGTATACCGTGTTATCAAAGTTGTAATCGACAAAAAACTGCTGGCTTTCTCCCGGCGACCACTCCGCTTCTCCGAAGACAGGCTGCAGATCTCCGACCAGTCTGGGCCACTTGTCAGGGGGCAGAGTTGGGGTATACTGCTGGATTCCCTGCACGTTCGGCAAGCTGATCCGCGCCTCATTCAGGTCCTCATTTATGTAGAAATTGACCTTCGTGGACGCGCCCAGATCAAAGGAAAAGTTATTGCCGCTGTTGTCAAATCCGCTCCAGGTGCCGGATTTAACGAGCTTGAACTCGTAGTGGCCAGCTGGCAGCACGGTGGAATACTCGTAAAATCCGCCTGCCAGATGCTTCATCTGCATTTGCGTATTACTGTTGTCCCAATTCTGAATGCCGACAACGATCCACTTCGTTGCCCCGCCCGGCTGGTCGGTCAGCGAATCGGCAGCCAAGGTGTCCGGATCGGCGTGCGCCGCTGTCGGCAGCAGCCCCGAAACCAACTGAAAAACCATAATGATAGCGGTTACAAAAGAGAGCCAGCGCCAGCGTTTCTTGTCATACTCCATTGACATAGAAATTTTATCCCCTCCGCTTTAGGTTCATTAAACATTGGTGCTAACGTTTGCACAGAACGCATAAAAAATCTGCTGCCTCTCCGGTTTCCAAGCACAGCAGAAAATTCACAAACGTTTGCATGATCATGTTTATTCGATCATAGCATAAGGAAGATTTTGTGTAAACGCTTTATTTAGCATTTTATAGAAAAAATTTGTTTCCCATCCTACCCCGGAACATTGCCCTTGGCGAAAGGCCGAAATAAGGCGGAAGGCTGTGCCTCCCCAGTAAGGACAGCGCAGCCTTCCTCTCACTTAGCGGATATCCTGCGGACCGTCAACCTCTGCCGATCATTCCAGAGCGCCCAGCGCTTTATTCTTCTCTTTGAAGCGTTCGTTATGCGAAGAGACGTAAGCGACCTTCGGGGCTTCCGGATCAAGGTACAGCTTAGCGCTGTTCACCGCTAATACCGCGTCCGTAAACGCTCCGGCAATCAGCCTCACCTTGCTGCCATAGTTGACAAAATCACCCGCGCCGAACACGCCGGGCAGATTCGTTTCGAGCTTTTCGCTGACATTCGCGCTCCATTCCCCCATGTCCAGCCCCCATTCCCGCACGGGTCCGAAATCGGATCTCATCCCGTGATTGACGATGACGGCGTCCACCTTAATCCGTTCGGTTTCTCCGGTATCCACATGACAGATGGTAACTTCCTCTATTCGTTCACCACCGGAGCTGTACAGTTGGCTTACCGAATAAGGCGTGCGTACATTTACCGAGGACGCTTTCATGTTGGCAATATTCTTCTCATGTCCGCCGAACTGCTCGCGCCGATGCACGATGGTAACCCGCTCCGCCACCGGCTCCAGCGCGTTTGCCCAGTCTACTGCAGTGTCACCGCCGCCGGATATCAGCACATGCTTGCCTCTAAATAGCTCCAATTCCTGAACGGTATAATGCAGGTTAGAGATCTCATATCGGTCCGCTCCTTCAATCTCCAGCTTCGCCATCTTTAGAATACCGTACCCGATACACAGAATTACCGTGCGGGTCCAGTGGATGTTTCCCCCCGAGGAGGTCAATAGATAAGTCCCATCCTCCTGCCGGTCCATCGAGGCAATTTGCTCCCCCAGTACAATGGCCGGATCGAAGGTAACCCCCTGCTGCTTAAGCCGGTCGATTAGCTGCCTGCAAAGTACAGGCGTGACACCGCCTACGTCCCAAATGACCTTTTCGGGATATATGAGCATTTTACCGCCCAGTTCTGGATTCGCATCGATTAATTTGGTCTTCAGGTCACGCATACCGCAATAAAAAGCCGCATACATACCGGCAGGCCCTCCGCCGATAATCGTTACATCGTATAATTCCGGTTGGTGCTCCATCGCTCTCCTCCAGTAAGTGCATATATAAATCCCTCTAAATATTTGATATTGATAATCATTATCGATAGAATTGTATCCGAAAACAGCCCCTTATGGCAACACAAAAAAGCCCGGCACTCAGGCTCGGGCTTGATTTAAGTATGTACCCCTCAGAAGCCAGGGCCGCCGGTCTTACTCGGCCGGAGGCGTAAATGTGCGGGCCGCAAACTCGGCGTCCATCATATAGAAAGCGTTGCTGTCGTTCTCGATCCGTTTCAGCTTTTGGATAATGTTGCTGAACAGCGCCTCTTCCTCGACCTGCTCGTCAATGAACCATTTCAGGAAATAAATCGTGGCATGCTCACGCGCGTCAAGCGCCAGATCGGCCAGATGATAGAATTTGCTGGTGTTCTTCTGTTCATGGGCGTAGCTTGCCTCAAAAGCTTCCAGAACGGAAGCATAATCATTCTTCGGCTCAGGCAGTGCCGCCAGAGTAGCCCGCTGATCCCGGTCGTTAAGGAATTTGTAGATCTTCATCGCATGAAAACGTTCCTCTTCCGCCTGAATCAGAAAAAAGTTCGCGAACCCGTCCAGACTTTCGCCCGAACAATACGCTGCCATCGCCAAGTACACATGCGCCGAATAAAATTCAAAATTCATTTGCTCATTTAACGCTTTTGCCAATTCCTCTTGCATGTAGCCACACTCCATCCTTTTTTATATTTTCCCCTCTATCATATCATGAAGTCTATTTTCAATGCCTGACATGAGAGAGAAAAACATGACGAATGAGAGAAAAATGTTCAAACCGTACGTCCCCCGGAAGAATTGAGGGATTTAGCTGATAGAACCTGATTAATGACCATTATCACTTTTTCCGGATATTCAGTAATTGCCCTAAGGAGATTAATAAAGTCACTGTCAGCCATACCTGAATAATTCGTTGCCGACAGTTTAACGCGCTGCATAATTCCCTCCCGACACCTCAACAAATTCCTTGAATAGTTCAAGGCCATCGATCCTTTGTATTTCTTCGGGATGATTTGGGTTTTCAGAGCATAGTGTGACCTTATATTGGGGGGAAAGATGGAACGCTTTGAAATAGCAATCCGGTTCTTTCAGCGGACAGCCGTCTTTCTCTGACAGCTCAATACCGTTATCGTCAATCCGGATAGAGAAAGAATTGAGCGGCATGGACAGTCCTTTACCTCTAAACTTGATATAGCTCTCCTTGGCGGTCCACAATTGATAGAAATAACCGATACGCCTATCTTCGGGTATTTCCTTTATTTCCTCATTCTCCCTGCCGGAAAAGAAGCGGTCGGCTATAGTTAGGTCTATAGGCTTAATCTCTTCTATATCGATTCCTATAGGCTGCTGGTCAACGGCGCAAAGAACATAGTCTCCGGAATGCGATAGATTATAATGATAATCCGGATATGCAGCAAGAAAAGGTTTGCCGTATCGGTTAGCCGTGAACCGAAGAGATTCGTTGTCAACTTTATGTTCCCGAAGGAACAAAGTTCGAATCAAGGCTTCCGCTATTACGCTTCGGATACGGTCATCCTTTCTGGAAAAGCGAAGCGTACGGTTTCTCCTCTCTTCCGACAGACGATTCAGTACCTCATGATAATCTGTTCCTGGTGACTTGGGGATTTTCACGCCATAAATACCGACCAACACCCTCATCTCCTTAAAAATATTGATAAAATATTTATAATTCATCCTATATTTTCAAATATGCACTCATTGTAAATTATGTTATTGGGACTGTCTACTACTATATTCGGCAAAAAACATCAATAAAACAACTAATATTCCAAAGCAGACAAAAACCCGTAAAAAGCAGCCTTCGCCAAGGCTTCTTCCTACGGGTCATCCGTTCGGCAACCATTCACTGTGCAATCTGGTCCTTGATACTTTGCAAAATCTTCTTCTCCAGCCGCGACACCTGGACCTGGGAAATGCCAAGGCGGCTTGCGACCTCGGACTGGGTCTGGTCGCGGTAGTAGCGCAGGTAGACGATCAGCCGTTCACGCTCGGTCAGGGAACCGATGGCTTCATTCAGCGCAAGCTTGTCGAACCACTTCTCCTGGGACTCGTCAGCAATCTGGTCGATCAGGGTAATCGGGTCGCCGTCATTCTCGAACACGGTCTCGTGGATTGAGGTTGGCGGCTTGTTGGCCTCCTGGGCGAAGACGATTTCTTCGGGCGTAACGCCCAGCGCCTCCGCCACCTCGCCGATTGTCGGCAGACGGCCATTCGTTTTGGACATCTCGTCCTTCATTTTGCGGACCTTGTTGGCCATTTCCTTCAGCGACCGACTGACCTTCAGAGTGCCGTCATCACGCAGGAACCGCTGGATCTCGCCGATAATCATCGGTACAGCGTAGGTTGAGAACTTGACGTCATAGCTGAGATCGAACTTGTCCACGGACTTCAGCAGACCGATACAGCCGATCTGGAACAGGTCGTCAGGCTCGTACCCCCGGTTCATAAACCGCTGAACCACCGACCAGACCAGCCGGATATTGCAGCCCACCAGCGTGTCGCGGGCAGTCGTGTCCCCGGCCTGGCTGAGCGCGATCAGCCGTTTGACCTCCGCATCGTCCAAATAGGTCTGCGGAGCTTTTTTTGATTCTGCATCCATGGCTCCATCCCCTAATTATATAAAGCTTTTTTTGAGACGATCGTCTTCTTCATCCGGATCGAGGTCCCTTGTCCGGGTTCGCTGGCGACTTCAAATTCGTCCATGAAGTTCTCCATGATGGTAAAGCCCATGCCCGAACGCTCCAGCTCCGGCTTGGATGTGTACAGCGGCTGCTGCGCCAGCTCCAGATCGTCGATGCCCTTACCCTTGTCCTCGATCATAAGATGCACCGTCTCCCCTCTGATCACCGCAGAGATGTATACAATCCCCGACGGATCGCTGTCATAGCCGTGAATAATACAGTTGGTGACCGCCTCCGACACAACTGTCTTCAGATCGTTCAGCTCATCCAGGGTCGGGTCGAGCCTGGAGACGAAAGCCGCGACGACTACGCGCGCGAACGACTCATTCTCCGACAGCGCCGCAAACTGGACGCTCATGTAATTTTCCGCTTGTGCTTGTGTCATAACGCGACCTCCAAATCCGAAAGCGCTGCAGTTTCATCCTGATACAGCGGCATGATTTTCAGCAGACCCGACATTTCCAGGAGCCGCTTGACCGGCGGGTTGGCATCGCAGATGACCATTTTTCCGCCTTTGCTGCGAATCAGCTTGTACCGTCCCAGAATAACACCCAGCCCCGAGCTGTCCATAAACTGGAGATCCTTCAAGTTCAGCACAAGATGCTCCACCTGCTTCCGCAAAATCGCTTCATCCAAGTCCATTCTCACAAAATCGGCCGCATGATGGTCCAGCTCCCCGGTCAAACGAACGACCAGCACACCCCTGTGATGCTCCAACTGTACATGAGAATTCATATTTGCCACTCTCCTCTTCGTTGCTTTGAAACGGTCTTTGGCAGCTTACAACGTCTTCAAGGACAACGATTTCTACGCGGCAAAGAGCGAATCCTGCCTCACGACAAAACTAGAAGAAAACTCTCATCGTTCTACAAAAGGATCGGGACAAGCCGGCATAAACCGCCTCATGTCCGGCAAAGCATGAAGGGACGAATCCCTCAGTGTTGACGCGCCGCTCTATCCGTCAGTTCACCTTGAACATCGAGCCTGCCGTCCGTTTGAACAGCTTCCACCAGCCGGCCTTGGCAATATCTTCGGGCGCCTTCAGCTCATACTGCTTCACAATCGTATTGCCCTGGTAAACAACCAGCTTCCCAATCGTCTGCCCTTTGGATATTGGAGCCTTGACTTGATCCAGAATGACGGTTTCATGACGGACGCCTTCCTGGGTAATTCCTTTTTTCAGCAAAATGGTGTAGTCCTCTTGCGCCTTGATCGGCAGCTCGGCCTTTACGCCCTTCCCGATCTTGAGTGTGCCCAGCGTCTCGCCGGCCTTATGAATCGTATGGACTTTATACTGCGAGAACAAGAAGTCGAACATGCCCGATACCTCGCTGTTGCGGGTCTTCGTATTGGGCTCTCCCAGCACGACGGCGACTGCCCGCAGCCCGTCTCTTGACGCGGTCGCCGACAGACAGAATTTGGCTTCCGAGGTATAGCCGGTCTTCAGTCCGTCCGCCCCTGTATAGAAGCGTACCAGCTTGTTCGTATTTACGAGCCAGAACGGCTTCTCCGAATCCTTGCGCAGATAATCCTGGTAGGAGCCGGTGTATTTGATAATCCGTTCATGCTTCAGGAGCTCGCGGCTCATGACCGCGATATCACGCGCAGAGGAATAGTGGTTCTCGGCAGGAAGCCCATTGCAGTTGGCAAAATGTGTATCCTTCATGCCGAGCTCCTCCGCCCGCTTGTTCATCAGGTCGACAAAAGCGCTCTCCGAACCGGCGAGCTTCTCCGCCATCGCCACGGACGCATCGTTCCCGGAAGCCATCGCGATGCCCTTCAGCATCTCATCGACGGTCATTTCTTCACCCGGCTCCAGAAAAATCTGTGAACCCCCCATCGACGCAGCGTAGTCGCTTGTCCGGACCTTATCGGTCAGCTTCAGCCGTCCGTCATCCAGCGCTTCAACGGTGAGCAGCATCGTCATGATCTTCGTGATGCTTGCCGGAGGCAGCTTATCATGGCTGTTCTTCTCGTAAATGACGGTTCCGGTCCCGGCATCCATCAGAATGGCCGAGCGCGCCTGCGGCGCCAGATCGGCCGCCTTGGCGGCACCGCCGGACTTCTGCCCCTTTTCCTCCGCGAACGCCGCGGTGGCCGGGCTCACAGCGCTAAATACGATGCACAGCGCCAGCAAACATAAGCGAAATTTTGTCATCAAAGTTCCCCTCCTGAACGTTAACCTTCTTATCGCAGGTACTGTGTTCCAGTTTCGTCAGAAAAGGGTGGAAATATTCCCGGTATTTCCAGATAAAATATAAAAAAAACGGCCAAACCCCAAAGGGAATGGCCGTTCTTGCCGTATCAAAATAAATTGTCAATCGAATTTATTCTTTAATCCGGACCTGCGTAATTTCACCAACATACAAACGATGGTAATCTTTTTTGGGATACATCTGATGAATGCTTTCATCCAGAAATTTAGCCGGGTCTAGGTCCTGATAGTAGAGCTTGCGGCATTCAAGTACGAGTCTGGCCTCCTGGAAATACACGATCCCAGGCGTGTCTTCCACCGGAGTGATATCCGCTGCCTCCGCTTTATCCGTATCTCTTCCCGAGGCGCTGCCGCAAATCTCCAGCGCACTCCGGTAATCCTCCGTAAAGAACGACAGCGAGAACGTATCCGAGGACTCCATAAATTCATAGGTGTATCGGGTTGGCCTTACTACGCAAAAAGCGATTTTTTTGTGCCAGAGGATACCCAGTCCGCCCCAGCTGGCTGTCATCGTGTTGTACCGCTCGGCTCCTCCTGCCGTGATCAGCATCCAGTCTTCCCCAATCAGCTTGAATACATTATCCGACAATTCTTGCGGATCCAACAATTTAAACGCTTGGCTCATTCCTTCTCCTCCACCACATAAAATACAATCAATCCCAGTATACTCCACTAATACCGGGTTACGCCATCCTTTGTAACGATGGCATAGACGAGTGGCGGAGGCGTTACAGGCTGAGCCGTAATGCGGTAGGCTTCCAGCACCTTCTCCTCGGCTTCCTTCACCTTGCTGCCGGAAGCGTCGTTCACATGCAGGACGGCCAACGTATCTCCGGCGGAGACGGCGTCGCCAACCTTCTTCGACAGCACGATGCCGACAGCCAGGTCGATGACGGATTCCTTCGTCTCCCGTCCCGCGCCGAGCAGCATGGCGGCGATGCCGATTTCTTCGGCCTGGATCGCTTCGATATGGCCGTCTGCCGCCGCTTTAACCTCCACCTGCTTCCGGGCGGCGGGCAGCATCGAAGGCGATTCAATCTGAGCAACATTCCCGCCTTGGGCCGCGACGATCACCTTCAGCTTCTCAAAGGCGCTGCCGTCCGCGATGTGCTCCTGAAGGACCCTGCGGGCTTCCTCCGTATCCTGCGCCTTGCCGCCGAGAACCAGCATCTGGCTGCCAAGGATCAGGCATACTTCCGTGAGATCCTTCGGACCATGGCCGCGCAGCGTTTCGATGCCTTCCTTGATTTCCAGCGCGTTGCCGATGCCGTACCCGAGCGGCTGATCCATGTCGCTGATGACGGCGACCGTGTTGCGGCCAAGCTGGGTTCCGATATCAACCATCGCCTGCGCCAGCGCGATGGAATCATCCAGCGTCTTCATGAACGCACCGCTGCCGGTCTTGACATCAAGCACGATGGCGTCCGCGCCGGCGGCGATTTTCTTGCTCATGACGGAGCTGGCGATGAGCGGAATGGATTCCACGGTAGCGGTCACGTCACGCAGAGCGTACAGCTTCTTGTCAGCCGGGGTAATATTGCCCGACTGGCCGATAACCGCCGCGCCGATTTCGCCGACCTGAGCGAAAAAGCGCTCGCGGTCCATCTCGACGGAGAAGCCGGAGATGGACTCCAGCTTGTCCAGCGTGCCGCCGGTGTGGCCGAGGCCGCGCCCGGACATTTTGGCGACCGGAACCCCTGCCGATGCCACTAGTGGAGCGAGAACGACGGTCGTCTTATCGCCCACGCCTCCCGTTGAATGCTTGTCCACCTTGATGCCCGCAATCGGACTGAGATCGACCTGGTCGCCGGACTTGGCCATTTCCAGGGTTAAATCGCCGGTCTCGCGGGCGTTCATGCCCCGGAAATAGACGGCCATCGCCCAGGCGGACATTTGATAATCAGGTATTTCCCCGCGGCTGTAACCCTGGATGAGGAATGAGATTTCCTCGCGGCTCAGCTCGCCTCCGTCTCTTTTCTTATGGATAATGTCGATGGCCCGCATATTAAATTTGTACCTCGCGCACGAAAGCGCGGACAAGACCGATAAACTTCGGTTTGGTTAGATTCGCCACCTTGACTACCTGCTCATGCGTCAATGGCTCCAGTTCGTCGCCGATCGCCATGTCGGTGATACAGGTAATGCCGAGCACTCTCAATCTGCTGTGGCTCGCGGCGATGACTTCGGGAACAGTCGACATGCCGACGGCGTCGCCGCCGAGTAACGCGAGCATATTCAGCTCGGACGGCGTCTCATAGGTCGGGCCGCTGATGCCTGCGTATACCCCTTCCTGAAGCTTCAAGCTTTCTCCATCCGCCCCCTTGATTTCGGGCGCCAGCTTCTTGGCAAGCGCGATATATTCCGGATCGTAAGCGCGGGACATGTCCGGGAACCGTACGCCAAGCTCCGGATCATTCGGTCCGATCAGCGGGTTGTCCCCCGTCATATTCAGATGATCGGTGATCAGCATCAGGTCGCCTGCTTTGAACGCCCGGTTCATGCCGCCGCCCGCATTGGTGATAACGAGCGTACCGATGCCGAGCTTGGCCAGAACGTAAACGGGCAGCACAACCTTGCGCATCGCATAGCCTTCGTAATAGTGGAAACGTCCCTGCATAATGATGACGTCCTTGCCTTCCAGCTTGCCGATGACGAACCGTCCGGCATGTCCTTCCACCGTCGAGCGCGGAAAATGAGGAATCTCTTCGTAAGGCAAATATACGGCATCCTCAATCTGGTCGCCCAGATCGCCAAGGCCGGAACCGAGGATCAGGCCGATAACGGGCTTATAAGAGCCCAGCTTGGATTCTACATAGGCGGCGGCTTCCTTCACCTGTACGCCATAAGCAACGGCATCAGGTGCGCTGTTTGCGGATTGTGTCATTGTGGATTCCTCCTTCTACATGTTCGGAATAAGAGCAAGCACAAGGCTCAAGAAGCGTTCGCGCACCCGCTCCGCTGTCTCCATGACCTCATCATGGGACAAGGGCTGGTCGAGAATGCCAGCGGCCATGTTCGTAATACAGGAGATGCCGAGCACCTCGATACCGGCATGGCGGGCGACGATGGTCTCGGATACAGTGGACATGCCGACCGCATCGGCGCCCAGGCGGCGCAGCATGACAATCTCGGCCGGCGTCTCATAGCACGGCCCGAGCAGGCCCGCGTAGATGCCTTCTTTGAACGTGAAGTTCTGGGCCTTCGCCGTTTCGCGCGCCACAGCGATCAGCCGGCGGCTGTACGGCTCGGACATATCAGGGAAGCGCACGCCAAGCTTAGCATCATTCGGTCCGATCAGCGGATTGCGGCCCGTCAGGTTAAGATGGTCGGTAAGGAGCATCAAATCCCCCGCCGAGAAATCCGTATTCACACCGCCCGCGGCGTTGGTCACGAGCAGGCTGGTTACGCCCAGTTCCTTCATCACGCGTACTGGAAACGCCGTCGTCTCCGGTCCGTAACCCTCGTACATATGAAAGCGGCCTTTCATCATCACGACCTTGCGGCCTTCGATCGTACCGATCAGCAGCTCTCCTTCATGTCCTTCAACAGTGGACACCGGAAAATGGGGGATATCCTGATAAGGGATACTAATCCCGTCTTGGATCAAATCGGCCAGAATACCGAGCCCGGAGCCGAGAATCAGCCCGATTTCCGGCGCTTCCGCCCCTTTACTCTTGATGTACTCTGCTGCTTCCTGAATCGCGCCGAGGCTTACTGTGTTCGTCATGTATGCTCCTCCTTAAATGTAGGCGTGTGCGTAATTATGATGCAGATTCCAAAAAATCCATGCCGCCGTCAGGCGGATTACTTCAGCTCTCCAAGGAAGCTAGTCCCGTACTGCGGCGCCGCTGCTCCGAAATTCTCGGCGATTGTCGCCGCCACATCGGAAAAGGTCTTCCGAACGCCAAGACTGCTCGGGGCCTTAAGCTTCGGACCATATACGAGCAGAGGCACGTATTCGCGGGTATGGTCGGTTCCGCTGTGTACGGGATCATTGCCGTGGTCGGCGGACACAATCAGCAGATCGTCCTCGCCCAAGGCGGACATAATATCCGGCAGCGCCTTATCGAACACTTCAAGAGCACGGCCGTAGCCTTCCGGATCGCGCCGGTGTCCATAGAGGGAATCGAAATCGACCAAATTCGTGAACAGCAGCCCGTCAAACGGCTTACGAAGCTGTTCAATCGTCACTTCGATACCATGTTCATTGCTCTTGGTAGGGTAAGAAACCGACACGCCCTCGCCCGTAAAAATATCGTTGATCTTGCCAACGGCGATCACATCCCTGCCGATGTCGGCCAGCGCGTTCATTACCGTCGGCTTCGGCGGCTTCACCGCATAATCATGCCGGTTCGGCGTCCGGGTAAAGCTTCCCGGCTCACCGACGTAGGGCCGGGCAATGACACGGCCGACCGAGAATTCAGGCGCCATCGTCAGCTCTCTGGCGATATGGCAGGCGCGGTACAGCTCGTCCAGCGGGATGATCTCCTCATGCGCAGCCAGCTGAAACACGCTGTCCGCAGAGGTGTAGACGATCCAGGCCCCCGTCTTCATCTGCTCTTCGCCGTATTCCACAAGAATTTCGGTACCGGAGGCCGGTTTGTTGCCAAGCACCTTGCGGCCTGTGGCAGCCTCGAATTTCTGTATAAGCTCCGCGGGAAATCCGTCCGGATACGTATTGAACGGCGTCTCGATCTTCAGGCCCATCAATTCCCAGTGGCCGGTCATCGTATCTTTGCCAACGGAAACCTCCTGCATCTTTCCATAATAGGCTTCCGGTGCCGAAGCCGGCTCAAGCGGCGGCAGCGGGGCGATATTCGCCAGGCCCAAACGCTGCATATTCGGCAGCTTTAGCCCAGGGTTCCGCTCCAGAATATGGCCGAGCGTATGCGCGCCCGCATCGCCGAAGCCGGCGGCGTCCGGGGCCTCCCCGATGCCGACGCTGTCAAGTACGATAAAGCAAATCCGTTTAAAAGAGGACACTTCCGTCCACGCTCCCTTTAGCTTAAGTAATGGTTATAATGGATATGTTTTCCCAAAAAAATACATTAGCGCGCCCGGGGATGATGCTTTTCATAAACTTCTTTCATATTTGCGCGGGCGATGCCGCTGTACATCTGCGTCGTGGAAATATCGGCATGTCCGAGCATCTGCTGCACGGAGCGCAGATCGGCCCCTCTTTCCAGCAGATGGGCGGCGAACGAATGCCGCAGCGTATGCGGCGTAATATCCTGCCGGATATTCGTCTCCTTCGCATATTTTTTAATTATTTTCCAGAACCCCTGCCGGGTAAGCCTGCCGCCTAGACTGTTGAGAAACAGCGCCGGTTCGTTCTTGTCTTCACGCAGCAGCTTGTCCCGGCTGTCCCTGGTATAAGCCTCCACGCATTCCGACGCGATGACCCCAATCGGCACCACCCGTTCCTTGCCGCCGAAGCCGCAGCACCGTGCAAATCCCAGGCCGGGCTGCACATCGCCAACATCAAGCATGATCAGCTCGGACACCCGGATTCCGGCAGCATACAGCAGTTCAAGCATAGCCTTGTCGCGAAGCCCGTGTGGAGTCATGAGATCGGGCGCTGCCAGCAGCTGCTCTACCTCTTCAACGCTCAGCACCATCGGAGCTTTCTTCTCGGACCTTACCGCTTCCATCTCAAGCGTCGGATCGGCGGTGATCAGCCTTTCTTTTAGCAGAAATTGAAAAAAGGCGCGGATCGAGACCTGGTTCCGGTTAATGGTCGCCGCCGCCCGGCCCGCCGCTTTAAGCCCGCCGAGATAGAGCGTAATCAGCGGCTTGCGGATATCGTCCACGGTTAGGACGCCCCGTCCTTCGGCATAGTGCAGAAACTGTGAGACATCGCGTCCGTAGGATTCCAGAGTGCTGGGCGACACGTTTTTTTCACGGGAAAGATACTGCAAAAAGGCCTGCAAGTGTGACTTCATTGGTCCACGCTCCCACCCTGGCGCGCCGCATAGATGCGGTTAAAAATTCGGCGCAAAGGGCGCCACAACGCGCAAAACTTACAGCCCCGGAAGAACCCCCCGTTTCTAAACGTTTCATTCGACAACTTTCGTAATTATTCCTGCCTAAAGCGAATTCACTCCCCGTACCAGTAGTACAGGCGAAGCCTTTCTCCCGGATTCATTGCCTCTCCCCCGGGCTGAATCTCGTGAAACGCCCGAACTGCCGAGCCTTCCGGTATGTACGGATCGGGAACCGGATTGATCCAGCTGTGAAGCAGGTCCATTATATTATAGAACAGGCAGCTCAATGCGACAAATATCACAATGTAACAGAGCCGTCGAAGCGCTTTGGGTACGGAAATGATCATTTTGCATTCCTCCCGCGAAAAACTTTTGACCCCTGCAAAAAACCGATGCCCTCATAGCTTTGCCGCTGATACGGACAATCCCTTCCCAATTTATGCAGCTTCCGGCCCGCTTATGTATATTCTGGCGTTATGAGAAGGCTTACTGACACCACCAAAAAGCTCTCTCCGGCAGAGTGCCGGGGAGAGCTACTGGGTGTATCTTCTATTAACTTCATGTAACTTAATAGGTCTATGAATTTACTCAGAACGTTTACCTTCCGAATTGTTCTTCTCCCTGCAGCGGTAGCAGATCCCGTGAAAATCAAGCCGGTGATCGATGACCGAGAAATTGAATTCCTTATACAGTTTCTCTTCCAATGGCGCAAGCCAGTCTTCGCGGATCTCATCCATGCTGCCGCATTGCACACATATCATATGATGATGATGATGCTTGGAAGTATCCGTCCGCAGATCATATCTGGCGACGCCGTCGCCGAAGTTGATCTTCTCTACGATATGAAGCTCGCTGAGGAGTTCAAGGGTACGATATACGGTGGCGAGACCAATCTCCGGAGCCTTCTCCTTTACGAGCATGAACACGTCTTCGGCGCTGAGATGATCGTCCTCATTCTCCAGCAGTACGCGTACGGTCGCTTCCCGTTGGGGTGTAAGCTTGTATCCTTGGGATTGCAGTTGCTGCTTAATTTTATCGATCTTGTCTTCCATCATCATTCTCCCTCCCCCCAGGAAAATAGCGCTGTGTTCTCTCTTAAAGTCACTTCTTTCATTATAGGGGGAGTAATCTTGAGAAGTCAAACGCTTTTACTGTCCGTTATATTCCGCCGCCGACTGCACCAAAGAGGGGGTCACCCAGCGCATCATTGTCGGTGTAACCCACGTCTCGAAGGAGGATACGCCGAGAATTAAGAGGGCCATAACAAAAGACAGCAGCGTATACATGGCAAAAGGACGCCCGACGCGAAGCGGACGGCGAGCAGTCACCCTGCTGCGGATCATGAGCAGCGAGAACGCGATGGCCGCCGCGCTGCATACGAGAAGCGCCGGAATCACCACCAGATTATGCGGAGCGACGGACACGAGCGCGAACAGCAGGCCATGCCATGAATATTGGCTTACCAGGCAGCCGACCGTGAAGCCGATGAGCACGCCCTTGAGGAAATCCAGGACAAGTATACCGGGAAGCCCGATAACCGACAGGCCGAGAATCCAGATGAGGCCGATCCATTTCAGATGAAGACCTGCTATGCTCCAGAACGATTCCGGCGCCGCGGGTAGCCCGTGCTGATCCACGGTCATAAAGAAATTGCCCAGATAGTCGCTGAGCTCCTGTTGCTGGTCCATCGTCAGCGCGCTGACGATCAGGGCGCCGAAGACGACCCCTACCAAGAATAATACGGCGACAAAAATATAAAGCGGTGTCTGCTCCTTAATCATATGACGGAAGTTCCGCATCGGGACGTTCTCCTCTCATGGTCACATGTTACACCATATGAAGAAACGCCCCGCTCTATGACTTGTCCTTGGGCGCAAGGGCTACCCTTCCGTACGTTCCGCCCCCGCCGGCGGTAAGCTCCAGGCTTCCGGAGCGGGCGGCGGCGATCTTCGCAGCCAGCTCCACACCGGCTACCACAGCCAGTTCCTCCTCGCCGGCTTCATGCAGAATATTCATCTCAGTGCCGAAGGCCTCCAGCAGAAGATTCATCTTCGCCTTTCCAAGACCCGGAATAAACTCCAGCGGAACCTGATAACGGTAAGGCGGGCGGCGGTCCGGAACGACCGGCTCCTCCCTGTCCGCGATATTCAGAATCCGGTCCAGCACACCCTGCACCAGCTTTACGCTGCCGCAGTACGGACAGCGCTGCGAGGTTGCATAAGCTTCGTCGATAATGCTGCCGCAGCCCGCGCAGTACGTCCGGTGATACTTGCCAAGCCGGGGGTTCAGCCCGTAGTTGGCCGTAACCCGGCGGCCTTCGCGGCCTTCGAGCGCAAGCCGCAGCTCCGCAAACGAAGGGTCGGCGAGCTCCATTTCATTGTATTCGCGTCCGATCTTCCCCAGCGAATGAGCATCCGAATTCGTCAGAAACGTGTACGGATCGAGTTCGGAAATATAACCGGCCATTTCCGAATCCGCGCTGAGGCCGAGTTCCACCGCAGCGATCCGCCGGAGGTCGAACAGCTCGGCCATCCGCTCGGCGGCGCAGCCGTACAAGCCTTTATGCGGCGTGAAGATGTGGGCGGGTATCAATATCCCTCCGCGCCCGTATATTTCGTCCTGAAGCTCCCGGGAGGGGACATAGATGCGCTGGGAGCTTAAGTTAACGTTCCGCATATGGCGCCCCATCCAGAGGCTGAATTCGGTCATCGCCTTAAGATCGGGCATGAAGGCCAGCACATGGCATTCTTTGCGCCCGGGCTCGCGGATTTCGATCTCTGTACCGAGTATGATTGCCGTTCTGCGGTACGCGATGCCGCCGCCTTCGGCCTCCGTCATCTCTCCATCATGGAGACAGTTCAGAATATCCCGCTGAACGGCGGGCGAGTGACTGTCGATAATGCCGATCAAGCCGATGCCCTTGCGCTCCGCCGCTTCCTTGGCGATTCCCGCAAAGGTCAGCTCGCGGCTGCCGCTGATCTTGACCGGCTGTCCCTCGGACGTTCTGCCGATATGGACATGCAGGTCGCAATAGCAGCGGACAAGCTCCAGCGCGGAAGAGGATGCGGCCGAGGCCCCTTTCCGCTTGTGCTTCTCATCCATGGAGGGCCGATTCAGATCATGCGTCCCTCGTCCGGAAGCCGGCTCGGCAGGATTCCACCCGGCGCCCTTCCCGTGTTCCAGTCCCGTTAAATTCAAGCCCTGCTGCGCTCCCTTATGTCCTAGTTCCATTTCCCGGTCAGCGTATACAAATGCCAGGCGTAGACCGCCATCATGGTCTTCGCGTCGGCAATCCGCCCATCGGCAATGTACTCGTACGCTTCTTCAAGAGTCAGCTCCGTCACAACAAGGAACTCGTCCTCGTCAAGCGCCATCTCTCCGCTCTGCGCATTCTCCGTCACATAGAGATGAATAATCTCGTTGGCGAAACCCGGAGAGGTGTAGAACGATTTCAGTAGGAACAGATTTCCGCTGTGAAAGCCCGTCTCTTCCTGCAATTCCCGCCCAGCGGCTTCCAGCGGATCTTCGCCGGGGTCCAGTTTACCTGCCGGAATCTCCACTTCCGTACGTCCCATCGGCTGGCGGAACTGCTCGACAACGAGCATCTTACCCTTATTCAGGGCCAGAACCGCCACCGCTCCCGGATGCTTAACTACTTCCCGGGTTGCGGTATTGCCGTCCGGCAGGGTCACCGTGTCCACCTGAAGCGTAATAATTCTGCCTTCAAAAATAGGCTGGGTGGATACCGTAGTCTCGTCCAGCGCCGGATTGGCCGGCCATACTTTTTTCAATCCAGTTCCTTGATTTTCCATATTTATCAGGTCTCCTTTATCTCTGGTCTGCATACGGTGTATTATAGCAAACTTCAAGAGAAAGAAGGAAATCGTCATGAATAACAGGGTAGGCCGTACAGGGTTGTTGATCGCGGGAAAACCGGAACAAATTCGTCAAGGGCTGCTCGCTTTGCAGAAGCGGTTCGGGCCGGATATGCCGCTGGCTTATGTGTTGTCGCTGCACAACCGGGAATATATCAACCTGCACTCGGAGAACCGCCTGCAAGAAGGTGTAACGCCCCAGGCCATGTAAAACTTAGGGTGCCCTCTCGGGCTAATCCGGCCGCTCTCGACTTCGGCAATCCGTTCCACAGGCATCCGGCAGTCGGCCTACCCTCGTGATCTTCCCTTCTTGTTTTCTGAAACACTAAAAGAAGCTGCTCATATTGGCCGGCATTTCGGCCCATAGAGCAGCTTCTCGCTGCATTGCGGCCGCCTGCGGCTCCTTCCCTTTACAAGAGTCGCCGGGCGGCTGTCTGCCGCTATTTTTTTGCGCTTTCCTTGACAATCGCCACTACCAGCTCGGCCGCCTTGACGATATCAGCCGCCTTGATCCGCTCTTTAGTGGTATGGATATTCTCATATCCGATTGCCAAGTTGAGCGTCGGTACTTTCAGTCCGTTGAACACGTTGGCGTCACTGCCGCCGCCCGACGGGAACCGTCTTGGTGTCAGTCCAACCGAGGAGATGGCCCGCTCAGCCAGCTGCACAATGGGGTCATGCTCGTTAAAGCTGAAGGCCGGGTAAATGATCTCGCTGCGGAATTCGCATTCCGCCCCGTATTCGCGCACAGTAGTTTCAAGCGCTTCGCGCATCTGCGCCAGCTGCAGATCCACTTTTTCCTGGACAATGCTCCGCGCTTCCGCATCCAGCTGCACATGGTCGCAGACGACATTCGTCGGTCCGCCGCCTGCGAATCTGCCGATATTGGCGGTTGTCTCACTGTCGATGCGGCCAAGCTTCATCGCGGCAATCGCTTTGCCTGCTACCTGGATGGCGCTGATGCCGTCTTCGGGATTGACGCCGGCATGGGCGGATTTACCAAAGATCTCCATCGTGATCTTCGCCTGCGTCGGAGCGGCTACCGCGATGGAGCCGATTTCGCCGTTGGAATCAAGCGCAAAGCCGAAATCCGCGTCCAAATATTTCGGGTCGAGCGAGCGCGAGCCGAGCAGCCCGGATTCTTCGCCCGCCGTGATGATAAATTGAATCTGTCCATGCGGAATGTTCTGCTCCTTGATTACGCGAATCCCTTCAAAGAGCGCGGCCAGACCCGCTTTGTCATCCGCCCCAAGGATGGTCGTGCCATCGCTCGTGATCCAGCCGTCTTCGCCGAGCACCGGTTTGATTCCCTGACCCGGAACAACCGTATCCATATGGCAGGTGAACAGCAGCTTGGGAGCGTCTTCCGCATTCTCCGCAGGCCACGTGACAATCAGATTGCCCGCGCCGTGCCCGGTTCTTTCTTGTGAATCATCTTCTACGGCTTCCAGTCCCAGCTCCTTGAATTTGCCGATCAAATGATCGGCGATGTTCCGTTCATTCTTCGTCTCGCTGTCGATCTGGACAAGCTCCATAAATTCCTGAATCAATCGGTCTTGTACTACCACCGGACTTCCCTCGCTTTCAAGTATACGTTACAATAAGCTGTAGCCGATCCCCCGGCAAAAGCGCTGTATGCCCTAAACTTAAACTAATTTCAAAGGAGTCACACATGCAACGTCAAAAATGGTTCCGCGTCTTTATTTATGTAATGCTGATCGCAATGGTTGCTTCTACACTTATGATTGTTATCGAGCCTTTTCTTGCCGGATAACGAGACTTGGCGCTTTCCCCGCTAATTACACAGCGGTCCGGATATTCCGGGCCGCTGTTTGCGCTGCTCTTCGTTTACTGTCCATTCGGGGTATTCGCCCAGTCCGACACGATCCCGTCATAGGGGAACCGGCTCAGAAAATGGGGAACGAGCGCCGCTGCGACTTCTTCGATCTCGAACCTGCGGCCAGTGCACTCTTCCAGCGAGGTCACGCCGTACTGTGAAATCCCGCAGGGGATGATTCCCCGGAAGCCTTCTTCCGCAATGCCCTCCCGAATGTTAAAGGCGAAGCCGTGACTGGTCAAGAAGCCTTTGCGTGAGCGGCTCTTATTGAATTTCACGCCGATGGCGCAAATCTTCACATCGCCTACCCATACTCCGGTATACTCCGGCTTTCTGCCGCCCTCGATGCCGAAGGTTGCAAGGTAATCGATGATCACCTGCTCCAGCGACCGCAGATAGCCGTGGAGGTCGACTCTGCCCTGCTCGCCGATTCTTAGCAGCGGGTAACCAACCAGCTGTCCCGGCCCGTGATAGGTAATGTCCCCGCCGCGGTCGATTTCAAACAAGGAGATTCCCTGCTCCCGCAGCTGATCGGCATTCATCAGAAGATGCTCGGGATGGTTCTGCGACCCGATCGTATAGGTTGGCGGGTGCTGCAGAAGAATCAGCCGCTCAAGGCGCTCGCCAGCGTCAATGGCGCGGACCGACTCTTTTTGCATATCCCAGGCTTGGCTGTATTCGATCATGGGAAAATAGGATATTTCCAGCTTCCGAGGTTCTGCGGTGTCCATGCTTTAACATCTCCTTTGCCCTTGATTCTTACGAAGCCTTTGTAAAAAACGGCCTGTTCTGGTATCCCGGCAGTCGTTAAGAACCGGTCCGGAATCGGCCTGTCCTTGTGCCCGATGGTTACCCGGACCCCAGTCAGGCCGGTATTCGTACCGACGCGAGCGCTTCGCTTAATAGACGTTCGTATCCATGCTGTAGCTCTCGATATTATCCTTCACCCGCTGCAGGAAGCGGCCGCAGATAACGCCGTCGAGAATCCGGTGGTCCAGCGAGAGGCAAATGTTGGCCATCGAACGGACAGCGATCATATCGTTGATGACGACAGGCTTTTTCACAATCGATTCAAAAGTCAAAATGGCCGCCTGCGGATAGTTAATGATCGGATAAGACAGAATCGAGCCGAATGAGCCGGTATTGTTGACGGTAAAGGTTCCGCCCTGCATATCCTCAACGCGCAGCTTGCCGTCGCGAGTCTTCATCGCCAGTTCTTCTATTTCCCGGGCAAGACCCGCCACGTTCTTCTGGTCCGCCTTCTTGATAACCGGGGTCCAGACCGAATCCTCGGTGCCGACCGCCAGCGATATATTAATGTCCCGCTTGACAATGATTTTGTCAACCGCCCAGACCGAATTCATAATCGGGTAATCCTTGATCGCGCTGACGACAGCCTTCATCAGGAATGCGAGATACGTCAGGTTGATCCCTTCTCTGCGCTTGAATTCATCCTTCAGCTTGTTGCGCAGCAGCACAAGGTTCGTCACGTCCACCTCGATCATCGTCCAGGCATGCGGAATTTCCGAGACGCTCTGACGCATCCGCGAAGCAATCGTATTGCGGATCGGCGTCACGTCGATCAAATACTCGGAACGGCCGCTCTCCACCTCGATTTCCGGGATGCGCGGCAATTCTGACAGATGCAGCCCGGAGTGCCGGACGGGCGGCAGCGTCTCCGCCGGCGCAGGCGAGCTTGCCGTCTGCCAGGCGGGCGCCGCGCCCTGCGGCTGCGCGGCTGCGCCGTACGCGCCGCCCGCCGCAGGCTGCGGCGCGGGGCTGCTCTGCGGCGGGGCCGCCGCCGCAGCAGGTCCGTTCGCAAGGAACGCCAGCACGTCCTTGCGCGTGACGCGTCCGCCGAGGCCGGTGCCCGGCACGGCGGACAGATCAATGCTGTGCTGCGCCGCAAGGCTCTGCACAGCAGGAGAATAACGCGCCCGCATCGGCGCGTTAGGATCGTGCGCGGCATAGGCTGCGCCATATGCCGCAGGCTGCGCCGCCGCTGTAGGCGCGGCGGCGACGGCCGCGCGCGGCGCTGCCTCGGCGCGCGCGGGAGCGGCTTCGGCGGGGGCCGAAGCCGGGGCCGCCGGAGCGGATACCGCGATCCGGCAGATCACTTCGCCGACCGCGACCGTCTGCCCTTCCTCGGCCAGGATGTCGCCCATGACTCCGTCCACCGTGGACGGCAGCTCGGCGTTGACCTTATCCGTAATCACTTCGCACAGCGGCTCATACTGCTCCACCGAATCTCCCGGCTTCTTCAGCCATTTGCCGATGGTTGCCGATACCAGCGACTCCGCGAGCTGAGGCATCGTAACGTCCGTCAATTTCTTGTTGTCGGTCATACTTTCACTCCTTAAACGTCCCGCTCTCGCAAGACCGTGTCTTCATTGGTTGCAAGTTGTTGTAAACCATTTTTAGCCCGGGTTTCAATAGCTAAGAGGGAATTTCTCCTGTTAAATCTATGGATTGAAGCGCTTTTTATCAAATAAGACGGAAAACCTCCAGTTTATTCAGTTGAAAACCGTCTGTTTCAGCCGAATGAGCAAAATAAGCGGGAACAATTCCCGTTCATTGGTAGATTTGTTCGGTTGAAGGCGAATATGAGGGAGTTTTTCCCTTTCAAGGGGGAGGGCGCCACGCCGGGTTTGCTTATGATCAAGGCCTTTCCGCTAGCGCGCCTAGCCCTACGGCCTTGGCCGCGCCTTCTCCGCTGGCCTCGCCAGCAACGCGCCCTTGGCCTTCAGCGAGCCCCACAGCCAGCTAAGCCGCTCCATTTCGCTTCGCATGAAGTCGGCACTTCCCGCGCTGCCCGGCCACTTGCCCGCCTACCCCTAATACTGCGCCAGGCGCAGCATTTCCGCTTTCAATTTGTCCTTGCTGAGCATGAAAAATTTCTCCATCGGCGGGCTGATCGGCATCGCCGGAACATCCGGCCCGCACAGGCGGAAGATCGGCGCGTCCAGCTCAAACAGGCACTCCTCGGCGATAATCGCCGCAACCTCTGCGCCTACGCCGCCCGTCTTGTTATCCTCATGCACGATCAGCACTTTGCCTGTCCGCCGCACGGCTGCCTTGATTGCCTCGCGGTCCAGCGGCTGCAGCGTGCGCAAATCGAGAATATGCGCCGTAATGCCCTGCTCACGCTCCAATTCCTCCGCCGCCTGCATCGCAAAATGCAGCGGCAGGCTGTAGCCGATGACTGTGATATCATCACCCTCGCGCAGCAGATTCGCTTCACCGATCGGAACGGTATAGTCGATCTCGGGAACGTCCTCCTTGATCAGCTTGTAGCATTTCTTATGCTCGAAGAACAGAACCGGGTCCGGATCGCGTACGGCCGCTTTCAGCAGCCCTTTCGCGTCATATGCCGAATACGGCGCGACGATCTTTAGACCCGGTGTGCCGAAGAATATCGATTCGGTACACTGTGAATGGTATAGACCGCCGAAAATGCCGCCGCCAATCGGCGCACGGATGACAACCGGACAGCTCCAATCGTTATTGGAGCGGTAGCGGATTTTGGCCGCTTCGCTGATAATCTGATTGGTGGCCGGCAGCATGAAATCGGAATACTGCATTTCCGCAATCGGCTTCATCCCGTACATCGCCGCGCCGATTGCCACGCCGGCAATCGCCGATTCCGCAAGCGGCGTATCAAGCACGCGCTCAGCGCCGAACTGCTCCTGCAGCCCCTTGGTCGTGGTGAACACGCCGCCCTTAACGCCAACGTCTTCACCAAGAACAAAGACGGAGTCGTCGCGTTCCATTTCTTCCTTCATCGCCAGCCGGATGGCGTCGATATATTCCATCATTGCCATGGGTTACACTCCTCCCTCGGATTCGCTGTACACATGCAGCAGCGTATCTTCCGGTTTCGGGAACGGCGCATTGTCGGCGTATTCGATTGCTTCTTTGAGTTCCAGATTATACTGGGCGGCGAGATCGCGTTCTTGTTCCTCGCTCCATAGGCCAAGCTCCGTCAAATAATCCCGGAAACGGGCTACGCCGTCTTTTTTCCAGTTCTCCTCGACCTCTTCTTTGGTACGGTACGCAAGGTCGTTATCGGAGGTGGAGTGCGGGGACAGGCGGTACATCATCGCTTCAATCAGCGTCGGGCCTTCACCGGCTATCGCCCGTTCGCGGGCTTCCTTGACGGCGCGGTATACTTCCAGCGGATCGTTGCCGTCCACGCGGATGCCCGGGAAGCCATAGCCGAGCGCGCGGTCGCTGACCTTGCCGCCAAGCTGGCGGTGAGCCGGAATCGAGATCGCGTACTGGTTGTTCTCGCACATGATAATGACCGGAAGCTTATTGACTCCGGCAAAATTGCATGCTTCATGAAAATCTCCCTGATTGCTGGAGCCTTCACCGAACGTGACGAAAGAGACAAACTTCTTCTTCTGCATCTTGGCGGCCAGCGCAAAGCCAACCGCATGAGGAACCTGTGTCGTTACGGGGCTGGAGCCGGTAACGATACGCAGCCGTTTGCTGCCGAAATGGCCGGGCATCTGCCGTCCGCCGCTGTTCGGGTCCTCTTCCTTGGCGAATACCGACAGCAGCAGCTCGCGGGTCGTCATGCCTACAGACAGCACGAATGCGTAATCGCGGTAATAGGGCAAAAAATAATCGTTCTCCCGGTCGAGCGCGAAGGCGGCCGCCACCTGCGCCGCTTCCTGGCCAATGCCCGAGACGTGGAAGTTGATCTTTCCGGCCCGCTGCAGCAGCAGACTGCGCTCGTCGTATTTGCGCGCAAGCATCATATATCGGTACATGTCGATCACTTGGCCGTCGGTCAGTCCAAGCGGTTCATGCCTGTTCACTTTATTTGCAGTACCTTGCGTATCCATAGTAGGGGTACCTCCTTCGTTCTGGCCCCGATTCCGCCACCGGCAGGCAGACCGTTTATTGATCTGATCTTAAAACCTGGTACTAATCGGGTGTAAGTCTATTATATAGCGTTTGACTTCAAAAAGAAAAGCCGATCAGCGCCCGTTTGCGCGTCAATGACGCGGGACCGGGTTAAGCAGTCCCCCGCTTCGGCCGTATCCGGGCGCTACAGGACTTTTACGTGATTTTCCTTCATCCGGAAGTCCGTAAAGTGTAAAGTGCGTTCACCCGGCAGCCATCCACCCTTCGCCTCGGCCCCTGTCAAATACCGATGGCCTTGCCGTCCACGGCAAGCATCGCTTCGCCGACAATTTCAGAGAGCGTGGGGTGCGCATGGATCGCCTCGCCGATTTCCCAAGGCGTCGCATCCAGCAGCTGGGCTAATGCGGCCTCGCCAATCAGATCGGTCACATGAGGCCCGATCATTTGCACACCGAGAATGTCTCCGCTCGTCTTATCGGCGACAACCTTCACGAAGCCGTCCTTCGAACCGTACACAAGCGCTTTGCCAATCGCCGAGAACGGAAATTTTCCGGTTGCGACATTGTGGCCAAGCTCTTTGGCCTCCTTCTCCGTGTACCCTACGCTCGCCACCTCCGGCCGCGTATATACGCAGCGCGGGACGAGGTGGGTATGGTAGGGATGCAGCCGCTCTCCGGCCAGATGATTGACCGCCATAATGCCTTCATGGCTGGCGGCATGAGCCAGCTGCAGTCCCCCGATGCAATCTCCAATCGCATAAATATGCGGCTCGTTCGTCTGCATATTGGCATTCACTTCGATGACGCCCTTATCAAAGCGGATATCCGTGTTCTCCAGGCCAATATTATAGATATTGGCCTCTCTTCCCACCGATATCAGCAGCTTGCCGGCGGTCAGCACCTCGGTTTTGCCGCCCTTCGTCACTTCAACGCTGACGCCTTCTTCGGTTACCTGGCATGTGCCAGCATTCACCGTTACGCCCGTCATTACGGTTACTCCGCGTTTTTTCAACAGGCGCTGCAGTTCTCTGGCTACCTCTGCGTCTTCCCGGGGAAGCAGCTGCTCCGCTGCCTCAACGACTGTGACCCGTACGCCGAAGTCGGCCAGCATCGACGCCCATTCCACGCCGATAACCCCGCCGCCGACGATCAGCATCGAGGCCGGCAGCTCCTCCATCCGAAGCGCTTCTTCGCTGCTTAGAATATACTGCCCATCCGGCTCAAGCCCCGGAATGACCCGGGGGCGCGACCCGGTGGCGATGATCAGGTTGACCGGCACCACCGTCTCCATCTCGCCGTCCTCAAGCTCCACCGCGACCGCCCCGCTGCGCGGAGAAAAAATCGAAGGGCCGATCACCCGCCCCTTACCTTTAAGCACCTGAATTTTATTTTTACGCATCAAATACTGGACGCCCTGATGCAGCTGCTCCACAACCGCTTCCTTGCGGCGCTGCACTTTGCCGAACGCCAGCTTAACGCCGGAAATTTCAATCCCGTATTCTTCGCTTTCTGCAATATCCGCGTAAACCTCCGCGCTGCGCAGCAGCGCCTTGCTTGGAATGCAGCCGCGATGCAGGCACGTCCCGCCCAGTTTATCCTGTTCGATGACGACAACCGACTTGCCGAGCTGTGCAGCCCGGATTGCCGCTACATAGCCCCCGGTTCCTCCCCCAAGCACCGCGACATCACATGAAATGGTCATAAATTCGTATCCCCCAGTTCTTTACGCATCATTCGCATAATCCACTCTATTGTACTCCCTTTTGCCCATATCACAAAATGCCTTTGCGCCATGGACATTTAAAATTCGAAGCGTTATCATAAATATGAGTATTTTGCAAAATGCTGTTAATTAAGTGAATACAACGTTCCGCCCATTCCCGGATAAAGGTTATAGAGAGGAAGGAAACGGTTATGAAACTGCTGCTCTCCCGCTTTATTGCCATCCTTATTCTGGTGCTGCCTGGTCTGCTGGCTATGAAGGGCTTCCTCATGATGAAAGACGATCTGTTCAACTATCTTGCGATGCACGGCGACGAGACGGCCTCGCCTTTGTTCGCCTGGCTTCATTTTGCCGGAGGACTTGTCATGTTCGCAGCGGGCATGAGCTTTCTGGGCGGCTGGATTCTGACCCGGGACCGCAAGCGGAATTATGTCGGACCCCGCTTCAAGGAGAAGCATAGAGACGGACCGAGGCGGCCTTCCAAACCTGCTTCCTGATCCTGATCATATTTTCAATAATGAATATCGCGGAGGTGCTGGGTTGATAAGATATCATCAGTTGGACTCTTTAAGAGGTCTGGCGGCGCTGACTGTTGTCGTTCATCATTTTGTCTTTATTTTTACAGGATTGCTGTGGCTGGATGCGTTAAATTACACACCACTTCGAATCTTCAAAGCGGGGCATGAAGCGGTTATCTTTTTCTTTGTCTTAAGCGGATTTGTCCTGTCGCTGCCCTTTTATTCCGATGGAAAAAAAGTGAATATCCCGCATTTTTTTATCAAAAGGCTGTGCAGAATCTATATTCCTTACATCGTGGCCGTCGGGTGCTCGATTTTGGCTTATCTGGCTTTTTATCATCCGGGACTTCATTCCGGGTTCAGCTCTTTTTTTCATGATGTATGGAGCACGCCTTTGTCCTTTTGGCTGATTGTGGATCATATGATTCTGCTGGGCAGCTTTAAGGATTACGCATTGGACCCCGTCCTGTGGTCATTGTCCGTCGAACTACGAGTCTCCCTCGTCTTCCCCTTCATCATGCTCTTCATCAAGCGATTCGGCTGGAAGTCAAATGTGGCTCTGGGCATACTCTTATCGGGTACGGCGCTTCTACTCAACAATCTGGCGCATCCGGCAAATTCGCATCCCATCTCCTCCAATCTCTACTTTACTCTCCACTACATTTCGTTCTTTATCCTGGGCGCCCTGCTTGCCAAATACCGGGTAAATCTCATTTCGAAAGTGCTGCGTTTAAGTGTTCCAATGAAATATGCTCTATTGTTGTCCGGTCTGTTCGTGTATACCTACGCCGGGATCGGCGATGCTGTATTCAAACGGTTGTTCTCCGTTAGCGGGGTTTGGCTGTCTCTCACGGCTGATTGGGGAATCGCGGTTGGCGTGTGTATCCTGATTACATCGACCTTGTCTTCACCCAGGATTTCAAATCTGCTCGAGAAAAAACCGGTCAAATCTTTGGGGGCGATCTCTTACAGCCTGTATCTCTACCATTCGGTGGTGCTGTTCTCCTGCGTTTACGCTTTCCACAATCTGCTGCCTATGTGGGCGACGCTCTCCATCGCTATCGCTGCGTCGCTTCTGGCTTCCAGCCTGTCGTACTATTACATCGAGAAGCCTTCAATTAAGCTAGGGAAAAAATGGACAAGCGGCCCTCTCCGCGAGCTGAAGGAAGCGAAAGAAGCCGTTTAATCTGTGCTGCCGGGTCCAGTCCGACTGCGAAAGGAATTTCTGCTATGTATGAACCCAAGACGAAAGAAAACGACAGCAGTGTTATCGAATTTATTGAAAACGTGGAGCATCCCCAAAAGCGTGAGGACGCGTACAAGCTGCTCGATATTTTTACGGAAACGACCGGATTCCCGGCAAAAATGTGGGGAACGAGCATTATCGGATTCGGAACCTATCACTATAAATATGCCACGGGCCACGAGGGCGATGCGCCGCTCGCCGGTTTTTCGCCACGAAAGGCCAAGATCAGCCTTTATTTAGCGGCCTATAATCCGGAACGGGAAGCTTTGCTTGCGGATTTGGGAAAATATACAGCAGGAAAAGGCTGCGTCTACATTAATAAAATCGCTGATATTAAGGTTGAAGTGTTAGAAGCGCTGATCAAGCAATCGGTGTCTTTTCTGAGGAAGACTTATCCGGGCGAGTGAGGGTCGGCGCGGGGCAGATGTTACTCGCCCCTCATTTAGCCGTAATCTCCGGCCCCCGTTGGTCTAGGACCGGAGATTACGGCCATGGCTTATGCCTTCACTGCGCCCTTAACCAGTTCGCTGTATAACCCGCCCTTGTCCAGCAGCTCCTCATGGCTGCCCTGCTGAACAAGCCTGCCGCCCTGAAGCACAAGAATACGATCGGCTTGACGAATTGTATTCAGCCTGTGGGCGATGACAAAGCTGGTGCGCCCTTTCATCAAGGATTGGAGACCTTCCTGAATTTTCAGTTCGGTTTCCGTGTCAATGCTGCTGGTCGCTTCATCCAGCACCAGCATGGCCGGATCTGCCAGAATCGCCCTGGCGATGGCAATCAGCTGCTTCTGCCCCTGGCTGATCCCTCCGCCTTCAACCGACAGCATCCGGTCATACCCTCCCGGCAGACGCATGATGAAGGAATGGGCGTTGGCCAATCTGGCGGCCCTTTCCACCTCTTCGTCGGAAGCGTCCAGCCGTCCGTAGCGAATATTGTCCCGTATGAAGTCCGGAAGCCAGCAATCTGGAATAGCCTGCCACAACCCCGGATAAAGCCGACAATCCTCCGATGGTCCGCAGCGAGTAGTTGATCACCGCGACGGTCTGGCCCTGCGTGGCTGCCCCTGCTGTGATTTGAATCCTGCCCAGCCACAGCAGCAGCAGAATGCCGCCATTCATCATCAACAGTATGAAGGGCATCGTCGACTCTGTAAGCCGCAGCGCAGATACCGTACTGCGCATAAGATCCTTGCTGTAACCAGCGAACCGTCCAATCTCATGGCCCATCCGCACAAATACCCTGATTAGCCGGATACCGGTCAAGTTCTCCTGCAAGGCGCTGTTCACTCCGTCCAGCTTGCTCTGGACCGTATGGAACATCCGCGATGATCTTCTCATCAGGATAAACAGGAAGACGATCATAACCGGCACGGTCACCGCCAGAATAAGCCCAAGCCTCCATTGCACGACCAGACCCATAATGACGCTGCCAACCACCATAAGCGGAATGCGGGACATAAACCGCAGGCACGTAAAGACCATATCCTGCAGCTGCGTCACGTCTCCCGTCAGGCGCGTAATCAGCGTGGACGCGGCAAAGCGGTTAAACGCTTCATAGGATAAAGACTGCACCTTCGCGTACAGCTTGTCTCTTAGATCGAACCCGAATCCCTGGCTGGCATGCGAGGCGAAAAAAGAACTGAGAATGCCGGCGGTAAAAGCCAAAGCCGCGCTTGCCGCCAATATGCCGCCCCACAGCCAGACCACGGAAAGATTCCGCTGCCGGATGCCGCCATCAATAATTTTGGAAATCAGCAAAGGCTGTGACAGCTGCACCGCCAGTTCCACCAGCATCATAAGCAGGGCGAAGCCGGCGGCGACCCGGTATTTTTTCAAAAAAGGAAAAATCATGGACATCCGCGTTCCTCCATAATCGCTTCTTCCTATTCGTACAGTGCATCGCGCAGACGGCTGGACATCGTCTGTCCTCCGGCCGCCTTTACCGCCGCCTTCCGCAGCGCCCTGTTGCTCCGCTCCATCTCCAGAAGGCCCATCATCAATTCTTCCAGCAGCGCTTCCGCATCAGCCGTCAGCTTGCCATCCTCTTTCAGCTTCGCGATCCGTTCCTTATATGAATCAAGCTTCTCCGCCATTCTCATCCGCTCCTTTCTCTATAGTTTCCACACTCATCCGGTTCACTTCGCGCAAAATAACCCGCACTGTCAAAGACCGGCAGGTTCCCATACAGATATATTAACAGATAGCCTAAACAAATAACCAGCACGGCGCTTTTTTTGGCTGGCCTCGGCGGCTGGGAGTGTGCTAATCTATTAAGGTCGCATTTTCGGATATTGGATTTTAGGTCTTCTTTTAAGAAAGGACAGATGGACAGTGGCACAGTTATTTTTTAAATACGGGTCAATGAACAGCGGAAAATCGATCGAGATTCTTAAAGTTGCTCATAATTATGAAGAACAAGGCAAGTCGGTGCAGATTTTCACCTCGGCCATCGACAACCGGGATGAAATCGGCTATGTCTCCTCGCGGATCGGGCTCCGCAGACAGGCTATCGCCATTGACGATAATATGGATATTTTCGGAATCGTGAGTGCGGCCCAGCCGAAACCCCACTGCGTGCTGATCGATGAATGCCAATTTTTGAATAAAGGAAGTATTCTCCAACTGGTTCGCATCGTTGATGAGTTGGACATTCCGGTGATGGCCTTCGGCCTCAAGAATGATTTTCAGAACAATCTGTTCGAGGGCAGCAAGTATATGCTGATTTATGCCGATAAAATCGAGGAAATGAAGACAATCTGCTGGTTCTGCGAGCGCAAGGCGACGATGACGCTAAGGGTCGAGAACGGGAAGCCTGTCTACAGCGGCAAGCAAATCCAGATCGGCGGGAACGAAGCCTATTATCCGGTATGCCGCAAATGCCATAAGAATCCGCCGCTGTAAGCGGCCAAGCCAAAAGATCCGCTAAAGGATAACCTCCGGTGCGAAATCATTTTTCAGGACAGCGGTGCGACAGGGGCCGGATGAAAAACTTAAAAAGGCCGTGACTTTCTACTATTCGTAGAGAATCACGGCCTTTATATCAATTACAGCTTCATATTGCTGCTGTGGCCAGGTGACAGCTTGGCGTTCGGGTCGATATACACCTTGGCGTTGTTGACAGCGGTTGGGGCTTCACCGAATCCGACGGCAATCAGCTTGATTTTACCGGGATAGGTCGTCACGTCGCCCGCGGCGAAGATGCCCGGAATGCTCGTCTCCATCCGGGAGTCGACGACAATAGAGCCGTTCACAATGTCCAGCCCCCACTCGCTGATCGGTCCAAGTGAAGAGATGAATCCGAAGTTGACAATGACGGCGTCGACGTCAAGATTCATGGTTTCTTTCGTTTTTACGTTGCGCAGGGTAGCTCTCTCGATCACGTCTTCCCCCTCAATCGCCGCGATTTCCATTGGAACCTGAACATTTACGGTTGATTTCATCAGCCTTTCCACGCTGTGCTCATGTGCCCGGAATTTGTCCCGGCGGTGGATGAGCGTCACACTTTCCGCAATCGGCTCCAGCATGAGCGCCCAGTCGACCGCAGAGTCGCCCCCACCGCTGATCAGCACCTTTTGCCCTTTGAACTGATGCAGATCACTGATAAAATAGTGCAGATTTTTCTTCTCGTATTTTGCCGCTTCCGGCAGCTCCAGACGGCGGGGCTCAAACGCGCCGACACCGGCGGTAATGAGGACTGAGCGCGCAAAGTGTACCGCCTTGTTCGTACGGATCTCGAACAGCCGCTCCTCCAGCTTGATCAATTCGACCACTTTCTCCTCCAGGCAAACTTCCGGCGAGAAGTGATCCAGCTGCCGCTGCAGCGAATTGACGAGCTCTTGAGCCGTTACCTTCGGAAATCCGGCCACATCGTATATATATTTTTCCGGATAAAGGGCGGCAAGCTGTCCCCCCAGTTGGGGCATGCTCTCGATTATTTTAACGGAGGCTTGACGGATTCCGCCGTAAAAGGCGGCAAACATTCCGGCCGGGCCACCGCCGATAATGACGATATCCACCGGTTCAACAGATAATTGATCTTTACTCACAATGTAACATCCTCCTGTAATAAAATCTGACTAATGTTGTGAAATTATATTTCTATCACTTCTTGACACCCGTAACATCGCTTCCGTAGGTCACACCAAGCTCTCCCAGCCAACGCCGGTAAGCAATGCTGACCCTGTCCGCTTTCAGATGAAGTTCCGCTTGTAAATCAAGAGGAAGCTCCTCCGGTTTCTGACTTTCCACAATCCCTGCGTCTTGTTCAATAACCTTCTTCTGAAAATCCCGGAAATATTCATCCGGTTGATCCAGCGCATAATTTCTGGTGACCAGTGCGAACACCGTCGTTTCCCTCTCTGCATGCGGAAGTACCGTAAATAACATCGAAAGAATCTGATTGTTGGTATAGTTTACTTTTTTCAGCCTTGCGGTCATCGGGCGCAGAATTTCAAAGGTATAATAGATCGTCGCATAATTACCCGAACCGTCCGCATCGGCATAAACGGGAATCTCGTCGGAAACGTACCGGTTCTCCTTCCAGTTCACACCGTAATCAGGGATTTCCGGAAAGGCGGAGTCACCCAATAGTCCGTCGTGGACAAATGCCAAATGGCTCGCATCCAGAAAATTTTCAACGACTCTCGGCGCGGCCGCGTGCAGGATATACGGTTCGGCATGAACCGTTCTAAAGGAAGGGTCCTCATATTCCTCATAAAAAGGAACCGGAGTCTCCGAATCGTCCCCGTCAAGCTTTACCCAGATCACGCCGTATTTCTCCGCACATGGATAAGCAATCGCTTTTGCCTTTGGCGGAATCGTCTGCTCTGCGGGCTGTTGGGGGATTCTAACGCATTTTCCCTCCGCATCATATTTCCAGCCGTGATAGGGACATACGATACAATCATCCACCACTTTACCCAATGACAGCGACGCCCCCCGGTGAATACATAAATCCTTAAAAGCGTGTACCCCTTCCCGGGTTCTAAAAAGAACGATCCTCTCTTCCAAAACAGTAATAGGCACCGGTTCAGTTCCAATATCCTGGGAATAAGCTACCGATATCCAATCATTTGCCAATACTTGATCTTTAATCATTGTGTGTGACCTCGCTTTACATCCAATTTTTCGTTCTTCGGGTAATCTAAACGGATAAGCAAATAGCCACAGGAACAAAAGGGAGCAGCCGAAACGCCTTTGCCGGGGCGCAAACATCTTTTACCCGAAAAAGCGAATTCCTGGCTCTGCTTCCTCTTGTAGCCTGTGGCAATTAAGGTTGCCTGTAGAAACGCCCACACCCGATTAATGAGCTTATACAAGATTGCAATGACATTTATCATAACATGTATTTTTAAGTATCCTAACATCACACAAAAACAGTGTCAACAAAAATCTTCTTCGGCTCTTATCCCTTCTCGGCGCCAGCCGTTAACCCTTCCGTCAGCAGACGCTGCAGCAGGATGAACAAGAACGTAATCGGAACCGCAATGAGCACACATCCGGCCGCAAAACTGGTAAAGTCCGTAGCCTGCCGTGCACTGATCATATCGAATAGCCCAACAGCCAGCGTCTTCGTCTCCGGCGTTCGCAGCACGAGCTTGGCAAAGAGGAAATCGGTGAACGAGCCGGCAAAAATACTCAGCGCCGTATACACAATCAGCGGCGTGGACAGCGGCATGACAATCCGGAAGAAGATGCTTAAGTGGCCTGCCCCGTCAATACGCGCCGCTTCCACCAGGCTTTTGGGAATCGTGTCGAAGTAGCTCTTGGCAAAGAGAAAGAACAGAGGCGCTCCCGCCGTATAGACGAGAATGACCGCTAAATGCGTGTTCAACAGGTTCAGCAGATTCAGCAGAATGAATATGGCGATCATACTCATAAATCCGGGGAACAAGCCCAGCACCATCAATGTGCTCATCATCGTTTTCCGTCCGGTAAACCGGAAGATTGAGAACGCATAGCCGGGAAGCAGCGTCAGAACAGTGCCGATAACAGTAGTAGTCAGGGCAATCTTCAAGGTATTGGTATACCACAGGGCAAAGTCATATTTGTTAAACAGATTCGCATAGTGCTCTAACGTAAAGGCTGTCGGAAATAGCGTTTCGCTGAATAACGAGTTGCCTGTCCGGAAGGAAGACATAACCACCCAAAGAGCGGGATATACGGAGAAGACACCGATAACAGCAAGCAGCACATAACTGATTGACAGCCAGACTGATCCTCTTAGTTTGCGGCTCATGATGAGGTGTCCTCCTTAAATGTCTTGGTCCGGCGAACATTCCAAATCGCGAACACGGACAGAATAATAAAGATAATAATGCCAATGACGGATGCGTAGTTGTACTGTCCATAGCCCATGGAAAGCTTATAGAGCCAAGTGATCAGAATATCGGTATCCCCGGCAAACTGGAGGTCGCTATTGATCGGATTGCCATTCGTCAGCAGGAAAATCACATTGAAATTATTCATATTGCCCACGAAAGACATGATAATCAGCGGCGCCATCGAATACATAACGCTGGGAAAGGTAATGAGCCGGGTCTTCTGAAAAGAACTCGCGCCGTCAATATCGGCCGCTTCATACATATCTTTAGGGATCGTTGACATAATTCCGATAATCATAAGCATGGATACCGGAAAAGCTACCCAGAAATTCGCAATAACGAGCGTGACCTTGGCCCAGGTCGGGTCGGACAGCCACGGAATTCGGTCGAAGCCCATAAGCTCAAGGTATTGGTTAACCGGTCCGAACTGGCCGTTAAACATATTTTGCAGAATCAGCATCGAGACAAACATCGGAATGGCGTATGGAAGAATGAACAGCGTGCGCCAGAACGATTTAAACCGAATCCGTTTTTGCTGTACGAGCAGCGCGGCTCCAAATCCGCCGAAATAACCGGTGAGCGTCGCCAGAATCGCCCATAGGAAGGTCCAGAGCGTAACTTTGTAAAAGGTGGTGCTCCATCCTTTCAGCTGGAAGACGTCCCTGAAGGCATCAAAGCCCGTCCAATTCAGCAGATGCGCCGGAGGCATATTCTTGGAGGTGTAGTCGGTAAAGGCAATCAAAATCATGAATACGATCGGCATAATCGTAAAGAAGAAGACGCCAGCCAGCGGAAGCGCAAGGATCAGATAAGGGAAACGGTAGGACAGCACAAAGCTGACCGTCTGTCTGAAGGTATTGGGAACCCCTCCTTGTTCCCGCAATTTGCCGGTCCGGTAGGAGTCCTTGATATTCAGCACGTAAATCCATAGCAGAAGGATTACGGCGAATATCGTCACTAGACCTTCAATCATCAGGAACACGGAATGGTCCCCCATGACTTGCTGATAAAGCCTGCCCACTTTTTTGAGCTGAGTCTGTGTTTCACCAAGGGTTGTAAGTCCCCATACCGCATGAGGCAGCTTAAAAATAACGGTATACAACGTAATCGCATGAACCGCCAGCAAAATAATACCCTTCATAAACTGGCGATTATACAATTGTCCCAAGCCCATGGCCAGCACCGATAAGATCGTGGCGATTGTGCTGTAGGATTTGGTTGCTCCGGATTTGCTCTGCTTCGCTATGAGCTCCTGCATCACCCTTTAACCTCCTTTAATAAACTGCGGCCACCCTTAACCAAACGGGTGACCGCCTGCCCTTTCCAACATTCAACCTTATTTCTGGTTAGCGATATTGCTCTTTAATTTGTCCGCAGCCTTGTCCAGAGCAGCCTTGGGGTCCCCGCCATTCCACACTTCAGCTACAGCGGCATCCAGCGCCGGCCATACATACTGGGTTTCAAACAGGCCCGGGAATCTGTGGCTGCTTGCAATCTGTTTAAGGAAGCCCTGAGTCAGCTCATCATTACGTATGCCCTGTTCGGTTCCGGTGATATTCGCGGCAGGAAGAGCGCCGGTCAGCTCATTGTTTTTAATTTGCATTTCCTTCGTTGTAATGAAGTTCGCGAAAATTTTCGCCGCGTTCGGATATTTGGTATAGGAGCTTACATAGTATCCGGTGCTTCCCGCAAGCGGCATCGCATTCTCTCCGCCCGGCAGCTTCGGCATTGGAAGCACACCTACAGGAAACGGCTGCTTGCTATGCTCGCCAATTGCCCAGCTCCCGTCCATATTAATCGCGAGCTTGCCTTGTCCCCACAAGCCTTCCTTCAGGTTGTTCGTAGCATCAGCCAATGCAAGCGGCATAATCTCGCGAAGCGATTGAATGAACTTCAGCCCTTTGACGGAGCCTTCGTTATTAATTCCGATATCATTGACATCGGTTTCGTTGTTGCCGAAGATGTATCCGCCATAACCGGTCATGAAGGCAACGTCAAATGCAGAGGTTTTCGGTTCATACAAGAAGCCATACTTGTTGTTCTTTACATCATTGAATTTCTTAGAGAAGGCGATGATATCATCCCATGTCTCAAGCTTCGCATCTTTAACGAGATCTTTATTGTAGTAAAGGCTGAACGTGTACACATTCCAGGGATAACCGTACAGAATGCCGTCATGGGTAGCCGCAGCGATCGTGTCCGGCTTATTGATGCTTTTCGTCTCTTCTTCAAAATAGTCGTTCGGCAGTATGAGGCCGGATTGGGCCGCATTCGCTACATCGGGGGTCTGAAGACCGAACACGTCGGCGCCTACGCCGGCCGGCCCGTCGGTTGACAACCGGCCAATGCTATCCCAGTAGCCTACATCTTCAACCGTGACCTTGATGTTATACTTCTGTTCGAATTCCTTCAGTGCGTAGTCTGTGAATGGCTTCAGGTCAGTGGTAAACGTCCAAAATCTTAATTCCGCCCCTGGTTCGGGCTTCAGCTCTTCGTTCGCGGCAGGCTCAGCGGTATTTGCAGGCGTGCCTCCCGTATTACTGGTTGGATTAGCTGAATTCGTGCTCGCATTTCCGCCGCAAGCAGCCAGCGTGAACATCATTAATGTAGAAAGCAATACAGCGCCCAGCTTCTTTTTCATGGATAATCTACCCCTCTGTATAAAATAATCAGTCGTTTTAAAAACCTGCGATGCAGTTGAAGCGTGTGTGTACGTATCCTTTCCAGAACCAGTTATACTAACTCAGCATCAGCCATTCACTGCCATGCAACTCCCCCTTACGATAATTTCATGGGAAAGAATCCTCGTTTCCTTGATATACTCATCTTTGTGCTTGATTTGCTTAAGCAGCATTTCTGCCGCCTGAACGCTGAGCTCATGAATCGGCTGCCGGATTGTCGTAATACCGGGACGGTAAGCTTTCGCCAAGCGGATATCATCGAAGCCCATAATCGAAATATCTTCGGGAACCCTGAGCCCGCTCATTTCCGCCGCCTTTATCGCGCCGACAGCGACCATATCACTCACACAGCATACAGCTGTTGGCCTGTCCGCTCTTTGGAACAACTGGATGCCGTTCTCAAAGCCGTGTTCGATATCATAATCATTTGCAAAAACAAGCGATTCTTCGTACTTGACTCCGTAGTCAGCCAGCGCTTGCTTGTAACCGGACAACCTTTCCACTGCTTGACGATAGATAAAAGGGCCGCCAAAAAAAGCGATTCTTCGATGACCGTTCTCTAGCAAATACCGGGCCGCATCATACATAGCCTGATAATTATCAATATTCACAGACGAGAATTGCTCGGTCGTGTCGGTATGCCCGGCAAATACCACAGGAATGTCTTCCTGCTCGAAAAACTCAATTTGATGCGGCTTGGGATGAGAGGTCATCAGCACTACACCATCCACATACTTGTCTTTTAAGAGCCTTAAATAATCCTTCTCAACATCATCATCGCGTCTTGTATTGCAGAGCAGCGTCGTATAATTGTGCTTAAAGAATTCCTCTTCTATGATGTTTACAAACTTTGAAAGAAATACACTGTCAATGTTTGGAATGACCACACCGATCAACTTGCTTTCCTTCATGGCGAGACTGCGAGCAACAGAGTTGGGATTGAAATTCAGCTCTTCCACAACCCTCATGACTTTCTCCCTTACCGCTTTGCTGACTGGTTTACTCTGATTGAGAACCCGTGATACGGTGGCCGGTGACACATTAGCTCTCATGGCTACATCTCTTATCGTGATATTCATGACTCCCTCCAACCCTTCGCAGCAAAGAAGCGACCAGCCGAATTAGCGACGAACTTCCCACATTCAGGAAACCGGTTTCCCAACATGCATTGATGAAAACAAGCTGCCGATTCCCTCAGGAAATCGATTTCCTGTGCATGCTTTGACACTGAATTCGATGTAAAGTGTGATAAATATCACTTCGTTTGTGTAAGCAAAATGTACATGAAGCCAAGAACTAGGTCAACTAACATTACATTTAATTGTTCAATTCGACAATTTTCGAGGTGTTTCATTATGCAAGGCGCACTATTTTATAGGTATATGTTATTTGTATGTCATGTTTATGCAAGCAAAAAGAAACGGATACTTTCCTTTAGGGAAGCATCCGTTACACGAATAATAAAGCTATTGATATCTATGAGAAATTCAGATTATACCAGGTAGCGTTCCTTGATGATGCTCAGATGATGCAGCTCATGACCGATCAGCAGGCAGGCCTGCGCCCTTGCCGTAATAGGATGGCCGTTCGAGGAGCCTTTGCGGGTCCACGCTTCTTCCGGAATGGCCGCAATCAAAGCCAGCGTCGATTGGCGCGAGGCTTTAAATTGCCGGGTCAACTCCTCCAGCGAATAGGAATCAAACCCGGCTGCATTCACAAAATCATTCTCATCATACCCGGGAAGCGGCGTCTGATCTCCCCTTGATATCCGCAGCACACGATAGGCGAAAATCCGGTCACTGTCGGTCAAATGACCTAGCAGCTGCTTGATGCTCCATTTCTCCGGGGCATACCGGTAACTCCCCTGCTCCTCGGTCAATCCTTCAAACAAGGCGAACGCAGTCTTCGATTGTTCCAGCAGCACATCGGCAAGCTCTCCCTTTTCCGGCACCAATTTAAGATACTTTTCGTAACTTTCGTCATATTCCTCGCTTAACAGACGCTGATTCATAACAAATCTCCTCTCGATTTTAAAATAAAAAGAAATATTTGGTGGAAAGTGTAATTATCTGTTGTTGAATTGTATATTATTCGCTATACTAATTTCAAGAATTAGGAAATGAGAGTTTGCACACTTGGAGCGTGTCTGAATTGATTAATTTTATTTTTTACGTGTTTTTTTCGGTTTTGGATACTGCTTCACTCTTTTATCTTGCTTTGAAGCTTTTTAAGATTGATCTTTATCTAAAAGAAATTATCTTCGCAAGTTTAATCATGACTTTCCTCTCATACGTAATCAGAGTAGAGCATGGCTACGCATATCTGGATGTTTTCATGCAATTTGTTTTTTTCGTCTGCTTTTTATGGATGCTGTTTCGGATACATATCTTTTACGCTACTATTATGGCCGGCACAGCTCTGCAGGCTTTTATGTTGATACAATCACTAATCTATATTGTCATAAATATCACCGGGATTTATCAACTGGATTTCCCCATCGTCTCTACTGGAATATTTCTGATGCAATTAATAACTGACTCAGTTGTTATATTTATAGGCTATTATATTGGCAAAAAAAGAAAAGGCTTTGATTATATACCCGATAAACCCGATGCTAGACTCATAATTAACAAACGAGATATCATATTATTCTCCTTATCTGTTCCATCTGTTGCCTGTTTATTCTTAATGATGTATTTCCTGAAATATTTATATCAGTTTGCTTTTCTGGTTCCTTTGTTTTATGGCACCGTATTAATTGGTTATTTGTATTTCTCCAACAAAAAGGATCGTGGTGATATATTCTGAGCACCTTGGCCAATAAAATCGCTGTTGCTATTAAACGAGCGAATCCAGAAGATACCAGTTCCATTGAAGTAATGGAATATTCCCTAGGCATCATTTTGAACGCTCTTCTTACTTTTGCCGTATCTTCATTGATTGGCTGGTTATTAGGCAATTTTGAAGCGACACTAACTTTTATGCTATGTTTTAACCTATTGCGATTATGTTCAGGAGGCTTTCATCTAAAGACAGCTACTGCCTGTAATATAGCCTCTACCTTGATCTATTCCTTCACTCCTTATTTTTTTGCGGTTAGCGGGACTATTCTTTGGACCATGAATGCCGTATCTCTGATTATGATGATTCTTTTTGCTCCCAATCCGGATAAAAATGCTCAAATTCCAGTAAAATGGTTCCCTTACCTTAAATGCGTTTCGATTTTGCTGGTCTGCTTCAACTTCTGGATTGAATCTTCTAATATGGCTTTAGCATTTTTCATTCAGTCTTTAACCATTATACCCTGGGAAAGGAGGTTATGATCATGAGAAAAACTGTCGCAAAACATGCCTCTTCTGCTCTTTCCGCTTCTGCGCGTTTCTTTGCTTCCGTAATGAAAATAGGCCTAAACAGCCCTGAAATCCCGCAAGAACTGCGCAAGTAATCGATTAAGGATGGGGAAAACATGCGTGTTCTACTAAAAGACGGTTCCTCCCTTGAAGTCAAAGAGGAAGATATATTGTATTTCTCCAATTACAAGAATACAATATTCGTCCATACGAAAGAAGGCGAGTTTGTTCTCCCCACAACTTTGTCTGACCTGTTTGCCGCTTATGGAAGTCGGGGATTTGAGCGTCTTGACCGCAGCAATGTCGTCAATATGAATAATATTAACGACTACGATGCTAGTCGCAAGATTGTGCTCTTCCAATCGGGAGAACAATTCGCAACAGTTTCGGAGGCAAACGAAAGACGCATCCAAAGATTCCTGGCAGCGGTAGACAAAAACCCGTAAGAATAACCGTTTCACCCAATTAAAAAGCAGCGCGACAAATTGCTGGTCAATTTATCGTACTGCTTTTTTAATATACAGCTGCTTTAAGAAGAACAACTATTATTACATATTATCCATCATTTGTAAAGAGAAATTGAGAGGGAGAATCAGGGAAGACAAGGAGAGGGATAGATGGTACCATTTGGAAAGGATGTATTTTCAAGAAACTAATTAACTTATGGAGGAATCTAATGGACTATCATTTTACTCCTTCTCCGCGCCCCTCCTCACTTGAAATGTTAACCGATGAACAGCTATTTAACATCTATGAATTGGCGGTACAGGCGAAGGCATCTCCCGAATTTATAGAAATTATCGAAGACGTGCTGACAAAAAGAAGACCGGAGCACTGTGAAAGTTGCTAGCATGCGCCTCAAATAAAGAAGAGTACCAGATAGAAGCCGCTTCCTCTATGCAGAGGCAGTTGCTTCCAATTCTGGTGGGCTATTTTATGTTCTTCACCTGAATCTTATCCTCTTATCTAAAGATCTCCACCTATCCATATCCCCGTTACACCACAGGCTCCAATGCTTTATGTCCTTTTCATAAAAATAAGCTACTAAAACATTTGTATCAACAAAAAAAGCATCTTCCCCCTCAATAAGAGGTACAATGCTTTTCCCAAAATCAATTTCAGATAAAGGCATTATTATTTACCTCTAACTTCCCGGCAAATCTCTTGAGCATCAATAACATTTCTTGTTTTAATTGATCCTCCAGCCTTAACCATTTGACTTCTTTTTTCTTCGGTTAATTGTTTCTTTTTTTCTGCTATTTTTGCAAGCGCAGTTGGAGACATTTTCTTACCTCCCTTATCTCTCTTCATAGAAACACCTCCTAGAAATATTCTAGTAGATGATTCATAAAAATCCTGTTAATATACCCGTCTAAAGACGAACGAAAAGGGCAAAACAAATGCAAGAGAATGATGACATAAAAAAATTAACCCATTGTTCAAATGTATCATTCGCTGTGGTTGTTTTATTGATGTCGATTGGTTAGCCCCATAATGATGAACTAAGCTATTCTTTGGACATTCCAATGTACGGATTGGACGGGGTAGAATAAACTTTTTGCTCAACGGTTCGTTTTGAGTGTTGGTTAAATCTACTTTTTAAGGATAAAAAAATCATCCCTCCATTGATTTTTTCCGCACTCAATAGAGGAATGAATTTATAGTATTAATCAATTAGATAGTTATTCGTTTCCAAATGCTCAAAAAATATTTATAGGCAAAATTATTTTCAACCAAATTATCCGTTAAACCCACCAATCCCTAAGCGTATCACTGATCCTTACCCTTTCAAGACACCTTATGCTCGATCCGCAGCTTGTCTGCCACCATCGCGATAAACTCGCTATTGGTCCCGGACGTCAACGCCAGAAAACCGCACAACGACGCGGAAAGTTGGACGTGAACTTGTCGCTATTGCAATAAACTGCGCGCACCTTTATCGGAACGTTTAGCGAAACTTTATCGCTAAAGGAGACGCGGATAAATGACGAAGAAGGAAGCGAAGTTTTCGTTTGTAACGAGAGGTAAAAAAGGCGTAAAGGTGGCGCTGGACAAGCATGTCCCGCAGTTTCTTGATTCCAAGCGGATTGAGAAGCGCTCACCAAAAACGCTCGAAGCCTATGCGCAGGTACTTGAGCAGTTTCGGAAATGGTACGAAGCAGGAAGCTATAGTGAAATTACAACCGAAGTCCTGCGGGAGTATATCGAATACCTAACGTTTAACAAAACGAAATGGGACGACCATCCGACGAGTCCTAACGGTGAAAAGGGGCTATCACCGCGTACTGTTAACAACGTCATACGGAACATGCGGATTTTCTTTAATTACCTCGTAAGAGAACGTATCATCACCTATTCACCAATGAACGCGGTCAGCTAC
This sequence comes from Paenibacillus durus, assembly GCF_000756615.1. Lineage (NCBI taxonomy): Bacteria > Bacillati > Bacillota > Bacilli > Caryophanales > Paenibacillaceae > Paenibacillus > Paenibacillus durus. The sequence goes on from NZ_CP009288.1 coordinate 4,052,607, forward strand.
CAGGCAGAGGAAAAAGATACGTTCGAAGTATTCACTGATGACGACGTACTTCGGCTACTGAGCGCACCAAACAAACGGGTATATACGGGCCGGAGGGATTACTGCATGATGCTCGTTCTTTGCGACTGCGGTCTACGCATTAAAGAACTGACCAATCTGCGCGTGTACGATATAGACTTTAAACTACGTCAGATTGTCGTTCGCGCCGAAATCGCTAAAACGAATACTACACGCGTCGTTCCGGTATCTCAGCGAACGCTAAAGGAACTCGAAAAGCTTATCGCTTATATGGATGTGGGGCCGGGTGATTACGTTTGGTTAACGCAGTTTGGGGAGCGCTACCTCGGGGACACTTTCGGTAAAATGTTAAAGTTGTACGCTAACCGAGTCGGCGTTTCAGGCCCGCGAGTATCAGCGCACACATTTCGTCATTATTTCGCTGTAAAATTCCTGCGCGGTGGGGGTGATCCAATGGCCCTTGCGCGTATTCTCGGGCACACCTCACTAAATATGACGCAAGTTTACGTTAAATACACGGGAACGGACTTGCGCGAACAGCACGACAAGGCATCGCCAGTGACCAACTTGATTGATAGTGGAAACGAAAAGAAACGCGGTAAGCGACGGTTTAACAAATAGAAAGGTAGACGTACATTGCAGGCAAAAAAAATTCAAAAATAGGTATACTCACACACTCTATATAGAGTTATAATTCACATATAAATACAATATATAGTATCTACCTGGAATGGGGGAGCTTATGAGCAACAAACTATTTGAAAAATCAAATCTATTAGATGCACTTTTCTTCACAGAAAGTTCTCTTGACCCTCGCCTTGATTTTGACTTTATTCTGAAGGAGACTGAAAGTGACGTACTATCTACGATACGGGAAGCAGAGCTAGATGACTTCCTTTCTCTTTATGATGTTGGACTTCGGCTTGTTATTGAAATACGAGATACACTTGAAAACGCTCGTCCAGTACAAATAACTTACCTAGTCCTTATCTCCAAGGTCACGACTCTATTAGTTGGAATAAGAAAAGCGATTCACTCAGGACTTCCTGATGTATTTAAGTGCTTATTTAGACCTTTGACTGAAGCATTTGATATGCTATACGTGTGTCTCATAGATAGCGACTTTTTGAACAAATATGGAAATCTAAATGAACTTTACGATAACAACCAATTTTGGATAAAGAACGCAAAGCAAAAGCATATTAAACCTAAAATACACCGACTTTTGAATAAGCTGGGTGACGCCACAGCCCAAATTAAGTTCTTTGATGAAAGAAGAAAGCGACAACATGAGTTTTTTTCCGAATCACTTCATTCATCTTTCAATTCTGCAATCTCAACGTTCTTTACTCCTACGATAAATGGAGATATCCCGCTGAATGCATACGGAAATGTAACAACAGCGTACCCGAAACTGTTTCAGGAAGTTTTAGATGAACTTCAACTCTTTAACTACGTTCTATTTCAATTATGTAACGTCGATAGTCCGGAACCTTTTTGCCCGCAACCATTAATAGACAACAAAGTTTATCAACACCTTGCCATTAAGTATCATATTCTTTATGACGACTTCATGCCTAGGTTATACGATTTTGTTGATGAAATTAACACCTCACTCACAAATTCGCTAGATGAATATAAATCACAAGAATAAAAAAAGACGGAAAAGGCATAGTAAATGCGGATTCTTCTGCACACTATGCCTTTTCCTTTACTCATTTAGAACGTTTCATTTAATATCACAGCTATTTAGTCTTACGTCTTTCAGACGACTGCCAATTTCGAAAATGGCTTCGTCGCTACCGTTCATAAAACAGACACAAAATAATTGATTTTGCCTGCCACAAGCATGTCGAAAATTACGTTATATACTACGTAACCCCTTTTGGGGCCTCCGATATATGCTCCGCCCTATACGTGTAAACCGAGTAACTACGAGTGAATAGATAAAGTAAATACCGTGGTCCGCCCGCTCTGATTGACCCTCCTGTTGAATTAGCAATGTGATAACCGGATACTTTTAACCGTAAGATTCCTACTTTTGCGTACATATTTATATGAAGGAAGAAATGAGAGAGCCCGTATGGGTTCTTTTTTATTTCGCCTTAATGTGAGAATACAGAATCGGAGGAATCGAAATGAATGGAAAAGAAATGCGCGCTATTAGACTGGCTTACGGACTGACGCAGCAGGAATTTTCGCAGTGCCTTGGAACGAGCCTATCTTCGGTCGCGATGGCCGAAACGGGAAAGCGGAAGGTAACAGACAGATTGCGCTTCAAGATTGCGCGCCATTTCCCGCTTACTACGGAGGTTCAAGCGGTTATCGAGAGCGCGGAGCAACTCGAAGGGAGCTGAGCGTAATGGCTGAAGTTCAGGTGGACACCCGCGACAGTATTACGATTTGGATCGAATCTACTACGAAAACGGAGGCGGCGTAAATATGGGCGCATGTAAAATCGATACGGAGAAAGTACAACGGGCATTTGACGAGAAGTTTCGTATGGAGGATGCGCAAACGGTGCGCCGGGTACTCGTTGAATACGACACGCTGGCGGCCGATCGCTTGGCGAGAGGTAGCGGAGAGCTTGTCGTTCTTCTGGCGGACTTTCAGCGCGCGGTGAATTGCGCAGGACTCACGCTTTCGGAGCGCCGGGCAGTGAGCGTCGCGGTTAACGGCGGGCCTACACATTGGGCGCTCGATCCGGTAGCGTTAGATAGCGCGGTCGAGAAGATTACGGACGTGTTCGTTGGCTGGCGGTATGATAGCGAGTATCTTACGCCGGCTAATTCGGCGGCATAATCTGGAAATGTCATTGACACTGAAACAACCTTTCTTCGTATAATATTAGAAACATTGTAAAACTAAAGGAGATAACATGAAACGTAGTATACTTGCGCTCGTAGCTTTCATACTCTTTGCCGGATGTAGGCCCGCCACAGAACAAGCGATACCAACGTCTAGCCCCTCCCCTTCGACAAAGCCGATTATAACTCCGTCGCCCTCGCCCGAACCTTCCCTCCCGCCTGACGAGTTATTCCGTAGTGCTAAAACCGAACTTAACGAGGGCAAGCCGTTAACCGCTCGGAAAATGTTTTATCAGATACTAAATAGTTATCCGGGGACGAAAGAGGCCAAAGCAGCAAAATCGGCCATTGAGTTTATAGAAGGAATTAGCATGGAGGAAAAATTGCAGAATTTAGATGTGCGAAAAGGTGACTTTCCTCTCGTCCCCTCTCCTACTCCTGAGATAACGCAACCGACAGATACAAGCGACTGGATACCAGTAGACGACAACGCAAAAATGACGATGGCCGACTTTTTAAGTATTAAGGAAGGGATGCGGCTATATGACGTGGTGAAAATAGTAGGCGGCACGGGCGAGCTTCTATCAGAAGGATACGGAACACAGGTATACTCTTACGAAGGCATAGGCGATTTAGGAGCTAACGCAATAATTACATATACGGACGGTAAGGTCGTTTCTAAGGCGCAGTACGGGCTTCAATAAACGCAAAAAAGCGCAGCCCTCAACGGATTAATTTCCGCGAGAACTGCGCTTCTTTTATTCACTTCGTTTTACTTCGTGCCCTCTTCCGCCGGGAATGTCTTATAAATACCTACGCCAATCAGCGCGTACGTCACGATATCAACCGCCGACTGATACACGCCGGCCTCCGGAGCCACTCCGTACTTAACGAGTAGTTGATACGTCAGGCCTGCCACCGCTGCGATAAATACCGGATTCAATAAACGTTTCTTCATTATTATTTCGCTCCTTTAGCTTTCGCTTTAATTGTCGTTACGCTTGCCGTCTTGCTAACGTTATCCCACGCAATAGCCGCTCCAAGCTTATCCGCAACCTCACGCAGCGGAACGTACACCGTCCCGTCAATCAATACGCCACCCTTCGACTTCACGCCGTTAATCTTAACGTTGGCCTTATCGACTTTCACGTCGTCATCGATCTCCTTCACATTTAATATAGCGTCAACCTTCGCCTTAAACTCCGCCCATCCCGTCCACTTTCCGCCGTCATACATTAAGCGCGGGCAGACTTTGCCGGACCAATCGTAGTGTCGGCGCAGTCGGTCAACGCCCCAGCCGCGCTCTTTTAACATACCGGCCACAAGCGTAGCCGCGTTATCGAGCGTCTTCGCGTAATCGCCGCTCTCGCAGATTTCAACGCCGATCGACGTACGGTTTCCGCTGCGCAATCCGCTACCGTCGCCCGCGTGCCAAGCGCACTCATTCAGCGGAATTGCTTCGATTGCCTCTGCGCTGTCGATTACGATGTGGAACGATGCCTGCCGCGTGTTCGAGCCGTTCGCTAACCATGCGCGCTCGCCGGCGGCGCTACTTGACGGATTACCCGTGTTGTGTATCGTGATAGTTTGCGCGGTCATAGCGAGGCCCGGCCGCCGATTACACGCTGTCGTCTTCGGAATATAGTCCTTGCGGTAATTCATATCGTTACTCCTTTCCGCGCGGAAAACGTTCTTTCATTTCCCGCAGCTCTCCGATGATTACGTCGTACTTATCGCTAAACTTATCGAGTAGGTCCTGCAGGCGTCCCTCGCGTTTGCTATTCGTCTTCATCACGTAGATGAGCAGCCAAACGAAAAGGACCGCGAACGGTCCCTGCGTTAAGAAATATTTCAATACGTCAGCCTCCGTCATTAAGCGGCCCCCTCCGTTTCGTAATCCGCGAGCGCTCGGCCAATCTCGTCATCGAGCGACCGTAGAACGGATAGGCGCTGCCCCTCCGTCGGCAAAACCGCCAGCACCGCGCTAATGGTTGCGGACAGTTCAGCGGCGGGATTAGCGGTATCAATTGTGCATTCGAGTAGTGCGCGTGCTTTCATTTCATTACGTCCTTTCTTTACGCCGGTATGTTTACGATAGCCAACTGCGCCCCGGTTGCGCTGAACATCTTGAGGTTGCGTGTCGACGGGTCAAACGTAATATTTGTCGCTGCGATTGAGCGGTCGGCCTTGTTGCTAAGAGCGGCTGATAGCGTCGATACATCGCCCGCCAGCGCATCGAGTGCGGTAAAGTTAGCGACCGGCACACCGTTAAAGTCGAACGCACTAACGCCAGACCCGACCGCTACCGTATGCGTAATCGGGAAGTCCTCTACGTTTGCTTCCCCGCCGAGTACGACCGTCGGACCCGCGAGTACAAGGAGCCCGGACGATGCCGCTACATTCAGGCGGCCATCACTTCCGCTGACCACGCCGCTCTTACCGCCGGTCGCTCCGTAGAAGCGTAGCTCCTGCGTGCCGAATCCGTCATTCGTATCGATTGAAATGCGCCGGGTTCCGCTACCGTCAAACGAGCGTAAGCCGTCCGCATTCAAGACGATTTTACGTGTCGACGTAGCGGTCTGAATTGCAGCACCCGTAATCGTACCGCCGCTTATGTTCGTACCCGTAATTGACGACGCGCTGATAAATCCGCTAAACTCTCCGCTTGTCGCCCGCATGTTGCCGGACGAGTCCACCGTAAAGACTCCGTTACCGACGTTAATCGACGAGCCGGTTATAGCGCCGTTCGTGAAGTTGGACGAGAAGATATTCGCAGAGTTCGCGGTCAGGCGGTTCGCCGTTACGTTACCTTGCATATCAACGCGGAACGGTGCGCTGTTAAAGTCCGAGTGTCCGGCCGCGATTCCGTTCGTGTTGATCTGCGTAACGTTGTTTCCGGAGCCGATCAGCATTGACACGAAATTACCGAACTGGCCGATAACCTGTTCCGCTGCTATGCCGTTCGCGGTAATCGCGGTACGGGCCGTTGCTCCTCCGTCCGTTGAGATAACGATACCGTTCGAAGTTAAGAGTACGAGGTCGTCCGCATCCGCCGTCGATTGCAGAACGATTCCGCGCGTATCGTACTTGACCTGCGTTTTACTTGCGTTGACTTCGTTGACGGCCAGACGCGCAAACTCCTCGAACGCTTCCGCCCGGATACGGCCGCCGCTGAATACGGACTCAACCGCTCGCCGCCCCGCCTCCAAGTCCGCAATAATCTGAGCATAGTCCCGTCGCATGACGTTAGCTACCGTTACCTGCGAGTGTTGGTCGCGAGCGTACGGATACTCCGTCAATTCCGTTATTCGCGCGGTTATTCCGCTCAGCTCCATGTCCGGGTCAATCAGCGTAACGGTATCGCCGAGGCCCGGCGCAGGCTCCGTTTTGTCCAGCTTGAATAAGTCCGCCGCGCTAACGGATACCTCCAACGCCGGCACATCCCGCTCGGCCAACCTCTTCCGCGCTGCTTCGAGCAGTTTCAGCGGATCGGTAACGTCCTGCTCCGAAAGCACATCGTCATAAAACGGCACGCTATCGCTGGTCCATACGGACGCGTACGGGGAGACAAGGTAGTTCACCTGTAGGACTCCGTTAACGATCGCGCCCGGTATCGCTTCAAGCCGCGCACGCTCCTCCGCAGTCAATATCGACGCAGGCTGACCGATCCATGTGCGCGAATCTTTCATCTCCGCGAACAGCCGAGTACACAGCGATTCCCCGCTGTCCGTGAGCGTTGAGCTTACGATATTTTTGCCGACGCGATACTGTAGGGCCGCCGATGCGTTGCCGGTTCGTTTACGGAGATGCAGCGTAAAGTTATCCGGATCGACTTCGGCTCCGAACGCGTTAATAACGTAGTTAAGCGCCTCCAAGCAGTTTCCGCGCCCGAAGTCCTTGACGTCTACGAGGTCGAACGTATCGTCAACGGAGAAAACGAAGCGCCCGCCCGTTACGGACTGGATAAGCGCTGTTAATTGCGTGATATGGATGCCGTAGGCTTCGTCAATGTAGGATGCGTACGGAAATTTGTAATCCGCGAGCTTGAACATTACGTGTGAGCACGAAATTTGAGCGGTCAGCTTGCGGCCGTCTCGCGTCCGTTGCCGCGAGTTAATGACGTAATACTGGCCGCGCTCATCCATGACGTGACCCTTGAGCGGAAGCTTTTCGCGGTAGTCGGCGGACGTCATCGGCACTGAAAACGTTAACGAATAGTCCGCATTAATCCGCCGTGTCCGCGTGATATCGTAAGCGTCAACGAGGACGCCGATACGCTGGCGGTTTTTATCGTACGATTGTAGATATTGCGTCAAGCTGCGCCCTCCTTAGTACAGATATTTATCGCGATGAGTGATGCGGGCTCGGACACTGCGGACACCCTCTCCGTCTGTGTACGTGACCAAATTCGTTCCGTTAATGAGCGCCAGGAAATCGCCATCCGTCAAGTACAGCGCATTATCCCCGTTGATAGTGACGGTCTTGCGGGCGCAGTCAATGACGATCTTGTCGCCCGGAGCGAATCCACCGCTAAACGTAACGGCGTCCGTATGGGTGTAGCGTACGCCCGCTTCGAACTCCGTAAGCAAATCGTAGACGGCAGCTATCATTAGCTCGCGGGTCATTGGCGCATCAAATTCCGTCGTAAATTCGTACGTGGCGCCGAACGGAATATCGCGTACCATTTCCGCTGCTGCCTCCGTTGTAAACTCGTACGCTACCGAGATAGGAAATTCGAGTGACATGTGCGAGCCAACCTCCGTCACGATATCGAATGTCAGCGCGAAATAGAGTTCGACGGAATACGGGCGGTCGAATGGTAAACGGTTAAAAGCGCCACCAAACATTATTGCGCCACCTCCTCCGTCAGTAGGCCCGCTACCGCATCGCGTAGACCAGCCGGAACGTTGTCAAGCGTTTTGTACCCTTTGCGGATCAAGTCCGCGTACACCTTAGCCATTACGCAGCACCTCCTTGTAGTGCAATTAATTGTTCGTATACGTCAGTGAGCGCGAGTTGAACGTTAGTTGTCTCCGTTTGGGCCGCGAGGAGCTGTTCGTAAGTGTCCGCTAAAGCGATTTGTGTATTCGTTAGCTCCGTTTCGGACGCGTCAAGGCGCTGCTGCAGTTGCTCGATCTCGGTCGGGTGGTTATCGGAACCAACAACATACCATCCGCGATCAGGGCCGTATTCTACATCAAGTTCCACCGTTTCCGCACCCTCCGGTAATGGGTTGATGACGCGATCCTCGTATACATCTTCCTGCGTTACATTGCCTTCTTGGTCATACTCCGCCGGAGTGACTAGTACCTTAACAACTTGCTCGTCCCAAGGCCCGATGTTAATGATCTGATCATTTAATCGTAAGCATGTTTTTATCATTTTGCCACCCACCCCGTATTCCCGCTGCCGGATTGTTTTACATAAAGCGTTGTACTAGCGCCGCCGTCCGTTCGAGCATATAGCGTGCCCACCGGAGCCGTTACACTGCCCTCAGGTGATCCATTTCCTTTCTTGTATAGCAGGCTCCCAGCATGCCATAACTCATTGGTTTCCCAGTTGCAAATCCCTTGGTTGTTGGAGTCCCCGAGCTGCACGGTATTTCCGTTATAATGATTGATAATAACCGTTTTGCCTGTCCCGTCAGCGGTTCTAGCCTTGAGCTGCCCTCCAAACCCAAAGACAAGGGCCGAAATCCCTTCGTACGGAACTTCTCGACCTGCCCAGTTAGAAATGCCCTGATTGTTACTGTCGCCAATGCGGATAGAGTTTCCGTTGTATTGATCAACTAACACGCAATCCGAACCTCCCGATGTCTTCGCTCGGATTTGTGCCCCATACCCCATTGGCAGAACGGAATCGCCCTCTTTATAATACTGGGTATGTGGATCGCTCTCAGCCTTATGCGTGGTTATTGCGCCATCCACCGTATCCTTTCGGGCGATATCCGCCGCCGCTGACGGGGCAGCTACTTGGGCGCGACCATTAGCATCCCGCTGAATTAGCGTATTGACGGTTGAGGCTGTTGCAGCGGGCAGTTGCGCGATAGGTACTTTAGTGTCTGTACCAAGCGTAGCTATGCCGTTTGTTGCGCCTTTCTGAGCGATGATGTCGTTTATGTTCCCGCGAAACGCCTCGTGATCTGCGGCCGTAAAATACCGCGCCACCTTCGTACCTACCGCCCACGATTTCGCAGTTGTTCCGCCGAATCCGCGCGTTACTCCCGTCAGATTATTCCCGCTCTTACCCGTATACAACACCGTTTCCGCCGTCTCATCCGTTCCCAGCGTTACAATATTCGGAGCGCCCGGTAGTACCACCCCGTTTACGACCGTGATAGCCGTATCAGTGTCCGTAATCGCCGCTGACAATTCCGTTACCTGCGAGTTAGGCGACGCGGGATACATCGTTTGTTGCGTCATCTAAGCGTTACCTCCTTCCGTTATTGTGCGAATCTAACAAGCGTCGATCCCGCCAGAAATTTCGGCGTATCTCCCACGAGCACGGAGCGCTGATTCGCCAACGCCTGCGAACACAGTAGATTACCGCCCGTAGATGCCGTCCGCAGCCCAACGTGTGTTACGAGCCCCCAGTCCGCCGTCGCAATCGGAAACGCCACGTCAGCCGACGATTTTACCGTCATCTTTCCGCCTTCAACCGCTGCGGCTCCGAACGCTATCGCCTGCCGAGCGTATGCCCCGCCGCTTACCTCTGTTCCGGTGTCGGCCGCTGTTGGGTCCGACGTGTAAAGCGCCAGATAAACAGTTCCGGGCGGTGTCCATGTTGCGTTGCGGAACGCCTGATTGAGTAGAGCCGCGCTAAGGTAATTCGAAATTTGCATCGCCATTTAATCGTTCTCCTTTTAGCGCAACAAAAATACGCCCGGCTGTAGTGACCGAGCGCCTATCCGCGCGCTGTTTATTCGATTTCGTATTCGTTCTTAATCGTAAAGCCGTAAATCGTATTACTCCCCGTATTAGTCAACGTGATTACCGGTTCCGCCGGAACATCCGCCGCTGACGTAATCGACACGGACTGCGGCGAGTTCGTTATCGTAAATTCCGTTACGACTTCGCTGCCGGTCGGCCACGGATCATTCATGCGCAGACTTACGTCTATCAGCCGCGAGCCTGTAGCGCCGAGTGCCAGCGTTCCCGCGTAAGTCGCGCGGTAATACTTACCGGGCATGTCGTTAAATTCGAGCGTAATCTCGCCGCGCTTGGCGTTAAACGTACGCGCAAGGTACGCGACTGTCCGATGAAAGTCCGCGCCGCTAACCGTAATCTCGAACGTCAGGCCGAGCGTCCGCGCTCCGTAAGACCCGCCGAAATCGATAACGCCGTCCGTGCCCGCGATTTTAACCGTGTTGTCATCCGTTTCCGGAAGGACCGGGAGCTTGCGTTCGAAAAGTGAAGCTCCCTGCGTAGATAACCAAACACCGTTTACCGCAACGTCGTACGTCACTCTTTCACCCCCATCGCCTGCAACCGGGACAGTGCGCGAGTTCTTTCGTCATAGAACGTTACAATATCAGCGCGATCATTCAGCGTCACTTCATCCACGCCGAGGTCAATGTGCTGCGTAATGTACGTCGGGGCCGCCGGACCCGGTGCAGCCAAGCGCGGAACCGCGAGCATATCGAACAAGGCCGCTTGCTGCTGCGGATTCAGTACGATTTCGCCCGCGTGCGCGATAACTGGAACCGCCTGCCCACGCGCCCCCTGAACGATGCCGCCATCCGCAAAGTACTGCAGCTTTTCTCCGGTATCTTTCGTAACACCGTACTTAATGCGCAGCTCCTTATTACGGGCGGCCAGCCGTTCCATTTCCGCCGTATTGCCCGCAGCCTTCGCCGCTGCCCATGCGTCCTTATTGTTGTTGTACTCGGCCAAGTCTAGCGCTTCCTGCGCCTCGGCCTTGGCTGCGGTAACAGACGCCATCTTCGCGTTGTATTCCGTGACGAACACATCAAGTCCGCTGAGAATTTCGGCGTTGGCACTTGCAGCAGACGATACGCGGAACGACGCAATCGCGGCCTCAATCGTCTGGATATCGCCGCTGTACGATTCGAATGCGGCAAGCAGCGCGTCATACTGCGCCTCGGCATCCGCCTTCTCGCGCTCATACGATTTCTCGCGCGCGTCGATTTCCGCCTCGAACGCTTTGGCCTGCGTATCCTTTTCGTCTGCCAGCGCGGACTTTTGCGATTCGAGTTCGCGTTTGCGGAGGTCGCGTTCATGTTCGAGAATCATCCGGTCGCGTTCTTCGATCGTCTTCTCGCGCTCGGCTATACCTTCGGGGCCTACAGCGCTGCCGAGTTCCGCAATGCGGGCGTTCTTCTGCGTGAGCTGCGTTTCGTAGTCCGCATCCGTATTGAGTTCGGCCTCTTTCGCGAGGAGGTCGTCGATAGCGGCAATCTTAGCGTCCTGAGCGCTGATGTACTCGTCTTTGCGCTTGTTAATCGCTTCGATATCCGCATCTTTTGACGCCTCGATTGCGTCAAGTTCCGCTTTCTTTGCCTGCTCGACCGCGTCCTTTTCCGCCTCAACGAGGTCGTTCGCGAGTTCGGCCGTTTTTTCCGTCAGGTCCTTGCGTGCTGCATACAATTCCTCGTCTGCCTGCGCGTAGAATTCCGAATCCTTAGAGTAGCGGTCACGGACGCGAGCCCACGCCGCAATCTTCATCTGCGCGATTTCGGTCTCCGACTTGCCTGCATCAGTCATGCGTCGTTCTTCGGCAGTTATCCACTTCTCGGAGGCTTCGTACTGGGCCTGCGCTTCCTCTTCCTGCGCGGCGGTTACGTCTTTGCGGGACTGGCGTACTTCTTCGTCGGCCGCCTTGTATTGTTCGGAGTCCTTCTTATACCGATTACGGAGACGCGTCCAGCTTGCGAGTTTTGTTTCCGCGATTTGGAGTTCGGTATTTCCGCTATCTTCCATGCGCTTCTCTTCCGCCTCAATCCACGTTGCCGAAAAGTCGTAGCGCGATTGGACGCTGTCTTCCTGCAGCTTCTTGATTTGGAGCGTAAGGGTACGCGCATCGTCAACGGACTCCTTCAAAAACTGCGCGTGCTTCTTCCGGAGCGCTTCGTACTTTTTGATTTGCGCATCGGCGGATAAATCGTAAAAGTCCGATTGGAACTGGACGGTCTTGAGGTCGGATTCATACGCGGCCTTACGCGCTTCGGCTGCGATCTCGGCGGCGGACTTACCGGGCTTTTCTGTTTTCGGCTTCGATGTTCTCTGCTTTTTCGGCTTCGATAAGTCAACGCCGGGTCCAGTAGTCTTACCGGAGTAAGCGCCCAAATTACCGCTTGTTAATGCGGACTTCTGCGCTTCTAACTCGTTAAGAGCGGATTGTACCTGATTTTGCTCAGGGTAGAGGGCGTCGAGGCGCTTCTGTCCTTGGACGTAAATTTTCTCAGCCGCAAGGGAGTCCGGGTCGGTTAGCGCTGAACTTCCAGACGCGCTGATAACCGCGTTCATCGTTCTCAGCAGCGCTTGGTAGTTTGCGATTTGCGCCTCGATAGCGGCCTTTTGCGCCTTAGTCGTCCGCTCCATCTGTTCGATGCGGGCCTTCTCCACTTTTAGCGTACCGTCAAGTAAGCTCCGTTCGGCCCCCGCCTGCTGCTCCGCAAGGTTAATGTTCGTAATGCGGATATTACCCTCTTCGTCCATAACCGTATGCAGTCCGGGGTATTGCTTAACCAACGCGGCAGTTGCGCTGTGCAATTGCTCCTTTTGGTTGGCATCGAGCCGCTGCGCGCTAGACAGCTTTTTATATGTAGCGATATTTGACTCGATCGCGGTCAACCGCTCGTTACTCGCAGCCGCCGCCTGTAAGTTAGCGCGCTCCTCCTGTAGCAACGCCGGAACTGAATCGTTTATCGCTTTGTTCATCTTCGTGATTCCGCCCGCCGCGGCCTCGCTGCTCGCGTACCCTAAGTCGCGCAGTCTCTTATCCGCGGCGTCGAGTTCATCGTTCAGCTTGCGCAATTCGGCCGCACCTGCCCGCCAGTCCTGCCCGGTATTTCCGCCTTTCAGGTTCGCAATCCTGCGCTCAATCGCCTCACGGTCCCGGAGTGCCTGCGTAGTTTCTTCGATTCGGCCGCGTAGGTCTTCGAGGTCGCCCGTTGTACGCATTAATGGCGACTTACTGAGCGCGTCGTTCAATGACGTTTGTGCTGCCGCAAAGTCTTCCGCTGCCTTTTTCGTTTCTGCATATCTGCCCGCTAGTGCTGCGGCACCGGCTGCTAATGCGGAAATGGCGATAGAGATTACGCCAATGATCGGGAGACTTGCCTTAAAAGCGGTCATGCCTGCGGCTGCTACTTCTGAGGTATCCTTTATCGCTTTCAGCGCAATTCTGAGTGAAATCAAACTGGCGGTAGCCCCGGCCACCAACGGAGCTATCGTCGTAAACGCAATGATTGCGCCCTGCATTGGCGAGCTCAGCCCGGTAAATCCGTTAATGAGTCCCGTAATTTGCTCCGTGACTAACCGGACGGCTGGCGCGAACTTATCGCCTACCGAGATACCGGCGGATTCGAGCGCGGACTGCATCTCGTTTATCGATCCTTTGAGCGTATCCATCTGCGTTCCGGCGACTTGTTCAGCGGTCCCGCCTGCGTTTTGAAGCTGCGCGGTATACGATTCGAGCGTTGACTGTCCGTTCGAGATGAGCGTAAGGAATCCGCTTGCCGCTTCTTGGCCGACGAGTGTTGCGGCTACGTCTGCCTGCTGCGCTTGGGTCAACCGTGCGAATGCGCCTTGCATCTGTCCGATGATTTGCGCGAATGGGAGTACGTTGCCTGCGCTGTCTTGAATAGAAACGCCGAGTTTATCCATATAGAACGCGGCCTCTTCGGATGGGGACGCGAGCTGCAAAAGGATAGCGCGAAGGGACGTACCTGCGTTCTCACCGCGTATGCCTGCGTTGGAGAGCGCTTCGACCGCTGCCGTCGCTTCTTCTACGGACAGGCCCATGTTGGCCGCGACTGGTGCAATATATTTCATTGCAAGCAATGTGTTATCGCAGAGGCTCTTTATCCTCCGCTTCTTACGGTTTCCCGTAAGTTCAGACTATCTCTTCACCGTCGTCTTAACGTTACGGTGCTAGGCGCTCGTGGGCGTTTCCCCGTATCCTCAGGACGTAGGGTACTCCGCCTAGTCGTTACACGTTCCCGTGATTTCTCAACAGGCTTCGCTCGGTATTGCCATACTATCTAATAAGTACGAGTTAATTAATTCGGGGATTTGATCAAACTTCCAATAAGGAATTCGCAACAGCGGTGTGCGGCTTCTGCTGCAATACTCATTCTTTATCCTATCGTTCCTCTTACGTGCTAGTAAGGCGGGTCTCCCTCCGAAAAAGTCTTTCTGCTCGAAGTGTTGTTCCCCGTCAAATTCAATCAAAAGGACGACGTGCCCCTCTCCAAACACCGCGAAATCGAAAGGCAGGGTGTTTATGTGTTTGCAGTCAGGAGTCCTGTACTCTCTTGCGAAAGTAACGTCAATGGACTCAAGATGCTTGCGAATCGCGTCCTCTCCTTTTGAGATTTTGCAGCCAGGACATCGACTTCCCTTTGAAAGAATATTATTAGGAGTCGCACTAAACGACGTCCCACATACTAGGTGTTTGACGGATACCTTAGTGCGTGAATTTACGTAGCTACTGAGTAGGACATAATCGTCTCCGAGGGCTTCCTGTATCCTGGCGTTCTGCTCTGCTGGGTCGCCTCTTCTCGCGTTAACTACTCGCTGCATAGTGCAGTCTGGGCAGCCGCCCTTACGTTCTTTGTACGCTGCTAAGAACCTGTGTGGGCTAATAAAAAACACTCTGCCGCATACAGAGTGTTTTGCTTGCATTTTAGTTTTGTTGTTTCTGTATTCCCCGAAGAATACGTATTCTCCACCGGTTAGTTCTTCAACTTCTCGGAAGAACTCATCCGTAGTTTTACGTTTCGTACTTACCATTATTCCTCCTAGATAGGTTAGGTTTCACCGAATTCACCTAGTTTTTATGCTGCGAGTTTCTTCGCAACCGGGCATTGCTGTTTACCCAGGTCTGATATATCCGCGTTCGAGTCAATCGACGCTTTCGCCAATACGTCAACTACGCGTCCTGTTTCTTCCGTCTCTAGCCGGAATCCGTTCAGTACGCTTGCCGCGATGCTGGCCGTCTGCGCGAGGTCCATCTGACCGGCGGCTGCGAGCGATAATACGCCAGGCAGCGCCGTCATAACGTCTTTCGTTTTAAATCCGGCTTGTGCGAGGAGAGCGGCCGCATCTGCCGCTTGACTCGCGCTAAATACCGTTGACGCTCCGAGTTGTATCGCTTGTTCCCGTAACTTCTCGAACTCGGCTCCGGTCGCCTGCGTAATCGCCTTAACCTTCGCCATCGCCTGCTCGAACGTCGCCGCCGTCTGGACGGACTTCGTAATAATCGCAGCCATCGCAACGGCAAGTCCGATATAGGCCGCGCCTAACGCTTTAACCTCGTTCGCTGTCCGGTTCGTGGCGAGTGCGTTCTTTTCGATTTCCTTAGCGACTTTATCGATCTCCGCTGCACTTGCCCCAAGCTTACGCATCTCGTCCGTAACGGCTGCGATTTGTTTACGGAGTAGTTCCGGGTTCGACCGGCGGAGAGCGTCGTTAATTCGCGTAATCTGAGCGGACGACGCACCAACGTCTTTGAGCGCCATATTCAAGCCCATAAACGATGCTTCCGCCTGGTGCGCGGAGTGTCCGAGTTCTGCAGCCTTCTTCTTTGCCTGCTCTACGCCAGCCGTGTATTGCGAAATGTCTGCGGTTATGACGGCCTTTATCGCTCCGACGTCTGTTGCTGCGGTATCTATCGTAATCACCTCTTCGGGCAAAAATAAGAGCGCCCGTTAAAGGCGCTATATTCCGAGTTTCATTTTCATTTTTAAACGGTCGAATCCGCTCTTATCGAACGCGGGTGTGTCCGCGACTTTATCGTAGCCGGCGCGCTTCTGCAGGGCGTCCGCATACTTTCGAAAATCCTCTACGCTGGTCGTCTGCGACATTACCGCGTTGTTCAGCGCTGCGAGCGTCTGCTGCGCCTGGTAACGGTCGGCTGCGTCGATCACGTCGAGAATGTCCATGACGTAGTAGCCGCGCTCAAACTCGATCTGCGTTTTGCCGAGCTTAATCGCGGCATCGATAAAAAACTGTTCCGCTGTTACTCCGCGCCCTGTTCCGCCGATTCCGCTGTTTTCGGTATTCCCAGGTTCAGGACGCCTTGCACGTTTTTTAGCATTTCTCCGAAGTTGTTGACGCTCGCCACCGCCGTTAAGTACGCCAGTATCTCGTCAACGGACGCGTTCTCGTCGATCCATTCCGTGTCAATTCCGGTCAGTACGGATACAACGCGCACGAAATCACCAAGCGACTGCTCTAGCGCCACAAGTGCGAAGGCTACACGCCGATCTGCTGGCGCGGAGATTACGCTAACCAACAGTTGCGGCAACGTTTGGATTGCGCCAAAAAGCTCCCGCCACTGTGCGATCGTAATTTTACGCACCTGGACCGTTTTAGGCTGCGCGCTATCTTCGCCGAAGACTACCGTATTTGGGAGGTTAGGCAGCGTCGGCAACGTAGCCCCTGCGCCTTTATCTGAACGCTTAAATAGCATTGTTTTCGCTCCTTATCGTAAAAAGTAAAGGCGAGCCGAAGCCCGCCCGTTAAATTACGGGGTAGCCGTAATCGTTTCGTCACCGAGGATCAGCACGACATCGCTGGCGTCTGGAGTAGACCGGAGCGTAACGTTCGTGATCCGTTCATTCTCGTTGTTGAAGCTGTAAGACAGGTCTGTTTCCGGATAAGCGAGCGGCAGCGTTGCCCAATAATTCGGGTCCGTTTTGTGGGCGATAGGCTTGATAATCGCCTTCTTCGCAGCATCTAACAGATTAAGGCCAACGCCAGTCTTAACGTTGATCTTCGTGTCTGTACCGTCAGTCACCGCTTCGGCCCCTACCATGATTTTCGAGATAACAGACAGCTCATACTCACCAAAGGGAATCGTTACGGATACATTACGGCCTGTGACACGCTTGCCTACGACAGTCTCACCGGTTTGGTCCGTCTTTTGTTCGCGGTACGACGTCTCGGTCGTGAGCACTACGCCACCGATCGTAGTTTCAAACGTGACCAGGTCAACGCCAGTTCCGAACTCGACGATTGCCGGGCCAAGCTCGATTTTCTCAATGTTTTGAGCCATGTATTAATTCCTCCTCAAATTATAAAAGGCCGCCCGTAATCGGACAGCCTCGTTTAAATTGTCGTTAACGTAAAGTTGAGCGAGTACATCGTACGTGCACTCTCGTCTTTACCGAGATACCACGGCGCACTTTGTTCCGCTAGGCACTTAACTACGCGCTGGCTCCCGACCGTAAACTCGGTCTTTCCGTGCAACGCTGCGTAAATCTCGTTCGCTTTCGTCTCGGCCGTTAGCGCTGACTTCGCACGAACAACGACTTGTACTGACGGATAGGATTTCGGAGTCCATTCGCTCGGGGCGCTACCTCCATTGATCCGCATAAAAGCGCAATCGTCCGGGTTAGCTGACGTGAACTCATTACCGACGAAGGTAAATCCGGGAATCAACGTACGAAGCAGCGCGTTAGTTTCCGCTATGGTCAGCACCTGCGCCACCTCCCCGCTTCATTCCGGCAATAAGCATCTTCCGGTAAAGTTTTGCGTTAACCCGAAGCGGTCGTGATAGGAATTTCGGACGAGTGCCGGGCGTGGTCGGATTCTTATACTCGCCCATTTCGTGGACGCGGAGCGCGTAGTTATACCGCTCACCCTTCGAGTCCGTTTCCGTAGCCGAATAGTAAACTTCGCCTGTTACCGTATCGCCCTCTACCGTTACGTCTTTGCCGGCCGTTGTGCGCAATGTACTCGACTTTAGCGGAGCCTCATCGCGCGAAACCGCAAGCAAATGGTCGGTAGCGTCGTGCATACCGGATATAGCCCCCGCCAGCAATTCCGCTTTGGACGCCGTCAGCTTTTTCGTAAACGCGCTAATGTCAAATTCGATTGTATTTGCCATCTATACGTTCACCTCCGTTAAGATTGGCTTTCCGTTGATCGCCCTTTTTACGCTTATTGCGATTGGCGTGTACGTTGTAGCCGCTCCTAATTCGTTGGTGTACGTGAGCTTATCGTTAATCGTGACCGTCGCGAGTCCGTCAAAAAGGAACTCGCCTACGCTTACGACCTCTTCCCCGTTCCTATCCCGGACAAGTTTTGTGCCTTCCTGAAAGCGGCAGCGAAGTTCGTAGTCGTCACCGTAAGTCGGCTCGTTATAGTCCGGATCGTACCCAGTAAGGGGCGAGATTACGGCAGTCTGCGGTAGTGGGATAATCGCCATTACAGGACCAACCTCCCGACCTTACGCGCGGGTAGGGTAACACCGTTAGCGTCCCCGACAATATCACGACACGCCTGCGGAATTAGATTCACGAGCTCGCGCTGGCCTTCCCGGAAAGTCGTCGAAGTAACGCCGCTTAATGACGTTGCTTGGACTCCCCGCTGTCCCGCGATCATTACATCGCTGTATACCGTAGCCAGAGCCGCAGCAAATTCGTAAACGGCATCGTCTGGAATCGTATATTTCGAGTAATAGCGGATTAAAGTACGCTCGGCCGCGTTTAACAGTCGTTGTCTTTTGGCTGCGTCTGATTCCGCCCATCCCTCGGTATCGATTACGTTCTCGGTGATATACGTATCTGCTGCGGTTACTGTTGTTGACATGCGCACACCTCCGTTTATTTACCGGAGGATTTTGCGGCAGTCTTACGCGGCTTTGGTGCCTTCACAGCGCTGACTTGCGGCTCCTCCGGCGAGATTTCTTCAAAAATATAGCCGTAGTCGTTAACGAGAATCTTGCGCAGACTCTCGTCTTCAACCACGGCCATACCGTTATTAAACTTAACTCCGAGCGTTATCCCGTCATAATTCGGGTTTGGCGTTTTGATAACGAACATCTGCACACCTCCCACTAAGTTAGGCAATGATACCGGACAGACGTGCAGCGGACTTTGGATCAAACATAGCGATGCCGCAATAAAACTCGACCAACGTTCTGTATGCGGTGCCGCTGTCCGTTAGTCCCAGGTCTTCGACTTGTACGCCGCCATTAGTGAGCCCGGACAAGAATTGATTAGCGCCGAATTTAACGGCATAAATAGAAGTCGTATTCACAGCGGAGCCCGTTGTCTCACCGTGTCCGATAATCTTGGCCCCGACTGCGTTCTCGCCAGCGTCGAAGATTGGAACATTGTTATACAAAGTAACAGGCTGCCCCATAGCATCAACGCTTTGCGCGTGAAATCCCAATTTCCGTGCGATAGAGTTGAGCTTAATCATGGTCTTGGAGTCCATGAAAAGTGCGTCGGCACGTCCGCGTGTTTGATAAATCAGGGCGTCTAGTGCCTCCAGGAAAATATGCACGTTGGCGTCGTCACTAATATCGAGCCCATTTGTAGCCGCTGTGAGCAACTGGTCCCCGGAAATCCTCTTCTTCAACCCGTTAAACGATTTTGAGTCTACAGCCACGTCCCCGTTGAAAAAAGTATCTTGGAACTTAAAGGCGGTAGCCTTGGCTTTCAGCCCAGTGTGTACGGCGCGGATGTCATTGAGGTTTGATTCCGTCTGTTGTTGGTATCTGTCCACGTCAGAAACGCCGCCGAGGATTACAAGGGTTTCAGACTCTCTCGCTACTGTACCGGTAGACTCTGTGTAAGACTCATTAACTCCACGAAATGCGACGTCAGGCAGCGTGTCCTCCCGGTTATAGGCGTACGCACTACCTTGATATTCGATAAACGGGAGCATCTGCAGGACTGGTGCGGATTGGACGAAGGTTGTAATTACGCCCTTCTGCAGTGCGTCTTGTGTCAGTTTTGCGGATTCCAAAAGTGTTAAAGCCATTGATTAATTCCCCCTATAATGTGTTATGAAATTAAAATAAAATAAGCAAGACGATTTCACCTGCTTATTACTTGCCCTGCTTCGAGTATGCGAGTGTTAGCATGTCGTGTGCGCTCATGCTGGATGTATCAATTTTGCTGCTTCCGCCGTTCGTATCTCCGCCAATCTGCCGCGATCCGCTCGACTGCTCCGTAAGATACGGTTTCGACTCAATCAGCGCCTTGATTACATCATGCATTCCGACCACATTACCGGTATCATCGACGGTCACTCCGGAAATGTCCGCCAGCTTGAACGCATCCTCGATCGCGTCCGGCCTAATTTTGTGGTCTGCGGAATGGGCCAGCGCCTTAAACTCCGCTTTTACTAAACGTTGATTCGCAGTCTCAAGCGCTTTGGAACGTGCTTCCTCCGCTACTTGCGCGCGTTGCTCCGCAGCTTCTTTCGCCGCATTAAGTTCAGCCTGCGTAGTTTCGAAACCAGCTAACCGCGCCTCGATATCGTCGTAGTCTTCGTGGCCTTTGCGATCTCTCGCCAAACGGTCGCGCACGATTGCGTCAAGTTCTTCCTGGGTAAACGTTTTTGGGTCTCCGCCTTCGTTGCCGCCGCCTCCCCCGCTTCCGTCATCTGCGTTGAAAAGTGGAAAATACTCGTTAGCAAATCGTTTCATCGTTAATTCCTCCCGTACTAGGCCCGTCGGCACAATTTCCGTAAAGTTTAACGTCATTCCACGTCTGGACGGGCGCTCTACTGCGCCAATAGCTGCGGATCGCGCACCGGTGATAAAACGTGCCGGCACTTCGGATGAAATAGTTCGCGCCTTGAAATGTCGCCAATATACGGATAGTCACCCGGAGCGCCCGGCGTCAACTTGACAATGCGCCCCTCCCAATTTCGGCAGGCATCCGTAGCTCCATGTCGGGATACCCTCGCATATAAAGCGCCGCGCCCGACCGCTTCGTTGATCGTAGCCTCACGATGTGCTGCGTTCATCTTCGTCCGGCTGACCATTTCGACGTAAACATCCGGTTTCCAGCGGCGGCCTGCGCTATCAATAATCCCGGTATCAATCGCGCTGCCGAGCGTCTGCCTCATCCGTTGCAGCATGTCCGCATTAAGCGTTCGCTGGCCGTTTACGCCTTTCGTCAAATTAGCGCGCAGTGATTCAGCGGTTGCCTGACGCACAGCTTGCTTAACGCGGCGCTCAACGTTTTGAGTAACCGCAAGCAAGTCCGCCTGTGTATCCGCAACGGCCGACGCTACAAATTCGCGGTTGATCCGATTAAACTTAGCAATCTTCTCCGCTTCCTCTACCGTCTCCGCTGCGCCTAAGTCTACGATAGCGCGGATAACTCCGTCGGTCGCCGCTTTGGGTACGTGTTTCTCGACCCATTCCGCCGACTCTTCGTTAAGCCCACGCAAAATAGCCGCAACCTCGGCGAGTGCGGCCTTCGCATTAGCGCGGGAGATTCCGGTTAGGTCCAGGCGCGACAGTTCGCCGGCGATCGCGAGCAGGGCGCCCTTAAACGCTTTAATGAGCAGGTTAACGTCGTAATCGTAGTCCGGATCGGGGATAACGGACATTACTCGTCAACCTCTTCGTACGTTAGCGCGAAGATATCCGGTTTGCATGGGTAAAACTCGCCCGACACGCCCTTAACGAGGTAGTCGCCTTCTGAGATTCGCATTTTCCCTTCTAATGTATCTATTTCTCCTTCGATTACCTCTCCGCCGTACTGACTCCACAAAGTAACCCGTCTGTCTCTAAAGTCTCTGGGGACACCTTCTCGAAAGTTTTCTTTCGTGAACTGCCACGCATCAATGACAACGGGCTTTTTCCTGAATTTAGGCAACTTGACCGCCTCCCTCCGCGTTAAATATCGTCGAGTCAACCGTTCCCATTGTCCGCTCTTCGTCCGCGTCAATCCGCGTGATAATCTCGGCCGCCTGCGCGTCGGTTACACCGTCAAGGCGCTTAATTGCGTCGTTCACGGCGAGAGTCGGCTTGCCTCCCGTACGAATCTGTGCGATTTCGGCTTGCTCACGCTCATCTGTCGGCAATCCATCCGCGAAAATAATGTGCGGCTTCGTCGGCGTGTACTCCGGTTTTGTTCGGGATTGCGCGTGCTCCAAAAGCTGCGCGATAAACAGCGCATCTGTTAGCGCCTTATCAAAATACTGACGTTTACGCGCGATCTTCGAAAGTAGCGGACCCATTCGGTACTTGACCGCAAGACCGGTCGCCCCGCTTGTGCCGGCGTTCTCTTTGCCGAGTGCGATCGGTGGCAATTCGGCGGTCGTTAGGAGCGTATCAATAAGCGTGTCCAACTCTTTAAAGGCAGAGTCGAGCTTTCCGTCCCAGGTAATATACTGCGGAACAACGTCGTGCTCGCCAACAACTTCAATAACTTTTGCGTAAGCAGCGCGCATCTGCGGAACACCGTCCGGCCCTTCTTCCAGAACACCTGCGGGCATTGTGAGAATCGGGTCGGCGTGCTTATCTAGGATCGCCGCTATTTGCGTTAACCTGTTATTGATCTCGTAGAATATGGCGGCGTGCTCCGTAATGTCGTCGACGCCTTCCCATGCGTCATCTAATGCGAAGTTCGGCGCGTGAATGACCAGGGGGAACGGAACACCTGTCTTGATAGGTTCGCTCGGCGCTTCTAATTCGTCTGTGATCTGCCACGTAAAAACCTCGCCATTAACGGTCGAAAGCGGAGTCATTGCGTATTTTGCGGTTATGATTGTGCCGGGTCCGTGTGTCTCAACGTGAAGCTCCCATTTAACCGAGTTTCCTTCGCTGACGCTTACCGGGACCGCGATATGATAGCGTGCGATCTTCTTTCGGTCTCCGGGAATCTCTTCCGGGAATACGTAAGCCGCATTTTGCGCTTCGATCATTACGCGGTACGGGTCTACAGACTCTGCTAAAACTCCGCGATATTCTTGCGCCCATTTCACCTTATAAAACGAGTCCCCACGGTAAGCATTCCCGTAAGCCATTTCGTAATTAGTTACGTTCAGCGCGTTATCTCTGACGATTCGCTCTACGGCTTGCTGTTCCGGAGAACCCTCTTCACCGGCTCCGTAGATCGGCGACTCACCGAACAGTAAGTCAGCCGCTTTCTTGCAGATAAGGTCCGCGTAATTCGCATAAATATAACGGCGGCCGTCCTGCTCGATTCGTTCGCTAATACGTTTAATTAGATCGGCGTTACTCGTTACTACGTCTCTATTTCCACGGTAACGCTTAACGCGGTCTTCATGCTCTTTTGGTGGGTACTGGCTCCCTACTTCAAACAACCGTATACCTCCTTTACAATCCTTTCGGCTTCCTGCTCCATGTGCGACCTCTTCTAGCTGCTCCTCCGGATGCTTCTACTGCACCAGCCAGGGCGTCCGGTAAGTCGTCGTGAGTTCCAGACGGGAACTGCTCCATTTGCTCGAATAAAAGTCGATGCGATTTATTAAAACGCAAAAAGCCGTTCTCCACGAGCGGCTCCAATGATTCAATGCGTATTTCTTTCTTTGTGCGGCTTACAACCGGCTTAACTCTCGTACTCCCGATGCGCTCCTTCTGCAGCCTCTCGCAAAGTTGACGGTACATATCGTGCTGTGCGCCTACTGTTTCAATCGCAAACGTCTTGTATCCGTAGTCACGAATAAATTCAACCGCCTGCTCTAACGCTATATGCGCGGGACATTTCCTGGCCCATGCTTCAAGCACGTACATAACGCCCGTCTGACGGTGCTTGCCGATCGTTACAATCGCGTTGTAGTCGGCCCGGCTGCTCTTGCCTTGCGCGATATCCCAAAACGCGTATACGTCCAGCGGAATCGGTTGGCCGTTTGAATCAAGCAAGTCGGATTCATCGTAATACCGGAACGTCTCCGGATTGAATATCGCTGATTCTTCGTCAATCGGATTGTTTTGGTACTCCGTGTTGAACGCTTTCGACCCGTTGTCCCATTTCCACGTCATTAGCTTCCAAAGCGGCTGAACTTCCGGCCATAATACGACCGCGCCGCGATCCATTTCGACGCGGTTTGCTTCGTAAAAAGCGAGTGCGTCTGATACCCGACCAGGATTGTCAGCGTTAAGGTAAATCTCGCGGCACTTATCCCACAGGTCCAATCGCTCAGGCTCGTCAATCAGCGCCTTGTATAACTTGGCGTTAAAGTCTGAACGCTTCATGACCGTTAGCAGTAACGACTCCGCATGTACGACCGTTCCCATATAAACAAATGCGGTCTTTTTACCTTTAGGATCGCCGAGCGGAATTACAGTCTGCGAAAACCAGTCCCGCATTTTCTGACGCAACTCCGGAGTAGCCGCGTTTGAGCGTATATCTTCCAAATCGTCGCAGATAATGAGGTCCGGGCGAACTCCGTCCCAGTTACGACCGCGTAAAGACTGATTCGTCGACGCCGCTTCAACTTTCGTTAACTGGTGCGGCCTTCCATCTGCCCCGGGCTCCCATGCGACGAACTCGTTAGAATTATCCTTTGGGTTTACATTCTTGTTAATATGCAATAATGGACCAAAATCACGCCGTAATTTCTCGTTTGACTTCAATTGGTTCGCAATCCACTCAAGATTCCCCGTAGAAACGGAAGGTGTCTCCGATATATTGATTATGTACTTGCGATGTCGATACGCAATCTCACGCGCAGGAAAAGCACGCGACAAATACGTTGACTTTGCGTGTGAACGGGGCGCGCCGCGCGCTACCTTTGCGTTAACGGTGCGCATAGACACGGTGTCCATTGTCTCGCATATCTCGCGGTGAAATTCCGGTGCTTCGGACACCTCCGTAATATCGAACCCGTCCCAATTGCCGGCGCTACCGGGATTGTGCGCTTCCGAAAAGTATTCGAGTGCGAAGTATAGCAAATCACTCTCCGCTCGGTGAATACGCGTCAACCGCTCATGCTCGTCCAGATATTGCGCGAGTTCCGCCTCTTCCTCAAGCGTTAATTCCGCTACTGACATCTCGCCGATAAGCGCGTCTATACTTGCGATTAGCTCCGCGCGCTCTTTCCGATCAAGCCAACGGTCATTTACCCATGCGATGGCCCTCCACCTCCTCATAAAAATAGCGCTGCTCTCACGAAAGGACAGCGCTTGATTATCGCTTAATATTGCCGTGAAATTAGCGTGTTTGGTCTGTAGGGGTACGAATACACTCCGGAAGCCGTACGCAGGCTAATTCGACGGTGATTCTATGCCAAAAATACGTGTAACTACGGCCGACGCATAACGTAGGTCTGTCCGTGTAAAGTTCAAAGTTAAATTTGATTCGCGGATTGTTCTGACGCTTGAAGGGGGCCGCGCGTAGGGGTGCGGGGGTGGCCGCCCCTCTCGCAAATACGTAATTCCGACCGCTAAATCGTACACTTTACGTTATACACCGTTTATGCGCATACTACTTCACAAAATACGCATTTGGCGGTCATATAAAATACCTTTACACCCACAAAAACCGCACCAAATCAACGTTTTTCGGCCGTTATATCGCGCTGCATAAACGCCTATTATGCGTTGAATATTCGTTACCATTTCCAGCGGATAAAGAACGTAGTAACGGCGCGGGTTTAGCGGTATTCACCGTTCTATTCCGCTTCCAGTTTATGCAGCGTATTTCCCGCGAATTGGAAACGGAGTATTCAGCGTTTATAAGGCGAAAATACGTTCGATTTCGTCTGATAGCGCAATTGCGTCAAAAGTTTTCGGAGGGCACGCGCCAGGAGCCCGCAGCAGGTGAAAAAGGCCGCATGTCAACCGAAGTCAAGCCGCAGCATCTGCGTTCCTTCATTATAGTGGGACGAAAACTGCCCCGCTTTACTCTTCTGTCTTAGCGCCGTCTTTCCGTGCTCGATACTCCGCAAGCTTACGTTCAAGGTCTGCGCGATCCAATGCGGTAGCGTCAGCGGTAATAACCTCAAACTGTTCCGTTAGCATTCCGTTAAGACCGAGTACCAACTTCGCAGCCGCAGCGTTCCTGTCCTGTACTGCTGCGTCAATCATAGCGTCAGTTACTTCCGGAATCCGGTCTAGCGTATTGCGTGTAATCTGGCGCTTTAACTCCCGTTCAAAAAGTGGGTCCTTGATCCAGTCGTACAAAGCCTGGCGTGTGACTCCCGCCTTCTCTCCGATCTCTGCCATCGTCAGGCCTCCGCGTCGTGGCAACGCGAGCCATTGCAGCGCGATAAGGTGGTGCGCTTCTAACCGTTTCAATGCCATCGTTAATTCCTCCCGTATTGTCGAATAAAAATAGCGCCCTCATCCGCTCAGGCAAAGCGGACGAAAGGCACCTGTCTATCGCTTCCTATGCGCCTGGATTAGCGCGCGTACTGCGATACCGTAACGAACACACCAGCGCAATAAAAAAGCGCCGCTCTCACGCTCAGGCAGGGCGTAAGAACGACGTATATTAGCGCTATATCCAACCGCCAGGCCAGCGCTTAAACGCGTATACTAACGCTAGATATAACGCAGGAAATACGCATATGAATACGACATTACCGAAGTCTATCCGCTCATCTACGTCTATACATAAACGTACGTAAGCGAACACTCCCGCTATAGCTAACGCGATATGAACGATACATAACGCTAACCATACGCAGTACATTACGCAATCAACTCCGTTTCTTTATCCGCGCTATTCTTTGTGTTTGCCTACATGAGATACTTCTTCGATTATGCTTCATGAATATGAGTGGGAAAGGTTTATGCTTAACTTCCTGCCGCAGCCCTTGGCCTTGCCCCTCCATCCGCTGGCGCGTATGTCGGAATATTAATTATCTGCGCACTCAATATCTCACAAGGGCCAGGCTTCTCGGCCCGAAGTGATATGTTTCGTATTCACCCGATTTATTTATTTCGTTATTGGACGTTATCTATAAGAGAAGAGAACATTTTGCCCAAAAAACGCTGAAAGCCGCGCCGCTCTAAGGCGGACACGACTTTTGAATGGTATCGATTTGATCACATAGACCCCCTCGAATGGTATCGATTTGATCACATAGCCTGCCGGAGTTGGTGCTGTTTGAACAGTCTCCGTACGAAATCCGTATACTCTACATCCTCTGTTTCCTTCCGATACATGACGTCAGGATGGACGATATAATTAACACTGCTGACCGATCGCGTCGATAGTATAACGCCCTTTGCCTGCAGGCTCGCAACTAGGCGAGACACTGTCTCCGGTTCGTGGCCGATCAATTCCGCCAGCCGTTCGCGCGTCAAATGCTCGATGTTGTTCTCGTTCTCCTCATCTGGATTGGCGCAAAGGTAGTACGTCGTGTAATGGAAATACGGAAGAATCTTGTAGAGCAGGCCGATTTCATTCAGGCCAAGGTCACGCGTAATCTCGTTAGCGTGGTACTGGTACAGCTTCGTGAACTTAACGCCGTCGTTAACGGTGCCGTACGTATGATACTCCGCATTGAACGAGTAGATATTCGTGCGGCCGTTCGTTTCCTTCGTTATTATTCCGAGCTCTTCTAAACGTCTGAGCAGCGCGATCGTGGCGGCCTTGCTGCGTCCGATAATACGCTGGATGTCCGTTTGCTTGAGCGGCTTTCCGTTCTCGATTAGGCGGCCCTCACCTTTGAATCGCAAGTACGGAAGCAACCGGATAAGCGCGCCCGCCTCCGTAAGAGACAGCGCCAGCGTCACGCTTCTGATCGCGTCATGGTAGCACGCCACCCAGCGCATGCCGGACCGCATTTCAATGGCACGAGACCTCTGTCGACGTTTGCGTCTGGCTTCCCGTTGTGCTGGCGTAGTGAACTCGTAGCCTTCCCCTTCCGGCAAAAAGCGACCTATCTCGCCTGTCTCCGGGTTAATCCCGATTGGCAGTACGCTCAAACTGACACCTCCCGATTAAATAGGCCGACCGACTCCGCCAGCCCGGTCTATTATTCTTCTCTCCGCCTACTAAAACCGCACTTTCACGCGGTCTTCCTTATCCGGCCAGTCTTTCGTTTCGGCCGAACCGCCTACCCTGCGGACCTCGATCATCCACTCGTTAGTTGGCGTACCGTCCAGTCCGGTCGACGTATTCGCGCGATCCTCGTAACTTAACGATTCGTGCTGCGTACGCCGGCGCTGCATCTCGGTCTCTGACAGGAACGAAGACTCCGCCAAGTCGTAATCAGCCCGAACCCACGCGCGTAGCTTATCCGTTAAGGGATGCGGAACCACCTTGCCAGTAGTGTGCGTATAATATCCGCTCAAATCTCGGACAGCCGCGTCCCTCTCCGCCATCTGCAGCGAGAATCCGGTCAAACATGCGACGGCCTCAGCAAGCGTGGCGTAATTATCCTGTCCGGGAACGAACGCACCTTTAAAGAAATAGCCGTTGTCCCAAATTGTGGTCACATCCACGAACATTCCCTCGTTGTTATATACGACTGCTGCGCCCATATCATAATTCCTCCTTAGTTTGAATTGTTGTATGATGGGGCCTGACTCCGGCCTGTCCGTGTCAACCAATGTACACTATCTATATATATGCAAAAATGCAACTACTTCACTGCTCTTTTACGGACATTCGCCAAGCATTTCCGGAAGTTACTCTCGCCAATTCCGAGCCGCCGCGCGATGTATCGCGACTTCATCCGGTAATGGCCGCCATCATCGACCTTGTATTCGCGCATGTCCCCAGCCTCTATATCACGCTCAACGATCGCGTGAGCCTCTTCGATATAGCCGCGCTGCTTACGCGTGAGCCTATTAAGAATAGCGGGCACGTCCAAGTCCCTAACGTCCCGGTCGAAGATTATTCGCCAAGGCTGCGGCTCTTTAGGCGTGACGTATAAGTTGGTGAAATCCCCGGCTTCATTTCGCCGACCTAGCCGCACGATACCGGTCTGTTCACGGTCAAGTCGGCTGTATTCGGTCATAAACGCACGGCGTATGTAGCCGACCATTTCACGCGGCGATCTCGTAGCATCAACGCGTCCTAACGCATGACGAAGCGCCGGCTTAATGACGGTTTCAACGTGGCCACGATATGCATATTCGGCCCGCCAAGCCTCCGCCAGAGCTCCGTATTCATTGTCGCCCAGGTACGCCAGCACAGCGTTAAGGTCCGGAGCGCCGGCCGCTATGTCCACGCCGATTCCCTTGCGTATGGCTTCGCGATATTCTGGCATTGTGGTCGGATCGTAGCGGAACTCGCGGCGGGCTCCTGACGTGCTCGTTTTAATCTGCGCTGCAATCCGCAAGTAGTGGCGGTCGTCGTCTGTCACCGCCCAATCTTGGCGCGTGAATGCGAGCGCCTTTTCGATTGCCCGTTCGTCTCCGGCCGTTTGAAACGCGATGACGTCCGCTATAAAATCGTTGTTCAATCTCGCTCCCTCCTTTGTTTGTGTGTA
This sequence comes from Paenibacillus durus, assembly GCF_000756615.1. Classification (NCBI taxonomy): domain Bacteria; kingdom Bacillati; phylum Bacillota; class Bacilli; order Caryophanales; family Paenibacillaceae; genus Paenibacillus; species Paenibacillus durus. The sequence continues at coordinate 4,081,780 of NZ_CP009288.1, forward strand.
AGAGGGCTCCCGCTGATATGCGAGAACCCTTGCTTATTCCTCGAACCGTTACGCGTCCTGCCGCAAATTCAGCGTGATAGACTGTAGCTGTCGCGTAGGGAGCGCAATAACATTTGAAGCTGCTGGCGGTTCTTCAACGCAAGCGCCCGCGAGTATCCGCTCAATGTACGCTACCCCCTCCGTGGTCACGCGAGAGTACGGTTTTGCTGTGCCACTGGGGGACACATACGGTACTACCTCAAAATAACGTGGAGTAAACCGCTGATAGGGAAGTCCGTCCTGTCGAATCAATTTTCGCTCGCGTAACGTATCGCGCAATCCCTTCGGTTTAATGCCGAGCATTTTCGCTACTTGATCGATTGTCATCGTTCCGTCAGCGTCAATAAACGTATCGAAAGCCTCAGCTTTTGGAGTCATTTCGATTACCTGTGCCTCTGCTGCCAGACGTGCGCGTCGCTCCTCTGTTAAGCGCGTTACTGTTTTGAGTAGCAAGTCCGGGTCATCGAGCAATTCATCCGCCGCGTACATTCCCGTTTTACGGATTGACTGGATGACTTCGTGCGTGACCCAACGTTTGAACGCGCGGGCTTCCGGTTTGCGACTGCGGAGGATTGCGGAGTATAACCCCGGTTCGCTTATTACGGTGATGTTCGTAGTTAAGTTACTACCGCCCTGCTTAATTGACAGGTTGGTTTTCTCGTCCTCGTCAAGATACCTCGTCATTGCAGACGTCTCGGAAAACCCAAGTACATCCGATATATCCTTTGCGACGAACCACGGATCGCCTCCGATTATTACCGTTCTTACTTCTGCAGCACCGTAAGCAAACACTTTCGTTAACTGTTCCACTATAGACACGCTCCTTTTCGTTTTGGTTTTATGTAAACGGTCAGGCCGCGCGAAGCTGCCAGCCGGGATTATTACGGTGCATCCGTGATGTACTTGCGCAGCTTCTCCGCTAGTCGCTGCTTTAGTCGCTGTGCCTGCTTTCGGTCGGACAAGCCGAGCGCGTTTGCTATTTCCTGCAGCGTAGCTTCCGGATCGGCCCGCAAAAGTTCGAATACTGCCCGTTCTGTGTCCGTAAGTGACGTGTCCGCCGCCATGCATTCGACTGTGTATTGCGCGATTGCCTGTTCCTCCGCACTCGCCACGATGCCGGACCGCTCAACTTCCCGCATGACCGCTTCGTCCTGTAAGCTTAACGCAAGGTGATTTATCCGGTTCTTTTTCGTTAACGCTCGCCTCACCATGTCCCGGCCAGCATTCCGAATCGAACCCCGCAGGTAATCGAAAAATGACCCGTTCTTACCGTCGTACCTTAACGCAGCCTTAGCGACGGTAAACCGGAAGTGACTCTCGAAGTCATCCTCATATAATCGGTATTTCCGGCATGACCGCGCCCACCGGCCGGCTTCGCGTTTGACGAACGTGTCAGTCTGTGCGTTTAGGTCATCGAATCCATAGCGGACGGGCTGTGGCTTGCCAGCTTTAGACCGCTCAATCGCTTCGAGTATGTACGTCGCCCATGCGTCGTCTACGTCCTTCCGGCGGCGGTCGAGGTATGCGCGTTGCTTTAAACTTGCGGAGAGCGCTTCGCCTGAACTATGGATAGCGGACATGTTACAATCCTTTCACAATTTTAGTCGAACCGCCTGCCACAACCGATATTAAAATTACGTATTAATAACGTGTGCTCGTTGAGCAGGCCGTATATACCACCGCCCTTACTAATACGGGATAACAACCTACGCTGCTATATCCTCCTGTCGTACGTCCACAACCTCGCCCTCTCGAAGCTTCCGTATGAGCGCGATCCCTTCCGCAGTCACGCCAGTATACCGCTCAATGTACGGAGGATTTTTCGTATCCGTTACGAGGTGTTCCCGGATAACGAAATACTTCGGGATATAACGCTTGAGTGGCAGGCCGTATCTGCGCAGGACCTTCCGCCTGTACAAGAACTCGCGCATCATGACTTCGTTTTCGCCGAGTGCCACCGCTGTCTCCGTTAATGTAATTGTCATAAAGCGTGCCCCTTTCCGAATTAGATTAAAAAGACGCCCCCGTAGTCGGAGCGCCCTTGTTAATTAAGATAACCCGGACTCCTTCGGTTGTTAACGTCAATATTAGCCGTCCTGGTCGGCCTACCAATAGTTTGACGTTGAAAATGCAGCTCCATTACAGAGCCGCGCGCTAAAATACGTCTTACGCCAGTTGAAGCAAGCGTACTTTCTCGTCTTGTGCTGCCGTTGAGACTTGCACTCTCAATTTGAACAGCTCTCCGGACTTTTTTGGAATGCGCTTCTTCATGATGCCCTCACTACGTAGGAGGCTCGCCCCTGTAACTGCACCAAACTCCTGTAGAACCTTATCAGCGCGGAACTTGAGTTGCCGGCCGAGCCTTGCGTAGAGGGGCGCTGTTCGTTCGATTTCATCGCCGAGCCGAACGATGTTTAGAGCCTCGTCAAATACGGACATGATCTGTTCGGTGAAATCTTCGGCCGAGCCAGCGGAATCACTTGAGACACCGCCGGCCATCATGAGAAGCATTGCCGACTCAGCTCCCGAAAGTAGCACGTATGCCGCTGATTCTTTAGCGCGACCCCCCGCTTCTAGCCTCGCCGTCACGTAGTTAAGCTGCGTGCTGATACGAGTCAATTCCGCTTTAATCTCACCGTTAATTTTCGCTGCCATCGTCATATAAATCGCTCCCTTTTCGTTTAGTTTTTATAGTTAAGCGGTCATGCCGCCTTCTACCTAAAAAGACGACGCCCGGATACTGTTTCGCACATTTCCGAGTGAAATTTCGCCTTCACTATTTATGACACCGCCCAAATGCAGAACGTACACCTCACCGGAAACTTTTTATCCTACACTTTTAACATCCGTAATCAACGGGGGCTCCCGCACCGATTCCGGAAATTTAATTCTTACTTACATACGGACAGTGATTCCGGAAATTGGGACATCCCCTTACACTGTATATAGGGACAAAATATAGGGACAAAAATTTGCCAGTTTGGGACATGTGGGAGTAATTTAGCGTTTACTTATCGTTAGGCAGCGGTGTACGTTCGTTCACTATGCGTCAAATCCTTTCATGTATACCGACATCCTACACATCGGTTTGGCACACTTTGACGCAAAAAAAACGGAGCGCCGGCGAATTAATCGCAAAAACTTGAAACCAATCGGCACATATGTTCGTACAAATAGACATAAGAAACGGACGACCACGCTGCCCGATTCCCAGTTTCCCGGCCGAGGTTGTCCGCAAGGTTTGGCGGTAGCCAGCCGCTGTATGTTAACGTAAATTGGCGTAAGTAAATCCGGCCACACATTGGCGTGAGTGACCGGATACGCTTAGCAGATTATTGGCGTAATCCACGTTGTTACGCGCAGCATTGGCGTACTGCGTAAGATCTCCCGTATGGCGATCCGTCATTTGGCGCTGACGGTACGAGGTAAAGCTGTCCGCGAGGCAGGCCCTCCGGCGGCAACCGGAAGTCGCGGAAATATCGGCCGTCAACTGTGCAACGCTGGTGGTCGGGTATTACCTGGTACAAACATTGCTTTGGTCAGCTTATACAGTGTTAGCGCACCGTTACCCAAGCCGCACACCTTGCGGGCGCAGTTTAATCTCTGCGTATGTGTCGCCGGTCTGTAGTACGTAAAGGCGTCTACGGTCCCGGCGCACTATTCTACGGTTCCATTTCATCGTTTTCACCTCCTTCATACGTGTAGTTCATCCGGGCAGTCAAAACGCGGCACCAGTGAAAGCAAATACTGCAACGCCGTCATACCGCTGAGAAGTTCAGCCAGCTTCGGTAATGACTCCCGCGACAGTAATACGAGGTCCGCGCCCTTGATGCGGTACGAGCCGGCCATATCCGCAGGCTCAACGATACCCAGCGCGGTACGGCCGTCCTGTGAGCGGTATAGACTGGCGTTGTCAGCTACGAGGATTCCGTTATATGTTTCCGGGTCCATACCGCTGCCGGCTTCCGGAATCCAACGAATTTTAACGCGTGGGTATTTAGATTGCGAGGGCATGGGTCGGCTCCTCCGTTTCGACTGGCGGGAAAATGAATCCGATATCGGCGGCCTGTTCGCGGGTAACGCAGACGCTGCCCATGTAGGCGCGATCGGATACACCGGTAATACGACGGAAAGCGCGAGGATTGATAACCAGTTCTTGCTTTGTTTCAAAGAGAGAAACAACGAAGTGACCGTAAGGGCCGGGGCTATACACGACCTGCTCGGTGAACGCTTCGGGCGCGATCGGGGTAATGTCGACGACGTTAAAGCCGAGTTTCCGGAGTTGTGCGGGAGTGGCCGGGATTTCACCGGTCATTGAGCGGAGACTGACGTGCGGGAACGTGACGATGAACGTAGACCATGATACGAGTGCGCGCTGCTGGGCTCCTGCGCCTTCCAGCGTGAGAGATACGCGTCCCTTTTTGCCGGATCGAAGATAGCTAACGATTGTTTTCATGCTAAAACCTCCCGTTGTTATATGAATTTTTGCGGTAATCCGCGACGGTGACGTCGTGATTCACGACCCCATCGTTTCAACCCGCACCGCAGCGGGTCCAAGGCGCTAGGCGCTCATCAGGCGGTTTACTTTACGCTTAGTACGCAATATGCGTTCATCTTTTTCATACGCCATCCTCCTCCGCTAATTCCAACGTGTACATCGTAGTCAAGACGCTGGTTACGCTAATTTCGTGCGCAATCCATTCGTCCGCCTCCATTATGCGGCGGTGCTGCGCGGCTTCCTCTGCGCTGTCATATTCGTATACTACTGTCACAATACGTTTAGTCCGTTTCATTGGCGGTTTCCCCTTCCGTATTTAGCCCGCAGCTCCCGCATTCTCTCGCAGTTAAGCAGCTTGTACACGCGATTCCGGTACGCGTTAAGGCGGTAGCGGCGCCATCCCCATTCGTCATAGTTGCGGTCGGCCTCAAGGCGCGCGCCGTATTCGCCAAGTTTGCGTAGATAATAGTTCAAACGTTCGGATGCGGCTTTCTTGCGTGGCATTAACGTCACTCCTTTCCGCGACAGGGAAGCATTAGGCTTACATTGTTTAGACCGGTTTCCCTCTGGCTGTGGCGCGGCGATGAAGTGTATGAGAAGATTACGCTTTTCATCGTAAATCCAGCGAATGCACTTTTCGATTTCTTCAACCGTCATATCTGCGCTAAGCTGTCCGCAATGGTAGCCATTAACCGCTATCGCGTTTTCATCCTGCTCCAATATGCGGTTGATCGTTTCTCGGTCTTCTGGCGCGATGCCGTCATTTTCATCTAACCAAAGCGTTTCACTTTCCCATCTACGACCTATGCGCCAGAAAACTACATATCCGATTCCGTCGCGGATCGTATTCGCATCCCAACGAACCATTTCCCGCAATCTCGCCATAGTTCCCCTCCCGCGTATGCCCGCCGGCCAAGTTGTTACGTTGTTATAGGAATAATTCACGTACGAAGACCGCTGATAAGGTTGCGGCCGCTTTAAGACCGAGCCAAAGCGCGCCCTTGAGGGCGGCCCGGCGGTTACGGACGGCTACGCGTGAATATGCGCGGCTCGGGGACGGGGAGACTTCTATATTGGCTGCGATTATTGAGATTAGGTTAGTCATTTTTGAAACCTCCTATATAATTTTACGTATATTCGTATATCCGATGGCTTAATATTATACGTATATTCGTATATTGTCAACATCTGATTTACGATATTTTTCTCTTTGGGTATAATGGGTTTAGGGACGGTGAGCGTGGTGCGAAAAATTCGCGTTAAACTAGACGAGGTTCTTCAATCGAGGGGAATAACACAAACTGAATTGATGAAAATGTCCGGAGTGCGCCAAGCGTCAATAAGTGAGCTTACGAACAACATGCGCACAGGCATTAATCGGGAACATCTGGCGAAAATAGCCGATGCATTAGAAATTGACGACATATCCGAGTTGATTACGATCGAGAAAGAATAATACATAACCTGCCGCGCCCTCACCGTAGGAACGCGGCTTTTTAGCGTCTTTCCTCGCATACCCTACCTAATCATTCCGGACGGACACTGCAGGTTGACACACGCTGATTTCACGGCGAAATGACGGAGAAAATAGAAAGTAAATCCCCTTTAGTGAACATTGTTGAATATGGAGGTTAAAGAAATGTCCTACGACAAGGATAAATGGGAGAGAAGGTTACACAACAGAACTGACATGAGCTCATCACTTGTACATTTAACTAAGCGCAACGGTTCTCCGAGCAATGTCCATAATTTAGTTAAAATTCTTGAAGACCGTTGTATACGAGGAAGCGAAAAAAGCACAGGGTTTATTGTGGGCGACAGCCCTGCCGTGTGTTTTCAGGATGCGCCTCTTTCTGGGATTAGCCAGAATGTCTATCATGAAGGGGTGTATAGAAAAGAGTTAGGAGGAAAGCTTCGGTATTCCGCAAATGGCCTGTGTTTTTATAAGTTGTATATCTATAGACAAGGTGGCAGGCCTTGTTTTTATGAACAAAGCGAAGTTGCCAAAAAACTCCTCCCTCCGTCTGATTGGTGGAGGATAGTTGATTTCGATCTCTCGAATAGCAAGAAAATTACGGACTGGACTCACGAACGTGAATGGCGTGTTAAGGGGGATTTCAAGTTCGACCTTAGTGCTGTTACGGTAATCCTGGGACATAGAGAGCAATACAGGGAGTTTACGAAGATGGTTGACAAAAGCATATTAGAACAATTACAAGGCGTTGTAGTGTTATCCCAAGTTCTGTGACCTTAACTCTTGTGTAAGCCAGAAACATTCAAGTCGTTATCACTACTACGCATGAAGTGAGTACGTATTTAAAGCGAAAGCGGGGCGTTAATGTGGACGAGGAAAAACGTGCAATTAAAGACTACGAAGGAGTGTACGAGGTCACGCGGTCCGGCCGTATTATATCGGTTAAGCTCGGCCGCGCCCGTCATCGGAACGGTGATGAATACGGATATGCCAATGTTCACCTTTACAAAAACGGAGAAAGGACGTTACATAAGACGTATAAACTATGGGAAAGCGCCTTCCCTGACGTTGACGAGCGCGAGTACAAGGGCGAACGGTAAGCCGGTCTGCCTCCGAAGAAAAAGCCGGTCGGCTCCTCGCGGGGCTTTCCGGCCACTCTTTTACTCCCTATCACCGTTTTTTACAGCGGACTTACAACGTCGTTCATCAGAGAAAAGGCCGCATGCTGCTCTTTCAGCGCCCGGTCAGTAGGCATCGTATACCGCATTGTTGACCGCAGGTCTGTATGACCTAACATAGCGGCCAAACAACGCAGTGATCCGCCCTTGTCCATAAACATCGCAGCGGCCGTGTGCCTGAACTGATGTAAAAATACATTCGCGTCAATGCCGGCATTTTTCGCGTGTAGCTTAATGCGCTCTCTAAGCCGATCATCACGCAACGGCCTTCCCTTCTTTGTTAAAAATATATACTCTGATTCGAAATTTGCGTTCTCATGGATTAGAATCATTAAAAGCCTTAGTGTATAGCTCGATACAGGAACAGACCGCCCCTTACGCGTCTTAACGATGTCGGCCTCAAAATGGAGCACTCCTCGGTTAAAGTCCACGTTTGAAGCTTTAAGTGACAGCAACTCACCCGCTCGTGCAAAGCTGTCTATTAAAACATGCAGCGCTACATAGTCCCGGAAACCTGGGTATGTATCCTTATCTGGCGCTCTAAGAAGACGCTGCAGTTCTTCAACCGTAAGTATCCGTATCTCATTCTCCGTTTCGCGAGCCTTACCTACGCGCGCAGCCGGGTTATGAGGGATAACCCCGTCCTCGTGCAAAAATCTAAACATAGCTTTAATTGCTTTCATTTTCGTATTGACCGTCGTAGGGGATAAACCTTGAGTCATGTTTTTTTCGCTCTTGTGTTTGTGCCCGTCCCATTTTCGCTGTCCGTAAAGCATCCAACCCATGTAGTTGCGCAATAAGCTCGGCGTTACGGACGAGTACACCTTCTCTATTCCGCAGCTATCAAGATATCGGCAGAAATATCGGTAGTATTCCGTATACGACTCTATCGTCCGTTCGGATTTCCCCTCGGAGAGCTTCGCATAAATAAAGATTTCAAATAATTCGTCTAGACGCATATCCCCCGACCCAGCATTGCGCGCAAATTCGTAACTGTTGACCATTCCAAACAACCTTTCTGTGTAAAATTTCGGCCAACATTAGATTATATCTTGACTTGTAGGGGATTGTCAGGATCACACCTGTGTTTATTTTCGATTACTGAATAACGCAAAAAAGCGCCCGACCCCGTTAAAGGATCGAGCGCATGTTTGAACAAGCCGCTGATTTGCGGTATGATTTCGATAGCTAAACGACCGATAAATATGCGCTACTGTACGAGGCGAATACGGAAAGTTTAGCGGAGTCGCGCACCGATAGTTTATCGGAATCTCCGCTCAACGTACGGACAAGTTGACGGGAACAAACGTCCTATCTATCGTCCTCATTCCGCGTAACACCGGGCTTTCAAGACACCTTATGCTCGATCCGCAGCTTGTCTGCCACCATCGCGATAAATTCGCTATTGGTCGGTTTGGACTTACTGATATTGATCGTATAGCCGAACAGATGGCTGATGGAGTCGATGTTGCCCCGCGTCCAGGCTACCTCGATAGCGTGGCGGATCGCCCGCTCTACGCGTGACGGCGTTGTCTTGAATTTTTCGGCGATGGCTGGATAGAGTGTCTTTGTGATGGCACCAAGAATTTCAATATTGTTGTATACCATCGTAATGGCCTCACGCAAATACTGATATCCTTTAATATGCGCAGGAACACCGATTTCATGTATGATCGAAGTGATATTGGCATCCAAATTTTTACCTTTGGACAGCGGAACGACATTGGATTTGACCGACGAGAAGATTTGAGAACCGGAAGGAGAACTGGCCGTGACATTGCCGCTCTGGGTTCCAACAAGCTGACGTACACGATTCGCGAGCACTTCCATATCAAACGGTTTCAGGATGTAGTACGACGCTCCGAGCTGCACCGCTCTTTGTGTGATATTTTCCTGACCGAAGGCCGTCAGCATAATGATCTTTGGCTGGGGATTCAAATCCAGCTCCCGCAGGCGTTCGAGTACACCCAGTCCGTCAAGATGCGGCATAATGATATCAAGGATAAGAACGTCGGGGATCTTGCGGGCTTGACTTAATAATTGAACTACTTCTTCACCATTGTACGCAATTCCAGTTACAGTCATGTCTTCCTGTTCGGAAATATACTCAGCAAGCAAATTAGTGAATTCCCGATTATCATCAGCCAATAACACTTCAATATTTTGCACTGGTTGTTTCCTCCTTATGAATATCTGCTTTTATCAAACAGCATTTTATCTTCTCTGCATAATGATTTCGACATGTGGAATGAATTTCCTTCTGTCGAAAATTATTTTTCTTTATTTTTTTTTAGCCATGATTTATAATTAATATTTTTATTACACCATTCGATTATCTTCATGAACGTTCGACAAAAAAATCTTAAGGCTAAACCGCCTTAAGATTTGGTTGAAAACTATGCTGCTGTGCCGCCCCCGAATCTTTGAGCATCCATTCGATGAAACAACCGTAACCGGATTTAGGATCATTGACGAAGACATGTGTCACTGCACCGACCAGCTTGCCTTGCTGAAGAATAGGGCTGCCGCTCATGCCCTGCACAATGCCTCCGGTCTTATCGATCAGTCTGGAATCGGTGATCCGCACGACCATTCCTTTAGTAGCCGGCTCCTGTTGGCGGGATACATGGATAATTTCAACGTTGAACCGCTCGACCCGCTGGCCTTCGACTACGGTAAGAATTTGCGCGGGACCTTCCTTGACTTCGCTGCTCATAGCCACAGGAATGGGTTCACGGTACAGGCTATGATCCGGATTACGCCCCATTTTGCCGAAAATCCCGAAATCGGTGTTGCTTTCAACGTTGCCGAGCACTTGACCTTCCTTCATGAAAACTGCACGTTTCTCTCCAGGGTCGCCGTTATGGCTTTTGGAGATAGAGGTTACGTTCGATTCCACGATATGACCACTCCCGACGACAATAGGAGTACCGGTGTTCATATCGGTAATAACATGACCCAACGCTCCGTAAACACCCTCGTGTGGGGCATAAAAAGTCAGTGTTCCGACGCCTGCGGCGGAATCCCTGATATACAAGCCGAGCCGCCATACCTTGTCATTTCGATCATAAGCCGGTTTGAGTCTGGCTGTTCGTTCCTTACCTTCACGAATATAACGGATGTTGAGTTCGCTGCCGGTATTTCCTGCCCTCTTTACCAGATCCGACACCCTGCTTATCTCGTTCAGCTTGACGCCATCAATGGATACCATAAGATCGCCCGGCAGCAGTCCGCTCGTCTCGCCCGGTGATATTTTAGTTTGCCCCGACACGTCGACAAGATGATGTCCCACAACCAGCACGCCTGCCGACTTCACCTTAACGCCGATTGTCTGCCCGCCGGGATATACCCTAATGTCGTGCTCTGCTCCGTTCTGGGCCGCTGCGTGTCCGTGATTTATTTCGGCATTCGAGGCATAGCCGGAACCCGGAACGGTCAAACCTGAAACACTAAGAAAGAAGGCAAATAAAAGACCTGGCATTAACTTCCTGAGGTTGGGCTTCAAAGGCTGTCACGCTCCCTTTTGCTTCTTTCGCTTGACGAAAAAAGTGGTCGCCAATTGCGTACCTATAAGATAACCCTGCCCCCAGGCTTTTATTACTGTCAATACTTAACCGCTTGGGCTTCCCCAGCCTTGCTGGCCTCCGCCAGATTAAGCATTTCCTGCGCATGATGCAGCGTTTTTTCAGTAATCTCCACACCGCCCAGCATTCTGGCCAGCTCCTTAACCCGTCCATCTTCGGACAGGGCCTCCACCTCGGTCATTGTACGGCCTTCCTGCACCTTTTTACGGATAAGATACTGATGGTCCGCCATGCAGGCCACCTGCGGCAGGTGAGTTATGGAGAAGACCTGGCATGTTGAGGACAGCCGGTACAGCTTATCGGCGATGGATTGCGCTGCACGTCCGCTGACCCCGGTGTCCACTTCGTCGAATATCAGAACAGGGATATCCTCATGCCTTGCGAAGATGCTCTTCATTGCCAGCATGATACGCGACAGCTCTCCGCCCGAAGCAATTTTGCTCAACGGACGCAGCGGCTCGCCCGGATTGGGAGAAATCATGAACTCGGCGCTGTCTATACCCTGCCGGGTCAACCGGATGCGGCGTCCTTCATATTCAACTCCCCGTGGATCATCAAGCGTATCAATCTTAACTTCAAGGGAAGTCCGCTCCATTTGAAGGTCCTTCAGTTCACCTTCGACCTGTGACGCCAGATCCGCCGCACACTGACGCCGGGCTTCGCTAAGCTGCACCGCTGTCTCCATCAGTTCGCTAAGCAGGACGTCCCGCTTAACCGTAAGTTTCTCCAAATGTTCGTCCTTGTTCTCAAGTAAATCGGTTTCACGGGAGATCTGCTCGTAATACTCCAGAATTTGCTCCACGCTGTCGCCGTATTTACGCCGCAGGCCGGAGATAAGATCAAGCCGATTCTCCACTTCTTCCAGCCTTGCCGGGTTGAACTCAATGTCTTCGCGGTAATCGCGCAGCTGGAAAGAGGCATCCTCCAATTGATAAAAAGAGGACTGAAGCTGTTCCAGAACAGGCTTTAGCGCTTTTTCATCATAACGGACAACTTCTTCCAAGGAGGAAATAACGTTGCTGATCGCTTCAAGCCCCTGACGGCCATTCAGCAGCTCGTAAGCGCCGGAGATGGAATCCATCATTTTCTCGCTATAGGATAGTTTGACCCTTTCCTCGGAAAGTAATTCATCTTCTCCCGGCTTTAAGGCAGCAGAAGAGATCTCCTCCAATTGAAACCGGTACAGATCAAGCATCTGATAGCTTTTTTGGCTCGAATCCTGCAGCTCGCGAAGTTCTTTCTCCACCTGGGCAAACTTTGAATATTTCTCCTGGTATTCCGCCTTAAGCGGTCCGATTACAGATTCTCCATACGTATCCAGCAGCCCCAGATGCCGCTCCGGTCTAAGCAGATTCTGGTGCTCGTGCTGGCCGTGGATATTGACAAGCTGCTCACCAATTTCACGCAGCATCGTCAGATTTACCATTTGGCCGTTAACTCTTGAAGTACTCTTTCCCTGGGAATTCAGCTCCCGGCGTATAATTAAATGCTCTTCTTTCTGCGCCCTGATTCCGAGCTTCTCCAGCGTGCTCCAGACCGAATGTCCGCTTGGCAGGCTGAACAGGGCTTCCATCTCCGCCTTCTCGCAGCCGTAGCGAATGGATTCCGCCGAGCCCCTGGCCCCGGCAATCAATCCAAGCGCATCAATGATGATTGATTTGCCCGCGCCCGTCTCACCGGTAAGCACGTGAAAGCCCGGATAAAAGTAGACATCTACCGACTCGACAACCGCCAGGTTGCGAATGGATAATGTTTCAAGCACAAATATTGCACCTCCGACGCATAAATAACATGCCCTATGAACTCTCCCTCATACTAATGATTAGCGAAAGGGAGCTCTTGTAAAGTCCATTCTACTCAAAAAGACGTTAGCCAAGCTAATTTGGCTTCCCGGCAAATTCGTTTAAGATTTACACGGCCATGCTCAAAGTATGACCGAACATAGGTTCGGAGTCAAGGGGTTTTCAGTAAAAAAGTTACTGTCAGGCGAGAAGAACGAAATTAATGCGCAAATGTGAAACATCCGAAGGGGGGCGTAAAAATGGCTATGGAATAGATCGAACAAGATGCTTGAAGATAGCGGACAATGAAGAGGGCAAAGACCCTCCCTTGTCCGGAGCCGATTCATCCCATGCATATAGAGGAAGGGGTCTTTTTTAACGCTGATACTTAAATTAAATGTAACCCATGATTTGTGATACTACTTTTTTGCTGTCCTCCGTCTCCCGGCAGATAATCAAAATCGTATCATCACCGGAGATTGTCCCCATAATTTGCGGCCACTCGATACTGTCGATCAGCGCGGCGACGGAGTTGGCCGTTCCAGGCAGACATTTCATAACAACCAGATTGCCCGAGTAGTCGATGTGCACAAAATTGTCCACGAGCACCCGTCTCAGCTTCTGTGTCGGATTGTAGCGCTGATCGGTTGGCAGCGAATACTTATATCTCCCGTCATCCATCGGAACCTTGATTAGCAGCAGTTCCTTGATATCTCGGGACACGGTTGCCTGGGTAACTTGAAAACCAGCGTTTCGAAGCGCTTCAACCAGCTCATCCTGTGTTTCAATATCCCTATGGGTAATGATTTCTCGTATCTTGATATGTCTTTGACCTTTCATTAATAGCCTCCCGTATATTTAAAAAGTGCTAATCATTCTCTCCATCATCCCTGCCAAAAGTGATCACGTTGACCGTGGCGGCCGGAGCATTCACATAGAGCAGACCCCCAACCCCTGGATAAATCAAAAGATATGGAAGCAGCATATCCCGCAGTCCGCTTCCGGTCCACTCCACCGGACGGCGCGGACGAGCAAGCACGACGAGATACTGTGTGCCATCCTCCGCTGCAGCGATGTAATCGACAAACAGCCGGCTGTACAGCGGAGCGCCGTCAACGTTAAAGGACAGCGGAATTTTCAGCTTGCCGCCGACAACTTCGTAGCCTGCATCTTCCAGCAAACTTACAGCCGGGTGGGGGTTAATCTCATCATTCAGCGGAATATGATCCTGCAAAAAGGAACGCGGCGAGCTCTGGAGCCATACATAAATGCGGTAGACGACCCATACCGCCAGCCCAACGCCGATCACCGCCATAACCGCTTTGTCCGGGCTACCCGACATCCGAATCACCTCGGTGATTTATTCGAGCAGATAGGGCAAAATCCCTCCTAATAGCCAAAAGAAACTCATCTTCTCGATGAGTTTCCATGAGTGGATGCCTGACCGCCGAACGTGCCCGCGGCTTCCGCCACCACGTCTTTCGCGATTGCGGCAAAATCGCCGTAAGACTCGGAGGAAGCCTGATCGTGGGACACTTCCCCCCGGTCAGCGGCTTCGCCGCTATCGTGTACGCCTTCCTGTTCAAGACGCCAGTGAGCCAGAAATTCGATGTTGCCCTCACCGCCCGTGATCGGCGAGAAAGTCAGGCCCTTGAGAATAAAGCCAAGGTCACGCGCCATTGTCAGCACATTCTCCAGCACTTCCCGATGAACCGCCGGATCGCGTACAACACCGGATTTGCCGACCTTTTCCCGACCGGCCTCGAATTGGGGCTTGATCAGCGCTACAATGTCGGCGGGGCGGTCCAGCAGCGCCATGAGCGGAGGAAGAATGATCTTTAGGGAGATGAAAGAAACATCGATACTGGCGAAATCCGGAACGGGGCCTTTGAGGTCGGGCGGCGTCATATACCGGAAATTCGTCCGTTCCATGACGCATACCCGTTCATCTTCGCGCAGCGACCAGTCCAACTGGTTATAGCCTACGTCGATGGCATAAACATAGCTTGCTCCGTTCTGAAGCGCGCAATCGGTGAATCCTCCGGTGGAAGCGCCGATATCCAGCATTGTTCGGCTCGAAACATCGATGCCAAAAAGGCGCAGCGCCTTTTCAAGCTTGAGCCCTCCCCTGCTGACATAAGGGTGTACAGCGCCTTTCACCTTAAGGACAGCACTTCGCGGCACCTTCATGCCGGCTTTCTCGATGCGTTCTTCATTGGCTAGCACCAGGCCAGCCATTATGGCCGCTTTGGCCTTCTCGCGGCTTTCATAGAAGCCCTGCTCGACGAGCAGAACGTCGATTCTTTCCTTAGGGCTCCGTTCTTTTTCTTTACCGTGCTCCATAGTCATCTCCAACTTCTATTCTCGCATCTTCGCAAGCTTACGAAGACGTAGTTGTCTTGCCGTAAGGATAAGAGCTTGCCGCCCTCATCGATTTGATTCGTCCGCATAGCGCTTCAACGGTAAGTCCCGTCAGTTGGCGCTGCTCCTTAATCGAGCCGTGCTCGACAAATATATCCGGCACGCCCATCAATTCAACGCTGACAGTATGCAGTCCATGTTCAGCATAATACTCGAGCACAGCGCTGCCTAGGCTCCCCGCCTGGCTCGCTTCTTCGAGCACGACCATCTTCGTTCCGGCCCGGGCAAGACCCTGCAGCATGGAACCGTCCAAAGGCTTCAAGAACCGGGCATTGACAACGCCAACCTGGATTCCTTCCCGTTTGAGCTGGTCTGCCGCCTCTTCGGCCAACTGCACCATCGGTCCGCAAGCAATAACGGCAATGTCATCGCCCGGACGAAGCCGCTCCCACGAGCCGATCGGCAGGCAGCGAAGCTCCGGATCAAGCGCTACTCCGGTGCCATTCACGCGGGGATAACGGTATGCAATCGGGCCTTCATTATATTCCAGCGCCGTCTTCATCATATGGCGCAGCTCGTTCTCATCCTTGGGCATCATTAGCACAATATTCGGGATATGCCGCATAAAAGCGATATCGTATACCCCCTGATGCGTCTCCCCGTCTGCTCCGACAAATCCCGCCCGGTCGATGGCGAACATCACGTTCGCGTTATGCCGGCAGATGTCGTGTACAATCTGGTCGTATGCGCGCTGCATAAAAGTGGAATAGACCGCAAATACCGGCTTCATTCCCTCCATCGCCAGCGCAGCGCACAGCGTCGCCGCATGCTGCTCCGCGATACCCACATCAATCATCCGGCCGGGAAATTCCTTCGAGAACGGAAACAGGCCCGAACCTCCCGGCATCGCCGGAGTCACGGCGATCAGCCGCTCGTCTTGGCGCCCAAGCTCAATCAAGGTCTCGCCGAATACTTCCGTATACATAGGATTGCCTACAGCTTTCAGTACCTGGCCGGATTCAATCTTATACGGCGTGATGCCGTGCCATTTATAGGAATCGGCTTCCGCCGGCTTATAGCCTTTGCCCTTCGTAGTGAGCACATGCACCAGCACGGGACCCGCCACATTGTCGGCCTGATGGAATGTATCGATCATAGTCGTAAGATCATGTCCATCCACAGGTCCAAGATATGTAAAGCCCAGTTCCTCGAACAGAACGCCGGGAACCATCATATATTTGAGGCGGTCTTTCATCCGTTCCGCAGTCTTCGCCAACCGGCCGCCGATGGCCGGAATCTTCCTTAGAAGCCCTTCCACTTCATCCTTGGCCCGTAAATAATGCCGGTCAGAGCGAATCCGGCTTAAATAGTTATGCATAGCTCCGACATTGGGCGCGATGGACATTTCATTATCGTTAAGAATAACCATCAGCTTGCGGCGTTCATGTCCGATATGGTTTAGGGCCTCGAAGGCCATACCGCCGGTGAGAGCCCCGTCGCCGATCACCGCGATAACCTTGTTGTCCTCTCCCTTGAAATCCCGGGCCATAGCCATACCCATCGCGGCAGAGAGAGAAGTGCTGCTGTGGCCGGCTTCCCATACGTCATGTTCGCTTTCGGCCCGCTTGACAAAGCCGCAGAGACCGTTCTGCTTGCGCAGCGAATCGAACCGGTCCTTACGGCCGGTCAATATTTTGTGGACATACGCCTGATGTCCGACATCAAAAATAAATTTATCCCTTGGACTGTTGTAGCAGTAATGCAGGGCCAGCGTGAGTTCCACTACTCCCAGATTGGAGGCGAGATGTCCGCCGGTCACAGACAGCTTCTCAATCAAAAACCCGCGGATTTCCTCCGCCAGAGTATTCAATTGTTCGATCGATAGCGATTTCAGTTGCTTAGGATCATTCAGTTGTGGAAGCAGCACGTGATCTCCCCGCTTTCCTGATGTTGTAAAGTATAGCCTTCATTATAACATATATGAAACGGCTATCGAAATCAGCCGTTTGCGTAAAGCTTAATGATCTCTGGACATTAAGTAATCTGCAATTTCGAGCAGGCGCGACCCGTCGGCAAATCCTCCTGCTCGCACGGCGGTCTTGGCTTCTTCCGTCAGCCGCTCCACTTCCCGGCGGGAGGCCTCCAGCCCGATGAAATAAGGGTAGGTCACCTTCTGCTGCTTCACGTCGCTCCCCGTCTTCTTGCCAAGCTTGCTTTCGTCGCCGACGAGGTCAAGGATGTCGTCCTGCACCTGAAAAGCAAGCCCGATGCTGACACCGAACCGGCGCAAGGCCTCAAGCTGCTCCTCCGAAGCTCCACCTATCCGCCCTCCGGCGAGCAGCGAGAAGACGATCAGATCGCCCGTCTTATGTAAATGAATGTAGCGCAGGCTCTCGAGATCGGTCAGTCCCTGCTCTCCCTCCATGTCAGCCGCCTGCCCGCCGACCATACCGCGCGGACCGGCCATTTCCGCCAGATCCTCCACAATGGACAGCACGCTCTCTGCAGGTACCCCGTACCTGCGGGTGGCCTGTACGACGCTGTAAAAGGCATGCGTCAGCAGGGCGTCTCCCGCCAATATGGCTGCCGCTTCGCCGTACACTTTATGGTTCGTTAACCTTCCCCGCCGGTAATCATCATCGTCCATCGCGGGCAGATCATCATGAATCAATGAATACGTATGCACCATTTCAATCGCTGCGGCCACTGGAAGCGCCGCTTCCCGATGTCCTCCGATCGCTTCGCACGCCGCGATAACGAGCAGAGGGCGGAGGCGCTTTCCGCCGGCTAGAAGCGAATAGTTCATCGCTTCCGCCAGTTTATCGGGAACCTCCCAATGCGGTGGGAATAACGCCCTGAACTCACCCGAGACGAGATCGCCCACACCGGCGATATATTGATTTAAAGGCTCACGATTTACGGATTCAGCACTCTGAGCTTCTGCCGGTTCATTCTCGGGAAGGCCGTTATTAAAAGGAGTCATCGCCGTCCCCTTCCAGCGAGGAGCCAAACGGCTTCTTGCGCAGTTCTCCGTCTTCTTCCACAATCATTTCGATCTTGCGCTCCACCTGCTCAAGCTTGGCTCCGCACAGCTGCGAGAGCTTCATCCCCTGCTGAAACAGGTCGATCGCTTTCTCCAGCGGAACGTCGCCCTGCTCCAGTTCACGTACGATCAGCTCAAGCTGGTCCATTGCCTCCTCAAACCCCAGTTCCGCTTCTTCCTTCGCCATGATCCTTCGCATCCTCCTTCATACCCCATACCTGGCAATCCAGCTGACCGTCGGCCAGCTTGACGACCACCAGGTCGCCGAGCTGGACCTCGTTCAGCGATTTGATCAAATGCCGTTCCTTCTCATCATAGACAAGGCTGTACCCCCGCGCCATGACCTTCAGCGGGCTGAGCGCGTCCAGCGCCTTAAGCTCCGCCGCAAAGCGGGAGCGCTTGTCCGCCAGACGCGCTCTCATGGCGGCGGCCAGCTCGCGCCTTGCCGCGTCGCTCCGGCGCCGCGCGGCGGTGATGCCTTCGCGCGGGCTGTAACGCTCCAGGCGGTGATGCAGCACCGCCTGACGCTCGCGGGCCCGCGCCTGCCGCGCTTCGGCGGCTCGGCCGAGCCGCTGGCGCAGCATGTCCAGCCGCTGCGCGTGCTGGAGCAGGTGCCGGCGCGGGCTGGCCAGCACCGGCGAGCGCTGCAGCGCCGCGAGCCGCTCGCGCCCGCGCTGCGCGCGCCGCTGCAGCCCCTGGCGCAGCAGGCGCTGCTGCTGGCGGAGCTGCGCAGCCAGCTCCGCAGCATGCGGCACGGCCAGCTCCGCTGCGGCCGTGGGCGTCGCGGCGCGCAGATCGGCCGCGAAATCGGCGATCGTAAAGTCAGTCTCATGGCCGACGGCTGAGATAACCGGAATATCCGAGGCCGCAATCGCCCGCGCTACCGCTTCTTCGTTAAAGGCCCAGAGCTCCTCCAGCGAGCCGCCGCCGCGGCCCACGATGAGCACATCGGCCTCGCCCATGGCATTCAGATCGCGGATGGCCTTCACGATGGAAGGCGCCGCGCTCTTACCCTGCACAAGAACGGGATAGAGCACAATAGCCACCTGCGGAAACCGTCTGCGCAGCGTAATTAGAATATCCCGAACCGCCGCGCCCGTCGGCGACGTAACGACGCCGATGCAGCGCGGATAACGGGGCAGCGGACGCTTGAGCTCCGCCGCGAACAGTCCCTCCTGCTCCAGCTTCTTCTTCAGCTGCTCATAGGCCAGATACAAGCTGCCGATGCCGTCGGGCTGCATATGTGTCGCATAGAACTGGTACTGCCCATCCCTCTCGTATACCGTCACATTGCCCCTGGCGATAACCCGCGAACCTTCCTTCGGCACAAAAGGCAGCCGCTGGTTATGGGAAGCGAACATAATCGCCTTGATGCGGCTGCTCTCATCCTTCAGCGTAAAATACATATGTCCGCTGCCATGATGCGTAAAGTTGGAGATCTCCCCGCGTATCCACACATCGGAGAGCAGATGATCCGAGTCCAGCTTCATGCGGATGTAACGGTTAAGATCTTTAATGGAATATACCTTCCGCTCCGCCATGATGCCTGTCCTATTCCAGTCCGTGGCGGCGCTTCGCCGCGGTCAGCGTGTTGACCATCAGCATCGTAATGGTCATCGGCCCTACGCCGCCAGGAACCGGCGTTATGTAGCCTGCAACTTCCTTCGCGCTGTCGTAGTCAACGTCTCCGGCCAGCTTGCCGTTATCAAGCCGGTTCATGCCCACGTCGATAACGACCGCACCCGGCTTCACATAGGAAGCATCGATAAAGTTGGCCCGGCCGATCGCCACCACCAGCACATCAGCCATCCGGCATAGCTCGGCCATATTGCTCGTGCGGGAATGACACATCGTGACCGTAGCGTTCTCGCGCTGCAGCAGCAGGGACACCGGCTTGCCGACAATATTGCTGCGGCCGATAACGACGGCATGCTTGCCGGAAAGGTCGATGCCTGTACGCTTGATTAATTCGATTACGCCCGCAGGCGTACAAGGCAGCAGGCTGTCATCGCCGATGACCAGGTTGCCTACATTAACCGGATGGAAACCGTCAACATCCTTCTCTACGGAGATGGCGTCGATCACAGCTTTTTCATTAATGTGCTTCGGCAGCGGAAGCTGCACCAGAATGCCGTCTATCTCGTCCGCGTGGTTCAGCTCGTCAACGAGCGAGAGCAGTTCTTCCTGGGAAGTCGAAGCGGGCAGCCGATGAACTACCGAATGGAAGCCAAGGCTGATACAGGTTTTTTCCTTGCTGTTCACATATACCTGGGAACCCGGGTCCTCACCTACAAGCACTACAGCCAAGCCAGGCTTGACCCCGCGCGCCGCAAGTGCCTCAACCTCCCGGGCAATATCCACACGAATCTCTTCGGAAACCAGTTTACCGCTGATGATTGCTGCTGTCATGACACGATCTCCCCTTTGATGAACTTTGATAGTTGTTAGGCTGTCTTTTCGTGAAAAAAGGGCGCACCAGGCGCATCGTAACATCTTTTAGTGAAACAACTTCATTTTTTGGAACGGTTTGTCTTCAGTTCTTCCAGATCCTGAATCATTTTTCCCAGCACACCGTTGACGAATTTGCCGGAATCCTCGGTGCCGAAATGCTTGGCGAGCTCAATCGCCTCATTGACGGCAACCTTTGCCGGAACGTCATTCCGATAAATCATTTCATAGGCGGCTAGCCTTAAAATCTGACGGTCGACGCGGGACAACCGGCTCATCTGCCAGCCCTTCAAATAATGCTCCAGCATATCGTCAATCGCAGGCTTAGCTTCCCAAATGCCGTTCACATGGTCCAGCACATAATCCTTTAGCTGCAGCTCGTCCGAAATAACGCGCTCGGTCTCATTTTCCTCCGCCGCCTCTTCCAGCAGCATTTCCACCGCTTCGCCGCTTTCCACCTCGTTCATTTCCATCTGATACAGGCTTTGTACGATAATTTCTCTCGCTATACGTCTTTTCATTTGTTCCTCCTTTAAATTAATCATGCTTCAAGTAACAAGGATAGCGGAAATACTCCCGTTCAATTTCCCTCTACGTCATATATGAATTAGACAGCTGGAAAAACTCCCTATAATTTCAGCATAATACCCCGTTCCCGTCCGAAATACTCAAATTAGATGAAGATTTTCCAGTCTCTCTAGAAATCAGCACACTCCAATGATCTCTGCAGCACGCAAAAAAACCGCACCGCCCTTCTTTCGGGCACAGAAACACAGGATGACCAGTTCGCTCCGAAAGAAAGGCTTTAGCGCGGTTCACTTGAACGGACGCCAGCGGCCCGACAACTGCTCCAGCAGCTCCCGCCACGGGAACAGTGGAGCCTGCGCGTCTTTTCTGCCGCCAAGCGTATATCCGATGAACACAACCAGTGCAAAGAACAGCATATCCCAGAAACCGCTAATTAAATAAATGATGCCAAGAATTAAGCCAAAGGCCACTCCGGCAATTCTACCTCCGTGACTTCCCCATATTTCTCTCCAAGGCATAAGGGAAATTCACCTCTATTCCACTCGGCTTTTGAAGCTGGGCGCCTGGGCAAGATTGGCAATATAGACGGACACGTCGGCAACCGGAACGCCCGTCGTATCCTGCACATATTCATGCACCTGCCGCTGTACTTCCGAAGTCAGAAGCGGCAGCGAATGCTCGCCGTCCACTACACCGCGAATCATAATTTCAAGTCCCGCCTGGGAGACGCGAATACGCGATCTCAGGTCGCGGATGCCCTTGACTCTTCCGGCCGCCTTTAGGCTGAGATTCTCAATCGTTTCCATGGAAATCTGAATATCTCCGTACTCCGTCCGCTGATCGACCGACAGACTGGATGTCCGCTCCCGGCGAATGGAGATGTAGAAGAACCGGATACTGAGCAGGAACAAAATCACCGCCGCAACAATCACGGCGATATAAGCGGTTTCCCAGTTCCGGATCTCCAGACTCCGCGGAAGAACACCGCTTAACAGGAGGATGGCAATAACAGATAATGTTCCAACGCTCAAGCTGTAAATAAACAGCAAAAGTCTGTCTAAAATTTTGGCCACGAGCCTATTAACCTCCTCAAAGTAGACTAAACCCTCGACTTGACCGTCGGGGGTTTAATGAAGACCGGAAGTCCTTATTTCACACGAAGGGCAAATTCGGTATCATCGGCAGCAGTGTTCTTTTCCGCACTCTTGAACTGGACGTCGTGAATATGCACATTCACTTCTACTACCGTCAGGCCTGTCATCGTTTCGATGGACCGTTTGACGTTTCGCTGAATTTCCGCCGCCACTTCCGGGAGACGGGTTCCATATTCGATAATCACGGAGACGTCCACCGCAGCCTCGCGCTGTCCGACTTCCACCTTAACGCCTTTTGAAAGGTTCTTGCGTCCCAGCAGCTCGACAATGCCTCCGGCAAATCCGCCGCTCATGCCCGCTACGCCTTTAACCTCAACGGTCGCAAGGCCCGCGATCACCTCAATCACTTCGGGAGCGATCTGGATTTCACCGATTTCCGTACGTTCAAATTCTGTCGGCAGTGTACTCATTTTGTCCCCCACACCTTTCACATTTGTTCATGATGGCAAGCTTAAAGCACGTCTCTCCATTAAACATACTATATCATTTGGCGAAGTTTATGACAAACAATGCGGCTTCGCCCTAAATTTCATTTTCTTCAAGGAACTTGATATCGAAATGGCCGTCCAGGAATACGGGATGCTCCAGCAATTTTTGATGGAAGGGGATTGTGGTATGTATACCTTCAATGGCGAACTCGCCCAGAGCCCGCTTCATCTTGAAAATCGCTTCCTGGCGCGTAGGCGCCCAGACGATGAGCTTTGCAATCATGGAATCATAAAAAGGCGATATCGTTCCGCCGGGATACGCGGCACTGTCCACACGGACGCCAAGTCCGCCCGGAGGCAGGTAAAAGCCGATCTTGCCCGGAGAAGGCATGAAATTCTTGGCCGGGTCTTCCGCATTGATGCGGCACTCGATCGACCAGCCGTTAATGACGATATCCTCCTGGGTGAATGAAAGTGGGTTGCCCTCGGCCACCGAAATCATTTCCTTGATCAAATCCACTCCCGTTACCATTTCGGTAACCGGATGCTCAACCTGAATACGGGTGTTCATTTCCATAAAGTAAAACTGCCCGTCTGCGCCAAGCAGAAATTCAAGCGTTCCCGCACCGGAATAATTTACGGCCAGCGCGGCGCGGACAGCCGCTTCTCCCATAGCCTGGCGGATATCCGGCGTAAGAACAGAGCAAGGCGCCTCCTCCACCAGCTTCTGGCGGCGGCGCTGCACGGAACAGTCCCGTTCGCCCAGATGGACAACGTTGCCGTGGTTATCGGCGATAATCTGGATTTCGACATGCTTCATGCCGGTCAGGTATTTCTCCAGATAGACTCCGGCGTTGCCGAATGCCTTCTGCGCTTCCTGCTGGGCGGCAGTAATCTGCTTGACCAGCGATTCCTCATCTTCGGCGATACGGATGCCTTTGCCTCCGCCTCCGGCGGTAGCCTTGATGATAATGGGGTAACCAATCTCTCTGCCAAGCAGCATCGCTTCCTCCACATCGTCCACAAGACCGTCGGAACCGGGAATGACCGGAACGCCGGCCTGCTTCATCGTATCTTTCGCCACAGCTTTGTCACCCATCCGGGTGATGGCTTCAGGGGACGGACCGATAAATATGATATTGCAGGAACCGCAAATCTCGGCGAAATCGGCGTTCTCGGCAAGGAAGCCGTAGCCTGGATGGACGGCGTCGCATTCAGTCAGGGTGGCGACGCTCATAATATTCGTAAAATTCAAATAGCTGTCCTTGGAAGCTGTCGGTCCGATGCAATAAGCTTCGTCGGCCAGCCGGACATGCAGCGAATCGCGGTCGGGCTCCGAATAGACCGCAACGGTTGAAATGCCCAATTCGCGGCAGGCGCGAATAATCCGAACGGCAATTTCCCCCCGGTTGGCGATCAACACTTTTTGTATATTCATTACTTTCCTCCCGATTCTAAGATTCCGGCTTCACCAGGAACAAGGGCTGGCCGTACTCCACAAGCTGGCCGTTCTCCGCAAGTACGGACACGATTTCCCCGCGGACTTCCGCTTCCAGCTCGTTCATCAGCTTCATCGCTTCGATAATGCACACCGTCGACTTCTCGGTCACCCGGTCGCCAACGCTTACGAACTGAGGTAAATCCGGCGAAGCTGCGGTGTAGAATGTTCCCACCATCGGAGAAACGATTTTATGTAAGGTTCCCTCTGCGGGAGTAGAGATCGTCTCCGCTTGCGGAGCGGCGGGACTGACGGCAGCTTGCCCGGCAATCTGCTGCGGAACGGGCGGCTGTGGAGCGGGCGTAAAGGGGTAAGGAAAAGGCGCTGCCGGAATTACATGCGCTTCAGCAGCCTCGGAACGGTCCGGTTTGCGGATAGCCAGCTTCATTCCTTCGCTTTCAATCTCCAGTTCATGCACGGAAGAGGTCTGGTCCAGCAATTCGATCAATTCCTTAATTTCACTTAATTTGAACATTTCGATCAGTTCACTCCTTCAGCTTTCTGTCGAACCCGCCAACTCGGCGGATAAGATGAAACGGCTTCGCGGCCCTTTCGGGGGCGTCAACACGTCACTCGCAAAAACATAGGGCAAAGGTTAGCTGCAAAGCTAATCCACCTATTTTCCATGATAACTTTATGTATTATATCACAAACGGAGGAAATAGAAAGAGCCCGGGACAACCCGAGCTCTTTCGCCAATTCCTGCGTAATTTTATGTTCGTATTACTGCTCCGATACATGCTGTACGCTTACTTTATCCTGTGAAACGCTCAGCTCTTTCATAACCAGATCGATGATCGAAGCCGCCTGTTTCACATCCAGCTTGTCGCTGAGCACAACCACCTTGTAGGAATCATTGCTTCCTTCCTTGACGATTGCTTCGCTGTACTCTTGTTGAAGCTTTTCTTCGATTCCGTTGATTCTGGATTCCTTCTCTTCCAGCTGATGCAGCTGCTCCTGCGCCGCCGCGCTGTCCGCCGGCGATTTGTCCATATCATTGATCGCAGCCAGCAGATCATGTTGTTCTTTCAGGTTCTTCTGCTCGCGTTCGTATAAGTAGTTGGTGAACAGACTGGAGGCCGAAGTGCTTTGCGATGCGACTTCATTCAGAACGGCTGCATCGTCCTTCGATACGCCGCTGTCTGCCGATGCGGCATCCTTACCGCTATCCGATGAGGCCGTGTCCGGTTTCGCGGAAGCGGCGGGAGCCGAGGCGGATGCCTGATCCTTACCGGCATCCGCTGCCGGGTCTGCCGCGGATTTGCCGTCATCCGTTCCCGCCGGCGCGGAGCTCGAAGCGTCTTCCGCTGAGCTTGGTGCCGCGTTCGGGTCTGCCGCGGCATTTGAATCGGCGTTCGGGTCTGCCGCGGCATTTGGATCGGCGGCCGCGGCCGAATCCGAGGACGCATTCGGATCAGCGGCCGAATCGCCGCCCTGCGGAGTCACTTCACTTGCAGTCGCGCCGCTGTCAGCTGTCGACGGAAGCGCAGCCCCCGCCGTATCTTTGACGGTATCCACCTGAATCGTGCCGGCCGTATCCTTGGGCGAAGAGACGCCCGAGTCCTCCGTGAACAAATAGTAAGCGGAGAGGACTACCATTAAGCTGAGCATAGACACCAACCAGATTGTTTGTCTTTTGCCGTTCATTACTTTTCCTCCTTTTTGCTGTTCCTTCAGATTCGTCTGCCGAAACCATAGCCTATCGCGCTTCTTATTCCTGCTTGCGCGGCACAACGGAAATGCGGTAGCTTGGGACGTTCAGCGCTTTTTCGACCGCCTGCATGATCAGCCTATTCACCACCTTGTTCTCGGCTCCCTTGGCGACAATGAGCACACCGCGAACCTGAGGCTTGATTCTTTTGGTAATAATCGGCGTCTCGTCTCCGGATTGGGTGTAGGTGACGATTTCGCCGTCTCTCGTATACGTGGTCGTGTGGCGTTTGCCGCCGTTCGCGTCGGTCTCCTCGCTGAGCTGCTGGGAATCGTTCACATTACGCTGGACGACGACCTCCTCGGTGGAATCCACGGTCACCATAATATCCACCGTGCCGACCCCGACGATTTGCTCCAGAATACCTTTCATCTGGTTCTCCATTTCGCGCTCAATGCCGTCAAACGAACTTGTGCTTTCCCCCGTCTCCTCCTGCATGGCCGCCTGCGAGTTCTGAGTTTGCGGCGATCCTCTCCCCGTATTCTCACTGTCGAGCTTCTTCACATTAACAAAGGAATTGAACAGCATAATCGCCGCGCCTAGGAGACCCAGGATGATCAGCCAGCGGAACGTATGGTTTCGCTTCGGATTGTCCGTCCCGCCGCCGACCAGCTGCTCCAGCTTCTTCAGCCAATTGCCCACTATCGTTTGCCCTCCTTCCATTTCCCGTCAGATGAACCCTGTCGTTATAATTTGTCCGTGCCGCCGCCCACTACTTTTATCTTGCCGGGATCAAGGCTCCAGTTCTTCTCCAGCAGCGCCGTTACCGCTTGGGCGTCCGCACCGCCAGATCCGCCTCCCTCGTCCGTCCCGGATACCGCCAGATCGGCCCGGCCTGCGCTTGCGTCCTGTTCCTTCGGCCTATTCTCTCCCTCGCCAAGTTTAACTTTGATATCCTCCACGGGCTGAACCATGATCGGAGTGCTTCCGCCGCTGCCAGGTCCACCGGGCGCATTGCCTTGAGCGGCGCCTGCTTCACCGGGAAGCGTGACAACCACCTGAGTTATGGCCGGAGCCCATGTAGCGTCCGCCTCATTCGTCAGAGCGAGCGTTACGTTCACATTCGCTCCATGCTTCCCCGTCTCTGCGGCAATCTGATCTCTCATCTGTCCGGCGATTTGCTGCGCGGCCAGCTTTAGGCTTTGGTCCCTGCTGCCTGCGGCGAGCCTTCGCCCGTCGGCCAAAATTTTTTGAAGCTCCGCAGCTGCCGTCCCGGTCTGCCCGGATGTCCCGCCGTCCGACCGGCTGAGGGCCAGACTGAGCTCGGACGCCGCGCTGCCTTTCAACAGCGAGACGATGGGGCCGAGCAGCGTCAGCAGAATCAGCAGGCTGAGCACAAGCCTGGCATAACGCTCCATCGACTTGCTCGGGAGCAGAAGTTCGACGAATGTCGCCAGCAGCACGATTAAAATGATTTCCCGCAGCCATCCTCCCAGCCAGCTCATAATCCACCTCCCTTGTATGCCGTCATCTCATCATGACCGTGACGTTTCCGGCCGTCAGCATGATGGTGACCGCCAGAAAGAACATGAGCGACACGGCGGCCAAGGCGGCGAACACATAGATCATGCTCTTTCCGATCGTCTGCAGGCAGGATACGATCGGCGTGTCGCCGAGCGGCTGCATCACGGCCCCGGCTACGTTGTAAATGATAGCCAGCACAAGGATTTTGATCGCCGGGAACGCGCATAGGAACAGGATGATGATTACGCCTGACAGACCGATCGCATTCTTCACCAGCAATGAAGCGGATATGACGGTATCGGTGGCGTCCGCGAACATTTTGCCGATGACGGGTACGAAATTTCCAGTAATGTATTTAGCCGCCCTGAGCGTTACTCCGTCCGTAACCGAGCTCGTAATGCCTCTGACGGAGATAACGCCCAGGAAGACGGTCAGCAGGACGCCAAGCACCCCAGTGCCGATATTTCTCAGCAGATTTGCAAGCTGGGTTAGCTTATATTTGTCTGAGATGGAACTGACCAGATGCAGAACCGCCGAGAAGAACAGCAGCGGAAACACCATAGTATGAATCAGGGTGCCAATCGTATGGATCATGAACACGATCAGGGGATGGGTCACCGAGACGGTTACGATGTTGCCCATAGAAGCAAGCAGAGCGAACAGAAGCGGTATCATCGCCATCATGAAGTCGATCATCCGGTCGATGGCGTCCTTGGCATAGCCGATGGCGACATTAAAGCTGTTGACCGCGATAACCAGCACCACCATGAAGCAGATCGTATACGCCACCTTGCTGACCATCTTTCGCTCAAACGCCGTTTGCAGCGTCTCCAGAATCATGCTCATTACACTGATCATGACGATCGTGACGAGCAGTTTGCCGTTGTAGAGCACTTCATGCCACATGTAAGATAAGAGTCCCGACAGCACATTTTGCAGGCTAAGCCCTTTCCCGCCCGGTAGCAGCATATCCATGAGCGAAGGTGTGGCCCCATCCGGAAAAAAACCGCCGTAATCCTTCATCAGCTGATCCCAGTACCTCTCGACCTCGTCTTTGGGCAGTTCGTCCACCTGGCTCTTTACCCACTGGTCAATGGGTGTTTCTGCCTGACCGGTTTGCGCCCCGCTTGACACCGCTGAAGCCCCGGCCGGCTCCGCCGCTGCTCCGGCTTGATCGGCTGAATTCCCGGATTCGACCGGACTAGTCCCGGCTTGGCCCGTATAAGTCTCCGTTTGGCCCGGGTTATTCCCGATTTGGCCTGCGGTCATTCCGGCTTCGTCCGCAGGCGATGCGGCGGCAGCCCGGCTCCATCCGATCAACACGAGACAGAGAAGCAGCAGCGCGGCACCAAGTTTGGGAGGACGGAATATGCCGCGCTTTTCCATTGCCGTTGCTCCTTTCGATTGCGGATGGGCTTGACCTAATGACACCTTTTACGCTGGCAGCAGTTTCATGACCGTCTCAATAATGATGCCGATGATCGGCACAGCAAGCGTCATAATCAGCACCTTCCCGGCCAGTTCGATTTTGGAAGCGATCGATTCCTGGCCCGCGTCGCGTACGATCTGGGCTCCGAATTCCGCGATATAGGCGATCCCGATAATTTTGAACACAGTCTTTAGATATACGGTCTCCATGCCCGAAGACTCCGCGAGCCGCTGAAGCGTGGATATGACGCCGCCGATTCTGCCGATCAGAAACAGGAAGATGAGTATGCCCGTAGCCGCGGCTAGCAAGAAGGCGAACATCGGCTTTTGTTCTTTTAGTACAAGAATGAGGACGGTCGACATCAGCCCGATTCCTACGATTTGAATGATTTCCATGGCGCGGCCTATTGAAAAAGAAAGATCGTCTTGATTTCCTGCAGCAGTCCGTCCAGCATCCGGATGACCATGAACAGCACGACGACAAAGCCGATGACGGTCACCCAGTGGGCAATATCCTCTTTGCCCATCTGCTTGAGCACGGTATGAATCATGGCGATAATGATGCCGATGCCGGCAATTTGAAAGATCGCATTGACTTCAATATTCATTCCTGGCACCTCGCTAAAAGATCAAAATGACGATGAGCGCCCCCAGCAGCAGTCCCAGGCTTTTGCTCACTTTTTCGTACTTGGCCTGGTCCTCACGGGCCGAAATCTCCTCCTGCTTCAGCTGCTGCAGCGCCAGCGCAATATGATTCGCTTGATTGCTTCGGTCGCTGGTGCCCAGGGTGCAGCTGAGCTGCCGGACAATTTCCTGCTCCGGCGCTTTCATCGCGGTCGCCTTCCAGTGCGTTTCCATCGCCCGGCCCACCGCTTCCTGCGCGCTCTCGTTACGCGGCGCGCACATGCTATCGGCGGCTGCGGCGAAGAAGCCCCGCAGCGGCTCCCTTGACTGGACAGCGATCCGCTTCATCGCTTCCGGCAGCGGCGTATAGCCGTACATGATCTCGGTCTCCAGGCGCTGAAGCGCGGCGATTAGACCGCGGATGTGCCGGGGCCGGTCTGCGTACTGGCCGGCCCGCCTGAAGCCCGCCAGCGTGGCCGCGAGGAGGATCATCGCGGCGCCGAGAAGCTTAAGCATGGCGTTCGCCTCCTTTAACTTCTCCGGTGTATACCGGAAGCGAGCGTTTGCGGCCGTCCAGCACGCGGAAGGAGAGTTCTCCTGCCGACCGGCGGAGGATGACATACCTTTCGAACATCCCCAGCTCGATAAGCCTGCCCAGACCGGGTCTTAGTGCCAGCTCGGACACTTCCCGGCCGTGCGCGGCTGCCAGAACGGTAATTCCGGCGTGCAGCGCCTCGGACACCGCCTCGACATCCTCGGGCCGGCCGATTTCGTCTGCAATCAGCACATCCGGCGAGAGGGAGCGAATCATCATCATCATGCCCTCGGCTTTGGGACAGCCGTCCAGCACATCCGTGCGCGGGCCGATGTCGAAGGCAGGAATCCCCCTTCGGCTTCCGGCAATCTCGGAACGCTCGTCCACGATGCCTACCTTAAGGCCCGGCCTGCGCCCTTCCCTTCCTCCCTTGCTCCCGGCGGAAATCTGCCGGGCTAGATCACGGAGCAGCGTTGTCTTCCCATGCTGGGGCGGAGACAGAATGAGCGTGTGCATGACCCGCTGGCGGCTCCCGTCCAGAAGATGCGGCAGAAGCCGGTCGGCGACTCCGGGAATCTCTCTTGCGATCCGGACGTTGAATCCGCCGATGTCCCGGAGATGACCTACACTGCCGCCGCTCAGAACCGTCCGCCCAGCGAGCCCGATCCGGTGTCCGCCCGGGATGGTGATGAATCCCTTGCGAAGCTCTTCTTCCATCGTATACAGTGAATGGTTGCTGATCAGATCAAGCATCCGGTGGCTGTCTTCGCGGTCCGGTTTGTATGCCTCCTCCGGTTCCAGGGTCAGCCCCCCGGCCGCGTCTACAAAATGGTATTTACCTGCATAATTGATTTCCAGCGGACGACCTTCCCTAATGCGTATTTCTTCCACCGTCTCCAGCAACGTAAGCGGGAGCCGGGAAAGCGCGGCTTTCACTTTTTCGGGAAATAATTGAAGCCAGTCGTTGGCCATAAGCCGTACCCCCAGTTGTCCTCTATGGAATGCTTTATTCCATATCTATGCTTGTACGTTCGCAATATGACTACCAATCTATCATTTTTTCAAAATGCCGATTAAGAGACACGCCACGCCTATACCCACCCAGGCCAGCTTGCTGGGAGAGAGATCCTGCGCCATGCCCGTTAGTCCGATGGCCGTCGTCAGAATCAGCACGGTCGGACCGACCAGCGCGAGCCCCGAATTAACCGCAAGCGCCTTATCCACCTGGTTCAATCGCAGCATAATTAGCGCAGCAGTGATTTCCACGCTGCCCGACAGCATCCGCAGAATAGCCATCCAGCTTACATACTTGTCCACCTTCGTTACAGCCCCCTCTGCCCGAAATTTGCGTCGCTTCTTCCGAAAGCCGCCGATTCCCGGCTGTTATATTCATAGATATGCGGGATTGTCCCGCTTTAGACAACAAGAATCCGGCATAAAATCAGGTGCGGCAATCCAATATATATGGAAAAGAAACCATTGCGAAAAAAGTGATAGAAAAATCTCATCAGTGTGATAAAATATTTTTAGCAAAATGATAACCAAGTCATGATACAGAAAGGAATGCTTCCATGCACACGCGTCATCATGCAGTAGTCAACACTTTTGAAAGTCTTGCCAAAACGGCCAGAGAAGCAGCTATTGTCGTACTTTCCGCCCTCCTGGTCGCCGCCGGTCTCAAGCTGTTCCTCATCCCGCATCAGCTGCTCAGCGGAGGAGTGGCAGGAACGGCGTCCGTCATCGGATACTTGACCAATCCCAAGTATATTTCGCTCATCTATTTCGGCATCAATCTGCCGATTCTGCTCTGGGGCTTCGTTGCCGTGGGGAAAAAATACATCTGCCTCAGCATGCTCTGCGTCGCCAGCACGACCTGGTTTCTGACGATCATTCCCCAGGTGCAGGTGACCAAAGATCCAATTCTCGCCAGCATCTTCGGCGGGGTTATTATTGCGGGAGGCATCGGTTTCTCTTTACGTGCGGGCGGATCATCGGGAGGATTCGATATTCTGGGCTCCATCATCACGCGCAAGCGCGATGTGCCTATGGGAACAGTGCTGTTCATTATGGACGGGGTGATCATATTGACCCTTGGCTTTATGAAAAGCTGGGATTCCGCGCTGTACGCCATGCTGTGTACCTTTGTGAAGAGCAAGGTCGTTGACATCATTCATATCCGGCATGTCAAACTGACCTGCTTCATCGTTACAAAGCGGAAGGATGAGATGGTCGCGGAGTTGAACCGGCTTCCGCATGGCGTTACCGTCGTCAATGCGGAAGGGGGATACAGCCATGAAGGCAACACGATGCTGATGACGGTCACCACGCGGTACGAGCTTGCGGAGCTTCGCAAGGTGGTTGTTACAGTCGACCCAACCGCATTCGTCAATGTGCTGGAGACAGTGGAAATACTGGGGAGGTTCAAACGGCTGGCCTAAGGGCAGCTTACACATTCGAATGAATTAAAAAAAGGGACTGCTCCGAAAGCCTTGCTAGGCTCGCGGGGCAGTCCCTTGTTGCTGCTTACTGTATAGAAATTTGTGGATTATTCCGCTTTAAACTTTATCAAATCTTTGAAATGGTAGACTACCGGCGATCCTGCGGACCGCCCACAAACACCTGCTGGTCGGTATCCAGACCGTACGCCGTATGCAGCGCCTGGATAATCTCTTGAAGCTTGCCGGACTCCACAACGCAAGATACCTTGATCTCGGAGGTGCTGACCATCTTGATGCTGATTCCAAGACTTGAAATCACATCGAACATCTGCGCCGCGACACCGGGATGGCTGACCATGCCCGCGCCGACGATGGAGATCTTGACCAGATTATCTTCCGATGTTACTTGGCGGTATGGCAATTCTTGTCTGATTTGCCGGATAACATCCTTGGCCTTTTCCATTTCGCCCAGCGAAACGGTGAAGGAGAAATCCGCTTCCCCGTTCTGTACGCCGCTCTGCACGATGATGTCGACGTTGATGCCTTCAGCGGCCAGCTTTCCGAACACCTGAGCCAGTACGCCGGGAACATCGGCCACTCCCGAAATACTGATCCGAGCCACATTTTTGTCGTAAGCGATGCCGCTTACCGCCACTCCCTGCTCCATGCTTGCTTCCTCCTTCACCACAGTGCCTTCATTATAATTAAAGCTCGACCGCACAACCAGCTTCACCTGGTACCGCTTTGCGTATTCCACCGCGCGCGGATGCAGCACGGCAGCGCCCAGATTGGCGAGCTCCAGCATTTCGTCATATGAGATTTCTTTAAGCTTGCGCGCGTTCTTCACGATGCGCGGGTCGGTGGAATATACACCATCAACGTCGGTATAGATCTCGCACACGTCCGCCTTGATCGCCGCAGCCAGCGCAACCGCCGTCGTATCGGAGCCGCCGCGTCCGAGCGTCGTAATTTCGCCGTCAGTCGTCATCCCTTGAAAGCCGGCAACGATAACAATCTTGTCTTTCTCCAGCGCTTCCAGCACACGACCGGGTACAATCTCGTTAATCCGAGCCCGTCCGTGCGTCTCATCCGTGCGGAAGCCGGCCTGCCAGCCCGTATAGGAAACGGCCTCCCGTCCAATGCCGGCTAGAGCGATGGACAGCAGCGCAATGGAGATCTGCTCCCCTGTCGTCATCAGCATGTCCATCTCGCGCGCAGGCTGCTGGCTGCTAAGCAGCTTGGCCTGATCGATCAGATCGTCGGTCGTGTCCCCCATGGCGGAGACGACCACGACACAGCGATGGCCCTCATCCTGCTTGTCTGCGATGCGTTTGGCAACCCGCTTCATACGCTCGGTGTCGCCTACGGAGCTGCCTCCGAATTTCATGACATAAAGTGACAAAGCCTCATTCACTCCCTACTTCAAATTCTATGTAGCAGTTAATACATTCGGTTTCCCGCTTTTACACAGTATAATACGAAAGTGACCGGATGCGTTAATTATTTTGCAAAAAATAGCGACATATCTTAAGGCCGTTGAACGCTAAAACTCCCCGCATCCATGCGGGGAGGCCGGTATCGTGCGGTAACAAGACAAAGCAAGCTTACGCGCGGGAAATATACTTGCCTTCGCGTGTATCGATCAGGAGAACGTCATCCTCGTTAATGAAGAGCGGCACCTGAACGGTATGTCCGGTCTCAAGTTTGGCCGCCTTCGTCGCGCCTTGGGCTGTATTGCCTTTTACGCCCGGCTCGGTTTCCACAACTTTGAGCTCAACGCTGGTCGGCAGATTGATGCCGAGAAGCTCGCCCTGGTAGCTGACGATGTTAACCGTCATGTTCTCTTTAAGGAAGTTCAGTTCCCATTCGAGCTGGTCAGCTTCAAGGGTGAATTGATCATAGGTTTGGTTGTCCATGAACACATGCTCGGAAGCGCTCGCATACAGATATTGCACGGCGCGGTTCTCGATGATGGCGCGGCCGATTGTCTCGCCCGCACGGAAAGTACGTTCAACGGTGTTGCCGTTGCGCAGGTTCTTCAGCTTGGAACGGACGAACGCCGCGCCCTTGCCCGGTTTAACATGCTGGAAGTCCAACACAGTAAAAATGTCGCCGTCCACCTCAACGGTCAGGCCTGTTTTAAAATCGTTTACGGAAATCACTAATAAACCCCTCCTGAATTCGAAAATAACTTGTCCTTATATTAGAACAATTAAACTGTTTCGGCTGTAACCTAGCAGGGCGGTTTTACCGAAATTTAGAGAACGGTGTAATCCTTAGATGAATGAGTCAATCTCTCGACGCCGGTCTCCGTTACGACTACATCATCCTCAATGCGAACGCCTCCGAGTCCCGGCACATAAATGCCCGGCTCAACGGTGACAACCATACCCGGCTGAAGCACATCGTCGCTGAGCTTCGACAGCCGCGGCCACTCATGAACTTCCATGCCAAGGCCGTGGCCAAGACTATGCCCGAACTGCTCTCCGTAACCATAGCGGGTGATGATATCCCGTGACAGAGCGTCGCATTCCTTGCCGGTCATGCCCGGCTTAATATGCTCCAGCGCGTACAGCTGAGCCTCCAGCACGATGTCGTAAATCTCTTTAAGTTTAGGGTCAGGGCTGCCCAGCGCGATCGTCCGCGTGATGTCGGAGCAGTAGCCGTCCAGCAGCGCGCCAAAGTCAAACGTCACGAATTCATTATTCTGAATGACCTTCTGACTCGCAACGCCATGCGGCATGGAGGAGCGTTCTCCGGAAGCTACGATCGTATCGAAGGACGAGGCGGTCGCCCCGTGGCTCCGCATGTAGAATTCCATTTCCAGATCGACGTCCCGCTCGGTCATGCCCGGCTTGATCACATTCAGAATGTGCCGGAACGTATCGTCCGCAAGATCCGCCGCTCTTCTCATCACGGCAAGCTCATCTTCATCCTTGAACATGCGAAGCTTCTCTACCGCTTGAGATACCGGAACGAGTTCGGCCGGCTTCAGCGCTTCCACGTATGACGTATATGCGCCGTAGGACACGTCGTCCTGCTCGAAGCCAAGGCGTACCTGCCCGCTCTTCGGCAGCAGCTCGCGAACCGTATCGATAAACTTCGGCCCATGCTGCACGACCTTAAGCCCCTTCGCCTGTTCCGAAGCCTGGGTCATGTAGCGGAAGTCGGTCAGCAAATAGCTCTCGTCGCCCGTAATCAGCACATAGCCGGATGAACCGGTAAATCCGCTCAAATAACGGCGGTTAATGCTGCTCGTGATTAACATCGCATCCAGACCGCGATCCTGTACTACCTTCCGCAGTTTGGAGACCCGGTTGTTGCCCATGATCATTCTCCTCTCGAAAATAGCCACATTGTATTGTAACATAGGGCCATGCCAACTGAGAAGTTTTTTTGATCGTCAGGCCATTCCCGTACTGCTGTCCCTCTTGCGCTCATCCGTGTATTCGGTCGCGGCCGTATAGCCAATGAACAGT
The DNA here is from genome assembly GCF_000756615.1 of Paenibacillus durus. Lineage (NCBI taxonomy): Bacteria > Bacillati > Bacillota > Bacilli > Caryophanales > Paenibacillaceae > Paenibacillus > Paenibacillus durus. Next base: position 4,117,473 of record NZ_CP009288.1, read on the forward strand.
CCCCATAGCAGGAACAGGCAAAATTCACTGATTAACGAATCCCAGGGAAGCCGAAAAGGCGGCTGCATCAGGAAGAGCCAGGAGCAGGCCAGAATAAGCACCGACCACCACACAATTCCATAGATCATTCCTGCCCAAGGCCCTTTAATTTTACGGAAAACCAGAACATACAAGATGGAACAAAGAACCGAGAAGCCGATGAACAGAAGATACCCCGCCAGTTGCCCAGCGACCGTCACCAGAAATTTATGCTTAAAGATCGGCTCGCCCAGAAAGCCCGGGATTACCTTTGTAAAGTGAAGCACATAGAATATCCAATGCAATCCGCCCCAGATGAGGCCCGCAAAAAAACCCGTTTCAATCGCAAAAAACAACGGATTCGTCTTCTGCCGCTGCTGACTCGCCGCATTGCCCATTTAGCCGCACTCTCCTCTTTCTACTATAAGATATAGCCCTTACAATTGGCCTCTAATCCTCTTTACAGACTAGTATGCGCAGGAAAGATCGATCCAAGTAGAAATGTAAACAAAAATTAGTTACAATGAAGAATATAAAGAGCAATACACTACAATATTACGGGAAGGTGAATTGGTTGTCTCAGGGAATTCCGAGTTACGGCGGTCAGGCCGTCATCGAAGGTGTTATGTTCGGCGGCAAGCATGTCAATGTGACAGCCGTGCGGCGGAAGAATCAGGAAATTACTTTTTTGGAGGTGCCGAGAAGCGAGAAGAGCTGGGTTGTCAAACTGCGCAAGATCCCGCTGCTCCGCGGCCTTGTCAGTATTATAGATGCCAGCGCCAAAGGCTCCAAGCATTTGAATTATTCCGCGGAGGCTTATGCGGAAGACGAGACGGAGACGGAGGAAATCGCCAAGCAGAATAAGAAGAAGGAGAAAGAAGAGGGCTGGAGTCTTGGTATGATGCTGGGCGTAGCCGTCATGGGTATTTTATCCTTCATTGTCGGCAAAATTATTTTCACCCTTGTTCCCGTGTTCGTAGAACATTATTTGTTCGGCAATGCATTCAAGAACTACGTTCTGCACAACCTCATTGAAGGGGCCATTAAGCTGGTCCTGCTGCTTGTCTATCTGTGGGCTATCTCCCAGACCCCTGTTGTCAAAAGATTGTTCCAGTATCACGGCGCAGAGCATAAGGTCATCAGCGCGTTCGAAGCCGGCGACGAATTGACGGTAGAGAACGTACAGAAGCACAGCCGCCTGCATTACCGCTGCGGCAGCAGCTTCATGATGCTGACGATAGTGCTGGGTGTCATCATTTATTCCGTTGTGCCTTGGGATACCCTTGTAGAGAGGATCGTGCAGCGGCTTATCCTGCTTCCACTCGTTATCGGTGTATCCTTCGAAGTGCTGAAGGGCACCAACGCCGTACGTGAACTTCCGGTGCTGCGCTTTCTCGGCTATCCCGGACTATGGCTGCAGCTGCTTACAACGAAAGAACCAAAGGACGATCAGGTGGAAGTATCGATTGCCTCCTTCAACCGCATGCGCGAATTGGATGCGGCAATCGAAGCAAAAGGATATCAACAATCAAGTGTAACCGGAGGCATATTGGACCCTGCGAAAGGATGAGTGGCCTATGAAACGGCATGCTTTGATTTTTTGGACCGCAGTACTGCTAGCGGTTTTCGGTCTCGTATCAGGTTTGGAAACAGATGGCCTTAGTTCGCTGAAGGGCTTTATCGTTCCCGTCGCTTTGTTCCTTGTCTTGTTCCTGCTCTACAAGTTCCCGCCCCGCCGGTTTACGGGAAGCGGTAACCGGAGACAGCCCAAAATCAAGGTAAAGCCTTCCCAGAAGACATTGGCGAAGGTCGCAGGCATGCGAAAGAGCCCGCCGCCAGCCGGCAAACGCAAGACCTATCCTTTTCGAGTCATTGAAGGCAGCAAAGGGAAGAACGAAGATGAACAACTGCCCAGATATCACTGATTTAAGCACGGTACCCGGCGTCCTCGCATTCCATCAAAAATGCGAGGACGCTTTTTTATTTATAATCAGCAGCTTCTCAAACCGTCCCGGACGCCATTTCTGGAAAAACTCCTTTCCCGCATGGTATCCGGAATTGTACAGTGACGTGCTCTCTTCAGGGGTCAGTTCAAATTGGACCGTACCGATCCCGAGTGTGGGAATTTTGACGGTACGGACGAACTTTTCCTGCTCAATATAGCGCTCGTCATGCGCCGACAGCATCGTTCCGACCAGTGCCTGGAGCATACTGAACGGTCCTGTGATCCGGTTGGCCTGGGGTGCTGTGCGCCCGACCATCTGATAGCCGACTACCGGAACCTTTACCGCACCCTGCACGCCGGGCTCTTTTTCCTCAAACAGCCACATCGGAAAATTGCTCAGCAATCCTCCGTCCACCATATAGACAAACTGTTCGGCAAAAGACTTTCCTTCCGCCGCTTTCCCGCTCCTGCGCAGTATCACCGGATCAAAGAAATAGGGGATGCTGCAGCTTATGCGCACCGCCTTGGCCACCTCAAAATTATCGGGGTTGATCCCATACTCCTCAAGTCCCTCAGGCAGGACAACAAGCCGGCCATCTGTAATGTCGGAAGCGATGATCGACAGCTTGCCCGGAGGAAGATCTCGAAAAGAAACAATTCCCCTCTGCCGTAAAATGCCGCGTATCCATGATTCCAGCGCCTCTCCCGAGTAGAGCCCTTTTTTCAGCATCACCCGCAGGGCGGGACCGATTAGCTTGGTATTGAAGAATGGCGAGCGTTTCAAAAAAGATCGGAACGAGGTGCCCTGAATAATTCTGCTCATTTCCTCCCCGCTGTACCCGGCTGCAAGCAGTGAGGCGACAATAGAGCCTGAGGAGGTGCCTGCCACCCTTTTGAATGTAACACCCGCTTCCTCCGACGCCTGAACCGCCCCTGCAAGCGAAATGCCCTTTACGCCGCCTCCTTCAAAGACCGCATTGATCTCCATAAACGGCAATCCCCCGTTCCCATAGACTTATACTGCTTATCTATGAGCACGGGGGATATTTAATGCCTAGGAAACCGGATTAGGATTTAAAATAAAAGGTTAGCAAGCTGCTTAAATCTGATGGATTGCGCACCACAATATCATTGGCCCGGAACATGATGCTGCCCTGCACTTCAGCGAATTTTTCGTTGAATTTCAACTGGTTGATAATCTGCTCGCCGCTCTGCCATTCGGCGCTTTGGTCCGCCGCGCCCACTTTATAGGCCGCCTGGCCGATATACAGCTTCACGCCCGTATTCCGAACCTCGTTCGCCCACCATTCCACCAGCTTGTCGTACCTGGCTACATCAAAGGATAGGCTCCAATAAATTTGCGGAGCGATATAATCGACCCAATCCTGCTTGATCCAGGTCCGGACGTCGGCGTATATATCGTCATATGCGGACACGCCTGCCGTCGTATCCGAACCGGTGCTGTCCATCTTGATATTGCGCCAGACGCCAAAGGGGCTGATTCCGTATGAAACCTCGGGCCTCAGCGCATGAATCTGCTTCCCGAGCTCGCGAACAAAGTCGTTGATATTATCACGCCGCCAGTCGTCTTTGCTTGCGATATGGTTAGCGTTATAGGTATTGAATGTGCTGTCATCATCAAAAGAGGAAGACGGATAGAAATAGTCGTCCAGATGAACGCCGTCGATCGAGTAGCCTCTCACGACTTCAAGCACTGTATCGATGATGCTCTGACGCGCCTCCGGGATTCCCGGGTTAATGTAGAGCTTGTTGTACGCCTTGACCATCCACTCCGGATGCGCCTTGGCGACATGATTGGCGGCAAGTGAGGACGTAGAAGCGTCCGTCGTCGCCCGGAACGGATTGAACCAGGCATGGAACTGCATTCCCCGTGCATGCGCCGCGTCGATCATGAACTCCAGCGGATCATAGCCCGGGTCCTTGCCCTGGGTGCCGGTCAGCACCTTGGACCAGGGAACAAGCGAAGACGGGTACAGGCTGTCGCCGCTTGGGCGAACCTGCACGAATACGGCATTGAAGCCGATGGCTTTCAGCTTGTCGAGCATGCTGATGAACTCTTTTTTCTGCTGATCGATCTTCCCCATCGAAGACGCAGAGGGCCAGTCCAGATTGAATACGCTGGATATCCAAACCCCTTTCATCGCCTTGGAGCCTGCACCGGGAATACTGGAGACAGTTGGCTTCGGAATAACGGGTACGGAGGGCGTCTGCGGATTTACCGGATCGCTTGCTTGCGCCGGCTCGGCGTCCGTATATAGCGAAATCTGCTTGGCGGCTTTATTCCATACAACCTGAAGGCCGAGATTCTCCGCCACGAACCGAATCGGCACCATAATCCGCCCCTGCCTGATTACGACCGAATTATCCAGAGCAACGGAGGCTCCGTTGACCACTGCCGTTTTTTTGCCACTCATGAGCTTCAGCTCAATGCCGTCCTTGACGATCGTAACGGTCCTGCTGCTCTGATTCCATACCACCTGCGCGCCCAGACCTTGGCTGATCACTCCGAGCGGCACCATTGTTACATTTCTGAAAGTCATATACGGCGGCACGTCGCTCGCAAGCGGGATTCCGTCCAGTTCAATTGTAATTACAGCTGATGCCGCCCGAGCGGCACCGGAAGACAACAGCGGTACACAGAGAACAATAAGCAGCATTCCGATGACCCAATTCTTCAGTTTCATAATTCCTCCCCAAACCTCCGGTTATGTAACATGCTACAAATTTGGACGAGGAAAAATGGAAAAGGTTGCGGAAAAAGCAAAAGAAACGGATCTACTGTCCATTTCAGGACAATATCCGTTTCCGGTTGTGCTCATGATTCGCTGTATAATTCCTGATGAATCTGATTTAACATCTGAATTCTGCTCTCATCCCGGCGGAAAAATTCCACAAGAGACTCTATGCATGTAATGGAATCCCAGCTCAAATGATGCTCAATTCCCTCGACATCCCGGTAAATATTTTGCTCCTGAACGCCAATTATCGCGAGAAACTCTTCCAGCAGCTTATGGCGGTCCACCAGACGTTTCCCTACTTTTTTTCCTTTAGTGGTCAGGACGAGCCCACGATATTTCTCATAGATGAGATATTCGTCCTTATCCAGTTTTTGGATCATTTTGGTAACGGAAGAGGGATGAACCTCCAGGCCCTCCGCAATATCCGATACCCGCGCATAGCCTTTTTCGTCGATCAGCTTGTATATGCGCTCCAAATAATCCTCCATGCTGGGTGTTGGCATGCAATTACCTCTTTTCTATATTGACCATGGTCCTAAGACCAAATCTTGTTCTAACAATGATACATGTTTCTCCCCAAGCTTGGCAAGTCGAAAGCACACAAGAACTGCGCCCAATCTGCACTTCATTGCCATGATTTTTTGACAATTTAATTCGGGAAAATAAGCTTATCCTTTTTGCAAAGGAGTGTGTGAGTTTATGAGTGTGCTGACGCCAGAGCGGTCATTGAGAAGCGTTATCCGTATGAACAGCAAAACGCCCTGCGCGAATTTATCACAGAGCGTATTTTTACGTATTTTCCAGCGGGCCGGATCGATTATTTTACTTAAGCCTTCCTTAGAACTTAAGCCAACCCGGAGTAATGCCCTGCAGCCAAATGGTAATGCGGAACATCTGATCCGTAAACAGCAGGATGCCCATAAAGACCATCAGCGCTCCGCCGATTTTCATCAGAGGACCCGAATATTTCAGCAGCCGCCGCGCCCCCCCAACGAAAAAGGCCAGCACGAAAAAAGGCAGCGCGAACCCGATGCTGTACGCCGTAATCAGCTTCAGCCAGGTTCCCGGTTCGCTCGCCGACAGGGCGATAATCGCCGTCAGGATCGGACCAATGCAGGGAGACCAGCCGGCGGAGAAGCCGATGCCGAAAATAAAGGAGCCGACATACCCCGCCGGTTTCCGGCTGAATTCCAGCTTACGCTCGCGCATAAGGAAGCGGGGCTGAAAAATGCCCAGCAGAAACAGTCCCATCGCAATAATCAAGATAGCGGACAATTGGCGGATCAGCTCGCGCTGTTCGATGAAGAACTGCCCAAATACCCCGGCGCCGAAGCCGAGCGTATAAAAGACGGCCGAAAACCCCAGAATGAACGCCAGTGTATGGCTGAGCGTACGAAGACGGGCTTCCCTTCTCTGTTCTCCCGTTCTTAGCTGCTGGACCGACAGCCCGGTTATGTATGATAAATAAGAAGGATACAGCGGCAGACAGCAGGGGGAAATGAATGAAGCCAGACCGGCGGCTAAAGCGATTCCCGCGTTAATGTTGGACACTGCGGCATCTCTCCTTCAGTCACTGTGCCGGGAGCCTTCGGGCTTCCGGTTTTGCTGCGCTTACCCATCCTTCCCGGCCGATACTACAGGCGAACTCCTTTTTTACCGGCCAGTGTCAGCGCGAGAAGGGCAATCAGCAGTAGAACAATCGTTGCACCCGGCGCGAGATTCCAGATCCCCGCAATGACCAGCCCGCTGACAACGGCGATTTCCGCTATAACAACCGATAAAATAACGGAGATCCTAAAGCTGCGCGACAGCAGCAGGCTGATCGCCACCGGAATAGTCAGGAGCGCGGATACGAGCAGAGAGCCGACGATTTTGATCGCGGTGCTGATGACGAGCGCCGTCAGAACCGTGATCAGCACATTAAGCATCTTAACAGGCAGTCCGCTCACGCTGGCGGCGTCTTCCTCGAAGCTGAGCAGAAAGAATTCCTTGAAAAACACCGACATTACGGTTACCACCACAAGGGTCACGATGCCAACGACCAGAAGATCGGTATTGTCAAGCGTATAAATGCTGCCGAACAGGTAGCTGATGACATCGGCGTTATATCCTTTTCCCAAGGTAAAAAATAATGAGGCCAGCGCCACGCCGCCCGACATAATAACGGCGATCGACAGCTCCGCGTAACTCTTGTAGGCCTTACGGAGCTTCTCTATCCCGAATGAAGCCGCGACGGCAAAAATCAGCCCTGCTCCCAGCGGGTAAAAGCCGGTCAGAAATCCGAGCGCCACCCCGGCGATTGTGACATGGGCCAGCGAGTCCCCAATCATGGACAACCTTCTAAGCACAAGAAAAACGCCCATAAGCGGCGCCGTAATCCCAATCAACAGGCCGCCCGCGAGCGCCCGCTGAAAAAAATCGCTGAATAAAATATCCAAAGTTTCCCCTCCCAAACCCTCCCCACCGGGGAGGGCCCCAAGGGCCGCGCCCTCTGGACACCCGCAATTTTTGGCGGAGGTGTTCAGGGGGACGCTCCCTGGGTCTGTTTGACTCAATGAGCGCTTACGTCCCAAAAAGCGGGACACGCTTGACTTTTTTCGTACCTAGATTAAAAGCTTAAAGATTAAAGGCTTGATCGGCTAATGTTGTACAATGGCCAATCGAATTAAGAGCAAAGGCTTGATCAGCTAATGTTGTACAATGGCCAATCGTATTAAAGATCAAGATTAAGACCTTAAGGACAAAAGGCCTGATCAGCTTATGTTGTACAATGGCCGATCGTATTAAAGATCAAGATTAAAACCTTAAGGGCAAAGGCCTGATCAGCTTATGTTGTACAATGGCCGATCTTTATTATGTGAGCGTATGCTGCAGGTCTTTGGCGGCGCAGTTCTGAAGCTCATGCGAATGGCGGGAATAGAAATTGATTTTGCCGTTACACTTCAAAGGGTCCTTGCCAAGATAGTTCTGAATCATATCGATGTCATGCGAAACCATCAGGAATGTCATATGATGATGGGCATGCATATGCGTAATCAGATCGAAGAATGCAGCCTGCGTCTCGATGTCGATGCCGACCGTAGGTTCGTCCAGAATGAGCAGATCCGGATGGTTAATCAGCGCCCGCGCCAGAAAGACGCGCTGCTGCTGGCCGCCGGACAGCATGCCTACCCGTTTGTTCTGAATGCCCTGAATGCGCATAACTTCCAATGCGTCATCACATTTACACTGCTCGGCACGGGAGATGCGGCGGAATACTTTTTTGTTGTTGTAAAGTCCGGACATGACTACTTCCCGTACCGTGGCGGGAAACAGCGGGTTGAACGCATTTTTTTGCGGCACATAACCGATTCGTTCCCAATCCTTGAACTTGCGGACCGGCTGGCCGAACAAGCTGATCTCGCCTTCGGTTGCCGGAAGCAGGCCGACAATCATTTTAAGCAGTGTAGTTTTGCCGGCTCCATTCGAGCCGATAATGCCGACAAAATCACGTTCTCTCACTGTTAAATTCAAATCGGAAATGACCTTCTGTTCCCCGTAGGAAAACGATAGGTTCTGTATATCGATCATATGCTGGTGGCAGTCCAGGGATACCGGTTGCATGGCAATCCCCCCTTTCACGTAGGCTTTCTCCCTTATTTTAAAGCCAGAATTAAATTTTGCAAATTTTTCTCCATAAGAGTGAAATAATTTTCATTGTTTTTCTGATCCTGTTCCGTAAGCCCCTCTACCGGATTAAGCACCATAGTCGACACGCCCGCTTCGGCGGCTAACGTCTTGGCCAATTTGTCCGAAACCAGCTCCTCGAAAAAAATATAACGAATGCCCTCTTTTTTCACCAGTTCCGCCAGCTTCACCAAATCCTGACCCCGAGGCTCGGCGTCCGGAGACAGGCCCATAATCGCGTGCTGGGTAAGGCCGTAATCGCGGCACAGATAAGCAAACGCCTGATGAGACACCACGATTTCTTTATTCGGGACCTTTGCCAGCTCCGTTTCAAACTTGGAACCCAGCGCCTTCAGACGATCCGCTACCTTACTGTAACGCTCTTCGTATCCGTCTTTATGTGCGGGATCAACCTGAACCAGACTGTTTTTAATATTTTCAGCCATCAGAAGGGCCGATTTCGGGCTAACCCATGTATGCGGATCGGTATGGAGCGAGTCGCCGGATGCTTCCTCTCCGTGTTCCTCTGCATGTTCCGCGCCGTGATCATGGTCTTCCTCTTCATTCGTCATAATATAATCGATGCCTTTGCTTACTTCGACCGCTTGCACCTTACTGCCGCTGTCCAGACCCTTCAGGAAATTTGGCACCCAGCCCTCCAGACCTGCACCATTATACAGGAACAGCTGCGCTTTGGAAGTATTCACGATATCTTGACTGCGCGGTGTCCAGTCATGCGGCTCCACGCCGACCGGCAGCAGATTGATGGCATTGACGTCTTCCCCGCCGATTTCCTGCGCAAATTCATAAATGGGGTAAAAAGTAGTAACTACGTTCACCTTGTCCTCCACGATCGTACCACTGCTCTTCGGGCCGCAGCCGGCCAGCAGAAGCGCCAACAGCATAAGGGGAAGCGCCAGTCCCTTAATTCCTTTGAATAACATTTTGTGTGTTTCTCCTCCTGATCGTAAACTTTACTATTAGATTATAGTCGTAATCGTTACGATAAGTCAATCGCCTAATATTCATTCTTACGGTAATAGAGCGATTTATACTATTCTTAACTATCTTTGATAGAAAAAAGCAGCCCGGTCCAATGACCAAGCCGCTTTTTTCGGAATGAAACTCCTAATCAAGCGTTCTGCTTCTTCAATCTACTTTACAATAGCGCCGTTCGGCATCGAGTCGGGTACCGTCGCAATCGTAAGCTGGTCACCCTTGGAAGCCGCCAAAATCATACCCTGCGACAGCTCGCCCCGGAGCTTCACCGGCTTCAGGTTCACGATGCAGATCACCTTGCGTCCGACAAGCTCCTCCGGCGTATAGAACTTGGCAATGCCGGATACGACCTGGCGCTGTTCATAGCCGAGATCGAGCTGCAGCTTCAGCAGCTTGTCGGCCTTCTTCACCGGCTCGGCGGCGAGCACCTGTGCCACTCGCAGCTCGGATTTGGCGAAATCGTCGATGCCGATTTCTTCTTTATGCTCTTCTTCCGGCTCGGCGGCTGCTGCGGTTGCCGGCTGCGCGCTAGCGGCTTCGGCGGTAGTCGCGCCGGACTCAGCGGTCTTCTTGCCGCCTCCCATCACGGATGCGATGTAGGCAACCTCCTGCTCTACGTCCAGGCGAGGGAAGATCGGCGATCCCTTCACTAGCTTCGTGCCAGCCGGGATCAAGCCGAACGTCTTGCCGCTGTCCCAGGTGGTCAGCTCACCCTTTTCAATGCCGAGCTGCTCCCAGATTTTTGCCGGAGCTTGAGTCAGGAACGGTTGAAGCAGAATCGAAGCCGTCCGCAGTCCCTCGGCCAGATGTCTCATCACGGAAGCCAGTTCGCGCGTTCTGCTCTCATCCTTGGCTAACACCCATGGCTGCGTCTCATCGATATATTTATTCGTGCGGCTGACGAGCGCTCCGATCGCGGCCAGCGCAACCGAGAACTCCATTTTTTCCATCGCTTCTTCCACTTTGGCGTAGGTAAGAGCAACCGCTGCTTCCAGTTCGCCGTCAAAAGCGGTTACCTGGCCTTCATAAGCCGGTAGCTCGCCGCCGAAATATTTGTCGATCATCGCAACGGTGCGGTTCAGCAGGTTCCCGAGGTCGTTGGCCAGGTCGTAGTTGATCCGGTCTACGAAGCTTTCGGGCGTGAACGTGCCGTCGGAGCCAAACGGAACCTCACGCAGCAGATAATAACGGAGAGCGTCAAGACCGTAACGGTCGATCAGCGTTACCGGGTCCACGACATTGCCTTTCGATTTGGACATTTTGCCTTCCTTCATCAGCAGCCAGCCGTGCGCGAACACCTTCTTGGGCAGCGGCTCGCCCAGCGCCATCAAAATGATCGGCCAGTAAATCGTGTGAAATCTGACGATCTCCTTGCCCACGATATGCACATCGGCAGGCCAGAACTTATCATACAGACTGCGGTCCTCGGAGCCGTAGCCGAGAGCTGTAATATAGTTGGTCAGCGCATCAATCCAGACATAAACTACATGCTTCTCGTCGCCTTTGACCTTAACGCCCCAATCAAATGTCGTCCGGGATACCGCCAAATCTTCAAGGCCGGGCTTGATGAAGTTGTTGATCATTTCGTTTTTGCGCGACTCAGGCAAAATAAACTCCGGATTCTCCTCGTAAAACTGCAGCAGCCGGTCGGCATATTTGCTCATTTTGAAGAAATAGCTTTCTTCCTTCACCAGTTCCACGGGATGGCCGCTCTCCGGGCTTTTACCGCCGATAATATTACCGTCCGCATCGCGAACGATATCCACGAGCTGCGTCTCCGTGTAAAAGGTTTCGTCCGAAATGCTGTACCAGCCTTCATACTCGCCTTTGTAAATATCCCCCTGCTGGAGCAGGCGGTCGAAAATGTCCTGAACAACCTTTTTATGACGCTCTTCCGTTGTGCGAATGAAATCGTCATTGGAGATGTCGAGCTTGCGCCATAAATCCTTGATCCCGGCAACGATGTCGTCCACAAATTGCTGCGGCGTCTTACCTGCTTCCTCAGCCTTACGCTCGATCTTCTGGCCGTGCTCGTCCGTTCCCGTAAGATAGCGGACTTCATACCCGCGAAGCCGCTTGTAGCGCGCCATTGCATCGCCCGCAACCGTCGAATACGCATGACCGATATGCAGCTTGTCACTCGGGTAATAGATTGGTGTTGTTAAATAAAAAGTTTTCTCCTGGCTCATTTCCGTCATCCTTTCTTTTGTTGCAGCCGGAGCTGCACTGCCGGGTTAACCCGGCCGGTTCGTTTCTCCATGACACAATGTGTCGTTATGTCAAGCACCTGTGGAGCGCCGCACCTGTTCATAAATGTTTTTGCCCGCAAAAAAAACTCCCGCCCCCATATGGGGCGAGAGTTGTCTCACGCGTTACCACCCAATTTTCCGCCTCCTCACGGAGAACGGACTCATCCAGTTCCCGCTCTGGGAACTGCCCATTAACGCTGGTCACGCCGCAGGCTTACGCGGAGACTGATGCAGTCTCAGATCGCTCGCAAGCGGTTCCTCCCGGACCATCTTCCACCTGACGTTCCAGACCGGCTTGCACCTGCCCCGGCTCTCTGTACTGGCGTCCCGATGTACTCATCCATTCGTCGGAAATACATTATTATTGAAAATATAACCAATATAGCTTACCTATGTCAAGTAGGGCCTGCAGCTTCCTGACTCGAAATCTGCTCTTTGGCCGGAGGTACCGGATCGAGACCGCCCGGATGAAAAGGATGGCACCGGGCAATCCGCTTGGCAGCAAGCCAGGAGCCCTTAAGAGGACCATGCACTTCCACCGCTTCGAGCGCATACGCCGAGCAGGTCGGATAAAACCGGCAGGTAGCCGGCTTTAACGGAGAGATGTACTTGCGGTAAATCTTGATCGGCGCTTGTACCGCAGTTCGTCCGATTCCCATAACTATTTCCCCTCTTCTCCGCGAGCCGCTTTATCCTCCGCGCCGGCCTCCTCACATTCCCTACAGTACCCGAACACTTCGAATTTATGCTTCACAACCCGAAATTGATCGGGCGTATCTGTCATATTCATCGGGCAGAAGGAAATAGGATACGTCTTCTGGCACTGCAAACATATCATATGATGGTGGTGATGGTCCTGACTGCAGTTGGCTTTGAATTTAATACCGTCCTCAAAGACGATCTGCTCCAGCACGCCCATCTCTTCCATCACCCGCAGGTTGCGGTAGACCGTATCAAAGCTGAGCCCGCTGTACTTGCGTTCCATATGTTTATATACATCCTTGGCGGACAAATATCCTGTACTCTCGCCGAATAATTTGGCAAGCGTCTTGCGCTGGTCGGTGATTCGCAGTCCCTGCTCCGACATGGCTTCTAGTATTTCTTCTGTCGACAGCATAAGCTCATCTCCCAAAAGTAAAGGTTCAAGGTAAATAACCCCTCTTTTTATAATGCCCCAAAAATATGACGCCGTCAATGAAGCGCTGCTCACAGCCGGATTCAGAGGTATTCTTAAAAAAATTCCCGGCAAGCTGTTTGAACACGCGCTTTGCCGGGAAGATTTATATAACGTCAAGTAGTTTTTTAGTTATTGTGCCTTCTGAGCCGGAAGCGGCATAAACAACAGATTAATTGGCAGATTGCTTCCGGAAGCTGCGGTAAACATGATTTCTACCGTCTGCTCAATATTACCGGTGCGGTACAGCACGCTGTTCTGGTTCGGGGCATCAACGGCGCTCGAGTTCGGAGCCTGGATGATATTACCGTTTACCAGCAGCGGTCCCTGGTATTTCCCGCCTCGCGGATTAAGCGTGATCAGCGTGTTGGGGGCTACCCGGGTCAGCGTAATTTTGTAGACGACGCCGAAGTTGCCCGCGTTGGAAGCCACCGAACCCGAAAGCGCGTCCGTTCCCGGAAGATTCGGGTCGCTGTTGTTGTCCCCGATCACCAATCTTGAAGGTGTCGCGCCCACCGGATCGGTTACCGTGATAATGCGGTTCGCGTCCGCATATGTCCCGCGGTTATGCACACCGTCGCGATCCAGGTAACTAAGAGTTGGCAGCGTAAGCAGCGGGTCCTTGGTAGCGTCAATCATGATCACGGAATATTTCACCGGGTAATCACTGAATACATCGGACATGAGTGAAATGATCTGGCCCGGCTTCATCGTTACATTATTAATTGTGGTAAGAACCGCTTTGCTTTCTCCAGGCTGCAAGGTTACATTGCTATAAGCACTGCCCGTCTGGATCGACTGATAATACGTTTCGATAGACTTTTTGCCTGTTGCCGTAGGAATATCAAGCGGACCGCCAAAGCCGGAGCGCTGCGTCGTAATGGTAGTAGGATAAATGTTGTTGTTCGTTGCAATGACGTACATCTTCATGTTAGTTGACATCGAATTCTTATGGTGAACCATCAACCGGGTATCCCCCATCGCTGTCTCCTGATAGACAATACCTTCCGAATATACGGTTTCAGGGCTGTTGCTGCGGATCAGCGTCACGGGCTCGGAACCCGTAGTATAGGAGATCTTGTTCCAACTCGGTATCTCGCTTCCGTTGATCGTATAAATGTCGCCCAGCGGCACGAAGAGCTTGTTGAAGTCCTCTTGGCTGTACAACACTTCGTTCGTAATATTGATCGTCTTCTCGAATGTGCTGCTGAGACCATGGGTATCAGTGACCGTCAGTTGAATCGAGACGGGACCCGGATTAAAGAAAGCCAGCGCCCGATTGGACCATGATTCCGTCAACTGATCGCCGTCCGGGTCGGAACTGATATTCGTGATAGTGATTGGCTCACCCATCTTGTACTCGTCTTTGTTAGTCGTAAACTGCGCCACCGGCGGCTGATTCGGCTTGAGGACATTTATGGTTACCGAATACGGGTCACTCCACTGGCCGTTGGAATCCATAACTGAATAACTGACTGTATAATAGCCGGGCTGTTCAAAAATATCCTGCCGTCCTTCCCAGCGCTCGTCAACAATCGTCGCACCGTTCGAGGCTGTATTGCTGGTCACATAATTAACGGTCGTTTCTCCCGCGAAAATTTCGGCTGGCTGCACCGTAAAGGAAGCTTTAGGCTTCGTCTGCAAGGTCAGGATGACACGTTTCTGCACGTTATCCACCGTATATGGGATGCCAAGCGCCTGGGTAATCGAGGTCAGCGGGACCATAAAGGTGTTTTTGTATTGGTAGGCTGGACCTTTCATCGTTGTAGCTTTGCCGTTAACCGTATAAATCTTGCTATTTGTCTTGAAACGCAGCTCATTGCCGTCCTTCATAATAATCGTTTCTTTAGTTGCTCCGTTGTAGGTCAACTTCAGGCCCACGCGCTCCACCATAGCCCGGATGGCCACATTAGAAACGCCATTCTTCACGGCCATTGGCTGGCCCGCCAAATATTGGACGCCATTCAAATACATCTTATTGCTGTTCATCATCAACACAAGTTGACCCGCACCGGCGACACTGGCAGGAATCGGTACTGGCGAAGTTGCGGTCGGCTGAGGTGTGGCTAACGGTGACACGGAGGCCGATGGCTCCGGAGTTACACCAGGCTGTTCCACCACCGGCGATCCTTCCACGGTAGATGACGGAAAGGCCGAAGCGTTCGGCGATGCAGTTGGGGCCGGCGACGTTGTTGGAGAAGGCGACGTTGTTGGGGCCGGTGACACCGTTCCGGTAATCGCCGTAGCTGCAGCGGCTACTTTCGGTGAAGCGGAGGATACAGTATTGGCGACTGCGGACTTTGCTGCCGTCTCAGCCGGTATCTGTGTTGCGGATTCGGCAAATGCCGGAATTGCCGAGGCGGCTTGCGCCACCGTAAGTACAGCTATTAATGCCAATTTTCTAACGTTCATTAGTATGACTCCTTCTGCTCCCTTTTTTGTAAAAATAAGAACTTAAATGGCGTGAACTCCGCCTATTTCTGATATTCCCGGCAAAAACACAGCCGCCCACAGGCGGCTAGCGCTTTTGTCATGGCTTCCCCCAAAAACAAAACATATTATTAGACGCAATCCCAGGCAAAAAGTTTCAGCAAAATGGAGAAAATTTGCAAAAAAACATAAAATTCTCCCTTGAAGAGATGTAATTTAGTTCAAAATGCGTTCCCGAATTCGGTGATTTCGCAGGCCAATTTCCCAGGAAATCAATAATGAAGGCTCGTATGACGATATTATTAGCATTCTCAAATCATGAAAAAAGCTGCTCCATGCTCCGAAGAATATCGGACTGTGAAAGCAGCTTTTATTGTGCACGGTTGAGTGACACTCATCCGTTATTAAAAATCAGAACCTCGCTCCGGATTCCCGATTAATATTCAGGTTGAAATAATATTATACAAGAGCCGTCTGCTTGCGACCTTCGTCGATAAGCTGGTATGCCCGCTGCACTTCTTCATCGGTAGGACTTGGCACACCTTCCAGTTCGTAAGGCTTACCAAGCATTTCCCACTTATAGACCCCCATCTGATGATAAGGCAAAATTTCGAACTTCTCTACACCTTTCAAAGTCCCGATAAACCGGCCCAGATTGAGCAGATCTTCTTCCTTATCATGAATTCCAGGTACATAAACAAGACGAATCCACATCTTGCGTCCGTGATCGGACAGCCAGCGGGCCAACTTTAGTGTACGCTCATTCGACTTTCCAGTCAGCTTGAGATGAGCCTCGTCATCGATGTGCTTGAGATCCAGAAGCACAAGATCCGTTACGTTCAGGAGGTCCGTAATTTTATCTCCTTCGTTATATCCATTGGAATCCAGAGTCGTATGTAAATTCCAACGTTTCTTCACTTCAGTGAACAGTTGTTCCACAAACTTGGCCTGAAGCGTCGGTTCTCCGCCGGATACGGTCAGTCCGCCACCAGAAGTACGGTAATAATTCAGGTAAGGTTCGATTTCCTTAAGAATCTCTTCTACAGTTACTTCTCTTCCCTCGTCTAAAGCCCATGTATCCGGATTGTGGCAGTATTGACACTTCATTAAACACCCTTGCATAAATAAAATGAAACGGATACCAGGCCCGTCTACGGTTCCAAAGGTTTCCAGAGAGTGGATACGGCCTTTAATCATAGGTGGTCATCCTTTCTTCACGACTGGCTATCAATCAAAAACTTAAAATTTTAACAATATCAGCACAAGATTTTACCGCCCTTGAATCAAGGGCGGTATCACCTTGCATGTTACAGCATATTTAAAGTTTAATTTACGTTAGAGACAACTTACATCGATCCGTGGAACGTACGGTTAATAACATCGAGTTGTTGTTCACGAGTCAGCTTGATGAAGTTAACGGCATAACCGGATACGCGGATGGTGAGTTGCGGGTAGTTCTCAGGATGTTCCATAGCGTCCATCAGTTGTTCGCGGTTAAATACGTTAACGTTCAAGTGATGACCTTTGCTGTGGAAATATCCGTCCATCATGGATACCAGGTTCGCCTTGCGTCCTTCTTCATCTTTACCCAGGGCCTTAGGAACGATCGAGAAGGTATTGGAAATACCGTCAAGGCTGTCTTCATAAGGCAGTTTAGCTACGGAGCTCAGGGAAGCAAGAGCACCCTTCTTGTCGCGTCCATGCATTGGGTTAGCACCAGGTGCGAACGGTTCGCCTTTTTTACGTCCGTCAGGCGTAGTACCGGTTTTCTTGCCGTATACAACGTTCGAAGTAATTGTCAGAATTGATTGAGTCGGCAGGGAATCACGATAAGTTTGATGTTTACGAATCATGTTCATGAAGGACTCAACCAGTTCAACTGCAATGCTGTCAACAGCATCATCGTTGTTGCCGTAGCAAGGGAATTCACCTTCGATTTCGAAGTCTACTGCAATGCCTTGTTCGTTGCGGATCGGTTTAACTTTAGCGTATTTGATCGCGCTCAGGGAGTCGGTAGCAACCGACAGACCAGCGATACCGCAAGCCATCGTACGCAGAATGTCACGGTCATGCAGTGCCATTTCAATGCGTTCGTAGGAATATTTATCATGCATGTAGTGGATAACGTTAAGAGTATTGATGTAAGTCTTAGCAAGCCATTCCATCATCGGTTTGAAGCGGCTGATTACTTCGTTGTAATCGAGCACTTCGGAAGTAATGCGCGGATATTCAGGTCCGACTTGAACGCCGGATTTCTCATCCACACCACCGTTGATAGCGTACAGCAGAGCTTTAGCCAGGTTGGCGCGTGCGCCGAAGAATTGCATTTGTTTACCGATGCGCATTGCGGATACGCAGCATGCAATACCGTAGTCATCGCCATAGATCGGACGCATCAGATCGTCATTTTCGTATTGGATCGAGCTAGTCTCGATAGATACTTTGGCGCAATATTTCTTGAATCCTTCAGGAAGCTTCTCGGACCACAGAACAGTCAGGTTCGGCTCTGGAGCCGGTCCCAGGTTGTACAGAGTGTGCAGGAAACGGAAGCTGTTCTTCGTAACGCGAGTTCTTCCGTCCACGGACATACCGCCGATGGATTCTGTTACCCAAGTCGGGTCACCGGAGAACAAGTCGTTGTACTCAGGAGTACGAAGGAATTTCACGATACGCAGTTTCATAACGAAATGGTCAACAAGCTCTTGAGCTTGCTCTTCAGTCAAAGTACCCTCTTCAACGTCGCGTTGAACGTAGATATCCAGGAAGGAAGATACCCGTCCAAGGGACATCGCGGCACCGTTTTGTTCCTTGATAGCAGCCAGGTAGCCGAAGTATACCCATTGGAAAGCTTCTTTCGCAGTGTTCGCAGGTTTGGAAATATCAAGCCCGTGCGCAGCAGCCATTTCTTTCAGCTCGCTCAGGGCACGGATTTGCTCCGACAGCTCTTCACGAAGACGAATGACGCTTTCGCTCATGGAATCCACTTCAAGGTTAAGCTGATCTTGCTTCTTTTCCTTGATCAAGAAATCAATACCGTACAGAGCAACACGGCGATAGTCGCCGATAATACGGCCGCGGCCGTAAGCATCAGGAAGACCCGTAATGATGCCCGCTTTACGAACGGCTCTCATATCATTTGTATATGCATCAAAAACGCCTTGGTTATGCGTTTTGCGGATATTCGTAAACATGTCAACAATGTTGCTCGGAAGTTCGAAACCATAGGCTTTGGTAGCATCGATCATCATCTTGATACCGCCGAACGGTTGAATCGAACGTTTGAAAGGCGCATCTGTTTGAACGCCTACAATTTGTTCCTTGTCCTTGTCGATGTAGCCAGGTTTGTGAGAAGTGATGGTGGAAACCGTGTTAAGATCAATATCCCACACGCCGCCTTTTTCTCTTTCCTCTTTGCTCAATTGGGAAATAATTTTCCACAATTCGTTAGTGTTGCTGGTTGGACCCACGAGGAAATCTTCGTTTCCTTCATAAGGTTTGATGTTCTTCTCGATGAAATCATTGACGTTGACATGCTTGCTCCATTTGCCACTAACAAATCCACGCCATCCCGACTTAACTTCTTGTACTTCTCTTTCAATCACCGACATGCTAATCCCTCCATATATTTATATGATTTGTAGAGATCGCGGGCTTGAAGGTTAATCCCGTGTCTCGTGATCCCACGCTGTTATCTGTAACAAAATCCATAATTGAAGTTCAATAACTGGGATCTTATATAAACATCTTAGTTTACTTTCCCGGAGAAAACTGTGACAAATATCACCATTCAGCATCTTTTCGGTGATATTTGTCACTCAAGGGACAATCCCAGTTTGAACTGTCAAAAAGCCTATTTCTGTATATGCATTAAGCCTGATTCAGACTTAAAAATTAGTTGTCAAATCTGCCGTAGAAGGCATTACGGTATACGTCGGCAAGTTCGCTTACCAGCGGCAGCTTCGGATTGGCAGTTGTGCATTGGTCTTCGAAGGCTTTATCGGCCAAGTAGTCTACATTGGCTTCGAAATCCTTCGGATCGAAGCCCAGTTGCTGGAAGGAATCTTCGATACCCAGTTTTTTGTTCAACTCGCGAATGGCGTTGATCAGGCTGTTGATACCTTCTTCGGTAGTGCGGGCAGGCAGTCCCAAAATACGGGCGATTTCAGCGTAGCGCTCGTCAGCCACAAAGTGCGAATATTTCGGGAACGAAGCGAACTTCGAAGGTTTTTTCGCATTGTAGCGGATAACGTGCGGCAACAGGATAGCGTTGGTGCGTCCATGAGGCGTGTGGTATTGACCGCCCCATTTGTGCGCTAAGCTGTGGTTGATGCCAAGGAACGCGTTGGCAAAGGCCATACCGGCCAGCGTCGATGCATTATGCATTTTCTCACGGGCAAGCTTGTCGGCTTCCAGTGCGGATTTCTCCAGATATTGGAATACCAACTGAATAGCTTTGATAGCAAGACCGTCGGAGTAGTCGCTTGCCAGGATGGACACATAGGCCTCGATCGCATGTGTCAGCACGTCCATACCCGTATCAGCAACAGCTGTTCTCGGCAAGCTATATACGAATTCCGGATCGATAATGGCTACGTCAGGAGTAAGCTCATAATCGGCCAGCGGATACTTCATATTTGGAGTAGTTGTTTTGTCGGTAATAACCGCGAAGGAGGTTACTTCCGAACCAGTACCCGAAGTTGTAGGGATTGCAACTAATTTCGCTTTAATGCCCAGTTTCGGGAATTTGTAGACCCGTTTGCGGATATCCATGAATTTTTGCTTCAGACCATCAAAGTCAGCATCCGGATGTTCGTAGAACAGCCACATTCCTTTTGCAGCATCCATAGAGGAACCGCCGCCAAGGGCGATGATGCAGTCCGGCTGGAATCTGTTCATCATGGCAGTACCTTTTTCAACTGTAGTTGTCGATGGATCCGGTTCAACTTCCGAGAACACTTCGATTGCTACAGGAGTTTGGCGTTGACGCAGGTAGTGCTCAACTCTTTCCACATAACCCAGTTTAACCATCATCGGGTCGGTGATGATTGCTACACGAGTGATGTCAGGCATTTTGGCCAGGTATTGGGTTGCGCCTTTTTCAAAGTAGATCTTCTCCGGCAGTTTAAACCATTGCATATTCACGGTACGACGATTCACCCTTTTCACGTTGATCAAGTTAATGGCAG
The DNA here is from genome assembly GCF_000756615.1 of Paenibacillus durus. NCBI lineage: Bacteria > Bacillati > Bacillota > Bacilli > Caryophanales > Paenibacillaceae > Paenibacillus > Paenibacillus durus. Next base: position 4,137,899 of record NZ_CP009288.1, read on the forward strand.
TAACGTTTTGGGATACCGAGTTGCGGCCATAGGATCCGCAGCCCAGAGTCAGCGAAGGGATGTTCGTGTTATAGATGTCGCCGATTGCACCATGGGTGGAAGGCGAATTTACGAGAATACGTCCGGTTTGCAGACGGTTGGAGAATTTCATGATTACTTCTTCGTTGTTCGAGTGGATAGCAGAGCTATGCCCCATGCCTCCGAATTCAACGATCTGAGCCGCACGCTCGATGCCTTGGTCCGCATTCTTAACTTTGTAGCAAGCCAGAACCGGGCTCAGTTTCTCAGCGGACAGCGGGTATTTCGTGCCCACGCCTTCGAGTTCTGCAATCAGGATTTTGGTGCCTGCAGGCACTTGAATTCCGCACATTTCAGCGATTTTTACAGCGGATTGACCGACGATTACCGGGTTAACCGCGCATTTTTCTACGTTCATCGCGCCGTTGGTCAGCTTGGCAGCTTCTTCTTTGTTGACAAAGTAGCAACCGTTGGCGATCAATTTCTTCTTCACTTGGTCGAAAATCGGCTCTTCGATGATGATAGCCTGCTCGGATGCGCAGATCATGCCGTTGTCAAATGTTTTCGAAAGAATAATGTCATTTACCGCTTGATCGATATCAGCGCTCTTTTCAATGAAGGCAGGTACGTTACCAGGGCCTACGCCAAGAGCCGGTTTGCCGCAGCTGTATGCCGCTTTAACCATTGCAGATCCGCCTGTTGCCAGGATCAGAGCCACACCATCATTGTTCATCAGTGCGTTAGTTTTATCCATTGTCGGCTGCTCGATCCATTGGATGCAATTCTCCGGTGCGCCGGCTTTGACAGCAGCATCATGCAAAATCTTTGCAGCAGCGGCACTACACTCTTGCGCAGATGGATGGAAACCGAATATAATAGGATTGCGTGTCTTGGCGGCGATCAATGCTTTAAACATCGTGGTGGATGTTGGGTTGGTTACCGGTGTGATGCCCATAACGATGCCAACTGGCTCGGCAATCTTTTGGAAGTTGTCATAAGGATTATCTTCGATAACACCTACAGTTTTGTCATACTTGATTCCATGGTAGATATATTCTGTAGCAAAGATGTTCTTGGTGATCTTGTCTTCGTAAACACCGCGGCCAGTTTCTTCAACTGCCAGTTTAGCCAGGTACATATGCTTGTCGAGTCCGGCCAGCGCCATAGCATGAACGATATTGTTGACTTGCTCTTGATCAAGGGCCATATAAGCTTCTTGAGCTTTCTTTGCTTTATCTACCAATGTCTGAATATATTCTTCAGCGGTAGGTTGTTTCACTTGGGCGGCCACTTCATTCTTTACTGCCATTTCCCTCGTCCTCCTGTCAATTTGTGTTTGTTCCTCTCTACAAAATCGATAATATCACATCATGTGCCACTTGTATAGTGAAATCTTTCACAAAGTATAAAAATTTTTTTCTTCTATTATAAAACCGCTTACATTACGCCTCTTTTTTAGGGCCATCCTTCCTATATCCTTCTCTTTCTATGCTTATTAATCTCAGACTAACAATCGTTTCTATAGAAGAAATCAATGCCTTTATCCGGGAAATTGCATAAGTTGTCGCTTGTTAGCAGAACTATCCATGCTATTATTCCTAATTTTAATTAAAACTGAGGTTTTTTTGCAAAAGAAGGCTTCATGCTCCGCCGCGCCGCTGATCCGGGAAGCTTTCAAGATCACTGGGAATATGCCAACAAAATAACTTCTTATATAGTATGATCAATCTCCGGCAAAAAAATCGGAAAGCCCCACAGCAGTTCATTACCATTTCTTCGGGTAAGAGCAAGGCGGAAACGTAATAGTCTCCCGATTTGACCCAGATTCGTACAACAACATCATTCAAGCCGGAATAAGCAATCATGTTCATTGTTCTGACCGGCTTATGTCAGCTCTTAAAAAGTTGTGTCTTAAATCACATTCTACTTGCCTAAGGCTTAACCATGTTTTATATTAAGAAAAGCTGTTTGCTCCCTTTCGGGTAACGAAAACAGCATTATTAGAAAAACCTATTAGAAATCACACTAAAAATCGCGCTTTTGAAGTGAAAATAATCACAATGTTGAAAATTAGACACTTTTTCCGTGATTTTTCCACCCACAATTAAAAAATTCATTGTATAATTAATTTAAAATTTATTGAAAAACTGAGGGAATAAAGGGGGATGTCGATTATGAAAGAACATACGAATGTTATCGAAGCCCACGGAAACACTAACTGTTTCTCCGAACAAAACTTTAACAGACTGCTAGTAACGATGAAAGAAAGGTTGGTTCCGGAAGGCTCTCATTTATTCTGGGAAGGCGATTATTCGGATAAGCTGTTTTATCTCAAACGCGGACGCGTCAAGCTGACAAAATCCACGGATGAAGGCAAGGAACTCATACTTTATATGTATCAAGCCGGCGACATGGTCGGCCAAGCCGATCCCTTCTTCAGCACGAAGCACAGCTTCACTGCCGAAGTGATCGAGGAGAGCGAGGTCGGTGTGATCGAACACAAAGATCTCGAAATTCTGATCTGCCAGCACTGTGATTTTGCCATCGACTTTATGAAATGGATGGGTATTCATCACCGCCTGACGCAAACCAAGTTCCGCGATTTGATGATGTACGGCAAACCGGGCGCGCTCTGCTCCACGCTGATTCGTCTGAGTCATACGTACGGCGAGAAGAACGGCGAGGCTATTCTGATTAACAAAAAAATTACACATACCGACTTGTCCAACATGATCGGCGCGACTCGCGAGAGTGTTAATCGTATGCTTAGCGATCTTCGCAAAAAAGACGCCGTAGAATACGAGAACGGCATGATTGTTATTAAAAATATTGAGATGCTTCAGGAAATCTGCCATTGTGAGATGTGCCCAACCGAGATCTGCCGAATCTAACATCCCAACTATTTTACCCTATTCTTTCCTCAGTGAATCATAAATTGTCCGTGTTTTTGACCCTTTGATTTTCGTGGTCAGGGCGCCCTGTTTGGGCGCTTTTTTTCTTTTATTTCAGAAAAAAACGGCAAGCCCCCAACCCATCGGAGACATGCCGTTTGTTCTCATAATACTTAAATCCTATCGCTTGCTGCGGACGGAACGGACGGGCGAAATGACCCAATAAGCCATGCCGACGAATACGCCGCCGCCGATCATATTGCCCAGCGTGACCGGAATCATGTTATGCAGCCAACCGGCCAAGCTGACGGTCTCCGGATGGTTCGGCAGCAGCAGTGCCACGCTCATCAGTGTCATGTTCGCCACACTGTGCTCGTAGCCGCTCGCGATGAAGGCAAGCAGACACCACCAGATCAGCACCAGCTTGGCGCCTTCGCTCTTCGCTCTGGACGACATCCAGATCGCCAGACAGACGAGCCAGTTGCACAGAATCCCGCGGAAGAACAATTCGGAAAAAGGCAGGCTCATCTTTTTGGCAGCAGCGGCGAAGAGCAGATGATCCGGGGCAGCGGCCTTGAACAGTCCTGTTCCTTGCACCAGCCAGGCCAGGAGCAGCGCGCCGGCAAGGTTGCCGAGAAAAACGATGATCCAGTTCTTGATCGTATCCCATACGCTCGTTCTGCCTGCCAGAGTGCTGGCGGTAAAGAACATGTTATTTCCGGTAAACAGCTCTGAACCGGCAAAGATGACCAGCGTCAGCGCGATGCCGAAGGTTGCTCCCATTACGAGCGGCTGGAAGGGCGACTTGGCCGCTGCCAGAGGCGCTCCCAAAGTAAAGATCAGGATGATGCCGATACCGACATAAGCGCCGGCAAGCAGCGCGGCCAATGCATAACGCGGCAGGCTTTCGTTCATTTTGTCGCGTTTGGTAACCGCAGCAGTAATAATATTTTCCACACTTTGCGTAAACATGCCCCTAACACCTCATTATTTTTCTCTGACTATCCTTAAATCCCGATAACAACGGTATCTCCGTCAACATGAACCGGATAAGCCGCCGCCTGTCCCTTGTCGGGCGCCTGAACCTCGCCGGTGCGAAGATCGATTTTCCAATCGTACAGCGGGTCGTACAGGTAATGCCCGGATACGATTCCCTCGGCCAAAGGGCCGCCTTTGGGATGGGGATTGCGGTTCTCCAGAGCGTAGAACTCGTCTCCCGAAGTACGGAATACGGCCAGTTCTTTGCCTTCGATAACGATCACGCGGCCGATTTGCTTCAAATAGTCCTCTACCTTGCCTGCGGCATAGGTCTGTCTTGCTGCTCCCATCGTTCTCTCTCCTTTTGCCCGGATTGATTTAACGGATTTCTGTCGCTTCAAACAGCGCAGAGCGTGTCGCGCCGTCGTTCAGCATTTTTTTCCATGGATCTTGGACCTGGGTCAAGGCGAAGTCGATGCGCTGCGCAAGCGCCTTACGCTCCTCTTCGTTGTCCAGAATGACTGTCTTGATATGCTCCAGCCCCATCCGTTCCACCCATTCAGATGTTCTTTCCAGGTAATTGCCGGTCTCACGGTAGTACTGCATTACGGCGGAGCAGATCTCCACCAGTTCATCGTCCGTCTTCACTTTACAGAAAGAATCCGCTATCCGCGGCTTGATGCCGCCGTTGCCTCCGATGAACACTTCCCAGCCTCCATCGTTGCCGACAATGCCGATGTCCTTCGTGCAGGACTCTGCGCAGTTCCGCGGGCAGCCGTTCACGGCCATTTTAAATTTGGCGGGGAAATCAAGCCGCTCATACTTCCGCTCCAGCAGCGCTCCCATGCTCATCGAATCCTGTGTGCCGAACCGGCAGAACTGAGAGCCTACGCAGGTCTTGACCGTCCGCAGCGATTTGGCATAAGCGTAGCCGGAAGGCATGTCCAACTCTTCCCATACTTTGGGCACATCCTCTTTTTTAATACCGATCAGATCCAGACGCTGTCCGCCGGTTACTTTGACGACTTTGACATCATACTTGATGGAGACATCGGCAATTTTCTTCAGATCTTCAGGGGTTGTCACTCCGCCGTACATGCGCGGAACGACAGTGAACGTGCCGTCTTTCTGAATGTTAGCGCTCATCCGTTCGTTGACGAAGCGCGATTCCTTCTCGTCTTTATGCGTATCCGGATAGATCATACCCAGATAATAGTTGACCGCCGGACGGCATTTCGAGCAGCCCTCCTCCTGTTTCCAGCCAAGAACGTTCATGACCTCTTTGGTCGTTGTCAGCCCTTTGGCCCGGATTTCGGCCACAATTTCATCCCGGCTGAGCGTTGTACAGCCGCAAATTCCGGTCTTCATGCTCTGCTCGAAGCCGTCGCCGAGCACGTACTGCAGAATTTGTTCTACGACCGGCTTACAGCCTCCGCAGGATCGGGTAGCGCCGGTGCAGGCCTTGATTTCGTCCACGGTTGTAAAGCCGTTCTCGGTGATGGCATCGACAATCGCCTTCTTGGTCACGCCGTTGCAGCCGCAGACAATTTCCTCGTCGGACATGCTTTCGACGGACGCCGTCTTCTTGGCCCCGCCTCCTCCGCAGCAGCCGGTGCCCATAACGTCCGCATAGATGTCATCGGTCATCTCCGCACCTTGTTTCACCAGCTTCTGCAAGCTGGCTGATTCCGTCACATCGCCGAACAGAACGGCGCCGACTATGAGGTTATCCTTCAGCAAAATTTTCTTGTAGGTTCTCTTCCAGTCATCCTTGGCGGAAATAACTGTGTGCTCCGGCGTATCAATGAATTCCCCGGCAGAGAAGACGTCCACGCCGGAAATTTTCAGCTTGGTCGAGACGACTGAACCCTCATAAGGCTTGGTTTCAACGCCGCATAAATACTTCGCAAGCACCGTGCCTTGTTCAAACAGCGGGGCTACCAGACCGTAGCAGACACCTCGGTGCTCGGTGCATTCCCCGACGGAATACACATCCGCAAGCGACGTTTGCAAATAGTCGTTAACGACGATGCCCCGGTTCACCTCAATGCCGCTGTCCTTCGCCACCGCCACATTCGGCTTAATGCCGACAGCCATGACCACGAACTGCGCCTCCAGCTCCGTACCGTCGTTAAAGCGCAGACCGCTTACCCGCTCATCGCCGGTAAGCTCCACTGTCTGCTTGCCCATGGCGAACTTGACACCCTGGCGCTCCAGTTCCGCTTTCAGCATCGAAGCGGCGGTATGGTCCAGCTGGCGCTCCATCAAGTCCTCCATCAAATGGACGACGGTTACGTCCATACCGAGGTTCACGAGCCCCTTCGCCGCTTCCAGCCCGAGCAGTCCGCCGCCGATGACAGCCGCTTTGCCATACTGCTTCGCAGCTTCAAGCATCGCTTCGCAATCGGAGATGTCGCGGAAACCAACGACGCCTTCCTTAGTGCTGCCCGGGATCGGCAGAATGAACGAATTGGAACCGGTGGCGATAATGACTTTATCGTAATGAGCGGTCAAACCGTTCTCCGCAATTACCTGCCGCTTGTCTCCGTCAATGCGGGTTACCGTAGTTCCCGTATGCAGAGTAATGCCATTATCCTTGTACCAGTTCCGGTCGTTCAGGATAATATCGTCCACCGTTTTGCTTCCTTCAAGGACGTAGGACAGCATAATGCGGTTGTAATTCGGATGAGGCTCGCTGCCGAAGACCGTAATGTCGTATGCGCCGCCAAGCTTCAAAATCTGTTCAATGGTTCCGACGCCTGCCATTCCGTTGCCGATCAGCACTAATTTTTCTCGATTCGATGTCATTGTCAGGTCCTCCTCAAAGCTTTGATTGTCATCTATCGTATCTTTATACCGGAATTATACAGTTTACATTTTTATGCCGCGTGACCCCAGTCACACCAATCGTGAAAGTTTTCACACTAACTTGTAACAACTTTTAATGCTCCCCCTATTGACAAACCGCTCATTTTAGTCAACCCAAAACAGCCGATTCTCCTGAAACAATCACGTCTCGGAAAATCGGCTGCTATAAAAAATCAATTATTGATATCGCGGGAATAGAATATTATTCTCCAGATGTACATGCTCAAAGGTCATGCCTTCCAGTTCTTCCAGCCGCGTATAGGTCAGACGATAAGTTGTGCAGGCATGCTCAGGTGGAGTGAAGTCGCCAGTGACGGCTCGAAGCTGTCTCAGAATGTTCCCCGCGGCGTCATGCTCCTCTTCCAAATTGTGAAGAGCTCCCCGCAGCGCGGCCAAAGATTCTTCGTCTCCCTTTTGCTCGTAGGCAAGAATACTCGGAAAATCCTGCGCTTCTTCCTTCGCCGTATGCTCCAGCAATTCGTCCTTCAACTGGTTGAACAGGCGGTACAGCTCGGCCAGATGCGGGGAGTCTCCGCCGTGCGCATGAAATACCTTGGCAACGTTCTGTCCGATCAGCGGCAGCTCTTCGCGCAAATAGCGGTGATGCTTGCTCACAATATGGCCGATCAGCGCTTCGGACGATGCCTCGTTCCATACGGTATCTTCTTCCAGAATAGGGTGCTCCTCCACCAGCTTGTACAAATCGCCGAGGACGGCGCCCGCATCTAAACCGAGCTCGTCCGCTGCCGACCGAAGCGGCTTCGCGCCGCCGCAGCAGAAATCGATTTTGTTCGCCTTGAAGTAGTCCGCTGCTTTGGGGAACTGCAGCACAATATCTCTTACCATCGTATCACTATTGAATAAAGGTTGTTTTATGCTCATTATGGCTCCTCCTCAGGGGTGCTGGTTTATCTACTCTTACACCTTAACCCTGAAGAGAGAGCTTCCGTGTGATTGGAATCACGGCAAATCCATCAACATTTTGAACAGATCTTATTGCACATAGGCTTGCATGTAAGTGCGCTTGCCTGCGGCGTCCTTCAAGTACGGCCCGAGTCCGGCAAATTTGGCCTGATTGACATACACGCCGGTCATCCATCTTCCTTCCGTCAAACCGCCATCCCATTGAAGTACAAGGTCCGGAGCCGCAATCCATTCCTGAAAAACGCGGACACCCCTGTCCGTGTATGCTTTGCAAGGCTTTTTAAGCTCCCGAAAACGGACGTCATTGACATAGGTGGGCACAAAATAGGCCGATATCGTCTCCAGATCATCACCGTCCAGAAATGCCTCGGCGCCCAGAAAAGGATGAAGCAGCAGCGTTTTTTCAAACAGAGACCAAATTACCGCCTGAAGAATCAGGCTTTGTCTTCTGCCGTTATGAAACGTGTAGGTGCGACGCTGATCCGATACATTCGTTCTGCTTTCCGATTCGCCCTTTTCCAAACAATGTCTCTCACAACCGATGCATTTCCAGCCCGAGGGCCCTTGAATCCATTTCTGAAACACCGTGCCGCCGTCGCCGTTACCTTTGTATAGAGAAGAAATTATGCTGTAAGGCACTGCAATCGTAGCGTCCCATAACGAGGCAGGCATGTGGCTGTGCAGCATGAACAGCGTCTTATCATAAATGAGCTGCACTTTAACGGATGCCGTTTCCAGCTCGGCGACATCCTCCTTTCCATAACCTACTTCCCGTGAAAGCAGAGTGGTCTTCATCTTGCTCGCCTCCCTCAATTTACCCCGCATGGCGGGGGAATTTATAAAGGAATGAATTCAGGTGTGTACAGCAATCCGAAAGACATAGCCGTTACGTCACGATGTGTAAAGGTAGTTTGACGCAGCATTTTAGTAAGCGCTTCCAATAAGCAAGGGACATTCGTTTTTTTTATTATATTACTTCTTTATGGCCTTTGTGCAAGTTTTTTCTCAGGGAAAATATGCAAACCACAAAGTACCCGTCATTCTTTGGAATGGCGGGCGGTTTACTCCGACTGAAGCCGATACTTCGCCCGGGGGATTCCGAGCTGCTTTTTGAACGCTTTGGAGGATGAGATCTATCACAAACTCTCCAATTGATTCGCAAGACTATATAAAATATCAGGCACATAAATGCCTTGTTCAATAAATGACTTTCCAAATTCACTCATGATTTTTCTCATCTCTTCAAAAGACAACGGCATATCGTTCTTAAGCCAGTCTACTATGATCGTAAATCCTCCTGCAAGTTGATACTGGATTGAATATTTAAAATGTAATTCTTTTAATTTATCTGTATTTGTATGTTCTTTATTATACAGATGCACTAAATATTTTATAAATTCCTCAACGCGTTCATTTAGTAAACAATCAGGCACAGCTTTGATGACTTTTAGTAAAGATTCACGATGTTTCTTCAAGTGAGCAAAGAGGAGATCAGTAAGAACATCATTCTCATTAATGCCCTGCCATTTTTTTATTATTAATAGACGCTCTTTAAATATATCATCTAAATATTGGATAATGATGTCATCTTTACTTTTATAATTCCTGTAGAAAGTCTGTCTGGCGACTCCTGCTTTTTTTGTAATACTGGTAATTTTAATCTGATCGTAGGGTGTAGTCTCCAACAATAACAGCAACGCCTCAAAAATCCATTCTCTTGTTTGATGCAACACTTTCACCTCTTTTGTCTATTTTCGTCGTTAAAGTCTCTATTAAAATTGAACTCTATTTTTACATATACTATAATTTATTCCATCACATGGTACAATTCTAATCCAAATGGAGGTTGATTAAAGTGAAAAAAACTCATATTGCCATGATTAATATTCCTGCTTTCGGACATGTTAATCCAACTCTAGCCGTTGTATCGGAGCTCGTTCAAAGAGGCTATAGAGTGACTTATCCGGCAACAGAAAAGTTTATACCGGATATTGAGCAAACGGGGGTTTCGGTTATTCCCTATCATTCGCCCTCAATGGATATTTTAGATCAACTAGATCATGTTAAACAAATCAATGAAGCCATAAGCAGCAATGCGGAAAATCTCCACATGAAATTCATTGAAGAAGCGATTTCCACATATTATCAATTGGAGCAGATGTATGCGGATGATCTTCCGGATTTAATTCTGTTTGATTTTATAGCGTTGGCCGGAAAACTGTTCGCTGCAAAGCACGGCATTCCTGCGGTACGGCTGTACTCTTCCTATGCGGAAAATGAGCATGTATCGGCGTTACCTGAGGTTTCGGACGAGATCAAGAATGAATTGGCGTCAAAGCTCAAGGATTTTTCGGAGAAGGAAGGGATTCCGTTTGCATCCTTTATGGAATTATTCGCTCCGGAGAAATTAAATATTGCCTTTATGCCTCGGGCTTTTCAGCTCAAAGGAGATCTGTTTGACGAACGCTTCCTGTTTATTGGTCCGTCTATTGGCAAGCGCAATTATGATGAGAGCCTGCCGATCGATGAGAATCATGAGCGCCCTGTCATGCTGATATCGCTCGGTACGATTTTCAACCCATGGCCGGAATTCTATACCATGTGTATCGAAGCTTTTCGCGACTCCGGCTGGCAGATAGTCATGTCTACAGGATCTAAGATCACTCCGGAAAGCTTGGGGGATATTCCAGATAACTTTATTGTCCGCCAAAAGGTCCCGCAGCTTGAAATTCTCCCTCATACCCGGTTGTTTATCACGCATGGCGGCATGAACAGCACGATGGAAGCGTTGAGCAACGGCGTACCCCTGGTTGTCGTCCCGCAGATGTTTGAGCAGGAAATCACCGCCCGCCGCGTAACGGAATTGGGACTGGGGAAGCATTTTCTGCCGGATGAAGTAACCGTTCAAGTATTGCAGAAAGCGGTTCAAGAAGTTTCAGAGGATGAGCAGCTGCAGCAGCGTGTATATGATATGCAGAAGAACATTCAAGAGGCCGGCGGAGCTAAAAAAGCCGCTGAAGCCATTGAAAAGCTTTTACACAGCCAAAAAAATGCACAAGTTGCACACTAAAGATCTTTTTGCAAGAAATAAGAAGAGGATGTGAAAAGATGTCAAAAGTACTTTTTTTAAGTATCCCGGCTCATGGTCATGTTAATCCGACACTCGGATTGGTAAATGAATTAATCAATCAAGGTGAGGAAGTCACTTATTTTTGTACAGAAGAGTTTAAAGAAAAAATCGAAAAAACCGGCGCTGAATTTAAAAGCTATAAGATAGAATCAATCTTTGGCAACAGAAAAGACAACCCGCCTCAAGACACGGGGTTAGCGAGATTATTTGATAATATTAATGAAGCGCTCAAGTCAAGCGATAAAATAATAGAAGATGTTTTAGATCAAATTAAAGATAAACATTTTGATTATATTATGTATACAGCGATGTATCCTTTTGGAAATGCCTTTGCTCAAATTTTAAAAATCCCTTCGGTTTCTTCCTTTGCCGTATTTGCTACTCCCAAGGAACTTATGGCTCAGCACAAAGAATTCTCCAATGAAGAGCTAATGAAAAATCATCCCGTTATGGAAACCTACAAAAAAGCATCAAAACAATTGAAAGAAGTCTATGGGGTGGAAATGCCGGATAACCTGATGAGCTTATTTTTTAATAAAGGCGATATCAATATTGCCTATACTTCAAAATATTTTGTTTCCCATCCGGAGTATTATGATGACAGCTTTAAATTTATCGGACCGCCAATCTATGACCGGCAAGAAAATTTGGATTTTCCTTTTGAACGATTGGAAGGCAAAAAAGTCGTATATATCTCACTCGGCACCGTGTTCAACACGGACACCAAGCTTTATGAACTTTTCTTTAAAACCTTTGCCGATACCGATGCTGTTGTGGTGATGACCGCATACAATGTGGATTTATCTGAATTTGATATACCCGATCATTTCATTGTAAGAAACTTTGTGCCTCAATCGGAGATTTTAAAATATACCGACGTGGCGATAACTCATGCAGGCATGAACAGCACCAGTGACTTACTATATAATGAAGTGCCTTTTGTAGCGATACCTATAGGCGCGGACCAGCCTTATATGGCAGGAAGAGCTTCGGAACTCGGAGCGGCCATTTCTCTGGATAAGGACCAGCTTACTCCGGAACTATTAAAGGATTCGGTGGAAAAGGTGTTAAACGATCCTAGCTATGTTGAAAATATTAAGAAGATCAGCGATTCTTTTAAGCAGGCCGGCGGCTATAAAAAAGCAGTTGAAGAGATTTTCAAATTAAAAAAAGAGAAAGGCATTCTCGTATGAATTTATAAAAAAAACTGGCGCCGATAAATTCGACGTCAGTTTTCTTCTTGATCTACTGTTTGCGCGGCCATTACTTCACCCACTGTTCCGCCCATTTCTGAATCTGCTCCATGACAGGTTCCAGCGCGCGGCCTTTTTCCGTCAGCTCGTACTCGATGCGCACAGGCGTCTCCGGATACACATGCCGCTCCAGAATGCCTTCGCTCTCCAGATCCTTCATCCGTTCCGACAGCATTTTATCGCTCATCAAGGGAATAAGGCCGGATATGTCCTTAAAGCGTTTCGGTCCGCTCATCAATGTCTTAATAATGAGGCCGTTCCACCGTTTGCCCAGGAAAGAGAATGCCGTCTCGAACCGGGGACACAACGCCAACTGATGCTCTTCCATTGTTCTCACCTCTCACTAAAAAACTTACATTTAGTTAGTACATATAATTTTACCACATTACGTGCCTGCTGAACATTGTTTTCCAATAAAAGTTTATTTACGTGCCGCAATCGCCTCAGTGATAACAAAAGCCAAGTCATCGTTTCCATATAGCGAAAGCACTCCGAGCACCGTATCATCCGATATAAAACCGGACTCATCCACCGGCACAGTCAGCGCAATGGCCCTGGCAAGCTGTTCATTGCCCTGCTGCTGCGGATATGCCTGCAAATAGAGGGCTTCCGGATCAAGACCGTTATTCACGCACCATTGGGCAAATACGAGGATCATCATTTCTTCGTCGCGCCTATAGCTTTCCACAATCTGGTCTTCCACCGATTTGCGGTAATCATCCATTCTCTTTCCCCCTCTCTGCCTGTTCTGTCCCTTGCGGCAACAGCCGCTTCATCTCTAATGAACTATTATACCCTGCCAAGGCAATCCGACAAATGAGTTTTCTTCTATTCTTCAATTTTTTTCAGTATGATGGGTGAAGATGAAAGGGAAAGGACATATTACAATGAGAAAATGGCTATTGGCGCTGTGTTATGTTTCGGGCATGGGCGCCGCGTTTATCTACAGATATACCATTCTAGACTGGCTGGGCCAAGACGGGCATGTTCTGCTCTCGATCCTGGCCGCGGCCGCGCTGGCTCTATTCCCGGTCGTACCGTACAAAGCCGTCATCGGACTGTTCGGATATGTATACGGAAGTCTGGCAGGCGGAGCAATGTGCTGGCTCGCAACAACGATTGCTGCGGGGCTGATGTTTGGCGGCGTCAAATGGCTGTTTCCGGAAAAAGGACGCGCTTATTTGTCTTCGATTCCGGCGCTGGACAAATTCACGGCTGCCGTTCAGCGGCGGCCCTTCGCCTCTGTCGTTGCAGCCCGCCTGCTGCCGGTCATACCGCAAGCGGCGGTCAATGTGTATGCCGCTGCGGCCGGGCTGCCCTTCTGGACCTTTATCCTTGCTTCGGGACTGGGCAAAATACCGGGCATCGCTCTCTTCGCCTTTCTTGGCGGCAGCGCCCGGGAGCATCCCGCCGCCGCCGGAATAGCTGCGGCGCTGTACATTGCGGCGCTCCTGTTGCTTAGCCTCCTGCTAAAAGGCGGCAGGCATCGGTACAATCGTTCAGCCTGAAGCATGCGGCTTGTTGGCATAAAGCACTTAAATGGTTTATAATTAAATTGTGTTCTATTTAATTGTTTGATTTAACAGGAGGGACAACTATGACTGACAATCCGACTAACGAAACAGGCTCCCGCACTGAAAAAGCGACATTCGCAGGAGGCTGCTTCTGGTGTATGGTCTCCCCGTTCGAGGAACTGCCCGGCATTATCGACGTCGTCTCCGGCTATACCGGAGGGCATACGGTTAATCCGACTTACGAAGAAGTCTGCTCCGAAACAACGGGCCATGCCGAAGCTGTGCAAATTACGTTCGATCCTATAATTTTTCCATACAGCAAGCTGCTCGAGCTGTTCTGGCAGCAAATTGATCCGACGGATGAAGGCGGCCAATTCCATGACCGCGGCTCGTCCTACCGGACGGCGATCTTCTATCATAATGAGGAGCAGCGCAAGGAAGCAGAGGCATCCAAGATCGCAACCGAGCAAAGCGGCCGCTTCTCGGGTCCGGTTGTGACGCCAATTGTTCCGGCTGGGGTCTTTTACCCTGCGGAAGAATACCATCAAGGCTATCACCGCAAAAATCCGGGCCATTACAAACGCTACCGCAAAGCCTCCGGCCGGGAAGCCTTTATCGAGAAGCATTGGTCACATAAAGAGGACAAGCAGAGCCTGAAGCAGCGGCTTACGCCCCTGCAATACGAGGTTACGCAGAATAATGCCACGGAATCCCCTTTTCAAAATGATTTTTGGGATCATCACGGAGAAGGCATATATGTGGACATCGTGTCCGGAGAGCCGCTCTTTAGTTCGAGGGATAAATATGATTCCGGCTGCGGATGGCCCAGCTTCACCCGGCCGCTTCGCGACTATTCAGTGAAGGAGAAGACCGATCTCAGCCATTTGATGATCCGCACGGAGGTGCGCAGCAGGGAAGCGGACTCGCATCTCGGCCATGTCTTTAACGATGGACCGGGACCGGACGGTCTGCGCTACTGCATCAATTCCGCCGCGCTGCGCTTCGTTCCGATAGAGGATCTTGAGCGGGAAGGTTATGGCGAATACCGCTTCTTATTCCAGTAGAGCTCTCTTTGTAGAGAGTGAATGCAACAAAAGCCTCCAGAACGGGCCTTTCGCCCGTCCGGAGGCTTTTTCTCTTATTTATCTTCTGGCGGTTCCGGCGTGTGCAGCGCTTCTCCAGGCTCATCTTCTCCGTCTGTCCGGCTTTGTCCAGCCGGTCCTTCGTAAGCCCCCTCGTCTGTACGCCGATTGACTTCCCGGATCAGCAGCGAGGCCTTTGCGCGGCGGCGTCTAGAACGACGGACCCAGAGCAGCGCGGCTAGAATGAGGCCGGCTACGATTAGTACCGGCAGCGCCCCGGCCAGGAGAATAAAGAGCCACTCTAACCCCGTGGAGAGGGCATTCAAGGTTCCGCGCAGCGCGTCTGAGGCTCTGGCAAATAGGGACTGCGGCTCGTCCTTACGCAAGCTTAAAGTGCTCTCGTCCGGCTGGTACAGCCGCAGTTCCACCGTCGAGTACAGCACATTTTGATCGATATAACGCATTCTTCCCTTGATCTGCTCGATTTCCTCCTGAATCTTGCCAAGCTCGTTGGCAAACGATACAAGATCCGTGGCTTTGGTCGCCTTTTTCATAAATTCGACGTACTGGGATTCCAGCAGCTGCTTCGCCTTCAGACGCGCTTCGAGGTCAACATACTCTTCGGAAACGTCCTGACCCTCGATGCTGCTTTGAAGAGATTCACTCTTGATCTTCTCTAGACTGTCCAGGAAAGAGGAAAACCCGGAGGCCGGCACCTTTATAACAAATGTACCGCCATGCTCGGAATCGGACATCGTTTCCGTGAATCCAAGAATGTATCCGCGGGCAAGATTAATCATATTCCGCACTTCCGTCTGCGCTTGCTCGTAATTTTCGACTTCCATATTGAGATTGGCATGATAGATTAGCTTGTTGTTCAGCCCAGCGGCTACATCGCCGGACGCGAAACCGCTGAAACTGCTGATGGATTGTTCTGCAGCCGAGTAGCTTGCAGACTCTTTACCGCCCTCCGATCCGGCAGCTTGCGCGGTTTCGGCGGTATCTGCAAGAACGTCCGCAGCAGGAGCCCCCTTGCTGACCGCATTCGATTGAGACGAGTCGCTTTTTTTCATCAGGGATTTTTCAGCCTTATCCGCGTTCCTGGCGCCGCTGCCCGAACTGCAGCCAACCAGCATGATAGACAACAACAGCACCGTTACCATACAATACAGACCTCGCTTGAACATCCGCATCCCCCCAAAAATTATCTGTTGGTCCGATCTTTAATCTCCAGACGTTTCCAGACATTGAAAGGTTGCGGAGCACAAATCTTTCTTATGCAATTTCTTTAGACAGGCGCTGATGAGTATCTCAGATACCGGGTATATTAGTGTCCTGGGATCATCCTCCGGTATGACCTTTGTGGTATAAATCAAGAAGAATGAGGAAATTATACTAACGAACAGCCCTACATTCGCAAGAATGAGGGCGTGCTTTCCCGGATAAGGTCCACCTTGTCCGGGCGTTATTCATTTCATGACAGGAGGTGAATACTTATGGCAAAAGATGTGCTTTGCGAAGTGAACACCTGTACTTATTGGGCGAATGAAAACAAGTGCAACGCTGAGTCGATCTTCATTGCTTTCAACAACGTGCAACAAGCTTCCCGCTCCGAAGAAACAGATTGTGACACGTTTAAGAAGAAATAAGGTATGTATATAAAAAGCAATAAACCGGGATCGGATTCCCGGTTTATTGCTTTTTAAAGTCGATCTTTCGCAAGTTACGGCTGAATAGCCCGCGCTTTCTTTCTTGCATCCTCAGCGGCCGCCACCATATTTCGCAATGATGCCTCCGTCTCGCTCCAGCCCCGCGTCTTCAGTCCGCAGTCCGGATTGATCCAGAACTGCTCCGGGTGCAGCACCCGCAGCGCACGGTCGATGCCGGTCTCCATTTCTTCGACCGACGGAACCCGCGGACTATGAATGTCGTATACTCCAAGGCCGATCCCCTTGTCATATTCCATTTTCTCAAAGCTTGCAATCAGCTCACCATGGCTGCGCGATGTCTCAATGGAAATAACATCCGCATCCATATCGGAAATGGAGTCGATCATATCACCAAATTCGCAATAGCACATATGGGTATGAATTTGCGTCGTATCGCGGACGAGATTCGTTGAGATTCTGAAAGATTTTACGGCCCAGTCCAGATAATGCCTGCGGTCCTTCTCCTTGAGCGGAAGTCCTTCACGCACCGCCGGCTCGTCCACCTGAATCATTTCCACTCCAGCGCTTTCGAGTGCCAGCACCTCCTGCCGCAGCGCGAGCGCAATCTGGTTCGCTAGCCGCTCCCGGCTTAAATCGTCACGCACGAAGGACCAGTTCAGAATCGTGACCGGCCCGGTCAGCATGCCCTTTACCGGCAGCTTCGTCAAAGACTGCGCATAGACGCTTTCCTTGACAGTCATCGGTTCGGTGAACGCGACATCGGCGTATATGACCGGCGGCTTAACGCACCGGGAACCGTAGGATTGCACCCAGCCGTTCTGGGTGAACAGAAATCCATCCAGCTTCTCCCCGAAGAACTCCACCATATCTGTTCGTTCAAACTCGCCATGCACCAGAACATCCAGACCGATGTTCTCCTGAAGTGCGATGGAGTCCGCAATTTGCCGGCGGATAAAGCCGTCATAGACTTCCTCGCTCAGCTCGCCCTTGCGCCATTTCAGCCGCGCCTGCCGGACCTCCGGCGTCTGCGGAAAGCTGCCGATGGTCGTTGTCGGCAGCAGCGGCAGCCGCCACTTGTCCTGCTGGCGCTTTGCCCGCTCGGCATAGGCCGGGCTTCGCCGGTCGGGCAGCTCGGCCAGGCCGCGTTCAAGCTCCGCCACGTCCGCGCGGCTGCGCTCGGGCAGCTTGCGGAAGGCGGCCAGCGCAGCCTGCGTCTCGGCTAACGAAGCCCCGGCGGCGTCACGGCCCTCAAGCAGCGCCCGTTTCAGCAGCGCAAGCTCCGCCAGCTTCTCATCGGCGAAGGCCAGCGCGCTGCGCACCTCCGGCTTCAGCTTCTCCTCGCTGCGCACTGTCACAGGCACGTGCAGCAGGCTGCTGGACGGCTGCAAAATCAATTTGCCCTCCGGGACAAGGGCAGTCAAGCGCTGAGCCAGCGCCAGCTTATCATCCGGGTCGCAGCGCCAAATCCCGCGCCCGTCGATCACTCCGGCTCCAAGCGTCTTATCCTTCGGCCAGCCCAAGCGCTCGATCGCTTCCAGATTAGCCCCGCTGTCGTGTACAAAATCGAGTCCGATCCCCTGCACCGGCAGCTTCAGCAGGGCTTCAAGCGGTTCGGCGGACTCGAAGTAAGTCTGCAGCATAATGGAGAGTCCCGGAACAGCGGAATGAAGCTCGCCATAAATTTCGCTTAGAAGCTTAATATCCTCTTCCCGAAGTCCGGTCACTACCGCAGGTTCGTCTATTTGAACCCAGGCCGCCCCCTCTCGCTCCAGTTCCTGCAGCAGCTGCACATAGACCGGCAGAAAGCGCTGCGCCACACTGCGGATTTCCGAAGGGGCAAAGCCCTTGGACAGCTTCAGGAACGTATAGAGTCCAATGACCACGGGCTTGCCGTCAATGCCCGCCTGCGATTTGGCGAACCGGTATGCGGCAAGCGGTTTGTTCTCCGTCAGAACAGGCTTAAGATCCCCGATCTCCGGCACGATGTAATGGTAATTCGTATTGAACCATTTCGTCATTTCGCATGCCGCCGCCCGGGAATTACCTCGGGCCATGGCAAAATATAAATCCAGTCCGGCAGGTCTATCTTCATACCGGTACCTGGGCGGCACAATGCCGAACATGACTGCCGTATCCAGCACATGATCGTAATAGGTGAAATCTCCGACAGGAATCAGATCGATACCCGCCTCCTGCTGCTTGCGCAGATTACCCAGCTGCATGCGGTCCATTTCCGCCCGCAGCTGTTCCTCCTGGGTTCGTCCCGCCCAGTAACCCTCCAGCGCTTTTTTCCATTCCCGGTTCGCGCCGATTCTTGGATATCCGAGATTGCTTGTTTTTACTTGCGTTGTCATTTCCATGTTCCTCCTATTCGACTTATCCTGCCGTGGTCTTCCAAAAAAACATCAAACTACGTTGTTTGAGGAAGTGACATCTTATCCGCCTCGGAAGGCCCGCTTCCTATTTCACATAAACGATCCAACAAAAAGGCGTCCTTCCTTAAAAGCCCAAGAGGAAAGACGCCTACGTTAATATCACGTTTGCGATCTAACACCTCCCTATCTCCCGTAGGTACTGCAGTGCGTTGAAACAGGCAGGTCTCCTGGCTGCGGCGTCATCGTCCGTAAGCGGCCTTCCCGTCAGCGCGGGCTGACAGTGGCATAAAGGGCTGAAAGACTCTTCCGTTACAGTGGCGGGACCGCGTCGGCTTTGCACCGAGCTTCCCTATTAAGCTCCGGAATTCTCTATTCCGGCAAGCACCTGTTTCCGTTATTTAGTGAATGGTTTGAGTGGTTGATGAGTACAACATTTATGTTACGGCAAGACCCTGCGGCTCGCAATAGGAGATAGGGGTTCTGGTTATATCGATACCTGATAACCGGTTAAAAGAAAATAATATAGACCACGGTGGCCAGCACAATGCGGTAGATGGCGAACGGCAGCAGCTTGATCCGGTTGATCAGCTTCAGAAAGAACCGCATCGACAGCAGCGCGAACACGAAGGCGCTGATAAATCCGGCGATAAAGAACGGCAGTGCATCGAGCGTAAAATACTGCCAGTTCTTGTAAAGCGAGATCAGGCTTGCGCCGGCCATGATCGGAACGGCCATAATAAAGGTGAAATCGGCGGCGGCCCGGTGGCTCAGGCCAAGCAGGACGCCTCCCGAAATCGTCGAGCCGGAGCGGGAGAAGCCGGGCCAGAGCGAGACACACTGGATTAACCCCACCGCAAGCGCTTGCCTGTATGTAATCTGGTCAACACTCTGCTTCCTGGCGCGCTTCGGAGCAAATAAATCCGCGCAAATCATAAATAGGGCGCCAATTACCAGACCGATCAGCACGGTTGATGTCGAGAACAAATATTCATCAATATAATCTTCGAATAACATTCCTAGCAGACCGGCAGGAATGAGACCTACAATAACCTGTCCAAGCTTCAGACGGCCCCCGGTCTGTACCTGCAGCTGGCCGTCCGGGACCGGTTCAAGCGATTCCTTGCTAAAGCGTTTCAGTCCGAGCAAATCAATAAAACGTTTCCTGAAAATGACGACAACCGCAAGGATTGAACCGAGCTGGGTCACGACTTTAAATGTATTAGCTGTGTATTTTCCGAGAAACTCCTGCGATTTCAACCATATATCATCGACAATAATCATATGTCCTGTAGAAGATACCGGAGCGAATTCGGTCAGGCCTTCGACCAGACCAAGTACGATGGCTTTAATAATGGCTAGCAGATCCAAGCTTACGCCTCCTCAATGATTAGATTTCAATATTTTTTCTTTATACTGTAGCTTAAACACTGGATGTAATTTCTGAAACTTGCAGCCCCACTTTTCAGGTAAGAAACTCTAACCGCATCTCTTGTCATCTGACTTCCAGACTTGCGAATGCCCTAGGTAAATATGCAATAATGAAGGAATAGATTACACATGACGGAATACTGTTGGGAGGATGTCCATTGCTTGCACGCATGCGCGCATTCATATCCGCCTGGAGGGATTACCCCAGGGAGAAAGGAGAGCTGATTGGGCAGCGTTACGAGGTGCTCTCCCGGATCGGCATGGGAAGCTACGGACTGGCTTACCGCTGCCTGGATAAGCGGGAGAGACGCCAGGTGGCCGTCAAACAGGCCAAACCGAGCAAACAGGATGCTGGGAAGCAGATGCTGAAGCGGGAACGGGATATCCTTAAGCAGCTGGATCATCCCTATATCCCGGCCTGCAGAGATTATTTTGAGGAGAACGGCTCTGCTTGGCTGGTTACCGATTATATTGAGGGTTATACATTGGAGCAGCTAATTTTCGAGCGGGGATTCATTTTCGGGGAAAAAGACACGCTCCGCTTCGTCTTGAGCTTGATGGAACGGGTGAACCATGTGCATGAACGCGGCTTCGTGCACCTTGATCTGCGCATTCCCAACATCATTCTCCGGGGGGATGATATCTACTTAATCGATTTTGGTCTGGCCCGCCGGATCGGGGACGATCCCCCTTGTAATAACGGCGAAGCGGAGCGGGATAAGGACGGACTGCCAAAGCGCATGCCCGCGTCCAAACAATCGGATTTGCACGATATCGGACATCTTATGCTTTATATGCTGTATTCAGGGTATACTCCCGCGCCGGGCGGCGCCGAGCGAAGCTGGTCCGAAGAGCTGGAGCTTACGGCGGGAGTGCGGCACATACTGCTGAGACTGCTTGACGAGGAATCGAATCCATACACGGAAACGCAGGAGTTCATTCGGGATGCCCAGCAGGCATTATCCGATTTGGACTCCTTAGCCGATCTCAATGAATAACAAGAAACGGACGCCTCCCTAAAATAGGTTAGCATCCGTTTCTTATTTACTGCATTTAGAAGCGAATATTCAGCTTGAACTTCCATATCTGTTCTTGTAATAGCCGTGGCCGCGTCCGCTCCCGTAACCGGGTCTGCTGCTGGACGAATTTCTGTAATGCATTGGTCTCCGGTAATTTCCGGAAGAACCTCCGTGTCTTTCGTGTTTCGAGTGTCCGACGGAGTGAATGAGTTTGTCGATAAGCCTCCTGAGCATGCTGTTTCCTCCTTTTATTCGGATACTGTATAGTTTTAGGATTTGCATCCTTACTCCTTCTATACGTAGAAAAAGCCAGCCGGTTTCGGCTGACCCCAAATAATTATTATAATTTTCCTGCGGCGGTTGCTTCTTTACGGCCCACAAGCGCAGGCTGAACCTGCAGCTTTTTCTTTGTCCGTTTCGGCTTGCCAAGCGAGGTTATAAACGTGATAACCTGGCCGGCCACGATCACCGCCATCGCCGTATACATCGTTTCTCTGAGCGGCATATAGAAGAGTGACAGCAGCAGCACGACAATGTCCATTATAATGAACACGGTGCCGACCTTAATCCCCTTCCACTCGCTGATCAAGAGAGACAGGATGTCATCACCGCCGCTAGCGCCTCCGCATCGCAGCACCAGTCCCGCGCCAAGACCCGTCAGCAGTCCGGACAGCAGCGCCGCCAGCGCCAGGTTGCCATGGAAATTAAGCACTAGTCCGGAATAGCGCTCCATCAGTCCGTAGAACACGGTAAACGACCCTATGGAAATAAATGTATTGCAGACAAATCTCTTTCCTTTGAGTACCAAGGCTGCCAGCAGAACCGGAAGATCAAGCAGCAGCACGGTGAGCGATGGCGACAGTCCCAGAACGTACTTGCCGAGCAGCGACAGCCCAACGAACCCGCCCTCGGTCAAATGGTTCTGATAATTGATGTGATAGTAAGTAAAACTAAGCAACAACGTTCCGATCAAATTAATCGTCAATTGTAGCGGCAGACGAACACCGCTGTTATGGTTCCTCATACAGGCTCCCCTTATCGTAAATGGCGGCTAGACGTCCCACCAACCTCTACGACGGGGTGAATCGGTTGTCTTTCTCCTTCGCATACCTATTCCCTTCCTTCGTAGAGGCGGCTAGCGTCAACTGACTGTTCACACACCTTCTACAAGGAAGCTAAGTATAAGATAGATCATAACGTTTCCAAATCGTCCTTTGGGGAATCGTCCTTCGGGGACACATGGTATCCTGATCCTTTCGATTTTGTTTTGAATTCTGACCCCATTATACCACAGAAAAGGCTATTTCCCAACAAGTAGACAAGTTCTTCCAGAAAAAGTACAAGCTCAGCCGCGCAGCAGCCTGTTCACCGTCTCCCTGCGGACGCCGATCAGCTGTCCGATCTCTTCCTGAGTCAGCAGTTCGGTTAATGGGACCCCGTGCGAATAATCGCGCAGCCATTTTATTAGCAGCTCCAGCCTTTCGGCAGGCGACCCGATCGTAAGATGATCCAGCCGGGTCTGCATGAATC
The DNA here is from genome assembly GCF_000756615.1 of Paenibacillus durus. NCBI lineage: Bacteria > Bacillati > Bacillota > Bacilli > Caryophanales > Paenibacillaceae > Paenibacillus > Paenibacillus durus. Next base: position 4,160,579 of record NZ_CP009288.1, read on the forward strand.
TTACCTTTTCCTGCAGCAGAAGGGCAACCTCCATTGCTTTACCCGGCTCCTCGCGAAGCTGGCGGTACCATTCCGAGGCCGGGATGGGCTGGGCTTCGCTGCTCATGAGCGCAGTGGCCGTCCCGTGAGCTTCTTTAGGCGAGATGAGCGAATGGTGAGGCACCGTCTCCCCGGGATAAAGAATGTTGAACAGCACGATATTCCCATTCTCATGCAGTCTTGTCACCTTGAATAGACCGCTCTTGATATGGTACAACGTATCACAGCTATCGCCCTGCCTAAATAAAATCTCCCCTTTATGCAGTATCATCCCTTAATTCTCCTTTAGCCAGTGATTGTCCGATTAATCCAGTATAATCAATATGCCCCTTCCTGCTCAAGAAGCCTTGGAAAATACATCCTTCCCGCCTATTCCGTCTTTACTCTTCGCAGCATACCTTGTAGCATACGACCAGATGAAGCGGGTGAGAGAAGATGGCAAATAAGAAAAACATCCAACGCATCCCACAGGAAGAGGAAATGTCCGCAGAAGATTACGCCATCATCGCTGCGGCGCTGAGCGCTTTAGGCGATTTCTTCTTTTTCTTGTCCCTTGTAAAAGCAAAGGAAACGACTCAGGCAGAACCTAACAAAAAATTAAGATAATAAGAAGAAACGCCTGACGGAGTCTTTTTAAGAAGCAGGTACGTTTCTCGTAAAAATATAAGGCCAAACGATAGGCGAGAAGCTTATAAAGTCTTATATTTCAAGAAGAAACGGCGGCGCCGCTCTCGCAGAAGTACATGAAAGCAAGGCTGTCTTTCGTTCCGATTAATTCGGGAAGACAGCCTGTTTGTCATGTTCGCCATTCCTTGGCCTGAAATGAATCCGGCGGTTACAAACCTGGAATCGGGTTTAACTATTTAGTAGACTGCATATTAGTAGATCCATCATACATACTATTTGGGTCCATATTAGGAGGTGCGGCCATTGCTGCTGCAGAACAAGTTTTTCCGTACCACGCTTGGAATCATATTTCTACTGCTTATCCTTTATCTCGGCTCCAAGGTTATCGTTCTATTCTCGCCTATCGGAACCATCATTAACCTGCTGCTTGTACCGATGATGCTCTCCGGATTCATGTATTATTTGCTCCGCCCGCTGGTCAATTATCTGGAAAAAAGAAAGCTCAAGCGCCCGATCGCCATTTTGCTCATCTATGCCGTATTTATTGCTCTGTTCGCTATTTTCTGGGTCGCCGTCTGGCCGACGCTGCAGGATCAAATCCAAAATTTTATCCGAAACGCGCCGTACCTTGTCCAGGATCTCCAGACCCAGCTTGACCGTCTGCGCGAGAACCCGATGTTTGCGAGGTTATTTCACGGGGAATCGGATTTGACGGTCCGGCTAACCGAATACCTGCAAAACGCGGTAACCTGGGTAACGAACTCCATCAGCAATCTGATAACGGTCATCTCCAACATTGTTGTCGTTGTGGCCACGCTGCCGATTATTTTGTACTATATGCTGAAAGACAGCCATAAGCTGCCCCGTATTCTGCTCGGACTGATTCCGCGAAAATACCGGAGTGAAGGGCAGGAAACGCTGGAGCAAGTCGATTCTGCGCTCAGCAGCTTCATCGTTACGCGGGTGATTCTGAATCTGATCCTGGGCCTCACCCTGTACATCGGTTTTCTTGTGATCGGTTTGCCATATGCCCTGCTGCTTGCCCTCGTGTCGGTGCCGTTGAACTTCATTCCCTATATCGGCGCTATTCTTGCTTCCATTCCCGTTGTAATCGTCAGTTTTATCGAATCTCCCATGACCGCCTTGTGGTCTCTGGTCATTATTGTCGCTGCACAGCAAATCCAGGATAACCTGCTTACTCCGATCATTTACGGCAAATCTCTGGATGTCCATCCGCTGACTACGGTAATCATTGTACTTGTGGGCGGAGAATTCTACGGTATTATCGGTGTGCTGCTGGCACTGCCGGTCTATATGACCGTCAAAATTATTTTTCTTCGGGTATACGAAATTATCGTTGCAGAACGGATGAATGAAACTTAACTGAGGCCTGTCTATACCGTGTTAAAAAGAGCCCTGCCTGCATAATTTGCAGACAAGGCTCTTGAGGTTGCTGGCTTAAACTTGCGCTCTAGCCTTTTAGCGAGCGGACGACAAACAGATGCGTCCCTTTCATCAGCGTTCTTCCGTCTTCCAAAGTGACCGATCCCTTCGTATGGGAAACAAGGGTGGTATTAAGCGCAATCAGCCGGTCCCCCTTCCAGACCGTGACCGCCGACTTGAAATAGACGGCATTATCGAATTGCAGCCGGTCTTTCATAATATAGCCGACGGAATGAAGGACTGGAGGGAGCGCTCTTTCTTTGGGAGCCAGCGCTTTGATAATCGCAATGTCGCGAATAGGGACTCCGGCCTCCTGATGGCCGATGACTACGCGCCCTGCGGCGCTGTCCCACTTGCGCAGCACTCCTCTCATCGTGACGTAAGGAGGCTTTCCAAGATACGCAATAACCGGCTTGCCTACCCAATGTCTCATTCTAATAGCCCCCTTCTGCCTGACCCGTCCTATAAATTCGGTATGTTCCAATCGATCGGTTCCAGACCGTGAGCGCTCAAAAATTGATTGGTCTGCGAGAATGGATTGCTGCCGAGAAAGCCCCGGTGAGCCGAGAACGGACTCGGGTGAGCCGACCGGATCACTTTGTGATGGCTATGGTCGATGCAAGCACCCTTCTGCTGGGCATGGCTGCCCCATAAAATGAAGACCAACGGTGTGTCCCTTTCGTTAAGTTTCTCCATAATAGCATCCGTAAACCGTTCCCAGCCCATTCCTTTATGCGAGTTGGGCTGGCCTTCGCGCACGGTCAGAACCGCATTGAGCAGCAGCACCCCCTGCTGTGACCAATGCAGCAGCGACCCGTGATTCGGAATATCAGCGCCGATATCGCTGGCCAGCTCAGTATAAATATTGCGCAGGGACGGCGGAATCCGCACACCAGGCATCACCGAAAAGCTGAGCCCATGGGCCTGTCCCGCGCCATGATAAGGATCTTGTCCAAGAATGACGACCCTCGTCTTGCTGTAGTCCGTCTGCTTCAGAGCGGAGAACAGCAGTTCCTTCGGCGGATAAACCGTATACTGCTTGTATTCCCTGGCCAATGTATAGCGCAGATCCTGAAAATACGGCTTCTGCGTTTCTTCATGCAATACCTCGTCCCAATCGTTGCCGAATATCATAGGGTTCCCCTTCCATATCTCCCCAGTATGGAAGCGTTTCCTGCTGGGATGCAGGGGACGCTTCTCTCTTATTTTCTTCCGTAATCCGCCTTGATCTCTCCCCACTGCCGGGTCTGCCACTTCAGCACCTTGTTATCATATGTATGCGTCTGAAGCCATTTCTCCGCCCGGTCGATAAACCCCCAAATCTCCTCCGTTGTATGGTCCCGGGGCAGGGTGGTCGAGACCTTTTTCTCTCTGACCCATTTCATTGCGTTGACCGAATCGCTGTATACCGTCTTGCCGCTGCCTTCTTTCTGCAGAAGCGCAAGGGCGTGCACAATAGCCAGAAATTCACCGAGATTATTCGTACCCTTGCTAATCGGACCGCAGGAGAAGATGACCTCACCAGTCCGTGTGTCTACTCCTTTATATTCGACAGGGCCGGGGTTTCCCCTTGTTCCCACATCAACCGAGATGCTGTCATAGTCAATTGATTCCGCGGTCTGCGCGCCCGTCCGCTTGGAAGTATAGCTTCCCTGAGACCCTCCGGCTGCGCTGCCTTTTTCAGATCCCGTCTTGCCCCAATTGCCTTTCCAGCCTATCCGGAACGCTTCCTCAGCTGCGGTCTTCGACTCATAGGATTTGTATTTTGCTCCTGTAAACTGGTCCGTCTGCCGTTTGCATTCCGCCCAAGTCGCGTACACTCCCGGCTTCCGTCCCTCCCATACCACATAGTACTTCTGTTTTGCCACGATGCCGGCTCCTTCCTGCAGCATTATTGATTAATATTAAATTACAAATGTGGAAGACACAACAGGATAATGCAGCCGGTAAACAAAGAGTGTACTGCAGGGTGTTTCGACAAATCCTCTTCTGTTTAATAACGTAAATAAGCAAAATGTCGACATACTGTATGATATACAAAATGGATATCTCAAATCTCAAGTAAATTCAAGGGTGTAAACGTTTTAGATGAAGACAAATACGAAATAATTTGGGACCATCTGGCTATTTTGAGCATTCGAATGATTCCGACAAAAACATCTCTTCACTCCTGCCTCAAGTTCCAGTATCATACTATATATACATTACAAAACATACACTTTTGAAGTCAGTATTGTACAATCGCTGATCGATAAAGTTATGCTACCAAACTACTATTAGGAGGGACAATTATGGTTCTTTTATTTCACAACGCTACTGAAGAAAGGCTCGAACGTTTATCACGGGATGTTCAGGCAATTAATGATGAGGCGCGCCAATCTTCTTACGAAATGTCCATGGTGAGAAAAACTTCCGGTTTGGGCTATGAATGGGAGGTCACGGTTTACGGTAGGAAGGTAAGCGTAAGATCGGAAGATATTCTCAAGATCCAAAGAACGCGCTTAGACATGAGTATTAAAGACATTTTCAAAGAGATTGTCGCCTGGAAATTGAAAGCGTTGTCCACATTGCAATCCTAGCTTCCTGCGACAGCAGTTTGCTCTAACATTAACGTAATTGCTCTCCTAATATGGCAGCCCTCCCCCTTCTGCGGGGGAGGGCTGCGCGCGTCTGCCCGCCAGCTTTTGGTTATATATCAATTCAAGGCATCTCAGCCGCTCTCATCCTATATTTGCCACCTGCACTGCATGTCAACGGTGATCGGGAAATGGGGGGGACGGATGAAACGGAATTCCTCCCTCTTATTTGTCTGAAAACGGTTTAAACAGCGCTTTGAAGGGAATTTCTCCGCTTTATTCAGGCGATTTTACCGAAGCCATAAGAAATTGGAGAATTAAGCCGGAGCTTTTCCCGCTTATCGTTCTAGAACGGGCTTTTTTTCGAAAATGAAAGGGACATTTTCCCGTCCGTGCCTGTATCTGCTTAAGAACAAGTGCTGTCTATCTCCGGATTCTCCCTTGTGCCCAAACCGTTCAATGAAGTCTGTGCTCAATTTCCCTGATCCGGTTTACTCAGTACATAGAAAGACCGGTATTGCATAACCTAATCAGCGAACCTGTGCAGAAAGGAATGAGATACCATGGAGGATAAGAGCAGGCTGACAGATCCCAAGGGAAGCGGCGTCGAGCCGATTCCCGATCCCGACAGCCCTCAGTCGAATAGGGAAGGGTCGACCGGCAAGGTGGAAGATATCGTCAGGGGCATTATGGACAATGTAGAGGAAAGTCTGACCGGGAACCGTGATTCACGCCCGGGAGGCAGAGGCAAGGCATAGAGCAGCGATGTATGAAAAAGCAGCGGATCGGACGCCATTTCCAGCGCCGGTCGCTGCTTTATTTTTCTGCCCTTTTTTCCATAAATGTGACCAAAATGAAAACCCATTGAAACTTTTGAAACACCGATGTATAATTTAGCAAATTAACGCGATCCCATATGTTAGTCCAAAAAAACCAGGAGGGAACCTCATGCCATATACGATTATGAAAAACGCTGAATTTTTTACCGCCGCGCTGGCGCAAAAATACGTGTTCGCTCTGCAGATCGGTCCTGACGGCATGTATTCCCGCGTAGGCGCAGGTCTTGTCCAAATGTTCTCCGATGAATACGTAAAGCTGAAAAATTTTGACGGGTCGGTTGTGCTGTACTCCAGATCAGATACCAAATTCCAGCACTAGGTACTTCAATTCGGATTGAAGTACCTAGTATGGAAAATAGCTTGGCGCATCATCGTTCACTACAGATTTACAATGTCCTCATACTGGTCTTTTGAAAATGGCCACAACATCCCGGGTCTGACCCTGACTGATGCTGGTATCAAAGCAGGAAACAAGCTCCCAGCCGTCATTTCCATAGCTGTTCAACAGATTTTGAAAGTCCTCCTCGTCCAGCTTGCCACCCAGAAAGCCGCCCGTCTTATATTTTACCGTCCGATATTCCCAACGATTTATATTTTTCGCTCCTTCTCCAGATAAGTGATTCCAGTGTCCCTTTTCTCCAAACTTGTAATCACAAAGTATCCGAACAGCACACCGGAGATTACATTGATTTGAGCGGAAGTCAGCAGCAAATAAACTACGCCCTTCGGCAGCCACTCCATTTTCCATGGCATATACGGATAAACACAGAACAATAGGGCAGGTAAAGCAAGAAAAATCAGCCGATACCCGTTAAAGGTCCAGCGGCCTTTACGGCTGCGTTCTCGAAGTAAAGTCTCAACTCCGATAACCAAACCGGAAAGGGAGGGAATTAGAGGGTAAAGAAAAACAAGCTGATCGGGGAATGGGAACTTGAAATATTGACTTCGGTATTCGGTAATCTCGCTGACAGCAAACCCCACAAGCAGCAATACGGTGACCAAAACGACCATCTTTAACAAATGAACCAGCACTTTTTTCAAGCGTTTCACCCATTTCGCATTTATAATCATCTTCTAAAATCAAACATCGCAGCTTCCCTTTTTTACCGGGTAAAGATCTCTCTTGGATAAGGTATTACGATTTCGGGAATCTGATCCTCTTTGTAGAATCGAAATTCTTCAACTTCACATCGGTTTCGCCGCGAATTCCCGCTGTTATACGATTATACGCTGTCTCTGCCGACCCATCTCATCCCCGGCGCCGCCTCAGGCCGTTCCTCAAACCCGAACTTTTTATAAAATCCGGACTTATCCGCCGCCGCAAATAATTGAACCATCAGGATATCCTGTTCTTTGCACTTTTTCAGCAATCTGTTCAGAATACCGGCGCCAATGCCTTTGCCCTGGTATTCCGGTAAAATAATCAAATCACATATGAACGCTTGAAAAATGCCATCCGAAATCACCCGGCCCATTCCAACCAGCCGATCCTCCTCAAAAGCCGAAACTACCAGCCAACTCTGGCGCAGAGCCTTTTCCAGCTGTTCGCTTCCCTTCTCCGTTACCCCGTGCCAGCCCGCGCTTTCAACCAAGGTGATAAACTCTTCCCCTGTCGGCGTGTACTCCCGATATGTAACAGGCTGTAAATCCATGGACATGATCATTTTCACCTCCGGCCGTTCTTATTGTTTCTCCGCGATCCACACCGTCCATCGGTCCTGTTCTTGAATGGGTTGGCCGCTTGCCAGACGCTGCCCGATGAAGTTCACCAGCTCCGAGAGCTCGTCATCCGTCAGTTCAAATAGCAGGGATCTTCCCGTCCGCTTGAGCAAATCCAGTCCCAACTGTTCGAAGTCCTCATATCTTTTTCGGGTTTCCCAGTATGAGAACTCGGCGGTTAGGCTGAACCCGGTCTGTCTTAAAGCGTCAATAACCTCACTGCCGGAATAGCGTCTTTGAATTTCCTGCTGTAGCAGCTTCGGGTATTTTTCAAAAAAATAGCCCCGGATATGGCTTGGACTTCCCGCAAGCGCGCAATCTTCAGGCGTCCGGTCTTGGATGATGAATTTTCCGCCAGGCTTCATTACCCGATGGGCTTCCCGAAAGCACGCGCCTAAATCTCTAATATGATGAATCAACGCGCGATCCAGCACGATATCGTATTCCCCATCCTTGAGACCCGTATCAAGCGCATTCCCTTGAGCAAACAAAAGTAATGTTCGGAATGTCCCTGCAATTGTCCGCCGCAGCCTATGTCCAACACCCGCTTCCCTTGAAGCCGGACGTACCGCTCAATCGTTTGAACCCAGCTTGCTTCTGCCTCTCTGGAGGCATAGGTGAATTGATTATTGTGGTCGTGAAAATCGATCGGCATTCCTTTACCGCCTTTCCTTAAGCTGACGCTCCTTTAAAAATGCTTGCGAAACCCCATCACATTCTCTTCCCGATAGCCTAACTCTTCGTAGAACTTATGCGCTTCCGTCCGCTGCCCGCCCGATACAAAAATGATATAAGTGCAATCTCTTTCCCGCGCCGCCCGCTCGATTTCCTGCATTAGTACCCTGCCGACACCTTGTCTTCTGAAACGGCTGGCAACAACGACATTCTCGATAACCATAAAAGACTTGCATTCTCCCACAAAATCCTGGCAGATGATCCCCATTAGCGAACCAGCCAGTATATCGTCTTGAAAAGCACCCAGCAGTATGTAGTTGTCATTATCTTCATGCGACTCGAACACGCTGACCAGCTTGGCCTCATTGCTCTTGTGTCCCGTCAGTTCCTCATACAAACCGTTTAACTCTGGCAAATCTTCTTTGCCGATCTTCCTGATGGAAATCATAGTTATCCTGCCTCCTCCTCTCCTGAAGCAAATGCTTCATATAGTTCCTGCACAGTATGTATGCAATACGTCGGCCCAATAGCTTCCATCTCAGCCGCGCTGCCATATCCGTACAAGACCCCAATCGACGATATTCCGTTGTTATGCGCTCCGATAATGTCATGCTTCCGGTCTCCGATCATTACGGTGCTGGCTGTGTCCAAATTCTCTTGTTCCAGGATATACTTAATGATCTCACTCTTATCCGACAGCGTTCCATCCAGGTTGCTCCCGACCACCGCATGAAAAAAATGATCCAGCTTAAAATGCTTCAGAATCTTCTCCGCGAACACAAGCGGCTTGGAAGTTGCTATGATCAGAACGGCCTGCCGCTGCGTGAGCATGCTCAATAGCTCGGGAATGCCGGCGTACAGCTCATTTTCGAAAATACCCTTGTCCGCAAAATACTCCCGGTAATACTGCACGGCCTGCCAGGCATCCTCCTCTGAAAAATCGTAAAACTCCTGAAACGAATGAGCCAGCGGCGGCCCGATGAACGGCTCCAAACGATCCAAATCGTCTTCGATAATCCCAAACTTGGCCAGCGCGTACTGCACCGACTTGGTAATACCAATCTTCGGGTCCGTCAGCGTTCCGTCCAGATCAAATAAAATATGCGAAAAATTCAAATGATCACCTTCTTTTTCTAATCTACAGTCTCTTCTCATAACACAGGCTGGATGGACAATCGGCGTATTCTCTAAACCGTTCAATCTCGCCGTAGCCATTCTTTTTGTAGAATCCGATCGCCTCGGTCTGCTGATCTCCCGTTTCCAGCTTGATTCCCTTATATCCCTGCCTGGCCGCTTCCTCTTCCAGCCGCTGCACAATCCTCCGGGCGATCCCCTTGTTCCGGAACTCCCGCTCCACGAAGAAACGGGATCTTCGCTTAAGTATATAACCTAGATCCTCCATCGTTATATTTTATCTTTGATCACAGCAGCCAGTAATCCGAGATATTCCTTCAGCGCCGTTCCAACCGTTCCAATTGCACCAGGGCTGGGCGCCAGCATGCTCGCATACCAAGCCGCCGTGGCGCCGCCGCTTATATGGTAATCGGTCGGATACGGCTGAACCTTCATTCCGGTCTGCCTGAACTCCGCAACCGCCCGCGGCATATGGAATGCCGAAGTAACCAGCACCGGGCGGCTTAGCCCGTGCTCCTTCATGAGCGCGGCCGTAAATTCGGCATTCTGCTCCGTGTTCAGCGAACGGTTCTCGATAAGAATACTCCGTTCATCCACTCCCAGTCCGAGCAGCTGCCTGCGGGCGATATCGCCCTCGTTGCCGCTGTCGGCAAAAACCTGCCCGCCGCTGAACAGCACCGGCAATCCAGTCAAGCGATGCAGCCGGACCGCAGTTACCAGCCGATTGGCCGCCGATCCGCCCAAGCTGCCTTCGCCATCAATGTCGGGCGTTCCTGTCGTAGCCCCGCCTCCGAGCACCACCAGACAGTCGCCCTGAACCCGCTCCGGCTGGGCGTACCGCGATTCCAGACTGCGCATCAGCGGGTTCGCGATCAGCGGCACCGACGCCAAATACAGCAGCAGCGTTACGGAGAGAAGGACCACTGCCGGACCGCGCTGTTTTTTCCATAACAGCCATAATGCCAGCAGCGCCAGCAGCACAACAAATATTCCCGGAGGCAGCACGAAGCTGTAGATAAATTTGATTACATAAATCAATTTTAGGCATCTCCCTTCGATCCAATGAAGATTATACCAATGTCTTTAACCTCGCTCTGATGATAGATAACAGCGCGTCTTTCTCATTCTGCGGAATCCATTCGACCAATCTGGCCGCCGCTGCCGGCAATATCCACTCATCGATGGTTGAATATTCATGCCCGGTTAAACGAAGATATTCTTTAATGTAGGCTGCCTTTACCTTGTTTCTTAGGAATTGGACAAACAGCTTAAGGGGAGCTGGAGTATCGTCAGGCATAGAACCGACACTGAGCAAAATAACCGTTCTGGCCGTGTCGCCGGCAGGATTTCCCGATATTCCGGTCATCCAGTCAACGATCCAATACCCTTCGTCACACAGCACGTTGTCCGGATGAAAATCGCCATGGCACAGCTTGTTCCCGTCAGGCAGTTCCTCTGTGTAGCGGATAATCTTTTCCTTTTCCTGTTCGGTAAGCAGGGGAGCTTGTTGGATGTAATCACAGAGGACCTTCTTCTGAGTCCTGTTCAATTCAGCCGCCTCATAAGCATGGATTTCAGCGTGCAGGCTCGCCAGTAATTTTGAATAATTAGAAATGGCCCAGGGCTTTTTGATAATAAGACTAAGTAAAGAAACACCGGATATGCGCTGAAATATTAATCCGTCCCTGCCGTCCAGTTGTGTATGTCCAAAAGGCTCCGGCGTGCGAATACCGAGCGAACTGGCTAACCCGCTGACCACAAGCTCCTGATTGATCGCCTCGGCGGGAAAATCTTTTTTGTACAGCTTGATAATCCTTCCTTGCGAATATTCGAATATATCGGCGGTTCTGCCTTGCCCAATCCGCTTTAAATCGGTCACCTGCGTTAGGCCTCCTCAAAATCGCTTTCTCGCATTTCTTGCTGCAAAAGTAAGCCAGGTGCTTCTGAATTCTATCTCTTTTTCATACTTTTTTTCGTGAATGGTCTGCGGTACCGCTCTTTGAATCAAAATTTCCCAATCCGTATACAATTCTCTCAACGTGCTGACAGCCTCTTCCGTCTTCAGATTTAATTCAATCTCTCCTTCCGTTTCTTCACCAGTTTCAATCTGATATTCCATGACTTCCGTGCTCATCAGGATACAATGGATACCCTCATTTCTTGTACCGTTAATCATCCGCTGAATCACAGACCGGAAAGCGGCTATGCCGGAGACATGCTCAAGGCAGGAACAAGCGATAATGTAATCGAAATGGCCTGGTGTGATCGGATAAAATTCCGCATCCGCTACTTTTGTATGTATACTTTCATTCACCTTGTATTTTTCCGCGTATGTTCTTAGTTTGTCAATGGCGATGGGCAGCAGATCCATACTAACCACAGACCCGCCCGTCTTCTGAATTTTCTGCGCGATAGGAATGCTGTTTCTTCCAACGCCGCATCCCAAATCAAGCACTCTGACTTCGTTATTAAGGTCTAATCTTGAAAGCATATCCAGTACGACTTCTACCGGCTTGGATAACCATGTCCCAGGTTCAAAAAGAGCGGTGTCGCGGTAAAACTGCTCATGATAACTCATTTCTTTTTTCCTCGCTTGAACTAAGTCTTTCATTGCTACCGCCCTTTCTTTTTAAGAATCACTCTTTCTGCCTGCCGATTCCATTATCCACCTTTATTAACAATTAGGACAGGGCAAAGATGCGATTTTCTTGAAAATGATTAAGCACTTGACAAGTCGTCGATACTTATTAATAATGATGTATAGAGAACACTTGTTCGTTTCTGAGTTTGTTTTTTTCTATTTCTATAAGGGAGCGATGTTTATGGATAATCAAAAGATCACGACTTTTCTAATGTTTTCCGGACAAGCCGAGGAAGCCATGAACTTCTACATTTCCTTGTTCGAGCGGTCGGAAATTCTGCATATGCAGCGTTACGGACCTGGCGAGGCAGGAGCTGAAGGAAGCGTGGTGCATGCCGTGTTCTCCCTGAACGACCAGCAGTTTATGTGCATTGACAGCAATACCCCGCATGACTTTACTTTTACACCCGCCATTTCACTCTATGTTAATTGCGAGACCGAGGAAGAGATCGAGAATCTGTTCGGCAAGCTGTCCGAGGGGGGCCAGGTGTTCATGCCTCTGGATAAATATCCTTTCAGCGATAAGTTCGCCTGGGTCGGCGATCAATTCGGGGTGACTTGGCAGTTGAATTTGCTGGGGAAGCAGCAATAAATCCAGAAATAGACAAAAATCTCCCTTAGAGCCGGATTGGGTTAGGCTTGAAAGGAGATTTTTGAAAAGCGGCAACTTGCCTCTGAAATTAGTTCAAAGATAGAGCTTAACTAATTTCCTTAAAGACGGGAGCGATTTGATTCAACTGGGCGACAGTAATATCTCCATACCGCAGGACGCGAGGTTCTCCGGAAAGGTCGATGATCGTACTGGACTTTGTCGTACCTTGAGCCCCTCCTTCCAGCATATAATCCACCTTGCTCCCGACTTGATTCAGAGCCAGCTTCATATCTACAAGAACACCGTCAGCCTGACCTGAAAGATTCGCTGATGTCATGGTCACAGGCATATCCAAATAACGCATCATTCCCCGCCATACGGGATTGCTGAGACAACCCAACGCTACTGTGGAGCCGCCGCGAATCATCTTATCAGGAACATTTTCTTTCTTCGGGAGCACAATATTGAGGGGGCCGGGCCAATAAGCATCAACGAATGCTTGGACAAGCCCGGGATCAGCCGCCGTCGCATATTCTTTCCATTCATTGGGATTCAGAAAAAACAAAGTCAACGCGGAGGTCGCCGGTCTATTCTTGATGGCGAAAGCCCGGTCAATGGCTTCATCAGCCCATGGATTAAGCGTCAGTGCCAGATTCGTATCACTGGGGGCGATGATCACTCCTCCCTTGCTTACACATTGGGCAGCCAAAGCAAAGTTTTGTTCATTAGCTTCCAATAACCTTTCGTTATGTGCCACTTTATTGCCCTCCTTCTTCTATCAATTATGTATCTGGCCAGATGTCAACAGATTAGCATGCTCTCTCAGACTTTACCAAGATTAATAAGCTATCTTTTGATAGGTATTAGCTATCGCCGATTTTCTACTGATACTCCCAGGACGGTTGACGCTCCAGATTACCGTTCTGCTGTAACAAAAAAAGAAGCACCCTCACCCTAAAAACAGGTGACGGTGCTTCATCTCTAACCTATTATTTTTCCTTAAAAAATCTTGCCCGTATTCAGGATGTGGCGGTCATCAAGCGCGTCCTTGATCTGCTTCATGGCAGCGATCACCGCCGGGTCCGTTGCTTTCTGGAAATAAGGCTTCTTGCTCAGCCCGATTCCATGCTCGCCCGACGTCAAGCCGCCAAGCTCATGGCTTTTTCCGTAGATGCGGCTCATGACGGCTTTCAAATCCTTCCGCCAAGCCTCCGCATCCCGCTCCCCGCGTACGACGCATAAATGCACATTGCCGTCCCCGGCATGGCCGAAGCTGATCAACTGCACGCCGCTTTCCTGCTCCACTTTATTGGCGTAAGCGATAAAATCCGCCGTCTTGTTGATCGGTACGACGATATCCACTGGCTCCTGCTCGGACACCGCTTCTACCGCCTTGACCAGCGCCCCGCGAACCTTCCAGACTTCGTCCAGAGTCTCTTTGTCCTCCAGCAGCAGGAAGTCGAGCGCTCCGCTGCGAACGACAGACTGACGCGCGCGCTCCGCATTGGAGCGGACTTCACCCTCGCTGTTGCCGTCGAAGGACAGCAGGATGTACGCCGACGCCTCCGGATATGGAAAGGAGACTCCCATAAACCGCTCGCCCAACGCAACCACCTTGCGCTCCATGAACTCGATAGCGGTCGGTCCCACATTCTCGTGAATGAGCCGAATCACAGCGTCAATCCCTGTCTTCAGGCTGTCAAAAGGCACAAGCGCCCCCATTACGAACGCAGGCTTCGGAATAAGCTTCAATACGCATTCGGTGATGATGCCAAGCGTGCCTTCCGAACCGATGAGCAGATGTTTGAGCGACAGCCCCGAGCTGTCCTTCACCACCTTGCCGCCGGTGTGAATCACCTCGCCGCTTGGCAGAACTGCCGTCAACCCGCGCACATAATCCCGCGTCACGCCGTACTTGACCGCGCGCATGCCGCCTGCATTGGTGCTGATATTGCCGCCGATCGTCGCCTGCTTCTCCCCGGGATCTGGCGGATAGAACAGCCCGCGGGCTTCCACATAGGCTTGCAGGTCGGCAAGCAGAACGCCCGGTTCCACCGTCACGGTCAACGTGTCTTCGTCCAGCTCCACAATCCGGTTCATCAGGGACAGATCAAGCACGATCCCCCCATGCTCCGGAACGGTAGAACCGACGAGATTCGTCCCCGCCCCACGCGGCGTCACTTGAACAGAGTTCGCGTACGCCCATTTCATCACTCCGCTGACCTCTTCCGTACTGACCGGAAACACCAGAGCGTCGCAGGTTCCCTGCAGGCGTCCCAGATTATCCGTAACGTACTTTTCCGCGATTCCTTCCGTCTTGATCCGCTGCGGATCAGAAATAATGCTGTACAGTTCCTGCAAGAAACCCACCTCTACTTTCTGGTAAATACCCGGGCGCACCAATCGCCGACGAATTGCGCTCCCTGGACAATGACAATCAGCAGAAGGACCGTTGCGATCATCACGCCCGTTTCATAGCGGTAATATCCGTACTGAATCGCCAAATCGCCGATCCCGCCGCCGCCAACCAGGCCCGCCATCGCGGAATAACCGATCAGACTGATAACCGTCACGGTCGTCGCCCGGATCAGGCCCGGCATTGCCTCCACAAACAGCACCTTCCGTAAAATCAGACCTAGGCCCGCTCCGGTGGCAATGGCCGCTTCGAGCACGCCTTTATCCACTTCGCTGAACGCCCCTTCAACCAGCCGGGCGAAAAATGCGACGGATGCAAAAGCCAGCGGAACCGAAGCGGCTACCGGCCCGATGGTCGTTTTGACGATCACCTTAGTCAATGGAATGAGCAGCACGAGCAGAATGACGAATGGAACGGAGCGGATCACATTCACCAGCACGCCCATCACCGCATTAAGCGTCCGTTTGGGAAAGAACAGGGGACTGGCAGACAAATACAGAATGAGACCGATTAGCAATCCGAACACAAGCGAAGCGGCTAAGGAAATGCCAATCATAATCAGCGTTTCCCAAATCGCGGAGGGCAGCTCCAACTGTAAAATATCCCAGGTGCTATCCATTCAGCTCTCCCCCTTCCTTTACGGCGGAAATCCGTTCAATTTTAAACACCTGTCCGGAGATATAGTCCCGGGCTCTGGCAATTTCCGCTGCGTCCCCGCTCAGCTTGATAAGCAGAATACCGAGCGGTTTGCCTTGAATATATTCGATCTTGCCGTGGAGAATATCGACCAGCACGTCAAATTCCTTCGACACCTTACTGATGAGCGGTTCGTAAGCCCTCTCTCCGGTGTAGGTGATCTTTAGCATTTCCTCCTGGTCCCTCAGCTCCAAATGCTCCGGCACTTCAATATTCAGCACACGGGAAACCAAAGACTGGGTCAAGGGATGCTGCGGTTCCGTAAAGATTTGGTACGTATCGCCTACCTCCACGATTTCACCTTCCGCCATCACCGCAATACGGTCAAACAGCTTCCGGGCCACGTCCATCTCATGCGTGATGAACACAATCGTAATCGGATTGTCCCGGTTAATGCGCCGCAGAATCCGGATAATCTCTTCCGTGTTCTCCAGGTCGAGCGCCGAGGTCGCCTCGTCGCACAGCAGGATTTCCGGATCGTTCGCGAGCGCACGGGCAATCGCCACCCGCTGCTTCTGTCCGCCGCTCAAATTGGCCGGATACACCTGCGCCTTGTCCGACAGATTCACCTGCTCGAGCAGCTCAAGCACCCGGGCGCGAATCTTCTCCTTGGGATAGTTGTTCGCTTTGAGCGCGAACGCAATATTGTTGTATACCGTCGCTCCGCTGATCAAGTTGAAGTGCTGGAAGATCATGCCTATCTTCAATCTAACATTGCGCAGCGCGGCGCCTTTGAACCGGGTAATATCCTGACCGCCTACAATGACTTGGCCGGAAGCGGGCGGCTGCAGGAGATTGATTACCCGAACCAAAGTGCTCTTCCCGGCTCCGCTCGGCCCGACAATTCCGAAGATTTCGCCCTTGCCTACGGTAATGGATGCCTCTTTGACCGCGTGCATTATCCGGCCCTTTTGTTTAAAGATCACGTTCACTTTATCAAGAACAATCACCACGAGCACCCTTTCCTGCAATCAACACCGTTCATGCCATGCTGTCCAGCTGATTGATTACTTGCCGTATTTGGTTGTATACCATTCCGGTTTGTCAAAAGCTTTGAAAATTCCGTTCGCGTCTTCAATCGCTTGATGGAATTCTTCCGACTCAACTGCCGCTTTCAGATCCTTGCCAAGCTGGCCGTCAATATCCGGAGTCCGCACTGCAACGACGTTCTTGTAATCCTCCGTCAGCTTCTCAACAGCCAGTGCACTTGCGAGATCAAGCTTTGCCGCGATGGCAAAGTTTCCGGGAATCAGGCCGATCGCCACGCTGTCCAGGCTGCGCGAGATTTGGGCCGCATCCATCGTCACAAACTCCAGGTTATGCGGATTTTCCGATACGTCATGCACAGTAGCTTTGGTCGGGTCCACGTCGGCTTTCAGGTCAATCAAACCGAGGGCCTTCAGGAAGCGCAGCGAGCGCGCCAGATTGGAAGCGTCGACGGCAATCGCTACCTTGGCACCATGCGGAAGGTCCGCCATATTCTTCACCGAGTTGGAATACACGCCCATGCCCGCTGTCGGAACCGAGATCACCTTGCCGATGTCCAGCTTGTTGTCCGCAGCGAATTTCGTCAGATATACCGTGTGCTGCATCAGATTGGCGTCGATTTCTCCGCTGCCCAGCGCTTGGTCCGGCTGCACATAGTCCGAAAATTGAACGACTTCAATCTTGTAGCCCTGCTTTTCCATATAAGGAGCAATCGCTTTAGTGATCATATCGCCATAAGGGCCGGGAGATACGCCAATCTTGATGTCCTTCTTCGTCTCCGGCGATGCGCCCTCATTCGCAGCTTTCTCATTGCCGCCGCAAGCGGCGAGCAGAAGTCCCATCAGGGAAACAACCAGTGTAATGACCAACCCTTTTTTTATCTTGTTCATTTGTCTATTCCTCTCGTTTTCGATTTATTTTAAATTTGTTATTTCCGTGCCCCGGTAAGCTTCAAGCTTCTCCAGCCGTTTGAGCGCCTCGAGCAGCGTCTCTTCCTTCTTGGCAAAATGAAACCGGATATACTGGCGCACGTCCTCCCGGAAAAAGCTTGATCCCGGAACCGCCGCCACTCCAATCTCCTTCGCCAGCCACTCGCAGAACTTGTAATCATCCGGCTCGCCGAACTCGCTGATATCTACCAGCACATAATACGCGCCTTGGGGCTTGTAATATTTGAGACCGATCCGGTCCAGCCCGTCCAGAAACAGCGTCCGCTTCCGCTCATAAACTTTAGTAAGCTCTTCATAATATGCGTCGTCCATTTCGAGTCCCTTCACCGCCGCTTTCTGCAAGGGAGCAGCTGCTCCGACAGTGAGGAAATCATGCACCTTGCGGCAGACCTCAATGACATGAGCTGGACCGATAATGTACCCCAGTCTCCAGCCGGTGATCGAGTACGTCTTGGACAGCGAGCTGCAGGACAGCGTGCGCTCAAACATCCCTGGCAGAGAAGCCATGTACGTATGCACATGCGGCTCGTACACAATATGCTCGTAGACTTCATCCGTAATTACGAACGTGTCGAATTCTACCGCGAGCCGGGCAATCTCCTCCAGTTCCTCGCGCGTGAACACTTTTCCTGTCGGGTTGGACGGATTGCAGAGGACAATCGCCTTAACTCCCTGTTCAAAAGCGTTCCGCAATTTCGCGGAGTCAAACTGGAATTCCGGCGGGGCGAGCGGCACATAAATGGGGGTTACGCCGGTCAGAATCGCATCCGCCGTATAATTTTCATAGAACGGAGAGAATACGATAACCTTGTCGCCCGGGTTGCACACCGTCATCATCGCTGCCATCATGGCTTCCGTGCTGCCGCAGGTCACGACAATATTCGTTGCCGGATCTACCGGGATACCCATCAGCTTTGTCTGCTTGAGCGCAAGCTTCTCCCGGAACAACTCGGAACCCCACGTAATCTCATACTGATGAGGGCCGTTGTCCGCTATTTTCCGCAGCTCCTCCGTCAGCTCCCGGGGCGGATCGAAATCGGGGAAGCCCTGGGATAAGTTAATGGCGTCATACTCTCTGGCTACACGGGTCATTTTGCGAATAATCGATTCGGTAAATCCGTCCAGCCTATTACTTAATTCCGGCATTGCCTTGGCTCCTTTACTCTAAACATCCCGTACAATGGTACAAATTTACACTTCTTATTTAAACATACCATTTTTGTCGGATTAACGTTTAAAGTATAGAGTTCAGGCGGAGTCTTGTCAATGCTTTTTCTACATTATTCGCAATGAACCGACAGGAAAAAATCTATCCGCGACTAAGAAAATATTCAGAATTTTTCTATTGTCTTTTATTAGGACATAGGATAGACTTGTTTTAATTTTGTTATGTATTGTTTTGTTATATTTAATTCATTTCACCGAAAAATAGAGCATGATTTTACACTGTTATGTATTGTTTTGTTTTTATATAAATATTCTAAGGAGGTTTTCGTTAAATGGCAGGAAGTGGAAGAAAGTCGTTACTCGCTTTTGTTACAGGCGCACCCATCGGTTGCTTAGGAGGCTTAATCGGACTAGGGGGTGCTGAGTTTCGTCTTCCGGTGTTAGTTGGCCTATTCCGTTATACCGCCCGGCAAGCCGTCGCTTTTAATTTGGCGGTTAGTTTAGTTACTCTGATCTCCTCTCTAATCTTTCGCCTTCCCAAAATCGCGGTAAGTGATCTCGTCAACGATATTCCAATCATACTCGCATTTATAGCTGGAGGGATGTTCGGCGCCTACTCGGGAGCCAATTACTCGAAGCATCTGTCGGAACGGGCTCTGGAGAAAGTAATCCTCGTGCTATTAGTTGGCATCGGCATTCTCCTTCTAGTCGAATCCTTTCATCCGATTGTATCGGGCGGCATACCTATGGCGCTTCCGGTTGCGATTATTGTCGGTGTCATTTTTGGTATAGGCATTGGAATTGTGAGCAGTCTGCTTGGGGTGGCCGGCGGCGAGCTGATTATCCCCACTCTAATTCTTGTTTTTGGACTGGATATTAAAGTTGCAGGTACAGCCAGCATTCTCATTAGCCTACCGACTGTGCTGATCGGCATGATTAGACACGGCTCCAACGGGGCATATAAACAGAGAACCGAATTGAAAGATCTCGTCCTGCCTATGGGCATTGGCTCCATTATTGGTTCCTTTATTGGCGGAATGTTAATCGGTTATGTATCTTCCAGCTTGCTGAAATTGGTACTTGGTGCAATACTAATCGCTTCCGCGGTCAAAATGTTTAAAAAGGCCCTAAAGAAAGAAGCAGTAACCGTCACGCTGCCGTAACGATCAGAACCGTCACTCAGATCATTTTGTAAAAAATACAAAACCCGCGAAACACCCTTAAAAAGGTTTCTCGCGGGTTTTTCGTTATTCCAAAGACTCTGTTATACTGCCGCCTTCGTTATACCTTAACCGGATCATATCCCGGCACTGTATGCCGTCCTCATAGATGGCCTCCGTATAATTTCGGACAAAAAAGTCACGATCTACGCCGACGATCCGAAATCCGTATTTTTGGTATAGCGCCAGCTGATGAATACTGGAGTTCCCTGTGCCGATCTCGATGTTCCGGGCTTCAAATGCTTTCGCTATTTCAATTGCGGCTTGCAGCAATCTTCTCCCGATCCCCTTGCCCTGAGCATCTTCCCTTACGGCGATATTCATAATCTCAACCGTTTCCGCACCCCTCGGCAGCAGTACAAAGACGCCAACCGGCTTTTGCAGCAATGCCTCTTCGGACAATACGGCAATGTAACAGGTTCCCTTCTGCAGATAGCGGTCTACCAGGTCGCGGGACGGGTCGGCGAGCAGCAGCAGTTCATAAGGCGGCGGTTCGTCAGAGGCCAGCATACGGATGTGAAGATCCTGTCCCAGAGCATATTCCTTCATCATTAACACATTACCTCCGCATTGCATTGGGTACTCAGCTTCTCCTATAAATTTAGCTCTTCCATAAGTATTTGAGGATATCTCGTTCCTTGAATGGCTGACAAGTCAAATAAGCGGTCCAACTCAGCCATTTGCTCAGCAGTTAACACAACATCCGCCGCTTTAATATTATCATTCAGGTGAGATATTTTTGTGGTTCCAGGGATAGGAACAATATGTTCACCTTTGTTTAACACCCAAGCTAGAGTCAGCTGCGCAGTTTTTAAATTCATATCTTCCGCCATTTTTGTAAGCTCATCTACTAATTTTTGGTTGTTCAATAAATTCTCATCCTGAAATCTCGGTAAAAACCTCCGCATATCCTGTTCTTCAAACTGGAAATTAGTTGTTAAAAATCCCCGGCCAAGCGGGCTATACGGAACAAATCCAATGCCAAGCTCTGTTAATTTAGGCAAAATAGCTGCCTCGACATCTCTGCTCCAAAGCGAATATTCAGATTGTACGGCAGTAATCGGATGAACTTGATTGGCCTTTTCGATGGTTTCCAGTGATGCTTCGCATATCCCGATATTTCTGATTTTTCCCTCTGCAACCAAATCGGACATCACGCCAACGGTTTCTTCAATCGGGACGGTTTTATCGATGCGATGAATATAGTATAAATCCAGATGATCCAGATTTAAACGCTTTAAGCTTTTTTCAATCGCCGATCTAACGTATTTCGGGCTGCCGTCTATGTAACGCCTAGTAATATCATCCCCATTAACGATTCCAAATTTGGAAGCAATAATAACTTCAGTAGATCCTGTATATGAAGCTAATGCTCTGCCTATCAGCTCTTCATTATGCCCGTTTCCGTACATGTCCGCCGTATCCAAAAAATTGATTCCATTGTCCAGAGCATAGTGAATCGTATATATGGCTTCTTTTTCATCCGTTTTTCCATAGGATTGACTCATTCCCATACAGCCCAAGCCAATTTCAGATACCTCCAGATCGGAACCCAATACTCTTGTTCTCATTTTATAGCCCTCCCTTATCTATTCGTTTAACCATAATATTGGACACCAGATTAACCATTCTATTTCTCGATAAAAATATTGGTAAAAGTACAGATGAAAACATGTTTTGCTTCCCGTCCACCACAACTTATTTTTTTCTTTTCCAGCCCTTTGAACGCGGCCCTGACAACATCGCCGGGCGTTCTTTTATTTCCAAAGGATATTCCGCCGTTCTTGAAAAAGTTAGTATCCGTTGCTCCCGGACAGACGGCTAGCATATTGAATCCAACGCCGTTGTATTCCTTATTTAAGGCTACGGTAAATGATATTGGCTTCCCTCCTATATTATACGCCTCGACATATATGTCTAGACATATAATATTAAAACAGCAGTTATATGTCAAGGCACATATATGGTATACTGATTGCATAAGGAGTGAAGCACTTGGAGGCAATAGATAAATTACGTTACTTAATTCAATGTGCCCAGCGGGAAGGAAATCATCGTTTTACCGACTTGCTGACAGCAAACGGACTAGATATTACACCTAGCCAAAGTGAAGTGATTACGGTGTTATCCAAATTTGGGCCGATGTCCATTGCTGAACTAGGGGACTTATTATTATGCAACTCACAACATCCAAGCCGGCTTGTACAAAGACTGATGGATAAGAAATTCATATATAAAGAAATTTCTCAGAATGACAGCAGAAAAACCATTATTTCTTTAACGCCTGAAGGGGAAAAATTGACTGCTCAGATTCGGGTCGTAGAAGAAATATTCAATAGCGAAATTATGGAAAAAATCAACTCTTTGGAAAATCTGTCTCTTAACGATCTGAATGCCCTGCTTTCGATGCAAATTAAAGGTACAGATAGTGAAATCAAAATATCCAGAAGATTTGGAAATAGTGAATGAAAAATATAATGAAGAAGCCCGCGGAAAATGAGCTTTTCTCCGTGGGTTTTTATTTCGTTTACACATCCCCCCTGGGGGGATAAAATAAAGCTAATACCATCCCCATCAACTAATAACGGAGGGAATGCTGTGTCATCGAATCTGCTTGAGATGCCGAGTGAGACTCGGGGTCAGAAAGCCAAAATCATATTGGCTTTAGCTGTCCCTGCGATGATTGAGAATTTTTTTCAAACGGTCGTAGGATTTGTCGATACATTGTTTGTGTCTAAACTGGGATTGACAGAGGTCGCGGCCGTTGGTGTGACCAATGCGATCTTAGCTGTCTACATAGCTGTGTTTATGGCGTTAGGGGTTGGCGCCTCTTCCATGATCGCGAAAAGCGTGGGGGCAGGTGATTTTGACAAAGCTAAAGCTATCGTCACACAGTCAACATGGGCAGCCTCGGCGGCGGGATTATTTTTTGGAATAGTTACATTCTTCTTTGCCGAAACGTTATTGCGTGCCATGGGAGCGGAGCCGAATGTGGTAGCCGAAGGAGTGAAGTATTTCCGTATTGTCGCCGTACCCTCGATTCTGATTTCGTTAATGACGGTATTCGGCAGCATATTAAGGGCGGCGGGCAATACCAAGACCCCTATGAAGATCGGACTGTGGATTAACATCTTTCATATTCCTCTGGATTATGTACTCATTTTTGGGATTCTCGGGTTTCACGGGCTTGGCATTACAGGTGCGGCGTGGGCGACTACGATGGTGCGAATAGCGGGTACGGTTCTGCTGTATCTTCACATTCGGAAGACGAGATTATCTTTCCCGATAACCCAGGGGTTCATTTTCAATCGTGAATTTGCTCTACCTTTATTGAAATTATCTACACCCGCTGCTATTGAACGGCTTATCATGCGTTTTGGCCAGGTGCTGTACTTCGGCTTAATTGTCCGGATTAGCACCGAAACCTATGCCGCTCACACCATAGCAGGCAATATCGAGGTGTTCTCCTATATGCCCGGATATGGATTAGCGGTGGCGGCAGCAACGCTTGTAGGGCAAAGCTTAGGGGCGAATCGTCAAGATGACGCCTACCAATTTGGAAAAATAGCCACTGTGATCGCTGTCCTGTTCATGTCCTTCGTGGGTGTTCTGTTATTCTTCCTTTCCCCTGCCGCCGCAGCATGGTTTACAGACGAGACTGAGGTTCGCGGTATGGTCATTACAGCCCTGCGTATTGATGCCTTCGCCCAACCCTTCCTGGCGATCGGATTAGTGTTGGCAGGAGCACTACAGGGTGCGGGTGACACCAAAAGTCCATTGTACAGCACAACCATAGGTATGTGGCTCATTCGGGTTATAGGCGTTTATGTTCTGGGCATTTCGATGGGGCTTGGAATTGCGGGAGTGTGGCTGTCTATTGCAATAGACTTGTTTGTCAGGGCATTGTTCTTAATGTATCGTTTCAACAAGAAAATGGTCTGACTCCCATGCTTCATTGATTCTGAACTACATTAGACAAAACCACGCCTTCGTATCCGGGAGTGCTGCTTTTTAAAGATTGTTCATGTTCCTTCATGAAAAACCTTCCCTTTCTGCAGTAAAATACCTCTGTACATACCGCCAAGCATAACTCCTTCATCGACTTGGATATTAAAATGATTCTGGTACGAGGCGGAAATTTGTTCAAAACTCCGTCCAATGTCTGTACCCATAAGCGCAATAATAGGTCGGAGAAAAACCATTGGTTTCGGCAGCTTCCCACTTCGGGGTATAAATTTATCCATTATAATGATTTGGCCTCCGCGCTTTGTTACACGAACCATTTCGCTGAAGCATTTGCCGGCATCAGGAACAACCGATAATATTAAGTTTGCAATAACGGCATCGAAATGACCTTCTGGAAATGAAAGCCGTTGTGCGTCCATCTCAAGAAAGTCAACTTCATTCGAAGGATCCTTTTTCCGAGCCTGGGCAAGCATTTCCTTAGAAAGGTCGACAGCTGAAATCTTTATATTTAGGCTCAAAAGGTACGAAAGGTCAGCACCAGTACCAACACCCACAAGCAGAACGCTGCTTCCTTTCTTAATTTTTGCCTTTTGGAAAATTTTCTGTCGTGCAGAGCGGAATGGAGGCGAGTTGAAGAAAATATCGTAGACGGGCGACCAAGCCTTATAAATCAACCTGTTCCATTGATTGTTCATTCAATTTGCTACCTTTCTTACTCTCTATGTTGTCTGCGGATAAGCAAGTTAATGTTTCTACCGTCTCACAACATGAAACTAAGGACTTTACAGGTTGCAAAGCTATATCGAACATGCGGAGAAGGCTAATGATATCTTCATTCTTGACAGAGTAATACACATACTTTCCTTCCTGCCTGCTCTCTACGATTCCACAATCACGTAAACAGGCTAAGTGTTGAGATATTCTGGACTGGGAGGCCCCGATCTCTTCGATGAGCTGTGATACTGTCTTCCCCTCTTGTATCAGAGAGTATAGGATTTGCAATCTTGTCTTATCCGCAAACCCGCGAATAAATTTGGCTGTAACATCAAGGTGATCCATAACTGCACCTCATATTAATAAATTTTAATATGTATTTGTGATATCATATTAACATTCGCTAATATGTTAGTCAATTAAGCAAATGCAAATATTTAATACGATGCCGAAGTTGTGGAAATTAGTCCGAAACCAAAGAAATCGTAACGGGGTGATAACGTTGAAATTTCATGAATCTGGAATGCCTTCCGAAGCATTATGGGCTACCTTTTTTGACCCTTCGGAGACACTCCGCTTAATGGATTTACCACAAGATGCTCGGATATGGATTGATGCAGGATTTAACTTACTTCGCATCATTGATCTCCCCCCTTATCATTTCGGATTACTGTTCAGTAAATAGTTAGGTGAGGCGATACCCTGCAATACGCACAACAAAAGAGACCACAAATATGCGGTCTCTTTTGTCTTTCGATATTCTCAAACCTTGCGGTAAGCCTTCAATTACGGGTTGTCGGATATCGCCGAAGGGCTTAAGGAGTCGGTAAGCGTCTCAAAGCCCAAGCCGGCCTTATGCTGGTATTTTACACAGGTGTTGAAATATTCCTCCACAATGCGGCTGTGCAGCGGATGTTCGGCCGGAATGCCCAATTCATCGGACACTACCTTTTCAATACCCGAACTCCGAATAGCCATTTGAAGACTTACCGCCTCTGGATCATCATTATTCTCATAGAGCAGCGCGGAGGCAATAGCCGAGACCAAATGAGAAGTTTCGAATCCAAGCTCATGGGCCTTCAGCGCAGGCCGTACGAGCCGTTCATTCGGGGAAAGCTTGCGGAGCGGAGATCTGGCCACTCGCGAAACTTTATCTTTGAAGTTGCGGTTTGCGAAGCGTTCCATCATTTTCTTAATGTACTTCTCATGCTGCGCCGGGTCGAATCCGTATAAGTGTACCAGCATCGCCCCCGTTTCTTGCAGGACGCCATATACCCGGGAGCGGATAACAGGATCAGACATCGCTTCCTGAAGTGAAGTATAGCCTTCAAGATATCCGAAATAAGCGGCGCTGCAATGACCCGTGTTAACGGTAAACAGCTTCCGTTCCAGATAGGGATCAAGTGAATCGACATAACGGACCCCTTCAATCTCGTTATAATCGCCGATCATCCCGCTTCGAGGGACAATCCACTCGCTGAAAGGTTCAACCATGACCGCCAGCGGGTCGGCATGCTTCTGGACGGGCACAATGCGGTCGACCATCGTATTCGGAAACGCTACAATGCGGTCGGCTCGCTTGATCACGTCTGGCCGCAAATGCCGATATACGGATTTTCTCAACCGCTGGCTTCCCCCGATGCCATTCTCGCAGGCGATAATATGCAGGGGCTGGGGTGTGCCGCTTTGGCTCAGCCGCAGCTCGATACCGCGGGCTATCGTTCCCGCAATATCCTTCAGCGCGGAGACTCCGACGGCAGTCGTTACGAGTTCCGCATCGGCGATCGCTTCCGCTACCTTCTCGGTATCATTCAAATTAATGGCTGTTACATTATCCACAATAAATTTGTCCCGGTTCTCGTTGGCCAGGGTGACCGGATATTGTCCCCTTTTTTGCAGTTCGGCAATCTTTCTCTTATTGCGTCCGACAAAACAAACGTTATAACCGGAGCGAGACAAGACGGGGCCGATAAACCCTCTGCCAATATTGCCAGCTCCAAAATGTACGGCTTTCACAATGGCGTCCCCCTTAGTCATTTTTAAAATACTGCTGTGAGGAACAGGAACTATGAAAGTCTGAATTTAGGATGTACACCTGCTCCTCTCTGAACTTGGTCAGTCGGAAAGAAGTGAACGTCAGCGGGCTTAAACCTGGAGATTCATGTCTTGGAAACAGCGGCGGGTAAGCACATGGTCGAAATCGAGGTGTGATAAACTTTCTATTCTGTGATGCGGAGTTTCAAATTTAAGAAAACCTGTGATTTCGTTCGGAATCACGACACAATCAAGGCCGGCCGCAGCAGCAGCTTTGGAGCCGTTCGGCGAATCCTCGATAGCCACAGCCTCTTCTGGTTTCAGACCGAGACAGGACAGTGCCTTCTGATACAATTCCGGATCGGGTTTTACATTCTCGACATCGTCCGCAGTACAGATACAATCGAAATATTCGCGGATGCCGAGCTGGTCCATATACTTGTCAATCCAATTTCTATCTGAGCTGGTGGCAAGCCCAATCTTCAGTCCGGCTGCTTTGGCCGAATCCAGATAATGCTGAATGCCCGGGCGTACCGCTTGAACTTCCATCAGCTCGCTGTGCCTTTGCCGGACAGCCTTTCTGAATTCAGCTTTGTCAATATCAAGCTTCAAATCGGTCATCAGGTATTCATAAGGATTAAAGCTGTTGAGGCTTGTTCCGATGCAAGTCGAATATTGTTCGAGCGTCAGATCGACCTCATGTTCCTTATAGGCTTCCTGAAATGCGGTGTACCAAGCCGTCTCCGTATCGATAATCGTTCCGTCAAAATCGAATATGAGTCCTTTGATCAAGATCAACCATCTCCTCTTTGTCCGTTTAGTCAACATCCCTCGCATCATTAAGCAAATATTTCGCAAAAATGCTGTTCAGCGGTCATTCGCTTGTAAAAACCGTAACAAACATACGTATTTGCGTCAAGCTGGGCATCATAAACTCCAGCAAATGAATCCGCTTACTCGCATCGCTTTCGAGCCCATTTTTTAGTAAAAAATAAACCGAAATGAAAACGATTAAATTTTACGTTTCTTAAGCGGCCCGAGCATGGATTTTCCGCATAAGATCAAGGGTTTGCGCCTGCTGCGCCGCCAAATGACCGGCCGGGCCGATTTCCCGGGGCAAATGAAGGAGAAATTCAGTTAATTTTAAATGGAAGAAATTTTTTTTATAAAACATGTCATTTTCTGAAATGAAAACGGATACACCCCACAGGAGAAGAGCATCCGTTTCTCATAGAAATAGGAGGCCATTGATAAGCACAGCCGATCGTATCCGCGAGAGCAATGCGCTCTCCATTAGTTAACGGTTAGTTTGTACTGATCAAGCCATCTGTCAAAACGAACCATCAGCTTATGCAAAACAGCTATATTCACTGCAATAATGACTGTAAAAATTAAAGTCGATAGTATTAGAGTTAAAGCGTCATATCCTAGGAAGACAGCGGATTTATATAGAAAATAGCAACATACCGGCAGAAAAACAACGGAGGTCAACGCGGACGGAACATATTTTTTAAAGCGAATCCATTGATAGAGATGAAACACTAAATGAACGGTAAAACCTGCAAAAGCTCCATACCAGACAACATAATTATCCAGCAAATACGAAAGGATCGTTATTACGGATAAAATGACGAACTCAATGGCTACCGCGACTGTAAATGAGGCCGTTGAAGCCTGAATATTAAAAGGAACCGGTTTGCCCTTTCTGGCCCGAATGTATGACTTATTTCTTTGCAGCCAGGCTCTGATCATAATGACTTCTTCAAAATCATGCAACATAAAAATGACCGGAAGCAGCCAGACGATCATATAAAATGTTTTCATAATCCCCCTCCTTAAGCGAATGTCACACTTGTGACACTGATTGGTTTTCAGTATAATAACCGCATCAAATAAGGTCAACAGATCAGGCGCAAGTGCTACAAAGCCAATCATTTGTGACACCTATCCGAAGGAGAACTTTATGCCGAACGAGAAAATCAATCCCATTGCGGAGCAGTCCAAGACATGGCTTATCGAGGCGTTGCTGGAATTAATGAAACATAAAACATACAGTCAAATCACCATCTCCGAAATAGCGGAGAAAGCCCAACTGGCTAGACGTACCTTTTATCGCAATTTTAAATCCAAGGATGAAGTATTGAATGGATACGTACAAAAACTGTGCGAGGAATACATCGAACGATTGCAGGCGGAACCAACCTTAACCGTGTATAATATGGCCAAAGTTTATTTTACTTTCTGGGAGAAGCATATGGATTTTCTTATGAGGTTGGAGAACAATGATTTATTGCATTTGCTGCTGCAAAAATATAATCAATACCTCCCGGTGATTCACCGGACCGTGGTTCCCCTTACAGAACCTGGACCCCATACGGCTATGGCCAAATATATCATGGCCTTTTCCGCCGGCGGTTTTTGGAATAGCCTTATCCAGTGGATACGGGAGGAACGTCGCGAAGCACCTGAGCAAATGGCCCAATTCGTAAGCATGATCATCAATGAGACGATATTGGAGAAGTATTAATAGACAAGAAGAAACGGTTGCGCCGTCCTTGCAGAAGGAGGGCATCTGTTTCTCGTAGAAATATAAGGCCATTTATAAGTGTGAAACTTATAGATTCTTATATTTTAAAAAAATCACACAATCCCCGCATGGCGGGAATCATGTGATAGCTTGAATATCCTAAAGTTCACATCCGTCAACGGCCTGTCTGCCTCTCATCCCTCTCCAAATGATCATCGAGACGATCCAGATCAAAATCAGAAATCCGGCCAGAGCGTAGCCAAGGTGATCGATACCGAGCCTGTTGATCCACTGGAGATGCTGCGGCCATTTCGCTTCAATTAGATGAACGAGCTGAACGGAGCCGATAAAAAACGCGGATACAACCGAGACACCGGTAACGATCAGGTTATAGGCTGTCTTTTTCTTGTAGGAAATGAATGCCCAGCGGTAGGCCCTTGTCATAATCGCGCCGTCGACCGTGTCCATTAAGCTCATTCCGGCTGCAAACAGCAGCGGCAGGGACAAAATGCCGATAATCGAGACCGATTCGTTCGCAGTGCTGGCCGATATAGCAAGCAAACTCACTTCCGTCGCCGTATCAAAGCCAAGCCCGAACAGAAATCCGAGCGGATACATATGCCAGCTTTTGCTGATCATCCGAAGGGCAGGAGCCAAAAATCGGGTAAACATCCCCTTGGGTCCATGCATATGACTCAATCCGGAATTCCCGCCTGTTTGGTTCGCCGCCCCCCGGGCTCTGCTCCATAGCTTCATAAGTGTGAACACATTAATCAGTCCGACAAAGATCAGGAAGAAGCCGGATACCAGCGTCCCGATCAGCCCGCCGACTTCACGTACTTTTGGATTATCGAGCACAAACGTGTTCATCGAGAGCGCGATCCCCAGCACCATGAGGAAGACAACCGTCGAGTGCCCGAGGGAAAAAAACATGCCCACGCCTAAAGGGTTTCTTTTCCGTTCGATCAGCTTCCGGATCGTATTGTCAATGGCCGAAATATGATCGGCGTCAAAAGCGTGACGCAGGCCGAGCGTATAAGCCAAAAGGCCAAGACCCCACAGCTTCGGCTCGCGGGCCGCTGCCGTGAGAAATCCGGCTCCCCCCAACACATGCAGCGCCAATACAACAAGAAAGTAGACGTAGCCGTTACTGGCGGAAATTTTCCTCATTCATACACCTTCTCCTGGTAGAAGCGCCTCGCGCATCATTTTTCATTACTGCAGTCTCAGACCGTCTTAGTATTTCGTAATCCGGGGATAAGGTCCTTCTTTAAGATGGGGTATCCCGCTGCTTAACAAATCCGGGGCAATTGGTCGCCTACCAGCATATCGATGATGCGGTGGCCTCCGGCCAGCGTACGCATATACACCTTTCCCGGATGATCCGCGACAACTTCGCCGATTACGGCAGCGTCCCGTCCGTTGGGGTGACTGCGCAGCAATTCCATCGCTCGCTCTGCCTGGGCCCCGTCGACGATCAGAAGGGCTTTGCCCTCATTAGCTATGTACAGCGGGTCCATTCCCAGCATGCCGCATAGACCGCTCACTTCCCCTTTTACGGGAAGCGCATGTTCCTCCAGCCGGATGCCGAAGCTCTGCCCCTCCGTAAATTCATTCAGTGTAGTGGCTACGCCGCCGCGGGTCGGGTCCCGCATAAGTCTTACAGCACCGCCCATTGAAGCCGTTATCAGCTCCAGCATTCCGTTCAGCGGCGCACAGTCGCTGGCAAGTCCGGTCTCCACCTGAAGCTGTTCCCGCTCAATCAGAATCGCTGTCCCGTGGTCCCCGATCGTACCGGTGACGATCACTTGGTCCCCCGGCCGGATCAAGGCGGGAGACAGCCGGAGACCTTCCGGAATAAAGCCCACTCCGGAGGTGTTAAGGAATAGCTTGTCCGCACAGCCTCTCGGAACGATTTTGGTATCACCGGTTACAATAAATACGCCCGCTTCCTGCGCGGTCGCCGCCATGGATTCCGCAATCTCCTCCAGTTCCCCCAGAGGAAACCCTTCTTCGATGATCCAGCCGCAGCTGATATACTTCGGAATCGCACCGCAGACGGCCAGATCGTTAACGGTCCCGCAGACGGCCAGCTTCCCGATGTTCCCTCCCCTGAAAAAAAGCGGATGAATCACATAGGAATCCGTGGTAAACGCCATTTGTCCCGGGAGAGTCTCCAGCACTGCCGAATCGCCGCCCTCTAGGAGCCAATCGTTCCGAAAGTGCTTCTGAAATATCCCTTGGATCAGTTGATGGGTCAGCTTCCCCCCGCTGCCATGGGCTAAAGTAATGATTTCGCTCATTGGACTTCCTCCCGCTATTGATATCGGTAATATGCCGCACAGGTCCCTTCGCTCGACACCATACAGGAACCGACCGGGGTTTCGGGCGTGCATGCTTTTCCAAACAGCTTGCAATCGGATGGGAGGCATTTTCCTTTCAAAATATCGCCGCAGCGGCAGCCGCGCGCTTCCTCGTCCCGTTCCTCCACGGAGCCGTTTATCAGGCCCCATGCATCAAAGGCTCTGTATTTCTCACGAAGCCGAAGGCCTGAGCCCGGGATCTGTCCGAGTCCCCGCCAGACGGCATTTGAAGGCTCGAATACCTCATCGATTTTTCCCCGGGCAATCGGATTGCCACCCGGTTGAACAACCATGGAATACAAGTTGGCGACGGTGGCCTTCTTGTCCCGGATTTGCTCCAGCACGTAGAGGATCGAGCCCAAAATATCCGCCGGGTCGAACCCGGTGACGGCTCCCGGAATCCCATACGCCTTGGCCAGTTCCTCGTAAAGGCCAGAGCCGATCACCGCGCTGACATGGCCGGGATACAGGAACCCGTCAACGGCGACTTCAGGGTCCGAAGACAGCAGGTGCATCGCCGCCGGAATCGTTTTATTCGCTGACAGGATCATGAAATTGTCAAGCCCCTGCTGTGCGGCCTCCAGAACCGCGATTGCCGTAACGGGAACCGTCGTCTCAAACCCAACGGACAGAAAGATGACGGTCTTGTCCGGGTGCTGTCGGGCGATATCCAGACTGTCCAGCGGGGAATAGACCATACGGATATCTCTGCCCAGCGCCTTCTCGGTCAGCAGGCTGACGCCCTTATACGGAATCCGCATCATGTCACCGAAAGTAGCCACGATGGTATCCTCTCTCCTGCAGAGCTCCAAAGCTGATTTCAGGTAAAAGCTCGGGGTTACACAGACCGGACAGCCCGGTCCCGAAATGAGCCTGACGTTCGGCGGCAGCAGCTCCCGAATTCCATAACGGGAGATCGCCATCGTATGGGTGCCGCACACCTCCATAATTGAAACGGGCCTGCCGTCATAGCGCTGGATGGCCTTCACCAGGCCTTCCGCCAACGTTTCATTTCTGAATGGTTCCAGTTCACTAAGCATGGATATTCCCCGCCAGCTGATTAAGCAGCTCCAGCGTCTCCATCGCTTCCTGCTTATCGATGATCGCAATCGCACAGCCCGCATGAACGAGCAGGTAATCTCCAACGTTCACCTGGTCAACCAGGGCAATGGACACTTCCCTCCGGATACCGGTAATATCGATCACCGCCCTGTCGCCGCTTACGCTTTCTACTACTCCGGGTATTGCCAAACACATGCTTCTCGCATCCCTTCCCGTGTAAGATATTTGCCCAGCGCGATCGCCGCCTGACCCAGTGAGAGCCCCCCATCATTAGCGGGCACCTTGCTGTGAAGCAATACGCGAAACCCGCTGCGTTCCAATTCGTCGACCGTAAGGGCGAGCAGCAAGCGGTTTTGAAACACACCGCCGCTGAGCGCCACCTCATTCAGACCCCGCTTGGATCGAATCCGTCCGCAGATATCCGCTACAATGGCAGCCAGTGTCCGGTGAAACGCTCCGGAAATTCCGGAAATGCTCATGCCGTCGCGAATTTCGCGAACCAATTCCCGGATCAGAGGCGCAGTGCCGATCTCAAGCATGCCTTGCACAGTCTTCACTTCGTAAGGATAGATCCGTGCCGTCTCCCGGTCAGCCGCGCTTTCCAAACGGATGGCCGCCTGACCTTCATATTCGGCATAATGGCATACCCCGGTTAGAGACGACACGGCGTCAAACAGCCTGCCGACGCTGCTCGTAAGCGGCGTGTTGATGCGCTGCAGAATTTGGCGTGTGACAATGTCCCTTTTGTACGGCTCGATTGTCTTCAGCAACTCGGCCGGCAGCTCAGCAGCTTCGTCATTCAGAATATAGCTCAAGGCCATCCGCCAAGGCTCCTTGACAGCCGCATCCCCTCCGGGGAGCGGGACATACCCGAAGCGGGCCATACGCTCAAATCCACTGTAATCCCCGGCGAAAAATTCACCGCCCCAGATATGCCCGTCTTCGCCCAGTCCCGTGCCGTCGAAGGCAACTCCAATCACCGGACCGGAAACGCCGTTCTCCGCCATACAGGAAGCGATATGCGCGTGATGATGCTGAACGGGAATCTTGACGATATTCTTTTGTTCGGACGCATATTGAGAGGACCGGTATCCAGGGTGCATATCGAAGGCTAAAGCCCCGGGTTCGGCTGCGAATATATTTTGAAAATGCTCTGCTCCGCCGATCAGGGAATCCAGTGTTTCCAGGTTATCCAGATCGCCGATATGATGGCTGACAAAGGCTTTGCGGTCTTTGACCAAACAAAACGTATTCTTGAGTTCTCCCCCCAAAGCCAAAATGGGAGGATTGCCGGACTTGTGCGGCTTTCCTTCCGCCGATTGAACGACAGCGGACAAGTCAATTGGAAAAGGAACATACCCGCGTGATCGGCGGATGATGTACTCCCGTTCCCGAAACACACTGGTTACCGTATCGTCCGTCCGCATATGAATTGGCAGTTTCCCAGCCAGGTAATAGTCGGCGATTCCTTGAAGAGCGGGTACAGCCTCTTCGTCGCGGTACACAATAGGCTCACCGGAACGGTTGCCGCTCGTCATGACCATAAGCTCCATTCCGTCCTGAAACAACAGATGCTGCAGCGGCGTATACGGCAGCATCACACCCAGCATGTTGTTGTCGGGTGAAAGGGAATCCGCCGCCGGAAGAAACTTCAATGCCTCTGTCTTCAACGGAAGCAGGACGATCGGCCGCCGGGGGCTCGTTAGAAGCTCCCGTTCCTTCTCCGTAACGGCGCAAATGCGGAGCACCGTCTCCAGCGAATCCGCCATAACGGCGAACGGTTTGCCGTCCCTGCGCTTACGCGCCCGCAGCTCCCGTACCGCCGACTCCTGCGCCGCGTCGCAAGCGAGGTGATAGCCGCCAAGGCCCTTGACCGCTAGAATGGCGCCCGACTTCAACCGTTCGGCGGCACACGCGACCGGATCAGCGGTATCTACTCTTTTGCCGGAAGCATCCAGCAGATATACCTTTGGTCCGCACTTTGGACATGACACCGGCTGGGCATGAAACCGCCGATTCGATGGATCATGGTATTCCTTCTTACAATCCTCGCACAGCTCGAAATCCCGGATCGTCGTATGCTTCCTGTCGTATGGAACCTGAACCGTAATAGTAAACCGGGGCCCGCAGTTGGTGCAGTTGATGTACGGATAGCGGAACCTCCGGTTACCGGGGTCCTTCAACTCCGCAAGACAATCTTCACACACGTAGATATCCGGCGAGAGGTTCACCTCGTGAGAGGTAGCGCCAACGCTCTCTTTTATGCTGAATTCCGTGTATCCGATTGGGGAGTGCAGCACCCAGGTCAGTTCCTCGATATGCGAGAGCGGCGGGGCGGACGTTCGTAATGAAGCCAAGAAAGTATCAATGTCCGGCCTGCGGCCCTCCGCCTCCAGTCTGACGCCGCTTGCGTCGTTCGTGACCCATCCTCTCAGATCATGCTGATGCGCAAGCCGGTAGACAAAAGGGCGGAATCCCACTCCCTGCACAATGCCCTTCACCTGGACCTCCACCCGGATGACCTCACTCAACATAGCTTCTCGCCCTCATTCCATTCCTAGATGTTATTGTGACGCCGCCTCCCTGCGTTTCTCCATCCGTATGACGACTCTTAGGCTGATTTCGTAAATAAGAATCAAAGGTACGGCCAGCAGGATCACCGAGGTGATGTCAGCCACGAGCAAGCCTTCCCCGATCAATACGGAGAACACAATGGTGAACCTCGCTTTTTTCATCCAGGAGGAACGCAGGAGCCCCAGCTTCCCAAGCGCGATGAGCGGAAAAGGAAGCATGAAGACAAGACCGAAAACGACGCACAGCATCGCAATGAAGCTGATGTATTCCTCGCCCGACAAGGCCGCCTTCATATAAGAATTTCCGTATGTGAGAAGGACGCGCAAAACGGAAGGAACGACCGCCGCATAACTGAGCACGACGCCCAAAACGAAACTGGGAACCATATAAACCACCGCCGAAAGCAGCACTTTTCGTTCCTTGGCGGTCAGACCGGGACCGATAAAAGCAAACAGCTGGTAAGCGATGAGCGGGGACAGCGCGACAAGGGACGCAATAAAAGACAGCTTGACCCTCAGGACAAAAGCTCCGGTTAACGAAAAAAACGCCAGATCCAGCCCCTCGTTCCCAACGGATCTTTTTAAAATCTCCACAATCAGGAACGCTTTCGTGTAAATGACGGCGGTCAGAACAATGATGGAAACCACTGTCACAATTAACCTTCTGCGCAGCTCCGCCAAATGCTCGAGCACCGGTTGATCCGTATCTTGCCGTACACGGTTTTGATTAATCATGGGTAGTCACACGCTTCATCCCTGGCATGCCCTTTCTCTCCAGAAGGTAAATCGTCCAAATGCTGATTTCGTACAGCGCCGCCACCGGTATCGATTCCGCCAAGAGCGAGAACGCATCGGGGGTTGGAGA
The DNA here is from genome assembly GCF_000756615.1 of Paenibacillus durus. NCBI lineage: Bacteria > Bacillati > Bacillota > Bacilli > Caryophanales > Paenibacillaceae > Paenibacillus > Paenibacillus durus. The sequence goes on from NZ_CP009288.1 coordinate 4,196,404, forward strand.
CAAAATCGCCAGTAGGATCGCAATTCCCAGTATCGCGAATTTCCGTTTTCTCATCAGCATCTTGGAATGAATCAGGCCAATTCTCGACAGCGCGACCATCACGATCGGCAGTTCAAAAACCAGGGCCACCGAGATCAAAAAGAATGCCATAAACGATACATAAGCATTCCCGGAAATCATCGGCTTCAGAACTCCTTGTCCGCTCTTGATCAGAAAGTCGACGGTGTTCGGCAAAATAAACTCGTAGGCAAATGCGATCCCCCCCGCAAACAGAACGACAGCGATCGGAATGGCCAAAAAATAAATTTTGAGACGAATGCCGCGTCCCAGCAGGGGGGCGAACATGGACACGATCAGGCAGGCCAGAACGGGAAAAGAAGCGACAATTCCTCCGAACATCGCCACCTTCAGCTTCGTCATCACTCCGTCTACAGGCGTCATATAGAACAGCGGCTGATCCTGCAGCGGCCGGCATAACAGCTTCAGAAGCGGGTCCGACACCGCATATACGGCCGCCGCCAAGGCGATGACAATCAACACTCCGGCGATGATGCGGGCGCGGAATTTGCCCAGCCAGCGAACGGCCTTAACGATATTTTCGCTCTCCCACATCAACATTCACCGATGAGACGATTATGACTTGACTTCATTGGTTTCTTGAGTAACGGCTGCTTGAACCGGAACAGAGGCAGCTTGAATCGGAACAGGCTCGTTAGTGGCAGTTGAAACGGCAGCCTCGCCGGTCAACTCTTTGGACGCTTTCCGGAATTCAGAGAAGGCTTTCCCGATGGCTCCGCCCACCGAGGGAAGCTTGCCGGGACCGAACACAATTAACGCGATGACCAAAATAACAATAAGTTCGCCAAAACCAATATGAGGCATAGGTAACACTCCTTTTTTTATACTGGATTCGAGATCGAGATCTTTTCCTTCAACCAGGAGCACAGCTCATCAATTCCCTGGCCGGTTACGCAGGAAGTTTCAATAATATTTGCTTTCGGATTAATTTCCTGTATATCCTTGTGGAATTCATCCTTGTTAAAGTTCGTATAAGGCACCAAATCGACTTTATTCAAAATGACAATGCCGGACTTTTCGAACATGCGCGGATATTTCTGCGGCTTGTCGTTTCCTTCCGTCGTACTTAATACGGTGATGATCAGATCCTCCCCCAGCTCGAAGGATGCGGGACAAATCAGGTTGCCGACATTCTCGATAATCAGCAGGTTCGTCTCTTCCAAGTTCAAATGGCTTAAGGCGTTCCGGATCATCTGCCCGTCCAGGTGACACCCGCCCTCGGTGTTGATTTGCACGACCTGCACGCCGTGGGCCTCGATTCTTTCGGCATCCTTAGTCGTATAGAGGTCACCCTCAATCACCGCAATCTTCACTTCATTCTTAAGCCTCGCGATCACTTTCTCCAGAATGGAAGTTTTGCCGGACCCCGGGGAGCTCATTAAATTGATGACATACAGCCCCTTCTGGTTCATCAGCTTCTTGTTCTCCCGCGTCAGCTCGTCATTCACCTTCAGGATGTTGGTAACGACTTTAATGCTGCTCATTTAATCACCCTCCATCGTATCGATATACAGCTCATAACCTGTAAGCACCTGATTGTCCAGCCCGCCGCATGAAGGGCACACGGGATGGTAAAAACGGATGGGAAACGTAATGTCACAGCTCCCGCATGAGGCTGTTGCTTCCACTTGTTCGATGATAAAATCGGACCCTTCAGCAATCGTCCCCTGCGATGCGTTCAGAAAAACGAATTGCATGGCTTCCGGCAGGGCCCCCGACAGTTCTCCTACCTTGGCCGTGATGCGCCTAATTTTGGTCAAATGGTGCTCTTCAGCTTTCGCGAGGATTAATTCCAAGGCGCTTTCTACAATAGCCGCTTCATGCAAAGCTCGTCTCCTCCTGACTTGCGAAGCCCAATTCTTGCTTGAGAAGCCCGATAATCTCAGGAATCTTGTTCCTCATGAGATCCGACATTTCGAGTTCATAACCGATCTCCAGCGGTTCAATGCCGAATATGGTCACGTCCGGAGCGGCGCCGAGCATGCGGGCCATTTGGACCACATCTAAAATTTGAACATCGTGAATGGATAAATTCCCCTTCTCGTAGCTCGCAAGATCCTCCGGCCTGATCCGGTAAATCGTTCCGGGCTCCAAGCCGGCCTTGAGCGCATCGATAACGATAATTTTCCGGCACTCCAGAAAATAGCTCAGCATGGCAAGGGTGGAAGTCCCCCCATCCACCAGTTCAACCGTGGACGGGAGGTCTTCTTTCTCCAACTCGCGGATCGTATGGACGCCGATGCCGTCATCCTTCAGGAGTATGTTGCCGATTCCAATGACCGCGGTGTCCTTCATCGTTATTTGCCAAGAGGCTGCACGACAAATTTGGACATTTCCACGCCGTCTGGGGACATGACATGCACAGAACAACCGGTGCAGGGGTCAAAGGAATGCACAATGCGGAGCAGTTCCACAGGCTGCGCCGGGTCTGCCACCTGGGTGCCAATCAGTGCTTTTTCAACAGGGCCCGGGTTGCCGGAGTCGTCCATCGGAGAGGCGTTCCAGCAGGTTGGGGTAATGATTTGGTATTTGGAAATTTTGGAGCTCGATACCGATAACCAATGGCCGATCGCGCCCCGGGGAGCTTCCGTTAATCCGGAGGCGCTGCCCGATGCCGGATCGCCGATATTCGTAAATCCGCTGGCCCCTGGCGTCAATTGATCCAGCCACGTTTGCATATTGCTTACGAGCTTGGCCATTTCTACGTAGCGCGCCATATGCCGGTCCATAACGGATACGCCATTGCGGTAGTCGCCGCTTACCCACACTCTGGCCAGCGGTCCCGCTTCGAATGGCGTATTGTTGTACCGGGGAGATTTCAACCAGGTGTAAGCTCCGCTCTTTCCGTAGCTCGCTGTCGTGGTGCCGCTTGCCGGAGCTTGTCCGCTTGGAGAGGAGTAATACGAATATTTATTGTATTCCTTAATGTTCGCTTCGTTGAATGTGCCGACGGTTCCGCCTGTGACCGTACCGGCAGGGAATAACAAGCCTCCGGAAGTATTTGTGTCAAACACACCGAAGGTGATCAGGTTGCCGTACCCTGTCCCCACGTTGTAGTAATCGCTGTAAGCCGAAGCCAGCATGTTGACGTCCGATTGATAAGTACTGGAAATGAAGGACTGTATATCGTTCAAATAGTTTCTGAAGTTGGTGATTTCCGTTGCCGATGGCAGGGCCGTTACACCGCCCGGAACAATATTCGCGGCATGGGGAAGCTTACCGCTGAAGATGGCCGCCATTTCGTTAGCCTTCCTGCGGATTTGCAGCGCCGAAAGATAGTGATTCGTCAGCGTTTGGGTATCGGCGGCACTGAACCTTAGATCCTGCGTGTAGCCTCCCGTCCACGGGCTCATTTGCGGACCTTGAATATAGTCTAGTAACGATAAATGGTAAAAATGCGTGATTCCGCTGTCCAGGAAATTCGCCCCTTGAATCAGATTCCGCAGCATCAGCCCCTGGAGATTGGGTTTAAAGCCCGTTATCTTCTCAACCGCCTTGGAGGAAGCAACGGCCTGCGGTACCGGGCATACCCCGCAAATCCGCTGAGTCAGGAAAGCAGCATCTCTTGGAGGCCGACTCAGCAGCATGTTCTCAAAATCCCGGAACAGCATTCCGGCGACGGTGGCGGAAGCAACCGCATTATTTGCGTCCAGCGTGACTTCGACCTTCAAATGTCCTTCCAGACGAGTTACTGGATCCAGTTTAATTGTACTCATTATCATTCACCCTTTCTTAATCGTGGCTTGAGACGGAAATGACAGGATTTAGCGGGAATGCGGGAGATGTACAACCGATACAAGGATAATTCGATTGGACGCACCAACCTTGTCGGTTATTCCACTTTAGCGACGGGCATGGCGATAGGTTTCCAGGGCCTTTGCAGCCGATTTCCTCATAACAGCCGTAAATTCCGGGCTGGGACACTTCTTCTGTTTCTCTTCTTGGACAAACACTGTGTACGGTTGTGCTGAAATATTTACTCGGGCGGCTGTAACTGTCGAGAGAAGGTACACCAGTCAAGATTAAATCAAGCAGCGTCTGCACCATTACCGTCGCATTCACGGGACACCCCGCCAAATTGACGACCGGTTTCGCAGTTTTGCCGCTCAGCAGCGATTTAACGGTTACGCACCCTGTGCTGTTGGGGGCTGCGGCCGCCACACCGCCGAAGGAGGCGCAGGTACCTGCCGCCACGACGTATTTCGCTTTCGGTCCATATTTGAGCACAGCATCATACATGGTAAGCGGAACCCCGTTCTGCTCGCCGATAATACAGTTGTTTTTAGAAGCTCCTCCTGGAATAGCGCCCTCGATCACGAGAATGAATTGCCCGTTATACTGGTTCGCCGCATTTTCAAGCGCCTGCATCGCATTTTCACCTGCGCCAGCCATAAGCGTGCTATCATACTTCATACTGATTTTGTTCTGAAGCACATCTTCGATGGTGGTCGGGTTCGTCACGTTCAGCGTGGATATGCTGCAGCCCGAACATCCCGACCCCAGCAGCCAAATCACCGGCGGGTCCGTGTCCGCTGCCATAACCGTGTTAAGCTTGTCCATATCCATTTCCAACTTCAGCGCTGCCACAGCCGCCACCGACCACTTGAGAAAATCTCTCCTGTTGATTCTCATCAAATCTCTCCTCTTCGCGGAATGGGAGTCTCCTATCCATGGAACCACTTTAAAGGGGACCTTTCGATCATTCACCCATTCTTAGTCGCCGCTTAAGCGTTGATGAGTGGATTTAGCGGGAATGCAGGTGCTGTGCAACCGATGCACGGGTAGTCCGATTGGATGCACCAGCCTTGTTGGTTGTTCCACTTGAGCGACGGGCATGGCGATTGGTTAAAGGGACCTTTACAGCCGACACTCTTATAGCAGCCATAAATTCCAGGCTGGGAGACCTGGGTTTGTCCTCTTCTCGGACACACACTATGTATGCTTGTGCCGAAATATTTACTCGGGCGGCCGTTATTGTCGAGAGAAGGTACACCAGTCAAAATTAAATCAAGCAGTGTCTGCACCATTACCGTCGCATTCACAGGACATCCCGCCAAATTGACGACCGGGTTCGCGGTTTGGCCGCTCAGCAGTGATTTAACGGTTACGCATCCTGTGCTGTTGGGGGCTGCGGCTGCCACACCGCCGAAGGAGGCGCAGGTGCCTGCCGATACGACGTATTTCGCTTTCGGTCCATATTTGAGTACAGCATCATACATGGTAAGCGGAACCCCGTTCTGCTCACCGATAATACAGTAGTTCTTGGAGGCTCCCCCCGGAATAGCACCCTCGATTACAAGAATGAATTGTCCGTTATACTGGTTCGCCGCATTTTCAAGCGCCTGCATTGCACTTTCACCTGAGGCCGCCATGAGCGTGCTATCATACTTCATACTGATTTTGTTCTGAAGCACATCTTCGATGGTGGTCGGGTTCGTCACGTTCAGAGTGGATATGCTGCAGCCCGAACAACCCGATCCCAGCAGCCAAATCACCGGCGGGTCCGTGTCCGCTGCCATCACCGTGTTCAGCTTGTCCATATCCATTTCCAATTTCAGCGCTGCCACTGCCGCCACCGACCACTTGAGAAAATCCCTTCTGTTGATTCTCATCAAATCTCTCCTTTTCGTCGATTGGGAGTCTCTTATCCATGGAACCACTTTCTTTTTATGGCAAAATCCACACAGATTATAAAGGGGCAGAGAAACAAAGATCAATGAACAAACTGAGAACTTTTTGGATAAATTTCCCTAAAATCAGACTATTTTCCTAGCCAATCGCGGTGATCTCGGCAGAGTGTTGGTGTGGAAGCTAAGGTACAGTACATGGAAATCGCTTACAAGTTAATACTTAATGGGGTGAAATTGCGAAGGTTATCAGCAAAAGAAAAACCGCTCCAAAAGAAGCGGTAGACTGTCAACAACGTATCTGCCTTGGCAACTGTTCAATTTGTCTTTCATTTCTCCCTTGCGCTCGGGTGGTATCCAGCGTTTTTTTATCAACACTTACTCAAAATAAAATGACCATGCGTTTTCGCACAGTCATTTTGAAATAATTATAATGGTCGCTCATTCTTTTTCAATCTCATTTTCAACGAGTTCCACCAACTCTGAAGCCTTCATGCTTAAAGCACTGGCGATTGCAAGCAAAGAATTTAATGTTGGTTGATGAATGCCACGCTCCAACATAGATATGTATGTCCGATCAAGATTGCTTCGAAAGGCCAAGTTCTCCTGACTCATTTTCTGCTTTTTACGAATTGTCCTTAAAACTTGTCCAAATATTTGTTCTGATTTCAAGGAAAATACCTCTTTTTGATTCATTATTCCGTTGTATGCCAAGAATAATCCACGTAGTATACTCTACAAAATGAAATTTGTATGGTATTATCTATTCAAGAAAAAAGATACCTGTGCCATCTCAGTGCTTCAGGGACAAGATAAAGTCAGGAATAGCAAATTGTCATTTTGCGAATAGAACTGCGTGAAAGCTGAGCTTTCATTGACATTTTAGATAGGATTTATCTGATAATTGAACGTCGCTTACGCGGTAATCTGTCAACAGCTTATCAAGAGAAGGCCCCACTGGGGACAGCGCTTCTAAATTGAACTTGGATTCTTTTTAAACTTCATTAGCTTTGGCAAGGTTAAAGCGCTATATTATATACTTTTACAGATAGGATGGATGGAATGAGAAGCCTTTTGGAGGAATTGTATCACGGCAACCTGTGTCCCGATGAAAAAGTGATCTCCAGCGACCCGGATTATCGGCAGATCAGCCGAAAGACATCCGAGGCGATTGAGGCTTGGAAAAAGCGGCATTCCGAGGAGGAGTTTGAGGAGCTTGAGGCTCTGCTGGACTTATACGCTCAGACCCATGGAATGGAACTGGCCTCTTCTTTTACATACGGCTTCCGGCTTGGAGCAGGAATCATGGTTGAGGTATTAACCAGAAAGGACTAGCTTGCTCGCAAACTGAGTGCCTTTCCTGATGCTCCGCCATTATAGGAATATAATCCCACTTCGGCTAATGCCATGAGCAAATGCCTGAATGTTTTAGACACGAAAAAAATCGCACAGACACCCACTTAATAACGGGGCCATGCGATCATTTCCAAATACCTATAGATTAGATGCCGAGGACCGGGATCGAGCCGGTACGGTATTCGCCTACTGCAGGATTTTAAGTCTTGAAGTAGTCCCCTTAGCCCCTTTTCTACACCACGGAAAGCTCGAGCATAAATCCTTTAACCATGCGGGTTAAAGGCACTTTTTGTCGTCGCTATAGTGGATGCCTGATGTCTGCTTATAGAGAAATAGTCAATACTGCCAAGTAAGAACATTACTAGGGCGGGATGAATGATGTGGACCTCGTCTCATTGGATTCGAGGCGAAAATTGATGCCACGTACCGGTACTGCTCAAATAGTCCAATACACTTTAAGATATTGTGTTCACTCCTAATTTTAACAAAAAATTGCAAACTTCTCAGAATGTAAACTGGCGATGTCACCTAAATCAGGTTGTCTTGCTCGTCGTAGAAAAGTTTCGTTACCGTGGCCTGCGGATTCTTCACTTCGCTGATCCGATGACATCCGTCACAAGTAAGAACGTCCCCGTCAGATCGGCCTCCACGATTTTGCTCACCCGGCTCAGCTCGTCATACTGCCACATGCGGACGCCGCCCTCAGAGTCGGTCATGTTCACGATCCACTCGTCATTCCGATACTTTTAAAATCGAAAGTTTCAAATCAAGCAGTTACGGAATCGGGCATCAGTTAAGCAATATTCTACCGCGTCATAATCTCTAATCGTCAAAAAAGGCCTATCTTCATGCATTTTGCATTAAATAGGCCGTAAAGGATTCATACAAGATACATCAAAAACTTATTTGTTATTTTACTCCCTTATAGTTCAAATGGATTTGGTATCTTCAAAAATAATATTCGGTTTCAAAATCTCCGAAAAAAGTTGGAGTAGTGTTTTCTCTCTTTAGTAAGAGTTCTAACATCAGTTCCTCACCTTATTGCTGGTCCGACATCGTGCCGCTCTACCCCCCTCACTCATTCTACATATACCCCCCAATATGGTGCTACAAGATGTCAAGACAGAGATTTGAATATATTTAAGGTGTGAAAAAAAGTGCAAAGTGAAAAGTAGAGCTGTTGTAGGTGGAGGACAAGGCCCAAGCGAAGGCGCGGGAGGGGAACAAAGTTCCCTTCACCTTATTCCTATGTGGATGAAAGCATGACCTCCTGGTTATACACAGCAGCCGGCGTATGGTTTTGCAGGGACTGATGAGGCAGGTAGTGATTATGCAAATGGATATATCCTCCTACACCCTGCCGGGTCTCTCTTGGACTGCCATACTCGTTGATGTAAATTTCGTTGTACTTTAGGCTGCGCCAAAAGCGCTCAATGACAATATTGTCTGTCGCTCGGCCCTTCCCGTCCATGCTGATCCGAATCTCCTTTTCCTTGAGCAGATCAATGTACTTGGGACTGGTGAAGTGGCTGCCCTGGTCGCTGTTCACGATGGACGGAACACGACGGGCCAAGGCGCGTTTCATGGTTTCCAGGACAAAGTCAATTTCCAGACTTTGATCCAGTTGCCAGTCCACAATGAAGCGCGAATACCAGTCCATGACGGCATACAGATACATCCAGCCCTGTTTCATGCGGATATAGGTAATATCGACACTCCAGACCTGATCCGGCGCTGTAATCGGCAGCTTACGCAGCAGGTACGGGTAGATCCGGTGCTGTAGGTCTCGCTTACTCAGGTTAGGACCGGGGAAGATCGCCATGATCCCCATTTCCCGCATATACCGCCGTACGGTGTTGGGATGAATAGCATCCCCTTCCCGGTTCATGATGGCCGCAATCGTCCGGTAACCCATAAACGAATGGCGGGTGTAAAGCTCGTCAATCCGGTGCTTGAGGCGAATTTCCTCCGGGGAGGGAGGGACCGGCTTGTAATACAGGCTGGAACGATTCAGGCTGAGCAAGTCCGCCTGCGTTTGAATGGAAAGTTCAGCGTTCCCATACTCGACGAGGAGCAACCGTTCGGCACGGCTGAGATTATCGGCCAGATTTTTTTTTGAGCCACGACAATTGGGTGGTCAGTTTACCCACTTCGGCGTAGAGGTCTTCGATCTGCTGCTCGTATTCTTTTTTCATCTTCGTGATCCCTTTCCGGTCGTCTACAAAGAGCTGAGCCAGATTTTGAGTCGCTTCATTCTTCCAGCGATTTAACACATTGGGATGGATTCCTTCTTCCGAAGCCAGCTGCGAAATGGACTTTTCTTCTCTTAGAATCTCCAGTACAATTCGTGCTTTTTCTTCCGGCGTGAATGTTCGTCTTGATGTTGGCACAACTAAGAATCTCCTTTTTTGCTGTCTAGATTCTATGTAGCATTATACAACGGTATAATACCGCCCTTCATTTTCCATATTTTCTTCTCTCAAGACCTGGAGCGATTCGTCAAGAAACTATACTTTTGGTTGTATTCTTCCTCATTGATTTCTCCTTGGACGTACCGTTCATTCAACAGCCGTAACGGTGTATCTTCCACCTTGCATTTCTTGATCAATTGCCTGACCACGATATATACGGTATATCCGGTTACTGCAATGATCACGATAATACCGATCAGCATCATCAAACACATCCCCATCATATAAGTACCGCCCATCATCCAATCCATTGAGACAAGATCCCTCCTTTGTTTACAGTAGTTTTTCCATATGTTCACCAATGTATGAATAGGAATGGCGTGTAAGGCAAAAACTACAGAACGAATATCAAAACAAGAAGGAAAAAGGAATGTCTATTGTTCAAGCCCAGAATGTGAATCAAACTTGTATTGATGCTTGCAATCGTTGTATGCAAGCATGCGAAGAATGCTTGACCGCTTGTTTAAAAGAGCCTGACGTACAAGCAAGGGTTCATTGCATGCAACTGCTGCATGATTGCGCCGATATTTGCGCTTTAGCTTCGCAATGAGTGGCAAGAAACAGTATGTATGTCAAACAAATCTGCTCCATCGGCGCTACTATTTGCGACGCATGCGAAGCAGAGTGCGACAAATTCAAGGACGAGCACTGTAAATTGTGCGCGGATGAATGCTGCAAGTGTGCCGATGAATGCCGGAAAATGTCTGCGTAGCAAGAAGGGGGCCTTGCACCCCTTTTTATCAATCGAAAATATCGCTGAGAGTGTGAAAACAAAATGAATCAGTTACTTGAATTATTTAAATCGACAGAGCATCTGTCCAATACAGGCTTTGCAGTCAGGGCGGTCGTTTCCATAGTCCTCATTTATTTGATGAGCAAATTCCTCATGAAAAGGGCTGCTGGGCAATTCACCGCTTTCGACTTCGTCTTTTTATGGATGCTGGGCGCTTTGGCTGTCGCACCGCTGCTTGATGGGAAAATTTTGTTCACCACTACAGTCATCGCAACGTCCACCTTATATTTTTGGCATTTTTTCATTTCATGGTTAGCCGTAAGAAGCCGATCTTGGTCCAGATTCATGACGAGAAAACCGGTTATTTTGGTTGAAAAAGGGATCATAAACGAGCAAAATATGCGCCGCTCATTCTTCAACAATGACTTGCTGCTGTCCGAGATGAGGCTTGCTGATGCATCTGATTTAGTACAAGTCGAACAAGTCATTTTGGAAACCAGCGGACATTTGAGCGTTGTGAAAAAAAACGAACATTTACCGCCTAATTCAACCGAATTCCAAATTCCCGTTCCACCAGGGGGATTGCCGACCATTCTTATCAATCGCGGCAAAGTGGTGCGCGAAAATCTAATGTCCTTAAATCTGACGGAAGAATGGTTAGAAAATCAATTATTCAAATATGGGGTGATGCATTTCAAGGATGTTTATTTGGCGACCATCAGCCCCGAAGGTAAATTGTATTATTCAGTAAAGAGCAGCTAATGTCGGAGGTTGGTCGTTATGGAAAAAATCATTCACGGCTCTATAGTCGGACTGCACATTTTAGCGGTGATTACCTGGATTGGCAGCATGATCTACAGCCAGTTCGCTGTTATGCCCGCACTGAAAAAAGCGTTAGGAAATAACAAGCTTCATGCCATAAGCGGTTTAATGATGAAGAGTTATGCTCCGCTCACCTGGACAAGCCTTATCATTGTTGTTCTGACAGGTATTTATATCGTTTTCGATAAAAGGGAGCAGTTTAACACGCTGCAAACAGGACCGGGTGCTGTGCTGCTCCTGAAGCTGCTTTTGGTTGCTGCCCTGATCGTTATATTTCTCCTGCAAGTATTTCTGTATGGACCGAAGATGAAGCAATTGATTATGCCTTCCACCCCAAAAACAAACGAAAATCAGTTGGAGATGGAGAAGCTCGAACAAACAACTGGAGCCCTGTCCTGGTGGCATTTGGGGATAGGCGTTACGATTGTCATTTTCGGCGTCATTTTATCTCAACTGCTTGATTAGAGGGATATTCAATGAATTGGGACACTTTATGGAATGGCGGACCGTCGTTAACTCCCTTGGAGATTTTCTTAAGAGTGACGATTCTTTACTTTAGCATTGTCGTTATGACCCGATTGATGGGTCCGCGGCAGGTTGGAATTGTTTCGGCATTCAATTTTATCACACACGCGGGTATGGCTCATGTGGCGACGTCCCGAATGGTCAACCCGGAATCTTCACTTACCGCGGCGCTAGTTATCATTGCTGTGGCCTATTCCTTGAGTCTGCTGCTTTCGATGATCGACTATAGATTTCCTTCGTGGGTAGGCACAAGCCCCGTACCCTTAGTACAAAACGGTCAGATTCTACAGAAAAATTTAAAAAGGGCTCAAGTAACGATGGATGATTTATTGGCCCAGCTTCGCCTAAAAAAAGTGCATAACTTATCTGATGTTGCTGCTGCCGTGCTTGAACCGATGGGAGAACTTAGTGTAATCAAAACCCCGGAATCCTCCCCGATAACGAGAAGTATGTTGAAACTTCCGGATACACCGACTGGAATGGGGACCGTGCTCATCTACGATGGCAAAGTAGAACGGCAGCATCTGTATGCGCTGGGATTAAAGGAGCACTGGCTGAAAAAGGAAATTGCCAAGAAAGGATTTTCTGTTTCTCAAGTGTTATTGGCAACACTTGAATCGACAGGCAATATCCATGTAAGCGTTCAAAACAATTTAAATTAATCATGAAAAAGAGAACCGAGGAGGATGACCATGCTTTCAGAACAGGAAATCTTGAACAATGCGTTTAAAGACATGCTTTTTCATGAGCAGGTACTGGCTAACAAGCTGGCCGAGTTGCATCAAGAAATAACGGAGCCTCAAATTCAGAAGTTGTTTCAGGGCATGGAGATGGCGGCACGCACCCGCCAAAACATGTTGACGCAAAAAATGAGCGGATTTGGCATTGTATAGCCTGGAGGATCAGCTATGAATAAACTCGATAAAATGCACGATATTCTGGAGACCGAAATGGCACATCAAATGCTGTACAACAAATACATGATGCAGATCACGAATGCGGAGACCAGACAACTCTTCACCCAATTCCGGGACGAACATATGAAGCATGTTACCCAGATACAGCAGCAAATTCAGGAATTTCTGAAACACCCGACTAACCTGCAATAAATTTTTCACAACTGGGAATTCTAAACAAGGACGAAAAGGAGGTGACAATCTTGGCGACTAAACAAGAAATTCAGCAATGCATCACCGATTGCACGAACACGGCCAATATGCTGCGTACAGCTACAAATGCCATCCCTAAAGCTGCTATAAGAGACATGACGACGTTTGGGGCTGTTCATATCGAAATGTGTATTCGTCAATGCGAGCATGCCGCTGAGCATGCGCAGTAACAACCAATTCCTTTATAGAGAGGTGTATGAATATGGCAGCTAATCCTGCTAACGATATACAGCAATGCATTCAGAAGTGCCAACAAACTGCCGGTCAACTTCGCAGCTTGGCCAATCAGGAAACGAATCCGATGGTGAAGATGATGTTGAATGAAGGGGCGCATCATCTCGACCTTTGTCTTGTTGAGTGCCAATATTCACTGCAAGAACTGCAAACTCCCGCGATGGCTTGACTGGTGACGTAAATGACGGTATCAACTAAATTGCAACAAACAGTCGCAAGTGCGGAATCGGTTATGGCAAATCTGAAGTCGTTCGCATTGGAAACTCAGGATCAAAATGCAAAACAAATGTTTCAATCCATGGCACAATCGCAGAAAACGATCGTTGACTCCCTGAATGCGCGGCTTCAATATGTCCAAAGCCAGGAACCCCAGTACAAGCAATAATGGGCACAAACAAGTGGCACCCGATTTCCCACGGTGTCACTTGTTTTGTTTATTTCTTTTAATCAACCTTGACATGCACAGTGGAATAGGCGTTATAACCGTATCCCTTTCGGTTCCATCTTGCTTCTGGCGGTTGAACAAAACCGATCGAATCTGTTGCCCTGGACATGATCGTGTATTCCCCTTTTTTGGGGGCGGCCCATATATAGCTCCAAAAGGTCCAACTATACGGATTTCCGGGGTATTTTTGAATGGCGGCCTGTTCCCATCGTTCTCCACCATCTATACTAATTTCAACATTTGTAATGAATCCGGTTCCCGTCCAAGCTATTCCGTACAATTGATGCATCCCCGTGGTCAATACACTCCAGTTTAACGGCTGCTGAATGATGGAATTGACATGGATCGTCGTAACGGGCATTTTCCCCGCATCACTGTCTTTTGCCGGATAATATACATAATCAATATCTTGGTAAGGCCCGTTAAAATGAGTCTCAATGACAGTAATACTTCGAAGCCATTTGACGGAGGCCATCGCGTACCACTGGGGAACAATTAATCGAAGCGGATAACCTTGCTTGTATGGAATCGGTTTCCCGTTCAGTGCATAAGCAATTAACGTATCCGGATGCAAGGCTTTCTCCAAAGGTAGGCTTCTTGCAAACATGAACTCGCCTTCAAGATCGGTACGTTTCCCGTAATCGTGTCCCTCAAACACGATTTCCTTTGAGGCCGCATGCAATCCGGTCAACTTTAGCAAATCTCTTAAAGGGGCTCCTCTCCATACGCCCTGGCTAATGGCTCCTCCTTCCCATTGTTCACCATAAACTCTCGGTCGAAAATGTCCTCTGTTGTTTCCGGAGCACTCTAAAACAACCGTCATTTCTTTTGACGGCATACGGAGTAAATCTTGATAATGGAAGGTCAGAGGTCTCTTCACTTCTCCACCTATTGAAAGCAAGAACGACTGCTCGGATATAACTGGATAGGGAAAATGATTTCTTCTATAAAAGTACTGTTCCGGTGTAATCGCCGCGGAAATAAAATGGATTGGAGCTTCTTGATTCTCCGGGATCAATCTTCGAGTAACAAGATAAGGCTTTATGTCCGGTAATCGCAATGTTACCACCCTATGGTCGATATTTGGCATTCATCTACATAGATCTATATGATGGATATGTATAGTGCATGATCAAAGGCGCGAAAAATTTCGCGCCTCCTCCTTTAACACCCGCAACCGCAACCGCGATTTTCATCTCCTGCTCGTTTCTCTTCCTTGGTTTCCTTTTGATGCTGAGCGACACTTCCGTTTTTCACTTTGTTTTCATTTCGTTTTACCATTTCAAGTCACCTCCTCCTTATTAGTATCCGTAAGAATCGTTCTTATCATTTGGAGTCCGAAGCTGAAGGTCGGCCACATTTGCCTTAACATTCCGAAGAAGCCTCCCCCTCTGAACCCAGTATCTTGCTGTCCCTCTCCATCCGCGCCGGCAGCGATCGGATTGAAAGCGCCGACTGCGTTTGAGGCAGGTGAATTGAACGCACCGCCGCCTCCAAACAAAGAATCCATAAATCTGGAGATTTTGACTTGGCGCTTGGAGCGGTCCGACGGACTCACTTTCCTGCGGCCCTTCCACTAGGCACAATTAAAAGCCGATAATCCTTGTTCCAGAAGGGAATCGGCTTTTAATTTATCTAATGCTCGGAATGCATTAGTGTTCCCGTAAAATGATTTCTTCTTCAATTTGAACTTGGGTTTCATATCCGATTGAATCGAAGTTCCCATATACGTAAGCGTGCATATAGGGCGGCTGAGTAGATTTCTTTGCGGGATTCAAATATCGTAAATAATTCTGCACCGCTTGAGGAATTTTATTCCGATCAATGAGAAGCAAAGGAGCATGCTTGCCGAGATGAGAAAATAAACCGGAGATGACGCCAAGCTGCCAGTCAGTCGTCGGAACGATTGAAAACGCATCTCCCCTCCCCGGTTGATCTCGATTCCATCCCACCCCCGTATGCGGATCAAAAAAACGGGAAAAGTTGACAGAAATCTCATATGGAGAAGCCCCGGGTATCCGTACGACATTTCCCTTCATATTAGTACGGATTTGGGTTTCCACCTCTCGAGAAATAACCGATTCTGAACCGAATATATAGACGTTCAGGGTAGGGTGTTCCATAAAAAACCGCTCCACTTCATACGGTAACTCCATCCTCTTGGATAATAAGATGGGAAGCCCTTCATGCATCGCATAACCCACCGCAGCCATACCTTCCGCAAATACTTCTCCCGACAAAAGAAATACATTTTTCCTGCCTTGCTCTGACATAGGCGGATAGGTCAAACGATACTTTGATACGGCTGCAGAAGTTTCATACGGGTTTGCATTTCCAATGCGCAAAGTAGTCAACCCTGTCGCTTTAAGCTGTTGTTCAACGATTTCACTAACCGGTCCGATTAACAATGTTTGTGCATGGACACCTTTTCCTGGTGGTGACAGTCGGATAATCTCTTTGCGTAGTTCCTCCGTCAGTCTCTCGGGAACGAGAATTACAGGTGCGTTATTCGGATGGTGAACAAGTGAAGACGCAGTAAATGCAAATGGGAATGAATGAACTGGAGCGATAACAAGCGAATTGGGACTCCAAGGAACAGTACTCCTGGGAAACCCGGGATATGCCATCTGTAGAGAATTAATCATCTCCCCAAATTCGTGTAGTATCCACTGTATTTCCGCTAAACATTAGGTTCACCTCATCCATAGCCTATGCTTTTTTTATGGGCATGGTTCCAAAACTTTAACAGCCTCCCATGGGCAAGTCAAAAGTAATCAAATATGGGCGCACACTTACTAACGCATGACAGTAGACTATATGGAAAAATAAATTGTATAGGTTCACTTTGTATGTACAGTTTTCCGCCAGCGGATGGTCACAGAGAACAGTTCTGAATAATGTGCAGTTGCCATGATACCTAATCGCTAATATCGCAATTCAGGATCAATTGTTTGTATTTCACTTGTCGTCTTTTTTAGGCTCTTGCCCATTATTGCCTATTTAACATTCCTTTGAATAGGCAACTGCATAGGATACAAGGTAAACAATGAAATCATGAGAGGCGAGGAATGAATATGTACCTTAAAGCATGCTATCATAATCCATGGCATCTAATGCATAACAAGTGGAATGGAAATTACTGGAATTATGATTGGAATCCTCAACATTACAATCGGTACAATAGCAACTGGAGTCCTTATTATGGAAACATTAAATTAGGAGATTATGGATCAAGGCCGTTTGTGGTGAATATTGATCAAGCCACTAAGCAAAACAATACTTACCGCACCGCTTTATGGACAGGGAAACACCTTCAAGTCACTCTGATGAGTATTAATGTTGGAGATGACATTGGATTAGAAGTTCATCCGACAACTGATCAATTCATACGTATTGAAGAAGGTCAGGGATTTGTTCAAATGGGTGATAGCAAAGATAGATTAGATTTTCAAGAAATGGCCTATGATGACTATGCTATTATGATACCTGCCGGAAAATGGCATAACGTAACTAATACGGGTAATACTCCACTAAAAATTTACGTTATCTATGCGCCGCCTCAGCATCCATATGGTACGGTTCATGAAACAAAAGCAATTGCCATGTCTGCGGAAGAAAACCGACATTACTATTTAACCGAGTGAGAAATAATTGATGGGGATGAAAGCTTGAGCCACTGATCCATACGCACCGGAAAGCGGGTAAAGTCCTGCTCCTGGAAGTCTTCAGCCCCCGTTTGCACAGCGGTCAGGAACGATTGTACGTCATGCTCAATTTGGTACAATCCTTCTTCCAGCTTCACCTGCTGCTTTACCGTCGGCGTGCCGATCCATACCCTCGGCTCATGGGTGCTGACATCCGGCGTCACCACGGCCCCCGCATGGGAAGCCACCCGCTGAATAAAATCCCAGTCGGTCTCTTCGTACTGGAGCAGCAGATCGCCAATCGAAGCTCCGTGCTCAAAGAAAAAGGTCTATCTTTGTACGCTCTCTACAAACCTGGATTCCCGCCAAAATTATAACGAGGTTGGGGGCGGCACTTCTAAGGCTTCATAAAGTTCCATTTGCCGTTTGGTGATCTCGCCAAATTGCACCTCACATCCCGGCCGTTCATAACATTCAATGACATCGAGTTCATCCAGCAGTCCCTGCAGGGTATATCGCTGGAACAATTGCTTCTCTTGCATGACTTTCTTGATGTAAGACAAATAAATCAGGGCCACAAACTCGACAAACAGTTTTCCGTCCAAGCTCCGCTCGGAAGAAACCTCCATCCGGCGAAAGTTGAGGCGATCTTTCAAATTTCCAAATGCTTTCTCAATCACATCTTTATTACGGTAGGTAGACAACGCTTGGATCGGATCTTTGATCTCATTGCTGAGAAGCGCGAAATACCCATTGTTGCTCGCCGCTGCATCGATCGCTTCCTGTTTGGGCTTGATGCTCACTCCACGTTTGGGCGTGGCCTTCACTTCAAAGTATTTGGCATACATCTTTTCATGGGCAGGATCGCGTTTTCCACTCTCCAATTCTTGCTTCAACTTGGTCAGCAACCGATTGAGCTTGTTTGCCTCATCCGCTTCTTTTTCTTTGTTGAAGTACAGGTGCAGATACGCCCTGCGCTCTTCTTTCACCACATCCTTTTTGTAAGGCCGACTCTGCTCATACTGCCAGGTGATCGTAGTCGAGTAGGCATGCAAATTATGATCGGGATGGAAGGTTTCCCATTTGTGCAACTGCGGCTTCGCGGCTTCCAGTTCCTGCTGCACGTATTTCAGTGTGACACGTACCCCAATGAGGAATTTAAGATGATGCTGGTACATCGCGTTGACGTTCGCCTCACTGTAAAATCCGCGATCCATGACCAGCTTGATCTTCTTGTACGTAAAGAAATCCAAGTCTGCCAGCAGCTTTTTCATCGTCTGGACATCCGTAATGTTGCCCGGGAGCTTGCGGTAATAGAAAGGCAAATTAGACTGTTCCCCGAATAACAAAGCCAAATTCAATTGAGGCAAAAGATCGTGTTCCTTGTTCTTCCCATATTTGACTTGCTTCAAG
This sequence comes from Paenibacillus durus, assembly GCF_000756615.1. Taxonomy (NCBI): domain Bacteria; kingdom Bacillati; phylum Bacillota; class Bacilli; order Caryophanales; family Paenibacillaceae; genus Paenibacillus; species Paenibacillus durus. Next base: position 4,214,921 of record NZ_CP009288.1, read on the forward strand.
CTTTCGGAGTAGCTGGATAACGTCGTGGTATCGTATGCCCAATATTCCTGCTCGGCTCGGCGGCGGCTCTGTAAACGAAAGAAGCGTTCACGGGCTTCTTCGGTAATCGAGGCAAAGAAATCGCTGCTGCGCTGGGACGGAATCTCTTTCCCATACGGATGACAATGGGTCAATGCCCATTTGGAAAATCGCATCAGCGGGTTATGATCTTCCAAAATCAAGTAGAAGGCAATGGATAGAAGCTGTTTATCGCATTCAGGAAAACATTGTTTCAAGTCTGCCGTAATGCCGAGCTTATCCCCGATGGCGTCGAGCAAATAGGTAGCCCCAGCGTAGAGACGTTTCGTCTCGGTTGCAGGAACAGGGCCGGGCTTGCGTGCGGGTTCTGGCTCCGCAAGTCTTTTGGATGGAAGCAGTTCACCGGTATGCGGGTCCAGTTTGCCAATGCAAACGCGGCGACTGCGGGATTGTTGTTTGGCTTTATCCCAGTAGTTCTCGGACTCGTAGACGTATGTAATGCCGTTCTTTTTATTCTTCAGATAGACCAATGCCATGTGTAATCTCCCCATTCCACGTTATAATTATAACGTGGAATGGGGAGATTTGCCAAGGTTTTTCGATAAAAAAGCCCGAGGCTACAAGGTTTTCACAGATTCCTCGTTATAATTTCGCGGGAATGCAGGTACAAAGTAGACCTTCATAAATTTTAACTAATACAGGTACATTGATATTTCTGGATTATGCTGAAGAGTCACGAAAATTGCCAAAAACCTGCAACTGGATTTTGGATCTCATCACTTATTATTTGGGCGAATATATACAAAGCTCCAAAACCAAAAGGATAATTGTAGTTCCCTTTAAGCAGAGCATCCGGATAACCATCTTCATCTACTTGGAACAAAAAATCAAATGAGTCTTCCCTTATTTTCGAAAAATAGTACTCCTTATCTTGAATAAGTCTCGGGGCTCCACCAAATTTAATGAGAAAAGATTGATCCCTAGATTCTTTGTCGTTGATTAGTTCACCATCTGTAATGGAATGTTTTATAAGTCCTGGGTGATTAAAAAAATCTTTGGTGCTTTCTGTTGTCGTTGGATGCTCAATAACCTGAATCGAACAATTGGGATAAATATTGTTTTCTAGATACTCCTCAAAATCAGAGGGGATGAAAACGGAAAACATTCGGCTACTTTCAAATGGATTAACCAAACTTAAATAAAAATAATGTTTGTTTCCATTTTTGTTTACTATTTCAGACTTGTCGTCAAAGAACAATGGCGCTCTTCCGCCTATCCAACTTGTGCAAGTTTCAATAGGCAGGCTTGCTTGAAAAACCATACACTGGGTTCTTTCTTCGAAAACTTTCTTGAAATTAGTCATGGACATTTTATGAATCCATGTGCTTTTGCATGTGCAATTGCTTGATTTCTTAAATCCATTACTTTATCAGTAGCAAATGCTTTTGCTTCCAAAGGATCCATTCCCCTCTCTATTAATCCTTCCATAATTGCGCGCCTTGCAATTGCGGCATTACGATTAATATTTTTTAGAGCGCTTTGCTTAGTTAATACATCTTTCTTTAAAAGGTTATTCGGATTTTATGGTGGGAATTAGGATTATAATTTCCAGTATTGTACCCAACCCTAACAATTATGGAGATCGAGAAAAGTGGTTCCTGTAACCGTTGACAGATATCTTTCCAGTTTTACCCTTGTTACTGTGAGAGGCGTGTAAATCATCACTCTTATATCGGGATCATTGGGGGCTTGGAGGGTAATATGCTCAAACTCCAAGTGTCCCATTATAGGATGTTCCATTTCTTTATGTCCTTCAAGAGAACTGGGAACTTCGTGAAGCGGCCATAACTGGTTAAACTCAGGATTTTCCCGTTTAAGATCTTCGATTAATCCCTCGAACGACGAGTTTTCAACATAGCGAGCTCTTGCAGTATGGAACTCCGCTACTACCCCCCGTGCGAGCTGTTCCCAATCTCGAAAGCGTTCCTTCCTTGCTGGGCTGGTGAAAAGACGCCAGATTAAATTGAAATCATGAGGCGGCGACGGTTGGGAAATAGAGAAAACCTCATTTGCAGCTTTATTCCATGCCAGAAAGTCCCACCGTCTTCCTAAGACATATGCAGGAGTCAGATTGAGGTCATCTAACATCCTTTGGAGTGCTGGTTCGATAATTTCTTCGGGAGGAAACAAGTGAGGAGGCAGCGATTCTCCGGCGAGAAGAAAAAGATGACGGCGTTCATTGGGACTGAGTCTGAGAGCCAAAGCAAGACTTTCCAGCACTTGCACCGAGGGATGTACATCACGTCCTTGCTCCAACCACATGTACCAAGAGGTGCCGATATTTGCAAGCTGTGCTACTTCTTCGCGGCGTAACCCATGTGTTCGGCGGCGAGTGCCATGTGGTAATCCAACATCATCAGGAGAAAGGCAAGCCCTCCGTTTACGTAAAAAATCACCGAGAGCAGAGCGACGCTCGCTATCGTTCATCTCAACCCCTCCTCATCCTAGTACTCAGAAACCTATGATTAAGCAACCTCTAGTCTTAAGGTTTTTTAATAAGTATACTCATGCATAGCAAGTGAATCAATCTAACAAGAAGCTTGGGGGGATAAATGGACGGACCGACATTTCCTTCAAAAATGACAAATAAAACATCAATACTGCGGTAACTCTGATACAATCTAACAATACGGCAAAAAGGAGAATTCATATGACAACAATACATCCCAATAACTCAAACGCCACGGGACAATTGCTGGCCAATAAGGTGGCACTGATTACAGGTGCCAGCCGGGGAATCGGCGCCGCCGCGGCCAAGCAGTTCGCGCTGGAGGGTGCCACAGTGACGCTTGTCGCGAGAACGGAATCGGATCTGCGCAAAGTAGTGGATGAAATTACAGCGGAAGGCGGAAGTGCCGACTACGTTATAGCCGATCTTGCAGACGCGAAAAGTATCGAACAGGCGGTCCAGACGACGGTCGAGCGGCATGGCCGCCTCGATATCGCATTCAATAACGCTGGTATTGCCATCGGCTTATCACCGATGATTGATGAAAAGGAAGAAAACTTCGACCTTAACCACTCCGTGAACTACAAGGGAGTCTGGTTATCGATGATTGCCGAAATCAAGGCCATTCTCAGCACTGCCGGTTCCGGAGCTATTGTCAATAACAGCAGCGTCGGTAGCTTTAGAGGCAATCCGGGTCTGGCTGCGTACGGAGCAGCCAAACGGGCGGTCAATAGTCTCACCGAAACTGCCGCTATTGAGTACGGACCTATGGGCATTCGCGTAAATGCTGTTGCACCTGGCACCACCATGACCGAGATGATCCAGAGATGGGTTTCTCAAGATCCTACAATTCTCGAAAAACTTAACTCCATTACACCTCTTCGACGCGCCGCCGATCCGAATGAGGTGGCGCAGGCGGCTGCTTGGCTCCTGAGCGATCGTGCCTCCTATGTGACAGGAGTCGTACTACCGGTTGACGGTGGTGCAAGGGCGTGATCCTATGGATCTACAATGTTAATCCCATAAGAACCACACAGCCCTATGTCCTCAAAATGGATGTAGGGCTTTTTTTTAGTAAACCATTTTTCCCGTAACCATTTTCTTAAAATACTGGATTTCGGCTTTCGCTCATTCCACCACAAAATCCGAATACCCCTTTAAAAGACCATATTTACTTTGTAATGAATATATTCGTTTATGAAGTGGCTTTTCAACTAACGCTATTGCTGGATTTTTTCTTGACAATTGTCCAGTACCACGAGTAACACCTGAATTATGCTTCAACCAGGCATTTTGCAAAAGTTCATAAGCTGAATATCCATCCTTTAAATGCAGCGAACTACCATAAGGGGCTATTTCAAATTCTTTTAATAGCCCAAACACATCAACCCACACATTCGGATCGTGCACATAACCGAATAGTACCATTCCGCTGTGAAATACAATCAGGTCCGTCTGCGTGTGCATTCCCTCGTGCGGTGAAGATTGTAATACAGTTCTGTTTCTTTTCAACCTTTTACTGACCTGGATACCGGAAAGGAAAGCTTTGGAATTGCCTTTAAGTCATACATTATTATTGATTCTATATAGGTGAGCAGTTTGCTGTATAAAAAAACAGGTCTACCCCATGCGAGCATGCATAAAATAGACCTGTTTTATAAGATTATCAAAATAATTGTAGCTTATTGGAAATCAATATCTGCTAACGGAAACTTCTCTTTTAAACCTTCTTTCACTTCTTCCGATAAAGGTTTTTTACAATCAATGATATGAATGCTCTCAAGAGTCGGAATTTGAAGTAAGACTTCCGAATGCTCCATTCTTGTACAATTCACAAAATAAACTTCTTTCAATGGTAAATCTACAATTAACTGTAGATCCAAGTATTCACGATAACCATTAATGTGCAGTACTTCCAAACTAGAGATTTCACCTATTTTTTCAAACGAAAACCCTTGATCAAATCCCCCCAGCTTTAGCATCTTTAGATCTAAGTCCTGCAGGGCGGAAAACACATCATGCTTTCGGACATAATGTAAATGAGCCGTTGTTAAGTGAGCAAAACCTCGCAAGGTATCCAGCGTTTTCCCTTTCTTATCTATATAGCACTCAATCCATTGCAATGCTGGAAACGTAATTGGCGAAATCCCTCCTAAATCATACCTCTCATCAAAATCAAGAAAACTAAAAAATTCAATATTTGGTAGAATATGATCTGAACTCCATGTAAATTCTTTATATCTATTCAGAAGTTCCTTGTTAAAAAAATCCAGAATACTTATCGCTTTAACATTTGCAGAAAGCAAAACCTCTAGAGGTAAATAATCGTTGCAAAGCCGTATAGATTGAAGAGAATATACATTCGATAGAAATTTAGTCAAGTAGCCTCGAACAGCTTCACTGTTCTCTTCCCACACCCAGAGTGCAGATGGCTTTAATTCATCTAATCTCTCTATAAGCTCTTCCTCATTTAAGTGAATAAAACCATCTCGAAGCAATTCTTTGTCCCCGAGCAAAATTTTCGAACCCTTAGGCAACAGATAGTTGTTACGTAATTTTCCGAAGTAATCTATCATGTTTTACACCTCACTCTAGGTTTTGATGAAGCTCCGTGCTTTTTAATTTCATCAATATTTCTTTGTTTTTTTCTTTTACTTTCAGGAGGCCTCTTTTCATCGTTTAACATATCGAATCCCCCACGAAGTTGTTTCTCGTATTCGATTTGTTCAAAGTGCCTTAAAATACGATTAATATTCTTCCATTTATTCGCAGTACCCAAATCAACCTCAACAAATTCAACTATAACGTCTTCATGGCTAAAAGTTTTTGAGCTTTGCCATGGCCGATATTAGAAATCCTCTCAAACATGTTAATACTACTTCCAACATATGATTGACCTAATAATTCACTTACTAAAATATATATACCTGATTTTTTTGGTAATGAGGCAGGCGCTTTTATCCAACCAAATGGATCAATCCAGCTATTCAGATCATGTACATACCCATACAACACCATCCCGCCATTGAGCCCAATCGGGTCCTTCTGAGTATACATGCCCTCATGCGGCGAATAGTAGCGGAAACGGTTATAGTACAGCCCCGTTTCGTCATCCTCATACTGTCCGGGATAACGGAATGGACATGCGCCACGCTGACCTTGGAGTTCAAAATTCTGAACCTTCCCGTAGATGTCCATCTCACACGCCCAGACCCGTTCGCCTGTCTCGCTGTACATCTCCACAGGTGTTCCTAAATGGTCCGTGACGATGCTGTACTGACCTTCGGCTGTTAGTTTCGCTGCTGGGCTGAACGTGCCGTCTTCGAACACCCATGTGGTAAGCTCTTCCGGTTGTTCTTCTTTCCACTCATGCAGGATATTATTCCCATCCCACACAAAGAATGTCTTGACCCCATCATACACTTTTTCGATCCGTCTTCCTAGCGGGTCATACGTGAACGTCACTTCTTTGCCATCGGGCCGCACGACTTTGCTCATCATGCCGTTGCCGTAGTATTCGTAGCGCCAATGCGTGCCGTCTGGCTCGATTTTCTCAACCAGATTGCCTTCTTCGTCGTAACTGTAATGCGTTCCTTCAAATTCCAGCAGACGTCCGCCCGGACCGTATGCCCGGTCGGTTTTGTGGCCGCTGCTGTACAAGTTGCCCACATCATCGGCCATGCGGAAGATCTTGCCGAAGGGATTCGTTGCGCCGATCAGGTTGCCGAAATCATCATAGTTATACTGGGTTTTGTGTCCGGTCAGTTCGTTCACCATCGACTTCAGACGGTAGTTGACGTTCCATTCGTATCTTCTCTTGCGGCTTTCTCGTCCGCCTATCTTGACGCTGTGCTGCTCAGGCCGTCCGGCTTCATCATACCGCCACTCACTGACCACGCCGCCGGGCAGCAGCCGCTCGATTTCCTGTCCCAGCGCATTGTAGGTCATGTGGGCGGTCCATGGGGAATCCATTCCCGAAGAAGCGTTGCTCCCGCCGTCCCGCTGGGCCTGCATCCGACTTACTTGCCCCAATAGATCACGATCCATGGTGATATGAGCGCCCAGGCTGCTGCTTACTACCGTCCGGTTACCCACTTCATCATATTGGCTGGCTATCCAATGCTGATCGCGCCATTCCCTGGCCACACGACCCGCCGTATCACGCTCCAGCTTGACGGTCGTGAAAGGGTTGTTGGTCTCCATTAGTTCCCCGATGCGGTTATACCCGAACATCTCCACCAGGCCGTCACTGTATTCCGCTTTGGTCACGCGGCCCATGAGGTCATGGTTGTAAGCCGTCCATCTGCCGCCTGGTCGTTCCACCTTCTGCAATAAACCGCCTGGACTTCGTACATATTGTCTTTGGATTCCGTCGAATCCCGTTTCGCGAACGATGTTTCCATTTGCATCGTGATCCAGCACATAGCGCTCGCCGCGCTCATTGATCACTTCGGTCAGTTCTTCTTCGCTGTTATAGGCAAGCTCGATGCGTTTACCCTTTTCTTCGCGCCACGTCAATTTCCCAAGCGGGGTATAGCCAAACGCTACGCGGTGCTGGTTATCTTCTGCCAACACAACTTCCTCATACGCATTGTATTGCAGCCGGATCACATTGTCGTCCGGCAGCTCGGCGCGCACGACCCGCCCCAGCGCATCGTACACAAACGTTTGCTTCGCTCCGAGCGGATTCGTCTCCTGCACACATTCCCCTCGATGGTTGTACGTCCACTTCCCGCTTGTACCATCGGGCAGAGTGACCTGAATCAGGTTCTCTTGCTCATCATAGGCGAGCTTCGTTACCGCGCCCTGCGGGCTCTTCACTTCGCTGATCCGATGACGCTCGTCATAGGCAAAGAGGGTCGCCGTTTGGTCGGCCCCCGTTATTTTGCTAACCCGGCCCTGTTCGTCGTATTTCCAAGTTCGGATGCCGCCCTCGGGGTCGGTCACTTGCGCCAGCCGTCCGGCTGGGTCGTAGGTAAAGCGCCATATGCCTTCATCCGGCTGTATGTCCTCAACCAGCCGTCCGAACTCGTCATACCCATACCGCGTCACTCGGCCATCCGCATCTGTTTCGCTCACCACTTCCCCCAGCTCACTGTACGCATATTCCACGACACCGCCTAGCGGATCGACGACCCGGGTACAATAATACTCCGGGGTATAGTCATACCTTGTCACATACCCTTGGCTGTTGGTCGTTTCATTCCATCCGTCATGGTAGGCGATTCGTCCTTCCAAGAGTCCGTCGTCCCCATACGTATGGACACAGCGCGCTCCTGTTGTCGGGCCGTCATAGCGCCAGTGGAAGCTGTATCCGTTGCGGTCTTTCTTCCTGAGCATCAGGTGCCCGTCATAGAACATCTCGGTCGTCTGTCCTAGCGCATCCGTCACCGCAGCAAGATCGCCGGCTTCGTTGTACCGGTACTGCACCAATACCTCGCGCTGTTCACTGGAGGCGTTGTTTGGATGGGGGTGGTACACATGGATGACTTTCACGATCCGTCCGGCTTCGTCGGTCTTAATCTCCAGCACCCGGCCTACGCTGTCGGTTACCTGCTGCAAGTAGCCGCGCGCATCATAGGTGAAGACAATCCGACGGCCAAACTCATCCTCGATGCGGGTCAGACGGTACGGCCTGGCTGCTTCCTCCTGCGGTGAAGCCTGCTGAACATCACCTTTCTGCGGAAGCGGTTTGTTTATGCGATACCCAAGGCCCCGTATCTCCTGCGACTCTTCTGCTGTCCTGCGCTGGACCTCTGCCGTCTTCATCGCTCCCGTTGGACGATTGACTGCGATCACAGACTCGAAGACATACGTCAGGCGGCTTTCTTCTTCCACCATCGCATATCCGGTTCCCTCGCGGCGCAGGGTGAGCCGTTCTTTCGGGTTCCGCGTTTCCATCAAGCCCCGGTGCAAGCGCTCAAATCCGGCTGCTCGCCCATCCGCTAACAGCACGCCGATGCAGTCGTCCAGCACCTCCAGCCGCATATCGAAGCTGTGATGCACGCCATGACCGAGCAAGCCCCGGTGACCGCTGTCGCTGATCCAGCGCCGATCCCATTGGAGCGGCAGCGGACCCGGAAAGGCAAAATCGGTCGCCTCGCTCATCATCCGTCCGGTGATCAGATCGACCGGTTCGAAGCCCCATTTACAGAAACGGTCCCCAAGGCCCTTGGTACACTCGAATTTCTTCAACACTTTATGGTTGAACTTGGTAAGCGCCTTCTTCGCGCCAGATTTCTCCAGCGCCTTGTCAAGCAGCGCCTTGCTCTTCTCCGCCAGCTTCTGCTGCATCGCGGTCAGTTTCTTGGCCAGCAGGTCCTTCAAGGCATCGGCCTGGCCCTTCAGCTTCCGCGCTCCAGTCAGCACTTTGTTCAGTGAGTTTTTGCCGAACAGAACAGCCCTTTTTTGCTGCGGCCCGGCCGATTTTCCCGGCCATTTTCCCCGCAAGCTTACCTCCTGCTTTCACCGCCGCCTTGGCCGCTACCTTCGCCGCACCCTTCGCCGCCAGCTTCGCTGCGCCAAACGCCGCGCCCCCGAAAGGCAGCATCGTGCCGATGGATAACGCCGCCCCGAAAAAGTCGCCCCGGCAGAGGCTCACGATCGCGCTTGCCGCTCCCGCGATGACGCCAAGTCCCGGCACCATGCTCAGTACATCCAGCGCGGTGCCCAGCTTCTCCAGGAAGCCGTCCCGCTCCTTGTCGCTTTTGGCTTGCTCCGCCTCCGGATTGCTTAAGGGCTCGAAGGATTGCCGCTCGCTTCCCTCCATCGTCACCTCCGGCCCTGTCACATCGGTCGTGTCGTTTAAGATCAGGCTGCTTTGTCCGCCGGCGATCCACAGCTCTTCTTCCGCTTCCGCCCGAAACGTCTTCAGCTCGCTAAAGGCCAGCTCCTGTTCCGCCGTCAACACGATGTCTTTGTCGCTTTGCAGCGTGATGCCGCCTTCTTCCCCGATGGTGACGAATAGCGCGCCTTCCTTCGCCGTAAACGAAATATCTGTCGTTCCCAGCTCAAATTCCTTCCCCCCGCCGGTAGCAAACGATTTGACGGTGGAGTCGGCCATTTTCTTGTTTGCTTTCTCCGCCGCCTCCCCTTGTGGGGAGAACGGGGTGCGGACCGACTGGATCAGCATCGCGTCCGCTTCCTCATTGCTCGGGAAATACAGCTTGATCCTCGAGCCGATTGGCGGCATGGCGTGAAAGATGTGGCTCGTTGGGGAGGAATATGGAAACCAGACCGCTTCCTGCTCCGGTTGGTCTTCGTCGATATCCAGATGCACCTTCGCTTTCTTGACTCCGATGGCGAGGATGCGCCCCTCCATGGCCAATCCTGCCAGGTTTTCGTTGTAGCGCTTATTTTGGCGAAGTCCTGCGGGCGTCGTACACAAGTATGTAAACTCCAACATCCCTTTGTTCAGTTGGCCTTCTACCCCCGCGACCACAAACCGGCGTCCGGCCGCTTCTACTTCGGACCCAAGCTCGAGCCACTGATCCATTCGCACCGTAAAGCGGGTAAAGTCCTGCTCCTGGAAGCCCTCGACCCCCGTTTGCACAGCGGTCAGGAACGACTCTACGTCATGCTCAATCCGGTACAATCCTTCTTCCAGCTTCACCTGCTGCTTTACCGTCGGCGTGCCGATCCATACCCTCGGCTCATGGGTGCTGACATCCGGCGTCACCACGGCCCCCGCATGGGAAGCCACCCGCTGAATAAAATCCCAGTCGGTCTCTTCGTACTGGAGCAGCAGATCGCCAATCGAAGCTCCGTGCTCAAAGGCATCGATTTAAAGGAATTGGCCGCCGGGATACAATAATTTAAAAAAGATAAAAAACAGGCCTATCTCATGCTATCCGCATAAAATAGACCTGTGCGTATCTGTTTATCAAGATAGCTTTTCACAAAATTTATCTAATCCACAGATTTATTGGTTCATAATAAATTTTTCTTATTGTAGTAGTCAGGAAACTGCTCTAGCGGTATAAAATCAATACTGACTAGTTTTTCTTTTTCAATTTCCTTCTTGAAGATTTCACTGCAAAATAGATAGTTAGTCAGTGTTGAACCTCTTAGAGTAAAAACTTCTTTGTCTATTTCTGGTTCTTTTAATATAATTTTTTCAATTTTTTTTATAAACAAACCACCAGTACTAATAATATCTTCTACAGTCTCTCCTTTCTCTACAACGTATTTAGAAGCCTGAAAATCTACCCAATCTTCTTCTTTATAAGGAAATAAATAATAATACTTTTTTTCTGTAATCTTTTTACCTTTCCATGACAACGTTTCTAATGGAACTAATTGATATCCCTCCATGGACGAATAACCACGAAATACCTTTAGAAACTCATTGGAAACGATAAAACCATCAAAATGAGGATAATAATCAAAAATCAATAATCTTTCATTGCATATTAAGAACAAATGATCCGGAAAATTTACTTTGCGTATTCCAGAACTAAAATTCCACTCATAGTCCATGTCAGGCATTGGATTTTTTTGATTATATTCCTCTGCTAATACTGCATTCAAAAAAATGGGGACGCCTCTACCACTTTTTTTTTCCATCGCATAAAATGACTGTACCGTCATGATAATTTTTTGCACCCCTCTACCAGTTTAAATGGTATATCCCCACGCCAGATTTTATTTTTTAGTTCCATTTGCAGCTTTCGTATAGATATTCTAGCCTGCTTTGTGTCTATTATTGTTACTGCTAACCCATAATGACCGGAGGTTGACGGTGTAAGCTGTCCTGCTATTGACGGCCATGCTGTCCGCAGTAGGATAGAAAAGCAGGGAGAATCATGACAATTCTCCCTGGATCACGCGCTTTACCATATGGTCGTCCACAATCCGGTGCTTGTTCTGTGCGCCGTAGATCAACGCGTGGGTACAGAGCTTGTTCACCAGCCGGGCGGCTCCGCTGGAAAAACGGTAGATTTCATCCATCGCCGCCTCCGTAAACAGTTCATGCTCGGCACCTGCTGCACTCAGATGCCTCTTCATATAGGCCCCCACTTCCGCCCGGTCCATATGCGGAAGATAACACTGCATATCAATTCGCTGGCGGATCGCCGCATAGGCTTGCAGCCCCAGCCGGTCCCACAGTTCGCTTTGCCCCACCAGAATCAGGGCCATCGGACTCTGTGAATCCATTTTCAGATTTAGTAGAAATCGCAGTTCCTCCAGCATCTCCCGGTCCAGCAGATGGGCTTCATCGACCACGACCACGGGCTGTAGCCGGTGAATCCCACGCATGAGTTCAATCTCCCGGTGTAACTGCCGTTTTGCATCCCCCCGGTAAAATTTCGACTCACAGCCGAGCTGCTCCAGCAGCCCTTTGTAGAAGTGGCGCGGGGTCAGTTTCGAATCGGACAGGTAGAGTAGCTTAAAGCGCGCCTCGTCCAGTTCCTTGGCTAACCGCCGGATCGTAGTCGTTTTCCCGGTCCCGCAGTCCCCTGTGAGCACGGCAAACCACTGGCGTTCCGCGACATAGGCCAGACGCCCGAGCATTTCTTCCTGCGACGCAGACGCATATAACTCGTCTACCGCAAGATCTCTGGAGAACGGAGCACGGTGCAACTCGTAGAAGGACTCAAACATGGCCATCCTCCGCCTGCACTCTGCGGTACGTCACCGCAGGTGCTTCCCGCTGTTTGCGCTGCTGGTGTCGCTGCTCTGCCGCCTCCAGCAGTCTCGACGTGTCGGTCATAGATGCGCCCAGGTGCTCCGGCAACGCCGGACGGGTTCCCGCCCGCTGACCGATTTCCATCTCGCGCACCCGCCACGGCGCTCGTCCCTCATACTCAATCGTCAGTTCCGTGGGGTCTGCCGGGTCATAAACCACCTCGACCGTACAGCCAATGACCGTCAGGCCCACTTCGTACTTTCGGTTCATGAAGCTAATGCAGCCCGACTTGTCGACCTTCCGCTTTTCACTATGCAAGAACGCGTCCGCCAAGGTATCCGGGTCCATGAACCGCAGTGCTTTCTTGTCACTCCGAAACGCCGTTTCCGGGCTTTGCTTGTCCGGCAGGGCGGAGTGGGGCTTGTGCTGGTAGCACTCCGAGAGCCATACCTCGAAGCGCTCATTCAACTGCTCGAGTGTCTTCGGCTTCTCCAAGGCGACTTCGCTCAGAAACGAATCGACGATTTGGTTAAACCGTTCGACCTTGCCTTTGGATTCAGGCGAGTAGGGCTTCGCATAGAGCAGCCGGGTTCCGAGCTTGGAACATATCCGGGTCATGGCTTGGGTACGGTACTGCTTGCCGTTGTCAAAATAGACCGCTTCTGGTACCCCATACTTCTGGATCGCTTGGCGAAACGCCGATTCGACCAGCCGCTGGTCCATGACCGGCACAAACTCCCCATGCAGAATAAACCTTGTAGCGTCGTCAATGAACACGACCAGATACACCTGTTTCATCGTCCCGCTTTCGCCAAGGGGCAAATACGGTCCGTATTTGAGGTCTGACTGCCACAGCTGGTTCCGGTGGCGCTGCTGGAAGCGTCTGGCGGCAACCCCGGATTCGGCGTACATCCGCAGATGGCGCGAGCTGTAGCCACAGGCAGTCAGTCTCTCCTGCAGGGTACTACGCTTAATTTGGCCCGGCGAAATCCGCCCTTCCCATTCTAAAATCTGAATGAGCTGTGCGACGCTGCGGCCGGGGACCTCCCGGCGCAAGAGAATCGCTTGCTCGAGCACGGCGGTAGGAAGAATCTCTTCGGAGGGCTGCCGCCCTTTGCCTTTGGGCTTCAGGCCGGTAAATCCTTCGCTCCGGTAACTCGCCAAATACCGGCGCAAGGTACGTTCGGAGAGTCCGGTTTGCTTACAAATCTGCGCTTTCATCTCCCGGGCTTTGGCCGGGTCCAGCCCTTCGGCAAGCAGGGGAGCGAGAAGCTGCATCCGCTCTGCGGCGAGGGCTTCGGCTTTCTTTTGGTCTTTCATGGGTCGGTAAACTCCTTCCTGAAATGAACTCAAGGAGAGTCTACCGTAGAGCCGGGGCGGACAGATAGGCAAAACGGGTATGTACCCACAAATGAGCGTTTGCGACGGGGCGGACAAGTCTGGCCAGCCAGCCGGGTCCTTGCTGACGAAAGGCGGGGGCGGAGGTCATACGCAGGTGATCCGAAGCTTCGGGGGACCCGGGAGCGAGGCCGGACATCCGAGCCTCCAGCGCCTGCAGAACGAGGATGAAGTAGATAGAGAGCACGCGAAACCAGACCTTCCAACGCCGTAACGTAGAGGTTTCCGCGCAGGCGGTCACGGACGCCTCCGGCTCCGTGACCGCCTGTTCGATACAACGGGAATCGTACCGTTTATAGGGAATGAGTAGATCCGGGAGCTCATGGTGAATCCTGCGGCATCCCGCACACCGGAGTCTGCGAATCACCAGTTGGCGCAGCTCACCACCCCCACCCCGGACCTTCCGCTCCCGGCTACCGATAATCTCCAGGTTCTCTGTGCAGCACGGGCAGGGCACCTCCTCCGCACCCCTGACGAAAAACACCAGGGATCTTTTCAACCAGCGCATACTCTGTTACAATGACCATGTCTAATGATGAAGGATATTTCCGGTGCGGCCTGTGCTAGCAGGCATACACGCGATGGAAGTATCCTTTTTCCTTTGCTAGAATACGGTCATTATATCTGGCAACTTCCGGACAGGCAATCCCGCCAGCTTCGCGGCGTTATGCTTTAGCAGAAACACTATTATACCCATATTGAATTGCTGTCTAATCCTTAAAGCTCTGCTTCTAACAATATCACTGTATTGTGGATGTGACCCACTATGAATGATATCCATACCTTTCGCCTTAGCTGACTTGTAACTGTCTGGTAAAAGAATGCCATTAAATGCTTCGTCCATCTTACCGCCTAAACCTATCTGTTTAAAGAAACCACTATTAGCTTTCCATATTTCTTCAGGGATAATATGATGGGCTTGCATTTTATCTCCAACTATCCCTTGAAGTGCTTTGTTTAATAAAGTGCTGCTTAACCCAAAAGGATCAATCCACGTTAACGGATCATGCACATACCCGTACAATGTCGGGTTATTTCCAGCTAACCCTATCGGGTCCTGCTGCGTATACATTCCTTCATGCGGTGAATAGTACCGGAAACGGTTGTAATACAGCCCCATTTCTTCATCCTCGTACTGCCCGGATAACGTAACGGACATGCGCCGCGTGCTCCTTGAAGGTCAAAATTCTGAACCCTCCCATAGATGTCCAACTCGCACGCCCAGACCCGTTCGCCAATCTCGCTGTACATCTCAACAGGTGCGTTAAAAAAGGCCTATCTTCATGCATTTTGCATAAAATAGGCCTTAAAATGATTCATACAAGATTTACATCAAAACTTATTTGTTATCTTACTCCTTTATAGTTCAAATGGATAAATATCCGACAGCCCTTCTTTGATTTTTTCAACTTCACCAAGCAATTCTTGTCTGTACTCGTTTTTAAGATTCAAATTTTCATCAAAGTAAATATCGGCTTGTGTGTCTAATAATTCTTCCATTTGCGATACAAGATCAGCCAATATAAACCATTCTTTTAAATCTACAGACATATTTAATATATTTGTAGATTGAAAGTCTTCTGCATCATGATCATAAAAATAAACAGTACTATCAAAAGTGTTACTTAAATTAATTAACCAAAAATCACCTTGTCCAGTCTCCGCAAATATCCACATGTTCTCGTCGAATTCTGCAAAATCTTTGTGATAGTCTTTATTATACTGCTTTGCTTTTTCATACGACAGAAGAACATAGTCTGCAGATATTTTGTTTTCAGAAAAATTTTTACAAACCCACAAATAATCTTCTGGAAATTGTTCATTTACAGAGACTGGTTTTTCTCTTTTTTGCAAGCCATTTGCTATTTCCTCATAGTTTCTCTTTTTAAACATATCCTCACCTCCTACAAGGAACATTTTTAATCGAAGTAGCACTTCTAGAATTTATCTTGCTTTTCTTTGCCATATTGTCTAAAACCATTTCAAAGTAGACTTTCATTTCTTGTTTTGAAGCATTAGGAAACTCAACTTTAGCTTCATTAAGGATGTTCTTCCACACAGAATTCCAATTTTTTCCTAATTTACTACTATTGGTGTGAATTCCCGGCTTTTTAGTATGTTGTTTCTTGCTTAGATCAAAAAAATATTTAGGGTCATTAACGTTAATACCAGCCATATCATCAAACATATCTTTAAATTGTTCTGGAAAGCCATGATGTATATCTCCGGTTGCATTTTTTCCAGTAAACATTTTCCACCATTTTTGAAGTTTAGACGTTGAAGTTTTGGCTAGTCCAAATTCATCCACCCAAACATTCGGATCGTCTACATACCCATATAGCCGAATCCCCCCAGCCAACCCAATCGGGTCCTGCTGCGTATACATGCCCTCATGCGGCGAATAGTACCGGAAACGGTTGTAGTAAAGTCCTGTTTCCTCATCCTCATACTGACCCGGATAACGGAACGGACATGCGCCGCGTGCTCCTTGAAGGTCAAAATTCTGAACCCTCCCATAGATGTCCAACTCGCACGCCCAGACTCGTTCGCCTGTCTCGTTATACATCTCCACAGGCGTACCGATATGGTCGGTAACAATACTGTACTGCCCTTCGGCTGTTAATTTCGCTGCCGGGCTAAACGTGCCGTCCTCAAACACCCATGTAGTTAAGTTGTCAGGGGCGGCTTCTTTCCACTCATGCAGGATATTATTCCCATCCCACACAAAGCTTGTCTTGACCCCATCATACACTTTTTCAATTCGTCTTCCTAGCGGATCGTACGAGAACGTCACTTCTTTGCCGTCCGGCCGAACGACCTTGCTCATCATGCCGTTGCCGTAGTATTCGTAGCGCCAATGCGTGCCGTCCGGTTCGATTTTTTCAACCAGATTGCCTTCTTCGTCATAGCTGTAATGCGTTCCTTCGAATTCCAGCAGACGCCCGCCGGGACTGTACTTCCGGTCTGTCTTATGACCGCTGCTGTACAAGTTGCCCACATCATCGGCCATGCGAAAGATCTTGTCGAAGGGATTCGTTGCCCCGATCAGATTGCCGAAATCATCATAGTTGTACTGGGTTTTGTGTCCTGTCAGATCATTTACCATCGACTTCAGACGATAGTTGGCGTTCCATTCGTACCTTCTCTTACGGGTTTCCCGTCCGCCTGTCTTGACGCTGTGCTGTTCAGGCCGTCCCGCCACATCATATTGCCACTCGCTGACCACGCCGCCGGGCAGCAGCCGCTCGATTTCCTGTCCCAGCGCATTGTAGGTCATCTGCGCGGCCCAAGGCGCAGCAGTCGCTGGGGATGCGTTGCTCCCGCCGTCCCGCTGGGCCTGCATCCGGCTCACTTGCCCCAATAGATCACGCTCCATGGTGATATGAGCGCCCAGGCTGCTGGTTACTTCCGTCCGGTTGCCAACTTCATCGTATTGGCTGGCTACCCAATACGGATCGCGCCATTCCTTCAGCACGCGACCCGCCGGGTCACGCTCCAGTTTGACGGTCGTATAAGGGTTGGCAGTCTCCAGCAGTTCCCCGATGCCGTTATACCCAAACGTCTCCACAAGGCCGTCGCTGTATTCCACTTTGGTCACGCGGCCCATGATGTCATGGCCGTAGGCCGTCCATCTTCCGCTTGGCCGCTCTACTTTCTCTAATCGTCCGCTCACACTGCGAATGTACCGTCTTTCGATCCCGTCAAACCCCGTTTCGCCAACGATGTTTCCATTCGCATCATGCTTCAGCACATAGCGCTCGCCGCGCTCATTGATCACTTCGGTCAGTTCTTCTTCGTTGTTGTAGGCAAGCTCGATTCGTTTACCTTTTTCTTCGCGCCATGTCAATTTCCCAAGCGGGGTATAGCCAAATGCTACACGGTGCTGGTTGTCTTCCGCCAGAACGACTTCCTCATACGCATTGTATTGCAGCCGGATCACATTGCCGTCCGGCAGCTCGGCGCGCACGACCCGACCCAGCGCATCGTACACAAACATTTGCTTCGCACCCAGCGGATTCGTCTCCTGCACACATTCCCCCCGGTGGTTATACGTCCACTTCCCGCTTGTACCATCCGGCAAGGTTACTTGAATCAGGTTGTCTTGCCCGTCGTAGGCAAGCTTCGTTACCGTACCCTGCGGGCTCTTCACTTCGCTGATCCGATGACGCTCGTCATAAGCTAAGAGGGTCGCCGTTTGGTCGGCCTCCGTTATTTTGCTAACTCGGCCCTGTTCGTCGTACTGCCAGATTCGGATGCCGCCCTCGGGGTCAGTCATCTTCACGATCCGTCCAGCTTCGTCGTACTCCAATGCCCATTCGCTGCCGTCAGGGTCGATCACACTCATCATGTGGCCGTGTTCGTCATACGTATACCGCGTCAACCGGCCATCCGCATCCGTTTCGCTCACCACTTCCCCCAGCTCGCTGTACGCATATTCCACGACACCGCCCAGCGGATCGACGATCCGGATACAATAATGCTCAGGATTATAATCATAACGCGTCGCATGTCCTTGGCTGTTCGTCGTTTCATTCCATCCGTCATGGTACGCAATTCTCCCTTCCAAGAGTCCGTCGTCCCCATACGTATGGACGCAGCGCGCTCCTGTTGTCGGGCCGTCATAGCGCCAGTGGAAGCTGTACCCGTTGCGGTCTTTCTTCCTGAGCATCAGGTGCTGGTCGTAATACATCTCGGTTATCTGTCCCAGCGCATCCGTCACCGCGACGAGATCGCCGGCCTCGTTGTACCGGTACTGCACCAATACCTCGCGCTGTTCACTGAAGGTGTTGTTTGGATGGGGGTGGTACACATGGATGACTTTCGTGATCCGTCCGGCTTCATCGGTCTTGATGTCCAGCACCCGACCTACGCTGTCGGTCACCTGCTGCAAGTAGCCGCGCGCATCATAGTTTAAGACGATCCGACGGCCGAACTCATCCTCGATGCGGGTCAGACGGTACGGCCTGGCTGCTTCCTCCTGCGGCGAAGCCTGCTGAACATCACCTTTCTGCGGAAGCGGTTTGTTTATACGATACCCAAGGCCCCGTATCTCCTGCGACTCCTCTGCTATCCTGTGCTGGACCTCTGCCCTCTTCAGCGCTGCTGACGGGCGATTCGCTGCGATCACAGACTCGAAGACATACGTCAGGCGGCTTTCTTCCTCCACCATCGCATATCCGGTTCCCTTGCGGCGCAGGGTGAGCCGTTCTTTCGGGTTCCGCGTTTCCATCAAGCCCCGGTGCAAGCGCTCAAATCCGGCTGCTCGCCCATCCGCTAACAGCACGCCGATGCAGTCGTCCAGCACCTCCAGCCGCATATCGAAGCTGTGATGCACGCCATGACCGAGCAAGCCCCGGTGACCGCTGTCGCTGATCCAGCGCCGATCCCATTGGAGCGGCAGCGGACCCGGAAAGGCAAAATCGGTCGCCTCGCTCATCATCCGTCCGGTGATCAGATCGACCGGTTCGAAGCCCCATTTACAGAAACGGTCCCCAAGGCCCTTGGTACACTCGAATTTCTTCAACACTTTATGGTTGAACTTGGTAAGCGCCTTCTTCGCGCCAGATTTCTCCAGCGCCTTGTCAAGCAGCGCCTTGCTCTTCTCCGCCAGCTTCTGCTGCATCGCGGTCAGTTTCTTGGCCAGCAGGTCCTTCAAGGCATCGGCCTGGCCCTTCAGCTTCCGCGCTCCAGTCAGCACTTTGTTCAGTGAGTTTTTGCCGAACAGAACAGCCCTTTTTGCTGCGGCCCGGCCGATTTTCCCGGCCATTTTCCCCGCAAGCTTACCTCCTGCTTTCACCGCCGCCTTGGCCGCTACCTTCGCCGCACCCTTCGCCGCCAGCTTCGCTGCGCCAAACGCCGCGCCCCCGAAAGGCAGCATCGTGCCGATGGATAACGCCGCCCCGAAAAAGTCGCCCCGGCAGAGGCTCACGATCGCGCTTGCCGCTCCCGCGATGACGCCAAGTCCCGGCACCATGCTCAGTACATCCAGCGCGGTGCCCAGCTTCTCCAGGAAGCCGTCCCGCTCCTTGTCGCTTTTGGCTTGCTCCGCCTCCGGATTGCTTAAGGGCTCGAAGGATTGCCGCTCGCTTCCCTCCATCGTCACCTCCGGCCCTGTCACATCGGTCGTGTCGTTTAAGATCAGGCTGCTTTGTCCGCCGGCGATCCACAGCTCTTCTTCCGCTTCCGCCCGAAACGTCTTCAGCTCGCTAAAGGCCAGCTCCTGTTCCGCCGTCAACACGATGTCTTTGTCGCTTTGCAGCGTGATGCCGCCTTCTTCCCCGATGGTGACGAATAGCGCGCCTTCCTTCGCCGTAAACGAAATATCTGTCGTTCCCAGCTCAAATTCCTTCCCCCCGCCGGTAGCAAACGATTTGACGGTGGAGTCGGCCATTTTCTTGTTTGCTTTCTCCGCCGCCTCCCCTTGTGGGGAGAACGGGGTGCGGACCGACTGGATCAGCATCGCGTCCGCTTCCTCATTGCTCGGGAAATACAGCTTGATCCTCGAGCCGATTGGCGGCATGGCGTGAAAGATGTGGCTCGTTGGGGAGGAATATGGAAACCAGACCGCTTCCTGCTCCGGTTGGTCTTCGTCGATATCCAGATGCACCTTCGCTTTCTTGACTCCGATGGCGAGGATGCGCCCCTCCATGGCCAATCCTGCCAGGTTTTCGTTGTAGCGCTTATTTTGGCGAAGTCCTGCGGGCGTCGTACACAAGTATGTAAACTCCAACATCCCTTTGTTCAGTTGGCCTTCTACCCCCGCGACCACAAACCGGCGTCCGGCCGCTTCTACTTCGGACCCAAGCTCGAGCCACTGATCCATTCGCACCGTAAAGCGGGTAAAGTCCTGCTCCTGGAAGCCCTCGACCCCCGTTTGCACAGCGGTCAGGAACGACTCTACGTCATGCTCAATCCGGTACAATCCTTCTTCCAGCTTCACCTGCTGCTTTACCGTCGGCGTGCCGATCCATACCCTCGGCTCATGGGTGCTGACATCCGGCGTCACCACGGCCCCCGCATGGGAAGCCACCCGCTGAATAAAATCCCAGTCGGTCTCTTCGTACTGGAGCAGCAGATCGCCAATCGAAGCTCCGTGCTCAAAGGCATCGATTTCCAGAAAATCGCCGCCCGGATACGCATGGATCACTTCTTTCAGCACATCGGTATACGCCATATCCGCATGCTGGAAGGAACGGCTTATCCGCTTGACATCCATCTGATAGGAATGCGAAATGATGTCCACCCGGACAGTCCATACATCGTTGAAGCGATCCGCCTGAATGTCGTGCAGCTGGCCTAAAAACAGCGGGTAATCCGCCTGCCCTTCCCGAACCGCATACAGCCCGGCTCGGTCGCGGCTGCTGCCTTGCCGTACCAGCTCATGGCTGTCCTCCTCGCCCATGACGCCCTGAAGCTGCAAGACCGCATGCATGCCGGGGAATCGCTTCAGCTTCACTTCCTCAAGCCGCAGCTTTCCATACGGCCACTTGAGCGCGATGTCCTGCACGGTCAAGCCTGACAGGCGCCCCCATTCATTTCCTAACACGTCTTTCCCCCCTCGATCGCCGGATGATGCTACGCTTTTTTCTGCCCGTCATCGGCGATGTAGATGACTCCCTCTGCATGCTTCGTACACATGATATACGAATCGCTGGTTAACACGGCTTTTCCGTCAATGAGCGCATCCGCTTTCCCGTTCATCCACTCCATGTTCACTTGCGGTTCGCACGGCTTGTCCAGCGCTTCGCATACGCCGAAGGTGGCCGGGATGTTGACGACGGCTTTGCTGTCCGCCACGTTCATCAGCGGCTGCCCCTGAATATAGGCGCCATGACAGGTCGGCAAATTAAGCAGATTGGGATTGCTGCCGCACTGGCATTCCAGTATCGCTCCCCTCACCACATAGCTGGCTTCCGCTCCCGCCGCCGCCTCCACGCTGGGGGGGCTAGGTTTTCTGAACGCTATAAAGCTTGCCATTTGTTATCCCTCCTTCATGCTTTCTTCGCAAGCGTTGCCGGTTTATCGTCTTTTACTTCGCGCTTTGCTTCAGGCAAGCTCTACCGGGGTGAAGTGAAGCCCTGTAAATCCCCGTCTTTGCAGACTTTCCGCTACATCCAGACGGACGATCAGGATATCTTCCTTCACTCCCGCCACGCGAAAGATGCGCTCCCGCCTCACTTTGGTTTCCGCCAGCACCAGCGGTCTCAAGGCTCCGCTTGCATCCACTTGCGTTCTTTCGGATAAGCAGTCCGCTACGCCTGGCTCCATAAACCAGTAGATGTCCTGACGCTGGGTGCTGCGTCCTGTTAGGACGGCGGAATAAAAACGGAGGAAGCGATCGTACTTCTCCAGCAAGCCTTTCATCCGATCCGATACGAGCCAACGGGGATGGTCGATGAAGTCGAGATAGACCGGTTGTTCCCCGTCGTCCTTCACAAATACAATATTTCGCTCGTCAATCTCCATGTCCCGGCTGACTTGTTCCAAACGCAAACTATCGAAAAACCGCTTGTCCTGCTGCAATCGAAAGTAATACACCTGCCTGCTCCTTCCCCCTGTGCGTGGTCTATGGGCGAACTTCCGCCAATTGCCCCGTCTCATCCTCTTCCATCCAGATGACCTGCCGTTTCTGCTCTTCGCTTAACGCAAATTGCGCGGCATCCTGCAAGATGATCTTGGCTCCCTGCAGATTGGCGCCCTGAAAGTTGGCACCCTCTAGGTCCGCAAACAGCAGGTTCGCCCCTTGCAAATTCGCTTGCGTAAAATTCACGCCGAAGGTCCCCAGGATTTGCCCTTCCAGGATCAGCGGCTGTCCGCCTGCCGCATGCCAGAAATTCGCTCCTTGCAGGTCGCAATGGCTGAAATTGGCATCATAGAGCACGCTTTGGCTCAGATCGACGCCCTGCATGTTGCTGCGGGAAAAATCGACCCCTGCGCATATGCTTTTGTTGAGGCGGCTTCCCGCCAGGTTAGCGCCTGTTAAGTGACTATAGCCCAAATCGGCGCTTTCGTAGTTGCCGCCGCTCAAATCCAGGTTGCGCCAGTCCTGGTAGCGGTGAAGCGAACCGTCCCGCTGCTCCAGCCGGGCACGGATGGCCGCAGCGTCTTTGTCTCGCCGTTCTTCTACCCAGACGTCCTCGCTTAGATCCATATATTCGCCTGCACGAATGCGGAAGATCTCGGCGCGCCGGACCTGTTGAAACTCCGGAAGCCCCACGATGCGCGGAGCCGCCGCACGAACGAGACTGATCACATAGTGTCCGGCTATGGAAATGTCTTCCAACCAGACGCGATCGGTTTCCAGCGGCAAGATTTCGCTTCCATAGCTTTTGCGCGACGCCTCGATAGCGTTTCGGTAGGTTTCCAGGTGGGTGTACAGCCACGACGCTTCGTGCAGTTCGATGCAGGCCGCCCGGTCCAGATACCAGGTGTCGTCATACGCTTCCAGGCTGCACATGAGTTTTCCCTGCCCTAACCAGGAACGCAAATACGAAACGTGTAGGTAGGCGATGGGCCGCTTGTGTCCGGCTTCCTGCATCGCGTGAATGCGAAGACACAGCTTGCGAAAGGGCTCGATCCACTCCTTGGTATGCGCATGAGCTTGCGCGCGAACCTCTGCGCCGATTTGCCGGATCATCGCTTCCCGCTGCTGCGCGACATCTTGCGTAAGCCATTGTTTCAACGCATCCTGCTGCAATGGTTTTTCTCTCCTTAATTGTTATGGACTTGCGTTCCCTTCACATCGACGCGGTCTTCGAGCACCACGGAGCTGCCCTTGCACGTCATCTCTAATTTTTCCTGGGCGGTGATCGTGATTTTTTTCGAGGCCAACATCACTTCTTCCGTCGCTTTCACCGTCACGTTTTTGCTGCTGACAATGGAAATGCCGTCTGCATCGCTGAGCATAATGGACACGCCATCGCCCGTGATCAGGATATGATCAGGAGCGAGCACGATCATCTTGCCGTTCTTGGTCTTGATGGTTTTGATACTCGGATCTTCCATCGGATCGCTTCCACCGCCGCTTGCTGATGCCGTGCCGCCGCTCGATGCTCCTGCCATGCCGACGCTTTGCCCTCCGCTTGGCGATGCCGGTTCCGCTTTCGGTTTCGGCACGGAGCTGATTGCAATGACATCCTCTTCTTTATGCGTTGGAAAATAGACGCGCACATCGTCGCCGATCTCCGGCATGCAATACCAGCCCGCATTGTCTTCCGAAGCGTAGATGGTCGAGTACGGAAACCAGAACGCTGTGCCCGCGTCTTGCTCGGGATCGATGTTCAGGTGCGCTTGAATCCGATCTTTGGCTACCGCAATCACTTTGCCCTGCAGTGAGACCCCGACGATGGCCATGTTATATTGCTTTCGCCGGCTCAAGCCCAGCCGCGTGCCTAAGAAGTACGTATGCTTTAACAGCCCGTCCTTCAGATCCGTTCTGACTTCGCTTACGACAAGCTGCTGGTTGTCGAACGCAACCTCCATGCCGATGTCGAATACTTGATCGGTCTCCACTTCATAGAAGATGCAATCGCTCTCGCTCAATTCCGGCACTTGTCCCTGCACGGACAGCTGATACAGCTCCATCCGTTTATGTATCCGGTAATGGTAAGCGTTAACTTCCCCCTTAAAACCAGGCTCCGGAATGCCAAAGTGCACCTTCGGGGAATCAAAGCCGATCGCCGGCACAAGTCCGGTGTTAAAGTGGGATGCCAACCGTTTCAATAATTCCCAGTCGGTCTCCCGGTACTGTAAAATCATGCGGCCAATAGCAGCACCATTCGAAGCTTCATCCATAACGTCCGCGTCGTCGTAATCCTGTACGATCTGATCCACCAACTGCGCATACGCAAGTCCCGTATCTTGAAATGTACGTTCCTTACGCGTCACATCGAACTGATACGATAGCGATACCGCCTCCATTTCGATATGGTATACGTCCCGAACGTGATAGATTTGTATATTCGTGACCATGCCTTGAAACAGGGTTCTCTTCCCGCCTTGTTCCAGCCTTTGCGTAACAGCCACATTCATTCGGGCATAATCCATCCCGGCATAACCGGCCTTCTGTTCTTCCGGCACGATGCCCTTCAGACGAAGCGTAGCGTGCTCGTTGATTTGCTGTACAATCGTCAGCTCCCGGATCGACTCTAACGCAAACGGCGTGACTTCAATGTCCTGATAAGTCGCATATGATCGTTCCATTATGAATCCCCCTCTTCCCGTTCCATCGGGTTGATTTGCAGGGAATCCATGATGCCAAGCGCAATCGGACGCCACTGCTCCTGATATCGCTCCATGCAATTGAGACCGAAGAAGAGCCCTTTCCCCTCTAGTTCAATGAAAAATATGCCATTATACATCACACCATCCAGCACAGGCACGGTAAATTCATAAAAGCCCATCTTGCGGCCTCCGACCTCGCGCACCCCTTCTCCCAGCCACTTCGCATTCGGCTGCATCCGTTTGATCAGGAAGCTGAGGTCTTGCACAAACTGTTCCATTTCATTGTTAACCATTCTGTTGTTCGTGGGATTTACGGTCAGATTAATCTCCAGCGTCTCATCGGTGTAGATGATTTGGGGACGCCGTTCGGCGGGATATTTGATCCTGGCGTACTCCTCCGGCATGGGCTCGAAGGAATCCGGCACAAACATGAAGACTTGATCGGGCACTACCTCCGTCTTTTGAAACGTAATAACCTCATCGCCTAGTGTAAGCTCTCCCGCTTGAATCGCTTGGCTGACGTTTTCAGGGGATAATGCGGCTTTCAACGCCTCTTGCTTCTCCATCTGTTCCTGCTTGCCAATCAGCTCAAGCCATTGCTCGTCCATATGTTCCATAGGCATCCCTCTTTCCGTTTCCGATTCCGATTGGAATACGTCTTGTCTATTCATAGCTGCAAAAAAACGAAGGGACCGTTCCCCCGCAGGACGGTCTGTTTGATTTCTCATAAGCAGGAATATAAGCAGCAACTCAAATCCATCGGGCCTGTTGGAAAAACAGGAATTCAAGGAAAAGATTCTCATCTTATCCTTTGTCTCTTAATATCGGAGGTACGTCACGAGATTTTTAGGGGGATTTAGAAATTACAGTCATAAATTGTAATGAAGCTTTAATTTTATGATATTTTTCCTGTTAAGCAACACCGTTTGCCTTCTTCCAGGTAATAAACCGATCCATAGCCTCTCCATTATCACGTGGATCTCCTTAATTTTAGTTGCGCGTGACGCCATAAAAAAAATCCTCCTTTGCCTCTACCTGTTTTTGTGAAGAACAGATAGCTCAAAAGAGGACCTCTCGAGGAAATCCTGTGCGTCTGCAAAAGCTTGTTTGAAGCACACAGGATTCACCTTTGTTCTGGTTTAACAAACATAACCCCAAGGGCTAAAACCCTTGGGGTTACTAAGATGCCGAGGACCGGGATCGAACCGGTACGGTAGTCACCTACCGCAGGATTTTAAGTCCTGATCGCAATTCTGTCCATGACGGAATTTGCAGCCCTGGAAGAGAAAATAAAACCCATGTAAAACCTTGATACATCAGGGTTTTACACGGGTTTTTCGCTTTTTTTCAAGCCCCGCAAGGCTTCCCGGCGATGACCTAAAAAGCGGCCAATTTGGGACGTTGGGAAGAACTTGGAGAGAACCAAACAAGAACCAGCCCGCTCCCTGCCATTGACGAATGAACGGAGCAAATGCTCCAGGGAGGGTTTTCTATGACCAAAGCCAAGACCATCACTATCGCCAACCAGAAAGGTGGAACAGGAAAAACAACGTCCACCTATAATCTGGCCCATGCCTTATCCCATGCAAATAAAAAGGTGCTGCTAGTGGATTTCGATCCGCAAGGCAATCTGACTTTATGCTTCGGGATCGAACAGCCGGACCAGCTACCGATCAGCATGTGCAACATTTTGGATGCCATTATGAGCGATCATTCGCTCCCCGCGGCAGAGGAGTACCTGCATCGTCAGGACAACATCGACCTGATTCCCAGTAACATCGAATTGTCTGTGTCGGAGATTAACCTGCGAGACGAGATGGGCAGCGAAAAGACGTTGGCCGCACTCTTGAAGCCGATGAAGGAGCAATACGACTATATCCTGATCGACACCAATCCGTCGTTGGGCTTGCTCACCATCAACGCTCTCGCGGCCAGCGACAGCGTGCTGATTCCCGTTAACCCGCAGCTATGGTCCGCCACCGGATTAACACAACTGCTCAACATCATCGTGAAAGTAAAAAAACGGATTAACCCGCAGATTACCATCGAAGGCATCCTGATGACCATGTGCGATACCCGCACCAATTTGTACAAGGACGCCTTCAAACTGGTACAGGACCATTACGGGGAGATCATTCGCATCTTTGAATCGCAAATCCCCCTGTCCGTTAGGGTGGGAGAAGCCAACTTTTACAGCCAGAGCCTGATGAGCTACCAGCCGAAATCCAAGGTGACAGCAGCTTATCAAAATCTGGCAAAGGAGCTGATGCAGCATGGCGACAACTAAGCGCATGGTTCCAAAGCTTGGCAGCATCGACGAACTACTAAAGCTCTCGGAGCAGTCCTTCAAAGAGCCGGATGCCATGGAACCAGCAAAAGGAGGTATCCAGTCCATTCCGATATGTAAGATCAGGTTTTTCCAAGATCATCCCTTCCACCTTTATGAAGGAGAACGGCTTTCGGACATGGCGGACAGCATCGTAAATAACGGTGTGCTTGTGCCGGTTATCGTCCGGAAGATCGAAACGGACGAAAACGGCTGCGAATATGAAATGCTGGCCGGTCATAACCGGATGAATGCCGCCCTGCTGATCGGCTTGGAGCAACTGCCTTCCATCGTCAAGGAAAAGCTCACCGACGAAGAAGCGCTCATGTACGTGGTAGAAACCAATGTGCTGCAACGCTCCTTTGCCGATATGCTGCCCTCAGAAAAGGCCAAGGTACTCTCTCTTCGCTACTCGGATATGTTTTCGCAGGGCAAGCGCAACGATATTATTTTGGAGCTTAAGAAGCTAGAAAACCCGCAGTATGACAAGGAAAATTCAACTTCTGCTCCATTGGGTCAGAAGTTGACCAGTCGGGAAAAAGTGGCCTATGAATACGGTCTTTCCCAAAACTCCGTTTCTCGGTTGCTGCGAATTGACAAGCTGATCCCAGAATTGAAGCAACGAACAGATCATGCTGAACTGCCCCTGCGCTCTGCTGTGCATCTCTCCTACCTTACAGAAGAAGAACAGAAAATGGTGGAGACGGCTATTTCAGAGCAGGGTTATAAATTGGATATGAAAAAATCGGAGCGTTTGCAAGATTACTCCGGCAAGCTAACCGTCGATCAAGTGAGCAAAATTCTGTCCGGCGAAGCCATACGTAAGCCACGCGGACAACCCCCCGCTCCCTTCAAACTCAAGCACAAGGTATATGCCAAATATTTTTCTCCACAAAGCAAAGCTGCCGAAGTGGAGGAGATCATCGACAAAGCGCTCGAGATGTATTTCGCCCACCAGCGTCAGCAGCACCCCCAATCCCATGAAGAAGCGGAGGACACCGGCCATGTACCCGACTTTTAAGGACATTGACCATGAACAGTTTTATGAAGGCAACATTCGCATGACCCGCAGCCAGCAGGACCCGTACCGCAAAGCGCTGTTTTACCTGCTTGGTCTTACTCCACAAACCCGCCAGCATATCCGGGATATCTACGACTATGAGGAAAGCTGCATCCGACTGGAGGGCTTGGAGCAAGGCTGGCAAACCAGCAGCACCCTGAAACTGACCCGGTTGGCCTTCAACTTGTTTAACGGCTACACCGGGGACGTTGAAACGGGCCGGGATCATCCACGCCATTACAGTCCGTATCATCTATTCGACACTGGGCTTATGCCTTACTTCTTTGAAGCGATCAAGCTTCGTTATGCGGAATATGCCCGCTCCTTGGAGCTACCGTACTTTGCATTTCCAACAACAGAGACAGAACCCTATGCTTCATATGAACACGAAGCCTGAGAGACGTAACGCAAGCCTCGCGATTCTATTCAGAAAGGAGAGCCTGACATGAGCCGTATTCAGCCCTTGCGCCACCTATACGCATCCGCTATTAGCGACATCACATCCAGTGGGGACACCTGGCAACAATATTTGCACTTTGCTGCATCCATCTACAAATACTCATTTGACAACAGCCTGCTCATTTACGCCCAACGCCCGGACGCGATCATGCTGGCTCCCCTCCAACTATGGAATCAGTTAGGCCGTTATGTGAAAAGAGGCGAAAAGAGCATTGCCGTCTGTGATTTCCAGCAAGGCAGTTTGACATTAAGCCATTTGTTCGACGTTACCCAAACGACAGGCAAACAAGCCCCTACTCTCTGGAGTCTGGAACAGCTTGATACCGATGAACTGGCCGGGCGGCTGACTTCCTACGATACACTAAACCTCGCTGAAGCCATCTCGCAGCTCGTGCATGACACTGTCTTTTCATCGTGGGAAGAATGGCTGCAAGACATTGAGCATGACATTCACAACCATTTCTTGGGCAACATCCCCTTGCTTGGATTAGAACAGCATATGGGCGACTTAATTGAAGACAGTGTTCGCTATCTCATCCATCGTCGCTGTCAGTTGCCTGAACCGAATCATGCCGACCTTTCAACGATTACCCATTTTGATACTTTACCGCTTGCCGCACGTTTGGGCTATCAGGTGAACACTCACGCCCGTAGCTTGCTTACGGACATTGCCCGTTACGTAAAAATTATGGAACAGGAAAGGAGCCTAGCTCATGAATCATCCCGACAAACCGAAGTTGACGTACCACGAAATGGACGGATTGCTGTATCCAAACCTGCAAATCTCGAACGAAGCGACAACCGATCAACAGCCCTTGGGCAAATTCGGTCGGCTGGCGCTGAATCATCTACGGAATCATCACCCGCAACGCTTTCAGATTCTTCAAATGGAAGGCAACCTGATGACGAAAATGCAGCAGGTCGAACAGGAGGCGCTGGAACGGATGGAGCAATTGACCGATCAACTACTCCGCCTTCATCCCATGCCACCGACGGACGATACCTTGAAAAGAACGCAGCATCTGAATCAGATCAAATCGACAGCCGAGGAACTGGTCATGAACGACATCATCCTGAAACCACGATAACTGAAGCGAACCTGCCGACTTCCTCATCTGAGCCGCCATCAAGCGGTTCTTTTTTTATGCCCGATAAAGGCTCTGTTCCTTCAGGGACGCGAAGTGGAGAAGACATGCTGGCTTATATGCTAATCAGCGGCAGAGGTTCTATGTCCGGCAAACAGCGTATCTATGAATTTGTAGTGGAGCATCATCCAGTGAAAGCTCCTGACCTGATTGCTTTTCTAAAGCCGCTATACGGCATCGGGGGTGCCAGAGGAGATTTAGGCAATGGTCTTGTCGGCTATATGACGGATAGCAAAGGCGTTCAGCTTTCCTGGCAGGATGCTACCGGGTCACACGAAGAGCTTTTCAAATGGAAAAAAGTCAGCGATACGTTACTGCAACTGATCTCCAAGGGACAATACGATGAACAATTTGCTTCTTTTCCGCCTGTAGAGCAGGAATGGACGTTATTTGATTATGCCAACGAGCTAGCAGAGATTGAAGATGTTTCTGATGAATACGAAGACCAGAACGATTCACCCGAAGATACTGAAGATAAGCATGAAGACACGCCTTCTCTTTTAGCAGACGCCAAAAACATCGAGGAAAACAGTAATCTTTGTCCGGATGCTCAACCCAAGCTCCCTGCTGCGGTGAACTATCGTTTTCAAGCTGAGCAATCGCCTTATGTAACCGGTGCAAAGAACAAATATAAACGGAACGTAGAGGCCATTCGCCTGCTCAAGCAATTGGAATCAGAGCAGCGGCAAGCGACTGCAGAGGAACAACATATTTTAGCCGGTTATGTGGGCTGGGGCGGATTAGCGAATGCGTTCCACCCTAACGCGAATGGCTGGGAAACCGAATATGCCGAGTTAAAGCAACTCCTGGATGAAGACGAATATGCGGCAGCCCGTAACTCCACCATTACTGCCTTCTATACAGAGCAGTCCTTAATTCAGACCATCCATGCAACATTGCAGCGTTTTGGCTTAACCTCTGGTGCTGGACGCCGCTTGCTGGAGCCTTCTATGGGCAGTGGAAACTTCTTTTCTGTTTTGCCGCCGGAGTGGGAAAATGCTGAGCTTCACGGCGTGGAACTAGATTCGTTGACGGGACGAATTTCTCGACAACTCTATCCCAAAGCGAACATCCACATCCAAGGATTTGAAACCATTAACTGGCGCGAACAGCGCTTTGACGCAATGTTCTCCAACATTCCCTTTCATAACATTCGCATCCATGATCGCCGCTACAGCAGCAGCCACTACATTCATGATTACTTTTTTATCCGTTCGCTGGACTTGCTCAAGCCTGGAGGAATTCTCGCCTTTATCGTCAGCAAAGGCACAATGGACAAACAGGACTCCAGGTTGCGGCAGATCCTGGCGCAGAAAGCCGAATTAATCGGGATGGCTCGCCTGCCGAACACTACCTTTCAATCACTCGCTGGAGCTACAGTCACTACAGATATTGTATTTCTGCAAAAGCGGGAGTCCCCACTCCCTCTCACCCAAGCAGACATGCCGGAATGGATTGAAATTGGCGAAACGCCAGAAGGTGTTCCTGTCAATCGCTATTACCTGTCGCACTCGGAAATGCTGCTCGGCCAAATGCAATGGGATCGGGGCATGTACGGTGCGGAGAAAACCAGTGCCTGTATTCCACGCGAAGGACAGCCTCTGCTACCTGCCCTAGAGAAAGCACTCGGCACATTGGAAGCTCGTTTTCCTCACTTGCCGGATGAAGTAGCACAAACAAAAAACAACCGCTCTCCCCTCGTGCCGGATGAGGAAGAGGAGCCCATCCGAAAAGCGCCGCCTGGCACGAAAAACTTTACGTTTATCGTCGATCAGGAATGCATCTATTACTGTGAAAACGGCAATCTTCTCCCCCAAGACATCAAAGGCAAGAAGGCAGAACGCATCAAAGGCTTATGTGCCGTTCGCGCGGCGCTCTTGGATGTAATCGAAATTCAATCCCGTGAATACGGCTATGAAACAGACGAACTGGAGCAAGCTCAATCCAGGCTGAATCACATCTATGACCGTTTTGTTCATCAGCATGGAGCCATTAACGAACGGGCCAATACTTCTGCTTTTGCCGACGATGACCAACTGCCGCTTTTGCGCTCCATTGAAGATCTCACAGCAGATAAAACCTGGACAAAAGCCGCTATTTTTAGTCGTCCGACCATCCGAGTCAACTCCTTGCCGGAGCATACAGATGATCCGCTGGAAGCATTGCAAATTTGCCTGAATCACCGATTACGTATCGACCTGCCGTATATCGCCCATCTCTGTGGCAAAACAACCGATGAAGTACGAGAAGCGCTAGGCGAACACATTTTTCAAAATCCGCAAGACTATAAAGGAGATACAGATGAAGGCTGGGAGTTGGACGAAGAATACTTGTCCGGCAATGTCAAAGACAAACTGGCCTATGCCACGCTCAAAGCGCAGGAGTACCCGGATGTATTCCAGCGCAATGTCGCCGCGCTCACTCGCGTCCAACCTGCTCCGCTGCTGCCAGGAGATATTGACTTCCGTATAGGCAGTCCCTGGATTCCGGTTAAGGTATATCGGGCCTTTATGTATGAAACGTTTGGCACAGCTCGAATCATGCAGGATTCGCAGACCATTGATGTAGACTATCTTGAATACACCAACACATGGCGCGTATCCGGCAAATCCTTGGAAAGAGGCTCGATAAAAGTTAACCAAACCTTCGGTACAGGGCGAGCCAACGCTTATGAGATTTTTGAAAGCAGCCTCAACCTGCAAAGCATTACCGTGCGTGATCCGGTCACGTATCTGGATGCGAACGGCAATGAGCAAATCAAGTATGTGGTCAATGCCAAAGAAACGATGATTGCCCGTGCCAAGCAGCAGCAGATGAAAGAAGCATTTGCCTCCTGGCTCTTTCGGGACAAGGAACGGGCTGATGCGCTGCTCTCCATTTACAATGATAAATTCAACACGATTCGTCCCCGCACCTATGACGGCGATCATCTGGTGTTTCAGGGCATGAATCAGGAAATGAGCCTGCGCAAGCACCAACGTGATGTAGCAGCTCGTATTATTTACTCCGGTACAGCGCTTATGGCTCATGAAGTCGGAGCTGGCAAAACGGCGGCGATGATCGCTGCAGGCATGTATTTAAAGCGGATTGGCGCAGTTCACAAGCCTTTATACTGCGTCCCCAATCACTTGACCGAACAGTGGGCCAACGAATTTTTGCGCTTTTTCCCTTCTGCCAATGTGTTAGTAACCACGAAAAAGGATTTTAGCTTGGCTAACCGTCAACGCTTCGTTTCCAAAATTGCCATGGGCAATTATGATGCCGTCATCATCGGTCATTCGCAGTTTGAGAAAATCCCCATCTCCCGTGAACGGCAGGAGCAGCTCCTTCAAGATGAAATCCGCAACGTCTCCCGCATGATTAACCAGATGAAAAAAGAAAGAGGCGACAACTGGAGCATCAAGCAAATGGTGGTGTTTGAAAACAACCTGAAATCCCGCCTGGAACGCCTGATGAATGAAAGTAAAAAGGACGATCTGCTCACCTTTGAACAGCTTGGCGTGGATATGCTATTTGTCGATGAAGCCCATGCCTACAAAAACTGCTTCACTTTCACCAAAATGCGCAATGTAGCTGGGATCGGTAAATCCAGCAGTCAACGGGCTACCGATATGTTGCTCAAATGCCAATACTTGCAGGAGATGAACCAAGGGCGCGGGGTCGTATTTGCTACCGGAACACCGATTAGCAACAGCATGTCCGAGATGTATGTCATGCAACGTTTTCTACAACCTCATTTGCTTCAAAAGCTGGGATTGAACTTTTTCGATAATTGGGCAGCTACGTTTGGCGAGGTCGTTTCTTCCTTGGAGATTACACCCGAAGGCAGCGGCTACCGCATGAAATCCCGTTTTGCCAAGTTTCATAATTTGCCGGAGTTGATGAGCATGTTTCGTCTCGTTGCCGATATTCAAACCGCCGATATGCTCAAGCTCCCTGTTCCACGGTTGGAAGGCGATAAAGCCAGCGTCGTCGTCAGTGAGTGCTCTCCCTATCAAGAGCAGATGATGGATGAGTTTGTCGAACGGGCCGAAAAAATTCGGAACAATGAGGTTGATGCCAAAGAAGACAACATGCTTAAGCTGACTCATGAAGCCAAGCTCATGTCCATTGACCCGCGCCTGGTGCATGAGGATGCCCCCATTGATCCGATGTCCAAGCTGAATCTTTGCATTAACAACGTATTTGATATTTGGCAGGAGACGCAGGTGAATCGGCGTGCCCAAGTTATTTTCAGCGACAGCGGCACACCAAAACCAGGGCAGTTCAATGTCTATGATGAAATGAAATCCCAATTGGTTCTTCGCGGTATCCCGGAGCAGGAAATCGCCTTTATTCATGATGTAAATACGGACGCTGCGCGTGAAGCATTGTTTGAGCAGGTTCGCCGCGGCGAAGTCCGCATCCTGTTAGGCTCCACACAAAAAATGGGAACCGGGACGAATATTCAGACAAAGCTCATCGCTGCCCATCATATCGACTGCCCATGGCGCCCTTCCGATATCATTCAACGGGATGGCCGCATTCTACGGCAAGGCAATCAAAATGAAACGGTGAGGATTTTCCGCTATGTGACCAAAGGAACCTTTGACTCGTATTTGTGGCAAATCCAGGAGCAAAAGCTGCGCTACATTTCGCAAGTTATGACGGGAAGAAGCATTTCCCGCTCTTGTCAGGATGCCGACGAAACGGTACTATCTGCGGCTGAGGTGAAGGCTGTTGCGGTAGGCAATCCGATGCTGGCGGAGAAGATGGAAGTGGACAATGAAGTTATCCGTCTCAAGCTGCTCAAAACAAACTGGCATAACGAGCAAGTCATGCTGGAACGGCAGCTAAGTCAGCATTACCCGCAAGTGTTGACTTCCTGTGCGGAAAAGCTGGAGCAGTATCAGGCAGATTGGAAGCTTGCTGAACAGCACCGGCTTCAGGAGTTCTCCATCACCTTGGATGGTACGGTTTATGCCGAGCGTCCCCAAGCAGGAGAAGTGCTGCTGCTTTTATCCAAAGTCACTGAACTGGAACATCAGGCTGTAAAGGTGGGGCAATTCAAAGGATTCGATATTCTGCTATCCCGCTCCGGCTTTGAACATGTAAATCTTCATCTGCGAGGAACGGCGACTTACACGGTCGAGCTTGGGGATTCAGCTTTGGGCAATATTAGCAGGTTGGAGAATCTGTTGGAGAAAATACCCATCAGGATCGAGGGAACCAAACAGCAGCAGCAAGATACCCTCCACCAAATCGAAACAGCGAAGAAAGAGGTTGGGAAGCCTTTTGAATTTGAAGATCGGCTGAGTCAATTTGTAGTGAGGCAGTCTGAGATTAACTCGGCGCTGGAGTTTAAGGAGTTGCAGGAGCAAGCCGTAATGGATGAATCAGAGGATGAAGAACAGAATGTTGGTTTAAGAGAACAAAAAGGAATAGAACAATAGCCCATGACAAAAAGAAAAATCGCTCCGATAATGCTAGCTTTATGCGCAGAAAAACTGGAAAAGCTTCAGGCCGACTACCGGATCATGAATCGGCAGACAAATTTCTCAATCCAACTGGGTGGGGTCCGCTATAAGGAACGAGCGCAGGCTGGGGAAGTGCTGCTCTTATTGACCAAAGTGACTGAGATGGAGCAAACCACCAAAACTATCGGCCAGTTTCGCAGCTCTCCTGCCGTTCTTCCTTTGATTCAGTCTATAATGAAACTTGGGGAGCGGACTCGTACACCGCAGAGCGCGGTTGCTCGGCGTTATGAATTATCTCTCGGCTTGAAAATCTAATCGAGAGGCCTCCTTCACTGCTTCAAGCAATAATACAAGATCGGGAAGACATACAGGAGCAGATTGTAGCCGCAAAAAAGAATTAGGTAAGCCATTTGAGGAGGAGCAAAAGTTACAACAACTGGTCACAACACAGTCTGAATTTAATTCGGCGTTGGAGTTTAATGAACTGCAAGGACAGGAGATTTTAATGGAGCAACAAGCAAAGGCAATAGGGCGAGAGCCGGAAAAGGACTTGGAAGCTGAAATATAGTCCTCTACTGTTACTATGATGATGCTGAGATTCAATCCCCTCAAATTGTAAAATCCAACCAAGTCAACCTGATCTAATTAGACTACTTCATCTCAAAAACTGGAGTTAGATCAACTGTAAGAATAGAAAGTGTTTTCGGTGTCTATGCATTTAATATAGGCAACGCAGTTGGTTCTATATAATAGAACGTCCTCTTAAAGAAGTGAAATAAATAAGGAAATGTCGAAGTCTAAAATTGTATGCTATAGTTATAATTATGTGACTACGATTAAACTTCATATTCCCTATATTTTTTGTTATAGTATTTACATGCAAACGAATGTTCGCTTCAATATTAGCGGAATTAATGAGCTTAAAGGTGATGATTGCAATATGATTAAGTCTCCACTTCGATATCCTGGTGCTAAGAAAAAAGTTTTGAATCGGTTTACTCAATTTTGGGAAATTCCACATATACAATATAGAGATGTTTTCGTTGGAGGAGGGTCTACCTTTTTTGGGAAACCAAGTTGCCAAAATAACTGGTTAAATGACTATGATGAAGAAATTGCAGCCTTTTTCATATCGATGAGAGACTATCCCAACGAGCTGTGTAACTTAGTTATGTCTACAAAACCAACAGTAGAATTATGGAGACAAATAAAGGAAGAGGAAATTACAACAGTTCTTGAAAAAGGATTTAGAACTTTGTTTTTGAATCGAACCTCGTTTAGTGGAATCCTGAAAGGAAATCCTATTGGCGGGATAGAGCAAAAAAGTATTTACACCATTGACTGTCGTTGGAACCCAACTTCACTATGTAAACAAATTCATTTATGTAGTGAAATGCTACAGGGGGTTAAAATAACCGCCTTGGACTTTTCCGATATCATTCAAGAACCTGGTGAAGATGTCCTACTCTATCTTGACCCTCCGTATTATCATAAAGGGAATTTACTATATCGTCAGGTAATGACACCAGACGATCATGTGAGACTATCCAATTTACTACGGGATACAGAGCATAATTTTTTTATAACATATGATGATTGTCCGGAGATTAGGGACC
The DNA here is from genome assembly GCF_000756615.1 of Paenibacillus durus. Classification (NCBI taxonomy): domain Bacteria; kingdom Bacillati; phylum Bacillota; class Bacilli; order Caryophanales; family Paenibacillaceae; genus Paenibacillus; species Paenibacillus durus. The sequence continues at coordinate 4,251,759 of NZ_CP009288.1, forward strand.
TTTACGAAGAATGGGCTTATTTATATCCTGCATCTTGGTTCTATAGTAGTTCTAATAAAAAAGCTAGAGAAGTTGGTAAAGAGTTATTTATTTCTAACTTTAGAATTCCTGAGCAGATCGTATGTGACTTTGGCATGGGGAGAGAAAACTAATGGATTTATCCAATTTAATTGATCTTATTGAGCAAGAAATCAAAGAAGTAGGAAGAACAGCCAAAACTGAAGAAGATGTTCGGCTTGGGTGTGAAAGTATTCTTAAAAATCGCTTACCTTATATAGGAATCCACTACGATGCCAGATATGAAGTTACAGTAAGCAATGGCCGCATAGATGCAATGTTTCATCATTTAATCACTGAATACAAGGAGCCAGGAAAACTAGCAACGAGAAATGGATATGATCGAGCAGTAGAGCAGGCTTTACAATATATTGAGAATCTTGCTATAGAAAACTTGGAACCAGCATTTAAATATATTGCAGTATTATTAGATGGAAGAAATATTGGTTTCGTAAGATTCAATGAGTTAAACAATAAAGTTATATCCCCTATGCTACCTATTAACTTTGAATCAGTTCGTTTACTACTAAAATATTTACGATCTCTCAACTATAAGGCTTTAACAACACCTAATGTGTTAACTGATTTTGGACCTCAAAGCAAAATAACCAGTAAAGTTATAAATGCTTTATGGGCGCGTTTTCAGGCACATCAGGATACACGTACCTCTATGTACTTCACTGAGTGGCGCAGATTATTTGGACAAGTATCAGGTTTCGGTCATTCTGCTGGCCCCGAACAAGAGGTTAATACTATTGCCAAGCAACTAGGGATAGATATTAAAAATAAACCCGCTGAGTTCATCTTTGTACTCCATACTTACTACTCTATATTAATTAAATTAATTGCTGTCTTTATTATGGAGAACGTTAAAGAAAAAAACGGGATATATAATTTATTTAAAACCTCATCGCTAGAGGATAAAAGATCTATGATTAAATCGATGGAAGACGGAACTATTTTTAGAAGATTGGGAATTACAAATTTCTTAGAGGGAGATTTTTTTGCATGGTATCTTAATGAATGGGATGAAAGCTCTGCCGCGGCAATATTAGAGATGCAAGAATGCCTCTGTGACTATGAACCGTCTACTCCATCTCTTATGCCTGAATCTGTGCGCGATTTATTAAAAACATTGTATGAACGGTTGTTACCAAAACAAATTCGGCATGACTTAGGGGAGTTTTACACCCCAGATTGGCTCGCACAATACACTATCAATTCTTCAGGATTTCAATCTTCTGATAAAATACTTGATCCCACATGTGGTTCGGGAACTTTTTTAGTTCTTTGCATTAAAGAAAAAATAAATCAATTGCAAAATTCAATGACCCCAGAGGATCTTTTAAATCATATTTTATCCCATGTTTACGGATTTGACTTAAATCCACTAGCTGTAATCGCAAGCAGAACTAATTACTTACTTGCGCTGGGAGACTTATTAGAATATGCAAATGGCGATATTGAAATTCCGGTCTATCTTAGTGACGCAATTCTTTCACCCCAAAGACAAGATAAAGGGTATACCTACCGAATTGAAACTTCTATGGGACCAATTGAATTGGCTATCCCAGATCAAGTTGTTTCAAATGGCTTCTTAGGAACAATACTTATTCAAATAGAAGAGCTAATTATTCAAACAGCTGAGCAGTTTTGCACACAAGCACAAGCTAGAAAGCATCTTCGAGAAGTTTTAATAGGGCTTGGACTATCCGAGAGCATATCTGACATTGTAAAATTATATGATGATATTATGGAACTGGAAAAAAAGAATTGGAATAGAATTTGGTGTAGAATAATTAAAAATCACTTTAGTTCCGCCACCTTAAACAATTTCGATGTTATTGTAGGGAACCCTCCTTGGTTACGCTGGACCAATCTACCTGAGATATATAGAAACTCTATTAAGGAATTTTGTGTAAATTTTGGTCTTTTTTCTAAAGATAGATTTGTTGGTGGTATTGAGACCGATATCTCAACAGTTATTTTATATGCTACTGCAGAGAAATGGCTAAAACAAAATGGGAAATTAGCTTTTTTAATAACAAGGACTGTCTTCAAAACAGAATCATCAGAAGGATTCCGTAAATTCGAGATTCCTTCTGATCGTAAAACAAAGTTCAAGGTTATAAAAGTAGAGGATTTTACAAGTATAAAACCTTTCGAAGGAGCAACTAACAAACCAACATTGATTCTGCTTGAAAAAGGAAATAGTTATACAAAGTATCCCCTTCCCTGGATTGTTTGGAACAAAAAAAATAAAAATCGCATCACAGATGATTATTCACTCCAAATGGCCCTTGAAGCTACACGTAGAACTGAAATGTCCGCATACCCTATATATGCAGATGGTGGTCCATGGCTAACAGTAACTCCTGAGCATATTAATCAATGTGTACAATTGATTAATAGTGAGGGGGAACATAATTATCCGGCTAGAAAAGGAATTTGTACAGATAGAAATGGTATTTATTATGGAACTGTTCTTGAAAAGAGAGGGCAACATGACGTAGTATTCGAGAATAATCCTTCACTTGGCAGAACTGCTGGTATTCCCATTATACGTTCAGTTTTGGAAAAGGATTTAGTGTACCCTATTGCTAGAGGAAGAGAAGTATCGGCATTTTCTTGGGAGTTTGGGAATATTTACGGAGTAGTTCCTCAAGAGAAAATGGATGGCTTTCCAGAAGATATTATGAGATTAAAATATAATAAAACATTACGTTTCTTTAGAGAATTTGAAAATAACAATGTCCATCATTTAACAACACGTGGCAGCTTTCGACGCTACCAAGCAATGCGTAATGCGCCATTTTACTCATCCTGGAACGTTGGGGAGTATACGTTTGCACCGTATAAAGTAGCTTGGTCCGAAATATCGGGAAGCTTTAGAGCATGTGTATTATCTAGTATCAAAAGTTCTTACTGGGATCATCAGAGAATTGTAATACCGGATCACAAATTATATTTTGTACCTCTTTTTTCTGAAATAGAAGCCCATTATCTTTGCGCCTTATTAAATGCCCCTCAAGTGGAAGGTTTTGTTTTAGGATACGCTGAAACTACACAAATTGGAACGCACGTTACAGAATATCTTAAGTTACCAGATTTCGATGAGTCAAATAACTTTCATCAAAAATTAGCTGAATTATCTTTAAATGCTCATCACAATAATAATCTTGTGCAAATCACACGAGAAAAGATTGCTACTCTATTACCTCAGATACTAAATTAAAATTGATTCTTTATAAAGTAGCTGGATAAACTCGTCCAGCTACTTTATAAACTTTCCTCAATCGTTTCCCCTAAAAATTAACAATACACAAAATCGAAGAACTTTTCTTTCCCTTTCGTTTTACAGTATTCCCCGAGAGCTTGATCAATAACACTAGCAGTTTGTTCGTCACCGTTCAAATGAATATATAATTTATTTTTAGCTCTGCTCGCAGCAACATAAACAATTCTAGTAAACTCTTCATATGAATTTTTAGATTCATCGGAAGATTTTCCAAATATCAAAGGGTTGCATAGAATGTTCAAGGGTGTACATTCTTTAGAATCTAACCTAGCAGCAGGTTCAATATTAATGAGTACGTTATCAAACTCTGCTCCTTTAGCTTTGTGTATTGTCATGAAGTTACTATTTGAAGAAAAAATTTCGTTTGTAATCTTTTTGGATGTTGAGTATTGTAATTTATCAATATGTCTATAAATACCCTCAAAGTAATCGTCATCCCCTACTACAGGATATCTAAAAGAAAGACCTTTTGTAGGAATGTCTAATTCATTAATTAAGTTATTTATCTTAATTATCAAATCTTTTAACAATATTGTTTCATCAATATAACCAGTTACCTTCTCCCAAAAAATAAACACCTTCTTCAGTAACTGCTCATTCTTTTTGTTAAAGCTGCGAAGCGAAGGCTCTATGTCGAAGTATTTTTCGAAAATTTTGAATGCACTTGGGATACATTTTCTATTAAAAGCATCTTCAAGCTCATTAATTGCAATCATCGACTCTATCCATGCTTCTCTCTTAGCCTGGAGCTCATTTTCTAAATTTCTTCGAAGTTGAAAGGAGTAAGCATTTATAATGTCGGTGATTAATTTCCTTTGTTCCTCTGTAACATTACTGATATATTTTAATACCTCAGACCATTTTCTGCATAAAATTACTGAGTCCTTTTCAAGAATTTCGTTTAAAGGCTTGGAAAAAGTAGTTTTGTTCTCTTGCATCAAAAACGTAACTTTATGCTTATTTTCAAAATTCAATTCACAAGTCTGTTCATTTAATGCTTCATCTTCCTGACGCAAATAGTTAATTAAATCAATAATATTTTGTGTACTTCTTCTGTTTCCTTTAATCACAAAATCCTGGACAGGCAGAGTTGAATCTAAAGTAAAATTATGAAATTCTTTATAATCAGCTCCTTGAAAAGAGTATATTGATTGTGCCACATCTCCTATAACAGCCACAATGCACTCTTTCTCTGAAAGAACTTTAACAATCTTATTTTGAATAGGATTCGTATCCTGATATTCATCAATCAAAATATAAGGAAACTCACATCTAATAAGATGTGTAGCAAGTTTGTATTGAGTTAGGATTCTATAACCGAAATATAGTATTTCGTCAAACGACAGTCTTCCTGCTTCACCCCAAATATAGCTTTTCACAGCTAAAGCTACTTCTGGGGTCATACTTTCAGCATATTTTAAATCACTTTTCGAATTTCCAATATCATTTCTAGAATTTAATTTAGTAATATCAACCTGAACATCTGCCATCTTGGTTCGGGATAATTGAGTGTATAAACTGGACGGTATTAGTGGATATCTTTTTCCTAGATAATCATAAATGTCCTCTTTTTTATGACCACTCAACACAGAAAATCCTTCCTGTACCGAAGAGATTACTTTATTAGCATTAATCAATAAGCCAAATTCTTCTTTAATAATTCTCTTGAGTTGTATTTGATTAGGCTTTATAACGTATTCATTAATAAATGAATGTATAGTAGAGACAACTACATTTGTGTTAAATGAACCTAATCTGTTTTGTATTTGTTCGACGGCAACATTTGTATATGTAATACAAAGAATTTTCCTGAAGCTACTTTTTAATTTGCTGCTGTGCTGAACTAACTGTTTAATATTTTCAACCAGTAAATGAGTTTTCCCAGCCCCTGGTCCGGCATATATTTTTAAGTGTCTGTTATTATTATAGATTTTTAGATCTTCTGATGAACTTATTTCTTGAGCCATTCTAATCCCTCCCTTATATACTCAGGAACGATTAAATCGTCAATGATATAGTGTGGATCTGCATCTGAGTCCTCCAAGGTATTCTTAGAAAGAATATTTAATGCAAGATCGCCCTTTTTATTTTCCGCATAACTTAGAAATAGATTAGCAAAAAAGAGCTTTTCTATATTTACTTTTGTCTCTTCATCATCTGTACTATTATAGTGATTAATGTATGGCTCAATAAAACTACTAATTTTCTTCCTAGTCTTTGCATTAGAGATTTGATCCAGATTCTCATTCCACTCTTCTATCGACATTTCAAGTGCTTGGATAAATGGATGTAGACTTTCTGGAGTAACATACTTAAGCAAGGTTTTTACAACATCAAAGTTTGTAAAATTATCCAAAAATAATTCGTTTTCAAATGTTGAACCCAGATGCTTCTGAGTTTTAACTAATATATTCTCACTGTTCAAGAACTCTTCTGCCACCGGTTTCATTGAAATTAAATGTTTCTGATACATCGATAATTCATTAAATTTATCTTCATCATTAAAATACTTAAAATCACAATCTCTAAAACATAACACTCGAATATTTGTTTCCAAGAACAATGGGAGAAAGTGTTTGAAATTAATGCCACCAACTTCTACTACTGAGATGTGATTTGCCTCAATTTCATAATCAATTCCACATTTGCTTGCAAATGCGGACATCAGCATTTTCTCTGCCAGTCCTTCCACCAAGATTACCTTGTACGCAAACAGCATGTCAGATCTTGTAACATCTAAAAATTTTGCTAGATGCGCTTTACTATTAACGTATTTCTCTTTAGCATATTTATTTTTTAAATTATCTGAAACAACCTTGTGTTCATTGACTTTAAAATTACGATAATATTTCAATGATATCATGTCGTCAATATTGGCAGCCGCAGTTATATTAGGTGAATGAGTAGTTACAAAAATTTGATTTTTAATGACTCTTCCATTATCAATATTTGTGCTATCTTGCTTTTCACCACTCTCTTGTTGCTTTGATATTTCATCGGCCTGCTTTAAATCACTTAAATACCTGAAGAGTTTATACTGCATAGCTGGATGTAAATGTGCTTCCGGCTCCTCTATTAACAACAAATTGTAATCGTTATTAATTTTGAAGGCAATAATATTATAAATTTGAACAAGGTTGTTATAACCAAGTCCATTATTTTTCATCGGCATTTCATATCCTAACGTGGTATCTTGAAAAATGTATTGAAAGTATCGTTCAAATGATGAGTCATATACGAAGCTTGGAGTCAAAGAGTTATTCCCATTTTTAATTCCCACTCTGCCTTGATCAATTTCTATTAATGTTTTCATTTCATCAGTAATCTCCGCAAAGTTTACTCCCAATAATTGAGTTATATTAGATCTTAAATCGATCTTTCCCTCATATTTATCTAAGCGCTTCTTAACATATTTTTGGGTATGAGGAAGTAGCCCGTCAGTATTTCTATCAGCAGGTATGTAGTCGATATTAAATATGCTTTGAACCTCATTTTTCTTAATGCTTTGATGAGAAGTTGTATTATAGTAGTTCCAGGAGAATTTCGAGATAAGTTTCTCTAGTGAGAGAAGAAAATCTTTTAGGTTATCCTTGTTTTTCATTTCTTCTCTATAGTCATTTAGAAACTTTGGATCAAGCTCGTATTTAAGCAAAACTATCGCACTGATTAAATAATTTCCATCATCAGTTAACACATTTCCATCCTCATTATAGACAATAAAATTTTTAAATCGCAGAATTCCATCATCAAATCCATTTAAATCAAGCGAATGTTGAATGTAATAGTAAATCTCCACAGAAGGAGGCTCTGTTTTATACTTTTGTAAATCTTTATGAAGGTCATTTTTATTGAAGTCATGGACAGACCCTTCATTTTCAGATATATTATCAAGCAAATTAATAACCTTCAACAAATTTGATTTACCTGAATTATTGGGACCGATAATTATATTTATCCCATCTTGAAATGCTATCTCCGTATCATCGAAATTTCGAAATCGTTTAATGTGCAACTTTTTCAAGTACAAAGCGTTCACCTCATTACTTTATTTTATTACACTCCCAAGAATGAAAGTATCCCTTTGACACTCTCAATAAATTGCAGAAAACTGTACATGCTCTAAAATTAATTGTTCCATATGACAATAGAGAAAGGCAATGAAGCACCTTTCTCCACAGAAGCTAAGATTTGTTAATATATTCCTTATTTCCTTTAGTAACGTTATATGCAATTGTTTTGAATTCATCAAACTTCCCATAAAGAAAGCCTTGAACTTTATTTCTCGCTTTAGTCTTTGACTTAAAATTGAAATTTATTAATTTGTATACGAACTCTGAATCCGATGGAGGAATCGTTCCTCTTCCTGGAAAACCAAATTCAAAGATACAATCTCCTTTTGAGTACAAGCTTTCGAAATTGTAGCTAGCCCTAACTGCTGATAAGATTAATGAACTATGGTACTGAGGGTCTTGCAGCAATTCCGTTTCATGAATAGCCCTTCCTTTAAATTTCATATTTTCGATCTTACGTTCCATCCACTTTATATTGTCAGGAAGGGAGGCTTCAGCATCCACTGAAATCTCTATATTTGTGAGTTTGAGGAATTCAAATGTACCAGATTTATCGAGAGGAGTATTTAAAAGATTAAGGAAAAACTTTACTCTAGTTGCATTATCAAAGTCAGCAAATACTATTTTCTGTGTCTTATTGTTAGCCACAGAATTCCTAGTATAAAGAAAGTCTCTAATGAAATTTGTACATTTTTCATTTAAATCATGTGTCTCATCAGCCGTATGCTCCATAGCAATATTAAGTGTCTTCTTATCATCAGAAAGCTTTAATTCAATAGATCCATTATGTGAACTATGTTGTAAGTACATGTCTTTAGAATGATCAGTTCGTTCAATTTCGTAATTCAATACTAGATGATTAAGATCGCCATTTACAGGTGTCAAAGCACTTTGTCCAATTAGATCAAAGTTGCTTGAATATTGTGGTATAAAATCATTCAGCGAAATATTGATACCTTTTAGTACTTCAAATAATGTTTTATCTGAAGTCCACTCTAAATACCGATTTCTTCTCTTTGCATGGGATTCTTTTTCTTTCTGCTTTTCCAAAAGATTTTCAAACTCAAGAGGACTTAACAGTGACATGGTTATCAGCGGGACAGTTTCATCTCTATCGCTATGGCTAGTGTAAATCCCTTTTGATGAAAGAAAACTCTTTAAATCATTATCAGACAATATTTGTGTCGAAGCTACCAATGGTCGCAAATTGTCTCCAAAAGGAAGGATAGTATCAACATTAAGTTTAGAAGAATTATCCATATGTTATTCCTCCCCTAAAATTGAAATGGTGTCTCTAAATGATCGAACATCGACAGTATCAATAAATTTTTCTTCAAACAATCGTTTAGTTGTCTGGACTGCATTTCTATGCTCAAGCTCTAAATAATCGTAGTATAGTATTATGACCTTAACCCAACTGTGAGTTAGCCTTTGAGTAAATCCCATAATTCTTCTTAATGAATTCTCGCTAAATTGCTCGTTAACAAATAGCAAAAGCGCTGGTCCAGATTTATTTATTTCAACACGAATAGGGAGGATATTTGTATTAATCCATTGAACTGGTAATTTATTTCCATAATCACTTTTGACGTATGGATCAGTATTATTGTATCCCGTTGGGGGGTAGAAAAAATTGTACTCGCCGTACAGGTTTTTAGCATAGGATATTGCTCTAAATAGAAAATTAGCCCTGATGTTATCCACTAAATAAATCGGCCCATACTCTACCTTCTTGTCAGTATTTCTGAATGTTTTTATTTCATTTAGAAGATCTCTTTCTGAATCTTCTTTACTGGAAATCCAAAAAATCACTCCACTTGTTTTCCGTTCTTTAATAGTCCTGCTTATCCTTGACTCAGAATACTTCGGGTCACCAGGAAAACAATCCATAGCTTCAGCCAGTTCGTATAAATACTTTTTAAAAATTGATGTCGGATACTCAGGGTAATTCTCTTTGTTATGTTTACTCGATATAAGAACATCCTCTTGACGGTGATTAAATAACGGGCTTTCGAATGAGAAAACATAATCAAGCCCATGCTTCTCACTTTTTCTTTCATGTTCTTCATTCAAACAAACAATAGAAGGGTTACGGTCAGCATTTCCCCACCCAATTAATTTAAGCAAATTTAGAACAATTTTTTCACCAAATTCTCCTGAACTTTTTGAGTCTTCTCCTGACATATCGTAACCTCCTAGCTTTCCTCGTGAAAGAAAATCTTATAGAATGACATCCCTTTTTCGCTATCGTAGCCTTTTTCAAGATACCTATTGTCGGTAACTTTCAGTTCAAAACCAGTATCCAATTTTATCGTATTCATAAATTTTTTCTTTAATTTAACCACAGTCGCTGGTTCTATATTAAAATTCTCTATTGGTAAGATGTGATTTTTTTCTTCATACCTTGCTTTGTAATCCACGAAATTATCTTTCATTTCCTCGTTATCAAAAACTCGATCAAGAAAATCATTCACCGAGCAACTATCATTTTGTTCGAAATACTCAAGTGTTGAGTGATTGAATCTTATTGTTTCGTTAATTTCAGCATCTTGTGGCTGATTAGCTTTTAAACTTGCTGAAAACGAATTACAAATCTTAAGGAAAGCATTCGTTGTATATTGTTCATCTACAATTTCCTTTAGATTAAGAAAGCTATTTTTCCAATAATGAGCTTCTTTGTTTTGAGATTTTGCGGATGCATCTACGATTAGAACCTTAAAACCATCTTGAATCTCGTCATTAATTATTAAACAGCCTTTATCCAGTTTATCAATATTAATTCCCTTTTCTTGCTGGATAATAAAGTTGGCATCAGAACGATTTACTTTAAGATAAGTATCTCTATTCTCGGTTTTGAAAACCCCAATCACATCCCTCTTCTTTCCACTCAACGAGTGATCTCTAAAATAAGCCATATAAAACTCGCCAGATTTAATATTTGGATGATTGGATTTTTCATATAAATGTTTCAGAATACGAATCGATTCATTGTAGAACTCTCGATTATCGGAGAATACTTTTTTAGTATAGAAGTAAACCTCATTTAGATCTAATTCGCCTTCATGCGTGAATTGGTAATAATTATCTTCTCTAAATGGTCTCAAAAAGAATTTAAGCAAAACTTCTTTCATTCCAGGCTCGATTAAATCATGAGACTGTTCAGATACTTCGATTCCTTCGTCCCTCATTTTATTTCCAATTTTATGGACAACTAATTGTTCTAAATCTAGTTCTTCAAAATCAATCACAGTAACCCACCTTCTATCCTAGTCAGTTTAGATCACAAGTATAAAGAACCAATTTGATAGTTCAATAATCTCATTTTTTATGGTAAATAATTCATTCGACACTTTTACGGGAAATCCTCTATCTTTCTACAATTCAATCCAGTTTGAAACATTTTTAGCCATAAAAAATCCAACCTACCAAGAAAGGACTAAATAATGGAATCCCCCTCTTTTTCTAATCAGATCCTTCCTTTTCTTTTCCACTCTCCAAGAGGCCCGCCTTTGGCCTCTTGGGAGTGATCTAAAGGCAGGAATAGCAAAATGTCATTTTGCAAAAGAAACCGCGTGGAAGCAGAGCTTCCACCGACATTTTTTGGAGGATTCCCCCGGCAATCGAATGTCGCGGGCGAAACGCCCCCATTAGTGAGGCGATGCCATTGGCCCAAGCCGAAAAGACGGTGCAGATTACCGTCAAACTGCCCAAGAAGCAATATGAAGCCCTGAAAAAATACGCTGCTTCCAAGCATCTTAGCATGGCGGATATTGTACGAGCCTATATTCAGAAAGGAATGTCTGTCGAAGCCTATACTGAGGAAATCGACTTCATAACCGCCATTATCCGGCAGGAGATCACCATCGCCATTAACGGTCTAAGCAATCGACTGGCCGGGCTCGCCAGCAAAGACCTCATCATGTCCGCCGCGGCGTATTACTCCACTATTGCCATCATTGCCGACTTGATCGACACGAACCGCTATACAACCTTTCGGGAGATTGAAAAGAAAGCCCGGCTGTTGGCCGTTGAGTACACCAAGATGAAGCTCACTGATGCGGAGAAGCTGTTCCTCTCTGGCGATGCTTTCGAGCAAAATCTGGAACGCTTGCGCGGAGGCGATGCCGATGTCGGCCCTGATCTATAAGCAGCGCTTCTTCCATCCCAACCGCCCTAAAACGGCCGTCAGCAATTATGTGCATATCGGGTATATCGCTACCCGCCCCGGTGCGGTTCGGCATGAGAACCTATCCCATGGCCTATTTGGTAAGCTACAGCCCGGCGAATTACAGGCTTTCGATTCCTGGCAAGAAGTCGCCCGCATAGCCCGTCAAATCTCGCAGCAAGGCAAAAATATGTACCGCAGCGTCATCTCCTTTCGCAAAGAGACTGCGCTGGAATTGGGATTGACGGACTTTGCCGCCTGGCAGCAATATATCGAGCAGCATATCTCCACCCTTGCCGCCCATAATCAAATGAAGACGGAAAACCTATGCTGGGCCGCCGTTTTTCACAACGAAAAAGATCATCCCCACCTTCATGTGGTGTTTTGGGACCGAAAGCAGCAAATCATGAAAAACTTCACACATCCCGAGATTCCCAACCGCATCCGCAAGCAACTCATCAAAGATACCTTTGCCTACAAAATTAAACAGTTTTGCGCCCAGCGGGATCAACTGAAATCCGGCATCACCGAAGTGACCGAAAACATTGTGGAAGAATTTGGAGCCTACCTGAAACGGCTGGACCCGAAAGCGTTCCGGGCGTTCCAGCATCGTTTTGAGCAAGAGGACGAGGACTCCCTTCTCCGCTTCCCGAAGCATCACTTGATGGAACCGACATCCGTCAAGAGACTATCCGAAAAGCTGTTTGAGCTGCGCCGTCACATGCCGAAGACCGGTAGACTGGCCTACAAGTTGCTGCCGCCGGAGACGGAAAATCTGCTAGATGCAATGGTGCAGGACTTGCTTCAAGAAAACCGCTATCTCGCGCAGTTGGTGGGAGATTATGTGCAGGCTAAACTGAATCTAGCAATGCTTTACGATTCCGGTCCGGAACATCTGGACAAGCACCGCGCCAAGTATCAGGCGGAAGCGGAAAAACGGATCGCAAACCGTATCCTTTCCACAATCCGTTCCATCATCAAGCTGGAGCAAGAAGCCTCTTTGGACATCCGGCAAACCAACCGACAGTACGCGTTAGCGGAACAATTACTGCTTGCCCTGTTGAACCTAATGGAAGGCTTGTTTATGCATACCCAATTGGATTACGACGACAAATCCAAGGCGATGGGAGGCGAATTATCCAAACAAGCGAAGAAAGAATGGCTGCTCCGGCACAAGGATCAAGGCTTGGAAAGATAATAAGATGTTCACCCGCACGCTCTAAACAGCGTGTTTTTTTGTGGATAACATTGTGAGCAACTTGTGGATTATACCGGAATGCTGTGGATAAAGTGAAAAAGAAAGGACGAATAACATGCTCTTTACCGATGGAAAACTTCGCGCTTTTGAACAAATGATGCGCCAGCCACCCCGCCGCCCGCTGCGCCCAAACGGAAAACAGAAGAAACAGCAGCAGTCGGACCCTGCGCTGCAACCAAAGCCAGCGCGAAAGGAGCACCCGCATGGACTTGACTAATCGGCTTCAACAGGTGTTGCAATTCCAACTCTCGGCACTTGGACTGAGACTGGACCCTGAATCCGACTCCATGTGGACAGTACTGTATAAGAAGGAGCCGCTTGCTTTTATTCAGAAAAGCGGAGAAATCCTTTATCCCGCTGACAACAGAACCGCCCTCTCCCGCCGGATTAGTCCTGTCGTCTTTGAAGCTTGGGAAATGGAAAATGCCTATCAACAAGCTTTCCCACTGAACATCGCCAGTGTTAGCAGCTATCGAAACCTGCTGCAATACAACCGGCATGTGTTGGCAGCTCGGTATGACCAGGGCGGTCAGTTTACGTTTGTTACCTGGGAGTTTAATCACGATCAAACCGGTGTAACGTTAGGGCATTATTTTCACCGCAACGCCTACAGCGAGGCCAAGGAAGATTTCATGCTGCGCAGCGGACTTCTGAATGAACGAAAGTGGTTTCATTCCGACCAGCTTGCCCTGCTTCATTCCGCTCTCCTGTATCGCAGCATTCACGATCAAGACCTGCAATATGGGGAAAGGCAAGAAGTGGAACAACTCCTTAACCAAATCGAGGAACATCTCCCCGCTGCGCCCACCGAGGCATGTCCCGCAATGAAGCTAGAACCGGAAAGATAACGCTGTACTTCCCTGAAAGGAGGTGAAATACCTTGAAAAGCAAAGCCGAGTTTTATAAAGCCTTCTTTGCCGCCCTAGCCCAGCAAGGCATCGAAGTCCGCCGCTCCACCTCTGCTGACTATCTGGCCGACCTGTATTCGAAGGAGCAGCTTATCGCCTTTTATACCCGGATGGACAGCATCGAGAAAAACCCTTTCGTAACGGTCCCCGACCGGCTGATGAGCAGCATCCAGGACTTGGCCCGGAAAACGGCCCTGCAACTGGGCATCTGCACTGAAAAGCCGTATACCGAAAAGGATGCAAAAATTGCAAATGGCGTCTATAAGCTCAGTGAATATGACGATGTCATTCTCGCTTGCAAGCATCACCCGCTGTTTGAATATGTCTTCTCCACCTATCGCCTCTCCCCGGACAACGGAACGCCCGTGCAGCGACAATATTTTTACAACAAGGATGAAGCGCTGGAAAACTTCGCCGTCCGCAGTGGACTGGTAGATGGGAAGAAACTGTTCAGCGAAATGGAACTGACGCTCATTCACGACGAAATGGTTAAATTCCTCATTACCCCCAACGACAAGACGATGGAGCAGTTTGAACAAGTGCAGATCCTAATTGAACGCTTGGAAGATCTTCTGCCCGCGCTGAAAGACCGGGAGATTCACTTGGACTACGAGCAGGAGTTTGCCCATGACTACGATGGCAACCCGGGAGCGCTGGAGCTTGTCGGATACGCCGAAGAGGAACGCTGACCATCACTACATCTCTTTATAATAGAAGGAAGTGATTCCATGCCGCAGCCGGAAAGCTCCATTTGGGGCAATATTTTGACTTGCATCGAAATCGGCCTGCATGTGTATGGCCTAGTGGCGGAACGCAACAGCGGTATCGTCCTGGATGCCGATTATGCAAAGGAAGTCCTTAGTGATGAGGCGTTGCAATCGGGGGAAGCCCGTGGGGGCCATGTCTACTTTGATGACGCCAAAAGCATCATCCCTGCTTTTGAACTGCAAAAACAAGACGCTATTACCGATCCGGCGTTCAAGGAATGGTGCGGCTCCCCGGAACGGTTAGCCCAGGATGGGAAGTTTTTTGCGCCGGAGTATTTTGGGGAGTTTGCTCCTCCGGAAATCACGCCCTGGGGAGATATCACCGGCAGTCAAGAGATTTACAATGGCATCCGGATGGTGGAGCATGACGGGGAATGGGCGCTTGCGGTGCATCAGACAATCGGAAAGCATTGTTTGTCGGAGATGGCGCAGGAAGTGGCAACCGGCCAAGGAGACTACCTCTTCTATCCGCTGAACGCTTGTGCCATCCCGGTCTATGAACTGTCCGCCTCCCATCCCGCAATGATGGAGCAAATCATCAATGAGGATAGCTTGCTGCATACGCTGTGCGAAAACTATCCCATGTATGTGACTATGCATAACCTGCATGTGGAGGAATGGGGCCGGATTTACGACCAGCCTGCGCCCAAGTCGCTATTTTTGCAGCTTCAGTTGGATCAAACAGCTAATCAGGAGCCACAAACATCAGACACGGCGGATAACTATTCGTATCCAAATCCCGTCCCCCCTTTGCAGACGAGAGAGTCGCAGGAGGATTTTTTTGAACCCAGCGAGGACTTGGAGTTGTGAAAACGAAGCAAAAGCTTCTGCTTTGCGCCTTGCTTTTCGTCTTCGGAGCGAGCTTCAATCTGTTTTTCACCACCGCCCTACATGGCGTATTGTCCGGCGCAACGAAGGCGCTGGCCTTTCCCTCCCTGGAACAAAGCCTGTCCAGTCTGTTTGCCCACAAGGCTCATTTCATGCTGTTTCTTTGCTTGCAAGGCATGGTACTGCTGCTGACCGTGCTCTTTTTTGTTGCCAACAGCCAACCGTATCAAAGCAAGCTGAAGCAGGTTGCGCCGGGGATTGAAACCCCGGTTCCCGTTGGGCAGCATCAGCATGGTTCCGCCCGCTGGCTGCGGGAGGAAGAGATGCCCCGCGTCTTTGATAGCCAGGTGTTGGACCTTTCCCATCCATTTTTTCAGCGGCTGATTCAGACCGGCTATGACGACCTGGACTTTCTCCAATCTACCAAGAAGGAGGAATGGTCCGATGAAGCTGCCGCACCCGACAAATATTCCGAAAATCACGAATCCAGCGGACCCGCCCGCTCATCCTGACTCCCCGCCGCTCCCTTCAGGCGGGATCGTACTGGGACTGCGTCAGGAACGGAATAAAGAATGGCTCTATTACATTGGCGACGATGTTCATTCCCTTTGCATCGGGGCTACCCGTAGCGGCAAATCCCGGACGGTGGTGCTGCAATCCATTGGACTCTTGGCGTTGGCAGGAGAATCGCTGGTTGTCTCCGACCCCAAAGGTGAACTGCACGATTACAGCAGCGTCCTGTTAAAAAAGCTGGGCTATGAGGTTTGGACGCTCGATTTCCGTCATCCGGAAAAGAGCCACCATTATAACCTGCTCCAGCCGGTCATTGACGCGACCCTGGCAGGCAATCAGGAGCAAGCGGAGATGCTGGCCTGGGATATGACCAACGTTCTCGTCGGCAAAGCCCAGGGAGAAAAAATCTGGACCAACGGCGAAATGTCTGTGATTGCAGCCTCCATCCTCAGCGTCGTATGGGATAACGCCAAACGCCCGGAGTATCAGAACATGACCAACGTGTACTGGTTTCTCGCGGAAATGAACCGGCAGATAGGCAACAAAACGCCGATGCAGGAATACATCAAGCGATTGCCGCAAAACCATCCCGCCCGAGCCTTGCTCAGTATTGCCGACATTGCCCCCTCCCGCACCAAGGGCAGCTTTTACACCTCGGCTTTGACTACCTTACGGCTCTTTACTTCCAAATCCATTTACGCCATCACCCATAAAAGCGACTTTTCTTTAGCCAGCCTTGGCGACAAGAAACAGGCGCTTTTTATCATCCTGCCAGATGAAAAGACCACCTTTTACCCGGTCGCCTCCCTGATGGTCTCCCAGCTTTACGAACTGTTAACCGCCGAGGCCGACAAACGCGGCGGAAGATTGAAGCGGCGCGTCAACTTCCTCTTGGACGAGTTCGGCAATTTCACGCCCATCGCTGACTTCACCAATAAGCTGACCGTAGGCGGCGGACGCGGAATGCGGTTTAACCTGTTTTTGCAAAGCTTCGAGCAACTCAAGGAAAAATACGACGATCACGCTGCCAGCACCATCAAGTCCAACTGCCAAACCTGGATATACCTTCAGGCCGACGACTTGGAAACCTTGCGGGAAATCAGCGAGAAGCTGGGGACGTACACCACCTCCAGCTACCAGCTATCCGCGTCTCACGGCAAATATTCCACGCCAAGCACTTCGCACTCCCTCAATTTATTGGAGCGCAAACTGCTGACGGTGGACGAGGTGCGCCGCGTCTCACGGCCTTATCAGATTGTGATTTCCCGCAGCCACCCGGCCATGATGTATGCTCCTGACCTTGGCGCGTGGGCCTTCAACGCCATGATGGGTCTAGGAGACAAAGAACATAACCGCAAGGTGCGGGAAGAACGGGAGCGAAAGCGGCCGATTTTAATGGATACGACTCAGGAGGTGAAACTGTGGAATATCTGGATTTATTACCAAAAGGACATTGCCCGGCAGTTGGCCGAGCAGCGGCAACAGGCGGCGGGAACGCCCGGCGGGTTTATGCCTCCGATTTCCGACGAATGATGAATGGCAAACTTCTACCTCGGATTCGTCTAGTGGTAACAATCGCTTGCGCGTTTTGCTGGAGCCTGCTGTCCTCTCCCTCCGTCTATGCCGCAGGCATTAAAGACAGTAAATTGGCATCAGGAACCGAAAAGCTGATTGGAGATGTGACCACCTGGCTGATGATTTTGGCTCCTGTTATGTCCGGCCTGCTCATCATCTACTTTTGCATTCGCCGGTCCGCTGCCGACGAGATGGACACCAAAAAATGGAACAACCGAATTATAGTCGCGATTGTCTCCTGCATCGGCGCGGTACTCGGTTCGGCTACGCTGAATATCATCATCGGTTACTACAAGTAAGACGGGCTTGTCCATTGCGGCAAGCTCTATTTCTATCCACCCCAAATCAGGAGGTTATGAACATGAGAAAGTGGCTGAAGTCAATTAAGAAAAAGAGCGTTTCCGTTGGGGTTACGGTAAAAAACGCCCTCGCCAATCGGCGCGGAGAGGGATTTGTGGATACCGCCGTTAAGATTTTGATGGCTGTGGTCATTGGTGCGCTGCTTCTTGGCGGATTGTACCTCCTGTTCAGCGGTACTATTCTTCCTACACTCACCCAGCGGATCAGAGAAATGTTCAACTACCAGGGCTAAGAGCAGGAAGCCTTCAGCGAGAGCGGCGATATTGCCGCTTCTCGCAGAAAGGAGGGGCATATGGAGAAAATCCTGCTCTTGCTTATTATCGCGCTCCTGAACGGCTCGCTTGTCTACTTGGATAATTTGCTGCAAGAGATTATTCCCATCTCCTTGTATGCAGAAAAGTACATGACGCTGACCACAGGTGCAAACCTGCTGGAAGATCTATACAACATCATCTTTACCTTTGGCGTAGCCTGGATGATTCTCAAGTTTCTTAAAAAGGGCTTTGAAATCTATGTGCTGTGGACCGACGGCGACCCGGACGAAGAACCGTTGTTCCTGTTGACCAATTTTTTCCGAGCGTTGGCCGTAGCCGTTTGTTTTCCCACGATCTATACATGGCTCGGCAGCATCGTAGAAGACCTAACGGATCAGCTGCTCACGGTCATCGGTCAGTCCACCCGCTACAATTGGCAAACCTGGGTCAATGCTTTGGAATCCGCCGGACTGGTAACGGCGGTGTTTGGCCTGATCTTCGTCGTCTGCTTTTTCATCCTCTATTTTCAGTTCCTGATGCGCGGGCTCGAAATGTTCATCCTTCGTGTCGGCATTCCACTCGCCTGCGCTGGACTGCTCGACAACGACCGCGGCGTATTCCGGGCGTACTCCCAAAAGTTTCTGCAATCCATGCTGGCGGTGGTCATCCAAATTGCCCTGGCCAAGCTGGGCGTGGGGTTGATGCTGCAAAACCATGTATTTTGGGGCATGGCGTGCATGATGCTGGCGATCAAAACGCCGCGCTTCCTCTCCGACTTTGTCCTGACCACTGGGGGAGGCGGGGGAGTCGTCAACAACGTCTATCACTCGGTCAAGCTGGTGGGCATGGCTCGCAAATTGACGAAGGCCGGGTGAGGTCATGACCACGCTGGAGGAACTAGCTCAGGCGCTTATTGCAATAATCCGGTTGGGGTGCATCTGCCGGTTCATCTATTGCATGGTGCGCCTGTCTGGAGCCGAGGAAGAAGCGACGAAGTACAAGAAACGCAGCCGCAATGTAGTGCTGTTTTACATCCTGGCTGAAAGCATTTGGCAAGTGAAGGAGCTGATCTTATTTTACTATCAGTAGCTGATGTGCCGAATTGCATTCAGAAGCTATGCCTGGTAGACACCCTTATTAAGAAAACAACGCAAAAACGTCTCTGCGAAATCCGTTGTGCCAGATATCTCAGAGACGCTATTTATTATTCATGGGAGATCGCCATATCCTTTCATCTACCGCTCCCAATCTTCTTCCGCATCCTGCAGGCCGCTGTACGCAATGTCCTTCCTCACATCGGTGCTTCGGTCATCCACCCAGGATTGAGGATTCCGGAAATGAACAATCTCCGCTAACATGTCGATCCGCTGCTCTAAAGCCCGGCAGATGGCGTCACATCGGGCTTCGTCCACAAATAGGGAACCGCGAAGGATGTCTCTCACCTCTTCCTCTATGCCTTTCAGCGCGGACAGGTCGAGCCAGTCGAAGGACGTGACCAGTTTAATCTGCTCGTTATGATCCTGCTTGAACGGTTTACAGGTCAGCCTTCCGTCGGCTCGAATCAGCGCCTGCGGCTTGGAAAACCAGAGGGATGACCCGCTGTCGTAAATGGGCGCTGGTCCGATCCACTCCAAGGTTTCGGCATGGCGAATGACCCCAAAATTGTTTTGATGCCGGTCTTCATTGGCAATGAGGAAATCCACCACCATCATCCGGTCTAGAGCGTCCACAATGCCGTGAATGCCCAGCGCCTCACAGCAGTTCACGTAATGCTGGTACACCGAAATGTGATTGGGCTTTTGCCGGGTATGCATCACGTACCAGGCTGTAATTAGCTCCGTCTGCGGCGTAATAAAGTTGTCGCAGACACTGTACGGATACTCCTCCTGCATCATCAGCGTGTAAGGGACGTGAGGAATTCCCAGACGTTCCATGATCCTGCTGGCCACCACTTCATTGTAAGGCTCTTGTTGAGTGGCACCACTCCCTCCCTTAATCAAACATCGTTTACCGTCCATAATGGCCCATTTCTTTTTCAGCCAACCGTCCGACGTATTGTCAGGCGACATCAGACTCATTGGCTCCCCTGATGAACCTTTGCCAAACAGCACATTCCCCACATCATCGGAAAACGAATTATCGAAAAAGTTGATCGCAGACCAGTTCAAATCCGAAGCGGATGGACAAATCCAATATTGGTCGGACAAGCTGAGTCCCAAGCTTTTATCCAGCAGTTTTTGCGTTGTGGACAGGTTCAGTTCCATGAGCGCCTCTTTAATCCCGTCCCGACTGGCGGGAATGGCACGACCTCTCCACCATTCATTGAGTGCAGTGCGGTCTATTCTCCCCTTCTTGACAGGAATCCCAACCGGCACATGGCGTTCTGTATAGACCTGTCCAATAGCAGAAATCGAGGAAGTCGCTTCGTCAAGCTCAATCTCAGCCACGGGCTCGTTCTTGTGCATGAGCATGTATTTTTTGTTCCAGACATCCGCCATACGATCCACTCCATTCTTCACTACCTACCTTCTATTATAGCAAGTTGACGGTAGCTGAGTAGTGAAGGAATCAGAAATTTCCAATTACCAATTTGAAAGGAGCCTTTCCAAATGAACCAAGAGCCACAAACCCTATACATTCCAATGGGGGTGAAGCCGGAGGCGGAATGGTTCCCTGGATTCGGCAAACAACAACTGGTGCAATCCATCATGGGTTCCGGTATAACCGTTACGCTGGCGACCCTCATCTGGCTACTGAAAGGAAGTGTGCCGTTTGCCGTTGTCACCTTTCTCACCGGCGTTTCCGCTTCGGTTATGATGACCACCAAGGACCGGCACAATTTGTCTGTATTGGACCAACTCCGCTTTATGATTCGATTCGTGAAAAGCCAGAAGGTGTATCCATATCGCGCCATGAATGAATGGCCCTGGCAGGAAAACAAACCATGAACGAGTTGCTGTCGGCCATGGTTCTTCAAGGCGTTTTGTTTACCGCTTTGCTGGTCAGCGCCAGTATTCATGACCTGAAGACCCGGCAGATCCCGAACGGTCTGTCCTTGGCAATCGTCGGGGTCGGGCTACTGCATTTCTCTCCTATCCCTGCTTTTGCCGGACTGCTTGTGACTGGCTTGCCGTATCTCTTTGCCGCCGTACTCTCCAAAGGGAAAATCGGAGGCGGCGACATGAAGCTGATGGCCGCTTGCGGTTTTGTGCTGGGGCCTGCTTGTGGCACGTTACAGAGCATCATCGGCTTAACCCTCGTACTGCTCGTTGCCGTAGGGATTGGCATCCGTTCCGGCTATTCCATCGCTAAAGAAACCGCGCTGCCGCTGGCCCCCTTCCTGTCCGCCGGCGGCGTCTTAGCGTTTCTTATTTCATTGTAGCCTGTGCTTACGAAGTCAGCTTTCCTAACGGAAAGCTTATAGGAGGTTGTTCCTTTGAAGAAGCTTTTCCATAATCGCACTGCTCTGGGCGCAATATGCATTTTGCTTTCTCTCGTGTTATGCCTCGTTATCGCACCGCTTTTGAACCGATCCGCCAGCGAGCATACCTCTATCGTCCGTATCGTGAAAGATGTATCCAAAGGCGCGCCGATTACTGCCGATCAAATCGAAGCCGTCAAGGTGGGAGCTTACCAGCTGCCAACCGATGTGCTGAAATCTACCGATGCCGTCATCGGCCAGTATGCGGCTGTGGACCTCAAAAAAGGCGACTATCTGCTCCCCGCCAAGTTATCCCAGACTCCGCTTGATGCCTACCTGAACCGCCTGGATGGCTACAAACAGGCCATCTCCGTCACCATCAAAAGCCTGGCTGCGGGACTGTCCGGTAAGCTGCAACCCGGCGACATTGTGACCCTGATCGCCTCCGATTACGGCGAGCTTCGCGCCACCAGCTTGCCACCGGAACTGCAATATGTGGAGGTGCTGGCCATCACCGCCAGCACCGGTCTGGATGCGCAAACGAGAAGCAATGCTCCCGCTGACAAAGAGGGAGATGAAAAGGAACTGCCGTCCACCTTGACCCTGCTGGTACTGCCGCAGCAGGCGCAGCTTTTAGCGGACCTGGAGAATAAGGGAAAGTTGCACGCGGCGCTGGTCTATCGGGGAAATGCCGCCACCGCTAAATCCTTTACCGACAAGCAGGATGCCTATTTTAAAGACAAAACGGAGGAAGCCGCCCATGACTGACAAACCGCTGATCGCTGTATGGGGTAATCCAAGCAGCGGCAAAACCGTTACCGCCGTCAAGCTGGCTCAAGCCTTCGCCAGCCGCAAGCTGAATGTCCTGCTGTTATGCTGCGATGCGCACTGCCCCTCGATATCCACGATCGCGCCGCAAGGAGCCGCCAAGCATTCCTCCCTGGGTGAACTGCTCAGTCAGCCAACCCTGACGCAAGAAGAATTACTGCGCTATGCTCTGCCTCTGGATGTGTCGCCGCATATCGCCCTCCTGGGTTACAAGAAGGGAGATAACGCTTTTTCCTATGCCAGCTTTGACCGGGAGCGGGCGGTTGATTTCTTGACGCTGGCCCGGCATTTGGCGGATGTCGTGCTGGTGGACTGCGCCAGCTACCTGTCCGCTGATCCGCTCTCCACGGTCGCACTCGAAGTCGCAGATACGGTATTCCGCTTGCATAGCTGCGAACTGAAAAGCCTCATGTTCTATGCTTCCTACCTGCCGCTGTTAGCCGATGCCCGCTTTCAGCGTTCCACATCGGTTTCCGTCCTGTCTAATGTCAAGCCGGAGCAGGACGAACGGGAATACAGCCAGGTGTTCGGCGGCATCCAGGTGACCCTGCCCCATGTTACCACGCTAGAACAGCAGGCGGCATCTGCCCGGCTGCTGGACGAGTTATCCGGCAAAGAAACTCAAGCCTACAACACCGGTATCCGGCAGATGATCGAGTGGGTAATACCGGGTCAACCGCATCCACCCCAACCTGTTACACCTCCCTCATCCGCGTCATCCGGCAAAATAGCCGCCGTACTGCAACGGTTGTGGCCGAAACGCCGAGGTGGTGAACAATGAACCAAGCCGCTCTTTTTTTCCCAGCCACGCATTCCAAGCCTTTCCCCGATGTGCTAAAGGAAGTCCAGACCTATCTTTCCGGCAAGTATTCTACCCTGATGAGCCATCGGCCCGAGGAGCAAAAGCAGCAGATCATCGCCTACATGAGCCAATACTTGACCGACCACCGCTTGCATGTGCCGGGGCTGACCTTCGATGAGCTAATTGACCGCCTGTATGCCGAGATGGTGGAATACTCCTTTCTGACCCGCTACCTGTTCTCCAAAGAGGTAGAGGAAATCAACATCAACGGCTTTAATGATGTAAAAATCAGCTATACGGATGGGCGTATTGTTCCCGCCGACGAGCAGTTTGCTTCCCCGGAACATGCGGTCGATGTGATTCGGCGGCTGCTGCACCAGTCCGGGATGATTCTGGATTACTCGCAACCGATTGTCCGAGGGCATCTGGCCAACAACATTCGCATTACCGCTTTTGGTTCGCCGGTGACAGATAAAGACAAAGGGATTGCCGCCTCCATTCGGATCATCAACCCGCAAAAGCTGGCGCGGGAGGATTTTATTCAGAATGAAACGGCCACCGCGGAAATGTTGGACTTTTTGAGCCTGTGCTTGCGTTACGGCCTATCCATGTGTGTCACCGGAGCCACCGGCAGCGGTAAAACCACCTTGATGAGCTGGCTGCTCTCCACGATTCCTTACGACAAACGGATTTTTACCATTGAGAACGGCTGCCGCGAGTTTGACCTTGTCGTCATCGACGATGAAGGCCATGTGCTGAACAATGTGGTGCATACGGTCACCCGCTCCAGCGAGGACCCGCGGCAAAACATCGACCAGGAAAAGCTGCTGGAATTTGCTTTGACCGCCAACCCGGATGTGATATGTGTCGGAGAAATGAAGTCCGCTGAAGCATTCGCCGCCCAGGAATCAGCCCGAACCGGACATACGGTCATTACCACGACTCATGCCAACTCTTGCCTGGCCACTTATTACCGAATGGTGACGCTCTGTACGCAAAAATACGAGATGAACGACAACACCCTGTACAACCTCGTGACAGAAGCGTTTCCTTTGGTGCTGTTTGTGAAAAAGCTGGAGGACAACACGCGCCGCATCATGGAGATCACCGAGTGCTGCATCCTGCCGGACGGAACCCGCGACATCCGCACCCTGTACCGCTTTGCTGTCCATGCCACCCGAGAGGAGGCCGGTAAAATCAAGATCGAAGGCGCATACGAGAAGGTAAACGGCATTTCCCCCGGCTTACAAAAGCGGCTGCTGGAAAACGGCCTGCCGCTCCATCAGCTTCAATCGCTGCTCAAGGATGGTGAGCTATTATGACGCTTGTGCTTCTACTCTCTTTCCTCGGACTATCTGCGGGCTGTTTGCTGATTCTTCGTCTCTCCCCCCGCATTCTGATCCAAGAAATCTCCGGGCTGCTTGCCCATTTGCCCACCTGCAAGCAGCCACTGGCTAAACAAATCCGGACTGTTCAGCGGCCTAAAAAACTGAAAGGCTGGCGTGCTACGGTACAGGAAGCGAAAGCCATTATGGAACAGACCGGACAAAGCCACAAGATCGGCTTGCTGCTGGCCGCTTCCCTTATGTTTGCGATATTAGGAGCGTTACTGTCCATGCTGCTCCATAATGTATGGCTGCTGCCGGTTCTTACCGGCGGCTTCGCCCTTCTTCCCTTTTGGGGAGTCTTGTTCGGCGCGACCTTCTACAAAAAAAGGCTGCATAGTGAATTGGAAACAGCACTGTCCGTTGTCACGACGTCCTACCTGCGAAATGAAAACATTTTGGCGGCGGTGGAGGAAAATTTACCCTATTTGCATCCCCCGGTAGCTGATGTGTTCCAGGCATTTTTATCCGAATCCAAGCTGATTCACGCTAATCTGCGATTAGCGCTTCAGCAACTGCGGGGACGAATCAATAACAGCGTCTTTCAAGAGTGGTGCGATGCGCTGATTGCCTGCCAGGATGACCGGACACTGAAATCCACCCTCATGCCCATTGTCGCGAAGCTGTCCGATATGCGTGTGGTATCCGCCGAACTCGATTATTTACTGTACGAGCCGCTAAAGGAATTTTTGACAATGGCTTTGCTATTGGTCGGCAATATCCCGCTGTTGTACTTTCTCAACCGGGACTGGTTCCATACGCTGACTGCCAGCGCCCCCGGCCATATCATCCTAGCCATTTGCGCCTTGACGTTGTTTATTTCGTTCGCGGCGGTCATACGCTTGACCCGGCCTTTAGAATACAAGCGATGAGGGAGGAGGAGAACTATGCCTGCATGGGAAACGGCCCGATTATTAGGCAAACTGATCGAAACGTCTCCGCAGGAAACCGAACGGTTAGCGGCGCTGATCAAGCAGCACGGCATCCGTCTCTTTTGGGAACGGTTAGAGGAATGGAAGCTTCCCACCGAGCTTACGGAAAGGCTGCAAGCCGTCAAACAAGTCTTACAGGTGATGGAACATTCAGCTTCGGAAAGGAGCAAACCCGATGGACCCGGCCCCACTGGATAAGAAGAGCATTGCCGCTTATATCCAGTCACTCCACCAGCTTACCGGCATTCCACTGGGCAAATTGCAGCGCTACAGGACCGTGGGTAAGCTAATAAATGCGCTGGAGCACCCTTATGCCCTGGAGCTTACCCAGAAGCAATTGCTCAAAGTTGAACAACTCAATGCCTTTCTTCAGTCTCATCGGGTACTCCAATGGGGGGAGGAAAACGCCAAAATGAAAATAACCTCTCCAGATCTGGCGGGTAGTTACTTTTCCGCTTTCTTAAGCGGACTTCGGGACCGGGAGCGGTTTATGGTCGCCTTTCTGGATAACAGCCATCAGATCATCGAAACTCGCATTATTTCCGAAGGCGGAATTGCCGAAGCCCCGATCTATCCGCGAAATGTATTAAAGGCCGCGTTAAACTGTGATTGTTCCTCGGTCATTTTGGCTCACAATCATCCAAGCGGAAGCTTGAAGCCCTCCTTGGAGGACATTGCCCTAACGGAACGGATGGTTGCCATATTTGAGCCGCTTAAAATCGACGTTTTGGATCACATTATCATTGGCGGTACCGGCTATGCGTCTATGGCCCAATTAGGACAAGTACCGAAAGCTGCGGAAAAAGAAGCCACTTATGAAATGATTACGCTAAAGAACCAGGAGGAACCCGAAGCATATCTCCCCGTCCTCTTATGTGAAAGCGTGCTGGACGAAGCCGTCATGGAAGAGGAATGGGAGCGATAAGGAGGTGTAAGCGATTGATGACAGGAGTACTGTGGGGCTTCGGTGTGCTATTTGCAGCCGGAGCTTATTTGTTGTTGGCCGATGTGTTCAAGCTTCCTACCCTTGCCGCCACCCGCGCCGTAATACAGGTAGCAAAGATCGGTAAGCTCAAAACGTCCCTTTTGGGTACGCTGCTCTTTCGACTGTCCGCTTGGTTGACCGGAAAGCTGCCGCTCAGTGATTACTACAAACGTAAAACTGCTGCGACTCTCCATTCTGCAGGCATCCGACTGACGCCGGAGGCGTATCTGGCTCATGCCATTGTCAAAGCGAGCCTGATTTTCTCCGGCGGGTTGATTACCCTTCCTTTGCTGCCTCTACTCTCGCCTGTATTTATTTTTCTGGCCATCGCCGTTTACTTTAAGGAAATACGAACTGCTGATGAAGTGGTGCGGAAAAAGCGGGGGCAAATCGAAGCTGAGCTGCCCCGTTTTGTGGCGACTATTGCCCAGGAGCTAAAGGCAACGCGAGATGTACTGCGGATGCTGGAGGTATACGCCAAACATGCTGGCGGCAGCTTACAAAGCGAACTGCACATTACGGTAGCCGACATGAAGAGCGGCAATCAGGAAACGGCTTTGATGCGACTGGAAACCCGGATTGGCAGTACGATGCTTTCCGATGTGGTACGAGGCTTGCTGTCGGTACTGCGCGGCGACCAAGGCGCAGTCTATTTTGAAATGCTGGCCCATGACTTCAAGCTACTGGAAATTCAGCGGTTAAAAATGTTAGCTATGAAGCGCCCCGGAAAAATCCGCAAATACTCCTTTTATATGCTGGCCTGCTTTATGCTGATGTACATGGTCATTTTGGGCATGGAAATTATGAAGGCGATGGGAAAGCTGTTTTAATCCTTTGCCCATCTGATGAAGAAAGGAGAACTGCCATGCCATCCATTCTCCGAGGCAAACGTGGCGAGGGCTATGTCGATGTCGTGGTGCTGGTACTGGCCGCGATGCTGTGCGTTGCGCTGGTCATCAAGGTAATTCCGGTGTTCATTGTAAAGCATCAGTTGGACACCTTTGCAACGGAACTGGCGCGGGAAGCGGAGATTTCCGGCAGAGCCGGGCCGGAAACCTCGCAGCGGGAAGCGGAATTGCAGGTGCAGACGGGCTTGCACCCAACCGTCTCCTGGAGCAGAACTGGGCAGATCCAGATTAATGAAGAAGTGACCGTGACACTGCAAACCACCGTCAATATCGGTTTGTTTGGCAGCTTCGGTTCCTTCCCCATCGGACTGACTGCCAAGGCTACCGGAAAAAGCGAGGTGTTCTGGAAGTGAAGCTTGTCTGGAACAACCGTTCCGGTAATGGGTTTCCGCTGGTTGTGGCGATTATACTATCGACTCTGATTGTTTCCTGCGCCATCTATGAATATATGCGCCTGACGATCATTGCAAGTGGTGTGCGGAATGCGGTCCAAAGCTCGGTTATTGCTGTAGCAACCGAAAATTACAGCAATGTCTATACCGGATTGAGACAAAGCTACTCCGGTGGCTTTGCACGCACCCGGAACCAATGGAATAAACAGGTGACGACAGGCGATGTTTCCTCCCGGCTCCAGGAAGAACTGGGGTTGACCAAGCAGGGAAGTTATTATGTGAAAACAACAGCGGGACAGGAAGAGTATCGTCTATCCGGTCTTTCTGTTACGGTTCTCAATGCGCCTTTTGCTCCCGATTCTCCGGGCACCACCCGACAATTTACCGCCCAAGCCATCATCCATCTGGAAGTACCGCTTTCCTTTGGTTGGAACCATCTGCCCCCCATGCAGGCGAACTTGAAGGTGAAGGCCGTCTACAGGCAGCGGTTTTAGCAAGGGCAACCTGCCAGTGGAGAAAGAACATCGTGGATTCTATTGGAATTTACAGTTTTATACAGTACAATGAGAGTAACCCTTATCACATAATTCACTCAAGGAGATGAAGAAACGTGAAGCGTAAAACAGGGGGAGTCATCGGCGGGCTCATTATCGTAGGGCTAATCGCCGTGTGGATGGCCTGGCCCAATACCAAAAGCGATGAAGCTCCTGCTCACTCAACCACTGTACCAACAACTACTCCATCCGATATATCGATAACGAACATTCAGCCGAGGCCTTCCACAACATCGCCTAGTCCAAGCCCTTCTTCGGTTGTCGTTGCCGAGGTGAAACCACAACCAACCCTATCTGAAGCTCCTGTTCTCCAGCCGGAAAAAGAAAAAAAGCATATCGAAGTCCCGATCACCAAGCCGGAGAAAACATCTTCCCCGACTGAACCACCCACACCGAAGGCGAAAGCAACCAATAAGCCGCAGTCCCCTGCTTCCCCTCCTAAATACGAGGAAAAAGAAACACTGCCGAACAAACAACAAACCACCGAGCCGAAAGCCGGAGACAAGAATAGCAAGGGACAGGTTTGGGTTCCTGGTTTCGGATGGGTTAATGACAGTGGAGCTAATCAAGGCGGCGTAAGTACCTCTGATGGTGATTGGAACAAGCAAGTTGGCTCTATGGATTAAAAAAACAAAATCTTGCAGAAGGAGTACAGGTTTAAAGCCTGTACTCCTTTTCATTTGAGAGGTGGTACTGTTGAGACGCTTTTTAACTGCGCTTCTTTCAATATTACTGTTATTCTCGTTGTATACTGCTTACGCTTTTGCTGATGGAGAGGGTGATGGAAATATTGATCATGGTGGGGGAGATATGGGAACGGGAACATCCCAGAATAAATGGACCCCCGGTTATGATGGAGTCAGAGTAACGATTATTCGAGTTGCCGATCAAAAACCAGTTTCACCTTCTATTGACTATACCAATAAAACACCATCCGCTGAGCTAATTCACTTTGGAAAAATCAGCAAAATTCAATATCGAACTAGCTCTGTTCTTAATGTTCAAGTTGGTGGATATAGTTATCAAACTCCCGAAACACCCATGCCTCAAATCGTTAACTCAGGCGACGGTATTGGAAATATTGAGGTGATTAAAAAGTATTTTTGCTCAGAAGGCGCAATTAAAATGATTGCCAATGACACTGGCATAGACTATAACGCCCTAACGAATGGTAACTACAAGCTACTTTTGGAACCTATTGCTTATTTCACTTTTCAAGGCGGCTTTATGGGAATGACAGCCCATGAAGCCGCATTGTATGACCAAGTACTAAACGGCGGCCTGCGTTCCAGAATGGTTAGCCTGACCCATCAAAACCTCCCCTTGGCGATGTTTCTGGAAACCCCCGATCTTGGCTTTCCTGCCTGGGACGGCCCGACGGGCAGCCGCGTCAGTAACGATCAAATTATAACCTCTTTGGGCCTTGGCATCGTGCGTTTTCATGACGCCCCGACAACACCAGTGCCCAGCCAAACCAGCTATCAGTACCGCACCAACACCGATGTCATTACCTCCGTTCGCCTTTCCACTTCCGCGCAAATTACTCCGAAGGCCCCGGCCCGTGTTACGTTTACCATCATGGGCAGCAGCTATACGGTGACGAACATCGTCATCCCCGAAGGAGAAAGTCAACTGGTTTGGGTGAAATGGCGAACACCCAGCACCCCGCAAACCGTCCCGATTCAAGTCAGTGCCTCTCAGGGATTTTTGAGTGCTTCGAGTATTACAGCTTCTATTGTGGATTTAAATCAAAATCCACCGCCCGATCCAAAGGCTACGGACCGCAATTCTTCCTTTCAACTTCCTTCCGTCCCCGCGTATGCAGCCAAAACAAGTGCATCCTGGGGCATTTGGTCGGCCTGCTGGCATGAATACTGGGTATGGATATCCAATTGGCAATGGCATAGTACGGGCAAGGACTCAGGCTATTGGCAAGATCACGGATACTGGAAAGATGAAGGCTGGTGGGACTATGACTGGACCGGCTATACGGCATCGCTGTCCGCCCGTCAGTCCGTTACGCCGGATTCCAAATCCCCCTCCCCTTCGTCAACCCGGATGAAGTCGGGTTACGGCATCGAAATCAATAGCTTTACCGAGCTATCCTCCAATGCGCCAACCAGTCACATCACCGGCGCGCAACACGCCGCTTCTTATTTTCCAGAATTTGCTTATCAGACATACTGGCGGTTGCATGATCTTAAAACGAGCGGGCTCAGTGCCAGCTTCTGGTTACAGCCCAACGAATATTCAACCTACCAAAGCCGGGTACATTTCACACCCCTTTGGTTCCCGGATGGTCCTTATACGCCAATCACCCGTATTTTAGATGCCTGGACGCCCGAAGGCATGTTGACCGTCCAACTCCAAGGAACCATCGCCATCACCGGCAACCTGTATTCGGATTGGCATATTGCCCCACAAAAATAAAATAACGAAAGGTTGGTGCTGACCTGATGCTGCTGCCCATCCTCATGCTGCTCCTCTGCCTCTTTGGCGGAGGGGCAGTTCTTTTGTACTTGCGAAAAAGCAAACCAAAGCCGACAGGTACGGATCTCGCTGCCCAAACCGCCCAACAATTCGTCAATGTTCAAGACATCCGTGGAAACTTCCTCTATACCCAGGACGGCTGGCTGCTCTGCTATTTGCGCATCTTCCCCATTAGCCTGGACTTGTTAAGCCCTTCGGAAAAACGGTTGCTGATTAACAAGTTGACCGCTGAACTATCTTCCATTCGCTTTCCCTTTAAATTCCTTGCCGTCAGCCGTCCGATTGATATTTCGCCGCTCATCTCCGAACTTGGAGCACTGCTCCCTGCCGCCGATCCAAAACAAAAGGAATTGCTGCGGCAAGAGATGCTGGAAATGAACACCTTTGCCCTGTCAGGGGAAGTCGTAGAGCGGCAATTTTACCTGATGCTGTGGCAGCGCCAGGAAGCCGGGGGCGAACGGGACTTATTGGAGAAGGCCAAGCGGCTCGTCCATCATTTTGAGGACGGACAAGTGCAGGCTCAAGTTTTGAAGCAGCAGGATATTGTCCAGCTATGCAACCTCGTCAATAATCCGGCTTACACCCATCTGGAAGCCACCGAACCGGAAGCGACGATGCCATTCCTTACGCTTCGGGAGGTGTAAGTCATGAACCCAGCCACCGCCAAGCTCTTGGAAAAACTTGCCGTCAAAGTCGCTGCCGATGAAGAGTCCCGTAAACGGATACTGATGCTGATCCTGGCTCCCGTTATCGGATTTTTGCTCCTTGCGGCGATGGTGCTGCAATTGCTCACTTCCCCCCTGGATTCACTAAAGCTTATGTTACGGGCAAATGAAGTCCCTATTGTAAATGAGATGCGTATGGATTACGGGTTTACCCAATTGCTGCAAGAAACAGACGAAGGTTATCAGGAAAGCCAAGGCCAGCAATACGATGGCGTGATTTTTCGGGACGGTAGTCGGGAAGTGGTCTATTACAACCAAATGGACATCCGTTGGGCGGACAAGCCCTACGGCCCCCGCGATACCATCGGAGCTTCCGGTTGCGGCCCGACTTCTTTGGCTATTGTCGTTTCCACTTTGACCAATAAGACGGTTGATCCGGTCATGATGTCTAATTGGGCCTATCAAAACGGCTACCTGGCTGAAGGAACCGGCAGTTATCACAGTCTGATTCCCGATGGAGCCAGGCACTTTGGCCTGCAAGTAGAAGGAGCTACGACGAGAGAGCAGCAGAAAATCATCGACGCGCTCTCTCGTGGAAGTCTGGTTGTTGTCATTATGGGTAAGGGCCACTTTACGTCTTCCGGCCATTTTATGGTGCTGCGCGGCGTGTCCGAGGATGGCAAGGTTCTTGTCGCTGACCCGGCTAGCCGAAAGCGCAGTGAACAAGCCTGGGAGTTCTCCATCATTTTGAATGAGGCACGGAAGAACGCAGCGGCCGGCGGTCCCTTCTGGATCATTAACGGAAAGGAGTCGTAATCCGATGAAGCAATCTCAACCTATACCAACCGTCAATCCCTCGTTATTAAATGTCATCACCCCAATGGGGCTGGAGTTTTCTCGAAACGGATTCATGATCGGAGAACAGGCCGCCAAACTGTACGGCGTTATTCAGTATCCACCCAAAGCCGATGTCGGCTGGTTATCCACCCTAACCAATCTGCCCGCCACGATGGTATCCATCGGCTTTCAACCCATTGACAACAGCGCGCTGATTTCTGCCATATCCAAGTCCATTACGCAAAACCGCAGTTTGGCTGACAGCGCCAAAGACCCGCTAACCCGTCAACGGGCGGAAAAGGCAGCGGCAGATGGTGAGAACATCATGCTGCAAATCGACCAAAACGGGGAAACCGTGGGACTCATGAATCTGCTGGTGATGCCTTTTGCCGAGGATGACAAGCTTTTTGCCCGCGCCTGTCGGCGCGTGGAGAATACGTTCAGCATGATGCGTTGCAAAGTCCGCACCTTAGCTCACTTGCAAAAGGAAAGCTTTCAGCATCTCTCCCCCATGTATCCGGCTCAGGGTCAGATTGAAAGCATCCTGAACAAAATCATGCCCATGAGTACCTTCGTCGGTGGCTTTCCTTTTGCAAGCTCCGGCTTCAACGATGGAACCGGGTATTACTTGGCAAAAGACGCCAGCGGCGGGCTGGTTATTGTGGATTTATGGAAGCGCGGCGGGGACCGGACCAATTCCAACATCGTCATTATGGGCGTGGCTGGCGTGGGCAAATCGACAGCAGTGAAACACATGGCCCTCAGTGAATATATGAAAGGAACCAAAATCATCTTCATCGACCCGGAATCCGAATACAAAGAACTGTGCCAGCGGTTAAACGGCGATTGGATCAATGCCGGAGGCGGATCGAACGGCAAGATCAATCCGTTGCAAATCCGACCGGCTCCCCGCGACGATGAGAATGAAGAATTTCCGCTTTATAAAGATGAGGGTAACGGCATGTCGGATATGGCGCTGCATCTCAAAAATCTGGAAATCTTCTTTAACCTCTATGTCCCCGGCTTGACCATGATGCAGAAAGCCGTCCTCAAGCAATGCCTCATTGAGTTGTACAACCAGTTTCAGATCACCTGGACCACCGACATCGCCAAGTTGCAAAACACCGACTTTCCGATTTTTTCCGACCTGCACGGCCTGATTCATACTAAAGAACAAACACTTGGCGATGAGGTGTACAAAGAATTGTCCCTGCTGCTCTATGATATTGCATACGGCGGGGATTCTTTTTTGTGGAACGGTCACAGCACGATTCAAACCCGCAGCCGTTGTATTTGTCTGGATACCCATACGCTGCAAAATACCTCCGACAATATCAAGCGAACGCAGTATTTTAACCTCCTGTCGTGGTGTTGGGAACAAATGTCTCAAGATCGGTCAGAGCCAGTCTTGCTTATCTGCGACGAGTGTTATCTGATGATCGATCCGAACGTGCCGCAAAGCCTGGTGTTCTTACGCAATGTAGAGAAGCGAGCCCGGAAATACGAGGCAGGGCTTGCGATTATCTCCCACAGTGTTGTCGATTTTCTAGCCCCGGAAATCAAAATGTACGGACAAGCGCTGCTGGATATTCCCTGCATCAAGATATTGATGGGAACAGACGGAAAAAATCTACAAGAGACACGAGAGCTATACAACTTGACGGATGCGGAAGAGGAACTACTGGCCAGTAAGAAACGGGAGCACGCGCTTCTGATAATCGGCTCCAAACGCCTGCATGTCCATTTTGAAATCCCGGACTACAAATTTGCCTACATGGGTACAGCAGGAGGACGGTAATTCATGGACAAAAAGAAGCAGCTCATCGAGCTTTTTTTCTACGCGGGTTTGGTGATCGTGGGAATCATTTTAATGTTCATAAAGGAAGGGTAACCGATGATTTTATATCTGACCAGTAAAGCCCATATCAATCTGCTGGATTTTATCGAACAGGAGCAGGAATTACCGCTGAAAAAATTGTGTGGGCAGTTCTCTCTCCTGTCCTTTGTTGTCAAAGATATGCGGCATTTCAGCCATGTTCGTTATGTGGTACTTGACCGAACGGCGTTTATGGAATCCGATGAAGAAATGGTGCAGGCGCTCTTATCGTTTCAAACGATGTATGAAATGCGCATTATTGTCATTGCGGAAGGACTGCCGGAGAGCAGTCCTTTCCTACAGCAACTGGTTCAGGTCAGCATCTGGAATGTAGTTACAGCGGACGAGATTAAGGACATACAAGAGGAGATCCGGCAATGTCTTTCCTACGATGGAATGCAACGGTTCAAACCTACCATGCACACGATTCCTTTTGAAGAAATGTCTTTGGCCCCTTTCATGAAAGAAGAAGAGCTATACCGCTTTAGCTGCACCAATATCACGATTGCTATTGCCGGATGTGACCGGCGTGTAGGTGTTACTACTACGGCGTTTAATCTGGTTTGCTGGATTAATGCTCATGGAGGGACGGCTTGTTATCTGGAGGCGAATACCAGTAATCATCTGGCGCATATTGTCCATATGTTTAAACCGGAGAAGATCGGGAATGCCTATGCTATGGAGGGCAACGACTTCTATCTAACTAGGGAATTGAATCAGGGCTATAACTTTATTGTCGTGGATTGCGGCGTGCTAAGAGAACAGCATCTGCAGAAAACCTTTGTAGACGCGGAAATTCGGTTACTCTGCGGTTCAGCGATGCCTTACGAACTGGCAGGATTTTATCGGGCTATGGAACGCTGCAAAGGCCTACCTATACATGCACTGGGATTATTTGTACCGGATAATATGAGACCCTATCTGATCGAAACCATTAGCCAAAATATTCTTTTTGTCGAAGGATCTCACGACCTGTTTGACTCAAATGCCAACGGCGAGGTGTTTAGAACAATACTCAAAGTACATATAGTGATTTGATAGAGGGTAAACACTATATGTAGCGCAAGGTAATGTTAATGAACGATGAACCAAGAGTATAATTTCGCTGCGATAAACGGATTGGATTAGAACGAGGCCATGTATCTTAAAGCAGATGAAGTCTATCTTCATCTTTTCTGACGAAGTACAGGGAGGTTTGTTAATCGACAGCCCCATATAATCATGCAAATAGGTTGAAATTCCCTTCTTTACATCGGTGACCTCATTTTCCAATAGTCAATCTATCTGTTCCTTTTCTTAATGGAGGCATAAGGATGCTTAGGTAAGCCCTGACCAAATTAATTGGGTGTCAGATAAAGACTGTAAGATCGGTATAAACATAGGACCCCAATATCTGTTTTTTACGAGGTGTAATTCACAGTATGGGAATCGGTACAAATCGGTTTAAAGAAGCCACATTCAAATCCTTGTGTGAATGTGGCTTCTTTAAATATGAATTATCTAAACAGCAAGAAGACATTTATGTTTGTTTTGTGAAACAACTAACTAAAATTAATCCGCATCTACAGGTTTCTTTCCTACAAACCTAGCGGGTCCTCCAGTAAAGGTCACTTGTTCACCTTTGACATCTTGAGCCAAAACATGTTCAGTTTCCGGGTCAATCACATAGGTGACGGTTGCATTATTAAAGTGACCAACTCTCGTGTCATAACCATCTGCAAAATCAACCTTGACCACCCAGACGAGTCGGCTTTTATCAACTGTAGTATTCTCTGCCTCAATTCCGTCTTTTGAATTGACTGTGTTGTACTCACCCCACGACTTCAATTCAAAAGATTCAATTTTATTGTTTCCACTCAATTTGAACTTGCTTGCAATCGCTTCTTTGTTAGCCAAAATACGCTCCTTTTGGTCCGAATTCGCTTTTAACAGCGGCTCGGGATTTAGATTATAGATTTGAGCTTCAGCACCAATCGGCTTTAATTGTGGAAGGTTTGCCGCATTTACATTAGCACCATACCAAATGCTCCCTGTAATAAAAACTGTTGCCGCAAGTGCTATCGTCCATTTCGCAATGGATTTCATGTCATTCAACTCCTATTCATTATTTTAGTGGGTGTACGTTAAACGATTGTTAGAAGACGAGTAAGTTGCGCTCCAACCTGTTCCATTAGTGATATCCATACGGGTTGCTGTGGATGAACTCCAGGTTACCCATGAACCGGATGTATTGCGATACTGTATAGCCGAAGAGTAGGTTCCGCTAGTAAAGGAATTATCGGAATCGCTGCTTTCAATCCCAACATCATGATAAATCCCGCTAGTATCTGTAATGGATGGAATCGTGGCTACTTGAGTGTAGTCAAAATAAATTGTCCAATTTGTTGAACCGTTAAGGGTATCACGAGATATTTGAAAATTATGGGTTCCTGTTTTATATTCCGTTTCCACATTTCTTTCGTGATAATCACCTGAGGCGGTTTGATAGGCAATAAAATGGCCGTGCCAATCGTCTACATACCCATCACTGTTATTTACAGGGCCGCGTGTCGTCCCTGCTTCAATCCACCGGGTTGCATTAGTGTTAAAAACTAGCCACATTTCTTTATTAATAAATGTGCCTGAAACGTGACTCAGATCCTCTTGGTCATTTGTTATTGACGAGTATATGCCTGTATTTGTTGCAGACAACCGATGAGCTGCGTACCAGTGAGGGTTTACCGGGCTGGCATTAGCAATAGGTAAACCGGAATACATGATGACAAAAACCATGATAACCGCCAAGAAGACAAATACCCTGTTTTTTTTCAAGGACATAGCTGACAATCCTCCTCAATTATTTTTGGTTGAAACGGTTTTTCTCCAATAGAAATAGGACAGTGTATTGTGGTGTGATCATCATTTGATGAGAGTTGATATATTCCTCCACCTTCCTTCTAAGTGTATAAAACACATCAGAACTGACAAGAAGAAACTGAAAACTTATCTCACCTCGCAAAGATAGGCTACTCTTACTATCGCGATTAACAAAGCACTAACAGGTTCTGGATGCAGGAGTGCGCTTTGGCATCAGCAAAGTAAGCGCGCATGAGCTGTTTGTTAATACCGTTCCTACAGAACGTGATTGGAAACAGACTCCAGAACTGAGCTATAACAAGAGTCAGGCATCTACAATTTTCCGGTATTGCTGATGCCTTATTAAGATAGACGCTCTAACTGGAATAAAGTTGCACAAATTGGAAATAAATTTCCTGTCCAAATGAGATGTTCTCCTATAGAAATGCTTTTGCTTCATCATTTGTCGTTTTCTAGCCACTGTTGGAACGCTTCTAATGTTAGAATTCCACGTACACATGAATCTCGTTGTTCCCGCGCCTTCTCTAACCACTCATATAAAGCTTCTTTTGTAATCTTTCCATACTTAATCCAGGCCAAACGCTTCCTATATGCCTTGCGGTATGCCTTTAACGCCGGGCTTTCGGCTTTTTTCTTCTCTTTCCAATCTCCTTGCAGGTATGTCCTGCCGCGTCATAAGGCCTGTTGTAATATTCCGTATTGAAGTAGGTTGCCATCTTTTTCTGAATGGGTTCGTCCGGTGAAAGGATATCCAGCACGTGGCTCCACAAATTCTGGTTTTGTCCCTGCATCGTCTGGATGTTAGGGGGGATGTGGGTGACTTTCTTGTAAGGCAAAAGCTCTACAATGTCCCGATACTCCTGCTGCCGCGCCTGCTCCAACCGCTTCAGCCAATCCAGTCGCAAAAACTCAAAATAAATATGTCGCGTCACAAACGCATCAAGCCCCTCTCGAATCTCGTTTTCCCATTGGCTCTCTTTGCTGTAATACAACTTTCGAATCGCTTCCCCCATTTCTTCGGTAAGTTCCCTTAGCGATTCTGTATTCAGATCGAAACTCCATCAAGCTTTGTGAAAAGGAAGACTGACCTACTTAGTCCGGGAAGCGGAGCCATATATAAAGTGTACTTTTCCATCGGATAGGTAGACATTTTCCAAAATTGACGCATAAAAAACCGCGCTGTGAGTGCGCGGTCTGTTCTATCAGCTATTCAGACTCGATTTCTAACCTCCCAATCCATGCGTTAATGGCTCAATTAATGCGCTGTTAGGGTCAACAATAAGAGCCGAAGTAAGGAGCAACAAACTACCGGCGATCAGCCAAATGGTCAGCTTTTTTCTCACACTTCTGCACCTCCCTTATTAATCTTTTATACTCCTTTTGTTGAATTGTTGATGCCACGTACCGATACTGCTCAAATAGCCCAATACACCTCAAGATATTGTGCTCACTCCCAATTTTAACAGAAAATTGCAAACTTCTCAGAATGTAATCTAATCCGAACTGCCACCTATTTGTGCGCAAATAATAAGTCGCCAACTCAATTTGGAAGCACGCATGCCGATCTTTGGTTATTTGTTGATTCAACTTTCCTAATCGGCTTCGCTGATCATAGTAGTCTAATTTTCCTTGAAATCGCAACAAAACATCGTCTATATCAATCTGATACAGGTTTGCCGCTTGCACAATCTTGTACAGGGCTGTCGGTATCTCATCCGGACGTAGTTCTACATAGTCCACATACTCCCTCAGAACCTCCACCTCTCCAGACATCAGGCGATATACATATATATTGGCGGTGCTCCATTCCTGGAACTGGCTAACCACTCTTTGTTCATCTTCAGTATATTCGCTATAAGAAGATTCTCCAATGTTGCTATAAAGAGATGTATAGTAAAGAGCCTGTCTATAATCACTTCGCTCATCGTAGACTGCTGCTTTGAGTAAGTACGAATAAAGAATATAATATATCAGAGGCCGTTCCGGCTGCTTATCCAACGAATACTTCGGATGCATCTTAGCTTTCTCCTCCATTTTATCCGCTAAATTCACGACCTTCTCCCAGCGGTGTAAAGAAGCATATACATCTGCGAGTCTCTTTAAAGCATCTAGCTGATCGGCGTCGTCAAGCCGGTCCACAAAAGGCTCGAACCGATGGGCAACCTGCAGATTTATGTCCTGATCATCTCCAAGACCAAGCGTAAACAATCGGTATTGACATAAAGCGAGACGTTCTGAATGCTGAAGCCGCTCTCCTTCAGCTACGCATTCATAGAGCAATACCGCTGCATCTTTGAAGCCTAAAGCAAGAAAGGTCTCAGCCGTCTCGAATAACATTGGCAGATACATTAAATTCTCCGTGAGGAATGAAACAATACGCTTCATGCAATCAAGCTTTTCCAGTTCAGCACAGCGATGTAGCAAGGGTCTCACTCGCCGCCAATTCGGTCGCATATTCAGAATGTAATCGTTGATGTACTGATCATAGAAAATACCTGCTTTCTTTTGCATTCCCATCGTAATTATGTCGAGATGATGAATGGAGATCGGACGATGGCCATGTACCAGATTGCTGAGTGTAATGGGATTCAAACCAGAACCCTCTGCAAATTGGGTGATCGTTAACTTTTTCTCAAGTAAGTAATCTTTTAAAACGTTTAAAATGGATGTCCCTTCCGTGCACACAATAACCCTTCACCACCATATTTCCAAATTGTGTATTCTCTATGTCCCAATATTACACTGGTCAATATCAGGAAATCCATACCATATTGAATGTTTTTGAAAGTTATCCACAATTTGTGTATTGGTGCGCCAAAAAAATAGCGAACCGCTTAAACCGTTTTACGCTGTCCCCTCGGGGTCTTTACCTTGCACTTAATAGGAAAATTCAAGTGTCGATTTCGTGTTTCGTTTGCGGTATAAGGTCCTCATCCCTCTAATAATACAAGTAACCTAATCTTTCAAGAAAAGGTATTCCTTCTAATCAACAATCCAAGTTTCAGAAGTTACATTGCCGCCTGGCAATGACACCTAAATCAGATTGTCGGACATCAGTTAAGCAATATTCTACCGCGTCATAATCTTTAATCATCAAAAAAAGGCCTATCTTCATGTATTTTGCATAAAATAGTCTGTAAAGGATTCATAAAGATTTACATCAAAAACTTATTTGTTATTTTACTCCCTTATAGTTCAAATGGATTTGGTATCTTCAAAAATAATATTCGGTTTCAAAATCTCCGAAAAAAGTTGGAGTAGTTTCTTCTCTCTTTAGTAAGAGTTCAAACATCAGTTCCTCATGATCCTCTTTTTCTCCACATAAAATATCTACCGAATACCAACCGTTGTCAATATTGAATGTCAGACTATTATTCGAATTAATTGAATCTATGTTTTTAAAAAAACCTATCCCCACAATACAAAGTTTTTCTGAATATGTATAGTATATCCAACCAGAGGATCTTGCTTTTATTTCCTCTTTTTTCAATTCTAATGAATCTTCATCAAAGACAACATTAAAATTATAATAACCAGTGTTAACTCCTATAATCGGTATAGCTATTCCATTTTTAGTAATAATCTCACCATGATCGGTTTCTGTAAAGTATTGCAAAACATCACTTTCTAATAAAACATTATTTTCCAAGTATTTCTTTAGTACTGCAGGTTCATATACTACAAATCCGTTGAGTTCAGAAAACAAGCTTTTTATTTTAATCGACATCCTTTTTTCGATATTTTGTTATGCTATTCCATTAATGAATCACAAGCTTGTGATGGTGTAACATTGTGAGCAATTACTTCACCAGTACCTGGAATTTTTAGACCGCCTATAAATATCATCAACATCTTTTAATCCTTTTTTAGAGGCTTCAAATAACTCTTCTGCGGTACCTTTCCATCGCCCTTGCCTTGGACCTACGTGAGGCTTTTGAGCAGCATGAATTCTTTCGTGAGGACCTTCCACATATGTTTCTTTGAAAAAGAATGTAGGAGTAGATTGATACGATGCTAAATGATCCAAAGCAATACTTTTTGCTTTTCCAGCATAAACAAGGTGATGTCCACTCTTACTAGGATTGATTCCATGGGAAGAGTCCCATAGAATCAATCCATGAATTTTGATCATGTACATAGCTATACAGCACCATCCCGCCATTATAGATCACGATCCATGGTGATGTGAGTGCCCACCTTGATCTAGCCAGCTCGTCGTATGTCCACGTTCGGACGCCGCCCTCGGGATCGGTCATGTTCATGATCCATCCGTCGTCTCCATACTTTAAAAATAGAAAATATCAAGTCAAGTAGTCACGGAATCAGGCATCAGTTAAGCAATATTCTGCTGTGTCATAATCTTTAATCGTCAAAAAAAGGCCTATCTTCATGCATTTTGCATAAAATAGGCCGTAAAAGGATTCATACAAGATTCACATCAAAAACTTATTTGTTATTTTACCCCCTTAGTTCAAATGGATAAATATCCGACAGCCCTTCTTTGATTTTTTCAACTTCACCAAGCAATTCTTGTCTGTACTCGTTTTTAAGATTCAAATTTTCATCAAAGTAAATATCGGCTTGTGTGTCTAATAATTCTTCCATTTGCGATATAAGATCAGCCAATATAAACCATTCTTTTAAATCTACAGACATATTTAATATATTTGCAGATTGAAAGTCTTCTGTATCATGATCATAAAAATAAACAGTACTATCAAAAGTGTTACTTAAATTAATTAACCAAAAATCACCTTGTCCAGTTTCCGCAAATATCCACATGTTCTCGTCGAATTCTGCAAAATCTTTGTGATAGTCTTTATTTTACTGCTTTGCTTTTTCATACGAAAGAAGAACATAGTCTGCGGATATTTTGTTTTCAGAAAAACTTTTACAAACCCACAAATAATCTTCTGGAAATTGTTCGTTTACAGAAACTGGTTTTTTCCTTTTTTGCAAACCATTTGCTATTTCCTCGTAGTTTCTCTTTTTAAACATATCCTCACCTCTACAAGGAACATTTTTAATCGATGTAGCACTTCTTTATTTATCTTGCTTTTCTTTGCCATATTGTCTAAAACCATTTCAAAGTAGTCTTTCATTTCTTGCTTTGAAGCATTAGGAAACTTAACTTTAGCTTCATGTTGGGTGACAAGAACATAATCTCATTAAGAGCCGCGTAAATCGCGGCTTTTGTATTTTATGGGATCAAGTTCTTGTCAGAGCCAATGACAAGAACTTGAACCCATTCTCGACGGAATCGATTCAAGAAATCTTTGGTAACTCAGAACGATAGTTAAAAATAAGGTAGCGGATTGCCGCGGCAGGCAGCTGTTCCTTTTTACATTAAAGTAACGAGGCAGTTATGCGCAATCCGTTTATGTTATGATATGATATAAGATTAGTATCTAATTAGTTTTCTTAAACTGAAAGGAGACACAATTTGGATAATTTAGCCCTCCAGAATTTCATATCAAACCATAATGTCATACAACGCACATTGGATGGTTTTTGGATTTGGATGGATTATTGGAGAGTAGATCATCCAGAAGATTTTGATAAAGCATGGAATAATATTGATAATCGATGAAAAAGCAATTGGCAATTTCAATGCAAGGAAGTACTGTGCCAAAATTTACTCCAGCGATACTAGAAAAGTTGGAAATCAAGTTTCCAAGTATTGAGAAACAACGGACGATTGGTAAAGCTTATTTCATTTTGAGAAAGCGTCAAGCTTTGGCAAAGAAACAAGCAGAACTTGAAGAGCAACTTTATTTTGAAGTATTGAAGCAATTAGACCAACAATAGAAAAAGTGAGGAACGCAACATGGCTGAATTAAACTCAAAATTATTTAGTGCCGCAGACAACTTGCGAAGCAAGATGGATGCATCGGAATACAAAAATTACTTGTTAGGATTAATCTTTTACAAGTATTTATCTGATAAATTATTAGAAAAAGTTGTTGAAATAGCAGATGAATCGCTAGAAGAATACAACACACAAGAAAAACAAATTCAATTATATAGGGATTTATTGGCAGATAAAGATGTAAAAAATGACTTAATTGAAACATTAGTAGATACATTGGGCTATGATATTGAACCAGATTATTTATTCAATGAATTAACCAATCAAGCAAAACAAAATACGTTTCAGTTGAATGACTTGAATAAATCCTTTATTGATTTGTCTACGAAATATGACCAATTCAACGGATTATTTGATGATGTGGATTTGAAATCAAAAAAATTGGGATCAGATGATCAACAGCGGAACATTACCATTACAGAAGTCCTGAAGAAACTAAATAATATCGATGTGATAGGACATAATGGCGATGTGATTGGGGATGCCTATGAGTTCTTGATTGGTCAATTTGCTTCAGAAGCTGGCAAGAAAGCTGGTGAATTCTATACACCTCATGAAGTTTCTGACATGATGGCTCGTATTGCCGCAATAGGTCAAGAAGACAAAAAATTGTTTAGCGTATTTGACCCGACCATGGGATCAGGCTCCTTGATGTTGAATATTCGAAACTATATTAACCATCCAGATAGTGTAAAGTATCACGGACAAGAACTAAATACAACGACCTATAATCTAGCGAAGATGAACTTGATCTTGCATGGTGTTAATAAAGAAGATATACGTTTACGCAATGGGGATACATTG
This sequence comes from Paenibacillus durus, assembly GCF_000756615.1. Lineage (NCBI taxonomy): Bacteria > Bacillati > Bacillota > Bacilli > Caryophanales > Paenibacillaceae > Paenibacillus > Paenibacillus durus. The sequence goes on from NZ_CP009288.1 coordinate 4,295,416, forward strand.
AACAAGGATTGGCCGACAGATGAGCCTTATACTTTTGATTCGGTCCTTATGAATCCACCCTACTCTGCAAAATGGTCTGCAGACGATACATTTTTAGATGATTCTCGTTTCAATCGTTATGGGAAATTAGCGCCACAAGATTGTTCCGAGTGGCGAACTACATTACGAGTTTATTTTTCAGAATCTAGAAAAGCGGTACGAGGAGTTACGTTTGATTTCATCGGGAGATGGGACTCGTGGGGGTCTTAACAAACAACTAGTCTTTGATGTAGAAATATTGTCACCATCTATTCAAGAACAAATCAAAATAGGTAGCTTTTTCAAACAAATTGACGACATTATCGCTCTTCATCAACGCGAATTAGATGCCTTGAAAGAAACGAAACAAGCATTCCTACAAAAGATGTTTGTCTAAGCAAACAGAAGAGAGGAAGAAACATGACAAAGATACCACATAACAATGAGGATGAAGTGGAACGTCGCCTGATTGGAGTGTTAGGGGAAGGGCATAATCAGTGGAATTATCGTCCGGATTTAAAATCTGAAGAAGACCTATGGAAGAACTTGCGTCAGAAAATTACGCAAAATAACTTATCAGAAATTGGAGATCATACAATTTCTGATAAAGAATTTGACACGATTAAAACAGAGTTACTATCAAAAACACAGACACCCTTTGATGCTGCTAGATGGCTCAAAGGGGAGAATGGAATTGCTCGTATTACGATTGAACGTGAAGATGTATCTTTAGGTTCGATGTCTTTAGTGCTATATTCCAATCAAGACATTGGTGGCGGAATCTCTACATATGAAGTCGTTCATCAGATTGCGAAACAAAAGGTAAACGTTGATGATCGTGATCGCCGATTTGACGTGACACTCTTAATCAACGGGTTGCCAATTGTTCAAATTGAATTGAAACAAATCAGTGCTAAAGACGGCGTATTTCAAGCCTATAATCAAATTAAGAAATACGCAGAAGAAGGAATGTTTAGAAATAATATCTTTTCTACTCTTCAGGTATTTGTCATTTCCAACGAACAAACGACTCGCTATTTTTCCAATGCGATGCCAAAAGACATGCATAAGAAATTTGTCTTTAGTTGGCGGACATCGGACAATCGAAAAGTAGAAAATCTCTATGAATTTGTAAAACAGTTCTTAAATATTCCAGATGCACATAGATTGATTGCCAATTATACGATTGTTAGCGAGGACCAGGACAACAAAGCATTAATGGTATTACAGCCTTATCAAATTCATGCGATTGAAGCCTTGTTTACATCTGCAATGAAACATGAATCTGGATATGTTTGGCATGCGACCGGTTCAGGAAAAACGTTGACAAGTTTTGTTTCTACGAAGTTATTAGCTCGCAAACCAGGTGTAGATCGTACAATTATGCTCATTGACCGAAAAGACTTGGATAATCAAACGACGACAGAATTTACTAAATTTGCTTCCGAATTTAATACCGGTATTTCTTCTGGTAAAGCCAAGTCTAATAGCTTGATTGTCGGAACCGGAAGTGCGAAAGAACTAAGTAATACTCTACTATTTGATGCCAATTCCAATACAGTGATTATTACCACTCGTCAAAAATTAGAAGCTGCCTTACGCTATGCCCAAAGGCAAGAGGATCGAAAAGGTACCCAACGATTTAAGAAGCTACTGGGGCAACATATTGTCTTTGTCGTGGATGAATGCCATCGAGCGTTGAGTGCTGAAGGGATGGAAGAGATTAAGGGATTCTTTCCAAACTCTACATGGTTTGGTTTTACAGGTACGCCGATATTTAATGAAAATAAAAAACAAGCTAAAGGCCAATTAGCTCGCACCACTCGTGATCAATATGGAGAAGTTTTGCACACTTATACCATTAAGAATGCATTGGATGATGGGGCCGTTCTAGGGTTCCAAGTAGAGCATGAAGATACGATTGAACCCACATCATTAAATAATTATATCTTTAATCAACTGCGTGCAAATGGAAAATATGCCGATTTTAGTGATGATGAAATTAACGATATGATCGATCAAATGGATGGCGTGCAAAAGGAAGCATATCTTGAACCATCTTTTTTTGAACGTGATGAACATATTAAAAAAGTCATTCATAAGATTTTTCGACCAGATAATGCTTATATCAAATTTGATTTCCAAAACGGTCGCCCGCAGAAGTCTGCCATCTTAACAACTAAATCCATTGATATGGCGAAACGCTACTATCAGGCAATCAAGGAAATGACCAAAGATCCAGAATGGTTGACGAAAGAATTTGCTGGACATCCGATCCGAACAGGGCGTACGATTGAAGATCCGAACTTCCCTCGTATTGCCGTCACCTATTCGATACAAGAAAACGAAGATAATTCCAAACAAATTCAAGATGAAATGAAAGAAATTATTAAGGACTATAACGATTATTATAATACAGCTTGGTCGATAGAAGATATTGAACGATATAATGGCGATATCAACAATCGTTTAGCTCGTAAGAAAGCAGAATTCAAAGAATTTGGGAAACAAATTGATCTTGTCATTGTTGTAGATCGCCTATTAACTGGATTTGATGCACCCACGATTCAAACGTTATTTGTGGATCGAAATTTAAGTTATGCCAATTTGATTCAAGCCTTTTCTCGGACTAATCGTACCTATCCCGGGAAGATAAAAGGATTAATTGTAACATTCCGAAAACCTTCGACAATGGAACAGAATGTAGAAGATGCCACGAAGTTATATTCTCACGCACAAGAGGAATCTAATCTTGTTTATCCAACATATGATGAGTCGAAGAAACGCTTCCAAAAGGCTCACAAAACATTGAAAAAACTGGTGCCAAATCCAACCGACATTAACGAGCACTCTCCACTTGAAACTCGGATTGAATTTGTGAAAGTTTTTCAAGAACTAAATAATGCTTACGAAGCTTTAGTAACGTATGATGATTACAACGATGAAATAGAGAAATCAAAAGTCCTCCAAGAACAGGTCAAGACCCTAGAAGAATATTTTGGCGTATACAACACGGTTAAGGGATCGCTAGTTGTTGAAGGGGAAGATGGACCTGATCCAAATTTCTCGGACATTGAATTCTATGGAGAAAATGCGGTTAAGATTTATGATATTGACTCAACCTATATTGACCGTTTATTAGAAACGTACTCAGCCAATAATCAGAATATCCGTGACGAGATCGAAATAGCACTTCAAAAACTGAAAAAATCAGAAATTGTTAAAGAAGTATACCGCGCGATTTTAAACGCCATTGATGCCAAAGAAATAAATTCAGAGGAAGATACTTTTGTAGTGAAACGACGTTTCTTCACCGAATCCTATAATAAAGCGATTGGAGAATTTGCGAAAGCTTGGTTTGTGGATGAAGGAGAGCTGCATTCATCTGCTGTTCAATATGTAATAGGATCAGAACCTATTCCAAATATCGGGGGAATTATTGACAGCAAGCAATTTGATAAGTTTAAAGCCGTACATCCAGATGTAAAACCGTTAAAATACGGGCCAGAAATGAAGCGTCAGTGGAGAAAGACGTTAGATGAAGTCATTGTTCCTTTGAAGGATGAGTTGAGATAAAATCGTTTTGAAATTAATGTTTTTCTTTAAAAGGAGTCAGAGTCGCAGAAATGAACGGGCATGCGCCGCGTGCTCCTTGAAGGTCAAAATTCTGAACCTTCCCATAGATGTCCAGTTCGCACGCCCAGATACGTTCTCCAACTTCGTTATACATCTCCACAGGCGTACCGATGTGGTCTGTAACGATGCTGTACTGGCCATCGGTTGTTAGTTTCGCTGCCGGGCTAAACGTTCCGTCTTCAAACACCCATTTAGTGAGTGATTGCGGATCTTCTTTCCACTCATGCAGAATCGTATTTCCATCCCACACAAAGCTTGTCTTGACCCCATCATACACTTTTTCAATCAGTCTTCCAAGCGGGTCATACGTGAACGTTACTTCTTTGCCGTCCGGTCGCACAACCCGGCTCATCATCCCGTTGCCGTAGTATTCGAAGCGCCAATGCGTGCCGTCCGGCTCGATTTTCTCAACCAGATTGCCTTCTTCGTCGTAACTGTAATGCGTTCCCTCGAATTCCAGAAGACGCCCGCCGGGACCATATGTCCGGTCGGTTTTGTGGCCGCTGCTGTACAAGTTGCCCACATCATCGGCCATGCGGAAGATCTTGCCGAAGGGATTCGTTGCCCCGATCAGATTACCGAAATCATCATAGTTGTACTGGGTTTTGTGTCCGGTCAGTTCGTTCACCATCGACTTCAGACGGTAGTTGACGTTCCGTCCGTACCTTCTCCTGTGGCTTTCTCTTCCGCCTGTCTTCACGCTATACTGTTCAGGCCGTCCGGCTTCATCATTCCGCCACTCGCTGATTACGCCGCCCGTAGTGAAAAAAAACAGGTCTACTTCATGCTTTCACATAAAGTAGACCTTCATAAATTTTAACTAATACGGGTACATTGAAATTTCTGGATTATGCTGAAGAGTCACGAAAGTTGCCAAAATCCTGCAATCGGATTTTGAATCTCATTATCCATTATTTGGGTGAATTTATACAAAGCTCCAAAACCAAAAAGCAAATTTCCTTTAACAAAATTTCTCGGATAACCATCTTCATCTACCTGAAACATAAATGCAAATGAGTCTTCCGTTAACTTCGAAAAATAATAGTCCTCATCTTGAATTAGCCTCGGAGTGCCACCAATTTTAATCAAAAAAGATTGCTTTATAGATTTCTTGTCATTGATTATTTCCCCGCCTGTAATTGAATGCTTTTTAAGTCTTGGGTGTGTAAAAATATCTTTGGTGCTTTCTGCTTTGATTGGGTGATCAAATACCTGTATCGAACAATTGGGATAAATATTTTTTTCTAAATACTCTTTAAAATCATTTGGAATGAAAATGCAAATCATACGATCATGTTGAAAAGGGTTAACTAAACTTAAATAAAAATAATGTTTGTTACCATTTTTGTTTACCAATTCGACCTTATCGTCAAAGAACAATGGCGCTCTTCCGCCTATCCAACTTGTGCAAGTTTCAATAGGCAGCTTGCTTGAAAAACCATACACTGAGTTCTTTCTTCGAAAATTTTCTTGAAATTTTAATCTTCAGGTGATTGTCTAGGTAATGATGAATAAAATGAATATCATGGATCTCTAAGAATTTATTTACATATTGCTTCCATAAGGAATACTCGACACCATTGAGAAAACGTTTACAGTAGTTCGAGATAAGGTCTTCAGTAGATACTTTAAAACGAGGCGATTTAAAAAAGACTCTTGTTATTTTCTTGTACATAAACCCTCCATAAATAGTCAAAAGATCAGATACACTTAAAGCATAGAACAAGCTATAAACAAATTAAGCCCTTTTATATCCAAGAGAATGTTTGCCTAGGCCTTCCTTTTCGTATTTCACAAGCCTTTTTGGCTTGTCATTTATTTTTCTGACTTTTTTGTGTGTTCTTTACCTAAAATATCTTGAACATCGGAAGGAGACATAGAAAATTTTATTTCACCTAAACCAACCTTTGGATATATTCTTAGTTTTTGTGTCATCCTTAATCTCACTCTCATTCTCTGAAACGAGTAGTTGCTAAAATAGTTGTTCCGGCAAAAGGTTGTCAAGAATATTAACAAACCCTTTCGCCGGACAAAACTTCATTTTCCTGCACTCCAAGGGCTATTGCTACTCTTTAGCATGGAAACGATTTAGATGACACTGAAAGAACCCATTTTACTAATTACATATCAGCTACATTAAAATTATATATCTCATCTTCTCGTGGATCATTTAAGCCATCAAATTCATTAGTTTCAACAAGCGAGAATGAAAATCCATAGTTTGCATTAGGATATTCTAATTCCTGTTTACGAGCGTATCCCGAAATTTTAAGAAAATATTTTCCGTTTTTAAAGTTGTATCTAAATCCATAATATAAAGGCTCTCCATCAAAGGTTTCAGATTTAATTACATCCTCGTTAAATCTTTCCTTATTAAAATCCAGAAACACTCCTAAACCCGCTATCCACAGGTAATCTTTGATTTGTATATTGAAATCTACATGCTCAAAAACTTTTTTCCACTCATCATTAAAAAACTCTCCATTGTTCTCCAATTTTATTGAATACTTTATTGCATTTATAGGCACAAAAGGAATCCAAGCACCCTCTCTAAGAGACTGTAAATAACGATCATGATTATCTTGAAAGTTTTTTAACACCTTTTTTGTTCTCACTTTTTCTTTCTTCAAAAACTCATGAAGAACATCAAGAGAAAATACACTAACCCCATAGCTTGTGGCTGTTAAAACTTTATCCATTACCCCAGCTCCTTATTTTTTTCTGCAAGGAATTGTTCCTTGTGCGTTCAGTTCCTTTAACTTTTTTAATGCTTCTGAAGGAGTTAAGTTCATAAACAAATGGTTATCTGTAAATGGAATTTTCATAAATCCTTTAACATCAATATCTGTATATGCCTTCATTGCTTTGTCAAAAAATTCATCAGCGGTTCCCGTAAATTTGGAACCATGGAATGGAACACCTGCATCAATAAGATTTCTGTGCAATTGTTTATGGATATCTGCTGTTCCAATTCCCTTGTTCGGATACCATGCAATTGAATCAATTTGACTCAATTCAGAAATACCTAAAGTCTTCGCTATAGATCTTGGCATTAAATGATGGCCCATTCCAGTATCTAATAAATCAGAGTAAAGGCCAAATACATCAACATTTCGATTCGGATCTCCCACATACCCATACAACGTAGGGTTATTCCCCGCCAGCCCTATCGGGTCCTGCTGTGTATAAATCCCCTCATGCGGCGAGTAATAGCGGAAACGGTTGTAGTAAAGACCTGTTTCCTCGTCTTCGTATTGACCTGAGTAACGGAACGGACAATCGGATCTTTTGCCCTGGAGATAAATATTTTGGACGTTGCCGTAAATGTCCAGTTCGCAAGACCATACGCGTTCCCCGTGTTCATTATACATCTCTACCGGGGTGCCCAGGTGGTCGGTGATGATGCTGTACGTACCAGTGGCCGTAATTTTGGCGGCCGGGCGGAAGGTTCCGTCTTCAAACACCCAGGTCGTCAAAGTGGCAGGGTCAGGTTCTTGTGCAGCAACGGGATGAGATAGCAGGTGTCTAAATTTTTCTGCCGCTCCTTGAGGGGCAGCTAAGCCAGATTCAGGCTTTCTATCATGCTCGTCCTGCTTGCTCTCCGCTGTCCATTCATGCAAAATTTGGTTCCCGTCCCACATATAACAGTATACTACGCCGTTGAAGTGCTTCTCAATCCGGCGTCCTAGACTGTCATAGGTGAACACCACTTCCTGGCCGTCCGGACGTACGACCTTGCTCATCATACCGTTGCCGTAATACTCATAGCGCCAACGGCTGCCGTCTTTCTCCAGCTTTTCGATCAGTTGGCCTTCTTCATCATAGCTGTATTTCGTTCCTTGGAATTCGAGCAATCGCCCGCCTGCGCCGTATTTTCGGTCTGTGCGATGACCGCTGCTGTACAGGTTCCCGACATCGTCCGCCATGCGGAAGATTTTATCGAACTCGTTGCTGGCCCCGATCAAGGTGCCGAAATCGTCATAGTTATAGCGGATTGCCTTACCTGTCAGTTCGTTCGTCAGCGATTTCAGGCGGTAATTGATATCCCAAGCGTACTTTCTTTTCCGGCTTACGTGGCCGCCGCTGCTCACACTGTGCCGTTCCGGTCTTCCGATGATATCGTATTGCCATTTACTTACTACACCGCCAGGGAGCAGTCTTTCGATTTCTTGTCCCAGCTTGTTATAGGTCATTTGCGCAGTCCATGGCATGCTCGTTGCAGTTGGGGACGTGCCGTGCCCAGTCTGCTCTAGCTCCTGTACTTTTTGCTCCGCCTGCAACTGGCTAATCTGACCCAACATATCCCGGTCCATCTTGATGTGTGCGCCCAGGCTGCTGCTTACTTCCGTCCGGTTGCCGAGTTCATCATACTTGCTGGCGATCCAATATTTGTCCCGCCATTCCTGGATCAGACGGCCGGTTGCATCATACTCCAGCTTGACCGTGGCAAACGGATTGGTGGTCTCCAGCAAAGCCCCGATCCGGTTGTACTTGTACGTTTCGATCAGACCGTCGCTGTAAGCCGTTTGCGCTATGCGGCCCATTTCGTCGTAACTGAACGCCGTCCACCGGCCGGCGGAGCGCTCCACCCTTTCCAGCAATCCGCCAGAGCTGCGTACATATTGTCTGACGATGCCGTCAAACCCAGTTTCCCGAACAATTTTACTGTTGGCGTCACGTTCCAGCGCATACCGCTCCCCATGCTCGTTGATGACTGCCGTCAGCTCTTCCTCGTTGTTATATACCAGCTCAACCCGCTTTCCTTTTGCTTCGCGCCAGGTCATTTGCCCGAGCGGGGTATATCCGAATGTGACGCGCTGCTTGGAATCCTCCGCGGCGATGACTTCTTCGTACGCATTATATTGCAGCTTGATCACGTTGCCATCCGGCAGTTCGGCCCGAACCACCCGGCCCAAAGCATCGTAGGTAAAATACTGTTTTGCGCCCAGTGGGCTCGTCGTTTGCAAACATTCTCCCCGGTGATTGTAGCTCCACTCGGCACTCGTTCCGTCCGGCAGCGTCATCCGGGTTAAATTATAGTGATCGTCATACGCCAGCATCGTCGCTGCGTCCTGCGGGTTTCGCACCTCGCAAATCCGGTGGCGTTCATCGTACACAAACGTTGCCGCGGTCCCATCCGCGCTGGCGACCCTGTTTAATCTCCCCTGTTCATCATAATCCCAGGATTGGCTCCCGCCTTCCGGGTCGATTACTTGCAGCAGTTGCCCCTGCTCGCTGTACATGTACTGCCAGCTGCTGCCGTCCGGCTGGATCGTCTGCACCAACTGGCCCTGCTCGTCATACACATACTGCGTCAATCGGCCATCCTCGTCCGTTTCGCTCAAAAGGTCGGCCGTATCGCTATAGGTATATTCGTATCTGCCGCCTAGCGGGTTGATGATTGCTGTACAGTAATACTCCGGCGTATATTCATACTTTGTCGTATGTCCCTGACTGTTCGTCACCTCATTGTATCCGTCAAAATAAGCGATTCGCCCTTCCAACAGCCCGTCTTCGCCCCATGTATGCACGCAGCGCGCTCCCGTGGTTGGGCCGTCATAGCGCCAGTAGAAGCTATACCCGTTGCGGTCCTTTTTCTCGGTCATCAGATGCTGGTCATAGGTTTGATACGTGGTCTGGCCCAGCGCGTCCGTAATAGCAATGAGGTCGCCCGCTTCGTTGTACCGGTACTGCACCAACACTTCGCGTTCCTGTTGATACAGATGGGTCACCTTCACGATCCGTCCGGCTTCGTCGGTCTTGATGTCCAGCACCCGGCCTACGCTATCGGTCACCTGCTGCAAGTAGCCGCGCGCATCATAGGTTAAGACGATCCGACGACCGATCTCATCCTCGATGCGGGCCAGACGGTACGGCCTGGCTGCTTCCTCCTGCGGCGAAGCCTGCTGAACATCGCCTTTCTGCGGAACCGGTTTGTTTATACGGTACCCAACGCCCCGTATCTCCTGCGACTCCTCTGCTGTCCTGTGCTGGACCTCTGCCCTCTTCATCGCTCCTGACGGACGATTCGCTGCGATCGCAGACTCGAAGACATACGTCAGGCGGCTTTCTTCCTCCACCATCGCATATCCGGTTCCCTCGCGGCGCAAGGTGAGCCGTTCTTTCGGGTTCCGTGTTTCCATTAGGCCCCGGTGCAAGCGTTCAAATCCGGCTGCTCGCCCATCCGCTAACAGCACGCCGATGCAGTCGTCCAGCACCTCCAGCCGCATATCGAAGCTGTGATGCACGCCATGCCCAAGCCATCCTTGATGGCGGCTGTCGCTGATCCAGCGGCGCTCCCAACGGAGCGGCAAGGAACCCGGAAACTCGAAGTCGGTCGCTTCGCTCATCATCCGCCCGGTAATCAGGTCTACCGGCTCGAAGCCCCATTTACAGAAACGGTCCCCAAGGCCCTTGGTGCACTCGAATTTCTTCAACACTTTATGGTTGAACTTGGTAAGCGCATTCTTCGCGCCGGATTTCTCCAATGCCTTTTTGAACAGCGCCTTGCTCTTCTCCGCCAGCCTCCGCTCCATCGCAGCCAGCTTCTTGGCCAGCAGGTCCTTTAAGGCATCGGCCTGGCCCTTCAGCTTCCGCGCTCCGGTTAGCACTTTGTTCAGTGAGTTTTTGCCGAACTGGACAGCCCTTTTTGCTGCGGCCCGGCCGATTTTCCCGGCCATTTTCCCCGCAAGCTTGCCGCCTGCTTTCACCGCCGCCTTGGCCGCTACCTTCGCCGCACCTTTCGCCGCCAGCTTCGCTGCCCCAAACGCCGCGCCCCCGAAAGGCAGCATCGTGCCGATGGATAACGCCGCGCCGAAAAAGTCGCCCCGGCAGAGGCTCACGACCGCGCTTGCCGCTCCCGCGATAACGCCAAGTCCCGGCACCATGCTCAGCACATCCAGCGCGGTGCCCAGCTTCTCCAGGAATCCGTCCCGCTCCTTATCGCTCTTGGCTTGCTCCGCCTCTGGATTGCTCAAGGGCTCAAACGATTGCCGCTCGCTTCCCTCCATCGTCACCTCCGGCCCCATCACATCGGTCGTATCGTTTAGGATAAGGCTGCTTTGCCCGCCGGCGATCCACAGCTCTTCTTCCGCTTCGGCGCGAAACGTCTTCAGTTCGCTAAAGGCCAGCTCCTGTTCCGCCGTCAGCACGATGTCTTTGTCGCTTTGCAGCGTGATGCCGCCTTCTTCCCCGATGGTGACGAATAGCGTGCCTTCCTTCGCCGTAAACGAAATATCTGTCGTTCCCAGCTCAAATTCCTTCCCCCCGCCGGTAGAAAACGATTTGACGGTAGAGTCTGCCATTTTCTTGTTTGCTTTCTCCGCCGCCTCCCCTTGCGGGGAGAACGGGGTGCGGACCGACTGGATCAGCATCGCGTCCGCTTCCTCATGGCTCGGGAAATACAGCTTGATCCTGGAGCCGATCGGCGGCATGGCGTGAAAGATGTGACTCGCTGGGGAGGAATACGGAAACCAGACCGCTTCCTGCTCCGGTTGGTCTTCGTCGATATCCAGATGCACCTTCGCTTTCTTGACTCCGATGGCGAGGATGCGCCCTTCCATGGCCAATCCTGCCAGATTTTCGTTGTACCGCTTATTCTGGCGAAGTCCCACGGGCGTCGTACACAAATACGTAAACTCCAACATCCCTTTACTCAGTTGGCCCAGGACCCCTGCGACCACAAACCGGCGTCCGGCCGCTTCCACTTCGGACCCAAGCTCAAGCCACTGATCCATTCGCACCGTAAAGCGGGTAAAGTCCTGCTCCTGGAAGCCCTCGGCCCCCGTTTGCACAGCGGTCAGGAACGATTGTACGTCATGCTCAATTTGGTACAATCCTTCTTCCAGCTTCACCTGCTGCTTTACCGTCGGCGTGCCGATCCATACCCGCGGCTCATGGGTACTGACATCCGGCGTCACCACGGCCCCCGCATGGGAAGCCACCCGCTGAATAAAATCCCAGTCGGTCTCTTCGTACTGGAGCAGCAGATCGCCAATCGTTGCTCCGTGCTCAAAGGCATCGGTTTCCAGAAAATCGCCGCCCGGATACGCATGGATCACTTCTTTCAGCACATCGGTATACGCCATATCCGCATGCTGGAAGGAACGGCTTATCCGCTTGACATCCATCTGATAGGAATGTGAAATGATGTCCACTTGGACAGTCCATACATCGTGGAAGCGATCCGCCTGAATGTTGTGCAACTGGCCGAGAAACAGCGGGTAATCCGCCTGCCCTTCCCGAACCGCATACAGCCCGGCCCGGTCGCGGCTGCTGCCTTGCCGTACCAGCTCATGGCTGTCCTCCTCGCTCATGACGCCCTGAAGCTGCAAGACCGCATGCATGCCGGGGTATCGCTTCAGCTTCACTCCCTCAAGCCGCAGCTTTCCATACGGCCATTTGAGCGCGATGTCCTGCACGGTCAAGCCTGACAGGCGCCCCCATTCGTTTCCTAACACGTCTTTCCCCCCTCGATCACCGGATGATGCTACGCTTTTTTCTGCCCGTCATCGGCGATGTAGATGACTCCCTCCGCATGCTTGGTGCACATGATATACGAATCGCTGGTTAACACGGCTTTTCCGTCAATGAGCACATCCGCTTTCCCGTTCATCCACTCCATGTTCACTTGCGGCTCGCATGGCTTGTCCAGCGCTTCGCATACGCCGAAGGTGGCCGGGATGTTGACGACGGCTTTGCTGTCCGCCACATTCATCAGCGGCTGCCCCTGAATATAAGCGCCATGACAGGTCGGCAAATTGAGCAGATTGGGGTTGCTGCCGCACTGGCACTCCAATATCGCTCCCCTCACCACATAGCTGGCTTCCGCTCCCGCCGCCGCCTCCACGCTGGGGGGGCTAGGTTTCCTGAACGCTATAAAGCTTGCCATTTGTTGTCCCTCCTTCAAGCTTCTTCGCAAGTGTTGCCGGTTTTCGTCTTATGCTTCGCGCTTTGCTTCAGGCAAGCTCTACCGGGGTAAAGTGAAGCCCTGTAAATCCCCGTCTTTGCAAACTTTCCGCTACATCCAGACGGACGATCAGGATGTCTTCCTTTACTCCCGCCACGCGAAAGATGCGCTCCCGCCTCACTTTTGTTTCCGCCAGTACCAGCCGTCTACAGGCTCCGCTTGCATCCACTTGCGTTCGTTCGGACAAGCTGTCCGTTTCGCCCGGCTCCATGAACCAGTAGATATCCTGACGCCGGGTGCTGCGTCCCGTTAAGACGGCGGAATAAAACCGCAGGAAACGATCGTATTTCTCCAGCAAGCCTTTCATCCGGTCCGATACGAGCCAACGGGGATGGTCGATGAAGTCGAGATAGACCGGTTGTTCCCCGTCTTCCTTCACAAATACAATATTCCGCTCGTAGATTTCCATGTCCCTGCTGACGTGTTCCAAACGCATGCCATCGACAAACCGCTTGTCCTGCTGCAATCGAAAGTAGTACACCTGCCTGCTCCTTCCCCCTGTGCGTGGTCTATGGGCGAACTTCCACCAATTGCCCCGTCTCATCCTCTTCCATCCAGATGACCTGCCGTTTCTGCTCTTCGCTTAACGCAAATTGCGCGGCATCCTGCCAGATGATCTTGGCCCCATCCAGATTGGCGCCATGAAAGTAAGCGCCTTCCAGATCCGCAAACAGCAGGTTCGCCCCTTGCAAATTCGCATGCGTAAAATTCACGCCGAAGGTCCCCAGGATTTGCCCTTCCAGGATCAGCGGCTGTCCGCCCGCTGCATGCCAGAAATTCGCTCCTTGCAGGTCGCAATGGCTGAAATTGGCATCATAGAGCACGCTTTGGCTGAGATCGACGCCCTGCATGTTGCTGCGGCTGAAATCGACCCCTGCGCATATGCTTTTGTTGAGGCGGCTTCCCGCCAGGTTAGCGCCTGTTACATGACTGTAGCCTAAGTCGGCGCTTTCGTAGTTGCCGCCGCTCAAATCCAGGCTGCGCCAGTCCTGGTAGCGGTGAAGCGAACCGTCTCGTTGCTCCAGCCGGGCACGGATGGCCGCAGCATCTTTTTCTCGCCGTTCCTCTACCCATACGTCCTCGCTTAGATCCATATATTCGCCTGCACGAATGCGGAAAATGTCGGCGCGCCGGAGCTGTTGAAATTCCGGAAGCTCCACGATGCGCGGAACCGCCGCACGAACGAGGCTGATCACATAATGTCCGGCTATGGCCGTATCTTCCATCCATACGCGGTCACTTTCCAGCGGCAAGATTTCGCTTCCATAGCTTTTGCGCGACGCCTCTATGGTGTTTCGGTAGGTTTCCAGGTGGGCGTACAGCCACGGCGCTTCGTGCAGTTCGATGCTGGCCTCCCGGTCCAGATACCAAGTGTCGTCATACGCTTCCAGGCTGCACATGAGTTTTCCCTGCCCTAGCCAGGAACGCAAATACGAAACGTGCATGTAGGCGATGGGCCGCTTGTGTCCGGCTTCTTGCATCGCTTGAATGCGAAGACACAGCTTGCGAAAGGGTTCGATCCACTCCTTGGTATACGCATGAGCCTGCGCGCGAACCTCTGCGCCCATTTGCCGGATCATCGCTTCCCGCTGCTGTGCGACACCTTGCGTAAGCCATTGTTTCAACGCGTCCTGCTGCAATGGTTTTCTCTCCTTAAATGGTTTTTTCTCGTTAGTTGGTATGGACTTGCGTTCCCTTCACATCGGCGCGGTCTTCGAGCATCACGGAACTGCCCTTACACGTCATCTCCAATTTTTCCTGGGCGGAAATCGTGATTTTTTTCGAGGCCAACATCACTTCTTCCGTCGCTTTCACTGTCACGTTTTTGCTGCTGACAATTGAAATGCCTTCTTCATCGCTCAGCATAATGGACACGCCATCGCCCGTGATGAGGATATGATCGGGAGCGAGCACGATCATCTTGCCGTTCTTGGTCTTGATGGTTTTGATGCTCGGATCTTCCATCGGATCGCTTCCGCCGCCGCTTGCTGATGCCATGCCTCCGCTGGGCACTCCTGCCATGCCGACGCTTTGCCCTCCGCTTGCCGATGCCGGTTCCGCTTTCGGTTTCGGCACGGAGCTGATTGCAATAACATCCTCTTCTTTATGCGTTGGAAAATAGACGCGCACATCGTCGCCGATCTCCGGCATGCAATACCAGCCCGCATTGTCTTCCGAAGCGTAGATGGTTGAGTACGGAAACCAGAACGCCTTACCCGCGTCTTGCTCGGGATCAATGTTCAGATGTGCCTGAATCCGGTCTTTGGCTACCGCAATCACTTTGCCCTGCAGTGAGACCCCGACGATAGCCATGTTATATTGCTTTCGCCGGCTCAAGCCCAGCCGCGTGCCTAAGAAGTACGTATGCTTTAACAGCCCGTCCTTCAGATCCGTTCTGACTTCGCTTACGACAAGCTGCTGGTTGTCGAACGCAACCTCCATGCCGATGTCGAATACTTGATCGGTCTCCACTTCATAGAAGATGCAATCGCTCTCGCTCAATTCCGGCACTTGTCCCTGGACGGATAGCTGATACAGCTCCATCCGTTTATGTATCCGGTAATGGTAAGCGTTAACTTCCTCCTTAAAACCAGGCTCCGGAATGCCAAAGTGCACCTTCGGGGAATCAAAGCCGATCGCCGGTACAAGTCCGGTGTTAAAGTGGGAGGCTAACCGTTTCAATAATTCCCAGTCGGTCTCCCGGTACTGTAAAATCATGCGGCCAATAGCAGCGCCATTCGAAGCTTCATCCATAACGTCCGCGCCGTCGTAATCCTGTACGATCTGATCCACCAACTGCGCATACGCAAGTCCCGTATCTTGAAATGTACGTTCCTTTCGCGTCACATCGAACTGATACGATAGCGATACCGCCTCCATTTCGAGGTGGTATACGTCCCGAACGTGATAGATTTGCATATTCGTGACCATGCCTTGAAACAGGGTTCTCTTCCCGCTATGTTCCAGCCTTTGCGTAACGGCCACATTCATTCGGGCATAATCCATCCCGGCATAACCGGCCTTCTGTTCTTCCGGCACGATGCCTTTCAGACGAAGTGTAGCGTGCTCGTTGATTTCCTGTACAATGGTCAGCTCCCGGATCGACTCTAACGCAAACGGCGTGACTTCAATGTCCTGATAAGTCGCATAAGATCGTTCCATTATGAATCCCCCTCTTCCCGTTCCATCGGGTTGATGTGCAGGGAATCCATGATGCCAAGCGCAATCGGACGCCACTGCTCCTGATATCGCTCCATGCAATTGAGACCGAAGAAGAGCCCTTTCCCCTCCAGTTCAATGAAAAATATGCCATTATACATCACACCGTCCAGCACAGGCACGGTAAATTCATAAAAGCCCATCTTGCGGCCTCCGACCTCGCGCACCCCTTCTCCCAACCACTTCGCATTCGGCTGCATCCGTTTGATCAGGAAGCTGAGGTCCTGTACAAACTGTTCCATTTCATGGTTAACCATTCTGTTGTTCGTCGGATTTACGGTCAGATTAATCTCCAGCGTCTCATCGGTGTAGATGATTTGGGGACGCCGTTCGGCGGGATATTTGATCCTGGCGTACTCCTCCGGCATGGGTTCGAAGGAATCAGGCACAAACATAAAGACTTGATCGGGCACTACCTCCGTCCTTTGAAATGTAATGACCTCATCGCCTAATGTAAGCTCTCCCGCTTGAATCGCTTGGCTGACGTTTTCCGGAGTTAATGCAGCCTTCAACGCCTCTTGCTTCTCCATCTGTTCCTGCTTGCCAATCAGCTCAAGCCATTGTTCGTCCATATGTTCCATATGCATCCCTCTTTCCGTTTCCGATTGGAATACGTCTTGTCTATTCATAGCTGCAAAAAACGAAGCGACCGTTCCCCGGCGGGACGGTCTGATTGATTTCTCGTAAGCAGGAATATAAGCAGCAACTCAAATCCACCGATCTTGTTGAAAAAAAAGGAATTCAAAGAATAAATTCTCATCTTATCCTTTGTTTCTTAATATCGGAGACACATCCTGATATTTTTAGAGTAGTTTAGAAATTATCGTCATACATTGTAATTAGGTTTCAATTATTGATATTTTTTTACGTTAGGTGATTATAGCTGTGGTGAGATCGGCAATGGCCCGTTTGACTGTGCTGCAGGACAGCTTCAGTTCCCGGACGATGGTGCCGATGGCTAGGTAACAGGTGCTATCGGTATCGGCCCGGTGCGGCAGCTTGGAATGGTACAGGACAGTGTAATAGCCCATCCGTCTCCTCTTTATTCCACGCGCGCCACTCCTTTAGGCTGGGGCCCTGGTTTCCCCTGTTCCGCTGCCGCGTGATTCTCCAACTCCCAGTCTTCTTCCGCCGCAGAATGTCCCCCTACAATTCCGACCGGTTGGCAAAAGCCACTCGCCGGGCGGCTTTTTATAAGGAGGCGAGAGACATTGCAAACAGCCGCCGTCTGCTGCTTGTCAGGCAAGGAGTCTCAATACACCATTTTGGGTTGGATGTCTAACAACACCTCCTCCCCCCAATCCCCTCATTACCGTATAGACGAAGAGAAGCCTTAGTTTCATGCAAGCAGGCTTTACAGGTCTGGAAATTGAAGATCTGCACAAAAGTGCTGTCCAAGAAAACTGATATCGAAGGGACGTCCATCGAAACGGTCCCCTATCCCCTAATCGTACCGAAGGTCAGATCCAAGCACAGCAAGCGGTGCAAAAGCTAGAGCAATATAAGCGGAGTGAAGAACGGAAATCCAAAGGCGAAACTAAAAATGATCGGAAGCCTGATGAAACCCTTGTTGGCGCAGTAACCGTTGCAGCGGAGGGTTGTAGTTGTAGTTGTAGTTGTAGTTGTAGTTGTAGTCGGAGTAGGCATTGCTTTGGGCTGGACAGGTGTGGGGCTCGAATCGCCGGGACAGGAGCAATGGCTATCTCCGCAGGAGCGTATACGGAGCATGGGGAGTAGCCGATATAGCGGAGGGTGTGCAAGACTATTATTATGTAAGCAAGGGAGGCACTCAGACTCCTACCTTTAACTTTGTAAGGGATACGCTGTTTAATAGGAACGAAGAAGCCTACCGGATGTCCATGGATATTTCCCTGATCACCGGCGGGTTAGCCGCAGAAATTGTAGTCCCTACTTGCTATTGTCGTCCGTCCTGGGTACGGGTAGGATGATGAAACGAAGTAATAGCAGCCCAAAACCTCCAACAACACAAAAAGGTGGGGTCAAGTATATCTTGTTTCTGCTACCGCATAATGTCCAAAAGAAGATGGGATAGGTTGTCCGGAAATAGCTGGAGTAGTTGTCCGGGACCGTGAACCCGTCAAGGCCGCGAAGCGTTTATATAGCCTTGACGGGTGTTTCCAACCTGCAAAGCTATCTTATAGCCCAGCAAACCCTTGCTGGGCCTGCCACGCGGTGAGCGATGGGGTGCAGGGGAGAAATCCCCTGCGTGTTCCCCTCAGGGGGACGGAAGGGGGGGCTTTCAAGTAATTACCGTATTCTCCCATGGCAAGTCGGCCGTCAATGTCCACCAGGTAGGGCGAAATGGCCAATCCTGTCCGTCAGGGGCCTTTTTAGCTGAAAAACAGAAGAAATCGGACAATTCCGCCTGTCAAAGTAGCATTGTGAAATAGCATATTCATGGGCTTTGGACAAGATCCCCAGCAAAATGAGGACAACTTAACCATCAACCTTTGGACTGGATAGATTGGTAATAACAATATCTTCTGGGAGGCGGGAGAAATTCCCTAAACCTAAGCATGTACCAAAGGATACTAATGGAAATCTACTGCAACTTCCTTGATCCGATGGGAAAATGGTAAATGGTACTATTCACATCCAGATCAAAGAATTCAGAGGTAAAAGAAGAGGTTACGGCTAGGCCCCTTAAATCCGGAGTCATGCCCTACAATTAACAAGCGTTTGTAAAATAACTCTTTATTTCGAGGTGTTACATGGCTTTATGAAATTTCGAGGAGTCCTCCAGTGTCTTGACCCATTCTGAAAACCTCGCAGGAGGCATTAACTTCAAGCTGCCATGCATCTTGCGGTTGTTGTAGAAGTCCATATATTGATCAAGGGCCTCGTAAGCTTCCTCGAAGGTCCTGAACTCTGTTTGGCTGAATAGATCGCGTTCCAATAAGCTATGAAAGGATTCAATGTATGCATTCATATTTGGTGTCCGTGGCGGGATGCGTTCGTGAATCATCTCCAGGCTTTCACAGGTATCTCCAAATAACTTACTGACGAATTGCGGTCCGTTATCTGTTCGAATCACGGGCAGGGCTTCTCCGGATTGGAGACGACTCTGTAGCGCCCGCCATAGGGTTTGGACCGCATGTTTGGCCTCACATACGGGTCCTCTGTACTGCTGGACCACGACACGGTCAAATACATCAATGATACTAAGCACGAAAAAGAAACGTTCCTGACCGATGATGTAGCGTGAAGTAAGAGACGGGGCGTAGTCGAACTATTTCCCCGTTTCTCCTTCCCGAACCGGACATGCACCTCTCAGCGCATCCGGCTCTCCATTTAAGTGTTGCTCATAGCAAAGGCGACATCATCATAATAGGATTCAATAGTTCGTCGTTTGTCTGAACGTAGGATATATGGATTTTCGGTAGGGTTTCGCCATGTGAACCAACCTTTGCGGCTAGTGATTAGCCTTCTCAGTGCTAGTTCACCATAGAATCCGCGACTGTTCTGACCCTGCAGTACCCAGATTTTAGCCTTTCCTTTTTCTGGTGAGCGGACATAATCTCGCATCAAAGCTCGGAAGCCACGCTTGTACTTTCTTGCCAGCCAGTAGCCGAGTTTCCAGAACACCGCGCGATCTACTTTACCGAATATCGTCGCTGTATGGTCTGTGTATTGATAAAAGTTTGCCCATCCTGCAAGTTGTCGGTTTAGGCTTTCGACCAAGTCCATAACGTTCATGCTGTAATTTCCCGACAATTGCTTGACAAGTTTTTCCGTGAAGCGGCGGTATTTCTCCCATGGAATGGATGAGACAGGGCGCATTCGTCCCCGAGCCCCACGTTTGCGAATGATACGATGTCCGAGGAAGACAAAACCGTCATTGACGTGCGTGATATGCGTTTTCTGCATGTTGAGCGTGAGTTTCAACTTATCTTCGAGAAACTCCCGACATGCTTCACGAACTTCTTCTGCATGTGCCTTGGTTCCTTTGACAATCACCACAAAATCATCCGCATAGCGGCAGTACGAAATAGCTGGCTTCCACTGCCGATTTTCACGTATCGCGATAGGGCGCTCTTTCTGAATGCCGAAGTTCCAAGCCCAGCGATCTTTTCGTACCTTCTTACTCAGAAATTTCGCTTCCATCCATTGATCAAATTCGTGTAACATTATATTGGATAGGAGGGGCGAGATAACCCCACCTTGCGGAACTCCCTCGCTTGAGGCGCGAAATAAACCGTGGTCTACGCATCCTGCCTTGATCATCTTCCATATCAAGGAAAGGAATCTCTGGTCAGAGATACGTTTACGGACAGCCTTCATGAGCAGCCGATGGTGTACGGTATCGAAATAACTCGCCAAGTCTCCTTCAATGACCCAGCGACCGGCGGTTGCGTTCAGTTGTTCATTTCCATCTTGCAATTGCATTTTGACAGTACGAATTGCATGATGTACGCTCCGTGCAGGTCTGAAACCATAGGATACCGGATGGAAATCACTTTCCCATATCGGCTCCATTACCATCAGCATTGCCCTTTGCACGATACGATCTCGAAGACATGGAATACCTAGCGGTCTGAGTTTGCCATTGGCTTTAGGGATATATACTCGTCGGGCAGGTTGCGGACAGTATCTTCCGCTCAGCAGTTCATAGTGTAACATTTCCAGTTCTAGATCGAGCTTTCCTTCCATCTTACGCCTGTCTACGCCGTCTACGCCCGGTGTTCGAGCGCCGCTTGAAGCGAGAGTGATACGAGCCGCTTCACTTAACCAAGACCTGTCAGCAATTAGTCTGATTAGTCGGTCGAACTTACGATCCTTGTTTTCTGTTGACCATGTCGCCAGTTTGCTTTGCATTTCACTGATTATCAAAGGTCTTCACCTCACTAGGGTCAGTTAATGAGCCAAGCAAACCACTTAAACTGCCTCCCTTCGCCATGTAACCGGCTTTCCCGATCTCAGACTACTACGGAGGCTCCGTCATTCTGCATAGCATCGGGGAACTCACTCCCTTGGCATCTATGCAGACTTTCCCCAGTTCACATGCTGGACTCCACACATGGGTTAGGCTGCCTATCGCAGTCTTTATCCTTGCATTCTGCAAGTCGTCGCGGACATCGCGGTCTAGCTATGCACTCTCCGTGAATCCCATCCGGTCAACTTACATGTTTGACCGGATTTCGTGAATGCCGTCAATGCGGCTAACGGCAGTTCAGTCCGTGACCTGCCTGTTAAGCGATGTAGGCAGGGGTGACATTTCAACCCTCAGATGCGGTTTAATAGGTTTGTGTTCCTCAGCCTTCCCATGCTCAGCCTAGAGACTCATCTTGGCGTAATCGCTTCGCCGCAAGCCCCGTTTCCCGCGGACTACGTCACCTTGCCAGTGTCGGCAAGTCACCGCCGCTTCGGCTCACTTCTTCTCACAGCAGAAGAAGGGCATGTCTGTAAAAAAAAAAAAAAATCTCAACATGCATTCCAAACATGCTCGAGTAACTTGTTCCATTACAGGAACTTGTTAGCTGGGCGTACCGTACTTGATGTCCATTTGCCACAACTGGTTGGACCCGGTGACGACCCGGTTCTTGGGGAGCCGGCGTGGATGTGAGGGGAGGCGCTTACGGGATTGCCTCAGAATCCCTAGATCTTTACACAAGCGATAGGCTTTCTTCTTGTTCAGCTTTACGCTGTACCGGTTACGAATACATTGCGCAAGAAGTTTGTAGCCATAGACATGCTCTTCGCCTTCGAGGAGCTCAAGCAGCCATTCCTTGATTTGTTCGTCACTGACTTTCTCTCCCGTAACCGTAAAGGAGTAGCCCGGCACCGGACGTCCCATCTGGCCTTCTGATGGGCGTTTTGTTGCCGGTCGGGCAGCCCGTTTTTTACGATCATAGTACGTCGATTCAGATAATCCAAGTATTCGCAGAACCCGTGCTACCGGTTCCCCCCGCTTAATAAATAGGTCTGCTACTTCGAATTTTTCGGATAAGCGGGGTCTTTCTTTTTTAGCAGTTCTCGTAGAATCTCAAGCTCAAGTTCTTTTTCCCCGAGCACCTTCATGGCCTTTTCGTAGCGCTGTTCCACATCCTGAAGTCGCTGAAGTTCTTGCAGATGCTCGTCTGCAACCGGAATTTCTTCGGGTGGAATGGAGTCACGATGATCCCTAATCCATCCGCGTATGGTTTCTGGATGGATGTCGTACATGCGGGATAATACCCCCACCTTAACTCCAGCCAACGCTTCCTTAACGATTTTAAGCCGTGCTTCCTCTTTCAGCCTCTTTCCCATCCTCGTCATCTCTCCCTTATCTCTAGTTTAAATTATTGGGTGGGAGGACTCCAGTTTAATTAGGGGGCCTAGGAGGTTAAGGAACAAAAATGGATTTTCTTTTAGGAAACGAAAGTGATTGATAAAGCCGCGACTGGATGCTAGTGCCTCACTTATTTTGGGTGCGCGGCCGATCTGGATTCAGCTTCAAGAAAAAGTGTGCATCATTAAAGAACCTGCTTTACTAGACTGTGCAACCTTGATCTGTAGTAACGACACGGCACCATTACTATTGAAAAAAGTAACCTGGGCTTGAATCTCATGATCGTTGACAGAAAGGGGGATGAAAATGAGCAACTTTGAACTCACCTTGGCCAGCCAGGAGATCAAGCATTTTAAATTATTCGGCAGTTGAATGAGCATGCGCGTATCTGATTTACTGCTGTTATCCCTGACGTACATCTTGAGAAGTACATGCAAATGAGCACTTGTATCCTGCGGAAACAAAGTGCTCATTCACACTAATAATACGAAGCCACCCGTTAGATAACAGGCGGCTCTTGTTCAATGTGGGGAAAACAGGTAGAATTCAAGCCTACCTCCGTTGCAAAACCTAATTTCTTAATTCTGCTTTTCCTTGTTCAAATTCTGTGAAAATTTGGTCGACAGTTTTCTTGCCCTCAGCTATTTCTTGATCAATTCGCTCGACCATCTTCTTCTTTTTATCAATTTGTGCTAAAACCTCAATGACCTTTGGATCAGTTAAATCAACATCCGGATTATTTTGATAGTAGCTTTCATGAATTTTGATCATTTCTTTGTACACGCTTAATTTTCGGTTCAGTTGATCTTCTGTCTTCTCAGGGGCTACTTCTGTTTTTAGGCGACCAATTTCTGCCCCTAATTCCTTAACCTGCTTTCCTTGTTCACTAGTTGCATTTGGATTAGCCAACAGGTCTGCTTTCTGCTTTTCAAATTCTGCTGTCTTTGCACTGAGAACCTCTTGTTTAGAAGGATTATTGGCGTAAGCATGATAGCCCGCAAAACTACCGGCACTTAAAACAATGGCCCCAGACAAAAACAATATTGTCAATTTCTTTTTTGTTGAGAACATTTCAATTCATCCCCTTCTATTCTTTATGAACCTGATTTGATCTTAAGTGTAACTACCCACATGGTAACCTTTTCCTGAAAAGGACTCACTCCATGATTCCACCGTTGACCAATCGCTACCGCTTAAGCGTTGAAGCTCAACCGTGAGGGTGGAATCATACTCATCCGATACGTACACATCCCCGCTGGAAACAGCGCGGCCCCACTGCCCAATCGAAAGAGACGCTCCAACGAATGAAATATGCTGGTAATAGGGAACAACAGAACCTCTTTCACCTAATGCCCCTACGCTTCCGCCAGCCTGTACAACAGCACCTGATGCAAGCAAAACAAAAAAACAAAGAGTAATGATACCATTCGTTTATGTACCATTGAAAACCCCCTTTTCCTTTTTTTCCCTACCATCATATAAAACGATCTAAGCTCTTATTTTACAACACCCTTCGTGCAATAAAATTATTGGAGCAGCGTGACACTTTCCGCTATGTCCAGAAACTGATTTTGGCTTAATCCCGTATGTTCACCCATGAACATGAATAATTGGGAATGCTTTTGCCAGATGACAGTCCACTTGTCTCCTTTTCGGATAATAATCCCTTGCGACCCTTGAACTGTAGTTTGAATGACCTCATCGGCATCCTCAGTATCTACATTCGTGCCACTGCCTTCTCGTTTTTGTTGGAACAAAATGTACCCTCCGTTGTCATGGGCATACTCGATCCCTTTCATATTCTCAAGGTTTGTCACATTGACAATGTGATAATCTTCCGGGATTCGTATCGGAACATAGGCATGCTCCCAATTGATTTCCAGATGGTTCCCGGTTACCTCATCTGCATTTTGACGTCCCAATCGGATTTCCGTATATTCGTCTTGCAGTTGAACAAACAGAGTAAACACTTTAACACGCACCGCCTCTACTGTCATGGAAGATACGGCCAACAATACAAGCAACAAGGAACAAACAAGCGCCGTTTTCTTTGAACCTATAAAACATATTCTGACCATCTTTTTGATCTGAAGGAACGCAAGATGGCGATTCAATCGCTTCAGGAACTTGTTTCTCTCTGCTTCCGTCGGAAGAAAAAAGGGATTCCGATGCATTTCCTCATTCTCTTCCAGAAGTTTTTTCCCTTCTTGCTCCACGTAGCTGGCCAGAGCCAGCTTCAATTGGATCTCCTCGTACTCTTCCATAAGTGAAGTCCGATCCATCGAATTATTCGATTTCGCCATCCTGCTCCCCCCTTTCTTTAGTTAATGCAGCCTGGGCACGAGGCCGGGCACGGGTTAAATACCCCTGGATATTTCGAATTGGAATGTCCATGATGCTGGCGATTTCTTTATCCTTCAGTCCCATAAGATATTTGTAAACCAGCAGATGCCGATCTCTTTCCGGTATGTACTCCAAGGCTCTGCCTAACGCCTCATAGCTCTCCCTTTTGATCGTTTGTTCTTCCGGCGAGGCTTGGGCATCCGCAACTTCTTCTACAGGATCGACCGTTCCATCCATCCTCAATTTTTGAGAACCGCGGGCTTGCTTACGAATATGATCCATACAAACACTTCTAATGGTATAAACGATATATGACGTTCTTTTACAACTGTCCAAAGATTGTAAAAGAGATATTTTGGGGACTAATTTTATAAAAGCATCCTGAAAAAGATCACCCGTGATTGCATAATCCCTAACCATGTCGTATGCTTTCTTTTTCATTAATGGATAGTACTGCTGGTATAAATCGGTCATGTAAGCCCGGTCACTGTCATCTTCAATCATGGATATAAACAAAGGGAGCATACGACACCTCCGTATTAGAGAGTAAGCCAAAACAGCAGGCATTCAAAAAGTAATCGGCAGATGTCTGTTATGACCCTCCCTTTGTGTAATCCCGCGGCCATTGAACTGCTGGCTTATATTTTCTACTATATCTCTCCTTTAGTTTCCAACAAGTTCAAAATATCACATTTTCTTATAAATGAGCGTGCTTAAGCAAGCTCGACTAATAAATATAGAGCATCAGCATGCTTTAAGCCGGGAGATAATCCTGGTTTAGACTGTTTTCATTCAGATGATTCGGATTCAAAGCTTTTCTGTTTTATGCATTCGGTGTGACTTCTTGTATATTAAACGACGCTAGCATAGCTTTTGTTGCTTATGCCGTAGTCTATGCTGCTGCCACCCTCTTCTTGCCGCTGCGATTTCCCGCACCAAGGTCATGCGCATTCACTCTATAGCTTACTTGGTTACATACGCTCCCCGGGGATCGCGATCAAATGAACATTGGGATGATGGCCTTCATTGTGAAACGCCGCATACTATCTCAGGTTGTTCGGGTGGAATTTCAATATGCAATATCTCATTTCGCTGGCTACGTAGCAGCGCCTGCCATGCATGCAAATTATCATAGCCAAGCCGCGCCGCGTCCTCCCGCTGGAGGGAAATGACATTTGTCCAAACGTTGCCCGGATGCTCAGCCACCTCTCACGCCACCTGTGACAGCACTACCGGCACGCTAGCGTTAGTGAGTAAGCCGTGTGTGCCTTCTCGCTCCACGCCGGACCGTCCGGCCACGTAACCGATGATCCGATTGCCAAGCAATTCGAGATGCTGCTCCACGACCATGGCAATGAACTCCGACGCATTCTCTAGCGTAGGCGACTGCACATAATCGCTGTATTTGAATAAATCTGTCGTTTCGGGAAGCTGCCGCACGATGGCCGCATTCACCCGCTGCTGCTGAAGCGTAGCGGCCAAATAGAAGATTAATCTTTAAACCGTACTCCGATAGCATGAGTGGTTCTAATGAAACGGAAAGCCTCCTAACTAGGGGGCTTTTTTCTTTGTTTTCTTTTTTCCTACTTCTCTAAAAAAATTACAAAAATTGGTCGAAATTAGAGGAATAAATTCCATTTTTTATTTTTCTGATTTAGTTGCCTTTTTCATTCCTGATCCCCATTTACATAGTGAGAGGAGTGTTACTTTATGAGAACCGATCGTTGGTCTAACGAATCAGTCGAAAAAGCATTCGGCAGCTATGTAAAATCATGTCTTCAACACGCGAGTCGAGATTATTTTGAAAAGCTCCGCCGTGATTCTTCTCATGTGACCCTGCTGGACGCAGTCGCTTACGAAGTGAACATCAGTTTTTGCATCTGCTCAACTCACTCGCCCCGCGTGGAGGATTCTCCTATCTTTGAGCAAGTCATAGAGCAAATGCCATTAAGCTCCACCGAAAAGAAAGTTGTTTATTTCAAATATTACGAAGATAAGACGGACAAAGAAATCGCTCGAATTTTGGGAGTAAGCAGACAAGCCGTTACTAAATCCAAATCCAATATCCTGCTGAAGCTTAAAAGACATTTGGAAATGTAAGGACGAGCTTGTGTCCCGTTCTCGCGGCCCCCCCTTATCGTTGCATCAGAAACCTAAGATAAAGGGAGGATAATTCAATGAACAGTGTATGTCATTTAATCCAATTGGCCCAACGTGGAGACAAAGAAGCAGAAGCAAAACTTATCGCCCGTTACGAACCTGTCATCAATAAATACTCTAGACAGAATGGGTTACTTGATGAAGATTGCAAACAACAATTGATGATCGCATTCATCTTGGCCGTTCGCCGTTTCGATCTTAACCGTTACTCCTGACGTTAATAGCAAGCCATGTTTAGTTGGGATTACTTCTCAATGCATGGCTTGTTATTTTTTTCACTTAAAAATAATCAGAGTTGGTTGCTTTTTGGGTAATATTCTCCCATTTACTATATAGGAGGAACAAAAGGATGCTCATGAAGTGTCTTTTTCCTAACCTTCTAACGTGATCATTGATAACTTCATAAGTCCTGTTTTAAGTACGTTCCTCTTGCCTCTGCTAACATCAGAAGCGACAAAGCGGAGCGCCATGACGGTCTGCGGTCTGTCAGCCAGTAGACCCGAGCGACTAACTATTCGGCTGAAATCATCCTGTGGTGGGATGAATCGCCATAACCCGCAAGAGGGATCATGATACTTCTGCCCGGCCAGCGTCACTGCATTGGGGGCAGCCCGCTCGGATGAGGGGGAGCTTCGTGGAAGATCGGGGCTATGATGCCGTGTAACCGGCGGCAGCTTGAAACAGGCTTTTTTATTCTGATCCAATGGAGATGAAGCATGGGGAAACGACTTTACTATGCGAACGGCCCGCCGCTGTCTGCCTACATACTCTTTTGGGAAGGAGAATTTTCAATATGGAAACCAGCTCGTTACCACAATTTGACCCGCAACACATTATCGCACTTATGTTTCAAAGCTATCCAGACGTAGTCAACGTCACGCAGATGTGTGATATGCTGGGCGGCATCAGCACTAAAACGGCTTATAAGCTCTTGCAGGCCAATCGTATCCAGCATTTCAAAATTGGCAGAGCCTACAAAATCCCCAAAGTCCAGATCATCGCCTACCTTCAATCCATAATAAATCCACAACAGGTTTCGCGCTTCGACGCTTTAATGCATTGAATCGCTTATTGTACTATGATATATTTAGAAGTGTCAATGGTAGGGAGATTTTGGGCTGCTATACCAAGGAGGGACAAGATTAATGATAGCAGGCCACCTACAGGAAAAGAAAGGTCTTTATTATATTGTTTTGAATTGTAAGGATGAGTTTGGAAAGCGCAAGCCCAAGTGGATTCCCACCGGGCTTTCAGTGAAGGGCAACAAAAAGAAGGCGGAAGCCTTGCTGCTGGAGGCGCGGCAAAACTTTGTGGAAACGCCGAAAGTAAGTGGGGAGCCTCCTGAGAACGTAGAGACATCTGACGACGTTGAAGAAGAACAACTCCTATTTGCCGATTTCCTGCTCCAATGGCTGGAGATGATGAAACATCAGGTAGAGTTTACAACCTACGTTGCCTATTACAATGTCATTCATAACCGCGTAGCGCCTTATTTCAGGGAAAAGAACATTTTTTTAAATGACTTGCAGCCTAAGCATATCCAAGACTTTTATAATCATGTGTTGACAGAGCGCGGTGTGACGCCCAACACGGTCATCCATTACCACGCAAATATTCGCAAGGCGCTACAATATGCCTACAAAACGGAAATGATCTCTGCAAATCCCGCAGACAAGGTGGAACGTCCCAAAAAGAATGCATTTGTAGGCAGCTTCTACGACAGCACTGAGATGAACAAGCTATTTGCCGCGGTCAAAGGCGACCCTGTGGAACTGGCGGTGATTTTGGGCGCTTTCTACGGACTGCGCCGCAGCGAGGTAGTGGGACTGAAATGGAACGCTATCAACTTCCAGAACCGGACGCTTACAATTCAGCACACGGTGGTTCCGGTCTTCTTCCAAGGCGAGCAAATGGTGGTGGAAAAGGATCGGGCCAAGAACAAGGCGAGTCATCGTACACTGCCATTGGTGCCAGCCTTTGAGGATCTGCTGCTTCGCATCCGCGAGCAGCAGAAGCAGGATCAGACACTCTACAAATCATCCTACTGCAAGGAATTCCAAGATTATGTCTATCTGGACAAGCTGGGACAGCGGATCAAGGCCGGATATATTACGCAGCACTTTACGATGTTGCTGGCGAAGCAAAACCTACGCCGCATCCGGTTTCACGATCTCAGGCACAGTTGCGCCAGCCTACTTCTGGCCAATGGCGTGAGCATGAAGGAGATTCAGGAGTGGCTGGGACACAGCAATTTTTCCACCACCGCCAATACCTATGCCCACCTGGAATACAGCGCCAAGGTGACTTCAGCCCACGCCATGAGTCAATGCCTTAAGTTTTAAATAAAAAACACCGTACGACTCTCCATTTACACGGAAAATGTGCAGTGTTTTAGCTAAATTTATGCCGAAGACCGGACTCGAACCGGTACGGGGTTACCCCCGACAGATTTTAAGTCTGTTGTGTCTGCCATTCCACCACTCCGGCAGGTCAAGAATGAAATTCGCACCTTTCAGAAAAAGGAGAGAACTTCAGGAGAGAACTTTCAACAACCGTTCTCGCCAAAAACGCTTCAAAGACGCTTTACATCAAGGTTTTTACCGGGTATCTTTCAGCGGGACGCTACGGATTTTAAGTCCTGTGCGTCTGCCAATTCCGCCACCCCGGCAGGGGTAAAATAAACTTTACGCGCGTGACGCGACAAGATATATAATATCATGATTCCGAAGTTGACGCAATCATTATTTTTCTGTACATCCACTCTTCCAGCACTTAGACAAAACACAGCCCGCACCGGCGCTTCACCGGACACGGGCCATTGTCCCTGCTCCAAATTAACGGCGTTCGCCGCTTCTGTTTCTCATGCCGACCAGACCGAACAGGCCGATCAGGCCGAGCCATCCCCAATTGGAATAGTTCGTGCGGGGTGCCACGTTTGTAGCGCGGTATGTGCCGGTACGCGTAGTGCCCAGCGGAGTAACGGCTGTGCCTGGACGGCCCGGCGCAGTCATCGTATTGTCGTTGGTGTACGTGTTGCCCGTATGATAGGTTACCCGGTTAGCGGTCATGCCGCTATTGGTTTCGGTAGCGTTAACCGCTACGCTTCCCACCTCGGCTGCAGATGTATCCTCTGCATAACCGACACCCATCAGACTCATCGATAAAACAGCGCTGCACGCAAGGCTAGCCATCAGCTTCTTTTTCAAAGGTGTGTCCCTCCTTTTATGTTAGTCGCTGTTAGCTTCTCCCCATACGCTCCACTCTATGCAGAGCATTCCGCATTATTCAACCGCTGCCGGGAACACTAACTTACAGAAAGGTGGGATCAACCATGGATATATATTTCGACAGCTACAAAATTGCAGCTCTGGAGAAGCAGGACGACGCCGTTGAGATCATTCGCAGCGCCGAAGCCAGCATAGCTCGATTGACGGGCAGCCCCGTTACGCTGATCGCCTTTGAGAAAAGCGAAGGGACGGAGCGTTAACCCTAAATCCGAACCGCACAGATCGCACAAGCATTCTTGTACTAAAAAGAACAGACGGGCGCGGACTGTCACCCGGGCAGTTCGTTAGCCCGCCCATTTTATCCAGGATACACGTCGATAATGCAGTCCAGCCCGATCCATCTCCACTCGTCCGCCCTTTGCAGCTTGATTTCACGCGAGTGGGCATGAATGGAGGTGACAAACCCGCTCAGCCGCACATCCTCAAAAGAATCGAACAGAACAACCGTTACCCGGACATGCTCCCGCAGCGACAGCGTCAGCGTCCTTTCCATCTCTTCCCGCTTCTGGTCATCGAGCACGGGCGGTTCCCGGCGCAGTACCTCCCGCTGTTCCTCCAGAATCCGCTGCTTGTGCTCAGGCAGCATCATGCGGCTGCTCTCCCAAAGTCCGTTTCCCTCCAGTTTCTTACCCAAAGGGATTCGCCTCCTTTTTTCAACAAATATTCTCCGCCCTCCAACATAGGAACGTATGTTTGTATTATATCCACTATTCCGCTCTTGAATCAACAAGGAAAAAATGACAGCGAAAAAGGCGCTGACAGCTGCTGCAAGCTGCGCGCCTTCTTACCCGGGACGGTTTGATCCGCTCTATTCGCTTTTCTTCGTATCCATCAACCCGGTCGCTTCTCTCGCTTGATTAAGCTTGGAAATGCCGTACAGCATAACAATATCCGCATTTTTATTCATTTGATCGAACTGTTCGGCGGTTACATCGGGAGACACGGCGCTTTCCGAGGCTTCTTTTTTGATCTCATAGGCTTTTTGAAAAGAGTCCTTGGCTTCTGCCAAAAGCTTCTCGACATTATCCGGAAGTCCGGATGGAATCTCTGCGTCATTAGCCTGGTCCGATAAATCGGATGCTGTATCCTGAAACTTCTTGATGGCCTTCTCCAGCTCATCAGCCGTTAACGTGCCTCCCGAGTAGGAAGCAAGCGCTTCGTTAAAATCATCCAAGGATGATTTCGCACTCTGATCAAGTGTCGACATCTCGTCGTAAAATTGCTGAACGCTCTTCTGCACATCTTCATGGGACAATGCAGCTGGCGTTCCTCCGCCGCAGGCGCTAAGCAGTGCAAGTAGTATTGCCGCGACTGCCAGTAAGGCTGTTCTCATGTATCTATCCCTCCTGTTAAAAGGATAGAAAAGATTGCGAAAATACGCAACTGAAAAAATGGGAATCCTCTGTGACAGACTCCCTTAATGGATTATAATGAAATGTACCCCGCCGTTCATTGAAAGGAGATTAAAGTGCGTAGACGAAAGCATAAGACCTATCTTCTAGTCATCATTCTGCTGCTTCTGGTGCTGTCTTACCTCGCTGAAAGAAACGGCTGGAACTTCGAGAATCCTCCTGCCTCCGATTCGGAGGTGGTGCAGCTAATCTTCCCATCAGATGAATACCCGGAGACGGCAGATCATATTGAGGAGGCCATTGATAAGGGTGAGTCCAAAATATGTACGATTGACCGTGGTGGAGCCGAGGAGAACCGCAAAGAATCGCTAAAAGGCGTCCCTACCAAAAAGCGCTACGACCGCGATGAATGGCCTATGGCTATGTGCCAAGAAGGCGGAACGGGCGCGGATATCGCATACATATCACCGGCTGACAACCGTGGTGCGGGCAGTTGGGTTGGCAATCAGCTGGACCAATACCCGGATGGGACACGGATCGAATTCATTATCAAATGACAACCCCTCCAAGCCAAGCTTGAAGGGGCTGCACCGGTTTTCGCTACTAGAGCCAACAGGATTTAAGGATAATAACAAGCAGGATGAAGAGAACCAGAATTGCTCCCGTCGAATTACAAGGATACATTGGTCCATAATTTGCTCCACCAACACCGCCACAATCAGCACCCATGATCGAAAACCTCCTCTGCAATTGAATACAACACAGAATATGTCAAAGGGAAGAATAATGCATGGGCAAAATGGAAATGATCTCATGACGGATGTCCTATTTGTTTTTGGCGTACAGCCAGTTGTAATAACCTGCATGTTTAATCTCGTCGGTCATAATTTCAAATATCCAATCTCGGTACTGGGGATTGATATGCAGATAGATCGTGCGGTATTTTTCAAAAGCTTTTAACTCGCCTAACAAAGCCTTTTCAATCCCCTCTAGATAGCTGGCGGGCAGTTGTTCAGGAGCTCCGTCCGCCACGGCAGGAGCCTTGCCGGTTAATTGTGTATATAAGGTTCTGAACATGGCCCTGTGCTTTCTCTCATCATCACGAATGCCTGTAATAACCTCTTTTTCCTGCGGAGTAGGTGCAAGCTTGATGAGAAAATCATAGAACAATTCATCGTTCCGTTCCCCTTGAATGGATTGCTGGATAAGCGTAATCACCATATCGCTGCTACGATGGTACGGCCAATTGGCTAACCCAGGCTGGGGAATAACATAAGGTTGATAATACATAACTGGATGACACCGCCTTAACTGAGGTTTGAACCACTTCGTTTACAGGGTATTCACCCATTGACCTGAGAGTGCCTAATGGCCGCCCTTAGATTTTGCCAGCAAAAAAGGCCAACCAGAAATCTCTGATTGACCTCAATATTACGAAGGGCAAGCTAAAACTAGACAAGCGGCGATTCAATCAATGTAGCGAATTTGAATCGGTGTGTATGACCATCGACCAATGTAGTCCGGCCTGTTACAAAGTGTACGTGTTTGCCATTTCCGACTGGAATAGCCGGTCCCGTTCTAATTCTTCTCAGATTATGAAAATGGTCCAGAAAATCCGTTCTTTCGAGGTTAATTTCATGGACATGAGTATTTCCTACCCGAATCGCTTGCCCAGTAACGCCTGCAAAGCGGTGGTTATGCCGGTCTTCGCCTGCTTCAGCCAGTTGAGTGCTGCCTTCAAATTCATGTACATGTCTCTGTGCCTGTCTAGGAGTTATTGCTTTCTTCTTTACTGTGGGCCGTTTCTTTTGCATCCGTTGTATTCCTCCTTAATGGTTATGCGATATCACCACATCCTATTAAGGCAAACATAGACAAGTGCTGGGCGGACTCCCAACTATCTTTGGCATCATTGCCGTTTATCGTCTTCGGTAGCCGTCACCCCGCGCAATCGCGAAAAAAATAAGCAGCACCACTATTGCGCCGACAATCGACGGTACGACATAAAATCCTCCTACAACCGGTCCACGATCCCCAAGCAGTTCTGTACCCAACCAAGATCCAACGAACCCGGCCATAATATTACCGGCCAAGCCTCCCGGCACATCTCTGCCAATCAGGTTGCCGCTTAACCAGCCAATCAGCCCGCCAATAATCAATACCCAGAGCAGATCCATCCAATCGCCCCCTTTCCAGCTGTTTGTTCAAAATATGTTTGGGAATGGAATGGGTGACGCTCTTTCCTGATGAGCCTACTCACAAAAAGCTTGGAGCAAGCATAAAGTGTGGTACAGAAGATGCGCCAATTATCCTTTTTCAAGATAAAGCTTAGGGAGGAAGGGAAAATCATGGATCCTCTCGGAAAACGCAAAAATTCAAGCCCCAAAAAGAAAACCGCAGGTTCCTCACTTAAGGAAAGTAAAGGGCTTGAATTAACCGTGGCCGCGCTTTTGTTGACCGGAAAGCTTAAAGTGGATTCCGTGCAATTGTACACTGACGCTTCTCTATTCATCAGCCTGGTAGGCAAATACAAAAAATTAAGCGATTTAAGCGACAGCAATGTCGAAAAGCTGGTTAACTTCATGAACGATAACGGCAGCTTAACATTGAACGATCTAATGGAAGCATTAAAAAAGAAAACCGGGAACAATAAATAATCTCACGAAAAAGGCGGGGAATCTAATGAGCGGCTTCGACGGAGAAAGTTTTGCCGGAAACATTCTACTTATTATCGTTATTGCTTTGCTGATTTTTGGATCAACGGATATCGAGACTTTAACCGGCGCTCCAGCTTCATCTGAATAGATCTTCGCGGACGCGAAATAGCCCTATGGGTGGGTTTCTTGATAATCTAAAGGAAAAACCAGCGCTATACTATGAAAAGTGATATGCGCTGGTTTTTCCTTTGTTATTTATCTTATGACTTACCAACTAGCCTTTTTGACACCAGGGATCTGGCCTTTATGAGCAAGCTCGCGGAAGACGATGCGGGATACGCCAAATTTGCCGATATATCCTCGCGGTCTGCCACTTACCGCACAACGATTATGAAGCCGGGCAGCCGAGGAATCGCGGGGAAGCTTCTGCAGAGCGGTATAATCCCCTTTTTCTTTCAGTTCTCTCCGTTTCTCTGCATACCTGACTACTATTTGCCGCCGCTTCATCTCTTTTACCACCTTTGATTTTTTGGCCATTATTCTCGTTTCACCTCCTTTTGAACCCAGTCTAATCCGCACAATCGCCGCATATTCCGTAAACTTCGAATTTATGACCCATCACTTTAAATGATTCCGGCGGTTTAATCCCGTTCTCAATGGGACAGAACTCAAGCGGATACGTTCTATGGCAGCTCGTACAAATAAAGTAATGAAGGTGTTGATCCGGGTTGACCTTCAATTTGAAACGAACCCCTTCGTTGAAATTAAACTGCTCGATCAACCCGATATCAACGAGCAATCGCAAATTTCGATAAACCGTATCATAGCTCGCTCCCGGAAAAGATTCCGAAATAAACGAATGAATTTGGCGCGGGAGCACAAAACCGGCAGAGAATGAGAATACTTTGGCAATCATTTTTCGCTGCGCCGTCATCCTAATTCCCTTTGCTTCCATTGCTTTTATCATGTTCTCCCATTTATCTTCCATATCCTCATCCCCTTAATCCCGGAATCCGTTCAGGGATTCTTATTCGTTCAAGGCAGCCTTTAAGGCTTCAAGATTTTGCCGCATAATCGCAAGGTAGTTCAGATTATTCGCTATATCGTCTTCCGTTAAGCCTTCAATCGGATTCAATACGGCGGATTTGGCACCGATTTCTGCTGCGATGGTGTCCGCCACGCTTGATGAGACAAGGGTTTCAAAAAAAATCGTTTTGACGTTATGTTCCTTTGCGAATTCCACGATTTCAGCCATTTGGGCGGCAGAAGGTTCCTGATCGGGAGACAGTCCGGCAATCGGCACCTGCGTGAGTCCATACTCCTTGGCCAAATAGCCAAATGCGGCATGCTGGGTAATAAAGTCTTTGCGCTTGACGGCCGCCAGGCTGTCTTTAAATTCCTGATCCAATTCCTCCAGCTTGGCGATATAGGCGTCAGCGTTGGCCTTAAATTCTTCCGCATGCCCGGGAGCAACCTCTGCGAGGCCCGCTTCAATATTGCGGACTTCCTGAACCGCAAGCGCCGGAGACAACCACACATGGGGGTCAAGGCCGCCATGGTCATGGTCCTCTTCTCCCTCTTCATGCTCACCCTCTTCATGGGCGTGGTTATCCTCTTCTTCCACACTCTTCATAAGCTCAATGTTCTTGCTGGCTTCAATCGCCGTTAGTCCGCCACCCTTCGCACTCTCCATGACCTGGTCCACCCAACCTTCCATACCTGCACCGTTATACACCAGAGCATCGGCTTCGGAAATTTCGGCCATGTCCTTCGGTGACGGCTCCCAATCGTGCGGCTCGACGCTTGCCGGAACCAGGTTTTCCACCTCAGCCAAATCACCAGCCACATTGCGGGTGAATTCATACATCGGATAGAAACTGGTTTTGATCAGCAGCTTTTTCGGCGCTGGCGAAGCCTCTAGGACCGGCGAAGGCGAGGCAGCAAGATTTTCGCCCTCACTGACGCCTGCCCCATTGTTGCCGGAACCGCAGCCCGCAACCGCGAGTATAGCGGATAGCGACAATGCAGCAAGGTAACCTTTACGTTTCTTTGTTTTTTTGTTCGTATTCATTATGAAACAACCCCATTTCTATACAATTTTCTCGCCGTACGGCGATATCTGTAGCTGCGTAATTTCTGAAGTACGATTGCCAAGAGCAAAAAAATAACCAGAATCAACGCGATCGTACCCCCGGGCGGAGTATCCAGCATATACGAAGCAGTTAACCCGCTGAACATACCGATCAGCCCAGCTCCAACGGCAATAGCGATTGCGGCCGCAAAACCGGAGGCCAAACGCAACGCAAGCGAGGCAGGCAGAACAATCAGCGCGGACACAAGCAGGACGCCCACAACCGGTATTGCTGCTGCGACCGTCATTCCGGTAAATACCGCGAATCCGAAGGAAAGAAGCGGAACCCGTACTCCGGAAATGATAGCTGTTTCTTCATCGAAGGCCAGATTGTACAGCGGCCGGCGCAGCACGACGAAGAACAGCAAGCCGAGTAACGTCACCAGAGCGATCAGACGGAGCTGGGTATCGCTGACGGCGACAATGGAGCCGAATAGGTAAGAACTGAAGCTTTTACTCCAATTCTGCTTGAGGGTCATCAGAACGACTGCCAGCGCTAGACCGGCAGTCATGATAATTGCGATTGGGAGCTCGCTGTATGTACGGTAAGCCCGGCGAAGCCGCTCGATCATCAGAGCGCCGAGAACCGCAACTATGAACCCGCTGAGTGAGGGATTAAGATTTAGAATTGATCCCAGAGCCACGCCGGCCAGCGACACGTGGGACAGGGTATCAGCCATCAGCACTTGCCGGCGCAGCACAAGGTACACCCCGAGCACCGGGCCGATGACCGCAATCAGACCTCCCGCCCAAAATGCGCGCTGCATAAATTCGTAACCAAACATTGCCATCCCTCGTTCTCCTTTCGCTCCAAATGGATCCGCGTGTCCAGATACGGACTCGTCTCTTCCAACGCGTGTGTAACCATAATGACCGTTCGGCCATGCTGCCGGACATAATGGTTCAAAAGCTCATACAGCCCCGTTCGGCTGGCCAGGTCCATTCCTGTCGCCGGCTCGTCCAGAATCAATATTTCCGGTTCCTGAGCCAGCGCCCGGGCGATACATATACGCTGTTTCTGACCGCCCGACAGCTCGCCGATTTTCCGGTTGCGGTATTCCCACATGTCCACTTCCTTAAGACTTCGTTCGACAATGGCGTTCTCTCGGGAATTAAACCGTCTGAACAGCCCTAGCCGCGTATAACAACCGGAACGCACCAGTTCAATCACCTTGCTGGGGAACCCGGCATTGAAGGAAGAGACTTGCTGCGGCACATAACCAATGGCGATATTTGAACCGTCCTCCCGTTCTCGTGCAAACTGGACGGTTCCACTCCAGGGTTTTAACAATCCTAAAATCAGTTTCAATAAGGTGGACTTGGCTGCACCGTTAGGTCCTGCTATACCGACAAACTGCCCAAAATGAATATCCAGCGATAAATGTTCAATCACCGGTTCATCTTCATATCCGAATACAACATCGCGCAAGGAGGACAAAATCACATCCGCTTCTTCCTTCCCAAATAACGTAATCATAAGAATTTAGCAGGGTAGTCTTTACCGATCCCAAATAGCCGCTTAGAACGGTTTCAGGAATTGGCTTTATTTTTGATGGTTTCTCTTTCCTTGTTCAGCGTGTCTCGCGATGCAAGGTATGTCTCTTCAGTCTTGGGCAGTACTTTCGCATTTCGAGCCTCTCCGGATGAGTCTTTTTGTTCTTAGTCGTAGTGTAATTGCGATCTCCTGTCTCTGTGCAAGCCAATGTAATAACAACTCTCATAAAAAATCATAACTCCCTTATTCGTAATATTTACTATTTGTTGATCGTAACTATTACGAATAATTTTGTCAAGCTTTTATCCTTCTACTTTTTCGTTGGACGATTTGACAAGCGATTCTGCACGACTTATATTTGTCTTATTCGTAATTATTACTAATAACCGGAGGTGCTACAATGTCCCCTGCCGTACAAACCGATCCGAGAATTCCGGTCACTGTTCTAACCGGTTTTTTAGGCGCCGGCAAAACAACCTTGTTGAATTATGTACTGAATGCCAACCATGGAGAAAAAATCGCCGTTATCGTCAATGAGTTTGGAGAAGTCGGTATCGACAACCAGCTAGTGGTCGGAGCGAACGAGGAAATTTTTGAAATGAACAACGGATGCATTTGCTGTACGGTCCGCAGCGACCTGATTCGTATCCTCGGAGATCTGTCAGATGCCCGATTAGGTAAAAAAGACCGAAAGGTAAACTTTGACCGTGTATTGATTGAAACAACCGGGCTGGCCGATCCCGCCCCAGTAGCTCAAACCTTTTTTGTGGACCCTTCGATCTCAAGCGACTACCGGCTGGATGCCATTGTTACGGTGGTGGATGCCAAACATGCTGAACAGCATCTGAACGATGGTCATGAAGCCCAAGAGCAGGTAGCCTTTGCCGACGTTCTATTGGTGAACAAGACGGATCTGGTATCAGACACGGAGCTTCAGAAGCTGGAACAGCGCTTGCACGCCATGAATCCGGCTGCGACTCTATACCGGACTCAGCAATCGAAAATTGAAATTAATCAAATTCTCGGTATTCATGCGTTTAATCTCGACAAAAAGCTGGAGATTGAGCCGGGATTCCTGGAGGAGGAAGATCATGAGCATGACGATGAAGTCGGCTCGCTGTTCTTCCGCGAGACCCGTCCGCTGGATCTGGACAAGGTGGAAGGTTTTATTAACGAATGGCTGATCGAACATGGCACCGACACCTTCCGTTATAAAGGGATCCTGAACATTAAAGACTTGGAGGAGCGAATTGTTTTTCAAGGCATTCACATGCTGTTCAGCGCCTACCCGGACCGGCTATGGCGGGAAGATGAACAGCGTATCAGTGAATTCGTCGTTATTGGACGGCATTTGGACGAAGCCTGGTTCCAGCAGCAGTTCACCAATTGCATCGCCTAATGCTCCCTTTCGCCTGCCTGACATGAAGAAACGGTACCGTCTTTTTAGGAACGGTACCGTTTCTCGTAGAAATATAAGGAAAATTGATAAGCGCTCAGCTTAGCAATCACTTGATTTCATGTGTGCGGGTGGTAGACCGGCACACATTTTATCATCGAGTTGAAAGGATTTTCTACTCATAGCTATAAGCTTTCCTGAACCCTAGTCGAACTGGGGGTTTTCTTATACAACAAAAAAGAAAGCCGCTTTTCAGCGACTTTAATTAAAATGATTAGTTCTTATTCTCTGCTTCTATAACTTTATTCTCCAGTTCTTGAATTTTAGCTTTCAGTATATCAACTTCACTTCGAGCCTGCGTAATTTCTTCAGGTGTGCTTAATCCACTATCAACCTTCTGCTTTAAAGAGTTAAATATCTGGCAGAAATCGAATGGTTGGTCAATTTCTCCACCTATTGCTATAATACCTTGTCCAGATGCAATATAAATAGTTCCATCCTTTGCAATTGCAGGTGGAACATTTGCTCCATATTGGGTTCCGGTTATTGTGATATCCCACAGGTTTGCGCCAGAGGAAGTAATAGCATGTAATGTAGTATCCCAATTACTTGCACTAGTAAAATAAATATTTGAAATGCTATCAAGGATTGGGCCAGTGTTCATATAGAAGTTAGGTGTAGAAATTGACCATTTGACCGTACCATCTGGATTAACGGCGTAGAATTTCTTGGCATACGTCAAACCAAAATATAATGTCCCTTCTTTATCAACTGTCGGAGGGGCATCAATTTTAGATTCAACCGTTAGTTTCCACTTTTGGGTTCCATCGGGGTTGATTGCGTACATATAACCAATTTGAGTGCCATTACCAAGTCCTAAGTAAATAGTTCCATCTTCTCCAATTGTAGGAGATCCGTAACCTTCATATGCTCCAACACTGAATAACCATAACCGACTTCCTTGTTTATTAAATGCTTCAATCCCAGAGGCCTCCGCAACATAAATGTTACCGTCTTTTGAAATTGACGGAACTGAAGATACACTTTGGGAAGAATATAGAGTTTTACTCCATTTCACTACACCAGTTGCATCTAATGAATAAAGTGTGTTTGCATGAAGTACATAAATATTACCATCTGAATCCAATGAAACACCATTAGTTCTCCCGTTAAAATCTATGTACCATTTTCTACTTCCGTCGGGGTTAATTGCATGAAGTCCATAGGATGATCCAACATATATTGTTCCGTCCGCGGCAATCGCTGGAGCAGCATCGTACCGAAAATATTCTCCGGACTTTCCGGAATACGACCATTTTTCGGTCCCATCACTATTTAGTGCATAAAATAATGGCTTGTTGTACGCTCCGGCATATACTGTACCATCTTTTCCAATGACAACAGGTGATCGGAAATATGTGTCTATTGGGCTAAATTTCCACTTAATATATGGGTTTCTGTCGATGCTCTTGTATTGAGAATTTCTGTTCCAGTTATAAATTGTTGGCTGTTCAGTTGTTGAGTCATATGTACCTTGTTCATACTGGCTACCTTGATTAAACTGAACTGAAGTTTCAGAAAAAATTTGACCTGGGATTAATAATGTACTCATGATTGCAATCGTAGCTACAATTCTTTTCCTTAATTTACTCATTACTCTGTTTCCCCCTCCAATTATCTAATTAATCCTTATTTCCTAATAATCGGAGTATATGGATCAATAATTTAGTATGAAAATATGATCATATTGTTAAATTTTATACAACCATCTCATAAATCCTCCTTCTGCAACTCGATATCAATCTTGATCAGCTTCTTTAAGTCGTCAACGGTACGGATCTCAATCTTCCCATTCTGAAAATCCTTGACCCATTGGGCTATGCCGGCCTTGATGATTTTCCGATACTGCGCCTTAACTCTCCTGAATGCCAGCCATGACTTCGAGCTCATGTTGCAATAAATCTTCATCTTTTGTTCCCATTGTGTTCCCCTCGGCTTCTATGTAGTATTGGAAACGAGACAGCGGATGTCTGCAAAATGCCGCGCGCGGCGGGCCGCTGACTCATGCTGGGGGATACCCTGGATATAAGGAAGGACGTTCGCGCGTCCTCCTTTAATATATTTGTACATAAATAATCGCCCAGTGATTAGGTGGCTGATTATAAACTATTGTTTCCCGATAGTTGAATAACATTAGAAAAGAGTCACACTGCTCCATATATCTGCAAAACTCATTACTATGGTTCCTAATAATTGATACTATTTAGACATTAATATGGCAGGGGGGGTTATTGCGATGTACATGTCTATCCACGCTTCCCAAAGATACTAGGTTCCAATCTACCGTATTGTACAGTAGTTCCAATTAAGTGCCAACGATATATTCCAGGGCCAATCTGTGGATGAAAAGCCTACCGTCGAAATCAAACAATTGTCCTAAAGCAGGTGCATTAAATCGAAATCTCGGCTCATTCCATTGCCCGGTGTACATAGATAAAAAAGCGCCGAGGGATAGAACTGTCAATCAATCGGATCCGGTATTCGATCGGAACGGATCTTTCCTGAACATTTTGATTCATAAAATCATCCTCCCTCCATAAATTATTACATGATCCAGTAAATGATGACAAAAGCCTAAACTGCCCGTTAGCAAATCGCTTTTCCCGACGCATCCCCGGCTTTAAATCCTCATTCTATCAAATTCAGAACAAGCAAAAAACCCTTGCTACGCAAGGGTTTTACTGTAGTGGGCCCTGAGGGACTCGAACCCCCGACCAATCGGTTATGAGCCGACCGCTCTAACCAACTGAGCTAAGGGCCCTGATCAAAATATCCGGAATAATGGCTGATGAACTTCTATGAAAATTGGTTGCGGGGGCAGGATTTGAACCTGCGGCCTTCGGGTTATGAGCCCGACGAGCTACCGGGCTGCTCCACCCCGCGTCAGTAATCATATTCAAACAGCAACAGTAAATATTATACACTATACCCTAGTGTTAAGTCAAGAAGCTCCAGCTAATCTTTTTCAGGGAAGAAATCGAACCCCATATTTTCCTCTGCGTGAACGATAAATTTCTACCAAGCGCGGATCATGGTAGCCATAAATCCAGCCGTCTTGTTCGAGCCGCTTAGCCAGACAGCCTGCTTGAAATTTGGTTCTGAACAGCCTCGCAAAATATACCCAGTTCATGCTGCATTCTTCTCCCTATATAAAATGATCAAGCCGACTACTCCGTTAGCTTGCCCATATTTACAAAAAACTTGCGGCATACGGATGATTGATCCAACCATAAAACAAAAACCGCCCTGCAATCGGACGGTTTCTTCAATATCAATCAGTTTCCAAAAGAGGATGGATCGCGTCTCCACGACTGAAGCAGCTCGACATCGCTAGCCACGATTTTGCCTTGCCCCAGCGCAACGTCGATCAGGGTGCTGTAATTGGACAGGCTCTGCAGCGGGATGCCCGCTTCCTTGAAGGCGTCTGTTGCGCGATCTAATTCATAGCTGAAAATCGCCAGCACCGCAAGCGGTTCTCCTCCCGCTTCCTTCACAGCCTGCGCAGCCTTAATCGAGCTGCCACCGGTCGAAATCAAGTCTTCAATGACGATGACCTTTTGGCCGGGTGCAATGATGCCTTCGATTTGGTTCTGTTTGCCGTGTCCCTTCGCTTTGTCGCGGATGTAGGCCATCGGCAGATTCAGCTTGTCGGCGACCCAGGCTGCATGCGGAATGCCGGCGGTTGCCGTTCCGGCGATGACTTCCGTACCGGGATATTCGGCCGCAATCAGTTCCGCGAACGCGTCGGCAATATAGCTGCGGATTTCCGGATACGACAAGGTAAGACGGTTATCGCAGTAGATCGGGGACTTAATGCCCGAAGTCCAGGTAAAAGGTTCCTGCGGACGCAGCGCGACGGCTTCGATCTTCAACAGATAAGATGCAATTTGTTCACTTCTATTCAGCAATGGGCTCACGCTTGAATCATCTCCTCAATAATATGCTCAGCAGCCTGACGCGGATCAGGAGCTGCCGTTATAGGCCGTCCTACAACCAGAAAGTGGCTGCCCTGCCGGATCGCTTGTCCCGGCGTCATGACGCGGCTCTGGTCGTCCAGAGAAGATCCCGATGGACGAATACCCGGGGTCACGGTGCGGAAGGCAGGACCGCAGGCGGCCGATACGGCTGCGGCTTCAAGCGGCGACGCCACTACGCCGTCCAGACCGGCGTCTGCGGCGAGCTTCGCGTACCGCACGACCGTGTCCGGCACCTCGCCGGGAATGCCGATTTCGCTGTTCATGACCGCCTGGCTGGTGCTGGTAAGCTGGGTCACCGCAATAACCAGCGGACGGGCAAGCGCGGGGTTCTTGCGCAGGGCCGCATCGATGCCCTCGATTGCGGCCGCCATCATGGCCGAGCCACCGGATGCATGGACATTGAACATATCAACGCCAAGGGCGGTCACGCTCTCGGCTCCGCCTT
Source organism: Paenibacillus durus (assembly GCF_000756615.1). Taxonomy (NCBI): domain Bacteria; kingdom Bacillati; phylum Bacillota; class Bacilli; order Caryophanales; family Paenibacillaceae; genus Paenibacillus; species Paenibacillus durus. Next base: position 4,338,849 of record NZ_CP009288.1, read on the forward strand.
TTACCGTGTTCGGGATATCATGCATTTTGACATCAAGAAATACGGAATAGCCAAGGGCCTTCAGCTCTCTGACAAAATCCGGACCGGCGGCGTAGAACAGCTGCATGCCGACCTTCATGTAGCACGGGATGCCTTTCAGCTTGCCGATCAGTTCCTTCGCCTGCCCGGCATCCGGGTAATCAAGCGGGATCATCAACCGATTGGCCATGCTCTCCCATTGCTTGTCCTGTGTGACGGTATTCTCCTGCGCCGCAGCTTCCTGCAGTGGCTGCCTTTCTCCGGTCATAACAACACTCCTTCGCGAGTATATGAAAGCTTTCGCTTCCGAATCTATAGCGTATAAATGTCCGGGCACAGCGGAACGGTCTGCGAGTTGACGCAAACCGTTCCTGTAATCTCCTGTGCCTTGCGCACAATTCTTATTGTCCTACAAAAGCCGGCATCGACTGCGAGGAGAAGTTGATCGTCTCCAGCATGCGCAGCAGCGCGGTTACGGTATCAAGAGACGTCATGCAGACGATGCCGTTCTCGACCGCTTCGCGGCGGATAAGGAAGCCGTCGCGCTCTGGCGTCTTGCCCTTCGTGAGCGTATTGAACACGAAGTTCGCCTGGCCGCTGCGGATAATGTCGATAATGGTAGGCTCGCCTTCGCCGAGCTTGTTGACGTTCATGACGTTGAGGCCCGCTTTCTCCATAGCCGCTGCAGTGCCGCCTGTGGCGATGATTTTGTATCCCAGTCGGTGGAAGCCTTTCATCAGCTCGACTGCCTCATCTTTATCCTTATCAGCCACGGTTATGATAATCGACCCGGTTGTCGGAATTTTCATGCCCGCGCCGATCAGGCCTTTATACAGAGCTTTTGCATAAAGTCTGTCGCGGCCCATTACTTCACCGGTGGACTTCATTTCCGGACCAAGCGTCGGCTCTACTCTGCGCAGCTTGGCGAACGAGAAGACCGGCACTTTGACAGAGACGTAATCACTCTCCGGCCACAGCCCTTCACTGTAGCCATCGTCCTTCAGCTTGCCGCCGAGAATGACCTTCGTGGCCAGATGGGCCATCGGGATACCCGTTACCTTGCTCAGGAACGGAACAGTACGCGACGAGCGCGGATTCACTTCGATGACGTACACTTCGCCGCCGTAGATGACAAACTGAATGTTGACCAGTCCGACCGTCTTCAATTCCTTAGCGATCTTGATCGTGATATCAGTGATTTTCTGCTTCAGGCTGTCTTCCAGATGCTGCGGAGGATAGACTGCGATGGAGTCGCCGGAATGGACGCCTGCGCGTTCCACATGCTCCATGATGCCGGGAATAACCACGGTTTCGCCGTCGCAAATGGCGTCGACTTCAACCTCTTTGCCCAGCATGTAGCGGTCGATCAGCACGGGATGATCCGGATTGACCTTGACCGCCTCTTTCATGTAGCTCAGCAGTTCGGCATCGGAGTAGACGATCTCCATCGCGCGGCCGCCAAGCACATAGGAAGGACGTACCAGAACCGGATAACCAAGCGATTGGGCGGTACCCACGGCTTCCTCAACCGTCGTTACAGTACTGCCTTTCGGCTGTGCGATATCAAGCCGCGACAGCAGCGCTTCGAACCGCTTGCGGTCTTCCGCCTCGTCGATGCTTTCCAGGCTCGTTCCGAGAATCTTCACTCCGGCTGCGCTCAACGGAGCTGCCAGGTTGATCGCCGTCTGTCCGCCGAACTGTACGATAACGCCGATCGGCTTCTCCTGCTCGATCACATTCATGACATCCTCGAAGAACAGCGGCTCGAAGTAAAGACGGTCGGATGTGTTAAAGTCGGTAGACACGGTCTCCGGATTATTATTGATAATAACCGCTTCATAACCTGCCTTCTGGATCGCCCAGACGGCATGTACCGTAGAGTAGTCGAACTCGATGCCCTGGCCGATACGGATCGGGCCGGAGCCGAGCACAACCACTTTTTGCTTATCGGACGGAATTACTTCATTCTCGGTTTCATAAGTTGAGTAATAGTAAGGGGTGGTCGCCTCGAATTCGGCCGCGCAGGTGTCGACCATCTTGTACACAGGCTTCAACCCCTGCCCTAGACGCATTGTCCGAACTTCGGCTTCTTTCGTCTGCTTGCCTCCCGGCTGACCTTCCGAGCGCAGCTCGGCAATAGCACGGTCGGTAAAGCCCAGACGCTTCGCCTGGTACAGCGTTTCCGGCGTCAGGCTCTCTTCCTCGCGGATACGGTCCTCAAAGCCGATCAAGCCTTCGATTTTGTCAAGGAACCACCAGTCGACCTGGGTAATATCCTGAATTTCCTGAAGCTGATATCCGCGGCGGAATGCCTCGGCAATCAGGAAGATACGCTCATCGTCCGGTTTCGCCAACCGGGTCTTCAGCACTTCATCTTCAAGCAGTTCCGCTCCCGGAAGCTTGAACCGGTGAACCCCGATCTCCAGCGAACGGATCGCTTTGTGAATCGACTCCTCGAAGGTGCGGCCGATTGCCATCACTTCGCCGGTAGCCTTCATCTGCGTGCCGAGCTTGCGGTTTGCATAGATGAACTTGTCGAACGGCCAGCGCGGAATTTTGCTGACGATATAATCCAGCGTCGGCTCGAAGCAGGCATATGTCTGCCCGGTGACCGGGTTGATGATTTCATCAAGCGTATAGCCAAGGGCGATTTTGGCCGCCATCTTGGCAATTGGATAGCCGGTCGCCTTCGACGCCAGCGCAGACGAACGGCTGACGCGCGGATTCACTTCGATGACATAGTATTGATAGCTCTGCGGATCAAGCGCGAACTGCACATTGCAGCCGCCTTCGATGTTCAGCGCGCGGATAATCTTCAGCGAAGCGCTGCGGAGCATCTGGTACTCACGGTCGGACAGCGTCTGGCTCGGAGCCACAACAATGCTATCGCCGGTGTGTACGCCTACAGGGTCGAAGTTCTCCATGTTACAGACCACGATGCAGTTGTCGTTCGCGTCGCGCATCACTTCATATTCGACTTCCTTCATGCCCGCGATGCTCTTCTCGATCAAGCACTGGCTGATCGGGCTGTAGCGGATACCGGCTTTTACCGTCTCGCGCAGCTCTTCTTCATTCGCGCAAATGCCGCCGCCGGTACCACCCAGCGTATAGGCCGGACGAACAATCAGCGGATAGCCGATCACCGCGGCAAAATCCAGCGCTTCCTCCAGCGTCGTAACAATCGTGCTCTCCGGTACGGGCTGTTCCAGTTCACGCATCAGATCACGGAACAAGTCGCGGTCTTCCGCTTTCTCAATGGAATGCAGTTGGGTACCGAGCAGCTTAACGTTCTCCTGCTCCAGCACGCCGGCGCGCGCGAGCTCAACGGCCATATTCAGGCCGGTCTGCCCGCCGAGCGTCGGGAGCAATCCGTCCGGACGCTCCTGGCGGATGATGCCGGTCACGAAATCGAGTGTAATCGGTTCGATATATACTTTATCCGCCATATTCGTATCGGTCATGATGGTGGCGGGGTTGCTGTTAATAAGGATAACCTCGACGCCCTCTTCCTTGAGCGCCTGGCAGGCCTGGGTTCCAGCGTAATCGAATTCGGCTGCCTGGCCAATAACGATCGGTCCGGAACCGATCACGAGTATTTTCTTAAGCTTATCGTTCTTAGGCATTCTTTAATAAGCTCCTTTCACGGCTTCAAGCTGCTGTTTCGGGGTAGGAGCCGCGATTCGCGCGTTCGCCGCAAACTGCGCCTGGCGGGAAACGGCGGGAGTTCCCCGCTTATGCTCCGCGATCATTTCCAGAAAACGGTCGAACAAATAGCTGCTGTCATGCGGTCCCGGCGCCGCTTCAGGATGGTACTGCACCGAGAAAGCGGGATAGCGGGTATGCTTCAGCCCTTCGATCGTCTTATCGTTGTTGTTGATATGCGTAATCTCAAGCTCCGTGCCGCGTACGGAATCTTCATTCACGGTGTAGCCGTGGTTCTGGGACGTAATGTAGCAGCGTCCGCTTTCCAGTTCCTTGACCGGATGGTTGCCGCCGCGGTGTCCGAATTTAAGCTTCTCGGTGTCTGCTCCGCAGGCCAGCGCAAACAGCTGGTGGCCGAGGCAGATGCCGAAGATCGGGTATTCGCCGAGCAGCTCGGAGATGGTCTTAACTGCATACGGCACGTCCTTGGGGTCCCCAGGACCGTTGGACAACTGGATGCCGTCGGGGTTAAGGCGGCGGATCTCTTCGGCCGTAACATTATGGGGAACGACGATAACATCGCAGCCGCGATTGTTCAGTTCGCGCAGAATCCCCGTCTTGGCGCCGTAGTCCACAAGCACGATCTTTTCCTTGGTTCCGGGGCTGCTGTATGCGCTGGCGGTAGAAGTGCGGGCTACCTGATTGCGCAGCTCTGCGATGGATGTATCGTTCATCATTTCCATCAGTTCTTCCACCGGCTTGGTTGAAGTGGTCAGGATGGCTTTCATCGTGCCATAGTGGCGGATGATGCGCGTCAGCATACGGGTATCAATGTCGCTGATGCCGGGAATCCCATACTCTTTCAGCAGGTCGTCGACGCTGTATTCGGCGCGCCAGTTGCTCGGCACCGTCTCATGCCGGCGCACGACGAAGCCATGTACGAAGGGCCGCACGGATTCAAAATCATCACGAGTGATGCCATAGTTCCCGATCAGCGGATACGTCATCGTCACGATTTGTCCGCAGTACGAAGGATCGGACAGTACCTCCTGATATCCCGTAATCCCCGTATTAAATACAACCTCTCCAGTCTTCTCGCCCTCTGCGCCGAATGCGGTGCCAGTAAACAACGTTCCGTCCTGTAGCAGCAATCTTGCCTGCATTCCGTTCCACTCCTCTTCATTCTGTATTCTCAAAACTGTATGTGTTCTTAACCTCCGGAGTGTCTGCTTCAGGTTCCTCGCCTCCTAGGCCTGAGAACCCCGCTTCGTTCTTTCGGTTCGCTTCTTATTCTTCACTCCATACAACACGGCCGTCCGTGAGGGTCATCACCGGCCAGCCTTTAAGCTTCCAGCCTGTAAACGGCGTATTGCGTCCCTTGCTGGCAAAGTTATTCGGATCGACTTCCTTCTCCGTCTCCAGATCAATCAGCGTCAGGTCAGCCGGGGCTCCCGGCTCCAGAACGCCGGTGCTTAGACCGAACACGCGGGCCGGATCGGAGGTCATTCTCTTGACCAGCAGGGAAAGATCCATCTTGCCGGCGGCGACAAACTTTGTATACATCAGCGGGAAAGCCGTCTCGAATCCGACAATCCCAAACGGCGCAAGCTGCATGCCTTTGGCTTTCTCCTCCGCGCTGTGCGGCGCGTGGTCCGTCACGATGATGTCGATGGTTCCGTCAAGCAGCGCTTCGATGCAAGCATCCACATCGCGGCGAGAGCGCAGCGGCGGATTCATTTTCCAGTTGGCATCAAGGCTGGGGATATCTTCTTCGGACAGCAGCAGATGATGCGGACATACCTCGGCGGTTACGCGGATGCCGATTTCTTTAGCCTGGCGGATCAGCCGAACCGACTGTTCGGTGCTGACATGGCACACATGGTAATGCACGCCAGTCGCTTCTGCCAACAAAATATCCCGTCCGACATGGATCGCTTCCGACTCGTTCGGAATGCCTTTAAGTCCATGCTTGCGGGCAAAGCTTCCTTCGGCTACCGGAGCCCCAACCACCAGGGAATTATCCTCGCAGTGTGCGATTACGGGCATATCCATGGAAGCCGCGATACTCATCGCATCCTTCATCATTTGAGCCGTCTGCACGCCTACACCGTCATCCGTAAAGCCGATCGCTCCGGCTTCCTTGAGAGCGGCAAAATCCGTAAGCTCTTGTCCCTGCTGTCCTTTCGTAATCGCGGCATAGGGCAGCACTTTAACCAGTCCGGCTTCGAGAGCCTTGTCCTTTACAAATTGTACGATTTCCGGGCTGTCCGTAACCGGCTTGGTGTTCGGCATGCAGGCAATCGTCGTATATCCGCCTTTGGCCGCCGAGCGGCTGCCGGTTTCAATCGTTTCCTTATGTTCAAAACCCGGTTCGCGCAAATGCACATGCATGTCGATGAACCCCGGAACAAGCAGCTTGCCGGCGGCATCAATCGTCTCGGAGCCTTCCGCGGCACTTTCACTTTCGTTCAGGATAGCGGAGATGACGCCATTCTCAATCTTGATATGCTTGCGCTCCAAACCGCCGTCCGTATTCAAAACACTGGCATTTTTGATGATCACGTTCATGCTGTCTCCTTTTGCCCTCGCAGATCCATCCGGGCTCTTATGTTATTATATAATAAAAATTCATTCTTGTGTATATTTATTAACCCGACCCTTTTCGGCCTTATCGGATTGCTCTCTCGATAACAGCCATTCGTACCGGAACACCATTGGACATTTGAGGAAAAATGAGCGATTTGGCGCTTTCCACCACCGCATCGTCAATCTCGACGTTCCGGTTGACCGGTGCCGGATGCATAATGACCGTATTCGGACTTAATCTCGAGGCGCGCTCTTCCGTCAAGCCGAACTGCCGCCGGTATTCCTCAGCCGACTGCAGCATCCCGCTCGCGTGACGTTCAAGCTGAACACGGAGCATCATGACCACATCCGCTTTCAGCGCTTCATCTATCGTGACGTAAGGCGCATGCTCCATAAGTTCAGGGGCTTTCATATTCTCGGGCGCGCAGAATTGCACCTTGGCCCCCATCTTGGTCAGCCCCCACAGATTGGAGCGGGCCACCCGACTGTGCATGATATCGCCGACGATCGATACGGTCAAGCCTTTGATTTCACCGAATGTCTTAATCATGGTGTACATGTCCAGCAGCGCCTGCGTCGGATGCTCATTATTGCCGTCGCCGGCATTAATCAGCGGAATCGATACCTTCTCCGACAGCTGGGCCAACACACCGGTCGGCTTCAGCCGTACGACGCCCGCGTCGATGCCCATGGACTCCAGGGTGCGAACGGTATCGTAAATCGACTCGCCTTTTTCTACGCTGGAAGCTGCGGCAGTGAAGTTCAGCACCTGGGCGCCAAGACGTTTCTCCGCCATTTCAAATGAGAACCGGGTTCTCGTGCTGTTCTCAAAAAACATGTTCGAGACGAACCGGGAAGCAAGCACCGGGCTTACCTTTTCAGTCTGCTTATCCCAATATGCCGCTCTATCCAATATTGCAGCAATTTCCGTTTGAGCCAGCCCTTTCAGTCCAAGCAGACTGCGTTCTTTCATTATGGTAGCTGTCGTCATTTATTTTGCCTCCCAGTTCGATAGTATGTGCACTTCGTCCATTCCGTCGACTTCCTTCAGCGCTACTTCAATCGATTCATGCCTTGAGGTCGGTACGTTCTTTCCTACATAGTCCGGGCGGATGGGCACTTCCCGATGACCCCGGTCTGCCAGTACAGCGAGTTGAATCATTCTCGGCCGTCCGCAGTCCATGAGCGCGTCCATCGCCGCGCGAATCGTGCGTCCGGTGTAGAGAACATCGTCGAAAAGGATGATTTTTTTGTCGCGAGTGCCGGAATCGCCGCTGGGAATGATCAGCGTCCCTTTTTCGTTACAATCTCCGTCGCTGGCATTATTATTCTTCCCGGGTTCCAAGTCGTCGCGGTAAGGGGTGACATCCAGCTCGCCGTATGCAACATCCACACCTTCGATTTCCTTAATCCGCTCCGCGATCCGGCGTGCCAGATATACACCTCGGGTGCGGATGCCGATCAGCATGCAATCTTCGATGCCTTTGTTCTTCTCTAGGATCTCATGGGCAATGCGCGAAAGCGCCCGGCGAATCGCCGTCTCGTCCATAATGACGTTTTTTTCGATAATCATGCAATCATGCCCTCCAGGTCGGGCGCCCTGTTCCCGCATCTTGGCTAACATAACAAAAAACTCCTTGCCTGAAGCAGGCAAGGAGTGAAATCCGCAGATTGAAGAAGAATGACGGGCGCGCAGCAAAAGAACTCCGTGCAGACAGACGGATTCCCTACAAAAAGCCGCGAACCTCGATTCACGTTACCTTGCCAGCCTCACGGGACTGAATTAAAGGCGCTATTCATTTATCATTTGGATTATGACAGAATGGACAGCCCGTGTCAACTATATCCAAGAAAAAAAGCCCCCGCACCATAACCGGCACGAGAGCTGCTGCTTTCAAGTAAATTAAAATTCAAATTCGACGTCGCTCAGGCGGCGTTTGATTTCCGAAATAACGCGCAGTTCTTCCTCTTCACCTTTAGCGACAAAAGTGACGGAGAATCGCACGAACGCGCCCGCATCATCCCAAGGCACGGTGGAGATCAGCTTCTCGCGAATCAGATATTGGGAGAAATCCTCGCCGGACTCAAAGCGGCGTCCGCCCTTGACGCCCTTCGGCGCTTCCACATAGAGGAAGAAAGAGCCCTTCGGTTTCGTCGCCTTGAAGCCAAGGCTGTTCAGCGCATCAACCAGCAGGTTGTGACGGCGGGAATATTTGGCCGCGATCGCTTCCGTGATTTCCGGATGGGCAAGGCCGTAGGCCGCCGCTTTCTGAATCGCGATAAACTGACCGGAATCGTTATTGTCCTTAACGTCGCCGAACGCCTTGACGATCAGCGGATTGCCGGCTACAAACCCGATTCTCCAACCGGTCATGTTGTAAGACTTCGAAAGAGAATGCAGCTCAACGCCAACGTCCTTGGCGCCGCGAACGGACAGGAAGCTCAGCGGCTTCAGGCCGTCATATGTCAGTGCCGCATATGGGGCGTCGTGAATGACGACAACATTGTATTTCTTCGCCCAAGCCACTACTTCGGCAAAAAAATGCGGAGTCGCGCTTGCACCCGTCGGGTTGTTCGGATAGTTCAGGTAGAGAAGCTTCGCCTTGTATGCGATGTCTTCCGGAATGGAGCTCAGGTCGGGAAGGAAGTTGTTCTCCTTCTTAAGCTCGACATTGTAGACTTGTCCGCCCAAATATTTCGTATGGGTGCCCAGCACCGGATAGCCCGGAATGGTCATGATCGTAATATCGCCCGGGTTGATAAAAGCGGAAGGCAGCATCGCAAGCGCCGGTTTCGAGCCAATGGAGTGCAGCACCTCGGTTACAGGGTCAATGCCGTTGACGTTAAATACCTCTTTCAGGTACTTAGCAGCAGCTTCTTTAAATTCGGCAATGCCGTTATCGGCATAACCGCGGTTCTCTTCCTTGGCGGCTTCTTCGGCCAGCTTGGCGACGATGCCCGCATCCGCCATCTCATCCGGTTCGCCGACGCCCATATCGATCAGTTCAATATCGGGGAAGTCTTGTTTGGCCGAAGCCTTGGCGCGTTTAATCTTCTCAAACTTATAAATATTGGTGTCCTTGCCATAGTTCGATCCGCCGATGCGATCTGCGAAATTGTTCTGAATATACGTATTCTGATAGTGTTCAACGCTCATAAAAGTGATCTCACTCCTGCTTCTGGAATATAAGACAGTGAACAGGCGCTCAGCCTATCCATTCTATACTGTTAAATATGACGTAACAGCGGCTTCAAAACAATGGACAAATCGTAAGTTGATTTGTACTTATCTGCTCCGCAGGCGGGCGAGGAGTTCTTCCATATCCTCAGGCAGCGGTGCCGAAAACTCCAGATATTCCTCCGTGGAAGGATGGACGAATCCGAGTATAGCCGCGTGCAATGCTTGTCCGCCCTCCATAAAGATCCCTTTACTCCGGCCGTATACGGGATCGCCGACGAGCGGGTGCCCGATAAATTTCATGTGTACCCGAATCTGATGCGTCCGGCCGGTTTCCAATTGAAGCTGCAGCAGCGTACAATCGCCGAACCGCTCCAGCACGGTAAAATGGGTTACCGCCGTCTTGCTGTTCTTCTCCGTTACCGTATACAGCTTCCGGTCATGCGGGTCTCTGCCGATTGGAGCGTCCACCGTTCCCTGATCATGAGCCACGTTGCCTTGGACGACCGCCAAATAGCGGCGGGTCACGCTGTGCGCTTTGAGCTGGGCGGCAAGCGAATTGTGGCTGGCGTCGTTCTTGGCGGCCATAATGAGGCCCGATGTGTCCTTATCAATCCGGTGCACGATGCCGGGGCGAATCTCGCCGTTAATTCCTGACAGGTCCTTGCAGTGGTACATCAAGGCGTTGACCAGTGTGCCGGAGGGATGACCCGCCGCAGGATGCACGACCATGCCGCGCGGCTTGTTAACGACGATCACGTCGGCGTCCTCATAAGCAATATTCAGCGGAATATCCTCCGGCGTCAGCTCCGAGGTCTCCGGCTCCGGAACCGTCACGGTGATTGAATCCCCCGTAGAAAGCTTGTAGTTCGCTTTTACCGTCCTGCCGTTTACCGTAACATGTCCCGCCTCGATCCACTGCTGCACCTGAGAGCGGGAGATTTCCTCTTCCCAAGCTTCGGTTAAATATTTATCAATACGTTCTCGGGCGTATTCCTCCTGAACGGTCCAGACGACGATATCATTCTCCATGGCTTCGCCTTCTGCCCCTTCATTACGGGCGTCCTTACTCAATGCTGTTCATTCCTTTCCTCTACCTCGCTTGTTTCCTTCACTTCAATCACTTCGGTTGGGCCGCCCCTCATATCCATGATGGAATCGAGTATGATGAGCGCTACGCCGACGACAATACAGGAATCCGCCACGTTAAAGATCGGAAACGTATAGCTGCCGAAATTAAACCGCAGAAAATCGACAACTTCGCCTGTAATCGCCCGGTCGAGAAAGTTGCCGACTGCGCCGCCAAGCACGAGTGACAGCGCCAAGGGCAGCAATCGCCGCGTCCTTTTTACTTTGTTCAAATACCAGACGATTCCAATCAGGACGACAACCGTCACCAGTATGAGAAACCAGCGCTGGTCCTGCAGAATGCTGAAAGCGGCGCCGCGGTTTCGATGCGATGTGATAACAAAAAAGTTCCCGATTACCGGAATTTGTTCGTCGATTTCAAGGCGCGTGGAGATCAGATATTTCGTTCCCTGGTCAAGCAAAAATACGATTAGCGCGATCAGATAGTACACCACTTCAGCTTGTCACTCCGTTCTTATTTTTCCCACCCGAAAGCGGTCCAAAACGTGTATAAAAGACTTGTATATTGTAGCACAGGCGTTAAGAACCCGTCCATTGGAGCGCACCCCGAGCCTTGCTTATCAAAAGCACAATTTTCCAGCGGTAAAAAACCGGCCAATCGGCCAACCTAACAAGGAAAACGGCATATGGAAAGGAGCCGAGGCTAATGAATCACCTGTCTTCGGAACAGCTTGCCCACCTGCGCGGCCTTCTTATCCGCCAGCGGGACGATATCCGGCACAGGCTTAAGGAGAATGAAGATCACGGTCTTGAAGATTCCATGCGGGATATGTCGGGCGAATTGACCGAAATCGACAACCATCCCGGCGATGTCGCAACCGACCTGTATCATCGTTCTATGGATATATCGCTTCAAGAGCTTGAAGAACTGGAACTTAAGGATATAGACGATGCGCTTGAGGCGATGGACAAAGGCACATACGGCATTTGCGCAGCGAGCGGACAGCCGATTCCGTATGAGCGCCTGGCCGCCCTTCCTGCTACGCGCTATTCCAAGGAATACAGCCCCCGCCAGGAAAAGCCGCATACACGCCCGGTTGAAGAGGAATTTCTTACTCCTCCATTCGGGCGGAGCAGTCTCGACGAGCATGAGTATAACGGATTTGACGGCGAGGACGCCTGGCAGATCGTCGAGAGCTTCGGCACCTCCAACACGCCGGCTATGGCGGAGGGAAATAATATCGATTCTTACAATGATATGGAAATCGAAGCCGATGACCCGGATGGCTTCGTCGAGCCCTGGGAAAATTTCATCGCCACGGACATAACGGGCAATCATGTTACCGTCGTGAAGGGACATCAGTACCAGAGTTACATGGACAGCGGAGAAGGCGATTACCTGCTTGATCCTTACGCTAACGAGAAGGAGTAGCCGCAAGGGCTGCTTCTTTTCTTTGCAATGAGTCTTTATGCTCAATAATCAATCATTTCGTCAAATTTCGAGCCTGTTTATATAAATATATTGACAAAACAAGGGCTAGGAATATATTGTAAGGGAAAATTGTTCTTTTTTATTAACCTTAATATGGGCAAAATTCTCCGAAAGGGAATGACGCAAAGCCATGGATCTACAGTCTCAGTTCTTCCCTTGAGACCATGACAGCCAGGTTGCTGAAGAACCGGGACGACTGCATATCAAGCGTCCTAAATGGTGATTTGTCAACCGACCTGTACTCTGTTTTGAGTACAGGTCTTCTGTCATTTGTTATTCTGATCTACCGGTTTTACTTCGAAGGATCGATAACATGACAAACAATATTTAATTTGTGAGGTGGATCTTTTGAAGACAGTCGCAGATTATATGGCGGAAGCACTACGCAATCTCGGAGTAACGCATTCTTTTGGCATTATCGGTAAATCTATTTGTCCCATAGTTCTTAAGATGGTGGATTATGGTATTGAGTTTATTCCCGGGAGACATGAATCCAGCTCTGGATTCGAAGCTTCCGGCTATGCCTTAAAGACCGGAAATCTAGGCGTCGCTTTCGGTACTTCCGGTCCGGGGGGGACGAACCTCCTCACAGCGGCGGCACATGCCAAAGCCAATAACCTCCCTGTGCTGTTTATTACGGGGCATCAATCCATTCAGGAGCTCGGAATTCCCCAATGCCAGGATTCCTCTTCGTATCTAGCAGATTTGGCGGACATGTTCAGACCCGCTACGCTCTTCAGCAAACTAATCGAACGCGGCGACCATTTCAGCACGATTTTTAACCATGCCATTTCCATTGCGCTGAGCGGCAAGCGCGGACCTGTTCATCTGTGCATTCCGTTTGATGTCCAGACAGAACCGCTTAAAGAATGCCGAATTGTTATCCCCGAACGCGAAACCCTTGTCAGTTACGCTAATTTTGACCGGGTTACGGATGCCATTAATCATTCCAGCAGACCTCTGATCATAGCCGGCAAAGGCGTCAACCGCTCCGGCACGCATACGGAATTGGTCCAATTGGCAGAGACTTTTAATATTCCTGTCGTTACTACTCCCGGCGGCAAAGGCGCTATTGCCTGGGATCATCCGCTGTACCATGGTCCGGTCGGTGTTGGCGGATGCAAGCATGGCGACGATTTATTGAACCGCAGTGATTTGTTTATCGTGCTTGGGTCGCGGCTTAGTGACATGACCATTTGTAACCTTAAGGCGGATAATCATCCAAAGACCTTAATTCAGTTTGATGTAGACCCTACCTTTGTGGGAAAAATACTAACCTCCCAGACGATTGCTGTCGGCGGAGATTTGCGCGATAACTTGTCGCTGTATCTCAAGAATGTTGATACTGCCGCTATTAAAAAACGTGAAACGGAGACGGCCGTTCATTATGCGGAAGAACTGCCCGATCTGCCCAAGCTTTCGCTGGCGTCGGTAATGAACACGATGAGCGATCTGATCCCTTATAACAATACCGTATTTGTTGATGACGGCAGCCATGGCTTCAATGCCGTGAAGTGGTACAACGTGAAGAAGCCGGGCAGTTTTGTCTTCGACGCCTACTTTGCCTGCATGGGCAACGCAATCGGCATGGCAATCGGAGCAAAGGTTGCTTCCCCTGAGGAAACGATATTTTGCATTACCGGCGACGGCTGCTTCATGATGCTCGGCACAGAAATTAATACTGCCGTTTGCAAGAATATCCCGGTCATTTTTATCGTTGTGAATAATATGCAGCTGGATATGGCGTTAAAAGGAATGGAAAAAACTACAGGCAGAATCGACGGAACTCTATTTGAAGTTCCTATGGATGCCGTAAAATTTGCCGAATCGCTGGGAGCTGCCGGCTACAAATGCGAGACCAAAGAACAATTTGCTGCTGCTATCAGCGAAGCTGTGGCTTTAAACCGCGTTGCCGTCATCGAGCTATTGACTGACCGTGACGAAGTGCCTCCTACCGCACACCGCACACTAAATCTTAATTAATAGTTTCACAGACAACACAAGCATATGCTTCCGAAGCAAGCTTTGACGAAAAGTAACCCGGGAAGCATAAGCCAGCAAAACTTTTAGGAGGCATCTCAATGAAAGACAACGTAAACAGCGGTTTCAAGCATTTCTCTAATCTTTCCGGCGACTATGGGGCCAAGGCGATGGCTCCGATCAAAGAGCATTTTCCCGAATTGGCTGAATTTATTATGGGCAACGCTTATGGCGACATTTTTCAGCGGACCACTATTGGTGCTGATTGGAAAGAGATTGCCGTTATTTCCTCTCTAATTACGATGGGCCAATTCGAGCAGCTTGGCGTTCATTATGTGATGGCGCTCCGTGTAGGCATGACCGTTGATCAAATCAAGGGTATTTTACTGCATCTGGTGCCATGTGTTGGCGCTCCGAGAATTATTTCCGCTTTTAATGTACTTCTCTCGACACTGGAAGAAATCCAATAACTACTTTTGCGACATAATAATACATGATTCGACTTTTTATTGCATTTTTGAGAAATTCATGTATATAATGAAGTAAAAATATCCCAAGACTAAGGCTATATTGTCGAATATTGGCGTTAGCAGTTAGTTTTTAAGGATATGCTAAACTCATCAAATTCCGGGAGAGATGTACACATGGGAAAATTTATTTTGAAGACAGACGCTACTAAAAAGGTAATTGATATTGAATTAGAAGGAACTTTTACAGAAGAAGACGGCCTTAAATCGATTCAAGCCTATAAAGAAAAGATCATTGGTATTACTCCTGCAGACTATCAGCTGAAGATTGATTGCAGAAAGCTGAATGTAACCGCGCCTGAAGTTGTGCCGCTTCTTGAAGGCTGCTTCATCATGTTCAAGGGCGACGGATTTGAAAAAGTAAATCTTACTCTTGAGAATAATCCTGTCCTCAAAATGCAGCTCTCTCGTCTGGGACGCAAAGCAGGACTGGAAAACCTGGAAATTATTTCAGTCTAGTTATATCAATGGAGTGAATGCTCACACAACTTAGTGCTTAGCGGATGCATTCGATGCGAGTTTTGTTCGAAGCTGGACGATGGAGTGATCGCTCACAAAACTTTTAGGAGGATACATATGGCTGGGATTCGTATTAAGGACATTGATATCTATCATCCAAGCAAAAAGATTGGCAACGACTTTTTCATAAAGCATTTTGACGAAAAGGGGATTGATATCCGTGGACTTCTGGCCGCTCTGGGCCGTGAAAACCGCTACAGCATCGATAATACGGAAGAGAATTCCCTGACGATGGCCTTCGAAGCGGCGAGCAATGTTCTGGAGAAGACCGGTCTTACTGGTGCCGATATCGACCTTATCGCTTATGCGAGCCAAACTCCTGAGTATATCTTTCCTACGAACTCATTGATGATCCACCGGCTAATCAACGGGGCATCCCATACGATCTGCATTGACAGCAATGCGAACTGCGCGGGAATGACAGCTTCGGTTGAACAGGTTAGCCGGCAAATGATGGCCAATCCAAGAATCCGCCGCGCTCTGGTCATCGGCTCCGACCATGTTGCACCGCATGCCGACAAGAATGATCCCGTGTATTATGCCAACTTCGGTGATGCCGCAGCCGCAGTCATTTTGGAGCGTGATGAGAATTCCGTAGGTTTCATAGATTCCATCTACCAGACAGACACTTGTGTCTACGGCAACTCGATGTTTCCAGCGGAAGGCTTAGCCAACGTGGGCCGTACCGGCGTGGGTGCCGGAGAGTTCAATGTTAAATTCATTCCTTTTGACGATTCAATCTGCGTTGACGCCGCCTCTGAGTCTATCAACACCTTGCTTGGTGAAAATGAGATCGCCCCTGAATCGATTAAAGTGGCTTGCTTCTCTCAACTGTCACTTCCCAACATTCGCGCGGTTTCCGAGAAAACTGGGATCGGCAGCGACGCAGCCGTCTACATCGGCGATGAATTTGGTTATACCTCGACGAGCAGCCCTTTCATCGCTCTGCACAGAGCTGTATCCACGGGAAAAATCGAACGCGGGGACAAGCTTCTGTTCTGGACGGTTGGCGCCGGCTGGCAAAATGTAGCTTTTGTAATGGAGTATTAAGAGGCGCGAAGCTTATACAGTCTTATATTTCAAGAAAAACGGCTCACACGCAGATGTTCTGCATGCGGGCCGTTTTTTGCCTTGAACTAATACGTATTGAGTTCGAGCTGATGTTGGACGATGCGGACGATATCGGCGATGTAATCCCCGATAATCGGCAGATTAAGAGCCCCCAGCACCTGAAGCACGTAAATAATGGTTGCCGCAAAAAAAGTAAACCCAATGGCGATCCCGACGCCACGCGCGGTACCCGACAGCACGTTCAGCCATATTAGCCGCCAAGGAGAATGCAGCAGCTCCAAATACTCCGAAATCCGCGACTTTTCCATTCTTTGCGCCCATTCAGTAGCCACCCGGTAAACGGCGTCAATCTTATCCTGGTCAGGAGGTTCTGACGGCCCTTCCCTGCCATGCGACAGTGGTTTCCAATGCATCGGATCGTAGCGATGGTCCGCTCCTCCGTCTTTATTCTCCTTCATCATGCGCCCCCTCCGTTTGGCTCTGAAACGTAAACGAGCCCGGCGAATAGAAACGGTCAGTCTCTTCATTCGCACGGGACTCGCCTATTAGCGCTGAAATATTCAAAGAGGAATATTTCTCGCATTAACGCCAGCGGTCATACTTCTGACGCTAGTATATGCATTTCACGGATGGGACATACGCCTATTCTGCCGACGAACGGCAGCTTAGCCGATGAGAATGCCGATCGTTTTGCCGCCGATATCCACCGTTTCAAAAGAATCGCCGCTGCCGAAATCAACTGTCGTTACAAGGACATTTTCCCGCAGGACATTCTCGAACGCGGTTACTGCAGCTTTCAGCTCGTCATCGACATTCAGTGTGAGCGCGACACGCTTGTCAATCGCCAGATCGAGCCGTTTGCGGTAATCCTGAACCGCGCGTACGATTTCACGCACCCAGCCCTCTTGTTCCAGTTCGGGCGTGATTTCAGTGTTCAGGGCAACCGTAATTCCGTAGCCGGATGCGGACGCGAAGCCCGGTTTGGCCTGCTTGTCGATCAGCAGCTCTTCCGCGGTGATTTGCAGCTCTTCGCCTTCCGGAGAGGTGACGGCGACCCGTCCGTTTTGAACCGCGCTGCGCGTGGCGTCGCTGTCCATCGATTTCAGGAATCCTTGGATGAAGCCGACGTTTTTGCCGTATTTTTTGCCCGCGACCTTCAGGTTCAGCTTCAAAGTGAAATCAACAAATCCGCTGTCGCTAGTCTCCAGCACAATCGACTTGACGTTGATCTCGTCCTTGATGATCTCCTCGTACTCATTGACGTTAAAGCTGTGGCCGATGGATACGATCAGCTCCGAAAGCGGCTGACGCGTCTTGATACCGGTCTCGTTACGGACATTGCGCGCCAGCTCGACGATGTTACGGGCGCTCTCCATGTCCTGCTCAAGCGTGGCATCGATCAGACTCTCGTCTGCTGCCGGATAATCGGCCAGATGTACGCTTTCTCCGCCGCCCAGGTTAACAAAAATATCCTCGGCCAGCATCGGCATGAACGGAGCGACAATCTTCGCCGTCGTCAGCAGCACATGCGTCAACGTACGGTAAGCATCCAGCTTCTCTTCTCCAAGCCCGCTGCCCCAGAAACGGTCGCGGGAACGGCGGATATACCAGTTGCTAAGCTCATCGATAAAGTTCTCGATCGCCTTGGATGAATTGACGAAATCGTTAATCGCAAGCCCTTTATCCACAACGAGGATCAGGCTGTTCAGACGGGACAGAATCCAGCGGTCCAGCTTATGATTCGACAGCTTGAAAGGGTGCTCCGCCGGATCGTAGCCGTCGATGCCCGCGTACAGTGTCAGGAACGCGTGGGTGTTCACCAGCGTATCTACAACCTTGGACTTGCTCTCACCTACAAGCCCGCGCGAGAAGCGCTTGTTGTTCCACGGCGCGCTGTCAGACAAAATCGCCCAGCGGAACGCGTCGGTGCCGTATTCGTTCATGATATCCCAAGGATTGATGACATTACCTTTGGATTTGGACATCTTCTGGCCGTTCTCGTCGAGAATGTGGCCTGTCGCGATAACCGCCTTGTAAGGCGCCTTGCCCTTGAACAGCGTCGATACCGCAAGCAAACTGTAGAACCAGCCGCGCGTCTGGTCGATGCCCTCACAGATCATGTCTGCCGGATATTGGTCTTCCAGCTTATCCGCGTTCTCGAACGGGTAATGGCTCTGAGCAAAAGGCATCGAGCCGCTGTCGAACCATACGTCGATGACTTCGGAGGTCCGTACCATTTCCGCGCCTTCCTTGAACGGGCTGCGCAGGCGGATGTTATCCACATACGGCTTATGCAGCTCGATGTCTTCGGGCACATCAGAGGCGGCCATTTCTCTCAGCTCGGCGATGCTGTGCGGCGCGAACTCTTTGCCCGTCTCCTCACAGACCCATACGTTCAGCGGTGTGCCCCAGTAGCGGTTACGACTGATGTTCCAGTCCACAAGCTCATCGAGGAACTTGCCGAACCGGCCTTCGCGGACATGGCCCGGATACCAGTCGACGCCGTTGTTGTTCGCAATCAGCTGATCCTTGATCGCTGTCGTGTTGATGAACCAGCTGTCTGTCGCATAGTACAGAAGCGGCGTGTCACAGCGCCAGCAGAATGGATAGCTATGCTCGTATTTTTCCTTACCGTACAACAGGCCCTTCTCCGACAGCATTTTGACGATATCGAGGTCGCAGTCTTTGACAAAGCGTCCGGCAAAATCGGTCACCGTATCGGTATATTTACCCGAAGTATCCACCACGTTCACGAAGGTGATACCGTTCTCTCGGCAGGTCTTGTAGTCATCCTCGCCATGCGCCGGAGCCATATGCACGATCCCCGTACCGCTGGCATCCGTTACGAAAGAAGCACCGACGATCACATTGCTTCTCTCCGCCTGAATGTAGCTGAACGGGGGCTGGTACGTTTTGCCGACCAGATCGGAGCCCTTCAGTTCGGACAGAACAGTATGCTCGCCCTTGGCCACTTCTTCCACCAGATTCTTGGCCATGATGTAGACGCCGTCTTCCTGCTGCACCCGCACATAGTCCATGTCCGGATTAACCGCCAGCGCCATATGCGCCGGAAGCGTCCAAGGCGTCGTCGTCCAGGCCAGCACATATTCACCGCTGTCATCCAGCTTGAACTTGGCCGTGGCGCTCAGATCTTTGACGGTCTTGTAGCCTTGGGCCACTTCATGCGAGCTGAGCGTCGTCTGACAGCTCGGACAGTAAGGGCTGACGCGATGGCCGCGATACAGCAGCCCTTTCTCATGCACTGTAGCCAGAATGTTCCATACGCTCTCGATGTAGGTGTTGTTCAAGGTAACGTAAGGATTGTCGAGGTCGGTCCAATACCCGATCGCCTCTGTAAATTCACGCCACTGCTTCTCGTAGCCAAAAACGCTGTCTTTGCACTTTTTGATGAACTTCTCGACGCCGTAGGCTTCGATCTCCTGCTTGCCGGAGATGCCAAGCTGCTTCTCCACACCAAGCTCCACCGGCAGACCGTGGGTATCCCAGCCAGCCTTGCGCACGACGCGGTAGCCCTTCATCGTCTGGTAACGGCCGATAAAGTCCTTGATAACGCGGCCGAGCACGTGCCCGATATGCGGCGCGCCGTTCGCGGTCGGCGGACCTTCATAGAATACATAGTTCGGCTTGCCTTCGCGGTACTCGATGGATTTGCGGAACGTATTCTCCTCGTTCCATTTCTTTAAGATGCGGACGTCTCTGTCCCGCGCCTTTTCTTTGATGTCTACTTTATGCATAGATTCCATTCCTTTCGTGGTTTTGTCTTAAAACCGTTTTCGATCCCCCTAAATCCAACCTTTCGATCCCCCTAAATCCCCCTTAGCCAAGGGGGACCCCAAGGGCTCCGCCCTCTGGACACCCGGAAGTTTGTCGAAGTCCGAGGCAGCGGCGGTTTTTAGAGTTACTGTTGGTGGTGTGCCCGCTTGCCGCAAGCGGCCGCTCTAAGTTGGCACCCGAGCCGCGAACCCGTTAGGGCAGCACTCGCGAGGGGCCACTGGCGGGCGGCGCGCAGCCGCACGCACCAGGTCTGGCCCTTGGCACCCGAGCCGCGAACCCGTCAGGGCAGCACTCGCGAGGGGCCTCAAGGCGGGCGGCGCTCAGCTGCACGCACCAGGGTTGCCCCTGGCACCCGAGCCGCGTTCCCGTTAGGGCAGCAATTGCGAGGGGCCTCACGCGGGCGGCGCGCAGCCGCACGCACCAGGTCTGCCCCTGGCACCCGAGCCGCGATCCCGTTAGGGCAGCATTCGCGAGGGGCCTCAAGGCGGGCGGCGCTCAGCTGCACGCACCAGGGTTGCCCCTGGCACCCGAGCCGCGATCCCGTTAGGGCAGCACTCGCGAGGGGCCACTGGCGGGCGGCGCGCAGCCGCACGCCTTCTCGGGCGCTGTGAAGGCCCCGAGCGGCGTCCCCATCAGGGGATGCCGCGAGAAGGGCCGCTCCACCGTCGCCCCCCGCTCCCCAACCGCCAAGCCCTGCGATCCTCTCCAACCCTTGCGGGTGTCCAGAGGGTGCAACCCTTGGGGTCCCCCTTGAGTAAGGGGGATTTAGGGGGATCGCCCCACACAAAATAAACGCCCCGCCCCCAAAGGGGCGAGGCGACGCTCGCGATACCACCCTAATTCCGCGCAGATTCCTTCCGTGTTAACGGCCTAGGTACAGCGCGATCTCAGCTCCCGCGCAAGAACGCAGGTCCGGTGTAACGTCCGGGATACGGCTTACCTTACGCACGACACAACGTTCGTTTCGGGTTCGCTTCTTAGGGAGGATATTCCGGCATGGTCTGAACATCGGCTTGCAGCAGGGCGCCGACTCTCTGGGGATCATTACCATGACGTACTTGTCCCGTCATCGAATACGTATAAAATGTTACAGATATGATCTAGTTATAGCCTCTTTGACGACAAAAGTCAACAGGCCAAGGCAAGTGCCTCAAAATACTTCTTCACGAACCTCGCGGCTTTCCAGCGCGTCCCAATCGTCTTGGGACAACAGTTCGAGCTGCGCTTCCACCAGTGTCCGGAACCGCGTACGATAAATCGAAGCCTGCTTGCGCAGCTCTTCGGTCTCAATCGCGATTTTGCGGGACTTGGATAAGGCTTCGTTGATAATCCGGTCGGCGTTCTTCTCGGCTTCCTTGATGATCAGCTGGCTTTCTTTCTTCGCGTTGTTCTTCACTTCATCGGCAGTTTCCTGGGCTACAATGATGGTCTTCGACAAGGTTTCTTCGATGTTCGTAAAATGGTCCAGGCGCTCCTGCAGAGCCATGAGCTGATTGTTCAGCTCCTTGTTCTCACGGATGATGCTCTCGTAATCTTTGATGACCTGGTCCAGAAATTCATTGACCTCGTCTTCATCATAACCTCGGAGCCGCCGGGTAAACTCCTTGTTATGTATATCGAGCGGCGTTAATGGCATGCTGTGCACCTCCTAGAAATTTCGGGCCTCGCCCAAACGTCCGTTCATCTCCGCGGACGAAGAAGAAAGTCAGAAAAAACAAGTTAGGAAAGGGCGATCGACCCATTCTTCCCGTGAATGCCTTAGAACTCGCCTCTTCAACAATTATCGGCGTCCAGCTCCACAAATGTTAGCTGCCCTCATGAGTTATTCAATTTCGACAAGCGTACCGAAATTCCTGCAAGAAAATTATACAAATTTACCGACCCGGACCCGGTATCGGCCTTTTTTTGTAAGTCCGCCAATCTCCAGCACTTTAAACCGTCCAAAGCCTTGAATCGAGACCACATCGCCTTCTTTCAGATGGGAAGAAGGGTCCTCCTCCACCTTCCAGTTCACCCGGACGCGGCCGGCTTTGACGGGAACGAGAATTTTACTCCGGCTTAGCCGGCACACATCCGCAGCGATTCCGTCCAGACGCAGGGAAGACACGGTAATCTCCATGG
Source organism: Paenibacillus durus (assembly GCF_000756615.1). NCBI lineage: Bacteria > Bacillati > Bacillota > Bacilli > Caryophanales > Paenibacillaceae > Paenibacillus > Paenibacillus durus. The sequence continues at coordinate 4,360,867 of NZ_CP009288.1, forward strand.
GCTCCAGCCTGACTTCGGATCTGCGAAGTTCCGACACCGGCAGCACTTCCACGCTGACCGGAGCGCGGCCTACGCTGCTCATATGCAGAGCCAAATAATCGGCGATATCCGACGTCACGACGGCATGGCAGCCGTTCTCCAGGACGTGGATATCGCCGATTTTGCTTCGCTTGACTCCCAGACCAAGCAGGGAACCCATATAATCTCCATGCTCCAGTTCCGAAAGTTTCTGCTCCGCCGGTGTTATACTCAGCACTTTCAGCGCCATATCTTCGTCTTCCAAATCACGGTAATCAGGAGCGATCAGCGCTCTCCGCCGCTCCGATTCTTCATGCCCGCCTTCCCATCTGACCTTCACATCGGGATGACGGTTCACCAAAGATTGCAGGATGTATCCCTGCCGCGGATCGAGGAAATCCGTCAGCTTCAGTTCATGATAACGGGCCGCATTCTCCACCCATTCATAGGCCTGATCCACAAACTGCCGCTCATCCGGATGAAAATGACCGTAAATTTCGTTCTTCATCCCTTATCCCATCAGATAAAACAGTACGGACCGCAATCCGTTCGCTGCAAGCTCAAGCACGAGCAGCGCTACGAACGGCGAAAAGTCGATCGTTCCGAACAAGGGTGGAATAATCTTGCGGAACGGCGTCAAATAAGGCTCCACCAGCTTTCCGAGCAGTTCTCCGATGAAGTTGTCACGGACGTTTGGCAGCCAGGACATCAGCACGTAGAAAATAATCATGTAGAAATAGATGTTGAATAGGATTTCGATAATGGAATTGATTTGGTGCAAAGCCCGTTCACCTCATTCTGTTATAGTCTTGATCGTCTGCGAGCATTTCCGAAATGGAGCCTTGTATTTCAACGGTATCCGGCGAGCAGAGGAAGATATTCCCCCCGATTTTGGAAATACCTCCGCTCAAAGCATACACTGTTCCGCTTAAAAAATCGATTATTCGCATCGCCTGATCATTGCGGACCCGCTGCAAATTGACGACGACGGTACGGTGTGAGCGAATATGGTCGGCGATTTCCTGAGCTTCATCATAGGACCGCGGCTCGTACAGCACAACCTTTACATTTTTTTGCGAATGGATGCTGACGACGTTCCCTGCCCGCTGGTTCTTGCGCGTTTCTACAGGACTCGGCGCATAATCTTCCTCATCATGCTGGTTAAGCGGTTCACGTTCAACGATCTCCTCTTCTTCCTGTAAACCCAAAAAGCTCATAAACCGGTTCATGACGCCCATTACGATCCCTCCTCATGGCCTACCAATACCGTACCCAGGCGCACCCAGGTGGCCCCTTCTTCAATCGCAACTTCAAAGTCATTCGACATGCCCATCGACAGCTCTGTTATCGGCTCCGGAGTCAGCCCCATGCCGTTAAGCTTGTCCCGCAGTTCGCGAAGGCCGCGAAATACCGGACGCGTAAGCTCCGGATCTTCCTCATTCGGCGCCATTGTCATCAGTCCGATGATTTTGAGATGGTTTAGACCCGAGATCTCCCGCAAAAAATCGGGAACCTTGTCCGGACTCAGGCCGTATTTCGACTCTTCTCCAGAGACGTTCACCTGAAGAAAAACGTTCACATCCAGTCCTTCCGCTTCCGCCTTGCGATGCAATTCCTTGGCCAGCGACATCCGGTCCAGTGAGTGAATATATTGAAATTTGCCGATAACATCCTTCACCTTATTGGTCTGCAAATGCCCGATAAAATGCCATGTTCCCTGATGCCCCAGCGCTTCCCACTTGCTCTCTGCAACCTGCCAGCGGTTCTCGCCAATATTTACAAGACCGGAAGCCAGCACGGCGGATGTCGCTTCCAGCGATACATATTTCGTCACAGCGATGATATGGACATCACGGCTGTCCCGTCCGCTTCTTGCGCACGCGCGCTCAATCCGCCGACTGACTTCGGCTATTCTTTCCTGCAATGTCGAGGACAACGGTCAACTCTCCTTTATTCCGATCCAGCTCGCCATTCTTCCCGTAACACCGTTTTCCTTACGGTAAGAGAAGAACAAATCATCATTACAGCTTGTACACCAAGATGTACATTCGATATGAGTCGGCAATATTCCTGCTTTTATCATAATGCGTCGGTTCAATTCTTTCAAGTTGAGCATCATTTTGCCATTATGCGCGGTCGACGGGCGGTATAGACTCTCTGCGGATTCCTCTGCCAGAGCCAGACTACCCTCCAGCTTCCGAACGCGGTCCATTACGAAATCGTCCACTTCATAACAGCAGCCCCCGATGCTCGGTCCAATTGCAGCCCGGATATCTTCCTTACGGCTGCCGTAGACTGTCTCCATTCTTTGAACCATAGCCAAAGCGATTTCAGCAACTGTCCCTTTCCAGCCCGCATGGGCCAATCCGACGGTGCCTGACACCGGGTCATAGAAAAAGAGGGGCACACAATCCGCATAAAAAGAAGTCAGCAGCACGCCGGGCACATTGGTCAGAAGTCCGTCCGTATCCGCAAACGCCGAAGTCCGGTCCAGGCTGCCGCGCCCCTTGTCGTCTGCCGTTACAATAGCAATTTCCGCGCCGTGTACTTGTTCCCCGCATGTCCAGTCTTCTAGCGCAAAGCCGAGGGTTTCAGCGATGGTCTTACGGTTCTTAATGACATCCTCTGGAATGTCGCCCACATGAAGAGCGCAGTTCAGACTCTCGTAAGGCGCGCGTCCGGCTCCCCCGGTCCGTCCGGTAAATCCGGCTGTTATTTTGGAAAAACGGTCAGTCCACGGCTTCAGGCTGAATAGTGCCGGACTAACGCTATTTTGCACAAACGGTTCCATTCTCTCACCCCGTCTTTAAGTGTACCATAAGACAAGCTCCTATAATCTCAAAAAAGACAGCGCTGCGTTCAATACGCGCGCCGTTCATTCCGTTCTTCCCGCTGGATCACCAGCATCTCCCGTTCTTCCGCTTCTGACGAAGGGCGGGGTTCCTCCATTTTCACGAGCACGACATCCGAACCGATCTTCACAATGTTCCGCCACGGAATGACGAGATCGGCACCCCCGCCGAATAATCCTAAAAATCTCGTATACCCCGGAACGATAATGGCGTCAATGACTCCACGCCGCAGATCCAGCTCCAGATCGCTGATTTGTCCAAGGCGTCTTCCGTCGACAATATTGATTACGTCTTTGGCCTGAAAATCGGAAATTTTCATTTTTTTGCCCGAAGCCAGAGCTTCCTGATTCATGTCCGCCACCTCTGTTAGTTCAAACGTATACTTTAAGTATATGTACCGGCGGCTTGGTCAAATGCTCATTATTCATGATTGTCAAAAAAATAGCCCACCGTCAGGCCGGACCCTCGGGTGGGATTGGTTGTCCTTATTTGGGTTATGACTTCACATGCTTTTGCATCTGCTGAATGGCCGATTTCTCAAGCCGGGAGACCTGCGCCTGGGAAATGCCGATTTCATCGGCGACCTCCATTTGCGTCTTGCCCTCGAAAAACCGCATCGACAGGATGCGTTTTTCCCGCTGTCCCAGCCTCTGCATCGCCTCCCGCAGCGCAATTTCCTCTATCCAGGAGACGTCTTTGTTCTTGTCGTCGCTGATCTGGTCCATAACGTAAATCGGATCGCCGCCATCGTGATAGATCGGCTCGAACAAGGATACGGGGTCTTGAATGGCATCAAGTGCGAATACAACATCCTCTTTCGGCACGCCCAGCGCCTCTGAAATCTCAAAAATCGTGGGCTCCCGCGAGTTCTGATTCGTCAGGCTGTCGCGCACCTGCAGCGCCTTGTAGGCGATGTCCCTTAAGGAACGGGAGACGCGGATCGGGTTGTTATCCCGCAAGTAGCGGCGGATTTCGCCGATAATCATCGGCACCGCATAGGTGGAAAATTTAACGTTCTGCGACAGATCGAAGTTATCGATGGCTTTCATCAGCCCGATGCAGCCCACCTGAAACAAATCGTCCACGAATTCCCCTCGGTTGTTGAACCGCTGAATCACGCTTAGCACCAGTCTCAGATTGCCGTTTACCAATTTCTCTCTGGCGGATTTTTCGCCATGCTGCTGCAGCGAAGTGAACAGCTCCCGCATCTCCGCGTTCGTCAGAACGGGCAGCTTGGCGGTATCCACACCGCATATCTCGACTTTATTACGGGTCATGATGATTAACCTCCCAAGGAGAAACATTACTGTACATTATCTCCCCGGTCGGCCATTTTATTCCTTGGTAAATTCCTCCCGTAAGGTTCCCTTCAGGGCAGGCTAAACCATCTTATTGAACTCTTTTCGCAGTCGTTTGATTATTCTTTTTTCCAGACGGGAAATATAGGATTGGGAGATGCCGAGCAGATCGGCGACGTCTTTCTGCGTCTTCTCCTCGCCGCCGCGCAGACCGAACCGCAGTTCCATAATGAGCCGCTCCCGCTCGCTCAGCTTCTCCAGCGCCTTCTGCAGCAGCTTGCGGTCCACCTGCTCCTCGATGTTCCGGTAGATGGTATCATTTTCCGTCCCCAGCACGTCCGATAGCAGCAGTTCATTTCCGTCCCAGTCGATGTTAAGCGGCTCATCAAAGGATACCTCGCTGCGCGTCTTGTTGTTGCGGCGCAGATACATGAGGATTTCATTCTCGATGCAGCGCGACGCGTATGTGGCCAGCTTGATTTTTTTCTCGGGATCAAACGTGTTGACCGCCTTGATTAAACCGATTGCGCCGATGGAGACCAGGTCCTCGATATTAATGCCGGTATTTTCGAATTTGCGCGCTATGTACACGACAAGGCGCAGATTGCGCTCGATCAGCATCGCGCGTACGGCCGCGTCGCCCGAAGGGAGCCGCTGAAGCAGATAATCCTCTTCCTCCCGCGTCAGCGGCGGGGGAAGCGCCTCGCTGCCTCCGATGTAGTAAATTTCCTGGCTTTTCAGCCCCAGCAGAAACAGCACCCGGTAATATTGGAGCTGCAGCGTCAGTTTCCATTTGATCATCGTTGTTCCTCCTTCCAGAAGTGCGCGCCAGGAAGCTGCCGTACACGCTCTCCCGCCCGTTTGCGCAGGCCGATATTTCCGGTATGAAATTCGGGCTTCGCTTTCTATGACTTTCAGTCCCATCAAGCGACTCCTCCCGGCTCAGCGGCAGCTTCTCCCTGTGCCAGATCCGGATGGATAATCGCCCGGTAGGCTCCGTCTCCGGACAGCGTCCCGCCGTCAAGGCCGATCAGCACCTTGCGGTGCAGGGCAGTCTCTCCGCCAAGCGTTACGGCAACATGGTCAGGCTTTAACGCGAGCATAAATGACGCTCCCCTGTTCACTCCGCGGTAGGGGACCAGTCTAAGCCGGTCCTGCCATCTAAAGGACTGCCCGTCCGTTTCTAAAAGCAGCTGATCCGCCCCCTCCTGGGATAGACGTCCTTTCCATTCCTTTGGCAAATACTCCTCCCATAACGAGGCCTCCATGACCATAACGGGGGTTTTTGTCAGAGGATCGTACAGCCTGTTGCCGGTATCGAGCAGTCCGGGGCAGGTGACCGTCACGCCGTCGATCTCCACCTGCACCATGCCGATATAAGCTTCAAGCTTCTCTCTTCGCGCGCGGGAGGAATGAACGGCTTTGTAACAGCACAGCACCAGCAGCAGGATCAACAACACAAACCAAAACCCGATTTTCAGCCGGTACGCATATCCTCCCGTCGCCGTATACAAGATCCCGTTCCAGATATCACCAGAGCTTTGGAGCAGATAATGTACACCCAGAATGCCGCCCGCCGCTGCAAAGTTAATCATATAAAAGGCCCCCATACTCCGGAAGAAGCCCTGCAGACTGGGATAACCGAAAGCGACCCAGAGCATAACGACCGACAAGCCGAACTTGATCAAAAAGGTGTACATGAAGGAAAGCTCCGGCACAAACATCATAACGACATAGAGCGCACCAACTAGAGCGGATAACCACAGCCGCAACCACTTGATCCTCACCTTGATCATCCAGCCGGTCAGCCAGAGCAGCGCCGCGTCGATCAGCAGATTGGCGGCAAAAATCAAGTCGATATAAACTACCATTCACTCACCTGCTTAAGGCTGCATATTGACGGCAACAAGAATGTTTGGCTTCGGGTCTTTTTGCTGCGATAGGAATAGTATAGAAAGTCTCAAGTCCAAAGTCTGTCTAAATCTGGGAGGCGTTAGCGGGCTTTTTTTGTCGAGATTTCTTGTACCCTTCAAGTACAGCTTATGCTCGCAAGCCGATCATCAGTACTTAAACAGTCTTTCTGTATGTAAAAAAAGAAGCTGCTCTTTCTCAGAGCAGCTTCCCTTGTTCTCAGAGCGGCTTCCCTTGTGTTTTCCGGCACGTAAAAAAACCGGGCTCCTTCGCCTTATGGCCAAGAAACCCGGTTATTCTTCTCTCCGAGGGAAAGACTTGCTTGCCTGTATGATCAGTCGTTATTGCCCCGTGAACGGTTGCGCAGGAAAGTCGGAATGTCCAACTGGTCTGGGCTCATTTGGTTGCCGAACGGACGAAGATTATTCGTCTTGTCCGCTGCCTGCTCGGTCTGGTTCGAAGACGGACGGCGTCCCGGCGCGGCAGGAGCAGCTTTGGTTTCGAAACCGGTAGCGATAACCGTCACCTTGATCTCATCCTTCATGCTCTCTTCGATAATCGCACCGAAGATCATGTTGACTTCAGGGTCGGAAGCAGAGGTGACAATCTCCGCCGCTTCGTTAACTTCATACAGCGACAGATTGGAGCCGCCAGTAATGTTCATGATGACACCGCGCGCGCCTTCAATCGAAGTCTCAAGGAGCGGGCTCATAATCGCCTTGCGAGCTGCTTCGGAAGCACGGTTCTCGCCGGTTGCGATTCCGATGCCCATCAGTGCCGAGCCACGTTCCGTCATGATCGTCTTGACATCGGCAAAGTCAAGGTTGATCAGACCGGGAACGGCGATCAGGTCGGATATACCCTGTACCGCCTGTCTCAGCACGTTATCCGCTTCGCGGAACGCCTCCAGCATCGGGGTCTTCTTATCTACGATTTCGAGGAGACGGTCATTGGGAATGACGATAAGCGTGTCGACTTTTTCCTTGAGCGCTTCGATGCCAAGCTCTGCCTGCGTGGAACGCTTACGGCCTTCAAAGGTGAAAGGGCGGGTTACTACGCCAACAGTAAGCGCTCCGCATTCCTTGGCGATTTCGGCGATCACCGGCGCAGCTCCTGTGCCTGTTCCACCGCCCATCCCAGCGGTAACGAACACCATGTCGGCTCCCTTTAAAGTATTCGAAATCAGATCGCGGGATTCTTCGGCCGCTTTCTTCCCGACCTCCGGATTGGCGCCAGCGCCCAAGCCGCGGGTCAGTTTGTCCCCGATTTGCAATTTATGTTCCGATTTGGCCATATGCAGCGCCTGGGCGTCCGTATTAACCGTGATGAACTCTACGCCCTGCACGCCGTTTTCAATCATCCGGTTGACTGCATTGCTGCCGCCGCCGCCAACGCCGATGACCTTAATTTGCGCCAGGCTCTCCATTTCAAAATCAAATTCCAACATATTGTTCCCTCTCCCCTTCATTATGCTTGGATGGCCGGTCCAAGTGTATCTGGACGTTCACTATATGAAATCGCTGAAAATATTTTTTAGACGCTCCACAAATCCCTGCTTCGGAGCGGTCTCCTGGCTTGGTGCGGCGTTTGGCTTGCTGCGGCCCGCCGTCTTCTTGTTCGCACTCGCAACCGCGCCGCTGCTGCGTCCCCGGAAGCTGCGGACAACATGGTGTAATATGCCGACGCCGCTGGTAAATCCGGGATCTCTTACCCCGATGTAGTCGGGAACGGCAACCCGGACGGATGCGGACAATTCAGCTTGCGCCGCCTTTAATACACCTGGCATCGATACAGTGCCGCCAGTTAGTATATAACCTCCCGGGAGGTCGTTGTAACCTAATCTTTTCACTTCCTGACGAATCAGGTGGAAAATCTCCTGGACGCGCGGCTCGATGATCGCCGCCAGATCCTCCTGATTAAACTCCTTCTCGACGTTGCTGCCGATTCTCAGCACCTTGAAGACCACTTCGGAGGCCGCATCGTCAATCCACGCACATCCGTATTTGAGCTTGACTTTCTCTGCCTGGTCGGTCAGCGTACGCAGTCCGTAGGCGATATCATTCGTTACAAATTCTCCGCCGATCGGAATCGTTGAGGTTGCAGTAAGGGAACCTTCTTCATATACGGCTATCGTCGTTGCGCCTGCTCCGATATCCACCAGCACCGCTCCCCTGGACTTCTCGTCCTTGGAAAGCGCTAACCCGCCCGCTCCAAGAGACATCAGCACAAGGTCCTTAACTTTCAGCCCTGATTTCTCCACACAGCGCAGCAGGTTATGTATTGGCGTCTTGGCTCCGGTAACGATGGTGGCCTCCACTTCGAGGCGGACACCTATCATTCCGCGCGGGTCCTGAATCCCTTCAAGACCATCGACGATATATTGCTTGGCGACGACGTCGATCACCTCACGCTCCGGCGGCAGCGCAATAACTTCCGCGGCTTTGAGAACGCGCAGGATATCCTCTTCGCCGATTTCGCGATCTTCGTTCTGGACGGCTACTACACCGTGGCTGGATTGCAGACCGATATGATTGCCGGAAATGCCGACATACACTTCGGATATTTGAATGCCCACCATCTGCTCAGCGTGTTCAACAGCGCTCTTGATGGACTGGACTGTCTGGTCGATATCTACAATCGCACCCTTGCGTATACCCTCCGAGTCGGCAGATCCGACACCGATAATATTCAAGGTTCCATTAGTAACTTCCCCTATAATTGCCCGAACTTTGGATGTACCGATGTCCAAACTAACAATGATGTCATTGTTGCTCAAGCCCTATGGCACCTCCTGATTAATCGAATTGGGATCCCACCGCCAATTAAGGGACGGAAACGCCTTTCTACCTTATTCCACATGCCCATTCCTTTCCCTCTTTTTTCTCCAAATTTTTTGAGCGGGAAGCAGAGTCCTTCACCTGGAAATATGAGCCAGAGCAGGATATTGAAAGGTTTGCTTAAATAAAAAAAATCCAAAGAAAAAAGAGGGATGAAAATTTATTGCCCATAAAACCGATTGTAGCATTTTTTATCCCCTATGAGTAGGGGCTATTTATTCTTCCGCGTTTTCTTGTACCTCACTACTGCCGGCAAAGGGCACATAGGAATCCGCTTCAAGCATCGTAATCATGCCCGGCTCTTTCGTTTCGATAACCTGATTCAAGTACTCCACCTTGTCTTTCAGCAGCGAGACGGCCGTAGTCACTTCAAAGTGCGAACGGGTATACAGCTTGATCCGGTCCGGAAAAGAAAGCGTAGGCGAAGGAACGATCTCGGATATATCGCTGGTCAGCGCGTTCGGTATTTCCGCCAGCACCCCGCACAGCCTAGCCTTATAAGGATCGGAAGCCTTCCAGCCCGTCAGAATGGGCTTCTCCACAGCAATCCCGCTCTCATCGATGGAAACCGTCGCGCCGCTGGAGAGGATTGCCTTCAGGCTCCCGCTTGGATCAATCTCGTAAGCAACAGCCGGAAACTCCTTAATCTGTACGGTAACGACGCCGGGGAAATGCTTGTCCACCGTCGCCTGCTGCACCGTATTCAGCTCAAGCAGCGATTTCTCCACATCACCTTTGGATACGGCAAAAAACTGCCCGCCCTTCTTGAGGCCGCTTTGCCGAAGCAGCTCTTCCGGGGTAGAGTATTTGCTGCCGCGGAAATCGATCTCCGTAATTCGGCTGGCCGGCGAACGAAAAAAGATAACGCCAAGCAGTGCGATAAACAGCAGCAGCAGGATCACCGTAACTTTACGGCTTCTTTTTTTCTTGGGCTTGTCCTCTTGCAGAACAGGCAGTCGGGTATTTGACATACTTTATTCTCCGTAGTAAGGCCCTGCCTCCCCCATCACTTGACTTGGAGGAGACAGGAGAGTTTAATTTGCCAGATCAATCGGCCCCGGCACTGGCGTCTTGCGGCTGATCCGGGCGCCAAGCTTCTGAAACAGCAGCTCAATGCCGTCGTAACCTCTATCAATATGATGGGCCTGCTCGACGATGGTTGTTCCTTGAGCGGCCAGTCCCGCAATGACAAGCGCCGCCCCGGCCCGGAGATCGGTTGCTTCTACAGTGGCGCCATAGAGCCGTTTGACGCCGCGGATAAATGCACGGTTCAAATCGGTCGAAATATCGGCTCCCATCCGTACCATTTCCTCAACATGCTTGAATCTGCCTTCAAACACGGTCTCCTTGATGACGCTGAAACCGTCCGCCAGTGCAAGCAGCACCATGATTTGGGACTGAAGATCCGTCGGAAAAGACGGATAGGGCGAAGTCACAATGCGTTCTACCGACCGGGGGCGCCCCATACAACTTATACTGATTATATCATTGCACACTGTGATTTGAACACCGGCGCGCTTCAGGACATGGATCAGCGAATTCAGATGACCCGCGTTGACGTGCGTAAGCGTGACGTCTCCCCGGGTAGCCGCTGCGGCGATCATGACCGTTCCCGCGACAATCCGGTCGGGAATAACTTCATAGCTGCAGGACTTCAGCTTTTGTACGCCCTGTATTGTAATCGTATCGGTGCCCGCTCCGATAATCGAGGCCCCCATATGGTTCAAGAAGTTCTGCAGATCCTGTATCTCCGGCTCACGGGCCGCTCCGGAAATCGTCGTGGTTCCCTCTGCGGTCGCGGCGGCCATCATAATGTTCTCCGTCGCGCCTACGCTCGGATAATCCAGGTGAATGTCGCAGCCCTTAAGCCGATCCGCCCGGCAGGAGATTTTCCCGCTCGCTTCCTCAATCTCTGCCCCTAGAGACTGCAGCCCTCGCAGATGCAGATCGATCTTGCGTTCGCCGATTGCACATCCTCCCGGCTGATAGATCGTTACTTCGCCGAACCTTGCCAGCAGCGGTCCCATCAGGAAGATGGATGATCTCATTTGCTTCATCAAATCTTCCGGAACATGGGATGAACAGGCAGACGATGTATCCACCGTTACCGTATCCCCTTCATGTCCAGCCTTGCAGCCGAGCCGCTCCATAATCGCAAGCATCGTTTCGATGTCCAGCAGCTTTGGCACATTATGCAGCGAGTGAACGCCTTCGGCCAGCAGGCTCGCCGCTAGTATGGGCAGCGCCGCGTTTTTTGCTCCATGGATACGTATGGTGCCTGACAGGGGAATTCCACCCTCAATCACCAATTTGTCCAATGTATCACCTCCGAGATTACCGCTCACCCCCCGCTAGGCGCCGCCGGCGCTTAGGTTAAAAGCACGCTTAAGCCGGCAAGGGCAGCCGCTATTCGGAAACTTCGGGCAGTCGCAAGATTCTCTCTCTTCAAGAGCCGCACCGTCCGCCCTCTTTCGGAAAGCAGCCTTAGGTGATTGTCACGTTTTATAGGATATCGTATGTAGATCTCCTCGGGTGTGTGACAGGAGGGAGCCAGGAAACGAAGGATAGGCTGCTATTACAGGACCGTACCTGCGAAAGGCCGGTTCACTTGCGGCGCGAACCGGCAAGCCGACGAAGCTCCTGAACGACCAGAGCCGCGGAATCGCGCTTCCCAAGCGCCAGCGAAGCCTCGGACATTTGCTTCCGGACGGCCGGGTCGTCCGTGATGGAGCGAACCGCCTTGTAGAGCGATTGTCCGGATAAATCCCTCTCCAGGATCACGATGGCCGCTCCCGCGCGTTCCAGCTGCCGCGCATTCGCTTCCTGATGGTTGTTCGTGACGTTAGGAGACGGAATAAGAACGGAAGGAATGCCCAAAGCCGTAATTTCGGCGATAAAAGAAGCGCCCGCACGGTTCACAATCAGGGAAGTGCAGGCGAGCACTTCCGGCATATTATGAATATAGGGAAGCACATGCAGCCAGTTTGGGAGAGTTCCAAGCTTCTGACGCAGGCTTTTACGCGTCTCCTCGTAATAGGGTTCGCCCGTGACATACACGTAATGAACCCCGGATTCCTTAACGGCAAGCGGGGCCATTTCGATCATTGCCTCATTGATTGCTTTTGCCCCCCGGCTGCCTCCAACCACCAGCACGACCATGCTGCCTTCGGGTATGCCCAAGGTTGCGTAGCCTCGCTTCGGATTCGCCTTGCTAACCGTTGTCGCGCGCGGATTCCCGGTGTAGATGACGCGCTTGCTTCCGGGAAAAGCCGATTCGGTCCCCTCGAAGCTGACCGCCACCGTACTCGCGTACCGGCTTAAAAAGCGGTTGGTCAAGCCCGGAATCGCGTTCTGCTCGTGGATCAGGGTAGGAATGCCGAGCTTTGAGGCCGCATATACCACCGGGCCGCAGACATATCCGCCGGTTCCCACGACAACATCGGGCTTAAATTCCTTCAGCATCCGTCTGGACTCCCTCACGCCCTTGAGGAAACGCATCACCGTCTTCACATTGTCCAGGGACAGCTTTCGCCGGAAGCCGGTAATATCGATCGAGCGAAACGGAAGATTCTCCTGTGGAACCAGCTTGCTTTCAAGCCCGCGCGTCCCGCCGATATATAAAAATGCGGAAGACTCATCATCCGCCTCCAACTGCCTTGCTACGGCGACGGCGGGATAAATATGCCCTCCCGTGCCGCCGCCGCTTAATACGATACGCATTGCCTTCACCTCGCATAACGGGATAGATTAAGTAAAATGCCAAGCGCTGTAAGCATCAGCGTCAGCGAAGATCCGCCGTAGCTGATCAGCGGCAGCGTAATGCCCGTAACCGGCATCATGCCGATGACCACGCCGACATTAATAACGACCTGCACCGCCACCATGCAGACGATGCCTACAGCCAGATAGCTGCCGAACCGGTCCGGCAGGCTCATCGCCACTCTCATTCCCCGCCAGATCAGGATGAGGAACAAGGTCAACACCGCAAGTCCGCCGATAAAGCCCAGTTCTTCAGCCAGGATGGAAAAAATAAAGTCCGTCTGCGGCTCGGGCACATAGCTGTATTTCTGGCGGCTCATGCCAAGCCCAAGCCCCCCAAGTCCGCCGGGACCGATCGCATATAGCGACTGGATGATCTGATAGCCCTTGCCGAGCGGGTCCGACCAGGGGTCGAGAAATGCGGTAATCCGCTGAAGCCGGTAAGGCGCGGCTGCGACCAGCGCGGCGAATCCGGCGGCTCCCGCCGCGCCAAGGCCCAGCAAATGGCTCATTTTCGCCCCGGCGGTAAAGATCATCATCAGGGCCGCCCCCATCATCACCGTCCCCGTGCCGAGATCAGGCTGAAGCATGATCAGTCCGAAGGCTGCCCCGATCAGGGCCAGCGGCGGCAGAAGCCCGCGCGTGAATGAAGAGATGTCATAATCCTCGCGGCTCAGCCAGTTCGCCAGAAAGAGGATCATCCCCATCTTCATGAACTCGGAGGGCTGGATGCCGAAGGAACTGATGCCGAGCCAGCTGCGCGCGCCGCCGCGTACAACGCCGATTCCCGGAATCAATACAATCACAAGCAGTATGAAGCAGACGATAAGCACCGGTTTGGACAGCTTCTTCAAAACCCGGTATTCCAAGTTGGCCGTTAAGAACATGGCGGCTAGACCCAGCCCGGCAAACAGCAGCTGTCTTTTGACAAAATAAAAGGAATCGCCATAATTGCGAAAGCCCAGCACAGAGCCCGCACTGTACACCATAATCATGCCTATGGACAGGAGCGCCAGAATCGGAATAAGCAGCCAAATATCCGGCGCAGGACGAGTCTTGTTCATGGGGAGCACACCTCTTGCATCGTAGTGGAGGCTTATCCAATTCCTCCCTACTTACAGGTTATGCACCGCCTCTTTAAAAATACGCCCCCGCACTTCATAGGATGTGAACATGTCCCAACTGGCGCAGGCGGGCGACAGCAGAACGATATCACCTTCTTCGGCGAGAGCCGCTGCTTCCTGCACGGCCTTCTGCAGCACCGAGGCGGCGCTGTCTCCATTATCGACAGTGATAACCGTCTTTAATCCGGCGAGCTTCGCAACATGCGCGAGCTTGTCCTTCGTCTGTCCAAGCGCCACCAGCGCTTTGACTCGTCCTTGAAGGACCGGGACCAGTTCCAAGTAATCCGATCCTCGGTCAAGCCCGCCGGCAATCAGCACGATCGGCTGGCGGAACGAGGCAAGCGCCATCGACGTTGCCTTGGCGTTTGTCGCTTTGGAGTTGTTGTAGTAAGCCGCGCCGCCCTTTTCCGCGACATATTCCAGCCGGTGCTCCACACCGCGGAAAGAAGCCAGAGTTTCGGCGAGTCCGGCAGGGTCCGCTCCGGCGGCAATGGCGACAGCGCAGGCCGCCAGCGCGTTCTCCACATTAAAGCGTCCGGGAAGACCGATGGAAGCCACCTCCGCGATTACGGTTTCACTCTCTGTATAGTCGCGGTAGATAATGACGCGTTTCAGGTCATCCTCGGTGTCAGGCACGTAAGAGGGGCGGACAAATACTCCTTGCACCAGTTCTTCACTCATAGAAAACGGCAGAATACCCGCCTTGATACCAGGCACAAGCCCTCTGCAATACGGATCGTCCCAGTTAAGCACAGCCGTATCACTCACTCCCTGATTGGCAAAAAGCTTCGCTTTGGAATCCACGTAGTCACGCATATCGCCGTGGTAGTCAAGATGGGTCTCGGCCACATTCAGCAGACAGCCCACTTTAGGCCGGAAGTCTTCCGTCCCTTTAAGCTGAAAGCTGCTCAGCTCCACAACCATCCAATTGTCCGGAGAGGCTTCCTGCGCCGCCTGAGTGAGCGGAGTACCGATATTTCCGGCTACGATCGGATTCATACCGGCGGCCTCCAGCATTTTTCCTACCCAGGTCGTTGTGGTCGTCTTGCCGTTGGAGCCCGTAATACCGATGATCGGCGCCTCGCACAGGTGATAGGCCACCTCCACCTCCGTCACCACCTCGATGCCCAGCTCCAGCGCTTTCTGAACCGGCGGAACGCTGTACGGGATTCCGGGATTTTTAACGACAAGCTTTACGCCTTCGTGGACAAGTCCGTCCGGATGACCTCCACATATAACAGAAATTCCCAAAGATTCCAGTTCGGAAGCTTCGGGACATTGTTCTCTCTCTTTTTTGTCGTTAACCGTGACGACGGCGCCATGCTCATGCAGCACCTTGGCCACCTGCACGCCGCTCTTCGCAAGCCCCAGAACGACGATTTCTTCATCGCGGTACATATCCGGATGTTTCATTATCTACAACCCCTTGCTCATATAAAGTCCCAGGACAGCCAAGACGATGCTTACCGCCCAGAAGGTAATGACGACCCGCCATTCCGACCAGCCGCCAAGCTCGAAGTGATGATGGATCGGGCTCATTCTGAAAATACGCTTGCCGCGTGTCTTGAAGGACGCGACCTGCAAAACGACGGACAGCATTTCAATAACAAAGACGCCGCCGATTACGACAAACAGCAGCTCTGTTTTGGTAACAATGGCAATGGCGCCAATCGCGCCTCCAATGCCGAAGGAGCCGAAGTCCCCCATAAACACCTTGGCCGGATGAGCATTGAACACCAGAAAGCCAAGCACCGCACCAATCATCGCTGCGGCGCATACTCCTGCCGCAATGGAAGTGGCCTGCATGGCCACTACAGCAAAAGCAGCGAGCGCAATGGCGCTGACGCCCGATAACAATCCGTCTACTCCATCGGTAAAATTGACTGCATTGGTTACAGCCATCATCATGAGGATAATAAACGGATAGTAGAACCAACTGCCCCAGTCAAAGCTGATGGCTGTACCCGGGATGCTGATGCTTGTATTGTGTCCGGCGGAAATCAGCAGGCCGCATATGATGGCACCCACCAATAGCTGTCCTAACAGCTTTTGCCGCGGAGTCAGTCCAAGTGAGCGTTTAAAAGCGATTTTGATATAATCATCCAGGAAGCCGACCAGGCCATAGCCAAGCATAGCTACCAAAAGGACATAAAAGTCCGTATTTATGACGGAAAATTTCAGAAAAGACAAGGTGGACGCCAGCATGATGATAATTCCGCCCATCGTGGGCGTTCCCGCTTTTTTCAAATGACTTTGAGGCCCGTCGTCGCGAACCTGCTGTCCGAATTTCAAGCGGCGCAGCAGCGGAATGATGAGCGGAGCGGCAATGACCGCAAGGATAAAGGATATGGCGATAGTTAGAAGCAGCAGTTGATAATCCACGGGTTCATCCTCTCCAAATCTTTAACTTTGATCAAAATGGGCGTGCAGATGCTGGAGCGATTCTTCCAGCCTCATGCCTCTGGACGCCTTGAACAGTACGATATCTTTCTTATCGGTCTTCTTAATGAGCAGATCGGTCAGCGCAGACTTATCGGTAAAAGCATATACCCGGTCCGGACCGAACCGAAGTGCGGCGGCCTTTGCCAAATGTGCGGACAACGGTCCGTATGCAAAGACAAAGTCAACTTTCTCCGGGTCCAGATAAGACCCTATTTCCTCATGGAAGGCGGCTTCGTCCGGCCCAAGCTCAAGCATGTCCCCTAACACCGCAATTTTGGCGCCTGCACCCTTCATGGACTGAAGCACACCGATCGCGGCCTTCATTGACGTAGGGCTGGCATTATAGGCGTCATTCAGCAGCGTAAGGCCGGAGACTGTCCGGATGATCTCAATCCGCATTCCGGTCAGCTTGAGTCTGCTTAGTCCGTCTGCCATCTCTGCTTCGTTCACTCCGTAATGGCTTGCCACCGCCAGCGCGGCCAGACTGTTCACGACATTATGCGTGCCAGGCAGCGGAAGCGTAAAGGCTTGCTCGCCGTGACAGCTTGAAGTGAACGTCGTTCCGCCTTGATGCGTCATGATTCCTGTCGGATAATCGTCATTCCCGGGCTCAAGCCCGAAGCGGAACGTCCTAAGGC
The DNA here is from genome assembly GCF_000756615.1 of Paenibacillus durus. Taxonomy (NCBI): domain Bacteria; kingdom Bacillati; phylum Bacillota; class Bacilli; order Caryophanales; family Paenibacillaceae; genus Paenibacillus; species Paenibacillus durus. The sequence continues at coordinate 4,377,746 of NZ_CP009288.1, forward strand.
CCTCCGGCGCCGCGAATCCCGGCTCACCCATCACTTCGGCAAGCAGCGGCTCGTCGCCGTTATAGATCAGCAGCCCGCCCGGTTTAAGCCCTTCGGTGATTTCCAGCTTTGCCCGGGCGATTTCCTTACGCGAGCCAAGCTGGAGAAGATGCGATTCGCCCACATTGGTAATGACGGTGGTGTCCGGCTGCGCCAGTGACGAGAGCAGTGATATTTCTCCGCGCGAGCTCATGCCCATTTCCAGTACGGCGATATCCGTATCGGGCGGCATGGACAGGACGGTGAGCGGCAGACCGATGTGATTATTAAAATTTCCCTGCGTCTTGTGCACCTTAAATCGCGTCTCCAGCAGGGCGGTAATGATATCCTTGGTCGTTGTCTTCCCATTGCTGCCAGTGACGGCGACTACGCGCGGAGCCACTTCCTGAAGGTAGGCGGATGCCAAACGCTGCAGCGCGGCCAGCGTGTCATCCACCAGAACCGCATTTCCCTGCGGAGCGGCGCCTTTATCCCGCGTCCACAGTGTTGCGGCAGCGCCGGCTTCGAGCGCAAGTCTGCTGTAATCATGCCCGTCAAAGCTGTCGCCAACCAGCGGTACAAACAGGCAGCCGGGCGTAATTTTTCGGGAGTCTGTAACGACTCCTGTAATTTCTGTACCGGAAGCACTGCCCGGGGACAGCTCTCCCCCGCACATGGCGGCGATACTTTGCAATGTTCTTGTAATCAATGGCTTCGACCCCTTATGGCTTCTTGGGCGACGATTCGGTCATCGAAATCGAGAACAGCGCCGCCAATGAGTTGATAGGTCTCATGACCTTTCCCCGCAATCAATACTACATCGCCGGGGCTTGCCATATCAATAGCTTTCACGATTGCTTCGCGCCGGTCGACAATCAGCTCATATTGGCTGCGGTCCACGCTGTCTTCGATCAGCCCGGCCTCAATATCCTTCAGAATCGCAGCCGGATCTTCGGTACGCGGGTTGTCGGAAGTAACCAATATGAGGTCACTGTATTTAGCTGAGATCTTGCCCATTAGCGGCCGCTTAGTCCGGTCACGGTCGCCGCCGCAGCCGAAGACGGTCAGGACTTTACCCTCCGCGAACTCCCGGACTGTGCGAAGCACATTTTCCAGTCCGTCCGGAGTATGCGCGTAGTCTACAACGACCGCGTAAGGCTGGCCTTCGTCAACCGACTCCACACGCCCGCTTACACCCGGAACTGCTTCAAGGCTGGCCTTGATATCCGCAAGCGGAACTTCCTCAAGCAGAGCGGCGCTTATGGCGGCAAGCGCGTTGTACACATTGAATTTGCCTACCATCTTAAGTGAAATATCAGCTTCGCCCTTAAAGGTGTCCACGTGAAAAGAGGTGCCTTTGGCCGTGATGGAGATTTGCGAAGCTCGGACGTTGGCGTCGTTGTCAATGCCATACGTAATGACTTCCGCCGCCGTCTGGGCCGCAAAATAGGAGCTTGCCGCGTCGTCCGCGTTCAATACAGCGTATTTCCGTTCTTCTTTCCAAGGGGAAATCACATTTCCAAGTCTGGAGAAGAACAGTCCCTTCGCCGCGCGGTATTCTTCCATCGTATGATGATAATCCAAATGATCCTGTGTCAGATTGGTGAAAATGGCGGTACGGAAATCCGTTCCTTTTACCCGCCCCTGCTCGAGCGCATGCGAGGAAACCTCCATCACGCAGCACTGCACGCCACTAGACGCCATATCATTCAGAGAACGCTGAAGCTCCAGCGATTCCGGCGTCGTCCGGGGCATCGGATAGCTGTCCCCGCCATAGCGCATTTGAATTGTTCCGATAAGCCCCGTCTTTATACCATGGTCCTCCATGATGCGTTCGATCAAATATGTTGTCGTCGTCTTTCCGTTCGTACCGGTAACACCGATCATCTTCATCCGGCTGCTGGGCGACTTGAAAAATGCATTCGACAGGACGGACATCGCGAACCGGCTGTCATCGACCACAATCTGCGGCAGATCGATTTCAAGCTTTCGCTCGACTACAAGCGCAGCCGCCCCGCTTGATGCGGCTTGAGGGGCAAAATCATGTCCGTCCACGGTAAATCCGGGCAGGCAGATGAACAGATCACCCGGCTTTACACGGCGGGAATCCGCCTGCAATTCGGTAATTTCTATCCCGCCATTTCCGTATAAACGCGCAGCCGCCAGACAGGATGATAAATCTTCAAGTTTCATTTTCAATCCCTCGCTCCATTATATCGAATAATCTCTCTTTATCATTATGGACTGGAAGAACCCATATAAATCCGGATCGTCGATCCCCGTTCCACTCTTGTTCCCGCCTTGGGCGCCTGATTGATAACCGTATCCCCGGTGCCAGAACGGACAAGATTGAAATTCATATTCATATCCTCGTAAATGTCCTGGGCTGTAGCGCCGACCAAATCCGGTACTACATCAATGGGCGTCTCCCCGAGCTTGTAGACCTTGGCCAGCTGATCTTTACGCTGAGGCACCTTCAAATAATGCAGGGAATCCTCCAGAATATTCTGCACGATCGGCGCAGCCACAACGCCCCCGAATTGGATGCCTTGCGGATTGTCCACAGCGGTGTATACGACAATTTGCGGATCATCCGCAGGCGCGAAGCCGACAAAAGAAACGATATGCTCCGACGAGGAATAGCGTCCGTTAATGACTTTTTGCGCAGTACCCGTCTTGCCGCCGACCCGGTAGCCGTCAATAAATGCCGGCCGGCCCGTTCCTTTGGCGACGACGCTCTCCAGCGCTTCGCGCACCTTCTTCGACGTCTCCTCCGAGATGACCTGACGAATCATCTCCGGCTTCACTTCGGATACGGTCTGCCCGGTATCCGGATTGACCCACGCTTTGGCAACATGCGGCTTGTAAAGCTTCCCGCCGTTGACCGCCGCCGACACCGCCGCAATCTGTTGAATCGGCGTTACGGATACCCCTTGGCCGAAGGCTGTAGTTGCCAGTTCCACCGGCCCTACCCGGGACGGCTTGAACAGGATGCCGTTCTCCTCGCCGTTCAGATCAATTCCCGTTTTACTGCCGAAGCCGAAGTTGCGGATATATTGGAACAGCGCGTCTTTTCCGAGCCGCTGTCCCAGAACAACGAAGCCGGGATTGCAGGAATTCTCCACTACTTGCAGAAATGTTTCGCTACCGTGGCCGCCTTTTTTCCAGCAGCGCAGCCTGGCCCCGCCTACTTCAATATAGCCGGGATCGTAAAAGTGGTCATGCTGCAAATCCACCTTGTGCTCGTTCAGCGCAGCAGCCAGCGTAATGATCTTGAATGTTGAACCGGGTTCGTATGTCATCCAGATCGGCAGATTCCGGTTATAGATCGCGGAGTCATACTCTTTATACTGGCCCGGTTCATAACCGGGACGGCTTGCCATCGCCAGAATCTCCCCGTTCTTCGGATTCATTGCAATCGCCCAGCTTGCGTTGGCCTGATATTTGACCATGGCCTGATCCAGTTCCCGTTCCATAATGGACTGGATCTGCTTGTCAATGGTCAGTTCGAGGTTCAGGCCATCTTGGGGCTGCGCGTATCTCTCCGAAGAGCCGGGCATCAGCCGTCCCCCCGCATCGGACAAATACGAAATATTCCCGCCGATGCCTCTCAGCAGCTTGTCATAGACATTTTCGATCCCGGTAATTCCCTGATTGTCTATGCCTGTGAAGCCGAGTATATGCGCCGCCAAATCTCCATAAGGGTAAAAACGCTTGCTGTCCTCGGCCACAACGATGCCCGGCAGCTGCAAATCACGAATGTTCCCGGCGAGCTCCATCGTAATTTTGCGTCCGCCGGGCTGCAGTCTCACCGTGGATTCACGTTTTGATAGCAGGGTTACCAGCTTCTCCTGCGTCATTCCCAGAAGCGGAGCCAGCTTTACCGCCGTCCCCTCTTTGTCCTTGACCTGCACCGGAATGGCATACACGGTCGGCGAACTGATGTTATAGGCCAGTGCAGTCCCTTCGCGGTCCAGAATTTCGCCGCGTTTGGCCGTGAACGGAATGTTACGGCGCCATGAATTCTCCGCCTTGGCTGACAATTCTTCTCCCTTGGACAGCTGCACATAGGCAAGACGCAGGACCAGAGCTATGAATAACACGGCAAGCCCCAGCAGAGTCCATAGCATCCGCCGCCGCGACACAACATTCGAAACTTTCATCTCTGTCATCCCCGCTTTCCAAAGCATAGACATGCGCTCTTTCTTCATGACTATTCAGGACAAACAGGGCTTAGAACAAGCCTAGTTCGAGGATGCGGCGTTCTGTTCGGAGTTACTATCCGGCCGGTTTTGATGGGGAGGCCGATTTGATATTCGGATCGGTCGTTTTCCCCGAGGCTGTCTCGGTGTCTTGTCCGTCTTGCTTGTTAGGCTTCAGGGTCAATGCAACTTGCTTTTTGCCGTTATTCACGGATTCCTTCTGTTCCGTGACATACCCTTCTCCGCTGACCTGGATGCCGACCTTCAGCAGGCTCAGCACCTCAAGCGCGTCACGCAGCGATTCACCGCGCAGATCGGGAATGGTCGGCTTATCGCCCTGCTCGCTGAGCAGGTATACCTTCTGCCCGGAAGCAAGGGCCGTACCCGCGGACGGATACTGGCTGGCCACTGTCGGACCTCCTCCGACACTTTCGAAATCAAAGCCCTGATCAAGGAGCTGTTCTTTCGCGGACTTCATCGTTTGGCCGACCATGTTCGGAGCAGTGCGCGCCGACACCGCATCATCCCCGGACTTCTTTCCGTTCTTGCCCCCATCCGCATACACTTTGGGAACACCCATATACTCCAAAGACTGGGAAACGATCTTCTTGAACACCGGCGCCGCCGCCGTGCCGCCGCCGACATCTCCTTTCGGTTCGTCCATGATGACGATGACCGCGATCTTGGGATCGTTAACCGGAGCGTAACCGATGAAGGAGACCAAATTCTTGGTGGGATCATACTTCCCATCGATACCCACTTTAATTGCTGTACCGGTCTTGCCCGCCACGCGGTAACCGTCAATATAGGCTCTCTTCCCGGTTCCAATTTTCTGATCGGCGACCACCTGCTCCAGATAGCTGCCCGTCTTTTTGGCGGTGTCCGCTGAGATGACCTGACGCACCATTTCCGGTTTCGTAACGGTCATTTTCCCGGTATTCGGGTCGTCGATTTCCTTGACCACGTACGGCTTCATCAGCTTGCCGCCGTTGGCGACCGCCGATACCGCGGCGAGCTGCTGGATCGGGGTGACCTGCACCTTCCCATGACCGTAAGCCAGAGTGGCGAAATCCACTTCATAATACGGCTTGACTAAGCCTTTCGCTTCCCCAGGCAGATCAATCCCCGTTTTTTGGCCGAAGCCGAAATCATCAGCATATTTAACAAGCTTATCTTTCCCAAGCATTTCATAGCCCAGCTTGACAAAACCCACGTTACTGGAATGCTTCACGCCATCCAGATAGGTAATTCTCCCCCAACCTCCATGCATATCATTAAGACGTCGTCTACCGATCATGATGTAGCCCGACTGAAATTTCGCGTTCGGATCGAACAGCTTCTCCTGCACCGTGCCCGCCAGCGTCACGATTTTAAACGTCGACCCCGGCTCATAAATGGACTTGATGGCATGATTATAGAAATCGGCCTGATCCTGCGTGTTCCAGTATTCATTGGGATTGAAGGTGGGCAGATTGGCCATGCCCAGAATCTCCATCGTGTTCGGGTCGGCGGCAATGACCGTCATGCTCTTCGGCTGATATTCCGCGTAGGCCTCTTTCATGGCATCTTCGATGTAATACTGGATCGTACTGTCAATAGTAAGCTTGAGGTTATCGCCATTGACAACTGGCTTGTAGCTTTCCTCAGCATCCGGAAGCTTGACGCCCTTGCCATCACTCTGGTAATTGAGCTTTCCGTCCATTCCCCTCAACTGCTTGTCGTAGAAATACTCAAGCCCGGCCACGGCGTTGCCTTCACGGTTCGTATACCCAAGAATATGAGCGGCCAGCGAGTTTTTGGGATAATAGCGTTTCTGGTCCTTGACCGTGCCGATACCGATTTCGCGGATATCATGCTTCTCTTCCAGCTTTTTCGCGAACTCGGCAATCTTGTCGGCCACTTCCTGATCGACTTTCCAGCCCTCGTTGCGCACCTCGCGGTTCTTGTATAAATTGCCGTCCTTATCCTTCGCATCGATCAGTTCTTCGAGTTCCGAAACCGGCTTGTTCAAAATCTCATGCAGTCCCTGAATGACTTCGTCTCGAAGGCCCCGCTCATGAATGACGTCCGGCTCCACGACCACCGTAAAAGCGGGTACGTCGCTGGCAAGGACATTTCCGTTGCGATCTGTAATTTCTCCGCGCAGGGCTTTGATAATTGTCGTATGCGCCCAAGTCTTTGCGGCCTCTTGTTGCCAAAAATCCCCTTGAAGCACCTGAATATAGAATACCCGTCCGACCAGAACAAGAAAAAAGAGGGTAATACATCCCCCTATGAACAGCGTGCGAAGCTTTATTCTTTTTATCATACGCAAACCTCACAACTCTTTTTCGCGTTCTTACGATCCCTATGACTATTTCTCATTAGTATAAGCAACATTCCGAGGAACAAAAATCGTCTGCTCGTCGTCAGGAGAGGTCCAGCCCCAGGAACGGGCCTTGGCTGGAATCTGCTGCTCCAGGTCCTGCTTCTCTTTCTGATAAACGGCAATCTTCTTCTTAGCCTTTGCAATCTCAGAATCTAAGTTCTGCGCCTGCTTGTTCAAATCGTAAATGTGGGCATAGCGCCATACCAAGACGCTGGACACTAGGACGAATAAGGCTAGAGTCAGGAGGTATAGAAGCTTCTCCTGCACGGGGAGCGCCGTTCGCCTTGTGATAACCTTTGTCTTTTCGCGGTAGCGTGGATTAACTTTCGGTTCCCTTTGTTGCTGCACAGCCAAATTGCCGCGGGTATAGGCCATCTCTGACTCTCCTTTTATCGTCTTTTTTACAATTTCTCCGCAATGCGCAGCTTGGCCGAGCGGGCGCGAGGATTCAAGGATAGCTCCTCTTCGCCGGGCGTAAGCGGCTTGCGATTGATCAGTTTCATCTGGCCTTCGCCTCCGCATACACATAACGGAAAATCCGGCGGGCACGTACAGCGGCCGACATAGCTGTTCAAGATTTGCTTGCAAATCCGGTCCTCCAGGGAATGGAACGTAATCACGGAAACTCTGCCTCCGGGAGCCAAGCATCGCACAGCCGCATGAAGGGCCTCTTCAAAAGCGCCCAATTCGTCATTCACGGCAATGCGCAGCCCCTGAAAGCTTCGTTTGGCGGGATGTCCGCCCGTCCTGCGCGTCGCGGCCGGAATTGCCTCCTTAATTATATCGGCTAGTTCCCCCGTACTATTAATAGGTCGAACTGCTCTCCGCTCCACAATTTTTCCCGCAATCCGCCTGGAGAACTTCTCCTCTCCATACTGGAACAGCACACGGGCAATTTCCTGTTCGGGCCAGGTGTTAACGATTTCCGCAGCGGTCAATTCGGCGCTCCGGTCCATCCGCATATCGAGCGGAGCGTCATGGTTATAACTGAAGCCGCGCTCTCCTTCATCAAATTGCGGGGAGGAGACGCCCAAATCGAACAGGATGCCATCCACCTGAGGAATGCCGTCCCTCTGCGGTACGATAGACAGCGCTCTCAGTACTTCCTCCAAATCCCGAAAATTCGTCTTGACCAGGATAACTTTGTCTCCGAAGGCGGCCAGCTTTTCCTTGGCGTTGTCCAAGGCCCAGTCGTCCTGATCGAGCGCGATCAACCGGCCCTGACTGCCCAAGCGGGAAGCAATTAAGGCACTGTGCCCCGCTCCTCCGAGCGTACAATCCACATAGATGCCGTCTTCTCTGACATGTAAGCCCTCCGTCGCTTCTTCCTTCAGAACCGTGATGTGATGAAACAAGACTTATCCCTCCAAGACAGTATTCGGTAAATAAATTATAAATCAAAGTTGAAATCCACCAGCTTCTCGGCGATCTCGTTGAACGATTCTTCCGACTGCCCGAAGTACTGTTCCCAAAGCTCCTTGTTCCAGATTTCCACCCGGTTCGATACGCCCAGAATAACACAGTCCTTGTTCAGCTTCGCATACTCACGCAGATTAGCGGGAAGGGTCACCCTCCCCTGCTTGTCCCACTGGCATTCCGTCGCTCCCGAGAAAAAGAAACGGCTGAACGCACGGGCGTCGCTCTTCATGAGCGGCAGACTTTTCAGCTTTTGTTCCATGATTGCCCATTCTTCCATGGGATAAACGAAAAGGCAGGAATCGAGTCCGCGGGTGGCCACAAAAGAGACGCCGAGCAGCTCACGAAACTTGGCCGGAATAATGATACGGCCTTTATCGTCAATGCTATGCTGGTATTCCCCCATAAACATTGGCTGCCCACTCCTTAATCCCTCTGGTCCCCACTTTGCCCCACTTTTCACCACTTAAGCATAATAGATTCGTCACTAAAAATCAAAAACCTTTTTCCGGTTAAAGGGAATTTATTCCTGCCTTTATCCTCCTTGCATCCTTAAGAAAATCGCGTGGTACTATTCGGGAGTCCGGTGCAATGTGACATAAAACAGGGAATCAATACGAACCGTGTGAAAGACTATTGACGAAAAAGACATACGCCAACCATGCCGGAGGTAAAACCATCGGTAAATTTATCGAAGCGAATGACGGGGTCGTGCTTTGTGTCGAAGATAAAATTAACCGCCGGCCCTGCGCTAATCCGCGTTTCGACCTTGTTCATCCCTTCATTTTTGAAAAATTCCTTCTATTAAATAGACCGAAATTTCATAGCGGACTTTATGAAAGCACCAAATAAAAAAGGCAGCTTACCAATTTAATATTGGCCAAGCTGCCTGCTGCCTATTTCAAAATATCAGAATTTATAAGCTGAGCACTTATCATTTTGCCTTATATTTCTGCGAGAAACGGTACCGCGATTAATCATTTAGCTTCCAGCTATCCAAATACGCAACTTGCTCGGGTGTCAGGCGGTCAATGCCGAGCCCCATGCTTTCCAGCTTGTAGCGGGCAACCTGCTCGTCCAGCTCATAAGGAACATTCTCGACCTTGACGCCGATTTTTTCATAGTTGTCATTTACGTATTTCAGCGAGAGCGCCTGAAGCGCGAACGTCATGTCCATAATTTCCGCCGGATGACCGTCCGCCGCGCCTAAGTTGACCAGCCGTCCCTCAGCCAACAGGTACAGCTTGCGACCGTCCTTGAGCTGGTATTCCTCGATATTTTTACGGACAACGCGCTGCGTTACCGCTCTCTCCGCAAGCTCCGGCTTGTTGACCTCCACATCGAAATGACCGGCGTTGCACATAATGGCCCCGTCCTTCATCACATCGTAATGCTCGCCCCGGATGACATAACGGTTGCCGGTTACGGTAACAAAGAAATCGCCCAGCTTGGCCGCTTCCAGCATCGGCATGACATGGAACCCGTCCATATGCGCTTCAACCGCCTTAATCGCATCGACTTCCGTGACGACAACGTTCGCGCCAAGTCCCTTGGCCCGCATAGCGACGCCTTTGCCGCACCAGCCGTAACCGACAACCACAACCGTCTTGCCCGCAACCATCAGATTGGTTGTACGGATAATGCCATCCCAAGCGGACTGGCCGGTGCCGTAGCGGTTATCGAACAGATGCTTGCAGTATGCATCGTTGACGGCAACCATCGGGAATTTCAGCACACCCTGCTTCTGCAGAGCCTTCAGCCGGATAATACCGGTCGTTGTCTCCTCCGCACCGCCGCGGATGTTCACCATCAGGTCGGGCCGCTCGGAATGCAGCAGCGTCGCAAAGTCGCCGCCGTCGTCGATAATGAGGTCGGGCTTGCTTTCGAGCGCCTTGATGTTGAGCACCTTGAACTCCTCGGGTGTCGGATTGTATTTGGCAAATACGGTAATGCCGTCTTCGACCAGCGCAGCGCATACATCGTCCTGCGTGGAGAGCGGGTTCGAGCCGGTAATCGTTACCTCCGCGCCGCCAGCCTGCACGACTTTGGCCAAGTAAGCGGTTTTGGCTTCCAAATGCAGCGTAATGGATACTTTCAGCCCTTTGAACGGCTGCTCCGCTTCGAACTGCTCACGGATACGGTTCAACACGGGCATATGCTGGCGAACCCAGTCAATTTTGAGATGTCCCTCTGAAGCGAGCGACATATCGGCCACAATACTATTTTGCTTGGATAGGGAACTCATTGGATGACCTCCTGATCGTGATTTATTATTTTAACTTCTTACATATAGATAATCCGGTGCGTCCCGCTGTAATCTGTGGGGAGCTCCATCAGCCCGTCCAGCCAGGATCGGCCGTATCGGTTCAAATAATAGATAATATTATAAACTCTCTCCTGCAGTCTGCCCAGCGGCATAAGCGAACGTTCAATCCGCTCCCACTGCCGCAGCGCGGCTTCATTCTGTTTCGCCATTGCGTCCTGCACTTTATGCTGCAAGAAGGAAATCTGATCCAGTATTTTCTCCTTGTTGCTGCCGCCAAGCTTGATAAGTCCAGCCTGGACCGTGCCGATTTGTTCGATAAGAGGGTCGTACATCGCCGCGAAAGCAGCTTTCGCCTCCTCGAACCTTCTGCCAAGCTCCAGCTCGTCCTGTGCTTCAAGCCACCGCCGCTTCTTGTCTTCCAGTCCGCCTTGGACATCGGCGAAAGTCAGTCCGTATTTCTCCAAATGCTTATGCAGCGTGCCTTCCACGATAGTAAAAGACATGCGGGGAATAATCAGCGGCATCCGCAGCCCCATATGCGCAAACGCCCGGCCGGTAATCCCCCAATATGAGATTTCGCCTTGACCAAGCACCGTCGCCAATACAGGCAGAAGATAATCCTGCATAAGCGGCCGGGTCAACACATTGTTGCTGAAGCGTTCGGGGTGCCGGTCCAGAAGATTCAGCAGCTCCTCGCGGGAAAAAGAGACAGTGCCTCTCCGGTCGGTGAATATCCCGTCCTTCTTGATCAGCAGCAACCGGGCCCCTTTATGGATATAAAAAAGATTCGCTCCGCCAGCCGTCACATCAGCCTGAAGCTGAAATCCTCCCTCTTTAATGTCGGCAGCCGTCTTATGGTAGGAGGCTTCAAGCGTATCATTGTTCTCGATCAGCGAGCGGAAGAACGGCTGCTCCAGCCGCCGCAGGGCCGGGTCCGCCGAATCCAGCAGCACCATACCGTATTTGCCGAACAGCGAACCCATAATTTCCGCAAAAGAGCCGCACATGCTGCCGCCTGCGGCGGCTGCCCGCATAAGCTCCATCATCTCCGCCTTAAATTCACTCTCCTGAAGCAGCTCTTCCAGCTGTTCAAGCGGGCGGCGCCAATGCCCCTCTTCCACATCGATATGGCTGACCGAGGAATGCCCCGCATCCGGATGCTCGACTTTCAGTTTCGTTACTTCTCCCGACCGGTTGAGCAAATATGTATGATTAACTTCATCCCAGTCGTGGTCTTCGCCAGCAATCCAAAAAATGGGCACAACCGCCCGTTCCAACTCCCTGCTCGCTTCTTGTGCAGCAAGGATAGCCGTGACCGCTTTATAGATAACAAGGAGCGGACCTGTAAACAGGACGCTTTGCTGTCCACCGGCAACGACCAGTGTCTCCGGCTGTTCCAGCAGATCGAGCGATAACCTTACCTTTTCATGGTTATTATACCTTAAGTTATAGGCCCGCAGCACTTCCGCAAGTTGGCTGCGGTCAGCCCGGAGGCTCTCGCTTTGATCCAGCCAAACGGCACGCTGCCTCTTGTTCTCATGCGTAAAATTGCCGCCGAATAAATGAGCGACCGTTTCATAGCTGTGCATAAACCCTCGGGCGAGCGCCGGTCCGCCCGGCAGCGGCTCCGGTACAACATTCATCTCAGGTAGCCTCCTGTTCTCAAACTTCTTAAATGATTGTATCCAAAGGAGCACGCCGCGTCAAAGATCATTCTCAAAATTTATCATTAATTGATGAAAAAAACGGGATTTCCGGCGCTCCATCAAGAGTGCCGGAAACCCCGGAACTTTCAAGTATTTTCCTTGAGGACAAGAGAATTCAGGCTATTCCCGAAACTTAGGCGTATGCCTTGGCTACCCAGTGGCCTTTTGAAACCTCAACCAGCTTCGTTTCTTCTTCACTGGTCTTCGCGTCAGCCGAGTAAATCGGGCTGGCCAGCTCATCATGCATATGCAGGCGTTTCTTGTTGACCTCGATTTCCGGATCGGGAATCGGAATAGCCGACAACAGCGTTTTGGTATAAGGATGAATCGGGTTGGCGTACAGTTCTTCACTCTCGGCCAGCTCGACCATCTTACCCAGATACATGACCGCCACACGGTCGCTGATATGCTTAACCATGGACAAATCATGCGCGATGAACAAATAAGTCAGACCCAGACGACTCTGAAGCTCTTTGAGCAGGTTGACGACCTGAGCCTGAATCGACACGTCAAGCGCTGAAATCGGTTCGTCGCAGACGATGAACTTCGGATTAACCGCAAGGGCGCGGGCAATCCCGATCCGCTGGCGCTGGCCGCCCGAGAATTCGTGCGGATACCGTGATGCATGGTCATGGTTAAGACCAACCATATCGAGCAGTTCCTCGATCCGTTTCTTCCGCTCGGCTCGGCTGCCGGCCATTTTATGAATATCCAGCGCTTCGCCGATAATATCCGACACCGTGAATCGCGGGTTAAGCGACGCGTAAGGGTCCTGGAAGATCATCTGCATGTCGCGGCGCATAGCTTTCATTTTACCTGGAGACAGTTTGTAAATGTCCGTACCGTTAAACTTAACGCTGCCTGCGGTCGGTTCGTATAAACGCAGGACCGTGCGGCCCGCTGTCGTTTTTCCGCAGCCGGACTCGCCCACCATGCCGAGCGTCTCACCTTCGCGGATCGAGAAGTTGATATTATCGACCGCTCGGAGTACCTTGCCTTGGCCTACATTGAAATATTTCTTGAGGCCTTCCACCTCAATCAGTTGCTTGCTCAAGATTGTTGCACCTCCTTGGCCATCGGGTGCAGATTCCAGCAGCGCGCCGTATGCGTATCGCTGAATTCCGTAATGCCCGGATCGATTCTTTCGCAGATCGCCATCGCTTCACTGCAGCGGGCAGTGAATGGGCAGCCGATCGGCGGTTTGATCAGATCGGGCGGCGTGCCGACGATCGGGATCAATGGCTCGCCTTTCTTCTGGTCCAGACGCGGCATCGAACGAAGCAGCCCCTTCGTGTACGGATGCTGCGGATTTTTGAAAATTTCCCATCTTGTTCCCGTTTCCACCACTTCGCCAGCATACATGACGATAACCCGGTCGCACATGCCGGCGACAACGCCAAGGTCATGCGTAATCAGAATGATGGAGGTGCCGAGCTTTTGCTGCATATCCTTCATAACGTCCATAATCTGCGCCTGGATCGTTACGTCGAGCGCCGTTGTTGGCTCGTCCGCAATGAGCAGCGCCGGGCGGCAGGCAAGGGCAATCGCGATCATCACCCGCTGCCGCATACCGCCGGAAAATTCATGGGGATATTGATTAAAGCGGGCCTCGGCATTCTTGATGCCGACAAGCTTCAACATTTCAATGCCTTGCTTGGCAGCTTCGGCCGCTGACATTTTCTGATGTTTGATCAATACTTCCGTGATTTGCTTGCCCACTTTGATCGTGGGATTAAGAGAGGTCATCGGGTCTTGAAATATCATGCCAATGTCTTTGCCGCGAATAGCTTCCATTTCTTTGATACTTTTCTTGAGGAGATCCTGTCCCTGGAAAATGATTTCGCCCTTCTTCACTTTCGACGGCGGCGATGGGATCAGCCGCATAATCGATTGGGCGGTAACGCTCTTTCCGCTGCCGGACTCGCCGACAATCGCTACCGTCTCCCCTTTGCCGATCTCGAAGTTCATACCACGGACGGCCTGTACTTCACCGCCCTTTACAAAAAACGAAACATGCAAATCTTTTATCTGTAAAATCGGGTCCATTATCGTTCACCTCCTATTTCTTCAGTTTAGGGTCAAGCGCGTCGCGAAGACCGTCGCCAAAAATGTTAAAGGCCAGCATGGTCACACTGATCAGGATGGCCGGGAAAAGCATGCGCCATGGGTAAGCCAACCAGCCGGTCAGCGCGTCATTGATCATTGAACCGAGTGAAGCTCTCGGAGCTTGTACGCCGAGTCCAAGAAAGCTCAGGAAAGCTTCCGCGAAGATCGCGTTCGGGACAGACAGCGTAACCGTTACGATTATTGGTCCAATAGCGTTCGGAAGCAGATGCTTGAACAGGAGACGACTGGAGCTTGCACCCATCGAACGGGAAGCCAGCACAAATTCGCGGTTCTTAAGCTGCATAATCTCGCCGCGCACAATCCACGACATATTAATCCAGCCCGTAATCGTCAGCGCCAGAATGATCGTCCACAAGTTCTGGTCCATCACAACCAAAAGCAGGATAACCACCAGCAGGTATGGAATGGAATACAGCACTTCAGAAATTTTGTTCATGATGCTGTCCGTACGTCCGCCAAAGAATCCCATGATGCCGCCGTATACAACCCCGATCAGAAGGTCGATCAAAGCTGCGGCCAGACCTACGATGAGGGAAATACGCGCACCGTTCCAGGTGCGGACGAACACATCCCGGCCCAGTTCGTCGGTACCGAACCAATGAGCTGCAGACGGCGGCTGGTTGGTATTCAGCAAATCATTCGAATCGTAAGTATAAGGCGTTAAATGCGGGCCGATAATGGCGCCCAGAATAATCAATACAAGCAAGCCCAATGCTGCCATAGCCGCCTTGTTCTGGCGCAGCCGCTGCCAAGCGTCCTTCCAGGCCGATAAACTCTCACGCGAAATGACTTCCGCCTGCTTCTCATCCACGCCAATCTTGCGGAAATCTTCGGGCTTCAGACTAGCGCCCGATGGTACCATATGTTGTTCAGATGCCACTCTTTAGCCCTCCTTTCCCCCGGTCAGTTTAATGCGCGGATCTACAAAGACATAGGCGACGTCCGTAATAAAGCGCGTCACCATGAGCAGAATGCCGTAGAAGATCGTAATGCCCATAATGATCGGGTAGTCCCGAGTACTTATCGCTTCGACGAACTGCTTGCCGATACCGCCAATGCCGAAGATCTGTTCGATTACGACGGAGCCGGTAACGATGTTGGCTGTCATAGGTCCCAAATAAGTCACTACAGGTAAAATGCCGTTGCGCAGCACATGGCGGAAGAGAATAACGATCCAGCTAAGGCCCTTGGCCTTCGCCGTTTTGATGTAATCCGCGTGCAGCACCTCAAGCATGCTGGAACGGGTCAGCCTGGCGATAAAAGCAATCGGCTGAGCCGACAATGCGGCGACTGGAAGAACATAGTCCAAAGGATCATTAAAGCCCATAACATCAACCCAACCCAGCTTTGAAGCAAAAATATACTGCAGCACCGTGGCAAGCACAAAGCTTGGCACAGCTATTCCTAGAACAGCCAGCACCATAGCCGCTGTATCGATGAATTTACGATGGTACAGCGCCGCCAGCATCCCAAGCAGAATACCGACAATAATCGACACAATAATGGCAACAAGCCCCAGCTTCAGTGAAGCGGAGAACGTCTGGCCAATAATATGCGATACATCCTGATTCAGGCGCTTCATGGAAACCCCAAAATCACCTTGCAAGATATTACCTAAATATTTTAAATACTGCTGCGAGACGGGCTTGTCCAGACCGTACTGTTCATACAGCCGCTGGCGGATTTCGTCCGGTATTTTCTTCTCGGATGTGAACGGATCACCCGGAATAGCCTTCATCAGAAAAAACGTTGCTGAGATCAGCACAAACAGGGAAACCAGCATATAAAAAAACTTATTCGCAATATAGCGTACCATGCCCGTCAACACCTCCTTCGACATTTTTTTCACAACACAATATGATTTTATGCAATTATTGACCAATTGTCCATAATTCTATATTTTGTAATTTACCATATCTTTTACAAAAGCAAGCAGACACATTAAGAAGAAACGACTGTACGTCCAAGCAGGGACGTCATCCGTTTCTCGTAAAAATATAAGGCAAAGGATAAGCGCGCAGTTTGTAAGTTTAACTTTCAAAAAAAAAGGGATATATATGGAATTCCACATATATATCCCGAAGTGCAAGATCTACTTCAGATATTTAATCATTCAATTAAATATGCTTACTGAAGCTTAAAGCAATTTCTTCAATCTTAGTGCTCGAGCAGGTAAGCGCGAGTCAGGTCAACAGCGCCGCTGAAATCATGTGTAACGCCTTTCAGATAAGTTTTGATCAGCGTGTTATTGGTGTAGTAGTAAATCGGCATCACGATCATGTCGTCTTGGATAATCATTTTCTCGGCAGCCGCGAATTTCTCTTGACGAACCGCAGCATCACCCGTTGCTTTCGCCTCGGCGATCAGCTTATCATATGCAGGGTTGGCATAACCAGTATCGTTGTTGCCGCCTTTCGTTACCCACATGTCAAGGAAGGTCATCGGATCGTTGTAGTCCGCTGTCCAGCCTGAGCGGGCAACCTGGAAGTTCTGATGTTGACGGTTCTCGATAAATACGGCCCATTCTTGGTTTTCGAGCTTCACGTCAATGCCCAGGGATTTCTTCCACATGTCAGCGATTGCCAAAGCGACTTTCTTATGATTGTCATTAGTATTGTATGACAAGGTAAATGTCGGTAGTTTAGTCAATCCTTCTTCTTGCAGACCTTCTTCTAGCAAAGTCTTGGCTTGGGCTACATCTTCAGTAAAGTAGTTGTCTTTAATAGCCGTACGGTATTCACCGTTACCGCCAGCAATACCCGGAGGAACGAAGCCGAATGCCGGCAGTTGTCCGCCCAAAGTAACCTTGTCAATCAGCGTTTGGCGGTCGATCGACATCGCAAGAGCCTTACGGATTTTCACGTTGCTGAAAGGCTTCTCGGTTACGTTAAATTCATAGTAGTACACACTTGCAATACCTTTTCTAATAAACTCATCCGGATATTTTTTCTGTACAATCGGAAGCTGCTCCGTCGGAATTTCCCCGTTAGGATTACCTGCATAGTCCAATTGGCCGCTCTCGTATGCTTGGAGTTCGGTAGCGCTGCTGTTCACGAGCGAGAAGTTGATTGTGCTAAGTTTGATGGAATCTTTATCCCAGTAGTTATCGTTCTTGGATACTTGGATCGATTGTCCTGTCGTCCACTCGGTCAATGTGAAAGGACCGTCAACGACCATGGTATCTTTGTTTGTTGCCCATTTTGCATTGCCTTCAACCGATTTATGAACCGGATAGTAAGTATAGAAGGACAGTAGACCTAGGAAATATGGAGTTGGCGCTTTCAGCGTCACTTCCAGCGTCTTATCGTCAACCGCTTTAACGCCAACTTGGTTGAAGTCGGTAATTTTCTTTTCCTTTTCATTGTACTCTTGAGCGTTCTTCAGGTAATACAATTGATAAGTGTATGGAGCCGGTTCGGCAGCGGCAGGATCAAGGACCCGTTTCCAGGCGCGGACAAAATCTCCGGCTACAACAGGATCTCCATTACTCCACTTGGCGTCGCGCAGGTGGAATGTATATACTAAACCGTCAGCGGATACATCCCATTTCTCGGCGATGCCCGGCTCGGCTTGTCCAGTTTCGTCATTCATGCGGGTCAAACCTTCGTACATAGTCTTCAGAACCGTATTGGCTTGACTGTCGTTAGCAAGAGCCGGATCGAATGTCGGAGGCTCGGAGGTCAGGTTAATTTTAAGCGTTTGATCAGCGGCAAGCTTCTCTCCCGATGCGCTTCCATCAGTAGCGGCCGGTGTATTGCCTGCGGTGTTGCCAGTGTTCGTGGCAGCATTGTTGCCACCGCCGCATCCTGCAAGCACGGTTCCGATGACAAGAACGAGTGCGAACAGGAGTAAAAGACTTTTACTCTTCTTCATCTAGCAGTTCCCCCTAAATAGAATGGTGTTATATGGTTTATGATTATACAACCAGTGGTCAAAAAAAATCCAGAGGAATGTACTCGTAAATAAACTTTTTTAATTTTTTTTAAAATTGTGTGACAATCTCATTCTGCTCATGTTAGATTTTATGACATCACCTTCAAGATATACTTAATCATTCCGACAACCATGAACACCACATAGCCTGTCCCCATGAACAAAAAGCCAAGCCTCCAGACCGCCCGCAGCAATCTTTTCCCGTCTACCTTTCCCTTCAGGCGGTTCTGAGCGCCGCCGATCAATCCCGCCGCAATCAGCACAAGCAGGAGAATCAGATAGAATCCGAAGCCCGAATGAAAAATATTATTGAACAGCGCCGATACGGAGAACAGCAGAAAAACAGTCGTCACATCCATAGCCAATTGAAGAGCCGGCTTCTTGTCCCGCCCCATAGCAACAGAAATAAAATAGACGAGCAAAAAAGGCAGTACAGGCGTTATGCTTAATACGATCAGCGAATTGCGGAGCCATTCCAAGCGGCTTCACCTCTCCTTTACAATCATGCCCTCCACCATCTTGATTATCAATCGGTGCGCGGGCACATCTACGCCCGACTGTTTCGCCAATTCAACCAGACTGCCGTTAATCCAGCCGATTTCCGTTTCCCTGGAAGCCAGAACGTCAGCCAGCATGGAGGACAGATTGCCGGATGTCGCACGGCATACCTCAAGTATGTCATTCCATAAGCTGTGTTCGTAGGAAATACCGCAGGCGTCATAGACGGAAACCGCTTCCTCGTAAAGCTCCCTCATCATGCTTAGGCGCAGATCTGAAGACAGCAGTTCACCGTTCGGAATACGCCATACGGCAGTCAGCGGATTAATTACGGCATTAATCAGAAGCTTCCGAAAAATCATAGTTTCCACTTGATTCGACACAGCTGCGGAAAATCCTGCTAGCGCCAGCGTCTCTGCCAAATGAGCGGCCTGATTCATTTGAACGGCTCCGCTCTCGCCCCACAAACCGATGAAGGTCTGTCCCTTCCCGGCGTGAACGACCCGGACCGCAGACTCCCGCTTCGCGCCCTCCGTTGTTACGGCCGCATACAGATGGGCCGCAGGCAGCAGCTCCCGCAGCAGCTCCATATGCCCCCAGCCGTTCTGAAGACACAGAAGATTCAATTCAGTATGCCGAAGAGGAGCAAGGAGTTCCGGTAGCATCTGGTGCAGCGGCCCTTGTTTGACCGTCAGCACGAGCCAGTCTGCGGTCTCATCCGCATAGAACCGTGAGAACTCGCTCATAGGCAGTGCTTCAACCTCGCTGCCTGGAACCAGGATCGGCTGCCGTCCGCCCTCATAGCTTATCGTAATACCGTCTTCCAAAAGCGCCGCGCACTGCTCTTCGCTTCTGCACCATAGCCGGACTCTGCCTCCGGCAAAGATCAGCTTTCCCGCCAGCAGAAGTCCGAGCGAGCCCGCGCCAATAATATCGATTCTCAAAGCTCTGTCCACCGTCCATCCATCATTTAAGTTTCCGGGGTCTTCGCAAAAGCAGCTGAGTATGCTTCCAAGCCACGGCCCCATTTGATTAGGTTACTTTTCTAGTATATCGGGCGGCGGACAAAAGGAAAATCCCGCCAGTGCGGCCTATCTTTAAGCCGCAGGCGGGATTTCGTAAATATTGCTCTCCTTCATTCGATTCTTTCCAGGTTTCCGTTAGCGTCCATCTTGAAGCGGTTCTTGATCTCCTCTTCCTCTTCGCTTAAGAATGCGAGCCTGCGGGCGCGATCCATAATCTGAATAAGCGCCTTGTAGTCATCGTTAACCACTCGATAATCGCTTTGAGCGGTATTCACTTCTTTGGACAATCTCTCATTCTCGGCTCGAAGTTCGGACAGCTCCTCCTCCTTATCGCGAAGATCCCTTTCCAGCATTTTTAGCTGACGGCCCGCTTCCTGATAAGTACCCTTCCACTGTCTCAGAAACCGGATAACGGCATCGATGGACAAGGAGTTCTCGGCTCCTTCACTTCCGTAAACCTCATCACCGTCACCGATAATGAAGCCGGCTACCTGAGCGCCTCTGGACGAGTTTTGTTTTTTCAGATAGCTTCTTTTCTGCCGCTGGCCTTTCGCAATAGATATCGCTTCCTCGTAGCTTTTGCGAACACTGCTGTTCCAGCGAAATCCGCAGGCCGCCGATGTCCTGCCGATTCTTTCGCCCACTTCTTCAAATGCGGCCAGTTGTGTACTGCCTTCCCGGATATGACGCAGTGTAACCTCCGCCAAAATGAGATCGTCTTCCTCGCTCCAGGCATCCTGTCTAATGGCTGTCATAAAGCCAAACCTCCTAGTAACATCTTGAAATAACCATCTTCGTAACCGGCGGTCCCGCCAGCAAGTGAATGGGGATAAAAGCTGCTTACTCCATTCCTATGCCTCTCATAGAGTTCATAGAATCTATTTGATACTCTTTTGTATTTCCATTTTGGCTTCCGCTCATACGCGATCCAGGAAAATAGCGATTTCATCATCTTCCCCCAACGTCAATCATATCGATCACATTCCCAGGAAAATCGCCCTCTTTTTCCATTGTATTCGTTTACACTATTTTGTCCGCCGGGTATAATAAATATAGGTTTATCCGTACGTTCAGAACCTTAGGAGGGGGATGGTAACGTGGCTCGGATGTTTCGGGTACTGGGATTTTTCACGCTGACAATCGGTCTGATGGCTTTTGCTGGAGATATGGTCGAAATGGCGCTGCTGTTCTTTTTACAGACCGCATTTTTCGTGATTATGGGGTATATGAAGTTCACCGAGAAAACCTATATCCTGCTGTTCTGGGGCTATATGATCGTCACTTTTACAGGCTTCAGCTATTGGACGATCTTTGAGATGGGCCTTCCCCTGTGAACCCCGTCTAAGCAAACACCGAAATCAAAGCCCCACGCGCTGTGGGGTTATTTTGTGTGCCTTGATATAGGCTGCCGGCCTGAAAAGCGGTATGATATTTTTACAGGATCGAACATATTATACCTAGCATAAGCTAAGTCTTCCAAGGAGGTGAGTGCGGTGCTCTTCCGCAAACGACTGACTGCCTTTCCGCTCATACTGCTCTGCTGCTCGCTGCTGCTGATTCCGCCGGCGCCTTATTTGTCTGCCGATCCGGAGCAAAGCGCAACGGCCGCCGCTCCTTCCGCTTCCCCGCCTTCTTCCATGCCGTCTGCTTCCATGCCGTCTTTTTCGGATAATGAAGAAGCCCGCAAGCTGATGCAGCAAACGCTGTCTGCGGCTGAAATCGAAAAGGAAATTGAACGCATCGGCGCCGAGCAGCACGCGCTTGAACTTAGCACGGCCGCTTTAAGCAGCCAGGCCGCCAAGAAAAAGGCGGACATCACGGAAAAGGAAAAACGGGCCGGCGCCGTTGTGCGCGCTTACTATACGGGGGACAGGGACCCCCTGCTCACCGCCCTGCTGTCTGCAAAGACACTAAGCAAATGGTTCATTCTGCTCGATTACTATGAAATGATTATGGGGCATGACAAGGAAATACTGGCGGAGTATGAGAAGGAGTATAAAGATCTGCGGACCACACTGGAGGCGGCAGAGCGCTCTTCTCAGGAGTTGGCGGAGCTGAGAAGCGCCTTAGAGGAACAGAAGCTGCGGGTTGAGGCTCTGCACAAGGACATTAACGGCGCTATTCAGAGCAGCGGGAATCCGGAGAGCATGGCAGCCCTTTTGGAGGAATTTACAGCATACTGGCAAAATATCGGAATCCATGAAGTTAAGACCTATTTTAAAGCGCTGTCCGCGGCGATGAATGATCTGCCGCAGTTCGTAGAGAACCGCGAGGGCGTTCTGACGCGCCGGGGGATGACTTACGAATTGAATTTGAAAGAAGCGGATTTGAATGAATTTTTACATTCCAAGAACAAGCTGTTCGACAATTTCGCTTTTACGTTCGAGAACGGTTCGGTTATCGCTTCCGGCAAGAGCGGGGACTTGTCGCTTCGCCTTCAGGGGCATTACACCATACAGGATGAGCCAATGAACGGGCTGATGTTTCATGTGGACAGCATCATCTTCAATGGCCTTGAACTGCCTGATATGACGCGCAAATCACTGGAAGAGGAGTTTGATCTGGGCTTCTATCCGTCCAAGATCGTCTCTTTCCTTCGCGCCTCTGAAGTGGACAGCAAGGATGGCGTGCTTCATGTGAAGCTTACCCTGTCGTTCTGAGGATAATGCGCCCGTTTAGAGCCCATTATCCTCTTCCTCAGGTGAATACGAGAGCGCTTTGATATATCCCGCCGCATCCAGCTTGCCTGTCAGCAGCAAACCCGCCGCTGACGTTATTTCGCTCCAATCGGCCTGGGGCTCTCCGGCAAGGCCTCCTCCACCCATCAGCAGGCTGCCAGCGTCAAATGGAAGACTGTCTCCGCCCGGCAGCCCGCCCCGGTACGCTTCTTCCGCCGCCGGCAGCCGCCCGGTGCCAGCCAGCCAATCCAGCTGCGATCTCGCCGATGTTATATATGACAGCCAGTCGGCCGCCGCCTTCGGACTTCGGGTCTGAGCGGAGAGGGAGAAGGTGCGGCTGTACAGCGTTTCTTCTCCGACAGCGTCTCCTAACCACGGCGCCTCCGCTGCCAGATCGCCGCCCCCACTCTCCTGCCACTCAGAAAGCGGAAGCACCGCTGCGGCTATCTTCCCCTCCCGAAGCATATTCCAGACACTATCGTCCTGCCCGTCCGTCAGATAGATGGAGCTGCGCGCCTGCCCGATCCAGTCAAGCGCATCTCGGCTCCCGGGATACAGAGAGCTGCTCACGCTTTCCAGAAAGGCGGACACACCATAAGCGCTGCCCGCATCCATCGCCAGCACGTATGTATTGGGTTTCTTGAAGCTTTGTTCCAGCAGCCGGGTCCACTGATCAAGAGTTCTCGGCAGCGCCTCTACTCCGAGCTCCCCCATCACCTTTAGCGAATAGACAAAGACATACGGATCAATATCCAGCGGCATGCCCCAGACATAACCGTTCCATTGCAGCAGCGGCTGCAGCGGGGGTAACGGCGTCCCCCCGGGCGAGCTCCGGTATACGTCAACGGGCAGCAAAAACCCCTGCTGCGCCAGTTCCTTGATATGATGCGCTTCTGTCATCACAATATCGGGTCTGTTCCCGATCGTCAGCTCATTCATCAAAGCATCCTCTCCGGCTGCTTCTCCTAGATTGCTCAGCTCTACCGTTACTCCGGTAGATAATGCGTAATGGCCGCTAATTTTTTGCAGTTCGCGGAACTCCTTGTTGCTTAGCGACACCGATATCCGAAGATGGGCTGGCTCGCCCTTTTGCCGGAGGGAGGAGCTCTGGGATTGCGATTGATCTTCATTCAAGACAGGAGGATCATCCGTTTGGTTCAGGTCCATACTGGGAGACAAGCTCGTCAGCGACAGCAATAAAATTGCAAACAGCAGCCAGTAGTTTTTGCGTTTCAGCATGTTCTCCTCCTTGTCCGTTTCGAGGCCCGTCTCCCTATTTTACCAGTCTGCGGAGCATTTGTCTGCCCACTCAATGATAGCGCTTTCAACCAATTCTACATACAGAAGGGGCCGGAAGTTTCCTCCCGGCCCCTCCTGTATAATTTTAAAAGGGACGTTTCTACAGCAAATCGGCAGCCAGTTGAGCCAGACGGGAACGTTCTCCTTTTTCCAGCGTAATGTGACCGCTTATGCCCTGCTGTTTGAACTTTTCGACAATATAGCTGAGCCCATTGCTTGCGGCATCGAGATAAGGATGGTCGATCTGCTCAGGGTCGCCCATCAGAATAACCTTACTGCCCTCGCCCGCTCTGGAGACGATCGTCTTTACTTCGTGGCGCGACAGATTTTGCGCTTCATCGATGATGATGAATTGTCCCGGGATGGAGCGGCCGCGGATATAGGTCAGCGCCTCAACCTGAATGCTTCCGAGACCCATCAGAATTTTGTCGATGTCGCCGGCTTTCTTCGTATCGAACAGGAACTCCAGATTATCGTATATCGGCTGCATCCACGGCCGGAGCTTTTCATCTTTTTCACCAGGCAGATAACCGATATCCTTGCCCATCGGAACGACAGGCCGGGCGATCAGGAGCTTCTTGTATTTATGCTCATCCTCAACCTTGAACAGGCCGGCGGCAAGCGCCAGGAGCGTCTTGCCCGTTCCCGCTTTGCCGGTGATGGTGACAAGCGGAATTTCTTCGTTAAGCAGCAGTTCAAGCGCCATCCGCTGCTGCGCATTGCGGGCGCTGATTCCCCATACAGGATCGTTGCCGAGATAGAGCGGCTCCAGACGGCTGCCGTCGCTGCTTACCTTGAGCAGTGCCGATTTGCCGCTGCCGATCTCATCCTTCAGGATAATGAATTCATGGGGATACAGCGGATAGGACAACTGCAGCTGCTTGACCGAAAGGGAGCGGTTGCTGTAATACTCGTCGATCAGCGCCGGGTGAACAGGCAGTGTCTGGTACCCGGCGTACAGTTCATTCAAGTCGCCTGTGCGGTCGGATAAATAGTCCTCCGGTGTAATGCCGAGCACATCGGCCTTGATACGGACCAGAACATCCTTGCTTACGAGCACGACGGGCCGGGGATCGACCTTCTCGCTCTCCTCTTGCAAATAATTAAGCGCCACAGCCAAAATCCGATTGTCAGTGGATACCTCGCCGAACATCTCCTGCACCTTGATGAAGCTGCGGTGATTCAGTTCGACCTTCAACTTGCCCCCGTGCTCAAGCTCCACGCCGCTGTGCAGATGACCACGCTCGCGAAGTCCGTCGAGCAGGCGGGACACCGTTCGGGCATTGCGTCCGATTTCATCGGCGTTCCGTTTCTTATTATCGATCTCTTCCAGCACCACAGCGGGAATGATGACTTCATTCTCTTTAAACGAAAAAATCGAATTGGGGTCGTGAAGCAGTACATTGGTATCCAGTACAAAGATCTTTTTCATGTTATCCCCTCCACAGCGCCTGGTTTGTCTTAAAGATACATAACTCTTTTCGCCGCTGGCAAAGATAAAATCAGATTTCATCTTGGACGAAAGGAGCAAGCATCTATGAGAAAATCAATTTGTCTGTTGCTGGTCCTTCTACTGCTGCTGACAAGCTGCGGTATGGCTAAAAAAGGATCATCACCCTCTCCTCAGGATAAACAATCGGCAATGCATGGCGTGAATTACGGGGACCGCGGGGTAAGACCGCTAGCCAATGATGGAACGGCTGTTGTCTCCCCAAGAGACACCGAGCTTAAAGATCATCTGGAACAGCTGGCCAAAAGAGTGCCTGGCGTCAAAGGAGCGCACTGCGTCGTAATGGGCAACACCGCGGTTGTCGGCATCGACGTGGACGGGTCGCTCAGCCGCTCCAGAGTGGGAACAGTGAAATACTCGGTCGCCGAGGCTTTTCGCAAAGACCACAGAGGCATTAACGCGCTCGTGACCGCGGATATCGACTTGGCTTCACGAATTGCCGAGCTGAGCCGCCACTTCCGCCAAGGCCGCCCTATCTCCGGCTTTGCCGCCGAGATGGCCGATATCATCGGCCGGATCATTCCTCAGGCTCCCGAAGATACAACACCCCGAGGCCAGCATTAACCTTTATATCGGCAGTCCTGCCCACAGATTCAATGGTCCAAAGGTCAAAAAAAGCCCAGTGAACTCTCACTAGGCTTTTTGCATTGCGGCAAATACTTGTCCATCCAGCTTCTCCGCCGCACGCTGATCGTATGCCTTGGCATATTTTGGAGCGGATTCCAACTGCGCGCCATAAAAAAGCGCATTTCGCACCGCCGAGATTTGCACATCGAAGCAGCATATCTCGAACGGAACATCCGGAAGCGGATCAATCTTAACGACGGCGCTGCCATTAATAGCATGAACCGTTTCTTCCCCAAAGACAGTCAGGGTTACCAGGGGATTATCCTTCATATTTCTGACCAGCCTCGAACGGTGATCAATCGCCAGTCTGAGCGTGGAAGAATCCAACGCATAGACCCACGAAATAACCGTAGACGTAGGGCCGCCGCTTTCCGCATCAACGGTATTAAGCAGCACAAATGTTTCGTTCTGCAGCAACTTCAGCAGGGATTCGGTAAGCTGGGCAGCGGATTCGGACATGTTGACAGGCCCCCTTGTGCAGCATGTTAGAACTTAGTTAATTATATTATAACATATGCCCAAACTTGCATTCAATTTGGGAAAGTCAGAGCTTGCTCGTGCCGCGCGTCTACTGAGCTGCGGATGCGGCCGGAGCCGCTCCAGCCAGCCGGTCCCTCAGACTCTGCTTCGCGGCATTAAGAGACTCTTCGTTAATATATACATAAGGGCTGCGCCAGGTGCCGGTCACCGGCTTAAATTCCACGTTATCCTTGGACATTTTCCAATACGCCGCGATCAAATTCTTGATCTGATCCTTCTCGATGTCGGTCTTCATGTTATCGTTGATCGCATCCAGCACCCCGCCGATTTTTACAGCTCCCCCCAGCGACTGCATCTGATCCATGAGCGAATGCAGCACCTCGCTTTGGCGCCGGTTGCGGTCGAGATCATCGGAGGGTTTCGTTTCCGGTTTACAGTTGGATTTGCGGTAACGGACATAATCGAGCGCGTCGTCGCCTTTTAGCTCGGCCGGACCCTTTTTCAGATTGATGTCAGTGCCGTCCACGCTGTCCGTATAACACATATCCTCGCTGATGTTGACCTTCACCCCGCCAAGCTCGTCGACCGCCTCTCGGAAGCCCTGAAAATTAATCACGGTTACGTAGTCGATCTTGACTCCCAAATATTTGCCCATCATCGTCTTCATTTCGTCCTCAGCGGAGATGCCGGAGGTCTCCTCCTTGACTTTGAAACGCGGATAAAATGCATTGATCTTCGTTCTCTTGTAGCCGTCCAGCTCCATAAACGTATCACGGGGAAGCGAAACGATGGTTGCCGATTCCGTCTGCGGATTGAGCGAGGCCACCATGATGACATCCGTCAGATACGATTTATGCTTCGGCCGGTAATCCGTACCGAGCAGCAGTACCGTCAGCGGTTTGACCTTGGCTGAGTTTCCGGCGGCCACCGGTTTATCTACACCCGTATCCAGCACACTACTGTCCAGCTTGTAGTACAAATACAAGGAGTATCCGACCATGACGAGTGCCGACAGCAATATGAGCATCAGCAGCATTCTTCCAAGCCTGGCCCAAAAGCCAGGTTTCTTTTTGCGGACTGCCTTTTTGGAAGACGGCTCTGCGGGCCTTCTGACACCGCTCTGCTGTCCTCTGGATCTTGGAGGCAAACTGCCATTCCTAGTATTCATAATTAAATTAAGTCCTTTTCTTTTTTGGAAATTAGTGAAATCCTTCTTACACAATAGACGTTATTAACACTTAAAGGTTGCGTTCTACTGCCTCTTTGCAGCTTCGGCCGCCGCCCTGCGCTTCTGCCTTGCCTCTAGAAAATAGCGAACCCGGACGAGCAGCATCAGACCGACGGCGACGAGCAGGCACTGAATGATCGGCAGCTTATCATGCTGAAAAATAAGCAGGATGCCCGAACCGAGGGCCATCAGCACATAGAGCATAACTTCCTTCAGCAGAGACAGCTTCTGATTCACCCGAAATACCCGGTTGTACACATAAGTAAGCAGAACAAAGATAATTACATAGGCAATCAAGGGGTGCGCGGCAAGCCAAATTTGCAAGGGTTGTCACTCCTTCCGGTTATGGATGCTGTATCCATTATACCACCGCTATGTCCCGTAAAGGCAAATCAGCCGCCGGAATGAGATTCCGGCGGCTGATTCTTTTATCTGAGAGTGCCTTTGATTACATATTGGCTTCGGCCATTTTACGATGCTTCTCCGCACGCTCGCGTTCGCTCTTGTTCAGAATTTTCTTGCGCAGGCGAACGGATTTCGGCGTGATTTCACAATATTCGTCATCATTCAAGTATTCCAGCGCTTGCTCCAGCGAGAACAGGCGAGGCGTTTTCAGCTTGACAGTATCGTCTTTTGTAGCAGAACGGACGTTGGTCAATGCTTTTTCCTTACAGATGTTCACAACGATATCATTATCGCGCGTATGCTCGCCCACAATCATGCCTTCATAAATATCGGTACCCGGCTCCAGGAACATGATGCCGCGGTCTTCCACGCCCATCAGGCCGTAGAACGTTGAAGTTCCGGTCTCGGTCGATACGAGAACGCCCTGATGGCGTCCGCCTACCTGACCGCCGATCAGCGGAGCGTAGCTGTCAAACGCATGGTTCATGACACCGTAGCCGCGCGTCAGCGTCAAGAAATGCGTATTGTAGCCGATCAGGCCGCGCGCCGGAATCAGGAATTCCAGACGTACCTGGCCGTTGCCGGTATTGATCATGTTAACCATTTCGGCCTTACGGGTCCCCAGGCTCTCCATAACGGCGCCCATGCTGTCTTCCGGCACATCGATAAGCAGGCGCTCGAGCGGCTCCATCTTGGCGCCGTCGATTTCCTTGACGATAACCTCAGGCTTGGAAACCTGCAGCTCGTATCCTTCACGCCGCATGTTCTCGATCAGAATACCGAGATGCAGCTCACCGCGGCCGGATACGATAAAGGCGTCCGGACTGTCGGTTTCATCCACACGCAGGGAAACGTCGGTCTCAAGCTCTTTGAACAGACGCTCGCGCAGCTTGCGGGAGGTTACCCACTTGCCTTCCTTGCCGGCGAACGGGGAATTATTGACCAGGAAGGTCATCTGCATTGTCGGCTCGTCGATCTTCAGGACAGGCAGCGCTTCTGGGTTCGCAGGGTCGGCGATGGTCTCACCAATGTTGATGTCCTTGATCCCGGCGATTGCCACGATATCACCCGCGCCGGCTTCCTCGATCTCTACACGTTTCAGCCCTTGGAACCCGAACAGCTTCTCAATACGCGCCGACTTGTGCTTGCCATCGCGCTGAATGACTGTAATTGCCTGGCCTTGACGGATAATACCGCGATTGACGCGGCCGATGGCGATGCGGCCCAGATACTCGTTATAGTCCATCAGGGTAACAAGGAACTGCAGCGGCTCTTCCACGCTCTCCGTCGGAGATGGGATGTGCTCGATGATCGTTTCATACAGGGCAAGCATGTTGTCGTCCTGTTTCTCCGGATCAAGGCTGGATGTTCCGTTCAGCGCGGAGGCGTATACGACCGGGAATTCAAGCTGCTCGTCGCTGGCTTCAAGCTCAATGAACAAATCCAGCACTTCGTCGATGACTTCCGCCGGACGGGCTGCCGGACGGTCAATCTTGTTGACGACCACAATCGGGGTCAGATTCTGTTCGAGCGCCTTGCGCAGCACGAATTTCGTCTGCGGCATGCAGCCCTCATACGCGTCAACGACGAGCAGAACGCCGTCAACCATCTTCATAATCCGTTCCACTTCTCCGCCGAAATCGGCGTGTCCGGGCGTATCCACAATGTTGATCAGGAAATCTTTATAGGTAATGGCTGTGTTCTTTGCCAGAATCGTTATGCCGCGTTCCCGTTCCAGATCGTTGGAATCCATGGCGCGCTCCTGTACTGTCTCGTGCTCGCGGAAAATCCCCGACTGCTGCAGTAATTGGTCGACGAGTGTCGTTTTGCCATGGTCAACGTGGGCAATAATCGCAATGTTGCGAATTTGTTCTCTTGAATGCATGATTTGTATCCAAATCCTTTCATTTATCAAATAAAATCAATTGAAATTTGCAGCAGAATTGGAAGCTTCATAAAAGAAGCGCCGGACGCAAAACCCGACGCTTCAACATTATTTTTAATTGTATCGTGAAAGCACTCTGAAAAGCAAGTATTTTCATGAAAAAACAATTTCCCAAGAAGAAGCCTACCAGCCCCGGTTCCACTTATTCCGCCCGCCGCTCCGTCCCGCGATCAGCCAAATTCCTGCCAGAACGAGTACAATTCCAATAATGTACATAGTGCCTGAGCCCAAGATGCTTAGGAACATCAGCGCCACACTGAGAACGCCCAGTACGATGGCGCCTGCGGTTAATCCGCCGCTCCGCGGAGATACGAAAAGCGAATACTCGTAAAGGCCAACCGCCACGCCCAGCGGCAGTACAGGCCAGAGATAAGCCATCAGTCCCCAACCCCAAGTGTTGCACAGGCCAAACAGCAAGCCGTATACGGTAAGAATACCAGCGGGTATAAGCGCAGCAGGCGTAATCCGCCGGCCGAAGACGAGAACATGCAGGAATACTCCCGGGAGCAGCAGCAGGAGCGGCCACAGTGCCCGTCCCAAAAACCCGAATACCCCCAATTTTCCCAGTAAAATAACGAGCCCGGCGCATACGACGAACAGACCCAGCTTTATATCGTTTTTGGAGGACATCATACCACCCATCCCTTCAACTCGCATCTCTTCCGATCCGCATCGGCTGTCCGACGCTTCAGGATTCTTCTTTATTTTATCCGAATCCCGCAAAAAACACCATCATTCGCCACCGCAAGCCAAAGAAAAAGCCCCGAAGGATGGGGCCTTGTCTTTGAAGTCTGCACAGTAACCCTTTGCAGGACAAAGCTTCTTGAAGGGCTGGAACGTGAAGAACCTGTAAAATTCGGAGGCAAAATCAGAAGAGGCGCAGCTTATTTCTCCATTCTCTACCCCGCTCTTGGGGTATGCCGCTTGATGCCGCCCGCCGCCACGACGGCGACGCCCAGCGCAACCGGCAATAAAGAATGCAGAGTTGGCAGCAGGAAAGACAGCATCGCTCCCAGCTTGGCGTCCTGAAGGAGCATCTCCCCGGCGGTGTAGGCCAAAATATAGGCACCGAGATAAATAAGGATCGGAAAGCGATGCAGCCACCCGGTGATAATGCCGCTGCCCCATACAACGATCGGAATGCTGAGCGCAATCCCGATAACAATTAGAGCCAGATCGCCCTTCGCCAGTCCGGCAATGGCAAGCACATTGTCCAGGCTCATAATAAAATCGGCAGCCAAAATGGTCCGAATCGCTTTCCACACGGTCGAGCCTTCGCTCACGCGGATATGATCTTCCTCCTCCAGCAGCAGCTTGAACGATATCCAGAGCAGCATGAGCCCGCCGCCAGCCTGAATATAAGGGATTTTCAGCAGCAGCACCGCCGCCAGCGTCAGGATGCAGCGCAGCAGCACAGCCCCCGCCGCTCCCCACCATATGGCCTTTTTCCGGTGTCTGTCCGGCAGGTTTTTGCTTGCCATCGCGATTACTACGGCATTGTCTCCGCTGAGCACTAAATTCACCATTAAGATTTCCCCAAGCAGCCATATCGATTCCATCGAACATT
This sequence comes from Paenibacillus durus, assembly GCF_000756615.1. Classification (NCBI taxonomy): domain Bacteria; kingdom Bacillati; phylum Bacillota; class Bacilli; order Caryophanales; family Paenibacillaceae; genus Paenibacillus; species Paenibacillus durus. Next base: position 4,409,044 of record NZ_CP009288.1, read on the forward strand.
CCTCCCGAACCGGCTATGTAACTACTTGTATGCTCGGCTAAGGCAAGCTATGCTTCCTGTCCCATTTTCATATAAAGGATTAGAACCAATCTTCCTTGACCGTTAGGATTAAATCCGCTTCATCGGCAGGACGTTCGTCTCCATGCGGAGTGACTTCTACCGTAATAGCCGCCGCAGCCGCCTCGGCAAGCCGATCCGCATAATCGGGCAGCGCCGCCTCGACCTTTTCAACTACATGCAGGTTCGGATTGGTTGTCGGCGACTTCGGCAAGAACAGCGTGCAGCAGTCCTCATAAGGGAGAATGGATAAATCATAGGTGCCGATTTGCTGCGCCAGATCTACAATTTCGGCTTTGTCCATCATGACGAGCGGCCGCAGCAGCGGCAGCTCGGTCGCGCGCCCGATGACATTCATGCTGGGTAAGGTCTGGCTGGCAACTTGGCCGAGACTTTCACCAGTAACCAGCGCCAGCGCGCCCTCGCGTTCTGCCAGCGTCGTCGCGATCCTCAGCATCGCTCTACGCATCAGTGTAACCATTAGATTGTCCTGGCCGATTCCCGCAAATGAAGTCTGCACTTCCGTAAACGGGACCAGATGCAGCCGAATCTTTCCCGCATAGCGCGACAGTACTCTGGCCAAATCGACAACCTTCTGCCGGGCTTCCCGGCTTGTATAGGGATAGCTGAAGAAATGAACGCATTCCACTTCCAGCCCCCGCCGCATGGAAGACCATGCAGCCACCGGGCTGTCGATCCCGCCCGAAAGAAGCAGCATGGCCTTGCCGTTGGTGCCAAGCGGAAATCCACCAACCGCGGGAATATTCTCGCAGAAAATATAGGCCTGCTGCTCCCGAATCTCCACCCTCAGCTCAAACTCCGGCGTTCTGACGTCGACAGAAAGCGCCTGAAAGGCCTTAAGCAGCGGTGCAGATACCAGACGGTTCATCTCCTGCGAGCCATGCGGGAAATCCTTCCATACCCGCCGGGCATTTACTTTGAAGGTTGTCCCCGGTTCGGGATTAACCATTTCGATAAACCGAAGGCTTGCATCTATAATCTCCTCGAGTACTGGCCTAACCGCTTTTACCGGACTGATGGATGAAATGCCGAACACTTTGACTAGGGCTTCCAGCAGCTCCTGCGCCGGTTCACCGTTTAACTCGACATATATCCGTCCATATTCCTTAAGAAGCCTCGCCTTGGGATAAGGCTTGACTATTTCCCTTACATGCCGCAGCATCGTCTTCTCGAAACGGGTGCGGTTCTTGCCCTTAAGCGTAAACTCTCCGAAACGCAGCAGCAGCATGTCGGCGTATTCTATGCTTTTTCCCGCCAAATGAGCGGGTTCTGTCGGTTTCATGTTACCGCATGCCTCCTTCAGCAATCTTCAATGCTTTAATAGCGCTAAGCAGCGCCTGTTCCAAAGCGGTGACATCGCTTGCGGTATGTTCATCCCCGAAGCTGATGCGAATGCCGCCAAGCGCCGTACTTTCATCCCTGCCGATCGCGAGCAGCACGCGGCTCGGTTCAGCCAGCCGCGACGAGCAGGCAGAGCGAGTGGATACCAACATGCCAAGCTGCTCAAGCTGGCGCGCCATAACCTCGCCTTTCATGCCGGGATAAGAAAAATGCACGATATGAGGAGCTCCCTTTTCGCTGCTATTCACAGTGAATTCGGGGATTTCCCGCAAAAATGCCAGCAGCCTGTTCCGGAGCGGCAGTATGCGGGAGACAAATTCTCCCCGCCGCTCAGCCGCCATCCGCACCGCTTTGGCTCCGGCAACGATCGCCGGGAGATTTTCCGTTCCGGCACGCATGCCGCCCTCATGGCTGCCGCCGCTTAGCAGCGGGAACAATTGAACCCCTTCTTTAACATACAGCAGGCCGCTTCCGCGTGGACCGCGGATTTTATGCGGAGACAAGCTGTACAAGTCCGCTCCGAAATCCCGGGGACCTCCGGGGAGCTTGCCGAACCCCTGAACGCCGTCCACATGAAACAGGGTCCGGGGATTCGCCGACTTGACAGCATGGCTAATCTCCGCCAGCGGCTGCACCGAGCCGATTTCGTTATTGACGTGCATTACGCTTACAAGCACCGTATCGCGCCGTACTTCGCCGGCAACCTCTGAAGGGTTCACCGTTCCGTTTGCATCAGGCCGGATGAAAGTGACTTCCCAGCCCATTTTTTGCAGCTGCAGGCAGCTCTCATAGACGGAAGGATGCTCGATCCCCGTCGTTATGATATGGCGGCCTCTTCCCGTATACTGCAAAGCGGCGCCTTTAATGGCCAGGTTGTTGCTTTCCGTCGCCCCGGAGGTGAATCTGATCTCCCCGGGAAGAACGCCCAGCGCAGCGGCGCTTACTTCACGGGCGCGTTCAATCAGAGCGGCAGCCTCGGCCCCGGCGCAGTGCAGCGAAGAGGGATTCGCATAATGCAGCCTCATCAGCTGCTCCACCGTTCGCGCGACTTCATCATAGGGCGGCGCGGCGGCGGCATAATCCCAATAAATCATATATGGCATAACTCCTTTGCTGTCAATAAAGTGAAAGGATCAAACGATGACCCGGCGGCCGGAGCACGGCGCGAACGGTTTGTCCCGTTTGACCCTTTCTATTATACCGCTATACCGCATATTTGGCGCGGGCGCGTTCAATTTTGGCAATATAGGCCTGCGTCTCTTCTGGAAGCTTGTCCAATTGCCTCATCAGTTCTTCGTCCGTACTAACTCCGAGTTTGATTACGCGGGCCGGACCCGCGTTATAGGCGGCAAGCGCCATTTTCTCCTGCCCGTTAAACCGATTTAGCTGATACGACAAGTAGCGGACGCCTCCGTCGATGCTCTGTGCCGGATCGAATGGATCGGATACCCCGAGCCCCTGGGCGGTGCCATCCATGAGTTGCATCAGTCCCTTGGCTCCTGCTGAGGAAACAACATTCGGATTGAAAGAGGATTCCGTATCAATGACCGCTTTAATCAGATCGGCAGGCACCCCGTACTTGGCCGACGCTGCCTGAATAAGATCTTCATAGCCGGTCGATTTTGCAGCTGCATCCGCAGCTCCGTTAATCGGCATATCCGCTTCCGCTATTTCCCCGGAAATAGCGCCTGCCCCCACGGCTCCGACTTTCTTCCACAGCAGCCCGTCTTCGGACGCAGCAGTTCGGGCCTGCACCTCACCGGAAGATGACGATTGCTCTGCAAGAACCGCCTCAAAACGGGATGCTTCCGATGCTGTGTTTTCATTATTTTTTGCCGAAACGCCTCCATCAGCTGAACTTCTCAGGTTAATCCATTTCAATTGGCCAGTCTGGCTGGCGACGGCGGGATTAATATTCATGCTGCCGCATTCCCTCTTCCCTTAATCTAGTACTTTAATAATTATATCGGCTATTGGATGGAATTTGTTAAATATACGTTTATTTTATGCTTTTGCGGGTTTTAAAAAAGACTTTCAGCCCTTTTCCAAGGTCCGAAAGCCTTCTTTGCCAACTGTTCCCTGTTACATCCTAACGAGCGAAAGGAATCATAACGAAATAACTTAGCGTCGCGACAATACCAAGACCGATCGCCCAGCCTCCGGCTGTTTTGCGGCCCTTATTATAAGCATAATAGCCTAATACTGCCGCCGACGGTCCCAAAATAATTGGCCAAATGAACAGAGAAGCAATACCTAAGACAAGTCCGGCATAACCGGCCGTCTTATCCGCCTCCCCTTCCCTGTCCCTACCCCGCTCCTCCGAATCCTCTGGAGAGTTAGAACGAACCGGAAACGGACTGATCTCGGATGCATATTCCTCACGATGCTCGGGCGCTTTCCGTGGGTAGTCGACTCTGCGCGGACGCAGCTTGATTTTTTTGCGTTTGGAGCCGTTCGATCCTGAACCCTTGTGTCCACTGTCCATAGGGAACCCTCCTACGCTTTCGGCTTAAAGGTAAGACAACAGGTTGCAGAGGAATTTGCCGCAACATCATGATGATTCGCGTAGGTCATTTCTTCGGCGAATTCTTCTTTCATCCGGCTTCCCGAGTGTTTGTCGATTTCAATAATGATTTCCTCGGCGCGGCAGATGTTGCTTTCACCCCAATAATGACAGTTGCTGACACTGCAGTTGACCATGGTTTTCGCGGCATTTGCCATTGGATATCACCTCGGATTCATTATGTCCTTCCGGCAGTGCTATTATGCAGTACGGGAATTTCCGAATGAAGTAAACCGAAACAGCATGGAGCTCAAGGATACAGCATGACAAACCTCTATTGGGAATAATGCACCTAGAAAAATAGGCCAACCAGAAGTTTCTGGCTGACCTAATAATACGAAAAAGCCCCCCGCACGTTCATCCGGGAGACTTTGGAAGATTACAATTGATTTTGCATACGGCGCTCAGTCAAATAATCGTTCTCGTAATAGGTTAGATCATCGCGCAGTTCCTCATATACCTTGGTAATGTCCAGAATGATATCGCGGACAGGACGAACAGGCTTTTTGCGGAAGCGGATGGCATCCTGCCCCGTGTAGGCGTAACGGCCATCTTCCGAGTAGCTTTCATTTTTCGGATAAAAAAAGTTGTTGACGCCAAAGTGGTAAACATTATAAAGCGACTTTTGCGCAAACTCTTCATTAAATGTGGCACGGCGGAGCGCAATTCCCAGCTTCTCGTACGACATCTCGGAGAATACCAGCAAGTGACGGAGGTCAGACAGAAAACCTTGATAAAAATGCGTCGCTTCTTCGTCCTGTTCGGGCGCAAGCTGCGGCAGCGCATAGTGATTCAGGAATGCCTCCATTTTCTCAATGGCATATTTAAGCTTTTCTCTCGTCGTTTCGCACAAATTCTGAATATTGGCTGACATGGCGGTTGCTCCCCCTTATTGACTTCGGCTTTAAATTTAACTTGCCTGTTGTTACATAATTCCTTGCATTTCAATCGTTTTCATGTCTATCCTAACACAAAAATAGGTTCGGCGGTATCCCTTTTCCACATGTATAAATCAGGCTGTGCCCTCCCATTCTAACCTTATTACAATGTCAGGGAGGAGCGGGAAATATGTCTCGTAAAAATATTGCCATCGCCGGTCTGCTCACCGCGGTCTGCGCTTCCGTGCTGGTGTTTATCATAGCTACGCATCCTGGAACGGGGAACACCGGGCGGCAGCCGGGATATGTGCGTCCAACTGAGGAGCAGTCTCTGAAAAAAACGGCGCTAGTCCAGGATGTTACCGCCACGGAGCGGCTGAACCGCGTTGATGCGGGCCGGGATTTGCGCGCTATGCTTACGGCAACCGCAGGCAAACCGCTGCGTGATGTTGCATTGTATGCGGAACATCTAGAGCATAGCCACGGGCATATTGCCATGCTTATGTGGATCGACTTCTCTTCAGAGCAGATTAGGACATTCAAATCCATTCCGCCGGATGGCACACATGAGCAGCATCAGCGTCTTCGTCAGTATCTGAATGCCGCCAAATCGGCTGTTAAAAAGCATCAATCCTACGAATCGCCTTCATTTGCCGTTGGAACCCGGAAGTACTTTATTATGGGTCAGCGGAGCCGGGATGGACAAGTCGGCGTTCTCGCGCTGATCGACCAGACCGTGCTGAGCCGGGTTGCCGAGCATCAACGAAAAAATCTGCGCCTCATTCCCTATCCAAAGGAAGGGAAATTCCGCGTCGAGTCCGTTCATGCCGACACGCTGCGGGACATCAGCGTCAAGACCGGGCATGACAACGAGAACGCGAGCCACTATTACGAGAACGAAATCGTCGTCCGTTTCAGGGAAGGCCATCCCAAGCAAGGCCAGCTTAGCACGATAGCTACCGACATTCGCTGCGGAGCCCCCCGCAAGCTGGGTTATGCTTACATCTTCCGTTCTTCCAATATGCGTTATACTCAGCTCAAGACCTACTTCGCCTCTAAATGGCATCCGCTGTACACCGAGCCTCACTTTGTGTACTTAACCAATGATTCCGCAGATGAAAATGAAGCAGCGGTTATTACTCCGAATGATCTGCTGTTCCCCGACTATCAATGGAATCTGCCGGCGATCGAGACCGGCCGGGGGTGGAATCTGTCCAAGGGCAGCAACAAGGTCACCGTCGCCGTTGTCGACACTGGCGTTCAGGCCGATCATCCCGATCTTCGCGGGCAGTTGCTCTCCGGCTACAACGCCATTACCAGCGGAGCCAAGCCGGACGATGACGTAGGGCACGGAACCCATGTCTGCGGCATAATCGGAGCCCTGGTGAATAATTCCGAGGGAGTGGCGGGCATCAGTTGGTATAACAAAATCATGCCTGTAAAAGTGCTGGACCGCTCCGGAGCCGGCACCACCTATTCGGTTGCCGAAGGCGTCATCTGGGCGGTGGACCACGGGGCCAAAGTCATCAATCTCAGCCTCGGCAATTACGCCGACTCGCAGTTCCTGCATGATGCCATTAAATACGCCTATGACAAAGACGTCGTGCTGGTATCCGCCGCCGGAAACGACAACACGGAACGCCCGGGCTATCCCGCCGCCTACCCCGAGGTGCTGGCTGTCGCGGCGACGAACGCTTCGGGCGAAAAAGCGTCCTTCTCCAACTACGGCGATTATGTCGATGTCGCAGCGCCCGGCGAAAGTATCGCCAGTACGTACCCGGGCAGCCAGTACGCCGCACTGTCGGGAACTTCCATGGCCAGCCCTCATGCCGCCGCCCTCGCCGGTCTGGTACGCTCGCTGAATCCGGATCTGACGAACAAAGAGGTCATGGATCTCATGACCAAGAGTACTGTCGATCTCGGCAGCCCGGGCCATGATAAATATTTCGGCTGGGGCCAGGTGGACATCTACAAAACGCTGCAGGCGGCTTCCGGCGGCGAGGTTCCGCTTGAGCTGTGGCCGCAGCATGTCAGGGAGAAGATTAATCTGCTGGAACGCAGACTGAAGACCAAATAAGACGCCGATCAAATGATTACATTATTCTGCTATTCATGGCTTCCTTGAGCAGCGGCATCAGGAGCAGCAGACCGCGCTCCATTTGCGCCTCCTCCATTTGGGCATAGCAGAGCCGGATATGGCTGGACGGAGGCTCGCCGGCATAACATACATGCCCCGCCAAAAAAGAAATGCCCTGCCGCGACGCCCTTCTGTACAGCTCTCCGATGTTGACGGAAGCAGGAAGCTCCAGCCACAGATTAAGTCCGCCCCCGGGGAGTCTCCACTTGACTCCATCCGGAGCATAGCGTTTCAGCAGCCTGGCCGCTCTTTCCATGCGGGAACGAAGTGCGGCCCGCAATTCCTTTGTGTAGGCGTCATATTTGCCTGCGATGAACGGGAGCACCGCTAGCTGGTTTAGCAGCGGGCTGCCCAGATCGCTGGCCGCCTTGGCGGCGATCAGCCGTTCCAGGATATCCCCTTCAGCGGCAACGCAGGCAATCCGGCAGCCCGGAGCCAGCACTTTGCTGAAGCTTTTCATATAGATGACATGCCCGTCCTTATCCATGCTCTTGATGGAAGCAGGAGGGGGAGAATAAAAATATAGATCGGAAAAAGGATCATCCTCCACGATGAGACAGCGGTAGCTTCGGGCAAGCTCGAGAAGCCGCTGTCTTCTTTCCATGCTCATCGTAATCCCGCTCGGATTCTGAAACGTAGGCACGGTATAAATCAGCTTGGGCGGACGCCGGTCGCATAGCTTCGTCAGCAGGTCGATGCGCATGCCGTCTTGATCCATGGGAACAGATATCATCTCCGCTCCTCTTCCCGCAAAAACGTCAATAGCTCCCGTATAGCTGGGCGCTTCCAGATACACCGCATCACCGGGCCCGACAAAGGTACGCGCCACCAGATCGATTCCCTGCTGCGTCCCGCTTGTGATCATCAGATTGTCAGCGGAGAGGGGGATGCCGCGTGCCCGCAGATGTGCTGTCATCACTTCCCGCAGCCCCAGATCTCCCTGAAAATTACCGTAGACCGACATCAGCTCCGGCCGTTTCGCTACCAGCCTCGTCATCGCCTCGCCGATCTCTTTCAAGGGAAGCATTCCGGAATGAATAGCTGCCAAATGGAAGGAATATTCCTCCTCTGAGTAGTCAAAATTTCTCCACAGTTGCGCTCTGGGCAAATAATCCCCATAGTCCTCCTGCCAGGCGAATTTTCTTCGCGATCCGGCCTCCTTATGTAATCCGTTCCGGCCTGGACTCCGGCTTCCGCCGCCTGTATCGTCCCAATGATTCTCATTCTTATTACCGTCCTTGGAGCTCTGTTCTCCGGGCCGTCCAGCGCTTCTTTCGAGGTAATCCCCGGCTCCCTGTTTCCCGTCTTTCAGCGGGGCGACAAAGCAGCCGAGGCCTTGGCGGCGCACAATCCGCCCGCGTCTTTCGAGGTCGGCGTATGCCTTGCTGACGGTCACCTGGCTGACGCCGAGCGAGACGGCGAGCTTCCTTACAGAAGGCAGCTTCGTCCCTTTCTGCAGCAGTCCGGAGGATATGCGCTGCCCTAGCGCTTCGCTAATCTGCAGCGGAAGCGGTTTGCCGCCGGCGCGGCTCAATTCGATACGCATGCCTTAGGTCACCTCCACTGTTATATTTGAAGCTTTACTGTTATACTCCTCTGCCGCTATGATACCATCAAATCAGAGGGTAAGGAGCATAAGTGCATGAATATTGTTTATTCCACCATGGCGCGTCATCTGGGCTCATCGGCCGTGCGCGATATTCTGAAGCTGACTCAAGGAGGCAATATCATCTCTTTGGCGGGCGGACTGCCGGCGGAAGACCTATTTCCCTTGGAAGCGGTTCGTGAAGCTTACCACCGGGCGCTCTCCGGCAACGCTTCCGTACTGCAATACGGCATAACCGAAGGCTATACTCCACTCCGCGAAAAAGTTGCCGCAAGGCTGTCCCGGCAGGGAATCGCGGTATCTCCGGCGGAAGTGGTGCTGACGACCGGCTCACAGCAGTCAATCGATTTGCTCTGCCGGGTGCTGCTTGATCCCGGCGACACGATGCTCGTCGAATCACCGACCTATCTGGCCGCTCTTCAGGTGCTTGGATCTTACCGCGCTAACATCGTCCCGGTTGCCAGCGATACGGACGGCATGCTGCCGGGCGATCTGGAGCACAAGCTCCGGCTCCATAAGCCTAAGCTGCTGTATGCCGTTCCGACCTTCGGCAACCCGACGGGAGCGACCTGGAGCGAAGAACGCAGACACAGCGTCGTAGAGCTGTGCCGCCGCAGCGGTACGCTTATTCTGGAGGATAATCCTTACGGAGAAATCGCGTTTGCCGGGGGAGACAAGGCAGGACTCCCGTCGCTCGCGGCCATCGACGGCGGTATGGGAGGCGGCACTGTCGTCTACACCGGCACCTTCTCCAAAATCGTCGCCCCCGCCCTGCGCACAGGCTGGATCGCGGGCAGCAAGGAGCTTGTCTCCACAGTCGCAAGAGCCAAACAGGCGGCCGATCTGCATTCCAGCGCCGTCGACCAGCGCGCCCTGGATGAGCTGCTGTCGGGCTTTGACCTTGAAGGGCATATTTCCGCCATTTCCCGCGAGTATGCGGCGCGGATGAAGGCCCTCTCGTCCGAGCTGCGGTCCAGGAATTGGGCGGGAGCCCATTGGGAGGAGCCGCAAGGCGGCATGTTCCTATGGCTGACGCTGGACAAGTCCATCAATACTGCGGAACTGCTGCCGCTGGCCGTCGCCCGCGGCGTCGCCTTCGTCCCGGGTGAAGTATTCTACCCAGGGGAGCCGGACCGCAGCACAATGCGGCTGAACTTCACCCACACGCCGCCGCAGCTGCTGCCGCTGGCCGTGAAGCGGCTGGAAGAAGCATTGGAAGAATGGAGCGGCCAAGGGCTGGAATCCTTGCATCCGGGGAGCCACTAATAAAAAATTTATACCTGTATTCAAAAAGCGGCGGCGCTTCCGGGTTCCCGGTTGCGCCGCCGCTTATAATTTGTCCAAATATAAAGTGTTGCCAGTTTAGGAAAGTTTGCCGTAAGCCGGGTTCTGTGCTCTTTGTGGTTCTGACGGGAACTACCCTCCCACTGTGAGCGACAATCATCTATCTAGGCCGTACATTGCTGCACAGCTCCAGCGACCAACCCGAACGCGCCTCAGGCGAAGGCTGCCTCTTCCTACCCGGAATCGGCTGCGTTCCATTAGGTCTTGCTCCAGGTGGGGTTTACCAGGAACGAAGTCACCAGCGTTCCTCGGGGTCTCTTACACCTCGGTTCCACCCTTGCCTGTGCCGCTTGCAAGCGGCCATCGGCGGTCCATTTCTGTGGCACTATCCTTCGGCTCGCGCCGACTGGACGTTATCCAGCACCCTGCCTTATGGAGCCCGGACTTTCCTCCCGCGGCTCATGCCGCCGGCGATTGTCTGTCAAACTTTCCGAACAACATTATATATTATACAGATTGCGTTCCCCCGAAACAAGTGTAATTATTCCCTTTTTTCGGTGGAAATTCCTTCTCTCCGGCAGCTTCTTTGGGTGAACCAATCGTGCTCCAGTCGGCCCTATCCGGCGGCCTCCCTCCACGTAAACTGTCTCACTGCGAGCAAGTATGCGGCAATGCACATCAGCAGAACAGCTGCTGCGAGCAGCGGCAGCGCCGGAACAGGCCTTCCGAACCAATTGAAATCAGAGTAAAAGACGATAACCTGGTAAGCCTTAGCCATACGCCCCGCGCTTAGCTCCACGAGCGGCCGCAGCCATTCTTTTTTATCGGTAAGCATTCCGATGACCGCGAGGTATGGAAAAGATTTAAACTTGCACACCGAATTCGAAATTTTTCTTCGATTTTGGAAGAGCATTAAAAAGGCCGTGCATTTCTACTTGTGTAGAGATCCACGGCCTTTCAAGTCCATCACACAAACCGGAACGGCTCCGTATTCACTTCTGAAGCATAGACCGGCGTTTCATATTTATGCTCTGTCAGCTTATCCTTGATCCACTGGGCAACCTTTTCTTTCATAATCTTCTCGGCATTATGCCCGGGATCGATCAGCGCGACGCCGGCCATCAGCGCATCCTGCGCCGTATGGTAGTCAATATCGCCTGTGACGAGCACATCGGCGCCGCGGAAGACTGCGCTGCCAAGGAATTTCCCGCCCGATCCGCCAAGCACGGCAGCTTTGCGGACAGGCCGGTCCAGGTCCCCTACCACGCGCACCTTCTCTACGTTCAGGCCGGTCTTCACGGTTTCCACGAACTGCCCGAGCGTTGTCGGCTCTTTCAGCTTGCCTACCCGGCCCAGCCCAAAGGTGCGGCCCTTGAGATCCATGGAATAGAGGTCATAGGCGACCTCCTCGTATGGATGGGCCTTCAACATCGCCTGAATGACCTTGCCCCGAATGCCCAGTGGGACAATCGTCTCAATACGGATTTCCTCCGCCCGCTCCATTCTGCCCTGCTTCCCAATGTACGGGTCGGTGCCTTCGCGGGGCATAAATGTGCCGTAGCCCTCGACGTTGAAGCTGCAGTGACTGTAATTGCCGATCCAGCCCGCCCCGGCGTTCAGGACGGCATCCAGCACCTTCTGGTGATGGTCCTTCGGCACAAAGACGACGAGCTTGGACAGCTGTTCCGTATGGCTATCCTTGAGCGGAACGGCGTTCTCGATGCCTAGCGCCTCGGCCATCCAGTCGTTCATGCCGCCCTCGGTTATATCCAGATTCGTGTGGCTGATATAGACCGCGATATCGTTCTTGATAAGCTTCTCGTACACCTTTCCCATCGGCGTATCGGTCTGCAGCTGCTGCAGCGGCCGAAAAATGATCGCGTGATGGGCGATAATCAGATTGCAGCCACGGGATATCGCCTCGTCAACCACCTCGTCGTTCACATCGAGCGCAACCAGAACGCCTGTAATTTCTTTATGCAGGCTGCCGAGCTGCAGGCCGATCTTGTCGCCTTCCTCCGCCACATGCTTTGGAGCAAGCTGCTCCATATATTGAATTACGGTTTGTCCTTTGGCAAGCATGCCAGCACCTCCGTGATCTCTCTAATCCGCGCCTTTATCTCCGTGCGTTTGCTTTCGGCAGATTCAAGCTCTGACCGTGAGAGCGACTCCAAAATACGTTCCAGCTTGGATATTTCATCCAGCCACTTGGCAACAAAGACCGGGCCTCTCTGCCGGATCAGCCAAGGGCCCATATATAGCAGCGTCTCCATGCTGTACAGGCGCTCTCCGCCCGCCCGCGCCGCATCCGCATACAGACCTTCGTTAGTTATCCCCGCCTCCAAATCTTGCGGCACGGCGGTGAGAACCTCATACCGTTTACCGTCTTCTTCAAGAAGAGCTTCGGCCGTTAGTACCCAGCCGTTATCCAGCAGCCAGCGGCGAAGGATATCCTCTCCGACATTGGGCTGCAGTACCAGAGTGCGGACAGCCGCCAGTTTACCTTCCACCTTGCCCCTGTTCAGAATCGAGGCGATCAAAGCGCCGCCCATGCCCGCGATCGTAATGCAGTCCGCCTCTTCCGGCCGGAGCACCTCCAGCCCGTCCCCTCGGCGGACGGAGATTCGATCCTTCAGTCCTGCGTCCTGAACGGCCTTTTCGGCTGCACGGTGCGGGCCTGGGTTCACTTCTCCGGCAACCGCCGACACGGCGCGTCCGGTCTGAACGGCAGCCAGCGGCAGCAGCGCATGGTCCGAGCCGATATCGGCCAATTTCGATCCGTGCGGAATTTGTTCAAGCAGCAGCCCGAGTCTTTGCGATAATTTTACGTTGTTCATGTAGCCACCCACGCAATCCATTTTTTTCGAAAGAGAAACAGCACCGCCAGTTCGGCCGCAATTTTTCCAATCAGCAGGAGGGAAATCCACTGCGGGTAATCATGGCGCAGCAGCAGGCTGTCTATCTCAGGCATGAGCCATAAAGCAACTCCTACCGCAAAATAGACGCCGGAAATACCTTTCACCCTATGGTACAGCAGCCAACTCAGCCAGATCATCAGCACGCACAGTGGAAGCCAGAGCAGCTGCAGCTCCCACAGGCCCGCCTCCGGACGAAGCCTGCCCGCGAACCCGGCATACAGAAGACTTAACGCCCCGTAACCGCTGAACTGAAGCAGACCGATCCGAAGCTTAAATCCAAGGATGATCCAGACCAGCCCGCAAGCTCCCACAAGGATGGGAATCCAAACTTGCGGATTCAGACTATGCAGCGAAATCATCCATAAGCCGAAGCCAAGCATCAGCAAACTGCCAATTCCCGCCAGCGACAGGCCGATTGCCGGCATTTTGTCCCTCCATAGGCTGGCATATCCGTAACAAATAATAAGTACAGAGAGTGCTGTTGCAAGTTGCAAACCCCAAGGAAAAACGCTAAAATAAAAACCAATTAACAAAATCAAGGAAATAATTCCAAAAGAAAACAGCCAAATTTTAATATTTCCCTGCTGCAGGTTCTGCAGCGTTATCGGATTTTCGCTTTTTACTTTGCCTTCATCCTCATATAAATGGGTCAGGAAATCGCAGTACTGTTCAGAAAGCAGCCTGGTGCGGCGCCAGTACTGGATTTCTCTCAAAATAATATCACGCTTTTCCATATTCAACGGCTATCCCTCTTTTCTAGCGCGGCTATGGTCCAAAATAAAAGGACCTCCTGCCGCATGCAGCAGAAGGTCCATGAAGAGCGGTTATTCCAGAAAATCCTTAAGCCGCTTGCTGCGGCTCGGATGGCGAAGTTTGCGTAAAGCCTTGGCTTCGATCTGGCGAATCCGTTCCCGGGTAACGCCAAACACCTTGCCGACTTCCTCCAGCGTTCTCGTCCGGCCATCATCGAGGCCAAACCGCAGGCGGAGCACATTCTCCTCACGCTCGGTCAGCGTATCAAGCACATCCTCCAGCTGCTCCTTAAGCAGCTCGTAAGCCGCCGCGTCCGCAGGCGCGAGCGCCTCCTGATCCTCGATAAAATCGCCCAAGTGGGAATCGTCTTCTTCCCCGATCGGAGTTTCCAGCGATACCGGCTCCTGGGCAATCTTCATGATCTCCCGAACCTTTTCAACGCTAAGCTCCATTTCGGCTGCAATTTCTTCCGGCGTGGGTTCGCGCCCCAGTTCTTGCAGCAGCTGGCGGGATACGCGGATCAGCTTGTTAATGGTTTCCACCATATGAACGGGAATCCGGATCGTACGCGCTTGGTCAGCAATGGCGCGGGTAATGGCCTGCCGAATCCACCACGTTGCATAAGTACTGAATTTGAATCCTTTGTTGTGGTCGAATTTCTCTACCGCTTTGATCAGACCCATATTGCCTTCCTGGATAAGATCAAGGAACAGCATGCCCCGGCCTACATAGCGCTTCGCGATGCTGACTACCAGACGCAAATTCGCCTCAGCCAGACGGCGCTTCGCTTCTTCGTCGCCGTTCTTGATCCGCATGGCCAGTTCAACCTCGTCATCGGCGGACAGAAGCGGCACACGGCCGATTTCTTTTAGATACATACGAACAGGGTCGTTAATCTTGATTCCGGGCGGAAGCGACAGATCGTCGTCAAAGCTGAAATCATCGCTATCTCCGTTCTCGTTATCATCATTCGGACGAAGCGTTACTTCCTCATCGTTGTCGTTAACGACTTCAATCCCCAAGTCGCTAAGCTGCTCATAAAATTCATCCATTTGTTCGGGGTCCTGATCAAATGGCGACAGTTTCTCCATGATATCTTTAATATTCAGTGAAGATCTTTTCTTGCCAGACTCAATAAGCTGATCTTTGACCTGGTCGAGCGTAAATTCCGCCTCCAGTTCGGTATGCTGATCGTTCGCCATTATTCGACTCCCTCCTCCCTAGATACATCCTGTCAACGTTCACTGTCTCTCTAGGGCTATAATCTCACTTGCAATTTGTGCCGCACGCAAAAAATCACCGGCTTTTTCCGCCTGAATCATCTCTTCCCGTTTCTTCTCCATCATTCGCTGCACGGGATATTTCCGCACCTCGCGGATATAATCATCCAGTAACTGCGTGGTCCAGTCCGGCGGCGACTCCATTATGGAAATCGAGGCTGCGATCTTTTCCAACCGGTCGTCCTGGAGCGAGGACAGAAACCGGCTGATTTCCGGCTGCTTGCCTTGCGCGTAATAGGCGTATAGATAAGCGGCAATAGCCGCATGATCATCGATGTTGAAATCTTCTCCCAGATGTTCATTTACATACGCGGCGGCTTCACTATCCTGAAACATCAGGGACAGCAGACTCCGTTCCGCGGCATGGTAAGCCGGAAGCAAGGCCCTTGCTTGAACCTGCCCTTTTTTATGCCTACCATTATTCCACCTTTTGACGTTATTATCCCCTTCGGGCATGTTTTTTTGCATCGAAGCTCTGAGCAAATTGCAATCCTGCTTCAAGCTGTCATAACTCAGATCCAGCTCGGAGGCAATTTCTTTCAGATACACTTCTCTTTCCGTAGAGGAATGCAGGGAAGCAATAATTTGCAGCGCCTCCTTGACATAAGCGATTTTGCCGTCTTCCTCTAGGAGTATATGGTTTTTTTTCAGATATATAAGCTTAAATTTCACTGTTGAAACCGCGGATTCAATGATTTGTTCCCGGAAGCGGTCTCCTCCATATTGCGCCACAAATTCATTAGGATCGAGTCCGCCAGGCAGCACCGCCACCTTAACGCGCAGCCCCGTCGCTTCAAGCATCGAAAGGGCCTTCATTGCTGCGGCTTGTCCCGCCCGGTCTCCGTCATAAGCGATCACCGCTTCATCCGCCAAAGCCTTCATCATCGACGCGTGATTCTCCGTTAGCGAAGTGCCCATGGTCGCCACACCGTTGTGCACACCCGATTCCCAGGCCGAAATGACATCTCCGTATCCTTCAAAAAGAACGATTTGCCGCGTTTTGCGGATAGATGCTTTGGACTGGTGCAGGTTGTACAAGATCCGGCTTTTGTTAAACAGCTTGCTCTCCGGAGAATTCAAATATTTCGGCTGGCCCTCCCCGAGAATTCTTCCGGCGAATGCCACCACTTTACCGGCGCGGTTCGCAATCGGAAAAATAATCCGTCCACGAAAACGGTCGATATAACCTTTGCCTTCACTTCTTGAGGACAGCAGGCCGCCTCTATCCATCTCGGCAAGGTCGAAATTCCGTCTTTCCAGAAACTGAAGCAGTGTATCCCAACGATCTGGCGCGTATCCGATCTGGAACTGGTCAATCATATGGTCGCTGAATTTCCGGGATCTTAAATAATCCATTGCGGCTTTGCCGTATTCCGTATTCTTCAGCAAGTAATGATAGAACTTCGCAGACCATTCATACGCTTGAAGCAGCCGGTCGAGTTCCGGGTTATGCGCGGACTGCATGCCTCCCGCGATTTCCGGTACCGGAATGTCGCTCTCTTCGGCCATAATCTTGACGGCTTCGGGAAAGGATAATCCTTCGATTTCCATCCTAAATTTGATGGCATTTCCACCCATGCCGCAGCCGAAACAATGAAACACTCCACGATCCGGAGTTACTGTGAAGGAAGGGGTGCTTTCCGAATGGAATGGGCAGAGGCCCCACAAATATTTCCCCCGCTTGGTCAGATGGACAACTTTCCCAACGGTATCAACAATATCATGCCGCGCCAGCACGCTTTCGATAACTTCCTCGGGGATATTGCCGTGTCCGCTTGCCACTAACAACCACCTTCATCCCTTGACAAATAAATAGTATTCGCTACGGCTGAACATTTTCCTGCAATAATTTCAAAAGTTTTGTCAGTTTATGTTGAAAAGTATTTCGATCCTCTGCGGTAAACGGCTTAGGCCCTTTGGAGTAACGGCCTCTCCGGCGCTCTTTCGCCCTGGCATGCCTGCCTTCCAGCATCATATCCATATTGGTCTCATCGTATGTCTGTCCCCTGAAAGAAAGGGCATGACATCCTTTAGCAAGCGCCAGAGCCGCAAGGCCGTAGTCGCCGGTCAGTACGACATCCCCGGATTTGATGTGATTGGCAATGTAGAGGTCGGCGCTCTGATCGCTGTTGTCTACATGCACGACTGCGACGCCTTCACCGCCGCGGAGTTCGTGAGCGTAGGACGATACCATGATCACCGGAACTCCAAAAGTGCGGGCGGTGTCCGCCGTTTCCCTCTTGACCGGACAGGCATCCGCGTCGACCACGATGGTTATTTCCCGAGCGTCTAAGCTTCCCATAGTCTGTCACCGTTTCCTGTGTAATATATATACGCGACGATCCCAAAAAATCCTGCCGATCCTTCCAATCTTAAAAAGCGTAAAATACGGAACAGTAGCCATAGCCTGCGCTTTTGGCACCATTCCGTATATTTATACCCTTAACCCGCGTTCTATACCACCAGACCTACATTTTCTTCAAAACGCAACGCATGCAGACTTAAGCCAGAAGCTACCAGACCAGTTTGCCAAAATCGGCGAAGCTCTTCAAATCGGCATCAATCCCTGCCAGCAGCGCAAGCCGGTTCCCCCGCACCCGCTCGTCCTCGGCCATGACCATGACCGAGTCAAAAAAGACGGTTATGGCATCGCTAAGTCCGGCCAGAAGGTCAAGCGCCGCAGCCGCATCATCCGCTTCCAGAGCTTTTTGGTAAGGCTGATGAATCGACTGCCAAGTTTCGTACAGCGCGCTTTCGGCCGCTTCGCCCAGAAGGGCGGAATCCAGAACGGCTCCGGTGGCTTTGGCCGCCAGATTGCTGACCCGGTTGAAGGAATCAACCGTATTCTTGAAATTCTCCTTGGACACGACGGCATCCGCCAGCGCCTTGCTTCTTGCAACAACGGCGACAATATCGTCGTAACCTGCGGCCATAACCGCATCGACCACATCATAACGCACATTGTCCGACAACAGACGCTTAACGCGCAGTCCGAAGAACTCATACAGGTTATTACGGAGTTCCTCAGCGGAAAGTTTCAAATTTCGAGTATTTTTATGAACTTGAACAGCGATTTCAAAAATATCGTTCAAACCGACCGGAAGTTCCTGCTCCAGCACGATCTGCACGATGCCCGCACTCTGGCGGCGCAGCGCGTAAGGGTCCTGAGAGCCGGTAGGGATAATGCCGATTGAGAAGCAGCCGACGATCGTGTCGATTTTGTCGGCAATGCTGACGATAGCGCCGGCTTCCGTGGACGGAGTGGCGTCTCCGGCAAAGCGAGGCTGATAGTGCTCAAAAATCGCCTTGGCCACCTGCTCATCTTCACCCGCTTTGCGCGCATAGTCCTCGCCCATCGTTCCTTGAAGCTCCGGAAATTCGTACACCATCTGGGTCACCAGATCGAATTTGCAAATGTCGGCCGCGCGGCTGACTTTCGCCGCCACTTCCGGCGCTGCCTGGAGCTTGCCTGCCAGACTGTCCGCGATCTGACGGATGCGGCGGACTTTGTCGGCGACACTGCCGAGCTCTTCATGATAAACAATATTTTCGAGCTTGGCCAGCGCGTCTTCAATCTTCAGCTTCTGGTCTTCTTCATAGAAGAACTTCGCATCAGACAGGCGGGCGCGGAGCACCTTCTCGTTCCCTTTGGCGATCGTCTCCAGATGTTCGGCATTTCCGTTACGGACAGTGACGAAATATGGAAGCAATTTGCCTTCAGCATCCAGTACAGGGAAATACCGCTGATGCTCCCGCATTGAAGTGATCAGCACTTCCTGCGGAATGTTCAAGAAAGCCGGATCGAACGTGCCGAACAGCACTGTCGGGGTTTCCACCAGGAACAGTACTTCTTCGAGCAGGTCTTCCTTGATCGCAATCGTCCAGTTTTTATCGGAAGCCAGCTTGTTGATTTGTTCGAGGATCAGAGCCTCGCGTTCCTTCACATCGGCAATGACATACTGGGACCGCAGGCTTTCAATATAATCGGCAGGCTGGCCAATGACCGCGTCGAACCCAAGAAAACGATGGCCACGGCTGACATTACCGGTCTTGACGCCTGTAATTTCAAAGTCGATACGATCGCCCCCGAACAGAGCGACCAGCCAGCGGATCGGACGGACGAACTTGAAGTCATACGCTCCCCAGCGCATATTCTTCGGGAACATCATGGCACCTACGATTCCGGTCAGCCCTTCGGCAAGAAGGGAAGAAGTATCGGCACCTTCACTGCTCTTGGTGACGTAAATATATTCGACTCCGCCCACTTCCTTAAAAGTGAACTGCTCCGGGGCAACACCCTGGCTGCGGGCAAATCCAAGCGCCGCTTTGCTCCACTCGCCGGCCGCGTCAAGCGCGATTTTGCGGGATGGCCCTTTGACCTCTTCACTGACGTCAGCTTGTCTTTCGGCAACATCCTTTACGAGAACAGCCAGACGGCGCGGGGTCGCGAACGACTGCACTTCTCCGTGCTCAAGACGGGAGGACTCCAGCCATTTTGCCGTTCTATCCTGAAGCTGCTCCATCGCCGCCCGGATAAAGCGTGCCGGAACTTCCTCCAGCCCGATTTCAAACAGCAGATCCTTAGTCAAGCTGAACACCTTCTTTCTTAAGCAGCGGGAAGCCGAGCTTCTCGCGTTCCTCCACAAAAGTTGCCGCCACTTGGCGGGCCAGATTGCGCACTCTTGTAATAAAGCCTGTACGCTCCGTTACACTGATTGCTCCCCGCGCATCCAGCAGGTTGAACGTATGCGAGCATTTCAGCACATAATCATAGGCTGGGAAGACGAGATGACGGTCCATCGCCCGCCGCGCTTCCTCTTCATAGGTGTTGAACAGGTTAAACAGCATTTTGACATCCGAGACTTCAAAGGTATATGTGGAATGTTCCACCTCCGGCTGATGGAAAACGTCGCCATAGGTCAAGCCGTCCACCCACTCCAGATCGAACACATTCTCCTTCTCCTGGATATAGGAAGCGAGCCGCTCCATGCCATAGGTAATTTCGACTGAAACCGGACTGGTCTCAATGCCGCCCACCTGCTGAAAATAGGTGAACTGCGTAATTTCCATCCCGTCTAGCCATACTTCCCAGCCGAGTCCCGCACAGCCGAGCGACGGGTTCTCCCAGTTATCCTCGACGAACCGGATATCGTGCTGCAGCGGATCGACGCCGAGCGCCTTCAGGCTGTCCAGATAAATCTCCTGAATATTATCCGGGGACGGTTTGATAATGACCTGATACTGATGATGCTGGTACAGACGGTTCGGGTTTTCCCCGTAGCGGCCGTCGGAGGGACGGCGGGACGGCTCGACATAAGCGACCTTCCACGGCTCGGGTCCGAGGGAACGCAGGAATGTCATCGGATTCATCGTACCCGCGCCTTTTTCCGTGTCGTATGGCTGAACGATAATGCAGTTCTGCTTCGACCAGAACTCTTGCAGCGTCAAAATCATCTGCTGAAAATTCATGTTACCGACTCCTTCGCTTAAGTTTGAGAGCAGCCGGATTTCGCTGCAGGCTTTGAGCCTGAGAGAATAAACCCGGCAAAGCGCTATTGCGATGGAGGCGGTGTTTATATATTCCGGAATGAAGAAGAAATGTTCTTTCGTTCCAGACCAAAAAACTCCCGCCCCCATGCCTGAAATTCAGACATAGGGACGAGAGCAATCATGTTCTCCCGCGGTTCCACCCTACTTGATTCCGTTCTTCACTGACTGCTGCCGGTGCTGACGAAATCCACTTTTCATGCTGCCGCCTCCGCACTCCCGGGTGCCGTTTCATGAGCGCTGCTTTACCGGGCTCTCACCATCCCCGGCTCGCTATGCCAAGCAATCGTTCACTACTTTCCCGTTCTACATGCGTGCCGACTTCAGCCAGCGGCGATCCTCTCGTTATTTGCCTTTAATCAGGCATACTCCAACAAGAAGAGACTGCTCCTATATTAACGGAAAATTCGGATTTCGTCAAATATTGTATTTATCAAGCTGATCCAGAAAGTTTTGCGACTTCAGCCGGAGACCGAGCTGGGCATCCATGAACGCCCGCATGATTTTTTTCAATTCTTCGCGCGTACTCTCCTTAACGTCCACATTGCCCAGGCGGGTCAGATCAAGCGCGGCGAACAGCCGGATCAGCTTTAGCGCTCGGGGCGATACTTCCATTGCCGGCGGGTCATTATGACGGCAGCTGCGGCATAGAGTGCCGCCCAGCCGCGGACTGAGCAGCAGCTCATCGTCCGCCCTCTCGCGCCCGCAGGCGATACAGGAATCCAATTGCGGACCGTAGCCGGCCGCTTGAAGTATTTTCATCTCGAACAGATTAATAATGACTCCCGGCTCCTTGCCTTCTTCCAGCGCATTCAGGCAGGCCGATAGCTGCCGGAACCAAAAGCTCCCCGTCTCCTCGTCATGCAGCACCCGATCCAGCAGCTCACAGGCATAAGAGCCGTAGGCGGCTTTAATCAGATCCTCCCTGATGGGATGATGGGAGTTAATAATCTCGCCGGAATTCAACGTACCGAGTCCTCCGTTATTCCTGAAAAAAACATATTGCCCGAGCGTAAACGGCTGGATCAAAGCAGCATGGCGGCTTTTTACCTTTTTGGCTCCACGGACCAGAACTCCTATCTTGCCCGCGTTCTCGGTGCAAAGTGTAATGATTGCATTCCCCTCGCCGTAGTCCATACTGCGGATGACGATCCCTTCCACCCTGTGTAGCATGCCTCTTCCCCCAACCACTCGGCAAGCAACCAGTTCTTACTTCGCTTCTTCGTCATAGACCTGCTCTTCTTCCGCCGCTGTCTCGGCCGCCGGACTCAGCGGTTCTCCCGCTTCCCGGTACAGCAGATAGGCATCGACATCACCAGTCATTGCAAAATACTTCCACGAAAAATCTCGCATTCGTATTTATCCCCCTTCGCAAAACACGATGTCTTCCTAAAGTAGGATGTGCGATGAGACGGGTTCTATCCTTGCAATTACTGGCAGTCATTTGCGGTGAAGATCACTGATCTTTGTGGAAGCCTAAATCGCGCAGAACGCGCTCCTGGTTGCGCCAGTCTTTTTTCACCTTAACCCAAAGCTCCAGAAACGTCTTGGACCCAAGCAGGTTCTCAATATCGGTACGGGCTCTTCTGCCAACTTCCTTCAGCATAGCGCCTTGTTTGCCGATGATAATGCCTTTTTGCGAATCCCTCTCGACAAAAATAACCGCAGAGATATGCACCACTCCGTTCGGCTCCGCCCGCATATCCTCAATGGCCACCGCAATGGAATGCGGCACCTCCTCGCGGGTCAGATGCAGGATCTTCTCGCGGATCAGCTCAGCGATAACAAACTGCTCCGGATGGTCGGTCACCTGATCCTCCGGATAATACTGCGGGCCTTCCGGCAGGTATTTCTGCAGCTGCTCCAGCAGGGTATTTACATTACTGCCTACCTTGGCTGAAATGGGAACGATCTCGGCAAAATCATGCAGCTTGCTATATTCCGTAATCAGCGGCAGGAGCGCCTCAGGTTCCAGCTTGTCGATCTTGTTCATCACCAGGATAACCGGCGTCTTCAGACCTTGAAGCTGCTCGGCGATAAAACGGTCGCCTCCGCCAAGCCCCTCGGCCGCGTCAATCAGAAACAGCACCGCTTCCACCTCGCCGAGCGTGCTCATTGCCGTCTGGTTCATGTAATCGCCCAGCTTGGACTGGCGTTTATGGATGCCGGGCGTATCGAGGAAGACGATTTGCGAATCGCTTGTCGTATACACCCCGTGAATTTTGTTGCGGGTCGTCTGCGGCTTGTCCGACATAATGGCGATTTTCTGCCCGATGACCTGATTCATCAGGGTTGATTTGCCTACGTTGGGCCTGCCGATTATAGCGACAAAGCCTGATCTGAATTTCATATGTGAGTTCTCCTTTTTAAAAATTTCGATCCCCCTAAATCCCCCTTAGCCAAGGGGGACCCCAAGGACCCCGCCCTCTGGACACCCGGAACTGGGCGTGCCTGCCACGGTTGGAGCGTTGAAGAGGGGGGCGGCGAATGACACGCTTACGTTCCCTGCGGTCACCCGCTCCGGTTGGTGCCGGGAAGAGCGGAGCGCGGAGTGATGTGCGAGCGTGTGCTGAGAGACTACGTGCAGGCAACCGCTGGCGGCTTTGCCGCTTCGCTTACACTTGCGCGAACCGTGCGTGATTCTGCGGCGGGGGTCCCTTCCACTGCGTGCGGGCAACGCTGGCGGCTTCGCCGCATCGCTTACGCTTGCGCGAACACGTGCGTGATTCTGCGGCGGGGGGGCCCTGCTACTGCGTGCGGGCAACGCTGGCGGCTTGCCGCATCGCTTACGCTTGCGCGAGCACGTGCACCTTCAGCGGCGGGGGTCCCTTCCACTTCCTGCGGACAACGCTGGCGGCTGCGCCGCTTCGCTTACGCACGCGCGAGCACGTGCACCTTCAGCGGCGGGAGTCCCCTTCCATTGCCTGCGGGCAACGCTGGCGGCTTCGCCGCTTCGCTAACGCACTTACTCTGGAGCCTGTCCCTGCCTTAACTCATCGGGGCCGAAAGCACCGGGCAGCAGCTCGCGTACGGTTGTTTCGCGAATGTCCCCTTTTATATTGCCCAGAATGATTTTCATGTCGGGATCACATAACTCAACGATGACTTGCCGGCATGCGCCGCAAGGCGTAATCGGCAGGTCGGTATCACCTACAACGGCAAGCGCTTTAAAGCTGCCGCGTTTATGTCCCTGGGCCATGGCGCTGAAGAGAGCGGTGCGCTCGGCGCAATTGGTAACGCTGTAGGCGGCGTTCTCGATATTGCAGCCATGATGAACTTGTCCGTCCTGATCCAGCAGAGCGGCTCCCACGCCGAAGTGGGAGTATGGGATATATGCTTTGGCGCGGGCTTTGATCGCCTCTTGCAGCAGCGTATTGGAATCCATAATTGTCCTCCTAAAAGTTTTGTTAGCAAGACTCCTTTGAATGTTCTTCGGCAAAACTTGCTTCGGAAGCGTTACTTAGTTTTGTCAGCATAGACTCCTTTGAGTATTCTTCAGCAACATCTGATTATAGGCTGCCCCGGCCGGTTGTAAAAAAAGCGGAGCAAAGACAAAGATGGCGGAACCGCCTAACGGCTTATCCGCCTTTTTGCGTATATAAAGTTGTATTCCGATTATGACATAAGTGCTGTAATCCAGTCTATCACCGGATGATAAAAAACATAGATGCCTGCAATGACGGCAAACACCGCCGCCAGAAACACAGCTCCAGCAGCGGTATCCTTTGCCGCTTTGGCCAAGGGGTGGACTTCCGGCGACACGAGGTCGACGACCGACTCGATTGCCGTATTAATTAGCTCGGCTACCAGCACGAGCGTGATCGCGAGCAGAAGCAGCATCCAGTCTTCAGGCGGTATATGCAGCAGTGCGGCGAACAGCAGCACGACGATAGCAAGGCAGGTGTGCACCTTCATATTCATTTCGGTCCGGAAGGCCTGTCTGAGCCCCTGGGCCGCATACCAGAACGACTTCCAGAAACGTTTGGGGCCTACCGCCGTATTTTTGGGCATCAGCGGGTCAACCCTACCTGCGACAGCACCTGCTCCTGCTTACCCATCATTTCCGCCTCAGAAGCCTCATCCTGATGATCGTATCCGAGCAGATGCAGGAACCCGTGCACGAACAAAAAGCCCAGCTCCCGTTCCAGCGAATGACCGTAATCGTTCGCCTGCTCCTTAGCGCGGGTAACGGAAATGATAATATCACCGAGCATATCGGGAAGTTCCTCCGCCTCATCCTCGCTAAGCTCATAGACAATTTCCAGCTCATCCTCTGCGGATTCGTTAAGGGCGAAGGACAGCACATCGGTGGGGCGGTCGATGCCGCGATACTCCTTATTAAGCTCATGAATCCGCTCATTATTGACAAAGGTCAGATCGACCTCGCCGGCGTCGATCCCTTCCAGCTTGCCCGCTTTTTCCAGTATGCTTTCCAGCAGCGAGATCAGCCGATCGCCGATTTCCATTTCTTCCTGCTCATTGTTCCAAACCAGCTGCAAGCTCATGCTATTCAACGGCCCCTTCCTCTTTTTTCGGCTTTTTCGCTTCCTCCGGGTATTCAATGCGCGAATGAAAAATGCCCATCACCGTTTCTTTCAGCGTCCGGGCGATAATATCCAGCTCTTTCAGCGTCAGATCGCATTCATCGAATTGATGATCGTCCAGCCGGCTCTTGATGATCTTCTCGACCATCGTCTCCACCTGGTTTACTGTGGGGCTGCGAAGGGAACGGACGGCCGCCTCCACGCTGTCGGCAATACCGATTACTGCGGACTCTTTGGACTGGGCCTTCGGGCCGGGGTAACGGAAATCATCCTCCGTGAAGTCGGGCTCTATCCCTTTTTCCTCCGCCAGCCGCAGCGCTTTATGATAAAAATAATGCAAAAAAGTCGTTCCATGATGCTGCTCCGCGATATCCCTGATCGGCTTGGGGAGCTTGTACTCTTTCAGCATTTCCACCCCGTCGCGCGCATGCGCGATAATAATCGATTTGCTCAGCTTGGGATCGATGGAGTCATGCGGATTCTCCATATTGTTCTGGTTCTCGATAAAATAGAACGGCCGCTTCGTCTTGCCGATATCATGATAATACGAACCGACCCGGCAGAGCAGGCCGTCCGCTCCGATCGCCTCGGCCGCCGCCTCCGACAAGTTGCCAACCATCACGCTGTGATGATAAGTCCCCGGCGTTTCCGTCAGCAGCTTGCGCAGCAGCGGATGGTTCGGATTGGACAGCTCGACCAGCTTGAGCGCAGACAGAATACCGAATGTCGACTCAAAAAAAGGCATAAGGCCGATGACCAGCACAACGGTCAGCAGGCCGCCGGCAAAAGCGAAACCGATGGCATACAGCGTATGAATCTGCTGCCATGCGCCGCTTCCCAGCAGATTTGTCATAAAGACGGTCAGCGAGCCGAACAGACAGACCATGATGCCGCCTTTTAGCAGTGTCGTACGCTGCCCCGCCCGATGGGTGGCGAATAAGGCTACATACGAAACGACCAGCGTAAAGAAACCATAGTTGAAATCAAAAATCGTATTCTGCTGCACATTTAGAATAACGCTGGCGAGTACGGCGAACAGAACGGAGCAGAAATAGGCAAGCGTGATATCCAGCAGCAGCATGACTAGCATCGCCCCGATGGCGACCGGCGCCAGGAAGCCCATAAACGGCCGCGTGTCGCTCTGCAGAAACGCTGCAAGACGCAACGATATAATCGTGATCAGAAAGACGAGAACCAGCATTACAAGCTGGGAATTATTGTACTTAAATCCGGAAGAGCCGGATGCGCCGGATTGCCGGATAAACATTAGCAGGCCGATCGAAAAGAGCGCCGCAAGGATGAGCAGTCCAAGCTGAGGCCAATAATCGACATTATTCCGCAGCAGGCCGTTCTCGTCCAGCAGTTGGTACAGCTCCGGGGTAATGGGCTCGCCTTTCTTGACAAGCACCTCGCCCTGCTCGATATAGACGGGCGGCGTATTTTCCCGGGCCTGGACTTTCGCTTCCTTGGTGGCGTCCTCATCATAGAATTTATTGGCTGTGATGGCGAGACGTGCGAGCTCCTGCACCACCTCGCGGGCCGTTCGCTGAGAGAGCGAACTGATGCTAACCTGCTCCGCTACCTTGGCGCGCGCAGCATCGGCATCGGTAATCTGGTCATTCATCAGCCTGCTGACGATATCACGGGCCACGGGCTTCATCTCGATGATGTCCTGCGAGGTCAACCTGGGTATTTTGATAAACGTCTCTTCCGGTATGGAATAGATTTGCTCCTTGATCTTCGACTGCATTTCATTCAAAAGATTATCCGAATAAGTTCCGCTGCTCCGGCTGGACGCAACGAAGCTCAATATGAAATCATTGGCCCGCTGCGGAATCTCCTCCCGGTAAATGGAGGTCTTGTCGCTTTGGGAAATGGTGTCGTCCTGATTGAGACGGTCGATCCGGTCCAGCAGAGAGGTTACGAGATTCTCCGCCCGGATCGGAATAATCTGATATTTCAGCGGCACGTTCTCCGCCGCTTGTTCCTGAGCCTTCAGCGTCGCCTTAGTGTCTTTAATCTGCCTAGGCGCCGTGATTTCCTTGGCGCTGAGCGTGTTTTCCTTGATGTCGTACCGTTTAGGCAGCAGATCCGGCGCCAGACTGAAATAGACCAGGATACCGAGCAGCAGAAATAGAGCATAGCGAGTCGCCCTGCTATACTTCCATCCGCTCACATTGTATGTGAATCCGCTGAATTTGGGCGGTTGCTTTGAAGCCATGGTGACAGTCCCCTTTATTCAAGGTTTTCGGCTGAGCGTTCATAGGCCACGATGATTTTCTGCACCAGGGAATGCCGCACTACATCCTGTTCCGCAAAATACACGAACCCGATCTCCTCAACGGAGGACAAGATCGTATTGGCCTCGATAAGTCCCGATTTCTTTCCCCGGGGCAGGTCGATTTGAGTTACGTCGCCCGTTATAACCATCTTGGAGCCAAAGCCAAGCCGGGTCAGGAACATCTTCATCTGCTCCGGCGTCGTATTTTGCGCCTCATCGAGAATAATAAATGAATCGTCAAGCGTCCGGCCGCGCATGTAAGCCAGAGGCGCAATCTCGATCAATCCGCGCTCCAGAGCCTTGGCTACCTGATCAGGCCCCATCACATCGTACAAGGCGTCATACAGCGGCCGGAGATACGGGTCTACCTTCTCCTGCAAATCTCCCGGCAGGAAGCCCAGGCTCTCGCCGGCCTCTACCGCCGGACGGGTGAGGATAATACGTTTAGCCGATCCTTCCTTCAATGCGGCAACGGCAAGCACAACGGCAAGATACGTTTTTCCGGTTCCCGCCGGGCCGATGCCGAATACGATATCCCGTTTCTTGATTGTCGTTACATAATGTTTTTGTCCAATCGTCTTGACCCGGATCGGTTTGCCGCGGAAGGTCGTGGTAATTTCGCCTTTGAACAGATCCAGCAGCTGATCAGCGCGAAAATCCTTCGCCAGCTCCACTGCATACTGTACGTCCCGCTCGCTCAGAATATAACCGCTTCGAACAAGAGAGAGCAGCGACTGGAACAGCTGTGCCAGCATGTCCACTTCCCGTTCACCGCCATGCACTGTAAGTTCGGCCTCGCGTGAATCGATACGGGCGGGAATTTCTCTCTCAATCAGCTTTAAGAAGCTGTCCTGCGGACCGAAAAGCGCCAGCGCTTCTCCCGCATTTTGCAAAGATATTTGTATGCTTGCAGTCTTATCTGACAAATAGCCTCATTCTCCTTGGTTGTATACTATCGGAAGTTCCTCCGTAATTCTCTCTTCCACTTCAAAAAGCACTTTCATATAAACTTTACCATTCTCTTTCTTCTCATGCAAAATTTTTTGGCTTTTGATGATGCTGTCGCTGCCGTAGCGGGCCGCAATATCAGCCTCTGCCAGAGCCATCCCCGCCTCCTTCGCCGCCTGCGGCGTCAGCGTCTCCCGAGTCTCCTTGACTTCCATTTCTTTCTCTGTCATCCAGCCGATCGGCAGCCGGATATTACGCCAAGTCAGCGGATCAAGCTCGGTCAGCGTACGTGACTCCTCAAAAGGCGATTTGCCGTATCCCCACAGCTGAACCGCCCATTTACCAAGAACAAAATAGCTTCTATCTTTCCGCTCTCCAGTATAAGCGGTATTCTTTTTTTGCAGCGGAACCTCGATATTATACTCATGCCATACAAGCCCCTTGACCTCCCCTTTGGCAACGACGGCCTGCCTATTTGCCTCATCGCCCAGAATCCCGGAAATAAGAACTTCCCCTTTTTTCACTCTCGCATTGCGCTGAACCACTGGCCTGCCCTGCTCGGCGTAGATGTCGGTGATAACCGCATCGCTGCGGCTGATGAGATGACGGGGGCTGTTAATCGGCTTTTTCTCCGGCAGCGCAGCTTCAACGATTTGAATTTTCACTGCTGTTCCGTTACGTTCGATCCCAACCCAGGATACGCCCGGGAGCCGCGCCGCCAGGTGCTTGGAGAGCTTGTCCGGAGAATCCATTCGCCATATCCATTGAAAAGGGTAAATCCCTTCCCGCCGGGCGGCATCCAGCACATCTTCCGAAGCCAGCCGCTTATTCCCCTCCACCCGAACACTCCAGACGAGAGAACACAGCAGCACCAAAACAATGCCAAACAGCACCAGACCTGCGGCAAAAAATTTACGCTTCCACAGCCTGGCCGCCACGAAAGGCAGTCCGATCCGTCCCGTTATATGCATCCTGCAGCCTGTCTGCTTCAGAAGCGGCCGGAGAGCATAGAAATCGTTCAGCAGCAGCCGCAGACTTACGCCGCTTCCGGTCGCTTTTACATTCCATATGACAATTCCGGCCTCGGTGACGGCATTAATCAGCCCTTCCACCTGTTCCCCGGAAATATGCAGCACAACAGTCCCCCGCAGCCATGACAGTGGCGGTTCCTTCATCGCTTCTCCCCGCTTTCCTTATATCTGATTTCCCCGATCACGCCCTCCACCGTGAGTTCCCTTCCCAGAATGGAAGTGATGACAAGGCCTTCTCCGGCAATTTCCAGCGATCCTTTCGAAAGCGCGAGCGTCAGCTGTCCGGGGGAAAAATTCAGCACGCCTCTATGGTTCTCAATGACCATTTCCTTGTTCCCGATAAGGGTGATCCGGGGCAGGTCGCTTAGCAGATCCTGCGGCAAATCCAGCATCCCGTTTGTCCATCCCCGCAGACTGCGGCCAATCCGGGTCATAAGTAGACGCTCCCCCTTCCTTTACTGTACACCTTATGCGCGAAGACGCTTATTTATGAAAGCCGGACGGTTTGAAATCAATTGGAAAGCAGGCGGCAAAAAAGGAAAAACGGGAGACCGCCGCAATCAGAGCTCGCCATCCTGGGTAGGCAAGTTGACTCTTTATTTTGCGGACGATACACCCGTTAGGATACATCTTCGTTCATTTGGTTGAAATTTAAAAAGAGGCGGTAAGGCGCAGCTCACAACCCGCCCGGACGGCGGGAGCTCATGGGCCTACGGGCGCGCGGAGGGCCGAGAATTTCCGCCCAGATGAGTCCGCTGCGCAGATCGCTGCCTGCGACTAGAGACGGCGAACTCTGCGAAGACGACGCCGCCGAGCGGGATTTCGGTCCGGCTCCGCCGTCTCCTCCCATATCGTCCGAGATCCGGTCCAGCGCGCGGTGGACGCGTTCCAGTTCCTGCCGCATACGCTCCTGCCGGATCTCGACCCCGTCCATTTCTTCAGGCTGCTCCATCGACGTCCCTTCTCCTGACATGTAATCAGGAGAAGGGAACAGAGCTGGCTCTGGAAACGCAGGCGCCGCACCCGGTTCACGGCCCTCGTCCATCTGCGGTTCTGCCTGCCGGGAGGATGGAGCGGGGACGGGGAAGCCGCTGTTACGCGGTTCTGCCGCTCTCCCGGAATCCGGCTGGCCGGCTCTTGGACGGCGATGGGGCCCCTCGCCCGGACCGCTGCCAAAGGGCGGCATTCCGCCGCGAGGGGATCTTCCGTTTTTGTTATTATTTTTGCTCGCCTTGTTTACTTGGGACACAATCGCGAAAATAATAACCGCAATGACATAAATCCAGCTCATGGGGTCTCATCTCCCCTACTCGTTGTATTCATTATTTATTCTTGGAACCGTCGTTATCCTGATCGCCCATCTTGCCGAGCGAACCGCGCATCTGAGTATCGGCTTCGATATTTTTCAGATTCATATAATCCATCACACCGATTTGACCTCCGCGCAGCGCTTCAGCCATAGCCAGAGGCACCTGGGATTCGGATTCGACGACCAAGGCCTTCATCTCAACGACACGGGCCTTCATTTCCTGCTCCTGCGCAACGGCCATCGCTCTGCGTTCCTCGGCCTTCGCCTGGGCAATCCGTTTGTCTGCTTCGGCCTGTTCTGTCTGCAGGTAAGCGCCAATGTTCTTGCCTACATCCACATCTGCGATGTCGATGGACAGAATTTCAAACGCCGTCCCGGCGTCAAGCCCCTTCTGGAGCACGGTGCGGGAGATCGAGTCCGGATTCTCCAGAACGTCCTTATGCGAATTACTTGAACCTACTGTCGTTACAATGCCTTCGCCGACGCGGGCGATGATCGTCTCTTCACCCGCGCCGCCGACGAGCCGATCGATATTGGCACGAACGGTAACGCGTGCCTTGACCTTTACTTCGATCCCGTCGCGGGCAACGGCAGCCACGGTAGGCGTCTCGATTACGCGCGGGTTAACGCTCATCTGCACCGCTTGCAGCACATCGCGTCCAGCCAGATCAATCGCAGCCGCACGGGTGAATTCCAGCGGAATATCGGCCCGCTGCGCAGCGATCAGCGCATTGACGACACGGTCGACATTGCCCCCCGCCAGATAATGGCTTTCCAGTTGGTTGATGTTAAGACCCAGGCCCGCCTTAGTTGCTTTAATCAAAGGATTAACGATCCGGCTTGGCGTTACACGGCGCAGCCGCATGGCCACTAGTGTAATAATGCTGATTCTAACACCGGAGGCCAGAGCCGAAATCCACAGCATAACCGGAAAGAAGCTGAGGAAGACGCTCAGAGCAATGATCACGACGACGGCGATCAGCAGGATGGTTATTAAGGATGCTTCCATTGTTATATCTACCCTTTCTGCCTATAAATATTGAATAACACAAAACACTTCCATAGTTTACCTTATTCCCGGGTTTCCTTCACCACAATTTTGCCGCCTTCCACTTTGACAACGGAAATGGGTGTATTCACGCCGATGAATCCGCCTTCGGTGACCACATCAAGACGTTCGTCTGCGATTAGGGCCGTGCCTGCCGGACGAAGAGGTGTTATGCTTACGCCTCTCTGGCCTACGAGATCCAGCTTCTCGGGGGTAGGAATGAAGCCCTGTTCCTTGCTCAAGCTGTCACTGAGAATGAACCGGTTCCAGATGCCCCGGTCCCTAAAGGCTACCGCCACAATGATAATGACCACCACAGCAGCAGCAAAGGCAATGCCCAAGCTGAACAGCGCATGCGTAAAGCTGTAGGCTGCTCTTACGACGCCCGCAATCAGACTGATGGAGCCGAGAACGCCCAGAATGCCAAAGCTCGGTACGAACAGCTCAAGCACCATCAAAACGAGGCCAACGATGAACAGCAGCCAAGTCTCCACGCCGGCAAAGCCCGCCACATAGTTGCCGAAGAAATACAGGACAAAGGCCAGCGTTCCAACGATTCCCGGAATCCCGAATCCGGGTACAAGCAGCTCGATGACCACTCCGGCGATCCCGATAAACAGCAGAACGGTCATGACGACGGGATGGGTCAGAAATTGCGACAGCTTTTCCGCACTGGTATGCTGCACCCGGAAAATGTCATCGGTTGAATAACCCATCCACGAAGCCGCAGCCTCCGGCGAATCCTTTACGGCATCGGCGTATCCCGCTTTCAGCGCCTGATCACTGGTCAGAGCGATAATCTCTCCCTTGCTCTTGTGGACGCCCAGCTCAGGCTTGTCGACGACCATATTGATATCCGTCATTCCGGCCGCGATATCCGGATCGCGTCCATTCAGCGCCGCTGCTCCCGCCATTTTTGACTTCCAGAACGAGACCAGCTTGGCATTATCTACGCTTCTGCCGCTTCCGTCGACAAGCGAAGCCGACCCGATCATACTGCCGGGCTTCATCACGATTCTTTTCGCATTCAGCGCGATATAGCTGCCCGCAGACGCCGCATTGCCATTGATGAAGGCAAGGGTAGGAATTTCGCTCTCCCGGACCATTGCCCCTATTTGTTCCGCGCTGTCCACCAGCCCGCCGGGCGTATTGATTTCCAGCACAATCAACTTAGCGCCGTATTTATCCGCTTCCTGAAATCCCCGCTTCAGGAAGCTCTCCAGTCCCCGTTCGATCTCCTGATCCACAGGCAGAATAAATACCGGGCCTTGGCTCGGTTCGCCGCCGCCGGCCGTCCCGGCTGGAGTGCCGGAGGCCTGGACCGTTACGGCTCCAAGCGGAACGAACAGCAGCAAGAACAGAGCGCAGACGGCCAGAGCGATTTTTCGCAAACCCGTCACAGGCATATCCCTCCGATCTACTAAAGCTAGTTTCGATCATTTTTCTGGATAATATAATATTCGGATACATCATGTTAATACGAAATAGAAGGTTATGCGTTTCAAGGACTTTACTTCCAGCCATACCGCCAAACCTGTACTTATGTAGAAAAAGAAAAACACCCCTACAGAAGGAGTGTTCAACTTATGTTATTGCAGAAATTGCAGAACCGCCTGGTTCACGAGTTTACCGTCAGCGCGGCCTTTGACTTTCGGCATCAGCGCGCTCATCACCTTGCCCATATCATTTTTCGAAGAAGCACCGGTTTCCTGGATGGTCTGCTGTACAATTACCTTAATTTCTTCTTCGGAAAGCTGTTCGGGTAGATATTGTGCTATAATCTCGATTTCTGCTTTATTGCTTGCAGCAAGCTCGTCACGACCCGCTTTTTCAAATTCTTGGAGGGCATCTTTGCGCTGTTTGATCTCACGACTAAGGATATCAAGCACTTCGTTGTCGTCTAATGTTCTCTTAAATTCTATTTCAAGATTCTTTATCGTCGAACGAACCATTCGAATCGTGGAGAGTTTGAACTTGTCCTTACTCTTCATCGCCTGCTTCATATCTTCGTTCAATCGTTCGCTAAGATTCATGCTTGGGTAATCCTCCTAAAACTTTCTCTTACGAGCAGCCTCAGACTTTTTCTTGCGCTTAACGCTTGGCTTTTCATAATGCTTGCGTTTCTTCACCTCAGCCAAGACGCCATCTTTAGCGATGGAACGTTTAAAGCGACGAAGTGCAGCATCAATTGTCTCGTTTTTGCGAACTTTCGTTTCAGACACCAGTTTTCCCTCCCTCCGACCAGACCGTCCAAGAGCATAACACGGTTCATCAAATTTCATTATAGGTCAAACCGAAATAGAGTGTCAACCTTAAGCCCATTCTTTTTTTGTAAAGAGCCTATATTTCCCGGTTTCTCTCTTAGGCGTGGGATGTAGAATTGCCGATCAGCGCGCCCAGTTTCGCTCCCCCGACAAGATGATAATGCAGATGTTGAACAGCCTGACCGCTGTCCGGTCCGCAGTTATTGATCAGACGATACCCGGTTTCCGCGATGCCCAGTTCCTTGGCAATTTGCTGCGCCACGCTGTGCATTTCTCCGATCAGCGGCAGATCCTCGGGAGCCACCTCGTTCATCGACGGAATCGGTTTCTTGGGAATAATCAGCACATGCACCGGAGCGGCGGGCTCGATATCATAAAATGCCAAAATCCGTTCATTCTCAAACACCTTGTTGCAGGGAATGCTTCCCTCGATAATTTTGCTAAAAATGGTTTCCATACAGCAGCTTCCTCCTAAAGGATATTTGAAGCACCCTTTCCCGCATGGGTCTGGGCGGTCTCTGACGATAACCGGACTCTCGGCTCATTGGCAAAATACACCCAGCCAAGACCGTCGTCGCTATCCATTTATCATACAGGAATTTGCTCTTCTTCGAAAGCAACGCGTCAGGCGTCTGGAAAAATACGGATGATTACATGCGAATTCGCGGCGCTAAAGCTGTATCAGATACAGCGGAAACAAAATTCCACTCATCTCAGCAAATAGGCAAAAAAAAAGAAACACCCTTCACAGCTGATTAAGCTGATTCGGCGGCGGACGTATGAAAAGGAATCATTTCCCTGCCATACGTCCGCCGAGGTGTTTCAAATGATGTCGGCTTAGCTGTATTATAACAGGGGGGTAATACTGTCTCTGTGACAGTTATCACAACCCCCCATCCATTTTAATTCTTTTCCAACATGATGCTTGAACCCCCTCCGCCCGGTGAAGCAGGGACCACAACCAACTTCCGGGCAAGTCTTGCCCGGAGCTCCGGGACGTGGCTGATAATACCAACCGACAGCTGGTCGTTATGCAGCCGTTCAAGCGATGTGATCACGGTATCGAGCAGTTCGGGGTCCAGCGTGCCGAAGCCTTCGTCCAGGAAGAAAAATTGCAGCGGATACTGCCCGCGAAGCTGAATCTGCACAGACAGCGCCAGCGCGAGCGACAGCGAGGTCAGGAATGTTTCTCCTCCCGACAAAGTGGATACCGGCCGCTTGACCCCTCCGTTTCCGTCGTCGCGTATAACAAAGCCGCCTCCGGAGTCAACCTCCAGCGAATAGCGCTGTCTGCTCAGGAAGCGAAGACGCTGAGAAGCCGCCTGGCATACCTGCATCAACTGCTCCTCCGCGATATATTCAACAAAAGCATTGCCTCGCAGGCAGGACTGCAGCTTGGACAGCCTGCTTTGCAGGCTCTCATGCCCGGCGCGCAGGCTTTCCAGCTCACTCCAGCGGATATGTCTCTGCCGCAGATCCTCCAGATCACGCTCTCCGCGCGCTTTGGCCTGCAGCGCCGCTTCATCGTCCTCCTTGCACTGCCGGAGCTCATTCTCGCAGTCCCGCCACTCGTCCTCGGTCACCGCGTCGCCGCCGAGCCTCTCTTCGATGTGACGAAGCTGCGCACTGACCTCCGCCTCGCCGTCACGGTGCGCCCGGACACGCGTGGCAGCCGCCTCGCGTTCCCCGGCATCCAGCGCCGCTTCTTCGGCTTCAGCGGCTGAATCGAACGATGAAGAAGCAAGGCTTTCTTCCCAGTTCGCAGCCGCGGCGGCGCAGTGCTCGCGAGCGGAATCCGCTGCCTGGCGTGCGATCGCCGCCTCTCTGGCATCCTGCTGCGCCCTATCCGCGGCAGCGCGGTTACGGCGCCTGCCTTCCTCTGCGGCCGTCTGCAGCTCCTGCAGACGCCGCTCGCATTCCGCCAGAAGAGAACGGGCTGAATGCCCTTCCGTCCATTGCAGCAGCCGCTGCTCTTTCTCGTGTAAGAGCTCCTCTTTGCCCGTATGCTGCGCCGTCCAACCAGCCAGTTCCTTATCCAGCTCGGCGATTCTGTCCTGCAGCAGCTGGACGGAAGCGCTCTTCTCGTCCAGAAACTTCACACTGATGTCCAGCCTGCCTCTGATTTCCTCGGCTTCTTCATCCTTGCGCCGCAGCTCGCGGTAGGCGTGCTCTGCTTCGCCCGGCGCAAGCTGCGGAAACCGCCGCTCCCATTCCTGGCGCATAACCGTAAGCTGCCGCTGCAGTTCCTCCGTCTTAACCGCCGTTTGCTCCTTCCAGCTTCGCGCGGCTTCGGCTTCGGCGGCTTCCTTAAGCTGACGCTGCTGCGCCTGCCGGTCTTCCTCCTGCCACTGTACCGCCCGGCGCCGCAATTCCCGCGAGCGGCTCTGGAATCCGGCAAGCTGCACTTCAAGCTCCGCTATGGCAGCTTCTTCAGGCCATGCGGAAGAGGCTGTGTCTTCAGCGGCTAATAAGCCGGTAACCGCTGCTTGGCCCGAGGCCGCTGCAATTTCGGCTAAGCCGGGGATCGCTTGCCCGATTTCGGCCGGCGAAGCATCCTCAGCGCCGGGAGTCCCGGAGAGGGAGCCGGATTCACCATACACCTGCTCCAGCCAGACGCGGTCCTGCTCGCGCAGGCTCCGCAGCAGGCCGCGCGCCTCAAGCGCGCGCGCCGTCAGCGCCTTCGCATCCTGAAGCTTCCGCTCCTCCGCCTGATCTTCTTCGCCGCCCTTAAGCGATGCCGGCGCCGGATGATGCTCACTGCCGCACACGGGGCACGGAGCCCCGTCCCGCAGCTCGCGGGACAGCGCCAGCGACAGCCGGTGCAGCTCCCGCTCCCGGAGCGCGGCTTCCAGCGCCGCGCCAGCTTGCTCCAGACGCCCGGCGACGGCGGCTGCAGCCTCTTCCGCGGCCGCCGCCCGCTCCAGATGCAGGGCGGCGTCCCGCGCGGCGGCCGAGCGCGCTTCGGCCAGCCGCGCAGCTGCCGTCTCGGCCTCCGCGAGACGGCCTTGAACCGCGCCGAGCGCAGCGGCGCGCTCGCGCCCCTCCCGCTCCGCCTGCTCCCACTGGGACTCGGCGGAGCGCAAGCCCTGCAGGCTCTGCATCGCTTCCTGCAGAGCCTGCCGCTCCTGGGAGCGGACCTCGAGCGGCTGCAGGCTGCGCTGCAGCTCCTGCTGCCGCTTTTGGCCTTTGGCCAAAAGCTCCCGCTCCCGGGCCAGCGTCTCCCGCGACGCTTCCAGCCCGCGGGAGGCCTCCGCCTGGCGCTCGGCCAGCTCCGCGAGCGTCTGCCGCAGTCCGGCCAGCTCGGCTTCCAGCTCGAGCGCCTGGCGCAGCCGGCCCTCCCGCTCACGCAGGGCCGGCTCTTCCGCAGCAAGCGCCTCATGCGCTTGCTGCTCGGCCTCGGCGGCGCGGGCCGCCTCCTGCTCGGACACCGCAAGCTGCGCCTCCAGCCGCTCCGCTGAAGCGGCACGGGTGCGCCAGGTCTCCTCCGTGCTTCGCCATGCCTTCAGCGCTGGTGCAATCTTGGCGGCTTCGTCGCTCTTAAGCAGCCGCAGCTCCATCGAGGCAATTTGCGCTTCCTGCGCCCGGAACTCCAGCAGCTTCATCTCCCGGCGGGAGCGTTCCTCCTGCAGCTCACGGATTTTGCCGAACCGCTCGGCCTGTCGGGACGCCGCCTCCAAGCGCTCGCGGCACTTCGCGGCGCGGCGTACAGCCTCCGCAAGACGCTCCTCCGCCGCTTGCACATCCTCCGCCCCGGCGCTGCCCAGCCCCTGCTGTTCGGCTTCCAGTGCGCGCAGCGCCGCCTCGTTTTCTTTGACCCGGCGGCTGAGCTTCAGCGCCAGCTGGTCGCCGTACTGTTCCAAGTGGAACAGGCGCTGCAGCATCTGTCTGCGGTCCACGCCGCGCAGCGACAGAAATTCGGCGAACTTGCCCTGCGGCAGAACGACAGCCCGGGTAAAATCGTCCATTTTAAGGCCGATTTTGTCTTCAACGCAGCGCGTCACCTCCGCAAGCTTGTCCGCCATCACAGTTTCTCCGTCCGGACCTATTTCAATAAAACGGCTCACCGTATTGCTAACAGACTGCTCGCCCGTCCGTTTGAATCTCCGCTCTACCCGGTAGCGGCGCGGCCCGTGGGAAGTACTCAGCTCGAAGGTGAACGCCACGGCAAGAGTATCCTCGGAATGGTTCATAATTCCCTGCGTCCCGTTCACGGCGCGTTCTACCTTGCCGTACATCGCTAGGGTAATGGCATCGAGCAGGCTCGATTTTCCGCTGCCCGTTGGCCCGAAAATGCCAAACAGCCCGGTCTCGCACAAGCTGAGGAAATCGATCTCCTGACTTTCCCGATAGCTCTGCAGCCCGCTCACTTTTAACAGTATCGGCTTCATTGGGTCTCCTCCGCTTCCTGTCCGTCACGTTCTTCCTCCGCCAGCTCCAGAAACAACTCCACAAGGCTGTCTTCCGGCTCAGCTCCACCGGTCTGCCGCTGGTAGAACCTTCTGAACAGCTCATGCACCGGCATGCGGGAGCGAAGGGTCGCTTCCAGTTCACGTTCCATCTCCGGATAGACCGGACGGATATGTACAATACCTTCCCGAGCTTTGCGAAGCCGCTGGATATCTCCCATCGACAACGCCTCGCTTAAGCGGATTCTCAGATCAATAAACGCATTGGCGTCCCTGCCCTCGTCAAGCCACCGGTACACTTCATCCAATCCCCCCGCGCAGTCCCACTCTACCAGAGGACGGCCGCAGCGCAGCAGAATTTCTTCCGGCTTCGCCTCCGCTCCCGGCGAGAGTTCCAGAAGCGTCACGGACTTGGCCTGGCCCGCCTCCGAGAAGCTGTACGCCAGCGGAGAACCGCTGTATCGGATAACCCCTTCTCCCTTGACCTTCTGCGGACGGTGAAGATGGCCGAGCGCTGTATACTGCGCGCCGCATGCCAGCGCCGAAGGATCCACGGTATACGCCCCGCCGACCTGAATCGGGCGCTCAGAGTCGCTCTCCACGCCGCCCAGCACATAAATATGGCTCATCGCCAAATTGACCGTGTCTGGCGTGAATTCCCGGGACAATAGCTTCATCAGTCGGCCTACGCGCGCGCTGTAAGCGAGCCGCAGACCAGCTTCGTCGCTGTCTTCGGCCAGCAGCTCGCCAAGACGGGCTTCGGAAGGGTACGGAAGTGCCGCTATACGCGCGGTTTCCCCGGTCCGGGCGATCTGGACCGTCACCGGATCGGCTGCGGGCAGACCGACAAGGGTAATGCCGTGTCCGAAGACAAGCGGGGATACGGAGGATACGCGCTCAGGCTGATCATGGTTGCCTGCGATAACGACCAATTGCCTTCCCCCGGATGCAAGTCTTGAAGCCGCTTCATAGAATAACTGCTCAGCCGCAGCCGGAGGATTGACGGAGTCATAGACGTCGCCCGCCAGCATAATAAGGTCAGCACGCTCCTCATCGGCAATGGCGACCAGTTCGTCAACGAACGCCTCCTGCTCCTTCTGCCTGCTTCTTCCTTCCAGCGTACGGCCCAAATGCCAGTCGCCCGTATGCAAAATCCGCATCTTCCGCCTCTTTCCTGCCCCTACCCGGGCGAATGTAAAATTTCACAAACATCATATTTTGCAAATCATCAGCATTAAAAACCAATCTCCCCCAGCCGCCGGGCCTTATTAGTCGCCCACTTCGTCAGAGTAAAAGGACTGTCAAGGTTCATGGAGAGTTTAATGATATAAGTTTACAGCACGACCGGCTCAACTTCAGAAAATGTCCAAAAACTCCCGGCATCCTCCACGCTATGCACGGACGGCATGACCGCCGTCAAAGAAATACAGCCATGCTTCGGCAATCTCTTCCCCCAAAATATCGCGAAGCGCCTGCGAGTACAGGCTAAGCTGGTAACTGTATCTCTCCTTCAGGGCTTTCAGCCCGCCCCGATGCTCAAGAACCGCATCACTCTTGTAATCCAGCAGGATCAGCCGCCCTTCCTCTCGGAAAAGACAATCGATCACCCCTTGGATAAGAACGGATGAAGAAGCCCCGCCGCTCTGTCCAAGAAGCTCCGCAGACGCTCTGTCCAGAACCTCAAGGCCACGGTATGCTTCGGATGCGGGCACCAAATAACTGAAAGGCATTTCCCTTCTCTTCCATGGTGAAGCCAACAGCCTGCGGCCGAGCGGATGCTCGTAAAAAGCCGCCGCTTTCTCCGGCTCGACTGCCGCCACCTGCTCTTCCGTCAAAATACCGAGCTGCTGCAGCCTGTCCAGCGTCCCTTTCACTTCCACAAGGCCGACATCTCCTTCCAGCGGGATATGCTGCATGACGGTATGATATACCGTCCCGCGTTCCGCCGGCGTTATGCTGCGCTGCTCCATGAACCTCGGACGCCGCAAATGCAGGCTGTCGGCAGCGGTAGCGATGCGCTCCTTCGCTAAAGGGAGTCCCTCTTCCAGTAGATCGTACGAGGGCCGGTCCTGCAAAGACAAAAGGGATTTAAGCTCCGTAACGGAGGTCTTGGCCGGAATAAGTGCAGCCGACGCATAAGGATAATGCCATGACAGGCGCTCGGCAACCGAATCGTCCGTCCCGGTATAAGCCGTCACCTGCAGCCCCCGGCTAAGTTCGTGAAGCGTCTTTCTTCTCGTTTCTTCCCCGTCCTCTCCGTCGTCCTTGACTGAATGAAGGCCTGTCTCGAGTTCCGAGGATGGCAGAACGCTTACGCTCCAGTTGGACAGATCGCCGCGCAGGGCAACCGGTGCCGCTCCTTCCTTGCCGGCGATTTTCCGCAAAATCGCCGCACCAGGGTGGCGGATCAATGCCGGTCCTATCCAATCCAGATAACTGCGCCCCCGGGCAAGCAGATGATCGGGAAGAAGCGTTTCATCTCCGCCGCCCGATGACATCCAGTTCACTGCTTTGCCCACCAGATCGCGGACGGTGCCAACAAGAATCATCTTGTCACGAGGGCGTGTCAGCCCCACATACAGCACCCGCATTTCCTCCGCCAACAGTTCCAGCCGCGAACGCCGGCCAATGGCGAGGTAGGGCAGCGTCGGATAGCTGACCCGACTCTCCCGCTCGAGAAAGCGCGGGCCGAAGCCGAGCTCCTTGTGCATTAGAAACGGAGCGTACAGATCCTGACGGTTGAAGCCTTTGGACATTCCGGCCAGAAAAACGACCGGAAACTCAAGCCCCTTGCTCTTATGAATGGTCATGATCCGGACGCCTTCCCCCTGCTCGCCGCTGCCCCCGGCCGCTCCCAAATCGCCGCCGTTCTCGCGGAGCCGGGATATGAACACCAGGAAGCGGAATAAGCCTCGGGCCGAGGTATCGTTCTCGAATTGCACCGCACGGTCGTACAGCGCTTTAAGATTGCTCTGCCGCTGGGCGCCTCCCGGCAGCCCGCCTACCCATTCCAGGTATCCGCTCTCCCCGTATATACGCCAAATCAATCCGCTCACGTCACCCTGGCGCGCCTCGTCTCTCCACCTATTGAGCTGCACAAGGAATCGGTTCAGCTTATCCCGGAGCCTGCCGGAAATCGCCGGTTTAGCGTATACGGCTTCACCAGACACTGCTATTACGGCGTTTACCGGCTCACTGGCCGCAGCCGTCTCTGCCGCGTTGTCCACGCCGCCCCGGACTTCGTATGCTCCGCCGCCTTCATTTCCGCTTATGCTTCCGGAACCGGCTGCATCCAAGCCTGTCTCAATGCCTGCAATCCTGGGCTCCTCCCCGGCGCTTCCCGCGCAGCCCGCTGTCATTCCTTCCGAGACCGCCGCAATAACCGCATCATAGAACGAGCCTTCGCTGCAAAGGCGTACCTTCGCCAGTTCTTCCTCGGTCAGTCCGACCACAGGCGAACGCAGCGTACCGGCCAGCGGTATATCCTGCTGCGGATTGTCTACGACTTTCAGCAGAGAAAGGATAACCTCGACTTCGGTCGCCTGAAAATAGCCCCTGTTCTGGTCGCCGTAGGCTGGAATGCCTTCCAGCCGAAGCTCTTCCAGCATCAGCGGGGCCCACAGGCTTGCGGACCTTAGTAATATCACGATATCGCCATATGCTACCGGGCGCATGGCCCCAAGGCCTTTGTCATAGATCTGCAGCGGTTCGCCGCCGTTCATTCCCGTCATCCGGGCGATCCGCCGGGCGATAGCCCGGGCTTCCAACTGCGCGGTCTCGCTCTCGATTAATTCGCTTTCCACCGGCCCCGCTTCGCCGTCTTCGGCTCTTTCTTCCGGTGTTCCTTTGGAGCTTCCCCGGTCGATCAGCAGCAGCTCGGGAGCAAAATACATATCCGGCCCCTTGTCCGCCGATCCGGGGAAATTTGCGCCGTATACGAGCTCCGCCCGCTCGTCATAGGTGATTTCAGCCACCGTCTCGTTCATGATTTGGCGGAATACCATATTAACGGCGCTCACGACCTCCATCCGGCTGCGGAAATTGCGCGCCAAATCGATGACGATTCCTTGTGACCTTCCGGTTTCAGTCGCGTTTATCTCAATGCCGCCGGATTCGTTCGTTTCAGGGCCGTTCTGGCTGCGTCCGTCCGCGGAACGGCTTCTGGCGTAGCTCCGGTACTTGTCCAGGAACAATCCCGGCTCCGCGAGGCGAAAGCGGTAGATGCTCTGCTTCATATCGCCGACCATAAACCGGTTGCCCGGCTCTTCCCTCGATATCAGCCGCACAATCTCTTCCTGAACGCTGTTCGTATCCTGATATTCGTCAAGCAGCACCTCGTCGAACTGTGCCCGGTATTCCAGCGCGGCGTCCGAAGGCATAGAATTCCCTATTGTAGAATCGGGGTGGCGCAGAATATCCAGGCAGTAATGCTCCAGATCGCTGAAATCTACCAGCCCTTTGCCCGCTTTCTCCGCCAGGTAGCGCTCACCGAACTGAATCACCGTTTCCGCCAATTCCTTCATTAGCGGAGCCGCTTCATGAAGCTCGCGAAGAAAGGCATCCGCCGGGCGCCCGAACAGCGAGTTCTGAAGCTCGCCGACGAGGCTCTTCACTTCATCACGCAAGCCCTTTACAGCCTCCTGAAGAGCGGGATCGGTCGCATCCTTCTTGCAGGGCTTCAGCTTGCCGAAGGAGACGCCGCGGAACAGGTCATACAGCTCGGACCAAGGTTTCTCTTCCACAGCCCGCAGCAGCCCTTCAACCATATCCAGATCCGCCGCCAGGTTATCGACGTAAGGCGCAGGGCCTCCGGGCTGAAGGGCAATTTGCCGCCCCCGTTCCAGTTGGCTGGCGGCGGCTGCCATCGCCAGCCTTGCCTCATCGAGTATGCTGCGCACCCAAGACGTGTGCGACAGCGTTTCGGTATCCGGCAGCGAGAAGCCCGCCGCCGTCTCCCTCAGCCACTCCTTAGGCCAGGGATGACTTCGCGCAAAATCATGCAGACGCTGAACAAGCGCATGCACGGCGTCATCGGTGCGTTCTCCGCTAAACCAGTCCACGAGCTGTACGAACACGCCGTCTTCGCCGGCTTCTTCATATTTTTCCTCGAACAGCTCCTCCAGTATTTCCTGGCGCATGATCTCCGCCTCATGTTCATTCAAAATGCGGAAGCCGGGATCAAGCGGGATCAACTGATAGTAACGCCGTATTACCTCAAGACAGAAGGAGTGCAGTGTCGTAATGGAGGCTTTGCCGAGCAGCGCCAGCTGGCGCCGTAAATAGGCGTTGTCCGTATCATTCTCAAGCTCACGGTCCAGCGCTTCACGGATGCGCTGCCGCATTTCGGATGCGGCCGCTTTTGTGAATGTCGCCACCAGCAGGCGGTCCACACTGAAGCCGCTGCTCTCGTCGCTGATTTTACGGATGATCCGCTCGACTAGCACTGCGGTCTTGCCGGAGCCGGCCGCCGCCGCCACAAGAATGTCGTCCCCGCTCTCCGCGATAGCCCGCCACTGATCGTCGCTCCATATGCTTCCTTCCGGTTTTGCCGGCATGATCACGGTCTACTTCCTCCTTCGTCTTTGCGGGACAGCATCTCCCAGATTGCGTCTTTGCCCGGCTTGCCTAAATGCTTGTATCCGTTGCCTTCAACGGCCTCGTCGAACTGGCACACTGCTCTGTAGGAACAGAACGTGCATGCGGTCTCCTGCTGAATCCGGTACGGCGTGATGGCTACGTCCCCTTCCGTGATGCGCGTTCCAATCTCTGTGATCGTCCCTCTTACGGAAGACAACAGACGATCCCATTGCTCGGGCGTAGCGACGGAGGCGCTGCTGTAAAAGCTGCCGTCGCTCTTCAGCGCAACCGGCACGATGCTCGAATGCCCCTTGTCCAGGCTCGTATCCATTAGCGAGACGACTTCGCGATCCGCCATGAGCAGCCCCTTCATCTTGAACCGCTTCAGCAGTTCCTGCTGCGCCTGCTCCCGGCTCATGCCGTTTGGCGATGAGAGCAGCGGATCATGGACGTGAAAGTACAGCGTTCCCGCCGGAAACGCGGGCTCCCCCAGCCACTCCTCAGCATAGGTTAACAGCACATCCAGATAGGTCAGCATCTGCAGCGATAAACCGTAATACACTTCGTGCAGCTTAAGATCCTTGCGGCTGGATTTATAGTCGATGACCCTCAGCAGAATTCCGTTCTCGCCCTCAGCAGTATCGACGCGGTCGATCCTTCCTACGACCTCCATCAAGCAGCCGTTCGGGAGCGGGATACGCAGCGGCGGCAGCGGCTTGCCCGGGCCGAAATCCAGCTCCAAAAAAGCGGTGTCGAAGCTGCCCCTCCTTGCATGTTCT
The DNA here is from genome assembly GCF_000756615.1 of Paenibacillus durus. Taxonomy (NCBI): domain Bacteria; kingdom Bacillati; phylum Bacillota; class Bacilli; order Caryophanales; family Paenibacillaceae; genus Paenibacillus; species Paenibacillus durus. The sequence continues at coordinate 4,453,616 of NZ_CP009288.1, forward strand.
CCCAGAATGACCGAAGCCCGCCCGACAATATTCTTAAGCTTGCGGGCAATATAGCCATAACGCTTCGAGCTCTTCAAAATCTCTCCCTGAAGCATCGGCGCCAGCATATCAACCGTCTTTACGGCTTCATTGCGGCATTCGTCGGGCGTCAGAGCGCCCCAGCTTCGTCCCTCGCTCTGCAGCTTCGACGCCATGGTGCTCAGCGCGGCGTGGAACAGCTGCCCAATATCCGGAGCCTGAAGCTTGTACAGCTGCCGCTCCTTGAGCCGCAGGCCGTAAGAGGCAAAGTGGGAGAACGGGCAGGAGACGAATTTCTCCATGCGCGAGACGCTTCCCCGCAGCGTGGAGCCGCCGTACAGCCTGAAGCTCGTTTCTCTCCGGAGCGGCATGCCAAGATTGCGGTAAAACAGCGAGCTTATCAAGATCTGCAGACGCGGACGCCATTCCGCTCTCTCTGCAAACCAGTTATAGACCTCCCACCAGATCTCCGGGATATCCTGTCCCTGCTTCCACTGGCGCAGCTGAACGATCAGCATACGCAGAGTCTGCTCCGGATGGCCGATAAAATCGCGATGCTCCTCGGGCGGAGCGGACACCGGAAGACTCTGCAGAGGTTTCTCGGCAAGTAGAGGATACATCCTGCGCAAATGGCGGATAATCTCCGAAGGAAGCAGGCCTTTGCCGTCGTCATCCGCACAGGCATAGCTAACCCACAGCTTGCGTGAAGCCGAAGTCAGCGCAGTATAGATCAAAAAGCGTTCATCCAGCATTCGGCGGGAAGATCCGGGCGTAAGCTCCATCCCCGCTCCTTCCAGAAGGGAACGCTCCACCTCGGACAGCACGCCGTCTTCCTGAAACAGCGCCGGTACGACCCCTTCGTTAAAGCCGAGTAAAAAAGCGTACTTGGCTCCCGAGACCCGCGTCCGGTCCATCGTTCCGACAAGCACCTGATCAAGCGCCGGAGGAACAAGGCCCATCCGCAGCTCGGCAAGCCCCGTCTCCAATATTCCCGCGAACATATCGAAGCTCAAAGTCTCCTCGCCCATCATCTCCACGATCTGATCCAGCAGATCAAGGACGGCGCCCCACAGCTGCCGGTGTTCCCGGGCTTCCTGTGTTCTCCCTTCTTCCAGCGCTGCGGCGCTCATGTATTCCAGCTTCCGCGCGGCGGCGCTGTCTTCCAGCAGCCCGAATACCGATTTGCACAGATCAAATCCGTTGCGGCTCTTCTTAATTCTCTGTTCAAAAGCCTTCAGCGGCGCAGTTACCGCCTTCCGGCATTTTTCCATCAGCGGCACCAGCCGGGCATCGGTCTTCCCTCCGCCTTCCAGCGAAAGGCTTGGGATCGCCTTCCATTTGTATTTCTCATCGGTCCAGCGGTAGCCCTGAATGCCGCAGGCAAGAATATAGTTTTCCAGAGTGTCCATATCATCCCTGGTCAAGCTGCCGTCAAGCGGAAGCAGAAAGCCCGTCTTGACGCAGCGGAATACATCCTCATACCGCCAGCGGCGGCGGACGATGTCCAGCGCCGAACGGATAAACTCCACCAGCGGATGGTGAAGCTCTCCCGCCTTGCGGTCAAGGAAGAACGGTACGCCGTAATCCCGGAAAAGGGCCGGCACAAAATAATCGTAATCCTCCAGCTTGCGGACGAATACAGCCATTTCGCCATACTTCGCCCCTTCTTCGCGCGCCAATCTCCGCATTTCCCGCAGCGCGCCTTCCATTTCCGCGCGCTTGTTCGCAGCCGCCCGGATCGTTATCTCATCTTCAGCAGGCTTCGGTTCCTCGTACATCAGCCTACGGTCAAAGCCGCGCTCCAAATGCGCCAATGCGGGCGCCGCTGCAAAACGCGGCAGCACCGTAGGCGCCAGCACTTCGTCCCTGACATCAATGCCGAGCTCATCTGCCATCCCCCTCAGCTTGATGTAAGCGGAAGCCGCAGGATGAAACAGCTCCAGCTCATGCGGCCGGTGCCCGTCAAGAAAGGGCCGGTCGAGCGTCAGCGCGATCGTCATGTCGGCGGCGTGCAGCATCAGTTGGCGCAGTACTGTAAACTCGCGGGCCGTAAACCCCCGGAAGCCGTCCACGAAAATAGAGGAACCGCATACGAAAGAGGAAGAGGGGATCAGCTCCGAAAGCTCGGCCAGCCGATCTTCCTCGTCGATATACAGCCCGGACATAGCCTGCTCCAGATCCGCGAATACGATATTCAAGTCTTCCAGCTTGCCGGTAAGGATCGGACTACCGTTCGCCGACTCCCGCATCCGGGACAACTGTTCCTCCAGATCGGAGGTCCCGAGGCAGCACCGCTTCAACTCGGAATGCAGCCGGCTCAACCGGTCCACAAAGCCGGGACGGTCCGACGAAGCTCCGAACAATTTCAATTCTTCCTTGCGCCGGCTCAAGATTTTGTAAAGAAGCATCTTCTTGCCTTCATCGCCGATCGGCACGCCGCCTCTTCCGCCGGTCTCCTGCTTCACCCGGTAGGAGAGACGCGGAAAGCTGAGCGTCTGCGCGCGCAGGCTGCCCTGGTTGTCGCAGGCGCTAAGCAGCCCCTGCTCGGCGCTGAAGGAGCCCTGCTCCGGGACCAGTTGAATGACCGGGGCGCCTAACGGATCCTCGCGCAGTGCCGCACAGATCGAACTCCATATTGTCGCCGTCTTACCGCTGCCCGAACGGCCGATCAAAAACGTTACCGGCATGCTTCATAGACTCCTTCCACAAATAAAAATGCAATTTATGCGTTCTATATAACAGCTTCTGCCGCCCTCAGCGGACAGAAAAGCTGTTATCCGTCCTATTATTATATCATACAAACGCAAAATAGAACATATGTTTGTTATTTTCCATCATCTAGGATGGAATCCCGCTGCAAAGAGGGAATGGCTCCCAGACATATCAAGGTCCATGCAAAAAGGCTGTCCTTAAGGTCTTTGTTGGTCAGACCCTCAAGAACAGCCCGGTAACGCCTTTGCACTGACTCATAAATGATACTATGCAGGCGGTAAACATCACGCTTCCTTTGATTGGCGGCGCCGTAAATCCATCAATGAAGCTTGTACATTTCTTTGATTACTTTGAGGTGACCTCAAAAATAGCAAACTTCAAGTAATGCCCCTCGTCCACGCCGAGAATTTGCGGATGATCCTTACCGGCCGCGCGCCACTCGATAAGACGCAGCACTTTGCCCGCATCCTCGGCAGCTTCGGCGATCGTCTGCAGAAACAGCTCCGGCCGCATATGATAGGAACAGCTTGCGGTAACCAGATAGCCGCCTTCGTTCACGAGCTTCATGCCATGCAGGTTGATGTCCTTGTAGCCTCGGCATGCCCCCTTGACCGCACTCTTCGTCTTGGCGAAGGCGGGCGGATCGAGAATGACGACATCCCAGGTCCGTCCTCCTCCAGCTGTCATCGGTTTGGATGTATCCGGCTTGGAGGCGGATTTGCCTCCTCCCGCTATAGCTGCGGCTTTCTTCGGCGAAGCATCTTCGGCGTTCACGGCGGCGCGTTCCGCCCGTTCCTCCAGCCCTTTCACTTGGCTGCGCAAATACTGAAAAGCGTCGTCCACGACGAACTCCACCCGGTCGCTGAAGCCGTTCAGCTCCACGTTGGCCTTGGCGCTCTCAATCGCGTGGGCGGAAACGTCGAGACAGGTGACCTTTTTAGCTCCGTATTTGCAGGCGTTCAGCGTGAAACTGCCCGTGTGGGAGAAGCATTCGAGCACGGTCGCGCCGTCCCAGTATGGGAAGGTGACCTCCTTGCCGCTCTTGTTGACGGGGATTTTCCGTCTCGATCCATGTTCATCGTCAACCTCTTGAAGCGTAATCCCGCTGCGCGCCCCCCAGCCGGTCATCAGCGGAGCGATGGATGCGCGGTTCTCCCGCTGATCGAAAAAATAGCCCGTCTTCTGGCCCTGCTCGATGTCGACAATCAGCTTAAGTCCGTTCTCGGTCACCGTGACATGGCGGGGACATTCGCCGTACAGAACTCCCGTCTTCTGCTCCAATCCCTCAAGCTCGCGCACGCTGACGTCGCTGCGTTCATAGATGCCTTTAGGCTTCAACACTTGCACCAGCGCTTCGACGATTTCGGCGCGGCGCTTGTCCATTCCGAGCGTCAGCAGCTGCACAACAAGCACGTCGCCGAAGCGGTCGACAATCAGACCCGGTAAAAAATCAGCCTCACCGTACACCAAGCGATAGGCGTTCTCCCCGGCAAGAAACCGCTCGCGGTGATGCAGACAGCGGGCAAACCGGTCGGCGAAAAAGGCCGTGTCCATCTCCGCAAGCGGACTGTGCGACACGACTCTGATTCGGATCTGCGAAGCCGGATTGTAATATCCGGTCGCCAAGTATTTTCTTTGATGGCTGAGTACCTCCACCAGCCCTCCCTGGGCGGGGTTTCCTTCCACCGTCTCCACTTCGTTTCCGTATACCCACGGATGCCCTGCTTCCAGCCTTTTTTTGCGGCTGCGCTGTAAAATGACCGATGCCACTAGCCTCAACTCCCTGTTGTAATTAAATATAGGTCCCATGCGCATGCATGTCCCGGTCGCCGCATTCATATATTGGTGTACAACCCTGCTAAAAAAGGAGAACCGCTGCTATGATGCGCGATGTGCTGTTCCCCGTATTATACGGCATTATTATCTTTCTTGCCGGAATGAAGCTGATGGAGACCGCGCTGTCCAAGCTGGCCGGTCCGCTACTGACCGGCGTCCTCAACAAAGCGACGGCCACGCCGCTCATGGGCATGGTCTCCAGCAGCCTGCTCACCGCCATACTCCAAAGCAGCACCGCCGTAACGGTGCTGTCGATCGGGATGGTCAACGCCGGGCTGCTGACCTATGCCCGTACGCTCGGCATTATTCTCGGCAGCAACATCGGCACCTGCCTCACGACCGAACTAATCGGCCTGCAGATCGGCAGGTTCGCCGCTCCGCTGCTGGCAGCCTCGCTCGCTTTATGGGCCGCGGCCGTCACGCTCGGCGAGCTCCAACCGTACCGCTTGCGTCTCGCGGAAGCCGGACGCAGAATCGCCCAGCCGCTTCAGTTCGCGAGCTTGGCGATCGCCGGATTCGCCCTCGTGCTGTGGGGCATCTCCGTCATGCAGTCCATCGGCCCTGCGCTGCATAAAAGCGGCCTCTTCGGCTGGTTCCTGAACCGGGCGGCGGAGAACGCCCTGTGGGGCTTTGCCGCCGGAGCCTGCCTGACAGCGCTGGTGCACAGCAGCAGCGCCGTCATTGGCATGGCGATGGGCGTCGCCGCTTCCGGAGCGCTGCCGCCCGAGCTCGGCATCGCTATTGTGCTTGGCGCCAATGTCGGCACCTGCGTCACCGCAGTCATCGCCTCCATCGGCGGCAGCCCGTCCGGCGTCTTCGTCGCCTGGTCGCATGTTGCGCTCAATGTCGGCGGCGCTATTCTGTTCCTGCCCCTGACCGGTCTGATCCAGGAGACAGCCGCCTGGATCGGCGGGGGACCTGCCTCGCAGATCGCCCACGCGCAGACGCTGTTTAACGTCGCCTGCTCGCTGCTGGCGCTGCCTTTCTGTTACCTGCCCGTCTGGTCAAGGCTGGAAAGGCGGCTGCAGTAAGCAGGCCGCCTTCCATTCATACTGTTTATTCTATTTTACCGTCACCGTTACCGATACAGTCTTGCCTCCGAATTTACCTTTGAGGAACGCTGTTCCTTTGGAATTAGCAGCAATGCCGCCGCTCTGGGAAATCGACGCCACGGACGGCTTGGAGCTTGTCCACACGACGCTGCCCGTTACGTTCGCCGTCTTCCCGGTATCATATTCGGCTGTAACGGATACCGTAGCCGTACTTCCCGGAGACAGCTTAATCTGGCTCTCACTCACTTTAAGCTTGGTCAATTTCGGGACTACGGATACTTTGACCGTAACCGAAATTCCCTGGTAAGAGCCTGACAAAACAGCCGATCCTTCCGTCAACGCCTTGACGCTGGTTCCCTTGACGGAAGCCACGTTCGTATCAGATGAAGTCCAGTTCATGCCCGAGGACAGATTCACAGTCTTGCCTGCCGCCGTATATCCAGTGGCTTTTATGGATTTGGTATTCTTAATGTTCATTTCCAGAACGGCGGGGTCCACCGTAATTTTAACGATTTTCTGCTCAATCTTGACCGGTATGGAAATGCTCTTGTTAGAGTAAGTGCCTTTCAGCGTCGCAGAGCCTTTAACAAGTCCCTTGATGACCTTGCCGGAGCTTGTCTGCTTGATGACGGCATTGCTGCCCGAAAGCGTCCAAGCGATCTCGTCCGTAACATCCTTCTCGTCGCCGTTCTCCATAACGGCATTTACTTCGGGCAGCTGTGCTTCTTCGCCGGTTACAAGCCCGAGATTATCCTCGGGACCGATCAGCACAAGCACCTTGTCCTTTACCGTCAGCACGACATCCACGCTTTTACTGCGAATGTCCGCTTTGGAGGACACCGTTTGAGCCTCTTTCCATTTCCCCGTAAGATGGACCGTTCCTGCGGAAACCGCCGAGATTTTACCGTCCTTGATCATGGCGATATCCTCGTTCGCTGAAGTCCATTCTATTTCCTGGCTGATATCCACCGTGGATTCGTCCAGTTTGGTTCCGCTGACCTTCGGAAGTCCAGCGGTATCCCCGGTATAGAGCTCAAGCTTCGTACTGTCCGCCTTCATAGCGCTCAGTGTCGGATAAACTGTAAGTTTGAAGCTTTTGGAGCTTCCCTTGTATTCCGCCTTAACCGGCGAAGTTCCGGCTGCCTTGGCGGTAATGACGGTCTCGGCGCCCGTACTAAGCGCCGCAGTAAGCTTGTTGTCCAGGCTGAAATTCGCATCGCTTGTCACATCGATGGTTGAATTCGCGGCATTGCGCACCTCGGCCTTCATCTTCAATGTTTCGCCGATAAACAGCGTCTGATCGCCGGACGGCGTAAGCAGCAGCGCCTCATAAGGAGCGCGCACATAAACGTCGACCGACTGTGAAACTCCCAGATAATTCGCCTTAATCGTCGCTTTCCCGATGCCAATGGCCTTCATAGCGCCATTCTCCACCGTCACGGCGGATGTGTTGGAGGAAGTCCAGTTCGCATCTGCGGTCACATTCTTCACATCGCTCTGCTCGGACGCCTTGGTATAGGCGCTTAAGGACACGGCATCGTCTCCAATCAGCATTTCCAGTTCGTCCACGGCTGCCCCGCCGCTTCTAATCTCCAGCCCGGAATATGGCAGCACCACGGTCGCCTTGAAGGAAGCGGTAAGCCCTTTGTATTTGGCCGTGACGGTAGCCGATCCTTCGCCGACCAGCGTGAGCAAGCCATCCGATACGGTCAATACATTTCCATTGGAGCTGCTCCATTCGGCATCGTCCGTCACGTCGTTCACAGCCGTTTCCGAAGCACCGCCTGAAGCGGTCGCCGTGACCTGCAGCAGGCTCCCGCTATCGCCCAGCTTGTAGCTGCCGGTGCCCTCATGTTCAAGCTTCAGATTTTTATAAGGATAGGATACGGAGACCTCAATGGTTGCCAGCGAATTATTATATGTAGCCTTAACGATGGCGCTGCCGCTGCCTTTGGGCGTCAGCAGACCGCCGGATACGGTCACCACGCCGGAATCGGACGATGTCCAGACGGCGGCCGCCGTAATGTCCTTCTTGGAGGAGCTTCCTTCCACCGCAGCGAGTACCTTCAGCTGCTTTGGCGTTTGGCCGACTGTCAATTCAACTTTGGACGCGTTGTCGAATTCGATGCTATTAACGTCGCCGGCAGCGGCCCCTGCAGTCCCCGTCGGGAACAGGATTGAAACGAAAAGGGTGATAAGCAGAACCCAATGAGTCATTTTCTTGTTCGATAACATGGTAGGTCTCCTTTGGTTATGAATAGTTGCACAGGTTTCTCCAAACCCTTCCAAGTATATCGACAATCCTGTCCGAAATCATTACCCTCATTGGAAAAAAATTCATAAAAAAGCAAGGGTCCCATCCTCAGGAGAATGAAACCCTCGAGCAGGCAGCGGCGGCTTAACTAAAGCTGCGTTAGGGCTTCCCCGGCTGCGCCGACCAGTTCGCCCCTGCACTCATTCACACCGGCTTCGGTTATCTTCACCTGGCAGAGCTGGCCCTGCAGCTCATCGCCACCTTCAAACAGCACCTGCATGTAGTTGTCGCTGAAGCCGTGCTGGACATCCCGTCCGGGCGCGCCTTTCGCCGATCTCTCCGGAATGACGCCGACCGTGCGTCCGATGAATCTGCGGGCATACGCCAGCTGCATTTCCTCGGACAAGTCGATCAGCTGCTGCACACGTTCGTTCTTAATCTCCTCATCCACCTGATCCTCCATACGGGCCGCTGGCGTACCCGTACGTTTCGAATAAGGGAACACATGCATTTCCGAATAATCGACCGCCTTCATAAAATCATACCCTGCCCGGAACATCTCGTCCGTCTCTCCCGGGAAGCCGACGATAACGTCGGTGGTGATGGCAACATCCGGCATCGCCTGGCGGATCAGCTGCATTTTGGCAAAATACTCTTCGGTCGTATATTTCCGGCGCATCCGTTTCAGCACTTCATTGTGTCCGGCCTGCAGCGGGATGTGCAGATGACGGCACATTTTGGACGAGCGGTTCAGCACATCCAGCAGCTTATCGTCGATCTGGCTCGCTTCAATCGAGCTGATGCGCACGCGTTCCAGGCCGTCCACCTTGTCCAGCTCCCAAAGCAGGTTGGCGAGACGGTAATTGTCGAGATCGTCGCCGTAGCCGCCGGTATGGATGCCGGTCAGCACGATTTCCTTGTACCCGGCCCCCACCAGCTGATGCGCCTGCTTCACGATGGCTTTCGGATCGCGGCTGCGGGACAGTCCACGCGACCACGGAATGATGCAGAAGGTGCAGAAGTTATTGCAGCCGTCCTGAATCTTGAGAAAAGCCCGCGTCCGCTCCGCAAAGCCCGGCACGTCGAGTTCCTCGAACTCCCGCGTCTTCATGATGTTCCGGACGGCGTTGACGGGCTGCCGCGATTCCCGGATGCTGTTCACATGACGGATGATCTGGTCGCGGTCCTGGTTGCCGATGACCAGATCAACGCCGGGAATGTCCAGAATCTCGCCCGGAGAGGTCTGCGCGTAGCAGCCGGTAACGGCCACAATCGCATCCGGATTGCGCCGGACGGCGCGGCGGATCATTTGCCGGCTTTTTTTATCCCCAGTATTGGTAACCGTGCAGGTATTAATCAGATAAACATCCGCCTGCCCCTCGAAGTCCACTTGCTCGTAGCCTTCCTGTTTGAAGAGCTGCCAGATGCCTTCGGTATCGTAAAAGTTGACTTTACAGCCTAAAGTATAAAATGCAACGGATGGCATGTTTCAAGCTTCCCCCATTTCTCCGGTTTCATATAAAATGCATGCGGCGGCCACCATGCCTGCCGTTTCGCAGCGCAGAATGCGCTTGCCCAGACCGACGGACACCGCGCCCGCCTCTTCGGCCTCCCGGCATTCGTTCTCGCTAAAGCCCCCCTCGGGTCCGACAATGACCAATACTGAGGCTTTATCTGCGGTTCCAAGCTGGGCGGCCCACGGTGCAACCGCAGAGCGCAGCTGGAGCCCTTCTTCTTTCTCGTAGCAGAAATAGACCGCATCATAGCGATTTACAGCTTTCAGTAACTGCTTCCAGGGCAGCGGCGCGGCTACTTCCGGAACGATGTTCCGATGCGCCTGCTCTGCGGCTTCCTTGGCGATTTTGCGCCAGCGCTCCAGCCGCTTGCTCTCCTTGCGTTCATCGTACTGCACAATGGTGCGCTCGGACAAAAAGGGCAGGAAAGCCGCCGCGCCGATCTCGGTGCATTTTTGAATGACGATTTCCATCTTGTCGCCCTTGGGCAGACTCTGGGCCACCGTAATCTTGACACGCGGTTCCTGCGTCATCGGCATGTTCTCTATAATGGAGACGGTGACGACGCCTTCGCCGATCAATGCGATTTCGGCCAGCGCCTCACGGGACACGCCGTCGCTTACAATCAGCTTGTCCCCGGCTTTGCCGCGCATCACTCTGGCGATATGACGGGCATCCTCGCCGCCGATGGATACGCTGCCTTCTCCGAAATTTTCTGGAGATACGAAGTATCGCTGCATGCTTATCAACATCCTGTTCTGTATTTAGAGCTTATTCATTCTTCTATTTCAGGCGAAAACGGCGGTGTCCCTCGCCTACCGGGCCCTGCCGCCGTTTCCATTCAATCACGTTCCATCATACAACGTTTGTTACATGATGAACAGTCCTGCAGATTCATTTACTTAAAAAGCTGAAGAAAAAAATTAAAAGTATCCGATCGCATCATATATGCCCACATGCTCAAAGGTGTGATCGTACGCGCCTGAAGCGCGGGAATAAATACGATCAGCATGAACAAGAACATCGCCCACTGCTCGAACCGCTGCAGTCTCCCCAGTATGGAACGCGGTGCGAGATCCTCAACAATACGGTAGCCGTCCAGCGGCGGCAGCGGGATCAAATTAAACAGAAACAGGAAGAAGTTCCAGAAAGTGAATAAACTTAAAAACAGCTGTGCAGCTTCCTCCCCCTTACCCGCCGGATTGGCGTTAAAGACACCTGTCGCGATCAGCACCCCATAGATCAGACAGCCAATAATCGCCAGCAGCAGATTGCTGACTGGCCCGGCGAGGGACACGATGATCCCCATCAGACGCGGACGGCTGAAATTATCGCGGTTGACCGGAACCGGCCGCGCCCAGCCAAAGCCCGCGATCAGCAGGAGAAGAATGCCGAAAAAATCGAAATGCACCGCCGGATTCAATGTCATGCGTCCCAGCAGGCGGGCGGTTGGGTCACCGAACTTGTTGGCAAAATAAGCGTGGCTGAACTCATGCACCGTAAAGGCAATCAAAATCGTTACCAGAAAAAAAGGCAGCTCATCCAGCCGCATACGAATAATATTTTGCAAAAAATCCATCTTTACCTCTTTCCGGCTGTGAACGCCACCCAATCTTCTTCTTTCGTTACTTCCTTAATTTCAAATCCGGATGCCAGCAGAGCCTTCCTTACCAGTCCTTCTTTATCTTTATAAATGCCGGATGTGATATAGATTCCGCCGGGCTGGAGGGCCCGGTACACATCATCCGTAAACAGCACAATAATTTCTGCCAAAATATTGGCCACCACAATCTTGACCGGCAGCTTCACGCCGAGTCCATCTTGTGGTGAACCGGAACCGTCAGCCTGGCCGGCGTCTTCATCACGGCTTTCGCTGTCCGCGCCGCCGAATATCGGCGCATCCTCACCTGCCGCGCCGTCCGCTTCCTGTGTCTGCGACGGTCTGGCCGAGGGCCACATCGCTCCGGCCGGCGTCTCCGCCGCGCCTTCACCGCCGAGGAGGGACAAAAGGTCGCTCTCCTTTACCGTTATGGCGCCTGATAGACCGTTCAGCTCCACGTTCTCCACTGCGCTCTGAACGGCAATGGGGTCCAGATCCAACGCAAGAACGGATCGTGCGCCGAGCAGCATCGCGCCGACGGCCAGAATACCCGAGCCCGTGCCGACGTCGATTACTTCTTCCCCGCCCGAGATCGCTTTCTCCAGCGCCCGCAGACAGAGGGCGGTCGTCGGATGGGTTCCTGTGCCAAAGGCCATCCCAGGGTCCAGCTCAATGATTTTCTCCTCCGGACTCACGGGAATGTACTCCTCCCACACCGGCTTGATCGTCAGCCGTTCGCTGACCCGTAGCGGCTTGAAATACTGCTTCCAGGCATGAGCCCAATCATCCTCGTCAACCGTCTTCCAACTGATGTCGGCCTTGCCGGGATCGATGCCGAATTCACGCAGTTCCATGACGCGGGGCGCAAGCTCCGCGCAAATGCTGTCCATCGGCGATCCTTCCGTGAAATAGCCCTTGATCACTGCTTCCCCTTCGGGAATATCGTTCAGCGGCTCGTCGTAGAGCTCCCCGTAGCGCGTGTCGCGCGTCTTGCTCAGCGTGCCGGATTCCTCAATCGAAACTCCGCCCGCTCCAGCTTCCTGGAGCAGCGCGGATATCATCTCCTGCGCTTCTTCGGTTGTATGTATCGTCAATTCATGCCATAGCATTGCGGTCCTGAAGCCTCCTAAAAGTTTTGATAGCATATGCTTCTTCGAAGTCCTGCGCAAAAATCGCTTCGGAAGCTGTCGCTTAAGTTTTGATAGCATATGCTTCTTCGATGTTCTGCGCAAAGCTCGCTCCGAAAGCATGCGCTTGCTCCGCATGTTCCACACGGAAGTCGTAGTTATTATACCTTACCGCTGCGCTATGCGCCAAACCCACAGCAGAACGCGCCGGTCTAAGGGCGGCCGCATGATCTGGCTCAGAGACAAGTGAACCCTTTGTGGTGTCGGCTATGCCGGAGGCGCTAGCGTGGGAGGCGTGGGCGACCTCAAACGGCTATATTACGTTCATACTTGACTCATTTTTGCTGCTCGCATTTGATTTTCGTATCCCGATACTGAGTGGGTGCGACACCATGACGTTTCTTGAATGCTTTCGAGAAGGAGAAGATATCGGGGTAGCCGACTGAATAGGCGATTTCTGACAAGGAATAGGAGGTCTGATCCAGCAATGATCGGGCCTCCTTCATTTTGAGGTCCTGGATAAACTGAATGGGAGTGATTCCGTAAGCCTTGCGGTACTGTTTGGTAAAATGGGTGCGGTCTATACCGACATACTCAGCTACTCTCTCGACTGTGATGCCCTCCGCATAGTGAATCTCCATATATTCATGCCCTTTTTGCAGCCACGAGACATCCCTCCGGTCATTACGGGCAGAACCGTCAACCGCAGCAGAGAGCTGGTCGAAGATACGGTGGAATAAGATAAGCCGTCCCAGGTCCGTATCGTTATCCGAATTCACCAATCTGAAGAACTCCCACATCAGTTGAATCGCTTCGGGTGTTAAAATACCGGCTGCATGCGGGCTGTGCATGGTCAGCCCAATTCTCTCAAGCAGCCCTGATGCCTGCCTCCCGTCGAAGGCAAAAAACACTTTACGGAGCGGATCGTCCGGACGCGTGTAATATTCATGAATGACCTGTGGAAACAGACAGAATATATCATTTTTACGGAGCTCAAAGGTTTGTTCATTTTGATGAAATGTTCCTTGTCCTTCCAGCACAAAAATCAAATAATAATAGGGCGTCGTCCGGGGGCCAATATGATAATTCGGTTTAGCAATATTGTGTCCAAGGCGAATCGGCCAAGCGGCTCCGGACTTTTCGTATTCGGAAGGGGTAAAAAGGCATAACTCCAAAAACTCATGATTATCCTCTATCATCCTGTCTTTCATATAACATACCTCTTTTTACCATGCGATTTTAATGATATGGAAATCTCATTTTTATAAATAATATATAATTTCTACAAGGTTCACAATGCCTCTCATCCATGTCTCTTGTATTCTACGGAATCATTCGTCATGACCTTAAAATGACAAGCATGAACAACTTAAAATGACATTTACTTATGAAGATCGGGGTTGATAATATATAAAACATAGTAAACCAAGTTAATTTATTGGACATTGACTAGACCACTAGAGAAGCTAATAATAACATACTGTTTGCTAACTAATAACCCTTTTGAGGAGTGTACGTACGATGAACAAGAGAACGCTCTTGCTTACGCTGCCTGCGATCTTGCTGGTCATTTCCATGCTGTTAAGCGCGTGCGGAGAAAACGCGAACAGCGGCGAAGCATCCGAAATCGAAATCAAATTCCCCAGCATATGGGTAGCGAAAGATTCTAAAGCCGCAACGTTCGCTCAAATCGTCAAAGCTTTCAATGAACAGAATCAAGGCAAAATCAAAGTCGTCGTTGAAGAGATCCCCGATTACGGCGCTTACAAGGATAAGATCCGCACCAATATTACGACGGGGACAACACCGGATATTTTTTCTTTCGATAATCCAGCGGACGGGGAGCTCTATTACAAATCGGGAAACTTGGCCGACCTTACGCCTTATCTGGACGAGCAGTGGAAAAGCACGTTCCTGGATCATGCCTTTGACAATGCTACATACGACGGCAAAGTATACTCCATTCCGTTCGAGTTCGGCGTAACGCCGGTGTTATACAATAGCAAGCTGTTCAAACAAGCAGGCATTACCGGATTCCCCAAAACGTACAACGAGCTGTTCGCCGCTTTTGATAAATTGAAAGCCGCAGGCATCGCTCCCGCCACGCAAATGACCGGAGGCGACGGTTGGGTCTCCATGCTGTGGTACTCCCAGCTCTTGTCCGCGATTGGAGGGCCGGATGTGTACAAACACGGATTGGACGACCCCGCCTTTGTTCAAGCCGCCGAGGTATTGAAAAAGCTCTTTGACTACACTACGGGAGATGCGGTCGGATTGGACAATGCAGGCGGCCACTTTTTAAATCAGCAAACCGCTGTGCTGCTGAACGGGCCCTGGTTTATCGGCAGAATCAAAAAGGAAGGCATTGATCATTTGTACGATTCCGTCGAGGTCGCGCCTGCCCCTGTCTACGAAGGCGGCAAAGGACAACCCGGGCAGTACATCGGCTTTACGCAGGCAAGTCTGGCAGTAGGCAAACAAAAGGATAAAAAGAAAGAAGAAGCCATTGTGAAATTTCTTAAATATTTGACCTCCCCGGACAATGTGAAAAAAATATCGCTCGATTCCGGATCATTGTTCGTCATTAAATACGAGGTTACAAAGGACGATAAAGTGGAACGCCTGCAAACCGGGATGAAAAAAGGAATGGAAGCCGCGCCATACATTATCCCCCATTTCCGGGCAAGCGTGAGCCCCGCCGTCGGCGCGGAATTCCCGCAAGCGTTAAGCGGTCTGGTGCTGGGAAAATATACGCCGGAACAATTCGTGGAACAGCTTAAACAAGCTGAATCAAAATAAATCCGGCACGCTGGAAGCTGGAGCAAAGGAGGGCAGAATATGCAGCGAACAACCCATTTCCGTACAGGCGCTATCCTTTTTCTACTGCCGGCCTTACTGCTCTTTACCGCCTTTTTTCTATATCCTGTCGGATATGTCGTCGTTGTCAGTTTAATGAAGTGGGACGGCATGAGCAGTCCCGGGTTTGTCGGCCTCCGAAATTACAGCGTCTTGTTTCATGATGAAGTATTTCGGATCTCCATTCGCAACAATTTGGTCTGGGCCTGCGCGGAGGCGTTGATTCAGGTACCGCTTGCCATCTTAGTCGCCCTGCTGCTGGCTCGAAAGCCAAAGGGCTGGAAGCTGCTGCGGACGATTTACTTTTTCCCCCATGTCATCTCGGGTATCGCAATCACGATGTTATGGGTAGCCATCTATAACAATGAACGGGGATTGCTGAACGGATTTCTCCGTTTGATAGGGTTATCCGAATGGGAGCATAACTGGCTCGGAGGGCTGAGCAGCGCCTTCCCTTCCGTACTCGTGTACGGACTGCTGTATATCGGCTATTTCATGGTCATTATTTTGGCGGACATCTCCTCGGTTTCGCAGTCCTACTATGAGGCGGCAAGCATTGACGGAGCGACACGCACGCAGCAGGATTGGCACATTACGCTGCCGCTGATTAGAGGAACCATAGCTACTTGCGTTACGCTTGCAATGGTAAACGGGCTCCGGCAATTCGAGCAGGTTCTGCTGCTGACGGGCGGCGGTCCGGCCAACAGCAGTTCGGTCCTGGTGCTGTATATCTATAAAGAACTGCAGAACTTTCATTACGGGACGGCCAATGCCTTAGGCACGGTGCTGATTGTTCTCGGCGGCTTGGTCATTCTAACGGTACGCAGATTATTTAACGCCGCCAAATATGACATGTAATTCAGGAGAAGTCTTATGAAAATAAATGCGCTGCTTGAAAAGTTATTATCCCGGGCTATTTTGACCTTGTTTCTTATTTACACACTCTTCCCCATGCTCTGGCTCGTCATGGCTTCGCTCAAAACGAATGTCGAACTGCTTGGCGATCCTTTCCGGTTACCCGCCCCGCCGCAGTTCGGCAATTATGTGAATGCGTTCAAGTCGGCGCATTTGGCTTTGTTATTTTCAAATTCGGTTCTCATCAGTTTCTCGGCAACCGCCTTGAACGCACTAGTTGCATCCATGGCCGCCTATGTACTCTCCAGGTATAAGTTCAAGTTCGGACCGGTTATATTTTCAACCCTGATCACGGGGATCCTGGTGCCGGTCAGCGCGCTGATGGTTCCGTATTTCACTTTAATTCGGACGCTCGGCCTCTATGACACAAAGCTGGCGCTGATTTTAACGTATACGGCGATCTCGCTTCCGCTGTCCGTCTTTATTATCAAAGGTTTTATGGATTCGATTCCCGGTGAGCTGGAAGAGGCCGCGCTGCTGGACGGGTGCGATTTCTATCAAAAGTTCTTTAGGGTGATTGTGCCGATTTCCCGAACAGGCATCGTGACCGCGGCGACGTTTCAATTCTTAAGCAGCTGGAACGAGTTCCTGTATGCGATGCTGCTGACATCCTCCGAACAGGTGCGGACTCTGCAAATGGGCATTCGTTATTTCGCCAGCCAGTTTACAACCGATTTCACCTCGATGTTCGCAGCGATTGTCATCAGCATTATACCAAGCGTTGCGATGTACAGCGTTTTTCAAAACCAAATCATTTCCGGACTTACACAAGGTTCTGTTAAAGGCTGAGGGGATTTTTATATTTCAAACCATAGGGGGTGCCCCAGAGCCATTTGAATTTATGGTTTTGGAGCCCTCTTTTTGCCAAGTTTATACTTAAATACATATCCATCCTCTCAATTGAAAAATATAAATATTTCCGCCAAAAATCTATCCTATTCTCTCTCCCCCTCTTCTAATACGATCTGTTCAGCATCTAGAAAAAAGACGTAAATTGACAAATAGAAGTTAACACCAATTGACATTCCCGATATCTGAAACGCTTGTTACAATCAGAATATAAATTTAATCCTATAAGTTTTATATGAATTCGACCGGTTCACCGGAGAACTAAACCAGCAATGGTGTCATCAAGATACGACATAAGGAGGCTATCATGAGCTTGCATACAGAAGAGATTCGATTTGGCTGGTTTTTGCCGACATCCGGCGACGGCCGCTATGTAGGGACTGCTCCGGAGAGAGAACCCTCGCTTGAATATTTAGTTGAGGTAGCGCAGATGGCGGAACGCTCCGGCTTTGAGTTCGTTCTGATCCCGACAGGCGGATCATGCCTCGATTCATGGGTCGTCGGATCAGCAGTGATGAGCCACACTACTCGGCTTAACGCTCTCGTAGCGGTCAGACCCGGATTGATTGCCCCGGTGCTCGCGGCCCGCATGGCCGCCTCTCTTGATCAATTGTCAGGGGGGCGGGCCATGATCAATGTCGTTACCGGGAGTTCGGTTCAGGATTTGGAACAGCTCGGCGACCCGCTCGCCCATGCCCATGATGACCGGTACGAACGGGCGATGGAGTACATGCAGGTGATGAAGCTTGCCTGGACCGGATCGGCCGGATCAGCGTTATCTGAATTCGCATTATCTGAATTCTTTGGCCAAGCTGAACATGGCTCTGCCGCAGCCGCAGATTCTTTTGAAGGTAAGTATTTTCAGTTTCACGGACCGATTCACACGCCGATTGCGGTACAGCGACCGCATCCCCCGCTTTATCTGGGAGGAAGCTCGCCGATCGCCAGGCAAGCTGCGGCCCAGCACGCGGACACCTATCTGATGTGGGGTGAGCCGCATGAATGGATTGCAGGGCAGATTGTCGAGATGGAGGATGTTCGAAAGGAGGTTCTCAGGACTACTGGAATTGACCGCAAACCGAGGTACGGATTAAGGGCGCAAGTGCTTATACGAGACACCGAGGAAGAAGCCTGGGCGGCTGCGTGGAGCTTGATTAGCCGTGCCTCATCGGACACGCTGCAGCAAGCGCAGCAATCTTTTGCAAAGACGGACGCTGCCAACCAAAGCAGGCAGAACGAGCTCAGGGAACAGTCTGCAGCGAACGACTTCGTTATAGGCCCCAACCTGTGGAGCGGCTTATCCCTCGTTCGCTCGGGAGGGGCGATGCTGATTGTCGGGACAGCGGAGCAGGTTACGGATGTGCTCATCCGCTATGCGGAAATCGGTATAAGCACCTTTATTCTTTCCGGTTATCCCCATTTGGAGGAAGCAGAGAATTTTGGACAACAGGTACTCCCGTTGTTTCGTGAACAGTGGAACCAGAGGCGTTAACCTTTAATCTAACAGGGCTGATGCTGCGTGAATTTGGAAGACATTTTTCCATCAAAAAATGAAGGCTGGGGTGAATGCGGATGTGTGCAGTTATAACTCACGCTTCTGGACAGACAAGAGAATTAACATTACGGGAAGTTATGGATAAATACAAGGATGTATCCCCTTTTGTCATTATCAAATCGGATGTTACCCGCAGGTCGTTTATTTATACGGACCGGGCGCTGGGAGCGCTGGACAAAAGCAAGCATCAATATCAGCAAAGAGTGCTGATCGGCTCCAACGGAGATGAGAACGCCGCCGTTCCGGTCTCACTTCTGCTCAGGGACGGAACGTCGATTATCGGCATGCCTTCCAAGACGGCCAAGAATCCTTACGTGGTAGATCAGATTGACGGCAAGCTGGTTCTGACCGATCAGGGCGAAATCGTGGAAGAGGTACACTATTGGTACAAACCGGATTATTATGACAAGTTCACCAGCTCCGGCACTCCGATGTGGCAGGTGGCCTCTTCCAGGCCGCAAAGGCTCGAGATCGATCCCAACAGCCACTGCCACTTCTGGAACAAGGGGAACGGCTGCAAATTTTGCAATATCAACGCCAACTCCGCGCAAAGCGAGAAAGAATGCAATATGTCGAAGCAGCTTACAGCACAGGATGTATACGAGACGGTGAAAGAGGCTTTGAAGCAGCCAGGCGCTTTTACCAATATCAAGATGAGTTCTGGATCCATTCTCAGCGGCGCGGAAATATTTGATGATGAAGTGGACATGTACATTGAAATGCTGCAGGCCGCCGGAGACAATTTCAAAGACAAGAAATTCCCCAGCACCATAGTTGCCTCGGCTTTCAGCGAGAAACAGCTTGCCAGGCTTTACGAGAACACCGGACTGATGACATACACTTCGGATATTGAAATCCCGAACGAGGCGTTGTTCGCCTGGATTTGCAAAGGCAAGCATAAAGAAGTCGGATATGCCGAGTGGAAGCGGAGAATCATCCGGGCCGTCGATATTTTTGGAGCCGGAAATGTCAGCAGCGGAATCGTGGGCGGATGCGAAATGGCGCAGCCCCATGGATTTACCAATGAGGATGACGCGCTGAAAGCTGTGCTGGAAGAGGCGGAGGATTTTGCAAGCCAGGGGGTTAGCATCGTCCATTGTGTGTGGGTGCCCATGCATGGTTCGGCCTTCCATAACCAACAGAACCCTTCACTTGAATACTATGTACGGTTGGCCAAGGGCTTAAGCGACTTAAGAAAAAAATACCGTTTGAATGTCGATATGGACAACTACAGAAAATGCGGCAATCATCCGGATAGTGATCTGGACAGAGGAAATTTAGAATAAGGAGGAATGATACGCTCATGTCTATTTTAACCGAAAGCGTTCAGGCGCTTCTTCAAGATTCCAAGGCGGCAAAAGTTCTGGCAACCGTCGACAAGCAGGGCATCCCTCATCTCGTATCGGATAACACCATTACGGTAAACGACGAAGGACAGATTATTTATCTTGAGCTGATCGAAACGTCCCGGAGCAATGTGAATCTCGTGAACAGCATCTGGTTCAAGCGCAAGGTCGCCATTCATCTCTCCAAGGGAGAAGAGAGCTTTCAGATCAAAGGCTATCCGGTCTACTCGGTGATTTCCGGCCCGGTGTTTGAGCATTATTACAAGCTCGCCTTGGAAAGAAATCCGGAGTTCGATTTATCCACAGTCTGGATCATTGAGCCCGATGAGATTACAGATGATACCTACACTGCCCGCAAAAATAAAGAACGCGACGAGCATCCGCTTATTACGCATCTGGATCGGCTGGCAAAATAACTCTTGCAGCAGTAAACAAACTATCAGTTGGAGGCTGAGCTTATGTCTGTAAAAGGAAATTATCTCTTTACATCCGAATCTGTAACGGAGGGTCATCCGGATAAAATATGCGACCAGATTTCCGACGCCGTGCTGGACGCATTTTTGGAGAATGATCCCCATGCCCGCGTTGCCTGCGAGGTCTCCGTGGCTACCGGCCTTGTGCTGGTCATTGGAGAAATCAGCTCCAAATCCGGATATGTGGACATCCAGTCCATCGTGCGCAATACGATTAGAGACATCGGCTATGAGCGGGCCCAGGACGGATTTAATGCCAATAACTGCGCGGTGCTGGTGTCGCTGAATGAGCAATCCGCCGATATCGCGCAGGGCGTAAACGCGGCGCTGGAGCACCGTGATCTGGCGCTGGTCGCCGAAGAAACCGCGAATATCGGAGCCGGAGACCAAGGATTGATGTTCGGATTCGCCACCAACGAGACACCGGAACTGATGCCGCTGCCTATCGCTCTATCTCACCGGATCGCGCGCCGTTTGTCCGAAGTCCGCAAGAACGGATTGCTGGACTATCTGCGTCCCGACGGAAAAACCCAAGTAACGGTTGAATATCAGGATGGCAAACCCAAACGTATCAACACCATCGTTGTATCCGCCCAGCATGCCGAAGAGATTTCTCTGGAGCAGATTCAAGTGGATATCCAAGAGCATGTCATTCTGCAGGTTGTGCCGCGAGAGCTGCTTGATCAAGATACGAAATACTTCATTAACCCAACCGGGCGGTTCGTCATCGGCGGACCTCAAGGGGATGCCGGTCTGACCGGACGCAAGATCATCGTGGATACCTACGGCGGTTATGCCCGCCACGGCGGCGGAGCCTTCTCCGGCAAGGACCCGACGAAAGTGGACCGTTCCGGAGCCTATGCCGCCCGTTATGTCGCCAAAAACATTGTAGCCGCTGGTCTCGCCGATGTATGCGAAATTCAGCTGGCTTATGCCATCGGGGTGGCAAATCCGGTGTCGATTCACGTGGATACCTACGGGACAGGCCGGATTGGCGAAGACAAGCTGGTGGAGCTGATCCGCGACAACTTCGATCTGCGCCCGGCAGGCATTATTGCGATGCTGGATCTGCGCAAGCCGATTTACAAGCAAACTGCCGCTTATGGTCATTTTGGCCGGAAGGACCTGGATCTCCCTTGGGAAAGAACGGATAAATCCGAGCTTCTGAAATTGCAAGCAGGCCTGGAAGTATTTCAGAATTAAAAATAGAATGGCTTACCTTTTCAGCGAAGACACCCGTATATCAGCCGGACACCGCATTCAGGTACGGAGGATAGCGCGTATTTTGCTATCAGTAAAATCGATTTCAATAATGTCTCTCCTAACTTGTCCGGCAGATGCAGTCCTGTACATGGTCGTTCACCATCCCGGATGCCTGCATGAACGCGTAGCAGATTGTACTGCCGACGAACTTCATGCCTTTCTTTTTCAGCGCTTTGCTCATGGCATCCGACTGCGGCGTCGACGCTGGAACATCCTTTAGGCTCTCCCGGTCAGGCAAGACCGGCTCGCCGCCGACAAAGCTCCACAAGTAACGGCCGAAGCCTCCTTCATCCTTGGAAATTTCGCCGTATATGCGCGCGTTATTAATAATGGCCTTGATTTTGAGACGGTTGCGTATGATCCCTGCGTTATTCATCAGCTCTTCAATTTTTTCGTCATCGTATGCCATGATTTTGTCCGGATCGAACCCGTCGAAGGCCGCGCGGTAATTCTCCCTTTTTTTCAAAATCGTGTACCAGCTCAGGCCCGCTTGCATCCCTTCCAGCATCAGCAGCTCGAACAGCTTGAGGTCGTCGTATTCCGGCTTGCCCCATTCTTCATCATGGTAAGCTATATAAAGCGGATCGCTGTTTACCCACCCGCATCTTGTCTCATTCACGGCTCATTCTCCTTTATACCGCCCGTGTAAATTTCCGTTCAACATTTGGGCCAGGCGGTCATAATCTTTCAGTTTAATAACTGTATACGAAAAAAAGGGAGGGGCGCAAGGCCCGCTCCCAAAAAACGTTCATTTATAATCGTTGCTGCATTCTCAGGAATATCCTCGTTATAGCTGCAGTGTAACTACCGCCCTGATCTGGGCATCCGCCGCGTCGTGAACCAAATAGTAACAGGCCCGGTATACAGCCCGGTTGTAGTCCCTAACAGCTCATATTTATCCAATGTTCCCCTTTTCCTCTCAGTTTCATCTATAACGATGTAGAATATCTCTGCCGAAGAATTAATTAGTGAAATATTCAACATATAACAGAAAGGGATACTAAATGAATACCTATTATTCAAGACTCGGCAGGTTGCTGGAGGAAAAAACACCGATTTATCAGTCCGGTTATTATGTATTATGCGAGGGAGACAAAATTAGATTCAGCTTGGAATCACCGAGAAACACAGAAGTAATAGACGCTGGAAAGTTTATTGATACTTTAGTGAACGGCAGTAAGGAAGTCATCCACACTTTTGCGAACAGTGCCGACAATCAGGAGGTATACGCGTTCAGCTTATACACCAGTGAGCATAAGGAAGTTCTAGTATATATCAATACACTTCCTGCGTATGAACAAGTTTTGCAGAACTATCGTTCCAAATATCCTGACATTAAAGATGACAGTAGCTTAAAATATAGCCTGGGAGACTATAAATTCGATTTTTGGACCGATCATATGGGGAGATACGGTGAAGTTCTGGCTAATTTCAGGATGCTAAGCGACTCCCCCTCTTTCATGACAGAAGATGTGCCTCTAGATGCAGACGATCATCCGCTCATCGCGTTTGAAGCGGGCATCATCGATGCAGGATATAATCTCCTTTTCTTAAAAGCGATGCAGCGGTTAACAGCCGAAGGCGCTTTCGCCGCACTAAACCGAACCGATAATTTTATAGCCTTCGCCTCGATTGGCGATGATTCCTTAGACTACAGCCTCGTCATGCGCAAAACGATTGAGCCGAATTTATTTTATAAATTGTTTCCGGATATAAGAGAAAAGGACCAGCTTTTTGCCGAAGAGATCAACAAAAACAATAGCTTGACGGCGAGCCAGTATCTGGATTATTGGCTTGATGCCGTTCATGACAGTTACAGTTCGGTATTCCCATTCACACTTGGCCGCTCTCAGTACGATATCTTCCTTCAAATGGAGCCTTTAGGCAGCGCGTTGGCAGAGGAATCCCTTCATCGTCTGAAACAGTTGGTCGCGCTGAACGAATGGACATCCAAAGAGTATAATTTGGTCAATTATTATGTAGAAGCCCTCTATTTCTCAGGCAGTCTGACTCCTGAATACAAGGAAGCCTGTAGTCAGTTGGCCTTCCGGCTGATGGAGAAACATGAGAGTCCGATGGAAGATAATCTGAAGGAATTGGCAGAAGAACTGAATAATTTTTGTCATCAATAAGGAACGTTTTCAGAAAACTAGGCGGCCTGCTACCGTCCCAGTACCGGCAGCAGGCCGCCGCTTGATAAATTCCTTTTTACTATCTACTTAACGGGCCTATGGCAACCTTGACCTGCCCGTTCATTGATTTATTGTACCGGACTGCCGCTGTTCGTCGGCCCGGGTTGCAGCGTGACCCTTGTCTCTTTTTCCGGATCGTCAATTGTGTAATAAAACATATGGATTTCCGCTTCCGTCCCTTTGAAATTCTTATAAACGTCGATGGCTTTGTTATTGCCGTCCCCTGTAAAGTTGGCCGTGAGCTGTTTCCCGAGCAATCTCTCTTTGCCCTGCATAATATAGGTCTGGTTAATGCCGCCGAAACGGGCATCTTCGCTTCCGGTTTCCACGTACAGGTCGGCCCCCTGCTTGTAATAGGTCCACGTTACCGGATAACCGCCGATCGTTGTATCCAGCGTCCGCTTTTTACCCGATATCCCCGTCAATTGAAACGACATTTGCTTGTCTTCATGAACGGTTACTTTGTACTTGCCCACAAAAACAATCGGTGTATCTTTGCTCACCTTCAGATCGAGCGGCCGCTCAATGCGCAGGCTAATCCGATAGGGATCCTCTATGGAATAATATCTCGGTCCTTCGAGCGTTCTGCCGCCAACTTCCAAACTATATCTTTTATAAGGAATTTCCTGATATTTCTCCAAGGTTCTGATAACGAGCCGAATCTGCGTCGGTGTAATCACCATCTTCTCCAGCATGTTGACGCTGTCCCCGGCTTCAAGCGGCAAGTTAAGCGCCGTCTGTATCGTTCCGCTTTGCATTTGTTTTTTGCTGAGCTGAAGATCGAATGTCCATGGTCCATCCACCGTATGGTCTATCCGCGTATACTGGAGCTTGAATACCGTCTTCCCGGCTGGAATGTCCTTCGGGTCAAAATACTGCTGCGAGCTATAATTTCCGTTTCCATCTGGCGTTCCAAAGGTCCCCCCGGGCAGTGGCCTTACTTCCGTTCCGTCCCGGTAAGCGACAATTTGCGGAAAGGCCCACGACTTGACTTCCGGACGATCGAACGTAACTGTGGAGGCGAACATCATTTTATCCGTCCCTTGGGTAAACGGTTGAATCTTTATTTTTTGCATTCCTTCCCGTCCGATGTTGAAGCTTTGCGGCTCCTTGGAAGCCGGGTTCAGATTGATTTCCTGCTCCTGTTGGCTGTATTTCCGCAGTTCCTCCGCAACCAGCTGGACTCGGGTGTTATGCGAAGGCGTCCAATCGGTCTCGAGAATACCATAATATCTCTGATTGGGAGCATCCCACCTCAGTAAGTTGGACACTTCCGCCTCGATCGGCTTTCCCTCGGCATCCCTTAGCGAGAAGCCCTTGAAATTCCAAAACTCCTCTGGCGGACGGAACCCGGCATTCAGCGTGTACAAAATGACAGTTCGGTTATCGTCAACTATTGCCGTGCGTAAGGTCATGGTAATGCCTTCCCTGGTGACAGACTGCTCCAGCGTTTGACCCATATTTTGCTCAAGCGCCGCCTGAATGCCGCTTTTCCCGTTTAGCAGATAGCCTAAGTCATAATGAATGGCCGCATAGACGGGGGCGGCGACAAGCAGCGCTCCGAGAGTTGCGGCAGCCGCGATTCTCTTCACCTTCCGCTTCCGGACGAACGCAGGGGTAAGGGTCCCGCTTATTTCCGGCCCGGCCGGGACAGTCTTCTCTATCCGCTCCCACATGGCGCCAAAGTCGGGATAAGGCACCTGCGCATCATCATTTAACCGAAGCCTGAGTTCGTCTTCCAGTCTCTTCATATTTCCCCTCCTCGTCTGCATGTCCTTCCTTCTCCAGCATCTTCTTCATCAGCTTCAGCCCTTTATGCAGCCTCGATTTAGTTGTTCCCAGCGGAACGGACAGCATCTCCGAAATGTCGGACAAGCTGAAATCATGCATATACCTCAGCGTAACGGCCGCCCTGATCTTGACGGGGAGACGTTCCAGATAAACGGCCCATTCCCCCGACGTCTCCCGGTCCTCCACAATCCGCTCCACCGGCTTATTCGCGTCAACAGCCAGAAGATGCCGGTTGTCCTCGACCTTCAGCTTCAATTTGCGTCGGCGGCTCAGATGATTCAGGCAATGATTGACGGCGATTTTCAAAATCCATGCCCTGGGGTTCCCGATCTCATCCCGGCGGCTGCGGAATGCAGCAATAAACACGTCCTGGCATAAATCTTCGGCGTCCGCCGCGTTATGCACCATATAATAGCAGGTTCTGTATACATCCCGGTTGTAACTCTGGAACAGCTCACGGTCATCCAATACAAGGGCCCTCCTTTCTGTCGGTTTCGTCTATATAACAATCGGCGAGGCAAAAAGGTTCATTTTTTAAGGCACGCCGGTATAAAAAAAGAGGCCGGCCGCAGACCGTCCCCTAAATCTGTACTTTCATTTCTTATTGAAACCATTTCAACAGGCCGTGCGGCAAATAGTTGCCGATCCCAATCCTCCCGCTCGGGCTAACTTTAACCCCTATTCCTCCTGCGAATTTAGTGTTGTCCGCTTCCAGCTTGCCGGCCTGAATTTTATCCTTGGAAAAACGAACTTCCAGTTCACTTCCATCCTCCAGGATCAAGGCCGCTCTGGCCTCGGCGCCGACTTGCAGCTGATAGACAGGCCGGCCGCTATTCTCTCTAACTGCAAACACGCCGGGAACGGAATTAACGACGTTCGAATACGGACTCCCAACGGGCTCATTCTTCAAAATTTCGAACACCGGATTATCCTCCTGATGATGCAGAACGCTGACCTTGAGACCATCCGGGGCCGATTCCAGAATAAAATAGCGGTTCGCAAACGACAGCGGTATTGAATACTCCTCGAATTGATAGCCTAAAATGATTGTCATCCTAATGTATCCCTCCTAAACATTCACAATTCGACGCAGGAAGGCGGAACCCTTCTTCACATATGCTATAAAAAATACGGCCTGCGCCGCGAGCTCCATTCCGGAGCTGCCGGTCACAGGCCGTGTTTACATTGCGTAAGACCAATTAGAGAATTTGCCGACGCAGCCTTTGGGGATACCGTGATCGGCCGCCCACTGGACGGCGGGCAAATCCATTCGCCCGGTTTGATATCATCAAAGGATGATGTGATGCTATTCTTCTTCCTCTATGATCTCGTGAAGCTGTCTGCGATCCGCTTCCTGCGCCCGGTCCAAAGCCTTGATGTCGTCCCGGTCCGCTTCCGCAGCGGAAAATTCGACATCCTCATTCTTGGCTTCGAACAGCTTCTTCAGCTTCTCATTCTTGGACATCAGATCATACCCCCAGCTTCCTCAATAATGGACAGAGCCTGGTGAAAGGAGCCCTCATCAACCACGACGGTCAGCAAAATATCCCGCCCTGTCGGCCCTCCCGACCCTCCATGGCTCATCCCGCTCGCACTCGGATCGGCGGCAGCCATTACGCCCGCGTCGGGATATCCGGCAGCAGCCGTTCCCAGGCTTGAGATTAAACCATTGGCCGGACTGGCCTGGGAAGTGAATCCGCCTCCGTAACGGCTGAAACGGTCGATAGATATATCAGTGACCCGCAGCGACTGAAGCTTGCGCGAAGCGCCTTCCGCTTCCTCCGGGCTTTTGAAATAGGCGAGTATATTTTTTTCGGACATCATTTCGTCGCACGCTCCTCTTTGGGTACGGGTAATCACCCGCCGTGATTTCAGGCTTAGAGTGCGCAGGTAAGCGTCAATTTATCCCCATAAGCGCCCGTCCCAACAGAAAGAGGACAGCGCATTCAATCGCGCCATCCTCTTTTAAAGGAAGATCATTAATAATCCTCCAAGAGTATATGAACCTCAACCTTTTTTCCCGTCTCAGGCATGATTGGCAACCGCATAGTTCACTTTCATAATCCGGTCAGCGGCTGCGGTTACCTTTCCGGATGCAGTGACGCTAAAATCAAGCACGCCTTCAATTCCGTTTGGAATAATTACAGGAGTAACAGTGGACAGTCCCGCTCTGCGGATCGTTTCCGGGTCGAATTCGACCAGCAGTTGTCCCGCCTTCACTTGATCGCCGGTGTGAACGTTCAGCACAAATCCTTCGCCTTTTAAAGATACGGTGTCGATTCCAATATGAATCAGCACCTGCACTCCGCTGGCATGCTCCAGAATCACCGCATGCTTGCTCTTCTCCATAACATGTGCCACGACGGCGTCGAAAGGAGCGTACACCTTTCCTTCATCCGGCTGGATCGCAATACCGTCGCCCATCTGTTTCTCGGCAAAGGCCGGGTCGGGCACCTGCCCCAGATCCACCAGCGTTCCGCTTATAGGTGACAGCACGGAGAGCGTTCCGGGAGCGTCCGTCAAGGCAGCGCGGTCTTTGGCAAAAACCGGAACCTTTGTTGGTTCCACAGTCTGACCGGCGGTGTCCCCGGAAGCTTGAACCGTCAAGCCGGCACCTTGCGCATACCCCGTCTCAGCAGCCGATAGCTCTTCCGTACCTTCCGATTCGGCATCACGGTATCCAAACATCCAGGTGAGAACGAAGGATACAGCCATGGCGGTAAGATTGCACAAAATGTACAGCGGAAGCTGACCGTTCATATAGAGCAGGGTACCGGGGATAACGGTGATCGCCATGCCCGTAGCGGACAGTTGAACCAGGGAAGCCAGAAATCCGCCCGCTGCGCCACCGACAAGCCCCATGATGAAAGGCTTCATGAAGCGCAAGTTCACCCCGAAAATGGCTGGCTCGGTAATCCCGAGAAAAGCCGACAGCGAGGATGGCAGCGCCAGAGCCTTCAATTTGAGATTCTTCGTCTTCAGCCCAACGGCGAGACATGCCGCGCCTTGAGCAGCCATTGCGCATGTAATGATGGCGTTGAACGGATTGGAGCCGGTCTTCTCCAGAAGCTGAATTTCCAGGAAATTAAAGATATGATGCACACCCGTAACGACAACAATCTGTTGAAAGAAACCGATCAGCAGACCGGCGATGCCAAACGGCAGTCCAAGCAGATAGGTGGTTCCATTTAGGACAACGGTTTCAAGAGAGTGAAACACAGGTCCGATTGCGAATAATCCAAGCGTGATCATGATCAGCAGCGTAAGGAAAGGCGTCAGAATTAAATCAAGCGCTTCCGGAATGCGCTTACGTAAACGCTTCTCTAATTTAGCCCCAAGTAAACCGATGAAAAAGGCAGGCAGAACGGAGCCTTGGTAGCCAACGACAGGAATGAATCCGAGAAACTTGAGAGGCTCTGCGCTTCCTCCCGCGACGGCGTACGCATTAGGCAGCGCCGGATTGACCAGCATCAGCCCAAGAACGATACCAAGCACCGGACTGCCCCCGAATACCCGAAATGCCGACCAAGCGACAAGAGCGGGCAGGAAAGCAAAGGCGGTGTCGGTCAACACCTGTGTGAACAGCAGAAAGTTCGGCGAGATATCTTCCGGAACGGCTCCGAACAGGGAAAGAATCTGCGGCTGAGTCAGCAGACCGCGCAGGCCCATGAACAGGCCGGTCGCCACCAGGACGGGAATAATGGGGACAAATACGTCCCCGAACGTGCGAATGGCCCGCTGAAGGGAATTCCCCGCTTTTTTCCCCTCCTGCTTAAGATTCTCCTTCGACGTACTCTGAATACCCAGCTTTTCCACTTCCTCGAAGATCCGGTTAACGGTCCCCGTGCCAAAAATAACCTGATATTGCCCCGAGTTGAAAAAAGCTCCCTTAACCTTATCGATGCTCTCCGTACGTTTCTGGTCAATCAATTCTTTATCGCGTACCATGATGCGCAGACGGGTGGCGCAGTGCGCAAAAGAAACGATATTTCCTCTTCCTCCAACAGCTTCTACAACCTGCTCGGCGATTTTTTGATTTTCGGACATAGTGATCTTGGCCTCCCCTAATTTACTCAGTATCCCATTTTATTGCGTCAAATGCTACCCTTCCGCCTTCCGCGAAGAAGTTGACTCCCGTGCTTTCCTCTTCCGGAAAAATCCTCGCTGTGAAGGTTTCCTCCCCGTCATTCACAAAAATTTCTACCGAAGAAACGTCCACGAATAAATGCAGCGTCAGCGTTCCGTCGCGAAGCTCAAGCGGGCATTTTCGTTCCGTTCCGTATTCCAAGGCGAAGCTTTGTCCGGAAAGGGAACGGTCGAGCACCAATTTTTCCTCTACGCGATCGTAATAGATTACCGTTCTCTCATGCCGTCCAGCCCTGAATTCGATGCCGAAGCGGTTTGCTCCGCCGTCCCGTATTTCAACCAGCAGCTCATATGCCGTGCCCGCAAGCTCTGCAATGGACAGCGATTCGTCATTCATAACCGTCTGCACCTCGGTCTTGCGGCCTCTAAGCTTCACCAATTCCCGAACCGGGCTCTGCATCAATTTGCCGTTCTTAAGGGTTAATTCCCGGGGAAGCGTCAGGCAGTGCGCCCAGCCATGATCATCCGTCGGATATTCAACTTCAGGAAGCCCCATCCAGGCTGTCAGCAGACGTCTGCCGTCAGGAGCCTGTGTTGTCTGCGGTGCGTAAAAATCGAAACCGCTGTCCAGCTCGCGGAACTCGCCGTGATCAAATTGCCGATCAGCCAGATGGATAGGCCGTCCGGTCAGATAACCTGCCTGATAGATATTGCGGAACCGGTCGCCCTGCGGAGACAGGCCCTGCGGTGAGAACAGCAGAATGCCTGTTCCATCCAGTTCAAAATAATCCGGGCACTCCCACATAAAGCCGAATGATTTCAAGTCTGTGCCAATCTCCCCTTCAAAATACCACTGGATTAGGTCCGGCGAACGGTACAAGACAACGCTTCCCGTCTCGTTGAGGCGCTGCGCACCGATTACACAGTAGTAGTTTCCGCCCTCCATCCACACCTTCGGGTCCCGGAAATGATCGGTATAGCCTCTGGGAACTTTCAGAATAACCGGCTGCTCCAGCTTGGTAATGACCCCATCCGGCTCCATAACGGCCATACACTGAAAGGGATGTCTGATCCAGTCCGGACTGCGGGTATTCCCTGTATACATCAGGTACAGCTTCCCGTCTTTCTCAATGGCGCTTCCCGAAAAGGCTCCGTGTGAATCGAAGGGGCCGCCAGGAGCGATGCCAATCCCGCGGTTCTTCCAATGAACAAGGTCGGAAGAAGAAGTGTGATACCAATACTTCATGCCGTGCCCCGTTCCCAGCGGAAACCATTGGTAGAACAGATGATATTCCCCTTCAAAAAAGGAAAAGCCATTAGGGTCGTTAAGCAGCCCCACTACGGGTTGGATATGGTACTTCTGCCTCCAGGGACTTCGTTCCGCCAACTGTTTTAGCGATTCCCACTCCCCAGTCTCCGCCTGATCGATTCGCCGATATAATTGCGCTCTGCTCATTTTCATAGTTTACTCCCCTTTACCGGAACCGGTTCCAACTAGTCTAAAAAAATAAGAAACCGGTTCCAACCAGTTTAACAAGAAGAAACGGCTTCGCCGTCCTTTTAGGGACGGTACCGTTTCTCGTAGAAATATAAGACAAAATCATAAGCGCTCAGCTTATAAATTCTTATATTTTAAAAGCGCCTCTCCAAAGAGAAATTTGAAAAGGATCGGAACCGGTTCCAAGGTTATTATATGATGCGTCCCTGCAAATTGTCAACGCTTTCTCTACCGATAATCTCACAATTTAAAATGGTTACCATTTCTACAGGCTCCCGGTTTACTAAAGAAATGATATTTTCGGCGGCAAGCTTGCCCGCCCGCTTATAATTATATTTTACAGTCGTTAAAGCCGGATGTATGATTTCGGTGACATCGTACCCCCCGAACCCGGTTACGGAAATGCCGGACGGAATGGGGATCTGCTTCAAAAAGGCGGCCTTCATCACGCCCAGCGCGATATTGTCGGTTGCGCAAACGATGATCGTAGGCACCCAATCCTCCAGTAAACGTTCTGCGGCGGCTACCGCCTCATTCATTCTGAAGCCCGATTCGTAATACCGGACCTCGCAGTCTTTATGTTCGCCCAGCGCTTTTCTAAAGCCTTCCTTGCGCTTTACACCCACCGCGATATCCTGTTCGGTAACCCCCAGATAAGCGATGCGGCGGTGGCCTTTATTCAGGATATGCTGGCCCATCATATAGCCCGCATGAAAATCGTCATGGACTACACTGTGAAGCAATGAATGCTGCTGACCAATCATGACAACCGGAATTCTGCACTCCCGGATCGCTTTCAAATGCTGCTCCGTAATTTGCGCTGCCATCAGCAGCAGACCCGAAATTTTCTGCCGCGCCAGAGCGTAAATCTCTTCAATCTCCCGGTTCATATCCTGATTGGCACTAGAAATAAGCAATTGATACTGCCGGTCCCGTAGTTCTTCGTCGATTCCCATCAAAGTCTGCGAAACCGCAAACGAATCGAGCCGGGGAACGATGGTGCCGATAATGCTGGTCTTCTTCGCTTTCAGGCTCTGGGCAAACGTATTGGGCACATAATTATGCTGCTTGATAATATGCTCGATCTTTTCCCTTGTCTCTTCACTGACTGATCCGCCGTTAAGGTAGCGGGAGACCGTACTCTTGGCCACACCCGCAGCCCGGGCAATATCGATTATGGTCTTCATCCTTAGGCTCCTTGCTGCATTTTGCCGGCGTTCGCCGCGCACTTGTACTCCATTATACAACAAACGGCAGCCGCTCCGGTAAAGGAGGGACTGCCGTTTTGTTATTTTGATCCAAATCCGTTCAATAGCAGCCTGTACTAATCTCCGCGAAAAGCGCGCTTCATGCGGTCAAAGAAGGACTGCCCCTGCTCATGCGTATTCTCGCCATCGAAGGATGCGAACTGGCGAAGCAGGTCCTTCTGCTCGTCGCTCAGTTTGCTTGGCGTCACCACAATGACCCGGACGTGCTGGTCGCCGGTACCGTTCCCGCGAAGCCGTGGAACGCCTTTACCTTTAAGGCGGAAGAACGTGCCGGTCTGAGTGCCTGCCGGGATTTTGAGCTTGACCTTCTCGGTCAGGGTCGGAATCTCGATCTCATCCCCAAGCGCCGCCTGGGCGAACGTCAGCGGAACCTCGCACAGGATGTCGTCGTTCTCGCGAACGAAGAAATCATGCGGCTTAACGCGGATGACAATATAGAGATCGCCCGCAGGGCCGCCGCGCAGGCCGCCTTCGCCTTCGCCGCTCATGCGCAGCTGCGCGCCGTCGTCCACGCCCGCAGGAATCCGGACATGGATTTTGCGCTGCTTCTTCACGCGGCCGCCGCCGCCGCATGTTGAGCATTTTTCCTTGATAATCTTGCCCGTGCCTCCGCAGTTCGAACACGGTCTGCGGTTGACCATCCGGCCAAGCGGCGTGTTCTGTACAACCTCCTGCTGTCCGCTGCCATGGCAGACGGAGCAGGTTTGCGGCTTCGTGCCCGGCTTCGCTCCGGAACCGAAGCAGGTATCGCAGGTTTCCGTCCGAGGAATCGTAATATCGGTCTCTTTGCCGAACACGGCTTCCTTGAATTCAATGGACATCGTATACTGCAAGTCATTGCCGCGCTGGGGCGCATTCGGATCGCGCCGTCCTCCGCCGCCGAAGAACATGTCGAAAATGTCGCCCAAACCGCCGCCGAAATCCCCGCCGCCAAAGCCGCCGCCCATTCCCTGGTTAGGATCGATATGTCCGTATTGGTCATATCTGGCCCGTCCTTGCGGATCGCTCAGAATATCGTAAGCTTCCTTCACTTCCTTGAATTTAGCCTCGGCATCGCTGGCCTTGTTCACGTCCGGATGATACTGACGGGCCAGCTTGCGGTACGCTTTTTTGATTTCATCTTCTGAAGCGTTCTTGCCTAAGCCGAGCACCTCATAATAATCGCGCTTATCTGCCACTGCCTTCACCTCCGTACAGGAACATATCCCTATTACACATTAAAAGGAAAGCCAAAACGCGGGATGCCCCGGTTTTGACCTTCCCCTAACTTGCGCTATCGTTTAACTTTATCCTTGATTCTTCTCGTCGTCAACCACTTCATAATCCGCGTCGACTACGTTATCACGCTTTGCGCCCTCACCAGCGTCAGCCGCGCCTTCAGCGCCTTGCTGAGCTTGCGCCGCTTGTTCATACAGCTTCACGGACAATTGCTGTACAACTTCGTTCAACGCATCGGTAGCCGCCTTGATCTCTTCCAGATTGTCGGTTTCCAGAGCGGACTTCACTTTGTCCTTCGCCTGGTTCGCCTTTTCAATCTCGGATGCGTCTACTTTGTCGCCAAGATCCTTGATGACCTTATCCGTGGAATAGACGAGCTGGTCGGCGTTGTTCTTCGCTTCCACCAGTTCCTTGCGGGTACGGTCTTCTTCAGCATGAAGCTCGGCGTCCTTCATCATTTGCTCGATATCGGCATCGCTCAGACCGCCGGAGGAAGTGATCGTGATCTTCTGGCTCTTGTTCGTACCTTTATCCGTAGCGGACACATTTACGATACCGTTGGCGTCGATGTCGAAGGTAACTTCGATTTGCGGAACGCCGCGAGGTGCCGGAGGAATTTCACTCAGCATGAAGCGTCCCAGCGTTTTGTTGCCATTCGCCATTTGGCGTTCGCCCTGCAGGACATGAATCTCAACGCTCGGCTGATTATCGGCAAAGGTCGAGAAGATTTGCGACTTGCTGGTCGGGATCGTCGTGTTGCGTTCGATCATCTTCGTGAATACGCCGCCTGCGGTTTCAATACCGAGGGACAGCGGAGTTACGTCCAGCAGGACCACGTCTTTCACGTCGCCGGTCAATACGCCCGCTTGAACCGCTGCGCCAAGCGCAACAACTTCGTCCGGGTTAACGCCTTTATGCGGCTCTTTGCCGGTCAGCTTCTTGATGGCTTCCTGGACGGCAGGAATCCGCGTGGAACCGCCGACAAGCACGATTTTGTCCAGGTCGGCCGGAGTCATGCCAGCGTCGTTCAGCGCCTGGCGAGTCGGTCCGAGCGTGCGTTCAACGAGATCTGCTGTCAGTTCGTCGAATTTGGCTCGGGTCAGGTTGACCTCCAAGTGCTGCGGCACGCCGTCTACAACGGTGATGAACGGCAGGGAGACCGTAGTGGTCAATACGCCGGACAGCTCTTTCTTAGCTTTTTCTGCCGCGTCTTTCAAACGTTGAACAGCCGCTTTGTCCTTGCCCAGGTCGATGCCTTGCTCTTTTTTGAACTCGGCTACGAGGAAGTCGATAATTTTTTGGTCAAAGTCGTCGCCGCCGAGACG
Organism: Paenibacillus durus; assembly: GCF_000756615.1. NCBI lineage: Bacteria > Bacillati > Bacillota > Bacilli > Caryophanales > Paenibacillaceae > Paenibacillus > Paenibacillus durus. The sequence goes on from NZ_CP009288.1 coordinate 4,488,364, forward strand.
GTTGTCGCCGCTCGTCGCTTTTACTTCGAAGAAGCCGTCGCCCAGTTCCAGAATGGAAACGTCGAACGTACCGCCGCCAAGGTCATAGACGAGGATCGTTTGGTCTTCGGATTTCTCCAGACCGTATGCGAGCGCTGCTGCCGTTGGCTCGTTCACGATACGCAGAACTTCGAGACCGGCGATTTTGCCCGCATCCTTGGTCGCCTGACGCTGGCTATCGTTAAAATAGGCCGGAACCGTAATAACCGCCTGTGTAACCGCTTGGCCAAGATAGGCTTCGGCGTCGGATTTCAGCTTTTGCAGAATCATTGCAGAAATTTCTTGCGGCGAATAGTCCTTGCCGTCGATCGTTTCTTTATGGTTTGTGCCCATATGGCGTTTGATCGAGATAATCGTGCGGTCCGGGTTCGTGATCGCTTGACGCTTCGCCGTTTCACCGACAATGCGCTCCCCGTCTTTCTTGAAACCTACAACCGAAGGGGTAGTGCGCGCGCCTTCCGGGTTAGGGATAACGACGGCCTCGCCGCCTTCCATTACAGCCACGCATGAGTTCGTGGTTCCAAGGTCGATACCGATAACTTTACTCACAGTAAATTGCCTCCTTAAAAGTTTTTGCGATTGAGATACTGCCGTGAAAAAAACTTCAGTAAAACTCGCTTCGTAAGCATTCGCTTAAGTTGTTTTGCGATTGGGATTCTGCCCCCGCAGCCTTAATGCCCTCGCCACATGCGGCGGCTGGACGCGGCAATACCGCCGAAAAGAAGCTCCGGCGATTCATGCGTTTATGTAGGCAGATTACATGCTGACTTTGACCATAGCGGGACGAAGTACCTTGTTCTTCAACAGATAGCCCTTCTGGACTTCCTCCGTAACAATGCCCTCTTCATACTCCTCGCTCTCCACCTGCATGATAGCCTGATGGAATTCCGGATTGAACGGCTGTCCTACCGTTTCCATGGGCGTAAGTCCCTCAGACTTCAAAACACCCTCCAACTGGCGGAAAATCATATTTACGCCTTTGGAGAAAGCATCGCCGTCCGAGCCGGCCGGCGCCGTAGCCAGCGCGCGCTCAAAATTGTCGAGTACCGGCAGCAATTCCGTAACCAGCTTAGAGGTGGCGTATTGAGCCAGTTCCTCTTTCTCCTTCAGCGTGCGGCGGCGGAAATTGTCATAGTCGGCCTGAACGCGCAGCACGCGTCCCTGATACTCATCCGCAAGCTCCTGCAGTCGCTTGATTTCATCGCTGTCTCCGGAAGCCTCCTGAACGGCTTCACCAGCCGCTGCTGTATCGTTATCCGAGACCGCCTCGGCCTGATCGGCCGCGCTTTCCTCGTTAATAGCGTTATCTTCGGTCACACCCGAATCTTGAACCTGTTCCTCTTTCAAGTATGTTCACCCCCTTATATTACTAACGGCATTCATTATGCACTAAACTCACTTATACCAGTGACCCAGCATCGCTGTCAAATCTCGGGATAAAACGCCCAAGATGCCCAATACTTTCGCATATTCCATCCGGGTCGGCCCAAGGATGCCTATGCTTCCCACCGCTTCGCCATCGATCGAATACGTCGCGGTAATCAGGCTGCAGTCGGCAAAAGCTTCATGCTTGTTCTCGGTGCCGATGCGCACCTTTATGCCGGTTCCCCCGACGGCCGGTGCCAGCATTTTGAGCAGGGTCGGCGTCTCCTCCAGCAGATCGAGGATGTCCTTTACCTTGTCCACATCGCGGAATTCGGGCTGTGTCAGCATGTTCGTCGCGCCGCTGAGGTAAACCCGCTGCTCCGAATCGCTTTCGAGCGCCGTGTCAAGCATCTGCATGAGTTCCTCGTAATGGGAGATATGACGCTGCATTTCCTGACCAAGCTCGGAATACAGCCTGCTCTTCAGCTTGTATAAAGGCACATTGACCAGCTTGCTGTTCAGCAGATTGACAACCTTCTCCATTTCGGAGACAGAAATCTCCGGCGGAATGCTTACTTTCCGGTTCTCTACCTGTCCGGTGCTGGTGACGATGATCGCCACGGCGGTTCTGTCATCCAGCGGCAGCAGCTGAAAATGGCGCAGTGAAGTATGAAAAACCTCCGGTCCCAAAAGGATGGAAGTGTAATTCGTCATATTGGATAAAATCATAGCCGCATGCTGGATCAACTGCTCCATCGCATTCAGCTTTTCGGCAAAAAAGGCGCGGATTGTTTCCGTTTCGGTCGATCCTGCCGGATTCCAGGGAACAAGGTGGTCCACATAGTAGCGGTAACCTTTATGGGATGGAATCCGCCCTGCTGACGTATGCGGCTGCTCCAAGAATCCAAGCTCCTCCAGGTCGGCCATTTCATTACGTATCGTCGCGGGACTGTACTTGACATCGCCCCGTTTGGATATGCTGCGAGATCCTACCGGCTCGGCCGAACGGATATAGTCATCCACAATGGCATTTAAGATCATTCTTTGGCGTTCGGTTAACATATCATTCCCTCCTGACCGCCCTGTGGATTTTTTCGTTAGCACTCGACTTAGATGAGTGCTAACCGCTATTACAAAAATACCAAAATGACATTAACATTGTCAAGTCGGTCGGCATGGCAGAACGGGCGATTTTATGAACAACGGCGCTTGCTTACAGCATGATCCCGGCATCCGTAACATGCAGCCGCCGCGCCGGAACAGCGAAGGCCTCAGACTCTGCCGGGAGTGTGCCTTCGCTGCCGGATCACGGAGCTGTTGTAAGAAATTCGATAATAGTATGACGCCGATCTATATTCCGTTTAGGGCTTAGCCCTCGCTAATCAAGATGTGGTTTTGGCGCCGGATAAACCGTTTCTCAGCAGCTTGACGACTTCCATTAAAATCACGGCGGCCAGCGCCAGTCCGGCGGAGGTCAGCCACTGCTCAAGCCCGAAATGAGCCGGTATGGAGAAGAATTGCCGGACACCGGGCAGAACCGTGAACCCATACAGGCAAAGGCACAGCAGGACCGCTCCGAGAACATACTTATTGCTGAAGAATCCGGCCTGGAACGCCGTCTGTGTATTAGAGCGGGCGGCAAAGGTCTGCAGCGTACGGGCCAAAATAAGAGTGGTGAAGGCCATCGCGACGCTGATTTCCTGCGAATGCCGCATTCCGATGTACTGGGAGGCGATGACCGCCGCGCCGATTAGCAGGCCGCGTGTAATAACGACCTGAAGGGTCCCCCCGGCGAAGATTCCTTCTTTAATATTTCTTGGTTTGCGCTTCATGACATCAGGCTCCGCCTTCTCCATGCCGAGCGCGATGGCGGGCAGCGAGTCATTGACCAGATTAATGAATAGCAGTTGGATAGCCGTAAACGGATTGATCCAGTTAAAGATCAAGGCGAACAAAATCGCAATAATGGCGCCCAAATTGCCGGCGAACAAATAAGCGATCGCCTTCTTGATATTGTCGAACACCGTCCGGCCGACGCCGACCGCCTTCACAATGGATACGAAGTTGTCATCGGTCAATATCATGGCGGCCGAGTCCTTGGCGACATCGGTGCCGCTGCCCATCGCCACGCCGATATCGGCCTGCTTCAGCGCCGGAGCGTCGTTGACGCCGTCCCCCGTCATCGCCGTGATTTTCCCTTTCTTCTGCCAAGCCCTTACGATCCGAATCTTGTTCTCGGGCGAGACACGAGCATAGACGCCGATGGATTCAAGCCTCCGGTCAAGCTCTTCGTCGGACATCGCATCCAGCTCCTGTCCGGTAACGGCAATTGCATCCCCTGACATGAGGCCGATATCCCGTCCGATGGCTTGCGCGGTCGTCTTGTGGTCGCCGGTAATCATAATGGTACGGATGCCGGCTTTGTTCGATTCCGCAATCGAATCGTATACCTCTTCGCGCGGGGGATCGATCATGGCCGTGAGACCGACCAGAACCAGCCGGTGCTCATCTTCCAGGCCGACATCCTTGGAATCGCCGCCAATCGACTTGTACGCGTAGGCGAGCACACGAAGCGCCCGGCTGGAAAAGTCTTCGTTGGCCTGTATGAACTTAGAGCGCATCTCATCGGTAAACGGAGCCTCCACCCCGTCCAGCAGCACCCGGTCGCAGCGGCTGAACAGCACATCCGGGCCGCCTTTGGTAAGAATCGTCTTGCGTCCATTGAAGGTATGGACCGTGGTCATCAGCTTCCGGTCTGAATCAAAAGGGATCTCCGCTTCTCTTGGAAATCTACCTCGAATTTCCATGTAGTCTTTATTTTTGCTGCGGCTAAACGCAATCAGCGCCACCTCAGTCGGATCGCCGAGTTCTTTTCCCTCTTCATTAATATGAGAGTCATTGCATAAGACCGCGATATGCAGCAGTCTTCTTTCCCCTTCCGACCATTCCTCGTAGTCGTCCTGAAACAGCTTTTTCCCGGCGCCAGGCAGGTAGTAATCGACAACCGTCATTTTGTTCTGGGTAAGGGTCCCTGTCTTGTCGGTGCAGATAACGCTGGCTGAGCCGAGTGATTCCACCGCAGGCAGCCTCCGGATAATCGCGTGCTGCTTGGCCATCTTGCTCGTTCCGACTGACAGAACAATGGTAACAATCGAAGACAGAGCTTCGGGTATGGCGGCTACGGCTACCGCAACCGCAAACATTAGCGCATCGAGAATGGCATTGCTCATTTCGGCACCGTCACTGGATACCCAAGCCCGCAAGGCCTGAATGCCGAATATCAAAATGCATAACAGCAAAATGACAACGCCAAGCCTCTTGCCGAAGCTCTCCAGCTTACGCTGCAGCGGCGTGCTCTTCGCCTCTGCGCTCTCGATAAGCCCCGCAATTTTGCCGATTTCGGTATCACCCGCAGTCCCGGTAACTATAAAGCTGCCGCGCCCGTACACGATTAAAGATCCGCTGTACACCGTATTGCGCCGGTCGCCCAAAGGCGCCTCCGTATCGATCACATCCCCATGCTTCTCTACGGCTTCCGATTCTCCGGTCAGCATTCCTTCCTCAACCTTCAAGCTTTCACTCTTCAAAATGCGTCCGTCCGCGGGCACATAATCACCAGCCTCCAGCAGCACAATATCGCCTTTGACCAATTCCCGTGCCGGGATTCTCCTCGTCTCGCCGCTGCGGATTACCTTGGCTTCAGGCGCCGCCAGCTTACGCAGCGCATCCAGCGAGCTTTCGGCTTTTAGGGTCTGAGCCACGCTGATCACCGCGTTGAGCAAGAGCACGAAGACGATAATCAGGGTTTCAACAACATGACCAAGCGCGCCCTGAATCCCTGCGGCAACCAGCAGTACAATAACTAGCGGGTCTTTAAAATTGTCCAAAAAAAGCTTCCAGACCGGAACCCTTTCTCTTCCTTTCAACTCGTTGTACCCGCTCGTTTCCAGCCTCTTCTGTGCTTCCTCCGCTGTAAGGCCGGCATCGGTGCCGTTTACCTCTTTCAGCGTTTCAGGCACAGTACTGCGATAGAATTCCATTTGTTCCGCTCCTCTCCCGATGGGTATCCTAATCTTCGGACATATCCTCTATCTTTGTCCTTCCAGCTTCTAATTACCCGTACGAAAGGGAGCAGATAAACGTTTCATAGTATTTTTGTGACAAAGCAAACAACCACTCCCCCATCAGACGGACGAGCGCCCGGCGGGAAAGTGGTTATATTAGATAGCAATAGGAATTAGTCCAGCATTTTGAGTACGGCAATTTCGTCGCAGGCGTCCTGTTTGGAGCAGTTGACACAGTCTGTCCATACCTTTTCGGGAAAAATCTCCTTGTTCACGATATGAAATCCGTTCTTCAAAAAGAAATTAACGGCATAAGTCAGCGCCATAATCTTCGGAATCTTCTGGCGTCTCGCTTCTTTGGTCAGTTCTTCCACAATCATTGAACCGATGCCTTGGCCCTTGCACTCGTCACGGAGGCCGAGCGAGCGTACCTCTACAAGATCGTTTCCAAGCCTGCATAGTGAACCGCAGCCTACAACCCTACCGTCTATTTCAGCCACAACGAACTGATCGATCTGCCGTTCCAATACCTTCCGGGAACGAGGCAGCATGATTCCGCGCTGCGCATACTCTTCTATCATTAAATACAACGGCTCAACGTCTTCCAAAGTAGCGCTTCTGCAAATGGCTGCAGATATTGGTTCCGGCGCTGCGGGTTCAGGTTTCGGCTTGGCTAGCACTATGCTTCACTCCTCCATCAAATAACTATGAATAAATATACAACACGGTGAATGAGGATTCAACACTTATTTTAAAAATTATATATCTGTCAACACTCCGACAAATTCTCCGAACACATCGTTTCCGAACAGAAGGCCCTGGCGGCTTAACCGGTAGCTTCCGCCTTCCTGCTCAAGCAGGCCGGCAGTCAGCATTTTACGCAGCGGTCCCCCGAACACCTCATCCAGCGGCCGGTCAAACTGCTCGCGGAAAGCGGCGTCGCTTATTCCATCGCGCATCCTCAGACCCACCATCATGAAATCCTCCATGGCCTCTTCACGCGATACCAAATGGGAGTTCAGCCGGGGCAGGCCGTTCTTCGCCGCTTCAATGTACGGACCTACGCCCTTCACATTCATATGCCGCATACGCTGCACGTAACCATGCGCTCCGGCGCCGAGTCCGTAATAATCCTGATTGCGCCAGTACGTGATATTGTGGCGGCTCTCCATTCCGGGCTTGGCGAAATTGCTGATCTCATACTGCCTGTATCCCGCCTCTTCCATGGACGACATCAGCAGCAGATACATGGACAGTTCGTCCTCTTCGCTTGGAAGCGGCAGCTGATTCTTGTTAAAAAGCGAATGGAACAGCGTGTTCTCCTCCACCTTAAGGCTGTAAATCGAATAGTGGGGCAGGCCGAGGTCCAGCGCCCGCTTGATGCTTTCGCCCAGCATATCGACCGTCTGGTTGGGAAGGCCGAACATCAGGTCGATCGACAGGTTCGTCAGCCCGGCGGCGCGGGCATTGTCAAGGCTGCGGTAGACGTCGCCCACATTGTGGATGCGCCCGATTCCGCTCAGCAGGTCGTTCTGAAATGCCTGTACGCCAAAGCTTACGCGGTTAACTCCGCCCGCCTTCATGACCGCCAGCTTGTCAGGATCGGTGGTGCCGGGATTCGCCTCCATCGAGAATTCGATATCCTCGGCCCAGTCCGGGAAGCAGCCGCGCACCGTCTTCAGAAAATACTCCATTTCATCCGGCTTCAGCACGGTGGGGGTACCACCACCTACAAATATGCTCTTGATGACTCCCGGCGGTCTTTCTTGAACGGTCAGCTCCATTTCCCGCTCCAGCGCCCGCAGATAGTCCATTACAGGCTGATCCTTCAGCACATAAGAGTTGAAATCGCAGTAAAAGCACTTGTTCGTGCAAAAAGGAATATGAATATATACCGCCTCGGGCGGACGGCTGCTAGGTATGCCGGAATAGTTAGTCATAAGCTGTCCTCCTTAGAATGAAAAGGGAAGCCGGACGGCTCCCCTAAATTAAGCGGCGATATTTGCCTCAAATATTACTCGTCGATCTTCAGCACCGCCATGAACGCTTCCTGCGGCACTTCGACGCTGCCGACCTGCTTCATGCGCTTCTTGCCTTCCTTCTGCTTCTCCAGCAGCTTCCGCTTCCGCGAAATGTCGCCGCCGTAACATTTGGCAAGAACGTTCTTGCGCATCGCCTTGACCGTCTCGCGCGCGACGACCTTGGTTCCGACAGAAGCCTGAATCGGCACCTCGAACATCTGGCGCGGAATGATGCCGCGCAGCTTCTCGCATATAATGCGGCCCCGGTTATAGGCCCGGTCGCGGTGTACGATGAACGACAGGGCGTCCACCTGTTCGCCGTTAAGCAGAATGTCCATCTTCACCAGGTTCGATTGGCGGTAACCGGACAATTCATAATCGAAGGACGCGTAGCCCTTCGTTCCGGATTTCAGCTGATCGAAGAAATCATAGACGATTTCCGACAGCGGAATTTGATAGGTAATGGTTACCCGGTTCGCATCCAGGTATTCCATGTTCACGAATTCGCCGCGCTTGTTCTGGCACAGCTCCATGACCGTGCCGACGAAATCGTTGGGCACAATAACGGCCGCCTTGACGTAAGGCTCCTCTACATAATCGATCTTGCCGATTTCCGGATAGTTCGACGGATTGTCGATCTCGATCATTTCGCCGTTCGTCAGCTTGATCCGGTAAATAACGCTCGGCGCGGTCGTAATGAGCGGAAGATTGAACTCCCGCTCGATCCGCTCCTGGATAATTTCCATATGCAGCAGGCCGAGGAATCCGCAGCGGAAGCCGAAGCCCAGCGCGCTGGACGTCTCGGGCTCGAAGCTCAGCGAGGCGTCGTTAAGCTGCAGCTTCTCCAGCGCTTCGCGCAGATCGTTGTAATCCGACGTCTCGATTGGATACAGGCCGCAGTATACCATCGGATTGATCTTCCGGTAGCCGGGCAGCGGCTCGGGCGTCGGCCGCTTGGCGTCCGTCACGGTATCGCCGACACGGGTATCGCCCACATGCTTGATGCCGGCCACGATAAAGCCAACATCGCCTACATTCAGCTCGCTTACAATGCTCATGCGCGGCATAAATGCGCCGACTTCAATGACCTCAAAAGTCTTATCGGTCGCCATCATCTTAATCTTCGAACCGGCGCGGATGCTGCCGTCAACGACCCGCACATATACAATGACGCCCTTATAAGGGTCGTAATGGGAGTCGAAAATGAGCGCCTTGAGCGGCTGATCGGGATCTCCCGCAGGCGGCGGAACCTGCTTGACCACCTGCTCCAGAATCTCCTTGATGCCGATCCCCGCCTTGGCGGAAGCAAGCACCGCCTCGCTGGCGTCCAGGCCGATGACATCCTCGATCTCCTGCTTGACCCGCTCCGGGTCGGCGCTCGGCAGGTCGATCTTGTTGACGACCGGCAGAATCTCCAGGTTGTTGTCCAGCGCCAGATAGACATTCGCCAGCGTCTGAGCTTCGATTCCCTGAGCAGCGTCCACGACGAGCAGCGCGCCTTCGCACGCCGCGAGACTGCGCGAGACTTCATAAGTGAAATCGACATGCCCCGGGGTGTCGATCAGATTAAGCAAATATTCTTCACCGTCATCGGCCCGGTACGTGAGGCGAACGGCCTGCAGCTTGATCGTAATGCCGCGCTCACGCTCAAGATCCATCTGGTCAAGCACCTGTTCCTGCATTTCGCGCGAAGTAAGCGCTCCGGTGTATTCCAGAATCCGGTCGGCCAGCGTCGACTTGCCGTGGTCTATATGTGCAATTATCGAGAAATTGCGGATTTGTTCTTGTCTTTTCTTAACGTCAGTCATTCCTTACCCCCACAGACAGCCTGTTGTTAATCATCTTATTATAGCAGTACAAGTTCCCACCAGCAATCAGGGTCCTATAAAGATAGCAGTATATTTTAAAATAGAAATATATGGATTACGGGAAACAGATGCCGCCCTTTGAAGGATTAGATAGCCATTCCTTCAAGGGGCGGGAACAAGATATCGCGCTTATTCGGTGGAATCAAACAAAGAGACTACCCAGCGGATTCCTTTCTGGGACGCGTTCTGCAGCATACCCGCCGTCTTGTCGGCAAGTGTGTCCACCGTGGATTTATGCTCCCCGGGAACGAGAATCTGCCCCGGCGTGAGCGTACTATATTTTCCAGCCGGCAGCTGCGGAAGGCTTGGCGGAGACGATGTGGTTCCAGCAGCAGGCTGTCCCGCAGCCGGGGTCTGGACTTGCGGGATAGTCGTGGGGGCAAGGGTTACGGGGACATAGATGTACCCCCCTTTCCCGTCGCTCTGTACCTGGAGCCCGGTTACCGGCCCGGCCTGGGGCTGGGGCTGGGGTACAGGTGCTGTGTTCTGAACGCCGCCGGAGATTACGCTCCAGCCGGGAACGGGGGAGGAGGAAGTCCCTCCGCTGCCGTCTAACTGTATGCCCACAAGCACACCGATACCGGCCCAAATACCGATTACCACCATCTTTTTGCCGAAGCGAGACATCGCTTTTCACCCTTTCCGTTCATCCTTATACGGCTCCGCTATTCATTGCGCGGCCGGTTCGCTGCCCGTTCCGCTCTTGGCTGGTACCGCCGGCTGCCCTTCCGCGTTCGCTTTTTCCGCTTGATGGCTGCTCCAATACAGATCGGCGATGGCGTCCGCCAGCACTTCGGAGGTTGCCTTAAGTTCAGCCTCGGTGCTGTCTATACCGCCTACCTCAATCAGGACGCTGTTCGGCGACATCGACTGGTTATACTCCCCGTTATTGCCTCTGCCCGACGACTTGCCCCAGATGCCGCGGGAAAGACCGGGGTACTTATTCTCCAGCCGCTGGTGAATTTTATTGGCGAACTCCTCATTCTTCTTCCAGTTCTTGTTCGAACGGCCCAGAATAAAATACACCTGCGCGTAGCTCTTTCCGTCAATGACCGTAGTTGTCTTATCATGCCGCTGCGAGTCGCGGTGGATATCGATCAGCTCGGTCATCCCCGCATTTTCCGCCATCGCGGCTTTAACCGTCACCCGGGAATATTTATAGGAAAAATTCCAGTTGTAGTCGGCAACCTTGGTCGCATAATCCACTTCCGAATGGAAAGTGCCAATGCCCCGTTTCTCCAGCCTTTTAGTGATAAAGGACCCCACCAGCATTACATTTTTGGCAGGATTGGCGGAGTTCGGGCTATCGCTCTTCGTAGAGAGCAGCGGGTTATACGCTTCGCGCGGATGGGAATGATAGATCAAAATCCGCTTGACGCCCGTGTCCGAAGCTTCCGGACCATCTGCGGGAGAAGGCGCGGGAGCATCGCTATTCTCCGGCGGTTGCGTCCCTTGTGTGCCGCCGCTTTCTCCGGGAGTCGGCGCCGGCGTCGCTCCGGGTGCCGGCGTATCTGCCGCCGGCCCGTCCGTTCCCGGATGATAATCGGCCGGAGCACCCTCCGCGCCGCCGGAGCCTTTGCGCAGCAGCACGGCATCGTCTGCGGCCATGCCCGGCACTTCGCGGGATAGCAGGCTTTTCGGATCGCCAGGGTTCACGCTTGTCAGAAGCTGAAAGACGAAGCTTGTTACTTTCCCGCCTGACAGCGCGGACGGCTCCTTGGTATCCGGCAGATGCGGAACTTCCATTCCGAGCAGTTCCTTGAATATTCCGCCGGAGAGGGAAGCCGCGAGCCCCTTCATCGAAGGCAGCGGCGAATTATCCAGCTTCTCTCCGGCCATTCCTCCGGCTCCCAGCAGAATGAAGAAGACCAGGGAACCGCAGGCGAGCAGCAGCATCGTTCTTCCGAGCGCCAACGCGTCGAGCACTTTAGACCGTAAACGGCCGATGTTCCACAGATGAAACCATTTTCTATTCATTATTGTTATGTCCTCCTCAAGCTCGCTGTAATCTCTCATACTTCAAATCTATGAGTGAGAGAAAGACGATAGAACGAAAGGAAGAACAAAAAAAACCCGCAAAGATATAGAGTCTAAGCTTTAGAAGCATCCTTAGATTCATTGCGGAGAAACGAGACTTCTATATTAATGCAAACCGGCAAGAGGACAATCGGGACCTCCTCCCGGCTTGCGCCTGGTTAGTTCATCGTCTGCGCGCTTCAAGCGCGGTACGTGTCAGTGCGTATAAGCGCCAACGTTGCCTGGATCGACGGCGTCATGGAGCGCCGCATTCAGGCCGCCGGCCACGATGTTGGCGATATCTTCGATGAATTCGTCAATTTCCTTTGGTGTTACAATGAGGTCATGACCGAGCGGCTCAAGCACCTCTTTGACCAGAGTCAGCCGCTCCTGTTCGGTGATGCTGTCCAGCAGCCCCATAATCTCCTTGCTGCGCCCGCCTTCACCGCCGAAGTGGCTTCTCATCATTTCCAGCACATTACCGACAATTGTGGAGGCATAACATACCGTTGGGACGCCGATGGCGATACAGGGAACACCCAGCACCTCCCGCGTAAGTCCGCGCCGCTTGTTGCCGATGCCTGAGCCCGGGTGAATGCCGATGTCGGCAATCTGAATCGTCGTATTGACCCGTTCCAGCGAGCGGGAAGCGAGGGCATCTATAGCGATAATGGCATCCGGCTTCGTGCGATCGACAATCCCCTGAACAATCTCGCTGGATTCGATTCCGGTCAGCCCCAGTACACCGGGAGCGACAGCGCTGACATTGCGGTATCCCGGAGATACCTGATCCGGCGTCAGTTCGTAAAATTGCCGGGTAACCAAAGCATTCTCCACCACAAGCGGTCCGAGCGAATCCGGAGTCACATTCCAGTTGCCAAGCCCGACAATAAGTACGGAGGCATTCTGGCCAATTCCGATCCGTCTCATAAAGCCTGCGAACTCACGGGCAAATGCGTCGGACACTTTCTGCTGAAGTCCTGTGTCTCCGCCCCGCAGTCCAGGGACTTCCAGGGTGACATAATTACCCATAACCCGCCCGATTCTCTGGGAAGCTTCATCGCTGCTGACGGCAAGCCGCGTAATTTTGATGCCGCCTAGCTCCTCCACTTCCTCATTCACCCCAGGAATCGGCATGTTATTCATGCCCTGGGCCATTTCCTTGGCTTCCAGCGCCAAGTCGGTACGCACTGAATAAAGCTGCAGATCCAGTTCCATATGTTATGAGCCTCCTATCCTTTTTAATAATAGTGTGCGGGAGGAGGGGCACGATTATACAATAATGAATGGAGAAATCACCCGGTTTGGTTGTTGCATTTTGCTATCACACATGCTAAACTATTTTAAGTTGTGAATCATTTTGATGATTTCCGAATGCCTTACAGGAGGTGAATGCAATGCCAAACATTAAATCCGCGGTAAAACGCGTTAAGACAACGGAAAAACGCCGTGCGCTGAACGTTTCCCAAAAGTCCGCCCTTCGTACAGCTGTTAAAGCTGCCGACCTCGCGCTGGAAGGTACGGAAGTAGAAACTGCCAAAGCTACAATCCAAGCTGCTTCCAAGAAGCTGGACAAGGCCGTAACTAAAGGTCTGGTTCATAAAAATGCGGCTGCCCGCAAGAAATCCCGCTTGGCGAAGAAACTGAACGCTCTTTCCGCTCAGGGCTAAGAGCTTCTATATCGAGCAATTGAAGAACCTGACCGCTCCCGATGACGCGGTTCAGGTTTTTTTGTTTTTCCTCCTACTCCCCGGTTCACAAATCCTTCACTGGACACAAGCGCATGGAAAATATATCCTCTAAACATACCGAACGTTTGGTATCTCGATAAAAGGAGGCATTCCGGGTTTGACTTCTAAACAACGCGCCTATGATCCAGCTCAAACCAAAGAAAGAATACTCTCTCACGCCAAAGCTCTTTTTTCGCAAAAAGGATACAAAGGGGTTTCCATCAGCGATATTTGCGCGGCAACGGGTCTTAGCAAAGGAAGCATCTACCATCACTTCAAGAATAAAGAGGATCTTTTTATCCATCTGGCCGAAGCTGCCTTCGTCGATTCCTGGAAAGACTGGGATGCCCGCTCCGCCCGGTTCTCTTCGGCGGTTGACAAGCTGTATGCTTACAGCGAGCTTTTTGCCGACAACGTGGATCTTTCGCTTACCAAAGCCGGCGAGGATTTTATCGCAACCACCGGGGCGGATTCAGAAGCAGTCCAGAAATTTGGAGCAATGATTACGGGCTATGTGCAGCGTTTCGAAGAAATGATCCGGGAAGGAATCGAGCACGGAGAATTCAAGCAGCAGGATTCCGGAGAAATGGCTTTTGCCCTGCTGAGCTCTTATTCGGGATTGGCGAACAATACGCGCTTTCTGGATAAGGAAAATGTGAGACGGATGTACCGTAAAATGACGGAAATGCTGCTTGACGGCATTCGAAAATAGGAGATGATTCATAATGGAAAACCAAATGTTCACAGGGCCGGATGAAGCAGGAGAGATTCTCTTCTCCGTCCTGATTCCCGCGCATAACGAAGAAAAGTATATTACAAAATGCTTGGACTCCATTGCTGCCGCCTCGCAGAACTGCCCCGGCCAGGTTGAAGTTATCGTCATTCTGAACCGCTGCACCGACATGACGGAGGAAATCGCCCGCTCGTATAACTGCGTCATTGTCCACGACGACCGCAAAAATTTATCGCAAATTCGAAACAGCGGCGCAGCAGCAGCCAGAGGAGAAATCATTGTGACGATCGACGCCGATAGCCGGATGACGGCTAACATGCTCTCCGAAATCGAGTGGCATCTGTCCGGGGGAAAATACATCGGCGGCGGCACAACAGGTAGATTCGAGCGGATGAGCCTGGGTATCGTCGTATCCGCACTGGCGCTCATCGTGCCGATGGCGATCAAATACGGAGCGATCTCGGTCGGTATTTTCTGGTGCCGCAAGAGCGACTTCGACGCCATCGGCGGTTTTAATGAAGAGATGCTGATGTCCGAGGATGCCGATTTTGCCTGGCGGCTCAAAGCTCACGGAAAGCGCTCCGGGAAAAAATACGGCACACTGACCAAAGCGTACATGATTACCTCCTGCCGAAAGTTCGATAAAGAAGGAGACTGGTATCTTATCAAGCATCCGGGGATGATTCTCGCTTACCTGAAGGGAACCGACCACCGGCATGCCGATAAAGCCTATTACGAGAATCATGGAAGATAGTATACATAGAATACCTATACCGGTCTTCCGGCGCCAAGCCGCAGCATGAACAGCTCCAGCCCCAGCACCTTGTCAATTCTTCCTGTCTTCATCTGGTAATCCAAATCGGCCAGGCTGCTCAAAATCTCTCTCAGCTGTACTCCACCGAACTTGCGTGCCTGCTCTCCTGCCAGCTTGACGGCATAGGGATGAAGGCCGAGCTGGGAGGCAATCTGACCTTGGGAATAGCTCTGGGCCGACAAATCCTTGACCTGCAAAATAATCCGGAACTGCCGCGTGATCAGCGCGGCAATCTTGATTGGCTCCTCCCGCTGCTTGAGCAACTCATGCAGCATTCCCACCGCCTTATCCAGACGCAGATTCGCGAGTTCCTCCACCAAGGTGAAGACGTTCTGCTCCGTTCCGCGCGGCACCAGACTCTCCACAGCAGCGGTATCCACCGTTCCACCGTTTCCAGCGAACAGACACAGCTTGTCCATCTCTGCCGTCAGCCCTTGAAGCCCCGTACCGGCGCAGGCGATAAGCGCCTCTGCCGCCCCCGGCGCGGCGGTGCAGCCGCGATCCAGGATGCCTTTTTCCACCCAGCGGAGCAGTTCCTCCGCACCCAGCGGATTAAACGGCAGCACGGTGCCGGCCGATTTCAGCGCTTTAACGATTTTTTTGCGCTCATCCAGTTTATCGCTGTTGACCAGAAAGACGATTACGCTGAATTCAGCGGGACGCGTCAAATATTCTTGCAGGAGATCAGCGCGGTGCTCCAGCTTGGCGTTATCCTTGCCTGCCGTGAACAGCGAGGCATCCCTTACAACCAGCAGCTTGCGGGGCACCATGAACGGTACAGTCTCCGCTTCCTCCACCACCGCCTGGATCGGCGTTTCGGACAGGTCGAAAGGAATCACCGCAAAATCACGGTCCTCCTTCGCAATCAGCTCGCTCTCCAAAAAAGCCGCAAATTCGTTCATCCGGAATTTTTCACTTCCATATAGACAATACACCGGAGAGAAATTCCCCTGCTTGATTTCCTTGGCCGCTGTCTTGGCATCCACCTTTGCGCCACATCCTTTTTCAAATCTGCTCGATCATGAAGTTGTACGTTTCAATAGTTTAGCAAAAAACATTCCTGCGCGTAAATGGTCACCGAAAGCAGCAAAGCGGAGAAGCTTCGGCATAAGCAGCCAAAACCTCTCCGCCCTTACGCGGCTCATCTATATAAACGACGGTTCGGGAAGCTCTAGAAACTTCCTCAGCCGTCGGTCATACCGATGTTTTTGCGGGGGAATGCCGTTCCAATGCAATTCCTGTCCTCATGCTATATTGTATTCGGCAGCTCCGCAAAACGTGCCGACTTTTCACTATTTTGTTGAAGTTCCCGGTGACGGCGGCGAGGACGCCGGCGCTGCCGAAGCCGATGGGGCAGCGCCAGGGTCCGCAGTCTCCTGCGGTACGGTATACGCGCCGCTAACCTCATTCCCGTCCGTCTTCATCACATACGTAAACTGCCGGCTGTCCTCCGACCATTTTCCTGAAACCCAGGTTCCTTCAATTGCAACCGTATCGACAGCCTGTCTTCCCTCTGAAGCCTCTGCTGCATCGCGGTAGATTACGAGCTGATTGCCTTCCACTACCGCCGTATACCGACGGTCGGGCGATGTCCAGGACGGGGAATCCGGCGACAACTCCGCAGGAGCCATATCCATAATTCCCATATCTCCGCCACTCGATTGCGGCGCCTGCAGCGTTTTATCCGACATTATGGAATCACTCCGTTCACCGGCCTGATCGTCCGTACCCGTTTCCGGCGCCGCAGACGCATTGGCGGATGGCATGGGAGTTGCCGTCTGCTTGTTAGCGACTCGTCTATCCTTGCCCGGGTCGGTGCTTGCGGTCGGCGCTTCCGCACGGTCACTGCGCGCTTTCTCCGTAGGCTCGGCTGCATCTTGCTTCACGCCGCCACCCTTTGCAGCTTGCCCGCCATTCTTCGGTGAAGGGCTCTCCGGTGCAGCCAATGTTGACGTTCCGGCATCGGCTGGAGGGCTGTTCTCTTCGCTTCCCGCAAAGGGTTCGCCCGCCCCGCCAGAAGATTCCTCCGAGCCCGAATCCGCTCCGGCATCGTTCGCCGCCGAACTTGTATTCTCCTTAAAGCCGTTATACCCAGAGGTGCTCTTCATCATATCGTCTACCTGCGCGCCCGGCAGCTTCTCCGGCATATTGAATATTGCAATGCCAAATATTACTGCGGCCGCGGCAGCCCCAATTCCGAAGCGGCCGGCCAGAGAGGAGTTCTGGCGGGCCTTGGCTCGTGACGCCTTGCGGCTCATCCGCGGAGAGTCCGTCTCTGCCGTGGATGGAGCCGCCGCCGCGGCCTTCTCCCGGTCGATGGCCTCAAGCTGCGGCAGAATCGAATCCACCAGACTGAAAGGGGGGCTGACGTCGGGGAGCTGCTCCAATTCACTGGAGAGCGCGTTCAACCGTTCGAACAATTCCGCGCAGGAAGGGCAACCATCGATATGGCGGAACATTTCCAGACTTTCGTCCCGGCTCAAGTCATGATCCAGATAACGATGCATCCATTCCATCACCTCCGCGCAGTTCATCCCGATACACCACCTTTCTGGTACTCCTGTAGTCTGTTTTGCAGCTGCTGCCTTGCCCTGAACAGGTAAGATTTCACCGTATTAAGCGGAAGGTCCAGACTTTCTGCAATCTCGTTGTAAGAAAAATCCTGCAAATAACGTAGTACAATAACCGTTCGATGATGCTCCGGCAGTTGTTCAATAGCTTCGCGGATGTCCTCCGCCAAATAACCCGAGAGAACTTCGCGTTCCACATTTTGCTTATCCTTGAATACCATCTCATGCTCGTCGATCGAAACGGTCGGCTTCGTCCTTCTGAATTTATCTATACATATATTGGTCACGATCCGCTGAACCCATGTCTTGAACTGGGCCTTCTCTTCATAGGAGCCGATTTTGGTATAAATCCGGATCAAAGCCTCCTGCGAGGCGTCCAGCGCATCCTGTTCATTATGCAAAATGTAAAAGGCCGTCTTATACACCTGGCCTTCAATTTCTCGCAATAGGGTGATTAGAGCGTCGCGATCGCCCGATTGAGCGGCTCTGACGAGTCCCTGCTCCACCACGAAGGTTCCCCCTCTCTATGCAATCTTACTGACGCGCAAGATCGCGGAATTGTTGCAATCTGTAACATTATTTTTGTTGTCTCTAATGAAGCTTCTTCTCTCGGCACACACTTTTCTAAGCATACAGGGAATGTTTGCGGCAATCAAACGTTCCGCCAGCCTAATTTTATTACAAATTTGACACATTGGTAAATTGGGGCAAGAAAAAAAGCCAACCCCAATTTCTGGTTGACTTCATCTATGAACAGCTGCTCCCGGCCATTTGACATGGTCGGAAGAAGTTCGTTTTTTGCGGTTGTTATTTTACGGAGCCCTGCATAACGCCCTGAATGATATATTTTTGCGCGAACAAGTAGATGATGACTACCGGGAAGATGCTGAGCACCAAGCTGGCCATCAGCGGGTCGTAATCCACGGTGTAGGTGCCATAGAAATTGAAAGTGGACAGTGGAAGCGTACGCTGCAGCGGATCGACGAGAACGAGTGACGGCAGCAGAAAGTCATTCCACATTCAAGATGGTTATGGTCGCCGTCGTCGGCATCAGCACCGGAATACGATGCGGAAAAAGGTCTGGGTGGGCGTGCAGCCGTCAATCATCGCCGCCTCTTCCAGTTCCCTCGGTATACTCTTCACGAAGCCGTGGTAAATGAAGATCGCAAGCGAGCAGCCGAATCCGATATACATAAAAATCAGCGCCCATTTGTTGTTGAGCATGTTGAGTGATCCGTAAATTTTGACGAGCGGAATCATGATCGCCTGGAAAGGAATAATCATGGAAGCCACCATCAGCAAAAAGGTATATTGATTAAATTTCGTATCGTGCCGGACAAAATAATGCGCGGTCATTGCCGCAAACAAAGAGATAAACAGTACACTAAACAGCGTGATTATGACCGAGTTGGCAAATGCGTGGAAGTAATTCATCTTGTCCAGCGCAATGGTGTAATTCGAGAACACGAAGCCTTTCGGCAGGGTAAGCGGGCTTGAGGTAATGTCCTTGTTCGCTTTCACCGAATTGAACAGCAGCAGCACGAACGGAATGATAAAGACGAACAAGATGACCGAGAGACCGATTACCGTCAGCCAGGAGGTTTGCTTTTTGAAGCGATGCATTAAGCCTCCACCTCCATCTTCTTGCTGAAATATACTTGGAGCAATGTAATAACCGCCACAATCAGGAACAGCACGAGCGCTTCAGCTTGGCCGACGCCGTAATCCCGGGACAGAAACGCCTTCTGATATACATGCATTGAGACGAGTTCCGTGCTCTTGAACGGCCCGCCTTTCGTCAACGCAAGGTTGACATCATAGACCATAAATCCGCGCTGCAAGGAAAGAAAAATGCACACGATAAACGAAGGAACCATAAGCGGAATGGTCATACGCGTCATTTTCAGCCATCCGTTCGCCCCGTCGATGCTTGCCGCCTCGAGGATATCCCCGGGTACTCCTGTCAGTCCGGCTACGTAGATAACCATCATATAGCCTGCATACTGCCATACCGCAACAATGACGAGTGTCCAGAAGGCACGGTTCGGATCGGAAAGCCAGGAGGTGCTGAACAGGCCGATGCCCATTTTTTGACCCAAGAATACAAGCACATTGTTAAAAATGAACTGCCAGATAAAGCCGAGGACGATACCGCCCAGAAGGTTGGGAAGGAAGAAGCCGGCCCGGAAAAAGCTTTGCCCCTTCAGGCCCTTCGTCAGCAGATAGGCTAACAAAAATGCAAGCACATTGATGAACACGACCGTGAACAGCACGTACTTGAGCGTCAGGCCGAACGACTTCCAGAACTCCGCGTCTTTAAAGACCGACCCATAGTTTTGAAAACCTACCAAGGATTGTGTCGTGGATATTCCGTCCCAATTCGTAAACGTCAAGTAGATGCCGTACAAGAACGGAACAATCATTACGGCGACAAACGCGAACAACGTCGGACCCGTGAACAGCAGTCTGAGCCGCAGGCGGCTCCACACCCCTTTATCCGTAACCATGCATATCCCTCTTCCTATTCCTATAAGATTGGCTTAGTAACGGCGGATAAGGGATAATCCCTTACCCACCGCTCTGAACAAGCCCGTTATTCTTTTACGTTAGTCCAGTACTGCTCGACTTCTTTGGCGAGTGCCGCACGGTCGCTTTGCTTGGCGAGATACTTTTGCATGGAAGCGCCCACATTCGCCCAGTGGTCAGCCGGAAGATCGCTCATCGACTGCTCGGATTTGCCTCTTGCGATGTAATCCTGAATCGACTTGCCGAGTGGGTCGGCGGCCGGAAGCGTAATATTTTTAAATGCCGGAATAATATTGGCCTTGTTCACCAGGAAATCCTGGCCTTGCTGCTCATACACGATCCAGTTGAGGAATTTCTTCGCTGCATCCTGCTGCTCCGATGTGGATTTCTCTTTGTCGATTACAATCCGTTTGGAGACGGCAGAGGAAATTTCCTGGTTGCCATAGTCGCCGGCGGTATTGCTGATTGGCACCGGCAGGAAGCCGTACTCTTTGTTAGCGGTATCAAAACTGCTGATTTGCGGCCAAGCCCAGTTGCCCATGAACCAAATGCCTACTTCGCCTTTGCCAAGAAGTTCAGGGCCGCGTTCATAGGTCCCCGCCAGCGGCGAAGCCTGATCGATATTGTACTTCGTCATGACATCAAATGTGTCCATAAGACCGTTGAATACCTTGTTGCTTGCAAGATCGACTTTGCTGGCCCGCAGATCATCGATAAAAGCGTTGACCTTGGTCATATCTTTATCCTGACCGGCGTAAGCCAAGGAAAAATAGTGGGCGCCTAGCGACCAGTCCATCGGAGATACGACCAGCGCTTTCTTTCCGCTTGCTTCGATTTGCTTAAACAGATTTTCCAGCGACGCGGTGGTGTTGATTGTGGACGGATCAAAGCTTCCGCCTACCGCCTTGTCCACGACCGCTTTGTTATAAATAAAGCCGTAGCCTTCAACAGCCAGAGGGAATGCATAATTTTTGCCGTCGATTGTAGTCAGATCAAGGGCATGATCCACAGTGTCGGCATTCCATTTCTCACCACTCAGGTCAAGAATGCGGTCTTTGAATTTGGCTACATCCCCTGTATCCAGCATGATCATGGTTGGAGGATTGCCGGAAGCATACAGAGTGGAAGCGCGTTCAAAAGGAGAGCCGCCATTAGGAACAGGCTGAATTTCCAAAGAGATCGTCGGGTTCGCTTCATGGAAAGCCTTTGCGGCCTCCTCAAGCTGTGGCTGAATCTCGCTCTTGGAGTTAAGCAGGGTTATTTTGATGCCGCCGTCTGAACTGCCGTTCTGCCCGCCGTTTGCGGACTCCGTATCGCCTCCCGAGCTGCTGCAAGCCGAGAGAATCAAAATTAGCGTCAGCGAGAGAATAAACCACTTCATCTTCTTTACATGTTTCATGGAAAAAAGCCCCCTAATTCCAATTTATAAACCGCTTACATTTCGGATTATATGATAACCGATTAACATATATCAACCGGTTATCATTACCTGAATTTAATTTTTTTAAGCGCTATCATTGATAAACTATGAGCAATCAGCCCCTAATTGAAAGATTTCGTGTATTATTTAACAGCGTTTACTTGGATCTCCTGAAACTTCGCCACATACTTGACGGCCAGCTCGGTAATAAGATCAAAGCAGCTTTCTTTGGCCGGAGTGGTCAAAATTACCGCCGATCCCTACCGCGATACAGCAGTGCTTTTAATTTTTTTATGGGTAAATTCTTTGGGTAAATTATTTTATTAATATTTAGTAATAAATGAACTAAAAATACAACGAAAATAATAATAACAATTATTTTTGAGTCAATGCTTTTTAAAAAAGCTTCATACTCCATTGTTCAATTTCGTGTGATTTTCGTTGAAATATAAGGATTTCATAAGAATCACTTTTGTTTTTCCACAAAAGGTCCGTTAATTTCAGACTTGATGTTGTTGTACAAAACCGGTTTATGTGCTACCTTCAAAACATAGCTTATCAATACAAGGGTCATTCCCTTTTTCTTAGGAGGAATCGCCATGAGCAAACATCTGGACGTAGTCACTTTCGGAGAGCCGATGGCCATGTTTTACGCCAATGAGGAAGGACCGCTGGATGAAGTGATGTCTTTCTCCAAAGCTTTGGCCGGAGCGGAGAGCAATGTGGCCACTGGCTTGTCGCGTCTGGAGCATACGGTCGGCTATGTAACCAAGCTTGGCGAGGACAGCTTCGGATCTTTCATTTTCAAAGCGCTGAATAAAGAAGGCATCGATACCTCAAGCATCTCCTTCTCCCGCGAATTTCCAACCGGAATGTTAATCAAATCGAAGGTTGTTACCGGCGATCCCAAGGTGGAATATTATCGCAAACGTTCGGCTGCCTCCAAACTGGGACTTGCCGACTTTGATGCATCCTACTTCGCCTCGGCGGGACATCTTCACGTCACCGGCATCTCCTCGGCGATCTCTCCTGAATGCCACGAGTTCTCCGTTCACGCTATGGAATTCATGAAGCAAAGCGGCAAGACCGTATCATTCGATCCCAACCTCCGCCCGGTCCTTTGGCCGGGCGCCAAGACGATGGCAGATACGATTAATAACCTCGCCATCCGCTGCGATTGGTTCATCCCCGGCCTTGGCGAAGGCCGGATTCTGACGGGGCTGGAGACGCCGGAGGAAATCGCGTCCTACTATTTGAATTTGGGCGTATCCCTGGTCGTTATCAAGCTGGGGCCGGAAGGCGCATATTACAAATCATCCGATTCGGAAGGCTATGTACAGGGATTCAAGGTCGATCAGGTAGTGGATACGGTAGGCGCAGGCGATGGCTTTGCCGTTGGAGTGATCAGCGCGCTGCTGGAGGAGCTTCCGCTAAAGGAAGCGGTGCGGCGCGGCAACGCTATCGGCGCTTTGGCAGTCATGTCGCCCGGCGATAGGGACGGACTGCCGACCCGCGAGCAGCTTGAGCGGTTTATCAGCCAAGGCACGAACTGACAAAAGTACAGAACAGAAGGTCCAGAGGACATCTCCTAGCAGAAATAGCCGGGTGATGTCCTGATAGCAAACCGTTTTATCTAGAAATTGGCGCTTGTTGGACCGAGTTCCCCAGTTGAAGGGACGGAGTAAACCGGTAAGTAATCGGCACGCTGGAGCCCGTGTCTTCTATGCCGGAGAGGATGATTTTGGAAGCCTCCATCCCCATTTCATACGCGGGTTGACGGATCGTCGTAATCGCAGGATTATAGATCGTCGCGAACTCCGCATCGTCGATGCCGATAACCGATAAATCACGCGGGATAGATAAGGAATGTGTATTCGCAAATTTCAGTATTTCGGCGAGTGCAATATCGTTGGCTGCAAGCAGGGCGGTCGGAGGCTGCGGCAGAGACAGCAGTTGCTCAAGCGCCCCTGCCATGTCTTCCCTGGATGCGCTGCACACATAATCCTCCCTCCACGCCTGTCCCGCTTCCTCGACCGCCTTTCTGTAGCCGCTGATCCGTTCCTTGCGCGGTGTAATCGCATAACGGCCGACCGGCAGCGTCAGCAGCGCGATCCGTTCATGCCCATGCCTGATAAATTCTTTGAAGGCGGTCTTGACCGCCATTTCATTGTCAAGCAGCAGACTCTGAGTCGCGATGCCTTCCACGAGCCGGTCCAGGAATACCAGCGGATATTTATTTTCGAGCAAACGATGGTAGAGGGATGGATCGTCACCTGTGGGAAAAATAATCAAACCGTCGACCTGCCGGGCCATCAGCGTTTCGATATATTTTACTTCCTTCTCCGGATTCTCGTCCGCGTTGCAGATAATCACCTGATTGCCGCTGAGCTGAAGCTCATTCTCAATCGCCCGGATACATTGAATGGACAAAGTATAATTAATATCCCCCACGATGACGCCGACCGTGTTCGTCCGGTTCCGCTTCAGGCTTCGGGCCAGGCCGTTCGGCTGGTAATTCAGTTCGTCGATCACTTCAGCGATCCGCTTCCTCGTCGCCTCGCTCATATACTTATAGCGCTTGTTCAAAAACTGCGATACCGTGCTTTTAGACACGCCCGCCTTTTGCGCCACATCTTCGATTGTCTGTTTTTTCATCTTTTTCGCTCCATGCTTCTACTAAATAAATCATACTTTGTTAAAAAGTATAGCTGTTTTTTAGTAAATTTACTATAATGCCATTCTCCTATGCAACCGGGCTTGGCCGGGACGATTCAAGGGTCACGAATGCCCGGGTCCGGGTCCAGCCTCAAGCTTGCGCCTAACCTGAATTCCCCTATGCCGTATCCGCATTTGGATCTCCCCTTGCTGATCGTACGATACACAAGCATGCCTCTGTCAATGAGGCGGGCCAAAACCTCGCCGCTTGGATGACCATACAGATTGTTAGCACCTACTGAGACTACTACGACGGAAGACTTCCAGTACTGCAGCCAACCTGCTCCGTTCGAGGTATACCCTGGCAAACTTAGGCTTCCAGATGTCTTGAAAATAAAGTATAGACGCTCATACCGCTAACGCGGCGCCATCAGTTATGAAACAACAGCAGCCATGGACGAAAAAATAAATCCTAGACTGCCGCTGCTTTATTGAAATATAGTTTCCCGTTAGTTCAGTCCCCCAACCTAGAACAGCCAACCTTTTACAAAAGTGTCTATCTTCCGGGTTACAGTTCATCCTGAACTTGAGAACTGTTCTTTTTTTGTGTTCTTGTTACACTATGATAATACAACCTTTTTTCATATCCTCATATTGTCTATAGTGTAGTCGCTTGCTCGATTTACACAAAAATCTGCTTTGAATATATTGAGCGGTTGTAACAAGTGTATGATTTTATTTTTTGATATCTATAGGAATAGATATTGTCTTGTCGTAGGTTTTAATATAGTGAAATCCGTCCAGCAGCAGGCGTTCCGGTTCCTCCATTGTGTTAAAAGAATACGTCTGCTCCCACAGGATGTTACCGTTTTTCAGATCCCACGGACGTGACGAGGAAATTGATGATACGGGAATTACGATACCACCAGCTTGAACGGATAAATCCTCCGTTTCCAATATTGTAAATTGTTTCCCGGCGATAACGATATCATAGCCTGTATCGGTTTTTGTGACGCTTCGAATCCATATCTTTTCATTGCCAATTTTGATGGATTGATCTGATGGTGAGGCTAGGGAGATGGGTTCTTCTACTTTCTGATATCCGGCGAAATTTTCGAGTACAATTTCAATGGTCTCCATCTTGTCTGTCGGAAGCACATCAAATTCAAGTTCAAATTCACCGAAACGATACGACCGCATTCCCAATGATTTTACTTCTGCTCCATTCACATAAAGCTTTGTTTTACCTGGAAATCTCGGGTATCCCTCATCATCCATTTCATAATGTCCCTTCACGATGGTTGAAGTTGGTGAAGCCGTAATGGAGTCATAGCGGACAGTCCCCTGATCGACAGGAACGGATTTTGAAATGTCCTCTTCAAGCATACTCTTCATCGCTTTATTCGCTTCAAACTTGAAGGAGATCGGATATGATGCCTGTTCCCCATTATCTAGACGCTCACTGAATGTAACGGTTAATGTTCTGGAGAATGGACTAACCGGCTCGAATTTATATACTCCCTCGTACTGGGTCTCGTCTTTGCTATTGCCACCACTTCCTTCTTTCGGATCTGAATCAGTCAAGAATCCTTGCATTTTACCCACACCGTAAAGAAATAATCCATTGTCAGTAAATACGGAACCTGCGGGTCGATCAATGGTGTAATACATTAGCAATGCGTTATCGTCCGCAATAACCCCGTTAATGGTAATGACAGTGCCGTCATCAAGCGTTTTGCTTTTGTTGACCGTTTGACCGTATCCTTGCTCCGCCACTTTTGAAAAGCTTAGAGACATCAGCTCGATTTTATTAAACAACTTACCTCCGTAATAAGCAAATGCAGGATATTGATAAGTTCCGACAATCAGAAGGAGTGCTGCAGCTGATGATGCAACCCATGTCATCGCTCTATTCATGTTTCTTTTCTTAGTGGGGACATGCTCAAGTGCATTTCGAAGTCTGCCCTCAAGTTCTGACGGAGCCTGTACGATATTCAAGGTCTGTTTGTGCTCCTGTAATCTCTCCTCGATCGTTTTCATAACGATCACCTCCGATCATGGCTTTCAGTTTTTGTATGCCTTGCGAAATTCTTGATTTGATTGTGCCAACCGGTGCATCGGTCATATCCGCAATCGTCTGATACGGAAGATCATGTACGTAACGAAGTTCAATCGCTTCCCGCTGCCGTGGATTCAGGTGAGAGAGCAGCACCTGTATGTCCATCTCAGACTCCGTATAGCGATATGGATTATCGTCAGTTAATGCAGCAAGTGATGATTCTCGCTCGTCTCCCAGTGGAAGAAATCGTTCCTTTTTGCGGAGTATTGTTTTGCAACGATTGACGAGAATGGTTTTGCTCCAGCTGTAGAAGGCTTCGCCTTTTTGCAATTGATCCAGCTTTTCATAAAGCGTAACAATCATGTCTTCCATTGCATCCATCGCGTCATGCTCATTTCTCATGTAGCTGTAGGCAAGACGATAATAAGCATCCTGTTCGGCTATGATTAGCTGTAATAAAGCTTCCTTGTTGCCTTTTTGGGCTTGTTTGACAAGACGGCTTACATTCATGTTCTCACCCCTTTCATAGATAAGAGATCGCAGAGGTCATTAAAGTTCATTATGTACAAAAAAATCTCCACAACCAAGTCACAGGGAAGTTATCCTATCCCTAGGAGGTTGCGGAGGTATATGAAATCAAACAATACTGTATCCAAATCCAGAATGCATATCGAGATCAGCAATTTTCTTAAGTAAATCAGGCTCTAACGTAAAATTGCATTGTTTAACGTAATAAACCTCAACATCTAGATATATCTCCTCAATACCAGAATCTTTGATGCAAAGCTTTGAGGATAAAATAGTGTCTATAATCCATCTTAACCCAGCATAACCTGAATTTAATTGTGAATGGGACATGATTTACCATTCAAGTTTCCTACCTTAGCGATATCTCCAGGTTCTGACTTCCTAGATAATCTCCAGCCAGTTTTTGTTGTAGCAATTCTGGTGAGAAGTTACCCCCACTCATTCTACAAGAGGTATCAATACGTATAGTCATATTACCCTCCATCGAGGATTATTAACGGGAAATGAATATTTGGGTGCGGCAGAGCCGCTTGGTTAATAAGTCAGAGCCACGGTGTTAACGAAATAGAGCCACCTGTAACGATGTCCATCAGATTGGCTCGGAAGACGGTAGTGATAGGCCATAAACAACAAAGCTGCCGCTTTATGCGGCAGCCCAATACACTTTCTTGAATTGAAGGGAGAAGCGTTAATCTTTTTTCGCTGGATGGTACGTCAATTCTACGGCGCCTGAATGTATAGTCTTGGTATAGACATGCTTAAGTGACATCGTTTCGATGTCATCTTTAAACAGACGCTTCCCTTTCCCCCGTACAACCGGAAAGACCATGATCCGAAACTCGTCGACGAGGTCGAGCTGCATCAGCGTCCTAACCAGCTCGCCGCTGCCAAGCACCAAAATGTTTCGTCCGGGTTGCTCTTTAAGCTTCAGAACTTCTTCTTTGAGATCCCCCTGGATGAGGGATGCGTTCCATTCCATCTGCTCCGGCGTTTTCGTCCGGGAGGCGACATATTTGGGATAGCTGTTCATTCGGTCGGCGAAGCCTTCGGGAATCGTAAAATCGCGAATTTGATTAACGACCGTATTCGTTTCACTCATTTTGGGCCACGCCGCGGCGAAGCCTTCGTAAGTGACCCGGCCGAGCAGAAGAGCGTCGCACGTCTGAAGTTCCTCGAACTTGTGTTGGTTTTGTTCTTCCGTATTGAAAGGAACCGTCCAAACCGGATCTTCCATGACGCCATCCAGCGTCACGAATTCGGATACGATCACTTTTCTCATTTCTCCAACCCCCATTTCCTCGTTTAATTGCCAAGCCTAAGCTCGATTTCTAGCTTGTCCAGAAAATCATTGGCCCCTTCGATATGCGCTTCCTTCGAATCCAGATCGTCGAGGAAGGCGCACAGTTCGGTATAAACGAGCTTCGTCCCGGTCCCATCGGCTTCCAATTCCACCGTCATCACGGATACCGAAATCCGCTTCTCTCCCATATCGATCGTTGCCGTGTAGACGATGCGGTTGTCAGGCACAATTTCCTGAAAGGTGAAGATGGACGCATAGATCGGACCACCAGGCTCCCCGCCTCGGATGATTTCCCGCCCGCCAACGCAGAAGTCGAGCTCGTCCGCTTTCGCGAACCAATTGGCTTTGGAGGCTGGGTCCGCCCATGCGGCATACACCCGGGCGGGTGAAGCGTTATAGGTTCGTTCCAGGCTGAACGTGTCGTGTTTGATGGAATATTCCCTCATAGCTAATCGTCCTCCATTTCTGAGTATGACTCCAAATTTTTGTCAAGAAAATCGCCCAGCCGATCGAGATGCGCATTCCAATTCACCCGCTGCTCGGTGAAATATTTTTCGTGACTCAGGCGCATCATCGCCAACAGCTTTGTAAAATCGTCAATCGTCAAAGACTCATTTCTCTGCATTAGGTTGGAGACGTGCTCCAATTCCTGCAGCAGCTTCTGCTGAGCGAGCATGGTTTGTTTAATTCGCCCGATCTGAAGGGATATAATCTCGAACAAGTTGATGCGATCGTCAGCTAGAACGGCTTTGATCTCATCAAGCGACAAACCGAGCTCCTTCAAGGACAAAATTTGTTGCAGCCGTGCAATGTCCGATTCGGTGTAGAGCCGATGTCCTGAATGGGAGTGGTACGATGGCGAAAACAAACCGATCTGATCGTAGTATCGCAGCGTTCGAATCGTTAATCCCGTTAACTTGGCAAGCTCTCCGACTTTCCAATTCCGTTTCATGATCATCCCCTTTCGTTTGCGCTAGCTGACTATCGGTAAACTTATTATAAAAGATGACGTTACGTCACGTTCAAGTGTTTTAATTTGTTTTTGAAACGGTATCGAATCCACAAGATCTGCGCTGGCTCTAACCTATACTATTGAACCGCAAAATGTCTCGATACTTGGTCAGGAAACCTTACTCATGCTTTCCGCTATCTTAAGTGTTAGAGTACCACAATTTAAATGCAAAGATTCTACGCTAAACTGCCCGTTCGTTGAAAAAGGCTCCCGTTCAATTGCGGAAGCCTCTTGATGGTTATTCAGCTATCGTTACCCGTTAATTCAGCGCCGCCGCGCGAGTCTAATACCTCACTTTCACAAGACGGCAGCATATCCGAAGCCTACTCATGCCCCTAGTTAAAGGCTATTCGGCGCTTTTCTACAATACTCAATTGAACCCGCCGTTTACGCGAATCGTCTGCCCTGTGATCCAACGAGCTTTGTCGCTGACGAGCAACTCGATCACATTCGCGATGTCCTCCGGTTCGCCAAGCCGTCCAAACGCGTTCATTCGGCGGTATGAATCAATCAACTCCTCTGATTTGCCGTTCAAGAATAACTCGGTCGACACTTGGCCGGGTGCTATGCAATTGATGACGATGTCTTTAGGACCGAATTCCTTAGCCAACTGGCGGGTCAACTGCTCGACCGCACCTTTCGTGGCAGCGTAGACGCTGTACGTTGGTAGCATCGCGCCCGAAATGGAGGTCGAGAAGTTAATGATCGTCCCGCCTTTTGCCATATGCTTCATTGCTTGTTGACAAGCGAAATAAGTCCCCTTCACGTTGATCGCGAAATTCCGATCAAACATCTCCTCCGTCACGTCCGCGATAGCCGTACATTCCATGACGCCGGCATTATTGACCAGAATGTCCAAGCGTCCAAATCGCTCGAGCGTCTCCGAGAACAATGCCTCGACTTCGCTCACCTTGCTCACATCGGCGCGGATTGCAGTCGCTTCGCCACCGGATTGCTCAATCGTCTGTACGACCTCGCCCGCTTTCCCCTGATTCGAGGAATAATTGACAACTACCTTCGCGCCGGATTGCGCCAATTGGATGGCTACTTGCCGTCCGATGCCCCGCGACGCCCCGGTGACGATCGCGACTTTTCCATTCAAACTCATTTTCGTTCTCTCCCTTTATTTTGATTTTGGCCGATCGGTTTTCCGCCGTGCCCGACCTTGCAAATTTATTATATTGAATGTTTGCTTTAACCCGTTAGAACATACCTGTTCAATCCTTGCCTAATTCTCTTCTGTCTCGTTATTATAAAAGTAAACTATATAAGATGAACTTGAAAATGTAATCAGTGTAAGGAGTAACGAAGGGGAAGTTTGGAACTGTAGGAGCGATAGCGATCGCCTTTGTCTCCGGATTTCAACCGCGAAGATTGGTTTAAATCAAGAAATCTGGAGACAACAGCGGCCGGAAGTCCAAACGTTCCTCGTAGTTGCCACTGGTATCTGATGGGAAAATCTTAAGTTCAGCTTATATACACCCTTTCTGGAAAGGAACTCGCAAACATGGACGAATCACTGCGAATGGAGCAAGCCTTGCAACAATTGGCGCTCTTGATACGTCGCCATGCTCCGTCGAACGGTACGCATCAGACGTCCGTACCTTCTTTGGCGCTGATGCATACCACACAGGTGTCAGAACCGCTGGAATCTGTATATAAGCCATCCATTTGCGTCGTGGCCCAAGGTGCGAAAACGGCCACACTGGCCGACGAAACCTACCGATACGATCCTTCGACTTACCTGGTCACTTCCGTCGAATTGCCGATCATCGGCAGAATCATCGAGGCTTCGCCCGAGATCCCATATTTAAGTTTGAAACTGAGCTTTGACCCCGACGTCATCCTGGACATCGTGAAAGAGACGAATCGTCCCGTTATCGATCCCGTGGAAGCCTGTCGAGGCATAACCGTGAACCGAACGTCTCCCGCATTACTCGAAGCCATCGTACGGCTCATGCAGCTGCTGGACGCGCCTGAGGACACTCCGATTCTGGCGCCTCTCGTCATCCGTGAAATTCTGTATCGAGTGCTTCAAGGCGAACAAGGCGCGCGTATCCATCAATTCGCAATCATTGGCAGCCATGCGTACAACATCGCTCAAGCGATCCAGTTGATTAACCGGCAATACGACCGTCCGCTCGTGATCGAGCAGCTTGCAAGGTCCGTAAACATGAGCACGTCGGCGTTTCATAAACATTTCAAGCGCGTCACGGCGATGAGCCCGTTGCAATACCAGAAAATGGTGCGTTTGCAAGAAGCCCGGCGCTTAATGTTGACGGAAACCGTGCAAGCCTCCGATGCGGCCTTCCGCGTAGGCTACGAAAGCCCGTCCCAGTTCAGCCGGGAATATGCCCGTATGTACGGTCGGCCACCGATGCTGGATGTTCAGGAGCTTCGCGGTTCGATCGCGAGCTCCAATGCGCTTGGCTGAATTCCATCAATGGCAGCAAAAGAAAGTTTGGCATCGACAAAAAACAGGGCCCTGATGATTGATCGTCAAGGCCCTGTTCTTCATATAGTCCGAGTATGAAAGCTGCTACAGATTTTGGGGTTAGCTCTTTACTATTTGTGGATAGATAACTTGAGTTTTTTCATCAAAGTATCCTGCTTCCGATAGTACTATCTCACTCAAATCATATTTAACAAATATCTGCAAATACCTAGCAATATGATCGCCATAATTTTGACCAAAATAGACCAACGTAACGAAGCCACTATTTTAAGAAACAGCCTCTTGATGTTTGAGCTTTCGTGTCCCGTTAGTGCAACGAGAACAAATCATTTTCTTGCTAAATACAAGTCGATAGTATCATAAACATTTAATACATCACCAGATTTTATAATTGCTTCTTTAATCTCATCTTCAAACAATTCTTTTGTAGAGGATGGCATACTTCTATGGTCTGAATATGTATTTAATAATGCGATATAGTCAGTTGAAGAAAATCTTCTAGTTAAATGATATAACTTAAACACAACATCACTAAATCCATAAGCTTGAATAGTCTTTGATATGTTATTATATCTTTCAGTGTCATTTTCTATTATCTTGGTATTGGAAGGTCTATATTTTTGATATATGCCTTGAATATTCTGATGTAATTCGTCATTTTCCCGTGATACAAATGGTCGGTTCCAAAATAATGCTAGTGTTCCATGGGTTTTCAATAATTTGGAGACTTTAGGATAACCTATTTCTTCTGGAATCCAATGAAATGCAGTAGCTGAATAAATTATATCTATACTGTCATCTGGGCATTCAAATTCTTCAAATGTAGTATTGCATACCTTGAAATATTTATATTCTCGAAACTTTAATTTTGAATATTCTGCGAGGTCTTTTCCTAATTCAATTGCCGTTAATTCACAGCCCATTTTCAAAAAAGGTCTTGTTGCCTGACCTGTTCCAATACCAATTTCAATTGCTTTTTTACCTTGCTCAATTTGAGAATACGCCATAATATCTTTGAATAATTCTTCACAATATGTCGGTCTCCATTTGTCGTAGTTCTCTACATCCTCATTAAATGTTAGTCGATTATCCATAAATAATCATCCTCCCGATAATCACTACCACGCTATACTGCCCTTTAACGTAACGAAGCCACTGTATAAGAAACGGCCTAATGATTGGCCCCCGGCCACAGAATCTTCCCTGTCTTATCGATCAGCAAAGAGGTATACGTATCGTCTTGATTAAAGATATGGGCCCTGGCTGCCCCTCCGCGAAAACCCTCTACCCAAGCGAACTGAGGTTTGATGATAACGTCCCCGGCCAGATTTTTGTATCCGTAAAGATTATTGGCCTCATAAGGTACCAATCCTTCGCTATAGGTGCCAATATGATCAGCGCCGGGGACAGCCGTTAGCTTGCCCTTTGTATCCATCAGCCACTGTTTATAACTGTTTCCGCTCCTCCGGACAAAGAGGATATACCCGTTCTCGAAGCTCCCGCTAAAGCCGGCATCTTTACTGTACTGGGGCTTCACAATCCATTTGCCGTTTTTGTCGATTAGCCCGCTTTTTCCGTTCATGCTGGCTACTGCAATACCGTCCGAGAAGGGGCCCGCCCAATCAAAAACAGGTTTCAGCACCCACTGCCCTTTGGTGTCGATAAACCCGGTTTTGGCTGTAGTCTTGCCACCAGTCTTGACCAGTACGCTGACCGCTGCTTTTCCTTCGGAAAAGGAATCGGAGCTCTGGATGCCTGAAATTACGGGAATGGCTGTTTTTCCATTATGGTCAATGTAATAGGTTTTCCCGCCTTTAACGACCTTGGCCAACCCATCCGAGAAATTGTAGGCATGATCATATGCCGCCGGAATTACGATCCGCCCGGTACGGTTCAGATAGCCTATCCGTACTTGGGTGCCGCCGCCTTTCATCGTCACCAGATCCTTAAAAGTGGCCAGCCCTTCATTAAACTGTCCCAGTTGATAGTGAGAAGCGGCGAAGGCCAGCTCTCCGGCCCGGTTCATGTAACCGGCGCTGATCCCGTTCTTTTTTACCGGAATCAGCTCCTCATAGCCAAAATCCGGGTTTTCCGTATAGGAAGTGCTGAGCATTTCTTGGCCCAGACTATTCACAGCAACCGTACCTTCAGTTGTACTGAAACTGTACCAATACTGGCTGTTCAGCTTCTCCCCGGCATCTCCCTCTACAGGGCGGAGCTGGATGAGGTTCGTATCGGACACTATTGAATAGCCGCTGCCACTTAATTCTCCGGCCAGGGACAGGGGGATGAATAGATTTCCGTTAATATAACTCGGCTTTTGTTCCAGAGTCTTAACGTTTCCGTTGAAAACGGCCTTATCATCTCCCGGTTTAACGGACAGGCTGGATCCCTTGCCGTTCTTCAGGTTAACCTCTGAGGCGGTCACCGAAGTGAACCCATACCCGAACCTTTCCGCAATAGGACGGATCGGCACCATTATCGCACCGTCCTGCACGATTGGGCCTTCGGGGAGCAGCAGGTGCTCGCCCTGATCGAACAGCTCCCAATTATTGGCATAGGCCTCCCGGTTTCCGAATCCAAGCAGCGCGGATAGGGTAAGCAGGCCGATGGCCACCGTAGTTATCATATTCTTTTTACCAGTGAACAGGTTTCGGTAGGCACACATAAAAAATAATCTCCTTACGTATGGATTTTTTTGGAATTGCAATATTCAATTAGACGCCACCGGAAGTAAATAGTTGCAGTTCCTCCCCACATTTCAACGAGCTGTTCATGGTTCTAGGCAATTCCGAGACGATCCAAGGATTCACGAATGACCCGGCTCGCTACCAGCTTAAAGTTTGTGCCTAACCTGAATTCCCCCATGCCGTATCCGCATTTGGATCTCTCCTTGCTGATCGGTACGATACACAAGCATGCCTCTGTCAATAAAGCGGGCCAAGACCTCGCCGCTTGGATGACCATACAGATTGTTAGCACCTACAGAGACTACTGCGACGGAGGGCTTCCAGTACTGCAGCCAAGCTGCTCCGTTCGAGGTTTTGCTGCCGTGGTGGGCGGCTTTCAGCACGTCGACGGCGGATGCGCCGCGGATTCCCTCCGTTTCGTTAGCCGCCGCTATGCTCTCCTCGGTCTTGCTGTCTATATCCCCTGTAAACAAAAAGCTCCTCCCGCTCATATCCAGACGAAATACGACGGATGCCGGATTCTGTTCTTCCAGAACCGGAACCGGAATTTCTTCTCCGTCTCGCATCACCGGTTCGGGCCACAAAAAGGAGAGCTTCGAAGAATCGTCCGGGGATAGTGCCATCCCCTGATGAACACCGTACAGCCTGACGCCGCGCTCCACCGCCGTCTTCATCAGCTTGACATATTCTTCGCGCTGCGCAAGCGTTCCATTGAACAGCAGCGCCGAGACCGGGATTTCCTCCAGCACAGCCTGAAGACCGCCTGCGTGGTCTTGATCCCCGTGTGATAAAATAACCGCATCCAGCCGGTGAATGCCGCGCTTTTTCAGCAGAGGGACAAGTGTCTTGGCTCCGACTTCATAGGGACTGCGGCGGATGCGCCACTCTTCCCTTTTTCCAAAGCTGACTGTCCCTCCGCCATCGACCAGAATATGAGCGCCTCCCGGAGTGGTAATCAATATGCTGTCGCCCTGCCCTACATCAAGAAAGCTGACGGAGCCTTCGGGCGACAGCCGCTCCGGGCGGTATCCCAGATACAGCAGCAATCCGAGACCCCCGGTCAGCGCCGCAGCGGCAATCCGGCAGCGAGTCAGCGTTCTAGTACGCTGATGATCGCCAGGATGAGCAGCGGAGGAATGTCGCGGCGGCTTGGAATGCGGCCGCAGCCCTTCAAGCGGCCTTGTCTCATCATCCGCATACTGCGGTGCATGCCGCGTATCGGCGTGATGCTTCAAGACTCGCAGCAGGCTGTATAGCAGCACATAATACAATCCGATCCATAAAAGAGACGGAGAGCTCCAAATCGTCATCCCCGCGTAACGGCCGGTCCACTCGACCGCGCCAAATGTCGCGTCATTCATGATTTCAACGACATGGGCCAAAGCCCCCGCACAAGCAGGCCACACCTTGCCGAGCAGAAGCGCGGCCGTCCCCGCAGGCAGTACGGCAAAGGTGATAAAGGGAACGAGCACCAGGTTGGCCGCAAACGACAGCGCCGCGAACTGGTTGAAGTAGTAGATCGTCAGCGGAAACGAAACAAGCTGCGCTACCAGCGTAACCGTAGCCGCGCTTCCGAGTCTGCGGGGCAGAAAGGAAACCAGCGGCGCCGCCAGCGGGACATAGACCATAAGTCCGGCCGTGACGAGAAATGACAGCTGAAAGCTGACATTAAGCAAAAAGTACGGCTCCCATATCAGCATCAGCAGTGCGGACACGCTTAAAATATGCATGCCGTCCTTCAGTACACCCATACGCGCCGCATATAAGGCGATCATGCTCATAAGTCCTGCCCGGACGACGGAAGGGCCTGCGCCGGAGAGGAGCACATACGCTGGAATGAGCAGCAGCGTCACAGTTAGCGCCGTCTCCTTGGTGAGCCTCAGCCGTGACAGGACGAACAGCAGAAACCCCGCATACACGGCGACATGCATCCCGGAAATGGCAAGAATATGCGTAAGTCCGAGCCTGGAGAACTGCCGGTACGTCTCTGGATCGAGCTCGTCCTGCATTCCGATAATGAGCCCTTTTAAATATCCGGCGTCCTTCTCCCGGAACAGAGATTCCAGTTCTGCTCCGAGCTCCGCCCTGACCGCGTCGTTCCAACGCAGAAGCTTCAGTAGGCCCCAGGTTTCGGGCGGCGCCGCCTCGACTTGTCCGGTCCCGGCAACTTTCAGCATCCAGTGAATATGCCGGTTCCGCAAATATTCACGGTAATCGAACCCGCCGAAATTGCGGGCGCCGGAGGGAGACGCAAGGCTGCCATCCAGCGATACGCGGTCTCCTCTTCTCCAAGCGGCCGCGGTAGCGATCTCCTGCTCGGTATGAAGCTTCAACTGCACGGCGATTTTCTCCCCATCCGCCGATTGGGCGGCAGTCCCGGAAGCGCCCTTTGTTTCATCTCTATAAAGCGAAGCGGATTTATTCTCTCCACCAACCGGTAAAGAACCGTCCTGTCCGCCGGATGAACGGATTTTCTCCAGTTTAACCGTAAAATCGACCCGATCCCCATCCCTCTCCACGGTTGACACGATCGTTCCTTCTGCATGAACCACCAGTTCTTCCAGCCGTGCGGAAGGCAGTCCGAGCGCCTCTGGAAGCACGCTTTCATTACGAAGGTCATTCCATTCCCAGTACGCCCCACCCACGGTAAGTGTAATCCACAGCAGGATTATATGCTTTCGGCTCCACCTGCCGGGCAGCATGGCGGCCGCAAGCAGCAGCGACGCTCCAGCCCAAGCTGTGAACAGCCTTTCTGTCGGCAGTATACTTGCGGCTCCATTTCCGATCACCCAGCAGATGACCAGGTAGAGCAGCGGCCTTCTTCTCATTGACATCCCTTCTTCTCCTGGAAAAATGCCGCCCTGTAAGGGCGAAACCGCCATCTTCAAGAAGAAACGGCTGCGCCGTCCTTTTAAGGACGGTACCGATTCTCGTAGAAATATAAGACCAAACGATAGGCGCGAAGCTTATAAAGTCTCATATTTAAATAAAAAAGAACCCCTGTTCACGCATAGGTGCGTAGACAGAGGTTCTTCCTCCTAATTTGATCCATGATACGCTGAAATAACGTATCTGCTTTAACCCTGCACATCCAGAACCGTCTCACGAGGAGGTTCATATCCTTCCAACCGGCGAAACTGGATGCCTTTGGAGGCCATCATTGACCGGACCTTTTCCGTGTCCTTCGGATAGCTCCGGTGGTAGACGATTTCGACGACTCCGCTGTTGGCCAGCATATTCGCGCAGGTCCAGCAGGGCTCGTCGGTTACGTACACCGTGCTGCCTTCCCTGTCGATCCGGTCCGTAAAGAGCAGCAGATTCTGCTCCGCATGAATCGTCCGGATGCAGCGCTGCTTCTTGACCATCGTCTCCACCCCGTCCACAACCTCCAACTCATACTGCTCAGAGATCATGCAGCCCGCTTCGGAGCAGTCCGGCACCCCCATTGGAGCGCCGTTAT
The DNA here is from genome assembly GCF_000756615.1 of Paenibacillus durus. Taxonomy (NCBI): domain Bacteria; kingdom Bacillati; phylum Bacillota; class Bacilli; order Caryophanales; family Paenibacillaceae; genus Paenibacillus; species Paenibacillus durus. The sequence goes on from NZ_CP009288.1 coordinate 4,525,689, forward strand.
AGGCCGTGCCGAGCAGCTTCTTGCCCTGAACAAGCACAGCGCCGACGTGACGGCGCGGACAGCGCGAACGGGTCGAGACCATAAAGGCGATGTCCATAAAATACGTATCCCAATCTTTGCGATAGGCAATGGTCATTGTCGTTCCCCATTCTCTCCAAAATCGTTGTTAACTATTGTAGCATATCCCAGCAGCCTGGCAATATAACAACCATCAATCGGCTCCCTGCAGCAGCTCGCTGATACCGCCAAGTATAATGCCTGTTTTATCAAAATAAAACGTAGGGCCTCAGCTTCTCCAGCATCTTCGGACCGATTCCTTTTACTTTTCCCAAATCGGAAGCGTTACGAAATGCCCCATGCTGATTGCGGTAGTCCAGAATCGCCTGCGCTTTCTTTTCGCCGATGCCAGGCAGGCTGGTCAATTCGGAGATTCCTGCCGTATTAACATTAACCTTCCCCTCCGCAGTTGCCGGAGCATCAGCCCCCGGAGCCCGGGAAGCAGCAGCTTGATCTTTGGCGCTATCATCTGTTACTGTGCTGGTCCCTTCCTTAGCCCGAGCCGCGTATCCCGCTCCAGCTCCATCCGAGCCGGCCACCGCTTTAGCGGTCTCCTGCGAGGCGGCAGCTTCGGCGCCTCCGCTTTTTCGCATAGAGCTGCCCTCCGCTTCCGCTGCTTCTTTTAGTTTACCCGGCTCACGAGAAGCCTCGCTTCGGCTATCTTGCGCAGGACTGCCGCCCGCTGTCGCCGTCTGGCCGCTTTCAATCGCCTCTGCCACCTGAACGTTCAACGTTTCCCACCCGGCGATTCCTTGCTCACCCCCGTTTCCGGTGGTCCAGATTAACCCGCCTCCGATTAACGCTGCGGCAATCGCGCCGATTATACTTATCTTGTTCATACCGGCTTCTCCTTTATCTTTAATTTTCTAATTTATCCGAACCTTTTTTCCATACATCACCTAAACTCAGGCATGTGGCCATGCCTGTAATGCATACATATAACGAAGAACATTACTGTAAGAGCAAGCGCGAAAGGAGGAACCACAGGATGAAAGTGGGTTTTATCGGAACGGGCAGCATGGGCAGCCTGTTGATCGACGCCTTTCTTTCTTCCGGGGGGCTTTTGGCCGGCGACGTGATTGCGAGCAACCGCAGTCCGCAGAAGCTGGCCCGTCTCGCGCAGCTTCACCCCGGAATCACGCTCGCGGGAAGCAATGGAGAAACCGCGTCCCGGAGCGATATTTTATTTCTATGCGTCAAGCCGATGGAATTTAAAACGCTAACCGATGAAATCGCCCATTGTCTCCGCAGCGAACAGATTGTCGTGTCCATTACAAGTCCGGTCCAAATTTACCACCTGGAGAGAGCCCTGCCGTCCAAAATCGCTAAGATCATTCCCAGCATTACACACAGCGTATACAGCGGAACCTCGCTCTGCGTGCTTGGCAGCCGGCTGGAGGCCGATGATAAGGAGCAGCTGCTCAAGCTGATGTCCCATATAGGCACTCCGGTGGAAATATACGAGCACCATACCCGGATCTCTTCCGATTTTTCCAGCTGCGGCCCGGCTTTCCTGAGCTATTTTATCGAACGGTGGATTGAAGCTGCCGCTGAAGCGACCGGGATCGACCAGGCACTGGCAGGAAAGCTTGCGGGCGAGATGCTTCTTGGAACGGGAAAGCTGCTGACCGAAGGCGAATTTACGCCGCAGCAGCTGCAGGACCGTGTCGCCGTCCCCGGCGGCATTACCGCTGAAGCTCTGAATCATCTGCGCTGCAGCCTGGACGGGGTATTCGAGCGGCTGATCTCCACGACGCACAAGAAATACGACGAGGATGTGGCCAAACTCGATTCGCTGTTCGGACGGGACGGGATTCATCAAAACAAATGAGAGGCCACCCAGCGAAAATGCCCGCCTCTTGCGGTAGAGACTTGACCTGGATATCTCGCCGTAACACCCGCAAACACGCAAAAACCCCGCGACAGGATAAACTCCCGCTGCGGGGTTTGGCGTTCTTCGCTAACCCACTACGATATTGACCAGCTTGCCCGGAACCGCAATGACTTTGCGGACGGTCTTGCCTTCTATTGCTGCGCTCACATTCGAGAGACCCATCGCATGCGCCTGCATCTCCTCTTGTCCCATACCTTGCGGGATCAGGCTGCGCTGAACGATTTTGCCGTTCACCTGAACCACAATTTCCACCTCGGCGTCCACAGTCAGCGCCTCGTCGTAAGACGGCCACTCCACATAAGTGATGGTGCCCTCGTGTCCAAGCAACTGCCACAGTTCTTCGGCAAGATGGGGAGCAAGAGGGGACAGCATCTGCGCAAAATTCTCCATCGCCTGGCGCGGCAGCGTCTCCTGCTTATAGGCGTCGTTGATGAAGATCATCAGCTGGCTGATCGCCGTATTAAAGCGCAGATTCTCAAGATCATCGGTCACTTTCTTGATCGTCTTATGCCAGGTGCGCTTGAATTCTTCGTTGCCGCCGTCCTCCGTGATTTTGGCGCTCAGGCTGCCCTCTTCGCTTACGAACAAGCGCCATACGCGGGAGAGGAAGCGGTGAATGCCTTCCACGCCGTTCGCGTTCCACGGTTTGGTCGCTTCCAGCGGGCCCATGAACATTTCGTACACGCGCAGCGTGTCCGCGCCGAATTCGCCTACAATCTCGTCCGGATTAATGACATTGCCGCGCGACTTGCTCATCTTCTCGTTGTTGGTGCCGAGAATCATGCCCTGGTTGACCAGCTTGTAGAACGGCTCTTTCGTATTTACAACGCCGAGATCATACAGCACCTTATGCCAGAAGCGGGCATACAGCAGATGAAGCACCGCATGCTCAGCGCCGCCGATGTACAGATCGACCGGCAGCCATTCCTTCTGCTTCTCGGGAGAACACAGCTCCTTGTCGTTATGCGGATCGATGTAACGCAGGTAGTACCAGCAGCTGCCGGCCCACTGCGGCATCGTGTTCGTCTCGCGGCGGGCTTTCATGCCGGTCTCCGGATCGACCGTCTCAACCCAATCCGTCACATTCGCCAGCGGCGATTCGCCCGTACCCGAAGGCTTGATCGCCTCAACATCCGGCAGCAAGAGCGGAAGCTGGTCTTCCGGGACCGTCTTCATCGTGCCGTCTTCCAGGTGAAGAATCGGGATCGGCTCGCCCCAATAGCGCTGGCGGCTGAACAGCCAATCGCGCAGGCGGTAAGTTACTTTGCCCTTGCCGAAGCCTTTCTCCTCCAGCCAGGCGATCATGGCGGCGATGGCCGCCGTATTGTCCAGTCCGTTCAGGAAATCGGAATTGACATGCGGACCGTCGCCGGCGTAGGCTTCCTCTTCCACATTGCCCCCTTGGACAACCTCGATGATCTCGAGTCCGAACTGCTTGGCGAACTCCCAGTCGCGGGTGTCATGCCCTGGTACGGCCATGATCGCTCCCGTACCGTATCCGGCCAGGACGTAGTCCGCGATCCAGATCGGCAGTTTGGCTCCGTTTACCGGATTGACCGCATAGGCGCCGGTAAACACGCCTGTCTTCTCCTTCGCAAGATCGGTCCGTTCCAAATCGCTCTTGCGCGAAGCCAGTGTCTGGTATTCCTCCACGGCCGAACGCTGGGCGTCAGTCGTAATAGACGCCACCAGCTCGTGCTCGGGCGCGAGCACACAGTAGCTTGCCCCGAACAGGGTATCGGGCCGGGTTGTAAATACGGTCAGATTAGCATCATGACCGTCGATGCCAAAGGCGACTTCGGCGCCCTTCGATTTGCCGATCCAGTTGCGCTGCATGTCCTTGATGCTCTCGGACCAGTCCAGCTCTTCCAGATCCTCCAGCAGACGCTCGGCGTATTCGGTAATCCGCAGAATCCACTGGCGCATCGGTCTGCGGATGACGGGATGCCCGCCGCGCTCGCTTTTGCCATCGATGACTTCTTCGTTAGCTAGTACGGTGCCAAGCGCCTCACACCAATTCACCGGCACTTCAGCGACGTAAGCCAAGCCGCGCTTGTACAGCTGAATGAAGATCCACTGCGTCCATTTATAGTAGCTAGGGTCCGTCGTGCTGATCTCGCGGTCCCAATCATAGGAGAAGCCCAGCGATTTGATCTGGCGGCGGAAATTATTGACGTTCTTGATCGTGATATCACGCGGATGCTGCCCCGTATCCAGCGCATGCTGCTCGGCAGGCAGACCGAAGGCATCCCAGCCCATCGGGTGAAGCACATTGTAACCGCGCATCCGCTTGTAGCGGGAGACGATATCCGTCGCCGTATAACCTTCCGGATGCCCTACATGCAGACCGGCGCCCGAAGGGTAAGGAAACATGTCGAGCGCGTAGAATTTCGGCTTGCCCGCTTCCTCACCGGTCTTAAAGGTATGATGTTCTTCCCAATACTTCTGCCATTTCGGTTCCAGTACCTGCGCCCGGTAACCTTGTGCGGCTGTATTTCCCTTGCTGTCGCTCATTACTACTCCTCCTTGAATTGCTGCGAACCTCTAAAAAAGCCTCCCATCCATAGCGTAAAAACGCTAGGGACGAGAGGCTGAATTCCCGTGGTACCACCCTAGTTAGCAGGCGGACATTCTTTGCCCGGCGCTTGCTCACTCTACACCCTGTAACGGGGGCGGGCCGACGGCGGTTAACGCTTGGACACTTCTCCGGTTAAGAGAACTGCTCTTTCAGTCCGAAAGACGCCAAGCGGCTTGCGCCGTTTCTCCGAGGCGAGTTCATTTCGCTGTCGTCAACCGGCTTTCACCAATAACACCGGCTCTCTGCATGACTCATCCGAAATTAATGCTCCTCATCCTTGAATCATTTGAAGTTCATTTTCCACAACATTATATACAATACCGGCCGCCTCAGTCAATGCGCATTCTGTCATACCGGTTTCCGCTTCATATAATAGGTGATGACATGCTGAAGGACGACCTTTCCCGCCGCGAAGCAGGGTACCGCCAGAATCAGCCCGACTATACCGGCAAGCTCGCCGCCCACCAGCAGCGCAAAAATAATGAGCAGCGGATGCAAATGCAGCGTCCGTCCGACGACCTGCGGCGAAATTATATTGCTCTCCAACATTTGGCATATCGTATTCACCACGACGACAAGCATCACCAACCTAAATGATATGGTCGACGCCATCACAATCGCGGGAGCCGCCCCGAGAAAAGGGCCTAAATACGGGACGAGTTCGAATATGGCCACCAGGCTCGCGAACAGCAGCGCATACGGCATTCCGATCAACGCGTAGCCGATATAAGCGAGTATGCCGATAATCAGACTGACCAGGAACTGGCCGCGGATGTAATTGCCGAGCGCCTCGTCGATATCTTTTAACATCGTCACAATGGATTTGCGGCGGGAGCGCGGGAGACAGGACACAAGCATCCGTTCGAACACATCGAAATCTTTCAAAATATAGAACACCAAAAAAGGAACGATGAAAGCGTCGAACAGCACGCCGATGGTGGTGCCGATATGGTCCAGGAAATGCGAAATTCCCGCAGCAAGCCGGTTCTCCAGCTGGAAAAACCAGTTGTTGAGTCCCATTTCCACTCCGGGCGGGATGAGACGGGTATTCATGCTGTGCATCAGCCCCTGCGCTCTTAGCGTCATCTCCGGCAAATGCTCGTTAAGCTCTTCGAGTTGCTTAATGAACATCGGAATGAGGTTGACGGCAATGACGGCAATCGTGGTCAAGAATACGGCATAAATCAGCAGAACGGCTGCTCCTCGCGGCACTTTTCGGCCAGCCAGCATACTGACAATGGGATTAAGCACATAGGATATGATCATGGCGGCCAAGAAGGGGGCCAGCACCGCTTTCAAAAAATCGAATACATGCTGCAGCATCGGATGAAGCAGCCAGACGAAATACAAAATGATCAGAGCCAGAAGCACCCCGACCATCCAGCGGAACCATTTACTCCCTGACCATTGCTCCATGGCGTTACCTCCTGCGGCAAACTGGACTAGCTTGTAAAGTAAGTATATGTTTGTCCGCCGCAAAATAACCGCCGTTTCTGAAACCTGCCTCATAAAGCGATTGCCCCGTATTTTTTTCAAAAATAAAAACGCCCAACATCCCTGCCGCATTACCCGCAACAAGGAAATTGGACGCCTGTAAATCTTATGTAACCGCCTCTTGAGACAAGCGTTTTATGCTTGCCTCAGGAAGTGGCGTGAATGTGAGGAAACTCCTGCGCTATCTCTTCTCCGCAGAACAGATCGTCCAGCGAACTGAGCGTGCCGTCTTCTTCAACCTGATAAACCGACATTTTCTCGCCGTTGACCGTCAGTTCAATGAAACATCCCCAGCAATAAAATTGATGGGAACCAATCTTGCCGATATCCTTGGACCCGCAGTTTGGACACTTCATACATCATTCCACCTATCCGTTAACAATGTTAATATTTTTTTCTAATCTTTCTTCACTGAGTGCCGGAACCACCACTGCATTCTCTCCAATGGACATTCCCGGTATGCAAGGCAGCCACTTACGACCTTCCATCAAATCAGTCACAAGCCCGTCGCTAATTTCCAGGGCTACTATTGTGTTTCCCAACTTTTGGTCAAAATAAACATCGGACACTTTGCCAAGAATCGTTCCGGTCTCCGTCACGACCTGCATGTCTTTCAATTTGTTCTTGCCCTCCAGAAAGGAATGGGGTATGCTGCCTGCGTCCATCTTCCGAATAGACTCCTCATTCTGTATCATCACGGCATCCTCGCCGTAGGCGACAATGTCTTCCCATGCCACAACTTTCACATGACTGCCGAAAAAAGATTTGCTTTCCAGTTCAATACCCGTAATGTTCCAGTTTGAATCTAAAACACAGTCGACAATTTTGCCGACTTCCTTGCCTTCCTCGACTCCAAACACATTCAGACCAATAAAATCCTGAAGTCTCATGGCCGCAATCTCCTTGTTCTAATGGAGTCCAGGAGAATTCCGCAGGCTGTAATAGCCGCCAAAAACTCCTGCACTGAAGGGATAACCACATCCGGCGGCAAAAGGCTCTACCCTTTAATACGCAGCCGGTTTAAAATGGTTTCAATTTTCCGGGCAACATGTTCCATTTCTTCAGAAGTATTACCCAAGCCGGTGCTGAATCGAATCGCCGAGCTTAATCGATCGTCCGCAAGGTTCATTGCCTTCAACACATGTGAAATTTCGAGGGAACCCGAGGTACATGCTGATCCGCTGGAAGCGGCGATGCCCTCCATATCGAGATTCATCAGCATGACGTCCGAACGGACGCCAGGGAAGCTTATATTCGTAATATGCGCCAAACCGTGCTCGGCATTCCCGTTAATCTTATAAGAGTCCCGTCCGATTCCCTGGTCCAGTCCCTCAAGCAGGCGATTCCGCAGCGCCAACGATTCTTCATTCCTGGCCGCTTGGCCCTTTACGGCTAGTTCGACCGCTTTGGCAAATCCGGCCGCACCGGCCAAATTCTCCGTCCCCGCCCGGCGCCCCCGTTCCTGCAATCCTCCGTACAGCCGGGGATGAAGCGGCGCGCCGCGCCGGACATAAAGGCCGCCAATGCCCTGTGGCCCGTTGATTTTGTGTGCGGTGAAGCTCATATAGTCCACAGGCAGGTCTGACAGTGAAATCGGAATAGATCCCAGTGCCTGAACGGCATCGACGTGGAATAAAATTCCCTTCTCCCTGGCCAGTCTGCCAATCTCTTCAATCGGCTGAACCGTACCCACTTCATTGTTGGCAAGCATAACGCTGATTAGGAACGTATCGTCCCGAAGCGCCGCTTCGAGATCTTTCAGTGCAACCCGGCCTGTCTGATCCACAGGGAGGTAAGTTATGGAATACCCTTCCTTCTCCAGCTCCTCGCAGGCATGCAGCACGGCGTGATGCTCGATGGCCGTTGTGATAATATGACCGCCTTTGCGGGAATAGGCTGCGCCGAACAGCGCCAGATTATCGCTCTCCGTGCCCCCGCCGGTAAATACCCATTCATCCGGGGAACAGCCTAAATTGGAGCTGATCGCATCGCGCGCTCCGTTGATTATCTTCTTCACAGAGCGCCCGAACGCGTGCACGCTGGAGGCATTGCCAAATTGCTCCGTCATTATCTTCATCATGACCTCCGCCACCTCCGGATGAACCGGCGTCGAGGCGGCATGGTCCAAATAAATTGGCTTCATATATAGAACTCCCTATTCTTATCTCTCAGTCTGTCCGCTAAATTGTATATCATTCAGCACGCTCATAGGTTACCATAAATTAACAAAATATATACAACCTTGTGACCATGCTATGAGAGCATACCTCAAAACATAAAGACCGGCAAGAGCCGTACCCAAATCCAGCGGCGTTCCGGTCTTCACTTGGTTGACAAGGCGCTCCATGTTGGACAGGTGCTGAGGGAACCACTACGAGTTGGCCATGCGCAGTTGATCTTTTTATAGATTGTTCCTTGATATTTTTAATAGACATACCCACAATATCCCTATTATAGTATTGTAGTTCCATTCAACTACATTTTCGGGGGTAAATAAATTGAAAAAATGGATTATTCTCTGCCTCATCATCTCCATCTCTGTTCTCTCGGGTTGCAGCAGTACCGATAATAGCTCGGAGGACACAAGCGCCGTTTCACCGGCTACAACGGAATCCAAGGCATCAGGCGAACCTTCGGACCAGACTACAGCCTCGACGCCAGAAAAAAAGCTCTCTGATTCAGAAAAGTTGGCACTTGAGTACGTCAATGTTTTTCTAAATGGATCTGATCTTGAAGCGAAAAAGAAATTTGTTACGGATAACATTCACCCGGACGTCCAGCCTATTTTCCAATTGGTGCAGTCTGACGAAACTACGGACGACAAAAAACTTAAAAATCCTCAAGTCATCGAATCGAAAGATTATACAGACGCGAAAGGCAAGACGGACAAGGTTGTTCTGATTCAGGGGGAAAAGTCATCCATTCCCAGAAGTGAGCTTATTGTCTTGATCACAGATAATAAAGTTGGATGGGCTACGGACCCCTCAGACAAGGAGACATTTAACAATATAAGGAAAGTTTTTGAGGAGCCGATTTCCGATGCTTCTTTGATCACGAACGAACCCTCTCCTGAGAGTATGTTGAACGAGATTAGCAACTTCATCACTTCTGACATTTGGAACGAAGGGTTTGTAGATATTAGCTGGTACATCAGCAGCGGCACAAGCAGCACGGGGGAGAATTTAGACATTGATTTCACGGTCGAACAATTAGGGAAGGCAATAAGTAAAAAGAAAGAGTATGACAATTATGTGGAGGGACTTGGTCCCGAATATGATTCAATAAAGAAGATATGGGTGAAGCTGTCAGGAGAAATCGACCGTATGTACAAACAAATCCAAGAGAACCCTCCAAAAGCTAACGATAAGAATTCGAGCTTCGACACAGGGATTTTCAACCAGTATATGCACGCTTTTGATAAAGCAATAACCGATCTGACTAAATCATAATCTCAATAAGATGTTGAATATCGCCCCGCCGGCGCACACCAGCGGGGCGATACTCATATTCACTAACGCTTGGGAATTCACTCCGCCATATCGTCCGTTCCAATCCCCAAATCCTCTGGCTAGCTAATTTATTTGTGATTTTTCATGTTATTTTCCTCATAATTAAAGCCCCCAAAAGGAGGCCTTAATCGTTGATATACCCATGTTTTTCAAATCAACAGTAAAAATAACAACTAAATGTAGAACATGTAATTATCTGTATGCGTCTCTTCCTTGAAGGAAATCAGATCCGCCAGAGTGGTGGAGTCCAGCACATCGGCGATGCTGTCGCGGATACGCAGCCACAGATCGCGCTTGGCCGGATCGTCTTCTTCCGTGAAGTCCACAGGTGAGATCGGACCTTCCAGCACGCGGATAATATCCCCGGCAGTAATATCAGAGGCTTCACGGGATAAAATATAGCCGCCATAGGCGCCGCGTATGCTCTTGACGAGGCCCGCGTTGCGCAGGGGAGCGATCAGCTGCTCCAGATAATGCTCGGATAATCCATTTTTTTCAGCAATGCTCTTCAAAGATGTAGGACCTTCACCAAACCTGACGGCGAGCTCCATCATGATGGTTAATCCGTATCGGCCTTTTGTCGATATTTTCAAAGGGGCACCTCTTTCAATATAATAGCTGTGTATAGTATAATTAATAGTTGGTCAAAACAATAAGATAAATCAGCGTATTCCGATGACTGCTCTTGAGTTTATGTTATCATATCCGCAGACGTATTTGAAACACAAAACGTAATTTTTTTTTACAGATGTGTTCTTCCATGGCGGACAGTGATGACATAAAGACATATTAGCGGCCTGTTTGACCCGCTGACTATTTCCGGTTCGACCGTAAAAGCTTTATTATTCTAACAAAAAAGATGGTGATCTAGCGTGGCAAAAGCAATTGAAAATACCCGCGTCGTTGTCGGCATGTCGGGGGGAGTGGACTCCTCCGTCACGGCGCTGCTGCTGAAGCAGCAGGGCTATGACGTCATCGGCATCTTCATGAAGAACTGGGATGACACTGACGAGTCGGGCGTCTGCACGGCCGAAGCCGATGCGGAAGATGTGCGCCGCGTATGCGAGCAGATCGACATTCCTTACTATACCGTAAACTTTGAGAAAGAATACTTTGATAAGGTGTTCAAATATTTTCTCGATGAATATAAGGCCGGACGCACGCCTAACCCGGACGTTATGTGCAACCGGGAGATCAAGTTCGGCGAATTCCTGAACAAGGCGCTTCAGCTCGGCGCCGATTATGTGGCTACCGGACACTATGCGCGCGTCGTGGAAGAAGACGGCGAGTTCAAGCTGCTCCGCGGGGTGGACGGCAACAAGGATCAAACGTATTTCCTGAACGCATTGAATCAGCAGCAGCTGTCCAGAGCCATGTTCCCGATCGGGCATTTGCAGAAGCCGGAAGTTCGCCGGATCGCCGAAGAGGCCGGACTGTATACGGCGAAGAAAAAAGACAGCACCGGAGTCTGCTTCATCGGCGAACGCAATTTCCGCGAATTCTTGAGCCAGTACCTGCCGGCTAAGTCCGGCGATATGGTGGATATCGCCACCGGCGAGATCAAAGGGCGCCACGATGGGCTGATGTATTATACACTCGGCCAGCGTCAAGGTCTCGGCATCGGCGGCTCGGGTACAGGCGAGCCGTGGTTCGTCGCAGATAAAGACCTCAGCCGCAACATTCTGTATGTCGTCCAGGGGGACAAGCACCACAGCTTGTACTCAACAGGCCTTGTCGCTTCCGGCGTGAACTGGATCGATGGGCGCGGCCTTGGTAGTGAACCGCTACGCTGCACGGCCAAGTTCCGGTACCGCCAGCCGGATCAGGGCGTTACGCTGACGAAACGCGAAGACGGAACTCTGCATGTCGCCTTCGATACGCCGCAGAAGGCGATTACGCCCGGACAGGCCGTCGTATTTTATGACGGCGAGGTCTGCCTTGGCGGCGGAATCATCGAATACGCCGAAAAGGTTGTGCCGCAGCCGCAGTAACCCACTGATTTGAACGGAGAAGCAATGAGCTTCGCCGGGGGAAGCCTTTATAAATCAAGAGCCTTTGTCTGAGCGTGCTTAGCAGCGCGCCGGCAAGGGCTCTTTTTTCCGCCTTATAATCTGGCTATCGGACGCTTCTCACTGTTCCCGCCGCAGCGCCTGGTTATGGAGGATCTTCACTTCGTTGCCCTGCTCGGTCGCCTGGTAAAAGACCCGGCGCGAGATCGCCCCCGGCAGGTACTCCTGCTTTACGTAATGGCCGGGAAAATCATGCGGATATTTGTATCCGCCATGCCCCAGCTGTGCTGAGCCCTTATAATGCGTATCCCGCAAGTGCAGCGGGACTTCGGCAGACTTCAGCTCGCCGATCGCTGACATCGCTCTGGAAATCGCCATGTACACGGCGTTGGACTTCGGGCTCTCGACAGCGAACAGAATCGCCTGGGCGATATTGAGCTTCGCCTCCGGCCAGCCGTTGTTGCGGTAGGCTTCCAGCGCGCTGACCGCCTGCACCATCGCCTGCGGGTTCGCCAGCCCGATATCCTCGCTTGCTGCGGCGATCAGGCGGCGGATGAACACAATCGGGTCCATCCCGAGCTTCTCTACAGCGTAGAGGAACCAGAACAGCGCAGCGTCGCTGGAGCCGCGGATGCTTTTGTGAAAGGCGGACAGCACGTCGTACTGCGTGGATTCGTCCGCTTTGACTGTTGGACGGCGGATAGAGTCCTCCGCCACCTCCAGGGTAATATGTACGCTGCCGCTGCTGCCTGGCGGCGTCGTCAGCGCGGCCAGCTCCAGCGCGTTCAGTGCCCGGCGGATGTCGCCGTTCGCCATCGCCGCGATATGCTCCAGCGCAGCCTCGTCCACCTGAAGGTCGATAAAGCCGAGACCTTTCTCCTGGTCCTCCAGCGCCCGGCGCATCGCGGCCAGGCTGTGCGCCTTGTTCAGCGGCTCCAGTTGGAACAGCGTGGACCGGCTCATCAAGGCGCCGTTCACATAATGGAACGGATTCTCTGTAGTCGCACCGATAAAAATAATCGTGCCCTTCTCAACCGCCGGAAGGAGCGCATCCTGGCGGGAGCTGTTGAATCGGTGCACCTCGTCCAGAAACAGGATCGTCTTCGTGCCGTACAGCGCTTTGGCGTTCTGCGCCCGTTCGATGACTTCCCTCACATCCTTGACCGTCGCCTCCACGGCGTTCAGCCGCACGAACTCTCCCTTCGTTTGATGGGAGATAATGTGGGCGAGCGTCGTTTTTCCGCAGCCCGGAGGCCCGTACAGCAGAATGGATGAGACCTGATCGGCTTCAATCGCCCGGCGCAGCAGCTTTCCTTTTCCCACAATATGCTCCTGACCTATATATTCATCAAGAGTCTCCGGACGCATGCGGTCCGCCAGCAGACGGCCGTCTCCGGTCTCCTCCCCGAAAGAGAACAAATCCATATTTACACTCCTTGCTGTAAGCTGTATAACTCTATCATACCACTTCATATGTTAGAGAGCATAACTGCACGATACTATATCTCTTCATAGCGGCCAAGGTATGCTTCACGAACGAAAAAACGCCTTTACAGCAAAAAACCGCCAGCCGCTTTCGGCGGCCGACGGTGAGCTGATTTGCCGTTAATGCTAACATAGAGCTTCATTCCTGCCTGCCAAATCCCGTGTTAATCGCCTCTGCGGGATTCTTCGTCTTCAAAGTCCATCTCCGGGAAAAGCTCGCTGTCATACCTGTCGGTAGCGGCCCTGCTGCCTCTTCTGCCAATTTCCTGATAGAAATCCTTGTCATGATTTTGGGAACGGGCCACGTCACTCCTACGCCCCGCTGTATCGCGGCTCATGTTGTTGTTCTGGCTGCCTGCCATTTTAAATCACTCCTCAGATTAACAGATTATTGGTGCCACTCTTTTAATTACCCTTTAGCATAAACAAGTATGAATATTGGAGAATCTAAATGATACCAATTTACATTAGTAACTTATATAAATTAATGATATAATTTTGTCATGAAGCCTAAAACTCCTACTACTGACCTCAATGTCGCTGATTTCACCATGGTGATCGAAGACTTGACGAGGATACTCATTCGGTTGCCATCAATTGAAAAACTAAGCTTTACTACGCTATCTGTCCTGCACACATTGTCTCGCAAGAGCCCCATGCGGCTGACTGAGTTGACAGCCACTGAGCAGGTTACGCAGTCGGCAATCACACAGTTGGTGACCCGGCTTGAACGGGACGGACTCGTCGAGCGCCGGCCAGATCCGAATGATGGCCGAGTGGTTCAAGTGCATATTACCGTACTTGGCGCAAATGTTATTGATTCGCGTCGTTTGGATCGCATGGCGCAGCTCTCGAAATTCATTGAAGGGCTCACTCTGGAGGAAAAACGGACAATTTCATCCGCAATACCCGCATTGAGGCGTCTGGTCGAACTGGGAAACGATTCGTAGTCTCAGTCGCACTGCAGTTCCGTTGCTCATACCCGGGTAATGAACGAAACGAACGACACAAGGAAGTGAACAGAGAAAAAACTTGGCATCATCAACCAGTTAGTACATTCCATTCGTTCAAGGAGGAATATTTATGACAACAGCTCCTTTCCCGCTTGAACCGACTCCGATCCACGTATCGGATGAGTTGCTTGCTGATCTTCAAATTCGTCTGAAGTCCACTAGATGGCCTCTTGATGCCGGTAATGAGGACTGGTATTACGGCGTTAATCGGAACTATCTTGAGGGACTGGTCGACTACTGGATAAACAAGTTTGACTGGCGCAAATCTGAGCATGCGATCAACGCCTACGAACACTATAAAGTCAATGTAGACGGAGTTTCCGTGCATTTTATGCGTAAACCGGGTATCGGCCCGAGTCCTATACCATTGATTCTGTCCCATGGCTGGCCCTGGACATTCTGGCATTGGTCCAAAGTCATTGATCCGCTAGCGGACCCTGGAGCATTCGGAGGCGATCCGGCTGAAGCCTTCGACGTAATCGTGCCCTCACTTCCCGGCTTCGGATTTTCGGCGCCGCTGCCAAACCACCCGGATATGAACTTTTGGAAAATCGCCGATCTCTGGCATACACTCATGACTGATATTCTCGGCTATGAAAAATACGCGGCAGCGGGATGCGATGTAGGCGCTCTTGTGACCGGTCAACTAGGGCACAAATATAGCGATGAGCTCTACGCTATTCATATCGGATCTGCCCTAAAGCTAAGCTTTTTTAACGGTGATCGCGCTTGGGATTTCTCTGGAGGTCGTCCGATTCCTGACAACATCCCTGAGGAAATCCGGGCGCAGATTTTAAAGTTTGATCATCGTTTTGCATCGCATCTCGCCGTGCATGTTCTTGATCCAAGCACACTTGCCTACGGTTTGAGCGACTCGCCGGTAGGAATGCTCGCATGGATTTTGGAACGATGGGCAAGATGGAGTGACAATAACGGCAACGTCGAGAATGTCTTTTCGAAAGACGACATCCTTACACATGCAACAATCTTCTGGGTCAATAACGCCATCGAAACCTCCATGCGCGTCTATGCGAACAACAACCGCTATCCATGGACGCCCGCTCATGATCGCTGGCCTGTCATTGAAGCGCCAACCGGTATTACCTTCGTGGGCTATGAAAATCCACCGGGGATTACGACCGACAATCGCGTTCAAAACTTTCTCGACAGCGATCGCGCTCCTTGGTACAACCACGTCAACATTTCCGCTCACGAGCAGGGAGGACACTTCATCCCTTGGGAAATTCCGGACAAGTGGGTTCAGGATCTGCGCCGAACTTTCCGAGGACGCCGATGAGTGCCTACTGTCAGGATTGCACCATAATCAACAGGCAGCTTTAATGGGCTTTAAGCCGGGACATCCGGCCATCCGGGAGCCGTCTCCACAGCCTCCGCCGCTTGGCGCAAGTAGCCTGGCAGCCTGCCGTTATGCATAAGCCACAGCTCATGCAGCGCCCGGGTAGAGCCCACATACAGCAGCTTCGCGTCCCAGGCCGTCTCCCCGTAGGAGTCCAGGTCGGCATCCGCAACGATAACGGCGTCGAACTCCAGTCCCTTGGACAAATAAAGCGGCAGCACTGAGAGCCCGCCTTGGTATTCCGTGATCCCTCCGTCGATCAGATGGATATCGTCAAAATGCTCCGACAGGACCTCATACAGATGCGCCGCATCCGCCAATGTCCGGGTCAAGACCGCTACCGTCCGGTAATCCCTCCCCGACAGATCCGCGAGCGCAGTCTGGATGTCGGCCTCCCGCTCCTCGCCGTACTGAATCAGCCGGACAGGGCTGCCGCTGCGGAATACCGGAACGGCAAGCAGTTCGCTATGTACACCTGCCGACAGAATTCCATTAGCGAAATCAATAATTTCCATAGTGGACCGGTAGCTGCGCGTCAGCGCATGGTAGGACGTGTGCTCCGGCGCGAACAGAGACTGCATTTCTTTCCAGTCATGTACCCCTTTATAGGCATGAATTCCCTGCGACAAATCACCCAGTATGGTAAAAGAGTGGCCGCGCACATACAGATCAAGCACTGCAATCTGGAACGGCGAGAAATCCTGCGCCTCGTCAATGACGATATGATCGAATTTCTGCACGCCCTCGTCCCCGTTCAGCAGATAATGAATGTAGAGCAGCGGCGGCAAATCCTCCTCCAGCACTACACCCTTCTTAAGCTGAGCGCGCGTCTCCTTCAGCACAGCCGCCGGAATGGCTTCGGGCGCTTCAGCCGGCCAATCCGCAGGCGTCTTCACGGCGCGGAAGATTTGCTTGTAAATCGTCAGCGGATCGTATTTGGGCCATTTCGCCCCGTATGCCTTCTCACGCTGCGCTCCTTTTTTCTTCCGGTCTTTGAGCGCTGCAGCGGAAGGGCTTTTTTTCAACTCCATCTCAATCCAGCGGTGAATCCGGGCCATTACCCGTTCCTTTCGCTTGGCGGGCGGATACGGAGCGTATTCTTCATTATGCCACCGGAGAATCGTTCTGCGCGGCAGAACGGCTCCCTCCCACGGGGAGAAATCTCCCTCGGGAACCGAGCCCGATTCCAGCCGCCGCACCGCGTCTTCGATAATAGCCATCAGCTTCGTCGCGCCCTTGAAGCGTCCCGGAGTCTCATCCGTGATTTCCGGCATGCCGCCCGGCGCCTCGAACCAGCGGTTCAGCGTCTCCATGGCGTCACCCTGCGTAAGCTCCAAACCGAGCAAGTCTCCCGCCCAATCGGCAAAAGTGCTCTGCTGAATGTTACCGACTCCAAGCTCTGGCAATACATCGGATATATAGTCCAGAAACATCCGGTTCGGGGCAAAAATAATCATCCGCTCCGCCGACACCTGCTCTTTGTATTGGTACAGCAAAAAAGCGAGCCGGTGCAGCGCGACTGTCGTCTTACCGCTGCCTGCCACGCCCTGGATGATGAGCGCCGTGTTTTTTGCCGCCCGGATAATGCGGTCCTGCTCCTCCTGGATGGTCGATACGATGTCCCTCAGCCGGTTATCCTTGGTCTCTCCCAAGCGGTAGACCAGAAATTCATCCGATACCGCCGGGCCGTCGCTCTCGCGATCATAAGTGTCCGCCACCCGTTCCAGAATCCGTTTTCGGATCACGACGTTGCGCTTGAGATAGACAAGCCCTTCAATAACGCCTTCCGGTGATTCGTAGGAAGCAGACTCCGTGCCCCCGGTAAACGAATAGAACAGGCTCGCCACCGGCGCTCGCCAATCAATGACAAGCGGACGGTCGCTGACCTGCTCGCGGTCTACGCCGATTTTGCCGATATATAGCGCCTTGCGCTCCCCATCGCTGCTTTCCTCAAAGTCCAGCCGTCCGAAATAGGGCTCCTGCCGCAGTTTGGCCAGATTTCCGCGTCTTTGTTCCCTCGAATCCTCCAGAATCTGCTCTGTGTAATCATTGCCTGTGTACACCGGTGTGTTCTTTAGCGTTTCCAGCTGCCGGTCAATCTCCGCGAGCGCCGTGTTCAGCCTCTCTTGTTCCTCTTGATAGGCACTTTGAAAGTTGTCCTCCAATTTCAGTTACCTCCTAAAAGTAGTATTGGGGAAAAGCCTTGTCCCCATCCATGTAAGGCAAAACCGGCTGGAAGGAGCCTACAGCCCCGCCGCCATGTTCGCACAAAAAGGATTCTTATTGTAGCACAGGTGTGGAGCAAACGCTATACCTTATCTATCTTCAGCAAAAAGAGCGAGCTGCCGTATTTCGGCACTCGCCCTTGCTTGGTTTTATTTTAACTCTTAAATTTTGACCCCACCGGCCTCCAGCAGCTCGCGAACGGCGACGCTGACCATGATCAGCCCCGCCACCGGCGGCACGAACGCGTTGCTCGCCGGCGGCTGCTTCGCTTTCCGGATCTCGGGCGCGTTCTCGGGGACAATCTTATCCGTCACATCCTGACGGGGCTTCATCGGCTCCTCGGTTGAGAACACGACCTTAACGCCTTTCTTAATGCCGTCCTTGCGCAGTCTCTGACGAATGACACGGGCAATCGGGTCCATCGTTGTCTTGGAGATGTCGGCGACCTGGAATTTGGTCGGGTCCATCTTATTGGCCGCGCCCATGCTCGAAATCATCGGGATTTTGCGGGCGAGACATTCCTTGATCAGATGAATTTTATAATGAATCGTGTCCGATGCATCGAGAACGTAGTCCGGCTTATATTTGAACAGTTCCTCGTATGTTTCTTCGGTATAAAACATGTTGAGCGCTATCGCTTCGCATTCCGGATTGATCAGCTTGACCCGCTCCACCATCAGATCCGCCTTTTTCTGCCCAACCGTCGTGGTGAGCGCATGAATCTGGCGGTTGATGTTGGTGATATCGACAGCGTCCTTATCAATCAGAATGATGCGCCCGACGCCCGTGCGGGCCAGAGCCTCCACCGCGATGGAGCCGACGCCGCCGATGCCGAGCACGGCTACCGTGCTGTTTTTCATAACTTCCAGACCCTCGGGTCCGATAGCAAGTTCGGTACGCGAGAACTGATGCAGCATGATGTCAGCCTCCTATTTCTTGGCTTTTTCCTTGATAGCCACTCTGATATGCAGCTCGTCCAGCTGCGAGTCTTTAACCGGGGACGGAGCGTCCATCAGCAGATCGGTCGCACTGGCCGTTTTCGGGAAGGCGATCGTTTCGCGCAGGTTGTTGCGTCCGGCCAGCAGCATAACAAGCCGGTCGAAGCCGAAGGCGATGCCGCCGTGAGGAGGCGTGCCATACTCGAACGCGTCGAGCAGATAGCCGAATTTGTCCTGCACTTCTTCTTTGGAAAGTGAGAGCGCGTCGAACATCTTCTCCTGCACATCACGCTTATAAATCCGCATCGAGCCGCCGCCGACTTCGTAGCCGTTCAGCACGATATCATAAGCCTGTGCGCGGATCGCGCCGGGATCGGTATCGAACAGGGCCACGTCTTCTTCGCGCGGACGGGTGAACGGATGATGCTCTGCCACATAACGCTTCTGTTCCTCGTCATAGCCAAGCAGCGGGAAGTCGGTCACCCAGGCGAACTTATACACACTGTCATCGATCAGCCCGAGCTGGCGTCCAATTCTGAGACGGAGTGCGCCCAGGACGTCGGCAACGACCTTCTTGTTATCAGCAGAGAAGAGCAGCAGGTCGCCTTCCTCGGCTCCGGTGCGTTCTTTAACGGCTGCAATCTCTTCTTCGGTAAAGAACTTCACGATCGGACCGCGGAATTCGCCTTCCTTCACTTGAATCCAGGCGAGGCCTTTCGCACCGTAGCGGGCCGCATAAGGGCCGAGATCGTCGATTTCCTTACGGGTCCAAGTACCGCATCCCTTGGCATTCAAGCATTTCACTTCTCCGCCCTTTTCGATAACGGAGGCGAATACCTTAACGCCGCTGCCTGCGACGATATCGTTCATTTCAATCAGTTCCAGACCGAAGCGCAGATCCGGCTTGTCGGAACCGTATTTGCCCATGGCCTCGGCGTAAGTCAGACGCTGGAACGGCAGGGCGAGATCTACGCCGACCGTCTCTTTGAACAGGCGCTGCATCAGGCGCTCCATCATGGCCAGCAGGTCGTCCTGGGCCAGGAACGAGGTCTCGATGTCCACCTGCGTAAACTCCGGCTGCCGGTCGGCGCGCAGGTCCTCGTCGCGGAAACAACGGGCGATTTGGTAGTAGCGCTCCACGCCGCCAACCATCAGGAGCTGCTTGTAAATCTGCGGCGACTGCGGCAGGGCGAAGAATTCACCTTCATGCACCCGGCTGGGCACGAGATAGTCGCGTGCGCCTTCCGGCGAGCTCTTGGTCAGAATCGGCGTTTCTACGTCGATGAAGCCTTCTCCGTCAAGGAAATCGCGGAAAATCTTGGCCGCTTTCGAGCGGAGCAGCAGCGTCTTCTGCATTTCCGGACGGCGCAGATCAAGATAGCGGTACTTCAGGCGCAGCGACTCATCTACCTCCACGCCGTCTTCAATGAAGAACGGAGGGGTCTTGGCGGCATTCAGCACTTCGATTTCGGTAATGCGCACTTCAATTTCGCCTGTTGGAAGGTTAGGGTTTACGGTTTCCGGATCGCGCTTGACTACTTGACCGGTAACGGCGATAACATACTCGCTTCGAGTCTTGTCGGCAATTTGCAGCGCTTCGCCGGAATAATCGGGATTGAAGACGATCTGCACAACTCCGCTGCGGTCGCGAAGGTCGATGAACAGTACGCCTCCAAGGTCGCGGCGGGTCTGCACCCAGCCGTTAAGCGTAACCTTCTCTCCGATTTGTTCTGTTGTTAACTGGCCGCAATTATGGCTTCTTTGCATGCTTTATCATACCCTTTCAATTTAAAAATCTCTGTTTGTGATTACAGACTAATGTAAATACTGCCGCTCTATATAAGAGATTGTCCCAGCTCTTCCAGCTTAACGGTGCGCTGCTCTCCGGTCGCCATCGACTTCAGAGCAATCTCGCCGCGCTGCAGCTCCTCTTCGCCGAGAATCGCGGTGTAACGCGCCGACATGCGGTCGGCGGATTTCATCTGGGCCTTCATTTTGCGTCCCAGATAATCGCGCTCCGCAGAGAAGCCCAAGCTGCGCAGAATGAACAGCTGCTTGGTAACCTCGGCTTCCGCCTCTTCACCGAGCGCTACGAGGTATACGTCCAGCGGCTTGGACGATCCAAGCTCCACCTTCTGATTCTCCAGAATGAGGTGAATACGCTCAAGGCCAATGCCAAGGCCGATGCCCGGCTGGTCCGGTCCGCCAATTTCGGCAACCAGGCCGTTATAGCGCCCGCCGCCGCCGACCGTGTCGATGGAGCCGATGCCGGCCGCCTTGTACTCGAACGCCGTATGCGTATAATAATCGAGCCCGCGTACAAGGCGCGTATTGACGGCATACTCGACGCCCATAGCTTCCAGATGCGCCCTTACCTTGGCGAAGTGTACCGTACACTCTTCATCAAGACTATCCAAAATGGACGGGGCATCTACGAATTTCTCCTGATCAACCTTACAGTCCAGCACACGCAGCGGATTCCGCTCCATACGCCGCTGGCAGTCGCTGCACAGGCTGTCCTTCATTGGGCGCAGGAAGCCTAGCAGCTTCTCGCGATAGGCTGCCCGGCTGGGAATGTTGCCGACGGAATTAATTTCGACACGAACACCGCTGAGACCCAGGTCCTTGCAGAATTGGTAGCCGAGCGAAATAACCTCCGCATCGATCGCCGGATCGACCGCGCCGAATGCTTCCACGCCGAACTGGTGAAACTGGCGGTATCTCCCCGCCTGCGGACGCTCGTAGCGGAACATCGGGCCGATATAATACAGCTTGCTGACATCCGGCTCTCCGTACAGCTTGTTCTGTACGTAAGCGCGGACGACACCGGCCGTCCCTTCCGGACGCAGCGCCAGATCCCGGTCACCCTTATCCTTAAAGGTGTACATTTCGCCCTCCACGATATCGGTCGTCTCGCCGACGCCTCTTTCGAACAGCTCCGTATGTTCGAACATCGGGGTCCGGATTTCACGATAGTTGAAGCGCCGGCATAAATCTCTGGCTTTCTCTTCAACGAACTGCCATCTTTCCACCGCACCGGGCAGCAAATCCTGTGTGCCGGTCGGCTTCTCAAATCTCTCTTTAGCCACAGCTGATCCCTCCTGAAAATGCCCTTGACCATTTTGAAATTTCCATTAAAAAATCCCCCGCCCTGTTCATCAACAGGGACGAGGGATTATCGCTAACGATTATCACCCGTGGTACCACCCACATTCCGGCCGAAACATAAAGTTTAAAGTTTCGGTCCGCTCCAAGCGGTTAACGCCCGCCTACGCGCAAGGGCGGCTACTGATTCGGCATACGCCGCTGTTCACCGTGCGTTCTCGGGGAGGTCATTCATTCGCTCATCAACAGAATCCTTGCAGCCAAGTTAAATATTTACGCCCGACTTCCAAAAGTCACTGTAAATATCAAACGTGGGATTCCTCTCTGGGGTTGTGGGTGCCGAATTACTGGGTCCCGTCATCAAAACAATATTAAGCCGTATATTGTTAGATTCTACTGAACCACTGCGTTAAAGTCAAGGAAAGGAATCGACTTTATTCAGCAATTTTTATTTGCATCGGCCCGCTGGCTGTACTGCCCATCACGCTGCAAAAAAATGACCTGCAGCCGATTGCTGCAGGTCCAACGATATATATTATAAAAAAGGGGGTCATGGCTTTATTATAAACACACTATGTTAAGCAAACATGAATGCAATGTTACTTCTATATTACAGAAAAGAAAGCGTTTTATTTTTCTTGTGTTATTAAGCCCTCTCCTCCCTGTGAAGGCGGAAAAGGCTATTAAAGGAAGCATTTATACCGACATTATTCCTTAAATTTTAATCAAAAATTTCGACAAAGGCATTTTTACTCCGGAGAGTATGCACCACCCCGTTGAAATCTTCGTCCGTCACTTTAATTTCCATAACATAATGCAGACCCTCCAAATCCCCGTCAGCGTACATCCGGTCCGCACGGAGATCATCCGTACCAAGGGAATCATCACCACTCAGCGGCGCTCTTCCTTCGTCAACGTCACCCGCAATCACCGACACTGCCGCTGGAGCCGCACCGAAGGCGCCAAAGGTAGAACCGCCCCCCGCCAAGTTATTCGTCGGTACCAGCGGAAGCAGCAGCCGATTGTCTGTCTTGAGCGGATCGGTTAACGCCCATACGTCCAGCCCGTCCGCATCAAACGAAAGCAGCGCCGTCTTGGCTCCTTCCGCTTCGTCTTCGGTTCTGAAATAAGCCTGAATCCGTCTAGTCATAATTATCGCCTCCCTCAATCTAATTTAAAATCATAATGTTACCCAGTCACCCTTCCGGAGAGAAGCCTCCCGGAATAACTACGGCGCTTAATCGCCAGAGCTTGCTTTAGAAATTGGCCTTATCAACTGTAGTCTCGTTGTTTTATTACCCGGAATCGGCGTCCTTCTAACCCGATTTGTCGAAAAAAGCCGCTTCTTGCGGCCCCTTCCGTCATGAACGCGGCAGCAAATTGCGGCTTCTTCCCTTCAGCACATGCTTGCTGAGCCATTCGGATTCCTTAGCGTTGACGGAAGCTTCTTTAAGGCTTCCGGCCGGAAAAGCCACCAGACTTCTCCAGGCCCAGGCTTTCGGCGACTGCCTCATTCTTAGCACTCCTTGGCCTCTTGAATCATATTTCGTCATGTGAAGTTTGCCCCGGCGGAACCCGTCCTATCCAACCAAAAACGGATGGCCCAGGGACTTTACAAAAGCTCCTGAGCCATCCGTTATTAGAATTGCAAGCCGTCTACTGACTGTCAAATATCAGCCTTGGCTATCCCTTGCTGTCCAGAATCAGCGTAACCGGTCCCCAATTGATCAGGGATACATCCATCATCGCGCCAAAAACGCCTGTTTCGACCTTCAATCCGAGCGCCTCAAGCTCCCGGTTAAAATAGTCATAGAGCCGCTCCGCTTCCGCAGGAGCAGCCGCAGCCATAAAGTTCGGCCTCCGCCCTTTGCGGCAGTCGCCGTACAATGTAAACTGCGACACCGATAGAATTGCTCCGCCCGTCTCACTGACGCTATGATTCATTTTTCCCGCTTCATCCTCGAAGATCCGCAGCCCTGCGATCTTGCCCGCAAGGTACTTGGCGTCATTCTCCGTGTCCTCATGGGTCACTCCGACCAGGAGCATCAGGCCCTCGCCGATCTCCCCTGCGGTCTTTCCGTCAACCTCGACCCGCGCTTCCTTGCAGCGCTGCACAACTACTTTCATTGATGCGACAACTCCTAAACTTACTGCATTATCCGGTGAACCGTGTAGACATCCTTTACCCGCTTCACCTTTTCCACTACCGAATATAAATGATCCGTATTGCGGATCAGAATCGTCATATGAATCATGGCCATCTTGTTCTTGTCGGAACGGCCGGTAACGGCTGAAATATTTGTCTTGCTCTCGGACACCGCCTGCAGCACTTCATTGAGCAGGCCGTTCCGGTCGTGCCCGGTAATCTCGATATCGACGCTGTAATTCGCTTCCATGCTCCCCTCCCACTCGACCTCGATGACGCGCGCCGCTTCCTCGCTCTCCTCCGCCTTGATGTTCGGACAGTCCGCCCGGTGCACGGATACGCCGCGGCCGCGCGTGACGTAGCCGACAATATCGTCTCCCGGCACAGGATTGCAGCATCTGGCGAAGCGGACCAGCAGATTGTCAATTCCCTTGACGCGTACACCGTTCGTCGGCTGGTTGCGCTTCTCGGCAACCTTGATTTCCTTCTTCTCGGTCGTCAGCTCCAGATGCGCGGCTGCCGCTTCTTCCTGCTCCTTGCGCAGCTTCTCCGTTAGGCGAGTAGCAATCTGCGCCGCTGTAATACCGCCGAAGCCCACTGCGGAGAGCATATCTTCGATGTCGTTAAAAGCGAACTTTTTCGCCGCTTCCAGCAGCTTGTCGTCCGACATCCAATCCGAAGGCTCGGTTCCGATCCGTTTCAGCTCGCGTTCGATTGCTTCGCGCCCTTTTTCTACGTTTTCCTCGCGCTTCTCCTTTTTGAACCATTGCTTGATCTTGCTTCGCGCATGCGAAGACTGAGCGATCTTCAGCCAGTCCCGGCTCGGCCCGTAGGAATGCTTCGAGGTTAGGATTTCCACGATATCGCCGGTCTTCACCTTATGGTCAAGCGGTACAATCCGTCCGTTCACCTTGGCTCCAATCGTGCGGTTGCCGACCTCCGTATGAATCCGGAAGGCAAAATCCAGCGGCACGGAACCTGCAGGCAGTTCAATGACTTCCCCTTTGGGCGTAAAGACGAAGACTAGATCGGAGAAAAAGTCCATTTTCAGCGATTCAACAAATTCCGAAGCATCCTTGGCTTCATGCTGCAGCTCCAAAATTTCGCGAAAAAAAGGCATCCGGTTCTCAGGATTGACGGACGTGCCGCTTCCTTCCTTGTATGCCCAGTGTGCTGCTATCCCGTATTCAGCTGTCCGGTGCATTTCGAACGTTCGGATCTGCACTTCCGTCGGCTCGCCGCTAGGACCAACAACTGTCGTATGCAGCGACTGATACATGTTGGCTTTTGGCATGGCGATATAATCCTTGAAACGGCCTGGCATTGGCTTCCATAGAGTATGGATAATACCGAGCGTGGCATAACAATCCTTGATGTTGTCAACGATAATGCGTATCGCCAGCAGATCGTAAATTTCGTTGAACTGCTTGTTCTTTGTCGTCATTTTGTTGTACACGCTGTAAATATGCTTGGGCCGTCCCGAGAGATCGCCTCCGATGCCCATTTCATCCAGCTTGACGCGGATACGGCTGATGACGCTGTCGATAAATTGCTCGCGCTCGGCGCGCTTTTTATGCATCAGATTGGCAATCCGGTAGTACTGCTGGGGATTCAGGTAGCGGAGGGCAATATCCTCCATCTCCCATTTAATGGCCGAAATACCGAGGCGGTCCGCGATGGGACAAAAAATCTCCAGCGTTTCATAAGAGATGCGGCGCTGGCTTTCTTCCGATTGATACTTCAGCGTCCGCATATTATGCAGCCGATCCGCCAGTTTGATGACAATGACGCGGATATCCTGTGCCATGGCGATGAACATTTTGCGGTAATTCTCGTTCTGCTGTTCTTCCTTTGACCGGAAACGAATGCGCTCCAGCTTGGTCAGGCCGTCCACGAGCATGGCGCAGGTATCGCCGAATTTCTCACGGATCTGTTCGAGCGACACCGTCGTATCCTCCACAACATCATGCAACAGAGCCGCAATTATGGAGATGACATCCATCTGCATGCTCACGACGATATCGGCCACCGCAAGCGGATGCAGGATATACGGCTCCCCTGATTTGCGCACCTGGCCTTGATGGGCCTGATCGGCAAATTCATAAGCCTCTTGTATGCGTGGAAGATCCTTTTCTTTTATATAAGCTCCGGCCTTTTCAAGTAATCGCTCAATGCCCATACTCGTCGTATCCGTGTCCTTTCTATAATAAAATGAACCCGCGTATTTTGCGCATCCGCAGGCAGGGTTCGGTTCTTTTCATTTTAAAAAAGCCGACAACTTCTCTTATACTGAAAGTTTTCTATTATTATGACGCTTGCGGCGGATTACGTCAACACTTGCCACTCTATGGCATTTCTGAACGATTTATTTGGATTTTGTGAAAAAAATAACGAACTTTGTGAAAATGTTGTTGAAAAAAAAGCGTGATCTATTTAATCTAGTTAAGGCGGTTTTCCTTACAAGCTACGTCATGATTTAACACAGAAAGAGGAGTGAATGGTTTGCAACGTGAAATTCAAGTTAACGAAAGACTCCCCCTGGGCCCCGGATTTCTCCTGAGCCTCCAGCATTTGTTCGCCATGTTCGGCAGCACTGTGCTTGTGCCCAACCTGTTCGGGGTTGATCCCGGCATGATTCTGCTGATGAACGGGATTGGCACACTGCTGTACATATTGATCTGCCGGGGCAAAATCCCTGCTTATCTTGGCTCCAGCTTCGCTTTTATCTCGCCGGTTACGGCTGTACTGGCCGCGCATCAGGGCGACCATCGTCACGGCTACTCGCTTGCTCTTGGCGCTTTTATCGTAACGGGAGTAATCTTTGTGATTGTCGCCCTGATTATACGCTATGCCGGAACGGGATGGGTTGACATCGTGTTCCCGCCTGCGGTAATGGGCGCCATCGTTGCCACCATCGGACTGGAGCTGGTGCCGGTTGCCGCTGGAATGGCCGGTCTGATCGCCCCATCCGGCGCTGTGAACTGGAAGCCTGATCCGGGCGCGATTACATTGTCCTTGGTCACACTGAGTGTGACGGTAATCGGTGCGGTTCTGTTCCGCGGCTTCCCGAAAATCATCCATATTCTGATCGGAATTGTTACAGGCTACGTACTGGCTTATCTTATGCACAGGGTCGATACTGCGGCAATCGCGAACTCGCATTTTTTGGCCCATCCGACCGTTACGACGCCTTCCTTTGACTGGCAGGTTATTCTAACCATCATTCCGGTCTCCCTTGTCGTCATCGTCGAACATATCGGACATCTGCTCGTAACGAGCAATATTGTGGGCAAAGACCTCGCCAAAGATCCCGGTCTCGACCGCTCGCTTATGGGCAACGGGATTTCGACCATTATCTCCGGATTCGTCGGTTCCACACCGAATACGACTTACGGTGAAAATATCGGCGTGATGGCTCTTACAAAGGTTTATTCCGTCTATGTCATCGGTGGAGCGGCGGTTATCGCTGTTTTACTATCGTTCTCCGGCACGTTTTCTTCCATCATCGCCAACATCCCGCTGCCGGTTATGGGGGGCGTGTCTCTGCTGCTGTTCGGCGTGATCGCCGCTTCCGGGCTGCGCATCTTTGTGGAACAGAAGGTCGATTTCTCGAAGCCGACCAATATGATTCTGGCGACGCTCGTGCTCGTAGTGGGTATCAGCGGAACCACCCTTACCATTAGCGGCATTCAGCTCAAGGGCATGGCGCTTGCCACGATTGTCGGTATCGTCCTCTCGCTGCTGTTCAAGCTCTTCGAGGTTCTCCGGCTGTCCAATGATAAGGAAGAGATCAAACTGGCCGATGCGGCGGATGTTTAAGCAGATTATATAATTGCACAAGAAGAAACGGCTTCGCCGTCCTTTTAGAAGCTTAAGCTTCCGAAGTGGCGATACGAGTATCGCTTTTAGGTACCGTTTCTCGTAGAAATATAAGACAAATGGATAAGCGCTCAGCTTATTAATCTTATATTTTGCAAAAAGCCGGCAGCCCTTCGTACTTAAGTACGATGATGGGCTGCCGGCTGTTTATTTCCCGGAAAATAGAGCGAAATCTTGCTTCCCGAAGGCTATTCCCTCAGTTAGCTCCTCTCTCACTAAGCAGCGAAAAATTAAACCTCGTAGCTAAGAAGGGACACGACTTCCACATCATTAAGCTTCTTACGTCCTTCCAGCAGTTCCAGTTCAATCAGAAATGCCGCTCCAACCACATTGCCACCCAACTGGCGGACTAGGTTCACCGCGGTGGAAATCGTGCCTCCGGTTGCCAGCAGGTCATCGGCAATCAGCACATTTTGACCAGGCAGAACCGAATCGGTATGTACTGCAAGAGAGTCTTTTCCATATTCGAGATCATAGCCGGCTTCAATCGTCTCGTACGGCAGTTTGCCGCTCTTGCGGATCGGCACAAACCCTACGCCCAGCGCATAGGCAAGAGGAGCCCCTATGACAAAGCCCCGCGCTTCGGGACCTGCGATGACATCAATCTTCAAATGGGCCACACGTTCTTTCAGCGCATCGATAGCCCCGCGGTACATTTCGCCGTCCTTCAGCAGTGTCGTAATATCTTTGAAGCTGATGCCCGGCTGCGGGAAATCCGGAATGACGCGGATAATTTCTTTGAAATCCAAAATAACTCCTCCTAAAAATTTTGATAGCATATACTTCCCGAGTCAACTTCGCAAAATTCGCTTCGGAAGTATTCGCTTAGTTTTGATAGCAAACACGTCCTGAATTTTCTTCGCAAAACTTACTTCGGAAGCATTCGCTTAAAGTTTGTTAGCATACAGCCGAGTGCCGCACGGTCTCTCGCCCGTTTTGCTTTAGGATGCGCCGAGACGGCGTGACTCCATCCATTCTTGCAGCTCTGAGGGACTTCCTTCCGTAAAATACTGCTCCATTTCCGCTAATTCGCTAAGGCGCATAAAATGGCTTGAAGAAGTAAGTTCCCGGGCGGCAGGCCGGGTAACAAAGGACAACTGCCCCTGCTCTCTTCTTATAAAATCAAGTTCTTCGAATACGTCAAGCATCATCTTCAGCATACGCAGACTCATCAGCGATTTGCGGCTGAGCCGCAGCAGCACTTCCTGTTCCGGAACCGACCTGGCGGCAATGGCGGCCAGCCATTTATAGAGCATCTTAAAATGCTCTCTCGTCGGAACAAGCAGCCGCTCCCGCTCCTGGCGGAGCGAATGCAGCAGTGCAATGTTCTCTACTTCAGGGAAAGTACGCAGCAATGCATCAAGCTGCTCTGTCGACTCAGGCATATCCAGGAGACACAGAAGGGAAACACGGCTTCCGTCAACTTCCCCGAGCAGATTGTCTGCCGGAGATATTCCGTTATATTGATCATATACCCAAAAGGTCATCCCTTGACATTCCGGCAGCTCTTGCTCTTTCAGCGAATCCCTGCGAACCACAGCCGCGGCCAGACCTTGTCTGCCGCCGGTCTGCGGCAGCAGCAAATTCCGCAGGCGCTGGGTCCTGCCGGCGGCATCCCGAACCCCGCGAAAATCAAACAGCTGCTGCTGAGGAACGCTCAAATCTTTAAGCATAAGCTGGACCTTGCGGGAACCATTCCATTCGTTGATCGACAATTCCGCCAGTACATCGATACCGGTGCCGGGCGGAAGCAGTTCAGCCAGCTCTCCCTTGCCGAAAGCGACGGCTTCGACTGTCGCGCCTCCCTGCTGCAGAACCAGCTTCAGATGCCGGTTGCCCTGCCCCATAGTACGCGTCTCCTTCACTACCGCTTCCCGCACAATGAACTTTGGCAGCGGATTGCTCATGCCGAAAGGAGCCAGCAGTTCAAGCTCCTCGGCGGCCTGCAGCGACAAATCGGCCAGCGCATACTCTCCGTCCGCCTCGGTAACAGGCACCAGATGCTCGTCCGTTAGGACGCCTGTAGCGAATTCATCCAGCGCGGCGGTAAATGCCTCCAGATTATCCAGGTGAAGACTCATGCCTGCCGCCGCCGGATGCCCGCCAAAGTGATCCAAGAGCTCCGAGCAGGAGGCAAGCGCCTCGTAAATATCCAGGCCCGGAATGGAGCGCGCTGAGCCTTTGCAGCAGCCCGTCTCGGGATGAATGTCCAATATGATTACCGGTCTATAGTACCGCTCGAGCAGCTTGGAAGCTACAATGCCGACAACCCCGACATTCCACCCTTCCCCGGCCAGAACGATAATGCCCGGAAGCTTTCCATCCTTGATTCTCTCTTCCAAACGGCTGATCGCCTCCGCTGCAATCCGCTCTACGACCATCTGCCGCTCTTTATTTAACAGGTCCAGTTCTCCGGCAAGGCGTTCCGCTTCCACGGGGTCATCCGAGGTCAACAGCGACACGGCCCGTCCGGCATGATCGAGGCGCCCGCTGGCGTTAATACGCGGTGCAAGCGCAAAAGCAACATTAACCGCGTCCACGTTCTTCACGCTTACGGCGCTCACTTCAAGCAGCGCCCGAATGCCGGGATATTTCGATCTGCGCATACTGTTAAGGCCCCGGCGCACAATGGCGCGGTTCTCGTTCAGCAGCGGCATCAGGTCGGCGATCGTTCCGATGGCTGCGATCTCCGACCATTCCTCCGGAACTTCACCGTCCAGGAGAGCCTGAGCCAGCTTGTAGGCAACTCCCACTCCGGCCAATCCCTTGAACGGATATGGGCAGCCGGGCAGCTTCGGATTAATGAGAGCGTAAGCGGCAGGGAGAACCTCCGGCGGTTCATGGTGATCCGTTACGATAACATCCATTCCCAGCTCGTTCGCATACGCGATTTGGCTGCATGCGCTGATCCCCGTATCCACTGTGATAACCAGCGAGACGCCCTGCTGCAGCGCCCAATCGAGCGCATGGTTATGTAGTCCATAGCCCTCGCCCGACCGGTGCGGGATATAAATATCGAAAGAAGCCCCCAGATGGCGCAGGAGATAAATCATCAGAGATGTACTGGATACTCCGTCGGCGTCGTAATCTCCATATACAAGGATATGTTCCTCATCCTGCAGCGCTTTTTTAATCCGGGGAACAGCCTCTTTCATCCCTTTCAACAAGAACGGGTCATGCTCTTCTTCCGTTCCAGAGTTAATAAATGCAAGAGCTTCCTCCGGCTCTGTCAGTCCCCTCGCGGCAAGCAGGGAAGCAACCAGTGGAGAAACAGAAAGTCTCCGGGCCAATTCCCTGGATTGAACGGGATCGGCAACCGGAGAGTGCCATTTGGTTTTTGAATACAGCAATGCGGTTCACCTTTCTCTCATGCTAAGCCGGCTACTGAAGCAGTGTCGGCGTTTCGCTATCCGCCAGTTCATAATTGGATTTATAAGGATAACCGGGCTCGTAAGGCACGGTATCCATATGAACCTCGCTAACGTGGACGAAACGGTGCTGCAGCAGCTTTTTAGCGCAGTCCGCAATTTCCCTGGCTTCCAATACGGTGATTCGCGGATTGACGCTTATGGTCACATGGAGGTTCACGCAGCGCCCATCTTCAAGAGCCTTTAAATGTTCCACTCGAATGACCCCATGCACCTTCTGAACGGTATCGATAAAGCTGACCGAGTCCTCATGCGGAAGCTCTAGGCTCTCCTTGCCGTGAATCGTACTTAGAATGAGCAAATACCCTTTACGAAGAATGAGGCAAGCCGCCAGAAGGGCCGCGATTGGGTCCAGATACAGGAGAGGATGCCAGTTCAGGTAACCTCCGAGTATGGTGGACAATGCGGCGCCAATCAACACGGTCAGTGAAGTGTACAAGCTGTAACGGTGGTTATCGGCATAAGCGGCATGGCTGCCGTTTCCGACTTTTTGAGAAGACCGGTATTGATATTGAAAAATAACTTCCTTCACCAGCAGAGACAGACAGATCGTCAACAGGGCAAGCTCGCCCGAAGGATTCAAGTTGCCGCTCGTCAGATCGCGAATTGCGGAAAAAGCGATTTGCAGGCCGCCCATCAAAATGAGCACTGCAAACACTACGGATAAAAAGGGCTCCCGCTTACTTTTCCCATCCCGGGCAATCGGCCTTTTCTTATGGCTCCCCTTACCTTCGATGCGCCACGGGAGAACTTCAGCCAGCTTCGCTGCGGCATCCGCGCCCGAGTATAAAGCGTCGGCGATCAAAGCCTTACTCCCTGAAAAATAGCCCGCGCCTCCTTTAACCAAAGCCAGCGCAAAATCACCGGCAATTCCGATCCAGGCCGCACGCTCTTTTTGAGACGAGTACTTTTCATTCATCTGGGTTCCTCCTTGCCGCTTCCAAATACACGTGTGTTGAGTATAATGACCTGACATCTCTCCAGGGTTTCAAAAGCCGCGTCGTCATGAACGCGGCTTCATCTGATAGCTCATTATGCTTTGGCAGGCTTGCCCTTGGGCTTAGCCTTTTGGTTCTTCTTCAGCAGCAGCCAGAGTGGGCTCGCGATAAAGATGGAGGAATAAGCTCCGAACAGCAGGCCGATAACCATGGCCAGAGAGAACATCTTAATCGACTCGCCGCCAAGCACCAGCAGGAAGAACGCGGCGATGAATACGGTAAAGGCGGTATAGAGCGAACGCATAATAGTCTGGGATACGCTCTTGTTTACCAGATCTTTCAGATCGTCGTAAGTCTTCTGCTTGCCGAAACGCAGGTTCTCCCGAATCCGGTCAAAAATAACAATCGTATCATTGATTGAATAACCGATAATCGTCAGCACCGCGACAATGAATGTCAAGTCCACTTCCAGCCGAAAAATGGAGAATACGGCAACGACCATGAACGCGTCATGGACCAGAGCGACGATCGCCGCTATTGCAAAGCGCCACTCGAAGCGAATGCTTACATATACAATAATCCCCAGGCAAGAAATGAGAACCGCATAAATCGCGTTGCGGGCAAGCTCCCTGGCCATTTCGGTATCGACGGTGTTGACTTCAAACGATGCCTTGTCGTCAAGCTTGGATATGGCGCTCTTCAGCGCGGCATCCTGCTTATTCGTCAGCTCTTCGTCATAGCGGATGGTCACGCGCTGCGTTCCGGGTGTAATATTCGGCTCGTGATCCGTTCCAATGTTAGCGACAGCTGTACGGATCTGGTCCACCGTCAAATTCTTGGAGAGGGAAACGTCAACGTTGGAGCCTGCTTTGAAATCGACGCTGTAGTTCAGATTGAATACCGCCAGAAATATAATCCCCAGAATCGTAAGCGTGATGGAGAAAATGTAGAAATATTTGCTCAAGTGAACGTAATCGAGCTCTTTCTTAAAGCGCACTGATTTCACTCTCCTTTACCCCGAATTGCTTCGGCTTACTCAGCTTGCCGGCTTTAACCAGCATGTTAAGCAGCCAACGGGCGAAATAAAGGTTCGTAAATATGCTGAGCAGAATTTCTACAATCAGCACCAGGGCAAAGCCTTTTACCGAGCCTGTACCAAATGCGAACATGACGGCCGCGACGATAATCGTGGTGACGTTCGAGTCCATTACGGTACGGAAGGAAGACTTGCTGCCTGCCTTGACGGAGGACATGATGCTCTTGCCGCTCCGCATTTCTTCCCGAATTCGTTCATTTGTAATAATGTTGGCGTCAACTGCCATCCCGATCCCGAGTATGAATGCCGCTATGCCCGGAAGCGTCAGGGTAAAGTCGGCAAACACGAAGACCAGAATCAGCAGCCATGTATGCAGAATCAAGGCAAAGCTGGCAATTAGACCTGGAGTACGGTACATGCCGATCATAAAGATCAGAATAAAGACCGAACCAATCAGGCCGGCTTGGACCGTCTGATTCAGGGACTGCTTGCCAAGAGTTGCGCCTACGCTTTGGGAGTATTTCTCCGTCAGCTTCAGCGGCAGAGCCCCGAGATTAATCGTATCTGCCAGATTCCGGGCTTCCTCGATTGTATAATTGCCCGAAATCGATGCCGTTCCGTCCGTAAGCTCCGCTCTTACTTGCGGATCGGAGAGCTTCGTGTCATCCAGATAGATGGCCAGATGCTGTCCGAGCAGACGCTTCGTAATTTCCGCAAATTTCTGTTTATCTTTAACCTTGATGCTGATTTCGATCTGATTCAGGTTGTCGCGGCCGATGGTTGCGGCGTTCTCTACGAAGTCGCTGCCCACCAGTTCGACTTTGCTGTACGTTCCTTCGGGGTCGCCTGAGGCGGCGCTGCGGAAAGTAAGCACTGCGGGTTCCTTCATCTTCTCACGAACCTCAGCCTCATTGGTAACACCGGCGATTTTCAGACGGATGCGGTCCGTTCCTTCCGTGGTAACCTCAGGTTCGCTTGTTCCTAGTACGTTGGCCCGTTTCTCCAGGCTTGCAGCGGTCTGCAGCAGAGAAGCCCGGGTCACTTCTTTGCCTTGCTCGGAAGGCTGGGCTTGATACAATATTTCGAAGCCGCCTTTCAAATCAAGACCCAACCGCACTCTGTCAAGCAGCCCCGGAGTCGATACCGCCATAACGGCCACCAAGACTAGCACGGTAATGATAAAGCTCAAAAGTCTTTTCATGCTCTTGCTAGTTCCCCTTTCTTAAACTCAATATTCCTATTATAGCGACGCGCCAAATGAGCGTCAATTCATGCAAAGATGAACGACATCCTCCATATTACCAAAAAGAAACGGCGGCTTCAGCCGCTTTTGTTACAATGCGGCAAGCCATCCGTTTCCGGGGAAGCTATGAAGTCTTTGCTCATTTACCATACGCCTTTGTGAATCCGTTTGCAAAAATCCCTCATGAATTCCATTTATTTCAGTCCTTTGTAGGCGGAAATGGTCAAGTAATTCATGTAAGTTGTCACTTTCAAGGAATAGATATCATTCACAATTCTATGGATCTGCGGCGTTCCTTCCTTGGCATAATTTCGGCTGACACACTCCCAGACATCCTTGGCGGTTACATATTCATAACCAAGGAGCCGGAATTCCTCCGCCTTGCTGCGGCACATGTCCTCGATATCCTTGTCCAGCATCTCTTGATCATTGTGCTCCGATTCCACGTGTTCACACCTCCCGCAGTCTTATAAACCTTGTCCATGAACTTTTCTCAAGTTTAGTATTCGACCTTCTTCCCGGCTTTCCTTCTTTACGGCCAAAATGTTATGCGAGGATGCGAGTCATGTCCGATCAGATACGGCATATCCATTTAGTAGGACAATCGTTCGGCGATATATTTTACCCCGGGAAGAAGGAATGCCATTTGAGGAAACCGAAGAGGCAGAGCTTTATCTATGGAACCTTGATCCTGCTTACAGCGGGTATTGTCAACCGGATGCTGGGCTTCATTCCGCGCATCATTCTGCCGCGTGTAATCGGAGCCGAAGGCGTCGGCTTGTACCAGCTTGGATATCCTTTCTTTTTAGTGCTTGTAACTGTCATAGCCGGAGGAATTCCGCTCGCTGTTGCCAAAATGGTGGCGGAAGCCGAGGGCAGAAATCAGCCGGAGCAGTCGCGGCGCATTCTGCGTACGGCCCTTGCGCTCAGCGTATTTCTTGGCATTCTGTTTACGGGAATCGCGCTAGCGGGAGCTTCCTGGGTATCCACTTCAATTCTGACGGACAGCCGCGTATATTACACTTTCATCGCCATGACCCCGATGCTGTCTATTGTCGCCGTTTCCGCTGTATACCGGGGTTATTTTCAGGGACTGCAGAACATGATTCCCTCTGCGCTGTCTTCCGTTGTGGAGACGGTTACGCGCATTATCTTCATGCTGTGGTTCTCATGGCTGCTGCTGCCCAAGGGCATTTCCTTTGCCGCGGCAGGCGCTATGCTGGGGGTTACCGTAGGTGAAATTACAGGGATGCTCGTGCTGCTGATCAAGTACCATTTCGGTGAAAAAAAGGACAACCCGCAGCTTGACCAGCAAAAAAGCGCTTCGGTTGAGACTGGGGAAAAACGCCCGGAAGAAGGTAACGCTGCCCACAGCGGCGGATTATTAAGGCGGCTGCTTGGCATTTCCGTTCCGGTAACTGCCGGAAGACTTGTCGGCTCGTTCTCTTATTTGCTGGAGTCGATTATTACCGCCCGAAGCCTGGCCATGGCGGGGATTGCCACTTCGCTCGCAACCGCCCAGTACGGCTCGCTCCAGGGGATGGTTATCCCGCTGCTTCTATTGCCGGGGGCGCTCACCAGCGCACTCGCCGTCTCGCTTGTGCCATCGCTGTCCGAGGCCTCGGCGCGCCAAGATCTCAAAGCGATCCATAAACGGATTCATCAGGCGCTGCGCTTGGCCATGGTAACCGGTGCGCCATTCACTGTAATTATGTACGTGCTCGCCTCCCCGCTGTGCAGTCTGCTGTACGGCAGCGCAGACACGGCTCCGATGCTGCGAATGATGGCGCCGTTCGCCCTGTTTCTGTACGTGCAGGCTCCGCTTCAGGCGGTGCTTCAAGCAATGGAACGGCCGGGTACGGCATTATTCAATACGCTGGTCGGCGCAATTGTCAAAATTCTGCTCATCCTGTTGCTCGCTTCAAGACCCGAATACGGAATCAATGGTGCTTTGATCGCCATCATCGTCAACAGTATACTGGTCACCCTGCAGCACGGATTCAGCGTCGTCAGGTTGATCTCCCTACGCGTGAAGCTGAGCGATCTTCTGAAGACAGGCGCGGCAATGTTGATTATGGGCGCTGGCGTAAAGTATGTGCATACCCACATTTCGATAGCCGAGGCACAGTGGGTGCAGTTTCTGTTCGCTTCTGCACTTGGTATGGCATTTTACCTCGGTATCTCGCTGCTGACAGGACTGTTTACACGGCGTGATCTCGAAAAAATTCCGCTTATCCGCCGCTGGCTGTAGCTACTTGGAGCGGATATGATCCACATAAAGCTTACCCTTGTGGTCGATTGAACAGAGAAACACATCGCGAAAATCCGAGACGCCTTTTTGCCGGATCTGATTTCTTAGCCAAAACCGCGTTTTTCCGATCATTTCCAGATTATCGTCTTGTACCTTGCCGTCCATAATCAGCGGCACCGGCAGCCCTTCATACCGGATTTTGTCTTTGGGAAAATCCTGGCCGATCCCTCTGGCTTCTGATCCGCTGCTGCTGTCGCTACTGCTGTTACGGATGTTGCTGTTACGGATACTGCTGTTATCATATTTGCTGTTACCGGAACGATTGGAAGAGGAGACGTCATTATTTTTCTCGATCACGGTCAACTGACCGGTTGGCTCCAATATCGCAAATTCGACATCCGCCGGACTTGTAATATTTTGCCCTCTTAGCTGCAAAAGCAGGTCATCTATATTATATCTCAGTTTACGCATTTCCTTTCGCTGAATTTTGCCGTCCGCAATCAAAATGCTCGGTTTGCCGTCTATGAGCAGTCTGAGCTTACGGCTCTTTAGGCTGAACTGGGCCAGCACCACCTGGATCAGAACCAGCGTCACCATCGGCACAATACTGTCATACAGCGGGCGCTTTATATCTTCAATGGCGAATACAGCAATTTCGGCGATCAGAATGGAAATCGTAAGGTCAAACAGCGACAGCTTCCCAATCTCCCTCTTACCCATAATTCGCATGCTCAGGAAGATGAAGAAATACATTAGCAAAGTCAAAAAGATATGTACGCTGATATGCCATAACATATTGCTTCGCTCTCCTTTATCGGATCCTCCGAACACCCATCAGCGCCGGACGGAACAATGTAACCCTATTCTGACCGCGCAGCCCATGTAACATTCGGGAAGTCCCCGCTCAATTACTGGTAATGCCCGCCGGGGCTTTCATGTACTATTGGGGCAAGCCGTCTCATAGTATGAAGTAACTGATTATGCAACCTGTAAAAAGAGGAGGTTAATCCATGCATTTGCTACGGAAACTGTTCTCGCTGAAAATCGGGAGCCCCGTCCTGTCGGGCCTGTGCCGCGCTTTTCTGTGGATGCTGATGGGAGCTTTCATTCTTTCGTTGCTGCTCTGGGGAAGCGGTCTAAGTGAACAAGATCTTTCTTTGTACACCTACGTTGTACATGGACTGGCCATCGCCTTCGGAGGTTGGACAGCGGGAAAGCGTGCGATCCGCAAGGGGTGGTATCAAGGCTGTCTTACCGGAGCTTTTTACGGAATCATTGTACTGATTATCGGTTTCCTGGCCTTGGACAGCCAGCTGAAAGCGGTCGACCTGCTGTGGATAGCGGCTGCTGCGGTCATTGGCGCGCTTGGCGGCATGTTTGGAGTTAATTTCCAGAAAGCTTAATAATTCCATTTCAAAAAATTAAAACGCCGCTTCCCAAAATGTGATACACTGTCTTCATCCAATTGTTGTTTTCCCACATTCAAGGAGGCTTCGAACGCTTTGCTTTACCAATCAATGAATACCGTTACCTGGTTCACCGTAATGATCGTCTTTCTGCTGATCGGCCTTGTAACAAGGCGAAATCCGTTTACGCCAGTTGTTTATCTTGTCAAAGAGCTGCTGCGGTCCTACAAATTAGTGCTGCTCATCGCCGCAATGTCCGGCGTGCTCGCTCTTAACAAGTATGAACTGCAAATCGAGAAGAGGCTGCATCTCACTTCCGATTTTACCGGTTTTGTATACGGTCTAGAAGGACATTTTGTCCAGGGAATTCAGCATCTGTTCTACGCTCCATGGCTGACCCCGATTATCGTGTTCTTCTACGTATTTATGCTGCAATCGGTGCTGGCTGCATCGCTTGGAGTGTATTTGATGGACAAGAACCGTCTCATGGTCTATGCAACCTGTTACGCTGTCATCCTGAATTATGCAATTGCCATTCCTTTTTACTTATACTTTCCAGTCAACGAGGTGTGGTCCTATGCTCCGGCGGGCGTCCGGTTCGTCATGCTGGATGTTTTCCCAAGATTTGAACAGGAGTACCGGGCATTGTCCGGACTTAACAACTGCTTCCCCAGCCTGCACACTGCCATTTCCTTGACAACGGCGCTGCTCGCTCTAAGATCGGGCAACCGGCGCTGGATGATGGTTACGGCTATTTCGGCCTCCGTCATTATTTTCGGCATCTTCTACCTGGGCATTCACTGGCTCACCGATATGATAGGCGGTACTTTACTGGCTATTCTCTCTTCTTCGCTCAGCGTTCAACTTGCCAAGCTTACACTTCGCGAGAACGAGGTTACGCTGCGGGTCGGAAACGAAGCCACTCCAATGCGGTAGACAGGAATAGTCATGGCATGGCCGCGATTCAGTATGGACCCTACTGGCGTCTAAACGTGTACGATACATTTATTGAAGAAGTCTCATTATGAGGCTTCTTTTTTTGTCAGAATTTATTTGCGCCGTGCTTATGATCACCCGATCCCCCGATACATTTCCATATTGTGGGATAAGATGGAACGGAGTACAATAAAGTGAATTTAAAAAAAAGGATGATCAGACCAATGAACTCTATGGAATGTGTATTGTCTATTTCGGACCTATGGATGGATTTTGGCGGCAGCGACGTATTGCGAGGAATCGACCTGAAAGCAGGACCCGGACAAATAATCGGTTATATCGGTCCCAACGGCGCGGGAAAAAGCACAACAGTCAAGATTATGCTCGGCCTTGTTCAGGGGTATCGGGGAACCGTAGAGCTGTTTGGCGCTAACATAGCGGAAGAAGGGACGAATTACAAGAAACGGATCGGCTATGTGCCTGAGACCGCCGATTTATATGACGTTTTGACCGCAAGGGAGTATTTAACGTTCGTGGGCGAATTATACGGCATGGAAGCGAGGACTGCGGAAAATAAAGCGATGCGGCTAGCCGGACTGTTCGGTCTAGACAAGGCTTTCGATTCGAGAATCTCATCTTATTCAAAAGGCATGAAACAAAAGACCCTGCTCATATCCAGCCTGCTGCATAATCCCGATCTTTTGTTCTTGGATGAACCGCTCAGCGGACTTGACGCAAATAGCGTCATGATTGTGAAAGAGATTATGGCCCGGCTTGCCGCGCAGGGCAAGACCATTTTTTATTCTTCGCATATTATGGATGTCGTCGAAAAAATAAGCAGCCGTATCGTCTTGATTAACGGCGGGCAAATCGTGGCGGACGGGAGCTTTGAAGACCTGCGCACGAAGAGTCAAGAAGGAACACTCGAACAGATTTTCAATCAGCTTACAGGCTTCAGCGACCATGAAGAGATTGCGGAATCGTTCGTGTCCATAGTGAAAGAGGGGTAACAAGTGAAGGAATTTTTAACACTGAGATTGTTAGACAGAGTAAAGCCGTTATTCTTAAAAGCGGGCGTCGATTACGATATGCTCCGGCGGATTCTGCAGGTTAAGCTCACTATGGACCAAAGGAGAAAACCTGCTGTGTTCGACAACTCTTCCCGCGCAAGCAAACCGGAGTATACGCGCAAAGGCAACGTATTAAAACAGACGAACTCCGGAGCGTCTCCATTGTCATCCATCAAATCCCTATGGGTATACGGGCTCCTTGGCGCAATCGGCATAACGCCTTTTTTGCTGCTGGGGGACAACTATATGCTTCAGGCGGGGCTGATATTCAGCATTATCCTATTCTTTCTGACTACCACGATGATATCCGATTTCTCCTCCGTGCTGCTCGATCTAAAAGACAGGCATATCCTGCATACCAAACCTGTGAATGCCCGGACGCTCGCTGCCGCCAAAACGGTGCATATTCTCAGTTACCTGGTCTTATTGACCGCGTCACTTACCATTGTACCTCTGCTTGTGTCCCTGTTCAGACATGGACTGCCGTTCTTTTTGCTGTTCCTGCTTGAATTATTTGCAGCCGATATCTTTGTCGTTGTCGCGACCTCGCTGATGTATTTGCTGGTTCTGAAATTCTTTGACGGAGAGAAGCTTAAGGATATCATCAACTATGTACAAATCGGGTTGTCCGTGACGCTCACGATTGGTTATCAAATTATGTTTCGCGTATTGGATATCATCAATTTTAGTTCAAGCTTTAGTGTGAATTGGTGGCATTATCTGCTGCCTCCGTTCTGGTTCGCCGCCCCTTTCGAGTGGCTGCTTCATGGGAATTCCAGGCTTGCGGTTCTCATCCTATCGGCTCTGTCCGTGGTTATCCCATTATTGTGCGCAGTCGTATATATCAGGTTCGGAAACTCCTTTGAGCGCTACTTGCAAAAAATGGCCGACAGCGGTAAATATGAAAAACGGAAAGCCTTGGGGCTTCATCTGTCCCTCGCCCGTTTAATATGCCGCAGCCGCGATGAAGCGATCTTTTATAGTTTTGCGGCAAGAATGATGTCCAGGGAAAGGGAATTTAAGCTCAAAGTATACCCGATACTTGGACTCGCAGTGATTTTTCCCTTTATTTTTATTCTGAATAATCTTTCAGATTCGTCCTGGGCCGCCCTCTCCCGAAGCTCACTGTATCTGTTCATTTATTTGACCGCTCTGTTTATGCCCTCCGTTGTAGCATTGCTGCGCTATTCGGGCAACTATAAAGGCTCTTATATTTACCGCACTCTTCCCTTGAAGGACATCAACGCTATACATAAAGGTACAATAAAAGCCGCGATTACCAGGCTGTTCCTGCCGCTGTTCCTGCTTGACGGCATTGTGTTCCTCCTTATTTTCGGCATCCGAATCCTGCCTGATTTGGTTGATGTTCTGCTGGTCGTAATCTTGTATACGGCGATCATTTACCGCTTGAACGGCCGCGGGCTTCCTTTTTCCGAATCGTTCGGGAACTCCCAGAAGGCGGGGATAAACAAGACTCTGCCCGCCATTTTCATCATGGCCGTTTTTGCCGGTATACACTATGCCGCTAGTCTTGTTCCCTCTGGAATATACGTCTATGCCGCAGCTTTATTTATTCTGAATGGCCTTTTCTGGCACAGTGGCTTTAAGAATATGCAAACGAAAGAATCGTTCAGCTCCACTGAGAACGTAAAGATACTTTAATCCTAACAAAGCGGCATGCTTCCCGTTTACGGAATGCATGCCGCTTTATCAATAATATTGGGCTCTTGTATTAGTTTGAATCCGCTTCCGTTGTAACGGAATGGCTGATCGAACCCCGGTCAAAGGTCAGCTTCGTCACGTCATTCACCCGGAGAACGACAATATCGTCGGAAATCTCCAAGATCGTACCGTGCAAGCCGCCGATTGTAACCACCTTATCACCCTTTTTCAAAGCCCTCAACATGGTGTTCCGCGTCTTGGTCTTCTTCTGCTGAGGACGGATCAGCAGGAAATAGAACACGACAAACATCAGAACAAACGGACCGACAAGCCCTAAAATGCTTGAGGACTGGGATGCTGCAGCATACTGAAACATATTTCACCCCCCTTTCAAATCTTCATAAAGCACAATCCAGCACTTTAGAAACCTTTTGAATTATCATTTAAACCGTATTGCGCGAAAAACTCATCGCGAAAATCCAGCAGCCGGTCTTCCATGATGGCCTTTCGCACCTTACGCATCAGTTCCAACAGGAAGTACAAATTATGGTAGGTCGTCAAACGAAGTCCGAAGGTCTCGTCGCTCTTAATTAAATGACGCAAATACGCACGCGAATAATTGCGGCAGGTATAACAACCGCATTCCGGATCAAGCGGCCCAAAATCGCGGGCATACTGCGCATTTCGGACAACGAGTCTTCCCTGACTGGTCATTGTCGTTCCATTACGGGCAATGCGGGTCGGCAGCACACAATCGAACATGTCTACACCCCGGATTGCGCCTTCCAGCAGCGCGTCAGGAGAACCTACGCCCATCAAATAGCGCGGCTTGTCCTGCGGCAGCAGCGGAACCGTATAATCCAGTACTTCATACATAAGCTGCTTGGACTCTCCGACACTGAGTCCTCCAATAGCATACCCCGGGAAATCCATGGAAGTCAACTCAGCAGCGCTCTGCTTCCGAAGATCTTCGAACATCCCGCCCTGAACGATAGCGAACAAGCCTTGATCATGAGGACGGGCATGGGCTTTCAGACACCGCTCCGCCCAGCGGGTTGTCCGTTCCAGCGATTTTTTCACGTAATCGTATTCCGCTGGATAAGGCGGGCATTCGTCAAAAGCCATCATGATGTCGGAACCAAGCGCATTCTGCACCTCCATCGCCACCTCCGGCGACAGAAACTTCTTATCTCCGTTCAAATGGGAACGGAAGTGCACTCCTTCCTCCGTGATTTTGCGCATCTCGCTTAGCGAGAACACCTGAAAACCGCCGCTGTCCGTAAGGATCGGACGGTCCCAATTCATAAATTTGTGCAAACCGCCGGCTTCGCGGACGATATCATGTCCCGGGCGGAGAAACAGATGATATGTGTTGCTCAGAATGATCTGGGCGTCCATATCCTTCAGTTCTTCGGGACTCATCGTCTTGACCGTTGCCTGAGTGCCAACCGGCATAAAAGTTGGCGTTTCAATAACCCCATGAGGGGTGTGAACTCTTCCAAGCCGGGCTCCCGACTGCTTGCATGTCTTAATATGCTCGTAAGTAATTGCTGCCATATGCGTAACCATCCTCATACTTAGTAAATGAACATTGCGTCGCCGAAACTGAAGAAGCGGTACTTCTGCTGAATCGCCTCTTGATAGGCGGCAAGAATATGCTCTCTGCCCGCCAAGGCGCTGACCAGCATAACCAGCGTCGATTTCGGCAGATGAAAATTCGTAATCAGGGCGTTCACCAGTTTGAACTCATAGCCGGGATAGATAAAAATATCCGTCCAGCCGCTGCATGCTTCAAGCGGTCCATCGCCGAACATGCCGCCGACCGTCTCCAATGTACGGCAGGAGGTCGTCCCTACCGCTACAATCCGGCTTCCCTTGACCCGGGCTTCATTCAACATATCCGCCGTCTCCTGGGGCAGCATGAAATACTCCGAATGCATGACATGCTCTTCCACCGTGTCCACAGACATGGGGCGAAATGTGCCCAGTCCCACATGAAGGGTAATATAGGCTATGTGAACCCCTTTGTCCTGAATCTGCTTCAGCAAATCCTCTGTAAAATGCAGACCGGCCGTAGGCGCTGCCGCCGAGCCTTCATGACGGGCGTACACGGTCTGATACCGTTCCCGGTCATCCAGCTTCTCCTTAATATATGGCGGTAACGGCATCGTACCAAGTCTGTCCAGAATCTCCTGAAATATCCCTTGGTACATGAACCTCAGCGTTCGCCCGCCCATATCGCTTTCTTCCTCGATAACGGCCCGGAGCTCCTCGCCGAACGATATGACGGCGCCAGTCTTAAGCTTTTTCCCCGGCTTTACCAGCGCATCCCACCGGTCTTCGCCAAGGCTCTTGAGCAGCAGCACCTCGGCCTTAGCCCCGGTATCTTCTTTAATGCCGAACAGCCTGGCAGGAATGACTCTCGTATCATTCAGCACAAGCGTGTCTCCAGGCTGCAATTCGTCGATAATATCGGTAAAATGCCGATGTACCGTCCTGCCGCTCCGCTTGTCCAACGTGAGCAGCCTGGATGCGCTGCGGTCGGGAAGCGGAGTCTGGGCAATCAGTTCCTCCGGCAGATGGAAATTATACAAATCCACATTCATTGCTTGTCATTCCTTAACTATAGTGACGTTCTGAAAATAGTGTTGCAAAATCTTCTGGTAGTCATACCCTTGTTCTGCCATTCCCTTTACGCCCCACTGGGACATGCCAAGTCCATGGCCGTAACCCCAGCCAATGAACAGGAAGCCCGGGCTGGCGTCAATCACCCTCGCCTTGTTCTCCCCGTTCATAACTACAGTTCCGCTGCCGCCATCTGTTACCATCCCCGAGGCGGACAGCACGCCGGCCTGCTGTGAACCACTCACCGATGCGGTCCTGCCGTCGGCGCCTAGTACAGTATAACTGCCGGATGGCACAATATCAAACAAA
Organism: Paenibacillus durus; assembly: GCF_000756615.1. Lineage (NCBI taxonomy): Bacteria > Bacillati > Bacillota > Bacilli > Caryophanales > Paenibacillaceae > Paenibacillus > Paenibacillus durus. Next base: position 4,570,283 of record NZ_CP009288.1, read on the forward strand.
GTGCTGGGCAGCCCGCCCAGAGCGGAACGGTACAAATCGGGATACTTCACACTTAGGGCATTACCGTTAGCCTTGACCTGAACCGCTCGTCCTGACGGGCCGCGTTCCGTCACCTGAAGGCTGATGATGGATGATGGAAGAGCAGCGCTCGTCTTCCCTTGCAGACTCTTCAGAAGCTCGGCCGATGTGTAAGGTCCCTTAATCCAACTGTAGCTGCCCGACTCCAGCACTTTGTCCAGTACAACCGCATTCTCTCCCGGATTCAGCTTGCCGACGGGACTTACGCTGCTGTCAAGAACAGGAAGAGCCCGTACATTGACATCCTTGGTCGTTGCCGTCAGCAGGTCGAGGCCGGCTGCGGTCTTCTCTCCCGTCAGCTTTACGTTGTCTTCCCGGACGTACCCGTCAGCGCCACCGGGCAGCTGCACATAATACCATTTCTTCGCGGCGGCCACTGCAGAACTGTCGCCGGAGCTGTCGACGCTGGCAAATATATTCCCGCCGTTATTCCATACCTCAGACGGGTCGGCTGTCACACCGCCGCTGTTGGATGAGAAGACGGCTTCAATGATGTTCCCTCCGCTCTTCAGGACTTCTCCGGCGGTGGCATCCACCGCCGAGGTAACTGAAGCCGCTTCGGTTCCGATCCCGTTGTATACTTGACTGAGCGTAGTATCGACGACATTTGCGATATCGAACCGCATCCCCTGCGCAAGCGCATAACTGCGGGCCGCCACCGCCTGCGCTTTAAGCGCTTCTGCCGGCCAGCTCGATGAGACCTCTCCGCCAACAACCGAGTATAGATATTGCTCCAGCGGCAATTCATTGATCACCGATAAGGCCCCGTTCGATCCGCCAAGCTCAAGACTGCCGCGGTAAGTCCGCTTGGATCTCTCGGCAAGCTGAATGCCCGCGCTGCTTCCGGCAGCCATGAACTTCGCTCCGCCGGATACCGCATAATGCTGCGCCTGCGTCTCGCTGTTCAGGTCAAGACCGGCTTCCGTCCGGATCATGAGGCCCGCAGAAGCCGTCGTTAAAGACAGCTGTGGAAGCACCTGGTGAAGCACAATCCGCGCCGCGTCCAGATCGCTGTCGCTGGCAGCTTCGGACACCCATACCTCGTACCGCGATCCCCCGCCTTCGGAAGGCACGACGGCTGTCCAGGCGTCAACGCCGGCAAGGGCGATGCTTGCCCTGGCGGTATCTGCTTCCAGCTGCGTGGCATAGCCTCCCGCACTCAGATGCTTGCCGCCCTTAATGACGGGAGGTTGATCCGCAGGAAGGCTCAAGCCGGCATTAGCCACTCTGTCAGCCGCATTCTTTGCGGCGCTTTCGCTGGCATATGTTCCTGTATAGAGTTGATATACATTACTGCCGCCCTTTGAGTTCAGGAACAGCAGGGGCTTGTCCGATGTAGATTGAAGCTTCTTCGCCGCGTCGGCTGCCGTCTGCCAGGAAGACGTCTCCAGCACTTTGACACGGTAACCGTCCAAGCTAGCCCGCGCCTTCGTCCCTGAAGGGACCGTAACGAGAACGTTCCCGCCATCTTCGGCGGCCAGACTCCAAGCCTGATTCGAGAGCAGCGTGACCGCCGGAACCGTCAATTTATATTTGCTGCCAATATCCGCAAATAGCGCGACGCGTATCGTTCGGGGCGAGTCGGCGTAACCTGCTCCAGAGGGAATGAGCAGGCATCCCGCCGCCAGCGCCGCCGCCAGCAGACCTTTTGCCAGTGCTGGTTTCCCTTTCTTCCACAAATGCCTCATCTTCACGTTCTCCTCCAATCGCCAAATTCGAAAAGATCAGGATTGCTCCGGAGGGAGCGGAATTCCTAAATGCTGGTAAGCTGCTGGGGTAACCATTCTTCCTCGGGGCGTTCGCTGCAGAAATCCGATTTGCAGTAAGTACGGCTCGTAGACGTCTTCGATCGTCTGACTCTCCTCGCCGATCGTTGCGGCAATCGTGTCCAGCCCGACAGGCCCGCCGCGAAATCCCGTGATCATCGAATGCAGCATTCTGTGGTCAATGCTGTCAAGTCCCCTCGGGTCGACCTGCAGCATCTTGAGCGCCTCGCCGGCGATCTCCGGCGTAATGATCCCGTCTCCTTTGACCTGGGCATAATCGCGAACCCGTTTCAGCAGTCGGTTCGCGATACGTGGGGTCCCCCGTGAACGCAGTGCAATCTCTTCAGCCGCGTCGCCGACAATTTCGATACTGAAAATATCGGCGCCGCGTGAGACGATATAGCTCAGTTCGTCCACCGTATAGAACTCCAGCCGGCTGACAACGCCGAACCGGTCGCGCAGCGGCGCGGACAGCAGCCCAGCCCGCGTGGTGGCCCCCACTAGCGTGAACGGCGGCAGGTCCAGCCGTACCGAGCGGGCGCTCGGGCCTTTGCCGATCATAATATCAAGCGCGAAATCCTCCATCGCCGGATACAATACTTCCTCCACCGTCCGGTGCAGCCGGTGAATCTCATCGATGAACAGCACATCGCCTTCCTGCAGATTCGTCAGCAGCGCCGCCAGATCGCCCGGCCGCTCGATTGCAGGACCGGACGTCGTCCGCAGGTTCACTCCCAGTTCGTTGGCGATGATATTGGCCAGCGTCGTCTTCCCCAGACCCGGCGGTCCGTACAGCAGCACATGATCCAGCGCCTCGCCCCGCATTTTTGCCGCTTCGATATAGATTTTCAGATTCTCTTTAACCTGGTTCTGCCCAATATATTCAGCCAGAAAGCGGGGACGCAAACTAAGTTCCACCGCCTGGTCTTCCATCATTAAATTTGCGGATATGATCCGGTCCTCCATCTTTCCATCGCTCCACTTCATCATGTACTTAGCGGACCTTCGTCACCTGCTGCTTATTTGCTCTTTACTTCGCTAGATCCGGTCTACTTCGCTACATACAGCAGCTTAAGCGCTTTTTTCATCAGCACATCGACCGAAGCGGTCTCCGCGCCCTCCTTCTTCAGCGCCAGCCAGACACGATCCAGCTCACTCTCTGTGTACCCAAGCGCCTTAAGCCCGTCTCTGGCTTCCTGCCAGGATACCTCACCGGAACCGCTCTCCGTATTCTCCTCCAGCGCAAACAGCCCGGTTTGGAAAGTGACCGTTCCCAGGCCATCCAGCTTGTCCTTCAGATCAAGAATCATACGCTGCGCGGTCTTCTTGCCGATTCCCGGCAGCTTCGTCAGGAATGTAATATTCTCCTGATAAATCGCCGAAATGACATGATCCGGCGTCCCTCCTGTCAAAATCCCAAGCGCCACGCGGGGCCCGATGCCCGACACCTCAATCAGCTTCCGGAACAATTTCTGCTCTTCCCGGGTGGGAAAGCCGAACAGCAGTATCGCATCCTCGCGAACATGATGATGAATATATACCGTTACCGGCCCCTCTTGTTTCGCAAAAGCATAGGGATTTGGGCAAAACACCCGGTATCCCACGCCCTGAACATCCAGCACTACGTATTCCTGTTCCAGATGAACGACCGGTCCTCTCAAAAAATCGATCATTTTCGCAATACCTCATTTATCTTCGAATTCAGCGTGTAAGAGTGGGCATGACATACCGCAACCGCCAACGCGTCGGCTACATCATCCGGTTTCGGAATAGCAGACAACTTCAGATACATCCGCACCATTTCCTGAACTTGGCGTTTCTCCGCCTTGCCGTAGCCGACTATGGCCTGCTTCACCTGCATCGGTGTATATTCCGCCACATGAAGCCCGCGCTGCACCGCCGTCAACACCAAAACGCCGCGAGCCTGCCCGACCGACATTGCCGTCGTCACGTTCCGGTTGAAAAACAGCTTCTCAAGGGCCACGGCATCCGGCTTGTAACGGTCAATCAGCTGCAGCATCCCTTCATACACATGAAGCAGCCGCTCCTCCTCCGGTGTGTGGGCTTCCGTCTGGATGCACCCATATTGCACCGGCGTAAGCTTGCTGCCATTCTTGTCAATAAAGCCGAAGCCGACAATCGCAATCCCCGGGTCGATCCCCAAAATTCGCACAACCATCTCTCCTCTATTGAAAACGGGAGCCTTCCCGCACGGTCCATTTCTTCGCCCTTAAAGCGAACATATGTATTCCTTCTACCCATTATAGCAAAAATAGACTGCACGAGGGGCATAAAATTTGCCATACTCGAGATATTAATAGCCCCGAATAAATAGGCCCACCTTTTGAGGCATGTCCTGTCATAATCCACATATAGGAAAGCAGAAAGCAGCAAAAAGACCGCAGGCTTTCACCAGCGGTCCTAAAATCTTTTTTCCATTATCATATGCTTAACATCAATTACCCTACATCGCCTCGGCATTGTCCCTTGCATAATCGCTGAAGGTCGACAGAACACTGTTGTATTCATCGATATCCTGCACACGGATTCCGCCTTGAAGCTGCCTCCACACCTTCTCCGGCAAAGCAGATTTCATAGTGCCTATGTCGATTTGAAAAAAAGTTTTGAGCGCCTCTTCCCGTTTAGGAGGGCCTTTGAACAGGGTAAGATTTCCTTCGTTATCTATGCCAATATACGCATCCTTCTTACAGGAAGGCGATAGATCGTTCACATTCCGTTCCAGCCAGACGTCTCCTTCTGGGCCAATCTTCCCCTGCCAATCCGAATGTTCCGCAATTAGGAACTGCAATTCCTTAGGGCTCATCACTTGAGGCACATTACGGATCTCCTCACCGCATACATAGGTTGTCTTATAATGTACCTTCCGGTTAAGACCGCTATCGGCAATAACCCTGATAAGCGAAATCGCATTGCCTTGATTCGAAGTCTGCTCATCTTGATCTTCCTGCTCGAACACAGCGGAAACCTGCCCAGGCAGTAGAGCATCACCGCCCGAGGCGCGGTCATTCAGCTCGGCAAAGGTTTGTTCCGCTGCCGACATTGATCCTGTCAACAGTCTCGATATATCCTCAGACATCCGCATCCCGGACCAGGCACAGATTGTAAGCACTGCACAAGCCGTCCCGACCCACAGCGCTTTTTTCCACCGTCTCCACCGGCGCCACAGCTGCTTTTTCAATCGAAAAGCACTCATGTTAATCCCTTCATTCTGCTTTTTTCCTTAATCTGTCCTCGGACGCCGGAATTTATGCAGCGGTGGTTTCTTCGTTATGATATTCCAGTTACCTGTGATCTTCAGTCGGCTCATTGTTGCTACAGAAAGGGGGATAAGAGCAGCTCAAAGAAGAGGCAATACTTATAAAATAAAACAAAAAAGTGGCTCAAGCTGTAATCAGCTTAACCCACCTTACTATACATCGATTCAGTTTGGAAAAAATCATAATGGCGCGCCCTGAGAGATTCGAACTCCCGACCTTTTGATTCGTAGTCAAACGCTCTATCCAGCTGAGCTAAGGGCGCAAAATATGGAGCGGACGACGGGAATCGAACCCGCGACCCTCGCCTTGGCAAGGCGATGCTCTACCGCTGAGCCACGTCCGCATATATTAAATTTAGATGAGTACATTTAAATGGCGGAACCGACGGGATTCGAACCCGCGATCTCCTGCGTGACAGGCAGGCATGTTAGGCCTCTACACCACGGTTCCAAGAGGCTCTTCTTAAAGAAGAATTGGTTGCGGGGGCAGGATTTGAACCTGCGACCTTCGGGTTATGAGCCCGACGAGCTACCGAACTGCTCCACCCCGCGTCAATTAAATAATAATTCAAGTGTTATCAATTAATGGTGACCCGTAGGGGATTCGAACCCCTGTTACCTCCGTGAAAGGGAGGTGTCTTAACCCCTTGACCAACGGGCCATATTGATCACTTCTCAAGCGTGACAACGAACATTATTATATCAAATTAATTTATATAAAGCAATAGCTAAATATTATTTCCATTACGGCTACTTAAAATACTTCGATAGAAACAAAAAACCACTACTTAGTATCAGCAGTGGTTCATGTGCTTGGCAGCGTCCTACTCTCCCAGGACCCTTCGGTCCAAGTACCATCGGCGCTGGAGGGCTTAACGGTCGTGTTCGGGATGGGTACGCGTGGAACCCCTCCGCCATCGCCACCAAACGGCAGGCTTGATCGCCTGAAAACTGGATAGAAACGAAACATTGCGTCTTCCCCATTCCGGGGTCCCCGCAAAGTACTCGGATTCAGCTTCGTCAGCCTCATCTTCACTTTGTGGGGTGAATTTGGATAAGCCCTCGACCGATTAGTATTGGTCAGCTCCACACGTTGCCGTGCTTCCACCTCCAACCTATCTACCTCGTCGTCTTCAAGGGGTCTTACTAATTGGGAAATCTCATCTTGAGGGGGGCTTCACGCTTAGATGCTTTCAGCGCTTATCCCGTCCGTACGTAGCTACCCAGCCATGCTCCTGGCGGAACAACTGGTGCACCAGCGGTACGTCCATCCCGGTCCTCTCGTACTAAGGACAGCTCCTCTCAAATTTCCTGCGCCCACGACAGATAGGGACCGAACTGTCTCACGACGTTCTGAACCCAGCTCGCGTACCGCTTTAATGGGCGAACAGCCCAACCCTTGGGACCTACTTCAGCCCCAGGATGCGATGAGCCGACATCGAGGTGCCAAACCTCCCCGTCGATGTGGACTCTTGGGGGAGATAAGCCTGTTATCCCCAGGGTAGCTTTTATCCGTTGAGCGATGGCCCTTCCATGCGGTACCACCGGATCACTAAGCCCGACTTTCGTCCCTGCTCGACTTGTAGGTCTCGCAGTCAAGCTCCCTTCTGCCTTTGCACTCTTCGAATGATTTCCAACCATTCTGAGGGAACCTTGGGACGCCTCCGTTACACTTTAGGAGGCGACCGCCCCAGTCAAACTGCCCGCCTGACACGGTCCCCGTACCCGATGAGGGTACCAGGTTAGAACCTAGATACGATCAGGGTGGTATCCCAACGTCGCCTCCACCGAAGCTGGCGCTCCGGCTTCTAAGGCTCCCACCTATCCTGTACAGATCGTACCCAAGTTCAATATCAAGCTGCAGTAAAGCTCCATGGGGTCTTTCCGTCTTGTCGCGGGTAACCTGCATCTTCACAGGTATTAAAATTTCACCGGATCTCTCGTTGAGACAGCGCCCAAGTCGTTACGCCATTCGTGCGGGTCAGAATTTACCTGACAAGGAATTTCGCTACCTTAGGACCGTTATAGTTACGGCCGCCGTTTACTGGGGCTTCGGTTCACAGCTTCGGATTACTCCTAACCGCTCCCCTTAACCTTCCAGCACCGGGCAGGCGTCAGCCCGTATACTTCGCCTTGCGGCTTCGCACAGACCTGTGTTTTTGCTAAACAGTCGCTTGGGCCTTTTCACTGCGGCCCCCTCGGGCTATTCACCCTACCGAGGCACCCCTTCTCCCGAAGTTACGGGGTCATTTTGCCGAGTTCCTTAACGAGAGTTCTTCCGCGCGCCTTAGAATTCTCTTCTCGCCTACCTGTGTCGGTTTGCGGTACGGGCACCTTCTCCTGGCTAGAGGCTTTTCTTGGCAGTGTGAGATCATGACCTTCGCTACTACAATTTTCGCTCCCCATCACAGCCCAGCCTTACGGTGTACGGATTTGCCTATACACCAGCCTCGCTGCTTGGACGGACATCCATCAGTCCGCGTCACTACCCTCCTGCGTCCCCCCATTGCTCATAACGGATTATGGTGGTACAGGAATATCAACCTGTTGTCCTTCGACTACGCCTGTCGGCCTCGCCTTAGGTCCCGACTTACCCTGAGCGGACGAGCCTTCCTCAGGAAACCTTGGGCTTTCGGCGGATCAGATTCTCACTGATCTTTTCGTTACTCATACCGGCATTCTCACTTGTGTACGCTCCAGCTGTCCTTACAGTCAACCTTCAATGTATACACAACGCTCCCCTACCCCTGATGCAAGCATCAAGCCATAGCTTCGGTGGTGTGTTTAGCCCCGTTACATTTTCGGCGCAGAGTCACTCGACCAGTGAGCTATTACGCACTCTTTCAATGGTGGCTGCTTCTAAGCCAACATCCTGGTTGTCTGTGCAACTCCACATCCTTTCCCACTTAACACACACTTGGGGACCTTAGCTGATGGTCTGGGCTGTTTCCCTTTTGACAATGGATCTTAGCACTCACTGTCTGACTCCCGGCGACAAGTAGATGGCATTCGGAGTTTGACTGAGCTTGGTAACCCTTGCGGGCCCCGCACCCAATCAGTGCTCTACCTCCATTACTCTTAATCACCGAGGCTAGCCCTAAAGCTATTTCGGGGAGAACCAGCTATCTCCGAGTTCGATTGGAATTTCTCCGCTACCCCCACCTCATCCCCGAACTTTTCAACGTTCGTGGGTTCGGGCCTCCAGTGCGTGTTACCGCACCTTCACCCTGGACAGGGGTAGATCACACGGTTTCGGGTCTACGCCCACGTACTCAAGTCGCCCTATTCAGACTCGCTTTCGCTGCGGCTCCGGCTCCTCGCCTTAACCTTGCACGTTAAACGTAACTCGCCGGTTCATTCTACAAAAGGCACGCCATCACCCCTAAAATGGGCTCTGACTTCTTGTAAGCACACGGTTTCAGGTACTCTTTCACTCCCCTTCCGGGGTGCTTTTCACCTTTCCCTCACGGTACTGTTTCACTATCGGTCGCCAGGGAGTATTTAGCCTTGGCAGATGGTCCTGCCGGATTCATACGGGGTTTCACGTGCCCCGCACTACTCGGGATCCGTCTCGGAGGGAACAGAATTTCAATTACAGGGCTTTTACCTTTTCCAGCGGGCCTTTCCAGACCTCTTCATTTACCCTATTCCTTTGTAACTCCATGTGAGACGTCCCACAACCCCGAAGAGCAAGCTCTTCGGTTTAGGCTGTTCCGCGTTCGCTCGCCGCTACTGACGGAATCACTCTTGTTTTCTCTTCCTCAGGGTACTTAGATGTTTCAGTTCCCCTGGTCTGCCTCTAGCTCTCCTATGAATTCAGAGAGAAGTGACTGTGCATTACCACAGCCGGGTTTCCCCATTCGGACACCCCCGGATCAAAGCTTGCTTACAGCTCCCCGAGGCCTTTTCGTTGTTCGCCACGTCCTTCATCGGCTCCTGGCGCCTAGGCATCCTCCGTGTGCTCTTACTAGCTTAACCAACGCTCCAATTTCCGCCTGATCGCTCCGTCTTGTTTGAAAGGCTGCTTCCGGATGTCTCCGTTCGCTTTCGCCTTTCAAGCCAAAAGTCGCTCTCATTCGAAAATCTTCGCTCTCAGCTAATAACTATTTCAACTTGTTTGGACACAAGTTCAGCTAAAAGATGTTCTAAAACGCAATTTTCGTTTCGGTATCCAGTTTTCAAGGATCAAGATTTGAGAGCTTGAACTCTCAAAACTGAGCAACGAGTGAGTGTGTATTTGAATGTTTCCGCTACGGGAAACGATTCTCCATAGAAAGGAGGTGATCCAGCCGCACCTTCCGATACGGCTACCTTGTTACGACTTCACCCCAATCATCTACCCCACCTTCGGCGGCTGGCTCCTTGCGGTTACCCCACCGACTTCGGGTGTTGTAAACTCTCGTGGTGTGACGGGCGGTGTGTACAAGACCCGGGAACGTATTCACCGCGGCATGCTGATCCGCGATTACTAGCAATTCCGACTTCATGCAGGCGAGTTGCAGCCTGCAATCCGAACTGAGACCGGCTTTCTAAGATTGGCTCCGCCTCGCGGCTTCGCTTCCCGTTGTACCGGCCATTGTAGTACGTGTGTAGCCCAGGTCATAAGGGGCATGATGATTTGACGTCATCCCCACCTTCCTCCGGTTTGTCACCGGCAGTCACTCTAGAGTGCCCAGCTTCACCTGCTGGCAACTAAAGTCAAGGGTTGCGCTCGTTGCGGGACTTAACCCAACATCTCACGACACGAGCTGACGACAACCATGCACCACCTGTCTCCTCTGTCCCGAAGGCCGCGCCTATCTCTAGACGATTCAGAGGGATGTCAAGACCTGGTAAGGTTCTTCGCGTTGCTTCGAATTAAACCACATACTCCACTGCTTGTGCGGGTCCCCGTCAATTCCTTTGAGTTTCAGTCTTGCGACCGTACTCCCCAGGCGGAGTGCTTACTGTGTTAACTTCGGCACCAAGGGTATCGAAACCCCTAACACCTAGCACTCATCGTTTACGGCGTGGACTACCAGGGTATCTAATCCTGTTTGCTCCCCACGCTTTCGCGCCTCAGCGTCAGTTACAGCCCAGAAAGTCGCCTTCGCCACTGGTGTTCCTCCACATCTCTACGCATTTCACCGCTACACGTGGAATTCCACTTTCCTCTTCTGCACTCAAGCTGTCCAGTTTCCAGTGCGACCACAGGTTGAGCCCATGGTTTAAACACCAGACTTAAACAGCCGCCTGCGCGCGCTTTACGCCCAATAATTCCGGACAACGCTTGCCCCCTACGTATTACCGCGGCTGCTGGCACGTAGTTAGCCGGGGCTTTCTTCTCAGGTACCGTCACTCCTTAAGCAGTTACTCTTAAGAACGTTCTTCCCTGGCAACAGAGCTTTACGATCCGAAAACCTTCATCACTCACGCGGCGTTGCTCCGTCAGGCTTTCGCCCATTGCGGAAGATTCCCTACTGCTGCCTCCCGTAGGAGTCTGGGCCGTGTCTCAGTCCCAGTGTGGCCGTTCACCCTCTCAGGTCGGCTACGCATCGTCGCCTTGGTGAGCCGTTACCCCACCAACTAGCTAATGCGCCGCAGGCCCATCCCTTGGTGACAGATTGCTCCGCCTTTCAGCCTCCTAGCAGGAGCTAAGAGGAATTATCCGGTATTAGCTACCGTTTCCGGTAGTTATCCCAGTCCAAGGGGCAGGTTGCCTACGTGTTACTCACCCGTCCGCCGCTAAGTTGATCGAGAGCAAGCTCTCTCACAACTCCGCTCGACTTGCATGTATTAGGCACGCCGCCAGCGTTCGTCCTGAGCCAGGATCAAACTCTCCAATAAAGATGTTGCAGAGCAACATCGGCCGAATATGAAATCGGTCCAACTCGGTTGAGCGGATGATTTCGCATTCAGATATCGATAGAGCGATTAGCTCAATTTGAAACATCTGACGAGAATTTGCATTCTCAAGGATGGCATTTCAAAAGCGTGAAATACGCTGTGAAATCCATCTCAATTTTGGAACTCGCTGAAGCGAATTCCCACTCACTCGTTGTTCAGTTTTCAAAGATCAACTCTTCATTGCTTTAAATCTTCAGTGCGGATGACTGTTTGTCAACCGGATCTTTAATATATCATTTTTATCGACCGATTGCAAGACTTTTTTTAATAGCTTTAGCACCACTAAAACATGGTCGTTCGCAGCTATTGTCAATTTGTCATCAGCAACTAGATTTATAATATAACATGTCTGCGATATATGTTGCAACCTATAATATTTCCCAATTTTCCTATATGATACTATTTCCTTATTCTACCTACTTAAAAGTCTCGGAATGAGACGAGTAAAATAATAAAAGTGCAGACCGTACCCGAAGATACGAATCTGCACCTTGAAAGTCTATGACCGCTTAAATATCAATCGGAAATCCAAGGGTTACGACGTTTTTTCACTGTCTCTTTGACTTTCCCCGAACGCTGCTGCTTCGTTGTACTGCTAGTTTTAACGTCTTTTCCCTGCCTGCTTGATGTCTTGGCCTTGGCCGTAGAAGCCGATTTAACTTCCCCTTGATTGGCAGTATTCTGCTCTGCGGTCAGGTTGGCAGCAGCAGCATTCTGCTCGGACGAAGCTCCTGATACGGAGCTAACCTCCGTATCCACAGGAAGCCGGTTCGAATAAACCCAATCCTCGGTACCCGGAAATTTCGGAACCGGTGGGATGTTAACTGGAGAGCCATATGGTGTGGGTCCGGGTGCGGGTACGGGCGGGTACGAAGGCGCCATATAAGGTTGAGGAATGCCCATTCCATAAGGGAAAGATTGGGTTTCGCTCGTATAGACAGGCATATTTCCATACACCGGTGCTTCATTACCGAATGGGTACGGCTCGATTCCAGGAGCCCCCCCGCATCCGCAGGAAGGCCAAGGAAGCGTTGTCGGCTGAATCCCATACTGCGGAGAGATGTAGGCCGGATTCTCAGAATAAGGTTGGAAGTCGTTAGCAGGCATCTCTGCGGTGTAGCCGGGCATAACACCCGGATAGTATGGTGCCGGGACATTCGCGACAGGATAACCTGTATCCGGATAGCAATATGGCGCAGGCATTTCCGGCATATACGCCATCGGTTGAGCCTCATAAGGCGCATAAGAAATCGGCTGAACATTCTCATACATCGGGTAATTGGACGGGCAGTCGTAATAGTTGGGATTTTCCGTTATTCCCGGATAACCGTATGATTTGTCGCAGGGAGCTATAGGCTCGCAGGCGTAATAACTCTTGGGAGGCGCGGGAATATGGTACTCCTTGACAGGCTCAGGCATCGGCGGCAAAGGGGCAGCAGTTTCTTGAGGAGGAACCGAAATTTGGACGAACAGGTTCTGCGTCTCGGTATGGATCGTCTTTTTAACTGGAGCAACAGGCGCAGGAATGTTTGCCGGTTGTTGAACAGGTATAGGTGCTGGGACAATAGGAGCCGTTTCTGCCTTTTTTGCCGGTTCTGGAACAGGTACAGGTGTTGGAGCAACAGGAGCTGTTTCTGCCTTTTTTACCGGTTCTGGAACAGGTACAGGTGTTGGAGCAACAGGAGCTGTTTCTGCCGCTTTTTCGATCGGACCCGTAAAGGCCTTTCCGCCGGGGGTGATTTTCTCTGATACAGCAGTGGGCGCATATTCCGGTTGGGCTAAGTTCGGATTTACTGGGTTTGCCGGGTTTACCGGAAGCACTGGAGAAACTGTCGCTTTTTTGGGAATATTCACGATATCCCCTATTTTAAGCACATCGGGATTTTTTAATTGAGGATTAGCACCAATCATATCCTTGAGCTGAATTCCCCATGCTTTTGACAATTTCCATAGGGTGTCTCCCTGCTTGACCGTATGCTTGTGGTACAGCTCACTGCCGTCCGGGGCAGGAACGGCGACAGAAGGGATTTTCACCTTGTCTCCGACAGCCAAAACATCGGGGTTTGCAATTTGCGGATTGGCTTCGATCACTTTATCCAGCGGCACCCCGTACTTTTTGGACAATTCATAGAGTGTATCGCCTTGCTTGACAATGTGTATTTTCACGCAGATTTAACCTCCTAACTTTTTATGGAGCAATGCTTTTTGTCGCAGTGATTTGCGGTAGAGCCGCCTCCTTCGTTACTACATCTTATGCAGCCCATGGGCGATTGACATCCCAGAAGCAAAAAAAATCCTTTCATGCGGCATGATTGCACGCGCATCAAAGGATTGTTCGTTGCTATTCAAAAACTTAGGACTGCCACACCTTATAGCCATCTTTGTCCACAATGCTCCGGAATTCCTCCAGCAGCTTCAGCGTAATCGGACCGGCATGGCCTTCGCCGATGATCCGTCCGTCGATTTCGCGGGCCGCGATAACCTCAGCCGCCGTACCGGTGAAGAAGACCTCATCCGCAATATAAATATCATGCATCGTGAAAGGCTCTTCTTTAAGCTTGATGCCGAGCTTCTCACACAGCTCGATAATGGCAAAACGCGTAATTCCCTCAAGAGCGCCAAGGTAGCACGGCGGGGTGTAGACAACGCCTTTTTTGATGATAAAAATATTGTCGCCCGAGCCTTCCGTCACATATCCCTGTGCGTTCAGCATGATCGCCTCGTCGGCTTCTGCAAGATTGGACTGGATTTTGACCAGAATGTTGTTCAAATAGTTAAGCGATTTGATCTTCGGATTCAGCGCATCCGGAATGTTGCGGCGCTGGGACACGGAAACGGCACGAAGGCCGTTCAGATAAGCCTCTTCAGGATAGATGGCCAGCTGTTCTACAATAATAATGACGCTGGCTTTGGGGCACCGGCGGGGATCAAGTCCGAGGTTGCCGGGGCCGCGGGAAACGATGAGGCGGATATAACCGTTACGCATATCATTACGGCGGATCGTCTCCGCCATTGCTTCCAGCATCTCGTCATAAGTCAGCGGGATGTCAAGCATGATGGATTTGGCCGAATCATACAGCCTGTCCAAATGCTCTTTGCATTTAAAAATGTTGCCGTTATAAATCCGAATCCCTTCAAAAATCCCGTCGCCATACAGAAAGCCGTGGTCAAAAACGGATACCATCGCCTTTTCTTTCGTTACATATTGTCCATCTAGATAAATCAACTGCTCAGACATGAACTTACTGCACCTCCGCTTTCTCTTCCTCATAGGTGTATGTGGGATACGAGCCCAGAATTCGGACCTGGCAACCCAAAGCTTTGATTTCCTCAATAGCGGCAGGCAGGAGGACCGATTCCAACGGTTCGAGCACATCAATATAAAAATAGTAGGTACCCAGCTTCTTCTTCGTAGGCCGTGATTCAATCCGCGACAAATTCAGCTTGCGCCAAGCAAAGGCTGAAAGAACCTGGTGGAGCGCACCCGGAAAATCTTCAGGCAGGGTGATCAGTACGCTGGTCTTGCTGCCGGTGCTTACGCGGGGAATCTCAAGTTTCCCGGGTCCCGCCAGCACAAAACGTGTAAAATTATTGTGATGATCGGTAATTTTGCTTGCGACAATCTCTAGTCCAAAAGTCTTCGCGCCAAGCTCAATGCCGATTGCCGCCCAGCCTTTGCCGGGGTTGTTCTTAACGATTTCCACAGCTTCCGAGGTGCTTCCCACGGTTTCAAGTTCGGCAGTCGGGGCATGCCTGCGGATAAAATGGCCGCACTGGGCCATTGCAACCGGATGGGAGAGGATTTTTACGATGCGCGAGTAATCGACACCGCCTTTTCCGTCCGCAAACTCACCGGGGTTAGCAATCAGGTTCTGCACAGAAGGATAAATCCATTCGGCCTGCATCGGCAGGTCCACTTCATGAATAAGCCAGTCCATGTGCATGCTAACCGAGCCTTCAATCGTATTCTCGACCGGAATGACACTGTAATCGGTCTCTCCTTTGGCCGTTGCCAGAAACACGTCGGAAATAAGCTTATAGAACACCGGCCGGCAGGGTTCCCCTTTCATCAGATACAGCAAAGCTTCATGAGAGGTCGTTCCCTGCGGCAGCACCGCTATTGATTTCATGACCGTACTTCTCCTTTTATCATATCCAAAAATGATTGATTTTGCATCCCATTTTCATCTACAGACTCCGCAAGCGCCCCTGTTCGGCACGGCAGAAGCCAGCGGGTACGCGCTTCAATGCCATGCTTTCGCATCGTTTCCATCAGAAAGGCTTCCAGTTCGCTTTTCCGGGGTTCTCTCCGATCTACAAACGCAATCAGCGTCGGACCGGCACCGCTTAGAGCGATTCCAAGCGCTCCGTGCTGCGTCGCTTCCGCCAGTACTGTCTCCATGCCGGGAACCAGCGGAGCCCGGTACGGCTGATGCAGGCGGTCCCGCATCGCTGCGCCGATCAAATCAAGCCGCCCGCAGGCGAGCGCTCCCGTCAGCAGCGAAGAGCGGCTGACATTGTACACGGCATCGGCCACAGTTACACTGGACGGAAGAGCCTCCCTAGCCTTGGACGTCGCCAGTTCAAATTCTGGAATAACGACAAGCACTTCCAGATCCTTCGGCGGCTCGATGCGGATAACATCCGCATGGCTGCCGTCCCAGGCGGCGGCGATGATTCCTCCAAACAGAGAAGCGCCGACGTTGTCGGGATGCTTCTCCAGCGCGGTTGCCATATCAAAGAGCCTGTCATTGCTCAGAGGAGACCCGATCAGCGCATTGGCCGCAACCATGCCGCCGATAATGGCCGAAGCGCTGCTGCCAAGCCCGCGTGTCAGCGGAATTTCGGAATGCATCGAGATTTCCAGCTCAGGGACGGATACGCCGGCCTCGTCGAATACCATCTGCGCAACCTTGTAAATCAAGTTGCTCTTATCAAGGGCCACATCCTTCATCTCATCACCGTACAGGTGAAAGACGGTCTGCTCCGCTTCGCCCATTTCGATCCAGGCGTACAGCGAGAGCGCCATGCCGAGCGTATCGAATCCCGGACCCAGATTAGCAGTGCTGGCGGGTATTTTTACCCTAACCTTTCTATTGTTAGCCATGAGCGCACCGCCCTTTGTCTGCGGCAAGACCTTTATTCAACATAATGGAATATTGCTCTCTATTATCATGCAGTATAGAATATTTCACAACCCATGGTCTCCTTTAAAAATAATTGCCTTCCCTGCGGTTTGCATCAGCCCTCGACACGGTAATGGCTCTTGACGCGGCGGATGACCTCAAGTTCCTCGAAACGGCGGAGAACCTTGTTCATACTGGACTTGCTGGCATCATGCGTAACGATAATGATCTCGGCGGCCGGATTATTCGGATTGGCCTGCTGTACGACGGAATCGAGGCTGACGTCGCATTCGGCGAACACTTGGGTAATTTTGGCAAGCACCCCCGCTTTATCGTCAACGTGGAGCAGCAGGAAGTTTTTAAAATAAATATCGTCATCGCTCTTCAGCTTCTTATTCTTATAAGGAACGATTTGTTTCAGTCCGTTAACGCCCAGCTTCAGGTTCTTGATCACCGCTACCAGGTCAGCCACTACAGAGGTTGCCGTCGGCATCTCGCCCGCTCCCGCTCCGTAGAACATCGTTTCCCCGACTGCTTCGCCGTAGACATAAACCGCATTGAAAACTCCGTTAACGGAAGCGATCGGATGGCTCGCACGGATCATGGTAGGCTGAACGCTGATGCTGAATTCATCATTATCGCTCTCGGCAATGCCGAGAAGCTTCATCTCATATCCAAGACGCTTCGCAAACAAAATATCCTCTTTGCTGACGCCGGAAATTCCGCTTACGCTCACGTCCCGCAGTTCAACGTTGGTGCGGAAGCCCAGCGTGCCGAGAATCGCCATTTTGCGGGCCGCGTCAAGTCCTTCCACATCCGAGGTCGGATCGGACTCGGCGTAACCGAGCTCCTGCGCCTCCTTCAGCACATCGTCGTACGAAGCGCCTTCCTGGCTCATTTTGGTCAGTATATAATTGGTTGTTCCGTTGACAATACCCATGATTTTAACGATCCGGTCGGAAGAAAAGCCTTCGATCAATGTCCGGATAATCGGGATGCCTCCCGCCACGCTGGCTTCATAAAAAACATCGCATTGTTTTTCCTGCGCTTTTTCCAATATTTCGGTCCCGTACAGAGCCATAAGATCTTTGTTCGCGGTAACGATATGCTTGCCCCGCTCAAGAGCCTCCAAAATATACTCTCTGGTGGCGTCCACCCCGCCCATAACCTCAACGATAACATCGATTTCCGGGTCCCGGATGACTTCCCAAGGATCGGTGGTCAGCTTCGCCGGATCGATCTCGATCGAACGGGGCTTATCACAGTTCTTGACAGCAATACGTTCAATATGTATCTGCGAACCGACCTGACTGCTCAAATCCTCCTGGTTCCCCTGGACGATGCGCACTACGCCCGTACCGACAGTTCCCAGCCCGAGCAATCCTACTTTCACCGGTTTCATCTGAATCTGAATCCCCCTTAACTTATATTCCTTTTCTAACCTTGCCCCACAATTAAAGCGCGCTTGACGCCGGGCATCCCTTTCAGGCTATCCAGCATATCTCCCAGTTCATCGTTTATGTGGGTGATCTCAATGGAAAGGACAACGTTCGCCCACCCTTGAAGCGGAATGCTCTGATGAATGGTCAGCACATTGGCTCCATGCCCCGCTACGGCTCCGAGCACTTTGGACAGCATGCCCGACTCGTGTTCAAGATCCATCGATATCGTTACGATGCGCTCCCTTTCCAGCTGATGGATCAGATGGATGCCGTCCTTGTATTTGTAAAAAGCGCTCCGGCTCAGCCCCACCTGCTCCACGCCCTCATGAACCGTCTTGGCATCGCCGGCTTCCAGCAACTGCTTGACCTGCATCGTCTTCAGTACCGCCTCGGGCAAAATATCTTCACGAACCAAATAATAACGTTCTTTCACAAACGTCCTCTCCTCAAAGACTTTTGTTTTTACATAGTGGACATTATAAAGTTATTCAGAAAGAATTGCAATACTTTTCACAAAACCGTTGTACTCTGAAATTCAACTTCCGATTCAGCAGCAGCATAGGAACAACTTCCATATACGACTCACCTATTGAAAAAAGTGCAAGAAAAAAGGCGCCGTCACGGTTCTCCTTGTACGAAGAAACCATGCCTGCGCCTGCTTTCGGCCCGTTATTCACTTGTTCAATAGTAGCTGCTGCTCTCGACAAACTCGAATTCGAAATCAGCGATTCGAACGATAGTACCTTCCACCGCGCCGCGCTTGCGGAGTTCCTCATCTACACCCATATGCCGCAGCGTCCGCGCCAGCTTCAGAATCGCATCATGCGAATTAAGCTGCATCCGTTTGAGCATCCGCTCAATCTTCGGACTGCTGACGACAAAAGCTTCGTTATCACGGGTAATCGTAAACGAGTCATCATCCTTTGCCTCAAGCTTATATACTTTATGCTCACCGCTCTCTGCCACTTCCTCCACGGCCGGAGCCTGCGGAATGGAATCGAGCAAATCTGCGGCGCGGTAAAGCAGCTCTTGAACGCCTTTGCGGGTCAGCGACGAGATGGGCAGGATCTCCAGATCGGGCTGAAGACTGCCGGCGCGCTCCCGGAAAGAAGCCAGGTTCGCCTCCGCTTCCTCCATGTCCATCTTATTGGCAGCCACAATCTGCGGACGACCGGCAAGGTCTGTGTTGTATTGCTTCAGCTCTTCGTTGATCTTCACCCAGTCCTCGAACGGGTCACGGCCTTCGGAGCCGGCCATATCGACAACGTGAATGATGATGCGCGTGCGTTCGATGTGGCGCAGAAATTCATGCCCTAGCCCAATGCCCTCATGAGCGCCCTCGATCAGTCCGGGAAGGTCGGCCATAACAAAGCTGCGGCCGTCACCTACGTCCACGACGCCGAGATTCGGTGTAATGGTAGTAAAATGGTACGCTCCGATCTTAGGCTTGGCAGCCGAAACGACGGACAGCAAAGTGGATTTGCCAACGCTCGGAAAGCCGACAAGCCCTACATCCGCCATTACTTTAAGCTCAAGCACAACGTAGCGTTCCTGACCTTCCTCCCCATTCTCGGCAAGCTCGGGAGCAGGGTTATTCGGCGTTGCGAAGCGAATGTTGCCCCGGCCACCCCGGCCGCCCCGGGCCACAATTACTTCCTGGCCGTGACGCGTCATGTCGGCGATGATCTCGCCGCTGTCATCGTCAATGAGCACCGTTCCCGGCGGAATACGAACGATCATATCGTCGGCTCCCGCGCCGTGCTGGCTCTTATTGCGTCCCTTTTCCCCGCGCTGGGCCTTGAAATGCCGCTGATACCGGAAATCCATCAGGGTACGCAGCCCTTCGTCCACGCGGAAAATGACGTCGCCGCCCTTGCCGCCGTCGCCGCCGGCCGGACCGCCCTCCGGCACATATTTCTCGCGGCGGAACGCCACCAGACCGTCACCGCCGTCGCCGCCTTTTACAAATATTTTCGCTTTATCTACAAACATGGATGTCTCACCTTCCTTCACATTCCCATCGGCAGGCGCAGCTGGAAATCCGCCTTATGGGGCGTCAGCTGCTCCGCTGTTACAATTTTGCCCTGCACGATATTGAATATCTGTTCCCGGAACAACTCCGTTCCTCCGCGCAAGCCATCGCTGTTGCCGCCGAATGCAATGACAACGTCCCCCTTATCCTTCTTAAAGGAAAGGATCAGCGAACGGGTCTCGCCCTGGGCAGCGAACCCTCCAAATTGGCAGGCTCTGACCGTCTGCATAATCACCGAGGTCAGCTCATCTCCAGCCTCGGGTGTCAGCCTATCTCCGAGATGCAATCCTTCTTCCACTTCAATATCCAATTGCAGGCTGCCGCCCACGGTGCGGAAGGATTGAAGATAGAAGACCAGCGAAGGTATACCAAGCTTGGATATCCGGCTGTCCAGCTCGATGCGCCCTTTTATTCTTTCCACACACTGTACCGATTTATCAGGCTTGCCCAGTTGAATATAGCCGTACAATA
Source organism: Paenibacillus durus (assembly GCF_000756615.1). Classification (NCBI taxonomy): domain Bacteria; kingdom Bacillati; phylum Bacillota; class Bacilli; order Caryophanales; family Paenibacillaceae; genus Paenibacillus; species Paenibacillus durus. The sequence continues at coordinate 4,590,361 of NZ_CP009288.1, forward strand.
CCTGGAGATCATTCATCCAGTCATGGCGGTGATGATTAAGCGTCCGGATCGCCGTCTGCTGCAGGATCCGTTCTTGCTTCCGCAGTTCCCGTTCATAATGGCGGCGGACCGCCAGGACGCTGAATAAAGCTGCCGCTGCGGCCCACAAGCCAAGCAGAAGGCATGTCCAAAGCGTCGGCCATACGCATGCGGCCCCCAAGGGAAACGCTATCGATAAGACCGACACTCCTACTGCGCTTTTCCAGGATTTCATACGATCTTCCCCGTCCCTTACGTTCGCGAATTCTTAGCGCTCTACCGCAATCAGACCCGTTCTTGTTTACCAAGTATACCATAGGAATTCCCCCGGATTCATTAAGACGCGGCAAGAATTTTCCTCTCCAGCAAAAAAACCCCCGGCGTTCATGCCGGAGGCTTTACTAGCAATTATAGTCCGTAAGCTTACGCTTCCAGAGCCGCCGCTACCGGAGCGACGTCTACCGGGTAGACGCTCACTTTCTTGCGATCGCGGCCCAGACGTTCGAACTTCACAACGCCGTCCACTTTGGCGAACAAAGTATCGTCTTTGCCGATGCCTACGTTCGTGCCCGGGTGGATTTTCGTTCCGCGTTGACGCACCAGAATGCTTCCGCCTGTTACGGCTTGGCCATCGGCGCGTTTCACACCAAGACGTTTCGCGTGGCTATCGCGTCCGTTCTTTGTGGAACCTACACCTTTTTTCGATGCGAACAATTGAAGATCCAATTTCAACATGCTGTCTACCTCCTTCTTCAAATAATGACTTCCTGTATCTGAATATACTTACCGTACGACTCTGCAATCGTATTGAGCATAACGACCATGGATTCCAGAAGCAGCTGCACTTTGGCAGCAGTTTCGGGGTCTTCAATCGGCAACAGCGTCCCGCTGAGAAACCCGTCCTTCATGGACGAATCCAGCACGACTCCGGTTAAGGCTTCAATCGCGTTGACAGTACCGACCGTTACAGTCGAAACACCGGCACATACGATATCTCTGCCCCTTTTGTCATACTCGGCATGGCCTTTTACGGCAAAACCGACGATGACGCCCTGAGAGGAAGACCTCGTAATCCGCACGTTAATCATTAACGCACCTTCTTACGCTTGAATCTTCTCGATCGTTACTTTCGTGTAAGGTTGACGATGGCCTTGCTTCTTATGGTAGTTCTTCTTCGGTTTGTATTTGTAAACGACAACCTTCTGACCTTTACCATGCTTCTCAACCTTCGCCGTTACGGAAGCGCCGCTTACGAGCGGAGTTCCCGCCGTCAGACCGCCTTCGTTCGATACAGCCAGGACACGGTCAAACGTTACGCTTGCTCCGTCTTCCGCGTTCAGCTTCTCGATGAACAATACGTCGCCCTCTTGAACTTTGTATTGCTTGCCGCCAGTTTCGATAATTGCATACATTGGTTTTGCACCTCCTCATGTCTCAGACTCGCCTGGTCCAGGTGGCTCTCCCTTATGGAATCGCGCTTGATTACCCGATCGGAGCGGTTACAGCATGTGCAGGCAATTGAATAAACCAGACACATACTTATAGATGATAGCATGGAGACTTGTAATAGTCAACGCTAATGCTGCATATAAATATTTTCCAAGAATGCGATACCGGTTATTCCCATTCCTGATTCCAAATCGGCGTTCGACCGGTGCCTCCGCAGCATTCACATGAACGTGTGGAGAATTCCATGACGTCATGCCTCACTTTTTTTCGCGTCATCTCAAGCAGTCCCAGCCGGGTCCAGCCCAAAATATAAGTCTTCGTCCGGTCGCCGCTGACGATGCTTTCAAGCCGGGCCACCACCATTTTGCGATGCTCTTCCCGTTCCATGTCAATGAAATCGATGATGATAATGCCGCCGGTATCCCGAAGCCGGATCAGACGCCCGATCTCTTCCGCAGCGAGAAGATTAGTGCGCGTAACCGTCTCCTCCAGCGACGCGCCGCCCGTATATTGAGCCGTGTTGACATCAATTACGGTGAGCGCTTCCGCCTCATCCCAGATAAGCGTTCCTCCACCTTCGAGCGTGATTTTGCGGCTGAATCCGCGCACGAGCTGCTCTACCACCCCGTATGCGGCAAAAATCGGCTCGATTCCGGTATACAGCTCCACCGGCTTGTATCCTTCCGGAGCCATCTCACTTAAGAATGCCTCGGCCTCTTTGACGGCCTGCGGAGAATCTATCCGAAGCTCGTCCAGCCGGGGATCGAACGTGTCACGGATGAATCTTTGTACGATGCTGAGATCGCGGTGCAGCAGCGCCGGCGCCTCCGCCTTTTGGGCGCGGCGCATGATCCTCTCCCACTGTGCCCGCAGAAGAGCCAAATCTCCTTCCACCGCTACGGAGAGCTCGTCCTCGGACACGGTGCGCATAATCAGACCTTCTTCATTCTTCCGCAGGCGTTCGGCCAGCGCCTTCAGCCGGTTCCGCTCGGATTCGCGCCCGATCTTTTTGGAAACCCCGACGTATTCCGCAAACGGCATATATACCATCCAGCGTCCGGGGAGCGTGTAGTGTGTCGTAACCCGCGCTCCCTTGTTTCCTCTAGGTTCTCTTCTAACCTGAACAATAATTTCCTGTCCGGGCTTTAGCAGCGTATCAATCGATGGCTTTACTTTAGGCTGTTTCTCCAGATGCGGATGCAGTACATCATCTACATATAGAAAGGCATTTTTTTTCTGCCCGATATCGACAAAAGCGGCCTGCATTCCAGGCAGCACATTCATTACCCGTCCCTTGTAATAGCTGCCGACCAGTCCCTGCTGCTCCTCCCGCTCAGCCGCATATTCCACCAGCCTTCCCTTCTCCAGAAGGGCCATCCTGGTCATATGCTGCGAGCAGTGAACGATCATTTGTTTCATGGCGTCACCTCTAGTTACATAAGAAGAACGGCTCCGCTGTCCATTTAAGGACTGCAACCGTTTCTCGTAAAAATGTGAAACTATGGATAAGCGCGAAGCTTTCTCTATTCCATATTTCAAAAATATCCCGATTTCCCTAGGGCGGATTGGCGGAGAGCGCCGAAAACACTTGCTTCAAATCCCAAAATAGGACGAGAGCAAGCGCTGCTCCGGTACGACCGCCATCACGCCTCCTTCGGCGTCAAGCACATAGATCAAATGATACTGGTGCCGTTTAAATAGACGCAGAATGTCATCCAAAGGTTTCGCAAGAGGCGCAACAATTGGGAGTGCAGGTGTGCCTTTGTCCATATGTTGTTCATATATAGCCCCCCGGTTCATAAGAAAAGCCAAAAACCGGTAAGGAAGATTTCGATGATCCGTTATATTGGAATACAGCAGAAATGCGGCGATCATCAGCAAATTAAGCCGAAGTCCGCCGCCGCTTCCCAGCGGCAACAGAGCATACACAGCGGTCAAGGCGCTTGCCGCAATGCTGATTCTTCCGCACCACAGCAGAGTCGAGTAATACGGCGCCTGAAGGCTTAGGGCAGCTTGTACGATTCTCCCTCCATCAAGCGGTAAAATAGGCAGCATATTAAATAGGGCGATAATGAGATTGGCTTGGATGAGATAAGTCATATAGGCTTCGCCACCCCAGCCTGCTTCTTTAAAAGCGGCCGCGAACGCAATCATCAGAACGTTCTGCAGCGGTCCCGCTAGCGCAATTCCGATTTCGCGGTATGCGGTCAGCTTTCCATTGTCCTCAATGACTGCGACTCCTCCGAACGGGAGCAGCTGCACCGATTTGACGGTGGCCCCGGCCAGGAGTGCCGCCCAGACATGTCCCAGCTCGTGAACGAGGACAATGGCAAAGAGCGTCAGCAATTCGAGAAATTGTCCGGTAAGCACGGAAAGCAGCATAATGATGACAAACAGCGGGTGCATGAAAAAGGAAATGCCCCAGACCCTAATCAAAACCGATCTCTTCCGCCGGATCGATATAAGCCTTGTCACGCATCACCGCAAAATAGAGCAGCTTCGGAGAAGATGCGTTCGTTTCCTCCATCCATCCGACGGTATCGCCGCTCTGCACCCAGTCGTCCGCTTTCAGCTTCGTGCCGTATAAATGTCCGTATTCGGCGGTAATTCCTCCGCTATGCTGAACGGTTACACGGATGCCTCCTTCCGCTTCACGTGAAACGGAGAGCACCCTTCCCATATCTATGCTTTTTACCACCGCACTTCCGGCTTCATCAACCGCAGGCATAATTTCTACGCCTTTTAGCGTAGAGGCAAATGGCCTTACAATGCTTCCTGCTATAGGGGAAGACAGCTTATGAAGCGCCGAGACTTTCCGCGTTGTCTCCTCACCATCCCCGAAAATCGGGATAAATGCAGGAGCTCCGTCAAAATACCGTTCATACCACACACGGGCAGCAGTAAAGTCCATATCTTTGCTTAATACGCCGGTTATGAAATTTTGCGCGCGATAAGCCCATGGCTGCTGCACCGTAAAGATTCCCCATACCGCTCCGAACAGAAGCCCGCTGATCATTGTGCGCCGAATAAAGCCTGACAGGAATCGCGGCTTCTGCCGTTCCCGTTCTCCTTCCCCGTCCCAGTTGCGGTGCCGCTCTTTCCACAGTTTTTCCGGGTCGGGCTCGGCGTCGTTCCCATTCAGGTATTTATGCCAATCTTCCGCACTGCCGTCACCCGGCTTGCTGAATCGCGGCGGTTTGGCGAAATCCGGTTTTTCTTCCAGCAGATTGCGGATAGGCTGCTTGCGGTGATTCCCTGCGATTGTTTTGTGACCCATATCGATCCCTCCGGCGGGCTTGTTTAGTATCATCCTATGAAGGAATACAGCGATTTTAGAACAAGCCTTCCGAGGAGGAACGGAGCGGCTATCTTATGGGAAACGACGCAACAGACCAGACAATTCGTTCAGGGCGGTGACTACCGACGCTAGGCTCCAGGCAGCGCCTCGCTGCTGCCTTCGGCGCGGTGCGGATGGCAGCCCTTCTGCTCGGGGGCTCGGGGGCTCGGGGGCCCGGGGGAATCATACTGTTGGCGGTTCCACTCCAGCATGCGCGAAGTGCTTCTTCCACGCCTGGGCAGAACAAACAGCCCCGGACAACCACTAATGAACGTGGTGTCCGGGGCTTGTTTTTTCGGCAGCCTCAGGTGTATGCCTTTAACCGATACCGAAAAATTTCTTCAACTTTTTGAATGCGCCCGGCTTGCGGTCAAGCTGCATCAGAGGCACAGCGTCGCCCAAGATGCGGCGGGCAATATTGCGGTAGGCGATGGCGGCATCCGAATCCGGATTCATGACCGTTGGCTCTCCCATATTAGCTGCCTTAATCACGAGTTCGTCATCCGGTACAATCCCGATCAGGTCGATATTGAGCACCTGCAGAATATCCTCGACATCCAGCATATCGCCGGATTTGATGAGTCCAGGCCGGATGCGGTTAATGACCAGCTTGGGCGATTCCACATCGGACTGCTCGAGCAGCCCGATCACCCGGTCGGCGTCGCGCACGGCTGCATGTTCAGGCGTTGTTACGACAATCGCCTTATCCGCGCCGGCTACCGCGTTGCGGAAGCCGTGCTCAATTCCTGCCGGACAATCGATCAGAATATATTCATATTCCTTCTTCAGTTCCAATACGATATCTCTGACCTGCTCGGGGGTAACTGAAGTTTTGTCCTTTGTCTGCGCGGCCGGGAGCATATACAGCTCTTCAAACCGCTTGTCTTTGACCAATGCCTGGCCAAGCCTGCAGCGTCCTTCGGCGACATCCACCAAATCATATATGATTCGGTTCTCAAGACCCATAACCACGTCCAGATTTCGCAGCCCGATATCGGTATCAACGAGACATACTTTTTTCCCCTGCAGCGCAAGCGCGGTTCCAATATTGGCCGTTGTGGTCGTCTTGCCCACGCCGCCTTTGCCGGAGGTAACAACAATCGCTTCTCCCATGAGGCTACACCCCTTTAAACACATTTAAATCCCGACGCAGCTTGACGAGGTTGTGGATTTTGTCGATTTTCATAGCACCTTCCGACAAAAAAGCAAATTCCATGCTGCTCTCCCGGGTTTCCCATTCGTCCGGGGGCCGGCTGATGATCTCGGCTATGCGAAGCTGGGTTGGAGCCATTACGGAAGCCGCGATAACCGCTTCTTCATTGCCCTCCACTCCCGCGTGAGCCATGCCTCTCAGCGCCCCGAGAATAAAAATATCTCCGGTGCAGGTAATCGTGCCGCCGGGATTCACGTCTCCGAGAAAGAGCAGATCTCCCTTATGATGCAGCACCTGGCCGGACCTAAGGATGCCGCTCATCACGAACATCGAACTTCCGCTCTCCGGTTTCGGGGCATTCTGCGCCTCGATCGAACGGATCAGCAGATTGCCCGGTTTGCGCAATATCTCCAGCACCGCTTCCTTTTCTTCCTCTGTTACCGAACGGCTGCCAAGCTTGACATCCACATGCACGATCGGTCCGGTCAAAATATTTTGATGGCTGTGCTCCAGCTTGTAGCGAAGCTCGTCAAGCAGCTCTTCAAAGGGACATTTGTCATCTAGCAGGAAGACCAGGCCGTCCTTGATGCCTTTTATCCGTACATGCTTGGATATTACTGTCATTTGCCCCTCCCCCCATTCTCATTCATTCGTGCCAAGGCCCTGAAGTTCCTGCTTGATTCGATAGAAATTGAGCCAAGCCCTACTCCTTCTCTTCCTTGCGCGTCACGTTCTCCAGCTTCTCAAGCTGACGCCGAACGGGAATGTACAGCAGAAGTCCAAGGACAAAATGAATAAGCATGGTGGGCAGCATATAGTTAAGCAGCGCCCAATTGTATGGATCGCGGTTCAGCTTGAATATGCTGTAAATGCCGAACAAGATGCTGTCTTCGAGCCAGCTTCCCAGAAGCACAATCGTCATCATAAGCGGCAGCGGAGCCCGCGGTGTCTGGAAGATCAAGCCGATCAAATAGGCTGACACCCCCATAGCAAAGGAATGGGCTCCGATAATTCTTCCGTAAAATATGATATCTTGCAGCATGCCGAAGCTTAGGCCCAATACCAGCCCCGTATGCCGGTGACGATAAACGGTCACAATTAAAATAACAATAAAGACAAGATTAGGAACGATCCGCATTTCCCACGAATCCGGTATAACCCAGGGCAGTACGGTCCCCTGAAGAATAAACAGCAGAAACAGCAACAGAATAAGAGTCGACCTGCGCGCGTTCACTACTGCTCCTCCTGGGGAGTGAAAACGACTAGCAGGTTCTTCCAGTCCTCGAATTCGGCCGCAGGCTTAATGACAGCGGTTTTGGTTAACCCGAACTCCCCATCCGCGACGCTTTCGACGGTGCCGATTGTAAGCCCTCGAGGATAGAGACCGCCGAGTCCGGACGTTATAACGGTGTCATATTTGGCGATCGGGTCTTTCTCGTCAATCCGGGTCATAATGAGCCTGCCGGTCTGCTGGTCGTAACGTTCGACCATGCCAAACGTCTGGTCGATTTTGCCGATGGCCGTGGCGGCGATGGGCGGCTGTGAATTCGGATCGCTGCTGTCCATCATAGTCAGCAGCTTCACAGTGGACGTAAAGTTGCTCACCTTGCTGATGATGCCGACCATACCTTTCTCGGAAATAACGGACATATTCGGCTTGACGCCGTCACGCGCCCCTAAATCAATAACCAGCGAATTGTTACTCGGCTCCGTTGTCAGGCTGACGACCTGGGCGTAATGATACTCGTAATTGTATTTATTTCTCTGCGCCTGCGTTAAATGCCACAACCTCTTATACTTCTCATTGTCGGCCGCGATAGCATTATACTCCGCTTTTTCCCGGGTATACTGAGCGACGGTGATCTTCAGCCGCTCGTTCTCCTCGGCCAAACCCTTCAGGTTGCCGATATCTTCAAAGAAGCCCGCTATGAATCCAGCGGGCTTGTAGAACACGTTCTGCACAAAACCGGTCGTATCTCTAACGAAATTTTCGGGCCACGACAGCGACTTTCTTGTTCCGAGAGAGAAGCCCATGACCACAATAAAAAGCACCAGCGTAATCAACAGTATGAACAGCCGCTTATTGCTTAACAGCTTAAACAGTTTCAACACCCTCTAACAACCGTTTTCTCTCCCGCTCCAGAAGCTCCCGATAGTCCTTGTCTCTCCCCATTAACTTACCGTTTCGTCCGAAAGGATGCGTTGCTGCGGGTCTTGAACAGATGGATATTTTCCAGCGCTTTACCGGTTCCGATCGCCACGCAGTCGAGCGGATTCTCCGCTACGATAACAGGCATTCCGGTCTCGCGCGCCAGCAGCTTATCCAAATTACGAAGCAGCGCCCCACCGCCGGTCAGAACAATCCCGCGGTCCATGATGTCGGCAGCAAGCTCAGGCGGACATTTCTCCAGCGTTACTTTTACCGCTTCGGTAATCGCATTGACCGTATCGGCCAGCGCCTCGGAAATCTCGCCCGATGTGATGCTGAGTGTCTTTGGAAGTCCGGTTACAAGATCCCGTCCTCGGATTTCCATCGTCTCCGCCTTCTCCAGCGGCAGTGCGGAGCCAATATCCATCTTCAATTGTTCAGCAGTGCGTTCCCCGATCATGAGGTTGTACTGACGCTTAATGTATTGGATAATCGACTCGTCCATTTCGTCTCCTGCCACGCGCACGGACCGGCTTGTCACAATGCCGCCCAGCGAAATGACGGCAACCTCCGTTGTGCCGCCGCCGATATCAACGACCATGCTGCCCGTCGGTTCCCATACCGGCAGGTCGGCGCCGATCGCAGCCGCGAACGGTTCCTCGATAATATATGCCTCGCGGGCTCCGGCTTGCTTCGTCGCATCCTCGACGGCCCGCTGCTCCACGGCGGTAATTCCCGAAGGCACGCATACCATTACGTTCGGATGGCGCTGGAACATGGAGCGCTGCTTCTGAGCCTGGCGGATAAAGTATTTAATCATTGTAGCGGTTGTATCGAAGTCGGCGATAACCCCATCCTTCATGGGACGGATAGCCCGGATATTTCCCGGCGTACGGCCGATCATTTTTTTAGCGGATTCGCCTACAGCTTCAATCGTCTTTGTATCGGTACGGATCGCGACGACGGAAGGCTCTCTTACCACAATGCCTTTTCCGCGGACGTAAACCAGTGTATTTGCCGTTCCTAAGTCAATTCCCAAATCTTTTGTAAAGCCACCTAACATTCTGTAAACTCCCTTTCCCTGTCAATGTGCGTCGTTTAATGTTACATAAGTCCTTGTTCCTTCATGCTTACAAATCCGTCATCGCCGATAATCAAATGGTCCAGCACATCAATTCCGACAATCTCGCCTGCCTCAAGCAGTCTTCGGGTCAGGGTAATATCCTCCGGACTCGGTGTCGGGTCCCCGCTGGGATGGTTATGTGCACATATAATGGAAGCGCTGCTGCACTTAATGGCCGCCCGAAACACCTCTCTTGGATGAACGATGGATGCATTAAGGCTGCCCATCGAAAGCGTTTCCTGCGCAATCACGTGATTTTTCGTATTAAGAAACAGGCAGACAAAATGCTCCTTCTGCAAATAGCGAAGCTGCTCGGTCAGGATATCCGCCGCATCATGCGGGCTGCGAATCGTAACCGGCTGGTCCAGCCGCGAGTTCGACATCCTGCGTCCCAGCTCAATCCCGGCCTTTAACTGCACCGCTTTGGCGGGACCGATCCCCTTGATATCCATCATTTCTTCAATGCTAAGGTCGGCCAGACGGCGAAGACCGCCAACCTGTCCCAATATGCGCTGCGCCACATGAATCGCCGATTCCTGGCGGGTTCCCGTTCGCAGCAGTATAGCCAGCAGTTCAGCCTGGCTGAGTGATTCCGCCCCATATTGCATCATGCGCTCTCTTGGTCGTTCTTCATGGGGAAGGTCTCGCAGCATAAACGTTGACGATTCCATCCCTGATCTCTTCCTTTCAGCCTCCGCATAAGCGATATGGCTGTATAACAGTTATAGTTATCGATTAGTTGTGCGTACGCGTCCGAAAATCCTTTCAGGCGCCGCAGTTATTTTACACCCTAAATCATTATACGGGTAAAGCCAGCTCAATACAAATATAAATCGGACCGTGGAAGGAACCGCTGTGATGCACTTTCGCCGCAAGCTCCAGCACAAAAACTCCGTTTCTTTTTGGAGGTTGGCGTGCTGGTCACAGCATAAAAGGCGACGGGCATTAATGAAATCAGCTTACTGCCAAACCTTAAAGTATATCAGTCACATCTTTCAACCTATTTTGTTGAATGTTTTTTTGGGGAATAAAGATGTTTGAAATTTCTATGATGCTGTGAAAAACCGGGTTGTTGTAAAGGCTTACACGTCCCTCTCAATTATGCCTTTAACGGATTGATGCCAAATTCCAACAACATCCGGTAAAGAAGATTTAAGGGAAGTCCCATAATACTGTAAAAGTCACCCTCAATCTTTTCAATAAAAAGCGAACCTATTCCCTGAATCCCGTAGCTTCCAGCTTTATCCATGGGTTCACCTGTCTTGATATAGCCGTCGATTTCTTGGGCCGACATCGGCCGGAAGGTTACACGGCTCTCCGTATAGCCGGCCATAACCGCAGGTTCTCCGTTTGGCGATTCCGAAAGCACAATGTATCGTCCAATGCCGCCGAGCCGCACCGAATCGCTGTTGGTATTTTCACTGCTTCTCGGCTTACACGTACCGCTAAAGGCAGAAGCCGCCATTTTCAACAAAGCCGCTTCTGCCGATTCCCCCTCCCGGAGCATGCCGCCGTTCACGCCATCCCCGAGCTTGATGCAGGCAACGCCCGTATACACTTTATGGCTTCGCCCCTGAAGGGCGGTTAGCATCTCCCTGCTCTCTTCCTCATCCGCCGGTTTGCCGAGAATACGCCCCTCCAGGACAACAATCGTATCGCTTCCGAGGATGACGCTGCTTCGTTCACCAGCAAGCGGAAGAACGGCTTCCGCTTTGCGCAGGGCAAGCGCGCTTACAATTTGTTCGGGCTCCCACTCCGCCGGAAAGCTCTCATCGGCCTCGCTTGGGATAACGTCAAAGGGCAGTCCCAGTAAAGATAAAAGCTCCCGGCGGCGAGGCGAACCGGAAGCAAGAATAATCGGAGTTATGCGGTTATCATTCATGTTGTAAATGTTCCTTTCCATATGGTTAAATGCTTAATTCCTGCGGTACAGCCACACGGCGATAATAATACCGATCAGGCTTAGCATGCACAATTTCAGTTGAATCGTAACGTCATAAGAAATGATGTCCAGATCGGCTTGCGGCGACCATTTGATCAAGGTCGACTTTGTCAGGAAGGACAGTGCTTTAACCGGCTGTAGAAGCTTCGCTGCCCAGGCGCCGACCAGCCAGCCCAGAATCAAGTAAAGCAAAAGCATGCCAATATTTCTCTTCTTCATCAACTATCTTCCCTCCGCCGCCTATGACATCCCCATCATTATACGGTGAAAATAAGGTGAGTACAATGCAAAATCCGGCGCGGGAGGAGTCGCCCCCGCGCCGGACCTGAGTCAACGCTCATATAGCAACAGACCCTTGCTACCCTTGTTCCATTGACGCAAGCAGCCGTTTCTGGCCGCTGAGCATATCGAGCATCGCCGCCTGTACTTGCCACAGCAAGCCGTCCGCCTTGCTCTTGCTATACTCGTTCATAGCCGATACCCCCCGGCTTACGGATTTCTCCAGTTCCTTGGCGGCGGCTTGCGGCTCAGACGGCAGTCCCGCCTCCAGCGCCTTTACCGCTTCCGTCCACTGCAGATGCAGGTCGCTTACCTTCGCGGTATCCGCAGCCGTATCGCCGCCGAGCAGCGAGGCGGAGAGGGAGCTGAGCTCGCTCAGCAATTCTCCGCTCGTATTAAAATAACGGGTAACCGTCTCGCCATTCCCGCCAAATACAAGCTGGCTCTCGGAAGGAAGAGAGACTTCCTTCACATATAAATCGATGCCCTGCTCCTTCAGTCTGTTGCCGAGAAGCTTTGCCTGCTCCCGGTCGGATGACAGTCCGGCGTACACCCGGTTCCCATCCTCAGAGTCCAGCCCTGCGGCAAGCCCGGCGCTCTCCAGCTCCTGCTGCGCCTGAGCCGCTCCTTCCGGCGTGCTGAACACTCCGTATTGGAGCAGGTAATAGCTCTGCGGCGCTACCTGTACCGAAACCGCCGGAGCGCTCACCGAATTGCCCGCGGCGTTCTGCTGCGAGGCAGCGCCTGGCGAAGCCGTGCCCGTAGAACCGCCGTCATTTAACCCGCCGAAAAAAGTCAGTGCGGCATAGCCCAGCAGCAGACCGATGCCGATGGCTCCGGCAATTGAAGCCGGGAATTTCCACCAGGACGAAGTACGCCGTGTTGTGTAGTAACCGCCGCCCGCGTCTTCCGGCTCTTCCAGCCATTCCCGGCGGGGGCCGCCAGAAGCCGGGCCGCCGCCTGTGGTGTATGCAGGAGAGCCGTAATCGAAGCCGGCATAGCTCTCTTCTTCTTCCGTCTGCTCTGTCCGCAAGTCTTCTCTTGGCTGGGAACGGAGAAACGCATCCCGCAAAAGCTCCGTGTCAGTCTCCCGTTCTTTCCCGGCTAACAATCCGGGTGTCCATTCTGGAAGCGGGTCGGCATCCGGCCCGTACGGAACGCCCTCGATGTCCTCTCTGTCCCGGATGGCAGTAATGTTCGATCTATCGCCAGAAACGCTGCTTCCCTGTTCACCCCAATTGACTTCGTCAATCCTTCTATCCGGATTAGCGCTGGAACCGGAAATTTTCTTTTTATGATTGTAAGCCTGTTCCAGCTCCTCCAGCCGATATTCCCGGTCCTGCACTCTGCCCCATGCCTGAGCAGGAGTAGGGCCAACGGCGCTGCCCTGCCGGCCTCCACCCGCCGTTCGCCGAGCCTCGTCCAAGCTGTATATTTCCGCGCGCTGCTCCTGCTTCGTCTCTTCGGGCCCGGGTTCCGGCTGAAGCTCCTTCGGCTTGTCCTTTCCGGCATCGAACCGGAACGTCATTCTCCCGTTACTCAATCCGTCCACCTCACCTTGTCAAGTCTATAAGACAAGATATGATAGACAGTAGGAAAGTATTCGTCAGTTTGAAAGAGCCGCCCAAAAGAAAAGCCGCCCCGTAAATGGAATTTCCGGGACAGCCTCAATATCTAAAGATTGAATTTCATTCGATTTGTATAATGGCTCTCTTACAGGAAGACCATACCGCCGTCAATCAGCGGCGATTGACCGGTCATATAGTCGGAATCAGGACCCGCCAGGAAAGAAACAAAGGCGGCAACATCTTCCGGAGTCGACAGGCGTCCAAGCGTGATTTTGCTGCCGAACTCCTTGGTTGCTTCGCCTTCGGCTTCTCCCTTGGAGCTTGTAATTTGTTTATCGATGGAACCCCACATCGGAGTTTGGACGATGCCGGGGCAATAAGCGTTTACGGTGATTCCGTATTTCGCAAGTTCTTGAGCGGCGGTCTGCGTCAGCGAACGAACCGCAAATTTCGAAGCGGAGTAGACGCTGAGGCTGGCATTGCCGACATGGCCGGCCTGAGAGGAGGCATTTACGATTTTGCCGCCATGTCCCAGTTCCTTCAGTTTGGCAGTCGCAGCCTGAATTCCCCAGATGACGCTGGCTACATTAATGTGGAATACTTTGTCCAAATCCTCAACCGTCACTTCTTCAAGCATTTTTACAGGCGCAATACCTGCATTATTGACAATAACGTCGAAGCCTCCCAGCTTCGCGGCCGTTTCATCGACTGCGGCGAATACCTGATCCCGATTCGAGACATCGGCTTTCAGCGCCAGGGAGCGCCCGCCGGCCGATTCAATTTCCCCTGCAACTTTCTTCGCGTTATCCTCATTCAAATCTACAACCGCAACAGCAAACCCGTCTTGACTGAGCCGAAGCGCAATAGCGCGGCCAATACCTTGTCCTCCGCCTGTCACCAGTGCTACTTTCCCGTCAACTCTACCCATTTTCGTGCATCTCCTTTGTACGTATAATTTATAAGATTCAGATAGCACGGCAAACGATTAGTAATTTTGCCATTATTCACTATAGCACTATTTCCATAAAAAGCCAGGAAAACGGACATGTTTTCAGAAAAACCTCAAAGATATTTCAAATAATTTTAACAAAATTAACAGATTTCAATAGCCGACGCAAAAAAAGCTCCCTCGCCTGCCTAAGGCAAACGGGGAACCTATGGATTAATATCGTAGCAGCCCAGCTCCGCTTTAATCCGGTCAATGGCTTCGTACTACCCGGTTTCTTCCACCCTGCTTCGCCTTATAGAGCGCCGCGTCACTGAGCTTATACAGCTGATCCAGCTGCGTGCTCTTGTCCGGGATGACAGTAATAACTCCGATGCTGACCGTATATTTAAGGGGATGGCCTTCAATCCGCGAGCTCATAATCGCTAATCTGAACTGCTCCGCTTTCCGGTCGCTCTCCTCCTCACCCGCACCCGGAAGCAGGACGGCGAATTCTTCGCCTCCGTACCTGCCGAACAAGTCCTCCGGACCTAAGTAAAACTCCACGGTGGAGGCGAAATTCTGCAGAGCCCAGTCTCCGGTGACATGCCCGTAATTATCATTAACCTGCTTGAAATGATCAATGTCGAGTAAGAGAAAGGAGATCGGCTCTCCCCGCTCGGCTGCGGCTGTAGCGGCAAGCTGAGCCTTATCAATAAATGCCCTGCGGTTTAGAATTCCGGTCAGCTCATCAATATTCGCCATCTTTTGGAGCGCTTCATACGACCGTTCCCTTGAGAGCAGAACAAAACCCGCCATCCCCAGAATCATAGACAAAAAAATGCCGATATAGTAGAGCTGCTGGACAAGCCCCGGTGAGAATATATTCATTTCGCGTTCCGAGAAAAGCGCTGCGAAAGCCCGGACGAGCATGATGGATGCCACCGCAGCGTAAAACAATCCCATAACCGTCTGAAGCAGCGAATCTCCCTTATTCGCTATAAAGCGGTAAGCCGGGAAAGCAATAAACAGCACTGCCCCCAGGGAAGCTGAAGCGATGCGGAGATTGTCCGAATTGTAAAAAAAATAAATGAGCCCATAGCTCAATACGCTTAGTAGTGTGACGACGGCATAGTAACGTTTCACCTTGTCGTTGAATGCTCCCGCCATCAACAGCAGGGCGACAATCTCAAGCCCTCCGCCTCCAAGCATTAGCACATTGCTCAGCAGAACAACCTGCGGCCCGGAAAGGCTGAATCGTATCATCACTAACAACCAGCAGGCGGCCTGCAGCCACTTTGAAATAATAAACAAAGAGCTTGCTGTATCGCGGGGAGAACGGTAACGATATGCGGTAATGAGCAGCACCATAAACACATTTCCGAGTATAAGCATTATTAACAACGTTTGTATGTCTAACTGATAATCCACACGTTCACCACCAATATGTGCCCAAGACCGTTTCGTCCATTCCGGTTACTGATGGTGTTTAGCACAGGATAGCTGCAATTATTTCAAAATTAATACTAGTAAAATAGTAGCACACCATAATGACCGAGTTCTGTCGAATTATGGGAGATAACCGAATATTTTGTGAAAAAAAGACGCATCTCTTCCAGAAATCGTGGTGAGAATGCGTCTATTACTCTGCATTACCATGGCATAACCGTTTCGAATGCGGCGGCATGGTCCGCAGCACAGCTCGATTTTTATTTCGAGGCCCCGCGCTTTCGCAGGTTATCCGCAAGCGCATAGCCGACCTTGTAAATATCGCCCGCGCCCATGGTGATTACGAGATCGCCGGGCGTAAGCCGGTCCCGAAGATCTTCCAGCACATCTTCCTTGGCCGGGAGATAGCGTGCTCCTGAATTACTGTTCTGTGTGATCAGTTCCACCAGCTTGGCCGAAGTCACGCCCTCAATCTGCTTCTCGCCCGCTGGAGAGTAGATGTCGGTGATGATCACCTCATCGGCCTCGCCGAAAGCGCGGCTGAAGGCGTCAAGCAGAAAAAAGGTCCGTGTATAGCGCTGCGGCTGGAAGACGGCGATAATCCGTTTACCGGTCGTTTTGGCCGCGCTGATCGTCGCCTGAATCTCTGTCGGATGGTGGGCATAATCATCGATAATCAGAATGTCGTCCGCTTCCCCGAGCACCTGGAAACGCCGTTTGGCCCCGTGGAATTTCACGATAGCCGATGCAATGGCCGCGAACGGTATACCCGCTTTAAGACAAGCTATAACCGTAGCCATTGCGTTGTAGAGATTATGCTGGCCGGGAACCGACAGCTCGATTCTTCCCAGAACCTCTCCCTGATGCTTCATTGTAAACGATACCTGCCGGTCGCCCAGCGAAATGTCCGTCGCGGTATAGTCTGCCGACTCCGAGCGGATGCCGTAGGTCGTCACATCAGCCTTGACCCGGGGCAGCAGCGAGACAACCGTCTCGTCATCCGCGCATACAATGGCCGTACCATCCTCACGCAGCTGATTCATGAACTGCATGTAGGCGCTCTTCAGACGCTCGAAATCGCCGCCGTAATTCTCCAGATGATCGGCTTCGATATTCGTAACGATTGCAAGCCACGGATGATACTGAAGGAAGGAGCCGTCGCTCTCGTCCGCTTCAGCCACAACGAACTCCCCTTGTCCCGCCTTGGCGTTCGTACCGACATTCATAATTTCCCCGCCGATAATATAAGTAGGGTCAACCCCGCATTCTTCCATAACGAGGGCGATCATTGAAGAGGTCGTCGTCTTGCCGTGCGCTCCGGCAACGGCGACGCCCTTGCGCTGGTTAAGCAGCCGGGCCAGCATCTGCGACCGGTGCAGAATCGGAATATTCAGCCGCTCCGCTTCCACCCGCTCTACATTATCCTTCGACAAAGCCGTGGAGTAGACGACCAGATCGGCGCCCTTCACCTGCTCCGCCGTATGGCCGATATATACTTTCGCGCCTTTGGCAATCAATTTCTCCGTCAGTTCCTGAGCGGCCACATCAGAGCCCGTTACCGTATACCCCATCTCCAACATGACACGGGCAATAGCGCTCATCCCGTAACCGCCGATTCCTATAAAATGAACTCGTTCTGTAGTATCCAACAGTTTGTCACCAGCCTTTTTCAGAATCGGGTTGCCTCAAAAGTGCGCTCCGCACATCTGCGATCAAATACAGCGTACCGGACACAACCGCCAAATCGTCGCCGCCCGTAATCGACTTCAGAAGCTGCAGCGCTTTGCCCCAATCATGCTCAACAATGATTTGCAAATGCTCCCTGGCATAATTCTTCCGCAGACTCTCTGCTATGAGCTGAAGGTGTTCCGCGTCCATTTTCTTCCGGAAATCCGGTTCGGTTAGGATAAGCGTATCCACTATAGGAAGTATATGCTTAAAGTAGGATTTATGATGCTTGTTCGACAGCATACCCATTAGTAAATTTAATTTCCGGTATTGATAGAACTTCGGAAGGCTCGCCGCCAGACTTTCTGCTCCCTCGGGGTTATGCGCGCCGTCAAGTACAATCCGTGGGCTTCCCGGGATTTCTTCCAGCCTTCCGGCCCAGAATGTACGGCGAAATCCGGCGAGCACATCCTCGTCGCTAAGAATGAACGCCATGTATTGACGCAGCACTTCCAGAGCCATCATGGCCCCGGCCGCATTGGCGAGCTGATGCTCTCCTTTCATCGCAATAGCGATTTCCAGTGAACGGAAAGGGCCTTTAAAAGTAAAGGTCTGCACGCCTTCTTCGATTCCTTTGCTCACATACGCAAATTGCTCTCCAGCCAGATAGAGCGTCGCCCTGCAGGACGAGGCCTTATCTTTAAGCACGGAGACGGCTTCCGGCTGGGAGACGCAGCTGATGACGGGAACGCCGGGCTTGATGATGCCCGCTTTCTCGAAAGTTATCTTCTCCAGTGTGTCGCCTAGAACATCGGTATGGTCATAACCTACATTCGTAATGACCGAGACGATCGGAGTAACGATGTTCGTTACATCCATCCTTCCCCCGAGGCCTGTCTCCCATACGACCACATCGGGATAACAGACTTCCGCATAGTACAGAATGGCAAGCGCCGTCGCCACTTCGAACATGGTGGGGGAACCGAGAGGCGTTGCCGCAATTTCCTCCACCAGCGGATGCAGCCGATTCGCAAGCGCCGTCAGCGTTTCTTCGGGAATGTCCTCGCCATTGTACTGAAACCGGTTCGTGAACTTCGTGATATAAGGCGAAGTAAACGTACCGACGGAATATCCGCTTTGTCTTAGCACTGATGTTAGAAAGGCACAGGTTGAGCCCTTGCCGTTCGTTCCCGCGACATGAATAAATTTCAGCCGGCGGTGGGGTTGCCCCAGTATCTCCATCATCCGCTCGATCCGCTCAAGTCCCGGACGGATGCCGAATGGAATGAGGCTGTTGATCCACTCAACCGCTTCGTTATATGTGTGTAAAGGGGCGGCTGCGCCGGCCCCATTTATTTCTTCCATATCTGTTATCCTCTCAGCTCCGCAATACGGGCCAGCACCTTCTCGCGTTTGGCCGAGTAGTCGGCCTGCTTGGCCCGTTCCTCTTCGATGACTTTAGCCGGCGCCTTGTTCACGAAACCGGGGTTGCCGAGTTTTTTATCCACGCGCTCCACTTCGCTGTTCAGGATCTGCACCTCTTTTTCAAGACGGGCGATTTCCTGCTCAATATCAATCAAGCCAGACAACGGAAGCAGCAATTCGGCGCCCGTAACCACGGCGGACATCACCTTCTCTGGAGCCACCGGATTCAGGCCCGCCTCGAAAGAGGAGGTATTGGCAAAACGGCTGATGTAAGCATTGTTCCGCTCAATGATGGCCAGCGTCTCCTGGCTGCCCGCCTTGACGATCAGCTCGACTTTTTTGCTCATTGGCACATTCACTTCGGCCCGGATATTCCGAACAGCGCGGATCATGTCCATCAAGAGATTCATTTCCGCCACCGCATCCGGATTCTCAAGCGCGGCGTCGTATTCCGGCCATGCAGCCAGCGTAATCGTCTCGCCTTGGTGCGGCAGATGCTGCCAGATCTCCTCCGATATATACGGCATGAACGGATGAATCAGGCGCATCGTGCGGTCAAGCACATAAGCCAGTACGGATTGCGTACTGCGTTTGGCAGCCTCGTCCGAGCCATACAGCGACAGCTTCGCGAACTCGATATACCAGTCGCAGAGATCGTCCCAAATGAAATTGTACAAGAGACGTCCGGTCTCGCCAAAATCATATGCATTAATAAGACGCGAAATATCGCGGGAAGTTTCGTTCAGGCGATGTAATATCCAGCGGTCGGCGGTGCCGAGCTTGCCTGAAATGTCAATATCTTCAAAGGATACGCCATCCAGGTTCATCAGCGCGAAGCGCGAGGCGTTCCAGATCTTGTTCGCAAAATTACGCGCCTGCTCGACCTTCTCCCAGCGGAAGCGCAGATCCTGCCCCGGTGTGCTGCCTGTCGAAATCATATAGCGCATGGCGTCGGCGCCGTACTTCTCGATAACTTCGAGCGGGTCTACGCCGTTGCCGAGCGATTTGGACATTTTGCGTCCTTCCGCGTCGCGGACAAGGCCGTGAATCAGCACATCCGAGAATGGCTTCTCGCCGGTGAATTCCAGCGCAGTGAAGATCATCCGCGCCACCCAGAAATAGATAATGTCGTAGCCCGTTACAAGCACATCGGTTGGATAATAGCGTTTCATATCTTCGCTGTCATCCGGCCAGCCAAGGGTCGAGAACGGCCACAAGGCGGAGCTGAACCACGTATCGAGCACATCCTCGTCCTGCTTCAGATCGCTCAGGCCGCTGATCCGGCGCGCTTCTTCTTCGTCGCGGGCGACTACCATCTCGCCGGTGGATTCGGAATACCAGGCCGGGATGCGGTGACCCCACCACAATTGGCGGGAAATACACCAGTCGCGCACATTTTCGATCCAGTGCAGATAAATTTTCTCGAACCGTTCTGGGACGAAGTTAACGCCGGTGCCGTCTTTTTGCGCCTTAATCGCCGCTTCGGCGAGCGGCTGCATCGCGACGAACCACTGCGTCGACAGATAGGGCTCAACCACGGCTCCGGAGCGCTCGCTGTGTCCTACCTGATGGACATGGTCCTCGATGGAGATGAGCACGCCCTGCTCTTTCAGATCGGCGGTAATGTTCTTGCGGCATTCGCTGCGATCCTGCCCCTGGTAAGGCCCCGCTTCGGCGTTCATCGTGCCGCTCTCGTCCATAACGACGATCTGCGGCAGGTTGTGGCGCTGGCCGACCTCGAAGTCGTTCGGGTCATGAGCCGGTGTAATCTTAACCGCGCCGCTGCCGAACTCTTTATCAACGTACTCGTCGGCAATGACCGGAATCTCGCGGCCGACTATCGGCAGAATCAGCATTTTGCCGACCATGTCCTTATACCGCTCATCCTCCGGATGTACCGCAACCGCCGTGTCCCCAAGCATCGTCTCCGGACGCGTGGTCGCTACGGTAATGAAGCCGCTGCCGTCCTTCAGCGGATAACGCAGATGATAGAGATGGCCGTTAACTTCCTTGTACTCTACTTCGATATCGGACAGGGCCGTGCGGGCCGCGGGGTCCCAGTTAATGATGCGCTTGCCGCGATAGATCAGCCCTTTAGAGTACAGCTTGACGAATACCTCGCGAACCGCTTTGGACAGCCCTTCGTCCAGCGTGAACCGTTCGCGGCTGTAATCGAGCGACAGTCCCATTTTCGCCCACTGCTCATGAATCGTTGCCGCATACTGGTCTTTCCATGCCCATACCTGCTCCAGGAACTTCTCGCGGCCGAGATCGTAACGGGAGATGTTCTGTGCGCGCAGCTTCTGCTCCACTTTGGTCTGGGTAGCAATCCCCGCATGGTCCGTTCCCGGCAGCCACAGCGTATCATAGCCCTGCATCCGCTTCGTGCGAATGAGAATATCCTGCAGCGTAAAATCGAGCGCATGCCCGATATGCAGCATCCCCGTTACGTTCGGCGGCGGAATTACGATGGTGTACGGCTTCGCTTCCGGACGCTGTCCGGCGCGGAAAAAACCGCCTTCTGTCCAGTAAGGATACCATTTCTGCTCCGCAGCTTTAGGGTCATAAGTGGTCGGCATGTCGGTCTTCGCACCGCCGGCGGAGCTGCCCCCGTTAGCTTCCAATTCCGGCTGCTGTGCCGGTGTCAATTGATCTTGTTCTGCCATAGCTTTCTACCTCCGTATGATTCGGTTATTACTCTTATTTCCAAAAGTAACAAACAAAAAGACCCTTCGCCCTCAAAGGACGAAAGGTCATTCTTTCGCGGTACCACCTTTGTTTCGCGTTATACGCCGGACAACGGCGGAGCCGGCACATTACGAATACCCGGCCGACAAAACGCGACACTCTGCGCAGAAATAACGGCCTGCGGCCGGCGCGCTCTAACCTCATGGCCGTAACAGCCACCGAAACTCAAGCGGGCGACTCCGGGGCGACTTCGGCTGGCTGCATCCTACGGAAGCTCACAGCTGCTGCATTCCGCTCTCTGAAGGGCTGACCGCCTACTCTTCCCGTTCCCAGTCTTTGAAGAAATATTGCTTAATACTTTACATAATACATTTTGCGTTCGGCCTAGTCAACCGGAAGCCGGTCATAGCAGGACAATCGCTGACGAATTTTGACGAAAAGTATCTGCTGGGCATGAGGGCTTATTGGAGTCTCGTCATTTTGTAAACATTGCTCTGCGGGTATATCCATTTGAGATTGAATTGGAGATTGAATTGGAGATTGAATTGGAGATTGAATTGGAGATTGAATTGGAGATTGGCTTTGGCGCTTCACCATCTAAGGGCTCCAATCAATTGGGTTGCGATTTTTAGTTCGGCGTCTTGAAAAATAGCTAATCGCATCTTAAAACAGCTAATCAGCAATCGGCGTCTTGCAAAACAGCTAATCAACGTCTTGCATACCTGCTAAAGTGCAGGTTTTTTCGATCAATAGCGGTGGTTAGGTGGAAAAACATACTATTGTGCAGGAACTTAGGCCACTGCCGACTGCATTTGAGCTTGAACGGGCTAGAACCTGTATTTTAGCAGGCATGCTGTTCAGTGAAAGTTCTAAGGCCGACAAAAGATGTATAATTTCAGGTTTTCTGTATAATTTGGTTCATCGCGCCTCGCTGCAGCTCGTATCGTACAACATGTTTGCCCGTCGCTCCGGTTGCCGCAGTAAACCATCCTTTCCCGCAGAGTGCTTGCAGCATTCGAACGGCTGTGCGATGGTTGATACTTAGATGAGTCTCCACATCGATAGGGCGAAGAGGACGAGCGAGCATACAGGCCAGGCGGACAATTTCCCGTTCCGCTACACTTTTCAGGTTAACCGGAGAAGACTGCGGCTGATAGCGGCTAAGCACCATGCGCAGAATCGTGATGGTCCGTTAAGGTTGATGAGCGACGTCGTCATAGGCAAAAGAGATAACCTGATGCCCGCGCTCCAGGCGGCCTTTTCGTTCTCCTGTTCTGCTCCGCAAATGGTGCCAAGGTAAACGCCGCATGCGCTTCTTCAACATTCATACTGATCATCTCCCCTTAAATGCCAAAAAACGTCCCGGCCCATTCGCTGGAATGGATCGGGACGTTCTTCGTCTCCTAATATATTTGTCTATCGTAAAATCAATCATTTCGCCATTACAGCCTGATTGCAGCCACTGATATTTATGGTGCATGCGGAACTTTGCGTCTCAGATCTTCGAACGTCCGCCGGGTATCCGAAGCTTCTTTATCGTTAAATACAATATATTCATCCACAAGCCTGATGACAATATAAGGAGGCGAATGCTTGAATATGTACGCCCGGGTACTTCCCAAGCCTCCCAGTCTCCAGTATTCATCATCGTCAGTGTAGAATGGATGTCCGTCCGCTTCATGAAGCCGTTTACTCCACTCATTTATTTTATGATCCGTGTACCACGCAACGGCAAAGGGCGACGCCACTTGGATAGCGGTCATATTTTGCCAAATGGCGCCAAAGTGAGTCCAAGTATCCAGTCCGGACAGCGTGGCAGCTGCGGCAAATACGGCATCCAGTATGGCGATTGCCAGGAACAGCGCCGACCAGTATCTTCTCTGAGCCCGGTTAAGCCCCTCATTTATCGTGCTGTCGGCGCTGTACTCCTTGGTCCGCATCCGCCGGAACGCCAGAGACAGAAGAAAGAACAGCAGTGTTATTCCGGTCGCTTGAGCGTTCATCACCGTGCCGAATTCTCCTGAAGAACGCCACGCATAGAACATAACGGCCAGAGCGATCAGAAACGGCGCAATAAACCATATGGGAAAAAGGGACATTTGTTTCTTCAGAAAAATAAGCGTAGTATCGGCCCGGACGACGCGCCGTTCTCCGATGCTCCAATCATGCGTACGCTTAATCCGGGCCACGGCCCGGTGATACTTCAAGAACAATCGATATCCTGCCCATATTACGATACCCATCCAGACCCACCAGTAGATATAGATTCAGTGAAAAATAACGGTTTATTGCAAACAGCGGCAGAAGCGCCAGTGCGCAGATAATGATAAATAAGGTATTACTTCGGCGGAAAGAAGCCCGCAGGCTCTTCAATTCCTCAGCCTGGGATTCATGCTCCGGGATGCCGACACCGAAGATGATGACTCCCCCTGTTATGCGCGAACGCGTAATACAACAAAAAAACGCCTCCCCTTGGGAAGACGTGTTATTGGTACGGTCCAAACATAAATCCCGGCTGCAAGCCGTTAAGGAATATAAAGTACCTGCCCTTCCTCCACCGTCTGGCCGGACAGCCGGTTGTACAGAACCAGCTCGCGGGCGCTGAGCTGATATTTCTCCGCAATCGTATCCAGCGTTTCCTCACGCTGCACGATGCAGAGGCGGACCTTGCGGAAAGCCTCCTCGCCGTCCGTATCCCGCATGAACCGGCTCTTCCATTCAGTGTCATCAGAGGATTCGGCCTGAACAGCCGATGCTGCGGAAGACGCTTTTTCCTCCAAGGCTTCCTCCTGTTCGACGCGCGTGCGGCCCGAGGGCAACAGGGAAGAGAAGGTCAGATGCTCTTTTGACTGTTCGCTGCCGTCCTTTTTGCTGCCAAGGGCGATCTTTAGATCTGGCTTCTCCTCCTGGGAAAGGGCAGGCTCCGAGGGGCTGCCGGTATCCTGTGCGAGTAGCTCCTCCGTCTGAGTGCCGCCGATCTGGGCGAAGGACTCAAGGGAGGCGTCGTCTGAAGGGTCCGCAATATCCGTACTCTCTGCGCCGTTTGCCGCCGCAATATCCGCCGTTTCCGAAGCGGACGTCCGTTCGCCGGCAATCGGGCTGCCGCTGCCCGCAAACGTGCCACCCGCGGCGAAATGGCTCCAGTTATCCGCAGTCTTCCGCTCACCGCTAAGCTCCGTCTCTTGCTCTGCGGTAACCGGCTGGCCGCTCTCCGTATGAATCTTGGCATCCTGGTTCTCCTCCAGATTCAAGATGGGCGATGCATCGCCGTCTTCACTCTGCGTGATGCCCGAAAACGCATGATCGCCACTGAATGCTCCCGTCTGTTCCCGTTCATGGACTGACTCGGCAGTTATCCCTTCTCCGAATGTCCAAGGCGAATTTTCATACGATCCTTCGCCTCCTTCTGCCGGAGTCGCAGTGTTTGCGGCATGACCTCTATCTTCTTCATCCGGTGAATAGGCAACGGTAAACTCTTCACGCTGCCAGGCAGGAACCGTCTCTATTCCCCCGATTCCACGCAATGACAGCACACCGGTAATATTCACGCTGCGCATTGTCAGCAGGTCAATATCGAAATTTTCAATTTCCACCCCGATCTCTTCAAGCGAGCTCACCCGGGTTAGGGGAACCGTAATTTCAACCGGAATGGAATGCTCCAAATGGTTCGTCCTGTCGTCTTCGCTCCGGTAAAGGCCCGTCAGCAGCAGCTGTCCGTGCAGCTCCGCCCGGTCCTCGCGTTGAATAACTTGAATATCCGGCAGCAGCTCAACCTCTTCCAGTGCGGCGATCCCCGGAAGATCTTGAGGCAGATGAATGCGTTCATAAATATCAAACCGCAGGCCGTGGGACTGGTCAAACACGGGAAATGTCCTCCTTCTTGGCATAATCTAACCCCGGAACAGACCCGGAGCATAAGCCCAAAATGTTACTCTCCCCATGTATATGCTTCTAAAAAGGACACATGACACTCTCTCTTAAAACCGCAGCCGAATACCATCAAGATTACAGAAACGCCGGGATTAAATTGTCCATTATCACATACACCCTCATATAGGGTACAATAGAGTAAAAAGCGAGAAATTGGGAGTAGTGATCAAAATGGCTAACAAGGAAGATGAAATCATTCTGACACCGGAGGGCTTTGCCCAGCTGGAGGAAGAGCTTAAAGAACTTAAAACGGTCAAACGCAAGGAACTGGCAGAGCGCCTAAAGGTTGCAATCAGCTACGGTGACCTCAAGGAAAACAGCGAATATCATTCCGCCAAGGACGATCAGGCCTTTATGGAGACACGGATCAAGCAGGTGGAGAACATGTTGAAGTATGCCCGTGTCGTTGATGCAGACAGCTTAGACGTTACCTCTGTCGCCATTGGCTCAATCGTCGTGCTGAATGATGTTGAGTTCTCGGAGAAAGTCGAATACCGGATTGTAAGCCCCGCCGAGGCCGATGTAGCTCAGAATAAAATTTCGTATGAAAGCCCCTTAGGCAAAGAGCTTATCGGCAAAAAAGCCGGCAGCGTCATCAAGGTGGATGCGCCTGCAGGCGTGATCGAGTATGAACTGCTTGAAATCCGGCTGGTATAACATGAATCCCCATAAAAAAGGATCAGGAGCGATCGGCAGCTTAGCTGACGCGCTTCTGATCCTTTTTGCTTGTTTTACCTGATGCGGCCGCTAAGGGCATTCCGCAGCAGGAGCATATCCTCCGGCCACGGATCGGCAATTTCAAGCTCCTCCCCGCTCCAAGGATGTGCAAAACGCAGGAATTCCCCGTGCAGCGCCTGCCGCAGCAGAGAATGGTTTCCATGCACTTCCGGCGCCATTGGCCCACCATACAGCGCATCCCCGTATAAGGGATGCCCCACATGGCTTAAATGCACCCGGATCTGGTGCGTCCTGCCTGTCTCCAGCTCGATCTTCACCAGAGACGCACCCTTCCACACCTCGCTGCCGACAATCCGGGTTATGGCATGCTGTCCACCGGGAGACACCCTCCGGCGCGAGGCGTGGTGGCGGTCGCGCCCGATCGGCAGATCGATCACGGCCAGCGAACGCGGCACCTCCCCCTGAACAATGGCGGCATACCGGCGGGAAATGGCCTTGGCACGCATCGCCTCGTCCAGAACCGCTTGCGCAAATTCATTCTTCGCATACAGCACCGGTCCTGTTGTTTCCTTGTCCAGCCGGTGGATATGCCGCACGGCGCAGTTCTCGCCGGAGGCGGCGTAATGGGCGGCGACCGCATGGTCCAGCGTCACGCCATTTCCGCTTCCGTCCGGATGAACCGCCATGCCGGCAGGCTTATGGACGACAAGGCAGAAGTCATCCTCATGCAGCACCTCAAGCTCATGCCAGACCGGTTCAATCCCCCATTCTCTGGGCGGAAAGAGCGCCAGCCGCAGCCGGTCGCCCCTCCACTGGATTCCTCCCTCGCGGCGAAGCCGGGCAAGCAGCTTGTCCGGCATTCCCGCCGTCTCCCTAAGCCACCGGTCAATGGCTTCGCCAGTGTCCTCCGCAGCGGTCACCCTGCGGCCGGGCATTGTCTCCAGCCATTCCCCGCGGCGCATCCAGCCGGGCTTCCTCACAGGCTCTCCTGGCTTCACAGCGCCTTCAGCGCCGTGCGGTGAGCCTCAATCGTGTCATCGATATCCTGCTCAGTATGCACCGCCGAAATAAACATGCCCTCAAATTGCGAAGGAGGCAGACTTATTCCCTGTTCCAGCATTTTTCCGAAGTAGGCGCGGAAACGGTTCACATCGCTGCTCTTCGCGGCATCGTAGTTGGTTACCGGCTCCGCCGTAAAGAACGGACACACCATCGAGCCGACCCGGTTTACGGTCAGCGGAATTCCGGTTTCTTCCGCATTGGCCTTAAGCCCTGCTTCCAGCCGCGCGCCAAGGCTTTCCAGCCGGTCGTAGACTTCCGGCGTCAGCAGCTTCAACGTCGTAAGACCCGCCGCCATCGCCAGCGGATTGCCGCTGAGCGTGCCTGCCTGATAGATCGGGCCGGTCGGCGCGATTTGTTCCATAATCTCCCGGCGTCCGCCATAAGCGCCGACAGGAAGTCCGCCGCCGATGACCTTGCCGAAGCAGGTCAAGTCCGGCCGGATGCCGAACAGCCCCTGCGCACACCCCCGGTTTACGCGGAAGCCGGTCATCACCTCGTCAAACACAAGTAAAGCGCCATAGTTCGCGGTGATTTTGCGCAAACCTTCCAGAAATCCGGCAGCAGGCGGAACAACGCCCATAT
Source organism: Paenibacillus durus (assembly GCF_000756615.1). Lineage (NCBI taxonomy): Bacteria > Bacillati > Bacillota > Bacilli > Caryophanales > Paenibacillaceae > Paenibacillus > Paenibacillus durus. The sequence continues at coordinate 4,617,786 of NZ_CP009288.1, forward strand.
TCCCGGCAATCGGCTCGACAATAACAGCCGCGATATCGTTGCCGTAACGCTCGAAGGCCAGCTCGACCGATTCCAGGCTGTTATACGGCACCGCAATCGTGTTGGAGGCTATCCCTTCCGGCACCCCCGGACTGTCCGGCAGACCAAGCGTCGCGACGCCGGAACCGGCCTTGATCAGCAGGCTGTCGCCATGACCGTGATAGGAGCCCTCAAACTTCAGGATCTTATTCCTTCCCGTGTATCCGCGGGCCAGACGAATCGCGCTCATGGTCGCTTCCGTGCCGGAGTTGACCATACGCACGATATCCACGGACTCGACGCGCTCCACAACCGTCTTGGCCATTTCCGTCTCCAGCAGCGTCGGCGCCCCAAAGCTCGTTCCTTTGACGGCCGTTTCCTGCAGCGCTTTGACCACTTCCGGATGGGCATGGCCCATAATGAGCGGTCCCCAGGAGCAGATATAATCGATAAAGCTGTTGCCGTCGATATCATAGATCCGGGAGCCTTCCCCGCGTTCCACATACACCGGGGTCAAACCGACCGACCTGAATGCCCGAACCGGGCTGTTCACCCCGCCGGGAATGTAATGCTTCGCCTCTTCAAAGGCGGCCCGGGAAGCTTCCTCTCTCCGGGCGATACTTTCCTTACCCACTCCTAATTCCTCCTGTCTTGGAAACTGCCGTTCTATTCCCCGCGCAGCCAGCGAACCGCGTCCTTCGCGTGGTAAGTTATGATGGTATCGGCCCCTGCACGCTTCAGTCCGGTCAGAAGCTCAAGAACAATCGCTTTCTCATTAATCCAGCCCTGTTGCGCGGCCGCCTTGACCATCGAGTATTCGCCGCTGACGTTATAGGCAACGAGCGGAAGATCAAACTGCTCGCGGATGACGCGGATAACGTCCATATAAGCGAGCGCGGGCTTCACCATCAGCATGTCGGCGCCTTCCAGCACGTCGCTCTCCGCTTCGCGGATCGCTTCGCGCACATTCGCCGGGTCCATCTGGTAAGTCTTCCGGTCGCCGAACTGCGGCGCTGAATCCGCCGCTTCCCGGAACGGTCCGTAGAAAGCGGAAGCGTATTTAACCGAATAGGACATGATCGGCACATGCTCGAACCCGGCCTCATCCAGCCCGGCGCGAATCGCCTGCACGAATCCGTCCATCATATTCGACGGCGCGATAATGTCCGCTCCGGCCTTCGCCTGCGACACCGCCGTACGGGTGAGCAGCTCAAGCGAAGCGTCATTGATTACATCGCCGTGCAAGACGCCGTCCACGGTATGAGTATGCACCATGCCGCAGTGGCCGTGGTCGGTAAACTCGCATAAGCAGGTATCAGCGACAACAAGCAGCTCGGGATACCACTGTTTAATCAGGCGCGTCGCCTCCTGTACGATTCCGTTCTCGTCAAACCCGGAGGAGCCGACAGCGTCCTTTGTCTCGGGAATGCCGAACAGCAGAACCGCGGGAATGCCGAGGGATACAATTTCATCCACTTCCTCCTTCAGCGTATCAAGCGAGAAATGATAGACGCCCGGCATAGAAGCGATCTCTCTTTTAATTCCGGTTCCATATGTAACAAATATCGGCTGTATCAAATCCAGCGGATTCAGCACGGTCTCGCGCACCATTCCGCGAATACCGGCGGAAGCGCGCAAGCGGCGATGCCGCACAATCGGAAAAGCCATTCAACTTCCTCCCAAAATAAAAAATATGAATCCAAAGCTGAAGGCGCGGCTCTTGTTGTAGAACTGCCGGCCAAATTTAAAACGAGCCGCTCCTGCACTTAGTGTAAGCAAATACCCGGCAACAATCCGCTTCAGGCGGAAGAAATGACAGCAAGAGGTAACGACCGTCCTTACCGAAGCCCAGTACAGAAGGATTCACTCCCTTAAGACTGCAAGAAACCCCAAGCAGGCCGTTCCTTTGCAAGCAGCGCCTTGGCGCTCCCAAAAGGCAACAGCTGGCTCAGGGTTGAGTACGCCAGGCGGCATCCTATCCGAAGGACCGCGTAAATAAGCCAGTCCACTCACCGCTTCATAACATATTATTGGCAGTGTCTTTGTTAAGTATATCACACGAACAACTGTGAATCTTATAATATTCGATGATTACGGCGTTATTTATCGATAACTTTCATCGAAGCTTCAGGATACCGAAATCCGGCCGCCGCCCCTAGCGGCGCAGCTTCGTCGATCCGGCGCAGTTCATCCTGGCTGAGCGTTACATCAAGCGCGCCGGCGTTCTCTTCCAGGTAGGATCTCCGCTTGGTTCCGGGAATCGGCACGATGTCTTCTCCGCGGCTGAGCAGCCAGGCCAGCGCCAACTGAGAGGACGAGCAGCCTTTTTCCTTGGCGATCTCATGAATGCGTTCGACCAGATCAAGGTTCTTGCGGAAGTTGTCTCCTTGAAATCTTGGTGAGAATCTCCGGTAATCGCTCTCTTCCAAGTCGTCGAAAGATTTGATCTGACCGGTCAAAAAGCCTCTTCCGAGCGGACTATATGCCACAAAGCCGATCCCGAGTTCCCGGCAGAGCGGAAGAATCTCATCTTCAACCTCCCGGCTCCACAGCGAATATTCCGTCTGCAGCGCGGCGATCGGATGAACGTCGTTCGCTTTGGCTATCGTCCGGGGCGATGCCTCGGACAATCCGAGAAACCGGACCTTGCCGGCTTGCACAAGATCGGCCATCGCCCCGACCGTTTCTTCAATCGGGGTATTGGGATCGACCCGGTGCTGATAATAGAGATCGATATGATCGACGCCAAGACGCTTCAGGCTGGCGTCGCAAGCTTGCTTCACATATTCGGGACGGCCATTTATTCCGAGCGGCGTTCCGTCAGCCGCGCGGACATTACCGAATTTCGTGGCCAGAATAACGTCGTCCCGTCGTCCCTTAATCGCCCGGCCGACCAGTTCCTCATTTCTGCCGACTCCATACATATCCGCCGTATCAAGGAATGTAAGGCCCATCTCAATCGCCCGGTGAATCGTGCGGATGGATTCATCTTCGTCGAGACTGCCGTAGAATTCGGACATGCCCATACAGCCGAGACCGAGAGCGGAAACCTCAAGACCGGATCTGCCCAATTCGCGTTTCTTCATGCCCATCCCTCATCTCTATAATTAATTTCTAACCATTGTCTAACCCTTTAATTTTACCGCAGCTTGCCGGGAAAAGCATCTTTACCCCTTTTGCAGATGATTGTAAGTAACCCATATCCGTTACAGGTCCATCTGACTCCAAGTCCGCCTTAACATGGGGGTCCAGCCAATCTGCTCCCGCTGTGAAGTCCTACCCGATTATCTGGTCAGCACCGCCGCCGTTTAAAACGGGAATGACAGCTGCTCAACCAGGGGCTTCCCGGCAATTTCGGCCAAACCGGACCGCCAAGCTTCTTCCCCGGTGCAGTAATCACCCCATACTGTGGCCCTTTCAGGCACAGAACGGAACCTTGGTCCGTATTTACGGTGCAGCTTGTCCAGAAGCCGGGACATGTTCTCGCGGTATCCCGCTTCAGCATACCCCCCGTCCGCATACAGTCTTCGGTACGGCTCCAGCGTATCCGGGAACTGTTCTTTAAGCGTACGGAAGTACCAGCCTTTCACATCCCGGGAAAGTCGCAATAGCGAAGTCATGACCGACTCCGCCCCCAGATCCGCCGCCGCGGCGAACAGCGCTTCAAGCTCGCCCGGCTCATCGGTCAGAAACGGAAGAATCGGCGCGATGAATACGGCGGTTCTAATCCCCCGTTCCGCCAGCTTTTGAACCGTATCCAGCCTCTTGGACGGCAGCGGCGATTCCGGCTCCAACCTGCGCGCAAGCCCGTCATTCAATGTATTGAGGCTGATATTAACCGACAAAGTATGCATGTTCTCAAGCAAATCCAAGTCGCGCAGGATCAGAGGGGACCGGGTGGTCACCGAAGTCTGGATACCGTACTTCGCCAGCACCAGCAGACATTTTTGGGTCAGCTTCGTTCTGCTCTCTATCGGCTGATAAGGATCGGTCACCGTCCCGATCATGACCTCGCCCACTTCATTTCTCATCGCTGCAAGATCGTACTTGAATTTGCGGGCCAGACCGGACAGCTGCGCCTCCAGCGCTTCAGCCGCGTTCGTCTTGAGCATAATATGATTCTGGAACTCGTCATCCGCCTTTTTATCGATAAAGCCCTGAAATCCTCTGGCAAAACAGAAGCTGCAGCCATGTGCGCACCCCCGATACGGATTGACCGACCAGCCGAATGGCATCCGTTCCTCTTTCACACGCGTCATTCCCGTCTTCGATGTTACTGGTTCGTATGTCTTCGGCATTCTCAACCCTCCGCGCAGGAACATTTGTTCCTATATAATAACACATCCAAAGGATTTAATACAAGGAAGTAAGACGAACAAACACAGGCCGGTATCAACGTCAAACAGCCCGGCGCACGCATATCGGGCCAGGCTGTTGCAACAGCAGATTATTCATTTTTTTAATTATATACAGCCGAATTTTGCCGAAAAAAACACTTTTACCAATCCCGGACTACAGCTTTACCGGTTCTTCGTTTGCTCGTTCCAACGGCACAACTCATTCACCAGCGAGTCGATCGTGGCCTCCTCCGCCAGCAATCCGGGAGTCAGTCCGGCTTCCACTGCCGTCTGCTGCGTGATCGGGCCGATGCAGGCCATCTTGACGTTCTCCAGCAAAGGCAGCGGGTCCGTTAGTCCCATCCTTTTCAGGATATCGAGAAAATTACGCACGGTGGAGGAGCTGGTAAAGGTGACAGCATGTATCCGCCCCTCTTCCAGCAGCTTCATGAGCTCTACATCATCCTCACCGGTAACGATTGTCTCGTACGTATCGATCTCCGTCACCGCAAGCCCCAGCTCAGTCAGCTTCTGCGGAAGCCATTCCCTTGCCAGATCGCCGCGCGGCAGCAGCGCCTTCTGTCCCGGCAGCAGCCGATCACCATATGCTTCGATCAGCCCTTCCGCCTGGAACCTTGCCGGCAGTTCTTCCGTCATAAGGCCGCGCTGGGCGAGCGCTTCGGCAGTAGCGGGACCGACGGCGGCGATACGGGCGCGGGACAGGCCGCGAATGTCCGCTTTTAGCTCCGCCAGATGGCGGAAGAAGAACTCCACTCCGTTTACGCTCGTAAAGAACACCCAATCATATTCCGGAAGCTTCGTGAGCGCCGAGGCAATCGCCTCTCTTTTCTCCGCACTCTCCGGCATAACCGTCTCGATAACCGGGAATTCGTAAGGCTCTCCGCCCAGTTCCTCAATCCGGTCCACCAGTTCACTGGCCTGGCTGCGCGCCCGGGTGACAAGAATCCGCTTGCCGAACAGCGGCAGCTCCTCGGCCCATTTCAGTTCCTCCCGCTGCTTCACCACATCGCCGACGACGATAACGGCCGGCGACCCGAAATTCGCCGCCTTCACTTTCTCTTCAATATCGGCGAGTGTGCCAATCAGCGTCTCCTGCTCCGCGCGCGTCCCCCAACGCACCAGCGCCACCGGCGTCTCCGGCGGGCGGCCGTGCTTAATCAGATTGCTGCTGATATAGCCGATTTTGGCGACTCCCATTAGGAAGACAAGCGTGCCCGTGGCATTCGTTACTTTATCCCAATGAATCGAGCGGTCCAGCTTGTCCGGGCTTTCGTGCCCGGTAATAATCGACAGAGAAGAAGCATAATCGCGGTGAGTTACTGGAATGCCGGCATAAGCCGGCACGCTGATCGCCGACGTGATGCCCGGAACGATCTCGTAGGAAATGCCGTTTCTTCGCAGCAGCTCCGCTTCCTCGCCCACCCGGCCAAAAATCGTCGGATCGCCGCCTTTTAATCTCACCACAGTCTTGCCCTGAAGCGCCAGATCGACGAGCAGCTGATTAATTTCCTCCTGCTTCATCGTATGCCGGTCCGGAAGCTTGCCCACATAAATCTTCTCTCCGCCAGGGGGCATCCATTTCAGCAGCCTGGGACTTGCCAGCCGGTCGTAGACCAGCACATCCGCTTTTTTGATGCATTCCATGCCTTTGATCGTAATGAGCTTTGCATCCCCAGGGCCCGCGCCCACCAAATACACTTTGCCTGCCATTCTCTCAACTCAACCCCTTAGCTCTGCCAAAATCTTCTCCGCTCCCTTGGCGATCAACCGTCTCGCCGTCTCTTCGCCTACCTGAACCGGATCGGTGCCGATGCAGCTCTCCTTCAATATCACGGCCCCGTCCGGCGTTCCAACCATACCGGTAAGCGTGATACTCCGGCTGCCAGCCGCCTTCTCCACGCTATCCTCTAAGGTGCTCTCCAGTGTGGCAAAAGCGCCAATCGGCACTTGGCAGCCGCCGTTCAGCACGCCAAGAAAACGGCGTTCCGCGGCGACCGTGAGCGCAGTCTCTTCATCATTATACAATGAAAGCAGCCGCCGCAGCTCGTTATCCTCCACGCGGCATTCGATGCCCAGTGCGCCCTGCCCTACAGCGGGCAGACATTCCTCGGGCCGCAGGTATGCCGTCACACGGTCCTGCCAGCCCATACGGGTCAGGCCAGCCGCCGCAAGCAGAATCGCGTCGTACTCGCCGCTCGCAAGCTTCCGCAGCCTGGAATCGATGTTGCCGCGCACCGGTTCGATCACGAGATCCGGCCGCAGCGCCGCCAGCTGGCTGGAACGGCGCAGACTGCTTGTGCCGACCCGCGCTCCCGAAGGAAGATCAGCTAGACCCTGGCCGCTGCGGGTAATCAGGCAGTCTCTCGGATCGACGCGCCGGGGAACCGCGCCGTTAACCAGACCCTTCGGCAGTTCGGAGGGCATATCCTTCATGCTGTGCACAGCCATGTCGATCTCCCGTTCCAGCATAGCCTGCTCGATTTCCTTGACGAACAGCCCTTTGCCGCCCACCTTGGACAGCGTAACATCAAGGATGCGGTCGCCTTTGGTGACGATTTTTTTCACCTCGAACGTAAATGGGAACCCATGCTCCGCGCAGAGCCGCTTCAAATCATCTATTACTTGGCCGGTCTGTGTCAATGCCAGCGCGCTTTGTCTGCTGCCTACAATAATCGTTCGCATTCTTTTATTCCTCCCGATGTTGTGCGATCCAGATCTCAATTTGTTCCGAATCCCATGCCGTAAAGGCGCCTTCCCTGATTTCGTCAAGCACATTTAATGTCCCGAGCCTTTTCAGCAGACGCTTTCGAACCTCCGGTGACCGTTCCCGCCGCTTGATCTCTTGGCGCATTTCATATATAAAATCCAGATAGGCTTCATACTCTTCACCCAGCATTTCTTCCATCAGCTTCATGATTCCTGCGGTGATACCGGGTCCCGCACCTGAGGTCGAAACCGCCACTGTCAGACGGCCCCGGCGCAGCATGCCCGGCGTAATGAAACTCCCAGCCTCCGCATGGCTGCCCACATTGACCGGCACACCCAGACTATCCGCTTCCCGCGCCACTTCCTCGTTAACCGCCCGATCGTCGGTTGCTGCATAGACAAGAAAAGCTCCACGGGCATCCCCGGGAGCATAGTTGCGGTTCAGCCAGACCACTGACGCGCTGTCCGATAGTTCCGCCAGCTGCGGCGTCAGGGCAGGGCTAATAATCGTTACCGCCGCCCCGGCCTCCAGCAGCCCCAGCGTCTTGCGCTCCGCAACCTTTCCTCCTCCGACCACTATACAATGCTTTCCCCTGCAATCCAGCATAATCGGCAAATAAACCGTCATATAATCTCAGCCCCCGCCTCAACGATGAAAATCGGACCACGAATTCAGCAAAAAATTTAGGATGATAAATCCGTAGCCCGAGACCGCCCAGCGCGCCATGACAATTCCGCTGCTCCGGCCCGATCTTTTAAGAATAAGATAGGATAAGTAAATACCGAGCCCGATAAGCGTGGACAGCACTTTTAAATCCTGAAACAGCGGCAGCCGCCCTTCGGAAATAATTGAGATCCCGGCCACAATAAGCGACACCGCGAGCAGTGGCGTCCCGGCAAGCACGGAAGTATAAGCATATTTGTCCAGAACTTCCAGACTTGGCAGACGCCGGACCCGGTCATTCCATTTCTTGTGCTTCAGCCTGGTGTGCAGGAACAGGTACATGATTCCGAACACCGCACCCAGCGTCAGCGCGGCAAAGCTCAGGTTGGCGAGAATAATATGCATAGCCAGCCAGCCGTGGACCGCTTTCCAGCTCTGAAGCGTATGATCCTCCGCCGTCAGCCACACCCGGTTAAGGAAAAAAGCGCTGAACCCCGCTACACTGAGCAGCAGAACCGTAAACTCGGAACGCCGCATAAAAGACTGAGCCAGTGAGATCAGCACGATGCTGAAAGAGAACCAGAACAGAAAATCGTACGGCGTAAAAATCGGCAGACCCTGCACCTCATAAAAGCGTATGCCAAGACCCGCGGACTGCAGCAGGCCGACAAAAACAAGAAGCCCCGTGCCTAACCGCTTCCGATCCGGATTCCGCTCAAGGCAATCCAGGAAATAAAACAGCAGGCTCAGGGCATACAGCAGCAGGGCTGCGTCATATATTCCATTCAGGTAACGTATACCGGGGTCCTCCTTTTAGAGGCTTGCCGGAGCAAAAGCGCTCTTCGGCAGAGCGGCGTTTCCGCTGCCGGGCAGCGTGTCCGCCGGTTTGCGGTTTCTCTCGGGAGCGACGCTCCCTTTTTCCGATTCGGACTCAAGCCGGTCCTCAAGTGCAAAGACCTTCGAAAAAAACTCAAGCGCCTCGCTCCCGTTCTTATCGCCGGACATCTCTTTGATCACATTGATCGGGTCATGCATCATCTGGTTCACAATACTCTTGGTCAGCCGGCGGATAATCTTGCGCTGATGCTCATCCAGTTCAGGCAGCTTGTTGAACAAGCTCTCCAGCGTTTCCTCATGAATGGCGTTTGATTTCTCCTGAAGCGCCCGAATGACCGGCTGCACTCCCAGCGTCTTAAGCCACTGCTGAAAATTATCGCTCTCCTCCACAATCAACCCTTCAATCTTCGCGGCTTCGCCGCGCCGCATCTCCATATTGCTCTCCACGATACCCTCCAAATCGTCAATATCGTACAAAAACACATTCGGAAGCTCGGACGCCGACGGATCAATGTCGCGCGGAACGGCTATATCAATCATGAACAGCGGGCGGGACTGCCGGTTCTTCATGCTTTCCGCAATTCTTCCAGCCGTCAGCACATAGCCTTCTGCACCTGTAGAACTGATCACAATATCGAACTCTTGCAGACGAGAGGCCGCTTCTTCCAGCGTGCATGGACGGCCCGCGAACTTCTCCGCCAGCTCCGCAGCACGCGCAAGGGTGCGGTTCGCAACAATCACTTCCGCAGCTCCGCTCGCGTACAAATGCTTGACCGTCAGCTCGCTCATTTTGCCCGCGCCGAGAATCAGCACTTTTTTGCCGGTGAACATGCCAAAAATACGCTTGCCCAGCTCAACCGCCGCATAACTGACCGATACCGCGCTCTCGCCGATCGACGTCTCGCTGTGGGCCCGTTTGCCTACCGTCACTGCTTGCTTGAACAGCCGGTTGAACCACGTTCCCGTCGCGCCCTCACTCTGTGCGGTCAAAAAAGCGCTGCGAACCTGCCCCAAAATCTGCGTCTCGCCGATCACCATCGAATCAAGTCCACAGGTCACCCGGAACAGATGCTGGACAGCCTGCTCATCCTCATATTTATACATATGCTGTGTAAATTGCTCGTTATTGACGCCGAACCACTGCTCCATAAAGCTGCGGATAAAGTGTCCGCACATATGATGACGATCCACAACCACGTAAATTTCCGTACGGTTGCAGGTGGCGACGATGACCCCTTCCAGCACGCTCTTCGTCCGCATCAGCTGATGAAGCGCTGCCGGCAGATCCTTCTCCGCAAAAGCGAACTGCTCTCTCACCTCGACAGGCGCTGTACGGTAGTTCAAGCCAACGGCGACGATGTGCATCTATAAGTTCACCATCCTAGTCTTAATTCGTTGCTGTATATTAGCATTTGCCTAACAAATATTTGTATTCCGTAGAATATCAAAATCACATCATATACAATCACTATGTTAAGTATATCACACGACGAGACATTTCTTTTGTCTCTTTATGAATTATATATGAAATTAGAATAATTATAAACAAGGAAAAAAGTAAAAAATAACCACGGCTATGCATGGTTATCAAGTGTTATAGCTTATAGTTCGCTGAGTTTCATAGTGGCCTGACGTTTAAAAAAATAGTCGGGTAACCTTTAGCCACGGTTCTCTTTATCTTGTTCTTCTTCTTGCTCTCCGGAAGCAATCCGGCTTTCAATCAACGACCACAGCTCGTCTCTTCCGAGACCGAGCTCCGAAGAGAACGGAATAAAGCTCTCGCCGGGAAGAATCCCGAGCGTTTCTTTTACAATCTTGATATGCCTTGGCAGACGGGTCTTTGGAATTTTGTCCGCTTTGGTTGCGACGACGCACATCGGGATGTCATAGTGTTTCAGCCATTCATGCATCATCCTATCGTCTGCGGTTGGAGGGTGGCGCAGGTCAACCACGAGCAGCACCAGCTTGAGTGTCTCGCGTTCGGCCAAGTACTTCTCTACCATTTTGCCCCAGGCCGCCCGTTGGACTTTGGATACTTTGGCGTAACCGTAACCGGGAAAATCGACATAATACATCGTATCATTAATGCGGTAATAGTTCATGTGCTGCGTCTTGCCCGGGGTGGAACTGGTGCGGGCCAGATTTTTGCGGCTAATCATTCGGTTAATCAGGGACGACTTCCCCACGTTGGAGCGCCCTGCCAGAGCAATCTCCGGCAAGGCGTCTTCAGGGTATTGATTCGGGCCGACGGCACTGATAATAAACTCGGCTTTAGTTACTTTCATTGGACTTCCTTTCTAAAAACCTATTGCAAACTTTGGACAGCCTGATCCGCGATCTTGGCCACAAGCGCGTGATGCAGCACCTGATCCATATGAGAGACGGGTACAAATTCCACGTCATTCTTCACGCTCTCGGGAATTTCCTTCAAATCCCGCTCGTTATCTTTGGGGAGGAGGATTTTCTTATAGCCCGCGCGATGGGCGGCAAGCGATTTCTCCTTAAGTCCGCCAATCGGCAGCACCCGCCCGCGCAGCGTGATCTCTCCCGTCATCGCAACATCCTTCGAGACTTGGCGCTTGGTGAGAGCAGATACGAGCGCGGTTGCGATCGTAATGCCCGCCGAAGGCCCATCCTTCGGAATCGCCCCTTCGGGGATGTGAATATGAATGTCGTTCTTTTCGTAAAAATCGGACGGGATGCCAAACTCTTCCGCCTTGGAACGCGTATAGCTGAATGCGGCCTGCGCCGACTCCTTCATAACGTCACCCAGTTGTCCGGTCAAAATAAGCTTGCCGCTCCCCGGAACGACCGTTACTTCAATCAGCAGCGTATCTCCGCCCACTTCTGTCCAGGCTAAGCCGGTCACTGTACCGATTTGGTCTTCCAGCTCCGCCATCCCGTAACGGTATTTGGCCGTTCCCAGGTAATCCTTGATATCGGCGGGGGAGATGCTGACGCTCTCCTTCTCTCCCGATACAATCTGCTTGGCCGCCTTCCGGCACAGCGCGGCTACCTGCTGTTCCAGGTTCCGGACACCGGATTCCCTCGTGTATTCCCGGATGACTGACAGCAGCGTACCTTCCTCAATCGTTAGCTGGCCATCTTCCAGACCGTGATTCTTCTTCTGCTTCGGCAGCAGGTAACGTCTTGCGATCTGCAGCTTCTCAAGCTCCGTGTAGCCTGGGATGTACAGCATCTCCATCCGGTCAAGCAGCGGACGGGGGATATTGTGCACGGCATTGGCCGTCGTCACGAACATTACATTCGAAAGATCGAACGGAATTTCCACGAAGTGATCGCTGAACGTATTGTTCTGTTCCGGGTCCAGAACTTCCAGCAGCGCCGCGGAAGGGTCGCCGCGGAAATCGGAAGCCATCTTGTCGATCTCATCAAGTAGGAAGACGGGATTGAGCGAACCCGCCGTCTTCATGCCCTGGATGATCCGTCCGGGCATCGCGCCGACATAGGTGCGGCGGTGGCCGCGGATCTCCGCTTCATCCCGCACGCCGCCGAGGGAAATGCGGACGAACTTGCGGTTCAGGGAGCGCGCGATCGACCGCGCCAGCGAAGTTTTGCCGACTCCCGGAGGGCCGACAAGACAGAGGATCGGGCCTTTTAGCTTTTTGACAAGCTTCTGGACGGCCAGATATTCCAGCACCCGCTCTTTCGGTTTATCCAGCCCGTAGTGGTCTTCATCGAGCACTTGCTCCGCCTTGGCGATATCCAGATCATCCTCGGTGAATTCATTCCAGGGAAGGCTTAGAAGCATCTCCACGTAATTACGGATGACCCCGCCTTCTGCAGAGCTCGCAGGCATTTTCTCAAGCCGGTCGATTTCCTTGTCAATCTTCTCTTTGACCCGCTCCGGCAGCTCCTTCTCCTCCGCCTGGGCACGAAGTTCCTCGGCTTCACCGGCCCGCCCTTCTTTGTCGCCAAGCTCTTTCTGGATCGCCTTCATCTGCTCCCGCAAATAATATTCCTTCTGCGTCTTTTCCATCTGCTTCTTGACGCGCTGGTTGATCTTGCGTTCCAGCTCCAGCACCTCGCGCTCGTTGCCCAGAATATCAAGCAGCTTCTCCAGACGCTTGCGTACGTCGATGGTCTCGAGAATTTCCTGCTTATCCTTGATCTTCAGCACAAGATGGCTTGTGATGACATCGGCGAGGCGTCCGGGCTCTTCGATGTCCGATACTGCCGCGAGCGTCTCCGGCGTCACCTTTTTGGATAAGGTAATATAATGCTCAAACTGGTTCAGGACAGTGCGCATTAACGCGTCGCTTTCCGGATCATCGTCAGGCTGCTCAGGAAGCTCTCGCGCCATGACCTCGTAATATTCCTCATTATCCATGTAGTGAATGATCTCGGCCCGTTCAACGCCCTCCACAAGCACACGGATCGTGCCGTTGGGGAGCTTCAGCATCTGCCGCACATTCGCCACTGTACCAACCCGAAAAATATCTTCTTGACCCGGCTCTTCAATATTGACTTCCGATTGAGAACAGAGGAGGATCAGATTATCTTCGACCATCGCTTTTTCCAACGCTTTAACCGACTTCTCGCGACCCACATCCAAATGAAGGACCATGCTTGGGTACACAAGGAGACCCCTGAGCGGCAATAAAGGAAAACGACGACCTTTTGTATGTTTGGATACCATCGCTTTCGAACCTCCAATCGCTCTCTTGTATGTCATAACTTTTGTATTTTATTCTATCAAAAGCGCCATCAAAACACCAACTGACCGCACATAAGGCGGCCAGTTGGCGCAGAAGTTGCATTAGCCGATCCCGGAACCGACCGGCAGCTTAAGAAATTGGCACGGCTTTACAGATTGGCGCTTTCTCCCGAAGCGTCCGCCTTCAGCAGCGCTGGAGACGCCGCAAAAGTGTCTCCGGCAACGGCGGACAGCCGGACATCTTCGAGATGGGTGCCGAATAGAAGGCGGAATGCCTCTTCCACGGTCTCAATGGGAATGACGCGCACCTGCGCCAAATCGGCGAATAGCGATTGCCAGTTGTCCTTGGGCACGAGCACCGTCGTGGCGCCGGCCTGCAAAGCCGCCTCCACCTTCGCTAGTACGCCGCCGACCGGCTTCACCCTGCCGCGAATGCCAATCTCCCCGGTCATTGCTACCGTATTGTCCACCGGCAGACCCCGGATTGCCGACACAATCGCAACAGCCATTGCGAGCCCGGCGGAAGGTCCGTCGATGGGTGTGCCGCCCGGAAAATTCACATGCAGATCATAGCGGTCGGGCGAAAGGTTCATGGAGCGCAGAACGGTCAGGACGTTCTCAACCGATCCCTTAGCCATGCTCTTGCGGCGAAGCGTGCGTGAGCCGCCCCCGATTTCTTCTTCATCGACAACCCCGGTAATATTCAATCTGCCTTCTCCATTCACGGCAGGAGCCGCCGAGACTTCGATCTCAAGCAGCGTGCCCATTCCCGGACCGCAGACCGCCAGCCCGTTCACCAGCCCTACTTGGGGCTCGGAAGGAATCTTGCGCTCGGTGCGCAGCGGCAGCTGGCTGCTGCCCGCTACCCATTCCACATCGGCCGCGCTTAAGGTTTCTCTTTGTTCCATAAGCGCAAGGCCTGCTGCGAGCTGAACCATATTGACCGCCTCGCGTCCGTTCGTAGCATACTTCTGGACAACAGAGACCGCTTCCGGGCTTGGCTTTAGCCCGATTTTCTGAATCGCGTCCCGGGTGATGAGCGAAACTTCTTCCGGAAGCAGCGGCCGGAAATAGATTTCCATGCAGCGCGAACGGAGTGCAGGAGAGATTTCCTGAGGCGAGCGCGTAGTTGCGCCAACCAGCCGGAAATCGGCGGGCAAGCCATTCTGGAAAATATCATGGATATAAGCCGGCGTGTTGCTGTCCTCCGAGTTATAATATGCGCTTTCCAGCAGAACCTTACGATCCTCCAGCACTTTAAGCAGCTTATTCATCTGAATGGGATGTAGTTCTCCAATTTCATCCAGAAATAAAATCCCTCCATGCGCCTTGGTTACCGCCCCCGGCTTAGGCTGAGGCACACCCGCCACGCCCATCGCTCCAGCTCCCTGGTAGATAGGATCATGAACGGAGCCGATCAGAGGATCAGCGATGCCCCGTTCGTCAAAACGTGCCGCTGTGGCATCGATTTCCGTAAACTTGGAATCCGCCTTGAAAGGAGAGAACGGATTTTTTTTCGCTTCCTCCATCACAACGCGGGCCGCCGCCGTCTTTCCAACACCGGGAGGGCCGTAGATGATAACATGCTGGGGATTGGCGCTGCACAGCGCCGCCTTCAGGGCCCGCAGACCATCCTTCTGCCCGACGATATCCTTGATCGCAGCCGGACGCGTCTTCTCGGCCAGCGGCTTCGTCAGCGAGATGGCCCGCATTTTCCGCAGCTTCTCCAGTTCTTTGCGCGACTCCCGCTCCACCGCCGTCTTGTTTGTCTTTTGTCCCCGCAGCAAATTCCAAAAGTAAACGCCGATGACCAGCGCGAAAAATAACTGCACGACCATCAGCACTATGCTCAGTTCCATAAGTTATCCTCCCATTCATTGGTACTACTAGGTAGTATAGCCGTTTCCCTAACGGCTAAACGCATTGGAGAGGATTTACCATAACAAGGCGAAGGCTTTGCGATGAAACTTGCTTCTATACTCGAAAAAAAGCGCGGCCCCTTCCCGCAGGCGGGAAAAGACCGCAGCCGTAGACTTATGAAATTCTTAATGCTCAGCCTTCCGATATCCCCGCTCCCTGCATGGACTCGTGATGAGCCTTGCGGCCAGGGATTTCCCCGGTGGCTTCATAATGGGACACAATCGCATCGATTTCTTTCTTCAGCTCAGACAGCAAATCCGCTTCCGGAACTTTGCGGATCATTTGTCCGTATCGGAACAGCAGACCTTCGCCGCGCGCTCCAGCAATACCAATGTCAGCCTCACGAGCTTCGCCGGGACCATTCACCGCACAGCCGAGCACCGATACCTTGATCGGCACCTTGATCTTGGAGATATACTCCTCGACTTCATTCGCAATGGAGAACAGGTCGATGTCAAGCCGTCCGCAGGTCGGACAGGAAATGAGCGTGGCCGCGTTCGCAATTAGGCCGAATGTCTTGAGCAGCTCGCGCGCCACCTTGACTTCCTCTACCGGATCAGCGCTGAGCGAAATGCGCACGGTATTGCCGATTCCCATAGAGAGCAGAGCGCCGATGCCCGCCGAGCTCTTCACGGTACCGGCGAACAGGGTGCCAGATTCCGTAATGCCCAGATGCAGCGGATAAGGAATCACTTCTGCAGCTTTGCGGTAAGCTTCAATTGCCATTGGGACGTCAGACGCCTTCAGTGACACGATAATGTTGTGGAAATCCAGTTCTTCCAGAATTCCGATATGGTACAAGGCGCTCTCCACCATCGCTTCCGGCGTCGGGTAGCCGTATTTCTCCAGCAGATGAGCCTCCAGCGAACCGGCATTGACACCGATTCGGATCGGAATGCCCTTTTCTTTGCATGCCTTAACAACCGCTTCCACTTTCTCGCGCCGTCCGATATTGCCGGGGTTAATTCTCACCTTATCGATGCCGTTCTCGATGGCGAGCAAGGCCAGCTTATAGTTAAAATGAATATCCGCAACGAGCGGAATATGAATCCGCTCTTTGATTTCCTTGATGGCCGCAGCGGCCTCTTCGTTATTCACCGTAACGCGCACCAGCTGACAGCCCGCTTCTTCAAGCCGGAGAATTTCGGCTACCGTGGCTTCCACATCTGCAGTCTTGGTCGTACACATGCTTTGGATGACAACCTCATTGTTTCCTCCAATTGTGATGCCGCCTACATTGACGGGACGCGTCTGATGTCTAAGGAACATGGTTTCTCCCCCATAACGCCAAAGCTCCACCCCCTCGCTCCCGCGGGGGACGGGGGGCGGAAGAAGGTGGAGACATTAGGCCTGTATTGTAAGGCTAGCTATTACGCGCTTTCCTCTTGTTTCTTGTCTTTCTTGATGTTCAGTTCAGGCAGCGCCTTCTCCTGAACAACCTTCTCCGTAATGACGCAATCCTTGATGTCATCGCGGGAAGGCACTTCGTACATCACATCAAGCATAATGCTCTCAATGATGGCGCGAAGACCACGGGCTCCGGTATTGCGCTTGATCGCTTCCTTCGCAATGGCCTCCAGTGCCTGCGGTTCGAACTTCAGCGACACATTATCCATTTCCAGCAGCTTGGCGTATTGCTTCGTCAATGCGTTCTTCGGCTCGGACAAGATACGCACCAGCGTCTTCTCGTCAAGCGGCTCGAGCGTCGAGATAACCGGCAGACGGCCAACAAACTCGGGAATCAGGCCAAATTTCAGCAGATCCTCCGGCAGAACCATCGACAGGTACTCTCCAGGCTTCAGATCCTTTTGACCGCCTTCGGATGCATTAAAGCCAATCACCTTTTTGCCGACACGGCGTTTAATCAGCTGTTCCAATCCGTCAAAAGCACCGCCGACGATGAACAGAATGTTCGTCGTATCAATTTGAATAAATTCCTGATGCGGATGCTTACGTCCGCCCTGCGGCGGCACCGAAGCGACCGTTCCCTCGAGAATCTTCAGCAGCGCCTGCTGCACGCCTTCGCCGGAAACGTCACGGGTAATCGACGGGTTCTCGGATTTACGGGCCACTTTATCAATTTCATCAATATAGATAATACCGCGCTCGGCCTTCTCCACATCATAGTCTGCGGCTTGAATCAGCTTAAGCAGAATGTTCTCGACGTCTTCGCCGACATAGCCCGCTTCCGTCAAGGAAGTAGCATCCGCAATGGCGAACGGCACATTGATAATCTTGGCCATCGTCTGAGCCAGCAGCGTCTTGCCTGAACCAGTCGGACCAAGCAGCAGAATGTTGCTCTTCGTCAGCTCGACATCTTCAATCTTGCTCTGGCTGTTAATCCGTTTGTAGTGGTTGTATACCGCAACAGACAACGATTTCTTGGCTTGGTCCTGACCAATAACGTATTGATCGAGAATGTCGCGGATTTCTTTTGGCTTCGGAATATCCTTCAGATCCAGCTCTTCCTCATGTCCGAGCTCTTCCTCTACGATCTCCGTGCACAGTTCGATACATTCATCGCATATATAAACGCCGGGCCCTGCTACGAGCTTGCGTACTTGCTCCTGCGATTTTCCGCAGAAAGAGCATTTCAGCTGCCCTTTTTCATCATTAAATTTAAACATGTAATCACCCCTTAGGATTTGATCGGTGAAGCCAGAACCTCGTCAATCAGGCCATAAGCCTTTGCTTCTTCGGCGCTCATGAAGTTATCACGGTCTGTATCGCGCTCGATTTTTTCAAGGGGCTGTCCTGTGCGGTCTACATAAATTTGATTCAGCTTCTGTCTTGTCTTGAGAATCCAGTCTGTGTGAATCCAAATATCAGACGCCTGACCCTGAACGCCGCCAAGCGGTTGGTGAATCATCACCTCGCTGTTGGATAGCGCATATCTTTTGCCGGGCGCCCCGGCCGTCAAAAGAAGCGAGCCCATGCTAGCCGCCATTCCTACGCAAATCGTGGATACATCTGGCTTGATAAATTGCATCGTATCATATATACCCATGCCGGCTGTTACAGAACCACCGGGCGAATTGATGTACAAGTTGATGTCCTTCTCAGGATCCTCGGCTGCCAGAAACAGCAATTGGGCGATTACCAGATTGGCAACATCATCATCAATCGCGTTGCTCAGGAATATGATGCGGTCCTTGAGCAATCGGGAGTAGATGTCGTAAGAGCGTTCTCCCCGATTCGTCGATTCCACAACCATTGGTACCAGACTCATGCCACCAACCTCATTTCTCTATACAAATTAGTCTTGCCTTTTCAGATGTATTTTAACACGTTCAAGGCGCAATGTCATTTTTTCACTTAGAGAAAGGTCTTTCTTCAAAAAAATAAGGCACGTAGGCAAATATACGCACCTTATCTCTTAGGTATGAGGCCCGAAATGGACCGCTCTAGTGAAAACGCTCTAAACGCTATAAGATCATTTATTCAGCGCTTGCTTCTTCGGATTTCGCTTCTGCAGCTTCGGCCGGAGCCTCAACTTCCTTGCTGTTCTCAACGAGGAACTCGATGGTCTTGCGGAGCGAAATTTCGCCCTTCAAGCTATCCAGCGAACCGTTGGCTGCAAGAATGCCGCGAATCTCTTCCGGAGAACGTCTGTAAGTCTCTGCCATTTTGGACAGCTCTTCTTCAACTTCTTCGTCGGAAACCGAAATATCCTCTTGCTTCGCAATCACTTCGAGAACCAGATTGTTGCGGACGCGCTGCTCTGCATCATTCTTCATTTGTTCCCGCAGGTCATCTTGGGTTTGTCCGGAGAAGCTGAGGAACATATCCATGTTCATGCCCTGCTGGCGAAGACGCATGTCGAAATCGCGGACCATACTCTCAATTTCGCTGTCAATCATCGCTTGAGGAATTTCAACTTCCGCATTGGCAGCAGCCTTTTCAACAACAGCGTTTTCCTTCACGCCTTTCAGCTCATCGGCCTTGCGGGATTCCAATTGTTTCTTCAGATCTTCCTTGTATTCGTCGAGCGTTTCGAACTCGCTTACGTCTTTGGCAAATTCGTCGTCCAGTTCAGGAAGCTGCTTGCGTTTGATTTCATGCAGTTTCACTTTGAATACGGCTGGCTTGCCTGCAAGATGCTCAGCTTGATATTCTTCCGGGAAAGTCACTTCGACGTCCTTGAAATCGCCGGTAGCCATACCGATGACTTGGTCTTCGAATCCAGGAATGAAGGAGTTGCTTCCCAGTTCCAGGGAATGGCGCTCCGCTTTGCCGCCTTCAAAAGCTTCTCCGTCGACGTATCCGTCGAAATCGATCACGGCAATGTCGCCGCTCGCTGCAGGTACGTCTTCGACCACAACGAGTTCGGCATGACGCTCTTGCAGGCGCTTGAGTTCAGCACCTAGCTCTTCGTCGGTAACTTCCGCTTGTTGAGCGGGAACTTCGATTCCTTTGTACTCGCCGAGCGTCACTTCAGGCTTGACAGTGATCTTGGCTTTGAACTTGAAGGTTTGTCCCTTGCCAAACTGCTCGATATCTACTTCAGGACGGTCTACAGGGAAGATGTCGGTCTGCTCAACTGCTTCGCCGTAGGCTTCAGGCAGCAGAATATCGATGGCGTCTTGGTACAGGCTTTCTACGCCAAAGCGGGATTCAAAAATCGGACGCGGCACTTTACCTTTGCGGAAGCCGGGTACGTTTGCTTTTTTAACGACTTTATTAAAGGCTTTGTCGAGAGCTTTCGCTACACGCTCAGCGTCTACTTCAACTTCAAGAACGCCAAGGTTCTTCTCTATTTTTTCCCAAGTTGCTTTCATTGTTTACTTTCCCCTCCAGAATTGGTTCACATATCACGCACAGAATAACCATTATATTATATAAAATATTATTATATTTTTCAAGTAGTGAAGTTCGTTTTGGACCTCGGAATATGACTTCACTGACGCTTTCCGGTAAAGCCGTTCAGCATCCGGTATGCTTGTTCGAACTGAAACCGCATACTTTCCGTTATGCCGTACATTGCCCGGGTCTCTTCTTCATTCCTTGTTCCATTAAGCGTCTCGGAAACCGTCTGATGCAGCGCTCCAGCCCATAGATCCAGAATTCCGTCCTCACCGGTCAAAATCGTATAATAGGCTTCCGAGCCGTAAATCGACATGATAAACTGCTCCCACAGCTCCTGCGCAAAATAATACAAAGTGGGCTCATGCATCTCCGCATGCTCCGCAACCCGTTCCAGCACCTGGGCTATTTGTGAAGGGAATTCATCCTTATTCAAAGGAACGTTATCAATTTCCACCACAATGTTCTGCGGCCCGCGCTTCAACTCCACAGCCCCCTGTACACCGCGCCGGCGAAGCGTCTGCAACGTCCGGAATTGAAGAATAGGATGGATTCCCGGATTCTGAACCCACTCGGTCAGGGCGTAATCCACCTCGTCCCCTTCAAAATGGGACAGTTGTTCCAGAGCGAGCAGTGTCGCTTCCGACAATGGCTCGTGCATAACCCGGTGCAGCAGCTTGCCCGCATATTCCGGGTCTTCTTGAAGCTTGGTCTTGGCCAGCTGCCGGGCCATCTCTTGTTCACCTATATCTTCTTCATAAGCCTGGGATTCGTTGATATATTTGTCCTGCAAAGCATATGGAAACGCCGCCTCCAGCCACTCCAGCAGAGATTGCCATTCCTCATAGTGCCGTGCTTCCTGCCCCTGGCATTGCAGCAAAAAGCGCAGCAGCTCAGCTGCTTCACCATAACGTTCGCTTTCCAGCATAACGGTCAGCTGAATTTGATAGTAGTCCAGCGTTTTGGGGAAAAGCACGATGTTTTCTTTAGCGGGGGAATTGGAATTTCGAATGACGGCACCTCCTTCCTGATTCTCCAAAAACGTCTCGGTAGATGATTATAGCATACCCTGTGACGGGTTTGAAAAAACAGGTTGAATATTCGCCGGTTTTATGATACTATAATTTTTGCTTGCTTTTCAGTTTATATGTCCCAATAGCTCAGCTGGATAGAGCATGCGCCTTCTAAGCGCACGGTCGGGGGTTCGAATCCCTCTTGGGACGTTAAAAGGTCTTCCCTTTCGGGAAGGCCTTTTCTCGTACAGGGATGAGAACCCCCCACAGGTTCGTCGGAGCATCAGCTTCGTTAGCACCTGCTTCGCAGTCAGCCCGAATGGGCTGTATCCCTCTTGGGACGTTAAAAGGTCTTCCCTTTCGGGAAGGCCTTTTCTCGTACAGGGATGAGAACCCCCCACAGGTTCGTCGGAGCATCAGCTTCGTTAGCACCTGCTTCGCAGTCAGCCCGAATGGGCTGTATCCCGGCTTAGAATTATTTACCGCCCCTCCCCGCGCTTCACCCACCAGAGCGGCACGCGAAACGCCAGATTGATCAGCAGCACGACGATAACGAGCACGGCTGCGGATTTGTCCGCGATCTGCCGGGCATCTTCTACAATCGCTTCCGATTGCACGTACCATAGATGCACAGCCAGCGTCTCTCCCGGGGAGAGCAGATTGAAATCCCACATTTCCCCCGAAGTGCTGAGTCCCGCCGTCAAAATAATTACGGCCGATTCCCCGAATGCCCGTCCGGCAACGAGACAGATGCCCGTGATGATGGACGGCAGCGCCACCGGCAGCACAATTTTACGGATACAATAAAATTTCGTCAGCCCAAGCGCATAGCCCGCCTCGCGCAGCTCTTTTGGAACGGCCCGAATTGCTTCCTCCGTTACCCGCGCCAGCATCGGCAGATTCAGCAGCGCCAGACTGACGCCGCCGCCGATTATGGTCAGACCCAAACCGAAATACTCCGCGAAAATAGCCAATCCCAGCAGTCCGAACACGATGGATGGAACGGAAGACAGAGCCTCAACGCAAATCCGCATTGCTCCGGTAAATGAATTATCCGGCGCATACTCCGCCATATAAATCCCCGCACCCAGCCCAATAGGAACCGAAATCACAAGAGAGATCAGCAAAATATAAAAAGAGTTGAACAGCACGGGGCCGATGCCGCCTCCGGCGTCGATCTCCTCAGGCTGGCGAATCAGGAATGAGAAATCAAGCCCGGGCAGCCCTTTGCTCAAAATCGTAAACAGCAGCCAGAAAATAAGCAGCATAACCAAAGCTCCGAGTCCGTAAAAGCCGCAGGTCGCCAGCTTATCGCGGCGGATGGCCCAGCTTGTACGCCGAGTACGGGAAAAGCCGCTCATTACCGTTCCCTCCTTTTACGTCCCAAGAACCGGATAACCAGGATCAGCAAGAAAGAAATCAGCAGCAGTAAAAAAGCCATCATATGCAGGGCGTAGTTCCAGGTAGAGTCGAATTCCACGTTGGAGATTTGCATAACGATGTTGCTTGTCAGGACCGACGCTGGCGTAAACAGCGTCTTCGCCAGCTGCGGCGTGTTGCCGATGACCATAACGACGGCCATCGTCTCGCCGATCGCCCGCGTCATCCCAAGGATGACCGCCGCAAGAATGCCCCTGCCGGCCGCTGGCAGAACAACGCGCAAAATAACCTGAAGCCGGGTGGAGCCGAGCGCGTAGGCGGCGTCGCGGTATTTGCCCGGTACGGCGGTGATCGCATCGTCACTGATTCGGGCAATGGTAGGCAGCACCATAAGCGCCAGAACGAGCGCCGCCGCCAGCAGACCGTCTCCAAGGCTCTCGCCGCTGGCGCGCCGCAGCATCGGAAGGAGGACAGTCAGACCGAGATAACCATATACAATGGAAGGAATACCAACCAGAAGATCAAGAATCGGCCGGATAAAACGTTTCAGCCAGATGGGCGCGATTTCAGCGGTCAGCACCGCCATGCCTATCGACACCGGTACTGAAATCAGCAGCGTGAGCGCGGTAAGCGATAACGTATTGATGATAAATGCCGCAGCCCCGAACTTATCTTCTTCCGGCGTCCAATTAAATGAGAGAAAGAAATCGGCCAGAGAAATCTGCCCAAGCAGCAGCATTGCCGTCTTGCCGATAAAGACGATGACTAGCGCAAGCACGAGGCAAAGCGCCAATATGCTGAACAAAAAATAATACCGGGCAAAGGTGTTTGCAAGCAAATGCCTAAGGTGGCGTCTGCCGGTATCCCCTTTGATATGAAGGCTTCCATTTACCGCAGGGGTTGAATCGTAGGTCGGTTGTACCATGCTTGTCCTCCTGTAAAAAACCAGCCCCGCTATCGCCGGAGGCTGGCTCATATCATTTGTTCTATTGGATGCGCTAAAAAATTACTTCATTGCCGAAATCGGGATGAACTTCAGCTTTTTCAGCGAACCCTGCTGGAACTTCTTGCTTTGAACGTAATCGATAAAGGCTTTAACAGCCCCGGTCGGTTGGCCCTTAGTCATGTAGTAGCCATATGCCCAAATTTTGTAGGAACCGTTAATGACGTTTTCAGTGGTAGCTGCTACACCGTTATACTTGACGGCCTTTACATCACCGCTGACATATACCAAATCGATGTATCCGATGGCATTAGGAGTCGTCGCAACAGCCGTTTTCATATCGCCGCT
Source organism: Paenibacillus durus (assembly GCF_000756615.1). Taxonomy (NCBI): domain Bacteria; kingdom Bacillati; phylum Bacillota; class Bacilli; order Caryophanales; family Paenibacillaceae; genus Paenibacillus; species Paenibacillus durus. The sequence goes on from NZ_CP009288.1 coordinate 4,641,454, forward strand.
GGAGCCGGTCTCTTTATAGTTCTTCTCTTTCTTCACGATATCGCCGCCCGCAAGCGCCTTGGCTTGGTAGTTGACGCGGGTACCGGAACCGAAAGCGCGGGTAATAACGACGATATCCGCGTCAGCGCCGCCAACTTGCTTCCAGTTCGTAATTTTGCCGGAGTAAATGCCTCTGAGCTGTTCAGTGGTCAGGTTGTCCACGCCGACATTTTTATTAACAATCGTAGCAAAAGGAATGACAGCGACTTTGTTCGCCACCTGTCCGCTAAATGCTTTAAAGCCAGGAACGTCCATGCTGGCATCCCAGTCGCAGGCGCCGATGTCGGCGATGCCCTTTTTAACGGCTTGAGGGCCAGTGACAGAGCCTTTGCCGGAAGCGGCTATTCTAACCTTCGGATTCATTCTTTGAAATTCCTTGGCGGCCTGCAGTGTCAGCGGCAGCAGAGCCGTTGAACCGTTGACCGTGATTTTACCCGACAGCGATCCTGCTGCGGAAGCTCCTCCCGCGAAGGATGCCGTAACTGCAAATACAGCTGCTAAGGCCGAAAACGTGATTTTTTTAAATAATTTCATGATTAATTCCCCTTCCGGCTTGAAGCCGATATAGTATAAATTCACGCTGAAAAAAATGTTATTTCGTCAGCTGCACAGCCTTGCCGTTCTCAATCTCTAACAGTTTACCGCCCGAGATCACACCCAGCTTGGCGCCGTCGCCGGAAACCGCAACTTCCGAAATGTCCTGGGTTGTCCGGAATAACTCTTTACTTGCTCCGGCGGCCGTAATGGCATAGATACGCGACGTTCCGTCGGCTGCCGTACCGGATGCGATCAATCCGCCTGCGCCTTCTTGTGCCCATACCACCTCAATATCAAGCGGAATGTCTGCGAAGGTTCCGTCAGGCTTCAGCGTCTTCAGGGTATTGGGAGCTTTGCCATCAGGGTCAGCACTTAAGTAAACCACGGTTCCGTCGGCCAGAATTTCAGGGTACAGCTTGTTGTCGCCCGAGGAGGTCAGAGCGGCCGGTTTCGCATCCTTTGCAGACAGGTCTAGCTGGTACAGCTGCTCTCCAGCCTTGCTGTAGTCGACCGTCAGGGAATCTTCGGTGCTGTCGGCATCATTTTTAGCTGTCCCCGTAATGTTGACGATATAGACCGCCTTCTTGCCGTCCGCGGAAATCTGCAGCTCGGATTTGTTCTCCACCTTATCCGCCAGCAGTTCCGTTACAGCGCCGGTATCCACAGAAATTTTCGACAGTTTCTCCTGCTTGTCTCCCTGGATAAAATAGATGGTCTTGCCGTCAGCCGACCAAGTCAGATCCGTCTTGACGCTGGTATCCGTGCCAAGCGGCTTTACCGCTCCGGACGCCAAATCGATGACAAGCAGTTGACCCGTCTCGTCGGTGAAAGCACCGAAACGGAGGTCGCCCGAAACCGAGAAATCGGCAGCTCTGCTGTCACTAGAGAACAGTCTGTAGCTGCCCGGATTAGACGCAAATTTATAAATTTCCGCCTTGTCTCCTTCACGATTTGCGAGAAGGCTTCCGTCAGCGGCCCAATGGAGTGTATCGAATTCGCCCTGCGGCCGGGCGGTGCTAAGAATTTGCAGTGGGCTGCCGAACAGTTCACCTCCAAGTCCGTATACAATCGCGCTTAGCTCAACGTACAATTTTCCGCCGTATACGGTTGGAGCCGTTGTGAAGCTCCGTTTCACGCCGTCTACCGAATAGCTCTTGGAGCCCGCTTTAAAGTTAATCGTATGTACGCTTGCTCTGTCTGTCAGCGAGAGACCTCCCGCTTCTGCTTTCAGACCTGCGCCCAGTGCGGCTGCAAGCTGGCCGACCGAATACAGCTTGTATCCTCCGGCGTCAATCGTCTTGATGGTGTGCTGAACGCTGTCCACCGTCCAAGCTGCCTTTCCTTCTTTCACTTTCGCCGCCCTGGCGGATGATTTCACGGCTGCTGATTTGCCGCTGTTTGCGCCTGCCGCAGCATACACACTTGCTTGACTGACAGTCACAAGAAGCGCCGAAGCCATCAGCACGCTTAACCACTGATTTCTTTTCAAATGGATTCACCCTTTTCATATAGGTAACTACTAATGTTATTTTCCGTCCTGGTTGTAAAATCTGTTGCCGAGAAATATTTGGTAATGATGAACTTGTCCTGATTTTTCGCGTTCTTTCTGCCGGAATAAGGAACTTTTGTCAGCGCAATATTAAGCTCGAAGAAAAGGATTTACAATTAGCGATCTCTGAACTAATATAATGAGTGAGTACTCACTCATATTGAATTGAAAATGAACGGAGTGATTCTTATGAACCAGGAAGCGCCTGTAATTACGGTATCTCATATTCGCAAAGCATTCGGCAGCAAAGTTGTCCTGGAAGACATCAGCCTTAAGGTACGCAAAGCCGAGACTTTCGGCCTGCTGGGTCCCTCAGGCTCTGGAAAGACGACCCTGGTCAGGCTGCTGACCGGAATTGATGAAGCCGACTCGGGGGAAGTGCATGTGCTGGGAGTGAAAGTCCCCAAGCTGTCCCTGCTCTCGCAAATAGGCTACATGGCCCAGTCCGACGCGCTGTACAGCGAGCTGAGCGCCAAGGATAATCTGGAGTTTTTCGCTTCACTGTACGGACTTAGGAAAGAGCGGAGAAACAAACGAATCAAGGAAGTGATGGAGATCGTTAATCTGCAGGAGCATCTCCGCAAAAAAGTAAATCAATACTCCGGGGGGATGAAGCGCCGGCTGTCGCTGGCGATCGCCCTGCTGCATGAACCGCCCCTGCTCATTCTGGACGAACCGACCGTCGGCATCGATCCGGTGCTGCGCATGTCCATCTGGAAGGAGCTCAAAGCTCTGAATGAACGGGGGACTACCATAGTGCTCACAACCCACGTGATGGATGAAGCCGAAAAATGCGACCGGCTCGGCATGATCCGCGAAGGCCGTCTGCTTGCGGAAGACACTCCGGCGAATCTGCTTCAGGCCACAGGCTCTTCATCTATTGAAGAAGCGTTTTTGTATTATGGAGGTGTGCGTTCATGAGAATCGGTGCGCTTACGCTGCGTATTTTACGGCAGTTTATTCATGATAAAAGAACGATGGCCCTGATGTTCGCCGCCCCCCTGCTCGTTCTCAGCCTGATGAGCCTGGTGTTTGGCGGGGAGACTTATAAGCCTAATATCGGACTTGCGGGCCAGGCGGCGGTTCTATCTGAGGCGTTGACGAAGCATGATGCAAAGGCAGTAAAGTATAATGCGGAGGAAGAAGGCACCCTGGCGCTGAAAAATGGAGAAATTGACGCGCTGATCTCGATGAGCGGCGGTGCTCCAAAGGTCATATTGGAAGGAAGCAATCCTACGGCTAACCGGGCGGTTATGCAGGCGCTGGAGCAGGCAGCCAGGGATCAGGGGGTATCCGGCCAAGCGCAGGCGCAGGCGGGGGCTGCCGTTCAGCCGCAGATCAGCTATTTGTACGGCTCCGCCGACATGAAGACGATCGACCGGTTCGGACCGATTATGATCGGCGTATTCGTCTTCTTTTTCGTCTTCCTGATTGCCGGGGTCTCCTTTCTGCGGGAACGGACGACGGGAACGCTCGAACGCCTGCTTGCCACACCGCTTAAACGCTGGGAAATCGTCATCGGCTATGTCTGCGGTTTCGGGATTTTCACCGTGTTTCAGGCGCTGCTTATATCCTGGTTCTCCATTCAGGTGCTGGGCATTATGATGGCCGGAAGCTTCGGCTATGTCCTGCTGATTACACTGCTGCTGTCGATGACGGCATTAACGCTCGGTACGCTGCTGTCGGCGTATGCCGGAAACGAGCTCCAGATGATTCAGTTCATCCCGCTTGTCATTGTGCCGCAAATCTTTCTAAGCGGATTATTCCCGCTGGATACCCTTCCGCTCTGGCTTCAGCGGGTCGGATATGCGACTCCGTTATACTATGGGGCCGAGGCAATGACGAACATTATGATTCGCGGCAAGGGCTGGAACGCGGTGGAGACGGATGTGTATGTGCTAATCGCCTTCTCGCTCGTGTTCATGGTGCTGAACGTGCTTGCTCTCCGCAAGCATCGTAAAATGTAACTCAAGCTCTCGTATATGGTACGATAAGCAGACAGAAAACGTCTGGAGGGTTGACATTATGGCAGAACATCTTTCTGCGGACAACAATACGGAGTCGTGGGCTCTGGAGCTGCTTGCTCTTGGCGATGAAGAAAAAATAACGCCGAAGCAAATCGCGATTTTGCAGGCGGCCGTGGATGTGTTTGCGGAAAAAGGCTATGCGGGCGCGGCGACCAGCGAAATCGCCCAGAGGGCCGGCGTAGCGGAGGGAACGATTTTTCGCTACTACAAGACCAAGAAAGATTTGCTGCTGTCCATTGTCGGGCCGACGATGAGCCGGCTGCTTGCCCCTTTTGTTATGAGAAACTTCGGGAATTTGCTGGATACGTCTTTTGACAGCTATGAGGACTTTCTGCGCGCCCTGATCCGGAACCGGCTCGATTTCGCCCGCAAGAACTTTAAGTTCCTGCAAATCTTGATTCAGGAAATTCCTTTTCATCCGAAGCTGCGAGAGCAGTTCATAGAGGATATTATCGGCAAGGTTCTTGAAAGGATTTCCGCGCAAGTCGAGCATTTTAAGCAAAAAGGGGAAATCATCGACGTTCCGGCGCCAGCAGTCATCCGCTTTTCGGTATCCGCCACCATCGGCTACATTATGACCCGTCTGCTGCTGCAGCCGAACAAGGAATGGAACGATGAGGAAGAAATTGAGCTGTTGATCCGGTTCATTATGCATGGCATCGCGGCGAACCCGGGAAATCAGGCATCCGAGCGCAAGTAACGGCAAGCCGCAGTCCATTCACCAGTGGAAAAAAGAAGCGGCGGTTCCGTAGCTGAGGTAAAAGGATAAACGCGCAGCTTTAAAAAAATCCCGTCAGGCCCTGAGGCCTGCGGGATTTTTCGTTACACAAACAATTATACCCACAGAGATTTGGTGATGATTACAAGCAGAATGAACAACACCAGAATCGCGGTTGTGGAATTACAACCAGCGCCATATCCGCCAACTTCGCTCATGAATGACTCCTCCTCTCAAGTAGAATACGTCACCAGATTATGCAGCGGCTGCCTCATTCGTTTGGGAGTTTCGGCAAGTAAATGAAATGAAAAAAACAAATTGCTTTTTCCAAAAAAACGTTTATAATTTAGAAAAAAATTCATAGGCAGTCGATGATCGGGAGAGTAATGAAGGGCCTCTGATGCCCAGCGAGCCGGGTTGGTGGGAGCCGGCGGGAAGACCCTCATGAAGCGCACCCGGGAGACGGACTTCCGAACCTCAGTAGGAAGCCCCGGCACGGGTCCGTTATCCCGCAAAGCGGCCAGACCTTCCGGTCTGGCAAGTAGAGTGGTACCGCGAGAACACAAGTCCTCGTCTCTTTTTGAGACGCGGGCTTTTTTTTATATTCAGAAGGAGGTCGTGAGGATGTTAAGCCAGCTTATTCAAAAAGAGATTGAGCAAAGCGTAAAACGTGTCATGGAACGTCTTGGTTTGGAGATTCCCGAAGAACTGTCGGTGGCTGTAGAACAGCCCGCAAACCCGGAACACGGTGATTATTCAAGCAATATTGCCATGCAGCTTGCCAGAACATTGCGTAAACCGCCGCTTGTCATTGCGCAGTTGATTCAGGAGGAATTGAAGACTACGGGTCTGGCGGAGGGTCTGCTGGAAAAGGCGGAAACGGCGGCTCCCGGCTTTCTTAATGTTTATATCTGCTGGAATACTTGGGCCCGGCGAGATTTCGCGCTGCCTCCGGCGCCGGATGAAAAAGTGGTCATCGAGCATACCTCAGTCAATCCCAACAAATCCATGCATATCGGCCATCTGCGGAATTCATGCATCGGTGACACACTTGTGCGTATGTTAAGAAGAATCAATTATACGGTTGAGGTCCATAATTATATCGACGATCTTGGCAACCAATTGGCGGATACCGTCGTCGGTCTGCTGAATGTTCCTTTGACCGGGGAGCATGTCCGCTTCGGCGATTACTGCTGGGACATTTACTCGGCAATCAACAAGGAGTATGCGGCGAATCCGGAAATGGCGGCCAAACGCGCCGAAACGCTGCATAAGCTGGAAGAAGGTACGGGGAATGTCGCCTGGCTCGGCAGTCTGGCCGCAGAACGGATTGTTCGGGAGCATATCGCGGAAATGAAGCCGTTCGGCATCGAATATGATTTGCTGGTCTGGGAAAGCAGCATTGTCAGGGAAGGGTTCTGGTCGGCGGCATTTGAGCGGCTGCGGCGGACGCCTCTTTTTTACCAGGAAACCGAGGGGAAGCTTGCAGGCTGTTGGGTGCTTAAGCAGGGAACGGAACAGGGGGAGCAGGAGTCGGAGCATATTACGGATAAGGTGCTGGTGCGCTCGAACGGGATTTTGACGTATACGGCTAAGGATATTGCTTACCATCTCTGGAAATTCGGGCTGCTGGGCAAGGATTTTACTTATACAAAGTTCGAAGAGGGCTTGTTTACAACGGTAAACGGAGGAGAACACCTGCCGCTCGGCAGGGCCGATGTCGTCATTAATGTCATTGATTCAAGGCAGGAGTATCCCCAAAATATGGTCAAAGAGGCGCTGCGGGCGCTGGGATACTCCGCTCAGGCCGATAAGCTCTATCATGCGGGTTACGGCGTTGTTTCCCTAAGTCCCGCTTCCGCTGCGGATCTTGGCATCGACATTTCGGACGGCAAAACCTCTTACGCCATGTCCGGGCGCCAAGGTATCGGCATCAAAGTCAGCGATTTGATCAACCTTGTGGAGAACAGCATTGAACAAAGCCGCAGTGATAAAGACGGATTGCCCAGCCGCACGATCGCCCTCGCCGCCATACGCTACTACCTGCTGCGTTTCAACCTCGGAACCGAGGTGGTGTTCGATCTGCGCCAGGCGACGGAAATATCCGGCAATACCGGCGTGTATTTGATGTACTCCTATGCGCGTGCGGTCAGCGTTCTGGCCAAAGCGCCTGTGATTGACTTGGTCATGGACGAAGAAGCTGTTATACCGGACAATATGGAAAAAGCGGAAGCCGCTCTGCTGCGGCATATCGCCTTTTGGCCGGACACGCTCTATGCGGCGGGACAGGAGCTGGCCCCGAACGCTATCTGCGGATATGCGCACACGCTAGCTACCCTGTTCAACAATTTCTACTCCGCCTGTCCCATCCTGAAAGCCGAACCGGAGCGGCTGCGTTTCAGACTTTGGCTGGTCCGGAGATTCGCCGGTACACTGAAAGACGCGCTCGATGTGTTGGGCCTGCCTGCGCCGGAACGGCTGTAAGGAGGAGAGTTGGCTGCCATGCCGATGCTTCCGATGCCCATGCTCCGACGAACCACTGGGGGTTCTCTTCCCTGTAACGCAAAAAACCTTCCCGAAGGAAGGCTTTGTACGTCCCAATCGGGGTACAGCCCTTTGGGCTGACTGCGATGCTTATCCTCCCGATGCCTATGCTCCGACGAACCTCTGGGGTTCTTGTCCCCTGTAACGCAAAAAACCTTCCCGAAGGAAGGTTTTGTACGTCCCAAGAGGGATTCGAACCCCCGACCGTGCGCTTAGAAGGCGCATGCTCTATCCAGCTGAGCTATTGGGACACAAGGTATGTATTGCAACAACGTTTATTATTATATAACGATTGTACTAGAGAGATCAAGTTTTGGGCACGTTACAATTCTTCGAAAATAGTATGCAGGCATTTTAGGAAGGTAGCAGAGATTTAATAAGACACAATTAATAAAATACTTGATTTCGTGTCTTATTCTGTTATAATCACTTTTACAAGAATCAAATTTACGATCTTACATTTCTGAATAATAAAGGCGCGTGATTACAATAAACAAAACTCAGGAAATCTCCCGGTTTTATGAAATTGTAGGCGGCAATATCCGCAAACATCGTAACATTGGACAACTGAGCCTGCAGGCTCTAGGAGACGCTCTCGGACTAACGAAGAAGACCATTCAGCGGTACGAAACCGGAGAGATTAAAGTGGACATGGACCGACTGAGCGAGATTGCTCTGGCTCTGAACGTTGAGCTTGCCGCGCTGCTTGAAGGAACGGAGACGATGCTGGGCGCAGAGCCGCGTGTGGCCGAGCTAGTACAGCTGCCTGTTGCGGGAAAGCTTTCTTTTCACAACGATGATCTCCAGGTTCGCGAAATTAAAGGCTATGAAGCTACACCAAAGGATTGGATTAAGGAAGGCGAATGTTTTTATCTTCAGGCAAGGGACGATAGTATGTCTTCGGCTGGCATTGCCGAGGGCGACCTTCTGCTGATTCACAAACAAGATAAGGTGGCAGACGGCGAAATTGCCGTCGTACTGGTTAATGGCGAGCCGGTGCTTCGGAGGGTGTACTGTCAGGGTGATCATTTTATTCTTTTATCCGATAACGTTAAGCTTTCTCCCATAATACGTGAAGCTCGAGCAAGTTACGGCTCCGAAATTAGAGTTGTCGGAAGAGTGCTGAAATCCATTGCTACTTATTAAATTTCTAAGGAGGCGGCTAACCATGAGCGAAGCCATGTTCGAACGGATTTTAAATGAACTGAAGGAGATTAAAGCAGAACAGCAGGAAATGAAAGCACAGCAGCAGGAAATGCGTGCAGAACAACAGGAAATGCGTGCAGAGCAACAGGAAATGCGTGCAGAGCAGCAGGAAATGCGTGCAGAGCAACAGGAAATGCGTGCAGAACAGCAGGAAATGAGAGCTGAGCAACGGGAGTTCAAGCAGGCCCTTTTCGAGACACTGGAAACGGTAAAGCGCATTGAGACGGCGCAGCAAGCATTCGAACAGAAGACGAACAAGCGCATCGATACACTGGAATCTGGTATGGATCTCCTTAATCGCCGCCAGTTTAAGCTAGAGGTTGAAATGGAAATGCTAAAGAGCCACTAATCGTCAGCCGCTTATTTTGCAGATAATTTAAGGGAGTGTCCCTAAGTTCCTACATAGCGAATAGAAACACTCCCTTATTCATGTTCATTTCCGATTGGCTTATGAATAGTCCTGAAATCGAAGCCCTAGCTGTTTTTTTAAATCCCCGAAAATCAGCAGTTCCCGTTGAAATTTGTCCCGTTCCTCCTCCGGACTCATGACCGGACTGCCTGTAAATGCGCTTGAAGTCACATCGACAAAGGCGTCATGCATATTATTATCAAACCAATCACTGTCTGTATCCGCATCATTGGTCAAAATACGGACAATTTCATACCCCTCTTCCCGGTTATCTTCCACAATATAGACCAATAGCGCGGAGTCACCCACAGCTCCCGGCAGTACCCCCACTTCGGCGCAGGGCGCCCCGTCATATTTAAGCATTCTGCGTATTTTCGCATCCTTAATATAGTACATCGGTCATCCTTCCTTCCAAGCCAAATTTCCCCCTCCCTAGTGTTCGGATAAGGACATACATTTTATGCCTTCCTTCGGCATATATCTGTACTAATTGGCAAAAAGATAGCGACACAGCAATTAACGACCCACACAAGAGAGGATGAACCGTCATGTGCGGAATAACCGGATTTATCCAGTGGCGCGGAGATTTGACCCAAGATTCCGGGCTGCTGGTCAAAATGACTGAAACCTTGGCGAACCGCGGTCCGGATGCGGCGGGTACTTGGATTTCGGGCCCTATCGCTTTCGGACACCGCAGACTCAGCGTAATTGATCCCGAGAACGGCGCACAACCGATGATTGCCTGCCATGAAGACCAGGTCTATGCGATAGTCTATAATGGAGAATTATATAATGCCCCCGAATTAAAAAATGAACTGAAGCAGCGGGGACATGAGTTCCGTACGCAATGCGACACCGAGGTGCTGCTGCACGCTTATATCGAGTGGGGACCGGATTGTGCGGAAAAACTGAACGGTATCTTCGCTTTTGCCGTCTGGGACGGTCTGCGCGAGCAGGTATTCTTCGCACGCGACCGGCTGGGCGTGAAACCGCTGTTCTTCAGCAAGGCGGACGATACGCTCATCTTTGGTTCGGAGCCCAAGGCGCTGCTTCAGCATCCCAAGGTCCGCCCGGTCGTAGGACCGGAAGGGCTTGCAGAGATTTTTATAGTTGGTCCGGCCCGGACGCCGGGACATGGTGTATATAAGGATATGTCGGAGCTTCGCCCCGGCCATGCCATGATATACAGCCGTGAAGGCCTGCGGAGCTATGCCTACTGGACGCTGGAAAGTTCCCCCCATACGGACAGTCCGGAGGAGACAGCCGCTAAAGTACGGGAACTGCTGCAGGATACGCTCGAGCGTCAGCTTGTCTCTGACGTACCCGTCTGCTCCCTGCTGTCCGGGGGCCTTGATTCGAGCGCATTATCTGCGCTTGCCGTGGATTATTATAAACGGACCGGCCAAGGGCAGATGGACACCTATTCGGTCGACTATGTCGACAATGACAAGTATTTCAAAAGCCATTCCTTCCAGCCTGGAGCTGACGGACCCTGGATCAAACGGATGGTCGATGAACTGAGGACCCGCCATCATTATGTACAATTCGACACGGATGAGCTGGTAGAGGCGCTGGATAATGCGCTGTTCTCACGCGATCTGCCAGGCATGACGGATGTCGATTCATCGCTGTATTTGTTCTGCCGGGAAATTAAAAAAGGTGCCACCGTGGCGATTTCCGGTGAAGCGGCTGACGAAATATTCGGCGGGTATCCCTGGTTTCACCGTGAAGAAATGCTGTCTTCAGGAACTTTCCCATGGGCGGTTGCTCCTAAGATGCGGGCCGGTCTGCTCTCACCCGAGATCCGGGAATGGATTCGTCCGCTCGAATATTTGGGAGATCGATACAGCGACGCGGTAGCGGAGACGCCAAAGCTTGAGGGCGAAACCGGCAAGCAGGCACAGATGAGGGTCATGTCCTACCTCAATATCACTCGGTTTATGCCGACTCTACTGGACCGCAAGGACCGAATGAGCATGGGTGTCGGTCTTGAAGTACGCGTCCCTTATTGCGATCACCGGCTCGTTCAATACGTGTGGAATATTCCCTGGGAAATTAAAACCGTGGGCGGCCGGGAAAAAGGGATCTTGCGCAAAGCGCTTGAAGGCGTACTTCCGGACGATGTGCTGTATCGCAAAAAAAGCCCTTATCCCAAGACGCATAATCCCGGCTATCTGAATGCCGTTCGGCAGCAGGCGCTCAGCATTCTTGACGATCCGTCTTCTCCTATTCTGCCTTTGATTGATTCGGCCAAAATCCGTGAAATTGCGGCATCGCCGGAGTCCTCCAGCAATCTGCCCTGGTTCGGTCAGCTAATGTCCGGCCCGCAGCTGTTCGCTTACCTGTCCCAGGTCGATCTCTGGCTCCGCACCTATAATATTTCCATTGAGTAACAGGCGATAAGCCACCATATAACGTGCCGAAGCGAATTAAGCACCCGAGCACCAATGACTACGCCCGCAGGCAGCTATTCAATCTCATAGCAATCTGTGGGCTTTATGTTTTCCTTAAAAAAACGTGATATTTTCCGTATCCCTGCACAATGCCTTGCTCCCATTATAGGGATAGATCACTCTATATGAAGGAGTAGGTAATTATGAATCCCCGTCTGTCCTCCAGCCAAAAGCGGAGCAATAGCAAACTAATTTTGTTTCTATTCGTCGCCTTTGGCTTTACCTGGACCTGCTGGCTGCCGCTGCTTGCGAACAAGCAGCTGGCAGCCGATCTCCCCGTCCTCCCCGGACAATTCTATCTCGGTTCCTTCGGACCTCTTGCCGGAGCCGCCGCCGCAGAGCTTTCGGCTGGCCGCAAAGGATTCTTCGCATGGATGAAGACGCTGTTTTCATTTTCATTCCCGCGAAGGTGGCTGCTGATTTCATCCGGCCTTCCGCTTGTTTACGGATGTATTGCCATCCTGGCTCATCGCCTCGTTACCGGCAGTTTTCCAGATATGCACAGGTTCGGGCTTACCTCCGACCTTCCTTCCGGTTTCAACATCTGGGAAACCTCGCTAGTCTGGATGCTGACTTTTGGCATCGGTGAGGAGAGTGGCTGGCGCGGCTTTCTTCTGCCAGAACTGCACCGAAGCCGCTCTTTATTCGCTTCGGCTCTGATCGTGGCCGCCGTCTGGATGTTATGGCATCTGCCCGCATTTTGGTTTAACGATAATTATCTCGGCATGGGATTTGGCGTCATCGGCTGGGGAATCAGCCTGGCTTACGGCTCTGTCGTACTCGCCTGGATCTGCGCAGGAAGCCGCTGGAGTATCATCCCGGTCATACTTTGGCATGGTATCTTCGATACCCTTACAGCCAGCGATCAGGCAAGGCAAGTCATAGCGATAGCATGCAGCATGCTGGTCATTCTTCACGGTATAATTCTGATGAGGAAGCTGGGCCGCCGCGGCACCCAGCAATGAACAGAACTCCTTCTAATAAAGCGAAAGGGTGCCTTCGGCCACTGCGGAAAGCGGCTAGAGGCACCCTTTTCATCGAATCAATTTGGACGGGCCGAAAGCGGCCTTCTAGAAATTGAAATTATCCGGGTCAGGACCGTAGCGATGGTTCTTGTTCAACCCTTCGATGGCCAGAACATCTTCATCGCTGAGCGTAAAGTCAAAAATGCCGGCGTTCTCACGGATACGGTCGGCATGAACCGACTTCGGAATCGTAATGACGCCCTGCTGGATATCCCAGCGGAGAACGATTTGTGCAGGCGTTTTTCCGTATTTTTGCGCAAGATCCTGCAGCAGCGGAATATCCAGGTTGCCCTGCAGCAGCGGGCTCCAGGCTTCCAGCTGAATGTTCTGCTCGCGGCAGTACTTGAGCAACTCGCGCTGGGTCAGCAGCGGATGGAACTCCACCTGATTCACCACCGGCACGATACCGGTGTCGTCAATGATGCTATTCAGATGATGAATCTGAAAATTGCTGACGCCGATCGATTTGACATAGCCCTCTTTTTGCAAATGAATAAGCGCTTTCCATGTCTCGCGGAACTTATCCTTAACCGGCCAGTGAATCAGATACAAGTCGATTACGTCCAGGCCGAGTTTCTTGCGGCTCGACTCGCAGGCCTTCAAGGTTTCTTCATACCCTTGTTCATTATTGAATACTTTGGTGGTAATAAACAGTTCCTCGCGCGGCAACCCGGATTCCAGGATGGCTTGTCCGACGCCTTCTTCATTCTTATACGCCGAGGCGGTATCAATACTGCGGTAGCCGATTTCGATCGCCGATTTGACCGCATGGATAACTTCATCGCCATCCTTGGTCTGCCATACTCCAAGTCCCAGCCAAGGCATCGATACGCCATCACTTAAAGTAGGTCCGTCGGTAAAAGGTCCTTTCAACTGACTCATCGCTACTCCCTCCAGATTCAATTATGGATTGGATATCTACAAAATCGCTTAACCAACTATGCTGCTCTTCTAAGTATGATTTCCAAAATTAAGTATAACAGATTCACTCCCGGCAATACAAAATACAGAGCACCGTATGTCTTAATTTATGCGAACCTCAACGAATTAAGCGCTTTCAAAATATTAGAAAACGGAGCCTTCGCTCCGTTATTACAGCAAATATTTCGCCGGCTCGGCTGTTACCAGCATAATCTGCCGCTATCCCTCCGACTTGTCGACCAACCGAAAATCGTCATAGTGAAAGCCCGGAGCCACAACGCAGGATACAAGCACCGGCTCGTCACCGAGCGGTCTCGCGGCCTGCCATACGCCGGCGGGTACGAGCGCCTGTGGCTGCTGGCCTGCAGCGATATCAAGACCCAGCACGATTTCCTGCACATCACCGGGATGTTCTCCATTTCCTCCAAGGCTTAACACAAGGGGGCTGCCGGCATGCCACAGCCAATGCTCATCCGACAGGACGGCATGCCACTCGGAAATTTCGCCCGGATGCAGCAGAAAATAGATGGTTGATGCCGCAGGACGGGAACCGGAGTAGTCTTCGCCCAGGAGATCCCGGGGAATTTGAACAGATGATTTCCAGATTTCCTTAAACCAGCCGCCCTCGACATGACGCTCAAGGCCGAGCAGTTCCACAAAAGGCGAAAGTTCTTTTTGTGCCACGATCTTCTCTCCTCACGATATGTTTCCGCTGGTTCCGCTCTCCCGGTTCCCGAAGTGAAGAATGGGACAACTAAGAGGGACACAGCACGGATCTAGTGTTGTTGCCCGTGTCCCCTACTTTAGCCGAAAACAGCATAATTGTAAAATGAAATTCCGCAGCCACAGCTTATTTGTCCTTGCCAGCCTTGAACACGTCGGCCATCGCCCCCAAGCTTCCGAGCGTTCTGACGACGTCGGTCGGCAGGAATACCTTGTTGGCCGGTCCTTTGGAGATCTCCCCCAGAGCTTCGAACGATTGATACGCAAGCACCTGCTCATCCAGCCCTGCGCTTTTGAGGAGCTCGATCCGCAGCTTCTCCGCCTCCGCTACCGACTGAATCGCCTTGGCTTGGCCGAGCGCCTCCAGCTCCTGCGCTTGACGCAGACCTTCAGCCTGATGAATCCTTGCTTCCCTGTCTCCCTCCGCCTTTAGGATTTTACTCTGTTTATCGCCCTCCGCGCGCAGAATCATATCCTGTCTGGCCGCTTCCGCCTCCAGTACAATCGCCCGCTTGTTCCGCTCGGCCTTCATCTGCTTATCCATCGCTTCCTGAATGTCCACCGGCGGCTTGATATCGATCACTTCGACCCGTTCAATCCGCACGCCCCATTTCTCTGTCGCTTCATCGAGAGCGAGGCGGATTTCCGTTGAGATTTTCTCCCGGCCGGACAGCGTCTCGTCAAGCTCCAGTTTGCCGATAATCTGCCGCATCGTGGCTGTACTGATGTTCCGCACACCATATACGTAGTCGGAAATGCCATAGGTTGCTTCTTCCGGGCCCACCACCTGATAGAAAATAATCGTATCGATCTGCACCTGTACATTATCCTTCGTAATCACCGTCTGCGGTGGCACATTTGTCTG
This sequence comes from Paenibacillus durus, assembly GCF_000756615.1. NCBI lineage: Bacteria > Bacillati > Bacillota > Bacilli > Caryophanales > Paenibacillaceae > Paenibacillus > Paenibacillus durus. Next base: position 4,656,470 of record NZ_CP009288.1, read on the forward strand.
CTGAATTCGCAGATCATGATAGGTCCGCACGTGGTCGATAATCGGAATCAGAACGTTCAGACCCGGCGTCAACAGACGGTGAAATTTACCGAGCCGTTCGACGATACCCACCCGCTGCTGCGGAACGATTTTGACCGTAAGTGCGATAAATGCGATCACCACAACCAAGATAACTCCAATAACCGCCAATTCCATTCTCTTATACCTCCCAACGTTCTACTTCAATGATGGCATTTCCTCTGCTGATGACTCTAACTTTCTCATCCACACTCAATTGCTGCACCGATGCAGCACTCCAAATATCTCCCCCGACCTTGACCTGCCCGTATCTGCCCGGCTCGATCGGCTGAACGACGATTCCTTCTCTGCCGACAATATCGGTGCCGATGTCCTTGAAGCCCTGCGAAGCGCGGAACCTTGACACCACCGGTTTCGAGAACAGGGTCAGCCCGAGCGCAACCAAAGAACCGGTCAGTACTTGAACCAGTACCGCATCCGGTGCGGCAAGCGATACAAGACCTGCGGCAACAGCGCCAATGCACAACCACAGCAGATAAAAAGTGAGCGTCAGCATTTCGGCGACCAGCAATACGCCGGCGGCGATAAACCAGATGATCCAGACCATCAAACGTCACCTTCTTTTTCGCTTTATACTAACAATAACGAAAAGAAATCTTCTGCGTTGCATCTTTTTGCATGGCAATTAACAACCGCTATACTCATTGTATTTCTATCTAGGCAGCGTTATGATGACAGCTGGATTCTTCATCGTTCAATCGGCTTGACCGATATGCTGATAGATTAGCATGAGATAAAAAATAACCCCAGACCTGAATGGATTGACTCATGTCCATTCAAATCTGGGGCCATAATTAAGGTTTATTTCCCAGTGCCACGGTCGCCCTGCGCGGCCAATTTCTCCGTCAGGAGCCGGAGCGCCATCCCCCTATGACTGACCGACTGCTTCTCTTCCAGCGTAAGCTCGGCCATCGTCTTCTCAAATTCCGGAAGATAGAACAAGGGGTCGTAGCCGAAGCCTCCACCGCCCGCTGGTTCGGAAGTAATCCAGCCTTCCACGGCGCCTTCAGCCGTAAGCTCCGCAGCCGTGGACGGATCGTATAGCGACAGCGCGCAGACGAATCTTGCCGTGCTGAGGAGCGGTTGTCCTGTATCCTCGCCCTGCTTCAATCTCTCCAGCTCGCTGAGCAGCTTCAGGTTGTTGTCCCCGTCCGACGACCCTTCGCCCGCATAGCGGGCGGAATAAACACCGGGACGTCCGTCAAGCGCATCCACACAGAGTCCTGAATCATCGGCAAGCACAGGCAGCCCGAGCGCTTCACCGATCTGCTTCGATTTTTTCAGCGCATTCTCCGCAAAGGTCGTTCCATCCTCCACCACGTCCGGCAGCTCCGGATAATCGAACATGCTCTTTACCGTCAGGCCTAGCGGTGCAAAAGCATGCTGAAATTCGCGAATCTTGCCGGCATTTTTGGTTGCGACAATAAGAATACCGGTTCTTGAGTTCATACTATACCCTTTGACTGGTCTGGCCGGATGGAATTTTAAGCGCGATCGGTCCAAGGGCTTCTTTTTGGGCGGCAATCAGTTCAAGAATCCCTTGTTCGGCTAGACCCAGCAGATCATCCAGTTCTTTTCGCGAGAAGGGTCTTTCTTCCCCGGTTCCCTGCAGTTCGACGAATTCGCCGCCTCCGGTCATCACCACGTTCATGTCAACATTGGCTTTGGAATCCTCTTCATAATTCAGATCCAGCAGCGGGCGATCACCTACAATACCGACGCTGATCGCCGCCAGATAATCGGTGATGGGGAACACGGTGAGACGGTGCTGCGTTACAATTTTGTTCACGGCAAACGCCAGGGCGATAAAAGAACCCGTAATCGACGCAGTTCGCGTACCGCCATCTGCTTGAATAACATCGCAATCCAGGGTAATATTCCGTTCGCCGAGCGCCTGCAAATTGACTACGGAACGAAGAGCCCGGCCAATAAGCCTTTGGATTTCCATCGTTCGTCCGGTCAGCTTTCCCCGTGCAGCCTCACGCTGGTTACGCGATTGCGTCGCCCGCGGCAGCATGGAATACTCCGCTGTCACCCAGCCTTTCCCCTGTCCTTTCAGGAACGGAGGGACTTTCTCCTCCACGGTGGCCGTACAAATGACCTTGGTGTCCCCCATTTCAATGAGTACAGAGCCTTCGGCATATTTATTGATTTGGGTCGTAATCTTCAGCGGCCGGAGCCCATCGTCGTTTCGCCCATTTGATCTCATTTTGTCTGCCTCCTACATTTGTATAGCGTGAGCTTCGTTTAAGCATCCTTAATTTTACCAAAGTGCAGGCGCAAAAGCATCTTTTTCGGCCTGGCGGTTAGGCAGCGTCCGGGTGGAATCGGGGCTCTTCTTCGTACGCAGCGTTTGCTGAGCATAGGATCTTCAGAAAAATATCAAGCATTAGTTAAGTTAGCCCTTAAAGCGGGAGTTCATTCACATATTGCGGCGCTGATACGGGCTTGCCGTAATCGACATTGTCGGTTCCGGTAACCGTCTGCTTGCCGTTCATCCGGACTCGGACCATGGCATCCTCCGAGTTCTGGGCAATCGTGAGTACTACGGACTCCAGCAGTTCTGCGGGAACCTGGCTGCCGTCATCGAACATATCGTCGTTCAGCGATACCGTGACTACTCCGTTCTGTTCTTTCTGGACGGAATCCAGCGATGTCTCTGAGGTCATTACCGTTTCAAGTCCATTCTCGGAATCGGGTCCCTCAATCAACTCGTTCATCGCTGCTTTGAGCGGGTCCTGTCCCGGCGTTACAAAGCGGGTTACCGGAACATAATACTGAACACCGGCCGGAGAAGCTGACGAGAAATAAACGGTAACCGTACTGAAATTCATTGAAACCGGACCTTGAGACGGCAGGTTGATTCCCATGCTGCGGGTCAGCGGACGGTCGAGCGGCGTTCCCTTAAGCGGCATCTCATTTAGCTTCTTGCCGTCAACCCACAGCTGCACTCCAGTAATCCCTTCCTGGCCGGTCAGTGTCCAGGTAACAGCCTCCATCAGCTTCCGCTCATCAGCAGGAGCATAAGTACTGAATTTGCCGCCAAATTCGGCGACGGCCAGATTATGGTCCACCGTTACATTTTTAACTTCTGTGCCCTGCGGCAGGACACCATGGAAACCGTCTGGCAGATCTGCGGCGTAGGCTCCACCGTCAACAAGCGCTTCAAGCGACTGCTTCAGCGCTCCATCTTTGCCTGATGCAGGAAGACTGAGCGATACGGGAGCAAGCAGGCCATTATCATTCTGCAAAAATACCGTCGTGCGTGCGGCAGTCGAATCGTTATCGCCTTTAAGCGCTGAATTCCCGCTTCCTGCTGTGTCGGTACTTGCCGCAGCGCCTGAATCGACAGCGCCCCCGCCTGAGTCGCTGCCGCTTACTCCGTTGTCTGCGCCGTCCTCCGCCACAGGTGCGAATACCCCGGTATCCAGTGTATTCCCGCTCGTCTGCAGCATTTGCTCCTCCACATCGCTAGGCGGCGGGTCAATGGCAGCCGATTGATCAGAGCCGAACAAGCCGCAGCCGGACAGCGCCAGTGGAATTGCCAACAGGCAGGCCGCAGAAGCCAAGGCAAGTTTTTGCTTATTTTTCATTTGGATTTGCCCCTTTCAAGGTTATCGATACGGTTTGTACTGCTATGTATACGAGCCCCTCGGCCAAAAAATAACAACGGCTTATCCTAAAATAGCGAGAGTCTGCCCGGGCACTGCAACTTCCACTCCTCAGCCGCCTAAGCTGGCGGATTCCGTATAAGTCTACTCTGCTGGACAAATACTTCCTGTGAACGTACAATTTGACTACGGCGCAGCATGGGGATTCATGCCAGCCGGTTAGAGGTCCAACCAACGACATTTTTTAGCGGGGTGACTGAATATGGCCGATGTAAAAATTCCTTACAGTCTGAACAGCAAAGCCGTCGCACAGGCAACGAGGGCCTGGCTTCACACACGCGGTGTAAAAATTGAAGAAATTGCGGAACTTGTACTGCTGCTTCAGCAGAAATATTACCCTAACTTAACGATGGAGGAATGCATTCACAATATCGAGAGGGTGCTCAGCAAGCGGGAAATACAGAATGCCGTGCTGACCGGTATCCAGCTCGATCTGCTGGCTGAAGAAGGCAAGCTGCTTCCCCCGCTTCAAGAAATGATTGAAAATGACGAAAGTCTTTACGGGGTTGATGAAATATTGGCCTTCTCCATTGTCAATGTATATGGCAGCATCGGATTTACCAATTACGGCTATATCGACAAGTTAAAGCCTCCCGGCGTACTGGAAAGACTGAATGACAAAAACGACGGGAAAGTTCACACCTTCCTGGATGACATCGTTGGAGCTATTGCTGCCGCGGCCAGCAGCCGGATTGCCCACCGCAAGCAGGCCGAGCGTGAGAAAGAATTGGGACTCCCGCATGAGCCGGAGGATAGCGAGGAGACATCCAATAACTTGGACGCGGAAAAGATGCAGGGGAATAACGAAGCTTGAATACTATCTCACAGATAGCGCCCAACTTTCTTATTGACGGCAGTTATTACAGCTATATCCAGAAGCTGGGGTTCCGGAACTTTTACGGTCTGATGTTTTAAAACTAAATAGCCGGCGGAATCTTTCTTCCGCCGGCTGTTTTTGCATAGCGAACAGACCAATGCCGCCCATCTGCTCTATATCCTGTTTCTGTTCATTTACGGACGAATCCCTACGAAAATCATGCGCGGCGAGGTTTCCGCCTCATATTTCTCCTCATCGTAGTTTCCATGGACCGATTCGATCAAGAGACCGGCATCCGCGATTAGATCGCGAAATTTCTCCAGCGAATACAGCTTTACCCGCTCATGATACTGCCGCGGCGTTCCATCCAATTTGGACGTCAAAATGATGTCTTTCTTTACATATCCATTCTCGATCCGCCGCTTCTCGTCAATCAGATTGTCTCCGTCTTCCCGGGTGGAATGAGGGACCAAATGGGTAATCACATAGGAAGGATTAAGGAAATCAATGATAAACTTTCCTCCCGGCTTTAGCACCCGACGAATTTCCCGCAGCACCTTCAGTTGCTCCTCGTCCTCCTCAAAGTAACCAAAGGATGTGAACAGATTAACTACCGCGTCAAATCCGCCCTCAAGCGGCAGCTCCCGCATGTCGGACCGGATCCAGGCGACCCGCTCCGCACCTTCCTGAACGCGCGCCTCGCGCAGCAGTGCTTCCGACAGGTCGATTCCGGTTACCTCGTAGCCCGCTTCTGCGAGTGCCAGTGAATGCCGTCCCATGCCGCAGCACAGGTCCAGCACTTTGGCTTTAGCCGGCAGGCCGAGCCAGCCGATCATCCGCTCAACCTCCCGCCGCGCCCCTCCGAAATCCCGGTGTTTGTATACAATCAAATAGTCCTCTCCAAAGCTTTTCTCATACCATTCGCTCATGTCCCGTCTCCTCCCGCAGGTCTGTTTTCATTTAACCAGTCTATGTATCTGCAAATGTACCGATTATTTTACCCCCTTTTGCAGGTAAACTCAAAGCTGCTCGTCACTCGCGCTTCATGAAACATATAAATATCCTATCAGTCATTCAACACCCGGTCGCGCGCAGACTGCCGCATTCCATACATAAAAGGGACCGATTCGCAAGGAAAAACTTATCCCGTGAATCAGTCCCTTATTTCTTGAATCAGTATTTTATCCATTGTTGCTTCAGCCCTGCCTTTGTAGAAGCCGATTATCAGCTTTCACCGTCTTCTTAGACCGCGTTCTGCGCCTGCTGCTGTTCTTCCAGCAGCCATTCCACCAGCAGGATTTCCGGCACATTGCCTTTGTTGGTTTCAGCATATTCCCGGACACGTACCAGCAGCCTGGCTGCTGTATCGGGGTCCACTTCCAGCCCCCGCTTGCCAAGTACATGAGCGACGCCGCCCGTTCCGGAGTGCTTGCCGAGCACGAAACTATGCTCTCTGCCGACTTCAGCGGGGTTAAAGGTCTGATAGGTCTCCCTATCCTTCACCAGTCCGTCCACATGAATACCCGACTCATGCGTGAACGCCATCTTCCCAACAATCGGCTTGGAATCTCCGACGCTGCGGCCGGAAGCCATGATCACCATATCGGCAATCCGCTTGAGCAATTCGGCCCGGATGTTACTATGGCCCCCGTACAAATAACGCCAGGCCAGCGCAACTTCCTCCATTGCCGCATTACCTGTTCGTTCACCGATTCCCGCGACTGTCGTACTCGCCCACGTCGCTCCGGCGGCGATGCCGCTCAGCGTATTCGCGACAGCCAGTCCGAAATCGTTATGGCAGTGCACCTCCAACTCCACGTCGGACGGCACAGCTCCAAGCAGCGTACTTATCCGCCCAGCCATCTGACCGGGATGATGCGCGGAAACCGTATCCGCATAACGGAACCAGTGTATACCGCCTTCCTCATACAGTGAATTGATCAATTCCACCAGAAAGCTCATGTCCGCACGAGACGAATCTTCCATACCGACCGACACGGCCATACCCAGCCCACGCGCATATTCCACCGCACGATGCAGCTTGGCTAATCCTTCGGCGGGCGAAAGCCCAAGCTTGCCCCGAAGCTGAACTTCGGAGGCGGGAATCGAAATATGACACCAATTTACTCCCGTCGCCAAAGCCTTGTCGATATCGCTTTTGAGTGCACGGTTCCAAGTCATTAACTTCATGGGAAGACCGAGGGCGGCAATCGCCGCAATGTCCTCTTGTTCCCGAAACCCCATAGCCGGAATACCGATCTCCGCTTGCTCTACACCGCACTCCGCCAGCAATCTTGCGATTTCCAGCTTTTCTGCCCTCGTGAATGATACTCCAGCCGCCTGTTCGCCATCCCTTAGTGTCGTGTCACATAGCTTGAGACTTTTCACGGTTTACCTCCTTCTCCGCAGCAAGCGCAATTCGGATTACGGGCAAGTCGGACACTGTAGGTGCTAAAGTCAAGTGAGTTAAAGCGATACATAATGCCGGTATAGGCCGGCCCTACCCTTGTAATCCATTTTACGGCTTCCAGCGCAGCCAGGCAACCCGCAATACCGGAAGTTGCCCCCAGAACTGGAAACCCAAAAGGTTCCCACTGGGGCTGGTCGTCGGGATATAGACATTCCAGGCAAGGCGTCTCACCTGGAACCATTGTTGTCAAAGATATTTCAAAGCCGTACATCGCCGATTCCACCATCGGCTTGCCTGCTTCTACGCAGAGCCGGTTCAATACGTACCGCTCCGGGAAATCATAACGGGCATCGATGACGATATCGGCGCTCTCAACCCAAGGCTTTGCCTTGTCATACTCAATCTTGGAATTGTAACCCTCGATTTCCATCTCGGGATTGAGCCGCCGCAAATGCTCTATGGCCGTACTCATCCGTTCCATTCCCAAATGTTCGCTATCCATTAGAATCTGGCGGTTCAGGTCCGGCAAGAGAATCTTCCCTTCATGCGCCAGAATCAATTTACCGACTCCTGCAGCCGCCAAATAAATCGCTGCTGTACCACCCAGGCCGCCGATACCGGCGATCATTACTGTCGCTTCTTTCAGCGCTTTCTGACCGTTCTCTCCAAGCAGCTTTAACTGCCGTGCATACCGCTCCTGTTCCAGCAAACCGATCGACCCTTGCTCCATCGCATTATACCTCCGTTATCGCTCATGATTTAATAGTTTCATAATAGTATAGGATCGGAGGTGTTTCTTGACAATGAAGTTTATCCCTCCAGACTGAGCAGTCCGTGCACAGCAGTCTGTTCTTTATACTTATCTAAGAAGGCAATGCCCTCATCCAAGCAAGCAACCGCATAGGCAACGGTCTTCTCCAGAGAAGTGAACGGAAATGGAAAGCCTGCACGAAGGCTCTTCATGACAAGAATAATGCGGCCGCTATAGATCAGTCCACGGCCGAATCCTTCGACATTAATTTCCGCAGAGCTTTGAATCATCAACCCGCTCTTCTCCTCCATCAAGCTAGCGATAGCCTGAAACAATACCGGCACCTGGCGGCGGACCTCATCGGACGCCGTGCAGTTGATGTCCGATTTAGCCTTATCCTCCGCTGAAGCCAGGAACAGCTTCGCAATCTTTTCCTCGGGAGTGAGGGAAGCATAGCGGCCAAAATAATCGCTCGCGCTAAGCAGATCATTTAAACGGCGGACAATACGCTCCGCTTTTTCAGGATCGGGCGCCGGTTTGGAACGGCGCTTCGGTCGAACTTGAGCTTTATCCGCCGGCTGTTCGTTCGCACATGCGACTTCGTTAGCCATTTGATCCATTGACCCCAGCTCCTTCCTCTTCCTCCGCACGCAGCACCTTGGCCAGCCACATCGGCGGCTTGCCCTGCAGCATCTCCTCGAGGCGTTTAACCTGCTCATCGATCGGACTTCCGAACGGCACTTTAACCGGCATGATTTTGCGGCGGGTCACCTTCGCTGCCGCCGATGCTCCAATCTGCATAAGAAAGATCAAAGTGCAGTCATCAATAGCCTCAATCCGGCCGTCGATCTTGCCCAATTCGTCCTGGGCTGCGATGTCGGGTATTCTGCGCAGCTCCAGAAGCTCGCTGCTACCCTTCGTCAGATTATAAATGGCAAACATCGAACATTGCCCAAAATGGGCATTTACACGAACTCCGTCATCTGTGGCGAACGCTACTTTCACGATGCTCCGCCTCCCTTCTCATTAATAGATTGCCTGCTTTATTGGTCCACTCCATCGCTCCACGATAGCCGACGGAAACATTCATATACGATCCGAGCTCATTCCATATCGGGAAACCGGCAGCCAGGAAAGCCGCTCCAATACGCTCCGCTCCCGCAATTCCGTGCGAACTTCCGATCCACAAATCAGCCCCGCTTCCGAGCACCTCGGCATCGTCAAGGTCGCCGACCCATACATCGCGCTCCATTTCGGCCACCGCCGGCGTTTCATACGAGGTAATCAGCGCCTTCTGCTCAACCCCCAGCTCATCCAGCCATTCCGAGACAGAGCGAAGATGATCCGGTTCAAGTGCGGCCAGAGCGGAGACACCAGCAAACTGAAAGTGCGCATCAAGCATACAGTCAAGCAGATTCTCACGCTGCCAGCAGTACCGGATGGGAACCGGAACACCGCTGATTTGATGCAGGAAATTCAGCAGCTCGTCGGAAGCCTTGAGACCCATCGTTCCTTGGAACACCTTGTATGGCGTACCGAGAGCGTTATGCAGTCTTCTGGCCGGACGTTCCATACTGGCGCCGAAGGCGATCGTAAGTCCCGACTGCAGGCTCTGCAGCATCGAATCCAATGGGACCCCGCCTCTGGTCAGCGGCGAGAATCCTGTCAGAAGATGCCCCGACAGAGAAGTTGATATATCAGGAAGTGCGATGACCTCAAAGCCAAAGGAGGACACGATTTCCTTGAGTTCCATTACATCCCCGGGTGTAAGATAAGATCCCGGCAGCAGCGTAATCTGACGAGAATTCACGTTCCGCTGTCCCCGGAGACCCGCCTGCTGAATCAGTTCATCAACCATCGCTTCAACAGTTACACTGAATCCGGATTCGAGCGATCCGCGAAAGTCAGGCAGCGTCACAGAAAAGGCAAGCCCGCCCCGCATGTTCCGCTCTCTCTTGTACGATTTCAGCATACTCTGGTAATCCACCCCTGCAACATCGGTCAGCTCAGTCCCGATGATCCCGATAATGTCGGGACGATGCTTGGAAAGCACTGCATTCAGGGCTTCTTCCAAATTGCGGTTTGCGTCGAAAATAACGTCCATTTCCTGCAGCGCTGAAGTCTGTACGGCAATCGGTTCACGAAAATGCCGAGTCAGAAGCGCCTTGGGAAAGGCGGAGCAGCCCTGCGAGCCATGGACAACCGGCATGGCCCGGTAGCAGCCCTGCATCGCTAGTATGCCGCCGAGAGACTGCCCGATTTTCAGCGGATTAACCGATACCGGCTTGCTTCTTTTCTTAACGGTCATAGCTGCCCTCCTTGTCCCACGGAGCTGGTGAGGAGGCGAGCTTCCAAATCGGATTAGCGATGGAATCAACTAATTCCTTGGCCAGCCGAAGCAGACCTTCGTAACCGGCATAGGCCTTATGGCGTTCCTGATTGATGTCCACAAACGGAATTTGCTCTTTCATTGCAACATACATATTCCGTCCGCCGGCAATCATTATATCGGCTTTGCGTTCTCTCACTGTCTTAATAATACGGCTTGCTCCGCCTTCCGGAATGTACTCTGTGTCATCACTGACTCTGTCCGCAATCCGCTGTACATCCTCATCCGAGCTTTTGTTCGTTCCGACACCAACAACCTGGATACCCAGTTCCTTCAGCGCCGAAATAACCGACCAGCTCTTCACTCCGCCTGTATAGAGAACAGCTTTCTTTCCTTTAAGTATTTTGCGGTATGGCCGCAGGTCGTGAGACAACCGATTCTCTTCACGCTCTGTCAGTCGGTCGACCCTGCGCTCCATCTCTCTGTCGTTCAGCAAATACGCCATTTGACGCAAAGAGTAGGTGGTCTCTTTTGCACCATAGAACGAACCTTCAAAATAGGGAATGCCATACTTGGATTCCATCTGTTTCGCCAGTCCAAGCAGTGCGCGGCTGCATACTACCATATTGGCTTTCGCACGGTGGGCCCAGGTAATTTCCTTATATCTGGCATCGCCCGTAATGCGGGATAAGAGCGTTATTCCCGCCTGGTTCATCAGTTTCTCAATATCCCACATCTCGCCGGCGATGTTGTACTCGCCAATCAGGTTTACGCCCATAGAAGCCTCTAGTTCCGGCTCACCCGTACCGATAACATATTGGAGCAAAGCATCGCCCGCGAGCCGGTTGCCTAGATTCTTGCTGCCGACAAAGCCGGGGCTGTTTACAGGAACTACCGGGATTCCGAGACGGTCGGACGCCTCTTTACAGACGGCATCCATGTCTTCGCCGATCAGCGCCGTAACGCAGGTTGAATATACAAAGATAGCCGGAGGCGCAAAACGCCCGGCAATATAGTCAATGCTGTCTTTCAGCTTTTTTTCTCCGCCAAAAATAATGTCATTATTGCTCAAATCCGTCGCAAAGCCGTATTGGGAGAGGGAAGGACCACTCGAAAGGCTTCCCCGGCTTTCCCAACTGTTGCCAGCGCAAGCAACCGGTCCATGCACGAGATGCGCAGCATCCATAATCGGGAGCAATGTAATTTGGGCTCCGTCGAATGAGCAACCTCCGGCTGCCTCACCCGGTTTTGGCCGTGGACAAGGCTTTGACTTAGGGGCAAGGCTCCCGCAGGCCTGATCGTCTATCTCTTCTTTTCGAATAGGCTCCATTGGATCATCATCTCCTTCGCTAAGACTCAGTGCTCTAATTCTTACTACCCACCAGGCTAAACAACTGAAATGAATGCGGAATAAATAGAACAGAAACGTTTGGACCCCAATCCGTATACATTTCGCCGCTATTCAAAATCTGAGTTGTACAAATTATAACATATTTTCTCTGAAAATAGGCTGAGGGAGCAGATTTATCCAAGATAAATCTGCTCCCTTTTTTACCTATTGATTAACGAACCAAATCGCCGAAACCAGATTCGTTGTTGTCTAGCTGATCGAGGACAATATTGACAATCAAGGTCAGCAGGTTCAATGCTCCTTGGTAGCCGATAATCGGATTGCGATGCATATGATGACGGTCAAAGATCGGGAAGCCTACGCGGACCAGCGGTACTCCTGCATCCTTGGCAGCAAATTTAACGTGCGAGCTGCCGATAGCCAGATCAACCGGATCGTTAAGCAGCAGCGAACGCAGGTGCCAAAGGTCTTTGCCTACATAAACAGTTGCTTCGGAACCATAAGGGCTGGTTGCCAGCAGCGCTTCAACTTCTTCTTTCCACTTCTTGCCATCGAATTCCACATCACCGTTCGAGCACAGAATGTGTACCGGCTCCATGCCGACTTCGAGACAGAATCCGATAAGTCCAAGCAGCAGGTCAGGGTCGCCGGCAAGAGCAACGCGTTTGCCATGCAGATAAGGATGGCTGTCGGCGTAAGCGTCAACCACGCGTCCGCGTTCTTCGGTGAGCGATGCAGGAACCGGAAGTCCAGTCAGTTCGCTGATAGCTGCGAGCAGCTTATCCGTAGCTTTTACGCCAAGCGGAGTGGACAAGGAGGAAACTTGTTGTTTCCAGGTTCCGCTGATATATTCTTGAGTCTTCTTCAGCGTGTATTTTTGCAGTACAAGTGAACCCAGCGCGTTAGCAGCTTTCGGAACATCAGCAAGCTTCGTTCCGCCATAGTAGTACTCGTATTCGCCAGTAGCCGGGGAATCGTAGTTGCCGCTGTGATCGCCGAGAATCGTGTACTTCGTATCAAAAGCGTTCAGGATTTTGCGGATTTCCGCAAAGTTGCCTGTGTAAGGCTCGAATCCGAGCAGCACGTTCAGCTTCTCGCCTTCTTCGCCAGTACCCGGAGCAGCAGTTAGGCCGGAACGGTCAAACAGCTGGTTCAGAATGTTCTTGATCATCGCATCATACCCAGTGATATGCGAGCCGATGAAGCTAGGCGTGTTGGCATACGTAACAGGGAAATCTTCGGCAATTGCGCCTTTTTGACGAGCATTGCCAATAAAAGCTGTCAGGTCGTCACCGATAACTTCCGCCATACAAGTGGTACATACGGCTACCATTTCCGGTTTGTACAGAGCAACTGCATTTTGCAGACCGTCGATCATGTTGCTCATGCCGCCGAATACAGCTGCATCCTCAGTCATCGAGGAAGAAACGGCTGGCGTAGGTTCTTTAAAGTGACGGCTCAGATGGCTGCGGAAGTAAGAGTTACAGCCTTGGGATCCGTGTACGAACGGCAGCGTTTTTTCAAATCCAAGTGCTGCCATAACCGATCCGAGCGGTTGGCAAGCTTTGTGAGGATTGATAACAACGGCTTTACGTTCGAAGTTCTTCTCCATATACTCCGCAGATTTGGAGTAAGCGAGCGCTTCTGCTTTCTCTTGATCACTGCAAGGCGCTTCAAATTGTTTCTTGTTTTCACGCTGTTGAACATAGCGTTCTTCCGTAAACAAGGTGTTATAATCCGGAATATTCAATCTTTCCTTGCTCATACGCTCGCCCCCTCAGTCTGTACTTTTTCTTTCTTATCAATCAAATTCCATACCGGGTTGTTCACAGTCATATCCATATCTTTGGCAAAAATCTTGAAGCCATCGAAGCCATGGTACGGACCGCTGTAATCCCAGGAGTGCATTTGACGGAACGGAATACCCATTTTGTGGTATACGTATTTTTCCTTAACACCCGATCCCATAAGGTCGATGTTCAATTTTTGAGCGAGTTCTTCCAGTTCATATGCAGTCGGATCGTCCATGATGATCGATCCTTCTTTCATTTCTGGGAAGGTTCTTTCATAGTCGTCTTTATGAGCAAATTCGTAGCCGGTAGCAACGATTTCCATGCCCAGATCTTCGTAAGCGCCAATCGTGTGACGGGAACGCAGGCCGCCGATCAGGAGCATAACCTTTTTGCCTTCCAGACGAGGTCTGTATTTGCCGATGATGGCATCCATTTGCGGTTTGTATTTGGCGATAACTTTCTCGCAGTTTTCTTGGATCGTTGCGTCGAATTTCGCAGCGATTGCGCGCAGGCTCTCGTAAGTTTTCGACGGTCCGAAGAAGTTGTACTCCATCCACGGAATACCGTAAGCTTGCTCCATATGCGTAACCATGTAGTTCATGGAACGGTGGCAGTGAATCAGGTTCATTTTCGCTTTGTGGGCGATTTCCAACTCGTTCAGGGTACCGTCACCGGACCATTGAGCGATTACGCGCAGACCCATTTCTTCCAGCAGGATACGGGAAGCCCAAGCATCGCCGCCGATGTTGTAGTCACCGATGATATTTACATCGTAAGGACCGGTTTCGGCCAGGTCCGCTTTACCCATTACAAAGTCGCGGATAGCATCGTTCGCGATATGGTGACCAAGCGACTGGCTGACGCCGCGGAAACCTTCGCAACGGACAGGAACGACTGGCATTTCCAGTTCTTTGGCCATTTTTTTGGATACTGCTTCAATATCGTCGCCGATCAGACCGACCGGACATTCGGATTGAACAGAGATACCTTTAGCCAGCGGGAACATTTCCTTGATCTCGCGGCAGATGATTTCCAGCTTCTTGTCGCCGCCAAAGACGATGTCCGTCTCTTGGAAATCACTTGTGATTTGCATAGCTGTGAAGTTATCGATACCAAGCGTACCGTTCGCATAGTTGCGGCGAGTACCCCAACTGTATTGTCCGCAGCCAACCGGGCCGTGAGAGATGTGAACCATATCCTTGATTGGTCCCCATACCACGCCTTTGGAACCGGCATAGGAGCAACCGCGCGGCGTCATTACGCCTGGACGGGATTTAATGTTCGATTTCAGGGAGCAACTACAGGATTCCTTAGTCTCCTCAGTATTAATCTGAAAATGCTTCTTACGGTCTTTTTTTGCTTTATCGGGATAGGCTTCCAGTATATCCTCAACTAACTTTTTGTTCGCCTCAATATCCAGTCCCATTCGTTGAGCCTCCTTTTCAATTGTGCAGGACATTACCTCCTGCAGGGCATGCTTTGTTTAATTCGGTCCAGTGAATGACCGTCTCTCCACTCCATTCACTGGATAACTTCTATTGTTAAGCGAAGTCTGTTCGCTTTTTTTTATTAGTGACCAGCAGCTTCCAGCTTCTTGAGAGCTGTTTCTTCGTCTTCTACCACACCGAAATCGATCAGCAGTTGTTCCAGTTCGTCCATTTCGATCGGAGTCGGAATGTTCAGCATTTCGTTGTGCAGGATTTTGTCAGCCAGTTGTTTGTATTCGTTGGCTTGGTTGTGCTCAGGGTTGTACTGAGTAACCGTCATTCTTCTCAGCTCGGCATGTTGTACGACGTTGTCGCGAGGTACGAAGTGGATCATTTGCGTGTTCAGACGACGCGCAAGCTCCATGATCAGCTCATCTTCACGGTCGGTGTTACGGCTGTTACAGATCAGGCCGCCCAGACGAACACTGCCGCTTTGTGCATATTTCAAGATACCGCGTGCGATGTTGTTGGCAGCGTACATAGCCATCATTTCACCGGAACAGACGATGTAGATCTCTTGTGCTTTGTTCTCGCGGATTGGCATTGCGAAACCGCCGCATACAACGTCACCCAGTACGTCGTAGGAGATGAAGTCCATACCTTCGTATGCGCCTTGCTCTTCCAGGAAGTTGATGGAAGTGATGATACCGCGGCCTGCGCAGCCTACGCCTGGTTCCGGACCGCCGGACTCAACGCAGAGGATGTCTCCAAAGCCAGTTGCTACTACGTCTTCGAGTTCAAGATCTTCTACCGAACCCAATTCAGCAGCCATGTGAAGTACCGTTTGTTGAGCTTTCGTGTTCAGGATCAGACGAGTGGAGTCAGCCTTAGGGTCACAGCCTACGATCATGATTTTTTGGCCAAAAGTGGTTGCCAGCTGTGCCAAAGTGTTCTGGGAAGTCGTGGATTTACCGATACCGCCTTTACCATAAAATGCGATTTGTCTTGGTTTCTTACTCATGATTAATCATCCCTTCGATATATTAATATTTTCAAAATAGGAACCGTATTTCACACTTTCAAGTATAGCTTCCTGTATTCCGCCTTTGCGGACCAGGGGCAGTATGCCTGCTTTGTTCAGCGCCGCGCGAGGCGCGTCGCCGATACCGGAGCTGAGGAGAATCCGGCAATCGCTAAGGATTGAGGTAATCTCTTGAAGCGTTTCGTCTTTGTCTCCGTTGCAATCGGCTGTGCCGTGGCAGTATGCCTGTATCTTCCGGATCCCGATGAATTTCACTTCGGTTCCGTCGGTATCGAAAATCATGAACTCCGTCGCATGGCCAAAATGCTGGTTGACCTTGTCTCCGCCTCTGGAAGCAACCGCGACTCTTGTCTTCTTGTTCTCATCAAGAATCGTCCGGCGGTTCTCCTTCGCGATCAGGCGCTGACGGATTTTGCTATCGAGCTCCTGCTGGAACTGTTCTCTTGCATCCAGGTCGATAACCGGATCGGCTTCCATCGTTTCCAGTTGGAAATCCTGGTTACGGTCCTGGCCGAGCAGCCCAACCGCGTCGGCGCGGCATTGGCGGCAGTGGCGCATCAGCTTCGTTCCGCCCTCGCTCAGCTGCTCTTGCAACTGGTTCAGTTCTCTTGGACGAGGAGCCTTGCGTCCGTCCTTCTCATACTGGCTGCCAGGAGCGATAATCAGCGGCGTTACATTGTGAAGCGTCGCGCCGAGCTCCTTAACTTTCTTTGATACTTCAACCAGATGCTTGTCGTTGACCCCCGGAATCAGAATCGAGTTGACTTTGACGAGAATGCCTCGCTTCGCCAGTTCCTCCACGCCTTGAAGCTGACGGCTGATCAGCAGAGCGGCGGCTTCTCTTCCTTCGTAACGCACTCCTTCATCAAATACCCAAGGATAAATCTCTTTACCGACATCCGGGTCGATGGCGTTGATCGTAATCGTTACGTGCCCGATCCCGAGTTCAACGATTCGATCGATGTGCCGGTACAGCGTAAGTCCGTTGGTGCTGAGACAGGTCATCACGTCGGGCACATGCTTCTTGACTCTCGCAAAGGTATCGAAAGTCTTATCCGCATTTGCAAGCGGATCGCCTGGACCGGCTATGCCGACCACCGACAGCTGCATGAGCTGTGCTGCCACACCTTTTACTTTCCGCTCCGCTTGTTCCGGAGTGAGCACCTCACTGACAACCCCAGGTCTGCTTTCGTTCACGCAGTCGAATTTACGGTTGCAGTAGTTGCATTGGATGTTGCAGGCGGGAGCTACCGGGATATGCATCCGGGCAAAAAACCGATGGGCTTCCTCGCTGTAGCAAGGATGGCGACTGATATCGTCCTCTGCTGCACTTGATGAACACGACGTCGGCTGCGGCTTCATTTTTCCCACCTCCTTAAAGTAATGAGGAGTTGTACTCCCTTGCGCATACTTCGCATCATTCTCGCGTCGGAAGCATGCGCCTAAGTTTTGCGGAGCGTTAGCTGTTCAATGTTTCACAGCCGGCTTCCTTGGGTAAGCTCCAAGTAGATTATTTGTTAGATAACCTACATCCGACATGTCAGTTTTCCTGACCTCAACCTTGCTTGGAAAGCTTTGTTGTACACTCATCATATTTTCAAACCCGTATATCGTCAATTAGCGTAAACAAGAAAATTTAAGGTATTTCCGCATGTTTGCAGTTTCGTCAAATCATATGTTAGCATATATGACATCCACATCTCATGTTTACGTTTTCATATCCCGTTTTCATTGAAAATCAATGTCATTTTACTCCCCGTTTACAGTGGCTTAACTGAAAGAATTTCTACATATATCCTCTTATTCTGACAAAAAGAGTGCCGATTCTAGCGAACTCAACTACAAATTATAGAGAGTAACAATGAAATCCCCCGCTGTTGACAATGTTTCTCAACTAATATATGATCTTTCTAGGCATAAACTAAGTAAACCGAATATCCCGTAAAGGGGAGTAGCTGATAAATAAAGTCGTCAGTACGAGAATGTAACCATTTCTCCGGCTTTATTGGCAATAACCTATTGTTAGCGAGACCTTTACCATTCAGATTGATTCTTTTTTGAATTCAATCTGTTTGGTAAAGGTCTTTTTTATATACTTTTGGGTCATCATAAACGCGAGGGAGGTAACAACAATGGATTTTGGATTACTATTGGAGTATGGCTGGGTACTGCTTGTTCTTGTGGGGCTGGAAGGGCTGCTCGCCGCGGACAATGCGCTGGTGCTGGCAATCATGGTGAAACACCTTCCTGAAGAAACGAGGAAAAAGGCGCTCTTTTACGGGTTGTTCGGGGCGTTCATCTTCAGGTTCGGCTCGCTGTTCGTCATCTCGTTCCTGGTGGACATCTGGCAGGTGCAGGCGATCGGGGCGATTTATCTGCTCTTTATCGCTGCCAACCACATCATCCGTAAAATCATTGCTTCGAGGAAGCCGGTAACTGAAGAAGCGGCGGAAAGCGGCGGAAAGGAAGACACAGACAGAAAGAAAGGCGGTTTCTGGCTGACTGTCTTCAAGGTGGAACTGGCGGACATCGCCTTTGCCGTCGACTCGATTCTTGCTGCGGTCGCTCTGGCCGTTGCGCTTCCGCCAAGCGGTCTTCCCGCAATAGGCGGACTCGACGGAGGCGTATTCCTCGTTATCTTTGCCGGGGGCTTTATCGGACTGGTTATCATGCGCTTTGCCGCCTCTTTCTTCGTCAAGCTTCTTCACTCCCGCCCGGGACTTGAAGTTGCAGCCTTCGTAATCGTCGGTTGGGTTGGCGTCAAATTGGCAGTCATTACACTTGCGCATCCTTCGCTCGGCATATTATCTGAGGATTTCGCGCACAGCACCTTGTGGAAGGCGACATTCTATATCGTCCTCGTCCTCATTGCCGCAATCGGCTGGTTCATGAGCAAGCATACTACCGAAGAGAATAATGGTGTAAATCCGGTCCGCGAACTGGATAAGCAGCTTGGGAAATAAGCAAACTTCCTAATTAATCGACACAAACAAGCCCGTTTACGCTTATTGCAGCGTAAACGGGCTTGTTTGTTTAAATAAACCCTATGATGGAAGGAATCAATCTGTATCCCTTGAAGATGTAAGGTAGGTGTGATATATACGTAAGTTATTTCAACTTGCCGACCCCACAATAACCATTATCCCAGTGCCGATGCCTTAATCTGCTTGCTGCGCAGTTGTCCACAGGCTGCATCAATGTCCGTTCCCTGCTCCAGACGGGTGCTGACGCTCACACCTTGTTTTTTTAGCGTATCGAAGAAAGCCCGAACTGTCTCCCGGTCACTGCGCTGATACTGGCTGTGCTCATCAACCGGGTTATAAGGAATTAGGTTCACGTTGACGAGCGGGCCATAACCGGCAATCAGCTTCGCCAGCTCAAGAGCATGTTCCTGCTGGTCGTTCACATCCCGGAGCAAAATATATTCCAGCGTCGTTCTCCGCTTCGTCTTCTCCAAATAGTAGTCAATCGCATGCATCAGTTTCTCGATCGGAATGGCGCGATTGATCTTCATGATGCGGCTACGAAGCTCATTATTCGGCGCATGCAGGGAAATGGCCAGATTCACCTGAAGGTTGCGGTCGGCAAATTCAATGATTTTGTCCGCAAGGCCGCTGGTCGAGACGGTGATATGTCGTCCGGCGATGTTCAGCCCCTTCTGATGCTTGATAATCAGCAGAAAATCTACCATATTCTCAAAGTTGTCAAACGGCTCGCCGATGCCCATGACGACAATGTGGCTTACCGCTTCACCTTTCCCCATACGGTCCAAATCCATCTGCACCTGCATAATCTGCTCCACAATCTCCCCGGAAGACAAGTCCCGGCTCTTGGACAACAGCCCGCTTGCACAGAAGCTGCACCCGATATTGCAGCCGACCTGAGTCGTTACGCAAACGGCCAGCCCGTATTTTTGCCGCATCAATACCGTCTCGATCAAATTTCCGTCCGGCAGCCGGAACAGAAATTTCACCGTGCCGTCTATCGACTCCTGCTTTATGTGCTCGGTCAAGGTCCGGATGGAAAAATGCTCGTCCAGCTGCTGCAAGGCGTCCTGATGCACATCCTCCATTTGCGAAAAATCCGTTACCCGCTTTATATACAGCCAATCCCACACCTGCAGAGCCCGGAATTTACGGTGTCCGCGCTCCAGCAGCCATGCCGCCAACTGATCAAAGGTCAATCCATAGATGGAAGTTTTGCTCATTATTTATCCTCTTTTCAAGGCTTCCGCAAGCCTGTCATTCAAGAATGCAGCTGTCTAAACTGCAATCGTATCTTATTGTCCCAAATTTTTTTAATTAAAACAAGAGGATTCTTATAGAAAAAAAGCCGTCCGGCGAAGGCGAATTCCCTCCGTTGAACGGCTTAAAGCTTTCCGCTTGCTGAATTAATTAGTACCTAGACTGTCCGATAGCCTGGTCCGTCTTGCCCTGGAGTTCCACCAGCTTCAGCATTACCGTAGCCGCCTCGGCCTTGGTTACGGTGTCAGCCGGATTAAATTTGCCGTTCTCTCCTTGAAGAAGTCCAAGCTTCACAGCGACCGCAACTTCGCCCTTGCGGGTGATCGAGGCGGCGTCCCCAAATTGGGCCAAGACCGGATCAGCCTGCAAGAAGGCGGAAATCTTGTTGTATTTGACAATGGAAGTCAAGAGGACCGCAAATCCCTCACGTGTCAGCTTGGCGTCCGGTTGGAACGTGCTGGCCGGATCGATCCACTGGTTCTGCACAGCGTAGGATACCGCATTATAATACGGACTTTCCGGACTGACGCCGGCGACCGGCTTAGGTTCGGTTCCGTTATTATAACCCCCAAAATAAGGCGCAACCGCCTTGGATATCCAAGTCAGCCAGTCTCCTGCGGTAATCTCGGAATCGGGATTCACTTTGCCATCCTGATCCGGTATCAGAATATTGTATTTCACCAATGTGGACAGCGCCTGCTCGGCCGCGTGTCCTTGAATGTCGGAAGCAGAGGCTGCTTTCTTCAATTTTCCGGGCATCTCATACTGAGCGGTCAGTTTGCCGGTAACCGCGTCAATGACTTCCGGGGCGTTGGCAGGATCTCCCAGTACGGGCGAATATACAAGCTTGATCTTCGGCTTGGTGTAACCGGCAACGGTGTAGCCTCCAAAGCTTCCATACTGCAGCTTCACCTTATAGCGGTCAAAGATCTGAGCCCTTGCCTCTGCCTTCGTAACCTTCACTGCGGACAGATCGACCCCTGCTTTCCCAAGATCCGATGTCCGAGGAAAGTTATAGGTCTTCAGTGCGCCGGTGTGGTCGAGCACAAGCATCAGACCGCCATCGCTAACCGGAACCCCTTTATAGAAGCGCAGGAATTGGAAGCTGAAGCCAGCGCCTTCGCCGGCGGTATTTTCCCGCTCGACCAGCTTCAGATTGCTGGCAGCATCGGGATACAGGAGGTTAATCAAGGCGAGCGCCTTTTTCTTGGCCTGCTGCAGTGTGGCGTTAACTTCATTGCTCTTCGGCTTGTTCGCTTCCTGGGCTTCAGGAGGGACTGGATATTGATTTTCGTTAAAACTCAGAATTTGCCCGGTAACGGCGTCAATTTCGGCGTAAGTTTGGGAGGGGAAACCGGTTTTGAGAGACTCGCTGTCCAGCCAGCTCAGCCTCCAAACCTTCCTTCCGGTGTCCGCGTAATCGCTGCCCAGCGAACTGGATGTCAGCTTTTTCGCCGCGGGAATGGAGACGATCTGCTTCACCCGCTTAGCCGCTTCATCGCTCGTCATTTCTGTGGCGGTGGTTCTGGGGGTAAAGCGGCTTGCAGCCTGCGGAACATCGCTGTATACGGAGGCTGTGACTGTACTTTCCGCGCCAAAGGTATCCAGACGTTTTCCTGTTAGGGCATCGATAGTATACAGCGCGCGCTCGGTCGGCCGCCAGCCCAAGATCCAGCTGTTGCCGCTGCCATTCTTGAAGATAGGAATATAAACGAGTTCCACGTCAAACTGGTCGCTGAATGTCCGCTCCGCCTTAGCCTGCGGAATCGACGCAGCAGCCGCCGGGTAGTTCCAATGCTCCGGCGATTTGTTGAACTGCCTTACACTGCCGTCCGCAGCTACGACCACAGAAACATTTTCAAGCGGGGAAGTGATGCCGTTCTTTATAACACTAAAAGTAAATCCGTATTGTACGGGGCCGAAAAGTGCGGGATTACTCAAATAATCATTGCCATCCTGCAGCTCCAAATCGTTAATCGAAAGAGAGGGGGCCGCTTTGGCGATAAAAGCTTTGGCTTTCTCCAGTGCCTGTTCCCTAGTGATCTCGGGCGGATAATAACTCTGGTTCTGCTGCCGGTCCGGAAAATAGAGATATGTACTGATCAGATCTCCATTAACGGCATCCACCTGGCTGCTAATGCCATATCCGCTATTGCCCTTCTGGTAACTCCATTGAATGTTCCATATCATCTGATTGGATGGTACGGGATACATATTGTTAATACCCAGTTCCACACTCGTTACTTCCGCATCAGCCAAAATGGGAAACAACTCTTTTAGCTTGGAGATCGCCTGCTCTTTCGTAAACTTGGCCTTGGCAGGGTCTGCATCAGCTGCCTTCGCAGATTCGGCGTTCTGGGATTTGTCCGCAGCCACCTTGTAAGAAACGGGGACGGCTGCGGCGGTACCGGAAGAAGAAGCCGCAGCGGCCAATCCTGCCGGCATCGCAAGAGTAAATGCCACCATTCCGGTTAATGCGGATTTTACCGTGAAGCCTGGTGTACGGATATGCTTTTTCCTCAAAATCTCATCCTCCTTTTTTCAATTCTTAGTAATTATAAAGATATCTTCATTTATTTTCCATATAAAATATCTCTCATTCACAAAAAAACCTTCTATCGCCGCCATGGGGCAAAAGAAGGCTTTTTGAAGATCATGTAATTCACAAAGTACGGCGGCCGTGGATCGAAATCAGGACCTGCGCCATTTCATAAAGATACGATCCAGCACATCAACCAGCAGAAAAAGAATAAAACCAACAAGACTGAACAGCAGTATTCCCGCATACATTCCAGGGTAGTCCAAACGCTGCCATGAATCCATAATGAAAAAGCCCATTCCATGCTCAGTTCCGTAAATCTCGGTAAAAAACAGCACAGAAATGGCGGTGCCGAGTGAAATACGGACCGTGCTGAGGATGACCGACAGCGCCCCAGGCAGCGTCACATGCCAAAATTTATGCAGCGCGGTTGCTCCGATGCTGGACAGTACCTCGTAGGCGCTGCCCGGGATCGCCTTTACACCGTCGCGTACGGAGATAATGATCTGAAAGATCAGAATCAGCATAATCATTAGTATTTTGGAGATTTCCCCTAGTCCGAAAAACAGCATGACGACGGGCAGCAGGGCGATTTTGGGCACGGGATACGTCAGATAGACGACGGGGTCGAGCAGTCTGTTCCAGAACACCGAACGCCCCATGAGAAGGCCGATCAGCAGGCCGAGCAGAAGCGCCAGCAGCATTCCGGCAAATACGCGGTACAGGCTGTATCCGATATTCAGCCAGGTCTCCGTGAACCCAAGCTGAAACAAGGATGCGTAAACCGCAAAGGGACTCGGCAGAATCGGCATGTTGATGAGCAGAGCCGTGGCATACCAGACTGCATTGATCCCCAAGAATACAAACAATAGCCGTAAAATATAATGATAGCGCGTTGTTTTTACCATTTCTCCTGCATTACCTTTCTGATCAGCTTGGTCTGCTCGAAGAACTCCGTACTGCTTCGTTTATCTTCATGCTTTAATGAAAAAACGGGGTTGTCGATAATATCAAGCTCCCGGCCGCCAGGCGCCATAATGACAATTCTCTCCCCCAGCAGGATCGCTTCCTCCACATCATGAGTCACAAATAAAGCGGTGACCGGATGCGTTCGCCAGTTCTCAAGAAACAGCCGCTGCAGCGTCTCGCGGGTCACCGCATCGAGCGCGGAGAATGGCTCGTCCAGCAGCATAATTTCCGGAAGCAGCGCGAACGCCCTGGCAACCGCTACCCGCTGCTGCTGTCCTCCGCTGAGCGAGAGAGGATACCGTCCGGCCAAATCGGCGATGCCCATGGCTTCCAGCCAGCGGCGGATTCGTTCCTCCCGCTCCTCCTTCCGCTCCCTTCCGGGAAGGGTGACCGCAAGAGCCGTGCGGAGATTGGCCGTCACGTTCTTCCAGGGCAGCAGACCGTAGGTTTGCGGCACAAGCCCGATGAGGGGATCCCGGCCGTGCGCTGCCTGTCCATTATATATAATGTCTCCCGTGTACCAGGGAAGGAGGCCGGCAATGGCCCGGAGCAGCGTCGACTTGCCGCAGCCCGACGGACCGATCAGTGTGTAGATGCCATGCTCCGGTATGTGCAGCGAGGCCGGCCCAAAGGCCGGCGTCCCTTCTTTGTAGCTTATGGTCAGCCCGTTTATGCGAAGTCCGTCTTTATTACTTGAACTGGACATTTGAGATCACATCCTCCGGAGACAGGTCCTTGGTCAGGAGCCCCTTCTCCTTCGCCCAGGCAAAAGCCGCCGCGACCTGCTCCTTGTCTACTTGGGACGCCGGAACATAATCGGGTACCTGGATTTGGCTCTTCAGCGTCTCGGGGTAACCCACCGCTTTAATAATCGTGTCAACGTATTCACTCTGATCATGGGATTTCATATAGGCTACCGCGTCGTCATAGGCTGCGTACATCGCTTGAATGGCCTTAGGTTTGGCGTCGATCGCGCTCTGCGGGATGGCAAGCACGAACGGTTGGATTCCGGCCGAGCGTGTAGAACCGAGTATCCGCAGGCCGGAGGCTTTGCCCATTGTCACGAACGGCTCAGGCAGAACAGCCGCGTCCGCCTTGCTATTTTTCAGGAGCTCCAATCTTGTCGGAATTTGCGGTACCTCGGTTACTGTAATGTCCTGTTCGCTCAGACCCGCCTGTTTCAGCATGGTGGCGACGGTGTACTCGGTGGAGGTGTTTTTGGACAAAATGACCGTCTTGCCCTTCAGGTCCTTGACCTCCTTGATGCCGTCATTTCCAGTCAGCAGATCGAACTCACCGAAGGTGGCGCTGACGATCTTCACATCCAGTCCGGCGTTATTGTAAATGGCAACCGCAACCAGGTCCGCGCTGAATCCCTCCAGCTTTCCCGCCTGAAATGCCGCGTCGCGGTCCTTGGCGCTTTTGAAGGTCTGAATGTCGAGATTTACCCCGCGTTTGCGGTCGAAACCCTGCTCATGGGCGATAATAAAAGGGATAGCGTCGATCGAAGGCAGCATGCCCAAAGAAAACGAAGGGATCTCACCTGCCGTTCCCGTATTTTCCGCGCTCGGCGAGTTTTTCCTATTGGAAGAACCGCAGCCTGCAGCCAATGCAGCGAGCAGTGTTATTAACAGCAGCAGCAATATTTTGTTCAATGTTCCGTTCTTCTTCATGAATCTGGGAATCCTCCGTATCGTTGATATAGGCCCTTCCGCGCACCGGCATTAAGTAGAATTTAACAAATAATGGATGCTCACTACTTATGTATCAGAGCGGGAAGACGCAAATAATGCAATTTTACAACTGCTGCCTGATTTTGTATACTCCTTGGCTTTAAAAGATCGCTCCCTCAGCAGTACGTTTAATATCCGCCGACATTTACGTCAATCTATCTGCAACCCCATGTTTTACCGGCGAAAATATGTTCGATACCTGAGGTGAAAATGTAAGCAAATAATCGTTCCGCATCATTCCTTGCAGCACCTTTGCAAAGACGTGAATGATGAAATCCCCTTTCCTCAGAACAAAAAACCTTCCCCCGGCCATTTGGCCAAAAGAAGGCTTAACGCATAGTCACAGGACCCGTCTATATCCTTCATCTCCCCAAGCTCGATCAGCCAAGGCAGCCGCTACGAACGGCTTTTTACGTTCAATTTTTGCATAACGTTTGAGATGTGGTTTGTAATTCAAGCTAATTTTTTGTTTATTTCTTTTATAATCGGACTCATGTAACCTTTCATTTGTTTAAACTGCTTCATTTGGTTTCTTACCGTCCCTTTGGGAATATCGTTTTTCATAAATTGAATAAAAAGGCTCATAAGTGATAGTTCATTCACCTTATTTTTACTAGTTTCGTCAGAACAGTTTTTGAAATAGGAATATGCAGAGTTAATGCACTTTAAAGCTTTGTTTAAGTAACTAATATCTCCCTTTTCCAAATAAGCATTACAGCAAGCTTGCGAAAGAAAAAAATAGGTATTAGCATTATTTTCACTGAATTCTGTCTCTCTGTTATTATAAAAATCTGATGCCATTTCTAAATATTTCACTGCTTCAAAGTTGTTTTTGTAATCA
Source organism: Paenibacillus durus (assembly GCF_000756615.1). NCBI lineage: Bacteria > Bacillati > Bacillota > Bacilli > Caryophanales > Paenibacillaceae > Paenibacillus > Paenibacillus durus. The sequence continues at coordinate 4,682,465 of NZ_CP009288.1, forward strand.
ACTAAACAAAATATACCGTATAGCATCAATAAAGCTGGGAAACTAGCTGTATTAATTATATTTCTATAATCTCCTGTGTATATAACAATATAAGCTTCCTCATATGCTTCTTTCATTTGTTGAATTAGTTCTTTTCTCAATTCAGCATTTCTAAGTCCAAATAAAAACAATTTTAAAACTCTTGCTTTCTGAAAACTTACATATGGATGTCCGCTTCTATTAGATAGTTTTGAAAAGGCATCTTTTACTTCTGATAACAAATCATTTTTAAATGCAATGTCATTATTGTGTATCTTACTTAAACGTTTTGAATAATCATCATAAAGTTTATATGCTTGTGCAATAATAATTGATTCAGAATTTGCATATGGTTGCCAATCGTCGATAATATTCCTTAATTTAGGATTATTCGATGTATCTTCTTCTAACCTTTTAAGAGCAAGCTCCTTATCCTGTCGATAATCTTGAATTTTATTTAATAGATCTCTTAAGTGTTGATTATCAGGAACAAGTTTTAAAGAAATAAATTTTGTAGCCATTTCGTTTAATTCATACATTCCACGTACTTTATTGACTATAAATTTTCTAACAAACAAAGATAATATTTCTTCTAAATCTGTTATTTTAGCTTCGGTGAAGTCGAATAGGATATTAATGTCTACAGGATCCCTATATAATAACATGATATTTAATATTTTTCGGATATAAGGAAATGACTTTTCATTTTCAGCAATAATTCCATCGAACATATGTTTATACATGAACTCTGCTATTTGCTCTACATCCCTATTTCGAAGAGGACGAAGATTATCTAATGAGCTTTTCAAATCCATAATTCCATCAAAAATTCGATCTAGACTAATTGTAATTACAAGTGTATTTCCACATGATAGGGACAAAAACTCTTTCAATTCATCATTTGTGTAAATTAATGAAAAATCATTCAATGTACAGTATTCTTCTATAAACTGAATACCAATATCAACTTCTTTAAAACCTTTAATTTCTATTCTTTTGTCTGCAATATCTTCATCCTGTCTTGAAGTCAAAAGAAATTGGATATTGTTAGGGCATCCGTCTGATATGAATTTTTCAAGTTTTGCTCTTTCAGTACCTTTAATATTTTCATAGTTGTCTATTACAATCAGACCTTGATTACAGTTTTCAAAATAATTAAGCAACTGTTCTTCAGAACTGGTATCTAATTGTAAGATTTTACACATCATTTCAACAAGGTCTTCAAATGTTTGGTATTGCGGCTTGAATTCTCGGATTTTAATCATTCCAACCCTATCAAAAATTAATTCTTCATTTTTGGAGGACGCCCAGATAATAAAGTCCATTTTTATTTCCGATTCAAGAACTTTTTTCATAATTCGATTACAAAATTCTCGTGCTAACGAGGTTTTCCCAACTCCTCCATAACCATGAAGCACTACGCTACTAGATCTTCTTTTATTAGTAATTAATAACTTCTCTAGATGTGCCAACTCCGTCTCTCTCATTAATAATTCTTCATGATTCTGATTTATTTGAAGCAAATTATTAAAAATAGGAGTTTTTTTCTTGATCTTATGTAAAAATTCAGATATGTTCTTTTTTATACTTTCTACCTCTACATACCAAAAATACTCACTTCGAATAACAGATGTACTTATTAGTACAAATTGCGTTATTTGGTGTGCTTCCTCGATTAAAATTCTTTTAGAAGCCGGGTGTGATCCACCGTTTCTTATTTTTAGGTATAAACTTAAAAAATCTTCAAATTCTGATCCAAATTGGGTTGTTAGTTCACTAAATAGTGGGGCATTTAACAAGAACATCAAATCCAATATCCCTGACAAGTAAGGAACATCACTATCTTCGTAATGATTTTGCATTTTAAAGCACGTTAATGTGAAATTTAAAGCATCATAAAGTTTTTCAAGTTTTTCATCTTTTTCTAATGCCACTAATTTCGAATAATATTTCTGAAACAAAAAGGGCTTAATACCTATTTGAGATGAGTCAAATCTAATTTTCAATTCACTTATTACTGTTGAAAAACTATTATAATTTGTGTATTTATCACACACCTTTTCAGCAATATAGCTTCTTAAGCCTACTTCATATTTTTTTAAAATTCCATCTAACTCAAGATACTCTGAGCCAGTAAGATACATTTTAACGCCCCTCTCTAAACTTTATAAGTCTTAAGGTTGAATTTTACGTACTACACCAATACTCAAAAACCAAGTACTTACAGTTCATTTGCTCTATTAATAAAAGGACTTTATGACTAGAGTGTACCATAAAATAACAATCTACTCACCCAACTCTTTGTCTCTTCTTTGATTATGATAAAATGAATAAACCAGACAAACGTGAGGTGAAGCCGATGAAATGGGAAGAGATTGCCGAAACACTTCCAGGTCGTTTTGTTTTGGTCGAAGCGATTAAAGCCAGCTCAAACAATGGAGTTCGCTGTCTTAAAGATATGGCGGTTATTAAGGAATATGACAATCCTCAGCAAGCTTGGGATGGGTATAAACATTTTCACAAGCTGTATCCAACTCGTGAATTATATGTCTTCCATACCAGTCAAACCGATGTGGAAGTCGTTGAGGAATTCTTCTCGGGGGTACGGCAGCGTTCATGATGATTTCAAATTCTAAATGGTCTGCCCAACGTCTCTATGACATTGAAACATCATCAGCAATCCATTCATTTATCGAACATTCTGTTCGACACAGGGTGTGCAGCAACTGTATTTAATACGGATTTACTTTCCCAAATTGGCATTCACATTGATTTTATTAACGGTAAAGCCAAAAGAATGTATGGCGTTGGCGGAACAAGCGAACTATGTTACGAATAAGTGATTCCTAATCTGGAAATTGACAATATTAACTTGGCATCCTTTCCTATTCAGTTAGGCTCTATTCAAGAACCGTATGGCTTCGATGGCTTACTGGGTATTGATTTTATGCTAAGAGAAAAATTGAAAGTGGATTTTGAATTCATGCAGATATGTTATCCGAACTCTACTTCAAAATAACTCCAGGGAGGTGGCATACATGCTTCATAATATAAATCTGATTCCCATCATGCTCTGCCCGTAGGAAAACCCTTGGCATCTCTTGCGGGCTGAGCCTTTGCCCAAGGGAGCGTGATGGTAGTGAAGCCTTATCGAAAAAATCGGAATCAAGCCTATGTCAGACACCACAGAAAGCGGGTTATTCAGCGTAAGAAACGCCTTGCAAAACAATGGGGATGGGTCGTCAAATTTATCGGTATATTCGCCAAAGGTAAAATCCATTGTTCCTGCTGGATGTGCAACGAGAAGACAAAGCGTCTCGGTTACCCCAAATCGGAGTTAGCAAGAATATCTAGCTGTCAGGAGCAGCTTCTGTATTATGATTTCTAAACTTCACCTTATCAAAGGAGGCGATTGCCCGTTCATGCGGCAAACGCTTGTTTTTTACTATTGATGCGGACCCGCTCGAACTTTCCCCTTTGTATAGGCCGATCTCCTTCACTTTCTCGCAACAAAAAACCTCCCCCGGCCCATTCGGCCAAAGAAGGCTTAACGCATAATCACAGGCTCAGTCTATATTTTCAGCTCCCAAGCTTGATCAGCCAAGGCAGCCGCTTGCGAACGGCCTTTTACATTCAGTTTGTGCATAACGTTGGAGATGTGGCTTTCGAAAACCCTTGGATGACTGTGGAATCGCGCATATTATGTAGAGTGAGTGACTACACCTTTCGCTACATTCATTTGCGGATATTTCCCCATCACTTCCGGAATGTCATCTAGTGCGAAATAATGGCTGATTAATGGCTCAATCCGTACTATGTTTTGCCGAATGAAAGAAATCGCTTCCTCATGTGTGTAAGGATTAATAAAGGATCCCTTTATGCTTAGTTCTTTTGAAAAAATGGTAAATGGCGAAACATTAATCAGAGTGTCTGGCGAGGGTACACCGAACAGAAGGATTTGACCTCCTTTTCGAGCTGCTTGGATTGCAAGCTCCATTGATTCTTTGCGTCCCACGCATTCGATTACTACATCTGCAATATTCATCAAATGTTGTACCGTTTCTGGACTCGTTGGCTGCACGACCTCGTTCGCCCCCAGTTCAAGAAGCCGCTCGTATTTCTCCACCGCAGGTTCGCTAACAATAATTTTTGCCGCTCCTTGTTTTTTTACAAGCTGGAGGAACAATTGGCCGATGAAGCCGCCACCGATAATGAGTACCGTATGAACCGGGCGAACATCGATTTTCTTCAATCCGTGTAAGACACAACCGACTGGCTCTACCATCGCACCTTCTACATAGCTCATCTCATTCGGGATACGGTAAGCGTTTACCGCAGGAACAATGCAATATTCCGCCATGCCTCCGTCTCGCGTCACGCCGATGGCTTGAAGGTGATCGCACAAGTGAGGCCGGCCGCTCCGGCAATATTCACATTCGCCGCAATAAATATTCGGATCTATCGATACTCTGTCTCCTAGCTTCAAGTTCGAAACCCCAGACCCCAACTCTATCACTTCGCCTGCCAGTTCATGACCGAGCACAATCGGCGGGTCGACCGCAGCAGATCCGGGGTGGCCATGGTAAATATGCTGATCCGTACCACAAATGCCGCAACTTTCAACCCGGATTCGCACCTCATGCGGTTCGAGATCCTTCGTTTTCCAATCTAACACTTCCATTTGATGCTTTCCTTTGAAGACCGCTGCTCTCATGATTTCCATCTCCCAGTTATTAAGCTGATTTTTACTCAGGCCTTGCCCATTCAACAGATGCAAACTATTAAATCTGACTGGTACATTTATTGTTAGCGGTTGCATAAAAACTTCGTATAAAAACACTTATTTTCTAAAGGTCCTCGTCCAAAGTGCAATATACTCGAGATCTTCATTGCATGTCCTCATATTGTATAGTAACAGCGTCCTTTTTCCTTTGCTGCTGCTTTGCCGGTCTTGTAACTGAAGCGCTTTCCGTTCAGTTCGATAAAAATAACCGAAACAGCAACAGACGGCACTTTGTCCTTGATTTGTTCGAGATTAACCTTCAGGACCAAGTCCCCCGCTTTAACTGCGCTTCCTTCCTGTACATAAACATCAAAGCCTTCTCCTTTTAGCTTAACCGTATCCACGCCAAAATGGATTAAAAATTCAATCCCAGAATTGCTTTTAATGGAAAAAGCATGCTTGCTGGGAACCACTGTCGTAACGACTCCATCCACCGGTGAGAAGACTTCTCCATCCTCAGGCTGAATAGCAAATCCGTCCCCCATCATCCGCTGGGAAAACGCTTCGTCCGGTACGTGGCTCAAATCAATGATTTCCCCGGAAATAGGAACAATAAAGCCATCTTCCTGCTGCTGTTCCGGTTTATCTTGAAATATAAGCGCTTTAATTTTATTAAACATGAGAAATACCTCCAAATGTTTTATAGCGAAGCTGCTTAATCTATAAACCGATATTATATTAAAGCGTTTACTTGTGTAAACATTTTCACAACGCAAAAAAACGTGTACTTTAGAAAAGTAACACGTTTTCAAAATAAGGGTATGTTGTGCTCAACATATCAATTTTTAATGGAGTCTTCCTTTATTCTCTCCAAATATTCACCAATCAAAAACTCAAATAACATCAGTACATTCGGATAGAAGGAAGAGGCTGACTTATTGCGGTCATCCATCGCATCCATATCAACTATTTTCAAGCTTATATCCGCCAGTTTGGATAAGGAATTTTCCGAGTCTCCTGTAAAGGAGATGATCTTAATTCCATTTTTCTTTGCGGAATTCGACATTTTGAGCAAAGAATCCGTTTCTCCGGATTTGGAAACATTAATAAACAATTTTTCCTGAATAAGGTTTACATCATAGCTGTGAACTCTCCCCCAGTTAGCTTACGCTAGAAGTGGGGGCTTCTGTTGGCATCGATACAGGGTTGCACACGCTGCGAGCTTCATGATTAAAGGCTCAATGCCTGTTGCGCCCTAATGAGGGAAGCCAACGTCCAATACGTTCGTTTTGCCAATGAAGGGTCTTTTGCCTCCAAGGACAACCACATCTTTTCAGATGTGGCTTTTTGTAGGTTGCGCAGCACGTATCGTGCGCCGATGTTATACGAGGCATTAAGGTCCGCGTGATACGTTTTGCCTGTTGCGAATACAGCAACATCACGCTTCGTGTTGCGTTGTACCCATCCACTGCCGTCAAAAGCAAGCGCACTGGTATTCGCAGGGTTGACCATGGAAACCCGCATCCCCAGGAAATGCGCCATTTCGGTCACTTTCGTTTGGATGCGACGTTTGGCCCACAACTGGAGTTTGGCACGAAGCCGCTTGGCTCCCCACGTTCCTTTAGGCAGACGCATCTTGCCTAAATACTCCATGACGATGATATCTGCGTGGTGCTTTTGGGCAAAGGCGACGATTTGATGCGCGGTATCGTGGACGATATGCGTCTGTAAGCCGTTCATCCGCCGCCAGAAATTTGGTTTTGCCCCTATACCGGACTGTCGCTGGGCTTGTTTCAGTTTGCCTGTGATTTGGCGCATTCGGTCTTTTTCTTTGGCTTGGTTGATAAAGGTCCTCGCCAAGACAGTGCCGCTTGCGTCCAGCACGGAACATACTGCGGAATTCGTTAACCCTAAATCAACGGCACAGACCCGCTGTTTGGAACGTTCTACCTGAGTCAACTTTACATCCCCCTCATAGGCGATATGAAGGGCATAGCGTTTTCCTTTTCGGACCAATCTGGGGTTGCATTCTTTCATGCTCCACACGTTACGTTTGAATAGGTCTTGCCCATTAAAGGTAATGGGGAGCCAGACCCAATCGCCTTGATGAAATACCTTGATGTTGGCTGCCCTATCAGAGGTTCGAATGAACATATTGCCTTTGTACAAGCAAGGGAACGCCTGATGCTGAGCCTCAAGTGTCGGCGGTTTCTTCGAAAAGCGTTTCCCTTCTTGCTGGGCGTGTTGCCGCTCGGCTTGCCAAAGCTGAAAACGGGAATGATGACTTTTCAGAATGCCAAACGCTTCTGCAATGGCACTTCTGCGGAAGTACGAAGGAAACTTATAAAAGCGTTGATCAAACTCGGCGTAGAGCGGATTCGGATTGTGCTTAGTACGATGAGTCAACCGTTCTACCGCCGTCACCACCGCTTGGGTGGATAACGATTCCAAGTTCATAAACTGCTCATGAATGACCGTAATCAAGAAGGACAGCGCCTCTTGATACACATGGAGAGTCGCATCTATATAAGTTGAATCAAAGTTCTTAGCAAACCCTGGCAAGGGAAAAACAAACCATTTGTCGAATAAGAAACAGATCAAGAAACGGACAAGTGGGGAACGCCATGGATAAGCATACCGAACTGGAAAAAGTAACAGAAGCCATGAAACAAGCCAAAGAGCGGCGCATGTATGAACGCTATCAAGCCATCTATTTGTATTTGAAAGGCACATCGATGACGGCGATCGCTGACATTCTAAATCGAAACCGAATGACGGTGAGCAGTTACATTCATACGTACGAAAACAGTGGATTGGCAGCCTTGCAACTCAAACACTCATCGGGTGCTCCTACTCGGTTGACTAAGGAACAGCAGGATCAGTTGAAACAGACCGTCGCCTATTCGGTCCCTCACGAGGTCGGCTTTACAGCCAAGCACAACTGGACGCTTGAGCTCATTGCCACGTATGTGGAACGAGAATGGGGCCACCGCTACTCGCTCCGAGGCATCTCCAAGGTAATGGAACGATTAGGGCTCAGCTATATGAAACCAACATACACGCTCGCGGCAGCAGATCCCGAAAAGCAACGCCAGTTTGCCGAAACGACCTTTCCCGATTTGAAAAAAAGATACTGAACGATGAAATCGACCACTTGCTCTTCGAGGATGAGTCCATGATTCGGGATTATCAAGCGATTCAGAAAACCTGGTTTCTTCGCGGGAAGCAACGAATCATTCCAACCACAGGCAAGCATCGCGGGGTCAAGCTACTCGCGACGGTTGACTATGAGACGGGACGAATCGTTTGGCAAGAAGACGAAGAATATACCGCTGAAACTTTTCTTGCCTTTCTTCAGAAGGTCCTTGCAGCTTATCCAACGGGGAAACTGGTTCTTGTGTTAGATAATGCCCGGATTCATCATGCAAAGCTGCTTCAGCCGTTTCTGGAAGAGCAGAAAAATCGGCTCCAGCTCGTGTTTCTGCCACCATACAGCCCGCAGTTAAATATCGTAGAAGGACTCTGGAAATGGCTCAAGTCCAGTGTGATCAACAATGTGTTCTATTCCACCGTTTCCGAAATCCGTCTGCGTGTTGGGCAGTTTATGGATGAAATCATGAAGCGCCCTCATGTAATTATTGACCGCCTATGCGTTCGGTTTTGATTGCTATCTTCTTTCGTTCAACTTATATAGCATGCGGTGGTGAGACGTAATCGGATGTTTAAGTGTTTTGACCACCTTCATGAGATGCGCCTCCCTCGCAAGTTTGATGGATCTAGCTGGACTTACCCAGTTAGAGTAAAAAGTTGTAAATTAACAATCGTAACAGAAATGTGCCGAAAAAATCGAAAAGCCTCTTGACTTTTCTGGAATACCCCAATAATCGCGAAGGAGGTATTATCTTTTATACCTATCTTCCATATAACGGGGTTCGAAAATGTCAGATCTTCATCAACCTAAGTACAAGAAGCTTTCCTACAGCGCTTTTGGAGACGCACCACTCTTGCTTTCCTTGTGGAATCGTTTTGACTTTTCTCTACTCCTTACACAATGCGGAATTATGAAAACTCGAGGATGTCCCACCTGGAAACTTGCGTTTCTGTTTGTCGTCGGACTTTTGAGCCGTTGTACCACGTGCTTGCAAATGATTCAGTTTTATGAAAAAGACTCCCTCCTCGAGCGGATGTTTGGCGGACAAAAGATCACACAGTCTGTTTTCAGCCGTTTTATGGTCTCGTCCTTTGCATGGCAAGCGTTTAACCTCAAACGTGTCGCCAAACTGCAGGAGCAGGAGGAGACGATGCTGAAGGATGATGATGTCATTGCCCTGGATGACACCTTGGTCGAACATAATCACGCCAGGAACATGCCGTTTATCTATCGCTTGTGGGATCATTGCAGCAAAGTGTATGTAAACGCCATGAATATGGTCGTACTCCATGCGGTCAAGGCAAATGGGTTTCAGTATCCGCTTCTTTACGCCATTTGGAAACAGGATAACGGAGAATCGGAGCATCTATCCAAACTGCATTTAGCTCTCAACCTGCTGCAGCAAGTGAAGGACAATCTTCGCGGTACCGCAAAGTGCTGGGTGGCCATGGACAGCTGGTATTTGGCCAAGGATCTGTATCTGGGTATAGAAGGCCTGGGCTTTCATTGGGTGAGCAGAGCCAAAAGTAACATGACCCTTTATCGCAAGGTCAAGGTGCACGGTAAAGAAAGAATCGTAAAAACGTTGCCCAGCCGGTTGATCCAAGAAGCCAAGCCCACATTCTCCTTCTGGCGGAAAAAGGGGATCCGCTGCATGCCGTTTAGAGATATCTACATCGCCATCGATGAAATCCACAAAGGCAAAGGCTACCGTAAAGAGCCTGTGCTCAAGGCGGTGAACGCTGTCGTGACGGCCTACCTGGAGGAAGATCAGGAAACCGGGTCGGTCAAAGAAACATTTGCCTTGCTGATCAGCGACCAGATTGAGGCTCCTCCTGAAAAAATCGTTCAGGTGTATCGGAAGCGGTGGTCGATCGAAGTGTTTTTTCGAAACGCCAAGCAAGAACTCGGCATGAACGATTGTCATTCCACGGATGAACATCACATTCACGCCCACATGACCTATTGTTTGTTGCTGAAACGCTCGTCCGCTTCGCTCAGTGGCAATATGACGTGAAAACGGGTACGAAAGCAGAAGTCACCCACCGCCAAGTAGTTGACCTTCTGTTCCATACCCGCTGCGAAGTCCGTCCTCGGAAGGACGATTCCATCCAACTCTATTTTGACACGGCTTCACAGCGGTTCGCAAGCTTTCTTCGCCATTTTTGGCCGACCCGAATCGCCATGCTTTGGTTTAATTCGCAGTCGAATTGGAATATTCAGCCATTAAGTGGGTAAGTCCAGATCTAGTATAGCACAGGAACGTATGTTTGGTAAAGCAAACGTGTCTAACCCCCGCCTTCGCTGTTGGCTGAGAGGTGGGGGACTGCGACACTATATCTGTTCAAATACAAGAGCTTCAACCTTGGGATCTCTCCACCAGTCGCCTGTCAGCTGCGAGGCAGCTTGGCTCTTACCTATGGCCGGACTCCCACCGGTTAGTTGTGCCTAGATTCGCTAGGCGCGCGTAAAAATCGAGTAGGCCCATGCGCAAATGCATGGGCTCCGGGTAGAAGGGCCACCCAACTGGTGGCCCGAACCCCCACAGAACCCGGCGTGCGGATTTCCCGCACCGGGCTCTTCAGAATTGGTTTCACAGCATAGCGTAGTTCTTCAATCGATTATAAGGGATGAAGAGTTTCGGTCGCTTAAGGGGAAATAATGTGCGAATGTGGCGGTATTCTTCCCAAGTTACATAGCTTTTCTGACTTCGCCTGCTCAGCACTTTCCGCCAGTAGGTAACAGCGGCGGCATAGACTTTGTTCAGACACCTCATATTCCCTGCCATTCCGTAATAGGCGTAATGGCCTTGCAACATCTGATTGATCTTTACCGCCTGCATCTCTACCGCTTCATGCTGCATTCTTCTCATTGTTTCCTGCACGTTCCCAATGCTTCGCTTTAGTCGCTTCTTCTCCGTCTTCCTGCCCACCATGAAATTCCCTTGTCGGTTTCGCGTGCAGTAATGCGTAAATCCCAGAAAGTAGAGGGTATCCGGCTTGCGTTTGCCTTTGGATTGGCTGTGCTTGCTTGCGAATCGCCCAAACTCGATTAATCTGGTTTTGCTCGGCTCTAACTCCAGCTTAAACTTATGAAGTCGATTTCGGAGCGCTTCTTGGAAACGGATGGCGTCGCTACGGTACTGAAAACAGACAATGAAATCGTCAATATACCGGATAAGATAGGCCTCGCCTCTAAGCCGTGGCTTGATTGCTTTCTCGAACCACAAATCCAGCACATAGTGCAGATACAGGTTACTCAGCAGAACACTGATCGAACCACCTTGCGGCGTACCTTCTTCGCTGACGTGGATTTTACCGTCTTCTAGCACGCCTACCTTTAACCAACGTTGGATGAGTCGAAGAATTCGCGGGTCACCGATTCGATGTTCCACAAACTTCATCATCCATTCGTGGTCGAGACTTCCGAAGAAATTCTTTAAGTCCGCCTCAAATACCCAGCCGACCTTTTCTCCGGCTATGATCTCATTCAGTGTCGCCAAGGCGTTGTGCTGGCCTCTTCCCGGTCTGCCCCCAAATGAGCAGTTCAGAAAATCCTGCTCGTAGATGGCAGTCAGTATTTCCGCTGTGCACCGCTGTAAGGCGCGATCTGCTACGGCAGGAACGCCTAGCGGACGTTTCTCCTTCTTTCCAGGCTTCGGTATCCAGACTCTTCTTACGGCTGGTGGGTGGTATCCCTTCCGGTGAATCGATGTGAGCATCTCATCTGCCCATACCTCAAAGGTTTTCATCGCTTCATCTCGGGTAATCCCATCCACGCCGGGCGCCGTACGTCTGGGAATGTGCTGCAAACACTCTCGCAGCCGTTCCTTGGAAATATGGTGGGTGAGCGAAGTAAACTGAAACTTTACATTTTCTCGTGCTTTTGCTGCTATTCTTTCCAATCCCGTTGTCATGGCTAGGTTTCCCCTTCCGTTGCATGAAGGCCTGTGTCCTCCCGTTGTATGGAGCCCATGTTGCCTTAGAAAGATTCCATTTCTGCTGACCGCTTCCCCATGTAGCAGGCTCTCCCTACCTCGGAGTACTATCAGTCAGTAAGACTTCCGGCAAGTCGTCGAACCTCCCTCGCTTTGTAGGCTTGTTCGGCTCTACCAAAAAAAAATTTGGAACCGCCGGATCTCCCTTGTTCCCAAGAAACCCTTTGGCAGCATGCTGTAGGTACGAACCCCGGAAGCCTCAGTCATCCCCTCGCCTTTGCGGTGATGCTGTTTCTGCCTTCTCCACAGAGAGATAGGATCGGCTGCTTCGATCACGTTAGATTTCGGGGCTAATGATCCTCTTCACTTTATTCCGGCCTACTGCCTTCCTGTCTACGCTTCGCCGTGCACGTTGCCATGCACCACGCAAGACTCGGTACAGAACTGCTGGCTAGGCTTTGTCCTGATCGCCATTTCAGGCGACACGTGCTTCTTGAGCTTTTCAAGGCGCAACTCTCACAGATCCGTACGTGCGGGTCATCGCATACGGCTCCTCCGTGTTTATCCCCTTTGGGGATGAAGGGATTTACAAAGCTCACTTAGACTGCATAGTTCAATCTCTTTAAACCAAGAATTGGGCATTACATATTGCGCATAGGTTGAGTGAGAGCTTCTCCATGCTGTCATTCGCAGTCCAGGCAGTTCGCTGTCCCATCCCCTACGTCGCATTTCCCGATGGAGTTTCCTTATTTTCTTCCAGCTTCTTAGTTGTACACTCCGCAACCGCCGCCGTATCCACGCATCATATTCCCGGAATTTGCTCTTCACATCACCTGTTCCGTAGTAGTTGCCCCAGCCTCTCAGGTACGGATTCAGCTTCTTTTTTACGAGTTGCTGCACATCCACGGTTTGGTTTCTCCGCGTAATCTCTTTCACCCGTTCTTTAAACTTCTTTGTCGCTTTAGCGGAGGGCTTCATCCGCTTGCCTGGGCTAAATTCATGCCCCAAGAACACAAATGTATCCCTCCGGCTATTCACGATTTTCGTTTTCTCCGGGTGTACCGTCAACCCCAGCTCTTTTTCCAGTAGCCGGACGACGGATTCCAGGACTCGCTTTGCTCCCTTTTCCGTACGGCAACAGATGACAAAGTCGTCTGCGTACCGCGTGAGTCTGTGTCCGCGTCTCATCATCTCCCGATCCAACGGATGCAGATAGATATTCGCCAAGAGCGGGCTAATCACTCCGCCTTGCGGCGTGCCCTGTTCGCTCAGTTGGAAGCTGCCTCCTTCCAGTACGCCTGCCTTCAGGAAACTCTCCAGCAGCCACAGCACACTTCCGTCCACTACCTTTTCCTTGACCTGAATGAGGAGTCGCTCGTGCGGGATGGTGTCAAAGTACGACTTCAGATCGGCGTCAATCACGTAGCGATACCCGTCATCCAGATCCTGTCGGATCTTTTGCAACGCCATATGTGCGCTTCTTCCGGGGCGGAACCCGAAGCTGCAATCCAGAAATTCAGCTTCGTAGATCGGCTCCAGCACGCGTCTTGCTGCCGCTTGTACCACACGGTCTTCTACTGTTGGAATGCCCAGCGGCCTTTGCGTTCCGTCCGCTTTGGGAATATATACCCGCCGGACTGGCTTCGGCTGGTAGGTCTTCTTCCGCAGCTTTTGCTGAAGCACTTCTAGATGGTGCTCCAACTCTTCTCCATACGCCTTTACCGTCTTGCGGTCAATTCCTGCCGCGCCACGGTTTCGCTTGACCTCCACAAAGGATTCCTCCAGGTTCGGCATGGCCCATATCTTGTCGATGAGACTGTACCATTTTCGTCCTTCTGCTTGCTTTGTTCCTTCACGTGAGAGCTTGTCCTGCCTTGGTTCCTCCATGCTCGTTCTCCTTCCCTTTCAGCAGCGCGGTTTGTAGCCTCGCGGCAATCTCCGCTTCTGCTTTTCGGTACTCGCCCCAGACGGCTTCTCCTTATGTTCATTCCCCGGATCTACGCACACCTTAGCTCCCCGGCTCCTGTCTGGCACATGGCCCTCCTCATGCTCTCTTCTTTCACGGTTCGGGCTTCACGCCAAGTCCCTGCCTTTTGGGTCAGGGCTTGCACCGGCTTTTTTTTCTCGCACCGGTTCACACGCCTTTGCGGCCTTTCCAGCGTGCTTCTTCACTACTATCCCTACCTCTGACTTCCAACCATCCGTAATCCCGTCTTGACCGTCACGGCCTTGTACAGAAGTTACCGCTTTGCGGGGACGGCCGGATCTCCTTGGGTCACGTCAACCGACTTTCCCCCGAATCCAGTCCTCCTAACTTCCGAGACCCATGATGGTATTGGACATTCCCTTCCTTTGCAGGGTTATCCGATCTCGTCAGCCAACTTGGTTTAGCCGCCTGTTCCGGGCTTTGCCTTCAGGCCCTCCGCACGCATCCTGTTGGACTGCGCACTGCCTGTCAGCTATGCATTTCCGCCATCTGCGGCATGCTGGAGACTTTCACTCCTTAGTCGATTGCGCTGCCAAGCGCACAAAGAGCCGGCCAAAGCAGTTTGAAACTGCCCTTGACCAGACTCCATCGTCTTGTAGAAAATTATACCTGTTTTTATTTCAATTCTGGCCAGAAGTCTTTGTTGGCCTCGATTAGATCATCCAAAATCTGTTTCGCGACGAATGCGCTGGGTACAGTTTTGGACAGGGTAATGGCCTGCCACAGCTTTTGATAGGATTTTTCGATCCAGGCTTCGACCACTAATTTTTCTGCAGAAACTTGCTGCTCCATAAGCCCTTTTTGGAATTGAGGAATCTTACCCATAGCCAGCGGTTCCGGTCCGTTGCTGCCAAGAAGACAAGGAATCTCAACCATTGCCGTAGGGTCAAAATTGGCAATGGCCCCGTTATTCTCGACAATCATCAGCATTCTTTCTTTCGTATTAAAGGCAATGGCTCTTGCAAGGTCAACAATATAGGTAGCATGTTCATCAATATGCAATCCGGAGCCTTCTGTAGATTGCTGTTCGATAATTTTTCTGGCTTCGCCAAATACAAACTTTTCTCTTCCATCCATGACTTCATTTGCTCGTGTATATTCTATGTTAGAATGCTGAACAATATCATCCGGGAATAAATAGTACTTCAGATAGGTGTTAGGAAATGTGTCAGGGTCCACAGCATACACATCTTTGGCTTTAGCGAAGGTATCATTCCAGCTTGCTTCCGTGTGCTGGCTGTCTCCAACCGAAACAACATAGCCATGTTTTGCGACATGCTCTTTGATTTTCGGCATTAAATCATTTCCGTCTTTATCGCGAATATCCGTCCACCAGCCAAAATGATTCAGTCCATAATAACGGACGGTCATATCTTTTCTGGACTCTAATCCTGAAATTTCAGCCATCCGCGCTTCAATACCTATCGGCATATCGCAAATGTTCAAAATCCTGGAATCCGGTCTCAATCTGCGGGTCGCTTCGGCAACGATTGACGCCGGGTTCGAGTAATTGAGCATCCATGCATTTGGCGAGTATTTTTCCATATAGTCAAGGATTTCAACTACTCCGCCAATGGATCTCATTCCATAAGCAATTCCACCGGGCCCGCAGGTTTCTTGACCCAGCACACCGTATTTTAAAGGAATTTTTTCATCCAATTCGCGCATGGCGTACTTGCCGACCCGGATATGAGCCATAACAAAATCGATACCCGTGAAGGCTTCTTCCGGTTCCACGGTCGCGACAAATTCAATGTCCGGCGCTTGTTCTTTTAAAATAACCTCGCATGCTCCGGCTATGATATCTTGTCTTTCCTTATCGTTATCATAGAACTTTAGTTTTCCAATTGGGAATTTGTCCAGATTATCCAACAGCATTAAAACGATACCCGGCGTAAATGTGCTTCCTCCGCCCGCGATTGTTACAGTAAACTTTTTACTCATGATTCGTCCCTCTCTCCACTTTTTTGTATATTAAATTTATGAATAAATTTAATACCTCTTTGATTGGCAAACGCTTAACCTGCAAGATATTTATCAACGGCATTTCTGACCCCATTAACTTTAGGCCCATAGACGACTTGAATATTTTCGCCGTTTTTAATAACGCCTGATGCTCCTGTACCTTTTAAACCCAGTTCATCAACGATACCAGCATCCGTTACCTTGATCCTCAATCGAGAGAAGCAGTTGTCAACGGTTTCAATATTTCTCCTGCCTCCAAGAGCTTCCACAATAGCGGCAGCTAAATCGGTATCTTTGCCTGCGGCTATAGCTGTCTCACCGGATGTTTGGCTCATTTTTTCTTTGTAATCTTTTTTGGTGAACAGTTTAACCTCAACCTCATCATCTTCTCGTCCCGGGGTCTTGAGGTTAAACTTTTTAATTAAAAAGGTGAATACAGCGTAATAGGTCGCCAACTGAATAAGTCCTATGCCAACAAAGATAGGCCATCTTGTTCTGCCGATTCCCGCAGGCAAATTAAAAGTCAGGAATTCTATGATTCCGCCCATTCCATTAGCTCGACTCCCCAAGAGTACGGAAATAACCTCAAATATGCCGTCCAACGCCGAGTGAACTACCCATAGAAACGGCGCCACAAACAAGAATGTAAATTCGATAGGTTCTGTTATGCCGACCAAAAATGAAGTTGCTGCCGCCGGTATTAAAAGGGCTTTTAACGTATTCTTCTTTTCTGGTTTCGCTGTTTTATAAAAG
Source organism: Paenibacillus durus (assembly GCF_000756615.1). Classification (NCBI taxonomy): domain Bacteria; kingdom Bacillati; phylum Bacillota; class Bacilli; order Caryophanales; family Paenibacillaceae; genus Paenibacillus; species Paenibacillus durus. The sequence continues at coordinate 4,698,999 of NZ_CP009288.1, forward strand.
GCCAGCGCTGCTCCTACCAAACCGAAAACTTTAACCATACCGTATTGCAAAAACTTTGCGGATGGGTCGAACAGCTTGATAGACGGATCTGTTAACTGCGCCAGGAATATATTGTAAGCGCCCAAATACGTTTGTCCGTTTACAGTCAATTCGCCACCCATGTTAGAATAGAGGAATGGTGAATATACGAGATGGTGTAATCCTGTAGGTATGAGAAATCTGTTTAAAAATCCGTATATAAACACGCCTATCGAACCCGATAAATTGATGAAATCCGCTGTTGCCCGGATACCGCTGGCTGCAAATGGCCAAACATAACTGAATACAACAGCCAGTACGGTTAAAATCGGAACTAATACGATATATACCAGCTTGGTATTGCCATACAATGCTAACGCTCCCGGTAATTCTTTATTGCAAAACTTGTTATGGACAAGCGCTACGACGACCCCGAGGATCATTCCAAGGAAAACACCCATATCAATGATTTGAAAGCCTAATACGATCGTTTGCCCGGTTCCCTGCAATTCAGAGGGATTTGTATATTTGATTAATTTTCCCGTTAACTTAAGCCACTCGTTGTTAGCACCCAGAAATGTCAAGTATGACAATAGAGCTATTAGCGCCGCTTCCGCTTTCTTTTCTTTCGCTATTCCCATCGCGATGCCTACGCAAAAGACAATTCCCAAGTTGGTTAAAATAGGCCAAACCCCGCTGGCCATGAACTTGCCGACATTGATTAAGGAACTGCCTTCTCCAACAATCATTGGATTGCCCAAAATGGATGTAAATGCCAATATTAGACCGACGATCGGCAAAAATAAAACCGGAACAACAATCGCTCTTGCAAAAATCTGCATTCCATTTACAACTTTATCCTTCACCAAAAGCCCCCCCTCATCATTTTCAATTCCGCTTTTTTGTAAGCGGTTTATTGTTTACGTTTTACACTCTAACAAATATTTTTCCCCGTTTAAATACAAAAACGGCATTAAAAAACAGGTTCCATCAACTGGCAACCTGTTATTAATGGTTTTCATATTTTGGTTTTATAAGTACTTACAGGAAGCGTCTGCTTGCCAGCGATTTGGTTCGTCAAGCAAACAAAAAACCTTCCCCGGCCCTTTCGGCCAAAAGAAGGCTTAACGCATAGTCGCAGGCCCCGTCTATATCTTCAGCTCCCCAAGCTTGATCAGCTCGACAACCGCTTGCGAACGGCCTTTTACATTCAATTTTTGCATAACATTGGAGATGTGGTTGCGAACCGTCTTCTCGCTGATAAATAGTAAGCCGGCGATATCGCGCGTCGTTTTATCCTGAACAAGAAGTTCGAATACTTCACGTTCACGATGCGTTAACAAGAATTTGCTGTGGTGTTCGTTCCCCTTCATGGTGGTGTCACCCCTCCTTGCCCGGGATTGTTTGGTCTAACAAGGTAAAGGGATACAGTCAAATTTATAGTATGTATTGTGAGTGTTAATGGTGCCGCACGCAGGCCTAAATGGGCTTTAGCGAATATGCAGGAGAATCCGATATTTCGTAACCGCAGCTGTACATTGACGGCATATTTTCTCCGAAGCCGGGGAATGGTGATAATTGATATAAAAAATCAACCCTCATCTCAAATGCTGAGAAGAGGGTTTGTTGTGCAACAATCAGTCCGCATCAATAAGCTGCTCCATCAGATAGGCAACCTTGAAGCGCAGATTGTCGCTGGTGTTTCTGATTTTGCGGCCGGTGAGCTGCTCGCATTTCTCCAGCCGGTAGACGACCGTATTGCGGTGCACGAACAATTGCTTGGCGGTCTCGGCAATCTGGCAGTTGTTGTCATGATAAGTGATTAACGTTCGCATCAGCTCCCGCCGCTCTTTTTCATCCAGCCGATTCAGTTCTTTAAAGGTATCATTATAATATTTCTTCAGTTCTTCAAGCGGCAGCATCCGCAGCAGGTCGGTCAGCTTCTTCACATGATAGAACTGGACAAAGCGGCGCTTCTTGCTGTTATGGGCCGTCTCCCAAGCTTCAACCGCCTCCTTGTAGGTGACGGGAATATCCGTCAGACGGTCAATCGGATTACCGACCCCGAACGACACGGAAATTTTCTCCCTATGATAAAGGTTGTCACTGATTTCGGTCAATTGTTCCCGCAGCAGCCGTTCCGCATGCACAGGAGCCGTCTTGCTCCCGGAAATAGAAAGAATGAGCACGAACTGATCCTTGTTGTTGAACAGCACAAACGAATGGCCCCGCGACTGAAACGCATCCTTCAAAATATCATATAGCTCCTCCCGCTTGGACAATTGCTGCTCCTCGGAAGAAGGCAGGGAAAACTCCCTTCTGGTCAGATCATCGTCCTGCTGGATGACAATGCACAGCGAGGGTAAATTCTCGGACAGTCCGTAACGCTTGCCGCGGTGGATCAATTCCTGCTCGGAAGTCATGAACCCGTTAACGATATCCGTAAACAGATCATTCTTATAGCGTCTGGACCGCTCCTTCACTGCCTGCTTCTTCAGCAGTTCGAAGCTGATGACGTTGGCGGCCTGCTCCATAATCATGACCGGTAGCTGTTGAAGCTCGACCGATTGCTGCAGCGTCAGCAGGAAACCCTGCGGCTGGTACGTCATAATCGGATGCGCGGCGATATAGTTTAAGGCGCCGGGGGCGGCATCCCCCAAGCAACATACAGAGGTGCGGTCTTCATTCGGAAGCTGACTTGCCAATTCGCGGATTTGCGGCAGCAGGTCCTGATAAACCTGCTCGCGGAAATGCGAAGACGCCGAAATCAAATTCATCCTTTGATCCAACAGGATGGCGGGGCTGCCCAGCAGCCCTGCTAAATCGCGCACAATTTCCGGAATTCCCTGCCCCTTCAGAATCAGACTGGAAAATTGGCGGTGGCTTTGCAGCGCATTACGCAGTGTATCGGTGTGCTTGTCCAGGATCGTATCAATGGCCTGGTTAATAAGATCGCCAAGCGAAACGTTGAGCGGCAGCTCGATAAGCGGGAAACCGACCTCATTTGCAACGGCGATTGCCTCTTGGGGGATCGCAGACCAGAAACGTTTTTTAATTCCGAGTCCGACACAACCGGCCGCCGATAATTCGGGGATAAGCGCCACAAGCTCCTCGGGGTGATCCTTTAACGCATAAGCCGTTGTGATTAGCAGTTCGTCGGGTTTTACAAAATCAATAATATCCGGCGCATCCATCATATTGACGGAACTGACAGTCCGGCCCAGTCCCTGAAACCCGCATATGACCTTTGATTCCAGCAGAAACGGAATTTTCAAGAGCTCTGCTAATATCATGGAAACTCACCCCTCTGTTGCTTATGATAGTTAACTTACCTCATTAAACACAAATGAATAGCCAATACCTATCATTTGATGTCCTAATTATACAACATAAACAAAAATGATAGTTATTTTTATTAAAGGTACATAATGCCTTGCGGAAATTAATCTATTATAATGAGTCAATAAAGAACACAAACAAAGTAATAAAAAATAACACGAAAGGTGAGTAATCAGAAAGAAGCTAGCAGAGCAACGCCAAAAAAACGCCAAACAGGCTCGATTCCAGGAATAAATAATTAGGAGGATGACAAACATGAACAAGACAGCAGCCAAGGTGCGCCAGCCTTTTTATAAAGGCCTCTTTTTTCAAATCATGATGTCCATAGTGTTAGGTATCGCGGTTGGATATATTTGGCCGACATTCGGAATCGCATTGAAACCGCTAGGGGACGGGTTCATTAAACTCATCAAGATGATTATTTCCCCGCTTGTCTTCGTAGTCGTAGTGCTTGGCATTGCGAAGGTGGGCAACGTTAAGACGGTCGGCCGGATCGGCGGCAAGGCGCTGCTGTACTTTGAAATTGTAACGACATTCGCCCTGATTATCGGCATGCTTGTTGCGAACGTGATGAACCCGGGATCGGGGATGCATGTGAATCCTGATTCGCTGTCCACCGACGCTGTAACTAAAGTGACCAAGAACTCCGAACTCCCTCACGGAACTGAATTCTTTATGAACATTATTCCAGACAGCGTTGTCTCGGCGTTTGCCACGAACACGATGCTGCAAGTGCTGCTTGTATCCTGTCTCTTCGGTTTCGCTCTCGTACGTGTAGGGGGCAAGACCTCAGAGGTCCTTATTAACCTGCTGGAGCACATTAGCCATGTCATTTTTCAAATCATGGGCTTCATTATGAAGCTGACTGCAATTGCTACCTTTGGAGCGATGGCGTTCACCGTAAGCCAGTACGGCATGCAGACGCTGCTGGCCTTCGGCAAGTTGTTCCTCGCCATGACGGTAGCTTGTCTGCTCTTCCTGCTCGTTCTGGCAGTTATTATGCGTGTGTTTGTCGGAATCGGTCTATGGAGAGCCATTATGCTTGTGCGTGAGGAAATTGTATTCTCATTTGCAACCGGCTCAACAGAGGCTGTTATGCCGCAAATTATGAGAAAGCTGGAGAGAGCGGGCTGCGACCGCTCGGTTGTCGGACTTGTCGTTCCGACTGGTTACTCCTTCAACCTTGATGGCGCCTCTATCTATTTGTCGCTGGCGCTCGTCTTTCTGGCGCAGGCAACTGGCGTAGAGCTCGGCATATATGAGCAAATCGTACTTCTCGCCGTGCTGCTGCTTACTTCCAAGGGAATGGCCGGTATTCCGGGCTCGGCGTTCGTCGCCTTGTCGGCTACTGCGGCAAGCACAGGCTCGATCCCAATCGCAGCCGTTGCGCTTATGCTTGCTCCTGACCGCATTATGGGCAACTTCCGCACGACGGTCAACATTATCGGCTACACGGTCGCTACATTCGTTGTCGCCCGTTGGGAAGGGCTGCTAAACAAGGAGCAAGCTTTGCTTGCCATGAAAAGCAAAGCGCATGATTCTTCCGGCATGCCGGTAACCGTCCAGGCCAATGATTAATAATCGCCTATTCTAATTTTATTGATACGCTAACGCCTAAAATTAAAGCCGAAAAAGCGGCAGCCATCCGGTTAGGAAACAGTCTATCCGGGTGTGCTGCCGCCTTTTTTTGCCGTCCTCAAAGCCCAAAATCCCCCTATTCATACGATTGCCTACTGCCCGAATCCCCTGGCTGAATTCCCTTATTTCTGCGGTCAGCGTACAGTTACCCAAACCTTCCCATATTCATGCTCATATACATAGACCATAACCAAAAAAGAGGGGATGAAACCAACTTGAAAAAAGCTTTCATTACCGGCGTGACAGGTCAGGACGGATCATATCTGGCCGAACTATTACTGGGCAAAGGTTACGAAGTTCACGGGATGGTCCGCAGAAGCAGCTCGATAAACACGGAAAGAATTGATCATCTCCTGGAAAATAAATCTGGAGACCGGCCGGATTTCGTTTTGCATTATGGTGATCTTGCGGACCCCGGAGGATTAAGCAGGTTAATCAGCAAAATTGAGCCTTCCGAAGTCTACAATCTGGGCGCGCAGAGCCACGTCAGAGTGTCCTTCGATATTCCGGAATTCACGGGGGATGTAGACGCCCTCGGTTCGATGCGCCTTCTGGAGAGCATTCGTGATATAAACCCCGGCATCCGGTTTTATCAGGCCTCTTCCAGCGAATTGTACGGCCTCGTCCAAGAAGTTCCGCAGAGCGAGAAGACCCCGTTTTATCCCCGCAGCCCTTATGCCGTCGCCAAGCTGTACGCTTACTGGATAACCGTTAACTACCGCGAAGCCTACAATCTGTATGCTTGCAACGGCATCCTGTTCAACCATGAATCGCCGCGCCGGGGCAAAACTTTCGTCACCCGCAAAATTACAACCGGCCTCGCCGACATCTTAAAAGGCAAACAGGAGCGTCTTGTGCTCGGCAATCTGGACGCCAAACGGGATTGGGGCTTTGCCGGCGATTATGTAGAGGCGATGTGGCTGCTGCTGCAGCAGGATCACCCGGAAGACTATGTTATAGCTACTGGGGAAACCCATACGGTAAGGGAATTCTGCGAGCTTGCCTTCCAGCATGCCGGGATTACGCTTGCCTGGACAGGTGAAGGCCTGGACGAAAAAGGAATTGACGCCAAGACGGGACGCGTGCTGATCACGGTAGGTGAAGAGTATTTCCGGCCAAGTGAAGTCGATCTGCTCCTTGGTGATCCCACCAAAGCAAAAACGAAGCTGGGCTGGGAGCCAAAAGTGTCCTTCAAGGAGCTTGTCGAAATGATGGTCAAGAGCGATCAGGGTTCCTGATCGCTTCCATCCCTGCATTTATACAGGTTCACTTCGTATATAGGCAACTCAATACATTAGGTGAGAAGGGAGTCGCTTTAACTTGGAGAAGAACAGCCGGATTTACGTAGCCGGACATAAAGGTCTTGTCGGCTCTGCTCTTGTCAGAAACCTGAAGGAGAAAGGATACAAGAATATTATCGGCAAAACGCTGCAGGAGCTGGATCTGACGAACCAGGCGGCAGTGGAACGTTTCTTTGAAGAGTCGGATATCGACTATGTGTTTTTGGCGGCCGCCAAAGTCGGCGGAATCGTGGCCAACAACACCTATCCTGCGGATTATATTATGGAAAATGAATTGATCCAATGTAATGTCATCCGCAGCGCATTTAAGAATAATGTCAAAAAGCTTATTTTCCTCGGCAGCTCCTGCATCTATCCCAAACTCTGCCCCCAACCCATTAAGGAGGAATATCTCCTTACGGGGCCGCTCGAAACGACGAATGAAGCCTACGCGCTGGCCAAAATATCAGGGCTTAAAATGTGCCAATATTATAATCGCCAATACGGAACCAATTATATCAGTGTAATGCCCACCAACCTGTACGGGCCTTATGACAACTTCGACCTCAACAACTCTCACGTCATTCCTGCCATGATCGCCAAAATAGATGCAGCCAAATCGTCAAATCAACCCAGCGTGACGTTGTGGGGTACGGGCAAGCCGCGCCGGGAATTTCTGTATGTTGACGATATGGCGGACGCGTGCGTGTTCCTGATGGAGCATTACGACGGTTCAGAGTTCCTGAATGTCGGTACAGGAGAGGATCTGTCCATCCGCGAACTGGCGGAAATGGTGAAAACTGTTGTCGGTTACGATGGCGAGCTGCTGTTTGATGCCGGCAAGCCGGATGGAACACCGCGCAAGCTGCTGGATGTGGCCAAATTGGAAAAGCTGGGCTGGAAGGCAAAGACCGGTCTGGAAGCAGGTCTTCGTGAAGCCTACCGCTACTATCTGGACCACGTCAAATGACTTGCTGAAGCGGCGGCCTTACTCTCTCAGATCTCGACTATCGGGAAGGTGAACACATGGATAAATATGCGGTTATCATGGCCGGCGGCGCCGGACTGCGGCTGTGGCCCCTATCCAGGGAACACAAGCCCAAGCAGTTTATCAGCGTTAAAGGAACGAGCAGCATGCTTGAGCAGACCCTTGAGCGCATTACCGAGCTGATACCGCCGGACAAATGTTATGTCATTACTAATAAAAATTATGCGGAGATTACGAGGGAAGTGCTTAAGGACATTATTCCCCCGCAAAATATTATACTCGAGCCTCTTCGTAAAAATACCGGGGCCTGCATATCTTATGCGGCCTTATTGCTGGAACGCCGATTTCAAGACGGCACGGTCTGTTTCATTCCGGCTGACAGCTATGTCAACAATAAGCATGAGTACCTTAAAGCGATCCACCAAGCTTATAGGGAGACCATTAACAGCTCCGATTTGACCATTATCGGCGTAAATCCGACATATCCGGCCACCGGCTACGGTTATATCAAAATTGATCCAAGCGAGCATACCGATCCCAAACCCCAGGTATCCCAGGTTCAGCAGTTCAAAGAGAAACCCGACATCGCCACTGCCCGCACCTACGTGGAATCCGGACAGTATCTGTGGAACAGCGGTATGGTCGCAGGCAATCTGCAGGCCTTCAAGAGCGGAATTCAGCAGAATATGCCGGAACACTTCAATATTCTGTCAGCAGCGCTTAACCAGATCGACTCCCCCGGATTTGATTCAGTGATAGAGGAGGCTTTTGACCAACTGCCCGATATCTCTTTCGATAACGGAGTGCTGGAGAACAGCAGCAGCCTTACAGCCATTAAGGGCTACTTCGACTGGGATGATATCGGCAGCCTGGACGCGCTGGGAAAATTGATGGGCTACGACGACAGCGGTAATTCCGTCAGCGGCAGTTATGTCGGAATGGATACTCAAGATTCGATCATTTTCACCAGCGATATACTGGTCACTTCCATCGGTCTCTCGAATATGATGATTATTAAGACGCAAGATGTATTACTGGTCTGTCCCAAAGAGAGGGCTCAGGATGTCAAAGCGTTCGTCCAATTGTTGAAACGTACCGGATACGGGGAGCGGACATAAAATGCCGCTTCGTCCCGCCTGACGTAAAGGAAACATGGAGGTGATAAGGAACATGAACCGGTTACGTTTTATGCTGATTAGAGGTTACAGTCATAGTATTTGGATGGATATACGCCAGCTGCTGGAGCAGCTTCTTATCGCGGATTTGAGCGGCAGAATTCCGGTAGTGCATTGGGGCAGCAACAGCTTTTATAACGGAAAGATTTATACTAACGCTTTTGATATGTATTTTGAGCCGGTGTCTAACTACGCAATCGAAGACTTAATGAATCCGGGCTACAGCTTTTTTCCATCCGTATGGCAGTATGACAATCTGCTGATGCCTGACCCCGGGCAGGTCTCGCTGACTGAGCGGAGCATCGGGGAAATGCTGGAGAGCGATGCTGATGTCGTGGTATGTGACACGTATGCGAACAAACTGTCCGCCCTCTCTCTTGTTGGGGAGGATCACCCTTTGTACGGGATGGATACGATGCATGCGTACCGTTTTTTGATGCGCAAATATTTGAAACTCAAACCGGATCTGACAAACAAGATCATGAAGTTTTTTTATTCTAATTCCCTGCATGAAGGACCCACTCTGGCTGTTCATGTCCGCGAAAACTTTTCCATTAGCGCATTTGAGAAGAACAGTTTAAACGAACGCTATCACGGTAAAGTGTATAAGATGAAAAAACACCCGGAGCAGAACACCAACGATACCCTTAAGCTTCACCAGATTTACCGGATTCATAAAGTGAATAAACTTGAAACGTCAAACAAGGACTATCATAAGGAAATCCAGTATATGCTTGGCAAATTCAACATTAAAAAGATTTTCCTGCTCACGGACTGCACGGAAATTCTGGATGAATACCGGGAGCGGTACGGATCGATGCTTGTGTATACGGATGCGCTGCGGCATTCCTCCAATGACGTCGATGTTCCTTATCTTGAAACGCATATGCACCGCCGTCAAAACGGAATAGACGCCATATTGGACGCCTATATTGCCGCGAAATGCAGCTTTTTTATCGGCAATGGCTATTCGAATATGTCTAAAGCCGTTACGTATCTTAATGACTGGGCCGATACCAATATCAAATTGATGTACTGGGTGCCGGAAAATTCGAGTTTAGCCAATTATGCGGTGACCAATACCATCGTTTATCCCGACAATAAATTGGTTGGAAAATTCAAGCAGATCGCTTATAGCACGCACCGTACATGGAAAAAGCTGAAGGATCGTTAATTCATTCTAAACCACTGGATTGGAGGTGCTCCGAACGGATGCACCAGCAAAAGTTCTTGCTTATTAAGACGTGGGGGTGGGGCTTTTGGTCGGATATGGACCACCTGACCGGGCAACTGCTTGTAGCCGAGCTGACCAAACGAATACCGGTGGTGTATTGGGGGCCGCACAGCTTATACAGTGAATATATCGATACGAACGCCTTTGAATTGTATTATGAACCCGTCTCCTCATACACCATCGATGACGTGCTTAGGCCTGAACACACCTTTTTCCCGCCGATCTGGAATGCAAGCAACGCACTAGTGGAGGATCTGGATAAGACGGCGCGGCTTCACCGCGGCATTGGGGAACTGATGGCCAGCAAAGCGGATGTGGCCGTCAGCGACGTCCATTTCTTCTCCAAGCCGCTGCTCAGGTATATTCCAAAGAGTCATTGGGCATACGGGATGACCGGAGTACAGATCTACCGCCATCTGATCCGGAAGTACTTGCGTTTAAAGCCTGATATTGAAGCGGAAATCAACGAATTTTACAATGCGCATCTGAAGGATCATCACCCGCTCCTCGGCGTTCATATCCGGGCCAGCGACAAAGTGCGCGAGGTGGAGAACCTTCAGCAGCTTAACAAGCAATATGATGGAGAAATCCGAAAAGTATTAAAGGAAGGAAAAATCGGCAAGTTATTTCTGATCACGGATTGCGATGATGCGATCGATGACTTCAACAAGCGCTACGGTTCGATAGTCGTATATACCGACTGCGTGAGAGCTCCCCGCAACTCCGTTACCGAGGCTCCCCATCTGCAGAACTTTGTCGTAAAAAAAAGAAAAGGCATCGAGATCATCAAGGATACGTACCTTGCCACCAAATGCGATTATTTTATCGGCAACGGCTATTCCAATGTTTCCTTTTTCGTCAACCGGCTGAAGGACTGGCCGGACAGCCACATTAAGCTTTTTTACCGAACGTTGAAACAGGATAGAAAAAATACCCGCAAACGGGCAAGAGCCGAATTGGCCACCAAATATTATCGGGCCAAGCAGCGGCGGGCTCAATATCCAAGTCTGTACGGAGGTGATAACCAGCATGAGCATAAACCGATTTCTCCTGATTAAACCTTGGGGGTACAGCATTTGGGCGGATGTGGATCATGTGGTTGGCCAGCTGCTCATTGCAGAGATCACGGACCGGACTCCAATTGTGTACTGGGGCATGGACAGTCTGTATTCCGAGTCCGTGACGAAAAATTCGTTCGAGTTGTTCTTCGAGCCAATCAATGAACATATGCCTCATGAAGCCGTCCGGTCCGATTTTACGTATTATCCGCCCATCTGGACCAGTCATACTGTTCTGATGGAAGACCCGGACAAATTGAAATGGGAAGACCGGGATTTACAGGATATGATCGCTACTGACGCCAACGTGCTGGTCAGCGATGTGTATTACCATGTGGGCGCTATCGCACCCTGGATTCCCGATCGGCACCCTTTATTCGGCAAAACACCGCATCAGATATACCGTTATCTGTTCGACAAATACATTAAAATCCAACCCAGCATCCTTGACGAAGCCAAGCAGTTTGTTTATGAGAATCCGCAGTTCCGTGATGAAAAACCGATTCTGGGCGTTCATATCCGGGCCAACGGCCTCGTAAGTGAAATTGGGCAGATTTATAATATCAACGATTATTACCATCCCAATATATGGAGCTTTATGAGCAATTTCGAATGCCGTCATCTGTTTCTCATTACCGACCATTACAAGTTCGTCCGCCAATTCCAAAAGATTTATGATAAATACGAAACCTTAATTGTCAGCGAGAGCAGGAAAGCGTTCTTCAGAGGCAGAATCCACCCGAACCGGTCCAATTATCCCAATCAGCGCCATAAAGGAATTGAACTCATAAAAGACACCTCGGACATTATTAAAGACACGTATCTTGCCGTTCAATGCGACTATTTTATTGGCAATGGCTATTCCAGCTTGTCGAATACGGTGCTGCGGATGAAAGATTGGCCGGAGAAAAATATCAAGCTGCTGTATTAAAAGCGAATAATCGTGATCCTATTACAGTGACCGTTTGCCGGTATGCCGCCGGTGAGCGGTCGTTTGTTTTTTTATGAAAAGCCGCTCTTGCATCTCACTAGATTTTGCTTTATCCTAGTTATGAAAATAATTTTCTTAATTTTATATATTATACTAAAAATAATTTCAACGATCGCATTAGAATACGAGGTGGGTTGATGACTCCAATTCTGCATGCACTGGAGCACGAGAGGTCCAAGCTCTCCCAAACGGAGCGCAGGCTGGCGGAGCGGATACTTGCCTCCCCCGGCGAGATTGTCCATATGGGCATCACAGAGCTGGCGGAGCAATGCGGCATTAGCGCCGCGACAATCACGCGCTTTTGCAAGGTGTTTCACTTTAAGGGCTTCCCGGATTTCAAGGTGAAGCTGGCGGCTGAAATCGCCCACAGCGATGCGGCGCCTCTGACCGGCGGCTCCTCTTATCAGGATATTATGGCGGGCAATCCGCTTTCCGTCATCGTGGAGGCCATGCAGGCGAATCACCTCGCTTCCATCCGCGACACGACGTCGCTGCTTGATATCGGGCGGCTCGAACAGACGGTCGATCTGCTCTGCCGCGCCCGGAGGGTCGATCTGTACGGCATGGCCACCTCATCGATTGTCGCTCAGGATTTCTATCAGAAGCTGATCCGGATCGGCGTGAACTGCACGGCCTTTGCCGATTCGCATATGCAGATCACCTCGGCCTCCTCTCTTGGGGAAGGGGACGTCGCCTTTGCCATTTCATACTCGGGGGAAACGCCCGAGACGATCGACGCGCTCATCTGCGCGAAGAACAGCGGCGCGTCTACGATCTCACTCACCTCATATGGCAGCAGCTCGCTTGCTTCGCTCAGCGGGATTTCACTCTTCTCCTCCTCCCTTGAACAAGGAATGCGCAGAGGAGATATGGCTTCGCGGATCGCGCAGCTTCACATTATCGATATTTTATTTACCGGGATGGTCAGCAGAAGGTTTGGCGATTATATTCCGAAGCTGGAGCAATCCTACCGGAACGTTCAGCAATTCCGTCACAAACGGGGAGGTACAGAATAAATGAACATTTTTAAGTTTAAAAACGACGAAGACTTCGTGCAGACGGGGGCCAATCTGGTCGCCAGCCTGCTTCAGAGCAGTCCGAAGGCGGTCCTAGGACTCGCCACCGGCAGCACGCCCATCGGCGTCTACGAACGGCTGGTCCAGATGCACCGCAAAGGTCTGGTAAGCTTTGCAAAAGCATCATCCTACAATCTTGATGAATACGTAGGACTTCCGGTAGATCACCCGGAAAGCTACCGCAGCTTCATGAACAAGCATTTGTTTGACCATGTCGACATCGACCTGTCCCGGACACATGTGCCTAACGGCAACGCCGGGGATCTGGCGGCCGAGTGCCTGGCCTATGATCAAATGCTGGAAGAGGAAGGGCCCGTCGATTTGCAAATTCTCGGCATCGGAAGCAACGGGCATATCGGCTTTAATGAACCCGATGCCAGCCTAACCAGCGGAACCCATGTCGTCGATTTGCTGCCGGAAACGCGGGAAGCCAATGCCCGGTTCTTCCCTTCGCTTGCCGATGTTCCAACGCAGGCGATTACGATGGGTGTCGGCAGCATCCTGAAGGCGCGGCAAATTCTGCTGCTCGTGCGCGGCGCGGAGAAAGCTGAGGCGATCCGGAACGCGGTGAAGGGGCCGATTACGACCCAGTGCCCCGCTTCCTTGCTTCAGAGCCATCCGAATGTCGTCGTACTGGTAGATGAAGGAGCGGGACAATGGCTGGATTAGGCACGGACAATGAGCAGCTGCTGTATGGCAGGGTACTGACTCCGGGGGGAATCACCCGGGGCGGGGTTGTCGCGGTGCAGGACGGCCTAATTGTATATGCGGGAGCAGCGCGCTGGCTGCCGGAAGCCTGCTCCGGCTGGCCGGAAAGCGAACGCGTGCAGGATGGCCTGCTTATTCCTGGCTTTGTCGATGTGCATGTTCACGGCGGCGCGGGGCATGATTTTATGTACGCCAATGCTCAGGCGATTACGGAGATTGCCGGATTTCATGCCGCTAACGGCACAACGACAATGCTGGCCACAACGATGACCGCCTCTAAAGAGGCGATCGACCGTGTGCTTGGCGAGATCAACTCCTACCGCTTGGGGGAAATGCCATATGCGCAGTTGGCCGGGGTTCACCTGGAAGGACCTTTCATCAGCCCAAAATGGCCCGGGGCGCAAAATCCCGAGCATATCGTCCCGCCTAATGTAGAATGGCTGAAAGAATGGGCTGGGGCCTATCCGGGCTTGATTCGGCAGGTTACGCTTGCTCCCGAACGGGAAGGCGCGACGGAAGTTATATCTTGGCTGCGCAGACGTGGAATTACTGCCGCCCTCGGCCATACCGACGCCGCTTACGAACAGGTTATCGCCGCAGCAGACGCGGGTCTTAACCAGGCGGTGCATACGTTTAACCAGATGACTCCGCTGCATCACCGCAAGCCCGGAACGGCGGGCGCGGTCCTGTCCGATGAACGGATACGCGCGGAGGTCATCGCGGACGGCATTCACGTTCATCCCGCGGCGATCACGATTCTGGCACGGCTTAAAGGACCGGAAGGCCTGATTCTGATTACCGACGCAATGTCGGCTGCCGGCCTCAGCGACGGGGAGTATGCCATCGGTGATCTGCCGGTTAAGGTGCAGGATGGTGTAGCCCGCCTTCGAGACAACCCTGACGCTCTTGCCGGAAGCACGCTCACCATGATCGAGGGCTTCCGTTATCTTATTCAAGAAGCCGGCCTGAGTCTGGAGAATGCCTCCCGGGCCGCGAGTCTGAATCCGGCCATATCGCTTGGCATGGAGCGCAGCATCGGCTCGCTGGAAACCGGTAAGCGCGCGGATATTCTGCTGCTGGACGGCGCTCTTAACCTGCGCGGCGTATGGATCGGTGGACGCCGTCAGGAACTTTAGGCATTTTATGTATACGGCAATTAACGCAGAGGTTCATCCGCCGAGGATGAATCTCTGCGTGTTGCGTTTGGCATTCGATACGGATAATGCTTCTTTATCTATTGATATGGTCCCCGCCGCGAGCGGGAAAGATGCGCTCCGCCATTATGCGGAATTCATTTACAAAACCTTGCAGGGGATGGCCGGCTCGCGCCTGTGCGGCGTAGCTGTTCACGCGCTGAACGAAATCGGGATTGGCCGAGACGTATACCCGATCGATCCCCGGCGTACTCTTTTTGACGACATCAGCGATCTTTGCCTTCACTTCTTTGGAAAGCGTATCTTGAATGCTTGCCGCCGTGGTTCCCGTTGTCACCCCGTTGCTAGTGAAAAGCCCTCCGCGTCCTGTTGGACCAGGTATCGCTGCGCCTGTTGGACCAGGTATCGCTGCGCCTGTTCCTGTCAAGCTTCTGTTGTTATTGGCAACAGCTCCCGGCATGCTGGTTCCCCGTGTTGGGTATTGCATACCAACTCCTGTGCCGTATCCTGTTCCGTATCCTGTTCCGTATCCAGTGCTGCCCGGCATCATGTTCGTACCGTATACGTTGCCGCCTTTTGCCCGCATGCCCCCGGTCACATTATTGTCCAGCGTTACAGCTACATAAGCGCTGCGGCCAGCGGTAAGCACATTGGCGGTGCGCACCTCCTTCATGGCAGCCACGCGATCGGCGAGCTTCTGGTCCATATCCAGTCTGTCGATCGTATGCCCTTCCCTGGCCGTATTGACATTCAGGCGGCCATCGTTCACACCCCGTACACCATCATTGATGCGGCCATCTTGCACACTCCGCACGCCATAATTCCCCGCCGTATTCTGGTAGTTTGTACAGCCCGCGATTCCGGCCATCCCCAACAGCAGGGCTGCGGAGACGGACAAGCCGATTCTTGATCGCAACATGCATTCACCCTCCACTCGTTATGATTGCTGTGTAACAATCGTTAGGATGGCTTCCCTGAGGGCGGGCTATGCTGAAAGGATTTGGCATGCTAGATCTCTTTTATCCTCCCATGGAGGCTATCAAACTGCGCAGCGGTGCGCTGTATCGCTCTTTTAACGCCGCTACTTCAGCCATAATCCGGTCGTAATGCCTGACTGTACCCATGCCTTCATGACGCCGGTAACCGGTCAGGGATTGATTCAGCATCACCGGCGGATATCCGTTCAGAACCGCGCGGA
This sequence comes from Paenibacillus durus, assembly GCF_000756615.1. NCBI lineage: Bacteria > Bacillati > Bacillota > Bacilli > Caryophanales > Paenibacillaceae > Paenibacillus > Paenibacillus durus. The sequence goes on from NZ_CP009288.1 coordinate 4,714,856, forward strand.
ACCATAAATCGTAATCATGCGTGAAGGGAAGCGATTCATCGAACAAGCCGATGGCTCCAAACAGTTCCATTTTGATCATAACCGTGCAGCCGTTTACCGGGTTACCCTGAAGAAAGCAGCGCAGGAAATCAAGCCGATTGTCAAAAACGGCTCCGGCATTAAACTGAACAAGTTGGGATGCGGCATTGATATAATTGAAGTTGGTGTAAGAAATCAGCAGACGGTTCTGCTCCATGAACAGCGCCTGGTTTCTAATCTTATCGTGGTAAAAGACATCGTCGGAACTGAGCCAAGCGACATAGTCGCCGGTGGCATGAAGAATACCGTGGTTCAGAGCAGAGGCGGTGCCACCATTGGCTTTGCCCAGATAATGAATATTGGAATAGGAGAGGTATGGAGCAATTCTGTCGCGGTGGACGGTGGAGCCGTCGTCGACGACAATAATCTCATAAGGAGCCTGGGACTGGGATAGCGCGCTCTGCAGCGCCTGATCAATATACGGGCAGTTATAAAACGGGATAATAACCGAAACTTTTGCGTTCATGGCGATGCTCCTTTCCGGTTGCTGCGGTAATATTCCAGAATGTCGGCAAGGGAGCGCTCCAGCTGCACTTCGGGGCGCCAATTTAAGGCGGCTGCATGTACGGTAAAGCAGCCGGACTCCGCCTGACTTTGCGGCGCACCCTGACCGGAAGAATCTGCCTGCTTATGCGGCGTATCCGAAACGGGGGCACTCTCCGGCTCCTGACCGGACTACGTTCCCCATTCCACCCCCACATTCGCCCGGGTCAGGCTCAGCATGCGCTCCGTAATCTCGCCCAGGCTGCGCGGCTTTCCCGAGTCGATCCGGTACGTGGTGCCCGGCTCTCCCTGCTTCAAGATGCAATCGTACGCGCGGACAGCGTCGCGGACATCAAGGAAATCCCGCTGCGCCTGCCGGGAAGACAGCCGGAACGGCGGCTGCGCACTCCCCTGCTCGCTTCGGACAATGTGCCTGGCCAGCAGCGAGCAGAAGCCCGTGGAAGGTCCGGGCCCGATCAGGTTGCAGGGCTCGGCAATCAGCACCTGCTGCCGGAACAGCGTTCCCCAGGACAAGGACACGAGTTCTTCCAGCGTCTTGCTGAGGCTGTATGGATGCGGCGGCGGCTCTCCTGCTCCCGGATTAAACTTCAGCCGCGATCCCGCCACCAGCAGACGGACTTCCTTGCGGGAGCGCAGCGCGTCAAGCAGGTACACTGCCGCCATTACATTCGTTTCCAGATATTCAGCCGGGTTCCGCCACGACTCCGGTACGGAATTTTTCCCCGCCAGATGCAGCACTTCACCCGGAGCGGTATCCTCTATCATCTTCTTCACGGCTTCGCCGTCATTCAAATCGCAAATATACGTTCTAACGTCTTCCGGAAATAACGGTTCCCCGGATTCGCCGGGGACCGCTCTCCGCAGCACGGCGGTTACCTCCGCTCCTCCCGCCGTAAAATAGGCGGCGGCATGGCGGCCCGTAAAGCCGCCGGCGCCGGTAATCAGCAGCTTTCTGCCGGTCATGAATATCGCCGGCTTTGCTGAATCCATTCCGCCAGCTCGGTAAGCATATCGGGGTAGGAAGGCAGATGAAAGACTGCATCTTTACGTGTAGCGATTAAAGTGCGGTCCTGTACATGTACATCATCAGGAACAATCTCGGCGTCGGTCTTGTGAAAGGCCTCTTGAATCATCCCGAGCAGCTCGTATTTGCTGACCGGCTGAGGATGGGCCAGGTGAATCAAACCAGACACCTCCGAATCCAGGAGACCATCGATGGCTTTGGCCAGTGCAAGCGTCGTCACCCCGTTCCACATGACACGGCGGTAGCCAGGAACCTTGCCGGACTGCGCCAGGAACCATTCTATGAGCCCGATGCCTGCTTTACGGATTTCCGGCCCGATAATCGACGTGCGGATCGTCAGATGACCGAAATCGCGAACCTCGCCGAGCGCCTTCGTAATCGCATAAGCAGAGGTTCCGTCGGGCGCATCCTCCTCCGTGTAGCCGCCGCGCGTTCCCTCGAACACGCAGTCGGTGCTGATGTGGATCAGCCGGGCGGATACGGTGTCGGCGGCTCTCCGCAGACGGTGGGGAAGAAAGCCGTTGATGTGATAGGCGGCGATTTTATGGTCTTCCGCCGATTGGTTAAGTACGCCCAGCGCGTTAATGATGCAGTGGGGAGAGACGATGCTTACCGTTCTCTCCACAGCGGCAATATCATCGGCATCCAGTATGAGTCCCTGCTGGTCGCTTTTGTCCCGGGTTGTGTGAAATACCTGGTGCTTGCCCTGAAGGCGGAAGTAATCTGCCAGCATATGCCCCGCCATGCCGTTTCCGCCGAGGATCAGCAGCTTCATTGCAGGAAACCTCCCCGGATCAGGATGTCTTTGATTTCTTGTTTGGACATCAGATTGTTCCCGGAGCTGAAGCTGCTGAAGGACACCGGCTCGCAATTTTGATACCGCGACTTCAGATGAGGCATATTAAGGGTAGGCAATATGACAAGATACTGCTCGTCGTATACTACGGTTGTCAGGCTCTCGAAATCGCTCATCAGAATTTCATTGATTTTTTCCCCGGGGCGGATACCTGTCTCGATTATTTTTACGTTCTGTCTATCGGAGGCCTCAATGAGCACTTCAGCCAAATCGGCAATCCGGCAGGTCGGCATGGTCATTACGAATATTTCGCCGCCCACACTGACCTCGGAAGCTTTGAACAGCAGGGAAATGGCGTCGCTCAGCGTCAGGAAGAACCGGGTCATGTTGAAATCGGTAATCCGCACTTCGCCTTTGTCCCGAATCTGTTTCATGAACAAATGGACGACGCTTCCGTTCGTTCCGAGCACATTCCCGCCCCGCACAGTGACGAACTTGGTGCTGGACCCAAGCAGATTCGCATAGACGATCAGCTTCTCGCCGATGGCTTTAGTCATGCCATAGAAGTTGGACGGATTGGCCGCCTTGTCGGTCGAGATATAAATCACTTTGTCCACCTTGTTCGCTATGGCCGCTTCAATGACATTCTGCGTCCCGATGACGTTCGTCTTAAGCGCCTCGTAGGGCTGATCCTCGCAGACGGGAACATGCTTCAGCGCCGCCAGATGGAACAAATAATCCACACCCCGGCATGCCGCAATGAGAGCTTCCTTATCGCGGATATCACCGATGACAAAGCTTAAACGTCTATCCTCGAATTCCCGGCTCATGGCTACCTGGGCGGATTCGCTGCGAGAGAAAATAATGATTTCCTTCGGATTCTGCGGTAGAAGCTGCCGGACCAGCTCATGCCCCCAGGAACCGGTACCGCCGATAACCGCTATCCGTTGATTATTGAACATACAGGTTCCCTCCAAGTAAAAATTTGACGATCTTATGCGATACATCCGGGTCCAGATAGCCGTCAGGGATTTCCCACTCGCGGCTCATTGAGGTCATCAGCCGGGCGCACCGCAAAATACTTCCGCTGTCCACTCCAGAAACGACATTGCTTCCGCAGTCCACCGTCTCCGGACGCTCGGTCGTCCGCCGGATCGTCACGGTCGGCACGCCCATCAGGCAGCATTCCTCCTGAACGGTCCCGCTGTCGGTGATGGCGCAGCGCGCATTCTTCTCCAAAGCGACAAAATCGAAAAAACCGAACGGCTCATAAAATTCGACTAGACTATTCATTTGCAGCGGAAAGGAATCCGACAGCTTCGACCGGGTACGGGGATGGATACTGCAAATGAGACGGACTCCGAAGTGCTCGGCGATCAGGTTTAGGCCTTGCATGATCTCCATCAGCGGCTCCTTATGATCGACATTCTCGGCGCGGTGTGCCGTAACGAGAAAATATTGCCCCGGCGCAAGGCTCAGCCGGTTCAGAATATCGCTGGCCGCAATTTGCGGAGCGTAGTGCGTCATAACCTCATGAATCGGGTTGCCGGTGAGCATAATCCGCGAATTCGGAATTCCTTCGGCTGCCAGGTGCCGCTTGCTCTGCGGCGTATATGGCATATTGATGGTCGAGACGGCGTCGATGACGCGCCGGTTCTTCTCCTCCGGCACATTCAGATCGTAGCAGCGGTTGCCCGCTTCCATATGAATGACCGGAATACCCATCCGCTCCGCCAGAATGGCGCACAGCGCGCTGTTCGTATCGCCGAGCAGCAGAACGCGGTCCGGCCGTTCTTTAAGCAGAATCGGCTCCAGCCCGCCGAACATGGCGGCAAGCTGTCCGCCAAGCCCTGCCTGCTTCTCCTGAAGCACGTAGTCCGGCGCCCGCAGCCCCAGTTCCTCAAAGAAAATGCCGCTCAGACTGGCGGTGAAATTCTGGCCCGTATGCACCAGCACATGACTGTCCGCATACCGGTCCAGAAGCGGAATAATTACGCTCAGGCGGATGATTTCGGGGCGCGTGCCCAGAATGGTCATGATTTTCATGCGTTCACTCCCCTGCTTGAATCTTGATGATGTTTTAGTTTCAGGACCGGCAGGCAGGCCGTACGCGAACCCCGGCGAAGTATGCGAGGGCAGGCCGGGAATCGGCAATGAGCCAAACCCGGACTCCTGGGGCTGCGGTGCTGCCGGCGAGCCGGAGTTTCTAAGGTGCGCCACGCCAATTAAAAGGATTTCCACCGTCTAATCACGCCGATTAAAGCACGATTCTTAGATTAACTGGAATTTCTCCCGTTAAATACGCCGATTTGAACGGAACTGAGGAAAATGCAGAAATTAACCGGAGGATTTCCACTATATACTTTGAAAAGGTTTGACTGTAAAAAATTAGAGGGAGTATTTCCTTCTATTTGCTCGGGGCAAGCGCCAATAGGAGCGGTCCAGACGGCGGTAAACGCAAAGCCCGGATTAAACCGGCGCAGCCCGGCGGCCCTGCGCCGGATGCGCAACGGGCTCGCGGCGGCCCTGCCAAGCGCGAGCCCGCCGTCCAGCGCATCCCTGGCGCCGCTACCGGCGCCGCGCCGCAGCGCTTCGGCGCTTGCGGGATGTCCGCCGCCGCCGGGACGTGCGGCTGGCGCGCTTCGCCCGCCGCGCGCTCCGCGGCGAAGCGGCGCGGCGGGCCAGCCGGCGCCGGAGACGGCCGCGCCGCTTCGATGCGCGGCGCTTGCGCGGCGCTGCCTGCTCAGGCGCAGCGCCTGTGCCATCGCCGGCGGGCGGCTCCGCCGGGGCGGCGTCCGCCCAGCGGAGGCGCCACGCCTCCGCCAGCCCGCTCAGGCGCTCACGGTATGCCGCCGGGCCGTAGGCGGCAATTACGCGGCCGCGTGACCGGACGCCGATCGTCGCCGCCAGCACCGGCTGCGCAAGCAGGGCTTCCACGTGCTGCGCGAGCGCTTCAATGTTCTCTGGCGGAACCAGGCCTTCGCCGCAATCTACCGCCCGCATGATCTCGCCTAGTCCGCCGGAATCATAGGCGACGACCGGCTTGCCGAAGGCGAGGCCTTCCATGGCGGTCATGCCAAAGCCCTCGCGGACGAGGCTTGGAACGACCAGCACATCCATGGCGCAGTACGACTCCGAAAGCGATTTCTCATAGCCCGCGAACCGAAAGCGGGAGGACAATCCCTCCAGCTTCACCTTGTGTTTGCAGCGGCTGAAGTAATCCTTGTCGCGCGGCTCGCCAATAACTAGGAAGCGTGCCTCCGGATGCTTCTCTGCCACAAGTATGGCCATGTGGATGAAATGCTCCAGTCCTTTTTGCTCGATAATAAATGAAGAGATGTAACCGACGAGCCGATTTGCGGGCTTTATACGCAGCTCTCGCCGCCGCTCTCCCCTCAGCCTGCTCCACGCCGCCGTCATCATCTCCTGATCGTCCCACGTAGGCGGAAGCAGCGCAATTTTACTTGCCCGTATTTCCTCCGTAAAAGAAAGAGCCGCCGTCTGTGAAATGCAGATAATTTGGTCGCTGAACCGGTGGATCAGATTGATGCTTAGCGGAGTGTGTTCGTTCTCGGTAATGATCTCGCTGATCTTCCATACCACCGGTATACCCAGCGATTTGGCGGCTATGGCCGGCAGAACGTGTACACAGGTACTCGTTACGACAAAAGCTGGACGCCGCTTAGCCAGCCATGCATGAAGGTCCTTGAACTCCCTGCCGTTCTGAAAAGACTTGATGTCCTCTTCGAGTCCCGCATAGGGAGTATACATGCCGTACACAAGCGGAATTGGCAGCAGTTCCACCGATATTCCGCTGCGGCGGGCCTGACGCGTCAACTTCCCTTCCTGAGGCGCGACAAGCAGGCAGTCAAAGTATGAGGACAGTTCCCGGGCGAAGAACAGCAGCAGCTTTTCGGCGCCGGTTATGCTGTTGTCATTGGATACATGGGAAAAAAGGACAACGGCAGCTTTATCACCCATTGGCGTATTGGCGCTTCCGAACAGATAAATTCGGAGCGGCCGCTCACCTCCCTGTTAGGTATGCAATGCCCGGACGTTAGCGGGAACCTGCTGCGGTTCCGCTGCCCGAATAGAAAGACTTCCCTGCCGCTCTCGAAGATCCGCACCGGACAGAAGCCTCTGAAATGGTCCGATGTTTACCCGATTCGCCTTGGCTTATCGTATGAGATCCGCAGCGGCAGCGGACATGACAACCGCCCGCGGCAAGAACATAAATCGGCAGATCGGAGCGGAAGCGGATATTTATCCGAAAATAATGGTTAACAGCTGATTGACCCGCTTCGGATACGTATGCTCCCGGAGCGTCCGTTCCAGCCCCCTGAGCGCAATGGCTTGGCGTTCCTCCTCGTTCGCCAGGTAATACCGGATTTTGTCCATCATCTCCTGCGGTGTGCTGAACGTTACAATCTCCTCTCCTGGCTTGTAGAAGGAGGCCAGATCATCCCGGACATCGCTTAGCTGCAGCGTGCCGGTGGCCGCAATCTCGAATGTCCGCGGATTCGGCGAAGCCGCAGAAATCGCCAGTGTATTGTTGTTGAATGCATCATCGACATGGGAACGGTGCAGGTTGATCACGATTTTCGAACAACTGTAAGCGGCAGCCGTCTCCTGCGGGGACATCCACTTCCCGATCTCGATCCGGTCTCCGTAAGCTTGAGCATCCGGAAGGCGGTCCCACCAAATTCCGTTAATAACCGTATTGAACTCCATCAACTGGGGCATGATTTCCCGGAAGAAATTGACCCGGTTCCAATACGCGGAGCCGATAAAGCTTACCTCGCGCGCAACCGGTGTGCGGGAGATCGTGGGGCGGTAATGCGGCCGGTAAGCCGCGAACGGCAAATAATGCACCTCCGTACAACCAAGCTGCCGGTAATATTCGACGCAATTTCGTTCCAGCGTGAATACATAATCGTAGTGATTCACGATGCCCAGCGTAAAATCAGTATAATAAGGATCATCTGTAAGCCAGATCGCCGTCAGGATACCCATTCTCCGGATCTGGTCGATTTGTTCCAGCGGCAGTTCCATTCCGTCGAGCACAAGGACCAAGTTCGGCCGTTTGGCGCCAGCCAGTTCTACCAGGTTCTGATGTACATCCGTTGCCGTTACATCCGCCGTCAGGCTTTGCAGCGATGTCAGCACGGCTTCGTCCAGCGGGGAATAGGGGTAGCCTTTACCGGAACCGACATACATGACATGAATATCGCGTACGGGCAGCGGTTCTTCTGGACGGCCGTCCAGAATGGCTAAGCGTCCGCGCATATAGCCTTCGGAATAGCCATTCTTGAAACCGTTCAGCCTTCCCTCCAGCTTCGCCTGCTCAGCCGGCGTAAGGGGAAGCGGCGGGACCGGAAGAATGAAATCTTTGCTCATCGTACCTCGCTCCTTTATTTAATTAATGTCTCGCTCGCGCCTCGTCGATCACATCAAGCAGTCTTGGCAGCCGGGCTGCAAAGGTATGGTTCTGAAGTGTTGTCCGCAGAGCTCTCAAGGCGAAATTCCGCCGCTCAGTCTCATGCTTCAGATAATATTCAATTTTGGATTCCAGCTCCTCGGGCGATCCGAAGGTCTCCAGGTCGTAGCCCAGCCGGTAGTGGTTCGCCAGATCATCCCGTACGTCCGTAATCTGCATCGCGCCGCAAGCGCTGATCTCATAAGTGCGCGGATTGATGGATCTTGCGGGAACCCGGTATGAATTGCGGTTATCCTGCCCCGCTTCCCATGGACGGTGAATATTGATGACAAGCTTTGCGCCGCTGTAATAATTCGCCGTCTCCTCCGGCGGAATAAAGCCTTTGTGGATGAAAGGAGACAGCATATCGAATCTTTTCAGCCGCTCCCAGAATCCGCCGACGATCAGCGTACGGTGACGAATCAACATCGGGGCCAGGCGGTCGAACAGCTCGGTCCGGTTGAAAAAAGCATTGCCGATAAAAACGATGTCATAGCAATACTCCGGGCCGATGCGGCGGGGATTGAACATTTCCGGATTCACGCACAGCGGCAAATAATGCACCGACTCCGCTCCATGCGACCGGTAAAATTCCACACATCCCAGCTCATGCGTGAACACATGATCGTAATGCCGGCAAAGAACAGACGTATCCTCCGTAAAGTAGGGATCGTCGACAAACCAGATAGCAGTGGAAATACCCCGCCTGCGGATTTCCGCGATCTGCTCCAAATGGTTATCCGGAAATACATGCAGCCCATTCATAACCAGCACCGCTTCCGGAGATTCCCGGGCGGCGGTCTCCAGCATGGCATGCGCCGGGCATACAATCAGCTCGGTAATAAGCCCGGCCAGCGCCTCCGATACCCCGGCATCGATCGCATCGAAGCCCTGCGGGACATACATTAGCTTTAAGGGACGCCGAACACCTGCCGTACCCGGATTGAGCTGTTTCACAGCTTCACACAGACCAAGATGGTAGCCCTGACGGTAGCCGTCACGGTACCCCTGTTTGCGCTCCTGCTTTATTTTCGCTTTCACAGCCTCACCCTGCCCTGTCGTAATCTGATGACAGTATAGTTATATGCTTCGGAGATATCCGCCTCATGGACACCTGTCCGTTACCGCAATAAATTGGCAAATGCCCTCTGGCAACCGTACAAGCTGCATATCTAGGCCTGGACTCTGACTTGGACTTTAGGAACTCCCGATGATAGAGTGGTAGATACAGGCCCTGAGTCTAAGTGCGGCTCGGAGCAGTCTTGCGGGGAGGAGCATGACAATGGAGAACGACAAGCTGTATTTACGCCATATGGAGCTGCTTAGGAACAAGATTCCGTCCTTCCGCTCCTATCCTTTTCACCTGCCTGTGATCCGTTCATTGAAGCGGCTGATGTTCAGGAATCCGGTTACTTTCCTGGTGGGAGAGAACGGCAGCGGCAAATCGACCCTGCTCGAGGGGATCGCCGCCGCCTGGGGCTTCAATCCGGAAGGGGGGACGCTGAATTTTTCGTTCAATACCCGTTCTTCACACTCCATCCTGTATGAATATCTTCGGATCGCCAGAGGGGTCAAACGGCCGAAAGACGGGTTCTTTTTGCGCGCGGAAAGCTACTATAATGTAGCCTCATATATTGACGAGCTCGATGAGCAGCCCTCTCCCGGCCCAAGGATCAGAGATTCTTACGGGGGCAAATCGCTGCACGAGCAGTCGCATGGCGAATCCTTCTTCGCCGCTTTCATGCACCGGTTCGGCGGACGCGGCCTGTATATCCTGGACGAGCCCGAAGCGGCGCTGTCCCCTCTGCGGCAAATGTCGCTGCTGGCCCGTATGCATCAGCTGGTGCGCAGCGACTCGCAGTTCGTCATCGCTACACACTCGCCGATTCTGATGTCCTATCCGGGGGCGGATATTTGGCTGTTGGAAGAGGAAGGAATCCGGGAAGTTTCTTTAGAGGAAACGGAGCATTTCGCGGTGACCAAGGCGTTCATGAATGACCGCGAGGGCATGCTGCGCGAGCTGCTGGAGGAAGAATAAAGGTTTATGCGAGGGTGTCCCATAAGCTATGGAAATGGCTGCTGGACGCCCTTTGTTTTTGTGGTGGAATCAGGCAGGTGGACGGGGCCACTCAAATGGAAGCGGGATAATGCAGAATACCTGAAATTGTGCATCTTTTGATCGTGTAGGAACGCGCGTTCTTTAACATACCTACGAAAATACAGGTTTTTTCCCGCTCACCTTCAAATTCAGTCAGCACAGCCTCAAATTCCTGTATAGTAGCAGGATTTCACTGTGAATAGACACTTTGGGTTAAAAAAGCTGCATTTTAGCTGTTTTGCAAGACACTACACTAAATTCACAGCCAACCTGACCTCGTTACTTGATAATGGAGCGTCAAGCAGGCTTCTCCTAAGCCACAGCAATACATATCGATGTCGGCCGCCCCAATTGTCTATTTTGATCCATCGTCAATAATAGAACAACAGAAGCCAGTCAAGTCTTTATTTTTATAACCGAAAGACTTGCTGGCTTCTTAATTTTTCTATGCAGTTTGACTTTTCCAAATGTTTCATTAACCTCGCTGATCCATGCAATTTCTAGAACATAATATCAATATCTATTTTCCAAGCCCCGTCTTCCAGTCTCCACAAAACCACATAGCCGGAGGTGGGATGAATTTCTTCTTCGCCATTCTGAAGCGTCAAGTGAGCAATTCCGCTTTCACGTACTTGAAATTCCCCTCCGGCCTGTATTTCCTTGCTTTCCAGAGCCAGATCGGTCAGTCCATTATTGAGCATGGTAACCCAGAAGGAATGAATAGCCTCGCTGCCTTGAATATTTGCGGAACCGCTTGGGATCAGGATGGCTTGCTTCGTATATAAGTCTGTGATTACCGCAGCGTTTTTTTGCTGAACAGCTTGTACAAACAATTGGTTGTTAGATTCTATGACCTTACGAATGTCTCCCATATTGGTTCTCTCCCCTGGCTTATCAGCCATTATTCTTCAAATGGAGCGTTGATCAATATATCCATAAAGCCGATTTCTGTGTTCACCCGGTCAGCGAGCATATTGGGTTTACGGCCTGCCTCAGACATCCATACCTCTGCAAAAGCCTTCTTAAATCCAAGACGGGGATACGCTTCAAGGATTTGCTGTACGCTGCTGGAAGGAAGATCCTTAATGTGGAATGCCCCAACATCAAACCCGGCGCCAAAATGAACGAGAGCAATCTCAGGCTGTTTTTCTTCCGCGAGCAGAGAAGTATGCAGAACGATCGCTTCACGGACGATGTCTATCTTGTCTCTGGGATAACCGTGTTGCGTAAGAAACTCATCCGCCGCATCCGCACCATCCACCTCAAAGGAATGACCATGGTCACAGCGTTTAGTCAGGCCGATATCGTGCAAAATGGAAGCTAAATAGAATAGCTCCGGGTCCAGCTTCATTCCTTCTCTCTGCGACAGAAGTCCTCCAAAGCGGTACGTTCTTACAGAATGATTGAACAAAAATTGCGGGGACAATTCCAGAACAAGCTCTGTCGCTTTTGTACACAATGAACTGTCTGGAATACTGAGTTCGGTATTCATCTTAATCGCTCCCTCCTATCTTTTGGACGATTTCATCTTATCAAAGACCGACCGGTCGGTCAACGAAAAAAATATGAGGTTTGCTTCCTTGACATCGTATAGTTCAAATGGTAACTTGGGTGAATTGGTAATAGAGAGGGAGGCTGCAGCATGCGAAAAGGAGCAGAGACTCGGGAGAATATTATCCGAAAAACGGCCGAATTGCTCAACGTTCAGGGTTATCATGGACTATCCATTTCTGATATTATGCGTGAAACCGGTCTTCAAAAAGGAAGCATATATAACCATTTTCAAAATAAAGACGAAGTGGTTCTGGAAGCATTGGACTACGCTGTAGACATTGTAAATACCCGGTTTCAGGAAGCGATAGCCGGACATACCCGCGCATATGATCAACTTATAGCTGCGATCCGGGTGTATGAGCATGTCGTAGAAGCGCCGCCCTTTATCGGAGGGTGCCCTGTCATGAACATCGCTGCTGAAAGTGATGACACCCATGAGGCATTAACGGAAAGAGCGCAGAAGGGGTTAACCGCATTCGTTGCTTTTGTCTCCAATATATTGGAACACGGAATGGAAACAGGCGAATTTAAGCCGGATATCGATAAGAGAAGGGTTGCCAATTTTATCGTTACGTCCATTGAAGGCGGAGTTATGATCAGTAAGCTCTTTCATTCCAATACGCCCATTCAGGAGAACAACAAGCTGTTAATAGATTTTATCATGCAAAATATTTGTAAATGATTGGTTAGCGGCAAAGTCCGGGCCCTGATGAGTACAGCCCAAAACTACTGAGTGAGGTTAAATATGCGATTAATATTAGTATTATGTTTTATAGCTTTGAACGCATGTTCAAATATAACGAATCATTCTTCTGTAGAAAGTATCGTATTCGAATATGTTCAAGAACTAAACAACCTCCCGATTCCTGAAAATGCTTCTGAAATTGAAAATAGGTCGGCAATCGATCTAAAAAGTTATGAAGTTCCTGAGAAGTTTGAAGTATTGAATAAAGCATATATTAAAAAACTTACAGATGAAGGCTGGTCAATAACTGAAATTGAAAGTAATAAAGTGATGAGAGTGATGAAAGATAACAGTAAATATACATTGATTATTACTAAAAAGTCCAACGACAAAAACTTAACAAATGTTACAATAAGAAAAAATGTAAACGTCAAATAGGCTCTACCTAGCAGATGGGAGCCGGAGTATGACGGATGAAGATCATAATCCGCCTTCAACTGAAGAACCCCGCTAAACCGGCTTCTGAACATGCATAAATTCTTTGATTAAATCGCCGAAATAAGTCTCGCTGTTCGTCGTGGAGGACAGTTCAAGCGCCTTCAGGCAGCTTTCCATACCTTCATTCATTTTTCCCCGCCGGACACAATAGATGGAATATTGAATGGCAAAACGCAGCCGCCGCTCCATATTCACTACATCCGTGAATTGATCGAAGCTAGAAATCGACTCGGCAAATTCGTTCATAATCCAGTCTATCGAAAAATGATATGTATTCGCAGATTGAACGATTGTAACCAGCCCTGACAAAATTTCTTCCGGATGACGCCGCAAAAAATCGACGTAGGCTTCTAGCGTCTCCTGACGGCCCATCAGGATGTCTTGGGTGTAGGAATTCGCCGTGGCCCATGATTTGTATTTTTGAATCTCTTGCTTATCTTCATCATTTATCGGCCCCAGCCAACTCAAGTCGGCATAACAGTCAATCGCTTTCCTGGCTTCTTCGTATCTGCCCATTTTTTGCAGTGCAGTCGCTTTACAAAGGTAACCCTGTCCATAGTAAAAAATTAATGATCGTTGTAAACGGATTGGTTCGACTCTGGAAGGAACGGAAGCTCTCTTGCTTCGTTCCCATTCCTCATATACAGCTTGTGATTGCGTGAGCAACTCATCGGCCAAAATCGCAATCCGCTCCCAGTTATGCGTAGAAAAATATATTTTAACCAGAATAATTAACGCTTCTAGTCGATGTTCTACCGGAAGTCTGCTCAGATAAGATTCAAACCGCAGAGCTGCACGTAGATTGGTCTCCATGTTTTTACCGAAATCGATTTGAAGCATCCGATAATGACTAATAGCTAAGGACTCAGAATTATTATATTTTTCACTATCGATTACGCATTGATATAGCAAAACAGATGCCTGCTTATGTCCAAGCTTAAAAAGCTCCTCCGCTGTATTAAAAATGTCGCCGATATAAGACAAGTTATCCACCAGTATCTCCAGCACTTTGGCAAGACAATCAAGTTTGTTCGTTTCTGCACAGCGCAGCATGAAGGGACGAATTCTCCGCCAGTGAGGAGCAACCCGAATCAAGCATTCTGCAATATATAGATCGTAAAGCTCTCCTTCCGGAAGTCTCATTCCCCGAGTGATTGAATCGAGTTCGCGTACCGAGATGTTACGGGGTGGATTACGGTTAATAATGGCACTTAAGGTTCCTCGATTAAGACCACAACGTTCAGCAAAGCTATAAAGATTAAGCCCTTCTTTGCGGATATGTGATTCTATTACATTACGAAGTGCAGAAACTTCCATCTGTACCCCCTTAAAACATTTAATAAAAAGATTCGCTGTATCAACCAAACTCTTTATGTTAATCTTTTAATTTTTATAAAAAAATAGACCCTATAAGGGCCTGTCTAAATAAAAAGAGGATTATACACCCACTCCATGATCCAGTGGTTGGACAATAGAACCTCCGTCTCCCAGCTTCGGCGAACTGTTTGCTCCGTCTGCAAATGCGGTAGTACCTAATGTCAGAAGAAACAAAGTAACCAGAGTGATTGTGATTTTTTTCACGATTCCGAATCCTCCTCTAAGTTTAAATTGTATATTTCAGAGTTGTCCTAATCCGCATCTGTTCCATAACCATTCTGTATTGACTGTTCTGAGCCGGCCCGGCGTATTCTCTATACGCTTCCAGAAGCGATGCCGATTCTGCAAAAACGGTCTCATTGTTGGTCTTAAAGGAAAGATCTAAAGCTGTAAGACAACTCTCAATACCTTCTTCATATTTGCTGTGGCGGAAAAAGTAAACGGACATCTGAATGGCAAGGCGTAATCGCCGTTCCAGGTTCACAGTATCATTATAACTCTCAAATCCAGAAATTTCATCAGTAAATTTACAAATAATGTCGTCTATTGAAAAATTATAAATATTAGCAGACTGAATTATTGTCGCTAGTCCCGACAGAACTTCCCCCGGGTGATTGCCAAGAAAATCAGCATATTCATCCAAGATTTCCTGTTTTCCCATAAGGACATCTAAAGTATATAAATTAGCTTGGGCCCAATCGCGGAATTGCTGCACTTCCTGCTCTTCTTCAGCATTTTCCGGTCCGATCCAGCTTAAATCGGCATAGAGAGCAATCGCCTTACCGGCCTCTTCATACTTCCCCATTTTTTGAAGCGCGGTTCCTTTACAAAGATACCCCTGTCCAAAGTAACGTATTAACGATTTTCGCAGCCGAATCGGTTCTCCCTTGGAAGAACTTAAGAATCCCGTTTCATCTTTCCACTCCCTATAAACCGTGTGGGCCAGATCAATCAACTCATCTGATAACATTTCAAACTGTTTCCAATTATGTACGGAAAAATAAATTCGAAGTAATTCAACCAGCGCTTCAAGCCGGTATTCCACCGGCAACCAACTTCGGTAAGGCTCAAACTGCAAAGCCGCCCGCAAATTGGCCTCCATATCCTTTCCAATGGCTATCTGAAACATCCGGTAATGGCTGATGGCCAGGCGCTCGGAGTTGTTGTATTTTTCGCTTTCAATCACGCATCGGTACAATAATTTGGAAGCATCTTGGTATCCCTGCTCGTACATCTGCTCTGCGGTAGCGAAAATTTCCCCGATATGGGACAAGTTGTCCAGCAGCATTTCGAGCACTTTTCCAATACATTCCAGCTTCCCCGTCTCGGCGCAGCGCAGCAAAAAAGGCTTGAGCCGCCGCCAATGCGGAACAGCTTGAATAAAGCACTCCTCGGCATAAAGACTGTAAAGCTCCCCTTCGGGCAGACCCATGCCTTTGGTTATCAAATCAAGCTCGCGCACGGATATTTTGCGGGGGGGATTTCTGTTGATGATGGCGCTCAAGGTTCCCCGATTGACACCGGCCTGCTCCGCAAAGCTCTGCATGGTAAGTCCCTGCTCCCGAATATAAGTTTCCATTTCACATCGGATCGTAGCACTGCTGATCAATAGAGTCACCTCCAACAAGACATTTACTAAACATCCAAATATTAGTATATCACAATACTAATCTATTACTCGCCAGCGGTCAATTAATAAACCTTGAATTTATTAAGAGTCCATTCAGAGAGACAGACGCCGTGCCGGTCTACGCATTCAACCTATATACTGCAGTATTCGGATTTCAGTATTGAGGAGGATGATCCACCCGTGATTATCGGAACGGTAGTTAATGCGTCCGGATTAGCCCAGGCCAGGCTGATGGCAGGCTCAGTCAAACGGCAAATGCCTGACGCCAAAGTTCTAGTCTGCCTTGTAGAAGAGAGTCCAGTGGGACCATTGCCGGACATTGACTGGATTTTTACGGCCAGACAAATTTCCGGCTACATCGGATTCCATGATTTTGACAGATATATATTCAAGTTTAATTCACTCCAATGCGGCGCGGCAATGAAGGGGCAGCTGTTAACCTATCTTCTTGAAGCCTTTCCGGCGGAAGAGCATATTGTTTATCTCGATCCGGAGATGTATGTGTTTAAGCCGTTTGACGAGATCGAACACATGCTTAGCTACTACGATGTTGTCTTAACCCCCCATCACCTCGAGCCTTCGGACGCCTGGGATTGTACCCGCGAAATCGGCACGCTGCAGGACGGCACCTTTCACAGCGGTCTTGTGGCCGTGAAGAACTCCTGGGAAGGACGCAATTTCGCAGATTGGTGGATGAAGATCATTGCAGGCGATTTTGGCGGACAGCCAAACGGAATTTTTACCGATCAGCCTTATCTGAATTTCGCACCCGCTTTTTTCAATACGGGCATACTTCGCCATCCGGGGTACAATCTGGCATTCTGGAATCTGCATGAGAACGGCAGACAGCTCTTTCGCGCCGGCGATGAATACTGTCTAACCAACCACACCCCTCTTCGCTGCGCGAACTTCAGCAACTTTTTGGGACTGCTGGACAGCTGCATAGACACCTATACTCCCCATGACGGGACTTATAGACAAATGTGGAACGAATATCAGCAAAATTGGGCTTGGCTGTCTCTCCAGCATCCTGCCCTGCCTTGGAGCTACGACTACTTTTACAGCGGGGAGAAGATTGCCGATGAGACCAAATTACGCTATAGAGCGGCAAAAATAGACCATTTGGTTGAGGCAAATCCCTTCACGCTATCAAACCACAGTGATTTCTAATCCCGATTATGACAAGGAGGCACTCCATGATTATTTGTTCGGTGACCTGTGCCGATAACCTGCACGAGGCAAAAATGATGGCAAGAGCAGCCAAATACCACATGCCGTATGCCCGGGTTGTCATTTGCCTGATGGAACGGACGATTCATCCGGCGGCGCTTAACGTGCCGTGGTTTGATGAGGTTGTTCTTGCCAAGGATCTGGGAATTCCCCGGTTTGAAGGAAGTATCTTTAAATACAGTCTGCTTGAGGGGGTAACCTCCATCAAACCGGCGTTTCTCCGTTTATTATTTGACCGGCATCCGGAGGAGATGAATGTCGTATTCATGGATACAGATATCATCGCCTATGCTCCCTACGACGATCTGTTGGCCGCCCTGGAGCATCATGATATTCTGTTATCCCCTCACCGGATCGAACCTAACGGCGAGCCTCTCGGATATCTGCATCACGGTATTTTTAATACCGGCTTTCTGGCGCTCCGGAGATCGGAGGAAACGATGCGCTTTCTGGAATGGTGGGGACAGCGGCTGTACAGCTACTGCTATTATAACGCTCCCTTTTTTGTGGATCAGAAATGGGTGGACCTGGCTCCGGCTTTATTTAACGTCAAGGTATGGAAGCATCCGGGGTATAATGTCGCCGCTTGGAATCTGCATGAGCGCTGCCGGAAGATTGTCCGGGAGGAGAATGGGCGGTATTGGCTGGAAAATAATATTCCTTTCGTATGCTACCACTATTCCGGATTGCACGGGATGCTGCAATATTGTATGAACGAGTGGATTCCCGACCGTGGAAACCCGCTGTACCGGCTGCTTCAGCTCTATTTGGAGGAGATGGATGCGATGGGCAAAGAGGAACTTTCCGAGGTCCCCTGGAGCTATGACTATTATCTGGATGGCAGCAGGGTAACCGCAGAAGAAAGGAAAGCATACGGCAGCGACGTTCAGGCTTTTGAGTCAGGCCGCGATCCCTTCCTGTCCAGATACGGCTCCCGCGAGGGAGACGGAGGAATATGAAGGGGCTGATCGTCTGCGCCGGAAAAGGCACCCGCCTAAGACCGTTTACACTTACTAGGCCGAAGACGCTGCTCCCTGTCGCTAATAAACCGATTTTGTTCTATGCGATTGAAAAGCTGGCCAACGAAGGTATTCATGAGATCGGAATCGTGATCCATCCGTCCCAGGAAGAGACGATTCGCGGCGCCGCGGGCAGCGGAGAACGATTCGGAGTATCCCTGACTTACTTGTACCAGCAAGTGCCGAGGGGTATTGCGGATGCGGTGGCCGCAGCTGAGGATTACATCGGACAGAGTGATTTCATTCTGCTTCTCGGCGACAACCTGATCAAAGAACCCCTCAAGACGCTGATTGACCAGCTCAAGCACTCGGCCGCCTGCATCCTGCTCACTCACGTTGAGAATCCGCAGCAGTTCGGTGTTGCGGAAATCAATGAAACCCGGATTATCGCGCTGGAAGAGAAGCCGAAATTCCCCAAAAGCAATCTTGCGGTCGTCGGCAGCTACGCCTTTAAAGCTGGAATTTTTGATTACATCCGAGCCTTGACGGTCTCTGACCGGGGAGAGCTGGAAATAACGGACGCCATACAGCGGCTGATCGACAGCGGAGAAAGGGTTGCCTATGCGATAACCCGGGAGCACTGCTCCGATGTAGGGACCTCAGAGCGGTGGCTTGCGGCCAACAACTGGATGATGGATGAGCTTTACGGAGAACAGAACGACATTTCCTGGGAATCCACACTTGTCAATTGCACGGTTCATGCTCCGGTGGTCATCGGTCCCGGCTGCGTATTCAAGAACTGCACGATCGGCCCCTATGTTTCGGTCATGTCGGGGGCCAATTTGGAGGAATGCCGCATTGAGCACAGCATTCTGCTGCGGGATGTCACAATCAGCGGCACCGGCGAGGCCGTCATTGCCGGCATTCTTGGCGATGAGGCGAGCATCATAGGCTCCTCGGCCAATGGACCAATCGCCCTTAAGATCGGAGGAGATCAAGGATGAAGATTATTCCAAGAAGGCTGGAAGGCGTGTATGAAATCCGGCTGTCTCCGCTCAGCGATCATCGGGGACAGTTTATGAGAACCTATGACGAGTCTATCTTCGCCGATTACGGCATCCACCGCCATTGGGTCCAGGAGAATCAATCGGTGTCGGTCAGCAAAGGGACGATCCGGGGACTGCACTTCCAATATTCCCCCAGTTCAGAGGCCAAACTCGTAAGAGCCGCTACCGGTGCCGTGCTGGATGTATTTGTAGATCTGCGGAAAGGTTCACCGACTTTCGGAGAGTGGGACAGCATTGAGCTGTCCGATGACAACCTGGCGATGATCTATATTCCGCGCGGCTTCGCCCACGGCTTCTGCACGCTCTGCGATCATTGCACCGTACAGTATAAAGTAGACCGGAAATTCTCCCCCGCAGAAGACGGCGGCATCCGCTGGAATGATCCGACAATTGCTGTGCAGTGGCCGACGGAAACTCCAATTCTCTCTGACAAAGACAAGAATCTGCCTACGCTCGATATGTTCATTTCGCAAAATAAAGGGCTTGATACGGAATGAGGTATATTGTGACTGGAGCGGGAGGATTTATCGGAAGCTCTTTGTGCAAGCAGCTTCGCCGGGAAGGCCATGAGGTGGTACGGATATTCCGCAGCCTGCCGGAGCATGCAGCCGATGCCGGAACAGCCTATGAAGATATTGCGGCGGATGTGCTCTCGGGCGGCTTTCCCGAACTCCGCATCGGCGGAGACGCCGTTATTCATCTGGCGGCGGCCAACGATATCGTTTCCAAGAATGGCCGGGAAGGAATTCAGCTCTCCTTAATCGGGACCAAAAATGTGCTGGATTTTGCCGTTAATAACGAAATACGGCAGATGATATTCTTTTCGACTATACAGGTACTCGGGTCGGAACTGCAAGGGATGGTCACGGAAGAATCGGCAGTCCTTCCTGAGAACGATTACGCCGCCAACCATGCGGTAGCTGAACTGTATACGGAAATGTATGCAAGAAAAGGACTGCTGCGTGCCGTCAGCATCCGGCCGACGAATGTGTACGGCCACTTTGCTTCTCCGACCATCAACCGCTGGAGCCTGGTTCCGGCCTGCCTGTGCAGGGAAGCTTTCTATAACAAGACGATTACGATCCGCTCCTCGGGAAGACAAAGAAGAAACTTTGTCAGCGTCGACAGTGTTGCCAATGCGACAAGCGCCGTGCTGGCGAACTTCCCGGCTTCCTATGACACGCTGAATCTTGGCTCCCCGTGCCATATGACGATTCTGGAAGCTGCGCAATGCGTGAAGCAGGTTCATGATGAAATGTATCCCGATCCGGTTCAGCTGCTCGTTCAAGGGGAGGAGCCGCGGCAGGAGAACCAGTTCGAAATATCCCTACGGAAATTGGAAGACCGGTACGGATTTAAGGAACACCTGGGAGCCGAGGATTTCCGCAAGGAGATCCGTCTCATCTTCCTCAGCCTGGAGCGCTCAGCTCACTGAGCAATAAAAGAGGGGATTTCCCCTAAAAGTTAAGAAGCCAGCAAGCCTTTCAGTTGTTGAAAGACTTGGCTGGCTTCTGCTTTTTTCTAGGAATCAGGGCAATCGCTCCAACATTAAGGGACGAGGTCAGGTTGGATGTAATTAAAGTTCAGCACCATTGCAAAACAGCTAAAGCGCATCTTTTTTCGGTCGAAAACGTTGATTCACAGAGAAAACCTACGATTTTACAGGAATTTGCGGCTGTGCTGATTGAATTTGCGGCTGAACAGGAAAAAAAGTGCAGTTTTGCAGGTACATCATAGAACGTATTTTCTCACACGACCAAAAGATGCACAATTTCAGGTATTCTGCATTATCCTGCTTCCATTCGAGCAGACCCGTCCGCCTGCCTAAATCCCACCATAAAAAGGGCATCCCAGCAGCCATTTCCATGGGCAGTATGGGACACCCCAATCTCTCCTGAATCAGCCGCCAGCCTGCTCAAACTCCCTAATCTGTGCACGGCACAGCTCCAGCATGTCTTCGCCATTCAAATAAGCTTTATACCAGGCGGCGGTCTGAGCCAGGGCGGTATCCAGATTCCATCTGGGCCGCCAGCCCAGCCGAGCCTTTGCCTTGGAGCAGTCGAGCTTCAGCGCGGCAGCTTCATGGAGCTTACCATCAGGCACAACTCCATAGGCTGCTCCCTCTCCCCATAACCGGCAGAATCGGCTGACCACCGATTCGACGCTCTGCGCATCCTGCTCCTCCGGCCCGAAGTTCCAGGCTTCGGCATACCGCACTCCTTCTTCATACAACCGCTGAGCCAGCAGCAGATAACCGCCAAGCGGCTCGAGTACATGCTGCCAGGGGCGCACCGAATGCGGACTTCGAATGACCAGGGGAGCTTGATTGCAAAAGGCCCGGAAGCTGTCCGGGATCAGCCGTTCACCGGCCCAATCTCCTCCCCCGATCACATTGCCCGCTCTTGCGGACGCGATGGCCACTCCATGCTCCTCATACCGGCTGGGGTTAAAAAAGGAATCGCGATACGAAGCAGTGACGAGCTCGGAGCAGGCTTTGCTGTTGGAATAAGGATCAAAGCCGCCAAGCCTGTCATTTTCCCTGTATCCCCAGAACCATTCCTTGTTGCTGTAGCATTTGTCCGTTGTAACGTTAACGACCGCCTTAATTCTGCCTCCTTGGGCGTTGTTCTGGCGCACCGCTTCGAGCACATGTACGGTTCCCAGCACATTAACCGCATACGTATCCACCGGCCGCTGATACGATTCCCTGACGAGCGGCTGTGCAGCAAGATGAAGCACGATATCGGGATCGGCAGCCTGCATTGCCCTCTGCAGGCGGCCGGCATCCCGGACATCTCCCGTAATTGAAGTCAGAAGCTGACCGGCCATGCTGCATTCGTACAGGCTGGGATCAGTCGGAGGCGCATCGGAGTAGCCGGTGACTTCCGCTCCGAGCTGGTGCAGCCAAATGGACAGCCATGAGCCTTTAAAGCCCGTATGGCCGGTAAGAAACACCTTTTTACCCTTCCAAAAGTTTATTTTTTCCACGGAGCATTCCCCGATTTCCATAATTGGTCCAAATAATTCTTGTCTCGTAGCGTATCCATCGGATGCCAAAAGCCTTCGAATGGATAACCCATTAAGTGGCCATCGCGCGCGAGATTTTCCAAGGGCTCCTGCTCAAATACCGTCTTGTCTCCCTCGATATATTGAAACACTTGCGGCTCGAGCACAAAAAAGCCCGCATTAATCCAGGAGTTATCACCTTTAGGCTTCTCCCGGAAAGCCTCAACCCGCTGCTGGTCATTAAGCTGCATCGCTCCGAATCTCCCTGGAGGCTGGGTTACGGTTACCGTGGCGAATTTGCCATGGCTGCGGTGGAATTTAAGCAAAGCGTTAAGATCAATCGAAGAGAGTCCGTCACCGTAAGTCATCATAAACGTCTCGTCCCCGATGAACTCGGCAATCCTTTTCAGTCTCCCTCCGGTCAGCGTCTCGAGCCCCGTATCCACCAGAGTAACCTTCCACGGCTCCGCCTTGCGCTGATGAATCAAGACTTCGTTATGATTGGCATAATCGAAAGTGACATCGGAATTATAGAGATAATAGTTGGAAAAATACTCCTTGATTACATTGCCTTTATAGCCAAGACAGATCACAAAGTCGTTAATTCCATAATGAGAGTACAGTTTCATGATATGCCACAAAATGGGCTTTTCGCCGATCTCGATCATCGGCTTCGGCCGCAGATGCGATTCCTCACTGATGCGCGTGCCGTAGCCGCCTGCCAGAATTACTGCTTTCATCCCGGACATCCCCTTTCAGGATTTACGTGAAAATTATCCTCTCAATACACTGTTCAGCACATCCATCAGCGCGACCTGATCATATCTTCGGACAAGAAGATTCTGGAAAAATATTTTCCGGGTCCATTCCCTTTCGGATCGGCCGCAGCTCCTCATATGGCATAAATTCAGATGAAGCGCCCATTCTTCGGCTGTGGGATCAAGTCCCATCCCGTGTAATAAATCCAGACGAATCCGATCCGCTTGCCAGATCTGTTCCAGGCTTTTGGTTCTGCTGAGCTGCTGATCATGATAGCGGTAATGCAAATAACATTGATTCAGGTTGGCTATGCGAGTGATTGCGGAAAGCCTGGCCCAGAGATGATAATCCTCCGCGTATTGGTAATTGGAGTCATAGGGCGAACTGTGAAGCTGGTCCAGAACCCGCCTTCTCATCACTACGGTAGGGTGCGTCAGACAGCAATTGATCAGCAGCGAACAAGCAACAATATCCGGATCGCAGGGAAGCGCGGTATTGAAACCTCCGAACTTATGAGAATCCATTATCCGGTACTGCGTACCGCAGACCCCGATATCGGGGTGCAGATCCATAAACTGAATCTGTGCCTTGAAACGATCCGGCAGACTGTAATCGTCCGCGTCCATTCTGGCAATGTAAGCTCCTGAGGCGGCGTTCAAGCCGCAATTAAGGCTGGACACAATTCCGCAGTTCGTCCCGTTATGAATCAGTCTGATACGGGGATCGGAATATCGCTCAAGAATCTCCAGGCTGTTGTCAGTTGATCCGTCATTGATGACGATCAGCTCAAAATCGGTATAACTCTGCTGCAGAATACTCTCCACCGCGTGCTCAAGAAAGCGAGATGCGTTATAGACCGGCATCAGGACAGAAAGGTTCGCCATCCATATCCTCCTCCTCTTACAATAGATTCCTGCGGAAGAGCTATAGATATGGACAGTTGCACCGGGAAATCCGCATATTTTGACCGGTCTGGGCACTAGGATTATTTAATAGCGTTATAGGCGGACTCCGTATGCAGCGGCGAAAAGGAAATCATATGATGTTTTAGTCCGTACACAAATGCTTAAGTACAGGAGGGTTCTCCATGAGAATTCTGCAAGTCGCGCCAAATCATGAAACGGTCCCTCCCTTCAGAGATGGAGGAACCGAACGAATAATCTATGAACTTTCCCAGGGGCTAGCCCAGAGGGGACATGAAGTTATTCTCTATGCTCCAACCGGCAGTCATATTTGGGGAACCGTAGTGGGCTACCCGTTTTACGGAGATGATGCCATCGGCTCTTATCTCATGGAAAATCTGCCGCAAAACATCGACATTATCCATGACCATACCTTCGATTCTGCGCTTAGCCGTGCTTTAGTAAATGTTCCGTTAGTGCATACCATTCATCTGCCGGTCTACAACCCCGTCCATTTTCCAATCTATGTAAGCCGCAGTGCCAGGGAAGCGATAGGCGGCGGATACGGATTCGATGTGCACAACGGTATTGTTCCTGAAGAATATGAGTTCAGCTATGAAAAAGAAGATTATCTGCTCTTTATGGGCAGAGTAGTCCGGGAAAAAGGAATTCTCGAAGCAATGGATCTTGCGGAAATGACCGGACAGCGGCTCATTATAGCCGGACCGCTCCATGATGAAGAGCTTTTTTTCCATGAGATTTCTCCCCGGTTGAACCGCAATCCCCTGCTCCAATTTGTCGGCCCGGTCGGCGGGAGAGTCCGCCAGGATTTGTTAAAGCATGCTAAATGCCTGCTTTTTCCTATCCAGTGGGCGGAACCGTTCGGGCTTGTGCTGATTGAGGCGATGGCTTGCGGGACTCCTGTACTTGCTCTCTCGAAGGGTGCCGTTCCGGAAATACTGGAGTTCTTACCCGAGATGATGTGCGAGTCATTCGAACAGATGGCAGGAAAGCTTTACTATTATGAAGCCCCCTACTCCCCTGATCAATTAAGAAACTATGTCACAGAACGGTTCTCGGTATCCAAAATGGTCGACGGCTATCTCTCTCTGTATCAATTAGCCATCTCAGAGTATTGGGGAAAATAGGAGGGATTGTACATGTATGAAGGAAGTACATTACATTTTGATGGCAACGAATGGATTAAGTTTCAGAGGACCTGCGAATTCAGCAATACCTTCACTTATGAATTTTGGGTAAGAGCGGAAGAGGAACAAATTCTGGATGAAGAACGGAATACAGGGGCCGACGGCATACATGGAAGAAAATATTTGGTTGGCCCGGATTTCTACCCGGCAGGATCTGCAGGCTGCGGAATCTCCGTGGGCACAAACGGCATCTCGGTGTTCGAGCATTCAGTAAATCATCTTCCCGCCAGGCTCGTCTTCGCGCATGATTTCTCGGAATGGCAGCATGTGGCCGTCGTGAGCGAAGACAAGAAACTGCGGCTGTATATTAACGGAGCCTGGGTAAAGAACGAAAGCATGTCCACCAATGTCGAACGGGTTATTCCCTCCCTCGGCCTTGGAGGACATATGTACGGTGCTTTTAAAGGCCAGGTCCGGGAGTTTCGCTTATGGTCGGCGGCCCGGAACGAGGAAGAGATCCAAGCTCATATGTTCTCGGGCCTGGACGGCGATGAGGCCGGTCTCTATTTTTACCGCGATCCGGGCAGAGGTATTGCGGTGTTCAGGGGGATTAAAAGATATTTTTCGGCGAGCGTGATTATGCCTTCCTATAACCGCTGCCCTTCGAACTATTTCTCCCTGCTGAGTTTGGAGCGGCAGCAGTTTCCGCTTCAGGAGATGGAGGTTATTTTTCTGGATGACGGCTCTACGGATCCTACGCCTGTCGTTTATTACTCGATTTATCCGGAATATTCATTTATTTATGTGCAGCAGCTTAAGAGCAGAGGAAGATCCAAGATTCGGAACATCGGCGCAAGCATTGCCGTAGGGCACACCCTGCTGTTTGTGGATGCCGAGATGATATGCGGGCCGGATTATATCATGACCCATGTAGGCCACCATCAAAGCGAAGAACGAAAGATTGTATCCGGGGCCATGCGCTGGAAATGCATTTATACGATGACGGGTCCGGAATATTCTCCGGAGCAGAAGTCGGCTATGAACGCATTATATGCCGGCCATCCGATCGCCGCGCCTATCATTGAGCGATTTATACAGGGGGATCAGACACCGGTGCAGCTGCTCCCCTTTGAATTGATGTTCGATCCCGGCCATCTTAACCAGTGGAGCAGCAAGAACGATTTCTTCGAAATCATACTGCAGACCTATGGCAGCAGATTTAAACTGTTTCACTACGCCTGGTTGAATCTGATCACGAATAACGTCTCAATGACCAAGCGTTTTTTTGATGAAATTGGCGGCTTCGAGGAAGATTTCGAGGGATTCGGCTGGGAAGACTGGGAGCTTGGTTATCGCGCCGCCCGAAAAGGAGCGATATTCATCCATGATGACGCGGTGATTAATTACCACCAGGAGCATCCGATTTTCCAGGGCAATGCTCTGCATTCCCGTTTCAACTATTTAAGATTTTATGAAAAGAACTCTAAAGCGATGGAGATCAAATTATTCGTTCTTACCATGGTGCCTGACCGTGTGACTCTTATCGTCCTTAACGATTATTTAACGGATTATAACAACCTCCAGACGATATACAAGAACCGTTTCGGGTCCTTGTGTCACTATTTGCATCGGACCTTAGATCTGCTGGTCCACAGCTTACGGCATAATGATGCAGTCATCCTGCCCCTTCCCCGTTCAATAACCTGGCAGGATGAAGAAGCGGCGGTCTATGCAGATGTTGCCGCGGTCAGAGAGATTGGCGCATTTCCTAAGCTGCTGGAGATGTTCGATCAAGTCTCCAAATACTATTATTGAAATAATGCTGCAAAAAAGCCGTGACGTTCTTATGCGTCACGGCTTATAAGTTAGAACGGCGTCAGTAAGAACTGCCGCGCCCAAAAACCCATCCTGTCAATCTGTAAACTGCCCAGGCAAACATCGTTACGGCCATCATGTCGAAGCAGACATTGAACAGAAATAAATGCTTGCCGATATCCGCGCGGCCATCGCCGAGAATCGGCACCAGGAATGCAAAGATGCCAAGTAGTCCGAGCAGCATCATCAGTTCGCAAGCCACCCGCTGCCGCCGATCCGCGCTGCGCAGGTATTCATATAGGGCCCCGGCATAATAAACAGCGTAGAATATGGCCAGAAACGCGAGATTATGCGGCAGCACATTATTTTTTAATTGACTCCATGCACTGTATGTATAGGCTAGAGCGCCTGGAGGCTTATTGTCCGCCTTCTCGTAATTTCCGAGGTATGAGGGGCGAATCGCCATGCTGTTCGCTGCGGCATAACGCATGTTATCCAATAAACGGCCGGGATGCTTCAGATAGAACATCAGCACATCCTTGTGTGAAATCCGGCTGTAAAAATCGGGAACGAGCGACGGGTCATCCTGTTTGATCGCTGTGCCGCTCTCGAAATAGTTCGTGCCTGCCAACACCTCCAATCTTTCAGGCAGCCCCAGCTCCTTAAGGTCCCCTTTCACATCCGGCGAACCGTTTAGAATGCCGTAAAATACCGTCTGGTACAGATTGATATGCTTCAAATCCTTGGGCGCGGCAGCGTACATAATGACGGAAATAAGAAAGATAGCAACCGAGAAACGGATCGCCGCTTTGCGGAAGCCCGCAGTCCCTTGAAGCGAAGCGAACCGCAGAAAGATCAGGGCGAAGGCGACGCCAATGGGCGCGTTCTGGATTTTGGAGCAGGTCAGGAAGAAGACGGCCACAAAGAAGAGCCACAAGTCCTTGACCGCCGGATTCTCCTTGAAAGCAAGCCTGAGTCCCAGCGCAAAAGTCAGCAGCATGAATACAAGTGAGACCGGCTCGCCGAACAGCGAATTGAAATATGCGAGATAGCCGATATCGTAAAAGACAAACAGCAGCGCTCCCGCCAGCAGCAGGCCCGTAATATAAGAGCCGCGGGCGTTATGCTTGACCAGCAGCCAGGTCGCAGCGAGCAGCAAAAACCCGTACACCGCAGCCAGCAGCCGGATGTCGAACCAGCTTCCATGAAGCAGTCCGCCCAGCAGCCTTGGCGCCAGCACGAGAAAAATCTGCGAAGAGGGATAGAACCCCCGGAACAGATTCTCATACGCGAACCGGGAATGGCTGTAGCTGAAAAAGCGGTCTTGATACGTCTCCGAAGCATCGTAATAATTCAGGCCGATCGTGTTCATCATTCGCAGAAAATCGCCGTTGTCGGCCACTCCAATGAATGGCCCAAGGAACACCAGGCCAAGCAGCAGGCCGAAGCCCGCTGCTGCCCCCAGAACATGCGGTTTTAACCATCGATTCATTATCCATTCTCTCCCAGCTTCTTCTTCATCGTTCAGACTCTTTGCCTGGCTGCTAACGTTTCGGCAGCAGCTTCACATATTCGTCCGACAGGCTCATCCATTGCAAAATATACTTGTAATCCCGCTCATACCCGGCAAAATCGGGGACCTTCTGTAACGTCTTCAGCGAGACGGCGTCGCCGTCCTGAAAGCTTTTGCCGGGAACGAACAGAATGTCGTCATTGAAAAAAGATCCCGAAGGCAGATAGTACCTCATGCCCAGCACATTATGCTGTATATTCAGCAGGTCATGTCCGAGCGGCGTCACCCCTTCATTTTTCAGCGATATCCCCAGCAGATTAGCCAGTGTCGGCATGATATCAAGCTGTCCGCCTGTCCGTTCGATCCTTTTCCCCTGCTCCGAGCTGGGCATGTGAATGATAAGCGGAATATTGAACCGGCTGATCCGGTTGTCGTATTTGATCCCAAGTGCGCCTTCCACCTGCTCCGGCGGAACATCCTGCGGCTGAAGGCCAAAATGGTCGCCGTAGAACACCAGCAATGTGCTGTCCCACAATCCGTTCTGCTTCAATCCGTCAATCAGCGTGCCGATGGCATAATCGGTGTAGTTAATCGCGGTCAGATAATCGCCGAGCATGGTGCCTTCGAGATTGTCCGGTACGGTTATTTTTCGGAACGAATCCGGTATTTGAAAAGGGTGGTGGCTGGAGGCCGTCACGAACTGGGCATAAAAAGGCGTCCCTTTCCGGTTTAACTCGGCCAGCTTCTGCACTCCCGTAAGGTACAGCTGTTCATCCGAAGCGCCGAAAGCGTTAAAATGATCATTCTTATAATACGGCTTATCGTAATAGCCGGTAAAACCAATTGCCGCATACAGTTCCTTCCGGTTCCAGAAGCCGACCTTGTTGACGTGGAACGTATAGGCTTCATAGCCCTTCTTCTTCAGCACGCGCGGCAGGCTCGGCAGCGTCCGGTCACCGAACCCGGTGGACATTGCCAGCGAGCCGATCGGATAAATCGACGTATTGCTCATAAACTCAGCATCCGAGGTGTTGCCCGGACCGATCTGCTGGAAGACATGGGGAAAATAGAATCCTTCGTCCGCCAGCTTGTTCAGATTCGGAGTCAGCTCCTGCCCGTTCAGCGACTGATGCAGCGGGAAGTTCTGGAAGGCCTCCATCTGCACGACAATGACATTCTTGCCTTTCATGGAACCGTAAAAGGCTGCCGACGGCGTTCCGGAAGGCGCTCCTCCATAGTTATAGGAGGCCTCCAGCGCCTCAACCTTGGCGATCGTATCCTTGATGTCGCCGGTGCCGACCAGTTCATTATTTTGACGCTCCCGAATCGCGGCAACGACCTCGTAATTAAGGAAGCCGGCGCTTTCCGCCTGCACGAGCTCGTTCGTGATTCCTGAGGAGGCATGGATCGAATAGGCGGACAACGACCCGCCTCCGATAATGGAGACCAGGATAACGGCCGGATACACGCCCCGGAACCTTGGCTGGGCATCGTACGAGCGCGTATCCCTTGTGCTAGTCTTCCCTCTGCGGAACAAGCGGTAAATCACATAGACGGCAATGTCCGCAAAGAACAAATAATCGACAGGCTGAATCGTCGACTCCACGCTGTCCCTGATCTGGAACACCTGGTTCAGCTCATAGAGAGCCAGATAAGTCGGCACCGAGCCGAAATGATTGAAATATACACTTGATGCGAACAGCAGCAGCGACAGTATGCCATTGAAAATCCAGAACACGGCGGTCTTGGCCCTCGTTGGCACCGCAACAGCCAAGATTCCCATCAGCAGCAGCATCGGCGCGGCATCGGCCAGCACCCATTCCCAGGCGATCCGGTCATAGAACAGCATCCGCAGCACCAGCAGCTTCAGCACGAGCAGCGCGGACACGGTATAGAATCCGACGGCGGTCCCTTTATTTTTTCCGTTCATGCTTACCCCTCTTATTTGTAAAATTCATGTAATACCCATTATAGTCAAAATAGAGCGAACCTCAAAGGCGATCGTGCAACGCTTATGTATTTGACGGCTTTCCGTTTTAACAATGAACCATGGGGTGAGAAGATGAGAGAGAAGACATTTGTGCTGGCGCCCGATTCTTTTAAAGAGAGCATGACGGCAAAAGAAGTATGTATCGCAATGGAAAAAGGGCTGCGCAAGGTCTACCCGGCGGCTAAATATATTCATGTTCCGATGGCGGATGGCGGTGAAGGAACGGTGCAGTCGCTTGTCGACGCCTCGGGCGGACAAATCCATTACAAGGAAGTAACGGGACCGCTCGGGCAGCTGGTGACAGCCAAGTACGGTATTCTGGGCGACGGGACGACCGCGGCAATCGAGATGGCGTCCGCAAGCGGAATTCATCTGGTGGCCAAGGAAACGAAAAACCCTTTGATTACGACAACCTATGGAACGGGCGAGCTGATTCGCGAATGTCTGGACCTGGGAATCCGGAAAATGATCATCGGCATTGGGGGAAGCGCGACGAATGACGGCGGCACAGGCATGGCCGAAGCGCTCGGAGCTAAATTTCTGGATAAGGAAGGGAATGCCCTCCCCCGAGGGGGAGGCGGTCTGGATAGGCTGGCAAGCATCGATATTTCCTCGCTGGATGAAAGGCTTCACGAGACCCAACTGATTGTGGCCTGCGATGTTACGAATCCGCTGTGCGGGGAACATGGCGCCTCCCATGTGTTCGGCCCGCAAAAAGGAGCCACGCCCGAAATGGTGCACAGGCTGGACGCCAACCTCGCCCATTATGCGGAGGTCGTGAAACGGCAGCTTCAGAAAGATGTGCGGGATATTTCGGGGGCCGGAGCAGCTGGCGGCTTAGGCGCGGGTCTGCTGATCTTTACGCAGGCGGAGCTCCGGAAAGGCATCGAAATTGTCGTTGAATATGCCGGCTTAAAGGAGAAGCTGGCGGATGCGGATTTTGTGTTTACAGGTGAAGGCGGCATTGACTTCCAGACCAAGTTCGGCAAAACCCCTTATGGGGTAGCCCGCGCCGCCAAAGAATGCGGCAAAAAAGTGATTGCCGTCGCCGGGTATATCGGTGAGGGAATCGATACGCTGTATGCGGAAGGCATTGATGCGGTATTCGGTATTGTTCCGGGTGCATCCGGCCTCGAGAAGCTGCTGGTTGAAGGGCCGCGCAATGTGGAACGTACCTGCGAGAATATCGCGAGGGTACTTAAGCTGAGCGATTAACAGAATCGTCAGGTGATGATCCGGTCCGCTGTTCACGGCGCGGACCGTTCCATCATTTTAGAATATCTATTAAAAAATTCCATATCTCTCCTGAGACGTTGTAGGAAATCGTGATAGCCGGAACTCCTGGCTTGGTGAATGTGGCGATACCGGGAGCTTTCGGATTTTTCTTGAATTGATAATCCTCAAGCCCAAGATGTAAGTCGTAAGCCGAAGTCAGAGCTTCCAGCTCCGACCGCAGCTTCTGCTCGCTGACAGCCACCAGTTGTTTGTCCCGTTCAGCCTGCACCGAAGCGGAGTCTGACTTCCCGTCGAACAGAGTGCGGTCGCTCACCCCATAGACAACCCGGACCGTGGAGTCCATCGTAACGGAGGACTCGCCGCTGAAATGCAGCGTCAGCAGATCCGATGTTCCTTTAACCACGCGGTAGGCTCCAGCCAGAGAGAAATTTTTACTGTTCTTGTTCATGATCTTTAACGCCTTGATTCCAGCTTCCACCGTTGCAGGGTCTAGGGTACCGATATCTATTTTGGAGCTCATTTCCGCAATGTCTCCGTTGATAAAACCGACTGTCGCATCTTCTGCTGCTAGTGTGGTTTGAATGTCTACCGTTTTGTCTCTGGCGGCATCATAATCAACATAACGTGAGGCCCTGTAAACAAAGTTTCCTTGATACCCCAAACTAGCCAGCGCCACTTCCGCTCCCCTACTCATTTTCTTCTCCACTCCCCCGGGTTTTAACGAGCTGTTCACCTGCGCCCGCACCATCGCCCCCGTTTCCGTGCTGATCCATATTTTGGCGGTGTTATATCCGCTGCGATACGAATAAAGGATCTGCTTCTTTTGCGATAGGCGGTCTGCGAACTCCAACGGAAAAGAGCTACCCACCATATTCCGCAGCGCCTTGTCCGCTGTACTCCTCATGTTCGCTTCATTAACAACTCCCGCAGCAGTTGAACTTACATTATTCGCACCCTGGTAGCCGGAGAGAGGACCGTCCGCTGCCATCCAGCCGATTCCGGCGATGGTCAGCGTAATACAAACGGCAACGACTGTTTTCGTATAGCGGGTACCCCGCTGTTCCCGTGCCGCCCGTTGTCCGCCTTCGCGGATGGTACGAATTACATTCTCTGCATGCTCCGCATTAAACCCGCGCTTTTCAAAAGGGCCGGCCTCCACCCGCTCATACCAATTCGGCTTGCTCTCCATTATTCCATCTCCTTCAGCTTGGATTGAACCTTGCGGCGGGCGCGGTACAGCCTCGATTTAACGGTTCCCTGCGACCAGCCGGTGAGTTCCGCGATATCTTTTACCGACATGCCGTACTTCAAATCGAGCACAAGCGCTTCACGGAATCCTGCGGGCAGTTTCATAATCACATCCCAGATTTCATTGACATGCATGCTGCTGAAATACTGCATTTCCGCCGAAGCGGCAACGACCATCCCTCCGCCTGCGTTCACCCCAATCCTTTCCGTCCGATCCGGCAGCGCGGCGATGTCTCCCCACAGACTAGTTCTGAAAAATCGGGATTTTCGGTAGGAGAACACAGCATTGCGCGCAATAGAGAACAACCAGGTTTGAAAGGAAGACCCTCCCCGGTACGTCCCGATGCGGTAATAGCATTTCACAAACACTTCCTGCGCCAGCCCATCCGCCTGCTCGCGGCTTGACGTTAGATAATAGATGTAATTCCAGACATCGCCGCCGAAACGCTTCATTACGGCCCGCAGCGTATCCTCATCCATACGGTCGGCATCTTTCAGTTCATCGAAGTTCAATGTGTTCACCTCACTGGATTAGACGAAGTTACAGCCGCCGCGGTTCCCGTTCCCGGAAAATAAAAGCGCAGCCCTATTCATACCATATACAAATGGAAAAGGATGAAGTAAGATGATGGCATTCTTTTTAACCTAAGGAGGGCAATCAATGGCGCAAGAGAACGCAAAAAAGGTCCCGCCCGAGGACGTGACCATTAATGGTTTCGGCATTGAACTGAACGACAAACATAAAGGGCGCATTGACAAATACGTGGAGCTTTATGAAAAACGCATCGTCGCCCATCTGGATGAGGAATACAGCAAGCAGACGGGCCTGGGCGGAAAATTGGCCGACCGTATCGCCACTTTCGGCGGAAGCTGGACGTTCATCATTTATTTTACCTGCTTCTTGGCGCTGTGGATTATTTGGAACTTGCTCAGTTTCACTCGGCATTTTGATTCACCGCCGTTTATTCTGCTGAATCTATGCCTGTCCTTTCTGTCCGCGTTCCAGGCGCCGGTCATCATGATGAGCCAGAACCGGCAGGCTGCGCGGGACAAGCACGAGGCGATCATTGACTTTGCGATCAACTACAAGGCGGAGCAGGAGATCGACGATGTGCAGGGCCATCTGCACCGGATTGAAACGGAGCTTCAGGAGCTGAAATCATTGCTGATGAATCAGCAGGAGAAAAGTAAAGAGTCAGAGTGAGCAAAAGATCCTCGCCATACTGTTAACTGGAGGGCGAGCTCTCATTCCTGATATTTCCGAATAACAATAACGGCATTATGCCCGCCGAAGCCAAAAGAATTGGACATGCCGATCTCCAGATCCCGGACTCTGGCTTCGTTGGGCACATAGTCCAAATCACATTCCGGATCGGGGCGCTCCAGGTTGATCGTTGGCGGAATGACGTTGTTCGTAAGGCTCTTGACTAAGGCAATCGCTTCCGCTCCGCCGGCGGCGCCGAGCATATGTCCCGTCATCGATTTGTTGGCGGTAACCGGAATGCGGTAAGCCTCTTCTCCGAACAGGGCTTTAATCGCGTTCGTTTCGGAGAGGTCCCCCACTTCCGTGCTGGTGGCGTGTGCGCTGATGACATCAATGTCCGCCGGTGAGAGCTTGGCTGCCTGCAGGGCCAGCTTCATCGCCTGATAAGCTCCTCTTCCTTCCGGATGGGTCGCCACCATATGATAGGCGTCTGAGCTGTTTCCGTAACCGATAACCTCCGCGCAGATTCGCGCATTCCGCCGCAGCGCATGGGTGAGCGACTCCAGAACGAGGATGCCCGCTCCTTCGCCGATTACGAATCCATCCCTTCCCGCGTCAAACGGCCGGCTAGCCCGCTGGATGTCCTCATTTCGGACAGATAAAGCATGGGCGTTGCCAAAGCTGGCAAGCGAAATCCCATTAATCGCCGCTTCCGTTCCCCCTGCCAAGATAACGTCCGCCTCACCGGACCGGATGATCCGACAGGCTTCGCCGATCGCCGTATTGCCGATGGAGCAAGCCGTAACCGGCGATAAGCTCGGACCCATGGCGCCATAACGAATGCTGATGGTTGCCGCGGCCATATTGGAAATCATCATCGGCACCAAAGTCGGACTCACCCGGTCCGGTCCGCGTTCAAGCAGCACTCGATGCTGATCAAGCAATGATCCAATTCCCCCGATTCCCGATCCAACATATACTCCGATCCGTTCCCTGTCCAGATCGTCCAGCTTCAGTCCCGAATCAGCCAAGGCTTGATCGGCGGCTGCGACCGCGAATTGAGTGAAGCGGTCCATACGCCGCGCCTCCTTGCGGCCAAACAAAGCTTCGGCGTCAAAATCCCGGACAACGCCCCCGAACCGGGTCTTATAGGCGGACGTGTCAAATGCATCAATTGCAGATATGCCCGATTGCCCATTTCGCAATTTATTCCAAAATTGTTCCACATCGTTGCCAAGGGGAGAAACGATACCCATGCCGCTTATAACAACTCTTTCCATTATGAATCCTCCTTCATTTCACATCCCCCGTTATCATGTCATGGAAATTATCCTATTACAAGTTGTTGTTTAAACTAGTATAATAGGTGCTATGATAATGAGTAATGGAGTGATGATTCATGAATGACGAGACCAGACTGGAAGCGCTATCTTCCTTCCTGAAATCGCAGCGCGCCAAAATTTCTCCCCTATCGGCAGGACTACCAGAGGGGACCCGCAGAAGAACGCCGGGACTTAGACGGGAAGAAGTAGCTCAGCTTGCTGGCGTCAGCACAACCTGGTACACCTGGCTGGAACAGGGTCGCGACATCAAGGTGTCTGTCTCCGTTCTCGACAATATCTCCAAGGCGCTCCGGCTTACCCCCGACGAACGCAAATATTTGTATTCGCTCGCGCTAGATACACATACCGGGCCTGAGTTCCCTCCCGAGACTCAATCCGAGATTCGCCCATCACTGCTTAAAATTATAAGGGAGCTGAAATATTCTCCAACGATTGTAACAGACCGCCGGTGCCAGATTGTCGGCTGGAATGAAGCCGCAAGACATGTGTTCCTTGATTTCGAACAAGTTCCCGCTGCGGAGCGAAATTTAATCAGGCTGTTGTTTGCCCGCAAAGAGCTGCAAAGGCTTGCCGTGAACTGGGAGGATTTTGTCGGAGGGTTTCTCGCCATTTTCAGAACCTATTACGGACAATACGTTGATGACGAATGGTATACCGAATTCCTCCGCGATATGGACAGAAACTACCCGGATTTCGACCGCCTCTGGCAGCGCAGCACCGTGAACAACGCCCCGGACGTGTTAATCGAATTCCGGCATTCCAAAGCCGGCAAAATGCTGTTCGAGCTGACTTCGATGCAAGTCCACGGCAGCGCTGATTTACGGTGCATTATCTATACTCCAGCGGCCAATGAGACAGAGATGAAGCTCATGAAGATGATTCAGAAGCTTTGATTCTGTATTTTGTCCTTTCGTTGTTAAATGAACGGCAGTTCGCAGATCTCTGAGCTGTACCGGCAGGAATGATGAACCAACACCCGGAATCCGAAAGATATTGCGGCAATGCTGGAACATACGGATATCGTCATTGGTCATCCATTTCATGAAATTGTTGCTAAACGAAAATTAGGGTTCAGTTTCCTTATCCGAATTTATCGAAAGTTCAGCGTCAGGCAAATGGGCTAAAAGTGCAGGTTTTTCAAATCCGAATCCTTCATAACATAGAGAAACCCTGAATTATGCAGGTATTTAAGGCCATATTAACTGAATGCAAAATAAACAGGAGAAAAAAACTGTATATTCGCAGGTGTGTAATCTAAAGGGTGTTCTCACGCGGCCAAAAGATGTACAATCTCCGGCTTTCTTCCTGACCCGCATCACCTATCGCACCTGGAATGCCCGAATAGCAGACCGTCCCCCGTATTCCCCAGCCTGACTCCCGCCTCAACAAGAAGAAACGCTAACGGCGTCCTTGAAGGACGCAAGTACGTTTCTCGTAGAAATATAAGACCAAACGAAAGCCGCGAAGCTTATAAACTTTTATATATAAATAAAGGGCGCCGCCGCAGCCATTTCCATGGCTCACTGGACGCCCTCATCAGCTCTTTACCCCAGCGGCGAGCGGGCCAGCAGTCTTTGAATGGAACGGTCCGCCTCGCGCAGCACGGTATCTTTGTCGACCGTCTTCAGCAGCCCTCTGTCCATCACGATTTTACCGTTAATGATCGTGCTTTCCACATCCGCGCGCGTCGCGGAATATACGATCCGGGAGATTGGGTCCGCGTCAAAGGAAGGGAACGTATGGAAGTTGAACAGGTTCAGAATCGCCAGATCCGCCTTTTTACCGACCTCGATGCTGCCGATTTCATTCTCCATCCCGACCGCTTTGGCTCCGCCGATCGTCGCCATCCGGAACACGGATTTAGCGTCCATCGCCGTCGGCCCGTGCAGCGGCTTCTGAATCAGCGCGGCCAGCCGCATTTCATTGAACATATCAAGGTTGTTGTTGCAGGGAGCGCCGTCCGCGCCCAGGCTTACTGATACATGCTCGTGAATTAGCCCCGGCGTGTCGGCAATGCCGGACGCCAGCTTCAGGTTGGAGCCCGGACAATGGCTGACATGCACGCCTCGTTCCCGCAAAATGCGCCGCTCCTCCTTATCCAGCCAAATGCAGTGGGCCAGAATAAGCCGCTCGTTCGCAAGGCCGATATGATCCAGATACACGATATTGCGCATGCCGGTCATGGCCTGCACAATTTCGATCTCGCCCTGATTCTCGGAGGCATGGGTATGCACTTTAACCCCGTAACGCGCCGACAGATCCCGGACTTCGGTTAACAGCGGCTCGGTGCAGGAAATCACGAACCTTGGGGAAAAAGCGTAGCGGATGCGCCCGCCGTCATACCCGTTCCATTTTTCCAGCAAATCCACGCTCTCCTGAAGCGAAGCCGCCGTATCCTCCTGAAGCGCCGCAGGCACATCCCCGCCCTTCTGGTCCATCATGACCTTGCCGGAGAGGGCGCGGATACCGCTCTTTGCAATCGCCTGAAACGCGTAATCCGTATGATGCACCGTCTCCATATCGACAATCGTCGTCGTCCCGCTGGAGATCAGCTCCCCGATGCCGAGCATGGCGGAATAATAGAGCGACTCCCCGTCATGCGCCGCTTCGAGCGGCCAAATGCGCTTGCGCAGCCAATCCATCAGCTCCAGATCGTCCGCCTTGCCCCGAAACAGCGTCTGGCATAAATGAATATGCGTCTGCACGAAGCCGGGGATGATGGTCCGCCCCGTGGCGTCGATCACCGTTTCTCCTTCCAGCGGCGCAAGACCGCTGCCGATTTCCGTAATCAGATCATCCTTAATCCGGATATCGCTGCCGCGCAGAATTTCCTCCTGCTTGTTCATCGTGATGAGTTCCGCGTTCTTGATCAATATACTGCTCATGACTGTTTCCCCCTTGAAATAGCTAAAATTAAAAGCAAAAAGGCTACAAAAACATGCCGAAGCATATCTTCGTAGCCAGAAATTTACGGTTTCCGGTAGAGACCCTTAATCCAATCATTAAGGATATACGAAAAATTTAAAATTCTTATGAATACCCTTATCATAATTCAGGGACGATTCATTGTCAACACGAGTGAACTAAATTGACATCACTCTTACGGTTTGTGGCGAAACCAGACAAAACCTAACATAATCGACAAAGTCATAGTGACTAAATGGCTATTCATTCTGCCTTGTTGGGTTTAAAATAGCATAGATATCCTTGAAAAGGAGTGTAATCCAATTGAAAAACATGGCATGGATTGGAACGGGGCATATGGGGCTTCCCATGGCCCGCAATTTGCTGAAGGCGGGCCACAGCCTGCATGTTTATAATCGGACGACAGAGAAGGCCGAGCCGCTCAGAGGGGAAGGAGCCGTCATTTGCCAGACGGCGGGAGAAGCCGCTGCGGAAGCCGATCTGCTCTTCCTAATGCTGACCAAGGGCGAAACGGTCCGGGAAGTGCTGTCGGGAGAAGAAGGCATTCTTGCAAAGCTCCGTCCGGAAGCCGTTGTCGTAAATATGAGTACAATTGGCCCGGAGGAAGCCAAGGAATTCGCCCGGATTACCGGCGAAGCGGGAGGAATTTATGTAGATGCGCCCGTGTCCGGCTCGGTAGGGCCCGCGGTGCAAGCGCAGCTCGTCATCCTGGCAGGCGGAGACAGCGAGGCGGTTGAAGCTTGTCGGCCTTATTTCGATAAACTGGGAAAGGCGACTATTCATTTCGGAGATGTCGGAGCGGGCAGCTCCGCCAAATTGGCGATCAACCTGCTGCTCGGCGTTGTTGCCCAAGGCGTGGGCGAGGCGCTGCTGTTTGGGGAAACGGCTGGACTTGACCGTGAGCTGGTGCTGCAGATGATTAGCGAATCGGCCGTGTCCACGAAGCTGTTCGAGGGCAAGAAAGAGATGTATGTAAAAGAAGAGTACCCTTCCGCCTTCATGATCAGCCTCGTTGCCAAGGATTTGGGGCTGGTTGCGGATGCAGCGCACAGCTACGGCATCCGGCTTCCGCTCGCTGAAGCAGCCAAGGAAACATACGCAGCCGCTGATCATAGCGGCAAGGGGGCGCTAGATATGGCCGCCGTATGGCTGCAATTGAAGGAGGTTAAGGGAGACAAGTGATCCCAGGCAAACCTTAAGCAAACACTTAAAACCCCGTATACCTTTTTTATGGTAACGGGGTTTTAAGTCTCCTGTTGGCTACGCAATTTAATTCATATCCTCCTACAACAATCCATACTTTTGACATGGTACATTTTCCGATGATTCCATGTTACCCGATTTCCAATCGGCTTGACCGCTTTGGACAATCGCTTCAGAATTGTTTTTCAAATTTTACCTTACAATCCTCATACTCCGATTTCGGAGTACTTCACCGAAACTCCATGTCCTGCATATGGGTGTTTTTCGGTTCCCGCGTACACGATTCTCGCGAAAAACGCTGTCACGTCCGTTTTCCTTATGTGCGATTATCGTACATTGTACGCTTCGCTAACCTTTTCCAATGGAATCCCGCTCCTTTCTCACAAGACATTTCGTCTTGTTTTGAAACAGCTTGTTTCCTTTTTCCATGGTTCGCCTGGATTTTCGGATAACATACCCTTTGGTCTGCTTAAACGGTTCATATGTTCGTCTGTGCTTCGCCATTGCTTCCGCTTAAACGGCTCATTTGTCTATCTTTGCTTATGCCAATGGCTTCCGCTTAAACGGCTCACGATTCCGTTTTGGGATATACCAATTGATCTGCTCAGATAGCTCATTTGTCCGTTGCCGCTTCACCGACTGGTCTGCTCAAACAACTCATTGTCCCGTCTTGGCTGCGCCAATTTAAGGTATGCACCGATTGCCTAGCCCATCGGAGTTTGCTCCCTTCCTTATATAAAATAAGGAATTTGGGAATTATCACCTTCCGCTGCTGCAAGAAAAATGGTGGGCCGCTGAATTTCAAAACATCCGCTTTAGAGCGTTATCCATCCGGCTCTATTTTTTCGTTCAGCTCTTCTGGTGATGTCTTTATTATAGACTACTTATCTTAAATTTTAAAACTTGATATTGCGGACTTTAGCGTCTTATTTCCCGGTATTCCTGCAAAAATGGAGATTAGCCGAAAAATGCTTACGCTTTCAAAAAATAGATGGGTTTCTCGCCCAATTTCGTTGTAAATGCTTTCATTGGAAATTTTCAAAGGTATTAATTAATGGCCCAGGCCAAAAAAAGGTTAATCGGGCCGAACCAGAATCTTCTCCAGCACCGGGAAATGGGCCGTCTTGCCGGGCAAGCGGAACTCCCCTCTGATTTCGTATCCGAGACGGCGGTACAGCTCAAGCGCTCTGTCATTTTTGGCGTATGTATCCATTCGGATGCTCTTATAACCCTGTTCCTCGGCAAAATTCTCGGCAAACGAGATCAATCTGCGAGCAATCCCCTTGCCTTGAACCTGTGGATGAACCGCCAGACGATGCATCACCAGATGGGGGCCTTCTATCTGCACCCAATCGACTTGCCGGTACGGCTCCAATTGAATTTCATCCAGCACGACAATGCCGGCGACCGCCCCGTCCTCCTCGCAGACATACAGGGTTCCCCGCTCTATGTCCCCGGCGATAACTTCCGCGTTCGGATAGCTTTCGTCCCACTGGTCGCTTCCGCCTTCCTGCATCACCCGCACGCATTCAGCAATCAGCGCCATAATCTGCTCAAGCTCTTCTATTCTTCCTTTTCTAATGTCATGCTCCACGTTTCTGCGCACCTGCCTCTTTTGTCAGTATCCGAGTCTATACAACTCTGCCACTTGACAGTCTACCACAGATGACGGGACAAACTAAAATCTTAAAAGATTTTCGCTTAGGGACATGGTGAAGCGGCGGCGAAAGGGGCCTTCACCGCCGCAATCCTTCATTTAAATTCCAGCTTGTGTCCGTCCTCAAAGCCCTTGGCGAATCCGGTATCGAATCCGACGTCGTAGGCTTCATTGTAGCCCTGCTGATAGGCGCCATCCGGCGGCGTTTCCGGAGCAACGCCCGGTTCGGAGGGGAGCGGTACAACCACCTGTTCAGTCTCCGCCGGAGGGTTGGCGGGCACGGGTTCCGGAACCGGCAGAACATCGGGCCGATGGAGCCGTCTTTTCTTGCGCAGCTTGACGCCTTTTTTCCGCAGCCGCGAGCGAAGAGGCCGGGTTAGCCGTTTTTTACGGCCCTTAAGCGCGGTTCCCTTGCGGATTTTACGGATTTTACGGACTTTACGAACCTTGGTTTTCCGCGACAGCAGCACTTTGCATCTGCGGGCCGTTTTTCCCGTACGCGACGGCTTACGGCTTGATTTCTTCATCTCTGTCACTCCTTCAGTACTGCGTTCGCGCCGCGATGCCCCAAAACGCAGGACGGTGCCAGCCATGGCGCGGAGGGAATTCCTTCTTTGTGTTTATGCAGCGAAATGCCGGACATCATCCGGCACATGGCGCTCTGGTATTCGCTGAGCACCCTGACATTGTCGCACAGCTTGCGGGCTGCAAGCTCCGAATGGCCTGTCAAATCTGCTATGGTTTCCAGAATAGCCGCCAGCGCGGCCTGGCTGCGGGCGATGGAGCGGATCATTTCCAGCTTGACGGCGCGTTCCGAGAGCTGCAGCCCGCTCATTTCTCGTCTTCCCCGAAGCTGAACCCGCCTTCGGTCAGACTTCCGAAGCCGTCTCCGCTGCTTTCCTCTTCCCCAGTGTCCAGCATGGCTTTCAAATTGCTGCACAGACCGTTCTCGAGTTTGGTTAATCCCTCCACCAATTCTACAATCGCGTCATGGATGGAGAGTGATTCCTTTAACTGGTCTTCGTGCGTATCGAACGCACGGGGATGAATATGATGGTGCGTCCACTCCTTTACCTTCTCCGCTTCCACCGCCTTAGCTTCCAGGATCATTGCGATATTCCACTGGATGGTGGCGGTGGATTCCAGCATTTTCAGATAAGCCTCTTCTCTGCTCATCGTCCACCTCCCGCTACTCTTCTTCCTGGCTGTTCAGTTCCTTGATGACTCTGCCCACCTGCTCGGCCACCGCCTCCTGAAGATCGGCGAATGCGTTAAGATAGGCGATAATATTCTTGTTCACCTGGCCCGCGCTTTCAATGACTCCCGCACTGCCGCCGAATTCCGGCTCCGCATCCGGCAAATCATGGACGATTTGCGCCATGCGGACAGCCACGTGGCGCTCGGCGTCAAGAATGCGAGCCATCTGTTCATGCGAATGGGCCATGTGCTCCAAGATTTTGGTGATCTTATTCTGCATGATCATGTCTCCTTTGCTTAGGCGCCCTGCTACAACATATGCGGCGGCGGCATGGTCGGTTACGGGGAAGCAAAGGAATGGCGGAATTCAGCCCGATGCCTCCCGATGCAGCCCGATGGACAAAAAGACGAGCACCCCAGCCTGGAGCGCCCGCCTTCCTCTTTCATTTGTAATTATTTGGTTAGTACATAGGTTCTTGGATAGAATCCGAATTTTTCATAAAAAGGCAATGCTTCATCATTCCCGAACAATACTGAGATCGTCTGAAAAATGATTGGAAATCGATGCATGATGATCTCTCAGCCGTTCCCATAGCGGCTCTACCAAATGGAGTCCGGCTTGATCGGTTTGTGTATAGGTTATCTTCACAAGCGCCTTGTATCCTCCTGTTCCAGGTTTTCTGCAAAATAGGCTTTTTCCGCTCTCCTGCCTGCGGCTCCAAGGCCGAATACGACCAAAAGAGGCAGCAGCAGTATGCTTGCCGCCAGCAAAGGCGCCCTGATCGAGAACCGGCTGCCGATCCAGCCAACCACCGGTCCGCCGGCAGTCTGGTCAAGCGCGTCGGACTGGCTGACCATCGACAGAACGGTCGCCCGGCTCCGGCTCTCCAGATTCCGGTTCAGCCAGGAGGCGTATACCGGCTCGGCTACTGAAGAAGCCATGCCGATCAGTCAATTCGACAAGCTCTTCGTGGAGATGTAGAAAACCGCACCCTCTATCGTAGCCCCAGTAAAGAAATCAAATCGGATGTCAAGCAATGATATAGACACTTAATTTAGAATAATCAATAATATATTTCTAAGAAATCGCATTTAACTTCTTATTTTTAAGTTCATATTTTTTTTTGCATAAATTGGCAACCGATTTATCATGGGTAACAATGACCATGGTCGTCCCTCTATGATTTAGATTTTTAAATATTTCTAAAATGGTTTCTTCGGTTTTCTCATCCAATGAGCCGGTTGGTTCATCAGCTAAAAGGATAGAAGGATTTTTCACAATAGCCCTCGCTATTGCTACCCGCTGCCGCTCACCACCGGATAAGTTGCCAACAGGTCTACTTTTCAGGTGACTTATCTCTAATTCCTCTAAAACCTTTTCAACCTTTAACTTGATCTCTTTCTTTGATTGTCTAAGATATTGTAAAGGCAGAGCGACGTTATGGTATACATTTCGGTCACCCAAGAGATTGAAATATTGAGTAACAAATCCAATATTGTATTTACGATATCCTGCAAGTTCATTGGTTGTCATTGCCG
Source organism: Paenibacillus durus (assembly GCF_000756615.1). Classification (NCBI taxonomy): domain Bacteria; kingdom Bacillati; phylum Bacillota; class Bacilli; order Caryophanales; family Paenibacillaceae; genus Paenibacillus; species Paenibacillus durus. Next base: position 4,758,517 of record NZ_CP009288.1, read on the forward strand.
ACACGTCTTTACCGTTAAACAACATAATCCCTTCGTCTGACTGTATTAACCCGGCTAAAATGTTAAGAAGTGTAGACTTTCCGGAACCGCTTTTCCCTTGTATAGCTACCGATTCGCCTTTATAAATTCGAAGATCAATATGATCTAGCAAGCTGCTATAATCATTTCCGTTTCTAAATTGTTTTTTTACACCTGAGAGTTCAAGTATCATACTTATTAATTCCTTTCATCGTCATTAGTTTTCAAGAAGTACGTTTTCTTGAGCCCGTTCCTGATAAGAAAATGAATAATAATAATCATCATAATACAGATTCCCAACATGTAAATCAGAATGCTTATCTCACCTATTTTCAGTATATTTCTTAATACGACTCCGCTAAATATGCAAGCAACCAGCAATAAAGAGCTTATTTCAAGCCATTGCGACGTCAATAAGAATTTCTGAGAAGCTCCATTGATATAATGCACATAAAAGGAGGCAAACCTTCTTTTTTGCTGCAACAGAAATATGATGCTGATAATGATTATATTTAGAACCAAAGTAGTGATAAAGATCGCAAAGGCTAGACCTTTGTTTTCTAACATAACGGTTAGCAGCCCTCTGTATTTAGCAAAATGAGGATTTAGATTTATGAATGAATAACTTCCAAAAGATGTTTTTTTTGAGATTGCTTCTACTCTTTGCATCATTAGTTGATTAGCTTTTGGAGTATTATCCGTTATGATGTAACCGTTATCCATAGCAAAATAATTTTTACGTTGAAAAAGCTCATCTTCTTTGGTAACAGGATTACCATGGGATTGATAGGGTAACAAAAGGTGTTCGTCCAAATAAAACTCTGAAGAGGTCTGGTAGTATATCTTACTATTTTTTTTGAGAAATCCGATAATCTTTGCTTTTATAATTTCCCCGTAGTACTCAATTTCTATCTTTTCACCAATTTTAAAAAAAGATTTATAGGAATTTCCCATGACCACGGGCATGATTTCCTGGGGATTTTCAAAATCCTGTTGACTCCACAATCTACCATCTTCGGTCTTCAACTCAAAAAAAACAGGAACCTTCTCATTGATCTGAAGTGATTTAACTTCAGTGAATACTTCCGTTCCAGATGTAAACCGATTGATTTCAGCGCCTCGTTCATATCCTTGTCCAAACGGTTCAAGCGGTTGATCACTCTTCAGAAGTATAGGGTGATCGAACATGGCCAAATAATTAAAATCTGACGCTGAGTTCAGTTCTTTATAATAATTCTTAAGGATACTTAAATAATTGGGTCGGCTTATGAAGTTTTGATAGTCTTCACCATCGTAGTAACCATCCAGCAGTTGATATACCGCCTTGCCATCATATATATTTTGAAGATGCTTGCTTTCATAATTTAATTGTTCAATGAACGTCAGGAAAGTGCCTACAAGAATGAAAAATGCAGTCAGATGCAAAACCAAAAATATTATTGTAGCTTTGTAAGCGAAAAAGTAATGCTTTAACTCTCGAATAATCACCTTTTTACTACACCCCGTTTTTTCTCTAAATGATCTCTCCCTATAAAAACACCTATGATAATCCATGACATTAGAATTGTTGCAGGCATAACTAGCAATACTTTGCTTAAAGCAAGAGAGTCGAAAATAACAGCTCCGCTAAAGATAAAAAGGCTGATCAGAGATGAAAGAAAGATGATGACTGAATTTTTAATTAATATTTCAAAATAAAGATTTTTCTTTGATATACCTAACATATACAGGGTGTTTATGACCTTTTGTTCCTTTTCATACCCATATCTTAATATTGAAATAAGACCGATCAATAATAAGAAATACATTTCAAGTAAAAGAAACTTATATAGAAAGGGAGCATCGCCTGTTCTAAGAAACCCTTTTTGAAAGTTATCAATAGTAGAAATAAAGGAATCCGATTTTGTAGCTCTATTTAGTATTTTTTTCATAACATTCGGGTTATCACTGTCAATAACTATTTTAGTATTTAAATCATTTAATTGAAGACCGGGATCATGCAATAGAATAAGATAATCCACGGAGCTTGGAAAAGACGCACCCATTATTCCTATAACTTCGTAACTTTGTGTTTGATATGATATGTACTTCACTCCGCTTATTGTACGCGTATACTGCTCCATCTCTCGTCCTATAACTGCAGTTTTGGTTCTTTCGGAGAGATTTAAGAAATCTCCTGAAATCATAGGGGGAGACCAGTGTCCATTGTTCTTCAATAAGTATCTGTGAGTGTCATCTTCTTCTAGGAACAAGCGATATTGGGATTTGCTTAAATCTTCATTAATCCACGTTAGATCTCCCTTTGCAATTAACATCGACGAGTTGCTGGTATAGAGATTATTCGATAGTTGCTCATACATTTGTTGTTTATTTACATAGAATTGAAAGGTATAGGTCATTAAAAATAAAAAAACAAAGAGAATAAAAATAGGAATATTATTCCTTTTAAATATAAGCATTTCTGTATCCCCGCTTTTCAAAAATAGAACCAGAGCTTATCTTGTTAAGACAAGCTCTGGTTCTTATTTAGGTTATACTAACTTTGACCCCAGTAAGTTCTTGCCTCAGTATTCTCAAATGACCATTCATCAATACGATAATATGGTGAAGTGGCTTCTGAAACCCAGCTACTATTATTATAAACTCGTCCACTAGTAGTTTTGACTGTTCCATCACTAAGTTCCATTCGAGCTGTAGTATAGTGCGGAACATTATACCAAACAGTCTTTCCGTAGGCTGCATCCTCCCATATAGGTGACGCGGAACTTCCAACATTCCTCGTTAATCGTTGTCCTATATGAGAGTCAGGTGTACTACTCGATGCCAATAGAGCTGATACCCCATCGCTACTCGAATTGTTATAATACCCTTCAGATTCGCTCCAGCCCCCTGAAGCTAATTCGGCAGTTTTAGCAGCAAAACTAGGAACGGCTACTGTCAAAAGAGAAAGTCCTAATGCACAAGTGAAAATAATCTTTTTTTGCCTTTTCAAGATTTCATCTCCCAAAAATGTATTTTTATTACTTTACCATATTATACTATATATGAGAAAATATAAACTATAAATATCATCCTGAATCCGTGAAATAACCAAAGCCTAAGGAGGTTCTCCCTTTTGCTGTAGCGATTCGTGTGTCAATCAAAGAAGAGAGCGGATTTGGTTAAAACGAGGCATGGGGAAACAGAGCATGCCTCGGAACAAGCTCCTTTCGAACGTAGGTTCCTTACTCTTTAGCCGACAAGGTCATATAAATGCGCCGAAACGTTTGGAACCAAGGACTCTGCCTCCCAAAGCGGAGCTTGGTCTGCCTGGCATGCTCGACCATTCGCGAAGCCAGCCAGATCAGATTTTCAATAACCGTTTTGACCCGTCTGCGGTTGACCTTCGTTCTTACCGGAGCACCCGGTTTTTGCATGGAAATTTGCCCAATCGCCCGCAGCAGATTATAAGCCACGAGGCCTGCACACAGCACCAGGTCATTCGTGGCAAATTTTCCAGAGGGCAGTCGCTCCAAATTCAGATCCGTCTTGAGTTCGCTGTGAAACTGTTCGCTCGTGGCATGGTCACGGTACAACCTCATCACTTGCCAGGGCGCACATCGCAGCGTGGTAAAAACACTTGCACGTCAATCTTGGGCACAAGCAATATTTGTCCATCGGCTTCCAGGGTTCGCTCGATCACTTGGTAGATCACGTGAATCGGACGCTTCAACTTCTTGTCGGTCCATTCCATGGAGCCTAGATAGACACGCTTGCCTTCCCGTTCTTCACAGCACATGCCGTCTTGCTCAGCGATCATCAGCCATTTCTTCCGACGACTCCCGGCGCAGATTGCGCTTGACGATGAAGTCCACGTTTTCGTCCAGGCAGACATTTAGATTCTCCAGCGCGTCGTTGCCGGCATCCATGCGAACGAGCAGAGGCGAATCTGTGATGCGGCGAGCATACTCCAGGCTGTGTAGTAGAAAAGCGGCCGCTTCTTTTTGGACATGTGTGCTACCTTCGCGCAGATTAACATTAACCCCATACCCTTCCTGCCCGAGATAAGCAAAAAAGGGAGCATAGCCGTCCACCTTCTTGTACGTCAGGGATACGCCTTCTTTTTTGGTGTTGCTATTGTCAAACGACGAAACATCTAGATCTAAGGGGAGCCAGGACCACGTTTCCCCTTCGCGGACCGTCGCCAGAACGGGAGTCAGCGGCACGGCCAAAGCACGGAGCAAATCAGCCGATTCTTCCAGCAAAATCGTTTGCCAATCATAGCTGCTGGCCGCCGCCAAATCCAGACGCTGCCGAAGGGTGGGAGAGGAGAGGAGAGGACGGGACGTGTTTGAGGCCTAACGATTTAGCGAAAAATCGATCCTTACGAAACGGCTCGATCTGATCAAAATCGCTTTTACCTTGACACAGCAATCCAAGGTAAGCAAAGACCACATCCGGGTGAGTAACGGTAGGTTGCTGCACACCAGGAAGGGAATGACGAATCAGGCGTTTGGCCATCCGGGTATGAGAAAGGAGCAGGCCAATGAGAGCTAGGCCAGAATGAGCGGTCAGCAGTTCCACGGATTGATCCAGTTGAAAACGAACGGGTTTCATACGCACCTCCAAGGTGAATTCAAGAAATACGAGGAATCTTCCCTTTTCTTTAGTTTACTTCACCGGAGGCTCTTTTTTCTAATGTTTTCATAATGTCATTTCACGGATTCAGGATCATATATTTTATTATTTAATATATTTTTCTATATATGCATATATAAATGTCTTATCCAAAAATTGTAAGACAATCCTTGCTTAGTAAAGGTTAGATTATACAAAATAATTATTTTAAACGTAAAAAAAGACACTCCTTCACTAAGAAAGAATGTCAAAAAAATTTTCAAGAGACTTCGGGAATTCTACTTTGACAGTGAATTTCTTGAAACTTAAATTTTTAATCTATAAATGAGCAAAAACGGATACAAAAAAATCCATATGTCGTTAAGCCAACTTAAAGTGATCGCAAACCATGTGAAAAGGAATGCCCTTCTGACCGCAGTCATAGACCCATTGAAGCCGGTCCCGCTGAACTTGTTTGCGAACAATGCGCAAGCCGTCACCAAACGGATGCGGCTGCCCAAGCCCGGTCGTGCAGTACAGATGAGTAAAGGCCAACAACGCCCACAGTCGGATAACGGCAACAGCCGAACGAACTTGATAGGTGTTAAAACCCAGGTTGTTTTTGGACTGGCGGAAAAAGATCTCGATGGGCCACCGTTTGGCGTAATAAGCCGAAATGGTTTCAGTATCCAAAGAAACGTCGGTGCACAAGAACGCGCGAAGGGCCTTCGGTTCGCCAAAAGCGTGCTCCGGCCAGCACAGGAGGACCACGGCGTTTTCCATCTCGTTCAAAGCGCCTTCATAGCGGTACGTCCAGTAGGAAGAGCCGTTCACGGTCACGAGGCAAACGTCTTCCTTACGGATGTGCGCGGCAAAGTCCTGTACCGAGATGCGGATGCCTTGGGGGTAGAGAATCCGATTCGTTTTTGAGCGCGCCAATCAAGTGATATCCTGCGGCTGCATAGCCGTCGATGACACGTGAGCAAGTAAACCAGGAATCGACCAGCACATAGCCCCCATGAGGCGGAAACGGTAAAGTTGCCGCCATGTCGCACACACGGTCGATTTTCGTATAGACCGCGCCGTCCAGGCGCGTGTTGGTTTTGTCGTATAAGTCAATAGAATGAATCAAGGACAGGCCCGCGCATTGGACCACCGCCGCCTGAACCTGATGGCCCCACACGACTTTGCCGAGCAGATGCGAGTGATGAAAGCCGGTGAGTGCGATAGGAGACACGGCCTGTAACGAAGGCTTCGTCTTCTGAGCAATCGTATCGTCGTAAATGACAAACAGCGGCTCCGCCTTATCCTGGGAGACTTTTAGCACGTGGCGAATCGATTCCGCTTTAACTTTGTTTTGCAGCACAGTTTCATCCCACTTGCCTTCGGCTAAAAAATGACCAAGTGTCGTACGGTGGCATTCGCTGTATTCAGCCAGATCTACAACCTTACCGCGAAATCCCTTTGCTGTGGCCGCCGCCATATACGTCTGGATATGCTCCATTACCGGCTTGGAAAAATACAACCGAAGCCGGTGTTGCAACAAATAGTTGCGCAGCGTAGCATGATCGGGTACGATGGCGGTATGAGACATAGCGATTTCTCCTTTGGTACGAGTTTGTTGTGGTGACTACTTTTTACCACATGGAGACGGCTTTGTCTCTATTCTTTTTGGTTTTACAGTTTGTCTGGAAGCGAATTTGCTCATTTATAGTTTTAATTTAATATTTCAATAGAAATAACAATGAGTACTTTTGGGATAAACCAGCCGGTTTAGGACTTAGAGCGTTTATCCTACTAAAATAATAATGGCCTGTGACCTGCACTTTTAGTACGCAAAAAGCAGATTCACAGGCCAAGTACATTTTTATGTTTCCTTGCTACTAGACATGGGTAAAATGGAATAAGATTTTATATGGAGATGTGGGATGATAAGCTGATTAGCAGCGCAAGGTTCTTGTGCTTCGCGGCTTTCACGAGCACTCATGTGCGCAGAGGCACCATGTTAAATCGCTCTATTAGTCTAGAATCCGTAGTTTTAACCACGCAGTAAAGCGAAGAACCATTTTTATTCATGGTTGGTAAAACCCTGTATCCACTAGATTTTCCTGCAAAAAGAGCCTTCGCAATGATATCCGCTTCCCTTACCGCTTACGGCTACCCCGGCCGAATACGCCCAAAAGGGGCAGCAGTAGTATGCTTGCCGCCAGTAAAGACGCCCTGATCGAGAACCGGCTGCCAACCCAGCCGACCACAGGTCCGCCGGCCGTCTGGCCAAGCGCGTCGGACTGGCTCACCATCGACAGGACGGTCGCCCGGCTCCGGCTTTCCAGATTCCGGTTCAGCCAGGAGGCGTATACCGGCTCGGCTACCGATGCAGCCATGCCGGTGATAAGCACGGCGGACACCGCGAAGCCAAATGACGGCGACAGCGCAAGTAAGGCGATGCAGGCGATGCGGACAGCCGTCAGCAGAAGTAGAACCGCAGACAGCTTCCGCTCGCCGCCCATATCGATTCTTCGCTCGGCAAAATGCACGGCAAGCAGCCCCAGCAGGGTTTCCGCCGCGCCGATAAGACCGAACCATGCCGCCATTGACAGCGGCAGATCGGGAAAGCCGATGCCGTTAATCAAATGCACCTGCCACAGACGGTCATAGCCTTCGGAGGCGGCGCTCTCGAGCAGTGTTACGAAGACCATCGTAATCAGCAGCGGGCTACTGCGCACCACGGCCGCCCCTTCCAGCCACGTATTCCGCATCGCGCGCAAATGCGAATCTTGCGGTTCGCGGTTCCGGGACTGGAACTTCGTCTCCCTCATGCAGCGTAGCAAATAAAACCCCGCCGCGAAGTAGATTGCCCCACCGGCTAAATACGGCAGATTCGGCATCAGCGTCGACAACCCCACGCTGATGCCAATGCCCAGCAAGGAAGCGGCCAGCGAGAGACGCCGGGATCGCATGAACAGGCTTCCGGCTTCTTCTTCGCCTACCTCGTCAACAATCCATGCCGTGTCCGCTCCGCTGATGAACGTCCAGCCAAGACCGAACAGCAGCTGCGCGCCCAGCACCAGGACATAGGCGGAGAGCTGAGACGTGCCCCCCGCGAGCCAAACCGCGCTGCCCTCCAGCGTGAAGCCCCCGCCCAGAATAAACATGCCGAGGATGACCGACAGCCTCCGGCTGTACGTATCGGCGACCACCCCCGTGATCCCCTCAAACACCAGTACCGTCAGCTCCAGCACCGTTCCAATGAGCATAAGCTGAAGCGGATTAAATCCCAGCTTTGCCACATAGTAGACGCTGTATGTCGTAAAAATAGTACTGCCGGCCAGAGCCGTCAAAAACTTCATCCATAAATAAACTTGTGATGCCCGGTAACAATTAAAAATATGTTCCGCCTTTCAGGCAGGCGGACCTTTCATGCCATGCGTTCGGGTGGAGGATTAATCCTCCGCTGCCGCCAAGCCGCCCAGCCCGCGCTGCCGTTCCTGTTGAGATTGGTGTACATTGGGTTTGGATTTGTGCAGATGAATAGTTGCCAGCTCGAACTGTCGGCTTCTTGACATGTTGAAGCACCTCCGTTAATGAATTGCCATAATTATAGTTTAAACGTCTTCAATTGAATATCTAAATATTTACATCGGATTTGCCTGTACAACGGAATCCGGGCGGGGTGGTTGCTCGGGCGTGCGGGAACGCTGAATTTTCTTCGACAGAAAAACCGCCGGCACTTTCGCCGGCGGTTCAAACTCCTTTTTTATTCAGACAAAATGCGTTTTTGCCCTTCCAATGCGCGAATCGGGGCGATATTTTGCGTGAATTCCAGTGTCCCCATGTAACGGCCCTCTCCGTCGCGGACAGCGAAGTAACGGATATAAATAAATTTGTCTTTGATTTGGATCCAGAAATCCTCGGCGTCTTTGCGGCCGGCCTTGAAATCCTCCAGCAGCTTCTCCACGACATGCACGCTTTGCGGCGGATGGCAGTTCTGCACGGTGCGGCCGATCACGGCCTTAGTGCGGGCAAAGATGCGTTCTTTGCCGTGGGAGAAATAACGGACGACATCGTTCTCGTCAATGAACGTCAGGTCCACCGGCAGATGATTCATGATCAGTTCAAGCTGCTGCACCGATAGAATTCCGGTCTCAAAGCGGATGAAGCCCTGCGGAGTCTCTACGCTTTTCTGGTCCTGCATCTCAGCATCCTGCGGCTCGGGAGCGCGTTCCGGCACCCACTCTTTCTCCGGCGCAGTCAGGCAGAAGCCGATCATGCCGCTCTCCCGGGCAATCTTCACCCACTCGTCCTCGGTGAGCTTGTCCAGCGCCATCGGCAAAAGAATATTCTCTTCCTTGAAGACCATTTCATTCACTTCTTTGATTATGAGTTCAAGCACCGCCGTTACTTCCTCTTGAGTTCCGGTGTTAGCGGACAGAAGGATTTTAGCTTCCTTGATCATGCTGCGGATGCCATCGTCCACGCCCCACATGACTTTGGTTGGGCCGTAAATGCCGTACTTCTCCAGGTAAGGAAACAGCAGGTTCTCCTTGCGGCTGAAGTGTTTGTCGATGTCCAGCAGGAGGTTTAGGTCCTCCAGCAGCTTAAAGATTATCCCTTCATCATCGCTCTTGCGAAATTTATCCTTGTGCAGCTCCAGGCAGAAATTGACCAGCTTCTCAATCTCCCGGTTCTCCAGCTTGAACGTATGCACCGGATGGCCGGGCTGCTCCTCGGGCCTAGATGACCGGTGAATCTCCTCAATGGAGCCTTTGAAAATAGCCGTATGCACGGAGCATAGACGCTGCACTTCGGATACCGGAATCCCTTCCTCCATCATCAGCGAATGTTCCATCGCGGAGATTTCCGCCACCGTCACATCCCCGACCGCTTCCTCAAAACGAGCCTTTACCTCTTCTACGCTCTTGCCGGCATGCAGCTCCTTGATAATTTCTTTCAGCATTTTCTGGCGCCGGGTCTGCTCTTGCACATCGACTTCCCGGTTATTGATTAATTCACTCATGTCATCCGCTCCTCTATTCTTGAATGTTGAATCCGTGACGCTGAAATGCCAGCTTGACGGAGTCGATATCCATTTTCTTAAGCTTGATGCCTTTGGCTAATGTCATGAAACGTCCGGCCGTCTGCAGCATGCCCGGCTTGGCGATATCCTGGAAACCCAACTCGATCATGATGTCCTTCACTTCGGGATTACGGCTGACCAGATCGAATATCGGTTCATTAATACTCAATGTTTTTTGCATACGACTGCGGCTCCTTACCGGTTAGTGTCCTCTTCACGGATAGGACCAATTTAATTGAGAACTCTTCTCAACATCAGACTAGCATGGGCGAAATGCCGGAATAGTGATTACAATCACAAAGTAAGAAAAACTCTTTTCGGACTCCTGTACGCTGTGCCCTACTACTCCGCAGGGACCCCAAGAACCATTAAAAAACGCCGCCGTTACGGCAGCGCATCTTTCAGCTTCTCTCCCGCCTCCCGCAGAGAATCGAACGTTCCCGCGTCGCTCCACCACTCTTTCAGCACATCGTAGCTCAGCTTGCGGTCTGCGGCATACAGGTTGTTGACGTCGGTAATCTCAAGCTCCCCCCGCCGGGAAGGGGAAATCCTCCGGATGATATCAAAAACGGCCCTGTCGTACATATAAATGCCGGTTACGCAGTAGCCGGTCTTCGGCTGTTTCGGTTTTTCTTCGATATGGGCAATCCAGGCCGAATCCTCACCGTCGAATACGGGAACGCCGTACCGCCGCGCATCCTCCACCGGTTTGAGCAGCACCTTTGCGGTGCCCTCCGGCTGCCGGAGGTAGCTGTCCACATAAGGAGTAAGATCCTCTGTGAATAAATTGTCTCCAAGCAGCACGACGAACCGCTCCCCTGAGGGAATAAAATCTTTCGCAAGCTCCAGAGCCTCGGCGATTCCGCCGGCGGCTTCCTGAATTTTATACGTCAGGGACACACCGAACTCGGCGCCGCTTCCCAGGAAATCCGTGTACATTCCGGCGGACTGTCTGCTGATTACAAGAAGAATGTCGGTGATGCCTGCCTTTCGCAGCCGGTCGACGCCGTAACAGATCATCGGATATTTGCCGACCGGAAGCAGATGCTTGTTCATCATCCGGGTGAGCGGATAAAGTCTCGTACCCGTTCCGCCTGCCAGTATGACTCCTTTCAAAGCGCATTCCTCCTCACATGTAACCTAAATAAATTGCTTGGGGTCGACCCCCCATTTTTCGATATACAATCTGCGATTGCGCTCGATCAGTTCATCCCAACCGGAACGATAGACCTCCTTGAAGCTCGCGCTTCCCTCGTGATGCACCAGACAATCGCCGGCGATCAGCAGCCGGTAACCCTGAAGCCGGGCGCGCATACAATAGTCGTCGTCCTCATAATGTCCCGGAGAGAACCTTTCGTCGAGCAGTCCGACCTTCCCGAGCACTTCCCTTTTGAATAAAAGACACAAACCAACCAGCCGCTTCGTCTCGCTCCATTTGGAGGGATCGGGAACATTTGCTGTTTCCGCCGCCGCATGGAACCCGGCAATGTCCGCATACCGGGTATCGACCATCTGCCGGCCGCTAGCATAATTCGTCACGGGACCGACAATACCGGTATTTGGAGAACTGTACAGGGCGGTCTTCAGATTGGCCAGCCAGTTCTTCGATACAATGACATCATTGTTGAGCAGCAGCAGTTCGTCCCCTGAAGCCAGCTGCAGGCCGCGATTGCAGGCGACCGGAAAGCCGGCGTTGGCAGGCAGGGAAATGAAAGTGATTTTTTCCCTTCGGCAGTATTTAGCCGTTCCATCGCTTGAGGCATTATCCACGACAATCAGTTCGTAGGGGTCGGCCGTATAACGGCGGATTGCATTCACGCAGGACCGCAAGTGACTCAGTCCGTTGAAGGTCGGAATAATAATGCTGGTCCGTGTCATATTCCGTTCCTCCAAGCCGCAAGCAACCGGCGGCTGTCCGGTCCGTTCTCTTTCCAGAGCGGATCTGCCGCGCCGCGGGCGAGCACTTCAGCCAGCGCCTCGGCGTGATCGCCGATAATCATTTGTTCCACGTTGTTTCCCGCCCCCGTATTTCCTTTTCGTATTCTGTTCGGTTTGATTACGTTGACTGTACCCGCGTTCTCTACGCGCAGCTTCTCCAGAATGGCGGCAGCCTGCGCCTTGGGCGGTACCGACAGCGCCTGGGGTCCGATCAGTTCCAGCGTTCTTCGGGATAGAGCATGAGGCACGGCGGTCATGGACCCGGCTCCCAAGTCTTCCCTGCCAAGCGCCATGTTCAGAAACATTTTGCAGCGCGTCACATTGTCGCATTTTCCGAATATGGGAAACAGCGGATTCAGATCATTGAGCGCCACATCCGCTCCCCGGTCCACAGCGGCAACGAATGGAAAGAGCTCTGGAGCGGGAATGGGCAGATCGCCGTCGAGAAACAGCATAATATCGCCCTGGCTGAGCTTCGAGCCGATTGCCCGCCCTACATCATGTCCGACCGCATTAGGACAATGGACGACAATTGCCCTGCCGCACTGCCGCGCCCGCCGGAAGCTGTTATCGATGCAGCCGTTGAGCACGACGATGATCTCCTCCGGCATAAGCCGTTCCGCTTCTCTCAGCACGGCCCCCAGGGTCTTCTCCTCATTGCAGGCGCTAATGATGACCGACAGCTTTCCGCTCAGCGCCGGCGGAGTCCATAAGGACCTGCGGGAGGTTCTTACGTAGGGACGGCCGGCGGCTCTTCCGGGGCGGCTTCCGGCGGATTTTCTAGCGGCTCTTCCAGCGGCTCTTCCAGCAGTTGCCACGCCCGTACCCGGGGCGGTTCTTAAGGAGGGCCGCTGCGATCTCAGCGCTCCGGCACTTTTCATGCCTTTTCCTTTCCGAAGCTTACGCGGCTTCTCAGGCCCCGGGAGGGCTCTATTTCGGCGGGAAAAGGCGGCTTGCGATCTGCCCGCAGGCTTCGGATGAATTCCAATTCTCATGGGTCTGTCACCTCACCATCTCCCGCCGCCGGGCTCCGTCGCCGAATCCGGCTCTCCCGCCGCCGTACTCCAGCACCAGGGAAACCGCCCGGAGATGATCCGCGACGATTATCTGCTGTAAAGGGTCCGTTCCATCCGCTTTAGGACGGATGACATTTATTCGGCCGACAGGCACTTTATGCGCCGCTACTACCCTAAGCCCTTCCATGACAGCCTTGGCCTGCGCCACCGGAGGCGATGACAACAGCCCGCTGCCGAGCACGTCCAGCGCCCTGCGGCTCAACGCGTGCGGAACCGCCGTCATCGAACTGCCTTTCAGGTCCGGACGGCGCAGCAAAATATTGAGTGCATGCTTAGAGAGCACAACCGGATGCGGACGGTGACGGCGTACAGGTCCGGAATAATTGTTCAATGCGATGTCTGCGCCTCCTCTTACAGCCACCGCGAAAGGGCGCAGCTCTTTCGCTGGAATAACGAGATCGCCGTCCGTAAACAAAAGAATCTCACCCTTCGCCGACTCCGCCCCGACACTGCGGCCAACATCATGTCCGAGCGGTTCGGCGCAGGAAATTACGCGCGCTCCGCAGGATGCGGCAATCTCCGCAGTACCATCTGAAGAGCCGTTGGCCACAACGATGACTTCACAGCGCGGATCGACCTTTCTTGCTTCCGTGACGGCCGCTGCAATCGTACCGGCTTCATTCATTGCCGGAATGATGACGGACACAAGCGGCTCGGGATGATTGCCGGAGTATACGGCTTTATGAGACCGGACGGCGCGGCGTATAGGGGAACGCCGGGCTCGGCGGGAGCGCTTTGCTGCTCGCTTCATGCTCATTCATCCTCCTTGCAGAGCATTCCCCGGGGCGGGGTTCATCACAGTGTATGTAACGGATTGCGGCCGGCAACGGCCAACGTCCACGTTTGTTTAAAATTTCGGCATCCTGTTCCGTCTTTTAAGAATGGAAAAGACCAGCACAAAGCTTTCTTAGTTATGTAGAAAAAGCACAGCCGTGGCTGCGCTTTTTCATTATTTTTCAAATAGGGAACCCGTCTATACAAGATCCTGCTCTTTAAACCCCGTGGGCCGTATTTTTAATCGAATAAACGATCCTCGGCAGCAGGCTTCGCCGCAGGAGCCCCGATAGCGATCCAGGAAAGAACGCCGTAGAAATGCTGAGTGTCCTGCAGACGGACAACCTGAATGATTGCATCCGCGCTTCCTCTGCTTTTTAGCGATGCACTGAAGAAGGGCTGGTTAGTCATGGCAACGATCACATAGCCCGTATGACCGAACGGCTCATCGAAAGTCACTGTTACATCTACGCTGTCTGACCCTGCGGCGAACATGAATGCCGACATTCCGAACTGCTGCAGCGTTGACCGGTTTCCGGCGCTGCGCACCGGATTGAAGGTCAGGTGCTCAGGACTCACAGCTTCACGCATCAGATGCTCACTGCCTACGGAAGAGGGAGCAAGATGGCAGCTCTGCACGCTTTCCTCCTCCAGATGGCTGGACTGGATAGAAAACGGGGCGATCTTCGAGCCGTCCACCGCTTCATCCTGAAGCTCCGCTCCACCTACCGCGCCTTCCGCGAGCCGATCGCCGCCGATGCTCTTCGGCGCAAGCTTGCTGCCGGTGATCGAACCGTCGGGCAGCAGCTCCGGAGAGCGCACTTCCTCAGACAGATGCTGGAGCGTAATTTCGCCCGCTGCGATATGGCGGCCTTCCACCGAGCCTTCCGCCAGATGCTCCGATTGAACAGCCGATGCCGACAAGTGCTCACCGATTACGGAGGAAGGGGCAAGATGGTAGCTCTGTACGCTCGCCTCTTCCAGATGGCGGGACTGAATAGAGAAGGAGGCGATCTTCGAACCGTCCACCGCTTCGTCCTGAAGCTCCGCTGCGCCTACCGCACCTTCGGCAAGCCGGTCGCTGCCGATGCTCTTGGGCGCAAGCTTGCTGCCGTCAATCGAGCTGTCGGGCAGCAGTTCCGGAGAGCGAACCTCGGGCGACAGATGCTGAAGCGTAATTCCGCCCGGTACGATATGACGGCTTTCCACCGATTCTTCCGCCAGATGCTCCGATTGAACGGACAATTCAGCCAATTGCTCACTGCCAATAGAGGCAGGGGCAAGATGGTAACTCTGTACACTCTCTTCTTCCAGATGGCGGGACTGAATGGAAAAGGAGGCAATCTTCGAGCCGTCTACCGCTTCATCCTGAATCTCCGCTGCGCCCACCGCGCCTTCCGCCAACCGGTCGGTGCCGATGCTCTTAGGCGCAAGCTTATTTCCGGTAAGCGAGCCGTCGGGCAGCAGCTCCGGAGAACGCACTTCCTCAGACAGATGCTGGAGCGTAATTTCTCCCGCCGCGATATGGCAGCCTTCTACCGAGCCTTCCGCCAGCTGTTCCCCGCTAACAGATGAAGGGGCCAAATGCTCCGAATGAACGGCTCCTTCACCTAATTTATCAGCGGTGACGCTGCCGTCTTGGAGCTGAACAGACGAGACCGAGTCCGGCTGGAGATGGCCGACGCCGACAGACAGGGACCCGATATGCTCGCCGCCGATAATACCGGGGGTCAAATGCTCCGGCTGAATCGCGCCCGGCGCGATGGCTTCCTTCCCTACCGAAGCTTCCGCCAAATGCTCCGATTGAACGGAAGAGACCGCTAAGTGCTCACTCTCAATGGAGGAAGGGGCAAGATGGTAACTTTTCACGCTCTGTTCTTCCAGATGGCGGGACTGAATGGAGAAGGAGGCGATCTTCGAGCCGTCCACCGCTTCGTTCTGAAGCTCCGCTCCACCAACCGCGCCTTCCGCCAGCCGGTCGCTGCCGATGCTCTTGGGCGCAAGCTTGCTTCCGTCAATCGAGCTGTCGGGGAGCAGTTCCGAAGAGCGAACCTCAGCCGACAGATGCTGGAGCGTAATTTCGCCCGCCGCGATATGGCAGCCCGCTACCGAGCCTTCCGCCAGATGTTCTCCAGTGACGGCTTGCGGGATCAAATGCTCCGAACCAACGGCTCCTTCACCCAATTTACCGGCGGTGACGCTGCCGTCTTGGAGCTGAACGGACGAGACCGAGTCCGGCAGGAGATGGCCGAGGCCGACGGATGAGGACCGGATATGCTCGCCGCCGATAATGCCGGGGGTCAAATGCTCCGGCTGAATCGCGCCCGGCGCGATGGCTTCCTTCCCTACCGAAGCTTCCGCCAAATGCTCCGATTGAACGGAAGAGAGAGCCAAGTGTTCACTGCCAATGGAGGAAGAGGCAAGATGGTAACTTTTCACGCTCTGTTCTTCCAGATGGCGGGACTGAATGGAGAAGGAGGCGATCTTCGAGCCGTCCACCGCTTCGTTCTGAAGCTCCGCCCGGCCCACCGCGCCTTCTGCCAGCCGGTCGCTGCCGATGCTCTTGGGCGCAAGCTTGCTTCCGTCAATCGAGCTGTCGGGGAGCAGTTCCGAAGAGCGAACCTTAGCCGACAGATGCTGGAGCGTAATTTCGCCCGCCGCGATATGGCAGCCCACTATCGAGCCTTCCGCCAGATGTTCACCAGTGACGGATTCGATGGCCAAATGCTCCGTACCGACGGCTCTTTCACCCAGTTTACCGGCGGTGACGCTGCCGTCCTGGAGCTGGACGGACGAGACCGAGTCCGGCTGGAGATGGCCGACGCCGACGGATGAGGACCGGATATGCTCGCCGCCGATAATGCCGGGGGTCAAATGCTCCGGCTGAATCGCGCCCGGCGCGATGGCTTCCTTCCCTACCGAAGCTTCCGCCAAATGCTCCGATTGAACGGAAGAGACCGCTAAGTGCTCACTCTCAATGGAGGAAGGGGCAAGATGGTAACTTTTCACGCTCTGTTCTTCCAGATGGCAGGACTGAATGGAGAAGGAGGCGATCTTCGAGCCGTCCACCGCTTCGTTCTGAAGCTCCGCCCGGCCCACCGCGCCTTCTGCCAGCCGGTCGCTGCCGATGCTCTTGGGCGCAAGCTTGCTTCCGTCAATCGAGCTGTCGGGGAACAGCTCCGAAGAGCGAACCTCAGCCGACAGATGCAGCAGCTTCACCCCGCCGGGAATGATGTGGCGGCCTTCTACCGAACCGTTCGCCAGATGTTCTCCAGTGACGGATTCGATGGCCAAATGCTCCGTACCGACGGCTCCCTCACCCAGTTTGCCGGCGGTGACGCTTCCGTTCTGAAGCTGAACGGACGAGACCGAGTCTGGGAGGAGATGGACGAGGCCGACGGATGAGGAGCGGATATGCTCACCGCCGATAATGCCGGGGGTCAAATGCTCCGGCTGAACCGCGCCCGCCGCAATATGCCGGCCTTCCACCGAGCCTTCCGCCAGATGTTCTCCAGTGACGGATTCGATGGCCAAATGCTCCGTACCGACGGCTCCTTCACCCAGTTTACCGGCGGTGACGCTGCCGTCCTGAAGCTGGACGGATGAGACCGAGTCCGGCAGAAGATGGCTGGCACCGACGGATGAGGAGCGGATATGCTCGCCGCCGATAATGCCGGGGGTCAAATGCTCCGGCTGAACCGCGCCCGCCGCAATATGCCGGCCTTCCACCGAACCGTTCGCCAGATGTTCCGATTGAACGGACGATGCCGCCAATTGTTCGCTGCCGATGGAGGATGAAGCAAGATGATAGTTCTGTACGCTCTCTTCTTCCAGATGGCGGGACTGAATGGAAAAGGAGGCGATCTTCGAGCCGTCTACCGCTTCATCCTGAAGCTCCGCTCCGCCCACCGCGCCTTCAGCCAGCCGGTCGCTGCTGATACTCTTCGGCGCAAGCTTATTTCCGGTAAGCGAACCGTCGGGCAGCAGTTCCGCGGAGCGAACCTCGGCTGACAGATGCTGGAGCGTAATTTCACCCGCCGCAATATGCCGGCCTTCCACCGAGCCGTCCGCCAGATGTTCCGATTGAACGGACGATGCCGCCAATTGTTCGCTGCCGATAGAGGATGAAGCAAGATGATGGCTCTGCACGCTCTCTTCTTCCAGATGGCGGGACTGAATGCAAAAGGAGGCGATCTTCGAGCCATCTACCGCTTCATCCTGAAGCTCCGCTGCGCCCACCGCGCCTTCCGCCAACCGGTCACTGCCGATGCTCTTCGGCACAAGCTTATTTCCGGTAAGCGAGCCGTCGGGCAGCAGATCCGGGGAGCGGACCTCGGCCGACAAATGCTGGAGTGTAATTTCTCCGGCCGCGATATGGTGGCCTTCCACCGAACCGTCCGCCAGATGTTCTGATTGAACGGACGATACCGCCAATTGTTCGCTGCCGATAGAGGATGAAGCAAGATGATAGCTCTGTACGCTCTCTTCTTCCAGATGCCGGGACTGAATGGAAAAGGAGGCAATCTTCGAGCCGTCCACCGCTTCATCCTGAAGCTCCGCTCCGCCTACGGCGCCTTCGGCCAGCCGGTCGCTGCCGATGCTCTTGGGCGCAAGCTTATTTCCGGTAAGCGAGCCGTCGGGCAGCAGATCCGGGGAACGTACCTCGGGCGACAAATGCTGGAGTGTAATTTCTCCGGCCGCGATATGGTGACCCTCTACTGAGCCTTCCGCCAGATGTTCTCCGGTGACGGCTTCCGCGATCAAATGCTCGGAGCCGACTGCTCCTTCACCAAGTTTACTGGCGGTGACGCTGCCGTCCTGAAGCTGAACGGATGAGACCGAATCCGGTTGAAGATGGCTGACACCGACGGATGAGGGGCGGATATGCTCGCCGCCGATAACGCTGGAGGTCAAATGCTCCGATTGAATCGCACCGGGCCCGATGGCCTTCTTCCCTACCGAGCCTTCCGCCAGATGCTCCAATTGAACGGACGATGCCGTCAAGTGCTCGCCGCCGACGGAGGATGGAGCAAGATGATAGTTCTTCACGCTCGCCTCCTCCAGATGCCGGGACTGGATAGAGGAGGGTGCAATCTTCGAGCCGTCTACCGCTTCATCCTGAAGCTTTGCTCCGCCCACGGCGCCGTCCGCCAGCCGGTTGCTGCCGATGCTCTTGGGCGCGAGCTTGCTTCCGGGTAGCGAGCCGTCGGGCAGCAGTTCCGGGGAGCGGACCTCGGCTGACAAATGCTGGAGCGTAATTTCTCCTGCCGCGATATGGCGGCCTTCCACCGAGCCTTCCGCCAGATGTTCTCCAGTGACGGCTTCCGCGATCAAATGCTCGGAGCCGACTGCTCCTTCACCAAGCTTACTGGCGGTAACGCTGCCGTCCTGAAGCTGAACGGACGAGACCGAATCCGGTTGAAGATGGCTGACACCGACGGATGAGGAACGGATATGCTCGCTGCCTATAATGCCGGGGGTCAAATGCTCCGATTGAACCGCGCCGGGCCTGATGGCCTTCTTCCCTACCGAGCCTTCCGCCAGATGCTCTGATTGAACAGCCGATGCCGCCAATTTGGCGGAATGGACGCTGCCGTTCGCAAGCTTGGCGGCAGTTACTGCGGAATCGCCGAGCTTATCGCTCGTTATGCTCTCGGGCGACAGCTTAAGCGAGGTCACCGCATTATCCGCCAGATGATGGGGCTGAACCGCTTCTGCGCCAAGATGGTAACTCTGTACGCTCGCCTCTTCCAAATGGCGGGACTGGATGGAGAAGGGGGCGATCTTCGAGCCGGTCACTGATTTATCCTGAAGCTCCGCTCCGCTGACCGCACCTTCAGCCAGCCGGTCACTGCCAATGCTCTTGGGCGCAAGCTTGCTTCCGGGGAGCGAGCCATCGGGCAGCAGCTCCGTGGATCGCACCTCAGCCGACAGATGCAGCAGCTTTACGCCGCCGGGGATGATATGGCGGCCTTCCACCGAGCCGTCCGCCAGATGTTCTCCAGCGACAGATTCTGCGGCCAAATGCTCGGAGCGGACGGCTCCCTCGCCGAGTTTGTCAGAGGTGACGCTGCCGTCCTGAAGCTTTATGGACGAGACCGAACCCGGCAGGAGATGGCCCAGTCCGATGGATGAGTAGCGGATATGTTCGCCGCCGATAATACCGGGGGACAAATGCTCCGACTGAACCGCGCCCGCCTCAATGGCTTCCTTCCTTACCGAGCCTTCCACCAGATGCTCCGATTGAACGGACGATGCCGTCAAGTGCTCCCCGGCGACGGAGGATGGAGCAAGATGTGAGCTCTGCACACTCGCCTCTTCCAGATGGCGGGACTGGATGGAATAGGGGGCGATCTTGGAACCGCTCACCGCTTCATCCTGAAGCTCCGCTCTGCCCACCGCACCTTCGGCCAACTGATCATTGCCGATGCTCTTCGGCGCAAGCTTGCTCCCGGCAATCGATCTATCGAGCAGCAGATCCGGGGACCGTACCTCATCTGACAGATGCTGAAGTGTAATCCCCCCCGCTGCGATATGCCGGCCTCTCACCGAGCCGTCCGTCAGATGCACCGCACCGACGGATTCTGGAGCCAAGTGTACGGAACCGACCGCATTTTCACCCAGTTTATTGGCAGTGACGCTGCCGTCCTGAAGCTGGACGGATGAAACCGAGTCCGGCAGAAGATGGCTGACGCCCACAGACAGGGAGCTGATATGCTCGCCGCCGATGATGTCTTGGGACAAATGCTCCGAATGTATCGCACCCGTCTCAATATGACGGCTTTCCACCGAGCCGTCCGCCAGATGCTCCGATTGAACGGATGATGCGGCCAGCTTGGCGGAATGGACGCTGCTGTCAGCCAGCTTAGCGGCAGTTACCGCGCAATCGCCGAGCTTATCGCTCGTTACGCTCTCGGGCGACAGCTTGAGCGAGGTTACCGCATGATCCGCGAGATGATGAGGCTGAACCGCTTCCGCGGCAAGATGGATATCCTTTACTGCACCCTCCGCCAGCTTATCCCCGGTCACCGATCCTGGCTGTAGGGCAATAGGGGCTACGCTGTTCTTCCGCAAATGCCGGGTATCCACCGCTCCGGCTGCCAGATGCTCGGCATCCACCGCAGCGTCCTGCAGAACGCGGGCGCTGACGCTTGAATCGGCAAAATGCTTCTCTCCCACCGCACAGAACGCGATATGCTCGCCGCTTACTGCACCCGGAGCAAGCGCGGATCCGCCGACCGCACCCGTGGCCAGCTTGCTTGCAACAACACTGCCGTCAGCCAGCTTGGCGGCGGTAACGCTCTGCGGACGAAGATGCCCTTCGCCCACCGCTTCCCCGGCGAGTTCCCCGCCCCCAACGGCTCCCGCCGCCAGGTGCCGGGCATGCACCGCGCTGTCCTGAATCTGGCCCGGTCCCACAGCATCAGCTGCAAGCTGTTCTTCCCTTACAGCTTCGCGCTGAAGGTGGGCGTTGCCCACGGACTGAGGCGCAAGCTGCGGACCGCGCACGGCGGATTTGGCGATATGCCGGGTGCTCACGACCTCGTCGGCCAGCTTGTGCCCGAGCACGCTCTGATCGGCAATCTTGGACGAGGTGACCGCCTGTTCCACCAGCTGAGCCGTGCCTACAGCGCCTTCCGCCAGCTTGGCGTAAGTTACGCCCCGGTCCGCCAGATGGCGCCCGATAATCGCTCCGCTGGCGATATGCCCGCTGGTGACGCTGTCCGGAGCAAGATGCGAACTCTGCACGGAGTCATTGCCAAGTTCCCTGGAACCGACTGCACCTTCAGCCAGATGCCCGCTGCCAACGGTACCAAGTTGGATCTGCTCCCCGCCGATGATCCGGCCTACGAGCTGTTCTCTGCCGATGGCTCCCGGCGCAAGATGCTTCGCTCCAATAATGCCATTTGTCAGATGGCGGCCCTCGATGGCGCCTTCCTCCAGCTTCGCTCCGGAAATGGAGTCGTCTTCGATGATGTCGCCGCCGACCGATCCGTCAGCCAGCTTGGAACGGTCGATAAGGCCGTTCTCCAGATGGCGGCCGGCAATCGAGCCGCTCTGGATTTTATCTCCGGTGACCGCTCCTTCCTCCAGCAGCTCGGTGGTGACGACGCATTCGCTCAAATGGCGGCTTTCAATCGACCGCTCGGCGATTTTGCTGGCGTCGATCAGACGGTCGGCCAGCTTCTCCGGACCGATGCTGCCCGCCTTCAGCTTCTCGCCGCCGATGGAGTGGTCAAGCAGCTTGCCGCCGGAGACGCTACCTTCGGCCAAATGTTCGCCCGACACGGATTCAGGCGCAATTTTGCTTGAAGTTATCGCCTTGTCCGCGATATGGATGGTTTGAACTGCATAATCCTGAAGCCAGGGAGCGCCGATAATGCCAGGCTTCAGCTTTGATCCGTCAATGCTGCGCGGAGCAATTTTCGGTCCGGTCACCGCTCCGTTCGACAGGTCATCGGTATATATCTTCCGCTTCTCTTTCTCGAGTTTCCCGGCGAGAGAGAACGTCTCCGGCTTTACGTCTTCTTCGGCAGCGGCATCCGCCGTCTTCCCTGCAGGGAACGCTACCGGGTTGGCAGCCGCAGCGGAGTGCAGCGCCAGCGCCTCTTTTTCCATGTTATCTGCCGGTTTGACAGTCAGGCCCATGTTGTCTTCCAGTTTGACAGGTGGGGCTACGATCTCTTCCTGTTTAATTGCCGGGGCTACGATCTCTTCCTGTTTGATTGCCGGGGCTATGATTTCTTCCGGTTTGAAGGTCAGGTCTATATCCGTTTCTTCACTTTCCACATCACCCTTCCCAGACTGCTGCCACCCGTCTTCCAGTATACTCAGTTCCTTGATGTTGGGATTATCCACAAAATACAGCCGTTTTTTCGCCTTGCTCGGCAGCTTCTTTCTGGATCTGCTCACAAGCAGTCCCTCCCTCCCTGTGTTATCGCCTAAGCATCATATGCGGGAAACCGGGCGAATGACACCCTTTTCTCCCATTTCGGAAGCCAAAAGACGAATAGAGATAAGAGATCCATCTCCATAGACAAGCTGCTTAAGTCAAACGGACAACTATTTTTCATCAATTGAAGGGAATACATGAAAAAGGGCGCCTGCCACTCGCTCATTCGTCCACCCTGACAAGCGGGTATGCACATATCTTAATTGAAGAGGTCAACATTAGCCGCAAGGCGCGGATTACCACCCGGGAGGGATAGACTAATGGAGCAAAAAAACGTCGGTATACTGCTGAATGCCTCCGCCCACCGGGGCGTTCCCCAAGGCAGGACGGGGTGGGAATCCCTCGCATGCTACGAGGAAGCTGCAGACGCCTACGGCCTGACTCCCTGCTATTTGAAGCTGTCGGACATTGATTCCGCCACCGGTTACAGCACCGCTTATATCAAGGGTCATCAAGGCTATAAAAGAGTCGTTATCCCCATTCCCCAAGTCATCCATAACCGGGCTATTTATCCTCCCGGAAATACCGGGACCGAGCGGCTGGCCGCCCGCGGGGTGAAGGTGTTCAACAGACGCAGCCGGTACGGCAAGGACGAGATCCACCGGCTGCTGTCGCTTAATTCCGGACTTCTCCGCCATCTTCCGGGTACGGAAGCAGGAAGCGAAGGACTGCGGAGAATGATGGAACAGTATCCGGATCTTATTCTGAAGCCCCGCCGGGGGAGCATCGGCAAAGGGATTATGCGTATGCGGCGCGAAGACAAGAAAGGCTGGTTGTTGGATTATCTGCATAATGGCCGGATGGTCACTGTCAATATCGATCCCTCCAGTCTTCCGTATGCGCTGCTGCGCCGAATAGATGCCGGCTCTTATCTCATTCAGGAGCGCATCCCGCTTGCGGAGGCGGGCGGAAGACCCTTTGATTTACGGGTTACCGTCCAGCGGAGATGGGGCGGCGAATGGGCCGTAACCGGCCTCTTCGCCAAGCTGGCGCCTCCCGGCGGCTTTGTCTCGAACATCGCCCAAGGCGGAGAAGCGGCGCAAGCCGCCTTTGCGCTGGAGCAGGCTTTTCCCGCCCGCGCCGCCGCTCATTACCGCATGTCGGCTGCAAGCCTCGGCCTTGCGGTTGCACACTGCCTGGAGCACAGCCTGCCCGGACTGGCCGATATCGGACTCGACATCGGGCTTACGCGGGACGGGAAGCTTTTTTTCATCGAATGCAACGGACGAGACCAGCGGTACGGGTTCTACAAGGCGGGACTGCCTGAAGTCTGGAAGGACACCTACCGGCGGCCGATGGGATATGCGCGGTATTTGCTGGAAGGCGGATCGGAGTGATAACGTTATTGATTTGTCCTCTATTCTATGTCAATATAATGCAGAGCGGCCCTGGGCCTAAAGAACCCGGGGCTGCGCTGTATGACGGAAGGGTGACAAGGCATGGTTAAACGACTCCTGCGGCTGATGACCGAGT
Organism: Paenibacillus durus; assembly: GCF_000756615.1. Classification (NCBI taxonomy): domain Bacteria; kingdom Bacillati; phylum Bacillota; class Bacilli; order Caryophanales; family Paenibacillaceae; genus Paenibacillus; species Paenibacillus durus. The sequence continues at coordinate 4,782,422 of NZ_CP009288.1, forward strand.
TGTCCTCGCACAGGTGGATTTCCCGCATAATGGGCGCTTTTTCCCACAGCAGGATCAGCCGGTTTCTTATCCCGGCATTTATCCGGACCTATCATATTCCCGCTTCGCAGGCCGAGAAAGACCCCCGGGAATACGCGACTCTCAACGAGTTCTTCAGCCGCAGGCTGAAGCAGGGCATGCGGCCCGTCACGGAAGAGACGGACGCTCTGGCAAGCCCCGTTGATGCGATGATTACGGCGATGGGGAAGATTGAATCGGGAACAATTCTGAATGTAAAAGGACAAGACTATAATCTGGAGGAGCTGCTGAACCACTCCCCCCATCAGGAGCTTTACAAGAAAGGCTTTTTTTTCGTGCTGTATTTAAGTCCTACCGACTATCACCGCATTCATTCTCCCGTTACCGGAAAAAAGACGGAGAGCGACCATATTCGCGGGCGCTGTTATCCTGTTAACGAATTTGGCATGAAGCATATGAAAGGCGTGCTGTGCCGCAACGAGCGGCTGATCACCTATATCGCCCACAGTGCCGGTGAAGTTGCGGTCGTGAAGGTGGGCGCGATGAACGTCAGCAGCATCCGCTATTCAGTCGAAGGCAAAAGTGTATGGGAAATCGGCGAGGACCTCGCTTACTTCGAGTTCGGTTCGACGGTGGTGCTGCTGACCGAGAGCGGCATTTTCAGCCCCCGTCCGGGACTTGAGCCCGGCACGAAGGTCAAGATGGGCGAGCTGCTTGGATTTTTGCAGCCAGCAAAATAAGCGGTATCCTGAGTTGAACCGAAGCAGGCCGGCAGATCGGCAGGATGAGAATCCGCCTAGCTGCCGGCCTGTTCTTTTTCAGCTTACGAACCTGTAAGGGGAAGCTTCTTTTTTGTTCCGAGAAAAGCCTCCTTCATTCGCTTACCTTGCCCTGATTTGCCACCTCGCGGGCTTTGGCCTCCACCTTCTCCTGCTCGCCGAGATAGAACCGGCGGATCGGCTTCACATCGTCGTCCAGCTCGTAAACGAGAGGAATGCCGGTTGGAATATTGAGATCCAGCAGCGCGGCCTCGTCGAGGTCTTCCATATATTTAATCAAGGCGCGCAGCGTGTTGCCGTGCGCCGAAATGAGCACACGCTCTTTCTTGCGGACAAGCGGCACGATCCGGTTCCCCCAGAAGTCTCCGACCCGGTGGACCGTGTCCTCCAGACTCTCGCCGAGGGGAATATCTTCGGGACGCAGCTCCTGGTAGCGTCTGTCGTTTCTCGCGTAGCGCGGATCGTCCGGCTCCAGCAGCGGCGGCCGGACCGACAGGCTGCGCCGCCAAATATGCAGCTGCTCGTCGCCATATTTTACCGCCGTCTCCGACTTGCTGAGGCCCTGAAGCGCGCCGTAATGCCGCTCGTTCAGCTTCCACGATTTCTGCACGGGAATCCACAGCAGGTCCAGCTCTTCCAAAACAAGATTGAGCGTCTTGATGGAACGCTTGAGCACCGAAGCAAAGGCAAGGTCAAACGTATACCCGGCTTCCTTCAGTGTTCTCCCCGCGTCCTTGGCTTCGTGTATCCCCTTCTCCGTGAGATCCGGGTCGCTCCAGCCGGTAAAAAGGTTCTGCCGATTGTATTCGCTCTCTCCATGCCGTATCAGCACGATTTCGTACATATGACGCTCTCCTCCTGTCCCCACTCGCCTGCTATTTTGCTCACAATAGTCATTTAATACAATTTTCAGTCGTTTTAAACGCCGCAGCACAAGAAAAACCGAAGACCCAAAAGCGTCTCCGGTTCGTTTGTCACATTTATTTATCAGATCAAGCAGTCACTGGACCTTGCGTCCCTAATTTAAAACCACATTTAGCGAATTTCCGAGGGGCTCTTCCCTGTATGCTGCTTGAACTGGCGGCTGAAAAAGAAAATATCGCGGTATCCGAGCGCATCCGCCACCTCCGTCACGTTCATTCCCGCGTACAGCAGCAAATGCTGGGCCCGTTCGATCCGGGTACGGATAACGTAAGACTGCACGGAGGAGCCGATCAGTTCCTTGAATTTGATGGAAAAATAGCGCGGCGACAGACCGGCGCGGGCGGCCAGCTCCTCTACCCGATGCACAGCGCCGGGATGCTGGCTGATATAATTCGCGACCTCGTGGATGACCTCCACTAGTTGGTTGCTGACACTCCGTTCTACCGGCTTGACCCGGTCTTCCCGCAGCAGGTTGATCATAATCTGCTTAAGAATCAGTTGGCCCTCTTCCTCCGCGGCGAAGGTCTTGACCAGAAACAACCGGACGTAGCGGGCAAGCAAATGCTCGAACTCCAACGTCTCCGTCAGCTTGCGGTAAGGCTCGGGAATATCGGTGACCGGCTCTTTGACGTCAAAATGAATATATGTAAGCACAAGCGGCTTCTGCGGGTTATGCGATGCGCTAGTATGATCTCCCGGACGAAACAGGAAACAGCTTCCCTTCCCTACTTCATAGGCTGTGCCGTTGCGCACAACCGTTCCTTCGCCGCTCCAGACGTAGAACAGATCATAGTTGGGCAGCGGCTTCTCCCTTTTCTGCCATTTCCATCCCGGCTCGCAGACGATTTTGGCCAAGGCGGGAAGGATGACAAAAGCGGACGGCGATGCATGCAGCATCCTTTCTCCCTCCTTCATCATGAATAGCTTATCCTATCATACCTGTTCACGCTTCATTTTGCACATCGTTCCAGGCCAGCGACAGCCGCCGCATCCCCTCAATCAGTTCCTCCTCGTCCAGATGGGAAAAAGCAAAGCAGGCGGCGGGCTCTCCAGGTGTAATCCGGTAAAGGGCGGCGTCTCTGAAATCGACGTCCCGCCGCTTGGCCGCCTTCTGAAAGCGCGCAAATTCCTCCTCGCCCCGCAGCCAGCGGGCGTATATATGCAGCCCCGCGTCGCCGGGCTGCGGATGGAACAGGCCGCCCGGCATTCCGGCCAGCAGCTCGCGGAGAATGCGGCCGCGTTCGCCATAGAGGCGCGTCATCCGCCGGATATGGCGGGCGTATACGCCAAGCGACATGAAGCGGGCCAGCGCCCGCTGTTCCAGCAGCCCGGCGGGAAGCGGCTCGTAAAGCGCCTTCGCCGCCGTCACAGGCGGGATCAGGGAAGGCGGCAGGACGGCATAGCCGAGGCGAAGCCCGGCGAACATCGTGTTGGAGAAGGAGCCGATATACACGACGCGCTCCTCCCGGTCCAGCGCCTTCAGCGGCTCGATGGGACGGCCGGACCAGCGGAACTCGCTGTCGTAATCATCCTCGATAATGATCGCCCGCCGGGCCGCCGCCCATTCGAGCAGCCTCCGCCGCCGTTCAAGCGGCAGGACCGCGCCTGTGGGATATTGGCGGCTCGGCGTCACGAACAGCAACCGGGCGTCCCAGTCCTGCGGCACAAGGCCGCTGCCGTCCACGCGGCCTGGTACCGGCACGCCGCCGGACACCTCGACGGCGCGCCGGATGCCGTGAAAGCCGGGGTCCTCGACGACGGCCTGGCCGCCGCTGTCCAGCAGCAGCTGAGTCAGCAGGACGATGCCCTGCATGGAGCCGCTGAACGTCACGATATGCTGCGCTTCGGCACGGATGCCTCGGGTAATCCGCAGATGCGCCGCAATCGCCCGCCGCAGCCCCTCGTCTCCCTGCGGCGGCGCGGAGACGGCGAGCGCACCGCCGCCCCTGCCCCCAGCATGGGACAGCGCGCTGCGCCATTCCGCGTAGGGGAAATGCTCCATCGGCATTACGGCGCTGCGGAAGCTGATGACTGAGTCCCCCGCAGCCTGCTCCCTTACAGGCGGCCGCGCCGCAAGCCGCCGGGCCCAGGCGGACAGCGGAATGTCCGCCATAAGGCTCGGAATTGCTGCGGCTCCCTCCGCCGGCAGCGAGGTTCCGCCGCTCCCTTCTGCGGAGAGCGGTCTCCCCGGCCTGCCGGGATGAGCCGGGGCTTCCCCAGACCGGCCTTCCCTAATGGAGGCGCGGTTTCGCCCCGCTTCGCGGGGAGGTTCCCCCATCCCGGCACGGGCTTCCGTCTGTCCCACGGTTCCTTCCGCCATTCCTGCGCTGGCTTCCGCCTGTCCCGTGCTTTCGTCCGCCATCCCCGAACGATCCTGCGCCTGTCCCGCTCTTTTTTCAGCCGCTTGACCGCCCTCCGTCACGAAACTGTCCCTCGACACGAAGGTTCCGCGTCCCGTTTCCGATTTTACATAGCCGTCGGCACTGAGCATATCGTACACCTGAGCCGCCGACCCCCGCGACAGACCGTATAAAGCGGCAAGTTTGCGGGTCGAGGGAAGCCGCGCGCCTCCCGGCAAATTCCCGCTTAAGATCGCCGCCCTAAGCGCATGATACAGCGCCAGATACTTATAGCGGTATTCGGCCAAGTATTCGTCAAAGCTTAATATTGGAATGGCGTCCATGCCTTCCTTCCCCCCATTCAAGTGGACCAATAAAAATAATGTAAATGGGCTCTTTTTTCTTGTCAATCTCCTGTTATGCTGTTGGTTAACCATTTCTATCAGCCAAAGGAGAAACTGCATATGAGAAGAAAAGAATTTAAAGTCGAACAGGAAGAAGAACTGGAAGCCTTTCTGGATGAAATGAGCTTCGGCTTTCTCGGCGTGATCGACGAGCAGGGCCGTCCGCGCGTTATCCCGCTTAATTTCGTCTATATTGACGGAAGCTTTTATTTCCACGGCAGCCATGCCGGCGGCAAGATGGACGCGATCCGCAAGATGGACAAGGTCTGTTTCACCGTAGCGGATGAGTTTGCCCTGATTCCTTCGTATTTTACCGATCCCCAAATGGCCTGTCCGGCAACCGCCTATTTCAAAAGCGTCACCGCCTTCGGCACGGCCGAGATCGTCACTGATTTAAGTGAAAAAGCGGCGGCGCTCGACAAGTTCATGAAGAAGCTCCAGCCGGAGGGCGGGTATGACCCCATTGACGCGGAGAATCCGAAGTACCGTCCCCAGCTTAAAGCGGTCGCCGTAGTGCGGATTGTTCCGGAAGAAATTACCGCCAAATTCAAGTTCGGGCAAAATCTAAAGGAAGAAGAACGCAGCGCCGTCATCAGCGGGCTTGAGGCCAGAGGCGGGGAACGGGATGCCGAAACGGTTGAGATGATGAAAAAATTCTGTCCGTTCCACTCCTCTTAAATGGCTTAATGTGCGAATATAAGCGGGGATTGTCCGTATAACGCGGCCAGTCCCCGCTTTGCTGTGTGAACGTTTATCAAAAGCCTTAAAATTATCCCTAATTCTTTTAGAAAAAACCGATATTCCGAAGTGACTGCCCTGTACCGCAGGTGATATAATGTTAGGCAATGTTAGAACGTTGGCTAACGATTTCAAGGGCGCTCCCATCGTTAATGTGCTCCGATTTTCAAAGATACCCGGAAGGATGAAACCGATGAATCCACAGGCTGGACAATTAAACGAAAGCATTAAAGCCGGAAATGAGCATGTGTACGACATGCTGTCCACTCTTGGCCGAGAAATTTATTTTCCAAAAGTAGGCATTTTGAGCCAATCCGCAGAGGCGACCGCTCATGCCAAGAAATACAACGCCACAATCGGCATCGCCACCGAGAACGGCGGTCCGATGCATCTGAATGTCATCCAGGAAAAGCTCTCCGCGTTCGCTCCGAAGGACTTATACGGCTACGCTCCGCCGGCGGGCAAACCGGAGCTGCGGACCGTATGGCGCGAGAAAATGCTGCGCGAGAACCCTTCGCTTGAAGGCAAATCCTTCGGCAATCCAATTGTAACCAATGCGCTGACCCACGGACTCAGCATCGTCGCCGACCTGTTCGCCGAGTCCGGCGACGCTGTCATCTACCCAGATAAGAACTGGGAGAACTACGAGTTAACCTTCAGCGTCCGCCGCCACGCGGAACTGGTTACTTACCCGCTGTTCACCGAAGACATGACCTTCAACAGCGACGGACTGCTTCAGGCGCTCCTGTCGCAGAAGGACAAAGGCAAGGCGATCGTGCTGCTGAACTTCCCGAATAACCCGACGGGGTACACGCCGGGCATCAAGGAAGGCGACGCAATCGTTGCGGCGATTCTGCGCGCGGCGGAAGAAGGCGTTAACGTTGTTGCGGTGTGTGATGACGCCTATTTCGGACTCTTCTTCGAGGATTCGCTTAAGGAATCGCTGTTCGGCAAGCTGGCGAACGTGCATCCGCGTGTGCTTGCCGTCAAGATTGACGGCGCGACTAAGGAAGAATACGTATGGGGCTTCCGCGTAGGCTTCATCACTTATGCTTCCGAGAGCAAAGACGTGCTGGCCGCCCTGGAGCAGAAGACGCTCGGTATTATCCGGGCCACCATTTCCAGCGGGCCGCATCCTTCGCAGACGTTCGTGCTCGACGCGCTCAAGGCGCCGGAATTCGTCGAACAGAAAGAAGAGAAGTTCCGGGTTATGAAGGGCCGCGCCAACAAGGTCAAGGCGCTGCTCGACAGCGACAAGTACGGAGACGAAGTATGGACGTACTATCCGTTCAACTCCGGTTATTTCATGTGCCTGAAGCTTCATACCGTCCATGCCGAAGAACTGCGCCAGCATCTGATCCACAATTACGGCCTTGGCACCATTGCCCTTGGCGACACCGACCTGCGCATCGCTTTCTCCTGCATTGCAGAGGAGAATCTGGAAGATCTGTTCGACCTCGTATACGCAGGCATCCGCGATTTGGAGCAAGCCAGATAACATAACGTTTAAAATCCAGCCTATATATCAGCCTCCGCATAACAAATGCGGAGGCTTTTTGCGTGTGTATCATGCGGCAGCTGTGGATTCGTAAATACTTGGGAAGCTTCTGAAAGGAACCCTTACTTTTATTTTTGCCGCCTCTAATGGCATCGGCCCATACCACTGAAGAATCGGGCACATACAATACGGTGTACTCAAGTACAACAACTCACCGAAAGGGGAATGAACATGAGCGAAGAAGTAAGAGGCGGATACGGATACGGACCTTTTACCAGCACTGGAGCCATCCTGGTTCTCTTCATTCTGCTGGTTATCATCACCCGTTCTCTGTTTATCTAATCGGCATTGATTCATCCTTGGAAGAGAGCCTACAGGCTCCCTTCCCTCCCATCATGTTCGCGCCGCTGTGTCCCACGGCACAATCGGCGGAAGAACTTTTCGAGAGTAAATAAAGAGATCCGGACAAGTCCGCTAAAGACTCCGTGATCTCTTTTTCTATGACATGGCGTCACCGGATTATTCTTATGCTTAATCATCTTAAACGAGATGCGGAAACAGTACCCAACGGGCTGTCGTCTCCGTCACGCTGACCGCTTTGTCCGTGGCTTTTGCCAGCTTGCTTCCAAGTATTCATTTTCTACCGATAGTCCGGCCTTCGCTCCTTTTTGGTAGGCCATGATCAGGCTCGTGCTGCGGATCGTTATTTTCTTTGGCGTGAACAACGTCATTTCTTTCCCGGCCGTCAGCGTCAGCTTCTTCGGGCTTTTCAGCTCCACTCCCGTGGCATCGTTCAGGCTCAGCTGCAGCGCTCCGCCCGGATCGCCCATGATCTGAATCATGTCCGGCGCCAGCTTCAGCTCGCTCCCGTGTTCGGTTCCGAAATAACGGTTGCTTGGGTCCCCCGTCTTGGCGCAGCCTTCCCCGTTCATCCGTACCGCGCTCACGATCATCGCCCGCGACCCTTGCTCATTCGGAAAATACAGGCTCGCCTTGGTCCCAGGCTTTGGCATGCTGTACATCGCGCTTCCCGTCGCCGGTGCGAACGGGTACCAGTGCGGATCGGCTTTGCCGTCGTCCTTGTCAATATCCAGCCGCAACTTCACTTCTTCTCCCCGAACGTCCAGCACTTCGCCTTCCAGCGAGAGGCCCGCCATCCGCGAATTTCCCAGCTCCAGACTGCGGATACCCTCCGGGCGGGACAACGTATAAGTAAACACCAGCACGCCCTTATCCATCCGCGCCGCCACGCCGCTGACGATCATGTCCTTGTCCAGATAGCGAACCTGATCCCCAATCGCGTAACGCTCTCCCGTCTCGACTTCATACTCAAAAAAGTCAGTGTCATGCAGTCCGGCTTCGATTCCCCCGGCCCGCTTATAGGCGGTTAAGTTTTTGCGGGCGGTATACGCTGTGCCTGCGGGCAGGGTGCGGGCGGCCCCCTCTGGCATACCAAAGTAGATTTTCGGCCCTGCTGCTTCCAATATATCACATACGATAACCGCCTGTAAGCGGCTGGCCAGCCGCTTGAGCAGCTCCCAGTCCGTTTCATCGTACTGCAAGATGGCGTCGCCTACCGCTCCCTGTTCACCGGCGCTAGGTAAAGCATCGCTATTCGGATAATCCTGCATCACTTTGGACACGAGTTCCGGGTAGGTTTGATTCACCTCGGGGAAGGAACGCTTCTTCTTTTCAATATCCATCTGATAAGAGGCACTTACGCCTTCAATGACCACCTGATGGACGCCCTGGATATGGGATAGCGCGACATGGCTGACCGTTCCTTTAAACAAGGGGATATCCGGCCCGCCTTCGCTATAGAACAGGTGAATCTCATCGTCGGCGGAAGCCCCGAGGACAGCCGACGTCTGACGCGCTTCCTCGCTGATGGCATGAAGGGTCATCCGGCCATGTTCCCCCGGCTTCCACTCCAGAGTCAAATCCGTTATGCGCTGTATGTAATAGGGAGAGACGACCTTGAGCTGATGATAATGGATCATCGTCTTTGCACCTCCACCCGGCTATTCATCTTCCTGGCCCGTCTTTTCAAAATAAATGCAGCCTTCGGGCAGATGCTGGCAGATCAGGTAAGACGCGCTGGTCAGCGCCGGCTGGTTCCCCACGAGCATATCCGCTTTCGTCTGATTCCAGCAGGCCGTAATTACCGGCAGGCAAGGCTTGCCTTGAATCGGCCCCCCTTGTTCCGACACCAAATAAATCGTCTCGCCGCTCGGGTTCACTGGACTTGCGCAAATGCCGAAATAGGGTACGTTCTCCGGCTTATAATCCCCTTGGTTCATCAAGGGCTTTCCTTTGTAATAGGCACCGTGGCTGACCGGCAGGTTAATCTTCCGCGCATGCGTTCCGTACTGGCAGCGCATGGTCGCGCCGCGTACAATGTAAGCTTCCAGACTTGACATTTCTTCATCCTCCCCTCAGGTATCCAGTTCTGCTCTTTCCAGCCGGATGCCGGTGAAATCCCGCCTCAAGATGCTTTCGGCCGCATCAAGCCGGATCACCAGCAGCGGTGTGGCGACACCGCTGACTTTGAATATTTTTTTGCCCCGTATACGCTCTTCTTGCAGAACGGCGGATTTGAGCACACTCCGGTCGAGATTAAACTCACTGCGCGGTGACAACGCCTCGATTTCTTCCAGAAAGGGAAGATAGTAGTTTTTCTGCAGCTGGAGTTCCGGGTTGATCAGGGCCGCCGGTTTAAATCGGCACTCTGGAACGTACACCTTCATTAGCTTCATCAGCCGGTCGGAAACCAGCGGAAACGGGCTTTCCATAAAGTCGATAAACCGGCTCTCCTTGCCCGCCTTGACAGGGAACACCAGCACCCGCGGCAGCTCTTCCGGCGGCAGCTTATTCACTTTCCACAGGTCGATGTGTCCCATCCCTTTTTGCAGCACCGGCACATCGGTATACCGCTGATCCTGCTTTAAGTAGAAATAATCCATCGCTTCTCCCCTCTTTCCGTAAATGGGGATGCCGCCCCCGCCTCTGCCGTTTGGCGCTCCAGCTTGCACAGGATGATACTCTCATCCCGGTATTCACCGGCAGACAGGGTAAACGGTTCCGCTTTGGCCAGTTCCTCCAGTTTGGGGCTTGTGATTAGAGCCGGAATCATGGTTTTGAGAAATTGAAGCGTCAGCAGATGATATTTAACGGCTTCGATCTGCTGGATTTGCTCGATATCCATCGACGTAATCTGGCGGGCATAGTCTCTTTTCATTTCTTCAAGTCCTGCCATTCGGTTGAACAACGGCCGGTACACAAAGTCCGCCGACCATAATTCCGCGCAATCCACCGGGTCCAGAAACCAGTTGGCATCATGGGCGTCGATCCGGTAATACGCTTGATTTTCAAGTAAACGGGTGCGAAGCAAGGAGATATACATGTATTGGATGTCGCCTTTCATCCCCGCGCGCTGCTGCAGCAATGCCTTTTCGCACACGGCTTCGAAGGCATTCAGCAGGTCGGCCTCAATCTGTTCGTTATGCTCTTCCACATACTGCTCAATCAGCGAAAGATCGCCCAGCCAGCCTTCAAGGACATGCTTCTCCAGAAAATCCTGCAGCATAGCATCCCGGTCTATCCTCATCATTCGATATTCACCTTGCCGCCGCTAAGCGTGACATCCTTCATGATCTGTAATGTAGCCCCGGCCTGGATTAGATCCACGCCTTCCTGGCCTTCGATGAATACCTTGCTGCCCTGGATTTCGATATCCCCTTCGGCATGCAGCTTGATTTTTTTGTCACTGTTGATTTCAATACCGCCTTCATCGGTCAGACGCATGAGCAGCTGGCCGCTGCCGATAATTTCTACAGCTCCCGGTTTGAACACGATCTGCTTGCCATACTTGGTACTGATGCTTTTCACGGAGGGGTCACTGCGCTTGACGGGGTCGGAGGAAGCGATATCGACGGAGCTTGCAGCGAAAGCATGGTGCTCCTGTTCGTCGGGGAAATACAAGCGTACCTCATCCCCCTCTTCCGGCATGACATACCAGCCGCTGCCATCCGGAGAAGAGTAGACGGTAGAGTAAGGAAACCACATGGCGCCGGATGAGGAGGAGCCGTGATCGATTTCCAGATGGAGCTGCACTTTATCTTTGGAGATCTTCGTTATCTTGCCAAAAAGGGACACTCCCGCCAGCTGGGTGGCATAAACCGTCCGGCATTCAAAGCCCTGCTTATTACGAAGGTGATAACGGCTGACAACCAGACCGCCTTCAATCCCCGTTTCCGCCCGGGCCACATACAGGGTTTGCCCCTGAAAGCTGACGGGACTGCCAAGCTCCAATACTTTAGGGCTGGTCACTTCATAGCTCAGGCTGCTCTGCTCGCTGGCCTCGGGAATTCCATTGCCGGCCTTTAGTTTGTATTCATGAAGGTCTTTTCGAATGGTATAGTTAAACTCTTCAAGCGGACGCGCCTCGCCCAAATCCGGTAAACCAACGACAAATTTCAAGCCCTGCTGCATGGAAAAAGGAATCACCACCGCATGCAGCCTGGAAGCCGCACGTTTGACAAATGCCCAGTCGGTCTCGTTGTATTGAACCAGTAATTCGCCAATGGACCGCCCGCCGGAAGCTTCGTCAATCACTTCAGCATCCGCGTAACCTGCGGTAAGCTGTGAGAACAGCTCGTTGTACGCTTGACCTGTATGTTGAAAGGAGCGGCTTTGCCGGGTTAAATCCATAAGCAGCGTTAAGCTTGCGGCCTCGACGGTCATTTCACGGACATGATTAACGGCTCTTACGGTGATGTCCGACACGGTTCCCTGAAACAAAATGACCTGGCGCTCGTCATCCCGCAGAAAAACCTGGATGCTCTCTTCTTCATCCGCCTTCTCCACATACTGATCTAGTAACCCATCCGGCACGATGCCGGTAATGGAAAAAGACACATGCTCGTTAACCTGCTTAAGCAGCTTCAGACTTGTAATGCGCTCAAATTGATACGGTTCAACCACAACATTGGCTGCGGTAAAAAAAGTATCGCTCATACGCTGGGTTCCTCCTCTTCCTGAACGGTCCGTATGGAACGAATCACTTGCACCACAATATCCCGCCAGTCTGCGTATTGTCTGTACGGACAATTGAAACTTCCCATCACCGTCTCACCCTCAAGTTCAAAATAGAACAAATTGTGATACACTGGTTCATCCAGCGCAGGGCTTTTGAAATCAAAATAACCGATGCTTTTCCCGTTCACTTCTTCAAGCTGTTCATCATAGAAGACGTTCGACGGCTGCATTTTTTTCAGCATGGCTTTCATACCGGAGGTCAGTCTTTGAACCCATTCGTCCTGCAGCTTTTGGTCCACCCGGTTCAACGTGAGATTCACCGTCCCGGGCTCATTGCTCAAGACGATCTCGGGACGCTGTTCATAAGGGTATTTTATTTTTTGCAGCGCAACAGGCATTTCCTCGAAAGTGCTAGGAATGTATAACTTTAGCTTGTCTTCAAAAAAAGCGCGTTCAACAAACTCGTAGCTTTCGTCTCCGATATTTTCTTCCTCCTTTGATTTTGGACATGGTAAAAAAGCTCATTCCTACTTATGATTCAAGTTGGAATAAGCTCCCTTAACTTCTTGCTTCCTCACCCACTCTTTTGGTAGTACGTGGTGCGCAAGGGAAGCAGCGGTAGACGTAACAAAAAACAGGTCAATCATGGTGGTATCTGATCATAATCAACCTGTTTGATGTAACGGAATAGCGTTAATTAGAATATAAAATTCACGCATTGATGTGCGTACAATTGGATTAGTGAAGTCTTATACGGGTATTACATGGGTTATAAGTTATTGGTTGAATGATGGATTCACTTGACACTGGGTAGACGTAGTAGCAGTTTACTTCTCCCAGTATATCCCGATTTCCTCAAACGAAGCCACACTTTCGCTCAAGCCTTCAGGACTTTCTGTTCCAATTATTTTGATCTCACTTTTTGTCAAAGTGATGTTTCCATAAGGATTATTTACTTTCCTAACATATATGGACTTTAACAATTCTACTTGTTCAGAAGTCATCTCATAATAATCTCGCCAAGATTCAATTGCAGTGTCACTCTCCATAAGCTGCCTCTCTAATAAATATCCACCACATTGTACTATTCTTACGATATTATCAATTGAAGAAATAGTATCATTATCACCCCAAAATGCGGTAGTTATAGATGGCGAGGTCGTACCATCTTCATCCTCTTCAAGAAGATATTCTAAAGTTTCATTCTTAGCCAACTCAAGGACATCCTTTGGTGCACCCATAAAAAAATCTATAGCTGTAGAAATATCGGTTCGGGTAAAGTTGTCATTTCGAAATGCCCCAACAAAATAATTACCTTTGAAAGTAATAGTTCCTCTTCCTCCCGAACCATCGACAACATTATAGTTGTCAGCATCCCATGAATGTTCGTATGATAATTCAGGATAGTGAGCAACCATGATTGCATGTGCCACCGATGCAAGTGTACAACCGCTCCATAAATTGTTTTTATTTAATTGGCTATTTAATATCACAGGCTTCATTTTTTTCTCCTTTTCGGTTTAGTTGGTGGTGTTTTCTTGCTTGGTTTATCAAAGTCCGAAGGTAACTTATTTGATTTTTCTCTATTTTCTTTTCTAGATAATACTTGAGCATTACTGTAACTATTAGTACCACCTTTATCCCTAGGAATAATATGATCGATTTGCCATTCATTCGGATCGGGTGTAACACCTTTTTTACTTTTTTGAGGTTTAGTTAAAATTTGACCTGTTTGGTCAGACTTAACACCCCTACCGTTTTGTTTCATATTTTCTTCAATTATCTTTTTCTTTTGAGCCGCAGTAAAATCCTTCCCAGGACCTACATGCTTGGAATCTGTAAGATGTGAATAAGGTCCATTGCCTGATTGTGGAGTACTTTTCTTCTCTGCTTGATGTTTTTTTTGTTTTTGAGGTTTACCCGTCTCCGCATTCCCTTTTCTTCCATCCCCCGAACGACCGCTGCCGCCGCCGGAAACAGCCCCCAAATGGCTGCCGTCTCCGCCGCCCCAGCCATGCCGCTTACCCCCGGTGTTGGTCAGGATGCCCAGCAGCGTGAATACTTCCCGCGGGGCCCAGCCTTCCTCCTGCACCTTCTGTACCGCTCTCTCTTGGGCTTCGCTCTTCATGTAGTTCCTTGCAGTTTGACCGGCCATATCTAGGGCATAGCTCAGTTTCGGACTATTCATTTCCAGGCGCTGCATCATTTTTTGCATTTTTTGCAGCACATCCGATTGGCTTAGGTTACTCCCCAGGTTCCGCGCTCCTGTGAACACTTTCCCGAGCGTCCCCGTGCTGGTCATAGACTGCGCCACTTCTTTGGCTGCCTTCGCCACGCTGACCACTTTGTCCGTGGCCTTCGCCAGCATGCTCCCCGCCTTCATCGCGTCCCGCGCTATTTTGGCTCCCGCCGCCGCCCAGCCGGCAAACGGGATCGCCGAGGCCATGGATAACGCCGCTCCCATATAGTCGCCCCGCGCCAGCGAGATCCCGGCATTCGCTACATCCGCGACCTCTCCTATAACCGGGATGCAGCCCGCCACATCCAGTACGACCTGCGTCACGTCCAGGAATTTGCTCCAGAATCCCTTCTTCTTCGGCTTCTCTTCTTCCGGCTGCGTTTCCGTGACGAACGGCGCCTCCGGCTGCGGCTCCAGGTCCTCGATTGTCACCGGCGCTTTCGTCAGCCCCGCAAGCTCCACCTCGTCGCCCCGGATATCCGTGCTGCCATCCATGACCACGCTGCTGTTGCCGCTCAGAAGGTAGATCCCCTCTTGCGCTGTAATCTCTATCTTTTTCTCCGACGTCCACTCCAAATCCTTCTTGGCCGACAGTACGATGCCCGTATCACTCTGGATCGTAATCCCACTGCTGTCCTCCAGCGAGATGAACAGGCTCCCCTCGGTCGCCGTTAGGCTCAGATCGGACGCGCCGAATTTCAGCTCCTTGCCGTAATCCGTTCCCCAATATTTCGTGCCGGGGTCCTCCAGCTTCGGGGACGGCTGCCCGCTTTTACGTACCGATCCCCGCGCCATAGCTTCCTCTTCCCGTGCGCTAGGAAAATACACCTGCACCGCATCCCCCGCCTTCGGCATGAGGTACAGTCCGCTGCTGCCTTCGGCGCTATATACGGATTCATACGGAATCCACACGGCCTCACTTTTCTCCTGGCTGGCGTCGATGTCCAGGTGCACACGAACCCGGTCTTTTTGCAGATCAATGACTTTGCCGTCCAGCGAGACGCCGGTGATCCGCTCATTCAGGATGAAGGGCTGCCGGATGCCTGCCTCCAGGCGCAGGGTATACGTATGGCGGAAAGCCCCGTCCGTCAACTGCGAAACGGCGGCGGCCACCGCCAGCTCTTTCCCCCGAAACGTCACATTATCTCCCAGTTGCAGCCACTTGGCGCTCTCCACTTCATAATAGGTGAAATCCATCACATTCGCTTCCAGTCCGGCGGCCTGCGCCCGGGCATACGCGGCCAAATCCCGTCCCACGGTAAACGACGTCTCGGACGGCAGTTCTTCCATCCCCCCGTCCGGTACCCCGATCCACAGCTTCGGTGCCTCTGCCGAGGACTCCGGGATTATCACCGCGCCGACACGGGACGCCAGGCGTTTAATGAATTCCCAGTCCGTCTCGCGGTATTGCAGCACCAGCGCATCCGGTTGATCCGCTCCTGTGGCGTTGTCGATCAGGTCCGCTCCGTCATAGCCCAGCACCACCCGTTCGATCAGCTCGCCCGTACTTTGATTCCCAAGCTGGAAGGAGCGGATTTCCACTTTCCGGTCCAGCAGGGAAGAGTGCGAGACCGCTTGCAGCTTCAGCTCGAACATCCCCCGTACAGTCTCGATTTCCATCTGCTCGACCCGCCCGTGGAATAAGGTCCGCACCTTCTCCCCGTCCGCGTTCACTTCCTGGATTTCCACGGCTTCCTCTTCCACTTTCTGCTGCGCCGCCAGATCCCGCTGCTCCTCCGGCAGGATTGCGCTTAACGACAGGGTGGCATGCTCGCCGACACTCCGCCGAATCTCCAGCTGCCTGAGGCGCTGGATTTCATAAGGGGCGATCAGCTTGATCTGCCCGTATCCTTTCCAGGTATGTAAGGTTGCCATTTTGTTTTCCTCCTCTCCCGGCACGATGGCCCAGCTTACGTACGAATGCCAGATTGTCTACTCTTTCTAAGATTGCACATGTTTTTCAAAGCGCGTACGATTAATCCCTTATAGTGCAGCTACACCTACCGGATCGCCCCGCTGCCTGAGCTGCCGACGGATACGCCGCCCAGGTCCTGTCCGTCGTCTTCAATCCGGATCAGGCTGCCTTCGTAGATGCAGGTATTGGTGCAATGGCTCAATAACGCCGGCTGCTCCTCGATTAGTACATCGAATTTCCCGTTCACCCATGGACCGGTAATGACAGGCACGCAGGGAGCCTTCTGAACGCCCTCAGTGTCGAACTGACCGTTCTTTACTGCTGGGTTTAATGGGTTGGTGCAGTTGCCAAAGTGGATAATATTTACGCCCGGCTTGTAATCCTCTACATTCACCTGCGGCATTTCCTTGACATAGACGCCGTGGCTAAACGGGATTTTGAGCCGGGTGAGCTGGGTCCCGCAGCTGCAGCTTAGAATCGCCCCGGCCACCACATACGATTTCTGCTCCTCGCCGCCGCTTCCGCCTACGCTAAATGCACCTTCTACCTGCATAACTTGCGCCTCCTTGTGGTTTCATCTTATTCCTCAGGATTGTTCTACCCGTGTTAGCCGAATTCCATTGAAGTCCCGCCGCAGCAGCCCTTCCGCCAGCGCCAGATTTATGAGCCATATCCGTTCTCTGGGGCCGTTTACCTGAAAAAAAGGCTGGCCTTCCGCACGCCCGGCATCCAGCACCAGTCTGCGCAATGTGCCGTCTGGATGCCATTCACTTTCATCCGACAGGCAGTCCACCTGCGGCGCGGCAACCAGCCAGTAGACTTCCTGATGTCTGCGCGGCAAGTCCGTAAATACACCCGGCACAAACCTCACCTTCGGCGCAAAGAGCTCGATGGTCCGTTTCAGCCGGTTGGAGACAAAGGGAAACGGATACTCGATGAAATCCACGTAATCGACCTGGGCGACCTCTGCCACGGCAAACTGAAGGCTTAATTCCTCAAGCTGGGGGCGCTGGCCCGCCCTTTGTCCGGCTGCCTGCCCAGCAGCTTGTTCCGCGCTTCGCCGCTCCGCCAGTCCGGCATCCAGCATGTCCGGCCGGATCACGGCCGACACTCCCCGCGGCTGAACCGCATTCGGAAAGCGGTCATCCTGGCTTAACCTGAAATAGCTCACCGCTCCACCTCTCTCCGCTCGGTCTTCCACGATCCGCCCGGCAGCCTAACCCCGGTCAGATCCGCCGCTTCCAGTACTGCTCCGTCCAGTACCGCTCCTTCCAGTACAGCCCCGCTCAAGTCGGCCCCGGTGAAATCAGCTCCCCGCAAATCCGCTCCCGTAAGGTCGGCTCCGCTTAAGTTGGCCCCGGCAAACACAGCCCCCCGCAGATCGGCGAAGCTGAGCTTAGCCCCGGTCAAATCCGCTCCCGCAAACCTCATCCCGGCAAATCCCGGCATCACCCACTCTGCCGCTTCTTCCAGCGGACGCCCTCCCCGAACGCTGAGAAATACGCTTCTCTGCAACCGGCAGCCGCTAAAATCGGCTCCGTGCAATAAACTGTGACTAAAATCGGCTCCGTCCAGCAGGCAATTTCTCCAGTGCGTCCCGATCAGCACACAAAGCGACATCCGGGCAAACGATAGGTCGCACTCCCGAAAAGCCGTGTAGCGGAAATCCAGTCCGGAATAGGTTCCCG